>NZ_MTQF01000011.1:43762-207637 GCF_001975985.1 [Flexibacter] sp. ATCC 35103 | reverse complement strand
ATTATGGAAGAATTATTATGTAAAAAGTCCTACTATTGTAAACAAATAGCAGGACTAAAATATAGTTGTAAATCTATTTTAGGATTAAGTGTAAATATGTAAACTTTTTTCAGGACGAGACAGCTATTCGGGCACGAGCGGGACGCTCGCGCTAGCTGGAAATCTGGAGGAAGTAGTAATGACAATTTTCAATTACGAAATATCAAGCCAATTAAATTTTCTTATAATGAAAATTTGAAAATGTATAAAATCGAAAATAAAGATCAAGTTAAATTTTTCAATTCGTCAGCTTATTAATTTTATCAGTAAAAAATGACATCTACACAAATTCAATCAATTGGAAATTTTTTAGCTTATTACAAAAGAGACTTAAATTACATTAGGAAATTTCAAGAATTTAAAAAAAAACCAGATAATGCTTCAGAATATATAAAGAAAGACATTGGAAGTTTTTATTCTTTTTTAATTGAATTTCGAGTTGTTAGAAATTTTACAAGTGGAAGTACTGATAAATTACTTGATGAAACATTATCATGGGTAAATTCAAAAGAAGCCAATAATGTTGATTTATTCGCTGAAAAACTCGCTCAGACTAATCTTACTCGGGGAAATATAACAACCTCCATGGCTTCTAAAATCCTATTCTTAAATAATCCGTGGGAAATTATACCAATGGATAGATTGGCTAGAAAAACTTTAAAACAAAAGGAAAATAAATATTCTATCTACAATAACAATCTTTTGGAATTTCGTAGAAATAATGAACCAGCTTTTGAAAATTGTTTAGAATTTATAAGACCTTTGATTACTTTAATTCATAGTGATTTCAATGATCTAAGTGAACTCGAGGTTATATGTAAAAATAGAATTGTCGATAAATTATTGTGGACAATGGGAAATAATAACATTTTTTAATTTGACATATTATAAAAAAAAATCTTTGAGTATTATAAATATTTAATACCTTTGCTTAAGCGAGGAGGAACTATACAATTTCAGTATTTTTCTAGACGCAAAAAAAAACAAACGTTAATATAATATTACACAATCTGTCGTGGGTTGTTGTAGCATTATGTTAACGTTTTTTTTTGCCATATATTGAAATAATTAGCTCTTTAGTATTTAAAGAGCAATAAGATTAATGTGTCAAAAAGGGAGGCACAAAAAAAGCCAGAATTGCACTTCTGACTTTGGTCTTATTTAATTTTCCCAGATTTCAAACATCATGGAAAATACATTGATGATCTTATTGCTATTAGTTATAGCAATAAAAAAATAAATAGTCAAACTATTTAAAAAACATGCAAAAGGAGGTGAAAACCTCCTTTTATTCTATCTAAAATAATTTTCAAATATATATAATTTAATTTTTCATTTAATGAAATCTCTTAAATATTTATGTAAACTTTATGTTTAATTATGTCCTATCAGCCTGTAAATAAATCTTATGCAAATCATCCAAAACTTCCATTCTTCTTCAGGCAAAAGCTGTAAAGCAATTTCAAGTAAAGTCACTACATCATTATCAGCTTCGTTAAATGAAAACTTGCCTGATTTCGGGCATCAATTAAGCAAAATAATACTTGCTTTTAACAACGTTGAAACCATTAAATTAGTTCCCCCGCTGTCGTGAGCGTCCCGCTCATGAACGCAATCAAAATCAATTTCAAATAATCTTATTATCCAAAGCAAAAGAAAGCGCTTCGGTAAAATTTTTAACTTCAAAAGTTTCAAAAATTTTTCTTCTGTAATATTTTATCGTATCCGGAGAAACAAACATTTTTTCGGCAATCTGATTTATGGTTAAACCCTGAGCATATAACCGAAGTATTTCTAATTCTTTGTCTTTTAATTTTGATTTGTTTTTTGCAATCCAGACTTTACCGGATAAATCAAATTTCCACAAAGTATCTGAACCCTGCTTGTTTATAATAATGTTTCCGGCTTTTTTATTGTGTGAAATAGAAACCAGACACAACGATTTCCAAACTGCTCCTTCCTGATTAAGAAAAAGTGGCGTCAGTTTATGATTGATAAGAATGGGTTTGTCATATTTCCCTTTTAAATGAAAATCATACGATATGCTGTATAATTTTCGTTCGTCATTGTTAGGTAGTTTATCATAAAAATCAAATCCGGCACTGTTGATGGTTTCTAATAACTGAAGATCTTCTGCTGGAACATTATTAAAATAGAATTCATAACCCATTTCAAGAACTTCTTCTGCCGAAAAACCACATAAAAACAAAGGATTATTAGACACATATTCAAACTTCATTTCTTCATAATCAATTACATAAATACTTTGATATGTTATTTTTGCAAAAGATTTTACCACTTCCAGATAATTACCAAACTGAGATTTGTCAGCCTCAGATGTGGTTTCTATCTTGTTGCGGCTGAGTAAAGATCTTTTTTCATTTTCCATCTTATAAAAATACTAAAAACTACACAAAAGTGTAAATTGAATTTAAAATCTATTACTTTTTTTTGTACTTAGTTTTAACTTTTTTTATTATGAGAAACAAATCAGTATCAGAGTCTAGTTTAAAAGAACTAAATAAGAATAAAAAAGCGTTAAAAATAACTAGTATCGGGTTAAGCATTTTATGGATTCTTATTCTGACCTGGATCATTAGTGTAACAAAGTACAGGTTAATTTTTACGCTGTTGACTCTTAGTGTTACAACAATAATCCCTATTTTAATTTTTATATATCATATAGATTCCGAAATTAAAAAACGTAATTCCCAGAACAGTTAATGAATCACACGCTGGCACTATCGGGACGCACTAGCAATAGAAAAACTTAAACTGCATTAGACTCCAAATAAATCTTGTGCAAATCATCCAACAACTCCATTTCTTGTTCTGGTAAAAGCTGCAATGCAATTTCAAGCAAAGTCATTACATTAATATCTGTATTTGCTGTAATACTTGACAAACTTTTTGCATCATCATTAAGCAAAATAATACTTGCTTTTAGTAAATCTGAAACCATCATATTAAGTTCGTTATAACCGGATACTTTTAGATTTACGCTAAACGAATTATCACCTTTATTTTCTTGTTTTAGTCTTCTGAAATCTTTTGTTTTATTCATTAATTCAAAAAAATCTGTAGCTTGTTTATTATTTTGTATTTCCATGATAGAATTGACTTGTTTAAATAATTTAGAAAAACAAAAATACAAAATAATCGGTTATAAATAACCGATTATTTACAATCATACAAAAACAATCTATTACTTGTAATTTCATCTCCATGAATAAATCAAGAAAAACTGAAATTCCGGAGGTTGTAATACAATTAGGAATTAAGATAAAAGATACAATTGAAGCAAATAAACTCAAACAAAGAGAAGTTGCTCATGATGCAGGATTGGATGTAGAAAACTTACGAAAATACATCAAGGGTTCTCAGGAAATGAAAATAAGTACTTTATTCAAAATTGCTAAATCTTTAAAAATAAATCCAGGCGATTTAATTAAAGATTTATAATATTCAACCAATACTAAAATGAATTTTAATAAAGAACTCGGAATAATTTTATTTATTCCTTTTGCTTTCTTCATGTTTTACAAACCTGTTATTTGTTTCCTGATGTTGGGAACATTATTATTGTTTTTTGCAATTCAAAGTCTTTTGTTTTTGATTAAGATTAACAAAAACGGAATAGAGAATCATGGGAAAATTGTATCTTATGAATCAGATGAGGAAGGCTATAAAACGCCAATTATTGAGTTCCAAATTTCTGAAGGAAAAACTTTTACAGGAACGCCTTACTTTCATACATCATCAGATTTAAACAAATTTAAGTCTTACAATAAAAACATAAATAAAACCATTAAAATAATCTACAATCCAGACCATCCTGAAAAATTTATTTTAAAAGGTAATTCCAGTAACTTTGCCGTAATACTATTGATTATTGTCGGGTTAATTTTTAGTGGTATTTCAATTGGAAATTTGCTCGGATATAATGATATCTTTTAATAAATACTTAAAGTTTATACTATTTTGGGAAACATTTAATTTTACCGATTGAGAAAAATTGAACTGAGCATATCTTATTGAAATATTCTTTAAATGAAAATACCTTCAAAATTTAGAACTTTACTTTTAATTAGAGTAAACATACTTTTTTTTATATTTTATTTCTTTTGTCTTTATATCCTTTTCAGTGGTTTTAAAAATGAAGATTATGAGGTAATTATAGGATCAGTTCTATTTTTAGCATTGAGCATCTTTATCCACATTCTTAAACTTCGCACAGTTAATGAAATTGTTGTTTTAGAAGATGGTTTACAAAAAATAGCTTTACTTTCGGGTAAGGTCGAATTTATTCCTTTTTCGTCTATTGTAAATATTCACACAGAACGCATTCAAGGATCTTATAGTGATGCAGGACAAATTACTACAGTTATTTTGAAAGTACAATTCTTCTTGAAAATGGTACACAATTATTTATTAACCCCGATTATGACAATTATATGGAAATTGTTGTCGCAATCAGGCAAAATATTTAAAAAACAAAAAACTTCTTTTGTGGATTGATTTATAAACAAAAAAGCTACCAGAAAATAATTCCGGTAGCTTTTTTTTAAATAAGTGTATATAGTATTGTTACGTATTAAAAAGAACTTACATAAGTAGCACCTGCGTCTTTAAATGCTTTCCAATTAGTATTTGAATAATCTACATCGTCTACAGCTATTTTAAGCGTAGAAGCATTATTCCTGAAATTACCTCCATTAAATTTTTTGTTATTACCATTTTTTAGATTTAATGAAGTCAGGAGATTGTTATCGCAAGAAAGATAATACCCGTCTTGTGCAGCAATAAGAGGATTTTTAGAAAGGTCTAAAGAAATCAGTTTATTGTTTGAACAGTTTAAACTCACTAATTTTGAATTGTTAGTTAAATCTAAACCTGAAAGTTGATTATCAGGACAAAACAAGGTTACAAGGTTCACATTTTTGCTAACATCTAATGTAGTTAACTTATTTTCCTCGCATAAAACCATCGTCAAAGCTGTATTAGCACTCAAATCTAAGGTTGTCAGCTTATTTAGTTTACAAGATAAACTTTTTAGAGCTGTATTTTTAGAAAGGTCTAATGTAGTTAAATTGTTAAGTTCTGTCCATAATACTTCTAACAAAGTGTTTTTAGAAACATCTAGTGTATTCAATTTAGCTCCTCCGCTATATAGATTTACTAATGCTGTATTTTTAGATAAATCTATTGTAGTGATAGTACCGCCAAAACCTAATTCTTTCAACAACGTATTTTTTGTGACATCTAATGTACTTAACGGATTTCTATCACAGTACAACAATGTAAGGGCAGTATGATTAGAAACGTCTATAGTAGTAATTAAATTAGAACTAACTTTTAATGTTTGTAAAGCCAGATTCTTAGAGATATTCAGAGTTGTGATATTATTAAATGAAACATCTACTGTTTTTAAGGCAAGATTTTTAGAAAGGTCTACTGATGTTAGTTTTATAACAGAAGCAGCATATATGTCTGAACAGGAAAAACTCTCTAAAGCTGCAAAATCCTGAATTCCTGTTAGATCTGCCACTCCAGAATCATTAAGACTTAGTGACTTAATTCTGTTTATTTTATACGTAGGCACACTTCCGTCAACAGGTGCTGTATCATATCCGTATTTAATAAGTACTTCTTCAAATTTAGCATCTGGTATAAGGGTTTTTACCGCAGGATCGCCTCCCATAACAACTGGCAGCGCAGTGGTTGTTCCTGATGCTACCGTAATCGAAGTAGTTTGAGTAATATACGAAGGAAAAGAAATTACAACGCTGGCAGCGCCCACAGGAATACCGGTAAATGTAAAAGTACCATCAGCTCCTATAGTAGCACTTTTATCTTCTTTACCCGTTTGTTTCAAAATTACAGTTGCACCTACAAGAAAAGTATCATTCTCTTTTACAGTTCCTGTTACTGTACCGGTAGTTATAGCTGGTAATGTTGGCGTGTCAGGAGCATCATCTTTACTGCATGATGATGTGGTTAAAGCGATAATAGATAGAAATAAGAAAAGAACTCTGTTAAATTTTTCAAATTTAAAAAATTCAATTGCGTAATGTTTTGTCATAGGTTTTGATAGTTGATTATTTTTAACAAATAACACTATAAAATTGATTAAAAACAAATTCCTATTCACGCATAGTTTTATTAGATTATTAAAAAATTAGTTATCAAACCGAGCAAAATAATTATAAGTTTAAACAAGTAAATTCTCTAAATTTGATTTTAAATATTAAAAACCTCATCTGTATTATCCTGATACAATTTTAAACTTATATAAAATTAAAAAATGAAGACTTACTTTGTGGACTCGTTTACGAATGAAAAATTTAAAGGAAATCCGGCTGCAGTCTGTTTACCCAACTCAGAGCTAGACAGCAAAACGATGCAAAGTATTGCAACAGAAATTGGATTTTCTGAAACTGCTTTTATAAAACAAATTTCAGACAACGTTTACAGCATCCGTTTTTTTTCTCCAAAAACTGAGATTCCGTTATGCGGACATGCGACACTGGCCTCATCAAAAATTGTTTTTGATACTACTTCTTTTGAAAATATAAAATTTATTAACCGTGATAATGTCGAGCTTTTTATTGCGAAAGAAGGAAACAAAATCAAAATGCAATTTCCTGTTTATGATACTCAGCAAACAGAAGTTCCTCAGGAAATGTCAGACGCACTTGGGATTTCTGAGATTTTGGATAAAAGATACAGTCCTAAAAATAATATAATTTTAATTGAAATTAAAAGTGCAACTGAACTGGCAAATTTAAAACCTGATTTCACGGTTTTAGTAAATTCATATACCGGAATAAACGGTGTTTTAGTAACCGCAGTTTCTGATACCGAAGCTTTCGATTTTCATTACAGATATTTTTGGCCTTGGTCTGGCACTAATGAAGATCCTGTAACTGGTGGCGTTCAAACTTTTTTGACCAAGTATTGGGTACAAAAACTGAACAAAACAAAACTGAATGCATATCAGTCTTCAGCAAGAACAGGAACAATGAGTACGGAACTTCTAGACGATAAAGTTTTTATTTTGGGCGAAGCTGTAACGGTATTAGAAGGCGAATTGAAGCTCTGATAATACAAGCATAATTTTCGTAAACATGAATATCCGGATTTTTTGAATATGGTCTTAAATTAAGGCCATTTTTCATTTTATAAAGAAGAGTATTCTATTTAAGTTTCTCAAATTTATTTGCAGTGATTCTATAAGCAAAAGGTCTATTATTTTCAGCTTTCTTTTTTATTTCGGGTAAACGTTTTACCAATTGCTCCACCATTTCCCAGAATGAATAACCATTTGATGGCGGTTTGAAAAAAAATACACCTAAACCGTGCATTTTATATAATTCATTTTGATGCCTAGTAGTTTGAATTTTTAAATCCTGAGTTATAACAATTCCATTTTCTTTACCAACCAACGGAATCCAAACTTCATCTTTTGCCCCGGCTCCAAAAACTTTTTTTATAGACAGGATTTTAATCTGGATTTTTTCTTTAGAATTTAAGTGCTGCTGAAAAACATCAAAACCGTTAGCCAGGAAATGTGAAAAATTCTCATCAATATAAATATTTACCATTATGCTACAATTTTACAATATTCAATTGCATCATTTACTTGCTTAAGTGAAATTTCATATGATTCTGCAATAAATTTTTTCGTTTCTTTAGCCTTATGTAAGTTAAAAATTGTCTGTGGAAAAATATTGGTGTTTTTAATAACCGGTTGTCCAAATTGATGACTTGGATCTACAACTACACTTTTTGCTTTTCCTAATGGATAAAATTTATTTGCCAAATTATCATTATCAAAATCTAATTTATGGGCAAAAGACTTAATAAATTTCATATTCAATTGCTTGGTTGAATCTAAATTGATTAAATCATTTTCGTTTATCTCGAACACTATTCTTTTACCTACGCAATTCATTTTATTGATTATCTCAGAAATAGCAAATGGAAATGTTGTATTAAATCTTTTTGATAAATCTGAATGCGCATTTAAAATTTGATCTGTAGGAACACCAACTTCTTTAAGCTGAAAGAAAATATAAAATTCTACTAAAGTGTGAAAACTTACCGCTTTATTATTATGAATGCTCCATGAATATTTTTTACCAAGTTCACTGGCAAACCTTTTGTCCCAATATTCGTTTAGCAAACTATGTACTTTTTTATAATTTAAATTTAAAATATTTGATATATCAGGAACTGTAAAAATACCTGTTCCTAGTTCTAAATGATTTTCAAATTCAAAATTTTCCATTTCACAAATTTAGACTTTTTTTGTTGCAAAAATTATAAATCAAGAATTTTGTAGTTATTTTCTTTATTTTTGTTTTTAATATATATGTCTGTTTACTAATATAAAGTTGAGAATAAAATATATTAAGTTTACAAACAAATTAAAAGTCTTTTTTAATTTGTTTTATATAAATCCCTATCGAAAAGCCAATAAACATGACACAAACCCAAACCGAAACCTTAAAACCAAAACAACATTTTGAGATCCTCGACGGATTAAGAGGAATAGCCGCTGTGGCAATTGTAATTTTTCATTTTATGGAAATCGTTCATCCGCCAAGCGAAAATTTTATTGCACATGGTTTTCTGGCAGTTGATTTTTTCTTTTGTCTTTCCGGGTTTGTTATTGCTTACGCTTATCACGATCGTATTGACAAAATGAAAATTAGCGACTTTTTTAAATTGCGCTTAATCAGGTTGCATCCTTTGGTTATTTTTGGTTCTGTATTGGGTTTATTGGCTTTTCTGTATGATCCATTTGGCGGTCATCCTGAAACTTACGAAACAGGTAAATTGATTTTGATATTTCTGGCATCGGTTTTTCTGATTCCTTTTCCGGTTATGGCAGATCGCTATTTTAATTTATTTGGTTTAAATGCGCCTGGTTGGTCTTTGTTTTGGGAATATGTGGCGAATATTCTATACGCGCTTTTTCTTTATAAACTAAGTCGTCGTTTGCTCTTTTTATTAACCGTTTTTGCTGCAATAGGTCTTTGTTTTGTCAGTCATCGTGCTGGAGGTTCGTTATTGGGCGGATGGAGCGGAGAAACTTTCTGGGATGGTTTTGCCCGTATTTCGTATTCGTTTTTAGCAGGAATGCTCATCTATCGCTCCAACTGGATTATTAAATCAAAGCTTGGATTTATAGGTTTATCAATATTACTATTGCTGGCTTTTTTTGTGCCTTTTTCTGATTTTAATTGGCTGACAGAACCTATAATTGTTTTGTTGTATTTTCCGTTATTAATAATTTTAGGAGCCGGAGCAACATTAAAACCAGGATTTAGAAAACTTTGTGTGTTTTTAGGAAATATATCTTATCCCCTATACATGACTCATTATGCAGCAATGTGGATATTTGCAAACTATTACACCAAATACAAACCAGAAACAAATGAGCTTACTTTTGTAGTAATTACAGGAACAATTATTTTAGTGGGAATCGCGTATTTAACCATGATTTTTTATGATACTCCAATTCGAAAATACTTAACAGATAAAAGAAAAAAGGTTTAATTTTAAATTTTTCCATTTAAGTTTTAATTTTAAAAAATGAACAACGATTTCTACTACAAAGCCATAGAACCAGACGAGTCACTTCTTGACTTTGTAGAGAATATTGGAATGTTTCATAACATGTCAAACAATGACATGGAAGTTGTCCTGATGCCAGACGGAAGAATTGATTTGTTTTTTATGAAGACAAAATCAGAGCCATTTCAAATTGCACTTATTGGTCTGGAAAATGTACCTGAACAACAAATCATTCCGGCAAATACGCTGGCTTTTAAAATTAGTTTTAAACCATTGGGAGCCGAATATCTTTTGCATACTTCTATTGCCGATATATTAAATAGTGCCAAAGTTTTACCAAAAGACTTTTGGAATATTACCAACGACGATTTAAAAGATTTCGAATCCTTTCATGCCAAAATAGCCGCAAAACTAAAGGAAGTTTTACCGGACAAAATCGATGAAAGAAAACGCAAACTTTTTAAACTGGTTTATGAATCAAACGGCGAAATAAAAATACAACAACTCTCTGAAGAAATTTCCTGGAGCAGCCGTGAAATCAATCGTTATTTCAACAAACAATTTGGACTTTCGTTAAATGCATTTTGTAAAATTCTGCGTTTCAAAGCTTCATTAGAACATATTGCCCAAGGCAAACTTTTTCCGGAATTAAACTTCACCGATCAAAATCATTTCATAAAAGAGATCAAGAAATTTTCCGGCGTAGTTCCCAGCGAATTACTTAAAAACACGAATGACCGATTTATACTATTATCTGTCCTGAAAGCACAATAATTTTGTCCCAACCAAAGGCTAATAAGTCAATTGGAATAAAATTAATTTAAAACTTAAACAGGAATGTTACTAGAAAATAAACAAGTTGCCATTATAGGCGGCGGTCCCGGCGGACTTACTTTAGCCAGACTTTTGCAATTGCAAAACATAGACGTAAAAGTATACGAAAGAGATTTGAATAAAGATGCACGAGTACAAGGTTCTCCGCTTGATTTGCATGACGACTCAGGATTGGCAGCGATTCATAAAGCAAATTTATTTGAGGAATTCAAGAATAATTTTATGCCCGGGGCAGATAAAACCCTTATTACTGACGAAAACGCAAAAATATTTTTTAGCGATCACGAAACAAATGTTGAGGAAGATTTTGGCAATGAATCTTTTCGACCTGAAATCGACCGCGGAGTTTTAAGAAAGATATTATTAGAATCCCTACAACCGGAAACCATAGTTTGGGACAGTCATTTTATTTCGATGAAACCACAAAACGAAGGCTGGCTGTTAAGTTTTAAAAACGGATCGTCATTTTACGCTGATATTGTAATTGGTTCTGATGGGGCAAATTCTAAAATTCGACCTTATATTACTGATATAAAAGCCTTTTATTCTGGCATTACTATGATTGAAGGTAATGTTTATGAATCTAAAATAGCAACGCCTGCAATCGATTCTTTACTAAACGGAGGAAAAATCATGGCTTTTGGGAATGAAAAAAATTTATTGATGGGACAAAAAGGAGACGGCGCACTTGGTTTTTACGCAAGTTTTAAAGCTCCGGAAAATTGGTCAGCCAACAATAACCTGGATTATACTGATAAAACACAAATACTGGAATGGTTTAAAAAAGAATATCCGGAATGGAGCAACATCTGGTACGAGTTATTCGAGAATGTTTCGGCACCTTTTATTCCGCGCCCTATTAATTGCATGCCTTTAGATCAAAACTGGGAAGCTTTGCCTAACCTAACTATTATTGGCGATGCAGCGCATGTTATGCCTCCTTTTGCCGGCGAAGGTGCAAATATGGCAATGCTGGATGCATTAGAACTAAGCGAATTCCTGACATCTGATCATTATAAAACCGTTCAGGAAGCTATTTCAGATTATGAAATAAGTATGCGAGAAAGAGCATCAAAAGCAGCACAGGAATCACTTGAGAATGGCGAAAAAATGCACTCAAAAGAAGCGTTGAAAACAATGCTGGATTTTTTTGCCGGTGTGTAGAAAAATGCTACGATTCTAAGTTGCTATGAAACGAAATAATCTCACTATCAAAATCGACCACTATAATAATTTGGAACGGATATTCTAGATGAGATTGCTTCGTTCCTCGCAAAGACTAAACGTGTAACTTCGCCAGATAAAAAAACAAACTTAAAAAACTTCATATCCAGCTTCTTAACGACAATACAAAAAACTTAGTTTCTTAGAACCTTAGCAATTTAGTAACTTTCTTATAATAAATCCCTAATTTCGCTCTTCAAATGTAAAAGAGAAAATGAAGGTCTGTATAGCTGAGAAACCAAGTGTAGCACGAGAAATTGCATCCGTTTTGGGTGCCAATACCAAACACGATGGGTATTTTGAAGGCAATGGTTATGCCGTGACCTATACTTTTGGGCATTTATGTACTTTAAAAGAACCCAACGATTATAAACCGCACTGGAAAAGCTGGGATTTGAACAATCTGCCCATGCTTCCTGAAAAGTTTGAAACTAAAGTAGTAGAGAATTCAGGAATTCAGAAGCAATTTAAAATAGTAAAAAGTCTATTCGACAAAGCCGAAGTAGTGATAAACTGCGGGGATGCCGGGCAGGAAGGAGAATTGATTCAGCGTTGGGTAATGAACGAAGCCCATTACAAAGGCGAAGTACAGCGTTTATGGATTTCGTCCCTGACAACCGAAGCTATAAAAGAAGGTTTCGAAAATTTAAAACCTTCTGCGAACTACGATAATTTATTTTACGCCGGATTTTCAAGAGCCATTGGCGACTGGTTATTAGGTATGAATGCCACGCGTTTGTATACCGTAAAACACGGCGGTTACAAACAAGTATTGTCTATTGGCCGTGTGCAAACGCCAACATTGGCAATGGTTGTTGATCGCTGGAAAGAAATCGAAAATTTTAAACCTCAGCCCTATTGGGAGTTACAGACTTTATACAGAGAAACCCTTTTTAGTTATGAAGAAGGCCGTTTCCTGAAAAAAGAAGATGGAGAACTTCTCGCCAATAAAGTCAAAGAAAGCGAATTCGAAATTGTTTCTGTCGATAAAAAGAACGGAAATGAATACGCACCAAAACTATTCGACTTAACAGGTTTACAGGTTTATTGCAATACAAAATTTGGATTTTCTGCAGATGAAACGCTTAAAATTGTACAAACGCTGTACGAGCAAAAAGTAGTTACATATCCCAGAGTTGATACGACTTTTTTACCAAACGATATCTACCCGAAAGTACCGGGGATTCTGCAAAGCTTAAAAAAATACAGTGAATTAACGCAACCGCTTTTAGAAAAAAAGATTAAGAAATCGCCTAAGGTTTTCAATGATAAAAAAGTTACGGATCACCACGCGATTATTCCAACCGGAATCGAGAGCAATTTGCAATACAATCAGCAGCAAGTATATGACATTATTACCAAACGTTTTATTGCTGTTTTCTACGACGATTGTTTGGTTGCCAATACTACAGTAGTAGGAAAAGCTGCCGATGTAATGTTTAAAACTACCGGAAAAGAAATCCTAAAAAAAGGATTCCGCGTTGTTTTTGAAGACCCAAATGCCAAAGAAAAAGAAGCCGATCTTTTACCCAGTTTTGTTGTGGGAGAAAAAGGTCCGCATGAACCTTCATTTTTAGAAAAAGAAACCAAACCGCCCAATCAGTTTACCGAGGCAACTTTACTTCGTGCAATGGAAACGGCAGGAAAACAAGTCGACGATGAAGATTTACGCGAATTGATGAAAGAAAATGGTATAGGCCGTCCGTCGACACGAGCAAATATTATCGAAACACTTTTTAAACGTCAGTATATTGTTCGAAATAAAAAGCAGGTTTTACCAACGCCAACAGGGATTCAGCTTATTGATACGATTCAGAATGAACTGATAAAATCGGCTGAGCTTACAGGTTCTTGGGAGAAACAATTGAAAGATATCGAAAAAGGAACTTTTACCGCCGGAGCTTTTATAAAAAACATGAAGCGAATGGTCGAAGCTTTGGTTACCGAAGTACGAAGTGAAACCAGACACGCTAATATTTCCCACGCCGGAAGTGTGCAGAAAGAAGTCGCTAAAGTAGAAAAAAAGAAAGCTGACGGAATTTTAGCAGAAACCTGTCCGAAATGTCAAAAAGCTAATTTGATAAAAGGAAAGTCCGCTTACGGATGCGGTAATTACAAAGCTGGTTGTGATTTTGTTTTGCCTTATACTTTTGCAGAGAAAAAAATAACCGAAAGTCAGTATTTAAGATTAATCCAGAAAGGATCAACCGTAAATATAAAAGGTTTTAAAACTGAAGAAGGAACTGTGGAAGGTTTGATACGTTTTGAGGAAAATTACAAACTCAAACTAGAAACCAAGAAAACAACTCCAAAGGCAAAACCAAAACCCGCTGCAACATCTGAACCAGACGCTCTAACTTGTCCGAAATGTAAAAAAGGAACAATCATGAAAGGTAAAACCGCTTATGGTTGTGGCGATTATAAATTAGGTTGTGATTTTAAAGTTACTTTTGATGATGTAAGAGCCAAACTAAAAGATCAAAAACCAACTAAAGAATTGGTTTATTCTATATTGAGTGAAAGTGTTTAAAAATTTTTAGCCACAGATTATAAAGATTAAAATGATTTTTGTTTCACGCAGATTGGGCAGATTTGGGCAGATTAAATTTTGATTTTAAATTATACAAATCTGTGAAGATCAGCTCAAATCTTTTTAAATCTGCGTGAAATAAAATTCGTATAAATTAGTGAGATTTGTAGCTAACTTTTTTTTCATAATTTAGTATTTCAAATTAACACCAAAAAATCAAAATATATGTTTCAAAAAATTACTCTTTTAATTCTTTTCGTAGCCATTGTTTCTTGCCAGAAAAAGGAATCTGTTGAAAAAGATAAAATCAAAATTGCTGATTGGCTTATTGGCAACTGGGAAAATAAATCTACTGATGGCACACTTTCAGAAAATTGGATCAAACTAAATGACAGTACTTTTAGTGCTGCTTCATACTTTATAAAAGGAAAAGATACTTTGCATTTCGAAAACATTGTTTTGGCTCAAAAAGGAGAAACACTAACCTATTTTGCAACCGTAAAAGGTCAAAATGATGATAAACCTGTTGCATTCAATTCAACTGCAGAATCTGATAAACAATTGGTTTTCGAAAATCCAAAACATGATTATCCTCAAAAAATCACGTATTCAAAAGGCGCTGATAATACTATAACAGCTGAAATTTCGGGGAAATTAGATGGAAAAGTTACAACGGAGAAATTTGTAATGGCGAAGAAATAATGATTTGTAAAAACTTGTTTTCAACAATTGGAATCAAGATTCTTATAATGTAATATTATTTACATTTGCTACATTTTTTTAAACTAAAGTCCAGCTCTACACTATAGATCATTCCTTCGGAATTTTAAAGTAAGAACCTTCTGTTCTATTTATTTTGTAAGGCTGGACTTTAGTCCAGTTTAAACACTAACAAAACTAAATAAAGCCATAGAACCTCAGCAACTTAGTCCCGAAGCCTCGGGATTGAAACTTCAAAAAAACTACTCGTTCTCCCCTATTTTATTCACCATAAAAATCATCAGTATACCTAGAAATGCCATTACCAAAAATGCGAATTTCATACTTAAGTATTCAGAGATAAAACCAACCATTGGCGGCACCAATAAAAAACCAAGGTAACCAATTGTTGATATAGAAGTTAACGCAGAACCACTGCTCAATTTTGAAGATCTTCCAGCAATGCTAAATACTAATGGAACTACGCAGGAAACCCCAACTCCGATTAAGACATAACCAAAAATCGTTGGATAGATAAAAGGCAATAGAAAACAAATTGCAAATCCTACCGTGATAAAAATACCGCTGTAGAGCAAAATTCGTTTCGTACCAAATTTCATTACTCCATAATCTCCAAACAAACGCCCTAAAGTTACTGCGGTTGCAAAAAATACAAATGCCGCACTGGTTAACTTTGGAGAAGCGTGCAATATATTTTCGAAATAAATTCCGCTCCAATCATACATGGTGTTTTCGCAAGCCATAGATACAAAACAAATTATGGCAAACTTAATCAGGTTTTTTTCCGGCATCGAAAAGAACTTCTTCTTCACCGGTACAGGCTCATTATGAATACTTAAAGGATAAAAACAAGCAGTAAGCGCCATCATAAAAACACTTACTCCCAATAAATGATGTGATGGTGCAATATGCCTTGATACCATTACATAACCTAAACCTGCGCCCGAAAAAACCGCAATACTCCAAACGGCATGAAAACGGGTTATGATCGATTGCTTGTATAATTTTTGAACCTCAAGCGATTGTGCATTAATAGATAAATTAAAGATATTACGAGAAGCCCCAAAGATTAAAAGTATAATGACCAGCTGCCATACAAAACCGGCAAGTCCGGGTAACGCAAGAACAATGTTAAACATTACTGCTCCAAGCAACATGATGTAACGGCTGCTGTATTTGTTTAATAATCTTCCTGTAAAAGGCATTGTTAGCATCAAACCAATAGGAAAGGCGAATAAAACAGTTCCAAATTCAGCTTCGGATAAATGTAATTGTGCTTTTATATGCGGAATTCGGGAGACCCAGGAAGAATATCCAAATCCGGAAAGGAAAAAAAATACAGTATTTGCTATTCTAAATCCTCTGGGCGTATTTTGAATTTTTTTAAAGAAAGGTAAAATCATGAAGTAATTTTTCAGACTGCAAAATTAAGGCATTTGAAGTGTAACTTCTACCCTTTTCAAATTTTTTAATGAACGTAAGAATTTTAACTCATTTGAAAGTCATCACAGAAATCTTTTAAAAAAACGGAGGAAAATATAACAAAAAGTACAATAAATCAAGCTAAATAATATTTGTTAAGGAAATATTAATTTTTACATTTGCATTGTTTTTATTCATTCTAAATAAAAATAGAAACCTTAACCAAATTTAATTTAAAAAATGAAATACTCTACTGTGAAAACGTATCGTTTTCTATTTACAATCAGTTTTCTTTTCTCTGTTTTTTGTTCATTTGCGCAACAAAACTTCGGAAAAATAAAAGGAACAATCACTACATCTGACGGAGATGCAGCAGCTGGCGTAAATGTTATTCTTAAAAACTCAAAATATGGCACTACCACAAACGACGATGGTAGTTTTGAACTGAACAGAGTACGACCAAATACTTACACGGTACAAATATCCTTGACGGGTTACGAAACTACTGAACAAGATGTTGTGGTAACCGAAAATGAAACAGCAACTATTAATTTGCAATTAAAAGTTTCTAACAAAGAATTGCATGAAGTTGTTGTAAACGGCAAGAAAAGCATCTTATCTAAAAAAACAGATTACGTTGCGAGAATGCCACTAAAAAATCTCGAAAATCCACAGGTTTATAGTGTGATTCATAAAGAACTTTTGCAGGAACAAATAGCGATAGATATAAAAAGTGCTACACAAAACTCTCCAGGTGCTGTGCCGGTAAGTTATCCTTCAGGAGGAGTGGGAATCACTTTTAGAGGTTTTACAACCGGAATTAATGCCAGAAACGGTATGGAAACAGCAACAAACCGTTCTTCTGTAGATCTGGCAAACGTAGAACGTATCGAAGTACTAAAAGGTCCATCCGGAACTTTATTTGGTTCAACTGTTTCTTCTTTTGGAGGTGTTGTAAATCTGGTAACTAAAAAACCGTTTACAGCAACTGCAGCAGAAGTATCTTATACTATGGGAAGTTTTGGTCAAAACCGCCTTACTGCTGATGTTAACACGCCATTAAACGAAGATAAGACAGTTTTATTCAGAATAAATATGGCTGCCAGTACAGAGAAAAGCTTTCTGGATTATGGTTTCAGTAAAACTTTTGCCATTACTCCCAGTCTTACTTTTAAGGCAAATGATAAGCTGACTTTTAATATTGATGCTGAATTAATTAATTCGAACAATACCAGACGTACTTATAACCGATATGATGCTGCTTCAGGAATTACAAATCCCGGAGATCTAAAAATTGGTTACCGCAAAACTTTGTTTTATGATGATAACGATGCTAAAACTTCGGCAAATAAATTTTTTGCTCAGGCAGAATATCAAATTTCTGAAAACTGGAAATCAACTACTTTATTTTCTTTTGTGGGAGAAAATGTAGATCGCAGTTACCAGACTTATCTTCTTTGGACTTCTCCTACAATGGCGTCCAGAAGAGTTGGAAATTGGGGACCTATTTATGATAATTATACCAATATTCAGGAAAATATTAATGGTCAGTTTTCAACAGGAAGTATCAAACATAAATTACTTATTGGAGCAAATTACAGTTTCAACAAAAGCGGTTTTTCATCTGGTGTAACTCCATATCTTGATACTGTTGATGTAACTGATACTTATGCCCCGCTAAGAAGAAAAGCGGTAGATGCAGTATTAACCCAAACTGCTTATCCTACAGATGGTACGGATACTTTTAGTGTATATGCATCTGATGTGATTAATTTTACAGATCGATTATCGACTATGTTGAGCTTACGTGTGGACCGTTTTAATCGTCCTGAAGTTGAGGGAACCGAAGGATATCATCAAACAGCATTATCACCAAAATTGGGATTAGTGTATGAGTTGGTTAAAGATCAGGTTTCGGTATTTGGAAATTACATGAACGGATTCCAAAATTCTGCTCCTGTAACACAGCCAGATGCTACCAGATTAGTTTTAGATCCAATATATGCTGTACAATATGAAGGTGGTGTAAAAGCAGAAGCTTTCAATAAAAAATTAAGTGCTACTGCTAGTTATTACAACATTAGGATTGACAATGCTACAAGAGCAACCGCAGACGGCTTTACAGTGCAGGATGGTGTACAGGTAAGTAAAGGTCTTGATCTTGAAGTAGTCACTAATCCAATTTTAGGTTTGAGTATCGTTGCCGGATATGCCTACAATGACAATCGTATCGTAAAAGCATCAGACGAATCTATTGAAGGAAACAGGGCTACAAGTTCTCCTGAAAACGTGGCAAACTTCTGGGCAACCTATACGTTGCAAAATCAGTTAAAAGGTTTAGGTTTTGGTGCTGGAGCCAATTATGTGGCTAAAAATTATATGTTTGAAGATAATGTTTTTTACATCCCATCTTACACGACTTATAACGCTACAGTATTTTATGACCAGCCAACCTGGAGAGTTGGAGTAAAATTCAACAATATATCAAACGAAAAATATTGGGATTTTTACGGAAATTCTCAGGCACCAACAAACTTTTTAGTAAACTTAACCTTGAAGTTTTAAATAAATATTTTATCAAAAACACCTCTGTATTAGAGGTGTTTTTTTAATAAATAAGGAAATGACCTTTAAAAAAATCATTCTTAAAATTCATTTATGGCTGGGTTTAGGCTCCGGACTCATTATCGTTATTCTGGGTATTACGGGTTGTATTTATGTTTTTGATGAAGAATTGAGACCTATTGTATACCACAGCAGGTATTATGCAAATGAAATAAAACCAGAACAAAAAAGCCTGGCAGAATTACTAAAAACTGCTCAGGATTCTATTGGAAATGACAAACCAATAAATGCAATCAGAGTACGAAATCAAAAAGATGCTACCATACTATTTTATGCCAGTAAAGAAAGAGAAAACAAAAATGCTATTTGGTATTGGGACACAAGAGCATACAGTTATACGATATACATAAATCCGTTTACAGGAAAAATTCAGAAAATTGAGAACACTACAACCGAGTTTTTTGAGGTAATTGTATTTCTGCACTGGAGTTTATTATTGACAAATAATATTGGTCAGCCTATCGTGGGTATTGCTGTAATCATCTTTATTATCTCCCTGATTACCGGAATTATACTTTGGTGGCCAAAAAATAAAGCTGCAGCAAAACAGCGCTATTGGTTCCGCTGGAAAAATAACACACAATGGAAACGAAAAAATTATGACCTGCATAATATTCTTGGCTTTTATGTTACGCTTTTTGCATTGCTTATTGCTCTTACAGGATTGGTATGGTCATTTAAATGGTTTGACAATAGTATAAAGTGGCTTGCGAACGGAGGTCAGACTATCGAAAGAAAGCAAGAAGATGTAGCATCTGATATTTCAAAAAATCAAAATCAAAATTTATTAGATAAAATATATGCTGCCGTACAATCTGATTATCCAAATGCAGAAGGTTACACTTTTTCGATGCCCGAAGATTCTTTACAATCGCAATCTGTTTATGTCGATAATGGTGGGAATTTCGGAATCGTAGCTACCCAATTTGATCAATATACGGGAGAATTATTAGAAAAGAAAACTTTTGCAGACCGAAACAACGGCGATAAGCTTCGGTCCCTTAATTATGCCATTCATTCAGGCGGAATATTAGGTTTACCAGGAAAGATAATGGCTTTTTTTGCTAGTTTTATATGTGCGAGTCTTCCTATAACCGGATTCTATATTTGGTGGGGAAGAAATAATAAAAAGAAGAAAACGAAATAATAATACTTAAAAATCATTTTTTAATTACTAATCTAACATCTTAACCAAATGAATTACTCAAATTTAAGATTGCCTAAATTCATATACCTTATCATTGTGTTTTTTGCTTTAACAACTTTATCTGCACAGCAAAATAACGGCAAAATTAAAGGAACAATCACAACATCTGACGGTGAAATGGCTGTTGGTGTAAACATCATTCTTAAAGATTCAAAATACGGCACAATTAGTAATGAAGATGGCGCTTTTGAGTTCAACAGAGTAAAAGCAAATACTTATACGCTACAGGTCTCCCTAACAGGTTATGAAACCTTAGAGCAGGAAATAACTGTTTCTGCTAATGAAACCTCAATGCTTAATTTGCAGCTAAAGGTTTCAAACAAACAATTAAAAGAAGTTATCATTACAAATAACAGGGCTAAACTTTTCCCGAAGCAAAGTAATTATGTTTCGAAAATGCCCTTGAAAAACATCGAAAATCCACAGGTTTATAATGTTGTTTCGGCTGATTTATTAAAAGAACAAGCGATTACAAATTATGAAGATGCCATGAAAAATGTACCCGGAATTCAAAAATTATGGGAATCTACAGGTCGTGGCAGTGACGGAGGTTCTTATTACTCTTTGCGTGGTTTCGAAACTCAGGCGAATATCGTAAATGGATTACCGGGTTTATCAAACGGAAGCTTAGATCCTGCCAATATTGAAAGAATTGAAGTGATGAAAGGTCCATCAGGAACTTTATTTGGCAGCAGCTTAATTAGCTATGGCGGACTTATTAATACAGTAACCAAAAAGCCATACACCGGTTTTGGTGCCGAAGTATCTTATCTTGCAGGTAGTTTTGGACTAAACAGAGTTACTGCAGATGTAAATACATCTGTAGATGACACTGATAATGTCGCTATTAGAATTAATGTAGCTTACCAGACTGAAAATAGTTTTCAGGATGCCGGTTTTCGTACTTCCTTTTTTGTAGCTCCTGTTTTATCTTATAAAGTGAACGAAAAATTATCTTTCCTGATTAATACAGAGTTCATGCAGGAAGAAAAAACAACTCCTTCGATGTTATTTTTAGGGAGAAATTCTCCTGTACAATATGCCAATGTTGCTGATCTTAATTACAACACAAAACTTTCCTTTTACAGTAATGATTTGTCTATAAAAAACCCAAAATACAATTTGCAGGGTCAGATGAATTATAAAATATCAGATCAATGGACTTCGCAAACTGCAATTTCAAGAGGTTCTACAAAATCAAACGGATATTACTCATATATCTACGACAACGAAAATGGCCAGCGTGATTTTAGTATTTTCATTACCAGAGAGCAGTCCCAAACCGCAACAACAGATATTCAGCAAAATTTTATAGGCGATTTCAAAATTGGCAATATGCGTAATCGCCTTGTGGTTGGTTTAGATTATTTTTCTAAAAACACTATTTTTAATGGTTCCGGCTGGGGTTGGATTTACAATGTAAATGCACAAGGTGGCATTAATTATATAGATCCTGAAACAGGAGCTGAAGCAACCGTAAAACGTTCTCTGACCCAGAGTTCTGTCGAAGATTTACTTTCGTCCACCGGAGCTCAAAATAACAATATCAAAGATGCAACTTACAGCGCGTACGCCTCTGATGTAATCAATATTACGCCAAAATTAGTTGCAATGGCAAGTTTGCGTCTCGACTATTTTGATACAGAAGGCAATATCAAAACAGATACTGATGATTATAACCAAACCGCTTTATCTCCAAAATTTGGTTTATTGTATCAGCCTATAGAAGATAAATTAGCTTTTTTTGCAAACTACATGAATGGTTTCAGAAACTTAGGCCCCGCACAAACAGCTAATCCTGACGGAAGCAACCCAACCAGCAAATCGTTTAAACCGGAACACGCCAATCAGTTAGAATTTGGAGTAAAAGCAAATCTTCTTGGTGATAAATTAAATGCAACTGTAAGCTACTATGATATAAAAGTGGCAGATCTTGTGACAGCAGATCCGGATAACTTTTACAATAGTTTACAAGGCGGAGAAGCTCAGAGTAAAGGTTTTGAATTTGACCTGAATGCTAACCCGTTTAAGGGATTCAATATAATTGCGGGATATAGTTACAACGACAGTAAAATTATCAAAGGAGACGAAGCAAATGTTTGGTTAGAAACCGGGAAAAGACCAATCTGGTCAGGGCCTGAAAACTTAATCAATCTTTGGGCTACTTATAAATTTGATTATGGAACTCTAAAAGATTTTGGTTTAGGTTTTGGAGGAAATCATGCCAGCGAAAATGCCATTCTGGATAGTCAGGTTACCGGAAAATTTGTGATTCCGTCTTATACTGTAATAAATGGATCTGTTTTTTATAACGTAAACAAATTCAGAATTGCATTAAATATAAATAATATTGCTAACAAAGAATATTTTAATGGAGGCTGGTCTACGATTAATCCTCAAAAAACCAGAAATATTGTAGCTAGTTTTACTTATAAGTTTTAATACCGATAAAACTTTTAACATCAAAAAGGAACTGATTCAAAAATTAGTTCCTTTTATTTTTTACGACATGTTGTGGCGGTAATCTTTAAACTTTAACAAGCCTTTTTATCTGTTTTATTTTTAATTATTCTAAATAAGACTTAAGTTTGTAAAAATATAAATCAATACAAAAATTTAAACTTCATCTTATGAAATCTAAAACTTTAAAATCAATAGCATTTTTACTTTTAATGTTAGTTGCCAGTCCTCAATTATTTGCTCATGCACTTTGGATCGAAACTAAAGCAACCGGAACAAAAGGAAAAGCACAAGAAATTTCAGTTTTCTTTGGAGAATTTTCAGATAATGATATTACGCCTGCTGCAAAATGGTTTTCTGATTTAAAAGATTTTACGTTAGTCGTTATTAGTCCATCAAAAAAAGAGACTAAACTTACTGCAACAGCTTTAGAAAATAAATATCAGGCCTTTTTTACACCAGATGAAGATGGTGTTTATACAATCGCAATGCACCATAAAGTAAAAGATGTTTACGGAACTATGGTTTTAGATTATAACTCAAGTGCAACTGTTACTGTGGGTAACGCTGCAAAAGGAAACGAAGCTGCTGCAAATACAAACATCATCAGCTTATTTTCTAAAGATGCAACAACGGCAAAACAAAAAGTAAAGGTGAACGTAAATGCTTTATACGAAGCTAAAGTTGCCAAAGAGCAAAAAATGAAAGTTATCGCTCCTAACGGATGGGAAAAAGAATTATGGAGTAATGAAAACGGAGAAATTTCGTTTACACCAATCTGGCCAGGAAATTATATGGTAGAATTTGCTTATACAGAGAAAACTGCCGGAGAACATAATGGTAAAAAATACGACGAAATCTGGAAAATGGCTACGTATTTAATCACAGTTAAATAAGCATTTATTCTATTTATTATTACAACCTAAACCTTGTTTCTTTTTGAGCAAGGTTTTTTTATGCCTTACATTAAAATACAATTATAAACAGATTTTTTGTTTGGGCGTTCCCTCCGGTCGGGCTATCCGCTAAATTCCCAATAAGTAAAACTACGGCTAAAAACCCTTGTTTTTCTAATTGCGAGATACCGCTTCTATCCCTAACGCAAACTTGGGTAAATAAGAAATATAAGATTTCAAAAAGCCACTTACATATAAAGGATTAAATCGTTACAAACAAAATCTTAAGCAAATCTTAAGACAAAACTAAGCAAGGTTTAAGTGTGAAAACTTATCAATAAATTTTGTTAAAACAAGTATGTGAACTTATATTTGCAAAAACTTATTTTTATTCAATCTAAATAAATACCATGAGATATAATTTACTATTTGTTTTATCTTTTATAAGCCTTGCCTCTTACAGCCAGCAATATACAAGTACAGAGAATGGTTCTACAGCAAATGATACTGTAAAAAATAAAAAAGGAGAAATTCTTAATGAAGTTTTAATTACAGCAAACAAACCTAAAAAACCTATTGAAGCAGCTCGTTCAGGAATCAAAGTAATGGATTTGCCACAAAGTGTTCAAATTATAGGTAATGAAGTAATCGAACAACAACAAGCTATCAGATTAAGTGAAGTAGTAAAAAACCTTAACGGAGTTTATGTAGGATCAGCTCGTGGTGGTGCGCAGGAATCTTTTTTCTCAAGAGGATACGATATGTCTGCCAATAATATGTTTAAAAACGGTTTTCGTTATAATGCCGGTTCAATACCAGAAGTTTCATCATTAGAAAAAGTAGAATTCTTAAAAGGAGGTTCGGCTTTATTGTATGGAAATGTTGCTCCCGGCGGAATCATGAATTTAGTTACCAAAACACCAAAATTTACACAAGGCGGTGAACTATCCATGCAAATGGGAAGTTACTCTTTCTACAAACCATCGCTGGACATTTATGGCCCATTAAATAAATCAATAGCATATAGATTTAATGCTTCTTACGAAAACTCAGAAAGCTTCAGGGATTTTGTAAAAAACGAGCGTATCTATATTAATCCGTCGTTTTTATTTCATGTTTCAGATAAAACTCAAATTACCGTACAAGGAGATTATTTAAGCGCAGACTGGACGCCTGATTTTGGTACCGGAATCTATGAGAAAACAATATTAAACTTACCACGCAACGAATTCTTTGGAGCGCTTTGGTCAACTGCAAATACTAAATCTGCCAGTGCATCGGTATTATTGAATCATGATTTCAATAAAAACTGGAAATTAAATTTTAATTCTTCTTACCAATCTTACCGCAGAACACAAACCTCAACAGCACAATTAAGTACGGTTGAAGCTAATGGAAACTGGAAACGCGGGTTAACCAAATCGGATGGTGCTGAGCAAATATTTGGTGATCAGTTAAGTTTACAAGGGACTTTTAATACAGGAAGCATCAAACACCAAATATTTACAGGAGTTGATTATGAAAATTCTATCGCTCCAAGTTATACGTATGGTTTTTATGCAACACCAAACGGTACAACAGCTATAACTACAGAAGCTACTGCCATCAATCTTTATAATTACGATTATAGTACACAAAGTCTTACTATACCTTACCCAACCAGAGCAACTCAATTAGCTACTACAAATACTCAACGTTTTGGTGCTTATGCACAGGATTTAATCTCAGTTACAGAGTATGTAAAAGTTTTAGCTGGTTTAAGATGGTCATGGCAGGAAAGTGAAGTTGAAACCTCTAAAGAAGTAATAGAAAAAAATGTTATTACAACAAGTCTTGAAAATTCAACTCCTGTAACAGGCGCTAAAACTTTAAACAGAGCATATTCGCCAAAAGCAGGATTGGTAATACAACCTACTAAAGATTTGTCTTTGTTTGCAAGTTACTCGAACTCTTTTACTCCAAATACAGGAACAACAGTAGACTTAAAACCTTTAGATCCTTCAATTATTGACCAATATGAAGTGGGTATTAAAAAAGATTTCTGGAAAGGTCTTTTGAGTACTAATATTACAGCTTATCAAATATCTAATAATAATTTAGCACAAACAGCGCCGTTTTTAGCAGATGGTGTGACACAAAACACTACTACAACATTAAAAGAATTAGTGGGAGCAACAAAAGGAAAAGGAGTCGAAATAGATATTACAGCTACTCCTGTAGAAGGTTTGAATATTATGGCAGGTTATAGTTTCAATGAAACCAAAGTATCTAAATCATCCGGAACAAACGGAAGTCTTGTTGTTGGTGATGTATTAGCAAGAACTCCAAAAAACACAGCCAATTTGAGCTTTTTCTACAAATTACCTGAAGGTTTATTAAAAGGATTATCATTTGGAGCCATTGCAAACTATGTTGGTGATCGCACAGGTGGTTGGAATGATGATTATTTATGGACAGCTGTTAAACCTACAACTGCAAATCCAAAACCGGATCCTGCTTACATCGTAACAATCAGAGACAGAGATATTCCGTTAAAAGGTTATACCACTATCGATGCATCTTTAGGTTACGAATGGAGAAAAATTTCGATTTTATGCCGATTATCAAATATTACAAATGAATTAAATTATACGGTTCACGAAAATTATAGTGTAAACCCAATAGCACCACGTCAGATAATGACAAGCTTAAGATATAAATTTTAAAAAATTGAATTAGATTTTTATCCTCCAAAACTTTTTCTGTATTTTCTTTATTGAAAATAAGAAGAAGTTTTTGGTTTTTAAAACACTACAAAACCTCATTTATAAACTAAATGAGGTTTTTTGTTTCCACAAAAGAAAGTCTTCTAATTGTATTACTTTTGTTGGGCAGATATTTTTTGCCTCATCAAAATAAATTCCAAATATGTCAAAAAACCAATTAAAGAAAAGTTTAGGATTAAGTTTTAATATTGCCGTACTAATTGGAGGAACAATAGGAGTTGGAATTTTAAGAACACCAGGTTCAATTGCAGGTTTATTAGATAATTACTGGCTTGTTATTGCTTCGTGGCTTTTTGGCGGATTATTTGTTTTAATAGGCGCTAATTCATACGCAGAGTTGGCTACGATGCTTCCTAAAGCCGGAGGATCCTATAATTATATCAAAAGGGCTTTTGGCGAATATGCCGGTTTTTTATCCGGATGGTTTGATTATATTACCAATGTCATTCCGCCCGCATTTTACTGTATTGTAATTAGTGAATACATGATCATCTTATTTCCGGGACTAAAGGAGTTCTCTACCCAAATGGCAATTTCTTTATTAATTGCTTTTGTATTATTACACTTAAGCGGCGTAAAAAACGGAAGCTTAATTCAGCAAATTACCAGTTTACTAAAAGTCATTTGCTTTTTTGCTTTGCTTGTGGCGTGCTTTATGTATTCAGGGGTGAAATTAGCTCCAATTCCTAAAGACAATTCGCTCGTTCAGATTGGTTTATTATTTGGATTTTTTAAATCTCTTCAGCTTATCATCGGAACGTATAACGGCTGGAACAGCGTTTGCTTTTTTGCAGAAGAAAATGATAATCCAAGTAAAAATATCCCAAAATCATTGTTTAGCGGTGTATTACTAGTAATCGCAATTTATGTTTTATTGAATGTTGCTTTCTTTCATGTTTTACCCATAGAAACCATAGCTAAATCGAATCTGGCTGCAGCCGATGTCGCCAATGTAATTTTTGGCAAAAACGGAGCCATAATTGTTACCGTAATTTCTATATTCTCTTTAATAAGTATTCTAAACGCCTTTATGATGATCCCGCCAAGAATTTTATACGGATTAAGCCGCGATGGTTTTTTTATAGAAAAAGGAACATCTGTTAATAAAGGCGGAACTCCAATTGTGGCGCTTTTAGTTTCCTCATTATTCAGTTTATTCCTGATTTGCATTGGCTCGTTTGAAGTCTTGTTTTCATTTGCGGCCTTTACCTCTATTATTGTTTGGGGATTGGCATATTGCTCTCTTATAAAACTAAGAATTTCAGAACCTCATTTACCAAGACCTTATAAATCTGCCTGGTATCCTTTTACAACAATTATCGCTATTATAGCTTCGCTGGCCTTATTAATTGGTTTTGTTTACAGCGATCCTAAAAGTTTTATCATTATCGTTGTTATCACGTTGATTTCTTATCCTTTATTTTTGGTTTTGAGGAGGAAGAAAAAGTAAATTAAACACTTAAAATAAAACTCACAACATTAGTTTCATCAAACAAAGAACTCATTTTTTAATTAGACTTTTTAAGTAAATTTGCTAGATTTATAGTTAATCTGATTAAAATAAATGACAAGTTGCTACTTGTCTTAAAAACAAATTCTAAATGAATAAATTAAAACCTCTAATTGTCTTATTACTATTAATCATCACCTCTTGTTCAGAAAGTGAAATAAAAGAACCAATAGAAACAATAGATCCTAACGAACCGGTAAAAGAAAACACTAAGCCTTTAATCAAATCAATAACGGAGATAAACCCTTCAAGTGGCTCAGTAACAACATTTAATTATAATGGTTTTAAAATCAAAGAAGCTACAACAATTGGTACTAATGTTGGTCTCTTAAAAATAACCTACAGCTATACTGGAGATTTAATAACTCAACAAGATGGCTACGTAGAGGATCAACTATATGTTAGCACCGAATACACTTATGAGAATAACAGATTAAAGACTGCTATTTTTAAAAACACGAATAGCGGAACTATTTTCCCCGCGATGAATCAAACTAAGTATGTCTATAATTATGTTTCCGAAAATCTTGTAGAGATTTATGTTTATAGCTATTCTAATAATGATTGGATACCAACAGGTTCTCTTCCTCAAGTAAAAATATATTTCAATAATGGCAACATTATAAAAAGAGAAAAATTCAGTTCAAAAGGCTTACTTACATCTACGCATAATTACGAATATGACATCAATCCCAATATATACAAAAACATAACAGGGTTTGATAAATTGTACTTTACAGATTCATTTGAAAATGTTTTTAATAGACATTTTGATATTAAAGACATCAATAATTCTAACAATGTAACATTTTTTACTGAACAAATTAATTCAATTTATACTGAAACTAAGCGCTATAGTTACGATCTTAATACAGATGGCTACCCTAAAGAAAAACGTCATCACTATGATAATAATAACATCGACAGATACCTTATAGAAAAAACGTTTACTTATTATTAATTTTTTTATATCATAAAAATTAAAAAATCCCAATACTGAAATTCTTCAGCATTGGGATTTTATATTTTAAGAAAAAATCTAATTCTTATTTCAAACCAGCGATACTTTGCTCGATTGTAGCAATTTTTGCTAAAGCATCCGCTTCTTTTTGTTTTTCGTTAGCCAGCACTTTCTCTGGTGCTCCGGTAACGAATTTCTCGTTTGATAATTTTGCCTGAACTGATTTTAAGAAACCTTGCATGTAAACTAACTCTGCAGTCAGCTTTGCAACTTCTGCTTCAATATCAATATTTCCTCCTGAAATTGGAATGAAATATTCATTTGATTTTACACGGAAAGATAACGCTCCGTCTACTTTTGCCGAAACATATTCGAAAGCTGAAATGTTACCTAATTTCGTTACGATTGTATCAAAATAAACAGAAATATTCTCGCTGTTGATTGCTTTTAATTCGATCGCATCCTTAAACGGAATGTTTTTATCTTTTCTGATCGTTCTAATTCCTGAAATTACTTCAATTGTACTTTCAAAATCAGAAATTAAACTGGCATTGAAAGGTTTTAATTCTGGCCAGGTTGAAACAATTAATGCTTCCTCTGGAGTTCTGTCTGCAATTAAATGCCAAATTTCCTCTGTTAAGAAAGGCATAAACGGGTGAAGTAATTTTAAGTTACTTTCCAGCATTTCGATTGCTTTATCGAAGGTTACTTTATCAATTGGTTGCTGATACGCCGGTTTAATCATTTCTAAAAACCAAGAACAGAAATCATCCCAAACCAATTTGTAGATCGCCATTAATGAATCAGAAATTCTGTACTTTTCGAAATTATCTTCAATGTCAACCAAGGTTTGCTGCAACTTCGCTTCGTACCATTCGATTGCTACTTTTGATGATTCCGGTTGTGGGATTGTTTCAGAAACTTCCCAGCCTTTGATCAATTTAAAGGCATTCCATATTTTATTTGTAAATGATTTTCCTTGCAGGCATAATTCTTCATCAAACATAATATCGTTTCCTGCAGAAGCGCTTAAAAGCAATCCTACACGAACACCATCAGCACCAAATTTTTCGATCAGGTCTAAAGGGTCAGGAGAATTTCCTAGTGATTTAGACATTTTACGGCGTTGTTTATCACGCACTAAACCTGTTAGATATACATTTGTAAATGGTTTTTTACCTGTATATTCATAACCTGCAATAATCATTCTGGCAACCCAGAAAAATAAAATATCCGGACCTGTAACCAAGTCATTTGTTGGATAATAATATTTAAAATCTTCATTTTCAGGATTCACAATTCCATCAAAAACTGACATTGGCCATAACCAAGCCGAAAACCAGGTATCTAATGCATCAACATCTTGTCTCAAATCTTTTGTTTCAAGTTTGAAGTTTGAAGTTCTTTCTTGTGCTAACTTTAAAGCATCTTCGATGTTTTCAGCTACAACAAAATCTTCTTTTCCGTCTCCGTAATAAAAAGCAGGAATTCTGTGTCCCCACCATAATTGGCGAGAAATATTCCAGTCGCGAATATTGTTCAACCAATGTGCGTAAGTGTTCTCGAAACGTTTTGGGTGCAATTTTATATCTCCGTCAACTAAAACTGAATTAATTGCCGGTTTTACTAATTCTTCCATCTTTAAAAACCATTGATCTGATAATCTTGGTTCGATTACCGCTTTGGTTCTTTCAGATGTTCCTACTTTATTCAAATGGATTTCGGTTTTTGCCAAAGCTCCAATTTCTTCTAATTCTTTTGCAATTTCGGTACGAACCACAAAACGGTCTTTTCCCTGATATTGTAATCCGAAACTGTTTAATGTAGCATCTTCATTAAAAATATCAACGATTTCAAGATTGTGTTTCTCTCCAAGCGTTTTATCGTTCATATCGTGAGCAGGAGTTACTTTTAAACATCCTGTTCCAAATTCTACATCTACATATTCATCTTCGATAATTGGAATTACACGACCACAAATAGGAACAATCGCTTTCTTTCCTTTTAAATGTGTAAAACGTTCATCATTTGGGTTAATACAAATTGCAGTATCTCCAAAGATAGTTTCAGGACGTGTGGTTGCAATCGTCAGAAAATCTTCTGAACCTTCAATTTTATATTTTAAGAAAAATAATTTTCCTTGTTGCTCTTCATAAATAACTTCCTCATCAGAAAGCGTTGTTTTAGCTTCAGGATCCCAGTTTACCATTCGGTAACCTCTGTAGATTAATCCTTTATTGTATAAATCTACAAATGATTTGATTACAGCTGCCGACATGTCCGGATCCATAGTAAATTTAGTACGCTCCCAATCGCATGAAGCACCTAATTTTTTAAGTTGCTCCAAAATTGTTCCACCATATTTATGTGTCCATTCCCAGGCGTGTGCTAAAAATTCTTCACGAGATAGATCGTTTTTATTGATTCCTTCAGCTTTTAATTTTGCTACAACCTTTGCTTCAGTTGCAATAGAGGCGTGATCCGTTCCCGGAACCCAGCAGGCATTGAACCCTTTAAGGCGTGCTCTACGAATTAAAACATCCTGAATTGTATTATTTAACATATGTCCCATGTGCAAGACACCAGTGACGTTTGGAGGCGGAATTACTATAGTATACGGCGTTCTATGATCTGGTTCAGAATGAAAATAGTTGTTTTTCATCCAGTAATCATACCATTTATTCTCAATCGTCTTAGCGTCAAATTGTGCTGGAATTGTCATTTAAATAGGTTTGTTTTATCGTTAATTAGTTGATTTGGTTACTGGTAAAATTGTTTAATCGTTGATTTGTTTTTGATGGTTTTTAATACCACAATTATATAAATCAATTAACCGGTTAAACAGTTAAACAAATAAACCATAAAAACTTTGGTTCAATTTTTGTAATTATAACTGACAGCAAAAGTAAATAATTAAGTACACTATAAAAAGCGAATTAATAATTTGTGTGTTAATTAAAAGAATGTATATTTACTTACAACTTTAAAAACAATTTCAAAATGAAAAATGTAGCCTCTTTTATTGCTGTCGTATTGTTTAGCGCAATAGGTTATGCACAAAATGGCCCAAAAATTGAATTTGCAGCCCAAGACAATACGATTGATTATGGAAAAATTTCGAAAAGTGACAATGGAGTCCGCTCTTTTGAATTTACAAATACCGGAGATGCCCCTCTTTTAATAACAGGCGCAGAATCTACTGTAAGTTCTATAGTAGTTACAAAACCCGCAGCAGCAGTTATGCCTGGTAAAAAAGGTAAAATTGATGTAAAATACAACATGACTGCCGGACCAATTCGTAAAACAATTACAGTTGAAACTAATGCTGTAAACTATCCTGACGGTAGAGTTGCCCTTAAAATTAAAGGGGAAGTTTTATAATAAAAACAAAATCTTAAAATAGTAAAAGCCGTTTCTTATTCAAGGAACGGCTTTTTTTTATTTCTCTTATTGGGAATTAAACCCGACAGGTTTTTAAAACCTGTCGGGTTTGAATATCTTATTTACATTCTGAAGTTGAGAATTTATATTTTACACGATCAAAATCAATTGGTTTATCCTTTACCAAATATGTTACTCCCATTGTAGTTTGCATAGTTCCGTTTCCTAAAATAAGTTGATTGTCTCGTTTTAAAAATGCCATTGGATTTTTGAATGTTTTATTTTTATTTGTTATTTCTACAAAAGTATAATCTACAAACAAAGTATCGCCACGAAATTCTCCTGTAACATCACCGGTTCTTTCTGTTGCGCTAGCGACTTTCATTACCATGTTCCCGGCAATTTTACCATTTTTCAGGGTATTTAATGTTAAATCGAGAGTGTCTTTTTCATATACTGCTTTATAACATTGCGTACTTACAGGCTTTTCAGCTTCCGGATCGACAACTTTTTTTTGTTCCTCATTCTTTTTACAGCTTTGGAGTCCAACGAAAGACAAAAGCAAACACGATATAACCAGATTTCTCATAATTATTATTTTTTTAGATTGATTGTTATCTTATAAAGTTAAATAAAAAAGAAGCTAAAAAAAAGCTTCTGAATTAAAATTAAAAAAACCTAACAGTCCCAAGGCTTCGGGACTATTAGGTTATCTTACTTTATGGAAACGAAGTTTATAGATTCTTAATTACAAATTCAGATCTTCTGTTTAATTCGTGTTCTTCTTCTGAACAAGCTTCATCGGTTTTACATTTTATAATAGGCACTGATTCTCCGTATCCTTTTGCCTGAACTCTTTTTGCATTAATTCCGGATTGGATTACAAATTCTCTGGTCGAGTTGGCTCTTTTTTGAGATAAATCCTCATTAAATTTTGCATTTCCCCTTGAATCTGTATGAGAACCAATTTCGATAACCATATCCGGATACTTTTTCATTAGTTCTACAACACGTCCTAAAACAACTTTAGATTCTCTACGGATGTACCACATATTATAGTCAAAATAAATAGGATCTGTTTTGATAATAAGTCTGTCTTTATCTCTAATAACATCTTTTTCATCCGTTAATATCTTTTTTATTTTTTCATTTTTCTTCACTTCCGTAGCAGCAATTTCGGCTGCTTTTTCTTTCTTCTTGATTTCTGCCGCCACAATTTGATCTGCTTTCGCTTTTTTCTGCGCTTCTTTTAAGGCAATAACTGCGAGAGCTTCTCTTTCTTTTTTGCGGGTTATTTCAATTTCTTCTTCTTTCTTTTTCGTTTCAGCAATTTGCTGTTCTTCTTGTTTTATAACTTCCAGGGATTTTAATGCCATTGAAGCATCATTGCTGGCATTTCTGGTTTTTCCTGAAGATAAGGATCGTGATTCGCTCGTATATTTTTCTTTTGAGGCTAAAACTGTAAACGAACTTTCGCAAGGAACTGTAAAACTGAATTTCCCATCTGCACTTGTTGTCACGGTATTCAAAGTTTTTTGATCTGAATCCTGCAATGTTACAATTGCATTTTCTAAAGCTAGTTTAGTATCAACATCTGTAATTGTTCCCGCAATAAACTGCTTGCAATCTTCTACAATTAGTTCTTTGATTTCTTTAAACCAATAAATATCATCACTCCCTTTTCCGCCTTCTCTATTCGATGCAAAAAAACCTTCTTTAGTATCTGAATCTATATTAAAAGAGAAATCATCAAGATTTGAGTTTAGCGGCAAACCAACATTTACCGGTTTTGTATATTCATTCCCGTTAATATCCGAAACAAAAACATCCAGCGATCCGTAGCCTAAATGTCCATCTGAAGAGAAATAAAGTTTGTTATCTCCTGAAACAAAAGGAAATTGTTCTCTTTTATCTGTATTAATACTGGGACCCAAATTTTTTGGTGTATCAAAAGCTCCTTTATTAATATTTACAGAATAAATATCAAATGAACCGAATGTTCCCGGCATATCAGAGGCAAAATACAAAACTTTCTCATCTGCACTTAATGCGGGATGCTCTACTGAATAATTAGCACTATTAAACGGAAGTGACGTTATATTAGTCCATTTTCCGTCAACCAGTTCTGCCTTAAAAATTTGTAGGTTCGAGATTTTTTTGTCGTCTGTTTTTTTAGTTCCTTTTTTAGAATTATTGCGCGTGAAATAAATCGTTTTTCCGTCTTTTGTAAAAACAGCATTCGATTCATGCATTCCGGTTTTTAATTCTTTGGCAAAATAATGTCCTGTAGAATCTGCAGTATTAATATTTTTTAATGGAATCTCTACTAAATTCAAATACGTTTCATTGTCCCATTTAAACTTTTTATCAAACAATCCCGGCTTTAGTTTTACTCCTGCAAAAACCAAATTATCATTATATCGTACTGCTCCAAATTCAGAATTAGGCGTGTTTATCGCCAGATTTTTAATATCGAATCGTTGCCCAATTGCTGATACATTTTCTAAAGTTTTAATATTGTTTTCGAAACTGGCAATATCATCAGCATTTGCAGATTTTGTATAATATTCTTTTAGCGCAGCATTTGCATCTTCATAACTATTACTTGCTTTTAAAGTCTGTGCGTATCTAAAATAATAATTTCGATCTAAATCATTACTATAATTCTGAATCAAAAGCCTGTAATAACGTTGAGCTTTTATCAAATCATTGGTATAGAAATAAGAATCGGCCAGATTTTTTATGACTTCCTGCGAAGGTTTTTTTTCGGCTAACTTTTCATAAAGAACAATTGCTTCACTATAATACGTTTTATCAAAAAATCTCTTGGCTCTTGCCAATTCTAAATCTTGGGCATTTATAAACTGTATTGAAAATACGAATATAATAACGAGTAGTTTTTTCATATTTTTCATTTTAGAAGAATCTTGGTGATTTATCATATCCTTTTCCTAATAAATCTAAATTAAAAAGCAGCATAATTTCATGTGTTCCGGAATTAAACTGACCCATATTCGAAAGCGTATGATCATAAGCATACCCTACTCTAAGTGATGGCGTAACGCTTATATTCATTAAAGCACTCACAGCATCATTTATTCTGTATGCAGCACCAAGTTCAAATTTATTGTTATACAAAACATTTGCCGTAAGGTCTACAGAAATTGGCGCTCCGCTCACATATTTTGACATAAAAGCAGGTTTTAACTTGACCATATCATTGATTTGAAAAACATATCCGGCAGTTAAAAAAGTATGGATGTTCTCTGATCCGTAAGCATTGATTCCTGACTTTTCTTCGATATGTTTTGAACTCAATAAATTTGGAGCAGACAATCCTACATAAAAATTATCTCTAAAATAATAGGCTCCTACTCCAATGTTGGGTTTGGTTACGTTTATATTTTCGGCGAAAGCCAAATCTGTACTGGTATCTCCGCTCTCAAAAATAAAACCGTTAAAATTGGTTTGCAGTGAAGTAAAACCCGCTTTTAATCCTAACGAAAGTTTGTTTTTTCCTCCAAGGTTCAAAACATAGGCAAAATCAGCGTAGAAGTTATTTTCTTTTTTAGCGCCATCACCAATATCATCAGAAACTAATGAAAGGCCTACTTCGACTTTATCCGTCACGGCAGTATGTCCAAAAAAAGTAAATGTTTTTGGAGCTCCTATAGCTCCAACCCATTGTGTTCTGTACAATCCTCCAAGATTTAGCATAGCAGGAACTCCGGTTGCATACGCCGGATTTACAACACTCATATTATACATATAATGTGTGTATTCCGGATCTTGCTGCGCTGAGGCTGATGTTATATAGAAGAGAAAAGATATAAAAAGTATTATTTTTTTCATTTGAAAATTATATTAAATAATATAAAAAGGAATTATCTGTTTAGGTAAAGTCGGCCTTGTTGCGCTTTTCTATTGTCTTTATTAAAATTGACAATATAAAAATAGACTCCATTTGGCGCCATTGCATCTCCAAAACCTGCCGATTCAGAATTTCTTCCGTCCCAGTTGGGTTTATTGGCATTTCCTTTAAACATTACATTTCCATATCTGTTAAAAATTTCAATGGTATAATCCGGGTATAAATATTCAATATCAGGAATTCTGAAAGTATCATTTACATTGTCTCCATTTGGTGAAAATCCGTCAGGTATAAAAAAGTCATATTGCGAAACATCACAATCAATCAATGAAACTTTAACTTCCAGATTCGTATCCGAAATACAATCTGTTACAGTCGAAAGATCGAATCCGTAATACGTCGCATTGTGAACAAGCAATGATGTCGAAGCCAATAAATTTCCGTTGTTTTCAGCATCGTACCAGGCAACCGTTGAAGGCACATTGGTTGAATTTGATAAATCAGCAATCGTAGGATTTGCCAAACCGCAAAAATTTTGTCCATCCTGGTTTAAAGTTGGAGCCGGTGTATCGTTTACTAAAACCGAAATCATTGTGGGAGCTGATGTACAATTTGAAGAAGAAGTTTCTCTTACATACAAATTTTCTGTCTTTAAAATATAAGTATCTGCCAGAGCCGTTACAGATGTTGCAGAACTGTACCATTTGTATTGAGAACCGCGTGGAACTAAGTTCGCTATTGAGGCCCGCTCAACTTTACAAAACTCCTGATCGCCTGCAAATGGTGCAGCAGGAATAGGATTTATTAAAAAGGCATCAGAAACATTCGTTAAATTAACATCACAAGTAGTGATATTGTTTATCAAATTAGTAGCTGTAATAGTTGTAGAACCCGTATTTAGTAATAAACCTGCAGGAATTACAAAACTTGCATTTCCGTTTGTAACCAGTAAATTAATGGTTTGTAGTGTAGAAGAGTTGCTATCTGAAAGTGTATACGAAAGTGTCGCATCTGTTAAATTTCCTAATCCGGAAACGGCAGCGGAAACAGGATCATTAATACAAAAATTATTTACCTGAATACTTACAGTTGCTGCATTTGGCAAAGGATTGATAATTAAATTACCCTGAGTATTCGCAACATTAGAACAACCTGTAGCTGTATTGGTGATTTTAATAATAGTTATTGTGGCAGCGCCGCTATTTCTATTTATACTTGCCGGAATGTTAAAACTCGAATTCCCTCCTGTAACCTGAATATTGGCAGTTTGCCCTGTGGCAAAATTATCACCTGTTACATTATAAACAATGTCATAATTACCATTTGCTAATTGAGATGCATTTGAAATTTGAACTCTTGAACTTTTATTCTGACACACTGTTTGTGCGGTTAATACAGCACCATCTAAGTGAGGCAATGGATTAATTATTAAATCATCTGACAGATTATTAATAATATTTACACAGGCTTGCTTACCGGTTGTGGCAGCAATTTTTGTAACATTTACGATATAGGTACCTACTTGCCTAAAATAAGAAGAACTGACAGGAAAACCAATTACACCGTTTACAAAATTTGCTGTGATAGTTTCTGATCCTCCATTTGGTCCGGATACACTAAATGTCACTTTATATTCTCCGTCAGGAATCGCTGCTGGCCCTTGCGTAATTGTGGCTGAATATGTGGCAGTAGGAATCTTATCTTCGCAAATATCAGAAGAAACTACAATTCGTGCTCCCGTAAAATCAAGTCTTTTTTCGAGCGTAATAGTTATAGGTACCGTTTTATCCGGACAAATTCTATTGTCAGGAAAAGATCGAACTGTATAGGTATAAATATAATCTCCGGGCCCATTATTATCAAACACTTCCTGAAGATTTACAATATTATCTGTTAATGAAGTTAAGCCTATACCATTCCACTCGCCTCCCATATCTTCTCCAGAAAGCAAAGTATGAAGATCTAAATTGGTATAAACGCCTAAATCCGTACTTCCGCATAAGATTAAATCAGTTGCTATTCCGGGTTCCGGTGCTTTAAAAATCGTTACGGTTACGGTTACAGATGGAGATATTGTTTCACAGGCAGGGACTGCAGGTACTGTATAAGTAAAATCAAATGATCCTTGCATACCTGTAATTGGAATTACTGCATCTACAGATCCTCCTGAACTATTTTTCCAGCTACCGTTTGAATGTGGCCCCATTACGGTACTGTTAAATGCTGTAAAAAGATTAAAAGTATCTTCAGAACTACATACTGTGGCAAATGGAGCAGGGACTCCCGGATATGCGCCTATAGTAAGTGTAACGGTAGATTTATTATCTGTACATCCGGCAACAGCAGGAGCGGTATAAGTATATTGATAAGTTCCGCCGCTACGGATAAGGTGTCCGTTTAAAATTCCGGTAGAAACATCTAATCCTCTGGATTTATTATCATCAGACCATGTCCCTCCGGGTGTTGGCGTACCTCCTAATAAAGAAAATAACGATATGTTTTGATTTGCAGAATTCTCAATATCACAAATTACTTTGATGCCGTCATTTCCCGCACATTGTGCAGCCATTTGAGAAGGTAAAACCGATAAAAAAATAAAAAACAATACAAATTGTAAGAAATTAATGTAGTTTTTAGCCATATGGTGTTATTTTTTTATAAACATAATAAAATAATAACGTTCATTAAACAAAAAACATGATTTAATAGCTAAATTTTCACAAAATTTAGTAAAACATAAAAATGAATAGCAATCTGCCATTATATATTTGTATTTTTAAATAATTATAATTGAACACTTTACAACTCATCTTCAAGTTTAAATCTAAATTTTAAAATAAGACTATTTCGTTCAACTTCTAAGTTAATCCATATATCTTCTTCAGATTTTAAAAGGGCATTAATTTGCTGCAAAGAATATTTATAAGGAACATTATTATTGATTCTAACAATAATATCCCCTTTTTGTAATCCGCATTTTTCAGCAGCTGAATTTTTACGAATATTGACAATTTCATAAATGGGTTTTAATGAAAATTTGTATCGGAAATTTCCATCTCTTTTCTCATTATATCCAGATTCCTCTATAGAAGTCGCCACCTTTACAGTTTCTAAATGAACGGTTTCCTGAACCCATTGAAGTCCGTTATGCTGAATCGTGATTCCGCTTTTGTTATAACTGAAAGGATCTGAAAATTTATTGTTTTTTTTAAGATATAACTTCTTATCTGCATAATCTAAAACTACTGTAAATCGTTTTAAAACTTCTCCGCCAACAGAACCAATCCGATCGGGAACCATTTTTACATTTTTAATGGAACTTGAATCCGGAAAAGAAACAATTGGTTTTTTAAAGTTAAAATCATCAATTAAAAAATTATCTATTTTAGCACGATGTCCTTCAATATCTCCGCTAAAACCTTTACCTAAAAAGTCAGGAAAATTCTTTTTGGGCAATTTAATTTTATTATTTTCAAAAATCCAGAATGCATCGCTATTCCCAACATCAATAAGTAATTTTGCCGGTATTCTGGCAGTATCAACAATTGCTGTTGTATAAATATACGGTTTGGATCTTTCTATGGTTATTGGAATTGTTTTAAATTTTTTCTGGAGTCTTTTACGGGTTTCTTCATTGTTTGCATGCACCACTAATCTCTTTTTCTGATAGTTGATTTCGACAATATTATTTTTAAAAAATTTGTACCCAATAATACCATTAACAGGAATACCAATATGAGACGACAAATTAAAACTCTGATCTAAAATAATATAAACCAATTGGCTGTTTGATTTTAAACCATGAGTTTCTAAAATGTTATTTGCTGATTTAAGGCCTTCAATTTCTTCTTCGCTGCCTAAACCTTTTAGTTTTATTTTTTCGACATTTTTAAAACTAACTTCCTGTTTATCTTCCATACTAAACAAGATCGTTTCTTCGACACCGGAATCCAGCAAGAAATTAAGTTCGACACCGTTTACTTTAATAGGAATAAAAACAAGGTTATTTATCAATTTAAAAGGAATAGTAACCTTCTTACTGTGGTTTTCGATTAAAAAATCGACTTGGGACATCACTGGCAAAGATGCCAAAAGCCCAAAAAACAACATGAAATATTTTTTCATTGATAATATTTTATGATAAAATTACTAAAAATATTGATAATTGTTACATTTTAATAAGTACCTGTAATGTTTACGTTAAATTCGAAAAAAAAATGCAAATTTGCACTTCAATAATTAAACTCATGCCAACAATTTCACACAAAGGCAGAAACATGCCCGAATCACCGATACGCAAACTTGCTCCTTTTGCAGATGCTGCAAAACAAAAAGGGAAGAAAGTGTATCACTTAAACATAGGTCAACCGGATATCAATACACCCGAAGTGGCCATCGAGGCGGTAAAAAATATTGATTTAACTCTTATCGAATACAGTCCGTCTGCCGGATATGAAAGTTATAGAAAAAAATTAGCTAAATTTTACCAACGTCAAAACGTAAATGTTAACTCAGAAGACATCATTATTACTACTGGTGGCTCTGAAGCCTTGTTGTTTGCATTAGCCACAATTACAGATCCGGGTGACGAAATTATTATTCCGGAACCTTTTTATGCTAACTATCATGCCTTTGCATCTTCTACAAGCGCAACTGTAATTCCGGTGATTTCGACGATCGAAACTGGATTTGCACTGCCAAGTATTGAAGATGTTGAAAAATTGATTACACCAAAAACAAAAGCGATATTAATATGCAATCCCGGTAATCCAACGGGTTATTTATATTCAGAATCAGAGATTAAACAACTTGCAGGTTTAATAAAAAAACATGATTTGTATTTAATCGCTGACGAAGTATATCGTGAATTTTTATATGATGGTGATGATGTTCACTATTCTGTAATGAATCTTGAAGATGTACAGCAAAATGTGATCATGGTTGATTCTGTTTCAAAACGTTACAGCATGTGCGGCGCAAGAATTGGATGTCTGGTAACTAAAAATAAAGATGTTTTATCAACGGTGATGAAGTTTGCACAGGCACGTTTAAGTCCGCCTACAATTGAGCAAATTGCCTGTGAAGCTGCAATAGATACGCCACAAAGTTATTTTGATGAAGTAATTACAGAATATAAAGGCCGTCGTGATACCTTGATTACTGAATTGAATAAAATCGAAGGCGTAATTGTTACCAAACCAAAAGGCGCTTTTTATTGCATTGCACAATTGCCAATAGAAAATGCTGATGATTTTGCACAATGGCTTCTTGAAACTTATGATTTAAACGGAGAAACCGTGATGGTTGCTCCGGCTGCCGGATTTTATTCGACTCCCGGAATGGGACTTAATCAGGTTAGAATTGCTTATGTGCTGAATAAAAAAGATTTAGTGACCGCCGTAAATATTTTAAAAGAAGCTCTTTTGGTTTACAACAAAAAATAAGCACTACAAAATAACACTCTTAAAAGACAATAACAGGCTATGTTATTGTCTTTTGTATTTTAAAAAAACAGCATTTTGGATTTAATTTAAATTATATCCAAAAACCATCAATTAAATAGTAAAAACGATAGAAAAGGTTTGCTTTTTATTAATTATCTTTACCGCCTTAAAAAGATATACCCATACTAATAGTAGTTTTTAATGATAAATAACGAAGATTTTTTAGACGAAACAGGAGACAATCATTTTAGCAGCAACGCTCAAAACCCTGTAAGACAGGATGCTTTTGACTTAAGTGATGATGAAAAAATAGAAAGAATAAAAAAAGATGTTGAAAACATCCTACAGACTTTAGGAATGGATTTAACTGATGACAGCATAAAAGGTACTCCAAACCGAGTAGCAAAAATGTTTGTAAAAGAGATTTTTGGTGGTCTTAATCCTTCAAAACAGCCAAAAGCTTCGACTTTTGACAATAATTACAAATACGGTGAAATGTTAGTCGAGAAAAACATTACCGTTTATTCTACCTGCGAACACCATTTATTACCTATTATAGGACGTGCTCATGTTGCTTACATTTCCAGCGGAAGAGTTATTGGTTTATCAAAAATGAACCGAATTGTAGAATATTATGCTAAAAGACCTCAGGTTCAAGAGCGTTTGACCATGCAAATTGTTCAGGAATTGCAAAAAGCATTAGGTACTGAAGATGTTGCCTGCGTGATCGATGCCAAACATTTATGTGTAAATTCAAGAGGAATTAAAGATATCGAAAGCAGTACAGTAACATCTGAATTTGGTGGAAAATTCAAAGATCCTCAAACAAAAAGAGAATTTTTAGATTATATTAAATTAGACACTCAGTTCTAGTTTAATTGGTAAATCGTTAATTTGTTTAATCGCTTCATTGCAAATCTGAATTTACGGTTAAATGATTAAACAAATTAACAATTAAACCAAAACACACATGTATACTTTTTCATTTGAAAAGTTAGAAGTTTGGCAAAACTCAAGAATGTTTATTTTGGATATTTATAAATTAACTGGTAAATTTCCATCAAATGAATTATTCGGAATAACTTCTCAAATAAAAAGAAGTTCCGCATCAATTGCGACAAATATTGCAGAAGGAACTTCGAGAAATACGAATAAAGATAAAGCTCATTTTTTAACGATCTCATATTCATCAGCGATGGAAACCTTGAACCACTTAATTATTTCAAAAGATTTAAATTATGTGTCCGAAACTGAATATGTAGAGTCTCGCGAAAAAATTGAGAAAATCTGTAATCAGATAAACAGTTTAAAAAAGTACTATCTTTCAAAAGAATAATACGTATCAAATTAAAAACAAAAAAAACGTTTACACGATTAAACAAATCAACAATTAAACGGTTAAACAGCAAAAAAAATATGCCTTTATATACAACGCAGCCACTAAAAATATACAATTCACTTTCAGGTGAAAAAGAAAATTTCAAACCAATCCATGAAGGAAATGTTGGAATGTATGTTTGCGGACCTACGGTTTATAGCAATGTACACTTAGGAAATGTTAGAACTTTTATGTCTTTTGACGTTATATTCAGGTATTTTTTACATCTTGATTATAAAGTTCGCTATGTTCGAAATATTACTGATGTAGGCCATATTGTAGATGATGTTGATGAAGGAGAAGATAAAATCGCTAAAAAAGCGCGTTTAGAGCAACTGGAACCAATGGAAGTTGTTCAGCGTTATACAGTAGATTTTCATGATATCCTGAAGTCTTTCAACTTTTTACCGCCTAGTATCGAACCAACAGCTACAGGACATATTATTGAACAAATCGAAATCATCAAAAAAATCATTGATACCGGAATTGGTTATGAAGCCAACGGATCTGTTTATTTTGATGTTGTAAAATACAACGAAACCAATAATTACGGAGTTTTAAGTGGCCGAAATATCGAAGATATGCTAGCTAATACCCGTGATCTTGATGGCCAGTCTGACAAAAGAAACCCACAGGATTTTGCTCTTTGGAAAAAAGCAGAACCGCAACATATCATGAGATGGCCTTCGCCATGGAGCGATGGTTTCCCAGGTTGGCATCTTGAATGTACGGCAATGAGTACCAAATATCTTGGTAATCATTTTGATATTCACGGTGGCGGAATGGATTTAAAATTCCCGCATCATGAATGTGAAATCGCACAAAACGAAGCTTGTACAGGTCAGTCTCCGGTAAATTACTGGATGCACGCCAATATGCTTACCCTTAACGGAAAGAAAATGGCAAAATCTACTGGAAATAATATTCTTCCGGGAGAGATTTTAAGCGGAGATAATACTATTTTGAGCAAAGCTTTCTCTGCATCTGTAACTCGATTTTTTATGTTGCAGGCGCATTACCGAAGTATTCTTGATTTTTCTGACGATGCTATTGTTGCTGCCGAAAAAGGATATAAAAGATTAATGGAAGCTGTTGATGCATTGCCAACTATATCAACAAGTGCAACTAGTTCTATTGATATTGCTTCATGGAAACAATTGAGCTACGATGCCATGAATGACGATTTTAATACTCCAATTTTAATCGCTCAATTGTTCGAAGCTGTTCGTTATATCAATTTATTGAAAGAAGGAAAAGAAACGATTTCTGCCGAAGACCTAGCTTTATTTACAACTGCAATTAATGCGTTTGTATTTGATGTTTTAGGCCTGAGTGATGACAAAGGTGCCGATGCTAATAATGATAAATTAGAGGGTGTCGTAAACATGCTTATTGGCATGAGAAATCAAGCCAGAGCTGATAAAAACTTTGCTCTTTCTGACCAGATTCGCGATCAGTTGATTGCTTTAGGCATTCAGTTGAAAGACGGAAAAGAAGGCACAAGCTTTTCTATATAATCAATTCATTTTCTAATAAATCATGAAAGTAACTACTCCATTTGTTTTATTAGTTCGCTTTTATCAAACTGCAATTTCGCCTTTTACACCGGCAAGTTGCAGGTTTGAACCTACATGTTCAACATACATGATTCAGGCCTTACAGACTCATGGTTTATTTTATGGCGGATATTTGGGAATAAAACGAATTTTAAGCTGCAATCCATGGGGAAGAACCGGTTATGATCCTGTTCCTGAAAAGAAATGTTCACATAAACATTAACTTTTTATAAAGAGCAACTTTACTTTTAATATTTATTTTTACATACAAAACAAACAAATTTAAAATATGACACTTTCCTCAAATATCATTTGGAATCCTTCTGAAGGAATCGATTTAGGATTTTTTATGATTCGTTACTACAGTTTAATGTTCGTAATCGCTTTTGGTTTAGGCTGGTTCATAATGAAAAAGATTTTCGAACGCGAAAATGAATCACTTGAAAAATTAGATTCTTTATTTGTCTGGACTGTTTTAGCTACTTTGATAGGAGCACGTTTAGGACATGTTTTATTCTATGACTGGGAATATTTTAGAAATCATTTACTTGAAATCTTTTTACCGGTTAGATTTGAACCAAAATTTGAATTTACAGGTTTTCAGGGATTAGCCAGTCATGGTGCAGCAATTGCCATTATTGTTGCGATGTATTACTACAGCAAAATGATCTTAAAACGTCCTTTATTATGGATTTTGGACCGTGTTGTAATTCCGGTTGCAAGCGGTGCGATTTTTGTTCGTTTAGGAAACTTTTTTAATTCAGAAATTATAGGAAAAGTAACTGATTCAGCATTTGGTATTCGCTTTTTACACGATCAGTTCAGCAAATCTGAAGCTGTAAATGCAACACAAATCGCAGATCCAAAAGCAGCTTATACTGCAATTGCTACAGATCCTAAATTTGCTGATTTATTAGCTCAGGTTCCTGCAAAACATCCGACTCAATTATACGAAGGAATTGCTTATATTTTTGTTTTTGCAGTTCTTTTCTTCATGTACTGGAAAACAAATGCAAGACTTAAATCTGGATTATTATTTGGATCTTTCCTTGTTCTGTTATTTGTAGTACGTTTTATAGTCGAATTTGTAAAAGAAAGCCAGGGCGGATTTGAGAATGAATTAGGCATTTTCTCAACAGGACAATGGCTAAGTATCCCTTTTATCATTATAGGGCTATTCTTTGTTATTAGAGCACAAAGAAATCCATTAGCAGAATCATAAAATACAATCAAAATATAAAAAAGCCCAATACCTTAAAGTATTGGGCTTTTTTATTTACAAGCACTCAAAGAATACCTAATTCAACATTTCTTGCATTATTACCGATATTTCACATCTTCTAATTCTGCATTAAATAGCTAACCAATTAAGCGAATATCAAACCAAGATTCATTTACTTTCACTGAAACTCTTAGCAATAAAACATCAACTAAAATAAACCTTTTGCTATTGTTTTTCTACACCTATTATCATTAACTCACTAACTTCCTAAAGCATTAATAGAATCTTTTCAATTTGTTACTCCTTCTTAACTCCAAAGATTTAGTACACTTAAATGTATTTTAAACTTTAGCATATTGATGTTGACACATAGCACAAAAAAAAGACCCAACTTTCGTTGGGTCTTTTTAATTTATATAAACTTGCAATTATGCTTGTTTGTGTTTTTCTTCGATTGTGTGTTTCTCATCACTTGAAATCGTATCTACCAATACTGGTGTAGCGATAAACAATGAAGAGTAAGTTCCCACAACAATACCTACTAACATCGCGAAGATAAATCCTCTGATAGATTCTCCACCAAAGATAAACATTGTCAATAATACAATGATCATCATTAATGACGTATTCAACGTTCTTGATAATGTAGTATTAATAGAAGCATTTACAATATCTTCAAAAGTACCTTTACGGTTACCGATAATAAACTCTCTAACCCTGTCAAATACAATTACGGTATCATTCATAGAATAACCAATAACAGTAAGGATTGCAGCGATAAAGTGCTGATCCATTTCCATATGGAAAGGCATGAATTTATAACATAAAGAGTAGATACCTAATACAAAGATAACGTCATGCGCTACAGCTGCAATCGCACCTAATGAATATTGCCATTTACGGAAAGAAACCATTAAGTATAAGAAAATAGCCGCCATTGCACCAAGAACTGCCCAGTATGAGTTAGTTTTGATATCCTCAGAGATAGAAGCTCCAACTTTAGAAGCTTGCAATACACCGATTCTTTTACCATCAAATGAGTTGATGAATTTATCGTAAGTAGTGTTTGGATAATACTTTTGCAAAGCAGCGTATAATTTTTGATTCACTTCTTCGTCGATAGCAACACCATCTTCTTTAATTTTATATTTTGTAGTGATTTTTAATTGATCATCATCACCTAAAATCTTAGCCTCAACCGGAGTTCCAAAAGCTGCAGATAATTCATCTGAAACTGTTGTAGCATCAATTGGTTTTTCGAATTTAACCTGGAAAGTTCTTCCTCCAACAAAATCAACACCTTCATCTAATCCATTCACAAAGAAAATAGAAGTTAAACTTACTACAACTACAATAGAAGAGAAGATATAAGTGAATTTTTTGATTTTAATAAAGTCAAAGTGGAAATTAGTAAACCAGTTTTTAGTAATGTTTGTAGAGAAAGTCAAATCAGCTTTTCCAGCAATATTTCTGTCGATAAAAATTCTAGCGATAAAAATTGATGTAAACATTGACGTTACGATACCAATAAGTAAAGTTAAAGCAAAACCTTTAATTGGTCCTGTTCCAAAAATAAATAAGATAGCCCCAGTTAAAACGTGCGTTACGTTCGCATCGATAATAGAACGCATTGCTCCGTGCCATCCGTAAGATTCTGTAACTGCTTCAGATAAAGATTTACCTTCACGTAATTCTTCTTTTGCTCTTTCAAATATAATAATATTCGCATCTACCGCTGTACCTAATGTAAGTACGATACCTGCAATACCTGGTAATGTTAATACAAAACCAAAACTTGCCATAATTCCGAATAAGAAAAGTAAGTTCAATAATAAGGCAAGGTTAGCATACCAACCCGCTTTACCATAATAGAATACCATCCATAAACAAACTAATAAAAATCCTAATACAGATGAAATTGTACCTGCATCAATTGCAGCCTGACCTAAAGATGGTCCTACAACAGTTGATTGAACAATATCAGCAGAAGCCGGTAATTTACCTGCATTTAATACGTTAGCTAAATCTTTAGTTTCAGCAACATCAAAAGAACCTGTAATTTCAGATCTTCCACCAGCAATTGGCCCACTTGTAACACCAGGAGCAGAATAAACGATATTATCCAGAACAATAGCAATATAACCTTTTTGAGAGAAAGCTCTACCTGTTAATTCTTCCCAAACTTTAGCACCCTGGCTGTTCATTTGCATAGAAACAGCTGGTTTTCCTAATTGGTCAAAAGTATCTTTTGCATCAGTAACAACACCACCGCTCATTGCAGGAACGTTATCTCTGTTACCTTTTAAAGCATATAATTCTACAGCTTCAAGATCTTTTCCTTTTGCATCTTTTATAGTAGTTGGTTTACTCCATACAAATTTTGCATTATGTTGGTCAGCAGCCAATAAAACTCTAATGTCAGCTCTTTTAAAATATCCGTTTACAGCAGCAGTATCTTTTGTTGCAAAGTAACCTAAAACCGGTCCGCCACCCTGACCTAACATTTTGTCAAATAATGGGTTGTTTCCTTTTTTAGTCTCAACTGAATCTTTAGCATCAGTTAATAAAGCATTCAATGAATCTTTAGCAACAGTTTTAGTTTCTGTTTTTTTGATTTCAGTCTTTTTCAAAGCCTCGTTAGAAGCTACTAAAAAGTTTCCAATTTCTTCAACTTTATAAGTTTCCCAAAACTCTAATTGAGCTTTTCCACCTAATAATTTTTTAATTCTATCAACATCCTTCGCACCCGGAAGCTCTACTAAGATTCTTCCTGTTTCTCCTAATTTTTGAATGTTTGGTTGTGTAACACCAAATTTGTCGATACGCTCTCTTAATACTTTATAAGCACTTTCAACAGACTCATCAACTTTTCTTTTAATTACTTTTTGAACTTGCGAATCAGACATTTGAAAATCGATTCCACCTTCTCCTTGTAAACTTCTGTTTGCAAAAATATCAGGTGAAGCTAATTTCACTGTTCCGTTTGAATTCGCTTCAAAAGCTTCAAAAAACTTATTTAAATAGGTTTTGTTTCCTTCTAAATTTGCAGATGCATCAGCTAATGATTTATTAAATACCGGATTTTTAGAATTGTTAGCCAAACCTTTTAAAACATCTTTAATAGAAATTTGAAGAATCACGTTGATTCCTCCTTCTAAGTCAAGACCTTTATTAAGTTGTTTGTTTTTTACTTCATTATAAGTAAAATCCGAAAAACCAAGGTTCAACACTTTTTCTTTACCAATAGAATCTAAATATTTTAATTCCTTGTCAGGATTATCTCCTGCAAAAGCTTTAGCTTCACTTTTGACGTTATTTGCCACAAAAGTGAAAGAAAGTTGGTAAATACTTACCAATGCAAATAGAATTGCGAAAAATTTAATAAGTCCTTTATTCTGCATTATTACTAAAAATTAATTATGTTTTATTGTTTGTTTTTGTTTTAAAGTCCCATAAAATAAGTCCTGACATGAGTTTTTAAAACTAAAAAATCGAGATCACGAATTACCACATTTTTTTTAAACCGAGCAAATATATAATTAACGAAAAGATTAACCAATTTATTTATTAATTAATCTTAAAAAAAAGACTGCAAAAGTGCAGTCTTTTCCTTTTTTTTCGAAAATCCTTATACTAAAATCGATTTTAGAGCATCATTCATACCTCTAACCGCATCTGCACTTTTAGCAAATAAGGCTTTTTCCTGGTCATTTAATTTGATGTCTAAAATTTCTTCTACTCCGTTTTTACCAATTATACATGGCACACCTATACATATATCATTTTGTCCGTATTCTCCTTCAACAAAAACAGAACATGCAATCATTTTCTTCTGATCGTTTAAAATACTATCTACAAGAAAGGCAACAGAAGCTCCTGGCGCATACCATGCTGATGTTCCTAAAAGACCTGTAAGAGTAGCTCCGCCAACCATTGTATCAGCAGCTACTTTCTGTAATACTTCTTCTGAAAGAAATTCAGTTACCGGAATTCCATTATAAGATGCCAAACGAGTTAAAGGAATCATAGTCGTATCACCATGACCACCAATAACCATTGCTGAGATATCATTTGCAGGTTTATCTAAAGCTAATGAAAGATAGGTTCTGAAACGAGAACTATCTAACGCTCCACCCATACCAATAATTCTGTTTTTTGGTAATCCGGTAGATTTTAAAGCTAAATAAGTCATAGTATCCATTGGATTAGAAACTACAACAATTATAGTATTTGGAGAAAATTTCAATACATTTTCAGCAACTGTTTTTACAATTCCTGCATTTATACCAATCAATTCTTCACGAGTCATTCCTGGTTTTCTCGGAATTCCTGATGTAATTACAACTACATCACTTCCGGCAGTTTTAGAATAATCGTTGGTTACGCCAGATACTTTGGTATTAAAACCTGTATTTGTCGCACATTGCATAATATCCAACGCTTTCCCTTCGGCAAAACCTTCTTTAATATCCAACAACACTACTTCGCTTGCAATTCCTCTATAAGAAATAACATCTGCACATGTAGCTCCAACATTTCCTGCTCCTACAATGGTAACTTTCATATTTTATACTTTATCGGTTATTAATTAATTTGTTTATTTGATAAATCGACAATTCGTTTAATCGTCTAAGTAAATTTAAACAATTAAACGAATTGAGGATTAAAATTTATTATGCATCGATATTTGCGTAAACTGCATTTTTCTCGATAAATTCTCTACGTGGCGGAACTTCATCTCCCATTAACATTGAGAAAACTCTATCGGCTTCGGCTAAACTATCAATAGTTACCTGGCGTAAAGTTCTAAAGCTTGGATCCATTGTGGTTTCCCATAACTGCTCCGCGTTCATCTCTCCAAGACCTTTATAACGTTGGATCGCTGCACTTCCTCCCATTCTCTCATTGGCCTGATCACGCTGAACGTCGTTCCATGCATATTCTTTCTTGTTTCCTTTTTTAACTAAGTATAAAGGTGGTGCTGCAATATAAACGTGTCCTTCTTCGATTAGTTCTTTCATGAAACGGAAGAAGAATGTTAATATTAAGGTAGAAATGTGACTACCATCGACATCGGCATCACACATGATGATTACTTTATGATATCTTAGTTTTTCAAGATTTAAGGCTTTACTATCTTCTGCAGTACCTACGGTAACTCCTAAAGCGGTAAAGATATTACGAATCTCTTCATTTTCGAATACTTTATGGTGCATCGCTTTCTCAACGTTCAAAATCTTACCACGTAATGGTAAAATCGCCTGAAAGTTACGATCACGACCTTGTTTTGCTGTTCCACCAGCCGAATCTCCCTCGACAAGGTAAACCTCACATCTTGCAGGATCCTGCTCAGAACAATCTGAAAGTTTTCCTGGTAATCCACCGCCACCCATAACGGTTTTACGCTGTACCATTTCACGTGCTTTTTTAGCAGCGTGACGGGCTTGAGCAGCCAAAATTACTTTTTGGATAATGATTCTGGCATCATTTGGATTTTCTTCCAAATAATTCTCTAACATTTCTCCAACTGCCTGAGAAACCGGAGAAACTACTTCTCTGTTTCCAAGTTTAGTTTTTGTTTGTCCTTCGAATTGTGGTTCTGCAACTTTTACCGAAATAATAGCTGTTAATCCTTCACGGAAATCATCTCCTGCAATTTCGAATTTCAGTTTATCGAGCATTCCGGATGCATCAGCGTATTTTTTAAGGGTTCTTGTTAAACCACTTCTAAAACCTTGTAAATGCGTTCCTCCTTCGTGCGTGTTGATATTATTTACGTATGAGAAAATATTCTCTGTATAACTTGTATTATAAATCAAGGCAACCTCAACCGGAATCTCACCTTTTTCGTGATCCATGCTGATTACGTGAGAAATAATTGGCTCACGGTTACCATCTAAATAACGAATGTATTCTTTAAGACCTTCATCAGAGTGAAAAACTTCAACTTTAAATTCGCCTTTTTCATCTACTTCTCTTTTATCTGTAAACGTGATTGTAATTCCTTTATTCAGGAAAGAAAGCTCACGCATACGAGCTGATAAAGTATCATAAGAGAATTCTATAGTCTGGGTAAAAATAGTATCATCAGGATAAAAAGTCTGACGTGTACCTCTTTTATCTGTTTCTCCAATTTGTTTAACAGGATATATTGCTTTACCTCTTTCGTATTCTTGTTCGTAGATTTTACCGTCTCTAAAAACAGTAGATTTCATATGAACTGAAAGTGCATTTACAACTGAAACCCCTACACCGTGTAAACCTCCTGAAACTTTATAAGAATCTTTGTCAAATTTACCTCCGGCACCAATTTTAGTCATTACTACTTCAAGTGCCGAAACACCTTCTTTTTTATGTAAATCAACTGGAATACCACGACCGTTATCTTCAACTGTTACTGAACCGTCTTCGTTGATTGCAACACCAATGGTATCACAATGTCCTCCCATCGCCTCATCAATAGAGTTATCAACAACCTCATAAACCAAATGATGCAGCCCTCGAACTCCCACATCTCCAATATACATCGATGGACGCATTCTTACGTGCTCCATTCCTTCTAATGCCTGAATACTATCTGCTGAATAATTGTTCTTCTTGATTTCTTCGCTCATATAATTTATTCTAAAAAAATGTAATTATTGTCTAACACGCAAATATATAAAAACGCAAATTATATATCCGTTAAAATACCATTTAAAGCACTTAAGTTATTAACACTATTGTGCAAAAAACCACAAAAAACGACAAAAGCTGACTTTAAATTCTAATTTTCACAAATTCTAAATTCTAAAAATAGAAATAACATAAAAAAATCCAAAACCAACAATTGAAATGTGGTTTCGGATTTCTGTTATTTCACACCAAATTGATATTTGGAATTTATTTTTTTGAATTTCTAAACCGTTACTCCTGCCTTCGAAATTTCGATATCGGCTTTTACGTGAGCTGCATTAGCTCTTCCGCTTGGATCCTGGTTTTCCTGCCATTTCGGTATCCATTTTCGAACTGTTTGTGCAGCACTTACCTGTGGATAAAATTTATGAAATATAGATCTGTACAAATAAGCTTCTTTTGTAGTTGGCGAATTATATGGAAATTCAGCACTTGCACCGGCTAATTGGTCGTCAGAAATCTGTCCGGAACAATATTCTATCAATTCATCTACCCAATTATATCCTACACCATCAGAAAACTGTTCTTTCTGTCTCCATAAGATTTCAGTTGGCAAATATGGATTTTCAGGTGTATCAAATGCTTTTCTTAAAATATATTTTTCAATATTATCGTAAGTCTTCGGTTGCTTTTCTTCTGTTTTTATTCGAATAGAAACATCTAGAAATTCCTTGTCTAAAAACGGAATTCTGGCTTCTAATCCGTGTGCCATTGTCGTTTTATCGGCACGAAGCAAATCAGCTGTAAATAATTTCTGCACTCTTTCGATTGTTTCATCCTGAAATTCTTCTGCAGAGGGTGCATTTCTAAAATACAAATGACCTCCAAAAACTTCATCAGCACCTTCACCGGAAAGAATTACTTTTACGCCCTGATCAGCGATTGCTTTTGCTAATAAGTACATAGGAACTCCAGATCTTACCGAAATGATATCGTAAGTCTCAATATGATAAATTACTTTCTCTAAAATAGCAACACCTTCTTCTACAGTAAAATGTATTTCATGATGTTCTGTATCTAAAAATTCAGCCGCTTTTCTTGCTGCAATATTGTCTGGCGAATCTGCATCTAAACCTATAGAAAATGATTTTAACTTTTTACCGTTTTCTTTTAATAATCGAGCTGCAATCGCAGATGTCAATGACGAATCTAAACCTCCTGAAAGCAAAACCCCAACAGGAACTTCGCTCATCAAACGCTTACGGGTAGCCTCGATCAAGGACTCTCTGACCAAATCAAGATCTAACGACTTGTTAGCATTAGAATGATCTTCGTATTCCGGATTATAATATTTTACAAAACCTGTTTTACCGGTATAATAATGCCCGGGAGGAAAAGTTGAAAACGATTTACATTGATCTGCAATTGACTTCATTTCTGAAGAAAAATAAATCCTTCCTCTTTCGTCCAGTCCGTAATATAAAGGCTTAACCCCAACTGCATCTCTCGCTGCAATATAATTATCTCCATCAATGACTACAAAAGCAAAATCACCGTCAAGCATATTACAAAACTTATATCCAAATTCTTCGTACAGGTGTACGATTACTTCAGAATCTGATTTTGTTCTAAAACTATGATCTTTTAAAACAGTATCTTTTAATTCCTGATAATTATAGATTTCTCCATCATGCACCATCCAGGCTTTATTCGTTCCCTGAATAGGCTGTTTGCCCGATTTAAGATCAATAATCGACAAACTTTCATGGCAAATAATACTGCCATTTTCCATAATATGTAAATCACTCTCATCAGGACCACGATGTGACATTCTTGTAGAAAGCTCTTTCACGAGTTGCGGGTCTTTTCCTTTACCAATAACGGCCAATATTCCAGACATACTATTCTATTTTTTTATTTATTTTAATTTTTTACTTAGGACTATTAGGAAATAAACCAAGCATAAAATTTATTATATTTTTCTAATTTTGAGCTAAACCAAATACAAACCTCAACTTTTCTGTACTTAAACAGCTACAATACAAGCAATCTAATTTTATTTCGATGAATGCCAAATATAAAAAAGAAACTTAAATAATTATCTTCAAGTCGCTGAAATAATAGAATTTAACATTATTAGACAAGAAAAACGCTCTCAGGATTGAGAACGTCTTTCAAGAAATATAATATATACTAATTCTAAAATTGTTTTTTATGCTTTTGCATAAGCATCATCATGAACGCTTGCAACGGCTCTTCCTGAAGGATCGTTCATGTTTTTGAAAGCTTCATCCCACTCTAAAGCAATTTTTGTACTACAAGCCACACTTGCTTCCTGAGGCACACATAAAGCTGCCGCATCACTAGGAAAATGTTCTGCAAAAATAGAACGATAGTAATATTCTTCTTTAGAAGTTGGTGTTTGTAATGGGAATTTGTATTTCGCATTTGCCAATTGTTCATCTGAAACTTCTTTGGCTACCACTTCTTTCAAAGTATCAATCCAGCTGTATCCTACTCCGTCAGAAAATTGCTCTTTTTGTCTCCATGCCACACTTTCCGGCAACATATCTTCAAAAGCTTTACGAACTACCCATTTTTCCATAGGGTGTTCTTTGTTGATCATTTTATCTTGCGGGTTGATTCTCATTGCCACATCCATAAACTCTTTATCTAAGAACGGTACACGACCTTCGATTCCCCAAGCAGCTAAGCTTTTGTTTGCACGTAAACAATCGTACATGTGTAGTTTACCTAATTTACGAACGTTTTCTTCGTGAAATTCTCTTGCGTTTGGTGCTTTATGAAAGTATAAATATCCTCCAAATAACTCATCAGCACCTTCTCCTGACAATACCATTTTGATTCCCATTGATTTAATAACTCTCGCCATTAACCACATTGGTGTCGAAGCCCTAACAGTTGTTACATCATACGTTTCTAAGTTGTAAATTACATCACGAACCGCATCTAAACCTTCCTGAATTGTAAATTTGATTTCATGGTGAATCGTTCCAATATGTTTGGCAACAATTTGAGCTGCTGCTAAATCCGGAGAACCATCTAATCCTACTGAAAAAGAGTGCAATTGCGGATACCAGGCCTCAGTAGTATCATCTGATTCAATACGTTTTTGTGCAAATTTTTTGGCTACAGCCGATGTAATAGACGAATCTAAACCTCCTGAAAGTAAAACTCCGTAAGGCACATCACTCATCAATTGTCTGTGAACTGCTGCTTCAAGTGCTTCCTTGATTGCCGGAATACTAGTTTCGTTGTCTTTTACTGCGTCATATTCAGTCCAGTCTCTTTTGTACCATTGTACAAATTCACCGTCTTTGCTTGTCATATAATGTCCCGGAGGAAACAATTGAATTTTTGTACAATATCCTTCTAAAGCTTTCAATTCAGAAGCTACGTAGAAAGTTCCGTGTTGATCCCAACCAATATACAACGGAATAATTCCCATATGGTCACGAGCAATAAAATATTCATCTTTCTCTACATCATAGATCGCAAATCCGAAGATTCCGTTCATTTCATCTACAAAATGAGGTCCTTTTTCTTTGTAAAGAGCCAAGATAACCTCACAATCACTTTCAGTCTGAAAGTTATATTTTCCTTCAAATTGTTTACGCAATTCTCTGTGGTTGTATATTTCACCATTTGCAGCTAAAACCAATTTTTTATCTTCTGTAAATAAAGGCTGTTTTCCTGAAGCCGGATCTACAATCGCCAAACGCTCATGAGAAAGAATTGCTTTATCATTGCTGTAAATTCCGCTCCAGTCCGGTCCGCGGTGACGAATGATTTTAGACATCTCTAATACCTGAGGTCTTAATGTTTCAGCTTTTTGTTTTAGGTCAAAGGCACATACGATTCCACACATAACTATATATTTTTTTTATTAATTTTATTTTGATAAGGCAAAGATGCATTAACAGTTACAATTGAAAAACACAAACATTAATTTCAGTTATAATTTTAAACCATAATTTTGTTTTTACATATAAAATGTAAAATTTTAACATAAAATATTACCCATAACTTTAAAATTTCAATTTCGAGGTTAATCAAAACTTAAAACGCAATATTTTAAAGAGATATTTGAATTAAATTTTACAATAATTCAGAATCATTGAAAAATTCACAAAGACGAGGATTGAAGCTCTTCAGAAATTATTGTTTATCCAATCTTTTCGAAGTTTATACTAGGAGGAAATTAATTAAGGTGTAGTCCCTACGGGACAATTTTATCGTGTCGCCATTTTTGTCTACCAATATTTAATCTCTACGAGATATATTTCTTATCGATAAATAATTGGCAGCTTATTTAATATAATCTTCAAAAAATACTTCTTTACAAGTTAAAAATTATTCGCATACCAATATTTAATCTCTACGAGATATATTTCTTATCGGTAAATAATTGGCAGCTTATTTAATATAATCTTCAAAAAAAACACTTCTTTAGGAGTTAAATATTAATCGTATACCAATATTTAATCTCTACGAGATATTTCTTACGGGTAAATAAGTTGGTAGCATATTTAATATAATCTTCAAAAAAAAATACTCCTTTAGGAGTTAAATGTTGGTAGAAAAAAAACAAAAGATGCAAAATAAAATTGTCTCGTAGGGACTACACAAAAATTACAAAACACTCTCTATAATATAATGCGTCTTATTAATTTCAAAAGTAAACCCAACTTTATTTCCCATCAAATGAGAACCAAGTGGAGATTGTGGAGAAAGTGCAATAACATTTGTACCTTCAATAGCGATTTTAGGAAGCGCTACACTCACATACAAGTAAATTCCGTTAGCTTTTACCAAACTGCCTGAAATAATATTTTCAGTAGTTTTTGAGGCATCAATTTTGTCTAAAACTGCTTTTTGGGTTATGGCTTCTTTTAGTTTATTGGTAAGTTTTTCCTGTTCGATATGCATCATCGACAAAGCCGTTTCATGCTTATCACCGGCAGAACCTTTAGCATCATTTTTAGAATCTTCGGTCAAAGCCGAAATCATGTCCCTAAAAACATCTATTCGGTCTTGGACCATTTGCAAATAATGAGAATGTATTTTTTGTTTGAATTCCATATTGTAGTTTTGCCACAAAGGCGCTAAGTCGCAAAGATCGTAAAAAAAAGTTAGCCACGAATTCACGAATTAATTAATATTATTCGTGAATTCGTGGCTAAAAAAAGTTTGTGTCGTAACGTTTTTGTGCAAATATCTTTTAGAAATCGAATTTATAATTTCCTCCTACTAATACCTGAAATCCTTGTACAGGATAATTAAGCCATTTCTCGTAAGCCTGATTCCCTATATTGTTTAATTTCAGGAAAAAAGTCAAACGTTCGTTATATTTATATCCTAAATGCGCATTGGCATCAAAATAACTTTTTAATGTTGTAATTACCGGATCTGTTCCTAAAGCCAGATTAGACTGCATGTCTTTACGTTCTCCTACAAAGAAAACATTTAAGCCAGCGTACCATTGTTTTGTAATATTTACATCAAGATTTGAACTTATTTTCATCGATGGTAAATTCCACGCTTCTATACCATCATATTTATAACTATTAAAAGTTCCGTTGATACCAAAAGATACATTTCTTGAAAAATCAGCTTTTAGCTCTCCATAAAAACGGAAGGTTCTTACGTCATCATAAACAACCGCAAAAGAATTTCCGAAAGCATAATTCTGATTAGAGAAATCCTCTGTATAATCATTCCCTTTGTATAATGCTTTGTCTTTTTCGTTTAGGTAAGAACCAGTAAGATTATAATTGATATTGTTTGCCAATTTACCTTTTAACCCTGCGAAAACAGTATACTGATTACTTGTTGGACGCATATTTAATGTTGGAGATAAAAACGGATTATCAGTTACAAAATCAGCATATGAATTTTGTTCTAAACCACCATTTACTCCCGTGTAAAAAATCATTAAATCACCTACCAATTTATATGAGGCATTTACTTTTGGATAGATATAAAATTTGTTTCCGCTGTTTTCAGAATCTAAACCATAGAACAATCCTGCTCCTAATTCTAATGTCCAGTCGTTTTCAAGAATTACAAAACTTGGTTCAATCCCAAAATTAGTCAAACTGTATTTTAAAGGTTGCGTATTATCTCTTGCATAATTATGTTCGAAAGATCCGCTTACATGATCCACGATAATGTTTGTATTGATCGATTGATCCATTACTTCTACCTTGAAAGAAGGTTTTACATAAAAACGATTTTCTGAAGAAGAAAAGCTGTCTGAGAAATGGGTGAATTTAGTAGAGATTTTACTAAAAATCCCTTCGTTAAATTCAATATTTCCGCCTAAATCAATTGTATTATAAGAATGATTAGGATTGATACTTCTTATTAAATCATCACGCGTTTGTCCCGCTAAAGTCGATCCAAATTCTGCAGGCAAACCATACCAATTATACAATTGATTTTGATATCCTAATTCAACATTCCAAGCCATATCGCGATTGTTTACACCATATGCCACATTTAATGCTGTATCATAAAACTCATCATTTAAATCTACACCTTTGATTCCGCCTTGCGAAGAATGATGACGAAACATTCCCGCAACATAATCATTGTTTCCCAAATCTTGATTTACGAATAATTCAGCATTTAAAGTTCCGTAATTTCCTACTCCTAAAGTAGCGTAATTATTAAACAATTTTTCTTTTTTTGATTTCTCAACACCTTCAGCTTTTCCTTTAGAAGGCGTAAATGTAGAAGCCACAGGAACAGACAAAATACTGTATTTTATCGTTTCTTTTGGCTGATTTCCGGTATCATCCAGCGAAGGAGTTTCCTTTACCTTAAAAGCATCTGAAATTGTTGGCGAATAGGGTTTTACCACATTTACTGTTTCAGTACCAATTGTTTCCTCTTTTTTCTTTTGAGCAAACGAAACCTGGACAACAAACAATACTAGTAAAATGATGATTTTATTCTGGCAATTAATTTTCATATTTCTTTATTTTTTTAGAGAATAGAATAAAGAGCAAAGAAGAAAGGCTTTTCTCTTATTTCTGAATTTTCTCTATTTCTTTATTCTATTATATTTTTCAGTCTTTGCTCTTTCCCCTAGCTTCTTGACTCTATTTCTATATTCTATTCTCTTTATTCTATTCTCTTTATTCTTTCTTCTTAACTCTATTCTCTTGACTCTTTCTTCTATATATCTTTTCAGCTAAGCTTCCCAATCTCCTTTTGCAACAAACTGAGCTTTTCCTCCTATTTTAATATCAAACTCATTATCGTTTAAACTTCCTTTAAAATAAATTTGAGACGGACGATTGATATAATCTCCCTGATAATTAATTAAATCAATTTCTGGTTTATGATATTTTAATAAAAAAGCTTGTAAACATGTACTTGCGCTTCCTGTTGCTGCATCTTCTACCAATTGATTGTGTTCAATACACAACATTCTGCTAAACAATTTTGAACCTTCGAGATAATAAAAATACAAACCTCTGTGGGTTGTTTTACAATTTTTTACCAACCAGTCGTTTGTTTTATCTTTATCTAAAACCAAACTTTCCAAAGCTCTTTTACTACTCAATCCAACCATTACAAAGGCACTTCCGGTAGTTACTTCCTGAATTGGAAATTGATTTTCGAAATCATGATTTTTCAGATTACTAAATACTGTAATATCTTCTTTCGAAAAAATATCCCAAAATTTTGGCTGAGCTGCTTTTAACCAAATCAAACCTTCTGACTGATGAATTGAAATTGGCCCAATTGGAACATTCAATTTTATATTCTCCGGAGAATCATTAAATATTTTATTCATCAAAACCCAAGATGTCCCAATTATAGGATGTCCCGCAAATTGCATCTCCTGAGATGGCGTAAATATTTTTATCTCGGCTTTATTATTTTCTTTGTCAAGTTTGGTTATAAAAGTACTTTCGGCAAAATTAATTTCGCGCGCAATCTGCTGCATTTCTGCCGAACTTAAATTTTCCGCCTCCAGAAAAACTGCCAATTGATTCCCGGCGTATTTTTTATCAGCAAAAACATCAACTATATAAAAGGGTAAACTCATTGTTCTTATTTTTTATTGAGAAAATAGATGCAAGAGCAAAGAAAAAAGACTTCTCAGCAATCTTTCTTATTGCATCTTGCTTCTATTCTCTTTATTCTATTTTCTTTATTCTATTTTCTATACTCTTTACTCTTACTTATTAATAGACGAATTTGTTTTAGATTCTTCTAATTTTATAGCGGCTAATTCTTTTTTAGCTTCTTCAACAACATCCGGATAATCGGTAAAATTGTTGATTACGTTATCTAAAATATAAGTTGCCTGATAACTATCTTTTAATCCGTAGAAGTTTTTAGCCATTAAAACCAAACTTTTCGCTCCGTAATATTTATAAGCCGAATAATTTTTAGCCAACTTTTGAACTGAAACATTCGAAGCTTCAAACTTGCCTTCTTTAGTTTTAAAATAAGCATCATAATACAATGCTTCTGCTGCCAATTCTCCTTTTGATGTTGCTGATAATTTCGCATAAGCTGCTTTCGCCTTGTCTTCATCTCCGGTTTGCATTGCTGCACGCGCTACGATAATTTGCGCATCGGCTTTTACGTTTGCATCTGCTTTTACATTCTGCAATACTTTATCTGCGTAGATAACCGAATTATCATAATCTTTTTTGTCGTAATGACATTTCATCAGGTTAGCTTGTGCAAAACTTTTGTTTTGAGAAGAATCAGATTCATTTTCTAATCTGATTAATACCGGAGTCGATTTATCACAATCTTTTGCTTTTAGATAAATCTGCGCTAATTTCATTAAAGATTGCTCTGTAAATTCGTTTCTTGGCTGATCTGTTACATACTGATAATTAGCAACCGATTTCGTTTCTGAGCCTTCTGAATAATACAATTGAGCCAAATAAAAATTAGTTTCTAACGAATGAAGCCCTGATGGAAACTTATTTATATAACCTGTAAAGCCTGTAATCGCCTGTTTACTGTTATTTTGACTGTATTGCTTGTAAGCAGCATCATAAGTATCGTTATCCAGCTCAGCATCTGTAACTGCAACAAAGTCTAAAGTACGAACCCAGGTTGCATATTCGTCTACTTTTCCTGAATCTACATAAATTAATCTCGCTGTCGAAACTGCTTCTAAAGCTTCGGGAGTTTTAGGAAAATCAGCCGCTACTTTCTTGAATTTAACCAATGCTTGCTCGTCACGATCTGAGTTATAATAAATCAAACCTTGTTTTAAAATTGACTTTGAAGTAAATGCCCCATTTTTATATTCAGAAATTAACTGATCATACGTTTTAATCGCCTGATCATTCTTTTTCTCTGCTACATAAGTATTTCCCAATTCATATAAAGCATCATCACGGTATTCAGATTTTTTATACATCTGAAGAAAATTATTCAGTTCATCGACTTTCTTGTCATTTTTAGACATAAATCCATAAGAAATTGCTTTTTGAAACTGAGCATAATCGGCATCAACTCCTTTTGCTTCAATTGCTTTTGCGTAAGCCTCATTTGCTGCAGTGTATTTTGAATTTACAAAACGACAATCTCCCAAACGTAAATAGGAATCATTCAAACGAACTTTATCTTCTTTTGAATTATCGATTTGTGCCTGAAATGAATTTCCTGCCTGATCGTATTCTTTGAGTTTAAAATAAGTGTATCCAATATTATAATTGATATTTTTATACTCATCAGTTGTTTTAGCGGCAGCTTGCCCTGCAAATTGTTTGTAAGTCAATAATGCATTCTGAAAATCGGCTGTAACATACTCTGTTTCTGCTTTCCAGAAAGTAGCACGTGCTGTAAACTCAGGTGTTTTTTGTTCGCTGATCGCACTTTTGAACATTTTTCCGGCTTCCTGATAATTCGATTCATTATACAATTCTAAACCTCTGTAAAAAAGTACTTTTTGATACGCCGCTTTATTCTCAGCTGATCTGTTTTTCTCTAATAAAACCAAGGCTTCTTTATAGTTTTTAGTCGAAATATAAGAATCAACTAATAATTTTTCTATTTCAGATCTGCTTGAATTATTTGGATATTTTTTCAGGAAATCAAGTAAAATTGCAGGAACAGTTTGATACGCATTTCCTATATCATAACTCACTTTAGCATAATTTAAAGCCGCATCTTCCTGAATTTGTGCATTAAAATCCATTTCAGAAGCATTTTTAAAAGCATTTAAGGCTTCTTGCTTTTTTCCTGTATTCAAATAACTCAACCCTAAATGATAATAGGCATTTTGAGCCACGAAATCTTTTCCTTCAATAATTTTATTAAATTGAGAAATCGCTTTTTCATACTCTTTTCTCTCATAATAAGCATAACCTAATTGGTAGAAATCAGTATTATTCCATTTTCCTTTTTTACCTGCATATTGCTCTAAAAACGGAATTGCTTTGTCGTATTGTTTTAGATTGAAATAGCTTTCGCCGATAATTTTATTTAATTCTGATTTTTCAAGCTCATTTGATTTAGACATCGCTTTTTGCCCTAAATCAATTGCTTTCTGGAAATTTCCTAATTTGAAATTCATATCAGCCTGATAGTACGAAAGCTTTTCTTTGTATTTTTCTTCGCCTGAAACCTCATCAAAATATTTGGTTGCTTCTTTATAATCATCGCCTTCATAAGCCATGAAACCCAGATAATACTTAGCCTGAGAACCAAATTCAGGAGAATTTACGACTTTATTAAAGTATGTTGTTGCTTCTTTTTTCTTTTTGGCATTGAAGTAAGCATATCCCTTTTGGAAATTAAATTTATCTGAATCTGATTTGCTCATATAACTTTCATCCACTTTATCAAACCACTGTAAAGCTTTTGGATAATTTCCCTGTTCAAAGAAAAACTGGGCAACCTCAATATAGGCCTGATTTTGTTTGGTGCTTGTTGGATAATCGGTAACGAATTTCTCCATCAAAGCATCCGCATTTGCTTTATTGGTCCTAATGGCACAATTGGCGATGTAATACGCACAATCTGACTGCACTTCTTCGGTCGTGGCATTGTTTTTTACATGTTCGAAAATAAGTTGTGCCGAAGCATATTGTTTGTCATTATATAAAGCCAGTGCTTTGTCAAACTCCTTTAGATCGTAAGTATAAATAGCTGATTTTTGTGCCGAAACTATGGTCGAAATAAGAATAATTGGTAATAAAAAGAACCAGGAAAGTTTACGCATTTTAATTATATTTAGTATTCAAATGTATCATTTTATACCGTTTATAACGAAACGTTTCAGGCTTTTATTATGAACAAATATTTTAATGCTTGTTATAAAATGGCTTACAGACTTCAAAATATTGGTTCTCAAACTTCCTCTTACAGATTTGCATCCATAAAAATTTAATTTTTCTCTGATAAACAATAAAATCTTTCTAATCCTTTTAATTTATGGCAGCTCCTTAAAAATTTCTCACAGAAATGATTCAAATTTATTTTGAATCGAAGCGTTATCTTATTACTTTTACCAATCAAATCAATTTATTATGTCACAAACCGTACTATCTCTCAAAGAAGTCACTATATATCAGGAAGGAAGAAAAATTTTATCTCATATTAATCTGGATGTAAATCATGGTGAATTTATATACATTATTGGAAAAACAGGATCCGGAAAAAGTAGTTTTTTAAAAACTTTATATGCAGATTTACCATTATCAGAAGGTGAAGCTCACATAGTTGAGTTTGATTTGGCGACTTTAAAAGAAAAAGATATTCCGTATTTAAGACGTAAAATCGGAATCGTATTTCAGGATTTTAAATTGCTTCCTGATCGTTCTGTAAAAGACAATATGCTTTTTGTTCTAAGAGCTACAGGATGGGTTGATAAAGAAGGAATGGAACGTAAAATCGATGAAGTTCTGGACAAAGTTGGAATGAAAGAATACGTTAACAAAATGCCGCATCAGCTTTCAGGCGGAGAGCAACAACGTGTTGCCATTGCAAGAGCTTTACTTAACGATCCGGAATTTATCCTTGCAGATGAGCCAACAGGAAACTTAGATCCGCAAACCAGTTCTGAGGTGCTTGAAGTATTGAAAAAAATCAACGCTAACGGTAAAACGGTTATAATGGCAACACACGATTATGCTTTACTGATGAAATTCCCGTCTAAAACGCTAAAATGTGAAGACGAAAGAATTTTTGAAGTGGTACAACGCAGCGTGTAATGCTTTCTATTTTAATTCCGACTTACAACTATAATGTTTATAATCTTGTTGAGTTATTATACAATCAGGCTTTAGAAGCAAATGTTACTTTTGAAATTATTTGTCTCGATGATGCTTCCGATAACTTTTTACTTGAAAACCAAAAGATTAATCAATTTCAAAACAGTTCCTATTCTGTTTTAGAAAAAAATATCGGTCGAAGTGCCATTCGGAATCTACTGGCTAAAAAAGCAAATTATGAGAATTTGCTTTTTCTGGATGCTGATACACTTCCGGTTCATAAAAACTTTATCACTAATTATATTTCACAAATCAATAATAGCGAAAAAGTAATATACGGAGGTATTTTATATCAAAGTAAAAAACCTAAAAAAGAACAGCTTTTACGTTGGATTTATGGTAATAAGCGAGAAGCTTTAGGAACTTTGCAAAGAAATATAAATCCTTATATTTCATTTTTAACCTTAAATTTTTTGATATCGAAAAGTATTTTTTCGAAAGTAAAATTCAATGAAAGCATTCCCAATCTCAGACATGAAGACACTTTGTTTTCGTTTGACTTAATGCAAAATAAAACTGAAGTTATTCATATTGAAAATCCTGTTTATCATTTAGGAATTGAGGATAGTCAAACATTTCTAAAAAAATCTGAAGAAGCCGTTATTGGACTAAAAAATCTCGTAGATTCTCATTTAATCACTTCTGATTATGTTAAGCTTTCTCATTATTTTCAAATCATAAAAAAATATTATCTTCGATCTTTAGTTGTTTTTGGGTTTAAAATCTTCAAACCATTTTTTCTTAAGCAATTACTGAGTAAAAAACCATCACTTTTTGTATTTGACATTTACAGACTTGGCTATTATTGTACTTTAAAAATTAAATAAATGACATTTTTTTCTGTAATAATTCCGTTGTATAATAAAGAAAAATTTATCGAAAACACCATAAAAAGTGTCTTGGATCAAAGTTTTGGAGATTACGAAATAATTGTCATAAATGATGGTTCAACAGATAAAAGTGAGGAAAAATTATTGAGTTTTAAAGATGAGCGAATTCGATATTACAGTAAAAAAAATGAAGGCGTTTCCCTAACCAGAAACTTGGGAATTTCCTTAGCTAATGGATCTTTTGTTACCTTTCTTGATGCAGATGACTATTGGTATCCGGATTTTTTAAAAGTAATGCATGAATATTGTACGCGGTTTCCGGAACAAAAAGTATTTGCAGCCGCAATCGAAATTGAAACATCACAAAAAATATTTCCTGCAAAATATTCGATAAGTAAAAAATCTGATTTTGAGTTTGTAAATTACTTTAAAGCTAGTGTAAAAGAATCTGCTATTTTAACATCAAGCGCTGTTTTTAATACAAATATTTTTGAGGAAATTGGCGTTTTTGATCCAAAAATAAAAAGCGGACAAGACACTGATTTATGGATTAGGACTGGATTAAAATATCCCGTTTTATTTATTTGGAAAGTTTTAGTCCGGTATATACACGATGAAAACAGCCTTTCTAAAAATCCGAATTTGATAACATCTAAAATGGATTTTTCGAAATTTACCGAGCTTGAAAAAACAAATCAAGATCTAAAATACTTCTTAGATTTAAATAGATTTTCACTTGCCATTAAAAGTAAATTATTATCTAATAAAATACTTTTTGATTATTATTACAATGGTATTGATTTAAAAAATATTGGCAGAAAAAAAAGATTTTTATTACATCTTCCGCCCTATTTACTTCAATTTTTAATTAAGGTAAAACTTAAATTGGCAAATTTAGGATTTGGCTCATCGGTTTTTAAATAATTTAAAATTTTTATATTCCCTGATATAATCTTCTTCATCAAATTCGTCTGAAGCCAAAACCAAACAAACAGCTCCTGAAGAAAAATTACATAATTCGCGCCAAATTCCGTCTACAATTAATAAGCCCAAATTTGGTCTGTTTAGCGTAACAGTCTGAGTTGATTTTCCGTCTTTCAAAACAACATCAAAACTACCACTCAAGGCTATCAAAAATTCTTGCTGCTTTTTATGTGCATGTCCGCCTCTTTTGCTTCCGCTTGGAACATCGTATAAGTAATAAACACGTTTTGAAGCAAATGGAATTATCGTTCCTTCTATAACCGACAGATTACCTCGTCTATCCTGAATTTTTGGAATTTCGATTAATTGAACGTCACCAATTGTAGTCATAGTTTATTTTGGGTTAATTCTTTGAATTGAGCAATTCCAGCTAATCCAATTTTATATTTCTTACTTAATTCTAAAAAGCGAATGTACTTTTTTCTAATTAAAAAAAGCACATATTTGGCAAGCAAAATGAAAGCAAAATTTCCATACAATTTATAAAACAATGCGGCTCTGGCATAAATTAAGTTATCTGCACCTTCAGCTTTGCCAGAAGAAAACAATGGATGCGAAACAATAATTTCAGGGCTATAATAAATTTTCAAGTTTTGAATCAATGCTCGCTTTAAAAACAAAAATTCTTCAGCTGTTTCAAAAAAGGAACCAAGTCCAAAATATTCATCAAAAGTGATGTTTTTTTCTTTTATATCGTCTGGTTTAAAGGCAATTTCAATAGAACTTACATTCCAGATACTTTTTTTATCATGTAAAAAAGAGGCTTTTTCTTTTTTTTGAGGTTGCAAATCTCCAATTCTCTCATGATTAAATGTAATTATACTTGCAAAAGGAAGGATTTCAAAAGCTGAAAGAATATCTCTATTGAAATCTTTTGCAAAAATCACATCATCATCAGCAATTAAACATATTTTTCCGGATGCATTTTTAATTGCCAGATTTCTGCTTTTAGACAAACCTTTTTCAGTGGAATTAATTACTCTAACTGATTTAAAATCAGAAATTAAAACCTCTGTTTCAGACTGATTTACAATTAAGATATTGAAAAATGAAAAATGCTGAAAGGGAAACATTGGCAACAAAAAATCCAAATTACTTCTGTCTCTTGTAGCAATTAAAATTTCGAAGTCATTTTGAGAAAAAACATTTGACATTTTTCATATATATTTACGTAAATATAAATATTTCCGGCACAAATGAAAATACTCTTGGTAGGAGAATATAGCAGGTTACATAATTCTTTAAAAGAAGGATTAGAAGCTTTGCATCATGAAGTTAAAATTATTGCGACCGGTGATAGTTTTAAACAATTTCCTGTAGACTATTCTATTTTTCCGAGATACTTCCTTAAGAATAAGTTTTTAGTATTTTTAAATAAGATCTTATTTCGTCTTTTAAAAATTGATTTGCAATTGGCTGAAAAAGGAATACGATTTTGGCTTTTTCTACCACAACTCAAAAATTATGACGCTGTTCAATTAATCAATTCAAATGCAATTGAAACTTATCCTTTTTTCTCTAAATTCTTACTGAACAAGCTTTTTAATCAAAATAAAAAAAGTTTTCTTTTAGTTTGTGGTGAAGATACTCCCATTATAGATTTTATGCTAAAAGACACTGGAAAATATTCTATATTAACGCCTTTGTTAGAAGATAGAAAACTTAAATCTTCCTATTCTTTTTCCTTAAAATATACTCAAAAAAACTATCGAAGTTTATATGATTTTATACAATCAAAAGTTAACAAAACAATTGTATCCGATTTAGATTATAAAATTCCACTATCTGAAGAAACATTAATACCGAATCCTGTAAATACAGATAAAATTTGCTTTGAGCCATTTAGCATTACTAAAGAAGTGGTTATTTTTTTAGGTGAAAACAATACAAGTTCTATCAAAAAAGGAACGCATTATTTTACAGAAGCGCTTGAAATAATTCAGAAAAAATACGGCGAAAAAGTCCGTATTATTAAAACTGAAAATACTCCTTACAACATATATATAACTCTTTTTAGAAATGCCCATATTGTGCTTGATCAGGTTTTTTCGTATGATCAGGGATACAATGCACTTGAAGCAATGGCAAAAGGAAAAGTAGTGTTTACTGGCGCTGAAACTGAATTTATAAATTATTATAATCTTACTGAAAAGGTTTGTATAAATGCGCTTCCTGATGTTGATTATTTAGTTCAGGAATTATCATTTTTAATTGAAAATCCTGAAGAAATAGTTGCAATAGGTAAACGTGCGAGAACTTTTATAGAGAAAGAACATGATTATGTAAAAATTGCTGAAAAATATTTGAGTGTCTGGAACTTGGATTAAACGATTAACCATCTGTTTAAATTTTCTTTTTCGCCTTGCCAATCTCTCGAAATATTATTCTTAATCAATTTTACAGGAATACCACCTATTAAAACATTTTCCCCAAACGAAGAATAATCTTTTGTACAGACACTATTTGAAGCAATAGTACAAAAATTAGGTGTTACAGTTCCCTTCATAATAGAAACTCTGTTACTAATAAAATTATAATTTCCTATTTGTATAGGTGAACTCATTTTATAAACCTCACCTGTTTGAGTATCAATCATCTGATGAAAATTAGTATCTATCAATTGACATTCTGATCCTAATCTTGCATAATCTCCTAAAATAATTTTATCTGTACATATTAATTTTCCATTTGATGCAAGAGAAGACATATGACCAAATTCACAGTATCCGTTTGTTTTTACTATAACAAAATAATCTTTCCCAAATTGTACACTTCCTTTAAAAACTAACGTTCCAGTTATATTAATTTCTGCAGTCCCTTTATGAATTGTATTCATTTCATAAGCCTGACCAAAACCAATCATTCCTTTTCGAATAGGTGCGTTGATCTCAATTTTACCTGCAATAGAAGTAAATTTTACCTTTCCATAAAAATATACAGGAAGTTTTTTTGCAACATCAAAAGGAAATTTTTTAAAATTAAAATACAGCGTTTTAGTCCAGTTTACTGAATAATAAAATTTAAATCGATGATATACCAGCCTCAGTTTATTGTACATATTAAAAAGTATTATCATTATTTCTAAAAATCGAAATAAATACATTTTTTAAATTCATTTCTTTATTAATCTGATACAAAACAAAAATTATCGACAATAAACACATTAATCCCATTAAACTGTATTTTACTACTGGCAGCTCTATATATCGCAATAAAAAACTAACAATACATATTAAAAAACAACTCATATAAATGATATAAAAACTCTTATCAAAATAAAAGCCATATCGTTTTTTAGTAATAATTTTCAAAATCAAAAAGTGAAAACCATAATATATTAAAAAACTAATTCCCAAACCTTTCAGTCCGTAAAAATAGTATCCGAAAATATTCATTACAAGCGATACAATATTAAACAAAATAGAAGTTCTAACAAACATTTTAGAATCCCCTTTTGCAATTAGAATATATCCAATAGACCAGGAAACAGCTCTAAATAGCATTCCTAAAATTCCAAAACAAACCATTGGTATTATTATGGTGAATTTTGAAGTATATATAAGTTTTATTATCAAAGGCACAAATGTCAAAAACAAAACTATTATAGGTGTAATAATCAAAATTGAAATTAAAGATTGCTGTGTAACACTTTGTTTTATTTTTTCAGTGTCTTTATTTATAGCCGCTAATCTTGGAAAATAATCCGTGCTCATAACGGTAAAAATAATTCCTACATAAGAATTCAATAATGTAAAACCTGCATTATAAAAACCAACTTGTTCAACATCACTAACGTTACTAATATAAATTTGAATGAGATAGGAAGACAACAATGTCAACAATCCACTTATCGTAAGCATTAATCCTAGTTTAATTATAATTTTCCCTTCTCCTATAAAATGAATTTTTTCTACTTTCTCTTTTTCAATCTTTATCTTATTCGAAAAATAAAAAGAAAACAATAACGCTGATAAAAAACTTATAATGATGGTTGGTACAATTGCATCAATCTTAAAATAAATGTATAAAGGAATTGAAAACAATAGTCCAAATAAATTTCCATACAAATTGGCTTTAGCTAAAAACCTCATTTTTCTTATTGCTTGCAAAACGATCAATTGTCCTGATGTTACTTGTTTAAATAACAATGTTATCGACAAAAAAATAAACGAATACATTTGATCTGTATTCCCAAAAGTCATAATACTAAGCCATTTTGAAAAAATAATGGTTAAAATTGTTCCAAATATACCCGTGAATAGCGTCATTTTTTTTACTATCGCGACTATTCTGGAAATACTTTTTAAATCTTCATCTTTATATTTTTCCGAAATATTTTTAATGGCACTTGTTTCAACTCCTAAACCAGAAATCCCGCCTATTATGTTAATCGTAGAATTTAATAATGATATTAATCCCATACCAGCCGCACCTATAAATACAGCAATAAATTTAGTCCGGATTACCGAAATAAGTATGGTAAAAAATTGAACTCCGCCAAAAAGAGAAGTCGCTTTTAAGATTTGTTCATATGATTTGCTATTGGACATTAATACTTATTTAAAACTTCAATAACAAAACTAACTTCCAAATCTGTTAAAACAGGATTTATTGGCAAACTTAAAACCTCATTATGAATCTTCTCTGTAATTGGAAAAGATAAATCATTAAAATCTAAAAGTGCTTTTTGTTTATGTGGAGCAATTGGATAATGTATAACAGTCTGAATATTATTTTGGCTTAAATATTCCTGCAAATTTTCTCTGTTTTCAGTTCTGATAACAAACAAATGAAAAACGTGATTATCAGAGAATTCCCAAACCGGAAGTATTATTTTATCATTTTTTATTTCCGCTAAATATCGTTTTGCAATAGTGCGGCGTTTGTAATTATCACTATTTAAATTAGGTAATTTTAAATTTAAGAATGCAGCCTGAAGTTCATCTAATCTTGAATTTACGCCTATATAATCGTTATAATATTTTTTCTCAGAACCATAATTGCGAAGCGAAAAAAGAACTTTGGCCAATTCCGGATCGTTTGTGGTTATTGCTCCGCCATCTCCCAACGTACCTAAATTTTTACCCGGATAAAAACTATAGGCAACAGCTGATTTTAGTCCCGAAGTTTCGGGATAGATTTTAGATTTCAGAGTAGTGATGGCACCATGAGATTGTGCAGCATCTTCAACAATTAATAGATTGTTCTGACTTGCAATTTCATTTATTTTATCCATTTCAGCCAATTGTCCGTAGAGATGAACCGCTAAAATGGCTTTTGTTTTCGAGGTTATTTTTTCTTCAATTAAATCCGGATTTATATTGTAAGTTTCTAATCTGGGTTCGACCAAAACAGGAATTAAATCTGCTTGTAAAATAGCCAGAATACTAGCAATATAAGTATTTGCAGGCACAATAACTTCATCTCCTTTTTGAAGTTTACCCAGTTGGATATATCCTTTAAAAATTAAAACCAGAGCATCATAACCATTCCCGACCCCAATACAATAATCTGTTTTGCAGAATTTAGCGAAAGCTTTTTCAAACGCTGCTACTTCATTTCCCAGAATATACCAGCCATTATCCAAAACTGATTTCAGTTTTTCCTGAAAAGCAGCTTCATAAGGTTCGTTTATTTTTTTAAGATCGAGAAATGATATCATATTATTTTTTATTACTAAACAAAAATACCTTTTAACTTTTTATAATTAACAGTTTGCAGTTCGTAGAAATCATGAATTATGATACTTGCGCCAAAACTTTCTTTCCAATATGATAATCCTTCATTTAGATTTTTCCCCTGATTTTCGTTCGAAATACCAAAATCAAAAAATCTCTTTTCAGCAAATCTTTCCTGAATTAAATGATGAAAAAGAAAATCTAAACTTCCCAGATTTTCCTGATCTTTATTTTTCGAAATATACTGACAATGCGCTACAGTCTGAGTTTCAAAAACAGTTGTTCCTGCCACAATTTTATCTCCTGAATAAACATTAAACTGATGAATATTTTTAGGAAAAACCGACTTTAAATAATTCATTTCTTCAACAGAATGAACGGGTTTTGCATTATGTCTTTTATCTAAATTAGGAATCAATATTTCATTCCAAAAAGATTCAAAATGAGTTTCTTCCTTAATTATCAGTTGATTTGAAACTCCCTTTTGAAAACCTCTTTTTCTAATTTTTGATGTAATATTATCTTGTGATAAATCTATTACTGAAAGAGAATCGCGGCGTACCAATTTTGCGTCGCCTAAAAACAAAGCATATAAAACTTCGTCAGCAGGCTTTAAATGATAAATAGAAGGAAGTGCCTTAAATTGTAAAATTTCAATCTTATTTTCATTCAGAAAAAATAAAATCGCCTGAAAAATTTCTATAACAGCTGCTAATTTCGTTTGCTCTTTATACACTAAACTCCCGTATGTAAGCCCTTGATGTGAGTATATAATTTCACCTGATTTATTCGCAGGTAAAACCGAAACTAACTTTTGACCCTCGAAAACTAAAAGTGAAAAATCATCAAAACGATCCTGGTGATATTCCATAAAATCGCGATGAAACAAAAACGTAGCATTTTTTGACTGAGCTACAAAATCATTCCAGATTTTATAGTCATCCTGGTCATATTTTTTTACAATATATTTTGTCATTCTTCTGCCACTTATTTACTGATTCATTAAGTTTTAGCCTAAAAAATCTATTTTAATCCTAATCTGTGGCTAATATCGTTTAAAAAATCTTATTTATGTTCAAATGCCGGTAAATACCATTTGAATTTTACCGCTAACAATCGAACTGTAATAATCACAACTGATGTTACTAAATACAAAACGTCGTCATCTAAATTTAATTTTTTAAGAGCAAAAAACACGATTCCGCCAAAAATACAAATCGTAGCATAAATTTCACGTCTGAATATTGTTGGAATTTCAGTACATAAAATATCCCGTGTAACGCCGCCAAAACAAGCTGTCATAGTTCCTAAAGCAATGCAAATTACAGGATGTAAACCAATCATGATTCCTTTTTCAAGACCTATTAAAGTAAAAACCCCTAACCCAATAGTATCAAATAAAAACAAAGACGTTCTTAATTTGTCAAACTTTTTTCTAAAGAGAATTGCAAGGCCAAAACCCAAAATAATCACATAGACATATTTTAAATCCTGCATCCACCCCACCGGTGTTCTGCCAATTAAAACATCACGAAGCGTACCACCGCCAACTGCCGTAACAAAAGCAATAATAAAAACACCAAACGGATCCAGTTTTTTATGCATTGCCGTTAAAGCGCCGGACATAGCAAAAGCCATCGTACCGATAAGATCTAATAAATGAAACATTCTTTCTTTTTCAAGGTGCAAAGGTAAAGAGATACTAAGATTTTGAGATTAGATTCGTAATTTAATTTAAAACTTTAAATTTTCAATCCTACATATTCTGAGTGTAAAAATTATAATCTTTCAGGATAACTCTCAAGAAATCATTACTATTCCCTGATTGATTTTTGATTCCGGTAACATTTTCAATCTTCGCTACTAATTTATAAATAACTTCATGGTCATTTCGTGCAAGCGCATTTTGAAAAGTCTCTTTAATAATTCGCATATCATTATCAGAAAGTTTAATCACCAAAGGATATGTAGGAACATATGCATCGCCAATTTCTTCAAGGATTGTATGACTAATATTGATTTTATTTTTTAGCGTTATCACAGCGGTTCCTGCAACCATATCGCCTAATCTTTGTGCTTTTTTACTCGAAACTACACTTACGATCGCTACAATTCCGTATAAAAGTGTAATATCAATTAATCTAAAAAACCAACGCATTAAATAATCGCCAAATCCGGCTTGATAACCATCTATTTTCACGACTTTTATCTTCACTAATTTTTTCCCGATAGTCTGTCCTTCAAAAATACTTTCTAGGGTTAAGGAATAAATAAAAAACGGAAAATAAAGAATTAAAATAATGGAAGTTTTTGACCAATTGTCTAATGTCTGGAATAATTTATCGAAATTTAACCCATAAAAAAAGATTAGGGAAATCACCGTTACATAGGCGAGTTTAATAGCCAGATCGATAAAATAAGATCCTATTCGTTCTCCGGCTGAAGCGGCAATAAAATTTATTTTAACATTTTGTGTTGTATTAATAGATAATTCTGACATATTTTATATTTTAGCCTGTAATGAGAGAAGTTGCCTTCATAAAACAAAATAAAGAAAAATGGCTGGAGTTTGAGCTCGCTATTTTTGGTAAAGCTAAAAAAAATCCTGATGAGTTAGCCAATTTGTACATTCAAATGATGAATGACTTGTCGTATGCCCAAACGTATTATCCAAAAAGTAAGACAGTTGTATATTTAAATCATCTTGCTTCTCAGATTTATCAAAAAATTTATAAAACCAAGAGAACCGAAAAAAACAGATTGTTGGAATTCTTTAAAACCGAAGTTCCTTTGATTCTTTATGAATACAAGAGATATTTGCTGTATGCATTTATTTTATTCTTCCTGACTGTGGCAATGGGAGTCATTTCTGCCAGATATGATCAAAATTTCGTGAGGCTGATTTTAGGAGATGGTTATGTAAACATGACTTTAGAAAACATCAAAAAAGGAAATCCAATGGCGGTTTACGGTTCCGGGAGCAACTGGGGAAGTTTTATTGGCATCACCATGAATAACTTGTATGTAGGCGCAAGATGTTACATTTACGGCATCTTTGGCGGATTAGGAACTTTTTATATTTTCCTTCAAAATTCATTGATGTTAGGTTCGTTTCAATACTTTTTTTACGAACAAGGCGTTTTCTGGAAAAGTGTCCGCGGAATCTGGATTCACGGATCTATGGAGATTTTTGCGATTGTAATCGAAAGTGCCGCCGGATTTATCCTGGGTGCTTCTATCTTGTTTCCTAAAACTTTTTCGAGATTAAATTCATTAAAAATAGGTTTTAAAAACAGTTTCAAAATATTTCTGAGTACATTTCCTTTCACTATAAGTGCCGGATTTCTTGAAGGTTTCATAACAAGATATTCTATCGATATGCCCAATTGGTTAAGCAGCTTTATCATTTTATTTACGTTAGGGATAATTTCATTTTATTATTTGGTTTATCCATTCATTGTTCACAAAAAAACAACTTCATTATAATGTTTGAACTTTACAAAAAACGACAACTGGGAGACTATATAGTAGACTCATTTACCTTTTTTAAAACTTTTGGAAAGCATTTTTTCAAAATCTTTTTTATCATAAATGCCGGAATGTTATTGGTTACCGGTGCCTTAATGTATTGGTTTTTAAAACTCAATTTTCAGTTTCTGTCAAATGATGCTGTACAAAAAGCGAATCCCAATCAATTTTTAGATTACTTAGGAAATTCTCCGGTCTTAATAGGTTTTACGATAGTTTCTATCATTATTGTGGTACTTATCTCCTTGTTCAATTCAGCTTATCCAATTTTGTATTTAAAATTAATAGCCCAACAAAACAACAATGATTTTACGGCAAAAGAGATACTGGCAACATTTAGAAAAAGCATCTGGAAAATATTTAAGTTTACCATTGGGCTTCTATTTATAGTAATGCCAGCGTTGTTTATACTTATAATTGCATTATTCTTTCTTTGTTTTGTTTTAGTGGGAATACCATTAATTATACTTGCTATTCCTACCCTTTTTACTTTTATAAATCTTAGCTTTTATAGTTATTTAACAGAAGACAGAAGCTTTTTTGAATCTTTAAATCATGCTTACCTTTTAGTAAAAGAAGATTTTTGGTCTACAATTGGAGCAAGTTTTATTGTCATGATTATCATCCAGATGATTCAGGCATCAATTACCATGTTCTTTTATTTTGTGGGGATATTTGCCTTTATTTTCTTTGCTATAGCAAATCCTGATTTCGAAAAATCATCTTTTCAGGTTTCACCGATAATAATAATTCTCCTGACAATCGTCTTTGTATTAATTCTTGTATTGAGTAATATTTTTAATAACATATTAGTCATTAATCAAGGAATTATCTACTATAGTTTAGAGTCAGAAAATAAAATTTCAACAACTGAAATTGAATCAATTGGAAGTAATAATGAATAAAATTTTCCTCATTATATCTTTCCTCTTCTTTTCTGGTATTTCGCATGCTCAGGATTCTTTGGCTACAGCCGAACCTCCAAAAGTCGCATCCATAAAATATACAGAAAAAGATATTCAAGTTGATTCCAGTACTATAGAAGCCAAAACCTTTACTAAAAATTTCAAGAAAAAATATACCGGATCAGATTTCGTTTACGAACAAAAAGCACCAGAAAAATCTCTTTGGCAACGTTTTATCGAATGGCTCGCCCGTATTTACAGAAGTGTTTTTAAAGAACAAAACGCCCAGACATCTGTAGATTTTGTTACCGTTTTTTTAAGAACAATAGCCGTTTTAATTATAGTTTTTGTAATCTATTTGATCGCGAAAGCCCTGATTAATAAAGAAGGACAATGGATTTTTGGAAAAAACTCGAGTAAAAGAAACATCTATTATTCTGATATCGAAAAGAATATTCATCTTCTTGATTTCGAAAAATTAATCCAGGAAAGTATCCAGTCAGGAGAAAAAAGAGTTGCCGTTCGCTATTATTATCTGTGGTTACTAAAAGTAATGGCGCAGAATCGCTATATCGAATGGGATATCGAAAAAACGAATTCTGATTATTTATATGAACTTCAAAAACCTGCTCATAAAGACGAGTTTACTTATTTGTCATACTTGTACAATTATATCTGGTACGGCGAATTCGAAATTGATGAAAGCTCCTTTATAAAAGCCGAAAACAGATTTAAAAATGCCATAAAAACCTTTAGTAATGGATAAAAGCATGAAAATTTACATTGCTGTTCTGGTTTTTATTTTAGCTTTGATTTTAATAATAGATCGCGACCAGCCAAAGCCAATCGATTGGCGACCAACTTACTCTGTCAATGACAAGATTCCTTACGGATTGTATGTTTTTGACAAGGAGATTAGTGGCATGTTTAAAAATAACAAAGTCGAAAGAATCTCAACCGTAACTCCTTACGAATTTTTAGATTCAAAATATGACGAAGATACTCTGGTAGAAAACTATAAAATAAAAGGCACTTTTATAAACATCTCTGAAGCAAATACAATTGACGACCAATCAATTAAAGAGATATTTTATTTTGTCTCTCATGGAAATAATGCTTTTTTAAGCATGAAAAATTTTCCTAAATATTTATTGGACACTTTAAAAGTCGAAGTTCAATCTGATTTTCAAAATACCGGAAATACTTTTGTCTGGCTGGCAAATAAAAAGGTAAAAACAAAAAAATATAAATTCTCTCAAACATTAGAAGATTATTTTTCTAAAATAGACACCTTAAACACAACTGTTTTGGGATATCAGGGAGTAAAACAAAAACACGTAAATTATATAAAAGTTCCCTATAGAAACGGATATTTTTATTTACATACTCAGCCTGTTGCTTTTACAAACATTAATTTATTAAAAACAGATCAGTATCAATATGCAGAAAATGTATTATCGCATTTGCCCAAAGCCGATGTTTTTTTCTACACCAAAGGTCAAAATGATGAAAATATTTCTCAATCACCGTTAAGATATATTTTAAGTCAGCCGGGATTAAAATGGGCATGGTATTTCTTTTTAATCGGAATGTTGGTCTTTATTATTTTTAATGCCAAACGAAAACAACGTATTGTACCTATTCTTAAACCTTTATCAAATTCAACGGTAGATTTTACAAAAACAATCGGGAATTTATATTATCAGGAAGGCGATCACAACAATATCATCGACAAAAAGATCATTTACTTTTTAGAAAAAATAAGAACTGAATATTTGATTGACACCACAAAACTGGATGATACATTTATTCAAAAATTACATCATAAAACAGGAAAAAGTGTAACCGATATTCAGGAACTTGTATTTTTGATTAACGAACACCGAAACAGCTATCACGGAAGTCTTGAAGAAGATTTAATTAGAATTAATAATGCAATAGAAAAGATTATACATTAGATAAAAAAATAAGATTTCTTGTCATTTCGACGAAGGAGAAATCACACACGAAGAGAAAAAACGTTGCGGAATATTGGATGTGATTTCTCCTTCGTCGAAATGACAAAAAGTAACCAACATATAAAGAAAACAGACCCAATATGGACGATATCAATACAACACAAAACGAAATCACAAATGAAAATGTGAATTTTGAAACAAGAATAAATTTAGCACCGCTTTTAGATCATGTAAACAGTATTAAAAAAGAACTGGAAACTGTGATTGTGGGACAACATAAAATGATCGATCAGCTTTTGGTTGCCATTTTATCAAACGGTCACGTTTTACTCGAAGGTGTTCCGGGAGTAGCTAAAACAATTACAGCAAAGTTATTATCTAAAACATTGAATATAGGCTTTAGCCGAATTCAGTTTACACCAGATTTAATGCCGTCTGATATCTTAGGAACTTCGATTTTTAATCTTAAAACTTCAGAATTTGAGTTTAAAAAAGGACCTGTTTTTTCGAATTTAATTTTAATTGACGAGATCAATCGTGCGCCTGCCAAAACTCAAGCGGCACTTTTTGAAGTTATGGAGGAACGCCAGATCACAATTGATGGATATGCGTATCAGCTTGAAACACCATTTTTAGTCATTGCCACACAAAACCCAATTGAGCAGGAAGGAACATATCGTTTGCCGGAAGCACAATTAGATCGTTTTTTATTCAAAATCACGATTGATTATCCTAAACTAAACGAAGAAATCCTGATTATTCAAAGAGAACATTTATTGCAGGATCACGGAAAATTAGAAGCCATAAAAACCATCCTTTCTGCTGCTGAAATAAAAGAATATCAAGGGCTGGTAAAACAAATTAGGGTTGAGCAAAATCTACTGGAATATATCGCCCGAATTGTGGTAAACACGCGCGAAAATGCTTTTTTATACTTAGGTGCTTCACCTCGTGCTTCGATCGCAATACTAAATGCTGCCAAAGGTTTTGCAGCCATTCGCGCACGTGATTTTGTTACTCCTGAAGATATTAAAGAAGCCGCAATTCCGGTTTTGCAACATCGTGTAATCGTAGCTCCTGAACGTGAAATGGAAGGAATTACAAGCTCAGAAATTATTAAACAAATTATAGAAACTGTAGAGATTCCTAGATAGTTTTCAGTCGCAGTTACAGTTAGCAGTTATCACATTTAAAATATTAAACTTTTTAAAATGAAATTTTCCAAACTATTCCTTTTATCCCTTATTTTTCTTTCGCTGGTAAGTTTTAAACCCATAAATACTAAAACTTTTAGCAATACCAAGACATCAATCTATTTTGCAACTGACAAACAACAACTTGAAACATTGATGAGAAAAGCTTATGAATGGATTGAAACAAAAAAAACACAAACTGATTTTGATGTTGTTGAAAACAAAAAAGGAGATAAATATGTTGGATTAAATGTAAAAGCACACAATAAAGTAGTAGAAGAGCTTAAAAAATCTAACTTTTTTGCACAACAATTTATTGATAATTATAATAAAATAGGCTTAAAAATTGGAGATAATCTTAAAACCAATAAAATGGAATATTTTGTTGGTGAACTTCCTCCTTATGGCAATGACAGTAATCCTTGGTGCAATTGTCAGGACAATCCTGAAGCATTTTGGAAAACCATGAAACTAAACAATTTAAAAATCGAAAATAACAAAGCTACTTTTTACTGGACATGGACAGAATGGAAAGAAACTCCTAAATATAAAGTAACAGCAGTTAAAGAAAATGGAATTTGGAAAATAGCCTATTTAGAAGGCTTTGATTTAAAAACATATTTCTAAATAATTTATCTGAACACTAAAACTTTTTAAAATTGAAATTCATAAAAAGCCTTTACCTCAATAACTTTTTCTTCTATATACTGCTGAGTATTATAGGAATGTTTGTCTGTGCTTTTATTTTTCCAAATTTATATAATGCCGTTTGGTTTGTGGTTTTGATTTTATTCACTTTTTTAGTGCTTGATATTTTAATTTTATATGCAACAAAAACCGGAATCGAAGCCGAAAGAATAACCGCCGAAAAACTTTCAAACGGGGATTTAAATCCTGTAACAATAAGTGTAAAAAACTATTATACTTTCAAAATTTCAGTCAAAATCATAGACGAAATTCCGTTTCAGTTTCAGGTGCGTAATTTTAAAATTGTAAAAACAATTAAAGCTTCTGAACAAAAAGAAATTGGTTACGATTTACGTCCAACAGAACGAGGCGAATATTACTTTGGATATCTGAATGTTTATGTTTCTTCTCCTTTAAAATTAATTTCGAGAAGATTTTCTTTCGATAAGGATAAAATGGTGCCTACATATCCGTCTTACATGCAGTTGAGAAAATATGATTTATTGGCTTTTTCGAATAATTTATATCAATACGGCATCAAGAAAATTCGTCGTATTGGTCACACCATGGAGTTTGAGCAAATTAAGGAATATGTTCAGGGAGATGACCTTAGAACTTTAAACTGGAAAGCCACAGCAAAAAAAGGTTCTTTGATGGTTAATCAATTTCAGGACGAAAAATCACAATCGGTTTATATGGCGATTGACAAAGGCCGCGTGATGCAAATGCCTTTTGATGGTTTGAGTTTATTAGATTATGCCATAAATTCGACCTTGGTTTTATCAAATGTAATTCTGAAAAAACAAGACAAAGCAGGAATTTTTGCTTTCTCAAAAAAAGTAGAAAACAGAGTTTTTGCAGAGAAAAGAGCCTCGCAAATGCAAAAAATCCTGGAAACTTTATACAATATCAAAACTGATTTTTTCGAAAGTGATTACAGTCGTTTATATGTCGATATCAAGAAAAACATTAATCAGAGAAGCTTAATTATTTTGTATACAAATTTCGAAACAATGGATGGATTAAACCGTCAATTACCTTATTTAAAAGGAATTGCAAAAAGTCATTTATTAGTTGTCGTATTTTTTAGTAATACTGAACTGAATACTATCATCAACAAAAAAACAGATACAATTCAGGAAATATACGATAAAGTCATAGCCGAAAAATTCATGTTCGAAAAACGTTTAATCGCAAACGAACTCAAAAAATACGGAATTTATTCTGTGCTTACTCAACCTGAAAATCTGACTTTGGATACCATTAATAAATATTTAGAGATTAAAGCAAGAGGAATTTTATAATTTTTATCCTCTATTAATTTATAGTTACATTACGTTATCACGTAAAAATTGATTGATTAAATTAAGTAGTTTTGAAACAAAATTTAACGAATCAATGTAATTTCAAATTAATAAAAAATGAAAAAGTCAATCTTAGTTCTGTTCATTTTATTAAGCTTTACATCTCAAGCGCAAAAAACAGAAAATATCATCGTTATAACTACGGACGGTTTTAGATGGCAGGAAATTTTTAAGGGAATAGATCCTGCAATCGCCAATGATAAAAAATTCAATCAGGGTGACAGTACTTATATTTATAAAAAATATTCAGGTCCTGACTTTCAGGAATCCCGAAAAAAAATCATGCCTTTTTTATGGTCACAAATTGCTGCAAAAGGGCAAATTTATGGCAATCGTGATTTGGGTAATAAAGTAGATGTTTCAAATCCGTATTGGTTTAGTTATCCGGGATATAGCGAAATCATGACCGGAAATGTAGATGTTGCGGTAAATTCTAATAGTTATAAAGCAAATCCAAATGTGAACGTTTTGGAGTTTTTAAACCAGCAATCTAAACTAAAAGGAAAAGTTGCGGCTTTTGGAGCGTGGGATGCTTTTGACAGAATCTTAAATGAAGAAAGAAGCGGATTCCCTGTAATTTCTGCTTTTGATAATGTGGGAGGAAATAAACCAACAGCAACTCAGAAATTATTAAATGAAATGCGAAATAATTCATTTAAACCTTTTCATGAAGATGAATGTCTAGATGTTTTTACGCATTACCAAGCTTTAGACGAACTCAAAACCAAGAAACCAAAAGTACTTTACATTGCTTATGGAGAAACGGATGAATGGGCACATTCCGGACATTACAGATCCTATCTGGATGCTGCAAACCAAGTAGATAAATGGATTAATGAAATCTGGGATTTTGTACAAAATGATCCTCAATACAAAAACAAAACTACATTACTCATCACCGTAGACCATGGCCGCGGAGACAAAACAAAAGCACAATGGACAGATCATGGAGCTGATGTTGTTGGTGCTTCTCAAATTTGGTTTGCAGCAATTGGACCAGAAATTGCAGCAAAAGGCGAAATCAAAACCGAATCGCAATTCTATCAAAAACAAATCGCCCAAACCATTGCAAAAATCATGAGATATACTTTTACAACATCTCATCCTGTTGCGAATGAGATTACAGAAGTGCTTCAAAAATAATTAGACCAACCAAAATAAAGAATTAACCAAAACCAATTTATTCAAATGAAAAAAACGTTACTATTTCTTTTTTTAATTTCTATTTTCATTCCCAAAATAATAGCGCAAAAAAACGATACTATTGCTGCTTATTATGACAAGGTCGAAAAATCATTTAAATACGAAACCGGCAAAATCGCTTTAACCGAAGGAGAAGGAACGCTTAATGTTCCTAAGGGATTTAAATTTTTAAATGCAGAACAAACACAAAATGTTTTAAGCAATTTATGGGGAAATCCTGAAGACAAAACTGTTTTAGGATCTCTTGTACCTGACGGTAAAGGCGTTACTCACAGCAATAGCTGGATGTTTGTAATTAGTTATCAGGGAGATGGTTTTGTAAAAGATGATGATGCAGGAGATATTGACTATGACGATTTGCTAAAAACCATGAAAGAAGATGTTCTGGCAGAAAACGAAGAACGTAAAAAAGGCGGTTATGAAGAAGTACAATTAGTCGGCTGGGCATCAAAACCCTATTATGATAGTAATTTGAAAGTATTGCATTGGGCAAAAGAACTAAAATTTGGAAAAGACGAAGCGAATACTTTAAATTATGATTTGAGAGTTTTAGGACGAAAAGGAATGTATAATATATCTGCAGTTGCCGGAATGAGTGAACTTGCAGAAGTAAAAGCGAGTATTCCGGGAATCTTAAAAAGTGTAGAATTCAATGACGGACACAAATATCTTGATTTTGATGCAGACACAGATACCGTTGCAGCGTGGACTATTGGCGGATTAGTAGCCGGGAAAGTGTTGGCAAAAGTGGGATTTTTTGCTATTCTCGCAAAATTTGGTAAAATCATCTTTCTAGCGATTGCAGCAGGATTTGCTGCTGTTAGAAAATTTTTATTTGGCAAAAAAGATCAGGTTACAACAAGACCTCAAGAAGAAGAAACGGCACTTCTTGAAGAAAATAATTCTACAGAGGAATAAATATTTTTTTGCCACGAATTTCACGAATTTTTACGAATTTTTACTAGCGTTAAGCGAAATGCTAATTCGGGAAATTCGTGGCAAACTTTTTTTATCATTTTAAGCCTTTGAACCTCTCAACCTTTACCACTTTGACCCTATTTTAAAAAAAACTAAGTATCTTAGCACCTTAGAAACTCAGTACCTTTAAGAATGAAACAAATTACCTCAATCCAAAATCCGTTTATAAAATCACTTGTTTTACTGCAGGAAAAAGCAAAAGCCAGAAAACAAACCGGAACATTTTTGATTGAAGGATTACGTGAAATTTCATTAGCCATAAAAGGCGGTTACGAAATAGAAACCGTTTTATTCTTACCCGAATTAGTAACTGAAAATGAAATTAATAAATTGGTTAATTCACCAGTTCAATTAATTGAAATCAATAAAGAAGTTTACCAAAAATTAGCCTATCGCGATACAACCGAAGGTATTTTGGCTATTGCCAAAACAAAATCGATGTTGTTATCTGATTTAAAATTATCTGCAAATCCGTTGATTATTGTTGCAGAAGCACCGGAAAAACCCGGAAATATTGGTGCCCTTTTGCGTACAGCCGATGCTGCAAATCTGGATGCCGTTTTGATCGCAAACCCAAAAAGTGATTTATATAACCCGAATATTGTTCGCTCAAGCGTAGGCTGTTTATTTACCAACCAAATTGCAACCGGAACTACAGCAGAAATCATTGCTTTTTTGAAGGAAAAAAAGATCGATTTTTATTGCGCAACATTACAAAACTCAACATCGTATCATACGCAGGATTTCACGACTCCAACAGCTTTAGTCGTAGGTACAGAAGCTACCGGTTTAACACAGGATTGGCGCGATGCTGCAACTCAAAATATCATAATCCCAATGCAGGGCGAGATTGACAGCATGAATGTATCAGTTGCTGCTGCTATTTTAATTTTTGAAGCCAAACGTCAAAGAGGGTTTAATTAAAATTATATACATAAACTATTTTGATTACTACCAATATGAAGCTCCTAGTGGAGCATTCTCTGTATAAACTATTTTCTTGGTTCTAAATATTTTTCTATCAATATTTAGCTCCTAACTGAGCATAATCATGTATAAATAATGTTTTTTATCCTATTTTCCGGTAACGGTTTTCTAACAATACCTAGCTCTAGCGAAGTATTATTCATATAAACTATATAGGTTATATTTTTACCTTTAAAGAAATATCCCTTTAGGGATTACATACTGGTAACCATAGCGTTATGATTATGATTTTTTGTCACGTCAGGGACTACACTTAAACTTAGAAAATCTAAAATCTAAACCGAAACTTCGGGACTAAAATCAACCTTCCATTCCCTTGCGTATGTTCAAACTTATTGCTATTTTTAGTACTTGAACTATGCCGTTATGATAGAAATAGATATTGAAAAAGAAAATAAAGCAATTGCCCAAGAGTATAAAGAATTACTTCGAATCAGTTATCAGACTTTAAGCCCTACTGATAAAAAATTAATCCGGAAAGCATTTGATGTTGCAGTAGACGCACATAAAGAACAAAGACGTAAATCCGGCGAAGCGTATATCTTTCATCCTATTGCAGTTGCGAAAATTGTGGCTTCTGAAATTGGTTTAGGAGCTACCTCTATTGCTGCGGCTTTATTGCACGATGTTGTTGAAGATACTCCAATAACGGTCGAGGATATCGAACGATTATTTAATCCAAAAGTAGCTCAGTTAGTTGAAGGGCTGACAAAAATTTCCCTGGTTCAAAAAGATCTGAATGCTTCCATGCAGGCAGAAAATTTCAGAAAAATGATCCTTACACTGAACGATGATGTTCGTGTAATCCTGATTAAACTGGCAGATCGTTTGCATAATATGCAAACCATGGATTCGATGGCAGAATATAAGCAAACCAAAATTGCCTCAGAAACGCTTTATATTTATGCCCCCCTCGCCCACCGTTTAGGACTTTATAATATTAAAACTAAACTCGAAGACTTAGGCTTAAAATATACAGAGCCTGCTGTTTATAATGATATTGTAAGCAAAATAAGAGAAACAAAAGAAGAACAGGATGCTTATATCAAAGATATCTCAGATGTATTGAAGAAATCTTTAGACAATGAAGGCATTGATTATATTATCAAAGGGCGTCCGAAATCTATTTATTCGATTCGCAGAAAAATGCGTGCTCAAAATGTGAGTTTCGACGAAGTTTATGACAAGTTTGCCTTAAGAATAGTTTACAAATCAGATCCGCACGATGAGAAATTTGTTGCCTGGAAAATTTATTCTATCGTAACAGATCATTACAGACCAAGTCCAAGTCGTTTGCGTGACTGGATTTCATCTCCAAAATCAACCGGATACGAAGCTTTGCATATTACCGTAATGGGACCAAAAGGCCGCTGGGTCGAAGTTCAGGTTCGAAGCGAACGTATGGATGAAATTGCAGAGAAAGGTTATGCTGCACATTATAAATACAAAAATGGAGCTACTGAAGAAAGCGGTCTTGATGTCTGGTTGAATTTACTTCGTGAAGCACTTGAAAATCAGGAAACCAATGCGGTTGACTTTGTAGAAGATTTTAAAATGAATTTATATTCTAAAGAAATCTTCGTATTTACACCAAAAGGAGAAATAAAATCGTTGCCAAAAGGTGCCACTTCCCTTGATTTTGCGTTTAGTATTCACTCAGAAATTGGAATCAAAACCAGAGGAACACGTGTAAACGGACGTTTGGTGCCGTTAAATCATGAACTAAAAAGCGGTGATCAGGTCGAAGTCATAACTTCTGCAAACCAAAAACCAACAGTAAACTGGTTAGAATATGTAACGACTTCAAGAGCCAAAAATAAAATTAAAAACGTTCTTAATGAGAACACCAAAAAAATTGCTGAAGAAGGAAAAGAATTACTTACCAGAAAACTGCGCCATTTAAAAATCACGATCAGCGAACAAGTTATCAATGAACTGGTCAACTTTTTTAAACTAAAAACAAGTTTAGATCTATTTTACAGAGTTGGAATTGGTGCCATAGAAAATCAGCAATTAAAAGATTATGCAGCCCAAAAAAGCAATACGTTTATCAATTTCTTTAAAAACAAAATCAAAAGAAATAAAGATACAACAGCTGCAGACGATATTCATAAACCGGTTATCAGCAGTAATTATGATATGCTGGTTTTTGGGACTGAGCATGATAAGTTAGATTACAAACTTTCGCCTTGCTGTAACCCGATTCCCGGTGATGATGTTTTTGGGTTTGTAACCATAAATGAAGGAATTAAAGTTCATAAAAAAGATTGCCCAAATGCTATTGGAATGCAATCAAACTATGCTTACAGAATTATGAGTGCTAAATGGATAGATTCTTCTCAGGAGGAATTCAAAGCCATCATCAACATAACAGGAATGGATGTTTTAGGACTTACAAATCAATTAACGAGAGTTATTTCGAACAATATGAGCGTGAATATTCAAAGTATCTCGTTAAGCACAGATGCCGGGATTTTTCATGGTCAGATTGCAGTAATTGTTCAAAACAATACCATTTTGAAAAAAATGATCAATGCGATTAAAAAAATTGACGGAGTTGATAAAGTTACAAGAGAATACAGAACATAAATCAATCGAAAATTAAAGTCTTAAAGTAAAAAGGAGAATACTATATCGTGCCTATTTTGCTTAAATATTGATATAAATATTTTTTTCATGAAAACAATTTCCTTAGAAGTAGAAATTCCCAAAGTAAATTTTGATGAAAACGGAGAACTTTTAATTGTTGCTTCTGAATCTTCGTCAAAAGATGATTTTGATTTTTTTCAGGGAAAATCAGTTATTCGGAACAAAAAATTAAAAAAGAGGTTTGCAAATTCTACAGAATGGATTGAATTTTCATCCACTCAGGAAATGTATAAGATTTTAAACGGAATTGGCAATATTGATAATTTTCTCGCGACTTTTGACGGCGAACCTTTTGAAGGAATGACGGTTAGATTGTTTAATCCTTCAACACGATTATGGAGTATTTATTGGGCTGATTCAAATACAGGAACTTTAGATAAGCCTGTAATTGGTTCTTTTGAAAATAAGGTAGGACATTTTTTCTCTAAAGACACTTTTGAAGATAAAGATGTGTTGCAAGTTTTTCGCTGGGATGCCAGAGATGAAAACAATCCGGTATGGAGTCAGGGTATGTCTGACGACAACGGAAAAACCTGGGAATGGAATTGGTATATGTATATGACAAAAACAAAGTAAGAAATTGTTAGTTTTATCATAAATAAAAATAATTATGTTAATTAAGTTCTTTTGAACTTATTAAATTTTAATGCTGTAAAAGCCTGTATTTGATGTGTTATAAAGAATCAAATACAGACCTTAACGTTAAACTTTAAACCCGAAACTTTTATTCATTAAAAATAAAAATTTATCTTTGCCGGATATGACACTCATTTCAACTGACAACACTAAGAATCAAGAAATTGTAAAAAATGTTTTTACAATGTATCTTGAGCAAAAAGGGCATCGCAAAACTCCTGAGCGTTATGCTATACTTCAGGAAATTTACGATAGCGAAGAGCATTTTGATATAGAAAACTTATATATCAAAATGAAAAACAAGAACTATCGTGTGAGTAGAGCTACATTATACAACACGATCGAGTTATTGTTAGACTGCGCTTTGGTTAGAAAACATCAATTTGGGCAAAATCAGGCTTACTACGAAAAATCATATTTTGATAAACAGCATGATCACATTATCATGACTGATTCTGGTGAAGTAATCGAATTTTGCGATCCAAGAATTCAAACCATCAAAAAAACAATCGAAGAAATATTTGATATCGAAATTACGAATCATTCACTTTATTTCTACGGAAACAAAAAACAAAAGCAATAATCCGCAAAAGGCATTATTTAAAAAATAAAAAAAAAGAAAATTAACTACATTAATCAGTAGGGCAACTCAAATTGCCCTAACGCAAATTAAAACAGAATGACCGTAGATTTATTACTAGGATTACAATGGGGAGATGAAGGTAAAGGGAAAATTGTTGACGTTCTTACCTCTAATTATGATATTATTGCACGTTTTCAAGGAGGACCAAATGCAGGGCACACATTAGAATTTGACGGAATAAAACATGTACTTAGAACCATTCCTTCTGGAATTTTTCATGAAAAATCAATAAACATCATTGGTAATGGTGTTGTAATAGATCCGGTAGTTTTTCAAAAAGAAATTGAAGGTTTAGAGAAATTTAACCTTGATATCAAAAGCAAATTAATCATTTCAAGAAAAGCACACTTAATCTTACCAACTCACCGTTTACTGGATGCAGCATCTGAGGCATCTAAAGGAAAAGCAAAAATTGGTTCTACTCTTAAAGGAATTGGACCAACTTACATGGACAAAACCGGTAGAAACGGTTTACGTGTTGGAGATATTGAATTAGAAGATTTTAAAGAGCGTTACAGAGCATTAGCTGATAAGCATGAAGCAATGATTGCTTTTTATGACGTAGCGATTCAATACAACTTAGCTGAACTTGAAAAAGAGTTTTTTGAAGCTATCGAAGAATTAAAAAAATTAGATTTTATTGACAGTGAAGAATATATGTACCAGGCTCAAAAAGCAGGTAAATCTATTTTATGCGAAGGAGCTCAAGGATCATTATTAGATGTTGATTTTGGAACTTATCCTTTCGTAACTTCATCAAATACTACTGCTGCAGGAGCTTGTACAGGTTTAGGAATTGCTCCTAACAAAATTAAGGAAGTATACGGAATCTTTAAAGCTTATGTTACACGTGTAGGTAGCGGACCTTTCCCTACGGAACTTTTTGACGAAGTTGGTGCAACAATGGCAAGAGTTGGTAACGAATTTGGATCTGTTACAGGAAGACAAAGACGTTGCGGATGGCTGGATATTGTAGCTTTAAAATATGCTGTTCAGGTAAACGGAGTTACTCAATTAATGATGATGAAAGGCGACGTTCTTTCAGGATTCGAAACTTTGAAAGTTTGTACAGAATACAACTATAAAGGACAAAATATTTCTCACTTTCCTTATAACATCGAGCCGGAAAACGTAACTCCTGTTTATAAAGAATTTAAAGGATGGAAAGCTGACTTAACGGGATTGACAACTTACGATCAATTACCAATTGAGCTAAAAGAATATATTGAGTTTATTGAAGAAGAAGTTGGAGTGCCAATTAAGATTGTATCTGTTGGACCGGACAGAAAACAAACAATAACAAAATAACACCTCTAAACGCTCTGATAACCAGGGCGTTTTTTTATACAAAAATATTTCTAATCATGAGAAATCCAGAAATTAAAGTTACGGAAACAAAATTGTTATCAGACAATTGGTATATACTAAACAAAGTAACTTTTGATTATCAAAAGAAAGATGGTAAAGTAGAATCTCATATTCGTGAAGTCTACGATCGCGGCAACGGAGCTGCTATTTTACTATACAACTCCTCTAAAAAAACAGTAATCTTAACAAGACAATTCAGGCTGCCTACTTATCTTAACGGAAATAAAACCGGAATGATGATCGAGGTTTGTGCAGGACTTCTGGATCAGGATAATGCAGAAGTTGCTGTTATTCGCGAAACCGAAGAAGAAACAGGTTATCGCTTAAAAAAAGTCGAAAAAGTTATAGAAACTTATATGTCTCCAGGTTCTGTTACAGAGATTTTATATCTTTTTGTTGGCGAATATGATGAAACCATGAAAGTAAATGATGGCGGAGGATTAGATGCTGAACAAGAAAACATTGAAGTACTGGAATATACGTTTGATGAAGCATATACAATGATTGAATCCGGTGAAATTACTGACGCTAAAACTATTTTATTATTGCAACATGCTAAAATAAAAGGATTGGTTTAATATCAGATGACTAAAATTAATATTTGGCAGGAATTCGCAAAAGAAACAAATGGAACTTTTAATGAAGGTTATTCATGGCGCTCTGACTCTAACGAAATAGAATACAAAAACTGGAAAATTACGTTTGATAATTACACCTTATGGTCAGGTAAATATAGTACTCAGTTAACACGCGTTATTGTTCCGATTACATTAAAAGATAATTTGAAATTTGAAATTTACCGTGAAGGGTTTACCCGAAAAATTGAAAAATTGTTTGGAGCACAAGATATAGAAATTGGCTATCCTGAATTTGATAAAGCTTATATCATTAAAAGCAATAATGAATTCAAAATAAAAAAAATATTACGCAATAAAGAGTTAAGAGACCTGATCGAATCTCAAAAAGAAGTAAACATTCAAATATTAAATCAAAAAGGAATTTGGGAAAAACAACTTCCCGTTAATGAATTCGAATTATCTTATTTTACAGATGGTAAAATTCTTGATTTAGAGGTTTTAAATTCTTTATTAAAACTTTTTAAAGTTTTGTTGGATCAATTGTTTGAAATGGATTGTATTGAATAAAATGAGAATCAAACAAACAATTCAAAAAATTGTGTAAGTTCCGTTAGCTACTATTAAAATAACTTTACAGTAATAAAAAACCAGTTTATGAAAAAGTTATATTACACATCCAATATCTTATTACTATTAGTATTAGTTTTATTAGGTTCATGCAAAAAAAGTGAATCAACTGAAGTAAAAAAAGAGGCAAAACCAAAGAAAACTATCGAATATAAAAAGCCACAATCAGTTTCTTATAAATTTGAGAAAACGAAAGAATGGCTGAAAATAAATGAATCGGACAGCAGCAAACTTAAAATTGCGTACGCTTTAAACCGAACTGATAAAGCAAATTTCGTAAAAATGGATTCTGTTATAGTTCCAGCTGATTTTACTGGAGACATTGTTTATTATCTTCCGTTTCCTTTGCATGTGAGCGCTTTAGAAGACGTTTCAAAAGTTATTATTTTCTCTTATCCTGCTCAGGCATTTGCCGCTTATGAGAATGGAGAACTTGTATATACCGGACCAACTAATATGGGAAGAAAAAAAGATCCAACTCCAACCGGATTATTTTTCACCAATTGGAAAGCTGAAAAAACGACCAGTACATTTAATGATGAATGGGACTTAAAATGGAATTTTAATATTGAGAACAAACTTGGTGTTGGTTTTCATGAATATGAATTACCAGGATATCCTGCATCACATTCTTGCTTACGATTACAAGAAAACGACGCTAAATACTTGTATAAATTTGCTGATGAATGGATCTTGAAAGATAAAGAAAATGTAAAAGTAAAAGGAACTCCGGTTATTGTTTTTGGAAGTTATCCGTTTGGTGAACCAAAACCTTGGTACGTATTAGTCAAAGATCCAAAAGCTCTGGATATTTCAGAATCTGATCTGGAAACTCAGGTACAACCTTTTATCCAAAAGATATTAGAAAATCAAAAAGTCAGGGAAACAGAAAAACAAACTGCTTCACTTTAAAATATAATCTAAAGAAAAAACTGCTAATAAGTTTTGACGAATTATATTAGTAGTTTTTTTAGATTTAAAATAAAACAAAAGGCATAAGNNCTTATGCCTTTTGTTTTATTTATTGAAAAGTCATTTATTTTTTTCTATTTTTAAATTTACATAACTTTTCTCATAAAAATAATGAAACCAATATTTCTATTAGTCTTCTTGCTTTTCTTTTTTACAGCAAAATTGTATTCTCAAACTAAAAAAGAAATCTATCAGTTTTCTCAGGATATAAATCACAAAATCGAAAAAGATACTGTAAAGTGGAAATATCAAAGCGGAGCAGCTGCTTATTCTATTAGCGGTTACTATAAAAAGGCACTTGAAACCTGGGATAAAAATGGAGCCAAAATACCGGTAATAACAAAGGAAGACAGCTTGTATTTTAAAAAGTTTCATGCAGAAAACGCAGCAGATTATATTGTTCGCAGATCTAAAACTGAAAAAGTTATTATGATCAATGAAGCCCATAATAATGCCAGACATCGAGTATTTACCACTTCAATACTTCAGGGTCTCTATAATAATGGTTTTCGTTTTCTAGGTATCGAAGCTCTTAATGACACCTTAATAAATAAAAGAGAATTTCCTGTTTTGGAGAGCGGATTTTATACGCAGGAACCTCAATTTGGTAATTTGATTAATGAGGCTATAAAAATTGGCTTTACTGTATTTGGCTATGAAGATTTTAATACCCCAAATTTAAACGGAAAAGAAAGAGAAATTAAACAAGCTCAGAATATTGCTAAATGGATAGAGAAAAATCCTGAAGGAAAATTTTTAATTCATTGCGGATACGATCATATCATTGAAGGAATACCTGGAATTAAATCCTGGGAAAAAGCTATGGCGGGCAGAATAACTGAATTTACAGGAATAAATCCGTTTACAATTGATCAAATTCAATATTCTGAAAGAGGCGACAGCAAATTGAATCAGCCTTATATACAAATGCTAAATTTAAATTATCCTGCAATCTTAGTAGATTCAAATAATAAAACATTTAATGGCGCTATTGATAATCCCAAAAAAATTGATTGCTCAATAATACATCCTATTACAAAATATGATAATGAAAGACCGGATTGGATGACTTTATCAGGAAAAAGAAAGATTTACAATATTTCAAATTCTAAAATAAAGGAGTTTCCAGTATTAGTTATGGCTTACCGAATTAATGAACTTGAAAAAGATGGAACACCTGCAGATATTATTGAAATTTTAGACAACACCAGCAAAGGCAGTTTAATATTAGATAAAGGCAAATACAAAATTGTAATTAAAAATAAAGATTACAAAATAACAAATGAGTTTTTGCATACAGTAAAAAACTAAAGCTTATAAAATTAAAAAAGGCATAAGATTTAGTTTCTTATGCCTTTTTTATATCTAAAACTAAAAAATTATCTTGAATAATTTGGAGCTTCTTTTGTAATTGTTACATTATGTGGATGACTTTCTGTAATTCCGCTTGACGTGATTCTAACAAAACGTCCGGTTTCCTGCAAAGTCGGAATATCTTTTGAGCCACAGTATCCCATTCCGGCGCGAAGACCTCCAACAAATTGAAGCATACTTTCATTTAATTCTCCTTTGTAAGGAACACGACCAACGATTCCTTCTGGAACTAATTTTTTGACATCGTCTTCAACATCCTGAAAATAACGATCTTTAGACCCCGTTTGCATGGCTTCAACAGAACCCATTCCGCGGTAAGATTTGAATTTTCTTCCTTCAAAAATAATAGTTTCTCCCGGAGATTCTTTTGTTCCTGCTAGTAAAGATCCTAACATTACACAGTCAGCACCTGCAGCAATTGCTTTAGGGATGTCACCTGTATAACGAATTCCACCATCGGCAATAACGGGAACTCCAGTTCCTTTGATAGCCGCAGCTACTTCAAGAACTGCTGAAAATTGAGGAAAACCAACACCTGCAACGATACGGGTTGTACAAATAGAACCTGGTCCAATTCCTACTTTTACTCCGTCTGCTCCGTTTGCTACTAAATATTTAGCGGCTTCAGGAGTTGCAATGTTCCCTACAATTACATCAATATTTGGGAATTTTGATTTTATTTCTTTTAATGTATTTACCACACCTTCAGTATGTCCGTGAGCGGTATCAATGATAATTGCATCAACTCCGGCAGCAACTAATGCTTCTGCTCTTTGCACTGCATCACCCGTAACACCAATTGCAGCAGCAACTCTTAAACGTCCAAAAACGTCTTTGTTAGCAATTGGTTTTTGCGTTAATTTTGTGATATCTCTAAAAGTGATTAAACCTACCAATTCGTAATTAGCATTTACAACTGGTAATTTTTCTATTTTATGTCCTTGTAAAACTACTTCAGCTTGTTCTAGTGAAGTTCCTTCGGCAACAGTAACTAAGTTTGTACTGGTCATTACCTCAGCAATTGGTTTTGCACCATTTTTTTCGAAACGTAAGTCACGGTTTGTAACGATTCCTTTTAATATTCTGTTTTCGTCAACAATTGGAATACCGCCAATTCCAAATTCTTTCATCGCATTTTTAGCATCTGCAATTGTTGAATTCATTGGTAAAGTTACCGGATCGATAATCATTCCTGATTCAGCGCGTTTTACTCTTCTAACTTTCGCAGCTTGTTGCTCGATTGTCATATTTTTATGCAAAACACCTATTCCGCCTTCTTGCGCCATAGCAATTGCCATAGAACTTTCTGTAACGGTATCCATAGCAGCTGATACTATTGGAACGTTTAATGTTATATTTCGTGAAAATTTTGATTTGATACTCACTTCGCGAGGAAGCACATTCGAGTAGTTAGGTACTAATAATACATCGTCGTAAGTTAAACCTTCGCCGATAATCTTGGAGTTGTGTGCTATCATGTTGCAATTTCTAGTTGAATTGCGTGCAAATATAGTGAATAAATTGGAAACTTGATTACTAACTTATTCATAAATTTAACTTTACAGGAAAGGACTTACAAATACAACAGCACTAGCCCTGATGGAAATGGAAAGCCACGAAAAGTAAAACATCATTTTTTTCTGGTCTTAAAAAGCGACCAGCGGAAGCTCTTTTAAGGCCTTGAAAAAAAGTTGTTTTGCTCGAGTGCTTGCAATAAACAGCAGGAAATAGCTTCTTAAAAAAAATCGCCATATTAGTCATAAAAGAAAATTTAATTCTTAGCCAATTTGCTATACTTTTCGCATAGTTCTCTCCCGAAGTCTCGGGACGCTCGAACTGACAAACTTCATCACTTCGGACTTTGACAAATTAAATGAACTTATATAACTTATATGGTAAAAATCAATCTTCGGAATTCTGAAAAACAAAATTAAAACCAAATTGAAATGCTATACTGTTGGCTTTTGAAACATCTTTATATTCGAGAACATTATCAACGAGAAGGTACATATTGAGTTTTCCAAGTGTTCCGGAAATTCCTAAACCTATATTTTTATTCGAATATGAATCGAATGTATAAGTAGCTTTTATATCTAATTTCTCGAAGATGCTTCGTTTATAAAAAGCGGTTACCGCCACAAATGGATCAACAGGCATTGACATTATAAACAATTGCCCACCAAGTGAATTGACATATTTTCTATCAATTTTTCCTTTACAATTACAATCTCCGTCATAACGCGCCTCGCCAAATGAATACTGAAGTGATGAATAGAATTTTGTTGGTCGCCAGGTCGTATACTTGTTATAAAGTGTATCCCTTGGTATGGCTTTTTCAAATTCATCAAAAATATTTTCAGGCTCATTTGTTGGGTCAAAACTAGGATTAACGCCCTGATAATTATAAGTCCCTTTGTACGTTATTGTTTCGAGATCTTTGGTGTGTCTTATAAAACCGAGATCGACAATACTTGCTGTAAACTGTAGATTTTCCTTAAAATAATAAGTAAGTCCGGCATCAAGACCAAGACCTAAACTCCCGTTAAAGAAAGTATTATGAGCAATATCTTTTGGGATGCTTCCTTCGTATTCATCTTTTGTAAAGGCAGCAATTCCAGAGGTTTTAAGTTCTAAATGCGAAGCTATTATTTGGTTATAAATATTTGGCGTTCCGGCACTTTGACCTGTAAAAATATATCCGGAATTTTTAGTCGATGTTGCATTTGCGCCACTTGAATATAATTTTGCACGACCACCTAAAACCAATTTCTCATTTAGTTTTTTATGAAATCCTACATGAAAAACAGACAAAACTTCTGCTCTTACATTTAAGTCGGCCAGATTAAATGATTTGCCAATGTAATCCCTGTTTCCGTCTAGCGCTAATATTGCAGGATCTTTTGGAACATACATTAAAAAATCGAATTCCTGATAAACACCAAACGACACATAAGATTGACTATCCTTTCCTCCTACCCTAAATCCGCCAGAAAATAATTCAAGCTGTTGATTGACCTGGGCTTTATCCTTGCTCGAAGAATTATTGATAACATTGCGGACTTTATCATTAAAATCAATTCCGTTATTTGCGAATAAATCATACGCCGAAAAACTACTGGAACCAAAATTGGCTGAAACTCCGGATAAAACCGGAATTCCGAAATAGAATTTATACGAAACATCAGCTCCCGGATTTAAAAGTGATGATTGCGGAATAGCCGTGAAATTATAAAGCACTTCTTTGTTTTGAGCAAAGCAGGAAAGTTGAAAAGCGATGATTACTATCAGATATACTTTTCTCATTCTATTTCCATATAAGCGGTTGCGCCTGAGCGTAATCTCAAACTTCCTGTACTATTTTGGTCTAATGCCGGTCCAGGTGCCATTCTAATAAAAAAAGCCAGTTTAGCCGTTTTTTTTAAAAGTTCTAACCTTTGATTTTCAAACACTTCAGTAGGATATTTTATAATATTTGAACTGCCTGAATAGGCTGGAATTGAATAGGAATTTGTTTCTAAAATCTGGCCATTAGCATCCAGAAGTAATATTTCAACTGTAAAATCTCTAATAATAGTGTTTTCTATTTCAAAATCAAGTTCTGCTTTAATGAGATTATCCCTGAGAAATTCTCCTTTAAAAGCGTCAAAAACCTGTTCATCAAATAATACTTGTCCTCCACCACTGTTTGCTAGTTGAGTTGCAGGAACATTAAAGTAGGTGAGATTAGCAACAAATACGGGTTTTAATTTCAGATCTTTAGTCTGGTCAAAATCTAAATCGCTTGAGCATGAAAAAAACAAGCTTGATAAAAAAAGTATCTTAAAAATTCTATTTATAAAGTTTACTTTCATAGCTTAATTTGTATCTAAACAATAACAACGTTATTATTTTATTACTTATTATCTGCCTGATAGTAAATATAGTAATTTTCTTAATGAAATTTGCCGAATAATTTAGAAGCCTCATTATAAGCACTTTCAAAACTTAAAGAGTTTAGTCCGGTTGCTTTTTTATTAGATGTAAAATAAGAGATTAATTTTTCTGTAGGCATATTTCCTGTCAGCTTATCTGTCGCCATCGGGCATCCTCCAAAACCCTGAATAGCACCATCAAAACGGGTACAGCCGGCTTTTGATGCGGCATCGATTTTTTCGAACCAACTATTTGGGGTGGTGTGCAAATGCGCGCCAAACTCTATTTGAGGATATTTAGGAATTAAATTTGAATAAAGATAAGTAATCACTTCAGGCGTAGAACTGCCAACGGTATCTGAAAGCGATAAGATTTTCACTCCCATTCCGGCCAGTTTTTCTGTCCATTCACCAACGATCTCAACATTCCAGGGATCTCCGTACGGATTGCCGAAACCCATAGAAAGATACGTTACGACTTCTTTATTTTTTTTATCGGCGATTTCCAGAATTTCTTCAAGTGTTATTAAAGATTCTGCAATGGTTTTATGGGTATTTCGCATCTGAAAATTCTCAGATATAGAAAAAGGAAATCCTAAATATTGAATAGGCTCATGTTCTGATGCTAATGTTGCGCCTTGGGTATTCGCGATGATAGCCAACAATTTGCTTGTGGTTTGCGATAAATCAAGTTGTGCCAGAACCTCAGCCGTATCCTGCATTTGCGGAATTGCTTTTGGAGAGACAAAACTTCCAAAGTCAATCGTATCAAAACCTACTCGAAGCAAAGCCTGTATATAAGAAACCTTGTTTTTAGTAGGAATAAAAGTTTTGATACCTTGCATAGCATCACGAGGACATTCGATAATCTTGATTTCTTTATTCAAAGCTTATTCTTTAGTGAAGGCTAAGTTAGCTTCTTTTTTAAAGAAATAAAAACTATAATTTTCATTAATTACAATATTACATTAAATCGTAATAACAAAACATATTACGTATAAACGTAATATTAAAACATATTACATTAAATGGTAATATTTACATATCTTTGTAGTATTAAATTTATTTATTTTTAATTATATTTGAATATGACAAGCGTAATTACAGGTGATATCATTGGCTCAAGACAACAAACCTCTAAACATTGGGTAGAGGATTTGAAAAAGATCTTATCTCTGTTTGGAGAAATGCCAAGTCAGTGGGAAATTTACAGAGGAGATGAATTCCAGATCGAAATTAAGAATCCGGAAGACGCGCTATGGTCTGCTATTTTGATAAAAGCCCATCTGAAAGCCATAAAATTAGATGCCAGAATGAGTATTGGTTTTGGCAGTAAAACACATCATGCAGAGAAAATATCAGAAAGTAATGGTACTGCTTTTATACATTCCGGAGAACTTTTTGGGACTTTAAAAAAACAAAAAGTAACTTTAGCCATGCGAACCGGTGATGATGCTATTGATGAAAAAATGAATTTAATGATACAGCTGGCTTTAACTTTTATGGACAGCTGGCTTGCACAACCAGCAGAATTTGTAGTGGCAGCCATACAAAATCCTACGTTATCGCAGGAAGAATTAGGACAAAAATTAGGCATTAATCAGGCAGCTGTAAGCCGCAGGCAAAAACGGGCCCAGTTTGATTTGATAATGCAATTAGATCGTTATTTCAGAAAACAAATAAAACAACTTACAACGTCATGATTTTATTTATAAAACTGCTTTTAGCACATTTATTAGGCGATTTTATATGGCAGCCCAATTCATGGGTAGCACATAAAGAGGCAAAAAAACATACCAGTATTTATTTATATCTTCATATAGTTTTGCATGGTATTCTGGCTGCAATTTTAGTTGGGGAAATTCAATTTATACCTTACGCTTTTTTAATTGCCGTAACACATGGCATAATCGATTTGATCAAATTAAATTTTCAGAAAACGAAAACAAGACGCACCTGGTTTATTATGGACCAAATTGCGCATGTTTTAATTTTAATTGGGGTTGTATTACTCTATAAAGGCGAAACCATCAATTTTACATGGTTCAATAATCAGTTTTGGATTTTAATTACAGGTATTTTATTTATTACCAAACCCACTTCTATTTTTATAAAAACCATTATTTCTATCTGGAGTCCGGAGAGTCAAAATAGTCATAATGATAATTCACTTGCTACCGCAGGAAATTATATTGGTATATTAGAACGCTTGTTTGTATTCTGTTTTATTTTAACAGGACATTTTGAAGCAATAGGATTTTTACTTGCCGCTAAATCAATTTTTAGATTTGGAGATTTAAAAGAAGCCAAAGACAGAAAACTTACTGAATATGTTTTAATAGGCACATTAATTAGTTTTGGGACTGCAATTGTTACAGCATTAATTGTGCAGGCACTACTTTTACAATTGCTTTAATATTTTTTTATTGATTGCTTTTATCAAAGCTGGTCCCTCATAAATAAAACCGGTATATAATTGTACCAGGCTTGCTCCGGCATTTAGCTTTTCGATAGCATCATCTGCAGAATGTATTCCTCCTACTCCAATGATCGGGAATGCTTTATTACTTTTTTCAGAAAGAAAACGAATCACTTCTGTAGAACGTTTCGTTAATGGTTTTCCTGATAACCCGCCCATTTCAGATTGGTTTGAAGATTGTAATCCATCTCTTGAAATTGTTGTATTCGTTGCAATTACTCCTGCAATTTGAGTTGTTTTTACAATATCAATAATATCCAATAATTGCTCGTCTGTAAGATCCGGAGCAATTTTTAATAAAATTGGTTTTATTTTTTGAGTACTTGTTTTTTGTTTTTCTACATTTCTGTTTTGCAGGGTTTGTAACAAAGCCGTTAAAGGTTCTTTATCCTGTAAAGCTCTTAGATTTGGCGTATTTGGAGAACTTACATTCACTACAAAATAATCTACATGATCAAATAGGGCATCAAAGCAAATAATGTAATCGTCTACGGCATTTTCGTTTGGTGTTACTTTATTTTTACCAATGTTTCCGCCAATTAAAACTCCTGAATTCTTTTTTAAACGCTCTACAGCTTCAAGAACACCACCATTATTAAACCCCATTCGGTTAATAATTGCCTGATCAGCTTTCAATCTAAACAAACGTTTCTTAGGATTTCCTTCTTGTCCAACTGGTGTTACAGTTCCTATTTCTATGAATCCAAAACCAAAATCAGAAAGTTCTTTATATAATTTGGCATCTTTATCAAATCCTGCTGCAAGTCCTACCGGGTTTTTGAATTTGATTCCAAATACTTCACGCTCTAAACGAGTATCTTTTACTTCGTATATTGATTTTATAATTGATGAAACTCCGGGAATTTTTGAAATGAATTTAACAAATGAAAAAGTAAAATAATGTACTTCTTCCGGATCAAACCAAAATAGTATAGGGCGAATTATCAATTTATACATAAGAGTGTTGTGTGTGTTTTTTCGGTTGCAAATTTAATTATAATACTTCAGACAATTATACACTAAAATGATTTTTTATTTTTCGCGATTATTCCTATTTTTTTCATAATTTTAATCATCTTAAAACACTGAAAATGAAAAGTATAAAAATAATTCTCAGAAAAATAGCGCTAGTATGTCTGATGGGATCATTTTTTTTGATTTCAATAGATAGCATAGCACAACGTCATGGCGGCGGAGCACACAGAGGCGGAAATATGGCAAGACCGGCTCAATCCAGACCGGCTCAGGCGAGACCTGCAACCCATACCAGACCCGCATCTAATGAATCTACAATAAAACGACCTGCAACTACAACCAGACCAGGATCTGGCGGTACCGGAACAAATAAAATTACAAGGCCATCAACAGGATCAAACTCTAAAATTGGGGATAGAACAAACAATCGAAACTCAAACACCGTAAATAGAAATAAAACCGGAAACAGAAATACTAATATTAGCGGTAATACGGTTAATAGAAACAGAAATAATGTAAATATTGACAGAAGCAGAGATATTAATATACACAATAACAGAAACACTGTTGTAAGACGAAACAATGTCATAGTTTACAATCGTCCGCCTTACAGATATGGAGGTTATCGATACAACACTTTCCACCCTTACTATTTCCATCCTTACCATCCATTTTATTATGGGCCAGTTTGGCATCCATGGGGCTTTTTCGTGGCAACTTTGGCCGTTACAGCAATTGTAGTTAGTGTCGAGAGTACTCAATATCACTATGATCAGGGAGTTTGGTATGCTCCATCAAACGGAGGTTATACGGCCGTTCCTGCTCCAGTTGGAGGAACCGTGAATAATATACCAAGCGGAGCAGAAACTGTCAATACAGGAACCGTCAACAACTACTATTATGGAGGAACTTATTATGAAAAAGACGGAAGCTCTTATAAAGTTGTTCCGCCAACCGCAGGAACCGTAGTCGATAATTTACCTGAAGGAGGTGAAGAAGTTACCATTGGTGATGTTAAGTATGTAAAATTTGGAGAAACCTATTATCAGCCTGTTCAAGTAGACGGAAAATCTAAATACGAGGTTGTATTGGTCGAAGAAGATAAATAAACTATATTAACCTTATCAAATAAATAGAGATTTGTAAGGTTATTTTTTAAACTTTATAAAATTTTATCAGAAATTGCATTTCTACGATTTTATAATAACGAACCAGCCATTTACCACATAAAATAATTATAATGAAAAATAAAACCTATTGGATTTTAGCAATTCTTACTATCTCCATTATTTCAATTGCATATGGTTACAGCACTTTTATTACTCCTAAACAAAAGTTAGCTGCATTAGATTGTGCCGAAACTCCAAATCCAGCTGACTCGTCTTTATTTAAACCTACAATAGAAAATAAAAACAGACCTCCTGCTAATAAAACCCCAAAGGGAATGGTATGGATTCCAGGTGGAGAATTCTCTATGGGAAGCAATGTTGAAGATGAAAGTTTATGCAGCATTAAGGGAGTTACAAAAGATGCAGCACCTATACATCAGGTATATGTAGATGGATTTTATATGGATAAAACAGAAGTTACAAACGAACAATTTGAAGCTTTTGTTAAAGCTACAGGTTATGTAACATTAGCCGAAACAAAACCAAGTCATGAAGAATATCCTGATGCTCCACTAGAAAACTTAGTCGCAGGATCTGCTGTTTTTACTCCTACTCCTGCAAAGGTTGATCTAAATAATTATATGCAATGGTGGACTTATGTTCATGGTGCAGACTGGAGACATCCTGAAGGCGCCGGAAGCTCTATTAAAGGAAGAGAGAAATATCCTGTAGTTCAGGTTTCATATGATGATGCGGCTGCTTATGCAAAATGGGCAGGAAAACGATTGCCCACTGAAGCTGAATGGGAATTTGCAGCACGTGGCGGAAAATCAGGCCAGTTATATGCCTGGGGAAACACCTTAAAACCAAAAGGCAAATTTCAGGCTAATATCTATCAGGGACACTTTCCTATAGAAAAAGGAGACACCGGAGAAGATGGGTATATTGGTATTGCACCAACCGCTCAATTTGAACCAAATTCGTATGGTTTGTATGATATTGGTGGAAATGTTTGGGAATGGACAAACGATTGGTATACTGCAGATTATTATGATATTTTAAAACAAAGCGGTAAAGTAGCCAAAAATCCAAAAGGCCCGGATTCGTCTTATGATCCAGGAGAACCTGGCTTACCTAAAAAAGTACAGCGCGGAGGATCATTTTTATGTACAGATCAATATTGTACACGCTATATGGTAGGAACCAGAGGAAAAGGTGATTATAAATCCCCTGCAAATCATATTGGTTTTAGGTGTGTGCAGTAAGTTTTTCTTAAAGAAATTTTGCCACGAATTTCACTAATTTTCACTAATAAAAAAATTGTTATGCATGCCTTAATATAAAAATCCCAGTTTTATGAATTATGATTCGTAAAACTGGGATTTTTATATTTAAATTAATTGGTGCTACTTTGTGAAATTCGTGGCAAACTTTTTTTACCCAAATTTACAGTTTTCATAATTTACAGCTTTACAACGCCTGATTATTTACTTATATTTGCTAAAAATTAAACAAATGCAACATATTATAGATCGTTTTATTAGTTACATAACTATTGATACCGAATCAGACCCAAATTCACAAACCACTCCAAGTACAGAGAAACAATGGAATCTTGCCAATAAATTGGTCGAAGAATTAAAATCAATTGGATTAGATGACGTTACTATAGATGACAAAGCTTATATCATGGCGACTTTGCCAAGTAATGTAGATCATGAAGTACCAACAATAGGTTTTGTATCGCATTTTGATACATCGCCGGATTTTAGCGGAGCAAATGTAAAACCGCAGATTATTACCAATTACGACGGAAAAGACATTGTTTTGAATGCAGAAAAAAACATCGTTTTATCTCCAAATTATTTCAAAGATTTACTACAATATAAAGGACAAACGATCATCACAACTGACGGAACTACTTTGTTAGGCGCAGATGATAAAGCCGGTATTACAGAGATTGTTTCGGCAATGGAATATTTAATTCAACATCCGGAAATTAAACACGGAAAAATTAGAATTGGATTTGCTCCTGATGAAGAAATTGGTCGTGGCGCACATCATTTTGATGTTCAAAAATTTGGTGCTCAATGGGCTTATACAATGGACGGAAGTCAGATTGGCGAATTAGAATATGAAAATTTTAATGCAGCCGGAGCCAAAATTACTTTCAAAGGAAAAAGCGTTCACCCGGGTTATGCAAAAGGAAAAATGATCAATTCGATGTTGATTGCGAATGATTTCATCAATAAACTTCCAAAAGGGGAAACTCCTCAGGAAACCAAAGGTTATGAAGGTTTTTTCCATGTTCATCACTTAACGGGAAGCATTGAAGAAACTGTTTTAGAACTTATTATAAGAGATCACAATAAATTAAAATTCGAAAAAAGAAAAGATCTGATTGGTAAAATTGCCAAAAAAATCAATAAAAAATTCGCTAAACAATACGGTGAAGATATTGTAACGACCGAAATAAAAGATCAGTATTACAATATGAAAGAAAAAGTGCTTCCGGTAAAACATATTGTAGATATTGCCGAAAAAGCAATGAGAGAACTGAACATTAAACCCATCATAAAGCCTATTCGCGGCGGAACTGACGGATCGCAATTATCCTTTATGGGATTACCTTGCCCGAATATCTTTGCAGGTGGTCATAACTTTCACGGAAAATACGAATATGTTCCTGCAGAAAGCATTCAAAAAGCAACTGATGTTATTGTAAAAATTGCTGAATTAACAGCGATTCAAGGTATATTCGATGTAACCGAAAAACCTAAAAGAAAAAGATAAATTGGAAGAAGCTAATTCTGACAAAAAACACGTTTGGGACAAAGTCAATAAGTGGGAAGAAGAACTTCTTTTCCTGAAATCAATTATTGACAAAACCGAACTTGTTGAAACCATAAAATGGGGCGGACCTATTTATGTTTACAACAAGAGAAATGTTATTGGGATTGGCGGTTTTAAAAATTATTTTGCGATTTGGTTTCTTAACGGAGTTTTTCTGAAAGACAAAAAAAAGAGACTCATTAACGCTCAGGAAGACAAAACAAAATCCATGCGACAATGGCGCTTTACATCAAAAGAAGAAGTAAACGAAAAAGAAGTTTTAGAATACATTCTTGAAGCGATTGAAAACGAAAAGCAAGAAAAAATTATAAAACCTTCTAAAAAAGAAGCTATAATCTCTGAACTTCTCCAAAAAGAAATGGATCAAAATCCAGCTTTAGCAGAAGCTTTTCAAAAATTTAGTCCTTATAAACAATATGAGTTTCTGGAATATATTGAAAGTGCTAAACAAGAGAAAACCAAACTTTCAAGAATCGAGAAAGTGATTCCGATGATTTTGAATAACTTGGGATTGAATGATAAATATAGGTAGAATTTCAAATTCCTATTTTCAGAGACCTTTGTCAAAGTTTAAAACTTTGACAAAGGTCTTTTCTTTTTTTGTCATTTCAAGAGAAACAAAACATACAACGATCTAATTGGAATCCAATCTCTTTACGCAGACGCACTGCAGTGCGTCTCTACGATTAACAATACGGATAATAGGAACGAACCATCAAATTTACAATCTACATAATACAAATCTATAAAGATTGACCGTAGAGACGCACTGCAGTGCGTCTAACTAAAGATTGAAGAGTTACTAAGTGGAGTTTCTTGCGGAGACCCCTCATTCATCGGGATGAAATACTTTGCGTACAATTATTTTTTTGTAATTTCGCATAGCACAACACCTTAAAACAAAAAAAATCCCAAATTCTAAATTAGAATTTGGGATTTATATTTTATAGAATGTCTAAAAAATTACGCTTTTTTAGCTAAAGCAGCGCTCATTTCCATAGAAATAGCTGAACGCTCAATTTTTAATTTTCCAGACATTGTTTCGATAACAGCACTTGTTTCTGCAAGCTCAACAATTTTACCGTGAAAACCACTTTTAGTAATTATCTTATCACCTACTTTCAGGCTGCTTTCAAATTCTTTTTCGTTTTTTGCTCTTTTTTGTTGTGGTCTGATCATGAAGAAATACAGTACTACAAACATTAGTAAATAAGGAGCAAATTTCATTAAATCTTGCATAGTATTCAGTTTTTATTTTTTATTATTAATATTTATGTTTTTCAATTTTTACATCAAACCTCTACCTACTTTAATCATCTTTTTATTGGCGGTAAGCTCTTTAACAAGATTATCTAAAATTCCGTTGATAAAAATACTACTTTTTGGTGTAGAATATTCTTTCGCAATTTCTAAATATTCGTTCAGCGTTACTTTTACTGGAATCGACGGGAATTTTAAAAATTCACAAATTGCCATTTTCAGGATAATAGTATCAATTTCAGCAATCCTTTCGCTATCCCAATTTGGTGTTTTGTCATCATATTCTTTTGCCAGAATAGATTCATTTAAAACTGTTCTTCTAAATAAATCTTTAGCAAAATCTTTATCTTCAACATCTTTATACAATTTTGGCACTCTAAAATCATCCGGATCCTGAGTTTTAATTGCTTTTAATTGTTTTACAATATGAGTATTTACAACCGGAATATCATCAACCCACGTTAATTTATCATCCTCTAAATATTCATATAATTTTTCGTTAGGAACAATTACATCAGCAAACAAATCAATTACAAATTGTCTGTCTTCTTCAAAAGTATTTGTAGTTGTACTCATGTATTTTGCATACAAATCACTTGACTTAATATCATTTAAAAGTAAAATGATATAATCATCATTCAAAGACCAGTTGTTGATTTTACGATTTTCTAAAGCAATACTTAGAGAATTGCTTTCGGCAAGAAGTTGAAAAATTTTGTTATTGATAAATTTTTCATTCGGATTACGTTCTGCTGCAGTTGCAAGATGTTTTTTGCTTGACAGATGCAAAAAAACAGATTCTTTTTTGCAAATTTCAATTAATGAAGAAAGCATTATAAGATATAAGTCCTGAATATTATCGATACTATAGAAAAGAAACTTTTCTTCTTTTTCCAGATTATCAGAACCGCTTTGATGCATTGCATAAATGGACTGCATTACTTTAACGCGTATGTGTCTTCTATTTACCACCTTGTAAGAACATTTAAAAATTAGTCTGCAAAATTAAGGATTTCAATCCTTATAATAAAATTTATTCGCAATTTTTAGTCACAGTTTTCAGGCGAACCTATTAGAAAGTCGCAGTTTTCAGTGTCAGTTTTCAGTCGATGCGCATAAAGTCGCAGTATTCAGTGTCAGTTTTCAGCCAATGCGAATAAAAAAATCCCAGTCTCAATTTTTTTCAAAACTGAAAACTGGGACTGAGACTGAGACTATAAACTGGCACTGAAAACTGAGACCGTGACTCTAAAAATTACTTCTTAGCAGCGTTTTCAATTTTTCTTAAATCAATACGATTTTGAGCAATTGTAAGCGCAGCTTTATGAGTTGTCATTCCGTTTTTCACGGCATAATCTATAATTTCTAAAGTCGTGTTATAGATATTTTCGGTTTTTGTCATGATTTCGGCTTTACCGTAGTGCTCTAATTCAGCATAAACATTGATAATTCCACCAGCATTGATTAAGAAATCCGGCGCGTATAAAATACCTCTTTCCTGTAATCTTGCTCCATGAATATTCTCATCAGCTAATTGATTGTTGGCAGCACCAGCAATAACTTTAGCTTTTATTTTATTTACAGTATCATTATTAATAGTTGCTCCCATTGCACATGGCGCATAAATATCAACATCAGCTGTATATAAATCTTCTCCTGTAAATATTGTTGCGTTGTATTTTTGAGCTACTTCGTATAATTTTTCCTCGTTGATATCACTAATAGTTACGATCGCTCCTTCTTTTGTTAAATACTCAACCAAAGCCTCACCAACGTGACCAATTCCCTGAACCAAAACTTTTTTACCATCTAAAACATCAGTACCAAACTGACTTTTAGCAGCAGCTTTCATCCCTAAATAAACACCATAAGCAGTGATTGGAGAAGGATTTCCTGAACCACCTCTTTCTTCAGAGATACCCGTAACATAAGGAGTTACATCTCTTACGGTATCCATATCTTTAGTTTCCATTCCAACATCTTCAGCAGTAATATATCTACCACCCAAAGAGTGAACAAATTCACCAAATTTGCGCATTAATTCAGGTGTTTTTTGCGTTTTAGCATCACCAATAATTACCGCTTTACCTCCACCGATATTTAATCCGGTAATGGCAGATTTATATGTCATACCTCTTGAAAGACGCAAAACATCATTTAGTGCTTCCCATTCGGTATTATAGTTCCACATTCTGGTTCCTCCTAAAGCTGGTCCCATAACCGAATTATGAATACCAATAATTGCTTTTAAACCCGTATCTTTGTCATTGCAAAAAACAATTTGTTCGTGATCGTCAAAAGATAATTGACCAAAAACAGGATCCATTTTTTGAAGTTCTTTTCCAGTTGCGAAAGTTGCATCCATAGCGCTACTAATTTATTTGTTAAAATTATGAATTTGTTAAAAAGACTTCTCAAATTTATACAAATAATATACATGTGCTAATTTTTTATCCTTAAAATAACAATTTAACAATCGTTTTGTTTTGATTAAATTATATATTCCGCTAATTTTAATTCATAATAATTTACAAAATCAAAACATTTCATCATTGAATCTCTTAAAAAAATGAAAGAATTAAGCTATTTAAACAAATATTTCATCAAATATAAATATAGTTTCTCTTTAGGAATTTTAATCACCATAATCGCACAAATATTCTCTTTATTCACTCCTAAGCTCATTAGCAAGTCTTTAAACGCAATTGAGAAGTTTGATAAACTGCCAAAAACAGATCAAACATCACAGGCAATTATTGACACTTATCGCGATGGTTTGATTCATAACGTTCTGCTAATCATAGCCACTACAATTGTCGCGGGATTCCTGACTTTTCTAATGCGCCAGACTTTAATTGTAATGTCACGTCATATTGAGTTCGATTTAAAAAATGAGGTTTTTAAGCAATACGAAAACCTTTCACAGAACTTTTACAAACAAAACCGTACCGGAGATTTAATGAATCGTATCAGCGAGGATGTTTCTAAAGTCCGCATGTATGTTGGTCCTGCGGTAATGTACACCATCAATACCTTTATCAGATTCGCAATTGTAATCATATATATGTATAATGTTTCACCATTATTGACCTTATATACTATTTTACCTTTACCAATTCTTTCGTATTGTATTTTTAAACTAAGTTCAGAAATCAACAAACGTAGTACAACGTTTCAGCAATATTTATCGAAAGTATCAAGTTTCTCACAGGAAATATTTTCTGGAATTCGTGTCATAAAAGCGTATTCATTAGAAAATCAACATCAGAATAATATGGTGGCTCTTGCCGATGAAAGCAAAAAAAAGAGTTTGGATCTTGCCAAAGTTCAATCCTTATTTGGCCCTTTGATGATTGCCTTAATCGGAATTAGTAATCTGGTGGTGATTTATTTTGGAGGTGTTATGTATATTAACGGAACCATTCCTAATATTGGTACAATTGCAGAGTTTATTTTATATGTAAACATGCTGACCTGGCCAGTTGCTTCTTTAGGATGGGTTTCATCTATGGTTCAGGAAGCAGAAGCTTCTCAAAAACGTTTGAATGAATTTTTAAAAATTGAACCTGAAATTAAAAACGAAAATGAAAATTCATCGGATATACAGGGTTCAATTTCTTTCGAAAATGTAAGTTATACGTATCAGGATACTAATATTGAAGCTTTGAAAAATGTAACTTTTACAGTAAAAAAAGGAGAAACATTAGCGATTTTAGGAAAAACCGGTTCCGGAAAATCTACTATTTTATCTTTAATTTCTCGTTTATATGATGTTACTGACGGGAAAATTACAATTGATCAGAATGAAATTAGCACATTAAATTTAAATGATTTGCGAAATAACATCGGAATTGTCCCTCAGGATGCTTTTTTATTTTCGGATACTATAAAAAACAACATCAAATTTGGTAATCAAAATGCCAGCGACGAAGAAGTAATCGAAGCTGCCAAAAATGCTGTCGTTCATGATAATATTATCGCTTTTAACAAACAATACGACACTATTTTAGGAGAGAGAGGTATTACACTTTCTGGCGGACAAAAGCAGCGTGTATCTATTGCGCGTGCAATAATTAAGAATCCGGCAATTTTACTTTTTGACGATTGTTTATCTGCAGTCGACACAGAAACAGAAGAAACAATTTTGAACAATTTATTTGAAATCTGTAAAGATAAAACTACAATAATAGTCAGTCATCGGGTATCATCAGCAAAAAATGCCGACAAAATAATCATTTTAGAAGATGGCAGGATCATCCAACAAGGCTCTCATAATCAATTAATAAATCAGGAGGGATATTATTCGTCATTATATTTAAAACAACTTTCGGAAAAAGAATTACTTTAAATGTTGCGTAATAGATAATTTTTTATGATTTTTGAGTACTATTAATTCCAAAAATGATAGAACGTATTATGAGAGAAAATGACATGTTAGAAAAAGAAGAGATTTTTTCTAAAGTATTACGAGCAGGAAGAAGAACTTATTTCTTTGATGTGAGAGCTACTAAAGCTGATGACTACTATATCACTATTACCGAAAGTAAAAAATTTACTGAAGAAGATGGTTCTTTTCATTTTAAAAAACACAAAATTTACTTGTACAAAGAAGATTTTAGTGCTTTTGCCGAAATATTAGAAGAAATGACTTCGTATGTCTTGAACCACAAAGGCGAAGAAGTGATTTCAGAAAGACATCAAAAAGATTTTAAAAAAGAATACGGTTCTGATAAGCCTGAAGGTCAAAGGACCAGTTTTACTGATATTGATTTTGACGATATTTAGTCAAAAATAACTTTTTAAAAAGTACGAGTCCAATATGTCCTGCATTTTGGACTTTTTTTATATATTTAAATTAAAAAAGCTAACCTTGATGACACTAACCACAAAACCACATTATTGTTTATTATTTTTTTTCTTTATAATATCAATATCGTACAGTCAAAAAGCGGATTTAAATATTGAAAAGAAAATCGACAAGATCATAAAAAACATGACCCTGGAACAAAAAATTGGCCAGACATGTCTTAAAGGAACTTCAAGCCGCAGTAAAGGTTTATCTGATGAACTTAAAAATGATGTTCGAAAAGGTTTAGTTGGCGCCATTTTAAACCTTACAGATCCCAATTTAGTTTTTGAAATACAAAAAATTGCCTTAGAAGAAAGTCCCAATCATATTCCTTTATTATTTGGAAGAGATGTTATTCATGGTTATAAAACTATTTTCCCGATTCCGTTAGGATTAGCTGCTTCGTGGGATATGGATTTAGTCGAAAAAACATCCCAAATTGCTGCTAATGAATCCTATTCAAGATGTATCAATTGGACTTATGCGCCAATGGTGGATATTGCTAGAGATGCCCGCTGGGGAAGAATCGCAGAATCTCCAGGCGAAGATCCTTTACTGGCATCACGATTAGGAGTTGCTTATATAAAAGGTTTTCAGGGAAATGATCCAGCCGTTCCGGGACAAATTTTAGCTTGTGCCAAACATTTTGCCGCTTATGGCGCTGCAGAAGGCGGACGGGATTACAACACAGTCAGCATGTCTGAATCGTTACTGCGAAACGTATATTTAAAACCTTTTGAAGCCGCAGCAAAAGCCGGAGCAGCTACTTTTATGAGTTCCTTTAATGACCTTAACGGAGTTCCTGCTTCCGGAAATCATTTTTTGCTAAAAAAAATATTACGAGAAGAATGGAAATATGATGGTTTTGTGGTCAGCGACTGGAATTCTGTTACAGAAATGATTCCGCATGGTTATGCCGCTGACGAAAAAGATGCTGCATTAAAATCTGCAACAGCAGGACTTGACATGGAAATGACCAGTTTATCATATGCCCATCATTTAAAAACCCTGATTGCTGAAAAGAAAGTTTCTGAAAAGGAATTGGATGAAATGGTTCGTAATATTCTTCGAATAAAATTCAGAGCCGGAATTTTTGAAAATCCATACTTTAAAGACCGTGAAAAATTTTCATTATTAAGCGCCGATGCTTTGCAGACCGCCAGAACTGCAGCAAGTAAAAGTTGTGTTTTATTAAAAAACGAAAATCAGATTTTACCTTTAAAATCCAATCAAAAAATAGCCGTAATTGGCCCATTGGCAGATGCTTCACGAGAACAATTAGGAACCTGGATTTTTGACGGAAATAAAGAAGATTCTCAAACTCCGCTAAAAGCGTTACAAAATAGTTTTGGATCAAATAATGTGTTTTATTCCGCCGGACTTTCGCATAGCAGATCTTTATCTGAAGATGGTTTTGCAGCGGCAATCTCAGAAGCTAAAAAATCAGATGTAATTTTATTTTTTGCCGGAGAAGAAGCCATTCTTTCCGGAGAAGCACATTCAAGAGCGAATATTAATTTACCGGGTTTACAGGAAAAATTAATAACTGAATTACAAAAAAACGGAAAACCAATTGTATTGGTATTGATGGCAGGAAGACCTATAACTTTAGGCGCTGTTTTACCACAGGTAAATGCCTTAATTATGGCGTGGCATCCGGGAACAATGACTGGTCCTGCCATTTCTGATGTGCTTTTGGGAGTTACAAATCCGTCAGGAAAATTACCTGTAACCTGGCCAAAAGAAGTTGGTCAGATTCCTATTTATTACAATCATCCAAATACCGGACGACCGGCAGATCCTAAAACTTTTGTGGCAATTCAGGATATTCCTGTCGAAGCCTGGCAAAGTTCTTTAGGAAATAACTCTCATTATCTTGATGCAGGTTATGAACCTCAGTTTCCTTTTGGATTTGGATTGAGTTACACGACTTTCTCTTATGAGAATTTAAAAATCGAAAAAGCAATTCTTAAAAATAATAATACTGAAAAATTAAACGTTTCAGCAATTATTACCAATACCGGCAATACTACAGGAACAGAAACGGTACAATTATATGTTCGTGATATTACCGGAAGCATTGTGAGACCAATTAGGGAACTGAAAGATTTTGTACAAATCGAATTAAAACCTAAGGAATCCAAAACAGTACAATTCTCAATTCCTGTTTCTGAGTTTGCTTTTTATAATGATAAAATGGAACTTAAAACAGAGCCTGGTGATTTTAAAGTATGGATTGCTTCGCATGCAAAAAATGGCCTGGAAGGTGATTTTAAAATAGAATAAAATTTACATTATGAAGAAAATAATAGTATTACTTTGTTTTTTTATTGGAGCTTCTTCTTTTGCCCAAAAAACAGAATATGAAACAAAAACCAATATTCAATATTATAATGCAGCAACTAATAAGTCTGATTCTTATATTAACGAAAGATGCGTTTTAGATATTTATTACCCTAAAAATACTAAAAATTTTGCTACAATACTTTGGTTTCATGGCGGAGGATTAACGGGCGGAAGCAAAGAAATTCCCGAAGCTTTAAAAAATAAAGGTTTTGCTATTATTGGCGTTAATTACAGATTATCTCCAAAAGCAAAAGCCGAAAAAGCTATTGAAGATGCTGCGGCAGCCGTTGCATGGACTTTTAATAATATTGCCAGTTATGGCGGTGATACTTCTCAAATTTTTGTTTCCGGACATTCTGCAGGAGGATATTTAGGCTTAATGATTGGTTTAGATAAAAAATGGCTGCAAAAAGAAGGCATCGATGCTAATAAAATTGCAGGACTTATCCCCTTTAGCGGACAATGTATTACGCATTTTGAAATTAGACGAGAAAACGGAATTCCGGAAAAACAACCCACTATTGATGCTTTTGCACCTTTATTTTATGTTCGTGCCGATGCTCCGCCACTTTTATTAATTACCGGAGATCGCGAAATGGAAATGTTAGGCCGCTATGAAGAAAACGCATACATGGCGCGCATGATGAAGCTGGCCGGACATACTCAAACTAAACTTTATGAATTAGACGGTTATGGTCACGGAATGACAGAACCAGGTTTTCCGTTACTTGTAAACGAAGTAAATCGAATCATAAAAGAAAATAAAAAATAATCATTTAAAAAATCCACGGCAATGGAAACAAATTTATTAATATTACCTGGACTTGGTAATTCTGGTGACAAACACTGGCAAACCTTTTGGCATAAAAAATTCGAAAATTCAATTCGCCTTGTTCAGGATAATTGGGATGAGCCCGTTCGCGAAGAATGGCTTCAAAGATTGAATGAAGAAGTTGTAAAACTAGACAAACCAACTATTTTAGTAGCGCATAGCCTTGCGGTTTCATTAGTAAACCATTGGGCAGCATCAAACAGTAATAAAAATATTGTTGGCGCATTATTGGTTGCTCCTGCCGATGTGGATTCACCTCAACATACTCCGGAAATTATTAGAAATTTTGCTCCAATGCCAATTTCAAAATTACCTTTTCCGTCAATCGTTGTTGCTAGCGAAAACGATCCTTATGCTTCTTTCGAAAGAAAACAATATTTTGCAGAAAAGTGGGGAAGTGATTTTGTAAACGTAGGACAAAAAGGACACATCAACTCAGATTCAGACTTAGAATATTGGGAAGAAGGACAATTGATTTTGCAGAAGTTAATTGATAGAATTTCTTAGTTTACAGTTACAAAAAAGTAAAAACAGTGCACAGTCTCAGTTCACAGTTTGACCTGAGACTGAAAACTGCGACTAAAAACTATCCAATTCTAAGTCCATTTTCTATTTTAAAATCCGGAGCTAATAAAATAACATCTCCCTCCTTTCCTATTGCGCCAAGAACAAGACATTCGCTCATGAATTTACCTATTTGTTTTCTAGGGAAATTTACAACCGATATGATTTGTCGATTGATTAAATCTTCTTTTTTGTAATGTACTGTGATTTGTGCTGATGATTTACGGATTCCAATTTCAGGACCAAAATCAATTGTGAGCTGATAAGCCGGTTTTCTCGCTTCAGGAAAATCATTTACTTCTATAATGGTGCCAATACGCATATCGGTTCTTTCAAATTCATTCCAGGTTAAATCCATTTGTTTTAATTTCTAGTGATTTACAAACCTATTAATTTTGTAATTATTACAACTAATTCTATAACCATTTTTTTAGTACTACTGCTAATTTTACTTAGCAAGTTATTAAGCTCATACTAAAAAAATATAAAAATGGAAAACACTCTCCTTAACGCCGACCAATCTATAAGAGATTTTGAATTTGATCTTCAGGAATTAAATACAGATAAATACATCGAAACTGCCAAAAACGTAAGATTGTATGTAAAGGATTATGGAAAAGGAAAACCGGTAATTTTAATTCATGGCTGGCCGCTTTCTAATGAAATGTGGGAATATCAAATTGATTTTTTAGTTCAGAACAATTACAGAGTAATTGCTTATGATCGTCGTGGATTTGGTAAATCTTCTCAGCCTTATGACGGATATGATTATGATACTTTGACGGACGATTTAAAAGAGATTATAGAGCAGCTACAATTAGAAAATGCAACTCTTGTAGGTTTTTCTATGGGCGGTGGTGAAGTAGTTCGCTATTTTAGCCGTTATGGAGGAAAAGGTGTTACAAAAGCAGCGCTGATTTCTTCGGTTGTTCCGTTTTTATTAAAAACCAATGATAATCCTGATGGTCATCCAAAGGAAAAAAGTGAAACTACAGCAAATGCAATCAAGGAAGACAGAATAGGATTTGTAGATAATTTTGGAAAAACTTTTTTCGGTATTAATATTATCAACAAGCCTTTGAGTACTCCGTTATTAGAATATTACAGAACTTTATGCTCTTTTGCTTCTCCTCGTGCAACTTTAAAATGTGCTGAATCTTTTTCATATACTGATTTTAGAGAAGAACTGGATTTTATAAAAGTTCCAACATTGATAATTCACGGTGACGATGACAAAATAGTTCCTATTGACCTTACTTCAAAAAAAGCTGCAGAAGCAATCAGGGAAAATACTTATATTGTTTATGAAGGAGCTCCACACGGATTATTTTATACTGACAAAGATAAATTGAATACAGATTTACTGAATTTCCTAAATTCATAAATCATCACTATACATACAAAAAATATCCAAGGAAGTTTAATAAAAGCTTCTTTGGATATTTTTTTATACGGGTGTATTTTCTTTTACAGAATATTAAAGTTATTTTTGGATAACTAATTTCTCTAAAATGGCACGAACTCTTTCAAATATGTTACCTCTTGGAACAATTGCTCCGGATTTTATATTAAAAGATACTAATTCTAGTAATCAATATTCTTTTGAAGAGTTAAAGGGATCAAAAGGCACATTAGTTATTTTTATTTGTAATCATTGCCCATTTGTACTTCATGTTATTAGAGAAATTGTAATGATTGCGAATGATTATCGTGTTCAGGGAATTGGCGTAATTGCTATTTCAAGCAATGATATTGAAAAGTTTCCGCAGGATTCTCCGGAATTAATGACAGAATTTGCTTTTGAGAATAAAATTGATTTTCCCTATTTATTCGACGAAACCCAGGAAATTGCCAAAGCTTATGATGCTGCATGCACGCCGGATTTTTATTTATTTGACAATCAGGACCGCCTGTTTTACCGCGGTCAGCTAGACGATTCCAGACCCGGAAACGGAATTCCGTTAAGTGGCAGCGATCTTCGCAGTGCCATTGATGCACTCCTTTATAACAGAAGCTTAAAAGAACCACAAAAGCCAAGTATTGGCTGCAATATTAAGTGGAAATAAAAAGAAATTAGCTATTTCAAAAAGTTTGTCTATCTTTGCAGATCAAATTAATCATTCTCATTTTGAGCACTATAAATATATTTACAGTCTTTATGTTGTTGTTTTCTCTAACGAGAAGACCGCTTACTGCTGTATTTATTTCACATAGTAAGGCCTTTATTAATTAGGCCTCCGTCTACTTCAATTTCTTCTTTCAGGCGGAGGATTTTTACCACGATTTTAATTATCTATTTTATTTGAAAGAGTAAACCTCTCTCAAATAATTTTCTGGTTTTCTAAATCAAAAAATTCCAAAAACACATTTCTATCAATTTCAATTGTACCCATACAATCTGAAATGGTATTTATGCATATATCAGCCTTGTAAAGAAGTATAAAACATTAATATTCAAATAATAATAATAATAATAATAAAACAAAATATAGTTATGAAACCAATACCCACTTTCTGTAAAACAGATTATCAGTTTTTAAGAGAATTGATATTAAAAAGTAAAAATTCAACAAATGCCAAAGAGGCAAATCAGCTTTCACAAGAACTTGACCGTGCCGTAATTAGCAAAGAAAGCGAACTGGATAATTCGATTGTAAAAATCAATTCGTATGTCACTATCGAAGATGTAAAAGCAAAAAAACAAATGAAAATTCAGATCGTTTTACCTTCTTTCGCAGACGTAAAACAAAGTAAAATTTCAATTCTGGCACCTTTAAGTGTTGCTATTATTGGCTTTAAAGAAAATGATGAAGTAGACTGGGAATTACCGGCCGGAATAAAAACTTTAAAAATAGTTGCGGTTACTAATACAACTGAAAACAATTCTTAATTTTTCAAACACCTCACTTGTGAAGGTGTTTTTTTATGTCCTATTTCAAACAAAAAAACTATCCAATACAACGTACTGAATAGTTTTATGAATCTACAACCGCAACTTTTATAGTTGAGAATTGATATAATTTGATATTGAAGCCATTTGAGTATCATCTAACTTCGCTTTTTTCTGCATTCTTGTCAAAATTGGTTTCCACTCTTCCTGAGTAAATTTCTTTGCTTCATATAGCTTATGGCATCTTCCACAACTGTTTTCGTACAAGTTTTTAGCCTCGGCTAATTCAGGTGTTAATGGTGCAGCTTTTGCAGTTTCAGTTACTGGAGCGGCAGGTGTTTGTGTTGTTGCAACTGCAGCAGACTTTTGAGTTCCGCAAGAAACTACAAGCAATACCACTGCAGCCAGAATTAAGATTTTTGATTTCATTGTTTTTCTATATTTGATAAGTAAATATAAAAAAATCCCATTCGCCGTGGCAAATGGGATTCTAATTTAAAACAATACTAAATTGTATTTAATATTCTTATTTTACTTCCATTAATTCTACATCGAAGATCAAAGTTGCATGTGGCGGAATAACTCCTCCTGCTCCTGCAGCACCATAAGCTAAATCAGACGGAATTACGAAACGAGCTTTGTCACCCACTTGTAATAAAGCAATACCTTCATCCCATCCTTCGATAACCTGACCTTGACCTAATCTAAATTCGATTGGTTTTTTACGTGGGTAAGATGAATCAAAAACTTTTCCGTTTTCTAAAGATCCTTCGTAGTGAACTGCAACTGTTTTACCAGCTTCAGCTTTTTTACCTTCTCCTTTATTAATCATTTTGTAACGTAAACCACTTTCAGTTTTATCAAAACCAGCAGCCAATTGTTCCATTTTAGCTTCAGATTCTGCTTTTAAAGCTGCATCTCTTTTTAGACGTGCACCTTTTAAACCTACAAAAGCTTCGATAGCATTAAATTTCTCTGCTTCTTCTCCAACTCTAATGATTTCTACACTTTCTAAAGCATCTCCCTGAGCAACTGCATCAACGATATCCTGACCTTCGATTACGTGACCAAATACAGTATGTTTTCCGTCTAACCAAGAAGTTGGAACGTGCGTGATGTAAAATTGAGAACCATTACTTGCAGGTCCTGAATTTGCCATTGCTAAAACTCCCGGACGATCGTGTTTTAAACTTGGGTGAAATTCATCATCAAATTTATATCCAGGATCTCCAGTTCCAGTTCCTTTTGGGCAACCACCCTGAATCATAAAATCAGGAATTACTCTATGAAACGTTAAACCATCATAGAATTTTTGTCCTTGAGGTTTTACTTTATTTTCCATATTTCCTTCTGCAAGAGCTACAAAATTCCCTACAGTTCCCGGAGTTAAATCGTGAGTTAGTTTTACTAAAATCGAACCTTTACTAGTATTGAATTTAGCATATATTCCGTTTTCCATTGTTGTTATTTTTAATTTAATTGCAAATTTACAAATTAATTTTATATCAATTTGTGCTTTCTATTTTTTAGACTTTTTTAGACTTTGATTTATAAGTAAGACCGTAAACTACAAATGAGAGTAATGACAATCCCACACAGCCAATAGCTACAGCGTGCCATCCGCCAAGTTTCCATAATAGTAATCCATAAGCAGATCCGGCTGCAGTTCCTAAAAAGCTAAACGACATGAATACGGTATTTAATCTGTTTCTTGCTTCCGGAAGTAACGAATATACTCTGGTTTGATTTGAAATATGAACGCCTTGAATTCCTATATCAATAAAAACAATTCCAATCGCAATTCCGATTACGCTTTCTATTGAAAAATAAAAAATCAAAAAGCTGATTAAAATCAATAAACAACCGTAACCCACAGCTACTCTTGAACCTCCTTTATCTCCCATTTTACCTACTAAAGGCGCTGCTAAAGCCCCTGAAGCACCTACAATGCCAAACAAACCAATTGTAGCACTACTGTAATGAAAAGGTTCTCCTGAAAGCAGCAAAACCATCGTAACCCAAAAAGCACCAAATTGTGCAAAACTGAACACATTTATAAGCGTTGCTTCACGTAAAATTGGCTGTGTTTTTATAAGTGTAAAAAGAGATTTAATTAACTGACCGTAAGTTCCCTGAAATTGCGGTTTGTTGACAGGAAATTTATTCTGAATCACAAAAAAGATCAAAAGACAAATTCCGGCTGCAATATAAAACATCGATCTCCAGCCTAAAATCTGACCTATGAATCCGCTTAAAGTTCTTGACAACAAGATACCAACAAGTAATCCGCTCATAATGGTACCAACTACTTTCCCTCGTTGTTCCGGCGCACTTAACGAAGCTGCCAAAGGCAAAATAAGCTGCGGAACTATCGAAGTGATTCCGATCAATAAAGAAGCAATTTGCAGTAGAAAAAAACTTTTTGCTGTAGCAGCAAGAATTAAGGCAATTACAGAGGCGAAAGTGGTCATTAAAATTTGCTTTTTTCGCTCGATTTTATCTCCTAACGGAACCATAAAAAATAACCCAATCGCATAACCTGCCTGAGTTAAATAGGTTATTGTTCCCGCACTGGCTTCAGGAATCTTAAATTCGTTGGCAATTAAAACAATTAAGGGTTGGCAGTAATACAGATTTGCAACTATAAGTCCAGTGCAAGCTGCCATAAATAAGACATTCGTTTTGGATAAATTCATTCGGCAAAAATACTATCAATATTTAATCTAAACTTATAATTAAAGTTATTTTTTTTATAAAATCTGTGTAAATCTGCGTCATCAGCGTTCTAAAAATTGACGCTGATTAAACGGATTCGCTATCGCGAAAACACAGATACTTACTGATTTTATTCGTTTAATTCTATTTAAAAAAATCCTCTCTTGCAGGACTAAAAACATCTGTCAAAAGTCCGCTTTCTAAACAAACAACTCCATGAACTGCATGAGGCGGAATATAAAAACTGTCTCCTTCTTTCAGCGTTTCAGTAACGCCATTTATAGTAACATCAAATTTACCGCTTGAAACATAGGTTACCTGAGTATGATAATGTTCATGCAAAACGCCAATTCCGCCTTTCTCAAAATGAACATTTACTAACATTACCCTGTCGTCATATGCTAAAATTTTACGCTTTATTCCTTCACCAACTACTTCCCACTCGATATCATCTCCTTTTAGAAATTCTTTACTTGATCCAAAACTCTTCATATATATTTTTTTTATTGAATTTGCACAAAATATTTAAAATGGTTTTATTTCCAGATTAAACTTTTAGAAATAAAATCACAACTCCTTTTAATAGATTCAAAGGGATTTGGATTAAAATTATTTTCCTGTTCCACAAAAAAATGATTCATGTCAGATTGTTTTGCAGCTTCAAAAATAGTTTTAAAATCAATTGTTCCTGATCCTATTTCTGTGTTCAAAGCCGGATTTAACTTATCCATATCTTTAACATGCCACATTTTAAAACGCCCGGGATTGTTTTCAAATAATTGTAGCGGGTTATTTCCTGAACGAACAACCCAGTATAAATCTAATTCAAAATAGACTGCGTTTTTATCCGTTTCGTTTAATAGAATTTCATAACCAGTAACTCCGTCATGTTTTTGAAATTCAAAATCATGATTATGGTATGCCAGTTTTAAACCTGCTTTTTGGCACATTTTTGCAGCTTCATTCAAGCGGGATACTATTACTTTATAATCTGCGATATTTTGTCTAAAAGGTTCATCGACCCACGGAATTGTAAGATACTCCGTTTTTAAAATTGTAGCAGCTTCAATCGCAGCTTTGAGTTCTGTGATATTACCATCTGCTAAAAAACTTCCTAAATTATAATGTCCACTTACTGCTTTAAGTCCGTTTTTATCTAATATTTTCTTCAATTCAATTGGAGAAAGTCCCCAAAACTGATCCTTTATAGAAAAACCATAAGTTTCAACAGTTGTAAATCCTGCTGCAGCGACTTTTTCAAGAGTTCCTTTTACATTTGCAGGAAGTTCATCACGCAATGTATACAATTGCAAACCTATTTCTTTTTTATCCATAGTAAACGCTAGTGAAGGCATGGCCAAAACTGCTGCTGTGGCCAAACTTGTATGTAATAGAAAATTTCTTCTTGTAACCATTTTTAATTTTAAAAGCTACAGTAAAACTAATCATTTAATCGAATTAGAAGAATCTTGAGACACTAAAAATTGATTTTCAAAATTGCATATAAAGCTCTCCAAAGCAGTCTCCGTTTCCTCGTTTATAATTTTTCCTTCTTCATTAATTTTTCCACGAATGCCTTGTATCAAAAGTTGTGTGCTTTGTTCAAGTTTAGCCTGGACTGTTTTCATTATCAAAATTAATTGTTCATGTGCCATTTCTCCCGAAGCAGAAGCTGTTATTAATCCTGTGTTTTTATTAGAAAAAATTGTTGTCGAAACACACCATTCCAGTGCATTTTTTAAACTTCCGGGCAGACTAAAAACATATTCCGGAGTACATATTATAACTCCATCAGCTTGATTAATTTTATTTCTAAAATCTTCAACTTCCTTTGGAGGATTCTCTGTATCTAAATCCGGATTAAAATGGGGAATTTGAGCTAAATCTTCGAAAATTTCAATCTCAAACTCCGCTTTTATATTTTCCGAAATAAATTTTAGAATCTTGTAATTGCTTGAATTCTTTCTTGTACTACCTGTTATAGCTAAAATTTTCATTTATTTTATTTTTACTGAATAATCTCAATATCCTTTTTCATTAAATTTAACCCATCTGTTAAATTATTCTTTTTAAAATATTTTTCTAAATCCGTAAGTCTCTTTTTATTATCATATTTTATACATGAATTCAATTTTCTTTGACAAACAGAACATAATCTTATGGTACTCTCATCTGTTTCAGATAAACTATTGGTTCCGTTCATCACACAATCTGCAGTAATACAATGATGCAGACCAAACATATGTCCTATTTCATGAGAACTTGTTTTTAATAATCTTGATAAACATAAATTAAAATTTTCAGAAGTCAGTTTTTCATCCTGAAACCTATAAATTGAAGTCACTCCCACTTTATCGTGGTAAGAAGCCAAACCAAAAACATAATTCCATTCCGGCTTAGGATATAAATCCAGTTCTGAAAGTCCCATTAAAGCAATTGTGTTTAAAGGTTTATCTTCTTTTAAAACATCATCTAAAAGATAACCGGCCAATAACTGTTCATGATCAGACATCATTCTTCTGGCAGAATTTGGAACTACATCATTAGAAATAGGCTCTAACGTTTTTGTTTTTAATTGAAAGTAAATTTCTAAATATTCATTGGTGAGCTGAATTTGTTTCTTTTGCAAAGAATTAAAATTCCCAATAGGTCGAATATAAATAATATTCGCCTCCTTTGTTGGAACGATATGTTTAGCTACAAAATATTGCTCAAAAGTTTGTCCTTTTTCTTTATGCGAATACAACCAATCTCCGTAAACTGGCTCAGCCAACTTTAAATCGTTACTCTTGATTTGCTTAAAATAAGAGGCTTCTTCAGGAATTTCTTTTAGACTCTCTTTTTGAGTTTCTTTAGTTTTTTCTTTACTACAGGAACAAAATATTATAAAAATAAGAATAGCGATTTTCTTCATATACTTTTTGTTAAATATATTCAAAAAACAACTATTCTTATTTTCTATTTTGATTTTCTTATTTTTTTTTGAGCTTTTTACTGGGAAGAAATATTACGAGAAGAAATACAAAAAACTTAAAACCCAAATCTACTTTTCGCCTTCTTCTTCAAAATTATCGAAATAATAAAATCTTTGGCAATTAATCCGCTTTTCTATTTTACAGCAATTTCCTGAGGTGTATGTTGCTGTTTATCTGTTCTATAAGAATAAATTTTTCCTTCCTTATTTATGTATACAAATTGATAAGTCCAATAATTAGGTCCTGCTATTCTCGAACCTACATCATTATTAGCATTCTCATAAACTTGTTCTCCGTAAATAAGTATCTCTCCTTGTTCACCATTATTTAAGGTTCTTATTGGAGTTCCCCAACTTTTTATTAGATTTTTTTTTGATTCTCCAATCCAATTATCGTTTGAGTTTTTAGTACTTGCACAAGAATGCAAAACCATAATTGCAATTAAAAAAAGTATGTTCTTGATCATAATAGTCAATTTAAAAATTATTTTTCAGTAAAAATTTCACATCATAATATTAATTGAAAATCAGCGGCATAAATTTACAGGAAAAAATTTATTTTTTATATAATTTCTATTTATTTAATTACATAACAACCTGTTAAACAGGTATATTAACTAAAAAACCTATTAAATATGTGAACCTGTAAATCTTTAAACTTCTCAAATATTAACTTTGTATCTTTGCCAACTGAACTATTGAAGAAAAAAAATGCGAATTGACATTATAACGATTTTGCCTGAATTATTAAGAAGTCCGTTTGAGGCTTCGATTATGAAACGTGCCATAGACAAAGGTCTTGTCGAAGTACATTTTCATAATTTACGCGATTATACTACAAACAAACAAAAAAGCGTCGACGATTACCCTTTTGGCGGTGGTGCCGGAATGGTGATGACCGTTCAGCCAATTGATGCTTGTATTACACATCTAAAAACCGAACGTGAATACGACGAGATTATTTATATGTCGCCTGATGGGGAAACGCTGAACCAGAAAATGGCCAATACTATGTCGATGTATGAAAACATTATCATTTTATGCGGACATTATAAAGGTGTAGATCAGCGTGTGCGAGATCATTTTATTACCAAAGAAATTTCGATTGGTGATTACGTTTTATCTGGCGGAGAATTAGGCGCTTTGGTTTTATCAGACGCTTTAATCCGATTAATTCCTGGTGTTTTAAGCGATGAAACCTCAGCATTAACAGATAGTTTTCAGGATAATTTACTTTCAGGACCTATATATACAAGACCTGCAGATTATAAAGGATGGAAAGTTCCGGAGGTTTTAACAAGCGGTCACTTTGCTAAAATTGACAAATGGCGTGAGGATATGGCTTTTGAACATACAAAGAACAGAAGACCAGATTTGCTTGAAGAGCATTAAATTTGTTTCAGGTTTCTTTTGTTTCAAGTTTCAGGTTTCAGGTTTCAGGTTTCAGGTTTCAGGTTTATATTGGAACGCATTCCGAAACTTGAAACAAAGAAAACACCCTTAACAATCAATTTATCAACAACTTAAAATAATTTACAATTAACAATTTATAATTCATAATTATTTTCTACATTTGCACCCGAATTAGACTAACCTCTGGCGAGATCCGTGAATGTTGCTCTATATAAAAACCATAATTATAAGATATCATGGCAGATTTAATGAAATTCGTTCAAACCGAATTAGTTGCTAAAAAAGATTTCCCTGTTTTCGGAGCTGGAGATACTATCACAGTTTACTACGAAATTAAAGAGGGTGAAAAAACAAGAACTCAGTTTTTCAAAGGAGTTGTTATTCAAAGAAGAGGTTCTGGTAACACAGAAACTTTTACTATCCGTAAAATGTCAGGAGCTATTGGAGTTGAGCGTATCTTCCCAGTAAACTTACCAGCTTTACAGAAAATTGAAATCAACAAAAAAGGAGCTGTACGTAGAGCTAGAATTTTCTACTTCAGAGAACTTACTGGTAAAAAAGCTAAGATTAAAGATAAAAGAAGATAATCATTTATCTCTTTGTTATAAAAAAGCTCGTTTCATTTATTTGAAACGAGTTTTTTTTTATGCCTGATTTTTAAAAATATTTTGCGTGATCATTTTTAGGAGCTAATCCCGCTATTCGTTTCAATCTTTTGCTTTTTAAAGAAAAAATCAAAAGGATTTCCACTTCTATCGGGGCTAGGGCAATCGTTTTCATAACAATATTTTCGTTTAGTTTTGGCTTTCTTGCTCTGTCAAATAGAACCGTGAATACCTTTGTCAAAGTTTTAGGTTATCTAATATTCGCAATCTTGTCATTTCGACAGAGGAGAAATCTTCGCAAGAAACTCGGCAAAGATTGATGACAATATTGAACGCGGATGACGCGGATTCGCTTTGCGAAAACACAGATTAAAACGGATTTTATCAGCTTAATCTTGTCATTTCGACGAAGGAGAAATCTTCGCGAGTAACTCCGTTCCTAAAGTCGCCAATCTTTGTCGAGTTTCTTGCGAAGATTTCTCCTCCGTCGAAATGACAAACTCTACGGATTACTGTCGAGTTTCGGGACGCAATCAAAATCGTCAATCTTTGCCGAATCCCGCGTGTGATTTCTCCCTTCGGTCGAAATGACAAGATTGAGTAGTCAGCAACAATTTGTTCCATCGGAACATCTCATCGGTAGAAAAAAAATAGATCGTGAAAAATATCGTCCTGTAGGGACGTTTGACAAATTGTGCGTCTAATATGTATGTGTTTTTGATGTCATTATTTATAAAATCAAACGTTCCGACGGAACGTAAAAAATGCCGTGTTTATTTGATTACCGATGAGATGTTCCGATGGAACAAAAAAGATAGCGAACAGACGAAGTAAATCACACGCGGGACGCGATCAAAATCGTCAATCTTTGTCGAGTTTCTTGCGAAGATTTCTCCTTCGTCGAAATGACAAGATTGTGGAGATAATCGCGCTTAATAAACAAAAAGTTCTCGTTTTACCGTTTGCGTGAGGGATAGAAGTGGAAAGCCCACAGCCTGACGAAGGAAGTGCGAGGACTTAAAGCGGATAGCCCGACCCGCCTTTTTCGGCGGGACACGCCCAAAATAAAAAAACCGACACTCATAAAGCATCGGTTTGTATTTTAATGAAAAATTGGTTTTCTATTTTTTTAATAGTTTTTCCAAATATTCTATTTTATCTTTTTCGGATTGTAGTAAACGTTCATAAAGCTTTTCTTTTTCCTGATAAGCTTCAATTAATTTATCTAATGGATTAAAAGTACAATGATTTGCATTGAATGCTCCATTTGTAAAACTATTATCATGAAAACTATTAAAATAATTAATCATATTGTCTTCTGAAAAATTTTTAATTGCTTCAACAGTTACGCCAAGCGCTTTTGCAACTTCTGCAAGTTTTTCATCATCTATTGTTTCACTGTTTTCAATAGCCGAAACAGTTTGCTGACTTGTTCCTAAAGCCTGCGCCAAAGCTTCTTGTTTCATATCACGAAGTTCACGAATACGGCTGATTTTTCGCCCTATATGATTTGGTTTTGTAAGTGTGCTCATAATTCAAAGATAATGATTAAGCGTAATAATAAACAACAAGTAAAAAACATATTAAACAATGTATCTCACATTTGTTATATGTCTTTTGCGTTTTAGTCAAAAATACAATTTTTCATACAAAAACAAGCGAAAACAAAATGATTTTATGCAACTGTGATATTTCCGTTTTTCGAAATGTTCTGCTTTTACTTAAGATTCATCAAAACTGTAATTTTTTAATATGAAAACCATCGATTTGACAATTAAATGACACCGAAATAACAATCTGATAATTTCGGTAATTATGAGAAAAACTACACCGTTTTCGGACTGTTTTTATTATATTTGCTCCGCTCGTTTTGAGCCAACTATACCTTTTACATCGCCATTTCCTGACGATACGATTATAAAAAAAAAAAAAAAATGACACAGAATTCAAAAATTTATTACACCTTAACTGATGAGGCGCCATTGTTAGCGACTTATTCTTTTTTACCAATTGTTCAGGCATTTACTGCTACTGCAGGTATTGCAATTGAAACTAGAGACATCTCTTTGGCGGGTAGAATTTTATCAAATTTTCCTGAGCTTTTAACTGATGCTCAAAAAACCGGAGATGCTTTGGCAGAATTGGGTCAATTAGCAACACAACCTGAAGCTAATATCATCAAATTACCAAACATTTCAGCATCTGTACCACAATTAAAAGCGGCTATTGCTGAATTACAATCTCACGGTTACAAAATTCCTGATTTTCCGGAAGATCCTCAAAATGATGCCGAAAAAGATGCTAAAGCTAAATATGCTAAAGTTTTAGGTTCTGCTGTAAATCCTGTTTTACGTGAAGGTAACTCTGATCGTAGAGCTCCAAGAGCGGTTAAAAACTTTGCAAAAGCAAATCCACACTCAATGGGTGCCTGGTCTGCTGACTCAAAAACTAAAGTAGCTTCTATGCCAAACGGTGATTTCTACGGAAGTGAAAAATCGCTTACTGTTGCAGACGCTAATGATGTAAAAATCGAATTCGTTGCAAAAGACGGTACAACTACTGTTCTTAAAGCAAGTACTCCATTAAAAGCAGGTGAAATTATCGACAGTTCTGTTTTAAGTGTAAAAAAATTAAAAACTTTTGCTGCTGAAGCAATTGCTGAAGCAAAAAAAGATGGTGTTTTACTTTCTGTGCATTTAAAAGCTACAATGATGAAAGTTTCAGATCCAATTATCTTTGGCGCTATCGTTGAAGTATATTTTGCTGATCTTTTCAAAAAATATGAAACTTTATTTGCTGAATTAAATATTGATACAAGAAACGGCTTAGGTGATATCTACGCAAAAATTGCCGGAAGACCTGAACAAGCTGAAGTTGAAGCTGACATTACGAAAGCTATCGAAAACGGACCAGCTCTTGCAATGGTTAATTCTGATAAAGGAATTACAAACTTACACGTTCCGTCTGATGTTATTGTTGATGCTTCTATGCCGGCAATGATTCGTACTTCTGGACAGATGTATAATAAAGAAGGAAAACAACAAGATACGCTTGCTGTTATTCCAGATCGTTCTTACGCCGGGATTTATACTGCAACTATCGATTTCTGTAAAAAACACGGTGCTTTTGATCCAAAAACAATGGGAAGTGTTCCTAACGTAGGTTTGATGGCTCAAAAAGCTGAAGAATACGGATCTCATGACAAAACTTTCCAAATAAAAGGTGACGGAGTTGTTCGCGTTCTTGATAATAAAGGAACAGTTTTAATGGAGCAAAACGTTGAAACTAATGACATTTTTAGAATGTGTCAGGCTAAAGACGCTCCAATTCAGGACTGGGTTAAACTTGCTGTAAACAGAGCTCGTTTATCTGATACTCCTGCTGTTTTCTGGTTAGACGAAAACAGAGCGCATGACAGAGAATTGATCGTAAAAGTTCAAAAATATTTAAAAGACCACAATACAACAAATCTTGATATTCGTATTCTTAACCCAATTGCTGCTACTGAATTTACTTTAGACAGAATCATCAAAGGTTTAGATACTATCTCTGTAACAGGAAACGTTTTACGTGATTATTTAACTGATTTATTCCCAATTTTAGAATTAGGAACTTCAGCTAAAATGTTATCTATCGTTCCGTTAATGAATGGTGGTGGATTGTTCGAGACTGGTGCCGGAGGTTCTGCTCCTAAACACGTTGAGCAATTTACAGAAGAAGGATATTTACGTTGGGATTCATTAGGAGAATTTTTAGCACTTGGTGCATCTTTAGAGCATTTAGGACAAACTTTAGACAACTCTAAAGCAATTGTTTTATCTGAAACTCTTGACGAAGCTAACGACAAATTCCTTGCTAACGATAAATCTCCAGCTCGTAAAGTAGGACAAATTGATAACCGCGGTTCTCATTTTTACCTTGCTTTCTATTGGGCACAAGCTCTTGCTGCTCAAAATAAAGATGCTGAATTAAAAGCAATCTTTACTCCAATTGCTGCTCAATTTGAAGCTAACGAAGCTAAAATAGATGCTGAATTAATTGGAGCACAAGGAAAACCTCAAACTCTTGGTGGTTATTACCAGCCAACTCCTGAGTTAGTAAGCAAAGCAATGCGCCCAAGTGCAACATTTAATGCAATTATTGCTGAAATAAAATAGTTTATCAATAAAAGATGCGCTCTGGTGCAGCTCTAAGATTTATATATTAAAAAGACAACTTTAACCGGTTGTCTTTTTTTTTTGATTATAATCTTCAATATTAATTTTTATGAATTACCAATTAAAGAAAAAGCATGAATAGAATTTTAAAGTCTAAAAAATAAAAACTCTAAAACCTGTAACAAATAGAAAGCATTCTTAACTAATGTTTAACAATCTTTCTATGAAAATATTTAGTAAGAATTGTTAACTATGTGATTCAAATACAAGACAATGATTACAAAAAAAATTGGCCTTCTTTTTATCCTCCTTTTCACGACTTTGACTTCATTTGCTCAGGAAAAATTTACACTTAGCGGCACGATAACTGATTTTAAAAATAATGAAACCTTAATTGGTGTCAATGTTTATATTCCGTCTTTAAAAATAGGAACTACAACCAACGAATATGGATTTTATTCGCTTACCGCTCCTCAAGGTGAGTATGAAATAGAGATTAGTTATGTTGGTTACAAAACCATTGAAAAAACAGTTTCTCTAAATCAAAACACTAAAAATAATTTTGCCATAAACGAAAGTGGCGAAGAACTTCAGGAAGTTATTATTAAGGATAATAGAGGTAAAATCAATATAAAATCGCCAGAAATGAGCGCCAATAAACTTTCTATTGCCACCATAAAAAAAATGCCTGTTGTAATGGGCGAAGTCGATGTTCTAAAATCGATTTTGCTACTTCCCGGAGTTACAAATGCCGGCGAAGGAGCTTCAGGATTTAATGTTCGTGGCGGCGGCGCAGATCAAAACCTGATTTTATTAGACGAAGCTACAATATTTAATTCGTCTCACGTATTTGGCTTTTTCTCTGTTTTTAATCCCGATGCCATAAAAGATCTAAAATTATATAAAGGCGGAATTCCTGCCCGCTATGGCGGAAGAGCTTCTTCTGTTTTAGACATTTATCAAAAAGACGGAAACAGTAAAGAATTTCATGTAAACGGAGGAATAGGCTTAATTTCAAGCCGAATTCTTGCTGAAGGTCCAATTGTAAAAGACAAAGGTTCGTTCTTAATTGGCGGAAGAGCATCGTATGCTCATTTATTTTTAAAATTGTCAGAAGACCAAAAAGATAACTCGGCTTATTTTTATGATTTAAATACAAAATTAAGTTATAAACTCGATGATAATAATAGTTTGTATTTATCCGGTTATTTTGGCCGTGACGTGTTTAGCCTGAATAAAAGTTTTACGAATACATACGGAAATGCAACCCTGAACTTACGCTGGAATCATTTATATTCTGATAAATTATTTGCAAATTTATCGTTGATTTACAGTGATTACTATTATGGTCTGGATTTAGATTTTGTAGGTTTCAAATGGGATTCCGGAATTAAGAACTATAATATCAAATACGATTTCAAAAACTATATTTCAGATAAATTCAAATTAAACTACGGTCTAAACGGAATTTATTACGAATTCAATCCCGGAACTATCAAACCAAGCAACGAATCATCAGGAATTAATCCGGATCAATTAGACAAAAAATACGCCTTTGAACCCTCTGTATATATTGAAGCCGAAAATCAGCTTTCTAAGAAAATTACGATTTCTTACGGTTTACGTTATAGTTTATTTTATCGTTTAGGCGCTTCGACAATCAATTATTATGATAATAATGAGCCTGTTATTTTTAATACTGACATGCAGATTTATGAAAAAGCGACACCAACATCGACTAAATATTTTGGCAAAAACAAACAAATCCAAAATTATAACAATTTAGAACCTCGTTTCTCAGCCTCTTATCAATTAAATGATGATCAGGCGATAAAAGCGAGTTATAACAGAATGTCGCAGTATCTTCAATTGATATCAAACACCTCATCTCCTACTCCGCTTGATGTCTGGATGCCAAGTGATAACTATATCAAACCACAAATTGCAGATCAGGTTGCTTTGGGTTATTTTAGAAACATAAATAATGGCGCATATTCTGTAGAAGTTGAAACCTATTACAAAAAAATTCAAAACAGATTAGATTATATCGATGGTGCAGATTTAATTGCAAATGACGCTATCGAACAAGTAATCCTGAACGGAAGAATGCGCTCTTACGGTCTGGAATTTATGCTAAAGAAAAACGAAGGAAAATTTAATGGGTGGATTTCGTATACTTTATCAAAATCAGAACAGCAAACTCCGGGAAGAACTCCGGAAGAAACAGGAATTAATAACGGACAATGGTATAGCTCAGCTTATGATAAAACACATAATTTAGCTGTTACATCTGCTTATAATCTAAACGAAAAATGGTCTTTTGGAGCTAACTTTGCTTTACAATCCGGTCAGCCTGTTACGTATCCTAACGGTCAATACGAATATTTAGGAATTACGGTTCCCAGCTACGGACAAAGAAATGAAAACCGTTTACCGGCGTATCACCATTTAGATGTTTCGGCAACTTTGACACCCAGAAAAAATAAAGATCGAAACTGGAAAGGAGAATGGGTTTTTAGCATTTACAATCTTTACAACCGTCATAACGCAGCGTCTATCAACTTTCGTCAAAACGTGGATACTGGCGCAAATGAAGCTGTACAAACCTCGATTTTTGGAATTGTTCCTGCTGTTAGTTATAATTTTAAATTTTAAAAAACTTTCTGTAAAAAGAAAACAAAAGATATATCATGAAAAAAGCATCCTTGTTAATTGTATTATTCTTATCGATTTTCTTCACGAGCTGTGAGGAAGTTGTCGATGTTGATCTTGATACCGCCGCACCAAAATTAGTCATCGAAGCGGCTATAAACTGGCAAAAAGGTACAACAGGAAAACAACAAACTATAAAACTGACGACCACAACAGGTTATTTCGAAAATGTGATTCCAACGGTTTCCGGAGCTACAGTTTTTATAAAAAACAGTCAAAACGTACAATTCAACTTTACTGAAGTTCAAAAAACAGGACGATATGTTTGTAGTAATTTCATTCCCGTAATCGATGAAAACTACACTTTAACAGTAATTAATAACGGAATCACTTATACCGCTACTGAAACAATGAAATCTGTAGCACCAATAACCCGAATAGAACAAAATAATGAAGGTGGTTTTACAGGAAAAGATATTGAAACTAAAGCCTTCTTTAACGATCCGGCAGATGTAGATAATTTCTACTTGTTTAAATATGTCTACTCAAATAAAGTTACCTCAACATATTATGTTAGTGAAGATAAATTTTTTCAGGGAAATGAATATTTCAGTTCTTCAGATGATGACGAGCTAAAAATTGGAGATGAAGTTGAAATGACACATTACGGAATTTCAAAACAATACTATAATTACATGAGTATTCTGGTGAGCATTGCCGGAAGTAATGTTGGCGGACCTTTTCAATCACCTCCGGCAACCGTAAAAGGAAACATCATCAATATGACTGATAAATCAAATTATCCGTTAGGTTATTTTTCGCTAAGCGAAATTGACATAAAAAAATATAAAATTCAATAATCATTATACATGGAACACAGAATTGAGATTTTATCCGAGAAAAAACTAATTGGTAAATACATTATAATGTCATTTATCGAAAACAAAACTTTTCAATTATGGAGTTCTTTTATGCCAAATCGAAAAGAAATTAAAAATTCAATTGATTCAAATTTATATTCGCTTGAAGTTTTTCCTAATGGTCATTTCGATAATTTCGAACCAGGCAATACTTTCGAAAAATGGGCTGCAGTTGAAGTTACTGATTTTAATGAAATTCCGTTAGAAATGGAGCCTTTAGTAATTCCAACCGGATTATATGCTGTTTTTGTTCATAAAGGCCCACAAAGCGAAGGGCATAAAACCTATCATTCTATTTTTGTAGAATGGCTGCCAAATTCAGAATATACTGTAGATGAAAGACCTCATTTTGCTGTAATGGGAGCACAATATAAAAAAGAACATCCGGATTCTGAAGAAGAAATCTGGATTCCGATAACAAGTAAGAATTAACCTTTGTCGCAGATTTAAATCTGTAACAAAAAATAAAATATTATGCTAATCGAAACCTTAAAATCCCTTTTTAACAGAGATCTAAACAAATTAAAAGTTGAAATCGAATCGTACCAAAATGAAAGTCAGATTTGGGCGATCGATAAAAGCATTTCTAATTCAGGAGGAAATCTATGTTTGCATCTTATAGGAAACATCAATACTTATATTGGAGCACAAATTGGAAAAACCGGTTATGTTCGGGATCGCCCTTTAGAATTTTCACTAAAAGATATTCCAAAATCAGAATTAATAGCTAAAATTGAAGCAACAATTCTAGTGGTAAATAATGCCTTAGATACTTTAACCGAAGAAGATTTACACGCAATTTATCCAGAAATTGTTTTCGAAAAAGAAATGACAACCGGTTTCTTTTTAGTTCATCTTGCAACACATTTAGCCTATCATTTAGGACAAATCAATTATCATAGAAGGCTGGTTTAGTCGCAGTTTACGAGTCTCAGTATTCAGTCGCAGTTTACAGTCGCAGTTTACAGTCGCAGTTTGCGGCAAATAGTGAAACTGTAAACTGAGACTGGGACTGCCACTGCGACTGTAAACTGTAAACTGAAAACTAAAAACTAAAAAAAACCTCAACATATGTAATGGTTTAGGAATTAGAATTAAGCAAACTTTGCAAATAATTAATTCAAAAATTCTAAAACATGAAACACTTCTTTTTTACCTTATTTTCTCTTTTTGCCTTTACTGCAAAAGCACAGACTTTTAAAAATCCTGAATCATTATTCGACCCAACTCCGTATGGTTTTAGTCATGCATCATCTGTTGCAATGCCTGGTGAATTTGTTTTTATTTCCGGACAAAGCGGCGGATTAGGAAAAGAACATATTTTAAACAGCGACTTTAGAGAACAAACACAGGTTGCATTAAACAATATTGTAACAGTTTTGGATAGTTATAATCTGAAACCGGAAAACATTATGAAAATAACGATCCTAATTGTAAACCATTCACCGGAAAAACTTAAAATCTGGAACGAAGAAATTAAAAAGGTTTGGAAAAACAAACCATTTCCGGCAAGTACATTAATTCCTGTTCCTAAATTAGCTATCGACGGAATGTTAATTGAGGTGGACGCTACAGCTTTTAAAGCAACAAAATAGTTTTCACCATTAAGAGATTAATAAAGTTAAGTTTTGACATACAAACACAAACCATTTAAAAAATCTTTTTAATCTTAATAATCTGTGGCAAAAAAATCTGAAATCTGAAATCTATCCTGAAACTTCAGGACTAAAATCGTATCCTTTCGTACATTTGCAGCACATTTCAAATCAAAAAACTAAATGTCTTCACATCATATTGTACGCGACGATCAGGAACCAGCTTTAATTATTGCAAACGGAGCAGCCTGTAATCCTGAATTATTAGGGCAATTGCTAGAATGGTCTCCGCTCGTTATCGTACTGGATTCTGCCATAGAAAGGGTTATACCTTTAGGCATAAAAGTCGATGTGCTTTTAGGAGACTTTGATAACGGTTTTGATCCTGAAATCTACAAAACGTCACAATATCCTATCGAAATTGTACATACCCCGGATCAGGATAAAACAGATTTAGAGAAAGCTTTTGATTATTTGATTGCCAGAAAAATTCCCGCAGTAAACGTAGTTTGGGCCACCGGAAAACGTGCAGATCATACTATTACAAATCTTACAAATATTGTTCGTTACCGCAATTTGCTTAAAATTGTTATTCTCGACGATCATTCTAAAATTTTTTTATTACCCAACAAATTCGAGAAATGGTATACGGCAAAAACACCAATCTCATTGATTCCAATTGGTGTTGTAAATGGTATTTCCTCTATTAATTTACAATATCCGCTTCAGGATGACACACTTACAATTGGCTACAGAACTGGCAGCAGCAATGCGGTTCTTAAGGATGGTTTAGTAAGTATCACGCATACAGATGGCGATTTATTGTTAATGGAATGTATGGATTAGAAGCTATTTCCTGCTGTCCGCTATATCTTTTCCCGGTTAAAGAAACCGGAAAAAGGATGTCGCTTCCATCAGGGCTAGGGCAATCGTTTTTATAATTACGTCTTTCTCCAAAAGGAATGACTATCTTTGCACGGAAATTTACAAAATGAAAGCAATAGACAATTCCGAAAAAAATAATTTACATCCTCGAAATCTTCACCGTTCCCGTTATGATTTTGAACTTCTTATTGCGAATTGTCCCGAGCTAAAAGCACAAGTTGCCATAAACGTTCACGGAATCGAAACGATTGATTTCAGTAATCCTGTTTCGGTAAAATTGCTTAATAAAGCCTTATTACAAACCTATTACGACATACAAAACTGGGATATTCCTAAAAATTATCTGTGTCCTCCCATTCCCGGAAGAACAGATTATATTCATTATCTCGCTGATTTACTTGCCGAAACCAACAACGGAATCATTCCGCAAGGATCTTCAGTATTAGGTTTAGATATAGGAACCGGTGCTAATTGCATTTATCCTATTTTAGCAAATGCTATTTACGACTGGAGTTTTGTTGGAACAGACATTGACGAAAAAGCGATTGAAAATTGCAGTAAAATTATCGAAGCGAATCCAAAATTAATTGATGCGATAAGTTTACAACAGCAAACCGAATCCCGCTTTATTTTCAAAAATATTATCACACCCGAAGATCGTTTTACTTTCACGATGTGCAACCCTCCTTTTCATTCTTCTGCCGAAGATGCAAATCAAAGTACCGTTCGTAAAGTTTCGAACTTGACAAAGGAAAGAAAAAAAACAAATCCTGTATTAAACTTCGGAGGTCACAATGCCGAGTTATGGTGCGATGGCGGAGAAATTGGTTTTGTAACTCAAATGATTTACGAAAGTTCAAAATTTGCAATGCAATGTCTGTGGTTTACTACTTTGGTTTCAAAAAGAGAAAACCTTTCCAGCATTTACAAAACATTAAATAAAGTAAATGCTTCTTCAATAAAAACAATCGACATGGCTCAGGGTCAAAAAAACAGCCGTATCGTTGCCTGGACTTTTCTAAGTGAAAGCCAGCAAAAGGCTTGGAAGTTTGAAGACATGTCTATTTAATTCTTATACTTCTCTGTTTTTTTTGTTAAATATCACCTACAATTCTCACGATTATAAGGTTATTTTTTATTTAACGTAATATTTTTCTTTAAAAAAATTAAAACATAGTAAATTTTACTTATGTTTGTTATTCAGTTATGCACTGAATTTCTTTAGAAGTCAACTTTAAAAGTTGCAAATACCACCATCTTATCGAAATTAATAATGGAACTAACAAATTAGTTCCATGTTATGTTCATTTATATATGTTTTTAAATCATATAAAAATGTAATACTGTCAATTACATCTGTAATCAGACAAACTTTTTTTTACATAAAAATTAATTAAACGAATCAACCCACAGATGAAAAACGTATTTATCATATTGCTTTTGATACCATTTTGTGGATATTCACAATATAAAATATCAGGAAAGTTGGTTAATGAAAATAATTCTCCAGTAGAATATGCAGAAGTAACTCTTCAAACATCAAATTCTATTTCCTTACACTCTGAACTTACCAATAAATATGGTGAATTCAACATAAATAATATTAAGGGAGATAATTATGAGCTTTCTATAAAATATTTTTCACAAAATGTTTATTCTCAATTTATTATAATCGACAATAATTTAGATTTAAAGACTATCAATCTTAATATCGGAATATCCCTAACAGGAGTAATCCTTGAAAATAAAAAATCACTTATTGAAAATAAAGTAGACAGAATGGTTTTTAATGTTGAAAATTCTGTGGCGGCAACCGGCGGCAATGCCTTAGATGCTTTAAAACTTACCCCTAGAATAAAAGTTCAAAATGATGAAATATCAATGATTGGCAAAGGCAGTATGCTTATTATGATAAATGATAAATTAGTTCAATTTTCAGGTGAAGAATTAGCAACTTACCTCAAAACCCTTAATGCAAGTGATTTAAAAAAGATAGAAGTACTATCAAATCCTCCTTCAAAATATAGCGCAGAAGGTAATAGTGGTATAATAAATATTGTAACAAAAAAAACAAAAAAAGATGCTTGGGATGCCTCTTTAAGGACCATTTACCAACAATCTACATATGCAAAAACAAATAATGGCGGGAGCTTTAATATACAAAAAGGGAGAGTACAAGTAAACTCTGGTTTAAACTACATTAATGGATCAAATGCTCCTGAATATACTAATCAAATTTATTACCCTTCTCTTACTTGGGAAAAGGTAAACAATCGTCGGGATTTTTCTAATCTTCTTTCTACAAAATTAGGAATGGAATATAAAATTAATGATAAGCTTTCTACAGGTTTTAATTACAATTTCGTAAGTAATAAGCCTCTCAGGAAGGAAATTGGCAAGACGAATTTATTTGATTCCCAAACCAAAGCTCTTGATTCTATAATTAAAACTATCAGCAGAGGCAATTACGAAAAAACAACAAGCACTTTAAATTATCATATCGCCTATGATATAGATAGTATTGGCAGAAAACTTTCGATAGATTTTGATTATTTTAATTACAAAAACATAGCAAACAGATTTCTAAAAACACAAACCTTTTTACCAAGTAATGAACCTATTGAAAATAATCTTCTTGACGCACGAAATTATGGATTTCAGGATATTCAAAATTATGCTGTAAATATAGACATGGTGCATCCAGGCAAATGGGCTGAATTTAATTACGGAGGCCGAATATCATTTACTAATACTAATAATTATTTCAACTATTTTAATATTAAAAGTAATATAGAAGAAATTGATCCTGGTCTTAGTAATGAATTCATTTATAAAGAAAACACTCAAGCTGTATATTGTAGCGCTGAGAAAAATCTAAGTGAACAATGGAAAACTAAAATAGGGATAAGACATGAATTTACACAAACTGAAGGTTTGTCCAGAACAGTTATTCAAAGTAACAGTAAGAGTTATGCCAGGCTTTTCCCGACATTCTTCTTATCCTTTACTCCTAATGAAAATCATTCCTTTAGCGCCAATTATGGCAAAAGAATTAAAAGACCGGGGTATAGTTTATTAAATCCCTTTAAATATGTCTCTAATCTTTATTCTTACTCAGAAGGGAATCCTTTTTTACAGCCTTCTTTTACAAATAATATTGAATTAGAATATGCTCATAAAAGTAATCTGATAACTAAAATCTATTTTTCTCATACTAATAATAATTTTGACCAGGTTACTATACTAGATGAAATAACCAATATTGAAAAAATTATTCCTTTAAATTATATTACTAATAAAATGCTGGGAATTAATCAAACATTCATTTTTAAGCTTTCAAAATGGTGGAATATCAATACTTCAGTAGACGTATACTATAGTAGTACAAACTCTACAATACCTGTAACCTTGCAATATTTAAAAGGATGGAACGGAGAATTTAACATTTCAAATGATTTAACCTTAAATAACAACAAAACAGTATTATTTAATACAAATATGTGGTTCATTACAAAAGGCGTAAATAATTTAGACTATAATTCAAATGGAATCCAGGTCGACACATCTTTTAAATGGCTTTTACTAAATAAAAAATTAATTATTAGTCTAAACTTAGAAGATATTATTAACCCTAAAGGCATAAAGTATACATCCTATTCTAATGGAATTAAAAATTCATTCAGAAATTACAATGATGACCAATGCTTTAAACTAGGTATTATTTACAATTTTGGAAAGAAAATTAATGTAAATAAAAGAGAGTACAAAAATCAAGAAGAACAAAATAGAATTGATTAAGAATTGATATTTCAAGTACGCTGTAGTTGCAAATACAGAGGAAAGAATTCAATATAAATTGTTTGCAAACAACTACCAATTAAGAGTTTTATGTAGTAAAAGATAACTCAATCTATTAATGTAAAAATAAAATTAGTATGAAAAAATTAACATTATCTAAGGTAGTTGAATCTAAAGGAATTTTAACTGGAGGCTTTACAACACTTACTCCAAAGCAACAAGCAAAATTAAAAGGAGGAGCTGACAATTGTGACTGTACAAATAAAAAAAATTGTAAAGTTAAAGAAGCAGATTAAGCTCAATGAATAATTATATCTAATACATAGTTGGGTAGAAAATAATCTACCCAACTATCCAAATAAAACAAAAAATTATGATCATTAGTCAGTTTAACACTTTTTTCTATCATCAAGGTTCAATGATAGGATACAATGCTTTATCAAATGAATTTATTATTCTGGAATTAGAATTATTTGAACTTTACCAAGCTGCTATTTCTGAAAAAAAAATTTCAGAATTAAATGACATACACCCTGGCTTTTATAAACATATTAAAGATAAAGGTTTTATTATTAATAAAAATACAGATGAAATTCAATCTGTAAAAAAATTAGTAGCCTCTATTGATCAAAATGATAAAATCTATGAATTAATTATTAATCCCACAATGAACTGTAATTTCAAATGCTGGTATTGTTATGAGACTCATATAAAAGATTCGAAAATGTCATCATCAATAATAGAAAATGTCATCTTATTTATAAAAAGCATTTTAGAAAACAATAATTTAAAACAATTTCATCTAAGTTGGTTTGGTGGTGAACCTTTACTTTATTATGATAAAACTATTCTTCCTATACTAGAAAAAATCTATCCATTAATAAAACTTAAAGGAATTGAGTTTTCATCAAATTTCACAACCAACGGATTACTTGTAAATCAAAAAATTCTAACAGATTGTAATCTGTTTGGGGTTAATCATTTTCAAATAACTCTGGATGGCCACAGGGAACGTCACAATAAAGTAAGATTTGTGAATAAGGAAAGAGGATCGTACGATGAAATAATCAACAATATAAAATTGATATTGAAAAACAAAATAAATGTTACTGTAAGATTAAATATTTCAGAAGAAACTTTAAATGGTAAGATTACTGAAATAATTAAGGATTTTTCAGATTTGACTTCTCAACAGAGAAAGCTTTTAATTTTTTCATTTCATAAGGTATGGCAAGAAGAAAAAAATATTGAAAATGAAATGTCTAAAATTATTGATGAATTTAAAATAAATAAATTATCAACACAAACAATAGATGAAGTAGATCATGTTAGAAACTCTTGTTATGCTGATAAAAAAAATCAAGCAACAATAAATTACAATGGAGAAGTATTTAAGTGTACTGCCCGAGATTTTAAATCAGAAAATAAAGAAGGCATTTTACAAGATAATGGATCTATTTTATGGAATGAAAAATATTATCACAGAATGAATGCTAAATTTAAGAACCAACCATGCATAGAATGTAAAATATTACCTATTTGCAATGGTTCTTGTTCACAATTGGCAATTGAAAGTAAAAATGAGGAATATTGTATTCATGATTTTGATGAAGATAAGAAAACAATGGTTGTTAAAAATATATTTTTAAATGCATTAAACTAATTTGAAAAGAAATTCTATTATGAAATTTACCGCCCAACATGACCAAATGGATTGTGGTCCAGCCTGCATTAGTATGGTGGCAAGTTTTCACGGAAAAAATTATCCTTTAGAATATCTACGCAAAAATGCATATGTGACCAGAGAAGGCGTCTCTGTCTTGGGAATAAGTGAGGCATCCAGGCAAATTGGTTTCGAAACACTTTCAGTACAAACAACAACTGAAAAGCTTATAAAAAATAAACAGATCATTCCTTTTATACTTTATTGGAATCAACGTCATTTTGTTGTTCTTTATAAAATAACTAAATCATTATTTTCAAGAGAACAAATTTTTCATATAGCCGATCCTAAACATGGAAAAATAAAAATAACTCAGGAAAAACTAGAAAAATCATGGCTTTCTGACAGAGCTCAGGGAGTAGCAATATTTTTAAACCCTACTGAAAAATTTTACCAAAAAGAAGCTCCAAAAGAAGACAAATTAAATATAAGATACTTGTTTTTCTATCTTATACCCTACAAAAAGCAGTTAGTCATTATGTTTTTACTACTTTTAATAGGTTGTGGCTTAACTTTATTTCTCCCTTTTTTAACAGAAGCCCTAATAGATGAAGGCGTAAACAACAAAGATCTTAATTTTATATCTCTTATACTTTTAGCACAATTAAGCTTGTTCATAGGTTCACTAACAATTGGTATATTTCGTAATTGGTTATTGCTATACATTGGTACACATTTAAGCATTACAATTGTTTCGGACTTTTTAAAAAAAATGCTTCGGCTTCCAATAAAGTTTTTTGACACAAAATTAATGGGAGATTTTCAACAACGAATACAAGACAATGATCGTATAGAGGAATTTCTTACTTCACAAAGTTTAACTACTTTCTTTTCTATTATTACTTTTTCAGTTTTTTTTGCTATATTATGGTATTATGATATTAAAATTCTTTTAGTATACTTTCTATTTACAACTTTATCAATTATATGGTCATTTTATTGGCTAAAAAAAAGAAGAATATTAGATTACTTTCGTTTCCAGCAAAGGAGTGAAAATCAAGAATCGATTTTTGAAATGCTCAATGGCATTACAGAAATGAAACTTAATCAACTTGAAAATTTTAAAATAAAAGAGTGGGAAAAAATTCAAAAGAAACTTTTTAAACTTAATTCGAAAATTTTAAAACTTGATCAAATTCAACTTTCAGGTTTCGACTTTATAAATCAACTTAAAAACATTCTGGTTACTTTTTTAGCAGCAACTTACGTAGTACAGGATACAATGACATTAGGTATGCTACTTTCTATTTCTTATATTATTGGACAAATGAATGCGCCAGTAAATCAATTAATAAGTTTTTTTCGATCTATGCAAGATGCAAAATTAAGTTTAGAGCGTTTAAATGAAGTGCAAAATAATAAACCTGAAGAAGTTAATGAGCAAATACGTTTATTAGATAATATTAGAAATAAAAAAAACTGTCCAGAAAATGGAATTTCTTTTAAAAACCTATCATTTCAATATGAAGGGCCAAAATCCCCTTTTGTTTTAAAAGATATAAATCTGTTTATTCCTGAAGGAAAAATAACAGCTATTGTTGGAGCAAGCGGCAGTGGAAAGACTACATTAATAAAATTGCTATTAAGATTTTACGACCCAATTGATGGTGAAATTTTCTATAATAAAGACAATATACTTACTATTTCACCAAAAAGCATTAGAGAAAATACAGGTGTAGTAATGCAAGATGGCTTCATTTTTTCAGACACAATACAGAGAAACATTGCAACTAAAGATAAAAAAATCAATAAAACTCAACTTAAGAAAGCAGTAAAAACTGCCAACATCAAAAATTTCATGGAATCATTACCACTAAAATACAATACAAAAATAGGTTCTGCAGGTAGTGGTTTATCAGGTGGAGAAAAACAAAGAATTTTAATTGCAAGAGCTGTTTATAAAAATCCACATTACATATTTTTTGACGAAGCCACATCTGCACTTGACTCAGAAAATGAAAAAATAATACATGATAATTTGCAAGAATTTTTTAAAGATAAAACAGTAATTATAATAGCTCATCGATTAAGCACAGTAAAAAATGCGGACAATATTGTAGTTTTAAAAAAAGGAAAAATAGCCGAAACAGGAAACCATAATCAACTAGTAAAAAATAAAGCGGATTATTTTAATTTAATCAAAAATCAATTAGAATTAGGAAATTAAATCTAATCGTTATAATAACTGAACATTATAATTATAATACTTTAAAATAAAATTCTGATACTTTATCGGCGCGCAATTTACGTATCTTTAATATCAATTGAATTTTATGACTATGCCAAAAATATACTTTAGAATACTATTATTAATTCTACTTACTGGTTGTGCTTCAACTAAAAAGGCAAAATTTGAAGACTATGTCTTTAAAACCAAAAGCGAAAAAACAGCCTATATCAAATCCTACGACAAAGCTTTAAAACTTTGGGATATCCCTTACACTGAAGAAGATATAAGAACAACTTACGGAACTGCACACGTTATTATGGCTGGTCCCAAAAACGGAAAAGATCTGGTTTTACTTCACGGAATGGATGCCAGTTCAACAATGTGGTATCCAAACATTAAACCTTTAGCTAAAAATCATCGCATTTACGCCATTGATTTTATGATGGAACCAGGCAAATCTACTTTGATTTCAAAACCACTTTCATCAGAAGATATCGTGATTTTGTACAACGAAATTTTCGATCATTATAAATTAAAGAAATTTGATATTGTAGCCGCTTCAAGAGGTGGCTGGATCGCAACTTTACTGGCTACAGAAAAAAGAAATTCGATAGATAAAATAGTGTTGTTAAGTCCGGCGCAAACCTTTAAATTTATAGATAAAGTTGGCAAAACAACTTCTGCTCTAATGCTAAAACTCTTCCCAAGCGAAAAGAAATTCGGAAAAACCCTGACTACATTTTCAACACATCCTGAAAAAATTAGTCCTGTTTACAAAAGACAATTTTATCTGGCCAATAAATACGCAAAATCAAATTCAAGTATGCTTAAAATGCATCCCTTTTCTGATGATGAATTAAAATCTATTACGAATCCTGTTTTGGTATTAATAGGCGATCATGATGTTATTAATTCAGAAGAAAGTCTGGAAAGAGCAAATAAATATTTAATCAAAGGCAAAACACAAACAATAAAAGATGCAGGACATTTTTTATCCATCGATCAGTCAAAAGTGGTAAATAATGCAATGATTGATTTTTTGGAATAATTAACAAACGGTAGGCCAGCCCCTATCATTAAGTGAAGAGTTTTCACTCAGATTTAAAAAGATTTAAAAAGATTAAAGCAGATCTACGGAGATTATAATTAAAATAAATCTGCTCAAATCTTTTTAAATCTGAGTGAAACAAAATCAACAATAACAAAAAATTCGGGCAATTCGTGTAATTCGTGACAACCCTTTTTTATAGAATTCAAACTTTGTATCTTTACAAAACTAATCTTTTCATCATCCCAAAATGAATTTCCAAGTATCCTCAGAGTATAGTCCAAAAGGTGATCAGCCACAAGCAATCGAAAAACTTTCGCAAGGTGTAGTAGATGGCGAAAAGTACCAGACATTATTAGGCGTTACCGGATCCGGAAAAACATTTACGGTTGCCAATGTTATTCAGGAAGTTCAAAGACCCACTTTGGTTTTGGCACATAATAAAACGCTGGCAGCACAATTATATTCTGAGTTCAAACAATTTTTCCCGAATAATGCTGTGGAATATTTTGTTTCGTACTACGATTATTATCAGCCCGAAGCTTTTATGCCCGTAACAGGGGTTTTTATAGAAAAAGATTTATCTATCAACGAGGAGCTAGAAAAAATGCGTTTAAGCACTACTTCTTCCCTACTTTCAGGACGCAGGGACGTTTTGGTTGTTGCTTCTGTTTCGTGTTTATATGGTATTGGGAATCCGGTTGAATTTAAAAAGAACGTAATTGAAATAAGCAGAGATCAGGTTATTTCAAGAACCAAATTACTTCACAGTCTGGTTCAAAGTTTATACGCCAGAACCGAGGCCGATTTTAATCCGGGAACTTTCAGAATAAAAGGAGATACAATCGAAGTATATCCAAGTTATGCCGATGATGCTTACAGAATACACTTTTTTGGTGATGAAATTGAAGAAATAGAATCTTTTGATGTCAAGTCTTCTCAGGTTATTGAGAAATTCAAACGACTTACGATTTATCCTGCCAATATGTTTGTGACTTCTCCGGATGTACTGCAAGGTGCCATTTGGGAAATTCAGCAGGATTTGGTCAAACAAGTCGATTATTTTAAAGAAATAGGAAAACATTTAGAGGCCAAACGTTTAGAAGAACGTACCAATTTCGACTTAGAAATGATTCGGGAATTAGGGTATTGTTCCGGAATCGAGAATTACTCCAGATATCTTGACGGAAGACAAGCCGGAACAAGACCATTCTGTTTATTAGACTATTTTCCTAGTGATTATTTGATGATTGTAGACGAAAGTCACGTAACTGTTTCACAGGTTCACGCCATGTATGGAGGCGACAGAAGCCGTAAAGAAAATCTGGTAGAATATGGTTTCCGCTTACCTGCCGCAATGGACAACAGACCTTTGAAATTTGAAGAGTTTGAAGCCATACAAAATCAGGTAATTTATGTGTCTGCAACACCGGCAGATTATGAATTACAAAAAACGGACGGTATTTATGTTGAACAAATTATTCGCCCAACAGGATTATTAGATCCAGTTATCGAAGTACGACCTAGTTTGAATCAAATCGATGATCTAATCGAAGAAATTCAGGTGCGCTGCGAATTAGACGAAAGAGTTCTGGTAACTACTTTAACTAAAAGGATGGCCGAAGAATTAGCCAAATATTTAACCAAAGTAAACATCCGTTGTCGTTACATACACTCTGAAGTAGATACTCTCGAACGTATCGAAATTATGCAGGATTTACGTAAAGGTATTTTTGATGTTCTTATTGGAGTAAATTTACTTCGTGAAGGACTTGATTTACCAGAGGTTTCGCTGGTTGCAATTCTTGATGCTGATAAAGAAGGTTTTCTTCGTAATCACAGATCGCTAACACAAACTATTGGTCGTGCTGCAAGAAACCTAAACGGAAAAGCAATTTTGTATGCCGATAAAATTACGGCAAGTATGCAACGAACAATAGACGAAACTGAATATCGCAGAACCAAACAAATTAATTACAATACAGAACATGGTATCACGCCACAGGCTTTAAATAAAAAAATAGACAGCGCTTTTACCAAAAATCCTTTGGTAGAATACGAATTGGGTCATACATTATCTGTTGCTGCAGAACCGGAAACAGCTTATTTATCAAAATCTGAATTAGAAAAGATGATTCGGGAAAAACGTAAATCTATGGAAAAAGCAGCAAAAGAACTTGACTTTTTGCAAGCCGCTAAATTACGTGACGATATCAAAAAATTACAGGAACAATTAGCTTAATTATGTTGTTCCTGAAAAACTTTCAATAAAACTTTAGGATCAATTATAGCGTTTGGAGCTGTTTTCATTAAATCTAAAACGCGTTTGGTTGCATTTGGATTCAATCCCATTTCAATCGCAATTTGCTGTATTGCTTTAGCTTCTTTTTCATGCAAAATACCATCGCAATACATGATAAGCGCTAATCTGTAAAACTGTTGAATTCTCTGAAACTCAGATTTTATAACCTGAGTCGAATGTTCCTGATGAAATAAATCTTTAAAAACAGCCAATTCAATATTTAATTCTTTAGCCACCAGCCACAAAAACTCATATTCCCTTTTATGCAATTGCCCATCAACAGTAGAAAAAGCAATCATTTCTAAAAGTAAACTCCTCTTTTGTGTTTCGGTATTCATCAATTTATTATTTTTAGCTAAAATATTGTTTTTAAATCTAAAACACAAGGGAACTAATAATTAGAGGTTTCTTCTTTTTGTATTGTTGTAGATTCCCTTTGTTTTTATTTGAAATATAAAAAACATTCGAACTCATTATGGAACTAATTTTAAGAGAATATAATTTACAATTAAAACATACTTTCACCATTTCCAGAGAATCGATTGATTTTCAGCCTTCTTTGATTGTCGAACTAAAAAGCGATGGTTTTTCGGGTTTTGGAGAAGCAACTTCAAATCCGTATTACAAAACTACCGTTCCTGTAATGATTGAGGATTTAGAGAAAATAAGAACGATTATTGAAACTACACAAGACGAAACTCCTGATGTTTTTTGGGAAAAAATATATCCGCATTTAAAAAGTGATATGTTTGCTTTATGCGCTTTAGATTTGGCATATAATGATCTTTATGCCCGCAAGAAAGGGAAGAAATTATACGAATTGTGGAATTATAACATCAAAAAAAATCCATTAACAGATTATACGATTGGGATTGCATCTATAGATAAAATGGTTTCGAAAATGCAGGAACTTCCGTGGCCTATTTATAAAATTAAATTAGGCACAAAAGAAGATATTGCAATTGTAAAAGAACTCAGAAAGCATACCAATGCGGTTTTTAGAATCGATGCCAATTGTGGTTGGGAAGTTGAGGAAACGATTAATAATGCGATTGAACTTAAAAAACTTGGCGTAGAATTCCTGGAACAACCCATGAAAGCCAATAATTGGGAGGCACACAAAGAAGTTTTCAAACATTCTGTTCTACCAATAATTGCCGATGAAAGCTGTATTATTGAAGAAGATGTTGCCAAATGTTTTAACCATTTTCATGGCGTAAATGTAAAATTGGTTAAATGCGGCGGATTAACGCCCGGGAAACGCATGATTGAAGAAGCTAAAAAACTAGGTTTAAAAACAATGGTGGGCTGCATGACAGAATCTACAGTTGGAATTTCGGCAATTGCGCATTTATTACCTCAGCTGGATTATGTAGATATGGATGGAGCGTTACTTTTAGCAAAAGACATTGCAACCGGAGTTACTATAAAAAATGGCGTTATTCACTATTCTGAGGGTAACGGAACCGGAGTTACTTTAATCTAAAATGTTATGAATGTCAACCAATTTCCGGATAGAATTATTGAGATTGACCAGGAACATTACTTGTATTTTGGAGGAACGGCTTATTTGGGATTACCTGTAAATAAGAATTTTCAGGAATTGGTCATTAAAAACATTCGGAACTGGGGAACGACTTACGGAAGTTCCAGAAGCGCCAATATAAAACTGAATGCTTACGAAAATGGCGAGACTTTTTTAGCCCATCATATCAAAGCAGAAAGTGCCGTTACTATTTCGTCAGGAATGCTTGCAGGAAAATTGGTGATCGATGAACTGAATAAAAACACGGATTGCTTTTTTCATTTTACTGATATTCATCCCGCTATCAAAGCAAATAGTTTACCTCTATTTTTAAACGATGACATAAATCCTCGTTTATTAGATTCTAATTCAGAGAAAATTACAATTCTAACAGATAGCGTTCCCTCTTTTCAAACTAAAGCAATCGACTTATCGGTTTTAGCAAAAATTTCGGACCATAAAGAAATTACACTCGTTATTGACGAATCACATTCTCTGGGAATACTAGGCAAAAATGGCTGCGGAATTCATTCTGAAATCAATCTTCCAATTAAAAGAAAAATTACAGTTTCGTCGTTGGGGAAAGCCTATGGTTTAAACGGCGGCGTTATTGCCAGTGACGCTTCTTTCATCAATCAAATAAAAAATCTGGACACTTTTATTTCTGCCGCCGGAATGAATCCTGCATTTGTTCAAACATTGGCGGATGCTTCAGCTCTTTATAAAATTCAACATCAAAAACTACTGAAAAACCTGAATTATATCGATCGACAGTTAATTAAAAATGATACTATAAAATTTGATAAGAGTTATCCTTTAATCTATTTAGAAAATGAAGATCTAATCGAAAAACTAAAAGAAAATAAGATTATCATCGCCAATTTTAAATACCAGGAAAACGAAAGAAATCTAAATCGAATTGTCGTAACAGCAAATCATTTGCATGAAGATTTAGATAAATTAATTGGAGTTCTAAACGAAAATATTTAAAAACAAAAAAGTAAAAAGGTTGCCACGAATTACACGAATTTTCACGATTTTTTCCATTCAATTCTTGAATTTGTGCCGAAAAAAAAACAAAACCCTAATCTCTGACATGTAGTCCCTACGGGACACTTTTTGTTTATTTCTTTTTTTTCTACCAATATTTAACTCCTAACGGAGTATTTTTGATATACTATTTTAAACGATAATAGTAACTGGAAACTTACTAAAACCATGATATTAAGAAGTATCTCGGAGAGATTACATATTGGTAAAAAGGTATTGGAAAAAGCTTTTTGTCCCGTAGGGACTACACCTCTTTTTATTTATAAATTCGAGAATTCTTTGCAAAAAACGCCAAACTTGCTTGTACTCAGCTTTAAATAAAAGCCGAAAAAATTGTCACAAATTCCACTAATTTTCACGAATTAAAATTTAAGCGTGATACAATTCGTGAAATTCGTGGCAAAAAATCTAAGCCTCTCTCAATAAATTGTAATCAAATTAGTTTTAAAACGTACCTTTGTAAAAAATTAAACGATGACGAACAACGATATCCTAAAAAAACTCCGCGTGGCTTTGATGCTCCGTGACGACCAAATAGTTGAAATTTTAGAATTAGTAGATTTTAGAATTACAAAATCAGAATTGGGCGCTTTTTTTAGAGCCGAAGACCATGAAAATTACATGGAATGTGGTGATCAGGTTTTGCGTAATTTCTTAAACGGACTAGTAATTCATTTAAGAGGAACGAAGGAAAATCCGAAAAACCCAAATGATGTTTTGGCAAAACATAAAGCTGAAATCCCGAAGAAAGACAGCACCAAAGAAAGACCTGAATTCAAAGCAAGCGCTAAAGATTCTGAAAGAGGAAGAGGCGATAAAGCTCCTTCTAAATCTGGTCCGGCAACTGGAAAACCTAAAAAGAAAGAATTCCCTAAAGGAAATGGAAAAACATCTGTTGTAGAAAAAGTGGTTTACAAAAACGGAAAAAATAAAAAATAATTTAACCGCAATCCGATAGCTATCGGGAGCAAAGTTTTTTAGCCACGAATTCACGAATTATTTTTCATAATCTTGAAAATAAAAATTAGTGAATTCGTGGCTATCATTTTAAACCCGCAATGTTCGCAAAGTTGTATAGATAAAGCTTTGCGAACTTTGCGTTTATATTGAATCTTATGAATAAAAATCTTTGCGCACTTTGCGGTTAAATGACCACCAAACCTAGATTTTATTCTGATCGATTCTTTCAAAAAAAGCATCTTTAAAAGTTGCGCCTATTGGTAATTCTTTTCCATTAATAAAAACAGAAAAACTATCGGTAGATTCTATTTGTTTTAAGGCAATTATATACGATTTATGTATTTGGACAAAATCCTTTTCAGGCAACGATTCAATTACATTTTTTAAAGACGAATGTGTGATAATTTGTTGTTTCAGTGTATGAATACAAACGTAATTCTGAAGACTTTCTACATATAAAATCTCATCTAAAAACAACTTCTGAAATTTATTCTTTCCATCTGTTTTTATAAAAATAAAATCCGGTGAATTGTTCGGTATAATTTCCGTTTTGGGTTCTGTTTTTAGTTTTGAAACTGCCTGATAAAAACGTTCGAAAGCAATTGGCTTTAATAAATAATCAACAGCATTAAGCTCAAAACCTTCTAAAGCAAAGTCCGGATAAGCAGTTGTAAAAATGACTTTTATATCTTTTGAAATAATTCTGGAAAGCTGTAAACCTGTTAATTGCGGCATCTGGATATCTAAAAAAATAACATCAACACTTTGTGTATTCAGAAATTCTAATGCTTTTAATGCGTCATTAAAAACACCTGCTTTCTCCAGAAAAGATATTTTATCAATATAATTTTCGAGAATGCGGGTTGCTGGCGGTTCATCATCGACAATGATACATTTAAGGTTCATAGATTATTTCTTTAGTGGTATTTTTAAATAGGTTTTAAAGGTATCGTTTTCTGCTGTTTTTTCAAGAATAAACTGATTTTTATAGGTGTATTCCAACCGCTTTGTCAGGTTCTCAAAACCAATTCCGGTTGATGAATAATTCTCCCCTTCAACATTATAATTAAAGGTTGATAGCTCTAAAAAGTGCTCTTCTATCCGGATCGAAATAATTGCTTTTTTATCTGGATTATTTAATTTTCCATGTTTAAAAACATTTTCTATAAAATGAATCAAAGCTGCTGAAAGTATTTTTTCTGTCGAATAATTTCCTTCAATTTCAAAGTCTAAATAAAGCTGGTCTTCAAATCGTTTTTTCTGCAAATGAATGTAGTTTTGTATGAATTGAATTTCTTTAGAAAGCAAAACCTCTTCTTTATCTGTCTCTGTAATGACGTAGCGAAGCAAATCTGAAAGAACCAAAACATCTGCTGCCATTTCATCATCTTTCAAAATCAATTGACTATAGAAAGAATTTAGCGTGTTAAACAAAAAATGCGGACTAACCTGCGATTTCAACATTTGAAGTTCTGCCTTTTTATTCTCTAAAAGCAATTGTTGATTGTGTTTGTATGTTTCCTGAAATTGCCAAAATAAATAACTCAAAGCGCTTAAAACAATTGAAGGTAATCCGAAGAAAAAATTATCACGAACATAATACGTTAGCTCTCTTGTTTTTTGGGCATAATTATGAATTCCCGTAATTTCAAAAATAACTATTTCCTGCATAAAATAGCGTACTCCGGCAAAAATCAATAAGGAGACGGGAATACTTAATACATAAAATAAGAGTCTTTTTTTATTTAAAAACCAATCACAAAACGTGTAAAAGTTCAAAAGATAAACAATGAAAATAGAAAACACAAAACCGGCATTAAATGCAAAATAAAGACTGCTAAAAACGAAATCCATTTTCTGGTTATTCACACCAATATCCCAAAGATAAAAGGTTACAAACAGTCCTGAAAAAAGAAGAATATGATAATAGAAAGGGATTTTTAGCTTCATAATAATGTCGTTGTTATTTCAAAAATACAACTATGACTTTATATGAATACTATATTTATATAAAACCTCTATTTCAGGTGATGAAACATCAAAAACAGTACATGAAATTTTTCGACATTCAATTATCAACGTTTACAATTTGAAACCTGTAGTTTATCAAAAACTAATAAATCACCTTAAAAGCGACTATACATTTGTCATGAATTTAAAAACAAATCATCATGAAAAAAATCGCTTTACTATTCCTTTTTACAATTGCATTCAATACGGTTTCTGCACAATCAAAAAAGAAACAAATTTTATTACTTGGAACTTTCCATTTTGAAAATCCGGGACTTGATATTGCTAAAGTAAACACGTTTAATGTTATGTCTGACAAAAGCCAAAAAGAACTGGAAAACATTACCAATAAAATTAAAAAGTTTGGTCCTGATAAAATTTTCGTTGAATGGAATTATGAGAGACAAGCCAAACTGGATAAGTTTTACAATAAAAACACTGATAGTTTACTCCATAAAGATGCTGACGAAATTGTGCAGGTAGCTTTAAGATCTGCTAAAAAATTAGGTCATAAAAAGCTTTACGGAATTGATTACAACAACGCCGATTTTCCTTATGATAGTTTGGTAAAAGCAATGACAGCAGCGAATCAACTTGATTTAATCAAAAAAAATGAAGAAACCATGAAACATTATGAAGTTGATCAAAATCAAAAAATTGCGAAATATTCCTTAACCGAACTACTCCTGGATATTAATACCAAAGCATCCAACGAAGATAATATTAGCTGGTATCTTGAAACCGCGATTAAAGGCGGAAAAACCGATAATTTTGTTGGCGCTTTTTTAGTATCAGAATGGTACAGAAGAAATCTTTATATGTATGCTTTGATTCAGAAACTAACTGAAAGTAAAGACGATAAAATAATGGTTTTATTAGGCGCAGGTCATACCGCAATGATTCGTGAATTTGTAGAACATGATCCTAATTTTGAAATTGTAGAATTGGCAACGGTTTTGAAATAGTTGTCAATTTAACCGCAAAACTCGCAAGGATTTAAGCAAGGTTCTCAAAGTTTTTTTAGCCACGAATTCACGAATTATTTTTAATCTCAAAGATTATAAAAAAATAATTCGTGAATTCGTGGCTATTTTAAACACATAGCTTTGCGAACTTTGCGTTTATATAAAATCTTATAATTTAAAAAACTTTGCGTGCATTGCGGTTAAATCTCTCAGCAGTAAAATTAAACTCAAAAAAAATCCCTCCGAATGATCGGAAGGATTTTATATATAGTTGATTTCTTATTTGATTAAGAAAGTGCAGCTTTAACTTGGTCAGCAGCTTCTTGAAACTGAACAGCTGATAAGATTGGCATACCTGAATTGTCAATTAATTCTTTTGCAATTTCAGCATTTGTTCCTTGCAAACGAACGATAATTGGCACATTGATAGCGTCACCCATGTTTTTGTAAGCATCAACAACACCTTGAGCAACACGGTCACAACGAACGATTCCTCCAAAAATGTTAATCAAAATAGCTTTTACGTTAGGATCTTTTAAGATAATTCTAAAAGCTGTTTCAACACGTTTTGCATCAGCAGTTCCACCAACGTCTAAGAAGTTAGCAGGCTCAAAACCAGCGTATTTAATTAAATCCATAGTTGCCATTGCAAGACCTGCTCCATTTACCATACATCCTACAGTACCGTCAAGATCTACATAGTTCAATCCTACTTCTTTAGCTTCAACCTCGATTGGGTTCTCCTCACGGATATCTCTCATCTCAGCATATTTTGGTTGTCTGTATAAAGCATTATCATCGATATTTACTTTAGCATCTACAGCCATAATTTTATTATCTGAAGTTTTCAAAACCGGGTTGATTTCAAACATAGAAGCATCAGAACCAATGTAAGCATTGTATAATGAATCGATGAATTTAACCATTTCCTTGAAAGCATTTCCAGAAAGACCTAAGTTAAAAGCAATTCTTCTTGCTTGAAAACCTTGTAATCCAACAGAAGGATCAACTTCTTCAGTAAAAATTAAATGAGGAGTGTGCTCAGCAACTTCTTCAATATCCATTCCACCTTCAGTAGAATACATAATCATGTTACGACCAGTAGCTCTATTTAATAAAACAGAAACATAAAATTCAGAAGTTTCACTTTCACCAGGATAGTAAACATCTTCTGCAACTAATATTTTGTTTACTTTTTTACCTTCTGCAGAAGTTTGAGGTGTAATCAATTGCATTCCGATAATTTGTCCAGCAATTTCTTCAACTTGTTGCAAGTTTTTTGCTAACTTAACTCCACCACCTTTTCCACGACCACCTGCGTGAATTTGTGCTTTTATTACGTGCCATCCTGTACCAGTCTCGGCAGTTAATTGTTTTGCAGCAGCCACAGCTTCGACTGCATTGTTAGCCACAATTCCGCGTTGAATGCGTACTCCGTAACTCGCTAAAATTTCTTTTCCTTGATATTCGTGTATGTTCATAATATAGAATTTGTCTGGTTCTGAATTTATTTCAGAATAAAAGTGCGACAAAAGTAGCAAAATTCAACTTAAAAGTAAAATCTTTTTCAATTAAAAAACAAGTAGGGAATTTATAAAACGTTTATTCTTTTTCTATGCAAAGAAATAGTTAACTAAACAATTTGTTAATATTAACTGGAATCCGCTAAAACGTTTGATATTTAACAAAAACATCACCGTATTTATTAGCCTTGCGGCGATTTTTCTTAATATATTCTAACGCGTGTTGTCATTTTATCAATTCGCAATGGCTAATATAATATTATTATCAATTAAGAAGCGTTTTTCTAATATTACAATAAAAATGTAAGTCAAATTATAATTTCAATACATTATGTTTAACGAAATCTTTATTTTTGTAGAAAAAATATCAAGAATGAAAGTTAAAGAACAAGGGCTTTATTTGCCTGAATTTGAACACGACAATTGTGGTGCAGGATTTATTTGTAATTTGAATGGTATTAAATCAAATGATATTATTCATAAAGCATTGGACATCTTAATAAAATTGGAACATCGTGGTGCCGTTAGTTCTGATGGAAGAACTGGAGACGGGGCTGGAATTTTATTCGATATCCCTCATGCTTTCTTTAAAAAAGTATGTGACTTTGAAATCCCTGAAACACGTGAGTATGCAGTAGGAATGGTTTTTTTACCAAAAAGCAAAAACCAGGTTTCTTTTTGTATCAATGCTTTCGAATCGACTATTAAGGATCAGAACTTAAAGATCCTGGGTTGGAGAGATGTACCTGTTGAAGTAGAAAATTTAGGACAGATTGCCGCAGAAAAAGAACCAACAGTTAAACAGGTTTTTGTTAGCAAAAACGGTCAGGATTTAACTGAACAAGAATTTAATGCAAAACTTTTTGCAGCTAGAAAAATTGCTGAACATGCCGTAAGAGGATCTAAAACCTCTGAAAGTCATATGTTTTATTTCTCTAGTTTATCGACAACTACCATAATATATAAAGGTTTATTGATGCCGGAAGACATCAGCCGTTATTATGTTGACTTAAAAGATCCAGATTTAGTGACTCGTTTGGCGTTAGTACACCAACGTTTCTCTACTAATACTTTCCCGTCCTGGGAACTAGCTCAACCGTTTAGATACATGTGTCATAATGGTGAGATCAATACACTTCGTGGAAACGTTAGCCGTATGCGTGCTCGTGAAGAACTGATGGAAAGCAAAGTTTTTGGAAATGATATTAAAAAATTATTCCCAATTATCTTAGAAGGAAAATCAGATTCTGCTTCTATGGATATGGTGGTTGAACTTTTATTAATGACTGGTCGTTCATTGCCGGAAGCGATGATGATGGTTGTTCCTGAAGCTTGGGAAAAACACCAAACGATGTCTCCTGAAAAAAGAGCATTCTACGAATTCAACTCTTGTATTATGGAACCTTGGGATGGTCCAGCTTCTATCCCGTTTACAGATGGTAACGTAATTGGTGCTTTATTAGACCGTAACGGTTTACGTCCTTCTCGTTATACGTTGACAAAAAGCGGTTTCGTAATCATGTCATCAGAAATTGGTGTACTTGATGTTGAGCCGGAAGATGTAGTACAACACGGTCGTTTAGAGCCAGGAAAAATGTTCTTGGTTGACATGAACGAAGGCCGTATTATTGAAGATGATGAAATTAAAAAAGCAATTGTAACAAAACGTCCGTATCAGGAATGGATCGATGCTAACTTGTTGCCTTTGTCTAAAATACCATATACCAACAATCCTACTCCGGTTGAGAAACTTGATTTCCAGACCAGACAAAGATTATTTGGTTATACTATCGAAGATTTAAAAACAATCATAAACCCAATGGGAGCTCAGGGTGCTGAAGCCATTAGTTCTATGGGTAACGATACGCCATTGGCAGTATTATCAGAGCAGCCGCAATTGTTGTACAACTATTTCAAACAATTATTTGCTCAGGTTACCAATCCGCCTTTAGATGGTATTCGTGAAGAAATCATTACAGATATCAGCTTAGCAATTGGTGGTGATTTTAATATTTTTGAAATTGAATCTAAACAATGTAAAAAACTAAAAATCCAGAATCCGGTTATTTCGAATGAGGATTTGGATAAAATCAGAAACATTGATCACGCAGATTTCAAATCGGCTACTATTTCTACTTTATATAAAATAGAAAAAGGAGTTAACGGTTTAGAGCGCGCGCTTGAAAAATGTGTTCAGGCAACTTTTAAAGCTGTTTCTGAAGGATGTAACATCATCATTTTATCAGACAGAGGCGTTAGCGAAGAATTAGCTCCAATACCAATGTTATTGGCTTGTTCTTATATTCACCACTCTTTGAATATTTTACAGGTACGTTCTAAATTCGGAATCATAATCGAATCTGCAGAACCTCGTGAGCCACATCATTTTGCTTTATTGTTTGGATATGGTGCAAGCGCCATCAATCCTTATATGGTAAACGAGATTATTCACGATCAGGTAAACCAGGGATTCATTACCGGAGTAAAAGCGGATTATGCTATTGTAAATTACAATAAAGCAATCGCAAAAGGTATCCTTAAAATCATGAACAAAATTGGTATCTCGACTTTACATTCGTACAGGGCTGCTCAGATTTTCGAAATTTTAGGTTTAAACAAAACTTTCACTAATAAATATTTCCCTTACACACCTTCAAGAATCGAAGGAATTGGTTTGATGGAAGTAGAAAAAGAAGTAAAGAAACGTTTCCAGAAAGCTTTCCCAAATTCAAAAATTGCAAACTTGCTTTCTCTTGAAATTGGAGGTATTTACAGATGGAGACGTGGCGGAGAAAAACACATGTTTAACCCCACAACTATTTCTAAATTACAACAGGCCGTTCGTTTAAATAGCCCAGAAAGTTATAAAGAATACTCTAACATGGTTAATGAGCAAAGCTCAAACCTAATGACAATTAGAGGTTTATTCGAATTCAATAATTTAGATCCAATTTCTATTGATGAAGTAGAGCCCTGGACAGAAATTGTGAAAAAATTCAAAACGGGTGCCATGTCTTACGGGTCTATCAGTAGAGAAGCACACGAGAATTTGGCAATTGCCATGAACAGAATTGGCGGAAAAAGTAACTCTGGAGAAGGTGGAGAAGATCCTAAACGTTTCCAGAAAGAAATTAACGGAGATTCCAGAAATAGTGCAATCAAACAAGTTGCATCAGGACGTTTTGGTGTTTCGATTAACTATTTGACAAACGCTAAAGAAATCCAGATTAAAATGGCCCAAGGAGCAAAACCTGGTGAAGGTGGTCAATTACCCGGAGAAAAAGTAGTGCCTTGGATTGCTGAAACCAGAAACTCAACGCCTTATGTAGGTTTGATTTCGCCTCCGCCTCACCACGATATTTATTCTATTGAGGATTTATCTCAGTTGATTTTCGACTTGAAAAATGCGAATCGTGAAGCACGTATAAACGTAAAATTAGTTTCTGAAGTTGGAGTTGGAACGATCGCTGCCGGTGTTGCCAAAGCAAAAGCTGACGTTATCCTGATTTCAGGTTATGATGGAGGAACTGGTGCTGCACCATTGACATCGCTACAACACACAGGTATTCCGTGGGAACTTGGATTAGCTGAAGCGCAACAAACTTTGATCTTAAATGATTTAAGAAGCCGTGTAGTTCTGGAATGTGACGGACAATTAAAAACAGGTCGTGACGTAGCTATCGCTGCATTATTAGGAGCCGAAGAATTTGGTTTTGCTACTGCCCCGCTTGTTGCTTCCGGTTGTATTATGATGAGAGCTTGTCACTTGAATACTTGCCCGGTTGGTATTGCTACTCAGGATCCTGAATTAAGAAAAAATTTCAAAGGAACTCCGGAACACGTTATTAACTTCATGTATTTTATTGCTGAGGAATTAAGAGAAATCATGGCTCAATTAGGTTTCAGAACCTTAAAAGAAATGGTAGGTCAGTCACAAAAATTAAATGTGAACAAAGCGATCAAACATTACAAAGCAAATGGTTTAGATTTATCATCGATTCTATACAAACCTGAAAAAGCGAAAACTGAACCAATTCACAATACAACTGAGCAAGACCACGATTTAGACAATGTATTGGATTTTGCTATTATCAAAGAAGCAATTCCTTCTATTTATAGAAAAGAAAAAACAAGAGTTACATTTAAAATTAAAAATACAGACCGTTCTGTAGGTGCTATTTTGAGTAATGAAATCTCAAAAATATATGGCGCACAAGGTTTACCTGATGACACTATTTTAGTTGATTTTGAAGGTTCTGCCGGACAAAGTTTTGGTGCTTTTGCCACAAACGGATTGTCGTTTAAAATTCACGGAAACTGTAATGACTATTTAGGAAAAGGATTATCCGGAGGAAAATTGATTATCAAAGTCCCTCCTACTGCAACTTTTAAACCTGAAGAAAACATCATTATTGGTAACGTTGCCCTTTACGGAGCTATTACCGGAGAGGCTTATATTAATGGAATGGCCGGTGAGCGTTTTTGTGTGAGAAACTCCGGAGCAACTGCGGTTGTTGAAGGAATTGGAGATCACGGATGCGAATACATGACAGGTGGTACAGTAGTAGTTTTAGGAAAAACAGGAAGAAACTTCGCAGCTGGTATGAGCGGTGGTGTTGCTTATGTATACGATCCTAATCAAAAATTCGATGCAACACTTTGCAACATGGAAATGGTTGCCTTTGATCCTATCGAAGAAGATGATGTTACAAAACTAAGAAAACTGATCAAAAACCACTCTTTGTACACCAACAGTCCATTAGCAAAAAGAATTTTAGCAGACTGGGAAAATGAACAAAACCATTTCGTAAAAGTAATGCCAACTGATTACAAAAAAGCATTACAACGAATTGCAGAAGAGAAAAAAATAGAAGAATTAATAGCGTAATTAAAAAGATTTTTGAATGATGATTAACGATTTTTGATTTCAGATTTCATCCCATTTGTCTTCCTGAGCGTCCCGAGACTTCGGGAGAAGGATTGAATTGGAAGTCTGAATTTAAAAATTGGAATTTAAAACATCATTTGGAATTTAATTAAAAGATCATGGGTAAAATAGGCGGATTTAAAGAATATAACAGAGCCGACGAAAGTAATTTAGCAGTAGCAGAACGTGTTTCTAACTACAATGAATTTACGATTCCGTTAGCAAAAGATAAAATAAAAGAACAAGGTTCAAGATGTATGGATTGTGGTATTCCTTTTTGCCACAGTGCTTGTCCGTTAGGAAATTTAATTCCTGACTTCAATGACATGGTGCATCAGGAAGAATGGCAAAGTGCATTAGAGATTTTACAATCTACTAATAACTTTCCGGAATTTACAGGTCGCTTATGCCCTGCTCCATGCGAGAAATCATGTGTATTAGGTATCATCAAAGAACCTGTTGCGATCGAAAACATCGAGAAAAACATCATCGAAAGAGGTTTTGCAGAAGGTTGGATCAAACCACAAGCGCCAAAAAAGAGAACAGGAAAAACTGTTGCCGTTATTGGTTCAGGTCCTGCAGGTTTAGCAGCAGCTCAACAATTAAACAGAGCCGGTCACACCGTTACTGTTTTTGAAAGAGACAATGCAATTGGAGGTTTATTACGTTACGGAATTCCTAATTTTAAATTAGAAAAAGGAATTATCGACAGACGTGTTTTAATTCTTGAAGCCGAAGGAATCACTTTTAAAACTAACGTAAATGTTGGAGTAAATTTTAGTGTAGACGAATTAAACGCTTTTGATTCTATCGTATTATGCGGTGGAGCAACAGAGAGAAGAAGTTTGCCAACTAAAGGAATCGAAAGCAAAGGTGTTGTTCAGGCAATGGATTTCCTGACACAGCAAACTAAAGTTTTATACGGAGAATCTGTTCCGGACCAAGTAAAAGCAACCGGAAAAGATGTGATCGTAATTGGTGGTGGAGATACAGGATCTGACTGCGTTGGAACATCAAACAGACACGGAGCCAAATCGGTAACGAACTTTGAGATTTTACCAAAACCTCCGGTTGGCAGAAGCGAATCTACGCCATGGCCTTTCTGGCCGTTGCAATTAAAAACTTCATCTTCTCACGAAGAAGGCTGCGACAGAAACTGGTTAATCAATACAAAAGAATTTTTATCGAATGATAAAGGAGAATTGGTTGGATTAAAAACCGTTGAAGTACAATGGAAAATGACTCCGGGTCAACGTCCTGAATTAATCGAAAAAGAAGGTTCTGAGAAAATCTGGCCTTGCGATTTGGCTTTGTTGGCTTTAGGATTTACAGGTCCTGAAAAAACTTTAAGCGAGCAATTAGGTCTTGAAGTAGATATGAGAAGCAATTATAAAGCTACTAATTATCAAACAAACGTTCCGCACATTTTCACTGCCGGAGATATGCGTCGCGGACAATCATTAATTGTATGGGCTATTTCAGAAGGTCGCGAAGCAGCAAGAGAAGTAGATTTGTTCTTAATGGGCTCTACGAACTTGCCAACCAAAGGAAACGGAGACTTACCAAGTCTTTAATTTTTTGAGGTTCTGAGTTACTAAGGTTCTAAGACTCTAAGTTTTCTTACTACCTTAAATTTAAGAACATCAAAATGATTTAAAGTCTCTAATTCCGATAAACAACACTACTACAAAGGCTCCTGAAAATTCAGGAGCTTTTTTTATGCCACTGATTTCACAGATTAAAATGATTTTTTTTGGTTTGCCACAAATTACACTAATTTTCACTAATTAAATGTATTGCGTTTATGTATGGTGTCCCAACGATTAAAACCTTTGGCTATGTTTAGCGTTGCAACAATTAGAAAAACTAATTAGATTGATTAACTCAAAAATTCAAAGAATAAAAAATTCGTGAAAATTCGTGAAATTCGTGGTAGAAAAATATAAAAATCTCTGCTAATCTTTTTAATCTGTGGCAAAAACTTAGTAACTTAGATCCTTAGCAGCTTAGAATCTTTTACTAGGCATGCATTGTAATTTTATAAAAACCCATTTTAAGTCGATTTTTGTTTAAAAACAAACAATTTGTTACAATTTGTTATTTTTCTACAAATAATTTGCTGTTAGTCAAAAGTGTAATAACTTTGCTCAAAATAGTTTAAAAATGCAAGCAAAAGATTTACTGCAGTTAGCAGACCAATTTGGAAGTCCATTATATGTTTATGATGCCGAAAAAATCCAATCTCAGTACAACAGGTTAACTAAAGCTTTCTCTAAGGTAGAAAACTTAAGAGTTAATTACGCCATGAAGGCATTGTCTAACGTTGCGATTCTTCAGTTATTAAAGAACATGGGGTCTGGTTTAGATACTGTATCGATTCAAGAAGTTTTATTAGGACTTCATGCTGGCTATGAACCTGAAAAAATCTTTTTTACACCAAACGGAGTTTCTCTGGAAGAAATCGAAGAAGTTGCCGCAATGGGTGTACAAATCAATATTGATAACTTATCTATTCTGGAGCAATTCGGGACAAAATATCCACAAATTCCGGTATGTATTCGTATCAATCCGCACGTAATGGCGGGAGGAAATGCTAATATTTCGGTAGGACACATCGATAGTAAATTCGGAATCTCTGTACATCAAATTCCGCATATATTGCGAATTGTAGAGAACACAAAAATGAGTATCGTAGGTATTCACATGCATACAGGATCAGATATTCTTGATATCGAAGTATTCTTGTATGCTGCCGAAATCTTGTTTGATACCGCAAAACACTTCAAAGATCTTGAGTTTTTAGATTTCGGAAGCGGATTTAAAGTTCCTTACAAAAAAGACGATATCGAAACCGATATTGAAGAATTAGGAAAAAAATTATCCAAAAGATTCAATGCTTTCTGTACAGAATATGGCAGAGATTTAACGTTGATTTTCGAACCAGGAAAATTTTTGGTGAGCGAAGCAGGTTTCTTCTTAGCAAAAGTAAACGTAGTAAAACAAACAACTTCAACCGTTTTCGCGGGAGTTGATAGTGGTTTCAACCACTTAATTCGCCCTATGTTTTATGGTTCACAACACTATATAGAAAACATCTCAAACCCAAAAGGAAAAGAGCGTTTTTATTCGGTTGTAGGATATATTTGCGAAACAGATACATTTGCAAACAACCGCAGAATTTCAGAAATTACCGAAGGTGATATCTTAGCTTTTAGAAACGCCGGAGCATATTGTTTCTCAATGGCATCGAACTACAATTCAAGATACAAACCAGCCGAAGTTTTATGGAAAGACGGAAAAGGAATCTTAATTCGTCAACACGAAACATTCGAAGATTTGCTTAAAAATCAAATTCCGTTGCCGCAAGAAGTTGCTGCAACAGTTTAAAAATAAAAAAAAAGAGAATATCTATTTAATCCCGTTTCTTAATTGAAGCGGGATTTTTTTTGTTTTAGATTTTAGATATCTAACATTTGTCAGGCTAAGCGAATTGTATGTCAGGCTGAGCGTCCCGAGACTTCGGGAGAAGTTCACGCAAAGTAATCGCCAATAATAGAACGCGGATGACGCGGATTCGCTTTGCGAAAACACAGATAAAAACAGATTTTTTTTATGATCTTTCAACTGAATTTACGTGACCTAACAAACCCGACAGGTTTTAANNTAAAAACCTGTCGGGTTTAACAAACTCTAATCATCAGGTCTCTGGGAATTTGAATTTTCTGAATTTTGGCATCTTTCTCCGAAAAGATTTAATCAATTTCACTTCACAAAAGACTTTATTTCAGAAACAGAAATTGGTTATTATTTTATTTTAAATACTTAAACCATTTGTCTTCCATAGATTTCTCTACATCAATATTGTGATAATTGGCAAACAATAAAATTTGCCCAAGAAGATCAGCTACTTCATTCGAAATATTTTTTTTCAATTCTTCCTGTGTCAAATTTCTATTTCTTCCTCTAGATGTATAAGAAAGATAATTTTGAGTCAATTCTCCCAATTCTTCCTGAAGTTTTAAAATATACCAATCATCATCTCTTGTTATATTACAGTTTTTTTCATACTGATCAGAAACCATAACAACTTTTTTTGTCATTTCATTTAAATCCATTTCCTTTTCAAGTGTCTTAAATTTTAATTATTCCTCTTTATTTTATCTTCTTCTAATCTCTAATAAAAATAATGTTCGCAAAGATAATGATAATACTTTATTTTTATAAA
>NZ_MTQF01000011.1:0-42465 GCF_001975985.1 [Flexibacter] sp. ATCC 35103 | reverse complement strand
ATATATTTACAAAAATAAAAATAAAAATATAAAAATTGTAATTATTTTCTTATTTTATTTTTTTATTGTTAATTAAACATGATTCTATCTTTTCGTTATCATAAATCCTATCATTTTGTTAGGTAATTTTTTAATTAATAAAAATCCTATATTAAATACTAAATATTAACTAATTTTCTTACTTAATATTTTAAATCTAGATAATTATGAAAGTAGCAGTTATTTATCCTGAAGTAATGGAGGTCGCAAGATATAAATCCAAAAGAAAAGAATTTCCACCATTTTGAGCTTTATATATTGCCGCTGCATTGGAAGAAAAGCAATATCAGGTAGACATTATAAAACTTACCTCAGATAATCTAATTATGACTTCTCTGATTATGATGCACTAGCTTTTAGTATATCGTCTTCTGCTACATTCAATATGTTTATTGAATGTAGGTTTAAAAGTAAAATAAATAAAAAAACGCTAATAATGGTTGGGGGAATACACACAAATTTATTTCCTGAACAAACTTTGCTAGATTTAAAACCTCATGTTATAGGAATTGGAGAAGGTGAGATTACTATTACTGAAATACTTAAAGAAATTCACACCAAAAACTTTGATAAAATAGAAGGTGTATGTTTTATAAAAGACGGAAAACCGTTTAGAACCTCACCAAGGAAACTAAATAAAAACATTGATGGGTTTCCTTTGCCTGCCAGGCACTTGATACCAAAGGAAGATTTTATCATGAATAATAGAATGTTTAACACAGATATATTGATGACACACATAATGCCAGGTAGAGGATGACCTTTTCCTTGCAGGTTCTGTGCTTCCTCTCAAACTCAAGTTCAATATAGAAGTGGTCAAAATATAAGACATGAATTAATTCATTTAATAGAAAATTACAATATCGAAGGCTTTTCTGTAGTTGGAAATGATTTTATTTTGAATAAAGGAAATGTTCAAGACATATGCGACTCGATAAATGATTTAGAATAGATCTTTTTGTTCATTCAAAAAAAACAATAAACAAGTACCTCACCAAAAAACTATGTTTTTTACCAACATCAATTTTGTAAAAGAATTTTAAATACCTTTGAAGTATGAGTACAGCAACAAAACCAAAACACATTGGCAGAAATATTAGCCGAATCAGAGAGCTTAAAGGTATGAAGCAGGACGCCCTTGCTTATGCAATGGGATTAAGCCAGCAAACAATTTCAAGTATTGAAACAAGCGAATTCATAGACAAAGAAAAGCTTGAGAAAATTGCTGAAATACTTGGAGTTACTGTAGAAGCGATTGAAAATTTTTCAGAAGAAGCCGTTTTTAATTTCTTTAATAACTTTTACGACAATAGTTCTAGCGCTCAAGGAAGTGGTAATAACAATGTTAATTGGTACATTCAATCCATTAGATAAAGTTGTGGAACTTTACGAACGTTTGGTTCAGGCTGAAAAAGAAAAAAACGAATATTTAGAAAAATTATTAAAAGATAAATAATTCCTTCGAAATATAAATTTACAAAAGCACAAATTTTCGATTTTGTGCTTTTTTTATGAACGAAAACACTAAACAAAAAATGAAACAAACTTTATTCTTAATTATCTCAATAATTGGATTAAACAGTTGTGCTCAGAAACAAGAAAGTTCAGGTGAAAACCAAAAATTGCAAAATGAAATTGCAAAAATGAATGATAGCGAATTACTAGCTTTTTCAAATAAACTTTATGATTCTGGCTCTGAAAGCACAAAAGCTATAATTACGTTGCAAGAATGTGTAAAAAGAAATATTGACAAAGGAAACAGTTTATACAGACTTGGAGTAAGTTATATTGAAAATGGAGAAACTGAAATCGGAATAAAAAAACTTGAAGAATCTATCAAAATAAATCCAAAATATTTTAAAGCATATTTTAATATTGGAGCAGTATGTTACGACACACAACAATTTGAAAAGTCAGTTGCATTTTATAAAAAATCTTTAGAAATCGAGCCGCAAAATGATGCAAGCTATTACGGAATCGCTTTATCAGAATATGCTTTGAATGAAAGGAAAAGTAGTAAAGAAAATTGCGAAATGGCTTTAAAATTAAATCCCAATAACGAAAATGCTAAGTTACTTCTGCAAAAGTATTAAAGTAGAGGTTATTTTTGTCTCACTAAATCAAACTCAACAAACTCAAATAAAAAAACTATTTTAGCTCAGCAAACCTAACCCCAGAAAACCATGAAAATTACGATTTCCCTATCGCTATTATTTCTGTTACTTACTACCAATATATTCAGCCAAACACTTGCTGATTTAAAACTAAAACCTAAAGAAATTCCAAAAGGCTACACACCTATCGACGGTCAGATTTGTGTAACTCCTCAGGCTTGCAATTTTTATACTGATATTGAGACTTACAGCAACATTGTGGGAATCGTAAAAAGTAAAGCAATCCAGAGTTTTAAAAATAAAACAGATCGTGGATCTATCATGTATTTTGAATTTGAACACACCTTTAAAGGCGATCGGTTTCTGCAAGGATTACTTTGGGGAAAAGACGGTCAGCCCACAGATGAACATCCGGAAGAATATCTGGCAAAAGGAAAATTCCTGATCATCTGGAGTTTTCGTCCGGACAGCGTAATAAAAGAAAAATCAGAAGCTAAAATAGAAGCAATTTTAAAATAAGTAAATACTACACAGCAAATGGAACAAATTGCTACCAAACCAAATCTTAGAAAATGAATTTTGAATTGATTGATATACGAAAAGTAGACTCTACAGGAAATTTCAAACTAAATGAAGATTATATTCTTTCTTATGATCATTCTGATGGTTGGAGCGAACGATTGTTAAGTTTAGGAATCTATATTGATTTAATTTTTGAATGCAAAATTGTGATAAGTTTTCGCAGAAAAAATTTTGAAAATTTTGAAAAACAATTTGAATGCGAAATACCTTCTGAGATTAAAAATATAATTTCGGAAATAATAAATCTAGATCCTTTAACTTTAAAAAAACATTATGCCGATACCTTTATGGAAGATATGAATAGGCAACATTATGCTATCAATCATTCCGGAAAATCACATAATATTGGAATTGGAACTTTGCTAAAAAGACCTCAACCTGAAAATCCGTCCGAAGAATTGTTTATCACATTAATTGACCTTTTTGAAAAATGGAGGGAAGTAATTTATCAGGATTGTTTAAAAAATATTATATAAAATTAATCAATTTTAAATTTTTTAATACATATTTCTTAACAGTTATAATGAAACTGAATTTGTCTACGAATTCTACTCACTTCTTACCAACAAAAACCGTTTTTCAAATCTACCTTAATTACAGCTTCATTTTTAATTCGTAATTTCGCCAAAGCAAAAAAACATCAAAATGAAAATACAAATAAGAATTCTAATTTACTCCATTCTATTTTTTCTATACCTTTCTACGACTTCACTTTTATTGTCGTTAGGAGAATTATTAAAAACAGATCCGTACGTTACTTTAGGCTGTGGTTTTGCAGTTTTAAACCTAATCTATACTTTCTTTGCCCTAAAATGGACTTCTATATTAAATATAATTTTTTCTATTGCAATTGCAGCATTATCGTTATTCTTAGCAGTGCAATTTGCTAATCTACATTTGCTGGCAAAATATGATCCTTATTTGGTTAAAACAGCAATATTTACAAATGCTATTTTATCAATAATATTTTGGGAAATTGTGTATCAGGTAAAAATCAGAAAGGCAAAATAAAACATTCCTGGTGTTAGATGAATGTTGTGCATCTATTAAATAAAACATTGTCATATATGTCTATGAATCTGTAAAGAAGAACAGCAGCGTTTCTTTTCTATATTTTATTTTTAAAAAATTCCTAAATTTAGTATCCGATTATATAATCCGGATTGAATTCTAATTTTTAAAATAAATCTAATGGAAACGAAAAAAATATGGGCAAATCTGGGTGTCGAAAACTTAGAACGCACAACGAAATTCTATACCGAATTAGGCTTTAAACAAAACGGTCACAATACGTCTAACGAACTAACGAGTTTTCTTTTTGGCGATGACAATTTTATAATTCATTTTTTTATAAAAGAAAGATTTAAATGGGCTGTCAACGATGAAATGGCAGATTTAAAACTTGGAAATGAAATTATATTTTCACTTTCGGCAGATAGTAAAGATCAGGTAGATCAATGGCAGAAAATCGTTAAAAAAGCCGGCGGAACTATTTTTGCAGAACCACAAGAGTATGGAAAAGGATATTTCTTTGGATTTTGTGATCCTGATGGTCATAAATTTAATTTTTTATACTGGCCAAAATAAAAAACTTTCCCTTTTAAATCCTAAAAAACTGATTCTGAGAACATAAGTTTTGGTTCATCAAAAAAATAAAAAACTCCTTAATATTTATAAGTATTTATTTATATTTTTAGCATAAGATTTTACAATAATCACAATCTTTAACGCTAAAAACCACTAAAAATAAATTGATAAAAATGGAGAATTTTAAAGAAATTAGTTTAGACGATGCAATTCAATTAATCAACGAAAACAACTCTGTACTTAAGGATGATCTTATTGATGAATTAAACGGATTTTACGAAGTAGCAGGTAAAATTGTTTTGTATCCAAGAGAAACTAATTTAGAAAACTTAACCGTAGGAAACGATATTGTCCTTGTAAACGGCGATCTTAATGTTACGAATATAATTGAAGATTGCTACCAAGTAGATTCGTCTATGCTTATTGTTTTAGGAAATGTAAATTGCAAGAGCTTAATTACGCTGTCGAGCATGTATCTTATGGGCGACTTAAACGCTGCAAATGTAATCTTAGGAGATTCTCTTTGTGACCATGTTTTAAATGTAGGCGGAAATATCGTAACGAAAACAATATTAGATTATGGTCATTGCATTATAGCATACAAAAAAATTACGGTTACAGACGTTTTCTCTTTTAACTCAATTGAAGATGAAAATGGAGCAATCGAACAAAATATGGAATCTGAAGAATTAGTAGATGAAATTACAGAAATAGATGATGATGAGAAAATGAAAGATTTAGGCAAAACAATTGATTATATAAAAAGCGGCGGCGAGATATTTAAAGTAGCCTAAACAAATCAACAACCGCTTTTTGAAAAATCATAAAGTTTAAAAAATAAAAATCTGATGAAAAAATGTTTCCTGGTTGCTTTATTATTTTGTTTTCAGTTTTCGTTTTCACAAAATACCAATCATTTAAAGTCGGTTTTAAAACAGCTTAAGATAAAGGAAAGCGAAATAAATCAGGAACTTTTTACTCAGAAAGTATTACCATATGATAAAGGCAAAAGCGTTTTTGTGATTGCCAAATACGCATCAGAAGTATCTGTAGATTATTTTGTGGCAGATGCTTATATACTCGTAGTTGATAATTTGACCGGAAAAATAATCAACAAATTTATTGAGCCAAATGCCTGGACATCTGATGCTGTAATGTTAAGCAGTATAACGATCGATACAGGATTATATATTTTAAATAAAACAACAAGAGCTTTTGGAGTTCGGGTAGATTATACCGGCAGTAGCCGACCTAATCCGTACAGCGAAAGTGACTTATCGTTGTATATTACAGATAAAAATTCGCTAAAGCCAGTGCTTAAAAATTATCAAATTTCGCAATCTAATGGCGAATGGGATACGAATTGCGCCGGAGAATTTGAAGACAACAATTCGACTATTGATATCGATAAGGTGATGACTAACAATTTTTATAATATTATTGTTAAAACTAAAACGGTCAATACTAAAAATATCCCCACAAACGATGATTGTATCGCTAAGGAAACTATTAAAAGAAAAACTTCAAAATTAATTTTTAATGGAAAAGAGTATAAATAAATATGATGCTCTTGAAAAGTTCTATTATTTTGAAGATGACTATTGTGTTTTAAATCAATAATTGCCACAAAACATGACTAAAATTTACAGACAAGGTGCCATTGGATCTTTACTTGACGAATACGAAAAAGCTATTTTAGATTTAAGTCAAATAATTTCAGACATTAACGACAAAGAACTCACCACAATCGTTGATACTGTTACTCAGGATTCCGGTTGTGAATCGGTTCAGTCAATATTGGCACATATTGTATGTTCCGGATATGCTTATGCGTTATATATTAAGCAATTATCTGGGGATCAAAGCGATTTTCTTGATGATGTTTTTAGAACTACAATCTCTGATTATCAAAAGGATCTGGCTGATTTTTTTATTTTTACAGAGGACACTTTTAAAAATATCACAGACAATCAACTCGAAGAATCTGACAATACTAAAAAAATAGTGACTTCGTGGGGACAAGTTTATGATATTGAACAAATAATAGAACATGCTATTGTACATGTTTTACGCCACAGAAGACAAATTGAAAAATTTAAAATAATATTACGCGAAAAATAATATTTAAGCAAAAACTAACTCACTGCTTGGGCAAAGTTTCTTGTAAAAACTAAATTTCTAATCTAGCCCCGATAGAGCCGTTATCCTCGTAATCCCGATAGTTATCGGGGTGAAGAGATATAGGCGAAAGCGGGAAAAGTGGTCTTTATAAAAACGAAAAATTCTGCTTCTAAAATTTCAAAACTTACTTTACCTGAATTCATCTAAAACAGATATATTTACAGCTTGAAAATCAACTGGTCTTAGAATGAAAAAAATTACTTTACTATTTTCTATATTATTTTTGACACTTGGGTCATGTGGTGTAAAAACAACTCAGTCGCTATTAAGTGACGGAAATTATGATGGCGCAATCGATCGTGCTGTTGAAGCATTGAGAACAAAAAAAGACTCTAAAGGAAAACAAGATTATGTGTATTTACTCGAAGAAGCTTTTGCAAAAGCAAAAGACAGGGATTTACGCAATCTTGATTTGATGATAAAAGAGGCAAATCCTGCCAATTCAGAACGTATATACAACACGTATTTGCAACTAAATAACCGTCAGGAAAAAATCAGGCCTTTATTGCCTTTGCCATTATTGAAACAAGGAAAAAATGCGTCTTTTGCGTTTGATAATTATTCTGATCAGATTGTAAGCAGCAAAAATGTACTCTCGAAATATTTATATGAAAATGCTTCGTCTCTTTTAAAATCGAATAATAAATTGGATTTTAGAAAAGCATATGATGATTTTTTCTATCTGGAAAGCATTAATCCAAATTATAAAAACACAAAAAAACTGATGGATGATGCGCAGTTTAAAGGAACTGATTTTGTAGACGTTTACGCCAAAAACCGAACTAATATGGTGATTCCAAAACAGCTTCAGGATGATTTACTCGATTTTAAAACTTATGGATTAAATGATAAATGGACGGTTTATCATAGTGTAAGACAAAAAAGCGTAACGTACGATTACAGCTTAATCATCAATTTTAGACAAATTAATATTTCGCCTGAACAAATTAAAGAGAAAGAATTCATTAAAGAAAGACAGGTTAAAGATGGCGTAAAAACACTTTTAGACAATCGCGGAAGACCTGTGAAAGATAGTTTGGGCAAGGAAATAAAAGTAGATAATTACAGAACACTTCGTGCCAATATTTACGAATTCAGACAATATAAATCATGTCAGGTTACGGCACAAGTAGATTATGTAGACGTAAAAACGAATCAATTGCTACAATCGTTTCCGGTAACGAGCGAATTTATTTTCGAGAATATTTATTCGACTTACAAAGGCGACAGAAATGCCTGCGAAGATAATTATATGACCTATTTTAATAAACGTGCGGTGCCTTTCCCTAACAATGAACAAATGGTTTTTGATACTGGCGAAGACCTGAAAGCACGGCTTAAAGATATTATTGTCAGGAATAAATTCAGGGGATAAACTCACACTTATTCATATCATAAATGTTTTCCAAAAGCGATATTAGTAAACTGTTATTTAAAAAAAATTAGTTTTATAGATTTTACAAAACCATTAAAAAAAACGATGCTAAATAAAAAACATTTCAAAAATATTGCAATACTTTCTTTACTTGCTATGCTGTTTACAGGTTGCAAACCAGATGCAAAAGAGTCAGTAAAAACAAAAGAAAACTCAGCATTAAGCAATACTGAACATATGATTTTAGAAGTAAATAAAATTGATTCTACACAACTTCCTGCTTCTGTAAAATATGAAGGTTTTATTAAAAATGCAGTTCGATGGAAAGATAAATCAGGAGATAATATTGTAATTACAACTGAAACCGGCATTTATACCAGTAAAAAATTCAAACATGAAGCTGAGGACAGCAGCGATGCTGAATTATTTGCTTATCATTATATAATCTCAGATAATGAAGCAAAACAAACCTGGAAAGTGTATGATTTCATTTCTGATTGTCCTGTTGATATTGTGGCATCATTTGTTAAAAATACTTTTAAAGTTACCGACTTAGATAATAACGGAATTGCTGAAGTCTGGTTGATGTATAAAACCGTTTGTCATGGCGATGTAAGCCCTTCTAATATGAAAATTATTATGTATGAGGGAAGTAATAAATATGCCATTCGCGGAGAAAACAAAGTTCAGGTTGGAAGTGATGAAAACGATAAAAAATCATTTTTGGGCGGAGAATTTAAAATGGATGAAAACTTTACAAAAGCTCCAAAAGTGTTTAAAGATTATGCCCAAAAATTATGGAATGATAATATAATTGAAAACTGGGAGAACTAAAAATTATCTATTAATACAGAATGGTCTAACCATTAAAATTTTTATATCTATACACAAAGACGTACAATAAAATGTACGTCTTTTTTTTTGTCAAGCTAAAAAAAATCAAAAAAAACATTAAGAAACCAAAAGGTTGCGTATATTTGCAACTGATTGATTGCTAATTAAGATTTAAATCAAAATGAAACGAGATATATTTCAAGCTATTGCTGACCCAACCCGTAGAGCAATTTTAGTGTTAGTTGCTACAAATGCATTGACACCAAATACTATTGCAGAACAATTTAATACCACAAGACAAGCAGTTTCTAAACATATCAAAATTCTAAACGAATGTGAATTGTTAGAGGAAAAAAAAATAGGACGAGAAATTTATTACCAACTGAAAATTGACAAAATGAAAGAAATTGACAAATGGTTAACCCAATTTAAAGAAATTTGGGAGGACCGTTTCAGTCAGCTCGATCAAGTATTAATGAATCTAAAATCTAAAGAAAATGAAATCTAATCTTTTAATGAATTTTACTGTAGACAAAGAAAACAGCACGGTACACATAAAACGGGAGTTCAACGCATCGCTTGCTAATGTTTGGTCAGCCTGGACAGAACCTGAAATATTAGACCAATGGTGGGCTCCGGCTCCATTTAAGTCTAAAACAAAAAGCATGGAATTTAAGGAAGGCGGACGAAGATTGTATGCAATGGTTGGGCCTGAAAATCAGGAAAAATGGAGCTTTTTTGAGTATAGTTCAATTTCTCCAAAAACAAATTTTAAATATTCCTCAACTTTTTGCGATGCCGAAGCAAATCCGGACCCAAATTTTGGAAGTTCGTACTGGGATGTAACTTTCTCTGAAAAGGGAGATTTAACCATTGTTGATATTGCAATTAAAAGAAATAGTCTGGCTGAGTTAGAAAAAATAATAGAAATGGGATTCAAAGAAGGATTCACAATTGCCATGGATGGTTTGGATAAAATCTTTGAAACACAAAATCAAAACCGCTTTTAGTCAAATATTTATGAATTTTAAATCTTAAAAAAATGAAATCTGATTTATTAATGAATTTTACTGTAGACAAAGAAACTAGCACTGTAAATGTAAAACGTGAGTTTAATGGATCGCTTTCGAATGTGTGGTCAGCATGGACAGAAGCCGAAATACTTGACCAATGGTGGGCTCCTGCCCCATGGAAAGCCAAAACAAAGAGAATGGAATTTAAAGAAGGCGGTCAGAGACTCTACGCCATGCTTGGTCCGGAAGGCGAAGAACATTGGGCTTTGGCAGATTTTACGTCTATAACCCCAAAAACTAATTTTAAATATTTAGATGCATTTTGCGATAGCGAAGGTAATCTAAACAAAGATTTTCCTCGCTCTGACTGGGATGTAAGTTTTTCAGAACAAGGAGAAACTACTATTGTAGATATTGCCATCAAACATGAAAATCTTTCTGACCTGGAAAAAATAATCGAAATGGGCTTCAAGGAAGGATTCACAATTGCGATGCAAGGTCTGGATAAAATTTTTGCTTCGAGAACATAATATTTTCTATGTTTTATTTATACAATCCCGTTCGTCTTGTGGCAAATGGGATTTTTTTTCAACTTTTAATTCGTATTTTCGTTATTCAAAAAACTACTTTTTTAAAAACTCAAAGTATTTAATTAATACCCAATAATGAATAAATTTAAGACTCTTACAATCCTGTTTTTTACTTCAGCTTTAATTTTTAGCCAAACCAATAAATCGAAAACAACAGAAACAAGCAAACCTTTTGTTTTAGGTGTTATAGACGAAATACAATCGAAGGAACTGGGAGAAAAAAGAATTCTGAATATTTATCTTCCAGAAGGTTATAAGCCAGAAGATGCGACAAAATATCCCGTGATTTATGTATTGGATGGTTCAGCAGACGAAGACTTTATTCACATTGCAGGATTAGTACAATTTAATAGTTTTGAATGGATCAATCAGGTTCCTAAATCTATTGTTGTAGGAATCGCTACGGTTGACAGAAGAAGAGATTTTACGTTTCCTACAACTATAGAAAAAGATCAAAAACGTTTTGCTACTGCAGGACATTCGGATAAATTTATTGCTTTTATCGAAAAAGAAGTACAGCCTTTTATTAATAAAAAGTACAAAACAAATGATTCAAAAACTATTATTGGGCAATCATTAGGCGGATTACTTGAAACCGAAATTTTATTAAAAAAACCAACTCTTTTTAATAAATACGTTATTGTAAGCCCTAGCATTTGGTGGAATAATGGTTCTATACTAAATCAGGAAAGTATTATTTTTCAGGAGAATTTTAATCAGCAAACTGATATTTATATTGCGGTGGGCAAAGAAGGTCTTACCCCAACAGAGATCCCGAGAGTCATGGAAGTCGATGCTAATTTACTTGCCGAAAAAATTAAAGCAACAAAAAGCAAAAACATAAAAGTATACTTTGACTATTTTCCTAAAGAAAATCATGCTACGATTTTACATCCGGCAGCTTCAAATTCTTTTAAATTCTTTTATCCGATACAAGAAAAAGAATAAAAGGTTTATGATAATTGATAAAAATTACACGAATGAAAAATACAGAAGAATACAAATTAGATAATCCGGTATGGAATTCCTTATCAGAAACTCATGCTGCATTTGCCATCGATTATAACGGAACTCAGTTTTATAATCCTGATTATTGTCCGTTTGGTGGTTTTGTTAAAGCTGAAAGCACTTTAGACGCCATAAATCAATATTCGGTATTAGCAGAAAGCTTTTTTATTGTGGGAGAAAAACCTGAAATAGCTGATTATCTAAAGATTGCAAAAGAATTAGTCTGTCTTCAAATGATTATTTACAATAAAATACAGCAACCAATAACTGCAGAAATCATTAAACTTACTGAGAAAAATAATGATGAATTAGTTCATTTGGTCAATTTGGTACAGCCGGGATATTTTAAAAACAAAACTCCGTCGCTTGGTAATTACTTTGGGATTTTTAAGGAAAATAAATTAGTTGCAATTACGGGCGAACGCATGAAAATGAATGACTTTACAGAGGTCAGTGCTATCATAACGCATCCGGATCATACAGGAAAAGGATATGCCAAACAATTGATTACGCATGCAGTTAATAAAATTTTTGATGAGAACAAAATTCCCTATTTGCATGTAGTCGAAAGTAATATTGGCGCAATTGCTCTTTATGAAAAACTAGGTTTTGTGACGAGAAGAAAAATTAGTTTTTGGAATATTTCTAAAAATCATTAATTTTACCCTACAACTCTAATAACCAAATTATTATGAAAAAAGTTTTTTTAATCCTTATCTGTTTAATTGGATGCTTGGTAAATGCACAAACTTCTAAAGAACTTATTGGAAAATGGCAATTAGTAAAATGGGAAAAAAAGGGTAAGGAAAAAGACATTAAAGATTATTTTAAAACAGATCAGGTTTTTCAGGTTTTTAGAGAGAATGGAGATTTTGAAAGTCTTGTTGGAGATGAATCACACAAAGCCAAATGGAAATTATCTCAAGATAATTCTGAACTTACTATTATCGCCGTGTTATTGCCAATAAAATTTACAATAGATTATTTTGATACCACAAAACGTATTATTACAACGCCCCAAATGGGAACTCTTGAATATAAAAAAGTGAGTGAATAAAGTCTTCAAATCTTAATTTTTTATGAATATGACTGCAAATAAACAAACTGTAAACGAATACATGGAAGCTTTTAGAGTAAGTGATCATGAAAGAATCCTTGCTTGCCTTACTGATGATATTATTTGGGAAATGCCGGGAATCTATCAACATGTTGGCAAAGAAGAATTTGATAAGGAAATTGAGAATGACAATTTTGTTGGAAGCCCAACAATTCAAATTATAAAACTTGTTGAAGAAAACGATGTTGTCATTGCTGAAGGTGCAGTTCAGGGAAATATGAAAAACGGAAATATATTAAATGCTGTTTTTTGTGATGTTTTTGAAATGGAAAATGGAAAAATAAAAAAGCTAACTTCTTATTTAATGTCGAAAAATGCAAGCTTAAAATTCGAATAATTTCTAGCCACAAACTTCGCAATCCCAGTCTCGGGATTAGCCAAGCCAGCCATCCCGGTCGAGACTTCTGTATTGAATTGCTTCGGCAATATGTTGTGAGATCACCAATGGTGCATCATCTAAATCAGCTATTGTGCGGGCTACTTTCAGGATTCTGTCATAGGCACGGGCAGAAAGATTTAATCGTTCCATAGCCGTTTTTAATAATTCTTTTGATTGATCGTCAAGTGCACAATACTCCCTGATTAATTTACTGCTCATTTGGGCATTATAATGTATGTTTTCCATTTCTTCAAATCGCTTGGTCTGAATTTCCCGCGCGGCTGTAACTCTCTTCCTAATTTCAACACTGCTTTCGGCTTTTCGATCATCAGATAATTTTTCGAAAGGAACCGGTGTAACTTCAATATGAATGTCGATCCTGTCTAATAAAGGTCCCGATATTTTACTTAAATAACGCTGCATTTCATGTGGTGAAGAAGTATTTGGCATACTTGGATCGTTAAAAAAACCACTTGGACTTGGGTTCATACTCGCCACCAACATAAACGATGATGGATAAGTTACCGTAAATTTAGCACGCGAAATAGTTACTTCACGATCTTCAAGTGGCTGACGCATAACTTCCAGAACATCACGTTTAAATTCCGGTAATTCGTCCAGAAACAAAACCCCATTGTGAGCCATCGAAATTTCTCCGGGTTGCGGGTAACTTCCTCCTCCAACAAGTGCAACATTAGAAATAGTATGATGCGGACTACGAAATGGCCGCTGATTCATTAAACCAACTTCTTTTAATTTTCCGGCAACACTGTGAATTTTAGTCGTTTCTAATGCTTCTCGTAAAGTCATTGGCGGTAAAATACTGGGTACACGTTTGGCAAGCATCGTTTTTCCTGCTCCGGGCGGGCCAATTAATATAATATTATGCCCTCCGGCAGCAGCAATTTCCATGCATCGTTTTATACTTTCCTGTCCGCGAACATCAGAAAAATCGAATTCAGGAAAATCTAAAGTTTTATAAAATTCGGCTCTTGTATCAATAACAGTGGGTTCAAGAGTTCCTTTACCGGCAAAAAAATTAATTACATCTTGCACATTTTCTACTCCATATACATGTAACCCGTCAACAATAGCCGCTTCTTTTACGTTTTGAATGGGGAGAAAAAACCCTTTATATCCTTCTTCCTTCGCTTTTATGGCGATAGGTAATGCGCCGCGAATAGGTTGTAAACTTCCGTCAAGAGAAAGCTCTCCCATAATGACATAATTTTCAATTTCAGGAGCTTTTATCTGATCTGAAGCTACTAAAATTCCCATTGCTAAAGGTAAATCATACGCAGAACCTTCCTTTCTTAAGTCGGCTGGTGCCATATTGATCGTTATTTTTTTGCCGGGTAAACTGTAACCATTATTTTTAAGCGCAGCAGCAATTCGGTAACTGCTTTCTTTTATTGCATTATCAGGCAATCCAACTAAGTGATAACCAATTCCTTTATCCATATGAACTTCAACAGTAATTGTAGTAGCCTCAACTCCAAAAACTGCGCTTCCGTAAACTTTTACTAACATAAAATCTCTTCATTAAATATTTTTAAATCTAATGAAAATAATCTTAAATTATAATATTTTTACTACAAAATATATTTTTTAAAATTCTAACCCAATTTGGGTTTTAATTTGGTTTGTTATTTTACTCAAGTCCAAACTGTTTTGGTGCGACCAAAGCTGACTTTCGATTTGGTTATTTCTGATACAATTATGACATTCAATTGCTTCATGAATATATCCTGTTCCCAGGTTTGGCAAAATAAAATTTTCTTCTTTATGATTTTTAGAAACAGAATATCCATCAGCAATATACCACGGAGAATTAAGCTGAATATGTCCTTGTGTTCCGCTTATTGTTGCTTTCATATCAGATTCTGAAATTATTGAAGCGTGCAAAACTGCCTGAGCATTTTCATATTGCAAGATTATCGAAGTTTGAAGATCAATTCCGTTTTTATGATCAATAGATTTTGCTATAATTTCTTTTGGAATCCCAAGCATTATATAGGAGAGAAATAAGGGATAAACGCCAATATCAAACAAAGCGCCTCCGCCTAGATTTTTATCAAAAAGTCTTCCGCCTTGTTTTTCATCAGCATAAAAAGCAAAATCGGCTTTTATATATTTTACGTCGCCAATAATTCCCTGATTTATTTTAGCTAAAACTTCCTGAACAGACGGAATAAAACGTGTCCAGAATGCTTCCATAAAAAATTTATTATTCTTTTTTGAAGCTTCAACCATTAGAACAGCATCTTTATAAGATAAAGCCAATGGTTTTTCGCATAAAACATGTTTACCGTTTTCTAAAGCCTTTATAGATAATTCGGCATGCGAATCATGTGGCGTTGCAATATAAATAATATCAACCTGATCGTCCTTAAAAAGCGCATCATAAGAATCGTAGGCTTTGGTACAATTGTACTTTTTTGCAAACGCAATTGCTTTATCATGGTCTCTGGATGCAACTGCAAATAAATGGGCATCGTCTAACAGCAGTAAATCTGCAGCAAATTGATTTGCAATGTTTCCCAAGCCAATAATTCCCCATTTTATACTCTTGTTATTTTTCATACTATTCGATAAGTGCTACTTATCAACGATTTAATTAAAATATTATCTAAATAAAGAAAAAACATTCTACTAAATAAATTTTAGATAACATATATTTCATATTTTTAGCAACAAAATTGCAAATTAACTATGAAAAAAGCCCTACTCCTACTCTTTTTGAGTGTTTTTTTAACAAAAACCTACGCTCAGGAATACTTCCCTATTAATGAAAGTGTGCAGAACAAAAACAAGAATTACACTGTTTTTACCAATGCCACGATTTATGTTACACCAACTCAAAAAATCGAAAAAGGAACTTTACTCATTCAGGATGGTAAAGTTGTTGCAGTTGGAAATAATATTACAATTCCTAAAAACAGTATCGCTATTGATCTTGAGGGAAAAACAATTTATCCTTCATTTATTGATATTTATACCAGTTTTGGAGTCGAAAAACCAAAAGCTAATGTAACCAGAGGACGCGATCGTAACCCATTATACGATACGAAAAGAGTTGGTTATTACTGGAACGAAAGTGTTCGTCCGGAAGTAAATACGTATGAAACGTTTAAATATGACCAGCCAAAAGCCGAAGAATTATTAAAAGCCGGTTTTGGTGTTGTTGGAACTCATATTCCTGACGGAATTGCTCAGGGAACCGGAGTTTTAGTTGCATTGAATAATGCAGAAGGCAGCAAACAAATTATTTCGAATAAAATCACCAACCACTTTGCTTTTTCAAGAAGTGCCTTGACAAATCAGGCTTATCCAAGCTCATTAATGGGTATGATGGCTTTATTGCGTCAGATGTATTTAGACCTGGATTGGTATAAAAAAGGAAATTCTGATACTAAAGATTTATCGTTAGAAGCATTGGCAAGCAACGAAAAGCTAGTTCAGATTTTTGCTTCAGAAGATAAATTAAATAGTTTGAGAGCGGCTAAAATCGCTAAAGAATTTGGTTTAAGTTATGTTCTAAAAGGAAGTGGAAATGAGTTTGAAAGAATAGACGAAATCAAAAATACAAACGCAAAATATATTATTCCGATAAGTTTTCCGGAGGCTTATGATGTTTCAAACCCCTATTTATCAAATCAAATAGAATTGACAGATATGCGTTTCTGGAATCAGGCACCTTCAAACTTAAAAGTTTTATCTGATAATGGTGTTGTTTTTGCGCTGACAACTGACAAATTAAAAAAGACCGAAGATTTTAAACCTAATTTATTAAAAGCCATTAAATATGGTTTTGATAAAACAAAAGCTTTAGAAGCATTAACAACAATTCCGGCTGCTATTTTAGGAAAAAGCAATGAAGTTGGAAGTTTAAAAACCGGAAGTTATGCGAATTTTGTCATTACTTCAGGCGAAATTTTTGACGAGAAAACGGTTTTATATGAAAACTGGGTTCAGGGAACGAAATATGTAGTAAATGATATTAACGGAAAAGATATTCGCGGAAATTACGACTTAACAGTTGGAAAAGATACGTATAAATGGAAAATCGACGGAACTGCTGATGCGCCAAAATCTGAAATAACTACAGCTGATGCAAAAAAATTAAAAACAACTTTTGCTGTTTCTAAAAATTGGATTTCCCTTTTAATCAAACCTGCAGATACGATTAAATCAAACTATACCCGTTTAACAGGTTTTATAGAAAAACCGGAAAGTTTATCAGGAAAAGCAGTGTTATCAAATGGTGATGAATTAACCTGGACTGCTTTAAGAACAAGTGCATTTGTTGCTGTAAAAGATACTGCCAAAGTAGAAAAACCAAATCCTATAATTCCAACAACTTATCCTAACGTTGCTTTTGGTGATTCAAAAAAACTAACGGCTCAAACTTTATTGTTTAAAAATGCTACGGTTTGGACAAACGAAAAAGAAGGCGTTTTAACAGAAACGGATGTTTTAATTAAAAACGGAAAAATTGCTGCCGTTGGTAAAAATCTTTCAGATGCATCTGCTACAGTAATTGATGCAAAAGGAAAACATATTACAAGCGGAATCATTGATGAACACTCGCATATTGCTATTTCTAAAGGCGTAAACGAAATGGGTCATAACTCGACTGCCGAAGTTACGATTCAGGATGTAGTAAACTCTGAAGATATTAATATTTACAGGGATCTTGCCGGAGGTGTAACAATTTCTCAGTTATTGCACGGATCTGCAAACCCTATTGGTGGGCGTTCTGCAATTGTAAAATGGAAATGGGGATCTTCTCCGGATGAAATGTTATACAAAAACCAACCTAAGTTCATCAAATTTGCTTTAGGAGAAAATGTAAAACAAGCGAATTGGGGAATTGATAATCCAACTCGTTTTCCTCAAACCAGAATGGGTGTTGAACAGGTTTTTACGGATTATTTTCAACGTGCAAAAGAATATGACGAAAACTGGAAAAAATTCAACGCAGGTTCTAAAAAAGGAAAAGCGCCAAGAGTTGATTTAGAATTGCAGACTATTGCAGAAATCATAAATAAAGAACGTTTTATTACGTGTCACTCTTATGTAGAATCTGAGATTTTAATGTTAATGAATGTTACCGAGAAATTCAATTTTAGAGTAAATACTTTCACTCACATTCTTGAAGGTTACAAAGTAGCCGATAAAATGAAAGAACACGGAGTTGGAGCTTCTACTTTCTCTGATTGGTGGGCTTATAAATTTGAAGTAAATGATGCAATTCCGTTCAACGGACCAATTATGCATAACGAAGGATTGGTTGTAGCTTATAACTCTGATGATGCAGAGATGTCCAGAAGATTGAATCAGGAAGCTGCAAAAGCAGTAAAATACGGAAATATTTCTGAAGAAGATGCCTGGAAATTTGTAACCCTGAATCCTGCCAAATTATTACACATAGATGATAAAGTAGGAAGTCTTAAAGTAGGTAAAGATGCTGATGTTGTGTTATGGAGCGATAATCCATTATCTATTTATGCTAAAGCCGAGAAAACAATTATTGAAGGTGTTGTTTATTTTGATATCGAAAAAGACGCTGAAAAACAATTGGCCATTACTAAAGAAAGAAGCTTGCTGATTGGGCAAATGTTACAAGAAAAAAATAAAGGAGCAGGCACACAACAACCTACAAGAAAAGAGAAAAAAGAATATCACTGCGATACTTTAGAAGAATTATAGAGCTTTAGAAAATTCAGAAAGATAAAAAAAACATAATATGATACATAAAAACATATATATAATGCTGCTCGCAGTTTGTGCTTCTGTACAAATAAAAGCGCAGCAAATACCGGCACCAAAAGAAACTAAATCTGTTTTGATTTTAAATGCAACTGCACATTTAGGTAACGGAACCGTTATTCAAAATAGTGCGATTGGTTTTAAGGACGGAAAAATTACTATAGTAGCCGATGCTACAACAATCAGACTTGCTGCCAATGCATTTGATACTACCATTAATGCCAGCGGAAAACATGTTTATCCGGGATTTATTGTTCCTAATGCAACATTAGGTCTGGTAGAAATTGATGCAGTAAAATCATCTGATGATGAGGAAGAAATTGGAAGTTTTAATCCCAATGTAAGAAGTATTATTGCTTATAACTCAGAATCTAAAGTAGTAGAAACTGTTCGCCCAAATGGTGTTTTAATCGCTCAGATTACGCCTCGTGGAGGCAGAATTTCAGGAACATCTTCAGTAGTACAATTAGATGCCTGGAGCTGGAAAGATGCTATTATAAAAGAGAATGACGGAATTCATCTTAACTTTCCATCGAACTTTAAAAGATCTGGATCATGGTTTGAACCCGGAATAATCGAAGCAAACAAAGATTACCCTAAACAAGTGGAAGAAATAGCTGCATTTTTAATTAATTCTAAAGCTTACAATCAAACTCCTTCAAAAGAACGAAATGTGGTTTTAGAAGCGACAAAAGGACTTTTTGACGGATCGCAAACGCTGTACATTCATGCAGATGAAGAGAAACAAATTGTAGACGCTATACAATTAGCCGTAGACAACCAGATTAAAAAAATTGTTATTGTTGGAGGTTTCGAAGCTTATAAATCAGCCGATGTCTTGCAAAAATATAATGTTGGTGTTTTATTAAGACGTGTTCATGATATGCCAACTAGTGATGACCAAGATGTAAATCTTCCGTATAAAATCGCTAAAATACTTACTGATAAAGGTATTGTAGTTGGTCTTGAAAATAGCGGGGATCACGAACGTATGAGCGTAAGAAATCTTCCGTTTCTGGCAGGAACCTGCGCTGCGTTTGGCTTAGACAAAGAAATAGCATTACAGCTTATTACTTCTAATACGGCAAAATTATTAGGCATTGATGCTACTTGCGGTACATTAGAAACCGGTAAAGATGCAACGTTATTTATATCTGAAGGTGATGCACTTGACATGAGAACAAATAAATTAACGACTGCTTTTATTCAGGGACGATCAATTAACTTAGAAACTTTTCAAACTAAATTGAGCGATAAATTCAAAGCAAAATTCAACCAGAAATAGATCAACGTATCTTCTTAAAAAAGGCATCATTTGAAAATTCATTTGATGCCTTTTTTATTTGGAATCAAAACGATTTTGATCAATTCTTTAAATATTTAAGCATAATTAATCTTAAAATTGAAATTATTATGACTGTATTTTGTTAACAAAGCCACTAAAAACCTACTTTTTAAAAATTTTGATTAATAAATTGTAAATTTTAAGTTGATTTTAACAAATACAAGCAAAATATAGGGGGTTAAATTTAAAAATTAACAAAAATTAAGTATTGAACTCTATTTTTTATAGGGGTGTCGATTCATTTTATACTTTTATAAAAAATTTAAAACTAAATAACTATGCGAAAAATTATTTTAAGTGTGATTCTTATCACTATTTTGGTACTAACCTTTATATCAAACTTTATCCTGACTGACAGCCCAATTCCGGCAGAAGCAGTAAAGTTTGACACAGGAGATACAGCCTGGATGATTGTAGCAACTGCATTTGTATTGCTTATGACACCAGGATTAGGATTTTTCTACGGAGGAATGGTAGGTAAGAAAAACGTTATCAGTACTATGTTACAAAGTTTCATGGCAATGGTAATTGTTACTATCTTATGGGTTGTGGTTGCATTTGGATTAGCTTTTGGTCCTACAATAGGAGGAATTATAGGAAATCCATCTACTAATTTATTCTTTGAAGGTGTTGGTACTAACACTGCATGGAGTCTTGCCCCAACTATTCCGTTTATGTTATTCGCGTTGTTTCAAGCAAAATTTGCCATCATTACACCTGCATTAATCACTGGTGCATTTGCAGAGCGTGTACGTTTCTGGGCTTATTTATTATTTATGGTTTTATTTATTTTAGTTATATATGCACCTTTAGCTCACATGACATGGCATCCTGATGGAGTCTTCTTTAAAATGGGAGTTTTAGATTTTGCAGGAGGAACAGTAGTACATATGAGTGCTGGTTGGGCTGCATTAGCCGGAGCAATCTTCTTAGGAAAAAGAAAAATCCAGAAAGTTAATCCTGCCAGAATTACTTATGTATTATTAGGTACAGGATTATTATGGTTTGGATGGTTTGGTTTCAATGCAGGTTCTGCACTTGGAGCAAACGGCTTGGCTGTTCAGGCTTTAGGAACTACAACTGTTGCTGCTGCCGCTGCTGCTATGGCCTGGGTTTTCCTTGATAAAATTATCGGACACAAATTATCTGCACTAGGCGCTTGTATCGGAGCTGTTGTTGGTCTTGTTGCTATTACTCCAGCTGCAGGTTTCGTAAGTATCCCTCACGCTATTTTTATTGGGGCTTTCTCTGCAATTGTTAGTAACCTTGTAGTTAGCAAATTCCCTAAAGGAAAAATTGATGATGCCTTAGACGTTTTTGCTTGTCACGGTGTTGGTGGTATGGTAGGTATGTTATTAACAGGGGTTTTTGCTTCTAAAGCTATCAATCCTGCTGTTGGAGACAATCAAGGTTTAATCTTTGGAACCCCAACTTTATTCATCAATCAATTAACTGCCTTAGTTATCGTTTCAATCTTCGCTTTTGTAGGTTCTTATGTTTTATTCTTTGTAGTAAATAAAATTACACCTCTAAGAGTTACTGAAGAAAAAGAAGAATTAGGATTAGACATTTCTCAACACGGAGAATTTTTATAAGAAATAAACCAAAACCAAAATAAACCAAAATTAAGAAAGCACTCTAAGTTAGACTTAGAGTGCTTTTGCTTTGAAGTAATTTCAATCGTATATAATTTAGTTTTTGAGGAAAGAAGGAAGAGAGAATAGAAGAAAGAACAAAGAGTAAAGAACAAAGAGTAAAGAACAAAGAACAAAGAGTAAAGAGTAAAGAACAAAGAGTAAAGAACAAAGAGGAGAAAATAGATTGTAAAAAATAACTAAATAAAAAAGCACTCTGAGTCTATTACTTAGAGTGCTTTTTCGTTTGAATTAATCTTCAACCTTGCTATTATATTTTTTAAGAAGCTTCGCGATAGAATATAAATGTAGATTTTAGACTTCTATTCTCTTTGCTCTTTGTTCTTTACTCTTTCATCTATTTAAAATTCCCAATTCCTTCTTTCAGCCAATGCAAATATTCATCTGCATTTACATAACTAATTGTTGGTTTTGTATGGTTTAAATTCTTGCCTTCTAAATCTGTTATAATGTATAATGGCTGTGTATTCGTTTTATATTTTGAGATCATAAAATCTGTCCATTTATCACCAACAGTAATAATTTTATCGCCCGATTTAGTTACAAATTGCTCTTCTTTTGGCAATTCGCGTTTATCATCTACGTAAAGCGAAATCAACACAACATCGTTTTTCAGGATTGGTAAAATCGTTGGCTCAGACCAAACGTTGTTTTCCATTTTTCTGCAATTCACACAAGCATAACCAGTAAAATCAAGCATAATTGGTTTGTTGATTGATTTTGCATACGCTAAACCATCTTCATAATCATGAAAAACCATAATACCGTGCGGTCCTAATTCAGCACCGTCAGGCAATCCTTTTATAGATTCAGCACTTCCTGCTGAATTTGCAGAACCTCCTACTCCAAACGGACTTTCGCTATATTGTGGCGGCGGCGGGAAAGCGCTTATTAATTTTAACGGTGCTCCCCAAAGTCCTGGAATTAAATAAACTGTAAACACAAGTGTAAGCAATCCTAAATACAATCTGCCAACAGAAATATGTTGTAACGGACTATCGTGTGGCAAAGTAATTTTCCCGAATAAATACAAAGTCAAAGCTGCAAAAATGGCAATCCAAATCGCAATAAAAACTTCTCTTTCTAATAAATGTAACTGAAGAACTAAATCGGCATTTGATAAAAATTTAAAAGCTAAAGCCAATTCTAAAAATCCTAAAACAACTTTTACCGTATTCAACCATCCTCCAGATTTTGGTAAAGAATTCAACCAACCCGGAAACATCGCAAACAACATAAATGGCAAAGCCAAAGCCAAAGAAAATCCTAACATCCCTATAATTGGTGCAATTCCTCCGTTTGAAGCCGCTTCTACCAATAAAGTCCCTACAATTGGTCCTGTACAAGAAAAGGATACAATTGCCAGAGCCAAAGCCATGAATAATATTCCGATTATTCCGCCTCGATCTGCTTGTTGATCTACTTTATTTCCCCATGAATTTGGCAGCATAATTTCAAAAGCTCCCAAAAATGAAGTAGCAAAAATAATTAAGATTATAAAGAAGATTAAATTAAACCATACATCTGTAGACAAAGCATTTAATGCATCTGCACCAAATATTTTAGTTACAATTAATCCTAAAACTACATATATTGCGATAATTGAAAGTCCGTAAAAAATAGCATTTCTAATTCCTTTTGCCCTGCTTTTACTTTGTTTGGTAAAGAAACTTACCGTCATTGGGATCATCGGGAAAACACATGGCGTTAACAATGCTGCAAATCCTGAGATAAAAGCAATAAAAAAGATCGACCATAAACTTCTTGCCGGAGCCGGACCAGACATATCTTCTTTCGCAGAAGAATCAGTAACAACATCTTTTGCAGTTTCAACCTTAGCTGTTTCAATTGTTGGTTTTACAGTATCAACTGCTAAACCAATAACTTTAGTTTCATCTTTCTTTACTTCTGTTACACTTGCAACGGCATCCATTTTAAAAGTGGAAGGAACCGCAATTGAAAACTTCTTATTCGAGTTGATACAAACTTCTTTACAAACCTGAAAATCAAACTCAACATCTACCGTTTTTAAGTTCGGATTTATAATTGTAATTTCCTGCTCGATATGTGCTTTACCTTCAAAGAAAGTTTCATTGACACCAAAAACATCATTAAAAGCTGTTCTGGTTTTTCCTTCTTTGGCTTTTCCAACTAAATTATAATTTCCTTTTTGATTCTTAAAGGCAATTTCCAGCGCAAGAGGTCCTCCATCCGGAGTAAATTGCGAGTACATATGCCAGTCTTTTTCAATTGTTCCGTCAAAAATTAAAACGGCGTTATTCCCAGATTTCTTTTCAATTTTTGAAGTCCATTTTACCGGTTCCAGGATTTGTGCATTTCCGTTTGCAAAAGCAAACAAGAAAAACAGAAAAAGCACAATGGTTTTATTCCAGATACTTTTTGACATTATCGTTTGATCGTATTGATTAGAGTTCATTATAGTAATTCTATTTTAAGTATTTTATTTGTGGTATTTTCAATTCTAAAACGTTCATCTTGTCTGATTCCAACAATCCAGACAATCTGATTATCAGAACACAAAAGCCATGTTTTTTCTTTTTCAATCAGGGATAATTTTTCATCCTTAAAAAGCTTACTCACTTTTTTTGACTTTCCATTCATCCCAAAAGGGTGAAAAACATCCCCTTCATTCCATTTACGTAAAACAAGAGGAAACTGGATTTTTTCAGCGTCCACAAAGATAGCTTTATTTGAATCTATTGTAATGTCGTCTACTTGACAAAGCTTCAATTTTAAGGGAAAATTAACTTCTTTATCGTTTGCCGTAATTTCAAATTCTTCCTTTTCTGATATTTCAGAAATTGGACTTAATATTAATGTATCTCTGTTTTTCAGTAAGCGAAACTCAGCTGAAAGTACTTGTTTCCCAGATTGTCCATCGACCAAATCATAAATATCGTTCCATGCCAAAAAGCCAAATTCATTCACCCATTGGTACAAATACGATTTATAATTGGGTAATTTTTTAAGCTGATTCAAATCAAAATGAATATCATCGCCTTCTTCTTTTGCCACTTGCTGATAAATCATAATCGAGGCATCTTCAACCATTTCCTGCGATTCCTGCAAATACGATTGTGTTTTCTGGAAAGCATTCAAAAAATTAGGATTGATTTCTTTCAGCATTGGAACCAAATCATGGCGAATCTTATTTCGAAGATATTTATTAGATGCATTACTACTGTCTTCTCGCCATTCTATATTATTTTCCTGAGCATATTTCAGGATTTCATCTCTTGAAAAAGGCAAAAGTGGACGAATAATTCGATCGTTTTGTTCCGGAATCCCCGTTAATCCTTCTAATCCTGTTCCGCGGGTTAAGTTGATAATAAAAGTTTCCAGATTATCATCGGCGTGATGTGCGGTTAGAATATAATCGAAATTCTCTTGTTCTAAAAGTTCATAAAACCAGCTGTAACGCAATTCACGTGCTGCAACTTGTGTTGACAATTTATAATCTTTGGCAAAAGCCTCCGTATCAAATTGTGTTGTAAAAACAACAATATTATTTTGATCGCAATAGTCCTGAATGAAACTCTGATCTCCAAAACTTTCTAATCCGCGAAGCTGGAAATTGCAATGTAAAACAGCAATTTCATATGGCAATTGCTTAAGTAAATGCAATAAAACCATACTATCCAATCCTCCGCTAATAGCCAGAAATAGTTTTTTATTTTCCAAAAATGGAAATCTCGATATGATGTGATTTTGAAATTTTGAAAACATTCGATAAAAGTAAAAAATTAAATTCGATCTATTTTTAAATGAATTGTTAAGCGTGATATTTTTTGGCACGAATTATTTTTTCACGCAGATTTAGCAGATCTATTTTTCTGCCACAGATTAAAAAGATTTACACAGATTCTTTAATCATTTTTTGCCACGAATTATACAAATTAGCGCGAATTAATTTTAATAAAATCTGCTTAAATCTTTTTAAATCTGCGTGAAACAAAATCACTTTAATCCTTTAATCTGTGGCTGGCTTTTAAAACTTATTGCAAAACTTCGTGCATTGCTTTCGCTTTCAACAAACATTCTTCGTATTCGTTTTCAGGGATTGATTGTGCTGTAATGGCACTTCCTACTGAAAACGAAACGTATTTATTTTCCTGATTATATAAAATACTTCTAATTACTACATTAAAATCAAAGTCGCCATCCGGTGTAAAATAACCAATTGATCCGCTATACAAACCGCGTTTGGTTTCTTCCAGATTTTCAATAATATTCATAACCGAAATCTTTGGTGCACCAGTCATGCTTCCCATTGGGAAAGTGGTTCGTAAAACATCGATTGGCGAATATTGCGGATCTATTTTTGAAGTTATAGTAGAAATCATTTGGTGAACCTGCAAAAACGAATAAATTTTACAAAGCTCTACAACCTCAACAGAACCTTTTTGTGCTGTATGCGACAAATCATTCCGAACCAAATCTGTAATCATGATATTTTCGGCACGTTCTTTTGAATCGGATTCTAAAAATTGTCTTGATTTTTCATCTTCAATTGGGTCTAAAAATCGTTTTGAAGTTCCTTTTATAGGTTGAGAAATCAAAGTCTCTCCTACTCTTTTAAGATATCTTTCCGGCGAAGCTGAAAGCAAAAATTGCTTGTGATTTTTAAAGAAAACTGAAAACGGTGCCTGTGAAATTTTATTTAGTTTCTGAAATTTCTCAAGTGGATTTATAATTGCATTTTCTGCATAAAACTCCATACAAAAATTCGCTTCATACATATCACCTTTATGAATATGATCGAGCATTTTCGTTACTTTTTCTATATATAAATCTTTTGAAATTCTTTGCTCAATTTTTAAAGATGGAGCACTTTCGACTTTCGACTTTTGACTTTCGACTATCTCATTAAAATCATCTTCAACCTCATCATCACACAATAATAAATACTGCATTTCGAGCTCATTTCCTTTTAATGAAATTATTTTTTTTGGTTGAAAGAAAAATAAATCCGGAAAATTTAAACCATCAAAATTAGAAGATTTTAATTGCTCTGTATCATTTTTTAAATCATATGAAAGATAGCCAAAAAGCCAGTCTTTAGTGGTTTGCTGATATTGTTTCAGATCATCAAAAGCATTGTGAAAATCGGTTTTTAGCGAAGTAAAAGCATCCACAGCCAACACACAATCAAAACTGGAATATTCTTGCGGATACGAATTGCTATCCAAAAAAATAATCTCGCGAAATTGCTGCGACCAGCTTAAAAGTTGTTGTTTAAAGTGCTCTGGATTTGAAATATGTTTATGAATGGAAACTCTCAAAAAAGTAATTTTTAGATTTCAAAATTACGACAAAAAAAATCCTTCAATAAATTAATACTCAAAAATTATTGGCACACTTTTTAGTACACGGAATTATGAGTTATTGCAAAAACATCTTTTTAACACAAAATCATAATTAATAAAACCAAAAACATCTTTTATCAATTAAATTTTAAAACCTTTATGAAAACAATTGCAAAATTAGGCTTAATCGCCGTGGTAATGACCACATTCTTATTTTCCTGCAAAAAAGCAGATTCGACATCTGCTGAAGCAGCCTCAGAAACTTCAATTACAGCTACAGAAGATCGTGCTGAAACAGCATCTTCAGGAGACAGTTACTCTGAAACCGAAACACAACAGCAAACACAAGCTGGGCAAATTACCGCAGGCGAATGGAATGATTTAAGCAATTGGGCATTTTGGGAATCATTGAATGCAAATTCTGAATTTGCAGAAATGAGCAATTACTGGAAATATCGCCTGAACGACAGGGTTTCTGTAAATGTAAAATATGATTCGGAAAACTTAACAGATGTACCGGTTTCATTAATCAACTCTCAAAATGAAATCGTTTGGTCGTCCAGAACAAATAATAAAGGTAATGCCGAATTTTGGCCTCATTTAAAGAATGAAAACCAATCTGATCAGCAAAACTTCAAAATTAAAATTGGGAATGAGATATTCAAAAACATTCAAACTTATACTGATAAAAAAGTCAACAGATTAGTTTTGCAAAATTATAATGCAAAAAATACCGAAAAGAAAATTGATATTGCCTTTATGGTTGATGCAACAGGATCTATGGGAGATGAATTAGAATATTTAAAAGAAGAATTGACAGATGTTATTTCTAAAGTAAAAAATAAAAACCAAGGCGTTGCAGTAAATATGGGTGCGGTTTTTTACAGGGATAAAGGCGAAGATTATGTTACAAAAATATCTGACTTTTCAAATGATATTGATGAAACAGTCGATTTTATAAAAGACCAATCTGCTGAAGATGGAGGAGATTTCCCGGAAGCAGTTGAAACAGCTTTAGACAAATCAATCAATGATTTAGAATGGTCTGAAGACGCTACTTCAAGAATATTATTTTTAATATTAGATGCTCCGCCGCACTATGATGATGAAATTATCTCAGAAATTCATGATTTAATAGCAACTGCAAGTAAAAAAGGAATCAGAATAATCCCCATAACTGCCAGCGGAATAGATAAAGAAACTGAATTTTTAATGCGTTATATGGCAATTGCAACCAATGGAACTTATGTTTTTATAACTAATGACAGTGGTATTGGCAACGATCATCTTGTGGCATCAGTAGGAAATTATCAGGTTGAACATTTAAATAAATTAATGGTCAGACTGATAAATGAGAGTATAAAATAAGTTTGCTTAATACGATATTCAGCAATAGAAAAAAACAAGAAAAGTGTTAATAAAACAACAATTTCATAAGGAAAAAATCGTTATATTTGATATAGCATTAAATTAAACTCAATATACAGTTGTATTGCTTACGGAATTCTTAATAAAATAACATTAAAAACATATTTTCACTTTATTAGAGAATTCAGATTTAAAATGTTTATCAGCAAATAAATTTATATTTTTTAACCTTATTAAATCTAGTATTATGAAAATTGCTACCATTATTGTCCGTGTTTTAATTGGTCTATTGTTGCTTTTTGCTTCTATAAGTTATTTTTTTCATCTAATGCCGGAACCGGAAACAACAGGGAATTTTAAAGCTTTTAATGTTGGTTTAATAGCCTCAACCTATTTAATGCCTTTAGCAAAATCAATAGAATTGCTTTGCGGAATTGCATTTGTAACGGGACGTTATGTAACATTGGCAAATATTTTGATATTGCCAATTACGGTAAACATTTTGTTTATCAATTATTTTCTGGCTCCTCAAGGTTTACCAATTGCAGCATTGCTGTTTCTGGCTAACTTATTTTTGATTTACAGATATTGGGATAATTATAAAAGTGTTTTCACCAGATAATCTATTTCATTTTATAAATAATAACAAACCCGATAAGTTTAAGACCTATCGGGTTTCTTATTTAATAAAAATCAACGTTTAACAATCTTTATTAATTTGCTTTGTTGTGTTCTGTCCAAACCAAATCTGAAACATTATAACCAATTTCCTGTGCTTTTATAAGATAATTGGCTTTTATACTTTCAGTAATGGTAGTTTCTCTGGAAAGTATCCACATGTATTTTAAGTTTTCACCTGCAACAAGAGCATATTTGTAATTATCATCAATTGCAATTACATTATATCCGGCATAAAAAGGACCAAAAAATGAGACCTTAAGCATACCAACATCATCTTTTTTGACGAATTTGGCTTTTCCTATGCTCTCTTCCCATTTGTCTTTTTTGACATTGTAGCCCTTATTATCTACCTTAATCGTTCCGTTATCGTTTAGAGAATATTCGGCTGTGACGTTGTTGAGACCTTTTTCGTATTTAAAATCCAGTCTGGCAATTTCGTACCATTTTCCTAAATATTTTGATTTGTCAAAATTAGTAACTGCTTTAGCTTTTTCCGGAATTGTTGCTCCACAGGAATAAAGTGCAAGAGCTACTCCTGCTCCAATCAAAACGGGAGCTATATATCTATTTTTCATAATATTATCTTTTAGACTTGTAAAGATAATTTGAGAAATGCAGATTAAATTTACAAAATTTTTATTTGATTTTATATTTTCTAACTATTAAAATCTTTATTGAATTGCCTTTAAGCTAAATTGTATTAGATATAAAAAGCTCCAGAGGAGCTAAATATTTATAGCAAAGCATTGCCGCAAAGATTCCAAGCTCCAGCGGAGCGACATATTTATAATCGATATATATGTCGCTCCGCTGGAGCTTTAGGTCGACGACAATAAATTACGCTATACATATTTAGCTCCTCTGGAGCTTTTTTAGATTTTAATAATCTATCTAATGAATAAAATATTTTATCTACTATAAATATGTAGTCTCTACGAGACAAACAATATGGTGAATGCTATTTTTTCTACCAATATATAATCTCTACGAGATATAAAAACGATAAGGCTAAACCTAATCTTGTCATTTCGGCGAAGGAGAAATCTTCGCAAGAAGCTCGGCAAAGATTGAGCTTAGGTTGCGCATTTATTTACTGAGACTTTTCCTTCGTCGAAATTGACAAATTAGTCGAAAATATTGTTATGAAAATGATTGTCCTAGCCCCGATAGAAGTGGAAATCCTTTTGTGTCCGCCGCGGTGGACAGAAAAGATTGGAACGTCCCGTCCCGAAGCTTCGGGATCGGGAGCGGGATTAGCTCCTAAAAAAGAGAGGTTTTTATCATAGAAATAGGGAAACAAAAAAAACGCCAATCCTGAAATCTCAAGATTGGCGGTTTTTAAAAATATACTTAACGTAAATTATACGTGTAACGCTCTATTATCTGTAGCGGCTAATGCTGCTTCTTTTACTGCTTCAGCAAAAGTTGGGTGCGCATGGCTCATTCTTGAAATATCTTCAGCAGATGCTTTAAATTCCATTGCTGTAACTGCTTCTGCAATTAAATCAGCTGTACGTGCACCAATCATGTGAACTCCTAAAACCTCATCTGTTTTTGCATCAGCGATGATTTTTACGAATCCGTCAAGATCTCCACTTGCTCTTGCACGACCTAAAGCTTTGAAAGGGAAGCTTCCTACTTTATATTCAGTTCCAAAGGCTTTTACTTGCTCTTCGGTTTGTCCAACTGCAGCAACTTCTGGCCAAGTGTAAACTACACCAGGAATTAAGTTATAATCGATATGTGGTTTTTGACCTGCTAAGATTTCAGCAACCATTGTTCCTTCTTCTTCTGCTTTGTGAGCCAACATTGCTCCACGAACAACATCACCAATTGCATAGATATTTGGAACATTTGTTTGTAAATGATCGTTTACTTCTACTTGCCCTCTGTCTGAGATTTTAACTCCTGCTTTGTCAGCGTTTAACCCGTCTGTGTAAGGACGACGACCAACAGAAACCAATGAATAATCTCCTTCAAGAGTGATCGTTTCTCCTTTTGCATTTTCAGCCTGAACAACAACTGCATCGCCGTTTCTTTCTACTGATTTTACTTTGTGAGAAACGTAGAATTTCATTCCTTGTTTTTTCAATACTTTAGTCAATTCTTTAGACAATGAACTATCCATTCCTGGAATAATTCTGTCCATGAATTCAACTACAGAAACCTGCGCTCCTAAACGTAGGTAAACTTGTCCAAGCTCAATCCCGATAACTCCACCACCAATAATTACCAAGTGTTTTGGAACTTCTTTTAAAGCCAAAGCTTCAGTAGAAGTGATGATTCTTTCTTTATCAATTTTGATGAAAGGCAAAGAAGATGGTTTTGAACCTGTAGCGATTACAGCATATTTAGTTTCGATAGTTTCCGATGTTCCGTCAGCTTTTGCAACTGCAATATGTGTTGCGTCTACGAAAGAACCTAAACCATTAAAAACAGTAATTTTATTTTTATCCATTAAGTAGTTGATTCCACCTACGGTTTGATCTACAACTGCTTGTTTACGGGCAATCATTTTCTCTAAATTGATTTTTACATCTCCGGAAACTTCGATTCCGTGATCTGCAAAATGAGCAATTTCGGCATAATGATGAGAAGAAGATAATAATGCTTTTGAAGGAATACAACCTACGTTAAGGCAGGTTCCGCCAAGAGAGTTATACTTTTCTACAATTGCTGTTTTGAAACCTAATTGTGCGCAACGAATTGCTGATACATATCCGCCAGGACCTGAACCTATAATGACTACGTCAAATGAACTCATAGTTTGTCTATTTATTTTTAGCGATACAAAATTAAGGAATAAAGTTTTGTTTAAAGTTTAAATCTCAATGTTTTTTGTGTGAAATTTAGGTGAAGGGGTTTGCCACGAAAACACAAAGGCACAAAGCTTTTTTAATTGCGAATTTAACTGCAAGGTTTGCTTTTTTAATCTCGGAAAGCCACATTTTTTTTGAATGTTTGCTACGTTTATTTTAATCTCGCAAAGACGCAGAGTCGCAAAGTTTTTTGATTTGAAGATTATGAAAGAAGGTTTCCGTAAAGTTTACACACAATTTTTTCCTCTGAGAAACGAAGTATCTCCACAAGAAGCTCCACACAGAATGTTGCCAATCTTTATAGATTTAATTACGGAAATCCTTCGTTCCTCAAAATAACAAAAATGACGAAAAAACTTTGCGACTCTGCGACTTTGCGAGATTATTTTAAAATCCAGAAACTCATCGTGTGTTAGACGCACTGCTGTGCGTCTCTACGGAAAACCTTTGTGTCTTTGTCGCTCTGAGCCTTTGAACCTTAAAAAATCACTGTTGAATTCTTTACTTCACTAATCATAAACATGCTTTGTGTACTCCCAATATGTTGCAGCGAAGTAAGTTTTGTAACTAGAAATTCTCTGTATTCTTCCATGTCTTTTACCAGAACTTTAAGGATATAATCGTAATCTCCGCTCACGTGATGACATTCTAAGACTTCGTTGAGTTTAATGACTTCGCTTTCGAATTTGGTCAGGAATTCTTTGGTGTGCTGAATAAGTTTTAAATGACAGAAAACGACAAATCCTTTATCGATTTTGATTTTATCGACTAATGCTACGTAGTTTTTGATTATGCCTTCGCGCTCTAACTTTTTGATGCGTTCGTAAACTGCGGTTACAGAGAGATTGAGTTTTAAAGACAATTCTTTAGTTGTCTTTTTACTGTCGGTTTGAAGCAAAACTAATAGTTTTTTATCGGTGGCGTCTAGAGTCATTTTAGTTTTTGGTTTGTGGTTGTTGGTTTATTAAAATGAAAGAAAATCTATTTATTTAGGTTTTATAAATCAAATTTAGATAAATAAACTTTTATAAATCACTTTAATAGTTTTAAAATCTAATTAAACATTATACTGTTGATTAATTTTCTTAATAAGCGTTATTTTGATTTGAATTTCTTTTGAAAACGAATTTCATAGCCCTGATAGAAGTGGAAAGCCCGGAGTAAAAAGGGCAAAAGTTTCTTGTTCTAAAAAGCGACCAACGGAAGCTCTTTTTTGAACATTAGAAACTTTGCATTTTTTATGAGGACTTGAAGCGAATAGCAGGAAATAGCTTCTAAAAAAAATAATTCAGGTTTAAAGATTCAGGTTGTTGGAACTTGAAACCTGAAACTTGAAACAAAACAAAAAATAACTATATGAAAAACTTTAACCCAGCAGACAAAATTCAGGATTTACAGTACTTTGGAGAATTTGGAGGAGTAAATCCTTCGATTTCTGATTCATCAACTTATACGTTCCTATCGGCCAAAACGATGTTCGATACTTTTGAAGGAAATATGGAAGGCTGTTATTTGTACTCGCGCCATTCTTCGCCCAGTAATTTGTATCTGGATCAGGCCCTTGCAGCGATGGAAGGAACAGAAACTGCAAATGTTTCGGCATCAGGAATGGGAGCGATTACGCCTACTCTCTTACAATTGTGTGGCGCAGGTGACCACATTGTTTCAAGCAGAACAATTTATGGTGGAACTTATGCTTTCTTGAAAAACTTCACGCCAAGATTTGGGATCGAAACAAGCTTTGTAGACATTACAAAACTAGATGTTGTTGAAGCTGCCATAACACCAAACACGAAAGTTTTATATTGTGAAACAGTAAGTAATCCGTTATTGGAGGTTGCTGATATTGCCGGTTTGGCTAAAATTGCTAAAAAGTATAAGTTAAAATTGGTGGTTGATAATACGTTCTCGCCATTATCAGTTTCTCCGGCAAAATTAGGCGCTGATATCGTGATTCATAGTTTAACAAAATACATTAACGGAAGCAGCGATACGGTTGGCGGCGTGACTTGTGCCTCGAAAGAATTTATCAATGCTTTGAAAAATGTAAACTCGGGAGCAAGTATGCTTTTAGGACCAACAATGGACAGTTTGCGTTCTGCTTCGGTAATGAAAAATCTACGTACACTACATATCCGAATCAAGCAACACAGTCATAATGCGCATGTTTTGGCGGATAAATTCGAGAAAGACGGTCTTAAAACGGTTTATCCCGGATTAAAAAGCCATCCAAGTCACGAATTGTATAAAACGATGATTAATCCGGAATATGGTTTTGGCGGAATGATGACAATCGATGTTGGAACTTTGGCTAAAGCCAATGAATTAATGGAGTTGATGCAAGAAAGAAATTTAGGATATCTGGCAGTTAGTTTAGGATTTTATAAAACATTGTTTAGTGCACCGGGAACTTCGACTTCGAGCGAGATTCCGTTAGAAGAACAACACGAAATGGGATTGACAGATGGTTTAATCAGATTCTCAATTGGATTGGATAATGATATCGAACGTACTTACCAAATGATGAAAGCCTGCATGGTAGAATTGGGGATTCTTCAGGCTATGGCTCACGAGGTTTAACTGGGGTTTAGATATCATTTGTTTTCGCCACGAATTCACGAATTTTATAACAATTAATTCGTGAATTCGTGGCGATTTTTTACTTGAATAATAGGCACAATTTGTCATTTCGATCCAGAAGCTTCGGGAGAGAAATCACAAAACAAAAAAAGCCGTTTTGAAGATTATTTCAAAACGGCTTTTTCATTTATAATTAATAATTCACAATTAATAATTATAAATTATCTACGCTTCTGAAGGAAAATTCAGTTTACTGTTTTTTCTACTATACGTAAAGTAAATAAACAATCCAATTAACAACCAGATTGTGAAGTAAATCCAGTTCCAAACGCTAAGTTCAGCCATCATGTAAAGGCAGCAGATTAATCCTAAAAGCGGAATTAAAGACAGGTTTTTTCTGAATGCCCAAACCGCCAATCCAACTAAAACGAATAAAAATATCCACATTGGGATTTTGTGTTTGAATAAACTGAAACCTGATTCGTATTTTAATGAATCATTGATTGGCAAACCTTTTACAACCTCAGCATATTTTGCATCGTCGTCTTGATATTGGCTCAATAAATGTTCTAAATCGGCAGTTTCAGCAGTTTTATTATGTACATCAATGCTTTCTAAATAATTGAAAACTTTAGCAGATTGTTCTTTGTCTAAAGAGGTAATTATAGTTGTTGCATCATTTGTTTGTGCATCATTGTTAATGAAAGCCATTGTAGCTTTATTGTTGAAAGCAAAAGCATAATACAAGCCTGCAATCATTAAAACTGGTAATATAAATTTTGAATTGATATAAGGTGTTTTAAATTTTCCTCTTGGAATTTCAGGTTTGTTTTGTAAAACCAAAACTCCTGCACAAACCAATACAAAGGCAAATAAAGTACCAATACTGCATAAATCCGTCACCATAGTCAGATTTAGAAACAAGGCAGGAACTGCCACCACAAAACCGGTTACGATTGTTGCGAATGATGGTGTTTTGAATTTTGGGTGAACGGTAGAAAATTTCTTTGGCAAGAGACCATCACGGCTCATACTCATCCAGATACGAGGCTGTCCCATCTGGAAAACCAAAAGAACACTTGCCATTGCAATTACAGCACTTACGGCAATAATTCCCGACATCCATTTAAGGTTTAATTTATCGAATACAAACGCCAGAGGATCTCCCACATTTAATTCGTTATAACGCACCATTCCGGTTAAAACCAAGGCAATGGCAATATATAAAATAGTACAAATGATAATCGCCCACATCATACCTCGTGGTAAATCACGTTGCGGATTTTTACATTCTTCAGCAGTTGTAGAGATTGCATCAAAACCAATATAGGCAAAGAAAACAGCCGAAACTCCTTTTAAAACTCCGCTAACTCCATTTGGTGCAAACGGATCCCAATTGGCAGTATCCACATAAAACACACCAACGGCAATTACTAAAAGTACAATACAAAGTTTTACAATAACCATTAAGTTACTCGCATTACGGGACTCTTTCATTCCTCTGTAAACTAATGCGGTAATTAAAACAATGATAAACAATGCCGGCAAATCTGCTACGAAATGGAAAGATCCAATTGTTGGCGCTGTTGTCCAGGCAGTATAAGCAACTTGCAAAGAAGCACTTAAATTTTCGAATGATTTTCCGCCCTGCATTAAAGCTGTGGCATCTTTAAATCCGTTTGAAGCGGTTAGATAATCCATCTGGATCCATTGCGGGAGATGAATTCCGCCGCTCTGGAGCAGTCCTGTAAAGTAATCACTCCACGATATGGCGACCGTTATATTCCCAACAGCATATTCCATGATTAAAGCCCAACCAATTATCCAGGCGATTAATTCTCCAAAAGCTACGTATGAATAAGTATAGGCACTTCCTGAAACCGGAACCATTGAGGCAAATTCGGCATAAGCAAAAGCAGCAAAACTACAGGCTAATGCAGTAAATAAAAATAAGAAAATTACAGCCGGACCACCATCTGCACTGGCTTTCCCGATGGTACTAAAAATTCCTGCTCCTACAATAGCAGCAATCCCGAAGGCCGTTAAATCTTTGGTCGTTAAATGTTTTCCTAATGCATTATGACCATCTGCTTCGTTTTTTGCAACTTGCTTCAGAATATCTTGTACCGTTTTTTTTCGGAATAAACCTGATAATGCCATATATGAGTTTGCTTTATAAATTAATATTTTTCGGTCTTTATGGTTTTATTTTGCAAATAATGCAAAAATTATCCTGATTTCAAATATATAAAACGATTTTGTTTTATGTGAATATTTTTTGGCCACGGATTTTACAGATTTAACTGGTTTGCGCGGATTTATTTTTTGTGCCACGAAGACTCTGAGACACAAAGTTTTTTTCGCCACGAATTTCTCGAATTTTCCCGAATTATTTTTTCACGCAGATTTAAAATGATTTAAGCTGATGCGCACAGATTAATTTTAATAAAAATCTAAATTAAATCTGTGAAATCTGCACGAAACAAAAAAAAATCCGCGTTCATCCGCGTTTTCACGAAGTGAATCCGTGTCATCCGCGTGCCATCTCTCAAAGCAAACAATTCTTTAAAATACTTACCGGATGTTGCGCTTCTCTACTCGTTCCGTCATAAATTTGATGGCGGCAGCTGGTTCCTGCAGCGGCGATTTCTACGTTTTGAGCCGTTGCACGCACTTTTGGGAATAACGTATCTTCGCCCATTTGCATGCTTACCTGATAATGCTCTTTTTCGTAGCCAAAAGATCCTGCCATTCCGCAACAACCAGAGTTGTAAATCGTAACCGTATTATTGGTTGGTAAATTTAGCATTGCGAAAGTCGCTTCAACAGAACTCAATGATTTTTGATGACAATGTCCGTGTATCTTGATTTCTTTCTTTTCTTCAGAGAATGAATCCGGTTTTATTTTTCCGTCGATGATTTCCTTTTTAAAGAATTCTTCAATCGTGAAGGCACTTTGAGCTACTTTTTCAGCCGCTTCTTTATCATCTGCAAGACGCAAATATTCGTCTCTAAAAGTCAAAATTGCCGATGGTTCGATCCCTATTAATGGCGCTTTCGCAGAAATTAGATCTTTGAAAATATTTACATTGATATTCGCAATTTTCTTCGCTTCTTCCAGAAATCCTTTCGATAAATAGGTTCTACCGCTTTCTTCGTGATTTACGATTAAAACTTCGTAACCTAATTTGGTCAATAATTCGAAAGCATCGATGCCGATATTTACATCGTAATAATTCGTGAATTCGTCATTGAACAAATATACTTGTCCGTTTGGGAAATCGTTTTGTTGTGGTTTATGATTTTCATACCACTTTTTGAATGTGCGTTTTGCCAAAAGCGGAACTTGTCTTTCGGGTGCAATTCCCATACTTTTTTTCACCAGCGACTGATTCGAAATAAAATTCGTAATCGCAGGAAACAAACTTCCCATTTTATTCAGTTTTGCGTTGTGGGCAAAAATCTTATTTCGGGTCGAGAAGCCGTTTGCTTTTTGGTATTGGTATAAAAATTCTGCTTTAAGCGTTGCAACATCTACATTACTCGGACATTCGCTGGCGCAGGCTTTACAGCTCACACACAATTCAAAAACTTCGTAAAGTTCTTTCTGGTCAAATTTATTTTCTTTCTCAGAATAGGTCAAATATTCACGTAACGCATTTGCTCTCGCACGCGTTGTTTCCTTTTCATTTTTGGTTGCACGATAACTCGGGCACATTGCGCCTCCTGCCGATGGTAATTTTCTGCAATCTCCGGATCCATTGCATTTTTCGGCGGCACGCAAAATTCCTAAACTGTCTGAGAAATCCTGAAACGTTTTAATATCCGGTTCTACTCTTCCTGAAATAACACGATGGTTTTCGTCCATTTTTAAAGCATTAACAATCTTACCGATATTCAAAACAGAATTCGGGTCAAATGCCAATTTGATTCTTTTCAGCAATTCATAATTTGTTTCGCCAATCATAAACGGAATAAATTCTCCGCGCACAATTCCGTCGCCGTGTTCACCGCTTAACGAACCTCTGTATTTTTTTACCAAAATTGCCACATCGGTTGCAATGGTCCTGAATAATTTTAAATCAGATGTTTTCTTCAAATTCAAAACCGGACGCAAATGCAGTTCTCCCGCTCCGGCATGTGCATAATAAATCGCTCCTTGCCCGTGACGCAGCATCATGGCTGAAAACTCTGCAATATAAGCTGGTAAATCGCTCAATTCTACCGCAGTGTCTTCTATAGAATCGGCAGCTTTGTCGTCGCCAACGATACTTCCTAAAAGTCCGAGACCGGCTTTTCTAAGTTCATTTACTTTCTCGATATCCGCTCCGTAAATTTTTACAAGTGCATAACCAAAGTTGTTTTTCTCTAAATCAGCCACCAAAGCATTTGCTTGGTTTTCGGCATCTTCGGGATCATTCGAAGCGACTTCAAACATCATAATCGCTTTGGGTTCTCCTACCAAAAAGAATCTGTTTTTAATGTGTTCTCGGCTCGTTTTCGTACAATCCAAAATCGTATCATCGATCATTTCGCAAGTATACAAATGATGTTTCATTGCTATTACCACAGATTCCAGCGATTCCTGAATGCTATGATAATGCGCCACGACCATAATATTATTCGCTGGCGGTAAATCGTCCACTTTCAAAGTGATTTCGGTAGTAAAAACCAGCGTTCCTTCGCTTCCGCAAAGTAATTTCCCCACGTTAATAGTAGGTTCTGTTCCGCCAAACAAATCCGATTTTAATAAAATATCAACCGCATAACCTGTATTTCGTCTGTGAATTTCAGGTTTAGGAAACTCTTTTATGATTTCGTCCTGCGTTGCTTTTACTGAGAGTTCGTCGTAAAGACTTTTGTATATTTTATTTTCTAAAGAATTGCCTTTGGTTTTCTCGATAAATTCTGCCGAAGTCAGTTCGTTAAAAACCACTTGAGAACCGTCGCTTAAAATTCCTTTTATTTCTACAATTTTATCGCGCGTAACACCATAACGGATTGAAGTTGTTCCGGAGGAATTATTCCCCACCATTCCCCCAATCATACAACGATTTGTTGTCGATGTATTAGGTCCAAAAAATACGCCGTTAGGTTTCAGGAATAAATTGAGTTCATCGCGAATTACGCCGGGCTGGACCGTAACCGTTTTTTTTATAGGATCGAAATTCAGGATTTTGGTAAAGTTTTTCGAAACATCGACCACAATTCCGTCACCAACTGTTTGTCCGGCAAGTGAAGTTCCCGCCGTTCTTGGTGTTATCGAAATATGATGCTGCGCCGCAAACCTGATTATTTTACTAATATCTTCGATCGTTTTAGGCACGGCAACCGCTTTGGGTTTTATCCGGTATACAGAAGCATCTGTCGAATAAAGCGTTTTATGAAGATCGTCGTATAAAAGTGTGCCTTCGAGCGTGCCGGCGAATTGCTCTAACTGAGATTGGGTCAACATGTAAATGGTGCGTTTTAAAAAAATATTCCCTCAAAACTGAGACAACAAATATAAATATATACCATCGCAAAATGATACAAATTGGCAATTTATGTAACTGCTTAACTCATATTTTATAAAATTAAAGCCTAATTCTGTAAAACGCGCCAATTGCAAAATCCCTACTTTTAAAAATATACATTTTACGCCTTTTAAAATTATGGAAAATTTTCTGCAAGACGTCTTTAAACACGTAGAAACTTATTATTACAGCATTGTCGATCTTACACCAAAATTTATTCTTGCCGTTGCCGTTATTCTCGTCTCCTGGTTTATTGCAACACGAGTAGGGATTTTTGCCGGAAACCGACTCAAAGTTAGAATGCACGACAGGCTTCTGGCTACTTTTATTGCGCGACTCATAAAATCTGTCCTTATTATTATTGGCGTTTTGATCATGTTCAAAATTATAGGTCTTGACGGAATCGCACAAAGTATGCTTGCCGGTGCCGGAATCTCGGCTTTTGTAATTGGTTTTGCGCTTAAGGATATTGGCGAAAATTTTCTTGCCGGAATTCTGCTCGCTTTCAAACGACCGTTTTCTATTGGTGATATTATCGAAAGTAATGGCGTAAAAGGCGAAGTCATCAACCTCAACCTGCGTGATACCGAAGTCAAAAGCGATTCGAAAATCATTTATATCCCAAACGCACTTTTAATAAAAAATACGCTGATCAATTATAACAGCGCCGGATTTCTGCTCCAGACTTTTACAGTAGGACTCGAATTTGGATCTGACTATAGCCGTGCCATCGCACTCGTAAAAGAAGTTCTGGAACGTAACGACGATGTAACCGACAAAGAACATAACGATTCGGCCATAATTACAGATGTTACCGCCGGAGTCGCCCAACTCAACATTCGCTATTGGGTTCAAACCGGCACCACAACCAACAAGGCCGAAAACCGCTCTAAAATTATCTCTGAAGTGCTAAATACCTTAAAAGAAAATGAATTTGTCCTGAAATAAGTTTTAAAAAAGGGACAAAGGTTCAAAGTGGCAGAGGGACAGAGGTTTCTCTTCTACATAATTGTTATCCTGAGCGATCCCGAGGCTTTGGGAGAAGGATAAGGAGCTATTTCCTGCTGTCCTTCCAAACGAAGTTCACTGAACTCCGAAATAAAATAAAATTAAGTGAAGTAATCTTTTGTGCCTCCCGATAGCTATCGGGACCGGCACAAAAGGATTTTCCCTCCCATCAGGGCTAGGGCTGTACGTTTCATAAGAAGTTTTGATATAAAATTAATTCACAAGAAATAGTTACGCAGCAATGCCCACATTCAATATTTACAATCCCTATTTACAGCAATTTAATTTGATTTGTTGACAGTGTAAATTCCGCCCACAAGTAAAATGACGCCCAGTCCTAAATAAAGGTATCCCTGTTGTTTACCGGATTCGTTTGACGCATTAATTTTTAGTCCTAATAAATTGATTTCTTTCGTATTATCAGCTATTTTGTTGACACCTATATATCCCACACCGAGACTAATAACGATTAGAATTATTCCTATTATTTTTGATGGATTCATGTTTTTTGAATTTAATTGTTTCTCTAATTTAAGAAAAATATTTTTCAATCAGATTATAATATTCATTTTATCCTAATTGATTAGCGAAATAGTGCGTAGTAAATCTATATTTTCTTCTGGTGCCCGATTGCATCGAGTAACCGCTCTGCGAAGTCTCCAGACTTCATAGCGACAACGATTGCAAATACAGTTATTTAATATTGGAACGAGTACGAAGTCGGGAGACTTCGCACAGCAAAATTTTACGTTTCGAGAAGACTTCGGAGAGCTGGGTTACAAGTGTGATTTCTCCCTTTGGTCGAAATGACAAACTGCCTAAAGTCTGGCTAAGTTTATCTTTTCTCAAAATAACGCTTTATATTTACCACGCAGAGATATTTACTGTGTTTGTAGCTCGTTTATTAAGCAATAATAAATATATTATTTTTCTTACTTTTTAGTTGTTGTTTTTACTATATTTACAACTCTTAAACTACAACATTAAGAACGAAATAACATTTGCCCTTGTATTAATGTGCGCGGTATCGGAAACGACCGCAAGCGCTGTTGTAGGTGCTAGAACCACTAATTTACAAGGGTTTTTTACCTCTAAAACTACAACATTATGAGTACAAACACCCTTTCAAAAGAAGCCCAAACAAGGCTTACAGATTTTTTCAACAACACAATTGAGCCAGAAAGTATGGCAAAAGCACTAAGACAAGTAAATTATATTCTCGCTTTAGGAGTTATTCGAGAAGATGAAACACTTCAACAAGAAATTATCAAATTAGAAAACAGCTTTTATTGGCTCAATGAATTAGCCGAGATTTTAAATCCTTATTTGGATGTGGAGTAAGGTTTTGATAATATTATAATAAATGAAAAACCCTCGATTTTAAAAAATCGAGGGTTTTAAGTTTATATGTATTCATACGGTAGCGCGAGCGTCTCGCTCGTGAACACAAAGCTGTCTCGTCCTGAAAAAAGTTTACATATTTACACTTAATCCTAAAATAGATTTACAACTATATTTTAGTCCTGCTATTTGTTTACAATAGTAGGACTTTTCACATAATAATTCTTCCATAAT
>NZ_MTQF01000010.1 GCF_001975985.1 [Flexibacter] sp. ATCC 35103 | reverse complement strand
CGTTTGGAAGGGATAAGCGCTGAAAGCATATAAGCGCGAAACCCACCACAAGATGAGATTTCTTTTAAGGATCGTGGAAGATGACCACGTTGATAGGCTATAGATGTAAAGGCAGTAATGTCATAGTCGAGTAGTACTAATAATCCGTAAGCTTATGTACACCCTTTTCCTCCGATGCAAATCGGGGGAAGAAACTTTCTAAATACTTTTATGTTTCTTTATCGCAGTATGTTAAGATATTATTTAATTGATCATTCACAATTTATAATTGAGAATTAACAATTATAAAGTTGCCTAAAGCAACTAACGACCTTAAGGTGGTTATTGCGGCGGGGCTCACCTCTTCCCATCCCGAACAGAGTAGTTAAGCCCGCCTGCGCAGATGGTACTGCAGTTATGTGGGAGAGTATGTCGTCGCCTTTCTTTTTAAAAACCCTGATTCAAAAGAATCAGGGTTTTTTGTTTTATAAAAGTTTTTCAAAATTCATCATCTTTTTTATAACTCCTAAATTATATCACATTTAGCATAAAAGTTTAGTAAATGCATCATGATGAATTACATTGTACTACAGCTGAGATGACTGACAATGTCTATAAAGCGGGCTCTGAGAATCGGTTATTTGAAAAATACTAAAGCATTATCTCGATTAAGTGATTCTCAGAGGAGTAATAGAATCAGATTTCTTCTTATTTGTTCGATCTATTTTGAAGTAATTTGTGATGAAATTAATATTAGTGATTTCTGTCTATATTTAATATATTAGATTCGGAATTTTAATTGACAAGTATTATGAAAATTTATATTATAATTTTATTGCTTTTTGGATTTTCTTCTAATGCACAGAAACAAGATGTTCAGAGAACTATTGAAATTTTTTTTGACGGATTTCATCAAAAAGATACTTTAAAGATCCAATCTGTTTGCTCTTCTAAAATTATTTTGCAGTCTATTAGTGAGAGTGTGATTAAAGGGAATAAATTATCAGATGAAAAAGCGAAAGAATTTTATAAATCGATTGCTTCAATTCCGTCAAGTATGAAATTTCAGGAGAAAATATTAAATTATAATATTCAGATTGATGGATGCTTGGCTTATGTCTGGGCTCCTTATGAGTTTTACTTAAATGATAAGCTTAGCCATTCCGGAGTAAATACTTTTACTTTATTTAAAGAAAATAATATTTGGAAGATTATTTACTTAATTGATACCAGAAGAAAATAATTTTTAAATAACGTGCGTAAGATAATAATGGCAGATATCTGCTAATAAACATTCTTCGCATTTAGGCTTTGGTCTGCATGTTTCTCTTCCTAAGAATGAAATAGCCATTCCAATTTCAGACCAAATTGATTTTGGAAGTACTTGCATAAGGTCTTTTTCTACTTTATTTCCGTCTTTACTCTCTTTTATGATTCCAATTCTGGGTGCAACTCTGATCACATGTAAATCTGCAATAATTCCTTCAGCCGGTTTACCAGTTTCTCTTAAAATAACATTTGCTGATTTTCTTCCAATTCCTTTTAGTGCCGTTAAACCCTGCATAGTTAAAGGAATATCTTCATTATTTTTAATAGTTTGAGCAATTTCTAAAAGCCATCCTGCTTTTGTGGGATAATTACGAACTTTACTGATGTAAGGTTTAAAGGTTTCAATATCAGTTTTGGATAAACTTTTAAGGGTTGGAAATTTTTCAAATAATGCCGGTGAAATTGTATTGATATTCGCATCTGAATCCTGTGCAGATAAAACCACCATAACCAATAGCTGATAAGTACTTTTATATTCTAACGGATGGCTTTTTCCTTTATATTTTTTTAAAATGGGTTTTAATTTAATTTCCCAATTTGATGTTTCTCCAAATAAATCCATTATTATCTCATTTTAAATTAAATTTACATTAGCTAACTACCACAAAATTAAGTGCTTTTAATGAAATCAATGATTTTTTTTATTACATTTTGATTTCCTAAAATTTTTCTGTGTCCTAATTGATCTGTCAAAAATAAAGTACCATTTTCGAGGTGTTTATGAATATGAATTCCTGCTTTTACAGGGACTTCTGGATCATGATTATCGTGAATAACAAGTACTGGAATTTGAATTTTCTGAGCTGCTTTATATGCTGAAAAATCATTCATTTTAAGTTGATATTTATTCTCAAAATAATCGCGTAATCCATTACTGATTTCTGATTTTAGACCTAATTTAGAAACAAATTCATCAAGAATATCCTGCACAACATCACCACTTCCAATAATAACAGCATTTTTTACTTGTAGGCCATCTTTAATTGCATTTAATACTGACATTCCACCCAAGGAATGTCCAATTGCAGTTTCAAAAGGGCCATATTGTTTTTCGATTTCTAAAATCGAAGCAATAAATTCAGACATAATAGTAGTTTTTCCTTCTGATTTTCCGTGTGCAGGAGCATCAAAACTTACAGTTGAATAACCATTTTTCAAAAGTTCGTCAGCGATTTTAAATAATTGAGTTCCGCGACCTGACCATCCATGAACCAATAAAATTTTGGGTGCACTTTTTCCGTATTCGTATGTAATAACATTTTTACCAATTGCCGGAACAAAGATTTTTTTTTGAATACTTTTTTGCTCCATTTCCAATTCTCTTTTGGGAACCTTATGTTTTATAGGAGTTGTGAAAAGTTTTACAGCAAATGAAGTGGCTAATTTAACGGATATAAAAGCGAGTACTTTACTGTATAATATAATAATTGATGGAATTTTTAAAGATTGCGTAGGATTAGTTGTCTTTTTTGCCATATCAATAAATTTTTTCTGTAGCCTTGATTTTGCTTATTTTTTCCTAAATTTAGGAAACATAAAAGTAGCATATTAATGAATGCTTACTTAAAAATATTTTACAAATTGGTTTAATAATTCGTTTATAAATTTCTACATGGAAATATTTCATATAAGTGCAGAGTGTTATCCTATGGCCAAAGTTGGAGGTTTGGCTGACGTGGTGGGCGCATTACCAAAATATCAGGCAAATGCAGGTCATCAGATTCGTGTTATTGTTCCTTGTTATGATACTTTATTTAAAAAAGAAAATGATTTTGAAAGTGTTTATTCGGGAATTGTAAAATTGGGGAATTTTGATTTTCCTTTTAATGTATTAAAGGAAGTTACTGATAGGCTAGGCTATGAATTATATCTAATAGAAATTAATGAATTGTTTAATCGCCCAAATGTTTATGGATACGAAGATGATATAGAACGTTTTGTTTCTTTTCAGATCGCAGCTTTAGATTGGATTTCGAGTCGAACAACTGTTCCAGATGTTATTAATTGTCACGATCATCACACTGGATTAATTCCGTTTTTGGTTAAATACGGATATAAATATGAGAATTTAAGAACTGTAAGAACTGTAATTACTATCCATAATGGTTTATATCAGGGTTGGTTTGGGTTTGATAAATTGAATTACTTACCAGAATTTGATTTGATTCATGTTGGATTTTTAGAGTGGAATAATTCTATCAACTCATTGGCCGTTGGTATTAAATGCGCACATGCTGTAACAACTGTTTCTCCTAGTTATTTAGAGGAAATCAATTTTTCGGCAAATGGATTAGAATCATTATTTAATTCCGTGAGAGATAAATCGATAGGTATTTTAAACGGAATTGATATTGAAGTTTGGGATTCTTCTAAAGATATAATGATTGCTGAAAATTATACGATAGAAACTTTAGAAATAGGGAAACAAAAAAATAAGGAGAAAATTTGTGAACAGTTTGAATTAGATCCGTCAAAACCTTTATTTAGTTTCATTGGTCGTTTGTTTGAAGAAAAAGGAGGTGATTTATTGCCTCAGGCTTCGGCGTTGGCTTTGTCTGAAAATTTTGAAAACATAAACATTCTGATTTTAGGGTCAGGAAATAAAGTTATAGAAGAACAGCTGTTTCAATTGAGAAATGACTACAATGGAAATTACAACGTTTTTATTGGATATAATGAAGAATTAGCACATTTGATTTATGCAGGATCAGATTATATTTTAATGCCGTCGAGGGTTGAGCCTTGTGGATTGAATCAGATGTATGCACTGCGTTATGGGACAGTTCCTATAGTTAGAAGAACTGGTGGTTTACGCGATACAGTAATTGATTTTGGCGATAATGGAAACGGAATTTGTCATGATCAGGCTTCGGTTGGGGATATTTGCTACTCTATAAATCGTGCCGTGAAATTGTACAATGATAAAATCAATTTTAATGAAATAAGAAAAAAGGGAATGTCTATAGACCATTCCTGGGAAAGAGTTTGTCAAGAATATATTAAGATATACAACCTAATAATTGAGAAAAATGAAATTTAAAAAGAAAAATGTAGTTGCTATTATTTTAGGAGGAGGACAAGGATCACGTTTGTTTCCATTAACAGAAACCAGATCAAAACCAGCGGTACCAATTGGCGGAAAATATAGATTGGTAGATATTCCTATTTCAAATTGTATCAATTCAGATATCTTTAAAATATTTGTTTTAACACAATTTAATTCAGCATCTTTAAATGCACATATTAAAAACACTTTTAATTTTAGTATTTTCAGTCAGTCCTTTGTTGATATTTTAGCAGCAGAACAAACTCCGGATAATCCAACCTGGTTTCAGGGAACGGCCGATGCTGTTCGTCAATGTATGTCACATTTTTTAAAACACGATTTTGATCATGCTCTCATTCTTTCGGGCGACCAGTTATATCAAATGGATTTTAATGAAATGCTGGAAGCTCACATTGCTGCAGATGCAGAAATTTCTATTGCGACTTTACCCGTAAATGCTAAAGATGCACCTGAGTTTGGAATATTAAAAACATGTCATGAAAGTTTTGTAGAAGCTTTTATAGAGAAACCTCACGCATCATTATTACCTGAATGGGAATCTGAAGTGAGTGAACATATGCAGGAGAAAGGTAAAAAGTATCTGGCTTCAATGGGAATTTATATTTTCAACCGTCAGTTGTTAGAAGATTTAATGGCAGATCCGGAAACAAAAGATTTTGGAAAAGAGATTATTCCGCAAGCTGTTGGAAAACATAAAATTTTGAGTTATCAATATGAAGGATATTGGACTGATATAGGAAATATTGAATCCTTTTTTGAAGCTAATATTGGCTTAACGGCTGATATACCGGAATTTAATTTGTTTGATAATGACAATAAAATTTTCACGAGACCAAGATTATTGCCTCCTTCAAAATTTAGAAATTCGATTATAAATCAATCGTTAATTTCTGAAGGGTGTATTATTAATGCTAAAGAAATTAAGAGTTCTGTAATTGGTATTCGTTCCAGAATTGGTGAAGGTACTGTACTTGAAAATTGTTATGTAATGGGGAACGATTTTTATCAGGATCTGGATGAAATGAATCATGAAAGTACGATTAATAAAATTCATGTAGGAATAGGCGAAAATTGTTTTATAACAAATGCTCTGATTGATAAAAATGTTCGAATTGGAAACAACGTTCATATTAATGGAGGGAAACATTTAGATAATTTTACAAATGAATTATATAGCATAAAAGACGGTATTGTAGTTATTAAAAAAGGAGTTGTTCTGTCTGATAATTTTAGAATTGAATAATATATTAAATTAATTTGTTGCCTTAAAAACCAAATATGAATAAAGTTATCACGCATTCTCTATTTACTGATTTTGATATTGATTTATTCAAAGCAGGGAAACACTTCAAATTATATGAAAAATTAGGCGCACACCTTATTGAAGTGAACGGAGTAAAAGGTGTTTATTTTGCGGTTTGGGCTCCAACTGCTCAATCAGTTTCGGTTGTTGGTGATTTTAATTATTGGATTCAGGGTGAACATTTGTTACAAGTGAGATGGGATTCTTCCGGAATTTGGGAAGGATTTATTCCGGGTGTCGAAAAAGGAGCGCTTTATAAATATAAAATTGAATCAAATATAGACGGAATTGTGACTGAAAAGGCAGATCCGTTTTCTTTGTATTGCGAAAAGCCGCCACATACAGCTTCGGTTGTTTGGGATTTGGATTATAAGTGGAAAGATGAAAATTGGATGCAATCCCGACAAGAGAAAAATGGTCTTGATAAACCTTATTCGGTGTATGAAGTTCATTTGGGTTCTTGGAAACGTGGTGAAAATGATCGTTTTTTAACTTACTTAGAACTCGCCAGCGATTTAGTCAGTTATGTAAGAGAAACAGGATTTACGCACGTAGAATTTATGCCAATTATGGAATATCCCTACGATCCTTCCTGGGGATATCAATTAACAGGGTATTTTGCCCCAACTTCCCGTTTTGGAAAACCACAGGATTTTATGGTTCTGGTTGATAAATTACATCAGGCTGGGATTGGAGTAATTTTAGACTGGGTGCCATCACATTTTCCTGATGATGCGCATGGTTTAGGTTTTTTTGACGGATCGCATTTATATGAACATCCGGATCGACGAAAAGGATATCATCCGGATTGGAAAAGTCTTGTTTTTAATTATGGACGTAATGAGGTTAGGGCTTTTTTAATTAGCAATGCTGTTTTTTGGCTGCACCATTATCATGTTGACGGTCTCCGTGTTGATGCAGTTGCGTCGATGTTATATCTTGATTATTCCAGAGAAGAAGGCGAGTGGGAACCTAATATTTACGGAGGAAGAGAAAATCTGGACACCATTAGTTTTCTTAAAGAATTTAATGAAGTAATCTATGCTAATTTTGATGGAGTTCAGACAATTGCTGAAGAAAGCACTTCTTTTCCAATGGTTTCCAGACCAACTTTTACTGGTGGTTTAGGATTTGGAATGAAATGGATGATGGGCTGGATGCACGATACTTTAAAATACTTTCAGAAAGAAACAGTTTATCGAAAATACCATCAGAATGATTTGACTTTTTCGATGACATATGCTTTTTCAGAGAATTTTATGCTTCCGTTTTCGCATGATGAAGTCGTATACGGAAAAAAATCTATTGCTAACAAAATGCCTGGTGATGAATGGCAGAAATTTGCCAATTTAAGATTGTTGTATGGATATATGTTTACACATCCCGGAACAAAGTTACTTTTTATGGGTTCTGAATTTGGACAAAGTGATGAATGGAATTTTGAAAAAAGCTTAGACTGGCATTTACTGCAATATGATTATCATTCAGGAATTAAAAAGCTAATTACAGATTTAAATCAATTATATAAATCTCGTCCGGCATTGTATGAAAAACAATTTACAGGAGAAGGTTTTGAATGGATTAATTATTCAGATCATCAAAATGCTGTTTTATCTTATATTCGGAAAGGAAATAATTATAAAGAAGATTTAGTTATCGTTTGCAATTTCACCCAAATAATAAGAGAAAATTATAGAATAGGACTTCCACAAAAAGGCAAATTACAAGAGATTTTCAATAGTGACGCCACAATCTACGGAGGAAGTGGAGTTGGAAATTCTAAAGCTTTAAAAATAGAAGAAAAACAGTATGATGGACGAGAATATTCAGTTGAATTGATATTGCCGCCATTAAGTATGGCTGTTTATTGTTTTGTATAAAAGGCAAGTATTTTTTACTAATACCAATTTATCAATTTAACGTTTTTAAATTATTGAATTGTTTGTTTTTTGAGATCTATTTTAACACTCATTCAGAAAAAACGTTTTCGTGAATAAACCTTATATTGATATCGCTTTATGTGGTTTTTTTGTATGTTTGAAAAGAGAGATTAACGTCATTATAATTAATTCATTAGCGATATGATTACAAATACATCATTAGAATACAAAGGCGATTTATATCCATCAAAAATTGTCTCCTACGAACATGAAGGCGATTCGATTTTTTTTAATACTGATAATAAGGTAATTTTAAAAGTCACTATTCTAAGAGACAGTTTAATTCGGTTTCGCTTTACAACCAAAGGTTATTTTAGTAATGATTTTTCATATGCAATTGATAAAACCCAGCTTCACGGTTACAATTTTTTAGAACTTACAGAAGAGGAAACATATTTTCAGATCAGGACCAGCAAAGTAAAATGTAAAATTCAGAAAGCAGATCTGCGCTTGTCGATTTATGATTTAAATGATCTTTTGATTCTTGAAGATGAACTTGGTTTTCATTGGGAAGAGAGTTACGAATATGGCGGGAATATCGTAAAAATGAGTAAATCATCAAAAGATGGTGAATGTTTTTACGGACTTGGTGATAAAGCGACTCAAATGAACTTAAAAGGCAAAAGACTCGAAAATTTTGCTACGGATCAATATGCGTATCAAAAAGATCAGGAACCTTTATATAAAGTAGTTCCGTTTTATATTGGACTTCACAATAAACAATCTTACGGAATTTTCTTTGACAATACTTTTAGAACTTTTTTTGATTTTTGTCAGGAAAGAAGAAACGTTGCGAGCTTTTGGGCTGAAGGCGGCGAAATGAATTATTACTTTATTTATGGACCGCAAATGCAGGATGTGGTTACCACATACACAGATCTTACAGGAAAGCCAGAACTACCGCCATTATGGGTATTAGGATATCACCAATGCAAATGGAGCTATTATCCGGAGAGTAAAGTAAAAGAGATCACTTCAAAATTTAGAGAATTAAAGATTCCTTGCGATGCTATTTATTTGGATATTGATTATATGGAAGGGTTTCGATGTTTTACATGGAATAAACAATATTTTCCGGATCCAAAACAAATGGTTGCTGATTTAGCCGAAGATGGTTTTAAAACTGTTGTAATTATTGACCCGGGAATTAAAATTGATAAAGATTATTGGGTATATCAGGAAGCCTTGGAAAAAGATTATTTCTGTAAAAGGGCAGACGGGCCTTATATGAAAGGTAAAGTCTGGCCTGGAGAATGTAACTTTCCGGATTATACAAATCCTTTAGTAAGAGAATGGTGGGCTGGATTATTTAAAGAATTAATTTCAGATATTGGAGTTAAAGGAGTTTGGAATGATATGAATGAACCTGCAGTTATGGAGGTTCCTAATAAAACTTTCCCGATGGATGTTCGTCACTCTTATGACGGAAATCCTTGCAGTCACAGGAAAGCGCATAACATCTATGGTACACAAATGGCCAGAGCTACTTATCATGGTGTAAAACGTTTTACATATCCTAAACGTCCTTTTGTTATCACCAGATCAGCATATTCAGGCGCACAGCGTTACACTTCATCCTGGACAGGAGATAATGTAGCAACTTGGGAACATTTGTGGATTGCCAATATTCAGGTTCAAAGAATGAGTATTTCCGGAATGGGATTTACAGGTTCTGATATTGGTGGCTTTGCAGAACAGCCTACAGGCGAGTTATATGCACGTTGGATTCAGTTGGGTGTTTTTCATCCATTTTGCAGAACGCACTCTTCAGGAGATCATGGTAATCAGGAACCTTGGGCTTTTGATGAAGAAGTCATAAATATTACCAGAAAATTTGTAAGCCTTCGCTATCAATTATTACCTTATCTGTACACTATGTTCTGGCAATATATTGAAGAAGGAATACCTATGCTAAAACCATTGGTTTATTACGATCAGGATGATACACAAACGCACTATCGTAATGACGAATTCATTTTTGGAAACCAAATTTTGGTATGTCCAATTCTTGAACCTAATGCTGTAGGCAGACGTATGTATATACCAAGAGGTGAGTGGTATAACTACTGGACAAACGAATTTGCTGTAGGAGGAAGAGAAGTGTGGATTGATACAAAATTTGACGAGATTCCTGTTTTTGTAAAAGCTGGTGCAATAATACCAAAATATCCTGTTCAGCAATATGTAGGAGAACTTGAATTTGATGAATTGACCCTGGATTTATACTTTAAAAACGGTAAAGAAAAATCTGTGGTTTATGAAGACGCACAAGATGGCTACGATTATAAAAAAGGACGTTATAGCTTTCTCTCTTTTAGAACTATTGGTAAAGAAAAAGAGTTAATTGTTCAGCTTCATAAAGAGGGGAAATATGATACACCTTACAGTAAATATAAAATTAATTTAATTGGGTTGCCTTTCAAAGTTATCGAAATTGAAATTGATAATGAAAAAATAGAATTCGATAAAATTACTTTTGAAGAAAATCATTTCTTAATTGTTGATAAAGAGTTTAATGAGCTTCATATTATTGGCGAATAAGTAAATTCTGATAATTTTTTAAAGAATTATATAAAACATAAAATAATTATAATTGTATTTTTGTGTGTGTTAAAAAATAAAAATCATGAAAAAACATTTATTCTTAGGGGTTTTCACAGCTATTTTAATGGTTGGTTGTGCAACAAATCCTGTTACAGGAAAGAAAAATTTGAACTTTGTTTCGAACAGCGAATTATTTCCTTCGTCTTTTCAACAATATAATGCTTTCATAGCAGAAAATAAGGTTATTACAGGTACTGCAGATGCTAAAAGAGTAGAAACTGTAGGATCGCGAATTAAAGCTGCTGCCGAAAAATATTTAACTTATCTTGGGCAATCTCAATATTTAAGTGATTACAGATGGGAATATAAACTAGTCGAAAATAAGGAAGTAAATGCATGGTGTATGCCAGGGGGAAAAATCGTGGTTTATTCCGGGATTTTACCAATAACTCAGGACGATGCAGGTTTAGCTACTGTGATGGGGCATGAAGTTTCTCACGCATTAGCTAATCACGGTGCACAAAGAATGAGTGCAGCACAATTACAACAAATTGGTGGAGCGGCTTTAGGAGCAGCTACAAGTGGAAAATCTGAATCAACTCAGCAAATTTTTGCTCAGGCTTACGGATTAGGTTCTGAAGTAGGAGTAATGTTGCCATTTAGCAGAAGTAATGAAACAGAAGCCGATAAAATAGGATTAACACTTATGGCAATCGCAGGCTATAATCCTGATGATGCTGTTGCATTCTGGACTAGAATGTCGGCTAAATCCGGAGGAGCAGGCACACCAGAATTTATGAGTACGCACCCATCAGATGCTACAAGGATTGCCAATATTAAATCATTAATTCCAGAAGCAAAAGCAATGGCACTAAAGGTTGGTGTTATTCGCTAAAAATATTTTTCCTTTGAGTTCAAGGTAAATTAAAAGCTATTCACTGCGGTGAATGGCTTTTTTTATGAAAACACTATTTTAAAAGTTTATAATTTATTAATATACGATTTGTCAAATTTGTATTTGATTATGATAAAAAATAGATAAATTCGTAGCCTGTTAACAAAAACATTTCTATGAAAGATTTACAAAAAGGAGATAAAAAATTACTAAATGCCTGGGCATTTTATGATTGGGCAAATTCAGTTTATACACTTACTATTGCATCGGCAGTATTTCCGATTTTTTATGAAGCTTTATTTTCAGAGCGTGATCACTACATTGATGTTTTTGGAATGCATTTAAAAAATTCTGCTTTAATTAGTTTTATTACGGCTATAGCATTTCTGGTTGTATCTTTTATATCTCCATTTTTATCAGGGATTGCTGATTATGTTGGAAATAAAAAATCATTCATGAAATTTTTCTGTTATATGGGAGCTTTGTCCTGTATGGGGTTGTATTGGTTTGATCTTGATAATATTTATATTGGCTTGATGTTTTATTTTTTTGGTTTATTAGGATATTGGGGAAGTTTAGTTTTCTATAATTCTTATTTACCGGATATTGCATTTGAAGAGCAACAGGATAAAATAAGTGCCAAAGGATATTCATTAGGATATATAGGAAGTGTAATTTTATTGGTCATCAATTTAGCGATGATTATGAAACCAAAACTTTTTGGAATTGCAGGTACAGATAGCGAAGCAGCAATGAAAGCAATGCGATATTCATTTGTGATGGTAGGAGCCTGGTGGATATTATTTAGCCAGTATACCTATTACTATTTACCAAAAGGAAGAAAAGAGACAGGTGAAAAGCTAACAAAATCTGTTATATTTAATGGGTTCAATGAATTGAAGAAAGTTTGGGCTTTATTGCAGGAAAACATTCCATTAAAACGTTATTTAGGAGGTTTTTTTGTTTCAAGTATGGCAGTACAAACCGTATTACTTGTTGCTACATATTTTGGAGCTCAGGAAATTCAATGGGCAAGTAAGGAAGAAGGTACTATTGGGTTGATTGTTTCTATTTTACTGATACAATTAATAGCTGTTGCTGGTGCCGTAATAACTTCAAGAGCATCTGCAAAATTTGGAAATATCCCAACTTTGATTGTAATTAACGGTATATGGGTAGTATTTTGCGCAATTGTTTACTTTATTTATTTACCAATTCATTTTTACATTGCAGCCACTATCGCAGGATTTGTAATGGGAGGAATTCAGGCATTGTCACGTTCTACATATTCAAAATTATTACCTGAAACAGAAGATACAGCTTCATTCTTTAGTTTTTATGATGTCGCTGAAAAAATAGGAATTGTAATAGGAATGTGTGTTTACGGTATTATCGATCAGATTACTGGCAGTTCACGTTCAGCAATTGTAATTTTAGGAATCTTCTTTGTAACAGCAATTATACTTTTAAGAAGAGTACCAAAAAAGGCACTTTAAATTAATAAAGTGCCTTCTCGGGGATTTAATTTGTCGCGAATATGACAAACTTATTTGATTGATGATCTTAATTTTTAGAGTTTTTATTCTAACTAATTATTTTATTATAATTATGCTTTTGATATACTACCGGATCCTGAAACCTTTACATCACGTTTTTCAGGATTCCCTGTATATTTAATATCACCGGAACCAGCTATTCTTGCTGTTAAGCTTTCGATGCAATTAACACGACTGTTTCCAGACCCTGAAACATTTACATCAGCAACTTTTGTTTTTAAATTTGTTGCATCAATATTTCCCGATCCTGCAAGTTTTGTGGTTAAACTATCAGAGTTTCCTTTTAAATGTATATTACCGGAACCGCTTAAATTTAATTCTAAGGAATTAGAATCTACATCTAAATTAAAGTTTCCTGAACCGGCCAGTTTCGCTGAAAATTTATCATTTTTAATAACGTCTTTAGACATGATATTGCCTGAACCGGATAAATTTACTTCTGATATTTTTTGAAACGGAACTGTAACTTCAATTTTTTTACCAATACTTGGTCTGATATTACTGCCTTTTTCTACATAAATTTTCAGGATATTATTTTCTACTTCGACTTTTACAGCAGCAACCAGGTTCTCTTCTCCCTTAATTATAATTTTACCTTCTTTGCCTGCAACTAAATCTACATCAAAAGAGCCGGAAACTTTTATTACGTCATAATCTGATGTGGTTCTTGTTTCAGAAACGACATTACCGTTTCCTTTAATTTTATCCGGCGATTGTGCATTTGCGATACAGCTTAATAATAGTGCACTAAAAATGAATGTTTTAATTGAATTTTTCATTGTTTTGATTGATTTAAATTTTGATTGATTTAATGTGTTATTGTTTTTTAGTTAGTACGACATTTCCATAGCTGGAATTGATTACTACTTTATTCTGTCCTTTTTTCTTATTATATCCACTTATTTTTTTCGTGTTACTCTTAACTTCGCTGACCAAAACATCTAAAGAACTATCATTTTTAATGCTTCCGTATCTCGTGTTTATATCAAAATCAAAAGAGTAATTTATGTTATATCCCAATGAAATATTTGTATATCCAGTGTTTAGATTAACATTTTTTGGTTTTTCATTCAGCGATTCTACATTGATTTTAGAATAGGTCGCATCAATATTTAAATCTTTCGAAATTTCTGCAATAGAAACTGTCAGGTAGTTTCCGGTACCCACGAGCGAGTTTATTTTTTGAAATTTAAAAGTTCCGTAACTTCCCTGGTATTTTATATTTTGCCCATCTTGTAAAGTAACATTTGTATAATTTGCATCAAGATTTAAGTTTCCTGATTCGTTTATTTTTATGCTTGAATAACGTGCTTCAATATTTCCGCTTTTAATATAATCAATCGTAGAATTTTGACTGTATCCAATATCAATTCGATTACTCGATCCGTTTAGGTGACCAATTATAATCTTACCATATTTACAAGCAATATCAGTAGAAGACTCTAAATTTAAAGTCGTTATATTTCCGTACTTGTTATTAAGCTTGACAGATCCGTTTTTTGGAATTTTAATAACATAGTTTATTTCGAAACTATTGCTGCTTCCTTTGCTTTTCAACGATGAGCTCGCAATATTAGTTACTGCAGAAACCATTGCTTTCAAGGCAGTAATATTTACATCAATACTGTTTAGTTTTTCGTTTACCCAATCCTCATTTGCACCTGAAACCTTGATGGTGATATCCAGATCGATTTTATCTTCATCCCAGGTACTTACGGTAATATTTCCGTATTTGTTATCAATATCAATTCCTGCGTTTGAATTAACGATATAGGTTTTTTTAATATTTTTTTGTTTTGAAATGTAACTGTCATCGTTCGAAAATCCTAAAAAAGGAATTAAAATAAATAGAAATATTATGTTATAATGTTTTTTCATCAGTAGTATTTTTAAATTTTTCGTTTTCTTCAATTCGCTGCAAAACCGTTTGTAAAAAAGATATTCGGGTTTGAAGGTTGCTAATCATAGCATAAATAATTTGTTTATTTTCACCGTTTTTTTGAACTTCTTTTAGAATTTTTTCATAATCTGCATCAAAAACTTTCATTTGTTTTAAGGCATCATTTATGATTTGTTCGTTTTCCGGTGAACTTTTTTCTTTTAATTTAACTAGCTCATTGTCAATTAAAATACTGAATATCGAATCAGTTCGTTTTGTTTCTTTAGATGCAAATTTAAATTCCTTAGGCTTTTCATTATAAGTATTAAAAAACACTGATAATCCCAACAACACAACTATAGAAGCCGCAATTGCCCAAACAGCGTAATTTTTTTTCTTCGGCTGTTTTTTATTCAATTTGTTTAAGAAATCAAGCTGATGATCAGAATTCATTCCTTTAACATCCCATTGATTTTCAAATCTTTCAAATAATTGATCTAAATCGTCATTTTCCTTTTTCATATTTCCTCTAATTTTTTTCTTAAACTTTCTTTAGCCCTGCTTAATGTTGTTCTGCAATTGGCATAACTGATATTCAAAATTTCGCTAATCTCTTCCTGATCATAACCTTCTATATAAAATAGTGTCAAAACCATACGATAATTGTCTTTTAGACTTAAAATCGTATCTAAAACTTGTTTCACTTTAAGGGAGTTGAAATCGATGCTTTCAGAAAAAAAAGTATCATTTTCTTCTATTTTATATAATGTTTTACTCAAATCTTCGACCTGAAAAGCGTTATTCTTTTTATAAAAGTCAATACTATAATTGACGATTATTTTTTTTAGCCACGCTCCAAAGGCAACTTCTTGTTTGTAATCGTTAATTTTCATAAAAGCTTTTAGAAATCCTTCCTGCATGACGTCTTGTGCAAAATGTTCATCCTTAACAATACGGTACGCCACATTGTACATTGCTTTACTGTAACGATTGTAAACTTCGAATTGGGCCTTTTGGTTATTCTCTTTACAAAGCGTGATTAATTCTTCGATATTTTGGTTTGTGATACTCAAGTAATGGTTGCTAGTTTTATATAAGGACTTTGCTTTTTTTGGTTTGTTACACTTTTTATAAAAATAATTAATTTTTTATTGACAATAACTTTAAAAATCGCACAATGCTAAATTCTAAAATCAATTACTCTTTATTTTATGTAAGATTTTTATTTCAATTTATTAAGTCTATATTTGCAGATTAAAATTGATAATATGAAAAAAATTAATGTTTTATTTCTTTTGTTTTTTGTTCTAGGTCAGTCTTTTACATCTTGCACGAAAGATTTTGAGGATGGTGGGGATTATAATGGTATTAATAACGGTATTGGAGGTAATGATGGTATTGGAGGGAATGATGGTGGTTCCGGGGATGGCAATATAATAGAAAACACGAGTGATTATTGGCCATCAGCTGTTGGAAATCAATGGATTTTAGATGAGAATGGATCTGAAGTTTCAATGAAAATGATTTCAAAACAAGGTGATTATTATAAATTTAATCAATTTTCCGGAATAGGAGATGGAATTTCAGGTACAGGATCAGTTTGGTTAAAAAAAGTAAAAGGCGATTATTTTATTAAAATTGATGAGCTAACGGTAGATTATGGAGAAGGCATGTCCGGGAAGATGTCAGGCTATGAATTTATTTTCTTTAAAGACTATTTAGAAATAGATAAAACCTGGACAGGGAACTTTATACAAACAACTTCTTTTAATATTGCAGGTTTGCCATCTGTAACCATGAATATAAGTTATACAGGAACTATTTTAGAAAAAGGTTCTTCAGTTACTATAGGAACAAGTACTTATAATGATGTTATAAAATTTAAATTCCATCAGGAAGCAAAAATATTAGGTCAGCTAGCGACAACCACTGATGCTGAATATTGGATAGCAAAAGATGTTGGCGTTATAAAATTTACAGCCAATGGAATTGTAAGTTCCTTAAAAACGTATGATGTTAAAAAGTAAAAAATAATTGATCAAAGAAAATCCGAAAGTGATTTCGGGTTTTCTTATTCTTTATAATTAATGTTGTTTGATAATTTAAAATACCAAAAGTAACATTTGAAAACTTTCTTTTTTGGTTTTGGCATAATGATTGTCTATTTTTACGGCCTATCATGTAAACCAAACACTTAATGAATTTGTACTAAAAACTACAGAGCGTTTGGGTAAATTTGCATTTAGGATTAAAAAATTAATGACAAAACGACTTATATACTATTATGTCAAACCATAAAATACTCACAATTGACAATCTGTCACTTCAAGAATTTGATTCAGAAGCAGAATTGATTCCATTATTAACTCCAGAAGACGAAGAGGAAATGAACAATGAAGAGCTTCCGCTTTCGTTACCAATTTTACCTTTACGCAATACGGTTTTATTTCCCGGAGTAGTTATTCCAATTTCTGCAGGAAGAGATAAATCGATTAAATTAATAAACGACGCTAATGCCGGCGGAAAAATCATTGGAGTAGTTTCTCAAATTAATGAAGAAGACGAAGATCCATCAAAAGATGATATTCATAAAATAGGAACGGTTGCAAGAATTCTACGTGTTTTAAAAATGCCTGACGGAAACGTTACCGTTATTTTACAGGGAAAAAAACGTTTCGAAATAGACGAAGTCGTTTCAGAAGAACCTTATATTACGGCAACGATTAAAGAAGTTTCAGAAGAACGTCCGGAAGAAAATGATACAGAATTTACAGCTATTTTAGATTCTGTAAAAGAATTGGCTATTCAGATTATTAAAGAAAGTCCAAATATTCCTTCAGAGGCTACTTTTGCGATTAAAAATATTGAAAGTCAATCGTTTTTGATCAATTTTGTTTCTTCTAATATGAATTTATCGGTAAAAGAGAAACAAGGTCTTTTATCTATAAACGGATTAAAGGAAAGAGCTCTTGAAACCTTACGTTATATGAACGTTGAGCTGCAAAAATTAGAATTAAAAAATGACATTCAGTCAAAAGTTCGTTTTGATTTAGACCAGCAACAACGCGAGTATTTTCTTCACCAGCAAATGAAAACCATTCAGGAAGAATTGGGAGGCGTTTCGCAAGAGGAAGAAATGGACGAAATGGGGCTGAAAGCGAAAACCAAAAAATGGGACGAAAAAACGCAAAAACATTTCGAAAAAGAATTGTCTAAAATGCGCAGAATGAACCCCCAATCACCTGATTTTGGAATTCAGCGTAACTATTTAGAATTGTTTTTAGAATTGCCATGGGGCGAATATTCAAAAGATAAATTCGATTTAAAACACGCTCAGAAAATATTAGATAAAGATCATTTTGGACTTGAAGAAGTTAAGAAAAGAATGATTGAACACTTGGCTGTTTTAAAACTTCGTAACGATATGAAATCACCAATTATATGTTTGACAGGACCTCCGGGAGTTGGTAAAACATCAATTGGACGCTCAGTTGCTGAAGCTTTAGGTCGTGAATACGTGCGTATTTCGCTAGGTGGTTTACGCGACGAAGCAGAGATTCGCGGACATAGAAAAACATATATTGGTGCAATGCCGGGAAGAATTATCCAGAGTTTAAAGAAAGCCGGAACATCAAATCCAGTTTTTATTCTGGATGAAATTGATAAACTTTCAAGCGGAAATAGCGGAGATCCGTCTTCTGCGTTATTAGAAGTTTTAGATCCGGAGCAAAACAATGCTTTTTATGATAATTTCCTCGAGATGGGATATGATTTGTCTAAAGTGATGTTTATTGCTACATCTAATAATATGTCTACAATCCAGCCAGCTTTGCGTGACAGAATGGAAGTGATTAAAATGTCAGGATATACGATTGAAGAAAAAGTAGAAATTGCAAAAAGACATCTTTTTCCAAAACAATTAGAAGCGCATGGTTTAACAGCCAAAGATTTGACAATTGGTAAAAAACAATTAGAGAAAATCGTAGAAGGATATACACGAGAATCCGGTGTTCGTAATTTAGAAACTAAAATTGCTCAGGTAATTCGTAACGCTGCAAAATCAGTTGCGATGGAAGAGGAGTATAACAAAAAAGTAACTGACGAAGATATTGTCAAAGTTTTAGGTGTACCAAGATTAGAACGCGATAAATATGAAAATAATGATGTTGCAGGGGTTGTTACAGGTTTAGCCTGGACAAGTGTTGGTGGTGATATATTATTTATTGAATCCTTAATATCTGAAGGAAAAGGTTCGTTGACCATTACTGGAAATTTAGGTAATGTAATGAAGGAATCAGCTACAATTGCTTTAGAATACATTAAGGCAAATGCTAAAAAGTTAGGACTTAGTGTCGAGTTATTTCAAAAATATAACATTCATTTACACGTTCCTGAAGGAGCAACGCCAAAAGACGGGCCAAGTGCCGGTATTGCAATGCTGACCTCATTAGTTTCTTTATTAACTCAAAAGAAAGTTAAGAAAAGCCTGGCTATGACAGGTGAAATTACACTTCGTGGAAAAGTTTTACCAGTTGGAGGTATAAAAGAAAAAATCTTAGCAGCAAAAAGAGCCAATATTAAAGAGATTATTTTATGTCATGAAAATAAAAGTGATATTGATGAAATCAAAGCTGAATATTTAGAAGGTTTGACTTTTCATTATGTGAAAGAAATGAGCGAAGTTCTTGCTTTGGCTTTGACTGATCAAAATGCTAAAAATGCAAAAGTCCTTAAATAAACTTAATTAAGTTCTCATATTTAAATTCCAAATTCTAATCTTAGATTTAAGATGAGAATTTGGAATTTTTAATTTAATTTAAATTGTTTTTTTAGGATTTTGACCTTTAAAATTTGGTATAATTGTTGGTTTTCAAATAGTTAATAAAATTATTTTATAAGTTATATAATTTTATATTTGTATTTGCGTTATTCCCATATAGGAATCGCCCCGAAAGCATGTTAAAACGATTTGTTTTACTTTTTTTTATATTAGTTTGTTCGATTTCTTTCGGACAAGTTGGAGGACGTTACACCTATCAGTTTCTTAATTTAACGACTTCACCAAGGCAGGCAGCGTTAGGAGGGAAAACGATAACAATTTATGATGAAGATGTCAATCAAGTGATGTCGAATCCTGCAGCATTAAATGAAGATATGGACAACCACCTGGCAATGAATTATGGTAGTTACTACGGAGAAGCGTCTTATGGTACAGCTTCTTACGCCTATACATACGACAGGCACGTGCAAACTTTTTATGCAGGAGTAAGTTATGTAAACTACGGATCCTTTGAAGGTTATGATGAAAACGGTCAGGCAACGTCAAATTTTACAGGGAGTGAAGGCGCATTATCATTAGGTTATGCTTATAATATTCCTTATACAGATATACATGTAGGAGCAAATGCGAAGTTAATAACTTCAACTTTAGAAAGTTATAATTCTATAGGTGGTGCAATTGATGTGGGAATTATGTATGAAATTGAAAAAAATAATGTAAATTTGGCCCTGGTATTTAGAAATATTGGTACACAATTTACTACTTATTCAGGAATACAAGAGAATTTGCCCTTTGAAATCATTGCCGGTGTTTCGCAGGAATTAGAACATGTACCTATTCGTTGGCATCTTACTTTAGATAATTTGCAACAATGGAATATTTCTTTTTCGAACCCCGTTCGTAGCGAAACCAATATTGATGGGTCAACAAGTGAGGAAAAAGTTTCATTCGTAAATAATGCTTTGAGGCATGTTATTTTTGGAGTAGAACTTTTTCCACAGAAAGCATTTAATTTGCGTTTAGGATATAATTTTAGAAGAGCTGAAGAATTAAGGATTGATGAACAACGTAATTTTTCAGGAATTTCATTAGGATTTGGTTTAAAAATAAATAAGTTAAAGTTTAATTATTCGTATTCGAGATATACATTGGCAGCTAATACAAGTCTTTTTGGTCTAATTTTAAATTTTCAATAATTATATGAAAATATTTAGTTTATTGTTGTTTATGACTTTAGGTGTTTTAACGGGTTCAAAACACTATTACAAAAATGAAACTACTATTACCAGTCTAGAAATAGAAAGGATAAATACTAGAGTAACCGAAATAAGAAACATGATTAGTATTGATCCTAAATACAATACTAAAATTGCTTTTTTTGTTGACATGAGAATACCTTCGGGTAAAAATCGTTTTTTTGTTTATGACTTAGTAAACAATAAAATATTAGATCAGGGATTAGTGGCACACGGTTCCGGATCTGAAACTGGAGTTAAGGGAAGCTTGAAATTTAGTAACACTCCAAACTCTAATTGCACGGCATTAGGAAGATATGCTATAGGTAAATGCTATAAAGGCGGATTTGGAAAAGCGTATAGATTAAGCGGTTTAGATGAAACCAATAACAATGCTTTATCAAGAGCTATCGTTTTACATTACTATTCAGCAGTTCCTTATGATGAACAAGATTATTATATTAGTAATAGTCATGGATGTCCAATGGTTAACGAGCAATTTTTTAAGAGAATAGAAAAATATATTGATACTTCAAAATCAAATATTATCCTGGATATTTATTATTAGAATCCTTTATTGAATACAGCTTTTTATTTAATTCTATTGATTTGGTATCAATGGTTATTCTTATTTTGTCTTTAATTTTAAATTACTTTTTTAATCCTTTATATTAGTATGAAGAAGATCTTTTTTGTTTTTCTTTTAATGCTAGTTGTTCTTTTTGGGTATAAAATTATTTTTAGTACGAATACTTTTTTATCAAAAAATGATAAGAGTATTGATATCGCACAAATCAATGCAGTAAAAAAATTGATAAATAGCAATTCAAAATACAATAGTAGAATTGCTTTTTTTATTGATATGAAAATACCTTCGGGTCAAAATCGTTTTTTTGTTTATGATTTAAAGCTAAATAAGATTATTGATAGAGGATTAGTTGCGCATGGCTCTGGGTCTGAGACTAAAATAAAAGGGAGGCTAAAATTTAGTAATGTCCCAAATTCATTAAGTACTTCACTGGGAAAATATTCAATTGGAAACTATTATATAGGTAAGTTTGGAAAAGCTTATAAGTTGTACGGATTAGATACAACTAATAGTAATGCCTTTATTCGCGATATTGTATTTCATTATTATTTTGATGTTCCATATAAAGAACAGGATAACTATATTTGCAATAGTTACGGCTGCCCTATGGTTAATAAAAGATATTTTGACCGAATGGCTGCAATAATAGATAGCTCAAAATCAAATATTGTTATGAGTATTTATTATTAAAAACCTTAATTGTATTAAACTTTAAAATATAAAAAATTGAAAAAAATCACCATTGCAATTGATGGGTTCTCATCAACAGGAAAAAGCACTTTAGCAAAACAATTAGCAAAAGAGCTGCATTATGTTTATGTAGACACCGGAGCAATGTATCGTGCAGTTGCCTATTTTGCAATGCAAAATCAGCTTATAAAAGCTGATTTTTTTGATAAAAAAGCACTAATTGAGGCTTTGCCAAATATTCAGTTAGAATTTAAATTTAACGCTGATCTGGGTTTTGCCGAAATGTATTTAAATGGTGAAAACGTCGAAAAACAAATTAGAACTATTGAAGTTTCTAACTTTGTAAGTAAAGTAGCAGAAGTTTCTGAAGTTCGTTCTAAGTTGGTTGAACAACAACAGGAAATGGGGAAAAACAAAGCTATTGTTATGGATGGCAGAGATATAGGAACGGTTGTTTTTCCTAACGCAGAACTTAAAGTTTTTATGACAGCCAGTGCAGAAACACGTGCTCAAAGACGTTTTGACGAACTGCAGCAAAAAGGTGACGATGTATCTTATGAAGAAGTTTTGAAAAATGTTGTCGAAAGAGATTACATAGATACACACCGTGAAGATTCTCCTTTAGTGATTGCAGATGACGCAATTGAAATAGATAATTCTTATTTAAGCAGAGAAGAACAGTTCTCAGCTGTTTTAGAATTAATAAATGATGTTGTAAAAACGAATTAAATTTTTGTAGATATTTATTTTAATGGTAGTTTTACCGCTTCATTTATTATTTTAAAGACAATTTCATCATATGGGAATTAAAAACAGGTTGATTATAATGAGCTTTCTTCAATTTTTTGTTTGGGGAGCCTGGCTTATAACAATTGGAAATTATTGGTTTGGAACAAAAAATTGGGAAGGAACCCAATTTGGTCTTGTTTTCGGAACTATGGGAATTGCTTCTTTATTCATGCCGACTCTAACAGGAATCATTGCTGACAGATGGGTAAATGCTGAAAAATTATATGGTTTGTTACATATATTTTATGCAGTCGTTTTATTTGGTATTGCACAGGTAACTACACCGGATAATTTTATATACGTAATGTTTGCAGCAATGTGTTGTTATATGCCAACAATTGCACTAAGTAATTCAATTTCGTATACTTCATTAAAACTGAATAACAAAAATATAGTAAAAGATTTTCCGCCTATTCGTGTTTGGGGAACTATTGGTTTTATCGCCGCGATGTGGATTACTAATTTAAGCGGAAGTAAAGCAACTGAATATCAATTTTATATTGCCGGAGTTGGAGCCTTAATTCTTGGAATTTATGCTTTTACATTACCAAAATGTGAGCCACAGCGTTTAACTAAAGAAGATGCTTCGTTAGTTGAAACTTTAGGATTAGAGGCTTTTAAATTATTTGGAAATTATAAAATGGCTTTGTTTTTTGTGTTTTCTATGTTTTTAGGAGGTGCATTACAATTAACAAATGCTTATGGAGATGTATTCTTAGATGAATTTAAGCATTTTCCTAAATATGCAGATTCTTTCGTAATCAAATATTCGACTATTATTATGTCGATTTCTCAGGTATCTGAAACCTTGTTTATTTTGGCTATTCCGTTTTTCTTAAGACGTTTTGGAATCAAACAAGTTATGTTGATTAGTATGTTGGCTTGGGTATTACGTTTCGGATTATTTGCTTTTGGAGATCCTGTTGGAGGATTATGGATGATTATTTTGTCTTGTATCGTTTATGGAATGGCATTTGACTTCTTTAATATCTCAGGTTCATTATTTGTAGAAAGCAACACCGATTCTAAAATACGTTCATCAGCACAAGGTTTATTTATGATGATGACAAATGGAGTAGGAGCAGTTTTAGGAAGCTTAACTTCAGGTTGGGCAATTGATCGTTTCTTTACAAAATCATTTCATAATACAACTGAATTAGCTGGATTTTTGCAAACAGACGCTACGAATTCTAAAATGTTAGATTTTGTAAAAGGTCAGGGAAATTCAATTTCTACAGATGGAATTTTTACAAATCCAATTTTAATGAAAGACTGGCATACGATCTGGTTGTCTTTTGCAGCTTATGCTTTGGTTATAGCAATTGCTTTTGCAGTTTTGTTCAAGCACAAACATGATCCTAAGGAAATAGAAAATTTGAGTCATTAAGATTTTACAAATTATATTTAAAACCCGCTTTCTATTTATTGAAAGCGGGTTTTTCTTTTTCTGTTTATATGTATATTTGATTATTCATCTTTAGGTAATACTATGCAAAATCAACAAAAATCAATTCCACCTTTTAAGGCTGTCAGTTCAAAACCAATATTATGGCTGAATTTTGTCTTTGGTTTATTTTGGGTGTGTTTTGTCCTTTTTTTCGTTGCAGGAATTGTCTTTTTACTTTTTAGCTCCCATGAAGAAATTGGGCTAGATGTAATAGCTTACGTTTTTTTGTTTTTGATTTTTTTTATTGCTTTAGCTGGTATAGTTGTATTGTTAATTTATTCAAGAAAAAAAATATATACTACAACTGTAATTGACGAAAAAGGAATTCGGTATTTGAATAAATTCAATAACAAAATTGTCAAAGAATTGCCCTGGAATAGTTTTGCTAAAAGAGAAAAGCTTGAATATGTTTTTGAAGTTCCAAAATTTGATGTTAGTTCGCAAATGCCAATGAAGTCACTTTTTGATCAGTTTTATTGGCCTGTTTTAATTGATAATAAGGTAACAGTTCATAATGATGCTTTTTTAGGAAGGCATTTTTTTGTAATGTTTTATGTAAATAGATTAGAGTTGATTAGGACATTTTTATTAGGTGTTGCTCATTATAGACCTGATATTACTGTTGACCCCATCATTTTTACAAATCATTATATCAATCCGGAGAACTATAGTATTGATTATCGTCAACAAAAACGGGTTAGAATTATGTCTGCTGTGTTTTGTATTGTTGTTTTAGGATTGATTTATTATTTTGTAAATTGATGATTTATAACACTTATTTTAAAGACGTAATCAAATCTTCTACTTGTCTTTTTTGTTCTGCATATTTTTGTTGAAGCTCAGAGCCTTCTCCCATTCGTTTGTAATATTCAAGACCTTTATTAGCGAAGAATTTTTTATGAAAGTTGGATATTTCAGGAATTTGCGGAAACTGAATATGAAAGTTCATTTCGAAATAACCCTGCCATTCTCGCTCGTTTTTATCTAAGACATAAGGTTTTATTGTTTTTTGATTAACGTGAACCATTTCGTGAGCAATTAAAACAAGCATTAATTCTAGCGGAAACTCGAAAGTGTTTTTAGGTATACGTATAATTTGAGGTTTGCCAAAATCTCCTTCAGTTGTCATGAGGATAAAATCCGGTTTAGCATTTTCTCTAAACTCAAATCCTTTTAAATTAGTATTTTTGAGATTATACTTTTTTAATAACCAATAAACAGCATTGATAACTTGTCCGTTTTTATGGAAAGTGTCTATTTTTAGTTTTATTTCGTCAAGTCTCATAGCCATAAAATTAAAATATGCGATTAAAGTTTCTTATAAATTTACATTTATATTTATGAACTGATATTTTTTATAGGTTTTTGTTTACAATTTAAAGATTGTACATTTGCCTATAAAACTGCAATATGTTATCTCAATATAAGAATTCTCTTCCTCCGTTTCGCACTGTTCGTTCAATTTCTAATATATTTTGGGGATTTACAACTGGTATTTTTGTTCTAGTACTGGCATTAGTAGGAGTTGGTCTGATGATTTATTTAATAGCAGAATTATTTACAGAGCCTTTAATGTCCGGAAAAGAGGTTTTAGGTTTAATTGTTTTGGTAGTATCAATTGCCGCTGCAATTGGCTTTTTTATATATAAGGTAGTCTATGAAAGAAGAAAACGATATACCACTACTATCATAGATGAAAAAGGAGTTCATTATTATAATCGGTTTAATAATACTGTTGTCAATGAATTACTCTGGAGTCAATTTACTGAAAGACCTTTAGGAAAACAAAAAGGAATTTATATCGCAAAATTTGATATTGATTGTTTGAGCTATAATTCAAGAGGAGCCAAGTCTGATGGAGGTAGTGTAACGAAGCTTTTTTGGAGAGTTATAGTAAATGAAAAGGAAATTATTCATAGTGAATATTTTACTTCGAGTCATCTTTTTGGTGGTATTTATATTAATCGAGCAGATTTGATTCGGGGATTTTTATTGGGGCTAGCGCATTACAGACCTGATCTTACCATAAATCCCTGGATTTTTATTGCAAACTCAATCAATATTAAGGATTATACTTTTTATCCCAAATCAGTATTTTCTGATCTGCTTTTAGTGCTGTTTTATGTATTGTTGATGTTGTTTATTTTGTTTTTGTTTTACGATAGTTCAACACCTTTTGAGAAGGAAAACATTCAGAAAATGATTCATGATTTGTTTGTAAAACTTAGAAGTGTAATAGAATTTTAAAGATTAGAAATGAATGGTTAAACCCGACAGGTTTTTAAAACCTGTCGGGTTTGCTCTGATTACGGATTAATCTTCGTCGAAGTTTCAGACTTAAATAAAAGATAGCTCCGTATAGTAAAAAGAGCTTCGACTTCGCTCAGCCTGACAGATAGGGTTGTTGAAAATGATAAAATTTCTAATCTAGCCCCGATAGAGCGGTTATCCTTTTATGTCCGCCGCTGAGGATAAAAAATAGTAGAGAAAGCGGGACTTCAGGTCTTGAAAACCTTAAATTTGCTACTCCTGAGCAATTAGCTGATAATCATTTAGAATTGTTTTGCTATTACAAAAAAATGTATTAATTTTGCAAACCTTTTGGCAGAGAAGAGTTTCCATTAGGTATCAACTATTTATGTAAAACAACTTCTGTTTTTTCTATCGCATTAAGAAACTCAAGAAAAACAGAATACAAATTTTTTATCAGCATGTCTGAACAATTAAAATCACAAGAAGAGTTTTTAGCAAATTTTAACTGGCATAACTTCCAAGAAGGAATTGATGCAGTTGATGAGAAAAACTTACAAGAGTTTGAAGAACTAGTATCTAAAACTTTCATCGCTACAGATCAAGAAGAAGTAGTTGAAGGAGTTGTTGTTAGAATTACAGATAGAGACGTTATCGTTGATATCAATGCTAAATCTGAAGGTGTTATTTCTTTAAACGAGTTCCGTTACAACCCAAACTTAAAAGTAGGTGACAAAGTAGAAGTATTAATCGACATCCGTGAGGACAAAACAGGTCAATTAGTATTATCTCACAGAAAAGCACGTACTATTAAATCATGGGATAGAGTTATTTCTGCAAACGAAACAGGAGAAATCGTTAATGGTTTTGTAAAATGCAGAACTAAAGGTGGTATGATCGTTGACGTTTTCGGAATTGAAGCTTTCTTACCTGGATCTCAAATTGACGTTAAGCCAATTAGAGACTACGATGTATATGTAAACAAAATGATGGAATTCAAAGTGGTAAAAATTAACCACGAATTCAAAAACGTTGTTGTATCTCATAAAGCGCTTATCGAAGCTGATATCGAAGTACAGAAAAAAGAAATCATCGGTCAATTACAAAAAGGACAAGTATTAGAAGGTGTTGTTAAAAACATTACTTCTTATGGTGTGTTCATTGACTTAGGTGGTGTTGATGGATTAATTCACATTACTGACCTTTCTTGGAGCAGAATCAACCACCCAAGTGAAGTTCTTGAATTAGACCAAAAATTAAACGTTGTAATCCTTGATTTCGATGATGAGAAAACAAGAATTCAATTAGGATTGAAACAATTAAACGCTCACCCATGGGATGCTTTAGATGCTAATTTAACAATTGGTGATAAAGTAAAAGGTAAAGTAGTTGTAATCGCTGATTACGGTGCATTTATCGAAGTTGCAGAAGGTGTTGAAGGTTTAATCCACGTTTCTGAAATGTCATGGTCTACTCATTTACGTTCTGCTCAGGATTTCGTAAAAGTTGGAGATGTTGTTGAAGCTGTTATCTTAACTTTAGATAGAGATGACCGTAAAATGTCATTAGGTATCAAACAATTGACTCAAGATCCATGGACTGATATCACTTCTAAATACCCAGTAGGTTCTAAACATACAGGTATCGTTAGAAACTTTACAAACTTTGGTATTTTCGTAGAATTAGAAGAAGGAATTGATGGATTAATCTACATTTCTGACCTTTCTTGGACTAAGAAAATCAAACACCCATCTGAATTTGTAAATGTTGGTGAGAAACTTGATGTAGTTGTATTAGAATTAGATGTTGAAGGACGTAAATTATCTTTAGGTCACAAACAAACTACTGCTAATCCTTGGGATCAATACGAAGACTCTTTCGCTGTAGGAACTATCCACAATGGTGAAATTTCTGAAATCGTTGACAAAGGAGCTACTGTAGAATTCGGAGATGATATCGTTGCTTTCATTCCTACTCGTCACCTTGAAAAAGAAGACGGAAAGAAATTGAAAAAAGGCGATACTGCTGATTTCAAAGTAATCGAATTTAACAAAGAATTCAAAAGAGTAGTTGCTTCTCACACTGCTATCTTCCGTGAAGAAGAAGAGAAAAACGTGAAAGCTGCAACTGAAAATACTTCATCTAACTCTTCTACAAATGCACCAGCTGCAACTTTAGGAGATAACAATGATGTATTAGCTGCATTGAAAGCTAAAATGGAAAAAACTGAGAAAAAATAATTTTTAGTTTCCTCTAAATAGAAAGTCCTACAGCAATGTGGGACTTTTTTTTAGTTTATATTTTTTGTTTTAAGATGTTTTAACAAATAAAGTTGTGTTATTCTGTTAAAAAGTTATTTTTGTATAAAAATATGATATATGAAGAAACTTTACTTTTTAGTTACAGCTTTATGCTTTGTTAACGTTTTGAGTGCGCAGGTTATTAATTTTCCTGATGCAGTTTTAAAAAATATTTTGATTTCTACAAATTGTGTCGACAATAATAATGATGGTATAGCCGATAGTGATGCTGATACAAATAATGATAATGAGATTGATTATAATGAAGCTAGTGTAATTAACAATCTATATTTGGATGGAAATATTAGCTCTTTAGAAGGTTTTGATTCTAATTTTTTTTCAGGATTGAAAAACTTGAGTATTAAAAATACTTCTTTAACTAAAATAAGCCTTTCCTATTTTGGTTCATTAAAGATTTTAAAAATAAATAATAATTCACAATTAAAATCTTTGCTTTTAACTTATCTGACTTCTTTATCAACTCTTGATTGTTCTAATAATCAATTGAATTTTATAAAAAGAGATAATACCAATAATATTGCTAACGTTAATTGTAGTTATAATAATTTGACTACACTATATTTTTCAGATACAAACGCATTAACTAATTTAAACTGCTCAAATAATAACATTTCAACTTTATTTTTAAATCGTCTATATAACGTTTTTAGTTCTCTGGAGTTTAATAATAATTTAAATTTAAACTCTATTTGTGCATACCAAAGTGATATTTCATTAATTCAAAATAAATTAGCAGAATATGGAATTTCTAATGTTACAGTAGTAAATTCTTGTGCTTTACCTCCATGTGCAGCAGGAACCATATGTTTTGATGATGAAAATTTTAAAAATTCTATTTTAAGTAATACAACTATTGATTTAAACTTTGATGGTGAAATTCAATTTTCTGAAGCATTACAAGTAACTAAAATGAGCATAGCTTCAAATGTGAAGTCAATTAATACAATTAAGTATTTTACCAACCTAAAAAGTTTAACTATTGTTAGTACACAAATTGGAGAAACAATAGATTTAACCAGTTTGGTTAATTTAGAAGATTTGACTGTAGAATGGAACAGTAGTCTTTCAACATTAAAAATAGATAATTTAGTTAACTTAAAGACTTTAAATATTAATAATAATCATAATTTGTTCGGTTTGTATGCAAATGGACTTACAAATCTTAGCAGTGTTAAATGTAATATAAATCAATATTTATCTGTTTTTCAAATGAAAAACGCCTCTAATTTATTAACTATTGATTGCTCAAACAATGCTATTACATCTTTGGATTTATTAAACGGTACAAACATAAAATCCATTAAATGCAGTAATAATAATATAACTTATTTAAACACTGGATCTACAACAAATTTAATTGATTTAAATTTTTCCGGAAATAAAATTACCGCTTTTAATTTTTTACCATTTGTAAATTTGCAAACGCTTAATTTTTCTGCAAATCCAATATCAATTTTTGATTTAACGGGATTAAATAATTTACAAAAACTTGAATGTCAAAGTGCAAAGCTTTCAAAAGTAGATGTTTCCTATTTACCTAATCTAAAAGAATTAAATTGTGGATATAATAATATTTTAACTGATATTTTTATTAAAAATAATAATCCTAATCAGGATTTGATAGCATTAAACATAATTGGAAATTTAAATCTTAAACATATTTGTGCAGATATTATAGATTTTAATGTTATTCAAAAAAGCATAGATTTAAGTGGTTTAAATAATGTTTTATTAGATTCTAGTTGTAGCTGCGTAGGTGCTTGCAGTGATGCAATTATTAATATTCCAGATCCAATTTTTAAAGCAAAATTATTATCTGCAACTAATCAAAATTATGTGGCAAGGAATTTATCTGGTTCTTATTTTAAAATTGATGCCAATAATGACAAAGAAATACAATTAAGCGAAGCATTTAATGTTTATTCTTTGACTTTAAATGAAAGTAATATTTCTTCTTTACTTGGAATTGAGTATTTTGTAAATGTGGGAGTATTAGATTGTTATTTTAATAAGATTAAATTACTTAATGTTAGTAATTTATCAAAATTAGCTTATATACAATGTCAGGGAAATGGTTTAACTTCATTAAATATAAGTGGTTTAACAAAAATTCAACGACTTATTTGTTCTTCAAATAGTCTAACATCTTTGGATCTTAGCAATTTAACCGAATTAACGCATCTTGACTGTTCAGCAAACCAATTGTCATCATTAATGATAAAAAATGGAATAGATGAAGACCGACTTTATATTACTCCAAATCCCAATTTAAAATACATTTGTGCTGACGAATCTCAAATCGCAGCTATACAGTCACAACTTTTATCAGCAAATATGAAAGATTGTAATGTTAATTCGTATTGTACATTTAAACCAGGAGGTAAGTTTTATGCAATTAAAGGAAATAATAGATTAGATTTAAATAATAATGGATGTGACAATGGAGATATTAAATTTCAAAATATGAAAGTTAATATTGCAAATCAGACTATAACAAACAGTTCTGCATCTGATGAAAATGGTGATTACAATTATTATGTTAAATCGGGATCTTATGATGTTACTCCAATACTAGAAAACCCGGCGTATTTTAATGTTTATCCAACAACTACTAAAGTTACTTTTCCAACAGAATCCAGTCCATTTACTCAAGATTTTTGTATTACTGCAAACGGTGTTCATCCAGATTTAGAAGTTGTTTTATTACCATTAGATCCTGCGAGACCGGGTTTTAATGCTACATATAAAATTATCTATAAAAATAAAGGAAATACTACGCAATCTGGCTCAGTTAATTTAAGTTTTGATGATGCTGTTTTAGATTTCGTTACAGCAAAACCAATACCGGTGACTAATTCCTTTAATAATTTATCTTGGAATTTTGTTAATTTATTGCCATATGAAACTCGCGAAATTAAATTTACTGTAAATGCAAATTCTCCAATAGAAAGACCAGCATTAAATATTGGGGATATATTAAAATTTAAAACAACAATAGCAGGCGCTGTAACAGACGAAACTCCAATTGATAATACATTTACTTTAAATCAAACTGTTGTTGGTTCTTATGATCCAAACGATAAAACTTGTCTGGAAGGAACTGTTATCACGCCGAGTTTAATAGGCGAGTATGTTCATTACATGATCCGCTTTGAGAATACAGGAACCTATGCTGCACAAAACATCGTTGTAAAAGACATGATTGATTTATCTAAATTTGATATTTCAAGTTTAATTCCAACCAGTTCAAGCCATCCCTTTGTAATTAAAATATCAGAAGGAAATAAAGTAGAATTCATTTTTGAGAATATCAATCTTCCTTTTGATGATGCAAATAATGATGGTTATATAGCTTTTAAAATCAAGACAAAACCAACATTAAAAGTGGGAGATACGTTTGAAAACGAAGCAAATATTTATTTTGATTATAATTTTCCAATTTTAACCAATAAAGCTACTTCAAAATTTGAAACTACATTAGGAACGCAGGATTTTGAGTTTTCTAATTATTTCATTTTGTATCCAAATCCTACAAGTGATATTTTAAATATCAATGCGACAAAAGATATAGAGATAAAATCGTTGAATATTTATGACATTTTGGGACAAGTTGTTATTGCAGTTCCTAATGCGCAAACGGTTTCCAGCATTGATGTATCAAAGCTTAGAACTGGTAATTATTTTATAAAAGTAAAATCAGATAAAGGAAGTTCAAGTATAAAGTTTATCAAGAAATAGCCTTTAGTTTCATTTAAAAAGAAAGTCCCAATTACTCTGGGACTTTTTTATGCTTTATAGTTTTAGTTTTAACAAAATTTAACAAAAAAAGTTGTATTATTCTCTTAAAAAGTTATTTTTGTAGTAAAATTAATCCATATGAAGAAAATCTACTTTTTAGTTCCTATTCTGTTCTTTTTTAATGTTTTAAGCGCTCAGGTTATTAGCATTCCTGATATTAATCTTAAAATGAAGTTGATATCTATGAATATTGACAAAAACTCAAATTTCGAAATTGAAATTAATGAAGCATTAAATGTGCCTTTTTTAGATCTTAGCAATTCAAACATTAGCTCTTTGAGCGGATTAGAAAATTTTACCAATTTAGAGTATTTAAATTGTAGCAACAATCCAATATTTAACAGAATTGATTTTAATTTATTAAAGAAACTTACTTATCTAAATTATTCTAATATTCAAAGTAATACTTATTTTAACATTGACAATTCAAATCTTACTACATTAGTACTTGATGGATCGACAAATCTAAAAGAACTTTACGTTACAGGTAATAAGAATCTAACTTCATTAAGTACAGTTGGCGCAATAAATCTAACAGATCTTTTTTGTACTAATAACAAACTAACCTCAATAAATGTAGCTGGATTAGTTAGTCTTAAAAATTTGCAATGCAACAGCAATCAATTGCAAACGTTGGATGCGAGTGGGTTACCAAATCTTAAAGGTTTGGGTTGTGGCGGAAATTTATTAACGTCATTGAACGTTACCGGATCAACAAATATTACGAGTTTATCATGTCAAATGAATAAATTACCTAATTTAAATGTGAGCGGTTTAGTTAATTTAGTTAGTTTACTTTGCTATTCTAATCAATTAACAGGCTTGAACGTGAATGGATTAGTAAAATTAAATGAGCTTTATTGTGACGGAAATTTTATTCCTTCATTGAATTTAGCCGGTTTAGTAAGTCTTGATTTCTTAAATTGTACTAATAATCAATTAACAGAATTAAACGTAAACGGGTTAACAAATCTTAAAAGTATAAAATGCGGTTATAATAAATTAGCCTCAATAAATTTAACGGGTTTAACCAGTCTAACAAATTTAGAATGTTATCACAACGAGTTTAAAACATTAGATTTAAGTGATTTAAAAAATATTGAACAATTTAGTTGTTACCAAAATAAGCTTACAACTTTATTTATTAGAAACGGAAGTAATGAAACAAAACTACTTGACTTTTCACAAAACCCTAATCTTGAATACGTTTGTGCTGACGAAAGTCAGATAGATCAAGTGCAGCAATTAGTTACAAAATATGGTTATACCAATTGTAATGTAAATGCATATTGTTCGTTTAAACCAGCTGGTACTTATTATACTTTTCAGGGAATTAACAAAGTAGATGCTAATAATAACGGGTGTGATGTTTTAGATTCAAGTTCGCCAAATTTAAAATTTAACTTATCTGACGGTACAAATACTGCAAGTTTTATATCGAATACAAACGGAAATCATTCTATTTTTTTTCCAGCCGGTACTCATACAATAACACCGGTTTTAGAAAATCCAGCGTATTTTAATATTTTTCCATCGAATGTAAGTGTTACCTTTCCAACACAGGCAAGTCCGGTGAATCAGGATTTTTGTATAACAGCAAATGGTGTTCATTCTGATTTAGAGATTGCAATTTTGCAAATTGTTCCGGGAAGACCAGGATTTAATTCTGTTTTCAAAATTATTTATAAAAACAAAGGAAATACAACGCAATCTGGCGTTGTAAATCTAGCTTTTCATGATTCAGTTTTAGATTTAATTACTGCAAATCCGGTTGTTGCCACTCAAACAACAAATAGTTTGTCATGGAATTTTACATCCTTGAAACCTTTTGAATCTAAAGAAATTAATGTCACCTTTAAATTAAATTCTCCAACAGAAGTTCCTGCGCTAAATATCGGAAATATTGTGTCGTATCTCGCAACCATAACATCTACAAATACAGATGAAAATGCATCAGATAATACATTTACTTTTGATCAAACCGTTGTAGGTTCTTATGATCCAAATGATAAAACTTGTCTTGAAGGTTCTGTTATTACGTCAAATTTAATAGGCGAGTATGTTCATTATATCATTCGTTTTGAAAATACAGGAACATATCAGGCTCAAAATGTTGTTGTAAAAGATCTAATTGATTTTTCTAAGTTTGATATTTCAACTTTAGTTCCAACAAGCTCAAGTCATTCATTTGTAACTAAAATTTCAGATGGAAACAAAGTAGAATTCATTTTCGAGAATATCAATCTTCCTTTTGATGATGCCAATAATGATGGGTATATCGCTTTTAAAATAAAAACAAATCCAACATTAAAAGCAGGAGATACTTTTGCAAACGAGGCAAATATTTATTTTGATTATAATTTTCCAATTTTAACCAATAAAGCTACTTCAAAATTCGAAACTACATTAAAAACCTCTGATTTCGAGTTTTCTAATTATTTTACTTTGTATCCAAATCCTGTAAGTAATATTTTAAATTTCAATACAAAAGAAGACATAACAATACAATCTTTGATGATTTATGATATTTTAGGTCAAGTTGTAATAGCAGTTCCTAATGCGCAAACGGTTTCCAGCATTGATGTATCAAAGCTCAGAACTGGTAATTATTTTATAACAGTAAAATCAGACAAAGGAAATTCAAGTAAGAAGTTTATAAAGAAATAACTTTTAGTTTTATTTAATATAAAGTCCCATTGAAAGTGGGACTTTTTTTGCTTTATATTTTTAATTTTAAGAAAATTTAACAAATAAAGTTGTGTTATTATCTTAAAAAGTTATTTTTGCATGAAAAATTACTTATATGAAGAAAATCTACTTTTTGGTTCTGGCTTTAAGCTTTTTTAATGGTTTGTATGCGCAAATAATTAGTATTCCAGATACTAATTTTAAAGATAAATTGTTATCATCGGCACTTTATTCAGATATTGCAAAAGATCTCAATGGCAATAAGATAAAAATTGATTCTAATGGCAATGGCGAAATTGAAATTAATGAAGCTGAAAAGATAAGTGAACTTTATTTAAACGAAAATGTAGTCATTAAAAGAATAGCTTCATTAACTGGTATTTTATATTTTAAAAATTTAAAGAAAATAACATTAGAATATGGTAATCTTTCTACACTTGATTTAGCTGGATTAGATAAGCTGGAAACTTTATCAATTGAGGGAAACCAACAACTAAAGTCTATTAACTTAAGTGGTTTAAATAATCTTAAAATATTAGATCTATATGGCTGCAAGCTTACGACGCTAGATTTAAGTACTTTGTCCAATCTTGAAAATCTTGATTGCACTGGTTGTAGATTAACCAATATTGACGTAAGTGATTCATTTAATTTGAAAACACTAAATTGTAGTTACAATTTATTTACCTCATTAAGTATTGCTGGTCTAAGTAAACTCAATAATCTCGTTTGCAGTAATAATCCTATCACTGATTTGAATTTACAAGGATTAGATAATCTACAATTTCTAGAATGTGATTATACTAATTTAACAACTCTAACTTTGAATGGTTTTCCAAAATTAGAGAATGTTCTAAGTAGATGGGGAACATTAACATCAATAAAGATATCAAATTTGCCAAATCTGAAAAGGTTGGAATGTTTTTATAATAACATTACTGATTTTGATGTTACCAATACAAGTAAACTTGAATGGTTAAGTTGCGGCAATAATAATATCAGTAATTTGGATATTAGTGCTTTTAACGAGTTAAAATTTTTAAATTGTGAAACCAATAAAATTAGTTCATTAGAAACTAATAATTTGTCAAAATTAGAAATCCTGTATTGCGGTATAAATAAATTTACCAGTCTTGATGTTCAATCTTCGCCTAATCTTCAAACTTTATCTTGTTCTAATAATCAGATTAAAATATTAAATTTAGAAAATTTGCCAAAGCTTCTAGAGGTAAATTGCAGTTACAATCAAATTGAGGCGTTGGATTTTAATAGCGCTAAAAAGATTTCACAAATTACGTGTAATAATAATAATCTGGTCTATTTATTTGTAAAAAATGGTAAACAGGAAGGATTAGGTTTATATGACAGTTTTAGTTATTATAACAATCCTAATTTAAAATACATTTGCGCGGATGATACTGATATAGAACAGATAGAATATTATTTATCAAATAATAATATGCCTAAAGTTAATTTAAATACATATTGTTCTTTTACGCCAGGAGGGGATTTTTACACTATTCAGGCATTAAATAAATTTGATCAAAATAATAATGGATGTGATTTAAATGATGTAGTGGTTTATGATATAAAATATAATGTAACAAGTAATTTAAAAACTGGGGTTCTGGTTTCTAATAACTCAAAAATTCCTTCTATTGAACTTCAACAAGGAAATTATAAAATAATACCAGTTCTGCAATATCCAGAATATTTTAATATATCACCAAAAGAAATAACGGTTTCTTTTCCCAACGATGCAAGTCCGCGTGTAGAAAATTTTTGTATTACTGCTGTTGACAGTCGCAGCGATTTAGAGATTATTTTAGTTCCGGGAATAGCAGCTGAGCCGGGCTTTGAAAGTACCTATAATATTGTTTATAAAAATAATGGAAACACAACTCAGTCTGGTTTTATTACAGTTAAATTTGATGACACCGTTTTGCACTATGTTTCTTCAGATAAAGATTTAATATATAAATCCGGTAATGAATTAAAATGGGATTTTAATAATTTAAAACCTTTTGAAAGCGGTAATATTACTTTTACCTTATATTTAAACAGAGCAACAGATAAACCTGCGGCCAACATAGGAGATATTTTAAAATTTAGTACAAATATTTCTTCACTAAGTTTGGATGAGACTCCATTAAATAATCTATTTGAATTAAAACAAACAGTTGTGGGTTCTTATGATCCAAATGATAAAACTTGTCTGGAAGGTACAATTGTAACACCAAATCTAATAGGCGAGTATGTGCATTATATGATCCGCTTTGAAAACACAGGAACCTCTCGCGCAAGAAATATTGTAGTAAAAGACATGATTGATTTAGCTAAGTTTGATATTTCTACTTTAATTCCAATAAGCTCAAGTCATTCATTTGTAACTAAAATTTCAGATGGAAACAAAGTAGAATTCATTTTTGAGAATATCAATCTTCCTTTTGATGATGCCAATAATGATGGTTATGTAGCTTTTAAAATTAAAACAAAACCAACATTAAAAGTAGGGGACACTTTTGCAAACGAGGCAAATATTTATTTTGATTATAATTTTCCGATTTTAACCAATAAAGCTACTTCAAAATTTGAAACTACATTAGAAACGTCTGATTTTGAGTTTTCTAATTATTTTACACTTTACCCAAATCCTGCGACTGATATTTTAAATATTAATGCTTCAAGTAATGTAGAAATACAATCGTTAGCTATTTATGATATTTTAGGGCAATTGTTAATTGCAGTTCCTAATGCAAAATCAGTATCTAATATTGATGTTTCGAGACTTAGATCTGGTAATTACTTTATAAAAGTAAAATCTGATAAAGGAAGTTCAAGTATGAAGTTTATCAAAAAATAATTCTTAGATTTTCTTAAAGCTAAAAAAGTCCCACATTGCTGTGGGACTTTTTTATGATTGGTTTAATTTAATTTGAGATTCATTATTAGAGTTTCAGGAGCTATTTCCTGCTGTTCGCTGTATCTTTTTCTGTCTAAAGAAGCCAGAAAAAGGATGCCGCTTCCATCAGGGCTAGGGATGATAGTTTTTTTTATAAATTTATTTAGACGCTAGTAATTTAGATTCTTCTGGAGTAAATTCAGGTACGATTGCATAAGTACCAATTTCAGCAATTGCCATTTCATCCAAAATATCTACTAAATTTTTGTAATTAGATTTTTTACTAGGTTTTATAATTACAATTAGACTTTCAGGTTTTCTATTTTTAGAAGAATATCCGAGCAAATTATTTTTTCTTTTCAGTAATTCTCTACGAATTCCCTCTTTTCCATATTTGATTTCTTTTGGAGAAACAATAGGAGAACTCAAAAGACCTATGTAATATATCAGTTTATTATTCTCACCTAACATTACGGTTATAGATCTATTCTCCCCATAGTGACGTGGTTGACAGTCACAACAGCCTCTATCTTGCCCGCTGTCATACTCAATGAGTTTCGGTTTAGCTAATTCAATTGTGACCATAAAAAATATAATCAATAAGAAAGAAACACTTACCATTGCGGTTAAATCGACTCTTGTATTTAACTTTTTGCTTCTGACTTTTTTGGGTAGATTTTCCATAGTTTGAAATGTTTTATTTTGAAGCTAATAATTTTGATTCTTCAGGAGTGAATTCATTTACAATAGCAAACGCATCAATGTTAGCAATTCGCATTTCGTCTAAAATGTCAACCAAATTTTTAAAGTTGCTTTTTTCACTTGGCTTTATAATTACTATTGGACCATTCTTTGGTTTTCCAATATTGGTTGAGTATTTCAAAATAGACATCTTTTTATTTACTAATTCTTTTCGTATACCTTCTAGGCTATAATTAATTTCTTTTGGAGTTTCAACTGGATATGATAATAAGCCTGAATAGGTTATAATTTTATTGTTGTCATCAAGTAAAATTGTATAAATTCGATTTTCATCAACACATCCTATTGGACCACAACTTGGGTCTCTATCAGGTAAAGATAAGTCCATTCCTTTCGGTTTAGCTAATTCAATTGCGACCATAAAAAATATAATCAATAAAAAAGATACACTTACCATAGCGGTTAAATCAACTCTTGTGCTTAGCTTTTTACTTCTGACTTTTTTGGGTAGATTTTCCATATAAAATTAAATTATATTAGTAAAAGGATATTATTGGGCTGCTATTAACTTTGATTCTTCTGGTGTAAAATCATTTATAATAGTATAAGTATCGATTTTTGCGATAGCCATTTCATCCAGAATGTCAATCAGGTTTTTATAATTACTTTCCTTACCAGGTTTAATAATTACGGTAATTCCTCTTCCTGTTTTTCCTAATTTAGCAGAATACTCAAGCATATTTTTGTTTCTTAAAAACAGTTCTTTTCTAATACCATCTTTTCCATAACTAGTTTCCTTAGGAGAAATCATTGGGTTTTCTACATATCCCATATATGAAACTAACTTATCATTTTTGCCTAATAGAATTGTCACTGAACGATTTTCCTTAAAACATCCTCCCCAGCCACATGTTATATCTCCGTAATCAGGCAAACTCAAATCAACCGCTTTTGGTTTCGCCAATTCAATTGTGACCATAAAAAAGACAATCAACAAAAAAGAGACACTTACCATAGCGGTTAAATCAACTCTTGTGCTTAGCTTTTTACTTCTGACTTTTTTAGGTAGATTTTCCATAAGAATGAATTTAGATTTACTAAAGTTAACAATAAATTTAACATATAGAGGAGACTAAAATTAAAATTATTTGAAAATAAATTTTACGATTAAACGCTTGTTTTTCAGCTCTATTTGAGGATATTTCACTTTTTTTTAATCTTTTTTAGAAATTTAATAAAACCAAATCGAAAGTTACCCCGTAAATGAGCTTATAACTTAAAATATTAATTATGAAAACTAGAAAATTTTTAGCCGCAGCAATCTTAGCATTAGGATTTGGATTTACATCATTTGCACAAAAAACTGTAATGGTTGGTGGAGCAGCAATGTACCCAAATAAAAATATTATTGAAAATGCGGTAAATTCAAAAGACCACACTACACTTGTAGCTGCTGTAAAAGCTGCAGACTTAGTAGAAACTTTACAAGGTAAAGGACCATTTACCGTTTTTGCCCCAACAAATGCAGCATTTGCTAAATTGCCAGCAGGAACTGTTGAAACGTTATTGAAACCTGAAAACAAAAAAATGTTACAAACGATCTTAACCTATCATGTTGTTGCAGGTAAGTTAAATGCATCTGATATTGCTAAAGCAATTAAAGACGGAAAAGGAAAAGCTACTTTCAAAACTGTTAGCGGTGGTACTCTTACTGCATGGATGAAAGGAAAAGATCTATACATCAGTGACGAAAGCGGAAACAAAGCAAAAGTTACTATTGCAGATGTAAATCAATCTAATGGTGTGATTCACGTAGTTGATAGTGTTTTATTACCAAAAAAATAATAAAACTAAATTTCAACGATCAAAAAAAAGTCCTGCGTTATGCAGGACTTTTTTTGCTTTATGAGAATTATAAAATCTATTTTTTAGCAGTTAAGGTTGATCCTGCAGAAGCAATAACAACGCAAACTACGGCTAAAATTTCAGTGAAAATCAATTTTTCCTGCAAGAATATAAAGGCGCAAATAGATGCAGCAGCAGGTTCCAGGCTCATTAATATACTAAAAGTACGAGGCGGAAGCTGACCTAAGGCTTTCATTTCTAATGTAAACGGAATAGCACTGGATAAAAGAGCCAAAGCGATTCCCATACCAAAAAGTTTTGGAGTTAGATTAGCCAATCCGTTTTCGTAAAAACCAAAAGGAAGGATTAACAATGCAGCAAATAACATTCCGGTTGATACTGCCTGACCACCATTCATAATTTGGGAAATCTTACCACCCAAAACAATATAAGCAGCCCAAAATCCACCGGCTAAAAGAGCGAAAACAACTCCTAAGATATCTACCCGATCATTTGTCCAGGGAGCAATCAAAGCAATTCCAACAGCTGCGAGCAGAACCCAACAATAATCTATCAGACGTTTTGAGCCAATAATGGCAACTAATAACGGACCTATAAATTCAAGTGTTACCGCTAACCCAATTGGAATTCTTTCTATCGCCAGATAAAAAATCAAATTCATGGCACCTAATGACAAACCATAAGGCGCAACTATTTTCCATTGTTGTGGAGTAATTTCCTTTAGATTTGGTCGATATGCTACTAATAGAATTAATGCAGATACTCCAATTCGAATCGAAGCTGTTCCTGCTGCTCCAATTGCAGGAAATAAAGTTTTAGCAATTGCTGCTCCGCATTGTACGCTAATAATGGCAAGAAGTACCGCGTAAACAGGAGGTATGTTGAATTCTTTATTTTTCATGGGAAATAATTGATGAGATAAGAAATGTTATAAGAAAAAAGAGGTTCTCATTTCTTAACAAGATTGTTGAAACTGGGATCAACCATTAGGCTGCAAAATAATTTTATTCTAAAGCACGCTTGGTTACATACGCACGATAACCAATAATAGCCATTTGCCATTTTTTTGCTTTCGAAATATCCAGACCTTGTTTGGTAAAACTTGGTAAAAGGAGTTTGTTTATTTTGGCTAAAATTTTATACATCGCAGGTTAATTTTTCTCAAAGATATAAAAAAAGACTTTGCGTTTGGGCAAAGTCTTTTTTAGGGTATATTCAAAAATATACAGAGTAAGTATATATTACAATTCTGGAATAATATAAGAATCAAAATAACGTATCGATTCTTATAACACTATTATTTTTTAGTTAAAATCTTTTCAATTTTCTCCAGCATTTCTGCAGCATTTTTGTTGTCCGGAGATAATTCTAATGCTTTTTTGTAACTCTCTTTTGCATTTTCGACTTGATTGTTCCTGAAATAACCATCAGCCAGACTATCAAATGCATTTCCGGATTTAGGATTTTCTATTGTATTTAATTCTAGAACTTTAAGTCCATCATTTAGCCTTCCGTGTTCCATCAGCGTGTAGCCAATAACGTTTAATCGATATTCAAAATTCCAATCCGGATGACTCTTTTTTATATCTAAATAATTTTGCTTAGCCTTATTGATTTCGAGTTTTAAGAAAGTCTGATTTATTTTTTCACCGGCAAGATAGTAATCATCTTTAAGCGTTTGGTCTACAATCGAAGCAACATGATTTATTACCTGACTCTGAACATACAAACCGGAATATTTATGTCCGTTTGATAAAAATATAATTGTTAACTTATTTTCAGGGAATTTTCTAAAAGCCGTTTCATTTCCTCCGGTAAAACCATACGACAGAATTTTATTGACAGGAACAATTTCCCAGCCATATGCAAAACGATCCGTGTTATTAGCAAATTTAAAAGGCTCCCACATCGAATATTTTGTTTCTTTTTTGAGATAAACATCTTTATCCAAATTTTGATTCCATCGAATAAATTCCGGTAAAGAAATATTTAAACCATTTGCTGAGTGGGAATCAAACCCAAAGTCTGAGGTGCTTTTTATATATTTTTTAGTCTCACTATTATAATTATATCTAAAAGCACTATTGGGTACGGCTTTACCAAAGTTTGATGAAAAATAAACTTCGGATTTTATATCAGGAAATTGATTCTTCAAAATATAATCATCAAAAGTTAATCCATTGATTTTTTCGATGATTTTGGCCAAAAACAAATAATTGGTTTGATTGTACCTGTATTCATTTCCGGTGACAAATTGCATTGGCTTTTTAGATAATATCGCAATTTTTTCGTCATAAGGCAAGGTGTTCGGAATATCCTCAAACATTACAATGTCGGGTAATCCGGAAGAATGCGATAATAAATTTTTAACTTTAATTTCCTGCCATTCTTTAGGCAGATTATTTAGATATTTAGAAATAGAATCTTCCAATGACAATTTACCTTGTTCTATAAGTTGAAAAATTCCCACATTAGTAATCAATTTTGTTGTGGAGAAAATTTTAAAAGCAGTGTTTTTATCCACTGCTTTATTTTCTTCAAGAGATGCCTCTCCGTAATATTTTTCATAAATAACTTTTCCGTCTTTGATAACACTTAAAGCGACACCGGGAATTTCATTTATTGCTATAACTTCTTTAATATAGTCATCAATTTTTTGTTCGATTAATTTTTCTTCCTTTTTTTGACTAAAAGTTAAACCGAAAACGAGTAATAATAATGTTATAAGAAAAGATTTTTTCATTTAAGAGATTTAGATTGATTAAGATTTTTTGCTTTCTTTTTCTATTCTCTTCATTTCTTTTTCACGAAGTTTCATTTCTTTTTCCTGAAGTTTCATATCTCTCTCATACAGTTTCATGTCTTTTTCATATTGCTTCATGTTTAGATTATATTCTCTGGAATCCTTGCCATATTTTTGTTCCATGTCTTGAGTATATTTATCCATATCAACACTAAATTTCTCCATGGCAACTTCGTATTTCTCCATTTCCTTTTCGTATATAGCTTCTCTTTGAGCCATAATTTCTTCTACTTGTTTTTCAAAAGCTGACATGTCTGGTTCAAATGCTTCCATTTTTTTCTCAAACTCAGCCATTTCTTTTTCAAATTTTGCCATTGCAACTTTATCTTTATGATTTGAAGGAGCAACAGGAGGTTTTGGCATTTTCGACATATCAACAGGCGGTGCCTCAGGCATTGGTCCTCCAGGAAACGAAGGAGGAGTTGGAGGAGTAGGAGGAACTACAGGCAATACACTTACATTGGTGCCATTTGTTTCGTTTACCTCTACCATACGATCTCCTATTACCATAGGTTTATCAATTGCGCCATCTGTAACAACGTCGATTTTTTTAGAACCATTATCTTTTGTTGTAATAACAATTCCGCAGCTTTTTATAGGATTATCTCCTTCTATCTGAATGGTTTGAGCTTCTCCAGTTCCTTTTTGAATATCAACTTTAATTGCTGTTAGCTCATTTTTAGAGTTTCTTTTCACATTTGATACTTCCATATCAATATTATGTTCTCTTTTTAATTTTTCAGCAATTTCTTTTAGCTCCTTATCGGTTGTATTTTTCTGAAATTTTAAAACATAAATTTGATCTGTTTTCTCAACAGCTTCCTGATTTTCTTTTCTCTCTTTTTCCTGTGCGATTGTTTCAATCTGAAATAAAAGCACAAATGCTACAAGTGCTGGAATAACAGCATAATACTTCCAGTAATTTCGTTTTTTTGATTGATTTTTGTTTAACATGACAATTCGTTTTTTGATTAATGATTGATAAAAATGATTGGTGATTGCAACACAGCTTTCATGTGTTGTTATTTTTAAAAGCGTGTACTGATACGCTTTTTTATCTGATATTTTTTTGGCAGCTTCATTATCTGCAATAAATTCTAAGTTTTGCAGAATAGCTTTTTTATACAGCCAAATAATAGGATTAAACCAGAAAAGCACACAAAATATCCTTGCTACTAAAACGTCAATAGTATGATTTTGATCGCTGTGTACTTTTTCGTGTTCGATAATATTCTCTAGTTCTGCGGCCGTAAACATGGATGAATTGTATACGATATAATCAAAATAAGAAAATGGAGCGATGTTTTCGTTAATATCTACAAATTTAAAATCAGCTTGCTGTTGTATTTTTTTACCTTTTAAAACCGAATTCAGACTGTAAAAATCTATAGCGAATTTTATGAGTAAAGCCAGGAAACCAATAGTATAAATGGCAAGCATTACATAATTCCAGTTAATTTCGAAGGTTTCATTCTCAACAATATGCGGGACATATCCTTGTGAATACTTTACAACTGAATTTGAAACTAAATTTGAAACTGAATTTTGAATCGGGGCAGGCTCAATCCATACAATTTTAGTGTAAACCAGAAATGGTAAAACTAATGACGTAACTAAACCCGCCAATAAAAACCATCTGCTGCTATTAAAGAAAGTTTCTTTGCGCAATAAAAAATAGTATGCACAATAAAACATGGCTAACAATCCGCTTGATTTTGCGATAAAAATGAAAAGTGTTTCCATAATAATTATTTTTCTTCTTTTGGGTTTTCGATCATAGCCAGTATTTCACGTAATTCTGCTGCCGAAATTTTTTCTTCTTTAGCAAAAAATGAAACCATATTTTTATACGAACTATTAAAATAGTTGTCGATTGCAGTATTCATATACTTTTTACTGTACGCTTCTAAACTAATGATCGGGTAATACTGATGCGTGTTTCCAAAAGCATTATGCGCTACAAAACCTTTTTCTTCAAGATTACGCACAATAGTCGATAAGGTATTATAATGTGGCTGATCTTCTGTAATCTCAGCCTGGATCTCTTTTACGAAAGCTTTTTTAAGCTTCCATAAAATGTGCATGATTTCCTCTTCTTTATTGGTTAACTTTTGCATTTTCAGGTTTTTTGAAATTTAAACAAACAGCTTATTTACGGGTTTCGATTATAATAACGCCATTTTTTCCTTTATCTCCATATTTGGCTATTGCCATTTCTCCTTTTAAGACGTTCATGGTTTTAATATCACCGGATTTATAGTCATCAAAGCTGAAACTTGAAGGCATTTCGACTCCATCAATAATTACAAGTTTTTTTTCATTTGAATTATTTTTTCCGGAATTCGAAACAATAATTTGAGTACCTCCGTCACTTGTTATTATTTTTGTAGTAGCATTATCATCTGAGTTTGTCGTTATAATAACCCCAGAATTTGTGTTGCTATTAGTATAAGTTTTTGTACTAACATTAGAAGTAGTGTTATCATTAGTATTTAGTTTAGTTTTTTGTTTTTTTTCGGTTACTATTTTTGAATCCTTACTTGTTTCATCAGTGGTTTGAATGCCTACTTTTTTGCTGCCATCCTTATCTGTTGTAACAATAATTCCGAAATCTTTTATGGTTTGATTTCCTGCTGTTTGAATAGATTGTGCTTGCTGATTTCCATTTTTGATGTCGATTTTAATTGATGTCAAATCGTTTTCAGCATTTCTTTTGATTTCAGAAGTTTCAAAGTCAATATTATGAATTGCTTTTAATTTTTCCTTAATTTCTTTTAATTCTGCATCAGTAGAACTCTTCTGGATTTTGTAAACATCTACAGATTTAATTTCTCCTGTTTTTTCTTTTATTGCCTGTTGTTTTTCTTTTGCTTCAGTTTTAATTTGAAATAAAAGTACAAAAGCAACAAGTACCGGAATTACAATACAAAATTTCCATAGATTTCGTTTTTTTGATTGATTTTTGTTTAACATAATGATTCGTTTTTTGATTAATGATTGATAAAAATGATTGGTAATGGCGACACAATTTTCATGTGTTGTTATTTTTAAAAGGGTATACTGATATGCCTTTTTATCGGATATTTTTTGTGCAGCTTGATTGTCTGCAATAAATTCAAGATTTTGCTGAATCGCTTTTTTATACAGCCACATTATTGGATTAAACCAAAATAGCACACAAAAAACTCTTGATACCAGAACATCTATAGTATGATTTTGCTCGCTGTGCACTTTTTCATGCTCAAGAATACTTTCTAATTCTGAGGCCGTATACAGTGATGAGTTGTATACGATATAATCAAAATAAGAGAATGGAGCAATGTTTTCGTTAACATCTACAAATTTAAAATCAGCTTGTTGTTTTACTTTTTTTCCTTTTAAAACCGAATTTAAACTATAAAAATCAAGAACAAATTTTATTAATAAGGATAAGAAACCAATACTGTAAATGGCAAATAAAGCAAGATTCCAATCGACAGTAAAACTGGCTTTTTCAGGAGTTTGCAAGGCATTAATTTGATAATTATTACCTGAAAGCGGACTGGCATCAACCCAAATAATTTTAGTATAAACTATAAAAGGCAAAATTACTGAGGTAAATAAACCAGCCAATAAAAACCATCTGTTGCTATTAAAGAAAGTCTCTTTGCGCAATAAAAAATAATAAGCACAATAAAACAATATCAATAATGCGCCTGATTTAAGTATAAAGGTAAAAAGTGCTTCCATGATGCTTATTTTTCTACATTTGGATTTTCTATCATAGCAAGGATTTCACGTAATTCAGCTGCCGAAATTTTTTCTTCTTTAGCAAAAAACGATACCATATTTTTATACGAACTATTAAAATAGTTGTCGATTGCTGTTTTCATATACTTTTTGCTGTACGCTTCTAAAGTAATAATCGGATAATATTGATGCGTGTTTCCAAAAGCATTATGCGCTACAAAACCTTTCTCTTCTAGATTACGCACAATAGTCGATAACGTATTATAATGTGGCTGATCTTCTGTAATCTCTGCCTGAACTTCTTTTACGAAAGCTTTTTTAAGTTTCCATAAAATGTGCATGATTTCCTCTTCTTTATTGGTTAACTTTTGCATGTTTTCTAATTTTAATTCAAACCTACAACTATTTTTCTAGTTACGCAACTATAAAAATAGTTATTTAACTAAAAAACACGTTGATTCGTTTTTGAAGTTATACAACTATGCTTTTAACTATTTGATAATCAGTGTTTAAAATAGGGTCTGAATTTTACCGCAAAATGCGCAAAGTTTTTTTATCTGAGTGTGATTTTTATAAAATACAAAAAGTTCGCAAAGCTTTGTGTTGAAAAAGCTTTGCGAACTTTATGTGTCTGAAGATACTACTTTAAAAATAACTTAGTGAACTTTGCGTAAATCTTTGCGCACTTTGCGGTAAAATTTCGAATCCAATTTAAAAATTAACTACTTTTCTCTTCAAGCAAAGCTTTTCTAATCCAGAAGCAGCAAAGTGTTGCAAAAACTCCTATAGAAGCCATAAAAAACCAATTAATCTGATATCCGAGGCGAGAAATTATTTCGAAACCAACTTTTGAGCTAATAATGTGTGCCAAACTAAAACTCATGGTATATAGAGCCATATAACGCCCTTCCTGACCACGTGGCGCACGACTCAGCGCGAAAGCATTTGAAAATGGGAAAGTAAGAATCTCACCAATCGAAATGCAAATCATACTAATAACAAGAACTCCAGCCCACATATTAATTAATAACAAAAAGAAACTCAATGCCATAATAAACGATCCAAGAATAATAATCCTGATTTTAGGAAAACCTCTTCTCTCCATAAAACCAACTGTTGGCATTTCGAGCGCAAAAATCAGAAGTCCGTTTAAAGTCATTAATAAACCAGTCTGAAATTCACTTAAACCAAATTTTTCATTATGATATAAAGGTAACGTTGTAAAAAGCTGAAAGAAAATCATAGCCGTTACAAAGCTCACAAATAAGAAAACCCAAAAGATTTTATCATGAAAAACCGATTTTATTTCGGCTGCAGTTTCCGTTTTATCTCCATGTTCTACTTTCTTTTTTTCTTTAACCAATAAAGCAAAAATAGTAATCGAAATAATACACGAAGCACCGTCAACCCAGAATAAGCCTGAATATCCGATTCCCATAATAATCAAACCTCCTAAAGCAGGCCCGGCAGCAAAACCAAGATTTACCGCTAAACGTACTAAAGTTAAAGCACGGGTTCTGTTTTCGGGCTTGGCATAAGCGCCAAGAGAAACAAACATCGCAGGTCTGAACATATCTGCAATAGTCATTAAAACAAACATTGCAATACATAATGACCAGAAAGTAGTAATATATTGTATAAAGAAAAGAGAAACACCACTCGTAAATAAGCTAAAAACCATGATTTTGTAAAAACCAATTTTATCAGAAAGTTTTCCGCCCAGCCACGAACCCAACATCGAGCCCAAACCAAAAGCTACCATGATCCAACCTACCTGATTGTAACTAAACTGAAGATCCTCTTTTAAATATTTGGATAAAAAAGGCAGTACCATTGTTCCGGCACGATTGATAAAAGTAACAATTGTAAGTATCCAAATTTCTCTTGAAAATCCTTTAAAATTATTAATGTAGTGGCTAAAAGCGTTCTTGAGCATTATGAATAAGTTATTTGCAACAAAGTTAAGAAACTTTGTAGAGATCATGGGTTGGTGCTTTGTTACTTTTAAACTATTTTTGCTCAAAATTTAGAAGATGAAAAATATTATCGCTTTTCTGGTATTACTGTTGGTAAATTTTTGTTTTGGTCAGAATAAATTTGATCAGAACGAAGCTGAAAAATTCCAAAAGACAATTAATGGTGAATATGCTGATCCTAAGACAAGTCCGTTGATGGAAGAAGATTTGAAAACTTTTAAAAGTTTGGATTTTTATCCCATAAATGCAAAATATTTTGTGAATGCAAAATTTGAAAAAGCAAAAAACGAAAAAGTTTTCGAAATGAAAACTACCGGAACCAGAACACCAAAGTATATTAAATACGGAACATTATATTTTACGATAGATGGTGTTGACCTGAAGCTAAATGTATATCGAAATATAGAACTTTCGAAAACTAAGGAATACAAAGATCATTTGTTTTTACCGTTTTCAGATTTAACTTCCGGTAAGGAAAGTTATATAGGAGGAAGGTATATCGATTTAAAAGTTCCAAAAGGAAATACAATTGCAGTCGATTTTAATCAGGCTTATAATCCGTATTGTGCTTATAATCATAAGTATTCTTGCCCTTTAGTTCCGCTGGAAAATGATTTAAATGTAGAGATTAAAGCAGGAGTTAAAACGTTTCATTAATGAAATTTTTCAATTTTCATACACATCAATTTACAAATCAATCTACTATTTTAGAATTGGTAAATCAATATCCGCAGGAGTTTGACGCGTCTATCCCGTTTTATTCGATTGGTATTCATCCGTGGTATATTCAGGAAGATCGAATTGAGGAAGATTTGAAAATTATCGAAGAAAAATTGCAAATTAAAAATTGTCTTGCTATTGGCGAATGCGGGTTAGACAAACGAATTGAAATTTCCTTTGATCAGCAAATTATAATTTTTGAAAAACAATTGGCTTTGGCCGAAAAATATAAAAAGCCGGTTGTCATACATTGCGTTGCCGCTTTTCAGGAGGTGATTGTAATAAAAAAGAAAATGAATATCTCAGTTCCGATGATTATTCATGGTTTTTCCAAAAATAATCAGGTAGCGACTCAACTAATTGCAGCGGGATTTTATCTTTCATTTGGAAAATATTTACTAAAAAATCCGGATTTAAAAACGGTATTTCAGAATATCCCAAACGATCGTTTTTTTCTGGAAACAGATACAATCGAAGAAAGTATTGAACAGGTTTATGAGTTGGCATCAGAATATAAAAGTATAACAATTAGTGAATTACAAGAGGTTATTTCAAGTAATTTTGAGAATGTGTTTGGAGGAGAAAGAATGAAAAATATAGAATAAAGAATATAGAATATAGAATAAAGAATATAGAATAAAGAATAAAGAATATAGAAGCAAGATTAACTAATAAGATTAGATTGGGTGTTGGGCTTTTGAAAGCTGGCGAATCTGAAACTTTAAACTTGAAACAAAATTTTAGAACAAATAAAAAACAACAAAAAAAGATATATGGCAGAGTGGACAGAAAGAGCCGAGCTTTTATTTACAAAAGAAGGATTACAAAATTTACAAAACTCTAATGTTTTGGTTGTAGGTTTAGGAGGAGTGGGATCATTTGCAGCTGAATTTTTGGCAAGGGCAGGAGTGGGCAGCATGACTATTGTAGACGGAGATGTTGTAGATATAACCAACATTAACAGACAATTACCAGCTTTGCACTCAACAGTAGGTCAGCCAAAAATTACTATTGTAGGAGATCGCTTAATGGATATTAATCCTGAATTGAAACTAACTCGTGTACAGGAATTTTTATCTCCTGAAAGAGCTTTTGAAATCGTTGCTCCAGAATTTGATTATGTATTGGATTGTATTGATAGTATTACTCCAAAATTAAATCTGATTATTGCAGCCAAACGCAAAAGGGTAAAAATAATAAGCAGTATGGGCGCTGGCGGAAAAATGCTGGCTTCGAAAGTAAAAGTAACCGATATTTCTAAAACGATAAACTGTTACTTCTCTAAAGCAATTAGAAAACGCTTAAAAGCAGAAAAAATAAATAAATTAAAAGTGGTTTTCTCTTCTGAAATCCAAGACGAAAAAAGTCTAAAACTAACCGACGGTAAAAACTTTAAAAAGTCATTTTACGGAACTAACAGCTACATGCCAGGTTTATTTGGCTTACACATAGCCGAAACCGTAATCAGACATTTGTTGAAAAAAGAGTAGCAAAAGTTACTAAGATGCTAAGGCTCTAAGTTACTAAGAACCTTAAATAAAAGACGCACTGCTGTGCGTCTCTACAGAAAAACCTTTGAACCTTTGTTCCTCAGAACCTTTGAACCTAAAAAAAAATGATAAAAACAGTAATTTTTGATATGGATGGTGTAATTGTAGACACTGAACCTGTTCACCGTTATGCTTATTACAAACAATTTTCTGAATTAAATATTGAAGTAACGCAAGAAATGTATACTTCATTTACGGGATTCTCAACCCGAAATACTTTTCAGACTCTTAAAGGATTTTTTCCTGCGATAGAACACGAAGTAGAGGATTTAATTCAAAGAAAGAGAAGTATTTTTAATGATGCTTTTGATACTAAAGAAGATTTATATTTACTGGAAGGGGTTGAAGATTTAATTAAAGATTTGTATACGAACGGAATACAGTTGATTTTAGCCTCTTCAGCTTCAAAAGTAACGATTGAGCGCGTGTTTACAAGATTTAATCTACATCAATATTTTACAGACGTTGTTAGTGGTGAAGATTTTCCGCAATCAAAACCAAATCCGGCAATTTTCGTTCATGCAGCTTCATTATCTGTAGCTCCAAAAGAAGAATGTATCATTATCGAAGACAGTACAAATGGGGTAAAAGCAGCAAAAGCAGCCGGAATTTATTGTGTAGGATATAACAGCCATCATTCTATAATGCAGGATTTGTCAGAAGCTGATATTATTATCAATCATTTTAACGAATTAGACGCGCAAAAAATATCACAGTTAAAGGGTTGAATTATAGAAAATTTAACATCTGTTCGATAATTGAATTTGTAAATTTGAACAAACAAAACAAAACTCACAAATGAAAAAACTACTTATTGCATTAGCCATTATTTTGGCTCCTCTTGCTACAGAAGCACAAATAAAGACGCCACAAGCAAGTCCTAAAGGATATATTAAACAAACCGTGGGATTAACGGATGTTGAAGTTACCTATTCAAGACCAGGTGCCAGAGGCAGAGCAGTTTTTGGAAATTTGGTTCCGTTTGGTAAATTATGGAGAACCGGCGCGAACGAAAATACAGTCATTAATTTTAGTGATGATGTAGTAATCGATGGTAAAACATTGAAAAAAGGGAAATATGCAATATATACCATTCCTAAAATAGAAAGCTGGGAAGTGATTTTTTACCTTTCTACAGACAACTGGGGATTACCTGAAAACTGGAGTGATTCTTATGTTGCTTTAAGAACTACTGTAAAAGAAGATGCTTTACCAACTCCTGTTGAGACTTTTACAATTGGTATCAATGGTTTAGATCCTAATTTTGGATATTTAGAAATGGCTTGGGAAAACTCTCATATAGCTTTAAAATTTGAAGTTCCAACTGCTAAAAATGCTATTGCAAGCATTGAAAAAACTTTAAACGGACCAACTTCAAATGATTATTTTGCTGCTGCTACTTATTTGTTTCAATCAAACGGAAACATTGAAACAGCCAGAACTTATGTAGATAAATCTTTGGATATGAGTACTGAAAAACCATATTTCATTTTAAGATTAAAATCACAAATCCAGGCAAAACAAGGCGATAAAAAAGGAGCTGTTGAAACTGCAAAAGCTTCACTTGCTGCTGCTGAAGCTGCTAACAATCAGGATTACGTAAAATTAAATAAAGATAGTATTGCTGAATGGAGCAGATAATAATTCTTTGAATTATTAAATTCCAATCAGATCCCGAAACTTCGGGACGCTATAAAAATCCAAATTCCAATTCAATATTGGAATTTGGATTTTTTTTTATTTATGTGTTATTTGTGTCATCTCGACGGAGGAGAGATCTCACTCGTAACTCGCCAAAGATCGGTTTTTTTAGAAAAGGAATTTTTTGTGTGATCTCTCTTTCGTCGAGATGACAAGATTGTGTATAGAAAAGCAGATACTAAATAAGATAGACAGACTTGTCTGTTTATATGAATAATTATTTACATTTGCATTTGTAAATTATTATCAATGCAACCCAAAGAACGAATCTTAGATACTGTCTCTGTTTTATTTCACAAGCAAGGCTACAATGCAACTGGCATTAACCAAATTATTGAAGAGGCAAAAGTAGCGAAAGCAAGTTTTTATCAGCACTTTAAATCTAAAGAAGATTTATGCGTTGCTTTTTTAAACGAAAGACATGCTTTTTGGTTCAATTCGTTAGAAAATTTCACATTAAAAGAAACAGATTCCAAATCAAAAGTTCTGGCTTCCTTTGATTTTCTGATTTATATAAATCAAAATGAGAATTTCAGAGGTTGTAGTTTTCTAAATATCCTTTCTGAAATCCCGCCAGATAATCAAAAGATATTAAGTGTAATTCAAAGCCATAAAAAGGATTTACGACAGTATTTTACAGGGTTTACAAGTAACGATCTTGTTGCAGATCACATTTATTTATTATTTGAAAGCTGTATAATCGAAAGTCAGTTATTTAAATCAAATGAACTGATAGAACAATCCAAAAAAATCATTCAAACTTTAATTTCATAAAAATGGAACAGAAACTACCGTTGCCGCCTTTCACTTATGAAACGGCATTAGAAAAAATTCAGTTAGCCGAAGATGCCTGGAACAGCCAGGATCCGGAAAGAGTTTCAAAAGCCTACACGCTGGACAGCGAATGGAGAAACAGAGATCAATTTGTAAACGGACGTGAAGAAATCGTTCGCTTTCTATCTCAAAAATGGGAAAAAGAGAAAAATTATAAGCTAAAAAAAGAGTATTGGGCACATACAGAAAACCGAATTGCTGTTCGATTTGAGTATGAATATCAAAACCCTGAAGGCAATTGGTTTAGGGCTTACGGAAATGAAAATTGGGAATTTGATGCAAACGGTCTTATGCAAAAAAGATTTGCCAGCATAAATGATCTCGCAATAAAAGAACAAGACAGAAAACTAAAATAGTTTTATTTAGTTCATACTTGGCGGTTCAGGAATTTTGATAGTTCTTTTAATTTTTTTTACGATTAAGAGATAAAAAGTAATTCCGCCCAAAATGATAAGCAATGCAATTTGCAATTGTCCTAGACTATTGTTTTTACTATACATTGCATTTGCACTTGCTAATTTTGCTTTCCCTTCCTGAATCTGGATTTGAGATAACAATTCTAATGTTTTTAAAGCTTCTGTGCTTGAAACAACAATTTTATTCCAATTTTTGTTTTCGACTTGTTTGTTGATTTCTTTGCAGGAGCTTAAAAAAATGTCAAAATATTGCTTTTCCTTATTCGTTAAAACGGTTTTTGAGTATAAATCATCAATATTATGAATCACATCTAAAGTATTAATAATCTCTTCTTTTTTTATATTGTCGCTTAAATCCAGTTTTTCAGCTTCAGCTTTTATAAAATGAAGTTCCTTAGAATATTGAAAAATATAATGAGCAACAACCAAACGGTCTTTATAAATTGCATTAATATTTTCGTTGACATTTTTTGAATTTTGAAGCGTATTAAAATTACCCAGCAAAATGATAAGCATTACAATCAGCAAAATAAAAGCGGCCTTTGTTTTATTACTATATTTTTTTAAGTCCTTCATAATGACGCTTATTTTGCTAATTTGTAAATAGTTACTTTCTCAAAGATATAGCTTTTGCTGTAGAATCTAAATTTTTAAATTTTGCAGTCTTTTTTTAAGATATGCTCAAAGTTTAAAATCAAGTGCTTAAGAAATTTTGGTTTTTACACAAAATAGCCACAATCATTGTCATTTCGAGGAAGGAGAAATCTTCGCGAGTAACTGCGTAACGAAAACCCAATCTTTGTCGAGCTTCTTACGAAGATTTCTCCTTCCTCGAAATGACAAAAAAAGCTGTAGAATAATTAAAAATATATTTTATAATCTAAGAATGATGGTTTAGGACAAGGTTAAAGTAATAAATTTTTGAATTAGAATTTTCAGGAGCTATTTCCAGCTCCCGTAGCCTCGGGACGCTCGTATCTTTTCCTTGCTAAAGAAGCAAGAAAAAGAATAACGCTTCTATCTGGGCTAACCAATCTTGTTTTTAAAAGATAATCGAGTTAAGAATTTTTTGTTTTATTAATCGCCTGGGGTTTGCTTGTTATTGCTTTTTTCACCAATAGTAAAAATATAATGAAAGCTATATTGAGGATAGGGATGAAATTAAAAATAACAAAAGTGGGATTTGCGGTCAAGTCTCTTAATCTTCGCGTTGTAACAGCTTGCATAGGAACAAACGTAACTAATACAATTAGACAACTATAAAATATATTAAGAATTTTTTCATTGTTTAAATTTACGTTACGGTATAAATCTAAAGCTAAAAGAGTCAATAAAACATTTACTAAAAAATAAATACCATATTCGACTCTTCCTGATTTGGTTTTAAAAGAAGAATAAAAAAATAAAATATTTTTTAAATTTTTCACAGAATATTTTTATTTAATTTTTTTTTAAAATTACTCTAAAACAACTTCATCATTATTGGGTTCTTTTTTAAAAAACAGAAACTGCATTAATAATGACAATACAATTGTCAGCATTGCTCCAATAAAATTAAGCCATAAATAACCTAATTTTTCCTGTTTGTAAATCATAAAGTAATAGATAAAAAATATAGTCATTTGACTAATTATAGCACTGTAAAACATAGCTTTTGCTTTTACACGACGCAGATAAAAACCAACTAAAAAAATTCCTAAAACGGTACCGTAGAAAATAGACCCAATGATATTTACCAACTGAATTAAATTTTCAAACAAAGTACCTACACAGGCAAAAAGTATGGCTACAACTCCCCAGAATAAGGTGAAAAATTTAGTAGCGTTTAGATAATGTTTCTCAGATTTTATGGTTTTTAGATTTCTTTTATAAATATCAATCGCCGTTGTAGAGGCCAAAGCATTTAATCCTGATGCTGTTGATGACATTGCAGCTGAAAGAATTACCGCCAATAATAAACCAATAAGCCCTTTAGGTAAATAATGCAGGATAAAGTGAAAAAACACATAATCTTTATCGTTGGTTTCGCTATTGCTATCTGCTTTTAATATAATTTCTTTCGCACGATCACGCAGGTCTTTTTCTTTATTAGACAGCGTAACTAATTCTTTTCGCAAAATAGGATTGTCAAAATCCTGATTGAGCTGATCGATGTACAATAAATTAATTACTTTTTTATCTTCTGAAAGTGTGCTTAGCTTTTTCTCTAAAGCATGATATTCTTCTTTATAAGCTGATTTTTCAATGACAATCTTATTATTCGGATTAAAATTTAACGGAACAGGATTAAACTGAAAAAACACAAAAACCATAACTCCGGTTAACAAAATAAAGAATTGCATTGGCACTTTTAAAAGTCCGTTCATGATCAAACCCATTTGGCTTTCGCGAACTGATTTCCCTGATAAATAGCGCCCAACCTGAGACTGATCAGTTCCAAAATAGGCGAGGGCAAGGAAAAAACCACCAGTAATACCGCTCCAGAAAGTATATTTTTCTTCCGGATTAAAAGAGAAATCTACAATATTCATTTTATCATTTGCACCGGCAATATGCAATGCACTTGTAAAAGTCATATCATTTGGTAAATAATGCAAAATCAGGAAAAATGTAATAAACATTCCGGACATAATCACAAACATTTGTTGTTTCTGAGTCACGTTCACCGCCTTTGTTCCGCCTGAAAATGTGTAAATAATTACCAGAACACCAATCATGATGTTCATTAAAGTCAAATTCCAGCCTAAAAGAGCTGATAGAATAATTGCCGGAGCATAAATGGTAAGCCCGGTTCCTAAACCTCTTTGAACCAGAAACAGAATTGCTGCGAGAGAACGTGTTTTAAGGTCAAATCGTTTCTCTAGAAATTCATAAGCGGTAAAGACTTTATTTTTATGATATAACGGAATAAAGGTCAAACAAATAACAATCATAGCAATTGGCAACCCAAAATAGAATTGCACAAAACCCATTCCGTCATGATAAGCTTGTCCCGGAGTTGACAAAAAGGTAATGGCACTGGCTTGTGTCGCCATTACGGAAAGCCCAACAGTATACCATGGAGTTTCATTGTTTCCTAAAATAAAATCCTCGACGTTTTTACTTCCTTTAGTTTTCCAGGAGCCGTACCCAACAATAAATAAAAGTGTAACAATAAGTACGATCCAATCAAATAGTTGCATAGGTTATGAGTATAATTGCATGATTAAGAAAAAAATCACAATGTAAATTGCGTTAGCTACCAAAACGTAAGTGTAGCTTTTTTTCCATTTTTTTGTTTTTTTAGCTTCCATAATCTGAATATTTTATTTCTTAATTTCTTGTTTTGGAGCTTCAACTGGCTGTTTTAAAGAGATCATGTTCGATAATAATCGGTACGCTCCGGCAACACCTTCGGGCAATTCTCTAAAAAAGCTCAAACCAGTGTAAATGTAATATCCTTTTCCATACGGCGCTACCAATAAGGCACCATTTTTTGGAGATTCACCTTTATCGTGTGATGATATAATAGGAGTGAAGGCAGAATCGTATTGATCCGGATAATATAGACCCTGTTCTTGTGTCCAGCCTTCGAAATCTTTTGAGCTTATTTTGTTTGGTGTATTTAAAACAGGATGATTAGGTGCGAGAAAAGTAACTTTGGCGTTTTCTTCAGTGACACGATCATTTGAAATTTTTAAAGGATATGGCGCAATTTGATCGGTAACGGTTTTGCCATATGTATTGTATTGCACAATCATATTTTTACCGCTTTTTACAAAATTAAAAAGGATATTTTGCTTGTGTGCCAAGGCATTTACGGTATTGTAAGCACGAACTCCGGTCATAACTACATTAAATGAATCCAGTTTTTCTGGCGTAATTTCTTCCGGTTTTATGATTGTGACTTTATATCCCATTTGAGCCAGGCTTTCCGGGACTTCATCACCGGCACCCATAATATAAGCAATAGCATCGCCATTTGTTTTTAAGTCTATTCTAATGCATTTTGATTCAGCTGGTTTTAGGACCATTTGTTTGGTTATATGGCCGTAATCAATAATAGTTTCATCTTTATCAAAGCGTTTGTTATCGACTATTGCTATGCTTTTTGCAACTGCTTCTTCAGGGTTTACAGGCGGCGTAACCTCAAAATAAAAGATTTGCTCGTTTCCTTTTTTCTCTAAAACAAAAGGAATTTCTTTAGGAGAAACACTCCAGCTTCTAGGTAATTCTAATTGTAAATTTCCTTTAATGCCATCTTTTCCTGCGCGTACTTTTACAGGAATCATTTTGCTTTTTGTGTTTCCAAAAATCAATACTCTTTCTAAGATCGAAGTAGTTACTTCAGGCACAATATCCAGAAAATTGTACATTTCGCCTTTTACGCCATCATTGTATTTATAAACAACGGTACGCTCAAAAGGAATTTCAATACCATTTATGCTGATATTAAAAAGTACTTTTACTTGTCTTATAATATCCGGAATTCCAATATTTTCCTGATTTGAAACCGTATACATCCCAACGCTGGCTTTTTCTTTTAGCCAATAAGGCTGCGTATATTCAATATTGCCGGGCAATTGAATTTGTAAATTTATTTTTTGATCGTTATTGTTTTTTAATACAATATTCTGAGTAGTGTTTTTATTATCAGGTAATGACGTTACACTTGTCAATTGCATATCAACAGGAGATCTGTTAATGGCTTCAAGACTTAATTTAATGGTACTTCCCGGAGTTGCTTCCTGTTCGCTTGCCACAGCTTCAAGATACAATCCTGAACAAGATGCAATTATATTTTTTATTGCAGCAGACTTTAAAGATTTCCAGTGGTCATCTTCAAGCGCTTCAATCATAGAATAGGCTTTTACTAAATCCGGAATACTCGCTGATGGATTACTAAAATCATATTTTGAGATAATAGCGGTAATTAAATCTCCAATTGGTTTTCCGTTTTTAACACGGTTCCATGAAGTGTCAATTCCATCAAATAAATTATCACGTTCTTTAGGATTATCACCATTTATAAGTTCCAGATATTCGGTTTCCTGACCTCTTGCACCAGTACTTCCAAAACCTTGCGATTGATGACGGCTTCTGCTTAAAGCAGCAATTTCCTGATTCGATTTTCCAATTCCGTTATAATAAACTCCGGTTTCTAATTTGGTGAATTTAGATTTATTAGCGGCATCAAATTTTTCCTGGCTTCCGTAAAACCACCATGATGGATTAAAAAACTGACGTTTTACCTGCCATGGTTTCACATATTTTAATTGGTCGGGATATATTTTGGGATCGTTTGTGAGTTTAAAGCTTTCTACACTCAACATTGCTGATGATGTATGATGTCCGTGTGTTGTACCCGGAGAGCGATGATCAAATCTATTGATGATCACATCCGGCTGAAATTTTCTAATGGTCCAGATTACATCAGCAAGAACCTTATCTTTATCCCAGATTTCAAGGGTTTCGTCTGGATTTTTTGAGTAACCAAAATCATTCGCACGTGAAAAAAACTGTTCACCGCCATCAATTTTTCTAGCTTCAATTAATTCCTGAGTTCTTATAACACCTAACAATTCGCGCAATTGCGGACCAATCAAATTCTGGCCTCCATCACCGCGTGTTAGTGATAAATAACCTGTTCTGGCATTCATTTCATTTGCCATACACGCAATCAAACGTGTATTTTCGTCGTCAGGATGGGCGGCAACATATAAGACTGAACCTAAAAAATTTAATTTTTTGATTTGATTGTAAATTTCTACTGAACTTGGTTTTTGTGGTTGTTGCGCAAAAGAAATGGAAATCCCTGTTAAAAAAATAAGAAGAATCTGGATCTGAATTTTTCGCATAGTATAGTTAAATGTTTGAAAGAGCTTCAAAAATACTAATTATATTTTTGAAGACTAATTAAATGAAATGTTAATGTTTGGTTATTGATTTCCTTTTTCATTAATAAAACTCATAAAAAAAGAGACTATCAAAATATTGATAGTCTCTTTTGAAAATTTATTTAGAAAAATTATCTTCTTCCTCCGTGGTGATCATCGTGATCGTGTCTATCGTCTCTATCATGTCTGTCATGTTTATCATGCTTATCGTGATGTCTGTTATCATGTCTGTACTCTTTGTGAGGACGTTCATTATATCCGTAAACTTCTCTTGGTCTGTAAGGTCTTTGAGGAGCTCCGTGATACCCTTTGTAATATCTTACTCTGTGACGATCAAAGTAAGTATAAGGAGTTCTTCCGTGGTAATCAGTCAAAACTACTTTATACCCTCCGTATAAATCGTAATTTCTATATTGTCTTGGTAAGTAAGTTGTTCTAACCCATCTTCCTCCTCCAAAATAAATAAACTGCGAAGCTCTTACATCATAATAGGCTTCAATGTCTGGCAAATAGTAGTATTCCATTTCAGAATATCCCTGTGGTCCCCATGCCGGAGGAGATCCTATGTTAACATTTATAGATACCTGAGCTTGTGTGGCACTTGCAACCAAAAGAAATAAACCTACGATTGCTATTTTTATTGTTTTCATTTTTTCTAGTTTTAATGTTAATGTTATTCCTGTTTAGGGATATTCATATACTGTGCCAAAAATGAAAAACAAAATGTAGTTGGTCGGGTTAATGATGTATTTTAACGAGTGTAATCTGTTTGATTATTCCGTAAAGTTTTGATTTTGAAAACGTTTTCGTAAGTTTAAATTTTATAAAAAAAAGTAAAATTATTATCTGTATTCTACAGCTCTTGGTTTTGCAAGCTCAAAATTTTGCAAGCCAAAATCAGTGGTTTCAAAAGTATTTGTTTTAAATACATTATCACCCTGATATGGAATAGTAGGGTAGTAGGAAATAGAAAGCTGAAACGAACTGAATACCAGGTAATCATTGCTGATCAATAAACCTAAAGTGATTTTTTGATATGCTTTATTTCTTCCCATAGCATTATTGGGACTTCCTAATACGGCAATCGAATAATTAAAAAACGGGTTCATACGAAATCCCCAAAGCGCATGAGGAGAATAGCTTTGGGTTTGCAGTGACAAAACCATCTTATTTGTTCCGTATATTGCGCTGTTGAATCCAGCTAAACCATTTTGTTCGTTGATATTCAGTTGATCACCAATAATAGCTTCACGATTTGCACCTATAACAAATTTTGGATTTACAAATTGTCTGAGTTTCCAATTGCCTATTTTGTAGAGTTTTGTAAAATAATTGGTTTCCATCAAAAAAGCGGTTTGATATGTTTTTGATTGATGAAAGAAGGTTCCGGCTTCAAAATTCATACTTAGAAATCCCCATCTGTAATAATTTCCAAAAGAAAATTGTGCCCCAACATAAGGCCTCCAAAATGCATTCTTGTATTGATATCCAAAAGTAACCCCATAAATTCGGCCTATCGGTACATCTTCAACTTGTCCATTTCTAAAAAGGTAAGTTTCTTTTATAAATTTACGCCTGTTAAGCCCAATTCCTGTAAAAATAAATTTCTCATCTGAATAAAAATTTGTTGGATCATAAAGTTCAGACGGACTTTCGCTATAATTAACATTTAGAAAACGTCCGCTGGCAACCAGGTTTGTTATACCGTTTTCATCTTCAAATACTTTTGAAGCATGTCCAGCCCATAAATCCTGAAAATTATTTTTAAAAGGCTGATAGGCATAAGTCATATCCGGCGCCTGTAAAGTATCCCGTCTAAAAATCTGCCCCACATAAGCTCCTCCGGCCCATTTTGTAAGCGGGGAATAAAAGAGCCGTTCTATATTGATGCTTTTAGTATAATTATTGTCAAGATCCATATTATAATAAAGCGTCGTTCCGATATAAGTATTTTTAATATTAGGAACGGTATAGGTAACTTCATTAGCATTTCGTCCATCATCAAACCTGTTTGTAAAACGATATTCCAATTGCTGTCCTGAGCCAAAAAAGTCTTTTTCTTTAAACCCGAGAGAAACACGATTACTAGAGATCGAAAATTTTGGTATTGTACTCCAGGAATCCAGAACACGAATCGTAACATCTACAGAATCTGATGCTGCGCCTGCAAGTTTGTTCGTTATTCTAACTGCTGTTACATATTTCTGAGAACGTATCAAACGCTCAGATTCCTGTACTTTATAAGTATTATAAGCTGAATTTCTTTTAAATAACAGCAGATTATAGATTGCGATTTTTTTTGTTTTCAAATGCAGTCTGTTTCCTGTTCTTTCTCCCCAATTTTTCGGCATTTGGGTCGTGTCAGAAATAGAATGCCCAAAAGGATCAAGGGTTACGATATTAATGTTCCTGATAATTTTACCATTAAAATTGGTAGTGTCATTTTGTACAAGAATTTGTTCCTTTTTTTTGGTTTTTGCTGTTCTGAAAAATAGTTTATGAAGGGTTTGCGTAAATTTATTCTTTTTTGAATAATTTTTAATTTTTGTATAAACTTCTGTGCTGTCTTTTTTATTGCTTGTATCCTTTTTCGATTTATCAGTCTGAGCATAGGTGCCTTGTAAGCAAAAGCATAACAAAATAAAAACGACTATTTTTTTGTTTACAAACATTAGATAATTGATGGCTGGCTTAAAGTTGATATATAGTATGAATATAAGAAATTAATAAGACTTTTTTGTAAAATCTAAGTACTATTTAGTTTTCGATTTTTGCTTTTCGAATTCTCCAGGTAAATTTTCTGGGCATATGATTGCCCATTAGATAACCCCATGGTTCTAAGGATTCAATTCTGTCAAATATGATTTTTAGAATAGCTAAGAGAGGAATGGCTAAAAACATACCTGATATCCCGGCAGCTGCACCACCAATAATAATTCCCATGATAGAAACAAAGGCATTAATTTCTACTTTAGAATTGATAATTAAAGGCACTAATAAATTATTGTCTATCAATTGAACGATGATGTTTACAATTAAAATCCCTAGTATAACGGAGCTTTCGCCAGAACCTGTTAATGATGCCAAAAGGGTAATAATACCAGCAATTAAAATACCAATATAAGGTATAAGGTTTAGAATTCCAGTTATTAATCCTAATAAGATAAAATATTTGATTCCAATAATCCAAAGCCCTAAACCTGTCAATACAGACACGACTATCATTTCTAAAATTAGACTTACAATGTAATTATTAATAGAAACTTTTATTTGTCCTAAAATGGCTTTTAGGTTTGCATGATCTTCTTTATTAACCAATTTAGCTAAAAACAAAATAAAATGATCTTTATATAAAAGGAACAGAAAAGTATAAATAGGAATAATGGTGCAATCTACAAGTAAATCGGTTATGGAAACTATAGCAGAACCTATAGTTGCTTTTCCATTTTGTACAGAATCTTTGGCTACGGTATCAATGTATTTTTTTTGTTCGCCAATGCTTACATGAAAATTATCTTTTACAAATCTATGAATGTCTGTGATAAACTTATTAGCATTCTTTTTTATAGTGTCAAAATCATTTGCAATATCACTTACCTGATACGAAATAAAAACCAAAATACCCACAATACAAGCTGCAAAAAGTAAAATACAGCAAGCAGCGGCTAAATGTCTGGGGAATTTTAAACGGGAATTTAAAAAAGTAAAAATGGGCACTAATAATACGGCAAATAAAAATGCCATTAATACTGGTGTGATAATATCTTTGCCAAGGCAAAATATAAAAGCAAAAGAAATTAAGCTAACAAGTATAAAAGCAAGTTTAGCATAAAACGGTAATTCTATGTTACGAATCATTTTATTTGGTGAATTAGTAAAAACTAGTAATTGGTAAAACAAATATTATATTTTATTTAAAAAATATCGTTTTAGCTTTTTAGTATTAGTTTATAAAATTCCCATTATAATTTTAATCAAAGAATTCTTTGTCTTCGTAATGTGTAGGCATAATCGAGATTCCTTTTTGCAATAATAGATTGTTTGGAAAAATAATTTTTTCGCCTTCTTTTGTTCTTAAGTTAACATGAAATGCACTAATATCTTCAATCTCTGCTTCGATAGGGAAATCTTTATCATGAATTTTGATGGTATCGCCAATTCTGAAAGGAAACGAAAAAAACAATATCATTCCTGACGTTATATTACTCAAAATAGACCATTGTGCAAACATAGCCACACCAATCACGGTCGCAATTGAAGAAACGGTGATAAAAATATCTTTTGTATCAACACCCCAAATAACAATTAAGCTTATGGTTACCAGTATATTCATTAATATCTGAATATATTTGATTACCAAATTTGTACGGTGCTCTAATAAATGACTCGTACTGGCGTAACGGCGTATAAGTTTTGCAATAATAACCCGTAGCGCTACTAAAGCAAAAAGGAGAACAATGGTGCTTAAAATTTCCTGACTATATTCTTTAAAAGAAAACATAAATAATTTTTTACACTAAAGTACTCAAATATTCGTAAACTTTGGCTGTTGGCAAGCCCATAACATTGGTATAAGAACCTTCAACTTTTTCAACTGCCATAAAACCAAACCATTCCTGAATTCCGTAAGCGCCTGCTTTGTCGTAAGGTTTATAGTTTTCGATATAATATAAAATTGCCTCGTCTGATAAATCTTTAAAAGTAACTTTAGTAACATCATTTATAACAGTAGAAGTAAAGCTTGTTCTAAAACAAACTGATGTAAAAACTTCGTGTGTAGTATTCGACATCGATTTAATCATTTCAAAAGCTTCTTCGGCATTTTTAGGTTTGCCTAAAGCTTTATTATTATGCCAAACGATGGTATCGCTGGTTACCAGAATCTCATTTTCTTTAAGTTCCCCGTCAAATGCACTGGCTTTTAGCGCTGCTAAATAATCCGTTATTTCGACAGCTTTTAATTCCGGAGGATATATTTCTTCAATATCTTTTAATCGAATTTCGAAATCAAGATCAAGGTCCTTAAAAAATTGTTGTCTGCGAGGTGATCCCGAAGCAAGAATTAAAGTGTATTTTTTTAATTTTTCTTTAAGCATTGTATTTAATATTTAAGGTAATAACCAGAATTGATAAAATTCCGAAAAATAAGATTAGTTTTAAAACACTACTCAAATGATGGTAATCTTTACTTGTTTTTGCTGAAACTATTTTGATAATAAAATATAAAAGAGGCGCCAGTACAAAAGCAAAGGCATAAAATGTAGCGATAAAAAGATTATTCTCTACAAAGTATTTATTGACGTAAAATAAGCAGGAAATAAAAGGAATAATAGCAAAAGCCACCGCTACTTTTGCAGCACGGCTAATACCTATTGCAATTGGTAATGTGTTCATTCCTTGATTATAATCACCATTTACATCCTCAATATCTTTAATGATTTCGCGAATAAAATTGATCATGAAAGCAAACAAAGCATAATCTGTTAATATAGAAAAAAGACTTGCCATTTGAGCCTGATTCTCTGAATTTGTTGCCGGAAAAAGGTCAAAAACACCTATAATAAGAACACTTGCAGAAAGCAGTAATGCAACAACAAAATTACCCAGGATCATGATTTGTTTTAGCGTTGTAGCGTAAAAATAAAGTAACGAAGCAATCAATATAAAGAGTGACGCAAAACCGGGTCTTAAAATAATATTCGATAAAATAAATCCAATAGCAACACCGGTAATATTAAGTCCGATATAAATATTGTAAGCCGCAGTTTCAGAAATTCCTTTGCCAATTACTACATCCTCAGGCTTATTGATTGTATCTGTAAAAACATCATAAATGTTATTGATAACATATCCAGCTGCGGCCAATAAAACGGTACTTAAAACTAATAAACCGTATTGCCAGTCTGCTAAAGCCAAAGGAATATCCTGTTGTTTTAAAAATGCATAACGAAATAATACCTGCATAAAAGCAAGCATCAAAAGGTTTTTGTATCGAATGAGTTTTAGGAATTTCATTTTTTTAAGGTTCTGAGTTTTTTTTAAGATTCAAAAGGGGCAAAGGTTCAAAGGTTCAAAGGTTGGCAAGGTTATTTATTTAAACTGAAAACTGAAACTGAAAACTGCCCTCTAATCATGTTGTCCATTAAAATATTCCATCCATTTTCCCTGTACCTTCATGACTTGTTCGATAACATCACGTGCAGCACCTTTTCCGCCTTTTACATGCGAAATATAGCGGGAAATATTTTTGATTTCAGGACTTGCATCTTGGGGACAAGTTGGCAATCCTACTAATTTCATTACATGAAAATCAGGAATATCATCTCCCATATACAATACCTGTTCAGGCTTGATATTATAAGTATCGGTGTATTCTTTAAACGTTTTAACCTTATCAGGAGTTCCTAAATGAATATCTTTAATTCCTAAATTATGTAAGCGAACACGAACACCTTCGTTGCTTCCGCCAGAAATAATGCAAACATGATAACCACTTTCTACAGCCGCTTTCATCGCATAACCATCACGAATGTTCATTGTGCGAAGAATTTCTCCTTCACTGGTTACAAAAACTGAACTGTCTGTAAGTACGCCATCAACATCAAAAACAAAGGTTGTGATGTCGTTCATTATTTCTTTATAACTTTTTGCCATTATTCTGTATAGATTGTGTTAGTATTTTATAAATATTCTTTTGATTTTCGTTCGTCAAATACTCTAAATGCGTCTGAATTGTAGTAGAATCATTTCGTTTTGCGGGACCGGTTTGGGCATCAATTGCATCAAGTGTATTGATTTTATTGGCTGTTTCCTGTATTAAAGGTCTTAAAATCTCAAACGGAACCTGATGTTCTTCGCAAATTTCCTGACCAATCTGATACATATGATTTGTAAAATTATTTACAAAAACAGCTGCAACATGAAGTGCTTTTCTCTGATCAGAATTAATAGGGAAAATAGCGGTAGAAACACTTTTGGCTACAGATTCTAAAACACGGAAATCAAAAGTATTTTCGGCTTCTAAGCAAAGCGGAACGGTCGAAAAATCAATCTCTTTGTTTTTAGAAAATGTCTGAAGCGGATAAAAAACACCTTTCCTGTTTTTAGAGTCTAAAACATCAAGCGAAGCTGCACCGGAAGTATGAACAACGATTCGGTTTTGAAAAGGCAACTGACTCGAAACATCTGCAATAGCCTTGTCTGAAACTGCTATGATGTATAAATCAGCTTCTTTTAATTCTGCAAAATCACTTGTGATTTTATCAAATTCAATTATAGACGACAGTGTTTCTTTTTTTCTGGAATATACCTGTACAATTTCTATAAGTTCACTTTTAGCGAAAGCTTTTATCAAATGCTGAGCAACATTTCCGGAACCAATTATCGTTATTTGAATCATATCGCAAAATTAGCATTATTTTTTTTAAAGTTTAACCACGGATTATACAGATTAAAAGGATTTTTGCTGAACACTTATTTTGTTAATGATACTTAAACGCTTTTATAAAGGCAAATATTTATGATAAATTGGTTTAAAATGAAATGCAACAGTTTAATAATCAGCAAAAATAACCAAGATCCTTTTGGTCTCTAACAAGTATTCGATTTATTGGTAATATAAAGACTATCCAATTTGTAAAATTAGGCGTACGTTTTTAAGAATTTGATTTAATTAAAACCTCTTTTTTTAGTTTTTATTAACAAAGTACAAATATTAGAACTCAACATTTTTAAGTACTTTTGTGCCACTTTTATACAATGTAATTCCTTAAAAATGGATAAAAAAATATTCTCTTTTTTGTTTTCTACAAGATTAATGTCTGTTCTTTTTTTAACATTTGCTATAGCAATGGGTGTTGGTACTTTTATCGAGAGTAAGTACAATACAGATACAGCTCGAATTCTAATTTATAATACCTGGTGGTTTGAGGCAATAATGGTCTTTTTTATGATCAATTTTTTCGGAAATATCAAACGCTACCAATTGCACAAAAAAGAGAAATGGGCAACATTGATACTTCATATTGCGTTTATTTTTATCCTTTTAGGAGCATTTATTACACGATATATCAGTTATGAAGGAATGATGCCAATTCGTGAAGGCGCTGCTGAAAATCAAATTTATTCAGACAAAACATTCTTAACTGTTTTTGCAGACGGAGAATACAAAGGCGAAATGAAACGCAGGTCTTTTGATAAAGCATTATTGTTTTCGCCGGTAACTAATAACGATTTTACACTTTCAGGTAAATTTGATGAAACTCCTTTTGAAGTTTCTTATGTCAATTATATTATGGGAGCTAAAGAAACTATAAAACCAACTGCCAACGGAACTTTATACCTTAAACTGGTTGAAGCAGGAGCAGGCGGACGTGAAGAACATTTTCTGAAAGAAGGAGAAGTTCAAAATATTCACAATGTATTGTTTGCTTTAAACAAACCTACAGACGGCGCAATTAACATTAATACAACCGGTGATAAATATACCATTCAAACCCCTTTTGAAGGAGAGTTTATGCGAATGGCAGATAAATTAAAAGGAACCGTAACAAAAGATAATGTTCAGCCTCTTATGATGCGTTCCTTATATAGTATTGGTGATATCCGAATCGTTTTTCCGGATCCGGCAATAAAAGGAATTGTTGATTATGAATCGAATAACGATTATAAAGCTAAATCACACCATGATGCCTTAATTGTAAAAATTAAAGCAGACGGTCAGGAAAAAGAAGTTCGTCTTTTAGGATCAAAAGGTAGTGTAGGAGAGCCTCAAACAGTTAAAATTGGTAAAATTGAGTACAGTTTATTCTACGGAAGCAAGGCTTACATTTTACCATTTAAAGTAAAACTAAACGATTTTATCGCTACAAAATATCCGGGAACAGAAAAAAGTTATTCTGCTTTTGAAAGTAAAGTAACCGTTCAGGATTCTACAGAAACATTTGATGCCAGAATTTTTATGAACAACGTTTTAGATTATAAAGGATACAGATTTTTTCAATCGTCATTCGATCCGGATGAAAAAGGAACTGTATTATCTGTAAACCACGATTTCTGGGGAACATCAATTACATATTTAGGATATTTTATGTTGTTTTTTGGTTTAATGGCGATTATGTTTACGAAACATTCTCGTTTTGCTGATCTAAAACGTAAATTAGAGAATGTAAAAAAGAAAAAATTAATTACGATTCTGGTTTTAATGCTAAGTTTCTCTGGTTTCGCTCAGGCACCTCACGTTCATACAGAGGGAGATGGTCATGATCACGGTCATAATCATGCACCTGCAGATCCTAACGATCATGCCAATCACGTAACTGCTGCACCAAGTCAGAAACAAATCGATTCGTTATTAACGATTTATAAAGCTCCGGTAGCACATGCCGCTAAATTCGGACGTTTGATTATTCAGGATGCCGGAGGTAGAATGAAACCTATCAATACATTCTCATCAGAGTTATTGAGAAAAGTAAGTCAGAGCGACACTTACAACGGAATGAATTCTGATCAGGTATTTTTGTCAATGACACAATATGCTCAGGTTTGGATCCAGGTTCCGCTTATTTATTTAAATACAAAAGATGATAGTATTCGTAAAATCATTGGCGTAGACAGAAAAGCAAAACTGGTACCGTTTGTAAAATTCTTTGACGAAAACGGAAATTATAAATTATCACCTTATTTAGATGCAGCTTACAAAGCAGGGAATCCAAATAGCTTTGAGAAAGATTTTATCGAAACAGATAAAAAAGTAAACCTGATGGAATCTGCGTTAAGCGGAAGTATCCTGAAAATTTTCCCAATCCCTAATGATCCAAACAACAAATGGATTTCGTATTTAGAAATTCAGAATGCTGGTTTAAAAGGAATGGATTCTACGTATGTAAAGCAAATTTTACCAATGTATTTTAGCGCTTTAAACAACGGATCAATTTCTAAGGATTTTTCAACCGCAGATCATTTGGTTGAAAGTATAGATGGTTTCCAGAAGAAATTTGGAAGTAAAGTACGTCCAAGCGATAAGAAAATTGATCTTGAGATCGCCTATAATAGCTACAACATTTTACCAAAAATGTTTTATTGGTATTCTCTTGCCGGAATCTTCATGTTGATTTTTACACTTTTCAGTATCTTCTTTGATAAAAAATGGCTTCGTATAACTGTAAATGGTTTTCATATATTAATAGGAGTAATATTTGCATTTCATACCGTTGCCTTAATCGCCCGTTGGTATATTTCAGGTCACGCACCATGGAGTAATGCTTACGAAGCAATTGTTTATGTAGCCTGGGCAACCATGTTCTTTGGTCTTGCTTTTGATAAAAAGTCAAAACTTACTGTTGCATCGGCAGCTTTTGTAACATCAATGATCTTCATGGCAGCAAACGCAAACTGGATCGATCCGGAAATCGCAAACCTGCAACCGGTTCTTAATTCATATTGGTTAATGATTCACGTAGCGGTAATTGTGGCAAGTTATGGTCCTTTTGCGCTTGGAATGATTCTAGGTTTTGTTGGATTGATTTTGATCTTTTTTACCAACGAAAAGAACAAAGCCAAAATGGACTTAAATATCAAAGAAATTACCTATATCAACGAAATGGCCCTAACAATTGGTTTAATTATGTTAACAATTGGTAACTTCCTTGGAGGACAATGGGCTAACGAAAGTTGGGGACGTTACTGGGGATGGGATCCGAAAGAAACCTGGGCTTTAATTTCGATTATGGTTTATGCCTTTGTAATTCATGCTCGTTTTGTTCCTTCATTAAGAGGACAATGGTTCTTTAATTTAATGAGTATGTACGCTTTTATTTCAATTTTGTTTACTTATTACGGAGTAAACTTCCATTTGGTTGGTCTGCATTCATATGCAAGCGGAGAAGCACATTCATTAAGCTGGATCTGGTATTCATTAGGAACAATTTCCCTTATCGGAATTCTGACATATCCAAAATACCGCAAGTATTATAAAAAGAAAAAATAATAACTAAAGTGTTTTTATTAATTCACAAAAAAGGTTCAACATCACGTTGAACCTTTTTTTATGCAATATATTTAGAAGTTTAATTTTTTTTAGGATTCAAATTAATCAAAGAATTAGGAGCTATTTCATGCTGTAAGTTCCAATCTTTTGCGCCTCCCAAAGCCTCGGGACCTGCACAAAAGGATTTCCACTTCTATCAGGGCCAGGGCACTCGTTTTCAAGATAATTCTATCAAAATAAAGATATAAGAAAAAGATGAAATAAAAATTTAAAACATGACTCAGTATAAAACATAGCCAACGGTTTCAACCGTTGGGACGCAATCAATGACACGCAATCAATGACACACAATCAATGACACACAATCAATGGCACCCAATAATAGCAGATAATCAATGCTACACATCAATGATTTATATATAACGATAAATTGTAACGATAAAACCAAGGTTGAAATGTTGGGCTAATAATTGATAAGAAGAATTAAATTCTAAAACTTAGCATCTTAGCAACTTAAAGAAAAATATCTCTTTCGAAACCAGAAAGCCACATTTACCAAAGCAATCAAAGCAGGAACTTCGACCAACGGACCAATAACGCCCGTAAAAGCTTGTCCGCTGTTAATGCCAAAAACACCAATTGAAACAGCAATTGCTAATTCAAAATTATTGCCAGTAGCAGTAAAAGCAATCGAAGTACTTTTAGAATAATCAGCACCAAAATATTTTCCGGTAAAAAAACTAATCACAAACATTAACCCGAAATAAATTGCAAGCGGAATTGCGATTCTAACCACATCCATAGGAATCTGAACGATTAATTCCCCTTTTAAACTAAACATCAGAACAATGGTAAATAGCAAAGCAATCAAAGTAACAGGAGAAATGAACGGAATGTATGTATGCTGAAACCATTCTTCGCCTTTGAGTTTTATCAAACCATATCTGGATATAATTCCTAATGCAAACGGAATTCCCAAATAAACAGCAACACTTTCAGCAATCTGAATCATGCTGATATTGACCGTAAAACCCGAATATCCAAAATAAGGAGGTAAAACCGTGATAAAAATATAAGCATAAACGCTGTAAAGCAAAACCTGAAATATACTGTTCAACGCAATAAGACCAGCAGCATATTCGCGATTTCCGTCAGCAAGATCATTCCAGACCATAACCATTGCAATACAACGTGCCAAACCTATCAGGATCAAGCCAATCATATATTCAGGATAATCTTTTAAAAATAAAAGTGCTAATGAAAACATTAAAAACGGGCCAAGAATCCAGTTTAAAAAGAGAGAAGCACCTAATATTTTGGTATTTTTAAAAACTTCCCCCATTTTTTCATACTTCACTTTTGCTAATGGCGGATACATCATCAAAATCAAACCAATCGCTAATGGAATATTTGTAGTTCCGCTAGAAAACGAATTGATGAAACTTCCGCTTGACGGAAAAAAATATCCAACAGAAACACCAATAAACATGGCAAGAAAAATCCAAAGCGTCAAAAAACGATCCAGAAAACCTAATTTCTTTTTCTCTGCAACAGGAAAACAATGATTTAAGGACATCTTATTTTTTTATTTGTGAGAAAACATAAAACATTTCAGTTGCAATTTGCAGACTTCTTTCATTATATTTTTCTGTTTCTTGTGGAGTATTATCAAAAGCTTTTGGATCATCATAAGTAACTGCAATTCTTTTCTCGGCTCCTGGAATAAAAGGACAACCTCCGTCAGCTTGCGAACAAGTCATGATAGCAGCAAATTCACTTTCCGGATTAAAATCGTCATCGTAGGTTTTAGAAAAACCAATAATTGGCGCTTCGTTTTCAGAGAATTTAATCGCATAAACCGGATTATTACCTTGAGATATTTTCTGGATCTTAAAACCGGATTCCGTTAGTGTTTCAGTAACTTTTGGGAATAAAGCCGTAGCTTCAGTTCCGCCAGAATAGCAGGAAACATTTTTAATTTTATAATAATGTGCTGCCGTTTGCGCCCAAACCTGAGCCAAATGACTTCTTCTGGAATTGTGCGTACAAATTAAGTTCAATCTAATTTCTTGTTGTTGCTCAAACTTTAGCTGAATAAAACCAACAAGTGGTTGTAGTATATCTTTGCGATCTTTAGAAATTGCGGCAAAATCAAAAGATTGCGCTAAAGATTGAATTTTTGAATATAAAGCATTTTGATTCGACATTTTTATAACCTTTTAAGTTTAGCAACAACTCCCGCCCGGGGTACATGAATTTGATTCGTCAGAATTTAATTGAGTCAGTTTTAATTTTGGTTTTTCTGACGGAATTCCGCATTGATCCTGTGCTAAGCAAGCTGTTGTTTTATTTAATAACAGAAAATCTTTTCCGTTAAAACCTAAATCATATTTGTCAATTGTCGTATTTTGATATTCTACTTCGATTTCAAAATCTTCTATTCCTAAAACTTTCTCTGAAAGCTCAATGATATGAATTAATTTTTGAGGTTTTAAGCGGTGCTCATAATCGTTAGCATCCCAAAGCTGGAAATTTACAACCGTTTCTTTACGAACAACTCCGCCACAATCGATGAAGTTTTTTGTTATGTAACCAACTTCGGTTACGTGAAAATATTCAGGTACAAATTTTCCGTCTGGTAACTGAAAATTAACGGCTTCAATAGTAGTCAGTATTTTTTTAATTTCTGAAAGTTTCATAATAATTTGATTTAATAATTAACAACACTCGTTTTTTCTTTTTTCTAAATGAAGATCAATTTGCCTAAAAAAAACTTTAATTTTTTCAAAACCCGCTTCATTAATACAGTAGCAAATGGCATTTCCTTCGATGTTTCCTTTTATAAGCCCGGCATTTTTTAATTCCTTTAAGTGTTGAGAAACTGTTGGTTGAGAAAGCGGAAGTTTATTTACAATATCACCGCAAATACATGTATTCACTTTTAATAAGTATTGAATAATAGCGATTCGTGCAGGATGACCTAAAGCCTTCGTTAAAATAGCCAATTCGTTTTGTTCATCTGTAAAATGATCTGTTTTTGTAGCGCCCATCGTTTTATTTCTATATTGCAATATTACGATATAGATGAATATAAAAAAAGAAAATACTTGATTATTTTCTTTTTAGGGTTTTATTTAAGAAAGTATTTGGTTCTATATATGATTTAAATTACGATTATTATTTTTAAATCCTTCAGGATACATGATCGCCAATAAAACAATAATAAGTAAAACATTATATTCCATGCCATTTCTTCCGCCTCCAACAACAAACCAGCCTTCTTTAAAATGAACTAATATAATTCCCATTATTAAAACAAAAATGGTTACAAATCCGGCAAGCTTAATATATTTATTGAAAATCAAAAGTACGGCTGCAACTATGTGCGATAATTTAATGGACCACGCCAGAATTACACCAAAAGGAGCAAAGCCAATCTGGTTGAGAAATAAATTCCCAAAATCATTAATTCCGTTATCAAATATTCCAAAAACAGAATGGGTAAGAAGAATTACAGCAACAGAAAGACGTAATAGTAAAATTGAATTCATAGTTTGAATAAGTGTTGGTTTATAGATAGTTATACGAATTAAAAATAATAAAAAAACGCATATTAAATTATTAATATGCGTTTTGAATTTTCAAACTAATTAAGTTTTTAAACTTTTCCTAAAGTGTACAATTGTTCCATTGTAGGTGTTAAACTTCCTCCAGCTGGCTCAAGAGTAATCCCAAAAGCTTCTGCTGAATTTGTTTGACTTACAGCAAATATTTTTTGATCATTTCCTTCAAAATTATCCAGTAAACCAATGCTTGTTGGTGTAAGAACCGGACTTAATTTTAAAGACCAAACCTGATAAACCATTCCTTTTGGTGGCGTTGGTAAACCTGCTGCGTCAATATAAGTCGTTTTTGTTTCTTTGTTCCAGTACACTTTTGCAAATGATTTAGGAGAAACTGCCTGACCACCAAGTGTTACACCGGTATTTTTAATATCCCTTACAATAGTAAGGTTTTTTTCTGTTTGCTTATTTTGCTGGTCTAAGTAAGCATAATCTCTTTGTATTTTGTTTTTCTCAGTACCAACAGTAGCAATAGCATCTTTTGTTTTAGTAAGTTCCAGAGTTTGATATCCAAAACCTAAAAGCAATAATACTGCTGCAGCCCAACCCACGTATTGAGACCAGTTCGAAGCCGGTTTCATCTCGACTACTTTGCCATGTTTCAATTCTAAGCGGGCTTTTATCTTTTCGAAATTAGCTACAGAGTGAAAAGGAGAGAAGCTTGATGATAAAGCTACAATCGCTTTTTCTATCGAAATAATTTCCTGTTCAACCTCCGGATTCTTTTTTGCCAGTTCCGCTATTTCCAGATTTTCAGTTTCGGTTAACAAACCATAAACATACAATTCCAGAATTCCTGATTCTATATATTCTTGTGCTTCCATTATATTTTTAAATAATTACGTAAATCGTTAATACAGTTTCTGTTTTGTGTTTTGATAGTTCCCAATGGAATAGCTAATTCTTCTGAAGCTTCCTGTTGGGTATATCCTTTAAAAAATAATAAATCTATAATCTCAATACATTTTGGTTTCAGTTTTTTGACGAATTCCTGAATTCCGATTGTATCAATTCTATTAGTCAATTTATTGCTGTCGTCTAACAGATTTACGAAATTATCTGAAGATAGGTTTTTTTGGCTGTTATTAAAATTTTTTGATCTTAGCTTGTCAATCGATGTATTCCTAGCTATATTAAGGATCCAGGTGTAAAAACGACCTTTTCCTTCATTATAAGAATCGATATTTTTCCAGATTTTGACAAAAACTTCCTGCAAAACATCTTCGGCTTCTTCTCGATTTTTTATTAAAACATTGATGACAGAAAACAAACTTTTAGAGTACATATCATACAAATGGGTAAAAGCTCTTTCGTCTTTTTTGTAAATTAAAACTAACAACTCATCTTGACTCATAGATTCGGATTTTAAAGCTTAAACAAAATTTTAGTATACTATTTTATACTTTGAGATAAAGATAATTTATTTTTTTGTGAAAATTGTAAATTTTTTTGTAGCCTAAAACCTAGTAAAATAAGGCATTTGAAAAAAATCAATATTTTTTTTCATTTTTTTAAAACCAAAAGTAATCCAATTACGTAAATGCTATTATAACATCAAACGATAATTCTGAAAATAGCAGAACGAAAGAAAACAGCTTCAAAATTTAAAATTCAGCGGCCGTTTTAAAATCAAAGAAGAGAAGTTAAAAATTTAAAAATTATTAAAAATAAGTAAATCTCAATATTAAAAACCAAATCTCATGAGTTACGTATATACTTTAAAGATATTAATTGTGGGTTTAACCACAGTTTTGGCATTAACCAATTTTAATAATAGTGATTTTCGAAACAATATTATTTATAATAAAAATTCAGATTTAATATAGTATTTAATGGTTGATGTCCCCGGACTTCCAAACCGAAAATTAAATAAGAAATTAAAATAATTAGATTCATCTCATTATAAGAATTAGTACATTTTATAATATAAACGCCAGTAAACGATATAAAACAGAAAGATATTTTGATTTTAAATATAATTTTCACAATAACCGGGGCATCAATTATAATACGATAAAAATATAAAAGCATAACAATTAATTCATGGTTTGATTTGTTTGTATGGGGGGAAGCCTAGCGTCTGATTAACGCTAGGCTTCAATTTTTTATTTAACTTATGTTTAATAAAAATAAAGCAGACAAAATATTTACTGAAAACAGATTTTAACTAATTTTATAAAAAATTAAACAATGAAAAAAATAGTATTTATAGCGTGTAGTGTTGTCTTTTTATTAGGTACACAAATTCAGGCTCAAACCAGTAAAAATAAATTATCTAAAACAGATAAAGCCATGGCAAAAGAAAATATTTACCAATTTAAAGTTCAGGATTTATCAGGCGATACTTTTGATTTTGCCTCTCTAAAAGGTAAAAAAGTTATGATTGTGAATACTGCTTCAAAATGTGGATTAACGCCTCAGTACAAAGATCTTGAAGCTATTTACAAAGAATATAAAGACAAAGGTTTTGTAATTGTAGGTTTTCCTGCTAATAATTTTGCTTCTCAGGAACCGGGTACTAACAAAGAAATCGAGACATTTTGCCAACAAAATTACGGTGTAACTTTTCCTATGATGGATAAAGTTTCTGTAAAAGGAGATGATATGTGTGAGGTTTACAAGTTTTTGACGCAAAAATCTAAAAATGGATTACAGGATTCTGAAGTAGAATGGAACTTTCAAAAGTATCTAATCAACGAAAAAGGAGAATTGGTTAAAGTAATCAAGCCAAGAACATTGCCAACAGATCCAGAAGTGATTAATTGGATAAAAAGTTAAGTAATAACTATCTAAACCATAAAATCCACCAATTTGAATCAATTTCAAGTTTGTGGATTTTTTTTGATTTATATTTTTCCAAAGTCTGTCAGAATGAGCGAAGTCGAAGTTGCGTATTTTAAATCTTAAATGGTTATCGAGCCACTCTTGAAGATTTTCTCGTGCCTCGAAAGGACAAAAGCGTGTATAAACTGGTTTCTAAGCTCTTTAAAACAAACTAATCTATTGATTTAAAATCTCAATAATCGTCTGTTCAATTCCAGGTTCAGAATCCGAATGTCCTGTGTTTTCAATATACAAAGCAGATCTTTTAAGTTTATGATGTAATGTTTCAGCGTATTGAACCGGACAAATAGCATCATATTTCCCATGGACTATTATAGTTGGTATATTGTCTAAAAAATTTATGTTATCTACTATATAATTGTCTTCAATAAAACAATTGTTTCCCAAGTAGTGCGCCTCCATAATTGCTAAAGACTCAAACGGAAATTCATTTATAATAGTATCAATTTCACTTTCGCTTATTCCTTTCTTAAAGATCGATATTTCATAAAATACCCATTCGTAACAAAAGAACTTTTTATTTTCCGGACTTCCGTTCAGCATTTGATCAAGATAATAAGCCGGAATGCTTAAACCTGAAGCAGTTGGTACATTACCTTTAAAACGAGACCATTCCTTAGGAAACTCATTTTCGACACCGCCATTCAAATAATGATCAATTGATTTTTTATCTCCCAGAAATACACCTCTTAGCAAAAGACTTTTTACCTTTTCCGGATTCTGTATAGCAAATACTAAACTTAAAGTTGTTCCCCAGGAACCACCAAAAATATTTATCTTTTCGATTTTAAGAGAGGAGAGAAGCGCATTAATATCATTAACCAAATCCTGAGTCGTATTTTCTTCTATGCTCCCAAAAGGTTTACTTTTAGCAGATCCTCTTTGATCAAAAAAGACAACTTTATGTTTTTTAAAATCAAAAAAACGCTTATCATGCTCTGAAAACCCTGCACCAGGACCACCGTGAACAAATAAATAAGTTTCGCCATCATCAACGCCACAAACCTCATAATAGATTTCATGAACTTCACTAACTTTAAGATAGCCTTTTTGTATTGGATAGTCTGTATTCAATAGTTGTAGATTAAAAATAGTTTCTTTATAAATTAAATTTTTACGTTCGAAACGAAAAAATATTAACATTCAGCTTTGCGTCGCATAATTCTTTGTGCCCTTTGCGGTAAAAAAACTTTCAGGTAAAAGCGTTCCAGTAAATAAACATTGTAGAAAAAAAAGAAAAAAATCCGCATTAATCCGCGTTTTCGCATTAGCGAATCCGTTTCATCCGCGTCCCATTACTTCAAGATCAATTGCATAAAAACCAAATCAAGCCAGTGATCAAATTTATAACCAACCTCACGAATGGTTCCTGTTACTATAAATCCAAATCGTTCATGAAAAGCAATACTTCCGGCATTATCAGCGTCAATTGCACCAATCATTACGTGATAACCCTGTTCTTTTGCGAGACGAATTAATTCAAGCAATAGTTTAGATCCAACACCTTTTCCAATCACATTATCAACTACATAAACAGAATGTTCGATGGTATATTGATATCCAATTTTTTCACGAAATTGTCCGTAACTCCCAAAACCAACAACTTCACCTGCTAACTCAGCCACAACGATGGGCAGGTTTTTGGCTGTTTTATCTTCAAACCATTTTGTTTGTACTTCAAGAGTTTGAATATCATAACTATAATTTGCAGTAGTATGCAAAATAGAATGATTTACAATTTCCAGAATCTTCTCTAAATCATTTGTTGTCGCAGGTCTAAGTATTACGTTCATGGTTGTTTTGGTCTTTTTTGTTATTTCTTATTTAGTTCAGCTAATAAATCATCTACATCTTTGGTACTCCAGCCCATTTGGGTACCAATTACCTTAGCATCTTTGGCATATTTTAAAGCTGATTTTTTATCTTTTATCTTATTATAAAGTCTGGCAACAAGCAAATTACCGTCAAATGAATCATTTAATTCTAGCGAATGTTTTACCCAGAAAATTGATTTTTTTAAGCTTTCGGCATCTGAAATGTGTTTTAAATAAGTCTGACCGATATCCTTAAGGAAACTCGCATCATTCCAAACCAATTTTTCGGTATTTTCAAGTGTTACCTTTTTATAGAAATCCCATTTTTCAGTTCTTTCCGCTAAAGTCAGATCAAATTTAAAAACAATTGAATCTGTCTTTTGTAATCGAATCGATTTTGCAATTTCTCTTTGTTTATAATAGTTTATCGTGTCTAAATTGTCAACATAAGGGCGAAGCAATTCATTTACAATGCTTTCAATTTTGCGATCAACACGATTTTGTGAAGCTACAACAGCAAAATCTTTTTGATGGTTTAAAACATATTGAAACTCTCTCGACTTAATATCGGTTACGCCATTTGCAATAACACGCCAGTTTAGTTCACTAACCAATTGTGCATCAGATTGTGTATTGAGGTAAATATGTGTTGGAATCGATAAATCGGTTCTGTCTTTTCCTTTCTTCAATGTATTCAGATAAGTAAAAAAAGTAGTTGAATTACTGGGATCTGCAAGAAATTGTTTCTCTAAATACGGCAATTGCATTTTAGGATTCAAGGCATAATTGACCTCGGTCATAAAATCGGCCTTTTTAGATTCTCCTTTCAAAGCATATAAAAGGGTTTCAGTATTTGGGTCTATAAATAAAAAAGCAGGCAGTGATTTGGTACCATATTTGTCTTTAAGGGCAATTCCTTCTTCTTTTTCGATATTTTTCCAGGCACAAGTATAGTTTTTCTTTAAAAATTCGATCACTGCAGGATCGCTAAAAACTTCTTTTTTCATCTGGTTGCAATGTGGGCACCAATCAGCATAAAGCATTACAAATAGCGGTTTGCCCTCTTTTTTGGCATTTTCTAAAGCTGTTTTATAAGGCGTATCATCAGGAACAAACTGATTTTGAGATTGCATGGCTTGTATCGAAAGGCAAAAAAACAAGATATAGAAGAAACGCATAAGGAGTATATTTTTATTAAAAAATCGGTTTTACAAATATATTCCCTTTTTCTAAAAACAGCCCTTAATATCTTCCTATTTATAAGTTAAATCCAATGCGAAGTTTGTAACTTTGTGATATTAAAAAGAAATCGTCAGCTTTAGATTTTCTTTAAAAAAGTAATACTCCATAAGAATGATTTACCCCAAAATAGCGCTTGCTCAAAGCATTATCGAAATTTGTTTAGCAAAAGGAATCACCAATATTATCATTTCTCCGGGATCAAGAAACGCACCTTTAACAATTGGGTTTGCACAAAATCCCAACTTTCAATGTTACAGCATTGCTGATGAACGTTGTGCCGCTTTTTTTGCATTAGGAATTGCCCAGCAAACAAAATTGCCAACCGCAGTGGTTTGTACCTCAGGATCAGCATTATTGAATTATTATCCTGCTGTGGCCGAAGCTTTTTACAGCCAGATTCCGTTAATTGTAATTTCTGCAGATCGTCCGCAAAGCAAAATCGATATTGGCGATGGGCAAACGATTCGTCAGGAAAATGTTTTTCAGAACCATTCCGTTTTCAATGCCAATTTAACCGAAGATGCTTCTGTCGAAAATGATTTAAAAATCAATAAAGCAATAGAAACCGCCATTCTTCAAAAAGGACCTGTTCATATCAATGCTCCGTTTGAGGAACCATTATACGAAACGGTTTCAGAACTTTCTGTTGAACCAAAAATTACGCACTCAGAGGAAATTCCAGGAACAAAAATTATTGAAAATATTGATGATGTAGTTTCTGTTTGGAATACTTCAAAAAGAAAATTAATTCTTATTGGAGGCATAAACGAAGCTAATTCTGTAAGCAAAGAAATTCTCGAAAACTTCGCCAAAGATCCCTCAGTTGTAGTGCTCACGGAGACAACATCAAACTTACATGATCCAAGTTTTATTAATAGTATAGACAGCTTAATTACACCTTTTGACGATTGTGATTTTAAAGAATTAGAACCAGAAGTTTTAATCACTTTTGGCGGTATGATTGTTTCAAAACGTATTAAGGCTTTTTTACGAAAATACAAACCTGCACATCATTGGCATATAGACACTTTACGTGCTTACGATACATTTAATGCTTTAAGTAAACATTTTGTAATGGAACCAGAAGATTTTTTCAAAGAACTGCTTCCAAAAACAGCATTTGTATCGAGTAAATATTTCTCAAAAATTGATAAAATTTACGATTTAAGAAAAATCAGAAAACAGGAATATTTGCGTAAAATTACATTCTCTGATTTTAAAGTATTCGAAAAAGTAATAGAATCACTTCCTAAAAACAGTCAGCTGCAAATTAGCAATAGTTCAGCGATTCGTTATGCGCAGTTAATTGAGATTGATCCTTCAATTGAAGTTTATTGCAACCGCGGAACAAGTGGTATTGACGGAAGCACATCAACAGCAGTAGGTGCGGCAGTAGGAAGAAGCGATAAGCAAACCGTATTCATTACCGGAGATATTGGTTTTTTATACGATAGCAATGCTTTATGGAATTCCTATATTCCTAAAAACTTCAAAATTATTTTGATAAATAATGGAGGAGGAGGAATCTTCAGAATTTTGCCAGGACATGAAGAAAAACCTGTTTTTAATACTTATTTTGAAACCTCTCATCATCTAACAGCTGAGCATTTAGCCAAAATGTATAATCTTAATTATTTGACTGCTAATGATGTACCTTCGTTAGAAAAGAATTTAGCAGCACTTTATAATGAAAATAGTACTGCAGGAATTTTAGAAATTTTTACTCCAACTTTTGAAAACGATGTTATTTTAAAACAATACTTTAAAGAATTAGTGTAATTGTAAATAAAATTAACTTAAAATAATTTTTAATGTAGGATAAATCTTTAAATTTGGTTTTTATAAACCTAATTTAAATTTTTATTATGAGTGCAAGAGAAGAATTGATTAAAAAGTATGCAGAAGATCTAAAAGTAAAATGTGGTGTAACACCAGATATGGATTTACTAACTAAAGTAGTTATTGGCTGCGGACCCTCTATTTATAATGCAGATGCATCTACGGTTGCCGGAACTCAACATTCAGAAATAGATACTGTGAGAAAAAATTTCCTGATTAAGAAACTGGGATTACCGGATGGTCCGGATTTAGAACCGGCGATTTCTACTGTTCTTCAAAAATATGGACATTCGAACAAACACAAATACAGAGCTGTTGTTTATTATTTGCTGACATTGCATTTTAAAAAAGAAAGTATTTACAAATAATCTATTTGTAAGATTAAAAAAGAAAAGCGCCTGATCAGGCGCTTTTTTATGTAGTAATTTTATCTAATTGGTACCGGAAAAACCGGTAAACTTGAATGTCCTAATGCATCTACAGTTTGTATTGCAAAAAAGTAATTGTCTTTAGAATAAGGTATTTCAGCTTTTGTATCCTTTACAAAAAATGTTTTTTCCCAGTGAGAAGAAGATGTTTCTCTCATCAAAATCTGATATCCGTATTGTCCTTTTCCATCCGGAGCATTCCAGGAGAAAGCAGATGAATTAGAAAGATTTTTAACCTCAATGCCCACATTTGTTGGTGCTTTTGGCGACCATGCAAGATTTGCCAAAGTTGCTAAGTTAGAACACGTATTTTTTCTAAGATAATCAAAATCCATAAATTCAACTAAATCACCATATTTTATATTGTTTTCGGTTCTTAAATCCTGATGCTGATGATCAAAATTCTCATTCATTTCACAATAACGAACTGCTGCAAAACCATTTTGGCTAAACGGAGTATGATCGCCGCCACGTAAAAAACGATCATTTCTGTAAATCAATTTTACTTTTAACTGATCTACATATTGCTCTGTAACTGTTTTGATATAACGTGCCAGTAATCTCGACGGACTGTCATTATCGCGGCTTGTTGCTTTACGCATTTTTGCTTCATCTTCGGTTTCCATAAACGGAATTGTCTCACTGAAAATTCTGATTTGTGTATTGTCTCTTAAATTAGTTCCACTTGACAAACTATTGCCAATCATATCGTTATTTAGCATTGCAATAATATTCCAGTTTGATTCTTTTGCTGTTTCAGCAAGATGTCGGGCACCAATAAGACCTTGCTCTTCACCAACTACAGCCACAAAAATAATGGTTGCCGGAAAAGATCTTTTACTCATTACCTTTGCTAATTCCATTACAGCTGCAACTCCTGAAGCATCGTCATTTGCACCCGGAGCGTCTGATTTTACATTCATTACATCAGAAACTCTCGAATCAAGATGTCCGCTTATAATAAGGACACGATTATCATTTGGGTCTGTTCCCTTTAAAGTCGCCATTACATTGCCAAGCTGGCTATCCTTATTGATACGCTTTCCATCAGCTTTAACAGTAAAATAATCAATTACAGAAGTTAGTCTTCCGTTAGATTCTAATGCATATTTATCAAACTCAGATTTTACCCATTGCTGCGCGGCGCCAATACCTTTTGTTTTGCTTTTTGTATCGCTCAATGTATGTCTTGTGCCAAAAGAAACTAATTTACGAACTGTTGCTTCAAGGTTTTCAGCCTTAATTTCGGTAATCATTTTCTTTATTTCCGGGTCTTCAACAACTTGAGAAAGGGTTATTTGTGTACAAAACAGAAAAATAAAAGCAGAATAAAAAATGGTCTTTTTCATTGATTTGGAATTAATTTTAGATTCTCAAATTTAATTAAAAAAAAGAGAAACCGAAAAAAGATCTTACGATACATTTTTATCTAAAACATTTTTCGTCGTACCATTTTCAAACTTCGTACATTTGCACTTTAGAAACTCAGCTATTTTACAGCTTAGAACCTTATAGAAATGATTGAAATAGGAAAATACAATACCCTTACCATATTACGTGATACCAAAGTTGGTTTATTTTTAGGAAATCCTGAAGAAGATCCGGAAGGAATTCACGATATATTATTACCCAATAAATACGTTCCCAATGAATTTGAAATAGGCGAAGAATTAATCGTCTTTGTATATTTAGACCACGAACAACGCCCTGTCGCTACAACACTTGAACCTTATATCTTATTGAATGAATTTGCCCTTTTAAGAGTAAATTACATCAATCAGGTTGGCGCTTTTATGGACTGGGGAATGGAAAAAGATATTCTTGTTCCGTTTAAAGAACAAGCGCGTCCAATGGAAAAAGGAAAACGTTACTTAGTTTACCTTTATATGGATGAAAAAACCAATCGTTTGGTAGCTTCAAGTAAATTAAATCAATTTTTAAGCAATGAAAACCTAACGGTTGAAAAAGGCGAAGAAGTAGATTTAATCGTTTCGCATATTACGGAATTAGGAATCAACGTAATCATCAATGAGCAACACAAAGGATTGTTGTACAAAGATGAAGTTTATGATGATGCGATCAGAACCGGAGACAGAATGATTGGTTTTATTAAAAACATTCGCCCTGACAATAAAATTGATGTTGCATTGCAAGTGCAAGGTTATCAGAGTATTGAGCCAAATGCAGAAAAAATATTAGATGAATTAAGAGCCAATCGTGGTTTTTTACGTTTAAATGACGCTTCGCATCCTGAGGATATCAAAACGGTATTGAAAATGAGTAAAAAAACTTTCAAAAAAGCAATTGGAGCTTTATACAAAGACAAACTTATAGAAATTAAAGACGACGGAATTTATCTGATAAAGGAAAACTAAAAGTTTCTTTACATTATTCCTTAAAAACAGGAAAGGCTGCTCATTACAAGCAGCCTTTCCCTTTTTATTCTAGTTTTAAAAAAAATTGTAATTAAAAAAAAACAGAAATAAAATAAATTCGAATCCATTCAAGAGATAACTACTTTAAAAATTTTAGAAATTACTTCTTGAAACGGTATGTCTTCAAACAATTCATACATTCATATTAAAAGCGAAACATCAATTTCACGGCTGATCCATTGGTTTATAAAATAACTTATGGAAAGTTTTAGTTAGTATTTTTTCCTCTTTTCGTAATCAATTTTATACTAATTACTAAACAATTCCAGCATTTAACCTTAGGTGTTACTATTTCCTTTTCGAAGTTTCAACAAATGAGTAAATCATTTGCTCATTATTTAAGGGTTTACGAATAAAAACCATGTAAAAATGAGCGACAAATTTTTTAAATTTTCTCAAAAAAATCATTTTTTAGGTTAATAAATCAGTGAAAGAAAATCAATCTGAATCCTATGAAATAAAATGTATCTCATTGATTTCTAGGGTGTAAAATTACTTATAATTTTTTAAAACTAATGTTAAAAAACGTTATTTTTTGTAAGATAATACCAATTGTTAACATTAGGCGTCATTTTCTCACAGACTTAAAGTAAATTGAGTAGGTAAAAATGTAAAAATGCTTTATTTTTACACTATAATTATTTAAAATTAAACAAATAGAAATGGATTGGATAACTGCCAGAGAATTTGAAGATATAACATATAAAAAATGTAACGGAGTTGCAAGAATCGCATTCAACAGACCAAATGTTAGAAATGCTTTTCGTCCTAAAACAACTTCAGAATTATACCAGGCTTTTTACGACGCACAAGAAGATACCTCGATAGGAGTAGTTTTGCTTTCTGCAGAAGGGCCATCTACAAAAGATGGTGTATATTCTTTTTGCAGCGGAGGAGATCAAAATGCGCGCGGACATCAGGGTTACGTTGGTGAAGATGGTCAGCATCGTTTAAATATCCTTGAAGTACAGCGTTTAATACGTTTTATGCCAAAAGTAGTTATTGCAGTTGTTCCGGGTTGGGCAGTTGGTGGCGGACATAGTTTGCATGTGGTTTGCGACATGACTCTGGCAAGTAAAGAACATGCGATTTTTAAACAAACAGATGCAGATGTAACCAGTTTCGACGGAGGTTACGGATCAGCTTATCTGGCAAAAATGGTGGGTCAGAAAAAAGCACGTGAGATTTTCTTTTTAGGAAGAAATTATTCTGCTCAGGAAGCTATGGATATGGGAATGGTAAATGCCGTTATCCCACATGATGAGCTGGAAGATACAGCATATGAATGGGCTCAGGAAATCCTACAGAAATCACCAACCTCTATAAAAATGCTAAAATTCGCCATGAATTTAACAGACGACGGAATGGTAGGACAACAAGTTTTTGCTGGTGAAGCAACTCGTTTAGCCTACATGACCGAAGAAGCAAAAGAAGGAAGAAATGCTTTCTTAGAAAAAAGAAAACCAAACTTTGGTGAAAATAAATGGTTACCTTAAAAAGTAATAGTTTCCAGTCTCAGTCACAGTCTTGAAACTTAAAACTGAAACTGTGACTGAAAACTTTTTAAAGAAATCTAAAATCTAAAATTAAAATATGAAACATTGGATTGAAGCCGCACGATTGCGCACATTGCCTTTATCAGTTTCTGGAATTATAGTTGGAAGTATTTACGCGCTTTCAAATCCTACAGAAGCGATTAATACACCTACAGAAGTATTTAGTTGGAAAATTTTTGGTTTTGCCTTATTAACAACATTAGGATTGCAGGTTTTATCCAATTTTGCAAATGATTACGGAGATGGTGTAAAAGGAACTGACAATGAAGACAGAATAGGACCAAAGCGTGCTATTCAAAGCGGAGTTATCACGCCTCAAGCCATGAAAAAAGCCATAATAATAACCTCTTTGCTTACTTTACTATCTGCAATAATCTTAATTTATTTTGCATTTGGCGAAACTAATTTCGGATATTCAATCTTTTTCTTATTACTGGGAGTTGCAGCAATTGCTTCGGCAATTCGTTATACAGTAGGAAATTCAGCTTACGGATATAAAGGGCTTGGTGATGTATTTGTTTTCATCTTCTTCGGACTTGTAAGTACATTGGGTGTTAATTTTTTATATTCTAAAGAAGTAGATCCTTTATTGATTCTTCCTGCCATTTCAATTGGTTTGCTAAGCGTAGGAGTTTTGAATTTGAATAATATGCGCGATGAAGAATCAGACAGAAAATCAGGAAAAAATACAATCGTAGTTCAAATTGGTGGGGCAAAAGCTAAAATTTATCACTTTACGTTGATTATTACAGCGATGCTTCTGGTTGTTGTTTTTGCAATTTTAAGCGATTACAATTTCGATCAATACCTGTTTTTATTGGCCTACATACCTTTAACTAAACATTTAATTACCGTCTATAAAAATCAAAATCCTAAGCTGTTAGACCCAGAATTAAAAAAACTGGCACTTAGCACATTTTTGCTTTCAATATTATTAACAGTATGTATGATTTCATTGATTTCAGACATTATTGTTAACCTTTTCTTAGGTGGAAGATAAACAAAGTTCAACTTTAAAATTTTACAAAAATGAAAATCACATTTTACGGACACGCGTCATTGGGCATTGAAGTTGGAGGAAAACATATTATTGTTGATCCATTTATTACAGGAAATCCAAAAGCTGCGGCAATTGACATAAACACATTAAAAGCAGATTATATATTGCTTACACACGCACATGGCGATCACGTTCTCGATGTAGAAGCTATTGCAAAACGTACCAATGCAGTAATAGTTTCAAATGCTGAAATTACAAGCTATTATGCTCAAAGAGAGCTAAAAGCGCACCCAATGAATCATGGCGGAAGCTGGAATTTTGATTTCGGAAAAGTAAGATATGTAAATGCCATTCATTCAAGCTCATTTCCTGACGGAAGCTACGGCGGAAATCCTGGCGGTTTTGTAATCGAAAGCGAGCATAAAAATATTTACATAGCCGGCGATACAGCTCTTACATATGATATGAAACTGATTCCGTTGCGTACAAAATTAGATTTGGCAATACTTCCAATCGGAAATAATTTTACAATGGATGTCGAAGATGCTATTATTGCTTCTGATTTTATCGAATGCGATAAAATCCTGGGCTATCATTTTGACACTTTCGGTTATATCGAAATCAATCATGAAGATGCAATTCGTAAATTTTTCGATAAAGGCAAAGATTTAATGCTTCTTGAAATTGGAGATTCAATAGAACTTTAATTAGTATACCAATAGAGCTTTTAGAATTTCGAAATTTTAAAAGTTTGAAAATCATAAGGAGCTATTTCCCGCTTTCGGCTATATCTTTTTTGAGAAGATGAAAAATCCTCTCAAAAAAGGATACCGCCTCTATCGGGGCTGGGATTTTAGTATTCATAATAAAATTAGATGAACGAAACGATTAAATTCATTTGTGAATGTTGTGGTCAGGAACACGAAAGCTGGCCCGCATTAACCTATAATTCTCCTAATAGTTATCATAATCTGTCTGATCAGGAAAAAGAAGATATTGCAGTAATCGATTCTGATTTTTGCGTAATAAAACATCCGGAACATGTTCTTAGATTTGTTAGGGTTGTTTTATTTCAAAAAGTTAACGATCATTGTGAAGATCTGGAATATGGTTTCTGGGTTTCATTAAGCGAACAAAGTTTTAAGGATTATCTGGAAAACTTTGATAACGAAAATCATGAAACCAATTATTTTGGGTGGCTTTCGAATTATATTTCGCAATATGAATTCTCAGGTAGTATCCCAACAACAGTAGTTACTAAGAGTGGTAATGAAAGACCCGAAATTTTTCCTCATAAAGATTTCGATCATCCATTTGTAAAAGATTATTACAACGGAATTACAAAAGAAGAGGCTGAAAAAAGAATTCAGCAAATGCTCAAAAATTAGGCTTGAAATTTGCATGGACATTTAAACTAAATTTTATAAAATGAATTTAAAAAAGGTTGCACTATTTTTTTTGATCACAGTTTCATTTCATTCTTTTGCTCAAAAAGATGGTTATTGGGACAAAGAACGCGCTACAACAAAAGAAATTATAGTTTCAGCCCGTGACCGAATCGTACTAAAAACCGAAGACCTGCCCGTAGGTACAACAGAAATCGTTTATAGAATCACACTATTAGACGAAAACCAGCAAATGGCGAATAGTTTGGTTTCTGTACTAAAATCAATTCCGGATCCCACCGGAATTTCTCAAGGTTCTGCCGGAGCCGTTTTTTTAATGTCAAAAATCTCCGGAGATGATACTTGTACTTATGCACTTTTTACTTCAAATGATGCTGCAAAAAAATATATCGATGATGGCAAGACAGATAAATCCTGTTATGCACAGGTAGAGCCATTAAGTAAAGACGCAAAAAGATTGTCGCTTGATAAATCTTCGTGTTTAGGTCAGGATATCAGCACAATATGGTTTGGATTTCACAGCAAAAACTGGCTTCTAAATCAAAAAATTGTTCTTGAAGTTGTGCCTTGGGTAGACACGAAATTAAACCGTGGATGGAACCAAGACAACAAAAACGAAATTATAAGTCTTTGTAAAACATCGACAATGGCTCAAAAAATGGCCAATTCTGATGATTTTTGTGTTTGTATTCTGGATAAAATTATAAAACAATATCGTTACACAGAGTTCCAAAAATTATTGCCAATAGAAAAAAACAAAGTATATAAAGACTTTGGAAACACGTGTTATAAAGATGCAGATATTTCTAAAAACGTTTATAATGATTTGAGAACTCAGGCTTCGACTTTAATAAAATTGCAAAAATACAATGAAGCGATTCAAAAGCTAAATACTATCATAAATGATGGTAAAGCTACGGCAATTGATTACAGTTCTATTGGATACTGCTACATTCTGACGAAACAATATGCAAAAGCCATTAAGTTTCTTAAAGAAGGTGAAAAACTGGACGACACAGAGTTATTGGTAAAATTAAATTTAGCGCATGTTTATTTGGTGAGCGACGATTATAGTGAGGCAAAAGCAATCTATAAAAAATATCAGACTCAAAACGTCACCGATAATTTAAGCTGGAAAGATAAAACAAAACAAGACTTTGCCGTTTTCGAAAAAGCAGGTTTACCATCAAAAGACTTTGAAAGAGTTTTGAAATTATACAATTAAAGGCTTACCATATAAGTTATATAAGTTCATTGAAACTATATCATATAAAGCTTGCTTAATCTTTAACCATTAAGATTTTACACAATCTGATTAAATGAACTTATATAACTTATATGGTTTAAAATACAATCATGAAAGCAACTTACCACAAATACATGCTCGAGTTTAAGCGCCCTTCAGGAACTTCCAGAGGGGTTATGATGCAAAAAGAAACATGGTTTATTGTTCTTGAAGAAAATAATAAAAAAGGAATAGGAGAGTGCGGAATTCTACGTGGTTTAAGTGCAGATGACAGGGATGATTATGAAGAAAAACTAAACTGGGCTTGCGAAAATATTCATTTGGGAGAAACTGCTTTATGGGAAGCGCTACTTGAATTTCCGTCAATACAATTCGGGATCGAAATGGCTTTTTTATCACTAAAAAGTAAAGATCCATATGTGTTGTTTCCATCAGATTTTACAAACAATTCTAAATCAATTACTATAAATGGTTTGGTTTGGATGGGAGAAGCTGCCTATATGAAACAGCAAATTGAAGAGAAATTAGCTGATGGTTTCAGTTGTATCAAACTTAAAATTGGTGCGATAGATTTTGAGAAAGAGTTAGAATTATTACACTTTATCCGAAGTCATTTTTCAGCAGAACAAATCGAAATTCGGGTTGATGCAAATGGCGCTTTTGCTTTAAACGAAGCTTTAGATAAGCTTGTTCAACTTAACAAATTTCAGCTTCATAGTATAGAACAGCCAATTAAAAAAGGGAATGTTTTAGAAATGGCAGATTTATGTAAAACAACCCCATTTCCTATTGCGCTGGATGAAGAATTGATAGGTGTTTTCTCGTTAGAAGAAAAAGAAAAATTATTGCAAAAAATCAAACCTCAGTACATCATTCTAAAACCAAGTTTTATTGGCGGTTTTAGAGGAACCAAAGAATGGATTGATTTGGCCGAAAAATACAATATTGGCTGGTGGATTACATCAGCATTAGAGAGTAATATCGGGCTCAACGCTATTTCACAATGGACATTTTTACAGCATTCAAATATGCCTCAAGGTTTGGGAACCGGAGCACTTTATACCAACAATATCGATTGTCCGCTTGAAGTTTCTCAAGGACAATTATGGTATAATCTTTCTAAAAAATGGGATTCAATTTTTTAGGAGGTTCAAATAAAATAACAAAAAGTTTAAAATAAATACAGAGTTACAAAACCTTTGAACCTTTGCAACTCTGTACCTTTGTAACTTTTCTTTACTCTTTTCCTCCCAGCAAACCTTGTTGCCAGTCTTTTAATTCCTGCCATTTGCCCTGATAAGCTAAAAAAGCTTGTTTAGCCCAGGTTCCGGGATTATGAATCGCAAAATTTTCTCCGCCTGCATTCAGAATTGATTGTAATTTTTCAGTTGATGTTTCTGATAATTCCTGCCAGGTGGTAATACCAGCTGCATTTAATAAAGCCTCAATCTTAGGTCCGATACCTTCAACGATTTTCAGATCATTTTCTTTGATTTTTTTTCCATAAGTATCAGATGCCAGTAATGCATCAAACAAAAAGGCCGGAGCTGCAGTAGATGTAAAAGATTGTCCGGATGCAGAAACATTAGTTTTTGATGCCAAATCATCTTCTAAAGAAGAAATTTTAGCATTCAGGTTTCTTGTATTTGCTTTACAGGCATCTAAATCAGCCTGCAGTGATAAAGCAAGCGAATCATCTCCTTTAGAATTCATTTTTCCTAGTAAGTAACCCAAAATTCCACAGATTAATCCAACTAGTACAGGTATTAAGATACATGGTATATTCATAATAGTATATTTTGATTAATTATTTGATTGTAATTACGGTTCTTCTGTTGGTCGCTTTTCCCTCTCCCGTATTATTGTCGCCAACAGGTTCATCAGGTCCTTTTGATTCAGTGGTAATACGACTTTCTTCAATACCTTTTTTAGATAAATAATTTTTAGAAAAATCAGCACGTTTTTGGGCAAGAATAACATTAGAATCCCGATTTCCAACATTATCACTATGTCCAACCACTAAAATAACTGCATCTTTTTCATGTTTCATATAGTGTAATAAATCTGCCACTTTTTGATTTTCAACATCTGTCAGTTTATCACTGGCTTTATTGGTATTGAAATGCAGGATTAAAGGATCTCCATTAATTTTATTTTTCAAAACTACCCATTCATCAGTTACATCGGGAGTTGTTTCCAATGTTTCAAATTTGTATTCGGCAGGACCTAAAAGCGTATCTGAATTTGTTTTCCATTTATCAATTATCTCACCTTTAGTATCCAATTGAGAAGCTGATAAACCTTTAGAAATAAAATACTTCTTTATATCATTTGCTCTTGCAAGACCAAGATTTTCATCCGAAGTACTATTTGTCTCATCCGAAGTAGCGTAACCGGTGATGGTTATTTTTTGTTTTGGATTTGCAATTAAAAATTTTTTAAGGTTTTCAATTCCAATCGCTACAGAATCACTAACAGGCAGAATAACTGCAAAACTGTTTTTCAGGAACTTGATGTTATCATTTGTATGATAATCAATTCCGGAACCATTTAGAATAAAAGGGACAAAATTAGTCTCTTCACCCACAACTACCGGTACTTTTTCAGTATCAGGCGCTGGTGTTTTTATAGTACAATTGCAACAAAAGTTTACATACAAATAGGTACCTAAAATAATGGTTATTGCAATGCCTAATAGATAAAGTGCTTTTTTAGACATAAGTGATGGAGTTAAGATTCTATCAAATTTAACAAAAAAATAAATACATAATACATTAATAGTCTGTTATTTTGAATCTATATATCTAATTTTGAGACGATTACATATTTAAGCAAAATCTTATAGATAACTAGTTCTTGATTTTAGGAGTGAATTAAATTAAGTAACTTGCATAAAATTTAATTTAATACAGAGAAATGGTCGAAATAGAAAGAAAGTTTCTTGTAAAATCTGGTGATTTTAAAGAACAGGCTTTTACTCAAAATAAAATTGCTCAGGGATATTTAAGTTCAATCCCGCAAAGAACTGTTCGGGTTAGAATTAAAGGAAATAAAGGCTTTATTACCATTAAAGGAATTGGAAAACAAGGCGGAATGTCGCGTTTTGAATGGGAAAATGAAATTCCTGTTGATGAAGCTCAGGAATTACTTAAATTATGCGAAAAAGGCAAAATAGAAAAAACCCGTTTTGAGATAAAGTCAGGAAAACATATTTTTGAAGTAGATGAATTTTATGGAGAAAATGAAGGCTTGGTAATGGCCGAAATCGAGTTGGAATCTGAAACAGAAACGTTTGAGAAACCGGATTGGTTAGGAGAAGAAGTTACTAATGACCCCAGATACTATAATGCTTATTTGAGTAAAAATCCTTTTAAAGACTGGGAAAAACAATAGAACTATGACAGAACAATATGATTTAATCATTGTTGGAGGCGGTCCTATTGGTCTTGCTTGTGCAATAGAAGCTCAAAAGAAAAACTTACGTTATCTGATTATAGAAAAAGGGGCGATTGTAAATAGTATTTTCAACTATCCTTTGTATATGACTTTTTTTTCAACAGCAGAAAGACTGGAAATAGGAGATATTCCGTTTAATTGCCTGGCGCCAAAGCCTGGCCGTCAAGAAGCTTTGGAATATTATCGTAATATACATCGCTACTTTAATTTTAATATTAACTTATTTGAACTAGTTACTGAAGTTCAGAAATTAGAAAATAAAAGATTTAAAATCACAACAAACAAATCTTCATATGATGCTAAGAATGTGATTATTGCTACCGGATTTTATGATATTCCCATTACAATGAATATAAAAGGAGAGCAATTGCCAAAAGTGCGTCATTATTATAAAGAAGCGCATGAATATGCCTTTAGAAATATTTTAGTTGTGGGCGCCAATAATTCTTCTGTTGATGCAGCATTAGAATGCTGGAGAAAAGGAGCAAATGTTACAATGGTTATTCGTAAAAACGAAATCAATAATCGAGTAAAATATTGGGTAAAACCAGATATAGAAAACCGGATTGCTGAAGGAAGTATTAAAGCTTATTTTGAATCTAATATTACCGAAATTAGTGAAGATAAAGTCGAAATTGAAACACCAAACGGAAAAGTTACAATAGAGAATGATTTTGTTTTAGCATTGACAGGTTATAAACCTGATTTGACTTTTCTTGAAAAAATGGGAATTCAACTATCTCAAGATGAATTAAAAACACCAAAATACAATCCTGAAACAATGGAAACAAATGTAGAAGGTTTATTTTTAGCAGGAGTTGTGTGCGGCGGGATGCATACACATAAATGGTTTATCGAAAACTCTCGCGTTCATGCCAATATGATTGTGGATTTTATTACTTCAAAATAAAAATATCATCACAAATTAACGAATTTAGGCAAATTTTTGTTGTCAGTTCGAGCGAAGTCCAGAACACTTTGTGTGCATTTCGACTTCGCTCAATTTGACATTATTTTATAGGCAAATCTATAAATTCGTGGCAAAAAAACTTTTAAGAACTACAAGAAAGCATGGAACAACCTACTTTTGATCTTGCCCAATCTGGTCTTTTTGCAAACCATTTTTGGTATTCTGGTTGTTCATCATAAGGTTTTTGTAATAATTTGTAAAGCTCATCAATTAAAGAATAATCTCCCTGATCTGCTGCATCAATTGCCAACTGTGACATATAATTTCGAAGAACATATTTAGGATTTATAGCGTTCATTTTTTCTAAACGATTTTCATCTGATAATTCTTCAGTTTGTAATCTTTCAAGATACACAGCAAACCATTTTTTCCAGGAATCTAAAATATCTCCTGAAATTTCTTCCGGTATATAAAATGAATATTGAATTTTTTCAATTGCCTGATCAACTGAATCTGTCTTTTTTATCTGGCTTAAAGTTCTAAAAAAGATAGTCATATCAGTTTCGGACAATTGTAAAACTGTATCTAAAGCTATTATTAATTTACTATCAGTTTCAGTAGAAGTAAATATACCTAACTTACTTAAAAACATTGTTTTGTAATCTGAATCAAAATCATTTATAAAGGCTTCCAAGATTTTTTCTAATGGTTCTGCTTCATTAATTAACGGATAAAGAGCATTTGCTAACTGATATAAATTCCACTGCGCAATTTGCGGTTGATTCCCAAAACGGTATCTTCTATTTTGACTGTCTGTAGTATTTGGAGTCCAGTTAGGATCGTAATTTTCTAACCAGCCATAAGGTCCATAATCGATCGTGATTCCATGAACTGACATATTATCAGTATTCATTACTCCATGCACGAAACCTACACGTTGCCAATGTAAAATCATTTCACGGGTTTTATCCGCGACTGTTTTAAAGAATTCTATGTATTGTTCTTTTGGTTCGCCTTTAATCTCCGGGAAATAGTATTTTATGTTATACTCAACAAATTGTTTTAAATTTTTGAGTTCATTTCTGGCCGTCAGCATTTCAAAACTTCCAAAACGAATAAAAGACGGAGCAACGCGGCAAACAATAGCACCTTTTTCATAAGCTGGATTTCCGTTGTATAAAATATCGCGTAAAACCTGATCGCCGGATAACATCAGCGAAAGTGATCGGGTAGTGGGAACTCCCAAATGATACATCGCTTCAGCACACAAATACTCTCTGACAGAAGAACGTAAAACTGCTAAACCGTCGGCCGTTCTGGAGTACGGTGTTTTTCCGGCTCCTTTTAACTGAAGTGTAAAAAAATCATTATTATGTTCAACTTCGGTCAAATTAATAGCACGGCCATCACCCAGTTGTCCTGCCCAATTCCCAAACTGATGTCCGGCATAACGCATTGCATACGGACGTGTTTCGGGAAGAATTTCTTTTCCTGAAAAGGCATTTACAAAAGATTCAGACTTAATTTCATCTGTAGAAATACCAACTAATTCAGCTACTTCTTCAGAAGCATGAATCAGCACCGGATTTGAAGGTTTTGTTGAATTTACATAAGAAAAAACAGCATTTGAAACCTGACGAATTTCATTGGTTTCGTTAGGATCTGCAGGCAATTCAGTAGTAAATCGATTCTTTATTTTTAAATTTTTCATTTGTATTTTTTATTTTTTTGCCACAAATTATACAGATTAAAATGATTCTTTTTAAATCTCTAAGAAATTTATAAGTAAGTGAGGAAAATCATTCTAATCCTTCTAATCTGTGTCAAAATCTTTAATTAGCCTACTAACTTATCTGCGTACATTTTTTTTAGTTTTTGTACTTTCGGATCTATTACTATCTGGCAATAACGCGCATCCTGATTATTATTGTAATAATTTTGATGATCTTCTTCGGCGTTGTAAAACACTTCAAAAGGTTTTAATTCAGTTACAATTGAATCTTCGTAAAAACGTTTCACTTCTTCGAAAACTTGTTTTGCAATTGCTTTTTGTTCTTCATCATGATACAAAATGACAGAACGATATTGAGTTCCTGCATCAGCTCCCTGACGGTTTAAGGTTGTTGGATCGTGACTTGTCATGAAAATATAAAGAAGATCATGATATGAAATTATGTCAGGATTAAATGTTACTTGTATAACTTCGGCATGTCCAGTCCTGCCAGTACAAACTTCACGGTATGGAGGATTTTTTATAAAACCTCCTGAAAAACCTGATTTTAAGGATTCTACTCCTTTTAAACGCTGAATTACAGCTTCAATACACCAAAAACATCCACCACCAAAAGTAGCTACTGATAAATTTTTCATAAAATGGTATTGTTAATTTTACTTGCCCTATTAATCCGATAGAATATTGTGATAAATTATTAAAAAAATGACAATTTAACTAAAGATACTAACCGGTTATGTAATGTTTGAAGTTTACAATTGATAAATTCGCAATTATATAAAAAAGCAATATATTTGCAATCAAACTCAGGCACACTAATGAATAGCAAAAATAATACCATCACTCTGGAAACTTATTTTCAGGATTTTAGGCAACATATTGTTGGAATTGATCAGGAATTTACTTCTCCATACGGCAAGAAAAAAATTATTTATACAGATTGGACAGCCAGCGGAAGGCTTTATCGCCCTATTGAAGAAAAACTTCTCAATGAATTTGGACCTTTTGTAGCGAATACTCATACAGAAACAACGGTGTCAGGTACTGCCATGACAAAAGCATATCATCATTCCAGAAATATTATAAAACGTCATACAAATGCCAATCAGGATGATGTTTTGATTACTGACGGAACAGGAATGACAGGTGTTGTAAATAAATTTCAGCGTATTTTGGGTTTGAAAATTCCTGAAAATCTTAAAGATTTTATTAATGTTCCGGCCGAAAAAAAACCAATTGTGTTTATTTCACATATGGAGCACCATTCTAATCAAACATCATGGTTAGAGACTATTGCTGATGTTGAAATTATTCCGTCTTGTGAAAAAGGACTTTTTTGTTTGGATAATTTAGAAGCACTATTAGAAAAATATGCTGACCGAACGATCAAAATTGCTTCTATAACATCATGTTCGAATGTTACAGGTTTAAAAACTCCTTTTCATGAAGCAGCCAAATTAATGCACCAACATAACGGAGTTTGCTTTGTAGATTTCGCTTGTTCAGGACCTTATGTAGAAATTGACATGCATCCTGAAGATCCCGAATCATATCTCGATGCAATTTTCTTTTCTCCTCATAAATTTTTAGGTGGTCCGGGAACTTCGGGAGTTTTGATTTTTAATAAAAAACTATACAATAATATGATTCCTGATTGTCCTGGCGGAGGAACCGTGAGCTGGACAAATCCTTGGGGTGAACATAAATATATTGACAATATTGAGGATCGTGAAGATGGCGGAACTCCTGGTTTTCTGCAAGTTATAAAAACAGCACTGGCAATTGAACTTAAAGAAGAAATGGGAATTGAAAATATCCTGCAACGCGAACACGAAATTGTTGATTATGTTTTTAATGAACTCGGAGCGGTTTCAAATATTAAAATTTTAGCTGGTCAACATACGAATCGTTTAGGTGTTATTTCTTTTTTTATTGAAGATCTTCATTTTAATTTAGGTGTAAAATTACTAAATGATAAATTTGGAATTCAAACCAGGGGAGGATGCAGCTGCGCCGGAACTTATGGACATTTTTTACTGCATGTAGATCAGGAAACTTCGAATAAATTGGTAAATGAAATCACGATTGGCGATTTGATCAAAAAACCGGGATGGATCAGAATGTCTATTCACCCAACAACAACTGATAAAGAAATTGCTTTAGTTTGCGAAAGCATTAAGGATCTGGCTAAAAATCACCAAACCTGGGCTTTAGATTATTCTTATAATAAAAATACAAACGAGTTTATTCATAAAAACGCAAATTCATTTGAGGATGAATTAGTTGCCGGATGGTTTAAATCTTAACTTTACTTAAAATTTAACTGCAATCTGACAGTTATCGGGAGTTAAGTTTTTACGCAAAGCGTGTAGAAATATCCATAAAATATAAAGTTCGCAAAGCTAATTTTAATATAGCTTTGCGAACTTTGTGTTTTTATAAAAGACTTAATTATTTTGACTCCTGAAACTTTTTTAGTGATAATAAAGCTTGTTCCTGAATTTTCTTATGAAAATAACCCGTCCATCCTAATAAATAACCAGTAATTCCAAAAGCTTGTTTAGACCATTTCCAGACATTAAAACTATCGGTATGTTTAATAATAAGTCCGTCTTGAAATACAAATTCAGCAGAAACTCTATTAATTACGTTTCTATTGGTTTTACTGAAATTATAGGCTGCAACCCATTTTGCAGATCCTGAAACATCATCTGCTTTTATATTTGAAAATTCAATTTTGATATTGCCTTTACTTCTTAAAATTAACATTTCCCACATTTTAGAAACTTGCTCTTCTTTAAGCAAACCAAATGCAGGATCAACAAAATGAATTTTCGGATGGTAGCATTCACTCATTGTTTTAGCATCAGCGTTTGCAAAAGCAGTATAGAATTTTGTAATTAAGGCTTCGTTAGAATTCATGGGATATTAAAATTAGATATAAATATAAGATTTATTAGAGCAAATATTTTATTTATAATGCACTAATTGCTGCAGCTGTATCAAATGTTTTTTTTGATTTATCGAAGGCCGTCGAAAAATAAGACATTTTGTTCGAAGCTGTAAAATAACCTGTTTGATCGCCAAAAGTTGCAGCGTTTCCTTTTACTATAAATCTAATTCCTTTAATATCATTTTTTTTAAGCTTAATCATTTCAGCCGGAGTAAAATAATAGTATGAAGATGTTTTACCTTCTATAGTTTCATTGCTGTTTTTATCAACACACGGTATAACATCTCCATTTGCTAAATCAACATATAACCCGCCTGAAATGCGGGTTTTATCATTTGTAGTTTGTATGCTTATTTTTAAAACTCCTCCTTTTTCTGTTTTTGCAATCTGCACATTTGCTTCGCCGGTATATACATATTTTTCACAAATAAAAGTATAATCCTGTGTTGCGGGATAAGGTTTTGAACCTTTTATGCTCATTGTTTCCTGAGCGTTTGCAAATGTTGAAATTAACAGTATTATTAAAAGAGATAGTTTTAAATTCATAGTTTTATTTTATTGTTCTGTTAGTTTAGAATCAAATTTTTCATCCCAATCCATTGATTTGATTGCAGAAATTAAATTGTCTTCATTTACAAAAACGCGCAATTCCTTATTAGCAACCTTTTTTGTGTATAAAGCATGATAGCGATACACGACTTCTTGTTTTGTTTTATAAACTCCATCTAATTTTAAATCAATAAAACTTCCGTAATACTGTCTAAATTTCTGGCAAGTTTTAGTCAGGCGTTCTTCAGTTGTGTTTTCTCTGACAGATGAAGTAACTTCAGTCTCATTAAAGGGTTTAAATTTCGATGTATTGCAAGTTTCTAAAACTCGTTTGCCCAATTCATAGGCTTTTTGTTGTTGATTGGCATTAATTTCTGAACCAGAAATTTTCTTAATCTTTAAATCTTCAGTGTCTCTGCTGATGTTTTTCGATTTACATCCTATTAACAACAACAAACATATAATCAATCCTGCTTTCTTCATAACTATTTAAGTAATTTTTAATAATAAGTTGGGGTCCGGACAGTTTTCAATATAGAAATTCAAATCATTTGTATTACAAACTCCGGGATAATCACCATGATATTCTTCGATATTTTTTATAATCTGAAAGTGAACATGCGGTGCATAATCTCCATTGACAGAGGAGTTTCCTAAAGTTCCAATTTGTTGCCCTCTATTAAAAACTTTCCCAACACTAAGGTTTTCTATACTTTCTAACGATAAATGTCCGTATAAAGTATAAAATTTTTCATTTTCGACAATGTGTTCTAAAATTATTGTTGGACCATAATCTCCCAAACCCACATTGTTTTTAAAACTGTGTACTTTTCCGTTTAACGGAGCTAAAACTGCGGTATCAACTTTTGTCCATAAATCCAGGCCTATATGAATATTACGTTCCGGAATTGAGTCGTTCTTAAAAATAGTGCTTCGCTGGTATAATGTACGACCTTCTATATAGCCGCCAAATGCAACTTGTGCATTGTTTTTTTCTAAATAATTTGAAATAAAATTTTCAAATTCTACAGCGTTTTCAGGTTTACTTTCAACTAACTCATGATTGGTTATTGATAAATCCAACGGAATATATTTTGATAAATGAATACTGGAATCAATAATCTTAGTAGGCGGTAAGGCTTTTAGTATAGATACAAGAGGTTTCATAAAATTTGATTTTAGGCGACTTTTTCAATAATTATTAGTTCATTATGTACTTCTACGCGAGGCAGCATTTTTGAAGTAAATAATGCAGTGTTTATTTCAGAAATATATTTTTGATTTCGAACATTATGTGCTTCATCTAAAATCATGGTATTAAAAAGTACAAAACCATTATTTTTCAAAAGGGAACAAATACGTTCGCTAAAAAAACTCTCAAATAAAAAATTCGGCATTTTAATATCTTCAAAAATATCAATTATAATCAGATCATATTTGTTTTTTGTTTTTAATACAAATTCAAATGCATCATCAATAATAATTTCTAATTGTTTTATTTGATCCAGGTTAAAATATTGATTTGCGATCTGTATCATATCCGAATCAATTTCGACACCGGTAATTTTCCCCTTGTATTCTATTTCATCCACCAATGTTTTTATGACACTTCCGCCTGCAACTCCTAATAATAGAATATGATCCATTTTAAGAATAGTATCATAACCTATATTTCTAAGTCCATACCTTAATATACGCTGCAAACTGCCGTATGAATAATTTGTATTTTCAGAATCTAAAACCAATTCACCATTCGCCCAGGTAATTTCGATAATTTTACTTCTTTCTGATTTTTTCTTGAATATTTTTATTGGAATGATATAACTAAATAATTTTTGAATCATTTTTAAATGCTTTTACTCAAATTTACCACTTTAAATCTTTTATTTTGCAACAAAAAATAAATTTTAATGAAAAAACAGTTGTACAAATTCATCTTTTTTAAGCTAATGGGCTGGAAAATAGTAGGAATTGAAAATGCAGAAGTTAAAAAATGTGTGATGATGGTGATGCCACATACTAGTAATCATGATTTTTATTTAGGAATTTTTACGCGTGGAATCTCCGGATTAGAAATGAACTGGGTAGGAAAGAAGGAATTATTCAAATTTCCGTTTGGATATTATTTCAGAAGTGTAGGAGGAGAACCATTAGATCGCAGCGGCGGACTTAACAAAGTCGATTCGATTGCGGCTATTTTTAAAAGAAAAGAAGTTTTTCGTCTGGCAGTTGCTCCTGAAGGAACACGCAAGAAAGTTACAGAAATTAAAAGCGGATTTTATTATATAGCTCTTAAGGCAAATGTGCCAATTATTCCGGTTGCTTTTGACTGGGGTAAAAAAGAAGTTAATTTAGGAAAGGCATTTTTTCCAACCGGAGATTATGAAGCCGATCTTTTGGTATTGAAAAAACATTATGAAGGAGTTTTAGGTAAAATTCCTGAAAATGGTTTTCAGCTGTAAATTTTCAATATTTTTAAGTCCCGTGAGAATCACTTAAACGAAAATTATTTTAAAAATTTTTCAAATATGCGATTTTTTCAAATTACGGATTATAGGCCTTGAAGGTTCCGTTTTTATAAAAAATGACAATTTTTTCTATTTCACCTTGTTCAGGAATTAAATTTTGATTTTTAATTTCCGGAGAAGGTGTTGTTTCTGTTTTTTGAACTTCTTTATAATTTATCTGAGAAAATAAATCTCCGCCTGTAAAATTTTCTTGCGAAGCAGGAGCGGGCGTTTTTACAGTTTCTAAAACTTCCTCATTATTTTTAGGAAAACTTCCTTTTCCATTTAGGATCCAATATAAATCTACATCCGGAAAAACTTCTAAAATTTTCATTACAAAATCCAGACTGGGTTTGTTTCTTCCGGAAAGCAGGTGAGACATACTTGAACGCTGAACACCAATTCTGTCTGCAAAAGAAGAAGCATTCAACGCATAATAATCCAGTATAATCTCCAGACGTTTTACAAAATCATCGATGTTTACCATTGTAAATTGTTGTTATTTAAATCGTTGTTTACAAATGTAACTAAAAGGATTCAATAAAGCAATTTTACACTTGTAAATTATATATTAAGGCTGTTTATTAAGCAATAAATACTTTAGTTAATCACTTGTAAATAGCTAATATATAGTAATTTAAATTTATTTATTTAAAGTAATAACATTTGTCAACTCCTGATATGCTTATTAACTAAATAAAGGACAAAATTATGTTTACAATTATAAATTATCTCTTTTTTTAATTGTTTACAATTGTAAAAATAAAGATGTTTACTTTTGTAAACTAATCAAAAGACAATGAATTTAGAAGAATTATTTAGCCAGCACAAAGAGCAATCAATATCAGGTCGTTATTTGACTTTAGATCATATTCAGCCTATATTAGAGAAACTAAATACTAATAATCAAGTACAAATAATTGGCAGATCTGTTTTAGACGAACCTATCTACAGTTACAAAATTGGAACTGGAGAAACACGTATTTATCTATGGTCACAAATGCATGGAAATGAAAGTACGACTACAAAAGCGTTGTTTGACTTTATTAATGTATTAAACAGCGGATCTGAGTTTGCAGAAAAAATGCTTAATACATTTACATTTTATAGTATTCCGATCTTAAATCCTGATGGTGCAAGACTTTATACCAGAGAAAATGCTAATAAAGTGGACTTAAATCGTGATTCACAGAATCTGACACAACCGGAAAGCAACGTTTTAAGAGAAGCTTTTGAAACCTTTAAACCTCATTACTGTTTTAATTTGCATGATCAGCGTACTATTTTTGGCGCAGGAGCAACAGGTAAGCCGGCAACTGTTTCATTTTTAGCACCCTCGTATAATGAAGAAAGAGAGATAAACGAGAACCGTTTAAAAGCTATAAATGTAATTGCAGCAATCAATGATGTATTGCAAGAATATATTCCGGGACAAATTGGGCGATTTGATGACTCGTTCAATATCAATTGTATAGGAGATACATTCCAGTTTTTAGGAGTGCCAACTATACTATTTGAAGCCGGCCATTTTGCTAATGATTACGAGAGAGAAATCACTCGAAAGTTCCTATTTTTCTCACTTATTTCAGGTTTTAAATCGATAAGCGAAAACGATTTAGTTAATAATAGAATTAGTGATTATTTGAATATTTCACAAAATAAAGTGGTTTTTTATGATTTTATGTATAAAAACATCAAAATAAATTATGATGGTATCGAAATTATTACGAATTTTGTCGCACAATACAAAGAAGAATTGATTGAAAATAAAATTCATTTTAATGCTTACATAGTTGAAGTGGGCGAATTGGAAAATTATTTTGGACATTATGAATATGATGCAAAAGGAGCAGTTTATTCAGATGACTTTACTAATTTTCCGAAATTGAATCAAAAAGCAGATTTTTATTTAAATAAAAATGTTAAATTTGTTAACGGATTGATAAAAAGTTAATTTTTATGTGAATTTGTTGTTTTTTATATATATTTTTATACTTTGTAATAGCAATTAGTAATATTAATTAAAGAATTATGAGTAAATTTCGTTTAGATGAAGTAGATCACCAGATTTTAGATATGTTAATAGACAATACGAGAGTTCCGTTTACTGACATTGCAAAAAAACTATTGATATCTGCTGGTACAGTGCATGTTAGAGTAAAAAAAATGGAAGACGCCGGGATAATAATGGGTTCTTCATTGGCCTTAGATTACGATAAATTAGGATATTCATTTATTGCTTATGTAGGTGTGTTCCTTAATAATACGTCTCAAACAAAATTTGTACTAGAGCGAATCAATCAAATCCCGTTTGTAACAGTAGCTTCTGTAACTACAGGAAAATTCAACATCTTTTGTAAAATCAGAGCAAAAGATACTAAACACGCAAAAGAAGTTATCTTCATGATCGATGATATCGATGGTGTTTACAGAACAGAAACTATGATTTCATTAGAAGAAAGTATAAACGATAAGAAGCGTTTGATGCATACTATTTTTAAAAATATGTAATATCTTCTTGAATGCTATATTTAAATATAACCTCAAGTTTATTCTTGGGGTTTTTTTATGACTAATTAACCACCAACTACAATAGATTATGTACACGTTGCCTAAAATAGAACGTTTTAATCAAGATGTTCTCTCTAAATACCATATATATAATAGTGTATTTATAACTTTACCCTTTGATTCTATAGACAATACAGGAGCTTTACTTCCTTTATTTTCAGAAACTTGCGAAACGGGATTTAAAAAACAAGAAACACCTAAGGAAATTTTTGATTTCTTTTCAGACAGATATTTAAACGATGCTTCAGAAACGGAGAAAATCGATTTAATGTTTCGATTTATTCAATATATAGAACGTCAGATTGTATTATTTGATGCGATCGAAGATGCTGCTTTTCCTGAAGTAAACAATATGGAAGGGCGCGGATCTTTACGCGATATCAAAGAGAAATCTGATGCGAAAGAGAAAGATGAAGAATTAATCGAATTCCTGGAAAGCTTTAATGTAAGAACTGTTTTAACAGCGCATCCTACACAGTTTTATCCTGGTCCGGTTTTAGGAATTATAAATGATTTGACTGAAGCAATTCGCCAAAATGATTTATTAAAAATAAAACAATTACTGGCACAGTTGGGTAAAACTCCTTTTATCCAGAATGAAAAACCAAATCCTTATGATGAAGCGGTTAGTTTGATCTGGTATTTAGAAAATGTTTTCTATGCTACTTCAGGAGAAATTGTTCATTATTTACAAAAAAATATCCTTCAGGGAAACTCTATTCAAAATCAATTAATCAAACTAGGCTTCTGGCCGGGTGGAGATCGTGACGGAAATCCGTTTGTAACTACTGAAATCACATTAAAAGTTGCGGAGCGTTTGCGTACTTCGATTTTGAAGTGTTATTATATAGAAATGAGAAATCTAAAACGTAAGTTAACGTTCTCAGGTGTTGATACTTTGGTATCTGAACTTGAACAAAAACTTTATCGTTCTGTTTTTTATTCAAAAGGTGAAATCTATATTACTTTAGACGAATTGTTAACGCAGTTAAATCTTATCAGAGATATTATTATCGAAAAACATCAGTCTCTTTATTTGGATGAACTGGAAGCTTTTTTAGTAAAAATTAATCTTTTTGGTTTTCATTTTGCGACTTTAGATATTCGCCAGAATAGTAAAATTCATGATGCAGTATTTAAGGATGTGGTAAATCATTATTTGAATTCTGATTCAAAAATATTCCCTGCTAATTATTTTGAATTATCCGAAGAAGAGAAATTAGTTGTTTTATCAAAAGTAAAAGGAGAATTAAATCCGGCAGATTTTGATGACGAAATTACAAGATCAACTTTAGAATCTGTTCAGGCTATAAAAACCATTCAGGCCAATAATGGCGAATTTGGAGCAAATCGTTATATCATCAGTAATAACGAAAGCGCGCTGAATGTTATGGAAACTTTTGCCATGATCAGATTGAACAATTGGGAGAATCCAACAGTGGATATTATTCCGCTTTTTGAGTCTGTTGATGATTTGCAAAATGCGCATCAGATTATGGAGCAGTTGTACACCAATTCTGAATACTCTAAACACTTAAAATCAAGGGGCAATAAACAAACAATCATGTTAGGTTTCTCTGACGGAACTAAAGATGGTGGTTATTTAATGGCAAACTGGAGTATATATCAGGCTAAAATTGCGCTTACTGAAATTTCAAGAAAATATGGTATTAAAGCTATTTTCTTTGATGGTCGTGGAGGACCACCTGCACGTGGAGGCGGAAAAACACATAAATTTTACGCATCTCTTGGTCCAAAAATCGAGAATAATGAAATTCAGATTACCGTTCAGGGACAAACCATTAGTTCTAATTTTGGAACTTTAGATTCTTGCCGTTATAATATAGAGAATTTATTAAGCGCTGGAGTAACGAATCAGGTTTTTAGTAAAGGAAAAAATGAATTGAGTGATGAAGAAACACAAATTTTAACTCAATTGGCAGGCTTAGGATATGATAAATATTTAAGCTTTAAAAATCATCCTAAATTTATTCCTTATTTAGAGAAGATGAGTACGTTAAAATATTATTCTAAAACTAATATTGGAAGCCGACCATCTAAAAGAAGCAAGTCTGAATCATTAGACTTCGCTGATTTAAGAGCGATTCCTTTTGTAGGTTCATGGAGTCAATTGAAACAAAATGTACCTGGATTTTTTGGAGTAGGATCTGCTTTAAAATATTTTGAAGAAAGCGGACAATGGGATAAAGTACAAGATTTATATCATAATTCTTTATTCTTTAAAACACTTTTAGAAAATAGTATGATGTCTCTGGCAAAATCATTTTTACCATTGACAGCATATATGAGAAAAGATCCTGAATTTGGTGAATTCTGGCAAATTATCTATGATGAGTTTTCAGAAACAAAACGTCTTTTATTGAAAATAGCAGGACATAAAACCTTAATGGAAAATTATCCTGATGGTATAGCTTCTATTCAGGTAAGAGAACGTATTGTATTGCCATTGTTAACAATACAACAATATGCTTTGCTAAAAATTAACGAATTGAATAAAGATACTAATGGAAATGAAGAGTTGATAAAAGTATACGAAAAAATCGTTACAAGATCACTTTTTGGAAATACCAATGCAAGTAGAAATTCAGCATAAAGTTAGATTACAGAAAAATTTAAGGATATATAAATTGTAAAAAATATGAATTCAAGTCAATTATTAGAAACAGAATATTCCGGTCCTTTTGCAAATTATGTTCGTGAAGCCGGAGAAGTTAATCTGATTGAAGAGTTAGAAATCTCTCTTCATGATTTTATCCGCTTTGTACAAAATATTCCACTAGATAAATTTGATTACCGTTATGCGGAAGGCAAGTGGACTATTAAAGACATTATTCAGCATTTGATAGATTGTGAACGTATTTTTATGTATCGTGCTTTGCGTTTTTCAAGAAATGATAAAACACCTTTACCGGGTTTTGAAGAGAATGATTATGTAGACAATACAAACGCAAATGCGAGAAGCATTCAGGATTTATTAACAGAGCTTTCCGCTGTAAGACATTCAACCTTATTGTTTTACAAGAGTCTATCTGAAGAACAACTAAAAAGGGTTGGAACTGCTTCAACACATCAATTATCAGCAGGAGCTTTAGGTTTTGTTATTATTGGTCATCAAAAACATCATCAAAAAGTTTTTGAAGAAAGGTATTTGTAATTTACTTTTTAAAAACAAAAAATCCTGTGAAGTTAATTTCACAGGATTTTTTATTTTAGCATCATGTCATTTCAAACTAAGGGAGAAATGACAGAAAAACTAAGATTACTTATTCCTCTCAACAATTGCCAAACCTAATCTAATTTTATCATACGATAATTTTTCTTCAAAATGATCGTAATACGGTTTTAACGCGGTTGGATATTCCAATTCTTTTTGTGCTTTATGCAATTCTAAAACTTCACTTTCAGATACAAACTCACTTAAATCTATATTACTGCCATCAACATATAATTTTGCCAAATGCGAAATAATCGTGGTATACCCCAAATTTCTTTGCTCAGCAATTTCTTTTACAGTGGCACCATTTTGAAATAAATCTAAAGTTGTTTTATAAGTGTTGCCTTCTTTTTTAGCTTTAACTTTTGTTTTCTTTACTTTTTCATAATAAGTAATTGCATCTATAAATTCTTGTCCGTATTTTTCAAGCTTTACTTTACCAACACCATCAATGGCAAGAAATTCTTCGTCGCTCATTGGTCGCAGAGTTTCCATTTGTCTTAAGGCTGCATCACTAAAAATGACATAAGCAGGAACTTCTTCATCTTTGGCAATTTCGTAACGTAATGTTCGAAGTATTTCAAAAAGAGAATTTTTAGCTGTTTTAGTTTTAACTTCCTTTATTTCATTTTTATCAATTACTTTTTTGACAACTGTAGTTAATTGTACTTTTTCGCCTTCAAACAAAACTTTCTTCGCAAAAGGAGTAAGCAAAATCTTATTGTGCTGATGAAAAGCAATTTCGCAATATCCAAGATTTATTAACTGAATTAGGTATTGGTTCCAATCATACCAGGATATGTCGGCGCCAATTCCGTAGGTTTTTAAGCTTTGATAATTTTTTTCGTAGATATACGCGTTTCTAGAGCCGCGCAAAAAATCTACAATTACAGCCAAAGGCTCAGATTCCTGCAAACGACTAATGGCCGACAATGCTTTTTGCGCGAGAATCGTACCATCGAAAAATTTTGGAGGATTTTTGCAAATATCGCAGTTTCCGCAATTCTCTTTTACGAGTTCACCAAAGTAGGAAAGGAGAATTTTTCGTCTGCAGCTTAATGCATCTGCATATTGTTTCATTCTTTCCAGTTTTGCCAGCTGAACATCAGAGTTTAATCCTTCTGAAGCAAATTTTTGAAGCTGAATTACATCGGCATAACTTTCAAACAAAACAGTTTCAGCAGGTAAACCATCACGACCAGCACGACCAATTTCCTGATAATAACCTTCTATATTTTTTGGTAAATTATAATGAATTACCCAACGAACATTTGATTTATCAATTCCCATTCCAAACGCAATTGTAGCACAAACCACCTGACAATCATCGTTTATAAACTCATCCTGTGTTTTGGCACGGAGTTTATTTTCAAGACCGGCATGATATGCTTTAGCTTTTACGCCGCTTTTTTGCAATTTCAAAGCGAGTTCTTCTGTAGTTTTTCTGCTTAAGCAATAAATAATCCCGGATTCATTGGGTTTGTTTTCTACAAAATCAATAATTTGTTTTACCCGGTCTAATGCCGGACGAACTTCTAAACTTAGATTTTTTCGATCAAATGAAGCTACGAAAGTTTTTGGATTTCTTAATTTCAACTGTTTTGTTATATCCGTACGCGTTGCTTTATCTGCTGTAGCTGTCAATGCAAGGACAGGAGTAGAGGGGAAGCGGCTTTTTAGATATCCCAAATTGGTATATGCAGGACGAAAATCATGTCCCCACGAAGATATACAATGCGCTTCATCAATCGCAATTAAACTGATTGTTAGCTCATTAAAAACAACATCAAGATAAGACAGACTTTCCGGAGCGATATAAACAAGCTTGAATTTATTCGATTTTAAGTTATCAATATAAAATTGCTGTTCTTCACTTGATTGACTGCTATTGATGTAGCAAGCCAGGATTCCGTTGGTTTTTAAACTGTCTACCTGATCTTTCATCAAGGCGATCAAAGGAGAAATAACAATCGTAATTCCCGGTAAAACCAATGCCGGTAACTGGAAACAAATCGATTTTCCTCCTCCGGTTGGCATAATAGCTAAAGTATCCTGACCGGAAAGTATAGTATTAATAATCGTTTCCTGATTGGGTCTGAACTTTTCAAATCCGAAATTTTCTTTTAATTTGGCATGTAAAATTTCTGAAGTCATTGGCTGATATTTATTGATCGCTAAATATAATGAAAAATATTAAATATAGTATTTTTCTTATTTTTTATTATTTTTTGAAGTTAATAAAAAAAGGAACCCCAATAGAGTTCCTTTAGTTTATTTTGAAAGATAAAAATTAATCTTCGTCGTCTTCATCATCTTCGTCAGCAATATCATCTGGATCTTTGTCTTCGTCATCATCGTCATCACCACCATCAACATCCGGTTTATCTAATGTATCATCGTCATCGTCATCATCAATATCATCATCAAGATCAAGACCTTTTACTGGTTCGATTACATCAACATCTACGTCGATATCATCATCTTCATCGTAATTCTCGATTCTGTCAGCAAGTTTGGTACTAATTTTTACTAAATAAATAGTGTCTTCAGTACGAACTTCAACAGCTTCGATCAATTCGTTTTTAGCATTTCTAAAACGGATTACATCCGAATCATCATAACCATCAGGAAATTTCTCTACCAAAAGGTTCAAAATTTCGTTGGTAAGTTTAGCGTAGTCTACTATAACTCTTTTCATAAATATCCTATAAATCTAATAAGTAAGCAAAAATTAACGGTGCAACAATTGTAGCATCCGACTCAATAATAAATTTAGGGGTTTTAATATCTAATTTACCCCAAGTGATTTTCTCGTTTGGAACTGCTCCGGAATAAGATCCGTAACTAGTTGTAGAATCTGAAATCTGACAGAAATAACTCCAGAACGGAATATCATGCATTTCCATATCCTGATAAAGCATTGGCACTACACAAATAGGAAAATCTCCTGCAATACCACCACCAATTTGGAAAAATCCAATTCCGTTAGCACTATTTTTTGGATACCAATCTGAAAGAAAAACCATATATTCGATTCCTGACTTCATGGTTGAAGCTTTTAAATCTCCTTTGATTACGTATGAAGCAAAGATATTTCCCATCGTACTATCTTCCCAACCCGGTACAATAATAGGTAAGTTTTTCTCAGCAGCTGCATACATCCAGCTATCTTTTAAATCTATTTCGTAATATTCTTCTAAGACACCGGATAACAACATTTTATACATGAATTCATGCGGAAAATAACGTTCTCCTTTGTCATCAGCATCTTTCCAGATTTTGTAAATATGTTTTTGCAAACGACGAAATGCTTCATGCTCAGGAATACAAGTATCTGTAACACGGTTTAGCCCTCTTTCAAGCAAAGCCCATTCATCTTCCGGAGTCAAATCACGGTAGTTAGGCACTCTTTCATAATGAGAGTGTGCTACTAAATTCATGATGTCTTCTTCTAGATTGGCTCCGGTACAGGAAATAATTTGTACTTTATCTTGTCTGATTATTTCGGCAAAAATTTTACCAATTTCTGCTGTACTCATTGCGCCAGCCATACTTACCATCATTTTAGCACCATTTGCCAATTGTTGCTCGTATGCTTTTGCAGCGTCAACCAGAGAGGCAGAATTAAAGTGTAAATAATGTTTTTCAATAAACTGACTGATTGGTCCTTTCATTTTGTTTTTGTTTTTTTGTTTTTTTTGAATTAAAAGTGTAACCTTTTGGATGGTACTGCAAATTAATAATTTTATATTTATTAACTTTTATTTTGCAGGTTTTTTTTTATACTTTTTTAGTATAACCTAAAATTTTCAATACATCATCAGAAGTTTGCTGTTCTGAGAAAACTTCAGTCGCTAAAATGCCGTTTTCATCTCGATCTATTAAAATATGTTTAGGCTGTGGGATTAAACAGTGGTGTAAACCTCCGTAACCACCAATAGTTTCCTGATACGCACCAGTATTAAAGAAACCAATATACAATGGCTTTTCTTTGTTGTATTTAGGCAAATAAATGGCGTTCATATTTTGTTCTGAGTTGTAATAATCGTCACTATCACAAGTCAAACCTCCTAATAAAACCCGCTCGTATGTATCATTCCAGCGGTTTACCGCCAACATAATAAAACGTTTATTTATAGCCCAAGTATCCGGCAAAGTGGTAATGAATGAGGAATCAATCATATTCCATTTTTCTCTGTCATTTTGTTGTTTTTGGTACAAAATCTGATAGATTGCGCCACCGCTTTCACCTACTGTAAATGATCCAAACTCTGTAAAGATATTGGGTACATCAACTTCGGCTTCATCACATGCAATTTTAATCTGATTGATAATTTCATCAATCATATATTGATAGTCATATTCAAACGCAAGAGAATTTTTAATCGGGAAACCTCCGCCAATGTTCAAACCATCAAGGGTAGGGCATTCCTTTTTAAGTGCAATGTATACTTTAATACATTTTACTAACTCATTCCAGTAATATGAAGTATCGTTTATTCCGGTATTGATAAAAAAGTGAAGCATTTTAAGCTCTAATTTATCATTTTCCTGAATTTGTTTTTTATAAAACGAAACAATGTTTTTATATCCAATACCTAATCTAGAAGTATAAAACTCAAATTTAGGCTCTTCTTCGGCTGCGATACGAATTCCAATTTTGAATTTTCCTTTAATCTCTGCCTGAAGCAAATCAAGTTCTTCATAATTATCAATAATCGGAATCGTGTTTTTATGTCCGCTATTGATTAATCTTGCAATATTAGTAATGTATTCGTCTCTTTTAAATCCGTTACAAATAACATAAGTACTCTTGTTGATTTTACCATTTTCAAGCAAATTTTCTACAATATTAACATCAAATGCTGATGATGTTTCTATGTGAATATTATTTTTGAAAGCTTCATTCATAATGTATTCAAAATGAGAACTTTTTGTGCAATAACAATAGTAGTATTTTGCGTCGTACTTGTTTTTTTCCATTGATTTTCTGAACCAGGCTTTTGCCTTATTAATGTTTTCAGAAATTTGCGGTAAATAAGTAAATTTTAAAGGCGTACCGTATTGTTCAACTAATTTCATCAAATCGATATTGTGAAATTGCAGGTTGTCTTTGTTTAATTTAAATTCCGTTTGAGGAAAATAGTAAGTTTGATTAATTAGATCAGAATATTTTGTATTCATTATATTTTGTGATATTTGAGATTGTAATTTTTAATTTAGAAAACGGTACTAAATCTAAAATTCAAACCCTAATATTCGCAAATACAATTTGCAGTTTTTCGTGTTCTGCTTTTGAGCATTGAAAAATATCACAACAAAACGGACTTTTGCTCGTATAAAAACGATTCAACATCCTTAGCAAGGAACTATTGAGCCGGTTTCTATAAGAACTGAATTGTCTTTGTTTTTTGTTTGTTTTCATCGTGGCAAATGTAAAAAATAATATATACCTAAAGCAAAGCTTTTTATTAAAAAAAGTTTAAGATTTATAATCTTGAAACGCGTCTAGAATCAATTTATTTTCAACGGATTGATTAATTTTTATTTTTCCGATTCCTTCAATTAAGGCAAATTGAATCAAACCATATTCATTTTTTTTGTCGTGAATAAGCAATTCCAAGATAGGATCGATGTCATTTTCTTCGACTTTTACATCATCATAAATACTCTTGATTGCGGTTTTGATTTCAGTATATTCTGCTGCAGTAATTAAGTTTTTATGCAAAGAGATATAACTTTCCAAAATCATTCCAATTGCAATCGCTTCTCCGTGCAGTAATGTTTTCTTAGTTTCACTTTCCAGAAAGTAACTTTCGATAGCATGTCCTAAAGTATGTCCAAAATTTAATGCTTTACGAATATTTTTTTCTGTTGGATCCTGAATTACGATATCATTTTTAATTTCGACAGAGCGATAAATCAATTCATCAAAATCAGCAAAATCAATTGCTTTTAGGTCTAAAAACTGTTTCCAGTATGCTGCATCATATATTAGTCCGTGTTTTAGCATTTCTGCCAGACCGGAACGCATTTCGCTTTGTGGTAAAGTTTCAAGATAATCCGTATCAATTAATACCATTTGAGGTACGTTGATAACACCAATCTGATTTTTAAGATTTCCTAAATCAACTCCTGTTTTTCCGCCAACAGAAGCGTCTACCATAGATAATAAGGTTGTTGGAATATTGATAAAATCTATACCGCGTTTAAAAGTAGAGGCAACAAATCCGCCAAGATCTGTTACTACGCCGCCGCCAAGATTTATTACAAGCGATTTTCTGTCAGCACCAAGTTCTGTCAGTACTTTCCAGATTTCAATACAGGTTTCAATATTTTTATTGATTTCTCCAGATTCAAATTCAATGATTTCAATCGTTAAATCTGTTTCAAGTAAAGGCAAAAATTTAGGTAGGCAATACTCATTTGTCTCATTATCAACTACAATAAACAAATTAGAGTATTTATTTTCTTTTAAATGATTATTTAGGGCTTCGTATGCATTTTGGTTAAAATGTACGAGATAATTATTAGCTTGAATAGATTGCATATTTCTGTAGTTAATTGAAACCGCAAAATAAGGCATTTTTAACTAAATAATATTCAAACTTTGACTCAAATTTGTTTTAAAACGAATGATTCTAAGTAATGATTTGATCTCTTTATTTTGATTTTTTAAATGGGAATCTATATAAAGAAGTAAACTCTTACCACTTTATATAATAATTGAGTTAATCTTATTAACGATATTAAAAATTATGCTGTGTTTTAGTAAATAATATTCAAAACTCTATCTATATTTGCACAAAAAACTGACCTTAATGGAAAAAATATTCGATAACACTCAGGTTGCATTTTCGCTAAAAAGCGACACAGAACTTGATAGAGCTTATTTTCTTTTTAAAATGATCGACAGCCAACCTTTAGTAAGGATAGGAACTGCTGTTACCAATTTTGCCATCAAAGCAAATCTTCCTGTAGAAGGATTAATTCGTGCAACTGTTTTTGACCATTTTTGTGGTGGCGTAAACGAGAACGATTGTATTACAGTGGTAGATAAAATGTTTACCAAAGGTGTTTCATCTGTTTTAGATTATTCTGTTGAAGGAAAAGAGGAAGAAGAGCAATTTGACGCTGCTTTACAAATGACTTTAAAAACAATTGAATTTGCTAAAGAACGTTTGGCGATTCCGTTTGCTGTTTTTAAACCAACAGGTTTTGGACGTTTTGAATTGTATGAGAAATTAGGCGAAAAACAAACTTTGACTCCTGCAGAACAAGCAGAGTGGGATAGAGTAGTGGCCCGTTTTGACCAGGTTTGTGGTGAAGCACATAAAAAAGATGTGGCTTTATTGATTGATGGTGAAGAAAGCTGGATGCAGGATGCCGCTGATGATCTTGTTACTGATATGATGCGTAAGTATAATAAGGAGAAAGCAATCGTATTTAATACTTTGCAAATGTACCGTTGGGACCGTCTGGATTATTTAAAAAAATTGCATGAAGTGGCTAAAACTGAAGGCTTTTTTATTGGAATGAAACTGGTTCGTGGTGCTTACATGGAAAAAGAAAACAAAAGAGCAGAAGAAAAAAATTATGTTTCGCCAATTTGTGTTTCTAAAGAAGCTACAGATATTAATTATGATGCTGCTGTACATTATATGTTAGAGCATTTAGAAATAATGTCAATTTTTGCGGGAACTCACAATGAATTGAGTTCTTATAAATTGATGGAAATGATGCAGGAAAAAGGAATTGCGAAAAACGATAATAAAATATGGTTTGGACAATTGTACGGAATGAGTGATAATATTAGTTACAACCTTGCCGAAAATGGTTATAATGTAGCGAAATATTTGCCATTTGGCCCTGTAAAAGATGTTATGCCTTATTTGATTCGTCGTGCCGAAGAAAATACTTCTGTAGCGGGTCAGACAAGCCGTGAATTATCGATGATAAAAGCAGAACGTAAGAGAAGGAAAGGGAAATAGTTTTCAGTCTCAGTTTACAGTTTACATAAAAAAGCTCCAATTTGCATTGGAGCTTTTTTATGCACTTTTTTTAACCCGACAGGTTTTAAAAACCTGTCGGGTTTAATTTTGAGGTTTAGGATTTTCTAACTAATAATTACTAAACTGAAGATTACTTAGGTTTTTATAGGTTCCGTTTTCGAGATTTATTAATTCCTGATGCGTTCCTTCTTCGGTTATTTTTCCGTTATCTAAAACTAATATTTTATCAGCGTTTCTAATAGTCGAAAGGCGGTGAGCAATAATAATACTTGTTCTTCCTTCCATTAAAACTTCTAACGCTTCCTGAACTAATTTTTCGCTTTCGCTGTCTAAAGATGATGTTGCTTCATCTAATATCAAAATACTTGGATTTTTAAGCAATGCTCTGGCAATTGCAATACGCTGGCGTTGTCCTCCGGATAATTTTACGCCGCGTTCTCCTACGACAGTTTCAAATTTCTCAGGGAAACCTTCTACAAAATTAAAAGCATTTGCTTGTTTTGCAGCCAGGATAATTTCTTCATTGGTTGCATCTGGTTTTCCGTATGCAATATTTTCCTTGATGGTTCCGCCAAATAAAATTACATCCTGAGGAACAATACTCATATTACCACGAAGATTTTCAAGATCATAATCGTAGATATTTTTTCCGTCAACTGTGATTTCTCCTGAACTAATATCATAGAAACGCAGTAAAAGGGAAGAAATAGTAGATTTTCCGGCGCCACTTGGACCTACAATCGCGATTTTTTGTCCAAATTCAGCAGTAAAATTCACATCTTTTAATACCTGAACTTCTTTTCTTGAAGGATAGTTAAAAGCTACATTTTTGAAAGATACATTTCCTTTTATTTTTTCTAGTGGAGTACTATTTTGTACTGCATTTATTTTCTCCGGAGTTTCTTCTAATAATTCAAAAACTCTTTCGGTAGCGCCAATTGCTTTTTGAATTTGTGCATATAACTCGGCAATTCCACCAAATGAAGCGCCAACAAATGTCGAATACAATACAAATGAAATTAATTGTCCAACGCTCATTTCGCCTGCAATACTTAACCGAACTCCGTACCACACAACAGCAACGATAGCACCAAATAAACAGAAAATAATAAACGATGCAAAGTAACCACGATATTTACCGCCTTTGATAGCCAGTTTTACAACTTCGCTAATTTTACCTTTATAACGGGCAACTTCGTACCATTCGTTTGCAAAAGCTTTTACGATACTAATTCCCTGCATGGTTTCTTCTACAATAACCTGGCTTTCTGCAACCTGATCCTGAACTTGTTTTGAATATTTTCGAATAAAACGTCCAAAAATTACAGCAGCAACGGCTACAAGAGGAACTACGGCCAACATTAATAAGGTTAATTTAAAGCTTTCTGTAGCCAATAAAATAACCCCGCCTATAATAAGTATAAATTGACGTAAAAACTCGGCAATTGTCGATGTTAGCGTATCCTGGATCTGAGTAATATCTGCACTTATACGACTGTTTAGTTCTCCAACTCTTTTTTGAGAGAAAAATGTCATTGGCAGTTTTACTAAATTGGTATATAGTGATAATCGCAGGTTTGCTAATGTGTTTTCGGTAAAATTAACAAACAAAGACAATCTGAAAAACGAACAGAACGATTGCAGAAATAAGATCACAATTAATCCTAAAGCAATTTTGTTTGCCTGATCATTGTCTTTATTTTTTACACAGTCAATCAACATTCCCATTAATTTAGGAAAGGCGAGGGCAGTGGCTCCTGTAAGTAAAAGGAAAACCAAGCCAACATAAAATTTCCATTGGTGCTTTCCGGCGTATTTGAATATTATAGTTGCTTTGTTAAGTGAAGTAGCGGTTATTTTTGATTTTGGTAAATCATTTTCTTTAAATCTTGCCATTTGAGTATACAATTAAGGTTTACAAATGTATGATTATAGCAAATGAATACAAAGGATTATTATAAATTAGAGTTTGCCATCTGTATTTTTAACTAAATATAAGGAAATAGCATTTTTTTTCATTTTTTAAGAAGCTGAAAAATAGATTACTAAATAAAAAAGCTAAAAAATATTTCATTTTATTTCAAAAAACGCTTGCAAATACAAAATCTAGCTGTATATTTGCACTCGCAATCACATAACGATAGCAACCTAGTAAAATAGGGCGATTAGCTCAGCTGGTTCAGAGCACCTCGTTTACACCGAGGGGGTCGGGGGTTCGAACCCCTCATCGCCCACCAAGAAACTCCTTAAGAAATTAAGGAGTTTTTTTATGCCTTTTCTAAAATGAATTTTCTAAATTTTAAACTTATATTTAATTATCTTCCATAAAGTTTTAAATTTATCCATTTGTTCCTTATTTGAATTTGTTGCTATATTTTCACTTGCATCTGTAAAAAGATCAGCAGTAAAAGTTTTGTATCCTCTTTCATCAAAATTGATATCTGTTCTTTCTGCTAACTGTTTTTGAATATAATAATTCTGAACTTCTTGAAAATTGACTTTATTTCCCCATTTTTCATATACCGATTTACATGAGCCGTAATTTTTTAAATGCTCAATAAAATTATGGTCAACTTTTATATTTAATAAAATTTCTCCTTTATTGTTTTCATAATTCTCTTCAAACGAATCTATATTTTCAGAAGTTATTAGACCGCCAGTACTCCAAATAGAATCCTTTATAAAAACGTTTTCCAGAACAGCAAACTCATAATGGTTAATTGTCATCGATCCGTATTCAGAGAAATGAAGCGCTATATAATTTTTTGCACCAATTTCGTTTGCTAATTCTATAAAATGATAATCATTTTTATAGTTTAACATATTAGAATCATTTTTATTCAAAACATCTGTTATTAATTCCCCATATTCAAATCCTTCAAAAATAGGAACTGGTATATACAAAACTCCCGAATTAATAAAATGTGGCATTTCTGCTGCAATTTCAAAGTCATTTTCAGCAAAAATTATTAATGATATATCTTGAGACATAAATCTTTGGAAGTTGTTAATTTGATGATTTTACTATTGTTTTTATAATGGTTAAATATAAATTAATTTCATTTCGATCAATAAATTATTTTAATGTTAGTTACTTCAAATCAAGCAAAAAAAAGACTCTTAAAATAGTTTCCTTGTTTTACATTTTTACGATGTTTGTTAATCCGAATACCGAATGCGAAGTCAGAGATATTCTCCTAAGAAAACAGATACTTAACAACTTCAAGTCGTCAATCGATACAAAATAAGATTAGGATTATTTTCTACAATATCATCTAGTTTCTTAAAATTTAATTTCTGAAGAAGTTTCGTTGAGCTTTGATTATCTTGATGTGTTTGCGCATCTATCGCTTTTATTTCAAGTGTTTTAATTGCGTATTCCAGAACTTTCTTCGCAGCTTCAATCATAATTCCCTGATGCTGATATGGAGTAAGAAGCTCATATCCAATTTCACATTTCTTTAGATCGTCTAAAAAGTCAAATAGACAAATTGTGCCAATAAGCTTATCCTCACCGGTTTTTGTAATTGCCCAGTAAAAAAGTTCCTCGCTTTCATTTTGAATTATTATTTCGATAAAATTTAAGGCATCTTCTATTGTTTTGCTTGGCTTTCTGTCAAGAAATTTATTTATTTCTGTGTCTGAACGCAATTGCAATATTTCTTCGGAATCATTTTTTGAAAGTTTACGAAGTGTTAACCTTTCGGTAAGCAATGTTGGGAAAGTTTGCAAGTTCCTTTTCATTTTTAAAAACGGTTTTTCTGCCTGACTAAATTTTTTATTTATAATTAGCTTTTATTCAGGCTAATATAATAAATATTTTTTCGTACTAGAACCAACACAAATTTCAAATGCAAGCTGTAATATCTTAAGTTGTACCTCAATTTTTTATTTATGCTTATCAAATAACCATTTTGGAATTTCTTCGGTTGTTAAAAACGGAATAACAATGTTATTATGATTTAGGTTGCTAAATGTAGTAAAGATGAGATTTTTATCTGACGGCATTTTACGAAACAATTCAAGACTTCCAACATAAGGATTTTCATCATCTTTTTCGCCGTGAATAAGCCATATATTTTTGCTTTTTATTTTTTTGAGATTAGAAAAATCAGGAACAGCCGCAATAGAAACAGTGGCCGCAAATTTGTCTGGCGCAAGATTTAGTAAATTTTGTGCCGTAGAACCACCCATAGAATAACCAATTAGGTAAATCCTGTTTTTATCAATATTTGGATATTCTTTTTCAACGTTTTGAATTAGTTCTAATAAGGCAAAAACATCTTCTGAAGGTTTCGAAATTTGAATTCCATCACTGTTTTTCTCATAATCTGAAGAACGCTTATTGAATTGCGGCGCTATTACATAACATTGATATTTAGTATAAATTTCAGGTCTTAACCAAATTTTCGCAAATGGTTCAAGTTGGTTTTCATTATCATTTCCTAATCGGGTAGAGTTGTGAAAGGTAATTACTAAAGGATATTTTTGGTTATTATTATCTTTTGGTTTTAGGAGTCTGTAAGGAATTTGAATGTTTTTTTTAGTAAATATTTTTTTTTCAAAAACATCAGTATTTAGACTGTTTACTATTTTTTTATTATTTGCGAAAGTTAAACTATCAACAGTCATTTCCCTGAACTCTTTTTTCTGTCCGACAGCGAAATTTACGGTTAAAACCAAAAAAAATATTGATAGAATTTGTTCTAAATTTCTTTTATACATGAGGTTTTTATAAGATTGGGAGCTAACAAAATAAAATAACCAGAAGACATCCAAGCTATATTAGCTATATATTATTAATTAGATTTTTTTGGACTAATATAAGAAAAATCTTTATTGTAATTAATTCATTCAAGTCAAAATAAATATGAATTCAAACTATTTTATTGCCAGCTTCTTTTTATGGCTTTATTGTTTTATTCTTGCATACACAAATCATAAACAAGACATTATAAGATATTTTAGAATAATCAAAAAATAGATGAATAATTAATACGAATACATTTGAGATCAAAACAAAATCTAAAGAAAATAGAAAGAAGGAAGCTTAAGAACAAAGAGAAAAAAATCAACCAAAGGCATTATATTCTTTTAATATTAGCTATGATTTTTGCTATTATAAACCATACATTCTTCGAAAGTGCAACAATTGGACACGATATTCGATATAACATTTATATATTTTTTCTGCCATTATGTATCGGAATATTATTTTTTGGGATTTACAGGAAAGATTTCTTAATTAGGACATATTTGAGTTTTACCAAGGCATATGAAAAAATATATGTGATTTTGTTTTATTTACTGCAAGGAATTATAGTTTCATATTTGAGTTTTGGACAATTTGCTGGCGTAACATGGAATTATATAAACACCAGAGAAGCAGAAAAAAATCAGATCGAAATAATAAATTGTAAAGTAGATGGTTTTTATACTAGAAAAAATCCGGATATTTCTTTTAAGTTTCAAAACCGGACTGAAGTCTTCAGCGTTAGTCAGGAAATGAATCGGCAAAATTATAATCGCAATCCAAAAGACTATTCATTAGAAATTACGGTGCAAAAAGGAATTTGGAATTACTACGTTGTCAAACACTGGGAACTTAAAAACATGCGCTGATATACTTCTATAACTTTCTAAATATTCAATTCTAATTTTTACTTTCAAAAAATAAATATACAAACTATTTGTATATTGTTGTCGTGTATATTATATTTGTGACAACAATTTAAATTTATTAAAAATGAGAGAATTAACATTTGCGTCACTACAAGTAAATAATTTAGAAGCATCGAAAGACTTCTACGAGCAAAAATTAGGTTTTGAAATTGGAAACACAAACCCACAAGCCTGTATTTTTAAGTACAATCAAGGACAAGCGAGTTTTGCTATTCGCACACCTCTCGAACCAATTGAAGGCAAAGAATTAGGAACTGGCGTGGCACTTTGGTTTGCTGTTAACGAAAATGTAGACGAATTGAAAGAAAAATTGATAACGAATGGAGTAACCACAGCTGGACCAATTATAGAAACACCTTTTGGCAGAGCATTTCACGTAAAAGACCTTGACGGTTATAAACTTACATTTTTGGAGACAAAATAAAAGTAAATTATTTAGTAATTTTAGAAACAAATTCAAGAACAAAATAATTTCTTATCCAGATTTGCTACAGATTCTCTTGATTATCTTTGAAATTTATAAACTCGATTTTGACTTAATATCGACACAAATGCTTCAATATCATTATGCCTAAAGAAATTAATTTTCATTTTAAAAGTCCAAAAGATAGTCCTGGTTATTTGCTTGGACAACTAACAATGCTTTGGCAGCGCAAACTAAAAAAAGTTTTAGATCCATTAGATTTAACGCAAACTCAATTTGTGTTGTTGGCTGCTTTAGGCTGGCTTTCGAAAAAAAGCGATTCTGTTACACAAATTGATATTGCCAATCAAAGTAATGCTGACAGAATGATGGTTTCAAAAGTATTGCGAACGCTGGAAGATAAAGGCTTCATAACACGACAGGAACATGAAACTGATACAAGGGCAAAAACGATTAAGCTAACAAATACAGGCGAAACCGTTTTGCAAAAAGCAATCGTTGAAGTAGAAAATGCCGATCTTGATTTCTTTTCTACTTTAGATGAAAATCTTTCTCCTTTTAATGCTAATATGGCAAAACTTATTGATGAAAATAAGAATGAATAAAAACATTGTCCTTATATAATTTCTGACAAATGAATATTTACAGGATATTTTTTTACCTTTGAAAATAAGAGTTTTTAATCTAGATGGCTTTATATTTGAGCCTTCGGAAAATTTGATATTTATTATGGAACAAAAAATACATCAGGGAAGAAACGTAAAACGTTTTAGAGAAATGCTTGGCATAAAACAAGAATCATTGGCTTTTGATTTGGGAAACGACTGGAATCAGAAGAAAATTTCTATGCTGGAGCAAAAAGATGTAATTGAAGATAATCTGTTGAAACAAATTTCGGGCGCGTTGAGAATTCCTGTTGAAGCGTTTCAGAATTTTGACGAAGAACAAGCAATAAATATCATTTCTAATACTTTTAATGATCACTCTAATGGATACAATTATTATCCAACTTTCAATATAAATCCTGTAGATAAATGGATGGAAGCTTTAGAAGAAATCAAAAGATTAAATCTGGAACTTTTAAAATCTAAAGAGGATCATATTAAAGCTTTAGAGAAATTGTTTTCAAATAAATAGACACATATAAACTCCTTAAGAAATTAAGGAGTTTTTTTATGCCTTTAGTTTTTTGATTGTTCAGCTTGTCCTATTTTGATATTCTTATGACTTTTTGTGGCATCTTATTTAGTTTAAATCTCGGAATTTTAATAAAATATTAACAATTAAAAGACCAATTATGAGATTTAAAGTAAAAAGTGTTGTAAAAGGATTGTTATTTTGCTGGGGAATGGCTTTCTATAGTTGCGAAAACGATTCATCAGCCACTAATGATCTTACAAATAAAGACAAAACAATTATTAATGCCAGAAAATATTTTGAGAATAACAAGCCGAATTTAGAAGCGCTCGAATACACCAAGGCTGTTGACTGGAAAAATGCCATTTTACTCAATAATAATGGACAACTGGCTGTTGAAGTTCCTTTGCAACTATTGAATAATACCTCCACAAATGTTCTTGAAGACAAAGACTATAAAACTTATATGAGACTATTGTTTATTAAAAACATTGATGATACATATAATTCGTTTAATATTGTTTATACTACCAAGGATAAATCATTTAATAATAACGACAAATCATTTAATATCCTCGATATTGGTTCTAAATATTCAGGCTATATAACGATTCAGAAAAGTGATAATAAAATTTCATTCTCAGCAAAATATATAAATGGAGAACTATTTGGCTTGCATAATTTTGATCAGGGACAGAGTTTAACCAGCAGATTGGAATGCACATACTATGTTACTGTAGAAAATTACACAACTTGCAGTAACTGGGTATGGTTACCTGATTATATTTCTATTCCCGGTGGTTTTGGCAACCTGCCTTTTGGATATATGCCAGGAATCACGGGTCCGCTTTTCCCAAATGGAATTCCCCCTTTTGATCCATGCCTTGCTGCAGTAAGAGCATCGATGATAGCATCAAATGCAGGCTTTATAAGTGCAAGAGCAGCTGTTGTGCAGGCTGGTGCTGATGGAAATGAACACAGTATTACTCTAGGAACACCAAGTTCAGGCGTATATTCGCAGTCAGTAATGAGAAATGGAGGAACAAACGGAGTAGCAGTAAGCGAATATCCGGGAGCTATGGCAGCAATCCACAATCATCCAAATAATACTCCGCTATCTTCAGGCGATATTTATGCAGCTGTCACACTAAACACTAAAAGCTCTGCCTTTTATACATCAATAATTGTAACTGGAGGCGAAACTTACGCAATTGTTGTTAATAACCTGCCAGCTGCGCAGAATTTTGTAAAAAATTACCCTCCTGATTTATTACCTAATTATCCGCCTGAGTTTCCTAATTTTATATTTGATCAAATTGATGCAATGAAAGATTATATGGGCTACAATATCGAAGGGCGTACATCCGGAATTGCTTTTATATTGGATAAATATGATGCTGGTATAACGTTACTCAAACAAAATAGTAAGGGTGAATTTTACCCTCTTACAAGTAAAGAAATTACACAAAATGGTTCAAAAACATATACTTTAACACCTTGTAATTAAATCTAATATGAAAAATATACTGAAAAATTTAGCAATATTATTATTTTTAATAAATTATAATTGCACAGCACAACAAATGGTTCAAACAACAAAAAATGTTTATTTATTAAAAACAAATGAACAACAATTTCTTAACAAACCATTGAAACATCTTTTACAAGAAATAAAACCGGAAATTAAAACTGCAGATGCAACTAACGATGATCCGATTTATTATTTCAGTTTTAAATTTAGAACATTGAAACAACGTAAAAAGAATGAAGGAAATAAGGAAGATCGAGTGTCACTATATGTCTATGTAAAGACTCCAATTGAATGGAAATATGAAGATAGACCTAAAGGAAATGAATTAATGTGGACAAAAGAAGATGTAGAAAAATATGGTAATCTTACTGTAATTCGAATTAAGGTCGCTGGTAGTGAATAATTAAATTATTAATCTTTTATTAAATCCTTAATCAAATAAATTGACTGAGGATTTTTTTTTGCACTCTAAATAATTGAAAACATACACTTTAAGACCTTTTAATTAAATAAAATATGAAAAATATATTCATTTTTTTTGCTATATTATTATTATTAATAAATTATAACTGCAGAGCACAACAATTGGTTCAAACTACAATTGATCTATATAAATTAAAAACAAATGAGCAGCAATTCATCAATAAACCTCTAAAAAATCTTTTAAAAGAAATAAAACCTGAAATAAAACTTGTTACAGCAACTGTAGATCATCCTTCTTATTTTTCTTTCTATTTTATAAGTCGTGAAGAATTGAACAAAAAAATAGATGGAAGTGCTCTGAGATTATATGTATATATAAAAGAACCTTTGGACTGGAATTTTAACAAAAGACTTAAAGGCAAACAATACCAATGGACAAAAGAAGATCTAGAAAAATACGGTAATCTTACTGTAATTCGAATTAAGGTTTCTGGTAATGAGTAATTAATCATTAACTTTTATTAAATCCTCCATCAATAACTTGATTAAGGATTTTTTCTATAGTAAATGGTCAAAACATATTCTTTGATTAAAATACGTAAAGTTACTTTTTTGCCCTTACAGGGCTAAAACTCTAACCCTTTTTCGTTCATAGCGCTTCGCACTATGCTATTGCTGAGGCTCTTTCAGAGCAAAAGGTTTAAGGCAATTATAGTTGTAAATCTACGTTATCTGGTTACAATTCGTTGAATTGTAATTCATAATTCAAAGGCTTATGACTTCGAATAATGCTATAATAATTTTTTACTACATTTGACATAGATATTCTTTCATTTAGCAACTTTATTGCTAAGAAGAAATAATATTATTTCATTAACCCCAAATTTTAAAAATGAAAAAAAAAATAATAACTCTTTTATTTGTATTTGCTGTTATAAATATATTTGGGCAAGCGCCAACTACGCCAAAATCTGGCAATCCTAATTCTAATAATAAGATTTTACCACCTAATGAAATCGTTACTAATAAGGTGATAACGCCGCTTAAAAAAGTGGCATTAGATCAGGCTTTAATTTTAATTTATGATTACGACGGTTCTCTTTTTTCATTCGATTTAGAGTCTGAGCAAATTGGCTGGACGGTAAAAGCTACAGATGCGTATACAGAAATGTGCGCAAATGCAGTAACATTGCTGGATGGCGTGATATATGTTCCGTTTATCAATGGTGAGATTTTTGCAATTGACAACCAAACCGGTAAACCTTTTTGGAAAACAAGATTAGGAAATATTACGGATCAAATTGTACTAAAAGATCAAATTCCGGTTATAAGTGGCGGAAAACTATATATAACTTCTCAAAATGGCAATATTTATGCTCTTGATACCAAAGATGGAAGTTTGATATGGAACTACAAATTAGATTCTGCAAATAATGATATTCCGGTTCTGTCTTTCGATAATAAAGTTTTTACCCAAAGCGGATCTAATTTTTATAGTTTAGATGCAAATACAGGAAAACTTATTTACCAAAAAACCTTTGAACAACCCTTACATGGAAAACCGGTAACTGATGGTGAAAATGTTTTTATAGCAAATGAAAAAAATGTGATTTTTGCCTTAAGTCCTAATAAACCAGATATTTTATGGGAATTTAAATTTGATGAAAATCAAAATAACGTAAAAGAACGCATATTTTGCAAAGACAAAAAAGTATATTTTGCAGCACAAGGCCCAGAAGTTTCTTCAATATATGCTTTAGATTCAAAAGCAGGAACTCAGCTCTGGAAAACTGATTTTAAAGGCGATAATGTAGAGTATATAGTTGAGGAAAGTGATAATATTTGGGGATATACCCGTAAGAAAAAACTTTTTCAGATAGACATCACAAATGGTGAAATAGCACTGGAAGCAAAATTAACAACAAATCCTATTTCAAATCTTGAATTTGCAAATGATGATTTCTTATTTTATTATTCTGATGCAGCTTTAATTCAATTTGAATTTAAAACACAGGACGAAAACGAAGTTTATCTTCGAACCTCAATCAAAGATGATGTTTATAGCGCTTATGTAAAAATGATTCGATAAAAAAAATCAATTGCTTGGTTTAAATCTGATAATTCACAAAAAAACTCCTTAAGTAATTAAGGAGTTTTTTTTATGATGCTTCTTTATTTTCTTTTCCATTTAAGTCTTTTCAGTTTTTTGTCAATTCTTTCCAGGAATAACTTTTATGCACTATTTTCCAGGTATTTTGATATTTAAGTATCAAAAAATAATCGGTAAAAGTGCGCTGATTTGGTATTACGATTTCTGCTTTTGCTATTGCTGCATCTTTTTCTATGTCGATTGCAATTATATTTCCAATTCGGTTATTTTTTTCACCAGCTTTTATATTCGCAATATATTCTTTGCCGGAACGTATCCACAAAGTATCTTTTGCAACGGTATAAAAATTAAAATCGGGATGAAAAGGCTTTCGTAATCTTTCGGGTTGTCCGTTTGCTGTTCCTTCAATATATTCCAGCAATATTTCTGTAATTTGTGCCAAATCACTTTTTACAGCTGTATTTGAGTTTTCAAAATTAATTTTTAGGATCGCTATAACTTCATTTGCAACTTTTAGTGCTGAGCTTGGATCTTGTCCGGTTACAAATCTTCCGTCAACAATATAAAAACCGTCTCTGGCTTTTTCAGAATACTTAAAGTTTCCTTTATTTTTACTTATTTCTTTGTCTATCGAGAACGGAAATGCTTTGTAATATTCGGCATTTTTATTTTCGAATATATCCGGATATCCTGTGATTTTTTTCCCTGCATAAAGCGAATTCCCCTTTTCGTTTTTTAGATAAGCGATTCCGGCGGTTCCGTGGCAAATTGCAGCAATTACTCCTTTTTTATTGTAAATCTTTCCGGCAATTTTCTGAATAGTAATGTCTTCTGCTACACCAAACATTGCTGCGCCGCCGCCACTGTAAAAAATTGCCAAATAGTTATCTGAAATAATTTCCGTTGGTTTCATTGTATTTGCTAATTTGTTCATAAACCAACCATTATACAAATACTTTTTTTGCAAACTCTCTGATGTATTTATGTATCCCAAAGAAATTGCACCGCCTTTTGGGCTAATAAAATCAACTTCGTAACCAGCTTTTATGAATGCATCATAAGGCACAATAATTTCCTCAAAGTGATTGGCGGCAGGGATATTTGTGTTTCCATAAAACTCCTGGCTTGATGTTACAAATAATATTTTATTTTGTGCATTGATGCTTGCACAATTCAAGCCTGTTAAAGTAAATAATAAGATTATCGTTATTTTCATTTGTTAGAAATTAGAATGTTTAACTATAAAAAACAACATTATTATTTTGCTTTTGGCGCAGGAACTTCAACGGTTTTATGAGGTGTTCTGGTCGAAATTTTATCCACAATTAACCAGCCTTTGTTTGTCTTTATAAAATGAAAATAATCTATAAATAGAAGTGTTGCTGTACTAATTTCGACTTTTGCAATTGCCACATTGTTTGTAATATCTATAAATACAGTGCGACCGGACCAATTTTTGGGTCTTGGATGCGCTGTAAAACCTACAACATATTGCGCTTTAGTGACGGTTTTTAATTCGTTATCAGCAAAATATTTCAATTGCCAGGAATCATCAAATGAAGAACCTATTTTGACTGAATCTCCCGTAGCTTGACCGTCTAAGTATAAATTTATTGTTTTTTGAATCAGATTCCAATCGTTTATAGTGTCGCTTGCTTGTGCATTTACATTTAAAGACAAAAGAATAACCGAAATAAATAAAAGCATTTTTCTCATTTTAATTTTTTTAAATTATTAATAATGAGTACAAATATTCAGGTTTAATGCGGCTTGCGGGTTTTAGATTATAAAGTAGAACTTATTTTTTCAGGATATTTTTTTGATATTCTGCAGGAGTTATGCCCGTAATTTTCTTAAACGTAGTAAAAAAGGTCGATTTTGAACTAAAGCCACTATCATAACCCAAACTTTCGATTGTATAATTGTTTGTGGATTCTAACAGTAATTTTGCCTTTTCGATTCTATATTCTTTAATTAGGTTTGAAAAAGATTTACCCAATATTTCATTAACATATTGCGAAAGTACATGTTTGGTTACTTTAAGTTCTTTTGCAGCTTCATCAAGAGAGAAATCAGGATTTAGAAAAAGTTCTTTTTCTAGTATAACGGATAGTTTTTGATTCATTAAACCTAATGTTTCTTTATCAATTTCTTTATTCTTGTATTTCTCTTTTTCATTAAAGAAAGTAGATTCAGGACTGTTTTTAAAGATTAATAGTAAAATAATTAGATATAAAACAAATGTAAAGGACAAAGCTCCAACAATATATGATGTATAAGCTGCAAATGTATATGCCAACCAGATAAATGCCACGCCAAAATAAATACTAAGAAACCAAACATCGATTCGTTTTAAAGTTTCTTTGCCCTTTATTTTTTGAATAATCGAACGAATATATTTAAAAGATAAAACAATGTAAACAAACCATTGAGCGTATATGACACACACAATCCATTTGCTCCAAATCTCCCTGTGTTCTACATAAGGATATAGGGAACCCAAAATGGTAATTATTACCAAATTAGGGATTACATTTTGTTTCCAGTTTGCTTTTTCAACTTCTGAATATGATTTTAGATATAAATAAAGAAACGGACCAATAAGAACGCAGGCAGAAAGCCCAATATGAATGAAAATATTAGATAAATTCGGATTAAAATAAAAAAATATCGATTTGATAATTCTAATACTTAAAACCAATAGGAGCAAGGATAGAAAATAGTTTGTAAAATTTTTCTTTTTAGCATTTACAGCAAAATACAACGAAAGTAAAATACCATTGAAAGCGCCTAAAGCACTAAAAAAGAAAAGTAACAAATTTGATCCTGCCATTATTGAGTAAAGTTAATAGGGTTTTAATTGGTCATTAAACCCTTGTATACATGTATCTACATTCATAATAATTATCTTTATAGTTTAATGCCTTATTTTACTCTTTTTAAATCTAAATCCTGAAAGTCGAAACTAAAATCTATGTTTGGAGAAATCCCTTTCATCAAAATAGATTGTGCTTTGCCTGTTTCATCAAGCGAAAACATAGCAAAAGCATCACAATTCATTGCCTGATATTCCCATTTTATGGCAAATGTATTGGCGTTATAAAAAGCCATTGGACCATTTAATTTAGGCGAACGATAGGATTTGAACCATAATTGTTTATCTTTTTCAAATACTTCAATTTCACCAAACCATTTATCAGCATAAACTCCTATAAAATCTGCATTTTTTACTTTTATATTTTTTGAGGATTTTACTTTTTCCCAAATACTTTTTGTCACGTCGTCACTTGTATTTTCACCTTGTTTCATCCATTCCACTACTTTATTGGTCCAGCCATAATCTTCTAATCCCAAATAACTATCAGCAATAGTATTTGTAACTGCAGTAAAAAGTCCTGCACCGCCATTTTGGGTATTTGTTAAAACCACAATTCCCAGATTAAGGTCCGGATACATAGTTACAATCGAAAGCATTCCTGGTAATCCTCCTGTGTGTGATACTTTTAGGTTTCCTTTCTCATCAGATATTCCCCAACCCAAACCATAACCACTAAAATGAGAATTATATCTGGGATTTGGATCTGCACCTAAAGTGGTATGAATGCGCCACATTTCGTCATGGTTTTTTTCAGAAAATAGTTTTGATTTTAAATCAGTTCCGTATTGACCTTTATTTAAGCGCGTTATCATCCATTTAGACATATCAGCAGCATTCGAGATTATCCCTCCGGCAGCACCGTTAACCTGAATTTGAAATTTTTCGATAGTTTTTATTGTTCCTGATTCTGACGAATGTGGTACTGCCAGATTACTTTTATCGTTCATTAAATCGATTCCTGCAAACGAATTATTCATTTGCAAAGGCTCAATGATTCTCTTTTGTACAAATGCTTCATAACTCATACCGCTTACTTTTGCAATGACTTCTCCGGCTACAATATAAAGCAGATTATCATAATCGAATTTGGTTCGAAAAGCCGAAACTGGCTTAAAATATTGAAAACTAGTCATAACATCTTTGATGGTGAAGTTTGAACCATCAGGAAAAAACATCAAATCGCCAATACCTAAACCAAGTCCGCTTCGATGCGTTAATAAATCTTCTATATTAAAATTCTCAGTTACATAATCATTATACATCTTAAATTCAGGCAAAACGTCCCTTACTTTGTCTGTCCATTTTAGTTTGCCTTCATCTTCTAAAATAGAAAGCGCCGCAGTTGTAAAGGCTTTACTATTAGACGCTATTTGAAAATTGGTAAATTCGTTTACAGGCTTTTTAGTTTCTACAGAACTAACGCCATAACCTTTTAAATGAATTACTTTTCCGTCTTTTACAACAGCAACTGATGCGCCGGCAACTTTTAATTCTTTTAATGAATTTTCTACTAAAGCATCAATTTTTTCAGATGTTAATTGAGCAAACATTGATGATGTAAAACAAATAAAAGCGAGGGAAGTAAAACGAATTGTTCCTTTTTTCATAAAATTTTTTTTTGTGGTTTTGGTTTGTTACTAGTTAGCGATAAACAGCAATAATACTCCTAATTTATAAAGGATTTGTATTACAAATTAACATTTATCGTTGGCTAATATAAGAAATATCTTTCTTGTAAATAGTCAGCTAATTGAAGTTAATAAAAGACTTATTAACATTGTTTTTATGAAGTTGGAGGTGGTTTAATTAATCCTGATTTAAAAAATATTTTATTCCATAAACAGGTATTTTTACTTAATTAGAAAATTTTAATTTTATATAAATTCGCGCTAATTAAAAATAATTATGAAAAGTAAAATAATTGATCTGCGCAGCTTTCTGGAAAGAAATAAAATATTTTTCGAAGTTTTAGCAGCTACAGCCTTAACTGTCACTAGTGTTTTTGTATCATTTAAAGCTAATGACATCGCTAATCAAGCGAATAATATAGCAACTCAAGGAAATAATATCTCGAAAATTCAAACGAAGATTATGACTTCGGAAAACACCCCAAAAATAGAAATTCAACGAATAAATTATGATGATCCAACTAAAACAAATCCAGTAACAAAATGGCTTGTATTTAATAACAATAGTAATATATCTAATTTTGAAATTGAAAGCGAAATATCATTTTTAAATATTGTTAAAAAGGACCATAAAGAAATAGATATTCGCCTAGCAGAATATATTAACCGTCAAGGTAAATTTACCGGACAAAATGAAGGTCTTATTTATGAATTTGATAACAAATATTGTAGTGAGAATGAATTTTTAACTCGTGAGAAAATTTCAGACTTTGGAGATGTTAATGTGAAAACTTACATTGAAATGTCATTTATAAATGTTTTAGGAAAGAAAGAAGTAGTGCATTTTCAAATTTCTCCATTAATTCAGCCAATTTCTAAAAGTGCTTGGGAATCAAGAAAAAAATATTCAAGAAGTATAAATACTAATGCAATTTATTTAGAACATATTGAAAAAAATATTAAACAAATAAAAAGTCAAAATTTTCAATAGAAAATAATCTTCTAGAAACCAAAAAACTCCATTAAAATAATGGAGTTTTTTTATAGTTATAAATTCCCCTTATTCCTGAGAACTTTGAATTGTAAACGGTAATCTAAAACAACCACTTTTATCAAAAACGTTAATTAGGTTTTCCTTTTTCATAATATAGATCAATTCATCGCAAAAATTCTTTATGGTTGTAATGGCACAATTGCTTTTTCCTTTTTTATCCATTTCATATGAGGATATTAAGCAATCTGAATCTATATTAAAATTAACGTAAACCGTTTCTTTTTGAACTTCGCAATCCTCAAAAAAATGTATAAAACTACTAATTTGAGTAAATTTAGTTCCATTTCCTGTGCTTTGGCTAACAATAAGATCGCCATACTTTGTTTTGATTTTATTGGTAGTTCTGATACTTTTTACATCATTTTCCTGAGCATAAACCGACGACATAAAAATTAGCATAATTATTTGCAGTGTAATTTTCATTTCTTACCAAAAGTTTAATTTATCAGTATTTTAAAAAGGAGATCGATATATTTTCTATTGTATCAATTTAATAAGATCTTCTATTGTTGATTTTTTCTGATTTAATACGATCAGTTGGCTTTTATCATTTAATAGAATTTTCTCTGCAAACTCTTTGTCAGCATTAATTTTCCAGTTTTTTAATTCCGGAAACTTATTTTTTATCAGTTTTATTTTTTCGGTATTGTTTTTCGAAATAATGATGATTTTTGTTAGCGTTGTTTTCTGCATATTCTCGATACTGCTTTCCGTAATTTCATCTTCAAATTCTGATCTTGAACGATATCTAAACAGTTTTCTTATCATATTCTCATCATTTTTATTTTCTGACAATACATATCTGTAAGTCATTATATTATCAAGTTCATTTATCCAATTAGAAAAATTTTCTTCATAAAGCCTGATATAAGTATCAATAAAATTTTTATCCATTGGTTTCTTCTCATCAATATATGCTGTAACCAATGGATATATCTGCTTTGCCATGAGATTAATATATTTTTTATTATACCAGTCTCCAGCATCAATTTTGCCATCTAATTTTCCGTAAACATAGCCATTTCCTAATGCAGTCGCCAGGGCTTCATTCATAAGTTGATACGCATAATTACTGCATTTTGATTTATTTTCTTTAAAATAGCGATCAATTTCTGTTTTTACTTCAATTGATTGTTCATCATAAATAATATGATATGTTTCGTGTAACATTACACTAAAAAGATCTTTATATGATCCTAAATCAGTTTGTACCGCGCTAATAAAATTGTTGCAAAACGCTTGTGCCGTAAATCCTTTAGAATTAGGCAAAGGATAAAAAGCTATTATAAAAGGAATTGATTTGTCCCAATTCGAATTATAGAACAACAATCCCGTTGCAAAATATTTTTCTATTTCCTGCTCGTCAGAATAGTTTGTGATTTCGAGAAGTTGCTTTTCGAATTTTTCTTTATTCGGATAATAAATTAGTTCGTTATAAACAGGCGTAAATTCTGAAATACATTCTGCTAAATCACTCAACGTTTTATTAGGAATGAATCCAATAGTCCGCAGTTTGAAATCGCTTAAATTTTCGGATTCAATAAGATTTTTTTTCAAAATATCCTCTGTTTGCATGCTCTTTTTTGAGCCATATGGATATTCTTCAAATCGAAAACTATAATCAAGAGATAATTTTTCGAATTTTGAGACTATACTTTTATATTTCTCTATATTGTATTTTGATTGTTGAAATTCCGTCTTAAAAACATTTTCAGGATAATCCTGGGAAAGATTTTGTAAAAAAACAAAAACTGCTAACTGTTCCGAATATTTAATTTTAAAAGTTGTCTTTTGCGCAAAAGTAAAGGCCGTTAAAAATAAAAAAGTTAGTAGAATTTTGTTTTTCATTGTCTGTTTGGTTATGATGTTATTTGATTCTGTATTTTTTTCTTATTCCAGTGTTAATTCTTTATTTGTAGATTAAAACACTAATATAAAACTAATTCCATCACAAAAAATAATTTATTTATGAGATCAAGGATATATCATAAGAAACACAAAAGCAAATAAATTAACCAGAAGTACGACTCCGTAAACAATATTAGATTTTCCTTTGCTTAATGACAACATTACTGTAAATACAGATAATGCAAGCAAAACAATAGATTTAATGTCCAGACCCAAAATAATAGGCATATCCATCATGATACAAACTGCAGCAACACTGGGAATTGTTAACCCAATACTCGCCAGAGCAGAACCCAATGCTAAATTTATACTGGTTTGAAGCCTGTTTTTTCTTGCTGCGATTATAGCTGCTATAGCTTCGGGCAGTAAAATTATGGCTGCAATTACAACTCCCACCAAAGTTTTAGGAAGATGGTAGCTTACAATAATACTTTCGATAGTAGGAGAGAGGGTTTTCGCTAATAATACCACAATCCCCAAACTTACAATAAGAAAAACAAGACTGGTATAAAAGGTTTTATTGTCGATTGCTATTGGTTCGACTGCATCTTCGTTTTCGTCATCGCCAACAGTTAGAAAATATTGTCTGTACCTGCTGGTTTGTGCAAACAGAAAAGAAGAATAAATAACAATACAGGCAATTGAAGCGAAAACAAGCTGCGGAGTCGAATAATAAGATCCTGCAACGCTTTCTGTAAAAGTAGGGAAGACCAATGTAAATACGATAATCGAAACCAACGAAACCAAGCCAATTGTAACAGAAGAAACAGAAAAATTTTGTTCATAATGTTTTAAACCACCAATTAAAAGACAAAGTCCAATAATACCATTCAGGATAAGCATCGTCGCTGCATATACCGTGTCACGGGCTAGAGAAGCAGCTTCAGAACCCTCTGACAACATTAAGGAGACAATAATTGAAACTTCTATAACGGTTATAGATATGGCCAGAATAATGGTTCCGTAAGGTTCTCCAACTCTTTCTGCTATTATCTCAGAATGGTGTACGGCTGACATAACACTAAGAATAAGTAATATGCTTGCAATAACCTGAAATATACTGCTGTTGTCTACTAGTCCGCTAAAAAATAGAATCCAGGCAAGTGCCGGAATTATGATGGTCCACTGAAGTAATTGTTTCATTTTCTTAATATTTCTGTCAAGGTATTTTGTTACAAATTGACGTTTTAAATTCCTGTAATATAGGGAATTTTGCAAAAAGGAGCAAACAAAATAAGGCTTGTTTGATTTTTAACTCCAAAATTTAAGCTAAAAAAATGCTGTTTTAAAGTTGATTTCAGCTAAAATAGTATGACGAAAAATGATTCATAAACTTCATTTAAAGAACAAAAAAGCTCCATTATTTCTAATGGAGCTTTTCGTATCTGAGCATCATACAAAGCTATTTTGTATCAATCTTATTATCTGTTTTTTTATTTAATCGTACCAATCTGACCATTTGATAAATAGCATGATTTTTTAAGGATAAAGAGCGCGCGATTTCAGGAATACCCTGCATATGGACTTCGCATAAATAACCAAATTCAAGTTCTGAGATTATTTTACCATGTTCTAAAATCGTTTCGCTTATTTCTGTGGTTGGTTTAGCAACTTCAATATATACTAAATAAAAACCTTCTGAATAATCTAATGGCGAAGCGAGATTCTTCATTAAAGAGACATAATTATTTTCCTCCATATTATTGTTGTTTAATTCGTATTGAACCTTATTAATGGATAAATGAAATTTCAATAAGATCTTTAATACCCGCTGCGAAAATCAGTTTTAGTATAATTAAGATATTAAACCGGCTCCCAAAGTTCTATTTTATTGCCATCTGCATCCATGATATGAACAAATTTACCGTAATCAAAAGTTTCAATATTATCCAGTACAGTTACTCCGTTTTGTTTTAGATTATCTACAAGTCCTTCAATATTCTGAACCTGATAATTAATCATAAACTCTTTTTGAGACGGAGAAAAATAATCATCTCCTTTTTTAAACGGACTCCATTGCAGTGAACTTATTTCGTCCGGTTTATTTATTTTTCTGGATTCAAAAGTCGAACCCCATTCATTAACATTAAGTCCTAAATTCTTTGCATACCAATCTCTGGTTTCCTGAGGATTTTCTGAAAAAAAGAAAATCCCGCCAATTCCTGTCACTTTTGGCGTGTTCTCATTTAAAGATGAGTCTGTTTGGCTTTTTAAATCTTCCATGGTATTTGTTTTAATTTATAAATCCGGTTTTATCCAAATTTAATTAAAATATAATTCAGTAAAACACTCGTTTACAAGTAATTTATCACCAGGCGTTATTGTGGATTTGATACCTTATGTATTCTAATTTCCGATTGTTGAATTCTAATATTTTGATGAGATCTGAATCTGTAAAATATTCCAGATAAATAAAATCATCCACCTTTAATTTTCTAAAGTTATCATTATCCATAAAAATATATTTATTTTTATTTTCAGGCTCAGAAAATATTTTAACCACATTATGACTCGTCGAATCTGAATCATGCTGGTTGGTAATTATTTTCTCCAAAACTTTAAAAGAGCCTGCAATTTTCTTTTGTTTGTATAGGTTTTTCTTCCATTTTGCATTTCGTTCAAAACCTTTGATTAGCGCATAAGTAAAAACTCCTAAAAATAAAAATTCAAGTATAATAAAGCTGTCTAAAATTGAAGCCACCGATGGAATTCCCTCTGAAAAATTTAAATGATAAAAACCATAATACAAACAAAGCATAATGATTACCCATAAAATGCTGTATTTATCGTATTCCTTAATTCTTGCTTTCAGAAATTGTATATCGTCCTCTGTTAATTCTAATTCTTTCAAATAATCCATTTTAATTTTATTAAAATAGCCCGTATTTACAATTCTTTCGTTAATCGATCCAGTTCTTTTAGCAATGTTGGAAATCTAAATTCTCCTGCCATACTTTCTACTTTTTCAAAAGCATCATCCAGTTCAATACCAATAGAAGTAATATAGAGCGGTTTTTTGCTATCGCCTCTCTTCAAAGCTCTCTTATTTTTTTCGATCGCGGCAAAATTTGTTTTTGCAACACCAATTATTGGGATTCTATTATTCAGTTTTTCATATAAACGGCCACCTAAACCATATTTTTTTTCATCGTCTAAATACACGAATCCATCTACAATAATAGCTTCAATATTCGTGAGATCTATCTTATTTAATAAACTAATGATGCAAGGCAACTCTCTTTTATAAAATTCTCCCGGAACATATTCCTCGATATTATCGATAATTTCTGTGTGAATTTTAAAGTTTTTACTTTCGTTCCATTCCTCAAATTCAAGGCAAACCGTTTTTGCTTTTCCGTCAAAGTAATAAGTGTCAAAGGCTAAAATCATATTTATTTTGTATCAACTTTTGTAATTTAATATCTTCTAAATCCTCTCTGTAGTATAAAAAGCTATAGTTTAATACTTTTTATAGCCTTATAAACTTCTTTTTTTAAATTAGAATTATCCTTTTAGTTTTGCTTCAAACTCTTTTTTGACCTGATATTTTGGTTCATACAAAATAAATTCATTCTCTATATCGCCAACACCTTCGAGAACTATATATAAACTTTCTTTATTGATAATATCTTTAAAAGTAAAATGCTTTTTAAACTCTTCAAAAGTGTAATCTTTATTTTTTGATATAAATTCAAAATATTCCTGACCACAAGCCATACTATAAATCAAAGAATTTCGCGAACCTTCTTCATAAACTAATAATTCCTTTTTTTTATTGAAAATAAGAAGCTTAATATTGTTTTCTAAATTTGACTTAATCAGCTTTTTCAAAATAACTTTATTATTATAAATTTCGAAAAGTTCATATTTAATACCATTTATATCCAGAATTGACCCCACTTTTGTTTTATCTAATGAAAGAATAACATAATCGGTTAGAAATGATAATTCATAAGTAATAGTTCCTTTTAATTTTAGATCTTTATTATCCACCGTAATAGATTGCTTATTAGCAGTTTGATATTCTAATTCTGTATTTGAATCTTTTTTGAATTCACCTCCTAAATTCAAAAAACCACTATCAGATAATTTGATCTTTTTGTTTTTAGAATCAAATAAATTACTGCTTATACTTTCCAGTTTCACAAAACCAAATGATTCACAATTATACTCCGGCGGAAATTTAGAATCCAGTATAATATCAACTTGATTATTCTCTTTTTTTCGTATTGATAAAATCGTATTCTGTGCAAAAACACCAGCAGATTTCTCTAAAATATCTGTTTTGCATTTACTGGTAATAAAAAGTTTTTCAGGAACGTATTTTTTGGTCTTAAAGGCGTAAGAAGGTTTATTATGATATTCTTTCGACATTTCATATTTATACTGAAACAGTTGTTCTTCAGTTTGAGCAAATACATTAAAAAAGGTAAGAAACAGAAGCAAGCTTAAAGTTGTTTTCATTTATTGGTTTTGGTAAAATTGTTGCTAATATAATTAAAACCAAATTGAAATATGTCTAGACTTTTAAAATAGATTTTTAAAAATTTAATGAATATTTTTTCAGTTAAATTAAATAACAAAACCTCCGTCTAAAGAGAACGGAGGCTTTTGCTATTGTTGAAAAAATTACTTTATCAACTTTAAAACTAAACTCGCAACAATCCTCGAAAACCTCTTGCGGCATAATAAGATTCGGCGCCATTATGATACACAAATACTGTATTGTAACGGAAATCTGAGAATAATGCTCCGCCCAATTTTCTAATATTAGCTGGTGTTGCGATCCAGCTGGATGTTTTTAAGTCAAAATTACCCAATGTCTGAAGTTCCTTGTATTGCTCTTCATTCAAAAGTTCAATTCCCATTTCTGTAGCCCTGTTAAGTGCACTGTCAGCTGGTTTATTTTCTTTCCTTTTTTCTAAAGCTTCATGATCATAACAAAAGCTTCTGCGGCCTTTTGGACTTTCAGCAGAGCAATCATAAAAAATATATTCATCTGTTTTTTTATCATAACCTACAACATCCGGTTCACCTTCAGTTCTTTCCATTTCATCGAGCGACCATAATTTATTGGGATTACCCTGCAGCTTAGCTTTTACTTTTGCCCATTCAATATCTTTATGACGTTGCATATTTTTCTCAAAACGTGTTTCTAAAACATTCAGTATTTCTTCTTGTTGTTCAGGTGACAACTTATTTTTATTTGCACTCATATGTTTAAATAATTTCTTACTAAGTTAAAAAAAAACAGGGATATTATAAATTTATAGAAGTTACTTTTCTTTCTAAAGGTCTGAAATACCAAGAAGTAACCGTTAAAACAAGTAATAAGATTGGTCCAAAAAGTGCTACAGCCGGATCTCCCGAAGCTAAATGAGAAAAAACAGCGCCCGACATGGCAAAAAAGAAACCGGCATATGCCCATTCTTTCAATAAAGGAAATTTAGGGATAAGTATGGCTATAACACCTAATATTTTCCAGATTCCTAATAGTGTCAAAAAGTAAATAGGGTAGCCCAAATGCGTCATCATATCCACTTCTTCTTTCATTTTAATTAATTGTACAACTCCGGTAGATGTCATTCCTAATGCAAGCCAAAGAGTAGCGATCCAATATATAATTTTATTTCTTTTTGTCATGATGTTGCTATTTAAGTTTGTTTACAATTTCCTGTAATCTATTGTGTGCCATGTTTATACCTTGTGCAAAAGGCAATTTCAGCATTTGATCGCGAAGATCAGCTGATTTATAAATTATGTGCATGGTAAGTTTACTGGTTTCATCAGAGATTAGTTCAAACTTTAAAAATTCAAGCTGAACGGCAAAAGGAGAGTTTTCCATTTCAAACGTACGTGTAATTCTCTGGTTTGGACTGTATTCATGAATTACGCCATTTGCTTTAAATACAACATTTCCGTGAGGATCAGTCGTTTCGAATTGATAACCGCCGTGTTGCTTGTTTTCTAGTTTTAGTACTTTTGTGCCCATCCATTGTGCTACAATTTCTGGATCATCATAAGCCTTAAAAAGTAATGCTAACGGAAGATCAAATTCTCTGGTAATTATAAGATCCTGTTTACCATCCTGAGCATCAATTTTTGTTTTTAGTTCCATAAATAGTTATTTTTTAGGTTTATAGTTCTTCATAATACTTTCTAATTTGTTAAATCGATCATCCCACATTTGACGAAAAGGCTCAATAAAATCAGCTACTTCCTTCATTTTTTTGGCATTGATATGATAATAAATTTCTCTGCCATTTTGTGCCTGTTCCAATAATTCGCATTCCGTCAGGATTTGAATGTGTTTTGAAATAGTTTGCCTTGATGAATCAAAATTTTCCGCTATAGTTCCGGGCGTCATAGCCTGAATTGCTACTAAACTTAGTATTGCCCTGCGGGTAGGGTCAGCGATTGCCTGAAATACATCTCTACGAATTTCCATTGTGCAGTTATTTGACTGCAAATATAATGCAGTTATTTGACTGCGCAAAATATTTATTGATTATTTACTCAAAATCAAACATTTAGAATGCTTAAAAAACATGAAAACCTCTAAGATCATAAGACTTTAGAGGTTTTCTGTCAAGAATTTTATTTTTATTAAAGCTCAATTGTTTTCTCCATATTTATTGCCTCCAGAAATGATTCATCGTGAGAAACCACAATCAATGTTCCTTGATATTCATTAATAGCTGCGGTCAGGATTTCGATATTCTGAATATCTAAATTATTTGTTGGCTCGTCTAATATAATCATGTCCGGCGATTCGTTATTAATGGTGAGGCAACACAGCATTAGCCGCATTTTTTCGCCACCACTTAATGCGCTGCAAGGTTTATCCCAATATTCTTTATGAAATAAAAAGCGATTAAGTCTCATTTTTATTTCGTGTTCTTCTAATCCTGCGCTATTAAATTGTTGTGCCTGATCATAAACCTTAAGTTCATTATTTATCAGGGAATAATCCTGATCGATATAAACCGATTTATTTGGGGCAGCATATACCGTTCCTGATTTTGGTTCTAAATTTCCCAATATTATTTTGATCAGCGTAGTTTTTCCGGATCCATTTGTACCTTTTAGAACAATTCTTTCACCGCTTATTATCTCAATATTTAAATCCTTTTTCCATAATAACTGTTCTTTATAACTGTAGTTAACTGCATTTGCCTTAAACAAAATTTTGCCTTTGTGTAAACCCGAATTATCAAAACCAAATTTCATCTGATCTACATCAGGCAAAGCAGAGCGTAATTCTCGTAATTCCTTCGATATACCATCAATTTTCTCGACATGAACGCTTTTGAGTTTCGAAGAACTATTTTCGGCATTATTGCGTAACGTATTCATCATTATTCTGGCAACACCTGATTTTTCTTGTTTCTTTTTTCCTCGTGCGTCCAGTTTTTGCTGTCTTTCTGCTGTTTCACGTTCTTTTTCCCGGGCTTTTCGCAACGCTTTTTCTTTACTTTGTAAATCATGGTTCAATGCAGTTTTTTCGATTTCTTTTTGCTCAGCATAAAAATCATAATTTCCGCCATATATACTGATTCCGCGTTTGCTGAGCTCGTAAACCGTATTTAAAAGGTTAAGTAATTTTCGATCATGGCTCACAATGATCAAGCTGCTATTTGTAGAATCAATAAAGTTGTAGAGTAATTCTCTCGCTGTATAATCGAGATGATTACTTGGTTCATCAAGTAAAACCAATTGAGGTTCATGAATCGAAATACCAGCCAGAAAAACCTTTGTTTTCTGACCTCCACTTAGTGTTTCTATTTTTTGTGCTAAATCTAAATCAGATAATTGCCAATATTTTAGTGCAGCATTGCAACGTTCTTCAATAGTCCAGTCGTCGTTTAGAACTGTAAGATTTTCTTCCGTTACGTTTCCGTCCAATATTGCTGCAAGTGCGTTTAGTTTATGATTTACGCGCAAAGCCTCGCCAATCGTAAAATGATTGTATTGCCCAAAGATTTGAGGGATATAATAAGGCTCAGAACTAACTTTTAGTTCTCCGTTTGAAGGCTGTAATTCGCCGGCAATAATTTTTAATAAAGTCGATTTTCCAACGCCATTATTACCAATTAAGGCAATTTTATCCTGATTGTTTATTGTAAAACTGATAGTGTCAAACAATAAATTAGTGTTGCTGTGTTTATATGCAATGTTTTGTAGAATGAGCATAATTTCTTTCCGTTAAGATGAATAAATAGCGTAACCGCGATTGCAGTCTGTGCTTTAAATTGTCTGAAAGAAATTATTTTTCACATAAGTGATTTGTATTATTTTAAGATTGCAAAGATACAATTTGTGTTTTTATTTTAAAGAAAAAATATAAATTCATTACAACAAACCCAACTTAGAATTTGTCTTAAATAAAAAACCACACTGTATTGCAGCGTGGTTGATTAGGTTTATATAAAAAGTGTCTGTTATATTTTTTTGAGTGTAACTTTCATCTCTTTGCTGTCTAAAATCAGTTCGTCATCAGTTATAGTACTTTCACAAGGATATGGGGTTCCTGTTTCATCTTTTATTACTAAACTTTTTCCTCCTTTTGTCAACGCAAATGTACCATCCGTTATTTCTCTTTGTAGATATCCCGTAACATGTCCGTCTTTTGTAAATGTAAGTTGTCCCTGCGTCAGGATTACATTTTTTAAAGAGTCAGAAAGAGGTATTTTAGGCTCAACTGCTGTTATTTTCCAGGAGTTAACCAATTTGTTTCGATCTTTGTGACATGAAACCATTAATAGTGCTAATAATGCAATTCCGAAGATAAATAATTTAGATTTTTTCATGATTTTGTGATTAAGGTTAGACCATAGAAATTTACAAAAATATTTTTAATTAAAAATCTAAAAATCAAATATTTATAAAAATAAACAGGAACTAACCTTACAATTCCTTATGATATCAGTAAATGCAATACTTAAATAAAAAAAGGCAATGCACAAAAAAAAGACACACTGCTGTGTGCCTTTACATAAAATCTTAAAACCTTTGAGGTTCAGATAATTAATTTCTAAAAAATTATTTTAGAGTTAGCGCCCCTAAAATTTCTTCGTACATAAATGGTCCGCCTGGATATTTTGCCGTGTAATCAAGATTCATCCATACTTGTCCGCGTTCGTCAATATGATAATGAATTTTTTTGCCATAACTTTCTTTTACAAAAAGCACATTCTTGATTAAATAATTGACTTTTTCCAGATCAATCAAGGAACCAATTAGAATTTCCGGATAAATATGCCCTTTAGTATGAATTAGCCTTGGAGTTCCGCCAATAGAACGTATTGCTGCTGCCATTAAAATAGAATGATCGTCGCAATCTCCTGAAAAATATTCTAATGATTCGCTCGCCGTAGCAATATAATCTCCTTCTTTAGGGTCATTAACATAATTCCAACGTCCGTTTATTTCTTTAAAAACTGCAAAACACTGAATAATGGTTCTATAATCTGAATAACCTTTTATTCCTTTAAAATGTTTCGTAGTGGCCATTATAGCAAAATTGCGAACCTTTGGGTTTTGGTATTCTATGGCATTAATAATTTTTGATTTATTAGGAAACGGAAGCAGCTTTGCCACAATAATATCCTGCGGAAAAGGATTATCAGACATCGTATAAATCATCGAATTATAATCTTCGGATATTTCACTAAAGCCATAATTTCCTATCACACTTCCGTAGATAAGCACCAATATATAAACAGCAATACATAAGATTATGATTGTTCGCAGATACATTAAAAGAAAGAAAATAGCAGCAAATACAAAGATAAAGATAAAGACGCGGTCGAGATTGAACGGCCATTCTAAATCAATCAGGTTCTGATGCAGTATGATAAAAATTGGGATCGTGATTAAAAGACTCAACAGCATAATAATAATCCTGTCCCAGGGAGATTTCACCTGTAATTTGGATTTTAATTGCGGAAAGTCAATTTTAGGAAATTTTATCATAAGAATCAAAAGCAGTATTTACAGCGCTTTTACAGTTTCAACAAAAGTACTTTTTTTATCAATAATTCCCAGATCAAATAACTGATTTTGAATTTTAATAAATGCTTTTTCACTCAAATTCTTTTGAGACCATTGCGTAAGTTTTAACCATTCCTGAATATCCTCGATTTTTTGATTGAATAATTCTGATAATGTTTTGTCTATATTAGGTATTTCAGTAAAATCCTGAGTTGTTTTGTTTATAATTTCAAGTATTTTCTCGACTGTTTTAGGATTCTTTTTCAGGAATTCATCACGCACCGTAATAACAAATGAAGGCCATGGAGTAGGGCAGTCGCCAACACGTCTGAAAATACCCTGATCTACAAGCGGTTTTGTCATAAAACGTTCCCACATAAAATAATCAGCAGTTCCTTTTGTCAAAGCTTCAACAGCACCATCGATAGTATTGATGATCTCAAATTGCAAATTATCAGTTTCCCAACCATTTTCATGTGCATTTACATAAGCCATTAATTGCGATCCCGATCCAACTCTGGAAATGGCTACTTTTTTATCCTTAAGATCTTTTACAGTTTGAAAACTTGATTTTGCCGCAACATGAATTCCCCAGATCAAAGGTGACTGTACATAAATCTGAACAATTTTGCTGGGGTTTCCGGCAACGATATCTTTTACAATTCCTTCGGTTAAAATAACAGCAATGTCAGCTTCACCATCACGAAGCATCTGACACATTTTACCGGTACCTTCAGGAATATTGTTCCATTGCAAATCAATGCTTTCAGCTTCAAATTCACCATTTTCGATGCATAAATGCCATGGCAAATTGAAGTGTTCCGGAACACCTACAATTTTTACAGTTTTCATTTTTAAGTTAAGTTTAAGTTTGGTAAGCGTATTTTAAGTTTGTTTGTTTAGTTTGCGTTATTTAGTTTTTTAATAAATCGGTTCTGTGTTTTTCTGAAAGGCAAGGTTCTGCAAATTCTATTATTGAATTTGATTCATATTCATCCAATAAACTCTTTACTATTGCGTAATCTACATTTTTAACAATCTCAACAGCAAAAAAAGTATCATTTAAACCTTCTGATATGCAATTAATTGTTTTTAATTTCTCTCTGATTATTTCCTTATCAAATCCTTCCTGCAAAATTAAAACCTGAACGATCGAATTTCCTGAACTTTGTATGGTTTCCCTGTGTATAAAGTTTTTTTCGTTTTCGTCATATTCTGCACGAAAAATATCATCAGTTGCAATCAAAGGTCCAAAAAACGGAATATTATCCAATTTATAATATCCTTTTTCAGCATCAATAATTTCTGCCCACATGGTCTCTGAAACGATCTCTTCGAGATAAGTGCTGTAATATTTGAATAGTATTTTTTTATGTGTTTCTTCTGCCATTATTTATTTTGTAATATTTTTTTAAGATCAACTATTAGAATCAATGATCTAATTTTCAAATTGACTTATTATCTAATTAATTTCGTCTATTTCTGCTTTCAAGGGAGAAACAACAATGCGATAACCATCCGGATCCAGGAACATTTGTCCGTTTTCATTCCAGAACGGATTCTTTGCATTTATACTTGAAATATTATACTGTAAAAGCCTTTTTATTAATTCGTTATAATCTAAAATTGTTTTGGGATAAAGTACAATTACATCATCTTCATCAAAAGTATGGTTTGCTTTTGTTTGGGATTGTGTAAATTCAAAATGCCAGTCTAAACCGGATTTACCAATAAAAATACCATCATAATTATTATGATTTTCAAAACCTCCTAATTTCTCAAATCCCAGAATATCGACATAAAAATCTTCAATTGCTTCCAGGTTATTCGTATGTCTCGCTACTCTTAAAAACATAATCTACGATTTTATCTGATTGATATGATGTTCTAAATGTTCTACATAATCAGTCATCAAAAACTTTAAATCAATTACTGATTCATCAGTCAGAATAATTTTATAATCTAAAGCTTTCTCATCAACAGATTTCATTAGTTTTACAATTTGTTTGTTTAATAAAAACCAAAGCTGCGTTAACTCCTGAATATCCATTTCCTGATATTGATTTAAATTTACTAAATCTATTTGACTATATGGTCTGTAATGGTAAGGTTTTTCTAAATAATTAATTTCTGTAAAACGAACCAAATTATGTATGGCAGAATCTGTCAAATGGCCTAAAATCTCTTTTTTAGACCATTTTCCAAGTTTTTTTTCTTCTAATATATTTTGAATTATTGTTGGAAAATAAGTGACATTTTTCAATAATCTTTCAATTTTAAGAATAGCAGCTTCCATAAATTATCTAATTATTTAATGGACAAATTCTCTAATTATTTCCCTGCTAATTTATTCAAAGTATAAGCAATCAATTCATCTACAGCTTTATACGGATCTTCACTAAAAGTTCCGGATGCACGATTGGCAATTATAGCATTCAATGACAAAGCATTATGTCCTAAAAGTGCTGATAATCCATAAATAGCAGCCGTTTCCATTTCTAAATTGGTGATTTTCTCCTCATTAAAAGTAAAACTATCCATTTTACTGTTTAATGCTTCATCTTGAATATTTAAACGTAAAACACGTCCTTGTGGTCCGTAAAAACCGCCGGCTGTAGCAGTAATACCTTTAAACATTTTATCTGACTCGATAATTTTTTCTAATTTCTCAGAACATGCAATTGCATACGGTTTTCCTTTTCTAATATCCCAATTTGTGTGGGCGATAAAAGCATCTTCGATCGCTGCATTCGATACTTTATCGATCAGGTAGGAGCGAAGCATGTTATCTAATCCTAAACCAAATTTAGACATTACAAAACTGTCCACAGGAATATAAGCATGTAAAGATCCTGAAGTTCCAATCCTGATAATATTCAAAGAAGTTAATTCTTTTTTTGGCTTGCGTGTCTCTAAATCAATGTTTACAAGAGCATCTAATTCATTTATAACAATATCAATATTGTCAGGTCCAATTCCCGTAGACATTACAGATATTCTCTTTCCTTTATAAATTCCGGTTTGTGTTTTAAATTCTCTTTTTTGTGTAGAATATTCGATAGAATCAAAAAACTGTGTGATTTTCTCTACTCGGTTTTGATCTCCAACAAAAATTATATCATGAGCAATATGTTCAGGACGAAGGTTCAAGTGGTAAACACTACCATCCGGATTAAGTATTAATTCTGAGTTTTGTATCATTTTTTTTCTTTAAGGTTCAAAGTGACAAAGGTTCAAAGGTTCTGAGGTTTCCTGTAGGATGTAATCTTTTTTGCCCACTGATTTAACGGACTGAACAGATTGTCACAGATTTATTTTATGTTTTTTCTTTTAAGGTTTTCTGTAGAGGCGCACAGCAGTGCGTCTTTTTTGGCAAATCATTTCATGAGTTAATTTTAAATCTCAACATAGAACTTGAAACTTGAAACCTGAAACAATTTAAACTTTTTTACCCACCAACTCTTTTCGTTTTAAATCCTTTTGCTTTCAGGATTTCCATGATTTTATCGCGATAATCGCCCTGAATGATGATCGAAGCATCTTTAAAAGTTCCACCAACGCTTAATTTTGTTTTAATTTCTTTTGCCAAAATTTTAAAATCTTCGTCACTTCCTTCATAACCTTCGATTATGGTTGTGGCTTTTCCTTTTCGCTTTTCGAATTTACAAATCATAGGTTCTTTTTGAATATAAAGAACATGATCCTGCTCCTGGATTTCCTCAGGCTCATTTGATTCTACGTGATCCGGAAATAAGTTTTTTAATTGATCTTGTAAGTCCATAAATTTTTTATGCTAAAAAATAAATTTCAATAGTTGTGGTTTCTAAAAATTAAATTCCAAATCCCAATTGATAGTTGGAATTTGGAATTTTAATATTTCAATTTTATTTGGTCTTATTTTTTAATTAATCCCAAATCTACTAAACGTTCGTATAAATAGTCTCCCGCAGTAATATCTTCGAATTTCTTAGGATTCTCAGCATCGATACAGTTTTCTAAACAATCCAGGCGCATATCGCTTACCGGATGCATAAAAAACGGAATAGAATAACGTGAAGTTCCCCATAATTCTCTTGGCGGATTTACTACCTGATGAATCGTTGATTTTAGTTTGTTGTTGGTATGTCTTGACAACATATCTCCCACATTAATAACCAATTGGTCGTCTTCTGCAATAGCATCAATCCATTCTCCATCATGATTTTGAACCTGTAATCCTTTACCTTGTGCACCCATTAAAAGGGTAATCAGGTTAATATCTCCGTGAGCTGCGGCGCGAATTGCGTTTTCCGGCTCAGAAGTAATTGGCGGATAATGAATTGGTCTTAAAATAGAGTTTCCTTCTTTTGCATATTGATCAAAATAAAACTCATCCAGGCCTAAATGCAAAGCTAAAGCTCTTAACACATAAACGCCCGTTTTTTCAAGCATTTGATACGCTTCTTTACCTACAACATTAAAACGAGGTAATTCTTTAACTTCAACATTGTCAGGATACTCTGAAGCATATTTAGAATCTTTGTCAACATATTGACCAAAATGCCAAAACTCTTTCAAATCCCCTTCTTTACGTCCTTTAGCATGTTCTTTTCCAAAAGAAACATACCCTCTTTGACCACCAATTCCGGGAATTTCATAACTATGTTTCGTCTCTACTGGCAAGGCGAAGAATTTTCTAATTTCGCCATAAAGTTCGTCTACTAACTGGTCGTCTAAAAAATGACCTTTTAAGGCTACGAAGCCAATGTTTTCAAATGCACTGCCGATTTCATTTACAAATTTTTGTTTACGTTCCGGGTTGTCCGAAAGGAAATCACGTAAGTCTACACTAGGAATGTTTTGCATACTTTACATTTTTTATTAAAAAGAACTAAGGATATTAATCCTTACAATAACAAAGGTATAGAATATTTTAGATTTGAATTTTAAATTTTACCATAAAATTTAATTTTAAATGCAATTTTTAACCCAAAAAGAATGATTTATTTTTTGAATATTCAAAAAATCATCCAGTATTGATTTGTAGCTAAAATAACATAAAATTTAATTTAAGAGCAAAATATCATATTATATTTGCGCTGTGTTTTTTAAAAATAAAAATCATCCAATTATTTTTTTATTTTTATTAAAACAAAATGATTTTCGGTTTTAAATTATTTAACAAATAATTTTAAAATTGTTATATTTTTATATATTTGACTACTAAAAAACAACCTAATGATCTTTTACAGACAAAACCTTACAGACAATCAATTACTTGACCTTTATAAAAAAATTCTAAAACCCCGTTTAATCGAAGAAAAGATGCTGATCTTAATTCGGCAGGGAAAAGTTTCAAAATGGTTTTCAGGAATAGGGCAGGAAGCAATTGCTGTAGGAGTTACTGCTGCATTGGATGAATCTGAATATGTATTGCCAATGCACAGGAATCTTGGTGTTTTTACAACCAGAAATATTCCTTTGTACCGACTTTTTTCGCAATGGCAGGGAAAAGCAAATGGTTTTACAAAAGGAAGAGACAGAAGTTTTCACTTCGGAACGCAAGACTATAATATTATAGGTATGATTTCGCATTTGGGCCCTCAATTAGGAATCGCAGACGGAATTGCACTGGCAGATAAACTTCAGAACAATAAAAAAGTAACCGCTGTATTTACCGGAGAAGGCGCAACGAGCGAAGGAGATTTTCATGAAGCGCTGAACATTGCAGCTGTTTGGAAATTACCCGTAATATTTATCATCGAAAATAATGGTTATGGACTTTCGACTCCTACAAACGAACAATATTTATGCGAAAACCTTGCAGATAAAGGTATTGGATACGGAATTGAAAGTTATATTGTTGACGGAAATAATATTGTAGAGGTGTTCAATAAAATAACGCAGTTAAAAGAAGACATGCAAAAAGATCCGCATCCGGTTTTATTAGAGTTTAAAACTTTTAGAATGCGTGGTCATGAAGAAGCAAGCGGAACAAAATATGTACCGCAGGAATTAATGGACGAATGGGCTGCCAAAGATCCGGTTGCAAATTATAGAAAATATTTAACCGAAAATGGTATTCTTACCGCAGAATTTGATGAAAAGCTGCACAATGAAATCAAACAGGAAATTGACGAAAATTTAGCCATTGCAAATGCAGAACCTGAAATCGTACCAACTTACAGCGGAGAATTAGATGATGTCTATAAACCATATCAATATGAAGAAGTTAATCCCTCCGAAGAAATAAAAAATATACGTTTTATAGATTCCATCAGATATAGTCTGGAACAATCTATGAAACGTCACGGAAACCTGATCCTAATGGGACAGGATATTGCAGAATATGGCGGCGCGTTTAAAATAACCGATGGTTTTGTGGACTTATTTGGAAAAGATCGCATACGTAATACGCCAATTTGCGAAAGTGCAGTGGTTTCTACCGCAATGGGATTGTCTATAAATGGTTATAAAGCGATTGTCGAAATGCAGTTTGCTGATTTTGTTTCGACAGGTTTTAACCCGATCGTAAATTTACTGGCAAAATCACATTATCGCTGGGGAGAAAAAGCTGATGTTGTAGTTCGTATGCCTTGTGGCGGCGGAACTCAGGCTGGACCATTTCACTCACAGACAAATGAAGCGTGGTTTACTAAAACTCCGGGGCTAAAAGTCGTTTATCCTGCTTTTCCTTATGATGCAAAAGGTTTGTTGAATACGTCTATAAATGACCCAAATCCAGTTTTGTTTTTTGAACATAAACAATTATATCGCAGCGTTTATCAGGATGTTCCAGTGGATTATTATACCATTCCGTTAGGAAAAGCAGCTTTGCTAAAAGAAGGAAAATCAGTTACTATTATCGCTTTTGGAGCTACCGTGCACTGGGCTTTGGATACTTTATCAAAGAATCCTGAAATCGAAGCTGATTTAATAGATTTAAGAACCTTACAGCCTTTGGATACTGATACTATTTTTGCTTCTGTAAAGAAAACCGGAAAAGTAATCATTTATCAGGAAGACACTTTGTTTGGCGGAATTGCAAGTGATATTTCGGCCTTGATTATGGAGGAATGTTTTGAATATCTGGATGCTCCGGTAAAAAGGGTTGCGAGTTTAGATTCGCCAATTCCGTTTACAAAAGCATTAGAAGATCAGTTTTTACCTAAGAATCGTTTTGAAGAAGTTTTATCAGAATTATTGAAATATTGATTACAAATAGTAAATTGTTTTGCAAAAAGAACATTTTTTCTATCTTTAAACCATTAAAAAATTAACTTATGAAAAAACTATTTGTTTCAATTTTTGCAATTTCATTACTTTTTTCTTGTAACAAAAGTTCTAAGTCTAACGAAGATAAAGCTTTAGACGGAAAATTTGACAAGTATAAAGATGGTTTTGTAACTTCTTTATGGAAAATTAATCCAGGTTGGGCTTCCGGCGTTGGGTATCATAAATACGACAGTATTTTGTCTGTTCCGGATGCTAATGAAGAAAAAATTCAACTTGATTTTGTCAATGCACAATTAGATTCTTTAAAACAATTTGATATTGAAAATTTGTCTGATAATAACAAGACCGATTTTCAAATGATAAAAAATCAGCTTGAAGGCACTATTTTCAGTATCAAAGAAATGAAATCATCTCAATGGAATCCTGCTGAATACAATGTATGCGGAGCATTTGCTGAGATTTTAAATGGAAAATACGATCCTTTAGAAGTTCGTTTGCGTGCTTTTAATATAAAAATGAATAATGTTCCGGCTTATTATGAAGCTGCTAAAAAGAACATCAAAAACCCAACTATTGAACACACTGAACTTGCAATAGCACAAAATCTTGGCGGTTCATCTGCTTTTGACACTGATCTAAATGCTGCTTTGGAACAAAGTAAATTAAGTGCTGCAGAGAAAAAAGAAATCCTGGACAAAGCAAAAATTGCTAAAAAAGCAGTTATAGATTATGCTGATTGGTTAAAAAAATTGCCAAACAAAACGCCACGTTCTTTTAGATTAGGCGCTGCATTATATGCTAAAAAATTCAATTTTGATATTCAGTCAAGCTATACTGCTGATGAGATTTTTAAAGTTGCAAACGATCACAAAAAAGATTTACATGATAAAATGTTTGTTTTGGCTGATAAACTTTGGACTAAATACAAAGGAAACGAAGCAAAACCAACAAACAAACTGGAATTAATCAAACAAGTAATTGATAAAATTTCCTTGCAACATACTACACCAGAAAAGTTTCAATCAGAAATTGAGAAACAAATTCCGGAATTAACAGCGTATGTAAAAGCGAAAGATTTATTATACATAGATCCATCAAAACCACTTGTAGTACGTAAAGAACCAGCTTATATGGCAGGAGTTGCAGGAGCTTCTATTTCTGCACCAGGACCTTATGATAAAAATGCCAATACTTACTATAATGTAGGAAGCATGACAGGCTGGACAGCTGAAAATGCTGAAAGTTATTTACGTGAATACAATGATTATATTCTTCAGATTTTGAATATTCACGAAGCAGTTCCTGGTCATTACACACAACTGGTTTACAGCAATCAATCGCCAAGTATCATCAAATCAATCTTAGGAAATGGTGCAATGGTTGAAGGATGGGCGGTTTATGCAGAGAAAATGATGCTGGAAAGCGGCTATAAAAATTCTGATGAAATGTGGTTAATGTATTATAAATGGAATTTAAGAGCTACTTGTAATACCATCTTAGACATTAGCGTTCATACTAAAAACATGTCTAAAGAAGCTGCTATTGATTTATTGACAAAAGAAGCTTTCCAGCAACAAGCAGAAGCTGATGGAAAATGGAAACGTGTTACTTTATCTCAAGTACAATTATGTTCGTACTTTACAGGTTATACAGAGATTTATAATTTGAGAGAAGAACTTAAAAAGAAAGAAGGAGATAAATTCAATTTGAAAAAATTTCATGAGAAATTCTTAAGTTTTGGAAGTGCTCCGGTAAAATACATTAAAGAATTGATGTTGTCTAAAGAGTAATTTTTTATAACAATTAATTTAAAAGGTTTGATGGGATTTATTTCTCATCAAACCTTTTTTATTTTATAGATTTTGTGAATTTACAACATAAATAAAACGCAAAGCTTAAACATAGTTGCCATTTCGACGCAGGAGAAATCTTCGTAAGAAGCTCGACAAAATTAGATTCTCGTTACGGAGTTTCTTGTGGAGATTTCTCGTTCCTCGAAATGACAAACTTTGTCGATAATTGACATCTATAAATCCGTTTTTATCCGCGTTTTGCTTTAGCAATCCGTTTAATCCGCGTTCAACACAATAATTTTGACTTTAAACCATAACCACCAATCGTTTACCGTCCGGAACTTCTGCATTCCACATTTCTTCAATATCAACCAAAGGAATAGTTTCTATATTGACTTTTAATTTATTTTGAGCAGCTAGAACAAATATTTCCGGAAGAATTTCTGAAAACAATAATTTTACTTCGTCTTTAGTCCAGCTTCCTAAACCTGAACCCGATAATTGCAAATCTACACTTCGTAAAATCGCTGCAGATAATTGTATAGAATCACCTGACATAGCGCCAATAGAAACATACCGAACGTGATGCGTAAAATTTCCTTTTCCTTTTAAAAACGAGAAAATTAATTCAGCCGAATGTCCCCACAAATAATCCAGAATTATATCAATGGGCGTATTTTGCTGAATTAACTTCAATTGAGCAAGAATAACTTTATCATCTTGTTTAAGAGAAATAATTTCATCGGCGCCTAATTCCAGTAAACTTTGAAGTATTTTTTCGTTTCTTCCGGTTACAATTATTTTCTTTGCACCGTAATGTTTCGCAATCTGAATCGCCATTTGGCCTGTAAAACCAGTAGCTCCGTTTATCAAAACTGTTTCTCCTGGTTCGATTTTAGCCCTAAAACGCAACGCCATCGCTGAACCTGCAACGGCATTTGGCATTGATGCCGCAATTGCATCTGATATTTCTTCAGGTAAAGGAACCATTCTGTTTTTTTCTACAATCGCTTTCTCGGCAATTGTGCCGCTAATTCCACGAGCATAAACTCTTGTTCCGTTTTCTAATAAACCTATGGCGTCGCTACCAATTACAATTCCGTTTTGATTTTCATGACCAGAAGAATAGTGATCACCGCTTACAATTCCTTTATCCAGATTTGTAATTGCGACTGCTTTTACTGAAATTAAAACTTCATTTTCGTTTTGCACAATCGGTTCTGCGAATTCTGCATATTTTGGCAATTCGCCTTTTTTATAAATAACTGCTGCTTTCATAATTATTAAATTTTATGAAGCAAAATTAGAACGCTATAAAAGGAAAGACGATAACATTTGTTATCAAATAAAAACATTAAACCATATAAGTGATATAAGAAATTATAAGTAAAAAATTAAATGAACTTATATAACTTATATGGTGAAATTTAATTATTTATTATGTAGTAATTTGCTTTTTATCCGGCTTAAATGAACAGTTGTTACACCAAGATAAGAGGCAATATAATGTTGTGGAACACGTTGAATGATTTGAGGTCTTTCTTTAATTAAATTAAGATAACGATGAGTAGGAGAGTCTTTTATAAAAGAAAAAAAATATTTCATATAATCAAATGTGCGTTGAAAAAGCATATCAATTAAACGATCTCTCAACGCTGGAATTTCTTTAATTTCTTCCAGAATTTTATCGAGATCATTTTTATGAATCCACCATAAAACAGAAGGTTCAATAGTTTCGACCACAACCGGACTTGGCATTTTTTTTATGAAACTTTCGATAGAAGCAACACTTTGATTTTCGAAAAAGAATTGAGTCGTCAAATCTTTTCCATTATTATTAAACCAAACTCTGATGCATCCTTTTTCAATTATAAAAAGCTTTTTTGAAATTTCACCTTCTTCTAAAAGGGTTGTTTTTGCAGGAACTTCAATGCAATTGAAAAGGTTGGTATATTCAATCCATTTTTCATCAGATAATGGAATTTTATTTCGGAATTGATTGAACATAAATATTTAAATTTTATTTCTGTTTATCAATAAATCTCGCAATTCTAAAACTGTTCGTTATTAACAAATAACCCATTATAGCTTTACAAAAGTAAAAGATAATCCAACCAGATTTTGGATAATCTTTGAAAAGAATTTTCTGCTGAAAAAAGATAAAAAATTCCTTAAATATAATTGGAACATTCTGAATAAACATAAATCCTCCTATTATAATTATAGCTATTGATATTATTTTGTTTTGGCTTGAATTCAATTCTATCCAATCATTTTCAAAACCTTTATCAAGCCTTAATTTATCAATAATCCAATTGGCTTTAAAAAGGAAAAAACGAAAAATTAAATACAAAATAAAAAGAACAAGTAAAATACTAAAAATAAGGATAATTAAATTTTTAGTATCTCCATTTTCATATATGAAATAAATGGATGAAATCCATTCCGGAATTATTGTTATAGTTTGAGAAATTAAAATTAATCCTAATATTTTAATTAAAATTATCCAAAAGGTTCTAATCGACATTTACTATATTTATTTAGTTTCCAACTCAAACAATTGTACCTGACTTTTCAAGCGTTCAACCAGCAAATTCATCATTCGTTTGTTTAAACTCGAAGAGTTCTGAATATAAGCATCATATTCTTCAAGCGTAAAAAGTGCCATAATAATTCCTTTAAGAGAATTTCTAAACTTAATATCTTTCTGAATGGAATTTTCTATGGTTTGAAGTTTCTTTTCGACTGTATACGAATAAAAATCAGCTTTGTTTTTATTGACGTAGTTGATAAAAACGGCAATAAATAAATCATTTTGAAGTTTTAGAATAGGTCTAATCGTCTGATTTTGAAACAACTCATCTGGTGAAGATTGAGCACTTACTGTTCCTAAAGTTTCGCCTCTGAATTCTCTTAAAAAAGCATCTCTATCTTCCATCTTTTTTCTTTAAATTTAGAAAAAATTATAATGCGAAAATTAGTTTTACCGTATGAATTATAAATAAAATTTCACCATATAAGTTATATAAGATATTATAAGTTGATCTAAAATTAAGCGTAAAGTTTTAAATGAACTTACATCACTTATATGGTTTAAAAAATTAAGCGTAAACCTTTAAATGAACTTACATTACTATATGGTAAAAAAAAGCCTCTCTATGAATATAAAATCTTTATTGTTTTCAGTTTTAATCGTAATTTTAATTGTTTCCTGCAATTCCAGAGACAAAAAAAGCGAGTACAAACATATTGTGTATCACGCCGTAAATGGCAAGGACACAGCAGTTTTAGCGATAGATATTAATGACAAACGCTTTTTCGGGCGTTACGAAAGATCTTATTATCAACAAGGTAAAGATTCAGGAGATGTAAGAGGGGATATAAAAGGAGACACTTTAAGAGGTGATTTTCATTATATCTCAAACGGGGGAAGCTGGAAAAGAGTACCGCTTGCTTTGCTAAAAAAAGAAAACAAACTATTTTTAGGAAGTGGGGTAATAGGGATATACTTCAATCTTCCGTGTTTTATGCCCGGAACTCCAATAGAATATGATAATTCGAAATTTGTTTTTGAAGAAATTAAAAAATAGTTTTCAGCCTCAGTTCTAAGTGTCAGTACAACTGAAAACTGCCACTGAGACTGAAAACTAATTAAGCGGTCCTATTGTCGATGGTAATTCGAATATTTCAAGATCAAAATAAATAACCGAAGCCATTACATGATCAAAAATATCAGCCATAATATATTCGTAATTCGCCCAGCGTTTATCGCTCGAAAACGCATAAATCTCTAACGGAACTCCGTGCGCAGTCGATTGCAGCTGACGACACATAATATGCATATCTTTATTTAGTCCCGGATGTGTTACTAAATATTGCATGATATATTTACGGAATAAACCCAGATTCGTCATATTTCTACCATTAAGCGAGAGCGATTTATCTACACCGCGTAAATCGTTGTATTTTTCTATTTCAGCTTGTCTGGTTTCTATATAAGAACTTATAAGCTGTACACGTTTCATATGATTAAGATCATCATTATTCAGGAAACGAATACTGCTGCTTTTTATCAGGATATGTCTTTTTATACGTCTACCGTCAGATTTTTGCATGCCTCGCCAGTTCTGAAAAGAATCTGAACTCAGCGCATAAGTAGGGATTGTGGTAATCGTATTATCAAAATTTCGAACCTTTACCGTTGTCAGGTTAATCTCGATTACGTCACCATCAGCACCAAATTTGTCCATTGTAATCCAGTCACCAATACGAACCATATCGTTTATGGCAACCTGAACACTAGAAACAAATCCTAAAATAGTATCCCTGAAAATCAAGATAATAATTGCCGAAAGTGTTCCTAAAATCGTTAATAATTCTCCTTTTTTGATTCCGAATAATGTCGAAATAATCATTGCAACACCAAAGATCCAGAGCACAATCATAATAACCTGAACAAAACTGTCAATAGGTTTGTCGCTGTATTCCGGTTTCTGTTTTAGATAATCGCGTAAAGCATTAAAAATTGTTCTGATGATCCATAAACTAATCAAAACAATATAAATACCTACTATTTTCCCAAACAGGGATTCCCAATATTCATATTTATCCAGAATAATAGGAACGGCCTTATAAACAAAGAAAAACGGAATTAAATATGCCGTATATTTTGTGGTTTTGTTGTGAATTAGATAATCATCAAACTTAGTTTTAGTTTTTTGCGCAAAAATCGCTGTTAAAGTCACTAAAACAAATTTTGCGACATAATAAATGGCAAATGCCAAAACTACCATGATCACAATGTTAAGAGCAAGGCTAATATAAGACGCAAAGTTGCGGCTCATTCCCCAATCTCTAAAAAGCGGATATAAAAAATTAAATATTTTATCCAAAGGCTTATGCATTATTTTCCAGATATTTTTTCTCAATATAGAAAGTTCCAAAAGGAATCAGAGAAGCAATCAGGATAATTCCGAAAGTTTTTAAGTCCCAATTTTGAGATTTCCTAAGCAAAACTGCCAATATTATGTACCCAATAAATAAAACACCATGAGTCATTCCTAACGGACGTAATATAGAATGATATAATTCAGGATTGTTGTTTTTGATAATCAACATATTAGCGAATAACACCAAATAAGAAATTCCCTCTAAAATTGCGGTAACTTTGAAAATCTTGAGCATGTATCTGTTTTTTAAGTTTTATACAAGCAAAATTAAGTATTAGGATTGGTTTTTGCAGTATGAATCAATAAAGTAATTTACTTTTGTAACCTTAAACTTTGATAATGAGTAAACGCGATTTAAAAAAATATTTTGGCGAATTGACCAAGGAACAACTCGAAGAACAAATTATCGAGTTGTATGAAAAATTTAGTCCCGTAAAAGTCTATTATGATTTTGTTTTTAATCCTAAAGAGGACAAACTTTTGCAGGAATCGAAAGTAAAAATTTCGCATGAATATTTTCCTGTAAAGAAACCCAATGCAAAATGGCGTCCAAAAGCTAAGATGCGACGTTCTGTTGCCCAGAAAATCATCAAGCATTTTATAATGATTGGAGTTGATCCTTTTGTAATTGCTGATCTGATGCTTTATAACATCGAAATCGCACAAACCTATTCTTCAAATAATTTTATTAAGCAGGAATTATTTTACAAAAGTATTCTCAATTCATTTGAGCAAGCTGTCAATTTTATAATTTCTAACGGGATTTTGAGTGAATTTAAAGAAAGAGTTTTCTCAATTCAACAGGAAACTATTCAACAAAAATGGAAAAATAAGTATGATTTTGAGGCAATTTCAGACAAAATTGACTTATAAAGGCTTTTCTCATAAAAAATCTTATTTAAAAAAATCATTTATTTTACGTTAAAATAAGATGAATAACTGTTTTTTAGGTGTATTTTTGCAAAAATCCAAAAATAAACAATGTCTCAAAACACTTTAGAAATAGAAAGAGAAGAGAAAAAAGAACTTTATGCATACCAAAAAGGCGATATCGATGCCATTTTTGAACGTTTAGACAATGCTCCTTCGAAACATCATTTATTATATCAATTACCAACAGGTGGAGGGAAAACAGTTATTTTCTCTGAAATCGTTCGTCGTTATTTAGCTAATAATGATAAAAAAGTGGTGGTTTTAACACATCGTATCGAGCTTTGTAAACAAACCTCAAAAATGCTAAAAGGTTTTGGTGTTTCTAATAAAATCATTAACAGTAAAGTAAAAGAATTACCGGATCAAAACGAATATTCTTGTTTTGTGGCTATGGTTGAGACATTAAAAAACCGTATCAATGACGAGAAATTACATCTTGATAATATTGGTTTGGTTATTATCGATGAGGCACATTACAATTCATTCAGAAAATTATTAAACTCATTCAAAAATGCTTTTATCCTTGGGGTAACAGCAACACCTTTGAGTTCGAATATAAAATTACCAATGCACCAGAGTTATGATGAACTTATTGTGGGAGACACCATTAGTTCATTGATCGATAAAGGTTTCCTTGCCAGAGCAACTACTTATAGTTATGATGTGGGATTAACATCACTAAAAGTAGGTATCAACGGAGATTATACCGTAAAATCTTCAGACGATTTATATACAAATACTATCATGCAGGAAAAACTTCTGCATGCCTATACAGAACGTTCATTAGGTAAAAAAACCCTGATTTTCAACAATGGTATTCATACTTCATTATATGTATATGAAACTTTTAGAGAAGCCGGTTACGACATCAGGCACCTTGATAATACAAGCAGTTCTGAAGAACGTAAAGATATTTTAGCATGGTTCAAAAAGACTCCTGATGCAATTCTTACTTCTGTGGGAATCTTAACAACAGGTTTTGATGAGCCTACAGTTGAAACTATTATCTTAAACAGAGCGACAAAATCGCTTACATTATATTATCAGATGATTGGTCGTGGATCTCGTAAATTACCAGGTAAAGATGAATTTACAGTAATCGATTTAGGTAATAATGCAGCACGTTTTGGTTTATGGAGCGAGCCGGTAAACTGGCAGCATATCTTTAAATCACCAGAATTTTATTTAGAAAATCTGCGTGATGATACTGAAATCGAATTGTATTTCAAATACAGTATGCCACCGGAATTGCGCGCAAAATTTGCCAAAACTGCTGATGTTACTTTTGATGTTGATGAAGAACACAAACTAATCATCAAACAAAATTTACGTTCTAAAGTAGTATTAGACAAATCATTAGAACAGCACGCTGCCATGTGTGTTGATAATACAGAAACCTTGCAAGAAGCAAAATCATTAGGAAAAGAACTTGATGATGATATCGAATGCCGTATCAAACGTTATGCAAAATGTTTGAGCCAATGCAGTAAAAACTATCGCGAATGGCTGGTTGACGATTATAAGTTAAAATTAGTTTTACTAATTGGTAAAAAGTATCGTGAAAAAATCATGAACGAACCTGACGAAGAATAAAAAATTTGTTTCAGGTTTCAAGTTTTAAGTTTCAGGTTTCAGGTTGTCACGCTGAGCGATCCCGATAGCTATCGGGATAAAAAAATTGGAATTTAAATAATTAGGAGCTATTTCCTGCTGTCCGCTATATCTTTTCCCGGCTAAAGAAGCCAGAAAAAGGATGCCGCTACCATCAGGGCTAGGGCTTTAGATTTCATAAGAAATAACATTATCCCGATATTTATTGGGGTAAAATTAAAAGTTTCAGGTTTCTAGTTGATTCGAATTTAAGAACAACTTGAAACCTGAAACTTTAAACAAAAAAAAACAAAAATATAATATGTCTAAACAATTCTCATCATTAGGAATTTCAGCACCAATTTTAAAAGCATTAAGCGAATTGAATATTGTTGAACCAACAGAAATTCAGCAAAAAACAATTCCGTTACTTTTATCTGAAAGTCATGATGTTGTAGGTTTAGCCAAAACCGGAACCGGTAAAACAGCCGCATTCGGATTACCTTTATTGCAATTAATTGATACAGAATCACCAATTGTACAAGCCATAATTTTGGTTCCAACCAGAGAACTTGGACAACAGATTTTTAGAAATTTAGAAGATTTTGGAAAACATATTCCAAACATTTCTATTGCTTCAACGTGTGGAGGAATTCCAATAAAACCACAAATCGAGCGATTAACACAACCTACACATATTGTTGTTGCAACACCGGGACGTTTAATCGATTTGATTCAGCGTAAAGCGATTGATTTAAAACAAACACAATATCTTGTTTTAGATGAAGCCGACGAAATGGTTTCAATCTTAAAAGAAAGTTTGGACGAAATCGTTGCTGAACTTCCTAAAAAACACAGAACTCTATTATTCTCAGCGACTTTGCCGGGAACAATCAAACAACTGATTCAGAATTACTTAAATAAAAACGTAGTTCAGGTTAGCGCCAATATGGAAACTGTTGGAAACCAAGGAATTGATCACGAATATATTGTAGTTGATCCTATCGAAAAATTAGATGTATTAATGCATTTCCTAAATTCAAGAGACGGAGAACGCGGAATCATCTTCTGTAAAACTAAAGCTGCAGTCAATAAACTGGCTAAAAACTTAGCTATTAATCGTTTTTCTTCAGGAGCATTACACGGCAGCTTATCTCAGGGAATTCGTGACAGAATCATGGAGCAATTTCGTGAAGGACACATCAACATTTTGGTAGCAACAGATTTAGCTGCAAGAGGAATAGATGTAAAAGAGATTTCTTATGTTGTAAATTATCATTTGCCTGATACGTATGAAAACTACGTTCACAGAAGCGGTAGAACGGCAAGGGCAGGAGCAAAGGGACTTTCGTTAACCGTTTTACAGGAAGAAGAAACAGCTGAAATTCCGGAATTCGAAAAAGAATTGGGAATTAAATTTACGCAGTTTCAAAAACCTTCTGTAGTATGTTTAGAAGAAAACAATACCCTTTTATGGGCGAAACAAATCTTCAAGACAAAACCGAATCACGATATTTCGACCGATCTAAAAACGAAAGTAAAAACAATTTTTCATCATCTTACTAAAGATGAATTGATTGAAAAATTAATGGCAAATTACGTTCTTCAAAACAAAGTTGAAGTAACCGAAAAGCCTGTTAAAAAATTCAAAAAGTAACATTTCAGTTCAATAGTTTTATAGTTTCTGTTGTATTTTTATAAGGTATTCTAAACCTTAAAAAAACAACAGAAAGTTACCCATGGAAACTATTGAAATAAAAAGAGTAACAGTACAAGATATCAACCAATTGAAAGAAATGGGCCGAAAAACTTTTCATGAAACCTTTTCAGAGTCAAATTCTGAGCAAAACATGCAAAAGTATCTAGATGAAAAATTTTCTACTGAAAAGCTAACAGAAGAACTTAACAATACCGATTCTGAATTTTATTTTGCTACGCTTGAAAATAATGCAATTGGCTATCTAAAAGTAAATTTTGGTAAATCTCAAACCGAATTAAAAGACGATAAAGCGCTGGAAATTGAAAGAATTTATGTTTCGAAAGAATTTCATGGCAAAAAAATTGGACAATTACTTTACGACAAAGCAATAGAAATTGCCAGAAATAACCATAATGACTATGTATGGTTAGGTGTTTGGGAGAAAAATCTGAGAGCAATTGGTTTTTATAAAAAAAATGGTTTTGTTGAGTTTGACAAACACATTTTTAAATTAGGAAACGAGGAACAAACAGATCTTATGATGAAACTTAAATTAGCGAATTAATTCTGAAACAATTTAAAATAAACTCAAATTGGGTTTTGTATCTTGGAATTATAATGTTAAATTTATACAACTGCTAAGGCAGAAAGTTTTACTCACGAACCCTATTTAATAATACATATATGAATATAGTCATCATAGGAGGTGGTTTTGCCGGTCTAAATCTCGCAAAAGAACTTGTAAACCATCCTAAAATACAAGTAACACTTGTAGATAAAAATAATTATAATTTTTTTCCTCCACTTATATATCAGGTCGCTACAGCGTTCTTAGAACCATCAAGCATCAGTTACCCTTTTAGAAAATTTTTTGCAGGCAAAAAAAACCTTCAGTTTCGTTTAGGTGAATTACTTTCTGTAGTTCCTGCTGAGAATAAAATCATCCTTAATAACGGCGAATTATCATATGATCATCTGGTTTTTGCTACCGGAGCTGAAACAAGTTATTTTGGTATGGAAAACGTAATGAAAAATGCTATTCCGATGAAGACCTTAAATGATGCCATCGAAATGCGTAATACATTGCTTAAAAACCTGGAAAAAGCAGCAATTACAAAAGACATACGTAAACGTCGTAAGCTACTAACAATTGTTGTTGCCGGAGGAGGACCAACAGGAGTAGAAGTTTCAGGTATGTTTGCTGAAATGCGTAAAAACATTCTTTTAAAAGAATATCCGGAATTAGAAACATCAGCCAGTAATGTTTACCTTGTCGATGGGGGAGACGCATTATTGGCACCAATGAGCAAAGCTTCGCAAGAAGATACTCTCGACGCTATTACAAAATTGGGCGTTGTGGTTAAATTAAACAGCCGGGTTACGGATTATATAGACGATACAGTATATTTTGAAAATGGAGAAACCATTAAAACCAAAAATCTAATTTGGGCTGCCGGAGTTTCGGCTAAAATATTTGAAGGAATTCCAACAGAGAGTTATGGCCGCGGCAGACGTATGGCAACAGATCAGTACAATAAAGTAAATGGTCTTTTAAATGTATATGCGATTGGCGACACGGCAATTTTAGCCGGAGATAAAAATTTTCCTGACGGACATCCACAAGTAGCTCAGGTTGCGATTCAGCAAGGATTAAATTTGGCCAAAAACTTTAAGGCATTAGTTCAAAACAAACCATTAAAACCTTTTATGTACAATGACAAAGGTTCTATGGCGATTATTGGTAAAAATAAAGCTGTAGTAGATTTACCAAGTCCAAAATGGCATTTTAAAGGATTCTTTGCCTGGATTATCTGGCTGTTTATCCACTTAATATCATTGATTACTTATAGAAACAGATTAAATACATTCTGGAACTGGATGGTTGCGTATTTTGCAAGAGATCAGTCTTTGAGAATGATTATCAGACCGGATAAAAGATCTTAAATTGATAAAAAAATCCCAATTAATTGGGTTTTTAGATCAGAATAAAAAAAATCCAGAATTATCAAATTCTGGCTTTTTTTTATGAAACAGTTTGTGATTTCTGCTGCGTCGAAATGACAAGATTCTGTAAAAGTTTTATTTAATGCCCAACCAAAACATCTTCATTTTCAGAAACTTCCACTTTATTTTTAATAAAACGTTTTCCAATATTTAAAACAATAAAAGCAATAATCGTTGTTACAGTCATGATAAGAACCATTGGTGCGACAGAATCTTTTACAAAAACTCCAACAGCAAATGAAGCCAAAGCTCCTAAACCAAGCTGAATTGCGCCCATAAGAGCAGAAGCACTTCCGGCATTTTTAGCAAAAGGTGCCATTGTGAGTCCGGCAGTATTGGGATTTGAAATTCCTAAACATCCTAAAAACAAAAAAAGCATTGCAATCGTTTCATACAAACCTAACAGATTATTTACTGAAAGGATTAAGAAAACAATACTAGTCACAGATTGTATAATTAGTGCGGCAAAAATCATTTGTTCGCTTGAAAACCTCTTTAATAAAACCGAATTTAACTGACTTGACCCAATAAAACTAACCGACATAAAGGCAAAAATCCATCCGTAAGTTTTAGCGTCAACATGATAAATATCCATAAAAACTATAGGAGAGGCTGCAACGTATGTAAATAAGCCTGAAAAAGCAATTGAGCCCGTAAATGCATATGTAAAAAACTGAGGCTCTTTAAGCACCTTTAAAAAGTTAGAAATAATAGGTTTTGGTTTTAAAGAAATTGAAGTATCCGGTTTATAGCTATTTGGCAAACCTAGTTGTGCGGCGATTAAAATAGCGATTCCCATACACATTAAAATAAAAAACACAGTATGCCAGCCATAATCTTCAGTAACATAACCGCCAATTGTTGGTGCCAGCATTGGCGAAAGACCAAGAACAAGCATTAACAGGGAAAATACTTTTGGAATATCTTTTACAGGAAATAAATCCCTGACCATTGCCACAGAAGCAACTGTTGCAGCGCAACTGCCAATTGCCTGAATAAAACGTAATAATATAAACGAGTCAATATTAGTGACATAAACACAGCCTAAAGAAGCCGATATATACACTAACAAACCAACAAATAAAGGCTTTTTACGACCGAAACGATCCAGTAAAGGTCCGTAAAGCAATTGTCCGGCAGAAATCCCAATGAAATAACTGGATAAACTCATGGAGACTTTGGCGACTGTAGTATGCAGATCCTTAGCGATACCAGAAAATCCCGGTAAGTACATATCGATTGAAAAAGGGCCAAGAGCTGTCAAAGAACCTAAAATAAGTATGAGTTTAATGTATTTTTTTGTTGTCATTTTCTTAAAAAATTGCTTTTAATTTCCTGCAAAGGTAAATATTTAGTACCTTGTTATGTAATTAAACACATCTTATAATAACAAAAGATGGTTTTATTGACACCTAATTGATTTCAAAAAATGAGATCAGCATTAATTTAAATCTAAAATTTATGAAAAATTACATTTTACTATTCGCTCTTATTTTTACAACAATGTCATTTGCTCAGACTATTACAACTAAAATCGAAGATGCATCGCCAGAGCAATATGCACTTTTACAAAAAGTAAACCAATATTATCCGGACATTACTTTGAACAAATCTGTTACAAATTTCTATGCAGACGGAAAAATTATTGACACACAGCAAGAATTCAATCTTACAACATCAAAATTCTCCAGTTATAAAATTGGAATTGAGCCAGATAATAAAAAATTATTATTTGAATATGTTTCTGATGAAACCGGAAAAGTTTACGGAGATGTTAGCATTTTTAAAGGAAACGCTTTAAGAACAACTTTTTCAGAAAAAAATAATGAAATAAATGTTGCACTTAACGGTAAATCTGTTTATTTGAAAAAAATTAAATAATTTAATTTTACATCGAAAAGAAAAGCATTCACTGTGGTGAATGCTTTTTTGATTTATATTTGAAGCATATTTATTAAAAGTTTTTTTGAAAATTTTATATGAGAAAATTTATTCTATTATTGATGTTGATTTCTTTTTCAGCACATGCACAAACAAATCGATTTACAGGAACATGGAGCACTGAAAATTGCAAGGATTGCAGCAAAGAATATATTTTTACGATTAATATCGCACAATCAAATAATAAAATATTTGGGACTGCAGAAATCATCAGTGACAATCAAAAGTTTGTTACAGGCGTTATGGAAGTTACAGGATATGTAAATTCATTTGGAGAAAAAGCTCAAATAAATATCAAATCTAAAGATGGCTCCGTAAGCGCAGTTATTTTTACAAATGACGAAGTGCTGCAGTTTATTAAAAGAGGCGGCGCTGATTTAGTTCCTAAAGAAATAATTCTCACGAAGTTATATTAGCTAAAAACATGGTTTAATGCAAATCAGCGCTTAAATTCATGTATACTATTTGAACTATAATTTATATTATGTAAAATAGAATATTTTAAACCTTCTCCAATATATTCTGATTCTCATAATAAAATTCTACAATAATGCTCCATAACGATTAGTATATAAGTTCTCTTCTAATTAATTTCATTATAATTGCCTAAATTGAAATGCAAATAACAATTTCAAAAGACTAAAAAAACATTTTTAAAGCCTTGAAAACAGGAAACTTTAGCAATTATTCAAAATAATTATATTCTCGTGAAGATGCTTTCATTGTAAGACTTTATTTTATTATTTTTACATTCGATACTTTAAAAAAAATTATCAAACATTATGAATACAATTGCTGAGCATATTGCAGATTTTTTAAAAGAATACCCGCCATTTGATAATTTAACTTTTCAGGAATTATCTGATATTGCAACAAATATTCGTGTTATCAATTTAGAAAAACACGCTGTTTTATTTCAAATTAACGACGTACTTCATGATAGTTTTTATGTTGTGGCTTCGGGTGTCATAAATTTAACTACAATTGCTGATGCCGAAGAAACGATCATAAACAAATGTCATGAAGGCGATATTTTTGGTCTGCGTCCGTTTTTTGCTAAAAACAATTATATGATGACAGCAAAAGCACGTGAAGAAAGTATTATTTACGCCATACCTATAGCGGTTTTCAGACCTTTTGTTGCTAATAATTCAGACGTTTTAAACTTTTTACTGGAGAATTTTGCCATCAATTCAAGACACGCAAAAGACAATGTAAATTCTAATGGAAAACTAATTTCTGACACTGCTTTCTATGTAGATCAGCAAACAGAAATGCAATATATACAATCACTTGTATACAATAATTCGCCATTAACTACTGAATCTAACCGTATTGTTAAAGATGTTGCCATTTTGATGACAGAATCAATGGTTGACAATATTGTAATTTGCGAGAAAAACAATCCAATTGGGATTGTAACAAATGCTGATTTATCGTCTAAAATTGCAACCGGACGTTATCCTATCACAGAAACAATTGATAAGATTATGTCTTCACCGGTTGTTACCGTAATTGAAAATGTTTCTTTAGCCGAGGCACAATTATTAATGCTAAAGCACAATGTTACGCACTTATGTGTTACCAAAGACGGTACAAGTAAGTCTGCTGTGAAAGGAATTATTTCTGAACACGATTTAATTGTAGCTCAAGCCAGTAATCCTGGTGTGTTAATTAAAGAAATTAAACGCTCACAGCTGCCAAAAGACTTAAAACAGATCCGTGATCGTTTGTCTGATCTGATTCAGAACTCAATTCAGAAAAATATTCCAATTTCTCATATTAGTAATATTGCCAGCGAAATTAATCTGGCGATTATAAAACGTGCTGTCGAGTTGTCTATTTTAGATTTAGGCTCCCCTCCTGCTCGTTTTGCGTGGTTAAGTATTGGTAGTCAGGGTCGTAAAGAGCAATTATTACTTACAGATCAGGATAGTATACTTATTTTTGAAGATGTTGCGCCCGAAAAATACAGAGAAGTAAAAGATTACTTTTTAAGATTAGCCAAAAGAACAACTGCCATACTTGAAAAAGTAGGTTATGAATATTGCCCAAACGGACATATGGGAAGCAATATGTTATGGTGTAAATCATTGACAGACTGGACAAAACAATACAATAGCTGGATGAATACTCCAGGTGAAAACAGTAACGATCTAAGCAGTATTTTCTTTGATTATGAAATTGTTTTTGGTGAACCAAAAATTGAAGAAGTAATAGAAAATGTCATTTTTAAGAATGCCGTAAATAATACTTTGTTCTTTGACTTTTTAGGAAATGATGCTTTAAAGAAAAACTCTGCTTTAAGCTTTTTCAAAAAATTCATTTTGGAAGAAGAAGGTCCGCATAAAACAAAATTTGATATAAAAACCCGTGCATTAATGCCATTAATTGATGCTGCGCGCTTATTGATTTTAAATTCAAATATAAAAGGGATCAAAAATACCTATTTACGATTCAAACAACTGGCGATAACAGATTCTAAAAATGCCGAAATATATTTAAGTTGTGCCGAAGCATTTTTAACGTTATCAAAATTTAGAACTGTTGAAGGATTAAAAAATGACGATTCCGGACAATATATCAATATAAGAGAGATGTCTAAAACAGACAAAGAAAAGTTAAAAAATGCCTTAACCCCAATGAAAGACCTTGAGGAACTAATTAAGAGTAAATTTCAACTTACACAATTCTCATAACTATGCTAGACTGGATTAAAAATATCAACAAAGAGTATCCGGATTTCTGGAAAGATTATCTGACTAAACTCGAAGCAAAACCCAATAGATTCGTAGTTTTATCTACAGAAACTTCGGGATTAAACCCCAATAAAGATGTTATTCTGTCTTTGGGAGCTTTTTCAGTGGTAGACGACAGTATTATAATAAAAGAAAATTTCGAGGCTGTTTTACTGCAATATAAATTCCTGCAGGATAACGGACTTTCTAATGAGTTTATCATCGAAAGCAAAATGATAAAAATGCCTGAACCAGAGGCTATTGAAGCGTTTGTGAATTTTATAGGTAATTCTATTTTAGTGGGACATCATATTAATTTTGATATTGAAATGCTAAATGCTGCACTTGAGCGTCTGGATTGTGGACGTTTAAAAAATGAAGCGCTTGATATTGATATGATGTATCGCAAATTAATGGATATCAATGACAAACAGTTTTCATTAGACGATTTAAGCGAAATATTCAAAATCCCAAAAAGTGACAGAAATTCTTCTTCTGAAGATGCTTATAAAATTGCACTTTTGTTTTTGAAATTAAAATCCAGATTGGGAATTAAATAATTTTTTTTAACCATATAAGTGATATAAGAAAAGATAAGTTTTTGTAAATCTTTTGCAAATTACGTAGTTTACACATAAACTACGTAATTGTCAAGCTAAGCGATCCCGAGGCTTCGGGAGAAGTCCCGCAAAGTTGATTCAGCATAAAAAAACTTCGACTTCGCTCAGTCAGACAAATATTAAGTCATACAATTTCAAATATAAAAAAGCCTCTTAATTTCTTAAGAGGCTTTTTTATTACTATCTATTTTCAGAATTAAGAAATTCTTTCTTTTGTGATTTCTTCTACAACTTCAGGATTTAATAGTGTTGAAGTATCTCCAAAATTAGAAAAATCTCCTTCGGCTATTTTACGTAAAATTCTACGCATAATTTTTCCTGAACGCGTTTTTGGTAATCCAGACACAAACTGAATTTTATCCAGTTTTGCAATTGGTCCAATATGATCAGAAATATATTGATTAATCTCTTTAGACAGATTCTCTTTATTTCTAACTTCTCCGGTTTCTTTTAGAATTACGTAACCGTATAAAGCATTTCCTTTGATATCATGTGGAAATCCAACAATGGCAGATTCAGCTACTGCAGGATGTTCGTTGATCGCATCTTCGATAGGAGCTGTTCCTAAATTATGGCCTGAAACAATTACAACATCATCTACTCTACCGGTAATTCTATAATATCCAACTTCATCTCTTAAAGCTCCGTCTCCTGTGAAATATTTCCCAGGGAAAGCAGAGAAATAAGTGTCTTTATAACGTTGGTGATCTCCCCAGATTGTTCTGGCGATTCCCGGCCATGGAAATTTAATACACAAACTACCTACAACCTGATTTCCTTCGATCTCATTTCTTTTTTCATCCATTAACACAGGCTGAATTCCCGGTAATGGTAAAGTGGCGTATGTTGGTTTTGTTGGTGTTACAAAAGCGATAGGAGAAATCATGATTCCGCCAGTTTCTGTTTGCCACCAAGTATCTACAACAGGACATCTTTTATCTCCCACGTGGTCATTAAACCAGTGCCAGGCCTCTTCGTTGATTGGCTCTCCAACAGATCCAATAACTTTAAGCGATTTTAGAGGATATTTTTGAATATAATCTAAGCTTTCTTTTGCTAAAGAACGAATTGCTGTTGGTGCTGTATAGAATTGTGTGATTTTATGTTTTTCGATAATATCCCAAAAACGGCTAAAATCCGGATAAGATGGAACTCCTTCAAAAATTACTGTAGTTCCTCCATTTAATAAAGGTCCGTATAAAATATATGAGTGACCTGTAATCCAGCCAATATCTGCTGTACACCAGAAAATATCATTTTCTTCGTGACTAAAAACATTTTTAAATGTATAAGCAGTGTAAACCATATATCCGGCCGTAGTATGTACCATTCCTTTTGGTTTACCAGTTGATCCTGAAGTATATAAAATAAACAAGGGATCTTCGGCATCCATGATTTCAGCAACACTATTATCTAAAGCCGCATCTAATAAAGGCTGTAAATATTCGTCACGGCCTTCTTTCATTTTGATGTTTGTATTGGTTCTTTTTGCAACCAAAACTTTAGTAACAGATGGACAGGTTTCTAATGCTTCATCTACAATTCCTTTTAAATCTATCGTTTTATTTCCTCTGTAACCTCCATCAGAAGTAATTACCATCTTGCATTCGCAATCATTAATTCTTGCAGAAACTGCAGAAGCTGAAAATCCTGCAAAAATAACCGAGTGAATTGCCCCAATTCTCGCACAAGCTAAAACCGAAACGGCCAACTCAGGAATCATAGGCAAATAAATACAAACTCTATCGCCTTTACGAACACCTTGCTCACGCAAAACATTCGCCATTTTTGAAACTCTTTCGTATAATTCGTTATACGTTATATGTAAAGCACTATCAGAAGGATCATTTGGTTCAAAAATAATGGCCGTTTTTTCTCCTCTTTTACTTAAGTGTCTATCGATGCAATTTTTGGTTATATTAACTTTTGCTTCAGTAAACCATTTCACTTCGGCATCAGCCATATTAAAATCTACTACTTTTTCCCATTGTTGGTACCAAGTAAAATTTTCTTCAGCTATCTTCCCCCAAAATTTCCTTGGTTCCCTTATTGACTTATTGTAATGTTTAAAATATTGTTCTAAATTTTCAATTTTATAATAACTCATATGTTTTTGGAATTTTTTTATAAATGTATTAAATATCAACGTATTCTTAAAATTATTTAATTCATAAATTTTATCTAAAAAAAACACATATTAGAAAAAATATGGATTTTTTCTGCATTTACTATAAATTTTTACTTTTAAGAACAAAAAAGCATGTCACAAAAAAGGCACGATAAATGAATACCATGCCTTTTATTTTTAACAATTTCAATAACAATTAATTCAGTAATTCTGTATTACACTGCCGTGTTCTATTTTGAAAATAGCAGCATCTTTATTAATTAAAATGAAACTTCAACAAGTATATCTATTTTACTAAATATACCCCTTCATTAGGGATTAGCTTCACTTAACTTACTTGCTTGCAGAAGTTAAGTGAATGCAATATGCATCTATATCCATTTTTCTTAATAAGTGCTTACTAATTCAAAATATTACATAAAACAGAGATACAGTGCAAATCCCACATTCAAATGTGTGGTAATTCCCAATTTATTATCCAATTTTTTTCATTGCAGTCATTGATTCTCTCAACCATGCTCCTACTTCTTCGATAGGATGTTGACGAATTTCTTTGTTTACTGCAATTAAAATAGCATTATCTACTCCGTTTGAAGTTGAGAATGGTTTTCCTATAACGTTTGTTTCAACAGTTTTCATAAATTCAGTTAATAACGGTTTACAAGCATGGTCAAATAAATAACAACCATATTCTGCAGTATCCGAAATAACACGGTTCATTTCAAATAATTTTTTTCTTGCAATTGTATTTGCAATCAAAGGTAATTCGTGTAATGACTCATAATAAGCTGATTCTTCGATAATTCCTGCTTCTGTCATTGTTTCGAAAGCCAATTCTACACCAGCTTTAACCATTGCAATCATTAAAACTCCATTATCAAAATATTCTTGTTCAGAAATTGGAGCGTCTGTAGGAGCAGTTTTCTCAAAATTAGTTTCTCCTGTAGCAGCTCTCCAAGTCAATAAGTTTTTATCGTCATTAGCCCAGTCGATCATCATAGTTCTGGAGAATTCTCCTGAAATAATATCATCCTGGTGTTTTTGGAACAATGGACGCATGATGTCTTTTAATTCTTCTGCAATTTCATAAGCTTCAATTTTTGCAGGATTAGAAAGACGATCCATCATATTGGTGATACCACCATGTTTCAAAGCTTCTGTGATAGTTTCCCATCCGTATTGAATTAATTTTGAAGCATATGCAGGCTCGATTCCTTTTTCGACCATTTTATCAAAACATAAAATAGATCCGGTTTGCAATAATCCGCAAAGGATCGTTTGCTCGCCCATTAAATCTGATTTTACTTCGGCTACGAATGATGATTTTAAAACTCCTGCTTTATGTCCTCCAGTTGCTACAGCGTAAGCTTTTGCCTGATCTAAACCAAAACCGTTTGGATCATTTTCCGGGTGAACAGCAATTAAAGTTGGTACACCAAATCCTCTTTTGTATTCTTCACGAACTTCAGAACCAGGACATTTAGGCGCACACATAATTACGGTTATATCTTTACGAATCTGCATTCCTTCTTCAACGATATTAAAACCGTGAGAATATGCTAAAGTCGAACCTTGTTTCATTAATGGCATAATAGCGGTAACCACAGCAGTATGTTGTTTATCCGGAGTAAGGTTACAAACTAAATCTGCAGTTGGAATTAATTCTTCATAAGTACCTACAGTAAAACCGTTTTCAGTAGCATTTTTATAAGATGCTCTTTTTTCAGCGATTGCATCTGCACGTAATGCATATGAAATATCCAAACCAGAATCTCTCATGTTTAAACCTTGATTCAAACCTTGCGCACCACAACCTACAATAACAACTTTTTTTCCTGCTAATGCTGAAATCCCGTCTGCAAATTCTGATTGCTCCATAAATTCGCAAACTCCTAACTGTTCTAATTGTAATCTAAGTGGTAATGTATTGAAATAATTTGCCATTTTCTTTTTTAATATTTAATGAATGTGTAATTTGATAATTGATTAATAAGGAAACTAAAATGATACTATTTGAATGTTTCTAATAATGTTGAAATTTCCATTTTTTCTTTAGAAACTGATATTCTGCCCGAACGTACAAATTGCATAATGCCGTAAGGTTTAAATTTTGCATATAATTCTTCAATTTCAGAACGTCTTCCTGATTTTGATATTACAAAGAAATCTCTCGAAACCGTTACAATTGTCGCCTGGCTTTCTTTGATGATATTCTGAATTTGTTTTTCATCAAACAACAAACTTGAAGCGATTTTAAACAAAGCATTTTCAAGATAAATCGTTTCTTCATCTGTATGATAAAATGCTTTTATTACTTCAATTTGTTTTTCTATTTGACCTACAATATTCTTAACCCATTTTTCAGTTGTATCTACAACAATAATAAATCTTGAAACATTCTCTATTTCTGATTCTGAAACGTTTAGACTTAATATATTAATGTGACGCTTTAAGAATATTCCTGATATTCTATTTAACAAACCCACGTTATTTTCTGAGTATACCGATATGGTAAATGTTTTATCTTCCATGTTATTTTGTTTAAAGTTTTTCTTGTTTCAGGTTTCAGGTTATGCAACGTGAAACTTAAAACTTGAAACTTTTTTTCTTTAGCTTAATCTAATTTCAGAAACACATGCTCCTGTTGGAATCATTGGGAATACATTATTCTCTTTTTCTACCATAACTTCTAAGAAATAAGAATCTTTTGAAGCCATCATTTCTGCGACAGCTGCATCTAAATCCTCTCTTTGGGTTACTTTTTTAGATTTAATGTAATATCCTTCTGCAATAGCAACAAAATTTGGATTGATCATATTTGTCGATGCATATCGGTTATCAAAAAACAACTCTTGCCATTGACGCACCATTCCTAAGAACTCATTGTTTAGGATCACAATTTTTACCGGAACTTTAGTCTGAAAAATTGTTCCTAATTCCTGAATAGTCATCTGGAATCCACCATCTCCAATAATCGCCACAACTTCACGATCCGGTCTTCCCATTTTTGCTCCAATTGCAGCTGGAAGCGCGAATCCCATTGTTCCTAAACCTCCTGAAGTAATATTACTTTTGGTTGAATTAAATTTAGCATAACGACACGCAAACATTTGGTGCTGACCAACATCTGAAACAATAATCGCATCACCTTTTGAGTGTTTATTAATCATTTCCATCGTTTCTCCCATTGAAATCCCTTTACCATTCGTTGGATTTAACTCTTCATTTATAACAGATTCTACTTCTATTTTATGCAGTTCTTTAAACTCATTATGCCATAAATCATGCGATTTCGCATCAATTAAAGGTAATAATGCATTTAAGGCTTCTTTTACATCTCCTAAAACCGCAACTTCTGTTTTTACGTTTTTATCAATTTCTGCAGGATCAATTTCAAAGTGAATTACTTTTGCCTGTTTTGCATACGTATTTAAATTTCCCGTTACACGATCATCAAAACGCATTCCTAACGCGATTAAAACATCACATTCGTTGGTTAACATATTTGGACCATAGTTTCCGTGCATTCCTAACATTCCTACGTTTAGCGGATGATCTGTTGGTAAAGCCGAAAGTCCAAGAATAGTCCACCCTGCAGGGATTCCTGATTTCTCGATAAAAGCTTTCAGTTGTTCTTCGGCCTGACCAAGAATAATTCCCTGACCAAAAACAATAAAAGGTTTTTTTGCACTATTGATTAAAGCAGCAGCTTCGGCCACTTTATCTAATTTTAATTTCGGAACCGGAACATAACTTCTGATTCCCGTACATTTTTCATAACTAAATTCGAACTCATCAAACTGAGCGTTTTTAGTAATATCAATCAATACAGGTCCCGGGCGTCCAGAACGAGCAATATAGAATGCTTTTGCAATAATTTCAGGAATTTCAGATGCTTCTGTAACCTGATAATTCCATTTGGTTACCGGAGTCGAAATCCCGATAATATCAGTTTCCTGAAAAGCATCAGAACCTAATAAATGTTTCCCTACTTGTCCGGTAATACAAACCATAGGAGTTGAATCAATTTGCGCATCTGCAATTCCGGTCACTAAATTTGTAGCACCCGGTCCTGAAGTTGCAATTGCAACCCCAACTTTTCCTGTAGCTCTTGCATACCCTTGAGCTGCATGAGTTGCACCTTGTTCGTGACGTACTAAAACATGGTGTAACTGATCTTGAAATTTATACAATTCGTCGTAAACCGGCATTATGGCTCCTCCCGGATATCCGTAAACCAAATCTACTCCTTCTGCTAATAAACATCTTATAACGGCTTCTGCCCCTGATATTTTCATAGTATATTTTTTTTATCAATTGCGATTTTAATTAAAATCGCAATTGATTTTGATATGTTGTTGTAAAATTATTTATCGGTAACGCAACCTGTAGATGCGCTTGAAACCGATCTGGCGTATTTAAGCAAAACTCCTTTTGTAACTTTCAACGGTGGTTGTACCCAAGCCGCTTTTCTGGCTGCAAATTCTTCTTCGGAAATTTTCAGGTCGATTGTATTTTTTACAGCATCGATCGCGATTAAATCACCATCTTTAACTAAAGCAATACCGCCACCATCATAAGCCTCTGGTGTTATGTGTCCTACGACAAAGCCATGTGAACCTCCAGAGAACCTGCCGTCTGTAATAAGAGCACACGTACTTCCTAATCCGGCTCCAATAATTGCCGATGTAGGTTTTAGCATTTCAGGCATCCCCGGACCACCTTTTGGTCCACAATACCTGATGACGACTACATTACCCGGTTTTATTTTTCCGGCCTCAAGACCCGGAATTACTTCAAATTCTCCTTCAAAAACTACAGCAGGACCTTCGAAATATTCTCCTTCTTTTCCGCTGATTTTTGCAACAGCACCTTCAGAAGCAAGATTTCCGTATAAAACCTGAATATTTCCTGTTGGTTTTAATGCTTTTTGTATTTCATGAATTACTTCCTGACCATCTTGTAAATCCGGTGTAGAAGCTAAATTCTCAGCTACAGTTTTTCCGGTTACCGTTAAACAATCTCCGTGAATTAATCCCGCTTTCAATAAATATTTCATTACTGAAGGAATTCCTCCAACTTCATGAATATCCTCCATCATATATTTACCACTTGGCTTCATATCTGCCAATACTGGTGTTCTGTCATTGATTGCCTGAAAATCATCTAAAGTTATTTCGATGTCAACAGCATGAGCCATAGCGATTAAATGCATAACTGCATTTGTAGAACCTCCTAAAACTGCAACGATTGTTATTGCATTTTCAAAAGCTTTGCGAGTCATAATGTCTCTTGGCTTAATATCTTTTTCTAATAATATTTTAATAGCTTCTCCCGCAGCAAGACATTCATCTCTTTTTTCCTGACTTAGAGCCGGATTTGATGAACTGTATGGTAAACTCATTCCTAATGCCTCAATTGCAGACGACATTGTATTTGCCGTATACATTCCGCCACAAGCACCAGCACCAGGACATGCATTTTGAATTACTCCTTTAAAATCTTCCGGAGTAATTTCTCCTTTTACTTTTTTTCCTAAAGCTTCAAAAGCCGAAACAATATTTAAAGATTCACCTTTCCATTTTCCAGAGTGAATTGAACCTCCGTATACCATCATCGACGGGCGGTTTAATCTTCCCATTGCGATTAATGCTCCTGGCATATTTTTATCACAACCAGGAATAGCAATTACACCATCGTACCATTGTGCTCCCACAACTGTTTCGATAGAATCTGCAATTACATCACGGGAAACCAATGAATAACGCATTCCTTCAGTACCATTCGAAATTCCGTCACTTACACCAATGGTATTAAAAATAAGTCCGACCAAATTTGCATCCCAAACACCTTTCTTAACATCTTTTGCAAGATCATTCAAGTGCATGTTGCACGTGTTACCATCGTAACCCATGCTCACAATACCTACTTGTGCTTTTTTCAAATCTTCTTCAGTTAAACCAATACCGTACAACATGGCTTGCGCTGCAGGTTGTGTTTGATCTTGAGTGATGGTTTTGCTGTACTTATTTAATTCCATTATGTATTATTTTATTTTAATTTTTATTCAAAAAAAAACCTTCCAGTATTTGGAAGGTTTCTAATATAGTTTTTCAATTATATTTATACCATTCCCAGTGCAGATGTGTGAATCACATTGACAACAAAGACAGAAGTAATAATAATTGAGATTTGCATTCTTTATTTTTTAGTGTCACAAAAGTATGAAAACTAACAGGACTAAAAAAATAAAATCTCAACATTTCACATACTTCTTGTTATTTATTTCATTATTTTAATAAAAAACCTAAACAATTGTAGATTGACCGATATGAACATTGTCATTATTAAAATATAGCAAGTCGTCTTTGCTGAAAATAAAATTAGAAACAAACTCCCCTACTTCATTTGTACCGAATTTTGAATCTGGTTTTAAATCAACTGTAACAACTTTATATTCGATTGCTTTTTCAACTGCCTGATAAATTACATTTGCCTCTTTATATAAACCAAAATGTTCTAACAACATTGCGGCTGATAAAATGGAAGCAATTGGGTTGGCAATATTTTTTCCTTTTGCCTGAGGATAAGATCCGTGAATAGGTTCGAACAACGCATTTTTTTCTCCTAAAGATGCCGAAGCCAATAAACCAATAGAACCTGTAATAACGCTGGCTTCATCTGATAAAATATCTCCAAATAAATTCTCTGTCAAAATCACATCAAATTGTTTTGGATTTAAGATAATCTGCATCGCTGCGTTATCTACAAACAAAAAGTCTAACAATACATCAGGATAATTTTCGCCTACTTTTTGAACTACTTTTCTCCACAATCTTGAAGTTTCCAAAACATTTGCTTTGTCTACCATTGTTAACTTCTTGCGTCGGTTTTGTGCCGATTTAAAAGCTAAATGTGCAATTCTGGTGATTTCTTCTTCTGAGTATTCACATAAATCCGAAGCATGTGTTCCTTCTTCATTTAATGTTTTTGCTCCAAAATAAGCTCCGCCTGTTAATTCCCTGAAAATAGTAAAATCAGCACCTTCGATAATTTCTCTTTTTAAAGGAGAAGAATCGATCAATGATTTATACGGTTTTATAGGACGGATGTTCGCAAACAATCCCAGTTCTTTACGAAGCCTTAGCAAACCTTGCTCCGGACGAACTTTTGAATTTGGATTGTTGTCATATTTAGGATCTCCAATAGCACCAAACAAAACAGCATCAGTATTTAAACAAAGATTTAGCGTTTGCTCCGGTAATGGATTTCCTGTTTTTTCAATAGCAATTGCCCCCATGAGAGCCTCTTCAAAAACAAATTCATGATTGTACACCTCACCAATAGCGTATAAAGCTTTTTTGGCTTGTAAAATTACTTCCGGTCCAATTCCGTCTCCTGGTAAAACTGCTATTTTCAAATTCATAACGTCTCGTTCTTTATGTATTTAAATCTTTATTTATATCTTAGTTTAGTCTTTCTTCTTTATTCTATTCTCTATCTTCTATTCTCTTTATTCTTTCCTCTCTTTTTCAATCTAGCTTCTAATTAAATCGCCTTCAATTTTCGAAGCTTCAATAATTTGATGAATATCTGCGTCAATTACTTCTTTTTTAATATCTGCAAATTTCAAGAACTCAAGATATACAATGTCCAATTGTACTTTTGTAAGCTCGTAACCAACTTTTTTAGCACGATATGCCAAAGCAGCTCTTCCGCTTCTTGCTGTTAAAATAATTGAAGATTCATTTACACCGACATCAAGCGGATCCATGATTTCATACGTTGCTCTGTTTTTGATCACACCATCCTGGTGAATTCCAGAACTGTGTGCAAAAGCATTTGCTCCTACAATAGCTTTATTTGGCTGCACGATCATTCCCATACTTTCAGAAACCAATCGGCTCATTTCGTTCAATTCTCTTGTATTAATATTGGTATCAAGATTTAAGTAAGGATGTTGTTTAAAAATCATCACCACTTCTTCAAGTGCCGTATTTCCAGCTCTTTCACCAATACCATTAATAGTACATTCTATTTGTCTCGCTCCATTTATAGCGCCTGCAATAGAGTTTGCAGTTGCCATTCCTAAATCATTATGACAGTGACATGAAAGGATTACGTTTTCGATTCCTTTTACGTTTTCTCTTAAATATTTAATTTTTGCTCCGTATTCTTCTGGTAAACAATATCCTGTTGTATCTGGGATATTTAATACGGTAGCTCCGGATTTAATCACTTCTTCACAAACTTTTGCAAGGAAAGCGTTATCAGTTCTGCCGGCATCTTCTGCATAAAACTCAACGTCTTCTACATATGATTTTGCATGTGATACTGCATATTTTGCTCTGGCAATAATATCTTCTCTTGTGGTATTTAATTTATGGAGTATATGAGATTCAGATGTTCCGATTCCTGTGTGGATTCTAGGTTTTTTAGCATGCTTTAAAGCAGCTGCGGCAACATCAATGTCGTTTTTTACAGCTCTTGTTAATCCGCAGACGGTTGCGTTTTCTACAATTTTACAAATCTCAGAGACGGATAAAAAATCGCCCGGACTTGACACAGGAAAACCTGCTTCGATAACATCAACTCCCATTTTATCAAGTCGTTCTGCGATAACTAATTTTTGTTTAGTATCTAACTTACATCCTGGAACTTGTTCACCATCGCGCAAAGTGGTGTCAAAAATTTGAACTTTCTCTCTATTCATATTCATTTATTTAATGTAATTTCACATCTTGATAACAAATATATATTGTACTTATTCAGTATGAAATTCATTTTAATGAAATTATACTGTTCATAACACAATTTATAACGAACTAAATAACTAATAATCAATAAGTTATATTATTATATTTTACAATGGCTAACCATCAAAAAGATTTCTTATTTGTATTAATAAAATCGCTTTCCAAATCAGAAAAAAGACAGTTTAAGATTTTTGCAAGCCGTTTAGAGACGAGTTCAAATACTAAATTCATTGAATTATTTAATATTCTGGACAAATCTGAAAACTACGATGAAAAGCTTATCCTAAAGAGCGGAATCATTAAAAAAGTACAGTTATCTAACTTAAAATCATACTTATACAAGCAAATACTGGTTAGTATTCGATTGAATATCCCCAGCCAGAACATTCGTTATCAATTGCGCGAACAAATAGATTTTGCCGGTATTTTATATAACAAAGGATTGTATAAACAGAGTTTAAAAATTCTGGACAAAACAAAAATGATTGCGCTGGAAAATGATGAGAAATATATGGCGTATGAGATTGTGGAATTCGAGAAACTTATCGAATCACAATATATTACGCGCAGTATTCAGGGACGTGCAGACGAACTGGTTATTCAGGCAAAAGAACTGAATTACAGAAACACAATTTCAAGCAAATTATCAAATTTATCGCTTCAGCTTTACGGAATCATGCTTAAAACTGGTTATGTAAAAAATGATGAGGAATATAAATATATCGATGACTATTTTAATAAACATATTGCCAAATTAGATGAAACTAAGTTTGGTTTCCGTGAAAAATATTGGTTTTATAATGCCAATTTATGGCGTAGTTTCCTTGTTCAGGATTTCCTGGCAAGCTATAAATATGCTTATAAATGGGTTACGCTGTTTTACGACAATCCCAATATGATTTATCAGAATCCTGTATTTTTCCTTAAAGGGAATCATTATTTTCTGGAGTCCTTATATATGTTGAAATACAAATCGAATTTCAAAAAATATCTTTCGCTTTTAGAAAAAACGATTCAGGATGAAAAATTTCCTGTAAATGATAACATTGCATCACTATCATTTCTATACGTTTATAACAATAAATTGAACTTGCACATTCTGGAAGGTACTTTTGCTGAAAGCGAATATTTAATTCCTGAAATTCTGGAGAAGATTAAAATACATAGCGAGCACCTTGATGAACATCACGAAATGTTGTTTTTCTATAAAATAGCGTCTATATATTTTGGAAATGAAAAATATACAGAATGCATCTTCTATCTCGATAAAATCATAAACAACAAAAACTTAAGCATGCGTGAAGATCTAATGTGTTTTGCGAGACTTTTGTCTTTAATAGCGCATTATGAATTAGGAAAAGATTACTACTTAGAAAATCACCTTAAAAATACGTATAAGTTTTTATTGAAAATGAATGACTTACACGAAGTACAAAAAGAAATCATTAAGTTTCTAAGAAACCTGAATAACTTTTATCCGGCTGATATTAAAAAAGAATTCAAAAAAATGCATGCGCGTTTCGTTGAACTCGAAAAGAACACCTACGAAAAAAGAGCGTTTTTATATCTTGATATTATCTCGTGGCTTGAAAGCAAAATCGAAAACCGAAAAATTGCCGATATTATCAAAGAAAAAGCGAAGTTTAATAGCCGATAAATTTGTTTTGACGTTGAACATAACAAACCCTACAGGTTTTATCCCAAGGCTTCGGGACTGTAGGGTTTAATACCAATTTATCTGCAATAACAGCACGTTGATGTTCCTGCAAGGCAAACATCACCCCTTCCTGGTGTATTTGATAATACTCCACCGGCTTCTCCGCACAATCTGTCGCATAAACCTATAGTTGGATTTACGTATGGGAGACCTCCGCCAATTATAAATTTCTGTGCATTTTTACTCAAAATTTCAACGTTTCTTAGGTTTTTTAGGTTTTTCATAATAACATGATTTGATTTGTTCCTACTCTATTAGCTTTTCGGAATACGCTTTTTAAAATCTGAACAAATTAACTCACTTATGTTCAGATAATTGTCGCCTAAGTTAAAAAATAAAAAGGTAATATTCGTACAAATAAAACAAAAACATAATGATATAAAATGACAAACCCGACAAGTTTTAAAAACCTGTCGGGTTTATTAATTCCAACGAATTAGAATTTGTTTTAAACGTTATTCAACAATATTAGAACTAGTTACATAAAAGTTCTTATCAACTGCTATAGTTCTATTTTCGTTTATTGTTTTCTCCGATTTCCATTCTGTTGTAGGTTTCAACCAAATTTCTTCGCCGTTTAAAATTACTTTTACCGGCATATCAAATTTAGAAACACAATTTGTCCAGTGATATCCAAAAGATCCATTTTTAAAAATATATTCAAAAACCGGAATTTGAGTTGTAGTCAAATATTGCGCATAAACTCTGTTAAAATTAATTCCTGACTGATTGTTTATATAATCTTCAATTTGCTTAGAAGTAACCGTTTGATGGTAAAAAGTACTGTTTAAACCTCTTAAAATCGATTTCCATTTTGCATCATCGTTAATTATCTGACGGATCATGTGCAGCATATTTGCCCCTTTTGGATACATATCTCCAGATCCTTCATTATTTACATCATAATTTCCAATAATCGGTTTGTCATTTTTGATTCCTTTTCTGCATCCAATTACGTATTCTGCTGCAGCATCTTTTCCGTAATAATATTCAAGAAATAAACTTTCAGAGTAGTTGGTAAAACTCTCGTGAATCCACATATCTGCAATGTCTTTATATGTAATATTATTAGCAAACCATTCATGACCTGATTCATGGATAATGATAAAATCGAATTTTAATCCCCATCCTGTTCCACTTAAATCGCGTCCTAAATAACCATTTTTATAGCCATTTCCGTAAGTTACACTGCTTTGGTGCTCCATTCCTAAATATGGGGCTTCGACTAATTTATAGCTGTCTTCATAAAAAGGATAAGGTCCAAACCAATTCTCAAAAGCCTTTAGCATTCTTGGAACATCTTTAAATTGTTCTTTCGCAAGAGCCAGATTATCTCTTAAAACATAGTAATTACAGTCTAAATCTCCCTTTTCTCCTTTAAACTTTTCAGAGAAATTCACATAATCTCCAATATTAATATTTACACCATAATTATTAATCGGGTTCGAAACGTACCAATTAAAAGTTTTTGTACCGTCTTTTTCTTTTTTAACGCTTTTTAGTCTTCCGTTCGAAACATCCGTTAAATCTCCGGGAACATTTACGCTGATTAGCATATTCTCTACTTCATCGTACATATGATCTTTGTTTGGCCACCAAACACTCGCACCTAATCCCTGACATGATGAAGCGATAAAATCTTTTCCGTTTTTATCTTTTTTCCAGGTAATTCCTCCATCCCAAGGCGGATTAACTGCTTCTTTGGGTTTTCCTCCAAAAGAAATTACGATTTCCTTCGTTTCACCTACTTTTTGATTTGCTGTTAATTCAATAAAAAAAGCATTTCCGTCTCTTTCAAACTTCAATTCTTTTCCGTCCTGCGTTACTTTATAAATCTGCATAGGTTCCTGCAAATCAATTTGCATTTTGTTGTATGCAGTCAAAACAGTATAACGAACGGTATTCGAACCTGTAATAGTTTTTTCCTTAGGATTTACTTTTACATCTAAATGATAGTATTTTAAATCCCACCAGATTCTTTCTTTTGTAATGCTTCCGCGTAAAGAATCCTGATGTGTAAAAACCGTTTCCGACTTATTTAGAAGTCCTTGCGCATTGGCTGTAGAACCAATTAAAAAGGCGATAAAAACGCCGCCAAAGTATTTTTTCATACGAATTAAATATTTGCTTTTAACCAAAATAAAGAAGGCATTCAACCTGCTTTAACCACAACAAATGTAAACATTCGAATCAAGTTTTAAATATTTTTATAATCCCTGTATTGAATATTTAATGTTAAATTTCATTTATTCTTCTGTATTTTAGCCTGTCAAATCATTTCTACTATTTATGAAAATTAGTGCAATCACTTTTGTTTTGTGCCTGATCTACTCAACAACAAATTATTCGCAAAATATTCCTGTCCATAAAATAATTGAAAATTTAAGTATTGACGGAAATCTATCAGACTGGAAAACGCCATTTCTTGGTCCGTTTGTAATTCATAATTCCGGTAAAAGTGGTACTCAGAATACTTTTGTTTCACTTTCGTGGAATGATGAAAACTTATATATAGCGTACCGTTCTACTGATTCTAAAATAACAGGAAAGGTTCAAAAGAAAGATTCTCCAATTTTTAATACTGATGATTTAGTAGAGATTTTTATAGATCCTGATGGCGACGGACAAAATTATGTTGAGATTGGAGTAAATGCCTTTTCTTCTAATTATGATATGCTGCTAAAATGTATTTCGCCAGTTTGTGGTGGCTGGAATACAACAATGTCTTTTGATATTACAGGATTAGAAACCGTTAGTAAAATAACAGCTGAAGGTTATAATACCGAAATCAAGATTCCGTTTTCGAGTTTGAAAACTGTTAAAAACGGGAATTTTACAAAGCCAAAAACAGGAACAAAATGGAAAGGAAATGCTTTTAGAATTGATTACGGTAATACCACAGAATATCTTGCTTTACAGCCTTATAAAAGTTTGAAATATGGTTTTCATCAACCAGAAGAATTTACGATTTTTGAGTTTATAGAGTAGCGTTGAGATGGCACGCGGATGACACTGATTCGCTATGCGAAAACGCGGATTTAAACGGATTTTTTTTCTTTTTTGTTTTTGTCAAGCTAAGCGAAGTCGAAGCCTTGCAAAGTGATTCAATAAACCAGATTTTAGGTTTATGAAGTACTTTTTTTTTAAAAAAATATTACACAAAAAAAAATTGCATTATGTTTAAAACTGTAATAGTTATAAATCACAATGCAATTATATTTTCTTCCCTTAAAACTATACTACTTCTTACGTTTCTTCAAAACATCGACAACATCATTCAATTGAAAACCTTTTGCCTGCAATAATATCAAATAATGAAATAACAAATCGGCGCTTTCGCTTAAAAATAAATCATCGTTATCATCTTTGGCTTCAATAACTACTTCTACAGCTTCTTCACCAACTTTTTGAGCAATTTTATTGATTCCTTTTTCGAATAAAGAAGCTACATAACTTTTTTCAGAATCGGCGTTTTCTCTTCTTGTTTTGATTGTGTTTTCTAATTGAGAAATAAAGCCATAATTTTCCTTATTTTCTTCTTGCCAGCATGTATCAGCACCTGTATGACATGTTGGTCCAACTGGTTTCGCCTGAATTAGAAGCGTGTCGCCATCACAATCATTCTTGATGTCTACCAAATTCAAAAAGTTTCCGCTTTCCTCGCCTTTTGTCCAAAGTCTTTGTTTCGAACGGCTGAAAAATGTTACTTTTTGAGTCTCAATTGTTTTCTGAAGCGATTCTTCGTTCATATATCCCAGCATCAAAACATTTTTTGTCTCAGAATCCTGAATAATTGCCGGAATCAATCCGTGTGCGCTTTTTATATCTATGTCCATAATTTTTAGTCTAAAGTTTTAAAGTCGAAAGTCTTAAAGATAAAACTAGATTCGAACTTCTATATTATTACTATTTATTTATAATCTTGCTTCTAAGATCTTTCTTCTATATTCTATTTTCTATCCTCTATTTTCTAAAGTCTAACCTCAATACCATTACTTCTTAGTTCTTCCTTCAAAGCCTGAATCTCAATTTCTTTAAAGTGAAAAACACTTGCTGCCAAAGCCGCATCAGCTTTACCCACTTTAAACGAATCTACAAAATGCTGAATATTTCCGGCACCGCCTGAAGCTATAATCGGGATATTTATTAAAGTCGATAATTTAGCCAAAGCTTCGTTTGCAAAACCATTTTTGGTTCCGTCATTGTCCATTGACGTAAATAAAATTTCTCCTGCGCCACGTTCAGCAACTTCAATTGCCCAATCGAATAAATTAAGTTCTGTAGGCACTTTTCCACCAACCAAATGCACAATCCATTGTCCGTTAATTTGTTTCGCATCAATCGCAACAACAACACATTGACTGCCAAATTTCTGAGCCAGATCATTAATTAATTGTGGATTTTTTACTGCCGATGAATTGATCGAAACTTTATCGGCTCCGTTATTCAACAGAATTTCAACATCTTCAACAGACGAAATTCCACCGCCAACAGTAAACGGAATATTAATTTTCTCCGCCACACTTCGTACCATATTCACCAACGTTTTACGACGTTCTTCGGTAGCCGAAATATCGAGAAAAACCAATTCATCCGCACCTTCTGCCGAATAAATTTCCGCCAATTCAACAGGATCTCCCGCATCGCGCAAATCAACAAAATTTACGCCTTTTACGGTTCTTCCGTTTTTTATATCCAAACAAGGAATAATTCTTTTTGCTAACATTTTTTTTATGTGTCAATTTTTAATGTGTCAATTAGAAAATTTGATAATTAGATAATTAACGCAACGTAAAAAATTATCTCATTGACTAATTATCTATTTTTTTTCTACTCAAATACAGGACTTAAAAAAGTTCTTTCATAACTTATAATACATCTTGAGTCTTCAGCAATTTTAAAAGCTTCAACACACTCCAGATCGTCCTTTGAAAACATTGCTTTTCGGTAAATTTCATAATCTGCAAAACTTGGAAATGAAAACAGTGCATAAGCAATATTATTAGCGCCTTCCGAAGGCATAAAATAACCATGATGCTGACCTCCTAACCGATTTACGATTTTAATCCATCTTTTACCATAATCTTCAAAAACCCCTAATTGATAAGGATCTATGATGTATTTTAAATGACATGTTATCATATTTTTAATGTATTAATGGGAAAATTAGTTAATGTGCCAATTAGAAAATTTGATAATTAGTCAATTAGATAATTTAAACGCAACGTCATAAATTATCTAATTGACTAATTATCTCATTTTCTAATTATATAATTCTCCAATTGTTTCAAAGTAATTCTTCCTTCGTAAATAGCCTTCCCAATGATTGTTCCTTCACAGCCTAATTCAGCTAATTTAGGCAATTCGTCAAAAGTTGAAATTCCTCCCGAGGCGATTAATTTTACGCCAATTGCTTCTTTTAATATTTTTTCATACAAATCAAAACTTGGCCCTTCAAGCATTCCGTCTTTTGCGATATCGGTACAAATAACATACTGAATTCCTTTGCTTTGATAATCCTGAATAAACGGAATCAAATCTTCATTAGAATCTTCTAACCAACCCGAAATAGATACTTTTTCATCTTTAGCATCAGCTCCAAGAATAATTTTATCTGATCCATATTCTGAAATCCATTTCTCGAAAATCGCTCTGTTTTTTACTGCAATACTTCCGCCTGTAATCTGACTTGCGCCGCTTTCAAAAGCAATCTTCAAATCTTCATCTGATTTTAAACCCCCTCCAAAATCAATTTTCAAACCCGTTTGTGTTGCAATTTGTTCTAATATTTTATAATTGACAATTTTGCTTGATTTTGCTCCGTCAAGATCTACTAAATGCAGATATTCGATTCCGTGTACTTCGAATGATTTCGCTACTTCAAGCGGATTTTCATTGTAAATTATTTTGGTATCATAATCTCCTTTTGATAAACGAACGCATTTTCCGTCAATGATATCTATGGCTGGTATTATTCTCATTTTATTTAAGTCTTAAAGTTAGAAAGTCTAAAGTCGGAAAGTCTTTAATCTTTTTACATTTTTAAAAAATTCTCTAATATTTTCTCCCCAACGGCACCACTTTTCTCTGGGTGAAACTGTGTTCCGTAGAAATTATCTTTTTGTAAAGCCGATGCATATTCCAGTTCATAATTTGTTGTTGCAATACTTTCATCACAATTTGGAGCGTAAAAACTATGAACCAAATACATGAATTCATTCTCGGGAATTCCCTTAAATAAATCCGATTTTAAATCATAAATCTGATTCCATCCCATTTGTGGCACTTTTACTTTTGAGGTGAATTTAATCACATCAACATCAAAAATCCCCAAACCTTTCGTATTTCCCTCTTCAGATGATTTACACATTAATTGCATTCCCAAACAAATTCCTAAAACGGGTTGTTTCAAAGTTGGAATCAAACTATCCAGACCACTTTCGCGAAGCTTAAGCATAGCTGAACTTGCTTCACCAACTCCGGGAAAAATCACTTTGTCAGCTGCCTGAATTTCTTCGGGATTATTACTCAAAACAGCTTTAAAACCAAGTCTTTCAATAGCAAACATAATGCTCTGAATATTTCCTGCTCCGTAATTTATAATTACTATTTTCATTTTGTTTTTTGTTTCTTTTGTTTCAAGTTTCAAGTTTCAAGTTGCTCCACATAACGTGAAACCTGAAACTTTAAACTTGAAACAAATTTTAAAGCATTCCTTTTGTCGAAGGTAAAATCATTTTTTCTGTATCTCTTTTCACCGCTACTTTTATGGCTTTTGCGAATGCCTTAAAGATTGCTTCAATTTTATGGTGTTCGTTTGTTCCTTCTGCTTTTATGTTGATGTTCGCTTTGGCGCCGTCTGAGAATGATTTAAAGAAATGATAAAACATTTCTGTTGGCATTTTTCCAACCATTTCACGTTTGAATTCGGTTTCCCAAACCAGCCAGTTTCTTCCGCCAAAATCAATTGCAACTTGCGCCAAACAATCGTCCATTGGTAAACAAAAACCGTAACGTTCGATTCCTAATTTATTACCTAAAGCTTTCGCGAAAACTTCGCCTAAAGCAATTGCAGTATCTTCAATCGTGTGATGTTCATCAACTTCAAGATCGCCTTTTACCAAAATCTCCAAATCCATTTGACCATGACGTGCAATTTGATCCAGCATATGATCGAAAAAAGCAATCCCGGTTTCGATTTTACTTTTTCCTGTTCCGTCAAGGTTCAAATCGATAAAAATATCTGTTTCATTCGTTTTACGCGTAATCGAAGCTGAACGTGCTTCCAATTTCAAAAACTCATAAATCTCCTTCCAACTCATCGTTTGAAGAATAATGGTTTCGTCTAATTCTTCACGTTTCGATGAAATTTCATTGCTGCCAATTCCATCATTATCATTGATAAAAATTGCTTTTGCACCCAGGTTTTTAGCCAGTTCAACATCAGTTAAACGATCTCCCAAAACAAAAGAATTAGCCAAATCATACTCCGGATTATCAATATATTTTGTCAACATTCCCGTTCTTGGCTTGCGTGTTGGCGCATTATCCGCAGGAAATGATCTGTCTATAAAAATATCATCAAACAAAATTCCTTCGTTCTCAAAGGCTCTCAGGATAAAATTTTGCGTTGGCCAAAACGTATCTTCCGGAAAACTATCCGTTCCTAATCCGTCCTGATTGGTTACCATCGCCAATTCATAATCTAATTCATTGGCAATTTTTGCCAGATATTGAAACGCTTTTGGGTAAAATTCTACTTTCTCCAAAGCATCTAATTGGTAATTTTCAGGTTCTAAAACAATCGTTCCGTCACGATCGATAAAAAGTACTTTTTTCATATATTTATTTTTGAGAATAAAGAAAAAAGAGTAAAGAAAATAGACTTTTCATTGTATCCAAAAAGCTCTTTCATTTTTTTCTTTCTTCTTTGCTCTATATTCTTTCTTCTATTTTAACAACTTCAATTCTTTAATCAAAACTGCATTTTCCTCCGGAATTCCAATCGTAAAACGAAGACAGTTTTCACATAAAGGCTGAGTTGTTCTGTTACGAATTACAATTCCTTTTGCGATTAATTGATCGTATCTTTTATTGGCATCATCAACTTTAACTAATACAAAATTAGCTTCAGTAGGATATACTTTTTCTACAAAACTAACTTCAAGTAAAACTTTAAGCAACTCTTCTCTTTGCTCAATAATAGAACCTATTTCTTCTTTTATTTTATCCAAATCATTCAAACGAATTATTGCTCTTTGCTGTGTTAATTCATTTACATTATACGGAGGTTTTATTTTGTTTAAAACCGAAATCACCGCTTCAGATCCATAACAAATTCCCAATCGAATTCCTGCCAAGCCATATGCTTTTGACAAAGTTTGTGTAATCACTAAATTAGGGTATTCGTCAATTTCTGTCAACCAGCTTTCCTTATCCGAAAAATCAATATATGCTTCATCGATTACAATTAAGCCTTTAAAATTCTGAAGCAATTTCACCACACTTTCATCCGAAAAAGAATTACCTGTTGGATTATTTGGCGAACACAAAAAGATGATTTTAGTGTTCTCATCAACAGCATCTAAAATCTGTTCTACCTGTGGCTGAAAATCTGTTGAAAGTAAAACTTCCTTATTTTCTACCGCATTAATATTGGCCAAAACGCTGTACATTCCGTATGTTGGCGGTAATGAAATAATATTGTCGATTTTAGGCTCACAAAAAGCCCTGAAAAGCAAATCTAACACTTCATCGCTTCCGTTTCCTAACAAAATCTGACTTGATTTTACCTTATTATTCTTTGCCAAAATCGCCTTAACCGAATTCTGCTGAGGATCCGGATAACGATTAACACCGTTCTGAAACGGATTTTCATTCGCATCCAAAAAAATCATTTGCGCAGTATCAAAATCCTCAAATTCATCTCTTGCTGACGAATAAGGTTTCAATGTTTTTACATTTTCACGTGTTATTGTATTTATGTCGAATTTCATTTTTTTTATTTTAAGGAGAGGAAAGAGCAAAGAACAAAGAGCAAAGATTATAGACTTAAATCTAATTCTTTAACATTGATTCTTTCTTCTTTCTTCTTACTCTCGCTTCTTTTTTCTATGTTCTATAATCTTTTCTCTTGCTTCTTGCTTCTTTTTTTCTCTATTCTATACTCTATTTCAAACTATCCAATCTCAACGTCACAGCATTCTTATGCGCTTGTAAACCTTCGGCTTCTGCCATAATTTCGATAGCGCGGCCAATGTTTTGAATTCCTTTCTCTGAGATTTTCTGGAACGTCATAGATTTCATAAAACTATCCAGATTTACTCCGCTATAATTCTTGGCATATCCATTTGTTGGCAGCGTGTGGTTTGTTCCTGATGCATAATCTCCGGCACTTTCAGGTGTATAATTCCCAATAAAAACCGAACCTGCATTCAAAACCCCATTACAATAGAAGTCATCAAATTCTGAACAGATAATAAAGTGTTCTGGTCCGTATTCGTTGATTAGATCCAATGCAATCTGATCATTTTCGACATAAATTAGTTTTGAATTTTCGATCGCTTTTTTTGCAATGTCTTTTCTGGGAAGTTCTTCAACCTGAATCTGAATTTCTTTTTCGACAGCATCAATCAATTTTTTTGAAGTCGAAACTAAAATAACCTGACTATCTGTTCCGTGTTCTGCCTGAGACAATAAATCTGAAGCTACAAAAGCCGGAACTGCTGTATCATCTGCTATAACTAACAATTCTGAAGGTCCTGCCGGCATATCGATCGCTACTCCAAATTGTGTTGCCAGTTGCTTTGCCACAGTTACAAACTGATTTCCAGGTCCGAAGATTTTATATACTTTAGGAATTGATTTTGTTCCGAATGTCATTCCTGCAATTGCTTGGATTCCACCCACTTTTAATATTTTTGTTACGCCACATAAATTAGCGGCATATAAAATTGCAGGATTTATTTTTCCGGTTTTATCGGGTGGCGAGCACAAAACGATTTCTTTACAACCTGCAATTTCTGCCGGAACAGCCAACATTAAAACGGTTGAAAATAAAGGTGCCGTTCCGCCCGGAATATATAATCCGATTTTTTGAATAGGTCTTTTTTCCTGCCAGCAATTTACGCCTTCAATAGTTTCAACAGAGGTTTTATCTGTTTTTTGAGCGGTGTGAAATTTTAAAATATTTGCTTTTGCTAATTGAATCGCGTCTTTTAATTCTTCGGAAATTGAGTTTACCGCTTCTTCAATTTCTGTCGTTGTAACTTCATAATTATCTAAAGCAATTCCGTCGAAAATCGAAGTGTATTTAGCAACTGCTTCATCTCCTTTTTTCTGTACTTCCTTGAAGATTTCTTTTACCGTAACTTCGATATCATCGATAGTTTTGGTTGGTCTTTTTAATATTTCTGACCAGGTTTCTGGTTTTGGATTGTCTATTTTATTCATTTTTTTTATGCTTTATGCTATAAGCTATAGGCTTTAAGCTTTAGTAACTTTGTCATTTTTTGGGCTTAAAGCTTATTGCCTAAAGCCTAATGCGGGCGAAGCCCTAAAGAACCATTTTTTCGATTGGACAAACTAAAATTCCTTCGGCTCCGGCTTCTTTTAGTTTATCAATTACATCCCAAAAAGTATCTTTATCGATTACAGAGTGTACGCTGCTCCAGCCTTCTTGTGCTAATGGCAAAACGGTTAAACTTCTTAAAACCGGTAAAATTTTCCCAATTTCGTCAATTTTATCATTTGGCACATTCATCAGGATATATTTTGAATTTCTTGCTCTTAAAACCGATTGGATTCTGAATTTTAAGGTATCGATGTGTTTCTGAATTTCCGGCGAAACTTTTGGTGAAACGGCTAAAACTGCTTCACTTTTCAGGATTACTTCTACTTCTCTTAAATTATTTTTGAATAAGGTGCTTCCGCTGGAAACAATATCTACAATTGCATCTGCAAGACCAATGTTTGGAGCAATTTCTACAGAACCTGAAATTTGGTGAATGTCAACTGTTAATCCAAAAGAGTTGAAATATTCGTTGACAGTATTTGGATAAGAAGTTGCAATACGTAAACCTGCAAGATCTTGTATAGAATTGTATTCGAATGTTTTAGGAACAGCAACAGAAACTTTGCATTTTGAAAATCCTAATTTCTGAATTACTTCAATATGTTTTCCTTTCTCTACCAACAGATTATCTCCTACAATAGCAAGATCTACAACTCCGTCAATTAAATATTGAGGAATATCTGAATTTCTTAGGTATAAAACTTCCAGTGGAAAATTTGAAGCTTCTGCTTTTAACTGATCGTTTCCGTTATTAATCGAAATACCGCAATCTTTTAGAATTTGAATGCTGTCTTCGTTTAAACGACCTGATTTTTGAATTGCAATTTTTAACGTACTCATTTTTTTAGTTTTTGTCGGATTAATAGTTTGAGTACAAAGAATAGGAATAAAAAAACCCGTTTGATGTACTCAAACGGGTTTTAAAATATGATGATTTACATGCATACCATTAACACATCGCTTGAGAGCAATAATGAAAATGATGATGATGTAATTGAATAGAAATCATGACTTGGTTTGTTTTTTAATTCTTTGATTCGGTTGCAAATATAATAGTTAATTTCATAAAATCGCTATTTTTAATTTAACTTAACAACAGTTTATTGTTAAAAAAAAGTCTAAGAGATTATTTTATTTGATTTTTTGTATTTACGATAACGATTTCATATTATCGTTAAAACTCAAAATTACGGTTGTTCCTACTCCTATTTCGCTATCAATCTTAAACTTAATATGAAGCAGTTCCGTGATTCTCTTTACGATAGACAAACCTAATCCTGTTCCTTTAATTTCAGGATGATCTGTAGAATTTGATCTAAAAAAGGGATTTAAAATAGTAACCAAATCATCTTTAGCAATTCCGATTCCGGTGTCTGAAATTTTACAAATTATTTTTCCGTTTTCTTCTGCAAGCAAAATAGCAATCTCTCCGTCATCGTTTGTATATTTAATTGCGTTAGAAATAATGTTTCGTAAAATTGTAATGACTAAAAAGGTATCTGATTTTGTATAATAGTCTTTTTCGGCATCAAATTTAATATTGATTTTGCGATTGTTTATTTTATCAGAATTCAACTTTAAGACATCCAGAATAAGTGCATTTAAGTAAACGGATTCTGTAACAATATTCTTTTTCTGATTTTCAAAACGTGCCATTAAAAGAAGCTGATCTACTAACATATTTAAGTGATCTACTTCGTTTATACAATAATTTATTTTTTCTTCATATTCCTTATTATCCCGCGGTTTACGAATCAATACTTCAAGTGTTCCTTTAATAACGGTAAGTGGTGTTCTTAATTCATGGGAAGCGTCAGATGTGAATTGTTTTTCACGTTCTATAGCATCTTCAATTCGGTTTAATAAATTGTTTATGGTTTTAGAAAGTGTGTATAATTCGTCGCGTGTTCTGGGCAGCTCAATCCTGGTTTTCAAATTATCCTTGGTGATAATTTTCGAGGTATTAATAATCGCATTTATAGGTTTTATACTTCTTCCTGCAAAAAAACGGGCTATAAAAAACAGCAATATCAAAATACCCAAAAAGGACAAACACATAATATCAAACAAATTGTTTAATACCATTTTAGAATCTGCCAAGGACATGGCTACAATTACATATCCTATTTTTTTGTTTTTAATATGAAGCGGAACCTGAATTTGCCTGATGGCGTGATCACCCATTTTGGTATCAAATAGTTCAAAATCTTCTACTGAATCATTAAACTCAAGTGTTTCAGTTTTAAGATTGGGTGCTTTTTCTATAATTTTCTTGTTTACATCCAGAAATTCAACAAATACAGGATTTACATCTACTGTATTATGTTCCCGTTCTTTCCATTCTTCTTCGTCAATAAGGATTACTTTGTTTCCTACTTCTTTGATTTCATCGAGATGGTTCTGAATTTCGACCTTGATATTTTCGTCGATATGACTATAAACGGTATGTTTTACAATAGAATATATAACCGAAAAAACTGCTGCAATCAGTAAACCGGTTGTAATAATATAGTTGAGTGCAATTCTATTTTTAAAAGAAAGTTGTAACATTTATAAGTCGTTAGCGATATAGCCTATACCGCGAATTGTTTTAATATAATCTTCTTCAATTTTTAGATTGAGTTTTTTTCGAATGGCATTCATAAAAACATCAATTACACCTGTATCGTATTCAAAATTAATCTCCCAGACATCTTTTAAAATCTGATTTCTGGTACACACTTTTCCTTTATTTTTTATTAAATAGGTCAATAGTTCAAACTCGCGTTGTGTGAGTGCTATCTCTTCCTCATTTTTCAGGACAATATGTTTAGATAAATCCATTTTTATAGTTCCTAACGTAAGGACTTCGGAACCTTTTTGATTTCTGAAATGAATTTTAATTCGTTCTACCAATTCCTCAAAACTAAAAGGCTTTTTGATATAATCATTCGCGCCGGCCTTTAAACCTTCTATCGTTTCCTGAACGGTATCTTTTGCAGTCAAAAAAATAATTGGCGTCGTCTGATCCTTAACTCTAATGGCTTTGCATAAATCGAGACCATTAATTTTTGGCAGCATCCAATCTAATAAAATCAAATCAAATTTCTGATTCTGAACCAGTTCAAAACCTTTTGATCCGTCATTTGCTGTTGTAACCTGATAGCCTTCTTCTTGCAAACCTTGTTGCAAAAACTGAATAATACCTAACTCATCTTCAACTATTAAAATATGCATTTGCCTTTTCTAATTATGATTATATCTTGTTTTTATGATTCAAAGATAGATATTTTACTTTTCAGAAATGGCTTAAAACCATTAGAATAGCGAAAAGAGTATCATCTTAAGTAAATTTTAAGTTTACACTAAGCAAGGTAAAAGCATAACTTCATCCGGAACTAATTTATCAGAATTAATTTTGTGAAAAAATAACTTCATGGTCTTTTACAAAAAACTTTCTCCTTTTTACAATCTTGCTTTATTCTATTTTATTGTAAGTTTTTTATTGCGAATCGTTTTGTTTTTTCATCCGATAACGCAAAGTTCATTCAGCATTCTCGAAAGTCTGAAAATCTTTAGCATAGGCCTTATTTCAGACTTTTTTGTTTTTATCATTGCGAGTGTCTTTTTATGGCTGTATTTAATTTTTATTTCAAATTCTAAATACAACAAACCTTCCGGCTATATTATTTTGGCATTTCTTGCTGCTTTATTTTTATACGTTGCTTCCGGAAAAAGTATTTTAGATGAATACGGCGGTGCTTTGCCGCGAATCGTTTTAATTTTTATTGGTATTAAAATGATACTTTTTTCGCTTTTGCTTTTTCTTCCAAAATTAAGAGATGAAATAAGGTACTGGTTATTTGCGTTTGTAATGTTCTTGTATGTTTTACTGATTCTTCAAAATGGTTTAAGCGAATATTTCTTTTGGAATGAGTTTGGTGTTAAATACAACTTTATCGCTGTAAACTATTTAATTTATACGAATGAGGTTATTGGAAATATTATGCAGTCATATCCTGTAATTCCTATATTTTCGGCTTTGTTTTTAGTAACAGGAATTGTGACTTATTTTATTCTGAAAGGATCAAAAAAGTATATTGATGAGATTCCTACTTTTAATGAAAAAATAAAAATTAGCGGAATCTATATTGTTTTGTTTTTAGTTTCTCTGGTTGCAATACCAGCTTTTGCAAAAACTGAAAACTCTAAAAATGTTTTTGTCAATGAATTACAAGCCAATGGATTATACAAATTCTATCTGGCTTTTCAGAATAACAAACTGGACTATTTTAAGTTTTATAAAACATTGCCTGCTGAAAAAGCGTATTCAATTTTAAAACAGCAATTTCCTGCTATTTCAGGAGAAAACACCAATCGTACTATTTCAGGTGATTCTCTGGAAGATCATAAAAATGTTGTTTTAATTACAATCGAAAGTTACAGTGCAGAGTTTATGAAGATGTATGGAAACAAACAGAATATTACTCCGTTTCTGGATAGTTTAGCACAAAAAAGCACACAGTTTACTAATCTTTATGCAGCCGGAAACAGAACTGTTCGCGGGCTTGAAGCGGTGACTTTGTGTTTGCCCCCAACTGCAGGTGAAAGTGTGGTAAAAAGAGAAGACAATAAAAATAAATTTTCAACAGGCGCCATTTTTAAAGATAAAGGTTATAATGTAAAATTTATGTATGGCGGAGATGCTTTTTTTGATAATATGCAGGATTTCTATTCCGGAAATGGCTATGAGATTATAGACAAATCAAGCTTTAAACCTGAAGAAATCACGTTCTCAAACGTTTGGGGAGTTTGTGATGAGGATATGTACAACAAAGCCATAAAGATAATGAATACTGAAGCAAAGGAAAACAAACCATTTTTTAATCATATTATGACGGTTAGTAATCACAGGCCTTTTACATATCCTAACAATAAAATTGATATTCCCGGAGATATTAAATCCCGTGATGGCGGTGTAAAATATACGGATTATGCTTTGCGAAAATTCTTTGCAATGGCGAGTAAACAACCGTGGTTCAAAAATACTGTCTTTGTTATTGTTGCTGATCATTGCGCTTCAAGTGCAGGAAAAACACAGCTTCCGCTAGACAAATACCGAATTCCTGCTTTTATTTACAGTCCAGATTTAAAACCTGTAAAACACAATCAGCTAATGTCGCAAATTGATCTTATGCCTACGCTTTTTGGTTTACTTCACTTTAGTTACGAAAGTAAGTTTTTTGGTCAGGATATTTTAAAACCAGATTATAAACCCAGAGCTTTTATCGCTACTTATCAGGATCTTGGCTTAATAAAAGATAATGTTCTAACTATTTTATCGCCTAAGCAACAAGTAAGGCAGTTTCAACTGAGCTTAGAAGCAAAAGAAGGCGTTGCACCTGAATATCAGATTGATTATAATGAGAAATGCATGAAAAAGGAAAGAACTGATTTAGTAAATGAAACAATTTCTTTTTATCAAACAGCTTCAGATATGTTGAAACATAAGAAATACCAAAAGTAGACTCTACCTATATAAGTTACTAAAAAAGCCTCAAATTCAATGAATCTGAGGCTTTTATTATTTAAATCTTTAAACTGAGACTAAAACTCTATCTAGTCGTTTTGATTTTTCATTCCGAATAAGTTTCCTTGTTGAAATAATTGTAAATCATCTCTCAAAGACTGGTAGTTTCTTTGTGTAACCGCCGGTGCATCTAAGTCACTTAAATCTGGTTTTCCGGCGTTTACCCAGGCAGTATACCAAAAACTTGCTGTAGCAGTGATCGCTTTTTTCATTTGGCTTTCAACCATTCCGTTTAGCTCTTCGTGTAGTTTTTTAGCATATTCATCAGAGAAAACTGCTGTATTGTATTTGCTTTTTAATACTTTTCCGTCAGCATCCATTTTAAAAACTTTAGCTTCAGGAGTTGCAGTTCTAAGCTTTTTATCAATGTCTAATAATGGTTTAGCTAAACTATGTGTATCATTAATCATATCCCAGGTTGCTTTATGAACATCTGCATAATATTGCGCTTGCGGAACATTTAGCTTGTAATTTTTAGCAAATAACTCAGGAAGTCTGCTTTCCCAAAGTGAATGAATTCCTTTTTGGTCGCTTAATTGACCATCATGATTAGCAGAAGTATGCAATGGCATATGTGCATCGCCTACATAATGACCTAAATCTGCAGCAAGAAACAAGATTTCGGCTCTGTTTTTATCTTTAAAAGCTTTGGTTAATTTTACCATCATATCTTCAATATACCAAGGTAAAATTCCATTATCATTCAGGAATTTAGCGTCGTATTTTTTCTTTGCTGCTTCCAGAGTTTGAGGTATACTGTCTACTGCTCCAAAATTTTCCATATCAAAATAATGTCTCGGATTTTCGTCTTTATAGTTTAAAGCATATTTACGAATATCTGGTACAGAAGCTTCCTGCGTAATAAAATCGATGTGATTGTAAAAAAACACCTGTAGCGATTGAGGCAAAGCCATAACGGCAGCTTTATTAATACGTTCGTGACCAACAATTCCCCAGGATAATGTCAAAAAACCAATTGCCAATGCAAATAATGCAATCAGTCTTGGTTTCATTTTAAAGTTTTTCATTTGTAATTTTGTTTGAGGTGCAAATTTATTTTATTTAAGCATAATTCAAAACAATACCAATGAATATTGTGATAATTTAATTCTTTTTAATTTTTAAAGCCTATAAATGATATAAGTTTAAATTAAAAGTTTCTTTGTAAATTCGTTTCGTTTTTTATTCTAAATTTTAAATTTATGCGCCCTATCTATTTAAGTGTTCTTTTCTTTTTATTTTCTTCTGTTTGCTTTGCTCAGGATGATGATCTTGTACAATTAAAAAATGTTAGTGATACTATTTTAAATACTAAAAGGCAACTACAGGTTAAGAATCCGTTTGATGCTATAAAAACAATGCAAAAGTTGTTTCCGGGCAAATTATACAATATGTCAGATCGTAATACTTTTGTGAGCTGGAAATGTAAAAGCTGTAAACCTGTTGCATATATTGATGCAAATGGTGAAGAAGGCGATCAAATGTTTCCTTACACAGAAGGCGTCGCTACAAGATTACTTACTACCATTGATTACTCTGATTCAAAAGGAAATCAATTTAAATTTTTGGTATTTAATCATTCTGTTTATGACGCTGATGGATTGCAAACGAGCAGGTTTACCGGCGGTCTTCTAAGCATCGCTAAATTTGTAAAAAATGACAATACCTGGGAAATGAAATCTTTTCAGCCAGCAATTCACGCTTTTGGTTCTTTTGCTCAGGCTCCTGTACCTAAATTGGTGCAGATTGGTGAAGATCAATACGCTTTAACTCTTGTCCATGCTAATGGCGGCGGCGGAGCTCCGTATTCTGGCTATCTTTATCTTCTTGTAGGTTTTGATGGAAAATACCAACCTTTGATGGAAGTTAATTATTACAGTCTTTTTAATAGCAGCAGCTCAGATTGGTCAAGTGCTTACACTGTAGTTAATGACAACAGTAAAAAGTTTTTCCGTGATTTTATCATTACAACAACAGGTTCGTATAAAAAAGCAAAAGGTACTGAGGATGACTACGAAGTAGATTTACCAGCTGAAATTGCTACATTGGCTAAAACTAAAAAGCAATTTAATTTTGTAATCGAAAGACGTTTTTCATTTAAAGGCAAACATTACAGCATTGTGGGTAAACCGACTGTTAAATTTTCGAACGTAAAATAAGAAATATCGTTTTTTAGTTAAGATATAAAATTGAAGCCAAACCTAGAGCAGCAATAAATATCCAGAGAATTATACCTTGTAGTAAAGGCTTCACTCCTACTGATTTTAAGGTACTGATATTTAAAGTTGCACCTATTAAGAATAAAGTTATTGTTAAACCAATTTTAGCAATGCTAACAATATTTTGCGTAACCAGAGCTGTTGCCGGCAAATAAGTGTTTAGAAGCATTGCCACAACAAATAACCCAATGAAATAAGGAATCTTAATTTTTGTTCCTTTACTTTTCGATTGATTTTTGAAAACTATTGCGGTTAAAAGTGAGATTGGTATAATCCATAATGCTCTCGCTAGTTTAACTGTTGTTGCGATTTGCAATGCTTCGGCTCCATACTTATTGGCTGCGCCTACAACTGAACTGGTATCGTGAATGGCAATTGCGCACCATAAGCCAAAATCTTTCTGAGATAAGCCAAGTTGGTGACCAATAAAAGGAAAGACAAATAACGCGATAGAATTGAGAATAAAAATAACCCCTAAAGCTATTGAAGTCTGATTTTCGTTTGATTTGATTACAGGGGAAATTGCTGCAATGGCACTTCCGCCGCAAATAGCTGTTCCGCATGATATTAAGTGAGATGTTTTTTTATCGGTTTTTAACCATTTTCCTAAAAAAGTTCCTAATATAAGAGTGCTGAAAATCGAGAATATCGTCAATAAAAAACCTTCTTTACCAGCAGAAACGGCAGTTGAAGCGTTCATACCAAAACCTAATCCTACAACTGAAAATTGTAATAAATAAGTAATAGCTTTATGATTGAATTCGACAAAAGGATTACCAAAAACATTTACCATAATAACGCCCAGTAATAATGCAATTGGAGGTGAAATAATCGACAATAAACACAATACAATTATTATAGCAAAAAAAGCTTGCTGAATATAAAGGTTGACTTCGAATAATTGGGCTGATGAATGTTGCTTTGTTTTCAAAATGATAAATTTGATATTTGATTACAAAGGTCTGCCCTTTATATCGTATTTACCAATTGTAAAAAGCAATAGGCTATAACTCTAAGTTATAATGAGACGCGATATTTTGAATAAAGAGTTCTGATAAAGAATCTGTTTTACCAAGTAATGTTATGATATAAAAATACCTTTCGACAGACAAACCTTCTACATCTAAAACTATAAGTTCATTATTTTTAAGCTCTTTATCTACCGCATGTATTGACATAAAAGCGAAACAATCAGAATTCAACAAATAAGATTTTATGCTTTCTGTAGATCCTAACTGCATTTCGATTTGAAGATCGGTAATTTTTACATTAATTTGTTTTAAAGCAAATTCTATAACTTCAAGTGTTCCTGAACCACGTTCGCGAGTGATGAATTTCATTGTTTTTAAATCTTCCAATGAAATGTCCTTTTGCTTCAGTAAAGGATTTTTGGTATTACAAACCAAAACCAATTCGTCTTTTAAAAATGGAATGTATTTAATGGACTGATTTTTAGATTGTCCTTCAACGATTCCTATTTCGATTTCTTTATTGATTAAGGCGTTTTCGATTTGTTCTGTATTTCCGTTGAGCAAATTGACTTTTATATCTTTTTGTTTCTGGTGAAAACGGGCTAAAACAGGCGAAATAATATATTGTGAAATTGTTGTACTTGCTCCCAACCTCAATAATCCCTGGCGTTCGTTGATAAAGGAACTCATATCAAAGTCGATCTCACGATAGATTTCGAAGATGTTTTTAGTATGTTTTAGTAAAATTTCACCGGCTGGAGTTAAGGCAATTTTAGAACCATTACGTTCAAAAAGCTTTGTTTTATAGGTTTCTTCGAGTTCCTGAATGTGTTTAGAAACCGCTGGCTGCGAAATATATAATTCAGTTGCCGCTTTAGTAAAGTTAAGGCGGAGTGCAACGGTGTAGAATACTTTTAGCCTGAAATCCATTTTTATACTTAAGGTATTATTTGCATTAAAGTCAAAGAAAATATTTTATTGTCTTTTAAGCACCAAATAGCTTCATACGATTCTGAACCATCAGCACCGGACATTACTAAATATATTTCTTCTTTTTGACCAAGATATAATTTTGTTAATTCTAAATCTAATTCATAAAGACCAAAAATCGCTTCTTTAGGAAATATATAAGTTTTACCGTCTTTTACAAATTTTATTGTTTTTAATTCAATTTTAGGAATTTGATTCTGAAATCCCCAGACATGTAAATCATTATCAATAACAATTTCTGCTTCTTTACTTTTAGATATCTTATGTTGTGTTTTATCAAAAATTTTAGTTTCAATATATACCTGAAGATTATTGTTTTTGAAACTAACCTTTTTTGAATTCTCATTTATAATTTTCAAATCTTTCAACTCATCCAAAGACACAATTCTACTTTTATGAATGTATCCATCTTCGTTGATATCTTTGTATTTGATAAAATCTTTAACTTTCAAATCTGGATTAATAGGAAGCCAAACTTTAACCCAATCTGACTTTGTGGTGCTTTCATCATAAAAGGAACTAATAGAAAATACATGACCTTCGATAATTTTTCCAATTATTTTTCCTTTAACATTTGGCTTTTGTCTTAAATTAACAAAACCATCTTTATCATATACAATAGAGAGTTGTGCATTAGACATTGCACTAACGAAAAAAAGATTTAAAGCTAATATAAGTCTAAAGGTCAACATCTTGTATTATTCAGGGTTTTAGTTTAAAGGCTTTACAACAACCCATTATATTTCCTTACAAACCATTCCGTTGTCAATACAACAGCAATTAAAATCAACAACCAAGCCCAATCAATTAGTGGAGTTTTAGTTGAGACATTTTTCTCGATTGATTTGTAATCTTTATTTTCTAAAAGTTGCTGAATCAAATCATCGGCTTGATTTTCAAAAAAAGCTTTCCCGTTGGTTTGCAATGCCAGTTGTTTCAGTTTTACAACATCGGGATTTACAAATTGTTTTTCGATATCAAAATCCAAAATCTCAAAATGACTTGAATAAGATGTGTTTGTATTTAATTCTTTTACCGTAAAATTATATTTTCCGGCAGCTAAACCATCCAGATTTGCTGAGAAAGAATTATTTCCTTTTAGTAAGTCATAGTTTTTAGCTTGCTTCGTTTGAGCATTTGTGACTGTAATCGTTAAATTTGCTTTTTCATCGAATTCATAATTTTTATTGAAGTATTGCGCGTTAATTACAATTGCTTCACCTGAATTATAAAAGCTTTCATGAGTTACAACCAAAGATTTTTTTGAGGTTGTTGATGCGAGATACTGAATAATCTTATCTATAAAAACATCATATTTCTCAAATGACTGGTTGTCGATATGACTTTGCAAACGCCATTTCCAACTATTTTCACCTAATAAAAAGGCAGTACGTTTTCCTTGATTTTCGGCGAAAGCCAATAATGGTGCATTTGTAGCAACATTTCTAATTTTTGAAGAAAGTAAAACAGATACATTTCCGTTTGTTGTAATGGTACCAAATAAATTTTGAAGCGGAGGGAAATTTTCAAATCCAATATTTTCGATCGCAAACAAATTAAACTGCGATTGAAATTCTGTTAGATAATCTTCTCTTTGCCCGCTCATTTTAAAAACCAGACTAGTTTGCTGTTGGTTTAGAAAATTAAAATCGGTATTGTTTCCTGTAATAATAAAAGTATTTCTTCCTGCTAATTTATTATTATCAAAAATAGCTTTGAAAGCAGGAGTTGGCTGATATAAAACCAAAACTGATACTTCTTGTAATTGGTTTATATCATTTGGTTTAACCAATATTACTTTACGTTGTGCATTAACTTCGATCGAACGTTTTAGCGCAGCTATATCCGGATGATTTATAGCCGAAACTATTGCAATTGTCGACTTTTGATCGATAACTTCTACAGCAAAATTCTTTATGTTATTATAGCCGTTTTTTTCTTGTGTTCCGGATGAAATACTGGCTTTAAAAATTTGCAAACCTACTTTATCAGCAGGTAAAAGCAAGTTTAAGGTCGCTGTTTTTTTTGAAGCAGAAAAAGAAACTTTCTCTTTTGCAACGATTGTATTTCCTTGTGAAATTGTAAAATCAGCATTTATATTTTTATCTCCCGCATATTGCAGAAAAACTTCTACGGGAAATTTATTTTTATGAAAAGCGTATTTGTTTACGTTAAGCTGATTGATTTTTAAATCAAGAAAAGTGGTTGTATCTCCTACAACCAAAGGATAAACTTTATTAACAGGATCAAAACGATATACATAATCGTTTCCTGTAGTTTGATTTCCGTCAGTAATAATAACCGTTGGGAAAATCAGATTTTTATTGATACTTTTTAGATTTTTTGCTACTTCGTCAAGGTTGGTTTGTTTTCCTTTAAAATCAAATTTATCTAATGGCTTAAAATCAGCGTCGAATTGATAAGATTGAATTTCAAATTTTTCTTTTAAAGCGGGATTTGAAATTAATTTTTGGTATAATTCTTCTGTTTTTTTATCTGATTTTAAAGCTGTGATTGAACTCGAATTGTCGACTGCAATTGCTAAAGGTGTTTTAGTGATTTCTAGTGCACTTTTTGTCATTATTGGGTTTATCAATAATAGCAATAATCCAAAAATGGCCAGAAAACGTAAAAAAGCCAAAAACCAAACCACATTGGATTTGTTTTTGGCTTTAAAAAAATATTGAAAATACGATAACCCACCCGCTATTACTAAAGAAAGTAATAATAATAGAATCGTGTTTGTAGTCATAATTATTTAGTATTCAGTATCAGTTTACAGTAATCAGATTAAAAAGTCAATTAATTATGACTATTGTTCAGCTTCTATTCTAGAGTCAGATAAAAACTGATTACTAAAACCTTTGAACCTTTGTAACTTAGAACTTTAATGCTCTATTTATGTAAGCATTCCTCCACACACATTAAGTACTTGTCCGGTAACATAAGCACTCATGTCAGAAGCTAAGAAAAGACAAGCATTAGCAACATCTTCAACAGTTCCGCCACGTTTTAACGGAATTCCGTCTCTCCATCCTTTTACTACATCTTCCGGTAATTTTGCCGTCATCTCTGTTTCAATAAAACCAGGAGCAATTGCATTGCAGCGAATATTACGAGAACCTAATTCTAATGCTACTGATTTTGTAAAACCAATTGCACCTGCTTTAGAGGCTGCATAATTTGTTTGTCCTGCATTTCCGGAAACTCCAACTACAGAACTAATATTAATAATAGAACCTGCGCGTTGTTTCAGGAAAGTTTTCTGAATTGCTTTTGTCATATTAAATACCGATTTTAAATTCACATCGATAACCTGATCAAAATCAGCCTCAGACATACGCATTAATAAATTATCTTTTGTAATTCCGGCATTATTAATTAAAATATCAACTGTTCCAAAATCTGCCAAAACAGCATCAACGAAAGTTTGCGCTTCATTAAAATCGGCCGCATTCGATTGGTATCCTTTTGCTTTAACTCCTAAACCATTCAATTCAGCTTCAAGAGCCTGAGCAGACTCTACAGATGAGCTATATGTAAAAGCAACGTTTGCTCCGTGTTTAGCAAAAACTTCAGCAATTCCTCTTCCAATTCCACGACTAGCGCCCGTAATAATGGCAACTTTTCCTTCTAGTAATTTCATATTCAAAATTAATGTTAATATTATTTGTAGCTATTTCTGCTATTAATGACTTGTCAAATATATGATAATTCCTTTTTTAAAAAAACTACAATTGCATATTTATGGTAAGCGAAGTGTTTTAAAATTGATTAAACAAAAAAAACACTCCAAACTGAAGTGCTTTTTTATATTTATTTAAAAACAGCTTATTAGAAAGCTACATTCCATCTTGGTAATTTTGCATTTTCATCTAAGAAATTTTGCAAAACTTGTCCTTCAACAGCTGTTGGAATTGCTTTTACATCTGCATTAAAAGTTTCGAACCAAACTACTTCAAGAGCAGCAATAGTTTCTAACTTCATTTGTGCAGGCCATGAATATTTTCTTCCTGTTTTTGCAAATTGGTGTCCGTTTACGATTTTATCATATAAACCACCATTTTTACTTTTTAAAGTTCCATCATTTTGAACTGTTCCTGTAGAACCAACCATGATTAATTCTTTTGCATCTCCTTCAACAGCATAAACTACAAAAACACCTGCACCTTCAGATGCATTACAAGCTTGTTCTAAACTATCTTCAACGGTAAAAGTAAAACTATTGCTTACTTTAAACTTTTCTAATTCTTTGTACATATTTCTTTTTTTTAAGCTTCTGAGGTTCTTAGAATCTGAGTTGCTAAGTTTTAAATTATATTCCAGTCATTTTAAAAATGGAAAAAAGTCTCAACACGATATTGAGACTTTTTTCTGGAATTTTTATTTCTAATATTGGAGATTATCCAAGTATTTCTTTTACTTTTTTACCAATTTCAGCTGGTGAATCAACAACGTGAATTCCGTTGTCTCTCATAATTTGTTTTTTAGCAGCAGCTGTATCATCAGAACCACCAACAATAGCACCTGCGTGACCCATTGTTCTACCTGCAGGAGCAGTTTCTCCAGCGATAAAACCAACAACTGGCTTACGGTTACCATCAGCTCTTACCCATTTAGCAGCATCAGCTTCTAATTGACCACCAATTTCACCAATCATAATGATAAGTTCAGTTTCAGGATCGTTCATTAACAATTCAACAGCTTCTTTAGTTGTAGTTCCAATAATTGGATCTCCACCAATACCAATAGCTGTAGTAATTCCTAAACCTTGTTTTACAACCTGGTCAGCAGCTTCGTAAGTTAAAGTTCCTGATTTAGAAACGATACCAACTGTTCCTTTTTTGAAAACGAAACCTGGCATAATACCAACTTTAGCTTCACCCGGAGTAATAACTCCCGGACAGTTTGGTCCGATTAATCTAGAATTTCTTTCTTTAACATAATTATTTGCTTTAATCATATCTGCTACAGGAATTCCTTCTGTAATAGCAATAATTACTTTAATTCCAGCATCAGCAGCTTCCATAATTGCATCAGCAGCAAAAGCTGGTGGTACGAAAATGATAGATGTATCAGCTCCAGCTTGATCAACAGCATCTTTTACTGTATTAAAAACCGGACGATCTAAATGGCTAGTTCCTCCTTTTCCCGGAGTAACACCACCAACAACATTAGTACCGTACTCAATCATTTGAGAAGCGTGGAAAGTTCCTTCGCTTCCTGTAAATCCTTGAACAATTATTTTGGAATCTTTATTAACTAAAACACTCATGATATATATTTTATGTAGTTTTTAAAATTGTGATGCAAAAGTAAGGTTTTGTAACGTATTTTAACCTTTTTGTCTTCAAAAAAATTAAGAAAATTGACTCATTTGATACCCGCGATATAATTTATCATCTTTTATTTGCCAAATTGTAGCAAAATGGGCTAATAACATCTCTTCTCTTGGATTCTCAATCGTTTTCACAAAATGAGAATATCGTATCGAAACTAAGTCATCTTCTGCCAGAATGTGGCTTATTCTTACTTTTGATCGTACATAAGCACGACTAAGTTCATTTGCCATCTCTAACATCGAATTATAATCCATCTCAATTAATCCTTTGGTACTATTCCAATCTAACTTTACATCAGGATGCAAATAGATTTTCATAACTTCACTATCAATTAAGGCGTCTGACTTATAAAATTTTTGAACAAATTCTTTAATAGACATATTATTTCAATTTATTTAAAATTTCAGGAATCTTTTTGATATTGGCTAATTGTTTTAACTTTTCTCTTGATTCTTCGATTGGGGTTCCAAAATACGATTTTCCGCCTTCAACCGATTTAGTAACTCCCGTTTGTCCCATAATAACAGCCTTGGCTCCTATTGTAATACCGCTTGTCGTACCAACTTGTCCCCAAATTGTTACTTCATCTTCAATAATTACGCATCCCGCAATACCGGTTTGTGAAGCAATTAAACATTTTTTACCTATTACAGTATCATGCCCAACATGCACCTGATTATCCAGTTTTGTTCCTTCACCAATAGTGGTATCGCCCGTAACACCTTTATCGATCGTACAAAGTGCACCAATACCAACATTATTTTCTATCACTACTCTTCCTCCTGAAATAAGCTGATCAAAGCCATCCGGACGTTTTTTATAATAAAAAGCATCAGCTCCCAAAATAGTTCCTGCATGAATCATTACATTATCACCAATTACGGTATTATCGTAAATAGTAACATTGGGATGTATCAAACAGTTTTTACCTATTGTTACGTTGTTTCCAACAAAACAATTGGGCTGAATTACAGTTCCTTCTCCAATAGTTGCAGAAAGTGATATAGAAACAGTTGTAGCCTGAAAAGGTCTGAAATGTTTCGTTAAGGTATTAAAATCTCTAAAAGGATCATCAGAAATTAAAAGCGCTTTACCTTCCGGGCAATCTACTTTTTTATTAATTAAAACAATAGTAGCCGCAGATTGTAATGCTTTATCGTAGTATTTAGGATGATCAACAAAAACAATATCTCCAGGTTCAACAACATGTATTTCGTTCATGCCTGAAACCGGAAAGTTCTGGTCACCTATAAATTCGCATTGAAGCAAATTTGCAATTTCTTGTAAAGAATGAATCTTTGGAAATTTCATATATTTAAAATTAGAAAATTTGTCAATTAGAAAATGTGCCAATTAGAAAATGTGTCAATTAGAAAATGAATGCTCAAAATTGTGATGCTTCACTAATTTTCTAATTGACTCATTGACAAATTATCTAATTAAAAAACTACTCTTTTACACGCTCCATGTAAGATCCTGAAGCGGTATCAATTTTAATTTTATCACCTTCGTTGATGAACAACGGAACGTTTACATTTGCTCCGGTTTCTACCGTAGCAGATTTAGTAGCATTTGTAGCTGTATTTCCTTTTACTCCCGGCTCAGCATAAGTAACTTCAAGAATTACAGAAGATGGCATATCTACAGATAAAGGCAAATCAGTCTCTGTATTTACCTGAACCATTACACTTGTTCCTTCTTTTAATAATCCCGGAGCATCCAGAATATTTTTATTCAAAGAAATTTGCTCAAAAGATTCTGTATTCATAAAATGAAATTCATCTCCTTCAGCATATAAAAACTGATAATTATGCGTTTCAACACGCACATCGTCTATTTTGTGTCCTGCAGAAAATGTATTATCTAATACTCTTCCTGTAGTTAAACTTCTTAATTTTGTTCTTACGAAAGCTGGACCTTTTCCAGGTTTTACGTGAAGAAATTCGACTATTTTATAAATATCGTGATTGAATTTAATACACAATCCGTTTCTAATATCTGATGTAGATGCCATTTTGTTCTTGTTTTATTTAATATTTTGTTTAATCGTTAAATCGTCTATCTGTTTTCGATGTAACGAATAAACAAATAAACGATTAAACTTTTATTTAATAGTTTCCTGAATAACCTTTCATAATTCCTCTTGATGAATTTCTGATAAAATCTAAAATTTCATCTCTCTCAGGAGTAGCTTCCATTTCAGCTTCAATAATACTTAAAGCTTGTGTTGTATTGTAATTCTTTTGGTATAAAATTCTGTAAATTTCCTGAATTTCTCTAATTTTTTCAGTACTAAATCCTCTTCTTCTTAAACCAACAGAATTGATCCCTACATAAGACAAAGGCTCTTTTGCTGCTTTTGTATAAGGTGGAACATCTTTTCTAACCAAAGATCCACCAGAAATCATAGCGTGATCTCCAATATGAATAAATTGGTGAATAGCCGCCAATCCGCCAATAACAGCGTGATTACCAACTACAACGTGACCTGCTAATGCAACACCATTTACGATAATAGCATTATTACCAATCTCGCAATCGTGTGCAATATGAGCATAAGCCATAACTAAACAGTTATTACCCAAGGTTGTTTGTCCTGAAGCAACTGTACCTCTATTTATGGTTACACATTCTCTGATAGTACAATTATCTCCTATAATAGCTAAAGAATCTTCGCCACCAAATTTTAAATCCTGAGGTACCGCAGAAATAACTGCCCCCGGAAAAATATTACAATTTTTACCAATTCGGGCACCTTCCATGATGGTTACATTTGAACCAATCCAAGTACCATCACCAATAATAACATTATTGTGAATTGTTGTAAAAGGCTCAATTACAACATTTTTAGCGATTTTAGCGCCTGGATGAACATATGCTAATGGTTGATTCATCTGTGAGTTTTATATTTTATATTAAAATAGTCTAATTTGGGCAACAAACGTAAACAATAAAATCGATTAAATTATTATTGTTTTCTTGCAATTTGAGCCATTAATTCTGCCTCTGTTACCAATTTTCCATTTGCGTATGCATTTGCCTGCATGTGACAGATCCCTCTTCTGATAGGAGAAATCAATTCGCATTTAAAAATTAAGGTATCACCAGGCAATACTTTATGCTTGAATTTAACATTATCAATTTTCATGAAATACGTTAAATAATTTTCAGGATCAGGAACAGTACTTAGTACCAAGATCCCTCCTGTTTGTGCCATTGCTTCAACGATTAAAACACCTGGCATTACTGGAGCTTCAGGAAAATGCCCTACGAAGAAATTCTCATTCATCGTTACATTTTTCATACCCACAACATGACTGTCAGACATTTCTATAATTCTGTCGATTAATAAAAATGGAGGTCTGTGTGGCAAAACTGCCATAATTTTATGAATATCCATCAATGGCTCCAGATTTAAATCGTAAACCGGAACATGATTTCTTTGTTCAATTTTAATAATTTTTGCTAATTTTTTAGCAAATTGCGTATTTACATAATGCCCAGGTTTATTTGCAATAATTTTTCCCTGAATCCTAACACCAATCAAAGACAAATCTCCAACAACATCAAGTAATTTGTGTCTTGCAGCTTCGTTTGGATAATGTAAAGTCAGGTTGTCTAAAACTCCGTTTGGCTTAACCGAAATTTTATCTTTACCAAAAGCTTTCTTTAAATTTTCCATTGTAGATTCAGATATTTCTTTATCTACATATACAATAGCATTGTTTAAATCTCCACCTTTTATAAGTCCGTTTTCTAAAAGAGACTCTAATTCATGCAAGAAACTAAAAGTTCTTGAATTAGCAATTTCATCTTTAAAATCAGCTATACTTTTCATGGTTGCGTTTTGAGTACCTAAAACTTTAGTACCAAAATCTACCATTGCAGTTACCTGATAATCATCGCTTGGCATCACTAAGATCTCGCTTCCGGTAGTTTCATCAGTAAACGAAATAACTTCTTTTACCACATATACATTACGTTTAGCATCTTGTTCTTCGATACCGGCTTTTTCAATCGCTTCAACAAAATATTTTGAAGAACCATCCATAATAGGAAGTTCAGAAGCATTCAATTCTATAATAACGTTATCCAAATCGCAACCAACCAATGCCGCTAAAACGTGTTCAGGAGTTTGAATTTTTACACCTAATTTTTCTAAATTAGTACCTCTTTGCGTATTAACAACATAATTAGCATCTGCTTCGATCACGGGCTGACCTTGCAAATCTACTCTTACAAAAGTGAAACCATTATTAATTGGAGCTGGTTTAAAAGTCATTGTAACTTCTTTTCCAGTGTGTAATCCAACGCCTGTTAGTGAAATTTCATTTTTGATGGTCTTCTGTTTAACCATTATTTCCATTTTTTGGGTTTATTATTTGTTTTTTTAATTCATCAATTTCGGCAACAATTTTAGGCAGATTCTTGAAATGTACATACGATTTATTAAAATCCGTATATGCAAGAGATGGTGTTCCCTGCAATATTTCGTCATCTTTAATGTTTCTTGCAACTCCTGATTGAGCCTGCAGTCTTACATTATTACCTATAGTTAAATGCCCTGCGATACCAACTTGCCCGCCAATCATACAATTTTCGCCTATTTTTGTAGAGCCCGCCACACCAGATTGCGCTGCAATAACAGTGTTTTTACCAATTTCTACATTATGGGCAATCTGAATTTGATTGTCTAATTTAACTCCTTTTCTAATTATCGTAGAACCCAGAGTTGCTCGATCTATTGTTGTATTTGCACCAATATCTACATTATCTTCAATAATAACATTCCCTATTTGAGGAACCTTACTATAAACACCTTCTTCATCCGGTACAAAACCAAAACCATCTGCACCAATAATAGTTCCTGAATGAATCGTACAATTGTTACCAATTATAGTTTCAGAATAAATTTTGGCGCCTGCAAAAATATACACATTATCGCCAATAACAACATTATCACCAATAAAACTGTTAGGATAAATTTTTACATTATCTCCTAAAACTACATTTTGACCAATATAACTAAAGCTTCCTAAATATAAATTGTCTCCATATTTAGTTCCTTCAGACATAAATGAATGGGTTTCTATTCCGTTTTTATTCAATTTTACCTGATTGTAAAATTGTAAAAGTTTAGAAAAAGACGCATATGCATCTTCTACTTTTATTAAAGTGGTAGTAATTTCCTGTTCTGGTATAAAGCTGTCATTAACAATAGTAACTGATGCTTTTGTGGTATATATGTAATTGATATATTTGGGATTAGCCAAAAAAGTAAGCGACCCTTCCTCGCCTTCTTCAATCTTAGATAGCCGAGAAACTTCTGCATTGGGATTCCCAACAACTTCTCCTTCTAAAATTCCTGCTATTTGTTCTGCTGTAAATTTCATTGCGACAAAAATATAAAAAATAGATTTTAAATGTTAATTTTAGATAAGTTGTTTTGGAAAACAGATGTAATATTTTGTCACCAATTTAGATAACGATTTCAAATTCAGCTGATCAGAAGCTTCTACAACATCCTCAATTGTTTTATCTTTTTTTAATATTCGTATTGGTTCGGCCTCTTTACTATAAGCCTGATTTTTTATTTTTCCTCTAAAAATAAAATAACCCGCTTCTAATTGTGTGATATGATGAGCGTTAGCAAATTGTTCTTTTAATGATTGCGATTCTTCTGCCGGAATTTTTTCTGCGCTTAGTTTAATTTTTAGTAAATCTCTATTAATCAACATTTTACTCAAAGTAGAAAGTATAAAATCACCTTGCTTTTGCCAGGCTTTTAAAGCACTAATAATATCAAAATCATCTAATTGAGAAAATAAATCGAGTTTCTCAGCATCAAAATCTTCTAAAGCAACCTTATTTTGCATAAAATACAAAAGAGGTTCACTGCAAGGCAAATTAATTCCTTTTAAGGTTAATTCTTTCGCTCTTTTTAAAACATTCATCAAAATGAGTTCAGCAACTAAACTTGTTTTATGCAAATAAGCCTGCCAGTACATTAATCTTCTCGAAAGCAAAAATTTCTCAACAGAATAAATTCCTTTTTCCTCAATAACCAGAACACCATCAACCACATTCATCATCTGGATCAAACGTTCAGAGTTCACATTTCCTTCAGCAACTCCGGTATAAAAGCTATCACGTTTTAAATAATCCATTCGATCCATATCTAACTGACTTGAAATCAATTGCAACATAAATTTCCTATGATAATCTCCTTTAAAAACCTGAATAGCGAGACTTAATTTACCATCAAATTCATCATTTAACTGATTCATGAATAATAACGAAATAGCCTCATGATTCACATCTTCTACAATACTTTTTTCCATTGCATGCGAAAATGGTCCATGTCCAATATCATGTAATAAAATAGCAATTAACAAAGCACATTCTTCATCATTAGAAATCGCAACACCTTTAAAACGAAGCGTTTCTATTGCCTTTTGCATTAAATGCATACAGCCTAAAGCATGATGAAAACGCGTATGATTAGCACCTGGATAAACCAAATACGATAATCCCATTTGCGAAATACGGCGTAAACGCTGAAAATACGGGTGCTGAATTAGGTCGTAAATAAGTTCGTTCGGAATGGAAATAAACCCGTAGATGGGATCATTGAATATTTTTAACTTATTGATATGAGTCACTATTTGGTTCTTTTTAGGTCAACAAATATAAGTAAATAAGTATAAACCACTTTGTGTTTTTCATTTAAAAAACAACATTAAATTGTCGTGATTTTCAACCTCATGACTAATTAAAAAATAGATTTTACAAAAAAAACGCTTTTTATAATTCTGAAATTTATACTATTTTTAATACTTTTTAAGTTCTATACTTCTAAATTGCATTAAAAATTAAATACGTTTATGGATAAGATAAAAATACTTTGGGTCGATGATGAGATTGACCTTTTAAAACCACATATATTATTTCTGGAGAAAAAAAACTATGCTGTAACCACCTGTAATAACGGTTTGGATGCTATTGCATTGTTTGACGAAGATAATTTTGACATTGTTTTTTTAGATGAAAATATGCCCGGAATGAGCGGTTTGGAAACGCTTTCAGAAATGAAAGAAAAAAAATCAGCTATCCCGATGATCATGATTACAAAAAGCGAAGAAGAATATATAATGGAAGAAGCCATTGGTTCTAAAATTGCTGACTATTTGATAAAACCGGTAAATCCGAATCAAATCTTATTGAGTTTAAAGAAAAATCTGGATCATTCCAGATTAATTTCAGAAAAAACAACCTTAGATTATCAAAAAGAATTCAGAAAAATTTCGATGGAAATGGCTATGGTAAATTCTTATGAAGACTGGGTGGAACTATATAAAAAACTAATCTTCTGGGAATTAGAACTTGAAAACATCAACGATCAGGGAATGATTGAAATCCTTGAATCTCAGAAAGTTGAAGCTAATTCACAATTCGGAAAATATATTGAGCGAAATTATGAAGACTGGTTTGCTCCAAAAGCGGATAAACCAATTCAGTCACATAATTTATTTAAGGAATTAGTCGTTCCGGAAATCAAAAAGAAAGACAAGCCTATTTTGTTTGTAGTAATTGATAATTTGCGTTATGACCAATGGAAATCTTTTGAAACTGTCGTTGCCAATTACTATAAATTAGAAAAAGAAGTTCCTTATTTCTCGATACTTCCTACTGCAACACAATATGCCAGAAATGCTATTTTCTCTGGTTTATTGCCAACAGAAATGGAAAAACAATTTCCGCAATATTGGAAAAATGATGTAGAAGATGGCGGAAAAAATCTGTATGAAGCTGAATTTTTAAGCGCACAATTAAAACGATTGGGTTTAAATATTAAAGAAGATTATTTTAAAATCACCAATTATGCCGGTGGAAAAAAATTAGCTGAAAATTTTAAAGCTCTAAAAGGCAACGATCTGGTAACAGTTGTATATAATTTTGTCGATATGTTATCGCATGCAAAAACTGAAATGGACGTTGTAAAAGAACTTGCATCAGATGATAAAGCATATCGCTCGCTTACATTAAGCTGGTTTAAAAATTCTCCGCTTTTAGAAATTATTCAGCAAGCACAACTTTTAGGTTTCAAATTAATCCTGACAACAGATCATGGAACAATTAATGTAAAAAACCCATCAAAAGTTGTTGGAGATAAAAATACAAGTTTAAATTTGCGTTATAAAACCGGTCGTAGTTTAACATACGAACAAAAAGATGTGTATGTCATAAAAGAACCTAAAACAATTGGTTTGCCGGCAATAAATATGAGCAGTTCATTTATTTTCGCTAAAAATGATTTCTTTTTAGCTTATGTAAACAACTACAATCATTATGTGAGTTATTACAAAAATACCTATCAACACGGAGGAATTTCATTAGAAGAAATGATTATTCCGTTTTTGGTTTTTAACCCGAAATAAAAACAGTTTTCAGTCTCAGTCGCAGTTTTTAGTCTCAGTTTGTAAACTGAAAGCCGCGACTGAGACTATAATAAATAAACAATAACAATGGATATCGTTTTTTCATTAGATCAGATTAAAGAAACAGCAGAGAAAATTTTAACTCAGAATCCAAAGAAAATAATTCTTTTTAATGGAGAAATGGGCGTTGGCAAAACTACTTTAATCAAACAACTTTGTAAAAATCTTGGAGTTGAAGAAGCCACAAGCAGTCCAACCTTTTCTTTAGTTAACGAATACTACACTTCTAACAATCAAATCGTTTATCATTTTGATTTTTACAGATTAAATAAAGAAACTGAAGCTCTTGATATGGGAGTAGATGATTATTTATATTCTGGAAATTGGTGTTTTATCGAATGGTCTGAAAAAATTGCTAATCTAATTCCTGAAGAACATTCAATAATAAATATTGAGTTATTAGCTGATGGAAAAAGAAAATTGGAATTAGTTTAAAATATAAGAAATGAATTCCCAAAATACAGTCGAAATAATCCCATTCTCACCCGATTTAAAAGATTCAATAAAAATCTTAAATAAAGAATGGCTTCAAAAATATTTTAGAGTTGAAGAAAAAGACGAAATAGTACTTTCGAATCCTCAGGAAGAAATTATCAATAAAGGAGGATTAATTTTTTACGCTAAATATAATGATGAGATTGTAGGAACTGTTTCCTTAATGAAGGTTAATGATTCAACATTTGAATTGAGTAAAATGGCAGTTTCTGACCAGGCGCAAGGTTTAGGAATTAGAAATAAAATGCTGGTACATTGTCTGGCTATAGCCAAAGAAAACAACATTCAAAAATTATTTTTGTATTCAAATCGAAAATTACTTCCGGCGATTCACTTGTATGAGAAATTTGGTTTTACAGAAGTTCCTTTAGATGGCGGAATTTATGAAAGAGCCGACATAAAAATGGAAAAAATTATGCCGTAATTTCATCACATAGTATTAGCAGAATTTTTACATTGATTTAAAACTTTTTACGTAATTTGTACTCTTAATTTTTCGAACAACACATGTCAATCACATTAACTCCGTTTACGAAACAACAATTGTTGCCACAAGAAGAAAAACTTGAAATTGGCCGATTCAAAAGTGAACTTTTTATAGGAATTCCTAAAGAAACAAGTTATCAGGAGCGTCGTATTTGCTTAACCCCGGATGCTGTAAATTCGCTGACTTATGAAGGTCACCGTGTTATGATTGAGTCCGGAGCAGGAGAAAGTTCGAGTTATTCTGACAAAGAGTACTCAGATGCCGGAGCCGAAGTAACAAAAGATACCAAAAAAGTTTTTGGATGCCCAATGTTACTAAAGGTTGAACCACCCACATTAGCAGAAATTGAGATGATTAATCCGGAAACGATTATTATTTCTGCCATTCAGTTAAAAACAAAAAAGAAAACTTATTTCGAAGCTTTAGCTCAAAAAAAGATTACAGCATTAGCTTTTGAATATATTAAGGACGAAGACGGATCATATCCTGCCGTAAAATCATTAAGCGAGATTGCAGGAACTGCCTCTATACTTATTGCTGCAGAATTAATGATTACTGATGAATTTGGAAAAGGACTTTTATTTGGAAACATAACCGGCGTTCCTCCTACTGAAGTTGTAATTTTAGGCGCAGGAACTGTTGGTGAATTTGCTGCAAAAACCGCAATTGGTTTAGGTGCAAACGTAAAAGTTTTTGATAATTCGATTACAAAATTACGACGTTTACAGAATAATTTAAACCAGCGAATCTTTACTTCTACAGTGCAGCAAAAAGCATTATTAAAAGCATTAAGACGTTGTGATGTTGCTATTGGCGCGATGCGCGGAAAAGAACGCTGTCCGATTATAGTTACAGAAACCATGGTTGAACACATGAAAAAAGGTGCTGTAATTGTCGATGTAAGCATTGACACCGGAGGTTGCTTTGAAACTTCAGAAGTGACGACTCATGAAAAACCAACGTTTATAAAAAGTAATGTTTTACATTATTGTGTGCCAAACATTCCTTCAAGATATTCTAAAACTGCCTCATTATCAATAAGTAACATCCTTACTCCTTACTTACTTCAAATAGCTGAAGATGGTGGTTTAGAAAGTGCTATACGATGTAATAAAGGTTTAAAAAACGGAATTTATTTGTATCACGGAATTTTAACCAATAAAGCAATTGGCGAATGGTTTGATTTACCTGATAACGATATCAATTTACTTGTATTTTAAGGGAACTTTAATGTACCTTTGCAAAAATTTTATTTCATGAAGTTCGCACATCGTTTTGCTTATTATTTAGTTGGTTTGGTTATGGGATGCTTTTTTGTAGCCCTTGTTTTCAGTGGAAAAGATACTCGCTGCAACTATTTCCCAAATGCCCGAGTTTTAAATAACCTACGTACAAAACCTTTTCAATATTCTGAAAAAGCAATTCAGACTTTAAATGAAAAATGGATTGATACAGCTGACATAAAAAATACCCTGAAATTTGGAGATGTTGACTTTGATCAAAGTAATGTTTCTTTCAAAAAAGGAAAACTTTATATCATTGAAGGAAAAACAGTTAAAAACCAAGAGGTAATCTTAAAAGTTATTAACTACGAGAATAAAGCAGTCTTAGACGAGATCATAAAAAAATAAAAAAAAGCCAGTTAAATTTTAACTGGCTTTTTTTTTATAACAATACTATTTTAGTCTGTTATCACCATTCAATTTCTTTCAATCCTTTTGACTTCAAGAAAGTATTTGCTTGACTAAAATGTTTATTCCCAAACCAAAATCCTCTATTTGCGCTCAATGGCGATGGATGCCCTGATTTTAGAATATGATGTTTTGAAGCATCAATTAGTGCAGCTTTCTTTTGCGCAAAACCTCCCCATAATAAAAAAACAACATCTTTACTATGAGCCGAAATTTGCTTAATTACTGCATCTGTAAATTTTTCCCAACCTTTTCCCTGATGACTTCCAGCTTCAGATTGTCTAACGGTCAAAGTAGCATTTAAAAGAAAAACACCCTGATCTGCCCAACGTTCCAGATTACCTGTTTTTGGAATTGGTACATTTAAATCAGTTTCGATTTCTTTGAAAATATTTTGAAGAGATGGTGGAAATGGTATTCCGTCATTTACTGAAAAACACAAACCATTAGCCTGATTAGGACCATGATAGGGATCTTGTCCGATAATAACAACCTTTACCTGATCAAAATGGCAATGATCAAAAGCTGAAAAAATCTGATTCCCTTTAGGATAACAAATCTTAGTTGCATATTCAGATTTTACAAAATCAATTAATTCGTGGAAATAAGGTTTTTCAAATTCTTCATTTAAAACTGGTTTCCAGGAATCATGCATTTTAACGTCCATACTTTTTTTAAGGCTAATCTCGGGATTTTTTTATAGAAATCATATTTAGAAAGTGATAAATTTAGACTGGAACTTTATAGAATTCAATGATTATGTTTTCGTACTTTTGTGTGTACTTTGTTAAAGAAATTAAATGATATCCATTACCGAAAAAACATTACAAGATTTACAATTTCCAACAGTCCTCGAAACTATTTCGGCTGGCTGTAATACAGATATAGGAAAAGATAAAGCTTTAAAAATAACTCCATTTAGAGATAAAGAAACTTTGATGCAGGCATTGATGCAGACATCAGAATATGTTTCTTCTTTTGAAAATAATAACGCCATTCCAAATCATGGATTTGACGCCATAACGCATGAAATCAAATTTCTCGCAATTGAGGATAGTTTCCTTGAAGTTGGAAGTTTTAGAAAAATAGCAACGCTTTCGTCTACAGCAAATTTTTTATTGAATTTCCTTAAAAAATTTGATGATTACTACCCAAACCTAAACGAAAGAGCTTCCAGAGTTGAATATACAAAAGACATTGTAACCCTAATTGATGCAATTGTAGATAAATACGGAGAAATTAAAGACAATGCTTCTCCCGCCCTTTTAAGCATACGCCAAAATATGAATATTGTTCGCGGCAAAGTAAATCAAAGTTTTGGAGTTGCACTTACTCACAATAATAGCCTTGGTTATTTAGACGATATCAAAGAAAGTTTTGTCCAAAATCGTCGTGTTTTAGCGGTTTTAGCCATGTATCGCCGTAAAGTAAAAGGGTCTATTTTAGGAAGTTCCAAGACTGGAAGTATAGCTTACATCGAACCTGAAGCTACATTACAATATTCAAGAGAACTAGCCAATTTAGAATACGAGGAAAAAGAAGAAATTACCCGAATTTTAAAGCAATTATCAAATGATATTCGTCCGTTTTTACCAATATTAATTGAGTATCAGGAATTTCTGAGCGATATTGATGTAGTTGCCGGAAAAGCAAAATATGCTAATAGAATCAACGGAATCCTGCCTACAATTACCGAAGAAAGAAGACTATTTTTCAGAGAAGCTTATCACCCAATTTTATATTTGAATAATAAGCAAAAGAATGAAGTTACACATCCTCAAACTATTGAACTAAAGCAAGATAACCGAATCATTGTGATTTCCGGACCAAATGCCGGAGGAAAAACAATTTCACTTAAAACAGTTGGTTTATTACAATTAATGCTGCAATCAGGGATGTTAATTCCGGTTCACGAGCGTAGTGAAACTTTCTTATTCGATAGAATTTTAACTGATATTGGAGACAATCAATCTATTGAAAATCATTTAAGTACTTATAGCTACCGATTAAAAAACATGAATTATTTCCTGAAGAAATGTAACAAGAAAACCATGTTTTTGATTGATGAGTTTGGTACAGGTTCAGATCCTGAACTTGGAGGAGCATTGGCTGAAATTTTCCTGGAAGAGTTTTATCATCGTGAAGCTTTTGGAATTATAACAACGCATTATTCAAATTTGAAAATTTTGGCAAACGAATTGCCTTATGCTACAAATGCCAATATGATGTTTGACGAAAAATCATTGGAACCAATGTACAAATTAGCATTAGGTCAGGCAGGAAGTTCGTTTACTTTTGAAGTTGCATTGAAAAATGGAATCCCGTTTGGATTAATAAATCGTGCGAAAAAGAAAATCGAAGTTGGAAAAGTTCGTTTTGACAAAACTATTGCAACACTTCAAAAAGAACGTTCGAAACTCGAAAAAACTTCTATTAATCTAAAAGAAGAAGAAACCCGAGCACGTGAAGAAAGCAAAAAGATGGAAAACATCAATGTAAAAATCAAACAGAAATTAGAAAGCTATCAGGAATTATATGATAGCAATCAAAAGACGATTTACATTGGTCAGAAAATTGAAGATATCTCTGAGAAATATTTCAACAATAAAAATAAAAAAGAACTAATTGGTGAATTTTTGAAAATTATTGAAATTGAAAATTCAAAACGTAAAAAAGCCACTCCAAAAGAAACTAAAGCTATAATCGAAAAGAAAAAAGAAGTTATTGCAGAAGTTTCAGTTCAAGTGGAAGAAATCCGAAAAGAGAAAAAAGAAAAGAAGCTTAAACCTGTTATCGAAAAACCAAAACCAATTTTAAAAGTTGGTGATCGCGTAAGAATGTTAGACGGAAGATCTGTTGGAAGTATCGATTCAATCGAAAAAAATAAAGCTACAGTAAATTACGGAATCTTTACCTCGAAAGTAAGTCTAGATGAATTAGAATTTGTTGAAGCTGGTAAGAAATAAGTTTTTAGTCGCAGTGGCAGTTTTCAGTTTAAAAAAAGCTTAAATTTTATCTAAAATTAAAATAAAGCGATTTAAACAAAGATTTTTAGAAAGATAATTAAGAAGATGGATATTTTATAAAACTCGATTAAAAATAATTTATGAAAGCCGTATTTGATTTGTAAAAATAATCAAAAATACAATTTTAATAAACAAAAACAATAGTAATAAAAATCTTATATTAAAAATTTTATTCTTTAGTTTTGTCATTGCGAGGAACGAAGCAACCACACAAACATGAGCAAATGCAGTATGTAAAAAAATAGTGAGATTGCTTCGTTCCTCGCAATGACTAAACTTAAAAAGAGAATAAAAAATGAAGCTGGGGTTCGTATACATAATTACTAATAAATATCAAACTGTTATTTACACGGGTGTAACTTCAAATCTTCCGAAAAGAATTTTAGAACATAAAAATAAAAAATATGCCAAATCTTTTTCGGCTCGATATAATCTGAATATTCTTGTTTACTATGAACAATTTCAATGGATTGAAGATGCTATAAGTAGAGAAAAACAAATTAAAGCAGGTTCTAGAGAAGCCAAAAATGATTTGATTCACTCAATAAATCCAACTTGGAAAGATTTATTTGAAGAAATTGAAGATATACTGATTATGTAAATACTATATAGAAAAACAGAGTGAGATTGCTTCGTTCCTCGCAAGGACACACATACGCAAAGTCATTGCGAGGAACGAAGCAACCGCACTAAAACAAGCAACTAACATATATGAAAACACAAAGTGAGATTGCTTCGTTCCTCGCAAAGACAGTCCCTGGCAAAAAAATAATTCTCTTCGATGGCGTTTGTAATTTATGCAATGGCGCTGTTCAGTTTATTATCAAACATGATAAAAAGGATACCTTTCGGTTTGTGGCTTTGCAATCAGAATTAGGAATTGAAATTTGTAAATATATAGGTGTTGATCAAACTAAAATTGATAGTATTATTTTATATAATCCTGGCATTGCATATTATTATAAATCTTCAGCGGTTTTGGAAATTGGAAAAGATTTAGGAGGAATTTATAGTATAACTTCTATTTTTAAAATTTTACCGGAAAAACTTCGAAACTATATTTACGATTATATTGCAAAGAATCGTTACAACTGGTATGGGAAGAAAGAAAGTTGTATGATTCCAACTCCAGAGTTGAAAGTTAAGTTTTTGTAAGTTGCTTCCGTAAAAATAACCCACCGATTTTACTGATTAAGCGGATTTACACAGACTCTGCTATTTTTTTTTTAAAATTCGCATTTTATGTCATTTCGAGGAGCGAGAAATCACACGCGTAACTCGACTAAGAATGGCGATTTTGATTGCGATGCTTTTTGTGTGATTTCTCCCTTCGGTTGAAATGACAAAAATGGCTTTGCCTTATAATATAAAAAAATCCCAAGTTCAAATCTATCAATTTGAATTTGGGATTTTAAAATTTAAAAATTATTCAGAATTATTATCTAATTAATTTTCTGTATTTCAAACGTTTTGGAGTTAAATCACCACCTAAACGTTTCTTTTTATTTTCTTCATATTCAGAGAAACCACCTTCAAAATAGTAAACTTCAGAATCTCCTTCAAAAGCTAGAATGTGCGTACAAATTCTGTCTAAGAACCATCTGTCGTGCGAAATAATTACGGCACAACCAGCAAAATTCTCTAAACCTTCTTCAAGTGCACGAAGTGTATTTACATCTAAATCATTCGTAGGCTCATCCAGCAAAAGTACGTTTCCTTCCTCTTTCAACGTCATAGCTAAGTGCAAACGGTTACGCTCACCACCTGATAACATTGAAACTTTTTTATTTTGCTCGCCTCCACCAAAGTTAAAGCGTGATAAGTAAGCCCTAGAATTTACTTGCTTTCCTCCCATCATAATTAATTCCTGACCATCTGCGAAATTTTCCCAGATTGATTTATTTGGATCAATATTAGAGTGAGATTGATCTACATAAGCGATTTTCACCGTTTCACCAACTGAAAATTCTCCGCTATCCGTAGCTTGCTCTCCCATAATCATTTTGAAAATAGTAGATTTACCGGCACCGTTTGGTCCAATGATTCCAACAATTCCGGCTTGTGGCAAAGTGAAGTTTAAATTATCGTACAATAATTTGTCTCCAAAGGCTTTTGCAACATTTTTAGCTTCGATAACATTTGTTCCTAAACGCGGACCGTTCGGGATATAGATTTCCAGATTTTCATCCAGTTGTTTTTGATCTTCGTTTAATAATTTGTCGTAATTCTGTAAACGCGCTTTTTGTTTTGTCTGACGACCTTTTGCTCCCTGACGAACCCAGTCCAGCTCACGCTCTAAAGTTTTTCTACGTTTTGAAGCTACTTTTTCTTCTTGTGCCATACGGTTTGATTTTTGATCTAACCACGAAGAATAATTTCCTTTCCATGGAATACCTTCACCTCTATCTAACTCAAGAATCCAACCCGCAACATTATCCAGGAAATATCTATCGTGCGTTACCGCAATTACAGTTCCGGAATATTGCGCTAAGTATTGCTCTAACCAAAGAACAGACTCAGCATCAAGGTGGTTGGTAGGCTCATCAAGCAATAATACATCTGGCTGTTGCAATAACAAACGACATAAAGCTACACGACGACGCTCACCTCCTGAAAGGTTTTTAATTGGCGTATCTCCTTCCGGAGTACGTAAAGCATCCATTGCAATTTCAAGTTTTGTATCGATTTCCCAAGCACCAAGAGCATCGATTTTATCTTGTAATGCTGCCTGACGATCCATCAACTTATCCATTTTATCTGGATCTGAGTAGTTTTCTTCAAGACCAAATAAATCATTGATTTGATTGTATTCTTCTAAAACTGCCATTGTTTCTGCTGCTCCTTCACGAACAATTTCGATAACTGTTTTAGAATCATCAAGAATTGGTTCTTGCTCTAAATAACCAACTGTGTAACCTGGTTGAAAAACAACATCTCCCTGATAATTTTTATCTACTCCGGCAATAATCTTTAAAAGAGAAGATTTTCCAGAACCATTTAATCCAAGAATACCAATTTTAGCTCCGTAAAAGAAACTTAAATAGATATTTTTAAGCACTGGTTTGTCTGCTCCCTGATAGGTTTTGCTCAATTTTTGCATTGAGAAAATTACTTTCTTATCGTCTGACATATATTAATTTTTAATTTTAATTAATTATTTTTTGATATTATATTACAATTGACTTTTACAATTGATGTTTTATAGAATTATACTCTTCCTTTTAAAGCATTAAAAACCCATGCATTAGCAAAAAAACCAACGCCAACAGCTACAAATCCCCAACCGGAGACATCTCTGTATCTAAAAGCGCCAAGACCTATAAGTAACAATCCCATAAGTACCATTATAAAAGTAGCCCATCCTAAAACGGTATTTTTATTCATTCCCATATTGCGTAATTATTATTTTAAAAGTAGTAATTTTTTTAGAGATGCAAATATCGTGAATTTTCACGGCTTAATTAAATATTTTGTACAGCATTTCTTTTAATAAATCCGACTGAGGTAAAGCATTGGCGCCAACACCTTTACTTTTGATGTCAACATCACGCAACGCTCCAACAATCTGACTGACCTTACGCATGGGATAATTTTTAATTGCAAGATCGTATTCTTTTAAAAAATAAGGATTTACACCAATTGCAGCAGCTACATTCTTTGGATTTTTATCTTTGAGTCCGTGGTATTTTAAAAGCTGAATAAAAAAACCGAAAACCAATCCTGTAGTCATTACCAATGGATATTCTTTAGGATTATGGGCAAAATTCTCAGCTATTTTATATGCCTTTAGTTGGTTTCGCTCTCCTATTGCTTTTCGAAGTTCGAATACATTATAATCTTTACTAAAACCAATATTTTCTTCTATATGTTGTGGCGTAATCACAGTTCCTTGCGGTAAAATAATCTGTAATTTCTCCAGTTCATTATTAATTTTACTCAAATCTGTACCTAAAAACTCTACCAGCATAGCGTTTGCTTTTGGATCAATAGTGTATTTTTTCCCCGCAAGTACACGCTTTATCCAATCACCAACCTGGTTTTCATAGAGCTTTTTACTTTCGTAAACGATTCCGTTTTGAGCCAATAATTTGGTAACCTTTTTACGCTTATCAAGTGTTTTGTATTTGTAACAAAAAACAAGAACTGTGGTTTCCATAGGATTATTTACATAGGATTCTATTTTATCTATTGTTCTGGACAAATCCTGTGCTTCTTTTACAATAACAACCTGACGATCTGCCATCATAGGATAGCGTTTTGCCGTTGAAACAATATCTTCTACAGAAACATCCCTGCCATATAATACGGTTTGATTAAATCCTTTTTCTTCTTCTGAAAGTACATTCTGCTCAATATATTCTGATAATTTATCGATGTAATAAGGCTCCTCACCCATTAAAAAATAAATTGGTTTTATATTTCCGGCTTTTATATCATTAACAATTTTTACAACTTCGTCCATTCAATCTTTTGTTTCAAGTTGAAGGTTTCAGGTGCCGGTTTCAACAACTTGAAACTTTAAACATGAAACTTTAAACTATTTTAATATTTTTGTAGTATGCAGCAATTAAATTTTCCTACTTATACTTTCCGATTCAAAAATAGCGAAAATAAAGTGTCTATTTTTGATGAAATCAGGAAAAAATTTATCATCCTTACTCCAGAGGAATGGGTTCGCCAACACGTGGTTCATTATTTAATAGACGAAAAAAAATACCCTAAATCATTAATCAATGTCGAAAAAGTTTTAACAGTCAACGGATTACGCAAAAGATATGATGTGGTTGTCTTTAATCCGGATGGATCTATACATATATTAGTAGAATGTAAAGCTCCTGCTGTAAAAATATCTCAGGCAACTTTTGATCAAATTGCCCGCTACAACATGACAATGAAGGCACGGTTTTTGAATGTTACAAACGGTCTGAATCATTTTTATTGTCAAATGGATTTTGAAAACGAAAAATATCAGTTTTTGAGAAGTTTGCCGGATTATAATGAATAATATTAAAAATAAATAAATTTACTTTTGGATAAAATAGCAGTTGTCATTTTAAATTGGAACGGCGTAAAATTGTTAGAGCAATTTTTACCATCTGTTGTTCAGTTTTCAGAAGGAGCTCAAATATATGTCGCAGATAATGCTTCAACAGATGATTCTGTTAACTTTATCAGACAAAACTTTCCCACAATTAAAATAGTTGAAAACAGCGGTAATTATGGCTTTGCAAAAGGGTATAATGACGCCTTACAATCTATTAATGCCGAAATTTATGCCCTTGTAAATTCAGATATTGAAGTAACCCCAAATTGGCTGAATCCTATTCTTGAAACTTTCGATACTGAAAAACAAACTGCAATAATACAACCTAAAATTCTGGATTTTAAAAACAAGGAATACTTTGAATATGCCGGTGGTGCTGGTGGATTTATTGATAAATTTGGTTTTCCTTTTTGCCGCGGACGTATTTTTGATACTATTGAAAAAGACAATGGTCAATATGATGATAATTGTGAACTTTTCTGGGCTTCAGGAGCTTGCTTTTTTATAAGAAGTGAAGTTTATCATGAATTAGGAGGTTTTGATGAAAGCTTTTTTGCACATCAGGAAGAAATTGATTTGTGCTGGCGTGCTGCAAACGAAGGACACATCATTAAATACAACTCTGCATCAACTGTTTATCATGTTGGAGGTGCTACTTTGCAACAAGGAAATCCTAAAAAAACCTACCTGAATTTTAGAAATTCATTATTGATGCTGGTCAAAAATCTTCCTAAAAAAAGGATGTTTTTTGTTATTTTCTTCAGAATGGTTTTAGATGGTATTGCAGGTATCCGTTTTCTTACACAAGGAAAATTTCAACATACTTTTGCTATTTTGAAGGCACATTTTTCATTTTATTGTATATCTTTAAAATATTTGAGGGAAAGAAAAGATTTTCAGATACAGCAATACTATACTGTAAAAAGTATCGTTTTCTTGTATTATATAAAGAAACTGACCGTATTTAAAGAAATCTTTAACAGTAATCAAAATATTAAAAACTAAATTTGTAATCAACGTTTAATTAAATATAATACCTATGAGAAAAATAGTAATCGCACTATCAGTATTAATGGCCTTAACTTCGTGTGTATCGAAAAAGCAATATGCAGCATTAGAAGCTAAGAACAAAGAAACCCAAGATTTATTAAACTCCTGTACCGTAAAACTAAATAGTTGTTTAGAGGAAAAAGCAGGACTTGCAGCTACAGCAGAAAGCTATAAACAACATAATCAAGACTTAATAAGCACTTCTAAAGACTTAACTGTTCTAACTACTAAAGGAGCTGAAAATCTTGAAAAATCATTAGAAAGTTTAAAAGAAAAAGATTTAAAAATATCAAGACTTCAAGATGCTTTAACTAAAAAAGACAGTGTAACACTAGCTTTAGTTACAAGTTTAAAAGGAGCAGTTGGAATCAACGATCCGGACATCGAAATCAATGTAGAAAAAGGTGTTGTATTTATCTCTATTGCAGACAAATTATTGTTTAAAAGCGGTAGCTATGATGTAACTGACGCAGCAAAAGGTGTTTTAGCTAAAGTTGCAAAAGTAGTAAACGACAAACCTGATTTTGAATGTATGGTTGAAGGACACACAGATAACGTTCCTTACAAAAGCAACGGAGTTTTGTTAGACAACTGGGATTTAAGTGTTAAACGTTCTACATCTATTGTGCGTGTATTAACTAACGACCTTGGAGTTAACCCTGCTAAATTAATTGCAGCTGGTAGAAGTTCATATGTGCCTTTAGTTGCAAATGATACTCCGGACAATAAAGCCCGTAACAGAAGAACTCGTATTGTTGTTATGCCAAAAATCGATCAATTCTATGATATGATTGAAAAAGAAATGAAAAAACAACAAAAATAATTTAGAGTTTTCACATACTTTATAATACAGAAAAAGCAGGTCAATCGACCTGCTTTTATGTATTCTTAATTTTTTAATAACCAATTAAATATAATCAAGAATAGCATTATTTTTAATTAACTAACTAAATTTTAACTAACCTAAAGTTAGTTATTTATTTTAAATTATTATACTATTTCAGTTTTTTTTTACAAATAAGCCATATTATTTGTTTTTCTATTTGAAAATCAGCTAAAGCTCCAAGAATAATTTTATTTAACTCCGTAATTAAGAGGCAGCATATCACCTACTTTCTTTTTCTGAAATTTTCGCTGAAAAAAGTATACTTTCTATATTTGAGTTATTTCCATACTTATAAATATAAAAGCTATCAGTTTGAAAAGTAATCTTAGATTCTTCGGTCCTGTTAAAAGCGATATTATAAGAAGCAACTATATCTTTTAGATTTTCATTTTGAATTTCTCCCTTTGGCTGTGGTAAAACTTCAACTTTTACAAAATCTTCCTCCTCAATAATCTTAAAGCGCTTGAGAGGATCAATACTATTATCATCATTAAGCAAAAAAATTTCTTTATTCCCAGTCTTTTTTAGCAAAATTTCTAAAAAACTGAATTTGAGATCCCTGATATGTTTTTTCTCTGCGTTCTAAAACTGTAACCGAATTATCAATATCTTCAAATCTGCTTACTCCACAATAAAAATTCTTGATAACATCTTTAGAATTAATGCTTAGCTTATTAAAAGCAACTTCAAAAACCACCAATTCAAAATCAATTTTATATCCTAACAATTCATTTATAATAACCAAAGGTTTATCTGAAGAAGCCGTAAAACTAATTTTTCCTTATCGTATTTGAAACGTAAATCAGATTCATTTTTTATTACACTTGATTTTGCATTATTTGTTTTTCCTAAAAAATATTCCCTAAACAATTTTAGTTTCTGTTCTCTGGTAAACAATTCGTTTGTAGTAATAACAACCTCTTTAAGTTCATTTTTTGAAACTGTAAGTGCAATATTCAATGGCTTAGAAGCATCCAGACTTGTAAGATATTCCGTTTGATATCCCATGAAACTTATCGCTAAAATGTTATTAGCATTTGGTTCATATTTTATTGTGAAATTTCCATTTACATCTGAGACTGTTGAAATGGTTGTTCCGTCAAAATAAATATTCACACCTTCGAGCGCTATATTATCTTTGGATGTAATTTTTCCTTTTAAAATGAGAATGCAGCAACAAAAGAAAATAAGAATAACAAAAGAATAATTCTTTTCATAATATAAAAATGGTTTAGTTAAATTATACGCTAATTAACCAAACCATTTTCTATAATCCTAAACAATCAAGATTTATTCTTACAAAATATTGATATCTCCTTTTCCTTCTCTTATAATTACAGGTTCGTAATCTGATAGATCAATAATAGTCGAACCAACATTATCTCCGTAACCACCGTCAATAACCAGATCAACAAGATTTTGCCATTTCTCGAAAATCAACTCAGGATCTGTCGTATATTCAATTACATCATCTTCATCACGAATAGAAGTCGAAACTATTGGATTACCCAACTTTCGAACTATTTCAAGTGCAATATTGTTGTCCGGTATACGAATACCAACTGTAGTTTTCTTTTTAAATTCTTTTGGCAAGTTATTATTCCCAGGCAAAATAAAAGTGTAAGGTCCGGGCAATGCTCTTTTTAAAATTTTAAAAGTAGAAGTATCAATCTGACGCACATAATCTGATAAATTACTCAAATCATGACAGATAAAGGAGAAATTAGCTTTCTCCAGTTTAACTCCTTTTATTTTTGCGATTTTTTCTAAAGCGCGTGAATTAGTAATATCGCAACCTAAACCGTAAACAGTATCTGTTGGATAAATTACTAAACCTCCATTCTGAAGCACTTTTACCACTTTGGCAATTGCAGCTTCATTAGGTTTATCGGGATATATTTTTATGAACTCTGCCATTTTTCTTTTTTGTTTAAAGTTTTATTTGTTTCAGGTTCCACGTTTCAACGAAACTTGAAACTTTTAACCTGAAACTTGAAACCTATTATTTACCCTAAAACATCTAATTTAGCAAAACGAAGTAAAAGTTTTTTAAGACCTCCAACTTCAAATCTTATTTCGGCTTTTTTATCAGCTCCAACACCTTCTAAATTGACTACTTCACCTTTACCGAAACGTTCATGCATTACAACATTTCCAATTGTTAACTTATTATCAAATAAATTAGGTGCAGCATTATTTGGGTTTGTTCCTGTAACTGGTTTTAATTTACGAATATTCAAATCCGGTTTTGGCTGGTTATCCGTTACATGTTTTGGCGGCGTTGAACCAATTGGTTTTGCCAGACGCAATTTCGATTTATCAATATCTCCAAAAATATCTCCGTCGATTGGTGATTTATAACGGTAATTACTTTCGGCAGGCGTTAAATATTCCAGATATTGCCCGTCGATTTCTTCAATAAAACGTGATGGCTCACTATCTGTCAATTTACCCCAGCGATAACGTGATTGTGCATAAGTCAAATAAGCCTGGTGTTCTGCACGAGTTAAAGCTACGTAAAATAAACGACGTTCCTCTTCTAATTCGCTTCTGGTACTCATACTCATCGCACTTGGAAACAAATCTTCTTCCATTCCCACCACAAAAACGTGAGGAAATTCAAGTCCTTTTGCCAAATGAATCGTCATCAAAGCCACGCGATCTTCATCAGATGTATCTTTATCTAAATCAGTTGCAAGCGCCACATCTTCCATAAACTCAGATAAAGCCCCTCTTGCACCGTCAATCTCTTTTTGGCCTTCAGTAAAATCTTTCAAACCGTTTAAAAGTTCCTCGATATTCTGAATCTTCGCCATTCCTTCCGGAGTTGCATCTTTTTTCAATTCCTGAACAAGACCCGTTTTTTTAGCTACATAATCTGTAATATAAAAAGCATCCTGATTTTGATCAATTACCTGAAAACTCTGAATCATCGTAACAAAATCATTGATTTTATTCTTCGTTCCTGAGTTTAATTTCAAATCGATTTTATCAATATTTACCATTACTTCCCAAATCGAGCGTTTGTAATGATTCGCAGCAATAGTTAGTTTTTCAACAGTTGTATCGCCAATTCCACGAGCTGGATAATTAATTACACGAACAAGTGCTTCTTCATCTTTTGGATTGATTACCAAACGTAAATAACACAAGACATCTTTAATTTCCTTACGTTGGTAGAATGATAATCCTCCATAAATTCGATACGGAATGTCACGTTTTCTCAATGCATCCTCCATCGCACGAGATTGCGCGTTGGTACGGTACAAAATCGCAAACGATCCATTATGCAGCTGATTTTGCATTTTTTGTTCAAAAATCGTACTTGCTACAAAACGTCCTTCTTCGGCATCTGTCAAACTACGATGGACTTTTATTTTTTGTCCAAAATCATTTGCCGTCCAGACTACTTTATCAAGTTTCGTCTTATTATGTTCCATCACTGTATTTGCCGCTTCAACAATATTTCTCGTTGAACGGTAATTTTGCTCTAAACGGAACATTATTACACCTTCATAATCTTTCTGGAAATTCAGGATATTATTAATATTTGCTCCACGGAAAGCATAAATACTCTGCGCATCATCACCTACCACACAAATATTCTGAAATTTATCAGATAAAGCCCTTACAATCAAATACTGAGAGTGATTTGTATCCTGGTACTCATCAACCAGAATATATCTGAAACGATTCTGATATTTTGCTAAAACCTCAGGAAAACGAGTCAATAACTCATTGGTTTTCAATAATAAATCATCAAAATCCATCGCACCTGCTTTAAAACAGCGCTCCACGTACTGCTGATAAATTTCTCCTAAACGTGGTCTTTTTGCCATTGCATCGGCCTCTACCAATTCAGGATTATTGAAATACGCTTTTACTGTAATTAAGCTATTTTTATAAGATGAAATCCTACCTAAAATTTGCTTTGGTTTATAGACATCACGATCCAGCTGCATTTCTTTAATAATAGAAGAAATCAATCTCGCCGAGTCCTGAGAATCGTATATTGTAAAATTGGATGGATATCCTAAATGATCCGATTCTGCACGAAGAATACGAGCGAAAATCGAGTGAAAAGTTCCCATCCAAAGATTTTTTGCCTCAGATGCACCTACAATATCAGAAATCCTGTGCTTCATTTCACGAGCCGCTTTGTTCGTAAATGTTAGCGACAAAATATTGAAAGCATCAACACCTTGCGCCATTAAATAAGCAATTCTAATAGTTAAAACACGGGTTTTCCCCGAACCTGCACCAGCAATAATAATCATTGGCCCGTCTTTTTTCAGAACGGGTTGTCTTTGCGCCTCATTGAGCTGGTCAATGTACTTTTGCATGAAATTCTTCTCCATAATTATTGCAAAAATAAGAATTAATGATTGAAATAGCTACTAAGATTCTAAGGTTCTGAGTTGCTAATTTTTTTTATTTTTTTTGAAGCAGACCAATGTTTTTTTTCAAGAAACATAGTTCCCGTTAGAGGCTATATCTATCCATTTCACTGTGAGGATACCGTCTCTATCGGGGTTTGATTAAAACAATTGTGTTTTTTAGAAAGGTAATTTTTAAGCTATATTAAAAAATTATGAAGAATATTTTGAAAGAAAATTCCTTAAATATAAAATAGTAGTATATTTGTTATCTTATAAAATACGATGACTATAGTACTTACTGAAAACGCCGAGAAAACTTATTTTGACATATTAAATAAATACTCCGAAACTAAAGTAGTTTCATTTTCTAGAAAGTCTATTTCAGTTTTGGAAATAATTCAACAAAATAATCAGGTTGGTTCAAAGTATAAAAAAACTGCCTATAGGAAGTTTTTAGTTTCAAATGAAGTATATTTATTTTACAAAATTGAACAAGAAATAATTTATGTAGTTTTATTTTGGGATAACAAACGAAATCCAATAAATTTAGATATTATACTTAGTTATTAGTTTTTGTTTAAAATCTTCAAAATTAATAGTTCTCCCAGCTTTTATATCTTCTTCACTTTTTTGCAACTCCTGCATTAATATTTCTTCTGGAAATAATAAAGTTGTAATTAATTTTACCTCTTGATGAGTAAAATTTTTAGATTTCAATTTTCTATAATATGTAGCGTGTTTTAAACCTAATTTTTGCATAAAAAACTCAGCTTTATAATAAGATTTACCTATCAACTCTGGTAAGCTATTAATGTAATTTTCATAATTCTCTACTATTTCTATCATTTTATGATACTTTAAGTTGTTGATTTTGATACAAAGATAGTCTATAATTTGATAATCACAATGAAAAACCATTCACTTATATTAAAAAACTCAGATTCTTAACATCTTAGAATCTTATTATTTAAAAAACACATCATAGGCAAATCGTATCAAAGTACCAATTACAACAATCAAAAAGAAAATCCGAATAAAACCATTTCCCTTATTAATTGCTAATTTGGCACCAAGCCATCCGCCAAATCCATTACTAATTGCCATAGGAATTGCAATCGACCAAATGATTTTTCCTTTAATAATAAACAAACAAATAGAACCAAAGTTTGTTGCCAGATTTACCATTTTGGCATTTGCAGAAGCGTGTAAAAAATCAAAACCTAAAAGAGCAATAAATGCAACTACAAAAAAACTTCCGGTTCCCGGGCCTATAAATCCGTCATAAAAACCAACAATAATACTAATTACGACAGCATAGATTATCTGTGTCGTTGCTGAATGATCTTTAGCCACATGCTGACCAAAATTTTTCTTCGCATACGTATAAATAAACAATAAAGATAAAACCACAAGCAAAAGAGGTTTCATAAAATCATTACTCACCATTGTTAATATCGTAGAACCTAAAAATGCAGATGGCACTGCCAAACACATCATAAGTAAAAGCAACTTCCATTGAATGACTACATTTTTAAGATATTGAAAAGCCGCAAAAGCAGTTCCTGTAAAAGCTGGAATTTTTAATGTTCCCACAACCGTTGAAACAGGTAAGTTTGGCAATAAAATTAGTCCCATTGGTGTCTGAATTAATCCTCCACCACCAACAATTGCATCAATAAATCCTGCTGCAAAAGCAGCTAAACAAAGAAAAAATATAATATATGAATCCATTAAGAAGGTGTTTCTGCAAATTAAAAAAGCAAGATGCAAAAGTAAGTCTTCCTTTTTGTTTATTACAATAAATTTAAAGTGGATTTCTCCTTAAAAATTATATTTTTGTTGAAAAATTGAACCAAATGGATTTTAACAGAATTATAGAATTAGCCAGTTATACTTTACCAGCCATTGTTACCGGATTCGTGGCTTACAGTTTTTTTGAACTGCATATAAAAAACAATGATAAAAAGCGAAATTTTTTATTGAACAGAGAAGCTCATAAAGAATCTTTACCAATACGTTTACAGGCTTACGAGCGTATGACTTTGTTTTTAGAACGTATTAACCTTACGAAATTACTAATTAGGATTGCGCCAATTTCAAACGAAAAGCACGATTATGAAAATTATGTAATTGATCAAATCGAACAAGAATTTGAGCACAATCTAACACAGCAAATCTATATGTCTGATGAATGTTGGACTATTATAACAACTGCTAAAAACTCAACTATACAAATCATCCGTAAAGCCGCAATGAGTGATCGCGTTGACAGCGCGGATAAATTACGTGAAAAGATTTTGAATGATTTATTAGAGAAACAATCTCCAAGCAACGCTGCTTTAGGATATATTAAAAATGAAGTTGCAGGTTTGTGGTAAAATTTTAATTTTGACAAGATTGATTTGTACTAATTAATCTTGTCAAATTATAGTAAGCCTATTTTTATTTCCACCATTTTTGATTTGGTTTAACTTGCCAGCCATTTTTCAGGTATTTTGCAGATATACTTAATTCTCCTGCTCCAATATCAAAATCACAATTTACATTAGGAACCCGATAATCACCCCAATTGCATATCTTTTCTTTACCGGAATTATTAGATTTCCAAACACCAACAAATGCATTATTGAAATAATTATCCCTGTAACTTTCAATATCATTGTATTTAACTCCACCATATTTATCGACATAAAATATAGCTTGTAATTTTCCGTGAAATTCTCCCGTATTCTTTTGATCTTTATTTTCGACAAACTTGTAATTGGCTACTAATAAACCCTGACTTTTTATACCGGCAGTTTTGTATTCATCGTCAAGTCCAAATTTTGGCTTTTTAAGTTCCTGTATTTTTGTGATCGTTATCGTGCCGGTAAAATCGCAGATATTTGATTTTACTGATGATTTACCATGAACAATATATTCGCTTTTATTTTTTTCATTTCTTTTAATTGAAATAAACTTTATCAATATTCGTTCATAATTATCACCTATAACTCCATAAATAAGATTATTTTCTGTTTGATTCCATAAAGCTGAAAAATTATAATTTGTGTGCTTTTCGATTTCATTTTTTTGAAATAACTCTGAGTTATCCCAAATAGAAGTTCTGCATAAATTTTCCTGGCTGAATAAATTTAGCGTAAAAAAGAAAAGAAGAAATAATATTATATTTTTCATTTAAAACTCTTAACATCAACAACTTTAAACCCTGTTATCACTCATAACTTCAGATTTATTCTGAGCATATTCATAACCTTGTTCCCACCATTCTTTCATAACTTCTTTATTAAAAATAAGAGCATTATCGGTAAGTTTTGTAGGCGTGTAATATAAGTTAAGCTTAACGTTTTTATTGTTTGCCATAAGTTTTCCTATAGCAATATCATGTTTTTCAACTTGATCTAAAGCAATTCGGAATAAATCGATCATTAATGAAAATGGATTTTTACCAATAACGGTTTTGTTCATATTAACCTCAGTTTCCAAAATAATAACGTCTATTTCTGTTGCACCTCGGTTAATTGCCTCACGAATAGGTACCAAACTTGAAAATCCTCCATCACCATATTCGTAATTATTTTTCTCTACCAAACTCATAAAAGGAACATAATTACTTGAAATCCAAGACCAATCACAAAATTCTTCATACGTACAATCTTTAATAGATTTATATTCCGATTCATTTTTGGTAAAATTGGTGACTGTTATAACAACATCGTTTTTCAGCTTCTTTAAGTTATTAAAATCTGATAGCGAAAAATTATTTCGAATATATTTCTTTAGTCCTTTACTTTCTCCAAAAGTTCTTTTTCCTTTAAAGAATTGGCGCAAAACATTAAAGTGATTTATAGTAACAATATCTACACCGTCTTTATTTTTAACAACGAAAGGACAAATATTAAAAATACTCGCCATAGTAACATTGGTATAAACAGAATGAATTTTTTTGATGTGACCAAGTGCCAAATGCGGAATAAGCAAACTACCTGTAGAAGTTCCTATAAATAAATCATATTCGTGATTTTTTTCTTCTATTAAATACTGCGCTACGCCACCGGCAAATGCGCCTTTACTTCCTCCACCAGAAATAACCAATGCTCTCATAAATATTAATGTAGGTTTTGTGTTTTTAGAAAATAGAAAAAAGAATAAAGAGCAAAGATTTTTCTATTTGCCCTAATCTTTACTCTTTCTTCTATACTCTATTCTCTATATTCTTTCCTCTTGCTTCTTTCCTCTTGCTTCTTTCCTCTTCTTTTCACTCTTTCAACAAACGGCTTAATTGAAATTGTTCATCGGGGGTCAAATTAGGCAAAATTCTTTCAAACGAAGCACGCATTTCTGAATTTTTTAATAATAATCGAATTGTATCTCTTCCAAATTTTGAAAATTGCCACATATGATGTGTTGTTGCGCTAACTAAATTACTCAAAACCTGATCATTAATAATTTTAAAAGCGATTAACTTCTCCAATGCATTTTGTCGTGTTGTCGCTTCATATTTAGTAGAAGAAAAGTCAATTAATTCTGAAACTAACATCTCTGGATTCTCAGTATAATTTGCAGTTGATAAAGCCAGGGAAAGCCACAAAGTGCGAAGATTATAATCACTAAAACCAATCCAGTTTTTAGATTTATCTAAATATTGTGTACGGTGATCCGGAAAATTCCTCCATAAATAAAATAACGCGAGTTCTTGCGTCTGATAGGATTTATCATCTAATAGAATCTCATATTCAGTTCTGAAATCTTCAGGGATCTTTGATAACGAACCTGCCACAGCCTGACGAATTTGAACATTATTAGTTTTTAATGCTATTTTCAAGAGTTCTTTTTTAGCTTCGTATTTCTCTGTCTCTAATTGATTTACAATTGCTTCTTTCACAGACTCGTAAACATCTGATTCTAAAGTATTTTTTAAGAAAGCTTCTTTTTCTGCTAAAGGAGTTTTCTTTAATTTATCAACTTCTAAACGAATCTGAATTGACTTGTTTTTACTCAATAATGCATTTGCCGTTGGTGTATCAAAAGCAGTAGATTCCAGCCAGGTTTTCTCAAATTTATCCAAATCAAAGTCGGATACTTTTTTAATCTCCTCAAAGAAGTTTTGTGTGTTTACAGTTTGGTAAGCATATTTTTTAAGATAGCTTTTTATCGCTTTTTTAAATGCTTTATCACCAATAGATTCGTGCAAAACAAATAAAGCCCAGGCACCTTTTTCGTAAAAAGTCAAAGAACTTGCTTTAGCATTCAAAACTGGAATTGTATCTGTTCGCGAAGCAAATTTTATCTGTTGCGCGGTTTCGTATAATTTAGAATAAAAGAAATCATCACCATATATTTCTCTTTCTGCCAATGCAGCATAATAAGTTGCAAAACCTTCCTGAAGCCAGTGATGTGTGCTGCTTTCTGCCGTTATTAAATCCCCAAACCAGTGGTGTGCTAATTCGTGCGCATCGACATTTGTATAATTTCGATCTGTAAAACCAATTGAATCAACAACGTAACGTGTTGCAAAAAGTGTCGAAGTTGTATTTTCCATCCCGGCATATAAGAAATCACGAACCGGAATCTCTCTGTAAATTTCCCATGGATATTTTACTCCAATTTCTTTCTCCAGAAAATCGAAAATACGTTTAGAATATCGATAAGTAGGTTCAAAACGACTCGCATCTTTATTTTCAAGATAATATTCTAATGGAATTTTAGATTTTGCCCTGAACTCTTTTTTATCATATTTGCCAATTGCAAGCATTAATAAATAAGAACTCATTGGATTTTCCATTTTATATTGCCAATGAAATAAATTTCCATCCGGTTTCTTTTCTTTTAAGATTCCGTTAGAAATCACCTGATATTCTTTATCATAGCTTATTCCTAAACTAAAAACAACTTTTTCGTTGACATCATCAAAACTGGGAAACCAGTTGCTGGTATATCTTCCCTGTCCTTGTGTCCAGATTTGGACTTCATTATTTTCAATAGCAACAAAATATAAAGCTTGTTTCGGTTTAACCGAATATTCAAAAGTGAGGTGGTTTTCGCCTTTCTGAAAATTATTCAGGATTTTCAACTCCTTACCCGTATTGATAAAAATAACATCTCTATTATCAATCTGAACCTTAGAAAATTCCATGTTTTTAGCATCTATTTTGATCGTATCAACAGGTTTTAAAACCTCAAATTGATAATCGACTACTCCGGAAACTGATTTTTCTGAAGCATTTAATTTTAATTGTCCGTTAACCCATTTAAAATCGACAAATTGGGTTTGTTGCGCAAAAACGAAACTGGTAATAAATAGAAAGATGTATTTCATTGATAATTAAAGTTTCATAGAATCCGTTTCCCAAGATAATGGGTTGGTTTTTATATAATTATAAATAGTTTCGAAAGTTTTATGATTGCGAACAATATGATCGTGATAATTTGATTGCCATATAGAATCAACGCCATTTATTTGTTTTGTTGTTACCGATTTAAAGATAGCAACAAATGATGAAATAGAATTGGGTTTTCGATATAATACAGTTCCATATTTATTGGCGTGATTATTCTCATGGTTAATCTCATGGTTATTCCGTAGAGACGCACAGCAGTGCGTCTCCGCAATGTTTGACACAATATTTGTTGTCGATGTGCCGGGTGTAGACGCACTGCTGTGCGTCTCTACAATATGCGATCGTTCAATTTGTGATGGTTCAATATTCGATCGTTCAATTTGTGATATATCAATCTCCTTGAATAGATTATTTATTTCTGTAGAAACTTCGTTGTTCTGAATTTCTATCAATAAATGAATATGATTGGGCATAACAATCCAATTGTGGAAAAACCAACTTTTACGGATTTTTATAGATTTCAACAATTCATTTTCTATAATTTGACCATTCTCATTTAAAATCATTTTATCCTCTTTAATAGAACCAAAAACACATTCTCTATTTTGAGTAACCAATGTAATAAAATAAATTGCAGCGCTGGAATAATCCCAGTTTTTCAATCTATTTGAATCAATTTTAAATTTATCTTTAAATAATGTCATTTTTTGGCATGTAAGAAATTCAAAGTTACAAAGGTTTCACAAACAAATCGAATGAAATTTGTAAGTTTACCATAGAAAATTATAATAACGTGCCAACACCAAAAAAAGCAATATTTAACTGGAGCAGCGGGAAAGATTCTGCTCTGGCTTTATACAAAATACTACAAAATCCTGATTTTAAAATAGAATATTTACTAACGAGTGTCAATCAGCAATTTCAACGAATTTCGATGCATGGTGTTCGTGTTGAGTTACTTGAAGCACAAGCAAAAAGTATTGGATTACCATTGAAAATCATGCAGATTCCTGAAATGCCAACGATGGAAGTTTATGAAAATGTACTTACTGAAACCCTAACAGAATTAAAAAAAGAAGATATTACACATTCTATTTTTGGTGATATTTTTCTGGAAGATTTACGTAAATATCGCGAGAATCAACTGGAAAAAATTGGTATGGAAAGCGTTTTTCCGCTTTGGAAAATCCCTACTCAGGATTTAATACAGGAATTTTTATCCCTTGATTTCAAAACGATTGTAGTTTGCGTTAACGAACGTTATCTTGATAAAAGTTTTGTGGGCCGAATTATCGATCAGGATTTCATAAATGATTTACCTGAAAATGTTGATGTTTGTGGAGAAAATGGCGAATTTCACACTTTTACTTTTGACGGACCAATTTTTTCTGAACCCATAAATTTTGAAATTGGCGAAATCGTTTACCGCAAATATAAACAGCCTAAAACTCAAAACTCTTCTAATACTGCTTGCGATACAAATGCTACAGATGTCTTTGATTTTGGATTTTGGTACTGCGATTTAATTTAAGAAAAGATGAAAATATTCAGTTTTAAAAAACTACACGCCTTTCTCCTATTGATTATGCTTGCTTTTGTTTGTCAAAGCTGTTTGGTGAGCAGATGCAGAAGACCTCAAATTGTTGGATATATTTATGATTCTATTTCCAGAAAACCGATCGAAAACTGTAAAGTTGGAGAAAATATAACAGATGCTAATGGTTATTTTCAATTAAAAGAACTTCGGTATTCCCAATTTACTTTTATTGGTTATGAAACGCCGCCTTTACTTGTAAATGAATTAATTAACAAAGAAGGTTATGATAAAAAACACATTGAATTATTCAACCCGTTTGGCGGTGGAATCAGAAAAGGTACTATTCATAATGCCGATACAATCTTTTTAAAAAGAACACCTATTCTATCTATTGACAAATAAGTTACTGCCTGATTATCTAAATATTAATTTCATATCAAAATCTATTACTATGTCTGTAAAAGCAAGTCCTGAAATACAGAAAATTATATCCTTTCTAAGAGAAATAGGATTAGATATAATCGAAAAAGAATTAGATACTACTTTTTTACCCGGATTAAGTTTAGGTCCAAATTGTCTTTATATTGATTATGATAAATTACTATATCCCGGAGATATCCTGCATGAAGCGGGACATTTAGCTGTAACAAGTTCTGCCGAAAGGAAATTAGCAGGAACTAATGAAATCTCTCCGGATTGGCCCACTCAAGCCGAAGAAATAGGTGCAATTTTGTGGTCATTTGCCGCGTTAACTCACTTAAAATTACCGCTGGAATTTGTGTTTCATCCCAATGGTTATAAAAACCAATCAGATTGGTTTATTTCTAATTTTAGTGTTAAAAACTATATTGGTTTACCTTTCCTGGAATGGATGGGACTTTGTTTATCGCAAGATCGTGCTCTTCAGGAAGGTAAACCTGCTTTTCCTGAAATGCTAAAATGGCTGAGAGATTAGTGAGAAAATTATCTAATTAAATTATTCAGCATACATCTTCAATAAATTCGTAACGGTATTCCAGTTTCTAATTGTTGCGGTAACATTTAGTTTTTTCTCAATATATTTTTGATCAAATCTTGTTTTTCCTGCACCAACCGCATATTTAATAAAAATTCTGTTTCCGTCGATACTTGCTTCATCCGGTTTAAACTGGCTGATTTTTAAATCGTTTATGTTCTCACTTTTCAAGGCAACAGAAACAAATGATACATACAGTTTTTTTGTGTCGACGTCTTTTTCTTTTAGAAAAGGATTGTTTTTAAAACACAATTCCAAGTCTTCTTTAGCAATAACAATTGTAGGAACTTCATGACCGAAAACCTTAAAAATTTCCTGTTTGATCATAAAACCTACTTTCGAAGCACTTTCCTCCTCTGTATCCACAAAAACGTTTCCGGATTGCAGATACGTTCTTACATTCTGAAAACCAATATTTTCTAACATCGTTTTCAAAGCTTCCATTTTTATCATATTGTGACCGGAAACATTAATGCCGCGTAAAAGTGCTAAGTGAGTTGTCATTTATAAGTTATTTTTTAGCAAACTTACGTTTTTTATTTTGCTTTTTTATATTTCCCGTAACGATCACACATGCCCGCATTATCATTTAAATGTCCTGATTTATCTAAAGTAAAACTCTCAGTTAAACCTCCGGTACAGCTGGATATTAAAAAATTTTGTTCCGGATATGTTAATACAAAAACGGTTGTATTTTCATTGGTTTTTATCTCAAAAGTTCCTGACAAGGTTGCAATCTTATTGTCATAGTTTCGTGTTTTAGTAAAAGTATTGTCTTTATTAAACCGATACGAAAACTGTGTCGAAGATGCATCATTACTATATGGAGCTTCAGCAAATTGATCCCATTTTCCATAATAATCAGAAACAACAACATCATCTTCTGTCTCATTTTTAGAACAAGAAACGAGTGTAAGAGCAATCACAAATAAAAGTACAATATTCTTCATTTTTCTTTATGGTTTAAAGGTTATTATTATAAAGATTCTGATTTATCAAAATGGTTGCGTCATAGATAATTAAGTTATCACGAAGTTAATATTAAAAAAAATGAAAACTTCCCCGTAAACTAATAAAAGCATAATAAACAATACACTTTCAAATTTCCCAATTAAAATCTATCTTCGCTTTTCTAAAGATAAAAGAGTATCGATTAAAGAAAACAGACTAAAATAATATCTATTCTCTTTTTTCTATAATCTAACAAAGTCTAAGATTAACTTTCTAAATAAATGTCTAACAATCTTCTTGAAACCCCAATTGAATACTTAAAAGGCGTTGGTCCCAATCGTGGCCAATTGCTTCGTAAGGAGTTGGGTATTCATAGGTATATAGATTTAGTTAATTTTTTCCCGAACAGATACATTGACAGAACCCGATATTATAAGATTAATGAACTTCAAAATACGGGTACAGAAGTTCAGATTATTGGAAAAATCATCAATATAAAAACCGTTGAGTTTGCTAAAAACAAAAAACGCCTGGTTGCTACTTTCGTCGATGATACAGGCCAAATTGATCTAAACTGGTTTCAGGGACATAAATGGGTCAGGGAGAGCTTAAAACTCAATGTGCCTTGTGTTATTTTTGGAAAATGTTCTCTTTACGGAAGTCAGTTTAGTATGGCGCATCCGGAAATTGAATTATTAAGTGAGCATGAAAAAAGTCTGCGTTCAGCCATGCAGCCTGTTTATCCTTCGACAGAAACTTTAACCAACAGAGGTATTTCAAACCGCACCATCAACAAAATGATGGAGCAATTGTTTATTGAAACACAGGCGTTGTTCAGTGAAACTTTCCCTCCGTATTTAATCGAGGAACTAAAACTAATTTCAAAAAGAGCTGCTTTATTCAACATTCATTTTCCTAAAAGCACAGACGCTTTGGCGAAAGCCCAATTTAGATTGAAGTTTGAAGAATTGTTCTTTATCCAATTGCAACTGATTACCAAAAACCTGATCAGGAAACATAAAATAAAAGGACATCCATTTACAAAAGTAGGAGAATATTTTAATGATTTTTATCAGAATCATTTGCCATTTGATCTCACAAACGCACAAAAAAGAGTCGTAAAAGAAATTCGGGCAGATATGGGCAGCAATGCTCAAATGAACCGATTATTGCAAGGAGATGTAGGTTCCGGAAAAACAATTGTAGCGTTTTTAAGCATGCTTCTGGCAATCGATAATGGTTTTCAGGCTTGTTTGATGGCTCCAACAGAAATTCTGGCAAATCAGCATTTTATTGGATTATCAGAGTTGGCTGCGACATTAAATATCAACATAAAAATACTGACAGGCTCTACAAAAACTGCAGCACGAAGAATCATTCACGAAGAACTCGAAAACGGAAGTTTACATATTCTTATAGGTACTCATGCTTTATTAGAAGATAAAGTGAAATTTCAGAATTTAGGTTTAGCAGTAATCGATGAGCAGCATCGTTTTGGTGTAGAACAAAGGTCTAAATTGTGGAAAAAAAACGAAATTCCGCCACATGTTTTAGTCATGACCGCCACTCCTATTCCGCGAACATTAGCGATGAGTTTGTATGGCGATCTGGACATTTCAGTAATTGACGAATTGCCTCCGGGTCGAAAACCTATTCAAACCGTTCACAGATTTGACAGCAATCGTTTGAAAGTGTGGAAATTTCTAAGAGATGAAATCGCTTTGGGCAGACAAATTTATATTGTTTATCCTTTAATTCAGGAATCCGAAAAAATGGATTTCAAGGATTTGATGGATGGTTACGAAAGTATTTCACGTGATTTTCCGTTACCGCAATATTCAATTTCTATCTTACATGGTAAAATGAAACCTGCAGATAAAGATGCTGAAATGAAACGCTTTTCTGAAGGTAAAACGAATATTATGGTGGCAACAACCGTAATTGAAGTTGGTGTAAACGTACCAAATGCAAGTGTTATGATTATCGAAAGTGCAGAACGTTTTGGATTATCACAACTACACCAATTACGTGGTCGTGTAGGTCGTGGAGCAGAACAGAGTTATTGCATATTAATGACAAGCCACAAGTTAAGTTCTGACAGTAAAACCAGAATGGAAACAATGGTTCAGACCAATGACGGTTTCGAAATTGCCGAGGTCGACCTGAAGCTTCGTGGTCCCGGAGACTTAATGGGAACACAGCAAAGTGGTGTTTTAAACCTTCAAATTGCTGATATTGTTCGTGACCGGGATATTTTAAGCCTGGCACGAAACTATGCCATGAAAATATTAAAAGAAGACGGGCCATTGCAAAAACCGGAGCATGCTGTACTAAAAGCCGTTTTTATAGAATTGACAAAAAAGAAAAATATTTGGAATTATATTAGTTAAGATACTAAGGTTCTAAGTTACTAAGACTCTGAGTTTAAAAAAACTTAGATGCTTAGAATCTTTGCAACTCAGCAACTTTAAAAAAAAAAAAAACACTTCACTGTATTAAAAATATCAATATCTCATATTCTAAGGTGATTTAGATTTGTTGGGGGACAAATTTTAAGATTGAAATTCAGTTGATACAATGAAGCTATTTTTAGTTTGCATTCTTTATTTTTTTGGTGGTGCTTTCTTGTCGAACAAACCACTAAAAAGTCCCTTGCTTATTTTATTTTTATCATCTTTTCCTGTAGCAATCAGGTGATCTATATATTCCATATATGTCTTTTTGCGTTCTTCAAGAAAACCAATTAAATAATCTTCAGAGGCGCCAAGACCGCTTACTTCCTCGATATGAAGCAGTTTTTTATATAAAGGCTCTATAAATTTGACAATAATTTCTTCAGGAACAGATTTTCTGGTACCAAAATAACCGGCAATTTCTCCGTCGCCATCAGCAATAATTTTAAAATCGGTTACAACCCAATAATATCTACCGGTTTTAGACATGTTTTTTATAACCACATGTATATTTTCACTGGACTTAATACTATCCCACAAAAATTTAAAAATCACTTTTGGCATATCAGGATGGCGTACCACATTATGAGGCTGACCAATTAGTTCATGTTCATCATATCCTGAAACGTCGATAAAAGCTTCATTTGCATATAAAATTGTTCCTTTAGTGTCTGTTTTACTTAATAATACTTTAGTTTTATTCCAATCTACTTCTCTGTCTGATGGCGTTGGGCGATTATTTCTGGTATCCATAAATTTTGTATTTAAAATTACTATGCAATTGCATTTGCGTATAATTGAGGCCTGTAAAGTATTATTTTAATTAAGTACTTTTCTCTTTAAAATTAACTCTGACTTCTGGTGTTAGTCGACTTAACGTGAATATCATTTACCAGATCGTCAATTTTTTTAGCACTTTCTCTCATCATTTCCAGGTAACTCAATAGTTTATCATTATCTGTATGTCCTTTTGAAACATCAATAAGCTTAAGAACTGAGTTTACGGGCAATTTTAAATCAAGAGTTGTTCTGTGTATAAAGTCGTTATAATCTTTTGTAGCACTCATTGAGCTATATTTTGCCGATGCCAGTTTGATGTTTTCCAATTCATATTCATCAGAAATTTTAGAAATATGTTTTTGGCTGTGTTCTTTAAAATAATAGGCCCAATAACCATTCATAAAGAAAACTACTGCAGCCAGAACAACGTGGATAATCAGCGTTTCGAGATCAAAATTTACCTGAGAAAAATACAACTGTAATCCTTTTGGATCAGTATAAATAAAGTTTTGCATATAAGCCAAAGCGGCGTGATGCAAGACTACCAAAAGCGTAAGCGGAATCTGAAGCTTCCAGTTTTGATAAATAATTAAGATTGTACTGGCTATAAAAACCGTAAAATGCATCTCAAATAAACCGTGCATCTGGTAAATATATTGCGCCATAAATATTGCAAGAACTACTGATAAAACGTATTGATAAAAAGTAGAGTTTTTGATAAAAAATTTGGCTGAATAATACAATAGAAGATTCAAAGTCCCTACTCCAACCCCAATTTCAAATGTGTCGTACTTAAAAGATAAGGCGATCCCAAGAAGGAAATAAACTGCAAGAACATAATTGATAATCGTATCTGATTTTTGTGTCATGGTCGACATAAAATTGTGCAGATAATCTCGTTCGTTTAAACTGGCTTTTGTTTTCATAAATTAAAATAATTAGGTTAAGAAATAGATTTATTTAGTGCATTTTGGTAGCGAACATCCATAAGCTCTAAGAGCTAAAGCATCAAACGAAGGGGTCTTGGTTTGTTTTAACAGAGAATCAATTGCCATTTGCGCATAATTGCTGTCTGCGTTTGTACAATATCTGGTTTTATTATAATTCCCGCGATAATATAAGTTTCTTGAACCATCTATAATAACTGCCTGTGGTGTTGAGAAAACGCCACAGATTTTTGCAATTTCATTATCAAAATATACCGGAATTTTGGCATCAAATTTTTTCTGGATTTCTTCTATCGAAAAATCTCTTTCTTTATTCAGTACAACGATTTTAAAATTAATTCTGTCGCCATATTTTTTAATCAGTCCGCTTACATGAGGAATATTGAAACGGGAACAAGGACAATCCGGATTAAAAAAATGAATAAAAATAGGTCTGCTGTCAGTAATACAGCATTTTAAGTCAATTTTACTTCCCATGGCTATCTCATGGTAGTTTTTAGGAATTGGGGTTGGCAAGCTATATTTAAATTCGTTCTTCCAGAACAAAGCAGAAATAGCAATGCACAATAATAACATCCATAAGCCAACAAGTAGTTTTCTTAGCATAAAAAAGATAGTTTTTGATTGAGAACAGAAAATGATTAAACGATTGTTAAATGATTTATTCTAGTATTTAATAACTTTAACTTAAAAACAAATAAAAAACCTACACATCTTATCGCTTAACCACCAAAAACATTACTATTCTCACAAAAAACGGATCATTTTGTTTAAGCTTATCAATGTTACGAATAAAATCGATAAAGTGCAAAAAAAATCAGTCAAAATGCGAAAAATTTTTTAAATAATAAATATCTCACATAAAACATCATTTAAAAAGCATTTTTATAAGTATATATTTACTAAAAATGAATTTAATACAAACTTTTAACAATGGAGAACAAATAATTTTAAAATAATTAAAATTTGATTTAAACCTTTTTTCGCAACTCATGTCTAATTACAAAAAGCTGGCTTATTTTACTGTTAAAAGACGTTTAAAATTAATATTATCCAAGTGTTAAATAAAACCTAACATCTTTAGTTTTCGTTTCAAAAAGTTAAATTTGTAAGCTTACTAAAAACACATTACCAAAAAAACATTTACCTCAATTTTATGAAAGTAAAAAACCTTATTTATGCCTTGCTGATTATTTGTATCGGAGGATTTATAACCTACAGAATAGTTTCTAATAAAAAGAAAAACGAAGATTCAAAAAAATTCGGAGACAAAGACAAACCAACAGCAGTAACCGGAATTGTAGTTAAAACAGCTACTTTTGATAATAACTTATCGTTATCAGGATCTATCGAAGCAAATGAACAAGTAGAAATTCACAGTGAGGTTTCAGGAATTGTTGAAGGCATTTATTTTAATGAAGGAAGTTACGTAAATAAAGGTCAGGTACTTTTTAAGGTAAATGATATCGAATTAAAAGCACAATTAAGGCAAGCACAGACCAAAGAAAGCCTTACTGCAGAAAACCAAAGACGAGCTAAATTACTTTTACAAAAAGAGGCGATTAGCCAGGAAGAATTTGATGTTGCCAATGCAGATCACGCATCTGCTCAGGCACAAAGCCAATTAATAAAAGCTCAAATTGCCAAAACATCTGTAAAAGCTCCTTTTTCAGGTAAAATTGGTTTACGTTCTATTTCTCCAGGAACTTATATTACACCAACAATTTTGGTGGCAAAACTGGTTAACACAGGCAAATTAAAAATCACTTTTTCTATCCCTGAAAAATATGCTGCTCAGGTAAAAACCGGTTCTTCAATTGATTTCAACGTCTCAGGATCTGATAAAACATATACTGCAAAAATATACGCCATAGAACCTGAAGTGGCTGTAGCAACACGTACATTACAAATTCGCGCAATTGCTGATAATCACGACGGAAAATTATTTCCGGGAACTTTTGCTGATGTAAAATTGCCTTTAAACATCATTAAAGATGCTATTGTGGTTCCTACTGAAGCAATTGTACCTATACAAGATGGTAAAAAAGTCTACATTGCCAATATGGGCAAAGCCAAAGAAGTAAAAGTGGATGCAACAACAAGAACAGACGCTTCAATCTTGATTTTATCAGGATTAAAAGCTGGCGACACTTTGATAACAAGCGGCGTGATGTCCTTAAAAGATGAGTCTCCGATAAAAGTTAAAGTTAAATAGTCATAAAGTTGAAAGTCTTAAAACCTAAAGTCATAAGTCTTTAATATAGATATTAGAAATCAACAATCTAAAATCAACAATCTAAAATCTAAAATCTCACATGAGTTTATCAACTACAAGTATAAGAAGACCTGTTTTAACTATTGTACTGAATCTTTTGATTATTTTATTCGGTTTCATTGGTTATACATTTTTAGGTGTTCGGGAATTTCCTTCAATTGATCCGGCGCAGGTTTCTATCAGAACCAATTATACAGGAGCCAATTCTGATATTATTGAATCACAAATTACAGAACCTCTCGAAAAAGCCGTAAATGCCATTGACGGAATCAGAAATATTACGTCATCAAGTAATCAGGGAAGCAGCAATATCACAATCGAATTTAATTTAGATAAAAATTTAGAAGAAGCAGCAAATGATGTTCGTGACAAGGTTTCGCAGGCTGTTAGAAGTTTGCCACAGGATATTGATGCTCCGCCGGTAGTTTCTAAAGCAGATGCAGATAGTGAATCTATTATTTCGATGACTGTTCAAAGTGACAGCAGAAGCTCTTTAGAATTAAGTGATTATGCCGAAAATGTTATTTCCCAGCGTCTAGAAACGATTCCTGGAGTAAGCGGTGTTCAGATCTGGGGACAAAAGCGTTATGCAATGCGTTTGTGGATCGATCCGGTAAAATTAAATGCCTATAATTGTACGGTTTCTGATGTTCGAGATGCCTTAAATGCACAAAACGTAGAATTACCATCTGGAAAATTAACCGGAAACAATACAGAACTAACGGTTAAAACAATTGGAAACCTTTCTAAACCAGAAGAATTTAATAATATTATCATTCGAACAGACGGAGATAAAATTGTTCGTTTAAGCGATGTTGGCGGTGCTGAACTAGGTCCTGAAAATATTGAAACTTCTTTGACTTCGTCAGGGCTTCCAATGATTGGATTGGCTATTGTACCAATGCCCGGTGCTAATTATCTGGATATTTCAAAAGAATTTTATAAAAAATATGACGCTTTAAAGAAAGATCTTCCTAAGGATATTAAACTAAATATTGCACTTGATAATACGCTTTTCGTAAAAAAATCAGTACTTGAAGTAGCAGAAACTTTAGGTATTTCGATTATTTTGGTAATCATTATTATTTATTTGTTTTTTAGAGACTGGGCAATTGCATTCAGACCTTTAATTGATATTCCGGTTTCGTTAATTGCTACGTTTTTTATCATGTGGCTTTTCGGTTTTTCGATCAATGTATTGACCTTACTGGCAATTGTATTAGCAACCGGTTTAGTTGTGGATGATGGAATTGTAGTTACGGAAAATATCTTCAAAAAAGTCGAAGAAGGAATGTCGCCAATTGAGGCCGCGATTAAGGGTTCAAACGAAATTTTTTATGCTGTGATCTCGATTTCAGTAACACTTGCCGCGGTATTTTTACCGGTAATTTTCTTAGAAGGTTTCGTAGGCCGACTCTTTCGGGAATTTGGGGTCGTAATTGGTGCTGCAGTATTAATTTCTGCTTTTGTATCGCTGACTTTAACGCCAATGTTAAATGCTTATTTAATGAAAGGCGGAGAACAAAAGAAATCTAAATTCTACATTAAAACCGAACCTTTTTTCGAAAAGTTAAACAGCGGATATGCAGCTTCGTTAGGTCGTTTTATGGGCAAAAAATGGATCTCATTCCCTATTCTTATTGCTTGTTTTGGATTGATTTATTTATTTTTCACGATACTTCCCAAAGAAACTGCCCCTTATGATGACCGTAGTTCTGTAACGATGCGTATGACAACCCCCGAAGGTTCATCTTATGAATATACCAATCGTTTTATGCAGGAAATGTCAAAATTGGTTGATGATTCTATCTCAGAGAAAAAAGTAAGTTTAGTAATTACGGCTGGAGGTTCCGGAGGTTCTGCAACGAACTCAGGTTTTATCAGGCTTTCGTTGAAAGAACCGGATGAAAGAACTACATCTCAAAAAGATATTGCTGATAAATTAACCAAATGGACTAAAAAATATCCAAATGCTAAAACATCTGTAATTCAGCAGCCTACAATTTCTGTAAACAGACGTGGAGGTTTGCCTATTCAGTATATTATCCAGGCGCCGACTTTTGAAAAACTAAGAGAAAAAATCCCGGTTTTCATGAATGAAGTGGGTAAAAGTGATGTTTTCTCGACTACAGATGTGAATTTAAAATTTAATAAACCTGAAATCAACGTAAGTATTGATCGTGCAAAAGCAGAGAGTTTAGGAATTTCGATTATGGATATTGCCCAAACTTTGCAGCTTTCTTTAAGCGGTCAGCGTTTTGGTTACTTTATTAAAAACGGAAAACAATATCAGGTAATTGGTCAGTTTGATCAAAAAGACCGTTCTAAACCACTGGATTTAACTTCTATGTTTGTGAGAAACAAATCAGGCCAGTTGATCCAGATGGATAATGTTGTAAAAGTCGAAGAACAAAGTAATCCGCCGCAATTGTATCATAATAACCGATATATGTCTGCAACTGTTTCTGCAGGTTTAGCACCAGGCAAAAGTATCAGCGATGGTATTGAAGAAATGGACCGAATTAAAACTAAAGTTCTCGATCAAAGTTTTACAACCGATTTAAGTGGAGAATCACGAGATTTCGTAGAAAGTAGTTCAAATACGTCTTTCGCCTTTGGATTGGCCTTATTATTAATATTTTTAATTCTTGCAGCTCAATTTGAAAGTTTTATAGATCCGCTTATTATCATATTAACAGTACCTATGGCTGTTGCAGGAGCTTTATTCTCTCTATGGTTATTCAATCAGACCTGGAATATATTCAGCCAGATTGGTACCGTAATGCTTATTGGTCTGGTAACTAAAAATGGTATTTTGATTGTAGAATTTGCGAATCAGCTGCGAGAACAGGGAAAACCAAAACTGGAAGCAATTCTTGAAGCATCAGAAGCGCGTTTACGTCCTATTTTAATGACCAGTTTAGCCATCGCATTAGGAGCTTTACCAATTGCAATGTCACTTGGAGCGGCCTCTACCAGTAGAATCGGGATGGGAGTTGTAATTGTGGGAGGAACTATTTTCTCTCTTGCACTGACACTTTTTGTAATTCCTGCTATTTATTTGATGTGGTCTAAAGCCAGAAAACATTATCCTGAATTTGATCATATCGAAGAATATGAAAGAGAGAGCCATAAATAGATACTAAAATTTGAAATAATATAGAAGCTGTGAATTTCGTTTAAAAGTTTAATTCACAGCTAACAATTCATCATATGAAAACTAAAATAACAGTAATAAGCCTCGTTTTATTTTTGTTTTGTATAGCAAAAAGCAACGCGCAAGAAGTCTTAACTATAGAAGACGCTATGAAAATAGCTTTAGAAAATAATTTTGAAATTAAGATCGCCAAAAACAATTCTAAAATTAGCGAAACCAATGTAACAGTTGGAAACGCAGGAATGCTTCCTACGGCTACGGCTTCAATTACAGACAATAACAGTGTTACAAATTCATCTCAGACTCGTCAGGATGGAACTTCAACTTCTTTAAACAATGCCAAAAACAACAGTTTGAATTATGGTGTAAGTTTGGGCTGGACGGTTTTTGACGGTATGAAAATGTTCGCCAGATTAGATCAGTTAAAAGAGTTACAAAAGCTTGGCGATGCGGAACTTAAAAGAACCATTTTAGTCAAAATTGGTCAGGTAAATTCTGCTTACTATGATTTAGTACAACAACAGCAGCAATTATCGGCATTAGATACTACAATTGTAATTTCGAAACAGCGTTTAACCCTTGCACAAAACCGTTTTACAATAGGAAAAGCATCCAAACTTGAAGTTTTAAATGCTCAGGTTGATTTAAACTCAGATCAGGTTGCTTTATTAAGACAGAAAGAATCGTATGCAAATGCTAAAATTTTACTGAACCAGTATTTAGCCCGCGACCCAAAAATTAATTTTACAGTTACTAATCAGGTTACTGTCGACAATAAATTGGTTCTGATTGATTTAATGGAATTGGCAAAAAAGCAAAACCCTGCTTTAGAATCGCAAATAATAAACAAACGAATTGCAGAATTACAGCTTAAACAAATAAAGGCAGATCGTTATCCTGTTGTAAACTTAACATCCGGATATAATTTTGCCGAAAGCCAGTCTAGTTTAGGTTTCACAAGTGAATCTTCTTCAAAGGGTTTTAATTATGGTTTTAACGCAACACTAAACATATTTGATGGCTTTAACCAGCATCGAAATGAAAAAGTAGCAAAATTGCAAATTGAGAATACCCAAATTGCGATCGAACAGCAAAATATGATTTTAGACACACAATTAAGTACTGCTTTTCAAACGTATTTAACCAATCTGGAATTAATTGATCTGGAAGAAGATAACGAAGCTATCGCCAAACAAAACTTAGATATTACACTCGATAAATTTAGAATAGGAACCATCACTACTATTGATTTCAGAACTGCACAGTTAAATTATGTAAATGCAAAAGTACGTTACAGTAATGCTCAATATGAAGCTAAATTATCTGAAATTGCGTTAAAAGAATTAGCAGGAAATATTAATTTTTAAAGTAAATTTGTTTCAAAACAAACTTAATGATCTCATATAATACCAAAGATTGGTTTACTTTTATTTTCCATTTTCATAAATCTGATACCGTTAGAAAGCTGCTTCCGGTTATGATTGCCATCGGGATTTACTCTGCTGTAGTTGGTTATCTTGAAGTTGAATATTTCAAGATTGGAAAAAATGATTATATCCATAACATTCCAATCATGCACGGAATGCTTGGTTTTGTAATTTCGTTATTGCTTGTTTTTCGAACTAATACGGCTTATGACCGCTGGTGGGAAGGCCGCAAATTATGGGGAGGTCTTGTAAATAATAGCCGTAATCTGGCTATTAAACTTTCTGCTATACTTAAGGATGAAAATGATCGAAAATTCTTTAGAAAATTCATTCCTACTTACGCTTCTATTCTGCACAAACATCTTCATGATTCTGAAACCAGCAAACAGCTTTTTGAAGATGTAGATTTAGAAATTGACCATCATAAACACAAACCCAATCAGGTAAAAAGAATGATGTTTCATAAAATCAATGATTTATATGATGCTAAAAAAATTACCGGAGACCAGCTTATTATTTTAAACGAAGAACTGCAATCTTTTACAGATATATGCGGCGCTTGCGAGAGAATAAAAAACACGCCTATTCCCTACTCTTACAGCGCTTTTATCAAAAAATTTATTTTCTTTTACATCATGACATTGCCATTTGGCTACTCGATTAGCCTGGGATATTTTGTAGCTCCGGTCGTTGTTTTTATTTTTTATGTACTGGCGAGTCTCGAGCTTATTGCAGAAGAAATTGAAGATCCGTTTGGCGATGATGAAAATGATCTGCCAACAAAAAAAATCGCTGAAAACATCAAAAAGCACGTCGAAGAATTAATTTAATAAAACGTTAAATCTCAGCTTGCTATTTCTTTTTTGATTAATTTTAAAGAATCCACTTAAAATTTGATCGCAATGAATAATCAACGTGCTTTGATCCGTCCTCCTCAATTATCGAATGAAAAATCATTAAAAACACTAGTCGAAAACAGGACGGTTTATACGCTAAATCATTGTGAATTAAATATTTTTGAAACGTATGAGTCTTCTAAACTTGTTCCGCTAAAATTCAATGATTTTGTGGTAACCAGTATGTTGAGAGGCAAAAAAGTAATGCATCTTTTTGATGAACCCGGATTTGATTATTTACCCGGAGAAACAGTTGTTATCCCGTCAAACGTAGAAATGAAGATTGATTTTCCGGAAGCATCAAGAGAAAATCCAACGCAATGCCTTGCCTTGGCAATCGATAAATCTAAAATAAACGACACTTTAAATTTTCTAAATGAACGTTATCCTAAAGAAGGAATCGATGCGTATTGGCAATTAAATTATCAAAATTATTTCTTTTATAATAATGTAGATCTTGCTACGACAGTCAATAAACTCATTAAGGAATGCATGAGCACTTCCATCACAAAAGATGCCCTTGCTGATTTGACTTTGCAGGAATTGCTAATTAGAATCATCCAGACACAAACTGTAAAATCTATAGATGACGGAATTGCGATTCAAACCAATAATCCAATTTTTGAAGTAACGGAATTTATCAAGCTTAATCTAAAGGAAAATATCAACATGAAAAGCCTGAGCGAAAAAGCCTGTATGAGCACAGCTTCTTTTTACCGTTTCTTTAAACGCGAATTAGGCATGAGTCCGATTGAGTATGTTCTAAATGAAAAAATAAAACACGCCAAGAAATTACTCAGAAATCCCGGAATACAAATTAACGAAGTGTGTTATTTGTCTGGCTTTGAAGACGCTAATTACTTTATAAGATTATTCAAAAAACATGAAGGAATTACGCCTAAGCAATATCAGTTGTTGTATATTAACTAAGGGAGGTTCAAAGGTTTAGAGTTGCAAAGGGACAAAGGTTTTTTATGATGTTTTTTCAAAACATTTATTTTACAACGTTTATTCTCAACGTTTATCGTAGAGACGCACAGCAGTGCGTCTACGTTCCAATTATTTATATTTTATGTTAGACGTACCGCTGTGCGTCTCTACGGTCAATCTTTGTCGCTTTGCAACTATTTCCAATTTCCATATCATATGTTAGACGCACTGCTGTGCATCTCTACGGTCAATCTTTGTCGCTTTGCACCTCTGAACCTTTCAACCTATTCAATAAAACTAACCGGTTCTAAATCTTTCTCTTCTTTTTCGGTAAAAATCCGGTATTCAATTTGAAACGTTTTCTTTAATGGGGTTTCTAATGAAAAACCTCCTACTCCAAAAGCATCAATTACTTTTAGTGTAAAATGTGCATGTTTCCAGTATTCGAATAAATCCTTATCGACCCAGAACTCTGTATCTTCGATTGTACCAATGCAAACATCTCCCATTCTTTGGTAATATCCTCCTTTCTCAAAACACTGTGGCTGTGTTCCCTCACAACAACCTCCGGCTTGATAAAACATGAGATCACCGTGTTTTTCTTTTAGAATTTTTATTAATTCAATAGCTTCATCTGTGGCATCAAGTCTCTTTATCATGGTATTGTTTTTAAATTAAATTTACAAAAAAAAGGTAAGTCAGAAACTTACCTTTTCGAACCAACATAATAACTAATTAAAAGAAACCAAGTTTCTTTTTATCGTAAGAAATCAGCATATTTTTTGTCTGACGGTATTGTCCCAACATCATTTTATGATTTTCACGACCAATTCCGGATTGTTTATAACCTCCAAAAGGTGCTCCGGCAGGATATGAATGGTATTGATTGATCCAGACACGACCGGATTGTATCGCTCTTGGAACCTGATAAATTTCGTGTGCATCACGTGTCCATACTCCTGCGCCTAAACCGTACATGGTATCATTGGCAATCTCGATAGCTTCTTCAGTAGTTTTAAAAGTGGTAACAGCAAGAACAGGCCCGAAAATTTCTTCCTGGAAAATTCTCATTTTATTATGTCCTTTAAACAAAGTAGGCTTGATATAGTAACCTCCTTCAAGATCTCCTCCCAATTTGTTTTCGTCTCCTCCGGTCAGCAACTCTGCTCCTTCTTCTTTACCCAGTTTTATATAGGACATGATTTTTTCTTTTTGCACTAATGAAGTTTGTGCTCCAATCATTGTCGATTTATCTAATGGGTTTCCTGCGATAATCGCTTCGGTTCTTTCGATTACTTTTGCAATAAACTTCTCGTATATATCTTCGTGAATCAATAATCTCGACGGACATGTACAGATTTCACCTTGGTTTAAGGCAAATAAAACAGCGCCTTCAATCGCTTTATCAAAGAAATCATCATCATAATCTGCTACTGAAGGGAAAAAAATATTGGGAGATTTACCACCAAGTTCAAGTGTAACCGGAATAATATTTTCTGTTGCATATTGCATTACAAGACGTCCTGTAGTAGTAGAACCTGTAAATGCTGCTTTCGCAACTTTTTTGTTTGTAACTAACGGACGACCAAGTTCTGCACCAAAACCATTTACTATATTCAGAACTCCCGGAGGAAGGATATCGCCTATTAATTCCATTAAAACTAAAATAGAAATTGGCGTACTTTCTGCCGGTTTTAAAACAATGGTGTTTCCTGCTGCAAGTGCCGGGGCAATTTTCCAGACTGCCATTAAAATAGGGAAATTCCAGGGAATAATCTGGGCTACAACTCCTAAAGGTTCACTTAAAGCAATAGAAACAGTCTGCGAATCCAGTTCTGCAATCGAACTTTCTTCGGCACGAATTACGCCTGCAAAATACCTGAAATGGTCAATTGCCAACGGAATATCTGCTGCAAGGGTTTCACGAATTGGTTTTCCGTTATCGATAGTTTCTACGGTTGCAATATATTCAAGGTTGTCTTCTATTTTTTGTGCAATCTTATTGAGTAAAATACTTCGTTCTGTTACTGATGTTTTTCCCCAGGTTTTGAATGCTTCGTAAGCTGCGTCTACTGCCAGTTCCAGATCTTCTTTACCTGAATGTGCTGCTTTTGTAAATACTTTTCCATCAATTGGAGAAATAACATCAAAGTATTCTCCTTTTACCGGTGCAGTAAATTTACCATTGATATAATTTTCATATTTTGCCTTAAATTCAGGTCTTTGCGCTATAGTACTCATAATTATATTTTTTTGATTCATTTCAAATTTACCTGCATAAATTGAAACAGAATAGCACTTTTCATTCATCTAGTAGCACAAAAATTACATATTCATTTTTATAACTTAGTTTTAATATTTAATTAATAAAATATTGGCGCTAAAAATGCAAACTACTCAATAACAGCACGTTTTAAATGAAATAAAAACAGCTCGAAAAAACCAAATAAATTGTTTCTTACTACCACACGCAATCCTTATATTTGTATCCTTATTCAAGAATAAAAAAGTTAACATGAAAATATCTTACAACTGGTTAAAACAATTCATTAAAACAGACTGGACATCTGAACAAACTTCAGAATTACTAACAGATCTGGGTCTGGAAGTTGAAGTTGTCGAAAAATACCAATCAGTTAAAGGCGGTTTAGAAGGAGTTGTTGTAGGACACGTACTTACTTGCGAAAAGCACCCTGATGCTGACAGATTAAACATTACAACGGTAAATATTGGTTTAGAAGCTCCTATACAAATTGTTTGTGGCGCCGCTAATGTTGCCGCAGGACAAAAAGTACCTGTAGCTACTATAGGAACTATTTTATATGATAAAGATGGTGGTGAATTTACCATTAAAAAAGGAAAAATACGCGGACAGGAAAGCCACGGAATGATTTGTGCCGAAGATGAATTAGGTTTGGGTACAGGACATGACGGAATCATGATTCTGGATGAAGCGCTAATTCCGGGAACACCGGCTGCAGAAGTTTTTCAGATTGCTAATGACGAAGTTTTCGAAATTGGATTAACGCCAAATCGTGCTGATGCCATGAGCCATTACGGAACAGCGCGTGATTTGAGAGCCGGAATGCTGCAACGCGGTGTAAACGTAGAATTAATTACGCCATCTGTGAGTAACTTTAGAGTTGACATGCGTACTTTGAAAATTGATGTAAATGTCGAGGAACCTCTTTTAGCTCCAAGATATTGTGGTGTAACAATTTCAGGAATTTCGGTTCAGGAATCTCCTGCATGGTTACAAGATCGTTTAAAAGCTATTGGATTAACTCCAAAAAATAATATTGTCGATGTTACTAATTATGTTTTGCATGAATTAGGACAGCCGCTTCACGCATTTGATGCTGCAAAAATTAACGGAAAAGTAATCGTAAAAACACTTCCTGAAGGTACAAAATTTGTGACTTTAGATGATGTTGAAAGAACATTACATAAAGAAGATTTAATGATTTGCGACGAAAAAGGCCCGCTTTGTATTGCAGGTGTTTTTGGAGGAAAAAAATCAGGCGTATCAGATGGTACCACTACTATATTCTTAGAAAGTGCTTATTTTGATGCTGTTAGTATTCGTAAAACAGCTAAAAGACACCAATTAAATACAGATGCTTCTTTTAGATTTGAAAGAGGTATTGATCCAACTATTACAGAATATGCATTGAAACGTGCGGCACTTTTAATTCAGGAAGTTGCAGGCGGAAAAATAACTTCTGATGTTGTGGAAGTATATCCTAAAAAAGTAGAAGATTTTTCGGTTTTGTTGAATTTCAGCCATGTATCGAAAATCATCGGACAGGAAATTCCAAAAGATACCATCAAAAAAATCCTTGTTTCTTTAGATATTAAAGTAAACAGTGTTTCTGATTCTGGTTTAGGATTAACAATTCCGGCGTATCGCGTAGATGTGCAGCGTGAAATTGATGTAATCGAAGAGATTTTGAGAGTTTACGGTTATAACAACATTAATTTCTCTAAAAAATTCAATGCAACTGTTTCTAATTCGCCAAGAACAGAAGATTATAAAGTACAAAACGTTATTGCGTCTCAATTAAATTCTCAGGGATTTCATGAAATGATGGCAAACTCTTTAACAACGGCTTCTTATGCTAAGTTATCGAGCGTTTTAAAAGAAGAACACAATGTTACAATGCTGAATCCGCTTAGTAGTGATTTATCTACGATGCGTCAATCGTTATTGTTTTCAGGTTTAGAGGCGATCTCTTATAATATTAACAGAAAAAATGCTGATTTAAAATTATTCGAATTCGGAAAATCGTACCATAAATACCTGAACGGTTATGAGGAACACAAACATCTTACTTTATTGATTTCTGGAAACAGAAATAAGGAAAGCTGGACAAACCCTCAAAAAACTACTGATTTCTTTTTACTTAAAGGATATGTAAAAGGAATTTTAGCCCGTTTAGGAATTGAAAAAATTTCGAATGCGCCGGTTCAGACGGATATTTTCTCTGAAGGAACGGCTATTTGCTACAACAATGATACATTGGTAGAAATGGGTGTGATTAAAAAACCAATACTAAAACATTTTGGAATTAAACAAGATGTTTATTTCGCTGATTTTAACTGGGATTTGATTTTAAAAATCATTACCGGAAAAATTAAATATTCTGAAATTCCTAAATATCCGGAAGTTCGCAGGGATTTAGCGTTATTGATCGATAAGAACACCACTTATGAGAGTATTTATAACCTGGCAAAACAATCTGAAAAAGCGCTTTTAAAAGACGTTAATTTATTTGATGTTTATGAAGGCGAAAAACTTCCGGAAGGTAAAAAGTCTTATGCGTTGAGTTTCACGATTCAGGACAATACAAAAACACTTACAGATGCTCAAATCGATAAAATCATGTCTAAATTGCAACAAACATTTGAGACGGAGCTTGGAGCAAGTTTAAGATAAATCTTGTTTCTCATTATATAAAAAACCCGACTTTACAAAGTCGGGTTTTTTGTTTTAAAAATTAACTCGCGTCGACAATCTTCGCGCTCCGCCAGAATTAGGATGAATCTCATCTCTCCAGTATTCAGAAGAATTTAAAAGCCCGCGGTAATCAATTATTCTGCTTTGAAAGCGATATCCATAATAATTAAAATGATTTTTAATTTGCAATAAAAGCGCATAAAACTTGTCCAGCAAACGTATAATGATATAGGCTTTCAAAATCTCATCTGTAATTCCCAATCGGTCAAGAACAGGTTTTATCCACGGCCCTAAAGGCAAATCTACACCTACAATCGACGGTCTGACTCCCAGTTTAAACAACGGATAATCATAAGTATGCATGTAAAATATCGTATTAGGTGTTGAATGAGCATTTATTATACTGCCAAAACCCAGATAATTTCGCATTATAACAGTAAAAATCCCGTTGAGATTAACGGTATTAAAAAGAGCTGCATCAAACGCCGTTGTATTTAAATACCTTTTATACTGAATGCATTTTTGATATAAGGAATCGCCGGAAGACATGCTTTTTAATTCATTCAGTTTTGCTGCATCCGTAAAAAAAGAAGCATCAAATAAAGTAACTCCTGGATTTAATATTCTGCCCAGTTGAGGAAAAACATCATTTCCGCCTCCGCTAAAATAAATTCTATCAATACGATAACCACTTATATATTGTACAAAATTTGCTTTATCAGCATACATCTGTGAAGTTGTTTCTCCAAATTTGGCCAAGTGCAGACAATTCAGGTTAAGCCTTTGATTGTGATCTGTAATCGTATCATACAAATCTAAAATTCTGGGCACGGGATAATCCAGCCACGAATCACCTTCGAAAATAACATTGAGTGTATTGGCATTTCCGGCATTTCGCCTAAAAATAAACGAATTGGTAATAAAAGGCTGATGCAGGGATTCATCAAATTCTTCTGACAAGGAAACACTAGCACCGTTTAATTGTTTCAACGTATTATAGGTTTGGTCATTTGGATTAATAATTCCAGTAACCTGAACTCCGTTATTTGCCTGAAAATTTAAGATAGAAATAATCGTATTATCCGTTTGGCTGTTTGCAATACTGCCATTTGTCTGAACAGGATATCCTAATGCGTTGAGATAATTTTGAATTTGCAAAACATCTGCAGGATTATTAACAGCATTTAACCCAACACTATTATTTAATATCCTGCGTGGGTTTACAGGATTTCTATTTTGTATAACTGGGATATTCGAAACTAAATTTTCCATTTTATTCCTGATTTATATTATTTTATTAGGATTGATATAACCGTGTCCGGATCTGAAAACTTCGAAATTATTTTCTTTGAAAAAAGCAGTATCACAGGCCGCAAAAAGCTTTTTTCTGATGGCAATAATATCCAGTTCAGGTTCTTTTTCGAGAATTTTCATTACCAGAGAAGCAACATAAGGCGCTGCCATACTGCTCCCACTTTTAGAAGTAAGTTTATTTGACGCCCTGTTTTCGCGACTTGAAGACGAACACGATGATTTTATCTTAAAACCAGGCGCAACAAGTTCCGGTTTCATCCTTCCGTCAGCCGTAGGTCCGGAACTGCTAAAAGACAAAATAGGTTTTGTCTCATCGGTCTGATTGTATGCGCCTACAACGATACTGTATTTCGAATTACAAATAGAATTGGTTGTGTGCGTTTTGTTGGCAATTGCAGGCAAAAAAATAGATTGTCCGCCATCGTCACGCTCAATATAGCAATGATATCGTCCGTTTTTTACTGTTCTGCCAACCAGTTCTATCGTCCAGAATTTTGAATTTAATTTACCATTAATCAGAATATTAATTTGATTTTTATTGGTATTTGGCTCGTTGCATCTGTGAAGGCAAATTCCCACTTCGTCATCATCTTTTATGATTAATTCATCTTTAAAAGGCGTCGAAGAAAGCAGTAAATTCTGATTATCATCATAAATATTGACACTTAATATATCGTCGCCGTGATACCAAATTTCCATTTCGTTTGGCGTACGGTCATTTTTCTTAAACATCCACGGGATTTTCACTTTCTGGTTTGCTTTTATATCGCTGTAAGTATGCACATTTGCCTGATGATAATTTCCTGTACTCTGAACAATCGCTGTTCCTTTTCTGGTGGTCAAAATATAATCTATGATTTGCTCCAGCAAAGTTTCTCCGGTATGTGCATCGCCATGACCTCCTAAACTCATATTAATTACAAGCGGCATTTTATTTGCCGTAACGGTACAAAAATGCAATCCGTGAGATGTTTTTACAGAATCGCCCAAGGATAAATTAGATCCGTTGATATTGTTTAATCCCAGGTCTACTGCGGTAATAGGAACGTTTGGTGCAAAACTTTTTGTTGCAACGGCGCCGTTACCACAGGCAATACCAAGTACGTGTGTACCATGTGTTCCGTTACCAAATAAATCTGTTTTACCGGGATGATAACCCAGTTTTTTAAACGGAAATTCATCTTGCAAAGCGTCATTAATCTGCTCTTTGGTAATAATTCTTCCGTAGCCGTATGCATTGCCATCATATCGATCTGATTGTACCCAGATTTTTTCGAAACGGGTTTTACCGTTCACAATAAAATCAGGATGTGTAAAATCGAAACCAAAATCAATAATTCCAAACATAACATTCGAAACAGGATCGCCGGAAACATTATTTTTATCGAGAATCTGATTTTCAGGAAATTCTTCTATAATTTCATTGGCAGGAACAACAGTGGGAGCTTTTAGGCTTTTTACTTTTTTGCTGTTGTAAATCGAGAGCAAATAACGCCGCTTTGTAGTGATGCTTACAATTTTTCCGAATTCGGTAATGATCTTGCAATTTTCAGGATAATCTTTTTCTTTCTCTAAACGCATAAGCAACGACAACTCCTCGTCCGGATTACCATATAAGATAATTTTAAGCCTGGGATCCATGATTTGGTGTGGCTTTTACGATTTCATCCAGTCTTTTTTCGATTGTTGCAATAGAGTCACTTATTGCAACTTTTTCTTTATCAAAAGATTCCAGTTTTTCCTTTAGACCTGACAGTTCTTCTAGTATTTTATTTTTTAATTCTTTATTACTGGTTGTTATTTCATCTTTAAAAGTCTCCAGCGTTTTTACAGTAACAGCTTCTTCTCCGGGCACAGTAGTTTCTTTTTCAGGATCTTTAGGCGTAGTTTGCGAAGTACCTGATGTTGACGCTGGTAATTCAGGTATACTGTGAGTTACAGGAGGAGTTACTACCGTTAATGAACTGCTGACATTCTCCCCTTCTGATTTTGCTTTGTTATCAATAATTAAATAACTCAGTAAAGGATTTTCTGAAATCATACCTGTCAAAAGCGCCATATTTGTGACTTCCTGATTGCCCGGTACATTATAATAACTCGCCCTGCTGTTTGCTATTACATAATTGATTAATAAATTAAATGGATTCATCTTTTCATATTTTAAGGTTCATAGAAATAAAAGGGCAATTGGGTATTAACTGCCCTTTTTTAATATTACTTGTTCATCATCATGACCATTGCAAGCGGTAACATGCTGTTATTGTTTGTAGTGTCTTTATTTTGTTGAGACATAATTAAGACTAATGGCAACATCATATTATTATCTGATTTTCCGGAACCTGAATCTCCCATTGTGGTCATCATAGGCAACAATAGCGACAGGGTTTGATCTACATAAATAGCACTTGTGTTTGTTTTTTCGACGATTTTTGTAGTTAATACATTCCCGTCTTTATCTTTTGTATCAGCCACAATCTCGAGGTTTTCAGGTTTTAATTTTGGCTGATTCAAAAGTGATCCCATCATGCTCATCATTTGCATATTTTTTAAAACCTTGGTTTGGTTTTCGCCTTTTCTGGCATCGATTTTTGCAAACTCTGTATGTTTTTGATCTAATGAAACCAAGGCTTTATTGGTAGCAAGTGAGGTCTTTTTAAGTTCATTAACCTGATTTGAAATTGAATCCAAAGATTTTTTCAACTCACTTTTAGTGGCATAATCATTCGCTCTACCGCTCAGGGCTTTACCAAAGTTTGATCTTTGCTTGACTGCAGAACTTACATTTGGCCTGATCGTTCTTGCTGAAGGTCTTCTGCGTTTTGCAGCTTCATCATAACTTTCATCGTAGCTTTCTAATAAATCTTCGCTTAGCAAATCTTCATTATAATAGTCTTCATTTAATAAATCTTCATCTAAATAACTTTCGAAATAACTCATAATTTTAAATTTTAAAGGTTAATTTTTATTGAAATAATGTTTGTTATATTTCTGGATTGCAGGTTGGATATATTTATTAAAAAGAATAAAATCCGGAATACTATTGCCTGGTTTTCCTGTTCCAAAACATTCCGGGCAATCTATATTTTCGCCAAAACATTCTGTACAAGCGCCAATAGCTTTTGCTAAGTCATCATTTTGATTCAATTCAAATTCTAATTGAAATTTTAATCCTTCGATAATGGTAAAAAGTTTCTGATTGATTTTCTTTAGTTTTCTGACTCTTTCTTCGAGTTCCAAATCAATTTTAGGAGTTTCTTTTTCCTCTTCCGGTTCTTTTTTCTCCATCATAGGCTGCATCAATTCAAAATATTTAGCCATTTCAGGATTATGTTCTTTCAAATATTCTATATAAGCATCCATTGGTATAACTTTTAAGTGTTTTATAAACTGGCAATAGAATTTTCAAGTCGGTTGATACGGTTTGGGGTATTTGTGCCCACAAACTGACCGTATTGATCGATGTAGTAATCTTCGGCAGGAATTAATCCTCCGTTATAATATTCATATAGAATATTTTCTGTGAGGTAATTTACATTTTCGATTAATTCTGCAAATGAATGGCTTTCGATAGGTGCATTTGGACTTGCGGTTCCTAAACTTTGCTGTGCTTGTCCGGCTTGAAATTGCGGATTGTTGATTACACCTCCAAGCTGGTTATAAAGTCCCTGAACCCTGCCAATATCCTGGGCTGCCTGCGGACGCAATTGTACGGGATTGTTTTGTACATATTGCTGAATAGCCGGAATAGCAGCTCTGCCGGCATCTGCCAGATATCTGGTTGTATTGTTCCATGCCTGCCCAATTGGCGACGGATTTTGTCGCGGTCTGTTATTATAAGCAGGTCTGCGTTGTGGCTGTACAGGTCTTTGCTGCTGGCGATTATTATCTAATGCCGTACTGGCAGATCCGGCCAGATTGCTCACTAATCCTCCCACGGCACCGCCAATTTGCGGAGCTCCAAAATAAGTACCAATCGCTGTTCCTGCTATAGGAGCAACTGCCGAAACTCCTCGCAAAACTCCGGAACCAATACTGCTGGCAACATTTCCTAAACTGGACCAGAATCCTTCGGCTTCACTTTCAGACATTTGATCTACTCTTGACAACAACACATCCTCTAATTCGTTTTCATTTAGATTTGAATATTCAGGACCTAAAACATATCGTACAGCTTCAAAATAATTGTCTTCGCTGAATGATTCTCCTTGAAAAACTTCATGATATAAACTCATAATTTTTAGTATTACAATTAGCTCTTACTCTTTTAACAGGCTTTTCAGATTTCGCCTGTCCATTTTGTGCACGAAAATGAACGATGTAAAGTTGATTTTTTATAAATTACTACAAAACAGCACTTTAACCCTATTTTTTAAATAAATTAACCCTATAAAAAAAGGGTATATTTCCCCTTGCAAACTTTATAAGTTTAAAATAATTTTGCATGTAAGTTTTATTTAAAACACTATAAAACAACAAATTAACCAATTAACCATTGAATGATTTAATTTTTAAGATTATGAAAAAAGAACCAGGAAGACCGACTCAATTAATTACTAAAAAATTTGGTAAAGAATTACACTTAAATTTTATGAAGTACAGAGCCAGTATTATTGCGAAATACATCAAGAAAGAAGATGCAAATGCCATTTGGTTTTCATTAGAAGAGCTCGAAAACTACATACATTATATCAAAACTCAGGGCGAAAAAACCGGTTATAATGTAAACGGAATCCGTTTTTATTTTGGAGTGTATCCTGAAGAAAAAAAATATGCTGAAAAAGCTGGTTTGATGACGTTATTTTTGACAGCAACAGGCAAAAAGATCAGAATCAATACTATAAGTTCTAATGATGTACAAACTTTTGCATTGGTTCGTGAAGAGGAGAATGCAGACATATCGACTATAGAACCTATGAATTATGGCAGTATTGGAAGACCACCAGCTTTATTATATTAAAAAACTATGTTTGAAATTTTAAGATTTTATATTGTTTATCTCGCTTTATTATCGGGTATTACCGGACTGATATCGCTGCATAAGCTCCCGGGCAAAAGGGCTAAATTTTTAGTAGTTTTAATTTGGTTTTCAGCTCTGACCGAAATAGTTGGCTACCATTTTACAGAATGGACAGGAGTATTAAATTATTATGTTTTCAACATTTACATGTTCGTTACTTTTTGTTCTTATATTCTGCTTCTCAGGAGTTTATTAATAAAAATTAATTATAAAGGAACGGCGGCTTTATGTTTGGTTTTGTTTGTATTTTCATTTCTTCTCAATATTTTATACTGTAAAGAAGATATAAACCATTCCTTTATTTACAGTTTTGCTATTGGTGTTCTGATAGTTATGATATTATCTTGTTTATATTTGATAGAAATTTTTAATTCTGATAAAATTTTAAATTTTAAAAAATCTGTATTTTTTTGGTACATATTAGGCATTCTGGTCTTTCATGTGCCAGTTCTGCCGTTTATGCTGGCTATAAAATGGTTTTTGATCAAACAAGATGAATCAGTGTTTAGTTTAGTGTTATTTATATTAAATTTTCTAATGCACGGTTGTTTTATTATTGGATTTTTATGGAGCGAAAAGAAATACAATTACTAGTAATTTCGTTAGGTATCGTTTTTTTTACTTTACTGGTGATTCTGCTTGTCATATTCTTTTATTTCTTAAAGAAAAAGAATACGTATCTGGTCGAAAAAATGGAATCGGAATTGTATTTTCAATCGGAATTAATAAAAACTAGAATCGAAATTAAGGATCAGACTTTAAGCGAAATCAGTAAAGAACTTCATGATAATATTGGTCAAATTGTATCTGTTGGCATTTTGCAGCTCAATATGTATATCGATAGCGGTAAACCTGTTTATGGTCCTGAACTGTCTGACCTTAAGGCAGTCCTTGCCAAATCCCTGGACGAAATACGGATTTTATCCAGAATAATAAACAAAGACAACTTATTGCAAACCAATTTTATAGAAGCAATAAAACAAGATTTGGAGCGCATAAAAAAGTTGAAAAATATTCCATATAATTATAACTTTACAGGCGGTGTACCCAATATAAACGAAGAGCATGATTTGTTTATTTACCGCATTTTTCAAGAAGCAATGCACAATAGCCTAAAACATTCTCACAGTGATTTATTTGAAGTAAATATTAACACAACAAAGGATGTTTTTTATCTGGAAATGAAAGATTTCGGGATTGGATATGATCCGCTCAGGATAAATCCCGGATTAGGATTAACCAACATGAAGTTAAGAGCCAAATTAATTGGCGCACTATTAATCATGAAATCAGACGCATCAGGAACAACTGTAACTTTAGAATATCCCTTAACGAAACCCAATGAAACCTAAAAACAAAATTATTATTGTAGACGATCATTTGCTTTTTTCGCAATCACTGGAGCTTTTGATCAATAGTTTTAAAGATTTTGAAGTCATCAACCGCTTTGAAAACGGGAAAGTATTTATTTCGTATTTACAGGAAAACACCAACTCAGATGTTGATTTAATTTTACTAGATGTAAATATGCCGGTTCTCGATGGCGTTAGTACCATGAAATGGATTAAGGAAAACAGACCTGAACTTAAAGTTATTGCGTTATCTGTAAACGATGATGAAGAAATTATTATAAAAATGCTCACCAATGGTGCCAAAGGCTATTTGCTTAAAGATACATCGCCGGAAATATTTAAGGACTGCATTATATCTGTGATCGAAAAAGGGTTTTATTTTACTGAATTAGTGTCTGGCATGTTAGTGAAAAAAGCCAACAATGACACCGCAAAAATAAACCTAAAAGACAAAGAAATCATTTTTATAAAACACGCCTGTACTGAAAAAACATACAAGGAAATCGCTTCAGAAATGTGTCTGAGTCCCAAAACAATTGACGGTTACAGGGAATGTTTATTCGACAAACTTGAAATTAAAACCAGAATAGGCTTAGTTTTATATGCTATTAAAAATAAAATTGTCCTGGTATAAATTTACCAGAACAATTTTATTTCACTAATATAATGCTTATAATGCTGTTTTTAGTATGTTAAAGCTGCAAAAATTGGATGCTCTTTAATCTTTTGCCTTCCGTTCAGGAAAGTTAGTTCCATTAGAAAGTTGCATTGTACAATTTCGCCACCTAATTTCTCTACTAATTCACAAACTGCTTTAGCGGTTCCTCCTGTTGCCAAAACGTCGTCGTGGATCAAAACCCTGTCTCCTTTTTTTATTGCATCTGTATGCATTTCTAAGCTGTCTGTGCCGTATTCTAAATCATATGAAGCTGAAATGATTTCGTAAGGAAGCTTTTTTGGTTTTCTAACCGGAACAAAACCTGCATTTAATTCCTGCGCTAATAATATCCCGAAGAAAAAACCACGACTTTCTGCTCCTACTACCTTGTCTATTTTTTGTCCGTCAAGAGATTCGATTAGAATATTAAGGCATTCTTTTGTCGCAATTGGGTCATTTAGTAGCGGAGTTATATCTTTAAACAAAATTCCTTCTTTTGGAAAACCCTGAATATCACGTATATAATTTTCTAACTGCATTTTTTTTTAATTTTATGTTATTTTTCTCTTGTATATCTCACATTTCTTCCTATCTTTGCACCCGCAATAAGCAATCAACAAAGCTACGAAAAATTAGCTAATTGATAACAAAAAGGCCTCGTGGCGCAACTGAATAGCGCACTTGATTACGGCTCAAGAGGTTACTGGTTTGAATCCAGTCGAGGTCACTTAAAGAGACAACTATGTAATAGTTGTCTCTTTTTTTATACACAAATATGTAGATTTTTCAAGCCTTTACGGCTTATCATTTTACGGTTCGATTTTTTCACGCGAAATCCTTAGTCTGTCGAAATAAACAGTCTAAAAGTGACTTTATTTGAGATTTAATCATAGCTGAACGATGGTTCGAAGTCCCGTTAAGGATATAGGATTTTTTTCTCTTTTGGCTTGTCGTAATTTTTTGATACTAAATAGACAACATACAATGTAAGAAAAATTTCCGAAAAAATAGAAACGCCTTATCAATAAGCCAGCTTTAAAATAGTGCGCAGGCAGACCAATAGTATTACTACAAAGTTTAGCTATAGGCTTTATAAAGAATTCGTGAATTAATCCAATTTCAATTTCATCATTATGTCAGTCTGCTGATCATCTCCCAATTTAAATATGTGTGCGTCGAAGGCTGCAAAACCATTTTTTTCATAAAACCGGATTGCCCTTAAATTCTCTTCCCAGACTCCCAGCCAGACATATTCAGATCCCTTTTGTCTGGCAGCTTCGATTGCTTTATCATAAAGCAGCTGCCCGACACTTTTCCCGTGAAATTCCTTTGAAACATAAATCCTTTCAATTTCAAGAGATGTACTGTCCTTCAATTCGGTTTGTGATTCTCCAAAATTGATTTTGAGATAGCCTACAACTTCATTATCAATCCTGGCAAAATAAAACTCGGAATTTTCATTTTGAAGCTCTGCAGTTAATTTTTTTATTGAGAAACCTTCTTCAAGATAAGATTTCATGTTTTCCTCGGAGTTCGAATCTGCAAATGTTTCCTGAAAAGTCTCACGGCCGATTCTCTGCAGTTCATACAGATCAGCAATAGTAACTTTTATAATGGTTATGGGTTTCATCTTAGAACTGTTTTCGCCGTTAGTTTTTAAATTCCACTCATAATTAAGCCATTCCTGGTTTTCTATGGCTCCCAGTCTTTCATAAAAATTCCTGCCTCCCTCATTCCAAGGTGCAACGGTCCATTTTATCTGTCCGCAGTTCTTCTTTATTGCTTCTTCTTTGAGTTCGTCCATTAATTTCTCACCTATCCTCTGGCCTCGGAAATCCTCGGCAACATACAGTTCTTTCATATAAATTGCCGGACGGTTCTGCGCCGTAAAAGGCAGGAAATAATATACCAGAATTCCTGCAATCTTCTCATCGCATTGGGCAACAATACAATAGAAATCCGGGGGATCTTTTCTAAAACCGCTCTCTTTTACTATTTCAGCTGTGATGGCAAAACTGTTAATGTATTTTTCAAAAACAGCAAGTTCTTTCATTAAGCTCCAAATTTGTTCACTGTCTTTTTCTGCAGCTTTTCTAATGGTTATATTCATTTTTTAAAGATTTTAGGCAAAGTTCTGAATATGTCCCAAGGAAAAATTATACAAATGATAAAAAATGAACCCTATTTTATATTTGTTCTGATACGGCTCAAGCTTACCTGTGTTATGCCTAAATAGGAAGCGATATGCCCAAGCTGGACCCTTTGTATAAGGTCGGGATAATTTTTTAAAAGCTGCATGTAGCGGTCGGCTGCAGTTCCCAGCTGTCGGGAAATAAGTCTTTCTTCTGCTTTGAGCAGTTCATTTTCTGCAAACTTTCTGCCCCAGTTGGCAATTTCAATATTTTCATTGAAAAGATTCTGAAGGGCTTCAGTATTTAGTTCATAAAGCACGCTGTTTTCCAGCAGTTCTATATTTTCATATCCTTTCTCACTGCAAATATAGCTTTTCAGCGACGCTATTGTATCGCCTTCTTTTCCAAAGGAAAATGTAATTTCGCTCTCCCCGTCATTGGAAAAAGTCCGTGCAATGCCCTTTTTGATAAAATAGATATTTTTCTCAACCTTGTCAGCCTGTATTATAAGGGTATGATTGGGTAGGCTTACTTCCAGAATATTTTTCTTGAGGATCAGTTTTGAAGCAGGTGAAAGCGGATGTATTTTGTCGAGTATTTGATCAATTTCCATTTTTGATAATAATGTTCTGTTATTGGGTTCGGGTTAGCTGTATACCTTCTTGACTTATTTAACATGTCTGACACCTTAGATTGGATCTGCAATGCATAATTTGGTTGAAGCCTGTATAATAATACAAAAAAACAGCGGCTGCGGTATCATGCAAATTCTCAATAAAGTTAATATAAACATAATTAAAAACTCTTTTTTAACTCCTTATCATTTAATGCACTACATTTGGCCAAATTAAATATTTAAAATGCAAGAAGGTACAGTAAAATTTTTCAATGAAGAAAAAGGTTTCGGATTTATTACTCCAAATAATGGAGGAAACGAAGTTTTTGTTCATGTTTCAGGTCTATCAGAAAATATTCGTGAAAACGATTCAGTTCGATATGATATTCAGGAAGGCCGCAAAGGTCCAAACGCAGTAAACGTAGTGATAGCATAATATACTATAGCATTAGTTTATATAAGCACCTGTCCAGACAGGTGCTTTTTTATTTATACAAGTTCAATAGCTGTTTTCTGAATGCTTAAGTCAGCTTTTTAAACATACCTTCAAATATAAACCATTAAACGGAATCACAGCATACCAATATACTCTACCCATAAGTCCACGTTTGCTATTAGCATCTTTTTCATCATTCTTTCTTTTATTGTGATATCTGAATTACTGCCCTAAATTTTAACATTTTTGGCATTTAACCCCTACGATACATACAAACCGCTCTGGAATTAAAATTTAAAATAATTATCTTACAAATTCATTTAAAAGTAAGCCAATTTCTTTAAATCATTCATAAAATGGTTTGTAAATTGTTCAGTAACCTCACTTAAGGAGACAACTAGTAAATAGTTGTCTCCTTTTTTATTCACAAATATGTAGATTTTTCAAGCCTTCACCACTTATCATTTTACGGTTCGATTTTTTCACAAGGAATCCTTAGTTTGTTTAAAATAAACAGTCTAAAAGTGGCTTTATCTGAGATTTAATCAGAGTTGAACGATGGTTCGAAGTCCTGTTAAGGATATAGGATTTTTTTATCTTTCCGTTTATTGTATTTTTTTGATATTAAATATAGTAATTCGAAAATGACCTTAGTTCTCTTCTTATCTATTTGGATGCCGCTGTTAGAAAGAAAATAATTGCTTTTTCTGCAGAAAAAGTCTAAGGATTAACAAATATAAATATATTATCTAATTTGTTAAGCAAAAAATAAAAGGCTGTTCAAACAGAACAGCCTTTTGTTAAATTATTTCTTTTTTCCTTCTCCGGGAGGAAAATCTGCCAGCATTTTTTTGATCGCAGCAGCAACAAGTTCGTCCGGATTTCCCGGTTTGCTGCTTATCTGCGTATTACCAATTCCCTGCCAGATGAGTTTATCAGTTTTTGCCGAAACAATATCAATAATAAGAGATCCGTCAACATACTCATAAGTATCATAAGTGGTATTAGCAGATCCGGACACCATGGCCGTTCCTCCCCAGTATCTGTACGGGCGGTATCTCCCTCCGTACACATAAGCAGAACCAGTTGTATTGGCTACAACTTCTGTCTTATTTTTAAGAACTGAAACTGCATTTACTTTTACATCAGGATTTTTAGCGGTCTCAATAAAACCTCTCGCATTCATCTCCGTGCGGATTGCATTGGTCACCCTGTCAACATTGAGCTGGCTCACCTGCCCTTCCTCAGCTTTTAAGTCATAAATAGTATAATTTCTTAATTCTCCAAAGTTAGTTGTACGGTCATAATCTGTTGTAACCTTTAAAGAAGGCGAACAGCTGTAAAAAAGTCCGATTAATAACAGTAAAATGATTGGTAATTTAATTTTTGTCGCAGTCATGGCTTAGAATTTAAAGGATTAATATTCGTTACATATATGATTTGGCTTTCTAAAAATTATTCTGTCAGATTCCGATAAAGATTATTATCCTTTTTCTGATTTTTGATAGGTTATATCAGTTTCAAACTTCTTTCCTGTAGTATGTGCCGTGACGGTGATTCTTTTTTTCTTAATAGCTAAAGTTATTTTTCTGCCGTCCGCATGCTCCAGTTCATAAGTCTTAACTGTTGTCTGCACATCTTTTTTTTCGCTTACAATTTTAAAAATCTGCGGTTCTTTGTAATCAATTCTCACTGTACACTGCTTTATACTCTCATTCAGCATTACTGCTACATCATGTTTTTCTACAGTACTGCTACCATCGGCCTTTTTTACATAAATTTTAGCGGTTTCATAATAATGTTCCTGCGAATAAGAAAATGTGGATAATAATAAGAAAACGATAAATAATTTACTTTTCATAATCATTGATTTTTAAAATTTCTAATGAAGCCTGTCTGATTATTTCAATTAAACGACTATAGATATCTAATGTGTAAAAACACTGCAGTCATTTAAAACATAATCATTTTATTATTTTTTTTCTATATACAAAAGCTGGGTTTTAATCAGCCCAGCTTTGTTTTGATTCTTAATATCTTATTAATGTCTAAGATTAAGGCTCGATAAGATTAAACCAGACATCAAAATTCTCAATGTTGCCTATAAACTTCTTAAAGGCTTCTTTATCACCCGTAATTTTAAGTACACCCTTTGATAACAATTGGTCTACAGTTACATCGTGGCCGTCAGCTGTCAGCGCCATAAGTGCTTTTCGAGGTCCTGTAATTGTTGCAGTAACTTTATCTTTTATCGGACTTCCAACTCTTGTACTTACTGTACCATTACTTACAACCAGCCCAACTTTTTCATTTGTATCAGTAAGTTCCATGTTAAAATTAAACTTGTCCGTATTTTGCTCAGTTCCTTTATATCGCATTGCCAGATAGTTAAAGAATAATTCTGATGACATTCCGTTAATCATATCCGGGTTGGATGCGGAAGAATTTTTATAAATTTTCTTACCGTAGCGAAGCTCCTGAGCCCCTGTCAGATAAAAATTACGCCAAGGACCCGATTCAGCCTGATACCCCATCTGCTCGTAAGCGTCTGCCAGCAGATCTCTCGCTTTTTGGTTTTTAGGTTCTGCAAAAACCACGTGATTTACCAGTTCTGCCACCCAGCGATATTCTCCCTTATCGTAAGACTCTTTGGCTTTTTTCAGGATATTCTCGCTGCCGCCCATTAACTCTACATATTTTTGTCCTTCTTCTACAGGAGGCAGCGGATTTAAATTAGCGGGATTACCATCAAAAAAACCAAAATAAAGCTGGTACTGTGCTCTTGCATTGTGGCTTACGGTTCCATAATATCCTCTGTTGGAAAACTGGGTATCCAGCTGTTTAGGCAGTTTTAAAGTATTTGCAATTTCCACAGGATTCATCCCTTCATTAGCCATTCTAACGGTCTGATCGTGTATGAATCTGAACAGATCCCTCTGATTTTCCAGAAAATCCACAACTTCAGCATTCCCCCAAGTTGGCCAGTGGTGTGACCCAAAAGAAAGCTGCGCATCTTTTCCCCATTTATCAATGGCCTTATCAATATACATACTCCATTTCTGCCCGTTTCTCACCTGAGCACCTCTAAGGGTATACAGATTATGCAGGGTATGATTTACCACTTCCGCCTGCATGAAAGCCTTAAAATCCGGCAGGTAAAACATCATTTCAGCAGGCGCTTCAGATTCGGGAGTGTACACAAATTCAAATTTAACTCCGTCAATTATTTTGGTTTCCCCTTCTTTTGAGGAAATAATATCTGTCCCATCCAGGATTCCGGCAGTTCCCCCTGCAGTGGTGGTTCCCAGCCCAGAACCTAATGAACCTGTCGCACTTTTCGGAATTAAATTACCGTACATGTACATGGCCCTTCTGGTCATGGCATTTCCTGCTATCAGGTTTTCGCTTACTGAGTGTTCCAGAAAACCTTCAGGCGCATATATTTTTATTCTGCCTGATTTTACATCATCTTCATTAACCACACCGCGCATTCCTCCGAAATGATCCATATGACTGTGGGTAACAATCACGGCAGAAACAGGAAGGTCTTCCAGATATTTTTTAACCAGTCGCATACCTGCCTGCACCGTTTCTTTCACTGTCAGCGGATCTACAATAATCCAGCCTGTTTTTCCCCTGATCAGTGACATATTTGCCAGATCAAATCCCCTGATCTGATAAATTCCATCGCTGACTTTAAACAGTCCTGCTGTAGCGTTAAACCCGCTCTGTCTCCATAAACTCGGATTCACGCTTTCAGGCGCGTTGCCTTTAAGGAAATCAAACTGCTTAAAATTATACGATTTACCGATTGTGTCCTGCGGATAAGCCGCAATGAGGCCTTTATTGACATTTTTCTGGTCGGTCTGGTCCTTAAAATCCAGATAACTGTACAATGCTTTGTTAGCCGCTGTAGTGTATGAAGTCGGCGGATTACTTTTTGAAGGCTGGTTCTGGGCTATCCCAGCTGTTCCCAGCATAAGAGAACAGCATAAAATTATTTTTTTCATACTATAATTATTGGTTGTTTTGATTCTGATTTTTTAAGGCCTGCATTGTTTTTTTCATGCCTCCGCCAAAGACATAAGTATATTTAACGGTGAATAAGGAACCATTCGGAGCATATTCGTTACCTCCGGCAGCTGTGATGTAATTAATACCGAATTGGTGAAACAGTGAAGGACTGTAATTAAAAGTTCCTCCCACACCCGTAACAGACTGCGCATCATCCTGTCCAATGCCGTCTTTTTTGGTCTCTCCCCCTGTGCGTCCCGCAGCATCGGCAGAAATCCAGAATTTCTGGTTGAAATTATAAACAGCATGCAGCGTTAGTCCGTAAAATGCTTTCTGGTCCAGAACTGAAGGATTCCCTGACGGAAGAAGATTAGGCAGGGCATTGTTGCGCGTGAAAAATTTAGCATTCACATAGGCTTCAAAATCCCAGTTGTCAACCGGTACTGTTAAAGCGATCTCAGGTCTGAACTGCCAGCGGTTTCCTCCCGGATTAAGCAGCTGTGTTTCTGAATAAGATCCTGTAGGCATTGTCACTGCAAGTGACCATGCTAAAGCCAGCTGTTTTTTGGTCTGCATAAATTTAGGAAAAGAAAGGGCATCACCACCGATAATATTGGTGCCCAAAACAACCATAACATCACCCATTCCAGATTTATTGGCATTGTATCCTAAAATATTGGCATCAATATTCACATAGGGAATCATGACTTGCACTCCTGCAGTTCTTCCTGCAACATTAAAAAAATTAGCATAACGGACATACCCTATATGCGCATCAATATCAATATCTCTATTAGGAATTGTAATTGCCCCGTCGATTGTGGAATTTGTAGTCTGCAAAAGGTATCCTCCCTGCAGCATCTGCATTCCTAAAGGATAATTCTGGTAAATTTTAGCCTCGGTAGCATTTTGTCCGACAGCTATCTGAATTGTAATCAGAAAAAATAAAGTAGAGTATAGTTTCTTCATAAGCATTTGTTTTTCCTAAAATTAAAAAGAAATTATTAAATATAAAAAGTACTTCAAAAAAAATTAAATAAAATTTCACTAATCCTTCACAGCACAATGAATAACACAACAAGAAAACTAAAATATTGACAATAAAACAATTTACAAAAACATACTTTTTAGCATTTACGAAATAAATAGTTAAACGGTTTTAAGATTTTTTTAGTAGGACTGATTTTTAATTCGGACAGCAAAATTCCAAGCAATAGTGATTTCTTAAAATGATAAATAAAAAATTTATTTTTAACAATAAAGTGAATTAAAAATCAAAAATACAACCAAATAAGTCCTTAATTTAATCATAAAATCAAATTTCATTATTTTATTGGCATAGTGTTTGAAAATATTTTTTTAACTCTTGCTTTTACTCTGCAGTAAAACAGAATTGAAAATGCAGTTTTTAATAATAATATAAAAACATGACAGATTTAAAAGCATCACACAGCTGCATATTTCATTCATTTTTATTAAAATGTTACTGAATTGAACAATCAGAAACTTAAAACCAAAAACAGTTATGATAAGCAAAAATTTCATTTTTTCGTTAGCAGCAGTTTGCCTTCTGGGGCAATCTATTTTCAGCCAGAGCAGTAATGATGCTCCATCGCTTGGTCTTCCGGGAGATAACCTTGATTTATATGCCGTTCTGGATCTTTTTCAAAAATCAAAAACCATTGAAGATTTTGAAAAATCACTGAATGATAAAAATTCAGGTATAAACAATCTTGATTTAAATCTGGATAAAAAAGTAGATTTCATTAAAGTTACTTCAAAAAACGAAGGCTCTGATTACACTTTTGTACTTCAGGATCCGGTAAGCAAAACTGAAACACAAGATGTTGCCGTTATTTTAGTTGACAGAGATAAATCCGGAAAAGTAAACCTGCAGATTATGGGTGATGAAGATTTATACGGCAAAAACTATGTGATCGAACCAAAAACAACATCCACGGCGGCAATTACCGCTAACCCAGCTTACACGGGATCTGATCCAGTGGCTAAAAGCACTCCTGCTGCACAGGCAGTGGTTGTGGAAAATGTGCCTGTTGTGCAGTATATATATTCTCCTGCTTACGTTCCTTATTATCCTCCTTACTACTATGGATATTACCCGCCTTACTATGTACCTTTTGCGGCTATATCTGTAGCAGTATACGCTCATCACCATTACCACCATCACCATCACTATCATGGCGGTCATTATGGAGGAGGCGGTACGGTTATAATTCATAATAAAAATGTATATAATAACTATAACATAAACAGAAACCGCTCTAATACTGTTATCACTAATAGGGAAAGCGGAAAATACCGTACTCCTAAAAACTCCGGCAACAGACAGCAGGCACGAAATTTAGAACAGAGAAGTACAAAATACAATAAAGGAGAATCATCGAAGACGCGTAAATATAACCAGTCAGCAAACAGACCTGCAAAAAATTACAGCCAGACCCAGAGATCTTCTGCATTAAAAACTGCACCGCATACAGCAGTGAAGCGACCTGTTCGTTCTAAGATGTAAACCTGTTTGGAGTCTTGAAAAAGCTGTTCCACTTAAAAAATATTTTTAATTTAATTCATAAAATCATGAAAAAACCATTTTTATATACGTTTAGTCTGGCACTGCTGTCACTAATGTTTCTTTCATTTAATAAAAACAGGGACAATCTGGTTGGAAGCTGGAAGATTACCAAAGTTGAACCTAAAACAGCTGTTTCACAAACCGCCAAAAATGATATACTCTCTCATGGCTCATTAACTTTTACTGATGACGGCTTTGTTAGAGGCCGTATTCTTCAGGATATAAATAACGGAACTTTTGCCCTGACAAAAAAAGGAAAAAGTCTTGTAATCAAAGAAGATACCGGAACTCCTTACAATTGCCAAAGCATAATAAATGAAGACGAACTCGTGCTAGACACTAAACAGATGACCGTAACTTTAACTAAAATATAAATTCCACATATTCTTGATAAAAATCCGCTTAGGCAGATTTTTATATTTTTAATGCAACCGCTTTTTTAATAACACTCTCCTCTAACCCCCTAAAACTAAACTAAGCATAACTAGTTATAAGTTATTTTTTTAAAACGTTGCATTAATTCTAATGCTATTTTTTGTTGTATTAAAATTAATAGTTTAAAGTTTTTTTTCACATTTAACCCTTACGATATATACAAACCTCTATTGACTCAAAATACAAAATTATTATCTTACAAATTCACTTGGAAATAAGCTAATTTCTTTAAATCATTCATAAAATGGTTTGTAAATTGTGAACTCAACGTCACTCTTAAAAAAACGTTAAAACATTTGTTTTAGCGTTTTTTTATGCTTTTTTACGATATTTAATCAGTTTTAACTTATTTTTTAAAGCGGTTTGGGAGTCCTGTCGGGGTGACTACTCTGTATTCAAACCATCGTTAACTACTATGTTTATAGGAAGCTAATAGAATCCCTTATATTTATTTTACAAACTACTAGTGGGAATATCGAATAAAAAAACTCCAAAATCAAATGATTTTGGAGTTTTGGTAATTTTAGAGGCGATTAAAAATCTATGCAAAAAACTTTTTCAGGATTTGAAAAAACTTAAAGTCAAAAATGATATTATATTTTAAAATGAAACGTCTTTAATGATTTTCCATTTGGAAAAAAGGACTCTTCATTTTCTATAAGTTTTAATCCCTTTTCTATCGCTTTACTAACTAGAGTATCTGGATCTATCAGCTGGAAAATTGATCTAACTTTTTGTAAACTCTCAATTCCTGACTTACTTACTGATTGGACACCATTATTGGATTGTATTGATATAATCAGATTTCCGCCTGCCTGAAGGTTACTTATTGAAAATTCTAGACTTTTATCAATTCCAGTATATTCTAATACTAACCCTGCCCATATAAAATCAGCTTTGCAAAATACCTTTGCATTTGTTGTGATATCAAAATTGATAAGTTCAAGAGAAGTAATCTTTCCAATATATCTTTCCTTTGCTTTATTAAGATAGTCTTGATTGATATCTATTCCTATTACATTTTGAGTAATTGCATTATCAATATGTTCTAAGCCATTTCCGCCCGCAACACCAAGAAAGAGACAAATTTTAGGTTTTATTTTATCTAGATATTTTTTGGTCAAAAAATTCAGAATCTCCAATTGACCAACCGAATTATGAGACATATGGTTTTCATAATCTTCTAAAGGTATTTCGTTCCAAGGACTACTTTCTTTCTTATTCATAATTCTAAGATAATATTACTTTCTTGATATTTCTGACTTTATTTTTACTAATTGACCAAGCATCTCAGTAACAGGTACAGAAATATTTCCTTTTAGAATGGCTGATTCTGCAATAGCTAAATTCATAGTTTCTATTTCTGTTTCTCTTTTATTTAATATATCCTGATAGGTTGATATTTTTTGTCCGTCAGACATTTTACTAATAGCAAGTACGTTTTCTAAAACAGTTTCCATCGTTAAATCGATGCCATATTCTTTGGCTACCAATAAACACTCAGCTGTAACTGTTTTTGCAATTTGAAGTGCTCGATCATTACGCTGAAAAATTCCGTTATCAGTTTCCAGCAGAGGACAGATTGAATTGAATACACAGTTGCTGATTACTTTTTTCCAAATAAGCGTTTGGATATCCTCTTCATTTCTAAATGAAAAAAGACCAGTGTTGAGTACATCAACAATTTCTTGAAGAATTTCATTCGATCCCTTAACAATTCCAATTGGAGATGGGGCAACTAATTTAAATCTAACTTTATTATTTTCTAAGGATTCGCTTGTTGCCAGTAAAACACATCTGTATAGTTCATCAAAGCCTTTATCAATAAAACTATTTTCAATATGCAGTCCATTTTGAAGAAAGACAATTGGCGATTTTCCAGTTTTATCTTTCAGTTTATCAGCAAGAACACTGTTTCCAAATGACTTATTGGTGAGTAATATAATTCCATCAAGCCTTTCGCAGTTAGAAAGCGAACTAATTACAACCTCTGCTCCTATTATTTTATTTTCAATTTCTACCTGTATATTCTCAATACCCTCAGGCTGATTATCTATACTTCCTCGAAGAATGGTCGTTTTTCTTCCATTCAAAGTTAAAGCGACAGCCAGAGCTTTTCCTATTACGCCGTTTCCAATAATGTAAATATGATCTTCATTGTGATTCATTGTAGCATCTTTTTTAGCAAATCTAGAAATCTCAACGGTATGGTTACAGATACAGTTATTGCATTTTAATAGGATCCAGTTTTTAGTTCTTTTTTTACAATTTCCCCTAAACGTTTAAGGTCATCATCCAATTTGTCGCTCCATTCGAGTGCAAAATTCAATCGCATGCAATTATTAAACTGGTTGTGCTGCGAAAAAAGCCTGCCGGGAGCAAAACTGATTTTTTGCTGAATTGCCTTATCGTATAATTGCGCTGTATCAATCGATTTATCCAGTTCAAGCCATAACATAAAACCTCCCTGTGGCTGTGATACTTTGGTACTATCAGGAAAATACTCTTCTATAGCTCTCTGAAAATGTAAACAGTTCGAATATAATTTATTTCTAAATGTTCGTAAATGATGGTCATATCTTCCGTTTTCCATAAAATCAGCAATCACTTCCTGATACAATGTCGGGGTGGAAACCATCTGAGAAAACTTCTGTCTGATAATCTTTTCTTTAAATTTTCCAGGTGCAACCCATCCCACTCTGTAACCAGGTGCTAATGTTTTGGATACAGAACCACACCACATTACAATCCCTGCTTCATCAAAAGCTTTACAGGGTTTAGGTCTTGAAACGCCAAAGTAAAGATTACCGTAAATATCATCTTCAATTAAAGGTATATTGAATTCAGTAAGCATCCTTACCAATTCTTTTTTATGATCATCGTGCATTAAACTTCCCAATGGATTGCTAAAATTACTAATGAAATAGCAGGCTTTTATCTGAGGAAGAACCTTTTTTACCGCTTCTAGGTCAACTCCAGTAATAGGATGTGTCGGGATTTCTATCGCTTTTAAACCTAAAGATTTTATTATTTGATGAATCCCAAAATAAGCCGGACTTTCGATTGCTATAGTATCTCCTGATGAAGTAACCGCTTTGAGACAATTAAAAATAGCATTCATTGCCCCTGCTGTGGTAACCAAATCATCCTCCGTCAATTTACCTTCTAAAACCAAAGACCATTTGGCAACTGTTCTTCTTAGATTGACATTGCCTTGGGCTGTTTCATAATTTGTACCTCCATCTTCTAGATTACGCATTGCAGTAATTACTCCTTTATTTAATTTGGCAATCGGCAGAAGAGTTTGGTCTGGAACTCCAAGAGAAAACTGAGTAATATTCTTATCGTTCAATGTATCGAAGACAGTCTTTAATAGCTCCTCCGATGAACGCTCTTTTTGGACAGTATTCAAGGTGCTTACAGAAGGAAGTGCAAATTTTCGCTGGGAAGTTTTGCTTACAAAATGGCCTGATTTAGGCCGTGGTTCAATAAGAGATTTACTTTCTAATTCTAAAAATGCCTGTTTAGCAGTATTAATACTGACATTATAAAGCTTTTGCACAGCACGGATTGATGGAAGTTTTTCTCCAAGAGTTAATGTACCGCTTAAAATCTGTTCCTCAATAACCCTGGCTATTTTAAGATATAAAACTTCCTTTTTCATATCACCTGTTTTCTGTGACTAACAAAGTTACAAAACTTTAATCTGTATCAATTTATAAAAAAGTGATTTAAGAGTTCCCAGCCTTATAAACACTTTTCCATATAAGCTGTGCCTTCAACCGGGTTCTTGAAATAAGGTTCTATTTCGTAAAATCCAAACGAAATATAAAGTTCTTTCGCTTTTTGCAGAGTTGGGATTACATCAAGCCTGATTTTTTTATAACCCAGAGCTATTGCTGATTCAAGAGCCTTTTCAAGAAGTGTAACACCTATTTTATAACCTCTGTGAGAATCTTTAACATAAAGCCTCTTAAGTTCTGCAATTTCTGTTTCATTTCTTCTCACGCCCACACAGCCAATCACTTCTTCTTCATCTAATGCATATAAAAAAGTTCCCTGGCTTCCTCCATACATCTGTTTCATCTCTGCGAATTCATTATCCAGATTCATATAAGAAAGATCAATTCCTAAAGTATCCAGATATTCAATAATAATACCTTTGCAGTTTTCAAAATCCTGCTCACTCTCAGCTATTTGATATTTAATTCTTTTTTCCATTTTTAAAAATCTTAAGGAAGATCAGTCCGTAATTACTGCATTTTTTTCTTTTTGTAATTTATAAATTCTGTAAGAATGGATAATAATAGCCATGGCACAGCCAATAATCATTGGAGGTACGCTGAGTAGTATTCCATAAATTATATAAATCAGGTTCGCAATTAAAGAGAGAACCCTTAAATAAAATACATTTTTCATTGTCATCGAAAATGTATTTAAAAGCAGTGCTATATAACCAATGAGATGAACCATAATTACCAAGATATTCTTTTCATAATATTGCCTTGCACAAAATTATTTTACTGAAACCAATAATTACAGATACAAAAAATTATTATTTAACGGGTACAGATTTGTTTACTTTAAATAAAAGTCTTTAAAATTTGCAGTAAACTTATTTTTATATAATTTTGTATCATTCATTACAAAATAAAAAAATATAAAGATGAGAGGAAGACCCACCATCTATGAAGATGTTAATATTGTAAAAAAAGCACAGGAAGTTTTTTGGCAGAAAGGATATAGCGCGACTTCATTGAGTGATTTGCAAAAAGCCACTGGAGCTGGTGCTGGAAGTTTTTATAATACTTTTAAAGGCGGTAAAAAAGAGGTTTTTCAAAAAGCAATTGAAGAACGAAGATTGGCTTTTGACACTTTTAAAATTGAATTAAGTAAAAGTGGCTCTCCGTTAGAATTGATCAAAGATTTTTTTAGAAGTATCGCTTCCGCGAAAGAAAACGAGCATCTTAAAGGCTGTATTATTGCAAATACAGTTGTAGAAATGACTTTTATTGATGCAAATCTGGAAGATAATGCGGTTCAGATTTTAAAAGAAGTCGAACAAATGTTTACTCAGGCGATTAAAAATGAACAAATAAAAGGAAACTTAAAAACACAGATTAATCCCGAAATATTGGGCAGGTATTTAATAACATTTTGGTGCGGTCTTAACACACTTCGCCGAATGTATCCAGATAAAAATGTCCTAAAAAATCAAATCGAAATGCAATTAGCTGTTATCAGCTAATTTTTTTAACTATTTATGTATCGATCATTACAAAAATTAAAATAACAAAAATGAATTTAAAATTAGAAGGAAAAAGAGCTTTTATAAGCGGTTCGACACAAGGAATTGGTTTTGCCATTGCAAAACAATTATTAAATGAAAAAGCAGAAGTTATTATTAACGGGCGACATGAAGATAAAATCAATCTGGCTGTTCAAAAACTAAAAAATGAATTTCCTAATGCTTTAGTTTCGGGAATAGTTTGCGATTTTGGAAGTAAAGAACAAGTAACCGCATTACTAAACCAGTTAAACGATATTGATATTTTAATAAACAATGTGGGAGTTTTTGAATTAAAAGATTTTGAAATTATCGAAGAGGAAAACTGGTATAAAATCTTTGAGATTAATGTAATGAGCAGTATCAAACTTTCTAAGAAATTTTTGCCGCAGATGCTTGAGAAAAAATCAGGCAGAATTATTTTCATCAGCAGTGAATCGGGCGTGATTATTCCAGGAAACATGATTCATTACGGAATGACAAAAGCAGCTATGATGGCCGTGAGCAATGGTTTGTCTAAACTAACCATAGGAACTGAAGTTACCGTAAATACTATTTTAGGCGGCCCAACTTATTCTGACGGTGTTGCCTCAACAATCGAACATATTGCTTCTTTACAAAACATAGAAGTTGAGCAAATGAAGAGCGCCATTATACAACAAACCAATCCGCATTCTTTATTACAGCGTTTTATAGATCCTGCAGAAATTGCTTCTTTAGTCGCTTATTTATCCAGCCCATTATCAATTGCTACAAACGGCTCGTGCCTTCGAGCAGATGGGGGTACTTTAAAAACGATTTAAATTATAGCCGGAGCTGATAACTTTTTTTGTCACAAAAATTCAAGGCTCTTACATTCCAAAATCTATCATTGATAAATTTTGATGTCAATATCTTCAGAATAATAACTTAAATTTACTTATAGAACTTGATTCTAAATGCTCAAAGATTATTAGAAAAATTACACCCAAATATTATTATAAAAATCATCTTTTTCGTTTAATTAATGATTTTTAACATTTAACCCTTGCGATAGATACAAACCTATTAAAAATGAAAATTTAAAATAATTATCTTACAAATTAACTTGAAAATAGGCTAATTTCTTTAAATCATTCATAAAATGATTTGTAAATTGTGAACTCAACCTCACAAAATCCCATTTCTAACGAAATGGGATTTTTTTTTATAAAATTAATTTTATTCTCTTTCTACCATCCTTCTTTTAGTCCGTCCTGAAGCGCAATATTATATTTTTGAATATTAAATCTGTAAAGGTTTGGTGCTTTATGTGCTTTGCCTTCCATTCTTGGTTCATCCATTTTATCTAAAATATCATAACCTATCATCTTTCTGTAAAAATTTCCCCTATTTAGTTTTTTACCAAGGATAATTTCGTAGAGTCTCTGTAATTCCGGCATTGTAAATTCTTCAGGAAGAAGGTTATAGCCGATGGGCTTATAATTAAGTTCCCTACGAAGGTTTAATAATGCCTGATCAAAAATCAATTTATGATCCATCATCATATTGGGCAATTCATTAATATCAATCCAATCACAATTACTTGAGAAAATATCTACAACAGGATTTACTTTTTCATAATCAGCCAAAGCGTAAAATCCTAAAGAAATAAAACGCTGTTTGTTCCACAGTCCATCTTCATATTCTTCAAAGAAATCCTGACTCCTATTTGCATTTGCAAAAACGCTAAATTGCTGAAGATAAATATCGTGAGCACCTGTTCTGTCTGTAAGTATTCTTTTTGCAGCTTGATTTATATCTTCCTCTTTCCGAATATATCCTCCAGGTAAAGACCAATTTTCCTGATCTTTAAGCTGCACTAGTAATATTTTCATATTTGCAACATTGTAACCAAATACAACACAGTCAATTGATAAATGCGGTAAATATTCATTCCAAGCTGTTCTGGAAAATTCATAAACAAGTTCTTTTAATGAGTTTTCCATTTATATAACTATACCTTTTAATTTTTTCATTTATTATACTCGTTTTCAATAAGTAGATCCATTCAAATTATTTTCCTTTTTTCTCTTCCTGTTATTGCAACCTGAGAAAAATTATTGACCAGGTGTCATTAATTTGGTAAACGACAATGAACCTAATTTCCAGCCATTATTGTCTTTAATATAAACCTCTGTCACAATAAATGGATTGGTAACTTCATTTCCTCCCACTACTGCTAATAGTGTAATTTTACTCAAAAGTATCGCCGTACTGCCAATAATATTTACTGAAACATCGTGAACGTCTGCTTTCTTGTAATGAATTCCTCCACTTTTAATCACATTGATTTCCTGAACTTTGCCCCAACTTCCTCCCATATGAACAAAAACAGATTTATCATCAAACAATGGTGTAAGTTTATCGACATTCTTATCTGCCATCCATTGCCATTTTTGCTGCGAAAGTTGAATTACTTCCTTTTCGGCGATAGTATTTTGTGCGAAAGACTTGTTTGCAATTAGAATAATTATAAGTAATCCAAAAAGTGATTTTTTCATAATGCTGTTAATTTTAATTAGTATATTTTTAATTACTTCTTTTTTTCCGGAGCTTCAACATCAGAGAAAGCTAAAACTCCTGCAGGCAATCTTTCGCCCAAAATCTTAATTTCATTTAATGCTGTATTGAATTCCTTTAAATCATTTGCAGAAAATTTTATTTGAGAAGATCCTGTATTCTCTAGCATATGAGCCATTTGCGTAGTACCTGGAATAGGCACAATCCATGATTTTTGCGCAAGCAGCCATGCAAGGGAAATTTGGGCTGGTGCAGCTTGTTTTTCTTTACTCCATTTCTGGATTAATTCAACTAAAGCCATATTTGCTGGAAGGTTTTCAGGAGAAAATCTTGATTCAATACCGCGAATATCTCCCTGAGCAAACCTTGTTATTTCGTCAATTGCTCCGGTCAGAAAACCAACGCCAAGCGGGCTCCATGAAACAAAACCAATTCCGAGTTCTTCGCAAAGGGGAATAATCGTTTTTTCTGGACCTCTCCATAAAAGAGAATATTCGTTTTGAATGGCGGTAACGGGATGAATGGCATGCGCCCGCCTAACTGTTTGCTGACCAGGTTCACTAAGTCCGTAATGAAGAAGTTTTCCCTCTTTAATCAGAATTTGTATAACGCCGACTACATCTTCTATAGGAACCTGCGGATCAACACGATGCTGATATAACAAATCAATTCTATCGGTTTTAAGACGCTTCAACATTCTTTCTACTACAATTTTAATATGTTCAGGACGGCTATTTAAACCCGGTAAACGTTTTCCTGTTTCTTGATCTATATTCCAGCCAAATTTTGTAGAAATCACAATTTTATCACGAAAAGAAGCAACTCCCTCGCCCAGTATTTTTTCGACCTCAAAAGGACCATAAGCTTCGGCAGCATCAAATAAAGTAACTCCATTGTCATACGCCGATCGAATAATTCGGCGCATTTCCGTTCTCGAAGGAATCGTGGTTTGGTAGTTACGGCTCATATTCTGAACGCCAATACCAATACTTGAAACTTCCAGTTTCCCTAATTTTCTTTTTCCGGGAGCAATTGATATATTATTTTCTTCTGAATTTAGCTCATCAATGCGCGAATTTGCAAGAGAACGAAACGGAAGCAAAGCGCTTCCTGCCAATGCTAAACCTGCTGTTTTTAATATCGATCTTCTATCCATCTAAATGTTCTTTGATATTTGTTATCTGTTTAATTTTCGTTCACTTAACCACTTCACCATGTTAGGATCTCTGTGGTCAAAAAATAGGCTTGCATTAGTATCTAAAGTCTGGATAGCTGTCATATCTTCGTTTGATAATTCGAAATCAAAAATGTTGATATTTTCTGCCATTCTTTCTTTACGAACTGATTTCGGAATAGCAACAACGCCTCTTTGCGTTAACCATCTCAAGATAACCTGCGCAGTAGATTTATTATATTTTTGAGCAATTGCTATCAGAATCTCATTTTGGAAAATATCATTTTTTCCTTCAGCAAAAGGCCCCCACGATTCAATTTGAATATTATTATCCTGAAGGAATTTTTGTGTTTCATTTTGCTGATGAAAAGGATGTGTTTCTATCTGGTTTACTGCAGGAACAAACCCGGTATTGGTAATTAAATCCATAACTCTGTCAGGATGAAAGTTAGAAACCCCGATTGCTTTTACTTTTCCTTCTTTATATAATTCCTGCATGGCGCGCCAGGAGCCGTAGATATCGCCATAAGGCTGATGGATCAGATACAAATCAAGATAATCTAATTGCAGAAGGTCTAATGACTTCTGAAAAGCCTTTTTAGTGCTTTCATAACCCGCATCACTTACCCAAAGTTTTGTGGTAATAAACAATTCTTCTCTTGCAATTCCGCTTCTTTTAATACCGTTTCCAACAGCTTCTTCATTCATGTAAGAAGCAGCCGTATCAATTAATCTGTAACCAGTTTTAATTGCATCTACTACAGCCTGTTCGCATTCTGCCATGTCCTGCATTTGAAATACTCCAAATCCTAAAATGGGCATTTCAATACCACTATTTAATTTTATATTGTACATTGTAATTTGATTTATAATTTTATTATTACAAATTTCCGAACTTAATGCGACGGCACTGGTATACGTATTACGGAATCTCCTACCAAGATTACTGATTGAAATCTAACTGCTGTTTAAGCTATACTTAAATAGTTAAATTTGTGCAATCAATAATAAAAGACATGGGACAAGTATATAACTTCGAGACAATTAATGAATATAATGATTTTAATAATCATGAAACATTACATCCTTTAGTTAGTATAATTGATTTTTCAAAAGCAAAGGAAAGAACAGGCTCTAAAATGAACTTTGAGCTTTACTGCGTATTTTTAAAAGAAGTAAACTGCGGAGATTTGAAGTACGGTCGTAATTATTACGATTATCAGGAAGGGACATTGGTTTTTGTTTCGCCTGGTCAAGTCGTTGATGTAGAAAACAAAGTAGACTATTATCAACCTGTTGGCCATGGACTAGTTTTTCATCCTGATCTTATTCGTGGTACTTCACTTGGAAAAAGTATCCATGAGTATAATTTCTTTAGCTATAATACTAGCGAAGCGCTTCATTTATCTGAAAAAGAAAAACAGCTTGTCTTTGACTGCTTTGCTAAAATTGAAGTGGAATTAAAACAATCTATTGACAAACACAGTAAAAAGCTTATTGCATCAAATATTGAGTTATTTTTGAATTATTGCGAAAGATTTTACGACAGGCAATTTATTACCAGAGATACCACCAATAAAGGAATTGTTGAAAAATTTGAAGAACTGTTAAACAACTATTTTTCTTCTGATAAACCTAATATTATAGGATTACCTTCTGTTGCTTACTATGCCGCCGAACTTAATTTATCTCCTAATTACTTTGGCGATCTTATTAAAAAAGAAACAGGAAAATCGGCTCAGGAATACATTCAGAATAAAATTATTGAAACTGCGAAAGACAAAATATTCGATTCTACAAAGACAATCAATGAAGTGGCTTATGAATTAGGATTTAAATATCCACAGCACTTTACGCGATTTTTTAAGCAGCATGTTGGCAGTACTCCAAATGAATATAGGATAATGAATTAAGGAAATGACGTTGATAAAAACTTCAAATGATAAAATTTATGTTGCTGTTCTCAACAAATTTTGAAATTTATTTTCTAAAAACATTTATTTTGAAACGCAGAGTTTTAATTCAAAAAATGGCTTTATATTTGAGCCTTTAGAAAATCGATATTCGTTATGGAACAGAAAATACATCAGGGAAAAAACGTAAAACGTTTCAGAGAAATGCTTAACATAAAGCAGGAAGCATTGGCTTATGATCTCGGAAATGACTGGAATCAGAAGAAAATTTCTATGCTTGAGCAAAAAGATGTAATTGAAGATAATCTGTTGAAACAAATTTCAGCAGTATTAAAAATTCCAGTTGAAGCTTTTCAGAACTTTAATGAAGAACAGGCGATAAATATTATTGCTAACACTTTTCATGAAGGAGCAGTTGCAAACAATTCTGGACATATCAATTGTACTTTCAATCCTGTTGACAAAATTGTTCAATTATATGATGAAAAAATTGAGTTATACGAGCGTATGTTGAAAGAGAAAGATGAAATGATTATAAGGCTTGAAAAGTTAATCAATAAATAATTATTCATAGAAGATATATTAATTCTAAAAAGAGACTTTTGAAGTCTCTTTTTTTGTTTTAGAACATTATTTACGGTTGCGAAGTTATGATATATTCGCATAGATTTTTACAAGAACTCTTTGGAGAGCGAGGGACATTTGCGCAGCTTTTTATGAGAACATTTTAAAGAGCGAGGGAAGCTAATAGCAAAGTTTTAATGGAAAAAATTACTTCTTTTGAAACATAAACTAATTATCAATAATTTCAATTTTTGAAAGTACAGAACTATACCCTTTCGATTTTACAAATAAGATTGAAGCGTAGATAAAATTTGAGATTTTTGAACAAGTATTTAAAATGCAAAGAGATTAGAAATACTAAAAATCATCCCTAAAGAAATAGATTTCTGTCAGCATCCCAGTTCTTCTCCAAAGCTTCAAAATATTCTATTTTCACACCATCAATTTTTTGATAAATCTCCCTGCTTACTTTGTCCGGAAAAGTGTTTAATTCTGAAAAATTAGCCGTTAAAATCATTCTTCCGCATCCAAACAAAACAGAAGTAATACTAAGCAGTATATCTGTATTTCCCCAATCACTCACCAGCATCAATAAGGCTGATGCCGATAATAAAATTACAATCCAGTTTAGATTAGTAAAACGACTCCAGTCTATCATTCCGTATTGTACCAGTGAACCTGCCAGGATAAGATTAAAGAAACCTGCTATAAAAAAGTAAGATAAAAAAACTTCATTTACATTTAGAATATTCACAAGATCAAATAAAATTAAAATTCCAGTAATTATTGTAAATATTCCAGACTGTATGAACAATCCCCATGCCTCTAATTTTCTTTTATTAGCAAGAGAGAAAAAAATCTCGCAACCACCATTTATAATCAGTAAAAAAGCAGAAAACCCAATGATGTAAAACTCTATAGAATGGGTAATTAATAAAGAGATGCACCATGTAATATTAAACAGCAAACCGCTGACGAAAAATATAGAATTAAAGCGAAGCTTTTCAATCATAAATTTAGGAATGCTTTGAACCTTACTTTTTTCTGCCATTTTAAGTTTCATTGAATGATTTCTTTAAAATTTAACCAATTATTTTTTACTTGCAAATTTAGCTTTTTGAATGAGAATGCTAAAAAATATGTCAGATAAACAGGTCTTAAAGTCGCTTTTAAAATGAAACATAAAAAAATCTGCATCAAAAGAAGCAGATTTTATATAATTTAAAGATATTAATCTTAGTTATTGGTCACTGAAAGCTTAACTTCAATATTGGATCTTGTCGCATTTGAATAAGGACAAATTTGATGGGCTTTTTCTGTTAATTCCTGAGCTTCTTCAATAGAAACTCCCGGAATATTAACATCGAGTTCTGCTGCAAGACCAAAACCACCATCTTCATTCTGCCCGATGCTTACTTTTGCAGCTACCGAAGTTTCACCGGTTTGAATTTTCGACTTACTAATGATCAAATTTAATGCGCTATCAAAGCACGCTGCGTATCCTGCTGCGAAAAGCATTTCGGGATTGGTAAAATCATCATTGGCTCCGCCTAAAGCTTTCGGCATTCTTACCTCAAGGTTCAAAATTCCGTTTTCGCTTTTTACCTGTCCGTTTCTTCCGCCTTTTGCAGTAACGCTTGTTGTATATAATGTTTTCATTTTATTTTTGAATTTTATTTAAAATTTTCTGAACAGTTTCTTTGAGTTCGAATAAATCTTCTGTTGTTAAATTTAGTTTTTCCTGCATTTTTAAGGGAATTTCACACGCTTTTTGCTGCAAATTTCTTCCTTTATCAGCTAAAAAAATTTCAACGACTCTTTCGTCTTCTTTTTTTCTTTTTCTGATAATAAACCCCTTTACTTCAAGTCTTTTCAATAGCGGTGTTAAGGTGCCACTGTCAAGAAACAGTTTTTCACCAACCTGATTTACAGTCAATCCATCTTTCTCCCAAAGCACCATCATTGCAAGATATTGCGGGTAGGTAATATCAAGTTCATCAAGAAATGGCCGGTACAAACCGATAACTTCTTTTGAAATAACGTAAAGCGGGAAACAAAGCTGGTTTCCCAATATGAGCGGATGGTTATCTTCCATAATCTATTGACAAAAAGTAAAGTAAAAAATTATTTTCTGATGATAAATTCCTCCATAGGAATTCTTACTTTCTTCATTTGAGAAAGCCAGTCATTTTCGGTGTCTCTGTAACCCAGATATAAAAGCGTAACACTTTTTAAACCTAATTGTTTGAGATTCAAAATCTCATCTACTACTTCATTGCTAAAACCTTCAGCCGGAGTAGAATCAATCTTAAGTTCAGCAGCCTGAGCCATTGCCAAACCTAATGCAATATAGGATTGTCTTGCTGTGTGTGCAAAATGCTGCTCAGGAGTTTGGGCTCCGTAGATTTGCTTAATCTGATCTGTGTAACTATTGAAACGACCTCTTGGTAATTCTCTTACATCAGTGTGATGATCATAAACTTTATCGATTTTCTCATTAGAGTAACTCTCCCATGCAGCAAAAACCAATACATGAGAACAATCTCTCATAACTTCCGGATTTAAGGCGCCTTTTACCATCTTCTCTTTCAATTCCTGATTTTCTACCACAATCACACGAAAAGGCTGTAAACCAGATGAAGTCGGAGCTAATCTAGCAACCTCTAAAATTTTATCTAAATCTTCTTCTGATACTTTCTTTGTTGAGTCATATGCTTTTACGGCATGTCTCCAGTTTAAATCTTCTATTAACGACATTTTCTTCTTATTTTATAAATTAAAAATCTGATTGTTAAATCTTTTAAATAATACAACAGCACAAATATACACAACAATTAAATTGTACACAATTTAATTGTTAGAAATATGTTTTTTAAATCAACAATATAGTATTTATTAAATCTATAACAGAAAAATCATGACGAAACAGGTCATTCAAATTAGACAATTGCATATGATACGATAAATAGCTACAAATATTTACAGTTTATTATAAAATCAAACTTCCTTAAATAAAAGTTATAATTTACATATTTTTGTTTAAATGAATATTATTTCATTTAATTTTACTGCATGAGACCATTAGATCCTGATAAAAGAGAAAAAATTTTAAAGTCGGTACTTGTACTTACTGGTAAACAGGGATTAGCAAGCGTTACTATTTCGGGTATAAGTAAAACAGCCGGAATTGCAGCCGGAACCTTGTACATCTATTTCAAAAACAAGGAAGAGGTAGTACAGTTGGCTTATGCAGCTGTAGAGGATAAAATGACTCGCGCAATTTACCGCGACTTTGATATTAATGTACCAATAAAGCAATCGCTTAAGCAGATTTATATCAACATGCTCAACTACAGGCTAAATAACTATGACGAAACCGTGTTTATCGACCAGTATCAGCAGTCGGGCTACATACAACTCAATTTTTCAAAACAACTGGCCGAGTATGAAAGACAGAATAAACCGCTATATAATCTTTTAGAAAAAGGACAGAAGGAAGAAATCATAAAAGCGCTGGATGCTATTATACTTATCAGCTTTTTTGATGGTGCAGTACGCTCCTGCTCTACAGGAATTATCCAAAAGTTATTTCCATTAAGCCAACAACTCATAGATGACAACTTTGATATGATATGGAGGGGCATGAGCTAAAACTTTAAATTTTAAATGAATAATTTTTCACTAATACTTTTTAATACTATATATTATGAGCATATTCAAAGACAAAACAATTATCATTACCGGAGCCGCTATGGGTTTAGGACTCGCAGCAAGTAAAGCCGTAGCACTAAAAGGAGCCAACCTTTCTATTGTAGATTACAATGCCGAAGCACTCGAAAAAGCAAAAACAGAAATCCAGTCTGTTGTACCAACTGCAAAAATTATAACGATCGTCGCTGACGTTTCAGATGAACAGGCAGTAAAAAATTATGTAGACCAAACAGTTGAAAAGTTTGGCGGTATCGATGGATTCTACAATAACGCAGGTATCGAAGGAAAACAGGCTCCATTAGTGGATTATGACATCAATGTATTTAAAAAAGTAATTGACATCAATCTTATGGGTGTGTATTACGGCCTTAAATATGTGATTCCAGTAATGCAGAAACAAGGTGGAGGAAAAATTGTAAACGTAGCTTCTGTAGGTGGAATCAGAGGTGTTATTAATCAGATGCCGTATGTAGCAAGTAAACATGCTGTTTCGGGTATGACAAAAAATGCAGCTATTGAATATGGAAAAGACGGAATATATACCAATGCAATCGCGCCTGGGGCAATTCTTACCCCAATGGTGGCAGAAGCTTTTAAACAGGTAAATCCAGCCGACCCAAAAGCAGCAGAAACAACATATGCGCAAAGAAACCCTACCCGAAAGTTAGGTAAACCTGAAGATGTAGGTAATCTTGTAGCCTTCCTGCTTAGCGATGAATGCCAATATGTAAATGGGCAGACCATTGCAATTGACGGAGGGGAATCAAACCTGTATGGTAATTCATAAAATCAACATACTATATTTAAAAACGGATCATGGTATACGATGTGATCCGTTTTTTTTATATCGTAGAATACCAGCTAAATAAACAGTAACTTAAATTATTCATGCCATCACTTTAATTCCGATACTGATCTAAAAACACATTTAGAGCCTTTGAAGGCGCTTCATCATTTCTATAAATTAAAACTGTGGTCATCGTGGCAAGTTCTTTAGTCACAGGAAAGGTTTTTATATTTCTGTTGCTGTAATAGTGACTTACCACTTCTGCAGGAAGTATACTAATACCAAGTCCTGCCTCCACAAAATTAATAATGCCTTCTATCGAATTGAGTACGGTACTTTTATAGCGAAGTATTCCTTTTGAACCGAGCCAGGTTTCGAGTCTTGCCCTGAAAAAGCAACCTTGTCCAAAAACTACAATTTTTAAAGGATCTTGTTTTAACAATACTGAAAGCTTGTCTACATCGCCACCGGCTATTATAACAAGTTGCTCGTCACGCACAACAAGCTGCTGCAAACCCGGAATATTTATAGGTGCAGCAACAAAAGCGGCATCCAGTTTATAACTAAGCACATCTTGTATCAGTGCCGGCAACATCGAAGAATAAAATTCAAGTTCTACATCTGGGTAAAGTTCTGCAAAACCTTTGATGATTTCAGGTACTTTAAGAGCCATTGTTGTCTCAATACAGCCTATACGTATTGTGCCACCAATTTTGTCTGCGCTCTGAATATCGCTTTTGGCATCATCGAGCAAACGTCCTATTTTTTTAGCGTATTGCAAAAGTGTTTCTCCAGCCTCAGTAAGGACCACTTTTCTGGAAACCCGCCGGAATAATTCGGTACCAAATTCATCTTCAAGGTTTTTGATGCGCGCTGTTACATTAGATTGTACTGTAAAAGTTGCTTCTGCTGCTTTTGTAAAACTTCCCAGAGTTGCGGCAGCTTCAAATATTTTGAGGTCATTGCTATTCATAGTATCACAATTAGTGATTTATTATATCATTATAAATCGTTTTCAGGTATCAAATATAGAATGTAATTTTGTCTTAAACAATTGAAAAAATGAAAACTATAATTAAATCAGTAACTCTAATTCTAGCTATGACTATGCTACCACAAACAGCTGTAAACGCGCAAGTAAAAAACATTGCAACACAGGCAACTCATTACAACACTATAAAAGTCAGCGGACTAAACATATTCTACCGTGAAGCCGGAGACAAAAATGCTCCTACTCTATTATTATTGCATGGCTATCCTACCTCTTCTCATATGTTTAGAAATCTTATTCCTATTCTAAGCAAAAACTATCATGTAATTGCGCCTGATCTTCCTGGTTTTGGCTTTTCAGATGCACCGGATCATCTTAAGTTTGAATACACTTTTGATAATCTTGCCAACATCATGCAAGGATTTATTGATATACTTGGTTTAAAACGTTTTGCTATATATGTATTCGATTATGGAGCACCAACGGGATATAGGCTTGCTCTTGCAAATCCTGAAAAAATTACCGGAATTATATCGCAAAATGGTAATGCCTACGAAGAAGGATTAAGTATGGGCTGGAATCCTATCCAGAAATACTGGAAAGATCCATCTCAGACCAACAGAGATGCTCTTAAAGATTTTGTATCTAAAGAATCGACTTGGTTTCAATACCATGAAGGCGCATCAGATGCTTCGCTTATTGCACCTGAAACGTATACACTAGATCAGTACTTTCTGGATCGTCCCGGAAACATTGAAATACAGCTTGATTTACTAAAAGATTACCGAACTAATGTAGCGTTGTATCCTAAGTTTCAAGCTTATTTTAGAGATCAAAAACCTATGACATTAGCTGTTTGGGGCAGTCAGGATCCTTATTTTCTTCCAGCAGGAGCAGAAGCATACAAACTTGATAATCCAAATGCTTCTGTAAAATTTTATAAAACAGGTCATTTTGCACTTGAAACTCATTACAAAGAAATTGGCGCTGATATATTATTATTTCTTTCCAAACTTCCCAAATAATTAGTATGTAGTATTTTTAAAATAGCGGTTCTAATAGACCGCTATTTTTTATAAATAATAGAAGCTGAACGATGATTTGAAGTCCCGTTAAGGATATAGTTTTTTTCTCTATCGGTTTATCGCAATTTTTTGATACTAATTATAGTAATTTGCAAAATAATTTTAACTTATTTCTACTCTACCTCAATACATTACTTAATTTGAAAAAGCAGGACCTTGACAAAATTTGCCAATTTCAAATAAATAAACCATCGCGAAACTATCCATACATATTTTTTATCTCTGACATAACAAAGGTACTTTGGGTACTTCCTATGCTTTCAACTGATCCCAATTTATTAAACACAAAATCCTGATAATGCTTCATGTCTTTGGCAGAAACTTTCATTAAAAAATCGTAATCACCGGAGATATTGTAACATTCTACAACTTCTTCTATTTTCATAATATCACTAACAAACTGATTCCCAATATTCCGATCGTGCTGTTTAAGTTTGATATTACAGAAAACAATAAACCCTCTGTTTAATTTTTCTGCATCCAACAAGGCTATATATTTCTTAATATAACCACTGTTTTCTAATCTTTTAATCCGCTCAAAAACAGGCGACGCTGAAAGATTTACCATTTTAGCAAGCTCTTTTACAGTGTATTTAGAATTATCGTGTAGTATATTTAATAACTGAAGATCAATATCGTCTATTTGTTCCATAGAATATTTTTATTTAATTTATTTATAAGACAGAATAAAATTCTTCAAATATAACCAAAAACAATACAAAAATCTTATTATACTTCTTTTCGTCGAGCCATACCCTGAGCGATGATACTGGCAGCAATCAATTGCAAGGCATGGTAAAGCATGAGTGGCAGCAATACGATGCCGGTGATCGTACTGTGCTGAAAAAGTACTTTTGACATAACGGTGCCGTGTACCAATGACTTTTTAGACCCGCAGAATAAGACAGTAATACGGTCTTCATCAGAAAAACCAAGCAGGCGGCTTAGTAGTCCGACACAAAAGAATACGGCAAAAAACAACGCCATCATCCCTGCAGCGAGTCCGGCAAGTTCAAGGGCGGTGAAACTCTCAAAAAGATGTTCGGAAAATGACTTGCAAAACGACGTGTAAATAATCGTTAGAATAACTGCCTGATCGAAATATTTGAGCTGCTTCTTGTATTTTTCGGCAATGCCACCTAAACGGGAATTGAGGCTTATGCCAATGATGACAGGTAACAAGACTTGAAGAATCAGCTTTATGACGATTTGAGTAACATCAAAATCGCCTGTCGCAGAAGCTATAAACAGCCCAACCCAGAGTGGCGTAACCACTACTCCGATCAAACTGGAAATGCTTGCATTGAAAATGGCTGCGGGAATGTTTCCCTTTGCGATGGAAACCATGACCACCGAAGAGGAAACTGTAGACGGTAATGCTGCCAGAAAAAATACACCCAGCCAAAGCAGCTCAAAGCCGTTATTAACAAACAACGGGCGAAATGCCAAAACAATGAGCGGAAAAAATAAAAAGGTGGTCAACTGAACGACAATGTGCATTTTCCAGTTGGAAAGTCCTGCTTTTAGTTTCTCAACACTCAGTCGCATGCCATAAAACAAGAAAATAAAGGAAACACCGGCATTGGCAATCTCCTCCAGCGAAACAGGTTCCTTGACCATGCCTGGCTTTGGCAAAAAATAAGCCATCAAAATCATGGTCGCGATCATTAACAGGAAACCGTCGAAACCTGCTTTTTTTAATACTTGTAATAATTTATTCAATGTGTTTTAAATATTATTTCTCCGTAGAGGCACGGACTCTATTATTAATATATTGAGACTAAATCCCTAGTTCTTTGCGTATAATTTCTGCTCCTGCGCTTAAAGCACTTAATTTACCTCTGGCTATGTTTCGGGATAGCGGGGCCATACCGCAGTTTGTAGAAGGGTAAAGATTTTCGGCATCTACAAACTCAAGGGCTTTACGCAGGGTAGCAGCTACTTCTTCTGGTGTTTCGATAGTGTTAACTGCCACATCAATGGCACCGACCATTACTTTTTTACCGCGAACAAGTTCCATTAAATTTAAAGGCACATTGGAGTTGTGACATTCTAGAGACACTATATCAATTTTAGATTTTTGAATTTTCGGAAAAATTTCTTCGTATTGTCGCCACTCTGAACCTAATGTCTTTTTCCAATCAGTATTTGCATGTATTCCATAACCATAGCAAATATGAACCGCAGTTTGACAGTGTAAACCCTCAATGGCTCTTTCTAATGCTGCCATTCCCCAATCGTTTACTTCATCAAAGAACACATTAAATGCAGGTTCATCAAACTGAATAATATCTACCCCTGCGTCCTGAAGTTCTCTTGCTTCTTCGTTGAGTGCTATCGCAAATTCCCACGCCAATTTTTCCCGGCTTTTATAATGGTCGTCGTACAAGGTATCTACCATTGTCAGCGGGCCTGGTAATGCCCATTTTATAGGCTTATTAGTTTGTTTACGTAAAAATTTAGCATCTTCAACAAAAACTGATTTTTGACGTGCAACCTCACCTACAACTACTGGAACACTTGCGTCGTAACGGTTACGGATTTTTACTGTTTTACGATTTTCAAAATCTACACCGCTTAAATGCTCGATAAAAGTCGTTACAAAATGCTGACGTGTCTGCTCGCCGTCACAAATAATATCCAGATCTGCCAATTGTTGTTCCTGCAGCGAAATGCGTAAAGCATCTTGTTTTCCTTCAAGCAGCTGATCGCCTTCTAATTTCCATGGTGACCAAAGTTTTTCGGGTGGTGCAAGCCAGGCAGGTTTCGGTAAACTTCCAACAATAGAGGTAGGTAATAATAATTTCTTCATAATAGTATAGTTTAAATGCGTTGTAATCAATTAAAGGGTAAAATTAGCAGACCATTGTTCCAGGAGACTTTTGTAAGGCTTAATGAAATGCTCTTCTGCATATTTACCCTGTTCAACAGCCAATCGGCTGCGCTCTTCGCGATCATAATCCACACGGGTAAGTGAATAATCTTCGTGTTTAAGACTAGGTTGATAGATTTTCCCAGCCACTGAATTTGCATTGTAAATTTCAGGGCGATAAATCTTCTGGAAAGTCTCCATCGTGCTGATTGAGCTGATTAATCCAAGATCAGTATAATCGGCAAGCAGGTCTCCGGAATGATAAAAAGCCATCGGTGCCACACTATTCTGAGGCATGAAAAAACGAACTTTTAAGCCCATTTTAGAGAAATATTCATCAGTGATAGAATACTGATCCTGCAGATACTCAAAACCCAGAACCGGATGCTGATACTCAGTACGAGTATAAATTTTGTTGCTCGATACACTTAGACAAATGATCGGTGACATCTTAAAGTGCTCTTTATAAGTGGCTGAACTCACAAAACACTTATAAAGTTTTCCGTGCAAATCTCCAAAATCTTCAGGAATACAAAAATTAGGTTTATTTTTATTGTGCTCGATCAATAAAATACTGAAATCATAATCACGAACATAAGACGAAAAATTATTTCCGGCAATACCTTCGATATGCTGGTTAGTCTTGCGGTCAAAAATATTCGTTTTTAAAACTTCAATCAACGGCAGATTGTTAGTACCATTCTGATCATCAATACTCATCGTTACTGTGATGATTTCAAGTTTTACAAGGTAACGATCAGCTTTTGGATTATCTACATGAGCCAATGCATTGAATCGATTGTTAATCATATTTAATGCATTACGTAAGTTTTGTTGGCGATTACCTCCTCTGGCCAGGTTTGCAAAATTAGTTGTCAAACGCGTTTCGCTTGAAGGGTGATAGTTTTCATCTAAACAAGTGCTCTTTAGTGTAAATGCAAAATCATTCTGGATTGTATTCCGGGTATTTTCAATATTCTGCTTTTCGTTTATTCCCCTATCTTCTTGTATGTTCGCTTTCATCTGATGATACTATTTAGTTTTTTTACCCTGCAAATTTGAATATAAAAGATTAAATATTTTTATTTATAGATAAATTCAGTTAATTATTCTTTTAAATTATATTATTAAAGATTATTAATCTTTAAACAAATATAATAATGCAGGAAAACAGATAAATATTCTTTTGTGACCGAAGATGATTGACTTGGAGTTTCCCAGAGCGCTTTAAAAACTCGAAAAAGAAAACAATATCATTTATATTTGCCAAAAATTAAGACAGACATAGCAATGAATTTGATAGAAAATTTAAAATGGCGCTACGCCACAAAAGCTT
>NZ_MTQF01000009.1 GCF_001975985.1 [Flexibacter] sp. ATCC 35103 | reverse complement strand
CTAATAGAATTCTCTTTTTCATTTTTTTATTCTTGTTTATATATTTCTAATTTTATTTTTTGTTGCTTAACTTGTTCAAGCATCTCTTTTTTATTATCCGGATTTGATGCACGGATTTACAATTTATTTTCTCTGTCGATTGATTTAACTTCTCCTTTTTATTATTTTATATTTATTATTAACTCTGCTAAGTTAAAACATAAAATAAGATAAATATTACTTTTTACATGATGTTTTAAGATTTATTCTATTATTTAATTTTTATATAATTTAAATAAAATAAAAAATATTACTGAAAAAAACATATAAGAACAATAAATAAGCAAATGTTTTTTCCATTGTATAAATTCATCATCATCAAGTAATATTACATTGTTAGAATGTTTAAATTTTAAAACATTTATTATCGGAGTATTTTTAATTTTCGAAGAAAGAGATGGATAAAAATTATATAATTCATTTATATCCTCATCAAATCTTGAAAAATACACTTTCCCTTCATTAACACTTCCATCAATAGTCAAACTCTTTCTTTTTGATGTCACATTGTATGAAGAATTAATAATTGTCATTTTCCGTACTGAATAATTACCTAAAGCATAATCAAATATTCGATATCCATCAAAGAACAAATTGAAAAGGAATATCACTACTACTGATAGGATCCATATAATTTTTACTGCTTTCATTTAAATTAATTATTTAATGGACACTAACTGTGCAAAGTCTCCTGATTTAGTACTTGTTCAAATATTATCTCAGTAAACTGCGTATGTTTTCTATCTCAATGAACTTATTGTTTTCTTTTAACATCTCTGTGCATTCTAAATTAAACATATGCTTAATGTTTTCTTAGTTTGATTTTATCCCAAATTAAATATTAAAACTTCATTAAAAATTGATTTATAATTAAGCTCAAAAAAATTAACACTTTATCTATATTGTCCCTCATAAATGAATTAGGGTATTTATCTAAGGAAAGACTCTGATAATAATTCCGATAATACGATAAATATATAGCTACTAAAAACAATATAACAATACTGATTAATGAGATTGTTTTTGTTATATTATCATTGATATAATAAAAAACAAAAGACAAAAATATATTCCATTTAGTTACATAAATTATATATAAAATGATAATAAATATTGAAATAAATCCTCCTGAGTCTTCATTAATCAAAAAAAATCCACTTATTATAACTGTAACTATTGATATTAGTTCTGCAATTAAAAAATGTTTCAATATTAGCTTTATTTTTTCCATAATTTTTTCATTTTCTGCCAAATCATATAATATAAATCAATTAATAATTGATTTATAATTAAGCCTAAAAAAATTAGTATTGCTTCTATGTTTCTTCCAATAAATGATTTTTCGCTAATTGGACGATATTGATCTTCGTAATTCTCATAATGATTTCTTATATAAAATAATTATAATAGTAATAGTAATTACAAAAGTAATTATTGATGATTTCTTTGAAATATCCATAGCATGAAACAATAATGCTAATATTAAGTTGATAATTGAGATAAAAATGAGGATAAAAAAAAATATTATGAAAATAATACCAATTTTATTGTTTTTCATTAAAATGGCAATATAAATTAATAGAAAAAAAATTGCTCCAATTTCTGAAACTAATAAGCGTAATAAAAAAGTATTTATTTTTTCCATGTTTTTTTCATTTTTACAGTATATATTAAAAAATCATCAAATGGCTGATATCCATATTGATGTTGTAAAATCCATTGTGCTAATACCCCCGCTGTGCGAAGTCTCCTGACTTAGTACGCGTTTCAATCAATATATCTTAGTAAACTGTGTATATTTATTATGTCAATGAACGTATCTTATTTTTTTATTCAACACGAACTTATATCTTATTTGTAACCAATAGCTGCGAAGTCAGGAGACTTCGCAGAGCGAGGTAAGAGTAAAGTTTTTTTCATTCAGTTTATTTTAAAACATTACAGCTTTTTTTGGGCTGTAAATATTTTTTTAATCTTTTATTTTTCTGCTAAAAATTACAAATAGCGTTTGATTATTTTATCAGATGAAATAGCCCAAATAGCATTGTTTTTATAGGAGATATTTTTTATAGGCTGATCGTGTGTATAATCAAGAATCCACGAACTGCCTTCATCTGTTGTTTGTAAAGTGAAGAACTACTAACTATAACAAACCCATTTAAAAAATCAATAAAGAAAATTTTCTCATTTTTTTTATACGAAACTTACATTCCTTTGTAATATGCTAATATCTGCAGAGGAAGTTATTTATTCTATTTTGATAAATATTTCGATAATACTATTTTATTCTTTTCAATTACATCTGCAAGTTTATTAATATCAAGAATTCCATTTGATGATTTCACAAGAGGTTTCAATTTATTAACCTCAGGATATGAAACATCATCTTCTTTGTTATAGAATTCAAACATTAAATTTGCATTGACTGAATTCATTATTTTTTTTACTGGATCGAAAAGTATATTAACTGATTCATTCTTCATAAATGCACCATTTAGAGATAAAATATCTATTATTTTCAAAGTAGATATATTATCTCTTTTTTCAGAGTATTTAATATAAATGTGCTCTTCATTATTATAAATTATTTTAATTTTAGTTAATAGCTTTATTGAAATCCCTTTTCCAGATTCCAATATACTTTCGGGCAATTTTGATATTACTTTACTATTAATAAGTGTATCGTTATCTTCTTGCGTATAATCGTAAGCATTTGTAAGATCAAAAACATTTAAAAATTTTGCTTTTGTTACAATTTTATTTTGACTAATTGATTTTTGAAAAATTAGTAGAATAATTAAGATTAAAATGTTTTTCATTTTACCAAGTTTTAGAATCTATGAATAAATTAAGTTTTTCATTTTTTTTAACTGGACTATACCATGAAAAAAAAATATTTTCGAGTTTACTTAAGTCCATATACCCACCCGAGTTAATTGCATTATATAATTCTTTAGTTAAAATATTCGATGTTTTTCCTGAAAACAACTCAATAAGAACATTGGTTTTTAATCTCATTACAATTATCGAAAGATTAGATGTTGTATTATTTGACACTTTATACCAACGATCATTAACTTTTTGTAAAACATAACAACCAGATACATCTTTGGTATTTTCTTGTTTAAAATAAAATTTAATTATTTCAGTTGGTGTATTATTGATTAAAAGAGAAACTTTATGTATTAACTTAATATAATTTTTATCAATACTCATCTGTTTAATTTTTACAAAATAATCTTCTTTTCTTTTACTTGATTTAATACTTCCTCCTAATGTATTATAATCAATCCATTCTTGACTACTTGCGGAAAGTATTGATCTCATTAGATTTTCAGGAGTATCATTTTTGACCTCTTCCAATTTTAAATAATCTTTTTTTATAACCAAAGAATCATAAACATGGAAAGATAGCTCTGACTCATCCTCTTTTCCAAGAATAAGATTTGGATCATTCTGTGCATATGTTTTTTTGCAAAAAACAATTAATAAAACAAGTACTATAATTGATTTATTCATTTTTAAAATTTAAATTTTATAATTAACATTGAAATTATATAAAGGATAAAATAAAAAATAATCATCCTATTATTACTTTCTTCTAACGAAACATTTATTTCTTTTTCGTCATCATAAGCATATTTTACTGCTTTCTTATTTAAAACCCATAAATTTAAAGAGTCTTTATGTTTTTGCATATAATCATTAATTTGTTCTGTGGGATTTTCATATTTTAATAAAAAACCTTTCGTTTCCGGCACTTGAAAAATTAAACCTTTATTAAAATAATAATTTCTTGATGATGAGTTTGATGATGATTTTCCGGTTCTGTTACTTGATATCTGCAATGAATCTATTTTAACCTTAATCTTTGTTATGTCACTCTGATTATATATAATTTTACAATTGTCATAAAATTCAAATGAAATTAAAAAAATAAAAAAAGTTGAAAAAGATATAAAAGCTAATATAATAATTCCCTTAAAACTTTCACTAAAACTGTTTGTTGTACTCATAAATTGTAAATTTATCTGTTACTTCTAAAGATTTTTGGTAATCAACTAATTCAAACTCAATAAAACCTTTAGTTTCTATTTGAACATTAGCAAAGAAAATGACTGGTGGAAAGTAAATTTCTCCAGCCAATTTTTTATCGGCAAAATTGTAATTTATATCCCCTTTTAAACTTACTTCAGCCCCACCACGCACATCAAACGTTACTTGATCTTTTGCAATTAACAACTCTGCTTTTATACCTGCAGTAATTGTGCCTTTAGGACCAATTTTAAAAAATGCTTTTTTATTATTAACATATTTTGTTTGCTCTGCCAATATATATCTCTCAACACCTCCTTCAACCTCAACTCCAAATGATGCTTTAAAATATAATCCTACATCTACTATCTCAGCCCTTGACAACACAGCCAGTGCTGGTATTGGAATTACTTTTTCAGGAGTTTCCACTACAAAACCACCTGAAACAGAAGATACTTCCATTTTCTTATAAAGTCTTGACTCACTATCTTCCTCATTATATTTTGATCCATTTATTTTAACCTTATCAACTTTAAGCTTTAAAAATTTGCTAATTTTTACATATCTATCTAATTTTTTCAAATTTCCATCTATCTCCTCAAAGGAGCTATTAATAGCTTGACTGATTCCTGCTGGAACAAAAGACCAAGCTACTGCATTCTTATCAACCCACTTAACATTAACATTCATAATACTTTCAGTTGGGTACCCTACTATTGACTTTACTTTTACATCTTTTAAGTTGTCATACATATACACATAATCCATAGATTCTAAGCCTTGATATTCTGGCTTGTAATCCTCATTAAATTTCCATTTTATATTTTGTGAAGGAACCTCGTCTATCGGTATACTAAAACCAATCGAAAATTTAGTTCTTCTATTATCCTTTGTGTTCGGACTTTTATCTACATAATATAATGTTTGTGTTGCACTAGCAACTCTTTTAGTATTATCTTTATCAGAATTATCAATTGCTTTTAAAAATTTTAATTGAACAGGCTTAACAATCAAATTAATTTCATTTGACAAATCAGGCTTTTTATCAATATCAGCAACAGATTTTAGTTGATATTTAAAGGTATTGTCATAGCGAAATATAAAATCTGCTTCTTTTATAGATTCAATTTTCTTTAAATAGTTATTGCCTCCAACATTCTCAGATATTACACCTTTTTCACTTTCATAACTTAATTCATATTTTACATTAATATCTTTTTCAAATTCTTTCATTTTAAATCGATTACTAACTAACCCATTCCTACTAAAAGGAATATTTATTTTATCATTATTATAATATTTTTTATTTCTATACTCAACAAAATACCCCTTTCCTGTCGCCGGATTACCAGCGTTTTCAACTCCTGAATTATTGTTCGGACTTGTGGGTTCATTCACCTTATCTGCTCCTGTTTCAGTATCTTGATTATCTACAGGGTCAGTAGTTACTATAGGATTTTCATTTGTTGTATCTGGATCTTTATTATCTGTATTCTGATCGGGATTTGTAGATTCATCAACATTTTTAGGATCCGTTTTATTTTCAGTTTGATCTTCTGTACTTGCCTCGGCAACCTCTTCACCTTCTGTTTGTGGATCAAAAATATCTTCTATTACTGGATCCCCTACCACATTTTTCCAATCGGGGTCATAAACAGTTACAACAACACCATCGATCAATTGATAATCTGTATTGATCGTAATGTTATCAAATTGTACTGCTATTTTAGTCTCATTTAAGTAGGGTACTATAATATAACCTTTTCCCGTATAAGGTCCATTGCCTTCCAATTCTAAAACAGTAACTGGAAAATCCCCGGCTTTAAAAGTTTCACTTTCAATTAAATTTAAAAGTGGATTTTGATTCTCAATATTAATTTGAGGCACAATACCACAATTATATGCCGGAACTCCACTAGTTTCTACAGGTGTTGTAAAAGTGCTGACTCCTGAATAAGTAAATGACTGAATACCATCGGCTGCGGGATCACAGCTTGAACCTACTCTAAATTGATACGTAATTCCCGGCTCTAAATTGGTGATTAAACTTTGTGTGTTTAAACTATTGGTCGAAAACCATTGTGCATTAGGCACATCTTGTTTTTTGTATTGTACCTGATAACGTGTATGTTCCGGCACTCCCTGCCAGGTGATTTTTACACTTTTAGAATTCTGGGATTCGCTTAATAAAAACGTTGGAGCGGTACATGAAGCAGTATATTTAAACGAGTATATCTCGCTGTATCCGTCATTTTTAAAAACAGCATTCTCTGAAAGTCCCGTTGTAGAAATTGCGCGTACTCTCCAGGCATATCGAAGACCGGGAGTAAGAATTGGCATGCTTAAATTGTACAATAAAGCAGTCGAAAAAAGGGTTTCCTCATATAAAATGGGAGACATCTGAAACGCAAACTGCGGATCTAATGTAGGATCGATAAGTTGTTTTAACTCGAACTTATACGAGATATTGGTTGCATTGATCTGGCGTGGTGTCCAGGTAAATAAAATATTAGGAAACTCTGTCGAGGCAATTTGTTCGTTTTTTTGCGGCGTATTTAATAACGGCGGATCGTTTAAGATCAAATATAAACTGGCACAGCTTTTTTGTGAGATCTTCTGGTTGGTTACAAAATCGTACAGCTCAAAACAAAAATTGTACATTCCTTCCGGCAACGGATTGGCATATTGTACGGGAGAAATTCCTTGTAGGTTTTCAAGCCTGAAAAGTGCTGCAATATCAGTATTCGTCAGTGTTTGTAATTCACCTCCATTGATAAAAATTGGGCGTTGTCCTTGTATAAAATCGCTGCTTTGTATGTTAAGTCCGTTACCTTGTATGTACAATTTTATACGTACCTGTCTTTGCGATATCGCAATATCTGTAGGATTAATTAGCAACTGCATTTTAGTATCCATGCTAGTGGCATAATCTGATATTTTGACACTATACGGACTATTAAAAACAGGTGTTACCTGAACCGGATATAATTGTGAATATCCCGCTGCACTAAAAAGTAACAGAACTAATACATATATGTTCTTGAAAAGGTTCTTCATTTTTTAATAGATGATAATTTTTTTAACCAGTGTTTGTTGCCCTGTTTCTAATACTAAAACATACATTCCAGATCCTAATGTGGTCTCAAAATCTATTTCATACTTCTTTTTCCCGGATCCGTTTTTCTGGATCATTGTATTTTGTCCCGTTGTCGAGAACAGTCTTAGATTTACTGAGCTGTCTTTTTCTAAAGTAATGTGTGCTTTAAAATTACCATTACTTGGGTTTGGGGTTACGATAAAATCTACAATAAACTGCGATGTTGTACCTGTATTTGGTAAACCGCTTCGCTGCTCTACGGTAATATTTTTACTGTATACGGCATAACATTCTCCTTGCGTTTGCTCTAAACCAATAGAATAAACACCAGTGGCATCAAACTTAAGTGTGATGTATTTTTCTTTTTGTTCGACTACTTTCACGCCTTTCGGGATGACCCAATTGGTACTTTCGCCAAACGGATTACTGGTATTTATTAAAATAACTTCTTCGTCCAGATAGGCTTGTGAGCTCAATAAAAACTCAGAACTAATCGCTGTCTGGCTTGTTTTTATTACAATCTCGTCTTCGCCAATACATCCTAAACCTGAAGTTACTTTTACGTGATAGGTTCCGGCTTTTGATACATTTATTTTGGCTTCATTCGAAGTGAACCCGTTTGTAGAGGTCCAGCTGTATTGTGCTTTTGGATCTGCAATTGCAGCGTTTAAATCCATATTCTGATCGATACATAAGGTTCTGTCAGGACCTATATTAACTATAACAGCTTCGGGATCTTTTAAAACAAATCTCTTTTTATAGACACAACAATCCGGACAGGTAATAGCAACTTCATAATTTCCTGCTGTAAGATTGTTCAGGTCTTTGGTAGTGGCTCCCGTATTCCATAAATAGCTGTAAGGTAAATTTCCGCCTGTAACATTTAATACTATCGAGGCATCATTTCCTTTATAACAAGTAGGATTTTTGATGGTTTCTGTAGTAAATATTCCGTTAGGATCACCTACAAAAATACTTCCCTGAATGATACATCCTTTTGCATCGGTTGCCTTAACAAAGTAATTGTTTGTGGTAATGTTTTCTATTTTGGCTGTTGTCCCGCCATTCGTCCACTCATAGGTATAAGGCGGAGTTCCGCCTGAAACATGCGCTTCTGCCCAACCGTCATCTCCTGTTGTACAACCTACATCAAACTTGGTAAACGTTAACTGTAATTTTACAGGTTCCGGCATATCTTGTGTGACATCATTTTCCTTTACCAGAATATTATTAACATACGTTCCCAGTTTTATTCCATTTGCATCTTCAATATTCAGTGCATAGATTCCGTTAGATATATTTTCGGCTGTTTCATCATGATCGTTCCAGATAATCCAGGAATTACCAACTTGTTTTTTCCAGGTATAATAATAAGGTAATCCGTTATTTTTATTGGCTGCTAACTGAATTCCTCCTTTGACATGTGCTACTAAAATTCCGTCCTGAGATTCGTCTCTTTGATTGTCCTGCGGATTTGCATCTGTTTCATTTCCAAATTCATTGCTTGCGTTACACGAAATAGTACGAACGACCTCAAAAGTAACTTCAAGCGGATCCGGATCGTCTAAAGCAGTAACAGAGTTTGCAACGGTACAGCTTGTTTTGTTTGTTGCCGCATTATAATTTGCATCACGAACTGTTAAGCTGTACAATTCCTCGCCTACTCCGTTTAGGGAGATGGTGTAAACGCCATTATTAAAACTGGCTGTTGTGGTAGTTTGTACAATTCCTTTACTGTTTTTCCATTCAAACCAATAGGTGTTGTCCGGTAAAATAGTACCTCCGGTCACTTCTGCTACAATTTTTCCGTTAGTCGCTTTGTAAAAACTCGGATCAAGAACTTGCGTATATTTAATAGCTAATGGTGCAGCAGGTTCTGAAATAATAACAGTTGCCTGTGTGGTACATTTTTTAAAATCTGTAACATATACCGTATAGGTACCCACTTTTAGAACTGTATTTTTATCAATCTCTACTCCATTCGACCATTTATATTCATAAGGAAATGTTCCTCCTGTAACATTTGCAGTAGCCCAACCGTCGTTTCCTCCATTACAAAAAACATTTCCTTTAGTAATGGTTACAGACAATTTTGGTGGTTCCTGCATAAATTTTGTAACGTCAATTTCCTGAGTTAATACATTATTTACATAAGTTCCTAACCTGATTCCGTTTCTGTCTTCTACGTTAAGAGCATAATTTCCGTGAGAAAGATTTGATGCTGTTTCGCCTGTAATGTCAGCTAAAGCTATCCAGGTACCATCTTGTTGTTGCTTTTTCCAATAAAAATAATATGGTAATCCGTTATTTTTATCTGCTGCAAGCGGAGTTCCTCCTGAAACATGTGCCTTTAAAATTCCGTCTTGCGATTCATCACGCTGACCATCAGTTGGTGTTGTATCTTTACTATTGCCAAATTCGTTGCTTGTGTTACACGAAATATCACGAACAACCTCAAAAACAACTTTTAAAGGATCCGGTTCGTTTAGTGTCACTTTTGACTCTAATATGGAGCAATTAACGATTTGACTGGTTGCTTCGTCATAATTTTTATCTTTAATGGTTAAAAAATAATCATCAGCCGGAACTCCGTTTAAGGTAATCGTATAAATTCCGTTTTCTACTGCGGCAGTGACAGTTTGTACTGTTCCTGCTGTATTTTTCCATTCGTAATTGTATAATTTCCCATTATTCAATGCTGGATCAAATGGTGTTCCTCCGGTAATTTCTGCTATAATTCTACCATTGGTCGCACCTGAAAAAGTAGGGGTAAAAATTTCTTTATAGGAGATTTTTACAGGAGCTGTTGGTCCGTCAATGACAATACTGCCTTTTACAAAACAGCCATTATCATCTGTTACTTCAACAAAATATTCTCCTTTTACTAGCTTTGCTATTTTATTTTCGTCGATAGTTCCTCCATCTACGCCATACCATGTGTATTTATACGGTGCTTTTCCTTTTGTAACGCTTGCTATTGCCCAACCGTTATTGCCCTCATAACAGGAAACATCTCCTGAGGTAAATGCCAATACAAGTTGTGCAGGTTCTGCAATTTTTTCTATCGCTGGAATTGCTGTTACTAAATCTGTCGTATTATAAGTTCCCTGAACGATTCCGTTTGCATCTTCAACATTTAGCGAATAGTCTCCTTCGCTAAATTCATTAGCAGTAGCTGTTTTATAATCTTCTAACTTATCCCATAATTTTGTTACCGTATTGTATTTTGACCAAGTAAATTTATAAGGTAACCCGTTATTTGCAGGTGCTACAAACTGAATTCCTCCTTTTACGGTTGCCTTTATAATAGCGTCTGACGATTTATCACGATTTTTAACCGGATCTAAATTTGCCGTATTACAAGAAATTCCCTGAATAGTTTCTAATGTTATTTCGATGGGTTCCGGATCATCTAAAATAACCACCAAAGAAGGTATCGCAACAGGATCTAAAGTACAATTTCTTTGATCTTTAACGAATAAGGTATACGTATCTTCCGGTACATTATTTAAGGAAATCGTAACAATATTATTCAAAAATTGTGTGGATGTTTTACTGGCATCTATAACGTCATTTTTACTGTTTTTCCATTGGTACGAATACGAATTTCCGTTAATTAGAGTTCCTCCGGTAACTAAAGCTACAATTTTACCGTTTTCGGCTTTATTAAAAGTAGGATTAAATGGTGTAATTTTAACTAACTGAAGTGCACTATCAGGCTGACTAATAGTTTCTGGTAATACTTTCTCATTATCATCTGCATCCTTTGCTATACAACCTACAGTATCAGTAGAATTTTTTAATTTTCTCACTTTTACAGCATAAGTACCTAAACCAAGACCGGAGATTGTAGTTTTATCACCATTTAAAAAAGTAATCCAAGAACCTGCATTTGATGAATATTGATAGATACCATTATCAATACCTCCTGTAGCCACTATATCAATTGCCCCATCTTTACCACCAAAACAATTAATATCATTTTTTTTGGTAATAGAAAAATCAACCGGAGTAGGCGAGGTTATAATGAATTCCTTCTGGTGTTCAGGATCCATTACATACGTATTTGCACCCGTTTTGTTTGGCTCTTTGTACCAGCCTATCAATGCAATAAGATACTTTCCTTTTGGAAAATCAACCGGAATTTCGTATGTTAAATCATCTCCAATTGTAATTGATTCTCCATCTGGTGTTGAGTAAAATGTTTCTTGTGGTTGACCTGTATCAGGATCATAACTTTTAACAGAGCATCTTAAAGTTTCTCCTGTTACTAATTTTGAGCTAAATTTTATTATTGCCCTTCCATCCTGAGTATCAAAACATCTGGTTTGAACAGCATCGACTGAAGCAATATGCGGAGCTGATTTAGCATAAAGTAATTCGACTCTTGTACCAGTAGCATTTGCTCTTAAAGTGATTTTTTTACCAACTGCTTCAATAGCTAAAAAGTTTTTACACAATATATTCAATGAGTTTTTACCCTGATATTCAGCAGGCAAACTTCTCCAAACATCCCTATAAACCCATCTTATACCAACTCGAACCCTTTCTTGTTCTCCATCAATATGATACATCCAATTAAAATACTTTTGATCTATCCCGGTTATTGGCGGAACAACAATAGAACTTTCCGTACCAACTATATTATTGATAGCAACAGGATTAATTAAATCAATAACGGGATATACATCAACCTGAATATTTCCTGACTGATTTAAACCTAAATCTGAAAAATTAAAATATTGACTGTAATTATCTGTTGTTACTGAAATAGATGCATCGCTATATTGTACATCCTTACATCCTCCAGTTCCTCTATCTCGTTTTGTAGTCCTAATTTTAATTTCTTTTATTTTGTCATTTTCTTTAAAAGTTACAATAGCGGGAGCAAATGTTTGATCTGTTAATCCGTTTCCATTATTTGGATAAGATGCTGACCCCTGAACAATTGTTTTAGCAGCATTATTTTTATCTATAGATGCGACCCATTGTAAACCTCTCGTTACATTATTTCCACACGAGCTTCCATCAGCTCCTACTTGTCCGCTAATTTTTAATGCATAATTTGCGGTTCCGCTTAAATTTACCTGCGCAAAACCAAATCCTGAAACCAATAAAATTATCAATAAGTAAATCTTCTTCATAGGCTTAATATATAACGGTTAGGGTTTCTGCTTTTGCAGGACTATCACTTTCTAAATTAGGAACAAAATGGTATTCGAGTTCCTGATTGATGTTTAAATTTTTATCTTCTAAAGTCAAAACATTGCTGTTCAATTCCTTCCACAACGTTGGCGGAGTTCCTTTTGTATTTTTATAAATACTTACTCCCAAGACTTTGCCTTTGTTTTTTGCATAATCCCAGGTCAGGACTATTTTTTTATTTTCTCTGTCAGCCACTCCCTGCAAAAATGTAATGACTTTGACTGGTGTAAAATTCAAAACATTTACCGTTACGGTCGAATGATCTAATGACGACCAGAGATTGCTTTTGTCCTTAGCCAGAATAGCATATTGGTATATTTTTTTATTCTCTACCTTATCATCTGTAAATTCCTGAATGGTATCATTTATCTGTTTAATTTCCAGCCATTTTTCTTGTCCTTTCTCCCTCCTTCTTAAGCTATATCCTACGACATCTTCGCTATAACTGCGAATCCATTTAAGATGTACTTTGCCATCTTTATTATCGTAATCTTTAAAAATAGGTGCGGCAGGCGGAATTTTATCCGGTTTGTCTAAAGCCAATACATCAGACAAGTCCGAAATATTAAAACGCATATCCTCAGCAGCAAGTCTGTAATACACTTTGCTATTCGTCATTTTCAGGCTTACGCTGTCTTTATAATCAGTACCCACATACGATTGATGGTAGATATCTACAAACTCTTCTCCTTTATTATTGGCTTTTAAAATTCGATATCCTCTTAAATCTTTTTCAGTGTTTGCTTTCCATTTTAACCGAACGACTCCAAGGCTGTCTATTACACCTTCAAGACCTGTAGGCTTTGCCGGCGGAATAGAATCTACTGGCTGAACGAGCATACTTTGAGAGGTTAATCGCTGATTATTTTTGCCTACAACAGAGATGGTAAAATAATTCGAGGGATATAAATTTTCTTTATAATTGAGTTTTCTCTGGGATGGCGGAATAATTTTAGAAACTACTTTATAAGGTCCTTTATCATTATCTGCCAAATTAATTTCGTACCCCTGAATAAAACCTTCTGATGCTGCAGGATAATCCCATTCCAGATTAACTTCGTTGGTGTTTACAATATTATAATCTACCAGTCTTGCCGGCGTTACTATTGCTGCTACTCCTGTTGCCGTAATAGGTTTTGAAATTTCTCCTTTTTCTCCAAATGCTGTGATACCGTATACCCTGTATTGATATACTTTATCGTTTACACTCAGCGTATCAATATAATACATGCTTTTTGACGGATGTTCGTCTTTATCATTCAGGTTGACCAATGGCGTTGCGGCTATTGGGGCAAAATTGATTCCGTCTGAAGATTTCTCCACCATGTATGACGTATAAATTCTTTTAAAGGTTTGGTAGTCCCAGGAAAGCAGTACTTGTTTGTCGTCAGGAACTGCAATAAAATCAGTTGGTGCAGGAAGTGTACTATAATCTTTTAATCCTATCATATAAGAGGATTCCTTAACCTTTGGACTTTCGAAAACACTTACCTGATACGCATAAACTTCATTTTGCTTTACGTTGGTATCCACCAGTCCCCAACCTGCTTTTACTGCTCCGGTAAAACTCATATCTGCGGCGTATAAAGCAAATGTAAAACGCTGATCGAGTTCATCAGCCATATTTACTATTTTAGCCAGATCTCCTTCTTTAGCGGCAGTTACTTCAAAGCTTTCTCCGTAAATAGATTGCGCTATAATAGCGGCATTATTGTCTTTTTGTACCAGGTCCATCCATGAATCCAGCGGTTCAGGAAGTAATGGTTTTGGGGTAAGTACTATTTTTTCAGGTTTTTGTAAAACATTTCCATCACGTAATATGGTGGTTCTGGTTACTATAAATCCTTTTTTATTTGCTTTTTGCCATTCGCTAGGAGAGTTAACTGCCCAGCGTATCAAAATCTTATCTTTTTGTGCTCTTGCATTGACCATAACGGTAGCACGTTTAGTTTGAGAATATGATATCGAAATAAAGAATAATAATAAAAAAAGAAACTTGAATTTAGGCATTAAGATGTAATTTTTTCCATGTTAAAAAAACGCAAAAATAGTATTTTATATCAACTGACAAACAATTATTTATAAAATAAAAAGCATATTAATAGGACAAAATTCCGAAAGTGTTTTTTGATCAAAAAAGTCAATTTCGTAAACCTCATTATTCTAATTTTTTACACTTTTTATCTGTTTAAATTCTTACAAATTAGTTGTTGATAATTTATAAATTATACGATTACGGTTACTAAAATACAAATTTAGGATAAATCTTATATTTTAAACTATTTAAATATTTTATTTTCTAATTTTAACGTTTATAACTAAAACTAACCCCATAAAAAATGCACAAAAATCAAAAAGACCTTTGCGCATTCTAAAAAAACAATACTCTAATTAAGTATCTTATTTCAGGAAATAATCAGCATCGATTAATTTATTTCCTGTATCATCAAAAACGGCATAATTAAAACCGCCCTGAACACAATATGAACCGTATTCTCCGGCTTTGTTCAGGGCAATAAAACCTACCTGAATATCTTTTAAATCTTTATTTCTATTCTTAGTCAGCTTTACGATTCTGGCTACAGCTTCTTCACATGCTTTTTGAGGAGATTTGCCTTGTCGCATTAACTCCACTACTAAATGACAGCCTGTAATCCTGATGACCTCTTCGCCGTGACCTGTTGCTGTGGCAGCTCCAATTTCGTTATCGACGTACAAGCCTGCACCAATAATTGGGGAATCACCAACACGCCCGTGCATCTTGAAAGCCATTCCGCTTGTGGTACACGCGCCAGAAAGATTTCCGTTGGCATCCAGCGCAATCATTCCAATTGTATCATGGTTTTCGATATTGGCAATTGGTTTGTATTTGCTGTCTTTCAACCATTCTTTCCATTCTTTTTCAGATTCTTCGAGCAATAAGTTTTCTTTCTTGAATCCTTGTGATAAAGCAAATTGCAAAGCTCCGTCACCAACCAGCATTACATGAGGCGTTTTTTCCATTACAGCTCTCGCAACAGAGATGGGATGTTTTATATATTCTAAACAGGCAACAGAACCTATATTGGCATTTTCATCCATAATACAAGCGTCTAACGTTACACGACCATCTCTATCCGGACGTCCGCCATAACCTACGCTTCTTTCTTTTGGGTCGCCTTCGGGAATTTTAACTCCTGCTTCGACAGCATCCAGGGCGGTTCCTTTATTTTTTAGAACTTCCCATGCGGCTTCATTTGCCTGAATTCCAAATCGCCAGGTCGAAAGTACAATTGGCTTTTTGCCTTTTTTGGAAACCAGTATTTTTTCTTCTTCTGAATTTGAATCATTTGAATTAAATGATTGCAATGCCACAGCAACTGAAGCTATTGCTGCCGTTTTTATAAAATTTCTGCGATTTGAATGTGTCATATTAAAATATTTTTAAACCATATAAGTTATATAAGATCATTTAAGATGGCTGTTATAGTTACTCAAAATTAAATTATATAAGTAATATTTAGAACATTTCCAGGCATTTATATCTTTCTAAAAAATTAAAGCCAAATTTTCAAAAATTCTTTTACATGAACTTATATAACTTATATGGTTTATAACTTAGCTGTATAAAGCAAACTAACAGCGCCAATTAAAGCTGCCTCTTCATTATCTTTAGAAATAGAAACCGTAATTTCGATTCCGGCTTCTTTAATTTTTTTATGGAAAGCAGGCAGAAAAAATTCGCTTGCATTTGCAATTTTCCCTCCAATAACAAATCCGTCGGCATCAAATTTTTGTAACCACGGAATAACTATTGTGGCCAAATCTTCGCCCATTTCTTCAAATACTTTTACCGCATTTGCATCGCCGTCAACAGCCAGATTATAGATCTCTAATCCGTTGTTTGCATTTTTGCCCGTTAAATTTTTATAACGTCGTAAAAGTCCTCTCGCCGAAACATAATCTTCGGCAATACTTTCCTTAAAAGCAAGGTTATAAATTTCTCCATCTGCCGGCACTGATTCTCCGGCAGCAATTGAAACTCCTTTATCTATAAAACAAGCTCCAAGTCCGGTGCCCAATGTGATTGCCATTATTTTTTTAGACAAATTTTGAGCATCTTTATACACTTCTCCTTTTCCGAAACAAACAGCATCATTTTCAAACAGAATAGGAAAATTGCTTGTCAGGTTAAGCGTCCCCTGAAATAAATAACGAACATTAAGTCCGTAAAAATGTTCATATTTAGACTGGTCCTTTATCCAGCAAATTCCGTTTTCATAATCAAACGGACCGGGCATACAAACTGATAATCCTATTACATTTTCTACTTTAGAATTTTTGATCGAAGTACGGATTGCTTTTTCCCAAATAGACATTACCTCATCTACAGGCAAATTAGAGTCAAATGATTCTTTATGTAATGAAAGATCAACTACTTTCATGTTTTTAACATCTATAATAGCAGTGGTAATATGTGTGCCTCCAATATCAATTCCTACGGCATATTCTTTATTCATTCTTTGTTTTTTTGAATTGAACCATTAAGAGATTAAGAAATTTTAAGTTTGATTCTCATTTTTTAAATCCTTAAGAAACTAAGTCTGACTGCTTAATTTTTCTTAATTTCTTAAGGGTAATTTTTTCCTGATTTTAAAAAACTTAATTTTTACTGATTCTTTAACGGCAGATATTTTATTTTAAAGGTTTTTATCTTTTAAGATTTGGGGATAATGAATGCTGGTATGAACAATCATTTCTCCAAATAGTGTGTTGGCCCACGCAAACCATTTTCTGGTAAACTTTGTTACATCGTCTTTGTGGAAAGATTCGTGCATAAATCCTGTATCGGCGTTTGTTTTAATCAAATTGCTGATACAATGTTTTATTTCATTTTCATCTACACTGGTAATCGCTCTTAAAACAATACTCATTGGCCATATTGTATCTACTCCGGTGTGCGGACCTCCAACTCCTTCGCCCGCTTTTCCTTTATAGAAAAACGGATTATTTTCTGAAAGCACGACTTTTCTGGTATTCAGATAAAGCTGATTATCCGGCTCAATTGCGCCTAAATACGGTAATGATAATAACGAAGGAACATTAGCATCATCCATCATATGAAAACTTCCGTAACCATTGACTTCAAAAGCAATGATTTTTCCGAATTTTGGATGATCGATAATTCCGTTTTCTTCTAATCCTTTCTGAACTTGTCCTTGTAATTCTTTGGCTTTAGCTACTAAATTATCATCTTTTAATGCTGGCAAAGAGAAAATTTCCTGAAGATACCCAAGCACTTCAATCGCAAACATATTACTCGGAATTAAATACCCGAACAAAGTACTATCGTCACTTGGTCTAAAAGTCGAAACGATTAATCCGCATGGTTTTACAGGATATCCGTAACCTCCCAAAGGTACGCCATCTGTAGCCCAAGCTGTTACTCTCTGGAAGTTGTAAGGTCCTTTATCTGTCCAGCGTTGTTGTTCTTTGAAAGTTTGAATAACCAAAAGCATTGCTTCTTTCCACTTACTGTCAAACAAACTGATGTCTCCGGTTTCCTTCCAATAGCCATGCGCCAATCGTATTGGATAACACAAACTGTCAATTTCCCATTTGCGTTCGTGAATTCCAGGCTGCATTTTGGTCATATCATTTTTCCATTCGCTTACCTGATTAAAATCTTTATAAAAAGCGTTTGCATAAGGATCAAGTAAAATACATTTGGTTTGGCGATTGATAACCCCTTTTACCAATTCTGCCAATTTTTTATCTTCTTTGACAAACGGAATATAGGGCCAAATCTGCGCTGTACTATCACGCAACCACATCGCATCGATATCTCCTGTAATTACATATGTATCAGGTTTTCCGTCGATGATTTCAAAATCTACGGTTGTGTCTAATGTGTTTGGGAAACAGTTTTCAAACAACCACGCCAATTCCGGATTTGCAATTTGCTTTTTGATTCTTACGATTGCGGCCTCAACAGCTTTACTCGTAAATTTTCTTTCGGCTAAAGGTGGTCTTTTGGTAATAAAATCTTTTAAGGCGAAATTGAAAGTATCTGAATTCATCCCGAAAACATCGGTTTGAAGTGCTAATAATCCTGCTGAAAAAATCCCTGTGTTTTTTATAAATTTTCTACGTGATTGCATAGTATTATTTTGAAGTTGAATAAGAATATGGATAAGAACTTGCCGAAGTTCCTCTTTGTAAATTAGGTTTGCTAATCATGTCAAAATTTAACTCTCCACCTTTTAATACATCAAAATGATTGATGAAATTTTTGGTATGAATTGCATTGTTCCACTTTAAATCCTGAACATATTTATTGGTTTCAGAATTATTTGGTGCATTGATTACTAATTTTTTTCCGTTTTCTAATTGCAAGGTTAATTTCTTAAATAATGGTGCTCCAAGAACATATTCTTCTGTTCCGGGACAAACCGGATAAAATCCCATTGCTGAGAAAACATACCAGGCAGAAGTTTGTCCGTTATCCTCATCTCCGCAATATCCGTCCGGAGTTGGTTTATACAAACGGTTCATCACTTCACGAGACCAATATTGAGTTTTCCAGGGTTCACCAGCATAATTGTACAAATAAATCATGTGCTGAATGGGTTGATTTCCGTGAGCGTATTGTCCCATATTCATGATTTGCATTTCGCGGATTTCATGAATAACTGCACCATAATAACTATCATCAAAAATTGGCGGAGTGGAGAAAACTGCATCTAATTTTGCGGTGAATTTTTTCTCGCCGCCCATTAAATCAATCAAACCATGAACATCATGAAAAACACTCCAGCTATAGTGCCACGCATTTCCTTCGGTAAAAGCATCTCCCCATTTAAACGGATTGAAATCTTTTGGGAAACTTCCGTCTTTATTTCGACCGCTCATTAAACCAATTGAAGGATTATAAAGATTCTTATAATTCATCATTCGTTTTTCATATAAACTGATTTCTTTTTTAGGGCGATTTAAGGCTTTTGCCAATTTCCAGATCGAGAAATCATCGTAAGCATATTCTAATGTTCTGGCTGCATTTTCATTGATTTTTACATCATAAGGAACATAACCTAAAGTGTTGTAATACTCCACTCCTTTTCTCCCTACAGCTTCTAATGGACCTTCGTTATTGGCGCCATGCAATAAAGCTTCATACAATTTATTGATATCATATCCTCGCAATCCTTTGATATAAGCATCAGCAACTACAGAAGCAGAGTTATTCCCAACCATTACATCTCTGAATCCCGGGCTTGACCATTCCGGCAAGAAACCACCTTCTTTATAATCGTTGATTAATCCTTCCTGCATTTCTTTATTTATCGAAGGATAAACCAGATTTAACAAAGGATATAAGGCACGAAAAGTATCCCAAAATCCTGTTCCTGCAAACATATAACCCGGCAAAACTTGTCCATTATACGGACTGTAATGCACGATTTCTCCTTTTGCATTTACTTCATATTGCTTCTGCGGAAAACAAGCGGTACGATATAAACTGGAGTAAAACGTTTTTAGTTGTTCTTCGCTTCCACCTTCGGCAGATAATTTTCCTAAAACTTTATTCCATTCTTGTTTTGATTGCGCTACAGTTTCATTAAATGAAGAAGTTCCTAATTCGTTTTTTAAATTTAATTCTGCTTGTTCTGCGCTAATAAATGAAGAGGAAACTTTTACGTTTATGATTTCTCCTTTTTTAGTTTTAAAACCTACAACTGCACCAACATGATTGTCTTTTAATTCTAATTTGTCTTTTTCTAAAACTTTATCGTGCCAAGTATAATTAGTAGCAAATGGTTTATCGAATTGAAGTACAAAGTAGTTTTTGAAATTCTCTGGAACGCCGCCACTATTTCTAGTTGTATATCCTATAATTTTATTTTCTGATGGAATTATTTTAATGTAAGACCCTTTATCAAAAGCATCGATTACAATAGAAGATTGTTCATTTTCCGGAAACGTTATCTGAAAATGTGCTGCTCTTTCAGTTGCTGTAATTTCGGTCGTTACATCATAATCAGCAAGATATACGCTATAATAATACGGCTTAGAAACCTCTGCTTTGTGGCTGAACCAGCTTCCTCTTTCGTCTTCTGCAAAAGTTAGCTTACCGGTTACCGGCATGATCGAAAACTGTCCGTAATCGTTCATCCACGGCGATGGCTGATGTGTTTGTTTGAATCCTCTAATTTTTTCGGCAGTGTAAATATACGCCCAACCGTCGCCCATTTTCCCGGTTTGCGGTGTCCAGAAGTTCATTCCCCAAGGTCGGCAAATTGCAGGATACGTATTTCCGTTCGAAAGACTATGCAAAGATTGTGTTCCCATTAAAGGATTTACATATTCTACCGGATCTAAAGTTTTAACTTGTGCGTTTCCTGCAAAAAAACATTGCATTACCCCTAAAAAAATTAAACTCTTTATTTTCATATTTTTATTTTTATGCTTTACGCTTTAAGCTATAGGCTTTAAGCTAAAACTGTGGCTGAACTCTTCTTATTTCTTTAATCTAAATCTTGTTTGTCTAAGCTTTGTCAAAGTTTAAAACTTTGACAAAGCTACCGTGAGCCTAAAATCTTAAACTGTAAATCATACCTAACAGGTTTTAAAAACCTGTTAGGAAACTCAACGTTCCAATTTCTTAAATCTAAAATCTATATTCTAAAATCTTAAATCTAAATAGGTCTATCTTCTTTTTTCACTCCAAAAGTTGTCGATGGTTTACTTCCCATAAACAATTTTAATTCTCCACCTTTTACGATCATATCGTGTGTAATGTATGATTTTGTATAAGGTTTTCCGTTATATTCTGCTTTTTGAATATAGATATTTGTTTTGCTATTATCGATTGCGTTTACTGTAAACGAAATTCCTTCTTTATGATGAATCGTAGCTGAATTTACCAACGGACTTCCTAAAACGTAAATTCCGTTTGCCGGATTAACCGAATAGAATCCCATTGACGATAAAATATACCAAGCCGACATTTGTCCTAAATCTTCATTTCCGCATAATCCGTCCGGTTTTGTCGAGTAAAATTTATCATCGATTTCACGAATTAGTTTTGCCGTTTTCCAAGGTTGTCCTGCATAAGCATACAAATATGGAATATGGTGATTTGGCTCATTTCCTTGTGCATATTGACCAATTAATCCACTAATATCCGGTGAAATTTCTTCTCCTTCTACTTTATCTGTGATTAAGAAAAGGGAATCTAATTTGGCTAAAAATTTATCTTCGCTTCCAAATAATTCAATTAAACCATAAGGATCCTGAGGAACTAACCAAGTATATTGCCATGCATTTCCCTCGACATAATCGTCTTTACGATGCGCTGATGAAAGCGGATTAAATGGTGTTCTCCAATTTCCATCGGTCAATTTTCCTCTCATGAATGTGGTTTCTTTATCGAAATATAATTTGTACAAATTGGCTCTTTTGATGAAATAATTATAATCATCGGTTTTCCCTAAAGATTTTGCCATTTGTGCCACACAATAATCATCAATTGCATATTCTAAAGCATTACCAACAGATTCCAACATCTTATCAGCTGGAATATATTCTAGTTTCTGAACATAATCCATTCCGTCACGCGTTTGCATGGCTGTTTTTTTGATCGCTTCGTATGCCAATGCGGTATCGTAATCTCTATATCCTTTCATGTAAGCATCTACAATCACGGCGATTGAGTGATTTCCGTTCATCGTATTGGTTTCATTACCCATTAAATGCCAAACCGGTAATCTGCCTTGTTGTTCGTAGATTGCCAAAAATGATTTAACGATATCGTTGATTTTATTTGGTTGCGTAATTGTGTATAAAGGATGCAAACCACGATAAGTATCCCAAAGTGAGAAAGTGGTATAGTTTGTAAAATTTGCTTTTTCGTAAACTTTCTTGTCTGTTCCTCTATAATCTCCGTTTACATCATTGAAAATTGAAGGCGCAAACATGGTATGATACAAAGCAGTGTAAAAAACTTTCATGTTTTTATCATCTCCTTTGATCTGAATTTTATTTAGCTCTTTATTCCATTTTGAAGTCGCTTCTTTTGCTACAGCATTAAAATCCCAACCCGGAATCTCGGCTTTAATATTTGCAGAAGCGTTCTCATAACTTACCGGAGAAATCCCCACTTTTACTAAAACTTGTTTGTTTTTTAAAGTCTTGAAATCTAAAACTGCTTTCATTTTTAAACCTTCTCCTTCGTTTCCAGAAACAGCCGTTGTATTGTCGTAAAGTGCAATATTTGAAATTGGTTCCGAAAATTCGATCGTAAAGAAAATACGTTGATCAGCTGCCCAACCCGCAGAATATCTGTATCCTACAAGCGTTGTTTCGTTTAGCTTTTTGATGAAAGTTTTTACCGGTTTATCCCAACCAATTCCGTCAGCAAGATCTAGTAAAACGTGATTGTCTGTAGTAGAATTAAAAGTATATTTATGAAAACCTACTCTTTCGCTGGCGGTTAACTCAGCTTTGATTTTGTATTTATCTAATAAAACGCTGTAATATCCAGCTTTACTTACTTCGTTTTTATGAGAGAAATAAGAACCGTAACCCGTTGCCATATCTTCTTTTGTTCCTTTGGTTAGTGGCACTTTTCCAGAAACAGGAAGTAATAAAATATCATTTAAATCTCCAATTCCGGTTCCGCTTAAATGCGTGTGCGTGAATCCTAGAATTGTATTACTTGCATAGTTGTATCCGCTGCACCAATCCCAACCTTCAAAAACATTTACGGGACCTAATTGTACAGCTCCAAAAGGAACATTCGCGCCCACAAATACATGTCCGTGTCCTGCAGATCCAATAAACGGATTTACATATTGTGTATAATCTGTGCTAGTTTGTTTTACTTTCTTTTCCTGCGAAATTACCGCTAAACTGCTTAGCATAATTATAGCGAAAACAATGTTTTTGAATTTTGTAACCATTTTAATTATTTTTTATTTGATTTGTGTAAATGTTGCCCACGGATGACACGGGTTAAACTGATTTACACGGATATTTTTTTAATCTTTGAACTTAAATTTAACCGCAAAGTATGCAAGGATTTACGCAAAGGTCGCAAAGTAGACGCACTGCTGTGCGCCTCTACGGAAAACCTTTGTCTCTTTGAACCTTTGTTCCTAAAAACCTCAGAACCTCAGCAACTTAAAACCTTAGTACCTTGCTAAAACCTCATACAAGGAGTAAACTTTTAAAACCGGTTTTTCAATTTTTCCTTCGAATGTGATTGTTTTTTCTTCTCCGGGTTTTAAATCGAAATAATTGTCGCTCCATTTTCCGGTATATCCTTTTATGGAAACGTTTACATATTTGGCAAATTTTGATGCTTTTAAAACTACTTTATTTCCTTTTACTTCCCAAGTAATTTTTGGATCTTCGAGTGTTAAATTTATTGGGCGCGTCAAATCTATTTCAGGCGTTTTATCATCCCGATACGCTTCTTTCATCGCATACCAGGCTGCTTTTGGTTGTCTGTCATAATAATCGGTTACACTCCAGCTTGCTACTGGCCAGCAATCGTTAAGCTGCCAAACCAAAGTTCCCATATTATAAGGTGCTTTTGAACGGTGAATTCCTATAATATTTTTAAGCGAATAATATTGCAAGCATTGGGTGAGGTATGAATAATCCTCAACATTCATTTTCTTTATTTTGGTCGAATCAATAAAATAGCGATTCAAATACGAATCTAATTTCAGAAATCCTTTTCCGGCTTTTTGATGGGCCTGCAAAATATCCGAATATAAATAGCGGTCTTCCGGCAGTGTGAATTTTTCTATTGAAGAATAAGTTGGCATTGCCTGCATTCCGTATTCGCTCACAAAACGTCCTGTTTTTTTCTGTACGGCTTCTACATCTTCTAATCCCCACCAGGTTCCCCAATAATGGCTGTCACCTTCTGAAATACTGGCTTTTCTCGACCAATGAAATAATGGTGATGAGCTAATATAAGGACGTTTCGTATCAACTTCTTTTACCCATTTCGGGATACTGTCCTGAAACAAACGAACGTAATCTTTCCATAATCTGGTGGAATCCTGCTTAGACATTTTCATGCTTTTTTGCCATCCCCAATCTTTAAAGGCTTCATCAATTTCATTATTTCCGCACCATAAAACAATACTTTTATGATGGCGTAAACGTTTTACCTGATACTGAACTTCTTTTTTTACATTATCAAAAAAAGCATCATCTCCCGGTATCATTGTTCCGGCAAACATAAAATCCTGCCAGACGTAGATTCCGTATTTATCGCATAAGTCATAGAAATAATCGTCTTCATAAATTCCGCCGCCCCAAACACGAAGCATATTCATGTTGGCATCTTTGGCCATACCAATCACTTTTTCGTATTCTTTTTTGGTTACTCTGGATAAAAAAGCATCTGACGGAATATAATTGGCGCCTTTCATATAAACTGGTTTTCCATCAATCTTAAAATAAAATGATTTCCCCAGACTATCCGGTTGTTGTACCAATTCTATTTTTCGATCTAAAACGTATGGTTTCTCCGGAGTTTTTTCGTCGTAGGCTTCTAATCTTGGGGTTTTCCATATTCCGCAAGTGGTGAATTTTGGTCCCCAATCCCATCCAAAATGATATTGCGCTTTTCGTACATAAGCACGCGGATTGTCCGGAATCACAAATGGAAAATCTTTTTTGGCTAGGGAATCAACTACATTTTGTGCCGATTTAAAAACAATTACTAAATCATTATTTCCGGATTTAATGAGTTTTTTAACGTCTACGCGCCATTGACGGAACATGTTATCCGCTTTTAAAACCAATTGATTGTTGAGGTAAACGGTTGCATAAGTATCTAATCCGTCAAAAACCAGCTCTGCATTTTTCTTTTTTAATGTTGCTGCACCAATTTTAAAAGTGGTTTTATATTCCCAGTCTTTCTTTTCGATCCAGGCAACTTTTTTTTCATTGTCTCTGTAAAATGGATCCGGTATTACTTTATTATTCAATAAATCGGTGTGGATTTCTCCAGGCACGGTTGCAGGAAACCATTTATCAGTTTTTATTTCTCGATATTGCCAATCTTCTTTTATATCAATACTTTGAGCATTGATTACAAATGAGAAATTCGCAATACAAAGAGATATTACCCAATAAAAGTTTTTTATATATTTCATTTTTTATTTTTTTACTGCAAGTGATATTGTAACGCGGATGACACGGATTTAAACGGATTTTTAACCTCTGAATATAAAGAAAATTAGCCGCAAAGTGGGCAAAGCTTTGTCTCCCTAATCTTTACTCTTTCTTCTTTACTCTTTCTTCTTTCCTCTTTCCTCTTTCCTCTTTCCTCTTTCCTCTTTCCTCTTTCTTCTTCGAAACTCTGAATCTTTAAAAAATAAGCCGGGCGGTACAGGTATTCCTTCCCGACTTATTTTAACTAACCTAACCAAATTTATTGTTTATCCCACCAGATTCTGGTTGTCATTCTGTCTAATCCCTGACGACTTATTGCTTGTTGATAATTATCTGCATTTGTTAAAAGCTCAGACTGATCGTAGATTAATCTTCTCGGAATTGTTCCGTTTGTTTCTCCCGTAGGATCATTTACAGGAACTAAAACCGGATATCCTGTTCTTCTGTATTCTGAAAAAGCTTCAAAACCATTAAACAACAATACAATCCATTTTTGAGTGATAATCTGTTCGATTTTTTGAGCCTCAGTTCCAGCAATTTTAAAAGGATGAGCCGTCATATAAGTAGTGTATTCAGCAGGTGTAACCGCCGGTACTTTATCACCAAAAATAGTTAATACTTCCATCGCTGCTTTTACTCCGTTATCATAGTATTGTTGTGCACTTCCGCCAACGTTCCAGCCTTTTACAGCTGCTTCTGCCAATATATATTGAACCTCAGCATATGACATAATTAATGTTGGTGCATCTAAACGTAATACTGTAGAAGTATTTGGGTCTGAGAAAACTTTTTTGTCTCCGCCCGGAAAATCTTTAGCATCATTGGCAAGACCTTGTTGGTTTGCCGGATTGTTATCTCCGGTTGCTTCTAATTTAGCATAGATTCTTAAACGAGGATCGTTATTATTTTTTAACTGATCGATAAATGTTTTACTGAATTTTATGTTTGATTCTCCTCCGTTCAAATCATTTGTAACCCACGCAGAAGTAATAGGATTAGTTCTAACTCCTTGTGGACCTGAATCATGTTTTAAAACAAGACTGTCATCATTTGAAGCAAAAACACCTTTTGAAACTGCTTTTTCTACATATTCCTTAGCTTTGGCCGGATTTACTTTAGACAAACGCATGGCTACTCTAAGCATTACGGAATTGGCTAATTTTTTCCATTTGGCAACATCACTTTGGTAATATAAATCTGCTGCACCAACAAAACCTTTGTTCGCATCTAATGCTGTTCCGGCTTCGTCCAATTCTTTTAAAAGATCATTGTAAATCGCTTCCTGAGTGTCATATTTTGGAGTGAAAATATTTCCATTATATCCTTTTCCTGCTTCAAAATAAGGAACTTCTCCATAAGTATCCGTTAGTTTTTGAAACATTAAAACTTTCATGATTCTTAAAGCCTGAATTGCATTTGAATTTTCATCATTGTTTGGCAAAACCGACATTAACTGATAAATCTGGTTCAATCCTTTTCCATAAGATTCCCCAAAAAGGGCAGCTGAATATTCAGAAGAATAGGTATATTTTGAACCCGCTCCTCCTGGTGAAGAAAATTGCTGTACGATTTGTGCGGCATAAATATTATTTCCTCTTGTATTCGAAAAATCCTGACCGTCAACATAAATCTCAGCTAATGTAAACATCGATTTTACTGCAGGTTCTGTTAAGGCATTTGGATTCGTATTCATTTCTTCGAATCCTTTATCGCATGATGCTAATGTCATTGCACTAACAATTGCGACACAAAATATTTTAATATATCTATTTTTCATCTTTTTTATTATTAGAATTTGACATTAAGTGTTATACCATAATTTCTTGTCAAAGGCATAGAAGCTCTTTCAAGTCCCTGAGCATTGCTATTATTATAGTTTGACTCTGGATCGATATTAGGTACTTTGTCATAGATTGTCCATAAATTATGAGCAGAGAATGCTAAACTAATCGATTGGAAAGGTGTTTTTTCGATATACGATTTTGGAAAATTATAGCTAAAAGAAATGGCTCTTAACTTCACAAAATCAGCATCATATACAAAATTTGATGTTACATCGCTATAACTTCTCCAGTAATCATAAGCAGAAACAGTTGTGTTTACAGCATTTCCGTTTGTATCTGTTCCTGAAACAGCAACTCCGCCTTCACGACCAGCAAGCGAAGCTTCAGATAATCCGTAACGCATTCCTAATTGGTTTGTTGCAGAATAAATTTCTCCTCCAAATTTAGCATCTACAAAAACAGAAAGTGTGAAGTTTTTATAAGAGAAATCATTTGAAAGTCCCATTGAAGTTGGCGCAACACCTTGTCCTGCAATAATTAAGTTTCCTCTCAGGAATTTACCGCTTGGATCAAGTACAATGTTTCCGTTTGTATCTCTTAAATAATCATAAGCTTTGATTACACCAAAAGGCTGTCCTTTTTCTAATACGACAGAAGCTCTTGCATCTCTGTTATCGTCTAACAATTTTGTTGGAATTTTATCCGAAAGGTTGACAACTTCACTCTTGTTGTAAGCAAAATTATAACCAACACTCCAGCTAAAACTAGGTGTTTTTACTGCTTTTACATTTACGGCAAACTCAACACCCTGATTCAGGATTTCTCCCACATTGATTTTTGTAGTTCTGTAACCTGAAGCTTTAGAAATATCAGCATCAGCAATATCATTGGTTGTTCTTTTTTGGTAAAAAGTCAAATCTGTACTTAATCTGTTGTTGAAAAATGTATTTTCAAAACCAAATTCGATTGTACTTACATTATAAGGTTTTAAGAATTTGTTTGGAACTGTTTCTCCATTAACACCTAAAATTGGCTGACCTTGAGAATCAGTTTGTCCGTCTGGCGCAGTGTACGTTAATGATAAAGCATAAGCATCCGGCAAAGCTCCACCAACATTACCCCAACCAGCTCTAATTTTACCATAAGACATCCATTCCGGTAATTTAACTATTTCAGAATAAATAAAACTTGTACTCACAGATGGGTAAAAAGTACTGTTATTTGCCGGATCTAAAGTTGAAAACCAATCTTCACGACCTGTTAAACTAACATACAAGAAATCTTTATATCCTAAATCTGCTGAATAAAAAAGTGAATTTACTTCGCTTTCAGAAAATAATTTTTCTGTTTTTACAGGCTGAGTGTTTGCATAAAAATACTTGAACGGAACAATAAAGTTATTTCCTCTCATTTTAATACCACTCATTCTGTTATCCTGACGGTTTGCTCCAACAAAAGCATCCAAAGAAAGATTTTTAGCGATATCGCCTTTGTATCCTAAATAACCTGAAGCATTAAACTCAGAACGGTTTTGAACTGTGTTTTCATAAGCTCCACCCGGTGCATAGTTAATTCCGGTTGGTTCAATCTCTGTAAATTCATAATTAATATCATCAATCCCAATGACAGCTTTTGCGTAAATTTTATCGGTAATATTATAATTTACTTTTGCAGAACCTATAAAACGTTTTCTAAGATCGTTATTCAGGGTTTCCTGCGTTGCAAAGTAAGGATTTGTCTGATATACGTTTGATTGAAAATAATCTGCTTCTCCTCCATTTTCATCATATGCATTGTTGATCCATCTAATATCTGTTCCCGGAGTCATAAAAGTAACCGGAAAAGATGGGTTTCTTGGAGAGTCATTCAAATAAGGTCTGTTATGGCTTTTCTCAGAAATATACTGTGCGTTTGTCTCGATACTTACCTTTTTATTTGGTGCCGAATTTAAACTTAAAGTCACGTTATTTCTTCCAAAGTTAGTTCCGGGCAAAATAGATTCGTCTTTCGTATTTCCAAAAGATAACCTGAAATTAGTTGTTTCGTTTCCTCCGGAAATTGCTAAAGTATTACTGAAAGAATATCCGGTTCTGTAGAAGTTTTTAACATTATCCTGTCCGTAAGCCTGATATGGTCTTGTAATTCCATCGATACCAAGAGACGGAGTTCCATCATATTTATCTCCCCAGGCAAAATAGTAAGAATCTCCAAGTTCCTGTGCGTTTGCAAATCTTGTTGCAACACCATTTACAGGCGCTCCCGCTCCGTATTGATCTTGCCAGTGTAAAAGAGTTGCCGGTGTATTGAAGGTAGAATTTGTACTAAAATCTACTCCAATTCCTGTTCCGCTTTTTCCTTTTTTAGTCGTAATTAAGATAACACCATTTGATCCTCTGTATCCGTAAAGTGCAGAAGCGGCACTACCTTTAAGTACTGACATCGAAGCGATATCATCCGGATTAAAAGAGGACATTCCGTCTCCTTTATCAGCTCCTCCGTACATTCCTGCATTTCCTTGCTGGCTATTGTCTATCGGAATACCATCTACAACATACAAAGGCTGGTTAAGACCAGAAGCCGATGTTGCTCCACGAATTACAACACGGCTAGAACCTGAAGGTCCTGAAACCGGCGCAGAAACGTTAACTCCGGCAATTTTTCCCTGAAGGGCATTTCCTAAGTTGATTTCTTTATTCTTGGTCAGCTCATCTCCTTTTAATTCTCCAACTGCGTAACCTAAACTTTTCTTTTGTTTTTTAACACCAAATGAAGTTACTACAACATCTTTTAGTTCTTGTGTGTTTTCGATCAGGACAACGGCAACTCTGTTTTCATTTTCCTGAAGTACCACTAATTTTGATGCAAAACCAATAGATGATACGTTTAATGTAACCTTTCCTTCCGGAACATTCATTTTAAACCGGCCTTCCGCATCTGTAATTGCACTAAACGGTTTTCCCTGAACCTCTATCGATGCAGCAACAATTCCCTTGTTCTCTGCATCAGCCACTATGCCTGTTATTAATCGGTTTTGTGCAACAGCTCCTAAGCTGCTCAACAATACCATTCCTAACACTGCCAATATTCGTTTCATAAGCATTTTTTTTTGGTTATTTGTTTTGATTTTGTTTTAACGTGATTGTTTTTAAAAAATTAATAAAAAATTTGAACTCAATTTTAATACGGTATTCTAAGATCTCCATCTTTAAATACTATCCTTTTTATAGTAATATATTTGTACCCTGATTTCAAGAAATCGATATAGTAAACAGGTCAAAAAAATTACTGATTATTAGTTTGCTCTGTCTAAATTTTACTAAAACGATTTAGTAAAATGAGTAAAAAAAAACGAACGTTTCTTTTCTTTTTTATTTTGATTATTATCTTAAAATTAAATTGATTCTCTAACAATCAATTTACCTTTTTTAAGACTTTTTTCTACTTGAAATTTCTCCATATCTGTCATTTGGCTCATCAATAATTGTATCGATTTAACAGCAATATCTTCAATAGGCTGTGCTATAACACTAATTGCCGGTGTATGCAGTTTAAAGCTGTCATGATCATCAAAACTTATAACTGCAATATCTTCAGGAATCCTGATTTTCATTTGTTTAAAAGCCTGAAGACCTGCCAATCCCATATAATTTGTAAGAAATAAAACAGCATCAATATTTGGATTTTTTTCTAAAAAACCGGCTATTGTTGCAATTCTGGTTTCTTCATTGCTGTAGTAATCCATATGAAGCACAAGTGATTCATTATAAATTCCTGCTTCTTTTAGGGCGTCACGACAACCATCTTCTCTTAACTTCATCTGAATCATTTCTGATTCGTTATTGACAACTGCTATGTTTTTACGGCCTTTGTCAATTATAAATTTTGTAGCTGTATTAGACGCTTCATAATTATCCATTACAACATGACTTACTCTTTGTCCCGGAAAATACCTGTCGATTAAGACTACTGGTTTTTTCAGTTTTAAAAGAAGATCTATACTGTCTTCTAAATTTTCTGTTGGCGTGATAATAAAACCATCTACATTTGCCTGCAAAAGACTGTGTATCAATTCCTGAGAACGTCCGTCATCTCCTCCTGTACTACAGTAAAAAACTCTATAATCAATACTTTTAGCTTCATCTTCTATAACTCTGGCAAGATCTGCAAAGAACTGATTCGAAATATCTTCGACAATTAACCCAATAGATCTTGTCTTTCCGGTTCTAAGACTTGTAGCAATCATACTAGGTCTGTAATTAAGCTTTTCAGCAACTTGCTGCACTTTTTTAATCACAGCCGGGCTGATTCCCATTTTCTCGCCTTTATCATTAATGACAAAAGATACCGTTGATATAGATACTTGCGCCTCTGTGGCAATATCCTTAATAGTAATCTTTTTCATCTAAGGAGTTAATTTTTTATTAAGCTGTTATTAATTATATCACAAATATAAATAAAAATAGTTACTAAAACGATTTTGTAATTATTTTTTTAAACATATCATTTTTTTAAAGCTAATTACAAGCACAATCATCAGCAATTACAGGTAATTTTAATATTAATCGTTTTTTAAGACTTTACACCCTTATTCCCTTTTTAATATGAATAATCTGTTATTGAATATTAAAAAGTCGGAGAGTTTATAAAACAAAACCCTCCGACTCTTTTTATTTAGTTGAAAATTTAAGAAATATACACTTCTAAGATTGAGGCTGAACCTTCTAAAACATAACTGCGTATGTCAGCAGGAATCAAAACAGTATCTCCTTTTTTATATTGATAAGTCACATTTTCGTATCTAAGTTCAAAAGTACCTTCGATACACATATATACCGTAAAGGTTTCTCCGTTTTTACTTCCTTCAATCTTCCCGTCAAGCGGAATAAAATTGGTTGTAAAATAGGGGCAATCTACAATTACGTTAGATTGATTTACCTCTTTATCGTATTTTTTATGGGTATCTACTTTATTGTAATTGATAGCATCAAGTGCTAAATCTACGTGTAATTCTCTTTTATTTCCCTGAGCATCTACCCTGTCAAAATCATATAAACGATATGTAATATCAGATGTTTGCTGAATTTCTGCAACAACTAATCCTGCACCAATTGCATGAACAGTTCCGGTTTCTAAAAAGAAAACATCTCCAGCTTTCGCCTTTACATCATCAAGAATAGAAACTAAACTTTTATTATTTAGATTCTCCAGATATTCTTCTTTGCTTGAATCTTCTTTAAATCCTACAATAATCCTTGCATCCTGATCAGCCTGCATTACGTACCACATTTCTGTCTTTCCAAAAGAATTATGACGTTCCTTTGCCAGTTTATCATTTGGGTGAACTTGTATCGACAAATCTTCACGCGCATCAAGATATTTAAACAATAAAGGAAACTGATTCCCAAATCGCTCGTAAACTTTGGTTCCTAAAATTTCATTTGGTGATTCATTAATTAATTCTGTTAATGATTTTCCTTTTAATTCTCCGTTGGCAACTACGCTCACATCACCTTCTACAGTAGACAATTCCCAGCTTTCGCCGGTAATTTTAGACGTGATAGGTTTATTAAGAACTGTTTGTAATTTTTCGCCACCCCAGATTCTGTCTTTCAGAATTGGTTCAAATTGTAAAGGATAAATTTTTATGCTCATTTTTTTTATGTTTTTTAAATTAATATCTATTTTGTTTTTTGCCACGAATTACACGAATTTTCGCGAATTACTTTGACTCATTTAAATAATAAACGTGTTTAATCTGTTACTAATTTTTTCTCTCGCATATTTGGCAGATTAAGCAGATTTTTTTCAAACAACAATAAAAAATCCGTTTTTATCCGTGTTTCGCTTTAGTGAATCCGTGTCATACGCGTGCCATTTCTCAAACTTTTTTCTCTCGCAGATTTAGCAGATCAAGCAGATTTTTTTCAAACAGCAATAAAAAATCCTTTTTTATCCGTGTTTTCGCTTTAGCGAATCAGTGTCATCCGCGTGCCATTTCTCAAACTTTTTCTCTCGCAGATTTGGCAGATTAAGCAGATTTTTTTTAAACAATACTAGAAGAGAAAATCCCGTTTTTATCTGTGTTTTCGCTTTAGCGAATCAGTGTCATCCGCGTGCCATTTCTCAAAGAATTTATTTTATAGAAATAGCCACACCACCGCTTGAAGCTAATTTTTGTTTTAGTTTTGTTTTACTGTTTACAGTGACTTTTCGAATATTGTAGGATTGCGGATTGGTTTTGTAATCAGCCGTTTTTCCATCTTCATAAATTGTTGCTGTATATGATTTTCCTGCAGGTAAAAAACTAAAATCAATTGTAGCAATACGTGCATTTTCATCCGTGATTCCGCCTATAAACCATTCTTGTTTTCCCTTGGTCTTTCTGGCAATCGTAATATAATCACCTGGCTCAGCTTCCAGAATATAAGTTTCATCCCAATCGAGTGCAACATCTTTTATAAACTGAAATGCATCATTAAAACGCATATAATTCTCCGGTAAATCGGCAGCCATTTGCAACGGACTGTACATAGTAACATACAATGCCAATTGTTTGACAAGGGTTGTGCTCAGCTTATTCTTTTTAGATCCATAAACCGATAAATCTCCCTGAAAAATCCCCGGTGTATAATCCATCGGTCCGCCCATTAATCGTGTAAAAGGCAGAATTGTAGTGTGATCCGGATGAATTCCTTCCATAGATTCAAACTCAGTTCCGCGTGCTGATTCCTGCGCAAACCAGTTAGGATATGTTCTGTGCAAACCCGTAGGTCTAACGGCTTCATGAGAATCTACCATGATTTTGTGTTTAGCAGCTTCTTTGGCTACATATGTATAATGATTTACCATTTGCTGTCCGTCATGATGTTCTCCTCTCGGGATAATTGGTCCTACATATCCCGTTTTTACAGCGTTGTAATTATTATCGACCATGAAATTTAAAGCAGCATTTAATTGTCGCTCATATTCTGATGTGGAAGATGTTGTTTCATGATGCATAATAATTTTCACGTTCTTTTTACTGGCATAATCACTAAGATCTTTTACATCAAAATCCGGATACGCTTTTGTAAAACTATAAATGCGTTCTTTTTTAAAGGCCGTATTGTCTTCCCAACCCTCATTCCATCCTTCGACCAAAACAGCATCAAAACCATTTGTTGCTGCAAAATCTATATACTCTTTTACATGTTTGGTATTTGCTCCGTGCGTATTATTTGGTTTTAATTTAGAGAAATCCGTTGCTCCAATAACCACATCCTGATTGTCTGAATATGCCCATGTAGAACCTCCACCGGTAAAATATTCCCACCAAACCCCAATGTATTTTACAGGTTTAATCCAGGAAGTATCTTCAAAATCACAAGGATCGTTTAAATTTAAAATCATTTTTGAGGCCAGAATGTTTCTTGCATCATCACTTACAACAATCGTTCTCCAGGGCGTAAAACTCCCCGTTTGAATATATCCTTTATTACCAACTGCATCCGGAACAAGATGAGAACTTAGCGAAAAAGTTTTATCATCGACATTCAGGCACATTGCAGGATAGTTTTTCAGTGCTGCTTCGTGAATATTGATATAAAGATTATCATTTGTTTTAATCATCAAAGGCGTTTGAGTGGCAAGATTTTTAGTGGTCGATTGTGCTGCAAGCGGAACATGTGTAGCGTTGTAAACCAAAGCCTGCATCTGGGATATTTTTGATGTTGTATAACTGTATTCGTTTGTATCGTAATCTCCCGGAATCCAGAAAAGTTTATGATCTCCGGTTAAGTTAAACTCTGTTGTTTCTTCCTGAATGATAAAGTGGCGCAAATTATCCTGTACCGGAAATTCATACCTAAAACCCAAACCATCATTAAACAAACGGAAATAAATCGAAAGTTTTCGTTTGCTTTTTTCCTGTACAAGATCAGCACGTAATTCATTGTAGTGATTTTGTATTTCTTTTTGTTCGCCTAAAACGGGTTTCCATGTATTGTTTTCTGACTGAAACTTTGTTGCTGCTATCTCAAAATCTTTATTCAGCAAGATGTCAGACTTTATAACAAAGCCCAATTTGCTTTCTTTAAGCACTTCTTTATTCTTATAATTAAGGGAATAAATTGGCGTTCCTGATGCATTTAAACGAAATGTCAAAGTCAAATTTCCATCAGGAGATTTAAGTTCCTGTGCATTTATAAATGCAGTAGAAATAATACTTAGAAAGAACGTTAAGAATATATTTTTCATAATAATAGAAAGTTTCAAGAATTGCTAAATCGATTTAGCAAACATAATAAAATTTATGAAATGGAATAACCCAAAGGAGAAAAAATCGGGAATTATGGTTTTTTCTCTTTTAAATAGTCAAAAAAATTAGACAAATAATATCTTCCATTTTAAATGAAAAACTTCTGATAACAGATTTATTTAATTCATTATTCCTTTATATTTTGAGAATCGGCAATTAGAATTTCATTAAGTTCACTTAACAATTCAAATTCATCCAAAGGAAACATTCAACATAATGCTATATATAGTATTTACCTATTTGCTTTTCCCCTTTCAGGCAATCCAACTTTTAATTTAATTCATAGTGCGATGCACTACGCTACTGCTTTTTAAGCTTTCAGCTTATTTGGTAAAGACTTTAAAAACTTTTGTTTAGAAATCAGGGTATTGCTGTTTATATCTGATTGATAAAAAATTTGTTTTTATCATCTAATAAGGTCGAAAAAACATGAAACAAAAAAAGACTTCCCAATTAAGAAAGTCTTTTTTTATTTAAGCAGCGTAAATTTGGCTTAAGCCATAAACAAAGTCGCTTTATTATAATTCGAATAATAAATTATAACTAAAATTTGAATGGTTCTTTTAAAGATAGCTAATGTCTTATTTTGTCACTTTTAAAACTTATTAAGGATTTTTTAATGAGTTTTTATTTGTTAATTGCGAGTTAATTTTAATAAAAAATTATGAAAAAAAGATATGTTTTATTTATCTCAATCCTAAGTTTGGGATTATTTTCTGGCTCATGCAGCAAAGATGAATCCGGTAGAGAAGAAGTTGATGTAATTGACAAAGTAGTGGAATCGGGAAAATTGCAATTTGATGTTGATGGAAAAACTTTTGTTTCTACAACTGTACAGGCAATAGTAAGTGTAAGTTCAATTGCAGAGGCTAGTTATATTTCGATTAGTGGACTAAGTTCAACAAATGGAGGTTTCGTTCAAATTACTGTACCTTCTTCTAAAGTAGGGACTTATACCTTAAAAAAGAATTTAAGTGGGGCAAAAAGTAATTTAACACTAGCTTATAGTCCAACATCTGCTGAATACAGTGCTTTTATAGGTCTTGCAGAAGAAGATGCTATTAGTGAGTTTAATGCTTTTGATTATAAAGATACTGCCAGTATAATTATATCATCTATAGATACAAAGACGAAAAAAATATCCGGAACATTCCAGTTTACAGGAATAAGATCTAATTCGAATAACAAATTAGAAAATAAAATTATTACTAAAGGTTCTTTTAAAGATATTTCTTTTACTAACGCTATTCCTATTGTAAATAACAATACTTTTTCTGCAAAATTAGATGATACAGAATATGTTAGTGCCAATGTAACTTCTAGTTCAATTATGGGAAAAATAGCTATTGCTGCTATAAGAGGAGGTGTTGAAAGCATTATAGTGAATTTACCGGGTACTGTTAAACCAGGTACCTATGATATTAGTATTGAAAAGTCATATGATTATAGCTTAATGTATATCAAGAATGCTACTGAAAAAGGGGTTTTTAATGCAGACTCCGGAACTATTGTTATTTTAAGTCACGATACTACTAAAAAAACAATTAGCGGAACTTTTAGTGCTTCTTTTAAATCTTTTCTGACGACAGAGAAACATGAAGTTAATAAGGGAGCTTTTACTATTTCTTATTAATTGCAATTCCATAAACAATAAAAAGTTTCCCGTAAAAGAGTTGCTTTTATTGGATTATCTTCGTGATAATCTCGCATTATATAAAACACAAGACCTCGCAGAAAATGCGAGGTTTTTTTTATGCCTTATCGATAGACTTTACGTATTTATTTTTCTAGACCAATAGATAAACCACACCAAAGCTATGTTACATAACAAGTCATTATAGTGCAAGCCGTTCCGGTACGCTTCGCCTTTCACTATAAACTCATTATGTAAAATATCTCAGTTCCTTAAGACCTCTACAAACCCCGACGCTGCTGCCCACGCACTACGAACCTTTATTATTTTGCTCAATCGCCGCAAAGGGCTATGCATTTTTTTGAAATAATGCCAGAACATTTTCTTTTTAATTGAAATATAAGATTGGCATTCTTTCAAAAAAAAAGCAACCCATTTCTAGGTTGCTTTTTTTTGTATGCGCTTTGTGGCTTATCGTTGCGGGCGCAAAGTCAGAGACGTTTGCGCAGCCGTGCTACAGACTTTGCGGAGCGGGGTTAATTTTTTCTAAAAATCCATTTAGAAGAAGTTCCTCGAATTTAAAATCTTCTAATTCATCTGTAAAATCTATAAGAGTATAAATGTTTCCTTCGTTTTTATCTATGATAAGAGGTAGATTACCAGCCAATGCATAAGAATTGTTATCATTGATTAAATATTCAAATGAGTTATAGATAAAAAACATAAAATCATGAAAATCATAAAAATAATCATCATTGATTTTTAATTTTACCCCTACTTCTTTTTCCATTTCTAATAAAACGGTGTTTATTCTATTATATGCAATTTCTTTATTAATCATATTTCGTTTAATTTGTTGGTAAAAATTTCAAATTTTTGTAATCACTAATATTAGCCGCTTTCCCTGTCTGTCCATCCAGATATTTTATTGCTCCTTTTTGGTTAACAACATTAAAAACGTGACCTCCATATTTACCTTCTCCATATATTATTCCTCTTTTACCAATTGCCAATTCTTCTAATTTTGAGACATTGGTATTTACAAATTTCGTACCGTAATGTTTTTCTAAAACAGATATTGATACAGGTCCACTTGTATATTCTCCTAATGGAGTAAGTGCTTTTGGCATAGCAGTACTTTTTACTCCCTGTAATGCTAAATCTGTTGAAATTACACAATTAGTACAATTCATACTCCCTAATTTAGCACCATCAATTGAGCGATTTATGTTAGCTATACTTCCTGCAACAGGCTTAGTAGTTACTCCTTTTTCTGCTGCTTCAACAGCAGGTTTTAGAAGTTTATCTGCATTTTTTAAAGTTACTACAGTTAGTTTTGATTGAACAAATTTAGTAGCAGATTGATATAATTTAGTTCCTGCAATATATGCTCCAACTAATTCGCCACCCATGAAATCTACAATAAAGCCACTTCCACTAAAACCACTCCTTGCGTCATTAAAAATCTTATAGTTTTTACTGTCAGCATAATTAGTTACGTTATCATCTTTTGCCATTAACTTAACATTCGGGTCGAAGCTGTCAGTGTCATATCTGGTGTATTCCAAACCTTCCAACTCTCTACCGTCTATTACCCTATTCTCACTAAATGCATAAGAACTATTGTGAGGGTATTGTCTAAATAATGGGTCAATGGCAAAGAACCTTCCAACTCTCGGATCATGCATCCTAAAAGTATAGTTCATCGAGTTCCCGTCACCGCCTTTTATCTCATTATCCTTCTCCTGACCTTGGAAGCCATAACGATATGATTCTGAGCTGCCATATCTGGTTGGCACTTGCATCCCGAAAGGGTAATAATCAGAATAACTAAGAACGTCTGGCATGAAAATGTTTCCTGCCAAAAGGCTTCGATCTGTAATTACAGATAACACATTGCCTAAATGATTCGACAACTCATATTGTTTGTCTCCTACAAAACGATACGCAATTACAGGAGAACCAGCCACCGCAGCTTTACCTTCGCCCTGCGCTAATCCTTCGCAAACATCGCCAATTCCATTTTTGTTGGCATCTTCTTGTAATGGGTTGTATATTGTTGGGCAATTATCGCATACGTCGCCTATGCCGTCTCCATCTGTATCGATTTGGTCAGCGTTAGCAGTAAATTTACAATTATCACAGGCATCTCCCACACCATCTCCGTCGCTGTCAAGCTGGTCAAAGTTAGGGATATATTTACAATTGTCACACGCGTCACCAATATTATCACCATCAGTGTCTTCCTGCAATGGGTTAAATACATAAGGGCAATTGTCTTTTATATCGAGTATGCCATCTCCATCGCTGTCATCAGCTCTTGAACCACAATAGGTCTGCGAGAAAATATCACTACTCAATTTAGCCTCTTGTCCTGTCGTAGCGGTTGCTTTTATGCCACTTCCTTCATCAAAACCAAAATAATTAGTTTGTATATCCTCTGGTTCCTGACCATTATCTACTCTGAAACTAAAATCACATATTTCGGCTTTAATAGCATTATATTTCTCGGTTTTACCAGGACGATGGGTAATAGAGGTATGTCCTACAGAGTTTTGCGGTAGTATAATATGAAGATCCTCAGAACCTCTTCTCATCCCTATATTATTAACTCCATCGTGATCTAAAGTGAGATTACTGGTGGTCTTGTATTCATTGCCGTTCAGGGTTATGGTAACAATATATTCGTCAGTATTTATGTCGTTTACTATTTGTACTTTTAAATCCCATTCGTCTTCCGGAATAGGTGGCGAAATAATTTCATAGCGAGTCGTGGTTTGATAACTTCTAAAACTAAATTTAGATTTTTCATATCTATGATGGTCCCTTCGGTATTTTATAAGTGAGACTACGGGCTTATAACCCATATCTGTTTTATTAACTGATACTAAAACTGAACTTAAGTAAGAATATGCACGATCTCCCGGCCATGATTCTCCTTCTTGGTTTTTACCATGTAAGGCCGCTATCAGACCATCAGCACTCGTACTTTTAGAGTCAATTTTCAAGTGTCCTGTAAGGGTTATCGATTCGGTTTTAGAAGTCTCGTTTTTAAATAAATTAATGGTGTTTTCCGGTTTTTCTGTCCATTTTGCACTGGCATCTTCTGTACTAAAATTTAAACCGGATTGATTGGTATTAATCTCCTTGTCTTGCGTTAGGGGACTTTGAAGAGTTCCTGAGAGTCTTACTCCTGATTTAAGAATACTTTGCACATTATCTGCAGTGATTTCCTTTCGTCCTTTTTCGACTCCTAAACGGCTGCTGCCATAAATATCCTGTTCTACCAGATAATATTTAAGCACAGTTCCTTGTTTTACCATTTCGTAGGTGCTCAGGACATTGCCTTGTGCATCACGCTGGTAATAGGTTGTTGTGGCATTAGTACCACTGGTAACTGTTTTGGCAACTCTGTTGCCCAGACCATCGTACTCAAAGCTTATTACGACTCCGTTATTTTTGGTTACCTTTTTTACTTTTCCGTCTACGCGCCATTCAATTTTTAAACCCTCTTGTCTGTCTGCGATTAATTGCCCTATATCGTCATAACCATAATTATCAGCAGTCTGGTTGTCTATATCAAGGGAAGTATCGTTGAGGTTTTTGGGATCGTTGGTAAAGACGCCATTAGGCACAGCATCATTTACATGGCGCAATTTATTGGTACCGTTGGTATAATTATACGTTAACTGATCCATGAGTGTAATTACTCCGTTAGGCAATGATGCCCAGCGATTTAGAAAAGTAAGGTTTCCGTTGCGGTCATAGCTATAATTTGACTTGTACCCGGTTGTTGGGGCATTTGTAGTTAAATTTTGATTGTACGAAATAGATTGGGATGTCATTTCTTTTATCCTGTTTAACTGATCGTACTTGTAATAATTAAACTGTGTCGAAATTGGTTTTTGCTGGTTATCCAATAATGATGTTACCATTTCTTTAATGTTTCCATTGTAGAGATTGGCATTTTGCTCCAGTTTATCGTTTTTGCTAAAACTAAAGATTGTATTGTCTCTGGTATTAAATCTTGATTGATAATCGCCTTTGTAGTAATTCAGGGCAAAGCCAAAGGCATCCTGAGCGACATTTAAGCCATCTTTACCAGCATCGTATTGTGAGCCAATTCTCTCTGAGTTCACTGCTTTTAGCCAGCCTTGCAGGGTATAGATATAATCAAGACCCTGTACTTTTTTGTCACCAATTTCTACACGTGCCAATGGTCCGTGATCATAATAGAGATAATTCGCTTCTTTCTCCCAGATTACATTATCCTTGCTGGTATATACTTGTTGTATCCTGTTGTCTGCATCATATTCATAACGATGTATAAACTGGTCTTTGGCACTATTGGGCTGATAGGTAACTTTATTTACATTGCCGCTTATCAGGTCATAATCGTAGACTACTTTTTTAAGTTCTTGTTTAAGCTGGGTTAGTTTAGTATTATTATTTGTATGATATATTAACTCTTTTACGTTTCCGTGTACATCATAATCGTATACGATTGCATTGCTATAGTTATCGTATGCTTTTACCTGGGTTATTTCGGCTGTTAAAGTATCGTAATACAATACTGCGGTTACTCTTTTATGGCAATTATCAACACCATAAGCTGTAAACCATTCGCTGGTATTTGCAATTGGAGTATCATATACGGTTTTGGTAATTTGATCCAGTGCTATGGTAAGGTTATAAGGATACAAATCTAAAACAGCATCAACTGGCACAAGATTTACAGTATTTGTAAAAATCAGTCTTCCGTTGTCATTAATAGTCAATGCAATACCACTTTTAACTATAAATTGTCCTGCTTCGGTAATCCTGCCCAAGCCATCATAACGGGTGTAACTAAAACGTTTCGTCTTTATTTGTTCTGCATTTTGAGAGGCTACAACTCTTCCTAATGCATCGTATGCAAATCGGGTTATTTTTCCGTCAGGTGTATTTTGCCACACTAATTGGTTTAATGAATTGTAACGGTATTGTGTCTGCATCGTATGTTTTGGTGCTACATCGATGCCATTGACTTGTGTTAAATCCTCTTTTTCAGTATTGGTTTCGCGAACTTCGTTTATCGCTGCATCAGAATTTGGCAATAATCTTTGTACACCTTGTGGCGGAACAGTCTGAACTAGATTTCCTGCCTGATCATAATAATACAAGGTATATTGATATTCTTTGTCCCAGGAAGTCTGCGTTAGCGTTTCATTTACTCCCTCGAGTGAAGCCTGAAGATAATGTTGCTTAAATTCTTCTTTTTTTCTGGCATAAAAAGCCTGTTCAATTTGTTGTTTGTTCGATTCTTTTACAGTATTTGCATATATTTCGCAAGGTGTCCTGGTTTCAGAAGTAGTAACTTTCAGGCTAAATGTTGGTGCCATAAGTGCCGGTACACATAGATTATTATTTACTACATAGTTGTCTGCATATTGGTTCCATTTTAAAAGTTCCTCGGTTTCTGCTGTTTTCTGTTCTGATATATAACTGGCATATAAATCAATTATTGACGCGGTTTTTGTATTACCATATCTCAGTTTGGTTGCACAAAACTCTGCAATTGTTACAAAAAGCGGGTTTTGTATTGTTGTTATTTGCAGCTTGGTTAAATAAGCAATATAATCAGTGCTGACATATCCAAAATTAGCCTCACAGAAAAAATTAGCGTCTTTAGTTAATTTTTCAGGGACTTCATAATTAGCCACTTTAGCAATTATTGCTGTCTTAAACTCATTCCATTTATCACCACAGATAATTGGAGGAACAGTTGGAGGAACGCAGAATGTATTACAGTTTGTAACTGCCGGAGTTGCGGTTAGTCTTGATTTTAAAATAGTTTTTTGTGCATTCAGAATAGTAATTACATTACCTTCATCATTGACATAGCTTGAACTTATAATATTGTCATTCGTATTGCTATACGAACTTTTTAATAGGTTTTTTGTCGTATAAGCCGTTAAAAAATCACATATTGACCCAACACCTGTATGGGTAGGGCTAATCAATACAGCATTGTTTATGTATATGTCATTTAAGGTAAAAGTTTCGTTATTATTATTTGTATAATTAATGGAACAATACTGAGATTCTGTAATCTCAATATTATTAAATTTTTTGACTGCCAGATTATCAGGATTTGATATTATGATATAAGCCTCTAAAACATTCTTATTATTGTAAAAATTTATGTAAGTACTTCCTCTACCTATTTTAACTATAAATTTAAAAAGTTCGATATCGTCGATATAGGGATTTTCAAATACTTTAATTTTATTCCAATAATTTCTAAATGCCTGAAAATTCTCAATCAATTTAGAATTATTAATAAAACGAGTCATTTTAACCGCATTGGGGTTATTAAAAGAGTTTTGTAATGAATTTAATGTCTCGTTTGTTATTGCTTCATTTAAAGCTTCTTTTAAATTTTCTTCATATATATATTCTTTATCACCGCTGTTACATACATTTATTTTTGGAGGTGAAACTTCTCCACACAAATCACCAAAACCGTCACCATCATGATCCCATTCTCCACAAGGCGAACAACAACTAAAATAAAGAGGATTTTTATTACCAGTGGTGATTATTGAAGTGATTTGTCTTTTTGAGAAAAGACCTGGTTTTCTAACCGTTAGCTTTAAAATATTGTATTGGTTATTTTGCAAGTCGCCTATGGCAATATTGATAATAGGATCTACTCCTAAGCTATAACCTTCAAAGTGTATTACAAGACGGTTTTGATCATTGACAGTAATACTAATGCCGTTGGTATTATTTTTCCATTTTACAACATCACCTTGTTTAATGCCAAAATAGGTATAGAGATAACCGTTTGTAAAAGCAGTATTGGTGGTAAGATCTACTTCATTATTGCGAATTATTCTACTGTTTTGCAGATTGAATACAAGGCTTTTAAAAGCACTATTAAATTTCTCTTTTTTATCACAGGGTGCAATCGCTAATTCGTCGCATCCATTAATATTTGCTTTGGTAGTACCTTCGATAATTATTTCTTCGGGAGAAGTGCAATTATCTGTACCACTTTTTCTTTTTACAATGGCCAGAATCTGGAATTTATATACTTTATCGATTGTACTATATTCAGGTAAAGCATAAATATTTTTGAAACCAATAATATCTTCCCAATTTACAGACACATTTGTACCACAGGCATTTTTATAATTTTTATTTATAAATCTCAACTGAATAGGAGTTGCAATATCATTGTTCATGTAGGTAAAACCAATATTAAGATTACCCGAAGCATCCTGAGTAGCTTTAATTTTTGGGGTTTCACCAGCGGTTTCTAAGTTAAAATCTGAGTTTATTTGTGCATTGAACAAGTACTTAGTTAAATAGGGCATACTCGAAGTCTTTAAGCCATTTATCAATAGTCCCTGTTTTTGAATCGTAGGATCGAGTAATCCGTTTAAGAAAAATTCTAAATCGATTGCTCCCGGGCATTTGCCAGTTTCCAGATACATTCCGGTTTCGGCAGTTGCTTTGGCTGCAGCCATAACCTGTGTATCTGTAAGTGCTGAGTCAAAACCATAATCTGCTGGAACGAATCTTTTTTCTTTGGTTGCATAAAAAGAAGAGGTCACATCTGAACATGCCAGCTCAATTCCTCTACTGGCAGGAGTTGTATTAGGGAGTGCAGGAATCTGTGGAATAGTATTTATTAATCTGGTAAGATTTTCATAATTGTTTGGCCTTGCAACTGTATACTTTTTGAATAGGGTAAAAAATGTATCTGAGCTTTCGGGATTACCAATACAATCATTATAATTATTTTTTTGAGAGGCATAAATATGAGAGAATACTGTTCTGGTTTTTTGTTTAACAGCGGTATAATTTGTTCTGAAATTCAGCCATATTTTTTGTTTTAAATAAATATCACTCATGCTGTTAATGTCACTTAACAACTTAGTATTTGTTTTATTTATAAATTCTTCATAGTCAGAATCAGCTGCAATCCCATTAGAATAAACAGCCAAATAATAGGCAACCTGAAGCATGGTCATGTTTTTACCATTTGGCAAAGCGATACCGTCATAATTTAGATTTAAAGCTTCTCTCATTAAATCTTTACGAAGCTTAAAATCAGTATCTGTTTCTATAAAATTTGCTGAGTTATAAAAGGGATCACTATCATTACTTTGAGAATCAACATTTAAAAGTTTCGATATTATTCCATTAGATGTAAATATGGTATTATCACTAATTGTTTCGGTTTCGGCATCATAATAATCCATGTTGCTTAATGTTTCGTCAAACCCATCTGAATTATAGCCTGCACCGTTTATTTTACTACATAAAGCTGCATTATAAATATAATACTGGTATTCCGGATGAAAAGGTAAAAGAGCATTTGCCCAGCTCGGCCTCCATAGATGAATAAAATCAGATACATATCGTAAATCCTCAGGTTGTATCAAAAATATATTTGGATCATTACGAGTAGGATCCTGATCTTCCGGTTTTAATATCATCCCCTCTTTTATACTGGGACTGTAAATACCTTCTCCCACCAACTCTACTCTAACCTTAGAAATAACCCCGTCTTCTTCATAAGATTTAAATGGTTTTCGCCAGCTGTAATTAGATATTTTTATTTCCTCATCTTTATTCGTTTCCGGATTAATCTGGGTCACTACAATATATCCACCATATAATAATTGGTTATTATCATTAAAGATACTTAAAGGATCTATTTCTGTATTATTTACAAAATCTTCGCTGGTATGATTATCTTCCAGACCTTGTACGGAGCCATATTGCCCATGCGGACTAACATCTTCCAGAAGCGAATCCAGATTAAGACTGCAAATATTAATTGGTTGTTTACACATTTCCCTACATTCAGAGAGGTGTTTTCTAAATTCAAATTTAAATCCGGCTACTTTAGCCACTATTTCTTTTTGATCGATCTCAGGATTTACAAATTGTGAACCGTTATGTGTAAAAGTGGTTACAAAAAATGCATTCAGGTTTTTAAGCATATATTGTTTTTCGGCTGTATTTATATAAGATTCTCTTGCGGTAATATTACCCAGATCATCTTCATCAACCGATAATTTCGATTGAAAAGCTTCACATTCAGCAACGGTTAAATTATCACATACCAATGATTGTTCGCAACTTTTGCAGGTTACATTACAATCATCAGCAGTAACATCTGCTTGTAACGATGACAGATCGGGCAGGCATATTTTGTTTGCGATTAATTGGTCTATATAATCATCGGCATATTGATTTAATGCATCCTGATTTATCCTAAGATTTTTACTTAAAGAATAAGATCCTATCTTTAGGAAATTACCTAAATATTCTCCTTTATATTCCTTATTTGTTACACTTAAAGAGGTTGCATTAAAAGAGTTGTCGTTATATACGCCAATTTTTGAAACTAATGAATCAGTTCCCGTAAGTAATTCATTTGCACAATCATCCTTCAAGCTTAGGGATAAATCATAAACAAATGGATATTGTTTTGTGTTTAAACAATTATCAGTGTAGGAACCTTTGGTTTTATTAAATGTGTAATTAAATTTTATTTCACCTTCTTTTTCAACGTTCACTGAAGTATTCAATTGAATACCATCTTTCTTTATATCATTATTGCCAGATGCGTATTTATCATTATTGGCCAGTAAATTGGTGGTTGTAATTGCATGTAAACCAGTATTTGCTTCATCATCCAGGCACATTAATATATCATTATTATCTCCTGCAAGTGCAGTTGCCACTGTTCTTCCTTGTGGATCAAGGTAACTTACACTAATTTGTTTATTGGGATCAACAACGATGTTCTTCTTGTATCGGGCAAAATCCCCTACTTTATAGCCAAAAAGTCTGTTTAGTTCTTTTTGTTCAGGTTGTCCATAAAAATATTGCATTTCATGCCCTTTACCAATTTGATGGTCTAATCCTACGCCTCCTTTTTTCTTGATTCTGCCAGTATTGTCGGGAGTATATTCTATCTGCGAAAAAGGAAATCCGTTGGCATCCGGAACTAAATCCTGGTAATTTTCCTGACGCAGATTATTTGAGGAATAGTATTTACTTGCACCGGCAATATTCGACATTTCGAAAGCAGATTCAGAATCGCAATTCAAAACTGTTGGACTATCCCAGTCAAAATCATTGTGGGTGTAAATTGAGTTTTTAGAATTTTTATTCAGATCACTATAAAAGCGAATTCCGGAAGCTTCAATAGGAGCTGGTAACACTTCGATCGCAGCTCTCCCTTGATTATCATAGATTACTTCACCAACAATGGCTTTATTGTTAGAGTTTATCCTGGTTACGGTTTGGCGGTTGCGTAAACTTCCGTCAAAATAACTTACCACTTCCTTCTTTTTTCCGTCTTCGGCAAAAGAAGATTGGTATTGCCAGTTTTTTCCGGATTCATGTGTCTGATCTATTTCGACTATATGCGACCAGTCACTAACGAGTTTAAAAGAACCGGTCAGTCCAGAAGACCAGGTTCCATAAAAAAATTTGTCTGTGTTGTCAAGAAATCGACCTATAGGCCTTACACGATATATCAAATAACCATTAGAATACACAAGAGGAATTCTATAAATAGTATTTCTGGTTTGAATTCTTGTACTGTTTAATTTAAAATCCTGCTCTGTTAAAGGTATTTGACTGGTAGAGAGTTTTCCGCCATTTATATTATAATTGTCAATCCAGCTCCATTCAAGTTCGTATTCTACTGCCGGAGATTTGATGTCTCTGGTCCAGTTAATTACTAGTTCTTCAGCACCGTCACTAACTTTAGAAACTTGCAATTCGTTTGTACCATTGTATTTTATAAATTTATGAGACAACGGAAAAACAGACGTTGATTCTGTAGCACTCACTTGCATGTTGTAATACCTGTATGTATTGAATTTTAATTCTAAATAAACTGAAGAATTAGAAACTGTTATAAGTGCATCATTGGAATTATAATATTTTATTGATTCTACTTTTACATCTGCTTTATGTATTCCCGGTAATTGATATACAGCATAATCATTTAGTTGCGCTCCTTTGGTTATATTATCATGCTTTATCTTTAGGGTTATCAAAAAAGGATTCGCATATGTTTTTTCCTGATTCTTGCTATCCTTATAAGTAGTGAGTATATTTCCGGCCGTGCCATATGGTGTAATTTTTAATAAAATTTCACTATAATATACATCAGACTGAGTATCATTATATCCAAAATGAATTGATACCGCGGGATTAATAGAGGCAAAAACATTGTGCTTATCTAAGTCTGTAAATTTTGGATCTGTAATATGAAGAATTGGCAGACTATTTAGCTGACTTCCTACTTTTCGATCTCCTAAAAACTCTTCTTGTTGCCCAAATGAAAACAATGAAAACAGTGTAAATACAAATGTTATTAAATACTTGTTGATATGCATGTCGATTTTTATTTATTGGAAATGTTTCTTTGGTCAATTATTTCATATTTTTTTAATGGCTCAGACAAAATGATTTGCTTTTTGGCCGTTAAAAAATAAGTCGCACTATTAAAAATTGCAGCGTTCACCGGATTTCGGTTATAATTTGTATTGGTAATTTCTAATCTTGGATAATGTGAATCCGGGCTTCGATAATCTTTTGAAAAATTGATTGCCGTGTTGTAATAAAACGTTTGTTTTTGCAAAAAATAATCCTTGGATATCTGGACAATAATTTTCGAATAAGAAAGACCGGAATATGGTTTTGCATCAAGAGTTATTTCCCAGTATGATTTATAATCAACAAATTTTTCTACTTCACATAAATTCAATAATGCTCTCATATCAAAATCATTAAAAGAACTTTCAATTGGATCTGAAATTTCAATTATCTTTTCATCATGATTTATTTTGAGAAATACCGTTTTAGAATTAAGAGTTTCAGTGTTTCCAATTTTTGTGTACATTTCATTTTTTACATTTTTATAAAAAGCACCTTTATAACTTTGTTCTGATTTCTTAGCATCAAAATCTTTATACAATGCATAATTAGATTTATATTGTAATGGCAGAGAAGTACTATATTGCTTGCTGAATTTTTGAAAAACTTCGTTTACAGTCTGTGTATGGGCCAGACAACTAGTGAACAGAACCCATACAAAAATTATTTTTTTATAAATCATGCTATTAAGGTTTTATATTGATTGCACTCCCGGAGCGTGTTTCCTGAATTGTCCTGATCCCGTTTTCTGTTTCTTTCTTAACCCGAACCAAACCGCCCTCATTATCATACTCATAAAAAGTTCCATAATTGTTTTCGTCCAACTCAGCCATTAGTTTAAATGTTTCAGGATCATATACAAATGACTTTATACTTCCCTGTAGTGGATGAATCCTAATGTCATCAAAATAAACAGGAACTCCGGAACTACTGTTTTCCAACTGAATTCCTATGGTAATCGTATTAATAGGGATTTTGAATTTTTGTACTACGCGTTGCCAGCCATCTATTATATTTCCGGAAGCTTTTACAGATAATGAATCAATTTTATGGGATTTTATATCCAAAGCTTCTTTATTATTATAAAAAACAATTTTAATGACCGGGTTTTCATAGGTTTTAACCTGGGCAAAAAGTTCTTCTTTTACCCATGCACTTAATAAGTATTCTTTACCAGGCTCTGGTTTAAAAGAAAGACAATCATCACAAAAATCTTTTTTGGCAGATGTACCGCAAACTATTTCAGAATCAGCGAGTTTATCTGAAAAATAGGTGTTATCAGAACCCAATAAACTAAAATTAGGATGTCCGAAATAAGTTCCTGAATCAAATTGATTGATATCTGATTTAGGGAATATGGTATCGGGATAATCAAATAGATATTTTAATGATTTAGCCAGATGCGTTGTTACAGTATTGGTTAGAATACCCTGAGTAAGATTAGGATCGGAATCTTTATTGGTATAGAAATTTTCATCTACATAAAATCCCTTTTCAATACCTACAACATATAAATGTGGTAAATTAGGATTACTTCCCGGAGCATTATTAAACCCTCTCATGATTGTTTTTAACCCGGAAACGTCAGCAGTCTGGCAACCATCTGTTATCATAATAACTACATCTGGTTTCATAGAATAACTTAGGGCGCCTTCAAGACCACTTCTCCAATAATCTGAAGAAGCACTTATACCTTTTATTTTTCCGTTTCTTAGTCCTAAACCATCAATCCAGTTGTTAAATTGATTTATAACTAATGGGGTATTGGTTAATTTTATTGGTTTAATAAAATCAATTCTTGTATTTTCATCACTATCAGACATTCCTGTTAAGGAAACATAAATATTAGATCCCATCGTATCATTCGTTGCAGCCTGTTGTAGAACAAATGCCTTTAATTGTTTTTTTATCTTATTGAATTCGGTGGTAGCAATAGAACCCGATTCATCTAATACAAGAGCAATATGTGACACACATGATAACTCAGTAACACAGAAATTGATATTTTGAATATATCCATCCTGATATGAACCATTGCTAAATTTTGCAGCAACTGTAATTTTTGTAAGAGCATCTTCATAGTTGCTTAAGTCAATACTAACAACAGATGCTAAAGCTGATTTAGGTATCTGAACATCGTTTCCTGTTTCGTTTTCCGAAAAAGAAAAACTTACTTCGGTCTTGGTATTGGTAAAATTGTATATTTTAGTTTTTAAATGAGTTGTATAAGGAGATAAAGCTGCTATTTCTTTTTTTGCATATATATTTACATCACTGCCATTGGGAGTACTTCCTAATTTATTGATTAGTGTAATAAATAAACGATGTATTTCTGGGGTATAAATATTGGTTTTAGTACAAGAAATGAGGTGAGTGCAATCTTCTACAGTGATTTCTTTAGAAAATATTGTTCCACAATCTTGCGGTCTTTCCGGTTTTAATTTTATTACATATTCACCTGGGAGTTCTGGTATAAACGTATATAATCCTGTGGTATTTGTTATTGTATTTACAACTATACTAGCTGCGTTTGTACTGGACCAGTTGTAATTTTGAATTTTATCCTGATGTTCGAAAATAAAATTAACAGCTTCTTTAGTGCAATGTCTATCAATTACTTTAACAGGTTTTGTAAACGTGGCCGAACATCCGGAAGCATCTGTAACGATAAGGGTTATTATATAATCTTCTTCTGCTATAAATTTATACGAATACACCCCACTAGTATTCGCACTATTAGTATTTATGATTTTTCCTGCAACTGTTGCAACAGACCAGCTATAGATTAAGTTGGTAGCCGTAGTTTCGAATATAAATGTACTTTCCAGATTGGTGTATGATTTTTCAGCAAGTGATTTCATTGTTCCCGATATTGATGTACAGTTAACAATGTTTAATATAATTGGTTCTCGCTCTAATATTAAAGGAGACATATTAGGATTACTATTGTGATACGATTTACAGGTATACGATCCGTTATCAGCAGATTTTAAATCAGGAATTGTATAGGTTCTATTAATTGCTCCAATAATTTCTGTTCCATTTTTTAACCATTGGTATGTATCTTCAGGAGTAAACCTCTCATCTTCATACATTGTTAAAGTTACTGAGCCTCCAATTGATGAAGTAATAGTTTTTGCAGCATCTGTTTTTGTTTGAGGAGAGAATTCTGTTTTTGTTCTATATAACGTAAGCTGATTTGCAAGATCTATAAATCGAAAATTATTAGATCTTATGTCTAATGAATATAAATTTTTAAAAACAGGTAATATTCCTTCAAATAAATTATTATTTAGACTTAAAAAATCAACTGACAGTTTTGTTATTTCTTCAGGAATAGTACCACTTAGTTCGTTATAATCTATAGACATCCAACGTACTTTTTTCAACAACCCTAACTCCGGTGGAATTGGACCAGTCAATTTATTATTAGTTAAATAAAAATTAATAACGCTTTTTAGTTTTCCTAATTCTGCGGGTATAGAACCCGTTAATTGATTATTTATTAAATTAAAGTAGGTAAGATTTGAAAGTTGTCCTATTTCTGGAGGTAGTGAATCTGTTAATTGGTTATACGCAAAATTTATTGAAATTAGTTTTTGAAGGTCTCCAATTTGTGGTGGAATATGTCCGCTAAATTGGTTTTTCTGTGCATACAAATAAGTTAAATTGCTCAATTTGTTAATTTCTGGCGATAGTTCTCCACTTAATTGATTCTCGTTGATAGATAAATTTACAAGCGATTTTAAGTTGTAAAAACCTTGCGGTAAGGAACCACTTAATTTATTTGAAAGAAATCCTAATATTTCAAGATTTACAAGCTCTCCTATTTCTTGCGGTATAGAACCCGTTAATTGACCATAGCTTAGATTCAATCGTTTTAAATATTTTAATTGTCCTATTTCTGTAGGTATAAATCCATTTATATTGTTGGTACTAAAGGATAAATCAACAACATGACCGTTATCAACAATAAGTCCGTACCACCCTGTTTTTGTTGTATTGTTCCATGAAGTAACGGGGGTCGAAAAATCCCAACCGGTATTATTTTTCCATTTTGAACCATTTGTGCTTTCATATAATGCTTTTAGAGCTTCTTTTTCACTTTGTGAAACGTCAATAATGTTTGCAGTAGATTTTAAGAGTTGTTTTGGTTGTATCCTTTGCAAAAGTTCCTCCTCACTTTTTTTCATTTGTATGTATTGCGCTTTATACATTTCCCGCATACGGTCAATCTCACGAGTAAGATCATCTGCTGTATTCAGGCCTCTCGTTTGTAGAAAAAGTGTTTCTCTGTTTACATCAAAACCAATTTCCTGATCGCTATAATCTTGTGCAAAAGCAGACAATGAACCAAGCAATATGCAAAGTATAATAATCCAATTTTTTTTTATTTTAAAATCGTTTGCCATATGTATTTATATGTTATTTGTTCCTTGATTTTGGACAAAAGGAGTATGAAACTATCTATAAAATAGTTCTATAATTAAATTTTTATTCAGCCAGTAAATTTTACTGATTTAGAAGAAGATCAACTAATTGATTACTTTGATTGTTCCTGTTATTGGTTCGCAATTATTTACATATAATATAATTGGCTCTCTCTCTAACACTAGTGGAGACATGTCAGGATTATTAGTATGATAGGATCTACAGGTATATGTACCTGAATCTGTAAGTTTTAAGTTGGAAATAGTGTAAGTTCTTGAAATTGCTCCTGAGATTAAAGAATTACCTTTATACCATTGAAAAGTATCATCAAGTGTAAACCTGTCATCTTCACACATTGTTAAAGTTGTAGAATTACCAACAATAGAATATATTGTTTTTGCGGTGTCTGTTTTAGCTTGAGATGAATAAATGAAATCATCTTTCATTTTTGTTTTAAATGAGGAGAATTGACTAGAAAAATCAATAAATCGGAACTGATTTGAGCTTATATCTAAAAAATATGAAACTGAAAGGTATGGTATTGTACCTTCGAGCAAATTGCTGTTCAGGAATATATATTTCGCAGATATTTCCTGAGGAATGTTACCGCTCAATTGATTGTCTTCTAATGATAACATTTCTAAATTTTTCAGCACTCCTATTTCAGGAGGAATTACGCCAGTCAATTTATTATTACTTAGAAATATATTGGCCAGATTTTTTAGCCGCCCTATTTCTGGTGGTATAGAACCTGTTAATTGGTTATCTGATAAAGAAAGATGACCAAGCTTTTGAAGATTTCCTATTTGTAATGGAATATCTCCACTAAGTTGGTTTAAGTAGAAAGATATTACTCCTATATCTGTAAGTCTATTTATTTTTGATGAAACCTCACCTGTAAGCATATTTTTACTTAAAGCAAAAAAACTAAGAGATATTAAGTCGTAAAGACTTTGAGGGATGCCTCCACTTAATTTATTATCACTTAATGATAAAAATTCAAGATTAGTCAATTTTCCTATTTCTTCAGGAATAGAGCCATTTATATTATTTATTTCTATACTTAATACTTTTAAATATTCTAATTGGCCTATTTCTGATGGTATCAATCCATCTAAATTGTTATAATCCAAATTTAAATATACAACATGGCCATTATCGACAATAATTCCGTTCCATCCCGTTTGTGTCTGATTGTCATATGTAGTAACTGGAGTCGAAAAATCCCAACCTGTGTTGTTTCTCCAATTTGTTCCGTTTGTACTGTCATATAGTGCTTTTAGGGCAGCTTTTTCGCTTTGTGAGACGTCCATAACACTCGTAATCGATTTTAGAAGTCTCTTAGATTTTATTCTTTGCAAAATTTCGCTCTCAATTTTTTTCATTTCTATGTATTGAGCTTTATGCATTTCCCGCATACGACCTATCTGACGATCAATATCTGCAGAAGATGTAATCAAAGCTTTTTTTAAGTAAAGTGTTTGTTTTGCAGCATCAAATCCTATTTCCTGATCAGTCAGATCTTGAGAAAATCCCGTCGCTGTAATTAGAAAAATTATAATGCTAAAAACTACTGTATAAATTGATTTCATAAGGCTTAATTATTTTCGTTTACTACTCCGGCTGTAACACACGAAACAACTTGTTTTTTTATAACTGCTTTTTTATTCGGGGCGACCTTTAAACTTTTTCTGCCAGTATGTGATTGTTTATCAGTTATACTAACATCATTAGTTTTTAATTGTCCCTGAAAATCAAAATGCGAAGTAGCGCCACAGTTCGACATATTATAATCTTCAAAACCGTCTGATGCCAGTTCTGTGTATTTTGTATTTGAGGCTACGGCTACCGGAAACCGATTGTTATAACCATATAAAGCCGAAGAATAACGTTTTAAAGCATCTCTGTTTTCAATTTCCTGTCCTGCAGGATTGTATTGTGTAACTTGTGATGCAAATGTCCATTTATCATAATTTGCTCCTGTTGTTATTTTCCATGTATTATTTGCAAATACATAGAATGGATAAAAGTCAGTATAGAATCCCGTTTTTCGTGGTGTTGGATCAGTTGTATAATTTCTTCCTGTTAAGTAAGCGTATGACTTATTAGCTCGCCAGTTTCCTAAAACATTATATACATATGGATTGTATGAGTTTTTGATAATATCCTCTTCTTCAGACTTATTATCTGTTTTTTCATATTCATAGGTTAAAACACCACCTGTAAAAGTCATTTTAGGTAAGTTACATTCGCATTGTGCTGGCCACACATTATTATACTGTACTGCAGATGCATTAACAATTCTATTGCCTGATGAAGAAGACATAAATGGATTACTTCCTATATTTCCTCTTGCTGATATTATACTATTACTATTATCATAATTATATAATGGATTTGTCATGGAGGTCACACTTGCCATAGATGCCATTTGCAGGTTTCGATATCCGGAACGAATTACTTTTATTCTCGCTGTATTTACAACATCATTTTTAATAAGGAGTCCTGTTTCGCCAATAAGCTGGAAATTAGAAGCTGTTAATTTTACCACCCAGCCTTTCATCATTGTTTTGCTTTTGCCGTCTGGTGCAATACCATTGATCCACAATTCATCACCATCAATTAGATAATCAGATTCGATATGATTACCTACAAATTGGTATTGATTATTGCCTGTTTTAATAATGTCCCATTCCAGTCCAATATTTTTAGCTGTCTGCCCCATTCCATCATAACTCCAGTAAGCAGGAAAATTAAAATCAAAATATTTGTCATTATATTCATTGACTGTTTCTGTTAATAATACATCACCTGTTTCTGCATCCCAGGCAAGATTTTTTGTGCTAACTTTTGCACCCAGATCATACGCCACTTTTTCTGAAAGTATGGCTGTAGTGTGAATTACTTTAGTCGTCACCGCAGTTCTAATCTGGCTTTCATGCTTTGAAATGCTTGGGATTGGTGACGGAACCACTAGTACATAAACAGTGATTGGTATGGTTGCCGTATTTACATGAATACCCTTGGTAGAGCTTGTACTTTTATTTTCTCTAAAATCATTTATGATATCATAATCAACACCAACTAACTTAGACGCTATTATTCCTTTTGAATCTATTGTTGGTACAGTATTATTTAATTTGCTTTGATTGTTTTCTTCATTTTGAATTACCGTATTATAATTGTAATCAACTCCTGAGATGTACTCTTTTTGCCCTTCACCATATACTCTTTGGTTTTTCATTTTGCCATCCATATCATTTGTATGAATAGAAAATCCTTGTGATAATGTAATATATTCCCTTACACTTAAATTAAGTAGATTCCCTAATAATGATGTCTTCTCATAGGCTGATGACAGAGTTGTGCGGTCAACGATTGTTGGGAAATCTTTTGAGGTATAAAATTCTGTAACAACAGATCCCGTTGCATGCTTTTTTACTGTAGCGGTTATTTCTTTTTTATCATTGTACTTGTTTCTTGGCAAATTAGTAACTGTTACTCTGCTGTAAGTAACTTTTGGTGCCGGAAAGAAAGATTCTCCAAAAGGTTCTTCTACATAATTATCAGTATCCGGACCTAATAGCAATTCTCTTCTTTTTTGATCGTAATAAGGTTTTACAAACGGATTTTCTTTGCATCCCAAGGGTTCATAAGTCGCTACGCCCGAAGATTTTCCGTTTTCCGTTTCATATAAATATTTTTGCCCATAAGACTGTCGGTAAGCATCGTTATCCTTATGATCTGTCATTATATCCCATTGGTCATGAATTTGAATATCTTTTACCCTGCTTCCGCCACCTATTTTTCTTTCGTCAGGCTGTAAGAGTCGAATCCAGGATTTATTACTTACAAATTTGCTTGCAATACCATCTTTCTCTAATTTAGCATTCGGGCTTTCAAAAATTTCTACAAGTCTCGGTATCGAACCTATAAGTTGTATCACGATATCTTTTAAATTATCGGTATCTTCTTCATTGTTCATATCATACATAAGCCTGTTTAGGTTATGTCTTCCAAAATTCCAACCTGCTTTTATTATAGGATTTACTTCGTGTGCATTGGGATTAAATCCATCTCCTTTACCAACATACTCAACAGGTATAGCAACATATTGTTTGCCATTTACTTCCAGAAAACCGAAGTTAGTATTGGCACTTTTATCTATATTCATATATCCCGTTACATAGTCATACTTATCAGTTCCGTCAATGCCTGGTGTAGGATTAGGATTAACCATATTTAGCAAAAACCGAAAATATAATGGGTTGCTTTCATCACCAATAGATTTGATATACTTATTATAGAAAATCTTTGGAATTTGTGGATTATTAATCGATAATTGCTCGTCTATCTTTTGATCTAATGCGACATATATATATTTTCCCAAATTTCTTTTCTGAATTTTATTTTCAGGATCGACATTTGCAGCAGTTAACTCTTCTTTCGTCCCACTTCCTACTATTTTAAACATTTGCATTGCTGCTTTATCCTGTACATATCCATAATCATCTGCTTCGTAATTTAATTCCATCTGACCTCCGGAAGGCAAGCGAATAGATTTTAATAACCAGGCACTTGCGTTTAAATCTGCATTTTCTCTGTTACTTTGATCAACAAATGGGTATTCAGGATTAGATAGTTTTGATGTGCTTTCCGGTCCCAGTTTATCATTTATAGGTTTGTAATTTCCCCAAACATCATAAGCTTTCATGTTATAAGGAGGATTATTAATTTTATCCTTTTCAATACTGTAACCTGGAGTATTTTCGACTAAAATTTTAGGAGCGTAACCAAAAACATAAGGAGTAAATTTTCCCATGTTTGAATTTTTATAGGTAAAATAAACTTTACTAAGTGTTAGTTTCCCTTCTTGGTTTATACTATTGTCGATACCTTGGCACAGGCTGTAATTATATTCAAAGTGTGCCTCTTTTATAGGGATTGCATTTTCTCCTTTTTCAATAAACTCCGGTTTTGCAAATAATGAAATTTTGTCTAATTTGTACATTTTAGAATTTTCTCCCCGCCCGCCATTCTCATCAATAACGCCATATGCATCATTACGTTCTGAAATAAAGAAGATCGCAACATGAGTTTTTGTTACAATTTTTTTAATGTAATGAAGCTCTTTTTCTCCATAGATATAATTTCCTTTATTGTCTTTTTTGCTTGATCGCAATCCTTCATCATAGTTTGCCTGGTTTTTAAGAAACGGAACTCTCCATTTGTAAAGATGTGCTGCATCAGGAGTTTTATTCTCGTATTCAAACTTAGTATACGTTCCTAAATCATCATCTGTAGGGCCATCATTTGTTAAGTCCTGATAGTCTGATGATAAAACTGAACTAAGTAAATATGAGTGTGCATATGCTGGTGTAGTTACACGGTTAAAATATTGGTCTCCGTCTTTAATATTCTGGACAGAATTGTCAACATTAGGGACGTAGGTAACCAATCCGTTTTTGAAATTGACTTTCTCATTAGGATTCTTTTTATCACTAACATCAAATGTTGTTTCTTTCTTTGTGGTATTATAAGCAGCTTTGCCATAAATATAGCGCTCACCTCCTTCTTTAGTAATCCGTATTTCTGCAGTGTGATGGTCTTTTGCAAAAAGACTGGTCTGGTTTTTTGAACCATATTTTTTTGCTTCGGCCTTCGTTAATTTTTGTATAGACTGATTTCTTGATAATCGGGAAGATTCTCTTTTAATTATTCCGGTATTAGTAATAATACTGGTATTTTTATAATAATTTAAACTAGTGCTCTTCGAGAATTTCCCGCCATTTATTTCTAATTTTACCGGATAATAACCCCCTGATTTAGTAGTAAGTAATTCCAGCTCTTTATCAACATGTGAGCCTCCAATATTTTTAAAAAATACTTTTTCATAATCTGGTCGGTTTCCACTTTTTTTCTCTTTAAATCTGCCTAAAGCAGGATTTGAGTTTTCCCACAAAGTACTATAGCTTTTTCCTATGGTTTGTGTAGCATCAAAACCTGAATGCACACCACCGCCTACACCCATTTCTATACCTAATGTACCTCCATTGCTGTCATCGTGCATTTCGTTATCATATACATAACCCACTTGTGATTTATAAGGACGATATATTCCTGAAATACCTTGTCCCTGAATACTATATAAGTCATAAGTATTGTTCGTTAAAGGTAATGATGTAGTATTTTTATTGAATGTTCGGTCTTTTTCTCTGTTAAAATCTAAAATATCTGATTTTCCGGCATTATAAGTATTTTCAAAACCATACGCCTTCTCCATTTTATATTTCTCAGAATCTTTAATTCCCTGGCTTGTTCTATATCCGGCAAATTTGGCGCCTACTTCAAGACCCCAAAGTTCTCCACCAACGTTCATACTAAACATATAGTTAGAAGACACCATACCCACACGCTTTGTTGGAGTGAATGATGAATTTATTATAGAAAGAGACCCGGATGTTAGCGGAATCGAGCCAAGACTGTTACCCGTTACTTTATCAGATTTACTTATTCTGGTTGACAAAGTTGTACTTTCTAATCCTTTTCTGCTATTGTAGCTCACGCCCAGATTAGCTCCCAAATTAAAATTCCCAGAATCTGTTTCACCTATTTTCATATGATAAGAAAGGCTGGGTGATACTGAAACTCCTTCTGATGCTGATGATTCCAGATTCATGCCAACGCTTAAATTTTTGGCTATTTCAAAACTCATCCCTCCACTTAGCGAAGCACCAAATCCTTCATAGTTATTGTATTTAATATTAATACCAGTACTTGCTTTTGCTTCTTTAAGTCCAAAACCAGCTATATGAGTACTATAGTTTGAACCAACTGTAACATAGGGTTTCATATTATTTTCGTAAATCATCTCGTCTCCATTAAAATCATCAGGTATGCCTCGTACTTGTCTGTTGATCTGTCCTACATTTAAATCCCAGCCTAATCCTACCCATGATGCTTCCTGATCCATGGTTACGCCAGAATTATAAGCCAGGTTTAGAGGATATCCTCCAACATCCATTATCGGAATATTGTAATTGAAATCTCCGCTAGTTAAATCGACCATATCAGAGGTTCCTATTGGAGTAAAGGATTCAAACTCTGGTTGAGACGGACCACCTGTCAATGCATAGATTTGCATTGGTTGAAATGTCTCTAAAAGAATCATCATGGCTAAATAAATAGCAACAGTTTTTTTTAACTTATTTTTTTTTTGCGGCATCATAAGGCTATTTGAGTGTAGGGATCTTTAAATTTAAATTTTAGTATTCCTTTTCTAAAAAGGTAGTCGCTGTAGACTAATTGTATTGTATCATTGGGATTGATTCCGGAGAAAAACAATAAAACTTTTTGATAAGGTGCTATTTTGTAATTGCGTTCGAATAAGACTCCCGAACATGTGATAGTATCTTTTTTTGAAGTGACGACGTAAAAATCTTTTTTAAGTCCAAAAGACATGTATTTTACGGCGTCAGTATAATCCATTCCTGTAAAATTCTTTAGAAGTAAATCCTTTTCCTGGTCTTGTTGGAATGTAAACTCTAAAACTCGTTCTCTTTTATTTTTTTCATAAAGAGAATCAACAAGCGTTAAGTTTTCTTTTCCCAGATCTTTTAATAAATAGTATTGAATAGGAACTTCGGTAGCAGTAAAACCAATGTCATCAACATTTTGCGTATAAGAACGAGATTTCCAACCTATTTTTTCAAGATTAAAATAACGGTCTCTAATTTCCGAATCTTTGGGGCTATTACTTTTCTCTCTTTGACAAGAAAAAAAGGTTAAAGACAAGAGAACATAAAATAATCTTGTGAAATTTTTCATTGCTTGTATTTTATGTATTTAAGTAATCATATGCTAAATCTATCAGACTAATAGTTGATAATTGTTTTTTTAAGGATTGAGAAATTTTTATATGTATTATACAGAAGTAATTAATTTAACAAGAAAAATATATTTGTTTTTAGATTTAAAACATTTGTATACTACAGTTAAATATTTATTAATTTATTGCAAATCTAATTTTTATTTTTGCAAATATAAANNTTTATATTTGCAAAAATAAAAATTAGATTTGCAATAAATTAATAAATATTTAACTGTAGTATACAAATGTTTTAAATCTAAAAACAAATATATTTTTCTTGTTAAATTAATTACTTCTGTATAATACATATAAAAATTTCTCAATCCTTAAAAAAACAATTATCAACTATTAGTCTGATAGATTTAGCATATGATTACTTAAATACATAAAATACAAGCAATGAAAAATTTCACAAGATTATTTTATGTTCTCTTGTCTTTAACCTTTTTTTCTTGTCAAAGAGAGAAAAGTAATAGCCCCAAAGATTCGGAAATTAGAGACCGTTATTTTAATCTTGAAAAAATAGGTTGGAAATCTCGTTCTTATACGCAAAATGTTGATGACATTGGTTTTACTGCTACCGAAGTTCCTATTCAATACTATTTATTAAAAGATCTGGGAAAAGAAAACTTAACGCTTGTTGATTCTCTTTATGAAAAAAATAAAAGAGAACGAGTTTTAGAGTTTACATTCCAACAAGACCAGGAAAAGGATTTACTTCTAAAGAATTTTACAGGAATGGATTATACTGACGCCGTAAAATACATGTCTTTTGGACTTAAAAAAGATTTTTACGTCGTCACTTCAAAAAAAGATACTATCACATGTTCGGGAGTCTTATTCGAACGCAATTACAAAATAGCACCTTATCAAAAAGTTTTATTGTTTTTCTCCGGAATCAATCCCAATGATACAATACAATTAGTCTACAGCGACTACCTTTTTAGAAAAGGAATACTAAAATTTAAATTTAAAGATCCCTACACTCAAATAGCCTTATGATGCCGCAAAAAAAAAATAAGTTAAAAAAAACTGTTGCTATTTATTTAGCCATGATGATTCTTTTAGAGACATTTCAACCAATGCAAATCTATGCATTGACAGGTGGTCCGTCTCAACCAGAGTTTGAATCCTTTACTCCAATAGGAACCTCTGATATGGTCGATTTAACTAGCGGAGATTTCAATTACAATATTCCGATAATGGATGTTGGAGGATATCCTCTAAACCTGGCTTATAATTCTGGCGTAACCATGGATCAGGAAGCATCATGGGTAGGATTAGGCTGGGATTTAAATGTAGGACAGATCAACAGACAAGTACGAGGCATACCTGATGATTTTAATGGAGACGAGATGATTTACGAAAATAATATGAAACCCTATGTTACAGTTGGTTCAAACTATAGTACTCATATAGCTGGTTTTGGACTTAAAGAAGCAAAAGCAAGTACTGGTATTAATATTAAATACAATAACTATGAAGGATTTGGTGCTTCGCTAAGTGGAGGGATGAGTTTTGAAATAGCCAAAAATTTAAGCGTTGGCATGAATCTGGAATCATCAGCATCAGAAGGAGTTTCAGTATCACCCAGCCTTTCTTATCATATGAAAATAGGTGAAACAGATTCTGGGAATTTTAATTTGGGAGCTAATCTGGGCGTGAGCTACAATAGCAGAAAAGGATTAGAAAGTACAACTTTGTCAACCAGAATAAGTAAATCTGATAAAGTAACGGGTAACAGTCTTGGCTCGATTCCGCTAACATCCGGGTCTCTTTCTATAATAAATTCATCATTCACTCCAACAAAGCGTGTGGGTATGGTGTCTTCTAACTATATGTTTAGTATGAACGTTGGTGGAGAACTTTGGGGTCTTGAAGTAGGCGCCAAATTTGCCGGATATAGAACAAGCCAGGGAATTAAAGATTCTGAGAAATATAAAATGGAGAAGGCGTATGGTTTTGAAAATACTTATAATGCCGGAAAATCAGATATTTTAGATTTTAACAGAGAAAAAGACCGAACATTCAATAAAAATACTACATCATTACCTTTAACGAACAATACTTATGACTTATATAGTATTCAGGGACAAGGTATTTCAGGAATATATCGTCCTTATAAATCACAAGTGGGTTATGTATATGATAACGAAATGCACGATGACAGCAATGGAGGTACATTAGGTATAGAAATGGGTGTAGGCGGTGGTGTGCATTCAGGTTTTGATGCTACACAAACCATAGGAAAAAGCTATAGTACTTTGTGGGAAAACTCAAATCCTGCTTTAGGCAGATTTAAAGAGAAAAAAAGTGGAAACCGACCAGATTATGAAAAAGTATTTTTTAAAAATATTGGAGGCTCACATGTTGATAAAGAGCTGGAATTACTTACTACTAAATCAGGGGGTTATTATCCGGTAAAATTAGAAATAAATGGCGGGAAATTCTCGAAGAGCACTAGTTTAAATTATTATAAAAATACCAGTATTATTACTAATACCGGAATAATTAAAAGAGAATCTTCCCGATTATCAAGAAATCAGTCTATACAAAAATTAACGAAGGCCGAAGCAAAAAAATATGGTTCAAAAAACCAGACCAGTCTTTTTGCAAAAGACCATCACACTGCAGAAATACGGATTACTAAAGAAGGAGGTGAGCGCTATATTTATGGCAAAGCTGCTTATAATACCACAAAGAAAGAAACAACATTTGATGTTAGTGATAAAAAGAATCCTAATGAGAAAGTCAATTTCAAAAACGGATTGGTTACCTACGTCCCTAATGTTGACAATTCTGTCCAGAATATTAAAGACGGAGACCAATATTTTAACCGTGTAACTACACCAGCATATGCACACTCATATTTACTTAGTTCAGTTTTATCATCAGACTATCAGGACTTAACAAATGATGGCCCTACAGATGATGATTTAGGAACGTATACTAAGTTTGAATACGAGAATAAAACTCCTGATGCAGCACATCTTTACAAATGGAGAGTTCCGTTTCTTAAAAACCAGGCAAACTATGATGAAGGATTGCGATCAAGCAAAAAAGACAATAAAGGAAATTATATCTATGGAGAAAAAGAGCTTCATTACATTAAAAAAATTGTAACAAAAACTCATGTTGCGATCTTCTTTATTTCAGAACGTAATGATGCATATGGCGTTATTGATGAGAATGGCGGGCGGGGAGAAAATTCTAAAATGTACAAATTAGACAAAATTTCATTATTTGCAAAACCGGAGTTTATTGAAAAAGGAGAAAATGCAATCCCTATAAAAGAGGCACACTTTGAATATAATTACAGCCTGTGCCAAGGTATCGACAATAGTATAAACCAAGAAGGGAAACTAACACTTAGTAAAGTTTATTTTACCTATAAAAATTCAAACATGGGAAAATTTACTCCTTATGTTTTTGGTTACGCTCCTAAAATTTTAGTCGAAAATACTCCAGGTTACAGTATTGAAAAGGATAAAATTAATAATCCTCCTTATAACATGAAAGCTTATGATGTTTGGGGAAATTACAAACCTATAAATGATAAACTGGGACCGGAAAGCACATCAAAACTATCTAATCCTGAATACCCATTTGTTGATCAAAGTAACAGAGAAAATGCAGATTTAAACGCAAGTGCCTGGTTATTAAAATCTATTCGCTTGCCTTCCGGAGGTCAGATGGAATTAAATTACGAAGCAGATGATTATGGATATGTACAGGATAAAGCAGCAATGCAAATGTTTAAAATAGTAGGAAGTGGGACGAAAGAAGAGTTAACTGCTGCAAATGTCGATCCTGAAAATAAAATTCAGAAAAGAAATTTGGGAAAATATATATATGTCGCATTAGATCAAAAGATAGACGAGCAATTATCGATTAATAATCCACAAATTCCAAAGATTTTCTATAATAAGTATATCAAATCTATTGGTGATGAAAGCAACCCATTATATTTTCGGTTTTTGCTAAATATGGTTAATCCTAATCCTACACCAGGCATTGACGGAACTGATAAGTATGACTATGTAACGGGATATATGAATATAGATAAAAGTGCCAATACTAACTTCGGTTTTCTGGAAGTAAATGGCAAACAATATGTTGCTATACCTGTTGAGTATGTTGGTAAAGGAGATGGATTTAATCCCAATGCACACGAAGTAAATCCTATAATAAAAGCAGGTTGGAATTTTGGAAGACATAACCTAAACAGGCTTATGTATGATATGAACAATGAAGAAGATACCGATAATTTAAAAGATATCGTGATACAACTTATAGGTTCGATACCGAGACTTGTAGAAATTTTTGAAAGCCCGAATGCTAAATTAGAGAAAGATGGTATTGCAAGCAAATTTGTAAGTAATAAATCCTGGATTCGACTCTTACAGCCTGACGAAAGAAAAATAGGTGGCGGAAGCAGGGTAAAAGATATTCAAATTCATGACCAATGGGATATAATGACAGATCATAAGGATAACGATGCTTACCGACAGTCTTATGGGCAAAAATATTTATATGAAACGGAAAACGGAAAATCTTCGGGCGTAGCGACTTATGAACCCTTGGGATGCAAAGAAAATCCGTTTGTAAAACCTTATTACGATCAAAAAAGAAGAGAATTGCTATTAGGTCCGGATACTGATAATTATGTAGAAGAACCTTTTGGAGAATCTTTCTTTCCGGCACCAAAAGTTACTTACAGCAGAGTAACAGTTACTAATTTGCCAAGAAACAAGTACAATGATAAAAAAGAAATAACCGCTACAGTAAAAAAGCATGCAACGGGATCTGTTGTTACAGAATTTTATACCTCAAAAGATTTCCCAACAATCGTTGACCGCACAACTCTGTCATCAGCCTATGAGAAGACATCATTATTAGGGAATCTACTTAATTTAAGTGTAAGGGAATATATTACATTATCACAAGGATTTTCTATTCATACAAATGATATGGATGGCAAAATGAAAAACCAAAGAGTATATGGTGAAGGGCAAAAAGAGTACATCTCAGGAGTTGATTACAATTATAATACGGTAATTCAAAATGAAGAAAACAATCAAAGCAAATTAAATAATACTGTACCAACAATAGATTCAAAAGGAATAATAGCGTCTAAGTTAGTTGGTGTTGATTATGATATCATAAATGATTTTAGAGAAAATAAAAGTACAAGCTCTACCAAGGGTATTCATGTAAATACGGCAACCATACCAATCACTGTTTATGTACTAGTGGTTCCGTCACCAATCCCAAGCATTTCAAAGCATGAAAGCCAGATTAGAACTGCGGTGACGACTAAAGTAATTCACACTACAGCCATACTTTCAGAAAAAGTGGCGTATGATCTGGGTGCAAAAGTTAGCACAAAAAATCTTGCCTGGGATGCAGAAACAGGTGATGTATTATTAACAGAAACAGTCAATGAATATAATGACAAATATTTTGATTTTAATTTTCCTGCTTACTGGAGTTATGATGGAATGGGGCAGACAGCTAAAAATATTGGACTGGAATGGGACATTATTAAAACAGGCAATAATCAATACCAATTTGTAGGTAATCATATCGAATCTGATTATCTAATTGATGGTGATGAATTGTGGATCAATGGTATTGCACCAGACGGCAAAAGCAAAACAATGATGAAAGGCTGGGTGGTAAAATTAACAGCTTCTAATTTCCAGCTTATTGGCGAAACAGGACTCCTTATTAAAAATGATGTTGTAAATACAGCGAGAATAAAAGTAATTCGTTCCGGATATCGAAACCTGCAAATGGCATCTATGGCAAGTGTGACCTCCATGACAAATCCATTATATAATTATGATAATAGTAATAGTATAATATCAGCAAGAGGAAATATAGGAAGTAATCCATTTATGTCTTCTTCATCAGGCAATAGAATTGTTAATGCATCTGCAGTACAGTATAATAATGTGTGGCCAGCACAATGCGAATGTAACTTACCTAAAATGACTTTTACAGGTGGTGTTTTAACCTATGAATATGAAAAAACAGATAATAAGTCTGAAGAAGAGGATATTATCAAAAACTCATACAATCCATATGTATATAATGTTTTAGGAAACTGGCGAGCTAATAAGTCATACGCTTACTTAACAGGAAGAAATTATACAACTGATCCAACACCACGAAAAACGGGATTCTATACTGACTTTTATCCATTCTATGTATTTGCAAATAATACATGGAAAATAACAACAGGAGCAAATTATGATAAATGGACATTTGCATCACAAGTTACACAATACAATCCTGCAGGACAGGAAATTGAAAACAGAGATGCTTTAAAACGTTATTCTTCGGCTTTATATGGTTATAACAATCGGTTTCCGGTAGCCGTAGCCTCAAATACAAAATACACAGAACTGGCATCAGACGGTTTTGAAGATTATAATATGTCGAACTGTGGCGCTACTTCGCATTTTGATTTTCAGGGACAATTAAAAACTAATGATGTTAGTATAACTGATAAACAATCACATACTGGCAGAAAAAGTTTAAAGGTCGCCCCGAATAAAAAAGCAGTTATAAAAAAACAAGTTGTTTCGTGTGTTACAGCCGGAGTAGTAAACGAAAATAATTAAGCCTTATGAAATCAATTTATACAGTAGTTTTTAGCATTATAATTTTTCTAATTACAGCGACGGGATTTTCTCAAGATCTGACTGATCAGGAAATAGGATTTGATGCTGCAAAACAAACACTTTACTTAAAAAAAGCTTTGATTACATCTTCTGCAGATATTGATCGTCAGATAGGTCGTATGCGGGAAATGCATAAAGCTCAATACATAGAAATGAAAAAAATTGAGAGCGAAATTTTGCAAAGAATAAAATCTAAGAGACTTCTAAAATCGATTACGAGTGTTATGGACGTCTCACAAAGCGAAAAAGCTGCCCTAAAAGCACTATATGACAGTACAAACGGAACAAATTGGAGAAACAACACAGGTTGGGATTTTTCGACTCCAGTTACTACATATGACAATCAGACACAAACGGGATGGAACGGAATTATTGTCGATAATGGCCATGTTGTATATTTAAATTTGGATTATAACAATTTAGATGGATTGATACCATCAGAAATAGGCCAATTAGAATATTTAAAAGTATTAAGTATAGAAATAAATAATATAAATGGCTCTATTCCTGAAGAAATAGGAAAATTGACTAATCTTGAATTTTTATCATTAAGTGATAATAAATTAAGTGGAGGCATCCCTCAAAGTCTTTACGACTTAATATCTCTTAGTTTTTTTGCTTTAAGTAAAAATATGCTTACAGGTGAGGTTTCATCAAAAATAAATAGACTTACAGATATAGGAGTAATATCTTTCTACTTAAACCAACTTAGTGGAGATATTCCATTACAAATAGGAAATCTTCAAAAGCTTGGTCATCTTTCTTTATCAGATAACCAATTAACAGGTTCTATACCACCAGAAATAGGGCGGCTAAAAAATCTGGCCAATATATTTCTAAGTAATAATAAATTGACTGGCGTAATTCCTCCTGAAATAGGAGTGCTGAAAAATTTAGAAATGTTATCATTAGAAGACAATCAATTGAGCGGTAACATTCCTCAGGAAATATCTGCGAAATATATATTCCTGAACAGCAATTTGCTCGAAGGTACAATACCATACCTTTCAGTTTCATATTTTTTAGATATAAGCTCAAATCAGTTCCGATTTATTGATTTTTCTAGTCAATTCTCCTCATTTAAAACAAAAATGAAAGATGATTTCATTTATTCATCTCAAGCTAAAACAGACACCGCAAAAACAATATATTCTATTGTTGGTAATTCTACAACTTTAACAATGTGTGAAGATGACAGGTTTACACTTGATGATACTTTTCAATGGTATAAAGGTAATTCTTTAATCTCAGGAGCAATTTCAAGAACTTACACTATTTCCAACTTAAAACTTACAGATTCAGGTACATATACCTGTAGATCCTATCATACTAATAATCCTGACATGTCTCCACTAGTGTTAGAGAGAGAGCCAATTATATTATATGTAAATAATTGCGAACCAATAACAGGAACAATCAAAGTAATCAATTAGTTGATCTTCTTCTAAATCAGTAAAATTTACTGGCTGAATAAAAATTTAATTATAGAACTATTTTATAGATAGTTTCATACTCCTTTTGTCCAAAATCAAGGAACAAATAACATATAAATACATATGGCAAACGATTTTAAAATAAAAAAAAATTGGATTATTATACTTTGCATATTGCTTGGTTCATTGTCTGCTTTTGCACAAGATTATAGCGATCAGGAAATTGGTTTTGATGTAAACAGAGAAACACTTTTTCTACAAACGAGAGGCCTGAATACAGCAGATGATCTTACTCGTGAGATTGACCGTATGCGGGAAATGTATAAAGCGCAATACATACAAATGAAAAAAAGTGAGGAGGAACTTTTGCAAAGGATACAACCAAAACAACTCTTAAAATCTACTGCAAACATTATTGACGTTTCACAAAGTGAAAAAGAAGCTCTAAAAGCATTATATGAAAGCACAAATGGTTCAAAATGGAAAAATAATACCGGTTGGGATTTTTCGACCCCCGTTACTTCATGGAACAATACAACAAAAACAGGGTGGTACGGACTTATTGTTGATAACGGTCATGTTGTTGATTTATCCTTTAGTACCAACAATATAAATGGATTTATACCTACAGAAATAGGACAATTAAAATATTTAAAACGATTGAATCTAAGCTATGGTCAATTAACGGGTTCTATACCGCAAGAAATAGGAGAGCTTGTAAATCTTGAAATATTAGGATTTCTTTCAAATAAATTAAGTGGTTCCTTACCGCAAGGTTTTTACAACTTAAAATCGCTTGTAAATTTATCTATCAACGAGAATCAATTAAGTGGAGAACTATCGCCAGAAATTAACAAATTGAGCAATTTAACTTATTTGTATGCACAGAAAAACCAATTTAGCGGACATATTCCACCACAAATTGGAGACCTTCAAAAACTAATTTCAATAAATTTTGCGTATAACCAATTAACAGATTCACTACCTCCAGAAATAGGACAACTTTCAAATCTTACCTACTTTAATTTAATAAATAATCAATTAACGGGTTCTATACCCGCAGAATTAGGAAAACTAAAAAGCGTTATTAATTTTTATTTAACTAATAATAAATTGACTGGTCCAATTCCACCGGAGTTAGGGTTGTTGAAAAAAGTACGTTGGATGTCTATAGATTATAACGAACTAAGTGGTACTATTCCTGAAGAAATAACAAAACTGTCAGTTGATTTTTTAAGTCTAAATAATAATTTATTTGAAGGAATATTACCTGTTTTTAAAAATTTATATTCATTAGACATAAGATCTAATAATTTTCGATTTATAGATCTTGCAAATCAGCTTACGTTATATAGAACAAAAACAGAATTCTCTCCTCAAACAAAAACAGATGCTGCAAAAACTATTACTTCATCAATTGGAGGCTCAGTAACTTTAACAATGTATGAAGATGAGAGGTTTACTCCTGAAGATACATACCAATGGTTAAAAAATGGAACAGAAATTATTGGAGCAATTAATAGAACCTATACAATTCCTGATTTAAAATCTGCTGATAACGGATCGTATACCTGTAAATCGTATCACAATAGTAATCCTAATATGTCTCCTTTAATATTAGAGCGAGAACCAATTATATTAAACATTGTTAACTGTACATCAATATCGGGAACAATGAAATCACTTGCTGAAAAATCATACACCAATCTGGAAAGTACATTTATATTCGAAACTACGGCTACCAACTTAATCTATAGCTGGTCTGTTGCAACAGTTGCAGGAAAAATCATAAATACTAATAGTGCGAATACTAGTGGGGTGTATTCGTATAAATTTATAGCAGAAGAAGATTATATAATAACCCTTATCGTTACAGATGCTTCCGGATGTTCGGCCACGTTTACAAAACCTGTTAAAGTAATTGATAGACATTGCACTAAAGAAGCTGTTAATTTTATTTTCGAACATCAGGATAAAATTCAAAATTACAACTGGTCCAGTACAAACGCAGCTAGTATAGTTGTAAATACAATAACAAATACCACAGGATTATATACGTTTATACCAGAACTCCCAGGTGAATATGTAATAAAATTAAAACCGGAAAGACCGCAAGATTGTGGAACAATATTTTCTAAAGAAATCACTGTAGAAGATTGCACTCACCTCATTTCTTGTACTAAAACCAATATTTATACCCCAGAAATACATCGTTTATTTATTACACTAATCAATAAATTAGGAAGTACTCCCAATGGCAGTGATGTAAATATATATGCAAAAAAAGAAATAGCAGCTTTATCTCCTTATACAACTCATTTAAAAACTAAAATATACAATTTTACCAATACCAAGACCGAAGTAAGTTTTTCTTTTTCGGAAAACGAAACAGGAAACGATGTTCAGATACCTAAATCAGCTTTAGCATCTGTTGTTAGTATTGACTTAAGCAACTATGAAGATGCTCTTACAAAAATTACAGTTGCTGCAAAATTTAGCAATGGTTCATATCAGGATGGATATATTCAAAATATCAATTTCTGTGTTACTGAGTTATCATGTGTGTCACATATTGCTCTTGTATTAGATGAATCGGGTTCTATTGCTACCACCGAATTCAATAAGATAAAAAAACAATTAAAGGCATTTGTTCTACAACAGGCTGCAACGAATGATACGATGGGATCTAATATTTATGTTTCCTTAACAGGAATGTCTGATAGTGATGAAAATACAAGAATTGATTTTATTAAACCAATAAAATTAACCAATACCCCATTAGTTATAAATCAATTTAACAACTGGATTGATGGTTTAGGACTAAGAAACGGAAAAATAAAAGGTATAAGTGCTTCTTCAGATTATTGGAGAAGTGGTCTTGAAGGCGCCCTAAGTTATTCTATGAAACCAGATGTAGTTATTATGATAACAGATGGTTGCCAGACTGCTGACGTTTCCGGGTTAAAAACAATCATGAGAGGGTTTAATAATGCTCCGGGAAGTAATCCTAATTTACCACATTTATATGTTGTAGGTATTGAAAAGGGATTTTATGTAGATGAAAATTTCTATACCAATAAAGATTCCGATCCTAATCTTACTCAGGGTATTCTAACCAATACTGTAACAACGCATCTGGCTAAATCATTAAAATATCTATTTGATTATCCCGATACCATATTCCCTAAATCAGATATCAATCAATTTGATTCAGGAACTTATTTCGGACATCCTAATTTTAGTTTATTGGGTTCTGATAACACCTATTTTTCAGATAAACTCGCTGATTCTGAAATAGTTTGCGGTACATCTGCCAAAAAAGATTTTTGTGATGATTGTCTTTCTTTTAAACCAGAGCCTGGTAAAGAATACTTATTAAGTGCATGGGTAAAAGAAGAACTTTTTGCCCAGGTTAAAACCTATGAAAACCCGGTCATTAAAATTGTTTTTTATAATAATAAAGAAGCTTTGGATATAAAATCCCATAAAATTGATTCATTATCTGTAAAAGCTTCCGGAAATATAATAGATGGCTGGCAACGCGTAGTACAAAAATTCAAAATCCCTATTAATACGATTACCATAGGAATTCAGTTGGAAAACAGTAGTTCCGGAGTTCCTGTTTATTTTGATGACATTAGGATTCATCCACTACAGGGAAGTATAAAGTCATTTGTATATGATCCTGAAACATTTAAACTAATGGCTGAGTTGGACGAAAACAATTATGGAACTTTTTATGAGTATGATAATGAGGGCGGTTTGGTTCGGGTTAAGAAAGAAACAGAAAACGGGATCAGGACAATTCAGGAAACACGCTCCGGGAGTGCAATCAATATAAAACCTTAATAGCATGATTTATAAAAAAATAATTTTTGTATGGGTTCTGTTCACTAGTTGTCTGGCCCATACACAGACTGTAAACGAAGTTTTTCAAAAATTCAGCAAGCAATATAGTACTTCTCTGCCATTACAATATAAATCTAATTATGCATTGTATAAAGATTTTGATGCTAAGAAATCAGAACAAAGTTATAAAGGTGCTTTTTATAAAAATGTAAAAAATGAAATGTACACAAAAATTGGAAACACTGAAACTCTTAATTCTAAAACGGTATTTCTCAAAATAAATCATGATGAAAAGATAATTGAAATTTCAGATCCAATTGAAAGTTCTTTTAATGATTTTGATATGAGAGCATTATTGAATTTATGTGAAGTAGAAAAATTTGTTGATTATAAATCATACTGGGAAATAACTCTTGATGCAAAACCATATTCCGGTCTTTCTTATTCGAAAATTATTGTCCAGATATCCAAGGATTATTTTTTGCAAAAACAAACGTTTTATTACAACACGGCAATCAATTTTTCAAAAGATTATCGAAGCCCGGATTCACATTATCCAAGATTAGAAATTACCAATACAAATTATAACCGAAATCCGGTGAACGCTGCAATTTTTAATAGTGCGACTTATTTTTTAACGGCCAAAAAGCAAATCATTTTGTCTGAGCCATTAAAAAAATATGAAATAATTGACCAAAGAAACATTTCCAATAAATAAAAATCGACATGCATATCAACAAGTATTTAATAACATTTGTATTTACACTGTTTTCATTGTTTTCATTTGGGCAACAAGAAGAGTTTTTAGGAGATCGAAAAGTAGGAAGTCAGCTAAATAGTCTGCCAATTCTTCATATTACAGATCCAAAATTTACAGACTTAGATAAGCACAATGTTTTTGCCTCTATTAATCCCGCGGTATCAATTCATTTTGGATATAATGATACTCAGTCTGATGTATATTATAGTGAAATTTTATTAAAAATTACACCATATGGCACGGCCGGAAATATACTCACTACTTATAAGGATAGCAAGAATCAGGAAAAAACATATGCGAATCCTTTTTTGATAACCCTAAAGATAAAGCATGATAATATAACCAAAGGAGCGCAACTAAATGATTATGCTGTATATCAATTACCGGGAATACATAAAGCAGATGTAAAAGTAGAATCAATAAAATATTATAATTCCAATGATGCACTTATAACAGTTTCTAATTCTTCAGTTTATTTAGAATTAAAATTCAATACATACAGGTATTACAACATGCAAGTGAGTGCTACAGAATCAACGTCTGTTTTTCCGTTGTCTCATAAATTTATAAAATACAATGGTACAAACGAATTGCAAGTTTCTAAAGTTAGTGACGGTGCTGAAGAACTAGTAATTAACTGGACCAGAGACATCAAATCTCCGGCAGTAGAATACGAACTTGAATGGAGCTGGATTGACAATTATAATATAAATGGCGGAAAACTCTCTACCAGTCAAATACCTTTAACAGAGCAGGATTTTAAATTAAACAGTACAAGAATTCAAACCAGAAATACTATTTATAGAATTCCTCTTGTGTATTCTAATGGTTATTTGATATATCGTGTAAGGCCTATAGGTCGATTTCTTGACAACACAGACAAATTTTTTTATGGAACCTGGTCTTCTGGACTGACCGGTTCTTTTAAACTCGTTAGTGACTGGTCGCATATAGTCGAAATAGATCAGACACATGAATCCGGAAAAAACTGGCAATACCAATCTTCTTTTGCCGAAGACGGAAAAAAGAAGGAAGTGGTAAGTTATTTTGACGGAAGTTTACGCAACCGCCAAACCGTAACCAGGATAAACTCTAACAATAAAGCCATTGTTGGTGAAGTAATCTATGATAATCAAGGGAGAGCTGCGATCGAAGTGTTACCAGCTCCTATTGAAGCTTCCGGAATTCGCTTTTATAGTGATCTGAATAAAAATTCTAAAAACTCAATTTACACCCACAATGATTTTGACTGGGATAGTCCAACAGTTTTGAATTGCGATTCTGAATCTGCTTTCGAAATGTCGAATATTGCCGGTGCAAGTAAATACTATTCCTCAAATAATCTGCGTCAGGAAAATTACCAGGATTTAGTTCCGGATGCCAACGGATTTCCTTTTTCGCAGATAGAATATACTCCCGACAATACTGGCAGAATCAAGAAAAAAGGAGGCGTAGGATTAGACCATCAAATTGGTAAAGGGCATGAAATGCAATATTTTTATGGACAACCTGAACAAAAAGAACTAAACAGACTTTTTGGCTATAAAGTAGGGGATTTTGCCCGATACAAGAAGAACATCGTTGTTGATCCCAATAAACAAATTAGTGTAAGTTACCTTGATCCACAAGGAAGAACAGTGGCAACTGCACTTGCAGGAGATAATAATGATATATTAATGTGCCTGGATGATGAAGCAAATACTGGTTTACATGCAATTACAACCACCAATTTACTGGCCAATAATGATAAATACGCATCTGGCAATAATGATATAAAGAAAGATGGTATTCAATTGAATACTTCAGTGAACGTTGAAAAAGAAGGTGAAATAAAATTTAATTACACATTTAATAAAACCAAAGGTTCCTACACTGATAATTGTTTAAACACAAAACAATATCCATTTGTTTATGATTTATCCCTAAGCTTGAAGGATGATTGTGCAAATGAATTACTTACGGGAACTGATTCATTAGTTTCAAAAATTGGCGTATATAACGACAACTCTTTTAATGCAACCTCTTTAAGTGTAACAAATAAGGAATATAAAGGAGAATATTTAGGTAATTTCCTAAAGATAGGATCTTATTCTTTAAGTAAAAATCTTAGGATAAATCAGGATGCATTAAATCAATATGCCGATGATTATATAGACCAATTAATCGCAAACAAAATATGCCTGCCCGATCTGTCATCGTTACAAGCAGATGTTACTGCTGATGATTGTAATGTAACCTGCAAAAGTTGCGAACAATCATTGGTATGTGATAATTTAACCGTTGCTGAATGTGAAGCTTTTCAATCGAAATTATCGGTTGATGAAGATGATCTGGGTAATATTACCGCAAGAGAATCTTATATAAATACAGCCGAAAAACAATATATGCTTAAAAACCTGAATGCATTTTTTGTAACCACTTTTACACATAACGGTTCACAATTTGTAAATCCTGAGATCGATCAAAAAGAAATAGTGGCTAAAGTAGCCGGATTTAAATTTGAATTTAGAAAACACCTCTCTGAATGTAGGGAAATGTGTAAACAACCAATTAATATTTGCAGTCTTAATCTGGATTCGCTTCTGGAAGATGTTAGTCCGCATGGGCAATATGGCTCCGTACAAGGTCTGGAAGATAATCATACCAGCGAAGATTTTGTAAATAATACAGAAATAGATCCTTTAAGTATCTTTAATGATAATAACCAATTATTATATGGTGGATATATTGTAGTGACCCAGATTAATCCGGAAACGAATAAAGATGAGGAAATAAAAATATCTAATTACAGCTGGCGAAAACCATTTAAATCTTATGAAGAAGACGGGGTTATTTCTAAGGTTAGAGTAGAGTTGGTGGGAGAAGGTATTTACAGTCCCAGTATAAAAGAGGGGATGATATTAAAACCGGAAGATCAGGATCCTACTCGTAATGATCCAAATATATTTTTGATACAACCTGAGGATTTACGATATGTATCTGATTTTATTCATCTATGGAGGCCGAGCTGGGCAAATGCTCTTTTACCTTTTCATCCGGAATACCAGTATTATATTTATAATGCAGCTTTATGTAGTAAAATAAACGGTGCAGGCTATAATTCAGATGGGTTTGACGAAACATTAAGCAACATGGATTATTATGATGCCGAAACCGAAACAATTAGTGATAATACCATATTTACATCTAATGGAATAATATCGAAACTTTTAAATGTTGATTCTCAAAGTAATGATAGTGATCCCTTTTATAACTCAGCAAATTTTATAGAAACAGATACTGATTTTAAGCTTCGTAAAGATTTAATGAGAGAAGCTTTAAATCTAAATTATGACGGTATCGCTTTGCCAAATGGTAAAAACATGACCATGCTTCAGGTTGCCTATTATTTGGCTGTTTATTCTAATGGGATTGCAGCTGATTCTGACTATGAAGAATTTATAAATAAAACAAATACTAAGTTGTTAAGTGACATTAACAGCATGAGTGATATTTATTTAAAACAAAAAATATGGCTGAATTTCAGAACAAATTATACCGCTGTTAAACAAAAAACCAGAACAGTATTCTCTCATATTTATGCCTCTCAAAAAAATAATTATAATGATTGTATTGGTAATCCCGAAAGCTCAGATACATTTTTTACCCTATTCAAAAAGTATACAGTTGCAAGGCCAAACAATTATGAAAATCTTACCAGATTAATAAATACTATTCCACAGATTCCTGCACTCCCTAATACAACTCCTGCCAGTAGAGGAATTGAGCTGGCATGTTCAGATGTGACCTCTTCTTTTTATGCAACCAAAGAAAAAAGATTCGTTCCAGCAGATTATGGTTTTGACTCAGCACTTACAGATACACAGGTTATGGCTGCAGCCAAAGCAACTGCCGAAACCGGAATGTATCTGGAAACTGGCAAATGCCCGGGAGCAATCGATTTAGAATTTTTCTTAAACGGATTACTCGATCCTACGATTCAAAAACAGGGACTATTGATAAATGGCTTAAAGACTTCGAGTATGCCCTATTTAACTAAGTACTTGTTCAATGCACAAATAAACTCAGATTTTAACTTAGAAACCGCTGGTGAAACCCCAAAAATTAAAGCTACTCAGGATGCTTCGGGTAATCTTAATATTGGTTTTACCTACATGAACAATGATATTGCAACTCCTATTCAGTTGAGATTTATAAATAAAAATTATAAAAATGCCTGTGGTACAAATGTGTCTGTAAATTGGGAAGATATTATTGGTTTCAAAAATATTTATGCTTTACCTGAATATAGTACAATCGATAAAGTATATAAATTCCAGATTCTGGCCATTGTAAAAAGAAAAAGTGGTACAGATAATTGCACTTCTCCCGAAGAAATAATTATCGAAGGTACTACCAAAGCAAATATTAATGGATGCGACGAATTAGCGATTGCACCCTGTGATAAAAAAGAGAAATTTAATAGTGCTTTTAAAAGCCTTGTATTCAATCTGCAAAACAGTAGAATAATTCGCAATAATGAAGTAGATCTTACCACCAATACTGCTTTTACAAACGGTTATCTCTATACCTATTTTGGCATTAAACAAGGTGATGTTGTAAAATGGAAAAATAATACCAACGGCATTAGTATTACTGTCAATGATCAAAACCGTCTTGTAATACACTTTGAAGGTTATAGCTTAGGAGTAGATCCTATTATCAATATTGCCATAGGCGACTTGCAAAATAACCAATACAATATTTTAAAGCTAACGGTTAGAAAACCAGGTCTTTTCTCAAAAAGACAAATCACTTCAATAATCACCACTGGTAATAAAAATCCTCTTTATTTTAGTTGTTGTTCGCCTTGTGGAGAATGGGATCATGATGGTGACGGTTTTGGTGATTTGTGTGGAGAAGTTTCACCTCCAAAAATAAATGTATGTAACAGCGGTGATAAAGAATATATATATGAAGAAAATTTAAAAGAAGCTTTAAATGAAGCAATAACAAACGAGACATTAAATTCATTACAAAACTCTTTTAATAACCCCAATGCGGTTAAAATGACTCGTTTTATTAATAATTCTAAATTGATTGAGAATTTTCAGGCATTTAGAAATTATTGGAATAAAATTAAAGTATTTGAAAATCCCTATATCGACGATATCGAACTTTTTAAATTTATAGTTAAAATAGGTAGAGGAAGTACTTACATAAATTTTTACAATAATAAGAATGTTTTAGAGGCTTATATCATAATATCAAATCCTGATAATCTGGCAGTCAAAAAATTTAATAATATTGAGATTACAGAATCTCAGTATTGTTCCATTAATTATACAAATAATAATAACGAAACTTTTACCTTAAATGACATATACATAAACAATGCTGTATTGATTAGCCCTACCCATACAGGTGTTGGGTCAATATGTGATTTTTTAACGGCTTATACGACAAAAAACCTATTAAAAAGTTCGTATAGCAATACGAATGACAATATTATAAGTTCAAGCTATGTCAATGATGAAGGTAATGTAATTACTATTCTGAATGCACAAAAAACTATTTTAAAATCAAGACTAACCGCAACTCCGGCAGTTACAAACTGTAATACATTCTGCGTTCCTCCAACTGTTCCTCCAATTATCTGTGGTGATAAATGGAATGAGTTTAAGACAGCAATAATTGCTAAAGTGGCTAATTATGAAGTCCCTGAAAAATTAACTAAAGACGCTAATTTTTTCTGTGAGGCTAATTTTGGATATGTCAGCACTGATTATATTGCTTATTTAACCAAGCTGCAAATAACAACAATACAAAACCCGCTTTTTGTAACAATTGCAGAGTTTTGTGCAACCAAACTGAGATATGGTAATACAAAAACCGCGTCAATAATTGATTTATATGCCAGTTATATATCAGAACAGAAAACAGCAGAAACCGAGGAACTTTTAAAATGGAACCAATATGCAGACAACTATGTAGTAAATAATAATCTATGTGTACCGGCACTTATGGCACCAACATTTAGCCTGAAAGTTACTACTTCTGAAACCAGGACACCTTGCGAAATATATGCAAATACTGTAAAAGAATCGAACAAACAACAAATTGAACAGGCTTTTTATGCCAGAAAAAAAGAAGAATTTAAGCAACATTATCTTCAGGCTTCACTCGAGGGAGTAAATGAAACGCTAACGCAGACTTCCTGGGACAAAGAATATCAATATACCTTGTATTATTATGATCAGGCAGGAAATCTAGTTCAGACTGTTCCGCCACAAGGTGTACAAAGATTATTGCCAAATTCTGATGCAGCGATAAACGAAGTTCGCGAAACCAATACTGAAAAAGAGGATTTAACACAAGTCAATGGCATCGATGTAGCACCAAAACATACGATGCAGACACAATACCGTTACAATTCATTAAACCAATTAGTGTGGCAAAATACACCTGACGGAAAAATAACCCGATTTGCATACGATGCATTAGGAAGAGTTGTAGCCTCTCAAAATGCAGAACAAATAAAGACGAAACGTTTTAGTTACACCCGTTATGATGGCTTGGGCAGGATTACCGAAGCAGGACAATTTATAGTTAAAAGTGGTATTGCATTGACTATTAATGACAACGGAAGACTGATTTTTACAAATACTGTAAATCTTGTGCCAGTTGATGCTGTTTTAGATTTGTATCCTTATAACCTTACCATAGCACTGGATCAAATTACCAAAACCGTATATGATACTCCAATTGCAAATACCAGCGAATGGTTTACAGCTTATGGTGTTGATAATTGCCATAAAAGAGTAACCGCAGTATTGTATTACGATACTTTAACAGCCGAAATAACCCAGGTAAAAGCATACGATAACTATAGCAATGCAATCGTATACGATTATGATGTACACGGAAACGTAAAAGAGTTAATATATCATACAAATAATAATACTAAACTAACCCAGCTTAAACAAGAACTTAAAAAAGTAGTCTACGATTATGACCTGATAAGCGGCAATGTAAATAAAGTTACCTATCAGCCCAATAGTGCCAAAGACCAGTTTATACATCGTTATGAATATGATGCAGACAACAGGATACAACAAGTATATACCAGCAAGGATAATGTAATCTGGGAGAAAGAAGCGAATTATCTCTATTATGATCACGGACCATTGGCACGTGTAGAAATTGGTGACAAAAAAGTACAGGGTCTTGATTATATCTATACCCTGCAAGGCTGGCTAAAAGCAGTGAACTCAGAGAGAATTGGCTCACAATACGATGCTGGTAAAGATGGCTTAAATGTCGCTCAGGATGCCTTTGGCTTTGCCCTGAATTACTACAAAGGCGATTATCAATCAAGATTTAATACCAGAGACAATACAATCTTTAGTTTTAGCAAAAACGATAAACTGGAGCAAAATGCCAATCTCTACAATGGAAACATTAAAGAAATGGTAACATCATTATTGGATAACCAGCAAAAACCAATTTCGACACAGTTTAATTATTACAAGTACGATCAGTTAAACAGGATAAAAGAAATGACATCCCAATCTATTTCGTACAATCAAAATTTAACTACAAATGCCCCAACAACCGGGTACAAGTCAAATTATAGCTATGACCGCAACGGAAACCTTACTTTTCTAAATCGCTGGGCATCATTGCCTAACGGAGTAATTACACTCATGGATCAGTTAACGTATAATTATACCAACGGTACCAATAAATTGCGCCATGTAAATGATGCTGTGCCTAATGGCGTCTTTACCAACGATCCCAAAAACCTCAACGATACTTCCCTTGATATAGACAACCAGACTGCTGATAATTATGGTTATGACGATATAGGGCAATTAATCGCAGACAGACAAGAGGGTTTAAAAATTGAATGGCGCGTAGACGGAAAAGTAAAAAAGGTAACCAAAAATAACGGAGTCGTAATAAGCTTTGAGTACGATGGTCTGGGCAACAGAGTTGCCAAAACAGTTACCAGTGGTACTAATGCCACAACAACCTATTACCAGCGTGATGCACAAGGCAATGTCCTGAGCACCTACGAAATGGTAAAACAAGGAACTGTGCTTAAATATTATCTGGTAGAACAGGATATTTATGGCAGCAGCCGTTTAGGAGTCGAAAAAGGACGAAAGGAAATCACTGCAGATAATGTGCAAAGTATTCTTAAATCAGGAGTAAGACTCTCAGGAACTCTTCAAAGTCCCCTAACGCAAGACAAGGAGATTAATACCAATCAATCCGGTTTAAATTTTAGTACAGAAGATGCCAGTGCAAAATGGACAGAAAAACCGGAAAACACCATTAATTTATTTAAAAACGAGACTTCTAAAACCGAATCGATAACCCTTACAGGACACTTGAAAATTGACTCTAAAAGTACGAGTGCTGATGGTCTGATAGCGGCCTTACATGGTAAAAACCAAGAAGGAGAATCATGGCCGGGAGATCGTGCATATTCTTACTTAAGTTCAGTTTTAGTATCAGTTAATAAAACAGATATGGGTTATAAGCCCGTAGTCTCACTTATAAAATACCGAAGGGACCATCATAGATATGAAAAATCTAAATTTAGTTTTAGAAGTTATCAAACCACGACTCGCTATGAAATTATTTCGCCACCTATTCCGGAAGACGAATGGGATTTAAAAGTACAAATAGTAAACGACATAAATACTGACGAATATATTGTTACCATAACCCTGAACGGCAATGAATACAAGACCACCAGTAATCTCACTTTAGATCACGATGGAGTTAATAATATAGGGATGAGAAGAGGTTCTGAGGATCTTCATATTATACTACCGCAAAACTCTGTAGGACATACCTCTATTACCCATCGTCCTGGTAAAACCGAGAAATATAATGCTATTAAAGCCGAAATATGTGATTTTAGTTTCAGAGTAGATAATGGTCAGGAACCAGAGGATATACAAACTAATTATTTTGGTTTTGATGAAGGAAGTGGCATAAAAGCAACCGCTACGACAGGACAAGAGGCTAAATTGAGTAGTGATATTTTCTCGCAGACCTATTGTGGTTCAAGAGCTGATGACAGCGATGGAGATGGCATACTCGATATAAAAGACAATTGCCCTTATGTATTTAACCCATTGCAGGAAGACACTGATGGTGATAATATTGGTGACGCGTGTGACAATTGTAAATATATCCCTAACTTTGACCAGCTTGACAGCGACGGAGATGGTGTGGGAGATGCCTGTGATAATTGTAAATTTACTGCTAACGCTGACCAAATCGATACAGATGGAGACGGCATAGGCGACGTATGCGATAATTGCCCAACAATATACAACCCATTACAAGAAGATGCCAACAAAAATGGAATTGGCGATGTTTGCGAAGGATTAGCGCAGGGCGAAGGTAAAGCTGCGGTGGCTGGTTCTCCTGTAATTGCGTATCGTTTTGTAGGAGACAAACAATATGAGTTGTCGAATCATTTAGGCAATGTGTTATCTGTAATTACAGATCGAAGCCTTTTGGCAGGAAACATTTTCATGCCAGACGTTCTTAGTTATTCTGATTATTACCCTTTCGGGATGCAAGTGCCAACCAGATATGGCAGCTCAGAATCATATCGTTATGGCTTCCAAGGTCAGGAGAAGGATAATGAGATAAAAGGCGGTGACGGGAACTCGATGAACTATACTTTTAGGATGCATGATCCGAGAGTTGGAAGGTTCTTTGCCATTGACCCATTATTTAGACAATACCCTCACAATAGTTCTTATGCATTTAGTGAGAATAGGGTAATAGACGGTAGAGAGTTGGAAGGTTTGGAATACACCAGATATGACACTGACAGCTTCGACCCGAATGTTAAGTTAATGGCAAAAGATGATAACGTAACTAATTATGCTGACAGTAAAAACTATAAGATTTTTAATGACGCAAGGAGTGGTTTTAGTGGAAGTGGCTTTATTGTAGATTTCATGGGTGGCGAATTAGTTGGAGCATATATTGCAGGAACTAAATTATATCAATCTGCTACTAAATTTGTTCAATCAAAACTAACTGTAGTAACTTTAAAAAATGCAGATAAACTTCTAAAACCTGCTGTTGAAGCAGCAGAAAAAGGAGTAACTACTAAGCCTGTTGCAGGAAGTATAGCTAACATAAATCGCTCAATTGATGGTGCTAAATTAGGGAGTATGAATTGTACTAATTGTGTAATTTCAACAGATTTAGCATTACAGGGAGTAAAAAGTACTGCTATGCCAAAAGCACTTACTCCATTAGGAGAATATACAAGTGGACCTGTATCAATATCTGTTTTAGAAAAACATTACGGTACGAAATTTGTAAATACCAATGTCTCAAAATTAGAAGAATTGGCAATTGGTAAAAGAGGAATAATATATGGAGAAGGTAAATATGGAGGTCACGTTTTTAATGTTGTTAACCAAAAAGGAGCAATAAAATATCTGGATGGACAGACAGGGAAAGCGGCTAATATTAGTGATTACAAAAATTTGAAATTTTTACCAACAAATTAAACGAAATATGATTAATAAAGAAATTGCATATAATAGAATAAACACCGTTTTATTAGAAATGGAAAAAGAAGTAGGGGTAAAATTAAAAATCAATGATGATTATTTTTATGATTTTCATGATTTTATGTTTTTTATCTATAACTCATTTGAATATTTAATCAATGATAACAATTCTTATGCATTGGCTGGTAATCTACCTCTTATCATAGATAAAAACGAAGGAAACATTTATACTCTTATAGATTTTACAGATGAATTAGAAGATTTTAAATTCGAGGAACTTCTTCTAAATGGATTTTTAGAAAAAATTAACCCCGCTCCGCAAAGTCTGTAGCACGGCTGCGCAAACGTCTCTGACTTTGCGCCCGCAACGATAAGCCACAAAGCGCATACAAAAAAAAGCAACCTAGAAATGGGTTGCTTTTTTTTTGAAAGAATGCCAATCTTATATTTCAATTAAAAAGAAAATGTTCTGGCATTATTTCAAAAAAATGCATAGCCCTTTGCGGCGATTGAGCAAAATAATAAAGGTTCGTAGTGCGTGGGCAGCAGCGTCGGGGTTTGTAGAGGTCTTAAGGAACTGAGATATTTTACATAATGAGTTTATAGTGAAAGGCGAAGCGTACCGGAACGGCTTGCACTATAATGACTTGTTATGTAACATAGCTTTGGTGTGGTTTATCTATTGGTCTAGAAAAATAAATACGTAAAGTCTATCGATAAGGCATAAAAAAAACCTCGCATTTTCTGCGAGGTCTTGTGTTTTATATAATGCGAGATTATCACGAAGATAATCCAATAAAAGCAACTCTTTTACGGGAAACTTTTTATTGTTTATGGAATTGCAATTAATAAGAAATAGTAAAAGCTCCCTTATTAACTTCATGTTTCTCTGTCGTCAGAAAAGATTTAAAAGAAGCACTAAAAGTTCCGCTAATTGTTTTTTTAGTAGTATCGTGACTTAAAATAACAATAGTTCCGGAGTCTGCATTAAAAACCCCTTTTTCAGTAGCATTCTTGATATACATTAAGCTATAATCATATGACTTTTCAATACTAATATCATAGGTACCTGGTTTAACAGTACCCGGTAAATTCACTATAATGCTTTCAACACCTCCTCTTATAGCAGCAATAGCTATTTTTCCCATAATTGAACTAGAAGTTACATTGGCACTAACATATTCTGTATCATCTAATTTTGCAGAAAAAGTATTGTTATTTACAATAGGAATAGCGTTAGTAAAAGAAATATCTTTAAAAGAACCTTTAGTAATAATTTTATTTTCTAATTTGTTATTCGAATTAGATCTTATTCCTGTAAACTGGAATGTTCCGGATATTTTTTTCGTCTTTGTATCTATAGATGATATAATTATACTGGCAGTATCTTTATAATCAAAAGCATTAAACTCACTAATAGCATCTTCTTCTGCAAGACCTATAAAAGCACTGTATTCAGCAGATGTTGGACTATAAGCTAGTGTTAAATTACTTTTTGCCCCACTTAAATTCTTTTTTAAGGTATAAGTCCCTACTTTAGAAGAAGGTACAGTAATTTGAACGAAACCTCCATTTGTTGAACTTAGTCCACTAATCGAAATATAACTAGCCTCTGCAATTGAACTTACACTTACTATTGCCTGTACAGTTGTAGAAACAAAAGTTTTTCCATCAACATCAAATTGCAATTTTCCCGATTCCACTACTTTGTCAATTACATCAACTTCTTCTCTACCGGATTCATCTTTGCTGCATGAGCCAGAAAATAATCCCAAACTTAGGATTGAGATAAATAAAACATATCTTTTTTTCATAATTTTTTATTAAAATTAACTCGCAATTAACAAATAAAAACTCATTAAAAAATCCTTAATAAGTTTTAAAAGTGACAAAATAAGACATTAGCTATCTTTAAAAGAACCATTCAAATTTTAGTTATAATTTATTATTCGAATTATAATAAAGCGACTTTGTTTATGGCTTAAGCCAAATTTACGCTGCTTAAATAAAAAAAGACTTTCTTAATTGGGAAGTCTTTTTTTGTTTCATGTTTTTTCGACCTTATTAGATGATAAAAACAAATTTTTTATCAATCAGATATAAACAGCAATACCCTGATTTCTAAACAAAAGTTTTTAAAGTCTTTACCAAATAAGCTGAAAGCTTAAAAAGCAGTAGCGTAGTGCATCGCACTATGAATTAAATTAAAAGTTGGATTGCCTGAAAGGGGAAAAGCAAATAGGTAAATACTATATATAGCATTATGTTGAATGTTTCCTTTGGATGAATTTGAATTGTTAAGTGAACTTAATGAAATTCTAATTGCCGATTCTCAAAATATAAAGGAATAATGAATTAAATAAATCTGTTATCAGAAGTTTTTCATTTAAAATGGAAGATATTATTTGTCTAATTTTTTTGACTATTTAAAAGAGAAAAAACCATAATTCCCGATTTTTTCTCCTTTGGGTTATTCCATTTCATAAATTTTATTATGTTTGCTAAATCGATTTAGCAATTCTTGAAACTTTCTATTATTATGAAAAATATATTCTTAACGTTCTTTCTAAGTATTATTTCTACTGCATTTATAAATGCACAGGAACTTAAATCTCCTGATGGAAATTTGACTTTGACATTTCGTTTAAATGCATCAGGAACGCCAATTTATTCCCTTAATTATAAGAATAAAGAAGTGCTTAAAGAAAGCAAATTGGGCTTTGTTATAAAGTCTGACATCTTGCTGAATAAAGATTTTGAGATAGCAGCAACAAAGTTTCAGTCAGAAAACAATACATGGAAACCCGTTTTAGGCGAACAAAAAGAAATACAAAATCACTACAATGAATTACGTGCTGATCTTGTACAGGAAAAAAGCAAACGAAAACTTTCGATTTATTTCCGTTTGTTTAATGATGGTTTGGGTTTTAGGTATGAATTTCCGGTACAGGATAATTTGCGCCACTTTATCATTCAGGAAGAAACAACAGAGTTTAACTTAACCGGAGATCATAAACTTTTCTGGATTCCGGGAGATTACGATACAAACGAATACAGTTATACAACATCAAAAATATCCCAGATGCAGGCTTTGGTTTACAACGCTACACATGTTCCGCTTGCAGCACAATCGACCACTAAAAATCTTGCCACTCAAACGCCTTTGATGATTAAAACAAATGATAATCTTTATATCAATATTCACGAAGCAGCACTGAAAAACTATCCTGCAATGTGCCTGAATGTCGATGATAAAACTTTTTCGCTAAGTTCTCATCTTGTTCCGGATGCAGTTGGTAATAAAGGATATATTCAAACGGGGAGTTTTACGCCCTGGAGAACGATTGTTGTAAGTGATGATGCAAGAAACATTCTGGCCTCAAAAATGATTTTAAATTTAAACGATCCTTGTGATTTTGAAGATACTTCCTGGATTAAACCTGTAAAATACATTGGGGTTTGGTGGGAATATTTTACCGGTGGAGGTTCTACATGGGCATATTCAGACAATCAGGATGTGGTTATTGGAGCAACGGATTTCTCTAAATTAAAACCAAATAATACGCACGGAGCAAATACCAAACATGTAAAAGAGTATATAGATTTTGCAGCAACAAATGGTTTTGATGCTGTTTTGGTCGAAGGATGGAATGAGGGTTGGGAAGACAATACGGCCTTTAAAAAAGAACGCATTTATAGTTTTACAAAAGCGTATCCGGATTTTGATGTAAAAGATCTTAGTGATTATGCCAGTAAAAAGAACGTGAAAATTATTATGCATCATGAAACAACATCTTCCACATCAGAATATGAGCGACAATTAAATGCTGCTTTAAATTTCATGGTCGATAATAATTACAACGCTGTAAAAACGGGATATGTAGGACCAATTATCCCGAGAGGAGAACATCATGACGGACAGCAAATGGTAAATCATTATACATATGTAGCCAAAGAAGCTGCTAAACACAAAATCATGGTAGATTCTCATGAAGCCGTTAGACCTACGGGTTTGCACAGAACATATCCTAACTGGTTTGCGCAGGAATCAGCACGCGGAACTGAGTTTGAATCTATGGAAGGAATTCATCCGGATCACACTACAATTCTGCCTTTTACACGATTAATGGGCGGACCGATGGATTATACACCGGGGATTTTTCAGGGAGATTTATCGGTTTATGGATCTAAAAAGAATAAGCTGAGCACAACCCTTGTCAAACAATTGGCATTGTATGTTACTATGTACAGTCCGTTGCAAATGGCTGCCGATTTACCGGAGAATTATATGCGTTTTAATGATGCATTTCAGTTTATAAAAGATGTTGCACTCGATTGGGATGAAACTTATATTCTGGAAGCTGAGCCAGGTGATTATATTACGATTGCCAGAAAGACCAAGGGAAAACAAGAATGGTTTATAGGCGGAATCACGGATGAAAATGCACGTATTGCTACAATTGATTTTAGTTTTTTACCTGCAGGAAAATCATATACAGCAACAATTTATGAAGATGGAAAAACGGCTGATTACAAAACCAATCCGCAATCCTACAATATTCGAAAAGTCACTGTAAACAGTAAAACAAAACTAAAACAAAAATTAGCTTCAAGCGGTGGTGTGGCTATTTCTATAAAATAAATTCTTTGAGAAATGGCACGCGGATGACACTGATTCGCTAAAGCGAAAACACAGATAAAAACGGGATTTTCTCTTCTAGTATTGTTTAAAAAAAATCTGCTTAATCTGCCAAATCTGCGAGAGAAAAAGTTTGAGAAATGGCACGCGGATGACACTGATTCGCTAAAGCGAAAACACGGATAAAAAAGGATTTTTTATTGCTGTTTGAAAAAAATCTGCTTGATCTGCTAAATCTGCGAGAGAAAAAAGTTTGAGAAATGGCACGCGTATGACACGGATTCACTAAAGCGAAACACGGATAAAAACGGATTTTTTATTGTTGTTTGAAAAAAATCTGCTTAATCTGCCAAATATGCGAGAGAAAAAATTAGTAACAGATTAAACACGTTTATTATTTAAATGAGTCAAAGTAATTCGCGAAAATTCGTGTAATTCGTGGCAAAAAACAAAATAGATATTAATTTAAAAAACATAAAAAAAATGAGCATAAAAATTTATCCTTTACAATTTGAACCAATTCTGAAAGACAGAATCTGGGGTGGCGAAAAATTACAAACAGTTCTTAATAAACCTATCACGTCTAAAATTACCGGCGAAAGCTGGGAATTGTCTACTGTAGAAGGTGATGTGAGCGTAGTTGCCAACGGAGAATTAAAAGGAAAATCATTAACAGAATTAATTAATGAATCACCAAATGAAATTTTAGGAACCAAAGTTTACGAGCGATTTGGGAATCAGTTTCCTTTATTGTTTAAATATCTTGATGCGCGTGAAGATTTGTCGATACAAGTTCACCCAAATGATAAACTGGCAAAGGAACGTCATAATTCTTTTGGAAAGACAGAAATGTGGTACGTAATGCAGGCTGATCAGGATGCAAGGATTATTGTAGGATTTAAAGAAGATTCAAGCAAAGAAGAATATCTGGAGAATCTAAATAATAAAAGTTTAGTTTCTATTCTTGATGATGTAAAGGCGAAAGCTGGAGATGTTTTCTTTTTAGAAACCGGAACTGTTCATGCAATTGGTGCAGGATTAGTTGTTGCAGAAATTCAGCAAACATCTGATATTACATATCGTTTATATGATTTTGACAGGGTAGATGCTCAGGGAAATAAAAGAGAATTACACGTAGATTTAGCACTTGATGCTATCAATTACAATAAAGTAGATACCCATAAAAAATACGATAAAGAGGTAAATCAATCTAACGTAATTGTAGATTGCCCCTATTTTACAACCAATTTTATTCCGCTTGACGGGAAGATTGAAGGAAGTAAAAACGGAGAAACCTTTACGGTATATATGTGTATCGAAGGTACTTTTGAACTTAGATACGAAAATGTGACTTATCAATATAAAAAAGGAGATACTGTTTTGATTCCTGCTGACATACGCAGTTATGTTTTAGAAGGTTCAGCCTCAATCTTAGAAGTGTATATTTCTTAAATTTTCAACTAAATAAAAAGAGTCGGAGGGTTTTGTTTTATAAACTCTCCGACTTTTTAATATTCAATAACAGATTATTCATATTAAAAAGGGAATAAGGGTGTAAAGTCTTAAAAAACGATTAATATTAAAATTACCTGTAATTGCTGATGATTGTGCTTGTAATTAGCTTTAAAAAAATGATATGTTTAAAAAAATAATTACAAAATCGTTTTAGTAACTATTTTTATTTATATTTGTGATATAATTAATAACAGCTTAATAAAAAATTAACTCCTTAGATGAAAAAGATTACTATTAAGGATATTGCCACAGAGGCGCAAGTATCTATATCAACGGTATCTTTTGTCATTAATGATAAAGGCGAGAAAATGGGAATCAGCCCGGCTGTGATTAAAAAAGTGCAGCAAGTTGCTGAAAAGCTTAATTACAGACCTAGTATGATTGCTACAAGTCTTAGAACCGGAAAGACAAGATCTATTGGGTTAATTGTCGAAGATATTTCGAATCAGTTCTTTGCAGATCTTGCCAGAGTTATAGAAGATGAAGCTAAAAGTATTGATTATAGAGTTTTTTACTGTAGTACAGGAGGAGATGACGGACGTTCTCAGGAATTGATACACAGTCTTTTGCAGGCAAATGTAGATGGTTTTATTATCACGCCAACAGAAAATTTAGAAGACAGTATAGATCTTCTTTTAAAACTGAAAAAACCAGTAGTCTTAATCGACAGGTATTTTCCGGGACAAAGAGTAAGTCATGTTGTAATGGATAATTATGAAGCGTCTAATACAGCTACAAAATTTATAATTGACAAAGGCCGTAAAAACATAGCAGTTGTCAATAACGAATCAGAAATGATTCAGATGAAGTTAAGAGAAGATGGTTGTCGTGACGCCCTAAAAGAAGCAGGAATTTATAATGAATCACTTGTGCTTCATATGGATTACTACAGCAATGAAGAAACCAGAATTGCAACAATAGCCGGTTTTTTAGAAAAAAATCCAAATATTGATGCTGTTTTATTTCTTACAAATTATATGGGATTGGCAGGTCTTCAGGCTTTTAAACAAATGAAAATCAGGATTCCTGAAGATATTGCAGTTATAAGTTTTGATGATCATGACAGCTTTAAACTGCATACACCGGCAATTAGTGTTATAGCACAGCCTATTGAAGATATTGCTGTTAAATCGATACAATTATTGATGAGCCAAATGACAGATATGGAGAAATTTCAAGTAGAAAAAAGTCTTAAAAAAGGTAAATTGATTGTTAGAGAATCAATTTAATTTTAAGATAATAATCAAAATAAAAAAGAAAAGAAACGTTCGTTTTTTTTTACTCATTTTACTAAATCGTTTTAGTAAAATTTAGACAGAGCAAACTAATAATCAGTAATTTTTTTGACCTGTTTACTATATCGATTTCTTGAAATCAGGGTACAAATATATTACTATAAAAAGGATAGTATTTAAAGATGGAGATCTTAGAATACCGTATTAAAATTGAGTTCAAATTTTTTATTAATTTTTTAAAAACAATCACGTTAAAACAAAATCAAAACAAATAACCAAAAAAAAATGCTTATGAAACGAATATTGGCAGTGTTAGGAATGGTATTGTTGAGCAGCTTAGGAGCTGTTGCACAAAACCGATTAATAACAGGCATAGTGGCTGATGCAGAGAACAAGGGAATTGTTGCTGCATCGATAGAGGTTCAGGGAAAACCGTTTAGTGCAATTACAGATGCGGAAGGCCGGTTTAAAATGAATGTTCCGGAAGGAAAGGTTACATTAAACGTATCATCTATTGGTTTTGCATCAAAATTAGTGGTACTTCAGGAAAATGAAAACAGAGTTGCCGTTGTCCTGATCGAAAACACACAAGAACTAAAAGATGTTGTAGTAACTTCATTTGGTGTTAAAAAACAAAAGAAAAGTTTAGGTTACGCAGTTGGAGAATTAAAAGGAGATGAGCTGACCAAGAATAAAGAAATCAACTTAGGAAATGCCCTTCAGGGAAAAATTGCCGGAGTTAACGTTTCTGCGCCGGTTTCAGGACCTTCAGGTTCTAGCCGTGTTGTAATTCGTGGAGCAACATCGGCTTCTGGTCTTAACCAGCCTTTGTATGTTGTAGATGGTATTCCGATAGACAATAGCCAGCAAGGAAATGCAGGAATGTACGGAGGAGCTGATAAAGGAGACGGAATGTCCTCTTTTAATCCGGATGATATCGCTTCGATGTCAGTACTTAAAGGTAGTGCCGCTTCTGCACTTTACGGATACAGAGGATCAAATGGTGTTATCTTAATTACGACTAAAAAAGGAAAAAGCGGAACAGGAATTGGAGTAGATTTTAGTACAAATTCTACCTTCAATACACCGGCAACTCTTTTACACTGGCAAGATCAATACGGAGCGGGAGCGCCTGTAAATGGTGTTGCAACAAGATTTGCAAACGCACAGGAACTTGGAGATTCTTACTATTTTGCCTGGGGAGATAAATATGATGGAACTCCGTCTCTTGGTATCGATGGAATTACAAGACCATATCAGGCTTACGGACAGGATAATGTTAAAAACTTCTACAGAACCGGATATTCTTTCAGTAATACTTTAGCAATTTCCGGAGGAAACGAAACAACTAATTTCAGGTTATCTTTTGGAAATACGAAAGACGAATCTATTTTGCCCGGAACTAACTTTGGAAGAAATAACGTGACTTTAAGTTTAAATTCGGCACCAAATAAAAAGGTAAGTATCGAGACAAACGCACAGTATATTTCTGAGAAAAGCCATAACAGACCTTATTTGAATGACTCTCCAAGAAACCCATCTTTTCCGGTTACTTTTATGACTCCGGGAACAGATATTAGATGGATCAACAATGCATATGATGAAAATGGAGGAGAAGCAGATTATTTTCAATCAAACGTATATCAGACAAATCCTTACTTTGCAACGCAGGAAACCCTGAATAACGATCTTAGAAAACGTTTTATAGGTTCTGCAAAAGTAAATTATAATATTACCGATAAAATTTACGCAAAAGCTGTCATTGGGATTGATGATATTAATTATGAATTTACAGAGATTGAACCAACCGGAATTAACTATGCACCGGGTGGAGCTTATGAAAACACAGTTCAAAACCGTTCTGAGTTTAATGCTTCAGGTTATTTAGGATACAAAGGCGATATCGCTAAAAATCTTTCTTTGGATGCTTTTGTTGGAGCAAACCGTCAGGATAACAGAATGAGTGGTATTAAAATGAGAGGAAATAACTTTATTGTTCCGTTCAAGTATTTTTATGCAAACACTCAGCCTGTAAAAACAGAAAAATTATTTTCTGAAAGCGAAGTAAATTCACTTTTTTATTCAGCAGATTTAGGATATAAAGATTTCTTGTATGTTAGTTTAACAGGTCGTGAAGATTGGTTTTCAACTTTAGATCCGGCAAATAACAGTACTTTTTACCCATCTGTGAGTACAAGTTTTATTTATTCTGAAATAGTTAAATTACCGGAATGGATGTCTTATGGTAAAATTAGAGCTGGTTGGGGTAATGTTGGTGGAGCTTTGCCGGATGCTTATGCTTTATCATTAACGTACACTGCGCCAGACGGACAAACTGATTCTCAAGGTCAGCCAATTTTAGGTGTTAATGGAGAAACAGTTCCAAACAAATTCTTAAAACCTTATAATGTAAGTACAATCGAATTTGGTTTTGAAAATACATTTTTCAACAACAGATTAAGTACAGATTTGACTTTTTACCAAAAAAGAACAACCAATGATATTGCTGATGCTGATATTTCTAAAGCTTCAGGTTACAGAACTACAAAAATCAATGTGGGAGAAATCCTGAATCAGGGTGTTGAGTTTGCCGTAAATGTAAAAGCAGTAAAAACACCTAGTTTTAGCTGGAGTGTTGGTTATAATTTTGCTTACAACAAGAGTGAAGTTGTCAACCTTTCGGATAAAATTCCAACAAAATTGTTAGACGATAACAGAGATGCAAGAGCTTCTGTCGTATTAGAAAAAGGACAGCCTTTTGGTGTAATCAAAGCTTATGATTATTTAAGAGATACAAACGGAAACATTGTACTTGATCCAAGCGGTAAATTCCTGAGAGGAAACTTAATTATTGCAGGACAAGGTGTTGCGCCAACTTCAATGGGACTTTCAAATGATTTCTCTTATAAAAACTTCACACTTTCTGTTTTTGTAGATGCTAAATTTGGAGGAGAAATTTATTCTGCAACAAACCAATTAGGAATGCGTTACGGATTATCTGAAGCTTCGCTTGCTGGTCGTGAAGGCGGAGTTGCTGTTTCAGGAACAGATACAAACGGAAATGCTGTAAACACAACTGTTTCTGCTTATGATTACTGGAGAAGTTATAGCGATGTAACATCAAATTTTGTATATGATGCTGATTTTGTGAAGTTAAGAGCCATTTCTTTTAGCTATAATTTTCCAAAATCGTATATCGAAAAAACACCTTTCCAATCGATTAGTTTAGCATTCTCTGCTCATAATTTATGGACAATCTATGACAAAGTACCTAATATCGATCCAGAGTCAAACTATAATAATAGCAATGCTCAGGGACTTGAAAGAGCTTCTATGCCTTTGACAAGAAATTATGGTATAACACTTAATGTCAAATTCTAATAATAAAAAAGATGAAAAATAGATATATTAAAATATTTTGTGTCGCAATTGTTAGTGCAATGACATTAGCATCATGCGATAAAGGATTCGAAGAAATGAATACGAATCCAAATGCCTTAACAGAACCTGCAGTAAAATCGATGTTTACATTAGCTGAGATTTATGTTGACGGTCAGGATTTTTCGAATACAAGAGGAAATAATATTTATGCCGCACAAATCGTACAGCAATTTTCTTCACCAGGAGGAGCGGGTTCAAAATATACCTATTCTTCTGAATATTCAGCTGCCCTTTTTGGGGAATCTTATGGAAAAGGATTGAACCAGATTTATCAGTTAATGTCGGTTTTGCCAAACAATGATGAAAATTCAAATGCAATTCAGGCTTTAAGAATCATGAAAGTTTTAATGTTTCAAAAACTAACGGATACTTATGGAGAAGTTCCTTATTTTGAAGCAGGAAAAGGATATAATGGAAATATTTTCACTCCAAAATATGACACTCAGGAAGCGATTTACAATGATCTTTTAAAAGAATTGGACGAAGCCGGAACAGCATTAGATGCGAACAAAGGTTTTGTTGGTGCAGCAGATTTATATTACCAAAGTGATGTTGCCAAATGGAAAAAATTAGCCAATTCCGTAATGCTTAGAGTAGCCATGCGTTTGTCTAAAGTAAATCCGGCCAAAGCTAAGGAATATGTAGAAAAAGCAGTTTCAAAAGGTGTTTTTGCTTCAAATGATGACAGTCTTGTTTTAAAACATGATTCAGGTCCACAAGGAGTTAGAACTAATCCTATTACTTCTGCGTGGGTTACAAATGATTTGAACGGAGGAGAATCAAACATAAAATTCAGTAAAACATTTATCGATCAGTTAAAAAATAATAACGATCCTCGTTTAAGAATCTATGCTAAATTAGAAGCAACCGGAGATAACAATCCGGCAAACCAACAAGGTCTTGCCAATGATGCTAAAGATTTTCCGGGCGGAGACAAAAAAGTTTTCTCAGACCCAAATACTTCTACAGTATTACGTTTAGATGCACCAACATTAATTATGTCATATGCTGAGGTTCAATATATATTGGCAGAAGCAGCTGTAAAAGGCTGGAACGTTGGCGGAAGTGCACAACAATACTATGATAACGGAGTAAAAGCAGCGATGGAAGTATTAACTATTTTTGGTGATAAAGTACCGGCGGTTACACCTGCTGAATACACTACTTATATGACGGCTCATCCTTTTAAAATTGCTGGAACTGAGGCTCAAAAAATCGAACAGATTATCACTCAAAAATGGATTGTATTGTTGTTTAATGGTTTTGAAGCTTTTTCAGAATACAGAAGAACAGGATATCCGGTTTTAGTTCCTGTAAATGATCCTACGGGAGAAACAAACGGAACAATTCCGAGAAGATTAATCTACGATCAGTCTGAGCTTTTAACAAATGCAGATAATTATCAACAAGCAATAAGTCGTCAGGGATTAGACAGAATGACAACCAGAATCTGGTGGGATAAACAATAAATTTGGTTAGGTTAGTTAAAATAAGTCGGGAAGGAATACCTGTACCGCCCGGCTTATTTTTTAAAGATTCAGAGTTTCGAAGAAGAAAGAGGAAAGAGGAAAGAGGAAAGAGGAAAGAGGAAAGAGGAAAGAAGAAAGAGTAAAGAAGAAAGAGTAAAGATTAGGGAGACAAAGCTTTGCCCACTTTGCGGCTAATTTTCTTTATATTCAGAGGTTAAAAATCCGTTTAAATCCGTGTCATCCGCGTTACAATATCACTTGCAGTAAAAAAATAAAAAATGAAATATATAAAAAACTTTTATTGGGTAATATCTCTTTGTATTGCGAATTTCTCATTTGTAATCAATGCTCAAAGTATTGATATAAAAGAAGATTGGCAATATCGAGAAATAAAAACTGATAAATGGTTTCCTGCAACCGTGCCTGGAGAAATCCACACCGATTTATTGAATAATAAAGTAATACCGGATCCATTTTACAGAGACAATGAAAAAAAAGTTGCCTGGATCGAAAAGAAAGACTGGGAATATAAAACCACTTTTAAAATTGGTGCAGCAACATTAAAAAAGAAAAATGCAGAGCTGGTTTTTGACGGATTAGATACTTATGCAACCGTTTACCTCAACAATCAATTGGTTTTAAAAGCGGATAACATGTTCCGTCAATGGCGCGTAGACGTTAAAAAACTCATTAAATCCGGAAATAATGATTTAGTAATTGTTTTTAAATCGGCACAAAATGTAGTTGATTCCCTAGCCAAAAAAGATTTTCCATTTGTGATTCCGGACAATCCGCGTGCTTATGTACGAAAAGCGCAATATCATTTTGGATGGGATTGGGGACCAAAATTCACCACTTGCGGAATATGGAAAACCCCAAGATTAGAAGCCTACGACGAAAAAACTCCGGAGAAACCATACGTTTTAGATCGAAAAATAGAATTGGTACAACAACCGGATAGTCTGGGGAAATCATTTTATTTTAAGATTGATGGAAAACCAGTTTATATGAAAGGCGCCAATTATATTCCGTCAGATGCTTTTTTATCCAGAGTAACCAAAAAAGAATACGAAAAAGTGATTGGTATGGCCAAAGATGCCAACATGAATATGCTTCGTGTTTGGGGCGGCGGAATTTATGAAGACGATTATTTCTATGACTTATGCGATAAATACGGAATCTACGTCTGGCAGGATTTTATGTTTGCCGGAACAATGATACCGGGAGATGATGCTTTTTTTGATAATGTAAAAAAAGAAGTTCAGTATCAGGTAAAACGTTTACGCCATCATAAAAGTATTGTTTTATGGTGCGGAAATAATGAAATTGATGAAGCCTTTAAAGATTGGGGATGGCAAAAAAGCATGAAAATGTCTAAGCAGGATTCCACCAGATTATGGAAAGATTACGTTCGTTTGTTTCAGGACAGTATCCCGAAATGGGTAAAAGAAGTTGATACGAAACGTCCTTATATTAGCTCATCACCATTATTTCATTGGTCGAGAAAAGCCAGTATTTCAGAAGGTGACAGCCATTATTGGGGAACCTGGTGGGGATTAGAAGATGTAGAAGCCGTACAGAAAAAAACAGGACGTTTTGTGAGCGAATACGGAATGCAGGCAATGCCAACTTATTCTTCAATAGAAAAATTCACACTGCCGGAAGACCGCTATTTATATTCGGATATTTTGCAGGCCCATCAAAAAGCCGGAAAAGGATTTCTGAAATTAGATTCGTATTTGAATCGCTATTTTATTGATTCGACCAAAATAAAGAAAATGAATGTTGAGGATTATTCATACCTCACCCAATGCTTGCAATATTATTCGCTTAAAAATATTATAGGAATTCACCGTTCAAAAGCACCTTATAATATGGGAACTTTGGTTTGGCAGCTTAACGATTGCTGGCCAGTAGCAAGCTGGAGTGTAACCGATTATTATGACAGACAACCAAAAGCAGCCTGGTATGCGATGAAAGAAGCGTATCGGGATGATAAAACGCCTGAAATAGATTTGACGCGCCCAATAAATTTAACACTCGAAGATCCAAAAATTACTTGGGAAGTAAAAGGAAATAAAGTAGTTTTAAAAGCATCAAAATTTGCCAAATATGTAAACGTTTCCATAAAAGGATATACCGGAAAATGGAGCGACAATTATTTCGATTTAAAACCCGGAGAAGAAAAAACAATCACATTCGAAGGAAAAATTGAAAAACCGGTTTTAAAAGTTTACTCCTTGTATGAGGTTTTAGCAAGGTACTAAGGTTTTAAGTTGCTGAGGTTCTGAGGTTTTTAGGAACAAAGGTTCAAAGAGACAAAGGTTTTCCGTAGAGGCGCACAGCAGTGCGTCTACTTTGCGACCTTTGCGTAAATCCTTGCATACTTTGCGGTTAAATTTAAGTTCAAAGATTAAAAAAATATCCGTGTAAATCAGTTTAACCCGTGTCATCCGTGGGCAACATTTACACAAATCAAATAAAAAATAATTAAAATGGTTACAAAATTCAAAAACATTGTTTTCGCTATAATTATGCTAAGCAGTTTAGCGGTAATTTCGCAGGAAAAGAAAGTAAAACAAACTAGCACAGATTATACACAATATGTAAATCCGTTTATTGGATCTGCAGGACACGGACATGTATTTGTGGGCGCGAATGTTCCTTTTGGAGCTGTACAATTAGGTCCCGTAAATGTTTTTGAAGGTTGGGATTGGTGCAGCGGATACAACTATGCAAGTAATACAATTCTAGGATTCACGCACACGCATTTAAGCGGAACCGGAATTGGAGATTTAAATGATATTTTATTACTTCCTGTTTCTGGAAAAGTGCCACTAACCAAAGGAACAAAAGAAGATATGGCAACGGGTTACGGTTCTTATTTCTCTCATAAAAACGAAGTAAGTAAAGCTGGATATTACAGCGTTTTATTAGATAAATACAAAATCAAAGCTGAGTTAACCGCCAGCGAAAGAGTAGGTTTTCATAAATATACTTTTAATTCTACTACAGACAATCACGTTTTACTAGATCTTGCTGACGGAATTGGTTGGGATAAACCGGTAAAAACTTTCATCAAAAAGCTAAACGAAACAACGCTTGTAGGATACAGATATTCTGCGGGTTGGGCAGCTGATCAACGTATTTTCTTTACGATCGAATTTTCGGAACCAATTTCAAATATTGCACTTTACGACAATACAACGGCTGTTTCTGGAAACGAAGGAGAAGGTTTAAAAATGAAAGCAGTTTTAGATTTCAAGACTTTAAAAAACAAACAAGTTTTAGTAAAAGTGGGGATTTCTCCGGTAAGTTATGAGAACGCTTCTGCAAATATTAAAGCCGAGATTCCGGGTTGGGATTTTAATGCTGTAGCAAAAGAAGCGACTTCAAAATGGAATAAAGAGCTAAATAAAATTCAGATCAAAGGAGATGATAAAAACATGAAAGTTTTTTACACTGCTTTGTATCATACCATGTTTGCGCCTTCAATTTTCAATGATGTAAACGGAGATTATAGAGGAACAGACAAGAAAGTTTACGAAAAAGCAAATTTTACAAACTATACCACTTTCTCACTTTGGGATACTTATCGTGGTTTGCATCCTTTATACACAATTACGCAACCAAATAAAATCAACGATATCGTTAAATCATTTTTGGCAATCTACGAACAACAAGGCAGATTACCGGTTTGGCATTTAATGGGTAATGAAACCAATACGATGAACGGAAATCACTCAATCGCCGTGATTGTAGATGCTTACATGAAAGGATATAGAGATTACGATACCGCATTGGCATACGAAGCGATCAAAAAAACAGCCATGCAAACGCGTGACGGAATGGATTATGTTCAGAAACTAGAATATATTCCAGCTGATAAGATGTTGGAATCTGTTGGTAATGCTTTAGAATATGCAATTGATGATTATTGTGTGGCACAAATGGCAAAATCTTTAGGGAAAACCGATGATTATAATTATTTCATCAAAAGAGCCAATTTGTACAAATTATATTTCGATAAAGAAACCACATTCATGAGAGGAAAATTGACCGATGGAAATTGGAGAACACCATTTAATCCGCTTTCATCAGCGCATCGTAAAGACGATTATGTCGAGGGAAATGCATGGCAATATACTTGGTTAGTTCCTCAGGATCCTTATGGTTTAATTGAATTATTTGGAAGCGAAGATAAATTTTTAGCCAAATTAGATTCCCTTTTCTTAATCACAGATAAAGTAGAAGGAGAAGAAATTTCACCGGATATTAGTGGATTAATTGGTCAATATGCACAAGGAAATGAGCCAAATCACCATATTCCATATTTGTATGCTTATGCAGGACAACCTTGGAAAACGGCAAAACTAATTCGTGAAATCGATGATAAATTTTACTCGACAAAACCGGACGGATTATGCGGAAATGAAGATTTAGGACAAATGTCGGCTTGGTATATTTTATCGTCAATGGGATTCTATTCGGTTAATCCGGCAAACGGAATTTACGTTTTAGGAAGTCCGTTGGTAAATTCAGCTACGATTCATCATAAAGAAGGAATTTCGTTTACAGTAAACGCAATCGATAATAGCAAAACAAATATCTATATTCAAAAAGCAGAATATAACGGAAAACCTTATACAAAATCATACATTACACACGATATGATCGTAAAAGGTGGAGAATTAAAATTGTTTATGGGAAGTAAACCATCGACAACTTTTGGAGTGAAAAAAGAAGATAGACCTATTTAGATTTAAGATTTTAGAATATAGATTTTAGATTTAAGAAATTGGAACGTTGAGTTTCCTAACAGGTTTTTAAAACCTGTTAGGTATGATTTACAGTTTAAGATTTTAGGCTCACGGTAGCTTTGTCAAAGTTTTAAACTTTGACAAAGCTTAGACAAACAAGATTTAGATTAAAGAAATAAGAAGAGTTCAGCCACAGTTTTAGCTTAAAGCCTATAGCTTAAAGCGTAAAGCATAAAAATAAAAATATGAAAATAAAGAGTTTAATTTTTTTAGGGGTAATGCAATGTTTTTTTGCAGGAAACGCACAAGTTAAAACTTTAGATCCGGTAGAATATGTAAATCCTTTAATGGGAACACAATCTTTGCATAGTCTTTCGAACGGAAATACGTATCCTGCAATTTGCCGACCTTGGGGAATGAACTTCTGGACACCGCAAACCGGGAAAATGGGCGACGGTTGGGCGTATATTTACACTGCCGAAAAAATTAGAGGATTCAAACAAACACATCAGCCATCGCCGTGGATGAACGATTACGGACAGTTTTCGATCATGCCGGTAACCGGTAAGCTAACTTTTGCAGAAGACGAAAGAGGAAGCTGGTTCAGCCACAAAGCAGAGGTTTCTAAGCCGTATTATTATAGCGTATATCTTGCTGATTATGATGTAACGACCGAAATTACAGCAACTGAAAGAGCAGCACATTTTCAGATAACGTTTCCGGAAAATGAACAATCTTCTATTGTAATCGATGCTTTTGATAAAGGGTCTTACATTAAAATAATTCCATCAGAAAATAAAATTATAGGATATACAACTAGAAATAGTGGCGGCGTTCCAGAGAATTTCAAAAACTACTTTGTACTTCAATTCGATAAACCATTTGCTACTAATTATACTTGGCACGATAAAGTTTTAGAAAAAGACAAATTAGAATTAAAAGACAATCATGTTGGTGCAGTTGTAGGTTTTAAAACTAAAAAAGGAGAAATCATAAACGTAAAAGTTTCCTCTTCATTTATTAGCGCAGAACAAGCAGAATTAAATTTAAAAAACGAATTAGGAACTTCTTCATTTAATGAAACTGTAGCGCAATCAAAACAAGAATGGAATAAAGTTTTAGGAAAATTATCTGCCGAAGGTGGAAGCGAAGAACAACTAAAAACGTTTTACTCCAGTTTATATCGTACCGCTTGTTTTCCGCAGAAGCAATATGAAGTAAATGCAAAAGGAGAAATCGTGCATTACAGTCCGTATAATGGACAAGTTTTGCCGGGTTATATGTTTGCAGGAACAGGATTTTGGGATACTTTTCGTGCCTTATATCCTTTGTTAAATCTGGTTTATCCTTCGATAAATAAAGAAATGCAGGAAGGATTAATCAACGATTATAAAGAAGGTGGTTTCTTGCCGGAATGGTCAAGCCCGGGATTCAGAGATGTAATGGTTGGGAATAACTCTGCTTCTGTAGTTGCTGATGCTTATATCAAAGGATTGCGAGGATATGATATCAATAAATTGTATGAAGCTTTATTGCATGGCGCCAATAACGAAGGTCCATTAGAAGCTGTAGGGAGAAAAGGAGTGGAGTATTACAACACTTTAGGTTATGTTCCTTATGATGTAAAAATCAATGAAAATGCAGCCAGAACATTAGAATATGCTTACGATGATTTCTCGATCTGGAAATTGGCAAAAGCCTTAAATCGCCCTAAAAAAGAAATCAGTTTATATGAAAAACGAATGATGAATTATAAGAATCTTTATAATCCTTCAATTGGTTTAATGAGCGGTCGAAATAAAGACGGAAGTTTCCCAAAAGATTTCAATCCGTTTAAATGGGGAGATGCTTTTACCGAAGGAAATGCGTGGCACTATAGCTGGAGTGTTTTTCATGATGTTCATGGTTTGATTGATTTAATGGGCGGCGAGAAAAAATTCACCGCAAAATTAGATGCAGTTTTCTCCACTCCGCCAATTTTTGATGATAGTTATTATGGTGCAGTTATTCATGAAATCCGCGAAATGCAAATCATGAATATGGGACAATACGCTCACGGAAATCAACCCATTCAGCACATGATTTATTTGTACAATTATGCTGGTGAACCCTGGAAAACTCAATATTGGTCTCGTGAAGTGATGAACCGTTTGTATAAACCAACTCCGGACGGATATTGCGGAGATGAGGATAACGGACAAACTTCTGCCTGGTATGTTTTCTCAGCAATGGGATTTTATCCGGTTTGTCCCGGAACAGAAGAATATGTTCTTGGAGCACCATTATTTAAGAAATTAACCTTGCAATTAGAAAACGGAAAAAAATTAGTAATCAATGCACCAAATAATTCTGAAACCAATAAATATGTTCAGGATTTAAAGTGGAACAATGCAATTCATACCAAAAATTTCATCAATCATTTTGATGTATTAAAAGGTGGAGAGTTAAATTTTGACATGATTAGCAAACCTAATTTACAAAGAGGAACTTCGGCAAGTTCTTATCCATATTCTTATTCAACTTCAAAATAATACTATGCAATCACGTAGAAAATTTATAAAAAACACAGGGATTTTTTCAGCAGGATTATTAGCACTTCAAACCGATGTTTTCGGGATGAATTCAGATACTTTCAATTTCGCCTTAAAAGATTTTATTACCAAAAGACCACCTTTAGCCGAAAGAAAATTTACGAGTAAAGCTGTTGAGGCCGCAATCGTAAGAATCAAAAAGCAAATTGCAAATCCGGAATTGGCGTGGTTGTTTGAAAACTGTTTCCCAAACACATTAGACACAACCGTAGATTTTGAAATCATCGACGGAAAACCTGATACATATGTAATTACAGGAGATATCGATGCGATGTGGTTGCGTGATAGTACAGCGCAGATTTGGCCCTATATTCCGTTTGTCAAAGAAGATAAAAAATTGGCAGAATTGGTAAAAGGGGTTATCAATCGCCAAACCAAATGTATTTTACTTGATCCTTATGCAAACGCTTTTTATAAAGATTTTAATCAGGTAAGCGAATGGAAAAATGATATGACCAAAATGCAGCCTGGAATTCACGAACGCAAATGGGAAATTGACAGTTTGTGTTATCCAATACGATTGGCGCATGGCTATTGGAAGGAAACCGGAGACATCAGTTTGTTTGACAGTAAGTGGAAAGAAGCAATGCTTTTGGTTATTCAAACTTTCAAAGAACAACAACGCTGGACAGATAAAGGACCTTACAACTTCCAGAGAGTAACAGCTTGGGCTACAGATGGCGTACCTTTGGGAGGTTACGGATATCCTGTAAAACCATGCGGATTAATCGTTTCGACTTTTAGACCAAGTGACGATAGTACTTTGTTCGGGTATTTAATTCCGAGTAATATGTTTGCGATTGAAGTGCTTGGGTATCTTCAGGAAATTTTCTCTTTGCCAGCATTAAAAGATGATAATTTAGTAGCTAAAGCCAAAGAATTACAAGGACAAGTTCAGAAAGGATTAGAAGAAAACGGAATTATCGATCATCCAAAATTCGGAAAAATCATTGCTTTTGAAGTCAATGGTTACGGAAGTTTTCATATGATGGATGATGCTAATGTTCCTTCGTTATTATCATTACCGTATTTAGGCGCAATTGAGCCGGATAATCAGCTTTATCTGAATACCAGAAAAGTCGTGCTTTCAGAAAATAATCCGTTTTTCTATAAAGGAAAAGCGGGCGAAGGAGTTGGAGGTCCGCACACCGGAGTAGATACAATATGGCCAATGAGTATTGTTTTAAGAGCGATTACCAGTGTAGATGAAAATGAAATAAAACATTGTATCAGCAATTTGATTAAAACAAACGCCGATACAGGATTTATGCACGAATCTTTCCACAAAGACGATGTAACAAAGTTTACCAGAAAATGGTTTGCGTGGGCCAACACACTATTTGGAGAAATGATTGTTCATACCAGCATTCATTATCCCCAAATCTTAAAAGATAAAAACCTTTAAAATAAAATATCTGCCGTTAAAGAATCAGTAAAAATTAAGTTTTTTAAAATCAGGAAAAAATTACCCTTAAGAAATTAAGAAAAATTAAGCAGTCAGACTTAGTTTCTTAAGGATTTAAAAAATGAGAATCAAACTTAAAATTTCTTAATCTCTTAATGGTTCAATTCAAAAAAACAAAGAATGAATAAAGAATATGCCGTAGGAATTGATATTGGAGGCACACATATTACCACTGCTATTATAGATGTTAAAAACATGAAAGTAGTTGATCTTTCATTACATAAAGAATCATTTGACTCTAATTTGCCTGTAGATGAGGTAATGTCTATTTGGGAAAAAGCAATCCGTACTTCGATCAAAAATTCTAAAGTAGAAAATGTAATAGGATTATCAGTTTGTATGCCCGGTCCGTTTGATTATGAAAACGGAATTTGCTGGATAAAGGACCAGTCTAAATATGAACATTTTTACGGACTTAATGTTCGTTATTTATTTCAGGGGACGCTTAACCTGACAAGCAATTTTCCTATTCTGTTTGAAAATGATGCTGTTTGTTTCGGAAAAGGAGAAGTGTATAAAGATGCTCAAAATTTGTCTAAAAAAATAATGGCAATCACATTGGGCACCGGACTTGGAGCTTGTTTTATAGATAAAGGAGTTTCAATTGCTGCCGGAGAATCAGTGCCGGCAGATGGAGAAATTTATAACCTTGCTTTTAAGGAAAGTATTGCCGAAGATTATGTTTCGGCGAGAGGACTTTTACGACGTTATAAAAATTTAACGGGCAAAAATGCAAACAACGGATTAGAGATCTATAATCTGGCTGTTGACGGCGATGCAAATGCGGTAAAAGTATTTGAAGAAATGGGCGAAGATTTGGCCACAATAGTTATTCCGTGGTTACAAAAATTTGATGCCGACGGATTTGTTATTGGAGGGAAAATTGCAAATGCAAGCGAATTTTTTCTGCCTGCTTTCCATAAAAAAATTAAAGAAGCCGGAATCGAAATTACGGTTTCTATTTCTAAAGATAATGAAGAGGCAGCTTTAATTGGCGCTGTTAGTTTGCTTTATACAGCTAAGTTATAAACCATATAAGTTATATAAGTTCATGTAAAAGAATTTTTGAAAATTTGGCTTTAATTTTTTAGAAAGATATAAATGCCTGGAAATGTTCTAAATATTACTTATATAATTTAATTTTGAGTAACTATAACAGCCATCTTAAATGATCTTATATAACTTATATGGTTTAAAAATATTTTAATATGACACATTCAAATCGCAGAAATTTTATAAAAACGGCAGCAATAGCTTCAGTTGCTGTGGCATTGCAATCATTTAATTCAAATGATTCAAATTCAGAAGAAGAAAAAATACTGGTTTCCAAAAAAGGCAAAAAGCCAATTGTACTTTCGACCTGGCGATTTGGAATTCAGGCAAATGAAGCCGCATGGGAAGTTCTAAAAAATAAAGGAACCGCCCTGGATGCTGTCGAAGCAGGAGTTAAAATTCCCGAAGGCGACCCAAAAGAAAGAAGCGTAGGTTATGGCGGACGTCCGGATAGAGATGGTCGTGTAACGTTAGACGCTTGTATTATGGATGAAAATGCCAATATAGGTTCTGTTGCCTGTTTAGAATATATAAAACATCCCATCTCTGTTGCGAGAGCTGTAATGGAAAAAACGCCTCATGTAATGCTGGTTGGTGACGGAGCTTTGCAATTTGCTTTATCACAAGGATTCAAGAAAGAAAACTTATTGCTCGAAGAATCTGAAAAAGAATGGAAAGAATGGTTGAAAGACAGCAAATACAAACCAATTGCCAATATCGAAAACCATGATACAATTGGAATGATTGCGCTGGATGCCAACGGAAATCTTTCTGGCGCGTGTACCACAAGCGGAATGGCTTTCAAGATGCACGGGCGTGTTGGTGATTCCCCAATTATTGGTGCAGGCTTGTACGTCGATAACGAAATTGGAGCTGCCACAGCAACAGGTCACGGCGAAGAGGTCATCAGGATTACAGGCTGTCATTTAGTAGTGGAGTTAATGCGACAAGGCAAATCTCCTCAAAAAGCATGTGAAGAAGCTGTAGCCAGAATCGTAAAGCTGACTAAGAATAGAAATAAAGATTTAAAAGATATTCAGGTAGGTTTTATTGCCCTGAACAAAGCCGGAGAATACGGTTCATATTGTGTTCAGGGCGGTTTTAATTATGCCGTTTTTGATGATACAGGAAATAAATTAATCGATGCTGATTATTTCCTGAAATAAGATACTTAATTAGAGTATTGTTTTTTTAGAATGCGCAAAGGTCTTTTTGATTTTTGTGCATTTTTTATGGGGTTAGTTTTAGTTATAAACGTTAAAATTAGAAAATAAAATATTTAAATAGTTTAAAATATAAGATTTATCCTAAATTTGTATTTTAGTAACCGTAATCGTATAATTTATAAATTATCAACAACTAATTTGTAAGAATTTAAACAGATAAAAAGTGTAAAAAATTAGAATAATGAGGTTTACGAAATTGACTTTTTTGATCAAAAAACACTTTCGGAATTTTGTCCTATTAATATGCTTTTTATTTTATAAATAATTGTTTGTCAGTTGATATAAAATACTATTTTTGCGTTTTTTTAACATGGAAAAAATTACATCTTAATGCCTAAATTCAAGTTTCTTTTTTTATTATTATTCTTTATTTCGATATCATATTCTCAAACTAAACGTGCTACCGTTATGGTCAATGCAAGAGCACAAAAAGATAAGATTTTGATACGCTGGGCAGTTAACTCTCCTAGCGAATGGCAAAAAGCAAATAAAAAAGGATTTATAGTAACCAGAACCACCATATTACGTGATGGAAATGTTTTACAAAAACCTGAAAAAATAGTACTTACCCCAAAACCATTACTTCCTGAACCGCTGGATTCATGGATGGACCTGGTACAAAAAGACAATAATGCCGCTATTATAGCGCAATCTATTTACGGAGAAAGCTTTGAAGTAACTGCCGCTAAAGAAGGAGATCTGGCTAAAATAGTAAATATGGCTGATGAACTCGATCAGCGTTTTACATTTGCTTTATACGCCGCAGATATGAGTTTTACCGGAGCAGTAAAAGCAGGTTGGGGACTGGTGGATACCAACGTAAAGCAAAATGAAGTTTATGCGTATCAGGTAAGTGTTTTCGAAAGTCCAAAGGTTAAGGAATCCTCTTATATGATAGGATTAAAAGATTATAGTACACTTCCTGCACCAACTGATTTTATTGCAGTTCCTGACGACAAACAAGTACTGCTTTCCTGGGACTACCAAACCTTTAAAAGAATTTATACGTCATACATGGTGGAGAAATCTTCAGACGGAATCAATTTTGCCCCAATAGCCGCAACGCCATTGGTCAACCTGAATGATAAAGACGAACATCCGTCAAAAAGCATGTATTATATTGATACGCTGAGTGTAAACGATAAAGTATATCAATACAGGGTATACGGTATCACAGCATTTGGAGAAAAAGGAGAAATTTCAAAACCTATTACGGCAACAGGAGTAGCAGCAATAGTAACGCCGGCAAGACTGGTAGATTATAATATTGTAAACACCAACGAAGTTAATCTGGAATGGGATTATCCTGCAGCATCAGAAGGTTTTATTCAGGGGTACGAAATTAATTTGGCAGATAATGATAAAGGACCTTATAAAGTAGTTTCTAAAATTATTCCGCCATCCCAGAGAAAACTCAATTATAAAGAAAATTTATATCCCTCGAATTATTTTACCATCTCTGTTGTAGGCAAAAATAATCAGCGATTAACCTCTCAAAGTATGCTCGTTCAGCCAGTAGATTCTATTCCGCCGGCAAAGCCTACAGGTCTTGAAGGTGTAATAGACAGCCTTGGAGTCGTTCGGTTAAAATGGAAAGCAAACACTGAAAAAGATTTAAGAGGATATCGAATTTTAAAAGCCAATAATAAAGGAGAAGAGTTTGTAGATATCTACCATCAATCGTATGTGGGTACTGATTATAAAGACAGCGTAAGCCTGAAAATGACGAATAGCAAAGTGTATTACAGACTTGCTGCTGAGGATATGCGTTTTAATATTTCGGACTTGTCTGATGTATTGGCTTTAGACAAACCGGATAAAATTCCGCCTGCCGCACCTATTTTTAAAGATTACGATAATAAAGATGGCAAAGTACATCTTAAATGGATTCGCAGTTATAGCGAAGATGTCGTAGGATATAGCTTAAGAAGGAGGGAGAAAGGACAAGAAAAATGGCTGGAAATTAAACAGATAAATGATACCATTCAGGAATTTACAGATGATAAGGTAGAGAATAAAAAAATATACCAATATGCTATTCTGGCTAAGGACAAAAGCAATCTCTGGTCGTCATTAGATCATTCGACCGTAACGGTAAATGTTTTGAATTTTACACCAGTCAAAGTCATTACATTTTTGCAGGGAGTGGCTGACAGAGAAAATAAAAAAATAGTCCTGACCTGGGATTATGCAAAAAACAAAGGCAAAGTCTTGGGAGTAAGTATTTATAAAAATACAAAAGGAACTCCGCCAACGTTGTGGAAGGAATTGAACAGCAATGTTTTGACTTTAGAAGATAAAAATTTAAACATCAATCAGGAACTCGAATACCATTTTGTTCCTAATTTAGAAAGTGATAGTCCTGCAAAAGCAGAAACCCTAACCGTTATATATTAAGCCTATGAAGAAGATTTACTTATTGATAATTTTATTGGTTTCAGGATTTGGTTTTGCGCAGGTAAATTTAAGCGGAACCGCAAATTATGCATTAAAAATTAGCGGACAAGTAGGAGCTGATGGAAGCTCGTGTGGAAATAATGTAACGAGAGGTTTACAATGGGTCGCATCTATAGATAAAAATAATGCTGCTAAAACAATTGTTCAGGGGTCAGCATCTTATCCAAATAATGGAAACGGATTAACAGATCAAACATTTGCTCCCGCTATTGTAACTTTTAAAGAAAATGACAAAATAAAAGAAATTAAAATTAGGACTACAAAACGAGATAGAGGAACTGGAGGATGTAAGGATGTACAATATAGCGATGCATCTATTTCAGTAACAACAGATAATTACAGTCAATATTTTAATTTTTCAGATTTAGGTTTAAATCAGTCAGGAAATATTCAGGTTGATGTATATCCCGTTATTGATTTAATTAATCCTGTTGCTATCAATAATATAGTTGGTACGGAAAGTTCTATTGTTGTTCCGCCAATAACCGGGATAGATCAAAAGTATTTTAATTGGATGTATCATATTGATGGAGAACAAGAAAGGGTTCGAGTTGGTATAAGATGGGTTTATAGGGATGTTTGGAGAAGTTTGCCTGCTGAATATCAGGGTAAAAACTCATTGAATATATTGTGTAAAAACTTTTTAGCTATTGAAGCAGTTGGTAAAAAAATCACTTTAAGAGCAAATGCTACTGGTACAAGAGTCGAATTACTTTATGCTAAATCAGCTCCGCATATTGCTTCAGTCGATGCTGTTCAAACCAGATGTTTTGATACTCAGGATGGAAGGGCAATAATAAAATTTAGCTCAAAATTAGTAACAGGAGAAACTTTAAGATGCTCTGTTAAAAGTTATGATCCTGATACAGGTCAACCACAAGAAACATTTTACTCAACACCAGATGGAGAATCAATTACAATTGGAGATGATTTAACATACGAAATTCCGGTTGATTTTCCAAAAGGAAAGTATCTTATTGCATTGATAGGCTGGTACAAAGAGCCAAACAAAACGGGTGCAAATACGTATGTAATGGATCCTGAACACCAGAAGGAATTCATTATAACCTCGCCTACTCCGGTTGATTTTTCTATTACCAAAAAAAATGATATTAATTGTTTTGGTGGTAAAGATGGGGCAATTGATATAGTGGCTACAGGAGGTATTGATAATGGTATCTATCAATATTCATCAAATGCAGGTTCTTGGATTACTTTTTTAAATGGTGATAAAACTACAATCTCCGGTCTTGGTTTAGGTACTTATGCTGTAAAAGTGAGAAAATTAAAAAATTCTACTGATACTGTAGGTTGTATAGCAAAGGATGCAGATGATAATGAGAAAGTATTACCAGAAACTATTAGTCAGCCTGATAGTGCACTTCAGTTAGTTAAAATTACACCATTTAATCCTACTTTTAATAAAGCCGAAAACGGTAAAATTGTAGCTTTAGTTACCGGAGGAACTCTAATTAACGGAAATTCGTATTCGTACCAATGGAAAAACAGTAAAAATGACGTTATAGATGCCAGTAAAACATCCACACAATTTTTGAATAATATTGTTACGATTTCCTTAAATAATGTACCGGAAGATACGTATACCTTATTCGTTAAAGATCAAAGAAATTGTACTTTAGATCCTGTTGCGATACCTTCTTTGGTGGTTATTTTAGATGATCCGGAACCCATCGAAATAACATTAGAAACTATTCAGGGAATTTCTTGTAATACGGCAAATTTAGATCCGGTTAAAAATCGTGATAAATCGTCAGACGCTATTATAAAGGCAACCGTAAAAGGAGGAATTCAGTTTGTAGCACCTGCAAATAACGGGTTACCTTATAAATTTACTTGGTCAAAATACAATACGGTAACAAAATTATGGGATAAGTTAGAAGATTATAAAACAGCTACTGCTAATGAATTTAGCGAAGGAGACTATTCGCTAAATGTTGAAGATGCAAACGGAATCGTTCAGGGAACTTATAATACGACAGATTTAGTAACAGCAATTCCAGCGATAGAAAAAATTGCAGAACCTGCACAACTTGTATTGGCATTTACCTCAGGAGATGTTTCCTGTTATGAGGGCAATAACGGTTGGGCAATAGCAAGCGTTACAAAAGGAAAAGCACCGTATAAATACACATGGTATGGCGTAGATGGAGGAACTATCGACGAAAATAAAATAGCAAAGCTAGTAAAAGGAGAATATTTTGTTGAAGTAACAGATGATAATGGCTGTTTTGTAAAAGGCAGTATTGTCATTGACGGACCAACAGCTCCTGTAAAAATCTCCTATAAAGAAATTTTTACCCCTACTTTTTCAGGTGCGACCAATGGTAGAATTATAGCAGAAATTACCGGAGGAACACCATTTGATCCAGCATTGAATAATGGGAAATTATACAATTACGAATGGAAAAATACAGCAGGAACAGTACAAACTGTCACTGCCGCAGTAGAAAACGGAATTTATACGATTACCTTAAACGGAGTTCCGGCTGATGATTATTTTTTAACCATTAAAGATAAAAATTATGACGAAGCAACCAGTCAAATCGTTAATTGCTCCATATTAGAGTCAAAAGTGACACTAAACGAACCGGATCCTTTAAAAGTTGTTTTTGAGGTTGTTCGTGATATTTCGTGTAACACAAGCAACGAATTTGGCAATAGTAAAGATACAACACCAACTGATGGTCAGCGTGATGAATCGCAAGACGGAATTTTAAAGGCACATGTTTCAGGAGGAACTCCGCTTGCAGCAGATAAAAATAACGGATTACCATATTATTTTTATTGGAAAAAGCAACAACAAGATGGTACCTGGATAGCTTTAGCTGACATTACAGGCGAAACAGCATCAAATCTTTCTCACGGAAATTATGCTCTTAACGTAGAAGACAGAAACGGAATCAGGTTAGGAACTTATGTAAATAATGTATTAACTCAGGAAATTGACGTTACAAAATTTATGCAGGAACCACCAAAATTGTCTGTAACCATTACTAAAGGAAATGTTTTTTGTAATGGAGGAAACGACGGTTGGGCTACTGCAAATGTTACAGGAGGAACATTTCCTTATGAATATAAATGGTCGAATGGAGTAGAGATTGATAAAAATACAGTTCTAAAAGTGGGTACCTATACGGTATATGTTACAGATTTTAAAAAATGTACCACACAGGCAACTGTTATTATTTCAGAACCTGCTGCACCATTAGCTATTAAATATACGCAAGTTCTTGATCCGAGTTTTTACAAAGCGACTAACGGAAAAATTGTAGCAGAAGTGACCGGAGGTACTATTTTACCGGACAACACCTATTGGTTTGAATGGAAAAACAGTAAAGGAATTGTACAAACTACCACAACAGCCAGTTTTAATAATGGCGTTTACACCATCTCCCTAAACGGAGTAGGCGAGGAATTGTACAGCTTAACAGTTCGTGATGCAAATTATAATGCGGCAACAAACAAAACAAGCTGTACCGTTGCAAACTCTGTTACTGCTTTAGACGATCCGGATCCGCTTGAAGTTACTTTTGAGGTCGTTCGTACTATTTCGTGTAACGCAAGCAATGAATTTGGAAATGAAACAGATGCAAATCCGCAGGACAATCAAAGAGACGAATCTCAGGACGGAATTTTAGTAGCACATGTCAAAGGAGGAATTCAGTTAGCAGCCAATAAAAATAACGGATTACCTTATTATTATACCTGGAAAAAACAAGTTGGTAATTCCTGGATTATCTGGAACGATCATGATGAAACAGCCGAAAATATATCTAACGGAATCTATGCACTGAATATTGAAGATGCAAATGGAATAAAACTGGGAACGTATGTTAATAATATTCTGGTAAAGGAAAATGATGTCACACAAGATATGCCGGAACCTGTAAAATTACAGTTAACGTTTACCAAGTTTGATGTAGGTTGTACAACAGGAGATGACGGTTGGGCAGAAGCGCATGTTTCAGGCGGAACTCCGCCTTATACCTATGAGTGGACGAATGGCGGGACAACAGCCAAAATAGAAAACATTACCACAAACAATTACTTTGTTAAGGCAACCGATGCAAAAGGATGTATCATTCAGGGAAGTATTTTTGTAGGTGATCCTAACGGAATATTTACTACAGAAACCATCAAAAATCCTACTTGTTATAAAGGAAATGATGCCTCGATAGTATTAAATGTTACAGGCGGAAATTTACCTTACAGCTATTTATGGAATACGGGAGCCACTACCAAAGACCTGAACAATCTTACAGCAGGAAATTATGAAGTTGCTATTACCTGTCCGGATTGTTGTGTCTATAAAAAGAGATTTGTTTTAAAAGATCCCGAAGCTGTTATAGTTAATATAGGTCCTGACAGAACCTTATGTATCGATCAGAATATGGATTTAAACGCTGCAATTGCAGATCCAAAAGCACAATACAGCTGGACCTCTACAAACGGGTTCACTTCGAATGAAGCCAAAATAAATGTATCAAAAGCCGGAACCTATCACGTAAAAGTAACTTCAGGTTTAGGATGTATTGGCGAAGACGAGATTGTAATAAAAACAAGCCAGACAGCGATTAGTTCTGAGTTTTTATTGAGCTCACAAGCCTATCTGGACGAAGAAGTTATTTTAATAAATACCAGTAATCCGTTTGGCGAAAGTACCAATTGGGTCATCCCGAAAGGCGTGAAAGTAGTCGAACAAAAAGAAAAATACATCACACTTAAGTTTGATGCCACTGGTGTTTATTCTATTGGTTTAGAGCAAACGCAAGGAGAATGTTATGCCGTATACAGTAAAAATATTACCGTAGAGCAGCGAAGCGGTTTACCAAATACAGGTACAACATCGCAGTTTATTGTAGATTTTATCGTAACCCCAAACCCAAGTAATGGTAATTTTAAAGCACACATTACTTTAGAAAAAGACAGCTCAGTAAATCTAAGACTGTTCTCGACAACGGGACAAAATACAATGATCCAGAAAAACGGATCCGGGAAAAAGAAGTATGAAATAGATTTTGAGACCACATTAGGATCTGGAATGTATGTTTTAGTATTAGAAACAGGGCAACAAACACTGGTTAAAAAAATTATCATCTATTAAAAAATGAAGAACCTTTTCAAGAACATATATGTATTAGTTCTGTTACTTTTTAGTGCAGCGGGATATTCACAATTATATCCGGTTCAGGTAACACCTGTTTTTAATAGTCCGTATAGTGTCAAAATATCAGATTATGCCACTAGCATGGATACTAAAATGCAGTTGCTAATTAATCCTACAGATATTGCGATATCGCAAAGACAGGTACGTATAAAATTGTACATACAAGGTAACGGACTTAACATACAAAGCAGCGATTTTATACAAGGACAACGCCCAATTTTTATCAATGGAGGTGAATTACAAACACTGACGAATACTGATATTGCAGCACTTTTCAGGCTTGAAAACCTACAAGGAATTTCTCCCGTACAATATGCCAATCCGTTGCCGGAAGGAATGTACAATTTTTGTTTTGAGCTGTACGATTTTGTAACCAACCAGAAGATCTCACAAAAAAGCTGTGCCAGTTTATATTTGATCTTAAACGATCCGCCGTTATTAAATACGCCGCAAAAAAACGAACAAATTGCCTCGACAGAGTTTCCTAATATTTTATTTACCTGGACACCACGCCAGATCAATGCAACCAATATCTCGTATAAGTTCGAGTTAAAACAACTTATCGATCCTACATTAGATCCGCAGTTTGCGTTTCAGATGTCTCCCATTTTATATGAGGAAACCCTTTTTTCGACTGCTTTATTGTACAATTTAAGCATGCCAATTCTTACTCCCGGTCTTCGATATGCCTGGAGAGTACGCGCAATTTCTACAACGGGACTTTCAGAGAATGCTGTTTTTAAAAATGACGGATACAGCGAGATATACTCGTTTAAATATACTGCTTCATGTACCGCTCCAACGTTTTTATTAAGCGAATCCCAGAATTCTAAAAGTGTAAAAATCACCTGGCAGGGAGTGCCGGAACATACACGTTATCAGGTACAATACAAAAAACAAGATGTGCCTAATGCACAATGGTTTTCGACCAATAGTTTAAACACACAAAGTTTAATCACCAATTTAGAGCCGGGAATTACGTATCAATTTAGAGTAGGTTCAAGCTGTGATCCCGCAGCCGATGGTATTCAGTCATTTACTTATTCAGGAGTCAGCACTTTTACAACACCTGTAGAAACTAGTGGAGTTCCGGCATATAATTGTGGTATTGTGCCTCAAATTAATATTGAGAATCAAAATCCACTTTTAAATTTAATTGAAAGTGAAACTTTTAAAGCCGGGGATTTTCCAGTTACTGTTTTAGAATTGGAAGGCAATGGACCTTATACGGGAAAAGGTTATATTATAGTACCCTACTTAAATGAGACTAAAATAGCAGTACAATTTGATAACATTACGATCAATACAGATTATCAATTGATCGATGGTGTTGTTGTAACTGTTTATGACCCCGATTGGAAAAATGTGGTAGGGGATCCAGTAATAGAAGATATTTTTGATCCACAAACAGAAGGTGAAGAGGTTGCCGAGGCAAGTACAGAAGATCAAACTGAAAATAAAACGGATCCTAAAAATGTTGATGAATCTACAAATCCCGATCAGAATACAGATAATAAAGATCCAGATACAACAAATGAAAATCCTATAGTAACTACTGACCCTGTAGATAATCAAGATACTGAAACAGGAGCAGATAAGGTGAATGAACCCACAAGTCCGAACAATAATTCAGGAGTTGAAAACGCTGGTAATCCGGCGACAGGAAAGGGGTATTTTGTTGAGTATAGAAATAAAAAATATTATAATAATGATAAAATAAATATTCCTTTTAGTAGGAATGGGTTAGTTAGTAATCGATTTAAAATGAAAGAATTTGAAAAAGATATTAATGTAAAATATGAATTAAGTTATGAAAGTGAAAAAGGTGTAATATCTGAGAATGTTGGAGGCAATAACTATTTAAAGAAAATTGAATCTATAAAAGAAGCAGATTTTATATTTCGCTATGACAATACCTTTAAATATCAACTAAAATCTGTTGCTGATATTGATAAAAAGCCTGATTTGTCAAATGAAATTAATTTGATTGTTAAGCCTGTTCAATTAAAATTTTTAAAAGCAATTGATAATTCTGATAAAGATAATACTAAAAGAGTTGCTAGTGCAACACAAACATTATATTATGTAGATAAAAGTCCGAACACAAAGGATAATAGAAGAACTAAATTTTCGATTGGTTTTAGTATACCGATAGACGAGGTTCCTTCACAAAATATAAAATGGAAATTTAATGAGGATTACAAGCCAGAATATCAAGGCTTAGAATCTATGGATTATGTGTATATGTATGACAACTTAAAAGATGTAAAAGTAAAGTCAATAGTAGGGTACCCAACTGAAAGTATTATGAATGTTAATGTTAAGTGGGTTGATAAGAATGCAGTAGCTTGGTCTTTTGTTCCAGCAGGAATCAGTCAAGCTATTAATAGCTCCTTTGAGGAGATAGATGGAAATTTGAAAAAATTAGATAGATATGTAAAAATTAGCAAATTTTTAAAGCTTAAAGTTGATAAGGTTAAAATAAATGGATCAAAATATAATGAGGAAGATAGTGAGTCAAGACTTTATAAGAAAATGGAAGTATCTTCTGTTTCAGGTGGTTTTGTAGTGGAAACTCCTGAAAAAGTAATTCCAATACCAGCACTGGCTGTGTTGTCAAGGGCTGAGATAGTAGATGTAGGATTATATTTTAAAGCATCATTTGGAGTTGAGGTTGAAGGAGGTGTTGAGAGATATATATTGGCAGAGCAAACAAAATATGTTAATAATAAAAAAGCATTTTTTAAAATTGGTCCTAAAGGCACAATTACTGCAGGTATAAAAGCAGAGTTGTTAATTGCAAAAGATCAAGTAACGTTTGATGTGCGTGGTGGGGCTGAAGTAAGTTTAAAAGGGGATATAAATTACAATTTTGCCGATAAAAAATTGGCTGGAGAAATTTACTTTCCACCAGTCATTTTCTTTGCTAATGTTCAAATAGAAACTAAAGGTTTTATTGAGTTTGAATTAGTTGATTACCAAAAATCTTTAGAAGTAACAGATAAATTTACAATTTATGAGTACAACAAACAGTTTTAGTGAAAGTTTTAAGGGAATTATTATATTAGCTTTTATATCTTTTTCAACTTTTTTTATTTTTTTAATTTCATTTGAATTTTATGACAATTGTAAAATTATATATAATCAGAGTGACATAACAAAGATTAAGGTTAAAATAGATTCATTGCAGATATCAAGTAACAGAACCGGAAAATCATCATCAAACTCATCATCAAGAAATTATTATTTTAATAAAGGTTTAATTTTTCAAGTGCCGGAAACGAAAGGTTTTTTATTAAAATATGAAAATCCCACAGAACAAATTAATGATTATATGCAAAAACATAAAGACTCTTTAAATTTATGGGTTTTAAATAAGAAAGCAGTAAAATATGCTTATGATGACGAAAAAGAAATAAATGTTTCGTTAGAAGAAAGTAATAATAGGATGATTATTTTTTATTTTATCCTTTATATAATTTCAATGTTAATTATAAAATTTAAATTTTAAAAATGAATAAATCAATTATAGTACTTGTTTTATTAATTGTTTTTTGCAAAAAAACATATGCACAGAATGATCCAAATCTTATTCTTGGAAAAGAGGATGAGTCAGAGCTATCTTTCCATGTTTATGATTCTTTGGTTATAAAAAAAGATTATTTAAAATTGGAAGAGGTCAAAAATGATACTCCTGAAAATCTAATGAGATCAATACTTTCCGCAAGTAGTCAAGAATGGATTGATTATAATACATTAGGAGGAAGTATTAAATCAAGTAAAAGAAAAGAAGATTATTTTGTAAAAATTAAACAGATGAGTATTGATAAAAATTATATTAAGTTAATACATAAAGTTTCTCTTTTAATCAATAATACACCAACTGAAATAATTAAATTTTATTTTAAACAAGAAAATACCAAAGATGTATCTGGTTGTTATGTTTTACAAAAAGTTAATGATCGTTGGTATAAAGTGTCAAATAATACAACATCTAATCTTTCGATAATTGTAATGAGATTAAAAACCAATGTTCTTATTGAGTTGTTTTCAGGAAAAACATCGAATATTTTAACTAAAGAATTATATAATGCAATTAACTCGGGTGGGTATATGGACTTAAGTAAACTCGAAAATATTTTTTTTTCATGGTATAGTCCAGTTAAAAAAAATGAAAAACTTAATTTATTCATAGATTCTAAAACTTGGTAAAATGAAAAACATTTTAATCTTAATTATTCTACTAATTTTTCAAAAATCAATTAGTCAAAATAAAATTGTAACAAAAGCAAAATTTTTAAATGTTTTTGATCTTACAAATGCTTACGATTATACGCAAGAAGATAACGATACACTTATTAATAGTAAAGTAATATCAAAATTGCCCGAAAGTATATTGGAATCTGGAAAAGGGATTTCAATAAAGCTATTAACTAAAATTAAAATAATTTATAATAATGAAGAGCACATTTATATTAAATACTCTGAAAAAAGAGATAATATATCTACTTTGAAAATAATAGATATTTTATCTCTAAATGGTGCATTTATGAAGAATGAATCAGTTAATATACTTTTCGATCCAGTAAAAAAAATAATGAATTCAGTCAATGCAAATTTAATGTTTGAATTCTATAACAAAGAAGATGATGTTTCATATCCTGAGGTTAATAAATTGAAACCTCTTGTGAAATCATCAAATGGAATTCTTGATATTAATAAACTTGCAGATGTAATTGAAAAGAATAAAATAGTATTATCGAAATATTTATCAAAATAGAATAAATAACTTCCTCTGCAGATATTAGCATATTACAAAGGAATGTAAGTTTCGTATAAAAAAAATGAGAAAATTTTCTTTATTGATTTTTTAAATGGGTTTGTTATAGTTAGTAGTTCTTCACTTTACAAACAACAGATGAAGGCAGTTCGTGGATTCTTGATTATACACACGATCAGCCTATAAAAAATATCTCCTATAAAAACAATGCTATTTGGGCTATTTCATCTGATAAAATAATCAAACGCTATTTGTAATTTTTAGCAGAAAAATAAAAGATTAAAAAAATATTTACAGCCCAAAAAAAGCTGTAATGTTTTAAAATAAACTGAATGAAAAAAACTTTACTCTTACCTCGCTCTGCGAAGTCTCCTGACTTCGCAGCTATTGGTTACAAATAAGATATAAGTTCGTGTTGAATAAAAAAATAAGATACGTTCATTGACATAATAAATATACACAGTTTACTAAGATATATTGATTGAAACGCGTACTAAGTCAGGAGACTTCGCACAGCGGGGGTATTAGCACAATGGATTTTACAACATCAATATGGATATCAGCCATTTGATGATTTTTTAATATATACTGTAAAAATGAAAAAAACATGGAAAAAATAAATACTTTTTTATTACGCTTATTAGTTTCAGAAATTGGAGCAATTTTTTTTCTATTAATTTATATTGCCATTTTAATGAAAAACAATAAAATTGGTATTATTTTCATAATATTTTTTTTTATCCTCATTTTTATCTCAATTATCAACTTAATATTAGCATTATTGTTTCATGCTATGGATATTTCAAAGAAATCATCAATAATTACTTTTGTAATTACTATTACTATTATAATTATTTTATATAAGAAATCATTATGAGAATTACGAAGATCAATATCGTCCAATTAGCGAAAAATCATTTATTGGAAGAAACATAGAAGCAATACTAATTTTTTTAGGCTTAATTATAAATCAATTATTAATTGATTTATATTATATGATTTGGCAGAAAATGAAAAAATTATGGAAAAAATAAAGCTAATATTGAAACATTTTTTAATTGCAGAACTAATATCAATAGTTACAGTTATAATAAGTGGATTTTTTTTGATTAATGAAGACTCAGGAGGATTTATTTCAATATTTATTATCATTTTATATATAATTTATGTAACTAAATGGAATATATTTTTGTCTTTTGTTTTTTATTATATCAATGATAATATAACAAAAACAATCTCATTAATCAGTATTGTTATATTGTTTTTAGTAGCTATATATTTATCGTATTATCGGAATTATTATCAGAGTCTTTCCTTAGATAAATACCCTAATTCATTTATGAGGGACAATATAGATAAAGTGTTAATTTTTTTGAGCTTAATTATAAATCAATTTTTAATGAAGTTTTAATATTTAATTTGGGATAAAATCAAACTAAGAAAACATTAAGCATATGTTTAATTTAGAATGCACAGAGATGTTAAAAGAAAACAATAAGTTCATTGAGATAGAAAACATACGCAGTTTACTGAGATAATATTTGAACAAGTACTAAATCAGGAGACTTTGCACAGTTAGTGTCCATTAAATAATTAATTTAAATGAAAGCAGTAAAAATTATATGGATCCTATCAGTAGTAGTGATATTCCTTTTCAATTTGTTCTTTGATGGATATCGAATATTTGATTATGCTTTAGGTAATTATTCAGTACGGAAAATGACAATTATTAATTCTTCATACAATGTGACATCAAAAAGAAAGAGTTTGACTATTGATGGAAGTGTTAATGAAGGGAAAGTGTATTTTTCAAGATTTGATGAGGATATAAATGAATTATATAATTTTTATCCATCTCTTTCTTCGAAAATTAAAAATACTCCGATAATAAATGTTTTAAAATTTAAACATTCTAACAATGTAATATTACTTGATGATGATGAATTTATACAATGGAAAAAACATTTGCTTATTTATTGTTCTTATATGTTTTTTTCAGTAATATTTTTTATTTTATTTAAATTATATAAAAATTAAATAATAGAATAAATCTTAAAACATCATGTAAAAAGTAATATTTATCTTATTTTATGTTTTAACTTAGCAGAGTTAATAATAAATATAAAATAATAAAAAGGAGAAGTTAAATCAATCGACAGAGAAAATAAATTGTAAATCCGTGCATCAAATCCGGATAATAAAAAAGAGATGCTTGAACAAGTTAAGCAACAAAAAATAAAATTAGAAATATATAAACAAGAATAAAAAAATGAAAAAGAGAATTCTATTAG
>NZ_MTQF01000008.1 GCF_001975985.1 [Flexibacter] sp. ATCC 35103 | reverse complement strand
TTTTATGTTTTAACTTAGCAGAGTTAATAATAAATATAAAATAATAAAAAGGAGAAGTTAAATCAATCGACAGAGAAAATAAATTGTAAATCCGTGCATCAAATCCGGATAATAAAAAAGAGATGCTTGAACAAGTTAAGCAACAAAAAATAAAATTAGAAATATATAAACAAGAATAAAAAAATGAAAAAGAGAATTCTATTAGTAGCAGTATTGCAGCTTTTTATGGTATTGGGTAGCTGTAGTTCAGATTCAGGAAGTGATCCAGAGCCAACTCCGGAATCACCGGTTGTTATTATAAAAACAGCAAAAATAACATCGTTTTCTAAAAACTCAGGTGAAACTGGAGAAACAGTAAGCATTTTTGGTGAAAATTTCTCTGATAAAGTAAGTAATATCAAAATAACTTTTGATGGTGTTGCGGCAACAATTCTTTCGGCTACAGCTACTGAAATTAAGTTTACATTACCTCAAACAGAGAAAATAGTACCAAAACTAGAGCTCACAATAGAGAATAAAGTGATAACTAATGAAGCTAAAAATGATTATAGTGGAAATATAGGAATTTTACCAAAACGTGTTGTAAATACTTGGTTTACTATCGAAAACACTAAAAAAATGGACGGTGAGGTAGGACGTATTCAAATTATAAATGATAAAATCATGTATTATGCTGCGAGTGAAAATAGTGGCGCTGGAATTTATAGAACGCTAGATGGAGGAATAACCTGGTCATTATGGTCAACTACTTATATTAATGCTGGTTTTTACGCTACTAAAAATGATGATGGATTGAGTTATATTCTTTATGGGTATCAATTGTCAGGTGGAGGAGTAGATAAAATCCCGGTTGGAGGAAAAGTAAACGGAACCCCGAATGCTTATGTTTGGAAGGAGATTAACTCAGGATATCCAGGAATCTATAGCATATATGTTGAAGATGACTTAAAAAAGGGAACTTTAGTTTCTCAAAGAGGAGATGTTTATACGACGACTAACGGAACTGATTTTTCACAAGTTTATGATGCACATTTAAACGATGATGGATATAGTTCAGGATCTATTTTCAGATCTGTCGAAATTGATAATAGTCATATTTGGGCAGCGGGACAAAAAACGGTAAGTGCAGTAAGATACCCTTTTATTTTATTTAAAAATAATGATGCAGATGGCTGGAAAGAACATTATTTAGCAAATGAACCAGATTCTTATGTTAATGAAATATCTTTTGCAGACAGTGCAAATGGTTTTCTTTTACTTAGAGCAGCATCTACTACCACATTTTATAAAACAATAAATGGAGGTGATACCTGGAGTAAAGTTTATACTGGAGAAAAATTTACAAAATTTGCTTTTAAAGATGCTAATACAGGTTGGGCTGTTTTAGAAAATAAAATATACAAAACATTAGATGGAGGTAGCTCGTGGATTCTTGATTATACACACGATCAGCCTATAAAAAATATCTCCTATAAAAACAATGTTATTTGGGCTATTTCATCTGATAAAATAATCAAACGCTATTTGTAATTTTTAGCAGAAAAATAAAAGATTAAAAAAACATTACAGCCTTAAAAAGCTGTAATGTTTTAAAATAAACTGAATGAAAAAAACTTTACTCTTATTACTTTTTATTGTTATTACCTCCTGTTATCAGGAAACCTCTATAGCCATAGAGGGTGATTTTACGACTTCGTACGCCAACGACGATGAATCGATCCCGGTTATTATTACTATAGACAATAAAATTACCGGTGCAGATAAATATGAATGGACATTTGAGGGAGGGAATCCTGCGACATCCTCCCAGAAAAATCCGGGTGAAATATTGTATAGCAAACAAGGTACTTATACTATTAAACTCATCGCTACAAATGCAGACGGAGAAAGCAATGAATTTAGTAAAACAGTAGTAATAAAAGAAGGGATTAAAATTGAGTTTACCCATGAAATCATAAAAAGTAACTTTTCTCCGGTTGAAGTAATTTTAAAGAATACTACCGTAGGCGAAGGGCTAACTTTTAAATGGGATTTTCAGGACGGAGCACCCGCAACATTTACAGGCAAAACACCGCCAAATGTGGTTTTTACAACTCCGGGCGATCACACGATAACACTGACCGTTTCTAATGGTTTCGAGTCAGAAAAGCAAACTCAGACGATAACTGTTGCACCATATTTAGTGAGCTTGTTTTCGTATGAACCAAAGTTTGAAGACGATGATTACGAAGCTCCCGTATCGATTAATTTTACCAATAAATCGACCAATGCAACAAATTATAAATGGAGCTTTGAAGGCGGAAATCCGGCAACTTCTACAGAAGAAAACCCTACTGTTGTTTTTGCAAACGCAGGAACTCATGAAGTTATTCTGGAAGCTTTGAATGATAAAACAAGCCAGATTTATAAAGCGACTATTACAGTATTGCCGGATACAAATTTGCGCACTTTTACTAATATTAAATTGGGGATAAACCAGGCCCACAACAATAATAATATTGGCGCAATGTTCTCGACAGTAACCAGACAGGTGTATAAGGCAAACGAAATTAACGATACCAATAGCAGTTTAGTAGATATTGTTTTTCAGGGCTTAAACAGCAACTTTACTTATAATAGGTTTATATCGCCAGATCAGGCAAACAATTATGGATTTTTAGCCTTAAAAAATGCGCAAAGTACCATTTTTATAAACTCTCAAAATTTATGCAATTGTGGTTTAAATTTTACCGAAGCACAGTTTGATGCAATGGTAAATGATAACCCTATAAAATCTTTGAATATAAGTTATAGCGCAACAGGAGCACAGGAATTTGGTTTTACCTATCCAAGAATCATTTTGTTTAAAACACAAGACGGAAGAAAAGGGGCCATCAAAATTAAGGATATGGTAAAGAACGGAGCAGGTTCTTATATTTTATGCGATATCAAAGTACAAAAACAATAACCGGTAAATGAAGACAAAGAATAAGAAGATCTTGTTTTGGTTGTGTATTGTTTTTGCCTGTTTTATTTGCAGGAAAGGATATGCGCAGGATGTAGATTTAGAGAATTTTTATAAACCCAATTTTAAAGTTACAGGTAATGTAAATGCGAACATGATGTACTATAAATCGAGTATGCCAAATGCACGTGAGCCTTTTACGTATTTACTTTCAGGGAATTTGAATATCAGTGCTTTTAATTTTAGCGTTCCGTTATTTTACAGCATTACCAATCAGGGAGAAAATTTAGGTTATACAGCCCCGTTTGATTTTAACAGATTAAGTATTATGCCCAAATACAAGTGGGTAAAAGCATATATAGGCAATGTAAGTATGACATTTTCACCTTATACATTAAGTGGTTTTCCGTTTAAGGGAGTTGGTTTGGAGCTTACACCACGAAGTCCGTTTAAAATAACTTTAATGGGCGGGCAATTGCTTAAAGCAGTTTCAGAAGAAAAAGCTATGGGCGGAATCCCAGTGTATCAACGTATGGGGTATGGAGCAAAAATAGGTTTTGAGCAACAGCAGTATAAAATAGGCTGGATAGGTTTTTATGCCAAAGACGATGTGAATTCGCTCAACATGACCAATGATAAAGGGGTAACACCAAAAGAGAACTTTGTAAACAGTTTACTCTTTAGTACCTCATTCGTTAAAAATTTGAATCTTAATGTAGAGTACGCTTTATCTGTTTTAACAGATGATGTTAGAAGTAGCAATCTTTCAGGCGGAAATTTCAGGGATAAATTATTTTCCAGCAAAGAAAGTACCAGTTTTATGAATGCCTTAAACGTTAATTTTGATTACAACATTCAAAAGAGTATCGTAGGATTAACCTATGAACGCATCGATCCTAATTATAACACATTAGGGGCCTTATATTTTAATAACGATTTAGAAAATATAGCCCTGCGATTTGCGAGACCTTTTTATCAGGATAGAATTACCGTATCGACCAGTTTAGGATATCAAAGGGATGATTTGGCAAAAGCAAAAAAACAAGATACAAAGCGTGTTGTGGGTTCTATTAACATGAATTACAGAGTAACAGATCAGCTTAATTTTACGGGTAGTTATTCTAATTTCTCTACCTACACCAATAAAAAATTAGATCAGTTTGAGCTTATAAACAATCCAAATGTGGTGCAGTCTGATACATTAGATTACAGGCAATTGTCTCAAAATGCCAATATGAATATGTCGTATGTTTTTGGACAAAAGAGAAATCAAAATCTAAATTTTAATTACAGCATCGCGGGTCAGGCCAATGAGCAGGGCGGAGTAATACGAAGAGGTCAGGCAAGTACTGTTCAGAATTATAATTTGGCACATACCGTTAATTTTATGGCAACGAAAGTTTCCTTAAACAGCTCCCTTAATTATACCAGTAATGAGGTGGCAAAAAACAGTAATTCGTCGGTTGGGGCGTCAGTTGGAGCCTCTAAGAAATTATTTAAAGACAAGCTAAATACTAATTTAGGATTTCTTTATAATAATTCCCAAGCCACTGCAAATTCAAGTTCAGTGTTTGGAGTTAAATTCAACAATAGTTATGTATTGATGGAACAGCATAATTTTAATATGAGTATAATTTCGATGTTTAGAAATAGTACTAACGCAAAGCAATTTAATGATTTAACCGCGACATTAAATTACTCGTATTCATTAGATAAAATAAAATTACCTGCCAAAAGAGATCATAAAGACGAACCAAAAATTGTTTCAGATCCTGTTTTAAAAATAAAACACAAAGACAAGACGTACGAAGGAACGAGAAATGAAATCATAAAGCAGCTGCAGGACCTTCAGCTTGCCTTGCGACCAATGCCAAAGGAAGATGCAGATGAATTACAGCATTTATTAACCCTTACTACTTTGACTCCGGATGATGAAAGTTTTAAGGAGAAAGCCTTAAACTATTTAAATGCATATGATTTAAATAACGACATCTTAGACCGCTATAATAAATACATCCTTGAAACTGTAAAAAGTTTACAAGAAGAAATGACCCGTAAAGACGAAGGGTTCGAAAATGATTATGTGATGGCTTTAGGGCGTGTAAACAAACATAAAATGCATGGCGTAAAAGAAGAAGATGCAACCAATAAAACAAGTTATAATTCTTATTTAAAACTCGTTGAGCGAAAAGATAAAAAATTACAGCCTTTATTAGTACATCGATGGATGATTAAGGAGATTTCGACACTTGCCAATACGCCTGCAGATGAAATTCATAAAAATGAAAACCTTTCCAATTTTAATAAAGAAGAGCTCAGCCATTTCTTTAAAATGATGAAAGAGAAAAAAACAGATGCAGCAGTAATAGAAGAATTAAAAATCAAACTAATTCCGTTTTATCATGATTTAGCCATTAAAAATGTTAAAGATGACGAAGTTGAATTTAAATATTTAAAGAATAATTAGAAATCAGAAAGAAACACTTTAATATAAAAATAAAGGCTTCAGAATCGTTTCAAAAAAAAGTTTGGCTAAAATATAAAAAAAGTTACTATGCTTTATTTTACAAAAAAACAGGATTATTTGCTTATGAAAAAGTTTTACAAAATACATTTATCGGTATTATTTATCATGCTTTCGGTTGTTTTTTCTTATGGGCAGGATATTCCTATTCCAAAAGAAATAAGTATTGCCACAGCTTCTATAGATAAAATAGATGTTTCTGATCTTTGGATAGATAAATTATCGAATCAGGATTTGGTAGAACTGCCAGTAGGAATCCGTAAAACGATAAGTAATGTTCAATATTCTATCGGGATTACAAAAGCTGTTTTTTCACCGGAATATACCACTCTGACCGTTTTTTGTAGAGTCGATATTCCGCAAAAAGATAAAAACGGACAACCAATGCAACTATTCTTTGGTGCTGATAATGTCAAATTATCGCATCAGGGAGGGATTGTAGGAGAAGCAAAATTAGTATTATTAGGCAATGTAGATATTCCGTTTAGTGATAATAAATGGCAGGTATCGCTATATGGCGGTTTTGATATGGCTACAGGAAATGTCAATGATTTAACCTATGTAACTATTGACTGTGACGGTTTTAAGGAAATGAAAATTTCAGGAGCAGTAGAATTTTCTAGAAATTTGATATTACCAATTGATCCGTCAACTAAAACTGTTGATGAAAAAAAATTAACAGTTCCTAAAACTTATTATAACGGAAAAACAGTTCAGATCCCGAATAGAGTAAGAGGTGATTTTAGTTTTACGGCAAGCAGCTGGAATGATATGCTGGTAAATGTAAGCCTTCAGCCCTTTACGTTAAAAGACAAACGAAACGGAAAAGATTTTGATGGTAATTTTCAGTTTTTGGTCAGTAATGCCGTATTAGATTTAAGTGATGTGAAAAATGATCCAGCGGTAGTTTTTCCGGAATATTATACCAAAAATGCCCTTTTGGTACCAAGTCAGGAATCCTGGAAAGGGGTATTTATTCAGACTTTTGATGTTGGTTTGCCAAAAGAATTTCAAACTACTGATACCGCTTCAAATAAAGAAAGAATTCATGTAGGAGCCCAAAATCTTATCGTAGATAAATTTGGGGTTTCCGGAACTTTCTATGCAGATAATGTTTTCCCTCTGGATCGTGGTATAACAAGTCAGGAAAAATCCTGGGCATACTCCTTAGATCACATCGATGTAACGATTGCCGCCAATACATTTGTGAAGGCAAATTTAAGCGGAGAAATTCTTTTGCCAATTAGTAAGGCGAAGCCAGAGAAAAAAGAAACTGCTGTTACAACTCCGCCAACTCCGGCTCCGGTGACACCAGTTACGGCAGCAACAACGGTAACACCGGCAAAACCAGCTCAGACAAATAGAACGGGGTTGACTTATAATGGATTTATATCCATGGAGGAGCAGCAATTGGTCGTTGTTACAAAAGATTCTATTTCTTTTGATATCTGGAAAGCGAAAGCGTTACTGCTGCCTAACAGTTCTATTGAATTAAAATTAGTAAACGGGAAGTTTTTACCCAAAGCAAATTTAAACGGAGAAATTTCTTTTGGTACCAACAAAGGAGCATCTGATGAAAAAGATGTAGAAGGGAAAAAGACAGTTGATTTTAAAGGAATTTCTTTTGAAAACCTGCAATTACAAACCGTTTCGCCTATTATTTCTGTTCGAAATATGGGATATAAAGGTACCGTTGCCTTTGGTAATTTCCCGGTTTCGATTGGTAATATAAATGTAGCCATTAACGGGGATAATTCCAGAATTGATTTTGATCTGGGCATTAACCTGATGGAAAGCGTTGGTGCAGGAGCCACAGCCCGTATTGGGATAAAGGGTAAAATGTATGATGACGGTTACAGGCAGCGAAGCAAATATGATGGTCTGGATTTATCGGCCATAAGCATTAACTGTAAATTTAGCGGATTAACGATTAACGGAAGTCTTATCCTGATGGAAAAAGACCCCGTATACGGAAACGGATTTAATGCAGATCTTGAAGTTGATGTTGCCGGTGTAGTAAATGTAAAAGCCAAAGCTATTTTTGGTCGTACGACTTTTAGATATTGGTATTTTGATGCCGCTGTAAAATGGCCTCCGGTTCCTGCACCGTTTATGATTACCGGTTTTGGAGGAGGAGCATATTATAAAATGCATCGAAATCCGGATGTAGCCATTGGGGATTTCTCTCCGTCAGGGCTGAGTTATACACCTGATGATAAAATAAGTCTGGGAATTAAAGCCTTAATTTATTTTAATATTGGTTCAGAAAGTGTTTGTGATGGTGAAGCAGGATTCGAAATTGCTTTTAACTCAAAAGGAGGTGTAAACAGATTAGCGATTTTTGGAAAAGCTAATGTTATGGCCACAATTCCGGGACTTAAAAATGTTACGGATTTAATGGGTAAAGTAGCTTCTAATGTTACCTCAAAGAAAAGTTTTATGGGCGTAACCGATAGTGATCTTAAAGGTTCTTTTGCCAGTAAATATATACCGGAAGCAAAACTAGCAATTCCGGGAGATTTATCAGCTGCGGTAGGTATAAAAATGGCCGCTGCAGTAGAATTTGATTTTCAGAATAATTCAATGCATGCTACAACAGATGTATACATAAATACCCCTGGAAATTTCCTTTCAGGTATTGGAGAAGGAGGAAGAGCCGTTTGGGGAGTTTTTCATAAAGACCCAAAAGATTGGTACATGTACATGGGAACACCGGATGACAGATGCGGTATAAAAATAGGCGTTGCCGGAATGTACCTGAAAACAACCAGTTATTTTATGGCAGGAACATTATTACCGGGAAGTCCGCCGCCACCGGCAGTTGTGGCGCAGATTCTGGGTGTTGATGCCAAAGAACTGGATTATATGCGTGATGAAAATGCATTGAAAAACGGAGGAGGAGTTGCCTTTGGGGCAAGTCTGGATTTTGATACCGGAGATTTAAGTTTCTTGCTTTTTTACGCTCGTTTCCAGGCCGGAATGGGATTCGATATTATGCTTAAGGATTATCAGGAAGCAAGATGTTCTAACACAGGAGATCGTGTAGGTATAAATGGCTGGTATGCAAACGGACAATCGTATGCGTATTTACAGGGAGAATTGGGAATCAGGATTAAATTATCATTCTTAAAATTAAAAGTCCCAATTATTTCCGGAGGAGCAGCTGTTTTATTACAGGCAAAATTACCAAACCCGGTTTGGATGCGTGGTTATGTAGCCGGAAATATGAACGTCCTTGGAGGATTAATTAAAGGAAAATTCCGTTTTAAATTTGAACTTGGAGAAGAATGTCAATTTGAAAACGCATCTCCATTAGGCGGACTTAAATTAATAACGGATGTAACACCAAAACAAAGCTCAACAGATATAGATGTTTTTGCTGTGCCACAAGCCGCTTTTTCAATGAAAGTAAATGAAGCTTTTGTAATTCCTGAAGATGTGGGAGACGTTACCTATAAAGTGATATTAGAGAAATTTAAGGTTTTTGACGGAACAAAAGAAATTCCCGGAGTTTTAGAATGGAGTTCTATGAAAGACAGGGCTAATTTTGTTTCAACAGATATTTTACCTCCAAATAAAGAACTAAAAGTTCAGGTTGAGGTTAGTTTCCAGAAAATGGTAAATGGTTCTTTCCAGCCCATAAAAGTAGATGGAAAAGTAGCCACAGAATTTGAAGAAAGATTATTTACAACAGGAGGAGCTCCTAACCATATTCCGCTTACTAATATTAAATATTCGTATCCGGTTGTCGATCAAAAATATTTCCTTGAAGAAGAATATCCTAAAGGCTATATTCAGCTTAAACGCGGTCAGGATTATTTGTTTGAAGATTCAAATTGGGAAACAAATATAAAAGTAGATCAGGACGGAACTTCTACTGCTAAAGCAACAGCTTTTAATTATGATACAAGTACAAATGAAGTGTATTATGATTTGCCTAATATTGATCAGGACAAAAAATATAATTTTTCTATTGTGAGCAGTATTAAACAAACTCCGTCAAGAAATACCACAGCCGCTACAAAAACAAATACAATTAGCGATGATGGTAACGATATACAAATAAAAGAAAACCAAGCCGATGCTTTATCTAAGGCAGAAGGCAGTATTGAGCGTTTGACTTACTCATTTAATACCAGTAAATACAAGACATTTAGTGCTAAAATGAATTCGATAAGTACCCAAAATTATAATTTTTGGCCATTGTTTTCAGATGTAATTTACTTAACAAATACTATTTCAAGTCAGGAAGCATTTGATCTTGCTGATCTGCAGGGAGTAAATTACAGTGACAATAAACCAATAATCATTGCACAGTCTAAGCTTAATGATGAGTATTATGGAACAGATATTTACCCGTATTTATATAAAGATTATCCTGTAAATGGTAATTATGCTATAAGTAACAGAGATACGAGTGAACTGGGAGTAATTCCTGCAAAAGCAATACCTGTTAATGCCTATTATATGACGAGTATCGAAAATAATATAAACCAATCCTGGACAAAAGGTAATTTTCCGTATAAATACAATTTGCCTTTAATTTATAAACAAGACTGGGTAGATTTAGACAATCAGATTGTCAATGGTTATGTTAATGGTGATACGAGTATTGAGACAATTGCAAAACGTTTTAAGAATTCTACTTTTCAGTTTATGCGTTACGGAAACTATGAAATTGTCATGAAATACAATTTACCGGGAGATAAACAGGCAAATGAGTTTACCTATAAGTATAGAAATAATAACAATTTTAGATAATACGTTTAAAGTAGATTTTAGACAGATATCAAGAAAACAACAAAGAGGCGACCTGATAAAGGTCGCCTCTTTATTTTTAGCTCTCTTTGAAGTTTATTTTTGGTGACAAAATATTACAAAGTTTGAATTCTTATTACTAAACTTTAATTACCATTATGAAAATTACACTTAAAATCCTTATTCTTTTTTTTGAATAAAGACTTTAAGTATAATTATGAAGTTCTAGAAAAAGAAATAACCAACAGACAATTGAAATACGCTGTTTTTATTTTTACCGGAATAGTTATCTACATCATTAATATCCGTTAATCCCAGATTATATCTTACGCCAAAATTAAGTCCGTTGTCAAGTTTATAGCCCAAGCCAAAATTAACACCAAAATCAAAAGTATTAAACGAATCTTTTACATTGGTCTTTTCATTTTTGGCAGCAAGTAAAAAACCTATTTGCGGTCCGGCTTCAACACTCAGTCCTTTTGTTAGATAATATTTTCCCATTAAAGGAATATTCAGATAACTTAGTGCAACGGTATTATCATTGAAACTATATCCCTGACCGGAATACATTAATTCTGGCTGAAAAGAAAATTTATCTGAAATGGGAATTTCTGATACAACTCCAAAATTAAATGATGTTACCGCATCAATACCTTTAGTATTATCTCCACTTATAGTGGCAAGGTTTAAACCTCCTTTAACGCCAAATTTAATTTTTTGGGCATTAACATTTGTAAAACCTAAAACTGTAACAACAGCTAGCAGCAAAACTTTTTTCATAAAATGTGATTTGAATTATTTGAATGCAAAATTCATTTAAGAAAAACTACAAAAGGTTTCAAAAGCTTAAAAATGGATAAATTGGTACTTATTTGCTGGTATTTTTATATTCATTTGGTGTCTGGCCCGTAACTTTTTTAAAAGCTTTATAGAAAGTCGTTTTCGAAGTAAACCCGGATTCTAATCCCATCGTCAGCAAATTATAATTTTCATATTCAGAATTTGTGATCATTTCCTTCACAGCTTCAACCCTGTATTGGTTGATGTAATGGGCAAAGTTGTCTCCTGTTATGGTGTTTATAATTTGCGAAACATATCCTGGACTTATACCTAATTTTTCAGCCACTTTTTCTCTGTTTAATGTACTGTCAGTATAAATGTGCTGCTCTTGGCAAAGAAGTTCCAGTTTTCGAAAATAAAGATTATCTGCCGTAATAGCTTCCTTATATTCTTCAGGCGTACTATTTTCTACAATTTGGAGATTGACATACGAAACAGCTGCATCATTATTTAAAAAATGGTAAACAGCCTCTTTATTTTTAGCCAGTTTATATTTGTAAATGCCTATATAAGCTGTCCAGTGAATTATAAATGTTACTGATAAAGCCAAAACACTCATGGTAGAAGAAATGTCATATGCAAGAAATAAGCCGGCCAGACTCGTAATAAGCCACGCAAATAATAACGAAGAAACAATGGTTAATAAGCTAATGATCCATTTTTTTTCCTGTGAATCTTTTAAATGTCTTATCATAAAATAAGAGTAAAACACAAGGAATGGAATGAATGTAACGGCTAAAATAAGTTGAATCAAACCAAGTATGTTGATGAATTCGACGCCTGACTCAGGAATTTTATAAATACCTGCAACAAGATCAAGATCGTATGTAATATTAAGAACAGCGGAATAGGCAAATGGTAGAAAACACAAATAAAACTTTTGTTTGCTTTTTACGGTATCATCAATCCGGTTTATAATAAACAGGAATATAAAAGCAGGAATTAGAAATACCCACTCAACGTCATCAATAAAACGTAGAAAAGTATAGGAAGTTAAGGCATCCTGAATATCAAAAACATGATTCAGTAAAATAATCGAAAGTGTAAATAGCAAGTATGCCAGATATTTATTTGAATCACTATTGAATATAGACGACTTTAAAATAATTAAGCCTAAGACTATTCCCTGAAAAATCGCAATATTTAAAAGTGTTGTATAAATCAATTTTATAAAGTTGTTTTTAAGATTTGTTTTGGGGTATTATAATAATGATTCTTTTTTTAAAACATAGTTTATTTCATACGAATTGACAGAACGAAATTATAGTAATGCTAATGACTTTCTTAAGGGATTAAGAAATGATTAACTAAAATTTTGTGAATCTAAATAAACGCAAAAAGCTCCACATTTCTCTGAAGCTTTTGTTTAATAAGTGGTATAAAAGGATATTTCGTTTTTAATAAATTATATTGTTTAACGTCAAAATTTAGCTACTACTTTCTACTTAAAAAGGACATATAACAGGTGAAAAACAAACTAAAAATTTCTGTTTTGTAAGTTTAACATTAAATTAATTTTTTGTGGTATTTTCTAATTTGTTCTTTTTTAATGCTTTACAATATTTTTTTTCAGGTCTAAAAATAAAATGACTAAAACTACATAAAAATGAGGAAAACCGTACAATTTTTATGTTTTAGAAGTTTAGATTTGCGCACGAATAAAATTGTATAGATAGAAAATTTCTTATGAAAAAGAATTTGTCTCTCTTTTGGTTCATCACAAATTTAAAAAATACAGATAAATGAATCTTATCACCATTATTTTAAATAGGATAGCCATTGATCGTTAATGAGATAATGGTGATTTCTATAATAGAGTTCTTTTATTTGCTGTTTTTATTTTTTATGAAAAATAGTACAAAATATATTATTTAATCTTATTTATAGTTGTATATTCGTACAAATAGTAATCCAGGTTATCCTTGACTTTTTTATAGTAAGGAATTTAATAAAAGTACTTTAAGTACAAAATGAGACAATATAAAATTATATAGAATATCTCTTTTTTTTGTTGATACTAGTCAGGCAAACACAAAGAGGATTCTAAAAACCAGTTTTTAATATTTTACAATCTAATTATTTTTATTATGGCATTTAAAGCAATTTTAGAATTCGAAGGACAGGAGTACCAAGTATTATTTTCAAAAGTTGAAATGATGAGACACACTGATGGTAAAGGAGCAGTTTCATCTGAAATTAAAGGAGGTAGATTAAACCTAAAAGTAAAATCTACAGACAATACTACAGTTATTGAGCAGGCAGTAAACAGCCAGCACAAACCGGTAAGCGGAAAAATAAAGTTTTTCAAGGCTGATTCTGAGCAAGTAATGAAAGAACTTTCTTTTGAGAATGCTTTTATTGTTTTCTTCAGCGAGCAATTAGACGCTTTGGCAGAAACTCCAATGGTAACTGAGATTACTTTCTCAGCAGAGAAAATTACATTGGGTAATGCAACGCTAGATAACAATTGGGCAAGAGTTTAACTTTTTCCTGTTTACAACCAAGAAGTGGTACGGTACCGCTTCTTGGTTTTTTTATTATAGAATTTATTGAATCAAACATTGATTAGTATCACTTCTATTTTCAAAACATGACATTTTTAGCTTAAAATCGAATTCGGTATAAGAACTTTAGAAATAAGAGCTTTAGACTATAATCTATTTAAGTTAAAATTTAAAAAATAAACTTATAACGAAACATATTATGGTCACTCCTAAAATAATATTTGGTATTGATAGAAAAGAAATCTCACATTTCACCACTATCGAGCTAAACCAAACCATTAATAACCATCATCATTTTAAAATTAGTGTTCCTCATTCTGTGATCGAACAACCAAGAGCATACACGATGCAGAGCGCTCAAAAATGGTTGGGAGGAGTTTTGCACATTGCCTTTGCAAACAATAATAATTTTTTGGGTATAGTAACCAATATTCAATATGCCCAGGAATTGGGACATGTAGGAAGTCAAATTATTATTTCGGGTTATTCTAAAACCATACTTCTTGAATCGGGACTCAAACTTAATTCATGGGAAAATACCAATTTGCAGGATATCATTGAGGGAGTGATAAAAACAGCAGCAGGCGAACAACTACAAAATAACATTAAACCAGAGTTTAGTCACACTTTAGAATATCAAACGCAATACGTAGAAACGGATTTTCAGTTTATACAGCGTTTAGCCAAACAATACAACGAATGGTTGTATTATGATGGAGAAAAACTTTTTTTTGGGAAACCAATTACCACTACAGAATATACAAAACTAATTTATAACAAAGATCTTTATAACCTGAATATTTCTGTTCAGGCAGTTCCCACTCATTTTGAAGCATTTAGTTATAACGAAGACGTAGGTAAACTGTATCAAGCCAAGACCAGAGACGAAATAGAAGGATTTCCAAGATTGGGTACTGATGCTATAGCTGCTTCGCAAAAATTATATGCCACATCATCATTAGAATATGGCCGAATTGCCACTGGTGACGATATGTATTTACAAACCATATTGCAAAACCGTCAGCAAAGTGCCGCGGCAGAATCTAATTTTATAACCGCAACCAGTCGAAACAGAAGTTTACGAATAGGTATGAGCATTAGCATAGATGCCATGCAGGTAAAAGATAAACTAGCGGCATATACCAGCGGACAAGACATTAATAAAATCAATTATGAAACTAACGAAGTAGGAATCTATATCATTACCGAAATAACCCATAAAGCCAGCGACGTAGGCGAGTACGAGAACAGTTTTAAAGCACTGCCGGCTAAAATACGCAAGTTGCCAGAACCCAATATCGCTTTTCCTGTAGCGCAAATGCAACAAGCCGAAGTAGTAGATAACGAAGACCCAAGAGGACAAGGCAGAATACGTGTAAAAATGCTATGGCAAGCCACCAATCAACAACGTACACCATGGTTGCGCGTCATGACACCAGATGCAGGAACTAGTGGTGAGGTGAGCACCAACCGCGGGATGGTTTTTATCCCCGAAGTAGGCGATCAGGTTATGCTGGGCTTTCGCTATAACGACCCCAACAGACCATTTGTAATTGGTAGTTTATTTAACGGTAGAACAGGTACTGGCGGTAACTTACAAAACAACATCAAGAGTATTTATACCCGTACAGGAAGCACCATAACATTTGACGAAGGCGATTCGAGTATTTTAGTCAAAGACCCTTCCGGCAATACTTGGTTTATGGACGGAAAAGGAAATATTAATGTTACCGCAGCAAAAAACATCACGTTTAATGCAGGAGAAGATTTTATTGTTAACGCAGGTAAAAATATAAAAATTGGAGCGGGAGAAAATATGGATTATGATGCCGGAAACAATATTTCTCAAATAGCAGGTAATGATTTAACCCAAATAGCAACTGGAGATATTAATGAAAGTGGAAACAATAAGACAGAAACGTTAACAGATAATTATACCAGACGTTCTGTCGAATCAAAACAATTTGCGGAGAAAGTTGATATTATAAGTAGTTCAGAAAATATGCTTTTAGAAAGTTCTCAAAATTTAGTAGAAATAAACAGCGCAGAAAAATCTAACATGTTCTAAAATTTGAAACGAATTATGGCAATCAATAAAACAGCAAAAAACCTTACAGTAAAAATTAAAAATGAGTATATCAGCTTTTCTAAAACATTATATGAAATAAGTGAAAAAGTTGAAATAGTGGCTACAAAAGAAAACCTGACTTTGTATTCAGCAAAAAAAATACAAATAACAGGTAATAAATCATAACACTATGTCGAACATAATATTTGGAGAACCACGTTTTGTGCCTCCTAAAGAAGATGACAAAGAACCTAATGATGTTTATATGGGTGTTTTTTTTGACGGAACATCAAACAATAGGGAAAATATTGAAGGCAGGAGAAAGAATCCTAAGCTAAAAAATAGTTATGCATCAAATAATGACGGCTCAAATACCAGCTATGGTAATGATCATACGAATGTAGATAAGCTTGAGAAATCTTATCTCAGAGATAATGCATCTCATTATTATTCTGTATATGTTGAAGGTATTGGAACTAAAAATCCCGATAAAAATGAGGATGGATCAAAAGATTATTACGGCGATTTTACTTTTGGTCAGGCAAAAGGTACAGGAGAAACAGGACTTTTTGAAAAAGTAGAAAAAGGATGCTATGATGTTGCCCAAAAACTAATTGACAAGAGCGAAATAAATATTTGTACCTTATATCTTGATGTTTTTGGTTTTAGCCGTGGTGCAGCAGCTGCCCGCATTTTTGTAAATGAAATTAATAAAAGGAAAAGTTCAAGGGATAAAAAAAGTACTGATTTTGGCTATCTAGGTAAAGCTTTCAAAGTATTAGGGTATAAAACAAACCCTATTCGAGTAAAAGTGCGACTTTTAGGTATTTATGATACTGTATCATCATATGGAGGTAATGTTTTTGACGATATAAATGTTGATAAAGTGCCTTTAAAAATACCAAACGTGGGTTTTACAGTGCATTTAACTGCCGAAGATGAACATAGAATTAATTTTCCGCTTACCAATATTGCCAGTGCCGGAGCCAATAGTATAGAGTTAACCCTGCCTGGATGTCACTCAGACATTGGAGGAGGATATAAAAATGGAGAAGAAGAAGTTGTAATACTTACCGAAACCGGATCTAAAATCGAAGAAGAAAAAAAATATGTAATCGAACAAGGATGGTTTAACTCTCTTGAATTAAAAGAGTTACCCAGTTTGACTCCTTATTATTTAAGAGGAACTCGTGAAAGCCTTAGTAACAAATATAGCTTAGTAATTTTGCATCTAATGGCAGAATTTGGGAAACGCAAATATAAAATACCGTGGAAATATGAGACTGAATTAAATTTATATCATGCAATACCTTCTGAAGATAAAATATTGACTAGCATTAAAAAGCGAATTGATGGATATGCTTTTGAAGGTAAACCTAAATTAAAGTTTTATACCAACAAGCAAATTGAAGCAAAAAGAAAAAAGGTCTGGTACAGCCAAAAAGAGGCAGATGATTTTAATACTATGGTAGGAGATCATAATGTGTTAATAAAATTAAGAAATAAATATTTGCATTGCTCTGCCAATATGGATGGTATAGGTATGGAACCTAGGCAAGATACGCAAAGCAATATTATCTGGGAACGAAAAATAATAGCAGGATAACTATGAAAAAAACAATTCAATTCGTCTTATTATTTCTGTTTTTAAATTTAACTTCTTGTCAAAATGCTATGAAACAAAAAAAATATTCATGGACTGCTTCCATCTGCACTCCAAAAAATTATCCGGCAGAAATTTTTTCTGGTCATTTAATAGTTGGTAATAATCCAGAAAGTGACTATGTATATATGCCTTTCGATGATGTTATCAATAGTTATCATCTTGGTGATAATGATGGGTCATCCTCAGGAGAAGCTACAGGAGTATCCCCAAAAACATTAGACATTACCTGGATGTCTTTTACGGAGAACAAAAGCTATTCGGGAATTTTTAAACTTGATTCAGAAAAAATAGAATCCTTAATGATCAATGGTAGTGACAGGCCTTATTGGGATTTAGAAACCAAAACTGTGGGTATCTTTAAAGATCAACATTTTGTTATTAATGCAGGTTTATTTCCGGGAGGAATGGTTGTCTTATACGTTTTTAGTCCTTCAAACATGACTATTGTAGGTCGTTATCAGGCACATGAAGACGAAAAAGTTGACTGGGGTATCGCACATGAAATAATGAAAGACAGAAAAGGAATTGATAAAGTAGTTGGGGTTATGACTAAAGATTTACCCCAAGAAATAAAAGATCAAATTAAAAATGGAACAATACCATTTGGGTACTGGGAAAAACTTTTCAAGAAATATCATTTAAATCCTGTGGTCAAAGCGGAGGACAAAGTAGAAACGATAAAACTTAATTATATCAATGGCGAATTTGAATCTATTTTTTTGAGTTTAAACAAGAATGTTATGCCTATACAGCAACGTGCTGTACCAAGAAAGTTAAATGTCGTTTGGCACGATATAAATGACAGGCGCATGGAAAGTGATGTGTATTTTGATGAAAAAAAGGCAATGGCAATTTTTGAAAAAACCAAACCTAACGAAGTAATACAATTTATCATTGAAATTGATCGAAATACAAAACCAAGAGAAACAAAGGGAATTACGATAAAACTAAAAACAGCAACTTCAGAAATCGATATGACAGAAGCTATTATTTCGCAAGAGACATTTACAAAGACGTTACCATATTAATTATAATATTTTGACAAGAGAGAAAATAATAGCAGGATAACCATGAAAAAAATAATTCAATTTATTGCACTTATCACTTTGTGCAATTTTACACTAATCTCTTGCCAAAATAATATGAAACAAAAAAAATATTCTTGGAATGCATTCGTATGCACTCCAAAAAATTATCCAGCTGAAATTTTTTCAGGACATTTAATAGTGGGAAATACTCCTGAAAGCGACTACGTCTATATGCCATTTAATAGAGTAATTAATAGTCGCTATTTAGGTGACAATGATGGTTCATCCTCAGGAGAAGCAACAGGAATATCTCCTAAAACATTAGACATTACCTGGATGTCTTTTACGGAGAACAAAAGTTATTCTGGGATTTTTAAACTTGATTCAGAGAAGATAGAATCTTTAATGATCAACGGAAGCGAAAGACCACTTTGGGACGAAGAATTAAAAAAAGTAAGAATTGCTAAAGATTATAATTTCGCTATTAATGCAGGGTTATTTCCCGGGGGTATGGTTGTCTTATACGTTTTTAGTCCTTCAAACATGACTATTGTAGGTCGTTATCAGGCACATGAAGACGAAAAAGTTGACTGGGGTATCGCACATGAAATAATGAAAGACAGAAATGGAATCGATAAAGTGGTTGGAGTTATGACTAAAGATTTACCCCAAGAAATAAAAGATCAAATTAAAAATGGAACAATACCATTTGGGTACTGGGAAAAACTTTTTAATAAATATCATTTAGCACCTGTTGTGAAAACCGAAGATAAAGTAGAAACACTAGAAATTAATTATATCAATGGCGAATTTGAATCTATTTTTTTGAGTTTAAACAAGAATGTTATGCCTATACAGCAACGTGCTGTACCAAGAAAGTTAAATGTGGTTTGGCACGATATAAATGACAGGCGCATGGAAAGCGATGTGTTTTTTGATGAAAAAAAGGCAATGGCAATTTTTGAAAAAACCAAACCTAACGAAGTAATACAATTTATCATTGAAATTGATCGAAATACAAAACCAAGAGAAACAAAGGGAATTACGATAAAACTAAAAACAGCAACTTCAGAAATCGATATGACAGAAGCTATTGTTTCGCAGGAAACATTTACAAAGACGTTACCATATTAATTATACTATTTTGACAAGAGAGAAAATAATGGACTTTTTTCTATTGATAGGGATATTATGCAGTGTGATAAATTTGTGCTAGAATATTAGGAGTAGGAAAATTGAGAGAATTGAGAAGTATATCTTGGAAACTATACTTTTATTATTATCCTTTTATGGAATGTTTATTTTTTTTAAAAATTCTATATTATAAAAATTGTAGTCTCTAAATATTTAAATATACCATGCTGAAAGATTGAAAAAAATCAAGAAAGACATAACTACTATAACAAAAAAATGAAACTAATTTATCTTACAAAATATCCAATACAAGAAGGAGATACATTGGAGAGTGTTGCCAAAAAATTAAATATTCAGACAGAATACTTAAAAGAGGTACACAATGCTAAAGCTGGATTCTGGGATAAAATAAGAAGCAAGTTTCCTAAACACTTGACGGAGATTTATGTTTATTCTGATGTATTAGAAGAACAATCGCCTGAAAAAGAGGTTAAAAGAGAAACAGGACGAAATATATTTTCTACTAGCTTTTATACTCCAAAAAAATATGGTTACAGTCTTAAAAATTATGAGGGAGATCATCTAAAAAACAAGATTCATTATGAGGTAGAGGCGGTTTATAAAGAAAATGACTTTAATTTTAAAATTATAGAAATAAATCGCAAACAAGTATATGTAAACCATAAAATGCCTGATGTTGCAGTAGAACAACTTTTAGATAAAATTGCCCAAAATATGTTTCCTATTGAGCTGCGAATTAGCCATGCTGGAGAAATAAAAGCAATTGCGAACCATAAAGAAATCAAAGAACGCTGGCTTGCTAATAAAGAAGAACTAACACAATATTATAAAAAAGAGCAGTCAGATGCTATTATAAAAAAAGCAGACTTGTACTTTAATAACGAAAAAGACTTGTTAGGAATATTATCAAATAATTGGTTTTTCAATCTGTTTTTTAAGCCTATATATAATTATTATCCTGAAAAAAAAGAAATTCAATACACAACCAAAGTACCCTTTTTATCGAAGAGATTAGTAGAATATGAAATAACACAAACCCTGCAAGACCTCTATACTAGAAGCGGTAAAGTGATCATCAATCATGCAGGAAAAATGACAGACCACAGAAGTTTTGATGAAGTTTTGCAAAACAAAACGGTATTAGAAAAAGACCGTCCTAATATTCAATTCATACATTCTGAGGGAGATGTACAATATAAACTCAATAGTTCTGATAACAGCATATTTTCTATAATAGGAACTTATAATACCAAAATAAGCGACAAAAAAAACAACAAAATTCAGGTAGAAATATATCAACTATAAATTTTTGTTTGAATTTAAAAAAATAAAAAAATGGCAGAAAAACACGTAGTTGTACATGGAGCTACTTGCCAATGTAAGTTTAGCGAAGCACCTAAAACTGATGTTTTACAGGTAAAAACGCACTCTAAACATTATGGCAATGACAAAGATGGGTCTAAAAAACTTATTGCGACCACTAAAGAAATTGGGCAAACCCTGGAAGCAAACACCTTTGGCAAATGCAAAAAGCAGCCCATGGGTTCTAGTTACAAGCCTTGCCAGGCCGTAATTACAGAATGGAGTGGTTTTTACCAAGAAGTTACCCTTTCAAACCAAGGAAAAATACTGCTTGAAGACAGTAAAGCTACCTGCCCAATAGGAGGGCCTGATTGCATAACCATTAAAAATCACGGACAGGTGGCTGAACTAAGTAAACAAAATGTAAAAAATACCAGTCCTGAAGTTACAACTGAGTTATTTCCTGGCTTCGATTTAGATGATTCAGAAAATGAGATTTTAAAGATACCTAATAATTTATAATCAAATTAGATGGAAAAGCAAGTACATATCATACCAAAAAAGGTAGAAGAAGGACAAAAATATGATCCTAGACTAAACAGTTTAGTATTAAAAAAAGCAGGATCTTTTAATATAGCGATAAAGGAAATAGAGGACTTAAAAAAACAAAAACCCATAGCCCCTAAATCTATAACAGAATTATCTAAGGAAGAATATAGTAAACTAAGCGAAACAGCAAGATGGAATTATGATGTTGATGTAAAACAATATAATATCGATGTTAAAAAATATAATGAAAAACAAAAGCTATATAATGAACGTTTAAAGAAATTTGACGACTTAAACTGGACTTGGCAATTGGTTTATAATGAATTAGATTCCAGTAAAATAACACGTAATGTTGATTTTAAAAAAGGCATTCATGATAGTATCTCATTTCCAAAACTATTAGAAGGCGGAGGTATGGCATGGCTCGAGGCATGGCATGAACAAGATAAGCCAAAAGGAACATATCCCTTCGGAATGTATGTGCAGGCAGAAGGTGTGTCTGAGATTGTTCGTGCAGAATGGACAGATTTGAGATATGAGACTATCAATCAGACCACAAAAGTAGCTTTTGGATCTAAGGTTATATTACATATTTATACAGCCGGACTTTATGGTCAGGAAGTCGAGGTGCATTTGGCAGATAGCGATGTATTTACTCCTAATGATAAATTAAAAATTTCAGGAAAAGATTTTTTTACTCGCGAAGTAAAAGTTTATAAATTAAAATCTAATGATATTAATAAAAAAGGTATATCTGGTACTTTAACCATAGATGATGCTCCAGTAAATTACGCTCAAAAAATAGAAATAGAGGTAGTACTTGATAATGCCTGGATAAAGACCGCGGGAGAAAATTTGAAAATATTTCCTATTATAAAATCTATAAAAACAGGAACTTTTTTTACCGGTTTTAGCAGAAGTTATTTGCAAGTGAGTAAAGATGAAAAAAGTATTTCACTCGATCAGCAACCAATTCCTGCCACAAATATGCCACTCATTGTCGGGAATGTTGAGACCAATGTGGCGCATTTTGATCATTGCAAGTATACTGAAATTGAGCTTAAAGTAATTCCTGAAACCGAAAAAGAAAAAAACAGAATTGTTTTTAAAGAAAATAATATGGTTACTCCTCTTGCATATAACATACCTATTATTTGTGCAGATACAGATCACTTTAAAGATTATGCAATAGAATTAATGAACCTTAATACAGAAGAATGTCGATTTGATGGAAAATCTAATGATCACAAAAAAACTTCTATAAACATATTAAAAACACCTGAAAATTACAAAATAACGAACAATAATGGCAAAACATTAAATTTCAAAGCAGCATTTAACTATCATCCTAGTAATGATAATCTTATAGAGAAGACCTCTTTTAACATGTTAGAATATATTTGGCCTGTTAGTTTACGAGACGATAACAAACATGCTTTAGAACTAAGAGCCTTATCTTGCCGATATGAGAAAGGAATAAGTATAATTGCTTATCCTGATGTAAAGTGGGCTCTTGATTTCAGATTTGGTATGAAAGGACCTGAACAGTATACACATACAAATCTTCCAAACTACCCTAGAAACAGCGATGAAGAAAAGGTTGAGAAAAAACCTCAATCCAGACATAGTGATTCTTTTGAAAAAGCTAAAAAAGCAGGACGAATTAATACCTATGGAATGGAGAAAAGAGCTAATGGTATGGATTTAGAATTTCAGTTAGTCCTAAAAGCCGAATATAATAAAGGTGAGGAAATAGAATTAGCAGATAAATATGCTCAGAAAATAAAAAAATTCTTAGAACTGCTTTTGTCCTTGAAAGAAGGTTTAGATACATTAACCAATATTGATAAAATAAATTCCGGGCATAAGAGCGCTGTAAAGGGAATTGGGAAAATTTTAAAATCACCAATTATTGGTACAATTGACTATCCTGCCATTAGTGTTGGAGGTAAATGGCAAGTTGCAATAAAAGATGAAACAAATGAGGTTTATACTGATGGAAAGGTTGCCTTAAGATTTAATCCCTTGTTAAAAGGTGATGTTTCATTAGATATTATTGCTGCAGTTTCCTACGTTCCTGCCTTTGGGCAGGCTGTAAAAGCAATTGAGATAGCATTAAATGCTGCTGGGGCAGAATTAAATTTTATGCTCACAATATTTGGACAAGTAAACGTAGAATTAGAATATGCACTTGCCGAAAAAGGCGGTTCTAATTTAAATTTAAATGGTGAACTTGGAATAAAATTAGTTTTGTCCGGGAAAGTTAAAATAAATTTAAATGCTATTATTTTCAGTGTAGATGGTGAGATTCAAGCGGAAGCATATGCTGTTACATCTATAAAGCCTAAAGCTAGTATAGGACATGATAAAAAAGGAACTTTTGTAGAAGCTAAATGTGATTTTATGGGAATTAATATTGTATGTATTATAACTGCAAAAGGTAAAAACAATCAAGTACAATATAAAGACACATATAATATTTTGGACAGAAAAGATGATTTTGTAAAAGGTAAAAAATATATAATAGAATCATGAAACACATAATATATTTTTTAATACTATTTATACCTTTAAAAATTTATTCACAAACTAATAAAATCAATATGGAATTGATAAAAAAAGAAATTTTAGATAATAAAAATACATATTCAGTAAAACCATATTATACTGTAAAATTACAAATACAAGCTTGTAATTTTGAGTTATTGCTTAACGATATTCCCGTGTTAAGCTATAGTGTTAAAAGCGGTATGACAAATGAAATACCTTTGAATCCTTATATTTTAAAAAGTGGGAAACAAAATTTAAAAATTAAATTGACACCAATTAATGATCAGTTAAAACTTAGTGAACAAATTGATTTATCTCTTGATCTGGGCTATAACAATATTATTGATGAAAACAACGGGCTTGGAGAATATATTCAATCAGGTAAATTTAATTTGTCTCAAGAAATAAAAGATAAAAAACTTCCCTATTTTGAAATAGAAATCCCTTTTAATGCCTACGTTCCTTGGGATTATAAAAACATTTTAGAAGATGCACAAGATTTATCTAAACAATCTGATTTATTAAAACAAACAGTAAATAATTTTTACCATATATTGGAAACTAAAGATTCAAAAAAATATTTTGAATTAATGAAAGGAAGTCTTAAAGTCCAATCGGATGTTGAGTATATGTCAAGAAAAGAAATTGACAAATTACTTAATGATTTGGATCTTTCTCAAATTAAAAAAATATATCCTTTGGATAATTATGAAATAAAGTTGTATGCTAATGGCAAGTTAGTAAGGTTTGTTAGTAAAACCAAAGACGAGGATGGTAATCAATACCTCTTTAGATATACTGTTCCCCCACTTATAGAAGGAAAACGTGATGGAGAAGGATCTTTTAATTATTTATTTTACCTTCCAAAAGATCAAAAAGAACTAGAAGTATTTTAACTACATATTATGAATATGCTTAAAGAGAAAATTAAGGCAGAGGAAGTTATTCTTGTAAAAAAAGCGTTCAATAAAAGTTTATGGAAATCATTAATTATAATGCCTTTTATTTTAACTGTCATATTGTTACCTATTTATTTTTTAATCTTTTTTATTAACTTATTTATATTCCACATGGATTTAGATAATTTATTATCTATATACATTATTTCTATTTTAGGATTAGTGATTCTAAATTTTTTATATGGAAAAATCATAATAAATAAAAGGATTACGAATCAAAAAATATATAAAATAACAGAAGATTTTAGCATCCAAAGAAAAGATAAATATACATATACTTCAGATTCCGCTTCAGATAGTAATTATTTTAGATTGTTTTTAATAAATAAAGACGATCAAAAAAAAGGAATTTATATAAGTGAGGAGGATTATAAAAAAGTAAAAGAAAATGAAGTAATAACTATTACATACTTCGAGATAGTAGATATTAGTATAAAAGCTGTTTGTAATAATCAAGAATTGAAATATACACGCTTTTTTTCTGTAAAAAAATGGAATTTACCTATATAAGAAAATAATTGTGACGAAACTTTTAAATTTTTGAAATGTATAAAAGAAAAATAACAAAAGAGGAAATAGAATTTATCAGTAAAATATTTAATAAAAAAGTAAAAAGTTCACTTTTTATTATTGCAGTTTTTTCACTTTTCCTTTTTATTTTTCTTTACTGCTTATCCGTAAATTGGATAGATTATTTGCTAGTAAAAATTGTATTGACACTTATTTCAATAATTATAGGTTATCTTATTATAAACTCAATATATAGCATTGTTTCATTGAATATAAAAATCAATACCTGTAATATTGACCGTATAGAGGCTGAATTTAAAGTTCAAAATAAGGATATCCTCACTTATACATATGATACATCTTCTAATTCAGAATATTTCAAGATATTTTTAATAAATACTTTTAATAACGAAAAGAAAAGAATTTATGTAGAACAGGAAGATTACAGAAAGATTAAAGAAAAGGATTTTATAAAAATTATATATTTTGACAAAGTTAATATTCCCTATGAAGCGATTCATAATGATGAAAAAATGAACAAAATAAGTTTTTTTTAATCAAAACAGATAACCGTATTATCAATAAAAATTTGCTGGTAATTACCACAAACAAGACTAAAAATTATTTGTCAATGACAAAAATAATATCTAATTCCTCAAATGTTGAAAGGGCAAGAAATAATCATAGAATCTAATTACAGGATTTACAATTTCAAGGGATTAAGGGCATTAAATTAAAAAAATACAGAATAGATATGAAGAAAATAATTGTTTTAATCTTTTTATTTTTCATCATTTCTTGTTCAAATAGAAAAAATAAAATAGAAATAAAAAAAATACCTAATGTAGAAATTATCACAGGCTCAAAATCTAAAGTTGATTACTTTGAAGTGTATGATTATGAATCATATTCAATCGAGGAAGCGATGCTAAAAATTAAAGATTTTTATAAAACAACTTTAAGAAATGATACAATTCAAAAGTATGAAGAGTATAGATGTTGTTTCTACACACATGCATCGAATGTAAAGTATTCTTCTTTTATAGGAAACAATACATCAAATTTTGAAGAAGGAGGAATTCGTGATTGGGATAATCCTTTATTTTATAATAGGAATGAATATTTATTTGCAATGATATATCATGATAGTCAAAGTACAAATTATGTTCTATATAAAAATAATAAAATCGTTTTAGATGAAAGAGAGAACAATAAAAAATGAGAAGGATAATTTAGTTTAGAATTAAGATTTGATTAATGGGGATCAGTCTTTGGAGTATTTATAATCAAAGAGGAAATTTCAGATATACATTTATAATTTTAAACTATGAGAGCGTTTGTAATCAAAAAAACAAGAAGTGTTTTTCAATTTTCTTTTTTATTGTTATTGTCTAATTTTTTAACTCTAATCTTATTTTATGACAAATTGCATGTAACAGATTGTTTGGCTGATGATGTAGAAGAAAGTAGTAAAACATTTTATTATTATAAAATTCTAAATTTTGAATATGCTTCAAGTTTTTTGACTCCCTGTTTAATTCGGTATATTATCGCTATCTTTTTTGTGTCTATATTTTATTGTATCTGTCTGTCTTATTTGAAATTGCATCTAAAGATAAGTGTAAAAAAAATGTTTCTTTTAGTGGCATTGACAATTGTCTTTGGATATTTTCTATTTACTATTGAAACATTATTTGAAGAGTATGCTTTATTTAATTTTAATAATCTCTTCAATTTATTAACTCTTTACTTCGGGTATTTTGTTATTGTTCATTTAGTTGATGTAGTTGTATTTAGTCTGGTAACGATAATTGTGACATTCCTTTTTTTTAGAAAAAACTATATTAAGGGGTGATCTATTATTAACAAAAGAAAAAAAAATTGAGAAATATGCATATGCCATTTTACCTACTAGCAAGAATTCAATTATTCATTTTGGACTTTTTTGATTAATGATAAGCCTTATATAACAAATTTTTGCTGCTTGGACCATTTACAACACTTACAGAAAATTATAAATATGAAGAAAATAATTGTTTTTCTTTTTTTGTTTTTCATCATTTCGTGTTCAAATAGAAAAAATAAAATGGAAATAAAAGAAATACCTAACGTAGAAATTATCACAGGCTCAAAATCTAAAGTTGATTACTTTGAAGTGTATGACCATGAATCATATTCAATCGAGGAAGCAATACTAAAAATTAAAGATTTTTATAAAACAACTTTAAAAAATGATACGATTCAAAAGTATGAAGAGTATCGATGTTGTTTCTACTCACATGTATCGAATGTAAAGTATTCCTCTTTTGTAGGAAGTAATACATCGAATTTTGAAGAAGGAGGAATTCGTGATTGGGATAATCCTTTATTTTATAATAGAAATGAATATTTATTTGCAATGATATATCATGATAGTCAAAGTACAAATTATGTTATATATAAAAATAATAAAATCGTTTTGGATGAAACAGAGAACAATAAAAAATGAAAAGGATAATTTAGGTTAGAATGAAGATTTGATTATTACCCAATTAGAAATATTTACTCAAGAAAACAACTCATAAGAAATGACTTTTGAAATAACACATAAAATAAATACAATAGTTAATGATATTGCAAAAGAAATTCAAACTTCTTTTAATGTTGAATTTCTTGCTTTAGAAAAAAAATCAAATTTTAATACATACGAAATTAGCAAGACAAAAGTTATTAATAACCCGGGTCATGAAAATACCTATTTAACCTTTCTGGAAAATTTAGAGCAGCTTACCTATCCAATTAAAATTCAGACAACAAGTGAAGGAAAATTTGTTAAGTTCATAGAATATAAAGAATGGCTTGAAAGATGGGAAGAAAACACTGCTATTCTAATGGAAGAATATGACGGTAACAAAAATGCTCAGGATATATTAGAAAGATTTAATCTAAATGTATATGATGAAAAAACGTTTACCCAGAATAAGTTTAAAGAGCCTTTTTGGAACTTGATTTTTTTTAATCCAGAAGTAGATGAGGAGCAATCCAGGAATACAGCAATTAGTTGGAATATAAAATCTATTGGAAATTTAGAATGTGTTGGAAAAACAAAATTTGTTATATCAAATGCCGGTGAATCATTATTGTGTTTTGAATCTCAGGAAGTCTTAAATGAAAAATGTACCGAAATGATAAATTTTATAACAAACAATAAAGACAATCAAAAGGACTATGTAACAAACCTAGAAGTAATTACAGCTTTAGATGCGTCACATAAAAAGATAAAATATAAAAGTGCCCTTTTTGAAATTCAAACAGACACTTTATTTCAGTATAAAGAAGAAACATTTTTAAATATAAAGAGAGAAATTAATTCTAAATAATATGGCAAAAGGAGAAATAATAGTAGAAGGAGCTAAATGCTTTTGCTCTAATTCTGTTAAAAATAATAGCAAGGCTACTGCAGTGCCATTAGCCGTTAAAAGTCAGATTAAAAAATTAAAAGCAAACAAGTATTTTGCTCAGGAACTGCCCATTGCCACCAACCTTGATGATACATCAGATAGTTTTAATAACGGAGCGGGTTTTGGTGATTGTTACCTGCCGGATAAAAAAACAAAACCCTGCAAAGGACAATGCAGCATAAAATACAAAGACTTTTATAAAAATGTAGACTTTGATAAAAGTATGAAAGTACTGCTGGATATCTCTACAGGTACCTGCCCAGGCTATGGTGTACCTGGTACCATTGAATTTGCAACGACCGGACAAAAAAAAGCAGTAAACACAATTGATGTAAAAGAAGCAGACGCTTTTACAGTTGAAAATACCTCTGCCCAGTGGGAAACCGCAGATCCTACTAAAGAAGATTCGGTGTCTGAAATCAACATTGTTGTTCCGTTTGCAGAAAAACCAACGGGGAAATATTATTTTATAGAAAAAGCAAAAAACACAAATATTTGGCCTTTGACAATGCCAGTTGCAGAAGCTAAACTTCAATTAAAAGCAATCTACAAAGGAGATCCAACAAAAATAACTTGGGCATTGTTTAAAGGCGATGAAGTTAAAGATAAAGTGAAAACTTTTGTGGGTATTGGAGCCAACATTGTATTTACATTAGATAAGCTTTTTAAAGATCTGGACGAAGGTGTCTATCGAATTGAAGCTTATGCAAACCGTGCCGGATATAAAGATTGTGCCATACTTATTGAATATATAAAAGACCATGTCGAAGGAATTACGACACCGGGTAAAACCCTGCTAAAAAACACACCGATTCCTTTAACTTTAAAATTTAAAGCAAGTTCCTTAGTAGAAAAACAAAAAATACTTAATCCAGCATCATTAAATCCTGTTTATGAAACGTCTCCAATTGCTAGTTGGAGAGTGACTTGTAAGAATGTAGTGATTTTTAATAGCCAGATTAGCAGTGAATCTAATCTAATTAAAGTAGAGACAAAAACGGGGGTACTAGGTATTTTTACCTTCAAAAACCCTGATGAATATCAAGTTGAGGCCTACACATCGCCCAATGATACGAGCCCAATAAAAATAACCTTAAATGTTTTAGAATCTTTAGGGGTAAATACTGTAAAAGGAACCTGCAACCAACTGTTGCGATATAATGAGAGCCTAAAAGTAGAAGTTAGCAAGTTTAATGTTGAATTTTTACCCACTAATAATACCAAAATGCAATGGTATTTGCAAAAAGACGGCATACGATTAACAGCTTTTGAAAACGCTGCCATTTCTAAAGAAAAAAGTATCAATAAACCTATCAACCAAATACTCTATTATGATGCTCATGGAGGCAATAATTACTTTGGTAAATATGCTATAGAAGGATACGGAAAGCCAACCAACCGACCTGGATTTAATGCATCAGACAGCTTTTTCTTTGAGGTAATCAGAAATTCTATAGACAAAGTTACTTTGCCAAAATCGATACCCAAAGGCGCTAAAGTAAAACTTGAAACCGCAGCCCGAATTATGCCACTGATTGGCGATGAAAAAATAAATTTAGAATTGCCAAATGATGTAGTAGACAATCATGACGGAACAATTACTTTTAATAGTGAAGGAGAGTTTGAGATAGCTGCCTACCTTACAGGAGAAGAAACCCTTGATACAAGAGTAAAAACAAAAATAAAAGTAGCTACGCCAGAATTAAAACGTGCTTTATGGGCATATGGTACAGGTTATAAACGCACCGAAACAGGCTATAAAGAAGAAACCCATGCCTTTGTAGAAATTGCAGGATTAGAGAATCAATCGATCACCATAAAAGTTTGGGTAAGAGGAGCAAGGGACTCTTTTTATTTGGAACCGGCAACATACATGCTCGAAGAAAAAAAGATAACTCTTAACGACAAAGGTATTGGCTCATTTAAAATTATTACTGACGACAAGTATAAAGATAAAATAAAAAAAGCGGTACCGGCAACAACCGAAACACCAAACCCAAATGTAAGTTTGATTTTTACCGTAGAAATGCCAACTGGAAGCCAAGGAGCAATCACCTTGCCCAATGATATGGCTATAAAAAACGGCAAACCAGTAGTGGGGACAAAATTTATTGAAGTACTAGACAGTAATGAAGAACTTGCAGTAACCAACGAGAAAAAAATAAAATCAATATTTTTTGCTAAAGAAGACGGTAAAGGCGTACAGCAAACCCTTACGCATCATGGCAAAAGCCACAAAATATGGGTGCATACTGTAAATATGCAGGAAGAAGAACTAAGAGTTGATGTTATGAGCTTAGTGAATTCTGATTGTATGGAAGAAAAAAACGGAATCATAACAGCTTTACAAAGCATTCAGGAATATAAAGAAAAAGTGGGTAGTGACGGGTTATTAGAACTCCCTTTTACAGCCGAAGAGAAATACCTGACAGATGCGGAAGTAAACCCTGTACGTTTTAGTATACAAGTAAGCCGAAAAGTAAAAGACCCAAACGACGACAAAAAAGAAGTTTATATTTTTGAAGATGATCAATTGGCTGCAATCCCTTATGCAAACGCAAGCTTGGTACGAAGTCCTGATATGAAAACGATAGGTATAAAAGCCACCAAGCAAGACAAAAATTCTTTTACTAAAGAAGAAAAAATAGCCTTAAGAAAACAACTCATTTGTTTTAAAAACACAGCTTTAATAGTAGAAAAAAGTATTTTAACTGAGGAAGCTATAGATAATTGTACGGTTCCTGTAGTGGTAGATTTAGAAATGGCTGAGCTTATAAAAGGGAAAAGTTGTTATTGTAATAAGGACTTAACGGAGGAAGACTTACGAGCTCTGGTAAAAACAATAAATGGCAGAGAGACTATTTGGGGTGGCGAAAATTGCAACATAGATGACAAAAGTTATAAATCATTAACATTTCAGCTTAATGCAATGTTTCGTAAATACAACATTAATGAATGTATTCAGAAAATTGCATTTTTAGCAATGACAAGTGTTGAAACTGGATTCTTTCAAACCACTGGGGAAATCGAAGGAGATACAAATTCAAGCCAATATTTTTATAAAGGAAGAGGGATTTTACAGTTAACAGGAGACGGAAGGGATCCTGTAATCTATTCAGATTATCAGAACAAAATAGGGAATGCATATAACATTATTGAAAATCCAAATTTAGTGTCTCAAAAACTATTTTTATCAGTAGATAGCGGGGGCTTTGTGTGGAATCATATTAAAGCACTTAAATGGGAACCAAGGCCAAAAAACAATAAAGATAAAGATCAAGCTGAATATGAAGCAAAAATGAAAGCTTTTGAGTGGAAAAGAAATAAATTTGCTAAAGGATTGTCAAAGAATTTAAATGATATCGCCTTGTTAATGAAAGAAAATGAAGAAGATTATTTCTTCTTAATCTGCCGTTTACTACAGGGATATGCCCCAGCAAGTACAAGCGATTATCCAGCAACACTACATTTAGATAGAAGAAAAGAAAATTTGCAAAAAATAAAAACTTGGTTCAAGTATAATAAAAATGTTTGTGAGAATGGTGGGGTAATTCCTGAATTATCAGGAAAAATTCCATGGATGGATGTAGCATGGAAAGAATATGAAAAATATAAAGGTTTAAATAACAATTTAATTCCTTTAAAAGGTCAAGTAGAAACTTATTTCGATAATGCTAATTATACAACAGGAAAATTTACTGAAAATTGGTGTGCTGCATTCGTAACTTGGTGTTTAACAAAAGGGACTTTTAAATATCCACCCCCATCTGGATTAGGAACCATAAGAGCAAGAGCTTTCGCTCCAAAAGCGATATATGCTACTGATCATTATTGGGAAGAAGGAAGTCAAACTAAAAATAATACACCAGCTTATGGGGCAATAGCTTTGATAAAGTGGGAAAATGGAGGTGAACACGTAGCTTTTGTTATTGGAAAAACAAGTGTAGGGAGAATTGCAGTTTTAGGTGGAAATCAAAGTGTAAAGGAAAATGGTGTTAAAATAGGCAGTGGTATAACTTTATCATCAGCAAAACTCTCAGAAATAAAGTGTTTTACCTATCCTTCAAGTTTTTCAGATTATACAGAACTTTATAATTTAACTTCGGAAAACATAACTGATTCATTAACTTCTTCAGATACACACCAATGAAAACAAAAATCATGATGATTATTATAATTTTTTATTTTACTACTTCTTGTAACTCACAACGAAAAGAGGAGAATGAAAAAATAAAAAATAATATAGAAAGAACAGCGACTAATATTAAAAATAAAGATTCAATAATTGACAAGATGGATAAAGTATTAACTAGACAAATACAGTTTGGAAACTCAGTTTCAAATGATGTAACAGATATAAAGTATTATGAATTTAGTGTAGATGATATTGAAGTGTTAGAGGACGAATCTTCGAAAATTTTATTAAGTAATGGGTATATAGCACCAACAGAAGAAAATTTCAATAAGCGCATAAACAAAATATTTAATAAACTTCATAATAATAAAAATTTATTTTATATAAACACTTTTGATATTTGTAAAGGAGTGTCATCATTTGCAGATTCGGATGGTTTTAGACCTAATATTTTTATTTCAAAAACAAAAAAGTTAATTGTTGACCAACTATTTATTGCTGAGATAACAGACTATGAAGAACTTTATCCTCCTATTATAGATATTGAAAAAAAAATAAACACAAAGTTTAAAGATAAGAATGGTGATAATGTTTATGTGACTAGATGGAAAGACGTCAAAGACCTAGCTGGACAACGTAGAAAAAATATTCAAACTTTAGTTGCTCGCAACATGTATTTATTCAACGATAGTAGAGCTCATTTTAAATGGCTAATCTTAAATGACGAAAACTTCATGAGAAATTTAGTGACTACTTTTGGCTATTATGACGATAAAGAATTGTTGAAATGGGTAGTAGAAAATATAAAATTTGACAGCAATAACCCAAAAGAATTAGACAAGATATTTTGGAATAAAAAATGCGATAGAACTGCAAAATTAAATTTAGAAATTTTTCCTGTTTTAAAAGAAATTATAAAACCAGGAGATGCTAATTATTTTGAAACATTAAAATCATATGTAATGTATTTGCTTGAGGATAAAGATAAAAGGAACGAACTTTCATTGCAAGACAGATCAAAATTACTAGCACATCTTGTTTATTTTGGCGAACAATATCGCTATGATAAAAATTATAACGACAAAAGTTATTTTATGCAGCGAATTTGGATGCGCGACATTGACGATTCTGTTAAAAAAGAAATAATAAGAAATAATTACTATAATTTACCTGATTATAAAAATCTTTATGAAAAATCAGAGGAATATCAAAATGCACTTGTTGATGAGAATGGAGGGTAGTTACATCCTGTCGAGTTAATTATTAGCGGAAAATGGATTTTTAAGTTGGTAATGCATTAAAATCATAAAATGAAAATAAAGATAATTATTGTTCTAGTTATTAATTTCTATGTAGTTTGTTATGCTCAAGGAACAAAAATAGAGGTGAAAAAAGATCGTACTAGTAACATTGGAAGTGACGATAATATAAATGATACTATTATAGAAACAGTTTTAGTCAAGCAACTTAAGCAAGGAACCACCCAGACTATTGATGAAGCTGGTGCAGGATTATCTAAAATTCAATTCGGAATAGACGAATTAGAAGCTACATTGCAAATAGCCGATGAAGTATTGAAATTAAATGGTTTTAAAGCGCTAGATACAGATAATTTTAATAAAAAGGTTAAAAATGTTTTTGGAAGAATTATAGATCCTAAATCCAAATCAATTTTTTTACACGTTAATTTTTTCGATAAATGTGATAGAGATTTTGTCATGTATAATAATAATGAAATAGATTATGACGGAATATTTATAGAAAAACAGAGAAAAATAATTCTAAAATTTTATTATATACCTGAACTAATTGATTACCAAAAACAATACTCTAAATTAAATAATATTGAAAATACTAAAATAATAAGAAAATCAAGTATAGATAATTTAGAAATTGAAATTCCTCACTGGAAAGATATTCCTAATTTGAAAGATCAACGTAAAAAAAATATCCAAACTATTGTTGCCCGCAACATGTATTTGTTTAACGATAGCCGTGCCTATTTTAAATGGTTACTGTTAAATGATCAAAGTTTTATGGAGAAGTTGGTAACAAATTTTGGTTATTATGACGATAAAGAATTATTAAAATGGGTAGTAGAAAATACAAAAGTTGACAGCAATACCCCAAATGAATTAGACAAGATATTTTGGAATAAAAAATGCGATGGAACAGTAAAGCTAAATTTAGAAATTTTCCCTGTTTTAAAAGATATTATTAAGTCTAATGATATTGATTATTTTGAGCCTTTAAAAGAATACGTCATGTATCTTTTAACCAACAAAGAAATAAGAAAGGAACTTCCGCTACAAGATCGGGCAAAACTTTTGGCTCATCTTGTTTATTTTGGCGAGCAATATCGCTATGATAAAAATTATAACGACAAAAGTTATTTTATGCAGCGAATTTGGATGCGCGACATTGACGATTCTGTTAAAAAAGAAATAATAAGAAATAATTACTACAATTTACCAGATTACAAGAATCTTTATGAAAAATCAGAGGAATATCAAAATGCACTTGTTGATGAGAATGGAGGGTAAAAATGCGTATCTAATCTAATAATCTTAAAAAAAAATAAAATATAGAACATGAAGAAACTAATCTTTTTTTTATGCATAGCAACAAAAATGTTTTCCCAAACACATGAATTGAAATATCAATGTCATACAGATATGAACGATGAGAAATATAATTTAATTCAGCAATTTGATGAAAAAAGATATTCGTACACTGTCGAAAAAGTATTTGATGAAAGCATGTATTCAAACGAATCAAAAGTCAGCCTTACTATTTGCTTAAACCCGGAGACATTAAATACTGAAAAAATAATTTCAAAAAACAAAGACTATTTTTTCTCCGAATTAGATTACTATAAAAATATCTCAACAAACGGGAATTATAATTTAGATGTAGAATTCATATCAAATAATAACATTAAGGAGATTGAATTAGATATTAATGGTGAAAGAAGCAAGCAAAAAATTTCAGAATATATACTACAAACAAAACTGGATAAAAAAGCATTGTACAAAGTTTGGTTTTTAGAAAATCAGTTTTTAACTCATAAAATGCCATATAACAAAAAACAATTAATGCCTGATTGGACAATTATCTATTATGCATTTAAAAATTCTAAGATGAACAAACTTATATATTCCGTAGAACAAATAGGAAAGGATCAAGGTGGACTAAAAGATACCTCTGTGATTAAGTGTAAGTTGTTGTATTTTAAAGATATAAATTCCATAGAATGTAAAGAATAGTTTCTCATAGAATAATCAAAGCTTTTTTATGCAACGAATAGCGTTTTTCGATTTAGACGAATCTATAGAAAAAGAAATAGAACGTAATAACTTCCATAATTTACCGGATTATAATCGACTACATGAAAAATATTAAGAGTATCATGATAAAATTATTGATAAAAATGATGGGTAAAAAACTAAACTTTTTCCTGAAAACAAATATTAGACTTAAAGAAGAAAACATACTTTAAAATAAGGGGGCTAATTTAAGAAAGGTTAAAATTTATAAAGACATTATTTAATTATTGCAAATTAAAATTTATGAAAGGTAGAAATATAATGGGGGTAATAATTGTTTTAATTATTGGAATTTCGATTTACAAAAAAGACCTAATAATTAAACTTTTTGAAACAAATAAAGAAAACAAAAAAAATAATTTGAGTAACAAAAATGAGAACTCAATTGAATCTCCCACAGCTATTGCTTATGAAGAAGTTACTAGATATGAGGAAGATACTTTAAATGAAGAGCAAAGTATAGTTAAAGAGATTAAAGATGGACTAGATTACCTTGAACAAGGTGAAAATTTTGATGAGAAAAGATACTATATAAAATCATATTTTGAGAGTTTTAAAGGATTTAATAAATCTTTCTCTGTAAATTTTGTTAATAATCTTAAAAAGGATCCAGATTTAATTATTGATATTTTTGAGAAACATCATAGTTTATTTTATAGTTTAATAACTCGTCGTACTTATAAAACATTTGACTTTGATAAAGTTGTTATGGGGCTATTAATAAGTTATAACGATATATACTCAAGTCCAGATTATAAAGAAAGATTAGAAGAAATATATAAAATAATGAAATTTCAAAATGGTCCAGATGATGATGCAAAAAATTTTTATTCCAAAATAGAACCTTTCACGTCACATGAGTTTTTACTAAATCTTGAGGAAATAAGATTAATTTCTGGGAAACAATTTGCGGATGGAGATATTGTTTGGTTTTATAGTTTTTGGGCAAGAAGATACAATGAGAATAATATTAATCAGGTTTATACAGTAATAAGTGAAATTAACAATCATTATACTGAGGACAATTAGGCTTGACTAATTTTTTTTGATTATTGAAAAGGATTGAAGAATGAGTGGTAACCAGTAAAAAAATGTAATGCGAATGTTTTCATAGTCACGATAGTATAAAAAAAGAAATATATAAAAAGTTTGTGAAGTTTTTTTATACCCGATACCTAGTATATGAAAAACAATAGTGCGGAAATTCTTTCCGAGCCTGAAGGAGAATAGACAATTTAGCAAAGACTCGCAGTTATGCTAGTTTTTTTGTGTATTGAAATGAAAAAGTAATTTGCTTTTTGAAAGAATATACCAGTTCTCTGGAAAAGAATTTAAACAACGAGTTTCATCAAATGCAAATAAATAAAGCTCCAGATTTCTCTGAAGCTTTCTATTAGTTTGACGAAGTATGAAAATCCAAATTATTTCATTTTTATAAGTTTAAGTGTAAATTCCATTTGTGTATCCTTATGTTGTAAAAAATCATCCAGAGACGGCCATACTTCATAGTCCGGCATAATACCATGACCTTCTGGCTGATTATCCTTTTTTGGAGCATCCTGTACCAGATTTACAATCGAAAATTGTGTTTTTATCTTCGAATTAGGAAGTTCGTAAACCAGTGGTGAATGTCCGTTGTGACGATAGTAACCGCCAACAGTTTCTACACCAACAATGGTAACATTTTGAACATATCCTTTTACCAAAGAGGCAAAATGTGAAGCAGCTGATGCTACATTTTCGTTAATCAAAAGATAAACGTTCCCTTTAAACATTGGCAATTTAGGGTGATAAACCGGATTGTATTTTGGGTTTTGCACACTTATATTGTTTTTAAAAACCGGATACACATCTTTTAGGTATTCTTTTCCCATTTTTTTAGAAATACTATCCATTCGTTGTGATGTCGAAACACCCCAGAAATAGTTCTCGAAAGGCAACAACTTGGGGTCGAAGATTATGGTAGCTTTTTCATTTTCTTTAAATGATTTATCGGTGAGGTACATTACAGGCTGTTCAAAAGTAGGGTCGCTGCCGCCAGGATTATTTCTAACATCAATGATTAGATTAGAAACCTTGTTTTTATCCAGTCCTATAAAAACGCTATCCAAAAAATGAACATAAGTTTCAAACTTAGGATCGTCTGATCCGTATGCCATTCCAAACCATCTTATATTTAATAAACCTGTAGCCGGATTAAGCATGCGAAAGCTGTAAGGAGCTTGCTTTTTGTAATCTATCAAATCAGTAACAGGAGCACTAAATCTATTTTTAAGGTTTGTTTCCCTTTGCTTGAGCGTTACTGCAGGAAGTATCTTTTTTTTAAGAGATTCAGATTTTGGTGAATTATATTCTATAATGAATTCATTATTAAGACCATATTCCAGCAGATAGTTTATTCCAAACGATTTATTTACGCTGGATGATAACTTTTGTGTAGTGTTATAACCATCTGCTGTATAATATTTATAAAAAGATCGCATCAATTGTGCGTCACTTACCCCGTTTATGCTTCTTATTCTTGAACCGGGTGGTATATCTGATGATTGACCATCGAAAATAATTTGCCCGTTAATATACATAAGAGGATAAGGAAAAAAAGATTTTTGCCGATTCAGGAAATTCATTAAGTCGAGATCAGGAATGGTATAATTATGTGCACTTCCTTCATAATCTGCCAGTTGAAGCATTGTTTTGTAAAACCCGATAACACTCATAGGCTTTTTAATACTTTTAATAGTAGTATTGTAAATGCTGTCTATTTGTTTTTTAGAGCGGTATTGGTATAGGCCCGAATTTGCTTTTTCGTTTATGGCAAGAAGTATTTTAAGATCCTCATGCATCTGTTTTTCCGAAAGCATTTTATTGTACAGTATTAAACTATCTTTCTGGTTCTTATCAAATCCTTGTGCCTGAATTTTACAGCACAAGAAAAATAATAATGTAAAAATTGGTATCAGATTTTTAGTATTCATAAATAGATTAGCTATAGTTTATAGTATTTTTCAGTTTATCTCAATTAATTATAATGATATTTTGTTCTTTTTGAAATTTTTACTTTATTTTTCAACTCTATTCTTGTGATAAAAATAAGATAAAATTTATAATAATTTAGTCTTAAAGGCACCGTAGTCATAGAACGTTATTCCAGATTGCTACATTTAAGATTTTGGAAGTAGTAATTCTGTAAAAATTTTAGAATTAAAAACTGAATTCGTATATTGTTCTGCTAAAATTACCGTTGTCAGGTATATACATTTTAAAATATCTGCCTTCAAACGTTTTTAAGTTCATTTTAATAGAAATAATCTTGATTATGAAAAATTCATTAATGCTCTTCATTGCATTCTTAGCTTTTACAGCGTGCTCAAAACATGAAGGAAAAAAAAATATTGCTATCACTGGAATAGATTCCACGTTGCGGCCTGGAAATGATTTTTTTAAATATGTAAATGGCAAATGGTATGATTCTGTATCAATACCCCCATCTCAAGCCGGAGTTGGTGCCTATATGTTTATGAATTTTCCACAACGAATGCGCCTGCAGGGAATATTAGACAGTATTTCGAAAAGTAAGAATCCAGCTGGAACTATAGAACAGAAGGTAGGAGACTTGTATGCATCAGGTATGGATACTTTAACCATAGAAAAACGTGGTTATACACCTGTCAAACCCTTGCTAGCCAAAATTGATGCCATTAGCGATTTACCGTCGTTAATGAACTTTGTAGGTAATCAAGTAAAGGTTTCCAATTTTTCTATTATAGCTTTTGGGGTTTCACCTGATGATAAACACAGCAGTATGAACATTGCTCAAATCTATCAGGCAGGAATTGGTTTGCCTGACAGGGACTATTATTTCAAATCAGATTCATCAACTGTTGCCATACAGAAAGCGTATAAAAAATACCTTACTGCATTATTTCAACAAACCGGCAGCAACGCCAGTGAGGCTGAAAAAAATGCCAATTTGGTTTACGATATCGACAAACAACTTGCCAAGGCACATAAAACAAAAGTTGAACTTCGTGATGTGCAGGCAAATTATAATAAAACGGCTGTGACAGATCTTGCAAAAAGACATCCCAACATAAACTGGACTGCTTTTTTAAATAATTTAGGTGCTAAAACCGATTCTATTAATGTAGGTCAGCCTGCTTATTATGATGCACTAAATAAGCTCTTGAAAACCATCCCGATTAATAATTGGAAAATTTACCTGAAAGCAAATTCTATAGAAACATATGCAGATGATTTAAGTAAACCTTTTGTAGATGCTTTATTTGAGTATACCAAAGTGCTTTCTGGACAGGCTGTTCAAAAATCACGTGGCGAAAAAATGGCTAATGTCGTTGATACTTTCTTAGGCGAAGCGTTGGGTGAATTGTATGTAAAGAAATATTTTTCGGAAGATGCCAAAAAACGCATGTTAGTTCTGGTGAATAACCTGCAAAAAGCGTACGGAAAAAGAATTGATAAATTGGAATGGATGAGTCCGGCAACGAAACAAAAGGCCAAAGAAAAATTGTTCGCCATGACCAAGAAAATAGGATATCCGGATAAATGGAGAGACTATAGTAAAGTACATATAGCCAGAAATACGTATTTTGAGAATATGGTTTCGGCTTCTACGGCTGCATATCAATTTCAATTGGCAAAATTAGACAAATCAGTTGATAGATCAGAATGGTATACTACAACCCCAACAGTTACGGCATATAATAATCCTACAGCAAATGAAATTGTTTTTCCTGCAGGTATTTTACAACCTCCATATTTTGATAATAATGCAGATGATGCACTTAACTACGGAGGTATCGGAATGGTTATAGGTCACGAAATAACTCATACTTTTGATGATCAGGGTGCTCAATATGACAAAGATGGTAACCTGAAAAACTGGTGGACAAAAGAAGATTACGCACAGTTTAAATCAAGAATACAACAGGTTATCAATTTATACAGCACCTATACCGTTTTAGACAATCTCCACATTAATGGTGCAATGACAGTTGGCGAAAATACGGCGGATATTGCCGGAATAGCAGTTGCTTACGACGCTTTTAAAATGACCGAGCAAGGGAAAGGAAACACAAAAATTGACGGTTTTACTCCGGACCAGCGCTTCTTTATTTCTATAGCTAAAATATGGAGAGTAAAAATGAAAGACGAGTTCCTGCGTTTGTGGATTAACAATAATCCGCATTCTCCACCAAACTGGCGTGTTAATGGTCCTCTAATGAATACTACTCCTTTTTACGACGCATTTAATGTAAAACCTGGTGATAAAATGTTTTTACCGAAGAAAGACAGAATAACTATTTGGTAATTTCGCTCTTCGAAGTGTGACTATAAAAAGCTGCGCAAATATCTCTGTGGTATTTGCGCATTTTTTTCTTTTTTTGTTTGAATAGCTACTCATATAAAAAATAAAGGGATCAATCAAATTGAAAGTCATTTTGATGATTTATAATGAAAAAACTCTATATTTGAAAATAAATAATTGTATGAAATTAATTACACATATTTACCCAAATTTAGATAGTTTTGTGTGGTTTTTCCCCATGTAAATAAGTTCGTAGCAATTTAAATCAACATTACTTAAAAATTCAACTAATTAATGAAAATCACAATTCAAAATTTTAAAGAGAATATAATTGTTAACGAATGTGATATAACTTGTGTTGAGAAAATTGAAAATTTAGAAAAAGTTGTTGCGTGTTCAATTGTATTATTTGAAACAGCTAAAAATAATTTGAAAATAAAATTTGAGTGGAAAGAAGGAGCTGAAAATTTAGATGAAACAAACTTTGTGTTTGTTCCGGAAACGAATATGATTTTCTTTAGGACGGTTCATCAATGGGGAGCAATTGAAACCGAAACCAAAACTTTAAAGAGACATGAAGATGCTTTTAACTTCCCATACATTGAACATAAACAAAGTTTCATTTTAATCGAGGATGAATTATATGCGGAATCGTGTAAACTGAACGGTGACAAAATTGATAATGTTCCCATTGATCCGCCTTGGGAAATTCAAGAGTTTGAGGACAGAATAGAATATAAAAGTCCTGTTTTTGGGAATCAAACTTTAAAAACAAATTAAGAATACTCCTAACGGCTACAACTGATTTGGTCAATTGGCTTAATGGAAAGTTGGTTCCAAGCTCTTTGCAGTATCAAAAAAAATTACCAGCAATTATTAAAACACCGATGAAAAAAACGACATATATTTTAGTTTTATTTACAATAATTTTAATAGTGTTATTTCTTTGGCAAGAGCTGGAAACTTTAGACATAAAGCAAAAAATCAATGATGATAAATTAGCAAATTTTTTTACTGCTTTTGGTGGAATAATTGTTGCTATATCTTTGTATTTTTTTTATGAACAATTAATTGCAGGAAATTCACCTGATTTATATTTTAGTTCTGTAGTCTTTAATGTAACGGAGGGTGAAAGTATTTATGAAAATAAAAAATCTTTAAAATTTTTTCAAATAATAGATGAAAAAATTTCTGACTTAAATAGTTACTTCGTCTTGTACAATACTGGAACTGGAACATGTAAAAATATTTTAATAAAATGGATTTATGATTTGGAAGAAATAAAAAAAATTATTAAGAATGATTATCAATACTTTCCAATATTCTCGACAGAAAGCCAACAATTGAGTTTTATTGAATCAAATGGTAAAATACAAATTGAAATTCCTGAATTTTATTTCTATAGTTGTGCGCCAGAATTTAATTTTAACGAAAAGAATCATAGTGAATTAGCAAAAAAACTTATAAAAGGTGAAGAATTAAAGCCTAAACTCAATGTAGAAATTACATATTATGATAGTAGAAATAACAAAAAAACGAAGAAACTCAAATTAGAAATACAAGCGGTAAATAATAAGATTGACATAAAATTCAAGCATTTGTAACTATTAATAATAGCGATTTTTAAAAAATCAGATTTTACCCTACTGGCGCGAGCGTCCCGCTCGTGAATGCAAAGAGATGCTTAAAAATCGATTTAAACAAAAAAGCTCCAGATTTCTCTGAAGCTTTTGTCTTAGTAGCGGGAACAGGACTCGAACCTGTGACCTTCGGGTTATGAGCCCGACGAGCTGCCTACTGCTCTATCCCGCGATGTTTCGGGTGCAAAGATAAGCAGTAAATACGGTTTTGCAAAGAAATTTATGAATTATTTTTAAATTCATGCTTTTTTCTGGTAAATGTCTAAAATATAGAGGTTTAAATAGACGGAATTTAAAGCTTACATTTTATATTCTAGTAATTCCAGATACGGATTTCCTTTTAGACCCAATAAAAAAGCAAAAGCAGGTTCGGTTTTGTAGCCGTTTTGCTTGAGTCTGATAATGTCTAATCTAAAACTTTCATCGTTAGATTGTAGAATTTCATGTTCAATAAGCATATGTTTGTATCCGTTTTGGTTTTTGGTTGGTATATTTTGTCCAAAGATTTCAATTTCAAAACCATCAATTTTAAAGGTTACAATAATAGATTCTTTATTGTCGATTAATGTTTCTCTAATTGTGAATTTATTTTCTTTTCCAAAAAGGGAATTCAGCTTTTCTGTAAAATCCTTTTTGTTTTTCCAGTAACAAATAATGTCAAGATCACTGTTTTCGATATCAATATTAATGGGGAGTGTTCCCACCAAGATTGGATCAAATTCTGCTAGATTTATTAGAATCTTATTTTGAGTTAAAACATCAAAAGCCTGAATTTGTTTTTGATTTCCGTTTTTTAGATATTCAATATTCGTAAAGTCTATCATTATTAATTGATTCAGGTTTTCAATAGATTGCAAGGATGTTGAATTAGAAATCTAACTTAGAATTTATTTAATTATTGTTTATTATAATTTTTCTCTTCTTTAATCTCGGCTTCGATTCTTTTGTTAATATTGATTTTTGCATTAGTAAAAACATAAATAGTAGTTTTATATTCTCGTGCATATTTATTGGTTATTTCGCCTGCAATTTTAGACGATTGAAAAAATGGTCCGGTTTCTTGAAATTCAGGATTGTTTTCTTCATACGTTTTTATTCTGATGAGGTTTTTGTATCGAATGTCAAGATTAAACCAGTTAACATAATCGGCATTAAATGAAACTGCTTTTATTCCTTTTTTAGAATAATAATTTATGGCTCCGGCTTGTCCGTAATTATCGCAAAGTACGAGCGTTTCTTTTTTGTTTGGGGTCAATTCATAAACCGAATCGGTTTTTCGGGCAAGTTCTTTCCAGCCCAACATATCGGCAAAATCCTGAGGCAAATCATGATCTTTTCCGTCTTCCCATCGAAGCATTCCCAGTTTTTTATACTTCTCCGGATTTTTCATGATATATTCCGGGCTTTTATTTGGGAAAGCAAGATTGTACATTGGTATAAAAAATAGTAACGGAATAATAATAAACACAGGTTTTAAATACCGTTTCCAGCCTGTTTGCAATACTTGGCAAAGAAAAACAGCACCAAACGAAATATAAATAGGATATATACCAATCGCGTAATATGCTTTGGCTTTGAAATACATAAAAACGACAAGTGTAAAAACAAGAGACCCAAAAAAGAGTCTGTATTTCTCGAAAGGTTTGTAAAACAATAAAGCATACAAACCAGAAATAATAACCAGGAGAGACCCGATAAAAAACAAGATTTGTTCTTTTAAAAACCCTTCACGATCTACATTTACCAATTGTGTTTGGGATAATACTTTCATATGATGCACAATAGGAAAATGATTGTTGAATTGCCATAGAATATTTGGCATTATTAAAAGCAATCCTAAAATTAATGCGGCATAAAGTTTTTTCTCGACTAAAATTTTTCTTTGACCAGAAAGCAAAAGAGCAGGCAAGAGACCAATAAGTAAGAACAGAATATTGTATTTGTTCAGGAAACCAAAGACAAATACAATTGCTCCTATAAAAAACCATTTGGGTTTTTGGGTAGAAATGTATTGAATAATGACATAATAAAATCCTGTCCAGCATAATACATCTAATGAATTAGGCTGATACAACATATTGATTCGTAATAATGACGAAAACAAAATGCAGGTTGCTCCCAAAACCAAAGCATATAAATTGCCTTTTAGAACCTCGATAGTTTTCCAGACAACTAAAAGTGTCAAAGCGCCAAAAAGGGCAGGGAAGAACCTGATCCAAAAAACCGAATTACCAAGTAAAAATATGATATAAGAAAGCCAAGAAGTTACCGGCGGAACTGATAAATATCCCCAGGCGAGATGATGCGCCTGATCGAGATGCAAATATTCATCGCGCTGCAAATCATATTCAGGACTTATTAATAGGTATTGCAAAACAAATTTTAAAATAATAAACCCGAGTACTATGATGGTTTTTTTGGTCATGAATATTTGGTTTGTAGGTTGTTAATGGTAGAGCTAATATATAATTTATTTTGGATTAATGTTCAAATCAAAGCATTATGAAATGATATAAAAACAAAAAAGCTCCAGATTTCTCTGAAGCTAATTTTTATTGAAATTTCAATACTAAAAATTGAAGTTCTTTTTTAGAATTTAAGGGAAATTATTCCTCTAATGCCTCTTCAAATTCCATGTGATCGATTTTTTCAACTTCTACAGGTTTCGATGCTTTCAGGGCATTGAATCTTTCCAGTTGTTCTGTTTCGCCTTCTTCTCCGCTAAAATACGGGAAAACATCCATGATTGGAGACTCAGAAACTGCCGGGATCGAATATTCTCCCATTGTGCTTTGCATAACATGAAGCGTATTGTCATAAGCTTCTCTTACATCATTTGCCTGCACTAGCATATACATATTGGTTTTTCTTTCTTTACCGCTTTCTTCATCATAAGCTAATAAGGAAACCTTTGATTTAAACCAACGATCTGCATTTTCAAAAGGATGAATCTCAGCATAATTAGCCACTTTTATGTTCGTGATTTTAAATTCTTCACTTATATAAGCCGCCATTTCTTCATTTATTCTTTTTTCAGCTTCGGTATACGATAAAGCATCAACCAAATAAGGTTCGGTTAAAACTTTTTGTCCTCCGGTTTCATCAGTCTTTCTATATTTTACTTTGCATTCGTACCAAGTTGCGCTCATCTCTATTATTTTTTAAGGATGCCAAAGATAGATTTTACAGGAAAATAAAGGCTGAATTCCTGAAATAGATATTCACAATTTTAGATTTATTTTTGTAATGTTTTGAAAGTCTGTGAATTGAGTTTTTGTAGGATCGCTAAAATTTAAATAATTCTCTATAATCTACTTCCAATGCATTGCATACTTTTTCTAAAGTGGAAAGAGTTGCGTTCGCATTTCCTTTTTCTAATCTCGACATGTTACTTTTTTCAAAATTGCATTTTGAGGCTAATTCCTGTTGAGAAATATTTTTCTCAATTCTAATTTCCTGAATTCGTTTTCCGACTTTTTGTTGTATTGTCTGTTCCAAAATAAATTATCTTTTATGATAATTCAAATTTTGTTATATATTTGTCTAAGTTGGTTATCTTATATGACAACTAAACATTAATTTTACATAAATAAAATAAACACATATATATGAACATGGAAACAAATGAAACTGAAAGATTAGAGAAATTTAGAAGAATATTAGTTCCGTATTTCAATACTTTAAAAGCGCGAAATAATAAATCAGAAGTTTATACGGCTCAAATCAAGATGAGTTATTATGAAGTTGGCTGTGTGATTGCAAATATGCTTAAAATGTGCGTTTTAACATTGGATAATGACGGACACATAATGTCAAGTACAAATAAGAACCCAATAAACGTTTCTCTGATTTTAGAAATGGTTCTGGAGATGTTTCCTGTAGATGAATTTGAACTTTTAGGAGATATAAATCAAGTCTTTAATTCAGATGCTGCAAACGTTGCTGAGTAATTTTGTATTCGAATACACAAAATGATTTTTTTTAAATAAAAAAAGCTTCAGATTTCTCTGAAGCTTTGTCTTAATATTTATAAGAAAATCTAAAAATTAGTATTTACTTTTTTAGAACGATCTGCAATGTGCGACATAAGCCAAGTTACTTGCCCGTCCTTAACAAAGTATATTTTCTTTGTCTCGATATTAGGAATACTTTCCAGTAAGTTAAGTAAAATGTTATTTGCTGAGATTAGATATTTCTGGTCATATGTACTTAAAACTCTTGCAACTTCCTTATCAGTTTTAGAAAGGGTATTGTATTTACCAAAGTTGTTTTTTAGGACTGCATCGTAATTGATAACATCTTCTAAAGTAAAAGAAATATAATGATCCTTAACGTTTTCATTAAAATATAGAGTCGAAAAGCCCCAAACTGCTCCTCCTGATAAATAGATTTTTTCCTTTTTTAAGATAAGAGGATTTGCGTCCAGCATTTGTTTGATCTTCTTGCGCAATACGATATTAAAATCAAATGACTTTTCCTGATATGTCGACATATCATTTACCTGGCTTTGGTTAACAACCGTTTTTTTAACTGCATCAGTAACTGTCATAGTTCCAAAATCAAGCTCAAGAGGTATAAACTCTAATTTATTATCTTCAAGCTCATCTATGTATCCGCCCTTAGAAGTTTGTGCGCCTATATCAAGTAAAATAGCATTTGCGTAATCAACCGGAGGTATTGCACCTTTTACTAACATTTTAGCTTCTTCGTCAACATTAATTATGTCAACACTTTTATTAGTTAGTGTAGTGATTTTATTTTTCAAAGCATCAACATTACCGGCAGAAGAGAAAACTGGAGCAGCAACTATAAATATATTTCCTTCAGGAATTTTAAATTCTTCTCTGATTTTCTTTAATTGATCAACAATGATATTACTGGTTTTGTTAATGTCGTCCTGAGGAACTTCGCCGCTTGCCGCAATATGATCAGCAAGACTAATTCTCTCATTCGAGAAATAAAGAATTTTATAGTCAGCTTTCTTAATATTGTTGATCTCCAGAATGGAAGTTTTTATTGCTCTTCGGCCAATTTCAATTCCGGCATAAAGATTTTTTTGAGAAAACGAATTGATGGAAAAAAATAAACTTAAAAGAATAAAAAATAAAATTTGAGATTTGTTTTTCTTAAACATTGGATTTAATTATGGTTATACTATAATTTTTGAATAAAGATTTTAACGTAATTATGTGAAAGTCATAATTTTTAATTGCAAACAACGGCTTTCAATACGAGATTGCAAATTTATAAAAACATTTACTAACATAAACGCAGTTATTAATAAAAGATGTTATTTAATTATTAAGCTATTCTTTTAAGTAAGGGTTGTTGAACTTAATATTGTAACCTCTTGAAAGAGAGTGATAATTGGAATTATTTAATGAAGAATGACCAATAATATTTATCGTTTAGAATTGCTCTTATACAAAACTAAATCAATGTTTTTTATCTTCTCATGAATCTTCTCATAAAAATAGGCTGAAAATATCTCTGATTTTTTACTTTTTTTGGCATTTGAAATTCTGAAACTGATAAAAGCAGAAAGTTTTGTAAATGAAAAAAGCTCCAGATTTCTCTGAAGCTTTTTTTGTAGCCCGTAGCGGAATCGAACCGCTCTTACATGGATGAAAACCATGCGTCCTAACCGATAGACGAACGGGCCAGTTTTTCTTAGCGGGTGCAAAAATGCAATTAATTTTACAATACACAAACAAAAAACGTATTTTTTTTTAATTTAATTTTTCTGTTTTTTCAATTGTTTGTGTAAATAGTTGTAATAGTGATTCTTGGCTTCGAAGTCGAAATTAGTATAATTATCTATATTATTTTATAGAATTAATATAAACCAAAAAAGCTCCAGATTTCTCTGAAGCTTTTGTCTTAGTAGCGGGAACAGGACTCGAACCTGTGACCTTCGGGTTATGAGCCCGACGAGCTGCCTACTGCTCTATCCCGCGATGTTTCGGGTGCAAAGATACGCCGATTTTCTAGAAATCCAACGAAAACTTTAAAAAATGTTTTATTTTCTGTATTGAGTTGATATGACTACCTTTGCAAAATAAATATTACGCAAATGTCACATAAAGCAGGTTTTGTAAACATCATCGGGAATCCAAACGTTGGAAAATCAACATTGATGAACGCCTTTGTTGGAGAAAGATTATCGATCATTACATCAAAAGCACAAACAACTCGTCACCGTATTCTTGGAATCGTGAATGGCGAAGATTTTCAACTTATATTATCGGATACTCCCGGAATCATCAAACCAGCCTATGAAATGCAGGAATCGATGATGAACTTTGTAAAATCGGCTTTTGAAGATGCTGATATCTTGGTTTATATGGTCGAAATAGGAGAGCAGGATTTAAAAGATGAAGCTTTCTTTAATAAAATTATCCACGCTAAAATTCCGGTTTTATTGTTGTTGAATAAAATCGACAATTCAAATCAGGAACAATTAGAAGAACAAGTAGCATTCTGGACCGCAAAAGTACCAAATGCTGAAATTTTCCCAATCTCGGCTTTACAGAATTTTAATGTACCGGAAGTTTTTGGCAGAATCATCGAATTGTTGCCTGAATCTCCTGCATATTATCCAAAAGATCAATTAACGGACAAACCGGAACGTTTTTTCGTAAACGAAACGATTCGTGAAAAAATCTTGTTGAATTATAGTAAAGAGATTCCGTACGCGGTTGAAATCGTAACAGAAGAATTTTTTGAAGATGAAAATATTATCAGAATCCGTTCGATTATTATGGTAGAACGCGAAACTCAAAAAGGAATCATTATTGGACATAAAGGTGCAGCTTTGAAAAAAGTAGGTACTGAAGCTCGTGCCGATCTGGAAAAATTCTTTGGAAAACAAATTCATATTGAATTAGTTGTAAAAGTGAATAAAAACTGGAGAAGCAACGCCAATATGTTGAAACGTTTTGGATATAATCAATAATTTTTCATAAAGTCCAAATCATAATTTATGCAAGTTTCAACGAAGTATTCAATACCAATATTTTGCGGAATGATACTGGTTTTGGGTTTAGTACACCTTTTGGGTCTGGAAGAAAAAACGGTTCCATCTAAACCTGTTGTCAAAAAAACCGAATCGATTGTACAAAAAGATTCCATAGATTTTGATACAATTGCTTCTTCTGATAAAGAGGTAAAATTGTTTTTAAACGAATTTATAAAGCAGTTCAGTACAAACAAAGCTTCAAATATTAACCAATTCGTAGATAAAAAGGATGGATTGGCAATATTTGTAAAAGATGGATATTATCCCATTTTAAGTTTTTCTAACAAAATTGATGACTGGATCGAATGGTTCAATTTCAAAATTTATAAAAATATAATACACGAACCATTTCCGGAATATCTGGGAGATAACGAGTTTAAGAAAACAGGTTTTTTTTATACAGAGTATAAAGGTAAATTTAGTCTGGACGATTTTGATGATACTTATAGTGCCCGTTCTGATGAAGATAAAAAGCCGTATCGCATTCTTGAAAAAACGTGTAATTATCGAGCCGATGTAATGTCAGTAAACGGAGATAGAATTTTGACATTATATTTCAGAATTTATAAAGCTAAAAAACAATTAGTAGCCATTAGCCAGGATGAAGTAGCGGATAATCTGTTTGCAGATCCCAAAAAAGAATTTATCAAAATAGATACAGAAGCAGATGTAGAAGATTTTTTATTAAATAATCCAAAATTCTGTGATTCTGATAACAATGGATATATTGATTTTGATAAAAAGGAACTGACTTATATTGATTTTGAAGAGAAACCATTTTTATTTACGAGTTATAAAATAGGTTCGATTACCAGTCTTTCTCCAAAAATTAAAGTTAGGGAAATTGAGTTTTTTAATTCAAAAGAAAAATTCACGTTAAGATTATCGAATAAAGGAACTTTTACATCCTATCAAATGGGGGCGAGACCTTTATATGTTTATAGTTCATGTAATTAAAGAATTGTTTTTTTTGAATCAGAAAGTTCTTTATATCATGAAATTCTAGCCTGATAGTCCTGAAGCTTCGGGAGCACAATTAGCTCTTAAAAAGAATAAAAAAAATAATAAAAACCTTAGGTACTTAGAAACTTAGTCTCGAGACTTCGGGATAGTCACTTTTTTAACTACCTTTGCAAAAAATTAAAATAAAGCATTTTGAATTTATAAGTGATAGAATTTTAGGGAACTAAAGTCTAAAATTGAAGATTCAAAATCTAAAATTTACAAAAATGAATAACATTGTTGCGATAGTAGGAAGACCTAATGTAGGGAAATCAACCCTTTTTAATAGGCTGATACAAAGAAGAGAAGCTATTGTAGATTCGGTTTCTGGAGTTACCAGAGATAGAAACTACGGTAAAAGCGAGTGGAACGGAAAAGAGTTTTCTGTAATTGATACCGGCGGATATGTTCGTGGATCTGATGACGTATTTGAAGGTGAAATTCGTAAACAAGTAGAGCTTGCTATCGACGAAGCTGATGTTATTATTTTTGTGGTTGATGTAGAAGAAGGTATTACACCAATGGATGATGTTGTTGCGCGTTTATTGCGTAAAGTAACAAAACCGGTTTTATTGGCTGTTAATAAAGTAGATAACGCAATGCGTGAAAAAGATGCTTTAGAGTTTTATAATCTTGGTTTAGGAGATTATTTTACGTTTGCAAGTATCTCAGGAAGCGGAACCGGAGATTTATTAGATGCTCTAATCGAATCTTTTCCAGAAAAACCGGAACCAGTTCAGGAAGAAGTAGTTTTACCTCGTTTTGCTGTAGTAGGACGTCCTAATGCAGGTAAATCTAGTTTTATCAATGCATTAATTGGTAAAGAACGTTTCATGGTAACAGATATTGCAGGAACTACGCGTGATGCAATTGATACTAAATTTGACCGTTTTGGTTTTGAATTTAACTTAGTTGATACTGCGGGAATCCGTCGTAAAGCTAAAGTAAAAGAAGATTTAGAATTTTACTCTGTAATGCGTTCTGTACGTGCCATTGAGCATGCAGATATTTGTATACTGGTTATTGATGCAACCCGTGGATTCGAAGGTCAGGATCAAAGTATTTTCTGGCTTGCAGAAAAAAACCGTAAAGGTGTTGTAATCCTGGTAAACAAATGGGATTTGGTAGAAAAAGATACCATGTCGACACGTGATTACGAAGAGAAAATCAAAAAAGAATTAATGCCTTTTACAGATGTGCCAATTTTGTTCGTTTCGGCTTTAACGAAACAACGTTTATTGAAAGCATTAGAAGCTACAGTTCAGGTTTTTGAAAATAGAAAACAAAGAATCCCAACCTCTAAATTCAATGAGTTTATGTTGAAAGTGATTGAAGCATATCCGCCACCGGCGACAAAAGGAAAATATGTAAAAATTAAATATTGTATGCAATTGCCAACATTAACACCTCAGTTTGTGTTTTTTGCAAACATGCCACAATATGTTAAAGAACCATATAAAAGATATCTTGAAAATAAGATCAGAGAAAATTGGGACTTTTCAGGAGTGCCAATCGATATTTATATCAGAGAAAAATAAAAATGAAAGTCCCCATATCTGGGGATTTTTTTTTGCATCACTTTTTTAATGGCATACTATTTGAATAAATGTGAAATCTACAATTAAACCTTTTGCTTTTTTTGTAGTCTAACTGATCTAACTAACCTAAGTATTATTTTTATGACCAAAATTTATTCATTTCTATCGCTTTTTTTCCTTTTTGTCTTTGCCGCAAATGCTCAGAACGACATAACCGTACGAGGAACTGTTCTTGATGTTAACACTCAACTACCGCTAGAACTGGCAACGGTTTATTTTACAACTATCAAAGATTCTACTGTTATCGAATATGCGACGACAGATAAAAACGGGGAGTTTAGAATGAATATTAAAAAATATGAGAAACCTGTTTTTTTAAAGGTGAATTATATGGGATATCAAACCTATTTTGAGGAATACAAAGGACTTACAGAAAGCAAGGATTTTGGTAAATTATATTTGATCGAAAATGTAAATGCCCTTAATGATGTTGTTATAAAGACAGAAGCAGCTCCTATTACAATCAAAAAAGATACCTTAGAGTTTAATGCAGCTTCCTATAAAGTGCGTCCGGATTCGAATGTTGAAACATTATTGAAACAATTACCAGGTTTTGATGTCGATAATGACGGAAAAATTACAGTCAATGGGCGAGAAGTGAATCAGGTTTTGGTAAACGGAAAAACTTTCTTTGATAAAGATGGCGCCATAGCCATTAAAAATTTACCGGCAGATATTATAAAAAAAATACAGGTTTCTGATTTTAAAACCAAAAAAGAAGAACTTTCCAAACAAGAATCAACTTCAGATTTTTCGAGTATAAATATTACTATCGACGAAAAGAAAAACAAAGGTTATTTTGGAAAAGTAATGGGAGGTTATGGAACTGATGATCGTTATGAAACGAATGTAAATCTGAATTATTTTAACAATAAACAAAAGATAAGTCTGCTGGCTTCTTCAAACAATATCAACTCTACAGGATTTTCTATGGATGATGTTTTTGATAATATGGCAGGCGGAAGAAATAGTAAAGCAGGAAGTTCCGGATCTGGCGGTGGTGGCGCAAAAGGAATTACACAGTCGAATTTATTAGGTGTTAATTACTCTGATGACTGGACAAAAGACCTGCTTGCTATGGGAAGCTATAATTTTTCGAATACAGTTAATAAAAATGATAGTAAATCGAATCAGCTTAGTTTTTTACCAACCGGAAATATCATCACCGAGGCAGATTCTAAAACAAGAAATGAAAGCACAGGAAACAATGTTAATTTTGAATTAGAATATAAAATTAATCCCTCAATGCGAATTGTAGTAACACCTAAGTTAAGCCAATCGCGTACGAACAGCAGTGCAATTTCATCCAGTTTTTCTGAGGATGAAAACGGAAATGCATTAAACGAAAGTACTTCAAACTCCTATTCTGAAGGTGAAAACACGAATTTTGGAAATGCGATCAACTTTAATAAAACTTTTGAAAAAAAGTCAAGAAACTTAAGTTTTGTTTTCTCAAATAATAATACAGATAGTGACTCTAATACAAGAAACTTATCTGAAACTATTTTTTATCAGGATAATACTAAGCCAAATGACGAAAGGAATCAAAACACGAAAAAGAAAACAACAAGCGATTCCTATTCTGCTGATATAGAATATACAGAGCCTATAACAGATTCATTAAGAGTGAGATTTGGTTCTGATTTTGACTGGAAAACATCAGCAAATGATGAAAGAACTTTTAATTTTGATCCTGCAACTCAAGAGTATTCAGACTTGAATTTGTCTTTAAGTAATTATACAAATTCAACACAAAACTCGGTTACCCCAAAAGTGGGAGTTACTTTGCAAAAAAACAAGTTTACCCTTAATCTTGACAGTAGAACTTCTATCATTAATTTTGATAACCACTCGCTGTATTTAAATAACGCAACAGACTTAAATAAAAAATATGCATTGCCTTTTGCCACTGCATTATTAAGATATAAATTCAGTCGTTCTAAAAATTTATCATTCAAATATGATTACTCGAATGCGCTCCCGACTGCAACGCAATTAATGCCGGTTATAAATCTTAATAATCCATTGAATACAATTGTTGGAAATCCAGATTTACATCCAGTTGAAAAAAATAGTGTAAACTTTAATTTTAGAAATTACGATTTTCGTTCCCGCTCAGGTTATAGTGTGTATTTAAAAGGAGATTATTATGATAATGATATTGTATCGACTTCGATTTATGACGAAAGTGGAAAAAGAACCACAACATATGTAAATATCTCCGGAGTATATAATACTTCGATAGGCGCAAACTGGAATCAGCAGATCAAAAGCGGAGCACATAGTTTAAGATATGGCTTAGGCTTAAATGCGAGTTATTCGTTTGATAAAGGGTTTACAAATGCAGTTTTATACAATGCAAAATCTACGGCAATTACTCCAAAAGTATATTTATCATATGATTACGGAGAGATTTTAACCATTGCACCATCTTATAATTTGTCTTATAATCAATCAAAATATGAAAATTATTCCAGAGATGCGAGTTCAAATGTGGTGCATAAAATTAATTTACAGACAACAACATACTGGCCTGAAAATTTAATCTGGGGAAATGATTTTGGATATACTTACAATTCAAATATATCAGATGATTTTAAGAAAGATTTCTATTTATGGAACACGAGTTTGTCATATGGCTTTTTTGATAAAAAATTATATGCAAAAGTAAAAGTTTATGATGTTTTAAATCAAAATCTTAGTGCAACAAGAACAATATCTGCAACGTCTATTCGAGATGAAGAAAATACAGTTTTAAGACGTTATGTAATGTTTTCGTTAGCGTATAAAATTGGCAATTTTGCAGGTGCTGAAAAAGGGAATAAAAAAAGACAAAGAGAGGAGTAGATAATTTAAGGGACTGAGGAACTAAGTTTCTAAGATCCTAAGTTTTACTTCAAAGGTTTTATTTAGAGATTTCTTGGAAATATATCTTTTTTCTTCAACTTCAAAAATTGAATTGTCTTCTGCTTTAGCTGGAGTTAAGCGATTTAAATATATAGACGGTTTTAGCCAAATTTAAAATTTAGATGTAGATTATAAATTAGAGATAATCTTAAATTTAAGATTCAAGTTCTATCATAAAAAAACGAGGTAAGTTTTAAAAACCTACCTCGTTTCTTGTTTAAACTAAATTGTATTATAGCGAATATTTCAAAGTAATACCGTAAGTTCTCTGATCTCCAATTACACCGGCATATTGTCCTGTGTTTCCACCTGCAGGTAATAATTGTTCGTAATAATCTTTATTTAAAAGATTACGTCCCCAAAATTGAATCGATAATCCCTGAGAAGCACGGAAACCTAAACGAGCATTAAAAATAGCATAACCAGGAACAGTTAAATATTTTGAAGCCGAAGGGCTTGAAGAGAATTCAGAACGGGCATAAGAATCTAAACCAAAGAAAGCTTTTCCTGAATTTCCGAAGAATTTAGCGTTATTAGAAAGTTCACCTCCAAGAGACCCGGCCCATTTTGAAGCACCAGGTAATTCAGTTCCTGAAACATCTTTAAAAGCTACCGGAGCGCCTGTTTCTTCTAACGGAAGTGGTGCGTTTGTAAATTTTACATATTTACCATCAGTATAAGTTGCAGCACCATTAATAGTTAAATGTTGACTAATAACAAAACTTGCATCAAGTTCAGCACCTCTTACGCGTACTTTATCAGCATTAGCAAGATAACCACGATTTACGCCCAACTCAGCTGCCTGAACGTTGGTTTGAAAATCTTTAATATCTGTATTAAAGAATGCAAGGTTAAATACTGAATTTCTAAAAGGAGAAGTTTTTACTCCTACTTCATAATGATTTACTTTTTCTGGTTTAATTACTGCAAGATCAAGTAAAGGCAATCCTTTTGCATCTGTAGGAAGTCCGGCTACGTTTATACCAACCGGTTTGTAACTTTTTGCATAAGTAGCATAAAGATTGATCTTGTCTGAAGCTTTAAAAGTTAATGTTAAGTTTCCTGAAAAGTCAGTATTGTCAGTACTGGAATCAAAAGCCTGATCAGAATAAACTAATTTTTTTAAAGCTAATAATGCCGGATCAGTAGTTTGTAAACCTCCATATGTTGTACGGGCATAATGCGCGTCTTTTTTATCAAAATTATATCTTAAACCTGGTAAAACATGCAGGCGATCTGTAATAGCCCAGTCAATCTGTCCAAATACTGCAGCACTTGATGCTCTTATATTTGCATCAGTTTTGATTCCGTATCCTTCAAAAAGACCAGGAGTTTTCCATAAGGCACTGGTAGTACTTTGAGCAAATCTCCATTGTGCATTCCCGGATTCCTCTGTACCATCTGTTTGAGAGGTTTGATCGATGAAAAATACACCTACAACACCACTTATTTTAGATGTAAGCTGTCCTGCGTAACGAACCTCTTGTGTAAATTGAGTTTGTCTTGTTGGGTTTTGAGATTTTGCTAACACTTGTAATCCTGTAAAATCTCTGTCATTTGATGGATCCCAGTTCCAAAAACGCCAGGCTGTAGTTGAAGTAAGTGTTCCTGAACCAATTTTTGTATCAATATTCAAAGATATACCTCCCATATCCTGATTTGAGCGCCATGGTGTATCGTGATCGATTTTACGATCAAAAGCATTTGTACTTGGAAGCTGATAGTTTAAATCTTTTATGATAGCATCAAATTGGCGATATGCCGCTCTTTGAGTAGGAGCAACACCGGCAACAACTTGCGCGTATCCATCCGGGCGTTGAGTTGTAATATCTCCGGCTAATATAATATTAGTGTTTTCTGTTGGAGTCCAAAGTAACTGACCTCTAATTCCCTGATTGTTTAAAGTATTTGTAGGTCTTCCAGTAGCAACATTATCAATTAAACCGTCACGTTGTGTTCCTGAGAAAGATAAACGACCTGCTACTTTTTTGCCTAAAGCTCCTGTAACAGATGCTTTTGCTTGTAGAAAATTATAGTTTCCGTAGCTCACTTCAAAATCAGCACCAGAAGTAAAACTTGGTTTGCGAGTAGTAATGTTAAAAGCACCAGAAGTTGTGTTTTTACCAAATAAAGATCCCTGAGGTCCGCGTAATACTTCGATTTGCTCAACATCAATAAAGTCTAAAGTGGTTGCAGCAGGACGAGCATAATAAACTCCGTCTACATAAAAACCAACTCCCGGATCAATACCATCATTGGTAAGACCAAAAGGAGAACCAAGACTACGAATGTTTATTCCGGTATTTCTGGGATTAGAAGAGTATAATTGTACAGATGGAACTAGCTCTTTAATACGGTTTACGTTAAAAGCTCCCGTTTGTTCTGCTTGTTTACCTGTAATAACTGATATTGCAATTGGCACATCCTGAACTTTTTCTATTCTTCGTCTTGAGGAAACAACAACTTCAATAAGTTCATTTTCTTCTTTAATTGTTAATTGTAACGGAGCAGTTGGTAAAGCAGTAAGTTCTACTTCTGTAGTTTTATATCCAACATATTGAATTAAAATTGTAACCGGAAGTTTTCCTTTACTGTCAATAATAAATCTTCCGTCGCTATCTGTAGTAGTATTAGAAGTTGTTCCTTTAATAACCACGTTAGCGGCTTCTAGTGGAATGTTTTCGCTGGTTTTAACGACACCTTCAATGTTTTGTGCAAATGATATTGAGAAAGTTAAAAAGAATAGTATTGTAAATATATTTTTTATATAATTTTTCATTTTTACATTAAGTATATGTGATTAGTAGAATTTAAATTAATTTTTTTTTTTTACCAGCACATACACATCATAGAAGAATTGTTTTTCACAGAAGTGAAATCATTATTTTGGTTTCTTTGCAAAAGATTTTTAGAGCCTGATCGATTGTAATCTACTTTCATGGGTTAAAATTTTGGAAATGGTTGTTGTTTTTTTTGCAAATATATGTAAATTCTATAGATTTACTAGGAATTAGGAAATATTTTTTTATTTCTTTACAAGTGAGGCGATTGTGATGCCTTGCATTGCTTTAAGAGTTTCATCCCGAATGATCATTAGACCATGTCTTAGACTGCATTCTTCCTCGGTTTTACAATCAGAACATGGCTCGTAAAAGTTTAACGAAGCACATGGTAAAAGGGCAATTGCACCATCAAATAAACGGTGAATTTCTGCCAAAGTAATATCGTTTTTAGAACGTATCAAATAATATCCGCCAAATTTTCCTTGCTTACTGCTTACAAAACGTCCTCGTTTTAGATCCAATAAAATTTGCTCTAAAAACTTTTTAGGAATATTGGCGCCATCAGCAATTTCTATCGTTCTTGAAATGTGATTTTCGTCTTGTTCTGCTAAATAAAGTAAGGCCTTAAGGGCGTATTTTGCTTTATGTGATAACATCTATCTTGAATTATTAATTGTAAATATAAATTTTAAAACTGTCACTGCAAACTGTGACTTCGTTTTTACCAGCCTCCGCTAGAACCTCCACCGGAGAATCCGCCTCCGCCAAAACCTCCGCCAAAGCCTCCGCCGCCTCCGGATGAGCCACCGCCAAAACCTCCTCCAAATCCGCCGCCTCCGCCGCTTCTTCCAAGACTGCTTAAAAGAATAACATCGAGCAAGCTTGGTCCTCCGCCGCTATTATTGCCTGAATTTCCTCCGCCACCTTTATTTCGCGACAGTAAAATTAATACAATTACAACAATTACAATAAACGGAAATATCGGAAAATCTTTTCCTTTGCTTTGCTGCTTGCGTTCGCCTTTGAATTTTCCTTTAAAAACATCAATTATAGCATCCGTTCCTTTATCAAGGCCATTATAAAAACTTCCGGCCTTAAATTCCGGAATAATAATATTTCTAATTATTGTTCCGCCAATTCCGGCAGTCAATCGGTCTTCAACTCCGTATCCGGGATTAATTGCGATTTTCTTTTCGTTTTTAGCCAATAAAATAACCACTCCGTTATCATCTTTTGCAGTTCCTCCAATTCCCCAGGTTTGTCCCCATTTTGTAGCTAACTGGCTTACATCTTCGCCTTTTAGGCTTTCGATTGTAATGACTACGATCTGAGTTGTGGTAGAATCTGAGTAACGAATAAGCTTTTCTTCCAATTGTGCCTTTTCAGACGCACTTAAAATATTCGCATAATCATAAACAGAAGTTTGAAAACTTGGTTTTTCAGGAATTGTAAATTGCGCAAAAATGCAATTGGTAGAAAAAAAAGCGATTAGCAAAAAGGTAAACTGAAAAAGTCCTTTTGAATAAGATATTTTGTTTTTGGAAAATTTCATTGTTTATCCTTTTGAGATTTCGTTTGATAATTCGTTCGTGTCACCTTCAAACCACGGAAAGTATTTTTTTAATTGTTCACCGGCATTTAATATGCCATCTACAATACCTTGCTTAAAGTTTCCTGATTTAAATTGTGCGATCATAGCATCTTTGGTACAATCCCAAAAATCTGATGCAACCACATCATTTATGCCTTTATCACCACAAATAGCAAACGTTTTGTCTGCTACGGCAAAGTAAAATAAAACCCCATTTTGTTGTTGGGTTTCATTCATTTTTAATTCGTAAAAAACTTCTAAAGCTCTGTCAAAAGGAACTTTAGAAGTCGTTTTTTCTATATGTACTCTAATTTCGCCAGAAGTGTTTTTTTCGGCCACGCGAATCGCTTCAACAATGGTTAATTCTTCTTCTTTGGATAAAAAATCTTCTACTTTTGACATTGGAGTTATTTTAAATATTACATTATTAGATAGTAGATTATAGACTAAATCTTAGATTGTAAGAAGGTTGAATAATCTAAAAATCTTAATTTAGAATTTTACTTCAACTGGTTTATCAGCACCTGCAACAGCTTCAAAATATGGTTTTTCTTTGTAGCTTAAAAACCAGTTATTTGGAATTGCAAGAATGTAACCATTGTAATCTTGTACAGCTTCATTAAAACGAGTTCTTGCTGTTAAAATTTGGTTTTCTGTACTTGCCAATTCGTCCTGTAATTTTAAGAAATTCTCGTTTGCTTTTAATGTTGGATATTGCTCAACAGAAACTAACAATCTTGACAAAGATGAAGATACACCACTTTGTGCCTGGTTGTATTGCGCTAATTGTTCCGGAGTTACATTACTTGGATCAATAGTTACAGAAGTAGCTTTTGCACGAGCTTCGATTACAGCTGTTAATGTTGATTTCTCAAAATCTGCAGCTCCTTTTACAGTGTTTACTAAATTTCCAATAAGGTCATTTCTTCTTTGGTAAGTAGTACTCACATTTCCCCATTCTTTATTAACTGCCTGATTTTTTTGCAAACCAGTATTTTTAATTCCAATTGACCAAAAAGCAATAATAGCAATAAGTACTACTATAATTCCTACGGGGATTAACCATTTTTTCATATTCGTTTTGATTTAAGTTTATTTCTATTTTTAATTACAATTCGTTCTTAATTTCGTTTAATTGTGTTTTTATCGTCTCTAATTTACGTATTATTTCGAATTTATCTAATGTTTTCTTTTGTCCTTCTTTTAGATGTGTTCTCGCGCCATCAAGAGTAAAACCTCTTTCTTTAACTAAATGATAAATCAATTGCAGGTTGGTAATATCTTCCGGTGTAAACATTCTATTGCCCTTCGCATTCTTTTTAGGTTTCAAAATATCAAATTCGCTATCCCAAAACCGTATCAATGATGCATTGACATTAAAAGCTTTGGCAACTTCGCCAATGCTATAATATCTTTTATCCTTTGAAAGCTCAATGTGCATGATTTTTAATTTTCTATTTTAATTCCAAAAATACTACTTTTTGGAGGATTAATCTAATGACTGGTTCTCTTGGTTTGCCATTTGTGAAATTGCCACATATTCTACTGCCGAAATATTTCCGTAATAAAAATTCAGCGGGTTTACGACTTTTCCGTCTTTATGAACTTCATAATGACAATGAGGACCTTCCGATCTACCAGTACTTCCTACATACCCAATAACATCGCCTCGTTTGACATGTTGTCCGGCTCTGCAGTTGTATTTACTTAAATGAGCGTATAAACTTTCGTATCCAAAACCATGCCTGATCACAACATGATTTCCAAATCCTGACGCCGCTGCATCTGCTCTTTCTACAACGCCATCACCTGTGGCGTAAACGGGAGAACCTGTGTTTGCTGTAAAATCCATTCCGTTATGCATCTTTCGAACTTTCGTAAACGGATCAGTTCTGTATCCAAAACCAGATGCCATTCTTTTTAAATTCTCATTCCTGACAGGCTGGATAGCCGGAATTGCCAATAACAGGTTTCCTTTTGTACTCGCTAATTGCAAAATTTCATCTAATGATTTCGATTGTATGGCTAACTCTTTTGACAATTTGTCAATGCGTTTTGTTGTACTCAATACCAACTGTGAGTTGTTGTATCCTTCTAAATCTTTATAACGTTTTGGATCTCTAAAACCTGCTTTTCTAATCGAATCAGGAATTTCAGTCTTATTAAAATAAACCCTGTAAATATTGTTATCCCTGTTTTCTAAAGCTTCGGTTACATCATCTATTTCATCCATTTTTTTGTTTAAAATGGCATATTGCAACTTCAAATTTTCAATTTCACGTGCCTGTAATCGATCTTTTGGAGTTTCGAAATAAGAAGTGTTGATTAAAAGTACAAAAACTAAAAAACCAAACAACGCTGATGCCAGCAAAAACAGCAAAGCGTAGCCAATTTTAGCCCGTTTTCTGGTTTTTATTTTCGTATAAGCCAGATTTTCTGAGTCGTAATAATATTTTACTTTCGCCATATTTTAAAATACCCTATTTTTGCAGCTTGTAAAATAAGTTAGTCGAACAAATTTAAGAAATGTTTCAGTTGTTCCCAGCTTTTTTCAAGAATAAAATAATTAGATAATGTGTCAATTTGATAATTAGATAATGTATTAAAAACGAAATTTATTGTTATAAATTTTAAGTTTTTTAATTAAAAAGATCTATTAGTCACATTTTCAGATTGATGAATTATCTAATTGACACATTATCACATTATCTCATTATAAAACATGAAATCACAAGACGTACGTAAACAATTTTTAGATTTTTTTAAAAGCAACGGACACTTAATCGTTCCGTCGGCTCCTATTGTGCTTAAAGACGACCCAACCTTAATGTTCAATAACTCGGGAATGGCTCAGTTTAAAGAATATTTTTTAGGAAACGGAACTCCAAAAAGCAAAAGAATAGCCGATACGCAAAAATGTCTTCGTGTTTCAGGTAAACATAACGATCTTGAAGATGTAGGTTTTGATACGTATCACCATACGATGTTCGAAATGTTAGGGAACTGGTCTTTTGGAGATTATTTCAAAAAAGAAGCAATCAATTGGGCTTGGACTTTATTGACGGAAGTTTATAAAATTCCAAAAGAAAATCTATATGTTTCGGTTTTTGAAGGAAGCAAAGAAGATAATGTTCCTTTTGATCAGGAAGCTTGGGATATCTGGAAAACATTAATCGATGAGGACAGAATTATCCTTGGAAATAAAAAAGATAATTTCTGGGAAATGGGAGATCAGGGACCATGCGGACCTTGTTCTGAAATTCACGTTGATTTACGTCCTGAATCTGAAAAAGCATTGGTTTCAGGAAAAAGTCTGGTAAATAATGATCATCCACAAGTTGTTGAAATCTGGAATAATGTATTCATGGAATTCAATCGTAAAGCAGATGGATCTTTGGAAAAACTTCCTGCGCAACACGTTGATACCGGAATGGGATTTGAGCGTTTGTGTATGGCTTTACAAGGAAAAACATCGAATTATGATACTGATGTTTTTACACCGCTTATTGAGAAAGTAGAACAAATTACAGGTTTAAAATATACATCTGATGAAGTAAAAAACATCAGTGAAGAACAAAATAAAACCAATATTGCGATTCGTGTTGTAGTAGATCACGTTCGTGCGGTTGCTTTTGCAATTGCCGACGGACAATTACCATCAAATACTGGAGCTGGTTATGTAATTCGTAGAATTTTACGTCGTGCAATTCGTTACGGATTTACTTTCTTAGGAACAAAAGAGCCTTTTATCAATAAATTGGTAGAAGTTTTGGCAAATCAAATGGGAGAATTTTTCCCGGAAATCAAATCGCAACAACAATTGGTTACGAATGTAATTCGTGAGGAAGAAGCTTCTTTCTTAAGAACTATTGACATAGGAATAAATAAATTAAATAATCAAATTGAAGATTTAAAATTAAGAGTTGATAAAGGACTAAAATTTAGTGGTGAATTAGCATTTGAATTATATGATACATATGGATTTCCTTTAGATTTAACACAATTGATAGTTAAGGAGAATTCTTTTGAAATCGATTCCGATTTATTTGAAAAATTAATGCAGGAACAAAAAAATCGTTCACGTGCAGCATCAGAAATTTCAACAGAAGACTGGTCCGTTTTGATTCCAGGAAATGTAGAAACATTTGTTGGATATGATAAAACAGAAAACGAAGTAAAAATCACTCGTATTAGAAAGGTTGATTCTAAAAAAGACGGAATTCTATACCAAATCGTTTTAGATAATACACCATTTTATCCGGAAGGAGGAGGACAAGTTGGAGATAAAGGAACTTTAGTTTCGGCAAATGAGACAATCGAAATTATTGATACAAAGAAAGAAAACAATTTGATTTTGCATTTTGCAAAACAGTTGCCTGAAAATATTGAAGCTGGTTTTGTTGCAAAAGTAAATAACGATTTAAGAGGTTCAACTTCTAAAAATCACTCTGCTACGCATTTAATGCATTTGGCTTTAAGAAACCTTCTTGGAACTCACGTAGAACAAAAAGGTTCATTGGTAAACCCAAATTATTTACGTTTTGACTTTTCGCATTTTTCTAAAGTTTCAGAGGAAGAATTACGTCAGGTTGAAGCAAGTGTAAATGCGCAAATTGAAGCACAATTGCAATTGGTAGAACACAGAAACATTCCAATTAAAGAAGCATTAGATAAAGGTGCAATGGCTTTATTTGGAGAGAAATACGGAGATAATGTCCGTATGATTGAATTTGGTGAAAGTAAAGAACTTTGCGGTGGAATTCACGTGAAAAACACAGCAGAAATCTGGCATTTCAAAATCATTTCTGAAGGTGCAGTAGCAGCTGGAATTCGTCGTATTGAAGCAATTACAGGTGATGCAGTAAAAGATTTCTATAAAAATCAAGAAAATACTTTATCTGAAATCAAAGAAACATTAAAAAATCCACAGGATATTTTAAAATCTGTTGCTTCTTTACAAGATGATAATGCAAAATTGAAAAAGCAAATCGAGCAATTACTAAAAGAAAAAGTAAATGCTTTAAAATTGGATTTAGAGAAAGGTTTTCAGGAAGTAAACGGCGTAAATTTCCTTGCAAAACAAGTAGATTTAAGCATGGCATCAACAAAAGAGCTGGCTTCTGCTTTAGGAAGTTCAAAACCAGATTCGTTTGTGTTTTTGGCTTCAGTAGAAGATGGTTTGCCAAATATTCACTGTTATATCGCTAAAGAATTAGTAGCCGCTAAAAGCTTAAATGCAAATGCAGTTATTAAAGAATTAGGAAAATATATTGAAGGAAACGGGGGAGGACAACCTTTCTTCGCATCCGGAAAAGGTAAAAATGTTGCTGGAATCGCTGAGGCTTTGGCACACGCAATTGATTTTGTAAAATAACGGATTAAGAATTTTTACAAAACGTTCTTTTATATTTCGCGCAAAGACGCAGAGTCGCAAAGTTTTTAAAAGCTTTGCGACTTTTTTTATTTTATCGAAATTAAATTTTGTAAGTTTATACTTAATTTAATAGATATGAATGAAAATGAAATTTCAGCTATCGTAGTTGATATCTGTTACAAAATGCATGTGAAACTTGGACCTGGTTTATTAGAGTCGGTTTATGAAGCAATTTTATATTACGAATTAACTAAAAAGGGATTATTTGTAGAAAGACAAAAAACACTTCCAGTTGTTTGGGATGAAATTAAACTAGATATTGGTTTCCGAACTGATTTAATAATTGAGAATAAATTGATTTTAGAAATTAAATCAATTGAAAAAATAACAGAAGTTCATGCAAAGCAAGTTATGACATACTTAAAAATTACAAAAATGAAATTAGGCTTGCTGATAAATTTTAATGTGCCTTTGATTAAATTTGGTATTACAAGAATTGTTAATAATCTTTAAGTTGGCTCAATATTAAAAAACATTATAAAAAAGGCACAGAATCAAATACTTTGCGACTTTGCGTCTTTGCGCGATTTTTTTTTCTTTTTATTAAGTTGAGATAAAAACTTATTGATAAAAAAAGCAAAGTCGCAAAGCATCAAATACTTTGCGACTCTGCGTCTTTGCGAGATTATTTTTTACTTTATTTAAATTGAGATAAAAGCTTATTTTACAAGTCGCAAAGCATAAAAAAACTTTGCGACTCTGCGTCTTTGCGCGATTAAAAAAAAATCACTTTCTTTCCCCAATTTGCTGACGCCACATAGCGTAATACAAACCTTTCTCGACAATTAAATCGTCATGTTTACCAGATTCGATGATTTTACCTTGTTCAAGAACAAATATTCTATCGGCATGCATTACAGTTGACAATCTATGTGCGATTAAAACGGTAATTCTGTTTTTATCAGATATATTTCTGATTGTAGTATTGATTTCTTCTTCAGTAATAGAATCTAATGCTGAAGTTGCTTCATCAAAAATCAATAAATTCGGATTTCTTAAAATGGCGCGAGCAATAGATAAACGTTGTTTTTCACCACCTGAAACTTTAATTCCGCCTTCACCAATCGTGGTATTTAAACCATCTTCGGCACGCTTTAATAATTTATCACAACTTGCTCTTTTCAATGCATCGTATAAATCTTCATCGGTAGCATTTGGTTTTACGAATAATAAATTTTCACGAATTGTTCCGGAGAATAACTGAGCATCTTGCGTAACGAATCCTAATTGCTTTCTTAAGTCAAGTAAATCAATATCTGTAGAATCAATATCGTTATATAATACCTGACCTTCTGCGGGTGTATATAAACCTACCAATAATTTAACCAATGTTGTTTTTCCGGAACCTGACGGGCCAACGAAAGCAACAGTTTGCCCTTGTTTTATTTCAAAATTAATATTTTCGACTGCTTTAAACTTCGCAGTTTTATGTTGAAAACTCACATTCGAAAAAAGCAAAGATTGAATCGCTCCAACATGCTTTGGATTTTTAGGACGAAACTCTTTTGGAGCACTTAATAAAGTTTTAAAGTTTTCCATCGAAACTTTGGTTTCATTCAATGCAATGATAAAATTTCCTAATTCTTGCAGAGGCCCAAAAATAAAGAAGGTAAAAAATACCATCGTTAATAAATCACCAACTATAATCTTTTGTCCAAACAAGAAGTAGTACAAAGTAAAAACTACGCAAGTTCTTAAAAAATGAACTGTTGTTCCCTGAATAAAACTCAAACTTCTGATAAAACGGATTTTCTCCAATTCAAGTTGCAGGATTTTAAACGTGTTTAAGTTCAAACGTTTTTCTTCCTGATAGGTTAATCCAAGACTTTTTACAAGTTCAATATTTCTTAAACTTTCGGTTGTAGATCCTGCCAAAGCATTGGTTTGATTTACAATTTTTCGGGAAACAATCTTTATTTTTTTACCTAAATAAGAACTGATTAAAGCAATAATAGGAGCGGTAACCAAAAAGATAAGCGAAATACGGTAATCGATTCGGGCAACATATACAATTACAAATATGAATCCGATAATGGTTTGAAAAATCAAAGAGATCGAAAGTGTAATTAATTTTTCAGAATCAGATCGAACTTTAGTCAGTTTGCTTAAAGTTTCACCGCTTCGTTGATCTTCGAATTCGGCATATGGCAAATCAAGTGATTTTTTGATTCCGTCCGTATACATTTGTGCTCCGGTTCTCTGAATCACTACATTGGTAAAATAATCCTGAAAATTTTTGGTAATTCTGGAAACCATTGCAGCACCAAGAGAAAGACCAAGCCAGAAGGACAAAGATTTTATGAATCCAATTTCGTTTCCTGCGTATTTGTGCAAACCAACGCCGCAATCCTGCATTAATTTACCGGTAATAATAGAGTCTGATAAGCTGAAACAAATGTTTATAGAGGCCATAATCAAAGCAAAAAGCAGGAGCATTTTATGCTTGATTATATAAGAATATAATAATTTCATATAAGGAGTTAAATTTATGGAAGATGCAAAAGTAGTGAATAGTTTGAGTTTATGAATCTGCTTTTTGTTATTAAAAAACTAAATTTTAGATGATTTTAGTTTTTAATTTATATTTGCAGGATTGATACTAAATAACCTGTTAAAAAAAATGAAAAATATTATATTCGTTTTCAGCGCTTTGTTGGCGCTTACATCATGTTCAAATAATGACAATAATTCATCTGAAGATACTTCTTCTTCAGAAAATAACTCAATTTTACCTAAAACAATTTCTTATGTCTATCCAAATGTAAACTTAGGGACGAATAGTACTAGCACATTAAATTATGATGGAAATAAAATTATAAGTAGTGTTAAAAAGGATTCAAAAACAACATTTATTTATGAAGGAAATCTTATTACAAAGCAAGAACAATTTGATATAGATTCCAATGGAAAAGAGATTAAAGATGTGGAAGTTTTATATACTTATGAAAGTGGAAAATTAAAAACAAGAATTACAAGAGAATATTTCACAACTAAATATCCTAACGGAGAATACATAGGCAAAACAGTTTATACTCATGTTTCAAATAGTTTAATTTCATATATAGATTACACTGTTGATATAGATACCCAAATTGAAACAAAAATTAGCGAAGGAACTTTTACTTATAAAGACGGTAATCTTATTGAAGACAAAAATGTTAGAGGAGTTTCTACATCGACAAGAACTTATGAATATGATATTAAAAATAATCCTCTAAAAAATATTCTAGGCTTAGATTTATTATTAAAAGAAACAGAAATTTCTCGTAACAACATATTGAAAATTAAAAGAGTAGATAGTGGTTTGCCTAATCCATCTGTTTATTTAACAAATTACATTTATAATGATAAAGATTTTCCAACGAAACAAACATCATTAGCCGGTGATGGGAAATCTGTAGAATATGAAATTGAATATACTTATTAAAGATTTGAAATTCGAAATTATATCAAAAAACCAAATACTTTCTGTATTTGGTTTTTTTATTGGTGAAAATTGGTGAAATTCGTGTTTAAAATAAAAACATGCAATTCAGAACCCAAATACCAATTTCTAAAACCAATAATCCAATCGATTATAATTCGAAAATAATTTCTATTGGTTCTTGTTTTGCGGAGAATATGGCAGAGAAATTCGATTATTTCAAGTTTCAAAATGTAACAAATCCGTTTGGAATTATTTTTAATCCCGTTTCGATAGAGAAAATAATCAGTCGTGTAATTAAGGAGGAATTTTATGAAGAGAAAGATGTTTTCTTTTATAACGAACGCTGGCATAGTTATGAAGTGCATTCAGATTTAAGTAATGCAGATCGACAGGAATTGCTAGAAACACTTAATAAAGCTATTTCAGAAAGCTATAAAAAATTAAAAGAAGCCACTCATGTCATTATTACTTACGGAACTTCCTGGATTTACAGAAATATAGAAAGCGATGAAATTGTTGCCAATTGCCATAAAGTACCTCAAAAGCAATTTTCGAAAGAATTATTAACTGTTGACGTAATTCAAAAAAGTATCCAAAATACCATTGATTTAATTCAGGTTTTAAACCCTGAAATAAATTTCATTTTTACCGTTTCGCCTGTTCGCCACATAAAAGATGGTTTTACAGAAAATCAATTAAGTAAATCTCATTTATTTGCCGCGCTTCATCAGGTTTTAAAATCCCATAATCCACAAAATATAACTTTTAACTATTTTCCTTCATACGAAATCATGATGGATGAACTTCGTGATTATCGCTTTTATACCGAAGATATGCTGCATCCTAATCCAGTTGCAATAGATTATATCTGGCATAAATTCAATGAAAATTATATTGCAGAAAATAGTATCTCGACTATGCAGGAAATCTCTGAAATACAAAAAAGCCTTCGTCATCGCAGCTTTAATCCTGAGTCAGAACAACATCAAAAATTCTTAATTAAACTTAAGGAAAAGATCAAAGTTATTGAACAAAAATGGTCACATATCAGGTTTTAAAATTCATTTATTTTTTATCATTAGCTTTTTTTAGGCAAAATTAAAAGTAAGAAAATAATTATTTGTTAGTGAAATTTTAGAATAATTGCGCGTAATTATGTAAATTGTTAAGGTTTAAAATTCTCAATTTTGTAAACTGTCCAAGTACAGCTTTTATAATAACGCAACTTTAATCTAATCGTGTTTTATTGACTTATGAATAAGAAATCAGTTCATTTTCTTAAAAAAACACTACGTATACTCCTTTGGTGCGTGGTTTCTATCATTGCACTTTTATTGCTGATAATTGTTTTAATTCAGGTTCCATCCATCCAAAATTATGCAAAAGATAAGGCCATTACCTATCTTCATAATAAAATTAAAACGAAAGTTTCATTAGATCATATTTCTATCAAATTTCCTAAAGATGTAGTTCTGGAAGGTTTTTATTTTGAAGATCAAAATAAAGATACCTTGCTGGCTGGTAAACGTTTAGAAGTTGATGTAGATTTATTTAAATTGGTTAGCAGCGAACTCGAAATTAATTCGGTTTCACTTGAAAACGTCACGGCAAATATTTCCCGAAATAAGAAAGGCGCTTTTAATTTTGATTATATTATAAAAGCTTTTGAATCAAAAGAACCCAAAGTAGAAGATCCGGACAGTAAACCTTTTGTAATATCAGTTGTAGATGTAAATCTGGATAATATTAAATTCAATTTTAAAGATGATTTTGCTAAAAATGACATCAAAGTCAATTTAACACATTTTGATACTAAGTTCAAGGAATTTGATTTAGATAAAATGAATTTTGATATTCCAAATATTAACCTGAAAGGGTTAAAATTAGTTTTGGATCAGGATGTTGTCGAAAAAATTGCCGAAGTATCGGTAAAAACTGTCGATACCATTTCTAAAAGGAAAGATTTTAATTTGAATTTAGGAAAAATCAGTTTATCTCAAATTGATATTGCCTATGATAATAAAGATTCCAAATTAGACTCCGGAATCAAATTAGGTAATCTGAATTTATCAGTTAATAAAATAGATTTGAATAATCAGCTATTGGATTTTGATACTTTCGAATTAAAAAATCTAAAAGGGAATTTACGTTTGGGTGCCAAAGACAAACAAATTAAAACGCCCAGTTTAGATTCAACTGCAATTAAACAGGCAGGATGGAAAGTAAAATTAAATGATGTTGATATAGAAAATATCGCTTTCAGGTTCGATGATATGCAATCAAAACCAGTTTTAAAGGGAATTGATTACAGTCATCTTGATTTGGATAAATTCAATTTTAAAGCAGAGAAATTATATTACGGAAATGATACTATTTCCGGTAATATTAAAGCATTGACGGCAAATGAAAAAAGCGGATTAAATATTCAGTCCTTAAGAACAAATTTCTTTTATGGACCTAAAAACGCTTATTTGAATGATTTGTATTTAAAAACACCACAAACATTACTTCAAAATAAAGTAAAAGTTGCTTATTCTTCGATTGCAACAATTTCTAAAGATTTAGGAAACCTTTCTTTAGATGCAAATTTAAATCAGTCGAAAATAGGTTTTAAAGACATTTTGCTTTTTGCTCCTGATTTGCAAAAAACAAATCCGTTTAAGAGTAATCCAAATGCGATTTTATACCTCAATACACGTTTAAGCGGAAAAATAAAAGATCTTGATATTCCGCAATTCGAAATGAGCGGAATAGGAACTACGAGAGTTTTACTTTCGGGAAAAATAAAAGGTTTGCCTGATGCTCAAAAAGCCTATTATGATCTCGATATCAAGAAAGTTTCGAGTACTTCTAAAGATATTTATTCGTTTATTCCTGCAGGAACAATTCCTAAAAATATTCAGTTGCCGTCGCAGTTAAATTTGCAGGGAAAATTTAAAGGTTCAGTTCAAAATTTCAAAACAAATCTGGCTTTAAACAGTAGTTTTGGAAATGCAAAAGTTGATGGATTATTCGATCAGCGCGTTAAGAAAAAAGAGAAATATGACGCAACAGTTTATTTATTAGATTTTGATTTAGGACGATTGATCAAAAACGATTCAATAGGTAAAATTACACTTAAAGCGAAAGTAAAAGGAAACGGTTTAGACCCAAAAACCGCTCAGGCACAATTTGACGGATTGGTTCAAAAAGCAGTTTTTAACAGATATACGTATAAAGATCTGGCTTTAAAAGGAAATATAGAAAACGGATCATTTGCTGTAAAATCCGGAATGAAAGATCCTAATTTACATTTTGATCTGGTAGCAAGCGGAAATACAAAAGATAAATATCCTTCGATAAAATTAAAACTGAACCTTGATATTGCCGATTTAGAAAAACTGAATCTTCATGCCGGGCCAATGAAAATTCGTGGAAATATCGATGCAGATGTTGCGAATAGTAATCCTGATTTTTTAAACGGAAAAGTGTTTCTTTCAAACATTCAGATTTTACAAGATGCAGAACCAATTGTCTTAGATTCTGTGCGTATAATTGCTTTTGCTAATAATAATCGAAATAATATCAAAATTTCATCTCAGTTTTTAAAAGCTGAAGTAGACGGAAAATACAAATTGACGACATTAACCGCGGCGATTAAAAAATCAGTATCGAAATATATTGATTTAAAAAATCCGAAAGTAAATGGGGAATCAGACGAACAACGTTTGGCTTTTACCTTAAAAATTGATAATGATCCTATACTTTTTAAATTGGTTCCTAAATTAACCGGTTTAGAGCCTATTAATATTACCGGAAAGTACAATAATGTTGCAGACTCTTTAGAAATAAAGGGAACGATTCCAAGAATTGTTTACGCTGATAATACGATATCTGACGGGAAAATAAATATCGAAGGCAAAGAAAATGCTTTAGAGTATTCGGTTTCTGTGGCAACGATTGAAAGCGGTTCCTTAAAAATTCCCTTTACAAGTTTATCCGGAAAAGTCGAAAATAATCTTTTGACGTATGCACTTGAAGTAAAAGATGCAAAAGACAAGCAACAATATTTTATTGCAGGAGAATTTAAATCAGAAGATTCTAAAAACATCTTTAAAATCGATGCAGAAAACTTTGTACTGAATTATGACAAATGGACTGTAGATCCTGAAAATGCAATTGAATTTGGAGGAAAAAGACTTTACATCAATAAATTTTACTTGTCGAATTCAGGAAACGAATTAAAAATACAATCTGAAGGAAATCAGGATAATTCACCGTTAAAAGTTGATTTTGTAAACTTCAAAATCGAAACGATTATGAACATTGTCAAAAAAGACAAACTTTTGATGCAAGGTTTGATTAATGGAAATGCAGTTGTAGAAAATGTGATGACGAAACCCACTTTTACATCTGATTTAAAAATTGATGAATTTGCTTTTAGAGGAGAGCCTGTTGGTGATATTGCAATAAAAGTAGATAATAAAACCAATAATTTACTGGCAGCAAATGTTACGCTTAGCGGTGAAGAAAATGACATGAACTTAACAGGTAACTATAAAATTGATGATGGTAATCTTGATTTTAATCTCGATTTAAACAAACTGAATATTAAGAGTATTCAGGGTTTTACAATGGGCAATATTACGGAAGGAACAGGATTTTTAGCCGGGAATTTTAAAATTACAGGAAATGTAAGTGCACCAAAAGTTAACGGAGAATTAAATTTTAAAGATACAGGTTTCAGAGTAAAAAAACTGAACTCATTCTTTAAGACCCAAGACGAAAAAATCACGCTTCAAAATGACGTTATTACTTTCGATAAATTTACATTTCATGATGAGAATGATAATGAGCTGACCATAAACGGAACCATAAAATCTGCCGATTACAGCAATTTTGATTTTGGATTAACTATCGTGGCAGATGATTTTAGAGCTATACATTCTAAAGAAGCAGACAACGATTTATTTTATGGGGATTTAATTCTGGATACTAAACTAAACATAAAAGGAACACTTGAAAATCCTGTTGTTGGCGGAAATATTAAAATAAACAAAGACACTAAGTTTACGGTTGTTTTGCCACAATCAGACCCTTCAATTGCTGACAGAGAAGGTATTGTAGAATTTGTTGATGAAGATAATATGTATCTGAAACAAACTATTGCAATGGAAAACAAACTAAATCAATCTGAATTGGTTGGTATGGATGTGAGCGTTGAAATTGCCATAGATAAAGAAGCTGAACTAACGCTTGTAATCGATAAAGGAAACGGAGATTATCTAAACCTAAAAGGGGAAGCCCAACTTACAGGAGGAATTGATCCTTCTGGAAAAACGACTTTAACCGGTAAATATGAGTTTTCTGAAGGGGCATATGAAATGAACTTTAATATGATTCGTCGAAAATTCGATATTCAGAAAGGAAGTTATATTATCTGGAACGGAGAACCTACAATGGCGAGTTTGAATATTACGGCTATTTATAAAGTAGAAACAGCACCAATAGATTTGCTTGGCAATCAATTGCCAACAGATAATCCTACGGTGAGAAATACATACAAACAGAAAATTCCGTTTCAGACATTATTAAAAATGAACGGTGAACTTTTAAAACCAGAAATTACTTTTGATATTGTACTTCCTGACGGAAATTATGATGTTTCTACAGATGTTGTATCGCTTACGCAAACAAAACTGGAACAATTACGACAAGAGCCAGCTGAATTAAATAAACAGGTTTTTGCGCTTTTATTACTAAATAGATTTATTGGCGAAAACCCATTTGCAAGCGAAAGTGGCGGAACAAGTGCAGAATCTCTTGCCAGACAGAGTGTGAGCAAAATACTTTCGCAACAATTAAATGATCTTGCAGGAGAATTAATTACCGGAGTTCAACTAGAATTTGATCTTGAATCGACAGATGATTATACCACAGGAACAAAGGAAAACAGAACTGATTTGAATGTGGGCGTTTCTAAAAAACTATTAAACGACAGATTAAAAGTAACCGTAGGAAGCAGCTTTGCAGTCGAAGGCCAGGAGCGTGCTAACGAAGAAAGCACCAATATTGCGGGAGATGTAGCCTTAGATTATCAGCTTACAAAAGACGGACGTTATATGGTTCGTGCCTATCGAAAAAACGAATATCAGGTCGCAGTAGAAGGACAGGTTGTCGAGACCGGAGTTGCTTTTATTATTACCATGAGTTACAATAAATTCAGAGAGCTTTTTCATCGTAGTGCAGCAGAAAGAGAAATGATTAAAGAAGAAAAGCTACGCAAAGAGAAAAGAAAACTCAAAGAAAAAGAAGACAAGAAAAAAGAAGAAAACGAAGAAAATCAAATTGAAGGAAATGAGCAAAAAACATAGCAATATAACAATTAGATATGCAAAATATTTTATAGCGCTGTCCTTGTTTTTTGTTTTTGGGTGCAGCAATACAAAATATTTAGCCGAAGGAGATTTATTGTATACAGGAGGTTCTGTGACAGTAAAAGATTCTATTATAAAAAAGAAAGACAGAAAAGAACTGGAGAAAGAACTCGAAGACCTTTTGCGTCCTAAACCCAACAAACAAATATTGGGGTTACGTCCTAAATTATGGATTTATAATATTGCCGGTGAACCTAAAAAGAAAAAAGGAATTCGATATTGGCTTCGTAATAAAGTAGGGGAACAACCCGTACTTTTCAGCAAAGTCGACTTAGATTATAATGCCTCTGTACTTAGAAGTTTTACAGAAAACCGCGGTTATTTTAAAAGCCGTGTCAGCGCAGATTCTACTGTGAGAAACAAAAGAGTAACAGCTGAATATACAGTTATACCCAAAAAACAATATATCATTAAAAGCGTGACATTTCCGGATGATTCCCTGGCAATGTCAAGAATAATTGGAAGATCAAGCCGAAGAAGTTTATTAAAAGTAGGAAAACCGTATGACCTGGATATTATAAAAGCCGAAAGAGAAAGAATAGATGCAAGACTTAAAGAGAGAGGATATTTTTACTTTAATCCAGATTATATTTTAGCTCAGGTGGACAGCAGTAAAGGCGATCATGAAGTAAAAATTAAATTGGTCATAAAAGCTGATGCTCCGCCAAAAGCGCTTACGGCGTACAAAATTAATAAGATTGTTGTATATCCCAATTTTACTGTTTCTAAAGACAGTGTAAAATACACTCAAAAAGATATTGTTCAATATAAGGATTTTACAATTATTGATACCGCAAATACTTTTAAACCAAGGGTTTTTGATCGGGCAATTTTTTTTAAAAAAGGAGATTTATACAGTAGAAAAGATCATAATCTAACACTAAATCGTTTCGTAAATTTGGGAACTTTTAGTTTTGTGAAAAATGAATTTAAACCTTCAGACAGTTTAAAAAACAGTTTGGATTCTTATTATTACCTGACACTTTTGCCTAAGAAATTTATTCGGGTTGAGGTTTTAGGAAAAACAAATTCCGCAAGTTATACCGGAACAGAAGTAAATGTAAACTGGAATAACAGAAACTTATTTCGCGGTGCTGAATTGCTTACGGTTTCTGTTTTTGGCGGTGCCGATTTTCAACTTTCCGGAGCTAATAATGGAAAAAACATCTATAAACTGGGAACAGAAACCAGTTTAACATGGCCAAGATTTATCATTCCATTTTTTCATATCGAAGGCTCGAGCGAATATGTGCCAAGAACGAAGGCAACTGTGCGATACGAATTTCAAAACAGGACACAATTATATGCTTTAAACTCTTTTAAAACCTCTTTTGGTTATCAATGGAAAGAGAACATTAGAAAAGAACATCAATTGAATATTCTTGATGTGACGTATGTAAGTCCAAATAATGTGACAGCAGAATATAAACAGGACATTGAGGAAGATGCTTCACTGGGGAAAGTAATCGAAAAGCAATTAATATTTGGTCCAACGTATTCGTATACCTATACCAATACGATGCAAAAACGTAAAAAGAATACATTCTATTTTAATGGTGAACTAGATTTGGCGGGAAATATTACAGGTTTGGTTACAGGCGCAAATGTCAAAAAGAATGATACTATAAAAATATTTGACGTTCCGTTTAGTCAATTTGTAAAGTTAAAAGCTGATTTCAGGCATTATTTAAAACTAAGTAAAGAAAGCGAATTAGCGAGCAGAATTATTGTAGGAGCCGGACTTCCTTATGGAAATTCAGGCGCATTGCCAACATCAAAACAATTTGTTGTGGGAGGAACGAATAGTATTCGTGCCTTTAGGGCAAGATCTCTTGGTCCGGGAAGTTACGTGAATGCAGAAACAACAAATAATTATTTGCCTGATCAATCCGGAGATTTAAAATTAGAATTTAGTACAGAATACAGGGCAAAACTTTTTAGTATTGTTCGTGGAGCTTTATTTGTTGATGCTGGAAATGTCTGGTTGATGAATGCAGATCCTAATAAACCTGGAGGACAGATTACCAAAGATTTTATGAAAGATATCGCCGTTGGTGCGGGAGCAGGATTACGTTTTGATTTGTCTTTTCTGGTTTTAAGAACAGATCTGGCTTTTCCGTTAAGAAAACCGTATTTGCCTCAAGGAGAAAGATGGGTAATCGATGATATTAATTTTGGAAGCGGACCCTGGAGAAAAGATAATTTGATTTTAAACATCGCGATTGGATATCCATTTTAGAAAAAGTATCACGGTTTTTTTTTCTTTTTTGCCACGAATTTTCCCTAATTCATAGTTTGCGCATAATAAGCAATTTCACGAATTTTTAAATTCACGTTATTAAAATTATACATAAAGCATTAGTGAAAATTTGTGAAATTCGTGGCAAAAAAATATAAGAAAAAAAACTTCATGGTGAAAAACTTTTAAGCTCTTGTAAAAAGAAGTAAATTGGTCTAATAAAATAAAGTAATGCAAAATTTAATAAAGAGAATAATAGTTTTAGCTGCGCTTGTACTGGTAATAGTTCTGGCTTTCAAATATTGCGAGTTTAAAAAAGAAGACGATTCTACCATTGATTACAATACAAATCTAATTCAGCAGCAAATCCTGAATGTTGGAAAACTGGTGGTTACAGAGGGACATTTTTCAGAAGTTATAACTTATAAAAATCAGCAGAAATATTTGATGGATATGGTTTCTTTTGAGAAAAAAGCACTTGTAGTTGTAAATGCAAATGTTACGGTTGCCTACGATTTACACAAAATGAAATATGATATCGACGAAAAAAATAAAACAATAACGATTTTAAACATTCCAAAAGAAGAAATTACAATCAATCCGGATATTCAGTTTTATGATGTAGAGCAAAGTAAACTGAATCCTTTTACTGGAGATGACTATAATAAAATCAATAAATCTGTAAAAGCGAATCTGGCTAAAAAAATAGAGAAATCTACTTTGAAAACGAATGCTCAAAACCGTTTAATAAGCGAATTGTCCAAGATTTTAATCCTGACTAATTCAATGGGCTGGAAATTACAATACGAAGGAAAAACAATCGAATCTGATAAAGATTTTAATGAAGACCTAAAATTGTAGAGGAAGGGTTCAGAGGTTCAAAGTTGCAGAGGTTCAAAGGTTTTTACGATCTCACTGGAAACTCCGCAAAGAAAGTCTTTAACCTTTGTCAATTTACGAGTGTGATTTCTCCCTTCGGTCGAAATGACATAAAATGAGAAAAAAATTAGCGACTTAGCGTCTTCGCGAGATTAAAAAATCTGCAAATATCAGCTTCAATCAGCAAAATCTGCGTGAAATATTTTCATTAACATTAGGAGAAATTTTGCGATCCAGCGTCTTCGCCAAATTAAAATAAAATCTGCGTTCACCAGTTTAATCCGTAAAATCCGCGGGCAATAATTTAAACTGCTTTCTTGTCAAAAATCAAATCCAAGCCACCGGCAATTAAATGCGCCACTTCAGGACGTTTTACTTTCAATTGATCCAGATAAACCAACACTTCCTGTAAAAGTTGCTCTTCATTTGAATCTTTCAGAAGCTCTGCAATTTCAACAGAAAGCAACCAATCGTTAGGATGATTTTGTTTTAATTTTTCAAATACAGATTTCAATTCAGATTTAGAATCTTTATTTTCTCTGACCATGCGAACAGTTTGATAAAGAACTTCAAGATCATCACGTTCATCTGTATGTTTTGCTTTTATAGTGGTCGTTTTAGGCACTGAATTAATCAAATCAAAACTATTTACATCGGCTGGACCGGAAAATGCAGAAACTACTTTTTTACCAATTGCCATATCATAATTTCCCCATTCAGGCTGAAATAAAATCTTTTCGCCATGCATAACGGTACAATTTCTAAAACTAATCAGAATAATTTCTCCGTGCAGGTTTCTGGATCCCGTAATGATTTCCCCTTCAACAATAATGTTACCTTCAAATTCAAGTTTAACCGTTTCATTTTCAACAATGCTATAAGCCTGTAAATCCTTTGGACTCATGTCTTCAATCGCTAAATTGAATCCTTTCAGTTTCCCTATCGGACTTCCAAATCCTTCCGGATGAGTCAAAGTTCCATGACCTACCAATTCTTTTTCACGGTATGATAAAGCTGTTTTTCCTGTGGTTTGAATATAAACAGGTTTTCCTTCTTCTTCAATCACATTTGTAAAAACACCTGAAACCTGTAAACCTGTACTTAATTCAATTGTTCCTAAAGCATTAGAATGAATTAGTTTTTGAATTCCCGAAAGTCCTCCGGTTCTTAAAGCCATTTTATTAGCAAATTGCTCCAGAATCAAACTTAAATAGGAGAAATTTGGCGTAACATATAGTTGAGGTTGTAATTGTGTAATATCAAAATTTTGATTCGCAGCTGAGATGTCATAAGGAATTTTCTTCACGTTATCTGTCATGCACCAGGCACTTTCACCAATAGAAGAGAGTAATCCTGCACCATAAATTTTTGGATTTTCAACAGTTCCAATAAGACCATATTCAACTGTCCACCAATGTAGGTTTCGAATTTGGGCCATTTCAGACAATTCGCCCATATTATTCTGCAAATCGGCAACAGCTTTTTCGGCTTCATCTATTTTTTCCTGAGGTGTATCTTCGGCTTCTTTTAAAATCGAAAGCAATCGAATTGCCTCATACATCTGGTAATCTTTATGAGAGGAAATAGCTTTACAGCCAATTTCGCCAAAACGGCGCAAATATTCGGCATATTCAGGATTGGCAATAATAGGAGCGTGGCCGGCACCTTCATGAATAATGTCCGGTGCGGGCGTATATTCGATGTGTTCTAATTGTCGAATGTCTGAAGCAATTACTAATACATTATAAGCCTGAAATTCCATAAATGCATTTGGCGGAATAAATCCGTCAACGGCAACTGCAGCCCAGCCAATTTCGGTCAGAATTCTATTCATTCCATACATACTTGGGATAGAATCAATCTCGATTCCTGTTTTGCGTAAACCTTCCAGATAAGAATGATGTGCAACTTTTGATAAATAATCTACATTTTTACGCATTACATAACGCCAAACCGCTTGATTTATAGGAGTGTAATCGCTATAATCCTGAGGTTTAATAAATTGCTTTAAATGTTTAGGCAATCGCTCTAATAACGGGTTTGTTTCAATACTTGCATTCATTTCGAAAACGTTGTAGATTAAGAATGTAAAATTACGAATTTAGAGTACTAAAATAATTTTTTTTACTATAGATTTTTAATAATAAGATCGTTTTATTACACAATCTTTAATTTATTTCTTTTAGACTCAAGTTTAATAAGCAATCTTTTTTCTGTTTTAAAAATAAAATACAATTGTCGAATAATAATAAAATTAGTTAGTTTTACAGACCGTATTTTTTGGATTTATATCAGTATGAAAGTTTTATATATCATTTTAGCACTAGTTATTTTAGCCATTTTAGTAATTAGGTTTTTTCTATTTAAGATAGGAAAACCGGTAAACTTAAAAGTTTCAAATTCCTATTTTCATCATTACAGAAAAAAGTTAATTGTTTATTCACCAATGGGCAATTGGTTTGAGTTAGGATATTTTGAATCTACTGCAGATGTTGCAACTTTTCAGCCTTTAAATCAAGATTTTGGGAAAGATAAAAATAGTGTTTTTTGGAAAGGAAGAAAACAATTGGTTGATTATGATACTTTTGAAATTGATGGTTTTATCATAAAAGATAAGAATTATGTGTATAATAGTAATGGTAATAAATTTGATGAGCTGGAAATTATTAAGGATGCTGACCCAAAAACATATCAGTTATTAGATTCTTCTATAGAAAATTACCAACATATTAATTGGTTTAAGGATATTAATGCTGTTTATTATAAAAATAAAAAAATAGAAGGTGATCCTCATACTTTCAAACCTTTAAATGATGCGATTGCTATTGATGCCAATTTTATTTATGCAATTATTACTTATAGGGGTGAAGGAATCGAAATGTTAGAAGTAAATCAAGTTATCCGAAAGCATAAAAGGATAGATGGCGAAATTAAGCCAATAAACGAAACCTATGTTCAGATTGGTAATTCAGTAGTTTCTGCTTTTACAAAGTCTGAATTTGAACTTCATACATTTGATTCTATCGTGACAGTAAAAAGTATTGATTATTGGAAAATAATTGTAAATAACATATTGATTAACAAAGGCATTCAACGTCCTGAAATTGATGTGGAATCTTTTGAAGATTTAGATCATAATTTCTCGAAAGATAAAAACAGTATTTATTTTGACTGCGAAAAAATTGCTCAGGCTGATTATTTGAGCTTCAAAATTATTTCTAATGAATATTCAAAAGATGTTAAACATGTCTATTTTAAGAATAATATCGTAAAAGGAGCAAATCCTGATACTTTTAAAGCAACATCAGAATATGGTATTTGGGAAGATGGACAGAATCGATATAAAGATGGACAGGTTATATCTCCCAATAAAGCTTAGAAATTTATTTTTCTAAATTTCTAAAATAGTCAATTTTATAATTAAACATATACGCCATATTTGCAGCACGAACTTTGGCTTCTTCAGCTATTTTTCCAACGAATAATCCATCGACTGTTACTATAAAAATTTCCATCCAGCGATCAAAATGAAGTTGATTCACAGGAAGTTGTTTGTGTGGAGGAAAAGGACTTCCGGAATAAGTATGTTCTTCAAGAAGTATGGTTTGCCAAAAACGATACATTTTTTCTAAATGTTCTGGCCATCTTCCTAACATTCTTTCATTGAATATGGGACCAATCAAATCGTCTTTTTGTACTTTATCGTAAAAAGTGTTTACTAAAAGTTTAATATCTTCTATGTTTGAAATATCTTGAAGAGCCATTTTTTAAAGATTTAAATCAAATGCAAAAATACGATTTAAAGAACCTTTTATTCACTGATATTTATCATTTTCAATTATTCTTTTTATTTAATTACCTTAAAAGAGAGAGTGATAAGCCAATTAGTCTTTATGATATCAATTTGTGTATTGTTTTTTTAAGGTGTTGAAAATTAAAGTAAGATTTTTACCGGAAAATAAATTTTTATGTTATTGTTAGTCAATATGTTGATTTTTTTTTAGATAAGTTTTTGTAAAGGTGAAATCTTGATATGATGTGTATTTGTAAAGTTTTAAAATTATATAATTAGGGAAAATTAACATAATATTGATGTGAATTAATAAAATTAATCTTAAAAAATAAGAAAAATTTAATTATTAAAAACTCAGTAAAAGATGAAAAAAACTACCCAAAATCGAACAAACCAAATGAACTTTAAAATAATAATGTACTTTATTATTCTATTTTCATTTACTATTAAGATGAATGCACAAACGGTTACTCCGTGGATAACAAGCGGAGATCAGACTAAATTACTACAGCAGCAAGGCACTGTAAACTTTGGAACAAATTCCGGAAGTAATCCTTCGACAGTCACAATTAATGCAGGAACAACCTACCAAACCATGGACGGATTTGGTTACACACTTACTGAGGGAAGCTGCGAGGTAATTAGCGGAATGGCTGCGACTCAGCAAAATCAATTATTAAATGATTTGTACAATCCAGTTACAGGTTTAAACGCCAGTGTAGTTCGTATTAGTATTGCTGCTTCAGATTTAAGCAGTTCTTCGTACAGTTATAACGAAACTTCCGGTGATGTAAACATGAATAACTTCAGTCTTAACGGACCGGATTTAACGTATTTAATCCCAATTATAAAAAAGATACAAATTATTAACCCAAATATAAAAATTCTGGCAACTCCGTGGTCAGCACCAAGATGGATGAAAACCAATAATTCATGGGTTGGCGGAAGTTTACAAACTCAATATTATGCAGCTTATGCGAGATATTTTGTAAAATATTTTGCGGCAATGCAGGCTCAGGGAATTTCGATCTGGGGAATCACACCTCAAAACGAACCTGAAAATCCAAATAACGAACCAAGTATGTTAATGAATTCTACGGAGCAAAAGAACTTTATCAATCAACAACTTGGACCACAAATGGCTGCGGCAGGTTACGGAAATATAAAGATTATTGCTTTTGATCATAATTGCGATAATACAGCGTATCCTATTGATGTCTTAAACAATAGCAGTTATGTCGATGGTGCAGCATTTCACTTGTATTTAGGAAATATTTCAGCAATGTCGACAGTGCGAAATGCAACGAACAAAAACGTTTATTTTACAGAACAATACACAGGATCAGGCGGAAGTTTTAGCGGGGATTTTGGCTGGCATATGCAAAACGTAGTTATTGGAAGTACCAATAACTGGGCAAAAACAGTTCTGGAATGGAACGCGGCAAATAATTCAGGTTTAGGCCCTCGTACTCCCGGCGGATGCAACACTTGTTTGGGTGCAATTACCGTAAATAATAGTACCAGTTACACCAAGAATGTGGCATATTATATTATTGGGCAAATTTCAAAATTTGTAAAACCGGGAGCTTTAAGAATAAATTCTTCCAGTACAAACGGAACTATTCTTTCAGCCGGATTTAAAAACCCGGACGGATCGATTGCGCTTGTAATTTATAACTCCGGATCAGCAAATACAATCAAAATTGTTTCCGGATCATCAGCATTTAATTATACGGTTCCGGCTTCATCGGCAGTTACTTTTAATTGGTCAGCAGGATCGCCGCCATCAACTTCTTTTCCCGGATATTATAACATAATTTCCAGAAACAGTAATAAAGGATTAGATGTTGCAGATAATTCGACTACAAGCGGTGGACGTATTCAGCAATATGATATTACAAACGGAGGAGGAAATAACCAACGCTGGAAGTTTGTTCCGGACGGAAGCGGGAATTATTACATTATTGTAAAATCGACAGGAATGTATCTAGCGACAGAAAATAATAGTACTGCTGATGGAATAAAAGTGCAGCAAAGAGCATTCTCAGCTTCAAATGAGTTTAAATGGACAGTTGAAAGTCTTGGTGGAGGTTATTATAAAATCATTAATGTAAACAGTGGGAAATCGCTGGATGTTGAAAATGTTTCTACTGCAAACGGCGCTAATATTCAGGTTTGGTCTTACACAGGAGGATTGAATCAGCAGTGGCAATTGGTACAAGTTGAGGCTTCTGCGGCTAAAAAAGTTGGAGATGTAGAAGTTACTACACCATCAGATTTTTCTCTTTACATTAATCCGACAAATGAATATTTAAAAATTAATACACCAAATTCAGGTTCCGGTCAAGTCGAAGTTTACAATGCTTCTGGTCAAAGTGTTTTAAAAAGAACAGTTGATTTTACAAGGGGAAATGAAGCGGAAATAGAAATTTCGAAATTACCAAAAGGACTTTATGTTGTTAAAGTTAGTGATAGTGAGAGATCCTATTCTAAAAAAGTACTGAAGCAATAATTATAAATTTTGGGAATTTAATTAGTAATTTTATTTCTCATTTAAAAAGGCTGTCTGGTGTAATATCCTGACAGCCTTTTGTTTTTATCCTATTAGTTGGGTAAACAAATCCTGATTATCATTGAGGTATTGAAATTCAAAACCATTTTTCGTCATATTCATCTTAATTGCGAGAATGTCATTTTTATTTTTCAATTCTAAACCTACGACTACAGAACCTACTTCACGACTGTTTTTCTTGGCAAACTGAAAATAAGTGATATCATCATCCGGGCCTAAAATGTTATTCACGAATTCTTTCAAAGCTCCCGGCCGCTGCGGAAACTGAATCATGAAATAATGCATCAATCCTTCGTAAAGTAAAGAACGCTCTTTTATTTCTGCAGTTCTTTCAATATCATTATTACTCCCGCTTACTATGCAAACTACATTTTTGCCTTTTATTTTGTCCTTATAAAAATCTAAAGCTGCAATTGTCAAAGCTCCGGCAGGTTCTACAACCATAGCTTCTTCATTGTATAATCGTAAAATTGTGGTGCAGACTTTTCCTTCGGGAACCAGAATAATATCTTCGAGATTATATCTGCAAATTTCAAAAGTTTTGTCACCAACTTGTTTTACAGCCGCGCCGTCTACAAATTTATCAATCGTTTTTAAGGCTGTGTTTTTATTTTCTTCAATCGAAGTTTTCATCGAAGGAGCACCTTTTGGTTCAACACCAATAATTTTAGTATTTGGACTTAAATGCTTAAAAACTTCAGATAATCCGGAAGCCAGTCCGCCACCGCCAATTGGCACAAAAACATAATCGATAGGTTCTTTAAAACTTTCCAGAATTTCTAAACCTACAGTTCCCTGACCTGCAATTACTTTTTCATCATCAAAAGGATGAATAAATATTTTATGGTTTTGGATAGCATCTGCTGTTGCCGAAGCATAGGCATCATCAAAAGTATCTCCGGTTAATACAATTTCTACAAACGATTTACCAAACAACTGAACTTGTTTTACTTTTTGTTTTGGAGTTGTTTTAGGCATATAGATTTTGCCTTGTATCTGCAAAAGATGACACGAATAAGCAACACCTTGCGCATGATTTCCAGCACTTGCACAAACAATTCCGGTTGCTTTTTCTTTTTCGTTCAACGAAGAAATCTTGTTGTAAGCGCCTCTAATTTTGTATGAACGTACAATTTGTAAATCTTCCCGTTTCAGTAAAATAGTCGATTGAAACTCTTCTGAAAGATTTAAATTTTGTGTGAGTGGAGTAGCGGCAACTACATTTTCGAGTTGCTTTTTTGCAGCAAGTACTTCGTTAAATAAATTCATAATTTTTGTTTGTTATTTTTTGCCACAGATTAAATGATTTAAAAAGATTTTTAATCTGTGAAAATCTGTGTAATCTGTGGCAAAAAAATCTATTGCTAATAGTTTTTTAAATAAAAAAACCTCCCGATGTGGGAGGTTTGATAAATTGTATTTTGTTTACTTATTTATATAATACCTCGCCACTATTGCTGAATAGCAATAATAGTAATAGAGATAATAATGATATTTAAGTTTTTCATTTCAGATAATTGAATGACAAATGTATTGATTATTTTGTAAAGTAGTCAATAACTTTTTTTAGTTTTTATAAAAAACTGAAAACTGAGACTGAAAACTATTTTTTAACCGGCGGATATTGTGCCAAAACTTTTGATACAATTTCTTTTACCTTAGCATCTTTTTTATCGATGTTTTTAGTTAGAGTTCCAACTCCTTCACCTTGCCAGATCATTTCTTTCTTTTTAGCATCGATCAAATCAATAAACAAAGTTCCTTCTGTAGAAGTAGATACTGTAGTTTGATTTCCTCCGTACATCATGTAAGGATTCCATCCCCAACCCCAACCGTAACCCCAACCGGCGCTAAATTGGTTTACGTTTACTTGTTCTCTTGATTTAGTAAAAATATTTACTAATAAATCCGGGTTTTCACTTTTTGTAAAACCTTTGGCTTGCATTTCTTCCTCTATAGCATGCAGAATACGTCTTTTATCCAAATCAGAAATTTCGACCTTATCAATTCCGGGCTTAAAAAAAGCATACGTCTTATAAGGTGCAAAATCTACGTTTTTATCGTAATCAGAATATACACTTACCGTGCTGCATGAGGCTAGTATCAAAAGCAAAAAAACGGGTACTAATTTGAATGTTTTCATATGTTTAAAAATTTTAATGTTCTAATCTTCTTTGCCTAAAAGAGATTTTCATCTACAATATTAGGCAAAGTTACTTTTAATAATGGCTGAACTTCCATTGCTCTTTTTATAGCAAAAATGGCTTCGTCATTTCGGGCCCAGCTTCTTCTTGAAATTCCGTTGTTAACATCCCAAAAAAGCATTGATGCTAAACGTTTTGAAGCTTCTTTAGAGCCATCAAGAACCATACCAAATCCACCGTTTATAACCTCTCCCCAGCCAACTCCGCCACCATTATGAATCGAAACCCAGGTAGCACCTCTAAAGCTGTCACCAATCACGTTTTGAATCGCCATATCTGCCGTAAAACGAGATCCGTCATAGATGTTAGAAGTCTCTCTGTAAGGCGAATCTGTTCCGGAAACATCATGATGATCGCGACCTAGAACAACTGTTCCAATTTCGCCTTTTGCAATTGCCTGATTAAAGGCTTCGGCAATTTTAATTCTGCCTTCTGCATCAGCGTAGAGGATTCTGGCTTGTGAACCTACAACCAATTTATTTTCCTGTGCGCCTTTGATCCATTTAATGTTGTCCTGCATTTGCTGCTGAATTTCATTAGGAGAAGTCTTCGCCAATTCTTCTAAAATCTGACTTGCAATAGTATCTGTTTTTTGTAAATCTTCTGGTTTTCCTGAAGTACAAACCCATCTAAAAGGTCCAAAACCGTAATCGAAACACATTGGCCCCATAATATCCTGTACATAACTCGGATATTTGAAATCGATATTATTCTCTGCCATTACATCTGCTCCGGCACGCGAAGCTTCAAGTAAAAAGGCATTTCCATAATCAAAAAAGTAAGTTCCTTTTGCGGTATGTCTGTTTATTGCTTTAGCTTGACGACGTAAAGATTCCTGTACTTTTTCTTTGAATAATTCAGGATTATTTGCCATCATTTCATATGCTTCTTCAAACGAAATCCCAACCGGATAATAACCTCCAGCCCAAGGATTATGAAGCGAAGTCTGATCAGATCCTAAATCAATTTTGATGTTTTCCTGATCGAAACATTCCCAAACGTCGACCACATTTCCTAAATAAGCAATCGAAACCACTTCCTTATTGGCTTTCGCTAAAGTAACTCTTTTTACTAATTCTTCAGTTGAAGTTACAATCTCGTTAATCCAGCCTTGTTCGTGACGAATTTTGGTGATTTTTGGGTTTACTTCGGCGCAGACTGTAATACAACCCGCAATATTTCCTGCTTTTGGTTGCGCACCGGACATTCCGCCAAGACCAGAAGTCACAAATAAATTTCCTTCAGGATTTAATTTTATTTTTCTAAAACCATTCAAAACCGTAATAGTAGTTCCGTGTACAATTCCTTGAGGTCCAATATACATATAACTTCCCGCCGTCATTTGCCCGTATTGCGAAACACCCAAAGCATTCATTTTTTCCCAATCGTCCGGTTTAGAATAATTTGGGATTACCATTCCGTTTGTAACGACAACTCTTGGCGCTTCTTTGTGCGAAGGAAATAATCCCATGGGATGACCTGAATACATCGTCAAAGTCTGCTCATCTGTCATTTCAGACAAATATTGCATCGTCAATAAATATTGCGCCCAGTTCTGGAATACAGCTCCGTTACCACCATAAGTAATCAATTCATGCGGATGTTGGGCCACAGCATAATCCAGATTGTTCTGAATCATGTGCATAATTGCTTTTGCCTGTATAGATTTTCCAGGATATTCGTCAATTGGTCGTGCGTACATTCTGTATTCTGGACGTAGGCGATACATATATATACGACCGTAAGTTTCTAATTCTTCTGAGAATTCTTTAATTAATTCTGCATGATGTTTGGCCTCAAAATAACGTAATGCATTTTTTAGCGCGAGTTTTTTCTCTTCTGCCGAAAGAATTTCTTTTCGTTTTGGCGCGTGGTTAATGGCTAAATCGTATGTTGCTTTTGGAGGTAATATTGACGGAATTCCTTGTTTTATTTGTTCTTGAAAAGTCATTTTTTAGAGATGCTAAGTTGCTATCCCGAATCTTCGGGACTAAATTGCTAAGATAATTTAGCAAGATTAACAACAGATTAATTTTTTGTTTTTTGGATTATTTTGTTCTACCGGACTTAAATCTATAATGCGACTGAGGATGAATTGATTCTACCAATATTTCGCTCCTCTGGAGCTTTTGTATTGTGTAATTATTATTTTCTATAAATATTTCGCCTTTCCAAGGCTTTGTATCTATTTGGTAATTTACATTTAATAAGCTCCACAGGAGCGAAATATTGCAATAAAAATTTAATCTGAATAATTATCTCATTTTCAAATTATCTCATTGGCACATTGTAACATTTTCTAATTAAAACTAAGGATAACGAATATCCGACCTGTGATAGGATTTGTGGATGGTAATCCTAAATTTTCGCAAGAGAATATCCATTTACAATTTTAGATTTTAGATTATTGATTTTAGATTGTTGAATTATCTAATTGATATATTTTTACATTAACAAATTATCTCATTATCAAATTGGCACATTGCCTAATTAGACTTTTTTTCTAATTTGACCTGTATTTTTATCAAATCCATACGGACAATGGCGGCAACCACTTTTGCAGCAATAACCACGTTTTAGATGGTGTTTTTCAGTAAAGCATTTATAACCTTCGGGAGTATAATAAAAATCTTCGCCTTCGATTAGTTTATTTTCATTACTTTGCTCTTTCATAAATCTGCATTGGTTTTATGTTCTGCTTTTAAAATCAAATTGATTGTGATTTTAATGAAATTGAACATTTTTTATCTACAAATTTATAAATTTTACAGCTAATGTTTCTGATTGTTGCTAAATATTTAATTCCGAAAGGATATCGCGGAATGGCTGTGTTTCCGTTTGTGGTTTTAAAATACGATTTTGATAAAAATAATCCTGTTTTTGTTAATCATGAAAAAATTCATTTGAGACAACAATTAGAATTATTGGTTTTACCTTTTTATATTTTTTATGGACTTGAATATGCAATTAGGTTACTACAATATAAAAATAAAGACTTGGCGTATCGAAATATAAGTTTTGAAAGAGAAGCTTATGCAAATGAAACGGATTTAAATTATTTGAAAAAACGATCTTTCTTTCGGTTTCTCAAATACATAACATTAAAATAAAACATAGATTTTGAACCAGGAAATTCATATTAATTTTCCAAACGATATTTCGCTTACAATAAAACGTGAAGATTTGATTCATCCGTTTGTTTCCGGCAATAAATTTAGAAAGCTAAAATACAATTTACTTCAGGCAAAAGCCGAAAATAAAGAAACGGTATTGACTTTTGGCGGGGCTTTTTCAAATCATATTGCTGCAGTTGCATATGCCGGAAAAGAACAAGGTTTTAAAACTATTGGCGTTATTCGTGGCGATGAACTTTTTGATAAAATAGAAGAAAATCCAACCTTGAGATTTGCTCGGGAAAACGGAATGCAGTTTGAGTTTGTTTCCAGAGAAGATTACAGATTGAAAAGTGAAATCTCGTTTATAGAAAAATTAAAAGAGAAGTTTGGCGATTTCTATTTAGTTCCCGAAGGCGGAACAAACGAACTGGCTGTAAAAGGCTGCGAAGAGATTTTGACAGAGGAAGACGCCATTTTTAATTTTGTTTGTTGTGCGGTAGGAACTGGCGGAACAATTTCCGGATTGATCAATAGTGCGTTGCCAAATCAGAAAATTTTAGGGTTTCCGGCGTTAAAAGGTGACTTTTTAACCGATGAAATTCGTATTTTTGCAAAACAAGATAACTGGAATTTGATTTCTGACTATCATTTTGGAGGTTATGGGAAGATAAATTTAGAATTAATTGAATTTATCAACACTTTTTTTGAAGAAACAAAAGTGCCTTTAGATCCAATTTATACAGGAAAAATGGTTTTTGGCGTTATAGATTTAATCCATAAAAACTATTTTCCTGATCATTCAAAAATATTACTTCTTCATACCGGCGGATTGCAGGGTATTGCAGGAATGAATATAAAATTGAAGCAGAAAAAATTACCAATACTTAAAAGCAATGTTTAAAAAAATTATAATAGCTTTCATAATCGCAACATTGACAAGCTGTTCGTCTAGTAAACCTACTATTGCAACGACCAGAAAAGCCGCCGCGGTTCAGAGGCCTCGAGTAGCAACAACAAAAAAGCAAACTCCGGTTAAGCCTATTGGTAAAAACTACCCTTCTACAAATAATACAACTGAAGTCATACAATCGACTTCAAAAACAGTTGTAACCAGCGATTTAATCAATAATTATATTTTACAGTTCAAAGATATTGCAATGGGAAATATGCAGAAATACGGCATTCCCGCAAGTATTATTTTGGCACAGGGAATCTTAGAATCTGGTGCCGGAAGAGGAGATTTGGCAGTAGAAGCAAACAATCATTTTGGTATAAAATGTCACAAAGACTGGTTGGGAGAAAGTGTTCGTCACGATGATGATTCTGCTCAGGAATGTTTTAGAAAATATCCCGAAGCTTCAGAATCATATAGAGATCATGCTTTATTTTTGGTGGGAAAAAATAGATACGCCACTTTATTTACTTACGAAAAAGATGATTATAAAGCCTGGGCAAAAGGATTAAGAGCGGCAGGTTATGCTACAGATCCTAATTATCCGGATAAATTAATTAGCTATATTGAACGTTACAACTTACATCAATATGACTGTCAGGTTACTGGAAGAAATTATGTTCCTATTAATAAAACGGTTCCAGCAAAAAGTGTGTCGACTCCGGCAAAAAGTTCTTCAAACTCAAATTCAAACGATCCTAATTTATACGAAGTACAACAAGGAGATACATTGTACTCGATTTCAAAAAAATTCAACGTATTGGTTGATGACTTAAAACGAAAAAATAATCTTTCAGACAATGCCATTTCTATTGGTCAAAGATTAAAAGTGAAGTAGTTTTTTAGTTTTCAGTCTCCGTTTTCAGTTTTGAAATCAATCTAAAATCTAAAATCAGAAATCTAAATTTATAATGTTATATAAAAGAAGTAGTCAGCTTTTTGCTGAAGCAGAAAAAGTAATTCCGGGAGGAGTAAATTCACCAGTTAGAGCCTTTAAAGCAGTAGGAGGAACTCCAATTTTTGTAAAAAGTGCCCAAGGTGCTTATTTATATGATGAAGACGGAAATAAGTTAATAGATTACATCAATTCCTGGGGGCCAATGGTTTTGGGACATGCTTATCAGCCGGTTGTTGATGCCGTAATTGAAAAAGCAAAACTTGGAACTTCATTTGGAATGCCAACAGAACTCGAAACTCAGATTGCTGCTTTGGCGGTTTCGATGGTTCCGAATATTGACAAAATAAGATTTGTAAATTCAGGTACAGAAGCTTGTATGAGTGCGATTCGTCTGGCTCGCGGATTTACAAAAAGAGATAAAATAATAAAATTTGCAGGTTGTTACCACGGACATTCAGATTCATTTTTGATTCAGGCCGGAAGTGGAGCTGTAACATTTGGATCGCCAAATAGCCCGGGAGTTACAGAAGGAACTGCAAAAGATACTTTGTTGGCAAAATACAATGATTTAGAGAATGTAAAAACTTTAATCGAAGCTAATAAAGGCGAAATCGCAGCAATTATTATTGAAGCAGTTGCCGGGAATATGGGTTGTATTTCACCAGCAAAAGGTTTCTTAGAAGGATTAAGAGAATTGTGTACCGCAAACGGAATCTTACTGATTTTTGATGAGGTTATGACTGGTTTCCGTTTGGCTCGTGGAGGAGTTCAGGAATTGTATAATATCAATGCAGATATTGTCACTTTCGGGAAAGTAATTGGTGGAGGTTTACCGGTTGGTGCTTTTGCTGCACGCGAAGAAATCATGAATTATTTAGCACCGCTTGGTCCGGTTTATCAGGCAGGAACATTGTCAGGAAATCCGTTAGCGATGGCTGCAGGATTGGCAATGTTGCAGGCACTTGATAATGATCGTGAAATTTTTACTCGTTTAGAAGAAAAAACAGCTTATTTAGCCGCTGGAATCGATAGAGTTTTAAAAGCAAATAATGTTGCTTTTACGATTAATAGAGTAGGTTCAATGATTTCTGTTCACTTTGATGCAAATCCGGTGACAGATTTTCAAACTGCTGCAAAAGGAGATAATGAAACGTTTAAGAAATTCTTTCACGGTTTATTAAACGAAGGTATTTATATCGCTCCATCTGCTTATGAAACCTGGTTTATTACAGATGCATTAACATATGAAGATTTAGATTTTACAATTAATGCAATTGATAAAGTGTCAAAGACATTTTAAATTTTAAAAACTAAAAATATACTTTTTCGATTAAGGTTCAGCTTTTTAATTAAAGCTGAACCTTTTTTATTGGGCTGTTTTAAATTAGTTAATGAAAAGTTAATAAGGGTGTTTTTCTTTCTGTATTTAGAATAAAAATTATTTTTGTTTATCGAATAACCACTAAACCTACAATAAATGAAGAAATTTTTCATTTTTATTACAATGGCAGTTTTCATGCTGTTTTCTACTAAACAATTTGCGCAATCTAAAAAGAAAGATCCCAAAAAAGGAGAACCTACAGTTGCTCCGACAGAGAAAAAATCAGAATCTACAATTAAAGAATACAGTAAAGTAATTACTAAAGATGCTGTTTCTGATCCGGGACTTTTTACTGTTCATAAAGTCGATAAAAAATACTACTTCGAGATTCCCAATAAATATTTAGATAAAGACATGCTTTTAGTAAGCAGACTTTCAAAATTACCTTCAAATTTGGGTGGTGGATATGTAAACGCCGGTTCTGAAACTAATGAGCAATTAATAATCTGGCAGCGTTTTCAGGATAAAATCCTTATCAAATCAAAATCATACAATGCCGTTGCCAATGATACTTTACCAATCAGTATTTCGGTAAAATCGAACAATTATGAGCCAACTTTATTTGCTTTTGACATTGTAGCTTTTAGCAAAGATTCAGCAAATACCGTTATTGATGTTACTAAATTTTATAGTACAGATGTTAAGGCGATCAGCGGAATATCTGCAGAAATGCGTGAAACTTATAAAGTAAAAGGACTTGATGATTCGAGAAGTTTTATTAACACGATCAAAAGTTTTCCAATGAATATCGAAGTGATTCAGGATATGACATATAATGCTTCGAAACCATCAATGTTAGAAGATACAGAATCTATAAGTATACAAATGAATCAATCGATGGTTTTATTGCCGGAAGTACCAATGAAACCAAGATTAGCAGATCCCAGAGTTGGATGGTTTACTGTGAGTCAATACGATTACGGAAGTAATGAATTAAAATCTGATCTTAAAACATACATTCGCCGCTGGAGATTAGAACCTAAAGATCCTGAAGCTTATAATAGAGGAGAATTAGTTGAGCCTATAAAACCAATTGTGTATTATTTAGACCCTGCAACACCTGAAAAGCTGAGAAAATATATTAAACAAGGAATCGAAGAATGGCAGAAACCTTTTGAAGCTGCTGGTTTCAAGAATGCTATTATTGCCAAAGATGCGCCAACAAAAGAGCAAGATCCTGATTTTAGCCCTGAAGATATTCGTTATTCTGTGATTCGTTATGTAGCAAGTACAACGCGTAATGCAGTTGGGCCAAGTGTTTCTGATCCCAGAACAGGAGAAATTATCGAGAGTGATGTTATCTGGTATCACAATCATTTGCGTTCGTACAGAAACAGATATTTGTTAGAAACCGGAGCAGCAAATCCTTCGGCAAGAACTTTGCAAACCAGCGATGAAGAAATGGGAGAAATGATGCGAATGGTAATTGCTCATGAAGTAGGTCATGCTTTAGGTTTTCCTCATAATATGGGAGCAAGTTGTGCTTATGATGTAGAGAGTTACAGAAATGGTGATTTTACACAGCAAAACGGAATCTCTGCAAGTATAATGGATTATGCCCGTTTTAATTACATCGCTCAACCGGGAGATAAAAATATTCGTTTTGTTCGTAAAATGGGAGCGTATGATCAATATGCAGTAAATTGGGGATACAGAGTAATCCCAAATGCTAAATCTCCTCAGGATGAAACTCCAGCTTTAGACAAATGGATTTTAGAAAAAGCAGGAAATCCGTTGTATAAATTTGGTAAACAAAGTAGTGCTTTTGATCCTACAACCCAAACAGAAGACATTGGGAATAATTCGATGAAAGCAAGTTCATACGGACTTAAAAATCTCGAATATGTGGCGGGTCACTTAAGTGAATGGACAAGCAATGTAACCAATGATTACGGAGATTTAGATGAATTATATAAAGAAATGCTGGAAGCCTGGAGCAGATATGTAGGTCATGTTGTAACCAATGTTGGAGGAGTTTATGAAAACACTAAAAAACCAAATCAAGCCGGAAATATTTACGAAGTGGTTCCAAAAGCAAAACAAACAGAAGCAATGAACTGGCTTCAGACAAATGCTTTTGCGTCACCAACCTGGATTGTAAACATCAATACTTTAAAAAACACAGATGTTTCAGGTTATACAGAAAGATTTAGAGCTTTGCAGATTAGGCATCTGAATAATTTATTGAGTATTGGCCGAATTGGCCGATTGATGGATAATGAAATCCTTGGTGCAGATACGTATAAAGCTTTGGATTTAATGAGAGATACACGAAAAGGAATCTGGAAGGAAGCAGCTGCTACGCCGGCGAATGTAACGATATACAGAAGAAACCTGCAACGTGGTTATATTGACAGAATGGGTGCTTTAATGACTGAAGAAATTAAACCAACAGACAGATCTGTAATCTATTATAATGTAGCACAATCTGATGTAAGAGCGTTAGTCCGTGGTGAATTATCTGCATTAAGATCAACTCTTACAGCAGCAAAAGCAAAGCCGGTAAATACAGAAACAAAGTACCATTATGAAGATTGTATCAAGCGAATTGATTTGATTTTAAATCCGAAATAAGATTTTATAAAAAACAAAAAAGAGGCTTTTAAAGCCTCTTTTTTTTGATCTCAATTACATTTTATCTTTTCGGTGATCTTTCATTTTGTCTTTGTGCTCTTTTTGAATTGCACTCCATTTTTTATATTGATCTGTATTCAAAATAGATTTCATTTTAGCATCTGTTGCTTTGTGATCTTCTTCCATCTGTTTTTTCATGGCTGCTTTTTCAGCATCAGTTGGTTTTGCATCACCTCTGCTTTTTCTAAGCGTTTCAATTTTTGCACTTCTGTCAGATAAAAGCTGGCTTACTTGTTTTTGCTGATCGGCATTTAAATTTAATTCCGTTGTTAGCTTTTGCAAATGTGCCTGATTGCGTTCTTGTGGAGATTTCATATCTCTTTTGCCTCTGTGATCACCTTTACCCATATGATCTCTGTGTTCTTTTTTAAGAGCAGTCCATTTTGTGTACTGATCGGCGTTTAGAATTGCTTTCATTTTAGCATCGTTTGCTGCTTTTTCAGTTTCCATTTGTTTTTTAAAAGCTTCTCTCTCTGCGGCAGTTGGTTTTGTTTTACTGTCTTTTTTAGCATCTCTCAACTTTTCTGCTTTAGCACTTCTTTCTGCGAGTAATTGTTTTACTTGCTCTTGCTGTTTTTTATCTAAACTCAATTCAGAAGTTAACTTTTGTAAATGTTTTTCATTACGCTGTTCCGGAGTTAGTTTTTCTCGTTGATCACGTGTTACTTTCTGATTGATGTCTTGTGCAAAACTTATTACTCCAACGAATAATAAAGCTGCGATAAATAATTTTTTCATAATTCGTTTTTTTAAAAGGTTTATAGCAATTAGACTGCCATGATTTTATTAAGTTTAATCGAATTGTCTGATTTATCTTTTAATTAACACAAAGTATTAAGGAAAACATAATGACATTCTAAAATAAAAAAGAGGCTTTCAGAGCCTCTTTTTGTAAACTGTAATTAGTTATTTTCTTGTTTGTATTCTTTCATTTTCTCTTTTGCTTTTTCTCTTTTTTCTTCCTGAATAGCCGTCCATTTTTTGTATTGATCAGCATTTAGAATCGCTTTCATTTTAGCATCATTAGCATCTTTTTCCACTTTTAATTCATTCTTAAAAGCTTCTCTTTCTGCGGCCGTCGGTTTTGTATTACTGTCTTTTCGATCTTTACGTTCTTCTCTTAACTTTTCTGCTTTAGCGCTTCTTTCTGCTAAAAGTAGTTTTACCTCGGCTTGTTGCTTAGCATCTAAGTTTAATTCTGACGTAATTTTTTTCAACTGTTTTTCATTGCGTTGTTCCGGAGTTAATTTTTCTCTTGGTTCGCGTGCAGGTTTTTGATCCGCTTCTTGTGCAAAACTCGCTATTCCAACGAATAACAAAGCTGCGATAAATAATTTTTTCATGAGGTACGTTTTTTAATTGTTATAGCAATTAGACTTTATCAAATTGAATAGGTTTAATCTGATAATCAGAATTGTAAATTATTTAACAAAACGAAAAAATCTTCGGCAATATTGTTCCTTGATTGGTATGGGTTTTTTAATTGTAGTAATTATGTTTGATTGTGATGTTTTTAAGAGAATAGGTTTTTAAATTTGCTTATATATTGGAAATTTAAAAATAGAATTACAAAAATAAATATGGAACATTTATTTAATAAGAAGAATAAAAATCGAGTTCTTAAAGCAGTAAACAGCGAGATGTCGTATCAAAAATTAACTGCTGCTGAGTTGCATCAATTTGTACAGCATTGGAATTATGATGACGGAATCGAGCCTTTTAAATGGATTATTAAACAAAAATATCTGGATAAAGGAACAGCGCTTTGTTTGTATTGGCTGTTGCAGCCTGATTATTTTTGTAAATTTAAAAATGAAGATGAAGTAAAAGAAGATCTCAATTATGATTCTTATAAGTTGATTAAAGAAATTGAAGAAAGATATATTTCCGGTTTTTATAAAGAAGAGAATTTTTCTTTTGATCCAAAGGAAGAGTTTTTAAATGAATATTCTAATACAAAATGCATTCCTGCAGAAATGCTTGTAAAATCGTCGGGAATTGTTTTTGAGCGACTCGATATTGAGTTTGCTTTCTTGAGAAATCCCAACGAAAAAGAATTAAAAACGATTAATACAAAAGTTGCTGATGCCATAAAAACCATTCAAATTTCGAATCCTGATTTTGTGTACAATCAAACAGATGATGCGATAAAAGCCATAATAGAAAGTGTGGAATATTGGAAGGATAAAGATTTAGGAAAAATAAAAATTAAAAATCTATCGTATTTATGGATGGATTGTGTTCATAAAAAACACAATTGGAACTGGATTATTTGGGATTGGGAAACTGGAAATAATATTGGAGTTACAAATATTACAAAAGAACTGACATGTTTATCAGATACTATTATAAATCATACCATAGATAGTTTTCAGCCTTCATCAATAATTTTTGATTTGTATAAAGATTTAGAAGGAGTAAACAATTTTTATGATTTAAAAAGAGATCCTTACAGTGGTATTGGATTATTGTTTAGTACAGATCATTTAAAATTTAGAGAATAAGCCAAGAATTTTGACAAAAGGGTTTCAATTGAAACTCTTTTTTAATTATCAGAAATTTACTTCAGAATTAATTCCGTAATTTAGTGAAACTAGAATTTAACAACCTGAAATAAATTATTATGAGCTTGAACATATCATCAAACAACAATAAAATTGCTTTTTTTTCGACTCAGCCTTATGATAAAACTTTCTTTGATAAGTATAATAAGGATTTTGGTTTTGAATTGGATTTTTTTGAAACGCAACTCAATCCTCAAACCGTAATTTTAATCGAAAATGCTTCTATAGTTTGTGTTTTTGTAAATGATATTGTCAACGAATCCGTAATCAGGCAATTGGCAGAAAAGAATGTAAAAATAATTGCATTACGTTGCGCCGGTTTTAACAATGCTGATTTAGAAGCTGCAAAAAAATACCATATAAAAGTATGTCGCGTTCCGGCATATTCTCCTCAGGCAGTTGCAGAACATGCTATGGCGATGATTTTGACTTTAAATAGAAAGACTCATAAAGCGTATAACAGAGTTCGTGAACAAAACTTTTCGCTAAACGGATTATTAGGTTTTGATTTATTCGGAAAAACAATTGGAATCATTGGGACGGGAAATATCGGAAAAGCTTTTGCAAAAATCGCAGTTGGTTTTGGGTGTAAAGTTTTAGCTTATGACATTGTCACAAATGATGCGATGATAAAGGACGGAATTGAGTTTGTATCACTAGAAGAAATTTTTAAAACGAGCGATATTATTTCATTGCATTGTCCGCTCAACGAATACACGAAACATATCATCAATAAAGATTCTATTGATTTAATGAAAGACAGCGTGATGATTATCAATACAAGCAGGGGAGGATTGATAGAAACAGCTTGCGTTATTGAAGGTTTAAAAGAAGGTAAAATTGGTTATTTGGGAATTGACGTTTACGAACAGGAAGAGAAATTATTCTTTAGAGATTTATCTGCAGACATTATTCAGGATGATGCGATTCAGCGTTTAATGAGTTTTCCTAATGTTCTGGTTACCGCGCATCAGGCTTTTTTTACCAATGAGGCTTTAACACAGATTGCTTTGGTTACTTTTAATAATATAAAGTCTTTGCTGACCAATAATGAGATAGAAAATAAAGCGGCTTTGCTGGTTTAAAAAAAACGTAATCTTAAGAATTAAAAAAGAGAAATTATGAAAATAAAAATTTTAGTGGCATTTATAATTTTAGGAATCATTTCATGTCAAAATAAAGATAAAACAGAATCTAAAAGTATAATTAAAACAATTGCCGAAGATACATTGTCAAAAACCGTTGCAGGAACTGCAGATGTTAGTGATGCTCCTGTAAAATACGATAAGGCAGTAGAACTGATTCGAAAACAATTGAATGTTTTATTAAAGAAAGATTTGCCTGCACTGACAAAACAGGATCGGTTTTTTTATTACGAAGCTTTCGATTTAAACAATGATAAAAAAGACGAGTATTTTGTAGGTTTCTCAAATGCTTATTTTTGCGGAAGCGGAGGTTGCTCAGGATTTATTCTGAATGATGACGGAAGTTTAATTAATAAATTTTCTGTAACTGATTTTCCTATTTATGTAACCACTTCAGTATCTGAAAAATTTTATGATCTAATAGCGGTAAGTGGAGGGAAATTTCATCTTCTAAAACTTAAAAACGGAAAATATCCATCAAATCCATCTGTTCAGGAAGTTGTCAAAGAAGAAGCTTCAAGAGAAAGTGCAAAGGTTTTGGATATTGATGGGAAGAAATTAGAGAAATATTCGTTTTAATATTCAAACCCGACAGGTTCTTAAAACCTGTCGGGTTTGAATATTATTTACTTTTCTAGTATTTTATAAAGTATTTTAGGATTTCGACGATTGTCCCAAAATGCGATGATAATCAATTCATGTTGAACTATTTTATAAAAGATGTTATAATGTCCTAATGTAGATGCTCTTATATTTGGGAAGTTTGTTTCTATGTAAATTTCGGGATTATTAACTAAAAATTGAACTCTTTCTTTAATTTCGAAAACTAGTTTTTTCGAAAAAGTTTTTGATTTATTTCTTTTATTCCAGTAAGTTAATATTTTTCTTCTTTGAACAACAGCGCTATTAGTCCAAATTATTTTGATAACCATTCTAAATCTTCTTTATCTAAATCTTCTTGAGAAATAGTTCTTCCGTATTTTATATCTTCTTCGCCTTCTCTTAACATATCTAATTCGTGTTCTTCAAATTGATATACTCCAGACGTATCTGCATTTTTTAATAGGTTTCTAATATTTTCAAGTAAACTTAAATCTTCAATGTTTTTAAGTTTATCAAATATCTCCAGTTTTATCTCTAAAGCTCCCATAATGATTATTTTAATAAATAAAATTCATGTAAATTTAAACAAAAAACCCGATAACTTTTTAAGCTTATCGGGTTTAATATATAATAACATAAGACAAAGTTACTCCACTAATTCCACAAATTTAAAATCACCTTCAACAGCCACTTTTGTCAAACCATGTTTAGATAAGTTTTTCATAGACGCATCCCATTTTTTACCGCTTAAATTCGCAGTAATTTTTAATTGCTGAAGATCCATTTTATTTTCATTTCCTTTCAATAAATCCAGGATAAATTTCTCTTCATCAGACAATTCAATTTGAGCTTGTTTTTTCTCCGGACGCATTTGCGGGAACAATAAAACTTCTTGGATAGAAGCGTTGTTTGTTAAATACATAATCAAACGATCCATTCCAATTCCCATTCCGGATGTTGGCGGCATTCCATATTCAAGAGCTCTTAAGAAATCTTCATCGATAATTCCGTTAGCTTCATCATCACCTTTTTCAGACAAACGCATTTGGTCTTCAAAACGCTCACGCTGATCAATTGGGTCATTTAATTCAGAATAAGCATTTGCTATTTCTTTACCACAAACCATCAATTCAAAACGTTCTGTAAGCTCAGGATTATCACGGTGTTCTTTACATAAAGGAGACATTTCTTTAGGATAATCAGTGATAAAAGTTGGCTGAATATAATTTCCTTCGCATTTAGCGCCAAAAATTTCATCAATCAATTTTCCTTTCCCCATTGTTTTATCCACGTCAATTCCCATTCCTCTGGCTGCTTCAAACAATTCCTCTTCATTTTTTCCTGAGATATCAAAACCAGTAAAATGTTTGATAGAATCCGTCATTGTTACACGTGCATAAGGTGCTTTAAAGTTAATTTGGTGTTCACCAAAAGTAACTTCGCTGGTTCCGTTTACGGCAATTGCACAATGTTCCAGTAAACCTTCGGCAAATTCCATCATCCAGTTGTAGTCTTTATAAGCTACATATATTTCCATTGCAGTAAATTCAGGATTATGCGTTCTGTCCATTCCTTCATTTCTAAAGTTTTTAGAGAACTCATAAACACCCTCAAAACCACCAACAATTAATCTTTTTAAATATAATTCGTTTGCAATACGCATGTAAAGCGGAATGTCAAGCGAATTATGATGCGTGATAAAAGGTCTTGCCGAAGCTCCACCAGGAATTGATTGTAAAACCGGAGTTTCAACTTCAAGATATCCTGCATCGTTAAAATAACCACGCATTGCAGTATACAACTTCGTACGTTTGATAAAGTTTTCTTTAACTTGTGGATTCACCGTTAAATCTACATAACGCATTCTGTAACGTAACTCAGGATCATTAAAAGCATCGTGTATGTTTCCGTCTTCATCAACTTTGGGTAAAGGTAACGGACGCAATGTTTTACTTAAAAAAGTAAATCCGTCCACACGAATACATTGTGCTCCAACTTTTGTAGTAAACAATTCACCTTCAATACCAATAAAGTCACCTAAATCAGTTAGTTTTTTAAATACAGTATTGTATAAAGTTTTGTCATCACCTTCACACAAAACATCGCGATTCACGTACAATTGCAAGCGACCTTCACTATCCTGTAATTCGGCAAAACAAGCTTTCCCCTGATCTCTAACACTCATCAAACGCCCGGCAACAATAACTTTCTTACCTTCCTCAAAAGATTCCTTTATCTGTTTCGAAGTATGATTTACAGGAAAAAGATTAGCCGGATAAGGATTGATTCCTAAGTTGCGTAAGTTTTGAAGTTTTTCTCTTCGGATGATTTCTTGTTCTGATAATGCCATTTTGTGCTCTTTTTTAAGTGTGCAAAGATAAAGAAAAGAATGTAGATTTCAGAATGCAGTTTTTAGATTTTTTGAAGCACAAATTTTAGGTTTTTCAATACCCTTTTGTCCCGCTATCCGCTTGTATCTTTTTTGCCGAAAAAGCAAAAAAGGATACCGCTTCTATCGGGGCTAGAGGAGAAATTTTAGTTTTTAAAAGAGATTTGTGCAGCGTTGTTTAATAGTGTCTAAGGATGACAAGAAAGAGAAAGCAATCATAAGTACAAGCAATAATATGATTAGACAATTCATCAAATAAACGATTCGCCAAATAGAATAGTCTTTGTATCTTTGATAAAAATTAACGATATGAAATTATACAAGTTACTTAGTTTTTCTTTTTTAATAGCAACTCTTGTAAGTTGCACTTTGACCGAAAACATATATGTAAATGATAACGGAACCGGAAAGTTTTCTGTTGATATGGACGGTTCTTCTTTAATGGCAATGGCAGGAGATCAGCTTGGCGATCAAATGGGAGCCGACGCGAAAAAAAATATTGACTCTACTTTTACCTTTAAACAATTATTTGAAGAGAAAAAAGACAGTATCGCAAAATTGTCTCCTGAAACTCAAAAGGAGCTTAAAAAACTGGAAAACTTTGTAGTAAATACCAAGATGAATGCAGAGAATAAAGAGTTTTTAATGACGCTTTCTACTGACTTTAAAAAGGTAAATGAATTACATGATGTTTTGCAATCTTTAAGTGCGCTTCAAAAATTAGAAGGAGCAGGAAGTGCAGCAGCGCCTTTCGGGAATGGTTTAGGAGATAATAATAGTACATTAAGCTATACATATGACGGAAAGAAATTTACGCGTAAAGCTGTAATAGATAAACAAAAATTAGCTGCGAAGGCAAAAGATTCTACAGCAGATATGTCAAAAATGATTTTTGCTTCTTCTACCTATATTATAAAGTACCATTTTCCTAAACGTATCAAAAAAGTGTCTAACCCAAATGCTTTGTTTAGCGACGATCGTAAATCAATTACAATTCAATTCCCTTTTACGGATTATATGGAGAATCCTGACAAACTCAACTTTGATGTAGAGTTTGAAAAATAATAAAATGAATAAAAAAATTCAACTTCGAGATTTAGGAAATAAAGACTATAAATCGACCTGGGAATATCAGGAAGATCTTTTTAAGGATATAGTAGATTTAAAAATCAAAAACAGAAGAGAAGAACTTGATCTGGAAACGCCAAATTATTTGTTGTTTGTAGAACATCCGCATGTTTATACTTTAGGAAAAAGCGGTGATCTTGAAAATCTTTTATTAAACGAAAAACAACTGGAAGCTAAAGGAGCAACTTTCTATAAAATCAATCGTGGCGGAGATATTACCTATCATGGACCTGGGCAAATTGTAGGTTATCCTATTTTAGATTTAGAAAATTTCTTTACGGATATTCATAAATATTTACGTTTTCTGGAGGAATCTATAATTTTGACTTTAGAAGAATATGGCTTGAAATGTGGAAGGAGCGAGGGTGAAACCGGAGTTTGGCTGGATGTAGGAACTCCCTTTGCGCGAAAAATTTGTGCATTAGGTGTACGCGCTTCACGCTGGGTAACCATGCATGGATTTGCCTTAAATGTAAACGTTGATTTAGGATATTTTGATAATATTATTCCGTGTGGAATTCGTGGTAAAGGTGTAACTTCTCTTCAAGTAGAACTTGGTGTAGAAAAAGTTGATGAACAAGAAGTTAAAGACAAAATTGTAAAACACATGACTCAATTGTTTGAAGCTGAGTTTGTCTAAGAATTACTTTTCAAATATAACATAGTATGAAAAATGCTGAAGAAGATAACAATTATAGAATTAACGTTCCTTCAGCATTTGAAAATGTTTTCTCTCACTTTTACTTTGCCGAAAATAAAACGGCACATCCAATAACAAAAACATTATTGCCAAGTTTTCAGACTATTCTGGTTTTTAATTTTGGGTCACGAGCTTTTCTCAAATCTGAACAAAATAATTTTCTGGAAGTAGAAAAGTGTTTGGTTTTAGGACCTATAAAACAAGCTTTCGATTATACTTTAGATCCGGACTCTGAGATTTTGGTGGCCAATTTTAAAGAAGATGCTTTTTATCGATTCTTTGGGAGCGTACTTTTTGATGCTTTACCTATTCATCCTGATGTGTTAATTCAGAAAAATTGTTTTACATCTTTATGGGAAGAGTTAAAAGAAATAGCTAATACACAAGATCAGGTAAATTATATTTTAGAGTTTTGTAAACCTTATTTACGTGAACAAAATACTATAACATCACTTTTAGGCGATTTTAAAGAGGATAATTTAAATCCCATAAAAGCGATTGCTTCAAAAATAAATCAGAGCGAAAGAAATATCCAGCTTAATCAAAAGAAGTTTTTTGGTTACACAATTAAGGAGGCTAGTCGTTATGAAAGATTTTTGAAAGCAGTTGAACTAATTCAAAAAAATACTGTCAGTTCCACAACTACAGATTGGATTACTATAGTTGATCATTGTGGTTATTATGATCAAAGTCAGTTGATACACGACTTTAAATATTATATGAATATTTCGCCAACAAAATTTCTGAAATTCCAAAGTGATATCTGCAGTTCAAAAGCAGATTAGATTTGGTTTTCGTTTTCTTACAATTGTACCCAAACCTTGCTTTCTAAATTTGTCATGTTCAATCTTAAAAAATAAAAACATGAAAAATTTAGTTATTTATGCACACCCAAATTCAGGTAGTTTAAATCATTTCTTCAAACAAACTCTAGTCGAAAATCTTCAGGAATCCGGTCAGGAAATTGTTATTCGTGATTTGAACGAAATCAACTTTAATCCGGTTTTATCTCTGGAAGATATGAACGGACAAAGAATAGGAAAAGTTGCAGATGATGTTAAAATAGAACAGGATTTTATTACATGGGCTGATCGCATTATTTTTATCTATCCAATTTGGTGGACAGGAATGCCGGCTATTATGAAAGGTTATATCGATCGTGTTTTTAGTTACGGATTTGCTTATCGATACGATCAGGGTGTTCAAAAAGGCTTATTAACCGGCAAGAAAACAATTATTATTAATTCTCACGGAAAATCAAATGCAGAATATGAAGCAATCGGCATGGATAAAGCTTTAACGTTAACATCTGATATTGGAATTTTTATTTATTCAGGATTAGAAATTCAGAAACACTTTTATTTTGATAAAGCTGACAGGGCTTCTGCTGAAGATATTTTGAAATGGGAATATGAATTAATCTCAATTTTAAAAGAAAATGAAATGCATGAAAAGCTTTAGAATTCTAGCGAAAGTTGTTCCGGCAAGAGTCTGAAACTCATTCGGTGATATTTTGTAGTTCCGTATTTTTTAATAGCTTCCCGATGTTCTTTGGTAGGATAACCTTTGTTCTGTTTCCAATTATACATCGGGAATTCTTCATGAATTTGATCCATGTATTCATCTCGATAAGTTTTGGCTAAAACAGAAGCTGCGGCAATACTTAAAAATTTTGCATCTCCTTTTATAATGCTTTGATTGGGAATAGATTTTAAAAGCTCAATTTCAGTTGAAGAGAATTGTCTTCCAAAGCTATTTTTCAAACCTAATTTTGCATTTAGAGAACGATTACCATCTACAATAATAAATTCAGGAACGTGATTTAACTTTAAAATACATTCCTGCATTCCTTTCATCGAGGCGTTAAGTATGTTTATTTCGTCTATTTCGTCTGGTAATAAATGAGTAACTGCAAAACATACAGCATGTTGCTCTATAATTGGTTTTAATAATATTCTGGTTTTTTCAGACAATTGTTTACTGTCATTTAAAATCTGATTTTCAAAATCTGCTGGTAAAATTACAGCTGCTGCTGTTACTGGTCCTGCCAGACAACCACGTCCAGCCTCATCGGTTCCGGTTTCCATAACAAATCCGGAAAAGTTTTTTGCAAGCATTTTCTCTTTATTTCTTTTAATTCACAAATATTACAAAATTTCTAAAACAAATTTGAATATTTTTTTAAACAAAAAACTTGTAATTGTCAAAAGTTTAAAAAAGCCATCTATTTTAATGATGTTCATAAAAGAGATTGTGGTTTTTTATGGGGTTGATTGATTTGTTATTGTAGTTGTTAAAAAAATGTTAAGTGTTTGATTTGTTTAAATTTTAAATTATTCTAAATTATAAGGAATATTGCTATTAAAAATGATGAAAATTTGTCATTTTAAGACAGATACTAAAAGATGTTTAATATCTTGCATTAAAATTAAGTTAAAATGATTTGTTATTTTAAGAAAAAATTAAGATGTTTGCCCCATACTAATTCAAAATAAATTAAAATGAAATTAAAATTACAATGGATTTGTACGCTATTAGTAGCGTTGTCTATGCAGTTTTCTTTTGCTCAGGAGAGAACTGTAACTGGAAAGGTATCTGATAAAACAGGTGTCGTTCCGGGAGTAAATGTTGCTGTAAAAGGATCAAAGGCAAATACTCAAACAGATTTTGACGGAAGTTATTCTGTAAAAGCAAAAACAGGAGATGTGTTAGTATTTTCATACGTAGGTATGAATAACAAACAAGTTACTGTTGGTACATCAAACACAGTAAATGTCGAATTGGAGTCTGAGGCTCAATTAATGAATGAGGTTGTTGTTGTTGGGTACGGTGTACAAAAAAGAAAGGAAGTAACCGGTTCCATTTCTAAAATTGCCGGAAAAGACATTGCTAACCTGGTAACTCCAAGTTTCGAGGGTGTTTTGGCTGGTAGAGCAACAGGGGTTCAGGTATTAACTAATACTGGTCTTCTTGGAGCTGCTCCAAAAATCAGAATTAGAGGTGTTGGATCTATTTCTGGAAGTACTGAGCCTTTAATTGTTGTAGATGGTATCCCTATTTATTCAGGTGATATTGGTGGTGTGTCAGCTACAAATGGTTTGGCAGATATCAACCCTGAAGATATTGAATCTTTTGATGTTTTGAAAGATGGTGCTGCAACGGCTATTTATGGTTCAAGAGCTGCAAATGGTGTAATCTTGATTACTACTAAAAGCGGAAAGAAAGGAACTTTAAAAGTATCTTATTCAAGTGTTTTTGGTGTTGCTAGCGCAGCTAAAAAATATGATGTGTTACAAACTCCTGATTTCTTGGTTATTTCTAACGAAAAAAGAACAAATGCAGGACTGTCTCCTTGGGCAGCTGGTAACACCTATAATACAGACTGGCAAAGTGCTGTTTTAAGAAATGCTCCTCAAACTACTCATAATCTTAATTTTAGTGGAGGTTCTGATAAAACAAAATACTATTTGTCTTTAGGAATTACAGATTTAGATGGTATCAATTTATCAAATAGCATGAAAAAATATTCTGTTAGAGCTAATATCGATCAGGATGTAAACAGATGGTTAAGTTTTGGTACAAATTTAAATGTAAACAGAACAGAGTACAATGGATTGAATAGTAGTGCAAGTGGTTTGTCAGGTAATATTTTTAATACTATCAGACAGTTACCAAATACACCAATTTATGATGCTCTTGACCCAACAGGATATAACCTTAATGCAAATAATACTGCTGTTGGTCAATGGGATAACTTAGCTGCTGTAGGAGATGCTATTACAAATATTGTATATGTTCTTGATCATAATAAATATAAATCAACAACAACCAGAATTATCGCTAGTGTATTTGCAAATGCAAAAATTACTTCTGACTTAAGTTATAAATTACAAGTTAGTGCGGATAACGCATCAACTGATGGGTATCAATACTGGAATCCTATTCATGGAGACGGACGTTCATTTAACGGATATGTTTACCAGGAAAACAGAAATCTTTTAAGATGGAACTGGCAAAATATTTTGAACTACAAGCATACTTTTGCTGAAGATCATAACCTTGGTTTAACAGGTGTTGCTGAGTATCAAAAATCACAAGATAAAACATTATGGGGTCAGGGAAGTGATATCATCAGTGATTTCTTCGATAAGAATTTAGTAAGTAATAGTTTTAACACTAAAGATACTGGTGGTGGTATTTTAGAAAAAGGGATTATATCATACTTAGGTCGTGCGACATACAACTATAAAGAGAAATATTTTATTCAGGGATCTCTTAGACGTGACGGAATTTCTCAGTTTGAATCAGATGTTAGATACCATAACTTTCCTGGAGTTTCTGCAGGTTGGACAGTTTCTAAAGAAGGATTCATGGAAGGAATTAGCAGTACAATATCTGATTTGAAATTCAGAGGTTCTTATTCTGAAGTGGGTAACGTTGACGTTTTAAATAGTGCATCTTATCCTTCAAAAGATCTTACAGTTGGTTCTCCATATGCTAGTTCTAATGGTATTGGTTATTATCAATTTGGTAATCCTTTATTACAATGGGAAACTTCTACTAAAATTGATTATGGTGTAGACTTAGGTTTGTTTAACAACCGTTTGACTTTAGCATTTGATTATTATAAAAATGATATTGATAATTTAGTTTTGGCAGCGCCAACTCCTCCTTCTATCGGTATTCCAAATAATACTATCAATCAAAACGTTGGTAAAATGTACAATCAGGGTTATGAGTTTGCTGCTAGTTTTAAAGCAATTAACAATGCAAACTTTTCTTGGGATGTTTCTTCTAACTTAACGCTTACTAAAAACAAAGTTACGGCTTTATATGGCGGACAACCAATCATAGGTGGTTCATCTACAGATACAAATATTGCACCTAACATTATTATCAAAGAAGGAGAATCAATTAACTCTTTATACGGATATAGATATTGGGGTGTTAACAAAACAAATGGTAACCCGGTTTATTACAAAGCTGATGGTAGTTTAGTACAAGGAAATCTTAATACAACAACTTATGCTGTTTATGATCCTGCTGATCCTGCTAATGTAGCAAAAACAGCTTCTTTAGGAACTGCTGATAAAACTATTTTAGGAAATACTTTACCAACATATTATGGATCATTTACATCTACAATGAAATACAAAAATCTTGATTTTGGTTTTATGGTTAGATTCAGTGGAGGAAACAAAATTTTTAACTCTACAAGAAGAGAGTTAATGAACCAAAACTTTAATAATAACGGAACTGAAATTTTAGGAAGATGGCAAAGTGTTGATAATCCTGGAGACGGATGGACGCCAAGATTATATGCAAGTTCAAATACATTTACAAACCTTTCAGGAAGTGCAACTACTCGTTTTGTTGAGAAAGGTGATTTTATCTCTCTTGATAATATTAGTTTAGGTTACACGTTGCCAAAAATGTTAATGGATAAAATTGGTGTTGATACTTTTAGACTTTTTGTTCAGGGACAAAATATCTGGTTGATTTCAAACTATAAAGGTATAAACCCTGAAATGGAAACATCTGGAGTAGATGTTAATGGTACACCACGTGCTAAAGTGATATCAGTTGGATTAAATGTAAGTTTATAATAAAGACATATGAAAAATATAATAAAAACAATTCTACTTTCTGTAGTTGTACTCGGGATGAGCTCATGTACAGAAGAAAAAATATTGGATTTAAAACCAGTAAACAATATTCTAAGTCCTGATGCTTTTAAAACGCCTACGTTAATTTCTACCTACATGAACGGTGTTTATAATGCTGCAGCTATCGGGCAATATAATGCTGCACCAACGAGCCCTAATGGTGGTAGAGGTTATGTTTGGGGAGCTGCGTTTGTAGAACAAGGTGAAACAAGAGGTGAAGATGTTGTAAATATGCAAACTTTTTACGAGTTAACATACAGAGGAACTTATGATCCAACAACGGCTAATAATGTTTACTACTGGGTTGATGGATACAGATTAATCAACAGATGTAATATCATGATCGAAGGATCAACAGATGCTGTTGCTAAGGGCATAATTACTCAGGCTGTAGCAAATGATTACATTGGACAATGTAAGTTTTTAAGAGCGATCACGCATTTAGAATTACTTACTTATTTTGCAAGACCATATTTTTTCACTCCTGGTGCTACTCATCCAGGTATTCCTTACAGAGAAGTTGGGGTTAATACAAGTGAAGAAATTGCAACAGAATCAGTGAAACCAAGAAATACAGTTGCTGAAGTTTATGCAAAAGTTTTAACAGACTTAAACGATGCAGAAACTTTAATTACAACAGGTAACTCAGCTACTTTTACATCTAGAGTTGTAGGTAGAGCTTCTAAGTGGGCTGCAATTGCATTTAAAACAAGACTTTATCTTCAAAAGAGAGATTGGGCAAATGTAATAGTTGAAGGAAATAAATTAACTGCAGCTTTTGCAATTACTGCTGATCCTTATGCTCCGTTTCAGAATACTACAAGTCCTGCACCTAGTAACTCAGAATCTATTTTTTCTATTCAGCATTCTGCTATATCTAATCCTGGTTCAAATGCTGCATTAGCTAGCATATTAAAAGACAGGGCTTTAGTTTGTATTAGTCCAATTCTTTGGAGAGATTCTAAGTGGTTAGCTGATGATAAACGAAGAGAAAATGGAAAGTTTATTTATACTGCTCCTACTACAGGGATTAAATATTCTAATAAATATACAGATATTACTAACAGAACAGATGCTGCTCCGGTTATCAGATATGCTGAGGTAGTATTGAATATGGCTGAAGCTCAGGCTCGTTTGTCTAATCCAACAGCTGCTTTGACTTTGTTAAACTCTGTAAGAAACAGATCTTTGGCTATTCCGGCTACTCAAGCTTACACTGCTGCTTCTTTTGCTTCAGATGCTGCTTTAGTTGAGGCTATTCTTAAAGAAAGAAGAATAGAATTTTTACAAGAAGGACGTAGATGGACAGATATTCATAGATTACAAGGTGATCCAATAGCATCTATTGCTGATGCTAATAAGGGAGTCCCTGCAAAATTTGCTAATGGTGCACCAGCTGCTGCTGCATATGTACTAGGAAATAGTTTTGTTGTTACTACTTCTATTGCTCCTATAGCATATGAAAGCTTTAAGTTCTTATGGCCAATACCACAAATCGAATTGAACACTAATCCAGGTTTAGGACAAAATCCAGACTGGTAGGATAAAATAAATATTTTGATTTTTTTGAAAGCCCTCAACCACTTTTCTGGTTGGGGGTTTTTGCTTGAATAAAATTGTTTTGAAAAACCTCTCAATAACAATGATTTGTTTTTTTATACGTTTTTATCTTTTACCTTTGCTTGACAAATTTTATCGAAATAATTACATATAAAGCCATCAAATGAGAATATTCGTTTTTCTATATCTATTAGTTGTACCAACTTTATTGTTTTCTCAGGAAAAAACTACTTCTAAAAATAGTTTAGATATGAATACTAAATATTCAAGTATTACAGATACTGTAAAAAAGAAAAAAGATAAAATTGCGACAATAGATCAATATCAGATTATTACTCTGGAACATGATACAACATATGTAGATACTTCTTTAACATTAAAAAGTGCATACAAACAAAATCACCTTCGAAAAGACGATTTTGGACTTTTGCCTTTTTCAAATATTGGGCAGACTTTTAATACTTTGCAATACAGTAGGACTAATTTTTCTCCATATCCTGAAATTGGTTTTGGTGGTAAACATTTTAATTATTTAGAGGCTGATCAAATTAATTATTATTCAGTAGCAACTCCATTAACAGAATTATTCTTTAATACAACAATAAACAAAGGTCAAAACGTAGATTCATTTATTACATTAAATACGTCTAAAAACCTTAATTTTTCTATTGCTTACAAAGGTTTGCGTTCAGAGGGAGATTACATCAATCAATTAGTTAGTGCGGGAAATTTCAGGTTTACAACGAGTTATTTTACAACTGACAGAAGATACGCGATCAATGCGCATTATACGTATCAGGATATTTCGAATGAAGAAAATGGCGGAATAACAACACCTTCGGATTTTGAAAGTGATAATAAAGATTATAAAAACCGTCAGAGATTACAAGTCTATCTTACAGATGCAAAGTCATTTTTAAAAGGAAAACGTTTGTTTTTTGATCATGCTTTTAGAATAAATCCAACTGATGGCAATAATAATTTATACGTAAACCATCAATTTAATTACGAGAATAAATTTTTCGAATACAATCAGGCAACTGTACTCTCAACTGTTGGTACAACGCCGGTACAACGTTTTGGCGAATCCTATCTTACTAATGGTATAAATGATCAGACCCATTATGAAAGACTGTATAATAAGGTAGGAGTTGCTTATGAAAATTCTCTTTTAGGGAAATTCAATTTTTTTGTAGATGATTACAGATCTAATTATGAATACGGAAGAATTATAGTAAAAGATAATGGAAAAACCGTTATTCCTGATAATTTATTTCTTCAGATCAATAATGTAGGCGGACAATACGAATATCAGAAAAACAAATGGAATGGACGTTTTTTATATTCAAGATCAATTACAAATCAGTCATTGTCTAATTTAGATGCTAAATTAAAATATGATTGGAACGAGAAAATTCAATTTGATTTTAGATATCGTAACATCAATAAATTACCTAATAATAACTACAATTTATATCAAAGTAGTTATGTAGAATATAACTGGTCTAATAATTTTAAAAATGAAAAGATTAATTCTCTTAGTGCCAGTGTTAATACGCCTTGGTTAAATGGAGAAGTTCAATATACGGTACTAAAAGATCATTTATATTTTGCTGATGTTTCATCGCCGGCACAAATTGCCGCTAATACACAAATTATAAATCCTGCCCAGTACGGAAATGCCATTAACTACTTAGAAATAAAAGCAAGTCGTGAATTTAAATTTGGTCGTTTTGCATTAGATAATACATTATTGTATCAAAAAGTAGATCAGTCAGATTTGATTTTAAATGTACCGGATTTTGTAACCAGAAATACATTTTACTACTCAGGTCATTTTTTTAAGAAAGCATTGTTTATGCAAACTGGAGTTATTTTTAATTATTTTACAAAATATTACGGAAATGATTACAATCCGGTTGTAGGAGAATTTTTTGTTCAAAAAAACAAAGAAATTGGTGGTTATCCATTATTTGATCTTTTTGTAAATGCAAGAATTCGTCAAACTCGATTTTATTTTAAAGCAGAACATATAAATGCTCTTTTTTCTAAAAGCGACTATTATGCAGCGCCTAATAATCCTTATCGTGATTTTGTTATCCGATTTGGTTTAGTTTGGAATTTCTTCCAATAAAAACAGGGCCTTAATTATATTAAAAACCAAACATTAAAATTAAATAGAAATGGACTTTTCAAATAACATTTTAGAAACAATTGGTAATACACCATTGGTAAAACTCAACAAAATTGTTGCTGAAATTGACGCGTTAGTATTGGCAAAAGTCGAAACTTTTAATCCTGGAAATTCTGTAAAAGACAGAATGGCTGTAAAGATGATTGAAGATGCAGAGGCAGATGGCCGTTTACAACCCGGAGGAACTATTATTGAAGGTACTTCTGGAAATACCGGAATGGGATTAGCGCTTGTGGCTATCATTAAAGGGTATAAATTAATCTGTGTAATCTCAGATAAACAGTCTAAAGAAAAAATGGATATTTTGCGTGCTGTAGGAGCTAAAGTAGTTGTTTGTCCTACTGACGTTGAACCAACAGATCCACGTTCTTATTATTCTGTGTCAAAACGATTAGCTACTGAAACACCTAATTCGTGGTATGTAAATCAGTACGATAATATGTCAAATTCTTTGGCACATTACGAGCAAACCGGACCAGAAATCTGGAAACAAACAGATGGAAAAATTACTCATTTTGTAGTTGGAGTAGGAACTGGTGGAACTATTTCCGGAGTTGGAAAATACTTAAAAGAAAAAAATCCAAATATTAAAATTTGGGGAATCGATACTTACGGATCCGTTTTTAAAAAATACCACGAAACGGGTATTTTTGATGAAAACGAAATCTACTCTTATATAACAGAAGGAATTGGAGAAGATATTTTACCTAAAAATGTTGATTTTTCTTTAATCGACGGATTCACAAAGGTAACAGATAAAGATGCTGCTGTTTATACCAGAAAAATTGCTCTTGAAGAAGCTATTTTTGTTGGGAACTCTGCCGGTGCTTGTATAAAAGGTTTGCTGCAGCTAAAAGAGCATTTTAAACCAGAAGATGTAGTTGTAGTATTATTTCATGATTCAGGAAGTCGTTATGTGGGTAAAATGTTTAATGATGACTGGATGCGTGAACGTGGTTTTTTAGAAGAAAATATTACAAAGGCCGAAGATGTTATTAAAGATCATATCGATAAAGAATTAATCGTTGTTCGTACAGAGGAATTAGTGTCGCACGCAATTGAGCGTATGCGTAAATACAAAATTTCGCAAATTCCTGTTGTAGACATCAATGGATTTGTTGGTTCTGTAGATGAGACCGATTTGTTTAGAAGTTATGTTGCGGATAAGAACGTAGCCGAAAAACCAATTAAAGAAGTAATGGGTAAACCTTTCCCAATTGTAAAAATGGGAACTCCTATTGAAGAGGTTTCTAAATTATTTACCAAAGAGAATGATGCTGTTTTAGTGGATCTTGGAAATGGTAATCATCATATTATTACTAAATATGATATTATTGGATCAATAAAATAAGATAGCTTTTAATAATTTTACAAAATCCATAAGTCTAATTCTAGTGATTAGGTTTATGGATTTTTAGCTTAATATATTCGAAAATGAATTTTACTGCAATAGATTTTGAAACTGCAACAGGGCACCATCCATGCTCGGTTGGAATCGTTACTGTAGAGAACGGAATAATTATAGATGAATATGTTACTTTGATTAAACCTCCAAATAATATATATAATCCATTTACTATTCGCGTTCATGGAATTTATCCAAAGGATACCATCAATGCAAAATCATTTGTACAGGTTTATCCTGAAATTGAAAAAAGATTAAAAAACAGAGTAATTGTAGCGCATAACGAAAGTTTTGATCGAAATGTTTTAACCAAATCAATGGCACTTTATGGCTTGAATTATGAAGATTTAAATATAGCCGAAAAGTGGGAATGTACCGTTAAGATATACAAGGCAAAAGGATTTAAGCCAACGAAATTAAGTGATTGTTGCCGGGAAATGAAAATTCAGTTAAACCACCACGAAGCATTATCTGATGCACGAGCTTGTGCTAAATTATTTATGTTGAGATAATAAAAAATAATTTGTAAGATTAGTATTATTTTTTAATTAAATTTAGGTTTTTATAAATCATAGTAAAAGCCAAAAAAATGAAAGAAGATTTTCTTCATTATCTCTGGAGATTCAAGAAATTTGATACACTCAATTTAAGAACTACCCAACAAGAGCAAATTATAATCATTAAGACAGGAGATTATTTAGAACTTGCCGGACCTGATTTTTTTAATGCCCTAATAAAAATTGAAAATCAAAAATGGGCTGGAAATGTTGAAATTCACCTAAAATCATCTGATTGGTATGTTCATGGTCATGAAAATGATGTAGCCTATGAAAATGTAATTTTACATGTAGTTTGGGAACATGACACGGAAATATTTGGTAAAAACAACAGAAGAATTCCTGTTTTGATATTAAAAGATTACGTTTCTTTAGAAATTTTGTCCAACTATAATTCTTTAGTAACTCCTAAATCCTGGATATTTTGCGAAAAAAGTATTGGAGAGGTAAATGATTTTATATTTAAAAATTGGCAGGAAAGATTATTTTTTGACAGACTAGAACGAAAATCAAAATTTATTTATGATTTATTAGATGAAACAAATCAAGATTGGGAAGCAGTTCTGTTTTTATTGCTTGCAAAAAATTTTGGTTTAAATACGAATAGTAATGCTTTTTTGCAAATTGCGAAATCCATACCATTTCCTGTTATTAGAAAAGAAAGCTTAGAAATTGAAAATCTCGAAGCATTGTTTTTGGGTACCTCAGGTTTGCTCGATGATGAAAAAGAAGATGTCTATTTTACAGATTTAAAAATTAGGTATTATTATCTTTTAAATAAATATCAGTTAGAAAAACATCATGTAGATTCAGTACAATTTTTCAAACATCGTCCGGATAATTTTCCAACGATCAGGCTTTCCCAGTTGGCTAATTTATATCAGAAACATCAAAATTTATTTTCGAAAATAATAGTATTGAAATCGGTTAAAAGTGTTTATGATTTGTTGAGTGTCAGTGCTAGTTTATATTGGCAAAATCATTATCAGTTTGATAAAGAGAGCATAAAAAAGCCAAAATCTTTATCAAAATCTTTCTTAGATTTGATTATTATAAATACTATAATCCCCATTCAGTTCGCCTATTCGAATGTAATGGGACAATCAGTTTCTGAAGATTTAATTGCTTTTATGAATGAAGTTTCGCCTGAAAAAAATGCCATTATAAATAAGTTTGAAACTTTTGGAGTTTCTTGCAAAAATGCTTTTGAAACCCAAACCCTGTTAGAACTCAAAAATGAATACTGTAATCAAAAAGCCTGTTTAAGATGTGCTTTAGGAATGGAGTTGCTAAAGAATAATTAGAAAACATTCAATGAGATAATTTTGTATTTTTGCATTTCTTAACAAATACTAATGTCATTCCGAGCTAAGTCGAAGGATAAATCTAATGCATCATGTCAGCAATTTTAAAGCTTAAGTTTTTCTTTGAGAAATATGGATTTCATGTTTCATCACGCCTTGCAGATAAATTAGGAATGCGCGTAACAAGTGTAAGATTGTTTTTTATTTATATCTCATTTGTTACTGCCGGTTTAGGATTTGGAGTTTATCTGACATTAGCATTTTGGATTCGTCTAAAAGATTTAATTCGTGCGAAACGTACTTCAGTTTTTGATTTATAAATTAATATAGAATATAAAAATAAAAAAAGGATCATAAAGTTTTTAACTCTATGATCCTTTTTTTATTTAATATCTCTTAGAAAAATTATTTCCCGGGATTATTTAATTTACTGTTTTTCTTACCGTAAAGAAAATAGATTGCTATTCCTAATGCCATCCAAACTATAAGTCTTATCCAGCTTTCGTTAGGTAATGAATACATTAAAGCCAAGCAAATTACAATACCGGCAATAGGTACAAATGGTACTAAAGGAGTTCTGAAAGATCTTGGAGCATCTGGCATTCTCTTACGCATAACCATTACACCAATACAAACAAGTACAAAGGCTAATAATGTTCCAATGCTTACCATGTGTCCTAAATCACTTACCGGAACTAATCCAGCAAATAAACTTACAAATACTAAGAAGAAAAGGTTAGTTTTCCACGGAGTACGAAATTTAGAGTGAATAGAACTGAAGAATGGAGGTAGTAAACCATCTTTACTCATGGTATAAAATACACGGCTTTGACCCAAAAGCATTACTAATATTACAGAAGTATAACCCGCTAAAATAGCTACAATTAAACCAGTTTGTAAAAAGTCGTAACCTGTTTTTGCAAAAGCAGTTGCAGCAGGTTTAGCATCACCAGCAAATTCTTTATAATTAACAAGACCTGTCATTACGTGAGCAAAAAACACATATAATAAGGTACATATAATAAGCGATCCTAAAATACCAATTGGCATTCCTTTTTGAGGGTTTTTAGCTTCTTGTGCAGCTGTAGATACAGCATCAAAACCAATAAAGGCAAAGAATACAGTTCCGGCACCAGCAGCAATTCCTGACCATCCAAATTCACCAAAAACACCGGTGTTAGCCGGGATATAAGGTGTATAGTTTGATTGATCAATAAAACTCCATCCCAATACGATAAAAACAAGAACTACAGCAACTTTTACAACAACTAAAAAGTTATTTAAAGATGCAGATTCTTTTGTTCCTCTTATCAATAATAATGATAACATAGATACAATGAAGATTGCCGGTAAATTTACAATACCGCCTTCAATTACAGTTCCGTCGCTTAGTTTTAAAGTTTCCCAGGGCGAACATATAAATTCGTGCGGGAGATGAATTCCGTATTTATTTAGTAATTCTAGTAAGTATCGGGACCAACTTACACCAACAGTTGCGGCTCCTAATGCATATTCTAAAACTAAATCCCAACCAATAATCCAAGCCATAAATTCTCCCATTGTAGCATAAGAATAAGTATATGCACTACCCGCAACCGGAATCATAGAGGCGAATTCTGCATAACATAGTCCTGCAAAAGCACAACCAACTGCTGCTAAAATAAAAGAAAGAGTAACTGCAGGACCAGCGTGTTCTGCGGCAGCAATTCCTGTTAACGAGAATAATCCGGCTCCAATAATGGCTCCAACTCCAAGCGCAACAAGCGAGCGTGAAGACAGGGTCCTTTTTAAGCCTTTTTCAGATTCGGATGCTTCGTCAAGCAATACCGAAAGTGGTTTAGTTTTCCAAATTGACATACTATTATATTGGTTTATTGTTATTAAGCTCCAAATGTATCGTTTTTTGTAAAAAATAAAAACAATTATCTCTTTTTAAGTTATAAAATATTAAAATTTATGATAAAACAGGTGGTAATTATTCTTTAGAACCTGAGATTCATTAAATTAATTAAGCTTTAATAGTGAAATGTGTAATTTTTAAATTTATATTTTATTTAGTAATATTCTTGTTAAATTAATGTTTTTTCCTTTAATTTAGGCGTTTAATTAAAAATACAAAACGGTATAAAAAATGAATTTTAAAGGATTAATAAAAGATTTGAAGTTTACAAATCATCAACGTACAGGAATTTTTTTACTTTTTGCTATTATTATAGTGTTGCAGACAATTTATTTTTTCATTGATTTTAGTCTGCCTGAAAAATCTTTTCCTCAAAAAGAACAATGGTTGTCTTTGCAATCTGAAATTGATGCTGTGAAACTAGCTAAATCAAAAGAAAAACCTAAAGTGTATCTCTTTAACCCTAATTTTATTTCAGATTATAAAGGATATAAATTAGGAATGTCTATTCTGGAGATTGATCGTTTGTTAGCTTTTAGAAAAGAGAATAAATATGTAACTTCTGCAAAAGAATTTCAGGATGTAACAAGAATCTCAGATTCATTATTAAAGGTGATTTCGCCACTTTTTAAATTTCCGGATTGGATTCAGGATAAATCAAATTTTAAAACCAATAAAAAGGAGTTTGTTCAGAAACCATTTCTCAAAAAAGAAAAAATTGTAGTTTTAGATATTAATCAGGCAAGTCAGGAAGATTTAGTTAAAATATATGGTATTGGTGAAGCTTTGTCTTTACGGATATTAAAACAAAAAGCCATTTTAGGATGTTTTGTTTCTATGGAACAAATGGATGAAGTTTGGGGACTTTCGCCTGAAGTTATAAGTGAATTAAACACCCATTTTAAGGTAATAATACCAGCAGATTTAAAAAAAATATCTATAAATGAAGCCTCTTTAAAAGAATTATCTCAATTTTCATATTTCAGATATACCTTGGCAAAACAAATCGTAACATACAGAAGTATGAATGGAAATATTAATAATATTGAGGATTTATCAAAAATTAAAGGTTTTCCTGTTGATAAAGCAAAAATAATTAGTTTATATTTGGAGTTCTAAAAAATTAGCAAACAATGAACTTTGATTATAACGAAACGCAGTCAATGATTGCCCAATCTATAAAAGATTTCGCCGAAAAAAATATCAGACCAAACATCATGGAATGGGACGAGGCTCAAATTTTTCCAATTGACCTATTTAAAAAATTAGGTGAAATGGGATTTATGGGAGTTTTAGTTCCTGAAGAATACGGAGGATCAGGATTAGGGTATCATGAGTATATTACGGTTGTTGAGGAAATTTCAAAAGTAGATCCTTCAATTGGTCTTTCTGTTGCGGCTCACAATTCTTTATGTACAAATCATATTCTTACTTTTGGAAATGAAGAGCAAAAGAAAAAATGGTTGCCTAAACTTGCTACCGCTGAACATATTGGAGCTTGGGGATTAACAGAACATAATACAGGATCTGATGCTGGCGGAATGAATACAACAGCAGTAAAAGATGGTGATGAATGGATTGTAAACGGAGCTAAGAATTTTATCACACATGCTATCTCTGGAGATATCGCTGTGGTAATTGTGCGTACCGGAGAAAAAGGAGATTCTAAAGGAATGACAGCTTTTGTTTTTGAAAAAGGAATGAAAGGATTTACTTCAGGAAAAAAAGAAAATAAACTTGGAATGCGAGCCAGTGAAACCGCAGAGTTAGTTTTTGACGGCTGTCGTGTTCCTGATGCAAATAGGTTAGGAGAAGTAGGTCAGGGATTTGTTCAGGCTATGAAGATACTTGATGGAGGCCGTATTTCAATTGGAGCTTTGTCATTAGGAATTGCAAAAGGAGCCTATGAAGCTGCTCTTAAATACTCAAAAGAAAGACATCAGTTTGGGCAGCCTATTAGTAGTTTTCAGGGAATTTCGTTTAAACTAGCTGATATGGCAACAGAAATCGAAGCTTCAGAATTGTTACTTCATAAAGCTGCTTTCTTAAAGCAACAGCATAAACCGGTCACAACACTTGGGGCGATGGCTAAAATGTATGCTTCAGAAGCTTGTGTAAAAATTGCAAACGAAGCCGTTCAGGTTCATGGGGGCTATGGTTATACTAAAGATTTTCCGGTAGAGAAATTCTATCGTGATTCAAAACTATGTACGATAGGTGAAGGAACTACTGAGATTCAAAAGTTAGTTATTTCAAGAAATTTACTTAAGTAATATAATATAGGGTAGAATCATAATTTGGGCGTGCCCTAAAAAAAACAAAAAGCCATTCACTAAACGTTGAGTGGCTTTTTACTTTTTGGGGGTCGGGCTTTCCATTGCAATCTTTTATGTTCTTAAAGAAACAACATAAAAGGATTTCCATTGCAATCCCTCACGCGCTCAGCAGTAGTAAGAACTTAGTGAATTAGTAAGTTTTTTTAAATTAGTAATAATTAAATTTGTTATGAATGTTTTGTGAGGCTAAAGATGGTTTAAAGTCTGTTTTCTATATTCTTTTTTCTATACTCAAAAAAAAATCACAATTCATAACTCATAATTCATAATAAATATATACTTTTGCACCCTTAACGAGAGGAGGTGTCAATATTATGTTAATTATACCAATTAAAGACGGAGAAAATATCGATAGAGCATTAAAGCGCTATAAAAGAAAATTTGATAAAACAGGAACTGTTCGTCAATTAAGAGCACGTACTGCTTTTATTAAGCCTTCTGTTATCAAAAGAGCACAAATTCAAAAAGCTGCTTACATCCAAAACATGAGAGATGGTTTAGAGAGTTAGTATTAGCTTTTCAAAAATAATTACCGTTAGTTATCAAATCTTGATACTAACGGTTTTTTTATGCTTAATTTTGAGATAAGTAATATTCTTTGGTCGTCGGATATAAGTTTGTGTGAAATGAAAAAGTATATATTTTTATGAAATCAAATAAAGAAGCGTTTCGTGATTATCTTCAATTAGAGAAAAAATATTCTCCACATACCGTCAATGCTTATTTGAATGACATCTTGTGCTTTGAAGTATTTAATAAAAAACATTTTGAGCAGGAGAGTATAGAGCAGGTAAATTATAGTCAGATTAGGAATTGGATTGTTTCGCTTGTTGATCAAGATATTTCTAATGTTTCTGTGAATCGAAAAATGTCTTCCTTAAAAGCGTTTTACAGGTTTCTCTTAAAGACAAAGCAAATAGAGGTGAGTCCAATGTTAAAGCATAAAGCATTAAAAACACCTAAAATTGTTCAAATTCCATTTTCTGAAAAAGAATTAACAGATCTCATGCGTGAAGTTGGTAGTCCTGATGGGTTTGAAGGAGTGAGAGATAAGCTTATTGTGGATCTTTTTTATACAACCGGAATGCGTAGGGCAGAGCTGATACATCTGATGAAGTATAATGTTGATTTGTCTAATAATGTTATTAAAGTTTTAGGTAAGAGAAATAAAGAGCGTATAATTCCTGTTTTGCCAATAATTGTTGGGCAGTTTAATTTGTATTTGCAGGAAAGGGCTTCTGTTGAAAATATAGTTGACGAGGATTATTTTTTTATTTCGAAAAAAGGGTTAAAATTGAGCGAATCTTTTGTGTATCGATTAATAAATTCATACTTTAGTAAAGTCTCTGAAAAAGTAAAAAAGAGTCCGCATGTGCTTCGGCATACTTTTGCTACTCACTTATTAAATAACGGAGCAGATTTAAATTCAGTAAAAGAATTATTAGGACATTCAAGTTTGGCATCTACGCAGGTCTATACTCATAATAGTTTGGCAGAACTTAAAAAAGTTTATGGAGATGCGCATCCAAGGAATAAGTAATGATTCTAAAATGTTTATTAACCCTAAAATTTGTATTATGAAGGTAGATGTTCATGCAGTTAACTTTACTGTTGACAGAAAGTTGGTGGATTTTATTCAGGAAAGAATGGATAAATTAGAAAAATATTACGATCGAGTTGTTTCGGCTGACATTTTTTTAAAAGTCGAACGAACCAGTGATAAGGAGAATAAGGCAGTAGAGATTAAGATTAATGTTCCTGGAGATGAGTTTTTGGTTAAAAAGCAATGCAAGACATTTGAAGAGGCAGTCGAACTTTCGGCAGAATCTTTAGAACGTGTATTAGTAAAAAGGAAAGAAAAAATAAGAGCACACATATAATTGAAAATTTTTTTAAAAAAATGTTTTGATTCAAAGATAAAATAGCTACATTTGCAGTCCGTTAGAAATAGCGGACTTTTTTATTGATATTGCCAGCGTAGCTCAGTTGGCTAGAGCAGCTGATTTGTAATCAGCAGGTCGTGGGTTCGAGTCCCTCCGCCGGCTCAAAATATTTCAAATGCGATTTGAAATTTGTTCATGCAATTATTGATAAAAAAAGGGGAGATACTCAAGCGGCCAACGAGGGCAGACTGTAAATCTGCTGTGTGAACTTCGCAGGTTCGAATCCTGCTCTCCCCACAAAACGAATTTTTAGATTATGTTTTTCGGATTTTGGATAAATAAAACAAAATGCTGAATTAGACTCTTAAATCAAGGATTCTGCCGGTGTAGCTCAGGGGTAGAGTGCTTCCTTGGTAAGGAAGAGGTCTCGGGTTCAATTCCCGACATTGGCTCAAGTAAGTAGGAAATTGAAATTAATATATAACTAAGATTAAAAATTAAGTAAAATGGCAAAGGAGAATTTTAATCGTTCCAAACCGCACTTAAACATAGGTACAATTGGACACGTGGATCACGGAAAAACTACATTAACTGCAGCAATTACAAAAGTATTGTCTGATGCTGGTTACTGTCAAGCAAAATCGTTTGATCAAATCGATAACGCTCCAGAGGAGAAAGAAAGAGGTATTACTATTAATACATCACACGTAGAGTATGAAACAGCTAACCGTCACTACGCTCACGTTGACTGTCCAGGTCACGCGGATTACGTAAAGAACATGGTTACTGGAGCAGCTCAAATGGACGGAGCTATCTTAGTAGTTGCTGCTACAGATGGTCCAATGCCACAAACTCGTGAGCACATCCTTTTAGGTCGTCAGGTAGGTATTCCAAGAATCGTTGTTTTCATGAACAAAGTGGATATGGTTGATGATGCTGAATTGTTAGAGCTTGTTGAGATGGAAATCAGAGATTTATTATCTTTCTACGAATATGATGGAGATAATGGTCCTGTAGTTCAAGGTTCTGCTTTAGGAGGATTGAATAATGATCCTGCTTGGGTACCAAAAATCATTGAATTAATGGAAGCTGTTGATGCTTGGATCGAAGAGCCAGTGCGTGACGTAGCTAAACCATTCTTGATGCCGGTTGAAGATGTATTTACAATTACTGGTCGTGGAACTGTTGCTACAGGTCGTATCGAAACAGGTATTGCTAATACAGGAGATCCAGTTGAAATCATTGGTATGGGAGCTGATAAATTAACTTCTACTATTACAGGAGTTGAGATGTTCCGTAAAATCCTTGATAGAGGTGAAGCTGGAGATAACGTAGGTTTATTGTTAAGAGGTATTGATAAAGAATCTATCAAAAGAGGAATGGTTATCATTAAGCCAGGATCAGTAAAACCACACGCTACTTTCAAAGCTGAGGTTTATATCTTGAAAAAAGAAGAAGGTGGACGTCATACTCCGTTCCATAATAACTACCGTCCACAGTTCTACGTACGTACAACTGACGTAACAGGAGTTATTACTTTACCAGAAGGAGTAGAGATGGTAATGCCAGGAGATAACTTGACTATCAATGTTGCTTTATTAAGCCCAATCGCAATGAGCGTAGGTTTACGTTTTGCTATCCGTGAAGGTGGTAGAACTGTAGGTGCAGGTCAGGTAACTGAAATCGTAGGATAATCCTATAAAAATTATAAAAGCCAGTTGATTCTTAACTGATATCACTGGCTTTAATTACGGGCGTAGTTCAAGGGTAGAATAGCGGTCTCCAAAACCGTTGATGGGGGTTCGAATCCCTCCGCCCGTGCAATAAAAAATATATCAAATGACAAAAGTTACGAATTATTTATCAGAGGCTTTCGAAGAGTTAAAGTCAAATGTTACTTGGCCTGCTTGGGCTGAGGTTCAAAAATTGACAATTGTTGTGGCTGTATTTTCGGTTTTATTCGCCTTGGCAACATGGGGAGTAGACGAATTTTTTGCAAAAGCTTTAGCTGGATTTTTTAACTGGTTAAAAGGATAATTTTTTTGTGATGGCAGATAATAATGTGAAAAAATGGTATGTGGTTAGAGCTGTAAGCGGACAAGAGAATAAAGTCAAAGCTTACATCGAAACTGAGATTGCCAGATTAGGTATGGGTGATTATGTTTCCCAAGTTTTAGTGCCTACAGAAAAAGTAGTTACTGTAAAAGAAGGAAAGAAAATGTCTAAGGATAAAGTTTATTTCCCTGGATATGTTATGATCGAAGCCAATTTAGTTGGTGAGATACCTCATATTATTAAGTCTATTACTAGTGTAATTGGATTTTTAGGTGAGATCAAAGGTGGAGAACCTGTTCCTTTGAGACTTTCTGAAGTAAATAGAATGTTAGGTAAAGTAGATGAGTTGGCTGTAAATACAGATACTCGTGCTATTCCTTTCAACTTAGGAGAAACAGTTAAAGTGATCGATGGTCCTTTTAACGGATTTAACGGTACAGTTGAAAAAATCAATGAAGAAAAGCGTAAACTAGAGGTAATGGTGAAAATTTTCGGAAGAAAAACTCCATTAGAATTGAGTTTTATGCAAGTTGAAAAAGTATAATTTTTGTTACATCTATAATAACCACTGTAATCGCTTCCAATGATTATGGTGTTAAATTTTTTAAAAAATGGCTAAAGAAATTAGTAAGGTAGTTAAACTACAAGTTAAGGGAGGTGCTGCGAATCCGTCGCCACCGGTTGGACCTGCTTTAGGAGCTGCTGGGGTTAATATCATGGAGTTCTGTAAGCAATTCAATGCTAGAACACAAGATAAACCTGGCAAAATATGCCCAGTACAAATTACTGTGTATAAAGACAAATCATTTGATTTTGTTGTTAAGACTCCTCCAGCTGCTGTCCAATTATTGGAAGCTGCAAAGCTAAAGTCTGGATCAGGTGAACCAAATCGTAAAAAAGTAGCAAGTGTTACTTGGGACGTTATCAAAGCTATTGCTGAAGATAAAATGGTAGATCTAAATGCATTCACAATCGAATCTGCAATGAGCATGATCGCTGGAACTGCTAGATCTATGGGTATAACTGTATCAGGAGATGCTCCTTTTTAATTAAGAGAAAGAAATGGCAAAATTAACAAAAAAGCAAAAAGAGGCTGCTTCAAAAATTGAAAAGAACAAACTATACTCTTTAAAAGATGCAGCTGCATTAATTAAAGTTATAGCTTCTGCAAAATTTGATGAGTCTGTTGATATCGCAGTTCGTTTGGGTGTAGATCCAAGAAAAGCGAATCAAATGGTTAGAGGTGTAGTTACATTACCTCACGGAACAGGTAAAGACGTTAAAGTATTAGCATTGGTTACTCCAGATAAAGAAGCGGAAGCTAAAGAAGCTGGAGCTGATTATGTAGGTCTTGACGATTATTTACAAAAAATTAAAGATGGTTGGACAGATGTTGATGTTATCATCACTATGCCAGCTGTTATGGGTAAATTAGGTCCATTAGGTCGTATTTTAGGACCTAGAGGTTTAATGCCAAACCCTAAAACAGGTACTGTAACTATGGATGTTGCAAAAGCTGTTCAAGAGGTGAAAGCTGGTAAAATTGACTTTAAAGTTGATAAAACTGGTATCGTACATGCAGGAATTGGTAAAGTTTCTTTTGGAGCTGAGCAAATTTATGACAATGCACACGAAATTATTCAAACATTAATCAAACTTAAACCAACTGCTGCTAAAGGTACCTACATTAAAGGTATTCACCTTACAAGCACTATGAGTCCTGCAATTGCATTGGACCCTAAAGCAGTATAATTGGTAGTTAATAATTTTTAGTATGACTAGAGAAGAAAAATCAATCGCGATTGAAGATTTAACTGCACAGTTAGCTGGTACAAATATTATTTATGTATCTGATATTTCTGGATTAAACGCAGAAACAACTTCAAACTTGAGAAGAGCTTGCTTTAAAGCAGGTATTAAATTAGAGGTTGTAAAAAATACTTTGCTTGCAAAAGCAATGGAAGCTTCTGCTAATGACTATGGTGATTTACCTTCAGTATTGACTGGTAATAGTGCTATATTTATTTCAGATGTTGCAAATGCACCTGGAAAAATAATTAAAGATTTTAGAAAAAAATCGGCTAAACCTGTATTAAAAGGAGCTTATATTAATTCTGAAATTTATATTGGAGATGATCAATTAGATGCATTAGCAACTATCAAATCTAAAGAAGAACTTCTTGGAGAACTTATTGGATTATTGCAATCACCAGCACAAAGAATTATTTCTGCTTTACAAAACAAATTCGCTGGTAGCGAAGAAGAAGCTGAAGCATAATAATTCGTACGAGGAATTGAATTTCCTTGTAGCTTAATTAGCGCACAATAAATAAATTATATTTTACAAATCATTTTAAACGATAGAAAAAATGGCAGATTTGAAACAATTCGCAGAACAATTAGTTAACTTAACAGTTAAAGAAGTTAACGAATTAGCAACAATATTAAAAGACGAGTATGGTATCGAGCCTGCTGCTGCAGCTGTAGTAGTTGCTGCTGGTGGTGGAGAAGGTGCTGCTGAAGAAGCACAAACTGAATTTACAGTTGTATTAAAAGAAGCTGGAGCTTCTAAATTAGCAGTTGTAAAATTAGTAAAAGAACTTACAGGTTTAGGTCTTAAAGAAGCTAAAGATGTAGTTGACGGTGCTCCAAGTAACGTTAAAGAAGGTGTTTCTAAAGAAGAGGCGGAAGGTCTTAAAAAATCATTAGAAGAAGCTGGAGCTGTAGTTGAGCTTAAATAATTCAACTCAGTTTTAAGAACTAGGTTTAGGTCTTGAGTGAACGCTCAATGGCCTAAACCATTTTTCGTATAATAAAATATATCAAGTTTTATTATCAAATAGTTTAAAATACGAAAAAGTTTTTGATCAATACGAAGAAAAAAAATTGAACTAATTTTACTGGTTTATTTTTAAAGATGTATTGATTATAATAAGAAAGTATAGATTAAACAGTGTGTGTTTACACAAAAAATTACTTTTTTTTAATCAAAATTTTGTCCATTGATGATAACAAATCAGACTGAAAGATTGAATTTTGCCTCTACAAAAAATATTCCTGACTATCCAGATTTCTTAGATGTTCAGGTTAAATCTTTTAAAGATTTTTTTCAATTAGAAACTAAATCTGATGAAAGAGGCAACGAAGGGTTATACAACACCTTCATGGAAAACTTCCCAATTACAGATACAAGAAATAACTTTGTATTGGAGTTCCTAGATTATTTTGTAGATCCGCCACGTTATACAATTCAAGAATGTATAGAGAGAGGTCTTACTTATAGTGTGCCTTTAAAAGCCAGGTTAAAACTATACTGTACAGATCCAGAACACGAAGATTTTGAAACTATTGTACAAGATGTTTATCTTGGAACAATACCTTATATGACTCCAAGCGGTACTTTTGTTATCAATGGTGCTGAGCGTGTAGTAGTATCTCAACTACACCGTTCTCCTGGGGTTTTCTTTGGTCAATCATTCCACGCAAATGGAACAAAACTTTATTCTGCCAGAGTAATTCCTTTTAAAGGATCCTGGATAGAATTTTCTACAGATATCAACAGCGTAATGTATGCTTATATCGATAGAAAGAAAAAATTACCGGTTACAACTTTATTCCGTGCTATTGGATTCGAAAGAGATAAGGATATCCTTGAAATTTTCGACCTTGCTGAGGAAATTAAAGTTTCTAAAACAGGTATTAAAAAATATATTGGAAGAAGACTTGCTGCACGTGTATTGAACACTTGGCACGAGGATTTCGTTGATGAAGATACCGGTGAGGTAGTTTCTATCGAACGTAACGAAATTATCCTTGATCGTGACACTATTATCGACAAAGATAATGTTGAAGAAATCATTGATTCTAACGTTAAATCTATTTTGTTACATAAAGAGGATAATAATCAAGCAGATTATGCTATTATCCACAATACATTACAAAAAGATCCAACAAACTCTGAAAAAGAAGCTGTTGAGCATATCTACAGACAATTGCGTAATGCAGAACCGCCTGATGAAGAAACTGCTCGTGGTATTATAGATAAATTGTTCTTCTCTGATCAACGTTATAACTTAGGTGAAGTTGGTCGTTACAGAATGAACAAAAAACTTGGTTTAGATATCCCAATGGAAAAGCAAGTGCTTACCAAAGAAGATATCATTACCATTGTAAAATATTTGATCGAATTGATCAACTCTAAAGCAGAGATTGATGATATTGATCACTTATCAAACCGTCGTGTTAGAACAGTTGGGGAACAATTGTCTCAACAATTCGGTGTTGGTTTAGCACGTATGGCGAGAACTATTCGTGAGAGAATGAACGTTAGAGATAACGAGGTGTTTACACCAATCGATTTGATTAATGCTAAAACATTATCATCGGTTATCAACTCTTTCTTTGGTACGAACCAGTTATCTCAATTTATGGATCAAACGAATCCATTAGCTGAGATTACACACAAAAGAAGACTTTCTGCCCTTGGACCTGGTGGACTTTCGAGAGAAAGAGCCGGATTTGAGGTTCGTGACGTTCACTATACACACTATGGTCGTTTATGTCCGATTGAAACTCCAGAGGGACCAAACATTGGTTTGATTTCATCTCTTGGTGTTTATGCAAAAGTTAACGGAATGGGTTTCATTGAAACTCCTTACCGTAAAGTAACAGATGGTGTAGTTGATTTAGAAAGTACTCCTATCTATTTAAGTGCTGAAGAAGAAGAAGGAAAGATGATTGCTCAGGCAAACATTGAAATGGATGAGACTGGTAAAATCACGGCGACTAATGTTATTGCTCGTGAGGAAGGTGACTTCCCGGTTGTTGAACCTTCTGCAGTACATTATACAGACGTTGCTCCTAACCAGATTGCTTCGATTTCGGCTTCATTGATTCCTTTCCTGGAACATGATGATGCGAATAGAGCCTTGATGGGATCTAACATGATGCGTCAGGCGGTTCCTTTGATCCGTCCGGAAGCACCAATTGTAGGTACAGGTTTAGAGCGTCAGGTAGCTTCAGATTCCAGAGTATTAATTAATGCTGAAGGAGATGGAACTGTAGAATATGTTGATGCAAACATCATTACTATCAAATACGACCGTACTGAAGAAGAAAGAATGGTAAGTTTTGATGCTGATGAAAAAACATACAACTTAATTAAATTTAGAAAAACCAATCAGGGAACAAGTATTAACCTGAAACCAATCGTAAGAAAAGGGGACAGAGTAATTCTTGGTCAGGTATTATCAGAAGGATATGCTACTCAAAATGGTGAATTAGCTTTAGGTAGAAACTTAAAAGTTGCGTTCATGCCATGGAAAGGGTATAACTTTGAGGATGCAATTGTAATTTCTGAAAAAGTAGTTCGTGATGATATTTTTACTTCTATCCACGTTGATGATTATTCATTAGAGGTTAGAGATACTAAGTTAGGTAATGAAGAGTTAACAAACGATATTCCTAACGTTTCTGAAGAAGCTACTAAAGATTTAGATGAAAACGGTATGATCAGAATTGGAGCAGAGGTTAAACCTGGCGACATTTTGATCGGAAAAATTACACCAAAAGGAGAATCAGATCCTACTCCTGAAGAGAAATTGCTTCGTGCAATCTTCGGGGATAAAGCAGGAGATGTAAAAGATGCTTCATTAAAAGCGTCTCCATCCTTACACGGTGTAGTTCTTGATAAAAAATTATTTGCAAGAGCCGTAAAAGATAAACGTAAACGTACTCAGGATAAAGATGCTTTAGGCGCTTTAGAAATGGAATTCGAAACTAAATTTGTTGAATTAAAAGACAGGTTAGTTGAGAAATTATTCCTTATCGTTAACGGAAAAACATCTCAGGGTGTAATGAATGATTTGGGTGAAGAAGTTTTACCAAAAGGTAAAAAATATACTCAAAAAATGCTTTACGCAGTAGAAGATTTTGCTCACTTAAGCAAAGGTCAATGGGTTGCTGATGACGCTACTAATAAAATGGTTAATGATTTAATTCATAACTATAAAATTAAGCTGAACGACTTACAAGGATCTTTAAGAAGAGAAAAATTCACTATTACAGTTGGAGATGAATTACCATCTGGAATCTTGAAATTAGCGAAAATTTATATCGCTAAAAAACGTAAACTGAAAGTAGGGGATAAAATGGCAGGACGTCACGGTAACAAAGGTATTGTTGCAAGAATCGTTCGTCATGAAGATATGCCTTTCCTTGAAGACGGAACACCGGTTGATATCGTATTGAATCCACTTGGGGTACCTTCACGTATGAATATTGGTCAGATTTATGAGACTGTTCTTGGATGGGCTGGTCAAAATTTAGGTAGAAAATTTGCTACTCCAATTTTTGATGGTGCTTCTTTAGATCAAATCAATGCCTTGACTGATGAAGCTGGAGTACCACGTTTTGGACATACACACCTTTATGATGGTGGTACTGGAGAGCGTTTCCATCAAGCAGCAACTGTGGGTGTAATTTACATGCTTAAATTAGGACACATGGTTGATGATAAGATGCACGCACGTTCTATTGGTCCATACTCGTTGATTACTCAACAACCACTTGGAGGTAAAGCTCAATTTGGAGGTCAGCGTTTTGGAGAGATGGAGGTTTGGGCACTTGAAGCTTATGGAGCATCAAGTACGCTACGTGAGATCTTAACAGTTAAATCGGATGACGTTATTGGTAGAGCTAAAACTTACGAAGCTATCGTTAAGGGAGAGTCTATGCCAGAACCAGGATTACCAGAATCATTCAATGTATTAATGCATGAATTGAAAGGTCTTGGACTTGACATTCGTTTAGAAGAATAAATAAAGTTTTCAGTTACAGTCTCAGTATTCAGTTCACACTGAAAGCTGAGACTGAAGCTGTTTATGAAAATAAAAGTTTTTAGGATTTATACCCGTAACCCGTTCCGATTTTTTATTTAAACCTGAAAAGTTTTATAATTAGCACTTCAAAATTTAGTTTGAAGTTTAGAGAAGTAATCCGAGGTAGCGACTTATAATTTAGTCTTTTTAATAAGATGGGTTATAAGTTAAAATCAATTTTTAATTGCAGATAAATCAATAGTAAAAACTATGATGAATAATAGAAACAATAATAAGGATAAAAATCCAGTTAAAAGATTTAATAAAATCTCAATTGGATTGGCTTCACCTGAATCTATCTTGAAAGAATCAAGAGGAGAGGTTTTGAAACCAGAAACTATCAACTACAGAACTCACAAACCAGAACGTGACGGACTTTTCTGTGAAAGAATCTTCGGACCTGTTAAGGATTTTGAGTGTGCTTGTGGTAAATATAAAAGAATTCGTTACAAAGGTATCATTTGCGACCGTTGTGGTGTTGAAGTTACTGAGAAAAAAGTACGTCGTGACAGAGTAGGACACATCAACCTTGTTGTGCCAATTGCTCATATCTGGTACTTCCGTTCTCTTCCAAACAAAATTGGTTATATCCTTGGTCTTCCATCTAAGAAATTAGATATGATTATTTACTACGAAAGATATGTAGTAATTCAAGCTGGTATTGCTAAAAATGCAGATGGAGAATCATTACAAAGATTAGATTTCTTAACTGAAGAAGAATATTTAAATATTTTAGATACTCTTCCGCAGGAAAATCAATATTTAGATGATATGGATCCTAATAAATTTGTTGCCAAAATGGGAGCAGAGTGTATTATGGATTTATTAGCTCGTATCGACTTAGATGAGTTGTCTTACCAATTGAGACACAGTGCTAATAACGAAACATCTAAACAACGAAAAACTGAAGCTTTAAAAAGATTACAAGTTGTTGAGTCTTTCCGTGAGTCTAACTTAAACCGCGAAAACCGTCCTGAGTGGATGATTATGAAAGTGGTTCCTGTTATTCCACCAGAATTACGTCCGCTTGTGCCACTTGATGGAGGTCGTTTTGCAACTTCAGATTTAAATGACTTATACCGTCGTGTAATTATCCGTAACAACCGTTTGAAAAGATTAATGGAGATTAAAGCTCCAGAAGTTATCTTAAGAAACGAAAAACGTATGTTACAGGAATCTGTAGATTCATTGTTTGACAACACGCGTAAAGCTTCTGCTGTTAAGACAGAATCAAACAGACCATTAAAATCATTATCTGATTCCTTAAAAGGTAAGCAAGGACGTTTCCGTCAAAACTTACTTGGAAAACGTGTGGATTATTCTGCTCGTTCGGTAATTGTTGTTGGTCCTGAATTAAAATTATTTGAATGTGGATTGCCAAAAGATATGGCATCTGAGTTATACAAACCTTTTGTTATCCGTAAATTGATCGAAAGAGGTATTGTTAAAACAGTAAAATCTGCTAAGAAAATCATAGACAAAAAAGAGCCTGTAGTTTGGGATATCCTTGAAAATGTAATTAAAGGTCACCCAGTATTACTTAACCGTGCTCCTACGTTACACAGACTTGGTATTCAAGCTTTCCAGCCAAAATTAATTGAAGGAAAAGCGATCCAATTGCACCCATTAGTATGTACGGCTTTCAACGCCGATTTTGATGGGGATCAGATGGCAGTTCACTTGCCATTAGGACCAGAGGCTATTTTAGAGGCACAATTATTAATGTTGGCTTCTCACAATATCTTGAACCCTGCAAATGGTGCTCCAATTACTGTACCTTCTCAGGATATGGTCTTGGGTCTATATTATATGACCAAAGAACGTATCTCTACGCCAGAACACATAATTTTAGGTCAAGACTTAACTTTCTATTCTGCTGAAGAAGTAAATATTGCATTAAACGAAGGAAGATTAGAATTGAATGCTCGTGTGAAAATTAGAGCAAAAGATTTTAATGAAGCTGGAGAATTAGTGTACAAAATTATCCAAACAACTGCAGGTCGTGTATTATTTAACGAAGTAGTACCTGAAGCAGCCGGATATATCAATGATGTATTGACTAAGAAAAACCTTAGAGATATTATTGGACACATTTTGAGTGTGACTAATGTACCTACTACTGCTGCTTTCTTGGACAATATGAAAGACATGGGGTATAAATTCGCATTTAGAGGAGGTTTGTCATTCTCTCTTGGTGATATTAGAATTCCAGAACAAAAAACAAAATTAATTGCAGATGCCAGAGAGCAAGTTGAAGGTATTTCTGTGAATTATAACATGGGTCTTATTACCAATAACGAGCGTTACAATCAAGTTATTGACGTATGGACTTCAGCAAATGCTCAGTTAACAGAATTAGCAATGAAAAATATTAGAGAAGACCAACAAGGTTTCAACTCTGTATATATGATGCTTGACTCTGGGGCGAGGGGTTCTAAGGAACAGATTCGTCAGTTAACAGGTATGCGTGGTTTGATGGCTAAGCCTAAAAAATCTACTGCCGGTGGTGGTGAGATTATTGAAAACCCGATTCTTTCTAACTTTAAGGAAGGACTTTCGATCCTTGAGTACTTTATTTCTACTCACGGTGCTCGTAAAGGACTTGCGGATACGGCTCTTAAAACTGCCGATGCCGGATACTTAACAAGAAGACTTCATGACGTATCACAAGATGTTATTGTAAACATCGAAGATTGTGGTACTCTTAGAGGTGTTGAAGTTTCTGCTTTGAAGAAAAATGAGGAAATTGTTGAATCTTTAGGAGAAAGAATTTTAGGACGTGTTGCATTGCAAGATGTTATTAATCCTCTTACTAATGAAGTATTAGTTCAATCAGGTCATCAAATTACTGAAGCAATCATGAGAGTTATTGAAGCTTCTCCGATTGAAAGAGTAGAAGTTAGATCTCCATTAACTTGTGAGGCTTTAAAAGGTATTTGTGCTAAATGTTACGGTAGAAACTTAGCTACTGGTAAGATGACACAAAGAGGTGAAGCAGTAGGAGTTATTGCAGCTCAGTCTATTGGAGAGCCAGGTACACAGTTAACACTTCGTACGTTCCACGTTGGAGGGGTTGCAGGAGGTATTTCTGAAGAATCTAGTATTGTTACAAGATTCAACGGTAGACTTGAGATTGAAGATTTAAAAACTGTAAAAGGTGAAGATAATGAAGGTAATGCGGTAGATATCGTAGTATCACGTTCAACTGAATTAAAATTAGTTGATGAGAAAACCGGAATTGTCTTAAATACACACAATATTCCTTACGGATCTAGTATTTTCGTTAAGGATGGTGAAGTAGTTACTAAAGGATCTGTGATCTGTAAGTGGGATCCATATAATGGTGTAATTGTTTCTGAATTTACTGGTAAGATTGCTTACGAGGATTTAGAGCAAGGACAATCGTTCATGGTTGAAATCGATGAGCAAACAGGATTCCAGGAAAAAGTAATTTCTGAAGCAAGAAATAAAAAATTAATTCCAACTTTATTGGTTTACGGTAAAGAAGGTGAATTAATTCGTTCGTATAACTTACCAGTAGGAGCCCACCTTATGGTTGAGAACGGAGAGAAAATTAAAGCAGGTAAAGTATTAGTAAAAATCCCACGTCGTTCTTCTAAAGCAGGCGATATCACGGGAGGTTTACCAAGAATTACTGAGTTGCTTGAGGCTCGTAACCCTTCTAACCCAGCGGTTGTTTCTGAAATTGACGGTGTTGTATCTTTTGGAAAAATCAAAAGAGGTAACCGTGAAATTGTTATCGAATCTAAATTTGGTGAGATTAAAAAGTATTTAGTTAAACTTTCAAGCCAAATCTTAGTACAGGAAAATGACTTCGTAAGAGCAGGAGTGCCATTGTCTGACGGTGCAATTACACCAGATGACATCTTAAGAATTCAAGGACCAGCTGCTGTTCAACAGTACTTGGTAAATGAAATTCAAGAGGTATACCGTTTACAAGGGGTAAAAATTAATGACAAGCACTTTGAGGTAGTTATTCGTCAAATGATGCGTAAAGTAAGAGTTCAGGATCCAGGAGATACATTATTCTTAGAAGATCAATTAATTCACACTAAAGACTTTATCGTTCAAAATGATAAATTATACGGTATGAAAGTAGTTGAAGATTCAGGAGATTCTGCTGTATTAAAACCAGGTCAGATTATTTCTCCTCGTGATTTACGTGATGAAAACTCATTGTTGAAACGAAATGATAAAAATCTTGTTGTAGCAAGAGACGTAATTACTGCAACTGCAACGCCAGTTTTACAAGGTATTACAAGAGCTTCGTTACAAACTAAATCATTCATCTCTGCTGCTTCCTTCCAGGAAACAACAAAAGTACTTAACGAAGCTGCTGTAGCTGGTAAAGTAGATGATTTAGAAGGATTGAAAGAAAATGTAATCGTTGGACACAGAATTCCTGCTGGAACTGGTATGAGAGAATATGATAACACTATCGTAGGATCTAAAGACGATTATAATGAAATGATGGCTAATAAAGAAGAATATATCTATTAATTAGGAAACTATGAGTAATCCGAAACAACAACAAGAGCAAATTAATATTGAGCTAGACGAAACAATTGCAGAAGGAATTTATTCTAATCTTGCAATAATCAACCACTCATCATCAGAGTTTGTTTTAGATTTTGTGAGCATTATGCCGGGTATTCCTAAAGCCAAGGTAAAGTCAAGAATTGTCTTGACACCACAACATGCTAAAAGATTATTAAAAGCAATTGGAGAAAATATTCATCGTTTTGAAGCCGCTCATGGCGAAATCAAAGAGACAGAACAAGCACCAATACCGCTTAATTTTGGTCCTACAGGACAAGCATAAATTATTAAAGTCCCATTTTTTAAATGGGACTTTTTTATTTTAAAGAGAATTTTTCTTATTGACCTTTAAATAATGTATTTCAACTGATTTAGTTTTACTTTCATCGACTATATTTCTCGTTTGCGATTTATTATTCTAATATTGGTATCTCCTAATATAAAGGAGAGATTTTTGGAATAAAATAACTTACAAGGTTGGTTAATTCAAATTAAAAAAAAGCGCTAATATCGAAGTTAGCGCTTTTTTTATAGCATTTAAAAAACATTAGAATTTATCGATTTGCTGTGTATTATTTTTAAAATTATTTAGTGATAGAATTTATTTTTTCTTTGTAAAACTTATTTTACATCTTTAAAAAAATATGATTTTTTTCAAAAATTTAATTTTATTATTATAGAATAACAAAGTCATATTTTAAAATTCTTAATTGGGAATTTTAGTTTTTAATTGATTGTGTATTAGTTTAATAGATGTTATTAATTGCATAGATGATTTGGTTAACATTATATTCAGGCATCTAAAAAGGTGATTTTATCCTACATATCTTTTTTTGATGACAAGTTATGAACTTATGTATTTAGATGTTAATAGGTTATATTTACTTTGTTAAATGTGTTAATATTTGTTTTTATTTTTCAATAATTATTATAAATGGGAAAAAACTTAAAGTTTTCTATTCTATTATTGTTTTCTGGATTGGCGCTTAATTTTGCCAATACTCATCTTTCGATTTTAGTCGTTTGTTTTAGCATTGTTCCTTTATTTGTTTTACTAAATGAAAGCTCAAAAAAACGATCAATCTTTAATGGTTTTCTCTTTGGTTTTGGAATTGGATTGGGCATGTTCTTCTGGATGATAAAGGGAATTAATCATTATACAGGAAATGGATTTATTTATGGAAGCTTTGTTTATCTTATTAGTAGTATTTTTTTAGGACTTTATTTTTCTTTAGTTTCCTGGATCATTGCAAATATTTATATAAAAAATACTAAACCAAACAAATCATTATTTTTAAATAGGTTGTGTATAGCAGCATTATGGACAGTTTTAGAATCTGTTTTAGCATTTGCATTGCAATACTTTCCTTTGCATTATTTCAGAATAGGTTTTCCTTTTGTTACAAATATTTATTTTATTCAGCTAACTAGTATTGGTGGCTTAGCCTTATTAAGTTTTTTAACGGTCTTAATAAATCTTTTTGTAGCGGAACTTTATTTGCAAAAAAAGCAACTGTATCTAATATATACAGGCTCTGTTTTATTCTTAATGTTTGTAATAGGAAGCCTTTGTTTTTATAGTTACACGCCAATAGCAGCTGGAAAATCATTTAAAATTGCCATCGTCTCTGATAACACCAATCCTGAAATAAAATGGAATAGTGAAAATGGAAATGCTTTTGCTAACAAATATTTTCAATTATGCAAGGATGCTTCGAAACTTGGTCCTGATTTTATTATTTGGCCGGAGACAGCATTGCCCTGGACTTATTCTAGTGAAGATGATCTTTTAAAAGAAATTGTAAGAATAAGCAACGCCAAGGACATTACTCACGTCATTGGTATTAATAATGAAAACAGTGAGGATAAAAAACTCTTTAATTCTGTTTTTTATATTGATAAATACAACAAGGTAAATGGAATTTACAACAAACAAATTTTGCTAAAAGGTATTGAGGAACCTTTGGGTAATTTTTTGATTCCTTTTTTGAGTCAGGAAGGTTTTGTTTTGTCAAGAGGTAAGAATCAAGTGCCAATTCAAACGAAATTTGGGAAAGCTGGAAATTTAATCTGCAATGAAGTTGTTTCTGAAAATTGTGGCTCAGAACAAGTAAGAAGTGGTGCTAATTTTTTATTTAATTTTAGTAATGATGGTTGGTTTAAAGATAATTACATTTCAGATCTTCATTTTTATTACGCCCGATTACAAGCAGTAGAAAACCGTAAAGATATTGCTGTTGCTAATAATTGTGGTATTAATGCTATTATAAATAGTGATGGAACAATTGTTTCAGAAAAAAAAGACACAAGAAGTACATTGGTTTTTGGGTCTATTCATCCCAACGCTAATTTATCATTATTTACGAAGTATCCTTTATTATTTAATATACTTCTCATCATTTTTGTATTCATTTATTTAACATATTTAAAACCTAAAACTATAAGAGCAGACACACATGAAGAATTAAAAAAATAACAAATAATTAATTTAAATAAATTTAATATGAATAAAACTTTACTCTTTACATTACTGCTTGCTAATTTCTTTTTTGCGAATGCAAATACAAGAATTTCAGCTTATCGTTGGCGAAATAATAATGGTAGTGAAACTACAGCTACCTGGAAAGCGCCACTTAATACTGCTATACAAATCAATAACTTTGACGCTTTAAGAATTAGAATAGCTGCAGAAGAGTATTCTACTGGTACTTCGGGCACAGTAGGGATAAGCTCGAAGATTGAATTTTCTGAGAATAACGGAAACAGCTGGCAAAGCATTTTAATTTCGAATTCTCCATTTGTTTTCGAAATTAATCCTGATTTACCTCATGAAACAGCAACTACACAGCAAATTTCTACAGCAAGTCCTGGTATGTTTGTCCCAGGTTTATTTTTAAGCGCAGATTCAAGTAGCATGATAACCTTAGCTACTGGTCAAAATAAATTTACTGAGCAGGAATTTTCTTTAAAGCCTACTGCATTCATTAAAATAGGCACAACCTATACTTTTAGAATTGCTAATGTTCCTAACGCATTAAATATTCCTACGCTTACAAGTACTGTGGGTATATGTACAACTCCTGCAGCCACAGTAGCTTCAACTCAAAAATTAAATATAAATACAAAAGTTTCTGATCTGGCAGCAACTGGAACTGACATAAAATGGTATGCTGACGCTGTTGGGGGCACTCCATTAGCTGTTACTACTCCTTTATCAACAGGTTTATATTATGTTTCACAAACTTTATCTTGCGAAAGCTTACGTACTGAAGTACAGGTAAATGTTGTTGATCTTAATGGTACTTCCTTAGAGTTTCAAGGAGGTTATGTAGAACTTCCTAATAATATGCCTGCAACGTATACCAAAGAAGCCTGGATAAAAATAAATGATTTTTCACCGGTAAATAATATTATTTCAGGTGGCGGTGTAGAAGGCGAGCATGCAATTTATCTACCTGGCGGTGTATTATCTTCAGGACATAATGGACAATGGGATGCAGTAGAAGATAGTGAAACATTAAATGCAGATACCTGGTATCATGTTGCTGTAACTTATGATTTAGCTACTTCTACAATGATATTGTATAAAAATGGCGTTGCTATTTCTGAAAATAATAACGTACCTGCCTTTATAGGAAATGTTGTTAGGATTGGGGCATTTGACCAGGGCGGAAATCTATTTAGTGGTGTAATGGATGAAGTTCGTATTTGGAATAAAGTTTTAACACAGACTGAAATCCAGAACAATATGAATTGCGAATTATCAGGTGCTCAACCTGGATTGATAAATTATTATAAATTCAATCATGGAGTTGAAGGAGCAGATAATTCAGCAGTTGCAACCTTGACAGATTCAAGTGGAAATGGAAATGATGGTATATTAACAGATTTTGATTTATCAGCAAACACTTCTAACTGGATAACGGGTTCAATTATTCAAACGGGTAATACTTGCACAACACTTGGTTTAGATGATCATAATTTAGATGGGATTTCTAGTTTAAAAGTATATCCTAATCCATCTAGCAGTGCATTTTTTATCAATAGCGATACTAATGGTACAGCTGTTTTATTTGATATATTAGGAAAAACGATTCAAACACAAAAAGTGAATGTTGGAACGACTACATTAAATTTAGGAAACACTCCAAACGGAATTTATTTACTAAAGATAACGAATGAAAACAATCAGTCAAAAACGGTTAAACTGATTAAAAATTAAATTTAATTATTTTGAATTTAAAAAAATAGAAATTTAAAAACAGCAAACAGAATGATTTAAAAGTCATTTTGTTTGCTGTTTATTTTATGAAGACGATTTATCTAAACAAAAATGCCAACTTAAAAGCTGGCATTTTTTATTAAAATATTTTAGTCAAATTCTGAAGTAAAGAATAATTTCACACTTGGATATTTATTTTGAGTCATTTGAATCGTAAAGTCAGAATCAGCCAGGAATACCAATTGACCATATTTGTCATGAGCTAAAAACTTCTGCTTAATACGTTTGAATTCTTTAAATTCATCATTTTTAGCATCATCAGGTTTTACCCAACACGCTTTATGAACAGGGAAATTTTCATACGTACATTTAGCACCATATTCATGCTCTAAACGATACTGAATAACCTCATATTGAAGTGCCCCAACAGTTCCAATTACTTTACGGTTGTTCATCTCTAAAGTAAACAACTGCGCAACACCTTCATCCATCAGCTGATCAATACCTTTGTCGAGTTGTTTGGCTTTCATAGGATCAGCATTGTTGATGTATCTAAAGTGCTCCGGAGAGAAACTCGGAATACCTTTGAAACTCATGATTTCACCTTCGGTTAAAGTATCACCAATTTTAAAGTTTCCTGTATCGTGCAAACCTACAATATCACCAGGATACGAAATATCAACGATTTCTTTTTTCTCAGCAAAAAAGGCATTCGGACTCGAAAATTTTAAATTTTTCTTTTGACGAACGTGGTAATAAGGTTTGTTTCTTTCGAAAGTTCCCGAAACGATTTTAATAAAGGCTAAACGATCCCTGTGTTTTGGATCCATATTTGCATGGATTTTGAACACAAAACCTGTCATTTTTTCTTCAACAGGATCTACCAAACGAGTTTCAGAATCTTTAGGTCTTGGAGATGGAGCGATTGTAACAAAACAATCTAACAATTCGCGAACTCCAAAGTTATTTAAAGCTGAACCAAAAAACACAGGTTGTAATTTTCCATCTAAATAATCCTGACGATCAAATTTTGGATATACTTCATCTATTAATTCTAATTCCTCACGTAATCTGTCGGCTGGTTTTGGACCAATAATTTTTTCTAATTCAGGACTTTGAACATCTGAAAAAGCAATTGTTTCTTCAATATTTTTGCGACTGTCTCCGCTAAAAATATTAATGTTTTGCTCCCATAAATTGTAAATTCCCTGAAAGTCATAACCCATACCAATAGGGAAACTCAAAGGTGTAACAGTTAGACCTAATTTTTGTTCTACTTCATCCATTAAGTCAAAAGCATCTTTTCCTTCACGGTCTAATTTGTTGATGAAAACAATCATCGGAATATTCCTCATTCTACAAACAGCTACTAATTTTTCTGTTTGTTCCTCAACCCCTTTTGCAACGTCGATTACAACAATAACACTATCAACAGCCGTTAAAGTTCTAAAAGTATCTTCGGCAAAATCCTTGTGTCCAGGAGTATCAAGAATGTTGATTTTTTTATCTTTATAATTAAAGGCAAGTACTGATGTTGAAACCGAAATACCTCTTTGGCGTTCGATTTCCATAAAATCACTCGTTGCTCCTTTTTTAATTTTATTGTTTTTTACAGCTCCTGCTTCCTGAATTGCTCCCCCAAATAACAATAACTTCTCTGTTAAAGTTGTCTTACCGGCATCAGGATGCGATATAATTCCAAATGTTCTTCTGCGTTGTATTTCTTTTAAAAAGCTCATATTTCGTATAAATAGGTTGCAAAAGTACTATTAATTACGGCTTAATAAAAATATTCACTTCTTAAATTAGGAACTCTTTTATTTTAGTAAAGATAAGTTGCCAGCAAAAAATAAGGCCGTTTTTTTAGAACGACCTTATAATGATTATCAATTATTGATTAATTGACCAAACTGTATATCCTTTAGGCGGACATTGAATTTTTACCCATTTATCTGCTTAAGTTGTAGGAAACCAGGTTGAGTTTCCTGTAAAATCCTTAATTTGAGTATTTGCCCAATTCGTCTCAACCCATCTTTCCTGCCAGGATGTTGAGTTGTTGATGTAAACTACTAATCCTGGGTTTCCATTGTATCCGTTTCTTCTGGCAACATATTCGTCATTGTCAGAATATAAGATAGAAGTAGTACCGGTTGCTTTGTTATTATGAATCCAGATTAGATTGTTTAATTTGTTTTTGTCCAGCCATTCTTCATAATCTCTGTAAAATATTGTAGGATATCCTTCGTGTGTTAAAATATAAGAATACGCTAATAATTTACTCGAAATTTCGTCAGTATCATGATTCGTAACAAAAGTTACGGCTTTATATGGATTTCTTTTCCACATCATATCATCATTCAATAGTGCGAGATTATTTCCGTCAAAAGCATCATTCATTTTATAGTAACAAGCAAAATCGAATACAGAACTGTTGGCATTATTAGCCCAATCATTTAATATGTTTACATTAGAATCCCATAATTCACCTACAGAAAATCCGCCTACATTTGCATTCCAGTCTCTTACAACCCACGAGCCAAAACCTTTTACATAGTCAAATCTCCAGCCATCAAATTTCATGGTGTTTTTATAATATTTACCAACTCCGTCAGCTCTTTTCCATAACCAATCCTGCACATACGGATCAGCATGGCATAAATCAGGAAAACCTCCAAAACTTCCTTCGTCATTATTTCCGTAACTATTTTTATAGAAATTAGTATAGGTACGTTTGAATTTTCCAGATGCAATTCCGTTAAAATTTGTCCAGGTATTCGTTCCCGTAAACGGATTTGCTTCAGATTGTCCGCCACTATTGTGGTTAATTACAATGTCGGCATATACCTTGATATTTTCAGTATGTGCTTTTGTAATTAAAGTTACCAATTCTGTTTTAGAACCAAATCTGGTTTCTGTAGTTCCATTTTGGTTGTAATCTCCAAAATCAAAATAATCTGTTGGGTCATATCCCATAGAAAATGCACCGTTTTGAGCTTTTGAAGCAGGAGGAAGCCATATAGAACCAATCCCGGCATTCGACCAGTCTGTAACTTTGGTCGCAACAGTATTCCACCAATTTCCACCGGCCGGAACATCCCAATAAAAAGCCTGCATCATGACTCCGCCACCTGGGTTATCAACATATTTACCGGTTAAAGAAGCATTGGAATTTCCTGTACTAAAAGGTTTTCCATCATGATGTGTTACATCAATAATTTTAAATTGCTGACTTTCAGCTTTTGTGTCTGTTTCGTTTGTTTCATTTTGTGAGCAAGAATACAAGAGTGTCGTAATTGCTAATAAACAAATCCTTACAATAGGTTTTCTCATAATGTAAATTCGGTTAAGGTTAGATAAATAAAGTTTAATATTCATATTTATTGGTCTATAAAAAAGAGTTATTCGTAATTTTTAGATCAATAAATTATCAATTATTAATCTAAAGTATATGATTTTTAATTCGATTTGTTTTTATAAGAAAATATTTATACCACGAAAACGTTGTAGTATTAATAACTTTTTTTTATTGGATTGGCAGAGAGTAATCTGACGGTAAATATTTGAAGTTGTTGAATTTGTTTTTTATGCAATTTTTGAAAGGATATTATATGCTTTTTTACATAAGTTTATTCTTGAGAAACAAGCTGCTTATAGTAAAAACAATTACGTTCCATATAATTTTTTGTTAATAGTATAGACGATAGTTGTATTATGTAATTGAATTGTTATTTTTGTTCGTTATAAGTTAAAAAGAACTAGATCTTAATTATTTAGTATTTTCACATTAACGAATTGAAAATGCATTTTTAAAATGATTGTAGTTTAAACGAAACTCTAAAGCAAGATCTTTACATTCAAATTAAATTTAAAATAATGTTATTAAAAAAATTACAGTTAAAAACAATTGATTTCAAGTTAGTGTTGACAATGTGTTTTTTATTTTTTTTCACCTCAATTATCTCAGCTCAGGAAATTATTAAAGATACTGTGATTCAAAAACCAGTTGCAATTCCTTCTGGTCAAAAGCAAAAAATTGATGGTATTATTGCCACCGTTGGAGATTATATTGTTTTAGATTCAGATATTGACAAAGGATATTTAGAGATTTCTGCCCAAGGAGGTTCTACAAAAGATATTACAAGATGTCAAATGCTTGGTAAACTTTTAGAAGATAAACTTTATGCACATCAGGCCATTCAGGATAGTATTGTTGTTAGTGATGCCGAAGTAAGAAGTATGATGGATGAAAGGTTGAATTATATGGTTCAGCAAGTTGGAGATATCAATAAAGTTGTTGCTTATTATAAAAAGAATTCAGTAGAGGAGTTTAAAACCTATTTTGCAGATATCTTAAAAGAGCAAAAGCTGGCGTCAGAAATGACTAAAAAAATTGTAGATGCAGTAGAAATTACACCGGAAGAAGTTCGTAATTTCTTTAAAAAAATACCAAAAGATGAATTGCCAACTTTTGGAGCTGAAATGGAAGTAGCACAAATTGTTGTAGAGCCAAAAGTTTCAAAAGAAGATGAACAAAAGGTAATTGACAGATTAAATGCGATTAGAAAAGATGTTCTTGAAGGTTCAAGTTTTGCTACAAAAGCAGTTTTGTATTCGCAAGATCCGGGATCTTCACCAAATGGAGGTTTTTATAAAATGACCAGAAAAACACCATTCGTAAAAGAATTTAAAGATGTTGCTTTTAGTTTGGGTGAAGGTGAAGTTTCAGAACCTTTTAAAACTACATTTGGATATCATATTATTATGGTAGATAAAATAAAAGGGCAGGAAGTAGAGCTACGTCATATTTTGATCTCACCAACTGTTTCTGAAACAGCATTGAAAGATGCTAAAGAAAGAATTACCAATATCAGAAATAAAATAGAAAACAAAGAAATTACTTTTGCTGAAGCTGCGAGAACAGAGTCTGACGAAAAAGAAACCAGAGCAAACGGAGGAACTTTAGTGAATCCAAATACTCAGGATACACGTTTCGAGTTGACCAAAATGGATCCAACTTTATACAGCCAGGTTTCTAATCTAAAAGATAACGAAATTTCTCAACCACTTTTAAATACAGATGATAAAGGGAAAAAAACGTATAAATTAATCACTGTTACCAATAGAATTGATGCACATACTGCTGATTATGCTAAAGATTATACTAAAATTAAAGAATTAGCATTGAAAGAAAAGCAAATCACAACAATTTCAAAATGGTTTGATACAAAAATAAAAGATACCTATATTAAAATTATTGGAGAATACAGAGATTGTAATTTTGTATACAATTGGTTAAAAAAATAATTTTTATTAAATAAATAAAAAGAGTTAGTTTTATGAATTCATAGAGCTAACTCTTTTCAATTTTAAAAACATATCTAAATGTCTGACGTAGCAGCAATTCATAAATTAGTTCAAAAAAGAAATGAATTAAAAACCGAAATAGCAAAAATCATTGTAGGGCAAGATGCCGTTGTAGATCAAATTTTACTTTGTATATTTTCCGGAGGACACGCCCTTTTAATTGGTGTTCCGGGATTGGCAAAAACATTAATGATAAATACCCTGTCTCAGGCTTTAGGTTTAGATTTTAAAAGAATTCAGTTTACGCCAGATTTAATGCCATCGGATATTCTGGGAAGTGAAATTCTCGATGAAAACAGACATTTTAAATTTATAAAAGGTCCAATTTTTTCGAATATTGTTTTAGCTGATGAGATTAACAGAACACCTCCAAAAACTCAGGCAGCTTTACTTGAAGCAATGCAGGAGCGCTCAGTTACCATTGCAGGGCAAAATTATAAATTAGATTTACCTTATTTTGTATTAGCAACTCAAAACCCAATTGAGCAAGAAGGAACGTATCCTTTGCCTGAAGCGCAGTTAGACCGTTTTATGTTTGCTATTAAATTAGAATATCCAACTTTTGAAGAAGAAGTTCAGGTAGTAAAACGTACAACATCAGATGCTAAAACAACTATTAATCCGTTGTTTACCGCACAGGAAATTATCGATTTTCAGCATTTAATTCGTAGAATTCCCGTAGCCGATAATGTGATTGAATATGCAGTAACTCTGGTAAGTAAAACGCGTCCGGATAATGTATTATCAAATGATTTTGTAAAGAATTATCTGGATTGGGGAGCAGGTCCAAGAGCATCTCAAAATTTGATTTTAGCTGCGAAAGCCCATGCCGCTTTTAATGGTAAATTTTCACCAGATATAGAAGATGTAAAAGCAGTTGCAACCGGAATATTACGACACAGAATTATTAAAAACTATAAAGCTGACGCTGAAGGAATCACAGAAGAGATTATTATCCAGAAGCTAATGTAAAAAAATAAAAAAGCCTGATGCAAATAGTATCAGGCTTTTTTATTTTATAACTCTCTATTGCTGGTTTCGTTTATTAACCGAACAGATTTATTGTGAAAAAGTTTTATTAAAAGAACTTCTACAAGTGAGGTGTATTTTTTATCACCGCATTCATACCACCAATATGAATAATATTGAATCTTGTTTTTCTCCATTCTGACAAAACATATTTCTTCATTATTTTTTTTAATCACTTTTGATTCAATTATTTTATAACCATTTCCCGTCCAGCAAATCAAAGGATTGTGAGAGGGAGTTTTTATGTAAATAAGTTTTTCCGGAGTTGTAATTTTAAAAACTTCAGAATTAATCCAGATTCCACTTTTAACATTATAAACTGTATTTAGATTATCGAGTAAATCATGTTTTAATTCTTTTTTAATTTCTAAACTCGTTGCTAATACTATTGAAAATGCTATTATGATAGGAAAGAAGATGAATTTATTAGAAGTTTGGTTTGATATTTCTTCCTGATTAGGTTTAAAAAAACGTACTATAAAGAGCATTGGTATAATTTGATAAAATACAAAACAGAGTAAACCAATACTATAATGTAAAGTATTCTCTTCTGTGCAATCAAATAAAATTAAAGTTACGATTCTGAAATAATTCGAAATGATATTTAATAAAATCACCATAAAACAAAACAGGAAGATTTGTTTTATATTGAAATATTTATGTTGTTTACGTTCCTCTAAAGTCAGTAAGAAAGCACCAACAAGTAATCCGGTTTTAAACATCGATAATCCCATACATGCAGTATCAATGGTAATCTTTGCATTATTGATATAAAAATTTACACCTTCTATTTTGGTAATCGGAATACTGTTTTTTAAAACTAAGTAAACACCATAACAAAGTGTCTGTTTAATTTCGACAGTTAAATAATCAAAAAAGGTATTAAATATAGAAGAGAATAGGAAAATACAAATAAACGCAATGAACGAAAATTTTCTTGTAATGCTATAATAGATGAAACATGCAAATAAAGCTAAAGCTAAAAAATGCAAAGATTTGGTATGTAAGCGATAGCTTATAAATTCTAATAGAAAAATTAGTCCTAAAAGGGGATAGTTCATATTAAATGAAGTTTTTCTACCCCCGATAAGAAATAACGTTATCGAAAATGTAATTCCGAAAAGATTGCTGTCAAGACCGGATAAAACAATACTTGAGTTTATAGCCAATAAGCAAACCAGAATCAATAGTGCAATTGCGTTTTTATATTGAAATATAAGTTTCATTAAATAACTTGTTTTTTGTTTTTTCTGTAATAAAAGAAAAGTATTGTAGATCCCAGGATAATCAATAGCCATTCATGTGGTTCAGGAACAGATCCATCATTACTTACAGAAGCATTTCCAAGAGTATCGACGTTTTTCTCGATTCCGTTGTTTTTATAGTCTTCATCAGTTTCAAGAACTATTAAAGAAGATATTGGCGTTACAATATTGGCATCTTTTGCTAATTCTACATATTGATTATTTGCTAAAGTGTCATTTTGAATTTTAACTTGTTCATCAAGAACTTTTCCTAAAGCGTACATTCTGTAAATATGATTTGGTCCGTTACTTTTTGAAATAGTGTCTTGTTGGCTTTCTTTGATAGAAATATTAGCAGATTCAATATTGACCGTATTTCTCTCCGTCTTAAATAATATATATTGATTTTTATTAATGAGTTCTAAACTGTTTTTTAAACTCGTCTGAAAATAATCTACATATTTTTGTTCTTTTACGGTTTGCCAAAACGGATTGATATCCGATGAAATATTAATTACTTTTAAATTTCTGTTTTTTGTTCCGGTTCTTATTTTATTTAAATAATCAGAATCTCCAAGTTCTTCAAAATTGGCCGAAAATGTACCGCATTTTGTTATAATCAAACTGTTTTGAGTTATTTTATAAAGAGGTAATAAAGAATAATGCAAATCTTCAAATTCTAATTCTATAGCTTTAAAATTGTCCTTATTAATTTCTTTCTTTTTGCCATTTATCATTACAAATAAATTCTTTTTGTTTAAGTTCACAAAAGATTCTATTTGTTTGGTAGTCCAACTGCTGTTTAAATCTAATATAATTTCTGAAGGTATAAACGGTATAGTTGTTTTCTGAATGTCTTTGACTTCATAAACTTTATCTTTCCACACAAACGAATTTGATTCTAAAGTTTTAGATAAAGGCATAGAAGCTTGCCAATCGTCTAATCCTTTCGATTGATTAATGTAGTAATCCTTATTAAGTTCAAAATCCTTGCTTGTTTCTATTTTTGTATTTCCAACAGTCTGGATTCTTGATATCGTTTCAGCATTCGAAATGTTGGGTCCTTTTATCGAAAGACTTTGATATTTCATTTGATTATCTTCTACTTTTAACGGAGTTGTAAATCCGCATTTAAATATTCGTGGCGTTTTATAATTAATTGGAAAAACCCTAACCACGACTTTGTTTCCTTCTTTCCATTGCATTAAGGACGGATCGCGGTATTCTACACCAACAATTTGTTTATATGCTTTTTCAGCTTTTTCTTTAGTAGTCAAAACTCCTTTTCTTTCTATGCCATTGACCCATAATGAAAGTGATGTCGCGACTGAACCTTCAGGAAGCTGAAAAGAATAAATGGCTTCCTGATCACGCCATGAATCTTCTGTGCAGGCAATTTTCATTGTAATTTCGGTATACGCCAAACGTGCTTCCGGATATAGTTTTACATCTTCTTTGATAGTTTTGGTAAATAAATCTTCGCCGCTCCATAATTGCTCTTCCGTTTCTAATCGTTTGTCAAAGTTTGATTTTAGAATGTTTATTTTATCATCATTTGTTAGATTAAGGTCATTGCAAAACAAATAAGCAATGGATATAATAGGATTATGTGTTTTACGCTCATTATATTGTTTATTTCCAAAGGAATCAAATCCTCCAAAAGAGAATATATCATGAAGCGGAATGTAAACGATATCTTTTTTTAGTAGAATTTCATTGAAAAAATTAGGTTTTAAATGCTGAGAAATAGAGATGTAATCCGGAAGATCATTATTTTGATCAAAAGAATTTAATGTGGCTGATTGCGCTATTTTGCGGCTTTCAATATTTAAGCCTACAGTAAAAACAATTATGCTAATTAGTACCACTAAAAAACCTCCACTAAAAGAAACAGCATAAATTTTGTCCCTGTTGAAGTATCGAAAAATTGTTGCGATATGAATAATAAGTACTAGTGCGGATACCAATCCATAAAATCCTAATCCTAAAGCTAAAATTGCCATAAAAGAAAAAGGCATAATAGGAATCAGGTATACAGCGAAATATAAGATCATCAAAAACGACAATCCATTTATAAAAAAGGCAATTGAAGTGTTTTTGCCTGTGGATGAATTTCCGTAGATGAAAAAATTAGAAACGCAAAATGCCAGAGTTGCTAAATAAACCCATGCCGGAAGATCATGAAAAACGGGAATAAATGTATTTAAGCAGAAACAGCCAATAAGCCAGTTTAGGATTAAAAAAGGAGTGAGGTGTATATAAGTTTCTTTCCTTCTGAGGATTATAAAAGAAAGTCCAACTCCATATACAAATTCAAATATAAGACTTAGTAAAGCAATGGGTTCAAAATCGTGCAAACGGTACTCTTTGCAGACAAGAGAGCTAATTAAGAAAAGACTACTAATTAGTGTTACGATTAAACTAATTACGACTCCGGTTTTTTGAGTATAATATTCTGATAATTCTAATTTGTGTTTCATAGTTATATTTTTTTAAAAGTACTTTGAAATGCAAAGTTATTAGAAAATTTGAATTACAAGTTTTTTATTTCATTTTTTTTAATGTTCGGAATTTTTAAAATTAAGTAGTGGGGTTTGGTTGAGATTATGAAGTAAGAAAGTCACATAATTTGGTAACTATAACGATGTAATTTCTAATTTAGAAAGGTTCTTAGTTAAAAACGAAGTAAAATCCCACTTCGTTTATCACATTAAATTTCGACTTTGTTAAAGAAAAGATCTTAAAATATCAATAATTCATTTTTTTAATACAAAATTGATATTTTGGCAAAAACAAGCAGTCAAAATCGTTTTTTAACAATAATAATTTTTGAAAAGGCGACTTCTATTATATTTTTTTTAATTGTCGGCTTTAATATGTAAATTTGCATACAAAAAAATAAAATACCTAGAAAAGACTTTTATTATGAATATTTATCAGGATTACATCCAAGAGATTGAAGAACGAAAAGGTCAAGGGCTTAACCCGAAACCAATTGATGGAGCTGAATTATTAAGCGAAATCATTGAACAAATTAAAGATGTGAATAACGAGTACAGAGAAAATTCTCTTCACTTTTTTATTTATAATGTTGTACCGGGAACCACTAGTGCCGCTGGTGTGAAATCTCAATTTTTAAAGGAAATTATTCTCGGTGAATCTGTGGTAAAAGAAATAACTCCTGCATTTGCTTTTGAGTTATTATCACACATGAAAGGTGGATCCTCAATTAGAGTGCTGTTAGATTTAGCACTTGGTGATCATACTTCTATTGCAAAAGAAGCTGCAAATGTTCTTAAAACACAAGTTTACCTTTATGAGGCAGACACAGATCGTTTGAAAGAAGCATTTAAAAATGGTAACCCAATTGCCATTGAAATTATTAAAAGTTATGCGCAGGCAGAGTTTTTTACTACACTGCCAGAAGTAGTTGAAGAAATTAAAGTAGTTACATATATTGCCGGTGAAGGAGACATTTCTACAGATTTGCTTTCTCCGGGTAACCAGGCGCACTCACGTTCTGACCGTGAACTTCATGGTAAATGCATGATTACGCCTCAGGCACAAGAGGAAATCAAAGCATTACAGGCAAAACATCCTGACGCAAGCGTTATGTTGATTGCTGAAAAAGGTACAATGGGTGTAGGTTCATCTAGAATGTCAGGAGTAAATAACGTGGCACTTTGGACAGGTAAACAAGCAAGTCCATATGTTCCATTTATTAATATTGCTCCAATCGTTGCAGGAACAAACGGTATTTCGCCAATTTTCCTAACAACTGTTGATGTTACAGGTGGTATTGGTTTAGACCTTAAAAACTGGGTAAAAAAGCTTGACGCAGATGGTAATATTATTCGTAACGAGAATAATGAGCCAATCTTAGAAGAAGCGTATTCTGTTGCTACTGGTACTGTATTAACTATCAATACAAAAACTAAGAAGCTTTATAATGGAGATAAAGAATTAATTGACATTTCTAAGGCATTCACGCCTCAAAAAATGGAATTTATAAAAGCTGGAGGATCATATGCAATTGTATTTGGTAAAAAGCTTCAAACATTAGCAGCGAAAATTTTAGATATTGAAGCTCCTCTTGTGTTTGCTCCATCAAAAGAGATTTCTATTGAAGGACAAGGTCTTACAGCAGTAGAAAAAATCTTTAACAGAAACGCTGTTGGTATATCTCCGGGTAAAGTTTTACACGCAGGTTCAGATGTTCGTGTAGAGGTTAATATTGTAGGTTCTCAGGATACGACTGGTCTTATGACTGCTCAGGAATTAGAATCTATGGCTGCTACAGTTATTTCACCAATCGTTGATGGTGCTTACCAATCAGGATGTCACACCGCTTCAGTTTGGGATAAAAAAGCTCAGGCAAATATTCCAAAATTGATGAAATTCATGAACGATTTCGGTTTAATTACTGCTCGTGACCCTAAAGGAGTTTACCACGCAATGACCGATGTTATTCATAAAGTACTTAACGATATTACGATTGATGAGTGGGCGATCATTATTGGTGGTGACTCTCATACAAGAATGTCAAAAGGTGTTGCTTTTGGTGCTGACTCAGGAACAGTTGCTCTTGCACTTGCTACAGGAGAGGCTTCTATGCCAATTCCGGAATCTGTAAAAGTGACTTTTAAAGGAGAAATGAAAGGTTACATGGACTTCCGTGATGTAGTTCATTCAACACAAGCTCAAATGCTTAAGAAATTTGGTGGTGAAAATGTTTTCCAAGGTAGAATTATCGAGGTTCATCTTGGTACTCTTACTGCTGATCAGGCCTTTACATTTACAGACTGGACTGCAGAGATGAAAGCAAAAGCTTCTATCTGTATTTCTGAAGATGATACTTTAATTGAATCTCTTGAGATTGCAAAAAGCAGAATCCAGATCATGATCGACAAAGGAATGGACAATGAAAAACAAGTTCTTCAGGGATTGATCAATAAAGCAGATAAGAGAATCACAGAGATTAAATCAGCTGAGAAACCAGCTCTTACTCCAGATGCAAATGCGAAATATTATGCTGAAGTTGTAGTTGATCTTGACCAGATTATCGAGCCTATGATTGCTGATCCGGACGTAAATAACATTGATGTATCTAAAAGATATACACACGATACTATTAGACCTCTTTCTTTCTACGGAGGAGAGAAAAAAGTAGATCTTGGATTTATTGGTTCTTGTATGGTTCATAAGGGCGATATGAAAATTTTGGCTCAAATGCTTAAAAATATAGAAAACCAACATGGTAAAGTGGAGTTTAAAGCACCGCTTGTAGTAGCGCCGCCTACATATAATATTGTAGATGAACTTAAAGCTGAAGGTGACTGGGAAGTTTTACAGAAATATTCTGGTTTCGAATTTGACGATAATGCTCCTAAAGGTGCAGCGCGTACAGAATATGAAAACATGTTATACTTAGAACGTCCAGGATGTAACCTTTGTATGGGTAACCAGGAAAAAGCAGCAAAAGGAGATACTGTAATGGCAACTTCAACACGTCTTTTCCAGGGAAGAGTAGTAGAAGATACTGAAGGTAAAAAAGGAGAATCATTGCTTTCTTCTACGCCGGTAGTAGTTTTGTCTACAATTTTGGGTAGAACTCCTACACTTGCTGAATATACAGCTGCAGTAGATGGTATCAGTCTAACCAGATTTGCGCCTTCTCATAAACTGTTAGTGATGTAATCACGCGATTAGTTATAATCATTATAGATAAAAAGCCTGAGTCAATAAACTCAGGCTTTTTCTTTTCTGGCTACTCTATTTTTCGTAACTTGTCATGTTCAAAATAACAAAAACAAAAACAATTATACTTATGGCTTTTGATATTGAAATGATTAAAAAAGTGTATGAGAACATGCCGGGTCGTGTTGATAAAGCACGCGAGATTGTTGGGCGTCCACTTACCTTAACAGAGAAAATTTTATACAATCACCTTTGGGATGGAAATCCAACTCAGGCGTTTGGAAGAGGAGTAGATTATGTTGATTTTGCGCCGGATCGTGTAGCATGTCAGGATGCAACTGCTCAAATGGCATTGTTGCAATTTATGCACGCCGGAAAAGCTAAGGTGGCAGTTCCTACAACGGTTCACTGCGACCACTTGATTCAGGCAAAAGTAGATGCCGCAACCGATTTAGCACGAGCAAAAACACAAAGTAATGAAGTTTTCGACTTCTTGTCGTCAGTTTCTAATAAATACGGAATTGGTTTCTGGAAACCGGGAGCAGGAATTATTCATCAGGTAGTACTTGAAAATTATGCTTTCCCGGGCGGAATGATGATTGGTACCGATTCTCACACTGTAAATGCAGGTGGTTTAGGAATGGTAGCTATAGGTGTTGGTGGAGCAGATGCTGTAGACGTTATGTCCGGTATGGCTTGGGAATTGAAATTTCCTAAATTAATTGGAGTAAAATTAACTGGTAAATTATCAGGATGGACTGCTCCTAAAGATGTTATCCTTAAAGTTGCCGGTATTCTTACTGTAAAAGGAGGAACTGGTGCAATCGTTGAATATTTTGGAGAAGGTGCAACTTCTATGTCTTGTACTGGTAAAGGTACAATTTGTAATATGGGAGCAGAAATTGGAGCTACAACTTCAACTTTTGGATACGATGATTCTATGAGTCGTTATTTGCGTTCTACAAACAGAGCTGATGTTGCTGATGCGGCAGACAAAGTAGCTTCTTACTTAACCGGAGATCCGGAAGTTTACGCTAATCCAGAACAATATTTTGATCAGGTGATCGAAATCAACTTAACAGAATTAGAACCACATTTAAATGGTCCTTTTACACCGGATTTAGCGACTCCAATTTCTAAAATGAAAGAAACAGCCATCAAAAACAACTGGCCATTACAAATTCAGGTAGGTTTAATTGGTTCTTGTACAAACTCATCTTACGAAGATATCTCACGTGCAGCATCTTTGGCTAGACAAGTAAGTGCTAAAAACTTAAAAACTAAATCTCAGTTTACCATTACTCCGGGATCAGAAGTAGTTCGTTATACAATTGAAAGAGATGGATTTATCGATACTTTCGAAAAAATTGGAGCAACTGTTTTTGCGAATGCCTGCGGACCATGTATTGGTATGTGGGACAGAGATGGAGCAGAAAAAGAAGAAAGAAACACAATCGTTCACTCTTTCAACCGTAACTTCTCAAAACGTGCAGATGGTAACCCAAATACTTTAGCTTTCGTAGGTTCGCCTGAATTGGTAACCGCTATGGCTATTGCGGGAGATCTTGGTTTTAACCCTTTAACAGATACGTTAATTAACGAAGATGGAGAAGAAGTAAGACTTGAAGCACCAACAGGAGACGAATTGCCTCCAAGAGGATTTGATGTTAAAGATCCGGGATTCCAGGTTCCTGCAGAAGATGGTTCAGGGGTTCAGGTTGTCGTAAGTCCAACATCAGAGCGTTTGCAATTATTAGCTCCTTTTGATGCCTGGGATGGTAAAAACATTACAGGTGCAAAATTATTAATCAAAGCATTCGGAAAATGTACAACAGATCATATTTCTATGGCTGGACCATGGTTACGTTTCCGCGGACACTTAGATAATATTTCAAATAATATGTTGATTGGTGCTGTAAATGCATTCAACCAAAAAACTAATTCGGTTAAAAATCAATTAACAGGAGCATATGATGCAGTTCCTGCTGTAGCTCGTGCATATAAAGCGGCTGGAGTTCCGTCTATCGTTGTGGGAGATCACAATTATGGTGAAGGTTCCTCTCGTGAGCATGCTGCAATGGAGCCACGTTTCTTAGGTGTTAAAGCGGTATTGGTAAAATCTTTTGCCCGTATCCACGAAACAAACCTTAAAAAACAAGGTCTTTTAGGATTAACATTCGCAAACGAAACGGATTATGATAAAATCCAGGAGAACGATACTATTAATTTTACTGATTTAACTGAGTTCGCTCCGGGAAAACCATTAACATTAGAGTTCGTTCATGCTGATGGTACCAAAGATATTATTTTGGCAAACCACACTTACAACGCTGGTCAGATTGGTTGGTTCGTTGCAGGTTCAGCATTAAATTTAATTGCTGCCGGAAAAGCTTAATTTTTAAAAGCTTGAATTATATTAGAAAACGCTCTGTGATAACAGGGCGTTTTTTTTATATATTAAAATCTTTTTTTAAACTATCAAGGAGTTTTATTCACATATGTTTCTGATGACAAAGTTTTTATGTTGTTGGGTTTTGTAGTTTGAAATTCTTCAATATCAATACTAAAAACATTTGAAGAAGGTGTTTTAGAATAATAATTTTCAGTACGTCCTCCCAAAATATATAATTTATTATTGTTAAAATACATAGCTGAATATTTCAGGCCTAATTCAATTTCATATTCTTTTAACTGTTTTAGTTTTAGATCATAGACATACATTTTTCGATCCTCAAAAAAGTAAATTATTTCATTGTGATACGTTATAGCCGGTCTTTCTAATCCTGAAAATAATTCGCCTTCAATTTGCCATTTTTCCGTTGTTAAATTAAAACTTTCTATCTCCGATACCGGTTTTCTGTTATACCCTCCAATAAGATAAATCTTGTCCTCTATTAAAATTCCTGTGGTTTCTTTTGCTGTTGGCATATTCGCAAGTTCATACCAATATCCTGAAGTTATGTTGTATAAATGGACCTTATTCGTAAAATCTTTTTTACCGCTTTCGTTCATTTTTACAGAACCTCCTATTGCAATAATATTATCTTTATAAGTAAAAGAAGCAAAATTAGCAGCTTGATGAGGATTTGTATTATCGGTTTTAATGATTTGTTTATCAGGATCTAAAACTTCAATCTGATCTTGTAAATATTCAAATTTTCCATTTACAGAAATTCTTTTTCCTCCTATAATATATATTGAATTGTTATAATAATGAATATTATGATAAGCTCTTTTTTTTAGTTTTAAATCTAAGTTTTTCCAGGTGTTTGTTTTAATATCATAAATAGAAAAGTCTCCTTTGTAATATTCAAAAGTAGCATTATGTCGAACTTCATCTAAATATTCTTTCATTGTGAAATCGGGTTTTTCATACCGAATTTTTTCCCATGCATCTGCTTCAAAAGTAGCATTTCCGCCTATAACATAAATTTTATCATCATTTAAAAATGAGCTAAATGCAAAGATTGGATTTTTTAAGGAAGTTAATTTATTAAATGCAAGTTTCGATTTTAACTTCAATTTCTGATTTGCAGAAATAGTTAGTCCTGATAAATTTTGAATATCCTCTTGTAATAAAACTTTATAATCTAGTTTTTTTAAATCTGCTAAAGAAATTTTAATTGTAAGGTATCCAATATGAGAGAATTCTAATATTTCATCATTATTATATTTTGGAAGAAGTTGTAAAGAAAACTTTCCACTGTCATTCGTTATTGTTCCAATATTGCTTGATAATGCAAGTACATTGGTATTTTCAACCGGAAGGTTGGTATTTTGAGAAACAATAGTTCCGCTTATATTTTGAGCAATTGATAATAATGGACAAAAAATGAAAATTAGAGCTAGTTTTTTCACGCTGTTTTTTGATTTAATGTTAGTTTTTGATAAAAATACTACATTACTTTTAAAAGACCTATTTTCAAAGTGTTGACTAGTTTTTTTTCTCGATAGCGTTAATTCGAGGTAAATTAGTTGTTAAAAAACGTGTATCTTTTACATTAAAAAGTTAAATTCGCTTTTTACATAATATATTTGCTTTTTCTCAAGTTATATTATTTAGGCTTAAAGTTATATTATTTAAACTTAAAGGAGTATTAATTAAATTTAACAGGTATGGTTTTTAGATTAATTATAGTATTGTTTTTTTTTAGTGTTGGTGTTTTTTCTCAGGAGAAGTTTATCAGGCACAAAATATCAAAAGGAGAGAACCTTACTGTAATTGCTAAAAAATATGGTGTAAAAGCGAAAGATATTGAAGACGCTAATCCGGATGCTCCTAAAGTTCTAAAACTAAATTCAGTTTTATTAATTCCAAATAATAATAAAAAGGATACTACAAAAAAAACTGACATTGTTGCCAATACAACTCCCTCCGAAGTTCCAAATTCAGGTTTACACGAAGTGCAGCAAAAAGAAAGCCTTTGGGCAATCTCAAAAAAATATAATATCTCTGTTGACGAATTAAAAAAAGCAAATCCAACACTGGAAAGTGAAGGTTTGAAAATAGGACAAAAACTTAATATTCCGTCTAATGCTGCTATTGCATCAACTGAAAATCTAACGAAAAATCAGAATACAGAAAAACCGGAACTAATTCCTTCAACAGATGTTGAGGTTATAGTTGAAGTAAAACCGAAAGAAACAAAATATCTTATTGCGAAAAAATACGGAATAACAGTAGCAGAACTGGAAAAGCAAAATCCATTTATTAAAGGAAAACTACCAGTTGGTTATCTTTTAAAAATTAGAACTTCAAAAGAAAAAGCAAATCAGCAAATCAGCAATAGTTCTGTTACGCCTCAAACTCAGATTGCTGAAACGGCAGTTGCTAATTCAGAAAATATAAGTAAAACTGATGAAGCGAAACCTGAAATTGCATCTTCAGATAATGTAGAAGTCGTTGTTGAGGTACAGCCAAAAGAAACTAAATTTGCAATCGCAAAGAGATACGGAATAACAGTTGCAGAACTTGAAAAACAAAATCCGTTTATTAAAGGTAAATTGCCAGTTGGTTATGTATTAAAAATTCGTACTTCAAAAGACAAGGCTAATGCGGCGGCAATTACAACTCCACAAATTAATGATAGTTTAGCGCAGCCATCTCAAGTCGCTGATAATACAGAAATTAAAAAAGACACCACTTCAGTGTTCCGAATAAGCAATCATTCCGATTTAGTAAATCAGTTGATTGTTAATGCAACTGAAAATATTGGAACTCGTTACCGATCGGGCGGAACTACAAAAGCTGGTTTTGATTGTTCAGGATTAATGATTTGTACTTTTAATAATTTTGATATTAAATTGCCAAGAAGTTCTATTGAGCAATCCAGAATTGGAACCAAAGTTGGTACTGATGAAGCTCAAAAAGGAGATTTGATTTTCTTTAAAACCAATGGAAGACGTCAAATTAACCATGTAGGAATGGTAGTTGAAGTAACAGATGGAGAAATTAAATTTGTACATTCTTCAACTCATGGAGGTGTAATGATTTCTTCTACTAAAGAACCTTATTATCAAAGGACATTTTCGCAGGTAAATCGAATTCTGCAGTAATAATAATTTAGTTATTAAGTGAATTTAAAATTCCTTTTAAATTCTTCAATCGGAAAAGGCTTGTTTAAAAATCCGGTCACATAATCATTTTTATTAATGTGTTCCAGTTCATCATGATCCAAAGTTGATGAAAGGACATAAATTTGAGTTTCTTTCTTAGTTTCTTTACTTAATTTGTGAAACTCATCCAGAAATTCAAAACCATTCATTAATGGCATTTGTATGTCTAATAAAATAATTAATGATGCAGTCTTTTGCTGAATCTTAAGCCAGTCAATTCCTTCCTTACCATTATTAACGATTATAATTTGATCGATCTCCAGTACTTTTTTTAATAATTGAGTAATTACAAGCTGATCGATTAAATTGTCCTCAATGACAAGAAATATAGGTTTAAGTTGCATATTAGTTTGGTATTGTTACAATAAAACTGCTTCCAATAGTGCTTTCAGAGAATACTGAAATATTCCCTTTTATATTTTCTACAGCTTCTTTTACGATATAAAGTCCTAATCCTGAACCTTTGTTTTTATTTGTCCCAAAGTACATTTCAAAAATGTTATCCTTGAATTCTTCTTTGATTCCAATTCCGTTATCCGTTACTTCAATTTTATTGCAGCCATCAATGAAGTAGGTTTTGACACTAATAAACATTTCCTGTTTATTAATATCCGCATATTTTATTGCGTTTGAAAGTAAATTAGAAATAATGATTTGCAGACGTAATCCATCGCTTTGAATTTCGTCTACTAGTAATTCTTTTGTAAAAGTTATTCTGTTGGCATTTTCAATATGCATTAATTGTGAGATAGCTTCATCAAACAATTCCTGTAGGCTTACAGGTTCTGTTACGACTTGTTTTCGTTTGTTTTTTGAGTAATCGATAATGTCAATTATAAACTGATCCTGTTTCGTCAGGCTTTTGTGCATCAATTCTAAATAAGTTTTAATCTGGTCAACATCATCTTCTAACTGAGTGATTTCTATCAAACCTTTTAATGATGTTATTGGTGATCTCAAATCATGTGATGCACTGTATACAAATCGATCTAATTCGCGATTAACAATAACCAGATTTTCATTTTTAATCTCAATTTCTTTTTTAGAAACCAGTAACCTTTTTACCATTATCGAATAATAAGAACACACACTTAATACTATTATTAAAATGAATACAATATTGGTAATAATTAAGAGATTCTTGATTTTACGGGTTCCTTCGCCGAGTGTATTTGAAAAATTACGTTCGTTGATGGTAAGTTTATCACTGATAGAACTAATTTGTTTTAAATAAATTTGCTGGCTGGCGGGGGTTAAAAGATTGTGACTGATCTCGGCATTAATTTGTTGACCAACAATAAATAATTTAAAAATGAGCTCATCTCCCTGTCCCCATTCATTAATGGCTTTAGCTAAAAAAGAAACTTGCTGGAAATTCACAAACAACCAAACAAGATCATCTAAATCATCTCTATGATTTCGTCCAATTAAAAATCCTTCTCGTGCTATTTTATTATCACCTGCTTTTAAAAGTGTTTTTCTTGCAATACCATCACCCTGAGGAACTTTTAATTCTTCCAGATATAGTTTCCATTGATTTGGATCCTTCGTATAGAGATATGTAATGAGGTGTCTGGAGGCATCTTTTTGTCCTTTCGAGTAATGTGATTCCCCATTAACATATGCTCTGTTAGCAGATAGTATTTTTATAGTAAAGAAGTTGATGCAAATAAGCAAAGCACAAGACACAAATACAATAAGCAAAAGAATGAAAACATTCGGGAAACGTATGTTTCTAAAAAACGAACTCTTAGACATAACTTTAGATTTGTAGGTTAATAATTTTCTCTGTCTGATAAGAGTGCTTGTCTGAACGTGTCTTTCTGTAAATAAGCTTAGGGGTTTAGCTGATTTAGCAGAGTTAAAAAGTAAACAACTGTTAATAAAATGTTTGTTTTTTTAAGACTGATGAACACTTATATCAAATTTAATAAAAAAAAGATACGTTTCGACGACTGACTTATTTTTTCCTGTTAAATTTATTTTTATAATTTAAGTATTTGTTTATCAGTTATTTGTGTTGTTTGTTGTTAGATAGTTTAAATTACTGAAGTTAAAACTATAAAAGTTGGTTAAACAAAGAATAAATATTTTTGTTTAATGTATATAGCAAAAGGTTATATGATAAAAAAGCTACAACATCAATTAAGAGTTGTAGCTTTTAAAGGGTTTGCAAACTAATTAAATAATAATAGACCGTTTGCCTGTTAATTTATCATTTGATGTGACTTCCCAGGAGACCCCGGAAGCGGGTACAGCTCTCTCACGACCCCATGTTCTGATAGCCTCAATTTTTTCAGGAGCAGTTTTACTCAAAGGAACAATATTTTTAAAGCATTTTTCAAATAAATGATCATCTACAATATCATCACCGTGAATTACTGCCTGAATAGCAACATCTCTAACTGCACCTTCAAGATCAGAACCTGCAAAACCTTCAGAAATTTCAACGAGTTGATTTAAGGTATTAGCAGATGGCTGTAGTAATAAATTGCGTTTTATATATAAATTAATTATGTCTTTTCTCTCCAGTTCTCCTGGTAAGTCAACAAAAAAGAGTTCATCAAAACGACCTCTGCGTAAAAGCTCAGGAGGAAGTTTACTTACATCGTTCGCTGTAGAAACAACAAAAACTTTTGCCATACTTTCTTGAAGCCAAAACAAAAATTGTCCAACCATTCTGGTAGATGTGCCACCATCATTAGAACCTGATGCACCAGATAGACCTTTTTCAATTTCATCAATCCACAATATACAAGGCGCTGCATTATCTGCAGATGCCAATGCCTCTTTTAGTCTATTTTCAGATTGACCAAGATATTGCCCCTGAATAGCTGCAAGATCTAGTCTGTATAATGGTAAATTCCAATTTGCTGCGATAAATTTAGCCGATAAAGATTTACCACAACCTGGAACTCCAACTAATAAAACCCCTCTTGGAGGTCTCATTTTTCTTGCTTTTAAGTCAGCCGTTAAAAGTTGTTTTTGATTATCTAGCCAATGTTGTAAACCACTTAATCCGGCAACAGAAAGTGTAGAAGGATCTAGTTTTACTTTTTCTAATCCGGATATGTCGCTAAATAATTTATCTTTTGCATTACTCAACTCTTTAATGTCATCCTTTGTTAAAGAACCCTTTGCCATTTGAGTTGCTAAAACATTTTCGGCCTCTATTTTAGTCATATTGGCCAAGATAGTCGCCGCCATTTTATAATCTGTTTCGTCCCATTCAAGAGGAATCGAACCTTTATAAGGCGTTACACATTCCTTAACAACTTCGAGCATTTCTTCTTCATTTGGAGCATCAAGTGTAATAGTCATTCCTAGTCGTTGTAATTGAGGCCAAATTGTTTTGGTTGTAATTAAACAAATACTTCCGCCTCTTTCTATGGCTTGAATTACACAATCATAAAGATGTCTTGAAACCAAATTGTCATCTTCAATGTCACTGACTTCTGTAAAAACAAAAGTTAAGTTTTGTCTTTGAGAAATATTTTGCACTGCAAAATCTAAAGCTCCTGCGACTGATCGATCATCATTTACACTTTTTTTTGATTTAATATCAATAGTTCCATGAGATAAACTATGAAAGTAAATAGGAATGTTTATTTCTTCTGCTAATTGATGAATTACTTCAAGAACTCTTGTTCTTTCGATACTTCGTATAGATATGAAGGGTATTCTGGCTCTAAACATTCGCAAAAGCGAAGTCTTAAATTCTGCTTTATTTGCCATTTTAAAATATTATTTTTCTGCCCGTTGAAGCAATTATTTCATTTGTGCTTTGTTCTTTATTTTTTATATCCGTAATTTCTTTATAAGTGCTATTCAGGTCAAAAGAATTCAATAAGATTAATATTTTTTCTCTTCCTTTTGAAATTCCTGAGATGTTATTTTTTAATGAAGTTTTAATTTCATTTACAAATTCCTCGAGATCCTTTTTCAATGCTTTTTTTAAATCATTCGGTAAACCTTCTATAGCTATAAATTTACTAATTGTAGTAAGATTTTGCTTTCCGTTTCTTAATGCTATTTCAAAATCATCTTCTGTTTTAAAGTTTTGTAATTGAAAAGAGCGTTGAAATTTATCCAGCCAATTCTGTTTCCGCTTCTTATATATTTCTTCAACCTTAATATAAAAGCGAGTTGCTGTTCCTGCATCAATTATAAAACTGCCTTCATTCAATTCTGTTAAAACAGAATCATCGCCATCACCAAATTGATCAAGTAATTTTGTCCATGCAGAATAAGTTGTTGGTCCGGTTTTCATTATGGTTTTATTCGTGGATTTATAAATTGGTTTGGAGGGACGATATCCCAATCCGGAAATTTTGCATTCCCTGATTCAGATTCTGTTCTGCCCTGAAATAAATTTGGTTTTACAGTGTTTTCTTTTTTTATTTCCTGAATGGTATTTTCAGATTCTTCTGAATGATTCCCTAAAATTATTTTTGTCATTTTTTTTAATTTAAATAATGTTTCTTACTGTTTCTTTTGACACACTTGAAAAATCTTCAGGAGTAATCGAAGATAAAAGCTGTCTTACTACTTCGGCATTATTATCTTCATTTTCGTGTTCGTTTCTGTAATCTACAGTTTCAGCGATACAACCTCTTAAAACTTCTTTTGCTTTTGCTTTTCGCTCTTCTATATTTTCGATAATATTGTTTTTTGCTTTCTTATGATTATTTACAGAATTCCAAACTATAACACCTCCAATGCCTATTCCTAAAATAGCTACAATAGTATGAAAAGTAAATGCCCAAAATCCAAGCAGACATATTAATATTCCTATGATAACACCAGCATATGGAAATGAAAGCGCTGCTAGCTGAACTTCTAAAATATTTTGGTAAAATTCATCTTGTTTTTTTAGAAGCTCAATTTCGTCACTTCCATCTTTTGTTGAAGTTTTAAAATCATCTATTGAAAAATCAACATATTGTGGAATTCTGTTTCTACTTTGTGCAGTAAAAGTATTGTGAGCTTCAACTATCCAAGGCTGACTTATTGAAACTGCCAGTGCTTGAGTTACTTTAGTTGCACCGGATAATTCAGGATTAAATGATGCATTAGTCAATAATTGTAAAAAATCGACTTGTTCATCAAAAATGTGCTTTTCTGCATCCATTACAGCTTGTGCAGCTGTTTTGTCACCATCCATTTGAATAATTAATTGATTAAATCTTACTTGTTCTTGCAGTGGCAGTTCTTCATCGTCAAAGTTTGTAACTAATAAGGACAGAATTTCATCTAGCTGAACTTTAACACCCTTTGAATAGTCTGCAGATGATGAAATTATACTTTTGAAATGTTTCTCTAAGATATTGTGTGTCTTTGCTTCTTTTAAAGAATTTTCTAAATGATTCCAATTAGATGCAAATTTTTCAAGTAAAGGATATTTGCCTTCTGATAGCGGACCCAAGGCTTCAAAGAATTTGACCCACTGCAATTTTTGTTCATTTATAAATGTATCGCCTTGGGTAAGTTGATCTAACCAATTTTTAACATTGATCATCATTAATTGTCTTGCAGCAGGAGGGAAAACACCGGTTGTAACGGCTTCCAGGATAATTATAAATTCTCTGTCAAGATTATGAGGGTTTTGATGCATAAAATAACGTTCCAGCCATTTTAAGCTGGATTCATTTCGCGCTAATCTTCGCATCACCATCATAAAGAAAAGAGTGGTTTTGTAATCATCTCTTTTTAGGGCTTCATTTAAAGCTTTCTCAGTTGTATTTTTATCATTTCTAACCCAGGCAGCTAAAGACACTAATGCTGGAGCTAACCAATATCCCGGTGCCTTTATCATTACCTCTTCTGTGGTAAATTTTAGAGTATCATCACTTATTATTCCTGTATCTACTCCCTGAAGAATTCCTGTCGCCATTCTTCGTACTTCAGCATAATATCCAAACTTAATTTGCAAATCTTGCTTTAGATTTCCTTGTCTGGTTTCGGCTAATTGTAAAGCTTTGTGTTTTAAATCAGCTGCTACAAAATCTGTAAACGAATCAGCTAGTTTTACCAGTTCACTTTCTAATTGGTCTTGTTTGAAATTTAATGTTCCTAATTCAGAATGTACTCCGGACATATCTGATCTAATTGACCTTAATGCACTATTTATAATAGAGAGGTCTGCATATGAGATTACTTGTTGAGACATAGTTATTTTAGTTAATTGGTTTTATAATTTTGTTGCAGTTCCGTCTTCGCGAATTAAAATGATTTTGTCTTTATATACTTCAACCATTGCATAAGCATTATGTTGAGCAACTGTTCTGGCTTTTTCGAAGTCGGCTTCCATTGTTTCTGATGTTTTATAATGCTTAATAATTTGGCTGCCACTTAAATCAAGTGTGTGTACTTCATAAGGATGACCAAGAAAACATTTAGAAACGATTCCTATTGGTAAACTTGGGAGTTCTGCTGTTCCAAACTCTTCCTGAATAGCTTCAATGAGTTCATTCATTCCTTTAGTATCTGATAATGATTTGGAATCAAGTCCGGCAATGAGATCGAGGTATTTTTTTGAGCGTTTCTTTAGAACATCTCTGTCACTTATAAAGCCAGTTGTTAAATGCTGTTTTTTCTCTGTATTAATATTTATATCGTTGTTTTGTAAAATGATTCTCGTCATACTATTTATTATTTTAATTTCTGATTATCAAATGTAAACCGATGAAAAAGTATAATTTTATGGAAATCCGTAAACTAGATTTTAAAGCTCAAATTTCTAATGATGAAAAGATTTTCAGGGAGATTACTTTACTATATTTTATTTTTATCAGAATTCAGTGAATTTTGATTAAGTTGGTATTCTTTTGTGAAGAGAAACAGAACAATGAGGCTTTTAATAAGAATCTAAAATCAACAATCTAAAATCTAAAATTTCAGAAAAAAGTATATCTTTAGCCAACCAAAAAAAACAAACCATGCAAGAAAAAGACCAGGAAAATTTTAAAAGAGAACTCGGATTATTAGACGGAACCATGCTAGTGGTTGGTTCTATGATCGGATCAGGGATATTTATCGTGAGTGCTGATATCGCCAGACAAGTAGGTTCTGCCGGATGGCTAACTTTAATTTGGCTGATCTCTGGATTAATTACCATTATTGCCGCCGTAAGTTATGGCGAGCTCAGTGCTATGTTTCCAAAAGCTGGAGGACAATATGTTTATCTGAAAGAAGCTTATAACAAGTTAATTGCTTTTTTATACGGTTGGAGTTTTTTTGCTGTAATTCAGACTGGAACGATCGCCGCTGTTGGTGTTGCTTTCTCGAAGTTTGCAGCTTATCTTTATGAACCATTGAGTGATGAAAATATATTGTACGAGTTAGGATCTTTTAAACTCAATGCGGCACAGATTGTTTCGATATTAACGATTGTTTTACTAACTTTTATCAATAGCCGTGGAGTTAAAAACGGAAAAATTCTGCAAACTGTTCTAACTATCATCAAAATTCTGTCATTGTTGGGATTAATTGTCTTTGGATTAACGCTGGCAGCCAAAGCTTCGGTTTGGGATGCTAACTGGACAGATGCCTGGACAACACGTTCGTTTAATAAAGATACAGGATCATGGTTGCCTATTAGCGGAACAGCTTTGATTACGGGAATTTCGGCCGCAATGGTTGGATCGTTATTTTCCAGCGATGCATGGAATGGCGTTACTTTTATTGCAGGAGAAATTAAAAACCCAAAACGAAATGTTGGTTTCAGTTTGTTCTTAGGAACTTTTATTGTGACTATTATTTATGTTCTGACTAATTTAATGTATTTGGCGGTTGTTCCGTTAGACGAAATTGCAACTGCAAAATCTGATAGAGTAGCGGTGGTAGCCTCACAATATATTTTTGGCGATATTGGAACTTTGATTATTGCAATTATGATTATGATTTCGACTTTTGCCTGCAACAACGGACTAATCATGGCTGGTGCAAGAGTTTATTATACTATGGCAAACGATGGACTTTTCTTTAAAAAAGCAGCTATTTTAAATAAATCAAGTGTTCCGGCCTGGGCACTTTGGGCGCAATGTATTTGGGCTTCGGCTTTATGTCTGACAGGTAAATATGGTGATTTGCTGGACTTTGTAATTATCATTGTTTTGATTTTCTATATTTTAACGATCTACGGAATTTTTATCTTACGTAAAAAAATGCCAGATGCAGAAAGACCATATAAAGCATTTGGATATCCTTTTTTACCAATGTTATATATCGTTATTGCAACAGCAGTTTGTATTTCGCTACTAATTACAAAATTTTCGACTTGTGGTTGGGGAGTATTAATTATGCTAACAGGAATTCCGGTATATTACTTAACAAAACCGAAAGAAGTTTAAAAAGAGGTGTAAGGTGCTGAGATACTAAGTTTCTAAGTTTAAATGTGATAAAAGTTAGCCCGCGGGTTGTACGGATTAAGCGGATTAACACAGGTTTTCTTTTTTTTACTTTAATTTTACTTCAAAATATAAATGCCTTGTTTTAGCAAGGCATTTTTTTATGGTTTATTTTGAGTAATAAATGATCCGTGCAAATCCGTTTCATCAGTAAAACCTGTGGGCATAAAAAAAACACTACAATTTGCAAAAGCAAAAAATGTAGTGTCTTTAAAAGTAATAATCTAATGAATTTTTAATGGTAATTATACCATTTCAGTCTCAAGAGAAGATTTTATAGATGAATTAATAATAGACAAAGTTAATGGATCAGATTCTCCGGAGAAAAAAGTTTCTAATACTTCCTGAAATATTGGATTTGTATTTTCTACTAAAGAAAACAACGTCATAGAAGAACGTAATTTACGTGCATCTAAATCTCCTAAAATTCCATCTGCTGATTTTCTTTTAAAGGTTAAAAACAACTCTGAAATTTCGATAAGATGTTTTCCTAAAATAGGATGTTCAAGGAATTCAGTTGCTTCTTTTAGATCGTTAATGGCATAATAATTTGCAGTATCACTCTGACCTAATCCTTTAATCTGAGGAAAAATGAACCACATCCAGTGTGTCTCTTTTTTTCCTTTTTTGATTTCAGAAAAAGCAGTAAGATAAAGTTTGTTTTGCGCATCTAAAAAACGCAATAAATCATTGTTGGAGTAAGCCATTGTGGTAATTTATATATAAAAAAAGGTTGCAAAAGTAGTAAAAAAGATGAGGTCTGCCTAATAAAAGGTTCATGTACTGAGTATTTTAACTTTTAGAGGAGGAATTTTCCTCGTGGTTTCGTAATCAAAAAAAACTCATTTTGAGTGCTTTATAATCATTCACTTCGTTTAGTTCTTCTAAAGGTTAAATTAATTCTGGGTAATACATTTTTGGCTGTTTTAGGAACCTGATGTTGCCAAAAACTATTGGTTGTTCCTGCCATTAATAAAAAAGATCCGTGATGTAAAGGAATCTCTACTTGCGGAATTTCTTTTCGAAATTTATGGCGGAGTTTGAACATCCTGGTTTCGCCAAAAGTCACCGAAGCAATAATCGGATTCGGTCCCGTATTGTGTTCTTTGTCGCTGTGCCAGCCAACGCCATCATTTCCGTCCCGGTATAAATTTAATAGAAGACTATTAAAATCAAGCTGAGTTTCTTTTTCGACCCTGCCTCTGATAGTCAATAATTCATAAGTCCAGTCAGGTCCGTTTTGATCTGCTCCGGGATTATCCTTGTCCTCATACCAGCAAATCATTCGGGGAACAGTATAGATTTTATCATAAATTTCCATTTCATATTCTCTCCATTTGGTCTTGTGGAGTATTCTTTCGTAAAAGCGATCAGATTCTTCTTTGGTAAAGAAATTATCGATCAAAATAAGTTCTGCATCAGGCAGGTCGAATACTTTCTTTCCTGCTAAACCTGTGGCAAATAATTCAGTATCGCTAAATAGTGTCATTGTTCGATTATTTTGTGTCAATTTCAATCCATACCGGAGCATGGTCGCTTGTTTTTTCCCATCCCCGCACATAGCGGTCAACTCCTCCGGAAAGCAATTTTTCTGCTATTTGCGGGCTTAGTAAAAAATGGTCAATTCTTAAGCCTGCATCCCGCTCGTAAGCCTTTCTAAAATAATCCCAAAAGGTGTAAATTTTTTCATCAGGATATAAAGTACGAATAGCATCTGTCCATCCCTGCGAGACAATAGCTGCAAAAGCTTTCCGGACTTCGGGTAAAAAAAGGGCGTCATTTACCCATTTTTCAGGTTTATAAACATCCAGCTCTGTTGGCATCACATTATAATCGCCAACCAATATTACCGGAACTTTTAAACTCAATAATGTTTCTGCACGATCGGCTAAACGTTCAAACCATTTTAGTTTATATTCTAATTTTGGTCCAGGCGCAGGATTTCCGTTTGGTAAATAAAGACATGCGATAACAATACCATTAATCACAGCTTCGATATAACGACTTTGAATATCTTCATCATCTCCCGGAAGAATATGTGTTACTTCCTCTATTTCCATATTACGTGCCAGTATTGCAACGCCATTCCATTGCTTTTGTCCGTGCCAAATAGCATTATATCCGGCATCATTAATAGCCTTAAGCGGAAAATTATCCTGTGGTGCTTTTAATTCTTGCAGACAAACAATATCAGGGGCAGCTTCTTCAAGCCATTTCAATAAAACATTTAAGCGTCCGTTGACTCCGTTTACATTATAAGTAGCTATTTTCATAGTAGATTTAATTAGTTGTATCATTAAATTTACAGCTTTTTGCGCCTTTATATTTACATAAATTAATATTCTTATTTCAGAAACTGTTTGTTAAAGAATACTTTACGCGGATTTTTTTCTGCATAAGCAAAAATCAATTGTACAATATATTGATTGCTTTTATAAGGCGTAGTATAATTTTTTACTTCTAAAGGGTCAGTAATCGCAACATCTAAAGGAATATATCCCATACCATAAAAATGACCATTTTCTATCCAGATACAACTTCGCTCTTGCGATGTTCTTCCTTTCTCTATAATGGCAAAAGTGGGTCTGTTGCTTAATAAAAAATCAATAGCATTGTCGACTTGTTCATTATGGAGTGCAACATCTGGCAAATCTGTTATATCATTATTTTTAAATATTTCTCCGTCTTCAGGTTTTAAATATTTGCAAAATCTATAATCAATTTCAAATTGTTCTGCCAGACTCCGTAATATATTTGTCCCTTCGTGTATGCTGCTGAAATGCTCAATACACGACTGAAATTTATTGAGTTTCCCGATCGCCAGATATTTATATCCGTTTCGGGCTTCATATTGATACAATCCAAATTTAGGTTCAAAACGCTTTAATGCTCTATTGTAGGTTGGCCAAAGGTGTTTAATTTCTGTACATTCCAGTAAAAGAGCCATTAACTCATTACCACATACTTCAAATGAAATTGAATATATATCCCGTAAAAAATGTTGTCTTTGCGGATTAATCTTATGACCGCTAAAATGAGAAGCCACACGTTTTTTTAAGTTGATTGCTTTTCCCACATAGATTACTTTTTTTACCTCATTATAAAAATAATATACGCCCGGTTTTTCCGGTAAGTTATTAAAATCTTCTGGCGGAAGGTTAGGAGGTAAACGCTGATCTTGGGACGTATTTTTGATCATTTTTTCGATATGACCTTCATCATCCCATTCGAGTAATCTCGAAAATAATATGGCCGTAGCATCTGCATCACCACCAGCACGATGCCTGTTTTCTAAAGAAATATCCAGTGAATTGCAAAGATTTCCTAAACTATACGATCCCAATCCGGGTCTGATTTTTCTTGCTGCGCGAACCGTACATAATTTTCTTGCTGTCCATTTAAAACCTGCTTGTTCGAGTTGATGACGAACAAATGAATAATCGAAGTTAACATTATGTGCCACGAAAACACGATCAGTAAGCATTTCCAGAACTTTCTCTGAAATATCATCAAAGATTGGCGCATTGGCAACCATTTCATTATTAATTCCTGTCAGTGCAAAAATCGAAATTGGTATTTCTTTTTCCGGATTAACAAGCGTTTCATAACGTTCAATCACGTTTTCTCCGTCATGAATGATGATCGCAATTTCGGTAATGCGGCTGCCACTGGCGTTACCACCGGTGGTTTCGATATCTACTATGGCATATTCTTGCTTTTTCATCTGTATGTAACGTAAAATCGATTGTTTTTATGTTGTTTTATTAAAATTTAAATCTATAGTTATTTTATTTTTATCTAAGAACATTTAAACTTTAATCGTAATAACATCTTTTAGTAAAGTAGAAAATTTGGGAGACAATCTGTTCTGCTTCATTTTCCATTGCCGTCCTAAAGACTGCACACCAAATTTAATTTTATTATTACCATAACTTTGGTTCATTTTATCAATCGCGCTCATTAAAGACTGATGTTTAGGATTTGAAGTTTCGAATAAATTAAGCTGTGTTTCACTATTGGGCGTTAATCCCATTACAATTACACCCGCTTTTTTATACCGATAACCTTTTTTAAAAATAGCTTTAAATCCTTTTTGTGCGGCCTTATTAAGCTCTATTGTCGAGTTGGTCGGAAAATTAGTAGTGATAGTAATACTTCGTGAATAGTGCGATTGCTCATTCTTTAAAAAGCTAGTCTGAATAAAAACAGTTACCATATTACAATGACAATCCTGACGCCTTAATTTCTCAGCACAGGAAGCTGTAAATGTGCTGATTCGTTCTGAGATTTCTTCATAAGTGGTATATTTTTTTTCAAAAGATCTCGTTGTGGCAATCATTTTCCGGTCGACAGCATCTTCTAGTTCCAAAGTTGGTTTTCCTTCTAATTCGTGTTTTAACCGAAGCCCCACCACAGACATTTCTTTTCTTACCCACGCATCCGGAAGCTGGGTAAATTCATACGCTGTGTTTATTTTATTTGATTTAAGTCGTTTGGCATGTTTTCTTCCAATTCCCCAGACATCTTCAATTTTTGTCCACTTTAATGCTTTAATCCTTTTTTCTTCAGAGTCAATACAATAAACACCCTGTGTGCGATCTGCAAATTTTCGGGCAATTTTATTCGCCATTTTAGACAAAGCTTTTGTAGGAGCGAAACCTATACTAACAGGAATTCCGGTTCCTTGTGTTACTTCTTTCCGCATTTTTAAGCCTAGTGTATTCAGATCAAATAAATTATAACCTGAAAATTTCAGGAAAGCTTCATCAATACTATAAATCTCGATTTCTGGTGTATAAGTTTGAAGCAGGTTCATCACCCGATTGCTCATATCGCCGTATAGCGGATAATTGGAAGAATAAACAAAAATGTTTTTTTCTTTAAAAATAGATTCATACTTAAAAGCCGGAATAGCCATTGGTACGCCAAGAGCTCGAGCTTCATCAGAGCGCGAAATAACACAGCCATCATTGTTAGAGAGAATAACGATGGGTTTTCCTCTTAAACGCGGCTCAAATACTCTTTGGCAAGAAGCATAAAAATTGTTACAATCGACTAAAGCAAACATTTCTAAACGTGTTTTTTTATTTCTATTTCTGTTTTGTCACCCTGAGTGATCCCAAAGCTTCGGGAGAAGAATCTCAAAAAGATTTAATACTATGAATCACAATTCCCCAAATCACAAAATTATTTTCCGGAGTTACTTTTATAGGCCGATAATCTTCATTTTCGGCAATGAGCCAAATGATGTCTTTTTCTATCCTGATACGCTTTACAGTAAATTCACCATCAATTTGGCAAACAGCAATTTTATTGTTTTGCGGTTCCAGGCTTTTATCAATAATTAATAAATCACCGTCATTAATACCAACATTTTTCATAGAATGTCCTTTTACCCGGGCAAAATAAGTTGTGTACTTATGTTTGATGAATTCTTTATTGAGATCAATCGATAATTCGATAAAATCATCAGCAGGTGAAGGAAAACCTGCACTGATTCCAACGTCAAAAAAAGGTAATTTTACTTCTGAACTTACATCCGGAATATACAATTCTATTGATTTTTCGGTATTTATAGTTCTCAATTTCATAACCACTTTAAAAATTTGTTTTTTTGGACATTACAAAATTAGTACAGATGATAACATTTTTTTGTATATTTGTTGTTCCAAATTATAACAAATTAATTATGTCCTTATTTTCAGATAACATCAGAGCATTGAGGGTTAAGCATAAAATATCTCAGGAGAAATTAGCTGAAAACCTTAGAATTACCCGAGGAAGATACGTTAAGTACGAAGATGGAACCTCCGAGGCACCATATGATATTTTGAAGCAGATTGCTTTATATTTTCATATGAGTATCGATTTACTTTTGTCTGTCGATATACGAAAGATACACATTGAAAACCTGATAAAATTAGAAGGTAACCGACTTATTTTGCCCATTCAGGTAGATAGTTTTGGAGAGAATTATATCGAAATTGTATCTCAAAAAGCAAAAGCAGGTTATTTAAATGGTTATGCCGATCCGGAATATATTGAAAGTCTGCAACAGGTTTCGCTTCCGTTTTTAGGACCGGGAAAACACCGCGGATTTCCTGTAGAAGGTGATTCGATGCCGCCGCATGAAGACGGTTCGATTATTATTGGACGTTATGTAGAAAGACTGGGAGAGGTGATGGATGGTAGAACGTATATCCTGATTACCAAAAATGAAGGAATGGTCTACAAACGATTGAACAAGAATAAAAAGAATGCTTTGGTTCTGGAATCAGACAATCGTTTTTATCCAAATTATGAAGTGAAAGCTTCTGATATTCTTGAAATCTGGGAATACGAATGCAGCATTGGCCGAAGTGATAAACGACATGAAGTGACAGAATCTCAAAGTATGAAGGATTTGCTTTTAGAAGTAAAACGAGAAGTTATGGAGATTAAAAATAATACCGCGAATACATAAAAAAGTTTTTTACCACAAATTAAATATTTTTTTTCCGCCACGAATTCACGAATTTTGGTTTAAAATAATTCGTGAATTGCTTCGCCTATTCGCTATCGCTCGGGTCGTGGCGGAAAATCCAGACAAAAGCAGCTTAAAAAAACTTTGAGCCTTATCGTCTTAGTCGCGGAAAAAAAATCTAAAAAACCTTCACGAAACCCAATCCATATTGTTGCCCGTTATAAAAAGGCATTATCATAGAAGTTGATTTACTTTCAGAAGATGATTTAAAAAGTTTTCTGGTAATGTACGGATTCATCCAATATGCCAATTTGGTACTCAAAATCCCAATTCCGGCTCCGGCAGCAACATCGGTTAACCAATGACGATTGTTGTAAATTCTAAATAATCCGGTTCCGGTTGCTACGGCATAACCGGCAATTCCATACCAAATCGATTTGTCTTTGTATTCCTGCCATAAAAACTCCGCTCCGGCAAAAGCGGTTGCCGTATGTCCGGAAGGGAAAGAATTATTCGAACTTCCGTCCGGACGTTCTTCATGAACAAGTGATTTTAAACCCAATACCGTTGTCGCCATAATCGCATACGAAGTCACAAATATTACTGACCGATCCCGCATATTGTTCTTCCCTTTTACGCCAAAAGCATTCAAAGCATAAACAGAAGCTGCAGGCGCATATTGCGAGAAATCATCAATAGTGATTTTATTATCAATATCTTCTGTAACTTCAGCTTTAATTTGATGATTAAAAGTTAATAATTGATCACTTTCAAGACCAATAACACCATAACCGATCAATACTCCCGGAATGATTAATTGCTTGTAATTGAATTTTAAGTGATTTGATGTAGTGTCAATTTTTGTTATGGAGTCATTTTGTTGTGCATTTGCACTCAAAAAACCGAATAAAAATACCAGAGAAACCGCTTTGTAAAACATCTTTCTTTATTGTTATAAGTTGCAATAATAACGAATGTTCGATTCAAGTATTTTTGGCTTAATTGAACCTTAAGTCAATATTAATCTGTTGGTTTTAAATAGGATAGTTGTATTAAGATTGGCTAAATATTATATCGTTTAAATGTCACCCTGAGCGAAGTCGAAGGGACTTATATCATTAAAGGTCTTCGACTTCGCTCAGACGAACAATAGAAATGAAAATCGCAATTTTTAAATAGATAATAGGTGTAGTCCCTACGGGACAAAAATATTGTTAATGTATAAAATTTCTACCAACATATAATCTCTCCGAGATATTTATAGAAATTAAATATTAGTACCCCGTTAGGGGTTAAATGTCGGTAGAAAAAGAACCAACGTCAGTAAAAATGTGCTGTAGGGACTACAGATCATCGATTTCGCTAAAATAATGACTAATAAACCGCGCGAGCTTTTTATATTTTTTTCGTTTAACAATTCACAATTCACAATTAATCTTAAACCTTCAACGAAAACCAAAAAGTACTTCCCAAACCTAAATTACTTTCAACGCCAATAACTCCGTTTTGAGCTTCGATAAATTCTTTGCTAATTGCCAATCCTAATCCCGTTCCTGATTTTTGACTTCCCGGAATTTGGAAATATTTATCAAAAACTTTGTCTTTATATCTCGCATCAATTCCTTTTCCGGTATCGATTACCTGAAAAATAATCTGATCCTTTTCTTCTTTTAATTTAATGATAATCGTACTTTTTTCAGAAGAATACGTAATCGCATTCGATAGATAATTAATCAAAACCCAGCCTGTTTTTTCGCTGTCAGCTTTTACGTTTTGGAGATTTTCATCGGCATCAATAATAAGTTTGATTTGTTTTTGATCGGCTTGAACTTTTACAGCTTCGGTAGCATAATTTACAATAGCATAAGGATTGCTTTTTTCGATATTCAACTGAATATTTCCAGTTTCTAATTGTGATAAATTGAGTAATTCACCTGTGATTTTCAACAATCGCTGACTATCATCTTTAATGCTTTCAACCAATTGTTTCTGATCATCATTCATATCACCTGTTTTGGAATTTTGAAGCAATTGAAGACTTAGTTTTATAGAGGCAATTGGTGTTTTTAATTCGTGCGAAACTGTGGCAATAAAATTAGTTTTCGCAAAATCAAGTTCTTTAAATAAGGTAATATTTCGCAGAATAATGACGTCACCAATATTGATTTCTTTCTCTTCTCCCGTTGGCGTTATGGTGATATTGATTTTTTCTTTATCGAAATAACTTTCTTTTCCGTTAGCAAAAATTTTCAAAGGTTGTTTTTTCTGAGAATCAGTTGCTAATTCCGTTAAAATCAAAGACCGAATCAAATCATTTGATAAAGCCAAAGTTGAAGCCGATTTCCCGATAACATCCTCAGATTTCATTCCGATAATTTTCAGCGCTTCATCATTCACAAATAAAATAACACCTTCCTGATCCAATCCAATAATAGGATCGTGCATGTTATTGATAAGCGTTTCCAGTCGTTTTTTCTCGAAAAACAATTTGTATAAGTTACTACTATTGTATTCCTCCAGTTTTTGTGCCATTGTATTAAACGATTTTGCCAAATCTCCATATTCGTTATGATTGGTAAAATGCACACGTTCCGAATAATTTTTATTCGCAATTTCCTTAATACTCAAAGTCAATTCCTTAATAGGATTTGCAATATTATTGGGTAAATTAATCAGTAAATTAAAAGCAATCAGAAAGCACAGAGTTCCCACAATTGCAATCCATAAATTGGCGGTTTCAGCCGTATGTTTAGCGATATCACTTTTTTTCTTTATGGCATTCATATTGAGTTTCATAATCTCGAAAATGTCTTGTCTGATTTGCATTTTTAAAGACTCATCAGAACTGTTTTTTTCTAAAAGAGCAAAGTTTCTCTTAAGACTATCGGTTCCTTTTTTCTCTCCTTCTTCAGTAACATTTTGTGTTTGCTTCTGAAGATTTTCTTTAAAAGTAACAATCGCATTCTCTTTATTAGAATTAATTTCGTCTAATGACAAAAGCATATTTCTAGAATATTCAAGCGTATTATAATTTGCTTTCAGAATATTCTCAGTGTCTTTTTTTATCGAGAAAATATAAAAGGCACTCACCAATGTGAGTATTATTATTAGTAAAAATAATAACCCAACTCCCAGATTCAATTTAGTTTTAATTCTCATGACGTTTATTTAAAAACAAGTTTTTTTATTTGAACCATATCAGTAATATAAGAAAATATAAGAGAGCGCATAATTAAGACAGGCAGAAAAAACTTTGCGTCCTTGCGACTTTGCGAGCAAAAACTCTAGCGAACTTTGTGTAAAACCTTGCGTCCTTTGCGGTTAAATTTCACACCTCCAATTTAAATGAACTTATATAACTTATATGGTTAGAAAAATTTTTAAGATAAAATAACAAGGTCAACATTCGATAAAGACAGCCTGTTTAATAAACGTCTGAAAATCGTTGTAGCCAAAATTACTTTAAATAAATTAAAATGCGGTTTTCCGATGCAAACAGTTGTAATTTGTTTTTCTTCGGTGGCAATCAAAATCGCATCCGCAATATTTTTATGTTCAATTTTAATAACTTCTGCGCCCAATTGCACGGCAAGTTTAAAATTATTTATCAAGTGACGTTGTTTGTCCAACGCAATTTTAGTACTGCTTTCCTGCGGAGTTTCTACATACAAAACATACCAGGATCCGTTGTAATAACTCGCGAGACGCGCTGCTTTTCGAATCACAATTTTAGCCGTTTTATCATTACTGCTAATGCAGGCCAAAAGTTTTTCGTGTCTTAAAGCATGTAGTTGAGGCACTTCATTTTCAACTTTTCGAACCACCTGACTTGCTACTTCTTTCAAAGCCAATTCACGCAATTGTAAAATTTGATCCGACTTAAAGAAGTTTGCCAAAGCCGTCTGAATTTTATCAGCCGTATAAATTTTTCCTTCTTTTAAACGGGCAATCAAATCCTCAGAAGTCAAATCGATATTCACGACTTCATCTGCCAATCGCAAAACATTATCCGGAATGCGTTCCTGAACATCAATTCCTGTAATACGTTTTACATCTTCATTTAAACTCTCAATATGCTGAATATTAACTGCCGAAATTACGTTGATTCCTGCTTCCAGAATCTCCAAAACATCCTGCCAGCGTTTTTCGTTTTTGCTTCCCTCAATATTAGTGTGCGCTAATTCATCAACAATTACCACTTCGGGTCTAAGGTTGATAATCGCCTGAACATCGAGTTCTTCCAGCTCTTTCCCTTTATAGAAAATGGTTCGCCGCGGAATTACGGGCAAACCAGATAAAAGTTCATGCGTTTCCTTTCGCATATGCGTTTCGATGTAACCAATTTTTACATCAATTCCGTTCTTCAATAACGAATGTGCTTCTTGCAGCATCCGGTACGTTTTCCCCACACCGGCGCTCATCCCAATGTAGACCTTAAACTTCCCTTTTCGTGATTTCTGAATTAAATCGAGAAAGTGCTGTGCGTTATTTTCTTTTTCTTGTTCCATATGTTTGTGTGAAGGTGCTAAGTCACAAAGTTTTTTTTATTTTTTTAGCTACAGATTCACAAATTAAAAAGATTATTGAATGGCTTTGTGTAGATTTATTTGCCACGAATTCACGAATTTTGATTTAAAATAATTCGTGAATTCGTGGCGAAAAAAAACCTTTTAATCTGTGGATGATATTCTTCTAGAAGCTAATCGCCAAAGAACTCGTTACAAACGCATTCGTATCCGTTGGAACGTTATCTTTTGTGAAGATCTGATCTTTACTAGAAAGATTTCTTGCTTCTAATCTAAACATTACATTATCAGTAACTAAGTAATCAAAGTTAGCCGAAAATCCGTAAGTTTTAAAACCATTTGGTGTTTCAGTTGCGATGATAACACCTTTTTCATCACTATAATATTCGCCACGAGCGGCAAGCTGAATTTTATCAGTTGGTTTGTATTGCAGAATCAAAACTGGCGAAAACCACGTGTCGTATTTATTACTGTTTTTAGCCGCCTGTTGCGATCCAACATCAAAACCAGCCGTAACATTTGTTTTATCCGTTACTTTAAATTGTCCGTAGAAATTATTAAAATAACGCCATTTTTTGTCAATATCCGGTTGCTCATTTCCAACATAAGTGCTCCAGTTCAAAACTACTTTGTCCGATGGTTTGTAGGTAATTTGCGTTCCAAAAGCAGGCGTTTGATTTCCTTTTACCTTCTCAATACGCTGCCATCCATTCAAATACATTCCGGCCAAATACCATTTCCCAGATTCAGACGTATAGCCAATTTTAACTCCCGTTTCATAATAAGGCGAGTTTTCAGCCAAAATGCTTCGGGTCAAAGTCTGGCAATCTTTTCCAATAGCACTTTCAAAACCTATGTGAGCCGGCATAATTCCAGCATCAATCCATAAATTATGGCTTTGCGAAATCTTCACACCCACATTTGCCTCGTATATATTTTTCAATAAACCTTGTTCAGCCGCCATGTTATATTCGGCATAAGTTCCCGCCATTAAAGCAAAATTTCCGCGAATATTATCTTTCGAGTAATTCACTTTTGCCAAACCTAAATTAATATTCACTTCATTACTTTTATTATAATTGTAAAAAAAGCTCGGGCGCGTATGATCTTCCGGTTTTCCAAAATCATAACTATAATAAGTCTCTACATATCCTGAAAACGTAAACGGACTTTTTGTTTCTTCCTGAGCATGTAAGTTGCTAAAACCAAAAGCGATTAAAGCGGTAAGTATTATTTTTTTCATTTTTGTGGTATTCAATTATTTATTAGTAGATTTTTTTAGGAGCTATTTCCCGCTATCCGTTTCAATCTTTTACTTTTTAAAGAAAAAAGTAAAAGGATTTCCACTACTATCGGGGCTAGAGATTTGGGGTAAAAAAGGGTATTTATTATCCTAACAGTCCCGAAACTTCGGGATAAAACCTGTTAGGTATTTATTTTATTTATAAAGTTTATAATCGTTCCAATAGATCAGCCCATAGATTTGTCATTGCGAGGAACGAAGCAATCATATTTGCAAAATCAACTTTATGTATAATTGTTAGTGAGGTTGCTTCGTTCCTCGCAATGACAAAACAGGCGAATATCTTTGTCAAACCCAACAGGTTTTTAAAACCTTAGAACCTTAGTGACTCAGAATCTAAGAACCTTTTTTAGAAAGCTCATCTAAAGCCACATTCAATTCCAAAACATTAACTGTTTCAGGTCCCATAACAGCCGTATTAATGTTTGCTTCAACCAAAGCTTTTACTTTAGCTTCATCCAATTTTCTTTCTTTGGCAATACGTTTCACCTGAATCAAAGCACCTTGAGGAGAAATATTAGGATCTAATCCACTTCCTGAAGCTGTTACCATATCTGATGGAATTTCAGATTTTTTCAAATAAGGGTGAACCACTAAAAACGTGTCAATTCTTTTTTGAACCAAAGCTAGATATTCAGCATTACTTGGCCCTTTGTTACTTCCGGCACTTCCGGCAGCATTATAATCCACAGCCGAAGGTCTTCCCCAGAAATAATTCGACTTATCAAATTTCTGACCTATTTTTTGGTAACCAACCACTTTTCCGTTAACCGAAATAGTTTCTCCTTTTCCGTGATTAGGAGCAAATTGTGCAATTCCGTAAATCGCAAGGGGATAAATAACTGCAAACAGAATTACGGTAAGCAGTGTCAATTTTAATAGTGAAAATATTGTTTTCATTTTTTTAAAGTTTCTAAGGGACTAAGTCTCTAAGTTTCTAAGATTTTTTTGAAGATTGTGAGCGGCAAGTTTCTAAGATGCTAAGAAAAAAAACTTAGAACCTTAGCAACTTAGCATCTTAGTAGCTACATAAACAGAGCTACAACCAAATCAATTAATTTAATTCCGATAAAAGGGACAATCAATCCGCCTAAACCATAAATCAACAAGTTTCTTTTTAGGATTGCACTTGCACCAATTGGTTTATAATCAACACCTCTCAACGCTAATGGAATCAATATAGGAATGATGATTGCGTTAAAAATTACAGCTGATAAAATCGCACTTTCAGGGCTATGCAAACGCATGATATTTAAGCCTTCAAGCGCAGGAATCGCAGTAATAAAAAGAGCAGGAACAATAGCAAAATATTTCGCAACGTCATTTGCAATAGAAAAAGTAGTTAAAGTACCTCGAGTCATTAAAAGCTGTTTTCCAATTTCAATAATCTCGATTAGTTTAGTAGGGTCATTGTCAAGATCGACCATATTTCCGGCTTCTTTCGCAGCTTGCGTTCCGCTGTTCATGGCAACACCCACATTCGCTTGCGCAAGGGCAGGAGCATCGTTCGTTCCGTCACCCATCATGGCAACAAGTTTACCCAGGTTTTGTTCGTTTTTGATGTAATTCATTTTATCCTCAGGTTTCGCTTCGGCAATAAAATCATCAACACCGGCAGCTTCGGCAATAAATTTCGCCGTAAGCGGATTATCTCCAGTAACCATCACCGTTTTTACACCCATTTTTCTCAATCGGTCAAAACGTTCTTTCATTCCTGTTTTAATGATATCCTGCAATTCGATAACACCTTGAACCTGATCGTTTTTAATTACAACCAATGGCGTTCCTCCTTTAGACGAAATATCGATTACTTTTTGAGCAGTATCTTCAGGGAAAGAGTTTCCGGCTTGTTTTGCAATATTTTTTGCAGCATCCTGAGCACCTTTTCTAATATTAGTTCCATCTTTTAAAATAACTCCGGAAGTTCTGGTTTCAGCAGTAAATTTGATTAAAGTAGCACCTTCAATTGATAATTTATTGGCAGTTTCGGCTCCTGCCAGTTCCACGATACTTTTCCCTTCCGGAGTGTCATCTGCTAGTGAACTTAACACAGCAGATTTTATAAAATCTTCTTCAGTAACACCTTTTGCAGGGTAGAAGTTTGTTGCTTTTCTGTTTCCAATCGTGATTGTTCCGGTTTTATCCAAAAGCAATACATCAATATCTCCGGCAGTTTCAACCGCTTTTCCAGATTTTGTAATTACGTTAGCACGCAACGCTCTGTCCATTCCTGCAATACCAATTGCTGATAACAAACCACCAATTGTGGTTGGAATCAAACAAACGAATAACGCGATAAAAGCTGCAATCGTGATAGGCGCATTTGCATAGTCGGCAAACGGTTTTAGCGTAACGCACACAATCACGAAGATTAAAGTAAATGCAGCTAATAGAATCGTTAAGGCAATTTCGTTTGGTGTTTTCTGACGACTGGCACCTTCAACTAAAGCAATCATTTTGTCCAAAAAGCTTTCGCCAGGTTCAGAGGTTACGATTACTTTAATTTTATCAGATAATACTTTTGTTCCTCCGGTTACTGATGATTTATCACCACCAGCTTCCCGAATTACCGGAGCACTTTCTCCTGTAATGGCACTTTCGTCAATCGTTGCTAAACCTTCGATGATTTCACCATCAGTTGCAATTAAATCTCCTGATTCACAAACGAAAATATCTCCTTTTTTCAATTCAGATGAACTGATATTTTTGATTTCTCCGTTAGGCAAAATTTGTCTTGCTGGAGTTTCTTCACGTGTTTTTCTTAAACTATCCGCTTGTGCTTTTCCTCTTGCTTCAGCAATAGCTTCGGCGAAATTGGCAAACAAAAGTGTTGCAAGTAAAATTAAGAACACAATTAAATTATAGATGAAACTACCTTGGTCAGTTGCTCCCATTAAAATGGAAACACAAACGGCGAACATAATGGCAGTTCCTATTTCTACGGTAAACATTACCGGATTTTTGATCATCATTTTTGGATTCAGCTTGACAAAAGATTGCACTAAAGCTTCTTTTACCTGTTTGCTTTCAAACAATGAATTGGATTTATTAGTTGTCATTTTCTTGTAAAAAGTTAAATGTTATTTGTTAAATGTTATGCGTTGGAAAACAAATAGATTAGAAAACATAGCCAACGGTTTCAACCGTTGGAGCGCAACGTATATCATAATTTGTCCTCGTGGTTGAAACCACGAGCTATGTTTATTGAGCATTATTTTAGTGTAAAGTACTCCGCTAAAGGTCCAAGTGCCAACGCTGGGAAGAATGATAAAGCGGCAATAATTGCGATTACGGCAAAAACCATTATTCCAAAAATAGAAGTGTCGGTTTTTAAAGTTCCTGCACTTTCCGGAATGTATTTTTTATTAGCCAACAATCCTGCAATTGCCAATGGCCCAACGATAGGAATGAAACGGCTCAATAACAACACAATTCCTGTAGTGATATTCCAAAACGGATTGTTATCTCCCAAACCTTCAAAACCAGAACCGTTATTGGCAGCGCTAGAAGTATATTCGTATAACATTTCAGAGAATCCGTGATGTCCTGGATTGTTCAGCCAGCCTGTTGCGTTTCCGCTAAACCAGTAACCCATTGCAGTGTCGTTTGCAGCAAAATAAGAAGCCAAAGCAGTACCTGATAATATTAATAAAGGATGAAGGATTGCGATAAAAGCTGCAATTTTAACTTCCCGTGCTTCAATTTTCTTTCCTAAAAATTCTGGTGTTCGACCAACCATTAATCCGGAAATAAATACTGCCAGAATAATGAAAATATAGAAGTTAAGAATACCAACACCACAACCACCATAAAACGCATTTACCATCATGGCAAGCAATTCCATAGCTCCGGAAACCGGCATTGAACTATCGTGCATACTATTTACAGAACCTGTAGAAATTACGGTTGTTGCGATGCTCCAGAAACCTGAAACCGCTGGTCCAAACCGAACTTCTTTTCCTTCCATCGCTCCGGTTGTTTGGGCAATTCCCATTTTTTCTATAGCCGGATTTCCGTTGATTTCACTCACTACTGTTGGAATAACCAGTAATAAGAAACCAATCGTCATTACTCCAAAAATTACGTATGATAATTTCTTTTTCTTTAGATAAAAACCTAAAGCAAAAATCATCGCAAACGGAACAATTAATTGTGACCAAAGTTCCACAGCATTGGTAAAATAAGTTGGGTTTTCTAACGGATGCGCTGAGTTGGCTCCAAAAAATCCACCACCATTTGTACCTAAATGTTTAATGGCTATAAAAGCAGCTGCAGGTCCTCGGGAAACTTCTACGTGGTCACCTTGCAAAGTTGTGATAGCATCTTTACTATCAAAATCCATCGGAGTACCGCTGAATGCTAAAATAGTAGCAACAATTACTGAAAGTGGTAACAATATACGTGTACAGCTTTTAATGAAATAATTATAGAAATTCCCCAATTTATCTGTAGTTCTCTCTTTCATTGCAGTAAAAATCATTGCTGCAGCAGCCATACCGACACCAGCAGAAACAAATTGCAAGAACATTAAGAACATTTGTGATAAGTAAGAAACACCGCTTTCACCTGAATAATGCTGCAAGTTACAATTGACAACAAATGAAATGGCGGTATTAAAAGCCAAATCCGGTGACATTGACGGGTTGTTATCAGGATTTAAAAACAACGATCCCTGAAATAATAAAACAAAAAAGCAAAGAAAGAACCAAATCATATTGATACTTAAAAGAGCTTTTAAGTGTTGTTTCCAGTTCATTTCTTCAGTCGAATTAATACCGCTGATTTTAAAAATAAATTTTTCAATTGGATTGAAAATCGGATCAAACAATGTTTTATCTCCCAAATAAACTTTAGCAATATATTTTCCTAACGGAATGGCTAAAATTATTGAAACGATAAAAATACTGATGATGCCTAGTAATTCTGTGTTCATAATATGTGAGTTTTTGTAAAATGCAAAATGTGATTTGTAAGTAATTAAGATGTAAGACATCTAACATTTCACATCTGATTTTTTACATGATTTAAAATTTTTCAGGTTTAATTAATACATAAACCAAATAGCCAAAAACGACGATGGAAACAATAAATAGTGCAGTCATGATTTAGATTTTTTCAAAAAATTCAACTGATTTAAAACAAATCGCAAACAACACAACGGCTAATGCGAGTAAAAGAAAAGTGATTAACATATTAGATGATTTTAGATTTTAGTCCCGAAGCCTCGGGATTGATTTTAGATTTAAAACTTTTAGCGATTAACCGAATAAACAATTAACCGATTAAACTTTTTTATACTCCCGAAGTATTAACTTGCTTGATATATTCCGCTTTTAGCGTTTGAGGAAAAAGGTGGGAGATATTACAGTGACGAACCTCCATAAATGAAGAAACCGAGAAAACGTACACATTAGAAATGGCGTTTTTAGTTTCGATACTTCCGTTAATAAAAAGGCGTTCAGCAAGTGCCAGACATTTTTTTGCACGAACGATGTTACCGGAAATAATTGATTTTTTGGTAATATCAGCAAAACGTTCCGCTTGTTTGTAGATTGAAGTGACTTGATTTTTCATGAGATGAATTTTTATGTTCTTCCCACTTATGCCAAAAGTCAGACCGAAAAAGAGAGATAATAAGCAAAGTGCTGTCAATAAAAGGATTGCGTGTTCGTGCCAAAAATCAGGCATAAAAAAAGCCTATCAAAATGATAAGCTTTTATTGAAATGATAGGTATTAGAATTTGTATTATGAATTTTAAAAGTCCCAGCGGGATGTCATATTTATAGAAAATGTTGAATCCATATTAGAGAGCCCCAGAGGGGTGACATTTTTTTGGATTGTGTAGGTGTCGCTCCGCTGGAGCTTTTATCATTAGCAATAAACGATCTATAAATATGGCACTTCTCTGAAGCTTTAAAAATTGAATTTGAAATTTGTCATTGATATTGAAATTTAAATACTATTATTGAATACTATATTCTTCTAATTTTCGATATAAAGTAGCAATTCCAATTTCGAGTAAACGAGCAGTTTCTGCTTTATTGCCTTTCGTATAATTTAAAACCTTCTGAATATGTAATTTTTCGACACTTTGCATCGAGAAAGCCGACATAGATTTGGTTGGTTTTTCAGGTTGATGTTGCATTTCGTAAGGCAAAACATCAGCGGTCAAAATATCTCCGTTACTTAAAATTACAGATCTTTCTATAATGTTTTTAAGTTCGCGAATGTTTCCCGGCCATGAATAATTTTCTAATTTCTGAAGAAAATCATCAGAAATGTTCAAAGTCTTTTTATTCGTTTTTTCAGAAAACTGTTGTACGAAATATTGAGTTATCGGAGCAATATCTTTAATTCTTTCCCTTAACGGAGGAAGTTTTATTTCGAAAATATTCAAACGAAAGTACAAATCAGAACGAAAACGGTGTTCATCACTTTCTGTTTTCAAATCCCGGTTTGTTGCAGCAATCAATCTGAAATTTGATTTTTTGGGAGTCGTATCTCCAACCGGAATATATTCGCTGGTTTCTAAAACACGTAATAATTTGGCTTGAAGTTCAATTGGCATTTCTCCAATTTCATCCAGAAACAAAGTTCCGCCATTTGCTTCTTCAATAAATCCTTTTTTATCTTTTAAAGCTCCCGTAAAAGCACCTTGTTTATGTCCAAAAAGTTCACTCTCTAAAATTTCCTTGCTAAAAGTACTGCAGTTTAGAGCCACGAACGATTTACCAACACGATTACTATTTTCATGAATCGCTTGTGCAAAAACCTCTTTTCCGGTTCCCGTTTCTCCGGTAAGTAAAACGGTAGAATCGGTTTTGGCTACTTTTTTGGCAAGATCAATAACCTGTTCAATTCCTTTTGATTTTCCTATAATGGTATTAAAAGAGTATTTATCGCCAATACGTTTTTCGAGCTGTTTGACCTTTTTCTGCAAATGTGCTTTTTCGACCGCTTTGTATAAAAGCGGAATAATTTTGTCATTATCATCACCTTTTACAATATAATCAAAAGCGCCATTTTTCATGGCCTGAACGCCATCCGGAATATTGCCAAAAGCAGTTAACAGAATAACTTCAATCAAAGGAAAACTTCCTTTTATGTTTTGCAGAAAATCAACACCATTTCCGTCAGGCAGTTTTACATCACATAAAACAACATCAATCTCAGTTTGTTCCAGTTTCTTAAAACCTGATTTAAGATCTTTGGCTTCAAAAACTTCAAACCCTTCTGATTTTATAATGCGCGCCAACAGACTTCTCAGTTTTTCTTCGTCGTCTATAATTAAAATTTTATGTGTCATTTGAGGAAAATTCTAGAATAGAAATTTATTTTTGAGATACAAATTTAGAACTTAAATCAGTTCTCTTTTTTGATTCATCAGAAATTCTTTCGAAATTTTCAAAATCATTACATTAATCCTCACCATGATCAATTTAGTAAAAGAAACGTATCTTTAAAATCTCTAAATCAGTCCCCTCAAATGAAAAAACCACAACCAATAACAAAACCAATTTTAGTAGCAGCGTTACTTATAATTAATGGAGTGTTTTTCTGTTCAGCAAATAATATCACAAGAACAATAGATCCTCCCAAATCGAATTTGATTTCATTTAAAATCAAATTAAAATCAGCCCAAAAAGTAAAAATTGAAACAGCACCTTTAAAATATAATAAACATTTAGCCTATAGTTTTACGCTTGATGATGGTTATCGATCTGCTTACTTAGCCGCTTTTTCTTTATTAAATGGAGGAAAAATAAGTGCTCCCTCAATAAGTGAATGGAAAAATGACCAAGGCGGAGATGGTACAAACTCAAAAGGACTTTTTTATTCAGACGGTTTAGGAAATAAAATCCCCTTCAAATTAGCTTTAGCCATAAACGGAGGAGCAATTGGCGATGCACCACAAAATAGAGGACATCTTTCCTGGGCTGAGGTAAAAGAAATGTACGATGCAGGTTGGGATATTTTAAATCACGGTTTGCATCACGCTACCAAACACGGAACAAATTTCCTGACCGAAGTAACAGAGAATACAACCTCGATAAAGAAAAACTTAGGATTTACCATGTCGCAATTTGTAGTTCCAGGCGGTGAAAGCGATCCCGGATATCAGTTAGAATACGAAAGAGACGCCCTTGCCAATGGTTCTTTTTCCGTTGCGTCTTATGTAGGAGCAGGGCCGGTTATCAAAGTAGATCAAAAAGTAAATCTAGATAAAATGATTTATGCCCGAACTTTTGTGCAGAGTTCAAAAGACACAGTTGGTTTCAAAACAATGGATCGCTTTTTAGCAACGTTTGATTCGGTGGCAAAATTACCCAATCCAATTTGGTACAACGAATTTACACACGGAGTAGGGAATGACGATCTTTGGAATTTAAGTATGCGTTTTCCCGATTTCAAATATTACATGACAACAATCGCAAACAAATACGGTTCAACCGGAAATGATTCCATCTGGATGGCACCTTGGCAAGAAGTATACGAGTATATTTGGTTGCGGGATAAAGTCAAAATCAACTATGAACAAAAAGATAAAGAAGTTTTAGTTACAATCGAACTTCCTGAAATTCCCGAAACATTTAGATATCGCGCTATTTCATTAATTGTAGATACAAAGTCAAAATTCGAAATAGAATCAAAAGAATCCAATATTGCCATTTCCAATGATGGCAAAACAACACATAAACTCATTAACCTTCAATTCAATCCATAATACTTGTAGGTACAAATATTATAATTCTATTAACACGAAAGAATTTAGGCTTTGTCGTAAATGAATTAATTTTGCATAAAAGCTACATTATATATGAAAGACCCAATTTCAATCTCGATATTAGAATTAGCTATCATCACACAAGATAGCAATGCACCCGAAACATTTCAAAAAACAAAAGAAATAGCCCAACTTGCAGACAACTTAGGTTATAAGCGTTTTTGGCTGGCCGAACATCACAATATGGCACACGTTGCCAGTTCTGCAACCGTAGTCTTAATTGGTTATATCGCCAGTCAAACGAAAGACATACGAGTAGGTTCAGGCGGAATCATGTTACCCAATCACTCTCCTCTAATAGTAGCCGAGCAATTCGGAACCCTGGAAACACTTTATCCCAATAGAATCGATTTAGGATTAGGAAGAGCACCGGGAACAGATCAGCCAACTGCCGAAGCCATCCGAAAAGACTTTTTTGAGCAAGCACAACGTTTTCCTCAAAACGTTACCAAACTTCAGGATTACTTCTCAGCCGAAAATGCCACAGCAAAAGTAAGAGCCTTTCCAGCCGAGGGAACCAATGTTCCAATCTGGATTCTGGGTTCAAGCATGGATAGTGCCGCCCTTGCCGCAGCTTACGGATTACCGTATGCATTTGCAGGACATTTTGCACCACGCCAAATGATACAGGCCTTTGAGTTCTACCGCGAAAATTTTCAGCCATCATCAGTTTTAGATAAGCCAAAAACAATGGCCTGCGTCAATATCATTGCCGCCGATACAAATGAAGAAGCCGAAAAGTTATCTACAAGTTTATATCAAATGTTTCTCAACCTAATTAGAAACGACCGTAAAGGTTTACAGCCACCCGTAGATTCACTAGACGATATTATGAGCGAAGAAGAACGTTTCCATGTCAATCAAATGACTGCATGTACCTTTACAGGAAACAAAGAACAGCTAGTAACAGATCTTAAAAAGTTCATCGACTACGCACGTGTAGACGAGCTAATGGCAACAGGTCCAATTTTCGATCATCAAGCCAAACTCAAAAGCATCCACATTACAAAAGAAGTAATAGATAGTATAAACAATATATAAGGACAGTTTTCTCTCTCCTAATATATAAGGTAAGATTTCAAACCCCAAACCCGACAGTTTTTCAAAAGCTGTCGGGTTTATTTTTGTACCTATATATAAGAGCAACTATTGTCCCGCTGAGCGAAGTCGAAGCCTTTAGATTTTAGATTTTGGAATTTGAAAAATTTGGAATTTAGTTTTAAGGATCAGGAGCTATTTCCCGCTATCCGTTTCAATCTTTTGCTTTTTAAAGGAAAAAGCAAAAGGATTTCCACTACTATCGGGGCTAGGAGAGCAGCTTTCAAAAGAACATTTGAGATAAAGAGAAATAAAAACGCTTCAAAATCAAAACTTAGCGCCTTTGCGTCTCTGCGAGATTAAAAAAAAGTCAAAATGTAGCCTGGCGTTCTTTGCGAAACAAACCCAAAAAGGAAAATCCTTGGCGTCTTTGCGGTAAAATCAGCCCAAACCACCTAAAACCTCACAAGCATCAAAAAAACTTTGTATTGTAAAAAACTACAAACCAGCCACTTATAAAAA
>NZ_MTQF01000007.1 GCF_001975985.1 [Flexibacter] sp. ATCC 35103 | reverse complement strand
TTTTTATAAGTGGCTGGTTTGACGTTTTTTACAGGCAGAACTTTTTTGGCGGTTTTCCCGTTTTTGGACAATTGGAGCGATTTTACCGCAAAGATGCTAAGTTTTTATTCTCTTGATCTGTTTGCCAAAGATCGCAAAGCTGGGTTTTCTGCTGCTTTTCCTGGTTCTCGCAAAGACGCTAAGGCGCTAAGCCTTCTCTTTTGGAACGTATTTTTCTGTTTTATGTCTCATCTTACCTTTGAAACCTCTGTCCTAGCCCCGATAGCAGCGGAAATCCTTTTGCTTTTTTCTTTAAAAAGCAAAAGATTGGAGCGGATAGCGGGAAATAGCTCCTAATACTTAATTTAAATTCCAATTTTTGAAATCCTAAATTCCAAACTGAAAAGCTTCGGCTCGCTCAGCTCGACAAAAGCTCTCCTTATATATAGGTATCAAAAATAAATCCGACAGGTTTTATAAACCTGTCGGGTTGTGGGATCATATTCTTCCTTATATATAGGAGTTTTATACTTATGTATGCATACTTGCTACAGAAGCTTATTAGACTACATTATTACCTACTTATTGAGCACAGATAAGCACACCTGAAAATAATTATGAAATTTAGTCTTACATATTATAGTATAAACATGAATATATGTATTGTATGTATTTCTGTAATGCGTTATATTTGCATTCACAAAATTATAAACAATGATTAAGATTACTTTACCCGATGGGTCAATTAGAGAGTTTGCTTCAGGCGTAACTCCGATGGAGGTTGCTAAGAGCATTAGTGAAGGATTTGCAAGAAACGTGATTTCTGCTTCTTTTAATGGTACAACAATTGAAACCGAAACTCCATTGACGACCGACGGTAGTCTTATTTTATACACATGGAACGATGCGGAAGGAAAAAAAGCTTTCTGGCATTCGACTTCGCACGTAATGGCTCAGGCGCTTGAGGAATTGTTTCCTGGAATTAAATTAACTCTAGGGCCAGCAATTTCAAATGGCTTCTATTATGATGTTGATTTTGAAGACCAGAAAATTACTGATGCTGACTTTAAAAAGATCGAAGATCGCGTTTTAGAGATTTCGAGAGGAAAACATGAATTTAAAATGCGTCCGGTTAGCAAAGCTGATGCATTAGAACTATATAAAGATAATGTTTACAAGACTGAATTGATTTCGAATCTTGAAGACGGAACTATTACTTTTTGCGATCATGCTACTTTTACTGATTTATGTAGAGGTGGACATATCCCAAATACTGGTATTATTAAGGCTTTTAAAATCATGAGTGTTGCTGGTGCTTACTGGAGAGGTGATGAGAAAAACAAACAATTGACTCGTGTTTACGGAACTTCTTTCCCTAAACAAAAGGATTTGACTGAATATCTTGAACTTCTTGAGGAGGCTAAACGTCGTGATCACCGTAAATTAGGTAAAGAACTTGAATTATTTGCTTTCTCTCAGAAAGTTGGCCAAGGTTTGCCTTTATGGTTACCTAAAGGTGCTGCACTTAGAGATCGCTTAGAGCAGTTTTTAAAGAAAGCTCAGAAGAAAGCCGGATACGAGCAAGTGGTGACTCCACATATTGGTCAAAAGGAACTTTATGTTACTTCTGGACATTATGCAAAATATGGTGCTGATAGTTTTCAACCTATACATACTCCTGCAGAAGGTGAAGAGTTTTTATTGAAACCAATGAACTGCCCTCACCACTGTGAAATCTACAACGTGAGACCTTGGTCGTATAAAGATTTACCTAAGCGTTATGCTGAATTTGGTACTGTATATAGATATGAGCAGTCTGGAGAATTGCACGGTTTAACTCGTGTAAGAGGGTTTACTCAGGATGATGCGCATATTTTTTGTACTCCGGAGCAATTAGACGAGGAATTCAAAAAAGTAATTGACCTTGTATTGTATGTATTTGGTTCGTTAGGTTTTGAAAACTTTACTGCTCAGATTTCGTTAAGAGATAAAGAAAACAGAGACAAATATATTGGTTCTGACGAAAACTGGGAGAAAGCTGAAAATGCTATTATCAACGCGGCAGCTGATAAAGGATTAAATACTGTTGTAGAATATGGCGAGGCTGCTTTTTATGGCCCGAAGCTTGACTTTATGGTAAAAGATGCTTTAGGAAGACAATGGCAATTGGGAACTATTCAGGTTGATTATAACCTTCCTGAACGTTTTGAATTGACTTATAAAGGTGCTGATAATGAATTACATCGCCCTGTTATGATTCACAGAGCTCCATTTGGATCTATGGAACGTTTTATAGCAATTTTACTAGAACACACTGCGGGAAATTTCCCACTTTGGCTAATGCCAGAACAGGCTATAATCTTGTCTTTGAGCGAGAAATACGAAATATATGCTAAAAAAGTTTTAGATTTGCTAGAAAATCACGAAATTCGCGCCCTAATTGACAACCGAAGCGAGACTATTGGTAAGAAAATTAGAGATGCTGAAATGCAGAAAATACCGTTTATGCTTATTGTGGGTGAGGAAGAGGAGAAAAACGGAACTATTTCTATCCGTCGTCACGGTCAAGAAGGAAAAGGGAATATTACAGTTACAATTGATGAATTTGTCGCTATTGTAAACGAAGAAATAAAAAAGACATTAAAAGTTTTTACAGTTTAACTTAAATTATAAAGTCATAGCAATAAGAAGCAACAGAGGTTACCAACCTCGAGTAGAAAAAAAAGATGCACACAGAATAAATAACAATATTCGTGGTGTACAAGAAGTAAGATTAGTAGGCGAGAACATCGAACCAGGTGTATTTAAGCTTGCTGAAGCTTTACGTTTAGCAGATCAATTCGAATTAGATTTGGTTGAAATTTCGCCAAACGCTGAGCCGCCGGTTTGTAAAATCATGGATTATAAGAAATTCGTTTACGAACAAAAGAAACGTGATAAGGTATTAAAAGCTAAGTCTACACAAGTTGTAGTAAAAGAAATTAGATTTGGTCCTCAAACAGATGAGCATGATTACGAATTTAAAAGAAAGAATGCTGAGAAATTCCTAAAAGAAGGTGCTAAATTAAAAGCATTTGTATTCTTTAAGGGACGTTCTATTATCTACAAAGATCAAGGGCAAATTTTATTGTTACGTTTGGCTACAGATTTAGAAGAGCATGGTAAAGTAGAAGCTATGCCAGTTTTAGAAGGAAAGAGAATGATCATGTTCATTGCTCCGAAGAAAAAGAAATAGTGTTCAGTTTGCAGTTTCAGTATACAGTTTTACAACAAACCTGAAACTTTAAACCTGAAACAAAAAAGAAGTAATACAGTTAACAGTCGCAGTTTTCAGTTTCGTACTGTAGACTGAAAACCGAGACTGACAACTAAAAATATAAGTAAGTAAGAATAAATTAAAACACTAGGAAAAATGCCTAAAATGAAAACAAAATCTAGCGCCAAGAAACGTTTCAAAGTTACTGGTTCTGGAAAGATTAAAAGAAAGCATGCTTTTAAAAGTCACATCTTGACTAAAAAATCTAAAAAACGTAAATTAGCTTTGACTCACTCAGCGCTAGTTCACAAAACAGATATGAAAAGCATTAAACAACAATTAAGAATTATCTAATAAGTCTAAAGTGTAAAGTCTTAAAGTTGGAAAGTTTTAAACTTTTGACATTTGACTTTGAAACCTTTGACTAAAGATTTTCTTTAGGTTAAAAAATTATTTAAAAATAACCTTGGAGTATGGCTTTTAAGTTCCTTTGATTTAATTCAGGACGCCTGCTACAAAAACACATTAAAATTATGCCAAGAGCAGTAAATTCAGTTGCTAAAAGAGCAAGAAGAAAAAAAATAATGAAGCAAGCCAAAGGTTTCTTTGGTAGACGTAAAAACGTTTGGACAGTTGCTAAGAATGCAGTAGAGAAAGCAATGTGCTACGCTTACCGCGATAGAAAACAAAACAAAAGAAATTTCCGTGCATTATGGATTCAACGTATCAACGCTGGAGCTAGATTGGAAGGAATGTCTTATTCTCAATTCATGGGTAAAGTAAAAGCTAACGGAATCGAATTGAACCGTAAAGTTCTTGCAGATTTAGCAATGAATCACCCTGAAGCTTTCAAAGCAATACTTAATAAAGTAAAATAAACGTTTTATAAACTAAATTTAGATTACTTACTTATCATAGAAAAACCATTCGCTGCGGCGGATGGTTTTTTGTTTTTATACACATCTCCAAAAAGTTCCTATTTTTAAGAATTGATTTTAAAAAGTACCTTTGTAAACAATCATATATATCATGCACAAGCCACTTTTACAACATATTGAAAAGATCGTATACCTAGAACCTTCAGAAATCGATATCCTGAATTCTCGTCTACGTGTATCTACAATTAAAAAGAAAGAGCTTGTATTACAAGAAGGTCAAATATGTAATACGCTTTACTTTATTATCAAAGGCTGTATGAGGCAATATATCATAAATGACAGAGGAATTGAACAAACGCTTCAATTTGGTATTGAAAATTGGTGGATTACAGATTACATAAGTTATCATAATGACATTCCTTCTCATTTCTATATTCAGGCTGTTGAGAAATCAGAAGTTATTGCTATCGAGAAATCAACTTTAGAGGCTATACTTATTCAGGTTCCAAAATTGGAACGTTATTTTAGAATCGTTGCTCAAAAATCTTTTGGCGCAGCACAAATGCGAATCAAATTTTTATTTACAATGTCGGCTGAAGAAAGATATAATCATTTTAATGGCCTCTATCCTGAATTCGTACAACGTGTTCCGCAATACATGCTTGCCTCCTACCTGGATTTCTCGGCAGAATTCATGAGTAAAATTAGAGCCGGCAAGATCTAGTGTAATTTCTTGAAGTACTTCAAGTTTTTTAAAGGACATATATGTGACCTTTGTATCAAACTTTAAAAGAAATAAAATGAAATCTAGAATTGTTATTCAAAAGGTGGCTCCGGAAGCTTATGAAGCTTTAGTAAATTTAGAAAAGTATAACGCGACTACTTCAGTTACTCCAATACAGAAAGAACTAATAAAAATTCGCGCGTCACAATTAAATGGCTGTGCTTTTTGTATCAACATGCATACTGCTGATGCCAGAAAATATGGTGAGACTGAAAAACGCATTTACTTATTAAGTGCATGGCGTGAAGCTGATGTTTATACTGAAGAAGAAAAAGCAATTTTAGCTTTGACAGAAGAAATTACGATGATTAGCAATCATGTATCTGAAGAGGTATATGAAAATGCAGCCCGTTTATTTGATGACAAGTACCTTGCTGAAATTATCTTGCTTATAATAACCATAAACTCATGGAACAGATTAGCCATAACAACAGGAATGAGAGCCGTATAAGCTCACCTACAATACTAATAATCAAAGAAGCCCTTAAAATTTAAGGGTTTCTTTGTGTTTAATAAAAAAATTACCATTTGATCATAAATACTAAAATAAATAACCAAATTAGTGTATTTATTACTTTTCTTAAATATTTAAATTCAATACTTTTGGAGCATGATACCAAACAGATTACAAAATTATCTATATATTATTTTTGCAATTTTTATTTTAATTTCATGCCAAAAAAATAATGATGATATAACTACAAATCCAAACAACAAAACAGAAGTCAAAAGACTTATTGCTTTAGGTGATCGCTTTTATAATAATAAAAAAATTGACAGTGCCTTTTACTATTACAACAAGGTAAAATTCATTTGTAATCCTATAACAGATTCTGAAAATTTTGTTAGCACAGTAAACAAAATGGCAGATATCCAACAAAATCAAGGCGATTATATTGGAAGTGAATCTACCGTTACTGAAGCAATGCCTTATTTAAAATATGTAAAGAATCCGGATTTTGCATGGAATACTTATATCATTTTAAGCATAAACTATTTAAATACTAACGATTATAAAAAGGCAATATTATACAATCAAAAAGCTTTTGAGTTAAAATCAAAACCATGGCAAAAATTAGCTGCAGAAAATAATATTGCAATTATATTGATTGAGGAAGAAAAATATAATGAATCTCTTCAAATTTTTCTGCGTTTGCTATCTAAAAAAGAAGTAACCAGTGATGATGAATTTCATGCAAAGGTACTTGACAATACAGGATTTTGTTACTTCAAGATTAATGATTTAAAAAATGCAATTCATTATTCTAATAAAAGTCTTGAAATAAGAGAAAAGGGAAAAAGACCTTTTGACTTAGGAAAAAGTTATTTTCACTTTGCAAAATATTACGAAAAAACAAATCCTTTGCTGGCAAAAAAATATATGCTTTCGAGCTATACACAATTCACGATTAGTAATACTGTCGAAGACAGGATGTCGTCTTTAAAACTATTGATCAAAAATAGTTCTAATCAAGAATTAAAAAAATATTCTGTAATCTATGTAAACTTAGTCGATAGTATATTTGAAGTTCGGCAAAAAGCAAAAAATCAGTTTGCCAAAATTAAGTACGATTCTAAAAAAGACAGGGATGAAAACCTAAAACTTAAAACTCACAAAGTAGAAAATCAACTTCAGATTGAGAAACAAAAAAACAGAAATATTATTTCGTACATCATTATTGTAATTACACTTGTCCTTATTTTAGTACTTTATTTTTACTTAACATCCAGAGGCAATAAAGAAAAAATTGAAGCTACTTATAATAGCGAAACGCGTATTGCAAAAAAATTACATGATGAACTTGCGAACGATATTTATCATACAATGGCGTTTGCAGAAAACAAAAACCTTTCTCTGGTCGAAAACAGAGTGCAGTTAATAAACAATCTTGATGCTATATATTCAAGAACACGTGATATATCAAAAGAAAATAACCCAATCATTACTTCAGAAAAATATAATTTTTACTTAAAAGAAATGATTGCAGGATTTAATACTCCGCATATTAATCTTTTATTAAATGGTATAGATACTATTTCGTGGGAAAAGATTGAACAGAATAAAAAAATAACTGTTTACAGAGTCCTGCAGGAATTGCTTGTAAACATGAAAAAACACAGTAATGCTACCTTAGTTTCTATCACATTTAAAACTACAGATAAAAGTATTTTTGTGACTTATACAGATAACGGAAAAGGCATTGATTTGAATAATATAACATTTAGAAATGGACTTCATAATGCTGAAAACAGAATTCTTGCCATAAAAGGAACGATCGATATTGATACAGCTCCTAAAAAAGGATTTAAAGTCTTTTTTGAATTTCCTCTGTAAAAATGAAAAAGACTATTTATCTATTCAAAAATAAAGTTATTCTTACCTGTTTATTGCTAATTTTATTAGCAGTAGCAGGATCGTTTTATTTACTAAATTCTGATCAAAATCAAAGCAGGAGTCCTAAACCTAAACCAAAAAACAAATTACCTGAAATAAATAAAATCATCGAAAAGGCTGATTTTCTATTTGATCATCAAACAGATAGTTCTTATTTTTATTACAACAAAGCCATTGAACTTTGTGAGCCAAAATTAGATTATCTAAACAAGTATATTTACTCTCTGATCTCAATAGCAAATCTTCAACAAAATGTTGGCGATTACATTGGTAGTGAAGAAACACTGACTAAAACACTTCCGTATTTAAAAAAACTAAAAAATCCTAAATACGAAATAAACTATTACACTCTTACTGCGTACAATTACTTCAATACTTATGATAATAATATGGCTCTTTACTATCATGTAAAAGCTTTAAAACTAGCCAAAAAACCATTTAAAAGATCAGAGATTTTAAATGATATCGTAATTATCTATACTTCACAAGGAAAATATCAAAAAGCCGTTGATATAATTTTGCCTTTACTTTCAAAAAAAATCAAACACGATACTGATGCCAGGCGTACTATTAATAATTACTCAGTACTTCTAGATAACCTTGGCTTTTGTTATTATAAACTTGGTAATCCTAAAGCTCTGGATTATTTAAATGAAAGCTTAAAAATAAAACTTGAATTAAAGGAAGATTTCGAATTAATTGGAACTTATACTTGTTTTGCATCATTTTATGAAAAAACCAATCCGAAGCTTTCAAAAATGTATGCAAAAAAATCATACATTAGTGCATGTAAAGTAAATTCAGCAACATTTAAAGCTAATGGTCTGGCTTCATTAATAAAAAAAACTGAAGGGAATGAATTAAAAAAATATTCCTTAGAATACATCAAAATAATTGATAGTCTTATTATTAACCGAAGAAAAGCTAAAAATCAGTTTTTAACAATTAAATACGATTCAAAGCAAAGCAAAACAGAGAATTTACTACTAAAAGCTCAAAAAGCAGAAAATGAATTAGAGCTGGAAAGACAAAAAAACCGAAATATCATTTCGTATATTACAATTGTATTTATTCTGGGGTTTATTGTATTTCTTTATTTTTATTTAAAATCGAAAGTAACAAAAGAAAAAACTAAAGCAATAGCGGAAAGTGAATTGCGAATATCAAAGAAATTAAGCGATGAACTTACTAATGATATATATCAAACCTTGACGTTTGCAGAAAATATCGATTTGGAAAAAGACGAAAATAAAGAAAAATTATTGAACAATTTAGATCTTATTTACTCACGAACCAGAAACATTTCTAAAGAAAATAGTCCTATTGTTACTGATGAAAATTATAGTATTGGTTTAAAAGAAATGATTTCCGGATTTAAAACACAGGAAATAAACATTATACTAAATGGTTTTGAAACTATTTCGTGGGCTAAAATTGAAAAAAATAAAAAAATAACTATTTATAGAGTTTTACATGAATTGCTTATTAACATGCAAAAACATAGTCATGCTGCATTAGTAGGTATTTTATTCAAAAATATAAATAACGAATTTCTTGTAACATATACAGATAATGGCAATGGAGTTGACCTTGAAAATTTGGATACCACAAATGGATTGCAAAATATAAAAAACAGAATTTTAGGCATAAAGGGCAAAATCGATATTGATTCTAGTCCGGAAAAAGGATTTAAGGTTTTTATTAAATTTCCTGTCTAGAAATGAGAAGCAAATTTAAGTTTTTAGATCAAAAAACAATATGGAAGTTTTTGCTAATAGTCCTGATTATAACTTTAGGAAGTTTATTATATTATTCAAATTATTACGAAAACCATACTACACGAAGAATAAAAAAAGCAGATAATTCGATTGAAATTAAAAACTTAATTGATAAGGCAGATTTACTTTTCGATAACAATCAGAACACTAGTGCGTACTATTATTTTAATAAAGCAGTATTACTTTGCAATCCTAGAAAAGATTATGTAGAATACGTCTATTCTTTGTCTTGTATGGGAAATATTAAATATCTACAAGGTGATTTCATCAATAGTGAAGCTATACTTACCAAAACGCTGCCTTATCTAAAAAAAATAAAAAAACCAAGGTATGCCTGGTATGTATATGTTTTGTTGGGCGATAATTATTATAGTACAGATGATTACAGTAATTCTCTCTTATATTATAAAAAGGCATTAAATCTTAAACAAAGTAATTTTAAAAAAACTAAAGTTCTTATCTATATAGCTGCAGTTTATATAGAACAAAAGAAGTACGAGAAAGCAGAATTAATACTATTAGTTCTTTCTAAAAAAAAGGATATTTATTTAAAAGATAAAAAATTAAATGATAGTGAATATGCCAGAATATTATATCATTTAGGATTAAGTTATTTACGGCAAGGAAAATTAGAGGCGATAGATTATTTCAACAGAACTTTAAAAATTCAATTAGAAAGTGAAGATTATGATGCATTAATAGAAACCTATAAATCTACAGCTCTTTTTTACCAAAACATAAATCTAAAAAAATCAAAACAATATGCTAAAGAAGCATATAAAATATCCCTAAAAAAGAATGCCATATCAAATAAAATAGTTAGTCTAAAATTGTTAATTGAAACCAGTGAGGGAGCAGAGTTAAAAAAATATTCACAAGAATATTTAAAACTTCATGACAGTTTTAATACAGCAAAATTAAAAGCTAAAAATCAATTTGCCAGAATTAAATACGATTACAACCGGGAACAAGAAGAAAATTTACAACTCAAAGCTCAAACTATTGACAATGAGCTTCAATTAGAAAGGCAAAAAAATAGAAATTTTGTTTTATACATTATAATTTCATTGATTCTTAGCTTGCTTACATTTCTTTATTTTTATTTAAAATTAAAAGGTAAGAAGCAAAAAAACGATGCTATATTTGAAAGTGACAGGAGGATATCTAAACATTTAAGTGATGAACTTACCAATGATGTGTATCAAACGCTGACTTATGCAGAAAATTGCGATTTTCAAAAAGATGAGAATAAAGAAAAATTACTAAGTGATTTAGATACTATTTATTCTCGTACCAGAAATATTTCTAAAGAGCACAGTCTTATTTCAACGGACAAAAACTATGAAATTGCATTAAAAGAAATGATTTCTGGATTTAAAACTCCTGAATTAAATATTATATTAAATGGTTTTGATCTAATTTCATGGGATAATATCGAAAAAAATAAAAAAATAATTCTTTATAGAGTCTTACAGGAGTTGTTTGCCAACATGAAAAAACACAGTCAGGCAACTTTAGTGAGTATTAATATTAAAATTATAGATAAAAATCTGACTATAATCTTTAATGACAATGGGGTTAGAACGAAAAATAGTACACCAAATTTTAAAAATGGACTACAAAATGTGGAAAACCGTATTAAAACTATAAATGGAAATATTATTTTTGACAAAAATTCAGAAAAAGGCTTCAGAATAAGCTTCTCTTTTCCTTTATAAATACAATGATGATATGTTTAAAAAAGTTTTAGTTGCCGAAGATTTAGATAGTATAAGTATAGCGGTTATTCAGGTTCTTGAAGATTTAAAGATTCCTACAATTGATCATGTGAAATATTGTGATGATGGTTTATTAAAAATAAAAAAGGCGTTACTGGAAAATGAACCTTATGATTTACTTATAAGCGATTTATCATTTAAATCTGATCATAGAAATATAAACTTATCAAGCGGAGAAGAACTTATTGATGCAGCAAACGGCGTTCAGCCCAAATTAAAAAAAATAGTTTTCTCTATAGAGGATAAATCATATCGTATAAAATCTCTTTTTTATGATTTAGGCATTAACGCGTATGTTTCTAAAGGAAGAAATAGCATTAGTGAATTAAGAAAAGCAATTGAAGGAACATTTAGAAACGAAGAAAAAATACTCTCATCAGATTTATCTTTTAGTTTTAATGATAAATCCCTGATTGAAATTGAATCTTATGATATTTCTATTTTGAAACTTTTGGCTCAAGGCCATATATTAGAAAGTATTTCAAGCGAATTTAAAGCTTCTTCAATAACTCCAAATGGTACAAGCAGTATCGAAAAACGAATCAATAAATTAAAAATATACTTTAAAGCAAACAACAATGTTCATTTGATTGCGATTGCAAAAGATTTTGGATTGGTATAAATTTTACAAGTTGGTGTAAATTTTATAAATTTTTTACGGATTCCCGTAAGGAAATGACTTTTTATAGATTTAAGTTTGTGTAGAATTTATTAACTAACCAATGAAACCCAGAAACATACTTAGCTCTAAGAAGAACTTACAGCAAATGATGCTCTCAAAAATTAATACAACTCAAAATAAAATTATAATGAAAACTATGTTGCTTTGTCTTTTTCTATCCTTAAGCTTTGCTTTTGTTTCAGAAAAAACCGGATGGTTAGAAGTTGACTGGAAAATCATCTTTATACCTGCTCTTCTTGTTTTGCAGATCATAATTATAGGAACTGCTCTAAAAAACAGATATAAAAAGCATTAATTCCCTGCTGTCCTTTAAAGAAATGACAATTTATCTGCAAAAAAAATACCTTTTTGCAAACTATTTTTATGCCTATTCTAATTACTTCTTGATTAGTGATTATGTGCTAATGATTATTTTTTTAATTAAAAATTGAATAACTTCAATTATTCTAAAATTTTGAAATGCTTATATTTGATCTTTTAAAGACCACATGAAATATATTCTAAGTTTTCTTCTTTTATTTTTTACTACTCTTACTTTTTCACAAACTAAAATTCTATCATGGAATTTAGAAAATCTTGGAAAATCAAAATCTGAATCCGAATTAAATTTCATAGCAAGTACTATTCTCGATTTTGATATTATAATTATTCAAGAAGTTGTTGCAGGATATGGCGGTGCTCAGGCAGTAGCTAAATTAGCCGGTATATTAAACACTAAAGGTACAAAATGGGATTATTCAATTAGTAACCCAACAAGCAGCAGTAGTTATAAAACAGAACGTTATGCTTTTATCTGGAAAACCAGCAAAATAAAATTGAAAGGCAATACGTGGTTAGAAAAAAAATATAGTTTAGAAATTGACAGGGAACCTTACTTTGCAACATTCGAAATAAACAAAAAGACAATTACTTTAGTTAATTTTCATGCGATAACAAAAAACAAGCAACCGGAAACTGAAATTAAATATTTTAAATTTCTACCTGCTGAATACCCTACTTTAAACCTCGTATTTATTGGTGATTTTAATTGTCCTCAATCACATACGGTATTTAATCCATTGAAAAAAATGGGATATGCTCCTATTTTGCTAAACCAAAAAACTACGCTAAAACAAAAATGCAGGGATGATAATTGTTTAGCGTCTGAATTTGATAATATGTTCTATAAGACCAATTCTCTGGAATACATTCATTCTGGCATTGTGCCATTTTATAAAAATTTTAATTCCTTAAAAGAAGCAAGAAAAATATCGGATCATATTCCTATCTGGTTCGAATTTTCTTTGAAGTAATTATGTTTTTAATTTTTTCTTTCTTGCTGCAGGAAACAAAACATTATTCAAAATCAAACGATATCCCGGAGAATTTGGATGTAAATCTAAAACCGTAGGAGGATCTCCAACCTGATGTTGAAAATCTTCCGGATCATGACCTCCAAAAAAAGTAAACATTCCTTTTCCTTTTTCTCCATGAATGTATCTTGATTCGCCATTAAGTTCACAAGTTCCCATTATTAAAACATTCGATTTTATTAGTGCGGTATCAAATGAGGTGGTCTGCCCCATAAAACCTTTTACTAATTGAGTGTGATTCTGACATAACATACTAGGAATTGGATCCCATTTTGCTGAAAATTCCATTAGCGAAAAATAATCTTTTTCCATCGGTACTCTGCGTTTAGCAGTCATATCTATATCAGAAAACTCATAAACTTCAGGTCTTCTTTCTAATGTAAAATCTTTGAAAGCAAATGAATTTCCATAATTTAATTTTGATTGATAATTAGATTCACTCGCATCACCATCAAACATAGCTTCGCAAATATCAACTCCATCAGCAGAAAGTGCGATATCAAAACTATCTGTTGCAGAACACATAGCAAACATAAATCCTCCACCAATAACAAAATCTCTAATTTTTTTTGCTACTGCACCTTTTTCTTGCGATACTTTATTGTAGCCTAATTTAGCAGCAAGAGCTTCAGCATCTTTTTTTTGATCTATATACCAGGGTGTATTTTTATAGGCGGCATAAAATTTACCATACTGTCCTGTAAAATCCTCGTGATGTAGATGCAACCAGTCATAAAGTAATAATTGATCACTTAAAACTTCTTCATCATAGATTGGCGTAAAAGGAATTTCTGCATAAGTTAAGACTAATGTTACGGCATCATCCCAAGGTTGTTTACCTTTTGGAGTATAAACTGCAATTTTAGGTGCTTTTTCAAGAATAACAGATTCCATATTTTGTGACGGACTTGAAATTTCTTCTAAAATTGAAGCTTCTTCACTGTCGGAAAGTATCTCAAAACTTACACCACGAATCTTGCATTCTCTTCGAATTTCATCTGCGTCAGGAAGCAAGAATGAGCCTCCACGATAATTAAGCAACCAACTTGCCTTGTAATCTTTACTTAAACACCAATATGTTATTCCGTATGCTTTTAAATGATTTTGCTGTGTAGTTTCGTCCATCGGAATTAAGATAAACGATGCTTTTGCATTTAATGAAAGTAGCAATATGAAAATATAAACTAAATATTTATTCATTAGAAAATTATTTTAGTAAAGATATAAAGGAAGCATGAAAAAACACAATAGATATATCTCTTTTATAGTGGAATAAAAGTTAAATAAACAATTATCTAATGACAGAATTTTTTTATCAAAATCACGTAAAAACACCTATTTTAGAAACCCATATTAGTCTTACATTTGTTACCCCGGATCATCAAACTAATCAATTATAAACCAAAACTATGAAGATTAATGATAGTAATAACCAACCAAAGGAAATGAATATGATGCGAAAAATAGGATTATGCGTTCTTGTACTGACTATTATTTTGTATTACGTATTATCAATTCAGTTTTTAACAAGTTAATTTTAAATTGTGAGTACAGCAATTTCATTTTGAATTGCATACACAACTAATCCTGCAATATTTCTGGATTCTGTTTTTAGCAATAAATTGTTACGATGTCCTTCTACGGTTCTTGGACTTAAATAGAGGTGTTCAGCAATTTCTGAAGTTGTTTTTTGTTGGCAAATAAGTTGAAGAATTTCTATTTCGCGCTGGGAAAGAAAACCAGTTTCTAGATTTCCTTTAGAATTTTTCGTCGAAATAATTGTTTCCTGTATTGTCTTTAAAACATTTTCATTATAATGAAATCCTTTTCTTGCGACTTGATTAATGGTATTGATCAAATCTTTTGGAGTGGTATTTTTTATTAAATAAGCAACAGCTCCAACCTGAATCATATTTGCAATAAATGATTTTGTATCATAACTAGTTAAAGCTACTATTTTAATATCCGGATATGATTTTCTGATAATTTTGGTGGCTTCTACACCATTTAATACAGGCATTTTCAAATCCATGATAATAATGTCGGGTTTTATTTCGATCTTATCTAAATTTAAAAGAAGTTCTTCTCCATTTGATGCTTCAAAAATAATATCGATATTATCTTCTCTTTGCAATAAAAAAGATATTCCTTTCCGGAATAAAACTTCATCATCGACTAAAGCAATTTTAATAGCGGCACTCATTTAGTTTGATTTTGGTCGTTTGGTTTGTCGAAATTACAAAATATGAAGCAAAAAAAGAGCTAAGAAACCTAATATGTTGGGTCACTATACCATTTATTTTAGTATTTTAACTTAAAAAGTAAAAATTACAGCAATACCTCTGCCAATTTCAGTATTTATTTTTATAGTTCCGTCTAAAAAAGAGATACGGCTATCAATATTTTTCATCCCCATGCCTTTTTGATTTTCTGCCTTTTGGTTGTCGAACCCTACTCCATTATCTCTATAATTACAACTATTAATTTGATTTTCTTTTTTAAAACTAATCCAAATTTCAGATGCTTTTCCATGACGCAATGAATTATTCATTAGCTCCTGCAAAACTCTAAAAACATGCAAGTGCCGATTAATGTCCTGCTCATCAAAATCAATTTCATTTTCGTAATTTACTTTTACTGATTTGCTGCTTTCAAATTCTTCACACAACTCTTCGACTCCGGCATTCAAACCAAATTTTTCAAAAACGGGAGGCAATAAATTATGTGCAATTTTGCGTGAATTCTCTAAAGCTTTAGCTGTTAGGTTTATAATATTCTCTGTAATCTCTTTTGTTTCGTCTTCGGTTAAATTAGGAGAAGAAAGTAAATAAGAATTTAATGAAACGATATTAAGTTTAGAACTAATATCATCATGCAAGTCCTGAGCAATTCGTTTTCGCTCTTCTTCCTGCGTAAAAATAACGGCATGCAACTGTTCTTTTTGATACTGAATTTCTAAATCTCGTTTTTCTAATTCTTTCTGAATAATTTTTTTTCTGGAAAAATAAAAAAACGCAACTAAAAAAACAGCGACAACCATAAAAAAGCATGATGTGTATAAAATTATGGCGACTATTTCTTTCTCATAAACGGGGCTTACACTCATATATAAGTATTAATTTCTTTCTTGGATTTAAAACTAACTTTCCATTCATATAAAATAAAAAGATAATACATAAGAATTAAAAAAGCATTTAATCTCCAGCTCAAATATTTTAAATTATCACTTAAATTCGAAGTAAGATTTCCAACTAAATACAAAACTGTACTTGTAAGCAGATAAAAAACTACACCTATTGTGTAATAGTAATATTCTTTTTTATCTGATAACATATTATAAAAATGCAACAAAGCAAAAACTACAATCGATAAAGAAGTAAGTGTAATTTCAAATAGATTAAATTTTAAAAATTGATCCGGCTCTATAAAGTATTGAATAAACAAAACCAATAAAATGGAAGTAATAACAAGTTTTACGAAAAATTTTTGGTTTCTGGTTTTTAAAATAGATTCATAAAACAATCCCAAAAAAATCATTTGCCCAACAAAAAAAAGATTAATTGCAAATAGATTATTCATATGCAGGTAATACATAATCTCCATTATAAATTGAATTATAAAAATGAAAACTAAATAAACCATAAAAAAAACATTAGCTTTTTCCTTATGGAAAAAGCTAAATGTATATAAAATCAGATTAATTAATAAAACAAAATAACCTGAATATATTAAAAGGTCATCCATCTTTATTCATTCATCGGGCTACCTGGATCACCATAAGGGGGACAAGGGCGAGAACCGTCATAAACAACATCTCCACCACCATTTTCTTCGGATTCACCTTTTGCAAAAACATCTTTATAAATTCCAGTTTTTTCGTCTAGTTTGGTTCCAACAAATATAAGATTTTGTTCTCCTAATTCGTTTACTCCTATATAAGCACGAACTGCATCAATCTCCAGCGTTTTTTTCAGTCTTAAAACTGCTTCTAAACTTTCTAAGGGGATTAAATAAGAGTTTATTTTCTTTTTGGATTCTTCATCTTTAGAGTCTCTGTACTTTCTCGCCCATGTTTCACCTGTTGATAATCCGATTTCAATTTTTCCTGGAAATTTTTCTTCTGCCATAATATAAATTTGTTTTTGGTTACGATAATATTCAATTGCCATCAGACAATTGTTTTGCTAAACTACTGAATTTTTATCAGAAAATATTAACAAAAAGGCAGAAAAAAAAGCCTCATAAAGAGGCTTTGATTATTTTATTAAAATGGGACATCGCTGTCATCATCGTCATCATTTAAATTGCTTCCAAAGGCTTCATTTGCCGAAGGAAGATTTTTAGTTATGAATGGATTTTCATCGTGATTCATTTTAGATGGCAAATCATCATAATTACCTGAAAAATCATCCAGGTTATCAAATTTACCAAGATGTCCAAGAAATTTCAAACGAACGTTTTCAATACCACCATTACGGTGTTTGGCGATCATAATTTCAGCCTGACCGGCAGTTGGTGAAGCTTCATCATCATCCCACTCATCGATTTTGTAATATTCCGGTCGGTATAAAAACGAAACGATATCAGCATCCTGCTCAATTGCTCCGGATTCACGAAGATCCGACAGTAAAGGACGTTTACTTGATCCACGGGTTTCAACGGCACGCGATAACTGAGACAGTGCAATTACAGGAACGTTTAGCTCTTTTGCCAAGGCTTTTAAGTTTCGGGAAATTGTAGAAATTTCCTGCTCACGATTTCCTCCTCCTTTACTATTTCCTCCCGCAGTCATCAACTGCAAATAATCTACAATAATGATTTTGATACCGTGCTGTGAAACCAAACGACGACATTTTGCTCTTAAATCAAAAATAGAAAGTGATGGTGTATCATCAATAAACAATGGTGCCTTTTCTAAGTTTTTTACTTTGGTACTCAGCATTGTCCATTCATGAGGTTCTAATTTACCCGTACGTAATTTTTCTGATGAAAGTCCTGTTTCTGATGAAATCAACCTCGTAATCAACTGAACCGAAGCCATCTCCAGAGAGAACAACGCTACTGCATGTCCAAAATCGATGGCTATATTTCTCGCCATTGAAAGTACGAACGCTGTTTTTCCCATCGCCGGCCTTGCTGCAATGATAATTAAATCACTAGGCTGCCATCCGGAAGTAAGTTTGTCTAAATTAGTAAATCCAGTTTCAACACCGCTCAATCCTTCTTGTTTCGAAATTTCTTCGATACGTTTTTTAGCCTGCAAAACTAAACTTTGTGCAGTTTCAGAACTACGTTTTATATTTCCTTGTGTTACTTCATATAATTTTGATTCGGCCTGATCAAGCAAATCAAATACATCTGTTGTTTCATCATACGATGCTTCAATAATTTCAGACGAAATACGAATCAAACTTCTTTGAATAAATTTCTGAAGAATAATACGCGAGTGAAATTCAATATGCGCTGAAGACGCAATTTTTTGTGTAAGCTGAATTAAATAAAAATCTCCACCTGCCAAATCTAATTTTCCATTCTTTTTCAACTGGGCCGAAACTGTCAGCAAGTCAATTGGCTGCGTGTCGGTAAAAAGCTGAACGATTGCTTCAAAAATAAATTTGTGTGCATCTTTATAAAAAGCATCAGCCTGCAAAATATCAATTACATCATCTACCCCTTTTTTATCAATCATCATTGCCCCAAGCACAGCTTCTTCTAAATCAAGTACTTGCGGAGGAAGCTTTCCTTTTTCTAAACTAATGATTGTGGTTTTATCTACCTTTACAGGATTTATATTTTTGAAATTTTCCATATAGCGAAAGTAGCAAATTTTAAAAAAAAATCGCTATCGAGTTATAACTATTAATTGTTTATAAATACGTTCTGTTTGTTCATAACCAAAAAAAAATCCGAAACGATAAGGCTTCGGATTTTAAATTACTCTTGTAAGAATTTACTCTTTATATTCGCCCATATTACTGTATTTGTCCATTCTTTGGGCAATTAAGTCGGCTGTTGATAAGTCTTTCAATTCGTTATATCCTTTAGTAATATATTCGGCAACCGTTTTAAAAGTAGTTTCACGGTCATAGTGCGCTCCACCTAGTGGTTCCGGAATTACATCATCAACTAATTTTTGTTTCTTCATATCAGATGAAGTCAATTTTAAGGCATCTGCAGCACGTTCTTTGTACTCCCAGCTTTTCCATAAAATAGAAGAACATGATTCTGGTGAAATTACAGAATACCAAGTATTCTCTAACATATAAACTTTATCACCAACACCTATTCCTAGAGCTCCTCCAGAAGCACCTTCACCTACGATAATCGTGATAATTGGTACTTGCAAACGAACCATTTCGAAAATATTTCTGGCAATAGCTTCACCCTGTCCTCTTTCTTCGGCTTCAAGACCTGGATATGCACCCGGAGTATCTACTAAAGTTAAAACCGGAATACCAAATTTCTCAGCCATTTTCATCAAACGCAAAGCTTTACGGTAACCTTCAGGATTTGCCATACCAAAATTACGGTACTGACGTGTTTTTGTATTAAAACCTTTTTGCTGACCAACAATCATAAACGACTGACCGTTTATTTTTCCTAGTCCACCAACCATAGCTTTATCATCTTTAAAATTTCTGTCTCCATGAAGTTCTAAAAATGTCTCTCCGCAAATTGCTCTGATATAATCTAAAGTATAAGGTCTGTTAGGATGTCTTGATAACTGAACTCGTTGCCAAGCTGTAAGGTTTTTATATATTTCTTTCTTAGTTTGTTCTAATTTTTTGTTGATTTCTTTGCAGGTTGGTGTTACATCAACATCAGATTCTTGTCCAATTATAACACACTTTTGTAATTGCTCTTCAAGTTCTTTTATTGGAAGCTCAAAATCTAAATATTCCATGGATTTTTGAATTTTGTTTGTAAATCGAACCGCAAATATAAAAATATTATATCATTGGTTGGGTTAAATCGTATTTAAAATATAAAAATGTAATTTAAAAATAAGGAAATTATTACACTTCTTTCTTATTTTTATAATGTTTAAAAACACCATTTAAGATAACTGTAATTACAATTATCAAAGCGCCAATATAAAATTCAGTACTCATTTTTTCTTTTCCACCCAGTATAAAATAGGCTAACATAATTCCGTAAACCGGCTCTAAATTAGTCGTTAACATAACTGTATAAGGCGTTAATTTTTGCATTACTTTAACCGAAGCAGTAAATGCGTAGGCTGTACAAACTGAAGCTAAAACGAGTAATAAAATCCAGTTATTTAATGACATGGTAAAGAAATCTGCATTGAATTTTCCTTGCACTAAAAAATAGATCGAAATAAAGAAAACTCCTGCGCCAAATTCATAGAAGGTAATAACAGACGGTTCATGGTCAGAAATCAGTTTCCCATTCATTAAGGTAAATAAAACACCCAGAATAATAGAAGCCAATGCATAATACATTCCGTGCAGGTATTTAACTTCAACCTGCATGATTAGTCCTAAACCCGCAATAATAATTAACCCGAAAAAAACTTCGTACCATAATATCTTTCTTCCGTAAAAAAGCGGTTCTAATAAAGAAGCAAAAAAGGCACCCAATGAGAATATCGAAAGTGTTATCGAAACATTAGAAACATGAATGGCCCTAAAAAAGAATATCCAATGCAACGCAATCAATAATCCTACGAAAATTAATTTTGCAAAAGATGCTGCTGAAATAACAAAAGATTGTTTTTTATACACTATAAAAGCTGCCAGAAAAACTCCGGCAAGAAACATTCTGAACCAAACTAAATTTTCGGCATCAATTGTGATCAAAGCGCCAAGAATAGCTGTAAATCCCCAGATAAAAACAATTAAATGAAGGTTTAAATAACTTTTTAGATTATCGTTTCGCATTACGTAGTAAGTACACTGCTAAAATTCCGAAAACAATATTCGGAAACCAAACAGCTAATAAAGGTGAGAAAGTAGATTTTTCGGCAAGAGTACCAAATATTTTATCAAAAAACACAAATGAAAAAGCAATTGCAATACCAATAGCAAGATTGGTTCCCATACCGCCACGACGTTTCATTGACGAAACTGCTACGGCAATAATGGTTAGGATAAAGGCCGAAACCGGCACACTGTATTTTTTATAAAGTACCACTAAATAGGTATTAATATTTCCTGAACCTCTTTTTCGCTCTTTCTCAATAAAATCAATCAATTTGCCTAACGGAAGTGTTTCTGCAATGTAAACCACAGGGGTTAAATCTGCTAATTCAAACTTAAAAGCCACATTTTTTTCAGGAACTTTCTCGATATTATCATTTAGTTCACCAAGTGTTCTTTTTGTATAATCATACAAAATATAGGTCTTCTTTTTAGGATCCCACTTAATACGGCTTGCAGTAATTTTATAGGTTAATTGATCTTTTTCAAAATGTTCCAGCGTAAAATTAAAAGCCGTTTTAGACTCTTCATTAAAACTATTTACAAAAATAAAATCGTTATCATTAATTTGTCTGTAAACATTGGTGTTTTCACCGCGCATCAGCTGTTTTCCATTTCCTTTTAGATAGGTATACCTAAAATTATTAAAACCTTCACTGGCAGCGGGAACAATAAAAAACCCCATTAAAAGTACAAATACCGAAACGATAGAAGCACCAATAATATAAGGTCTTAAAAATCGGGTAAATGAAATTCCTGAACTTAAAATTGCAATAATCTCTGTATTATTTGCCAGCTTTGAAGTAAACCAAATCACCGATAAAAACAAAAATATCGGAAATAATGAATTCGCAAAATAAACCGTAAAGTTGTAATAATAGATCGCAATTGCACTAAAAGGAATCTTGTTTTCCAACATTTTATTCACCTTTTCAGAGACGTCAATTACAATCCCAATCGGGATAAATAATAAGATCATCACCGAGAAAGTGGCTAAATATCTTTTTAAAATATACTTATCTATTATCGTCAGCATATATAAATTTGTTTGTTTTGTTTAAGGTTTCAAGTTTCAAGTTCTGCTGAGAACCTGAAACTTGAAACCTCAAACCTGAAACTTTTTTTAAAGTCTTTGACTCATATTTTTAACCATCATTTCTTTCCATGGTCTAAAATCTCCTGCTAAGATATGTTTTCTGGCTTCACGAACCAACCACATATAAAAACCAAGATTATGAATCGTTGCAATTTGTTTTCCTAAATATTCGTTGGCAGCAAATAAGTGACGCAAATAAGCTTTTGTATATTCTGTATCTACAAAAGTGTGTCCCATTTCGTCGATTGGCGAAAAATCAGCTTCCCACTTCTTATTTTTGATATTTATAGTTCCGTTTGCGGTAAATAACATTCCGTTTCTCGCATTACGGGTTGGCATAACACAATCAAACATATCAATTCCTAACGCGATATTTTCTAAAATATTTATCGGAGTTCCTACGCCCATTAAATAACGTGGTTTGTCTTCCGGTAAAATTTCACAAACCACTTCGGTCATTGCATACATTTCTTCAGCAGGTTCTCCTACAGATAAACCTCCAATGGCATTACCTTGTTGACCTGAATTGGCAATGTATTCAGCCGATTGCTGACGTAAATCTTTATAAGTACTTCCCTGAACAATTGGAAAAAAAGTTTGCTCGTACCCGTATTTATAAGGCACTTTATCCAGATGATTTATACAACGATCTAACCAGCGGTGTGTCATGTGCATGGAGCGTTGTGCATATCTGTAATCGCAAGGATAAGGCGTACATTCATCAAAAGCCATGATAATATCAGCTCCAATTGTACGCTGGATTTCCATTACACTTTCCGGTGAAAAAAAGTGATATGATCCATCAATATGTGATTTAAACTTTACTCCTTCTTCCTTAATTTTTCTATTATTTGAAAGAGAATAAACCTGATATCCACCAGAATCGGTCAAAATATTACGATCCCAATTCATAAATTTATGTAATCCTCCGGCTTTCTCAAGAATTTCAGTCTGCGGACGTAAATATAAATGATAGGTGTTTCCCAGAATAATATCCGGATTAATATCCTCTTTAAGTTCACGCTGGTGTACTCCTTTTACAGATGCTACCGTCCCGACAGGCATAAAAATAGGCGTTTCGATTACGCCGTGATCTGTAGTGATACTTCCCGCTCTCGCTTTAGATTGCGGATCTTTCTTTAATAAATCAAACTTCATCTGTTTCTTTTTTCAGTCGGCAAAGATAGGCTAATTTCAGGAAAATTTAATTAGATAATTTGTCAATTAGAAAATTAGATAATGATTCTGATAACTAGTCTAAAAAAAACAAAAAAGTAAAAGAAATAACTTCGAGATTTGAGATTAAAAAAATTGGATTTCAATTAATAATGTGAATACTGCAATATCCTTACTTTAAAAATGTAACAATGAAAAGCCTTTGATTGCGTAACTTTATCAAACACTTAAAATTAGAAACCATGATAAATTCAGAAGAAAAAAATCCTTTAGATTTAGATCAGATTAAGGATGATCAAATCGAGAAAAATCTGGAACAACTAGATTATCCCGCATCAGAGGACATCTATAATAATGAGGATAAACTGGAAGACATCGATCCTGAAGGAATATCAGGAGAAAGAATTATAAATCCAGAGAGCAACAATAACGAATGGAAACAAAATAGCGATAAACTTGGAAACGATCTAGACATTCCTGGTTCAGAACTTGATGACGAACAAGAAGAAGTTGGTTCAGAAGATGAAGAAAACAACTTCTATAGTGAAGGAGATACTGAATAACCCTTTTTGCCACAAATTTTTACAAATTTATTTTTTGCCACAGATTACCTGATTAGAACGATTTTTTTAAATCACTTTAATCTTGTAATCTGTGGCAAAATTTTTATATACTACCAACAAGATCTCAGACTTTTTTTCTAAACCAATAAAAAAAGGCGTATAATTTAACAATTACATCAAACTAAAGCGAAAAATCATTTGTCAGCCCGCAAAATAAAAATTACTTTTGCACCAGTTTAACTTTTACACATAAAATGAAGCCTAACACACAACAATTAAGCGATTTAACTATCCAAGTAAGAAGAGATATTCTTCGAATGGTACATGCTGTCAACTCAGGTCACCCAGGTGGTTCACTAGGTTGTACTGAATTTTTGGTAACACTGTACCAAAACATTATGGAGCGCAAAGAAGGTTTTGATATGGACGGAATTGGAGAAGATATTTTCTTCCTTTCAAATGGTCATATTTCTCCTGTATTTTATAGCGTATTAGCACGTAGCGGTTATTTCCCTGTTTCAGAACTTGCAACTTTCAGATTATTAAACTCACGTTTACAAGGACATCCAACTACTCATGAAGGATTGCCTGGAGTTCGTATGGCTTCTGGTTCATTAGGACAAGGTTTATCTGTAGCGCTTGGTGCTGCACAAGCAAAAAAATTAAATGGAGATAATCATTTAATTTACACTTTACACGGAGATGGCGAATTACAAGAAGGTCAAAACTGGGAAGCTATTATGTATGCTTCTGCTAAAAAAGTAGACAATCTAATTGCAACTGTTGACGTAAACGGAAAACAAATTGATGGTACAACTGACGAAGTTTTAGCAATGGGAAGTATCCGTGCAAAATTTGAAGCTTTTGACTGGGATGTTTTAGAAATTGCCGAAGGAAACAATATCGATGCAATTTTAGCCGGATTAAATGATGCTAAATCAAGAACAGGAAAAGGAAAACCAGTTTGTATTTTATTACACACTGAAATGGGTAACGGTGTTGATTTTATGATGCACACTCATGCATGGCATGGTAAAGCACCTAACAATGATCAATTGGCAAGTGCTTTAGCTCAAAACTATTCTGCAGATCAAATCGACTATTAAAAAAGTGTTCAGTCTCAGTGTTCAGTATTCAGCTTAGAAACCTGATCACTAAGAAACTAAGCATCTCATAAAAGACAAAAATGAAAAAATACACAAATACAGGAAGTAAAGATACCCGTTCTGGTTTTGGAGCAGGAATGACTGAATTAGGTCAAAAAAACGAAAAAGTAGTAGCACTTTGTGCTGATTTAATTGGATCATTGAAATTTGATGATTTCAAAAAAAATCACCCAGAGCGTTTTTTCCAAATTGGTATTGCAGAAGCAAATATGATTGGTATTGCTGCTGGTTTAACTATTGGAGGAAAAATTCCTTTTACAGGAACTTTCGCTAACTTTTCTACAGGAAGAGTTTACGATCAAATTCGTCAATCAGTTGCTTACTCTGATAAAAATGTAAAAATCTGTGCTTCTCACGCTGGTTTAACACTAGGAGAAGACGGAGCAACTCACCAAATTCTTGAAGATATTGGTTTAATGAAAATGTTACCTGGAATGACTGTAATCAATACTTGTGATTACAATCAGACTAAAGCGGCTACATTAGCATTAGCAGATCATCATGGTCCGGCTTATTTACGTTTTGGACGTCCGGTAGTACCTAACTTTACTCCTGCTGATGAGCCTTTCGTAATTGGAAAAGCAATTTTATTAAACGAAGGAACTGACGTAACAATCGTAGCAACAGGACACTTAGTTTGGGAAGCTCTTATTGCTGCTGAAGCATTAGAAGCAAAAGGAATTTCTGCTGAAGTAATTAACATTCACACTATTAAACCTCTTGATGAAGAAGCGATTCTAAAATCATTGGCAAAAACTAAATGTGTTGTAACTGCAGAAGAGCACAATATTCTTGGAGGTCTTGGAGAAAGCGTTTCAAGAGTATTAGCTTTAAACAATCCAGCTCCTCAAGAGTTTGTTGCTGTAAACGATAGTTTTGGTGAATCTGGAACTCCGGAGCAATTAATGGAAAAATACAAACTAAACAATCAGGCGATTGTTGAAGCTGTAGAAAGAGTTATTAAAAGAAAATAATTTACGATTTTCTTACTTTATAAAAAAAACCTCGAAAGCAATTTCGAGGTTTTTTTGTACCCTGAATATCATTTAATTATTCAGCAACAGATATACTTTAGCATTTTATATCACAACGAAGAATTTCTTTTAAAATTAGAACATAAAAAAACCTCGAAAAATAACTTTCGAGGTTTTCTATATATTCAAAATCCAGTTTAATTCTGTTTGATCGGATATGTTTTATCAAGATGAATTCTTAATCTTGGATTATCTGTATAATCTGTTTCTATATATTTTCTAACATTAGTAGCTGATTCCGGTTTTGCAGGATCTGCAAGCGCTCCTGTTGGCCTTCTTGGAATTCCTCTAGGCTCTGTTTCATCTGTATTAGGAGTATTAGGATTATCTGCTAAAGGTTCCCAAGGATAATATAATCTTGTACCATAATTAAAACCATTTACAATACCAGTTTCACTTGTTGGTTTAGTAAGCTCAAATCTGGTTGTAAAACCATCTCCGTCATCATCAAAATCTACAAAATCTGCAACACCATCTCCATCAGTATCATCAACCAAATCAGCCGGTGGATTAGGATATTTGGTTTTATCCCTAAAATCATACAGATAACCATCACCATTTAGATCTTCTAAATAATCAGGAACACCGTCTCCAAGAAATACTCTTCCTCCTGTACTGGCAGAAATAGTATATTCATTATCCATTCTTTGAAGATCAAATAATTTAAAGCTAAACACTATTGGAGAGTAAGACGGGATCGTTCCTTTTGAGTCAGCATAATAAGCGAGACCTGAAGGAAGAAACATAACCCCAGCTCCAAAATCCTTGTATGAAATAACTCCGCTGCCAGGATCTGTTGTTGAAGAACCTGTTTTGAATTTAGGAAAAATTTCTGACCAGCCTTCTATTACTGATCCTTCATTAGAATAAGGAAACAAATTAAATGTAGTTCCAATTCCGTATGAACTATCGAAAACAGTGTTATTTAATAAATTTCCTGTATAAGATGCTACAATCTTATCTGTATTAGTAGGCGCACTACCTAATCCCTCTCTTAAAACTAAGTAATATACTTTATAAGTAATATCATTACTATATACGTTTCTTGAGGTTAACTTATAAGTAGTCTGGTCCCAAATTGAAACATTTCCGTCACCAGCAACTATTTTTTTAATCACTACATCCTGATCCTGTGGAGTTCCTGGACTGTTTGTAACGGTGATATAATTAGTCTTTAAATATTTTTCAATAGAATCATTATCTGCTTTATATTGTACTGCATAATCTCTTAGAGGAACAGTCACCACATTATCATCATCACTTTTATTACAAGAAACCAAAGAAATACCGGCAAGCAATAAAATAAAATAATATTTAAATTTATTCATTATTGTTAATTTTTTAGGTGCGCAAGATACAATATTGATTTATTTTTGTAAAGAATTTAACTTTGATTTTAGAAAAATTATGAGAATAGATAAATACCTCTGGTGCGTGCGTTATTACAAAACCAGAAACATGGTTACAGAAGCCTGCAAAAAAAACCACATTACTGTAAACGGGCAAGTTGCAAAACCGTCGAAAGAGGTTTTTCCTACTGATAAAATCACCTTTAGAAAGGACCAGATTACACAAATTATAACCGTACTCGACATTCCGGAAAGTCGTGTAGGCGCAAAACTTGTCGATATCTATAGAAAAAACGAAACTCCTGCAGAAGCTTATGCGCATTTAGAACTTTTAAAACTGTCTAAAGAACATTATCGCAAAACCGGTACCGGAAGACCTACCAAAAAAGACCGCAGGGATATTGACGAATATGGCGAGGATATTGTTGATGATGAAGAAACGGAATAAACTTATTTTTAAAACACGAGATTACTTCAAAAAATCTAAATTCTAAAGACTATAATCTAAAATTCTTATTTGTAAATTAGCAAAAAAATAAATCATGAGCAAAAACATCATCTTAACAAATCAGGAAATCGAACATAAAATAAAACGTATTGCATATCAAATATACGAGACCTTTGTTGACGAAGAAGAAGTTGTAATTGCAGGAATCGCTTCTAACGGATCTATTTTTGCTCAAAAAATTGCATTAGCATTAAGTACTATCTCTACTCTTAAGGTTTCGCTTTGCGAAGTTAAAGTTGATAAACAAAATCCGCAATTGCCTATACAAACATCATTAACAAAAGAAGAGTACGAAAACAAAGGTTTAGTACTTGTTGATGATGTATTAAATTCAGGCACTACATTAATATATGCTGTTCGTCATTTCTTAGACGTTCCGTTAAAGAAATTCAAAACAGCAGTACTTGTAGACAGAAATCACAAAAAGTATCCCGTAAAAGCAGATTTTAAAGGAATCTCTTTATCAACATCTTTATTAGAGCATGTTCAGGTTGTTTTTGATGAAAAAGGTGATGATTACGCCTTCTTAAGCTAAAATTTCTAAAATATCTTCCACCGTTTCTTCGACAGCTTTATTATCAACTACAACTTTATGTTGTGCATGATTGTAATAATAGCTTCTGTCGAATAAATGCTTTGCAATAAACTCTTTCATTTCTTCTTCATTCATATTAGCTATAAGCGGACGATTGCTCTTATTATGTATTAATCTATTATATAAAGTATCGATCGAAGCTTTTAAATAAATAGAGGTAACATCGTCTCTTTTTAGTAATTCATGATTATTGGCATAACAAGGTGTTCCTCCTCCTAAACCTATTATACTATTTTCTGAAGATTGAAGTAATTCTACAAACATTTCATGTTCTAATTTTCGAAAATGGATCTCACCAAATTGCTCGAAAATCTCATTTATCGATAAATTTGCTTTTTTTTCGATGCATTTATCCAAATCGAGAAACGGAATATTTGTATTTTTTGACAAGTTTTGGGCAATTGTTGACTTTCCGCAACCCATATATCCTAATAATATGATTTTTTTCATTTTAATAATAGCCTAAAAATTAAGACGTTGTAAATTTTGATTAAAAAAAGACAAATTTATAATAAATAAGCTTGCAAATATCAAAAATAACTCCTTATATTTGCACCCGCATTCAAGGAAAGAATATGACTCGATAGCTCAGTTGGTAGAGCACATCACTTTTAATGATGGGGTCCTGGGTTCGAGCCCCAGTCGGGTCACAAAATTTGTGATTTAACAAAATACTTTCCTTGATAGCAAGACTCGATAGCTCAGTTGGTAGAGCACATCACTTTTAATGATGGGGTCCTGGGTTCGAGCCCCAGTCGGGTCACAACATAAGGTCGAGTATTTATTTACTTGACCTTTTTCATTTTAGGCCACGTGGAGAAACGGTAGACTTGCCATCTTGAGGGGGTGGTGCTCGCAAGGGCGTGTGGGTTCAAATCCCACCGTGGTCACCAGAAGATATAATAATGACTCGATAGCTCAGTTGGTAGAGCACATCACTTTTAATGATGGGGTCCTGGGTTCGAGCCCCAGTCGGGTCACAAAAAAGGTCAAGTATTCATTTACTTGACCTTTTTTATTTTTAAACTATATAAAGAACCAAAACTTAACTTCTTTAGAGAATTCCTTACATAAAATTTATTAGTTTCAAATCTCACTGCGATGACAAAAAGTTAGAATCCAAAATGTGTTTTTATCTTTTTTCATACTTCCTATTATTTTACAACCGCATAACAAGAACCGATAATTTTATCGATCCAGATCGAAACCAATTAAATCCATATCTTTCCTGTAACATTTTTCATCTTATTACATCTAATAGCTATTAAGTTCATTGTATTCATTTAATGTATACAAATCATCCTAATATCCTTGCCCGCAAAAGGGAATCAATGCGATTGTATGAAACATTTAAAAAAAGGCACATTTTACGGACAAACGAATCAGACAATTATTCTGGACGGAATAACCCTGACAGATACCGTGTATACGCACAGCAAAGTAGATTGGCATTATCACGAGAATGCCTATTTTACCTTTATTCTGGAAGGCAATGTTATCGAGGGAAATAAAAAAGAAATCTACAATTGTGCTCCCGGAAGTTTACTTTTTCATAATTGGCAAGAACCTCATTACAATATTAAACCAGAGGGATTCACAAGAGGTTTTCATCTCGAAATCGAGAAACACTGGTTCGACACCACAGCATTAAAAGATGATAACCTACAAGGCAGCATTAACATCTCTAGACCGGAAATTAAGTTTTTAATGTATAAAATCTTCAGAGCTGCTAAAATTGAAGGTTCTGCAATAGATTTTTCAGCACAAACTTTGCTAATAGAAATATTATCAAAACTAAATACACAAAATAATACATCGCTTTACAAAAACCCAAAATGGGTACAGCTTATTGATGAGATTCTTCATGATCAGACCGGAGATACAATCTCTTTGGATTATTTATCTAAAATAGCCGGAATACACCCTGTTCACCTCTCAAGGGATTTTTCTAAATACTTTGGCTGTACTTTAAGCGAATACAGGAGAAAGTTAAAAGTAGAAAAAGCGCTTTCCCTCCTGTCTTTACAAAAGCAATCATTAACAGAAATCGCTTATGAATGCGGATTCTCAGATCAAAGCCATTTTACGAGATGCTTCAGGGAGGTAAACGGATTAAATCCTTCTGCGCATTTAAAATTACTTTTAATGAAATAATGCAAATGTTAATCCTGTACAATTTTTAATCCCGGTTATCAAATAATTTTGCTTTTTAATCTTATTAAATCAAAAAATGATACGAACATTATCCCTACTAATAATCAACCTTTTTTATTTGATTGCCTCAGGTCAGACCACTAATCTTTTTAAACCTCAGGAAATAACGAACGAACTGCATAAATCAAACATTGGAAAAGTTACTTTCATGGATGGAAACATTCCGTTAGAGCAATATAAAAAATCTGATTTTCTTCAATCTTTCAATCTCACATACAAATCAAACCTTAATATCAGGATTTTTCTTGATAACTCAATAACAAACTATTTACATCAACTGGAACCCAATTTATCAGCTGAAGAACTTGTAAAAATGGGCAATCTTCAGTTTTCGTTTTATATCGATAATAAATTCATATACAAAGACAACATTAATTCAGGATGCAATTTTGGATCTGACAACAGCAAAAACACCTCAACAACATTAAGAATTCCGCTTACCAGCTCTAAACCTGAAAATCTCTGGGCATTGCATATGTGGGATCGTTTTAAAATTAATGGCGGCGAAACTGCACTAACAAACGGAACACATACTTTAAAAATTGAAATCAGACCTTACATCATTAGTAATCAAAATAATGATATTAAAACTGGAGATCTAATTGCTAAAGGAGAAATTAAACTCATAATAAAAACTCCTGTAGTAACTGCAGAGCAAATCGCAATACAAACTATATTACCCAATAGCGGATGGGAGATTTCTAATCTTGAAATTAATCATCAGAAAATCGAAATGTTAAACAAGGAAATAGCCTCTTATAACCTAAAAGAAATAACAAGCGTCGTTGCCATTTATGATGGTAAACTTTTGATAGAGGAATATTTTAATGATGCCGGCAGAAATACTTTGCATGATACTCGCTCTGCAGGAAAATCTTTTGCGTCTACACTTATGGGTATCGCTATAAATGACGGATATATTAAAAACGAAAAACAAACACTTAGTTCGTTTTATAACTTACACCAATATGCAAATTATGATACCAAAAAAGACAGTATAAAAATAAAAGACCTGCTAAGTATGAGTTCTTCATTTGAAGGTTCAGATGCACATAGCGATTCACCCGGAAATGAGGAGAACATGTACCCTACAGATAACTGGGTAAAATTTACGCTGGATCTCCCTACAGACTCAACAAAAACAAATGGAGGCACATGGGATTACTTTACAGCAGGCGTTATTCTTTTAGGAGATATTCTGGATAAAAATGTCCCAGACGGATTAGAAAAATATGCTGATCAAAAACTCTTTAAACCATTAAATATTACAAATTATCAGTGGCAATATACACCACAAAAAGTAGTAAATACAGCAGGAAGCCTACAAATGACCTCACTGGATTATGCAAAATATGCTCAATTATACAAAAACAACGGTATATGGAACGGCAAACAAATAGTCCCAAAATTATGGATAGAAAAAACTTTTACAAAGCAAATTAAGATTCCAGAGAGAGACAATCAATTTTACAGCTATTTATTCTGGAATAAAACCGTTACTTATAACAACAAAAATTACGAAACTTATTACTGCGCCGGAAATGGAGGAAATGAATTTATAATTTTCAAAGATTTACCACTTGTCATTATAATTACCTCAAAGGCATTTAACAAACCATACGGACATCCTCAGGCTGATAAAATAGTTCACGATTACTTATTGCCGGCAATCTTAAAATAAAAAACATAGTTTTCATCGTTACTCCATATTTTCTAAATCACTAACAAAAGCAATTTGACTTGGATTTTCCGGCAGATAAAAAATTTCTATTTGTTCCTGCTTTGTAATATCGAGTTCAAGCAAACCAATAACTTTCTTTAAGCTATTACGATGAACATCCTGTTTATTATCTGTGTATTCGAGTTCAAAACGAACTTCTGGCTGGTCATTAATATAAATTCCGGTTTGAGTTACTTTTATTAATTTTGCCCAGGTTTTTATGCCTTTAAATTTAATCAGTAATGAACCTCCTTCCAAACCTGTAAGCTTACGGTAAATAAATTTTAACAGATATCTAAAAAACAAGAGGACCGCAGGACATACAATCAATGGATGTCCAAAACTCATAAAACGCCAGCCCATACCAAAACTTTCCGTTTCATACGAATACGCATAATATCCAATTACGGCAGCGACAAATGCCAACCAGCCTAATAAAATACCCAATACTCTTATTCCATTTATATTTACCTCTGTAGTTGCAACAATAAAGTGAGGAGCTTTTTCTGCATCTCTGTTAAGTATTAGATTTATTTTTTTCCCAACTTCAAAACGTCGTTCTTGAGGTTTAGCATCAGTAACACTTGTTTTGTTTGTAATTTCAGTATCTGCCAGATTTTTAAACAACAATTCAAGTTCATAAGTAGAAAACTTCGCGTCTGGTTTAGAAGTTTTAACAGCACTTAAAATTTTTGCTTCCCTAAAAATTCCTTTTGACTTTAATTGTTCGATGTTTCTTTTTGAAATAAAAATTTGAACAATCCATTTTCGGAAATATCCTATCAGAACAATTAACCAGAGAATAACTGATATAGAAACGATACTTAAAGCCAGCCACGGATTTTTATCCTTCAGCGTATTGACATCAAATTCGCTATTTACCGCATAATATATGAGCATAGGGAAAGGAATAGCAAAAAACAACATATATAAAGCTCCAAATGCGATAGCAAAATTTTTCTTCATTTCTTTTAATAATTTGGGGTTACTAATTAAAATGTTCACTGCAGGAAACATCATTTTTCAACAATTCAACCAACTGATTATAACATTGTTTTACAATCAGATACTATCAAATTTACATAAAATATTACAGCAGAAAAGAAATTAGTTTAGAAATTGAGTTAAATAATAGTCCGGATCGAGTCCATAAAAAATCAATTACTAACTATTATTTTACAAAAGAATAGGAGTTTCAAAACAAAACTTTACTAAATTCGTTTCATAATTAATCAACCTACTAACTAATCCCAAATTGGTTTATGAAAAATTTATTACTTGTATCATTTATTATGATAACTTGCTCTACATGGGCTCAATCTGCAACTGGTTATTTTGACAAAGCCATGAAAAAAGCCGAAGCCGGCAATCATAAGGGCGCAATTGCTGATTATACAAAAGCAATTAGCATGAACACTAAATTTGTAGAAGCGTACCAAAATCGCGGTGTTGCAAAATTCAAACTAAATGATCTAAAAGGTGCTCAGGCAGATTTTAGCAAAACAATCGATTTAGACAGCATGAATGCAGATGCATTTACAGGCAGAGCAAATGTAAACTACAAACTAAACAACTTTCAGGAAACCGTTGACGATTGCTCCTCTTCACTTGGTTTAAACCCAAAAGATTACATCGCTTATAACCTGAGAGGATTGGCATATAATAAAATGGGAGACAAAAAAAATGCCTGTAAAGACTTTTCTAAAGCGATAGAATTAGGCAGCCAGAGCGCCATTAAAAATAAAGCTACATTTTGTAAATAAACAAAATTAAAGCCATTCAGTACGAAAGCAATTTGTAAAATAGATATTTACAAATTGCTTTTTTTTATTAAAATCAGCTATAATTTCGTCTAATAGTTATGCTTAACTTTGCCCTTTAAACCAAATCTTAATGGCACTTATAAAAAAAATAAACCAAAATGTACAAACTGATAAAAATTCAGGTTTTGGAACTAATGCAAACAGTTACGGAGGAAGATTTGTAAATAAAGACGGAACTGCGAATATAGAAAAAAGAGGCATGCATTTGTTTCGCCGCATTAGCTGGTACCATACCATGATAGATATGCCAAACTGGAAATTCATGTCCATTTTGTTTATTTTTTACATTGTCATTAATTTTATTTTTGCCGTTATTTATTATGCTATCGGGATCGAGCATCTCGACGGTATTGCACAATCTCAAAGTATATTAACCCAATTTGGCCAGGCTTATTTTTTTAGTGCACAAACCTTTACCACTGTAGGTTACGGACATATTAGTCCAACCGGTTTTTTGACAAGTGCCCTTTCCTCGGCCGAAGCTTTAATTGGTTTATTAAGTTTTGCTATAGCAACAGGTTTATTTTTTGGAAGATTTAGCAAACCCACAGCATTTTTAAAATTTGCAGACAATGCCTTGATTTCTCCTTATGCAGAAGGAAAAGGTCTTATGATACGTGTTGTTCCTTTTAAAAACACCAATTTTACAGATGCTACGGCAAAAGTTATGTTAGGAATGAGTTTAGAAGAGAATGGCCAGCATACTATTAAATTCTATAATTTAGACCTTGAACTAGATAAGATAAATGCACTTACATTAAGCTGGACTTTAGTACATCCAATTACAGAAGATAGCCCTTTATACAACTTTAGCCAGGAAGATTTAAAGAAAGTACAAGGTGAAATACTAGTATTCATTACCACTTTTGACAATATGTACAGCAATACAGTCGCTGCCAGAACATCTTATACTTTTAGCGAAATCATTTATGGGGCCAAATTCGAAACCATGTATAATCGAAGTAAAGATGGCTCTAAAACGATCCTGCATTTAGACAAATTAAACGATTATCAATCTGTAAACTTCTAGCAATCTATCATTTTAATGAAGTTATCAAAGTATTTTCAGATTTTATCCTATTTTTGTTCACCAAATAGCCAGTAAATGATAAACAATATTAAAACTGTTTTCAGCATAAAAGATCTCGAAAACTTATCAGGAATAAAAGCACATACCATTCGTATCTGGGAAAAAAGATACAACATTCTGGAGCCAATGCGTACAGACACTAACATTAGACTCTATAACCTGCAAAACTTACAGAAGCTTTTAAATATTACTTTATTACACGAATACGGTTATAAAATCTCTAAAATAGCAACCTATCCAGAAGAAAAAATCCCGCAATTAGTTCGTGAAATTATTTCAAAAAGAAATTCTCAGAATTACGCTATAACTTCTTTTAAGATGGCGATGATGAATTTTGATCAGGAAATATTCTTCAATACGTTTGACTGGCTTATTTCTGAAAAATCATTCAAAGAAGTTTTCAAAGATCATTTCCTGCCTCTATTGAAAGAATTGGGGCTATTATGGCAATCCGAAACCATAACCCCTGCAAATGAACACTTTATGAGTCATTTGATCAAACAAAAAATATTAATTTATACAGAAAGCCTTCAAATACAAAAACCAACAAAAACCAACAGAATTTTTGTTCTTTCACTGCCTCTTAATGAAATTCACCAAATAGGATTATTATATCTGCAATACGAAATTTTGTCTCACGGCTATAAAACCATCTATCTGGGCGAAAGTATGCCAATAGAAAACCTTCATGATCTGACCAAACATTTTGAGAATATTACGTTTGTATCTTTCATGACAATTCAGCCGGACAGAAGCGTTATCAACCAATATGTAAAAACTATGGGACAAAAGTTACTTCAAAAAAATAATGAAATTTGGCTTATGGGTAATATGGTTGAACACATTGATCCGAAAATTTTATCCGAAAGAATACAAATTTTCAATTCAATGGAAGAAACAATTAGTATGTTATAATATTATTTTGTTTAAAGTTTTTGTACATTTGTTAAACAAATGAAAAAAACAATAGCAATAATAGGATCAGGCTTCTCAGCATTAGCCGCTTCATGTTACTTGGCAAAACAAGGAAACAAGGTGACTATCTATGAAAAAAATGACTCTATTGGCGGAAGAGCCAGACAGTTCGAACAAGAAGGTTTTACGTTCGACATGGGACCAAGCTGGTATTGGATGCCCGATGTTTTTGAACGCTTCTTTCTGGATTTTGATAAAAAGACAACTGATTATTACGAACTCATAAAACTAAATCCTGCTTATCGGGTTTATTTTGGAGCAGATGATTTTATCAATATTTATGACAATCTCGAAGAAATAAAAACCACTTTTGAAACTATTGAAAAAGGAAGTGGTCAAAAACTAGAAGCTTTTATCAAGCAAGCTAAAAGTAATTATGATATTGCTATAAAAGATTTGGTTTATCGTCCCGGAGTTTCTCCTCTGGAATTAATTACCATTGAAACGACTTTAAAACTCAATCAGTTTTTTAGCACCGTGAGTAATGATATTCGTAAAAAATTTAAAAACAAAAAGCTGATCCAGATTCTGGAATTTCCCGTTTTATTTTTAGGCGCAAAACCCTCTAAAACACCTTCTTTCTATAATTTTATGAACTACGCCGATTTTGGCTTAGGAACCTGGCATCCAAAAACCGGAATGTTCGATGTAGTTCGCGGAATCGAAAAACTGGCATTGGAACTTGGAGTTACCATTGAAACCAATTCTGCAATAGAAAAAATAATAGTAGAAAATAAAACTGCAACCGGAATTGTTATTAACGGAAAAATAATTCAGGCAGATATTATTTTAAGCGGTGCCGATTATCATCATACCGAAACCTTATTAGATAAAGAATATCGTGCCTATTCTGAAAAATATTGGGAAAGCAGGGTTTTCGCTCCATCCTCGCTTTTATTTTTTATTGGATTCGATAAAAAAATAGAAAATATTTCCCATCATGCCTTATTTTTTGATGTAGACTTTGATCAGCATGCAGCAGATATTTACGATAATCCAAAATGGCCAGATGCTCCTTTATTCTATGCCAATTTCCCATCAAAGACAGATAAAACAGCAGCACCGGAAGGTATGGAAAGTGGCTTTTTCTTAATTCCGTTAGCACCTGGAATAAATGATAGTGAAGCACTTAGAGAACAATATTTCGAAAAAATCATTACACGTTTTGAGCAGATTACACAACAAAAAATTAAAAATAATATTATATTTAAAAGATCATTTTGTAAAAACGACTTTGTAACAGATTATAATGCCTACAAAGGAAATGCTTACGGAATGGCGAATACATTATTGCAAACGGCTTTTTTAAGACCAAAATTAAAAAGTAAAAAAGTTCGTAATTTATATTTCACAGGACAATTGACTGTTCCTGGTCCAGGTGTTCCGCCTGCTTTAATTTCAGGAAAACTAGTAGCCGGGTTAATTGAAAAATCTTTTAGATCTTAAAAAAAATGAAATCACTATTCGATACCGTTTCTTTCAAATGTAGCAAATTGGTCACCCAAAACTACAGTACTTCTTTTTCGATGGCTGTAAAAATGCTATCTCCAAGTATTCGCGAAGCGATTTACAGTATTTACGGATTCGTTCGCTTTGCTGACGAAATTGTCGATTCATTTCATGAGTACGACAAAGAAAACCTTATCAATGATTTTGAAAAAGAATATTACAAATCCATTGAATTCGGGATTAGTCTCAACCCTATTCTCAACTCATTTCAGCACACTGTAAAACAATATAACATTACAGATGATCAAATTCAGGCTTTCTTAAAAAGCATGAAACTGGATCTCATTAAATCAACATACAACTCTCAAACTGAATACGAGGATTACATCTACGGATCTGCAGATGTTGTAGGTTTAATGTGTCTCAAAGTATTTGTAAAAGGAAACGAGCAAAAATACGACCAGCTAAAAAATGAAGCAATGCGATTGGGATCAGCTTTTCAGAAAGTAAATTTTTTAAGAGATCTAAAAGATGATAATTTGGTTTTAAACCGAAACTATTTTCCAGGAGTCGATTTAAACTCTTTCGATGAAAATGCTAAAAACACCATTATCAACGAAATCGAAGAAGATTTTAGAGTTGCTTATCAGGGAATTGTAAAATTACCTATAGAAGCAAAATTTGGAGTTTACACAGCATACATCTATTACAAAAAACTGCTAAAAAAACTAAAAAACACACCATATTACGAAATTGGAAGCTCCAGAATCAGAGTTTCAAATTATACAAAAGCCGGGCTTTTAGCACAATCTTTTGTAACTTACAAGTTAAAATTGGTTTAGATTTACCCGCAATTTTTGTCATTGCGAGGAACGAAGCAACCGCATTTGCTAAATCAAACTTTACGTCTTATGATAGTGAGATTGCTTCGTTCCTCGCAATGACAAGATCAAGAACAAACAATAATTTCAACAATTCAAAACATAAAAAATGATTTCTTTTTTAATCTTTTTAGGCGTTTTTCTCTTCATGGAATGTGTAACCTGGCTTACGCATAAATACATCATGCACGGACTTATGTGGTATTTTCATGCTGATCATCATAAACCTAAATATGAACATACTTTTGAGCGCAACGACATTTTCTTTGTCATTTTTGCCATTCCAAGTATTGTGCTTTTTTATTTTGGCGTTCAGGGCGGATTCAATTATTTATTTTTCATCGCTTGCGGAGTCACGACTTACGGCGCTTGTTACTTTTTAATTCATGACGTTTTAATTCACCAACGTTTTAAATGGTTCAAAAACACCAAAAACAAATACCTGATTGGTTTACGAAAAGCGCATAAAATACACCACAAACATTTAGGAAAAGAACACGGAGAATGTTTCGGAATGTTATTCGTTCCTTTCAAGTATTATAAAATGTAGCATCATTTGGGCGTTACCCGCAGAAAAAGCGGGTCGGGCATTCCGTTCCCGCTTCCCGATGAAAAATCGGGAGAGCTCCACTGCAATCCCTAACGCAAACGCATCTTAAGAACTCCGTAATAATCGATTTTATGAAAGTATATAAACTAGAAACCGTACAACACTTAAACGCCAGTATCGAAGAATGTTGGGACTTTTTCTCCAGTCCTCAAAACCTGGAAACGATAACACCTGACGATATGAGTTTCGTTATTCAGGATTTCGATGGCAAACGCATGTATCCCGGACAAGTGATTACTTATACTTTAAAACCACTTTTGGGTATTAAAATTAATTGGATGACCATCATTACGGTTTCTTCAGAAAACCAATATTTTGTAGACGAACAACGTTTTGGTCCATACGCATTATGGCATCACAAACACTTTTTTGAACCCACAGAAACCGGCACAAAAATGACCGATGTGGTACATTATGCTTTACCATTTAGTTTTTTAGGGCAAATCGCAAATAAAATAATGGTAAAAAACAAACTGAAATCCATTTTCGAATATCGTCGTAATAAAATCGAAGAAATATTTAATTCAAAAGCATAATTATTGTAAAAATATTTTTGCCACAGATTAAAAAGATTAACACAGTAAAAAATTCTTTAAAAATCTTTTTTAATCTGTGGCATAAAAAATACCCGCAAAACGGAATTTAATATAATGGCAAAACAAAAAGCAACTTTTTTCTGGTTTAGACGTGATTTACGTCTCGACGATAATATTGGGTTATTCAATGCCCTCCAATCTGATTTTCCGGTGATTCCGTTATTTATTTTAGATGAAGATATCTTAGAGAATCTTCCTAAAGATGATGCTCGTGTTACTTTTATCTATGATTCCCTTCAAAAAATAAACGAACAGCTTCTGGAAATTGATTCATCGATTTTAATCAAAAAAGGAAAAACTTTCGACGTTTGGAAATCCCTCATAAAAGAATTCGACATTCAAAACGTTTTCTTTAATAAAGATTACGAACCATACGCTATAAAACGCGACATGACCATTGGTGACTTATTAAAACAAAATAATATAGCAGCTACTTCCTTCAAAGACCACGTGATTTTTGAAGAAAAAGAAATTACAAAAGCAGATGGACTTCCGTACACGATATATACGCCATACAAAAACAAATGGCTGGAAAAATATCATCTTTCCGGACAAGCTCATGAATATGACACAAAGCCTTTGTTTGTAAATTTTTCCAAAAACAATTTCAATTTTCCAGAATTATCAAAAATTGGTTTTGAAAGAAGCACGATAAAAGTACTTCCGTATAATTTAACCCAAATTGGTAATTATAAAGAAACCAGAGATTTTCCGGCTTTAGACGGAACCTCTTATCTCTCGCCACATTTGCGTTTTGGAACGGTTAGTATCCGTAAATTAGCAAATTGGGCCAATAAGAAAAACCAAACCTTTTTGAGTGAATTAATCTGGAGAGAATTCTTTATCCAGATTCTTTTTAATTTCCCCAATTGTGTAAATCACAATTTCAAGTCGGCTTACGACGGAATCCAGTGGCGAAACAACGAAGACGATTTTAAACGCTGGTGTTCCGGAACGACAGGTTATCCAATGGTGGATGCAGGAATGCGCCAGCTTAACGAAACCGGATATATGCATAATCGCGTACGAATGGTTGTTGCAAGTTTTTTATGCAAACATTTGCTCATTAACTGGCAATGGGGCGAAGCTTATTTCGCTGAGAAATTACTGGATTTTGAACTGGCCTCAAATGTAGGTAACTGGCAGTGGGCTGCGGGAACAGGCTGTGATGCTGCGCCATACTTCAGGGTTTTTAATCCCCAGATTCAACAAAAGAAATTCGACGAAAAAGCAAGCTACATCCGTAAATGGATTCCTGAATTTGACTTAGGATATAATGAACCAATGGTCGATCACGCTTTTGCCAGAGACAGAGCAATTGCAACTTATAAAGCAGGGATTTTGAAATAAGTTTTTTTTGTTTCAAGTTTCAGGTTCTACTGAATGTTTCCTTTGTTTCATTCCCATTTAGACAAAATCTTGTCCTCTCGACGAAGGAGAGATCACACTAGAAATTACGTTTTTAAAAGTAAACCCGACAGGTTTTAAAAACCTGTCGGGTTTGTCATTTTAATAAAGAGAAATTCTGACCATTAATCTTTGTCGAGTTACGAGTGTGATCTTTCCTTCATCGAGATGACATACTTTACGGTTACTGTGTAACAAAATATCTCAAAAAAAACTTTGGTAAAGTTTTGGAACTTTACCAAAGGTCTATATAAAATCCGTGTAAATCTGCGTTTTCGCGATAGCGAATCAGCGTCATCCGTGTGGTGTAAAAGCGTGACAAAATTGGGAGTATGTTACAAATAAATCTTAATTATGAAACCTAAATCCCTAGCCCTGATAGCAGCGGTATCCTTTTTATTTTTTTCTTTAAAAAATAAAAGATATAGCGTATAGCAGGAAACAGCTCCTAATACTTCAAATAATTACTAACTACAATCTTTGCTTTTAGATCAAACATCAAATTATACAAACCAAAGAAAGTACGGTTCATGTAGATGAAATGTTTTGAACCGCGATTCCCGTTCATTTTTTTAAGATTGGTATCGTTAGAGAAACGTTCTCCTAATTTGGCAATGCTGTCAAAGAAAGTCTCATCGGCAAAATCGAAGGTTTCGTTCTGAAACGGTTTTGTAAAAAGCGATAATAAATCATGAAACATCTCTGTAAAATATTCAATTTCTGCAGGTGAATCGTCCGGACGAAGAATTTCTAATTCGAACAGCTTTTGATTAAAAAGCGCTTTATCTGTAATGACGTTTTTATTGATTAACTCAAAATATGGCACATAAAACTCTTCCGGAATTTGTTTCATACAACCAAAATCCAGTGCAATTAAATGATTTTGATCGTTTACCAAAAAGTTTCCGGGATGCGGATCTGCGTGTACTTTTCGCAATACATGAATTTGATACATATAAAAATCCCAGAGTGCCTGCCCTAGTTTATCGCCAACTTCCTTATCTGTATTTTTGGCGGTGAACTCAGAAAGATGAATTCCGGTCATCCAGTCCATTGTGATAATTTTCTCTGACGAAAATTCAGGATAATATCGTGGAAAAAGTAAATTTTCGATCTTGCTGCAAGCTTCAACTACTTCCTGACTTTGTTTTAATTCCAGCAAATAATTGGTTTCTTCGACGAGTTTATCTTCGACTTCCTTAAAATATTTATCAGAGTCTTTTCCTTGTAGATTAAACATTCTGATTGCAATGGGTTTTACCAAAGCTAAATCAGACGAAATACTATTGGCAACTCCGGGATATTGAATTTTTACCGCTAATTTTTTACCGCTTTTTACCGCAAGATGTACCTGACCAATACTCGCAGCATTTACGGAGTTGGCATTGAATTCATCGAAAATTTCATAAGGCGTTTTACCAAAATTAGTTTTAAAAGTTTTTAAAACCAATGGAGCAGAAAGTGGCGGAACAGAAAACTGTGATAAAGAGAATTTTTCGACATATGCCTGAGGAAGGAAATTCTTGTCCATACTAAGCATTTGAGCAACTTTTAAGGCACTCCCTTTCAGGCTTTTTAATCCGTCGTAAATATCCTCAGCATTATTTTCGTTGAGTTTATCACGGGTTAAATCAGGATTAACCATTTTCTCAGCATAATGCTTCACATAGTTTACACCTATTTTTGCTCCGGTCTGTACCAATTTACTGGCTCTTTCTATTTTTGAGGTTGGGATATAATCGATCGTTTTCATTGTTTGCTGTATATTTTTTCTTTGAACAAAAATTTGCCCAAATCTATAAGATGATTCAGAGGTGCAACATTCATTAACTCGAATGAAGCATTTACTGATTTTTCGATAAAAATATCTGTTTTTTCAAACGCAGGTGACTCATCATCAACCCAGAATTTTATCGTTAACATTAATTGCAGCCAAGCCGATTCCTGAATTCCTTTTTCCTGAAATTTCTGTAATTTTTCTTGTTCTAATCTGTAATCGTCAGTCAGGATTTCTGAAACATATTCTTTAAAACTATTTCTAAGAGAGGTAAGCTGGACAAGATTTTTTAGCGGATTCCTGTCAAATTTTAATGCTTGCAGAACATAACTTCTGTTGGCGGTTAAGATTTCAAAAAAAGTGAAATAAAAACTCAGCATTTTATTTTTCATATCATACTCTAAATAGTCTGCATTTTTATGCAACAAATCGATTGTGTTGACAAAAAACAATCTGAATATTTCTTTTTCCAAACCTTCTAATGTTCCAAAAAAAGCATAAAATTCAGCTTCGGTAAAATCATTTTCTTTAGCAAAATGATAAACTGATTTTGGCTTTTGTCCTTTTTCCAGAACCTCTTCCATATAGATCGAAACGATGTCTTCTTTGCTGATTATCTTATTTTTAGCTACCATTTTATTAAAATTTAAATTTTGCCTTAAAGGTAAGCAATGTTTAAGTATCTTTACTTATCGTTAAACAGAATACGATGTTAAATATATTATAAACTATCATGGCAAAAAATATACTACTAACCGGAGGAACTGGCTTTATAGGTAAAAACTTAACGAATTTACTTATCGAGAATGGTTTTTCTGTCTCTGTTTTTACGCGTTCTCCCAAGGAAAATACTTCTGCAATCCATTATTACAAATGGGATCCGGATCACGATTATATTGATGAACAAGCTGTTTTAAAAGCCGATTATATTATTCATTTATCCGGCGAAGGAATTGTAGAGAAAAGATGGACGAAAAAACGGAAAAAAGAAATTCTCGAAAGTCGTATAAAACCTATTGATCTTATTTTTTCTGTTTTAGAAAAAAACAAGAAAACGTTAGATGCATTTGTTTCTGCCTCGGCAGTTGGAATTTACGGTGCTTTTACCAGTCATAAAATTTGTACTGAAAATTCGCCGCCAGCCAATGACTTTTTAGGACAAACATGTCAGGAATGGGAAAAAGCCGTTGACAAAATAAATACACTGGGAATTAGAACTGTAAAAGTGCGAACGGGAATCGTTTTAGGCAGAGATGAAGGTTTTCTAAAAAAAATAGTACCAAGTTTTAAATCTGGTTTTGGTGCAATTTTAGGTACTGGCAAACAATATGTTCCGTGGATCCATATATCAGATTTATGTAGTATTTATGTAAAAGCAATAGTAAATACCGAAATGCATGGTCCTTATAATGCCTGCATCACTGATAATACTACAAATGCCAGTTTATCAAAAACACTGGCAAACATATTTGGATACACGATCTGGCTTCCTAAAGCACCCAAGTTCGTTCTTAAAATTGTTCTGGGCGAAATGAGTGCTGCTATCTTAGAAGGACAAAGGGTTTCATCTGAAAAAATACAGAAAACGGGTTTCGAATTTCAATTTACAGATTTAGAACGCGCGTTGGTAAGTTGTTTGAAATAATTTTATTTTAAGGTAAGATACATTATTTCTTCGCTTCGCACGACTCCAATTAAAGTAGTATTGGCAGTTTGCGAAATTTTACTTGCTACAACACTTGGTATTGCAATATTAAAATCAGCGATGGATATAGGATAATTACAGGTAATCTGTAAACCTTCAGGAACTCTTTTTATCAAAGCTTTAAAATCTATTATCTTAAATTTTCCGTGAAGATAAAGTTTCCCTTTTACATCATATTCTTTTTCGACAGCATCGACATTTTTCAAATCAAATTTTTCGATTTTGCCTTTAAAGACAGCTTTGGGATATCGATTACTTTCTAAATAATTTTCGTTGAAATGTGTTTCCATTAAATCCATTTTAAAACGAAAATCTTTTATAGTAACAGCACATATTAAGGTACTGCTTAAAGGTTCAAGAACTATGGTTCCAAGCTTATTTACTGCTTTTACCTCTTCAAAAAAAGGAACAGAAGCTTCAAAATTTACAATTGCGGCAGCCGTTTTAAATTTATCCTGGGCAAGTATTGAAAATGCAGTAAAAAGTAAAATTAATACAGTAATTTTTTTCATAATCGTCAGCAATTAAACAATTATGTCATTCGATTTTTTATTTTAAGAAGAGAAAAAAACTGGACTTAATAATACATTAAAAAAATAGAATGGCAGTATTCCGTGAAAAAATAATAACTCAATGAGTATACTTAAAGTTACGAAATTTTCACGGACACAGTTGCCGGTTTATCTTAAATATTTGTGAAATATTTTTGGCTGTAAAAATGTAAAATGTTGGTTGTAAAATGACTTTTTGTTTAGAATATAAATTGACAAAAAATAAAACCATTTACCCCTGAACTTCTGTACAGATCTCAATTAAAAAACCATCAAGATCACGTACATACGCTACGATTTGACCCCAAGGTTTTTGTGTAGGTTCTTTTATTAATATCGCACCAAACGAAGTTGCTTTTTGCACCAACTCGCCAACATTGTCCGTGATAAAACCCAACTCGATTGCAAAAGGTTTGTTTTCTAAGCTGCTTTCAACAAAACCTTCACTTAAATTTTGAGCGGCTAATTTTTTTGAAGCAAATGAAATAGTTGTTTCGCCAGTGCTTAATTCTCCATAATCATTTTCCGGAGTTACAAACTTTCTGGAGAATCCAAATGCATTTTCATAAAATGAAATTGATTTTTCTACATCTTCAACATATAAAATGGTGTATCCAAACTTTACCATAATTCTTAATTTTAAATTTTGATAACTATTTTAACTAATCTCTAATAACACATTGTACTTATCTAAGCTTGCCAGATCTTCAATGGAGTTTACATTGGTAATTTTTTCGTGTTCTTCAACTTCCTTGCGAAGTTCAATATGTTTGATTGCTTTTCTAAAACGACGAACTTCATCTAAATTAGATAAAATTAATCCCGGTACCTGAACACTTTTTCCTTCTTTGTCTTTGGCAACCATAGTAAAATAAGACGAATTACAATGTTTGATTACACCGGTTTGTATATTTTCGGCTTCAACACGAATTCCTACAATCATAGAACTTCTTCCCACGTAATTTACAGAAGCTTTCATCGTAACCAATTCTCCAACTTCTATGGGCTTCAGGAAATTTACTGTATCAACAGAAGCTGTTACACAATAATTACCGCTAAATTTTGATGCCGAGGCAAAAGCAATCTGATCGAGTAATTGCAGAATATAACCTCCGTGAATTTTACCGCTAAAGTTGGTATGGGAAGGCAGCATTAATTCTGAAATACTAATTTTTGATGAAGAAACCGGTTTAAAATCTTTAGTCATGTTTTTTTGGAATAGGTGATTATAATAAGATGAATTTTAATTTAATAATTGATTATCATCATTTTCATTTGCTGCTCTTGCAACTATATTTTCAGGAAGTGATTTTTTTGCTTTCGCTCCCATTTTCTTTAATTTTTCGACACTCGAAATCAAATTTCCCCTACCATCAACGAGTTTGCTCATCGCACTTTCGTATTCGGTTTTAGTATCTTTAATTTTATTTCCAATTCTTACCAGATCACCCACAAAGCCTTCAAATTTATCGTATAAGGCTCCGGCTTGTCTGGCAATTTCAAAAGCATTTTCCTGTTGTTTCTGGTTTGCCCACATACTATCAATAGTTCTTAAAGTAGCCAGCAAAGTACTTGGTGTAACAATTACGATATTACGATCGAATGCTTTGTTATAAAGTGCCGAATCTTCATTTAATGCTATCGCAAATGCCGGTTCTATCGGGATAAAAAGCAATACAAAATCTGGACTTTCTATTTGATAGAGGTCATGGTAATTTTTATTTCCCAATTGTTCGACATGTCTTTTTATAGAATTTACATGCTCTTTTAGATAATCGATTTTAAGAGTTTCAGATTCTTCATTGATCCATTTTTCATAGGCAACCAAAGAAACTTTAGAATCGACAATCATTTTTTTACCATCCGGCAAATTGATTACAACATCCGGAAAAACCCTGTTTCCTTCATTATTGGTAAAACTTTGCTGTACTTCGTATTCTCGGCCTTTTTCTAAACCTGATTTTTCAAGAACACGTTCCAGAACTAATTCTCCCCAATTTCCCTGCATTTTATTATCGCCTTTCAAAGCTTTTGTAAGGTTCAGGGTTTCTTTGCTCATTTGTGCATTCATTTCGCTTAATCCAACAATTTGTTGACGAAGTGCCGCATGATAATCAATACTCTCTTTGTGTGTTTGCTCTACTTTTTGTTCAAAACCCTGAATTTTATCCTGCAAAGGCAGCAAGATATTTTTCATGTTCACGCTATTTTGTTCCGTAAATTTGGCTGATTTCTCTTCCAGGATTTTATTGGCTAAATTCTCAAATTCTTTCGTGAATTTTTCCTGTAATTCGGTTACTTCTGCTTTTTGTTCTTTATGTCGTTCCCATAAATTCTCAAAGTCAACTTCTTTTTTAGAAAGCTGAATAGCAAGACTATCTTTTTCTGTTCTGATATTTTCCTTTTCAGAAGCAATAAACTGAAGTTGTTTTTCAAAATTGATTCGTTCTCTTTCAAACTGCTCTTTCTGCAATTGCAATTGATTGATATTTGCATTCAAACGCTCTTCTAAACTTATTTTCTCTGACTGAGATCTCGCCACAAATAACAACTTACCTAAGTATACACCTAAGATTAGAGCCACAACAAAAGCCAGCAGATAAGGAAGAAAATCAAACATAATTAAATTTTATTTTTAAAGTAAAAGTAAGCAATAATACGTAGTACTTATTTTTAAAATCAAAATTTCACGAATTAACAGTTATTCAAAATTTAATGAACATTTTGAATAACTCTTCTGATTTAAATTAACTAAAAAAAACTTTTTTTCACGCAACCATTTCAAAAGATATTCATCTACAGTATATAAACCTATTAAAAAATTATCATGAAAAAATTAATGTTAAGCTTGTTTATAGCTTTTGGATTCAGCGCCTGCTCTCTTAATAATGACGATTTAAAAGTCGATTGCGGAGCTAGTGAAGACAAAGCTTTTACAGGATTTCCACTTTTATGTTCATACACCATCACTACTTTACCTACTAATCCAAATGCAATTTTAGTTGGGTCAGAAGAAAAAATGAAAACTCTTTTCACTAAGCATGAAAATTCTTGTCCAAATGCTACAGACACTCCTATAGATTTCACTAAAGATATGCTGGTTGGAATTTTTGCAGGCCTAAAACCTACAAACGGATACTCTATTAAAATAACAACAATTGTAGAAAACAAGTGTGAGATTTTAATTAATTACTACGAAAAAGCACCTCAGGCTGGTGAAACTCTTGTTTCTGCGCCAAGTTATCCGTCAGATTTTATTTTAATCCCAAGAAGCTCAAAAGCGGTCCTTTTTAACAAAGTCACGGAGAATACAGATAATATTGTTGTGGGAACTTTTAGCAAACAATGTACTGGGGCTGATTGCCAAAAATTCTTTCAAATCAATGATTTTAATATTTTAAAATTCCAGAATGTTGTTGCGGGAGGTTATGATTTTAATCAATACAGATATACTGCAACGACTAAAAAAGGAGATTATACGCTTTTATTAAAAGAGGTACCAACTGAAATTTTAAACTTAAAAGGACAAACTAAAACTTACGGAACTCCGGATGAAGCAAATCATGGTGGTGTATATTTTGAAATTCGTCAAGGTACTGTAACTACGAAAGTTATTATTGACAATGTAGATACTGCAGATCAAAGTGCAGAAGTAAAAGCTTTCAAAAAAGTCATTCAGGATAAAATTACAGCTCTAAAATAATCCAAGCTTATGAAACAATTCTTATTATTTATTGTAGCGTGTTGTCTGTTTTCTACCGCATATTCACTAGATTCAACAGGTGTAAAATCCGGTTCTATTATGAATACCTGGATTTGGGAAAAATCGATTGGAGGAGGCAGCAATCCTTATACTGCAACCCCAAAAACTATTGGATTTACAAAGAAGGTAATTTTTACTCCGGAAGGACGTGTGATCACTTACAAAAATGATGTAGAAATTAGAAATAGTGCGTATCAGATAGAAAAAGGCGTTAGTATTTTTGATCAGTCAGAAAATGACCTGATTACTTTTGAAGGCAAGACTTATATCATAGAAAAGCTTGACAATCAAAACCTAACAATTGTTAGTAACAACCAGGATGCAACCCGTACTATTTATAAAAGATAGTTTTATAAGCATTTAAGAACTATTTTTGCAAAACCAAACAATACCATTTTTTTGAAAGACGATTTAGAAAAATACATTAAGCTGTGCATAAAAAATGACAGGGAGGGACAACTGAAAATATATCAGTTGTTCTCTCCTGTTTTATACGGTATTTGCCTAAAGTATATGAAAAATGAAGATGATGCAAAAGATGTTTTTCAGGAGGCATTTGTAATCGTTTTTCAAAAAATAAGCCAATATAAATTTGAAGGAAGTTTTGAAGGCTGGCTAAAACGTATTTTCATCAATAAGCTAATTGAAACCTTGAATAAAAAGAAGAAAGAAAGTTTCTTTTTAGATGTTTTTGATCCTGATACTGACTTTGTCGAGGAAGAAGAACTGGATAGTATTCCTATAGAACAAGAAAAATTATTAGAATATATAAGGGATTTACCAGACCAATACCGAACGGTTTTTAACTTGTATGTTTTTGAAAAAATGAAACACAAGGAAATAGCAGAATTACTAAAGATTTCAGAAGGAACATCAAAATCAAATTTAAACAGGGCCAAGCACATTTTGCAGAAAAGAATACTGAGCATAAAAAATTTTAAAATAGCATGAAAAAGCAAGATATAGAAGATATTTTTTCATCAATGGAAAACTTTTCAAGTGTTCCGCCTCCAGAATTATGGAGTCAGATTGAGGAAAAATTAGACAAACCAAAAAAGAAAAAGAGAGCTATTCTTTGGTGGTCGGCTGCAGCATGCTTATTATTAGGCTTATTACTTCCTTCTGTTTTATATTTTAGCTCTACTTCAGGAATCAAAACAATACAAGGGGATTCTCAGGAAAATACCGTTGTTCTTGATAAGCAAAAAGACAATTTAAACCCAACTAAAACAACCTCAACAAAAGAGAATAACTCTGAACAAATTGCTATTGAAAATCAATCTGTTGCTACTAAAGATAATTCATCTTTAAAGAACACACCGGATCAACTTAATAATGCAGTAAAAAATCAAAAAACGACAGTTGCTCATACAAATTCTAAAACCTTAAATAATCCTAATGCTGATGGTTTAAATTTAAAACCTAATAAAGCAAACGAAAATATTAATCAGGCTGTAGCTGAAAAAACAACTGTTTCAGATCAAAAAAACGGATTTAATTCAGGTTCACAAAGTCAAATTGCAAATGCAGATAAAAAGGTTTCTAATCAAAATCTAACCGAAAAAACTATAGTTCCAGCTAAAGAAAACTCTTTTAATTCGACTTCAAAAAATCAAATTGCAACTGCTGATAAAAAGGTTTCTAATCAAAATCTGACTGAAAAAACTATTGTTTCAGGTAAAGAAAACTCTTTTAATTCAGCATCAAAAAATCAATTTACGAATGCTGATAAAAAGGTTTCTAATCAAACTCTGGCTGAAAAAGCTGCAGTTTCAGCCAAAACAAATTCTTTTAATACTGCATCAAAAAATCAGTTTGTAACTGCTGATAAAAAATCATCTGATAAAATTTTAGCCGAAAAAACTTTTGTTGCCGGAAATGCAAATCCATTTAATCCAAGTACAAAAAATCAATTGTCGAAATCAATTTTTGAAAATCAATCGGCTTCAAAAAACAACAAAAACATAGCTTCCAGCAATCCAAATCCATACATAAAAGACAATAATGGTGTTATAAACGAAAATGCCTTAAAACAAAACAATTCAGGTGTATTGCCTAGCAAAGAACTAGCGAGCAATAAAAGCAATTCTAAATTTAATAACGCTGCTCTAAGCAAGCAAGATTCTGTACAATTGGCAGAACTTCAAAATTTAGAAAAAGGTATCTTAACTCCTGAAACAAAAAACGAAAAGGAAGACAAAAAGATTGCTAAAGGTGAAAAATGGGCTGTCGAAGTTTTTGCCGGAGTTGCCAGTTCAGAAAACTATAAAAATGACAAAACTTTTGGCAATTCAAATGATTCGAAACAAAGTAATACATATGGTGTAAAAACCAAATACAAAATCAACAAGAAATGGGCTGTGGGTTCTGGTTTTAAAATTAATGAATTAGGCCAGAGCGTGGCAAACGTTTCGTATTTGAGTACAAAAAATGCTGCATTTTTTAGTTCTAGCGATTATTTTAACTTAAATACGACAGCTGCCGCACCAAAAATTACGACTAATGCAGATTATGTATTTGTTCCTAACTCAACTACAAATGCGATAAAAGAAAACGATATTCAAAGCAACAATATTCAAACCGGAAATCTGGATCAGAATTTACGATATATCGAAATGCCTTTAGAAGTATCCTATTCTGTTTTTAGTAAAAACAAAGCCAGTATCAATTTAAATACGGGAGGTTTTGTTGGTAAATTGATTTCTAATAATGTAGCTTTAGATGGCAATTCGCTTGGTCAGAATATAAATGCAAATGATTACGTATATGGTTCTACACTAAGTAGTACTTTGCAATATCGCGTGTACAAAAAGACCAATGTTTTTGTTGAGCCTGCGGTGAATTATTATATAAATCCATTGAATAATCAATCTTTTAATCAGTTTCAGTGGGGATTAAATTTTGGGTTAAATGTTTCTTTTTAAAGTTCTTTTTGTGGTAATTTTACCAAAATAACGGAATAGAAACACCCTAAAAATGACAATCAAAAACAATTGGAATGATCAAAAATCATTACCTGAAGATTTAATTATTGCCAAAGAATTAGTTTATGATTGCTGCAATTTTGACATCACAGAACCTCAACCAGAAACTGAAAGTACGGATTATAATGCTTACCATTTTTATTTGAACGGAAAGTATATTTACTATAGAACGGCAAAAATAACACCTACAAAAACAGGTCAGTTTGTAACCTTATGGAAACGAAATAAAAACGGAATCATCGAACCTTTTGATTTTTCTGACGCAATAGATTTTGTTATTATCAGTGTTCGAAAAAATGATTTATTTGGACAATTTATTTTTCCTAAAAATATTCTGCTGGAAAAATCAATTTTTTCTACGGCTACAAAAGAAGGAAAAAGAGCGACGAGAGTTTATCCACCCTGGGATGAAACAACGAGTAAACAGGCTCAGAAAACCCAACAATGGCAGTTAGACTATTTTTATGCAATATCTCCTGATCTTGATTTCAATAAGTTTAAAGGCTTATTTTAAAACATAAAAAAGAGGCATCCACAAACGCGGATGCCTCTTTTAAATTTGTAACAATTGCTTATTTTTTTACAATCTTGCTTTTATAAACAACTTTATTATTCTCTGTCAAAGTATAAACATAGATTCCGGATGCTAAATAATTTACCGGAATTGCCGTTGTACTTACATCTTGTGTTGCATTTATCTGGATAGGACTTGCAACTAAATGACCTGAAATATCATACAGGTTTAATTTTAGTTTCTTGTCATTATTAGTTTTTACAATAATATTCAAAACATCTGTACTTGGATTAGGGAATGCCTGAACAAAATAACCGTTCTTGGTTTCATAATCTATTGTAGACAAAGTTGAAGATTTTAACTCAAAACGAGCAATTACTGGTCCGTGATCAGATGTTGTATTCGTGTAGTTCGCAATATCATTACGAGGATCATAAACTGAAATTGAGTTTGGTATGTATTGATCATTCAACTCATTAGAAATCATGATGTGATCTAAAAATCCACTTGAACTTAAATAACTATATGCTCCAGCCTGGCTAATTCCTAAAGTAAGTGCATTATAATTTACCGTATCATCAACAAACATTTTATATGATGAAGGATTTGGCGTAATAACAGATGCTTTTACATCATCATTATAATCTCCTAAAATAATTAAATTAGAATTTGCATAATAAAGGTCCAAACTATCTTTTAATACTTGCGAGTCATATTTACGCATATTATATCTGGCGATATCTGTTCCGCTGTTTGCACGTGCATGAACATCTACTAGATTAAGCAGTTTTTTTACTCCACCCAGATTCGTTTCTATTTGTACCATGTAAGGCAAACGTCCTGATGAGAAAAAACTTGCCCCATTACCTCCAGGGTAATTAGGTAACGTTTTAGTTCCTGCACGTACGTCATCGTATAAGTCTTTAAACATTACACGCGTATCTGTTACTGTTGCAGTTTGCGTATTATAAATTACTACTAATTTTTGAGGAGGGAAATTAGGGTCCGGCGCATTAAACGAATACGACCATGATGTTGAAATTGTTTTGTCGAATGTTTTTCCGTTAATGCTAATCTTTTGAATTAAAGCATCTAAAGCAGGTTCATCTGATACTTCCTGAACAACATATACGTCTGCATTTAGTTTGTTCATTACTTTGGCTACATTATCAATTTGAAGCGCATTATCAGTTGGACCAAATTCAACTCCGTCTGTACCTTTTACCGCAGTACCAAAAAACTCAAGGTTATACGTTACAACATCAAAAGTATCTGCTTTTGGTATAGAAGATCCTGTCAAAGAACCAATTTGTTTGTTTAATGAAGTTCCGGTTACTGTTAAAGTTCCTGAAATAGTCAAAGCTTTTACAGAAGGTGCGAATTTTGCATAAAGTGTTTTTCCTGCCGCAGCATCAGCCTGACTTACAACAATAGACGATTGAAATGTGTTATCATCTAAAGACAATAGGTAATCTGCCGGAGCAGTAATTGTAATATCACCATGACCTTCTGCATTAAAACTAAAAGACTGGCTTGCAGAAACCGCACTTGGATTTACATCTCCAAAATCTAAAACAGGATTAGAAGCTACATAACCCGCTTCGTTCGTAATTTCTACATCGTCTAATGACCATTCTGCAGCAAAATTATTTCCGCCAGCTGTGGTTTCATAAACCCATGCCAAATACGTATGACTAGTTTTATAATTATTTAGTTTGATGTATTGTGATTTGGTGTAAGTTCCTGTTGTAGTTGGAAAATCAGCTGGTATTTCTGTCCAGTTTGCCGTTTCAGGATTACTTTTTCCGTCGTAATCAACAGAAACCATTAATTTTAAACCTGGTCCTGTATAAAATTTACGAGAGTAAAAAGATAATAATGGGAATTGTCCAAAAGTATCTAAATGCAATTTAGGCGAAATCAACCAGTCTTTGCTTGCTCCGGTATCAGAATATCCGTTCATTAAAACTGCTCCGGTTCCTGAGTTTACATTTCTGGCAACTGTTGTTGAAGCCCATTTGTTTAAAGTTCCGGCAACATTATATTGCGTCCAGCCACTATTTGTCAAAACATTTGCATCATTAAATCCTTGCTTGTAAGGATCAATTCCAGCTCCGGTTAACGTTATTGTTTTTGTAGTTGCACCAACAGATTCGTGTGTTATTAGTCCTGTAAAGTTACTTATTGCATCTGGTGTAAATTTTACATAAACTGTAGGCGTTGGATTAGAAACAAAATCAGCAACAGTAAAAACAAGAGACGAACTAAAGTTTGTATTATCTTTAGATATTGTAAAGTTTGCCGTAGTATTTAAAATTACATCATTCGTAAGATTAACAGCCTGAATTTTATATTCGAAAGTATCCGAAACAAATGTAGATTGCGAAAAACCTAAATCTAAAGAATTTACTGTAGTCGTTATAATTGGAGTTGCAACGCTTGAAGTTGTCACATCAACCTTATTTACAGTTGATTGAATATTGCTGTAAGGATCCTCAGAAATAGAGAAAACAGAATAAGATGTACTTAGGCTCAATCCTGCAAAGTTTTTCACATAAGCCTGAGAAGGATTCGTAATGTTTAAAAATCCGGATTGCAAAGCAGGGATTCCGTTTGCGTCCTGTCCAGCTTTTAATTGTGTAACTGTTGGTGCAGCACTTCCGCCTGGCAATAAAACATAATATGTTTTACCAACTTCATCTATTTTATTAGAAAAATCAAAACTTTCTCCATAAATATTTTCAGCTTTTGGATAGCCTGCTACATTTACAGGAGCAAGAACATCACTTCTAATATCGATATTATCTATAGCAAATGATTGTCTTGAACCGGCCGTACCTGAAACTAATCTTGCAATCCATCTTATCTGAACTAGATTTTGATTATCACAATCTGATGGCAATGTTACAGTTATTGTTTGTAAATTAAAAGGTGTTGTAACAGCAGTGGTTTGCTGTACTGTACTAGCATTTGAATATGCTGTAGTTGGCAAAGTGATAAAAGCACCTGTACTTCCTACACGATATTGCAATGCCATTTCCTGAAGACGATTGTTAGCGCTTCCGTCATATGGGTTACGAATTATCATCGCATCGTACTTTACTTTTATCGCTGTATTATTAAGGGTTGAGAAAGCAAAACCCAAAGAGAAATCAGCAGAAGTAGTATTCAAAAAACCAATTTTTCCATTATAATTATGAATATTACCACTATTAGTATTTGCGGTACTGTTTGCTGTTAAAGCTCTGTCACCGGTTAATCCGGTACCATAAGTAGCTGTATTTGCTGTAGCGCTTACTAACCAGCCTTGAAATCCAGCCGGATAAGTGGTAGAAGAAGCTAATAATCCATCAAAATTTTCAGTGATAGGAAGCGAAACTCTGGGAGATGGCATTGTTTGCGCAAAAAGATTCCCGGAGCAGCAATAAAAAAAACTTAAAAAAGCCATTAAATGGCGAGCAGAGTAAATGTTTTTCATGTGTTTAAAAAAATAGAGTTTTTAGAAATCAAATTTATATCCTTTAAAGTTAAGGGAATATTGTGAAACCATAAAGTTATTGTTTTCAATTTTATAAACATTCCATAATAAATATCAATTTATTGCACAAATGACTGAGTATTCACCAAACTTATCGTCACTTTAAACAATTATATATTATTGAAAGAATTTACTTTATCATTTTATTTTAATAAGATAAAACCTTATTTATTTTAAGTAAAGACATAAAAAAAGGCTATCTTAAAGTAAGACAGCCTTTATATTTTATATTAAAAAACTTTAAATTGCAGTATATCCACCATCGGCGATGATATAACTTCCGGTTGTGAAGGAAGATTTTTCTGAACTTAAAAAAACTACCAGTTCGGCGATTTCTTCGGCAGTTCCTAAACGGTTCATCGGAGCTTTTGCAGCAATGGCTGTCATCATTTCCTTATTTAGATTATCCTTTAGCAAAGCCGTTTCGATATAACCGGGACCAACTGCATTACAACGAATATTTTTTTGTGCATATTCAGCAGCAATATTTTTAGTCAACCCCACTACTCCATGTTTCGAAGCCGTATAAGCCGGACTAAGAGGCGCTGCAACCTGACCGTGAATAGAAGCAATATTTACAATACTTCCTCCGCCATTTTTTTCCATTTGTTCTAATTGATAACGGCAAGCATAGAAAACACCACTTAAATTTAAGGCAATTACTTTATCCCATGCTTCGGGTTCATATTCACCCGTTGGTTTGGCAGGACCACCCATTCCTGCATTATTGCAGGAAATATCAAGTCGGCCATATTTAGAAACGGTTACTTCAACCATGTGTTTATTGTCGCTTGCAATTGAAGAATCTCCTTTTACAAAAAAAGCTTCTCCACCCTTATCCTTTATAATTTTTACGGTCTCTTCGCCGTGATCTACGTTAATATCTGAAAGTACTACTTTTGCTCCTTCTCGAGCGTACGCTTCTGCCACCGCGCGTCCAATTCCTGAACCTCCGCCGGATACAAAAGCAACCTTGTTTTCTAAAAGTGCCATCTTTAATATATTTAAAATTTATACTTACAATTTACGAAGATCTTCAGGGACGACCATAAGAAATTCAGGGTTTACAATAAGATTAAGATTTTCTCATAATCAAATGTTATTTTACATTATGATTACGAAAATCAAATATTTTTTGCTTATTTACTATCTTCATCTAATTTCATGTTTCCGCGATCCTTGTGACTTTCGGGATTAGAATTAGAATAACGATTAGGCGTAATATCTGAGTTTCTATCTTTGTTTTCTACTGTTTTCTTTGCTTCTTCCTCTGTATTCACACCTCGATTAGAATTTGCGTTTTTTGTGTTTACGTCGCCTTTCACTTCCTTAATATCTTCGTTCTCATTTCGGGCTCTTTCTACTACTTCTTTATTGCCGCTTTTATCGGTAACAACTTCTTTTTTCAACTTAGATTCTTGTGATTCCTTATCGTGAGAAATATTTTTTCCTTTAGATTCATCTATATTTTTTTGAACTCCATTTATCTTTTTTGATCCTAAATTATTAGTTTCCATAATTTTGTATTTTAGTATTAGTATTATAATATTACGAATTCTTAAGCTGAAAACTAAGTGCTTTAACATTGCTTTTAGTTTATTTGATCAATATTTTTAATTCCTTCTCAAACAAAACTATCTTTGCAAAAAAATAAAACATGCATAGACACTTCATTCTTTTTAAACCTTACGGCTATCTCAGCCAATTTATATATGAATTAAAAAGAAAGAAAAAGCTTTTAGGCGAATTGCATGATTTTCCGATGGGTACAATGGCTATTGGCAGACTTGACGAAGATTCTGAAGGGTTGCTTTTACTCACTACTGACGGAAAAATAAGCGAACAAATAAGAAGTAAAAAAGTCGACAAAGAATATTATGTTCAGGTTGACGGCGTTATTACACCAGAAGCCATCGAAGAATTGCAAAAAGGCGTAGAAATTGGTTTTGATGGCGGAAAATACAAAACCAAACCTTGTAGTGCTTTTATTGTGACCGAAATTCCGGATTTTGGTCCAAGAGCAAAAAAAATACGCGACGAACGGCATGGTCCAACTTCATGGGCATCAATTACGGTAAATGAAGGAAAGTTTCGCCAGGTTCGAAAAATGACTGCCGCAGTTGGTTTTCCAACTTTAAGATTGGTTCGTGTTCGTATAGGAAATGTATATTTGCAGGACTTAAAAGCCGGTGAGGTTTTAGAGGTTCAGGATTTTTTTAAATTAGATAATGAGTTAATTTGAAAATTAGATAATTCGATGTCTGGATTGTTGGATGAGTTTGAATTAAAGATTGATTGACTAACAATTTCACCGATTAAACTATTAACCAATTAAACAAATAAACAATAATGTTAAACGTTGTTCTTGTAGAACCGGAAATCCCTAACAATACCGGAAATATTGGTCGCTTGTGTGTAGGCACAGAAAGTAGACTGCACTTAATTCATCCTTTTGGATTTGTGATTAATGATAAAAACCTGAAACGTTCCGGTTTGGATTATTGGGTACATCTTGATGTAACCGAATATCAAAACATAGAAGAATGGATCAATCAGATTCCAGATCAATCACGTGTTTTCCTGATGAGTTCTCATGCCGAAAAATCATATCTGGAAACCGATTTTCAAGACGGAGACTGGTTGGTTTTTGGTAAAGAAAGCGTTGGTTTAAGTCCCGAAGTTTTGGCTCGTTTCGAAAATCACTTAACGATACCTATGTCGAAATTAATCAGAAGTTTTAATATCGCCAATTCAGTAGCTTTTGTAGTTGGAGAAGCTAAAAGACAAATTGGGTTGAAGGTTTAATATATAATTGTAAGCTCCGAAGGAGCGATATATTTATAGCTCATATTAAATTCTAACGCGAAGCTCCAGCGGAGCGATATATATTTCACCCCCTACGGGGCTCTATTGAATGTGATTTACATTTCTATAAATATTACGTCCCGCTGGGACTTCTAAATTTTAGGTAATTATAATTGCATAAAAGGTTTAAGATAATTGTAAGCTCCTGAGGAGCGTTATATTTATAGCTCATATTAAATTTCTAAGGCGAAGCTCCAGCGGCGCGATATATATTTCATCTCTACGGGGCTCTATTGATTGTAATTTACATTTCTATAAATATGACGTCCCGCTGGGACATCCAACTTTTAGGTAATTATAAACTTCCCTTTTTCTGCATCAAAAATAATATGTTCGTCCTTGAATAAAGTGGCAAAACTTCCTTTTTCAATTAAATTACAAGGTTCATCCTGAACTACTAGATCTTGCATCATAATAATCATTTCGTCACTTAACTGAATCGCCAGATCGATATCATGTGTCGAAAATAAAATACACTTTTGGGTTTCCTGCGTTAACTTTTTCAATAATTTGAATAAGGCTACTTTATGCAATAAATCCAGATGTGTTGTAGGTTCATCCAGAATAATTAGTGGTGTATCCTGCGCCAAAGCTCTTGCAATTAAAACCTTTTGCAATTGTCCGTCGCTAATTTCATAATGTTTTTTTTGAGCCAGATGTTCGATTTGAGTTAATTCTAAAGCTTCCTGAACTTTTTCTACATCGGTTGATGTCAATGTGCCAATCCAGTTTGTATAAGGCTGACGACCCAACGCCACCAACTCAAAAACAGAAAGATTACTTGGTGGTAACTTCTCGGTTAAAACCAAACTTAGATTTTGGGCTAAATCTAAAGGTTTATATGTATTTATATTTTTATCATTCAAAAAAACGCTTCCACCTAAAGGTTGCTGGATTCCGGTAATTGTGCGTAATAAGGTTGATTTTCCAATTCCATTTGCTCCAATTAATGAAATTAGTTTTCCTGAAATTAAATTTAGATTTAGATTTTCAGCAATAACCACCATTTCTTTCTTGGATGTATATCCAATGTTTAAGTTTGAGGTCTTTAAAATAGTATTCATTTTTAAAGTTGCTAAGTTTTCTTGCCACCGATTATAAGGATTAAAATGATTTTAAAATCTGTGAGAATCTTTTTAATCTGTGGCAAAATGATTTTACTGAAAATTTCTTTTTCGCATTAATAACCAAACTACAACAGGCGCACCTATTATAGAGGTAATGGCATTAATTGGTAATGTGGTCTCTAATCCTGGTAATTGCGATGCCATATCGCAAAAGAGCATAATTATTCCGCCATAAAAAAACGTACTCCAATATAAAACCGTATGATTACTGGTTTGAAAAGTCAGCTTTGCAATATGCGGAACTGCTAAACCAATAAAAGCAATAGGACCTGCAAAAGCAGTAACACTTCCTGCCAGAATACTTGTTGCAAATATAATTGTTAGTCGTGCCCTTTTATAATTCAAACCCATGCTTTTGGCATAATTCTCACCTAAAAGCAATGCATTCAAAGGTTTTATACTACTGGCACTTAAAAGCAAACCTAAAATAATACAAACTGATAAAATGGCAATTGATGTCCAGGAAAGATTACCTAAACTTCCCAAAGACCAAAAGGTGAATTTCTGCAATTGTTCAGCTGAACTAAAGTAGGTTAAGACTCCAACTATAGCACTGGTAAAACTACCAAACATAAGACCAACTATTAAAATTGCCATTGTGTTTCGCAATCGCTGTGCTACTAACAAAACCAACATTAAAACCAAAACACTTCCTAATGTTGAAGCAAGTACAATTCCGTAAGGTGACAAAAGAATCCCGTTTAAAAATGTGGGTAAAAAACCTGCTCCTAAAATTACAACTGCAACGGCCAGAATTGCTCCGGAACTTAACCCTAAAACATCTGGTCCTGCTAAAGGATTCCTGAATAAGGTTTGCATCAACAATCCGCTTATAGACAATCCTACACCTACCAAAACAGCCGTGATGGCTTTTGGTAAACGATAATTAATGATAATATATTCCCAAGTCGATTTGCTGGACTCACCTCCTGTTAAACTCGTATAAACTTCTTTAAACGGAATTCTTACTGATCCTAAACTAATGTCCAGAAAAAACATAAACAAGAGTGCTAAACCAAGTATTGAAAACAGGATTATATTTCGCTTTTTATTGATCAATGCCTTTAGTTTAATTTAGATGCAAAAGTAAATTCGTAGCTTGGCAATAAATCGGGATGAAATATTTTGATATAATCTTTCAGTACTAAATCAGGACGGCTTGGTGCTAATTCATAATAAACAGTTCCTCCTGTTGCTCCTGATTTGCCTTCGAAAGTATATACATTTTTATTTTTAAAAGCATCAAACTGACTATAATGGGTGTTAATTTTCCCAAACTCATCTAACGTTTTAAAGGCACCTGAAGCAATCCAGAAATCAGCTGTTTTTGCCTTTACTAAAACTTTTTCAAAAGATAATCCTTCACTTCCTGTACCTTTTAAGTCTGCCCATAAATAATTTGCATGAGCATCTTTCATAAATTGTGCTACCCAGCTGTTTCCTTTGGCAACGTACCAAACATCTTCATACATAGCACCATATAAAACAGTTGCAGTTGCGGGTTTATCTGTTAATAATTTCTTAGCCTGATTGTAACTCAAAACAATTTTATCAAATAACTCTTTGGCTTTTTCTTCTTTACCAAATAAAGCTCCGTATAGTTTAATCCATTCTGCTTTTCCTAATGGAGATTGCTCCATCCAGTCTGCCTGAATCAAAATAGTTAGTCCGCTTTTCTTTAAATTATCCAACATCGGATTGTTATTATCAACTCCAAAAGTGACAATTAGGTCCGGAGATAACTCAATCAATTGCTCAATATTTAACTTTTCGTTCTGACCTACATTTTTAACTGCACCTTTATCTATTAAAACTCTGGTTTTTTCTGATGAAACATAATCAGTGTGCGGAAAACCAACTAATTTATCTTCGACTTCTAACATCTCAAGAAATGGAATATTAGTTGTTGAGGTCACTACAACGGATTCTAATGGAACTTTTATCGTGGTGTATTTTTGTAAACTGTCCGGAACCTTAGCCTCTTTTTCTTTTAAAACATACGTAAATTTTGCATTTGCATTGGGCCATGGATCTGAAACTGTCACTACTGAATATCCTTCGTGTTTTACAATCGAAAGTCCGGAAGCATATTCTATACTGTTTTTTGCAATTTCAGTTTTTGCAATTTCCGCAGTTTCATTCTTTTTACATCCAACGAGAATAAAAAAAGGTAAAATAAAAATTAATTTAGGTAATAAATTTTTCATAAACAGGTTATCTTATTTTTAGGGAATAGTTTTTGCTTTCTCGATTTGGTCCATAATCTGAATCATTTTTAATTTAACAATTTAGATTTTGAAAGAGACAAAGGTAACGCAATTTCTATTTTTTTTGTTTACTTTTATTCTTACAAAATCCAACAAATACCACCTTTATCTTATGAATACCATAAAAACGAAAGTTTGTTCCGGTTGTGAATCTTCTTTTAATTGTGGCGATATTTCAACCGAAAACAAATGTTGGTGCAATGATTTTCCTCCTATCTTTAATCTTTCTGAAGGAGGTGATTGTCTTTGTCCGGTTTGCTTTAAAGAAGCGTGCGAAGATAAAATAGATGCTTATATAGAAACAATTACACCACAAAAAGCCCTGGCGAATAAAGCCAAATCTTTACCAAAACAAGAAAAACTAATTGAAGGAATTGATTATTATCTCGAAAACAATAATTATGTTTTCAAGGCTTGGTTTCATCTAAAAAGAGGAAGCTGTTGTGGAAATGATTGCCGCCATTGCCCTTATTGAATTGTTAATTATAAATTATTAGTTATAAATTTATATCTATTTTTATACGATTGGTCATTTGCGTTAGGGATAGAAGCGATATCTCCCGATTTAAAAAAACAAGGCTTTTTAGCCGTAGTTTTTGTTAATTGGGAATAAAGCGGATAGCCCGGCCGTAGGAAACGCCATAACAACTAACAATTAACAATCAATAAATGATTTACCTAATTACGGGAGGCGAACGATCAGGAAAAAGCAGTTATGCTCAAAACTTAGCCTTACAGCTTTCAGATTCACCTATATATGTCGCTACAGCCAGAAAATGGGATGATGATTTCAAGAACAGAATCGATCGCCATCAGAAAGAACGTGATGAACGCTGGAAAAATATTGAAGAAGAAAAATATTTAAGCCAAATTGATTTTACCCAAAAAGTTGCACTGATCGATTGTGTAACGCTCTGGTTAACAAACTTTTTTACAGATCATAAATATGATGTAATTTTAAGTCTGGAAGAAGCCAAGAAAGAATTCCTTGCAATTGCCAATCAGGAAAATGCAACATTGATTATTGTCACAAACGAAATTGGAATGGGGGTTCATGCTGAAACTCATATTGGCAGAAAATTTACAGAACTGCAAGGCTGGATGAATCAGTTTCTGGCTTCAAATGCTGATGAAGTGGTTTTGATGGTCTCGGGAATTCCGGTTAAGATAAAAGGTTAAAAATAAAAATACTAATACTTCAAATTCAAAAGCTATACAAAAAATGAGTTACCTAGATGATATTTTAAAATTACGCCGGGACACTCGCCATTTTACAACGGATGAAGTTCCTGATGAGGTGATCGAAAGAGCGCTACAAGCCGGACATTGGGCTCCATCTGTAGGATTAACTGATGCTACGAGATATTTTATCATAAAATCTATCGAAGTAAAAACCGCTGTAAAAAATTTATTTCTCGATTATAATAAAAAAGCCGAAGAGCTTACAGATAATCCGGAACAAAAAGAACACTATAAATCCCTCAAGTTAGAAGCAATCGAAGAGGCACCAATTGGACTTATAATTGCATATGATCGATCTGTTCTAAATCAATTTACGATTGGAACTGTTGGCAGTAACGAAGCAGTAAAATTTAGTTCGGTTTGTGCTGCACAAAATATTTGGCTATCGCTTACAGAACAAGGTTACGGAATGGGATGGGTTTCTATTTTGAATTATTATCAGTTTAAAAAAATTCTGGACTTACCGGAAAATATAGAGCCGCTGGGATATTTTTGTATAGGAAAACCTGCGACGAATTATGATAATCAGCCCATGTTACAGCAATTGCATTGGAAACAGAAATCAGAAGCTCCCATTTGTACTGAAATTAAAAATGTTATATCAAATTCTATATTAGATTTTGATTTAAAAGTCCAATCTGAAATTAAAACTGAAAGTGAATTCAGCAGACTTTTACAGGAAAAAATAGATTCTAAAACAAAACCCATCGGTGCTTTGGGAACTCTAGAAACACTGGCTTTTAAGATTGCAACGGTTTTTGAGACTTTAAGTCCAAAGATAACAAAACCTAATATTGTTGTTTTTGCAGCAGATCACGGAATCGCGAATCATGGAGTGAGTGCTTATCCGCAGGATGTGACCAGACAAATGGTTGCTAATTTTCTCGAAGGCGGAGCCGCAATAAATGTTTTTTGTAATCAAAATGATATTCAATTATCGATTGTAGACGCGGGTGTGAATTATGATTTTCCCACAAATGCTAATTTGATTTCTGCTAAAATTGCCAAAGGAACGCAGTCTTTCCTGCATATTCCCGCAATGAGTGACACAGAGTTGCAATTGTGTTTTGAAAAAGGAAAATCGATTGTTGAACAAATTGCTAAAACAGGTTCTAATTGCATCGGTTTTGGCGAAATGGGAATTGGAAATACTTCTACAGCTTCTGTTTTAATGAGTCTTTTAACCCATTTACCTATCGAAGAATGTGTTGGAAAAGGTACGGGAGTCGAAAATGAAAAATTACTCGAGAAACAAAATATCCTTAAAAATGCCCTTAAAAATTATTCCGGTCAAGCCGAATTAAAACAGCAACTCGCCTATTTTGGTGGTTTTGAAATCATACAAATCGCCAGCGGAATGTTGACTGCTTTTGATCATAAGATGCTGATTTTGGTAGATGGCTTTATTTGCAGTGTTGCCTTTTTGGTTGCATCAAAAATTAATCCCAATATAAAAAACAATGCTGTTTTCTGTCACTGCTCTGCTGAAAAAGCACATCAAAAATTATTAAATTATTTAGACGCAAAACCAATTTTAAACCTTGATTTGCGCTTAGGCGAAGGAACAGGCTGTGCAATTGCTTTTCCTATTTTACAATCAGCCATAGCTTTTTTGAATGATATGGCAAGTTTTGAAAGTGCCGGAGTCAGCAGGAAGTAATTAAAGTGATATTTTTTCGTTAAGTAAGAAAAAACACTACAAATATGGCATTCATAAAAGTATACATTCATTCTGTCTGGAGTACAAAAAACAGATTCCACTTTTTAGATTCAATTGCGTTACGCCAAAAAGTTTGGAAACATATAAAAGAAAATGCTAAAGAAAAAGGAATTTATGTTGATTTTATAAATGGATATTCAGATCATTGCCATTGTATAATTTCTTTAGGAGCTGATCAGAATATTCAAAAAATAATACAGCTTATCAAAGGAGAATCTTCATTTTGGATTAATAAAAATAAATTAACAAAAGAAAAATTTGAATGGCAAGATGAATATTTTGCGGTTTCAGTATCAGAATCTCTAATAGATAAGGTTAGAGATTATATTAAAAATCAAGAAATTCACCATAAGAAAAAAACTTTTCAAGAAGAATATGATGAAATTATTAGCAAATTTGGGTTTTAAAAAAACAATCTATAAATAGATTTGGCTAAAGCCTTTTCTGATTATAAATTTTAAACCCCAGATAAATCTGGGGACTATTCAAAAACATATTCATATTAATAAATCAAGATTTGCAAATAATATAGATTTGAATAGACAACATCTTTAGATGTTGGTATATAGTAATCATCAAAATGGCTTTAGCCGAATAACTATTTATCAATTTTCATGAAAAAAGAACTACATATCTTCTTTACCTGTTTAATGTTTTACACCAGAATTCCGTGTCCAAAAAACATTAATCATCATCCTGACTATTTAAACAAAGCAACTCGTTATTTCCCTTTAATTGGATGGATTGTTGGCAGTATTTCTTTTCTCGCATTTTATCTCTTTTCTCTTTTCCTGTCAACAGAAACGGCTGTAATTTTTGCACTTATTGTTTCTGTATTAACAACCGGAGCTTTTCATGAAGATGGTTTTGCTGATGTTTGTGACGGTTTTGGTGGAGGCTGGACCAAAGAAAAAATCCTGATTATTATGAAGGATAGTGCCATTGGCGCTTATGGGTCAATTGGTTTGGTTTTACTTTTTTTATTGAAATTTAAATTGCTTTCTGAATCTATTTTACTTTTTAAAGGAGACAATGGTATTGCGGTTTTTCAGGTTTATCTTTTATTTGTTTCGGCTCATGCTTTGAGTCGTCTTGCTGCAATCTCTATTATTTTTACACATGAATATTCGAGAGATGATGCTTCGAGCAAGAGCAAACCTATTGCGAAAAATCACACCTGGAAAGAAATTTCAGGATCTTTTTTCTTTGGACTGATTCCGTTATTTGTGTTCTCTTATTTTCAGTACAAATTTCTTTTGGCTCTGCTTCCGGTTTTTATTATGCGCTATTTTCTAGCTCGTTATTTTCAAAAATGGATCGATGGCTATACGGGCGATTGTTTGGGTGCGACGCAGCAAGTTTGCGAAGTGGTTTATTATTTAAGCATTCTTTTTATATGGAAATTTATTTAGTTCGTCACACCGAAACAATTTGCGAAAAAGGAATCTGCTACGGACAATCTGATGTAGGATTAGCAGAACCTTTTGAACCCATTTTTGAAAATATCGTTTCGCAATTACCACAAGAAGCGATTATATTCTCGAGTCCGCTAAAGCGTTGCGTAATTTTAGCTGAATATATTCAGAACAACACAAAAGCACTTTCATTACAAAAAGACAATCGATTGATGGAAATGAATTTTGGCGATTGGGAAATGAAAAACTGGAACGATATTAATCCGGAGCAACTCAATCCCTGGATGGAAGATTTTGTAAATATCAATGCTTCAAATGGTGAATCGTTTATCGAATTACACAAAAGAGTTGGTGATTTTTTATCTCAATTTTCAAAACAACCAGAAGCATCAAGGATTATAGTTGCACATGCCGGAGTTATTAGAAGTATCTTATGTCATCATACATTATTACCATTAAAAGATGCTTTTAATAATAAAGTAGATTTTGGTCAGGTAATAAAAATAGTACTTTAAATGCCATTTCACTTAGAATTTAGCTCTAAAAGGCAAACAAATTTGAAAAATCGATAATTTTAACTTTATCTTTGCACAAAATTAAGGTTGTGTTTAAATCAACACATTAAAAGGGAATCAAGTAATTATAAAGCTTGAGCTGTACCCGCAACTGTATGCTAAGTTCTGAAAAAGAATGTTTGTTATTAACTACAAAACCACTGCTCGCCCCCGCGAATGGGAAGGTAAATAACAAAACGCAAGCCAGGAGACCTGCCTTTATAACAAATATCGAGCTCTCGGGAAAAAGAGTGTAGAAATTATGACTTTAAAAAGACTTTCGGCTTTTTGTTTATTGTTGTTGTGCCAGATTATATCGGCGCAGAAAGACTCTATTACCAGTTTGAAAGAAGTTGTCGTTTCTGATGCAAATCTTAAAAAATACTCCAATTCACAATCTGTTTTAAAACTCAATGATTCGATTATCAATAAAAACGAAGCATTACTTACGGATTTACTAAATTTTAATTCGACTATTTATTTTAAGGAATATGGTCGCGGAATGCTTTCCACAGTTGCTTTTAGAGGAACTACGGCATCACAAACAGCAGTAATCTGGAACGGAATCAATATTAATTCTCAAATGAACGGAAGTACTGATTTTAACACTATTTCAGGTTCTGATTACAATTCAGTAAGTGTAAAAGCCGGTGGAGGAAGTGTTATTTATGGCAGCGGAGCTGTTGGAGGAACTGTTCACTTAAACAATGATTTGGCCTTTTACAAAAGATTTGAAAACAGTTTAAAATTAGATTACGGAAGTTTTAATACTATTGGAATCAATTATAAAACTAACATTTCGAATGATAAATGGAGCGCCCAAATTGGTTTTTCTAAAAACAGTTCGACAAACGATTATAAGTACATCCATAAACGCAACTGGAAAGGGGGGCAACGCTGGAATCAAAATGGTCAGTATGATATTATTACCATCAATGCCAATGTTGGATATAAATTTGATACTAAAAACAGCCTGAAATTATACAGTCAGACTTCAAACACAGATCGAAATACTTCATTAATTTCTGAATCTGAAACTAAAACCAGATATGTTAATGGTTTTAACCGAAACTTATTAGAATACGATGGTGATTTCGGGAAATTTACAACCAATATAAAAGGCGCATATATATTTGAAAACTACCAATATTATGGTAATATTTCGACAAATAATTTTACGTACGGAAAGACAGAAAGCTTTATCACAAAAGCAGATTTAGGTTATCAAATTTCTAAATCGACACAAGTAAATGCTATTTTAGATTATAACAGAACGAAAGGATACGGAAGCGGATTTGGAGATCATGTCAGAGAAATCAGCTCGACTGCTTTATTGGTAAAACAAGAACTTTCTGCCGATTGGAAAAATGAATTTGGTATCCGAAAAGAATTTACAGATAATTATGAATCACCTGTTTTATTTTCTCTGGGATCTTCCTATCAATTTAGCAAATTATATAATCTAAAATTGAATTTATCCCGAAATTTCAGAATCCCTACTTTTAATGATTTGTATTGGGAAACAGGAGGAAATCCAAATTTAAAACCTGAAAATTCTTATCAGGCAGAGGTTGGAAATGTTTTCACTTTTAGAAATATCTCGTTGACACAAACCTTTTATTACATGAAAATAAAAGATTTATTGCAATGGATTCCGGGAAGCAACGGTATCTGGTCTCCACAAAATACAGATAAGGTAAACAGCTACGGCGCTGAAACATTGCTAAGCTGGAAAAAACAGTATGGCAAAAATTACTTTGCTGCAAATGCAACTTATGCTTACACGGCTTCAAAAAATGACGATACTAAAAAGCAGCTTTTTTATGTTCCTTTAAATAAAGTTACAGGATCTGTTTCATATTCAAGAAACAGGATTTCTGCTTATTATCAGTTTTTATTTAATGGATTTGTTTACACCAGAGCAGATAATGACCCAACAGAAATTATAAATGATTATAATGTTTCGAACATTGGGATCGATTATGATTTTAAATTTCTCAACACTTTCAAACTTGGTTTTCAGGTACTGAACCTTCTAAATAAAGAGTATGAAAGTCTGGAATATCGACCTATGCCTGGTCGTAATTTTAATATGTATTTAACCTTAAAATTTTAATATAATGAAGTTTAGCAAATTATTTTTAATAGCACTTAGCGTTTCGTTATTCGTTTCGTGTTCAAATGATGATGAAGATACTCCAAAAGGAGTTTATGACAATGGTTTTTTCATCTTGAATGAAGGAACTTCACAAGGTACTGTTTCATTTTCAAGTAATGACTTAACTTCTTTTACTAAAGACGTTTACTCAACTGTAAATGGAAATGATATACTTGGAAAATTTGCGCAAAATATCTTTTTTAACGGAGACAATGCTTATATTATTTCTGGCGGAGCTAACAATATTACTGTAGTTAACAGATATACTTTTAAATTAATTACTAAAATCGAAACTGGTTTATTAAATCCAAGATATGGAGTTGTAAAAGATGGTAAAGCGTATGTTACAAATGCAAATACATATTCATACGAAAACGCAGCAACAGGTGATACAGATGATTATGTTGCTGTAATTAACCTGGCGACTAATACTTATGAATCAAAGATCGATCTAAATTCTACTGCAAACAGAGTGGTATTAAAAGACGGAAAACTATACATCACTGATTCTTACAACGATAAATTATTGGTAGTTGATATCGCTACAAAAAAACTGGATGCTCCTGTGCAAATTGGTCTTAATGCAGATTGTATCGAAGAAGAAAATGGGGTTTTATACATTTTAAAAGGAGGTTTTGGAAACGAAAGTGAACTTGTAAAAGTAAAAATAGCAGACAAAACAACTACTAAAATTACTTTTCCGGAAAGCTTAAGTGGTGCAGGATTTATGGATCTTGAAAATAGTAAAATTTATTACACAGTAGGAAGTTCTGTTTACACGATAAATACAAATGCTACTGCTGCATCAACAACACCAATTGTAACGTCACCTGCGACTTATTTATATGGATTTGCTGTAAAAAATGATCGTATTTATGTTTCACAAGGAAGCTTCACGACAGATGGTAAAGCTTACATCTACAATTTAACTGGGGTATTGCAAAAAGAATTAACTACTGGTGTAGGAACCAATGGTTTTTATTTTAATGACTAAATAATCATTATTTTTTTTAGAATTAGTTTTTGGAATATTCTAATTAAAAAAGGCTTTCAGAAATGAAAGCCTTTTTTATTGGTTTTTATTTTAATGCTCTTAAGAGCCCTTCCGGAGCTTTTTCTATAAACATCTGATTTCTCATTCCGCTCATTGCTTTTACGTCTGTAAAAACTTTTAAAGCTACACCTTTATCATTTTGTGCTTTCTTAGCGCCAGATCCTGTAATTTGCGAAATGGCAACATTAAGCAATGGTTCTGACGAATCTCCTAAAACACCCAGGTTACTTATACGCTCTAATTGCTCGTATGTTGGTTTTAAACCATCTGTATATTCACCAAAATTAGCTGCGTTTACAATTTTTAAAACCAAAGGCTGCATCGCATATTTATGATTTGGATTTCTGTTTGATTTCCCAAAGGTTGGAGAATCATATAAGGTAACAGATCCTACATTTTTACCTACTGTCGTCTCCCCTATCTGAACTACTGAAATATAAGGCACTAAACCATTTATAACTAATTCACTCGCAGAAGCAGTACCACTTGTAGTCAAAATATAAATCTTGGTCAGGTTTAAACTGTTAATAGCAGCTCCATCTATTTTATCTACGAATTTATTATTTAGAGATTCAGGATCTTCACTTTCATAATATTCATTAATTTTTGCATTCCATTTTTCTTTAGAAAAAATCTGACCGGTAAACTGCCCCGTTATCATACTTGCCAAACGTGTTGCTGTTTGTATAGAACCTCCTCCGTTGTATCTTAAATCCAAAACAAAATCTGTAATTCCCTGCGATTTTAATTCGGCGAAAGCTGCGTTAAGCTGTGTATCATAATTACCATAAAATCCATTATACATTAAATAACCTATTTTGTGACTTCCTGAAGTAATGACTTTATTGATAAAAATTGGATTTTCATCTAAAGTTGTTTTTACTAACGAAACGGTTTTTCCATTAGACTCAAAAGTAGTTCCGTTATAAGAAACCATATTCAGTGTATAGCTATCAGCTGCTAAAAGTGATTGATAATTAGAAACTGTCAATTGTGTCCCGTTTACTCCACTAAAAAGGTCACCACGCTTAATCTCTTTTTTCGAAGCATCAGAATTCGGGATAATATAACGTACATAACCAACAAGGTCTGTAGAGCTTCCCGGTTTATAACTCAATCTAAAATCTACTCCATCATTTTTTGAAGTTCCCTGAAGTTCTTGTTCCAGAACAGTATAATCATCAACAATCCAGCTAAAACGATCGATTGCCTGACCTTTAGGAAATTTGCTGATTGGCTTATTTAATAAATCCTGAAATAAATCTTCTTGTTTAGCATATCCTCTTAAAAAAGAATTTAGCGCTTCCTGAGTGTTAAAACGATCATCAGCTAAATTAGGTACATCAGCTTGCCATAAATAAAACTGATTTAATCCTTTCCAGACAAAATCATTTACTTGTAAAGCTGCAGGAGACTCAACATCATCCTGATCTTCACATGATTGCAAAGAAAATGCAAGCAAAAATAATAACAGTACACTCTTTAATATTGTTTTCATATAGTAGATATCTATGTAGTATTAACGTAAAAATAGTATCTTTAGTTTTAACTCTAATTATTTTAAAGAGTTTTTTTTTATTAAAATTTACATCTGCCTTGTAACAAAAATAATCGTGTCTCGTCTTGACTATATAAACGAACTAATAATGGTTTGTTTATGAAATGAAAATAACCCTGAATTTTATCTGAAAAAAGATTTAAAAACAGGATTATCATTTCTAACCAAAAACCAAAAAATAACCACAGATGAACCAAATTGTGTTTATAGAATTAATAAATCCTTTTAAAGACAAAGTTTTTCGTCTGGCAAAAAGATTACTAACCAGTACCGAAGAGGCAGAAGATGCAACGCAGGAAGTAATGGTTAAATTATGGAACAAAAAAGAGAATTTAGACTCGTATAGTAGTGTTGAAGCACTGGCGATGACAATGACAAAAAATTATTGCCTGGATCAATTAAAATCTAAAAGAGCCGGAAATCTACAAATTGTTCATAATAATTATACGGATCGGGAACCTCAGCTGGATAAAAAATTAGAGGATTCGAATAGTCTGGAATGGGTAGAAAAAATTATAAGTCAATTGCCCGAACAATTACAAATATTAATTCAGTTACGCGATGTTGAACAATATGAATTTGATGAAATTGCGAAAATTGTCAACATGAATGAAACGGCTATTCGGGTAGCACTTTCTAGAGCGAGAAAAAAAATTAGAGAATCAATGCTTAATACACACCGTTATGGAATTCAATAAAATAGAAGATATATTAGAAAAATACTTTCAGGGAGAAACCAGTATTGCAGAGGAAAAAGAATTAAAAGACTATTTTTCTTCACCAAATGTTGCGCAGCATTTAGAGCAATACAAACCTATGTTTGGTTATTTCTCTCAGGTAAAAGAACAAAAATCGACGCAGGAACTCAAAAATCTTGCCCGAACAGACGAAGCAATACCACTAAAAACTAAAAAACGAAATGTGGCGTGGTTATCTATTGCAGCTTCTGTTGTTGTTTTACTAGGAGTTGGGACCTATTTTTATGTGAGCGAAAAAAATGCACCTCCGGCTATAGCGCAATCAGAATTAGGAACCTACGATGATCCGGAAGAAGCACTTGCAGCAACGCAAAAAGCTTTAGCCTTATTATCAAACAATGTTAATGTAGGTATCGGAAGTGTACAATACATTAAAGAATACGAACAATCAAAAAACAAAATTTTTAAACAGTAATTAAAATCAATCAAAAATGAAAAATTTCATCATAACACTAGTTTTAGCATTCGTTAGCCAGGCATTTTATGCACAGGGAGCATTTGATAAATTTGATGGTCAGGACGATGTGACCTCAGTAATTGTAAACAAAAAGATGTTCGATTTAATGAGTAAAGTAAAAGTCGATGCTTCTGACAAGGAAACACAACAATACATCAACCTGATTAAAAAATTAGATTACCTAAAAGTTTTTACCACTAAAAATCCAAAAATTGAAGCTGATATGAAAGCCTCTGCTGACAAATATGTAAAAACAGCAGGTTTAGAAGAATTAATGCGAATTAATGATGGCGGCAGAAACGTTAGAATATCCGTTAAATCCGGAGCAACAGATTCTCAGGTAAGAGAATTACTGATGTATGTTGACGGGGCAAAAAACGATGAAACTGTTTTATTATCATTAACAGGTAATTTTGATATTAACGAAATTTCAGTACTTACAGACAAGATGCAACTTCCTGGTGGTTCTGATCTAAAAAAAGCCTCAAAAGGCAAAAAATAAGATGAAAATCAGCATTTTTACCTCAGCCCTTTTAGCAATACTGACTTTAGTAAGTTGTAATTCTAATCCTTCATTACAGAAATATTTTGTTGAGAATACCGATAATAAAGATTTTATCGCGCTTGATCTTTCACCCAGTATTTTAAACGTGGAGAAAACAAAATTATCTGCAGAACAAAATGAGGCTTTAAAATCATTTGACAAGATGAATATTTTAGCCTTTAAAGCAAATGCCGCAAATCAAGCTCAGTTCGAAGCAGAAAGAGCAAAAGTCAAAACGATTCTAAAAGATCCAAAATACCAACAATTAATGAGTTTTGGCTCTGGTAAAGATGGCGCATCAATAAGCTATGTAGGCACAGATGACAATATTGAAGAATTCGTAGTTTTTGCCAATAAAAAAGAAAACGGCTTTGCAGTTGTCAGGGTATTAGGAAAAAATATGAACCCAAACAATATTATGACTTTAATGTCCGTTTTAAAAGAATCAAAAATCGATATGGAACAATTGAAGCCTTTGCAGCAATTGATTAAGCAATAACAACTATCTTACTTTATTTTTTCTAACAAAAGGCTCCTTGATTATGGAGCTTTTTTTATTTAACAATTTAGAAGAATATACTGAATAACATTTATTGTAATTTATTAGAATCAGAACCTAATTTATTTATATTTGTGATTAACCAAAACATAAATTAAATAAATTAATATGGTACAAAAAACATCGAATGCCTTTATAGCGGCATCTTGGGTAGCTCTTGGAGCTGGAACAGTTGGATTTATTGTTGGTCTTGCAAGAGCCGAAATGCTCTTAAACGAAAAAGGATATTATTTTACCGTTTTAATGTTTGGTCTGTTTGCTGTTGTTTCATTACAAAAAAGCGTTAGAGACAGACTTGAAAAACTTCCTGTAACAGATATCTATTACGGAATTTGCTGGTTTGGTACACTATTATCTATTGTACTATTAGTTGTAGGTCTCTGGAACGCTACAATTTTACCAAGCGAAAAAGGTTTTTATGCATTTGCTTTTCTATTAGCGCTTTTTGGTGCAATTTCAGTACAAAAAAATACCAGAGATAATATGTCAATCTCTAATGAATAATTTTTATTAAATAAACCAACTTCCAGTATTAAAACAAAAAAGCTCCAATTTTCATTGGAGCTTTTTTAATATCAGGATTTGAGATTATTTACTCAAATACATTTTTCTTCTAGAGTACAATTCATAGAATTGATCGTCTTTTAAGTCGTCAATAAACAAGATACTTTCTCCTGTCGATTTCATTTCTGGTCCTAATGCTTTGTTTACATTATGGAATTTACTAAAAGAGAAAACTGGTTGTTTGATCGCATATCCTTTTAATTGTGGATTAAAATCAAAGTCCGTTACTTTATTATGTCCTAACATTACTTTTGTAGCGTAGTTTACATAAGGTTCTCCGTAAGCTTTTGCAATAAACGGTACTGTTCTGGAAGCTCTTGGATTTGCCTCGATAATATAAACTGTATCATCTTTTATCGCAAACTGAATGTTGATTAAACCAACCGTTTTCAAAGCTCTCGCGATTTTCATCGTGTGATCTTTTATTTGCTGCATCACGAATTCTCCTAAGTTAAAAGGAGGCAATGTAGCATTACTATCTCCAGAGTGAACTCCGCAAGGTTCGATGTGCTCCATAATTCCTATGATATACACATTTCCATCAGCATCACAAATCGCATCCGCTTCGGCTTCGATTGCTCCGGCCAAATAATGATCTAAAAGCAATTTGTTTCCTGGAATCGTTTTCAATAAGTTGATAACGTGCTCTTCCAATTCTTTTTTGTTAATTACAATTTTCATTCCCTGACCTCCTAATACATAAGAAGGACGAATCAATAATGGAAAATCTAATGTATCTGCAAGAGCAGAAGCTTCGTCAGCAGTTTCAGCGATTCCGAATTGTGGGAAAGGAATATGTAATTCTCTCAACAAATCAGAGAAACGTCCTCTGTCTTCGGCTAAGTCAAGTGCATCAAAACTAGTTCCGATGATTTTCACTCCGTATTTAGATAATTTTTCAGCTAATTTCAAAGCTGTTTGACCACCTAACTGTACAATAACACCTTCTGGTTTTTCATGCTGAATAATGTCATATATATGTTCCCAGAAAACTGGCTCGAAGTATAATTTATCAGCTGTATCAAAATCAGTCGAAACCGTTTCAGGATTACAGTTAATCATGATCGTTTCATAACCACATTCTTTAGCAGCCAAAACTCCGTGTACACAAGAATAATCAAACTCAATTCCTTGTCCAATTCTGTTTGGTCCTGAACCCAGTACGATGATTTTCTTTTTATCGGTTACGACACTTTCGTTATCTACATAACGCTCACCATTTGCTTTTTCGATTTCAGCCTCAAAAGTAGAATAGTAATAAGGTGTTTTTGCTTTAAACTCAGCCGCACAAGTATCAACCAGTTTAAACACACGGTTAATATTTTTGTCCATACGTAAAGTATGTACTTCACTTTCCAGACAATTTACCATATGAGCAATTTGTCTGTCAGCAAAACCTTTTTGTTTCGCTTCCAGTAAAAGTTCTTTTGGAAGATTAGATACTTTATAATTCGAAATTTCTTTCTCTAAAGTATAAAGTTCTTCGTATTGTTTTAAGAACCACATATCGATTTTTGTGATTTCATGAATACGGCTCAACGGAATTCCCATTGCGATTGCATCATAAATTACAAAAACACGGTCCCAACTTGCAAAAGTTAGTTTCTCGATAATTTGTTCGTAGTTTTTATATCCTTTTCCGTCAGCACCTAAACCATTTCTTTTGATTTCAAGAGATTGAGTAGCTTTGTGAAGTGCTTCCTGGAACGAACGTCCAATTCCCATTACCTCACCAACAGATTTCATCTGAAGCCCTAAAGTTCTGTCAGCACCTTCGAATTTATCAAAGTTCCAACGTGGTATTTTTACAATTACATAATCCAAAGTTGGTTCGAACAGCGCCGAAGTTGATTTTGTAATTTGGTTTTGCAATTCATCTAAGTTGTATCCTAAAGCTAGTTTAGAAGCAATTTTAGCAATTGGATATCCAGTTGCTTTAGATGCCAAAGCAGATGAACGAGATACACGAGGATTAATCTCGATCGCTACGATATCTTCTTTTTCGTCTGGTGAAACTGCGAATTGTACGTTACAACCTCCGGCAAAATTACCAATACTACGCATCATTAAGATCGCATAATCACGTAATTTTTGGAATGTTGTATCTGATAATGTCATTGCTGGTGCAACCGTGATCGAATCTCCGGTATGAATTCCCATTGGATCCATATTTTCGATCGAACAAATGATTACCACATTATCATTCTTATCTCTTAAAAGTTCTAACTCATATTCTTTCCATCCCATTAAAGCTTTATCAATTAAAACTTCATGAATTGGAGACGCTTCAAGTCCGCGAGTTAAAAGCTCATCAAAATCTTCTTTTTTATAAACAATTGCTGCTCCTGTTCCTCCAAGTGTAAATGAAGGACGAATTACAAGCGGAAACCCAAATTCCTGAGCGATTTCTTTTCCTTCTAAATATGAAGTAGCTGTTTTTGCAGGTGCAGTTGGCACATTAATTCTTTCTAAAAGCTGTTTAAATTGCTCTCTGTCTTCTGTAATATTAATTGCGTTTACATCAACTCCAATTAATTTTACTCCAAAATCCTGCCAGATTCCTTTTTCTTCAGCTTCCAAACATAAATTCAAAGCTGTTTGTCCGCCCATTGTTGGCAAAACAGCGTCAATTTGTGGATGTTCTTTCAGAATTTCAATAATCGATTTTGTAGTTAGTGGTTTCAAATATACATGATCGGCCATTGTTGGGTCGGTCATAATAGTCGCTGGATTCGAGTTTATCAAGATAACTTCAATTCCTTCTTCACGAATAGAACGTGCAGATTGAGAACCTGCATAATCAAATTCGCAAGCTTGACCAATAACAATAGGACCTGACCCTATTATTAAAACTGATTTTATTGATGTGTCTTTAGGCATTTTGTATGTATTGTGTAGTTATTATATGCATTCAAAAAACATTCACAGTGCTTTAGAAACTAGAATGTTACAAATTTTTTACCGACAAGGTATAAAAAAAGGCGATACTAAAAAAGTAATCGCCTTATGTATGTTTATACAAACATTATTTTTTGTGTCTAGGCTCGCTAGAAACAGTTAATTTATGTCTTCCTTTTGCTCTTCTACGCGCCAGAACTTTTCTTCCATTCGCAGAAGCCATTCTGTCCATAAATCCGTGCTTATTTCTTCTTTTTCTTTTCGATGGTTGAAATGTTCTTTTGCTCATTGCTTTGTATCTTTAAAATGGTGTCTATTTTCTGTTTTTTCTATTTTGAATATCGTTGTTCCAAAACCGAGTGCAAATATACAAAGACTTTTTTTTCTCGCAAGTAGTTTTATAAAAATATTTTTAATTCATTTTACTATCTTTGCAATCACAAATATACATCTATTATGTTTCACAAAAATATTAAACTTATTTTGGCCGGACTTCTTGTAGTAGCAGGCATTTACCAATTTACAGAAAGTAATATCGGGAATGGAATTTTCCTTATTTTACTAACTGCAATTCCAATTTTTCTTTACTTTAAAAATGAATTTATCCTTTTAGCCTTCCTTAAATTAAGAAAACAAGACTTTGAAGGCGCTAAAAAATGGCTGGCATACATCAAAAACCCCGAAGCAGCCTTAGTTAGAAAACAACAAGGATACTTTAATTACCTTCACGGAATCATGTTATCTCAGACTAATATCAATCAGGCAGAGAAACATTTTAAGAAAGCTATCGAACTTGGACTATCAATGGATATGGATTTGGCCGTAGCAAAATTAAACCTTGCCGGAGTTGCTATGTCACGCCGCAGAAAACTTGAAGCAACCAATTTATTGAATGAAGCTAAGAAATTAGACAAACAAGGAATGCTGAAAGAGCAAATCACAATGATGAAAGAACAAATGAAGAAAATCTAAACTTCTTTACATCAAAATATCAAAATCCCAAACTCTTTTAGAATTTGGGATTTTTTATTTTCATGCTGAGCGGAGTCGAAGCATCGTCCCAATTTTGTAATTTAGATAAATGAGACCCGAGCGATAGTGAACCGACGAACAAAATCACACTAGTTAACAGGCAAAGATTACACAACGAAACCCGACAGGTTTTAAAAACCTGTCGGGTTTACTATACTTTGACAAAAGTTATCGAGATCAAAACCTGAAACCTGAAACTTTAAACCTGAAAAAAATCAAAAACTATTCTTCCAATATAATCGAAGGCAAATTCTCATTCAGCCATTTATATTTATTCAGGATCATAATATGAGTTCCTCCTTTTACTACAATACAACTATTAATATACTTAATAGGAAAAACATCATCCTGGTCGCCATGAATATGAACTACCTTTGAATCAATTTCATTCCTATTCCATAAAATAACCGATTCAACAGCCCATTGCAAATACTTAAGGTCGCGAACTGCTAAAAACTTCTCATATAATTTAATTCGCTTATTGATTTTTTCTCCAAAGGAATACTTTGCAAGATTTTCGATATTCAAAATTAACTTCATCGGAATCAGTTTGTAGGCTTTTGTAGTTTTACCTATTTTCATTCTTCTCGGAAATTCGGCATTACTTCTTACACTCGAAATAATAATTACTTTTCGCGCTTCTATATGTTTAGCGATTTCCTGAACCAGAATTCCTCCAAAAGAAACCCCTATTAAAACCGGATTATCATGTTTAATGTTTTTCGAAATTCTAAGGGCATAATCAGTCAACGCTTCTTTTGGCTGCGGAATCTCCCATTCCAGCAAACATACCTCAAAGACAGATTCATCTAATTTGATTCTTTCAAAAATAGCCGGACTAGCCGCCAGACCAGGCATAAAATATACAGGAATTTTACTCATTTGTTAGAAAAGTGATTATGGTTACAGCGCTTAATTTTAAGCTAAAAATACTTTTTTTAGCAATATGCACTGCAAATCTTACACCATATTTATTTTTTAAACCAACTAAAATTACAAAAGGCATATAAAATTAAGACAACTTTAGGCGTTCAAAAAATAATTTTATATTGAGAATCAATTGATTACCTTTGTAGTCATTATTACCATTATTTAATAATCTTTTTAAAGATTCTTTAGATGATATTTTAACGTTCTTTTTCTATTATTTTTTTTAATTCAATCCCCCAAAACATGACTAATATGGAACCTATTGAAACTATGGAAATCAAAGACAACACTTTTGCAAGACAATTTGAAACCATGGTCCCTGAAGGATTACTTACTGTTGAATATTCGTTTCAGGAAAAGAAAATTTTCCTAACTAAAATCAACACTCCTGAAGGTTTTGAAAATCAAGCTTTAATTGATGTACTACTTAAAAACATCATGGAAATTATCATTGAAAAGAAATTTAGATTAATGCCCATTCATCCCAGAATCGTATTATTTATCAAAAAGAATCCTGAGTTTAAAGAATTACTTCCTCCAGGAATCAGAATTTAAAAATAGCCTATAAGTCTTAGCCATAATCCACCGATAACCATGTAAATAAGCAACATTGTTAATCCGGTGATTAAACCTTTGACCCACCAGCTTTTTAAATCTACGTAGCCGCTCCCAAAGAAAACAGGTGCCGGCCCGTGACCATAATGTGTTAATGTTCCGTAAAGTGATCCTACAAAACCAAGCATAAAAGCTAATAGCAATCCCGGAATTCCAAGCGAAACACCTACACCAAGCAAAGCCGCATACATTGCAGCAACGTGTGCGGTTGCACTTGCAAAAAGATAATGGCTAAAAAAGTACACTAATATAATAATAGGAAAAGCCATTTGCCAGCTTAGTCCGCCAATCTCAGCTTTTACCAAGTTACTAAACCAACCTATAAATCCTAATTCGTTAAGAGAACTGGCCATCATTACCAAAACCGAAAACCAAACAATTGTATCCCAGGCACCTTTTTCGGCTTTTACATCTTCCCAGGTTAAAACAGAAGTAAGCAACAAAATCACCAAGCCAATAAATGCAGTAGTTGTAGCATCAATAGAAAATAAATCTCCTGTCATCCAGAGAAATAGCAAAATAAAGAAAGTAAACAGCATCATCCATTCATTGCGGGTTATTGCGCCCATTTCTTTTAGTTTTTGAGCCGCAATCTGCGGAGCATCTCCGGTTTTTTTTAGTTCCGGGGGATAAATTTTATACAACACAAACGGAATTACAAAAAACGCCACCAAACCCGGAACTATTGCTGCAGTTGCCCAAGAGATCCAACTTATTTTAATTCCCAGATTAAGGGCAAATTTTTGACACATAGGATTACTTGCAGTTCCGGTCAGAAACATAGACGAAGCAATCAGGTTCGCATTATAACTGCTCAAAGTAAGATATGCTCCTAATTTTCTATGGGTTTCCGGTTGATCCGGCATTGAGCCGAAACTCATTGACATCGATTTCATGATAGGATAAATAATCCCTCCTCCTCTTGCCGTATTACTTGGTACTGCAGGAGCCAGAACTAAATCTGCGAGACCTAAACCATAAGCGAGACCAAGCGAACTTTTACCAAATATCCTAATAAACAAAAAAGCTATCCTGTTTCCTAAACCGGTTTTGATAAAACCTCTGGCAATGAAAAACGAAATTCCGATAAGCCAGATCACTTTATCACCAAAGCCTCTTAATGCCAGTGTAATCGACTTGCCAGCTTCACCAGGCGCCAAGACCTGAGAAAATGCAGTTAAGGCAATTGCAATCATACACATCGTACCCATAGGCGCGGCCTTTAGAATAATTCCTAAAATAGTAGCTACAAAAATGGCGAATAAATGCCATGCTTCAATTACAACGCCATTGGGAGCAGGAATAAACCAAATTGCAATTCCAATTGCAAGTGTTATAAGCGATTGAGGAATTTTTACTTCTTTCATAAAAATTAATTTTAAATTAAAGTCTGAGCTGTAACTGAATCAAGAATAAATCATCATTATAAAAAGAGGTATCCGGAATATTTTTATCGTATCGGTCTATTTCAAATCCCATTTCTATGCGTCCTAAATATGCTTTACCAAATTCAAGACTTACCATTGGCGTATACGTTTTTCGTACATTCGAATTTATCTTATAATTATTATCAAAAGATTCAAATCTACAGGACAATTCCAGCGAAGTCAATTTTTTATAATCAACAACATACCTTAAATTAGGCAAGAAATAAACACCACGCATTTGATAATCATCAACATTAGAAGTTCTGGTATCAGCTGGTAAAGAAAAATAAAGACTATGATTCGTACCTTGTTTATATTCTATTTGCAAATCAAAAGTAAACCTGTCAGTAAGCTTAAAGTCACTGGTAACATCAGCTCCCAAAGCAAATACCTTTTGATCTGATCTTTTTCCGATACCACCATTTAGCCCTAAATTTATTTTATGCAGTTTCGACAATTCAAAAACCCATCTTGTCGAATATTGTTTTCCATTGTCGTTATCCATTTCCTGATTTTTTCCGTTTCCGTTCAAAACCGAAACAGCATAACTCACAGGGATTTTACCAATATCAAAAGCTCCGGACGCAGAAGCTCCAATTTGAAAACTTGTCCATCCATTTTTTCCAAACTCATAATATTGATTCGAAAAATCAAATGATTTAATGATATCTACCGGAACTAATTCTTCGATACCAAATGCGGGACGAAACTGACCACCTGTTAAGGCTATATATTTATTGAAAGTATATTTTCCGTAAGCATTTTCAAGAACCTTACTTTTTGGATCTGATTTAAAATCAGCAAGGTTTACCAAAATCACCACTTCTGTAGCTTCACTTAATTTAGTATTAAGGCCAACACGCATTCGTTTGATATCAAATGAGCTTTGAGTTACTTCGCCTGTAGAATGATGAACTCCCAGGACATCAACATTTTCACCAAAACTTTCTAAATACCTGGCTTGCAAAAGCCCTTTAAACTGAAACTGAGGATACTTTACACTACTTTCAGAATCGGTTGTCTTTTGATTTTCATTTTGAGCACGAACCAAAAATGGCATGAACACAAAGACAAAAAGAATTTTTATTAGGGAAGACCGATTCATATATGTCAAAAATAAAAATGAGACTTTAGCGCATAGTTTTATTTAGGCAGGTTTAAAAACATACACACCCTACAAAATATCTTACCAAATTAAGAAAAATATAAACATATTGTAAAAAAAATCTGCATTAAAATTTCATTACAAATATTCATTAAAACAAAAAAAGGTATAAGAACTAACTTATACCTTTATATTTTAAAGTAGAAAAAATTACTTTTCAATCTCTCTCATAGAATCCATTTTTTTATGTGCAAGAAATCCTGCTACATCTTCAAAATGCTCTTTTACGCGCTTGTTCCCAAACTCAAATACTTTAGTTGCTAATCCGTCAAGGAAATCACGATCGTGAGAAACCAGGATTAATGTCCCGTCAAAATCGCGTAATGCATCTTTAATAATATCCTTAGTCTTCATATCCAAGTGATTCGAAGGCTCATCGAGAATTAATAAATTAACAGGCTCCAACAATAATTTAATCATTGCCAAACGTGTTTTTTCTCCTCCTGAAAGTACTTTTACTTTTTTAGTAATATCATCACCCTGAAACATAAACGCTCCAAGAATATTTTTTATTTGTGTACGAACATCTCCAACAGCAATTGCATCTATAGTTTCGAATATCGTAGCATTCTCATCTAATAATGAAGCTTGGTTTTGAGCAAAATATCCAATTTGAGAATTGTGACCAATTTCAACACTTCCTTCATCAATACCAATTTCTTTCATGATCGCTTTGATCATAGTCGATTTTCCTTCTCCATTTTTACCTACAAAAGCTACTTTCTCACCTCTTTCAATCACAACATTAGCGTCTTTAAAAACTACATGATCACCATAGGATTTAGAAAGTTCTTTTACCACAACCGGATATTGTCCGGAACGTGCTGCAGGTGGGAATTTAAGTTTCAATGCTGAGTTATCAACTTCATCAACTTGTACGATAACTAATTTCTCAAGCATTTTCACACGAGACTGAACTGCATCAGTTTTAGAGAATGTCCCCTTAAAACGATCAATAAATGCCCTGTTATCAGCAATCATTTTTTGCTGCTCATCGTATGCTTTTTGTTGGTGTACGCGACGATCTTTTCTCAATTCTAAGTAATGAGAATATTTTGCTTTATAGTCGTAGATTCTTCCCATTGTAACTTCGATAGTACGATTAGTAATATTATCTACAAACGCTCTATCGTGCGAAATTACTACAACTGCTTTTGCTGAATTGATCAGAAACTCTTCTAACCATTGGATACTTTCGATATCCATGTGATTGGTAGGCTCATCCAGTAAAATCAAGTCCGGTTTTTGCAATAAGATCTTTGCCAATTCTATACGCATTCTCCATCCTCCTGAAAACTCAGAAGTCTGACGTGTAAAATCTTCACGCTCAAAACCTAAACCAACTAATATTTTCTCAACTTCAGCTTCGTAATTTACTTCTTCGATGGCATAAAACTTTTCGCTTAAGTCAGAAACTCTTTCGATCAATTTCATGTAAGCATCACTTTCATAATCTGTACGAACGGTTAATTGCTCGTTGATTTCGTCGATTTCAGCTTTCATTTTAAAAATTTCACCAAAAGCTTTAGATGCTTCTTCCATTACAGTAGAACCATCTTTTGTCAACAAATGCTGAGGCAAATAAGCAATAACAGCTTCTTTTGGAGCCGAAATACTTCCGGTTGAAGGTTTGCTCTGACCTGCAATTATTTTTAAAAGTGTCGATTTTCCCGCACCATTTTTACCCATAAGGGCAATTTTATCATTTTCATTTATAGCAAAAGAAACATCGCTAAATAATGTAGTTCCACCAAACTGAACCGAAATATCGTTAACTGTAATCATTAGTTTCTGTGAATTTGTTTAATCGGTTAATCGTTTAGTTGACCACCTGTTTTTTTCGTGGTGCAAAGATAGATTTAATTAGATAATGTGCCAATTTGAAAATTAGATAATTTTGAAAATGTGTTAATTAGACAATATATGAATCGAATAACATCTAAATCGTAACGAATGAAACAGCAATAGTCTTTTCATATTTTAAAATTTTAGCCTTATCTTGTATAATAATTAAAAATCAGGAAAAAATGAGAACGAAATTAAATTTGGCAGCCAGCATAATTGCAGGATTAATATTTGGACTTTCTGCAAATGCACAAAAAACTGTAATTAAAAAGGAAAATTTACCGGCAAACGCACAAACTTTCCTGAAGACCCACTTTGGATCAAAAAAGCCGAGCTATATATTAGAAGACAAAGAAATTCTCTCTACAGAATACAAAGTTCAGTTTGATAATAAAACGGAAATAGAATTTGACAAAAAAGGAAACTGGAAAGAAGTAGATGGGAATGGCTCTAAAATCCCTTCGTCTATTATCCCGAAAAAAGTCGCTTCGTATATAAAAACAAATTTCCGCAAAGAAAAAATAATCAAAATAGAATTAGGATCTTCCGGTTACGAAACAAAACTAACCAATGGTTTAGAATTAAAATTCAACCTAAAAGGAGATTTTATTAAAATCGATAAATAATTAATTAAAAATACAAAACCCGACAGGTTTTAAAAACTTGTCGGGTTTGCTAAATTATCTAATTTTCAAATTGACTAATTATCTAATTAATCTTTTCTCCATTTTTTAGTTTCCTCAAAAATATGTTCTAAGATTGCTGCTTCTGTTTCATCGAAATCTATGTTTCGTCTTCCCATTACTAATTTTGCAGTTTCGAAAGCTTTTTTGGTTACATAAGTCGTAAAACCTGCTGCTCCGCCCCAAGAAAAACTTGGTACAAAATTGCGAGGAAAACCACTGCCAAAAATATTGGCGCTTACTCCTACTACAGTTCCGGTATTAAACATGGTATTGATTCCGCACTTACTATGATCTCCCATCATTAAACCACAAAACTGAAGTCCGGTTTTAGCAAAACCTTCTGTTTCGTAACTCCATAATTTTACTTCTTCGTAATTATTTTTCAGGTTTGAGTTATTACTGTCGGCTCCAATATTACACCATTCACCTAAAACCGAATCACCTAAAAATCCGTCGTGCCCTTTATTTGAATTCGCAAAAAGAACCGAATTTTTAACTTCTCCTCCAATTCTTGATCCCGGACCAACTGTAGTTGCACCGTAAACCTTGGCGTTTAATTTTACCTGAGCATTTTCACATAAAGCAAAAGGACCACGAATTACGGTTCCTTCCATAATCTCGGCATTCTTACCTATATATATAGGTCCGTTTGAAGCATTTAAAGTTACAAATTCCAGTTTTGCACCTTCTTCAATAAAAATATTCTCGGATGCAATAACATTTACACTTTTTGGGATTGGCTGTGATTTTCTGTCTTCTGTCAAATAAATAAAATCTTCGCGAATTGCAGCATCATTTTTCGAAAAAATATCCCAAGTATGCTCTACAGTCAAGGCATCTCCGTTATATTGAATAATTTCGTACGAATCAAAATCTACTTCTTCCTGATTTTCATTGGTAAAAAAAGCAATTACATCATCACCTTTAAAGATTGCCTGATTTTCTTTTAAATCAGAAACTAATTCTGCAAGCGTATCATTTGGTAAATATGCCGCATTGATCATTACGTTTTCTTCCATTTCAACCATCGGGAATTTGGCAGAAAGGTAATCTTCGGTAATAGTTGTTATGGTCGAACCTAAACGCGTTTCCCATTTTTGGCGAATCGTCATGATTCCAATTAAGATATCAGCAACAGGTCTTGTAAACGTAAAAGGTAATAGTGCATTCCGGACGGGACCGTCAAAAAGAATGTAATTCATAAATAAAAATATTTGGTACTTGTTAAAATCTGATTTGGTTATCAGGTCCAAAGTTACGAATATTTTATTTTGTGCAATTAAATGTCTTATGACAACAAAAGAAAATCCGGCAAATACAATTTAGAACAGTAAACTCAATAGCCGCTTTTATTTATTTCTGCTTTTACGATCGGGCTGTTTAAAATATTTAACCAATTCTATAGAATATATTACACTTGTAATCTTCCATTTACCATCTCTTTTAATAAGATTTAAATATTTACTCCCCCAATTAGTCATTTTTCCATCAGCCCAAAAACTATAATCCATTGCTACTGAAGCAACGGTTCCGTCTTCTATAATTTTAATATTATCAAATTTGTCTTCGGTTGTTTTATAGTTAAATAAGCCTCTTAGAAAACCTTTGTAAGATCCTGAAAAATAATTACTCCCGGATTTAGCCTCTCCTTTTTCCTCAATTTCTTTAGTCCGGGTTCGGTCTTTATCAGCCGCACACCAAACTACATGATCTTCATTAAACAAACTATAAAATGCAATAGAATCTTTTTCGATTACACTTTTTGAGTAGGAATCAATTATAGCAAAAATCTTTTTCTTATTCTCCATTTTTTGTTGTCCATAACAATGTATTACTGTTAAAAATATCAATGTCAAGATGTTGATTTTTTTCATTTAATTAAACTTTTAAAATTTTATTCTTAATAATTTTATACTCAATTGTAAGACCTTCATATCCATAAGCATCGGCTTTCATTTCTTCTATTGCGGCATAACTTACAGGATGAAGATTCGATATTATTGAAGCCAAAGAATTATGCAAAGCTTCTATAAACTTTGCTTTATCATCTTTTAAATTTGTGGAATCTGAAATTTTAATAGTCAGAAAGAAACTATTTTTCTTTAATTCGGCTAAAGATTCCGAATTGATAAACCAAAGATAATCTGGTATAAAAGATACTGTTACAACAGTGACTTCTGGTTTTTTATTTAGGATTTCTTTAGTGAGACTGCTAATAGTCTGTACTAACTCTTTTGCCAAAGCAGGATTTTCCTGACCACTGACTTTTAGATTAATTGCTGGCATACTTCAAATATTAATTGATTATTGAAGTACAAAATTGAATCTAAATCAACATTTATTTATTGATGTATGTTAAGAGTTTTATTCGGCTAAGCGATTCGGGTTTAATTCCAAGATAAGAAGCAATATGATATTGAGAAATCTGTTGCCCTATTCCTGGATGTGTTTTATAGAGCATTTCCAATCTTTCGGCTGCAGAATTTTTCAGAAAAGAGGTTTCTCGCCTGCATTTTCTAATAAAAAAAATATCCGAAATATATTTTGCCAGCTTTAAAAATGCAAAATCATCTTCAATTAATTGATTAAACTTTTTAAGAGTTATGTACATAATTTCAGTTTCAGCAAGAGCTTCAATGTTGCAGTTTGTTGGGCTTTGAGTTAAATAACTTGTATAAGCTGTCACAAAACTATTTTCAAGATAAAAATCATTATTATATTCAACTCCATCATTTTGAACATACGATCGAAGTTTTCCAGATTTTACTATTCCAATAAATTCACAAACAAAACCTTCCTGAATTAAATGTTCTTTTTTCTTTAAAACTTTAAACTGAAGTTCATTATTAAACTTTTCAAAATGATGCATCTCTAGTTCCAGTTTTTCAAAAACAGCTATAAGTGACTCCATTTGATTGTCTTTAAAATTATTTTATTCAAAGATAGAGATATCACGCAACATAGATTCGTCTATTTAAGTATTATATTTTTGACGTTTTAAATCCATAAAAAAAGCCTCCCAAATTGGAAGGCTTTTGTATAAATAAAAACAGTTATTAGTTTTTAACGTGTTTTGCATATTTAGTTTTGAATTTATCAATACGTCCTGCAGTATCGATAAGTTTAGATTTACCAGTATAAAAAGGGTGAGATGTTCTAGAAATCTCCATTTTTACAACTGGATACTCAACTCCGTCAACTTCAATTGTTTCTTTTGTATCTGCAGTAGATTTAGTGATAAAAACTTCGTCATTTGACATGTCTTTAAATGCAACTAATCTGTAATTTTCTGGGTGAATTCCTTTTTTCATCTTTTCTTTTTATTTATTGTTTAGAGCATTTTTATTTTGAAGCTTTTTCATGGTTAGAAAAAGGTGTAAACAAAGGATACTCTTTTTTTGTTTAAAATTTAATTTATTTTGAGTTTGCAAATTTACAATTCTTTTTTAATATACAAATGTTTAGCCCACTTTTTTTTAGTTAAATTCAAAAAGCTTTTTTTGTCTCTCAATATATTGGGAATTGCTATATTTGTGGATTAATTTTAAAACATATAGAAATATGATTAATGAAGTTATAAAAAAGAATGGTATTACTTATGGTGTAATGATTGGAATTGCATCTGCATTAGTTACGAGTACTATATATGCGATTGATTTAAATTTATTCACGTCATGGTGGATCGGGCTTTTGAGTCTGGCTATTAACCTTACTATATGTATCGTTTTACTTTCTAAAACCAAGAAAGATTTAAGAGGAGTTTTTTCTTTTAAAGAAGCTTTTACTACTTATTTTATAGCTGCAGTAATTGGAATTCTGATTTCTACATTTTTTAATATTATCCTTTTCAATTTTATTGACCCGGCAGCAAAAGATACTCTGAACGAATTGATCATTAAATATACGGCCACTATGATGCAAAAATTTGGATCACCGGCTTCTGCAATTAATGAAACTATCGACAAAATGAAAGAAACAAATCCATATTCTACTTTAGAATTACTTAAAGGATCTGTTTTCGCGATTGTTGTCAGTTCAATTTTTGGATTAATTTTCGCAGCATTTTTTAAAAGCAAAACTACTACACAAGAATAAAAATATAAATGAATCTATCTATACTTATACCGCTTCTTAATGAGGAGGAATCACTAAAAGAACTCTATTCGTGGATTATTAAAGTGATGCAATCTAATAATTACTCTTATGAAATCATTTTTGTAGATGATGGTAGTACAGATGATTCTTGGAATATTATTGAAAGTTTTTCTAACGAAAACCCTAATGTAAAAGGAATTCGTTTCATGAAGAATTTTGGAAAATCACAGGCGTTGCATGCTGGTTTTGCAAAAGCGCAAGGAGATGTTATTATTACTATGGATGCGGATTTGCAGGATAGTCCGGATGAGATTCCAGGATTATACGAAATGATTACGGCCCAGAAATTTGATTTGGTTTCGGGCTGGAAAAAGAAACGTTACGACTCTGTTGTGGCAAAAAATCTTCCGTCTAAACTTTTTAACTGGGCAGCAAGAAAAACTTCAGGAGTAGAATTGAATGATTTTAACTGCGGATTAAAAGCATACAAAAATACGGTTGTAAAAAACATTGAAGTATCTGGTGAAATGCACCGATACATTCCGGTTTTGGCAAAAAATGCCGGTTTTGGTAAAATTGGTGAAAAAGTAGTGATTCACCAGGCCCGTAAATATGGTGAAACTAAATTTGGAATGGAACGTTTCATAAACGGCTTTTTGGATTTAATCACAATTTGGTTTTTATCCCGATTCGGAAAAAGACCAATGCACTTATTTGGTGCGATGGGTTCATTAATGTTTATTATCGGGTTTTTAGCAGCCGGATATATTGGTATATCTAAATTATACCATATGTATAACGGAATGAAATATAGCCTTGTAACCAGTAATCCTTGGTTTTTTATTGCTTTAACTACCATGATTTTAGGAACTCAATTATTCCTTGCAGGTTTTCTTGGCGAGATTATCTTGAGAACCAAAAGCAATGAAGCACGTTATAAAGTAGCCCGAGAGGTTAATTTTTAACGTGAAGTCCTAGCCCTGATGGAAGGGAAAATCCTTTTTTATACGCCGCGGCGGATAAAAAAGATTGGAATGACAGCAGGAAATAGCTCCTGAAAATTATTATTTTAAAATATAAAAATATACGAATGATGAATATAGCACCTAATATTTTGAATGCTGTAAACGAATGGCTGACCCCAACATTTGATAACGATACACAAGCTGCAGTTAAGGAATTAATGACTACGTCGCCAAAGGAACTTGAAGAAAGTTTTTATAAAAACCTGGAATTCGGAACTGGCGGAATGCGCGGTGTTATGGGTGTTGGAAACAATAGAATCAACAAATATACACTTGGAAAAAACACGCAGGGATTGTCTGATTATTTGCATGAGGTTTTCCCTAATCAGCCTTTAAAAGTAGTTATCGCTTATGATTGTCGTCATAACAGCAACACTTTAGCAAAAGTTGTAGCTGATGTTTTCTCTGCAAACGGAATTCACGTTTATTTGTTCTCGGATTTACGTCCAACTCCTGAATTGTCTTTTGCCCTTAAGCATTTAGGCTGCCAATGCGGAATTGTACTTACAGCTTCACACAATCCGCCGGAATACAACGGATATAAAGTATATTGGCAAGATGGTGGACAAATTGTTCCGCCGGAAGATGCTGCAATTATCAATGTAATCGAAAATTTAGATTACGATAAAATTAAATTCAACGCAAACGAAAGCCTGATTGAATATATCGATACTGAACTTGACAAAGCTTTTATAAAATCATCTATAGAAAACGCCAGTTTTAATACTCCGGCCGAAGCCAAAGATAATTTACATGTTGTTTTTACGTCATTGCACGGAACTTCGATAAAATCTATTCCTGATACTTTATCGCAAGCAGGTTATAAAAACGTACATATCGTTCCTGAACAAGCGATTCCTGATGGAGATTTTCCAACAGTTAAATCTCCAAATCCTGAAGAGCCTGAGGCTTTGACTATGGCTTTGGCTCTGGCAGATAAAACAAATTCCGACATTGTTGTAGGAACTGATCCTGATTGTGACCGCCTTGGTGTTGCCGTTAGAAATAATGATGGTAAAATGATTTTGCTTAACGGAAATCAAACCATGATTTTAATGACTTCTTTTTTATTGAAACAATGGAAAAAAGCAGGCAAAATCAACGGAAAACAATTCGTAGGCTCAACTATTGTTTCGACTCCAATGATGATGGAATTAGCGACAAGTTATGGCGTTGAATGCAAAGTTGGTTTAACCGGTTTTAAATGGATTGCCAAAATGATCAAAGATTTCCCGGAACTCGAATTTATTGGTGGCGGTGAAGAAAGCTTTGGTTTTATGGTTGGTGACGCCGTTAGAGATAAAGATGCTGTTGCAGCTACTTTATTAATATGCGAAGTTGCAGCTCAGGCAAAAGCGGCTGGAAGTTCTGTCTACAAAGAACTTTTACAACTTTATGTTGAGAACGGATTCTATAAAGAATACCTGGTTTCGTTAACCAAAAAAGGAATGGAAGGTTTACAGGAAATCACTCAGATGATGATTGATTTACGTGAAAACCCTCTAAAAGAAATCAGCGGACAACGTGTAATTATGGTTGAAGATTATCAATCTTCTATTGCTTTAAATTTATTGACTGGTGAGGAATCTAAAATGGATATCCCAAAATCTAACGTATTGATTTATTATACTGAAGATGGTTCTAAAATTTGTGCAAGACCAAGCGGAACTGAACCTAAAATAAAATTCTATATTAGTGTAAATGCAGAATTGGATTCGGTTGCTAATTTTGACGCTGCAGAAAGTTATTTGGACGAAAAAATACAAAACATTATTGCAGGAATGCAATTGAAATAAAAATAATGAGTGATAAACCGGAGACAAATGATCAACCCGAACTATTAGATTCTATAATTGGATTAATAGATCAGAGCCGTCATTTTGTTGCTAAAACGGTTAATCAGGAATTAACGCTTTTGTATTGGAAAATTGGAAAAACGATCAATGAAGAAATTCTAAAAAATGATCGTGCTGATTATGGCAAGAAATTAATTCAAAATTTAAGCACAGAGCTTTCCATCAGATACGGAACTGGTTTTAACAAAAGAAACCTACATAGTTTCATCAAGTTAAACACTATAATTCAAGACCTTACAATTGTGCACACAGTGTGTGCACAATTGAGTTGGTCTCATATCAGAACTCTAATCTATATTGAAAACAATATTAAAAGAGAGTTTTATATCCAGATGAGTATTCACGAACGCTGGAGCGTGAGAACTTTGCAAGAACGCATTGACAGTATGCTTTTTGAAAGAACGGCAATCAGTAAAAAACCCGAAGAAACTATAATTAATGATCTGAAGTTATTAAAGACTGAGAAACAAATTAGTCCTGATTTAACTTTTCGGGATCCTTATTTCTTAGATTTTCTAGGATTGCATAATAGTTATTCAGAGAAAGATCTGGAAAGTTCAATCTTAGCCCAACTACAAAATTTCATTACTGAAATGGGCAGCGAATTTGCTTTTCTTGCCCGTCAAAAAAGAATAACAATTGACGATGAAGATTTCTATATCGATTTACTTTTTTATCATCGCGGTCTTCGCAGATTGGTTGCTATTGACTTAAAACTAGGAAAATTTAAAGCCGGTTACAAAGGCCAAATGGAACTTTATTTGCGCTGGTTAGAGAAAAACGAACAAAAAGAAGGCGAAAACAAACCAATTGGATTAATTTTGTGTAGTGAAAAATCTCCTGAACAAATTAATTATTTAATGCTTGACAACGATGAACAAATCAAAGTTTCGGCTTATTTAACACAATTACCTGAAAAAAAATTATTGCTAGAAAAACTGGAAAAAGCCATTGCAATAGCAGAAAATAACATCCACAAATAAATGAGTAATTTCAAGAAAATAGTTCCTTTTATATTTCCGTATAAAAAATATGCATTCTTAAACATCTTTTTCAATGTTTTGTATGCGCTTTTTAGTACACTATCTTTTATGGCATTGATTCCTATGCTTCAGGTCCTATTCGATAAAACTAAGAAAAACTATGTAATGCCAACTTATGAAGGACTTACCCATATAAAAGAATATGGAGAAAACTATTTAAGCTATTACATTACAACACATACAGACCCTAATAATCCCGGGTATGTACTTTCGATTATGGTCGCCTTAATCATCTCGATATTTTTATTGAAAAACTTAGCAGACTATTTAGCGATGTTTTTCATCAATTTTTTGCGAAATGGTGTTTTAAGAGATATGCGAAATGCACTGTATAAAAAAACACTCGAACTGCCTTTGGCTTTTTATTCTGAAAAAAGAAAAGGAGATGTTATCTCCAGAATTTCTGCTGACGTAAATGAGGTTCAGACTTCTTTCCTGGCAATTTTAGAACTTATTGTAAAAGAACCTTTAACTATTATTTTTACAATAGGCGCCATGTTAATTATCAGTGCTAAACTTACTTTGTTTGTATTTATCTTTATTCCTGTTTCCGGATATATTATCTCATTGATAGGAAAACAATTAAAAAAACAATCCAGTAAAGCACAACAGGAACAAGGTAGTTTTTTATCTACCATTGAAGAAACAATTGGCGGATTGAAAGTGGTAAAGGGATATAATTCTGAAAATTATTTCAACTCTATCTTTCAAAATTCAACTGAGCGTTTTTTCAGATTATCAAATAGTATCGGGAATCGCCAAAACTTAGCTTCGCCAGCAAGTGAGTTTATGGGAATCACTGTAATTGCAATATTACTTTGGTATGGAGGTCAAATGGTTTTGATAGAAAAAACTCTTGATGGCCCTTCATTTATCGCTTACATGGGATTAGCCTATAATATTCTGACTCCTGCAAAAGCAATTTCTAAAGCTTCTTATGGAGTAAAAAGAGGAAATGCAGCTGCAGAACGTGTTCTTGAAATTCTGGAACAGGAAAACACTATTGTTTCAAAAGAAAATGCAATCGAAAAAACAACTTTTGATGATAATATAGATATTCAAAATATCAACTTTAAATATGAAGATGAAACGGTTTTAAAAGACTTTTCTCTTCAAATTAAAAAAGGTCAGACTGTTGCTCTTGTTGGACAATCCGGAAGTGGAAAAAGTACAATTGCAAACTTATTGACTCGTTTTTATGATGTAAACGACGGAACAATTTCTATTGACGGAGTTAATATTAAAGACATGAATTTACAATCGCTTCGCGGTTTGATGGGATTGGTAACACAGGACAGCATTTTATTTAATGATACAATAAAAGCTAATATAGCGTTAGGAAAATTAGATGCTACGGATGATGAAATTATTGAAGCGCTAAAAATCGCCAATGCTTTCGAATTTGTAAAAGAATTGCCTTTAGGAATTTATACTAACATTGGTGACAGCGGAAATAAGCTTTCAGGCGGTCAAAAGCAACGTTTATCTATCGCTCGCGCTGTATTGAAAAATCCTCCTATTATGATTCTGGACGAAGCAACATCAGCACTGGATACTGAAAGCGAAAAATTTGTTCAGGTTGCTTTAGAAAACATGATGCAAAACAGAACTTCGATTGTTATTGCTCACCGACTTTCGACCATCCAGAAAGCAGACAAAATAGTCGTAATGCAAAAAGGAAAAATCGTTGAACAAGGCACACATGATGAATTGATTGGGCAAAACGGAACCTACAATAAATTGGTAACTATGCAATCATTTGAATCGTAAATAAAAGAATATACTTTTAGCCACAGATTACACAGATTAACTCAGATTCTTTTTTTAACGAAATAAAATCATTTTAATCTTTATAATCTGTGGCTATTTTTTTTAGCATAAATCTTAAAATGTAAAATATGTATCTCAACAGTCAGAATATAAAGCTTCCCGATGATCCGGATACTGTTGTTTGGAAATATTTGGACTTATCTAAATTTCTTGATTTATTAATGTCTAAGAAGTTATTCATGTCCCGATCTGACAAATTCGAAGATCAGTACGAAGGAACTTTCAGCGAACCTACTTTTGAGGAGATCAAAAAACTTGCGATTGATAATCCTGACTTTTTAAATTATTACAAAACCCATCGCGAACAAGTTGCCATAAGCAGCTGGCATATCAACGAATATGAATCGTTTGCCATGTGGCAGATTTTCACGCAAAACAGCGAAGGATTAGCAATCCAGTCGACTATTGGCAGGTTGCAAAAAGCAGTAAATCCGGAGAATAATTTTGATCAGTATATTGGTGAAGTCAATTATATCGATTACAAAAAAGAATATATTCCGTTTGATGATTTATTTTTTCCGTTTTTGTTTAAACGAAAAAGTTTTCAGTACGAACGCGAAGTTCGTATTATTACCGACACTTCAAAAAGTATTACAAAACTAAACGACGGTTTAAAAATCAATGTCGATCTTAAGCAATTAATTGAGAAGATATACATTCATCCAAAATCTGAAAACTGGTATAAAAAACTTGTAATCGAATTGGTAGAACGTTTGGGTTTTGATTTCGAAATTGAAAAATCTGATCTGGAAAGCGATATATTGATATAGAGATGCTAAGTTGCTGAGATACTAAATTGCTGAGTTTTTTTCACAGATTACATAGATTAAAAGGATTTACACCTATTGACTACATATTTTAAATAATTTCTAAAATACTAACCTAAACTGGACTAAAGTCCAGCTCTACAAAATTTATAGAACCTGCGGTTCTTTTTATCAACCGTAAAAAAAAAGCCCTTTAAAAAATTAATTTTTTAAAGGGCTTTTTTTTATTGATTTCAAATCTTAGCAACTTAGAACCTTAAATAGGTTTATAGCTCTTTACTTCCCATTTTTTCGCGCCTAAATCAATGTAGTTATAATGCAAAACGTCATTTTTGTCAAATTGCCCGTTTTGGTTCGTATCTTCTATTGTTCTAAAGTATAAACGGCTTTTAGATTCTACCAAACTCCAATCTACTAATTCCTGAAAATCTTCAGAGATTTTCGTGAAATTTTCTCCGCTAATATTACTCAGATATAATGTTTTAATATCTCCTGAATCAATTTTACCATCTTTATTGGTATCTGAATCTGCAAGGGTATATACCATAATTTGGTTTTGAGTTTTGTCTGCAACTGACTTTAAATAAGTAGCTGTTAAAATCAAAGCCGGTTTATCTGTCAAAGGCCGGATCGAATCAGAATCTACTTTTTGAAATTTTAAATTCTGTAAATATCCTGTAATTTCATACTCACCTAAATTCGAAATTGTAAAGCTTACATCATTCACACTTGACGATCCGTAACGCGATTTCGTTCCTTTCTCAAAAACGCGTAAATCTCCCACAGGATGAATTAAATAATTCGTTCCTTCCATCTGAATTGGCAAATCTGCGATTTCAATCTGCGTAGAATCTGTTTTAGATACAACACTTGTTTTGTTTGCAGCATCATAAATTACTTTCGGTTTCTGAACTTCATCTTTACAACTCGCTAATGTTCCGATGATTGCTAAGGCTATATATGTTAAGGATTTTTTCATGTACGCTAATTATATTAGGATATCAAATATAGTATTTTTGATTGTATTATCTCGTTTTATTGAATTTTACTAGAGCAAAGATATTAAGGAATACGATTGCAATATAGCCCATAAAAAGAATCTTATATTTTTTATACAAGCTTAAAAGATCTTTCAGTTGCTGCTCCCTTTCCATTTTTAAAAAATAATCTTTATTTGCCTCCCAATAACCACAATTTATAGGAACTATTTTGGGCGAATTTTTATTTACTTTAGGTTTGGGTAACATTAAAACAAAAAAATCATCATTATATTTTAAATATGTTGAAATTCCTTCGATCATAAAAACATCCAGAATCTTAATATAAACGTCATAAGTCATTTTATTGCCCAAATGAATTTGAACTCCATTTATAGTATCATTTACACGATTCAGTTTTCTTAAAGTAATTTGGAGATTTTTTAAATTCTTATTTTCTAAATTCTCAGAATTATTAAAATTAAAAAACTGATAATTTCTTTTTTTAGACAGCAAATATTCTTTGGTAATAGAATCTTCAGGAAAGTGAACATCAATCGTTCTAATGTCCTTAAAAGCGTCAACTTTATAAAAATGATAAAAGCAAAACAAAGGAATAAAAACCAAAGAGATCATTCCCGGAACGTAAAAAATTCTTTTTCTTTTTTCGCGTTCGTTTATCATAGTCTCGCATTTAGCTTTACATTAAAAACCCTTGAAGTCATGTAATTTGGAATTGCGTATTGATTTTTAGAATACACATCGCGAACCCATGTATTTGTGATTGCATTTTGATTATTGAAAAGATTAAAAATTTCTAATCCAACAGATAATTCTTTGAAGTTTTTTAACCATTTTGCCTTTGGCACTTTTGTACTGCTGTCAATAAAAACTTTTGCAAAACCAACATCTGCACGACGATAATCATTTAATCTGCTTTGATATAAATAAGGATCAGAATACGCAGGAGATCCGCCTGGCAAACCTGTATTATAGACTAAATTAAGATACAATTTTACACTCGGAATATTAGGCATATAATCCTGAAACAACATCGCAAATTTCAAACGCTGATCTGTTGGTCTGGCGATATATCCTTTGTTCTCATAATTTTCTTCGGTTTTTAAATATCCAAAACTAATCCAGGATTCTGTTCCGGGTACAAATTCTCCATTTAACCTGAAATCTAAACCTTGTGCATAAGCTGTTGCATTATTATTGGCTACATATCGAATTCTGACATTATCGATCGAATATACATTTACATCAGAAAGTGATTTATAATACAGTTCCGTTACCCATTTAAACGGACGGTTCCACATCTTGAAATTATAATCATTACTCAAAACAATATGTACGGATTCCTGCGCTTTTACATTTGGATTCACAACACCATCCAGATCACGAAGTTCTCTATAGAAAGGCGGTTGATGGTATAATCCTCCCGAAAGTCTGAAAACCATATCCATATCCCAATCCGGTTTTATGGCAAATTGTGCACGCGGACTAAAAACAATTTGATTTTTTCCTTCAACTGCAGCACCGGAAACATCCCAACTCTGGAAACGCACGCCAGCATTATACCAAATCTGACTAGATCCTAATTCTGATTTTTTATTGTATTGTGCATACCCTGAAAATCTGTTAATCGTATTATAATTTGTCGCCCGAATATCCTGATAAGGCAGTAAAGGTCCTGTGTAAGGCTGATAAGGCTGATTATTTGTTGGTAAAGTAACAATTGGAGGATTTATAGAAAACCCGGCTGAATCGATCATCTCCCACTCAACAATTCTGTCACGAATAGATTCTCTGGTATATTTTAAGCCAAATTCTAATTGGCTGTCGTTTTTCCATTCTTTAAAGCCTTTAATTTCTGCATTTGCTATTAATGCATCCAGATCATTTCTGGCATGATTAAGCTGTGAACCAATTCCTCTTGTAAAATCAACTTCTGTTGTTTGATCCTCGCCTACATTTCCTAAACGATACTGTGCCAAAATATCAAAATGCTCTTCTTCCATTGTATGAAAAAGCGATCCAATAAATTTTAAAGTCAAACTTGACGAAGCTTTATAAGTGGTTTTAAATGCACCAAAATAAGTGTCATACTGATCACGTTCTTTTCCTTCATAATAAACAGCAAGCGACATAGGCTGATCGATAGTTCCAAATTTTGTTTCGCGAGTTAAAGGCTGATATAAATATTTGTTCTGAGAAATATTCCCTAAAAAGCTTACTTGCCATTTATCTGAAATATCATAATTAATATTAGTCTGAATATCAGCAAAAGTAGGCGTGTAATTCGTTTGTGTATCCTGACTATTTACCAGCAGACTATTATTTCGATAACGAACACCGGTAACGGCTGACCATTTTTTATTTTTAGAAACGGCATCTACAGAAATGCTCCCGCCTAATAAACTAGCCTCTAAAGAAGCTCCAAAATGCGTTGGCTTTCTATAGGTAATATCTAATACTGATGATAATTTATCTCCAAATTTAGCCTGAAATCCACCAGCCGAAAAATCGACATTCTGAACCAGATCCGTATTCGTAAAACTTAATCCTTCCTGTTGTCCGGAACGAATTAAAAAAGGACGATATACTTCGACTTCATTCACATAAACGAGATTTTCATCGTAATTCCCGCCACGAACGGCATATTGTGTACTAAGCTCATTGTTTGAGTTTACGCCTGGAAGTGTTTTTAATACATTTTCTATTCCGGCATTTGCTCCGGGAATTTTCTTAATGGTAGCAGCATCAACAGTTGTAATTCCCTGAACACGTTTTTTACTTCCTGAAGACACAAAAACCTCTCCCATTTGCTCCTCAGAATTATTCATTACAGGATTAAAAACAAAAACTTCATCCGGTTTTAAACTTATGGTAAGACTCATCATTTTTAATGAAACATGAGTAAAAATCAGCGACGTTTTTTTTCTTGAAGGCACATCTATTTCATAAAAACCATTAGCATCTGATCGTGTACTATTGCCCAAAGAGGTAATATTAACATCAACAACGGGACGATTGAGATCATCTAAAATAACACCTTTAATATGAGCATTTTGAGCAAATGAAACGCAAGTAATGCATAAAAAAAGAAAAACGAATAGTAGCTTATTTTGGTTCAACTGTTTTGGTTTTATTTTTGTTGGCTTCTAAAAAAATGAGTTTCAAAGATAGCAGAATTACCTACATTATCAACAACTTCAATTTTTAAATCATTTGCTCCTTCGGCAACAATCGAATCATCAAAAGTATGGGTGATTTTCCTGGTTTTATTTTCATATTCAAACAAAATCCATTTTCCGTTTAAGTATCCATTATAGGATTTAATCCCTGATGAACTGTCATTAATCGTAAACTCAATTTTTTTCTGATCACTTATCCACTTTCCTTCAATAGGTTTTGCAATTTTAATAGTTGGTGCAATGGTATCCAAGACCAACCCAAACTGGCCCAATATTTTAGATTTTGCAGTAAAAACATCTCCCTTTCTTATGGTACCATTATAACTGGCATTATTACCAGTAAGCCTGCCTATAAAAAGTTTATCCCTTAATGATTCCAGATAAAGGCTGTCTTTTATTGTAATGGTAAAATTAGAATGAACAGGAACGGTATCGTCATGAATATAAATACGATTATTCTTTACATCAAAATTTAAATTAAAATCATCGTAAAAGGTTCCTGCAGGAAAAAATACAGACATATTATCTTTTTCGAAATTGGCGTCTTTATTTGTTTTTATAAAATATTTTGACGCTACAGGTTCTGCATTGATAATTGGAGTTGCCGGATCATATTCAATTGGAACCGTAATTGAGCTCAAATTACCAAAATAATCCGAAACTTCAATTCGGTATGTAGAAGCCAGATTTGGTTCGACCGGAATAATTCCGCGAAGAGAATCTGTTTTGATAATACTTAAGGCAAAAGGCGTTTTCATAAAGAGTTTCTGAACACGTTGACCTGATTTTTTATATTTTGCATAATCAATGAATGCATTAATATACCTCATTTCATCAAATGAGTAGGTATTGAATTGGTAGTTGTAATTTTGATTTCCGTTAAAAAAGGTTGAAACATTAAAAACACCATTTTTATTAAACGAAACATCATCAAAATCTACAGCCGAAATTCCGAAACCAATTTTTCCGTTCGCCTTTACTTTGCCAGCTAAATATGTCCCGTCTTTTTGAAGCGTTAGATTTAACAACAAAGGCAACTTAGACTGATTGACCGTAGAATTCTCTAACGGATAAACATACACACTTGAAACGGTAGGTTTTTTAGTATCTTTTATCTCTTTATCAAACCCGAAAAATATTGGATTTATTACAAACTCGGTTTTAGTATCACGAATTTCGAAATGCAAATGAGGCCCTTCTGATGAACCTGTATTTCCGGAAAGTGCAATTATTTGTCCTTTTGTAACCGGAAGTTCAAAAGGTTTAGGAAACATTTCTATTTCATACGACTGCTCTTTATAATGCGCTTTAGTTACATAATCCTGAATTTCACCAACGGTAGTCTGCAAATGACCGTAAACCGAAGTATATCCGTTTGCATGTGTAATATAAATGCATTTACCATTCCCGAAAGTTGAAATTTTTATTCTCGAAACATATCCATCAGCAATTGCGTGTACACTTAATCCTTCTCTTTGATTCGTTTTTAAATCGAAACCTGCATGAAAATGATTAGGCCTTAACTCCCCAAAATTACCGGAAAGCTGCATCGGAATATCAAGCGGAGCACGAAAATCTTCCTTAGGATATTGGGTTTGTGCAAAAATAAAAGGGCAAAAAAACAGGGTGAGTAAAGAGAATTTCATAAACAACATTTTTGCTAAGATAAAAAAATATGAAGCCAAAAACGAGGAAAAAGCTACAAAAATACAATTGATTGAATTTCATTTATTTGGTTATTTTTAATGTAAAAAAATCGATAAAAAATTGCATTAATAAAAAGGAATACTAACTTTGTATGATTAAGTAATGAATAGGATTTACAATGAGTGTAATTGCAGAAATAATTGATACTCTTGAATATAAAGTCGAAAAGCTTTTTGAGAAGTCAAAAGGTTTAGAGAAAAACAATCAGGTTTTAAGATTAGAACTAGCCAAAGCTGCGCAAATTATCCAGAAACAATCTGAAGAAATGGAAGCTTTGAAGAAGCAATATGATACACTTAAGATAGCCAATTCGTTGCTTGGCAGCGACAATAACAAGAGAGAGACAAAGCTTAAAATAAATTCATTAATTCGCGAAATTGACTACTGTATAGCACAACTATCAGACTAGAAAGACATGGACGGAAAGCTTAGAATTAAAATATCAATCGCAGACAGAGTTTACCCTTTAACGGTTGAACCAGCTCAGGAAGAAGGACTTAGAAGTGCTTCTAAAAAAATTGATGCTATGATCAAGCAATTCGAAGAAAGTTACGCGGTTCGTGATAAACAAGATGTTCTGGCTATGTGTGCCTTGCAATTTGCATCACAAGTCGAACAAAAACAAATTGATAACGCAATCGATGGCGAAGAAACCATTGAAAGAATTAAAAGATTAAATTCGCTATTAGATCAATATCTCGAAAATTAAACGTTCTTTACAGAAACTAAGATACTGCCTACATTAGTTCACAATTGGTAAACTCAACACTAACAAATTAAAGTGAGTGAATCTTCGCTACTATAGTATGCCCCGATTTTATTGGGGAAACTTGAACAGTGAGTTAGCTCAAAACTTGTCTTTACGAGTTTATTCAAGCAATTAATGTAGGCTTTTTTTATATATAAATTTTAACAAACATGGACATCATAACGATCATTATTTCAGGTATTATAGGGATTGCGGCAGGTTTTGCAATCGCTAAAATTATCGAAAAAAGCAATATTTCTAACTTAATCAAAAATGCAAAAAAAGAAGCTTCTTCCATTTTAAAAGATGCTAATTTAGAAGCTGAAAACATTAAAAAAGATAAAATTCTTCAGGCAAAAGAAAAATTCATTGAATTAAAATCAGAGCACGAACAAGTTATTCTTGCCAGAGACAAAAAAGTAGCAGAAGTAGAAAAAAGAGTTCGTGATAAAGAATCTCAAATCTCGAATGAATTATCAAAAGCTAAAAAAGTGAATGATGATTTTGAAGCTAAAACAAATGAATACAATAACAAAATTGAAGTTTTAGATAAAAAACAAGCTGAAGTTGACAAATTACACAAAAGTCAATTGCAACAGCTTGAAGTAATTTCAGGACTTTCTGCAGAGGAAGCAAAAGAGCAATTGGTTGAAGGTTTAAAAGCCGAAGCTAAAAGCAAAGCTATGTCGCATATTCAGGATACTATTGAAGAAGCGAAACTTACTGCACAGCAAGAGGCGAAGAAAATTATCATCAATACGATCCAGAGAGTTGGAACTGAAGAAGCAGTTGAAAATTGCGTTTCAGTATTTAACATTGAGTCTGACGATGTAAAAGGTAGAATCATTGGTCGTGAAGGTCGTAACATTAGAGCCCTTGAAGCTGCAACCGGAGTAGAAATCATTGTTGATGATACACCAGAAGCTATTATCCTTTCTTGTTTTGACCCGGTTCGTAGAGAAATCGCTCGTTTGTCATTGCACAAATTAGTAACTGACGGACGTATTCACCCTGCCAGAATTGAAGAAGTTGTTGCCAAAACAGCCAAACAAATTGACGATGAAATTATTGAAGTTGGTAAACGTACTGTTATCGACTTAGGAATTCACGGTTTACATCCTGAATTGATAAAAGTTGTTGGTAGAATGAAATACCGTTCATCTTACGGACAAAACTTATTGCAACACTCCAGAGAAGTTTCTAAGCTTTGTGGTATCATGGCAGCTGAATTAGGCTTAAATGTAAAACTGGCTAAAAGAGCAGGTTTACTTCATGATATTGGTAAAGTTCCAGACACTGAAAGCGATTTACCACACGCATTATTAGGTATGCAATGGGCGGAGAAATACGGCGAAAAAGAAGAAGTGTGTAATGCAATTGGAGCTCACCACGATGAGATCGAAATGAAATCATTACTTTCTCCAATCGTTCAGGTTTGTGATGCTATTTCAGGTGCAAGACCAGGCGCAAGACGTCAGGTTTTAGACTCATACATTCAACGTTTGAAAGATCTTGAAGAAGTAGCTTACGGATTTAGCGGTGTAAAAAATGCATATGCAATTCAGGCCGGTAGAGAACTTCGTGTAATTGTAGAAAGCGAAAAAGTTTCTGATGATAATGCAGCGAACTTATCTTTCGAAATTTCACAAAAAATTCAAACCGAAATGACTTATCCAGGTCAGGTAAAAGTTACTGTAATCAGAGAAACAAGAGCGGTTAATATTGCCAAGTAATCTCAAACTTATATAAACAACAAAGGCTATCTTAACGGATAGCCTTTGTTGTTTTTTTGCAAATACGGTTTTGAATATTATTTTAGATATCATTAAAGACAATTTTAAAGCTCGTCCCTACTCCAACTTCACTTTCTACAGAAATGCTTCCTTTCATGGCTTCAATTTGATTTCTGGTAATATACAATCCTATTCCGCGGGCTTCATGATGCTTATGAAATGTTTTATACATCCCAAATAATAAATCACCATAAATAGTAAGATCAATCCCTAAACCATTATCTGTAATTTTTAACGATTTAAAACCTTCTGGTTCAATTCCAAAATCAAATACAATAATTGGATCACGATCAGGATGCGCATATTTTATGGCATTTGTTGCAAAATTCAGCAAAACACTTTCCATATATGCAGGATTAAAATTCACCGTGAGATATTTGGGAACATTATTTATAATCTTAACATTCTTTTGTTTATCAAATCCTTTAATCGTCGAGATTGTTTTTTCGATATAATCACATAATTTTAAAGGAACAACAGCAATATTAATATTACTTTGTGTTTTTACAATCTGAGTTAGATTTGTAATTGTATCGTTCAAATCGTTAGAAACAGTTCTTAAATGCTCTAACATTTCATCAACGGTTTGTTTATCAACATCAGCGTCTATAAAATCCAGAATCGACTTAATATTACCAGCCTGAGTATTTAGATTGTGCGAAACGATATGCGAAAAATTAACCAGTCGGCTATTTTGATCGCTGTATAATTTCATAGTTTTCAGAAGCTCCAACTCTTTTTCCTTCTGCAAAGAAACATCTGTATGCATACCGATTACACGTAATGGCTTACCATTTTCATCTCTCCTGATGACTTTTCCACGATCAAGAATCCACTTATAATTTCCGCTTGAAGTCATTACGCGATGGTAATTTTCGTAGTAAGGAATTTTGTTTTCAAAATGTTCCTGAATATCAGAATAGTATTTGGGCAGATCATCAGGATGAACAATCTTATCCCAGCGTTCCGGATCATCGACTACATCATTTGAATCTAATTCTAAAATTTTTAATGACAATGAAGAATAGAAAACCCTATTCGTGACCATATCCCAATCCCAAATTCCGGCAGTAGATGCATCCAGGGCAAATTGAAATCGTTCTTCGGATATACGAAGTTTTTCTTCTTTATCTTTTAGTTCTGTAATATCAGACACATGCCCGTAAAAACTAACACAACCATCTTCAGATAATTCGGTTTTCGAAGAAACCTTAAACCAGCGCAATCCCTTTTTAGGTAAAACAGCCCTAAATTCAACATGCCATGGTTTTACTTCTTTGCGGGCTTTTACTAAAGATTCAAAAAAGAAATCACGATCCTGAGCATAAATCCTCTCAAAAATTATGAGTTTAGGATCAGAGGAAAACATTTCAGCGCTAAGCTCGAAAATTTCATCAGCCGATTTACTGACAAGGGGAAAAGTATAATTATTATCGCAATCGATTACAAACTGAAAAAGTAAATCAGGCATTTCTGCAAACAACTTTTTATAAAAATTATTCACCTCTAAGCAATCCTCATTTCCATATAAATCAAAAACCATACATTACTTATTTTTATGCAGAATCAATTATTCAAAATAATATCTCAACAAAAAGAATAAAAAAAGACCAAATTCATATTTTTATATTTCCTGAATAATACAAAATATCACACAATATATTAAATATTCACTTAAAATGAGATATTTACATCAAAAATTATTTTCTTGGATGAAACGAATGCATTACTTCTTTTAAGAAACTTCTGTCTAAATGTACATAAATTTCAGTCGTAGTTATAGATTCATGACCCAACATTAATTGAATCGATCTTAGATCTGCACCATTTTCAAGTAAATGTGTTGCAAAAGAATGGCGCAGCGTATGCGGACTGATGTTTTTATGCAGATTTATTTTTACGGCAAGATCTTTTATAATCGTAAAAATCATTGCACGTGTAAGCTGATTACCTCTTCGGTTTAAAAACAAAGTATCTTCATGTCCTTTTTTAATATTGAGATGTACCCGAACTTCCTTTTGATAAATCTGTATGTATTTTTGGGTCAATTTCCCAATTGGAACAAAACGTTCTTTATTTCCTTTTCCGGTAATTTTTATAAAACCTTCATCAAAAAACAAATCAGAAATTTTGAGTGTAACCAACTCTGAAACCCGAAGTCCGCAACCGTATAAAGTCTCTAACATGGCCCGATTTCTTTCGCCTTCATTTGAGCTCAGATCAATAGCAGCAATCAGGGCATCAATTTCCTGAAGAGATAAAGTATCCGGTAATTTTCGTCCCGTTTTAGGAGTTTCGATTAATTCAAGAGGGCTGTCATTTCTATAATCCTCAAAAATCAGGTAATTAAAAAAGCTTTTTAAACCTGATATAATTCTCGCCTGCGAACGCGGATTTACCTCTTTCGCTACAGCATATATAAAATCCTGCACGGTTTCATCTGTAATTTTCAAAGGCGAAACTTCAATTTGATTTGTTTCTAAAAAAAGACACAATCTCTCAATATCAAAACTGTAATTTTCGATTGTGTTTTTAGACATTCCTCTTTCGATCCGCAAATACGATTGATAATCTTTTATATATCTGTCCCAATTCATACTTACAAAGTAAAACATTTTCAGGCATAAAAAAACCTTCCGGATTAGGGAAGGTTTTAAAATATCTAAAAAATATAGATTAGAATTTATATGCAGCAGTTAAAGCCAAAACATTGTTTGTATATCTATTGTCATAATAATAACCATCATAACGATCATGGTAATCATAAACATTAGATAAACCAATAGTATAACGAGCTCCTACAGAAAAATTATCTGTAAAATTATATCCTGCTCCTAAATTAAAGGCAACATCAACTGATTTTTCATCTTCAATATTTTTACTTGAAACTAAAAATCCAAGTTGTGGTCCAGCTTCAACACTAAATTGTTTTGTAATATAATATTTAGCAACTACAGGAACATTGATATAGTTTAAATTTACGGTATAGTCACGCTCAGCACCATACCCATCAAATTTAGCTCCTTGAGCAGAAAACAAAAGTTCTGGCTGAATATATAATTTTTTCCAAATATTGATTTCAGCAAAACCACCTAATTGAAAACCTACCAATGCATTAGCATCATCAACACCACCTATAGTCGCAATGTTAAGACCGCCTTTTACTCCAAATCTAGTTTTTTGAGCATTTGTAAACCCGAATGCCATTATTGCAATAGCACATAAAATAATCTTCTTCATTTTATTGTTTTATGGTTAAATTAATGGCCAAATATAAAACTATAGAAAGAAAAAAAGGACTTGTTTTTTAACAAATAATTTAATAGTTACATTAATTGTGTTAAAATAAAATTATTGTTAACTAATTATATTGAAAAAAGCCTCCCATATTTGGAAGGCTTTCAATTTTTATAAAACTATTTTTTTAGAATTTATAAGCTAAAGACAATGCAAGATTACTATTTTTAGCACTGTCATAATAATCATCTTCATTATCAATATCTTTATCAGAAATAGGAGATAAACCAATAGTATAACGAAGTCCAATTGAAAGATTATCAGTAAAATTATATCCTGCGCCTATGTTGAAACCAAAATCTACTGATCTTGTATAATCTTTAATATCTTCACCATCTGCTTTAGCTGATAATAAGATACCTAATTGCGGACCTGCCTCAACACTAAATTTTTCAACGATATAGTATTTTGCAAGAACCGGAATGTTCAAATAATTCAATTTAGTATCGAAATCTTCTCCAAAAGGACCATCAAATTTAGTTCCCTGAGCAGAGTATAAAAGCTCTGGTTGAATAAAGAATTTTTCAAAAACTTTGATTTCCGCAAAACCTCCAACGTGAAAACCTACCAAAGATTTAGTGTCTTCGACATCTCCTCCAACAACTGTTGAAAGGTTAAGACCTCCTTTTACTCCAAATCTTGTTGATTGTGCATTAGTAAATCCAAATGCCATAACTGCGATCGCAGATAAAATAATCTTTTTCATTTTATTTGTTTTGGTTAAATTTAATAAACAAATATAAAAATATACTTCATAAAAAATTATTTGCATTTTAACAAATAAAGTGGTAATTAGAAACTTAATCCTGTTAAAAATAAACTATAAAATTTTAATTTGTTATATATCAAACAAATACAAAAAACAAAAAAACTCTCCTAAATAGGAAAGGCTTCTTTTTTATAATGAATTCCAAAATTAGAATTTGTAATTAAAACCAAGGTTTACAGACGAAAATGTCACATCGTTAGAGATTGCTTTATAGGCAGCATACAATTCAATTTTTTGATTTTGATAACCAAATTTTGGCTGATATAAAAACCCTCCACCTTCATTGCCATTTGCCACATAAAGTGCATATCCTAAATCTATTCCCACAAACAAATCATTAGTTAGAGAATACTGAGCTGTACCGGCAACCGGAATAAAACCTGCGGGATCTCCTTTTAATTCAAAAGAGGTAAAACCATCATTATATCTGTAGGTTTTAGCTAAAAATGTAGTGTAACCTGTTGTTGCTCCTGCACTAAATTTATCAGTAACCTTCCAAAGATAGGCAACATCAACTCCAAGATTAACAGAAAATCCGTCTTTTGCATCACCTAATGGCACACCAACATGTGCTCCAACTTTAAAATTTCCTTCTTGCGCATTTGCAAATCCAAATGCCATAATTGCAACTAATGATAAAAAAATTCTTTTCATTTTTATATATTTTATTAAAATTATCATCAAATATAATATTTTACTTATAAAAAAATATTTTGCTTTACAGCGAATAAATTAGTAATAAACATTAAATGAAGTAAATTTTCAGGAAATAATTTGTAATAAAACTGAGTTATTTTATCAAATAATCCCAGATATAAAATAATCAAACATCAAAATATCCTTATTAAAAGAAAATATTTCTTTAACAAATTTGAAATAAAAATCTTATTAATTAAACTTATTTTAGAGTTATTTAAAGCTCTAACAATCTACTTAAATAGAGGGGATTAACCAATATAAACAAAAAAAGATGAGAAATTTAGTAATTATTTAAACCAAAATATAAAACAATAAAATCCTAATTCTGTAGTTTTGACTATAAATAACATTTAAAAAATACCAAATTTTAAAAAACACTTTTATGAAAAAGATAATTTTAGCAGCTGTTCTGTTCATCGCAACTTCAGCTACGATACAAGCACAATTAGTACAATTTGGAGTTAAAGCAGGGGTTAACTTTGCTAGCCAGCCTGGAGATGCATCATTAGAAGGTGTAGCATTTGATAAAGAGGGAATTACCAGCTATCACGTAGGTGTTCTTGCAGAAATAAAATTACTAGAAAAATTCGCTATTCAACCAGAGCTTTTATATTCTACTCAGGGAGCAACTTACAAATTTGCTGATGCACAGGAAGATTTCAAAAATGAATTAGCATATTTATCTATTCCTGTAATGGCTAAAATCTATATGACAAAATCATTAAGCTTAGAAGTTGGACCACAAGCTTCATTTTTATTAAGCCAGAAAAACAAAGTAGATTTCGAAGATGCTAATACTTTTGATTTTGCTATTAACGCAGGTTTAGGATTAAAAATTACAAAAAGCATATTTGTACAAGGTCGCTATAGTTTAGGATTAACAGATGTTTCTTCTAATGCCGATATTAGAAATTCAGTAGTTCAACTTTCTGCAGGATTCTTGTTCTAAAAAATATATCACATACTTTTATAAAAACCGTTCTATTAATTAGAACGGTTTTTTTATTTTTACACACATCCCAATACTTTGGTTAAATCTAAAAATGAAACCAATTACATTTAAATAAATCAAAATTATCATATGAAAATCTGCATTATCAACGGACCCAATTTGAATCTTTTAGGCAAAAGGGAACCTGAAGTTTACGGAAGTCAAACTTTTGAAGATTACTTTGAAACGTTGCAAACAAAATTCCCGGATATTGAACTTTCTTATTACCAAAGTAATATTGAAGGCGAATTGATTGGGAAAATTCAGGAATGCGGTTTTACTTATGACGGAATTATTTTGAATGCCGGAGCTTATACTCATACTTCAATAGGTTTAGGCGATGCTATAAAAGCGGTTACAACTCCAGTTATCGAGGTTCATATTTCGAATACTTACGCGCGTGAAAGCTTCAGACATCAATCCTATCTGTCCGGAAATGCAAAAGGTGTTATATTAGGTTTTGGATTAAAAAGCTATGAATTAGCGATTCAATCGTTCTTGTAAGTCTTTTTTTAACAATTTTTTAATAAGCTCATTTTTAACTTATTCTATTTTTGTTAGAGAAACTACTTTCATGAAAAACTATACTTTACTCGCCTTTTTATTTTTTTCGATTTCAAATTTTGCCCAAATAAAGGGAACTATAACCGATGAAAAAGGCAATCCATTGCCCTTTGTTTCTGTATTTGAGGAAAATACTTATAGCGGAACGACTTCTAACGAGCAGGGAAAATACCAACTTAACGTAAAAGAAATTGGTAAAAACAAAATCACTTTTCAGTATTTAGGATTCAAAACTCAAAAAATAGCAGTTTCTAATAATTCAAAAATAGTTACGCTCGATGTAAAAATGCTTGAAGAAAGCTTTGCATTAAATGAAGTTGTTATTGATCCTAAAAATAATCCTGCTGACGCGATTATTAAAAGCGCAATTGCAGAAAAAAAAGACAACTCAGATAAAACTGCCCGATTTACTGCCGATTTTTATTCGAAAGGAATGTTTAAAGTCAAGGATTTACCCAAAAAAATCCTTGGCAAAAAAGTCGATCTTGGCGAAGACATGGCATCAAATCTGGATTCTACAGGAACAGGAATTTTATATTTATCTGAAACTATTTCGAAAATTACTTTTGAAAAGCCCAATAAATTAAAAGAGAAAATTATTGCTTCTAAAATCTCCGGAAACAATAAAGGCTACAGTTATAATACAGCTTCTTTGTCGACTTATGATTTTTATGATAACACGCTGGACTTTGACGTTAAACTCATCTCTCCTATTGCTGATAATGCTTTTAGTTACTATAAATATAAACTTGAAGGCACTTTTTATGATGATAACAATCAACAGGTTTATAAAATAAAAGTGTTGCCAAAACGCGATAAAGAGCCCGTTTTCGAAGGTTATATTTATATTGTCGACGATAGTTTTGCAATTTATGCCCTTGATTTAGACATAAAAGGGTATAGAATGAAAAATGAATTTACTGAAGTAATGACTCTAAAACAAAGCTTTAGCTATAATGCACAAAATAAAATATGGACAAAAAATGCCCAAACACTTGACTTTACTGCAGGAATCTTTGGTGTAAAATTCTCAGGAAAATTCAACTATGTCTATTCAAATTATGAATTTCCTGCCTCTTTTGAAAAGAAAACCTTTGGAAATGAAATTGTGGCTTTTGAAGTTAATGCCAATAAAAAAGATGATGCTTTCTGGAATCAAATTCGCCCAATTCCTTTAACAATTGAAGAAAGTACGGATTATACTAAAAAAGACAGTCTGCAAACTATTAGAAAATCTCAAAAATATACGGATTCGATAGATGCAAAAAATAATAAGTTCAAAATTACAGACATTTTAATGGGCTATGATTATAAGAATACGTTCAAAAAATATTCTTTTGATTATAAAGGTTTATTAAATATCTCTTCTTTAAGCTTCAATACCGTGCAGGGATTTAATTTAGATTCCGGTTTCTCGTTTAAAAAATGGAATGAAGAAAAAGGAAAAAGCACTTCTGTAAGTACAACTTTTAATTATGGTTTTTCAGACGAACGTTTTCGGGTTGTTGGTGAATTCAGTCATAAATTCAACAATATAAATTATGCCACTATTGGGGTTTTAGGAGGAACAAAGGTTGCGCAGTTTAACAGCTTTGAACCTATAAGCAAACTAATAAATTCTATAAGTTCTTTATTTTTTAAAGACAATTATATGAAATTGTATAACCTGGAATTTGCGCAGGTAAATTATTCACAAGACATTCTAAATGGTGTAAAACTGATTGGAAAACTAGCTTATGAACAAAGAAAACCTCTTTTTAATACTACTGATTATTCTTTTTTTAAAAGAGATGATGTGTATTCATCTAATAATCCTGTAGCACCAAATGATTTTACTACTCCTGCATTTGATCCTCATCATTTATTTAAAGCGGCTATAAGTACACAAATTAACTTTGGCAACAAATACATTTCAAGACCTGACGGAAGATATAATTTTAAGGATGATAAATATCCAACTGTATTTTTAGCTTTTGAAAAAGCATTTGCTGCCAGTGAGAAAAAATATGAATTTGAACGCATTGGAGCTTCTGTAGTTTATGATTTATCAATAGGAAACAAAGGAATTTTGGGAATGAACTTAAGAGCAGGAAAGTTCTTTAATGCCGAGAATATTTCGTTTATTGATTACAGGCATTTTAACGGAAATCAAACACGTATAGGAACAAGTGATCGCTATCTGAATGTTTTCAATTTGATGCCATACTACGCCAATAGTACAAATGACAGTTATTTTGAAATGCATTTAGAACATAATGATACCGGATTTATAATGAATAAAATTCCGTTATTGAACCTCTTAAAATCAACTATGAATATTGGCTTTCATTCGCTGACGATTCCGGATAGAAAACCTTATACGGAGTTTACCGTAGGTTTAGACAATCTGGGCTTTGGTAAATTTAAATTATTCAGATTAGATTATGTTCATTCTTATCAAGGCGGAATTCAGCAAAATGGTGTTGTTTTGGGGTTGAAGATTTTAAATGTTCTAGATTAGGTTCAAAGACTTAAAAGGTTCAAAGGAACAAAGGTTCATGTTTTGAGACGTTCTTAGCTTAACTTCACTTGAACTGACATGATCAATAAAAAAAATCCGTTTACTCTTTTAAAAGAATAAACGGATTTAAATTTTAAAGATTCGCAATATATATAAAACCTTTACTACTTTGAACCTTTGCACCTATTTTTAGTGATAATCATCTGGTTCAATATGAATTAAAACGTTGCCTAATTGAGGTATTTTTTCTTTTAAAGTATCTTGTAATCTGTGTGACAAATCATGTCCTTCTTTTACTGAAATTTTAGCCGAAACAATAGCATGAAGATCCACATGATATTTCATACCGGCTTTACGGATGAAACATTTTTCGGTTCCTAAAATACCTTCTACGGTTAGTGATTTAATTCGAATTTCTTCGACTAAATCATCATTTAGGTTTTCATCCATTATTTCACCAAGTGCAGGTCTGAAAATTTTATAGCTGTTGTATAAGATAAAAAAAGCAGCAAAAAGCGCCGCCCAATCATCTGCTGATTCATATCCTTTTCCCATAATCAGCGCAATCGAAATCCCAATAAATGCTGCTACAGATGTAATTGCATCACTTCTATGGTGCCAGGCATCTGCCGCAAGCGAAGAACTATTTGTTTCTTTGCTGCGTTTCATCACCAAACGAAACGAGTATTCTTTCCAGACAATAATTGCCCCTAAAACATATAATGTCCAGGATTTTGGCAATCCGTGTGGGGTTTGAATATTTGCAATACTCTCGTACCCGATAATTGTTGCAGAAGTAATTAAAAAACCTACGACCAAAAAGGTAATTAAAGGTTCTGCGCGACCATGACCATAAGGATGGTTTTCATCTGGCGGTTTATTAGAATATTTGATCCCGAATAAAACCAAACAAGACGAAAATATATCCGCTGTTGATTCTATCGCATCTGCAATTAAGGCGTAAGAATTGCCAAAAAAACCTGCCAGACCTTTTATCAGGGCCAGGCAGGTATTTCCAACTATACTAAAGATAGTAGCTTTTACAGCTTTTTGTTCATCTGTCATTATAGACTATTTTTTTTACGCTCTCACGATTTTTGCTCCAATAGCTCTCAAACGCTCGTCGATACGCTCGTATCCACGGTCGATTTGTTCGATATTTTGAATTGTGCTTGTTCCTTTTGCTGAAAGCGCAGCAATCAATAATGAAATTCCGGCACGAATATCAGGAGATGACATTGTTGTTGCTTTTAGTTGAGATTCAAAATTATGTCCCATAACAACCGCTCTGTGCGGATCGCATAACATAATTTTTGCTCCCATATCGATTAATTTATCCACGAAAAACAAACGGCTTTCGAACATTTTCTGGTGAATTAAAACATCGCCTTTTGCTTGTGTTGCCACAACCAAAACAATACTTAATAAGTCAGGTGTAAAACCTGGCCATGGAGCATCTGCAATTGTCAAAATAGAGCCATCGATATCTGTTTTTACTTCATATCCATCTGTGTGAGCAGGAATATAAATATCATCACCTTGTTTTTCTATTGTGATTCCTAATTTTCTAAAAGTATTTGGGATCAAACCTAAGTTTTCCCAGCTTACATTTTTGATCGTGATTTCGCTTTTTGTCATAGCCGCAAGACCAATCCAGGAACCAATTTCGATCATATCCGGTAAAATTGTGTGCTCACAACCACCAAGGCTTTCAACACCTTCAATAGTCAATAAGTTAGATCCAACTCCTGTGATTTTTGCTCCCATAGAGTTCAACATTTTACACAATTGTTGCAAGTAAGGCTCGCAAGCTGCGTTGTAAACTGTTGTTTGTCCTTTTGCCAAAACAGCAGCCATAACAATATTTGCTGTTCCGGTTACAGATGCTTCATCAAGCAGCATATCTGTTCCTTTCAGTCCTTCGGCAGGAGTTTCTACTCCGTAAAAGTGATCTTCTCTGTTGTATCTGAATTTTGCTCCAAGGTTAATAAAACCTTCAAAGTGTGTGTCTAATCTACGACGGCCAATTTTATCTCCTCCCGGTTTAGGAATATATCCTTTTCCGAAACGTGCCAAAAGCGGCCCAACAATCATAATAGAACCACGAAGTGCTCCGCCTTCTTTTTTGAAAGCTTCGGTTTCTAAATATCCAACATTAACTTCATCAGCCTGAAACGTAATCGAACCCGGTTCATTTCGTTGAATTTTAACGCCTAAATTACCCAACAATGTGATTAATTTGTTGATGTCAATAATATCGGGAATATTATTAATTTTTACTTTATCCCCCGTTAGAAGCACGGCACATAAAATTTGTAATGCCTCATTTTTTGCTCCTTGCGGAGTGATTTCTCCTTTTAAAGGAATTCCTCCTTCGATTTTAAAAATTCCCATAGATCTCTTTTAGGTTCTGAGGTTCTGAGATTCTGAGGTTCTAAGCTAATATCTTAGTTCCTTAGCATCTTAGCTCCTTTCTTTATTTACTTTTGATTATTTTTCTGAAAAGGTTTTGGTTTCCCCGGACCTTTGTTGTTTTTGTTGCTTTGGATTTTTGGTTGTCCCGGTGGCGTAATTTTATTCGACATACGTTTGTTGGTACGCAATAAATCAGTTGTATTCAAAAGCTCTTCTGTGCTTTGTAATAAATTGATTTTTCCTCCTGATAATTCAAATAAATGTTCAAAAATCACATCATCTTTTACGGTGTCTTTGTTCCAGCTCAAGTATGACTTTTTCATGTGATTGGCAATTACCAATACCAATGCATTTTTCATTTCGCCTTCTTCCCATTTATTGGCAACATCAATCATGTATTTGATGTTGTTACCATAAAATCTGTATTTTGGGAAGTTTTGCGGATATTGCAAAACATCCGGTTTTAACTGCAATACATCTCTTGACGGAATTGGATATGGTGATTCTACATTTAATTTAAAATCAGACATAATAAAAAGCTGATCCCATAATTTATGTTGAAAATCCGGCACATCACGCAAATGCGGATTCAGACTTCCCATAACCTGAATGATATATTTCGCCGCTTTATTGCGCGTTTCATCATCTTCAATAATAGTTGCCTGATCGATCAGTTTTTGCAAATGACGACCATATTCCGGAATAAGTAAACGCTGTCTTTCAGAATTGTATTCTAAGTTAAAGACAACATCATTCGCGACTTCTTTTTTATATTTTTCGACCATAATTTATAATGAAACTATACCTTCTATAGTAGAAACTTCTTTGTATTTGCTAATAACCTGGTCAGCACTATGCATTGTAACATCTACAGAAACGCTGGTAAATTTACCCGTTTTAGATTTTGTTGTTTTAATAACCGCGCCCATACTGTCAAAAGCTTTTTCAACTCGCTCGACATTATCGTCGACCGTTGGCACAATAAATTTATACAAATATTCTGCAGGCCAAGTATTTGAGTTATCTAACTCTACCTTTAATCTTTCGTAAAATTCGGCGGTGTTTTTTTCTTTATCGTTCTCCATTTGCACATTAAAATAGAAGGCAAATATACGTTTTTGATTTCAGATTTCAGATTTTAGATTTTAGATTTTTTACATTGTAGAAAGAGTTGATTCTTTGCCACGAATTTCACTTATTTACAGTAATCATATTGACTCCTTAAAAGCATGTATTTTATTTATCTTACGTTACTTTTTAAATTAAAAACTCATAAAAATTCGTGTAATTCGTAGCGAACTTTTATATTTGAGAAACTTTGTTCCCAATATCTATCGGGATTGCAAGATCAAACAACACTATAATGAAAAAAATTATCATCTTACTTTTAACCTTTCTCACTTTTCACAATATTCAGGCTCAGGAAATCAAAACGATGACTTATTTCCAGAATGATACACTAAAACTGGATCTGGATTTGTATTTACCAAAAAAGAAAACTAACGAAAAAGTTCCGCTGATTATTTTTGCTTTTGGAGGAGGTTTTTCCGGTGGAGATCGTGCAAGCGAAAAAAGTTTTGGATTATTTATGGCACAAAACGGTTATGCAGTAGCCAGCATTTCATATAGTTTATATATGAAAGGAAAAGATTTTGGATGTAAAGGAACTTTAACAGAGAAAATAAAAGCCATACAAATTGGTGTAAGCGATATGTGGCAGGCAACTTCTTATTTAATCGAAAATGCCAATACATACAATCTCGATACTTCAAAAATATTTATTTCAGGAATTAGTGCCGGTGCCGAAATTGGTTTTCATGCTTCTTTTTGGGATTATAAACTCATGAATCTTTATAAAAACAATTTACCAAAAGACTTTAAATATGCCGGTTTTATTGGAGGATCTGGTGCAATTCAGGATATAAACCTAATTACAAAAGAAAAAGCAATTCCAATGTTATTGTCACACGGAAACAATGACGATACCGTTCCGTATAGTGCGGGTTCACATCGTTCCTGCCCAACAAATGCTTCGGGTTGGCTGATTCTTTTTGGATCCTATGCCGTTTACAATCATATGAATGATTTACATAAAGATATTGAACTGATCACATTTTGTGGCGGCGGACATGAATTCTCTGGTTACCTTTTTCATCAGGGACAGCAATATGTTCTGGATTTTGTAAATGATGTTTTGAAAGGAAAAAGATTTGAATCGCATATTATTATTCCTTCGGAAAAGAAAAGTGCGGGTAATGGAAAATATTTATTTTGCGAGTAAACAAAATCCTAAGTAAAAAATGAAAAGTATATCTTTTATAATCACTCTTATAATTCATTATCTAATTATCGTAAAACTAAAACTTTTTGATAATTTTAGTCCTGCTTGTATTATTTGCTTTGTGGGAATAATAATTGGATTGGGAATTAAATTTTTCTCCAAAAACATAAATATCAACCTAAGTCATGCAGGTTGGGGGATTTTATACGGATCTCTGACTTTCTTCATTTCAATGATCTTATTTACATGTTATATGCTCTATAATTATCCTAAATAAAAAATCATATCCTAACGTTAAACCGGACTAAAGTCCAGCCCTACAATATTTATCGAGTCTTCGACTCTTTTAGTTCTGGCGCAACGATTGATTTTATAAGCTTTGTTTTTTTTACAACTTTCTTAGTTCTGGAGGAACAATCTATTTTGTAGAGCTGGACTTTAGTCCAGTTACAGCAGTATAGCCCCAAAGTTTTAGCGAAAAACAGAAACGATATTACCCAAAATTGCGAAATCATTCGCTCAACGCAAAATAATCTTTTTAAATACAATAAGTTTAGGTAAATTTGCGCTTTATTTTAAGAAAGTGCAAAAACAAATCATAGTTCTCATTGGTGGCCCGGGAACGGGAAAATCTACTCTTATCAACGAATTAGTCGCTCGTGGCTACTGTTGTTATCCTGAAATTTCAAGACAAGTTACTCTCGAAGCACAGCAACGAGGTATTGATCAATTGTTTCTGGAACAGCCTTTATTGTTTAGCGAAATGCTGCTTGAAGGACGCATTAAACAATACGAAGACGCTCTTGAAGAACCGGATGATGTAGTTTTTATAGATCGCGGAATTCCAGATGTTGTAGCTTATATGGATTATATTGGCGATGATTATCCTGCACATTTCACAAAAGCGTGTGAAGATTTTAAATACACTAAAACTTTTATTTTACCGCCTTGGGAAGAAATTTATGAATGCGACACAGAGCGCTACGAAAATTTTGAACAGGCACTGACAATCCAGAAACACCTTGTTGATACCTATAAAAAATATGGCTACGACTTAATTGAAGTACCAAAAGATACGGTTGACAACAGAATTCTTTATATCTTAGATAAAATTTAGGCCTGTTTTAAAGTTGCAAAACTAGAAACTGATTTCTAAATTTTTTAACTTTAAAACAAGACCAATGCCAGAAGCTCAGGAAATTCTTTTAAAATACTGGAAACACAGTAGTTTCAGACCGTTGCAAATGGAGATTATTGACTCGGTTTTAGACGGCAAAGATACTTTTGCTTTGCTTCCAACCGGTGGCGGAAAATCGATTTGTTTTCAGGTTCCGGCAATGATGCAGGAAGGTATTTGTTTAGTGGTTTCGCCTTTGGTTGCTTTGATGAAGGATCAGGTGGCGAATTTACAAAAGCGAGATATTAAAGCAATTGCGCTTACGGGCGGAATTCATACTGAAGAAATTATCGATTTGCTGGATAATTGTCAATACGGAAATTACAAATTTTTATATCTTTCTCCGGAACGACTTCAGTCAGACTGGATTTTGGAACGCATTAAAAATCTTCCTATAAATTTAATTGCAATTGATGAAGCGCATTGTGTTTCGCAATGGGGACATGATTTTCGTCCGGCATATCTAAAGATTTCAGAACTTAAAAAATACTTTGTCAAGATTCCGTTTTTAGCCCTGACAGCAACGGCAACTCCAAGAGTTATTGAAGATATCAAAACAGAATTAGGACTGAAAGATCCTGTACTTTTTCAGCAATCTTTTGAAAGAAAAAATATTGCTTACATGGTTTTTGAAGTCGAAGACAAGTTCTACCGCACAGAACAAATTTTAAAAAAAAATCCACAGCCTTCTATTATATATGTACGAAATAGAAAATCGTGCCTGAATATGTCGACTCAATTACAATCTTTAGGATTCAAAGCGACCTATTATCATGGAGGACTTTCGGCTAAAGAAAAAGACAAAAACATGCAATTATGGATGTCTGAACAAGCGCAGGTTATTGTAGCCACAAATGCGTTTGGAATGGGAATCGATAAAGACAATGTAAAAACAGTTATTCATACCCAGCTTCCTGAAAACATAGAAAACTATTATCAGGAATCCGGAAGAGCAGGTCGAAATGGTGAGAAAGCATTTTCTGTTGTATTGACCAATTCATCAGACAGCATGCAGTCTGAGCAACAATTTTTAAGTATTTTACCGGATAAAAAGTTTCTGAATACCATGTATGTAAAACTTTGCAATTATTTTCAGATTGCTTACGGAGAAGGTTTAGATGATTCTTTTTCGTTTAAACTAAATCATTTTTGCCAGAAGTACGACTTCCCTACCCTAAAAACTTATAACGCTTTACAGTTTTTGAATCAGCAGGGAATCATTACAATGTCTCAGGAATTTTCAGAAAAAATTACCATGCAGTTTTTAATAGAATCAAAAGAAGTAATCAGATATATGAGCCTGAACTCTAATGACGAAGAAGTTATTCTGGCGATTCTAAGAACCTATCCCGGAATTTACGAAATGAAAACTCCTTTTAATATTTCGCTAATTGCAAAAAAATCCAATCATACCGAAGAACAGGTTTCTGCTGTTTTAGAAAAACTAAAAGAAAAAGAAATCATCGATTATAAATCAAAAAATAATGATGCCACTATATTATTTAATGAAGTTCGCGAAGATGATCTTACTATAAACCGGGTTGCAAAATATCTCGAAAAGCAGAATCAGCTTAAAAAAGAGCAGCTTTCATCTGTACTATATTATATAAAGGACAGAAAAACGTGCAAAAACAGATTGATTTTAGATTATTTTGGAGAAGAGACAACCCAAAATTGTGGCGTTTGCTCGTATTGTATTACACAAAAAGGCAAAATAACCGAAGCAGATTCAATTGCAGATAAAATTTTGCAGGTATTAAAAACAGCTGCTTTGACTTCGAGAGAAATTCAGACCCAAATAAAACTAGACACGAATGATGTAATTTTGGCACTTCAGGAATTACTTGAAAACAATTATATCACCATTCAGGCAAATAATAAATACACTTTAAAACTATAATGGAAAAATTGAGAATTATATTTATGGGAACCCCGGAATTTGCCGTTGGCATTCTGGACACCATTATTAAAAACAATTATGATGTTGTTGGCGTTATTACAGCTGCAGATAAACCGGCTGGACGCGGGCAAAAAATAAAATATTCGGCAGTAAAAGAATATGCGCTGGCAAACAATCTTACTTTATTACAACCAACAAATTTAAAAGATGAAGGTTTTCTTGCCGAACTAAAAGCCCTAAATGCCAATTTACAAATAGTTGTTGCCTTTAGAATGTTACCTAAATTAGTTTGGGAAATGCCAAGCTTAGGAACTTTTAATCTTCACGCTTCACTTTTACCAAATTATCGTGGCGCTGCACCTATTAACTGGGCTATTATTAATGGAGAAATAAAAACCGGAGTAACTACATTTTTTATTGATGACAAAATAGATACCGGGGCGATGATCTTAAATTCGGAAATTGCTATAGAACCGGAAGAAAACGCGGGACAATTGCACGACCGATTAATGCTATTAGGAAGCGAGACTGTAATTGAAACTTTGAAAGTTATTGAAACCGGAAATGTAACAACAACTATTCAGGAAGATGATGCCGAAATTAAGACGGCTTATAAACTAAACAAAGAAAATTGTAAGATCGACTGGACAAAATCAGGAAACGAAATAAATAATTTAATTAGAGGTTTAAGTCCTTATCCTGCCTCGTGGTGTTTTCTAAAAGACAAGAATGAAGAATTAAGCATCAAAATATACGAAGCAAAATTAATCACAGAAACACATTCTTATGAGGCTGGAAGTTTGATTAGCAGCAAAAAAGAAATTAAAATTGCGGTCAAAAATGGCTTCATCCAGCTAATAAGTTTACAGTTACCCGGAAAAAAGAGAATGCAGGTAGCAGAATTACTAAATGGGATAACTTTTTCTGATAGCGCAAAGGTCTATTAAGCTCAGTAAAACAGGGGTTTGTACTTCTTTTTGACTGATTATGCTCTTGCGTTATGAACAAAAAAAGCAAGTTATTAACAATTTTTGCTAAAAATAAAGAAAACACTTGCAAGGAACGGATTTCCTACTAAATTTGTGTATTAACAATTTTTTTTAACCAACAATTAATAACTAATTATTATGAACAAATCAGAATTAATCGATGCTATCGCTGCTGATGCAGGAATTACAAAAGCTGCGGCAAAATTAGCTTTAGAGTCATTTTTAGGAAACGTAGGAGCTACTTTGAAAAAAGGTGGTAGAGTTTCATTAGTAGGTTTTGGATCTTGGTCAGTATCTGCTAGAGCTGCTAGAGACGGTAGAAACCCACAAACTGGTAAAACTATCCAAATCGCTGCTAAAAATGTAGTGAAATTCAAAGCTGGAGCTGAATTAGAAGGTGCAGTGAACTAAGTAAGAAAGTTCTCTAAACTTATAATATAATTAAAACCCTCCTCATGGAGGGTTTTTTTGTGCGGTTTATCGATTTTATTTGGGTTTTTAAAAATTTTATGATTAAATTTAATAAAAATTGTAGCCGTATGATTTCAGAAAAATTAAAAAAAGGACACCTGCTTATTGCCGAGCCTTCTATAATTGGAGATTTATCTTTTAATAGATCGGTAATTTTATTAGCAGACCATAACAAAGAAGGATCAATAGGTTTCATCATTAATAAGCCTTTAAAGTATACTATTAATGACCTGATACCTGAAATTGAAGCCAGTTTCAAAATATATAACGGAGGCCCTGTTGAACAGGACAACCTTTATTTTATTCACAATATACCAGAGTTGATACCAAATAGTGTTGAGATTTCGAACGGGATTTATTGGGGAGGGGATTTTGAATCGACTAAAGACTTAATAAACGACGGATCTATTGGTAAAAACAATATTCGTTTTTTCTTAGGTTATACCGGTTGGGACGAAAATCAGCTTGAGAATGAAATGCAGGGAAACTCCTGGATCATTACTGATAATAGTTATAAGAACAAAATTATCGGAAAATCGACCACCCATTTTTGGAAAGAGCAAATTATTGAGCTCGGCGGAGATTATGTTATATGGTCGAATGCACCTGAAAATCCATATCTGAATTAATTTTCAGAAATGGATTCATTTAGTTTTTGCACTAATAAATGAGCCAGATCGCTTTTAAACTCCTTTTTTCGATACTTAGTTATCGGTTGTATCCCCGTGATTACATTTGTCAGAAATAATTCGTCAGCTTTTTGTAAATCAAATGGCGAAATTATTTCTTCAAGTACTTCTATGCCTTCAACTTTTTTAGCTAAAGCTAATATTTGTTTACGCATAATACCATTCAGGCAACCTTCAGAAATTGGTGGAGTAATCATTTTTTTACCCACAACCATAAATAAATTACCCTGTAATGCTTCTACAACATTTTTAGTATCATTTACTAAAATACAATTGGCAAGACCATTTTCGTGAGCAAAAATACTACCGGTAACATTTATCATTTTATTAGTCGTTTTAATCGACGATAATAACTGTTTGGTTACATAGAAGTCTTTATACAAATCGACTTCATATTCATTTGTATTTATAGCATAAGCTGTACTCTCAAGTGCGGTTGCATGAATTAAATAAGATACTTCATTGGTTTTTGGCAAATACAAACCTCCGTCGTTTCTAAAAACAGTGATTCGGGCTCTTGCTGATCCTGAAATACCTTTTTGATCCACTAGTTTTAAAACCTGCTCTTCAAAGAATTCCATTGTAAAGTTCATGGGAATTTCCATTCTAACGACGCGCATCGAAGCCATTAACCTAAAATAATGATCCTCAAGAAACAAGATTTTATTATTGACTATTTTTAGCGTTTCAAAAACTCCGTCTCCGTACAAAAAAGCACGATTATGAGTTAATACATTATCGTCTTGCGCTGCTATGTTTCCGTTAAAATTGATCATAAAAAAACCCTGAATTTTGTTCAGGGCAAATATAAGGTATAAAATAGAATTTTACTAAACAGATCCTATAAGATGTTTCAGGTCTGAGATCTGATTCTCCCACAATTGTTTAGCCTCTCCTACTTCTTCTTTTTCTGCGAAGTCAACTACCATTAACGACACATCTTTTGTCAATTCATCGACTAAGATATGCAGTTCGAAAAAATATTCTGTATCCTTACTACTTTCATCAACCCATTTAAACTTTACCTTTTCTCCGGTTTTTTTAGAAGCTAAACGTGCTTTTTCCTGAGAGTCATTCCAGATAAAAGTAAAAAATTCACCTCTTGAATTTACATTGTCTGCAAACCATTCTGACAAACCTGATGGTGTCGATATATATTGATATAATAATTGCGGCGAAGAATTTATGGGAAACTCGATTTCGTAACGTATTTTTGAATCCATGTGCTACTTTTAATTTTTTTGGAAATATAAGAATATATGTCCAAAAACAATGCATTTTTAAAAATATTTTTTTTTCTTCATTTTATTCTTGGAAGCTTTGATAATATTTCTATCTTTGCACCCGCAATGAGGAACACGGTTCACTTGCAATCTTGGCGAGGTAGCTCAGTTGGTTAGAGCGCAGGATTCATAACCCTGAGGTCACGGGTTCAACTCCCGTCCTCGCTACAAAAAACAAACCCCTAATCATCAATTGATTAGGGGTTTTTTATTGAGAATAATTACTCATTGTCTAAAAAATTACAGTTAAGAACTTTAAATAATTAAGTTGTAACTCTAAATAATTAAATATCTTTAATACTTATTAAAGCATCTAATAAGTATCATATTCAAAAAAGCAAAAAAGTTAACACCTTATAAATATGGATATAGTCAAATTTAAAATCACATCAAAAACGATAAAAGTAGAAGTACGAAATTCGAATAACTATGTTTTTAATTTTAATACTGCTTTAGATATCCAAAAAGAAGACAGAGATGTTTTATTAAAACTGTATAATGCATTAGATATTCTTTTTAAGAAGGAAACTCCAAGCGAAGTAAAAAACTATATTTCGCCTAATCAAACCAATATACTAGATCAGATTTCTGCTGTTGATGGTTTAGAAGAGGAGAAACTTTAAAATTTAAATTAGTTTATTGTAAACACTTTCCCTTTTATACAATACTATCCTGATAATTTTAGTTTTTGAAATAATTTCATGTCCGAAAAATTGTACTTTTGTTTAGCACACAATAAATATAAACATTTATAAAAATGTATTTTACAGATACAGAATGTGTTTTACCAAACCAGAAAATTTTAAAGAATTTTGAATATCTTTGAACTATGAGCACAGTAACAAAACAAAATCATATAGGGCGAAAAATTAGCCGTATTCGTGAACTGAAAGACATGAAGCAAGAAGCTTTGGCACAAGCTTTAGGAACATCTCAACAAGCTGTATCTGCCATAGAAAACAGTGAAACCATAGAAGAAGAAAGACTTGAAGAAGTAGCAAAAGCACTTGGCGTAACTGTAGAAGCAATTAAAAATTTCTCTGAAGAAAGTATGATTAGCTATTTTAATACTTTTAATGATAATAGCACTGCCAATGGTTTAGTTAACAATGCAAATCATTGTACTTTTAATCCATTAGATAAATTAATGGAATCTGTTGAAGAAAATAAAAAACTTTACGAACGTTTGTTGCAAGCTGAAAAAGATAAAATTGAATATTTAGAAAAATTATTGCAACAAAAATAAAACTTCAAAAATATTTATCGAAAGACAGATTCAATTCTGGTCTAATCATAAACCAAAAACACCACCTTTAAGTGGTGTTTTTTCGTTTTTATTCCTTTTTAATTTCATAATATACTTCTGAATAATCCATAATATCGGCACTAAATAAAAACTTCTTAGATAAAGACGATTTTTTAATTCTTTAATAGTATTCTAATTTATAAGTATTTAGCTATAAATATAGATTTACTTTCAAAAATAAAGAAAGAATAATCTTATATAATAAATATATTATGCTTTAATTTGCGACAAATATTATCGTAATTATCTATAAAGAAAATGAAAAAACTATTGATTATTGGAGGCGGTTTCGCCGGTTTCTGGAGTGCCTTAAGTGCTATTCGCCAAAGCCGTGAACTAAAAAAAGAAGATGAACTTGAAGTAACGCTGGTAAATATGGATGAATACTTAACCATTCGACCAAGATTGTATGAGGTTTCGCTTGAAGGTTTAAGAGTTGAATTAAACAAATATTTTAAACAACTGAACATTAAACTTATTATTGGCAAAGCAGAAATCATTGATCCAGACCAAAAAATGGTAACGGTAGCAACCGAAAGCGGTTCAAGAATTTTAAGTTATGATTATCTTATTCTGTCTTCGGGAAGCGTTTTGAAGGCTATAAATATTCCGGGAATCGAAAACACGTTTAATGTAGATACTTTTTACGGCGCTCAAAAATTAGAAAATCACCTTATACAATTAGCACATAAAAACTTTGAAGGCGAAGGTGCTACCACTTTTGTAATTGCCGGAAGTGGATTAACAGGGCTTGAAGTTGCTACGGTAATTAAAGAAAAAGCGAATAAAATATTAGCTGATTACGCAAAGAAAGCAATTGATTTTAAAGTAGTACTTATAGAAAAGTCAGGCAAAGTAGGAAATTATTATGCTCCTGAAGCGCAGGATTATGTTATAGAAACTTTAAACTCTAAGGATATAACTGTAGTTAGCGGAGTTTCTCTGGCGGCAGTAAAAAATAACGGAGCCACATTAAGCGATGGTCATTTTATAGCTGCGCAAACCGTTATCTCAACTATTGGATTGGTTGCAAGCTCTCTTTGTAGTTTTTTTAAGGGAGAGAAAGACAAACTGGGGCGTTTACATGTAAATGAATATTTGCAATTAAAAGAATATACAAACGTAATTGCAGCCGGTGATGTTGCTAATATTCCGGTAGATGATCAAGGCAACAGTTCGCTTATGGCTTGTCAGTTTTCGATGTTTCTTGGCAAATGGGCGGGTCATAATGCTGTTAACAGTTTATTTGGTCAGCCTCTAAAACCTTACCGTTATACTGATTATGTAACTTGTGTAGATTTAGGTCAGCAAGACGGCATGTTAACTTCAGGCTGGGAACGTAAACTGGTTTCGAGCGGCATTGAAGGTAAAAATATAAAGATGGAAGTTACTACAAAACTTATTTATCCTGCAGATGATGTTCTAACGGCACTTGAAGATTCTTATCCTGAGGTTCCTAATGTGGCTCAAAATGCTGTTTAATATTTAAATGATAATTTTTATAAAACCTGTTATATGCCAACTTTAGGAAAAAATGTCGAATATGCGATACATTCTCTGGTTTATTTGATCGATATCCCGGAAGACAGTACGATTACGGTACGCGATTTGGCAAATTTTCAAAATATCTCAGAAACTTATCTTGCCAAGGCTTTTACAAAATTAAAGAAAGCCGGAATAGTTCGCTCGAATATAGGTGTAAAAGGCGGTTATAAACTCGCCAGATCTGCGGTCGGGATTTCTTTTCTGGATATTGTTCTTGCTGTAGAAGGAGAAATCTCCTTTTTTGAATGCAATGACATCAGAGATAATTGTGTATTATTAGACAAAAAAAATCTTCCGTGGCAAAAAGGCAACTATTGTGCTATACACCTGGCAATGATAGAGACCGAAAATAAGATGAAGGAATCTTTGCAAGAAAAAAAACTGCAATGGGTTTATGATACTATTCGCAAACAATACGGACAGGAAATGATTGATAAAACACAAAACTGGTTTGGGTTTGATTCAAAATAATTTTTGTCGTAAAACTGAAAAAGCCCTTAAAAAATTTAAGGGCCTTTTTATTGCTTTTAGCTAATGTCGCAGCGCATTGTAGTAAATAGTTTTTTGAAACCTGCTTTTTCATATGCTTTTACTGCTGCTTCATTTTCATCATATACCTGAAGCCTTACCTCTGTAATTCCGTGAGATAAAATCCATTTTTGGAGAGCGTTAAGTAATAAACCGTTAATTCCTTTTCCTCTAAATTCCGGACTTACGAACATAAAACCCAGATATCCAAATGATTCATGCTTTTCAAACGGTTTTCCAGGTCGAATTTGCGCGTAGCCGCTTCCAATAATTTCATTATCATATTCAACAACCATAATTTCTGTTGCAGGATCTGTTATAAGTTCTTTTATATCATAATAAAATATTTCGCCCTCTTTTAATGTTGGATCAAACGGACGCTCAGCTTCAACAAGAATCTGCAAAAATTTTTCCAGAACAGGCAAATCAGCATTCGTCGCTGTTCTGATATTACTATTTTTAAGGTCTATATTCATATTTCAAATTTATTAAAAATACTTTTATTGAATAAAAAAGTATTTAAGAAAATTCGGTTTGAGTTTTTGCAAAGGCTCTTTAAATAAATTGTTTAATGAATTAGTTTTATATTAGCGAAACAAAAAGATCCTTCAATTAAATCTCTTTAAAAAGACTTATAATGACAAATCAATTCGAAGATACTATCAAGAAAGCTTACAATGCTTTTAACGAAAGAAATATTGACAATGCATTATCGACAATGCAAAAAGACGTGCAATGGTCGAAAGCCTGGGAAGGCGGTTACATAAGCGGTCATAATGAAATTAAGGAATACTGGACAAGGCAATGGACAGAAATAAATCCAAAAGTTGAACCTGTTGGTTTTACCGAAAGAGAAAATGGAAGCCTGGAAGTCAAGGTGCATCAAAACGTAAAAGATCTGCAAGGTAATTTGATGTTTGACGGAATTGTAAAACATATTTACACTTTTGACGACGGATTAATTAAAACTATGGATATTGAACTGGTAGAAAATAATTAATTTTGCATTTAATAATTCATTTGCAGCTTTATAAAGTAGAAAAGCAAATACCTCATCAGAAAAAAATAAAATCATGTCGATAAAACAAGAGTCAGAATTAATAGGAATGAAAAAAGCAAGTGAAGCTGTTGCTTACACGCTCAAAGAAATGAGAAATTTTGCCAAACCTGGTATGACGACAAAGGAATTAGATGATTATGGCGGAAAAATCCTGAATGATTTAGGCGCAAAATCAGCTCCATATCTTACTTACGGTTTTCCGGGATGGACATGCATTAGCGTAAACAATGAGTTTTGTCACGGTATTCCGTCTGATAAGAGAATACTTGAAGAAGGTGATTTAATAAACATTGATGTTTCGGCAGAACTGGATGGTTTTTGGTCTGATAACGGAGGTTCATTTGTTATTGGCGAGGATAAAAACGGACATCAGAAACTCGTAAATGCATCAAAAGATATTTTACAAAAAGCAATAGAGAATATAAAAGGTGGTGTAAAAATTTCTGAGATAGGATATCTTATAGAAACAGAAGCTGAAAAAAGAGGTTACAAAGTGATAAAAAATTTAGGTGGACATGGTATTGGCAGAAGCTTGCATGAACAACCTGATGAATTATTAAACTATAAAAACCGATTTGATCAAAGACGTTTTAAAAAAGACTCTGTTGTAGCGATTGAAACTTTTATCTCGACCTCATCATCTCTTGCTGTAGAACTTAAGGATGGCTGGACTATGGTGGGCAATAAAGGCGGACATATGGCACAACATGAACATACAATTGTGGTTACAAATGGCAAACCTATCATTTTGACGGAAATGAACGGAATCTGGAATTAAGTTAAGATCAGAAATTAAACATATTATAAAGAGGCTGTATAGCTTCTTTTTTTTTACTCCTGACATACTGCTGTCATTAGCCCATTTTACATTTGTACTATAGAATGACAAGTGTCATCTTAAAAACCTTAAAAACAAAAGTATTATGATTGGTCAATTAGCAAATTTAAACTGGATTAGTATTATCGTCGCATTTTTTGCTTATTTCTTTGTAGGCGCACTATGGTTTACATTATTATTTAAAAAACAATATGCCATATCTTTGGGGAAAGAAAATGATTTGCCATCAAAACCGGCACCCATTTTCATCATTGGCCCAGCCATTTGTTCATTGATAATTACCATTGCCAGCGCTATCTTAATTTATACTTTAGGAATTGATACTTATCAAGGAGCTATAGAATTTGCGTTAGTTATTGGGATAGGATATTTAGTTGCAAATACACTTAATATTGCCATTAATCCCAATATGCCAAACCCACTTCATTATGCTGCCATAAGCGGTTTATATCATTTAACAGGCATTTGTATTGTTTGTATCATTTTGGTTGCAATGAAATAATGACAACAAACTAAATGAACTTGTTTTGTTTATAAAAACTATTATAGATTACCAAAACAGATAAACAAAAAAAGAGACTTAAAAATAAGTCTCTTTTTTAATTTATAGTAGGATGATCGAATTCTTTTTATTGTTTAATGTGTTTTCTAAATATTCCAGTTTGTTTTTAGCTTGCAACAAATGAACCTTAGATTTGTAACCCTGACAAAAATACAACTTTTCATACAATTAATGAAATGTAATGTGAAAAATTAATACATCTAAACGCAAAATAATTATTTTCTGTTTTTTAAATCCGGAATTTTCTCTGTCAAATTCTTCCAATATCGTTTTGGCATATGCTGCATATGAAGTTTCATATTTTTTCTGGATTCAATATTTACACTTTTAAAGAAACAACGCCAAAGATTCTGATAAAACTCTTCTTGTTCATCGCATATTTCGGCTAAAAATTTAGAAGAATTAGATTCAGCATTAAATTGCAGTTCTATTGTTGAAACCTTTTGAAGATCATAATAAATACCATATTTACGTTTTGAATCATAAATTAACCAACGCTGGTCAGCATAGCGTTTTTTAAAATGGTTTTCTATAATGGGCAAAACATTACAATCCGGCTCAACAATCGCATAATACAATTTATCTTTTGTGAGTTTAAATCGCACAAAAGCTTCCATTCGATGTGCTTCTCTTCTGGTCATTCTTGTTGCTTTTCTAAGATCCCAAACTGCGCTGTTGCTAAAATCTTCTTCAATGTTTTTTGAACTTGCCAAAGCATATTTAGCAAATTGAAACATGATTTGTTCGATGTCATCCATATCAGAAAAAAATGCTTTATAGAAATCTGAGAATCCTCCTGCCGAAAGACGTTTTTTTAATCCCATTAAAACCCTATTTGCTTTTTCTACATCTGTCATTACATTATGATGTGTTGAAAAAAGCAAAGCTGCAGAGGCTTCATTTTTGGCAAAAACAACATCTTCAAATTTATATTCATAAATTTCAAATACAGCTGTAAGCCAGCCTTCATAAGTTCCGTCGTAGATTAACTGTATCATCTCAATTAAAATAAAGCAAGCTGATTAGAGAAATCATTTTTATACTTACTGTTTTGGAGATTTAAAATTTGGTCTTTGATTTGAATCGAAGTTAAATCCCGCTGCATTTGAAACGGGGTTGGAAATGCCAGAAAATATTTGGCGCGTGTGTAAGCAATTCCTAATTTTTTTAAATCGTCAGGAAAGAGTTTTTTAAATTGTCTGGCTGCAACAATCTTTTTAGCACTTAAATATCCTATTCCGGGAATGCGTTTTATAAGCTCTAAATCTGCGGTATTAATATCAACCGGAAATTGATTAAGGTTACGCAACGCCCAACCTAATTTTGGGTCGATGTCAAGATCAAGATTGGGCTGGTTGAAACCAACAATTTCATTTACATTAAATCCGTAAAACCGAACTAACCAATCTGCCTGATACAAACGGTTTTCACGTATTATAGGAACCGGAGTGCCAATAACCGGAAGTCTGCTGTCATAACTAATAGGCACATATCCGGAATAGTAAACCCGTTTCATATTCATCTTTTGATAAAAATAATCAGCCATGCCCAGAATTTCAAGATCGCTTTCTTTTGTTGCGCCAATAACCATTTGCGTACTTTGACCGGCAGGAGCAAAAACAGGAACTTTGTAATTTAACTTTTTTTCTTCCTTATGACCAACGATTTCATTTTTTAGATATTCCATTGGTTTAATCACATCAATATGATTTTTATCGGGCGCCAGCAATTTAAGACTTTGCTCTGTTGGCATTTCGACATTTACGCTTAAACGATCCGCGTACATTCCGGCTTGCTGAAGCAATTCGTCACTTGCACCCGGAATCGCTTTTAGATGGATATAACCATTAAAATTTTCTTCTAATCGCAGTTTCTTTGCAATCCTAACCAAACGCTCCATCGTATAATCCGGATTATCAAAAATACCTGAACTCAGAAATAAGCCTTCGATATAATTTCTTCTGTAAAAGCCAATGGTTAAATCTACGACTTCCTGCACTGTAAAAGCGGCGCGCTTTACATCATTACTTTTCCGGCTTACGCAATATGCGCAGTCAAAAATGCAATGATTGGTTAATAAAATTTTTAGTAATGACACACAACGTCCGTCCTCTGTATAAGCATGACAAATGCCGTATCCTTTTGCATCTCCAAGTCCTTTATCTTTATTTTCTCTCTTGCTTCCGCTTGACGAACACGAGACATCATATTTTGCAGCATCAGCCAAAATAGCCAGCTTCTCCATCACTCTTTCATGTACCATTTTGAGCTTTTTTAGTGGTTAAAAAACTAAATTTGTTTAACCCCAAAACTACTCTTTTAAGAAGCAAAAATTCTGAAATTGATTGTTCTAAATTGTATCAAATTTAAACAATGCGATTTTAACTCTTTGATTCTGTGCTTTACAATCCTATTTTTCCTTCAGCCCAATATGCCTGTGTATAGATTTTTTTGTTGGGAACTCCTTTTTCCTTTAAGGCTTTTCTAAAAGCCTGAATTGATTTTGCATTTCCCATAAGATAAAAATATCCGTGTTGCCATAAATCCCAAATTTTACTATCTAATTTATTCAGGATATCTATTGCAAATTCGGCTTTATTAGCTGACTTGGGTACTACATCAATAGAGAATCCTAATTTATCCGGAACCTGCATGGCAACCGGATCTAATTCTAAAATGCCCAGATAATTATTTTCATTCGAATCAATTTCATCTTTCAGGCTTTTAAAAACACTAATACAGGTTTCATCACCATAAAAAAACTGATATTTTTCTTCTTTTTTAAAAACCTCAAAACCTCTTGGCATTCCAACAGTTATTTGATCCTTTATTTTTAGATTTTCTACAAACTGACTTCCCGGGCCATTTTTATGAATATGAAAAATAACTTCAAATGTTCCGTCTTCACTATTCCATTTACTGGGTGTGTAATTGCGATAATTCGTATCGTCGATCCTGATAATTATGGCTTGACCAATCTTAAAATTTATATGCGGAAAATGACCTTTGAACTGTATCATTTTTACAGTTTCGCCCAGCATTTTAATATCAGTAACTTTTACTTTGCAAATTTTACTGCTAAAGGCAAGTTCCATAAAATCTCCAATAATTTTAGGCATTGAATTCATAATGTTGTATTTTAATTTTCAATACAAAATTGATATTAAAACACTCAGAAAAGGTTGCAGAAGAAATAGGGATGATTGGACTATTCGCGGAATTTTAATCGAAACGATAATGGGGTTTCGCCAGTTATTTTTTTGAATAATCTTGAAAAATAAGTATGATCTTCAAATCCTAACATAAATGCAATTTGCTTTACATCATCTTCTGTATAATACAAAAATCGTTGTGCCTCTATAATCATTGCATTTTGAAGCCAATAAGTAACTGATTTTCCTGTAGCAATATTGACACAATAATTTAAATGTGAGGTTGTGATATTTATTTTTTTAGCAAAAAACGAAGGACTTTCTAAAAAAGTAGTATCCAGAATTAATTTCCTGAAATTAGCATATATCAAAGCCGATTGATTTTTAAGCTCTGATATCGAATTATCTGATTCTGAATATATGTTTATAAAACGGTAAACCAAAGCATTAAAAAGACCATTAACAATTGCTGTTTTATTCGAAAGATCGTTTTCAAAAGAGCGATGCAGTAATAAAACGGTCTCTAAGAGATCTTTTTTTTGAAGTTTATTAATTTTGCTTACCTGATCAGAAATTTTAAGGTTCTCAAAAAAAGCAGCACAATTATTAGGAACTAAAAATGGAGCCACACTAATATAATATCCGGCAGCATCCGGCGATGCAAACTGTGGCGAATGAATCTGGAATGGCTTTATAATTACAATACTCTGAGCATTTATTTTTACGTCGATCATATCGCATTTCATAATTACTTTTCCTTTTGTCAGTACAAAAAAAATGTAAAAATCATCGCGATGTGTCCCCAATTTATCCAGGTTTTCAGGATCTTTTCCTAAAACAGATAATTCGGCAATAAAAATACCTCCAACTGCTTCTGATCTCTGGTTGTAAATGGGGATTTTCAAAATTTATTTTTTTGAGTTAGACGCAACACGTAAATTTTATAAACGATGAGGTTTTACAAACTTAGAAAATTAATCTTAAATGATTCTCAATATCAAAAATCTGTTTTTAATGCAAAAATCCCTTTAATCATAAACAGATCAAAGGGATTTTTATTTTTTTATAAAGAATTAGAGAAGCTTAAAAAGTGACAAATTTCACTCCCAGACTAAACCATCTTGAAGGCAGAGGCACTGCTCCTACTTCATAATAAGTGGTGTTAAAAATGTTTTGAGCATCAACATATACGGTTATTTTTTTAATAGACTGACTTACTCTGAAATCATTTACCCAGTAAGATGGTCCGGTAACTCTTTGACTGAATCGAGTAGCAAATAAAGCCGTGAAATTTTTATGCTGAAAATCTATTGTATTCGTAATTTGATGTTCTAAAGACGAAACTAAATACTTTGCATAAACAACCGGCATTACATCCTGAAATTTAAAATCCAGATACGAATACGCCAGATTAACATTTAACTTAGAATCGTTTGAGAAACTCACTCTATAATTGGTACGCAGATTAAAACCGTTTGTATTCAGGTTTCCGTAATTGTTACTTTGCCAGGGTTCAGTGGTTACATTTCGTGTCCAATCGATAAAATTGCTGATTTTTCTGAAAAAATAATTAGCATTGAAACTAAAATCTCTTTTGATGTATTTAAAACCTAATTCGCTCTGAAAAGCGTTTTCGGTATCAAGATTAGGATTCCCAATATTTCCCGGACGCTGGTTAAGATACAAATCAGTAAACGAAGGAATACGCTGACTTGTGCCTATGTTACCTATAATCTTAAAAGCATCTGTTATGGCATAACTGGCATCAAGTCCCGGATAAGCCTGCCATTTATAATCTGAGTTATAATTAAGGTAAGTTCCAAAATTTACATCAAGCTTTTCTATAAACGTAGTTCTGTATTGCAGATAAACCCCAAAATTTTCACGATCATGGTCTCCAATGTTAGACGAAGTAATATCCTCGCTTCGTACTTCGGCACCAAAACCTAATTCTCCGTTTTCCATTTTGTACGTCGTATTCACTTCTGCTGCAAGAGAATTGGTATAATGCTGGCTTCTCCCCGCTTTTAGATTCGAAATTCCGTAATAACGGTAATCATCATAATTATATCTGTAGCTCAATCGTGGCATTAATGTCCATTTTTCAGAAAGTTGGTGTTTCGATTGTACAGCTGCAAAAGTCGTTTGTACTACTTCGCTTGAGTTTTTATCTCCTGGAGCGGCATAAAATCCGTTAGCACCAAAACCATTCTTGATATAACCAAATGAACTTAAAATTTCATTGGCACTATTAAGCTGATAATTACCCTGATAAAATATTTTATTATTTTCGAAAGCGGTATTATATCTATATCCGTTGCTTTTATCGTGTGAAGCAAAAAGCGAATGTTGTTGTTTTTCTTTGCTTAAAACTCCTCCCGCCTGAATTCCGGTACCATAAAATGTATCTCCGGTGTTTTGCGTGTCTTTTTCGAAGTTTGAACCTGCATACGAATTGATCAAAATTCCGGATTGATCCGGTTTTTTGGTAATAATATTAATCGCTCCAGTTAAGCTATTAATCCCGTAAGTAAGCGCTGCCGGTCCGCGAATTATTTCGATTCTCTCGATTACCTCAACCGGAATAGGCAAATTAAGCATATTATGTGCCGTTTGCGAGTCAATTATTTTGGTTCCGTTCAAGAGTACAACTGTTTGTTCGAAACTTCCTCCATCTATACTTACATCAGCCTGACTCCCAAAAGGGCCTCTTTGCCTTAGATCTACACCATTTGCATATTGCAAAATTTCCTGAATAGAACGTCCGGGTAATTTTGCAATTGCCGCTTTGTCAATTACATATACATTTCTGTTTTTCTTAGCTATAGGTGTACTAAACCTATTTTCATGAATAATTACTTCATCAATATTAATCGTGTCTTTTTGCACCTGAGCTTGTAAACCAAGACTTAATAAAGTCAGTATCGCAAAATAAAGTTTTGTCATTGTTTTATTTTTTTGCAAAAGTAGTATCTTGCCGTACTACTAATGTATACCAGTTTTGTAAAAATGGATAGTCCGGTTCAAATTCCTTTTAAAAGTTTTATTCAGCTAAAACCTGAAGATACAACGGCTATTTACCTGCAAATCGTTTTTGAGTTTATCAAAGCGATACAAATAGGGTTACTTCCGGAAGGCACAAAACTTCCTGGTACCCGCATATTATGCAAATTATTAGAGGTTAATCGCAATACGCTTATCAAAGCATTTCAGGATCTGGAATTACAAGGCTGGATCGAGATTTTACCCAATAGGGGAACTTTTATCCTATCTGAAAAACAACAAAAAAACAAAGCCGAATTTTCGTCTGATGATACTATATTTCTCTCAAAAGCAAATACGGGTTTTACTTTTAAGCATTCTGCAATTCTTGAAGATCCAAAAGAAGTCAGTATTTTACCACATCAATTTAATGATGGTTTGCCTGATTTGCGACTCGTTCAGACAGATGTTCTGGCACGTTTGTATGTTTCGAAACTAAAAAACCAGAAAAGCACCAAAACCTGGGAACAAATTCAGGCTCAATCGCATTTAAATTTTAAAACCCAGTTTTCTAATTTTCTAAATGTAACAAGAGGAATTCGTATTTCAACATCAAATTTACTCACTACAAGCAGTCATGAAATTAGTTTGTACCTGGTTACAAAATTATTGATTTCACCAGGCGATAAAGTTGTTGTGGCTTCTCCGGGATATTATATTTCTAATATGACATTATCTGATAGCGGAGCACAAATAATTACAATTCCTGTTGATAAAAACGGAATAGATACAGAACATTTAAAACAAATTTGCGAACAGCATACCATCAGAATCTTATATCTTACCTCAAATTATCATTATCCCACAACAACTTCTCTAAGTGCAAAAAGACGAATGGAAGTTCTGGAACTGGCTAATCGGTATGGTTTCGTTATTATAGAAGATGATTATGATTTTGATTTTCACTACGACAATAATCCGGTATTGCCTCTTGCAGCTTTAGACTCGAACGAAAGAGTCGTATATATTGGATCGTTTGGAAGGTCCTTGCCGGCGGGTTTTGGTTATGGTTTTATCGCCGCAACAGCAGATTTCATAAAAGAACTCGAAAAACATCAAAACATTCTTGAACCCGGAATCGATGTCATCAAAGAACAAGTTTTAACAGATTGGATTAAGGAAGGCGAAGTGCATCGGCTTTCGAAAAAAAATAAAAAAATCTACAAAGAGCGCAGGGATTATTTTGTTACGCTGCTAAAAGAAAATTTAAAAGGAAAAATTAAATTTAATGTTCCGGTACGCGGTTTGGCAATTTGGGTAGAATGGCTGGATAACTTCAATTTGATAAAACTGCAAAAACAATGTGCATCAAATGGATTATTTTTACCAAAAACTATTTTATACCAAACTAAAAATCTTACGGCAACACGCTTAGGTTTTGGACATCTGGACCCAAAAGAAATGGAAAATGCAATAACAATTTTGCGCCAGTCTCTTGAGGCTATTTTATAAATCTAGGTGTTAGATATTTTTCAGGCAGAGCTGGCAGATTTTTTTATAATCTATATAATTCTTTTTTAAGTTCTATTATTATAACTTAAATTGTTAGTAAAAAACTTTGCGTCTCTGCGTCTTTGCGAGATTAAACCATAAAGCTTTCTCTCAACATCGAGAATTTGCACGCAAAGACGCAGAGACGCAAAGTTTTTTAAGTAGATTCTTTTTAAGTTAGCAACTCTTTGTGTAAGTCGCAAAAACACTTTCTTGAATCGAGACTGAAATTCGAACAAACGAAGTAAATCTGCGACTTGATTTAAAACATTTTAAAATAAAAACATAACATGGAAATAGAGCAAATTCTTGACCTGATATATCCTCTTCCGGAACTTTCAAAACTAAAACTTCAAAATTGTGCAAAAGAAGTACATTTCTCTAAAGGCCATATTTTATTACGGGCTGATAAAATTGAAACTACAATTTATTTTATTCGAAAAGGAATTGCAAGGGCGTATGCCAATCGCGATGATAATGAAGTTACTTTTTGGTTTGGAAAAGAAGGAGACACGGTTTTATCGATGAAAAGTTATGTTGCGCATCAGAAAGGTTATGAAGATATTGAACTTCTCGAAGATTGTGATTTATATGAACTAAAAGCTGAAAAGCTACAAAAACTCTTTGAAGAAGATATACACATTGCCAATTGGGGACGAAAGTTTGCCGAAAAAGAATTGGTAAAAACCGAAGAGCGCTTAATTTCAAGACAATTTCGTACTGCTACAGAACGCTATAAAGAACTTCTTACGCATTATCCGCATTTAATTCGGCGTGTTCAACTGGGACATATCGCCTCCTATTTAGGTATTTCGCAAGTAAGTCTGAGCAGAATTAGGGCTGAAATAAAATAACTTTCATTTTTTAACAAATGTAAAATTCCCTGACAATTCCTTTTCTAACCTTTGCAAAAAAAAGATATGAATTGGATTATTTTAATTATTGCCGGCTTATTTGAAGTTGGTTTTACTTTATGTTTAGGCAAAGCCAAAGAAACAACCGGAAACGAAATGTATATGTGGTATACCGGTTTTTTAATTTCACTAGTTGTTAGTATGGGACTTTTAATGAAGGCAACACAAGCTTTACCAATTGGTACAGCTTATGCGGTCTGGACAGGTATTGGCGCTGTAGGAACGGTGCTTATTGGAATTTTAATTTTTAAAGATCCGGCTAATTTTTGGCGTATCTTTTTTATCACAACTCTTATAGGATCTATTATTGGGCTTAAAGCGGTATCTCATTAATAAAGTTTTATTCTATTATTTATGAACTGATTTTTTTCAAGGTAGCTTATATCGCTTTTCAGGTTATTAAATATACATTGTTTTCAAAATCAGGTATTTCTACGTAGTGTTATAAATGTTAAAAAAGCGATTTTTGTAGGTAAATGTGAAAAACCGTAAATTATTCTCATAAAATGATTTTAAATTAGCAAGAGATTTAATCGTATTTCACAAAAACTAACTATTATACCTAATTAAACCTGAAAAGCAAAAACCATGAAAAATCTTTGGTGTTGGCGTTGTAAAATGGAAGTTCCTATGCTTGATGAAGAGGAATATAAAATAGCATCTAAACTTTATCGAAGGGGTTTTGAAACAGGAAAGTGTAATATGACAAGAAAGATACGCTTTAAAGAGCTTCTTGATTATTATAAGGAATTAACCGGTTTTGAAGTAACGAATCCAAATGCAATCATGCATCACCGAATCGACTTATATGGTTCTGCTTGTGAGAATTGCTCTAAACCTTATCGAACTTCTAAAGCTTCTTTCTGTGCCGCATGCGGACATAAAAGAGAATCGACAATGATTGATTATGGCGAAACACTACAAGAAGCAGCACCAAAATGGTGGCAAAAATTCTGGGTTTTAGACAGTGTAGACTAATATCTACAAAGGAAGTTATTGCTTATTCAAGTTACTTATATTCCCAACGAATCAAAATTAAACAGATCATACTTTATTTTAAAAATCCATTTTTAGTTTTACTAAAGGTGGATTTTTTATTTTTAGTTTTTTCAATGTCAAAAATGCGTTAAAAAACTTTTTGAATAGCAGTTTTTCGACAATAAAAAATACTTTTGTGAGAAAGGAAAAATAAAGACTTATCAGCAACCACAAAACATAATGGTATGGATTACGAAAAATTCATCTTCTGCCTCGAAGGTGTTCCGGACGTAGACGACGACAGAACAACTCTAGTGGTTAAAAACTTAGAAGAAATCGCTATTGATCAAGGTATTGCCAGTATTTATAAAACCTGTGATACAATCGAAGGCCTGGAAGAAAGTTTGAATGTGTTGCTTTATGAAGATCATAATTTTAAGGATTATGAGATCATTTATCTCGTTATGCCTGGTGAAGCCAATACTATTTGTCTTCACGATTATTATTACAGTCTTGAAGAAATAGCAGAACTTTTTGAAGGAAAAATGAAAGGAAAAATTATTCATTTTGCCAATCTCAAAGTGCTGGATTTAAATAATGAAGAAGCACAGTATTTTCTGGATATAACCGGAGCACGTGCCATTTCAGGATATGGATCTACTTATAATAAAATTGCAAGCTGCAGTACAATCGATAAAGCTTTTTTTAGCCTTTATCAGGATAATGACGACATTACAGAAGTGGTTGAAGAATTATATCAAAAACATTACGCCTTGTGCAAATTGCTCGATTTTAGATTGTATTATTAATTCATGAAAAGTAAAACAATCGAAAAAGTAAAAACGTACGAAGCAAAAGGATTCAGGGATAAATTTCTGGGGGAAGATAATCCGATGCAGTTGCTTTTTAAGTCCAATTCTGATCATTTTTTTTGTTTGAAAATGCAGGAAATGATGCGATTGCAATATCCTGTTCCGCCTTCTAAGCACAGCTGTCATACTTTGATTTTTATTGCCTCTGGCAGTCATGTTATGAAAGTAGGATATGAAGAATATCAAACTGTTGCTAATGAAATTATCATGGTTCCGGCAGGTCAGGTTTTTTCAATAAAAGATATTAATAGTGCACATACGGGTTATATTTGCCAGTTTCATCCTGATATTTTAATTGGAAAATATGGTAATCGCGAAATGCTTAATGATTTTGATTTTTTAAAGATATCCGGAAATCCTAAAATTAGTCTCGCGGCAAATGATGTAGAATCTATTATATTAATTTTAAATCGTTTACAAAAAGAATATACAGAAACTGACCTTGCTAACTTAAATATTGTACAAGCATACTTAATTGCTTTGTTTCATGAAATAAATAAAAATACGGCAAAAACCCCTAAAAGTCTTTCTGCTGCAGAAATCCTGACGAGTAAGTTTAAAGAATTGATTCATCAAAATATCAAGTCACATCATCAGGTTAATCATTATGCCTCTTTATTAAATGTAACCCCTAATCATTTAAATAAATCCATAAAAGCTGTAACCAATAAAACTGCAGCCACATGGATTGATGAAACCATTTTATTAGAAGCTAAATATTTACTGTTTCAAACCTCTCTTTCTGTAAGCCAAATTGCCATGCAGGTTGGTCATGAGGATCATTCTTACTTTAGTCGGTTTTTTAAAAAATACGAAGGAATTACTCCGGTTCAATATCGAAAATTGATTGATAAGTCCTAATTATTGCCTATACAATCCTATCAAATCGAAAAGCATTTATTGAAATTTGCAACGTAAAAAAAAGCAAATTTATGATTTATGTTTTTAAAACTTCCGTTGATACAAATTCGAAATTAGAGTTCGCAAATACACTCCTTCAGGAATTATTACCAAATGCTTTATGGAATTTTGATCTTGAAGATTGTGATAATATTTTAAGAATTGACAGCGAAGACGAAATAAGCGAAACGGCATTAAAAAATGAAGTTTTTGATTGTATCGAATTAGAATAAACTGCCTTTTTAAACATTTCTTCAAACCTCAACTTACTCTTTATGGATACTGCATTACACCAGAACAAAACCTTTGACACTATTGATTACTCGGATCAAAAATTATCTGACAACGAATTTGTAAACTGTGAATTTATCAATTGTAACTTCTCTAAAAGCGATTTTAGTTATATTGATTTTTTAGATTGCACTTTTAAAAATTGTAACCTCTCTCTTTCTATTCTTAAAAATACCGGATTAAAAAACATCAAATTTATCGGCTGTAAATTAATGGGACTTGATTTCAGTGCCAGCAATAGTTTTTTATTTTCGATGTCTTTTCAGGATTGCCTTCTGGATTATTCGACTTTTATTTATAAAAAACTAAAGAAAACAAACTTTATTGATTGTTCCTTAAAAGATGTCGATTTCTCTAATACTGATTTGTCTCATTCTGTTTTTAAAAATTGTGACCTTGCTAATGCTACTTTTCAGGATTGTATTCTGGAGAAAACAGATTTTCGCTCTTCCAGAAATTATGCTTTTGATCCATCCGAAAATAAAATTAAGAGAACCAAAGTATCGCATGCTGCACTTGCCGGTCTGTTAGAAAAATTTGATTTGGATATTGAATAGACTTTAAAAGTTTTCAGTCTCAGTTTTCAGTCTCTCTTTAAGCTGAAATAATCAATTTTATAAAGCAAAAAAAGGGATGCAAAAACTGCATCCCTTTTTCAACTAAAAACTTAAAAATGAACTATTGTCTCCATCGTGGATCTCCCACTTTGTTATCGATTAAGGTTTGATTTTTGATTGTAAAATCACCCGTTGCTGCACCCACAAATTGAGGATCTAATGCAGTTCCGGTCGTATCAGGCCTATTATTGGCAAGCGCATTAGGATTACCATTTAAATTTGGCGAACTGAAGTAGTTATTATTCAAAAATGTTGGATTTGCAGTAACGGCTTCTCTTGTATATGGTGCAGGTGTATTAGCGAATAATGTGTTACGAACGCTTATTGTATTGGTAACAAAACGTGTGTATAAAATTGCATTTGCAGCGGTATTTAACATATTTGGGTTCGAAATAGTACAAGCATCAACTAGTATATTAGTCGTTAAACCAGTAAGACCAGCATCCATACGAATAAAATATCTTGCTGTTGCACAATTATTGAAAGTACTATTTTTAAGAGTAAGCTGTGCTACTTGAGAACCTCTTACATCTATAAATTCTCCACCAGTCGTTAATACATTTGTAACAACACTATTTTCTACTATTACAGACGGAATTTTAGCAGCAGCTAAACTTGCACTGATTAAGGATATACCATAGTCGTGTATGTTACAACCACTTATTAATAGTGAACCGTAAGTAATACTGTTATCATTGTATTTAACAACTGAAACCGCTGCTCCGGCCGCTCCTTTATCTCCTTTTAAGTCCAGGTCTATCAAACTAATGTTTGCAGATCCATTTGTCAGTACGAAGTTCACATGAAGTTTTGGAGTGTTATAACTGCGTAAACCTCTTAATGTAATTGCTTTATTCAAAGTTATTGCACCTATTTGATTAGCAGCGGTATAATCTCCAGGCTCTAAAACCAGTACAGCACCAGATGCTGCATCAGCAATTTTTTGCATCAAATCATCTGTGTTTTTAACTAAAATACCGGTTCCAATATCTATTCCGGTTGTAAAAGTAACAACACCTCTCTTTTTCGCACTATTAAGCAAAGTAGCTGTGTAAGCCGTTTCTGCTGTTAATCCGGTTATTACTGCAACTCCTGCTGTTTTTTCTGCTGGAGTTATTGCATGTGTAACACCGCCCGGAGCTACTGTAATTTGTGTTACATTACTATTAGGAGTCCATCTTAAAGTAACTTGTTTGGCTTCAATATCTATTGGTTGAACAGGCAGAAAAATTTGTTCAGATAAAGTTGTAGCTGTCGTTACAGACCATTTAGAATCTTCCAGTCCTGCAGCACTAACAGATTTTACTCTTATAGAATATGTTGTTTCTCCTTCTAATTCTACAGTTACCGGTAATTCCTTTGCCGTAACCTTAATTGTTTTATAGATTGTTTTAAATTCTATATCATCTGCGCTAAACTCTACAACATAATGATCAGCATCTTCTTTTGCTGTCCAGTTTAATTCGACTTTGGTTTGAGTTCTAATTTTTGCTGTAAGTCCTATTGGAGAAAATTCTCTTGTGTTTCCAATATCTGCTAATACGGCTTCATTATAACTTTCACAACCAGCACTAAGTACTGCTAATAAAAACATAGTCAGCAATCCTTTATATATATATTTTGCTCTCATAATTATAAAACTATAATTTATTTGTTATTGTTATTAGTTCCCAAAAACCCAGTCATTTACCAATTGACCATTACTTGCATCAATAAATGTTTGCCAAATTGGCCAAAATTGTCTTTTGTCAGGATTTACTCCGGCTTTATAAAGTGTGGTTATCTTATTATCTTCCAGTTTATCCCAGCTTTTTGATGTGTAGTCTGCACCCGGAGAAACAATTTCACCTTTGTTTAAGCCGTAAATATCCAATGAAATTCCATCTGCTTTATATTTATAATATAATGTTGATGGTACATTCTGATATTCATCGGTACGTGCTTTTAGATGGGCCATTTTAACCTTAGCTTCGTCTAATTTAGTTTTTAATAAATTCCAGCGTATTAGAGAATACTTACGCTCCATTTCTCCCGTAAATTCATATTTATTTTCTTCAACAATAGCATTCATCATAGCTTGTTTGCTGGTCAGGGCATCTACATAAGCATCTACTTTTACAGCCTGGTTACCTGAAGCGAAAGCCCTGCGACGAATTTCTTTTAAATAAATTGCAGCTGCTCCGGGTCCTTCTAATTCATTGGCAGCTTCAGCAGCGATTAATAACACTTCGGCATAACGCATATAAATTTTATTCACACCGTCATCATTTGGAGCAGTAACCAAACGATTCATCCATTCAAAACGGTATTTACCAAAATACCAAGTTTGTAAATCTGTAAGTTCTTGTTTTGCTTTACCACTTACTGCCGCTCCCCATTTATAAGGAACACAAGTAACATCTCTACGGGTATCAACCTGATCGTAATCATAAAAAACGAATGGTAATGGTCCGTTTACACCGCCTTTATTAGTTCCCATTGCCTGAAACTGATCAACAGCATCGTGTCTAACAGCAAGAGTAAACAGCATTCTTCCTCTTGAAGCAGCAAAAGGAATTTCCCAAAGCGATTCTCCGCCGGCCAATACACTTTCCTGATTGTATTTTTTCCATAATCCTTCAAAAGTTGGCTCTAAATGTGCAGAACCACTCGCAATAACAGAACGGCATTCATCTAATGCCAGCTTATACATATTAGCAACTGAAAGTTGAGGATCTGTACTTCTTCTCACTCCATCAGGATATTGTTGATATCCGCTTGCCATCATGGCTAAACGAGCTCTTAAAGCTTTTACAAAAGCCTTATTTACTCTTTCTGTACTTGTTGTTGCAGAAGTTTCATTAGGCCATGCTACTAAATTTGAAGCTTCACCTAAATCTGCAATCAATTGTTTATAGATTTCGTCACGATTCGTTTTAGGAATATAGATCGTTGCAGCAACAACAGGCTCAAAACGAGCCGGAACATCTCCCCAGTTTCTTAATAAATCAGCATAATAAACGGCGCGTAATGTCAATGCCTCTCCTAACAGCTGCCCCAATTGCTTATTAGATGTCACGTTGCCATAAGTACGTAAACCTCTAACACACAAATTCGCACGCTCAATTCCTTCATACATCATTGCCCATGCATTTTTTGGCGAATTCATCTCTGTATTATCTGCCTTTGAGTCATAAACTACCAAATCAGATTTTGCATTATCGCTCGAAGATGCTAAAAGCCATTCTGTATCTGTATTTAATCCCTGATAAGCCAAAAGTCTTCCTCTGTAAGATTGCTCTTCTCCAAATGACACTTTTATTCCATCAACAGCACCTTGTGCTAATTCAGCATTAGAAAAGATAATCTCGTCACCTAATGTTGATTGTGCAGGAGTATCAAAGAATTCTTCACCAAAATCCTGACAAGAAGTCAATAAACCTGAGATAATCAACCCTGCTATTATTATTTTATATTTCATTTTGATAAGTTTTAAATTAGAAATTAAGGTTTAAACCAAAAACCAATTGTCTGCTGCGTGGATACGCTGAATAATCAACTCCAGGCGTTAATGGTGTTTTTCTTTTTGTTGACACCTCAGGATCCGGACCAGAATAATTTGTAATTATAAAAACATTAGTAGCAGTCAAATAGAATCTTAACTTACTCACTCCCAACTTGGAAGTAAACGATTCTGGTGTGCTGTATCCTAAAGTTAAAGTATTCAGTCTAAAGAAAGAACCGTCTTCTACTGCCCAGTCTGTAAACATAAATTTCTGCATGTAAGGCGACCACATTGTTGTGTTTGCATTTAGAGATTCTAATTGAGCAGGATCAGTTACCAATTGTCCTGTAGCAGGATCTAAATTTGTCCATCTTTTACCATCTGCCATTTCTGTGCTCAAATTTTTGTATTGTCCATTTCTGTTAGACGTTGAAAACTCGGCTTTATTAGCATTATAAATATCATTTCCTATTGTCCAGTTGAAAGCAGCAGTAAGATCAAAACCATAAGCATTAGCATTAATAACTAACCCTCCTGTACTTTTAGGATTTGCATTACCAATAATTGTCTGATCTGATGCCGTAACTTTATTATCAGCAGAACCATCTGCATTTTTTAATTTCATCATACCGGGCTGTACAGCACTACCAATAACGCTGGTAGCATCAACTACGCCTGATTTCAAAATATATTTTCCTCCAACAAAATCAAAATCGGAAACTTCGTATCGTCCATCACTTTTATAACCATACATTAAGCCCATTGGTGATCCTGCATTTACAGCATAATCGTTACCAATATCTGTCGATGCCCAGTTTGTATTTACTCCAAAATTATCCATTACTCCCAGAGAGTTAATTTTATTTTTGTTAATACCAATATTTACAGAAAAATTTAAACCGAAATTTTTCTTTTCAATTGCTACAAAATTCACAGTTGCTTCAAAACCGGTATTTTGTGTTTCACCCATATTTCTATATTGAGTTTTGTATCCTGTACCTCCTACCGGAAATTCTATTAATAAATCGTGAGTAACATTTTTATAAGCATCAAAAGTTCCGTTTAAGCGGTTTTTAAAAAACCCAAAATCAAGACCAACGTTTTGTGTAACGGTAGTTTCCCATTTTAATTCCGGGTTTGCCAATACGCTGGATGGAGACCAATAGCTATCAAAACCATTTATGTAGGCATTTGTGTTAGAAAGATAACTCTGAACTGTCTGACCTACCGGAATATTATTATTACCGGCTTCACCGTAGCTTAATCTTAATTTAAGAAGATTTAACCACGAAGTATTTTTTAAAAAACTCTCTTCAGAAATTTTCCATGCTGCTGCTGCTGCCGGAAAATATCCCCAACGATTGTCTCCTAAGAACCTGCTTGAACCATCTGCACGAAAAGAAGCAGTTAATAAATAACGATCTTTATAATCATAATTTAAACGTCCAAAAAATGACAATAATTTATCATCCGGGCTATAAAAATTATCCACTGAAAACGGAGTCCCCTGAGTTGTCAGTTTTTTTGCCTGATCCAGATTAAAAAACTCCGGATATTTTAAGATTGTAGTTGTTGTAGTATTAGAAGTTGTAGTAATCATCTCTTCTCCTAAAAGTGCCGTTAAATGATGGTTTGCTCCTAAAATATTTTTAAAATCATAATTCAATGTATTCGCATTTCTAAAACGTACATCTTTACGATCACTCATAACCATACCCGGCATTCCTGCTCCAATCTTGGCAGTACTTGAAAAGTAAGTAGATGAACCATAGAAACGATAATCAGAATAATTAGAATTATCTAAACCTAAATCACTTTGGAATTTTAAATTTTGAGCAAGCTTCCATCCAAAGCTTCCTAATAAGTTGTAATTTTTTCTGGATTGTTGACGATCATTGTCAGATATAGCTAAAAAAGGATTCACTAAATAGCTGTTAACAGTTTGGTCATCATTATCAGTAGTCAATCCTGGCATTGGAACCGGAGAGTAACCCACACTATGACGCAAACGACTATCAAGTGATGAAACTTCGTTTTGCTCATTAGCACCACTTCCATTTATTTTTGTATCAGAATAACGCACTGTAAAACCAAGATCAATTTTATCACTTGCCTTATTTTTTAATGCTAATGATAAGTTATTTCTTTTATAATCTGAGCCAACCATAATTGCTTTCTCATCATAATGTGCATAATTAAAATTATAACTAAGCTTATCATTTCCTCCACGAATTCCTAAATCACGGCTGCTTACTTCGCCACGGCGTCCATAGATTTGTTTTTGCCAGTCAGTACCTTTTACTCCGTTATATAAATCGCGATCTTGCCAGTTCCCAAAATATTTAGTGTATGAACTTGGATTACTTAAAATAGTTTTATCGGTTTGGCTAAGCAAAGCATATTCATATTGCCATTTTATAAAATCATCAACAGGAAGAACGTCGATATCATTAGCCATTGTTTTCATACCATAAAACATATTATAGCTAATAGCCATTTTTCCGTCTTTACCAGTTTTAGTTGTAATAATGATAACTCCATTTGCTCCTCTTGATCCATATATAGCAGTAGAAGAAGCATCTTTTAATACTGTCATCGACTCAACATTCGACGCAGCGATATCACTCATACTATTTACAGGAAACCCATCTACTATAATCAAAGGCGAAGCATCTTGAGTTAATGAACCACCGCCACGCACTCTGATCTTAATATCCGCATCCGGAGATCCTTCAGTCGAAGTAACCTGAACTCCGGCTATTCTTCCTGTAAGTGCTTCTGCAATGTTAGAAACAGGAACTTTCTTCAAATCATTTCCTGAAATTGAGGAAACAGCTCCGGTTAAATCAGATTTTTTTACCGTTCCATATCCTACAACAACAACTTCATTTAATGCATTTGAATCTTCAGATAAGGCAACATCAATTTTGGTTTTTCCTGCAGCTGCTACTTCTTTCGTTTTAAATCCTATAAAAGAATACGTTACAACAGCTTTTGGATTTGAAAGTTTTAATTTATAGCGCCCGTCAAAATCAGTCGAGGTACCATTTTTTGTTCCTTTTTCTAATATATTAACGCCCGGTAGAGTTAGTCCTGCAGCATCTTTAACTGTTCCTTCAAGCGTTACTGTCTGAGCACTCACTTGAGTACTCGTCAGTAAAAACAATAAGAAAACAACTGCAAAGTAACCATTTGCTCCTTTGTTAAATAAATCTTTAAAATTCATGGTTGATTGTTTAAGTTATTAATTAGTTTTTGTTTTAAGTGGTTTTTTGTGGTTATTTAATTTACTCTTTATACTTTTTATTTATTTTTAAAGATTTACTTCTTTAAAAAAATTGGCGTGGTATTAAGAATTTTAAATAGTACCTCAGAAAGGTTCTTTTTCTTGCACAAATAAAAAGTTGTAATCGATTACACAAACATAAATATTTTTTTGATATAAAAAATTTAAATTCATAAAAATTTCCTAAAAAAAATAAAATATCAAAAATAAAAGTGCTTTTTTATATGACATATGTAATTTAACTTCAATATAAATATGAAATATATTTTTATAATTGAAAGATTCATTGCGTTTTTCTAAAAAAAACAATCGATTACACTAAAACTAATTACAATATTATTAAGTGTTTTTTCTACATTTATACAATGTTAAAAAAGAAGTTTAAATGCTTTTTAATTTTCTTATTTTGATAATGTACCGCTTGAGAAGCTCAATTTAATATGGAAACACAATAATATTCCTACTAATAAAAAAACATGATGTAGTCATAAACCTTAAATAGAGAAGAAGATAAATTTTAGACATAAAAAAACCCTTAAACAAACTTGTTTAAGGGTCAACTGTATTTTTAAACTATTTCTATGGTTTATGCACGCTGCAATTGTAAATTGCTTTTATGTTTTTGCATTAAAATAAAAGTAATAATCATACCAATCATCGCCATTACAACACCTATAAGATTTGGCGAAGCATAGCTAAATCCTGCTACGAGAGGCAAACCTCCTAAAAATGCACCTAAGGCATTCCCGATATTAAAACTTCCCTGAAGCGCTGCCGAGGCAATCATCTCCGCATCTTTAGCAGTTCTGATCATTAACATTTGAATTGGGGCAATAACTGAAAAAGAAATAGCTCCCGTTAAAAAAGTCAGGAATAAAGAAATATATTGATTAGAAGAGAATAAATAAACTAAAATTAAATCAACAGACATCACAAATAATAATGCCAATACTGTTGGTGCAGGCGAATATTTGTCTGCAAGTTTCCCTCCTAGGAAGTTTCCAACGACCATTCCTAATCCTGCAAGGATCAATATATATGAAACATCTTCTGCAGAAAATTTAGAGACATTTATTAATAAAGGTGCGATATAGCTAATCCAGGCAAACAATCCTCCAAAGCCAACTGCAGTAATTCCGATGATTAACCAGGCTTCAGTTTTCTTAAAAAATTGCAATTGTGTTTTCATATTCACATTTCCGCTTTTCTCCAGATTTGGCATCCATAAAGAAATAAACAAAAAGGTAAGCAATCCAACAACCGCAATTAACACAAAAGTATAACGCCATATAAAATTATGTCCAATATAAGTTCCAATTGGAACACCAATTAAATTAGCCAGCGTTAAACCTGAAAACATAATGGCGATTGCCTGAGCTTCTTTGCCTTTGTCTGCCAAACGGCTTGCGACTACAGCTCCAACCCCAAAGAAGGCTCCGTGCGGTAATCCGGAAAGAAATCTGGATGCGAATAAAAAATTATACGATGGCGCAATAATAGAAAGCGCATTAAAAACAGTTAACATTAAAGCTAATATTAAAAGCATTTTCTTTGGAGCTAAATTTCTTCCTAAGATTACTAATAAAGGTGCCCCAATAACAACACCAAGGGCATAAGCAGAAATTAAATATCCGGCAACCGGAATCGAAACTTTCATATCTGAGGCAATATCCGGTAACAAGCCCATCATAACAAATTCGGTAATACCAATTGTTAATCCTCCTAATGAGAGTGCAATAAGACTTTTTTTCATTTGTTTTTACAAGAAAGGAATAGAATTTCTATGACGCAAAGTTAACGATGTTAAACACAAAAAAAGTTGTACATTTGCGATATAAACTTGTAAATTTAAGTTATGCCTATTTTAAATCAATTCAAAACTCTTGTTATTGATGAGTTCGAAGATGAGAAATTTCATCTTCCGCCGCACACGCATACTTATTATGAAATTATTTATATCAAAAAAGGAAGTGGAGTTCACCATCTGAATAACAACTTATTACCATATAAAACGGGAGATCTGTTTGTGATTTCGCCCGAAGACGAGCATTATTTTGATATTAAAAAAAGTACTCGCTTCTTTTATATTAAGTTTACGGACAATTATTTTAATTCGAAACAGAATCTTACTTGCGACGAATTCTTAATTCATACTCCGGAAAGTTTCATGCGTGATAAAACACTAAAAGAAACAGTTCTTAAACTCGACGATCCCTGCAAAACAATATTAAAGAATACGATCGAAAATATCGCCGCCTATAATTGTAAAACTGATGTTTCGACTTCACCAATTGTGTTTTATCAGATTCTTTCGATTTTTGGATTAATCAAAGAAACCATGCGCGGTCAAAATCTTGTTGTTAAAGGCAATTCTATCGACAACGAACAAATCACTTCTTATATTCATCAGAACATTTACAATCCAAAATTAGTTCAGATTAAAGTAATTGCGAATCATTTTAATATTGCAGAAACTTATTTTAGCGCTTATTTCAAAAGAACTTTCTCGATTAGTTATCGCGATTATATTCATAATTTAAGAACAACTTTGATCGAAAAGCGAATTCACAATAATCAATTACCAATTAAACAAATTGCCTATGAATTTGGTTTCACCGATGAAAGTCATTTATCAAACTATTTTAAAAAGCGAAAAAATATGAAGCCAACAGATTTTAAGAAAACTTAAAATTGGAAATCTTAAATAAATAGCAACGCTTAAAAAAAATATCTAAATTTGTACTTCTAAAATAATTTCATTGGCAAAAAAGCTCCACATATTATTTCTTTTCATAACTCTTGGCTTCCTTTTGATGTCCAATTCTGGTTATGCTTGTGGAAATGCTTCTGAAAAAACTTCTTGCGAGAAAAAGACAATTTCCAAAAAAGAAACAGACGGTTCTTGCGAAAAAGATTGTTGCAAAGATAATCATGGTTCTAAAAAAGATCAACATGGCTGCAGCGGAAAATGTGATCATTCCGGTTGTACAACTTCTGGTTCAGCTTTTATTTTGATTACAACAAATGAATTTGAATTTGATAATAATCTTTTCAATTTCTCTACTGAAAAAACAACTTTACATCACAAAACCGCCAGTATTTCTGATGGTTTTACTTCTATTTGGCTTCCGCCAAAAATATAACAATTGTATTTCTGACAGCCATAATTGGGTTTAGTTTAACCGCGAAGTTCGCAAAGATTTACGCTAAGCCCGCAAAAGAAAAATTAAAATTATTTAACTTAGAGGATAAATTCACATTCTCTATTAAAATCTTATAAAAATGAAAAATACAATATTAACTATAGCAGCAGTAATAATCGTTTTATTTTCTGCAAATACAATTCAGGCAACTACAATCAAAGCAGAAACAACCACAATTGAAGACGTAGATTCAAGTCAGTTACAAGCTGTTTATGATGCTTATTTTACTGTAAAAGATGCTTTGATTAAAAGTGATGCTAAATTAACTTCGGCGAAAGCCACAGATTTATTGACGGCAATTACCGCAGTAAAAATGGATAAACTAAAAAGCAACGAACATACTGTTTGGATGAAAGTGGTTAAAAAATTAACTGCTGACGCAAAAAGTATTTCTACAAGCTCAGACATTAAAAAACAACGTGAAACTTTTAAATCTTTAACTAAAAGTACTTATGACTTAGTTAAAGTTTCAAAATCTACTGAAGTTGTCTACAAACAATATTGCCCAATGGCAGATGCTGACTGGTTAAGCAAAGAAAAAGCAGTTAAGAATCCGTATTACGGTTCTTCGATGCTGACTTGCGGAAACGTGGTAGAAACCATCAAATAAATATGACGCTCTACATCAAAAACATGGTGTGTGGTCGCTGTAAAATGGTTGTGAAGTCTGAGTTTGAAAAACTTGGACTTCATACTATTTCTGTTGAATTAGGCGAAGCCGAACTTCAAAATGACATCACCGATTCTCAGAAAAATATTCTGCTAAAAAATCTTCAGGCTTTAGGCTTTGATTTTATTGATGACAAAAAAAGTAAAACGATCGAGAAAATAAAAAACCTCATCGTTGACTTAGTTCATCATAAAAACAACGAACTCAAAATCAATTTGTCTGATTATTTAGTCGAAAACCTAAATCAGGATTACAGCACTTTGAGTAATCTTTTCTCAGAAATTGAAAATACTACTATCGAAAAATATTTTATCAGTCAGAAAATCGAGAAAGTAAAAGAACTCCTTATATATAATGAACATTCGTTAAGCGAAATTGCCGATATGCTAAATTATAGTAATCTCGCGCATTTGAGCAATCAGTTCAAGAAAATTACGGGGTTCACTCCTACTTATTTCAAGCAATTGAAGGATAAAAAAAGGATTCAGATTGAGAATTTGTAAAAATTAATTTCTCGCAAAGTCGCAAAAGCGCAAAGTTTTTTTCATTTTATGTCATTTCGAGGAACGAGAAATCACACTCGTAAATCGACAAAGATTGACGCTTTTAGGAACGGAATTACTTGTGTGATTTCTCGTTCCTCGAAATGACAAACTGGACGTTCAATTATTAACTTAGAAAAAAACTTTGCGCTTTTGCGTCTTTGCGCGATTACTATAAAACGAGATCAAAAAATCTTTGCGCGCTTTGCGGTAAAATCTCTTTTCATAAATATTACAAATCATTCTCAAAATTATACAAACCAAAGTAAACGTTACTTCAGAAATTTGCATTGTAATACTTAAAAAGATAAAACAATGACGCATCAATATATAATTTCAGGAATGTCGTGCGATGGATGTCGTAAAAAAGTCGAGAAAACTTTGAATACGATTGAAGGAATTCAAGCCGAAGTAACTTTAAATCCTCCATTGGCAACTATTACAATGGATAAACATGTTGCAACTGAAAAATTTCAGGAAGCTTTAACCGAAGCCGGAAAATATACTATTGAGATGACTTCATCTAAAAATACCACAGAAGCTCCCGTTAAATCATGTTGTTCCAGTAACAAAAAAGAAAACCACGAAGGACATCATCACAAAAAAGAAACACCTGTAATTCACAATCATAATACAACAGGAGTTTTTTATTGCCCGATGCATTGCGAAGGCGATAAAACCTATAACAAAGCCGGAGATTGTCCCGTTTGCGGAATGGATTTAGTTCCCGAAGTTGCGATAAACGCAACTCAATTTACTTGTCCGATGCATCCGGAAGTTGTTTCGAATGAACCAGGCGATTGTCCAATTTGTGGAATGGATTTGGTGCCAATGCAAGCTTCTGAATCTGAAGAAAACAAAACTTATACGGACTTATTAAAGAAAATGAAGATTGCGATTTTGTTCACGCTTCCTATCTTTATTATATCAATGTCAGAAATGATTCCTGATAATCCTCTTTATAAAATAATATCTATCGAAAGTTGGAATTGGGTTCAATTCTTCTTTTCAATTCCGGTGCTTTTTTATGCAGGTTGGATGTTTTTTGTTCGCGCCTACAAATCGATTATTACCTGGAATCTGAATATGTTTACTCTTATTGGGATTGGAACCGGAGTTGCTTTCTTGTTTAGTATTGCCGGAATGTTCTTCCCAGATATTTTTCCATCTGAATTTAAATCACATCATGGAACGATCCATCTTTATTTTGAAGCTGCAACAGTTATTATAACTTTAGTTTTATTAGGACAATTATTAGAAGCCAAAGCGCACGGACAAACAAACGGAGCGATAAAAGCTTTATTGAAATTAGCTCCAACCGAAGCAACTTTGGTCGAAAACGGAACTGATAAAGTAATATCTATTCATAATATTAAAAAAGGAGATTTGCTTAGAGTAAAACCGGGAGAGAAAATTCCGGTTGACGGAAAAATTACCATCGGCGAAAGCAATATTGATGAAGCTATGATTACCGGAGAACCAATTCCGGTGGATAAAAAAGTGGGCGATGCTGTAATTGCAGGAACGATAAACGGAACTAAATCATTTGTTATGATTGCCGAAAAAGTAGGTTCAGAAACTTTGCTTTCTCAAATTATACAAATGGTAAATGACGCAAGTCGTTCGAGAGCGCCAATCCAGAAATTAGCGGATCGTGTGGCTAAATATTTTGTTCCAACGGTTGTTATTATTTCGATTATAACCTTTTTTGTTTGGGCAAAATTTGGTCCTGAACCAGCTTACATTTATGGATTAATTAATGCGATTGCCGTTTTGATTATTGCTTGTCCTTGTGCTTTAGGATTAGCAACTCCAATGTCTGTAATGGTTGGAGTTGGTAAAGGAGCGCAATTCGGGATTCTGATAAAGAATGCTGAAGCTCTGGAAAACATGAGCAAAATTGATATTTTGATCACAGATAAAACCGGAACTATTACGGAAGGAAAACCTTCTGTAGAAAAAATCTATGCTGTTAATAATAACGAAGATGTTCTACTTCAAAATATTGCTTCATTAAATCAACATAGCGAGCATCCTTTGGCGCAAGCCGTAGTAAATTTTGCTAGAGCTAAAAACCAGACCATTCTAGAGGTTCCGGATTTTGAAGCCGTTGCCGGAAAAGGAGTTATAGGAACTGTGAATAATTCAAAAGTTGCTTTAGGAAATAAAAAACTAATGCTTCAGGTTGGCGCTTCGATTTCTGAAGATATTGATAACAAAATTGTTACCGAACAAAATCTGGGTAAAACGGTTTCTTATATCGCTGTTGATAAAGTTGTTTTGGGTTATGTAACTATTACAGATGCTATTAAAGAAAATAGTGTAAAAGCAATCAAAGATTTAATCGATCAAGGTGTCGAAGTGATTATGATGACGGGAGATAATGGCAATACTGCCAAAGCGGTTGCAAATCAATTGCACTTAAGTTCATTTAAAGCCGATTGTCTTCCGGAAGATAAACTAAAAGAAATTCAACGTTTGCAAGCCGAAGGTAAAATTGTTGCCATGGCGGGCGACGGAATCAATGATGCTCCGGCTTTGGCTCAAGCCAATATTGGAATCGCAATGGGAACCGGAACTGATGTTGCCATCGAAAGTGCTAAAATTACGCTGGTAAAAGGTGACTTAAACGGAATTGTAAAAGCAAAAAAACTAAGTTATTCGGTGATGAAAAATATCAAACAAAATTTATTTTTCGCCTTTATTTATAATGTATTAGGCGTTCCTATTGCAGCGGGAATTTTATATCCGGTATTTGGGATTTTGCTTTCGCCGATGTTAGCAGCGCTGGCAATGAGTTTAAGTTCAGTTTCAGTAATTGTAAACGCATTAAGATTACGAAATCTAAAACTTTAATAAATCAATATGAAACTACATACTATTCTAATTGCCTTTTTGATTGCCTTTAGCGCAAATGCTCAAAAAGTAGTTCGTTACGATTTATACGTTCGCGATACGATTGTCAATTTTTCGGGGAAAGAAAAACGTGCACTTACCGTGAATGGACAAATTCCAATGCCAACTTTGACTTTTACTGAAGGTGATATTGCGGAAATTTATGTTCATAACGAATTAAAAAACGAAGATACGGCGTTGCATTGGCACGGATTATTTCTTCCCAATAAAGAAGATGGAGTTCCGTATTTAACGCAAATGCCAATTAAACCAGGAACAACACATAAATATAGTTTCCCAATTATTCAAAACGGAACTTATTGGTATCACAGCCATTCCGGATTGCAGGAACAAATAGGTTTGTACGGACTTTTTATTATTAATAAGAAGAAAGACGATACTACTTTTAGAAAAGGAATTGACGATTTACCAACAATTCCGGTTATTCTAAGCGAATGGACGGATCTAAAACCAGAGAATGTTCAGCGAATGTTGCACAATGCCAACGATTGGTTTGCTATAAAAAAAGGAACTACCCAAAGTTATGCCGAAGCAATCAAGAAAGGACAATTCTCGACAAAAGTCACTAACGAATGGAAACGCATGAATGCGATGGATGTGAGTGATGTTTATTATGAGAAGTTTTTAATTAACGGAAAAAATGAAGATCAGCTTTCGCAATTTAAAGCGGGCGATAAAGTCAGATTGCGAATTGCAAACGGAGGCGCTTCAAGTTATTTCTGGCTAACTTATGGCGGCGGAAAAATAACGGTTGTTGCCAGCGACGGAAACGATGTTGAACCTGTAGAAGTTGACCGATTGATTATTGCGGTTTCTGAAACGTATGATATTATCGTGACAATTCCTGAAGATCATAAATCCTTTGCTTTTTTGGCTACAGCCGAAGACAGAACCGGATCTGCTTCATTATTTTTAGGCGAAGGAACTAAACAGCCAGTCAAACATCTTCCGAAATTGAAATATTTTGAAGGTATGAAAATGATGAACGATATGATGAAGATGAACGGCGAAATGAACGATATGGGTATGAAAATGTCTCTGAACAAGATGGACATGAATGCTGTGATGTATCCTGAAATTTCGGGTGAAGACGAATCTGCAAAAACCGAAGATCATTCTATGCATAATATGGAAGGCATGAAAATGGACGATATGAAAATGTCAAGTGATTCTACAGAAACTGCCGAAATTACGACTTTGAATTACGGAATGCTGAAATCTCCAACCGTGACAACTTTACCAAAAGATGCTCCGGTAAAAGAATTACGTTTTGAATTGTCCGGAAATATGAACCGTTATGTTTGGAGTTTAGACAATAAAGTAGTTTCTGAAACGGATAAAATTTTAATCAAAAAAGGCGAAAACGTTCGTATTACATTATATAATGGTTCGATGATGCGTCATCCAATGCATTTACACGGACACGATTTCAGGATTATTAACGAACATGGCGAATATTCTCCGCTTAAAAATGTGATTGATATTATGCCAATGGAAACCGATACAATCGAATTTCAGGCTAATGCCGATGGCGATTGGTTTTTTCACTGTCATATCTTATATCATATGATGGCGGGAATGGGACGTATTTTTACTTATGAAAATTCAGCTCCAAATCCGTTGATTCATCAGCCTGAAATGGCGTACAAAATGCTAAAAATGGACGATCGAATGTTTCATTTTATGGCCGAAAATGATTTTGCCTCAAACGGAAATGACGGTGAAGCAATGTTCAGCAACACGCGTTGGAGCATTGGAACGGAATGGAGATTGGGTTATAACAATGAACATGGTTATGAAACCGAAACGCATATTGGTAGATATATTGGCAAAATGCAATGGTTTATGCCTTTTATAGGTTTTGATTGGCGTTACAGAAGAATGGGAATGGACGAACAGGAACAAAATATGTTCGGGCAAAAGAATACTAAAGACAATCGTTCGGTTTTTAGTGCCGGTATGGAATATACTTTGCCAATGCTTGTAAAAGCGCAAGTTGAGGTTTACACCGATGGAAATGTAAGGGTTCAATTTGAGCGAAAAGATATTCCTCTTGCCAGACGTTTGCGAATGAACTTAATGTGGAATACGGATAAGGAATATATGGCGGGTTTAAAATATATTGTTGCCCGAAACTTCGGAATCACGACACATTATGACAGCGATATGGGAGTTGGCTTTGGATTAAATCTTAATTATTAATTATCATATTCTCGTCTGAGTTAAAAATGACTTTATTATATTTGAGATTCATATTAAGATTTTAAAAACGATATCAAATAAACCATCCAATTATGAATTTAGAAGATTTTAAACAGAATTTTAATGACACGATTACAAACGAACTGGCTTTATTTTATGAAATAAATGAAGAGCTTGGATTCGAAAATTATTCTCAGGGTTTTGGATTATACAGAGATGATAAATCCGGAATTGCAACCTGGTCTGAAGATCCTGATTTTTTAGACAAATTAATGCCTTTTGCACAAGCAAACGGTTCCGGTTCTATGTATGTATTATGGAACAACGATCAAAGTAAATCTCTAAATGAGTTGCCTGTAGTTGTTTTTGGAGATGAAGGCGGTTATCACATTGTCGCAAAAAATATCTTCGAATTTATGCAATTACTGACTTTTGATACTGAAATCTCTGTAGTTCACGAACAAGCTTATTTTTATAAAGATGAAGATGATTATGAAGAAAGTGAAGGTTTGCCGGAATACAAGGAATGGCTTAAAGAAAATTTTAATCTGGATCCTGTAGATGATACCGAATCTATTTTAGAAAATGCACAGGAAACATACAAGGCTGATTTTGACAAATGGGTCTCTAAATTTTTTAATGAAGATTAAATCTAAAAGAAAAATACATAACAATTAAATTATACTAAAAATGAAAAAAATATTTGCCGTATTAGCTATCGCATTATTTACAATTGGTGCACAAGCACAAGACACAAAACCAGCACCAAAAAAAGAAACTAAAAAAGAATCTTGCTGCAAAAAAACAGATGACAAAAAAGACAAGAAATGTTGCGCTAAAAAATAAGCAGAACACGTTTAAAAGTAAAATGCCTCAAATATTTGAGGCATTTTTTTATGTTTTTCTTTGCCACAGATTAAAAGGATTAAAAAGATTTCTTTTAAACGATCTCAATTTACCTGGACAAAGTTTAAATTCATCAAAGTCTTCGTCATTTTGTTCCTGCGGAACTCCTAAGGAAAAATCATTTTAATCCTTTTAATCTGTGGCAAAAACTTTAAAACTATTTCAATCTTACACTCCATTCAAAATCCATTTCAGAAACCTGAACACCTTCTTCATTTGTTCCTATGGATTTCATCCAGAAAGTTTGCCCCTCACCTGTTGCTATTGTTCTTTGAATTGCTTCGGCGATTAAATGTCCGTCGTTGCAAACAAAATTTATTCTTCCGGTTGCTTTTTTGGTAAAATTTCCTTTATTATTGGCTACCAGCATTGAGATTTTTTTTCCGCTTTGTTTAATTTGCGAGATTACCAATGCTCCTGTTGTTAATTCTGCCGCCATTGCCTGAACTGCAAAATACATTGAGTTAAAAGGATTCTGATTAATCCATCTGTGCTTTACACTTACCACACATCTATCTTCATCGATTGCCTTTACACGCACACCACAAAAGTAAGCTGATGGTAATTTGAATAACACAAATTTGTTGAGTTTAGAAACTGATATTGCCATGTGATTTATTTTTTCATGTAAAAATACAAAAAAACTATGCACGCACAATAAATTGCTTTTACTCTCATAAATGATCAACAAAATCAATACTTCCCGATGATTTTCAATACATTATAGGCCAATTTTAAATTTCAACTTTGTTAAAATTATGTTAATATTTGGTACTATGCAAAACAAGATACTGTCTTTTAGACATATATTTGCATAAGAAAATACTATATACTTTTAATCATGCAAATAACAACACCACTCATCATGGAAACAACATCAGAAAAGAACATTGCAACGTTCACACACTTAAGCACTTTAAGCCAATACATCATTCCGTTTGGGAATTATATTTTCCCAATATTAATCTGGACGAGTTACAAAGACAAATCAGAATTTGTAAATTATAGCGGAAAACAAACGTTAAACTTTCAATTAAGCCTTTTGCTTTACACCTTAATTCTGGCCTTAATTGCAATTCCAATCTTTGCGTTTGTACTTTTAAAAAACCTGCCAATCAACACGGTTTTTAACGATGAAGATTTAATCATCAGAAATCTTAATATTGATGGAAATATTGGAATTTTAAGTATTGGAGCAACGGCAGTTTTACTTTTTGGATTATTAAAATTTGTAGAATTCTTTTTAGTGATTTACGCTTCAATAAAAACTTCAAACGGTGAATTTTATAAATATCCGTTAACGATTCCTTTTATAAAGTAATCTACTAAAAATTAAAAGTTATAGTCGAAACTTTACAGGCAATCAACAAGGATCGTTTCGCAATCAATCATCAATCATCATCATCAATCAAAAAACGAATTGTTCAATCAAAAAAAAACAAAATGAAATTATGAACATTGAAAACACAAAAGCACAGATGCGCAAAGGTGTTCTTGAGTTTTGCATCTTATCTGTATTAAAAGAAAAAGACGCATACACATCAGAAATATTAGACACTTTAAAAAACGCAAAATTACTAGTTGTTGAGGGAACAGTTTATCCACTTTTGACTAGGCTGAAAAACGACGGCTTGCTTAATTATCGTTGGGAAGAATCGACTTCAGGACCACCACGAAAATATTATGGATTAACCGAAATAGGACAAACATTTTTAAACGAACTTAGCGGAACCTGGACAGAATTGTCTGACGCCGTAAATCTAATCACCAATCAAAATCAATAAGTCATGAACAAAACAGTAAATATTAACTTAGGCGGTATGGTTTTTCACATAGATGAAGATGCATATTTAAAATTGACACGCTATTTTGACGCAATAAAACGATCCCTAAATAACTCATCCGGTCAGGACGAAATCATTAAGGATATCGAAATGCGTGTATCTGAATTATTAATTGAGAAACAAAAAAGCGACAAACATGTTGTAGGACTGAAAGATGTTGATGAAGTGATTGTAGTAATGGGACAACCGGAAGATTACATTCTGGAAGACGAAGAAAGATCTAATCAGTCTTTTAACGAATACGGATCAAGAAAACATAAAAAATTATACCGTGATAAAGAAAAAGGTATGATTGGTGGTGTTGCAACTGGTTTAGGTCATTATTTTGGAATCGATGCTGTATGGATAAAAATTCTATTCTTAGTATTTGTTTTTGCAGGTTTTGGAACTGGTATTTTAGCTTATTTCGTTCTTTGGATTGTAACTCCGGAAGCGGTTACAACATCAGAAAAACTTGAAATGACTGGTGAACCGGTTACAATTTCGAACATTGAGAAAAAAGTTCGTGAAGAAATTGAATCTTTATCTAATAAATTCAAAAATGCAGATTATGATGCAATGGGAAACCAGGTAAAGTCAGGAGCTGAGAGAATAAGTAGTTCATTTGGAGACTTTGTTATGACGGTTTTTAAAATCTTTGCTAAGTTTTTAGGCGTAATCTTAATCATGTCCGGAATTAGTGTTTTGATCATGTTATTGATTGGAGTATTTACTTTAGGAACCAATGTATTTGTTGATTTTCCTTGGCAAAATTTTGTAGAAGCAGGAAACTTTACTGATTATCCTATCTGGTCATTTGGTTTATTAATGTTCTTTGCCGTTGGGATTCCGTTTTTCTTTTTGACACTTTTAGGTTTCAAATTGTTATCTCCAAACCTAAAATCTATAGGGAACATTGTAAAATATACGTTGTTAGCAATCTGGATTATTGCAGTTGCAATCGCAATTAGTATTGGGATTAAACAAGCTACAGAAATATCATACGACAATAAAACAGTAGAGAAAAAAGCACTTAACATTACAACGAAAGATACATTGTTTGTAAAATTCAGATACAATGATTATTACGCAAAAGACCTGAACCATTACAGAGAATTTGAATTCGTACAAGATTCAGCTAACAATCAATTATTATATTCAAACGATGTTCGTTTGCATGTTTTGCGCACTGATGAAGCTTCTCCTTATATACAAATAGAAAAAAGTGCAAGAGGAAATTCGTTTATATCTGCAAAACAAAGAGCAGAAAAAATTAATTATAAGTTTGAGATTAAAGGAAATCATTTAATTTTGGATAATTATTTTCTTACAGACGTAAAAAACAAATTTAGAGGTCAGGAAGTTGATGTTTATTTATACCTGCCTGAAGGACAATTGTTCAAACCAGATGCATCTGTTCAGGATTATGATGACTCAGAAAATGATTTTTTCAACTTACACTTTAGTGGTAATTACAACTATAAAGTTGAAGGTTCGAAAATTAAATGTCTGAATTGTCCCTCTGAAGAAAATGATTATGAAGACACAACCGAAGAAACCCATATTGAAAATGATACCGTAAACGAAGTTTCGATTAAAATAAACGGAAAAGAAGTTTTGAACGGAAAAAAAACCAACGGAAGACTAACCACTGATAAAAACGGAGTTATAATCAAAATTAACTAAGCCATGATAAAAATAATCATTCATATTACGAAATTCATTATTGCGACTGTTACCGCATTATTGTTTGCCTCTTGTAACTTTAACGTGAACTCGATTGAAGGAAGCGGAAATGTTACTAAAGAAAAAAGAATCGTACAGGGAGATTTTCAAAAAATCTCTGTAAGCAATGCAATTGATCTGGTAATTATTCAATCTGATTCAACCGAAATTGTTGTTGAAGCTGATGATAATGTACAAAAAGAAATCTCTACAAAAGTTGAAAACGGAACGCTGATTATTAAATGCAAGCGCGGTTCTTTTAGAGATGTTACAAAAAAAGTGACGGTAAAAATGCCAAATATTGACAAACTTGAAGCATCAAGTGCTGCAAACGTAATGAGTCAGGGACTTTTGCAAGGTGAGCATATTGATCTTGAAACTTCAAGCGCTGCAACACTGGATATTAATATAGAATACGACAACGTTTCTGTTGATTCAGGCAGCGGAAGTACTATTAGCTTAAAAGGAAAAGCATTAACAGTTAAAACTTCAGCATCAAGCGGATCAAGTATAAATGCAAACAAATTACTGGCCAACGAAGTTGATGCAGATGTTTCAAGCGGAGCAAGTACAAATGTTCATGCAATAGTACGTTTAAAAGCAGAAGCCAGCAGCGGAGGAAGCATCAATTATGATGTTGCACCAAAAACAATCGAGAAAACTTCGAATTCAGGAGGAAGTATCAGCCAGGGGTAAACGATATTTATCTGTTAAATATAAAAAAATCATTCATCGAAAGTGGATGATTTTTTTATATTTGTGAAAATCAAATCTAGAATTAATGAAAAAAAATACAGCCTTACTCCTATTACTATTGGTTACAACATTAACTTTTGGTCAGAGAAGAGAAAAAATAAAAGGATCTAAAATCGTAACTACTTCAATAAAAGAAGTAGGAGAATTTGATGGAATCGAAGCCGATGATAATTTAGAAGTATACCTTGAAAGAGGAGAAAAAAATGAAATAAAAATTGAAGCCGATGATAACTTGCATGATATCGTTGCGATGGATTTGAGAGAAAAAGTGCTTCGTTTATATACCTCAAAAGAAAGTACTATTTTCAAAAAACTAGTCGTTCGCGTTACGTATACAAAATCATTAAAAACTGTAATTGCAAAAAATGAATCTGTAGTATATGCCATTCAGGAACTTCAGTTAGATGATATTACGTTTAATACTTTTGATTATGCCAAATTATTCCTGAATGTAAACTCAAAAAAATTCAGCTTATTTGCAGATGATAAATCAAGAATCGAATTAAATTTAAAATCAGAAGATGCAAACCTGCAATTGAGCAAAAACTCAGCTATAAAAACATTAGTATCTGCTATAAAATTCAAATGTGATTTATATCAAAAAGGCGCTGCTGCTATTGAAGGTATTGCAGAAAAAGCTACTATCAGGTTAGATAACAATTCAGTTTTTACAGGAACAAAATTCACCTTAAAAGAAGCCAATCTTACTACAGAAGGTTCTTCTGTGGCAACTGTTTTGGCCGAAAATTCAATCTCAATCGCTGCCGGAGACAAATCTGAAGTTTCTTTATTTGGAAACGCAAAAATTGATATTACACGTTTTACCGAAGAAGCAAAACTTATTAAGAAGCCTGGCGCAATCAAACTAAAAGAAAAAGCACCTTTACTAGAATAATTTTCCGGTAAATAATCTTAAAAACTTATATAAAAAAAGTCCCATTCGATTAAGAATGGGACTTTTTTATATTATATAATTTCAATTTCAACAATCCTCAAACTGAAAACTGAGACTGAAAACTGAGACTTTTTAAAATACTTACTCCTGCGCTGCCAAATATCTTTCAGCATCTAATGCAGCCATACATCCTGTTCCTGCAGCAGTAATTGCCTGACGGTAAACATGATCTGCAGCATCTCCAGCTACAAAAACACCTGGTACATTTGTATTAGATGTTCCCGGAGTATTAATGATATAACCCGTTTCATCAAGATTAATGTAATTTGCAAAAATATCAGTATTTGGTTTGTGACCAATTGCTACGAAAAATCCTGTTGCAGGAATTTCGATAACTTCACCAGTAGTTTTGTTAAGCGCTTTAATAGCGTGAACAACTTGGTTATCACCCAAAACTTCTACAGTATCGTGGTTCATTAAAATTTCGATATTCTCGGTTTTACGAACGCGTTCTTCCATAATTTTAGAAGCTCTGAATTTTTCGCTTCTTACCAACATCGTCACTTTTTTACAAAGTTTAGACAAGTAATGTGCTTCTTCACAAGCAGAATCTCCTGCTCCTACGATTACAACTTCCTGATTACGGTAGAAAAATCCGTCGCAAACAGCACAAGCCGAAACTCCGCCACCCATTTGCAAATAATGTTGTTCTGATGGTAATCCTAAATATTTAGCAGATGCTCCTGTAGAAATAATAACAGTTTCACAGTGCAGCTCAATAGCATCGTTAATCCAAACTTTATGAATATCTCCTGAAAAATCAACTTTTGTAGCCCATCCGTCACGAATATCAGCTCCAAAACGTTTTGCTTGATCTTGTAACTGAACCATCATTTCCGGTCCTGTAACTCCATCAACATAACCCGGAAAATTTTCTACTTCGTTTGTTGTAGTTAATTGTCCGCCTGGTTGCATTCCCTGATATAAAACTGGATTCATATTAGCTCTGGCTGCATAAATAGCCGCAGTATAACCTGCCGGACCAGAACCTATAATTAGACATTTAATTTTTTCGATTGTATCTGACATAGTATGTATAGTTTTAAGTGATGCAAATGTAAACTTTATTATAAAAAATTACCACCAAATCAAATCCTAAATAACTATCTTAAAATAAGTTTTATTTATTTTGAGATTTTTCTTTTCTAAAACAAATTTATTACTATATTTGCATCCGCTTACGGGCAGTACAACAAATACATCTTCGGGGTGTAGCGTAGCCCGGTTATCGCGCCTGCTTTGGGAGCAGGAGGCCGCAGGTTCGAATCCTGCCACCCCGACAAAAAAGTCTTTTCATTTCTGGAAAGACTTTTTTTTTTGCTTTAAACTTAACTAATGACAAATACTAAACGGTGATAGCGTCCCGATTGAAAATCGGGAAGGCCGCAGGTTCGAATCCTGCCACCCCGACAAAAGTCTTTTCATTTATTTGAAAAGACTTTTTTTTTTTTGCTTTAAACTCAATTAATGACAAATACTAAACGGTGATAGCGTCCCGATTGAAAATCGGGAAGGCCGCAGGTTCGAATCCTGCCACCCCGACAAAAGTCTTTTCATTTATTTGAAAGACTTTTTTTTTTTTGCTTTATAATTAATCTTCAGCAGATTAAAATCTCCCGCTACAAAATAAATCATTCCTCCGGAATTTTAAATACTAACAATCAAGGAAAGGTTATCGCGTCCCGATTGAAAATCGGGAAGATCGCAGGTTCTCCCGAAAGGTTTCGGGACTGCCACCCCGACAAAAGTCTTTTCATTTATTTGAAAAGACTTTTTTTTTGCTTTATAATTAATCTTCAGCAGATTAAAATCTGCGGCTACAAAATAAAACATTCCTCCAGAATTTTATAAAGAGTGTCGCATTCTTAAATGAAAAACTCACAAATCAAAATCAACAACATTATCAATTACTTTCAACATTAAAAGTGTATGAAAAATTGTATTTTTGTTTCATACACATGAGTAATGCAGTTTATTATTGCATTTCTTTTATTGGTATCGTAAAGTAATGAGTATGTATTTTACCATTTCCTTAATTTATTATTTCTAATTATTATCTTTGAGCTATGAGCACATTAACAAAACCAAGTCATATAGGACGCAAGATTAGCCGTATTCGTGAACTTAAAGACATGAAGCAGGAAGCTTTGGCACAAGCTCTCGGGATAAGTCAGCAAATGATATCTGCCATTGAAAACAGCGAAACAATAGACGACGAAAAACTCGCTGATGTTGCTAAAGCACTTGGTGTGACTGTAGAAGCAATTAAAAATTTCTCAGAAGAAAACATGATTAACTATTTTAATACTTTTACTGATAATGATTTCAGTAATAGTCAGGGCGCTAATTTTGGAAACCTGAATGCATGTACCTTTAATCCGCTTGATAAATTGGTAGAAGCTCATGAAGAAATCAAAACACTTTATGAACGTTTATTGCAAGCCGAAAAAGATAAAAACGAATATCTGGAAAATTTATTAAAGACGAAATAAGCTTTATAAAACATATTATTAAGACAAAGAGGTTCGAAAGAGTCTCTTTTTTTGTTTAAATATTTAAAAATCACTTATTCATTTTAGAACTTGAATAAAATAAAAAATGTCTTTTTATACTATAAATATACCTTTCTATGATCTGTCAGTTTTGTTGTGAATAGCTCTCTTTGCGCAAAACTCAGAAAATTTATAGAAATGAAAATCTTATTATTGCACCTATTTTTTACTATCTCATTGACAACCATTGCACAAGAAAATTTACCATTACCAAATCAGGACATTAAAATTGAGAAGTTAAAATTATACAAGGAAAAAGCACACGCATCTTATTATCACGATAAATTTAACGGAAGAAAAACAGCAAGCGGTACAAGATTCGACAACAATAAACTGACTGCAGCCCACAAAAAATTTCCTTTTGGGACACAGCTAAAAATCACAAACGAAATAAACAAGAAATCCGTTATTGTAAAAGTTACCGACAGAGGTCCTTTTATAAACGGACGAGAAATTGATTTATCTAAAAAAGCTTTTATGGATATTACTTCAAATAAAAAAAGTGGAGGAATTATTGTAAAAATTGAGATAATAGAAAAATAAAAAAATTCATCAATGAATCATAAATACCGTTAATTCTTTTTAGGCAAAAAAACTCACCGTGTTAAAATGTTGTTATATTTACAAATCATAATATTACACTTATCACTTTATGGAAAGTTTTCTTATTGTTGCCTTATTTTGTTTTCTTATCTATATCCTTAATACCATAAAAGGTCGTTTTGATCATCTTGAAAACGACATTCAGAAACTTAGTAAAAAACTGGACCTTCTAAAAGCAACAGAAAAAGCCCCAGAAACTATTTCAGTTTCTCCAATTCCTGTTGTTAAAAAAGAAGAATTTAGGATTGATCCTGAACAAGCAAATCAAAATACTTTTGAAGTTGTCAAGCCAGAAATCACAGAACAAAAAATTGCTGATGAACAATTAGAAAAAATTGCTTTATCCTCCAGCATCGATAATTTGCCTAAACCAATTGAATCTAAAGCTTTTGAACCAAAACCAATTCCTAAACCAATTATTCCTGCTGAACCTGAAAAATCATTCTGGGAAAATTTCAAAGAGAAAAATCCTGATTTAGAAAAATTCATTGGCGAAAACCTGATCAATAAAATTGGTGTACTAATTCTGGTTTTAGGAATTAGCTATTTTGTAAAATATGCCATTGACAAAGACTGGATCAACGAACCTGCCCGAGTTGGTATTGGTGTTTTATGTGGCGTTCTGGTTATGGCAATTGCGCATAAATTGCGTAAAAATTATGCCGCTTTCAGTTCTGTAATTGTCGCCGGAGCAATTGCCATTTTTTATTTTACGATTGGTATTGCTTTTCATGATTATCATTTATTCAATCAAACAGTAGCTTTTAGTATAATGGTAATTATTACAGCATTTAGTGCTTTAATCTCTTTATCATACGATCGCGTCGAGTTAGCGGTTTTATCACTTATTGGCGGATTTGCAGTACCGTTTATGGTTAGTACCGGCGAAGGAAATTATGTGGTGCTTTTTACTTATATCATTATTTTAAATATTGGAATTTTAGCAATCGCTTATTACAAAAAATGGAATCTGGTTAATATTCTATCCTATATATTCACCATATTATTATATGCCGCATGGTTATCCAGAGACTTAAGTTCAGACAAACCTCATTATCTGGGAGCGTTGATATTTGGTTTTATTTTCTATTTCATTTTTATATTAATGAACATTGTAAATAACATCAGGTCAAAAGGAGATTTTTCTAAAACACAGCTTACTATTTTGGCCAGCAACACCTTTTTATTTTATGGTGCCGGAATGGCGATCCTGACTAATTATCATCCGGAACTAAAAGGTTTGTTTACCACAATTCTTGCCTTTTTAAATTTAATTTACGCCTGGTTTTTATACAAAAAATTCGAACTCGACGAGAAAGCCGCTTATTTACTTATTGGGCTTACGCTGACATTTATAACATTAGCAATTCCTATTCAGTTTGAGGGCAATTATATTACCTTGTTCTGGGCAGCCGAAGCCGTTTTATTATTATGGCTTTCTCAAAAATCTAAAATTACCAGTTATAAATTTGGCTCTGTAATTGTTCATATTTTAATGCTTTTTAGCCTGATTATGGACTGGAATAAATACTACAATGGCAATGAATATTTGAATATTATCATTAATCCTATATTTATAACAGGAATTTTTGCCGTAAGTTCTTTGCTTGCAATTTGGTATTTATTAAAAGACGAAACCGAAAATTCTACAATTTTCGATATTATTTTTAATCCCGAAAAACACAAACGAATTGTCTTAGAAACAGGAATTGTCCTTACCTATTTTACCGGATTATTCGAGGTTATTTATCAGTCAAATCATTATATCGAAAATCTATACAGTTCTATAGCGTTACCTATTTTGTATCATTTACTATTCTCGGCTTTACTTTCTTCTTATTTGATAAAAAGAAAAACAGAAACCGGATATCAGGGTGCTTTATTACTGGCAATTGCTAACATTGTATTGTTTACATTTTGGTTCTCCAATTATCCGTTTCTGGAACATAAAGACATTATAAATTCCGGAACCGGCAAATCAATTGCTTTTTATCTTCATTATATCTCACTGATTATTACGATTTATTTTGGTTTTCAATTGTTTCAGATCTATAAAAAAGTAGATTTCTCCTTTTTCAAAAGTCGTTATTTTATGTGGGTTGCTGCATTTTTTGTAATCTACATCGCCAGTTCAGAGGTTATGCTTCATGGTCTTGTATTTATGAATTCGCCAGTCACAAGTCAGGACATACAAACGAGTTCAATGTATGCCAGTTATAAATCTGACTTACCTTATTTGCGCGATTTTATTGCAAATGATTTCATTGGTTTGGCAAGAACCAAAATCATCAAAACAGGATTTCCAATTCTATGGGGAATATTAGCTTTTGTATTTTTGATAATCGGAATAAAAAAACAACTCAAATCTCTGCGAATAATCGCTTTATCCCTACTTGGTTTAACGATTTTGAAATTGTTTTTATACGACATCAGCAACATTTCTGAAACCGGAAAAATCATATCCTTTATCCTTTTAGGAATTTTAATTTTGATTATCTCTTTTGTATATCAAAAAATCAAAGTATTAGTTATTGACGAAAACAAGCCTGAAGAAACAAATGAAACTAAATAAATTTATAGTATTACTTTTTATTACAAACCTGTCGTTTGGACAATATCAAACGACAGGAAAAATAAAATCAGTTTCTGAAAATGGCCTGCATGAAATTGTTTTATCGCCAGAAATCAGATCGTTTTCAAAACAAGACTTAAGCGATATCAGAATATTTGATTCTAAAGGAAATGAGATTCCGTATTTTATTCAAAGTAACAATACCGTTTCTACAAATGCTTTTGAAGAATATGCAATTATTTCAAAAACGGTTTACCCTAAAAAGAGTACTTCGATTATCATTGCAGTTCCGGCCAACAAACACAACAATCAACTTTCGCTTTTTATAGCAAATGCTGATGTGGCAAAAAAATATTCTGTTTCAGGAAGTGACAACCAAAAAGAGTGGTTTGGAATATCTGACGCACAAACACTTGATGATTTAAACAGCACATCGCAAACAAGTGTTGTCAAAACTATTTCATATCCTTTGAGTACGTATCATTATCTAAAAATAGATTTTGATGATCGAAAAACACTTCCTGTTAATATTTTGAAAGTTGGAAATTTTAATACCCAATTTCAAAAAAACGCATTACAGGAAATTAGTCCTAAAAAATCTGTAAAAACAGAAATTCCTTCAGAAAAAGAAACTCAGATTCATGTTCTTTTCAATGCGCCGCAGGTAATTAATGAGATTTCATTCGAAATTTCAAAACCTACTTATTATAAGCGTACAGCTATTCTTTATAAAAAAACAAAACGCGAAACAAGAAAGAAATCTCAAATTTTCGATGAAGAAATTATTTCTTTTGAATTAAATTCCAACACAAAAAACACCTTTAATTTTCCTGAAATATTCGAAAAGGAGTTTTTTATAAAAATTGAAAATCACGACAATCAGCCCTTACAAATTTCAAAAATAAAATATGCCCAAAAACCAATTTCTATTGTTGCTGATTTAAATACTAATGAAAATTATATTTTAAAAACCGGAAACAAGAATTTGACAGAGCCGGAATATGATCTTTCAAATTTTAAGAACAACATTGCTGCCCATTTGCCTCAAACAGCTGTATATGATATTGAGCAAAAAACTACCGTAAAAAGCCAAACAGCAAAACAATCTTTCTGGCAGCAACCCTGGTTTATGTGGCTTTGTATTGTGTTAGGCGGAATAACAATTTTATTTTTTACTGTCAGTTTAGTAAAAGATTTAAAAAGAAAGAATTAAAATTAAAAATCTATTTTAACAATATTTTCATTTTTACATTTTAAACAGGAAGTTTACACTTTTTAGTCTGAAAATTAAGAAATAATAGAGCGAAATTTCTCTATTATTTTTCTTTCCGGGAGATATTAAATTCGGCAAAACACACACTATACAACGATTAACCGATGTTTATCAAATGTTAACAAAATAGATTTTCAGAAACCATAAATAATTGTATTTTTACGGTTCAAAATTCAGAAAATAAATGGGCAAAATCATTGCGATTGCTAATCAAAAAGGAGGCGTTGGAAAGACTACTACATCTGTAAATCTTGCGGCCTCATTGGGTGTTTTAGAAAAAAAAGTATTATTGATTGATGCTGATCCTCAAGCAAATGCCACATCTGGCCTTGGGATTGATGTAGAATCTGTTGAGATTGGTACCTACCAAATACTTGAACACAGCCACACCCCTAAAGAAACCATTATTAAATGTTCAGCTGTAAATGTTGATGTAATTCCTGCTCACATTGATCTTGTTGCCATCGAAATCGAATTGGTTGATAAAGAAAACAGAGAATACATGCTTAAAAAAGCATTAGAAAGTGTAAAAGAGGAATATGATTATATCATTATCGACTGCGCACCTTCATTGGGTTTACTAACCCTGAACGCTTTAACAGCAGCTGATTCAGTAGTTATTCCTATTCAATGTGAATATTTTGCACTTGAAGGATTAGGAAAATTATTGAATACCATAAAAAGTATTCAAAAAATACACAACCCGGATCTTGATATCGAAGGATTGTTACTAACCATGTACGATTCGAGATTACGTTTATCTAATCAGGTTGTCGAAGAAGTTCAGAAACACTTTAACGATATGGTTTTTGATACCGTTATTCAGCGAAATGTAAAATTAAGCGAAGCGCCAAGTTTTGGTGAAAGCATCATTAATTATGACGCAACCAGCAAAGGAGCCGTTAATTATATTCATTTAGCTCAAGAAATTATAAAGAAAAACAGCAAATAGTTTTTATGACAAAAGCAATTAAAAAACAAGCCTTAGGAAGAGGATTATCAGCATTATTAAAAGATCCGGAAAACGACATTGTATCAGTAGAAGACAAAAATGCTGACAAAGTTGTTGGAAACATCATAGAGCTTGAAATAAGTGCTATCGAAATAAATCCTTTTCAGCCCAGAAGTAATTTTAATGAAGAATCGTTACGCGAATTAGCCACTTCTATTAAAGAACTTGGTGTGATTCAACCTATTACTGTTCGAAAATTAGACTTCAATAAATACCAGCTAATTTCTGGAGAGCGTCGTTTACGCGCTTCCACTTTAGTTGGTCTTACACATGTTCCTGCATATATTCGTATTGCCAATGACAACGAATCATTGGTTATGGCTTTGGTAGAGAACATTCAGCGTCATGACTTAGACCCAATTGAGATCGCACTTTCGTACCAGCGTTTAATTGATGAAATTCAATTGACTCAGGAACAAATGAGTGAGCGCGTTGGTAAAAAACGTTCTACAATTGCCAATTATTTACGTCTTTTAAAACTGGACCCAATCATTCAAACCGGTATTCGTGATGGTTTTATCAGCATGGGACATGGTAGAGCAATTATTAATATCGAAGATCTGGATATTCAGACAGATATTTATCAAAAAATAGTGAGCCAGAATTTATCTGTTCGTGAAACAGAAACTTTGGTTAAAAATTATCACGAAAGTTTAAAACCAAAAGTAGAAGGAAAACCAAAAACGGATTCCGGATTTGTAATCAGAGAGACACAAAAAAACACTTTCAACGATTACTTTGGTGCAAAAGTTGATGTAAAAGTCGCTGGTAACGGAAAAGGAAAAATCACAATTCCTTTTAATTCTGAGGCCGACTTTAATCGAATTATAAAATTAATAAACGATAGTGAATAAGATTGTCCCCATAAGTCTATTGTTCTTTCTTACAGGAACCGTTTCTATTTTTGCCCAGGCAAAAAAAGACACGGTTTTGGTTGTTAAAGACACTAGCAAGTTACAGGAAATTGACCCGCTTACTCCTGCAAAAGCAGCGTTTTACTCGGCAATTTTACCTGGTTTAGGTCAGGCATACAATAAAAAATACTGGAAAATACCTTTGGTTTACGGAGCAATTGGTACAAGTTTATATTTCTATATTGACAATAATAACAAATACCGAGATTACCGCAGGGCTTATAAACGAAGACTCGAAGGTTATAATGATGATGCTTATCAGTTTCTTGACGAAAGCAGACTTGTTGCCGGACAGAAATTCTATCAGCGAAACAGGGATTTATCTGCGCTGTTTGTCGTAGGTTTCTATGTTTTAAATATTATCGATGCCAATGTTGATGCCGCATTAATTCAGTTTAACGTAAACGAAAGATTATCAATGCGTCCGGAAATTTATCCTAACGATGTAACTTTTAGACCAAACGTAGGACTAACTTTTAATTACCAATTTTAAATGGCTTCGGTTATTTAAATACAAAAATAAATACAAAATGAAAATTGCGCTTTTAGGATACGGAAAAATGGGTAAAGTAATTGAACGAATTGCTTTAGAAAGAGGTCATGAAATTGTTTTAAAGAAAGACGAATCTAATACATACGACGGACTTTCGACTGCTGATGTCGCAATTGACTTTAGCGTTCCAACTGCAGCAGTAAGCAACATTTCGACTTGTTTTAACAACAACGTACCAGTAGTTTCAGGAACAACTGGCTGGTTAGAGCATTTTGATGAAATGGTAGCGCTTTGCAACGAAAAACAAGGTGGTTTTATATCCAGTTCAAACTTTAGTCTGGGAGTTAATATCTTTTTTGAACTAAACGAATATCTGGCAAAAATCATGTCACAGTTTGATTCTTATAAAGTTACGATGGAAGAAATTCATCATACTCAAAAATTAGATGCTCCAAGCGGAACTGCTATTTCTTTGGCCAAAGGTGTTATCGAAAATAGCAATTATGCAAATTGGACTTTAGAAGAAGCAAAAAATAATACTGAAATTCATATCGAAGCAAAAAGAATTGGCGATGTTCCGGGAACTCATACCGTAACTTACGATTCAATTGTAGACAGCATCGAATTAAAACATACTGCTCACAATCGCGAAGGTTTTGCTCTTGGAGCTGTAATTGCTGCTGAATGGCTTGCTGGTAAAACAGGAATTTACAGCATGAAAGATGTATTAAACCTAAAATAACAGATTGAAATTTTCAGGGTACAATGAAAAAAAACCTGAAATTTGAAACTTTAAACAAAACATTATGACACTATATCTTTGGTTCGTATTTTTCTTAGCCGTACAAGTAATTCACTTTTTGGGAACCTGGAAATTATATCAGGCTGCCGGAAGAAAAACGTGGGAAGCTGCAATTCCAGTTTACAATTCGATAGTTTTAATGAAAATAATCAGCCGCCCAACTTGGTGGACTATATTACTTTTCATTCCAATTATTAACCTAATTATGTTTCCTGTTGTTTGGGTAGAAACTTTACGAACATTTGGTAAAAAATCTACATTAGACACTTTACTAGGAATTTTTACTTTTGGATTTTATATCTATTATGTAAATTATACTCAGAAATTAGAATATAATGCGAATAGAGAATTAAGACCGCAAAATAAAACTGCTGACACTATAAGCTCATTGCTTTTTGCTATTATCGTGGCAACATTAGTACACACTTATGTAGTACAACCTTATACAATTCCTACTTCATCACTAGAAAAATCATTATTAATTGGTGACTTTTTGTTTGTAAGTAAAGTAAATTACGGTCCTCGTGTACCTATGACAACTATAGCTTTGCCAATGGTTCACGACACAATACCATTTTTAAAAAGAAAATCATATTTAAGCTGGCCACAACTGCCTTATTTTAGATTACCAGCCATAGAAAAAATAAAAAGATCAGATATCGTTGTTTTCAACTGGCCCGTTGATACCGTTCACTATTTCTATGAGCCAAAAGGAAGACCCGGAGTTATAAAACCTATCGATAAAAAATCGAATTACGTAAAAAGATGCGTTGGTATTCCTGGTGACAGCTTATCAATTGTAGACGGGTTTGTTTTCATTAACGGAAAAAAATTAATTTTACCGGAACGTGCAAAACCGCAATATTCTTACTCTGTAGCTTTAGACGGAAAAACCTCTATTGATTTCGAATCTTTAATGAAGGAACTTGACATTACTGATGGCGCTTATATTAAAGATCAGCAAAAAAGAGATACTATCTATTTCAGAGCATTGACAGAAGCCAGTGCAGAACGTTTGAAAAACACTCCCGGAATTACTGCTGTAAAAAGAGAAATTGACAGAGGAAATGATAATGCTATCTTCCCTCATATCAACAAATGGAGTCAGGATAATTTTGGACCAATCTATATTCCGGAAGCTGGAAAAACAGTTGCCTTAACAAATGAGTCATTGCCATTTTACAAAGAAATCATTACAAAATACGAAGGAAACACGTTGCAATTAGACGGTTCGCATTTCTTAATAAACGGAAAACAAGCTACTACTTATACCTTTAAGCAAAACTATTACTGGATGATGGGAGACAACCGTCATAACTCAGAAGATAGTCGTTATTGGGGTTATGTTCCTGCGGATCACATTGTAGGAAAACCAGTTTTTATCTGGATGAGCTGGGATACTAACGGTAAAGGAATCAACAAAGTTCGCTGGAATAGAGTTTTTACCACTGTTGATGGCGAAGGACAACCACAATCTTACTTTAAGTATTTCTTATTTATTCTTGCAGCGTATTTTGTTGGAGAATATTTCTGGAAAAAAAGAAAAGAAAACAAAGCATAAAAAACGTTAATTCGTTGAACTGGAAAATCGTTTAATCGTGTCTCAAAAAGTACGATTAAACGATTTACCGATTAAACAAAAAATCACAAATGAAATCTATCCTGCTTCCTACTTATTTTCCTTCGATTAGTCACTTTGCAGTTATGGCTCAATCTGAAAATATTACTTTTGAAATGGAAGATAATTTTCAGAAACAAACCAATAGAAATCGTGCTTATATCTATAGTCCAAACGGGATCCAGTTATTGAATATCCCGGTTAAACATTCTAAAACATTCCATCAAAAAACGAAAGATGTTTTAATTGAAAATGAATTTGACTGGCAAAAACAACATTTTAAGTCACTGGAAGCCGGATACAGAAGTTCTCCTTTCTTTGAATTTTTTGAAGACGATATTCGCCCAATTTTCGAAAAGCAGCATACTTTTTTAATGGATCTGAACATTGAAGTGTTAGACATCCTGACAAAGTGCTTGCGAATGAAATTAGATTTTTCCAGAACCACAGAATATTTCCATAAGACTGAAAACATCAATGATTACAGAATTCTGGCAAATGGAAAAAAAGATCCAAACGTATTCGAAAAATATACTCAGGTTTTTGATGACAAACACGGATTCATCAACAATTTAAGCGTTTTAGATTTACTTTTTAATGAAGGAAAATTTGCAATGGATTATTTAAAAACACAAAAACTGGTATAATAAATTTTATTCCATCGAGAGCCTTGTCATGATTGGATAATGATCTGAATTTTCGAAATCAGGAAAACTTTCAAATTGTTTTACTTTCATTTTACTGTCTGTAAAAATATAATCAATTCTCGCGGGATAGTATTTAAATTTATAAGTTGCCCCAAAACCTTCTCCCGCTTCTTCAAAAGCATCTTTTTGTTTTCCCTTTATGCTTCGGTATACATACGAAAATGGGCTGTTATTCATGTCTCCGCAAATAATAAACGGAGTTTTGCATTTTTTGATATTCTCTTTAAAGATCTCGGCTTGTTCTTGCTGTTGCCTGAATCCTTTGCTTATCCTGGTATAAATAAGCTGTGATTTTTCCTGATTTACATTATCTATATTATTAGAAATATCACTTACGTCAGGCGAAATCTTGATTGACTGCAAGTGCATGTTATAAACCCTGATTACATCTTTACCACGCTTTATATCAGCATAAACGACATTATTATCTGACTTAGGAAAAATAATATTTCCTTCATTTATAATTGGAAATTTAGAAAAAATAGCTTGTCCGGTTTTAATCTGGTTCCCATCAATAAAAATATATCGATGAGGATATACTTTTAAGTCGATATGAGCGGAGTTTGAGTATTCCTGAATACAGAGAATATCAGGATCTTTTTCGTCGATAAAAGCTTTTATATTAGACGGGATATCATCACGGTCCAGCCATTTAAAGACATTAAAAAGACGTACATTATAACTCATTATCGAAAAGTCTTTTTCGTCTTTTATATATTCTTTGGCAGAAAATTTATAAAACTTACTGATAAATGTAATTCCGGTGAGCAAAACCAGACCGGATAATATAAGACGCTTTTTAAACTGAATTGCCCAATAAACAAAGAACAATCCGTTCAGCACAAAAAAGATGGGCATAAACAGCGTAAGCACCGATAAAAGCGGAAAACTTTTAGGTGCTAAAAATGGCAAAATATAAATACTAAAAGTTACTACAGTCAGCACTATATTCAAAAAGAACATTATTTTATTAAACCACGAAAGGTTTTTCATATTTTTATGCTAAAAGGATTATTTTCCAGCTTTAAATAAAAACTCTTTTTCTTCTTTTGTCAAACAATCATAGCCTGACTGGCTAATCTTGTCTAAAATTTCATCAATTTGCTGTTGCGTTTTATCTTTCGTAACAATTCTTGACGGAACTCTTTCTGTAGGTTTTTTGTAATTATGAACTTTTGTGAATGGGGTCGTAGGGGATTTTCTAAAAAGATTTGTAAAAAAATCTAATGTTCTTGAAATGATTTTACTTAAATCTGTACCGTTTTGAAGCAGTTTTATAAAAATAAAACCAAAAAGTGCTCCGGCCAAATGCGAAATGTGACCGCCGGTATTATCCAGACGAAACTGCATTAAATCCAGAACCAAAATTACCGCCGTAATATGCCACAGTTTAACATTGCCAATAAGCAGCAAACGCACATTCATTAAAGGCTGATACGTAGTTACTGCAACCAGAATTGCCATAATAGCAGCAGATGCGCCAACAATAGATCCTGCAATATTTGAGAAGTAAAAACTCAACGCAAAGGTAATACCTGAGAAAATTGCTCCCAAAATGTACAATCCTAAATATTGTTTTTGAGTAAAAAAGGTCAGGAACAAATTACTTGCAAAGTTCAAAACCATCATATTAAATAACAAATGCAGGAATGACGCATGAAAAAAGGCATACGTAAGGAATGTCCAGGGCTTAAATAAAAACACATTAGGATCTGATGATAAAGCAACCCAATTAGGATATACAAAACCGCCACCTGAATATTGATAGAAGAATACTAAAGAAATTAGGAAACATGCGATATTCCAATAAATAACACGCATTGCAACACCGCCCAATCTATATTGTAGTTTTAAATCGTCAAGAATATTCATAAAATCTCTTTTTGGTTTTTATTTGCGATATTAAAGTTAAAAATTAATTCCAACGATTATTATTAAACTGATTCTTTTTCCAGTACCACATGATTAAAAATCCAAATAAAGCACCGCCAATGTGGGCATAATGCGCAATTCCAGATTCAATTCCCATAAACGAACTTCCAAAAATACCAAAGAAACCATCAAACAGAAGCATATAAACAGGTACAAAATATTTTGCTTTGATAGGAATTGGTATAAACATAATTCCTAATTCAGCATTTGGAAACATAAAAGTAAAGGCAATAAGCAATCCATAAACAGCACCGGATGCACCAATTACAGTTCCTAAATAAGCTTCGGTAAAATGTTTAAATTCAGAAACAGTTAATATTTGCTGCCATCTTGTATCAATTTTACCTTCATTTAATAAACTAAGAATATCCGTTTTATTAAAACCATTTGCCAGTAAAATATTTAAACTATCCTGGTAAAAATAATAATTAACCGCAAAGTTAACCAGGGCTGCACCTAAACCACATGAAATATAGAAAAACAAAAATTTCTTTCCGCCCCAAAAATGCTCCAGTGTAGACCCAAACGAATAGAGCGCAAACATATTAAACGCAATATGAGCAAATCCTCCATGCATAAACATATGAGTAATAGGCTGCCAAAATTTAAACCCCGGATTTTCAGGAAAAAAAAGTGCCAGATATTCATACGAAACCGGTACTAATTGAGAACCGATAAAGAAAATGATATTGATTATCAATAATTGTTTTACTACGGGAGTTATTTTCATCATAAGGCAAACTTTTTATCTATATCTTCAACACGCATGGTGATGAAAGTAGGTTTTTGAAAAGGTGAAATATTAGGGTCTTTGCAAGCAAACAAACCGTTTACTAAATTATCTTGTTCTTTTTCGGTTAAATAAGATCCGGTTTTAACCGCTAAACTTTTAGCCATAGATTTGGCAATTGTATCATTCTGACTGTAACTGCTTGCCGGGATTCCGTCTTGCAAATCACTTAATAATTGCTCTATTACCATCGAAACTTCACTTTCGGTAATATTTACCGGAATTCCGGAAATTACGATATGATCTGTCTGAGCCTGTTCAAAAACAAAACCTGTAGTTTCTAACGAAGGTTTTAATTCTTCGATTAATGTCATTTCATCCGAAGAATAAAACAAATTCAAAGGAAACAACAGTTGCTGACTTGAAGCCTGATTTACAGTCATATTCAACAAAAATTGTTCGTATAAAATACGCTGATGTGCTCGTTGCTGATCAACGATTACCATTCCGGATTTTATTGGCGAAACAATATATTTTTTATGAATTTGATACGTTCCCTGACTTGCTTGCTCTACCTCATTATCATTAAATAGTGACGAAGTAACTTCTTCGTTTTCGAATGTGAAAGGCGAACTTTCTATAGTATCGGTTTCTAAACCAACATATAAACTTTCCCAACTTGCCGTTGGTTCTACTCTTTTATTATATCCGGAATATGAATTTGAACCAGAACCAGATCCTGAACTAAAACCTGAACCGGAACCAGATCCCGAACCTGCTTTAGAATAATGCTGATTCGTCTTATCATCTGTAAACGGATTAAAAGTTCCGTCAACCTGAATAGTAGGCGTTTCAGCCTCTAAATCTTTATAATGGTATGGCGTATCTAAATTAGCATCGCGATCAAAATCAAGAACCGGAGCCACATTAAATTGTCCTAAACTATGCTTGATAGAAGCTCTTAAAATAGCATATAATGCTTGCTCATCGTCAAACTTAATTTCTGTTTTAGTAGGATGAATGTTGATATCGATGGTATTGGGCGGAACTTGCAGATATAAGAAATAACTGGGTTGCGAACCATCTTTCAAAAGTCCGTCATAAGCCGCCATTACTGCATGATGCAGATAACCGCTTTTTATAAAACGATCATTTACAAAAAAGAATTGTTCTCCCCTGCTCTTCTTGGCGAATTCAGGTTTGCAAACAAAACCCTGAACATTGATAATCTCTGTATCTTCATTAACCGGTACTAATTTTTCATTGGTTTTACCGGACATAATGCCAACAATACGCTGGCGATATCCTGCGGCAGGCAAATTATACATTTCGCTTCCGTTATGATAAAATGTAAAATGAATATTTGGGTGTGCCAAAGCTACACGCTGAAACTCATCCATAACATGGCGAAATTCGACTGTATCAGATTTCAGAAAATTACGACGTGCCGGAATATTAAAAAATAAATTTTTTACGGCAAATGACGTTCCTTTTGGTAAAACCGCCACTTCCTGCGATACAAATTTACTTCCTTCAATTATAATGTGCGTTCCTAGTTCATCCTGATCCTGCTTTGTTTTCATTTCCATATGGGCAATTGCCGCGATAGAAGCCAGTGCTTCACCACGAAATCCTTTTGTACATAATGAAAATAAATCTTCGGCCTGACGAATCTTAGAAGTCGCATGACGCTCAAAACACAAGCGTGCATCTGTAACACTCATTCCTAAACCATTATCGATAACCTGAACCAAAGATTTCCCGGCATCTTTAATAATCAACTTAATGTCAGTTGCTTTGGCATCAACAGCATTTTCTAACAGCTCTTTTACAACTGAAGCAGGTCTTTGAACTACCTCTCCAGCGGCAATTTGGTTAGCAACATGATCAGGAAGTAATTGAATAATACTGGACATTAAGAAATTATTATTTAAGAGTTTATTGTTTAATTGTGTTTAACGTGTTGTAAAAATCTCAGATTGATACTGTTAATTTTTTTCTGGTATTTTCAACCAATGTCTACAAATTTAATGAATTTCCATGTGGTTTTAGATCTTCATTAGTCATAAAAAAAACAAAAAACCTATACTATTTTTACACAGTATAGGTTTTAGTATTTTTAAAACAATTGTGTTTTATTCTTTTTCTATTTTTATAGGAGTTTCTTCTATTTGGATTGCTCCAGAAGACAACAAAGGCTGATTAAATGGGTGCGACATCGAAGCTTGCTGGCGGATATAAGCCATTTTTATTGCTGCGATTGCTGCTTCGGTCCCTTTGTTTCCGTGAATTCCTCCACTTCTGTCAATTGACTGTTGTATGTTATTATCTGTCAGCACGCAAAAAATAACCGGAATATCAGTTTGAACATTCAAATCTTTAATTCCTTGTGTTACGCCTTCGCAAACAAAATCAAAATGCTTGGTTTGTCCCTGAATTACACATCCAATAACAATTACTGCATCTACATTTTGAGTTTGCAGCATTTTTTTTGCGCCATAGATCAGCTCAAAACTTCCCGGAACATTCCAGCGAATAATTTGTTGAGCAGGAACATCACAATCCGTCAAAGCATCAAAAGCTCCATTGTAAAGTCCTTCAGTTATAGTTTCATTCCACTCAGAAACAACAATCCCAAATCGAAAGTCTTTCGCATTTGGGATCGTGTTTTTATCGTATTCTGATAAGTTTTTATTTTCGGTAGCCATCTTTATATTTTAGATTTTAATTTCTCAAATACAAATCTACAATCTTAAATCTAAAATCTAAAATTATTATTGCGCTAATCCAATTAATACATCAACAGAAGCAGCTTCAGGAGTTGTATCGTAGTTTTCTTTAATATCTGTTAAATATTTCAACGCGTCTTCTTTTTGACCTAAAGCCAACGCAGTTTTACCCGCTTTTAATAAGAAACGAGGAGTTGTAAAATCGTTTTTGTTAGATTCAGCAGCTTTTACATAATAGTCTAAAGCTTCTTTTTGTTGGTTTTTTTGAGAATAAGCATCTCCAATTCCACCAATTGCCAAAGCATTAACGATAGCTTCTTTAGATTTAAAATTACCTAAATATTTAATTGCCTCATCAAATTTACCTGTATTCAAATATGCCATACCAGCATAATAGTTCGCTAAATTTCCTGCATCAGTTCCAGAATATTCATCAGCAATTTTTATGAATCCAAATTTACCTTCAGAACCATTCAATGCTAATTTATATAATGAATCGCTAGCTACACCGTTTGTTGCTTTGTCAAAATTTTGTTGTGCAACAAACATTTCACTTGCAGCTTCGTCTTGTTTAGGAGCTTCGATGAATTTTTGGTAAGCCAAATATCCAATAGTAGCAACTGCAATACCAGCAACTAAACCAATAATGATTTTTTGATTTTTAGCAACCCAATCCTCAGTTTTTGAAGCAGTTTCATCTAATTTAGAAAAAACGTCAGCTGTTGTGCTGTTTTTTCCATCAAGAATTACTTGTTGTTCTTCATTGACAACTTCTTCTTTAACTTCCTTTTCTTTTGGTGCTTTATATCCTCTTTTATTGTAAGTAGCCATTTAAAATTAATTTAGTGAACGGCAAAAATAAAATTTTTATTGAAACTAAAGCAAAAAAAAGTAAATTTATATCCATTTTAAAAAAATAATTCACTAAACGGCTCCTTCTTTCTGTTTCACAGCAAAATAAATCCCACTGAAATCAGCCGAAAGCCTAATTATTTGGATATTTTTGGTAATTTTGCAGGCTCAATTTTTTGCAATTCAAAACACCATTTTTCTGTCGTTATTATTATAATTTCAGCTTTGGATTTTACAAATTCAGTTTTGATACGATTTCAATTACGGTAAAAATCATTTAAATCTTTAATCTGCAGAAGAAAACTTAATCAACAAGAGGAACTTTTATATTCTAAAGCACTAAATTTGTTCTTACCAGTCCCTAAAAAATGTATTTAAACAAAATTTCTTTATTCAATTATAAAAATTTCTCCGAAGTCAGTTTTGATTTTGACCACAAGATCAATTGTTTTGTGGGTAAAAACGGAATTGGCAAAACCAATGTGCTTGATGCCATTTATCATCTCGCTTACGGAAAAAGTTATTTTAACCCATTAGCCGTACAAAATATCAAACACGGAGAAGAGTTTTTTGTAATTGATGCTGAACTGGAAAAAAATGACCGAACAGAGCAAATTGTTTGCAGTTTAAAAAAAGGACAAAAGAAAATATTAAAGAGGAACGGAAAAGCTTACGATAAGTTTTCTGATCATATTGGGTTTATTCCGTTAGTTATTATTTCGCCTGCTGATCGCGATTTAATTGTAGAAGGAAGCGAAACACGCCGTAAATTTATGGATAGTGTGATCTCGCAATTAGACTCAACTTATTTGCATCAGCTTATTCAATACCAGAAAGTCATTGTGCAGCGAAATGCATTACTGAAATATTTTGCTTTAAATCACACTTTCGACAACGACACATTATCTATATATAATGAGCAACTAAATAGTTTTGGAAAATCGATTTTTGAAAAACGAAAAGATTTCCTGGAACAATTCATACCTATATTTAATGTACATCATCACGCCATAACCGGATCTGAAGAAACGGTGCAACTGGTTTATGAAAGTCATTTGTTCGAAAAAGACCTGTTGACACTTTTACAGGAAAACATTAATAAAGATCGTGCGCTGCATTATACCAGTGTGGGTATTCATAAAGATGATCTATCTTTTGAGATTGATTCACATCCCATAAAAAAATTCGGATCGCAAGGTCAGCAAAAATCATTTTTGATTGCCTTGAAATTAGCTCAGTTTGAATTTCTAAAAAAACAAAGCGGCGTAAAACCTCTTTTATTATTTGATGATATTTTTGACAAACTTGACGAAAGCCGTGTTGCTAAAATCATCGAAATGGTCAATAGCGAAACTTTTGGCCAACTTTTTATTTCAGATACACATCCGGAACGTACCGAAGCGATTGTAAAATCGACACATCAGAGTTATAAGATATTTAATTTATAAGGAGTTTTTTTTGCCACAGATTAAAAAGATTTAACTGGATTTCAAAACTTTGACAAAGTAACCACAATATTGTCATCCTGACGCAGGAAGGATCACACTAGAAACTCCGCAAAGAAAATCAACAATCTTTGTCGAGTTTCGTGTGTGATCTCTCGTTCCTCGAGATGACAAACCATACGAAAATATTCTTATAAAAATGATTGCCCTAGCCCCGATAGAAGTGAAAATCCTTTTGTGGCGGTGTTCGCCACAAAAGATTGAAACGGATAGCGGGATAAGCTCCTGAAAAAAATATTTGCTTTTATTATGGAAATCGCGATAACAAAAATGCGAATACTAGTTTTAAACGAAAAACTTTGTCAAAGCTAAGCGCCTAAAAGATTATTTAATAATTCGCACTAATTCATGAAATTCGTGATCAACGTTTTTATTTCACTTTCTATTAAGAGTTCAAAATTGAAAAATCACTACTTTAGCGATACCATTTTAAAAATCGAGTATTATGAAATTCCCCAAAATTTTATTCCTGCTAGTTTCAATTGCATTCTTTTCCTGCAACGAAAAAAAGCCTGATTCTGTTGAATCCATTGCTCCAAAAGAATTTGCAGAAAAAATTAAAACAACTGATCATCCACAAATTTTAGACGTTCGAACTCCGGATGAATTCGAATCTGATCATATAGAAAACGCCAAAAATGTAAACTGGAATAGTGACGATTTCGAAACAAAAGCAGCAGCTTTCGACAAATCGAAACCTGTTTTTGTGTATTGCCTTAGCGGAGGAAGAAGTAAAAAAGCAGCAGCAAAACTAAGCGAATTAGGCTTTACGAATGTTTACGAATTAGATGGTGGTTTCCTGAACTGGAACGAAGAAGGATTTGGAATTCCTGCAGAAGTTGAAGCCGGAATGTCTATGAATGATTTTAATGATTTATTAAATTCCGACAAAAAGGTTCTGGTAGATTTTTATGCGGTGTGGTGCGGACCATGCAAACAAATGGAACCATTTCTTTTAACAATGCAAAAAGATATGGCAGACAAAGTAACCATTATTAGAATTGATGTTGATAAAAACAAAACATTGGCAAATCAGCTAAAAATTGACCAATTACCAACAATTGTATTATACGAAAACAAAGCCGTACAATGGAAAACAACGGGCTTTATCAGCGAAAAAGACTTAAAAAAACAACTGCAATAAAATAAAGAATATGCTAACGAAAGAATCATTGCAATTTTTAGACGATTTAAAAAAGAACAACAACAGAGATTGGTTTCAGGACAATAAAAAACGATATGAGATTTTCAAAAAAGATTATCACCAATTGGTAAGTGATTTTCTGGATGCAATGAAGCCACTTGATCCTTCATTAGAATTACTAGAGGTCAAGCATTGCACATTCCGTATCAATCGCGACATACGTTTCTCAAAAGACAAATCTCCTTATAAAGCACATTTAGGCGTTTGGCTTTCATCAGGCGCAAAAGGACAAAATCGTTCCGGGTATTATGTACATATCGAAAAAGGCGCCAGTTTTATTGCCGGAGGATTTTATTCACCAGAACCGGATCAGTTAAAAAAAGTCCGTAAGGAAATTGCTTTTTTCTACGATGATTTAGAAGCTATTTTAAACAATAAAGATTTCAAAAAAGAATTTGGAAGTTTAGATATCGATGAAAACAACTCACTTAAAAATCCGCCAAGAGGTTATGAAAAAGACCATCCTGCAATTGAATTTTTAAAATTGAAAAGTTTCACGGCAACTCAAAAATATGATATATCCGAAGTCACTCAAAAAGATTTCGTTGCCAAAATGAGCAAAAAGCTAATCGCTTTAAAACCCTTAAACGAGTTTATTAATCGTGCATTGGAAACAGAAGACGAGTTCTAGATAAAAGTTTCGCCACAGATTAACACAGATTAAAAATCCTTTAAAATCTTTTAATCTGTGGCAAAAAAAATTAAGTTTGCCGAATGAAAAGAAAGATACTTTTTCTGGGAGAATCCTACCGAGCTGATGCTATAACCTGGATGAAAGGTTTGAAAGAATTTGGTGATTTTGAAATTTGCACCTGGGAACTTCAAACACCAAACAACTCAAAAATCAACAGGTTCAAGCGTATTTTAGAATACCTGTTCGCCCCTATTTCTATTCGCAAAACAATAAAACGAGAAAAACCGGATATGATTATTGCCGAAAGAACAACCAGTTATGGTTTTCTGGCTGCAATTTCAGGCATGCATCCTATTGCAATTGCGCAACAAGGCCGAACTGATTTATGGCCGGAAGGTTCTGTTTTACTACCCTTTAAAAAAATCATTCAGAAACACGCTTTCAAAAAAGCCGATTTAATTCACGCCTGGGGACCGGTTATGACTATTTCGATGAAAGCAATTGGCGTTGATATGAATAAAGTTTTGGTCATCCCGAAAGGAATAGATTTATCCCTTTTTTCTCCTTCAATAAATAATTCAAACAAAATTGAAGCTATTGTAACGCGTTCTTTACAACCGGAATATCGTCATGATTCTATTTTGAAAGCGTTTGCAATTTTACATCAAAAAGGAATCGATTTTTCGTTGACGATTGTTGGCGATGGAACAAGATTACAATCTTTAAAAGATTTAGCCACAACATTGCAAATCGAAAACAAAGTCAATTTTAAAGGAAGAATAGCAAATACTGAACTTCCTAAACTATTGCAACAATCAAACTTATATATCAGCATGCCAATTACCGAAGGTGTTTCAGCATCTTTATTCGAAGCCATGGCGTGTAATTGTTATCCTCTAGTTTCAGATATTCCGGGAAATCAAAGCTGGATCAATCATCGCGAAAACGGACAATTGATAGAAATTGATAATGTCGAAATGCTGGCTAATGAATTGATATGGAGTTTTGAAAATGCAGAATCCCGAAATAATGCTATTCTAGAAAATAGAAAATTTGTTGAAGAAAATGCGAATTATGATATTAATATGAAGATTATTTCAGATAAGTATCATGAGTTGCTGGACTTACATAAAAATTAAGCGTAAAGCTCGCAAGGGTTTCAAAACACAAAGCTCACAAAGCTTTTATAATAATCTAAGCTTTGCGAACTTTGTATTTTTCATCAGATCACATACTATAAACTTTGTGCACTTTGCGGTAAAAAACTCATCTGCTAGTAACTTTCCTTCAATTCCAACGACTTACTATTAAATCGTTTAATTTAATCCAAAAAAGATATGAATAATAGAAGAAATTGGTTAAAAAAGGTAAGTTTAGGCGCAGTAGGATTAAGTATAATCCCATTTGAAGGTTTTGCAAATTCTCCGGCAGAAAATTACATTCCTTCAAATTTAGATAAATCTCCTATTTTATTACGCTCAAACGAAAATCCTTACGGTCCATCTCCGTTGGCCCGAATTGCGATGACCAAAAGTGTAAATAGCAGCAATCGTTATGGCTGGAATCTTTATCCTGAATTAATTGCGGCTATTGCTAAAAAGAACAATGTTTCAGATAATAATATTCTGCTTGGTGCCGGTTCTACAGAAATTTTAGATTTGGTTCTTCAATACTCAGCTTTAAGTAAAGGCAATTTTATAATGGCTGAAACTACTTATAACTATTGGACGGATCCATTTGAAAAATTAGGACTAAAAAAAATCACCATTCCGTTAACCAAAGATAAAAAACACGATTTAACAGGAATACTAAAGGCAATTGACTCAGATACAAAAATGATTTATATCTGCAATCCTAACAACCCAACCGGAACAATATGCGAGAGAGAAAATTTAATTTCGTTTATAAAAGAAGCAACTAAAAAGGCATTTGTTTTTGTAGATGAAGCTTATATCGATTTCACCACAGAAAAATCATTAAGTGATCTCACAATTGAAAATAAAAATTTAATTATAACCAAAACTTTCTCAAAAATGTACGGTTTAGCCGGTGCCCGTATTGGTTATGCTGTTGCAGCTTCATCGACAATCGAAGAACTAAGTATTTTAAAATCATCTCCAAATTTATCAATCAGCGTTGTTTCGACAGTTGCAGCAATTGCATCATTAGGCGATGAAAAATTCGTTCAACAGGTTTGCACTTTAAATGACGAAGTAAAAAAATACACGATTCACCAGCTTACATTACTCAACTTAACCTGCATTCCATCGTACTCCAACTTTCTTTATTTTTCATTAGACAATTATAAAAAAGATTATTTCAAACAATTAGAAGACCATAATATAATGGGAACTAAAATTTATGAAGAAAACGGAAAATGGACGAGAATTACAATTGGTACCATGAAAGAAATGCAGCAATTTATTGAAGCTATAAAATAAAAGTCCCTAAAACGATTTATCTCTTTTTTCACATATTTCTATTATTTTATTATTTGTTATTTTATAGAAAATCTATTCAGATAAATTATAATCGTTACTTTTGAACTCAGAATTATCCCGATGTTTCGGGACTCAAAAAGCCTTTTATTTATGGAAATCCAATCCAATTTTTCTTTAAAAAACTACAATACTTTTGGTATCGAAGCCAAAGCGAAACAATTTGTTGCCGTTCATTCAGTCGATGAATTAAAAGCAATTTTAACAGCAACCAAAAACGAGAAAAAATTTATTTTGGGCGGAGGAAGCAATATGCTTTTAACCAAAGATATTGACGCTTTGGTAATTCATATAGATTTAAAAGGCAAAAAAATCATTAAAGAAGATGAAGATTTCGTTTGGGTTGAAAGCCAAGCCGGAGAAACGTGGCATGATTTCGTACTTTACACCATCGATAATAATTTTGGCGGTTTAGAAAATATGTCTCTGATTCCCGGGAATGTAGGAACGACTCCTGTTCAAAATATTGGCGCTTACGGAACTGAAATAAAAGACACTTTTGTTTCGTGTGAAGCCATTAACATTGAAACCCAAGAAATAAAAACTTTTACGAATCCTGAATGTAATTTTGGATACAGGGAAAGCATCTTTAAAAATGAAGTAAAAGATCAATACATTATAACATCTGTAATTTATAAACTTACCAAACGCAATCATAAAATTAACACTTCATACGGAGATATTACTGCCGAATTGGCTAAAAATAACATTACAACTCCAACTTTAAAAGATGTGAGTAATGCTGTAATTGCGATTAGACAAAGCAAATTACCGGATCCGAAGGAATTGGGAAATAGCGGAAGCTTTTTTAAAAATCCGATTTTACTGAAATCTGATTTCGAAGAAATCCACCAAAAGTTTCCTGAAATGAAATATTACGAAGTTTCAGAAACCCAAGTAAAAGTTCCGGCAGGCTGGTTAATTGAACAAGCAGGTTTTAAAGGAAAACGTTTTGGTGATGCAGGTGTTCATAAAAACCAGGCCTTGGTTCTGGTAAATTACGGAAACGCAACGGGACAGGAAATTTTAGCCGTTTCGAGAGATGTTCAAAAAACGGTTTTCGAAAAATTCGGAATTCATATTGAAGCAGAAGTGAATGTGATTTAGATTTTTTTCAAATTTCACGAATTTACACTGATTAATTTATTCTTAGACTGAGCAAAGTCGAAGTATTTTAAGTAAAATGAAAGAATCTATTTTCATAGAAATCACAAATCCTGACAACGAAAAAGCTTTGGCAATTACAGAAGAATTATCGGAAAATCTTTATCTTCGTTTTGGAAGTGACGGAAAGAATTCTTTTAAGGATTGGGAAAATGAAAATTCTAAGTTTGTTTTTGTTATAGCCAAAATAGATAATGAAATTGTAGGTTGTGGTGCGATCAGACCAATTGAGGAGAATATTGGCGAAGTAAAACGAATGTATTCTAAAGTTCCGGGAAAGAAAATTGGACAAACGATATTAGCCTTTTTAGAAAATAAAGCTCTAATGCTTGATTATTGTGATTTGGTTTTAGAAACACGGGTAAAAAATGAGAGTGCTATTCAGTTTTACCAAAAACAAGGTTATAAAATAATTTCAAATTACGGAAAATATACAGATCGACCGGAAGCTATTTGTCTGGGAAAATCTTTAAAATAAAAAATCATAAAATGTATACTCCAAATTTATACAAAGACGAAGATCCGGAATCAATCAGGACTTTTTTAAAAGAAAATAGTTTTGGTATTTTAATCAATCAAACTCACGGAAAATTATGTGCTACACATATTCCGATAGAGCTTGAAGTTAATGCTGACGGAAAGGAAATTTTGCAAGGACATATTTCAAAACTGAATCCACAGGCAGAAGGTTTTGCAGAAAACGATCAGGTATTAGCTGTGTTTTCCGGTCCGCACAGTTATATATCATCATCATGGTACGATCATGAAAATGTACCAACCTGGAATTATATAGCCGTACATGTTTATGGCCGCATTAAAATTGTCGACGAAGAAACGTCAATAGAACAACTGAAAAAATTGGTTGATAAATACGAAGCCACATCTGAAAATCCAGTCCGCGTTGAAAATTTATCAACAAAGACAATGCGTGAAGCGAGAGGGGTTTTTGGTTTTGAAATCGAAATTGATGAGATTCAGGCAACCAAAAAACTATCTCAAAATCGTGATGATCATAATTATAAAAACATAATTTCTGAATTAGAAAAAACCGAAAACCCTCAGGCTATTGCTGTTGCAAAAGAAATGTCGAAATGCCGAAAGTAAATTGGCTTTAGCCATTGAAATCTAGGAATTCATAAGTACATTTGCACTCGCAAGATTCAGAAATTAAAAGACATTAAAACAGATGCTTATAACTTTATTTTACTTCTTTATTGCTATTGTTTTTATCCAGGTTTTCTACTACTTAGGAATTTTTGGAAAATTTGCTTTTGGCAAACCACAAGAGATTACATCAAAAAAACTTCCTGTTTCAGTAATTGTGTGTGCCAAGAATGAAGAAGAAAACGTTAAAAAGTTCATTCCGCTTTTAGCAGAACAAGACTATCCTGATTTTGAAATTGTCTTAATCGACGATGCTTCAAGCGACGAGACCTTAGAAGTTTTTGAGCAATTTGAGCAACAATATCCTAATATCCGACTGGTAAAAGTACAGAACAACGAAGCCTTTTGGGGTAATAAAAAATATGCTTTAACCTTAGGAATTAAAGCTTCAAAAAAAGAATATTTACTTTTTACAGATGCTGATTGTTATCCTACATCAAAAGAATGGATCACTGCGATGACTTCACAATTTACCATGAATAAAACAATTGTTTTAGGATATGGCGGTTATGAAAAAATTGAGCGTTCTCTATTGAATAAAATTATTCGTTTTGAAACTGTTTTAACGGCTGTGCAATATTTTTCATGGGCAAAATTAGGACTTCCGTATATGGGAGTTGGCCGAAATTTAGCCTATAAAAAAGAAGAATTTTTTAATGTTAATGGATTTATTGAACACATTCAGATTCGTTCCGGCGATGATGATTTATTCATAAACCAGGCAGCAAACAAAGGCAATACAACCATATCATACGCACCAGAAAGTTTTACTTATTCTAAACCTAAGGAAACATACGGAGAATGGTTTACCCAAAAAAGAAGGCATATTTCTACTGCAGAATATTATAAATTTTTTGACAAAATGCAGTTGGGTCTTTTTTTCGTTTCACAATTATTTTTCTTTATCTTAGTTATCCTATTATTAGCTTTCCAATTTCAATGGATTGCGGTACTGGCTATTTTAGCAACACGCTATACTGTAGCATGGACTGTAATTGGATTTTCGGCTGGAAAATTAAAAGAAAATGACCTTAAAGTATGGTTTCCTATTGTAGAAATCATGCTTATATTCACGCAAATTAATATCTTTATAACTAATATCTTTTCAAAACCTGTATATTGGAAATAAATTCTAAAATAGAAAAAGCAAAAAAGGGCGATCAAATCGCCTTTACTTTTTTATTAGATTATTTCTGGAATGAAGTGTACGGCTTTATGCTAAAGCGTACTGAAAATGAAACTACTGCCGAAGATATCACTATTGAAACCTTCTCAAAAGCTTTTGACAAAATAGCCTCTTATAACCCTGAATTTCAATTCAATACATGGTTAATTGCTATTGCAAAAAATGTATATATTGATTTGCTTCGTAAAAAGAAAACCAATCTTTTTATTGAAATCACTGATACTGAAGACCAACAGGCATACAATATTGCCGATACTACTCCATCTGCCGAAGATGCTTTGATTAAAGAGCAAAACCTTTCGCGATTACTTCTCTGCATTAAAGAATTAAAACCACATTATCAGGAAGTAATTCAACTTCGTTATTTTCAGGAAATGACTTATCAGGAAATTGCCGTTAAAATTAACGAGCCTTTAAGCAATGTAAAAGTAAAATTACTTCGAGCTAAAAAATTATTAGCAGAAATCATCGAACGTAATAGATAATTTATTATCTTTAGATAAAGAATAACATTTTATTCGATTTATTCTTAAAAAAGTAAATTATTCACACATTAAAACTGCAATGTTTCTGTTTGCAGCTAAACCCAAAAAAACCTTATTGCTTATGATTTAACGTTACTTAACCTTAAAATCCATAAATCATGTCTAAATCAAGTATCTACGAAGCAAGCTGGACCAATCTTGTTTTCGAAAACAAAAACAAAGAGTATGGCGCGTATCAATTACGCCAGGAAAATTCAAAAACCACTATTACGGCTCTATTTATGGGTTTGCTATTGTTAGCAGCTTTGGGAAGTGTATCAGTATTAATTAACAAATTCAGGAGTTCTCAGGTGGAAACAATACCAACAGATCCTGGCCCAATGATCGTAACACCTTATGAGGTACATCCGATTATTCCAAAAACAGAAGAAAAAGTTCTTCCTCAGCAACAAAGTGCAGCCGCAGCACCAACTACCAGTACACAATTGACAAATCCAATTATTACTGCACCAGAACAAGCGACTCCCGAAATTGCAACTAACGCAAACAATGTTACCGGTGTAGAAAATCCTACAGGAACTGGGACTGCTTTAAATGCAACACCAACAACTGGAGGCGGAGGCGGAGAAGCCGTTGTACCTGTTATAACTAATGATCCTGTAAATCCGGCAATTTTAGACAAACTGCCAGAATTTCCCGGAGGAATGGCTAAGTTTTACACTTTTGTAGGCAACAACTTCAACAGACCTGAACTTGATGCTGAGAGAACCTTAAAAGTTTATGTTTCGTTTGTAGTCGAAAGAGATGGTTCTCTTACTGATATCATGGTAAAAAACGATCCGGGTTACGGAATTGGGAAAGAAGCTATAAGAGTTCTAAAATCACTAAAAACAAAATGGATTCCCGGAGTTTTAAACGGGCAAGCAGTTCGAACTGCGTATAACCTTCCAATTACAATAAAAACGGAAGTAGAATAATAAAAATAGAAAAGCAGAATTTAGGTTCTGCTTTTTTTATGCTTTAAATTGAACCATTAAGAGATTAAGAAAGATTATTTCAGGCTAATTTTTCTTAATCTCTTAATGCTAGAAAATCAATATTATTTTTAATTTTAATTACTTTTACCATACCTAAGAGGTAAATTCAAATCTATTAAAATTAAACACTAAAAAATGGGAATATTTTCAGCTATTCTTGGCAATGCGGGTTCAGTAAGTCAGGAAGATTTAATTAAAAAATACGGTCAGCTCTTAACTGATAATGAAGAAATCGAAATGGGTTTCAAACTGATTCGTGATACTTTTATCTTTACAAACAAAAGATTAATTCTGGTTGACGTTCAAGGAATAACAGGAAGCAAAACAGAATATAAATCTATTGCTTACAAAAGTATTACTCGTTTTAGCGTAGAAACAGCAGGAACTTTTGATCTTGATGCCGAATTAAAAATTTGGGTTTCAAGCGAATTACAACCAAGTATTGTAAAACAATTTAACAAATCTGTAAATGTGTATGATGTACAAAAAGTACTCGCTTTTCACGTTTTAGGTTAATCTTTAAATAAAAAACCCGACAAATTCATTAGAGAAAATTGTCGGGTTTTATTTCTGTATCAGAAACTACTATTTCTTTTTAGTTGTTGTTTTTTTCGTAGTAGTTTTCTTGGTTGTAGTTTTAGTTGCTACTGGCGCCGTATTTACAATTTTTTGCTGCACATAAGGCTTATACAAACCATCTTTTTCAGCTCTTTTTTTAGCATCTTCAGCTCTTTGTTTTGAATCCGGATGTGAACTCATCATCTGATCGATAAATGAAGCTTCTGCTCCTTCGCTCATTTTAGCTAAAATTCTAAAAGCAGATTCTTCGGCGTTTACATTATAACCGTTCTTTTTCAGGAAATCATACGAAAACAAATCCGCTTCGGCTTCTTGTTTACGGCTAAATTTACTATCGATTATGGCACTTCCTATTTTTCCTAACTGACTATCCGTAACGCTGGCAATAGTAGCTGATTGTGAAGCTGCTCCCTCTAATAAGGCTTCTTTTCTATAAGCCGCTTTAATTGCATCCTGAGAATCATGATTCGCAACGTGACCAATTTCGTGACCAATTACTGCAAGCAATTCATTATCATCCATAATATCCATTAAACCTGAATATACACGAACACTTCCGTCCGCAGTGGCAAAAGCATTCACTTCTTTTAATTTATAAACTTTATAATTTAAAGTATATCCATCTCCGGCAGTATATTTCCCGAATACTCTGTTAAGTCTTAAAGTATAAGGATCTGTTGCAGCTGCAACTTCATGTTCTGCATCCATTTTATCTACTGCAGCTTTAGACAAAGCCGCTGCATCAGCGTTACTAAAGGTAAAACCAGATACTCCTTTTTGAACAGCTCCAATGGCTTTTTCGCCAAAATTAATCTGTGCATTCATTTTAGTAAAACCAAAAGCGGCAAACAAAACTCCCAGTATTATAAATTTCTTTTTCATGTTTTATATTTATTACAATTTAATAGCAAATGTATTACAATGTTTAGGTATTTCTATTTTAATTAAATTCATTTTCTAACAAATAAAGATATAAATATTAAACGAGTAAAAATCAGAGTTCTGCTATAATTATTCCTCTTACTCAAAATAACAAACAAAAACCTCGCATTTTTACTCTCATAATAATTTAAAAACAATAATTTAACATGACAATAAAATTATCATCAAAACCCGTTTTATAAACTATCACAGATCAATACCAAATTAAATGGTAAACGAATCAACAAATAAACTACATTCCTTATCTTTGTGCTTTGAATATTGATATATGGAAACAGTCATTGAAAATGTCCCTCTTGGAAAACCTAAATGGTTAAAAGTCAAACTTCCAATTGGGCAAAAATATACTGAACTTCGCGGTTTAGTCGATAAATATAGCTTAAACACCATTTGTACCTCAGGAAGTTGTCCTAATATGGGCGAATGTTGGGGCGAAGGAACAGCAACTTTCATGATTTTAGGAAACGTTTGTACGCGTTCTTGCGGATTTTGCGGTGTAAAAACCGGAAGACCTGAAACGGTAGATTGGGACGAACCTGAAAAAGTAGCCCGTTCTATAAAAATCATGAACATTAAACACGCTGTAATTACTAGTGTAGACAGAGATGATTTAAAAGATGGTGGTTCTATTATCTGGATTGAAACTGTAAAAGCAATTCGAAGAATGAACCCAAACACTACTCTGGAAACTTTAATTCCTGATTTTCAAGGAATAGAAAGAAACTTAGACCGAATTGTAGAAGCAAATCCTGAAGTAGTATCGCACAATGTTGAAACCGTACGTCGTTTGACGCGTGAAGTACGAATTCAGGCAAAATACGATCGTAGTTTAGAAGTTTTGCGTTACCTGAAAGAAAAAGGAATCAACAGAACTAAATCAGGTATTATGTTGGGTCTTGGAGAAACTGAAGAAGAAGTTTTTCAGACTATGACAGATTTACGTAATGCAAATGTCGATGTTGTAACTATTGGTCAATATTTACAGCCAAGTAAAAAACACTTACCTGTAAAAGAATTTATTACCCCGGATCAATTTGCACGATACGAGAAATTTGGTCTTGAATTAGGTTTCCGTCATGTCGAAAGCGGACCTTTAGTTCGTTCTTCATACAAAGCACAAAAACATATTTTATAAAAAAGGTTATTTGTTTAACTGCTTAATCGTTTAATCGTCCAGACAATTAAACGATTAAGCAGCTGAACGATTAAACAAATAAACAAAACATTGAAAACAAGAATTGCTATTAATGGTTTTGGAAGAATTGGTAGAAATTTATTCCGTTTACTTTTAAACCATCCTGAAATTGAAGTCGTTGCCATCAACGATATCGCCGATAATAAAACCATGGCTCATTTGATAAAATACGACAGTATTCATGGTGTTTTACCTTTTATCGTTAGTCATGACGAAAAAGGTATAATTGTCAATGAGAAACATTATCTGTTTTTTCACGAAAAAAAGATTTCAAGTCTGGACTGGAAAAGCCATAATATTGATTTTGTAGTAGAATCTACAGGAAAGTACAAAACCCACGAAGAATTAAATGCTCATCTTGAAGCGGGAGCAAAAAAAGTAATTCTTTCTGCCCCATCAGAAGTTGACACAATAAAAACTGTAGTTTTAGGTGTTAATGAAAATATTCTGGACGGAACTGAAAACATCATTTCTAATGCAAGCTGCACGACGAATAATGCAGCCCCGATGATAAAAATCATCGATGAATTATGTGGAATCGAGCAAGCTTACATTACAACAATACATTCTTACACAACAGACCAAAGTCTTCACGACCAGCCACATAAGGATTTACGCCGTGCAAGAGGTGCAAGTCAGTCAATTGTTCCAACAACTACAGGTGCAGCTAAGGCATTAACAAAAATTTTTCCTAAATTGCATGAAAAAATCGGTGGTTGTGGAATTCGTGTTCCCGTTCCCGATGGTTCATTGACAGATATTACGTTTAATGTAAAACGTGCTGTTACAATTGAAGAAATAAATAAAGCATTTCAAGAAGCCTCAAAAACAAATTTAAAAGGAATATTAGATTACACAGAAGATCCAATTGTTTCTGTTGATGTAATTGGCAATACACATTCGTGTTTGTTTGACGCGCAACTAACATCCGTTATTGATAAAATGGTAAAAGTTGTGGGTTGGTATGATAATGAAATTGGCTATTCATCAAGATTAATAGATTTGATTTTGCTTACAGGAAAAAAATAAGATTCATTGTAAAAGCATTCCAAATACATGAAACAACTCTTTTTTATTGTTTTTTGTTTTTTTTATTCGTTTTTGTATTCTCAAACCAAAAAGAATACGGATAGTGTTTTCTATTATAATAAGTTGGTAAACAACAATCTGAATAATAAAAAATATAAGGAAGCTGTTTTTTACACTAAAAAATCCATAGATTTTTGCGAGACCAATCACAAACCGGAGAGTTTGGCCAATCAAACTTTTAAGCTTGGAAAAATTTACTACAAACAGCATAAATATGATGAAGCACTAAAAAACTTTCACAAAAGTGTTGCTTCATTTGATAGTGTAAAACCAACTTGTACCAAAGTTTTAGCACTGCATTACATCGGTATTGTTAATACCACAAAAGGCGATTATGAAACTGCTGAACTATATTATAAAAAAGCAGATGATCTTTTAAACCAATTAAAAATTGCTGATCATGCCCAAGTTTTAAACTATCAGAAAGCGATGGCTTTAAAAGCAAACAAAAATTTACCTCTTGCTGCAAAAGCTCTTCAGCAAATTACCAGAAAGCCTGATAATCCTCCTATTTTTAAAACAAAAACAGATTCATATTACCAGCTTGGCTTAATCGAAACTCAGCTTAAAAGAAATGATTCGGCTATAATTTATCTGGACAATGCTTTAGACTACAACTCAAAAAGCAATGATTTGATTAAAAAATCAAAAATTATTTTAGCGATAAGCCAATATTACAAACAGAATAAAAATTTTGATCTCGCCTATTCTTATTTAGATGAACACTATCAGTTAGAAAATTATATCCTGAAATTAAAGGATGCTAAATTTGATCTTAATGAATTCGAAAAATTCAAAAAAAATCAATCCTTAAACAATACCATTAAACGGGAAAGTGAAGAAAAAATTCAGCTAAAAACGTATCGTTACTCTAAGTTGGTTAGCATTTTAGCCATCGCACTTATCTCTATTTTATCACTTTTGAGTTTGGCGCTATATAAAAACAATATTATTAGAAATCAGAATAATTTGCTTTTAAGAGAAAAAAACAAAGAACTTATCCTTGCCAAAAATAAAGCTGAAAAAGCCTCTAAGGCCAGATCAGAATTTTTATCAACGGTAAGTCATGAACTCAGGACGCCATTAAACGCTATTAACGGAATTACTCATTTACTTCTTGAGGATAATCCTAAAAAAACACAATTAAAGTATTTAGAATCTTTAAAATTTTCAGGAAACTATCTCACGACGTTTATCAATGAAATTCTCGAAATAAACAAAATTGATTCGACTAAGGTTGAAATCGAAAACATTTGTTTCAACTTGAAAGAGTTATTATTTAACATTCAAACTTCTTTGAAAGAATTAGCAACTGCCAATAAAAATTATTTTAATCTTGAAATAGATGACGCAATTCCGGATAATTTAATTGGTGATCCTACTAAAATATCTCAAATTATTTTAAACCTTATTAACAACGCATTAAAATTTACTCAAAACGGAAATGTTGATGTAATTGCAAAACTGTATACCAAACAAGAAGAAAATGTAACTGTATATTTCGAAATTGTTGACACCGGAATTGGAATTCCTGAAGATAAACTGCAAACTGTCTTTGAAAGCTTCTCGCAAGGTTCTATAGAAGTTAACAGAAAATATGGCGGAACAGGTTTAGGGCTAACAATTGTAAAAAAACTGATTGAACTTTTAGGAGGTGAAATAAAATTAAAAAGCGAAGTTGGCAAAGGTTCTACTTTTACGTTTAAATTGAATTTTAAAATCAACAAAGAACCTTTAGTAATAGTCGAAGAGACAAAACCTTACAACGACAAGCAATTAAAACATAAATCTATTTTATTGATTGAGGACAACAAGATCAACCAAATGATTACCCGAAAAATGCTTGAAAACAAAGCTATTACATGCGAGATTATCGATAATGGAGAAGATGCTATTGATCTTTTGAAAATAAAACGTTTTGATATGATTTTAATGGATGTTCACTTACCGGGAATCAATGGAACAACCGCTACAAAATTAATCAGGGAATTTGATAAAACGACTCCAATTATAGCTTTAACAGCTATTTCGCTGGACGAAAACAGAGATATGCTTTTATCTTTTGGAATGAATGATGTAATCACAAAACCATTTGTACCAGATGAATTTTATAGCATAATTGCTAAGTTTTTTGATTAGTTTTTTTTAGACTCTATCCCGAAGCTTCGGAACTGAGCAGCTAAGATTCTAAGTTGTTTTTTACATATTCCAGAATCGTAGCATCAAAATTTTGCTGGTGATTTATGAATGTACTTTTTATGGGTAAATAGTACAATTGAAAAGCTAATTTAGAATCTTTTAGACGCACATAATCTTTTTCTGTAGTGATGATTCTTTTATTTTGAGCTTTATTTTGAATCGAATCTAAATCTGTTTCAGAGAAATCATGATGATCCGGAAAAGTCATGCACACATCATTTTCGTTCTTTAAATAATCAAAAAACGGAGTTGGTTTTGCAATTCCAGCCAGAAGCAATTTAGACTCTCCTTTTACTTCATTAACCTCTATTTTTTCACTTTCACCATAAATAAAATCATCATAATCTATAAAAGTAAAATAGATTTGCTGTGAACAGGTCAGTTTCAATTTCAAACGAATTTTTGCCTGGTCTTCATCAGATAAATCTTTTGGACATTTTGTTACAATTATGATATTAGCCCTGTTAGCTCCGCTCCTGCTTTCGCGAAGATTTCCGGTTGGCAACATAAAATCATCTGCATATAAATCATCATATGAACTTAACAAAATATAAAAACCTGCTTTTACCTTACGATGCTGATAAGCATCATCTAACAAAATAACTTGTGGTTTTTCATTCTGCGAAAGCAATTGTGTTATTCCATTTATCCTGTTTGCATCGACAGCAACTTGAATATTGGAGAATTTTTGGTAAAACTGAAAAGGTTCATCGCCTAGAATTTCTGCATTCGAACTTTCGCTGGCCAAAACAAATCCTTCAGATTTTCGTTTATAACCGCGACTTAAAGTTGCTACCTGATAACGATCAGATAACAAACGAATAAGATATTCTATTTGAGGAGTTTTTCCAGTTCCGCCTACGCTCAGATTTCCAACAGCAATAACCGGAATATTAAATGTAGCTGATTTTAGAATTCCTTTATCAAAAAGAAAATTCCTGACTGAAGTAATGAATCCGTATAAAATAGCAAACGGAAAAAGTATTTTTCGAAGTAAGTTCATAAAGTTATTTATCAGAATAATGTCCCATCGCAGAAATCACAAAAACGGTTACAATATCTTCCTGAACTTTATATACAATTCTGTCTTTAGAATTTATTTCTCTTGACCAAAATCCACTAAGTCCATATTTTAATGCTTCAGGTTTTCCAGCACCTTCATAAGGTGTTTCACTGAGTTCATCTAATATCTGACTGATTTTTTTTATACTAGATTGATTACCTGCTTTAAAATGTTTTTTTAAATGTGACTCCGCTAATTTTTCTATTTTAACCCTAAACTTCCCCATACATCTTTTGGATCAATCTCTTTATAATCACCTCTTTTATCTGATTCCAATACCATTTTTACAAATTTAGGATCGTATGGACTTTTTTCCTTTTTAAGTTTTTCCAAATCTGTTTCAATAATTTCTATTTCTTCAAAATCTTTAAAACTATCAAACATTGCGATAAAAGCTTTCCCTATCTTAGTACGTTCGTTTATTTTTACGGTTAGCGTTTTCATGATTCTTGATTTAAACACAAAGATACAAAATTGATACCATTAGTAATATAATGTATTATCACTAGTAACAATAAGTATTACCATTAGTAACAATAAGTATTACCAGATATAATATTTTTCGTTAATTTGTTTTATGAATTCCTTTCAGATTCTAAGTTTCAAGATTTTCTAAGCAACATGAAACTTGAAACAAATAAAACCTGAAACAAAAAGCAAAAAAATGAAAATCAAAAATATAATAGAAGTTCTTGAAGAAATGGCACCTTTGGCTTACGCCGAAGATTTTGATAATGTTGGTCTTTTAGTAGGCAATTTAGAGACAGAAAGCACAGGAGTTTTAGTTTGTCACGATGCTTTAGAAAATGTAATTGATGAAGCTATTGCTAAAAATTGCAATCTTGTCGTTTGTTTTCACCCGATTTTATTCTCTGGAATTAAAAAAATCACGGGTAAAAATTATGTAGAACGTGCCATCTTGAAAGCGATCAAAAACGACATTGCGATTTATGCTGTGCATACCGCTCTGGACAATCATTCGGCTGGAGTTAACAAGATATTTTGCGATGCTTTAGGTTTAACGAATACTAAGGTTTTAATTCCCAAGCAAAACTATATCAAAAAACTAGTGACTTATACCACTCCGGATAATTCTGAGAAAGTTCGAAATGCACTTTTTGAAGCTGGTGCCGGAACTATAGGCAATTATGACAATTGCAGTTTTAATACCGAAGGCTTTTTTACCTTTAAAGGAAATGAAAACAGTAATCCCGTAATTGGAGAAAAAGGAAAACTACATACGGGAACCGAAATAAAAATTGAAGTTGTTTTCGAAAAACACTTACAATCTAAAATCCTCAAAGCGCTTTTTGCTAATCATATCTACGAAGAGGTGGCTTATGAAATTTATGATTTACAAAACGCTCACCAGAATATTGGTTTAGGAATGATTGGTGAGTTTGAAACTGAAATGAATGAGAAGGATTTTCTGTTTTTTGTAAAAGATAAAATGATTGCGGATGGAATTCGCCATTCTGTCTTTACAGGAAAAAAAATCAAGAAAGTTGCCGTTTTGGGCGGATCAGGAAGTTTTGCCATAAAAAATGCAATCATGGCTGGAGCCGATGCTTTTTTGACCGCAGATTTAAAATACCATCAGTTTTATGAAGCAGAAAACCGACTACTTTTAGCCGATATTGGTCATTTTGAGAGCGAACGCTATACAAAAAACTATATTGTTGATTATCTTCGAAAAAAAATCCTTAATTTTGCCATCATTTTATCAGAAGAAAATACAAATCCAGTTAAGTACTTATAGAATATGGCGAATACGAAAGAATTAAGTGTTGAGGACAAGTTAAGAGCAATATACGATTTACAGCTTATTGACTCTAGAATTGACGAAATCAGAAACGTGAGAGGTGAACTTCCTTTAGAAGTGGAAGATTTAGAAGATGAAGTTGCAGGTTTAAGCACGCGTTCAGAGAAACTGAAAAGTGAACTTGAGGTTATTGAAGATCTTATCAAAACGAAGAAAAATGCGATTGATGAGCACAAAGAGGTTATCAAAAAATACACAAAACAACAAGAATCAGTTCGTAATAACAGAGAATTTAATTCGTTGACTAAAGAGGTTGAATTTCAGGAATTAGAAATTCAATTGGCTGAAAAGCAAATCAAAGAAATGAAAGCTTCTATCGAACATAAAAAAGAAGTTATTTCTAATTTAAAAGAAAAACTTGACGCTAAAAGTTCGCACTTAAAACATAAAAAATCTGAATTAGACGCTATTATGGCTGAAACTCAAAAAGAAGAAATCTTCTTGTCTGAGAAATCAGCTGAGTTTTCAGGTCAGATCGAAGAAAGATTATTAGCTGCTTATACTAGAATCAGAACTAGTGTTCGTAACGGTTTAGCTGTAGTATCTATCGAAAGAGGAGCTTCTGCAGGATCATTCTTTACTATTCCGCCACAAACTCAGGTAGAAATTGCTTCCAGAAAGAAAATCATTACTGATGAGCACTCTGGAAGAATCTTAGTCGACAGCGCATTAGCTGAAGAAGAAAAAGAAAAAATGGAACAATTGTTCTCTAAATTCTAATACGAGTCCCGATTTAATCGGGACTTTTTTTTTGTCATTATTTTTCTGTCACAGATTAAAAAAATTAAACTGATCTGTATTTTTTACTAATCTTGAAAATCATTTTAATCTGTGGCAAAACATTTTTTATCTTTAGAAAAAATTTAAGTTTTGGGAATTAAAAAAGGAATTCGTTTCATTACGTTAAAATCGGTTGGATCATATATTAACTTCCTGAGTTATGTTCGTCCGCAAAAAGCTGTTGCACTTTCTTACGCACTTTTTAGCCAGCCCAGAATTGGAAGGTTACAAAAAGAAAGCTTACCCAAAATACTAAAGAATACAGAAACAGAAACGTTTCATCATAACGAGCACCATTTTCAAACCTATATCTGGAAAGGGAACGAAACCAAAATTCTTTTAGTTCACGGTTGGGAAAGTAACGCATCTCGATGGAAAAAAACATTACCACATCTTCAAAAATCAGGAAGTACGATTATTGCTATTGATGCTCCGGCTCACGGACAAAGTAGCGGCAAAGAATTTAATATTCCGCTTTATGCTGAATTCATAAACAAAGCGGTAGAAAAATATCAGCCTACAATTATTATTGGTCATTCAATTGGTGGAGCGGCTTGTGTTTACCTTCAATATTTATTCCCGAATACGAGTATTAATAAAATGGTCATTCTGGGAGCTCCATCAGATTTAAAAACATTGATCGACAATTATATTTCGATGTTGAGTCTGAACACCAAAATGTTCTCACTTCTTGAAACTAAATTCATTAATCGTTTCAATTTTAAAATTAGCGATTTCTCCGGGCAAAAATTCGCTTCTCAATTTAATGTTGCTGGTTTTATTGCTCATGATACTTCAGACAAAATTGTTGCTTTTGAAGAAGGTAAAAAAATCGCCAGTAATTGGAAAAACAGTCAATTTATCGAAACCAAAGGTTTAGGCCACGGAATGCATGATGATGAATTGTATGAGAAAGTAATTGAGTTTTTGTTTACTGAAGGTTCTGAGCCACTAAGTCGCTAAGACTGTAAGTTTTTTATTCCAACGTTTTACTTTGTCATCCTGAGCGAAGTCGAAGGAATGCTAGAAACTCAGCAAAGAAATTAGTTAATCTTTGTCGAGCTACTCATGATCCTTCGACTTCGCTCAGGATGACAAGATTGAGATTAAAAAACTATGAAGAAAAAATCATGAAAAAATCCGTTTTAGTCTGCGTTTTTACAAAGCAAATCTGCGTCATCCGCGTATCAATTATTTACATTCGTTTCTTACCATGACACTTCATAACTCAGAATCACAAGATTGGAAAATTAAACAACAATCTTAAAATTCTTAAACAACTCTTTTTCTCCTTTTCCGGTTATTATTATTGCTCTTGAATTTGCCGTTCTTCTGATCCAGTCTTGCTCCAGCATTTTATTCAATAACAAAGTTCCTATTGAACCTGCGATATGATATCGTCTTTCGCTCCAGTCGAGACAAGGTTTTAAGAATATTCGTTTTTGTTTTTGGGCATCTTCCAGATTAATTCCGAAATCCGAAAACCATTTTTCTCCTTCCGTACTAATTTCGAAAGCACTTTCCTTTTCGATAATTATTTTTTGCTGCACTAAACTATCTGCTAAAGCAACACCTATTTTCCCTGCCAAATGATCATAACACGTTCTGCAATATTTTATGGGAGGATAATTTTCGACTTTCTTTTTTGAAAGGATATCAGGCTTCGGAATAAGATTTGCCATTGCTTCAACAACATACGCAACTTCTTTATTAGAAAATCTGTAATATTTATGTCGGCCTTGTTTTTCTACAGCAAGTAAATCTGCCTCAAGAAGTTTACTCAAATGCATACTCATATTTTGCGGAGATGTATTTACGGCAACCGAAAGTTCTGTGGCTGTAAAAGCTCTTCCGTCTAACAATGTCCACATGATTGCTGCCCTTGTAGCATCACCAATTAATGTTGCTGCTTTTATAAATTGATCTTCCATTTAAGTATCACAGTTAAATATAGAATGAAGTATTGATTTGTAAAGTTAGATAACTTTGCTAAAAAGATACTACTATGACTTCTACTTTATTCCTTCAATCTGATGTTCAAGATCCTTATTCACTCTATCAATCGATGTTGAATAAAAACCCGATATATTGGGACGAAGACAATAAAATATGGGCGATTTACTCTTATGAATATTGTGTTGAAATCCTAAAAAATCCTGAAGCCTTAATTCCGGTCATCAATTTGAATAACGAACAGAAACTAAACAAACATGCATTAGACATTTTGACTAACTTAACAAGATTATCAAATGGAATTCAGCATGAAATAAATCGCGAAATTGCCAATTTGTTGTTTCAGAACATGAAGTCTGTCGAGATTAATACAATTCTTTCGCAACTAATAAAAGATGATTTAATCGAAAATAAAATCGATTGGGTAAATTCGGTTTGTAAAAAATTACCGCTTCTGGTTGTTTTAAAAAGTTTTGGTTTTGCAGCAAATGATTGTGCTTTTGTATTAGATGAAATCGAAGTTTTGGTCAAAATAATGCTCCCGGACAAAACTGAAAAACAGATAAAATCCATAAATGAAATTTCTGAAACCTTATTTTTAATTACCGAAAAACAACTTTCAGAATTAGATTTCTACAATCATTTTTTCAATAAAATATCAAAAGCTAAAGTTCTTCCGCCTGACGAAATAAAAAAGATAACTATTAGTAATGTAATAGGATTGTTTATTCAGAGTTATGATGCGGGAAGAGGAATTTTGAGTAATTTATTATTACAAATTATAGATTATCAAACCTTTAATAATAAAACAGAAATACAAAAATCTATTATAGAAACTCTGCGATTTGATCCACCAATTCACAATACAAGGCGAATTGCAAATATTGATATTACTTTAGGAGAAACAACAATTAAAAAAGGTGAAAAAATAGTGGTAATTCTTGCAGCAGCAAATCGTGACCCTAAAAAATTCGAAAACGAATCAGATTTCGATATAGAACGCTTTAATAATAATGAGCACTTAACTTTTGGTGTTGGTGGACATAGGTGCGTAGCAAAACACTTTTCGACTCATCTCGCAACTGAAGCTTTATGGTTTTTATATGAACAATATAAAACGATTGCCCTTTTAGAAAATAATATAGAATATGAACCGATGATTAATGCCAGATTACCTAAAAACATATGGATTTCGGTACAATAATTAAACAACAAAATATGATAGCTGTAATTTTTGAAGTAGTTCCTAACGAAGGAAAAAAAGAAGAATATTTAGATATTGCAGCAAGTCTGCGACCTGAATTAGACCATATAGAAGGTTTTATTTCGATAGAACGTTTTCAGAGTTTTAGTAACCCTGATAAAGTTTTGTCTTTGTCTTTTTGGAAAAATGAAGAAAGTATCCAGCAATGGCGAAATCTTGAAATGCATCGTCATGCTCAGAAAAAAGGCAGAAATGAGGTTTTTAAAGATTATCATTTAAGAATTGCAACCGTTGTACGGGATTACGGAATGTTCGATAGAGAAGAAACTCCGGAGGACAGTTCCTCTTATCACGGATAAAGGTTTCTTTTTAGTTGCTAAGGTTCTGAGTCGCTAAGTTGTTAAGTTTTTATTTAAGAACTTGCTCGTTTCAAAATGGCCCAACAATCTAAAATCAGAAATCTAAACTCTAAAATCGAATTTTTGCCTACTTTTGCATCATGGAAGAGAATTTAAAACGTCTGAATAAATTTATTGGTGAAACAGGATATTGTTCCCGCCGTGAAGCTGATAAACTTATTGAAGAAGGACGCGTAACAATAAATGGTGTTGTGCCTGAAATGGGCACTAAAGTTTCGCAAAATGACGAAGTGCGTATTGACGGAAAATTGATTGTTGAGAAACATGACAAATTGGTTTACCTCGCTTTTAATAAACCGGTTGGAATTGAATGTACAACCAATCTTGAAGTTCGCAATAATATCGTGGATTATATTAATTATCCAAAACGTATTTTCCCAATTGGACGTTTGGATAAAGCGAGTGAAGGATTAATTTTCATGACGAATGATGGCGATATTGTAAACAAGATTTTACGCGCCAGAAACAATCACGAAAAAGAATATACAGTAACAGTAAATAAACCTATTACAGAACGTTTTATACAACGTATGGGAAATGGTATTCCGATTCTGGATACTGTGACTAAAAAATGTAAAGTAGAACAAATTAGTCAGTTTACGTTTAAAATCATTTTAACGCAGGGTTTAAACCGCCAGATTCGTAGAATGACCGAATACCTGGGTTATGACGTAACGGCGCTTAAACGTATCCGTATTATCAACATTTCGCTTGATGTTCCGGTGGGCCGTTATCGTGATTTGACAGATGATGAAATTAAAGAATTAAATCATTTAATTGAACCATCAAGCAAAACCGAAGAAGCAAGTTTACCAAAACCTGAACCTCAAAGTCCTAGACGAAGAACTGATTTTTTATCCAAAGATGATGTTCCAAAACGACGAACAGATTTTATATCAAAGGATGATCCTAGATTTAAGAAAAAAGGCGATTACTAAATTGATCCTATAAAAAAAGACCCTTTCGTTTCAGCGAAAGGGTCTTTTTTTTGTATAATGCTTTTATGAATTATTTTATCAGAACCATCTTCTTCTTTTAAATAGAAAAACACCAAAAATTGATAAGATAACGGATACTAAAAGAAGTATCCAAATGCCGTATTTGCTTTCTTCCAGACCATTTGGCACATTCATTCCATACAAACTGGCAATTAAAGTAGGAATCATTAAAATAATAGAAATCGAAGTCATTTGCTTCATAATATTATTCATGTTGTTCGAAATTACCGAAGCATACGCATCCATCATTCCAGTTAAAATATTGCTGTAAATATTTGCCGTGTCTTGTGCCTGACTAATTTCGATATCAACATCTTCTAATAAATCCTGATCAAAATGTTCTCTTTGGGCTTTTAGATTTTTAATCCTGTGAAACAAAACATCGTTTCCTTTTAAAGAAGTTATAAAGAATACAAGACATTTTTCTATTTGCAAAAGCGCTTGTAATTCTTCGTTCTTGATTGATTTCTCTAAATTATCTTCGGCCAGTTTTATCTTTTGATTGATTTGTTTCAGATATTTTAAATACCAAACACTTGAGGACAACAACAATCTTAAAACAAGATCGAAATTATCTTTTATGTGGATGTTTTTTCGGTTGGTATATTGTACAAAATCAGAAATTATTTCTGTTTCATAAAAACTAATGGTAACACAAACATCTTCTTTAAAAATTAATCCTAAAGGAATAGTTTGAAAAGGCAGTTTAACATCATTACTTTTCACCGGAATACGCATGATAAACAAAGTCCAGCCATCTTCAGCTTCCATACGAGGTCTTTCGTCGATATCTTCAATATCATTATAAAAAGCTTCGGGAATTTGAAGTTCTTCGAGTAAGTATTTTTTTTCTGTTTCTGAAGGAGATTCAATGTTAATCCAGCAGTTTGGAGTCCATTCGGGAGTCTCGATTAATCCGTTGTTGTTTTTGTAAAAGGCTTTCATTTCAAAATTGCAGGGTTTTATCATAGCATTTTGAAATAATTCAAAAGCTATTTTAATTTAATACTAACGAATAATAATCGTCCATTGGAGAAGTTTTTTTTAAGTGGTGCAAAAGTATCTTTTATTTTTAAGAACCAAAAGTTTATAATTATAATTAAATATTAAAAAACCACCTAAAGTTTTTACAAAAGGCGGTTTCAGTAATAAATTACTTTTTAGTATTCAAAAACTCATAATAGAGTGCTTTTGACAGAAATGTTTTGTTTTGATATTTATCAATTTGCTCTTCTTTTTTAATTTCAATTAATTGTCCATCTAAATGAAGTTTTGAAAAATAGTCTCTTCGGGCTTCATCATTAAAATTCAAATCACTCAAAAAAAGCGGCTCAACACATTTGTTGACTGATATATTATAATTGGTAATTAGATTTCCCCAATTTACAAAGCTGCACAATAAAACCGTTCCGTAAAAATACCAGACCATTTGATTTGCCAGATATGCATTTGTTTTTTGTTTGGTAATTTTTAGAAAAACAAAAACTAAACCTATAATCGCCAAAATGAGAAAAGCATAAACACCTAATCGTTTATAGGTTAAACCAAAAACCGAAATGTACTCTGAATTTTTAATAATGGTACTTAAAATTAAAAATCCATTTAAGACAATCCAGATTTTTGCTAATTTTTTAAGATTAGCGGCTTTCTTATCAAAATTGAATCCGCCTTTAAAATAAAATAATATTAAACCAACTGCCATAACAATCGAAAATATTACTGAATTTACTCTCTCGTGAGTATCTGCACTTAGGTTTGATTTTTCTATCACTTCAAAGAACTGCTCATAATTATAGGTTACAATAAAAATTAAAAGCATAAAATTTAAAAGCACTAAGGTGATTTCGCCACTTTTTCTTTCGAAGTCAAGATCAAGAAATGAAAATGTTTTTTGATTTTTGATTTCGGTTATGTCATCAAAATCATTATCCAATAATGAATTTTTATCATAACAAACATCCGGTACCCAATAATTCCAGAAACTAAATGATATGTAAAACCCTAAAACTCCTATTAGAATTACTTCTACGATATCAATATCTAAAGTATAATCTGTAAGCAAAGATGAGAAATGAGTGCTCCCAAAAGAGTATGCGGCAAAGAAGACGGTTAAAAAAATGGCTGGAATAACAAAATAAGCAATTAGTTTTTTAGCAAAATTATTATGGATTTTTCTTTCCGGAAGCCATTGGCTAAACATAAAAATACGTCCTATTGAAGTAAATCCGTTTAAAAATACAAGCGGAAAAACCTGTATTATTTTAAGCTTGTAATCCTGCGTTTTAAATTGCAAAAAAAGAACTGACATTGACAAAGCAAGGAAAGAGGCAAAGTCTCCGTACCAGGCAAAAGCCAGACAAGACAAAACCGAGGTAACCACCAGAATCAAATGTGATCTGTCTGTAAACCGATCCTGAAAGAAATAACAGATTGAACCAGTTAATAATAGTCCAAAAATAGCAAGGTTTACCCCTACTGACTCGTTGTAAAAAAGCAGTGTAAATATTAAACTGCTGGCTAGAATAATTTGGTGTTTTTTCATGATTTCAATTTTAAAAGTACTTTGTATTTCAAAGCGTTTAGATAAAAAAATATAGTTATTACGATTTCATTAATTTTTCGAGGTAAGAAAGGTGTTCTTTAAAGGCCGCACGTCCTCTGGGTGTCACCTGATAAGAGGTTTTAGGCTTTTTACCCACAAATTCTTTTTTAACTTCGATGTATTCTGATTTTTCGAGCGCTGAGGAATGACTGGCTAAATTACCATCGGTGATATTAAGAAGGTTTTTCATCTCAGTAAAATCAACCCATTCATTGACCATCAGAACGGACATAATTCCCAATCTGACACGGCTTTCAAAATCTTTATTTAGTTTATCAATAATTCCCATTGTATGGATTATTTATATTTTTTGAACATTATTAATCCGTACAAGATATGCAGAATACCAAATCCTACGATCCAAAAAACTAAACCATATCCAATATAAAAAAGGGAAACAAATCCTAAAAACAATTCACAAAATCCCAGATATTTGATATCTGAAAACGTATATTTCTCTGCGTTTATAAGTGCTAAACCATAAAAAATCAAAGTAGTTGGCGCAATTAAACCATAGATTTCGTGATGTAAAAGTGCCAGACAAAATATACCACCGGCCAAAAGAGGAATTGCCAGATTGAACAGCATTTTTTTTGTTGCCGATGTCCATATAGGCAAATCATATTTTCGACTTTTTCTAATCGTAAAAGTTAGCCCAAAAATAAAAGCAAAAGCTAAAATAATCACTCCTGTAGAAAACAATTGTGAGACTAAACTTGAAGAAATAACAATTTGTTCTTCACCAAAATATTCAATTCCGTTTGCTTTGAATAATTGATAAACGTACAATCCGCCAATCAATGCTGACAAACCTGCAAAAACTCCTGAGAGTCCGCTTAGGGATATAAATCTTGAAGAGCGCTCCATCATGGAACGAATGTGTGCTAAATCTTCTTGGTGCTTCTGATTCATAAATAAAGTACTTTGTAATGCAAAGTTATATTTTATTTTGAATTGACAAGTATTAAAATTGGATTTTTTTGTTGTGATTTTTTTCGACGCGTTTAAATAGATCTGTATTATCTAAAAATGTGTAATCCCTATGTGATATTTTGTGGGTTCGCAATCTATATTTTAGCTATTAACCTTTAACTCCTAGTGGAGTTATTTCTATAAATTAAATATTTTATGATTTTTATATGTCACCCCGATGGGGCTCTAATAAATTAAATTCAAACATTTCTATAAGTATATTGTCCCGCTGGGACTATCACATCACCCAAAGTTGCGTGAGGGATAGGAGCTGGCTACCGAAGTAGCGCGGATAGCCCGACCGTATCCCGACAAGAGGGCGAATAACCGTAAAGTAAGTTTGCCCTCTTGTCGGGATACGGTCACGCCCAAAGTATATAAAACAACAAAGCCTACTCGATTGAATAGGCTTTGTTTATATTTATTTGAAGTGAATTATTTTTTCGCGCTTCTCATTTTTCTTGCTAAAAGCGTATTTTTTAATAACATCGCAATTGTCATTGGTCCTACTCCACCAGGAACTGGAGTGATAAATGATGATTTTTTGCTTACACCATCAAAATCAACGTCACCTTTGATAACGTAACCTTTTGGGTTTGATGCATCTTCTACACGAGTAATTCCAACATCTACGATTACAACTCCGTCTTTAACCATATCTGCTTTTAAGAATTCAGGAACTCCTAAAGCTGTAATAATGATATCTGCATTTTTAGTGAACTCAGCTAAATTCTTAGTTCTACTGTGCGTTAAAGTTACCGTAGAATCTCCAGGATTTCCTTTACGGCTCATTAAGATACTCATTGGGCGACCTACAATGTGACTTCTACCAATAACAACGGTGTGTTTTCCGGCAGTTTCTACGTTGTAACGCTCTAATAACTGCATGATCCCGAATGGTGTTGCAGGAATGAAACTTTCCATTTCCAGAGCCATTCTACCAAAGTTTGTTGGGTGAAAACCGTCTACATCTTTATCAGGATCGATTGCCAATAAGATTTTTTGTTCGTCGATATGTTTTGGTAATGGTAACTGAACGATGAATCCGTCAAGATCGTCATCTTCATTTAGTTCTTTGATTTTTGCCAGTAAAGCTTCTTCGGTAATATCTTCCGGTAAACTTACTAAAGTTGAATCAAAGCCAATTTGCTGGCAAGATTTCACTTTACTTCCCACGTAAGTTAAACTTGCTCCGTTTGTTCCTACGATTACGGCTGCTAAATGAGGTACTTTTCCTCCGGCATCTTTTATCGATTGAACTTCGGCTGCGATTTCGTTTTTAATGTCTTCAGCTGTTTTTTTACCGTCTAGTAGTTGCATTGTTTTTTGTTTCAGGTTTAAAGTTTCAAGTTTAACGCTAAAAGCGAAACTTATTATATTTAGTATAATGAAAAAAGTTTCAAATTTCAGTCTCACAACTTGAAACCTGAAACTTGAAACTTTTTACTTTTTTTATTATCTCGGCATTCCGCCTGGCATTCCTTTCATGCCTCCCATCATTTTCATCAGGTTTTTTCCGCCCGGACCTTGCATCATCTTCATCATTTTGCTCATTTGGTCGAATTGCTTCATTAACTGATTTACTTGCTCGACTTTGGTTCCGGAACCTTTAGCGATTCTGGCTTTCCTTTTTACGTCGATTATGGCAGGTTTGCTTCTTTCGATTGGCGTCATCGAGTGAATGATTGCTTCTATATGTTTAAAAGCATCATCTTCTATTTCTACATCTTTCATGGCTTTTGAAGCTCCCGGTATCATTCCAACCAAGTCCTTCATATTACCCATTTTCTTTACTTGCTGAATTTGAGTTAAGAAATCATCAAAACCAAATTCGTTTTTAGCGATTTTCTTTTGAAGTTTTCTTGCTTCTTCTTCGTCAAATTGTTCTTGCGCTCTTTCTACAAGAGACACAACGTCTCCCATACCTAAGATACGCTCAGCCATACGATCCGGATAGAAAACATCAATTGCTTCCATCTTCTCGCCTGTACCCACAAATTTGATTGGTTTGTTTACAACCGATTTAATCGAAATTGCAGCTCCACCACGTGTATCTCCATCTAATTTCGTTAAGATAACTCCGTCAAAGTTTAAGATATCATTAAAAGCTTTTGCTGTATTTACAGCATCTTGTCCTGTCATTGCATCAACAACAAACAAAGTTTCTTGTGGCTGAATTGCTTTATGAACACGAGCAATTTCATCCATCATTTCCTGATCTACTGCAAGACGTCCGGCGGTATCGACAATAACAACGTTGAAACCGTTTGCTTTTGCATGTTTGATTGCATTTTGAGCAATCTCTACAGGATTTTTATTTTCTGGCTCTGAGTAAACCTCAACACCTATTTGATCTCCAACAACGTGCAACTGATTAATCGCCGCAGGACGGTAGATATCACACGCTACAAGAAGTGGCTTTTTGTTTTTCTTAGTTTTTAAAAAGTTGGCAAGTTTACCTGAGAATGTTGTTTTACCAGAACCCTGAAGTCCTGACATCAAAATAACACTAGGAGTTCCGGAAAGATTGATTCCTGCAACATCACCACCCATTAATTCTGTTAGTTCGTCTTTTACTAACTTCACCAATAATTGTCCTGGCTGAAGTGTTGTTAAAACGTCCTGACCAATTGCTTTTTCTTTTACTTTGGCAGTAAAATCTTTAGCAATTTTAAAGTTAACATCGGCATCAAGTAAGGCACGACGAACTTCTTTTAAGGTTTCGGCAACGTTTACTTCTGTAATTTTACCGTGCCCTTTTAATATATGGAAGGCTTTATCTAACTTATCACTTAAATTATCAAACATAATTTTTTCTTTATTTGAAGTGCAAAGATAATCTAATTAGATATTTCAGGCAATTTTTATTTAACTACAAAGTACGTTTTGATTTTACTTCAAAGTGTGCGAAGTTTTTTTGCTCGCAAAGACGCAAAGTTTAAATCTATAAGTAAGAAAAAAACTTTGCGACTTTGCGTCTTTGCGAGATTAATTAATCCTGCTTAAAATTGAAAATAAATAAAAGGCTGTGAACCTGCAACTGCTGTTGCGTAAACAATCCAATATACAAATCCCAGAATAATTGCTTTTCCTATTAAAGGAGTTCTATCGAAAACGAATTTCATTTTTGATGTGAAAACTTCCGGTAAAAAGTGCCAAACGTATCCAAAAAGCATTAATAAGAATACATTTTTATATCCTAAAATAATTGCTTGCCAATGCTCTGGCTCAAATGTTAATTGTCCAATATTGTTTATTACTTGTAATGCCGTTTCGAAGTCTCTGGCGCGGAAAAAGATCCAGCAGAAAACTACGAAATGAAATGTTATTATGATAGAAAATAATGTCCATAAGAAATTTGAACCTTTACCATCTTTTTTAGAAGGAAAAAATTCCATAAACATTTTATGAACCGCCAATGCTAATCCGTGTAGTGCTCCCCAAACAATAAATTGTGCTCCCGCTCCATGCCATAGTCCTCCTAAAAGCATTGTGGTAAATAAATTGAAGTTGGTTACAAGGGTTTGATTTTTCTTTTTTGATAGCAAAAATGTCAGACAAAACAATGCAATCGATCCTATTGCAATACTTAACGGAATAAAACTCTCATTTACATTTGAAATTCCCCAAAGTAATAATCCGAAGAAGAATAAACTCGGGAATAAAAATCCTGCAAATGTTCCTTCACGATTTCCTCCAATCGAAATATACAAGAAATCTTTTAACCAGGTTGACAATGAAATGTGCCATCTTCTCCAGAAATCTGTGATAGATGTTGATTTATATGGCGTTCTAAAGTTGGCTGGTAATTTAAACCCAAGCAACAAGGCAATACCGATTGCCATATCTGAATATCCTGAAAAGTCGCAATAAATTTGAATGGCGTATCCATAAGATGCCATCAAATTTTCGAACGACGTATAATTCATTGGAGTGTCAAAAACACGGTCAACAAAATTTATTGAGATATAATTGGAGATTACTGTTTTCTTGATCAAACCTCCAATAATCAAAAACAAAGCGTTGTTTACATCTTGCTTTGTCAGGTTTAATTTTTGGTAAATCTGAGGAAGAAAGTCTTTTGCTCTCACAATTGGTCCGGCAACTAATTGCGGGAAAAACGAAACGAAAAATAAATATTCGATGTAGTTTTTTGTTGGCTTAATTTCTTCACGATAAATTTCGATAATATAACTCATCGATTGAAAAGTGTAAAACGAAATCCCCACGGGAAGAAAAATATCATGAAGCTGGAAATTACCCTGAAACATATCGTTGTAAGTAACGATCATGAAGTTCATGTATTTGAAATAACCCAGTAACCCCAAATTCAGGATCACACTTATAACAAGATAAATTTTCTTTCTACTGATTTTTGCTTCTCTGTAAATGATCTGACTTAAGCCATAATCTACAACTGAGGAAAGCAACAGCAATAAAAAGTAAATTCCGCTTGACTTATAATAAAAGAAAAGCGAGAAGAGAATAACATATGTTAATCTCAAATAAAATGTTTTGCGAAGGAAAGCATACACAAAATAAAACACAAGAAATAATCCTAAGAATAAGCCTGTATTAAATAGTAATTTTTCTTCAGGATTGTATATAAACCAACTTTTAGCCTGTTCTAAAGTAACTGTACCAAAATTTTGAACAAACCAATTATTTATGCTATCTGTTGTAATCAACTTAATTTTTTAATTTAAAATTATCGTATGCTTTTAAAAACGCCTCTGTAAACAAATTTCCTTGTTTCTCGTATCCCTTTTTAGAATAATGAACCCAATCAGGACCTATTAATCCTGCAGATTTTAAATTTCGTATCCCATCCATTCCTCCTAATTCATCGTATAGATCCCAAACTGCAAAACCATCTGTTTTTGCGATTTCAAGAATGCTTTTTGCATAATCGCGAATATATACATTAGGCTTTCTTGCTTTAAGTAAAGAAGGAGGCGGAGTCATAACCACTATCGAAACATTGCTGTTTTGATCTTTTATATTTTTTATAAACTCCCTTAATTCCTTTATGTAGGCAGAAGCTTCCATGTGATCATAACTTTCATTTGTTCCTAAAGAAAATACTAACAAATCCGGATGCAAGGCTTTTAATTGCTGAAAAAATAATGGATACTTATTATAGTCTGAAAATTTAGCTCCGTTAACCCCAATTCCGCTATACATTATTCCGGGTGCATCTTTTTCTAAAACCAGTCCGTTAAGCTCATATTTATCTGCATTTTTATTCGGGATCAGGTAAATTTTATCTAACAGCCTATCTGAATGGTACGAATGAGTAAAAGAATCTGATTCAAGATCTAAGGTAACAAACTCTGAACTTGTAATATTCTTTGGTTTTGTTTCATTAGTTAAAATTTTCAACGTTCTGCCCGCACGAATATTATTTGACTTAAGGTGATTTTCTCTTTTAATTTCGGCTATTGAAATATTATATTTATCAGCAATTGTCGAAATGGCTTCTCCTTTTTTTATTTTATGTGTTATTATTTTTCGTTCTGTAGACTGAATTGTTTTTGTTTGGGATGATGTTGCCAAATCAAACATATTCTGATTTTGAGGGGTAACTATATGTATTGAATTAAATTTATAAGCTGCATCTTTTATATTTAATTCTACCGCAAAACCTCCATTATCTCTCCAGAGCGCTATACCGCTTAAACCAACAGGACGACTTTTGAATGGGTGAATATTTCGATAATTTTCCCAAACTCTATTCGAATAAAAACGTTCATTATAAGAGCCATTTGTTTTAGCCAGCTGATACGGAAAAACAAATCCTCTACCGGCATTTCCAAATTTTTGCTGCAGGTTCTTTCTAATATCATTTGTCATCAAATCACCCTGAATATGAGAATCTCCAATATGCACAATACTTATTCTCTGATTTTTGTAGTTTTCAGTCTCCTCTAGTTTTTTGAAAATACTTTCTAAGACTTCCGCATTATAGATTCTATCCTCAGAAAAAGAATCAACCGCTGCTGTATCGACTTTATGAATCATATTTTTTTTTATTGGAGGTGAATCTGTCTTTTGCGTTTTGTCATTTGTGGAGAAAAAAAGACAACAAAAGAAAATAATAAGTCTATTCATTTACACTATCTTTTTTTACAGAAACGGAATCTGTATTTGTTTTTCTGACTGCTTTCCGTTTATTAACATCAGTCTCTCTATTTTCTCGTAATACTTTATATTGCTCGTAACCTTTATTTAATTGATCGTATAATAATTTACCAATAGCTTTTGCACCTCGTTGATTAAAGTGCGTATAGTCTTTATTGGCTTTTGCAGGAGATTCGTCTACCCATTTAACCATAGATCCGTCACCACCCATTAAGGTATATAAATTTACAAATCCGGATTCTGTATCCAGTGCATATCTTTTTTGTGCTTTCATCAAAGGAACTACGGCAGAATCGGTTTTCATTTCCAGATCATATTTTGTTGATTTATCTGCTGTCGAAATAATCAAAATAGAAACCCCCGGAAATGATTCCTTAATTTTATTTACTGCTTTTGTCATACCTCTTTGATACCACGAATAATTCTTGGTTCCGTAGTTTAAAACGTTTGTTCCGTAATGTAAAATAACCAAGTCATATTTTAAACTATTGTTGAATCCCTGCATTACATTGGCATTAAACATAGAGATTGGCAATCCTGAATTTCCTCTTTGAGAGAAATTATCAACATGAACTCCAATACCATTATCAAAGTTAAAGCCATAAATAGGAATTGAATCTGAATGTATAAAATTTGCTTTGAATGCTTTGATACTTCCCGAAGTAACTTTTAAGGTATTGATCAAATTATTTGGGATAAGGCTTTTTCGCAAAGTATCTTTTCCAATAATAAAATTAACATTCCCTTTTTTAGAGGATCTTCCGTAAAACAATGTTGGATTATCCAGCGTTGTTGCATATTTATTTAGTCCCGCTTCATATTGAACCCAGGTTGTATTTGCTTTATCATTTGCAAAAAATACATGTCCGTTTACTCCAAATGGACTAATTGGGTTTTTTACATTTAAATAAGACAGCGTTTTCCAGTTTTTAGAATAGGTAGATTTTACAGAACCTCTTGATGCTGCAGACTCTGAAGTTATGGATACAAAACCAACTCCGTTACCACCAAAACGTTCCTGATAATTAGATCGAACATCCTGCACGATTAAATCTCCATCTGTCATGGAATCTCCATAATAGGCGATCCTTACTTTAGATTGTGGATTTTTTTCAAGCTGATATAATTTTTCATAAAAGGAAATAAGGTATTGATAGCCTTTATAGTTATCGAAAGTTTCAGATGGAAATTCTATTCCTTCTGAAGCATCAAAAACTATTTTTTCCTTAGCCTCTTTTTTCTCATCTTCAGAAAGGCTATCTCCCAGCTGAGCTAAAGAATCATTTGCGACAGATTCCAGAAGCAGACTATCTATAAGTACATTTTTAGAATCGACTTTGCTGTCCGGGAAAATTTTATCCGGTAAGATTTGTTTAAATCCAATGAAAGCTATGAATGCCAATGCTACAATTGCAAAAGACTGAAAAAAATAAGATTTTGTATTCACTAGTAATTATAAGTTTTGAAGAAAGGATTCGTTAAAATTTCTATCAAAAATTCCTGTTAATCCTTATAAAAAAGTATGCGCAAAGATAGAATTAAACATTAATTTATGAATTCTTTTTAACAATAAAATAAAACAAAAAAAAGAGGTTAGATGAATCTAACCTCTTTATCAAAAAAAATAAAAAAAACAAAGCTAATGATTAACTAACTTTTAATGCTTTCACATTTATGATTAGAATGAAATAATCTTATACTTTTTAGATTTTTTCATTAATCAATTATTTCAAGATAGCATATTCTAAAGTAACATTTCCTCTTTCTCCTGCTTCATTCAACATGGTAAGGAATTTAACTTTATAATAGTTTCCAGCTGCATCTTTAACCACATAAAAACGGTCTGTTCTAATACTTGGTAAAGTTGTATCACTACCACCATTTCTCCATGTAGCTCCAATTATTCTTTGATCTGTAACAGAAACTCTAAAATTATCCTCAACAACTTTAGCTTTTGTAAAATCAGCATAAGCTCCAGTAGAAACTAAAACCTGATAAACTTGTGCTCCACCTTTTGCATTTGTAGTAATAAAATCAGAATAACCATAAGTAACTTCACCAGAACCCATGTTTAAATAATTAGTAAACACAGTAAAGTTTAAATCCCATTTTGCTTTTTCCGGCTCAACAGAAACTGTATTTCCAGAGGCTAAACTAAAAAATGTAAAATTGTAGGCAGCATCTTTAGAAATTACTTTCTCTGTAAAGGTTGCAGAAGTTAAATCAGCATATTGAATTTTGTATCCATTACCACTTCTTAAAATTCTAACTTTTTTCCATCCTCTAGATTCTCCATCTACACTAACTGATCCTTTGTTAGGTGTTGCGGTTCCTACTAAAGATCCCATATTTACAAGATAAACTTTATTTTCAGAATCTGTAGCTGAAATTTCTGCAATAGCAGTTCCAATTCCTGCGCCTGCACCTGCTAAAACACCAGTTGGGTTATCTACATATCCGTTTGAAGCAGCAGTTGTTCCAGCGCCAACTGTTACATTTGCATCGATTACTTGAGATAAAGTAATATCAGAAGTTTCTAATTTTTTTACGGCCATTTTCACAGATCCGTTTATTACAACTCTAAAATCAGTCCCTGAAGAGAAACCAAAATCCCAAGCTGCTCTGTTTACTGATTTAGACGTACCAGAACTTAAATCAAGATAAAGTTGATTTGGCTGATTTGGACCTCCAACAGTAGCTGCTAAAACACTTCCTAGTGAAGCTGTTTGATTAAAATTAACCTGAATTGATTTGTTCAATCCAGTTACAACGTTAATAGAAGAACTAGTAACAGTAAAAACAACATTTTTCACTTCTCCTTCAATAGCTTCTTTTAACTTATTAACAGTAAAGCTTACTGATGAAACATTTTTTTCGAAAGGAACAATAACAGTCTTAGCCGTTGCAGCTGGCAAAGTTGTAAAATCAGTTCCACTAACAACTGCAGTTTCAGTAAAAGAGATTGTAAGAGTTCCTGCAGCAGCTGTAGGTGTTGCAAATTTTAATTCTATAGGAGTTGTTGCTGCAGTTAAATTTAATGAAGCCTCTGCAAAAGTGACTGCATTAGCCTCAACTGTATTATCATCACTTGAACACGAAACAAGCGATAATAAAGCGATTGATAAAAATAAAAGTTTTTTCATTGAGTTATTAATTTATATTAAAGATTAAGGTTATATGCTAATTTTAAAAAGTATGAGCGCCCGTAAGCCAGCATCACTTCTCCCGGCGCAGCATGTCCAGCCGTTTGACTTGTATTTGTTTGATTTACATTGGTTATATCAAAAACATTTCTCGCTCCAATCGTAACTTCAAATTGGTCTTTAAAAAAGTTTTTTCGAATTGAAATATCAAGCCAGTTGCTTGGATCAATATCAGATATGATAAAAGAAGAAGAGCCTTCTATAAAACGTTGTGTTTTTCCATTGTATTTATAATATCCTGAAAATGTGGTTTTCCATTTTGGAATTAAATATGAAAAACTTGCATTTAAATTAAATGAATAAAGAAATTTGTCATCAGACGTAAATACTTTGTTCTCTATTTTTTGTGAAATACCAATTATTGCAGCTCCAAAATTAAAAGTCAAATTATCTTTTTGAAATTGATTCATTGTCGAAAAATTCCAAACCTTATATTTACTTATATTAATGTATTGATATTCTGGATTGCCTGTATCGGGATTAAATCCCGTTAATGCCATATCTATCCTATCATCTACATCTAAATAACTACCCGCCACAGTATTTGACATTTGTAATCCTGAAGAAAATACTGTTGTTTTTTTAATACTGGTTTCGTAAGATGTACTGGTTTCAGGGATAAGATTTTCATTACCAATAAAGAAATGTCCATCAAAAATTAGCTTAGAATATAGTTCCTCAAAAGTTGGTGTACGAAATCCATTTCCATATGATGCACGAGCTTCTACTCCTTTGTCGAATAAATATCTTAGACCTATTGAAGAAGCATATTGATTTTCAAATTTTGATTGAGCTGAAAATCTTAATCCCGGTCTAATCGAAAATCTTTGAGTTGCCATAATCTCCGAAGAAGCAAAAAAGTCATAATTTTCAATGGTTTTGCGTATGGGCACAAAAATATTACTGGCTTCCTGAACAAGTGAAAATCCTTGATTGTTTACAAATTCATATCCTATCTGTAAGTCAACTGTTTTATCTGTAAAAAAATTACTTAATGTTCCTGTAGAATAAAGAACTTCCATCGATTGGTCTTTTACCTTAACATTATTTGCCTCTGTCTTATTTGCAAAAAGATATCTGAAATCTTCTACGTCACGCTGTTGTTTTTGATGAGAAACGGACACATTGTAATTTAGCTGAGAAAATATTTTACCTGTTGAATTTAAATTATGGAAATATCTATTCGTTAAATATCTTTTATCATCAGCGTATCTGTAAGATCCTGTTACAGGATTAAAACCAGACTGTACCGTACTATTATAATAATCTACGTTTTCATCTAAATATTCAAACTTATAGAAAAAACGAAAATTATCTTTACTGTAAGCTATTAATGCAGTTCCGTTTAGCTGGTCTTTCGGCAACCATCGATAACCTCGTGAGCCATCATTTTCATCATAATCGACTCCATTTTTATCATTTAAATATCCTTGAAAGTCGTTACGATTTGCACCTAGTGAAACATACCAGTTTTTATTAAAATTATGAGAAACTTTTAAGGATTGAATATGTCGTCCTTCTTTAAAAAGAGAGTATTCATCACTGATAGTTTCTTCCTGAACCGCAGCATTTATACCCCATTTATATTTTGAAGATTTTTTTGTAATAATATTTAAGACACCACTAACGGCATTCCCACCATATGTAACTCCCATTGAGCCTTCAACGATTTCGATATGATCAACATCATTAAGGTTTATCTGAGATAAATCAGTATTATTTCCTAAACCTGCTTCATTAACCAAAGGAACATTATCAACCAAAATTTTAAAATACTGGGCATCTAAACCAAATAAAGAAACTGTTGATCTACCACTAGTACTACTTGGTCTTACAGTTATATTTAAATATTGATTTAAAACATCTGCTAAATTATTGGCTGCCAGATTTTGTATGTCCTTACTCGAAATAATCCGAACATTAAAAACCGATTTTTTAATTGACTGTGGTTCAAACTGTCCGGTAACAACCACTTCAGAAAGTTTATTTACAGCCGTAGAATCTTTTTCTTGTGCAAACGAAATTTGACAAAAAACAATAGCTGTAAAAAGGGTAAATTTTATTTTCATTATTTTTATTCAGTCTTAATAATGGCGCAAATATATAACTATTTTTAATTGTTCTAAATAAAATTTATATATTTGCAAAAAATTTAAAAACAAAAAATAAGTTATGATTTCAAAAAGCCTCTATTTTTCAGCCGTTATGGCTTTGACTTGTAGTCTTGGTTTCAGTCAGGACAAAAAACAGCAAGACATTAAATCAATTAAATCAATGTGTGGTTGTTATGAAGTGAAATTTAATTTTACTGAAACTTTTCAATATCCTAAAGATTCAGCTACTTATAAACCTTCTGAAACTAAACATGAATCTGCTTTAGAATGGGTTGAGTTATTAGAAGACACTCCAAACAAAATCGTAATGCAACACTTATTAATAGTAAGTGACGATATGATTATCAAACACTGGAGACAAGATTGGCTTTATGAAAACACAGACTTATATTCATTCGATAAAGGGACTTCCTGGAAATATAAAAAACTAGATAAAAAAGCCGTTAAAGGTCAGTGGACTCAAAAAGTATATCAGGTAGATGACAGTCCAAGATATGAAGGATCTTCAACTTGGGTGCATGTAGACGGAAAAGATTACTGGGCGAACGTTGCTGATGCGCCTTTACCAAGAAGAGAGCAAACAAAACGTAATGATTACAATGTTTTAAAAAGAAGAAACATTCACGAAATCACTGCTACAGGATGGAATCACGAGCAAGACAACGATAAACTAATCAGAGACGATAGTGGAAAAGATGTTTTGTTAGCGCAAGAAAAAGGATTTGATGTTTATACTAAAGTTCCGGATATTAAATGTATTGCCGGACAAAAATGGTGGGTAGCAAACAATGCTCTTTGGAAAAATGTTCGTGACAAATGGCAAACTCTTTTTGACAGGCATCAGGACTTAAACTTAGAAGCAAAAGTGGACAGAAAAGCTCTTTATTCTCTTTTGTTTGATTTAAAACCAACTGCTTCAAAAGCAGAAACAGATGCTATCATCAACAAATTCGTAAAATAAAATATTTGTGTTAGTTATTGAAAAAGCCGATAGTTTTAGGACTATCGGCTTTTCTTTTTAATAACAAAACCATTAAGATCAATTTCTTTGGTTTATGTTTATCCAAATCTTTAACAAGATACAATGTTAGTTTTTGTCCCAAAATAGTTTTGTTGCTAACTTATCTCCTCCTATTGATGCCGCAGCAGCATTATAGTTTATAGTATTTAAGGTTTGTTCCCTAATTGGATATGTCATTCTTGACGGAATCTGGCCTTCTGCAGAAGCATCAGCATTTGATGGTGGCAAAAGAGCCGGGAAATTCAATCTCCTTGCAGACGTCCATCCTTCAAATCCTCTATTAAAAATAGATATCATCTTAAAACAAAAAGCCGATAATTGATGATCAATTATCAGCTTTTTAGATGTTTTACTTATGTTTTTACATTCTCTCAGGAACCTCAATTCCTAACAAAGTAAAAGCAGATTTTATAACTTCGGCAACTTTTTGTGAAAGCTGAACTCTGAATATCTTTTTAGTCAAATCTACTTCTCCTAATATATGTACGGACTGATAGAATGAGTTATATTCTTTTACTAAATCATAGGTATAATTTGCAATAAGTGCAGGACTATGATTTTGCGCTGCATTTTGAATCACCTCAGGAAAAAGCTCAATTTGTTTTACCAATTCTTTTTCTTTCTCGTGTAATTCTTCTGTATTTGTTTTAGCGGAGAAATCAAAATCGGCTTTACGAATAATCGATTGAATTCTTGCATATGTATATTGAATAAACGGACCTGTATTTCCTGCAAAATCAACTGATTCTTCCGGATTAAACAAAATACGTTTTTTAGGATCTACTTTTAAAATGTAATATTTTAAAGCTCCAAGTCCAATTGTCTTATATAATTTCGCTTTTTCTTCAGGTGAATAACTATCTAATTTTCCAAGATCTTCTGAAATTTGTTTTGCCGTATCCGTCATATCCTGCATTAAATCATCTGCATCTACAACAGTTCCTTCACGGCTTTTCATTTTCCCTGATGGCAAATCAACCATCCCGTATGACAAATGGTATAAACTTGAAGCCCAGTCAAAACCTAATTTTTTCAGGATCAGGAACAAAACTTTAAAGTGATAATCTTGTTCGTTACCAACTGTATAAACCATTCCGCCAACATCCGGCATATCTTTTACACGCTGAATTGCTGTACCGATATCTTGCGTCATATAAACAGCAGTTCCGTCAGAACGTAAAACAATTTTACGATCTAAACCTTCATCTGTCAAATCGATCCAAACAGATCCATCAGGATCTTTCTCGAAAACGCCACTATCAAGACCTATCTGAACAACATCTTTTCCTAATAAATAAGTATTGCTTTCGTAATAATATTTATCAAAATTAACTCCCAGATTAGTATAAGTTGTTGCAAAACCTTCATAAACCCATTCGTTCATCTTTTTCCAAAGCGAAATTACTGCTTCATCACCGGCTTCCCATTTTTTAAGCATTTCCTGTGCTTCAACAATAATCGGAGCTTGTTTTTTAGCCTCTTCTTCGGTTTTACCGGTTTCCATTAATTGAGAAATCTCAGCTTTATACGCTTTATCAAACTCAACATAATATTTACCAACTAATTTATCTCCTTTTAAATGTGAACTTTCAGGAGTTTCTCCATTTCCAAATTTCTGCCAAGCCAGCATCGATTTACAAATATGAATTCCACGGTCGTTGATAATTTGTGTTTTGTACACTTTTTTACCAGAAGCTTTGATAATTTCGGCTACAGAATATCCCAACAAATTGTTACGAACATGACCTAAGTGCAATGGTTTATTGGTATTTGGTGAAGAATATTCGACCATTATTGCTTTATCATCTGAGGATGGAGTTACATACCCAAATTTTTGATTGTCTCTTATCTCATTAAAGAAATTCAAATAATAACTATCTGCAATTACAATATTCAAAAAGCCTGAAACTACATTAAAACGTGCTACTTCAGGAAGATTTTCGACTAAATAATTTCCTATTTTATTTCCTAATTCTACAGGATTGCTTTTAATCACTTTTAATAAAGGAAAAATTACCATTGTAATATCGCCTTCAAACTCTTTTCTGGTAGTTTGATATTCGATTTTATCAACAGTAACATCAAATAATGCTTGTATTGCTTTTTGTATAGAAGGTGTAAGAATTTGTGATAATGACATGTAAACTTATTTTTAAAGTGAGCAAAGATACTGCTTATTCATCAATTACAGAAAATGAAAAACATATAAAATAGAACAAATCAATTAGAATTTCTCAAAAAGGATTTTAATTTGATTGTTAAAATTATCAAAAAATTAAAACGCTAATCTATTAAAAAACAGGCTTTCTTAAAAAAAACTAAAAAATTTTTATTTTTTCCTGTAACATATCGGCGACAAAAGAGTCTTAATAGAAAATTAGAATTCATTTTCAAGAAGAAAAAATTAACAAAAAACAAAAAAACAATCATCATCAATCAAATCAAAATAATCAATTAGTACTTATGAAATTAAAAATTTTTCTGTTCGCATTACTAGGTGTAATTGCAACAGCACAAGCCCAGAACGCGGGAACCGTTTCTGGAAAGATTACAGAAAAATCGAACAACGCGCCTATTTCTTATGCGACAGTTTCAATAAAAGATAACGGTAAAGTAGTTACTGGAGTTAACACGGATGATAATGGAGATTTCTCTATTAAAAATCTGGCTTTAAAAAGTTATACTATCGAAATTCAATACATTGGATTTAGAAAATATACAGGCTCTCTTATTTTAAGTGACAATAAAAAAACTGCTACGGTAAATGTTTCTCTTGAAGAAGAAGCTACTCAGCTTAAAGGTGTAAATATTGTAAGTGACCGCTCGACAATAGAACAAAAAATTGACCGAAAAGTGATCACAGTCGGAAAAGATTTGACTACTGCCGGAGCTTCAGCATCAGATATCATGAACAATATTCCATCTGTAAATGTAGATCAGGACGGAAAACTTTCACTTCGCGGAAATGACAATGTTCGTGTATTAATTGACGGAAGACCATCTAATATTGATCCTGCACAATTATTAAAACAAATTCCATCAACATCGATCAAAAAAATCGAATTGATTACAAATCCTAGTGCAAAATACAATCCGGAAGGAATGTCAGGAATTATCAATATCGTTTTACATAAAAATGCAAATACTGGTTTTAACGGAAGTTACAGTGGCGGAATCACTTTTGGAGAAACGGCTAAATACAACCAGTCTTTAAACTTGAATTACAAAACCGGAAAAGTAAATTTCTTTGGAAATGTGGGACAAAACTTTGGAACGTATTATAATGATGGTTTCATTAAAAGATTTGATCCAAGCGTAGTGCAGAAAATTGATGTTATAAATGACAACGATTCCTATTTGTATAAAATTGGAATGGATTATTTAATCAATGATCATAACACTTTATCTTTCTATACGAATCAAAACAAATCAAATGGTAAAGGTTTTGTAGATACTGCCATTGACTATAATAATGTAGCGGGCTCTGATGTTGCAAGTATTTTTCAGAAATCTAAATATTCAGGACCAGATAACGTTGGAACTTACAATTTAGCCTACAAACACATCTTTAAAAAAGAAGGTCATACTTTAGATTTTGAAGGAAACTATAGTGATAATAAAGAAACTAATTATGCTTCTTTTGATACTCAATCTATAAATAACGACAATACTCAAAACAATGTTATTTATGATGATTACATCAAAGGAACGCGTAAATTAACTACTCTGAATGTAGATTATGTAAATCCTTTAAACGATAAAACAACGCTTGAAGCCGGTGCTGAAGCAAGAATTACTAAAACTGATAATTATTATAGTACAGGAAATCCGCTTGCAGCACTTCCAGTTTCTGTTTATACTTATGATACAGATATTTATTCGGCTTATGTAACATTTGGTCAGAAATTTAAAAAATTCAGCTATCAGGTTGGTGGTCGTTTTGAAAGTTATAAAGTTGTCGCTAATTTAAATCAAGGTCTTGAAAAATTCAATGATGATTATATTACCTTATATCCTTCAGCTTATTTTACATACAACCTGAACGAAAAAAACACTTTGCAATTTAGCTATAGCCGTCGTGTAGACCGCCCTAGTTTAGAGCAGACAAAACCTATTCGTGAGTTTTCTACTCCGTTAGTTACCTCATTAGGAAATCCTGAATTAAAACCTCAGTTTACAAATTCTGTCGAAGTAAATTATACTAAAACTCTTGAAAAAGGAAGTTTTACAACAGGTGTTTTTTACAGAAGCATCAATGACCAAATTAGTAGAATTTTATATCCGGACGATACAGATCCAACTGGTAACAAACAAATTCTGACTTATACAAACTACGATCATAATACGTCTTATGGTTTTGAGGTTTCGTTCAATTACAAAATCACAAAATGGTGGGATATCCAGCCTTCTATCGATTTCTCAAGCATTAATCAACAAGGAGTTGTGTTTGAATATGATCCTGTAACACAAACAAGTAATCCTTTTGAAAGAAAAGTTACAGTTGCAGCATTTAATGGTCGTATGAACTCAAACTTTAAAGTAAACAAACGTTTAAGCTTTTTATTATTTGGTTTTTACAGAGGTGGAGTTGACGGAGTTCAAAATAATAGCAATGAAATGTACAAAATGGACATAGGTTCGCGTTATACATTGTTAGACAACAAGATGAACATCAGTTTACGTTTTAATGATATCTTTAATACAATGAAATATTCATTTGATGCTATGTATCCTTATGCGCATGAAGGACAATTTAAATGGGAAAGTCAAACTGTTTATTTAGGTTTAACGTATAATTTTGGTGGAGCAAAAATCAAAAATTTAGAGCGTAAACAAAGAGAAGATAACACTAGTAAAGGTGGCGGCGGAATGTTTTAATCCCACTTTTAATAGTAGATTTTAATAGTTCTTGTAGAGGAAAAGCCTGGAGTTTGCCAACTTCAGGCTTTTCTTATTTTATGGAATGGCTATAGAAAATTTCGTAATTCTTTTATTTCTTCGGGATTCGCTGTTTCTGTATTGTCAGTAATAGCAGACGAATGATAAAAAGTTGGTTCTAATTTTTCCTGCAGCAATTTAATGTTTGAGGATCGTAAACCTCCACCAGGCATAATTTCTATTCTGTCTTTGGCAAGTTCCTGAATCATTTCTAAATCATCAATTCCTTCTTCGACATTTTTTCCTCTTCCAGAAGTCAGGATCGTTTGAAAACCACAATCTATTACATCTTCCAGTGACTGTTCAATGTTTTTTACAACATCAAAAGCACGATGAAAAGTACAAGAAAGCGGACTGGCTAAATTTACTAATTCCTGATTATGTCTTTTATTGACACTTCCATCAGGATTTAAAATTCCGAAAACAAAACCATCAACACCCAATTTTTTCAAGTGTTTTAAATCTTGCTTCATTTCAACAAACTCTTCATCAGTATATACAAAATCACCGCCGCGAGGTCTTATAATAACATGCATTTTAATCGAAAGAATATCACGAACCCTAACCGCTAAAACCGCATTTGGCGTTGTTCCGCCAAGTTGCATGTTTTCGCATAATTCGATTCTGTCTGCGCCACTTTCTTGTGCAATTATCGCCGATTCGTAATTAAAACACGCTATTTCTAATTGATTTTTTTTCATTTTGTTTTTTAATCTGTTTTTCCGCAAAAGAAACCTAACAAGTTTTAAAAACCTAACAGGTTTGAATATGCAATTTATAAAAAAAACCTGCTCTAAAAAAGAGCAGGTTTTAAAATATAATGCAAGATGAATTAATTTACCATTTAATGATTGCGCTTGCCCAGGTAAAACCACTACCAAACGCAGCTAAAACAACTGTGTCTCCAGATTTTATTTTTCCTTGTTCCCAAGCTTCTGTCAAAGCAATTGGAATTGACGCTGCGGTTGTATTACCATACTTCTGGATATTATTATGCACCTGATCATCCGTCAATTTGAATTTGTTCTGAATGAATTGTGAAATTCTCAAATTCGCCTGATGCGGAATCAACATATCAATATCTGAAACCTGTAAACCGTTTGCTTCCAAACCTTCGTTAATTACTTCTGCAAAACGAACTACGGCATTTTTAAATACAAATTGTCCGTTCATGTACGGATAATAACTTTCGTCGTTTGGGTCATTATCTGCCAAAATATCAGTTACCCAACGTGCTCCCATTCCTGGTGCCTGCAAAGCTAATTCCTCTGCATGTTGTCCTTCTGAATGTAAGTGAGTAGATAAAATTCCTTTTGTTAAATCTTCTTCACGGCTCAAAACTGCTGCTCCAGCCCCGTCTCCAAAAATCACAGAAACTCCACGACCGCGGGTTGTCATATCTAATCCTGTAGAATGAACTTCAGAACCAATTACCAAAATGTTTTTATACATTCCGGTTTTAATGTATTGATCTGCAACAGATATAGCATAAACAAAACCAGAACACTGATTTCTTACATCTAATGCCCCAACAGTTCTTAATCCTAAATCACGTTGTACTAAAACTCCGGGACCTGGAAAATAGTAATCAGGACTTAATGTAGCAAAAACTACAAAATCAATATCTTCTTTGGCTACGCCAGAACGTTCTATAGCAATTTTAGCTGCTTTTACTCCCATTGTAGTTGTGGTATCTTCTCCACGAATAATATGTCTGCGCTCCTGAATTCCTGTACGTTCCTGAATCCACTCATCATTGGTATCAATAATTTTAGACAAATCGTCGTTGGTCACAACATTGGAAGGAACATAATATCCTAAGCCCGCTATTTTTGAATGATACATATTCTTTTGTTATTTGTTAAAAATTTGGAATGCAAATTTAAGTATACTTTAAATCATTAGCGTACAAATTAGTGTTTTTTTCGTAATTGACAATTTAATATACTTTAATTATATATCGAATTAAGACTATTTGCATTTTGAAAAATCAGTTTTTACATCAAAATGATGAAAACTATGAAAAATAACCCATAAAATGTAACAAGATTCAATTACTTTAGTCAAACATAACGAATACCATTTTTAAACTCCTAAAATTCAAATTATGAAATTAAAGGTTACACTCCTCTTATTTCTTAACATTGGCTTTTTTGCCTTTGCTCAGGAAAATTTAACCTACCAAAAACCATCAAAATCTATATTAGATTTAGCTGATTACCAAAAAGCTCCCCTTGTATCTATGGATACTAAAAAAGAGAATATGTTGCTCCTTTACAGAAATACATATAAAACATTAGATGATCTTAACCAGGACGAACTTCGATTAGGTGGTGTGAGAATTAATCCGGTAACTAATATTTCGAGTACAGCAACGTACACAATTAATCTTAAGCTTAGAAAAATTAGTGGAAAAGACGAAATACAAGTTACAGGTTTACCTGAAAATCCTAAGATAACGAATGTTCTCTGGTCACCAAATGATAAGAAAATTTTATTCTCGCATACTACAAATACGGGTGTAGAACTTTGGGTTGTAGATGTTGCAACTGTAAAAGCTACAAAACTTACAGATGCGACTGTAAATGCAAATCTTGGCAATCCGTTTAGCTGGTTTTTAGACAATGAAACTATCTTGGTTAAAATGTTGCCAAAAAACAGAAAACCATTATTGGATTCTAAAAAAGATCTGCCAGCCGGACCTATTATTTCTAACACATCAGGGGCAAAATCTCAGAATAGAACCTACCCTGATATGTTGAAAAATCAAAATGACGAAATTAATTTTGAGAATATTATTACTTCTGAATTGTATAAAGTTAACCTTAACGGAACTGCCACTTTGTTTAAGGAAGCAGCCATGTATGCCGGAGAAAAAATTTCGCCGGATGGTAATTATATTATGCTAACTACAATCCAGAAACCGTTTTCATATGTTGTTCCTTTAAATCGATTTCCATCCAGAACTGTTGTTTATGATGCAAGAGGAAAAGAAGTTAAAGTAGTTAATGAAGTTCCTTTAAACGAAGTAATACCAAAAGGTTTTATGGCAGTTCGCAAAGGAAAAAGAGAAATGACCTGGAGAAATGACAAACCCGCAACCTTATCATATGTTGTTGCTTTAGACGAAGGAGATCCTGCAAACAAAGTCGAATTTAGAGATGAAGTTTTTCTTTGGGATGCACCTTTTACAAACAATGCAACAGCATTAGTAAAAGTACCTCAACGCTACAATGACATTGTTTGGGGTAATGACAATATCGCTTTTCTTACTGACGAATGGTACGATACCCGTAATACAAAAACATATTTAATCAATCCGTCAAATCCTGCCCAGCAAGCAAAAGTAATTACAGACAGAAACCAACAAGATGTTTATTCAGATCCGGGAACTTTTGAAACTAAAAAGAATGAATACAACAAATATGTTTTAGCGATCGAAAAAGACAATGCATATCGTATTGGAGAAGGATATACAAAAGAAGGACAATTTCCTTTTATTGATGAATTTAACTTAAAAACATTGCAGTCTAAACGCCTTTATACTTCGGCTTATAAAGATAAAAAAGAGGATTTATTAGGTATTGAAGATTTTAAAACCGGTAAGGTTTTAGTTCAGATCCAGTCTAAGAGTGAATATCCTAATTATTATTTTAGAAACATTAAAAAACAAAATAGCTTAACGCCAATTACTTATTTCCCAAATCCGTTTGAAAGCATTAAAGATGTTAGCAAAGAAGTAATCAAGTACAAGCGTAAAGATGGTGTTGAACTTTCAGGAACTTTATATTTACCTGCCGGTTATGACAAAGCAAAGAAAGAAAAATTACCATTATTAATCTGGGCGTATCCTGCTGAGTATAAAGATAAAAACAGCGCCGGACAATCGACACAAAACTCAAACGAATTTACAACTCCTTATTATGGATCGTTTGTATATTGGGTAACAAAAGGATATGCCGTTTTAGATGATGCAGCTTTCCCTATTATTGGAGAAGGAACTACAGAACCTAATGACAATTTTATTTCTCAATTAGTAGATAATGCTGCAGCTGCAATTGATGCAGTTGATGCTTTAGGATATATCAACCGTAAAAAAGTAGCTATAGGAGGACATTCTTACGGAGCTTTTATGACGGCAAATCTATTAACACATTCTAATTTATTTGCATGCGGAATTGCAAGAAGCGGAGCTTACAACAGAACCTTAACCCCATTTGGTTTCCAGACAGAACAACGTAATTATTGGGAAGTTCCTGAGGTTTATACTGCAATGTCTCCTTTTATGAATGCAGATAAAATGAAAACACCTCTTTTATTAGTTCACGGTGAAGCAGATAATAATCCCGGAACTTTTACTTTGCAGACGGAGCGTTATTATCAAGCATTAAAAGGCTTGGGAGCAACGGCAAGAATGGTAATTTTACCTAAAGAAGCACATAGTTATGTTGCCAAAGAAAACATTTTGCACCTGCTTTGGGAACAAGATCAATTCTTAGAGAAATATTTAAAGAACTAATTTATACAAGTAAACCCGACAGGTTTTAAAAACCTGTCGGGTTTAATAAAACAAGAAACCCGATAGTTTTTAGACTATCGGGTTTCTTGTTTTTATACTATTAAAAAGAATTATCTCATTTTCTAATTGACACATTCTCTAATTAAAGATAATTTAAACCTAAAAATATTTCCTGTTCCAGAGGCAAATCGATTTCACTTTCAAAAAATACCAGCTGTCTTTTATAAACGGTTTCAATTAAAAAATGATTTCCCCTAAAATAAGTCCTTCTAATTTTTACCGGTAAATTCGATTCGGTTACCATTTTAAACTGATGCGGATATACTAATGTTTTATGTGTTTGATCTTCATACGGCAATAACAAATGGGTAGGAATCTCATTTACTTCCCCAAAAAGCGAAGCCACATATTTTGTTTCAGGATCTTCATAAATTTTTGTCGGATTATCTTTTACGATAACTTCTCCGTTTCGCATCACGATTGCTTCATCTGCAAACGATAAGGCATCTGTACTGTCATGAGTTGCAATAATACAGGTAATTCCTTTTTGTTTTAAGTATCTAAATAAATTTCGACGTAAAGCGTTTTTACGAAAAGCATCTATTTGACTAAAAGGTTCATCTAATAAAATTACTTCCGGCTCCAGAGCCAAAACTCTTACCAGTGCTACCCTTTGTTGTTGTCCTCCACTTAAAAATTTAGCTTTTACATTAGAGAATTGCTCCATTTCTACCATTTCTAGTAATTCCTGAACACGTAGTTTTTTCATGTTGGCAAAACCATTCGACAGGAATTTTCCAACATTTTCGGCTACAGTTTCAAAAGGGGACAAGTCAAAATCCTGAGCCAGATATTTCATAAAAGGCATTCCCGGGATCAAATTGTATTTAGGACCTAAAATAGGTTTATCATTATAAAAGATCTTACCTTCTTTTAAGTCATATAAACCGTACATTAATTTTAAAAGTGTACTTTTTCCGCAGCCACTTTCTCCAATAATAGCAATATTCTCGCCTTTATTTATGGTAAAAGAAACGTTTTTTATAACAGGGCTATCGGTATACGAAAAAGAAATATTCTGAATGTCAAGCATGGGTTGTATTTGAAAGTTCAAATTTACAATGTTTAATTTCTAAAGTCAAAAAAAAGCTGCTTCAATTATGAAACAGCTTTTAAGAAATTTTATTGCGTTTGAAACTATTTACCTGCTTCGGTTTTAGCGTCATTTACCATTTTGTCATTTGCAGTGATAGAAAACTCTACACGACGGTTTTGAGCTCTTCCTTCCGGAGTATCATTTGTAGCAATTGGATCAACAATTCCTAAACCTGAAGTTTTGAAACGGCTTGATTTTAATCCTTTAGAAACTAAATAAGATTGCACAGAAGCAGCTCTTTGTCCTGAAAGTGTTAAGTTATATTCTGGTTTTCCTGTATTATCAGTATAACCAAAAATTTGAATATCAGTATCTCCGTACTCATTAAATACAGGAACTAATTTATCTAAATTTGCTTTTGCCTGAGTTGTCAAAGTAGATTTGTTTGTATCAAAACGAACCGCATTTTCATTAAGAGTCAAGTGAATTCCTTCTCCTACTCTTTCTACAGATGCACCTGGTAAAGCCTGATCAATTTCACGGGCTTGTTTATCCATTTTGTTTCCAATAAGAGCACCAGTTCCACCACCTACAGCAGCTCCAATTGCAGCTCCTAAAGCAGCGTTTCCGCCTTTTCCTAAATTATTTCCTAAAATACCACCAATAAGACCACCGGCAACTACTCCAATTCCTGCACCTTTTTGTGTATTGTTTGCGTTTTTAACTGAATCGCAACTTGCAAAAAAACTTACTAATACAAGTAAACTACTCAAACCTAAAACTGTTATCTTTTTCATATTATATATTTTTAATTTTAATTAGCTCTTTGAAATTGGTAAGTAACATCTTTTACTTGTCCTCCAACGTTGATGTTATCAACTAACTGAAATGAATTTTCAGTTAAACCGGCAACTTTTAATAAGTATCCGTCTCTTACTTTTTTTGCTTTTATACCAGCATCAAGAATTTTAAGTACAAACAATCCCTGATTATTTATACTCCAAACAATTGGTGAGCTAAAAGCAGTACAGCTTGGTGCTGTTAAAGCCATTGATCCTTTGTTATTATTTGAAATAAAATTCCAGGTACTTCCAATGAAACATTTAGAATCTGCAAGATCAAAAGAATTTACCTTGATATATTCAGAACCTGGATAAGATACATTAGTTAAAACCCAATTTCCTTTAATAGCTACCTGAGTAGGTCTGTCAAGTTTTTTTGATAGTGGAGTGGCTTCAGTTGAAGCTGTAGACGAAGCTGATTTACACGCGAATAACATCGTTGCGATCATGCAAATGAAAATAATTTTCTTCATTTTGTACTTTTATTTAAGTTAATACTTACTTATTTAACAATTATTATACGACAAAGATACAATTCATAAGAATATCTTTTGTTTTAGAATCTAATTATTTTCTTTCAAAATTAACACTTACGACATTTTGTCATTCAAAAAACAATTGGTATTCTATTTGAAGAAATGAAAATCATCACTTTAAACTAAAAAAATAATAAAAATATGACAACAGGTAAAATTAATGTTTCGGTAGAAAACATCTTTCCCTTAATCAAAAAATTCTTGTATAGCGATCACGAAATCTTTTTACGTGAGTTAATTTCAAACGGAACCGACGCGACTTTAAAGCTAAAACACTTAATTAGTATAGGAGAAGCTAAAGTAGAATTCGGAAATCCTGTTATCGAAATTAAAATTGATAAAGAAGGCAAAAAAATCCACATCATCGACCAGGGATTAGGTATGACAGCTGATGAAGTTGAAAAATACATTAACCAGGTTGCTTTTTCAGGAGCCGAAGAGTTCCTTGACAAATACAAGGATTCTGCTAAAGATTCCGGAATTATTGGTCACTTTGGTCTTGGTTTCTACTCTGCTTTTATGGTTGCAGAAAAAGTTGAAATTATCACTAAATCATACAAAGACGAACCAGCTGCGCACTGGACTTGCGATGGTAGCCCTGAATTTACTTTAGAGCCTGCTGACAAAACTTCACGCGGTACTGAAATTATCCTGCATATCGCTGAAGACTCTCTTGAATTTTTAGAAGATTCTAAAATCAGCGGATTATTGAATAAGTATAATAAGTTTATGCCTGTTCCAATTAAATTTGGAACCAGAACAGAAACACTTCCAAAACCGGAAGATGCTCCTGAAGATTATGTAAACGAAACTTTTGAAGTTGATAACATCATCAATAACCCAAATCCGGCGTGGACTAAACAACCAACGGAATTATCTGATGAGGATTATAAAAACTTCTACAGAGAATTGTATCCAATGCAATTTGAAGATCCGTTGTTTCACATTCATTTAAATGTAGATTATCCATTTAACTTAACCGGAATTTTATACTTCCCTAAGTTAGGATCTGATATGCAAATCCAGAAAGATAAAATTCAATTGTACCAAAACCAGGTTTATGTTACAGATAACGTAGAAGGAATTGTACCTGAATTTTTGACAATGCTAAAAGGAGTTATCGATTCACCGGATATTCCGTTAAACGTTTCCCGTTCAGGATTACAAGCTGATGGTGCAGTTAAGAAAATTTCTAACTATATTACTCGTAAAGTAGCGGATAAACTTAAAGCATTATTTAACGAAAACCGTGCTGATTTTGAAGCTAAATGGAACGACATTAAAATCGTTTTAGAGTACGGAATGCTTTCTGAAGATAAATTCTACGAAAAAGCAGGTGCATTTGTATTGTACCCAACTGTAGATGAAACTTATTTTACTCTTGAAGAATTAAAAGAGAAATTAAAAGAAAACCAAACCGATAAAGACGGAAAACTGGTTGTCCTTTATGCTGGAAATAAAGATGCACAGCACTCTTATATTGAAACAGCAAAAGAAAAAGGATACGAAGTATTGCTTTTAGATTCTCCGATCATCTCACACTTGATTCAAAAAATTGAAGGCGATAATAAAGATGTAACTTTTGTTCGTGTAGATTCTGATCATATTGATAATTTAATCAAAAAAGACGAAAACACGATTTCTAAGTTATCAGATGAAGAGAAGGAAACTTTAAAAACTTCATTAGAATCTTATATCCCTAAAGCATATAGTGTACAACTACAAGCTATGGATAGCCAGGCTGCTCCTTTTATCATTACGCAACCGGAATTCATGCGCAGAATGAAAGAAATGAGCCAATCTGGTGGTGGCGGAATGTTTGGAATGGGTAATATGCCTGAAATGTATAATCTGGTTGTAAATACAAACTCAGATTTAGCTTCAAGCATCTTAAATACTGAAGACAAAACACATCAGGAACACTTGGTAAAACAAGCTTTAGACTTAGCCAAGTTATCGCAAAACCTTTTAAAAGGAGAAGCTTTAACCGCTTTTGTAAAAAGAAGTTTTGAGATGATCAAATAATATTTTTTATTAAAAATACGTTCTAAATCCTGTAGGCTCTGCTTACAGGATTTTTTTATTATCATTTACTTTTTTTATTAAATTTGAATGCCTTTTTAACCCTAACAAAAACCCAAACTACTATGAAAAAGACCTTAATTTTATTACTAACCATTTGTGCAACAGGATTTACCTACATTTCTTGTTCCAGCAATGATGATGACAAAACGAATCAGGCCGATGTAAGCTCAGTTGGAGCTTCGATTGCAATTGACGCCACTAACGAAATGGACATCAAAACCGGATTATTGGTTTCATCAAAAATTTCATCTACAGGAAAATCAGCCGAAAATATAACTGGAATCTGTGGCACCATTACCATAACACAGCAAAGTGCAGAATCGTACCCTAAAGTATTTACGGTAGATTATGGAACTGCAGGATGCTCAGACAATCAAATAGTAAAAAAAGGAAAACTGAAAATTACATTTTCCGGACCTATTACTACGACAGGAAGCAAAATGACCATTGAGAGAATAGACTATTCTATTACTGGAATAAAACTGGAAGGAACAATTGAATATGTAAATACTACAACTATTGCAACTGTACCACAATTTAGCAGAAAAGTCACTAACGGAAAATTTACAGATTTAGCTGGAAGAGTTTATCTTAATTCAGGAATGGTTACCATAAAACAATCTGCAGGCGTAGAAACACCATTTGTTCTTGAGGATAATATTTATGAAATGACCGAAGGAACTCATACCGTAACAGCACAAAGTGGAGGAACATTAACCTTAACTGTTCAGGAACCATTGATCAAAAAATATTCGTGTGAGTTTATATCTAAAGGAAGACTAAAAATTCAGGGAGAATTGCTAAACGGAGTTGTAGATTATGGCAACAATGATTGTGATAGTAAATATACTTATACGAACGAAAACGGAACTTCATATAATTTAGCGATGTAGAGAGATAATTTTCAATAAAATTTATGAATCCCAATTTAGAAATAGATTGGGATTTATTTTTCGCAAAATTTAAACCCGACATCATTACATTCAAACTATTTTCTTTATTTTGCAGCAAAATCTAAAAAACCAATGAAAAAATCACTTATTGCTTTTGTTACACTCGCAGTATTAGCATCTTGTAGTAAAAAAGAATCAACTGACAGTTTGCACCTTACAGGAAATATAAAAGGATTAAAAAACGGAACTTTATATATTCAAAGAATCGTTGATACATCTCTTGTTGCTATTGACAGCATCAAAATAGACGGAAATTCTGCTTTTGAAAGCGATTTAAAATTAGAATCTCCTGAAATTCTTTATTTATATCTGGACCGTGGCGTAACGAACTCATTAGACAACAATATTATGTTTTTTGCTGAGCCAGGAAATGTAAATATCGATACCAACTTAGATAACTTTATCTATGGGGCAAAAATTACCGGATCTAAAAATCAGGATTTATATGAAGAATACAAAAAAATAAATTCTCGTTTTAATGACGAAAGCCTTTCTATGGTCGAATCAAAATTTAAAGCTATTAAAAGACAAGATCAAAAAGCGATCGACAGTATTAATATAAAACAAGAGTCTAATATTAAGAGAAAATACTTATATGCTACAAACTTCGCCCTTAATAATAAAGATCACGAAATAGCACCTTATATCGCTTTATCTGAGATTTACGACATCAATATTAAATTTCTGGATACGATTCAAAAATCGATGACTCCAAAAGTTGCACAATCACTTTACGGAAAAAAATTGACTAAATATGTTGCTGATATTAAAAAAGAGCAACAGAAATAACATATACCATTTTAAACAAATAAAAAAGTCCTGAGAATCTCAGGACTTTTTTTGTTTTATAGCAAACTCAAATTAAATCAATAAAAAAGATTCTTAGAAAGTTTGAAATTTTATTTTTCTATCTTCCTAATAAAGCTCCAAAAATAGCAAGTACAAATATTAATCCGTATAATACCAAAATGGCAAGCATAAAAATACCGATAAATTTGTAATGCGATTTTAAATATCCCAAAGAACTTGTCAGTGCTTCAGTATCATTATCCCTGAAAGCTTTTTTTGCATTAGATGCAAACTTAAATAAGTAATATACTGGAAAAAAATAGATTGCTCCGATAATAAAATACACTATGCCCATTACTACGCCAAAAGAACCTCCCATTGCATTTGCTCCGGGAATAGCTGCTCCCATTGCTGCGAAAAAGGTCCCGGCAAAAACGGCGATTAACATAATAAGCCCAATGCCCACAAAACCTAAAATAGATAAAAAATAGGCCCATTTTGCGGTTTCTTTTAAAAACTCTTTTGCAGATTGGTCGAGCTGCAACTCAAATTTTTCAAAAACTGAATTTTCTTCCATTTGTATAATATATGTTTTGGTTAAGAAACAAACATAAGAAAAATATGGTTACAATTTTCTAAATTATAAAATCAGGTTTTGTTCAATATTTTTTAATACGGAATCAAATATTTCTCACTTCAAAAAACGAGACAAAAAAAAAGAGGTTTTATAAGACCTCTTTTTTCATTACTTTCCTTTTATAATATTCTCTAAATATTCTGTTTTTTCTTTTTCTGACTGAACCAAACGCTCATAAAGTTCAACTACTTTATCAAGCGGATTAAATGAGCATTGTTGATTTTGACTAAAAGCTCCTTGACTATTGCTAAAATCAGTATCATGAAATGTATTGAAATAATTAATCATATTTTCTTCTGAGAAATTTTTAATTGCTTCTGCAGTTACACCATGTGCTTTTGCTACTTCAATTAATTTTTCTTCATCAATGGTTTCACTATTTTCAATAGCTGAAATAGTTTGCTGGTTTGTGCCTAAAGCTTGTGCCAATGCTTCCTGCTTCATGTCTCTAAGTTCACGAATACGGCTAATTTTTCGCCCTATATGATTTGGTTTTTCTAGTGTGCTCATAATTCAAAGATAATAATTAAGTGCAACAACAACAACAATATGTAAAAAACATATTTAACAATGTAGCATACAAATCACTGTATTAAGAAAAGCTCAAATTTTATTTAAAAAAGCAAAATCCGGGAGTTTTTTAAATTTAGAGCAAAAAAAAACCACCACTAAAAAGTGATGGTTTTCCGTTGAGCCGGCGGAGGGACTCGAACCCACGACCTGCTGATTACAAATCAGCTGCTCTAGCCAACTGAGCTACGCTGGCGACTCATTACGGGTGCAAATATAAAATGGATTTTTGTATTTTCCAAAATAAATTTACTGCTTATTTTAATAAAAAACCACCACTAAAAGTGATGGTTTTGTTGAGCCGGCGGAGGGACTCGAACCCACGACCTGCTGATTACAAATCAGCTGCTCTAGCCAACTGAGCTACGCTGGCGACTCATTACGGGTGCAAATATAAAGCGGTTTTTCGTTTTACCAAAATAAATTTGCACTTTTTTATACTTTTTTTTGCTTACAATTCGTTGATTTTAGCAATCAATTGATTAGCAGTTTCTTCCAATTCAACATTGATTTGTTTAAAGTGCGCTTTTTTGTTTTCAACGTTCTTAGCATTCACTTTTGTGATCAAAGTATCAAAAGCAGCGATAGCCTGATCGATCAAAGCATTCGTTTCTGGAGTAGGATTTCCTGATGTAGACATTTCGAACAAGTAAATTGCCTCAATAATATCTCCTAATACGAAGTTGATGTCTTTCTTTAAATTTTTAACGTTTGCCATTTTTATTTTTATTTTAATTTGCGACTGCAAAAGTACACATAATCTTTTTATTAAGTGCTATGAAATGTAAATTTCTAAAATTGAAGCTTTTCCGTTCAAAATAAATGCATTTATCTCAGCCGGAACTAAAACCGTATCTCCTTTTTTATAGGATTGTTTAAACCCATTATATTCAATTTCAAAATTTCCTTCGATACACATATAAACCGTAAAAGTTTCTCCTGTTTTTGCAACCTCAACTTTATCTTCAAGAGGGATAAAATTGGTCGTAAAATAGGGGCAATCAACCACTACATTAGAGGAGTTTGCTTTTCTTTCATATTTTTTTTGTGTATCTGTCTTATTATAGTTTATTGCATCAAGCGCTAAATCTACATGAAGTTCTCTTTTATTACCTTGCGCATCTACTCTGTCAAAGTCATATAAACGATAGGTAATATCTGATGTTTGCTGTATTTCGGCCACAACTAATCCAGCTCCAATGGCGTGAACAGTTCCGGTTTCTAAAAAGAAAACATCTCCGGCTTTTGCTTTTACATCATCTAAAATCGAAACTAATGTTTTATCTTCTAAATTTTTTAAATACTCTTCTTTACTTGAACTCTCCTTAAAACCCACAATAATTCTGGAATCAGGATCTGCCTGCATTACATACCACATTTCAGTCTTGCCAAAAGAGTTATGACGTTCTTTTGCTAATTTATCATTTGGATGTACCTGAATCGAAAGATCTTCGCGGGCATCTAAATATTTAAAAAGCAACGGAAATTGTTTTCCAAATCTCTTGTAAACTTTAGTTCCTAAAATTTCGTTTGGCATTTCATCAATAAGTTCCATCAATGATTTTCCTTTCAGAACTCCGTTAGCAACAACACTAACATCTCCTTCTACGGTTGATAATTCCCAATTTTCTCCGGTAATGTTAGAAACGATTGGTTTATGAAGAATTGTTTTCAACTTTTCTCCTCCCCAGATTCTATCTTTCAATATGGGTTCAAATTGTAAAGGGTATGATTTCAGGTTCATATTTTTAAGGCTAATAACTTTATTAATTCAATATCAATCTGATACTATTGATATATTCTATAATACTAATTCTTTGACAGTTTCCAGTGCTTTCGGTATATGCTTTCCGGCATTCATACTATCAAATATTAATATAACAACACCATTTCTATCAATAACATACGTTACTCTTCCAGGCAAAAGTCCAAACAAAGTATCACGAACACCAAAAAGATGTCGTAATTTTTTATCCTGGTCAGATAAAAGTATAAAAGGTAATTTATGTTTGCTGGCAAATTTATGATGTGACTTTACGCTGTCGCTGCTTATACCAATAACCTCAGCCCCCAAATCTTTAAAATCTTCGTATTGATCTCTAAAACTACAAGCTTCGGTTATGCATCCTGGCGTATTATCTTTTGGGTAAAAATAAATCACTAGAGGTTTTCGCCCCAAAACACTTTGGCTTTCAAAAACTTCTCCATGACTATCTTTTGCAGTAAAATTGGGAACTATATCTCCTATTTTTAGTGACATTTATTATTCTCCTTTATAAGTTACAAAATTGCGGTCCGTTTCATTCAACACGATTTCTAAGTCAAAATCAGGCTGAATTCTTTTTCTAATTTTATTCCATATCACAACGGCAATATTTTCTGCTGTTGGATTCAAATCCTGAAATTCCGGAACATCCAGATTCAGATTTTTGTGATCAAACGGAATCTCTACTTCTTCGTTTATGATATCCGCTAATACTTTCACATCTAAAACAAAACCAGTTTCAGGGTCAATTTTTCCTGTAACACTTACTGTTAAACCATAATTATGACCATGAAAATTGGGATTATTACATTTTCCAAAAACTGCATTGTTTTTTTCAAACGTCCAATCTTTTCTGTGCAATCGATGTGCAGCATTAAAATGTGCTTTTCTTGATATGGTTACTTTCATTTTGAGGTTGGTTAGTTTGGGGTTAAGCTTGTAATCTTTTAAATCTTATGATCTTCTAAATAATGATCAAATTCATCAAATATTATTTTAAACCAAACGGTGTAAATTTCAGGTTGCTTTTCGATATCTGCTTTTACATCTTCAATTTTCATCCATTTCCAGTCTTCTACTTCTTCAAAATTTATGTCCGGATTATCGTTATAATACCCAATCATAACATGATCGAGTTCGTGCTCTGTCAAACCATTATCAAAAGGAGCTTTATAAATAAAATGAAAGAGCTCTTTCAATTCTGCTTTAAAACCCATTTCTTCAAACAATCTTCTGCTTCCGGCTTCAATATTTGTTTCTCCTTCCCGCTGATGACTGCAACATGTATTTGTCCAGAGTAAAGGTGAATGGTATTTTTGATGGGCACGTTGCTGCAGCATTATTTCATTTTTGTCATTTAAAATAAAAACTGAAAAAGCGCGATGCAGAACTGCTTTTTCATGTGCTTCTAATTTTGGCATTAAGCCAATTTGCTCATCATTTTGATTTACTAATATTACGTTTTCTTCTATCATAGGGCTTATTGATCAAACAAAAATACGAAAAAAGAAATGGCTTTAAAATCCTCAGAGAGATTGTGAAAAGTTTAACGAGTCAATGATTTTTCAAAGCGTTAACTTTCAATCAATTGAAATTTAAACATCACATAAAAACCTTTACAAAACAAGCTATAAAAACTAAAACCAGCTATTATACGTAAATAAAGAAAAGTTAAAACATACTTAAAAAAATCTGAATTGTAAAGTACACGACATTTCAAGGCGAAATCTAGTTGTATCTTTGAAATCACAGAATTAAAGCACTAAAACAATGAAAACAAAAACTCAAATCTTCAGCCTTTGCTTTTTAATTCCGCTTTTCATTTTGCAGGCATGCGGACAAAGTGCAAAAAAACAAAATACCAAAACAGCAGTTATGGAAAACAAAATCACCAAACCCGGAAATCCTTATTATTCGAATACGGATACTACTAAACTAAATATAAGTAATGCCGAGTGGAAAAAAGTATTACCTGAAGACGTATATGATGTAATGCGTAATGCAGATACCGAAAGACCTTTTACCGGAAAATACTGGAATACAGATGAAAAAGGAACTTACTATTGCGCTTCATGCGGAAACTTACTTTTTCGTTCCGGAGCTAAGTTTGCCAGCAGCTGCGGATGGCCAAGCTTTTTTGAACAAGACAACAAAAAAAGTGTGGTCTATAAAAACGATAATTCTTTAGGAATGGAAAGACTTGAAGCTTTATGCGGTCGTTGCGGCGGACATTTAGGCCATTTATTTGATGACGGGCCTGCACCAACCGGAAAACGATATTGCATGAACTCGATTGCACTTGACTTTGTTCCTGATACTAAATAAAACATATAAATGAAAAATATAATTTTAATTTGCATTTTGGCATTCTCCTTAAACGGGTTTACACAAAATGATAAAACAAAAAGCACTTCAAACCTTGAAACCATCACTCTTGGCGGAGGTTGTTATTGGTGCGTCGAAGCAGTTTATGAAAACTTAGACGGAGTAAAATCTGTGGTTTCAGGTTTTTCCGGAGGTAAAGTTGCTAATCCAACTTATGAAGAAGTTTGCACAGGAACAACCGGTCATGCCGAAGTAGTTCAGATTACTTATGACAAAACGAAAACCGATATCAATGAAATCTTTCAGGTTTTCTTTACCGTTCACGATCCAACAACATTAAATCGTCAAGGTGCAGATGTTGGTACGCAATATCGCTCTGTAATTTTTTATAAAAATGCTGAACAAAAAAAAGCTGCCGAAAGTATTATTGCAGAACTAAACAAAGCAAAAGTTTACAGCAATCCTATTGTGACAAAAGTAGAGCCGTTTAAAGCGTTCTATAAAGCCGAAGATTATCATCAAAATTATTATGCAAACAACAAAAATCAGCCTTATTGCAAAATGGTCATTCAGCCAAAAATCGAAAAATTCGAGAAAGTATTTAAAGACAAATTAAAAAAGAAATAACAGTATTTTATCTTGGTTAATAATAGTTGCCGTCCATTTTTATGGACGGTTTTTTTATGTTCATTTTTGTCAAATTTTCCGAATTTTCATATTGAATTTAAAAAGATAATTCATGTAATTCGTGGTGATTTTTTTCTCTGATAGCAATTCATATTTTTTGTAATTTGCAGCGACAAATCAATCAAAAATCACAAAATGAAGCAATTATTGTTATTCTTTACCTTATTCATAACACTTTCTCAAGTTCATTCTCAGCAAAACCTTCCAACAGATTATCTTTCTAAAGAATTCCATAAAGGCCGCAGAGAAGCTTTTAGAAACTTAATGCCCGCAAATTCCGTAGCTTTAATTTTCTCTTATCCGGAGAGAGTTTTTTCTAAAGATGTAAATTATAATTACCATCAAAATCCCGACTTATATTATCTTTCAGGCTACAAAGAACCTGATGCTGTTTTAGTACTTTTTAAGGAAGATCAGGGCACAGAAAAATACAATGAAGTTCTTTTTGTGAGAGAAAGAAATGCCGGAAAAGAAATCTGGACAGGAAGACGCTTAGGAGCCGAAGCCGCAAAATCTAAACTAGGTTTTACAACGGCGTATAACGGAAAGGATTTCAAAGATTTTGTTATTGATTTTAAAAAATTCAATACCATTATTTATGATAAAATCCCAACAGATATTGGCAATGATAAAACCGGATTTGATCTTTATGGCTTATTAGAAAGTTTTAAAACCAAAGCCGGAATCACAAAGGAAAACGAAACCTCAATAGATTTATTTACAAACATCACAAATTCACTCAGAGAAATAAAAACCCCTGAAGAAATGGATTTGCTTCGTAAATCTGTAAAACTTTCCTGCATTGCACACAACGAGGTAATGAAAGCTATTGGTCCGGATATGAGCGAAAATGAAGCCGATGGAATCCATGCTTATATACACAGACATTATGGTGCCGAAGCCGAAGGATATGCACCAATTATAGGCGCCGGAGCAAACGGATGTATCCTGCATTATGGAGAAAACAATAGTACAAAAATTGACAATCAGTTACTTTTGATGGATGTAGGTTCTGAATATCACGGTTATTCTGCCGATGTTACGAGAACAATTCCGGCAAACGGAAAATTTACCGAAGAGCAGAAAGCGATCTACCAATTAGTATATGAAGCTCAGGAAGAAGTTTTTAAAATTTGTAAACCCGGAACTCCCATCCAGAATCTAAACCAAAAATCGAAAGAAGTTATAGCAGCAGGTTTAATAAAACTCGGAATCATTACAGAGCCTAAAGATGTCAGAATATATTATCCGCACGGCTGCTCTCATTTTCTGGGTCTGGATGTGCATGATAAAGGCAATTATATGGGAAATCTAAAAGAAAACATGGTTCTGACTGTCGAACCTGGAATCTATATCCCGGCAAATAGCAAATGCGATAAAAAATGGTGGAATATTGGTGTTCGCATCGAAGATGATCTTGCCATTACAAAAGACTCATATGAAAATCTCTCAGCAGAATCTCCAAGAAAATGGCAGGATATAGAAAAATTGGCCACACAAAAAAGCACTTTCAACGAAATGAAATTTCCTAAAATCTAATTTTATTTTTTTTGCCTTATAATCTGTAGCTATAAAAGTTTCAAACTGGAAACAAATTTTCACGTACTTTGTATTTCTTAATTTAATTAAAAAATGAAAGCACTAACCTTTTCTTCTTTTGGTAATTCTGATGTTTTAGAATATATTGAAATTCCGAATCCTGAATTAAAAACCGACGAAATTTTAGTCGAAATGAAAGCCATTGGATTAAATTTTGCCGATGTTTACAGACGAAAAGGAAATTATCATTTAAAAGGAAATCCGCCTTTTATTGCAGGTTACGAAGGTGCAGGAATTGTTGTTGATGCAAACAATCATCCGGAATATAAAGTTGGAGATCGTGTGGCTTTCGCCGATGTTCCTTTTGCAAATGCAGAATTGGTTGCCGTGAATACAAATCATGTTCTTCCGTTACCCGAAGCCATTTCTTTTGAAACTGCAGCTTCTGTGTTATTACAAGGTTTAACGGCACATTATTTAGCAACTAACAGTCATAAAACGAACCAGGGAGAAACCATTTTAATTCATGCTGTTGCTGGCGGAGTCGGTCAATTTCTTACCCAAATAAGCAAATTATTAGGTGCTAATGTTATTGGACTAACATCCTCTCCCGACAAGGCAAAAGTTGCCATTAAACAAGGTGCAGATTATGTTTTTTTATATCATGAAGATTGGAAATCAAAAATTTTTGAAATTGTCCCAAAAGGTGTCGATGTCGTTTATGACAGCATAGGAAGTACTCTTAAAGAAAGTTTTGAAGTCACAAAAGAATGCGGACAAGTCGTTTTCTTCGGGATGGCAGGCGGTGATCCTGAACCTGTTGATCCAAGAATGCTAATGGATGGCTCGAAAACTTTAACGGGCGGGGATTTATGGAGTTATTTAAATTCTAAAGAAGAAAGAATTAAAAGAGCGAATCAATTATTCTCTTGGATTATCGATGGAAAACTTACACCAACAACCCCAACTTCTTTTAAATTATACGAAGGAAAACAAGCACACGATTATCTCGAAAGCCGAAAAAGTACCGGAAAAATAATATTGATTCCGTAAACAATCCGGACAACCATTGATTTTCAGTTATTATTCTCAGATTTCAGTCTCAGTCTCACTTTCACTTTCACTTTCACTTTCACGTAACCTTATTATTCCCAGGAATAAAGGATCTCAACAACATAATCCGTTTTTATCAGCGTTTTCGCTTAGCGAATCCGTTTAATCTGCGTTCTTTTTTCAATCGTTTTTGACCTTCATAAAAACAAATTCAGGCAAACAACTTCGCGACAAAATTTAATCCAATATCTCAAATCAATTTTATAAATTATCAACCTCAATCTTCGTCAATGCAGACAATTCTAAAATTCTGGCAACATCACTTTTATTTGCTACAAAAAACAAATAATTATCTCCGTGCGTATCGTAACTCATTAATTTAAAACCTTTCTTTTCTAAAGCCGACTGTATGTAAGGAAACAAATCATGGCTATACGTTTCTTCCGGGTAATCGAAATTTAGATCTTCGCCAATCATCTCAGAGATAAAATATTCAGCATCTTCAGGATCAAATTTCCAATCGCTGTTCCAAGCATCGATAATTTCAAAAAAATCCCAATGCCCTTGCACTATTTCGTGATATTCTGTATGACCTTTTCTAAAATTCTTCAATAGCTTTTTCGACTGCTTTTGAACCAATTTCCCCTCTACATCTCCTCTTGTAACCAATTTTATAAACTCTTCAAAAGTTTCCTGAGTAACCTCAACATCTTCCGGCAACAGATTTTCTTGCGAAGGAAGTTCGATACTTTCCGGTAATTCTATTTGCAAATACTGACAAATACCCTGCAAAACCCTTTCAAATTCTTTAAAACCTATTTTCTGAGTCTCATTTTTAGGATCTTTTATATCAATAGATTCAGCTTCTAATATTCCTTTTGTATAATCCAGAAAATAACTATTATTATAGATCATTCTAAAATCATTCGTTTCCAGGCTATTGGTACAACAAAAAAATATCATGAAATTATGCAAAACATGTTTCAGATACTTTTTAGCTTCCGGCGCTGGCTCGGTGTAAAACTGAATATGAATATAATCGTATTCTAATTCCTGAAGCATCTGTTCTTCTGAAACTGACCCTATATTAATCTTTTTATATACTTCGTTCAAAACTTCGTATGCATTCTTAAAACCGCTTTTCCCGATCTCAATTTTTCCTTCATCGTGATCAAATGAAGTTGGAAATGAATACAAATTCACAGAAACTGTATCATGAATTCCTTTTATTTTAAATTCAAAACTATTATTCCCATTATACAATTCTGAATAAATACTGTCCATAACATCAAAAGAAACAATTGATTTTGGATCATTATTTCTACCAAAGAAATTAGAAAAGAAGTTCTTCATAATACTATATTATTTTAAAGTTTCGGCAATCATCAAAGCACATTTTTCGCCATCAATCGCAGCAGATATAATTCCGCCGGCATAACCTGCTCCTTCTCCGCAAGGATACAAACCTTTTATTTGCAAATGCTCATAAGTTATTGGATCCCTCGGAATACGAACCGGAGACGAAGTTCTGCTTTCCGGCGCATGCAAAATAGCTTCATTAGTCAAATAACCGCGCATTGATTTTCCGAATTCTTTGAAACCTTCGCGTAAAATTTGTGATAAAAATCCGGGAAAAACCTGCCCCATTTCTACCGAAGTTGTCCCGGGAACGTAAGAAGTTTTAGGAATATCAGCAGAAACTATATTTTGCGTAAAATCAACCATTCGCTGTGCAGGAACTTTTTGAGTCTCCCCTGCCAAATGCCACGCTTTTTGTTCGATACTTTTTTGAAATTCCATTCCGGCCAAAGCACCAAATTTTGCAAAAGGTTTAAAATCTTCTAATTTTAATTCGATCACAATTCCTGAATTTGCCGTAACCTGATCACGTTTAGAAGGCGACCAACCATTTGTAACCACTTCACCCGGACTTGTAGCACAAGGCGCAATTACACCTCCGGGACACATACAAAATGAGTACATTCCGCGACCGTTAACTTGTTTTACAATAGAATATGGCGCCGGAGGCAAATGTTCGCCACGATAATCGCAGCTATATTGAATACTATCTATTAATTGTTGAGAATGCTCTGCACGAACACCCAGCGCAAAAGGTTTTGCTTCAATAAAAATTTTCTTTTTATCCAATAATTCAAAAATATCCCTTGCAGAATGTCCGGTTGCCAAGATCAATTTATTAGCCAGAATCTTGTCTCCGTTTTGAGTAACGATTCCTTCAACTTCGTTATTCTTTACCAAAATATCAGTAACGCGGGTATCAAACAAAACCTGACCACCAAATTCGATAATTTTATTTCGGATATCTTCAATAATTTTAGGCAGTTTATTTGTCCCAATATGCGGATGTGCTTCTACGAGAATATCTTCAGAAGCTCCAAAAGCTACCAGAAGTTCTAATATTCTAGTCACATCACCACGTTTTTTAGAACGCGTATATAATTTTCCGTCAGAGTACGTTCCTGCTCCACCTTCTCCAAAACAATAATTAGAATCTTCGTTTACGATATGCTCTACGTTTATTGCTTTTAAATCACGACGACGGCCTCGAACATCTTTTCCTCGTTCTAAGACAATTGGCTTTAAACCTAATTCTATTAATTGCAAAGCTGCAAAAAGTCCTGCAGGACCTGCTCCAACTACAATTACTTCCTGAGCCGAAGAAACATCCTTATATATAGGTAGCTCTATTTTAGTTTCCTGAAAAGGTTCTCCTTGTAAATAGATGATTACTTTCAGATTGATTTTTATCGCTTTTTGGCGTGCATCAATAGATCGTTTTAAAATAGAAATATGTTGAATTTCCTTAGGAGAAACCTTTATTTGTTTAGACAAATAGTCTTTTAGCAACAATTCGTTTGCAGCTATTTCCGGAGTTACCTGAAGTAAAAGTTCTCTTGGCATTTTGTTATATTTATTCAATTAGCTTTTCTTTTTATGAAAAGAACATGCAAAAATACTATTTTGAAATGAGATTATGTATTTACTGTAAAATTTGAACGCAGATTGTGGTTAGAAAAAGTAAAGTTCGCCAAGCTTTATTTTTTAATCTCGCAAAGTCGCAGAGTCGCAAAGTTTTATTTTCTTTGCGCCTTCGCGACTTTGCGTGCATATTAAACATCAGTTTTAAAAAATCTTAGCTCACTTTGCGGTTAATTCTGCAGTAACTTTTTTAATTTTCATGAAAAAAGACTTTGTACCTTTGCTCCTCTGAACCTTTGCACCTATAAAAAAAAATGTCTAGAAAAATAAAATTGATTTGGGATTTTCGTGGTCCGGCTTCGGCAAAAACAGCCGAACATCATGAAATTCATTTAAAAGAATATATCGCAATAGAAAAATTGCCTTTGAATATTACAGGCTTTAAAATCATAAACGATATGCATGCTACCGCTTTTATGGTCGTAACGGATGAAAATATGATTTCTGTAAGAGATGCTTTAAAACCACATCGCGGGGAAGTATATGAGGGGTAAAAAAGTCACAGTTCTCAGTGGCAGTTTACAGTTTTATGTACTGAGAATAAATTTAAGTCGCAGTCTCAGTTTTCGGTCACAGTTTACAGTTCTGACTATGACTGTAAACTGTGACTGTAAACTTTTTAATTCGCTACTTCACTAATAAATTTAATTCGCATTAAGCGTAATTCATCAATATCATAATCGCCATCGAATTCTTTAAGAGCGTCTTCGATTTTATCTGATTCTGATTCCATGAAATAGTCGTGAATTTCTTCTTGCTGATCGTCGTCGAGCATATCATCTACCCAATATTTAATATTAAGTTTTGTTCCTGCATATACGATCATTTCCATTTCTTTGATCAAAGCATCCATCGAAAGTCCTTTTGCTGAGGCAATATCACTCAATGGTAATTTTCGATCTATATTCTGGATGATATATAATTTATTTGCAGAGTTCACTCCGGTAGATTTCACCACTAAATCATCTGGACGAATAATATCGTTATCTTCTACATAACGACTAATTAAGGTCACGAAATCATTACCATATTTCTTGGCTTTTCCTTCACCAACACCATGAATATTATATAGCTCAGTTAAAGTAATTGGATATTTTAAGGCCATATCTTCAAGAGAAGGATCCTGAAAAACAACAAACGGAGGAACTCCCAGTTTCTTGGCAACTTTTTTACGAAGTTCGCGTAACATTCCCATTAAAACTTCATCAGCAGTTCCTGATGATTTTGCTGCTGTTACGATTGCTTCATCTTCAGATTCATTGTATTCATGATCTTCAGACATCATGAATGAAACTGGATTTTTGATAAAGTCCAAGCCTTCTTTTGTAATTTTTACTACTCCGTAAGTTTCGATATCTTTAGATAAATATCCTGCTACTAAAACTTGTCGTAATAATGCCATCCAATATTTCTCGTCATGATCTGAGCCTGAACCAAAAAAGGATTGTGTATCTGTTTTATGTGCTTTAATTACGGCATTTATTCTACCTATTAATGTAAAGACAATTTCTTTCGACTTATATATATGTTTTGTATCACGAACAATTTCAAGTAATTTAACGGCCTGTTCCTTTGCTTCGACTTTAGTTTTAGGATTACGAACATTGTCATCCATATCAGCACCTTCTCCGGTTTCGCTGTCGAATTCTTCTCCAAAATAGTGCAGCAGGAATTTTCTGCGGGACATTGAGGTTTCGGCATAAGCCACGACTTCTTGTAATAATGCAAAACCAATTTCTTGTTCTGCTACTGGTTTTCCGGACATAAATTTCTCCAGCTTTTCTACATCTTTATAGGAGTAATAAGCTAAACAATGTCCTTCGCCTCCATCACGTCCGGCACGACCTGTTTCCTGATAATAACTTTCAAGTGATTTTGGAATATCGTGGTGAATTACAAAACGAACGTCTGGTTTGTCAATTCCCATCCCAAAGGCAATTGTTGCTACAACCACATCTACATCTTCCATCAAAAACATATCCTGATGTTTGGCGCGGGTTTTAGCATCTAAACCTGCGTGATAAGGAACAGCGCTGATTCCGTTTACTTGTAAAACTTCGGCAATAGATTCTACTTTCTTGCGGCTTAAGCAATAAATAATTCCGGACTTGCCTTTATGTTGTTTTATAAATCGAATAATATCCGATTCTATATTTTTAGTTTTTGTTCTAACCTCGTAGTATAAGTTCGGTCTGTTGAATGATGCTTTAAAAGTATTTGCATCAGACATGTCAAGGTTTTTAAGAATATCTTCCTGAACTTTTGGCGTTGCAGTTGCAGTAAGACCAATAATTGGCACTTGCCCCAGTTGTTTGATAATATTTTTCAGATTTCGATATTCAGGCCTAAAATCATGACCCCATTCTGAAATACAATGTGCTTCGTCGATAGCCACAAATGAAATTGGCACACTTTGCAAAAAAGCCACATATTCTTCTTTTGTCAAAGATTCCGGAGCTACATACAAAAGTTTTGTCAAGCCGGAAGTAATGTCTTTTTTTACTTGTGCGATTTCTGTTTTTGTGAGAGAGGAATTTAATACATGCGCAATTCCGTTTTCTGAAGAAAGGCTTCTGATGGCATCAACCTGATTTTTCATCAAAGCAATCAAAGGAGAAACAACAATTGCTGTTCCGTCCTGAATTAAAGCGGGTAATTGATAACAAAGAGACTTTCCACCGCCAGTAGGCATAATTACGAATGTATTCTTTTTACCTAAGATACTCGTAATGACTTGCTCCTGCAAACCCTTAAATTGGCTAAAGCCGAAATACTTCTTTAATTCCTTGTGTATTTCAATTTCGTTTGAATTCATTCTTTATATTAATGGTATTTTGTATAAATTTGCAACACATAAAGATACAACTTTCTTTTATACATACAAATTTTAAATATCCTGTTTTGATCACAAAAGAAAATATATTGGCGATCGCCAAAAAAACCATACTATCTGAAAGTGAAGCAATTACAAAGCTAATTGATTTTCTGGATGAAAATTTCTACGAAGCAACCCAACGTATTTACGAAACAAAAGGCCGATTGATCGTTACGGGCATCGGAAAAAGTGCCATCATTGCTCAAAAAATGGTAGCGACTTTTAACTCTACCGGAACGCCATCTATGTTTCTTCATGCTTCAGAAGCTATTCACGGCGACTTGGGAATGATACAAAAAGAAGACATCATTATCTGTATTTCTAAAAGCGGAAACAGTCCTGAAATAAAAGTTTTAGTACCGTTATTGAAACGTTTTGGAAATATTTTAATTGCCATTACCGGAAACATAACTTCGTCATTAGCCAAAGGTTCAGACTACGTTTTGAACACAACGGTCGATATGGAAGCTTGCCCTATAAACCTGGCGCCAACAAACAGTACAACAGCCCAACTTGTTATGGGTGATGCTCTTGCGGTTTGTTTGATGGAAATGCGCGATTTTAAACCCGAAGATTTTGCCGTTTACCATCCTGGTGGGGCTTTAGGAAAAAAGTTATTACTTCGTGTAAAAGATATGATCGAGCATTCATTAAAACCTCAAGTGACTCCGGATACTTCAGTTAAAAAAGTTATTTTTGAGATCTCTGAAAAAAGATTGGGTGTTACAGCAGTAATTGAAAATGAAAAAATTATCGGAATTATTACTGATGGTGACATCCGTAGAATGCTAAATGACGTAGATACTATTGCAGATTTAACTGCAAAAGATATTATGTCGAGAAACCCTAAATTAGTATCTTCAGAAACTATGGCAGTTGATGCTTTAAATATTTTAGAAGATTTTTCTATAACACAACTTATTGTTTCAGATAACGGCGAGTACAAAGGAGTATTACATTTACATGACATTTTAAAAGAAGGAATCGTATAATGGGAAAAAAGAACCTTGGGGAGATGTCATTTTTAGACCATCTTGAAGAATTAAGATGGTTATTAGTAAGAAGCACAATTGCAATATGCATTATGGCTTTTATCACTTATTTTATTAGTGATTATTTGTTTGATCAAATTATTTTAGGTCCAATAAGACCTACTTTTTTTACTTATGTCTGGTTTTGCGATTTGTCTCATCAACTTGGTTTTGCAGATAGTATTTGTATTACTGAATTAAATTTCATTATTCAAAATACTGAAATGGAAGGACAAGTTAACATCTTTGTCTGGATGTGTCTTTTAGCTGGTTTTATCCTGAGTTTTCCTTATATTTTATGGGAACTCTGGAAATTTATCAGTCCTGCACTATATGAGAAAGAAAGAAAAAATGCCAAATTCTTTATATTTACTTCTTCCTTACTTTTCTTTTTAGGAGTATTGTTTGGCTATTATGTAGTAATCCCGATGTCCGTGAATTTCGTAGCTACTTTCTCTGTGAGTGATGTTGTAAAAAATCAATTTACATTAGATTCGTATATGGGAATGGTAAAAACGAGTATTCTTGCCAGCGGATTATTTTTTGAATTACCAATTATCATTTATTTCCTTACCAAATTAGGATTAGTAACTCCTGATTTCCTGAGAAAATATTGGAAATATGCCGTTGTAATCATTTTAATTGTCGCTGCAATTGTAACACCTCCGGATGTTGTGAGCCAAACTATTGTTGCTATACCAATGTTGATTATTTACGAAGTGAGTATCCTTATTTCGAGAATCGTTTATAAAAATAAATTAAAACAAAATGTCTGATATCATACAAGAATTCAACGACTACCGTTCTAAGATGAACGAAAAATTATTAGCTGACAATAATAAAATTGTAAAGCGAATTTTTAATCTTGACACTAATGCTTATGCTCCGGGAGCTCTTGATGTAAAAACAAAAGAACTTTTAGGTTTAGTAGCTTCAGCAGTTTTACGTTGTGACGATTGTGTAAAATACCACTTAGAAACCAGCCATAAAGAAGGCGTTACTAAAGAAGAAATGATGGAAGCAATGGGAATCGCAACTTTGGTTGGTGGAACAATTGTTATACCTCATTTACGCAGAGCATACGAATTCTGGGAAGCTCTGGAAGAAGCTGCAAATTAGATAATTTGATAATTAGTCCATTAGATAATTATATACGATATGTTAATTCGTTTAATTGATTAATTAATTTTAACTTATTTTGCCTTTATTTTCTAAAAGAGAAAAGATAAATTTTTCCATATAGTCAATTATCTAATTTTCGAATTGACACATTATCTAATTAAAAAAAAATGAAGCTAAGAGCCGATAATTTAATCAAAACCTACAAAGGTCGTAGCGTTGTAAAAGGAATTTCTGTTGAAGTAAATCAAGGAGAAATCGTTGGACTTTTGGGACCAAATGGTGCCGGAAAAACGACTTCATTTTATATGATTGTAGGATTAGTAAAGCCAAATCAGGGTAACATATATCTTGACGATTTGAACATTACGGATTATCCGATGTACAAACGTGCCCAACAAGGAATTGGTTATTTAGCACAGGAAGCTTCGGTTTTTAGAAAATTAAGCATTGAAGATAACATCCTGAGTGTTTTGCAATTGACTAAACTTTCTAAAGAAGAACAGATTGCAAAAATGGAAAGTCTTATTGAAGAATTCAGCTTAGAACATATTCGTACTAACAGAGGTGATTTACTTTCTGGAGGAGAACGCCGTCGTACCGAAATTGCACGCGCTCTGGCAACAGATCCTAAATTTATTTTATTAGATGAGCCTTTTGCCGGTGTTGACCCTGTTGCAGTTGAAGATATCCAGAGAATTGTTGCTCAGTTAAAAAATAAAAATATCGGAATTCTAATCACTGATCACAACGTTCAGGAAACTTTAGCCATTACCGATAAAACATACTTAATGTTTGAAGGTGGAATTTTGAAAGCCGGAGTTCCTGAAGAATTAGTAGAGGACGAAATGGTTCGTCGTGTTTACTTAGGACAAAACTTCGAACTTCGTAAAAAGAAACTTGAATTTTAGAAAAAAGTATTCAGTCGCAGTTTACAGTATTCAGTCGCAGTGAGAACTGTAAACTGCGACTGAATACTGCGACTGAAAAGCTATTCAACTGTAATAAATTGCAACTGCTCGAGATCACCGTTATAAATATTAACATCTACGCGATGTTTGATTCCGGGCAATGATGCTTTTTCTGTAAATTGCCAAAAAAGCCAGTCGTCTTCAATTTTCTCCCTGTAAAAATTGTAATTGGCAATCCAGAATAGGTATTCTCCAAATTCTTCTTTCAAAAAATCACTATAATAACGTTCTCCTGTATAAATAATAGGCCGAACCTGATAATGTGCTTCTACTTTATTCAGCCAGCGTTTTAAGCCTTTTTTCAAACTATCCAAAGGTTGATTTTTTGGCAATCTTTCGATATCTAAAACAGGTGGTAAATCACCTTTTTGCAATTTTACTGTTTTAATAAAAAGATTGGCCTGCTCAATTGAGTTTTCATTTGGACGATAATAATGATATGCACCACGAATGATTTTATGTTCTTTTGCCCCTTCCCAATTTTTCTTAAACTGCCTGTCGACTCTGTCATTTCCAGCAGTAGCACGAACAAAAACAAATTTTACAGGATATTTTTCTTCTAAAACCTCAACTTCGTCCCACTGTACTTTTCCCTGAAATTCAGACACATCGATTCCTATTACTTTTCCTTTATGATTTTCAAGAACTTTAATGTTTCGAACATCAGACAAATGCTTATCAACAGCATCTTCGTCTAATACTTTACTGGATTTAAAGCCAAGATAATAGGCCAGTCCATCACGATAATGATAAACTGCTGCAAAGAAAAGCAATACAAAAAAAGAATAAATAATGAAACGAATTCCTCTTACTAAAATCGACCTTTGAGGTTTCGATTTTCGTGAGTAAGATGTTCTTCGGGTAGTGGTTTTTCTAGCCATTCAGATAAAACTACTTTTTCAGAAACATATTATTAACCACAGATAATAATACATAAAAAATGATAATTAACGGAATTGCCAAGTATTGAAGTGCGATCACCATAATTAATGATATCAATAAAAATACAATTTGAAGTACATTATCTTTTACGGCAAATTTCTTGATTTTTAAGGCAAACAACGGAATTTCGGCATTCAAAATATAAGCGCTGCATAATGTAATTGCAAGTAAAACCCATTGATTGGTTAGTATTTCTAATACCATTAATGAATCTGAAAATTCCAGAACCAAAGGCAAACTCAATATAAAAAGAGCATTTGCCGGAGTTGGCAAACCTATAAACGAATCTGTCTGACGTGTATCAATATTAAAATTTGCCAATCGATAGCATGATCCTAAAGTTATTATGAACCCTAAAAACGGAATTGCAGGATTTGTTCCCAGTTCGTGTGCACTATTGGTAAACAAACTATACATAACATAACCTGGCGCAACTCCACTGGTCACCATATCTGCCAAAGAATCCAGTTGCAAGCCAAGCGGACTTGAAACTTTGAATAATCTGGCAAAAAAGCCATCAAAAAAATCAAAAAAGATTCCTAAACAAACCATGTAAAAAGCCATTAAATAATTGGCTTCTGAGATAAAAACAACGGCGATACAACCACAAAACAAATTGATTAATGTGATTAAATTAGGAATGTGCTTTTTAATATTCATGTTTTATATAATTTGATAATGACAGGGAACAAATTTAGCATAATAACTGTATCTAATCGGCGTTTTTTTAAGAGTTTTTTGTTTGAAGTTTCGACTTTCGCAATATTTATCAAAAGGAATAAATTTGCTGAGTAAAATATTATATTTTTGGTAAAAATTAAAACAGACTCCGGTTTGCTAAAAAATATCCGTTGAAGAAAACATTTGTGCTTTTATTATTTTGGTGTTATACAGTACAGTATGCGCAAACTGCTCGAAAATATTCGAATGAATTTATGAATATTGGTGTAGATGCAGCTGCGTTAGGAATGTCCAGCGCGGTGACGGCTTCTACAAATGATGTAAACTCGGTTTATTGGAATCCGGCTGGTTTAACAAATCTTGAAGATCATCAGATATCATTAATGCACGCCAATTATTTTGCAAATATTGCACAATATGATTACATAGGATATGCGAGCCCCATTGATGACAGAAGTGCCTGGGGAATTTCGATGATTCGTTTTGGTGTTGATGACATTATGGATACAACCCAATTAATCGATAATCAGGGAAATATTGACTATAACAGGATTAGTTTATTCTCGACTGCAGATTATGGTTTTACTTTTTCATATGCCCGAAAACTGCCTGTTGAAGGATTTCAATATGGCGTAAATGCAAAAATAATCAGAAGGGTTATTGGTAAATTTGCTAATTCCTGGGGTTTCGGTTTTGATGTGGGTCTTCAGTTTGAACGAAATGACTGGAAATTCGGATTAATGCTGCGCGATATTACAACGACTTATAATGTCTGGAATATTGATGAAGAAGAGTATGCGAAGATCGCCAATGCTATTCCGGGAGAAAATAATGAATTACCTGAAAGTACTGAAATAACTTTGCCTAAAGCACAATTAGGGGTTTCAAGGAAGTTTGAATTTCATAATGATTATAGCCTTTTGGTTGCTACTAACCTAAATATGCGTTTTGAACAGACTAATGATATTATCTCATCAAAAGCTGTAAGTATTGATCCTGCTTTAGGATTTGAATTTGGTTACACTGATCTTGTGTTTTTACGTGCCGGAGCAGGAAATTTTCAGAATGTAACACAATTAGACAATACTGAAAAAGTAAATTTTCAACCCAATATTGGTCTGGGATTTAAATACAAAGGTATTCAGATTGATTATGCACTAACGGACTTAGGAAACCAAAGTACCGCTTTGTATTCAAATATTTTTTCTTTAAAAGTAGATTTAGGTATCTTTAGATAAAATTTACAAAACCATCAACTTCTTAAAATTTTAAATCATGAAAAATGTCATTTTCAAAAAAGCACTTTTTTGTTTACTATTATTACTGAGTTTTATTGGTTTTAGTCAAAATTTACCGCTGTCTAAAGATGCAAAAATAAGTGTTATCACTTGCGGATTGGGTAATGAAACGTATTCTTATTTTGGACATACCGCAATACGGGTTGCTGATCCCGGAAACAATATTGATGTTGTATATAATTATGGGGCTTTTGATTTTAGAACTCCAAATTTTGTAGCAAAATTTGCAAAAGGAGATTTACAGTATTTTGTGATTGTGCATTCATTTCCGGAATTTATTGAAGAATATAATACCGAAAAAAGAAGTGTGTTTGAGCAGGAACTTATTATCTCTCAGGCTGCAAAACAAAGGCTTTTTGACAATCTAAATACGACTTTAGCATCTGAAGATCGATACTATACTTATAAATTTATTGATAAAAACTGTACTTCGATGGTGGTTGACATCATCAATAAAAGTTTAAATGATACTGTTATCATTAAAAAAGGAGATACTGATATAACGTATCGATCAATTTTATTTCCTTATTTTAATGGCCATTTTTATGACCAGTTGGGTACAAGTATTATTTTTGGAACTAAAGTAGATCAGTTGGGAACTAAGATATTTTTGCCTTTTGAATTAAAAAACAGTTTAGAAAAAACGACTTATCAAAATCATCCTTTTGTTGTTAAGACTCAAACATTACTTAGTTTTGAGAAAGAAACGCCGGGATCATGGTGGAATAATATTTATACTTATCTTTTTATTCTTGCATTTGTTGTTTTGGCGCACAATAAAATAGTAGACAAAATCTATCTTTTGATTTTATCTTTTATGGGAATCTTTTTTGTTGCTGTGGGATTTTATTCTTTTCACCAGGAATTGGCGATGAATTATAATGTACTTTTATTTAGCCCATTATTATTGATTTTAATTTTCTTGTCGATTATCAAAAACAAAAGATGGACATATCGTTTTGCAGTATTGCATTTACTGTTTTTGATTTTTTACAGTATTTTCATGATTAACAAAGCGCACTTTTTAATTGTTTTACCAATGATCATTACAAGCGGATTTGTTTTAGTAAGAGTAGCAATCAGAAACAAAAAACGTATCCCGATTATCATCTAAATTATTGTCCGCGATAAAATAAAACTGTCGTAATGGTTTTAAATGTGATACTCAAATCCAAAAATATACTTCGGTGTTTGATGTAATATAAATCATATTGCAATTTTATCAAACTCTCATCAATAGATTCTCCATAAGAATAATTGACTTGTGCCCAACCGGTAAGTCCTGGTTTTATCACATGTCTGGTTTCATAAAAAGGCATTATTCGGGCTATTTCCTCAACAAAAAACGGTCTTTCAGGTCTTGGTCCAATTACAGCCATATCGCCTATTAAAACATTAAAAAACTGAGGCAGTTCGTCGATTCTTGATTTGCGCATCATTTTACCAAAAGGAGTAATTCTTTTGTCATTTGAGGTTGCAAAAGCAATTCCATCTACTTCAGAATTCTCGACCATGGTTCTGAACTTATAGATTTTAAAAACAATTCCGTTTTTGCCTACACGTTCCTGAGTGTAAAATAGTGATCCTTTATTTGCAAAAAGATTTACAATAAAGATTAAGGGAACAAAAACAAAACAAACCAATAGTCCACAAAAAGAGAATATAAATTCCATTGAGCGTACTAAAAAAAGATAAAGCTTATTGGTATTGCTTCGGCTAAAAGGGAAAAAACGATAAAAATCCCGTGAAATATAATGCACCGGAATACGATGGGTTTTGCTTTCATAAACCTGCGTATATTCTCTGATAATATTACCGGATTCTAATAAGTGAAGTAATTGCTGGTATAGATCAGCCGTAATTCCGTCTGTTTTTCGAGAAGCTATTACAATTTCAGAAACTTGATTTTTGATTACAAAATCTTCTAAATCATTCTTTTCAACTTCTTTTACATAATTAAGCCCTGAGTTTTCTTTAGAAATTGAATCAGAATTAACAAAACCAATAATTTTATAATGCGGATCGACATTTTCAAGACTTGAAACTAATTCCTGTACTTGATTTTGATCGCATATTAAAACTACATTTTGAGAAAATCGATGAGATGCGAGGAAAAAAACATAAAAAAAACGCCATAATAACAGCGTGCCAAGTATGGTAGAGTAGAATATAAATATTACTATTCTCTGCTTAGGCAATTCAGGCGATAATACGGGCGTAAACAAATATGCTAAAGTAGTAGCTGAAACAGTAAAAATTACACCTTGAAGTATTTGTAACTGATTACTTGCTACTTGTAGATCATACATTTCGAATATTACTCCAAAAGCATACATATAACTAAGAAGTAAAATAACACTTAAAAAATTACCTGAATCAAAAACAAAGTAATTATAATCAAATATTAAACTTAATATATATAAGGCAGATAAAATAAAAACAGCATCAAAGACAAGAAGCAATATTCTTCTTTCTGAAATCTCGAAGTGCATTTTGTTGTTAGAAAACATTTTTTCAATTTGTTTAGGGCTTAAACTTGAGCCAAATGTATTATAAAAAATAGAATCTAATCGATCAAATTTTCTGTTTTTTCAGGAATTTTAACCTGAACTAAAAGTAATGACAATGCATATACAAAAGCCGGTGCTGCTGTTCGCATTGCGGCATGATTTATTGTTAGTAACCAAAAAATAAAAAAGGACAGAAAATATAAATGCTGTCTATTATTAACATATACTACAAAAGGGGTTATAAAGAGTAATACAAGTCCAAAGATTCCAAACAAACCATGCTCACTTAGCATACGTGTAATCTCATTGTGTGAAGCTGCACTCTCGCCAAATGTTTCTTTCCTGACTTGTTTACCCATTCCTGCCCCAATTCCTAAAACAGGATTATCCATAAAGATTGCAATCTCTTCCCCCATTATTTCTTCTCGCCCGCCTAAACGATCTTTTTTTACTCTTCCGGCAGCATCTTGATTTGCATAACGTTTTTGTATAAGTCCATTGGTCTGAATAGACGAATACCCCCAAACTCCTACACCCATTATACCTGTTACAATAAAAACTAATACAAATTTGCTTTTACCTCTTGCGTTAGAAAAACTATATAATAAAGCCAGCAAGCAAACAATCATAACGGCTGCTGTTATAACTCCTCCTCTCGAGAAAGTAACAATCCCTCTGTAAGTCATAAATAATAGCAAGAAACCATTTATAGCAATTGTTATTTTTGATTTTGAGAACAATATTAATTGTGTAAAAAATATAAACATTCCTAAACCTAAAGCGGTCGAAACCTGGTTAGGACCAAAACCTCCGGAAGTTTCAAAATTAGATTGCGTACCTGTTACTACATCCCTAACGCTTGGATTAAATAAAAACAGATATACTGTAGTACTTACTAATGGCAATCCCATTGCAACTAATACATTCTGTAAATCAGAAAATAAAATTCTTCTTCGAAACATATAAATCGAAGATATTGCCAAACATACTGGTCCTGATAAATTAAAAACTAATGATTTCTTAATATCAACAGAAGGGTTAAAGACCGTAGAGGTAATTAAAATTGATGGAATTAATAAAATCAGGAAGAACCAATATATAAATGCATTTGTCGAAAAATTGCTATATATCATACCTAATAGCATGAAAAAAGTCACACCAAATTTAACAAATTCATTGTTTAAATTTCCGCCGGTCATTCGCAGAAAAACCTCTACTCCCACTAAATAACCTGCAACTAAAAGAACTTCATTATTTTTATTTTTTGTTCGATAAACAATAAAAAAACCAACTACTAAAATTAAAATTGCATATAATTTTGATAAAAAAGGAATAGTAAAAACAACTAAAGCAATAACTGCATGTAGGAGAAGCAGAAAACTATAAGATGATTTTGTATTTTTCATTTTTTATTTATTGTTATTTTAAGCTGTAAAAGTAGTCAAAGATTTCAACCATAAAAGATACTCTTTGATAATAGTGCTTTCGCTAAATTTAAGCTGAACATTATGATGTAAAGCCAAAGCGATTCTATCACCGTAATTTTGATCGTTAATTAGTTTTTCAATTGCGTTAACAAATGAATTAAGATCATTAGATTCTACTATTATACCTTCATTGTCTGAAGTAATTATTTTTGAGACTTCACCCACATTTGTTGCAACAACAGGCAACTTATACATTCCGTATTCTAAAATCGCTAATGGAAGTCCTTCTGAAATCGATGGCAGAACAGCAATTTGACATTGTTTTAATGCTGAACCAACTGTATCAGTTGTTCCATAAAAAAAAACAGTATCGTGAAGTTTTAAATCATCAATCTTTTTTTTCAGTCTATCAGAATACGAATCTTGAAAATCTTTACCAAATAAGTGAAAACTCCAATCCGGAAATTTATTTTTCATCAAATTTGCAGCATCCAATACTAAATCATGATTTTTTTGTGCACGTAAATTAGCTACGCAAATTATTCTTTTTCCTTCAAATCCGTTTAGATTAATTTTCTCTCCGGAAACAGAAGAATCAATTACAAAATTAGGAAAATAAGTAATATTAGAACTCCAGAGATACGATTTTGCCCATTCTTTCAAAGCAGAATTTACAGAAATGATTCCCATAAAAAAAAACGAACCCAATTTGAGGCTTACGTTTTTTCGGGAAGACAAATCTTGTGAAATTCCATAATGGTCATGCCAAATAATTTTGATTTTCGGCAAGGTTAATTTCACTAAAACAGCAATAAAAAAAGAAGAACTATGAGCATGAATTGCATCAACATTATTATTTTTCAAATATTGACGTAATTTAAAAACAGCTTTAAAATCTATTTTAGTTTTTTTATTCAGGAATAAATACGAAACCTTTTTATCGATTTGGTTTAGTAATAATCCTTCTTTTCTTGAGACAACTAATCCTGAAAATTCTATTTCTTTTGACAATGCATTAGCATAATTCACCGCCATTCGTTCTGCTCCACCAGCTTCTAAAGAGTCTATTATTTGTACAATTCTCATTTTGATAATAACTTTTTAATTTCCTCTTCAAAAAGATCTGTAGTATAATTTTGGGACCATTTTGCGGCTAACATGCTTTTTTCCAGAAACGCTTTTTCGTTATCAAGTATTTCGTTAATCTTATTTATATCTTTTTCTAAATCCATTTCTAATAAAATCCCACGATTACCATAATCTAACATAAAAGGCACACAAGAAACCTTACTTGCAACAGGAATACATCCCCAAAACATTCCCTCGGCAATAGCTTTTGGCCATCCTTCACTTTTAGAAGGTAAAATCACAAAATGACTTTTTTGATAAGCTTTCTTCAATGTTTCGTGATTTTGATTTCCGTGTAAAACAACTAATGTTTCTAAATTATTTGTTTTAATATAGTTTTCCAGCTTTGCTCTTTCAGAACCTTCTCCGTAAATATTCAGATTTACTTTGTGTCCTTTTTTTATTAATTGGTGAACTAATTCTATCGCATACAATGGATTTTTACCTGAAACTAAACTCCCTGTAAAAATAAATTCTATTGTAGTATCAAAACCTGTTTTTGTGCTATTTTCTTTTTCTGCCTGTGCGTATGTGGCAGTAAAAAAAGGTTTTATATTTTTAGACTGATTATACCAATCTCCATAAACCAAAACTTGCATATTACGTGTTAAAAATGTATTACTTAAAATCCATTTTTGCATTTTGTATGTAAGTGGCTGTTTACTTTGAGGATCCCAATTACCGGCATATTTAGCTGTTTTAGGTTTTGATGGAAATAAAATTTGAACCAAACATCCAATCAAACCCATATTACCGGGACAACGCAAGTGAATATGATTGGCATTTTTCATGGCTAAAAATATTCTCCAAGAAATAACCGGCAATTTAAAAACGGAAAGCAAACTGTTTTTTAAGCTTGTCAGATTAAAATCTGGCACTGCTTTAAAATCAATTTTATTGTGCTTGTAAGCGATGTCTATCGCCGTTGGCTGTTTACTTTGTAATGGCGCAACGACAATTACCTCATCTACATATTTAAACCAGATATTCATTTCGCGAACATAAGGTGCGTAAGCATAAAATAAATCCCGCTCACTATTGTGCATCACATGACTGATTATTACAAATTTCATTTATTTATTTTCTAATAATCTTTTAATAACTTTTTGAGGCACCAGATAGGTTTCAAAATAATTCCTGCTTTCGAATTCCAGTTTTCTTTTAAAACTAATATCTGTAGTCAGCTTTTCTATTGCTTTATTAATTTCGTCCTTGCTTTCAGCATATAATAAATGTTTTTCATTTATTAAATCTGCCGGTAATTTGTTGTAATGAGATGTTGAAATAATTGCTTTTCCTAAAGCTAGAAATTCGGCTAATTTCCAACCATGACAAGAGAGAACAGCGGGCGTATTAAAGACAAAGGCAGAATTCTTAAGTTTTTTCAGATAGGTTTTCAATGGAATTATTTGGGAATATATTAAAGCGTCAAAACCCAAATTATCACCATTAGTTCTCGATACAAAGCCGCCTTCAAAATCAATATTTTTATTGTTCTTGCAGGTTTCTATAAATAAGGCTCTATTGTTATTGGTTTCATTTTCTTTTTTCCAAATACTATTTAAAAAGAAAACTTCATTACTTGAAGACTGTGTCAAATGATATTTTTTTAATCTGAATCTTTTATATTGTCTCCAATAATTGGCTGCAAACCCTCTTTTGTTTACAATAGAATTTTTAAATCTGATAAAATTAAAAGTCCCATAATATAAGGTTTCAAACAAGTTCCAGATTTTAATACCAAAACTGGGTCCTATTGCAACGATTTTATCATGATCTGCAACGGGTAAACTATTAGTATTATAATTTACTTTTCCGTAGACATCACACCATTCCAAGCTAATTAAATCAATTTGGCCTGAATCTTTAGAATCAATAATTATTTTTTTCGAATAATTATTCCCTTCAATTATAAAAGCAAAGGTTTCTTCCGGAAAATCAGGAAATTTAGAAATATTGAATTCAAAATCTTTATAAATTTCTTTTATTCCCTGAATATAATAACCGTCATAAAAAACATCACAAAGTCCATAAATATAAACTTTCACTTTCATTTTATTTCTTTTGGTTTATTAAACAGCAAGCTCAACCAACCCATTGTTCTGCCAATTGCTTCTGTAAAAGGTGTTTTTTTATTGCCAGATGTAATGGTATTTGTAAATCTGATTAAAGTGAGCAGTATCGTAATTGCATTCCACTTAAAACGGTCTTTAAAACCCGGATTCGGGTTTTTAACACGCCATATATAATACCCGTTTCTTACTACCATTTTGCCATAATTATACTGATTAGGACGTCCCGATGCAGCATGAAAATGAGATAAATGTGCTTTTGTATTGATTACATTTTTACCAAAATTGAGCGCTCTTAAACTAAAATCTGCATCTTCGTATAAACCATAACCTTCAAAAAATTTAGAAAATTTAATATGGTCAACCACGACTTTTCTAAATGCCATCGACATACCAATAAGTAAGTCAACTTCGTATGTTTTTCCGGTCATAGGAAATCCGGAAGTTCTTCCGTGTGAGAAATTCGGCATTTTTCCTGAACCTAAATTAGATCCAAGCCCTAAATAATTCCTGACTACATTACGGGTCCCTTCTTTATAAAAATGTCCTTCGAATAAATAGTATTTTTTCTTATTATAAAAAAAATCCTGGTTTTGCGGTTTCCATTTATATTCATTGATCGCTATTCCTCCTACTCCGGTAATATCAGGATTGTTTTGAAATGTTTTTATTGTCTCAAAAAAATAATCCGGTTCTAAAACGGTATCATCATCTAAAAAACAAACTATCTCTATATCTTGATTTATTTTAGATATTCCAAAATTTCTTTGTCTTGTTAATCCTCTGTTTTCTTCTGAAATCAAAAAATATTTTAGGTTCTCGAATTTATTCTCTTCCAGAATAATTTTGGTCTCATTATTAGTCGATCCGTCAATTATTAAGATTTCATCCGGATACACAGTTTGTCCCTGAACTGATTGCAATAAAGCCAGCAAAGGTTCAGGACGCATGTAGGTGCAAACAATTAGGGAAAAGCGCAAAGGTAAATTCATTAAATTTTATACTTTTAAAACCACAAAGATATTTCCGGCTGTTAATTCTTCATCAGAATATTTTTTATAATCTTCATGAAGCGGCACTTTTTTAAATAGTTCATATCTTTTGGTGCCTTCTTTTAAGCTCTCATAATCCAGATGAACAATTTCATAATCATATTTTTTAAATATTTCCAGAAACTGCGGCAATCTTAAACGGTTATGATAATCATATTTAGTATGTATTTTATCCCACTCTTTCTTGCTGTATTTTAAGAAATCCTGAAGCGATAAAGAACTGTCATTATGTTGGCGTAAATCACTTGGGGAAATAAAATGAATTACATATGTACCTTTTTTAAGTACCGTTTTCATTTTTTTGTGCAACGCATCAACATCATTTTCATTCATATGCGAAAGTACATAACGCGAAAAAACAACATCAACATCAGGAAAATCATTTTTTACAATATTGTAATTTGGAAAATACTCAACTCTCTGAGGAAGACCGTACTTATTATCCGGGTTTGGCACTACTTCGCAGCCATATCTTTTAGAAAAAAGATCATTTAATTTTAAAACTGTTTCTTTTTTAAAATGTTCATTAATATCAAAAGTAAGTACTTTTTTTGCTCCTAATTTGTATTTAAAAAAGTAAGGCATACTAGGAAACCAACCAGAACCAAACTCAAAAACGACTTTTTCTTTTAAGTTGATATCTAAACCGGTTAAAACTTTTGAAAGTCTGGAATAAGTTGGTTCAACACTTTTTAACCGGTCTTCCAGAGTAGACTTATCAAAAAAACTTTGAATTTTATGATAACAATAATCATCTACTTTATTAGGTAATAAAGCAAGTGATTTAAACAATATCGTTTTTAGCTTGTGATTCATGTATAATTAAATTGCTTGTCGCTTTTGCAGACTTGTGTTGCTTTTTTCGAATATGTTTCCTTCTAAATCAATATCCAAAACCAATTTTTCAAAATCAGACCAATATTCAATTAACTCAGTAAGAGTAGGATTCCAGATTTGATTATTCTTGATTTTATAACCTAAATATTTAAAGTTTTCAGAAACCTTTTTGTCTATTGTAGTTTCTGTCGAGAATAATTTTCCTTCATGGTATTCCATTGGTACAGAAAAATAAGTGTGTGCAATAAAAACACCTTTCTCGTTGATTAACGTGTTTATATTTTCGTGAGATAGTGATTTCTTAAAATCAAGCATTTCTAAGGTCTGAAAAATATAAAACTCCTTATCAAAAATAATATGTTTAAATACCGTTGGTGAGTATTTTGCCAACTTATAAGGGTTCTTCTTTTTAGTATTCCAAAATAACAAAACCGAAAAAATAGAAATACTGAGTTTAAAAAAATCTCTCACTAACGGAAAAAATAATTTAAACTGTCTTTGAAAAAATACTTTTTTGAAACGGGATGCAGTATGTTTATATTTCAAAATTAATTCTTCTTCATTATAATAATGAAAAATAATATTCTTGATTATAAGCTGTGTATTTTTTATGAAACCTAAACCTTTGTTCCCGTTTAAGAAATTTGATAATGTGAAGTGCCTGGGATTAAATTGATTTATTACACCATGTGTTGCAGTTCCTGAATCAATATAATTCCAGAGTGTATTTATATTTTTTTTATTTAAAATGTTTTCAAATTCATTCTTATTGAATTTCTTATTCTTTAAAAGAGAAAAATTATAGGGTTGAAATCCGTGATCAATCCAAACTTTTATATCATGCAAAGGAGGAACAAATTGCTCAAAATCTACAAAACTTTCCTGATCTGTTTTTATAGATTGCGAAAGCGAATGATAACATAACTCATGTCCATCATCATTCCAGTTTAAAAGTTCCTGTTTTTGATTTTGAAATGATGCATTATCTTCCCGTTTTGAGAAATGGTTTAGAAAAAAACCTTTGGTTACTTTTATCTGATGTTCTTTAAAAAATTCTCTTTGCAAAATCAAATTTTCGGCAGTATCAAAATCACAGTGATCAGTAAAACACGCTACCGCCGTAAATGGATTTTTTGATCGGCTTATCTCAATTGCTTCGCTTTTAGGAAACAATAATGCAGGGGTTTCAATAAAATTAAACTGTTGGTTTGCTGAAGAAATCGTTTTCCTGTTTTCATCTCCCAGATAACTTGCAATTGGCACTGAACAGTCCGGATTAAATCGCCAAAGCAAAACTGTGGTATCATTTTCATCAATTTCCCAAATACCTGCAGTTATATTAGACTGAACAATCTGACCGTTTTCTAATCTTATTATTTTTGGACTAAACTCGTTTGCAATAAAATTAATTTCACTTTTTTGCCACGTATAATCATGACTGCGAAATTCAGCAATAGTTTGAGAAAACGTAATTTTTATATCAAATGAATTGAAATCCGAAAGATTAAACAAAGATAAATCTATAGCTTGTTTTAGTGAATCATTTACCTCAAAATCAATCTTTTGATCACCTGAAGGTGTTACGATAATTATGGAATGTATCAAAATTTATATTTTATTTTTTAATTGATTTGCCCAATACAAACTTTGTTTCCATTGTTTTTTGAAATAAGAAAAATATTGAATCGGATTTTTTATCGGTTGCAATTTATAAAATTTGAAAAATAAAACGGTTCTATAACCATCAATTTGCTCTTTACTAAAATGTAAAATCTTGTAGAGCATAACTGTTGGCGAAGGTTTAGGCTGAATTTTATCATTCTGCCATTCCAGAACCGGTTTCGTTCTAAATCCACCAATTGGTGCTTTCAGGTGTAAAATTTCGGGTTCAGGAAAGTACATAATATCTACACCTTTGTTGCGAAGCTGCATACCAAAATCTGTATCTTCTCCGTAACCAAACTCAAATCCTTTTCGGTATTTAAGATTTTCTAAACACTGGCGTTTTACAATACTACAGCCAGAACCAAAGGCTTCCCATTGCATATTGCTATGATATTTTTTACTAAAATCATACGCACTGTCATAGCAGCCAAAGGTAATTTCGTCAAGACCAAATTTATTGAGTTGAGCGAATGCTTCTTTCAGGAATGATTCCTTAATTCTAATATCATCATCAGCCATAAAAACCCATTCCTGCTTTGTTTCCGCCAAAGCTAAGTTTCTCGCATTGCAGGCACCAGCCTGATGCGTAAAAATATGTTTTATCTCAAACGGCCAACTCTCATTTTGAAGATAATCTAATTCTGAGATACTTTCTAAATTTGGATTTTGTTCTACAATAACAATCTTTTTTGGCAAATGTGTCTGAACAGAAAAATCTTTTAAGATATCATACAAAAAATCTTTTCTTCCAATAGTTGGGATAATAACATCTACAGTTTCTTCTTCTTGTATTTTTTTTGAAGACTGAACTTCTATGAGATTTAATTCTTTCTTGTCCAGTTTTCTATTTGAATAGAACAAACTAAAAATCAGAGGCAGAACAGCTACTTTTCTTTCGTATAAAAACAAATTCAAAAACAACAAGAATATCCAACGGGTTTTATAATGCTGTTTTACAAAACGGAACAGGACAAATAAACTTGCTTTTTTATTTACTTCCTGATTAAAAACATCATTTAACAAAAGTGGTTCTGAAGAGCACAAAAGTCCATTATTCATCGCTAATTTGGCAATTGAATGTAAAAAATACTCAAAGTTATCGCCTGCTGAAATCGATTTTCTAAGTTCTAATAATACTGATGCGTGAATTCCACCTACACAACTGCTCATTTGCCAGGTTGGGTAGCTCACTTTTTTATTTATTTTTATAAACGGAGTCTCTTCTACATAACCAATTGCATCACATAACAATGAATTTTTAAAAGGATTATAGGTCGCCATTATTTTTTTATGATGAAAAACACCACTGAATGCAGATAAATTTAAATGAGGTTTTAAATCAAAAATACACCAGATCAAAAATTCGTCCGGATTAGCAAGTGCCATTTCGATTAGGACATCTGAAATTTTCTTAGCAGAAAAATCAAGATTCTGTCCCTCGCGAATAACCTCTTTGACTTTATTATTTTGATGATAAACAACAATCATTATGTATTTTGGTATTGATTGATTATTTTTTGATAGAATTCTATATTTTCATCTGCTAATTTATTGATATCAAATTTGGCTTCTACTCGTTTTCTGGCTTGCGTACCTATTTTTAAGCAGAGAGACTCATCTTGCAATAACTCAGAAATTCTTTCTGCATATAAATCATGATCATTAGGATGCACGAGATAACCGCTTTCTCCATCAATAATAAGTTCCTTCGACCAGCCAATGTTACTGTTTACCACTGCTTTTTTCATCGCCATAGATTCTATTGTAACCATTCCTAAAGTCTCGGCAAAAGTTGGGAATACACAAACATTTGCTTTCTTAATATAACCTACAACTTCTTTATAGGGAATTTTACCTAAATATTCGACATTATTAAGATCATCCTTTTCAAATTGATTTTGCATCAGTTGCCATGTAGAACTTGAATTTGTTTGAATATCAACGGCATCACTTCCAATTAATACTAATCTTGCATCAGGATAATTTTTTCTAACTTTATTGAAAATATCCGGTAGCTCCAGAACTCCTTTTTTACGAATTATGGTTCCTACATACAAAATCATTCCTTTTTCAAAAGCTTCCGGAGAATCATTTGTAAAATTTTGTAATTCTAATCCGTGATGAATTGTTTGTACTTCATCATTTTTCAATTTAAAGATTTCCCTTGAAAGTTCTCCGGCAAAAGTAGTTGGTGCTATAAATCCTTTTGCATTCTTAAGGGCTAATTTTTCAGACCAGTAATTCTTTGGTTTTTGTTTTCTTTTTTCCAGATGGCAAAAATAGGCATCGCTACCATGAAAACGGATTATCAATGGTATTTTAAAATTCATAAAAGCTGTAATCCCAGTCCAGTCAGGAGCTTCAAGAATATCTATCTTTTTTTCAGAAATTGTCTCTTTTATAAATTTTTCAATTTTTTTTCTATTAAAATAAAATTTAAATAAACTTGCCTTGCTATCTGTTAAACTATAAATCGTAACATTATCCTCTTCTAAAATAAATTCTGTCTTTTGGTTGTATACAAACACAGAAACTTTATTACCCAACATCTTAAGTTTCTCTACTAAATTGTAAACACTGGTGCCTAATCCGCCATCATGGCCAAATACCTTATGCGGATAATGAGATACTATATATGCGATATGTAGTTTTGATGCCATGTTTATTTTATCAAAAGTAATTTTTTGACAGTTTTTTTAAATTGAATTTTTTTTCTTCTTACGTATTTTTTAATACTATAAGTATAACCACCAAAACTTAAAAATTGTACTCCGTAAAAAGGTATCCAAATTTTTTCAGGTTCTGACTCAAAATGCGGGTTTTCTGTTAAATCAGCAGCCTTCTTTAAATAAACATCTAAAGTATCCTTTTTTGTTTTTCTTTCGGTTTTAGAAAAATCAAAAATCCTTGAGAATAAACCCGGATCATTTTGAATTAATAATTCATCATAATTTAAGGCTCGGGAAACTTTAAAAATTTCGATTACATTATTAACAACCAATTTTACCTTAGGTTTGTTTAAAGCTAACCAACTGGAGTATATTAAAAGTGGTGGCAAAAAATAATCTTTTTCTAAAAAATAAATGTCATCAGCTGGTTCGATCTCATTATTACTAAAGGCAATTTTTACATCAAAATAACTTAAAATATAATTTTTAATTATTTCCTTATTTTTTTGAGATCGTATACAAAAAGCTAATTTACTTAATGTGATAGTATCGTTTAAATGATTGTATTTGATCCATCTTTCAGGAAAATAATCTTTGTCATTTAACTCGATACTTTTTAATCCGTCAAAATTCTTAAATGGTCTGATTATCTTAGTATCTTCTTTCTCTCCTAACCAGGCTGACCACCATGAAAAAGTCGAATTACTGATAATAAAATCATCACATAATGTTCCTAAACAAAGTTGCTCGACTTCGCTTAATCCATCACCAAAAAATGCATTTTTTAAAAAGGAGAAATGAAATTTACAATAATTAATATCATCACTAAGTACTACAAGATTACAGGATTCCCAATCCGGAAAAAAATGAATCAGACTGTTCAAATAATATTTTATTGATAACTGGACATAATCCGGATGATTCACAAAATCTCCTCTACGAATAGAGATAAGAATGGTGCGTTTTTTAAAGACTTCGTGATATTTCGTTTTTAATCTGTCAATTAAATTTTGAGTAAACTCAAAGTAATGTTTTGTCAGCTCTTTATCAAAATATCTCTCTGATTGAAGCCAGCCTTCAATATCATAATTATCTGTTCCTAAGTTTCTGTTATAATAACTATATTCTTTTTCTTCGATTGCTTTAAAATTCGAAAAATTAGCTTGTAAAAGCGGGAGTTTGTTTTTAAAATAATCTTGATATTTCCACTCTAAAAAAGAAAATTCCTGCTTGCCTTCAACAGCTATACCAATAGTTGAGGCTATTTGAAAAAGCTGATTTCCCAAATTACCTTTCTTTCCTATTTTGCTGTATGTTATCATTTCTTATTTTAGCTTTAAGAGAGAATTATTTAGTAAAAAAATCTTTTATAATTCTGGCTGTAAATATTTTAGCTCCGGTATCATTCATATGTCCGCAAGACGAAAAATACTTATTCTCTACAACAGCGTTTTCATAGTTATGAATTTCAGGATATGCTTTTTTTACCTTATCGAAATAATCCATTCCAACCACATTTTCGCACATAGGCGTCATTACAGTAATCAAATTGATATTATTCTCTTTACAAATCTTTTTAATTTGCTCGTAATATCTATTGTTTGGCAGCGGATTTAGATTCACGATGTTGTTTTTCATGTTTCCGTTTTCTACCCCTTTTAATGGATAATAACCGTCATTATCCAAATTACTTGTTCGTTTATGGACTGCATTAAAAAACATTTCCCTAAACCCTATTTTAGCTTCGTATTTTATATATCTGTAAAATGGGATATAATACAACTCATTAAAATCAGTTTGAGTTTCAAATTGTTCTTTTACAACTTTTGAATTATGAATATACGGTAGAAATGCACACGAAATTCCGTCAGATCTTTTGATCCCTGCAAGGTTTAAATCTGCTTCAAGAATAACATTCTTGATTTGATATTTTCGTTCTATCATAAGTTTCAACATCAGGGATGTCTCGAACAAATGCGAACCACTCATACCATAATTAAAGGTTTTTAATCCTTTCTCTTCAAACATTGAAGTTACAAAATGGTTATTTGCACGTGATGAACCCAAAATTATCACATCATACTTTTCTGCTTCTGAATTATAAACCTGATCTATTTTTCCTCTGTTTTTACTTTGTATAAACATGGCTGTATAGAATCCATCTAATACAATTGTGAGTAAAATTGTTATCAAAACAATTTTGCCTGTAAAAATTAAAAACTGTTTCATTAAAATTGAAAATATATAAATTCTTTATAATCTGAAAAAATTCCGAATGCGAGAATGGCAGCAATAGCAAGGGTTAATCTCAGAAAACTTCTTTTTCCTGAAATAGGTTCTTCTTTATTGCGATTATTCCATTCAACCAAAACGAACAAACCGGTTAGTATTAATAACTCATAATTATAACGTTCGTTTTCCAGATATTGAAAACTAAAATCAGCGTTTGTAAAAAGTCTTTTTAAATATAGAAAAGCATCTGTTATAGTCTTCGATCTAAAAAATATCCAGGCTACGCAAGTCAGTAAAAATGTTGACAGGATGTTTAATATGACTTTTACAGAATCAAAATTCCATCTTAACAGGATTGTATCCATGTTATTTCTGTTTCTGTTTGATAATAATAAGGGCAGAAAATAAATCGCGTTTATAAATCCCCAGGCAACATAAGTCCAATTGGCTCCATGCCAGAACCCGCTGACTACAAATATGATAAAGGTGTTTCTTATTTTCATCCAGATTCCTCCTTTGCTTCCGCCTAACGGAATGTACAAATAGTCCCGAAACCAGGATGAAAGCGAAATGTGCCAGCGACGCCAAAACTCAGCAATATCTCTTGAAAAATAAGGATAATTAAAGTTTCGCAATAAATCTAAACCAAACAGTTTAGAAACTCCTAAAGCAATATCTGAATATCCTGAGAAATCTCCATAAATTTGAAAGGCAAAATAAATGGCTCCCAGAATTAATGATAAAGTATTCATTGACGTGTAATTATCAAAAATAGCATTTGCATATGTGGCGCATGTATCTGCAATAACTACTTTTTTTACCAATCCCCAAACAATTTGAAAAACACCTTCTTTTGCTTTTTCAAAATCAAATTCTCGTTTTAGTTTTACCTGAGGCAATAAATGTGTAGCGCGCTCTATTGGTCCCGCAACTAAAAGCGGAAAGTAACTTACAAACAGGGAGTAATCTACAAAGTTGTATTCAGCTTTTATTCGTTTGTAATAAATATCTATTACATATGATAATCCGTGGAAGGTATAAAATGAAATTCCGACCGGAAGGATTACATTTAATAAAATTGGACTGGCTTTTACTCCTACTGAACTTAATAAATCTGAGAATGAAGAAGCGAAAAAATTATAATATTTAAAGATTCCTAAAAAACCTAAATTAACTATTATGCTGAGCCAAAACCAAAACTTGCGGCTTCGTTCTGATTTTCCTTTTTCGATTTGAATTCCGGTATAATAATCCAAAAAAGTAGAGAAAACTAATAAAAACAAGAATCTCCAATCCCAACAAGAATAGAAATAATAACTGGCAACAATTAATAATGCATTTTGGGTGTTTTTTGTTTTATTGAAGACAAACCAATACAGAAAAAAAACGACTGGCAAAAAAACAGCAAATGCTAAAGAGTTAAAAAACATATTATTTTAAAAATTTGATAAACAATTGAATAGGAATGAAATTTAGAAATTAGTGCACGATTTTTTCAATAGCTTTCCAAATTTTCTCAGAAACACTTTCTGGCGAGTGACCACTGATGATCTCAAACCATTTTTGAGCATTTTCTATTGTTTCCGTTGATTGCTCTAAACCAAGTCTGATTTTTTCTTTTATATCCTGAGGGGAATTTAACCATAAAACGGCATTTTTATTTGGCATGGACCTAAAGTGAACGTATTGATAAATTTTAGAAACTGACCAATTTTTATCGACTTTATTAGGCACATCATAATTTATAAAAGCACAAGGTTTTTGATGTGCAACATAATCAAATACCATTGATGATCCCAGGTTTAACACCATCTCTGTATGTTTGATTGTGTTAATTTGCAATTCGAGATCTTCTTTTGTTGGTAAAATGGTATTCCAGTCTTCTCCAACTTTTTCCCATAAAGGAGCAATTGGTGTAATTATATCTTTATTTTTTTCAAGTACTAAATCATATCTCTTAGAAAAATCTACCGGACAACGTCTAAAAATAATCCCTATAGAATTTCCCTGATTATTGAGTTCCCTGACAGCATCTGCAACATCAGATAAATATTGCGGATCATCAGGACAAGTTGTAAAATCATCTCCTGAATAACACGCGTATTTTTTATTGAAATCAAGCTGGTATTTTTCGAAAAATTCACTTTTTGATGCGGTATTATTGGTATCAAAATGACTTTCAAATTGTGGAGTTCCTGTCACAAATATTTGATTCTCTTTAATATACGGATAATAATGCAGCAGTTCCTTCTTCATATGCTCGCTCCAGACAAAATAAAAATCTGTCTCGACAACCATTGTTGCTTTTGGCAAATTATCCCAGGAGAATATAAAAGTGGCTGTTGGAATTTTTAATTCTTGTGCTGCTAATAATGGTGCAATTGCCAAAACCGGACGCTGATTTGTACAAAAAACGAAATCAGGTTTTTCTATTTTAAGTGTTTCCAGGCAATGCGCATAATAGTTGCCGCTTTTTTCTAGTTTTTTAATTTTTTCGCGAATTTTCTTCAATCCTTTATTTGAAGAATGAGTTGCAATTAAAAACTGAGAGATTAAATTTTTTACGGCTGGTTTTAATTTTTTATAGGAAAAAGGAAAACGATAAGTATCATACACCGGATCTTTCTCAATTTGAATATTTAAATTGAGCTCGATATGTTTTCTTGCATTTTTATAACTATCTGTTAAAAGATTCGCTTTGGCATTTTTGATTTTTACCTCATCAAATCCTAAAGTCGTTAAATCAAAGGGAGTATTATTCCAATATCTTATATCGAAATTTTGCTGTAATCCAAATTTAAAAAAATTTGAAAAAGCAAAATTACGCAGTCCTACTCCATCAGGCAGTAAAATAAAAATTTTTTTATTAAGCATTAACTGTCTCTAAATTGTTTTTGGTTATTAAGATGCCAAATATCTGATTTTTGAAGAGACTGAAGAAATAATTCGTTACTATTTCCTTCGCCAAAATCATCAACCGATCCCTGAACTTTATGAGAATCTATTATTGAAAGTGCTTTTTTTATGCCTGAAACAGAATAATCAGTGTTGATAATATCAGCATGTATTGCCCTGTTTTGCTGCCTTGTGCCAATGTTTATAATAGGAATTCCATAATAAGGTGCTTCTCTGATTCCTGCACTACTATTTCCTATTATAAATTGACTGTTTTTTAATAAAGTAAGAAAATATTCAAATCGCAGTGACGGAAAAACCCTGAATCTTGGATTGTCTTTTAGCTTTTTATAAGCATCCAGAATAAATTGACTTCCTAAATCATTATTCGGAAAAATCACAATATAATTGTGATGATCGTTTAATAGTGATGCTACAAATGATTCTGCATATTCTTTCATGATCGAAAACTCAGTCGTAACGGGATGAAACATTACAATCGCAAAATCATCAAAGTTAATTTTATAATAGTCTTTTGCTGTTTTTAAATCCGGTAACTGATCTGAAAACATAATATCAATATCCGGGGAACCAATTGTAAAAATGGATTCTTGTATTTCGCCCATCTGACTCAATCGTTTGGCTGCCTGCAGATTTGAAACAAAATGAATATGGCTTAATTTACTCACACTATGACGAATTAATTCATCAACAGTTCCTGAGATTTCGCCTCCTTCTATATGAGCTACCAAAACATTATTAAGAGACCCGACAATTGCACCTGCAAGGGTTTCTACACGATCACCATGAACCACTATCATATCCGGATTTATGGTTTTACAATAACTGGATAATCCTTCTATAGTTTTTGCCAATGTTAAATCCATTGTGGTCTCGTGCGTGTGATTTTCGAATGTAAAAACATTTTTGAAGTTACAGCGCTCAATTTCTATCAATGTATATCCATAAACTTCTTGTAGATGCATACCGGTAACAAAAACAAATACTTCAAAATTATCTTGTTTTTCAAGCGTTTGAATCAATGATTTTATTTTGCCAAAATCAGCACGGGTACCGGTAAGAAAAAGGATTTTTTTCATTTAAATATTTTTATTCAAAATCAGAGAAATCTAATTGTTCATCATTTTGAATGTCTCTTGTTGCAGATTTGCCTATTAAATCATTAAAATGTTCTGCTAAAATTTTTCCGGTTCCGGGACGTTTTACCCAAATATTTTGTTTAGATAAAACTTCTCCTTTTTTAATTGGAGCAATAGCGCAAACCGTAGCAAAGGCAAAATCAATTGTTACTTGTTCTTCAAGAGCCGGTTTTTTAGTTCCTCCACGCATTAAAGCAATCTCTGCAGATGAAACTATTAATTCCTGACATGCTTTTTCATCCATACTGCAAACAATATCCGGACCTGTACGCTGCATATGATCTGTAAAATGTCTTTCTAAAATGCTCGCGCCTAAAGCTACGGCACCTAAACAGGCATTATTATTTAAAGTATGGTCACTTAAACCGAAAATCTTATCCGGAAATGCTTCATGCAATTCAACCATCGCACCATAACGAACTAAATGAATTGGCGTTGGATATAAATTTGTGGTGTGCAAAATTGCCACCGGAACATTATATTTATCAAAAACTGCAATTGCTTTTTGTACACTTTCGATAGTATTCATTCCTGTGCTTAAAATTACAGGTTTGCCAAACGAAGCGATGTGCTCTAACAACGGGTAATTATTACATTCTCCGGAACCTATTTTATAGGCCGGAATATCGAACTTTTTTAAACGTTCTGCCGCAGCTCTTGAAAATGGTGTCGAAATAAAAATCATGCCTTTACTTTCGACATAGTTTTTAAGTTCCAGTTCATCTGCTTCATTTAGGGAACAACGCTCCATGATTTCATAAATAGAAACATCGGCATTACCGGGAATAACTTTTTTCGCCGCGCCGCTCATTTCATCTTCTACAATATGAGTTTGATGTTTTACAACCTCAGCTCCTGCCCTATGTGCAGCATCAACCATTTCTTTGGCAACTTGCAAAGAACCTTCATGGTTAATTCCGATTTCGGCAATTACTAAAGGTGGAAAATCTTGTCCAATTTTTCTTCCTGCTATTTCTATATATGGATTCATTATTTAAAGTTTTTTCTAATTTTTCTTTTTATAAAAGTCAGGGCTTTTTGTCTGGCCCAAAATAATTTCATTTTAAAAGTAGGGTTAATAAATATTAATTGCCCACCACCAATATAACTGTTTACACTTCGGCTTTCGTGTGCATAAGGTGGATTCTTCTTTAGTGTTATAACATTTACAAACAACGACTTAGGAAAAATACTTAATATTGATTTTGTTTGATCTTCTCTGCCGCCTTCTATAAAAAGTATCGCATTTACAGCACAATATTGTTCGATTTGTTTCAGTGAAAGATCTAAACCATCAATAATAATTAAATCAAATCTTTTACTGATAACATCATTCAACTCAGGAAAAAGTTGAATTTCATCATAATTTTGTACATTTTTTGGCAGGGCTTTCAAACAAAATTCATTGCTTTCTGTTCCCACATATTTAATATCCAGCCTGTTTAATTTAGAAAACTTTAAAATTGTATCAGAAACGGATCCAATACCCAAGCCTATTTCGAGAATATCAGATAAATTAAATTCTTTTATAAGTTTTAAAATAGTTTCTAAAGCAAATTCGCTTGCGATATAATCACTTCCTTCTAATGAACAAAAATATTTATAATTCTCAATAGCAAGTTTCTTTATTTTCATTTTTTATTTTTTGTTATTATCCATTCTGTATAATCAAAATCGTCCTGTGCATCAATATCAATTTTGGCAAAAATATGATCTATTATTAATGTATAAGCATTTTCAGAAATAATTTTATCTTCTAAAATAAGTTTTGCTTTAGTGATATAAAGCAATCCATTTTCATAAAAAAGAGGTTCGAGATCCTGGCTTCGCTGTCCAATTTTATAATTGTACGGAACGAATTTATTTTGTACAATTTTTCCAAACTTTTGATGATTCTGAGTTACTGTAAATAAACTGTCACAGTTATTTTGCTCATACATTTTAAAAGCATTTTTTAATAAATCATCCGGTCTTAAAGGATTTGTAGGTTGTAACAAAACTACATTTTCGACCGTTTCTTCTAATTGCTCCAATACATTTTTTAATGCTGTTACCGTAGGTTCTAAGTCACCAGATAAGGATTCAGGTCTGTCAATAACTTTGGCGCCAAACAATATTGCCTGCCTTTTGATTTCATCATTATCTGTCGAAACATAAATTTCGTCAATGATGTCACTATTTGCCTGAGCATATAAAATACTATGTGCCAAAAGTGGAATTCCTGCTAATATTTTTACATTTTTTTGAGGTAATCTTTTAGAGCCTCCTCTTGCCGGAATTATAGCAATTGTTTTCATTTGCACGCAATTATAATGTTATTTTTTTTCTGGTTGCCAATATATCCTGGTATCATCAAGTTTTTGAAATTCATCAAACTCTTTATCCGTAAATCTGTTTTTATTTTTTATGATCTTAGGAATGGAAACTATTAAGTTGAACAGGGCATAAATCAGTGCTTTTAGAGCTTTAAAATCACCTTTAAAAACTTTTAGTTTTAATTGCATCCAAATAGAATAAGCCATTTTTCTTGGAATTACTTTTAACGGTAAAAACAAAAAATATAAATACCATCCGGCTCTAAGTGATCTTTGTAATCTAATAGCATAATCGGCATTTTTTTTCCTGGCCTTAATATTCACTCTGTGATTAATTAAGACTTCCGGAAAATAATGAACCTCCCAATTTCTTTTGAATAATTGCATTGCTGAGAAATCTTCTTCTCCATAAAACTCAAACCATTCCGGATAATTAGGGGTATCTCTCCATGCACTCATCCTCCAGACATGACCGCAACCAACAAAGCCTTTTACTCTTTGTGATTTTTCTGTTGAAATTGTTTCAACCGGCTCGTCTAATCCCCAAAAAATGCGAAGTGCAATTAATCCACATTTTTTATTTTCATCAAAATGACTGCGTATAGCGTTTAAGGGATTTTCAGTAACAAAATGTGCATCGTCATCTAGTGAAATTGCAAATTTTGCCTGGGTTTCGTTCAGCATTTTATTTCGACAATAAAGATATCCTTTTGAAGATTCATTGCGAAAAATTTTAATACCGGGAAAATCTCTTTTTACTTTTTCAAAAGTACCGTCTATCGAGCCATCATCAAAAACCACACATTCTACCTCTTCTGTTTCTATTAAATATTTGATTTTATTTAATGTAAAAATCAAGTCGCTGCACCTATTTTTGGTTGTAATTAAAATAGAAAAATCATGTTTGTTTAAATCCATAAAAGTATTTTGATTTCATTAATCATGAGATTTCATTTTTAGCATTCTTTTATATCCTTTATAAGAAATCAATACGTTTGAAATTTTACCCTTTAAAAAAAACATTTTAACTGATTGAAAAATCTTTATATAATATTGTTGTTTCACTACTGTTTTTGAAAAGTGTTTTTGAAGGAAATAAAAATAAAGTTTTTCCTTTTCTAATTCCAGATTCAATGTTTTGGCTTTGTCTCTTTGTCCACCAACTGAAACCTGCAAGTGTTCTACCAAAATTTTAGGCTGAAAATAGATATTTGCCCCGGCCTGAAGCAAGCGCATTCCGTAATCCCAATCATCGCCCCATATGGTAAAATTTTCATCAAAGAAAAAACCTGCTTCTCTAAAAACATCTTTTTTTACAATATTCAAACCGGAACATACTTGCAGCCTAAATCTCGATTTTGAGAAATTATGTGGTTTTGCAATAGTATCTAAAATGGTTTGGTATTTAAACTCTGCTGTTTCCATTCCGTCAAAATGAATTCCGGGAATTAAAACATCAATTATGTTGGGTTTTAAAATTTCTGTAATTTGCTCAAACGCAATACTCGGGATTCTTAAATCGTCATCAAGAAAAAACAGCCATTCTTCATCTTTGTAATGTTTTAAAGCCTGGTTTCTGGAATGATTCACTGATTTTTCTCTTCCATTTTTTACGAAAGTAAAATTAAAGTCAAGTGGCAGTTTATCAATATCTGATTCTATATCGACCTGACTTTGATCAACAATAACAACTTGCGAAATATATGTCCCGAAAGCATTTAGATCTAATAACAAATTAGACAGACATTCTAATCGGTCTCTGGTTGGAATAACTAAAAAAAAGTTTTTCATTTCTTTACTATTTTAGCATACACTGCATAAACAGCTGTAAATATTTTGAGTTTCTTCAGTATCAAAATTATTTTATATTTTATTAATCGCAATTGAAATTGTATTGCAGATATAAATCCTATTTGCTTAAAATGATAAGCAATCATTGTTTTATAAGTTGCAAATGAAGGAATATTTAAAAAAGCGACTTCAAGCTTTTGTAAAATTATTTTCTTTTGAAATTTTGTAAACAACAAACTGTATTCTGTAAATAGTATTTCGCAAAATTGAAAAGTGGCCCAATTTTTACGATCATTTGTACTGGCATCTCCTGTTATACTTAAATTTGAAACCCGTATTAAAAGATGGGCATCATTTATAGAATAAATAAAATTGGGAGTCGAAAATTCTAAAATGGCTAAGTCATCAGAGTGCCACGCAAGATGTAAATCTTTGAATTTTTTGTCTTCAACAATTTCTTTTTTAAACAAATGTTCACTTAACGAACTTCGTGTTTTTTTTGAAAATTTCCTTGTCAAAAAATCTTGTGCGTTTTCTAAGACAGGATGAGTGAATTTATCTAAAACAACTTCTCCTTTTTCATTTATAACTTTAGTAGCGAAACGAACTACGTTTACATTTTTCTCTTTAATTTCTTTTTCGTTCTTATAAAATAGTTCAACTACATTATCACTCAGGACATCATCATCTCCCAGAATCATAATCCAGTCTTCATTCTCTGTAAGAGCGATACATCGATGCCATTGTTTTACTAGTGATGTTCCGCCCAGGTTCGAATCAAAAATATGATAATTATACTCAAAAGCACCTTTAAATTTATCCAGCAAAAATTGTGGATCTTCAGGACTTGAATCGTTTCCTATATAAACTTTAAATCTTTTGTCAGTCTGGTTTTTTAAGGATTGCAGCGTTTCTTCAAAAAACTCAAGTTTGTAATACGGTATTACGATCGCGATCATTTCGTTGCTTTTTTCAATATCCATTTTCCAAAACCAAGTAAGTGTAGTTTCGAAAGGATTTTTTTAATTTTATTTCCTAATTTGTATGATCCTGAATGTTTATATTTCTTCAGTTCAAGTCTGTTTTCTCTGGACTGCTGATAATACTTTTCGATTAAAAAAATTAAAAAAGTTTCAAATTCATCTTCAGATAACATGGTTTTTAAAATCGGAAAAGAATAGAAGAAATTGCTTTTCATATGAGCAAAATCTTTGGTCATATTTTTATCATGGTATCTGTAATAAGCTAATGGCAAATCGATAAAAATAACTTCAGGATTATTTTTAAAGATTCTTAACCACATAATCCAATCTTCTTTTGCGCCTAATTCTGATTGAAATTTAAAATTTTCGAAATTGCTTTTATGAAAAAAACCACAGTGGATTGGTATATTAAACTCGAAATCCCAATCGTATAATACTTTTTCAAAATTAAATTCGGCTAGGGTAAGTTTACAAAAAGGAGCTTCAGAATTTTGTAATGTATCTCTAAACATCCTAAAATTCGATATTACAATTTTACGATCGAATTCATCTTTTGCTAAAGCGGCCAAAGAATCTTTTATTTTATTTTCATGCAATAAATCATCTGAGTCCAAAAACTGTATAAATTCTCCTTTTACTACACTTAATGCATAATTACGGGCGTAACTTACTCCTTTATGTTGTAAATTATAAAACGAGAAACGGCTATCATTTTTAATAAATTCCTTAATAACGGCAACTGTATTATCTGTAGATCCATCGTCGACAATAATACACTCCCAATTAAGATAGCTTTGTAACAATACTGATTCTAAAGTATCTTTTATTAGATGTTCTCTATTAAAAGTTGGAATTATTATTGAAACTAAAGGGGCTGTTTGCTCCATTTTATTTTTTTAGATATTTTTATGTTAAAGTTTTATCTTGTTTTGTGTAACTAATATTTATCATATAAATTACTTTTTAAATTACCATTTTCATCTATTCCCCATGAACTTGAAGTGTTACAATGCTTAAAATAAAACTCTTGCTCTTCTGTTAAATTATTATGATCAATATACCAACCTCCATGTAGCGCCTGATATGGAAATTTCACACGAATAGCGTCATAAAAATTAGAATGCTTGTATTTATAAAACGGCCTGTAAATAGCAAATGTGGTATCTATATCTGCTAAAAAATCGCCTTCTTTATCTTTTGTTACATAAAATTTAGATTCCCAATTTATAATTTTATTTTTATTCAAATTTGATTCCTCTAAATCATCGATTTTCAAACTAAAACCTACTTTGGTTATTTGATAATTCTCATCCAGTTTTTGCTTGAAATAAGAAACAAAATCATTAGGACATTCCTTGACAGGAAGAATATCAGGATCTGTTATAATATGATACCCTTTTGAGTATTTTTTGAATATTTCTTTGTTTTTCCAAAAGGCCAGATGCCCGTAATTTTGTGTTAATCTGTATATTTTTACTGATGATTCTATTTCTGTAAAATAATTTAATAATGGCGGATAAGTCGAATTGTTATCAAGAATTATAATATTATCATGATTATTATTTTTCAAAAAGTCAATCAACTGTTTTAAATACAGTAATTGATTAAAACTTATTATTATTACAGGGATTGACTTGTGGTTTTTGTTTTGCCCAATAACAGTTTTATTGAATGAATTAAAAAATAATTTTAGAGATTTTAATTTTATATAGTTGGTCATTCTTTTTACAGACGATTTTATACCTAAAAAAATTAAAATCTTGATTATATATGTTTTCATTTGCAAATTATTTTTGCAGAAAGCATTTGATTATAAATTTTCCACTTTTTCTAAATCCGATATATTTAAAGAATTCAGGGATATTAAATAAAACAGAGATGCCATTTTTTACAGAATAATGATCTAATTTTTGATTCACTTTTTTACTAAAAGATATTTTCTCTTCCTTTATAAATTTTGAAAATAATTTTGAATCGTAGATTTTATTTTTATTATTTTCCTGAACTAAAAGATTAAGCAATTTCATTTTAGTTTTAAATTCTTTTGCCCATCCTTTTTGTTTGATTGGCAATGAGAAATCAAAAGGAAAAAAACTCGCATTCTCTAAATCAGGCACTACTTTTTGTAACATCATAATTTTTATACCTTGTGCTACTTTTTCTTGTTTTTCTCTTCTTAGATTTGAAGTTTGCAAGAGATGCTCTCTATAATACAATAATACCTCTCCTATATTTGCAAGTTCTCCCAAAAAAGCTAAACGCGACCATAAATCATAATCTTCTGCAGGTTCTTTTTTTACATCATACTCTACTTTGTTTTGTTCTAATACTGTTTTACGAATCATAACAGTAGGATGTGCAATATAGCAACCGGAAATTAATTTTACTTTAATTTCTTCATGACTTAACGGATGATCGCTAATCTTGTTTTTACCAATAATTTGATACAATGTCCCGCAAAGAATAATGCCGGGATTAGCATCTAAAAAAGCCACTTGTTTAGCAAAGCGTTCCGGCAAACTAATATCATCACCATCCATTCTGGCAATGTATTCTCCTTTAGCAATGCTTAATCCGTTATTTAAACTATTTGTATAACCTGAATTCTGAGGTTTTTCTATTAATTGTATTCTTGGATCATTATATGATTTTATAATCGAAACAGTTGAATCTGTCGAAGCGTCATCGATTATTATAAATTCAAAATCTGAAAAAGTCTGATTTAAAATACTGTCTACCGCTTCCTTTACATAAAGTTCGCAATTATAGACGGGCATTAAAACTGTTATTTTTGGGCTTGAAGACATTACTTTATTTCTTTTTCAAATAATTGTATATCTGATTCTACCATTTGTTCCACTATATCTTTAAGATCAAATTTTGGTTTCCATCCTAAAACTGTTCTTGCCTTTGTTGAATCTCCTATCAATAAATCAACTTCTGTTGGTCTGTAATAAGCGGGATCTATTTTTACAATTTCCTTCCCTATTTCTAATTGATATTTTGAATTTGAACAGGATTTAACTTTTCCAACTTCATTTTCATTTTCTCCCACAAAGTCTAATTCAATACCACATTCTAAAAATGCCATTCTAACAAATTCTCTAACTGTGGTGGTTTTACCAGTAGAAATAACAAAATCTTCTGCTTTGTCTTGTTGCAAAATTAACCACATGGCTTCTATATAATCTTTTGCATGTCCCCAATCTCTTTGCGAATTTAGGTTTCCTATGTATAATGTATCCTGTAAGCCTAAAGCAATTTTTGCCGTAGCCATCGTAATTTTTCTGGTAACAAATGTTTCTCCTCGCAATGGTGATTCGTGGTTAAATAAAATTCCATTACAAGCAAACATATTATATGCCTCACGATAGTTTACGGTTATCCAATATGCATAAATTTTTGCCACACCATATGGTGAACGCGGATAAAATGGTGTTTTCTCTGTTTGTGGTACTTCTTGCACTAAACCAAACAACTCCGAAGTTGAAGCCTGATAAACTCTGGTTTTTTCTGCCAGACCTAAAATTCTTACTGCTTCTAATAATCTCATTGCTCCTAAACCATCAACATTTGCAACATATTCAGGAGTGTCAAAACTTACCTTTACATGAGACATGGCTCCTAAATTATAGATTTCATCAGGCTGAACTTCCTGAATTATTCTTATTAGATTAGTCGCATCAGATAAGTCTCCGTAATGAAGAATGAACCGAACGTTTTCTTCATGAAGGTCTCTGAATAAATGATCGATACGTTGTGTGTTAAACGATGAAGCTCTTCTTTTTACGCCGTGAACTTCGTAGCCTTTTTCTAATAGGAATTCTGCTAAATAAGCTCCATCCTGACCAGTAACTCCGGTTATTAATGCTTTTTTCATTTTTTATATTTTAAGCCAACTTGTTGGTATTATATCATTAATATTTATAGAATTGTCATTAAACCAAAGTTTTGGAGCAATTACAATTTTATTCTGATTTTTATTGAGCCATGCACCCCACCAGCTAAAACTACTATTTGCTATAACATTATGTTTACAGGAAGCCATTAATTTTAAATCTTCGAAATTCGTTGAAGCATCATTAAAGTCAATAAATACTGTTTCATGATTTGTTGAGAAATTTGATTTAACCCAATTTATATCATCAGAAAAAACAAAAAAAACAGGGTTGGTTATCTTTTCTTCTATTATTTCTAAAGCTTTCTTATAGTATTCTTCTTTACTTGTATTGTGTAAAGGATTGTTTAAATAATCTCCTCGTCGAATATGTATTGAAACAGAATTTACAGTTTCAATTTTTGCAATTGTATCTGTAGTAATCTTTTTTAATGGTGTACGTATTTCAAAATCTTCCCGAATTTCTTTTTCGTATTTTTTAAAATATTTTTCTGACTGAAAATAACCATCTAAAAATATAGTATCTCCTTTTAAATTAAAAAGATCCTGGTTATAACCAAAATCAACTTCTTTATAGGAAGTATTTTTTTGATAAAAACTTTTTATTTTTTTAAAATATCTGTTTGGTTTGTTATAGACATTAGAAATAATATTAAAGTGATTTAATGCGTAGTTGTGCAATTTATAACTTTCAAATTGTGAGACATCTATATAAAGTTTCTGTTCTGTTTCTAAAGCAAAAGCTTTAGCTGCTGCATATTGAAACAACTGATTCCCTAAACCTCCAATTAACTGAACTACAATCATTATTTTTTTAATAAATTCTCAATAACTAATAAGTCTTCTTCTAGAAGCTCAGGATAATTTCCGCAATAAAAACCATTTGCATGCATCATATCTGCACCTGGCATATCATAAAGGTCTTTTACATATTTTTTATAAAAGGGCTGCTCTTGCATATTTCCGGCAATCATGGGTCTGATTTCTACTCCGGCCTGAGTAAATTTATCCAGATAATGTTTTCGTAATTCCGGCGTTTTGCAAACAAATGGAAAAGCGAACGTAGACAATCTGTTTATATGATTGTGTTTTAGATAAACAAAATCCGGATTGTCTTTTATAATATTTTCTATTCGCAAATAATTTTGTTCTCTTTTACTAATGTTTTCTTCTAAAAACTGCATTTGATATTGTCCTAGAAAACCGGTGATTTCAGTAGGCCTAAAATTATATCCTAAATCATAGAACGTATATTTAGCCTGAAATTCTGACTGAATATCGAATTTTCCTCTCCATTTTTCCTGTTGTTCAGCAGTAAGGTTTCTATCCCATCCGTTGGCTCTTACAATTCTAAGCATTTCGGCAAAATCATCATCACTTGTGCAAACCATTCCTCCTTCTATAGTTGACATATGATGTGCTACAAAAAAAGAAAAGCTTCCTCCAATTCCAAAATTACCGGTAGTTCCCTCTGGTAATTCGGTTCCTAATGATTCACAATTATCTTCTATTAAAATAATATTCCTATCGTTACAAATTTGTTTTATAGTATTTATATCTCCTGTAAAACCAAGAATATTGGTTATAAATAAAGCTTGCAAATCTGTTGTTTTCAATCTTTCTAAAAGATGATACGACATTGTATTCAATGTATCAGGTTCACAATCGAGTGCAACAGGAACCATACCTAACTGAATAATTGGCATTGTATTAGTTGACCAGGTTAATGCTGAAAAAGCTACTTTATCACCATCTTTTAATTTTCCTAAATTTTTTAATGCCTGCAGCATCGCTAAGTTTGCGCTGCCACCACTATTAAACAATACAGCGTGTTTAGACTTTTGATACTGAGCAAATTTATCTTCAAATTTTTTACACTCAATATCCATACTTAATCTGTCTGCAGTAAGAATAAAATCAGCCAAAGCTTTTTTAGTCTGTTCTTCTTTAAGAAATGCTTTTCGCATTAAGGGTATTTTCATTTTTTAATTTTATTAAAATATGGTTTTTCTAAGTATTCATAAATATAAATTGACACTAAAACGGCAAAAGAAAATGATATTATATATTCTAAAAGCATCGATATAAAACTAGGTATATTTAGATACATTATCAATTTGGCAGTAAGATTTAGTTTTGTTATTATAAAACAATGAATAATATAAAAAGAGTAACTAACCATTCCTAACAATTGCATAAAGCTATTAACGAGCAAAAATTCCAGTCTGTTTCCTTTTATTAGATTACCCAGAATTATCAGAAAAAAACCTATTTGAACTGTTATATAAAATATTGCGCTATAAAGTTTACTTGTTGCAATAGATGTTACCCAATTAAGGTTCTGCCAACCATACATTTGAAAAAATATGATAAAAAAACCCAGAATAACAATCAACTCTTTGTATTTTAATAAAATCTTAGATTGATTGATTTTTGTATGATATTTTGCTAAAGCAATACCAAAAAAGAAACCTAAAAATCTAACTGGCTCTTCTAGTATATGCTGCTCAATAAAAAAATGAATTAAGAGAATTGATATAAATATTAACAATAGAAACAGAATACTTGTGGTAATTTTATTTGGAAGTATAATATATAATATACCTGCTAAAATATAAAAATATATTTCGTAAACCAATGACCATGTGACTATAACAATACTTGAACTTGAATTAAAAATATTTAAAAAAAAAATATTGTCTAAAATGATCTTTATATTAAATCCTTTATAAATCATAAAGGGAATAATTAAAATAAAAATAATCACAGGTAATAATCGAGAATATCTTTTGTACATAAATTGTATAAAAGATATTTTATTATTATGATTAGTTAAAGATTTGTAGATTAAAAATGAACTAATTAAAAAAAAGCAATCTACCCCAATATGACCTGAATGTAAAAACTTAATAATTGGCTTAAAAGCAGAATCCTGACTTAGAAAGTAATCTTTCTTTTGAAATTTTCCGAAAAAATGAACACCAAACACCAATAAAATAGCAAAACCTCTTAATCCTTCAATGAAAGAATATTTATTAGTATTAGGGTTTAATTTTAGCGCATTAGTAATCATTTCAATTTCTTATAACTTTCTATTACCTCTTCTATACCTGTTTCTAATAATTTAGAAGGCTTAAATCCTTCTTTTATCATATTAGACACATCCATACATTTTTTAAGCATTCCGTTTGGTTTGGTATCATCCCACAAGATCTCTCCGGAATATTCAACCTTAGAAGAAATTAACTCGGCTAATTCTTTTATACTAATATCTGTTCCGGGACCTACATTAATACAATCAGGAGAATTATAATTTTCGAAGAAATATAAAATGGCTTTAGAAAAATCCTCAACATGCAAAAATTCTCTTCTTGCAATTCCTGTTCCCCATAACGTGATTGATGAAGCATTATCGTTTTTAGCGTCTGTAAATCTTTTTACTAATGATGATAAAACATGAGCATGATTTAGATCAAAGGTATCATTAGAGCCATATAAGTTACTCGGAATTAAAGTAATTCCATTAAACCCATATTGTTTATGGTAAGTTTCTAATAATTTAATTCCTGCAATTTTTGCAATTGCATATCCTTCGTTTGTTGGTTCCAGTTTCCCGTCTAGAAGATATTCTTCTTTCATTGGTTGTGGCGAAACTGCAGGATAAATGCAAGAGCTTGCAATAAATACAAACTTTTTCACATTGTATTTATGTGCCGAATTTATAACATTAGACTGCATCATTAAATTATCATACAAGAAAATTGCAGGATTATCAATATTAGCTTTAATACCTCCAACCTTTGCTGCAATATGAATTACATATTCAGGTCTTTCTTTATTAAAAAAATCATCAACTTCTTGCTGATTAATTAAATCTAAAGTTTTGTGTGTTGTTGTTATAATATTAGAATAACCGTTTTCTTTAAAAAAATTTAAAGTTATAGAACCCAGCATCCCTGTATGACCTGTAATATATATTTTAGCGTCTTTATTTATCATCCTGTTCAAATAATCCTGTTAGCTCTAATTTTTCTATTATCGTTCTGGCTTCATTTAAATCTTTAGACCACCAATCAGATTCCTGAATACTCTGTATTATTAAATCCGTGAATCTCATTTTAATAAATTTTGCAGGAGATCCTGCTACAACTTCAAAGGGTTTTACATCTTTGTTTACAAATGAATTTGCACCAATTACTGCACCATCCCCTATAGTAACACCCCTTCGTATCACTGAATTGGTACCGATCCAGACATCGTTTCCAATCACACATTCCTTTTCAGTTAGTGTATCCCAAGCATTTTTATAAAAGATGCTATTTGTCGAAACTCTGTTTATTTTGTGCTCTCCTATACCAATACTCACATTACCCGCTATAGAGCAATATCTTCCAATTTTTGATTTGGTTATTATACTATTAAATCCAATATAAGTATATTCTCCAATTTTATTCTCACCACTTAATATTACCGAAGACATAATTTCGACATTGCGAAATTTACCATGATTTGGGTTTACCAACAAATTCTCTCTTTTAGCTAATCTGAGATTAATAGTTCTATAAATCCGTTTTAATATTTTTCTCATCTTACTAAAACTCTTTTTATTTTGCTTAAAAATTGAACCAAAGCATTCTTCTTATTTATTTCAAATTCAGATCTTATTTTTACAAATTCCTTTTTTGAACGAATGCTTTTCTTGTCTAATATTTTGACCAAAAAAGGAAAAAAGTTATCTCTATGAAGACTTTCAAATGATTCTTTCCTGAGTAGTTCTAATCTTTTTTCAAATTCACTTTGTTCGATTGCGTTCTCAATTATTTTCACACTTGATTCAAAATCATCTATGTTAATTCTAATAAAAGATTCTTTATTGACTATCTTTTCTAAATTAGGACATCCATAATAAAATGGTAATGTATGAGTATATAAGCAGTCAAAGAATTTTTCTGTAACCCAATCGTCACAATAATCATTTTCTATTGCTATTGAATACTTATAATTCGCTAAAACATCCCATTTATCCTCAAAATCAATTATTCCTCTTCCGTAAACATCTAACTGATCTCCAAAATGTTCTTTCAATTTTTCAACAAAATTAACTCTTTTCCTATGTCCTTCGGTAAAGGCTTTATTAGAGGAAACAACCGAAATTAATTTTGTTTTATCCGGAGTTTGCAGAGAACTCAACTCATCAAATGATTTCCCAATAAACCAAGGATTTGCATTATGAGAATAAATAATATTTTTATGTTTTAATTCTCTTTGTACCGTGATGATTGTACCAAATTGATCTAAGAATTTCTGAGTAAACTTAGAACTTGTATTATAACACTCTCCAGGAATAAAAATAACATTTTCAGGATTGCATTTTACAGTTTCTGTTTCTATTTTATAATCGGTATATACAATCCAAAAATCACACTCTTTTAGATTATCGTCAATAACGAATTTGTAATCTCCCCAAATCTGTGAGAAATTTGAAGTTTGTCTAAAAAGAGGCCAATCATAATTAAATGTTAGTTTAACGATTTTCATTGCTTACAATTTTTTCCATTCTGGATTTAAAAAGAAAAGACCTGCTGCTCTTGGTAAATTTCTTATTGTATATTTACCTCCGTCCATAATTTGAAAAGACAATGCATTTTCAATACTGTCAAATATTTGATGTCCTGTTGTAGTATTACTGGTTAAACTTATCGTATATATACCCGGGAAAAGTCTTACATCTTTTATAGTTACGATGTACTCTTCCTGCTCTGTTAGATGATTTAATTCAAAATTTGAATCTCTTCCCATAATGTGAAATATGGGCATTTCATCAGAAGATTTTATTTGAATTCCAACTTCAGATTTTGCTTCGTTGGTGTTATTTTTTAATTTGAATTTAATATTTAAATCATCACCAATAGAAAACTCGTATTTTAATTTCTCGAACTGGTCACTGATCTCTGCCGAAATAAATTGCATATTTCCAGTACCTAGTCGCTTTGTATCTGAATCAAAAACAACACTATGTTCTGTAGAATTCGCATTATCTGAATAAACATCTAATGACTCATCAATATTACCTGTAAATTTAATTTTGCCATTTTCCAGCACAATTCCTCTGGTGCACAAACTCTTTACTGCTGCCATATTATGGCTCACAAATAAAACAGTTCTCCCCTGCCCTTTAGAGATATCCTGCATTTTTCCGATAGCTTTTTTCTGAAACTCTGCATCTCCAACTGCTAAGACCTCATCTACAACCAAAATTTCAGGTTCTAAAAAAGCGGCTACTGCAAAAGCTAACCGAACTGTCATTCCTGAACTATATCTTTTTACAGGAGTATCAATATATCTTTCGCAACCAGAAAACTCTATAATTTCATCGAGTTTTGATGTTATTTCTTTTTTGGTCATGCCTAAAATAGCGCCATTCAAAAAAACATTCTCACGACCGGTCATTTCTCCATTAAATCCTGTACCTACTTCAAGGAGCGAAGCAATTCGACCACGAGATTTTATACTTCCTGTAGTTGGCGCTGTTACTTTTGAAAGTATTTTTAAAAGTGTTGATTTTCCGGCTCCATTTTTACCAATAATGCCCAGAACCTCTCCTCTCTGTACTTCAAAATTAATATCTTGTAAAGCCCAAACATAATCTGAATCACCTTTTGTCGAGCGATCATTTGTATCACCAATCTTTAAATAAGGATTTTCTTTACCACGTATTTGATGCCACCAACGATTTAAATCATGGCTTAAAGTTCCAGTTCCTACTTGTCCTAAACGATATTGCTTAGAGATGTTTTCGGCTTTTAGTATAATATCCTTTTCCAATTTCAATTGTAATTATATTTTATTAACTCCCAACTATTGCATCTAAACAGTGTCTATAAAACTCTTTTCAGTTTTATTAAAAAACAAAAGGCCTATAAAAAATACCAGTATAGTTATAGTCAAGGTATAGATTAGTCCTAAAAGTGAAATTTCTCCAATATCAAGAAGCATATAACGGGCTGTTTCAATAATATATGCAAGCGGATTATATTCTACAAGCCAGCCAAATTCCGGCAATTTTTTCTTAATCAATTCCATTGGATACATTACTGCTGATAAGTACATCAATAACTGTATTCCAAAACTAACCAAATACGTAAAATCTCTATATTTTGTGACCAAAGAAGAGATAAGCATCCCTAATCCTAATCCTAAAATTCCCATGAATGCAATTAAAATGGGGAATAAGATCAACGTATTATTAATTGTCAGATTACTTCCGGTAAAATAATAAAAAAGATAAAAGGCAATAAAAATCAAGAATTGAATTCCGAATTTTATTAAGTTAGAAATTACAACAGATAAGGGTGTTATAATTCTGGGAAAATATACTTTACCAAAAATTGCTGCATTGACCTTAAAAGTATCTGATGTACCGGTTAAACAAGCTGTAAAATAACTCCACACTGTTATTCCTGCCAGATTAAATAAGAATGGCGGAACAGTTCCGGTATCAATACCTGCAACATTATTGAATATTATTGTAAATGTTACTGAGGTAAATAAAGGCTGGATAAGATACCACAGCGGTCCTAAAACAGTTTGTTTGTAAACTGTTATTACATCCCGCTTTACAAAAAGAAACAGCAAATCTCTATATTGCCAGACTTCCTTTAAATTCAATGAGAAGAATTTATTTTTAGGTGTTATCTCAAACAACCAATCATTGGGGGTATTGTTGTCGTTCATTTTATATTTTACAATTAAATTGTAATGGTTCTATTCTTGCATTTTTCATCGAATTAACAAGATTTTTATTCATGTATAAATTATCACTAAAGCAAAAAGGCGTTTTTGAAAAAAACACCTTTTTAATATTATTTAGAATAAAATTCGATTTATCGTAAGAAAACTACTTGTCTAAAATTTCGAAAGCTGAATTCATGCTTTTAAATTCCGGAACAATTTTTTTCATTTTAGTTACAATATCATCATTGTCATAAAAATCAGCGATACCTATTAGCTCATCAATTTCGATATGTAAATTTTCATATTCATCTTGTATTTCCTGAGCGATCATTATTTTATTATGATATGTTGGTAACGTTTTAGAGGTATCATTTAATAATTCTTCATATAATTTTTCTCCAGGTCGTAGTCCAACAATTTTTATCTTGATCTCTTTATCAGGAATAAAGCCTGCAAGTTTGATCATTTTTTTTGCCAAATCTATTATCTTAACTGGTTTGCCCATGTCAAATATGTAAATTTCACCTCCGTTACCCATTGCTCCGGCTTCTAATACCAGTTGGCAAGCTTCAGGGATAGTCATAAAATAACGAATAATATCCTGATGCGTTATGGTAACTGGTCCACCTTCTGCAATTTGTTTTGTAAATAAAGGAACTACTGATCCGTTTGATCCTAACACATTTCCAAAGCGAGTTGTAATAAATTTGGTAGCACCATCAACATTTTCTCTCTGATTTTTTAAAAATAAAGACTGAACATATTTTTCTGCTATTCTCTTACTGGCTCCCATAACATTGCTTGGGTTTACAGCTTTATCTGTTGATACCATAACAAATTTCTTAACATGGTACTTGCAGGATAAATCAGCAAGATTTTTAGTTCCCTTAATATTTGTTTGTATAGCTTGCGAAGGATTTTCCTCCATTAAAGGAACATGTTTGTAAGCTGCCGCATGAAAAACAACATGAGGATTGTAATTTTTAAAAACTTTATCTAATGCTTTTTTACTTCTTACGTCAGCAATTACAGCTACAATTTTTGTTTCAGAACCTAAGGTTAAAGTTTCGAGACAAAGATTATGAAGTGGTGTTTCGGCATGATCTAAAATAATGACCATTTTAGGATTAAAGCCTAATACTTGTCTTACTATCTCACTACCAATTGATCCTGCCGCTCCTGTAATAAGAATCGTTTTATCTTTTAGTTGTTTTGAAATTGATTTACTGTCCAGAACTATCGGTTTTCTTTCTAATAAATCTTCAATCTGAATATTCTTTACTTTTTGAGATATCTCTTTTTGATTTTCCCAGTCTGAAATCAATGGTACAGTATATACTCTGTAATTGAATTCCAAACATTGGTCTACTATAATTAATTGTTCTTCTTTAGATAAACTTTTATCAGCAATAATTACACCTTCTGCAGCTACAGAACGCATTAAAGCGGGTAATTTTTTTCTTAAAATCAAAATTGGCAAATCTAACATTCGTTTAGATGCATTTTGATTATTTTTATCTACAAATCCAACAATTTTAAATCTCGAAGGAGTCTCAAATTTTAATGCATTAGCCACCGAAATCGCATTAGCATCAGTTCCATAAATTACTGTTCTAATTAATTTAGAATTGGTTTTTTCTGAAAAATATAATTCGAAAGTTTGTTTCACTATCACACGATATAAAAACAAACCACAAAATGACAAGACTAAATTGATAAAAAGTGCTGTGTTTAAGAATGCTTTATGTCCTGTATATAATTCAAATACTAAATTAAAAAATAAGAAAAACACTAAAACCGACATTTGAGAAAACAGCAGTTTTATAGCATCAATATAAGAAGAGTGGCGAATAATACCGGAATAAGTTCTAAAAAGCCAAAAGAAAAACACATTTATGGTAATTAGACTCGAAACAAAATAAAATTGATGTGAGGTAATTATATATCCTAATGCCGTTCCTTCAAAAAGCATATACGTAAAAGTAAATGAAAAAATCAAAACCATTACATCTATAGCAATAATAATCCATCTAGGCAAATAGCTAAGATTATTAATACTGCTTCTTAGATTCCTTGGAGAGAAGAAATTATGCAAAAAAGAGACTATTTTAGTTTGTTTATCTGTATCCAATTTGGTTTAGTTTGATTTTGTAAACTACACATAAGTTACAAAAGTACAAATTAAAGGTTTTAAAAAATTATTTCTTAGTGTAAATTAGATTTTAACACCTTTTTTCTTTTGTTTTAAAAATTCTATTAAATAAGTCCCGTAACCGGATTTAACTAATGGTAAAGCAAGTTCTTCAAGCTGAGAGTCATTTATAAATCCTTGTCTCCAGGCAATTTCTTCAATACAACCTACTTTTAATCCTTGTCTTTCTTCAAGCACCTGAACAAATTGTCCTGCTTGCATTAAACTATTAAAAGTTCCTGTATCCAACCATGCTGTACCTCTGCTTAAAATTCCAACTTTTAAGGATTCTTTTTCAAGATAAACTTTATTGACATCTGTAATTTCATATTCACCGCGAGCACTTGGTTTTATATTTTTGGCAATTTCAACAACAGAATTATCATAAAAATATAAACCTGGAACGGCATAACTAGATTTAGGCTCAATTGGTTTTTCTTCTATAGAAATCGCTTTATAATTTTCATCAAACTCAACAACTCCGTATCGTTCAGGATCTGAAACATGATACGCAAAAACTACTCCACCTTTTGGTTTTGTGTTTGATTTTAAAAGCTCTTGCATATTGGACCCAAAAAATATATTATCTCCTAATATTAAAGCTACATCATCATTACCAATAAATTCTTCACCAATAACAAATGCCTGTGCTAATCCATTAGGAATTGCTTGTTCAGCATAACTGAAATTACAGCCTAAACTGGAACCATCTCCTAATAATTTTTTAAAATTTGGTAAATCATGTGGTGTTGATATAATCAATATTTCGTTTATACCAGACATCATTAAAGTTGACAGTGGATAATAAATCATTGGTTTATCATAAACCGGCATCATTTGCTTGCTCATCGCAAGAGTTAATGGATGTAAACGGGTACCAGATCCTCCGGCCAAAATAATTCCTTTCATAAATTTTCATTTAAGATTTTAGATTGTTCTTATCGAAACTAAAATCAATATATTTTATTATTTAAACATTTTTTTCAAACTCTCTTTATAATTGGGAATATCCAAATTATAAAAAGTTTTTATTTTTTTCTTATCTAATAATGAAAATTCCGGACGCTTTGCGGGAGTTGGGTATGATGCTGAAGGTATCCCGCCAACATTACAATTATATCCTCCCAATTCTTTTATACTCAACGCAAACTCGTACCAACTTATTTCACCCTCATTTGAATAATTGTAGATACCTGGAATCCATTCAGCCGATTTTAGAATAGCAATCATTGCCTGAGCTAAATCAGCTGCATATGTAGGAGAACCTATTTGATCATTAACCACGTTAATACTTTCTCTTTCTTGCATTAAGCGTTGCATGGTTTTCACGAAATTATTCCCAAATGTACTATAGACCCAAGAAGTTCGTATAATAATTGAATTTAGGTTTTCTTTTAAACAAGCAATTTCACCAGCTCTTTTACTAGCCCCATAAACGTTTATAGGATTTGTTTCTTCCTCTTCATTTAAAGCGATTGAAGATGATCCGTCAAAAACATAATCTGTAGAAATATGAATTAATCGAATATTATTGCTCAACGTATATTTTGCAATTAATTCTACTGCCAGATGATTTACTGCAAAAGCCAATTCTTTTTCTGTTTCGGCTTTATCAACTGCTGTATAAGCTCCACAATTAAAGATTATATTTGGTTGAATACTTTCTAATTGACCTTGAAGAATTTCTAAATGATCTAAAGTAATCTTAGTTCTGTCAGCAAAAATCCATTCATATTCCGGATAATTTGATGCCAGAACAGCCAGTTCAGATCCCAACTGTCCGTTTGCTCCTGTTACAAGAATTCTTTCCATTAAAATAAACTATTACAATTGTCAATAAAAGGAAGAATCTGGTCTTTCTCAGAGACAATTGCCTCTTCTAAATTCATTCCCCAATCAATATTTAGTGAAGGATCATCAAACTTAATTCCTCCTTCAGAAGCTTTATTATAAAACTGATCACATTTATACATTACTGATGCAGTTTCACTAATAACTGAAAATCCATGAGCAAAACCTTGTGGAACTAACAATTGCTTTTTATTTTCGGCTGACAATAAAACACTAAAAGATTTTCCGTAAGTAGGAGAATCTTTTCTTAAATCTACAGCAACATCAATAATTTCGCCCTCTAAAACACGAACTAATTTTGTTTGTGCAAAAGGTGGATTTTGGTAATGCAAACCTCTTAAAGTTCCTTTTTTAGAAAACGATTGATTGTCCTGGACGAAATTTATATCAATTCCTAAATCTTCGAATTTAGTTTTACTGTATGATTCAAAAAAATAGCCTCTTTCATCCCCAAAAACGGTTGGTTCTACAACTACTAAATCTTTTATAAATGTTTCTTCGATTTTCATATTAAAATATAATTCTTCTTTATTTTTATTTTAATTAAAAAAGGATTCTATTACCTCTTTAATTCTATTTTTATCTTCAATTGTTAGGCTTGAACCTGATGGCAAACATAATCCTTTTTCAAATAAATCTTCAGCGATTTTATTTCCATAATAAGGATATTTTTCAAAGATTGGTTGCAGGTGCATTGGTTTCCATAGTGGACGTGTTTCAATATTTTGATTTTCAAATGCTATTCTTAAATTTTCTGCGTCTATACCTTTTTCTTTATTTGGTTCAATTAAAATAGTGCTTAACCAATAATTAGAATAATAATCTTCATTTAAAACTTCGAAAAGCTTTACGCTTTCTAATTCTTTAAATATTTCTTTGTAAAAAGAATGATTTTCTCTTCGAGCAATTACATTTTTATCTAAAATTTTAATCTGACCGAGACCTATTCCGGCGCAGATATTACTCATTCTATAATTATAACCAATATCACTATGCTGATAATGAGCAGCGTCATCTTTAGACTGATTAGCATAAAAAATTGCTTTTTCTTTGAAATCAATAGAACTCGAAATCAATGCACCTCCACTAGAAGTGGTAATTATTTTATTTCCATTGAATGAAAGAATTCCAAATGAGCCAAAAGTACCACATTTTTTACCTTTATATGAACTCCCAAGAGCTTCTGCACTGTCCTCTATAATTGGAATCCCATATCTATCAGCAATAGCATGTATTTCATCAATTTTATAAGGGCTACCATACAAATGTACTGTAATAATTGCTTTAGGCTTTTTTCCTTTTTTAATTCTGTCTTTAATCGCTATTTCAAGGCTTTCCGGACAAATATTCCATGTTTCCAATTCGCTATCAATAAAAACGGGAATAGCATTTTGATATAAAATAGGATTAGCCGAAGCTGAAAAAGTCAAGCTTTGGCAAATAACCTCATCTCCTGATTTTACCCCTAATAAAATTAAAGCCAAATGAATTGCTGAGGTTCCCGAATTTAAAGCAGTTGTAAATGATCCATCTTTAAGATAGTTCTCTAAAATTTCCTCAAATTCATCAACATATGGTCCACCAGAAGTTATCCAATTTGTTTCTAAAGCTTTCTGAATATATTCTTTTTCGAAACCACTTTGTTGAGAAAGAGATAAATAGATTTTGTTTTTATCCATTTATTTTCCAATAATCTGCCACAAAGCGAACATCGTCATCACTAACATTTGATAATGGTAAAGTAGAAAATGAAATTAGTTTCGAATCTTTTTCTAAAGATTCTATAGCATTCGCATAACCTGAAGGTATATGAACTATTTTACTATCGCTGGCAGAAACAATTATAGTTTCAACAATTAAATCTTTTGATGGATTTTCCCAATTATCTATTTTAACAAAATGAATTTTAAAAGATCCATTTAAACAATAAAAATTTTTGGCATCTAATTTATGCCCTTGCCATGCACGAATTGGATTTTCATCAGAATTACTAATGATGTAGAATCTTTCAATATCCTTAAAACTAAAATCATTTACAAACGAAATAGTTCCGCGATGATCTGAAAAATTTCCACCTTGAATTATTTCAGGAATCATTTATTTGGTTTTAAATTCTTATTTTTTAATAAATAAAATTTCAAAGTATAGATTAAAAGCAAAGGGACAATTATAATAATAAATAATAATAAATCCTGCACTTTTTGATATAGAACAACTACTAAGACAGAAACCAGTATTTGTGTAATAGCATAATATAATGACACTAATCTATGTTGAATTTTACATTCGTTACTTAAAACCTGATATAAATGCAAACGATGTGCCTGAAAAATATTCTGTCTTAAGTACAAGCGGTGGATTATCGTGCAAATAGCATCTACTCCATAAACAGCCAAAAACAAAAGCCATATAACTGAATTCGTTACCAGAATAAGTTTCAAAATTAAATAAATAACCCAAAACGCAATTGCAATACTACCAATATCACCAGCAAAGCATTTTGCTTTTTTTCTATAATTAAAAAACAGAAAAACCAAACTGGCAATCATTGCATACTTTATAAAAACAGCATCAATAAAAAACTGAATATTTTTATTAACGTATAATAATGAGCCCATAACTGCAAGAGTGTATAAACCGGTTATTCCGTTGATACCATCCATAAAGTTATAAGCGTTAATTAATCCTATAGCCAGAATGTAAGTAATGATAATTGCGTATACAGGCATTAAATCAAAAATTTCCAGATCGTAGAAAATTAATGTAATAGCTAAAAAATGAACTGAGATTCTAATTTTATTGGATAAACTTTGAATATCATCCCAGAAACTGACTAAACTTACTAATGTAATTCCGGTAAAGAAAAAGTAATTACTTTCAACATGTTGTATGAAATATATTAAGGCAGAAAACCAAAAAATAATTCCGCCACCTCTTAACGTAATTTCAGTATGAGAGCTTCTTTCGTTTGGTTTGTCAATGATATTAAAATGATTGGCAACTCTAAAATAAAGTAACATCAAAATCATTAAAAGAATTCCCAGTATTGTGTATTGCATTGTTATTTATAAAACTTTTATTAATATTTAAAATTATTATCTTTTTACTTCTTTAATTCGTCTATCACTTTTATAATTTTTCTATCAGTAAGTAAAAAAATTTTAACGCCTAAAACATTATTATGAGATTTTAAATAATAAGGACTTATAAGGAATAAATTTAAATTCATCTTTTAAAGTACTTTCACTATCAATTTTTATAGCTCTAAAATAAGGTAATATGTAAAAGCATAATATAAAACCTATGAGTAGAAATTTCCTGTTACGTATGCTATAACGAATAATATCAGCCACTAAAATTATTTCAAATATTCTGAAATAGATATAGACTCGTGTTAATTCTCTGGATTCTGAAAATATATTTAAAAAAAAGATAGAGCAAACATAAAACAACAATAAATATCTTTGATAATCATTTTGAAAACCTTCTTTATCAAAATATTTAATTACTAAAAACCCCATTACATTCATTATTAATAACTTCAGCAAAGGAACTGGAATCGCTTCACTTGAAACATAATACAAATAATGAGAGTCTTGAAGTAACAAACTCAACCAATAAATCACTCCTATTTGTGATATAATGAATGAAATCACTATCAGAATATATAAATGATAGTTTTTTATCGAATCTTCATACCTATAAATTAGAAAAAAAATAATAAAAGGTATCAAACAACTATAATGCAAAGAAATCCCCATTATCATCAAAAAAACATATGTAATGTATTTTTTATCTACTAAAAAAGTGAAAGCATAAAATGCTAATGTAACAGACAAGTATTGCCTTATATATGTAAAAGAATACAAGAATAAAACTGGAATCAGAAAATAAAGCAGCAAAGGAAGACTCCTTTTTTTAGTATATTTTTTGATTGCCAGATAGGCAAACAAATAGGTAAAAAATGAAAAAGTAAAAAAGAGAAGCTTATAATCGAGATGTAAATACCGAAAGATTTTCATAATAAACAAAAAACCAAATTCAACACTGTCATCTCTGGTTCCCTTAAGGTACCAATTAGTATAACTATTATAATCCCACCCTATTCTGTCCCTTAATCCTCCAACTAAAACTAAAATCGCTAAAATCGCTAAGCTACAAGCTTTATCCAAACGTGGATATTTATAGCTTATAAAAAACAGGGATAACATTATTAATAATAGTAAAGCGTAAAAAATCATATTTACTATTTATTTTATTTATTTCTCATGTCATACTGTATAATTAGTTTTATTCTAGTAGCGATATTTTCTTCATTACATTTTAATCTTTTAAGAAAAAGAAATTTAATTTATAACAGTTTAATTGTCAAAAACTGCCAAATGACACTGCTATTGAAAACTTTTAATTGTTTTAACAAGTCCTTGCTCAGCAGTATAGGGAAGTTTTTCAATACCAATGGCTGATTTTATTTTATGATTTGAGACTTTGTAATTTTCTGTTAACTTTTGAATAGTCTCTGAATTAAGAGGGAATTTTAATAAATCCCCCCCTCTACCAATTACATTTATTAGTATTTTTGGAATTGCAATCGACAAATTTTTCTTATTTAAAACTAAAGATATTATTTGAACTAATTTGTTTGTAGACAAAAACTCATCATCAGAAAAATTATAAATCCCAGAAGGTATAGTTTTATTTTCAAGAATTTCTTTAACCATAAAATTGAGGTTATCGATTCCTAAAAATGATCTTTGATTTTCAAAAGCTGCTAAAGGATAAGGAATCCTTTTTTTTACTACATTATAAAGTAAATTTAAGTTTCCTTTATTTCCTGGACCATGAATCATACAGGGCCTTATTATAAAAAATCTTTTCCCTTTAGGTAATTCTTTAGATAAAATATATTCTTCAGCTTTAAGTTTAGATTCACCATATGGAGTTTTAGGATTAGCTTTAACATCCTCAGACAAAACATCAAAAACATCATCAGCAGCTGCTTTCACACTGCTGAAATAAATAAAATCTTTAATATCACTTTCTAAAAACGCATTGAACAATTCTTTTGTTAAATCTGTATTTACTTTAAAGTATTCTGAAACATCAGTAGTTTTTTTTGTATCGTGAGCTTTACCGGCAAGATGAATAATTGCATCACCCGTAAAATTATTTTTCCAATTTAAATTCCGCAAAGAAATTTTATCAATTGAATACAATTGATCTGACAAATAATCGGAAAGATTTTTACCCACAAATCCTGATGATCCTGTAATCTTTATTTTCATTTATCTAAATTGAGACAGTGCCTTCTTATTAATATTCTTTCTTTCGTTATCTAAAAACCAACCCCATTTATTAAAATAAGTTATTGCTGAATTTAAAAAAATCCTGAACAATCTACCATTTTTATTGGCCCCGGAATCATAACCATGATAAACAGAAACTAATGGAAAATATATTGTTTTATAATGTTGATGCATTCTTCTGGATAAATCCCAATCTTCAAAATACATAAAAAATTTATCGTCATACATTCCAACTTTTTTAATAGCCTCTAAATTTAACAATGTAAAACATCCTGAAAGTACAGGAGCATCATAAATCATTTCTTTTGCAACTTGCCTTAACTCATATTGATTTATAAATTTTTCATATGCCTTTGCTGGTTTTTTAAATTTCCTCCACAATATACTAAATGGACTTGGTAACAATTTTGGTAAATTTTGAACAGTTCCATCTAGATTTAATATTTGTGGCATCATCATTCCAATAGACAAATCTTCTTCCATAAAGTTAATCATTGAAGAGATCACATCCTGATCAAAATAAATATCCGGATTAACTATAAAATGGTATTTGACTCCTGATTCTAAAGCTTTTTCTATTGCAATATTATGAGCTGCACCAAAACCTGGATTCGAAGGATTGTGTATGTATATTATTTGTGAATTATAATCTGAAAAAGTTTTCAGATCATTTGTTGGTGAGTTATCAATTAAATAAAGTTTTAAATTTTCTTTTGTTTTAAAGATACTATCTATTACTCTTGACAATTCACTTTTATCAGTTTGATATAATACAATAGAAGCCGTAGCATTGTTTAATGATAACATTTAAAGTTATTTTTTATAAATATGCTTAGTTTCGACAATTCTTTTTCCTGTGAACTTTCTAACCATTTGTCTTAAAAATGCATCTGCCCTCAAAAAAACATTTTTAACTTGTTCATCAGGTCTACCGTAAAATGATGTTACATGAAAATATTCAGATGCTTCTGCCGGTTTTTTTGAAAAATAATAATTCGAAACACAACATCTTTTCCCTTGTGCTGTGACTTTACTTACAGAATGAATAGAAGTTTTATTGGTTACCATTAAAACCAAACGATTAAATTTAGAATGAATAACTCTTTGCGGTTTTCCCATTCCGTTATCCCACAGTTCTAAATTCCCTCCATTATTGATATCCCAATCTGGTGTTACGTAATATAATAGATTTAACACACGATAATTTTCTCTGTCATTATCATGTGAATTGTCTAGATGTGGATTTAGGAAATTACCAGTAGCCATTAAACTAATTCCTCCTGCATATAGTTTCTCATCAGGTATCATTTCTTTTAAGCCTGTAATTTCTTCAACTAGTTTTACAATTCTATCATCTTGAAACGCAAAAACAGCTTCTTCTAATAATGGATTATACAAATCCATCTGTGCCGCAATTCGTTTATTTTCTCTTAAAGATTTATGCAATGCCATTTCTTCAGGAGAAGGATATGCTTCATATATTTCTTTAGCTACCTCTTCAGGTAAAAGATCATCTATAAAACATGAATTAATCCTTCCTGTTTGATTAAACTCTTCTCTTAATTTTTCTTTAGAAACAGTTAATTTATCAAAAATTAAGTCTGCCAAATAAATTCTATTTAATTTCATAATGATATATTATATTCTTATCCATTTATTAATTTCAAAATCATATTTTTTTACAACTTTTGCAGGGCTACCTACAGCTATACTATAATCCGGTATATTTTTAGTAACGACTGATAATGCACCAATAACACAACCTTTTCCTATATTAACTCCAGGTAAAATACAAACCGATTCGCCTATCCATACATTATCTCCAATAATAACCGGTTTACAAACTGACTCTCTTTCTATTGGTATACTCATTGGATGATCACTAACCAAATCATCATAACTTCCGTGATTATGATCTGATATATAGATTTTACTTGCCATTAAAACATTATCTCCTATAATAATTGAACCAATAGCACCAATGTGAACATAATCGTTTATTTGAACGTTTTTGCCTATTTTTATACATGTATCACCTGTATGTCCATCAACAGGAAACACTTCTATTCTACAACCAAACCCTGCTGTAAAATTTTCTCCTATTTTAATATACTTTTTATTACGTATATCAAATGGCAATCGTATTAATCTTGCCTTTCTAAAAAAAAGCTTAGTGTAAATTAACGATAAAAAAAGCCTAATGGACCCTAAAAAACCATATCTTTCTAACATAATTATTCTTTCAAAAGTAAAAAACCATCAACTCTACCCTTAATAGCAAGCCAATATTTTTGTCGTTCATAAGTTGAGAAAATATTTAAAAAATATCTCACCACCTGGTACATTAAGGACATTAAAAACACAGAAAATATAATAAGATTAGAATTTTTTCTCATAATAGCAGCGTATCCATAAGCATAATTATAAATCTTATCATTTGTCATTGATAACACATCCAATTTAGGATGCCACACTTGAATAGTGGGAGAATACCATACATTATATTTTTTAATTGCACGTATCACATAATCCAACTCTTCTCCAGAAGAAATTTTAGATCCTACTCCATAATTTTCATTAAAGAGTATTTTAATTCTTGCGAAACATGTAATTGCTGAATATCTTACACTAAAATTAATTAAATTTAACTTTTTTTGTGTTTTTGGCCAATTTCGCATCACATTAGTATTTGTGCTTCGTTCAAATACACTCCCATAAACTACATCAACTTTTGGATTTGCATCAAAAAAATTGAGTGCATTTGAAATTGTATCAGGATAAAATGTGCAATCATCATCAGGAAAAGTTATTATCGATCCTTTTGCTAAATCTATTCCTTTATTTTTAGCTTTAGACAATCCTTTAAAGTCAGCTTTATAATGAACAAGATTAAATTTGGTACTATAATAATTTATTAAAGGATCTAAATTTAATTTGTCGTTTTGATCTACAACTATAACTTCAAAAATTTCAAAATCGCAATCTTGATTTGCGAGGGTTTCAAAAAGCAGCTCCACTTCTTTATATCGTCCATAGGTAGAAACTATAAGACTAATTTTTATATCCATTTAATATTTATTGTAAATATTATTTATTTTACTTTCCTAATAATTCATTTTGCAAAAGCTTAGCCTCAAAACTAATCACTAAATTATCTATTGCTAATTTTTTTTTTGCCATTCTCATATTATCTATGAAAGAATTATATTTATTATCATTTGATTTATTATAACTCATTAAAAAAGTTATTAACTCATCTACGGTATTAAACAGATATCCCATAGATCCATACTTTTGAAAATAATATTCAAAGAAATCATTTTTTAACCCTAACATTGGTATTTCATGATTAAGTGCATCAAAAAAAGCTCCACTTGCGCATAATTCATAATATGTATTGTCATAAAAAAATAATGAAAAATCGAGATCAGCTATTTTATTATCAAATGTTTGCTGGTCTAACATTATGTTTTCTTTGGAATAAATAACTCCGGGTCTTAAGTATTTATATACGTTTGGCAATATTTTTCCAATAATTTCTACTTGAATATCTGATTTATTTTTTTCAATAATTTTATCACCTATATCAAAAATGAATTGAGACTTTTTTTGTTCAGATGCTACCCCAATGGCTCCTATTTTTAAAACTGAAGAGCTATTATCTATTGATTTCGTTTTTCCATTATACAGACATGGATGGTCAATTGTTAAAACTTTATTGAGATCAACAATATTATATCTTTTCATATTGTTCTTTATAACATCTCCCAAAACTAAATAAAATGTCTTATTATCAGTCTTAACTTTAAAACTATATTTTAAAAACCATCCCCACATTTTAAGCATGAATGGTTGTTCAGCATGCTTTTTTAAAAATTCTAATTCTCCATGAATAACAAATATCATTTTGGTATTTGGAAAAAACATCTTTATTATTTTTATAGCAAAATTGGATGCTTGGCTAATTGAAGTTAATATAAGTAAATAATCATCTTTTCTAAATTTAAAAAAAATCTTAGATACATTCCATATTTCAAATAAAATTTTAAATGGTAAATAAAATCTCCCCTTATCAACAATGTTTATTTTTGAAAAATTGATTTTTTCGATTGTATTATCACCATCTTTTTCTAAAAAACTTTGTATACATTGTTTATGTGTTTCTTCCGAATAAAAAACAAGTTCTCCTCTATGGGGCATAATAGAAAGCATTTTTAAAAAAGATGCATTGAACATGCTATGCTTGTTGCCACTAACGTTTGCCTCTAAAACTCTAATTGTTGTCATTTAATAAGAAAAGGATATAATAAAGTAAATTGTATAAAACTATTTATTAATTAGGTAATGCTTTTGATAAACTAGAAATTATAAAAATATTTCATAATTTATTCTAATGCATTGATCTTGGAACATATTCAAAAATTGAATAATAAGGCACGTATAAGTCCCAATAGGCAGATAGAGCGCCATATAATTTAATGCAAAAATATAATATAAGTAACAAATAAACCCAAGATCCTGCTTTTGTGGGCCAGTATACTTTTAAAATTATTGCCAGAAGAAAAATTTCATATATATAAAAGTAAGCTCCCATTCTTATAAAAACTTCTATTGAAGTACAGAACGCAAAAAAAATGGCATTTCCAAAACAGAGTAGATTTAAATATCCATTATAATTTGGATCATATGCTTCACATCTTTTTCTACATAAAAATAGTGGTGTAAAAACTAATAATCTACGTATTAGACTTACGATAAAATTAATTGGATTATCTAAAGTGTTTTGATCTGCTCCATCTTCTAAATAATACAATAATTTTGCTGTTACAAATCCTAAATCTCCAACATTACTTAATTTAGATAAAATTACAATTGGTAACTTGATAAACCCAATAAATATGCATACTAAAAAGAGGTATATAATTTTTTTATTACTCCATTTAAGATGAAAAATTGGATATGCAAAAATAAAGAATAAAGATGTTACATGTATTGTTGCTGCTAAACAGACGCATAGTAAAAAAAATATTTTTTTTCTGTCAATTATGAAAATTGTGCTTGCCAACAAAATACCAACCGCCATGGCTTGTCTCACGGGAAAACTATCTCCTAAAAAAAAGCAATAAAATCCAAAAATAACAAAAACTATATTATCCGACTTCTTTAGTACAAATATTGATTTAGATAAAAGTGCTATTGACGATACTACAAAAAGCATTACTGAATAACTGTCTGAAAAGCTTTTTACAAAATAATTCAGATAAGCAAACCCAATTTCAAATCCTCCTTCAAGGAATTTATCTAAACTATCATTTAAAAGAAAAAAATTATTATAAGGAATCCAATCTGCTCCCGTTTCCCATCTAAGAGATCCAAAAATGATTAATATAAAGACGCTTAAAAAGTAAAGAATATACCGTAACTTACTATTATAAAGGCTAATAGTTGTAAACAATAATAATATAAAAAATATTAAAATATAGATCATAGGTTTCTTAACTTATAATAGAAGCCTTGGATAGAATTAAAAATATTTGATGGTATCCATAACTTTAATCTAAGTCCGATATTATGCGTCATTGGATAAATGACTGAAAAATCTCGGGAAATATAGTTTCTATATCCTGCTTTAATTATTTCATTATTAAAAGGTATATGCTCACAAATTGCTTCGTTAGAATTTACTGAGTTCTTTACAACAGTATATCTTAAATTTTTGATAGCCTCATATTTATAAATCCCAATCCCGCTAAATGCAGAAATTAAACTATAAAATTTGTTACTTTTTATATTCTTGTTAATCGTTTTAAAACTTTTATCCAAAGATTTTTCTGTAAAAGAGAAAACATCTTTTAATGGATATTCACATATAGCAAAAATATCATAGTAAATTTTAGAAGTTACTCCCCAAATTTTACCTTTAGTAATTCCGTTTGAAAATATTCCTCCCCAGTTATCTCTCATTTCGACCATGGAATTTACAAGCCCGTCGATAGAGAACCATTTAATATCTATATCTATAATTATAACGTAATCAATATCGTGTTGAAGAGTGGATATATAGTCTAAATAAATATTTCTATAAAAAGCCATTTTTTCAATCCTATAATAACTTGTAGTTGGCGAAGCAATTTCTGCAGTCTGATCTGGAATAGTTTTTGTACCAAAATCCTGTGAAATTATCTTAACTCCATCAGAAGTACTTTCCCAATCGCTTAAAATTTCCTTTGTACCATCAATACTGTCATTTTCTACTACTATTACTTTTGACCAAATGAATTTATTTCTAAGCTCCTCAACTAAAGGGATATTGTTAATTAGTGACTCTCCACAATCCCTGGCTAAAATCGCAATTACAACATTTTTATCAATTTTACTCATTATTTTTTATTAGAAAAGTTTGTTTCTCTAATCTTACAATTCCAGTTAAAAAGCTTATTAGTGATGTGTAATATTTAATTCCAATACAAAATTTCACAATCTTAAATGTTTTGATTATAATTCTCCCCAAAACACCTCTTCTTGATTTTTCTACCTCAGTAAATGTTGAAAAAGCATTTGATTTAACCCCTGTTAAAAGTTTATTTTTATTTAGTATTTTAAAAAAGTTATTATCCTTTTTAAATGGGTCTTCTATTTGGTAATCTTCTTCTAAAGCCCTAAAAAGTCTTCGGTGAAGTGGAATAATGTTTTCGCCATTTTCAAATGAATTAAAAGAGTAACTTAATTTTGAATATTTATCATACCCAGCTTCATAAACATCTTTAATATAGCTTTCAAACAATGGAATATAAGAAGGGTAAACATCTGTATTATATTTTGGATGTCTTCTATTAATCAATTTCGGCTTAAATGGATCAAATCCAGAGAAGTGAAAAAACAGTAATGGAAACAATTCTTTTGACTCAATATTACTTATCTTGTAATTTCTATTTTCATCAATCATCAATTCTCTTTCATGAAGATTCCAAATAGCGGGATTAATTCCCATATGATGTGTTATTAATATATCATTAGGAAAAAATGCAGGAATAAAATCCATCCATTTTTGATCAACATGCAAAGCGTCAAATTTATCTGCGTAACATTTATTTGCTAATCGGTTCATCCACCAATTAATAATTTTATTTCCTGTTAAATCATTATTAATTGCTGCAAAACCCAAATTATAAATACCCACAAACAAAATTTCTTCTTCTGTTATAGATCCTGTATATTCAGTTTGAATATTACAATAATGAGGTGTAAGAACTATAGTCTTTTTATCAAGATAATTATAAATTACATCCAATTCATTAGTTACATAGATATCCGGATCTAAATAAATTACTTTTTTATAACCTTCATTAAATAATTTTTTGAAGCAAAATGGTTTAATAGAAGTCGAAAATTCAATTACATTATATTTAAATGCCATCTGTTTCCAATTTTGCAACCAACTATCATCAAGTAAAATAAACTTATCTGATTCATCTGCTATTTCATCGGTATCATCAGATAAAAAAATAAAAAAATCACAATTTGGATTAAATTTTTCAAAAGATTTTTTTAAAGTAAAAGCTTGTGCTAAATAGTTTTTTGCACAAATAGTAAATGCTACATTTTCATTCATAGAGTTCTAATTACTTTTGCCGGATTTCCTCCAACAACAGAATTTTTGGGTATATCTTTTGTTACTACTGAATTGGCTCCAATTATACTGTTTTCACCAACTATAACATTTGGCAATATTACAGCTCCTTCTCCAATCCAAACATTTTTTTCAATTTTAACCGGTCCCTTACTAAACAACTTTCTTTCGGAAGGTGGAATTGTTATTGCATCACTGGATATTTCACCATGATAATGATCTGTTATAAATACTTTACTAGCAATCAAAACTCCATCTTCAATTATTATTTCATTAATTGCTCCTATATGACAATCTGAATTTATACTAACATTATGACCAATCTTAATTCTCGGTGTAAATTGATAACCTAAATGCTCGTCATATGCTTCTAAACGGAATCTCAAACTTGAGTTAAAGCCATCTCCAATTTCAATATGCTTTCCTCCATGTAAATAAATTGGATATTCAAAAAATAAATTTTCTCCAGATTTTTTTAATGAATTACTTTTCCAAATTGAATAAATTTGATTCATTCTTAATCCTACTCGTAATGCAGAAAAAAAATAAACTATCTTATAAATAATACGGAGTACTATAATTGTTATTTTTTTTACAACTTTCATACGCAAAATAGTCTATTAGTTTAATTATTAATTATAAAGCTGAAAACTTACAAATCTTATTTTCGTAGAAAATTAATCACTCTATAAAGTAACATTTTAAAAGACAAAAAATAAGACAAAAAAATTAAATAATAGTATTCTTTAATAGAGTAATATTCTTTTATACTTCCTTTTATATCTGTTAAATCATAAGTATAATTATTATTTTTAATTTTTGTATTAAAATACCATTCTACAAAAAAATTATTGAACAGATCGTTTTTAATCTTATTGAAAGTAGTAGGAGAAATTATAGCTTTTTTTTGTAATTCATCCATCATTGATAAATAATCAACTCCAAATGTTTTAAATAAATTATATCCTCCTTTTTGTGAAACTTCCTGGTTAATAAAAATTGATTCATTATTTATTATAAAATTCTTTTTATCATTCTGCCTTAACAAAAGTGAAGTGTGAGGAAACATTTTATTGAGATCTTTTTGAGAATATTTCTCTAAGTCTTCTTTCCAAATTGAAAACCCTGTACTCCAAGTGTTCCAATAAGACAATTCGCTAGTAAAAGAATCAAAAGTTTCAAAATTCTTACTATTACTATTTTTCAGAACACCATTTGTAAAAAATGTAACTGGCTTATTTATTTTCTCATTTTTTATAAAAGATATAATTTGTTTTAAGCCACCTTTCTTAAATATTGTATAATTATTATGTAATTTTAAAAACAATCCTTTCCCCATATTCAAAGCATTCACCGAATTTAAAAAACCTTCGGAAGTAGTTTTGTTATAAACGATATTAGGAAATTCTTTATAAGAAGTTAATAATTCCTCTAACATATTATCAGTAGAGTTATCTGAAATAACTACTTCGAAATCAGAAAAACTTACTTCACAATTAATGAATATACTATCTAGTGTTTTTTTTAGAATTTCAAGACGCCCATTTGTTGGAATACAAATTGAAAGATAAATATTTGACATTATTTATTTAATTATAATTGCGAATTATCAGTTTCATGAGATAAAAACTTTTGAATACCATTTTCTAAAGTGGTAAATTCATAATTCAAAATCGATTTAAGTTTAGTTACATCTAATATAATAGCGGATGCATCTACAGACCTTCCTTCTAAAAACTTTAAATCAATATTTCTTTTTGTAATTAGTCTCTTAAAGATATCTAATACTTGATTAACAGAGTATCCTTTTCCTGAACCAATATTAACTGTTTCATTTTCTTCTGCTTTATTTATTATATTAACAACAATATCAACAAAATCATCAATATAAATATAATCTCGAACAACAGTCCCATCTCCCCATATTTCTATAGGTTGATCTGTTAAAATATTATGTATACATGTTGCTATTAAACCTTGTTTACCATATAAACTTTGTCCAATACCATAAGGATTTGAGGGTCTTAATATCAAAAAATTCAACCCCGATTTTCTTGATTCAAATTTAATCGATTCCTCAATTATAAGTTTAGATTGCCCATAATATGAAATAGGCATTAAAACATCATTTTCAGAAAAAATACCGTTATTTTTTTTTCCGTATACAGCACCACCTGAAGAAAAGAACACAAGTTTTACTTTTAATTCTGAAAAAACAGTTAATAATTTAATAGTAGGTAAAATTATATTTTCAAGATCAACATTATAATGGTGTTCAGCACTTGAAGGAATAAGAGATGATGCTAAATGTAAAACGATTGAAATTTTATTTTTTACAATAATATCCTTTATTACATCTATTTGAGTTAGATCACCAGTATAAATATTTATCTTATCTTCAATGAGTTTAACTCGAAAAAGATTTGATTGAGGTAATTCAAAGATAGAAACTTCATTACCTTTTAATAATAATTCTTTTGCAATAGCTGATCCTATAAATCCTGCTCCACCTATTAAGAGATATTTATTCATATATATATTGTAAATAAAATATTATTCTTAATATTTTTTACTGGTTAACAAATTATGGGTTCTAAGATATTTGTTGTAAATTTTCCAGAGTATTCTCGAAGATTTACTCACATTTAAATATTTTGATTTCAAAAACTCCTTAGCTTCTTTTTCAATAAATATTTCTTTTATATAATGATCAATTTCTGCATTAATCTGAACATCAATAATTTTAGATAACATGAAGTGTATAAATTTATTAATATGCTCAATAGAGTTTAATTTTATTGTTCTCTCTAAAGCGAACCAATTAACGAAAGCCTTAGGGTTAAGAGTCTCATTTTTATCAAAAATAATTACAGCTAAAGGATCATTATTTATCAATATAACTTTGTAATCTTTGATCAATCTTTGATTAAAATCATAATCACTTATAGGATACATATCCTGATCAAAACCTCCTAACTTATAAACAACATCTCTCTTTAGCAAGGCTCCAGAAATATGATAATTACCACTAATTACATGTAATGGGTTAAGTTTATAATATGTTTTTTCTTTATTATTTTCTAAATTAACTCTTGTATTTTTTCTTTTGTCATGAAAAAGAGTTGAATGCACAATAGCATCTTTATCTTTAAATCTTGCAATATCCGTGGACAAAGTTTTAATAAAATGAGGCAAAAAATAATCATCATCATGCAATTGAATGATCCATTCACCTTTAGCTAATTCTATTCCTCTATTCCAATTAGCCATCATTCCAATATTTTCACTATTTACATAATACCTGAAATTGTCACAACTAAAATCAATATCTAATTTTTTTACATCTAAATTTTTTATACTTTCAGGATTATTATCCATCACTATAATTTCATAATCAACCAACCCCTTATCATCTTGATTTATAGCGCTTTTAATTGCTTCTTTTAATAGATCAAGACGATTATATGTAGGTATTATTATTGAAACTAAAATATTATTTTTTATCGAATTCTCAAACAATAGCAAACTCTCAACTTGTGAATAGTTAGTATTGTATTTTAGTATTTCCATTTAAAAGATTTAATAAGTAATAGTAAATTTGAAAAACCATCTTTAATAACCTCAATATAAGTAGTTTTTAAAACTTTGGATGCTTCATATGGCCATTTCCAATTATTGTAAGATAACTGAACTAAAAGTTGAATTAGTATCATGTACCAAACATTGGCACCAATAAAATTCAGCACCAAATAAGTTATGATTACTATTGAAAATCCTGACAACAAGGATGGATATAGAAAAGGAATCTTATTTGAAAAAGTCATTATATTCGCTGCTATCGAATGTTGAATTTCAAAGAAATTAACCAACATTATAACTGCAATCAAAGCACTGGGCAACATTCTTGTTTTGCTATTTATTGCTTCAAAAACAAATTCACCCAACAATAAAGTAACAATGGTGGATAATGAAAAGAATAAAAGTATCAAAACCAGCGACAAACTCCATTCTTTTTTTACTACATCTAGTTTACCTTTATAAAAATTATAAATCATTTTAGGGTAAACAGTATTAAAATATATCAAAGATGCGGAAGAAACAAAAGAAACAATTTGAAGAGTAAGTCCATATTGAGCGGCAATCTTCAATGAAAAAAAGCTCGTGACAAAAAACTGTCCCATTTTATTTATAAAAAAGGAACCTATAGACACAAAACCCATTTTTTTAGCATTAAACCATATTATGGATACAATTTCTTTTTTTTGATCAAATGTTGCTTTATTGTTTTTTATAATTTTTTTTATCCAAGAATCATAAAAATAATGAACTAAAAACAGTCTTTCAATTATACATGAAATGAGTAATGCAATAGCAATGGCTATTAAGCCATATCCTAAAAACAATCCTAAATATGCTATGATTATAAAAGATCCATTATAAATAATTTGTGCCTTTTGTGCATGTTTTATGTATCCTCGTCCAGTTAATAATGTAGTTAAATATAGATAATAAATTACGGTAACGGTAGCAATAACAAATATGCTCCAGGCAATCCAAACGTTATTTTGAAACAGCAATGTTTCTGATTTAATAACTGTATATAAATAATAAGTACCTAATGTGGCGAGTAAAAGTAAACCCACAAAGGACAAAATTGTATATATAAATTTAATACTAAAAATTACCCTTGAAAGAAATGACTCATTTACTTCGCCATTCATATCTGAGGAATCTTCTACAATACCTTCTTTTTGTAGCTGTGTTGCTCCTGCAAAAACATAAGTAACATTTCTTATTATAGTACTAGAGAAACCAAAATCAATTAACATTACTAAAGATGAAATCGAAGCAAATAAATACCATATGGCTAATTCTTCTGGAACCAGAGTTCTTAAAACTATTGGTAATATAAATAAATTTGATCCAAACCTTAATATTTGCGCTAAATAACTCCAAACTAAATCTGCTTTGCCAATTTTCAATTTAAAGTTTTTATGCGTTTAAATATTCTCTTATAACGTTCGCAATATAATCATAGTGAGTTTCATTCAATCCTGGCCAAACCCCTAACCAAAATGATTGATTCATAATTATATCTGTATTCGATAAGTCTCCCACAACTCTGTGCTCTATACTTGCGTAAGCTGGTTGTCTAAGTAAATTTCCTCCAAACAATAATCTAGTACCAATTTTATTCTTTTCTAAGTGTTGAACTAACATATGACGGTCGTTAGCATCTCCTTCACGAAGAGTTAACAGGAATCCAAACCAAGAAGGTTCTGAATTTGGAGTTGGTTCAGGAAGAATAAAAACTTCTTCAAACTCTTTCATTCGCTCGTATAACGCAGCATAATTTTCTTTACGTCTTTGTACAAAATGATCGATTTTCTTTATTTGCGAAACACCAAATGCAGCTTGCATATCAGTCACTTTTAAGTTAAAACCAATATGTGAATATGTATATTTATGATCATAACCATAAGGCAACGTTCCTAATTGTTGGCCAAAACGACATCCGCAAGTATCATCCTTTCCTGGTTCACAATAGCAATCACGTCCCCAGTCACGGAAACTTTCGGCTAATTTTGACAAAATTGGATTATTAATTAAAACAGCTCCTCCTTCACCCATAGTTATGTGGTGTGCAGGATAAAATGAAAATGTAGAAATATCTCCAAATGTACCGGTTTTTTTACCATTATATGTTGCACCTAATGAGTCACAATCGTCTTCTACAACCCATAAGTTATATTTTTTAGCAACTCGCATTACTTCGTCTAAATCGAAAGGATTACCTAAAGAATGAGCAATCATAATTGCTTTTGTTTTAGGGCTTACAGCAGCTTCGATCATGTCTGGTTTTACATTATGAGTAGCTATATCAACATCTATAAATACAGGAATTGCACCAAATTGAATAATAGGATTTATTGTAGTTGGAAAACCTGCAGCAACAGTAATAACTTCATCTCCGGGCTTAATCGCTCTTTCTCCTAATTTTGGAGAAGTCAATGCATAAAAGGCTACTAAATTTGCAGATGAACCTGAATTAACTAACAAAGAACGATGTGCTCCAAAATACGCTGCAAAGTCAGCTTCAAATTTGTTAGCAAAACGTCCGGCAGTTAACCAACCATCCATCGCTGCATCAACTCCATTTAATATATCTTCCTCATCAATGATTTTACCGGTAACTGATACATAATCAGTCCCAGGAACAATTACTTTACTAATATTTTTTTTAATAGATGGTAATAATTGTTCTTTTAAATCATTACTAATGTTTTTATATTCCATTTTTTATTGTTTTTAAAATAAAAGCATCCACATTTGTCAATTCAAAATTTGGATATTCTGTTATAAATTTATTATTTAAAAGCCCTCCTAACAAAGGTCTTTTTGCTTTTTGTTGTAAAGATTGCGTCGAAATTGCATTTAGATTCAAATGATCAGCCTCAGAAAAATATGATTTAACTTTACTTGCCAATTGATATCGGTTATAATAATCAGTAGAAGAAAGATTGTAAATCCCTTTTTTTCCATCAGAAATAAGCAAATAAAGCATTCTTGCAATATCTCCAGCATAGATAGGAGTAGCAAACTGATCATAAGGAAGATTAAATGTTTTATCTGTTTTTGACTTAATTAATGTCAATAAATGCGCGATAAAATTTTTAGATCTTTCTTCTTCTCCGTATACATTAGTAATTCTGGCAATTATATAATCATTAAGCCCCTGAACTATAATCTCTGCTTCTAATTTATGTTTACCGTAAACATTAATCGGATTTGGGGTTTCATTTTCTGTATATGGTCCGTTAATTCCATCGAAAATATAATCTGTAGAAATATAAACTAATTTTACATTTTTACTTTTACAGTATTCAACAACAACTTTAGTTGATTCAACTGTTAAATTATAACTTTCAATAACATTTTCTTCACAGTAATCAACATTCGTTAATGCTCCACAGTGAATTATAATATCTGGTAAAAAATTACTATTATCTAAAAAATCAAACCCATCTTTATGAAGCGGATCAAAAAATACCGTTTTATCAGTTTCAAATTTTAAATGTGTGCCGATTACAGAGATTTGTTTCTCAGCGAAATAATTTAAACAATGAGAACCTACTAGTCCGGAAGCTCCAATTACAAGTATGTTCATTTAAAAATATTTTTTATTTATATCAAATGGTAGAAAATCTGAGTCTCTTTCTGAAATAATAATATCCTTTATTGGAAGATTAAATCCAACCGAATCCCATTTAATACCTCCTTCACTTTCTTTATTTTGCATTGTACTGGTGTGATATTCTACAATTGTATTTTCTTCTAAAGATAAAAATCCATGAGCAAATCCTTTTCCTATATATAATGCTTTACGATTATCTTCTGAAAGTTCAATTTTTAAATACTTACCATAAGTCGGCGAAAATGATCTGAGATCAACAACAATATCTAAAATTTTTCCTTTAATTACATAAACCAATTTATCGTGATCATGAGGTGCATATTGAAAATGCATCCCTCTAAAAACATCCTTATTAGAAACAGAAAAAAAACTTTCTTCAAAACTCCAGTTTAAGTTTTTTTCAATAAATAAATCTTTATGAATAGTTTTCACAAACTCTCCTCTATGATCTCTAAATGTTTTATATTCTATAACAAATAAATCATTAAATTCTGTGTCTATAATTTCCATTATACTTTTAATTTTTCAAAAACAGATTAATTTGCGAATCCGTAAATTGGGTAATTTCACTTTTATCATTAAAAAAAACATTATACCAATCCATTGTCATTTTTACAGCTTGATCTGCATTAAATTTAGGATGCCAACCTAATTCCGCTATAGCCTTGCTAATGTCTAATTTTAACAAACCAGCTTCATGTGGCTGATTGTCAATCTTCTCAACAATATAATCTCCTTTACCCCAACTTTTAATAGTCAATTTAAGCATTTCTTCTACTGAAAGCGCATCAGATAAATTAGGCCCAAAATTATAAGCCTGATTAAATTTCAATGGATCCTTTTCGAGATTAGCCCCTAGCAATAAATAACCAACAACAGGCTCTAATACATGTTGCCATGGTCTGACTGATAAAGGATTTCTTATTATTACAGGTTGATCAATTGCGAATGCTTTAGCTATATCAGGAATTAATCTATCTTTTGACCAATCTCCTCCTCCAATAACATTCCCTGCTCTTGCAACAGCAATTGCTTTTTTGTGAATATTATAGGTTTTACTATTAAAAAAAGAATTACGGTAAGAGTCAATTAGTAATTCTGCACAAGCCTTGCTTGCACTATAAGGATCATATCCACCTAATCTATCCGTTTCTCGATATGGATAAATCCATTCATTATTATGATATACTTTATCAGTTGTAATTAAGACAACATTACATTTATTTTCAAGTAATCTAACTGCATCCAGAACATTTGCAGTCCCAATAGCATTTACTTCAAATGTCTCAGCAGGAATATCATATGACAATCTTACTAATGGCTGAGCTGCTAAATGAAAAATAAAATCTGGTTTAAAATCAACAATTTCTTTTTCAAGTCTTCTTTTATCCCTTAAATCTGCAATAATAGAATTACAAATTGAATCTCCATTAATTAAATAAAACAAGTCATCTTTTGTTATTGGATCTAATGCATATCCTTTAACATCTGCTCCTAATAATGATAGAGTTTTTAACATCCAGGATCCTTTAAAACCAGTATGTCCGGTTAAAAAGACTTTTTTACCACTATATGTTTTTTGTAATTGGTGAAATGAAGAATTTACCATGTTTTCCACTTTGCTATTCCTGAATTCCACATTGCTTCAAGTTCAACTCTGTCACGTAAAGCATCCATACATTTCCAAAAACCATGGTGTTTATACGCTGCTAATTGCTGATCTTTTGCAATAGCGCCGAGAGGTTCTTTCTCCCATTGAACATCTTCTACATCTCCATTTAAATAGTTAAAAACTTGAGGTTCTAAAACAAAAAAACCTCCATTAATCCACATACCATCTCCTGCTGGTTTTTCAACAAAACTATCAACCTCACCGTTATTATTAATTTCTAAATTTCCAAAACGACCAGGAACTTGTACGCTTGTTAAAGTAGCCAATCTTCCATGTGATTTATGAAACTTTAATAATTCTGTCAAATCGACATCACCAACTCCATCACCATATGTCAACATAAATGTTTCATCTTTAACATATTTCTGAATACGCTTCAATCTTCCTGCAGTATTAGTATGTAATCCTGTATCTATCAATGTCACTTTAAAAGATTCCGTTTCTGAGTAATGAACATTAATGTTATTATTTGCCAATTCGATAGTTACGTCAGAATTATGCAAATAATAATTATAAAAATATTCTTTTATATAAGTAGCTTTATAACCCAAACAAATAATAAACTCGTTATGTCCGTGTTGCTCGTACATTTTTAAAATATGCCATAAAATAGGTTTCCCTCCGATTTCTACCATTGGTTTTGGTCTAGCCTCCGTTTCTTCCATAAGACGAGTACCGAAACCACCTGCAAAAATTACTACTTTCATTATATTATATCTTTTTTATATATTTATATTTCTATGCAAACGTCATTTGTCAAAGGATAACTACAACAAAGCAAAAATTCATTATCTTTCAAATCATTCCTTGGTTTATCTAAACCAATCATCTTTAATTCTCCAAATTTAAGAGTTCCTTTACAAGTACTGCAATTACCTGTTTGACAAGAGTAAGGCAATTCTAAACCTGCTTCTAAGGCTTCTTCTAAAATAGAATTACCACTTTTTATTGATATTTTACTTTCAATGCCTGCAAAATTTAAATAAATTTCCTGATCTTTAATTTCTTTAAAATCTTCAGGATTTTTAATTAATTCAAAGTCCTCTGAAAACACATTATTGATATTTTCTCCTAAATTTATTAATGATTCCTTAACTGTATTTTTAAGCCCTATTGGTCCACATATGTAATGTTTGGAAGGGTATTCAATACTTTTTATAAGATTTTCTACAAAATTAGAATCAATCCTACCGCGATAATTATGTGAATCTTCATTAAAAAATTCTTCTTTTGAGTAAAAACTATAAATTTTAAAACGTTCAGAATGACTTGTTTTTAATTTTTCTAATTGATCTTTAAAAATTACAGATGAATTAGATTTATTACCATACACCAAATAAACGTTAACTAGAGAATGATTTAATAATATGTCTTTAATCATTGAAAACAAAGGCGTAATTCCGCTACCAACGCCCCAAAACACAATGGAATTTATTGAGTCATCTGATTCAAATACAAAATCTCCTAAAGGTTCTTGTACTTCAATAACATCTTCAACTTTTACAACATCATTAATATAATTAGAAACAATTCCTCCAGGAACTCTTTTCACTGTTACATCGAGTGTGGAGTCAATTCCGGGTGTCGAAGAAAATGAATAAGGTCTAATATATCTTCTACCATTGATTCTAAATTGAAGTGTTAAATATTGTCCCGCTAAGTATTTAATTTTTTTAAGTCCTGGCTGTTTAAAACATATTGTTACAGTATCATTAGTTTCTTTACGAACCTCCTGAACTTTTAAAGTATAATTTTTCATTCTATTTATTAATAAATAAATCCTACCCTAATAGCTGTTTTAATAATCTCCTAAAAACCAAAAAGAAAACAATTAAAAAGCCTCCCAAAAAACCTCCGATAATCATACCTTTAAGTTTTCCAAAACGCTCTTTAGGTAATGGTAATATTGGTCGATCAATAACTTGAATTAAAGGTGTTTCTTTACGTAAAGTTACTTTCGCTAATTCAGCCTGTTTCACTAATTCAGTTAATATAGCCGTATTTGCCTGTACATCAACCTGTCTTCTGGAAGAAGGAGCACGTCGCACATTCAAAGCTGGATTTAAATTAAATGTATTATCAGTGGCAACTGCAACACCAGTAATGGCGCCATTTAGCTCTTTTCTAATAGAATCAACTTGACGCTCTAAAATAGCCATATTTAACCTGGCCTTCTTACTTTTAGTCTCAACATAAAAATTCCCTACTTGACTAGCCAAAGATTCACAAAAGTATTTTGCAAACAATTCATCCGGATACGAAACATCAATGTTTACAATAGCTACTTTTTTATCTTTTTGACCTACTTTTAAAGCTCCTTGAGATAAATTTTTGTACATAACTCCCATAATGCTATCTTGAATTCTTGAGAACTTTTTACGATCATCATTAGGCAGAAATTCAATCTTAGCAAATTTAGGGTCTTTATTCCAGTTTTTACGCCATTCATTTTTTTGAATGTACATTTCTGCTAGAGAAATCTTTTTTCCATCTAAGGTAATAGGTGATAACAACGTTTTTTCAACCATTGATCTTGATTTAAACAATTCTGTTAGGTTAGATCCTGTAAAAATTCCTCCACCACTTCCTCCTAAATCTAACCCAAAAGAACTAGCTAAACCTAATGCTCCTCCATATCCTCCAGATTTGTCATCTTCTAATGCAAAAGACAGGGTTGCAGTATAAGTTGTTTCTTTTGAATAAGAATATAATAATCCTAATAACGCACCAAATAACCCTACCACTAAAATAATTTTCCATTGTGAAAGAATATAATCAAACCATTCCTTACCTTTTTGTAATAATTCTTTTAATGAAATTTCTTCATTTTTTATGTCTTTATTCTCCATCAAATTATTATTTAAAAGCAGTAACAATTAATAATGCTAGACTAGCCAAAACACTTCCAAGACCAGCCCATTCTCCCGCACTCATTCTCTTCATTTCAGGTTTTTCCGGCACGACTATTTGAGAATCTGGAGTTACTTTTGGATAAGATCTAAAAAACAAAAATGACCCTGTTACAGAAGCTTTACCATTTGGATAAATAATATATGCCTTTTTCTTCCACCCTTTATAATCTACACCTCCAACAGCATTTATATAATATTTAAATCCTTTCCCACTACGATAGGGAATTTCTGAAGTTAACAATACATTCCCTGTAACCTTAACTCCTTCATTGTAAACTGCCACTTCAATTTCATCACCAGGAAATAAAGTAACATTTGAGTAGTGATTCTTATCTTTCACAATTTTTTCCCAGTTAACAGGAATTGTTGCGTATTTTAATTCATCTCTAAGCTTTTTAGATAATTTATCTCTAAGTGTATCCTTCTCTACGACACTAAATTCTTTTTCTGCTTCAACAGCCTGTTTTTTATCAAGATTAAGATTAACACTTTCTAATTGCTCAATTTGCTCTTCCTTAATTGGTCTTTTAATTTTCATACCGTCTAAATTAGCTATAGACGTTAATCCTCCTGCTCTCATCACAACATTGTAAACTGTTTCTTTTTTATTAGCCAAAACATATTTTCCTGGATAACTTACCGCACCACTTACTTTTACCATTTCAGGTTTTTCATAAACTGCCATTTTACGAATGTTTATTACATCAAAAGGCTTTAATACAAAATTCTTAATTTGTTCATTATTCTCTGCATTAATCTCAAGTTCTACTAGCTCAATACGTTTTGGATCAGAGTCATCAATTACATCAGACTTAACCATCCTAGCAACTTCTACTCTTTTAGATGCTGAACCTGTTAAACCACCAACTTGAACAACAAGGTCGTTTAAGGTTAAATTTTCGAAATAATCATATTCTCCAGGATTTTTTACCTCACCGTCTATGGTAATTTTATATTCTTCTCTAAAATCAAGAATAGAATAAACCGTAACAATATCTTCCCTTTTTAATTCAATGTCAGAATTTAAATCTCCAGATAAAGCAGCACTTAGATCAATATTTACAATTTCTGTACTTAAATCTGTTTTTAAACGAATTATTCTTGCTCTTTTAGTATAGGCATCTTCCTTAAGGCCTTCAGCTCTTGTAATAAGATCTGAAATTCTCATTCCGTCACTATAAGAATAATAATCCGGTCTAAAAACAGCTCCTTCAATCTTAATACGATTTTCAAATCGATTCAAAATTTTAGTTACTCTAAAAACATCTCCTGATTGTGGTAAATAAGAATTATATTCACTTTCATTTACATCATGTACCTTAAATTCTTTTCCTGTTTTCTGCAATACATTTACAGATGCAGTATAAGCAAATTCGTTAAAACCTGAAGCAAAAGATAATAAATCTGTAAAAGTCTCTCCGTTTTTCATTTCGAAGATACCCGGACGTTTTACTTCACCTTCAACTACAACTCTCTGACTATACGCTGGAATCCTGATTACATCATTATCTCTTAAGCTTACATTATCAGATTGATCTCCTTTAACTAAGAACTTATAGATATCAATATTTTTATAAACTTTATTATTTCGAATTAATTCAATATTTCTATAGCTTCCATTTTTACCAGGTCCACCTGCTAAATGCAAAGCATTATAGACCGAAGCCAGAGATGAAATCGAATAATTACCCGGTTGCTTTCCTCCCACAATTGTCACCTTAATGGTTCTTATTTCGCTTAAACTTACACTAACCTGGGATTGTCCGGATCTAACCGTACTATATACTCTTGCTATTGCAGCTTTTATTTTTTGAGAAACCGCTTCAATAGACATTCCTGATACTGAAATTTGCCCAACATTCTGAATTGCTATTTTACCTTCAAAATTTACTGGAACAGTATCATCAAATTGCTGAACACCATATACACTTACTTCTAACTTATCACCTGGTCCAAGAACATAATTTATTGGCGTTGCCATTTTTAGATCAGGCTCAAAATTTAAAGTTGGATTATCAAATAGTTCAGATCCAAAAATTAATGCATTTAAGGAATCCTTCACTTTTTCATTTTTAATTTTCTCTTGCTTCCTTTTAAACTCAGAGTCTTTCTCTGTCTTTTTTAGTTTATCTTCTTTATCTTCTTTGTCTTTATCCTTATCTTTGTCCTTATCTTTGTCTTTGGAATACTTTTTTTCATATTCAGTAACTCGCTCTTTTAATTTATCGAATTCTGTCTGAGTCATACCTTTTGACAAAAGCATAGATTCCGCGTCATTAATAGTTGCTTTATTATTTTTCAATTGAGTAATAATTCTAGCTATTTCATCATCTGATAAATAATCGACTTTTAAGGTACTTAAATCTTTAGACTTTATTATATCCTGAGCATTTGCACTAAAAGACATTAGCAAAATAAAAAACAAAGTAAGAACGTATATTATCTTTTTCATATTTGAATTATAATTATAACCTAAAATTAGATTTAAAAGAAATTGCTTATTATATTTATGAATATTGTTTTTTGTAATAATCTTTGTAAGCTCCAGAAGTTACATTTTGTAACCATTCTTCATTATCTAGATACCAATTAATTGTTTTTTCCAAACCTTCCTCAAAAGTAACAGAAGGCTTCCATCCCAATTCTTTATTAATCTTAGATGCATCAATTGCATATCGCAAATCATGACCCGGTCTATCTTTGACATAAGTAATCAACTCTTGAGAAGTTCCTTCAGTTCTTCCTAATTTTTGATCCATTATTTGGCATAATAATTTAACCAAATCAATATTTTTCCATTCATTAAAACCGCCAATATTATAGGTTTCATGATTTTTTCCTTCATGAAAAACCAAATCAATAGCAATAGCATGATCTTCTACAAAAAGCCAATCACGAGTATAGTTTCCATCTCCATAAACTGGCAATGGTTTATTATTGATTATATTATTTATAAAAAGTGGGATTAATTTTTCAGGAAAATGATATGATCCATAATTATTTGAACAATTTGTCAAAACATAAGGTAAACCATAAGTCTCACCATAAGCTCTTACAAAATGATCTGAACTTGCTTTCGAGGCAGAATAAGGTGAATTTGGATCATAAGAAGTTCTCTCAGTGAAAAGTCCCTCTGCTCCAAGCGAACCATAAACTTCATCAGTACTAATATGATAAAAACGTTTACCTTCAAAATTATCTTTCCATAGATTTTTGGCAGCATTCAACAAATTCATTGTTCCAATTACATTTGTTTTAACAAATGCCAATGGATCCTCGATAGAACGATCGACATGAGACTCTGCCGCTAAATGCAAAACTCCATCAAATTTATGAAGTGAGAAAAGTTCGTTTATAAAATTCTCATCAACAATATCTCCTTTTACAAATGTATAATTAGATTGATTTTCAATATCCTTAATATTTTCCAGATTACCGGCATAAGTCAAAGCATCTAGATTGAATATTTGATATTCAGGATATTTATTTACAAAACGTCTAACGACATGAGATCCAATAAAACCAGCACCTCCAGTTATAAGAATTTTTTTCATTTGATTAATTTAATAAATCTGAATTTATTTTTTCCAACGCACTATATATGTCTTTAACATCTTGCGAGTTTTCCTTTTGCAAAATTAAATTTGCAGTATCTGTATAAACAAAAATAGTATTTTTTAGTCCTAAAAAAGTTGTATGCTTTCCTGACCCAATAACCATATTTCCATTTTTATCTACAGGATGATTTTTTGAAATCAAATAATCATAAACTGATTCAAATGAGCCTAAATCTGACCAGGAAAAAGCTGCGGGAACTACTTTTATTTTTTTACTACGTTCCATTACAGCATAATCTATGCTAATTGATGGTATTTCTAATGATAAATCCAAGTCTAAAAAACCATTTTTACTTGCTTCCCATACAGCTTTAGATTTTTCATAAACATCGGGCTGAAATTGCTTTAGTTCTTCTAAGAGAATGCTAGCCTTAAAACAGAACATTCCACTATTCCATAAAAAGTTTCCTTTTGCAATAAATTCTTTAGCAGTAGTTTCATTAGGTTTTTCTCTAAACGAAATCACTCTATCTCCTTTTGATTCTATGTAACCATAACCAGTTTCCGGCTTAGTGGGGATAATACCAAATGTAACAATAAATCCATCTTTTGCCTTTAATACAGCCTCATTAATAGCTTTATTATAATCCTCCATTTTATCTATAATATGATCTGAAGGGGTTACAATTAATATATCGTCAGGATTTGAAGCAAATGCAGCAAAAGCAATTGCAGCTGCAGTATTTCGAGGTGTCGCTTCAACTATATTTACATATGAAGTGTTGGTTTTATCCATGACATTACCACTTAAGTGATGATTATCAACATTTCCAACTACCATTACTTTATTTGCTAAATGACTGTTACGCTCGACAGTCATCTCAAATAAAGATTTATTTTCAAAAATTTCTAAATATTGTTTAGGTTGACTTTTTCTTGAAAGTGGCCATAATCTGCTTCCCACTCCTCCAGTCAAAATTACATGTATGATTGAATTGTTTGTTTCCATTTTTCTTTAAATAAGAAAAGGTTTTAGTCTCTATAATCTATTATCAGCTATAGTGCCTAAAACTCCTTTTACGTCATATATTAAACTATCTTCTTTTTGTAAGTCAGAAAAATTCAGTTTTAAAAATTCAGCATGTGCTACTCCTAAAACAATTGCATCGAATTTTTCTTCCGGAACAAAATTTATTGTTTCTAATTTATATTCTTTTTTGACCTCTGCTGTATTAGCCAAAGGATCGAATATAGTAACGGATATCCCGTATTCTTTCAATGCTCGCACAACATCTACAATCTTTGTATTACGAACATCAGGACAATTTTCTTTAAAAGTAATTCCAAGCATTAAAAGACTTGCTCCATTAACTGAAATTCCTTTTTTAATCATCAGCTTCACAATTTGTGACGCAACATATTCTCCCATACTATCATTTAAGCGTCGTCCTGCTAAAATTATTTCTGGATGATAACCAAACTCTTGAGCTCTTTGTGCCAAATAGTAAGGATCAACACCAATACAATGTCCTCCAACTAATCCTGGCTTAAAAGGCAGAAAATTCCATTTGGTAGATGCTGCTTCTAAAACTTCTTGTGTATCAATATTCATTAAATTGAATATTTTAGCTAATTCATTTACAAAAGCGATATTAATATCACGTTGTGAATTTTCTATAACCTTAGCTGCTTCTGCTACTTTTATTGAAGGTGCTAAATGTGTACCAGCTGTAATAACAGATTTATATAGCGCATCAACTTTTAAACCAATCTCTGGAGTTGAACCTGAAGTTACTTTCAGTATTTTTTCAACTGTATGTTCTTTATCTCCCGGATTTATTCTTTCAGGAGAATACCCCGCATAAAAGTCTTCATTAAACTTTAATCCTGATATTTTTTCTAAAACAGGAACACATTGTTCTTCAGTAACACCTGGGTAAACAGTTGATTCATAAATTACAATATCTCCTTTTTTTAATATTTTACCAACTGATTCACTCGATTTATATAAAGGAGTTAAATCAGGACGATTATTTTTATCAACCGGTGTTGGAACAGTTATTATAAAATAATTACAATCAGCTATATCATTTAAAGAGGTTGTACAATATAATCCAACTTTAGAACTAGAATTACTAACCAAAACTTTTTGTAAAGTTTCATCATCTACTTCTAATGTAGTATCTGTACCTGAATTTAAAGAAGCCACTCTTACCTCATTTATATCAAAACCTATAACTGAATATTTAGTAGCAAATAATCTAGCCAAAGGCAAGCCAACATAACCTAAACCAATAACCGCTATTTTTACATTTTCGCTCAATTTGTACTCTTTTTTATCTATTTCAGTCATAACAATTCACAGCTCCGCCGTTCTGAGTCACAAAGATTTGAAACAGACACTCTAAAATCATTTTCGGCAAATATAACATATTAAGTCAATTTATTCAATACGGTTTCCCGTATTACTAAAAAAACAAGCTATTAAAAAACAATAAGAAACAACAACCCTCTCTCAATCAGTTTATAAAAAAATACATTATAAAAAAAAACAGAAAATAAATCTCTATTTTGAAGAAATTTCACCTTCTGTTTAACAACAATAGCTACATAACAACGAAACTATTTATATTTTATTTTGAGTATACAACCTAAAGATTCAAGCATTAGTATATAATACGTATTTGATATTTCCTGAACCACCGCATCCTGATTGGTAAAAACTCCAGTCTCTAATTTTATACGATCCCCAACCTGAATTGAGCTTACTGTAATATCACTAACATTTGGAGCTTTAAGACTTGTTTTTATAATATTTATTTCTTCATCTCGAACAATAGCGGGCTTTCCTAACCAAAATAAATACCGAACGACGCCGGGAATTTGAAAAACAGAATTACGATCAATATCTTCTAAATAAACAAACACATACGAATTAAAAAGAGGAACCTCGATTTTCTTTTTTCTATCTGACCATTCCTTAATTTGAGTAATTAATGGACAGTAACACTCTATTTCAATCTCATTAAGCCTTTCTGCTACTTTCTTCTCCCACTTAGGTTTCGTATAAACTACATACCAATTCTTCATCTTTTTTTATATTGAAATAAAAATCTTAAACAATCCTCTCCCATTCATTTAATATCAAATTTCAATTCAATATTCTTACAATTAAGAACCTATACCTTTATAAATAAATCCAATTAATTCTAGTTCTTTTGCATTTAATATATTTCTTCCATCAAACAGAAACGCTGGTTTGTGCATCGAATCATAAATTTTTTGCCAGTCATAGGTTGTAAATTCGTCCCATTCTGTAAGAATTGCAATTGCATGAGATCCTTTACAAGCTTCGTATGCATTATCAAATATTGTTAACGCTTTACTATTTTCGTCAACAGTTCTGGTTTCAAGATAATCCAAATCGCTTAACATTTTACTTCTTGAAACTTTTGGATCGTAAACCGAAATTTTAGCTTGTTCATTAATCAAATCATCTGCTACATAGATTGCAGCTGATTCACGAGTATCATTGGTATCTTTCTTGAAAGCCCAGCCTAAAAATGTTATTTTTTTATCTGCAACGGTATTATATAATGTCTGAACAATTTTATTGGAAAATCTTCTTTTTTGATGATCATTCATTATAATTACCTGCTCCCAATAATCTGCAACTTCATTCAACGCATATGATTTCGCAATATAAACTAGATTCAAAATATCTTTTTGAAAACAAGAACCTCCAAAACCAACTGAAGCTTTTAAAAATTTAGAACCAATTCTACTGTCCATACCAATTGCTTTTGCTACTTCATTCACATCTGCACCTGTCTTTTCACACAATTCAGACATTGCATTTATAGATGAAATTCGCTGTGCCAAAAATGCGTTTGCAGTTAGCTTAGACAATTCTGACGACCAAACATTTGTTGTCAGGATTTTATCTTTGCTTACCCAATTTGCATAAACGTCAACTAATGCATCAATTGCTTCTTCGCCTTCTGGAGTTGTATCCCCTCCTATTAAAATTCTATCAGGATTCAACAAATCTGAAACGGCTGTACCTTCAGCTAAAAATTCAGGATTTGATAAAATTTGAAACTGAACTCCATTTCCTGTATTATCTAAAATACTTTTAATAGCCTCAGCTGTGCGTACGGGTAAAGTCGATTTTTCAACTACAATTTTATTTTGCTTTGCTACTTTAGCTATTTGTCTTGCACAAAGTTCGATGTATTTTAAATCTGCCGCCATACCTTTTCCTTTTCCATAGGTTTTTGTTGGCGTATTTACAGATATAAAAATTACCTGAGCTTCATCAATTGCTTTTTCTACCTCGGTTGAAAAGAAAAGATTTCTTCCTCTTGCTTCAGCTACAATTGCAGAAAGTCCCGGTTCATAAATAGGGATATTATCTGTATTTGGATCATTCCAATCTTGAATTCTTTGTTCGTTCAAATCAACAACAGTGACTTGAATATGTGGACATTTTTGAGCGATTACTGCCATTGTTGGACCTCCAACATAACCTGCACCAATGCAACAAATCTTTGTAATTTTCATCTATTTTCTATTATCTTGATCTTTATTTTATTTCAAATTACTCCAGTACCAATTCACGGCTTCTTTTAAGCCTTCTTGCAAAGAATATTTAGGATCATAACCCAATAACACTTTTGCTTTTTCGATACTTGCTAATGAATGAGGAATATCTCCGGCTCTATTTGCTCCATAAACAATTTTTACATCGGCTATTTTAGCATCAAACTCAGCTAAATATTCTTTTAAATATCCAACCAAATCATTTAATGTATTTCGATCACCAAATGCGGTATTATAAACCGTATTGATTGCTTCAGGATTTTGACTTAACATTGCCAGTTTATTCATTTGAATCACATTCTCTATATAAGTAAAATCGCGGGAATAATTTCCGTCACCATTAATTACCGGACTTTCATAATTCATTAACTGTAAAACAAACTTTGGAATCACGGCTGCATAAGCTCCGTTAGGGTCTTGCTTTCTTCCGAAAACATTAAAGTAACGTAATCCTATAGTTTGCAATCCGTAAGTTTTACTAAAAATTTCAGCATACAATTCGTTTACATATTTTGTAATAGCATATGGCGATAATGGTTTACCAATTACACTTTCTACTTTTGGCAATCCCTCAGAATCTCCATATGTCGAAGAACTTGCCGCATATATAAAACGTTTTACTTTTGCATCACGAGATGCTACTAGCATATTTAAAAAACCAGAAACATTTACATCATTTGTAGTAATTGGATCATTTATTGATCTTGGAACTGAACCTAAAGCAGCCTGATGCAAAACATAATCAACTCCGTCAACAGCTAAAACACAATCTGCAATATTTCGAATATCTCCCTCAATTAATTTAAAATTAGGGTTTTCTATAAAATCTTTTAAATTATGACGATGGCCGGTTGCAAAATTATCCAGGCAAACAACTTTATAACCTATTCCTAAAAAATATTCGGACAAATTTGAACCAATAAAACCTGCTCCACCAGTAATTAAAATTGTATTTTGAATTGATGTTTCCATTACGTCAGATTATTTTTTCTTGAATTTATTCAAAATTGATTTCCATAAGCCAGGCTTATCTTCTTCTTCATAATATCCGTTTGAATAAGCTCCATAACCGTAACCATATCCATAAGTTGCACCATATTTTGCTTTATTTTCATAACCATTCAAAACAATACTTGCATTTGTAAGCTCTCCACGTTTTATTCTGGTATTCAACAAAGTTATCATATCTTTCTTTGTATAATTTTGTCTTACGATATAAAGAGTAACATCAGCATACTGCGCTAATTCTAGTGCATCTGATACTAATCCAACCGGAGGTGTATCAAGAATAATGTAGTCGTATTTTTGTTTTAATTCAAAAATTAATTCCTTCATCACATCACTTAAAATTAACTCAGAAGGATTTGGAGGTATGGGACCAGATAATATAACGTCAAGATTTGGGATTTTTGTTGAGTTCGTAATTTCATCTAAACTGTTTTGTTTAATTAAGTAATTAACAACTCCAATTTGATTTTTTAAATTAAACTCGTCTCCCAACCTTGGTTTTCTTAAATCCAAGCCTACAATTACAGTTTTCTTTTCGCTCAAAGCAAAAACCGTAGCGATATTTATAGAACAAAATGTTTTTCCCTCGCCACCTATAGAAGAAGTAATCATTAAGGTCTTAGGCCCATTTACCTGCTGTTTTTTATATAAAAATTGCAATGAGGATCGAATTGTTCTAAATGCTTCCGAAAGTGCTGATTTTGGCTTATCAAACACAGCTAAATTAAGAGAATTTTTATTGACCCCAATTAATCCAATTAAAGGAATTTGAGTTAATTTACTAATATCTTCAGTATTTTGAATTGAATCATTAATAAATAGAAGACCAAAAATCATTAACAAAGGCACTAATATCCCTATAAATAAAGCCAGGATATAATTTACAGAAGTTTTGGGACCTAACAATCCTCCTCCGATATCTTTTGCAGAATCAATAAAATGAATATCTGATAAATTAGAAGCTTTCACAATTTCTGCTTCATTTCTTTTTTTGAGAAATTCAGTATAAATATTATCACTTAAGTCATACTTTCTCTGAATTTTCAATAATTCTTGTTGTTCTTCAGGAAGTCTTTTAACGGTACTTTCAGCTTGACCTATTTTAGCGTTTACAATCGACAAGTCATACATTAATGATGATTTTGCTGATGCAATATTTTCCAGCAAAACACTTTTTACAGCCTGCATTTGATTGTCAAAATCTTTAAAAATCTTATCACTTTTTACTGCATAAGCCATTTCTGATCTTTGAGTAGAAAGAGAAATAAGTTTTGACACATTAACCACAACATTTGGATCTTCAATTCCGGCAACTGATGGCGCTGGCAATCGTGAATAATCAACACTATTATTTAAATATGACTTTAAAGAATTGTAATAAGCAATTTTTCTTGTTACTTCATCTTTCTGAACATCAAAGTCCATTATCTTATCAGAGAATTTAGCTCCTCCTCCTTCAATCTCATAAATATTTTTATCTTTTCTAAAAGATTTCAGCTCGCTGCCAGTTTCTTTCAATTGTGACTCCATAGCAACAAGAGTACTGTCAATAAACCTGATGGTATTGGTGGCAAATTGATTTTTTCCGTCAAGTTGAATTTTTATCAGCATTTTTACTGTAGAGTTCAAATAATCTACCATTCTGGCTTTATTTGTCCCTTGCATTCCTAACGTTAGTATTGAGCCGCCTTTATCATCAGAACCTACAGTTATACCTCTATATCCCGAAACTGTCCCATCAAAATCATTAAATTTTACAAAATATTCATTCCCGATATATAAACCCGGATTATCATTTATTTGTAATTTCCAATTAAGAAACGGCAATGAAACTTGCTCTCCAACTTTATATTTCTTCACAAAAAGCTCTGTGGGCTGAACTGCGGTATTGCTATATGAATTATTAGAATATGTAATTAAGGAAACAGAATTGCTTTCGAAAGGAATTCTAATTTGATATTCGTTTTCACTTACAAATTTAATTCCAATTAGCTTATTTGCAAGCTGACCTTTTGACTTATCAATATTTACATAAAAAGGAACAGCACCATAAGCATCAATTAAATTGTATTTACCTTGTATTAAATAGTCAATATAAAATTGCAATTTACTTACAACTAATTCATTATGGGATCGAGATTGTAATATTGTAGAAATACCATTTACCTGATCTGAGATTCCTCCCCAATTAAAAACTAAACTTGTATTTGATGTAAAAAAAGGATTACTTTCTTCCTTAATAGAAATCAACGTTTGCATTCCATAAATTTTTTCTTTACGGATATTAATCTGGTAAGCAATTGTAAATGCAATTATCAAACTGGCTAAAAACCATTTCCAATAACTTAAAACCTTCATTAAGAAACCTTTAAAGTCAAAATTTGAATGATTCTCAAAAATGGAAAAATCTTTTATATCTAACATTTTTTGAATTTAGTTTTAGTTTTTAAGCAATAAAAAAACCGTAGTAGCCAATGATAAAAGAGTAACTATTGTACCAATAGATTCTATACCGGTTTTCCCTGTTCCCCAAGTTTTTTGTTTAAGTGGTTTTACATAAACATAATCATTAGGTTGTAAAGAATAATAAGGAGATTTCATCACATTAATATCAGTAAGATCCAGATCATTCATTTGCACACCTGTTGGCGTTTGACGAATTATAGTTACTGATTTTCTATCTCCTGTAATTGATATATCTCCAGCATTAGCAATGGCTTCCATTATATTTACGTGTTCTTGAAACAGTATTTTAGTACCTGTACTTCCTACTTCACCGTTTATCGTATATTTAAAACCTGCCAATTTTACAGTGACAAAAATATTAGCCTCACTTTTAAAATATTCTGCAAGTAATTTTTTTTCAATTATAAGTCTAACTTCTTCAATAGTATATCCTATAACATTTATCTCACCTAAAATAGGCATTCTAATATTTCCGTGATCGTCAACTGTAAAACCGTTAAAATACAAACCCGACTCAGATTTGTTTCCTCCGGCACTTTCTGTTGTATTAAAAATAGACACTAATTTAGGATCAATTGCCTTTATATCGACACTCAAAACATCACTAACTTGTAATCTGTAAGGTTTTGATTCAACAGCAGAAACTGTACTTTTTTCTCCTGCAGTATTTTTATCCTGTAAATACACAAGATCTTTTACAGGAATACAAGATGTAAATAATACACTAATTAATAGCAATATATAAAAACAGTTTTTTGTCATTATTGAAATTTTATCGCAAATATAGCTTTTCCTTTAATCTTCAGAAAATCTAAGTTTTATTTGGGTCTTATTTAATTGTTTTTGAAAGTTTTTTCGAACGGAACTCGATGTAAAATACTTCTTCCGAGTGTAATTTCGTCTGCATATTCTAATTCATCACCAACAGATATACCTCTGGCGATTGTAGAAATAACAATATCTGATTCGGCTATTTGCTTATAAATGTAAAAATTCGTTGTATCACCTTCCATTGTTGAACTAAGCGCAAAAATAATCTCTATAACTATTCCGGAATTTACTTTTTGAACTAAACTTGAAATATTTAACTGACTTGGGCCAACACCTTCTATTGGAGAAATTTTCCCTCCTAAAACATGGTAAATCCCTTTATATTGTCCTGTATTTTCAATAGCCATTACATCGCGAATATCTTCGACAACACATATAGTTTGATGATTTCTGGTTGAGTTTGCACAAATTTCGCAAATTTTTGTATCTGAAATATTATGGCAACTTTCGCAAAACTTAATATCTTCTCGCATCTTCAACAATGCCTGAGATAAAAATCCTGTTTGTTCTTTAGGTTGTTTCAATAAATGCAAAACCAGCCGCAATGCCGTACGTTTTCCAATTCCTGGCAATTGCGACATTTCGTTGACTGCTTTTTCTATTAGTTTTGATGAAAATTCCATGACGACAAAAGTAATATTTTTAATGGTTTAGTAGACTTGGGGACAACTAAATTCAGTATTAATATCGAATGCTGATTATAACTATAAAAATTCTTTTGAGCCAGATAGAAACGACATTCTTTTTCTGGCTTCTTTAGCCAGAAAAAGATATAGTGAATAGCTGGAAAAAGCTCCTAAAAAATTTAATATTGATTAGTTGCCAATAAAACCAAAGTACAAGCAACTTCCGCCTTAATATTATTCAATTCTAACAATTGATATAATTCAGGATTTTCTGTGCCTGGATTAAAAACTACTCTTTTTGGCTGAGCCTCTATTATATAATTATAATAATCACGCTGACGTGATGGATTCAAATATAAAGTTACTGTATCTATATTTTTAACCGGAATCGCTTTAGTATAAATTTTCACACCTGAAACTTCACCTGTATTTTGACCAATTGCCAAGACTGTATGCCCTTTATCAACTAGCATATTTATGGCTTTAAAAGCGTAACGATCTGGTTTTGTGGTAGCACCCAGAACTAAAGTTTTTTTATTTTTCATCATTTTTAAATATGTTACAAAAGTAATCAAAAAGAACGAGGTTAGTTTAAGTTATTGTTTTAGAAATAAAAACAATATCCTAACAAGAATTTGCTTTCAGGTATCAAAAAATAACTATTTTTACCTTACTAACCAAAACAGCATGGATTTATTCATTTATTTATTTGCCGCTCTTTTCTCTGTCCTGAATCCAATTGGGACAGTTCCAATTTTCGTTGGACTTACTCAACATGATTCTCAGGAGGAGCGTTCAAGAATTTCACTCTGGACTGCCATAAACGTATTTATCATTTTAATAGTTTCTTTTTTTATCGGCCAATATGTTCTAAGTTTTTTTGGAATTAGCATTGATGCCTTAAGAATTGCAGGCGGAATTGTAATTGTAAATTCTGGATTCTCATTGTTATCCGGAAAAATAAATAAAAAACGAGGAATCAACAAAAAGGTCGAGACCGATGCGCAACAACGTAATGATATTGCGTTAACTCCATTAGCAATACCAATGTTAGCCGGCCCGGGATCAATTTCTTTACTTATTGCATTTTATCAGGAACATCACGGAATGGAAGAAATTATCATTTCGTCTTTGGCTATTTTAGCAATTGCTGTCGCAATTTTTGCAATTTTAAAAAGTGCACATTATTTAGCCAGAATATTAGGAGCTTCAGGAATTGTGGCTATTTCGAGAATTGTTGGTTTTATAGTAATTTCTATCGGTATTCAATATATCGTAAGTTCGATTATTAATATAGTTAAAGGAAATTTGATGTAGTTTTTATCTTTGAAACTCATAATTTTTAACTCAAATGGCGTTATCTTTGATCTTTTAGAAAATTTACATTCATTATGGAACAGAAAATACATCAGGGAAGAAACGTAAAACGTTTCAGAGAAATGCTTGGCATCAAACAGGAAGCATTAGCTTTTGATCTGGGAAATGACTGGAATCAAAAGAAAATTTCTATGCTGGAGCAAAAAGATGTAATTGAAGAGGATATACTTAATCAAATCTCAGATGCATTAAAAATTCCTGTCGAAGCTTTTCAGAATTTTGATGAAGAGCAAGCAGTTAATATTATTTCAAATACTTTTAATATTGAAAAAGAGGCTTATATAGGAAATTCTAAGCCTGTATTCAATATCAATCCATTCGACGAATTAAAAAAACTTCATGATGAAAAAATTGCTTTATACGAGCGTATGTTGAAAGAAAAAGATGAAATGATGACAAGACTTGAAAAATTAATCAATAAATAATTATTAGAAATTCTCATTTATATAAAAAATGCTCAACAAATAGTTGAGCATTTTTTATTATATCAAATTCTAAGAACGAACCTTAATTTCTTGGCAAAAAAACTTCTGCCATCATACATCTGGCGCTTCCGCCACCACAAGCTTCAATTGTATCTAAACTTGAGCTTAGGATTTCAGCATGGTTTTCTAATTGAGCGATTTGTTTTGGAGTTAAACTCTGGTGTGCTGATGCACTCATGACGATATATTTTTTATCGTTTGTTCCTCTAACTTCTAACATATTACCTGCAAAATTATTTACCTGAGCCTCTGTAATCAGAATAACTTCTTTTTTATCGGCTTTTAGGTTTTCAAGAACCATTTTGCGTTCTTTTTTATCATCAATGCAATCTGCACATATCACCGCAAAAGTCTCTCCCAAACACATCATAACATTGGTATGATAGATTAGCTTACGTTCTCCGTCAACCGTTTGAAAAGCTTCAAAAATAACCGGAGCATAATCAAAGTCTTCACAAAATTCGATAAATAATTCCTCATCAGCACGAGGAGATAATGCGCAATACGCTTTTGAATTAGCACGATCTAAAAGCAAGCTTCCGGTTCCTTCAAGAAAAAAACCATCTTCTTCTGCCGATGTGTAATCCATTATATTATTAATCACAAAACCTTTATCTTCAAGAGTGTCTAAAATATCTTCGCGACGTTCCTGACGACGATTCTCAGCAAACATAGGATAAAGTGCTACATCTCCGTTTTCATGGAAGGAAACCCAGTTGTTTGGAAAAATACTATCCGGCGTATCTGTTTCTAATGTATCATCTATAACCGTAACATCAACTCCAACTGCTCTCAACTTTTCTACAAAAACATCAAATTCTTGTTGTGCTTTTGCATTTACAGTACTTGGTAAAAGTCCGTCTAATACTTTTTGGTAATAATTATTTACGGCAGTTTGCTCATTCATTCTAAAAGCAACTGGCCGAATCATTACTATTGCATTTGTCGTTTGTTTCATCTTTTTTAGTTTTTCACCATATAAGTTATATAAGTTCATTTAAAATCAAGCATCTTAACAGCAAAACTTATATTTTCTTATTTAACTTATATGGTTTAATATATTTTTTTTAATCCCTAATTAATGGTAAAGTTGAACATCTCAATAAGCCTTCCTGTTTTGCAATTTCGGCATAAGGAATTTCTTCAACAATAAAACCGTTTGAACGTAGCCAGTTATTTAATCTGGTAAAGTTTTTTTCTGAAACCACTATATTATCGTCAATAGAAAACACATTAGAAAACATGTTATACATTTCGTTTCTTTCGATATGAAATAAGTTTTCTCTCCCAAAAAGATTAACTAAATACATATAATCAGCTTCTTCACGAAAACCTCTTTTATAAATAATTCCTTTATCTTTTCCAACAGGCTGAAAACAACAGTCAAGATGCAAAGCATTATCACGGGCTTCGATTTTAGATTTAACCAAATCGAATTCTTTTACAATTTTATTTGGAAATAATTCTTTGATAAAATTAACACCCTCCATATTAGTTCGAGCAGTAATATAATCTTTATAGTCACTTCCTTTATAAGTTCCAATAAAAATATGATCATTCCAAAGCATAACGTCACCGCCTTCGATATGAACTTCCTCTGGCGGACGAACTACTTTAAGAGGATCCATTTGATCGATTATATATTGAATTGCATCTAACTCACGCTCTCTGTCAGGAAGAATGTTTGATTTTACAAATGTATCATCTATAACAAAACCAATATCTCTCGCAAATATCTGATTGTAATTCTCTATCATTTCAGGACGATAAACCTTTACATCATATTTTTGAAAAACAGCATTAAAAGCATCCATTTCAGCAACCATATCTTTTTCTAATGGATAAGTTCCTGCTTTAATATGTTCCAATGATTTAGGATCATAAGCTTCCTCTAAAGATGGAGTCGGCCCATTATGAACAGCTGAACCTAAGACTACAGACCGTAGTCTAGACGTTTCGTTCTTTATATTTAATTGCAACATAACTTTATTATATTTTGGCCAAAGATAAAAAAAGCTTCACAGTTAAGTGAAGCTTTAAAATATTTTTATTTGTTCGACTTAAAGTCTCTCAGCGGATGTCCAGTGTAAATTTGTCTTGGTCTTCCAATTGGTTCTTTATTTTCACGCATTTCTTTCCATTGCGCGATCCAGCCTGGTAATCTTCCAATAGCAAACATTACTGTAAACATATCTGTTGGGATACCTAAAGCTCTATATATAATTCCGGAGTAGAAATCTACGTTTGGATATAAGTTTCTTGATTTGAAATATTCATCTTCTAAAGCAGCAGATTCTAATTTCTTAGCAATTTCTAAAATTGGATCATCAACACCTAAAGTTTCCAACACTTCTTTAGCTGCTTTTTTGATTATTTTTGCTCTTGGATCAAAGTTTTTATAAACCCTGTGACCAAATCCCATTAAACGGAATGGATCATTTTTATCTTTAGCTTTTGCTAAAAATTTATCAGTATCACCACCATCTTTATTGATTTCTTCTAACATCTCAAGTACTGCTTGATTTGCACCTCCATGAAGTGGTCCCCAAAGAGCAGAAACTCCTGCAGAAATAGAAGCAAATAAACCTGCATGAGACGATCCTACCATTCTTACTGTTGATGTAGAACAGTTTTGTTCATGATCTGCGTGAAGAATAAATAATTTATCCAAAGCATCCACAACAACTGGATTTGCTGAATAAGGTCCTGTAGGCAATTTAAACATTAACTGCATAAAATTATCTACATAACCTGTTGTATTATCGTAGTAATTCAAAGGATAACCCATAGATTTTCTATAGGTCCAGGTAGCAATTACAAGAAATTTACCCATTGTTTTACAAATGGCCTCGTACATTTCTTTTTCATTTTCTACATTTACTGCTTTAGGATTAAATGCTGTTAAAGCACTAGTTAAAGCAGATAAAACACCCATTGGATGAGCTGTTTTTGGAAAACCATCAATGATATTTTTCATCTCTTCGTTTACCAAAGTATGTTTTTTAATACCATTTTCAAATTGCTCTAATTCTTTAGCTGTTGGCAATTCACCAAAAATCAAAAGATAAGATACTTCTAAGAAACTAGCCTTTTCAGCTAAATCTTCGATTGAATATCCTCTATAACGCAAAATTCCTAATTCTCCGTCCAAGAATGTGATCTCACTTTTACAAGATCCAGAATTCTTATATCCCGGGTCAATTGTAATAATACCAGTTAAATCACGTAATTTGTTAATATCGATAGCTGATTCATTTTCGCTTCCCGTGATTACCGGAAGCTCAATTTTTTGACCATCTACTTCTAATGTAGCTATTTTTGACATAATATATCGGAAATAAATCTTTAAAATAATAATTTATCAAATCTAAGGAATTTAAGACTAATTAAAAAAAGAATCCTGCTATGAATTTGTTAAAACTCCAAAAAAAAACCATTCGCAAAAACGAATGGTTTAATTTTAAGATATAACTCTTACAATTATTTAATCTTGAAAGCGTTTAATCCCGGGAAATAAGCATTACTTCCAAGCTCTTCTTCGATTCTTAATAATTGATTGTATTTTGCCATACGATCAGAACGAGAAGCAGAACCTGTCTTAATTTGACCACAGTTTAAAGCTACTGCTAAATCAGCAATTGTATTATCTTCAGTTTCTCCTGAACGGTGAGACATTACAGAAGTATAACCAGCATTTTTAGCCATATTTACAGCGGCAATAGTTTCTGTTAAAGTACCAATTTGGTTCACTTTTACTAAAATTGAATTTGCAATTCCTTTCTCAATACCAGTAGACAAACGCTCAACATTAGTTACGAATAAATCATCACCAACTAATTGCACTTTATCTCCAATTTTATCAGTCAAGTATTTCCACCCATCCCAGTCATCTTCGTACATACCGTCTTCAATAGAAATAATTGGATATTTAGCCGCAAGTTCAGCTAAATAATCAGCTTGCTCTTCAGAAGTTCTGATTTTTCCAGTTTCTCCTTCAAATTTAGTATAATCGTATTTACCGTTTACATAAAATTCAGAAGCAGCACAGTCAAGAGCAATTACAATTTCGTCACCAAAAGTGTATCCTGCTTTTTCAACAGCTAATTTAATAGTATCTAAAGCATCTTCAGTACCACCAGCTAAGTTTGGAGCAAAACCACCCTCGTCACCAACAGCAGTACTTAAACCTCTGTCATGTAATACTTTTTTCAAACTGTGAAAAATTTCAGTTCCCATTTGCATAGCATGTGAAAATGACGTCGCTTTTACAGGGAAAATCATAAACTCTTGAAATGCGATAGGAGCATCAGAGTGAGAACCTCCATTGATGATATTCATCATTGGCACAGGTAAAGTATTAGCAGAAACACCACCAACATATCTGTATAAAGGCAACCCAAGTTCGTTAGCAGCAGCTTTTGCAGCAGCCAAAGAAACTCCTAAAATAGCATTAGCACCTAATTTAGATTTGTTTGGAGTTCCGTCTAAATCAATCATTAACTGATCAATTGTGTTTTGTTCGAAAACAGAAGTACCAACTAACTCTTCAGCAATAACAGTATTTACATTGTTCACTGCATTTAAAACTCCTTTTCCTAAGAATGCTTTTCCTCCATCACGTAATTCAACAGCTTCATGTTCTCCAGTTGAAGCTCCAGACGGAACAGCAGCTCTTCCTAAAACTCCATTTTCAGTAATTACATCAACTTCAATCGTTGGATTACCTCTAGAATCAAAAATTTGTCTTGCGTGAACTTTTATTATAATACTCATTATTTTTGTTTTTTATTAATAAATTATAAATATTTTTCGAAATTATAAAAATATTTAATATTAAATACCACATTTAACAATTAAATACCTTTATTTATTAACTACATCGTTTTAGCAGTAGCCTCTTTTATATTCTGAATAAACTGATCGAATAAATAAGATGAATCATGTGGTCCGGGACTAGCTTCAGGGTGATATTGCACAGAAAAACAATTTTTATTTTTCATACGCATACCCGCAACAGTTTCATCATTTAAATGCAGATGTGTAATCTCTAAATCCGGATGATTATCCAACGCTTCTTTATTTACAGCAAAACCATGATTTTGAGAAGTAATCTCACCTTTTCCTGTAATAAGGTTTTTCACCGGATGATTTATACCCCTGTGACCATTAAACATTTTATAGGTCTGAACGCCATTTGCTAAAGCAATTACTTGGTGCCCTAAACAAATTCCGAATAAAGGATTATCATTAGCTAAAATTTCTTTTGCCACTTCAATTGCTCCAAAAAGCGGATCCGGATCTCCAGGACCATTTGACAAAAAGTAACCATCTGGATTAAACTCTGCCAAATCTTTATAAGTTGAATTATAAGGGAAAACTTTAATATAACAATCTCTCTTTGCAAGGTTTCTTAAGATATTCTTTTTGATACCAAGATCTAAAGCAGAAATTTTATAAGTCGCATTTTCATCTCCAAAAAAATAAGGCTCAGTAGTTGAAACTTTTGACGCCAACTCTAAACCTTCCATGTTTGGCACATTAGCCAATTCTTTTTTCAAATCTTCAATCGAAGTACCATCAGTACAAATAACAGCATTCATCGCACCATTATCGCGAATATAGCTTACTAGCGCTCTGGTATCAACATCAGAAATACAGATTAGATTTTGTTTAATAAAATAATCCTCTAAACTTCCTGAAGAATCTTCTCTCGAATAATTAAAACTAAAGTTTTTACAAACTAATCCTGAAATTTTGATGCTATCTGATTCTATTTCTAAATCGTTAACACCATAATTTCCAATATGAGGATTAGTAGCTACCATAATTTGACCAAAATAAGAAGGATCTGTAAAAATCTCCTGATAACCGGTCATTCCAGTATTAAAACAAACTTCACCAAAAGTTTTACCGCTGATTCCGATAGATTTTCCGTGAAAAATAGTTCCATCACTTAGTAATAAAATGGCGCTTTGTCGTGTAGTGTATTTCATTATTTAATTTGTATTGTTTCTTTTTTAATTGTTTCATGAAACCTGCATTGCGGATTTCATTTGTAATTAGATATTTTGCAAATTTACTTCTTTAAAAGAGTGCTTCCAAGATTTTTTAAAAATTTCATTCATAAAATTAAAACCTAAGTTTTAAAATAAGTTACATTTTAAACTATTTTAAAAAAATCCAAAAAAAAAAGGATAAACTAAAAATTAGCTTATCCTTGATTTCTATAGAATCATTACTTTCATAATTATTCAGAAGCTTCAGTAGTCGATTCTGATTCAGCAGCTGGAGCTTCAGGAGTAGTCTCCTCAGCTTTTTTTGCTTTACCACCACGACGGCTTTTAGCTTTTTTAACTTCTTTTTTACCACCATTGTAAAGTTCATTGAAATCTACAAGTTCGATCATTGCCATATCAGCATTATCTCCCAAACGATTTCCAACTTTAATGATACGAGTGTATCCACCTGGACGGTCTCCAACTTTAGCAGCTACGTCTCTGAATAAATCAGTTACCGCATATTTGCTACGTAAGTAAGCAAAAACAATACGACGGTTGTGAGTCGTATCTTCTTTTGATTTTGTGATTAAAGGCTCAACGAATTGTTTAAGCGCTTTAGCTTTAGCAACAGTAGTATTAATACGTTTGTGCTCAATAAGAGAACAAGCCATATTAGCTAGCATAGCTTTTCTATGTCCAGTCTGTCTGCTTAAGTGATTGAATTTTTTTCCGTGTCTCATTGCTATTTTAAATTTAATCCCGCAAGCGGGATTGAATTATTCTTTATCTAATTTGTATTTAGCTAAGTCCATTCCGAAAGTTAAATTCTTAACAGCTACAAGTTCATCTAGCTCAGTTAAAGATTTTTTACCAAAATTACGGAATTTCATTAGGTCATTTTTATTGAACGATACTAAATCACCAAGTGTATCAACTTCAGCCGCTTTCAAGCAATTTAATGCTCTCACAGATAAATCCATATCAACAAGCTTAGTTTTAAGCAATTGTCTCATATGCAATGACTCTTCATCATACGATTCTGTTTGTGCAATTTCGTCAGCCTCGAGTGTAATTCTTTCGTCAGAAAATAACATGAAGTGGTGAATTAAAACTTTAGCAGCTTCAGTAAGAGCATCTTTTGGATTAATAGATCCATCAGTTTTGATTTCAAAAACTAATTTTTCGTAATCTGTTTTTTGCTCAACACGGAAGTTTTCAATTGCGTATTTTACATTTTTTACCGGAGTAAAAATAGAGTCTGTAAAAATAGTACCAATTGCAGCGTTCTGTTTTTTGTTCTCCTCAGCAGGAACATATCCTCTACCTTTTTCGATTGTTAAATCGAAGTTCAATTTGATTTTAGAATCTAAATTACAGATAACAAGGTCTGGGTTCAGAACTTGAAAACCTGAAATAAATTTTTGAAAATCACCTGCTGTTAGTTGATCTTTACCAGAAACAGAAATTGTAACTGCTTCATTATCGATATCTTCAATTTGACGTTTAAAACGTACTTGTTTTAGATTAAGAATAATTTCGGTAACATCTTCAACAACACCTGAAATAGTAGAAAACTCATGATCTACACCTTCGATACGAACAGATGTAATTGCATAACCTTCTAATGCTGAAAGCAAAACTCTTCTAAGTGCATTACCAACTGTCAATCCATAACCAGGTTCTAAAGGTCTAAATTCGAATTTACCTTCAAAATCGGTTGAATCGATCATGATAACTTTATCGGGCTTTTGAAAATTAAATATTGCCATAAATTTCGACTAAGTCAATTATTATTTGTTGTACAACTCTACGATTAATTGTTCTTTAATGTTTTCTGGAATTTGAAGTCTTGCAGGTACAGAAACGAAAGTTCCTTCTTTAAGATCATTGTTCCAAGTAATCCATTCATAAACATGACTTGAATTTGATAAAGAACGTTCGATAGCTTCTAAAGATTTAGATTTTTCACGAACTGCAACTTTATCACCAGGCTTAAGGTGGTAAGAAGCGATATTTACAACTTCACCATTTACAGTAACGTGTCTGTGAGAAACTAATTGTCTAGCACCTCTTCTAGAAGGAGCGATACCCATTCTAAAAACAACGTTATCTAATCTTGCTTCACATAATTGTAAAAGAACTTCACCAGTAACACCTTTAGTAGCTGATGCTTTTTTGAATAAATTTCTGAATTGTTTTTCTAAAATTCCGTAAGAATATTTAGCTTTTTGCTTTTCCATTAACTGAACAGCGTACTCAGATTTTTTTCCTCTTTTTTTAGCCATCCCGTGTTGTCCAGGTGGGTAATTTCTTTTTTCGAAAGATTTATCATCTCCGAAGATTGCTTCGCCAAATTTACGAGCAATTCTAGTTTTTGGACCAGTATATCTTGCCATTTCTAAAAAATTAAATTTAAGGTAGAGATTATGAATTCAGGTCAAATCCTTCGATAATCTATATTCTACCTTGTTTATACTATAAATAAATAAAATTAAACTCTACGTCTTTTTGGAGGACGACATCCGTTGTGAGGCATTGGAGTAACATCGATAATCTCTGTAACTTCAATTCCACCGTTATGAATAGAACGGATAGCAGACTCACGTCCGTTTCCTGGTCCTTTTACATAAACTTTCACTTTTTTAAGTCCAGCCTCAAGAGCTACTTTACTACAATCTTCTGCTGCCATTTGGGCTGCATATGGAGTATTCTTTTTAGAACCTCTGAAACCCATTTTACCAGCTGAAGACCAAGAAATAACTTCACCTTTTTTGTTTGTCAAAGAAATGATGATGTTATTGAAGGTAGCAGAAATATGAGCTTCTCCCGTTGATTCAACGATAACTTTACGTTTTTTTGCAGTTGCTTTAGCCATATTACTTATTATTTAGTTGCTTTTTTCTTGTTAGCAACAGTTTTTCTTTTACCTTTTCTTGTTCTAGAGTTGTTTTTAGTTCTTTGTCCTCTTAAAGGAAGACCAGATCTATGACGAATACCTCTGTAACAACCAATATCCATCAAACGTTTGATGTTTAAAGAAACTTCAGAACGTAATTCTCCTTCAATTTTGTAAAATGAAACAGCATCACGAATCGCTCCGATCTCATCATCATTCCAATCTTGAACTTTTTTGTCTTGGCTAACTTGAGCTTTTTCTAAAATCTCAATAGCTCTACTTCTTCCTAATCCAAAGATATAGGTAAGTGCTATAACACCTCTTTTATTTTTTGGGATATCTACCCCTGCTATTCTTGCCATAATTATCCTTGTCTTTGTTTAAATCTAGGATTCTTTTTGTTTATTACGTACAATCTCCCTTTTCTACGCACAATGATGCACTCGGGACTTCTCTTTTTTACTGATGCTCTAACTTTCATAGTGAATATCCTTTAATATCGATAAGTAATTCTTGCTTTTGACAAATCATAAGGACTCATTTCTAGTTTCACTTTATCACCAGGTAATAACTTGATGTAATGCATACGCATTTTACCAGAAATATGAGCAATTACGATATGTCCATTTTCTAACTCTACACGGAACATCGCATTTGACAATGCTTCGATGATTGATCCGTCTTGTTCTATTGCTGATTGTTTTGCCATATAAAAATTAAGCTACTGCTTTTCTATTTTTACCAGTCTTCATTAAACCATCATAATGTTTGTTTAACAAGTATGAATTGATTTGTTGAATAGTATCTATTGCAACTCCAACCATAATTATTAATGAGGTACCTCCAAAAAACATTGCCCAAGATTGTTGTACATCCATAATACTTACAACAATAGCTGGGAACACAGCAATCAAAGCAAGGAATAAAGATCCTGGGAAAGTTATTAAAGACATCACTTTATCAAGGAAGTCTGAAGTTTCAGCCCCTGGACGAACGCCAGGAATAAAACCACCACTTCTTTTTAAATCATCGGCCATCTTGTTAGTAGGCACAGTGATCGCAGTATAAAAGAATGTAAATACAACAATTAAAGTTGCAAAAACAAAATTATACCAAAAACCAAAGATATTACTAAATGCACCAACAATAGATTGTGATGTGTCTGATTTAGACAATCCAGCTACAGCTGCAGGTATAAACATAATTGCCTGAGCAAAGATGATAGGCATAACCCCAGAAGCGTTAAGCTTTAGAGGAATCCACTGTCTATTACCACCTGCCAAATCTTGTTCATAATCCCCACTTGTTGTACGACGAGCGTACTGAACAGGAATTCTACGTACTGCCATTGTAAGCAATACACAAGAAATGATCACTAATAACCAAACAATAATTTCAATAACTAACAACATTGGACCACCATTGTTATTGGTAACTCTGGTTGTAAACTCTTGGATAAAAGCTTGCGGTAAACGCGCCAAAATACCAACCATAATCAATAATGAAATTCCATTTCCAATACCTTTATCTGTAATTTTTTCTCCAAGCCACATAGCAAAAATAGTACCAGTAACTAAGATAATAACAGAAGAGAACAAAAATTCAGGTGAATTAAAGCCTAGTAAGAATGCACTTCCAGGTAACGTTCTGTATAAATTATAGATATAAGTTGGACCTTGAACCAGTGTAATAGCTATAGTCAACCAACGAGTGATTTGATTAATCTTTTTTCTACCACTCTCCCCATCGTTTTGAAGTTTTTGCAAATAAGGAATAGCAATTCCCATTAACTGAACAACAATAGATGCAGAAATATAAGGCATAATTCCCAAAGCAAAAACTGAAGCTTTAGAGAAAGCACCTCCTGTAAACATGTCTAGGATAGATCCTAAACCATTTTTAGTTTGTCCCGCTAAACCTGTTAACTGAGTTGCGTCAATTCCAGGCAGCGTTACATGTGCACCAAAACGATATACTAAAAGCAATCCTAATGTAATTAAGATTCTATTTTTCAGTTCTTCGATTTTCCAAACATTACTTATTGATTCAATAAATTTCTTCATCTTAATAGATAAGTTATATAGTTACAGCTTCTCCTCCAGCAGCTTCAATAGCAGCTTTTGCAGTAGCAGTAAATTTGTGGGCAGTTACTTTTAATTTTGCTTTCAATTCTCCTCTACCTAAAATCTTAACGATTTCATTTTTGGTAGCCAGACGATTTGCTACGAAATCTGTCATTGAAACAGAATCAGTAATCACACCATTGTCTACTAATAATTGAAGCGTATCTAAATTAACACCTTCGTATTCTTTACGATTGATGTTTGTGAAACCAAACTTAGGCACACGTCTTTGAAGTGGCATTTGCCCTCCCTCAAAACCAATCTTTTTAGAATAACCAGAACGAGATTTTGCTCCTTTGTGACCTCTTGCAGAAGTACCACCTTTTCCTGAACCTTCTCCTCTACCTAATCTTTTATTTTGATTGTGCGTTGACCCTTCAGCTGGTTGTAAGTTACTTAAATTCATAACAGTATTTGTTATTTAGCTTCTTCGACAGAAACTAAGTGTTTAACTTTGTTTATCATCCCAAGGATAGCAGGATTTGAATCATGCTCTACAACTTGTCCCATTTTACGTAGACCTAAAGCTTCCAAACCTCTTTTTTGAGAAAGAGGACAGTTGATTTTGCTTCTTACTTGTTTTACTAATAATTTAGCCATAATTTCCTTGAATTAACCTTTAAAAACTTTTTCTAAAGAAACACCTCTTTGTTTTGCAACAGTATGAGCGCTTCTCATTTGTAATAAAGCATCAAAAGTTGCTTTCACTACGTTATGAGGATTTGATGATCCTTGAGATTTAGATAATACATCGTGAATACCTACTGATTCCAGAACTGAACGAACAGCTCCACCAGCAATAACTCCTGTACCATGAGAAGCAGGAATTAAGAATACACGTGCACCACCAAATTTACCTTTTTGTTCGTGAGGAACAGATTGTCCGTTCAAAGGAATTTTTACTAAATTTTTCTTAGCATCTTCTACTGCTTTCGCAATTGCTTCAGAAACGTCTTTAGATTTACCTAATCCATGACCAACTACTCCGTTTTCATCACCTACAACTACAATAGCAGAAAAACCGAAAGCTCTACCACCTTTTGTAACTTTAGTAACACGATTAACACTTACCAGACGATCTTTAAGTTCAAGACCACTTGGTTTTACCAATTCTACATTTTTGTATTTAGACATAATATATTAGAATTTAAGTCCAGCCGCTCTTGCGCCTTCTGCTAATGATTTAATACGACCGTGATACAAATATCCACCTCTATCAAAAGTGATGGTATCAATCCCAGCTTTTAACGCTTTCTCTGCAACTAATTTTCCAACAGCAGCAGCGACTTCAACGTTAGTACCTTTTCCTATTTCTTTTTCTCTTGAAGATGCAGCCAACAAAGTAACTCCATTTACGTCATCAATAAGTTGAGCATAAATTTCTTTGTTACTTCTAAATACAGATAGTCTTGGGTTAGCAGCAGTACCACTAATCGATTTTCTAATTCTGAATCTAATTCTCTGTCTTCTATCAGATTTTGTTAATGACATAATCTTATTTTTTAAGCTGATTTACCTGCTTTTCTTCTTAATACTTCACCCACAAATTTAACACCTTTTCCTTTGTATGGCTCAGGCTTACGGAATCCTCTGATTTTCGCAGCAACCTGTCCTAAAAGTTGTTTGTCAAATGATGTTAATTTTACGATAGGGTTTTTACCTTTTTCAGATATTGTTTCTAAAGCTACTTCTGGAGCAATTTCTAAAACAATATTGTGAGAATATCCAAGAGCTAAATCTAATTTTTGACCTTGGTTTGAAGCTCTATAACCAACTCCAACTAATTCAAGTTCTTTTGTAAAACCTTCAGATACACCAACAATCATGTTATTGATTAATGATCTGTATAATCCGTGTTTTGCTCTTTGGTCTTTATGATCAGACGATCTTTCTAATAAAACTTGATCGCCTTCAACTTTTACAGTAATGTCCGAAAACTCCTGAGTTAGTTGACCTTTTTTTCCTTTTACCGTAACGATACCGTCTTTAACTTCTACAGTTACTCCAGCAGCGATTACAATTGGGCTTTTACCTATTCTTGACATCTTATTTAGTCTTTAAAATTAGTATACGTAACAAATTACTTCACCACCTACATTTAATTGTTTCGCTTGTTTTCCAGTCATAAGACCTTTTGAAGTTGAAACAATTGCAATTCCTAATCCGTTAAGGATTCTTGGTAATTTGGCAGCACCTGCGTATTTACGTAAACCAGGTTTACTAATTCTTTGGATATCTTTAATTACTGGCTCTTTAGTATCTTTATCGTACTTTAAAGCAATTTTGATTGAACCCTGAACAGAGTTGTCCTCAAATTTGTAACTCAAGATATAACCTTGATCAAATAAGATCTTAGTTATTTCTTTTTTTAGATTAGAAGCTGGAATTTCAACAACTTTGTGGTTTGCAGCCACAGCGTTACGAACTCTAGTCAAATAATCTGCAATAGGATCTGTATACATATGTATTTGATTGCGATTACGGTTTTCGGGAGGCACTCGCCTCCCGAACCTTTAATCAATTAAAATTATTTTTTGGTTTGCAAAAGTAATAACTTTTTGCGAGATTACCAAGATGCCTTTTTAACTCCAGGAATTAACCCATTATTAGCCATCTCACGGAAAGTTACACGTGAAATACCAAATTGACGGATATAACCTCTTGGTCTACCTGTTAATTTACAACGATTGTGTAAACGAACTGGTGAAGCATTTTTAGGTAATTTTTGTAAACCTTCGAAATCTCCAGCCTCTTTCAAAGCTTTTCTTTTCTCAGCGTACTTAGCTACCGTTTTCTCTCTTTTCACCTCACGGGCTTTCATTGATTCTTTAGCCATGTCTTAATTCTTTTTAAAAGGTAATCCTAATTCAGTCAATAACGACTTTGCTTCCTTATCTGTTTGAGCAGTAGTAACAAATGTAATATCCATTCCTGAAATTTTGTTTACTTTGTCAATATCAATTTCAGGGAAAATGATTTGCTCTAAAACTCCAAGATTGTAATTACCTCTTCCGTCAAAACCAGTAGCTTTGATACCACTAAAATCTCTAACGCGCGGTAAAGCAGAAGTAATAAGTCTATCTAAAAACTCATACATTCTTTCACCACGTAAAGTAACTTTTGCTCCAATAGGCATCCCTTTTCTCAATTTGAATGACGCAACGTCTTTCTTTGAAATTGTAGATACTGCTTTTTGTCCAGTGATCTTTGTTAACTCATCAACTGCATAGTCAATAAGTTTTTTATCAGATACAGCTGCACCAACTCCACGGCTCAAAACGATTTTTTCAAGTTTTGGAACTTGCATTACGTTTGTATATCCGAATTCCTCTTTAAGAGCAGAGATTACTCTACTCTTATATTCTTCTTTTAGTCTAGGTGTATATGCCATTACTATAGTACTTGATTAGATTTTTTTGAAAATCTTACTTTCTTATCTCCTTCTACTCTAATACCAACTCTAGTTGTCTCCTTAGTTTTAGGATCAATTAGTGAAATGTTAGATATTTGTATAGAAGCTTCTTTCTTAACGATACCACCTTGAGGGTTTTTAGCACTTGGTTTTGTATGTTTCGAAACCATGTTTACACCTTCAACTATCGCTTTATTTTTCTCACGGTAAACACGTAAAACTTTACCTTCAGCACCTTTATGGTCTCCAGCAATAACTCTTACGATATCTCCTGATTTTATTTTTAGCTTTATCATCTTAAAACGAATTAAAGCACTTCTGGTGCTAATGATACAATTTTCATGAATTGTTTTTCACGAAGTTCTCTTGCTACCGGACCAAAAACACGAGTTCCTCTCATTTCCCCTGCAGCGTTCAAAAGAACACATGCATTATCATCGAAACGGATATAAGAACCATCAGCTCTTCTCACTTCTTTTTTGGTACGTACAACAACTGCAGTTGAAACAGCTCCTTTTTTAACGTTACCGTTAGGAGTTGCATCTTTAATAGATACTACAATCTTGTCACCAACAGAGGCATACCTTCTTTTGGTACCTCCTAAAACACGGATAGTTAAAACTTCTTTTGCTCCCGTGTTATCTGCTACTTTTAGTCTTGATTCCTGTTGTACCATAATTATTTAGCTCTTTCTAAGATTTCAACTAATCTCCAACATTTTGTTTTACTTAAAGGACGCGTTTCGCTAATTCTTACAGTATCTCCAATGTTACAGTCGTTTGTTTCGTCGTGTGCAACGTATTTCTTTGTTTTCAACACGAACTTACCGTATAATGGGTGTTTTACTTTTCTTACTTCAGCAATAACAATAGATTTATCCATTTTATTTGAAGTAACAACACCTATTCTTTCTTTTCTTAAATTTCTTTTTTCTTCCATCTTTCAGCAGAATACAATTATTGTAACTCTCTTTTAGTTAGCTCTGTAGCCAATCTTGCAACTGTTCTTCTTACACTTCTAATTTGAAGTGGATTCTCAATTGGAGAAATAGCGTGGGCCATTTTTAGGTCAGCATATATCTTCTTAGTTTGACTAAGTTTTTCTTGCAACTCCGCTGCAGAAAGATCTTTTATTTCTGATTGTTTCATAATATAAATTTAATTATGCTTCGAAATCTCTAGCAACGACGAATTTAGTTTTTACTGGAAGCTTTTGAGCTGCAAGACGTAATGCCTCTTTTGCAACTGATAAAGGAACTCCTCCAACTTCAAACATAATTCTTCCGGGTTTAACAACGGCAGCCCAATATTCAACGGCACCTTTACCTTTACCCATACGTACCTCAAGAGGCTTCTTAGTAATTGGTTTGTCTGGAAATATTTTGATCCATAATTGTCCTTCTCTCTTCATGAAACGAGTTGCAGCAATACGCGCAGCTTCGATTTGACGAGAAGTTAAGAACATTCCATCTTCATGTACAGATTTAATACCAAACATTCCATTAGAAAGTTCATGCCCTCTTTGAGAGTTACCTTTCATTTTACCCTTTTGTACCTTACGGTATTTTGTTCTTTTAGGCTGTAACATTTTTCTTTAGTTTAAAAATTTACTTTCTTTTACGAGCGTCTGGTTTTCCACCTTTATTAAAGTTAGATTTACCTCTAGGGGCATCTCCACCTTTACCACCACCAGTTCCAGATTGTTTTTTATCCATTCCTGCAAGCGGAGAAAGATCTCTCTTTCCATAAACTTCACCTTTCATGATCCATACTTTGATACCCATTCTACCATAAGTAGTGTGAGCTTCAGCCAAAGCATAATCAATGTCAGCTCTGAAAGTTGATAGAGGAATTCTACCTTCTTTGAAACCTTCTGAACGCGCCATCTCAGCACCATTCAAACGACCAGAAATCAAAACTTTGATACCTTCAGCGTTCATACGCATAGAAGCAGCAATAGCCATTTTGATTGCACGTCTGTAAGAAATACGGCTTTCGATTTGACGAGCGATGCTTGTCGCCACAAGATAAGCATCTAATTCAGGTCTTTTGATTTCAAAGATGTTGATTTGAACCTCTTTGTCAGTAACTTTCTTAAGTTCTTCTTTCAACTTGTCTACCTCTTGTCCACCTTTTCCGATAATGATACCAGGTCTAGCAGTAGTGATAGTAACGGTTACAAGCTTCAAAGTTCTCTCAATGATTACTTTAGATACACTAGCTTTTGATAAACGAGCGTGGATATACTTTCTGATTTTGTGATCTTCGGCAAGTTTATCACCGTAATCATTTCCACCATACCAGTTTGAGTCCCACCCTCTGATGATACCAAGTCTATTTCCAATTGGATTTGTCTTTTGTCCCATGCTGCTTAAGAATTGCTTTGTGTGTTATTGATAGCTCCAAGCACGATTGTTACGTGGTTAGAACGTTTTCTTATTCTGTGTGCACGACCTTGTGGAGCTGGACGAAGTCTTTTTAACATCATTCCACCATCTACTCTGATCTCTTTAACAAATAATCCAGCTTCTTCTAAATTACCTTCACTATTTTTTTGCTCCCAGTTGTTGATTGCAGATAATAATAGTTTCTCTAATTTTCTTGAAGCCTCTTTAGAACTAAATCTTAAGATGTTAAGTGCTCTTTCTACCTTCTGACCTCTTACCAAGTCCGCTACTAAGCGCATTTTTCTAGGTGAAGTAGGGCAGTTATTCAATTTTGCGAAAGCAATAGACTTATTAGCCTCTTTTCTCGCATCTGCTGTTTCTCTTTTACGAACTCCCATTGCTTCTTATTTTTTACCTTTATTTTTTGCTCCAGCATGACCTCTAAAAGATCTAGTTGGTGAAAATTCTCCTAATTTGTGACCTACCATGTTTTCTGTTACGTAAACTGGTACAAATTGACGACCGTTATGAACTGCGATAGTTTGCCCAACGAAATCTGGAGTAATCATAGAAGCTCTAGACCAAGTCTTTACTACACTATTTTTACCACTTTCTACGTTTTCCTGAACTTTCTTGTCTAACTTATAATGAACGAAAGGTCCTTTTTTTAATGAACGTGCCATATCTTATTATTTCTTTCTACGTTCTACGATATACTTGTTACTCGGGTTTTTCTTAGAACGAGTTCTATAACCTTTTGCTGGTATTCCATTTCTTGAACGTGGATGTCCACCAGAAGAACGTCCTTCTCCACCACCCATTGGGTGATCAACAGGGTTCATTGCAACAGGTCTTGTTCTAGGTCTTCTTCCTAACCATCTTGTTCTACCAGCTTTTCCTGATACAACTAATTGGTGGTCTGAATTAGAAACAGCTCCAATTGTAGCCGAACAAGTTAACAAGATCAATCTTGTTTCACCAGATGGCATTTTAATTGTAGCATATTTTCCATCTCTTGCCATTAATTGAGCAAATGTACCAGCTGAACGAGCAATTACTGCTCCTTGACCTGGACGTAACTCAATACAAGAGATTACAGTTCCTAAAGGAATTCTGCTTAAAGGCAATGTATTACCAATTTCAGGTTGAGATTCTGGACCAGAAACTAATTTCTGACCAACTTTCAATCCGTTTTGAGCAATTACATAAGTTTTCTCTCCATCAGCATAAGCTAACAAAGCGATAAATGCAGTACGATTTGGATCATATTCAATTGATTTCACAGTAGCCGGAATTCCGTCTTTAGTTCTTTTGAAATCAATGATACGATATCTCTGCTTGTGACCACCACCCGTATAACGCATGGTCATCTTTCCTTGACTATTTCTACCTCCAGAGTTTTTTATCGGCGCTATCAAAGAGCGTTCCGGCTTATCAGTTGTAATGGCGTCATAACCATTCACAACTCTAAATCGCTGACCTGGGGTAATAGGTTTTAATTTTCTTACTGACATTTTTCTATCTTAGATATTGTTGTAAAAATCAATTGTTTCTCCTTCTTGTACTTGAACAATCGCTTTCTTAATTGCATTTGTCTTTCCACTGATCAAACCACTTTTAGTGTATTTTGTAGTTCTATCCGGTCTTACGTTCATCGTGTTAACTGAAACGATAGTTACTCCATAAGCAGCTTCAACAGCTTTCTTAATTTGAACTTTGTTTGCTTTTTTGTCAACAACGAATCCGAAGCGGTTTAAAACTTCACTTTCTTTGGTTACTTTTTCTGTTACTATAGGTCTAATTATGATACTCATATTCCTATTATTTGCTTAAATTTTCTTCAATTAACTCCAAAGAACCTTCTAAAAGCACTAAATTATTAGTGTTTAAAATAGCGTAAGTGCTTAATTCTGAGCTAGTTACGACATTAGAAGTCTTTAAATTGCGTGACGACAAATATACATTTTTATTTGACTCTCCCAACACAAATAGAGATTTTTTATTATCTAACCCTAAAGCTTTCAAAACGTTAATGAAATTTTTAGTGTTTGGAGTTTCAAAATTAAAGTCCTCAAGAACGATAATATTTGACTCTTTTGCTTTGATTGAGAAAGCTGATTTTCTCGCCAATCTTTTCAAGCTTTTATTCAATTTAAATGAATAACTTCTTGGTCTTGGTCCAAAAATTGTTCCACCACCTTTAAACAATGGATTTTTGATACTTCCCGCACGAGCAGTACCTGTTCCTTTTTGTTTTTTAATCTTACGCGTACTTCCTGTCACTTCAGCTCTTTCTTTAGCTTTGTGAGTCCCTTGTCTTTGATTAGCAAGATATTGCTTAACATCAAGGTATACAGCGTGATTGTTTGGCTCAATTGCGAATACTGAATCAGAAAGTTGAACTTTTCTTCCAGTATCTTTTCCGTTGAAATCTAATACTTTTACTTCCATTACTTCTGAATGATTACATAAGAGTTTTTATGTCCAGGAACACATCCTTTAATAACAAGTAGGTTCTTTTCAGCAACTACTTTTAAAACTCTAAGGTTTTGAACTTTTACATTGTCTCCTCCCATTCTTCCAGCCATACGCATTCCTTTGAATACTCTAGACGGATAAGAAGAAGCTCCTACAGAACCTGGCGCTCTTAAACGGTTGTGTTGACCGTGAGTTGCTTGTCCAACACCACCAAATCCGTGACGTTTAACAACCCCTTGAAAACCTTTACCTTTAGATACACCTTGTACATCTACAAATTCTCCTTCAGCAAAAATAGAAACATCAATAAGATCCCCTAATTTTTGTTCAGTTGCAAAATCTTGAAATTCAACGACTTTTTTCTTAGCAACAGTTCCAGCTTTTTTAAAGTGACCTAAAGCCGCTTTAGTGGAATGTTTCTCGTTTTTGTCATCGAAACCAAGTTGCAACGCTTCGTACCCGTCAACACCTTTGGTTCTGACTTGGGTAACAACACACGGCCCAGCTTCGATTACTGTACAAGGAATGTTTTTCCCATTTTCGTCGAAAATACTAGTCATGCCGATTTTTTTACCAATTAACCCAGACATAAATATTAATTATTAATTACTAAAATTCCCTTCAATTTGAAAATAACAGAAATTTCCAAACAGGGAGTGCAAAAGTAGATATTAAAATTGAATATACCAAACAGTTACAAAAATTAAATCGCTCATTATCAAAATCCCAGCTCAAAAGAAACCACCTCGACCTCTTTTATATTTCGATAAAAATAATTAAAATCAAAATTAATTACAGATTAGTACTACAGAAAAATTCCGTTAATAAAAACCAAAATCATTGGCACACAGCTCTAAATAAGGCTTTTCCAATAAACCAACATTAAATTATTGTTTTCATTTAATTAAAAAAAACTAAACACAGCAAAAATTAAAGCAACAAAAAAAGCGAAACATTTCTGTCTCGCTTTTTTTTATAAAAATATAATAAAATTATACTTTGATCTCTACTTCAACCCCACTTGGTAATTCAAGCTTCATTAAAGCATCAATAGTTTTAGATGAAGATGAATAAATATCAATCAATCTCTTGTATGACATCACTTCAAATTGCTCTCTCGCTTTTTTGTTAACGTGCGGAGAACGTAATACAGTGAAAAGTTTTTTGTGAGTTGGTAACGGAATTGGACCTGTTACAACTGCTCCAGTAGTTTTTACTGTTTTTACAATCTTTTCAGCAGACTTGTCTACCAACATGTGATCGTAAGATTTTAGTTTTATTCTGATTTTTTGACTCATTTTCTTAAGAATTAAGCGTTACCTTTTGCTTTTTTAATTACAGCTTCTGAAATATTAGAAGGTGTTTCTGCATAGTGAGAAAACTCCATTGTTGAAGTTGCTCTACCAGAAGATAATGTTCTTAATGTTGTTACATATCCAAACATCTCTGATAAAGGCACATCAGCTTTAATAGTTTTAGCACCGTTTCTGTCACCCATGTCATTAACCTGACCTCTACGACGGTTGATATCACCTACGATATCTCCCATGTTTTCTTCAGGAGTAATAACTTCCATTTTCATGATTGGCTCAAGAATAATTGCTCCAGCAGCTTTTGCTACTTCTCTATAACCCATTCTTGCAGCTAATTCAAAAGAAAGAGCATCAGAATCGACAGGGTGGAAAGATCCGTCTGTCAAAGTTACTTTCAAACTATCCACTTGATAACCAGCCAAAGGACCAGTTTTCATAGCTTCACGGAAACCTTTTTCTACAGATGGAATATATTCCTTAGGAACGTTACCACCTTTTACTGCATTAATAAACTGTAATCCTACAGGTACTTTACCATCAACTTCGTCAGCTGGCTCAAGTGTAAATACGATATCACCGAATTTACCACGACCTCCTGATTGTTTCTTGTAAGTCTCTCTGTGTGTAGCAGTTCTTGTAAACGCTTCTTTATATTCAACTTGAGGCTCACCTTGGTTCACTTCAACTTTAAATTCACGTTTCATACGATCTACCAAGATATCTAAGTGAAGCTCACCCATACCTGAGATAATAGTTTGCCCTGAAGCCTCATCTGTTCTAACAGTAAATGTTGGATCTTCTTCAGCTAATTTAGCCAAAGCCATACCCATTTTATCAACGTCAGCTTTAGTTTTAGGCTCAATTGCAATACCAATTACCGGTGCAGGGAATTTCATAGACTCAAGAATGATTGGGTGTTTTTCATCACACAATGTATCCCCAGTTTTAATATCCTTAAATCCAACAGCAGCTCCAATATCTCCAGCCTCAATAAATTCGATTGGATTTTGTTTGTTAGCGTGCATTTGGTAGATACGAGAAATTCTTTCTTTATTTCCCGAACGTGTGTTCAAAACGTAAGAACCAGCATCTAAACGACCAGAGTAAGCACGGAAGAAAGCTAAACGACCTACGAATGGGTCAGTAGCAATTTTAAATGCTAAAGCAGCGAACGGCTCTTTTACGTCTGGCTTACGTAAGATTTTAGTTTGATCTTCTTCTAATAATTCAGCATCATCAGGGTGAATTCCTTCGATACCTTCCTTATCCATTGGAGAAGGCAAATATTTACAAACTGCATCTAACATGAATTGAACTCCTTTGTTCTTGAAAGAAGAACCAGCGATCATCGGGATGATAGCCATATCCATAGTAGCAGCTCTTAAAGCGTTGTTGATTTCTTCCTCTGTAATAGAGCTTTCATCTTCCATGAATTTCTCTAAAAGATTTTCATCGTAATCAGCAACTGCTTCAATAAGAATAGATCTGTACTCTTTAACCTCTGCAACCATATCAGCAGGAATTTCAACAATATCAAAAGTCGCCCCTTGAGTTGCATCATGCCAAATAATAGCTTGGTTTTTTACTAAATCTACAACACCTTTGAAATCATTTTCTTCACCGATTGGCAAAGTGATCGCAACAGCATTTGATTTCAACATATCACGAACTTGTTGACAAACTGCCAAAAAGTTAGATCCTTGACGGTCCATTTTATTTACGAATCCCATACGAGGAACTCTATATTGATCAGCAAGTCTCCAGTTAGTTTCCGATTGAGGCTCAACACCATCAACAGCACTAAACAAGAAAACTAAACCATCAAGTACACGTAAAGAACGGTTTACCTCTACAGTAAAGTCAACGTGTCCAGGAGTATCAATAATATTAAAGTGGTATGGCAAAGACTCAGGCAAAAGCTTACCTTGCTCAGTAGGAAAATTCCACTCACAAGTTGTTGCAGCTGAAGTAATTGTAATACCTCTTTCTTGCTCTTGAGCCATCCAGTCCATTGTTGCAGCACCATCGTGTACTTCACCAATTTTGTGTGACTTTCCAGTATAAAAAAGGATACGCTCAGTTGTTGTTGTTTTACCAGCATCAATGTGAGCAGCAATTCCGATATTTCTTGTATATTTTAAATCTCTAGCCATTTCTTACGAATTAAAATCTAAAGTGAGAGAAAGCTTTGTTAGCCTCTGCCATCTTGTGAGTATCCATTCTTTTCTTAACCGCAGCACCTTCTTCTTTAGCAGCAGCTAAACATTCTGACGCTAAACGTTGTGCCATAGATTTTTCATTTCTTCTTCTAGAATAAAGTATTAACCACTTCATTGCCATAGAAATTTTTCTGTCTGGTCTAATTTGCATTGGAATTTGAAATGTAGCTCCACCAACTCTACGGCTACGTACTTCTACGTGAGGCATAACGTTTGTTAAAGCATCTTTCCAAATTTCTAATGAAGATTTTTCTGAATCTTGCTTTTTAGACTCAATGATGTCAATTGCATCATAAAATACTTTGAAAGCTGTAGATTTCTTACCGTCCCACATTAAGTTGTTCACAAAACGTGTTACCAGTTGGTCGTTAAACCTTGGATCTGGTAAAAGTGGTCTTTTCTTTGCCGCTCTTTTTCTCATGTCTTTTTTTTAATAAAAAGTTATAGGTCATCCGTTAAATGTTATGTGTCATCCACTTTAGCTTACGCCAAATTTCAAACCCTTAACTCCTAACCTCCAACTTTAACGTTTTAAATTACTTTTTTGCTTCTTTTGGGCGTTTAGCACCGTACTTAGATCTTCTTTGCGTTCTTCCTGCAACTCCTGACGTGTCAAGCGCTCCACGAACGATATGATATCTAACACCTGGTAAATCTTTTACCCTTCCACCTCGCACTAATACTATCGAGTGCTCTTGTAGATTGTGTCCTTCTCCAGGGATGTAAGCATTCACTTCATTACCATTTGTCAAACGTACACGCGCAACTTTACGCATTGCAGAGTTTGGTTTTTTTGGTGTAGTAGTGTAAACACGCGTACAAACCCCTCTTCTTTGAGGACAAGAATCTAAAGCAACCGATTTACTCTTCTTAGTGATCTGAGTTCTTCCTGTTCTTACTAATTGTTGAATTGTTGGCATAATTAATACTAAAAATTTATTATGTATATTAAATTCCCGCTTTTTACGGGGTTGCAAATGTATAAAATATTTTTCACTATACAAACGTTAATTCATTAATTTTCAATAACATTATTTAAGCTTATGTTTTTACAAACAAACAATTGATATTTGCAATACTTTTAATAAATGAAACAATTGCTTTTGAAACACTTATTACATATATTCTTTTTTCTCTTCAGCTTTTCATCTTATAGCCAAAACTTTTATTTAAAAATAACTGGCTCTAACAAAACTGAAAGCAGGATAATCGATTCATTAAACTATTCAACTAAACACAATAATATAAAATCATTGAATGAGGAGGTAAAAAACACATCTCAAAAATTAACTTCTATTGGATTTTTAGACAATAAAATACAAGAAACAAAACTTGTAAATGACAGCACCTACACAGCAATAATAGAGTTAAAAAAGCCGATCAAAGAGATACATATATATATAGGTACAAATAATATTTTTTCGAACCCAACAGAAACAAAAAAGGATACCATAATTGTACCATATAATCAACTTGAAAACTTTTTAAATCAAAAGATACTTGATGCAGAAACAAAGGGTTTTGCATTAAGCAAAATAAAACTTGACAATATCATAAGAAAGAATTTAATAATTTATGGAGCCTTAAATTTTAAATCCGAAAAAAAACGCAGTGTTAATTCAATTATTATCATTCAAACAAATCCTCAAGAAAAAAATTATTTCCCAAAAGGTCATTTAAAACAACTGAATAAAAAATACCTTAATAAAACTTTTAATCAGGAGATTGTAAAAGAATTACACGATGACATAAATAGCTTTGAATTTATTACTCAAACTAAATATCCACAAATATTATTTACCAGCGACTCTACTAAAATATACACCTATATTGAAAAAAGAAAAGCAAATACATTTGATGGCTATATCGGATTTTCAAATGATGACAACAAAAAAACTACACTTAACGGATATTTAGATATCACTTTATTAAACACACTTCATGCGGGTGAACAATTTTCACTTTATTGGAAAAGTGATGGAAATCAACAAAAAACATTTAACACAAAAATAGAAATCCCCTATATATTCAACTCTTCGCTGGGGTTAAAAGCGCAACTTAACATATTTAAGCAAGACAGTACATTTCAAAATACAAAGACAGCAATTGATTTAGGATATTATTTAAATTACAATTCAAAAATATATTTAGGCTATCAATCAACAGAATCAAGTGACATTCAGAATACAAACAATTCAAGCATTAGTGATTTTAAGAACTCTTACATCACTTCTACATTTGACCACAAACGACTTGACTACACAAGCATTTTTTTTACAAAAAAAACATATTTAAGCCTTATAGCCGGATATGGAAAAAGAAACACAAACAATAATCCCGACACCGTAAATTCAAGCCCACAATTTTACATAAACGCCAACTTCGCAAATAACTTTGAGTTAAACAAAAGGAATTATATCAATATCAATTTACAAAGCTTTTACCTTAAAAGCAACAACTACATTACAAACGAATTATTTAGATTTGGCGGCATTAATTCCATAAGAGGTTTTTTAGAGAATAGCCTACAAGCCAATTTTACATCTATGCTTCTCACAGAATACAGATATATCGTTTCAAAAAACTTATACATAAATTCGATTATAGATTATGCAATTTACCAAGATTTAACAAGTAGCCAAAATCCAGATAAAATACATAATTTAACAGGAATTGGAATAGGAACAACCATACAAACCACAAGTGGTCTGCTTAGAATTAATCTCACCAATGGAGGGACAAGACTTCAGGAAATTCAGTTATTTAACACTATCGTTAACATATGTTATAATGTTAAATTTTAATATATATTAAAAATTCGTTAACATAACATTAGGATTATTAACTAATTATTGTGAATATTGTATTACTAATTCAAAATAATTGAGAAAATGAAACCAAAGTTCAATGGATTTTTAGTGCTATTATTAGTACTAATCGCGCAGTTAACCTTTGCGCAGGAAAGAGCTGTTTCGGGTACAGTTACCGATGATGCAGGAATGCCTTTACCAGGCGTTAGTGTATTAGTTAAGGGAACAAAAACCGGAACACAAACCGATTTTGACGGAAAATATTCCATCAAAGCAACACCAAGTCAAGTTTTAATATTTAGTTACATTGGAATGAAATCGCAAGAAGTCACAGCGAGCTCATCACAAGTAAATACTAAACTATCTGGAGACGCCCAACAACTTGAGGGGGTTGTTGTTACTGCTTTAGGATTATCAAGAGAGAAAAAATCTCTTGGTTACGCAACACAAGAAGTAAAAGGCGAAAGTTTAGCAGCAGTAAAAAGCGACAACTTTGTAAATGCTATTTCCGGTAAAGTTTCGGGTGTACAAGTAAAAAGAACAACTAACTTTGGAGGTTCTACAAACATCGTAATTAGAGGAAACTCATCTTTAACTGGAAACAATCAGGCTTTATTTGTTATCGATGGAGTTCCCGTAAGCAACAACAATTCTAATTCAAGAGATCAAGAACAATCTGGTGCAGGTTACGATTATGGTAGCGCTGCATCTGACATCAACCCAGAAGATATTGAATCTATAAACGTACTTAAAGGATCAGCCGCAAGTGCACTATACGGATCAAGAGCTGCTAATGGAGTCGTAGTAATTACAACAAAAAAGGGAAACAAAAAAGCAAAAGGATATTCCGTAACAGTTAACTCTGGTGTAACCGTTGGATCAGTTGACAAAAGTACTTTTGTTAAATATCAAAAACAATACGGTGCCGGATATGGACCTTATTATGGACCAGATGAAGACTCCTATTTAGACCATATTGATATTGATGGTGACGGAATTTTAGATAATGTAACCCCATTGACAGAAGACGCTTCTTATGGACAAGCATTCAATCCTAACTTATTAGTTTACCAATGGGATGCCTTTTATCCAGAATCACCGAATTACATGAAAGCAACTCCATGGGTAAATGCAAAAAATGGCCCAATAACATTTTTTCAAAAACCAGTAGCTGTTACTAACTCTATCTCTATAGACAAAGGATTGGAAAATGGATATTTAAGATTAGGCTTTAATAATCTTGATCAAACAGGTCTTTTACCTAACAGTACATTAAAGAGAAATACTTTTACGTTAAATGCATCAACCCTAATAAACGACAGACTAACTGTGGCAGGTTACGGTAACTTTACAAAAACAAGTACGGTTGGTAGAAATAGTACCGGATATAACGATAACATTGCTGGTAATTTTAGACAATGGTGGCAAACCAATGTTGACTTAAAAAGTTTAAAACAAGCATATGAGTTAACCGGAAGAAACATATCCTGGAACCCAAATTCATATACAAATTCTACTCCAATTTTCTGGGACAACCCATATTTCCAACGTTATGAAAATTATGAATCAGATAGTAGAAACAGATTTATTGGAAATGCATCATTGAACTATAAAATCACAAGTTGGCTAGATGCATTTGGTAGAGTAGCCGTTGATACGTATGACGAATTACAAGAAGAGAGAAGAGCAATTGGAAGTGTACCTGCAAACTTTGGTATTGGAACCGGAGGTGGCGATGGGAGCGAGGACAGAAATCCAGCATCATCTGGATATTCCAGAAAAAACATAGGCTTCAGTGAGTTCAACTATGATTTCATGCTAAACTACAATACTAACATTACACAAAAATTAAACCTTAAAGGTGTTGTCGGTGTTAACATTCGAAGAAGTTATTACACTTCTATTTTTGCAGCAACAAATGGAGGACTTGCAATTCCAAAATTATATTCACTACAAAATACAGTAAGCCCATTATTAGCCCCTATTGAAAGAGATGAAGCCATAGGTGTTGATGGGGTTTACGGAAGTGCATCTTTTGGCTATGATGATTATTTATTTCTTGAAGGAACAATAAGAAGAGACCACTCTTCCACTCTACCTGAAGCAAATAGTTCTTACTACTATCCTTCGGTATCATCGAGTTTTGTGTTTTCAAAATTTGTAGATGCTGATTGGTTGTCTTTTGGAAAAATAAGATTAAACTACGCTGAAGTTGGTAATAGTCCAGGATTTGACAGAATCTTAGACACCTATGCAGTGAACACCGCATTCGGAGCTTCTTCTGCATCAGTTAAAGACACAAAAAACAATCCTAATCTAAAACCCGAACGTACTAAAAGTTACGAAGCCGGTTTAGAGCTTTCGTTTTTCAAAAAGAGATTAGGACTTGATTTTTCGTATTACAAATCAAATTCAATTGATCAGATTATCCCATTAAGATTAACTTCTTCAACTGGTTATTTATATGAATTAATTAACGCCGGAGAAATAGAAAATAAAGGTATTGAGGTTTCTTTGAATGGTACTCCAGTAAAAACAGAAAATTTTTCTTGGGACATTAACCTAAACTTTGCCAGAAACAGAAACAAAGTATTAAATTTATTAGACGGAATTGACAATTTACAACTTGGAACTATGCAAGGTGGTGTAACAATCAATGCAGCAGTTGGACAACCTTATGGTGTAATTTACGGTACGCAATACACTTATTTAAACGGACAAAGAGTTGTAGATCCTGCTAATGGACAATACATAAAAACTTCAACTTCTGACAATCCTATTGGAAATTCAAATCCAGATTACACCGCTGGTTTAAACAATAGATTTAGCTACAAAAACTTCTCCTTCGAATTTTTAATTGACATGCAAAAAGGAGGACAAATATTCTCACTTGATCGCTATTATGGTTTAGCAACAGGTCTGTATGACGACACTGCTTTTACTAATGAACTTGGAAATCCAGTAAGAAATCCTTTAACTTCAGGATCTGACAGTGGTGGTTTTATCAATCCAGGAGTAAATCCTAATGGAGCCGTAAATACAACTAGAATTGAAGCTAGTCGTTTTGGAGCACAAGGGTACAGAAGAGGATTACCAGATGAAGCATTTGTATACGATGCAAGTTATATTAAATTAAGACAAACATCAATTTCATATTCTTTATCAGAAAAAGTATTAAAAAATACTTTCATAAACGGAATGACTTTTAGTATTGTTGGAACTAACCTTTGGATTATACATAAAAATTTACCAGATGCAGATCCGGAATCAGGCTTAGGAGCAGGTAATCTACAAGGTTATTCAACAGGATCTTTGCCATCAACAAGAGATGTTAGCTTCAACGTTAAAATCCAATTTTAAATCAAGAAATCATGAAAAAAATATTTTTAATTCTACTCACTGCGGCAACCTTTGCGTCTTGCTCCGATGATTTAGAAAACTTAAACGTAAACGTTAAGGATCCATCAAACGTACCAGGAGAAGCTTTATTTACCAGCGCTCAAAAAAAGTTAGTAGATCAAATGATGAGTACGAATGTTAATGACAATGTCATCAGATTACTAAACCAATACTGGACAGAAACTGTTTATACAGACGAAAGCAATTACGACTTAGTAACCAGAACCATTCCTGAGCAGCACTGGCAATATTTGTACAAAGATGTATTGAAAGATTTAGATCAGAGTGCAACAAATATCACTGCAACACCTGTTGGTTTAACAGAGAATCCGCTGGACAAACAAAACAAACTTGCAATTATTGAAGTCTTAAATGTTTACACCTATGCTATTTTAGTAGAGACATTTGGAAATGTTCCATATTCACAAGCATTGAATTTAAATTATAAAACACCTAAATATGATGATGGCCTTACAATTTACAAAGATCTTATTGCCAGACTAAATAAAGCAATCATAAATCTTAATACAGGTGGCAAGAGTTTTGGTGACAATGACAGAATTTATAGTGGCGATGTAACAAAGTGGATTAAATTTGCAAACACTTTAAAATTAAGATTAGGAATTACAATTTCAGATATTCCTACAGAAGCTGCTTTAGCCCAAGCTACAGTTTCAAGCGCCGCCCCATTAGTATTCACTTCTAATCTTGACAATGCTGATTTAAAGTACTTGACAGCAACGCCAAATACAAACCCACTATACGTAGATCTAGTAGCAAGTGGTCGTTCCGACTTTGTTCCTACCAGTACGATAATAGACAGGATGAACACACTAAATGATCCAAGACGCTCGAAATACTTCGACAGCAATATGGATGACCCAACAACTCCTCAAATTGAATATGTAGGTGGTGAAAATGGAGCGAGTAATTCATTTGCAAATAAAACACACATAACACCAACAATTCAAGCACCAGATTTTCCCGGAACAATTTTGGATTATGCCGGAGCTCAGTTTTTATTAGCAGAAGCAGCTGAAAGATCCTTATACGGAACCCCAGCAAATGCCGAAGCTCATTATAATGCTGCAATTACAGCATCTATATTAGATTGGGGAGGAACTACCGCAGAAGCAACAACATATCTTGCCAATCCTGCTGTAGCATATACAACTGCTGCAGGAACCTGGAAACAAAAAATTGGAACTCAGAGTTGGATTGCTTATTACAACAATTCATTTGAAGGATGGTCAACTTACAGAAGATTAGACTTTCCTGTTTTAGATGCTCCAGCAGATGCAGTTTCCGGCATACCACAACGCTATACTTATCCTATAATAGAACAATCATTAAATAAAGCCAGTTATACCGCAGCTAGTTCTGCGATTGGTGGAGACGCTGTAGAAACGAAGTTATTTTGGGATAAATTTTAATTCTAACATAATTTAACACAAAACCACCCTCTAAAAAGGGTGGTTTTTTTATGCAAAAGTTATAAAAAAACAAAAATAAGCTCAATATCTTTAAATTTAACAATCCTATAAATATTAATATTTTTCATTATTATCATATTTGAGACGATAAATTACGAATTTAAAATTTACACATGTTTTTTAACTATAAAAAAACAATATCTTATAGTAAAATCATAATTTAACTAAAAAAAAAGCTTTTTATATTAGGTAGATTAACAAATTATTAAGATTTTTGTCGAACTAATTCAAAATATTTAAAAATGAAACTAAAGTTCAATGGATTCTTAGTACTTTTATTAGTACTAGTTGCGCAACTTACTTTCGCGCAAGAAAGAGCTGTTTCTGGAACAGTTTCTGACAATACGGGAATGCCTTTACCAGGTGTGAGTGTATTAGTTAAAGGGACAAAAACAGGAACGCAAACAGACTTTGATGGTAAATTTTCTATCAAAGCATCTTCAAGCCAAGTTTTGGTATTTAGCTACATTGGGATGAAATCTCAAGAAGTAGCCGCAAGTTCAACTTCAATTAGCGTAAAACTAACTGATGACTCAGTAGAACTTGAAAGCGTTGTTGTAACTGCATTAGGTATCAAAAAAGAGAAGAAAGCATTAGGATATGCAACTTCACAAGTTAAAGGTGATGATCTACAAAGATCTCACGAACCTAACGTAATCGAAGGTCTTGCTGGAAAAGCAGCCGGAATTCAAGTTACTGGATCAGCAGGAACACCTGGTGCATCAAGTAAAATCCTTATTAGAGGTCAGAAGTCTGTAACTTTATCAAGCCAACCACTAATCGTTTTAGATGGACAAATCATAGACAACTCTATAAACAATAATGCAGGTTCAGGTACAAATATTGGCGGTGTAGATGACTCTAACAGAGCCGTTGACATCAATCCTGATGATATTGAAAGCGTATCTATTCTAAAAGGAGGAGCTGCCGCTGCACTTTATGGAGAAAATGCAAGAAATGGGGTAATACTTTATACAAGTAAAAAAGGAAAGAAAAGAAAAGGGATTGGTGTTGAACTTTCTAGTACTGTATCAGTTGACCAAGTAAGCATGCTTCCAAACATTCAGTTTAAATATGCAGCCGGTACTGGCGGAACAAATTACGTTGCTCCAGCAACATATAACGCAGCTGGATTCCCAACAACTAATCCTTCAGGAACTATCCAAAGCTGGGGGCCAGAAATTTCAAGCGTTCCAGGCTTAAAAGCTTATGACAATGCTAAAAATTTCTTCCAAGACGGGATAACTACAACTCAGAATGTGGCTCTTTCTGGAGGTAATGATACTGCATCATTCAGACTTGGTTTTGGTCATACAGATCAAACAGGAATGGTTCCAAATACTTCTTTAAAAAGATCTAATGTAAGTTTGAATGCACAATATAACATTACAGATAAATTAAAAGCTGGTGCTGATTTTAAATACTCTAACACTTCAGGAGTAAGAGCCCAAAAAGGAAGCAACGTTGCAGGAATTATGCTATCTCTATACAGAGCTCCTTCAAGTTATGATCTTAGAGATTATGAAACTCCACAAGGAACTAATAAAAACTATTATTCTGCTTATGACAATCCTTACTACACTGTATATAACAACCCTTATAACGACGAAACAAATCGTAGTATTTTTAATGGACACATTACTTATAACCAAAGCAAAGAATTTAATGCTTTACTAAGAGCAGGTGTAGACACATATACAACCCATGCACAGCAAAACTATTCTTATAGTAGTCGTGGTAATTCTAATGCCGATGGAACTGGTCAAGTGATATTAGACACTTATAACGCTAGTTTATACAACATTGACTTGATTTTTAATGGTGACATTACACTTATTGAAGACAAATTATCTGTAAGTTATAGTGCCGGAGGATCTATAAATTCAAAATTCTCAAATGACATGTATACTGTAGGATCAGTAATGTTATTACCAAACCAGTATAACTTAAGCAATTTTACAAACTTCACTCCTCAGAATTATGACATGTCACAAATAAAAAGAGGTGTTTACGGACAAGTTGAATTTGCTGCATTAGATCAATTTTATTTGACACTTACAGGAAGAAATGACTGGAGCAGTACATTACCTAAAGACAATAATTCATATTTTTACCCTGCAGTAAGTGCTTCATGGTTGTTTAACAAAACACTTAATCTTCCGGAGTGGATTACTTTAGGAAAAATAAGAGGTGCGTTTGCTGAAACTTATGCTTCTCCAACTCCTTACAATGTTCAAACTACCTACACTACACCGTATTATTACGATACATTTGGATCTCAATTATACGCTCCTTATGGAGGTATTGGAGCATTTGGATACACAACTATACTTAAAGATCCAAATTTAAAACCTGAACACAACAAAGAATACGAAGTAGGTTTAGAATTAGAAATGTTTAGAAGACTACGTTTAAACGTAAGTGCTTATCAATCTACTAACTATGACTTATTGGTTCAAGCACCAGTTGCACAATCTTCAGGATTTTCTAATTCATACACTAATGGTCCAACTGTACAAAACAGAGGATTAGAAGTAGAGTTAGGATACGACATATTTAAAAATACAGATTTCCAATGGGATATTAATGTAAACTGGAGTAAAAACGTAAATAAAGTAACCGCAGTTGCAGATAACTTAAATAATTCACCTATAGGTAGTGACTACTTTTCTGGTGGTGTAACACCGTCTATTGTAAGAGGTCAGCCTTTAGGAGTTATGCTTGGAACAGTTTGGCAAAGAAACGATTCTGGTCAGTTAATTCTTGACGCTGACGGACTACCTTTCCTTAACGGACAAACTCAAATCATTGGTAATCCAAACCCAGACTGGTTAGCTGGTGTTAGAAATAATTTTAGCTACAAAAATGTATCATTGAGCTTTCTTCTTGACATAAGAAAAGGAGGAGATGTATGGAATGGTACACACGCTAGACTTAACAGACTAGGAGTTACTGAAGAATCAGCTCAAGATAGAAACGCAACTTACGTTATATCTGGAGTTAATGAGGCAGGAGCACCAAACACAGTTGCAGCATCAAATTTTGATTATTACAATTACTACCTAGGTGATAATGGAGCTGCTACTGAGCAAGCTATAGAAGAGGTTAGCTGGGTAAGATTGAGAGACGTTAGCTTAGGTTATAATTTCGGAAAACTACTTACAAAGAGCGCACCATTTATTAGAGATGCCTCATTAACATTATCAGCAAGAAACTTATTTGTAATTACAAATTACAACGGGGTAGATCCTGAAAATTCTCTTGCAGGATCAGGCTCAAACACTAATGGGTTGGATTATTTTAATAATCCAGGTTCAAAAAGCTACGCTTTAACATTAAAACTTAATTTTTAATATTATGAAAAAAATCTTTTTATCTATAATATTAGGAGCGTTAACTCTAAATTCGTGCCAAAACGAATTAGAAACCTTTAACGACAATCCTAATGGCCCTACAACAGCTTCACCAGCTACTCTACTTACAGGAGTTGAAGTGGGGACAATAAATAACTCATTAGGTAATTTATCAAGAACCTTTACGATATTTACTCAGCATAGAATGGAAATCAACTTCAATCTTCTGAAGCAGGACGTTATGTTATAACAGAACTTGACAATGAAGGTGACTGGGGTAATATTTACCAAGCGGGTGTTAATGCAAACACAATTATAAAAGACTACGAAGCAACAAGCCCTTATTATGGTGGTATTGCAAGAATATTAGTAGCACTTAATATGGGAATTGCAACAGATATTTGGGGCGATATACCTTTTTCAGAAGCTTTTGCAGGTGTTGAAGGCAATGTTACACCAAAATATGATACACAGAAAGAAGTAATTGAGCGCATACAATCTTACCTTGACTTAGCAATATTAGATTTAGCTAAACCAGCAAGTGCCAATCTTTCCGTACCAAAAACTGATGATATTTTTTATGGTGGAAATACTGAAAAGTGGACAAAACTTGCTTATGCGATCAAAGCAAGATATGCGCTGAGATTAACAACAAAAGACGGAAGTGCTGTAGCAGCACAAAAAGCCCTTACTTATGCACAAAAATCAATTACATCAAAAGCTGACAATTTAGTTGCAACTTTTGACGGAGGTAATAATCAAAGTACATGGTATGCATTCAATAATCAAAGAGCAGGATATATGGGAATGGGTAAATTTTTTATAGATTTATTAAATGCCAATTCAGATCCTCGTTTACCATTTTATGCTACAGAAGCAGAAGATGGAACTTATGACGGTGCTGCACCTGAGTCACCAGACGGTTCTGGACTAAAATCTCGTTTTGGAGATTATTTTGCAGGAGATCCAGCGACACCTTTGAATATTATTACTTTAACTGAAGTTAAATTTATTGAAGCAGAAGCACAGTTTAGATTAGGAAACATCGCCGCAGCTCAAACTGCTTTACAAGCCGCAGTAAATTCATCACTAATAGATGTTACTGGTACAAGCAACGCTACTTATGCAGCTACTGCATCAGCGGCAGTTACTTTGCAAAATATTATTACACAAAAATATATTGCATTGTTCACTACTTTTGAACCATACAATGATTTTAGAAGAACAGGATTTCCTGCATTAACTCCAAATCAAGCGAGTCAATCTAAAAAGATTCCTGCAAGATTATTGACGCCTAAATCAGAAAGAACATTGAATAACAATGCAACTGTTGTTTCAGATATATATGCACCAGTTTGGTGGGCAACTCCTAATTAATTTAATACACCTAAATTAAGACTAACCACTCTGTTCATTCAGAGTGGTTTTTTTTTATATAAACATTATACCTATATTTGTCCCATGGAAAAAGAACATCAAATATTTGGAATTAGAGCCATTATAGAAGCAATACAAGCAGGAAAAGAAGTCGATAAAGTATTTATACAAAAAGAAATTTCTGGAGAATTAATGAAAGATTTAATGAAAGTGATGAAACGCGCTAACATTAATTTCTCCTATGTACCTGTGGAGAAACTAAATCGCCTAACGCCAAACAATCACCAGGGAGCAGTTGCAACCATCTCCCCTATTGGTTTTATAGAATTAGAACATTTAGTTGAATCAACAATCGCATCCGGTTCAAAACCATTATTTCTAATATTAGATCAGATTTCTGATGCACGTAATTTTGGAGCAATCATAAGAACTGCAGAATGTACTGGTGTAAACGGAATTATTGTTCAAAAAGCAGGATCTGCACCTGTGAATGGTGATACTGTTAAAACTTCAGCAGGAGCTGTATTTAATGTGCCTATTTGTAAAGTTGAACATATTAAAGATGCTATTTTCTACCTTCAGGGTTCAGGAATTAAAACAGTTGCTGCAACAGAGAAAACAGACCAGAATATTTACGACATAGCATTAAACGAACCAGTAGCAATTATAATGGGATCTGAAGATAGAGGAATAAATCCTTCTGTTCTTAAAATCGTTGATGAAAAAGCAAAATTGCCAATGTTTGGATCAATAGGATCTCTTAACGTTTCTGTAGCTTGTGGAGCATTTTTATACGAAGCTGTACGCCAAAGAAGTTAAATAACCCAAAGAATAAGGTGGCAAACAAATATGATAATTGATGTCTTTAAAACCTATTCAAAACATATTGCTTAAAAAACTTAGTTTAATACTTGTAATATTTTTAATTACAAGTATTAACTATGGGCAAACCACTACCTATAATCAATTTTGGAATGAGATTCAGTTTAACAGGACTATTAATGAAAAATGGTCTACTGAATTAAATCTTGGTGCCGCTTACAGCAGTACTGAATCTTCTTCTAATATCTTTCAACAAAACATACAAAGATCCATTAGAGCTTGGGGGCATTATTATTACTCTCCCCGATGGAAGGTGTCTTCTTTTTTAGCTTATAATTACAACAAGGATGTTCCGGAAATTGGTCAATTTAAATCTCCGGAAATAAGATTTGCTTTGCAGGGAATCTACTATTTTCACAAAACAGGTTACACTTTAAGTACCAGAATGAGAATGGAATTGAGACATATGCGAAATGAAGATGGAGACTATGATAATGTTTTACGATATCGGCAACAAATAAAATATTTAAAACCAATTAATAGTAAAATATTAAGAGAAGGAGTTGTTTATATAATAGCTTCAGATGAACTTTTTTTTAAATCCGGAACTAAAGTAACAGGCCTTAGTTTCTTTGATCGAAACAGATTAAATCTTGGTGCGGGTTATTTATTTTCAGATGATATACAGGTCGAGTTGACTTATGCAAATGAATTTTTACCAAGAGATGAGCAAAATCAAATTGTGAACGCAGCATCATTGACTGTAACTTTTAATAATTTATTCAAAAATCTTAATAAAAAATTACTCCATAAAAATGAAGCTTCAACTGAAGAGTAGCTTTTTTTATTTATCTTCCTTTAACAAGCACGCCAATTGCTTTACTATAGCATCTTTATGTAATTTAAAAGTATAGTCACGTACAAACTCTGTGCCCTGCATATTGATTTCTGCAAGTACTGCTTCAAACTTAGAAAAAGCAATTAAATCTTTTTCATCAATTAAATAAAGCACTTGCATGATCGAATCATTATGCCTGTACTGTGTATCATAGTGACTTAGTTTATATTTTTTTTGGTCAGCCAGATGAATGATTAAATCATCTTTTATTTTTTTTCCTTCTTTTCTAGGCGGAAAAGGCGATGGCTGCAAGGCTACAAAATAATGTTCCTTATCTGTTACGATATTAATTTTTAATGATTTTGATTTTGTTATATAAAAATCAGCAGGATCAAAATAATACATCATTGTACCATCCGCAAGTACTCTATTTTTTATTTTACATTGAGCTATTAACGCCGAACTGGATAAGACCAATAAAACTAGAAGTACTAAGTATATCTTCCTCATAACACATTAAATTAAAATTAAAGCATTAACAAAATTACTCTTTTAAAATCAATTTAAAGATTACCAACTATATTTTATCGTCTGACTCTGTTTTGGTTACGGTATAATTAACATAAAGATTAGAATTAAAGTAGTTAGAAAAATTCTCGGCTTCCTCTTCAGGAATTTCTGTATTTACAAAATTTCCTTTTTCATCAAAATGTTTCATGAATGCATCATCTTCAGGATTAAAATCCGGCTTTTGCCAATCATAAACGATAGGTTTTGCATATTCCGGTGTTTTATAAATTAAAGACATTGCAAATCCAGTAATAAAGCCGGCTAAATGCCCTTCCCAGGAAATGGTTTTGTCGACATCCGGAAAAACATACCATATCATTCCTCCGTAAAGTAAAATTACGGATAAAGAAAGCGCCACTAGTCTATAGTAACCTGTCTGAATACCTTTAAAGAAAATAAAACTTACTAAAACATAAATTAGTCCACTGGCACCAATATGGTAATTTTCCCGACCAATAATCCATGTTATTAAACCTGAAAACAAGATTCCGAAAATAATTACCGAAAAAGATTGTTTAGGATAAAAGAATTGCAACGCCGCTAATAATACCAAAAGAGGAATCGAGTTATTATATAAATGATCTAAATTTTCATGAATAAAAGGACTAAATAAAACACCTTGCAAACCTGAAAAATCACGGGGATAAATACCGTTCTGATAAAAATCAAAATCGAATCGAATTTGAACCCAATAGATAATCCACAAGAAAAGCACAAAAAATACAGGAAGTCCAATTACTGCATTTGAAAATTTAAAATGATTATCATTCATATTTAAGAGTCTAGAGAATTATTTGTCATCAAAAAACTATCCAAATACAATTTACTGATAATTTGTCAGCTAAGACCTCAATATCCTTTGTTATGATTTGTAACCCTTTAAAACTATTAAATTAAAATTGAAAATAGTAATTTTACAAAATGGAAGCACCTTTAGCCGAGCGTATTCGCCCACAGCAATTAGAAGACTATATTAGTCAAAGTCATTTGGTTGGACCAAATGGTTCGTTAACGCAACAAATTTCGAAAGGAATAATTCCATCATTGATTTTTTGGGGACCACCAGGAACAGGAAAGACAACTCTGGCTCAAATTATTGCTCAGGAATCAAAGCGTCCTTTCTATATTTTGAGCGCCATAAATTCGGGCGTTAAAGACATTCGTGATGTAATCGAAAAAGCGAAACAAAGTGGCGGATTATTTACGGCAAAAAACCCTATTTTATTTATTGATGAGATTCACCGATTCAGTAAATCACAACAGGATTCTCTTTTGGCCGCAGTCGAAAAAGGATGGATTACTCTTATTGGTGCAACTACTGAAAACCCAAGCTTTGAAGTTATTCCTGCATTATTGTCACGTTGCCAAGTTTATATACTAAATGCTTTTACAAAAGCGGATTTAGAAGCTTTACTTCATCGGGCAATGAAAACAGACTCTTATTTAGCCTCTAAAAACATCACACTAAAGGAAACAGAAGCTCTACTGAGACTTTCTGGCGGAGACGGAAGAAAATTACTTAATATTTTTGAACTTGTTGTTAATGCTTCTTCAGGCGATGAAATAATCATAACAAATGATCGTGTTTTTGAATTAGTACAGCAAAATACTGTTTTGTATGACAAAAGTGGCGAACAACATTATGATATTGTTTCAGCATTTATAAAATCAATTCGTGGCAGCGATCCAAATGGAGCTGTTTATTGGCTTGCAAGAATGATCGAAGGCGGCGAAGATGTGAAATTTATTGCCCGAAGAATGCTTATTCTGTCAAGTGAAGATATTGGCAACGCAAACCCAACAGCGTTTATAATGGCAAATAACACTTTTCAGGCAGTAACAACTATTGGATATCCTGAAAGCCGTATTATATTAAGTCAGTGTGCTATTTACCTGGCAACTTCTCCAAAAAGCAATGCTTCATATATGGCAATAGGAAATGCACAGCAATTAGTAAAACAAACCGGCGATTTACCTGTTCCTATTCATTTAAGAAATGCACCAACCAAACTTATGAAAGAGTTAGGATATGGTGACGACTATAAATACTCACATGATTATGCAAATAATTTTGCAGAGCAGGAATTTTTACCCGATGCTATAAAAGAAACGGTTCTTTATAATCCAGGAAGCAATTCTAGAGAGAACAGCAATCGTGAATTTTTAAAGAACCGTTGGAAAGATAAATACGGCTATTAAAAACCGTATTTTATTTTTAGAATTTTACTGATACTTTTTCAGAAACTAATTGATCATTTTTATAATATTCAAAAAACCATTGATTATCTTTTGCATTTAGTGATCCCTGAATACCATCTTTAATAGCTATAAAAGAATCCGGACGCGATGTTTTCAACAACTTCATAACAACTTTAGGCGTTTTATCGATTAACTGATATCCGTTTTCTGTTGGTTGGGCATATAACAAATTAGGATCTTTCATATCTGCAACCGGAGCTGAAACTGTCGTAACAACAGCTTGAGTTGCTATAGGAGCAGTTGTTGTTGTTGTTGTTGTTACAACTTTTCCGGAATTAAAACTTTTTCCGTTGTATTTGTAATGCAAAGCGTTTACTGAAACAAATGCTAAATCAAGACATTCTCTATAAGCTGTTTCATAATCTTTCTCTTTGCTTTTTCCTATATCCGAGGTATAAATAACTTTACCATAACAATCTTTAAATTCTAAAAAAAGCTTAGTGATCAAAAAACCATTTTCTTTTTTTACATCAACATACAAAAGATCACAACGATCACCAAAACCTGAAGGAAGCTCTTCGTTGCCATAAAAAGCCTGAAAACCAGCTTTATTTAAATTTGCCTTTGTCATTGTTGACATTCTATATTGATTTTCGGTTTTAAGAAAATCATATTTCAAAGGCACAATAACTCCTTTATAATCATTAACGGATTGAGAAAACCCAATAACTGAAATAAGAAGCGCAATCAACAAAAATTTAATTCTCATAATTATAAATATTTTTTTAGTTCTAATAAATGGTTTACTTGTTTAATATTTTCCGGAGCCTGAACTTTTTTATCATTAAAAAAAATAGCATCTAAACCGGCATTTAATGCTCCATTGACATCCGCATCCAGGCAATCGCCAATCATAATGCTATTTGCTTTTGAGGCTTTCGCTACATTTAGAGCATAATCAAAGATAATACTATTTGGCTTTTTTACGCCTGCAAGCTCAGAATTTGTTATGGTATCGAAATAACCTGAAAGTGAAGCATTACTAATTTTCTTGTCCTGAACATTGGCAAAACCATTTGTAATGATGTGCAGTTTATATTTTGGTTTTAAATATTCAAGAACTTCAATTGCGCCATCAAAAAGGTGATTATTATCAGTTAAGAACTCAATATAATCTTCTGAAATCTGATTTATATCCTGATCTGAAATCTTAAAGTTTAAAGCATCAAAAGAAAACTTCAATCTATTATACCGCAACTCTAAATGTGTGATTTTATCGTGTTGATATAACTTCCAGCATTCCTGATTTATAGGAGCGTATTTGACTATGAATTCCTGTATTTTTATTTCAGGAAATCTACTTTTAAAAATTCTATCAAAAGCCATCTCTGAGTTTTTATCAAAGTCCCAAAGTGTGTGATCTAAATCAAAAAAAACATCCGTAATTGTGGTATTCATAAGCTAAAAAATTCCTTCATCTACAAAACTATAATATTTTGTTTCAGTTATAATCAAATGATCTAAAACTTTAACATCTAAAAGCTCACCTGCAATCTTTATTTTCTTTGTAATTTGCTTGTCGGCTTCACTTGGAATTAACGAACCCGAAGGATGATTATGACACAAAATCAAGCTTGTAGCTTTAGTTTCAAAAGCAAATTTAAAAACCAAGCGCATATCAACGATTGTCCCTGTTATTCCTCCTTTACTTAATTGTACTTTAGAAATTATCTTGTTCGAATTATTCAGAAAAAACACCCAAAATTCCTCGTGAGGAAGCTCACCAATAATAGGTTGCATTATTTCAAAAATAACTTTACTAGATGTTACCTGATTTTTGAATTGCAAAGCATCCTCAGACCTTCTGCGTCGACCTAATTCTAAAGCAGCAATAATTGTAATAGCTTTAGCCGCTCCTATTCCTTTAAATTTTGTTAATTGTGATATCGTTATTTTACCCAATGTATTTAAATTATCTACACTTAGCAAAATTCTTTTAGCTAGCCCCACTGCAGATTCATTCCTACTTCCAGACCCAATTAAAATAGCAATTAATTCAGCATCACTTAAAGTTTCCTTGCCTTTAAGCATTAATTTTTCACGGGGTTTATCATCCTCAGACCAGTTTGTTATAGGAAAATGAATTGCTTCCATATCTTAAATATAAATTAATTTATGGACTTACCCATGCAAATACTATTTGAAAGACCTACATAAGGCTCATAATTGTCAACTATTGAGAATCCAACTTTTTGATATAGGCTTATTGCTTCAATTTGCTTATAAAGTGTTTCAAGAATCATATTGGCAAAACCTTGATTCTTTGCTTCTTCTTCAAGCTCTTTAATTACTAATTGAGCTAAACCTAAACCTCGTGCCTCAGGTAAAACAAACATTCGTTTTAACTCTACTGTATCTTCATTGTATTTTTTAAAACAGCCACTTGCAACGGCTTTTCCATCTAAATAAACCAGAACTACATTTGCATTAAATTCTATTAAATTATTCCCCCAATAATCCTTTTTGAGCTCAGGATATCGCTCCCATAAAAAGGTGTCAAATATTTTTATCAGGGATATAAAATCCGGGTTCTCACTTGTTGTTTTTACAACATTTATTTTTGCTTTCATTTACGATATTCTAAAAGGCTAATATATCTAAAAATAAGAAAAATCATTCATAAATTACAAAATAGTATTTAAAAAAAATGCCAGTCGCAGATTTGCAATTGGCATTTTTTAATTTTTATAACCATCAAATTTTTCTAATTAACTAATTCTTTAACTTCATCAAAGTTTAATCCTCCGTAATTTCCTGAACTCATTAATAATAAAGCTGAATTATCAAGATTTAAATTGAAAAGATATTCTTTGAATTCTACAGGATTGGTATAAATAATTAAATCTTTACGATTAAAAGCAGTAGCAATCTGCTCATAAGTAACTTCTTCTAATTGTTTAATTTTAACTGCATCCGGAGAATAAAAAACAACTGCAACATCTGCATATTCTAATGCGCCTTCATATTCTTTCAGGAATTCAGCATTTAAACTACTATAAGTATGCAATTCTAAACACGCTACCAATGTTCTGTCAGGATATTGTTCTTTCACCGCTTTTGTAGTTGCTGCTACTTTACTTGGTGAATGTGCAAAATCTTTATAAGCCACTTTTCCTTTTCCTTCAGCAATTTTTTCTAAACGCTTAGAAGCCCCTTTAAAACTAGCAATAGCTTCGTAAAAATCGGCTTCGTCAACACCCATGTTTTGGCAAATCCATTTTGCGCCAGCCAAGTTGTTTAAGTTATGTGCACCAAAAACCTCAATTGGCATATCACCTTCTGGAGTTTCTAATAAGGTTACTCCATCACTTACGCTGTATTTTGGAGTAGAATATGCTAATTTACGAATTGGGTTCGTTGCAGCTTCAGCAACACGTTTTACTTCAGAATCATCTTCGTTATAAACCAGAATTCCGCCATTGGTAATTTTTGCAATGAAAATCTCAAACTGCTCTACATAATTTTCATAGGTTGGAAAAACATTAATATGATCCCACGCAATTCCGGAAATCAAGGCAATATTTGGTTGGTACAAATGAAATTTCGGACGTCTGTCTATAGGGGACGACAGATATTCATCACCTTCTAAAACCATAAAATCATTTTCTTCAGTAAGATGAACCATTGTATCAAAACCTTCAAGCTGTGCTCCTACCATATAATCAACTTCGATATTATGATAATGCATTACGTGCAAAATCATCGAAGTAATGGTTGTTTTTCCGTGAGAACCTCCAATTACGACACGTGTTTTATTTTTAGATTGCTCGTATAAAAACTCAGGATATGAATAAATTTTCAAACCTAATTCCTGTGCTTTTAGCAATTCAGGATTGTCTGCTTTTGCATGCATTCCAAGAATTACAGCTTCAATATCTGTAGTAATTTTTTCAGGAAACCAACCTAACTCAGCTGGTAAAATTCCCTTTTTTTCTAATCTTGATTTTGATGGTTCAAAAATAGCATCATCACTTCCTGTTACCTGATATCCTTTGTTATGCAATGCTAATGCTAAATTGTGCATGGCACTTCCGCCAATGGCGATGAAATGTGTTTTCATTTAAAATTCCAATTTTTAAGTTCTAAATTCTAATTATTACTTCGAATTTAGTCCCGAAGTTTCGGGATGAGATTATTACGACTCAAATTTTCTTTTCAATTCCTGTGCCTTTTTAGGGTCTTTTAATTTATTCAAATATAAATTATATAATTTTTGAAATGTGACTTTTGATTTACCAATTTCATTGGCTTTCACATAATTTTTTTCGGCCAGAGTATATCTTTTAAAATACTCCTCGATTCTTCCTCTTGACAAATATCCGTCTACTGGCGAAAACTGTGCAAGTTCATTCGAATATGTAATTGCTTTAGATTCGCTGCCTCCCAGAATTCCTGGTAATAATAAATATATTTCAATCAAAGCCCATCTTGCCTGAACGTGTTTTGGATTGAGTTCTATAGCTTTTTCAAACGCTTCTTTCATATCGCCAACCATACCAAAAGCTTTCAACTTATTTACTTCCGTGGCTCGCATCGCTAAACAACCACCGTACTTAAAAAAATAATCTGCTACAGTTGGCTTTAAAATCTTTAGCTTCTTAAAATATTCCGCTCCTTTTACCCACTCTTTTTGATGTGCTGCAATTTCTCCTAAATATTCAATTGTTTTAATATCCGAAGGTTTTGTTTTTAAAACTCCTTCAAAAATAATTTGCGCTTCATCATATTTCTTGGCATGAAATAACTTTTCTGCTTTATCAAAATTAGATTGTGACCATATTAAAATGGGCATCAATAAAAAAAAGAATAGCAGTTTTTTCATGTTTCAAAAATAAGGAAATTTAACATGCACATTTAGTTTATCGATAATTAACTACACAAAAAAACCGCCTTGTTTGCACAAGACGGTTTATAATAAAATTAAAAAATATTACTTTACGATTGTCAATTCGTCGATAATATTTTTAGCTCCGGCATATTTGTCGATAATCCAAAGTACATAACGAATATCTACGTTGATTGTTCTTTGCAATTTAGGATCAAAAATAACATCACCTGCCATTGCTTCGATGTTACCATCAAAAGCAATCCCTATTAATTCTCCTTTTCCGTTAAGAACCGGTGAACCTGAGTTTCCTCCTGTAATATCGTTATCTGTTAAGAAGTTTACTGGCATATATCCCGCTTTATCAGCATATTGTCCGTAATCTTTTGCTTTATTTAATTCTAACAAACGAGCTGGTAAATCAAACTCCTGATCTCCTGCTTTATACTTTTTCACCATACTTTCCATGGTCGTATAATTGTTTATTGTAGCATCATTACGAGGATCTGCAGGTAAAGCACGAACTTTTCCGTAAGTAAGTCTCAAAGTTGAGTTAGCATCAGGGTATTGAATCGCATTTAGTTTTGATTCTCTTAATCCTTCAACCAGTTCACGATAAGCTGTTGCAAAACTATCATCAGATTTAATCTGATCATCTGTCTTAGCACGGTATTTTGTCATTAAATCATTAGATATAATATACAAAGGATCGTGTACAATTGCTAACGGCTTAGGATTGGCCATAAATGCTACTACTTTTTCTTTAGTAGTAAAATAACTGATCTCAGTAGCTTTTGTAACATCTGCAGTAAAATCACCATTGTTTTCTGATTTCATTTTAGCAATTTGTGTACCTAAACCATATTCAGCTCCTTTAGAAGTATATAAATTTAATTGTGCAATTAATACATCTTTTTCAAGTGGTGCATAAAAGTCACCATATATGTTATCGATCATTGCATTAATCTTAGGAAGCATTTCCGCCTTTTTAGCGTCATTCTCATTGTAGTAAGCAATTAACGCATTTCCAAGATTCGATGGTCCGGCTGCGTAACCTGAAGTACGTAAAAGCTGTGATAAATAATTATCATGAGTAGCTTTTATGTTTGTTTGTCTGTAATAGTCATTAATAGTAGGAATTACATTTTCGTATTTTTCCTTATTAGCCGGTTTAGTTGCCCACTCATAAAATTTATCTTCTTGTGCCGTTTTAACATCTACTGTTCCAGCTTTTGTTAAAGCATCGATCATACCCTGACGGTTTTTCCAGTAATTTGCTGTCGAAGCATATTTAGACGCATATTGCAAACGTACTGTTGCATCTTTGTCCATATATTTTTTCATTACATCCATTCCGGTTTTTGCACCTTCAACCCATGCAGGATACGCAAATTTTATGTTTTGCTCAATTCCGCCTGCTGGCATCCAACGGTTTGTTCTTCCCGGATATCCTAAAATCATGGCAAAATCGTTTTCTTTTACACCTTTAATACTTACTGGTAAGTAATGTTTAGGCTGTAAAGGCACATTGTTTTTTGAATATTCTGCAGGATTTCCGTCCTTATCAGCATATACTCTGAACATAGAGAAATCTCCAGTTTGACGAGGCCACTCCCAATTATCAGTATCTCCACCAAATTTACCTACACTTTCCGGCGGAGTTCCAACTAAACGAACATCTGTATAATCCTGGTAAACGAAATAGTAATATTCATTTCCCTGAAAGAAAGGACGAACAGAAACGGTATATTTTCCACCTTCATTATTTTCTTTTTCGATCAGATTGATTTCTTGCTGAATGATTTTATTTCTTTCAGTCTCCGTCATTTTATCATTTACTTTCGATAAAATTCTTTTAGAAACATCATCCATACGAACAAAGAAACGAACGTATAAAGATTTTGGTTTCATCTCAGCACTTTTTTCCTTCGCCCAAAAACCATCTTTCAAATAGTTCTGTTCTGCTGTAGAAAGTTCTGCGATTGCATTGTACCCACAATGATGATTGGTTAAAACTAATCCGTTTTTCGAAACGATTTCAGCAGTACAACCTCCGTTAAACTGTACAATCGCATCTTTTAAACTATGATGATTAATACTATAAATTTCTTCGGCTGTTAATTGCAAGCCCATTTTTTCCATATCTCTATGGTTCAATCTTTCGATAAACATCAAAAACCACATTCCTTCATCAGCTTTTACAGGAAAAGCCATTAGGCACATGGTTAAGAATAAAACTACTTTTTTCATGTTATTTTGTTTAAGTAACGCGAATATAAGTCATTTTCGCAATTACATCTATTTAAACAACATCAAAAATGAACATGCATAGCTTTTATTTCTGTCTTATTACGAATTTAACAAAACAGAAAAGGTGTTCTGTTTCCAGAACACCTTTATTATTAAAAATGATTTAATTATTTACTCGTTTAACATTTTCCAAAGTTTATCTTTTAGATCCGTCAAACCTTGTTGAGCAACAGATGAAATAAACATATATGGAATATCTTTGAAAGCAACATCTAATTCTGTTTTCAGTTCGGCTTTAAGTTCGTCATCCAGCATATCACATTTTGAAATTACTAAAAGACGTTCTTTGTCTAACATTTCTGGATTGTATTTGGTCAATTCGTTAACCAGAATATCATATTCTCCCTTAATGTCCGGTGTATCAACAGGAACTAAAAACAACAATGTTGAGTTACGCTCAATATGGCGCAGGAAATAATGTCCTAAACCTTTTCCTTCTGCAGCACCTTCAATAATTCCGGGAATATCTGCAATTACAAAAGATTGAAAATCCCTGTACGCTACAATTCCTAAGTTTGGTTTTAAAGTTGTAAAAGGATAATCGGCAATTTTTGGTTTTGCAGAAGTCAATACAGATAATAAAGTGGATTTTCCAGCATTAGGAAAACCTACTAATCCAACATCCGCCAATACTTTAAGTTCTAGAATAACATCCATTTCTACTCCTGGCAAACCAGGTTGAGCATATCTTGGTGTCTGATTTGTTGAACTTCTAAAATGCCAGTTTCCTAAACCACCTTTTCCTCCTTTAGAAAGGATTCTTTTTTCTCCATCTTCAGTGATTTCAAATAAGGTTTCTCCGGTTTCTTTATCTTTTACGACAGTTCCTAAAGGCACTTCGATAAATTTATCTTCTCCATCAGCACCTGTACTACGATCTCCTCCTCCATCTCCACCGTGACCGGCTTTGATATGGCGAGCAAATTTTAAATGAAATAATGTCCACAAACCTTTATTCCCAACTAGATACACATGTCCTCCACGACCACCATCACCTCCGTCCGGGCCTCCTTTTTCAATAAATTTCTCTCTATGTAAATGTGTAGATCCTTTTCCTCCCTTTCCGGAAGAAACATATATCTTAACATAATCTACAAAATTTCCTTCTGTCATTGTTTTTAGTATTCAGTCGCAGTCGCAGTTTCCAGTCAAACTGTGACTAAAAACTGCGACTGAAAACTATTTTATTTTCTTTACTCTTTAAGTGTTTTTACCAACACTTTATCAATCTTTACGCCATCCATATCGATGACTTCTAACACAAATTTTTGCCAGATTAATTTTTCGCCTTCTTTCGGAATATGAGAAAGCTCCGTCATAATCATTCCGCTTACGGTATTTACTTCATAATCATTTGTCAATTCGTCTAACTCAAAATAGGTCAGGAAATCGTGTAATGAATAATGCCCGTCTACCAACCAGGAACCATCTTCTCTTTCTATCAGTTGAAATTCATCTTTATAAAAATCAGATGCATCTCCAACTAAAGCTTCAAGAATATCATTTAAAGTAATAATTCCTTGAAAAACACCGTATTCATCAGAAACTAAAGCATAATGAACTCCTGTTTTCTTAAAATTTTCAAGTGCTTTGTATGCTGTTGTCTGCTCCATTAAATAGGGAGGATCTGTCATTATTGCTCCTAAATCAAAATGATCGCTTTCGATATTTGCGAATATATTTTTTAAGGTCACAATTCCAACAATATCATCATAATTATCTCTGTAAACTGGATAAACGGTATGTAAATCCATCAGGACAAGTTCTTTTATTTTTGCTTTATCAGCAGTAAAAGGCAACATATCTACAGATTTACGGTGCGTCATTAACGAATTTACTTTTCTGTCACCAATATGAAATACGCGCTCTACGATATCTTGTTCAATTTCCTGAACTTCTCCACCTTCAGTTCCTTCTTTTATAATCGCTTTAATTTCTTCTTCAGTAACTTTTCCATCAGCAGAAGGTTTTATTTGCAAAACATTTAATAAAAAATCTGTAGATGTAGTAAGCAGCCAAATAAATGGTGCTGTAATAATCGAAATAATCTTCATTGGCATTGCTACCATTTTAGCAATTGATTCCGGATAATTTAATCCAATTCGTTTTGGCAGCAATTCTCCTAAAACTAATGAGAAAAATGTAAGTACTACAACTACAATCCCAACTGCAACTGAATGTGCATATGGTTTTAAAACTGCAAATCCGCTAATAAATGTTTCTACGTCTACGGTGATTTTGTCCCCACTATAAATACCTGTCAAAATCCCGATAAGTGTAATTCCGATTTGTACTGTAGATAAAAACTTATTTGGCGAATTGGCTAAATCGAGCGCAATCTTAGCACTTTTATTTCCTTTTTTTGCGGCAGTTTCGAGTCTATTTTTTCTTGCAGAAATAAGGGCAATTTCAGACATGGAGAAAACTCCGTTTAATAGTATTAGAAAAAATATTATTAGTATTTCCAATTTGTGGTTTATTCGTTATTGAATTGTTCGTTAATGTAATTTGTAACCTAAATGTTATAGCCCAGATGGAAGAGAAAAGCCCGGAGCTAAAAAAACTAATTTTTCTTGCCAGAAAACAGCGACCGAAGGAAGCTCGTTTTAAGGTATAGAAAAATAGTTTTTTTAGCGAGGACTTGTAACGTACAGCTGGAAAAAGCTTCTACAAATTATCTATAACTGACGTTAATCGCTCTGTAATTTCTTCAATAGTTCCGATACCATTTACGGCATAAAACTTGTTTTGTTCTTTATAATATCCAATAAGTGGAGCCGTTTTCTCATTATATTCCTGATATCTCACACGAATTTTCTCTTCGTCCTGATCATCAACTCTGCCACTTGTTTTTCCTCTTTCCAGTAAACGCGCTACTAAAATTTCATCATCAGCTTCTAATGCAATTGTTGCTGTAACACTTGACCCAATTGTTGGTAAAAATTTATCTAAAGCTTTTGCCTGATCTAAAGTTCTTGGATAACCGTCGAACAAAAAACCAGCTGTATCCGGATGTTTGTTTACTTCGTCTATTAACATTGCTGTTGTAACTTCGCAAGGAACCAATTCTCCATTGTCCATAAAAACTCTTGCTTTTTTACCTAAATCTGTATCATTTTTTAAATTAAAACGAAAAATATCTCCTGTTGAAAGATGTGTTAATTTGTATTTTTCTTTTAAAAATTCTGCCTGAGTTCCTTTTCCTGCTCCCGGCTTTCCAAATAAAACAATATTAATCATAATATGAGTGAGTGTTGTTACTTCTGTTTTTTATAAGAAGTTTTAAATGAATATATAGTTGTGTGTGTTTAATTATTCTGCCAATTTATATACCTCGGATAAGTTTCTTCCTAAACCATCGTAGTCTAATCCGTAACCAACGATGAATTTATTTGGAATCCTGATTCCGATATAATCTATTTTAATATCTTTTTTATACGCCTCCGGTTTAAAAAACAATGTAGCAACCTTAAAATGTTTTACATTTTGTGCTTTAAACAAATGCTTTAATTCTTCGATAGTGTTTCCTGTATCGATAATATCTTCGATGATAATTACGGTTCTGCCTGATAAATCCTGATTAATACCTATTAATTCTTTTACAGTATTGGTAGTTTCAGTTCCTTCGTATGATGCCATTTTGATAAATGAAACCTCACATGGACTTTTATATTTCTTAAGAAAATCAGCAACGACCATAAATGCACCATTTAAAACTCCAATAAAAATTGGGGTATCGTCACCAAAATCATCTTCTACTTGTGCTACTAATTTAGTTAAAGCAAAATCAATTTCTTTGGCCGAAATAAACGGAACAAATTGTTTATCGTGAAGTTGTATCATTATTTTTATGTTTAAAATAATGGGCAAAGATACAGAATTAGAACTAAACTGTAAGTATCAAAATAGGCTGGACACATATTTTTTTAAGAATGTTAAATATCACTTAATATTTACAAATCTTTTCTTGCAACTATTTTTAAATTTACTAAATTGTTGTACTATAAACCATTAACCCCGAACACAAATGAAGACGACGGCACAAATATTTTCAATATCATTATTAGCAATATTAACGGCCTGTAACGGACAGGTAAAAAAAGAAGAAAAAGAAGCTCTGGCAAAACAGCCCAACACGGTTGTAAAAACAGCAATTGGCGATCTGACATTACCTCCGCCTTATGCAACAGAATCTAAAACGAACAATAGTAAAGTTATTGGCTGGCCTGAAGGAAAAACACCAATAGCGCCTGAAGGTTTCACGATTACAAAATTTGCAGATGGTTTCCAGAATCCGCGTTGGACTTATATTGCACCCAACAATGATATTTTTGTGGTAGAAAGCGGCACAAGAACCAGTAAAAATCAAATTACGGTTTTGCGTGATAAAGACAAAGACGGAAAGTTTGAAACCAGAGAAGTTTTTATAAAGGACTTAAACAAACCTTTTGGAATGTTGGTTTTAAAAGACTTTTTTTATATTGCCAATACAGATGGATTATATCGATATCCTTATAAAAACAATCCGTTGAAATTAGAAACACAAGGAACCAAAATTCTTGAACTTCCTGCAGGTGGATATAACAATCACTGGACAAGAAATATAATTGCAAATCCCGAAGGAACAAAAATTTATGTTTCAGTAGGTTCAGGAAGTAATGTTGGTGAAAACGGAATGGATAAAGAAGTTCGCCGTGCTGACATTCTTGAAATTAATCCTGACGGAACAGGTGAAAAAATTTATGCGGCGGGACTTAGAAATCCTGTTGGAATGGACTGGAATCCTGTAAACAAGGAACTTTGGACAGCAGTTAACGAACGCGATGAATTAGGAGACGATCTTGTTCCCGATTATGTAACGAGTGTAAAAAGAGACGCATTTTATGGCTGGCCATACTCGTATTACGGAAATATTCCTGACCCAAGAATGAAAGGTGAACGCAAGGATTTAGTGGCAAAAGCGATTGTTCCTGATGTTCCGGTTGGAGCTCATACAGCTTCTCTGGGTTTGGCTTTTTATACTAAAGATGCTTTTCCTGCAAAATACAAAAATGGAATTTTCGTAGGGCAACACGGTTCCTGGAATCGTGCCAAAATATCAGGTTATAAAGTAATTTTCGTTCCTTTTGCAAACGGAAAACCTTCAGGAAAACCGGAAGACTTTTTAACGGGCTTTATTTCAAATGCTGATAAAGCTGAAGTTTACGGACGTCCGGTTGCAGTAACGGTTACGCCAGATGGATCGCTTTTGGTTAATGATGATAGCGGGAATACCATTTGGAAGGTAACGGCAAATAAGTAAATTTCAATTTGTTTAAATTCCAATTTTAATGAGAATTCAAAACACATAATTTTACCACAAAGAACGCAAAGCTTTTTTTTAATCTCGCAAAGTCGCGAAGACGCAAAGTTTTATTTTCTTTGCGACTCTGCGACTTTGCGAGCAAATTACATATAGACTTAAAAACTTTGCGCTCCTTGCGGTTAATGTTTTTATGCTCAACAAACTCTTTTATGATTTTAAAAAAATATTGTTTTCTCTTTTTTGTGTTTTGCGTTTTTCAAAATAGTAAAGCGCAAGAAAAAGAAAGCAAAACTATAGATTCTGTAAAAACTCAAAAATTAGATGAAGTACTTATAAGTTCGCTTCATGTTAATAATAGATTGCAAAATACGCCCGCTTCTATTGGGGTTTTATCAAAAAAAGATCTTCTGCAAAATAACGCTACAGATATTACGACCGTAATTAATACAATTCCGGGAGTTTTTATGCAATCATCGAATTTTACAACAACCCGAATTTCAATTCGTGGTATTGGGGCAAGATCTCCTTATGGCACCAATAAAATCAGGGCTTTTTATGGCAGTATTCCGTTAACTTCAGGAAACAGCGAAACGGTAATTGATGATATTGACCTGGAAAATATTGGTCAAATCGAAATAATCAAAGGACCTCTTTCGAGCATTTATGGTGCAGGTTTGGGCGGTGCTATTTTGATTTCACCTCAACTTTCTAAAACAAATGGAGAAAACGCAAGTGTAAGCAGTGTTTTTGGTTCGTTTGGATTATTAAAGAATAATATAAACTATAGCCTGAATGAGAAAAGTTCAAGTGTCAATATCAGTTATCATAATCTAAAAACTGATGGATGGCGAGAAAACAGTTCTTACAATCGGGAAGGAGTCACACTTGCCGGAGAATTATTTAAAAAGAAAGACAGCAAGCTTACTTATTTTTCGAATTACACCTATCTAAAAGCGTACATCCCGAGTTCTATAAGTAAAGAAGTCTTTAATAATAATCCAAAATTGGGCGCTCCAACCTGGGTTGCTTCAAAGGGTTTTAAAGAATACAAATCGACTCTTGCAGGATTGGCTTATGATTTTAAGATCAATGAAAACCTTAGTAATTCAACATCTGTTTTTGTAAATTATAAAGATAGTAATGAACCAAGACCTTTTGATGTTTTACGCCAATATACTTTTGGAACTGGTGGAAGAACACAATTTTCAGGAAATTTTAAAATAGGAAAAACTGAAAACCAATTTATTGCCGGAATCGAATATTTCACGGATAATTATAACGGAAACACTTTCGAAAATTTATATAAAACTAATAATGGACAAGGAAGCCTGCAAGGAAACCAACTTACTGAAACGGATCAGAAAAGACATTTCTACAATATATTTTCTCAAATAAGAACTTTACTTTCTGCTCAATTCGAAATTCAGGCGGGATTAAATTATAATGAAACTCATTTTGAATTAACAAACTTTCTTCCTGCCAAAACGGCAACTGAAAAGTACCGTTATGATGGGATTTTTTCTCCACAATTGTCTTTTCTATTTAAACCCAATCAAGAGAAAACATTCTATTTTTCAGCAAGTCGCGGATTTTCATTGCCTGCTACCGAAGAAACACTTACAAGTACAGGAAACATAAATCCGGAGATAAAACCAGAAAGTGGTTATAATTTTGAAGCGGGAGGAAAATTCTATTTCTTCAATAAAAATCTTTATACTGAATTTGCTGTTTATCGAATGGAAATAAAAGATTTATTGGTAGCCAAAAGAATTGGCGATGATCAATATGAAGGTGTAAATGCAGGTAAAACTTTTCATGAAGGAATCGAAATTTCTGCTAAACACAATTGGTCAATTAATCGTTTTTTCACTTTAAATTCTTTTCTCGCTGCTTCGTTAGGGAAATATGAGTTTAAAGATTTTATCGATAACGGAAATGATTATTCGGGAAATAAATTAACCGGAGTCGCGGCGAATAAAATTAATGCCGGATTGATTTTGAATACTTCACAGGGAATCTATTTGTCAGCTGATTTTCAGTTTACAGATAAAATCCCTTTAAATGATGCTAACTCTTCTTTTTCAGATTCTTATCATATTATTAATTTAAAAACAGGGTATCGTTTTGAGATTCTATCCAATTTAAATACCAATCTGGCTTTTGGCATTAATAACGTCACTGATGAAAAATATGCCTCTATGATTTTGCCCAATGCAGTTGCGGCAGGAAACACTAGTCCAAGATATTATTATCCCGGACTTCCTGTAAATTATTATGGAACTATTTCATTAAATTACTTATTTTAGATGTGCACTAAACCTACAAAGATGGCGTCTGAATTACAAACAAAACTTGGCTACGTAAATGCTTACCGCGAAAACCGACTTATGGCGGCGCAAGACGTTTTAGAAAATCAGTATTTATTTAATGAATTAATCTCTATTTGTTTTTCTCCATCAAACAAAAACAATCATAAAGCATGCTGGATTCTGGAATTTGTATCTTACGAAGAATTACTCTGGCTGCAACCTCATCTTGATTTCTTTTGTTCTAATCTTAAGGTTTTAAAAGATGAAAGCTCTATTAGACCAATTGCAAAAGTGGTTCAGCTTTTAGTAAAGTCACATTATAAGAAAAATGAAAACAGCATTTTACTTTCCGAAGAAAATTTGCAGGATTGTATCGAGGCTTCTTTTGACTGGTTAATCAATGATGTAAAAGTTGCAACAAAGGCATATTCGATACGAACTTTGTATGTTCTGGGAAATCATTACGACTGGATTCATCCTGAATTGCAAATTATATTAAACAAAGATTATGCGGATCATTCTGCTGCTTATAAAGCTGTTGCCAAAGAAGTTTTGAAGAAAATAGGATAAAATCTAATTTTAGATCATTTCTCTATTAGTATAAAATCAAAAGAGGACATCTATATAGATGTCCTCTTTTTTACTACTCAAAATAAAAATAAAACTAATCCTCGCTGAATAATTTTATCTAATTGGGGATTTATTAAAACTTAAAGCGAAGAAAAAATTCATTTGAGTTTTTAGCACTTGCAATTGCACTGCCAATTCCGGTTTCGTAAGCATAACCAAGCATTAAACGCTCACTAATAGTTAAACCTGCTATTGCCGCATAAGCATTATTAATTCTATAGCTTCCTCCTACTTCCAGGAATTTCTCTATTTGAAGCATTAAATTAATATCTACAGAAAGTGGTGCACCATTTACATAACGCATCATAAATGACGGTTTTAAAACTAAAGATGTCGCAGTTTCAAAATCATAATCATAACCACTGCTTAAATAAACATGCGCTCTGTCTGTAGCTACAGAAGTATAACCGTCTTTATTTTTTGCGCGTTCAGTATTTAACATTCTTGGGACAGAAAGGGATACGAAAAACTTTTCATTCTTTAATAAAGCTCCAATACCTACGTTTGGATTAAATTGGTTTATAGTAACCAAAGCAGGATCTGACTGAGGCGAATAAGTTTCAAGCCCTGAAGTATTAACATTGTAGAAATTACCTCCTGCTTTTACTCCTAAATATAAATCCGTAAGAGCTCCTACCTGAAGTTTATAAGAGAAATCGATTCCTAATTGGGTTTGTTTTTCGATAAATGTTTTATCATAAACCATAGAAAGACCTATACCCAGATTACTTCCTACTGATGTTCCAAAAGAAACAGCCTGTGTTTGAGGCGCATCTTTAATCCCTGTCCATTGCTGACGAATTGTACTCACTAAAACAGTTTCTCCGTTAACACCTGCATAGGCCGGATTGACAATGTTCATATGGTAACGGTATGTTGTCAAAAGACTTTCTTGTTGGGCAAAAAGCATACTACTAAAAAGTAGTAATGCTCCCGCCAATATATTTTTGATTATTTTCATTTCTAAAATTTTATTTTTTTACAATTACCTGTTAATGTAGATCCAACCTTGTTTGTCTATAGAACCATTACCATCTAAATCTATTTGATAGTAATATGAACTAGACTCCGGTAAAGAGCTGGAATTTCCTTTGTAATGTCCATCCCAATCATTTTGGTAATTTCTGGCAACAAATACTTCAGTTCCCCAACGATTGAAAACACGTATTAGTGAGTTAGGATAATTTTCAATATTAGAAATAACCCAAGTATCATTAATACCATCTCCGTTTGGAGTAAAAGCTTCAGAAATATTCATTTGATCTTTATCACAAGCATCACCTATACCGTTATGGTTGCGATCTTCCTGATAAGGATTAGCTGTAATTGGGCAATTGTCTGATACATCTAAAATTCCGTCATTGTCATCATCATTATCACAATTGTCTGGAATCCCGTCATTGTCATTATCTCCAAATTTATTTACAACGGTCACTTTTGCAGTTGCAGTTGCTATATTTCCAGCTTTATCTTTTACTGTTAGCGTAACAGTATTTACACCCACATTTGTACAATTAAAAGAAAGCTTATCAAGAGTTATTGCAGCAATTCCACAATTATCTGAACTTCCGTTATTAATTTGATTGGCTGTTATTGCAACATTTCCGGAAGCATCAAGTTCAACAGTAAGATCCTGAGTTTTTGCAACTGGAAGAACACTCTCTTTAACCGTTACAATTGCAATCTCTGTAGAAACGTTTCCGTTTACATCCTTAACAGTAAGTGTTACTATATTTTCTCCAACATTATTACAGCTAAAAGTATTTGGACTAACCGTAATTGAAGCAATTCCGCAAAGGTCAAAACTTCCGTTATCGATTTGAGCAGCTGTTATTGCCGCATTTCCTGTAGCATCAAGCTGTACTGTTAAATCTTTAGTAATTACAGTTGCTGCAATTTTATCCTGAATAGTTACTGTTGCCGTTTTAGACGATACGTTTCCGTATGCATCTGTAGCCGTCAATGTAACCAGGTTCGCACCAACATTGGCACATGTAAATGTATTTGGCGAAACCACTAAAGTTGGAGTTCCACAAGAAAACGTTGATCCGTTATTAACATCAGCAGGAACAATAGAAGCATTTCCTGATGCATTAAGCGCAATCGTGATATTTTTCGTTAATACATTTGGTAAAATTTTGTTTTCAATTTTTACGATTGCAGTTGCAAAAGAAGAATTTCCTGATGCATCTGTAGCCGTAAGAGTAACTGTATTGTTACCTATGTTCGCACATGAAAATGTATCTGGTGAAACAGTCCATGCAGTAATTCCACAATTATCAGTTGAATTATCATTAACATCAGTTGCCTGAATTGTCACAATACCTGTAGCATCAAGCTGAACAGTAATATTTTTTGCTGCAACAGTTGGAGCAATTATATCTTCAACAGTTACAATAGCATCTTTAGTATCAAAATTTCCGCTATTATCTGTAACTTTTAACTGAACTGTGTTTTGACCAAGATTCGCACAAGTAAATGATGTTATATCCAAGTCGATAGTAGCGATTCCGCAATTATCAGATGAGTTGTCATCAATATCAGAAGCCTGGATTGTAGCGTTTCCTGCTGCATCAAGCTGAACTGTGATATTTTTTACCACAACAATTGGGACCATTTTATCTTCGACAGTTACAGTAGCTGAAGCAGATGAAACATTACCATGAATATCTGTAACTTCTAAATTAACGGTATTTGCACCAAGATTTAAACAAGTAAATGAAGATACATCTAATGTTCTTGTATTAATTCCGCAATTATCAGATGAATTATCGTCAATATCAGAAACCTGAATTGTTGCAACTCCTAATGCATCCAGTTGAGCAGTAAAATTTTTAGTTACAACAGTTGGCAACTCAGTATCGTTAACAGTAATTTTTTGAGTATATGTAGCAAAATTACCAGCAGCATCTTTTGCTGTCCAAATAACGTTTGTTGTTCCTACAGGATAAGTTCCTGAAGCATCTGCCGTTGTGTTAAAGTCATTTCTTAAACTCACAACTGCACAATTATCTGTAGCTGTTGGCGCTGTAACAGTAACTACAGCTGAACAAAGTCCTGCATCTGCAATTTGTGTTTGATCTGCAGCAGAAATTACAGGTTTTTCATTATCTTTTACTATAATATCGAAAGAACATTCTGTACTAGTATTACCACTAGCATCTGTTGCAGTATATTTTAAAGTTGTTGTTCCTACCGGGAAAACTGAACCAGATGTTAAACCTGTTACATCAGTTTGTGATGCAACAATTGGAGCAGATAATAAAGAAATAACTACTTTACCCATTCCTGAATTTATTGCGGCAACATTTGTTTGGTTTGTTCCGGAATTAAAAGATCCTGATCCATAATCAGTATGTGGATTATTGTAATCGTTTCTATTAACAACGGTTCCTCCAGTATATCCGCCGCCGCCGCCGCCTTCATAATATGCACCGCCACCGCCGCCAAAACCACCAACACCACTAAAACATATACTATGATCACCACCAATACCACCATTTACAAAAGAGAGTCCAAAATCTGAATTCATGAATAATACCCCATTACTTATTAATCCGCCTCCACCACCGGCACGACCTCTAGAATCTCCTCCGCCGGTTCCGTTATTGGTTGTATTAGCGCCTGGACCATCAAAATTAAACTGTGACCAGCTTTCTCCGTTTCCGCCTCCGGCAACAATTAGCGGCGTATTAAAACTATCTGTCACAAAAGAACCACCACCACCACCGGCAGCTCTGTTACCGCTACTACAATCTATATTCGTTTCTCCTCCGGTTTGCCCAACGAGAATTTTTATAACCTGACCTGCCGTAAGAGAAAATTCTCCATACATATCGGCTCCTCGTCCTGGTTTTCTTATATTATTTTCTGAATTATCACCACCCTCAGCTCCAAGAGCACGAATTGAATACAATCCGCTAACCGGAACTTTCCATTCCTGAATTCCCTGAGTATTTATAGTAACCACTCCAGGACCATAAGCTGTATCACATTGAGCTTGAGTTGGACCAAATCTTCCTGTTGAACCTGCATTTGTAAATGTCGCAACGACAGGAACAGTATTCGTACAATTATCAGTAACTACCGGTGTTGTAAAAGTAACTACTGCACCACAAATCCCGGGATCATTATTAACTTCAATATTATTAGGACAAGTTATAACCGGCACAATATCATCTACTACAGTAACCGTTGCCGTAGCATAACTTTTATTTCCATCTGTATCTGTAACAACGAGATTAACGGTATTATCACCAATATTTGAACAGCTAAAATTAAATGAAGGTTTCAAAAATGCAGGCGAAGGTTCATATGAAGCACTTATAGAAAGTATCTTACCTACATTAGGGCAAGGATCACCTCCCATATTAGCATTACTTATAAAAATACTGGCTGAATTGTTATTCAATAAATAAGAAGAAACATAAGATTGAGTATTTGAATAACAAGAAGGATAAGAAGCATCTGTACAACTTTTGGCTGATGAACCATAGATTGCAAAATCTACCGTCTTGAAAATTGATCCTGTACCTGCAGCAACTAACAGTGTACTGTTCTCATTTCCTGTAACACAAAGTGTCCCGGCAGTAGCAGTTGTCAACATATAACTGGCAATACCTACATTATCTGTAGAGCCATTATCCACATCCTGGGCATTGACTGTCACATTTCCGGAAGCATCGAGCTTTACGGTTATGTTTTTTGCTTTCGCAACAGGTGGATTTTGAGCGTATATCATATTGCTTAAAAGAAATAGGATACCCGCTAAAAAGAGTAATTTTAATTTCATACTGGTTTGTTTAGATTTATTTACCAACAAAAATATATTGAAATAAAATCGTCGAATAGCCCATTCGGACACATCAATAGCCCGAAACGACCAACGGTGTTTTCAAAAAAAACAAGTGAATACAAAATGAGAATTTCATCAATTTAAAACACTGAAAAACAATTGATTAAAAAATTTATAATTATTTTTTCAATGTTAAAAAAATCATAAATAAATCACAAAAGTAGAGTCGAAAAGACGAAAAAGAAAGAATTTTACATCGCTTAAAAGCGTATTTCTGAAGGCATTTTTCCAAAACGTTTTTTAAAGTTTGCCGTAAACTTGCTGGAACTCTTATAACCCGTTGCCAAAGCAATATTTTTCATCTGCATATCGGTATTCTGAATCATCTGCATCGCAAGAAGTAATTTCTTTTCTTTATGATATTGCATCATCGAAACACCATGAACAGATTTAAAAGTAAGTTTGAGTTTTGTTGCAGACATATTTACTTTTTCGGCAATATATTCTACGCCTAAAAAAGGTTCAGCAATAGTATCTAAAAGTAATTTTTCGGCTTTTGCAATCTTTCTGTAATCCGGAGTTTCTGATGGACTAAAATTACCAATTCGCTGATCTATGAAAGCATTTTTAAAAAAAGTAGAAATCAGTTGAAATGTTTGTGTTTTTAAAATTGCCTTACTCAGCAAATCATGATTGTTCTTTTCCAGATTAATCAAAATTTCTTTAGATAATTCGGCAGCATTTGGCACAATATCCTGATACGTAATAAATCCTTTATCTGAATTCAGGAATTTCTTAATCTGATTGTCTTCCGGAAGTGTCTGAAAAGAAAAATTACGTTCTGCCCATTCCTTACTAAACCCATACAAATAAAATTCGCAAACAGAACCTTTATAAAAATAAGCACCAACCTCTGTTCCAGGTCTTTTAAATCCCCAATATTTGCTTGAAAAAGGAGTTTTATCAGCAAATGTATTTTGTAGTTTTACTTCACTTTCAAAAACCGAAAAGGTAAGTGTATAATAATCAATAGGAAAATCTTCATCGTAGATTGCTTTCAGCATCACGTTTTTCTTGAAAGTAATACTAGTGGCGATAATCCAGAAACCTTCTTCGATTTCACGATAGCGCATTACTCCCTTAGAGAAAGGATTATTTCTATAAACCGCCTGCTCTTCTACAACATGTTTTACTGATGGCGAATTGACAATACTTTTTACAATAATCTCAGGGGAATTTGACAAATAAGGCAGCTCAAAAAAACCATCTCTATAAAAATTTATATTCTCTTTTATGAATTTAACCCACTTTCCTACGTTCATATAATTCTGCTCAAATCTTAATTTTCTCTAAAAACCGAAGGTAATTCTCCAAATCTTTTCTTGAATCCTGCTGCGAATTTACTCGCACTTTCATAACCTGTTATGGCAGCAATTATCTGAATTTCGATTTCGGACTTTTGAAGCAACTGTTTTGCAAGAAGCATATTTTTTTCTTTGTGGTATTGCAACATCGAAAATCCAAATACAATTTTAAAATTAGCTTTCAGTTTCGTGGGAGATGTATTAACCTCTGACGCAATTTTATCTATTCCTAAAAAAGCAGATTGTAAATTGTGTAAAATCATTTTCTCGGCCTTTGCCACATTATAGTAATCTAAATTGCTCAGCGAAATATTATCTGCAATACGGCTGTCTTCAAAAGAATTATTAAAAAATTCAGTTATTAACTTCATACAGCACTTACGTAATTCTGGTGTGCTTAAATGTATTTTATCTTCAGCTTCTAAGATTTTTGATATTTTTTTTGATAACAAATGGGCTTTCGGGGCGAGATCCAGCCAGGTATAAAATCCTTTCTGAGTATTAAAAAAGCTTTCAAGCACTCCTTTTTTACAGAATTTTTCGGATTTAATATTTTGGTCCACCCATTCCTTATTTATGGCAATGTTAAAAAACTTGCCCTCAGTTCCTTTGTAAAAATAAGTGGCAACTTCAGTTTCCGGTTTATAAAAAGTCCAGCAAGTACTTAGCAGGACAATATCTTCAGAATCCTTAAAAGGGAATTTATATTCGAAAACAGAAAACGATAATATATAGTAATCTTTTAGATGATCCTTTGTATATATGGCTTTTGCAAGCACATTTTCTTTAAGTGCAATATTGGTCTCCAAAATCCAGAAACCTTCTTCCATTTTTCGATACCGCATTTTTCCTTTCCAGAAAGCATTATCAGATGAGATTAATTGTTTTGCAGCGTTATGCTTTATTACGGGTAATTTTATGAGACTATCCAACATCACCTGAGGAGAATTAGACAAGTATGGCAATTCGAAAAAATCATCTTTTAACAAAAAAAGAAACTTTTGAATATGTTTTGCCCAATCGTTTGTGGTCATGTAATTTAGTAAATCTACGGCGGTTAAAATCAAGTCCAAACGTACGGAATTCACTCAAACAAAACAATGTTTTCAAAGGAGTTATCTCAAAAAAATTTAACATTTTGAAACAATCTTTTTTTTTGTACTATTAATATGAAAAATTGCAATTCAATACACAATAAATTGGCATTTCTATTTTATAAAGTATCTTTGCAAAAACACAACTACAAATGAATTATTTTTCTTCTGATTTTAAATTAGGAATATTAGGTGGAGGACAATTAGGCAAAATGCTTTTGTCTGACACTCGAAAATTTGACATACAAACTTATGTTTTAGATCCAAGTGATGAAGCTCCGAGTAAAATTGCCTGTAATAAATTCTTCCAAGGCGATTTGATGGATTATGAAACGGTTTACAATTTTGGAAAACAAGTCGATGTTCTTACTTTCGAAATTGAATTGGTAAATCTTGAAGCTTTAACGCAATTAGAAAATGAAGGATTAAAAGTTTATCCTTCTCCTAAAACTTTGAAAGGGATTCAGAACAAAGGGGTTCAAAAAGATTTTTATACCGAAAGTAATATCCCAACAGCAGCATATTTAAGATTTGAAAGTCCGGAACATTTGCAAAAATCAGTTGGAAACAGCGAAATTACCATTCCGTTTGTATGGAAATGTACTGAGTTTGGCTATGACGGAAATGGCGTAAAAGTCATTCGTCAGATTTCAGACATGGATGATTTACCAAATGTAGAATGTATTGCTGAAACCATGGTTCCGTTCAAAAACGAATTGGCGGTTATCGTAGTAAGAAATCCATCGGGAGAAATAAAAACCTATCCTGTTGTCGAAATGGAATTTCACCCGGAAGCCAATCAGGTAGAATATGTAATCTGTCCCGCCAGAATCGACGAAAAAGTAGCAGAAAAAGCCAGAGAAATTGCACTTAATGTTTCAGAGAAATTTAATCATGTTGGTCTTCTTGCCGTTGAAATGTTTCAAACAAACGAAGATGAGATTCTGGTAAACGAAGTAGCACCACGCCCGCACAATTCAGGTCATTATTCTATAGAAGCCAGCTATACATCACAATTCGAAAATCATTTACGCGCTATCCTTGATCTTCCATTAGGAAATACGGACAGTAAAGTTGCCGGAGTTATGGTAAATTTAGTTGGCGCCGAAGGTTTTTCAGGAGATGTAGTTTACGAAAATATCGAAACCATTTTAGGATGGGATGGTGTTACACCACACATTTACGGCAAAAAACAAACACGTCCTTTCAGAAAAATGGGCCACGTAACCATTGTAAATGAAAATATGGTCGAAGCAAGAAGAATTGCTGAGGAAGTTAAGAATACAATTAAAGTTATAAGTATATAGTTTTCAGTCCCGGTCGCAGTTTTCAGTCTCTACAAAAACTTTAAACCTGAAACAAAACACAACAAACAAAAAAACATGAGCAAAGTAGCTATTATAATGGGAAGCATCTCTGACGTGCCAGTCATGCAAGATGCCATCGACATCTTAAAACAATTCAATATCGAAACTGAAGTTGATATCGTTTCGGCACACAGAACGCCGGAAAAATTATTCGATTTTAGTAAAAATGCACATACACGCGGAATTTCGGTAATTATTGCCGGAGCCGGAGGAGCTGCACATTTACCTGGAATGGTTGCTTCGATGTCACCACTTCCTGTAATTGGAGTACCTGTAAAATCAAGCAATTCTATTGATGGGTGGGATTCAGTTTTATCGATTCTTCAAATGCCAGGCGGAGTTCCTGTTGCAACAGTAGCTTTAAACGGAGCAAAAAATGCCGGAATTTTAGCTGCACAAATAATTGGAAGTCATGATAAAAAAGTACTTGATACTATTATTGCCTACAAAGAAGAATTGAAAGCAGCGGTTAATAAAGCAGCTGAAAGTTTGAAATAGTTTTTATATTTAGTCACGGTTTTCAGTCGCAGTTTTCAATGTAAACTGTGACTGAAAACTGTGACTGAAAACTAAAATTATGCCTCATCTTCAATTTCTTCCAAGACTGATTCAAATTCATACTCATTTATATCTTCTTTATTTATCCAGTTTTCTGAAGTAACCAGATTATAATTGATGTTATCTTCTGTATTTAATTCCCAAATAATATTTTCAGCTTCAGGAAACGCAATATTTTGAGAGATTTGATTTTCGAATAATCTTTTGATCAGATTTCGATCAGACAAACCATTATTCAATAATTTCAGCACATTTTCGGCGGTCAACTTTTGTGCTTCACCATCAGTTGGAGTCATAGAAAAATGAACAATAGACGCTTTTGCATTGGGGAATTTCCCATTATAAGCTTTAAAAAGTAATTGATTGATATGAAACAAAGTTCCCTGCATGTCTATTTCGGGATATTCCTCGCAAACTTTATCAATTAACATATTGTGTGCTATTTGCTCAATTTGACCCTCGGTTAATCTATCAGGAAATTTATATTTCAATACTATTTCGGCAGCTTCGTTAGGCTCGTAATCCGAGATAGCCATTTCTAGCAATTCCGGCAGACTCGCTTTGTCTGCTGTTGCTCCGTCAGGATAATTGAATTTTTCTAATAACTGAACAAGATCTTCACCAGACCAATATCCTTCTACTTCGTTAACTGTATCAATTCTCTTTATTACAATTTGATAATTCATCATTTTCTGTTTTACAATTTCTGATTAGCATTATTTATTCTAATCGTATTTTTTCAATTTACGCTTTTTAAAACCCTTACAGAAATAAATAACATATCTATAACACAATTTAAGAGGATTTTATGTCCAGAATCGATTTTGTTTAGATGTTTAGATTTTTATAAATTACTATCTTTGGAATTCAAAAATATTGACTTCAATTAATAAAATAATTATATCATAATGAGTGTTTTACTTTCAAAATTTACTACCAAATATAATACAGCCCCTTTTTCACAAATTAAAATCGAAGATTATATTCCTGCTTTTCAAGAAGGAATTGCTTTGGCTAAAGCCGAAATCGATGCAATCGTAAACAATCCTGAAGCACCAACTTTTGAGAACACTGTTGCAGCAATGGATTTTACCGGTGACATTTTAGATAGGCTTTCGAGTGTTTTCTTCAATTTGAATTCGGCTGAAACAAATGACGAAATGCAAAAAATAGCGCAGGAAGTTTCGCCTTTATTGTCAGAATTTGGAAATGATATTACATTAAACGCCGCTTTATTTGCTAAAATAAAAACAGTTTATAATCAAAAAGAAACCTTAAATCTAAATCCGGAACAAACCACGCTTTTAGATAAAAAATACAAAAGCTTTTCCAGAAATGGAGCGAATCTACCCGAAGATAAAAAAGATCAATTAAGAGAAATCGATAAGGAATTATCAAAACTGAGTTTACAATTTGGCGAAAATGTCCTGGCAGAAACCAATGCTTTCGAATTGCATTTGACAGATGAAAAAGATTTAGCAGGATTACCGGAAGGAACTATTGAAGCAGCGAGATTATTAGCAAAAAGCCAGGAAAAAGAAGGCTGGATTTTTACCTTAGATCATCCGAGTTATGTGCCGTTTTTAACTTATGCGGACAATCGTGAATTGCGTAAAAAAATGGCGATTGCTTTTGGTGCAAAAGCATTTCAGAATAATGAATTCGACAATCAGGAAAATGTCCTTAAAATTGCCAAATTACGTTTTGAAAGAGCCAATTTATTAGGTTATAAAACACATGCACATTTTGTTCTGGAAGAAAGAATGGCCGAAAGTCCGGAGAAAGTTTTTTCTTTCCTGAATGATTTATTGGCTAAAGCAAAACCTGCCGCTCAAAAAGAATTTGCTGAATTAACGGCTTTCGCCAAAGAACTGGACGGAATAGAACAATTAGAAAAATGGGATGGTGCTTATTATTCTGAAAAACTAAAACAACAGCTTTTTAATTTAGATGATGAAAAATTGAAACCTTATTTTCAATTAGAAAAAGTTTTAAACGGCGCTTTCACAGTTGCCGAAAAATTATACGGATTAACATTTACAGAAGTTTTTGATATTGACAAATACCATGAAGAAGTTACCACTTATGAAGTAACAGATGCTGATGGCAATTTAGTTTCCATTTTCTACGCTGATTTCTTCCCAAGAAAAGGAAAAAGAAATGGGGCATGGATGACTTCGTTCAAATCACAATCTATAAAAGACGGCGTAAACGAAAGACCGCACATTTCGAATGTTTGTAACTTTACAAAACCAACCGAAACAAAACCATCATTATTGACTTTTAATGAAGTAACGACTTTATTCCACGAATTTGGTCATGGTTTACACGGAATGTTGGCCAATACAACTTATCCAAGTTTATCAGGAACTTCTGTTTTCTGGGATTTTGTAGAATTACCAAGTCAGATTATGGAAAACTGGTGTTACGAACCCGAAGCTTTGGCTTTGTTTGCGAATCATTATGAAACCGGAGAAATTATTCCGATTGAATATGTACAAAAAATCAAAGAAAGTGCCAGTTTCCAGGAAGGTTTGGCAACTTTACGTCAGTTGAGTTTTGGATTATTAGATATGGCTTGGCACGGACAAGATCCAACTTCTATTACAGATTTAAAAGCTTTTGAAACGGAACAATTTGCCAACACACAATTGTATCCTGATGTAAAAGAAAATGCGATGAGTACCGCGTTCTCTCATATTTTTCAAGGCGGATATTCTTCCGGATATTACAGCTACAAATGGGCTGAAGTTCTGGATGCTGATGCTTTTGAATATTTCCAGGAAAACGGTATTTTCAATCACGAAGTAGCAACAAAATTCAAAGACAATGTACTTTCTAAAGGAGGAACTGAACATCCTATGATTTTATACAAGCGTTTTAGAGGTCAGGAACCAAAACCTGAAGCTTTATTGAAGAGAGCGGGATTGCTTTGATTATTTGGTATCTTTGTTAATATTCAAAACCTTTGAAAGATAAAAATCTATATATTATTGCTGGTTGTAATGGAGCTGGGAAAACTACAGCTTCATATACAATTTTACCCGAAATTTTGAACTGTAAAGAATTTGTAAATGCAGATGAAATTGCGAAGGGATTATCCCCTTTTCAACCTGAGAAAGTAAGTTTTGAAGCAGGAAGAATAATGCTAAATCGTATTGGCGAATTATTAGAAAAAGAAGCTGATTTTGCTTTTGAAACAACTCTTTCTGCAAAAAGCTATATTTCAATTGTAAAAAAAGCTAGAAGCAAAGGGTATTTCGTAACATTAGTTTTCTTTTGGTTAAACTCAATTGAACTTGCAAAACAAAGAGTAATAATTAGAGTAAGTGAAGGTGGGCATAATATTCCGGAAGATGTTATTGAAAGAAGATATATAAGAGGAATTAAGAATTTTTTTAAAATTTATTTAAATGCATGTGATAATGTAATGCTATTTGATAATTCTAACAGATTACCTATTCTTATATTAGAAAAAGAAATGAATGAAGAACCAGTTATTATAGATGAAAATCTATTTAAAAAAATAAATAACTTACAACATGACAAAAGATAAAATCAAAGAATTACAAAATAAAATAGTTGCAGGTCTTGAAGTTTCATCAAAAAGGATGATTGAAAACAAAAAGAAAATTAATGGAAAAATTGTTGTTTATGCTGATGGAAAAATTCAGACTATAAACGCTGTTGATATTAAAGATTAAAAAATAAAATATAATTGAAAAAATACATTAAAATTTTCGTCTTCCTTTCTGTTCTTGGATTAGCTGCTATTCTTTCTGTAAATTATTACGTGAAATCTTCGACTAAAAAACATATTTATTATTCCATGAAAAAATTTCCTAAAAATGATGTCGGAATTATTTTTGGAGCGGGAATAAGCGGAGATCAGCCAGGTAAATATTTAAAAGATCGACTTGACGCAGGAATTCAATTGTACAAATCAAACCGAATAAATAAAATTTTACTTTCGGGTGATAATGGACAACACGAATATGATGAACTAACGGTAATGAAAAATTACTGCTTTAGAAACGGTGTTGATACAACCAAAATATTCATTGATTATGCCGGCTTCGATACTTATTCGACAATGTATCGTGCGAAGCATGTTTTTAAGATAAAAAAGGCCACTTTAATTTCTCAGGAATATCATTTAAACCGCGCCATTTATATAGGGCAAAAACTTGGGATAAAATGTGTTGGTTATTCTGCAAATGAGGGAGAATATCCGGGATATAAATATGTTACCTTTAGAGAATATGCGTCTATTTTTAAAGCGTTTTTTGATGTTTTAAGAAATAGGGAACCTCGCTTTTTAGGGAATTCTATTGATATTAATGGCGTTTCAAATTATTCTAAAGAAGACAAACGATAAAAATGATCAGGCTAATTATATCGCTCCGCCGGAGCTTTGTTTCGTTGTAATCCTTTTTCTATAAATATTCTGCTCCGCCGGAGCAGCTAAAAAAGGGCTGACTCGATTTGAGACAGCCCTTTTTCAATTTTTAAAATAAGTCTTTATTCTTTATATTTTCTATTCTCTTAGATCTATTTTCTTTATTCTTTCTCTAAAACTCTTTTTGCTAATTTTCCAACGGTAAGTCCCTGTACTACAATCGAAAATAATACTACGATATAGGTTACTTCCAGCAACAGATTTTTATATTCTCCTTCAGGCATTGAAAGTACCAATGCAATAGAAACTCCACCACGAATTCCTCCCCAGACTAATACCATTAAAGAACCTTTGCTGTAGGCAGATTTTATACCGAAAATTTTAAATATATCGAAGAATTTCCAAGGCAAAACGATAGAAGCAATTCTAGAAAACAGCACTATAAAAATAGCGACACAACCCGTTAGCAATTGTTTATTTAAATCTGGTAACAATAACAATTCAAAGCCAATAAATAAAAATAAAATAGCATTTAATATTTCATCAATAAGTTCCCAAAACTTCCCTAAGTAATCTTGAGTTACTTCGCTCATAGCAACTTTTTTTCCATAATTTCCAATAATCAATCCAGCAACTACCATTGCCAACGGACTTGAAACATGTAAACTTTGAGCAATAAGAAATCCTCCCATTACAATAGAAAGCGTTATAAGTACCGAAACCTTATAGTCATCGATTTTCTTCATAACTCTCGATGCCGTATATCCTAAAACAGCTCCTAATAAAAGTCCGCCTATTCCTTCTTTTGCAAACAACCATGCGATAGAACCAAAACTCATGTCAAATGCAGGATCGGTTGCCATTTTTAAAACCACAGCAAACATAACAACTGCTACTCCATCATTAAACAAAGATTCACCAACAATTTTGGTTTCTATTCTTTTTGGAACTTTTGCTTGTTTTAAAACACCAAGTACTACGATTGGATCCGTTGGAGATATTAATGTTCCAAAAACTAAACAAAATATATAAGGGATTTTTATTCCTAAAATAGGCGCAATATAATAAAGCAATACAGAAATAATTAATGCTGACAAGACAACACTAACTGTAGAATAAATCATAATAGGAACTTTTTGCTCTTTAAGATCAGACATATTTACATGCAATGCTCCTGCGAACAAAAGAAAATTTAACATCGCCCCCATTAAGATTTCGTTGAAATCAAATTCTTTTATCAATTCAAAAAAATGTTTTGTAGTAGCAGGAAAATAAGAATCTCCTAAAAGACGAATCCCTACAGAAACTAACATTGCAATAATCATTATGCCAATAGTTCCGGGAAGTTTTAAAAATCTTAGATTTAAATAGGCGAAGAAAGAGGCCAATACAATTAGTATTGAAAAAGTGTAATATAATTCCATAAAAAAGTGATTTTTACAAAAATATATTTCCATTATCTAATACAAAATTTCATTTCCTAAATTAACATAACTTTACAATTCTTAAAAAATGGCCTTTAAACAATTCCTGAAACGCATATAAGATCTTAAAGACATGAAGTTCAAGTAGCAAAATTTATATTTAGTTCATTTAAAAAAATTAATCATTCTGGTTTAATGTAGAAACAAGCAATTTTTTTAGATCTGTGCCATGTGAATATTTTTGTCCCCATACTTGTTTATTTGCATCCCATCCGTGATTGATATCATATGAAACTGTCCGCGAATTATCTTTACTATCCGTTAAGTCAATCAGTATTCCTCTATTTTCAGAATTAAGTATTACGGTGTTATTTTGAATATCATTATTGCTAAACATTAAAAATATTTTATTAGCAGGTGCTACATCAATAGCTTGTCCGCCAAAAGTTTTAAAAACACTACTGCCATAATATTTGCGATCATTATTACTATAGACACAAATTCCGGTAGCATATTCGCTATTAGAATCATTTTGAATCAATACTGTATCGAAGGTATTGGTATTTTCAGTATCAATTAAAATCTCACCATACTCTTTAATTAGCATTCGTTCTTTGAGCTTTATTTTATAATTAGAACCTGCTATACTTTTAAGTCTGGACAAAGAGCCAGACAAAAGAGGTTCTGGCTGAGGAAAATAAATTACATTATCCGGCATTATTATACTCGTAGACGCATAACTGCTCAAATTATATTCCCATTCTATTAAAACAGATTTCATGAATTTTTTTGTAACATTCCAACACAAAGGCCTAAACAATGAAGGATTTTTAGACTTACAGGCAAGAAAGCAACATAAAGTAAAACTCTCCATGTTTAATGCTTCGACTGTTTGCTGAGAAAAGTTAATTATTACTGAATTCTTCATCTATTTTTTAATTGAAATTTGCCACGTCAAATTTTGATTGCTGTTATTTAATAAAAAATTACTCTTCATTAGATTTTAACGAAGAGTAATCAAATTAGGTTTTGTTATTATACAAATTTTTCGCTAAGCGCTAATTCTTCTCTGCTTGCGTTTTCGATTAATAACTTTTTTAAATCTGTAAAAGCATTAAAACTTTTCAACCATGGACCTCCGTCTGCACTCCATCCTTCGTCTACATTATAATTAACTACACGCGAATTATTATCTTTAAGGTTAATGAATGCACCAGAAGACATTGCTTTAGTAATTACCGTACCAATTTCTATTTGTTCTGTAGAAAAAATCAATGCAATTTTTGGTACAGGTGTAATTACTCTTGAAGATCCGGATCCTAAAATTGGAAATGCACAAAGAATACTTGATCTGCCATTTACTACCTGACTTATTCCTACTGAAAATCGCTGACTGTCTTTATTAAGAAAGGATATTGCACCATGAATTCCGTCAGTACTAACTTCTAAGTTAGCAGATCCTCTTTCGATACTTACTAATTGTCCTAAATCAGTTTCTACAGTGCTCATTGCTTCAATTCTGGTTTTAGGAGCAATTGTATTTGTTGAAATATAAGCCTGAAAATCATCTTGCCAGGTAATTTTTATTGATCCCAGTATTTTTTCAGCCGGAAGATTAAACCAAACTGTTGGAGATCCGTCGCCTGATGCATTTACTGATTTAAATCCATAAAGAGAATATCCTTCACTTTTTAAAATTCTTACATCCTCCTGATTAAGATTGATTGTTGTTGTAAAAGTTGCCATAATTTATTTATTTGTTTGTTGGCCCTACTCATAAGGCTTTTCGGGTTTCGCCCAGTATTATTTCCTGAATACTGACAGTTTATTTCTTTATTTATTATCACGAACAAACTCATCAAACTGTTTAAGTTTAAGTGTTTTTGTCTCTTCAATGCGGTTTGTTTTTACATTTGTTTTACTTAGTAATTTAGGTTTTGTGATTACTAAATAAGATTCAAAAACATGACTTAAGTACAGGGGAGATCTGCCATCACCACGTTTTTTATCAAAATTTTTAGATTGATGACACGTAAAACAATTTACCAGATTACCCGCATTGATTTCGTGTATACTGTCCTTAAAGGTTTGTGTATAAGTTTCCATTGTAATATTGGCTAAATTGGAAGAACCTCTTGCCAATGCACCTGGTACAACACTTGAAATTTTATTTGTTACAATTGTTTTTGCCTGCTGTTCAGGAGATAATCCGTCTGTGTCTAGCCAAATAGAACCGTTATAAAAATAATTTCTAAAAACATCTTTCAATTTTCCTGTTACACATTTATTTATGGTATCAATATTATCAAAATTCGCAGGTTCTGATTGGCTTGTTTCCATAAATTTATCAGTTCCTAAAACCTTTGGAACTCCGTATTCATAAAGAACAAAAGCTTTATTTTGAGTAAATGGTTTTTTCGTGATAGTATCCCAGGTTATAGCTTGTAATCCTGATGTTTTTCCTTTTTCATACAGTAACTTTTCAGTTGCTGCTGTAGCATTATTATTCTTCCAGTCATAAACCGGAGCCATGTCTTTATGCTCAAAAGTTGCCCAGATAAATTCAGGATGATTTTTTACTAAGCCTACAACATGCATTCCTAATAATGCCATTGTTTTTATTACATACTGTCCGCTTTTATTTTTAACAGCTGCTTTAGTGGTAAAATAATCTGCACGTTTTTCTTTTGCAATTGCATCTGTATTAATCCATGAAACTTTTAGTTCAAGTGAACCAACAGGAAACGTCTCCAGATTAGAATAAGGTGTTTTTCCGCTATTTATATAAGCTGCTGCCAAAACAGCTTTATCCATAAACGTATTATTAATATGAATTGAATAAAATACCGTATCACCAACACTTTGTCCAGGATTAACTTTTGGGTTAGAAACCAAAACCCCTTCAGGTCCAGCCTGATTATAAGAACTTAAAACTAGTTTTAAACCCAATTGCGGATTTACACGTTCCATTTCAGGACTTACAACAGTAAGAGAATCTAAAAACAAAGGATTTCCGCTTGGCAATGGTTTCGTGAGCCATAAAAACTTTTGCCACGACCATTGATGGAAAATACAGTTTGTAGTGCTTTTGCTGTCAAACGGACTTCCGTCGCCTTCTGCAGGTGGCGGAGTTTGTTCATGAGGAAACCAGTTTTCTTCACAATTACAAGCTGCAGATGTGCTGGTATATGTAGAGAATACTCCATCTTTTTCTATTCCGGTATTTCTGTTAAAGAGAAATAACCAAAGGCCAACTGCTATTACAACCAGAAGCAGCAGTGTAATAACAACGTATTTTTTTTTCATTTTTCTATAGGTTTAGTAAGTTTTTGGAAAGAAAGTATTTTCGAATTAATAAAAAAGACCGCCTACAACCAGGCGATCTTTAAATCAAAACTCTTATCGAGTCAGGAAATTTTTTATTATCCTGTTGAATTGTTTGGGGAGAATTTTAGTTTTGAGCTAACTCTAAGTTTTTAGTTGCTGCAACTGGTACATTTTCGATAGTATGTTGATAATATGAAAAACCTCCAGTTCCGTTCCATGCATTATCAATTGCTAAGTGAGCATCGAAAGTGGCTAAAAAAGAACCAATTGCAGGAGGAGGAACACTATGAACATATTGTCCCTGAAGACTAACTACTTGAGTAACCTTTCCTAACCCTGTTGCATATATTTTTCCTGTTACAGGAATAACAATATGGCTATCAGGTCCTTGTATAGCCTGAGTAACTACTACTGTACCAGAAACAGAATGTTGTGATGGTACAACTACTAAACTAAATGTTGCGATTGGAGCACCTGGTGTTCCTACATTTCCAATTTTGCCTGTTGCTAAATAAGCACCTGCTAATAAATCTGACATAATTTTTTGATTTAGGTTTTCCTACTCGTAAGGCTTTTCGGTGACGCCTCGTTTTTTTTAGTGGTTTCTGCTCCACTTTTATTTTAAGCTTTCGCTATTATAATATCGTAACACTCTAATTTTAGAATCCAACTGTTATTTGTACTGTTATAGAACCAATGTTATCACTTAATCCGGCACCATATTCTCCGTTTAAATCATCATTGATACATAGTTCCAATTTTCCAACAAGACCCGCCGGAGTAGTAACTCCCATACCTACAAGAAAAACAGTTTCTCCTATTTTACCTATAAGTGCACCTTCGTTTTCGTTGGGCATCGTATAGCCTGGCTTTGCATTGATATATGTTGGATTTCCATTTGCATTGTATAACTGACCATTATTATCATTTGGGTTTGCTGTCCATAAACCTTTTAAATAAGAAATGCTTGCAACTGTACTCGCATTCATTCTAATACCCGTGTCAAACCATGGATAACTAGGATTTGGATTCGCTGGAGTATTTGGAGCTGGATCAGCTGCGACTTCAAAATCAGTCGGCGGAACTGCAAAATTGCAAGGGGGAATTGGCGTTGTGAATTCTACATAATCAAAATAATCTGCTAGGGCAAGACTAGTTCCCAAACCTACGCCTGATTGTGATTGCATAAAAGTCACCGGTCTGCTGCTGCTTCCGCTTGCATTAAGAGGACTATACCAAGTCCATAAATAAGTAGAATCAGGATAGTTAGTTCCGGAAGGTGGAAAAAGCACCCCTAAAACGGTAACCGGATTATTTGGACAAAGCACAGGATTATTTAAAATAGTCGCCTGAATACTGCCTCCTACCGCCGGAATCTGAACCCAATTTGGTGCTTCCTGAGGAAACGGAAAGTTTGCGAAACCAACACATTTCGTTATTTCATCTCCTGAATAATTTATTATAAAACCTGCACGACTGTTTGGCGGGGGAGTCATTCCTAAAGGAGATGGTCCGGTAAGAAGCGCAACTTGCGAAGTAAATGGATCATTTGGACCTATTTTATTATAGGTATTTTTCATCAGAGTACTTTGACTCCTATCTGAAGAAACTTTATATTCATTATCAGCTGCCCAGTTATATAAAACCCTTGTAGGCAACGGATTGAATTGTTCATTAACTGGCGTCATAAAAACAGTCATTCCAAAATTTGTATTCCATTCAAACAATTCATAATTGTTAGGATTTCCAAATGAAAAACCAGCAATAACCGGATCTATTAAAGGTGAGCTTAAAGGATTGCTCGATAATCCTTGAAAAGAAGAAAAATAGCTAAAAGAAAACATTTGAAAAAGTGCCAGTTGATTGACATCTCCCATTGTAGGAGAAGCAACAGGACCTTGACCAAACATAAGACGCACCGGCAAATTAAATACACTATCAAACCACATCCATGTAGCGGGCGCCGGAGTGCTGCTGCCAACCGGAATTTTCCACCAGTTCACTTGCTGCGCTTCCATCCAGTTTAAGTAACTGGTTCCAGCACAATTAGCATTTCCACTTTCGTTCCCAAACCAATTTGTAGTAGGAACTGTCCAGCCCATATCTACAGGCACAAAATTAACTCCGTCTGTAGATACTGTCGTTTGCGAAGGAGTTACATTATACCACCATCTTCTTCCTGAACTTCCCACCAGTAAAGCATTTAATCCAATTCCTGCTGCATAGTAAACTGTTGCAATGCAAATTTCAAAAAACGGACTCGCTTTATCCGCAACAGTACTGTTACTCTGAAGAGGACTAAAAGGATGAAGCAAGCAAGTACATTCCCAATACTGTGGCAGTATTGGCTGAGAGCCTGTAAAAGACTCCAGAACTGGATATTGTGATTCTGATATAGGATCGACACATGTTGTAGAAGATAAGTCTTTCATGAGATTAAGTTTTTTAGTTTATTTTTTGAGGTTTGTTTTTGGTTTTGTTGTTTCAAGAATAAAAATTCAAATAACTAAATAACAACACATTATAAAAAATATAAAAGATGCCTTAAATAATATATTTGGTTTATTTCTATTTCAAAACTATATCAAATACAAAGTCATTTTGAATAAAATGTTATAGGACAGAAATTTTTAGGTATGAATGAGATAATGAATGACACAGAATAATTTTGCAAGTAGAAACACGTGTTTTTGGATGATTTTAATGAAATAATAAAAAACGACTCCATAAACTTTCATTTATTTTTGAAAGTTTAAAAACTTTTACTTACTTTTGATCTATGGAATTCAAAGAAGCAAAAAATAAGTTCGTACAAACCTGGGGAGCATTAGGTTCTCAATGGGGAATTAATAAAACCATGGCACAGATTCATGCTTTATTAATGGTCTCGAACGAACCTGTTTCTATGGAAGACATTATGGACGAATTGCAAATCTCGCGCGGAAATGCCAGCATGAACCTAAGAGCATTAATGGATTGGGGAATTGTGTACAAAGAATACAAAGCCGGAGAAAGAAGAGAGTTTTTTACTGCCGAAAAAGATCTTGACGAATTAGCGGTGAAAATTTCAAGAGAAAGAAGTAAGAGAGAAATTAAACCTGCCCTTAAAATACTAAAAGAAGTTTCGACAATTGAAGCAAAAGATACAGCCGAAGAAAAACATTTTGTGGATCAAACTACTAAATTGTATGATTTTGTTTTAAAAGCAGATAACATGTTAGATAAAATGACAGAATTCAATGAAAACTGGTTGGGAAAACTGGTTTTGAAAATCATGAAGTAAAATATCAAAGTAAAAAAATTTAATCAAAACTTTCATTTTTTTCTGAAAGTTTAAAACAAACAAAAATCAAGCCATGACATTCAATACACTACACAAAATCAATAAAGTCTTCTATTTTACAACACTTGCTCTTTACCTTTTGGTTTATTTCGGTATGATGTTTCAAATTATCATGGGAATCGTACAACTAATAATAGGATTTACTCTACTTGTGAGAAGGGATGAATTAAGTAAAAGCAAAAAAACAAAACTCATTATTTACTGGATTTTAGTAATAGCAGTTTTCCTCTTAATTGTAATCAATTTCAAACTTAAATATGTTGCAGGTAGCTTATTTTGTTTTTTTATACTTCCAATGGCTATCGCAACTTACTTCTATTTTTTTACAGCAAATATTAATTCTGAATCATTTCTACAAGCCGAATGGCAAAACTTAGCCATTTTCAATTATGAAGTTGACAGTGAAGTTTTAGAAAAATATCTTCCTGCGGGAACTGAAATAGATATCTGGGACAACAAATGTTATGTAAGCTTAGTTGGTTTTATGTTTAAAAACACAAAAGTTCAGGGAGTAAAAGTACCTTTTCATATCAATTTTGAAGAAGTCAATTTAAGATTCTATGTTAAACGTTTCGAAAATGGCGAATGGAAACGTGGTGTCGTTTTTATTAAAGAAATTGTTCCTAAAAGCGCCATTACCTTTATTGCTAACACATTATATCAGGAACATTATGAGACGCAGAAAATGCGACATGAAATCATTGAAAATGAAAATACGAATACTTTTATTTACCAATGGAAAAGTGATAACAAATGGAATACAATTGAGTTAGAAACCAGAAATAATCTTAGCGAAATTGAAATTGATTCTGAAGCCGAATTTATTACAGAACATTATTTTGGATATACCAAAATTGATGACGAAACCACTTTTGAATATGAAGTTCAACATCCGAGATGGGAACAATTTGAAGTCCTGAATCATAACGTTGATATTAATTTCAGTGAAACATACGGAACTGATTTTGAATTCCTTCAAAATAAAAAACCAACTTCAGTTTTTCTGGCAAAAGGTTCCCAGATTACCGTTCAAAATAAAAGAAAATTGCAAATAATTCCTGTTTTAGAAGAAACTTACCAATCAATTTGATGATCCTTAAAACCCAAAAATCATGAAAACGCTAGAAAATCAAACCTTACTTTATGATGAAGATTGCCCGCTTTGCAGTTTATACACAACCGGATTTGTAAAAAGTGGAATGTTAGATGAAAACGGAAGAAAATCTTATTGCCAATTATCTGCCGAAGAACAAAATTTTATAGACTTAAAACGGGCAACAAACGAAATAGCTTTGGTTGATAACGAAACCAAAACCGTTACGTACGGAATTGATAGTTTGATAAAAGTAGTGGGATTTTCTTTTCCTGTAATTGAAAAAATTGCAATAACAAAACCTATTCATTTTATCCTCAGAAAAATGTATTCTTTTGTTTCTTATAATAGAAAGGTAATTATTCTCGGAAATGTAAAGGAAGAAAACAAGCTACAATGCGTTCCGGATTTCAATTACAAATACCGTTTTCTTTTTATCGCATTTGCCTTAACGATAACGACTTTTGTTTTATTTGGATATTCTGATTTGATTCCTGTTTTACCCAAAACAAGTATCGTTAGAGAAGTTGCTTTAGCTTTTGGTCAAATCGTTTTTCAAAGCTTATTTCTTTTAAAATTAAAACTTGATAAAAAAACGATCATCAATTATGCAGGAAATTTAATGACTGTTTCTTTAATGGGTTCTTTAATTTTAGTACCAATTTTAATTATAAGTCAGTTTATAATTGTTCCGGCAATTCTCATTTTTGGTTGGTTTGCGATAACGGTTTTGATCATGTTTACAGAACATTTTAGAAGAATTAAAATTCTAAAACTTCCATTTTATTTATCTTACACCTGGATTTTATATCGAATTCTTGCTTTAGCCTTAATCTTAAATTAAAAACAGCCACGAATTCACGAATTATTAATATTCGCATAGAATAAAATTAATTCCCAATTTATAAAATTCGTGAATTCGTGGCGATAAAAATAGTACTCTGATGACAAAACTTATAATCGCAGCCGGAACCGGTTTTTTAGGACAGGCTTTAGTCAATCATTTCAAAAATAAATTTGAAGAAATTGTAATTCTGACCCGAGGAAAATCTCAAATAATTGACGGAATAAAATATGTAAACTGGAATGCTAAAAGTTTTTCGGGTTGGGAAAAGGAACTGGAAAACGCAACAGTTTTAATAAATCTTGCAGGAAAATCTGTTGATTGCCGCTATACAAAAGAAAACAAAAAAGAAATTTTGTGGTCTAGAATTAAAAGTACAAAGGTTTTAAATGAGGCAGTTTTAAAATGCAAAAAACCACCAAAACATTGGCTGAATTCATCTACCTCAACAATCTATCGCTTTTCATTAGATAAAGAAATGGATGAGGTTAACGGTGAAATTGGAAATGACTTTTCTATAAATGTTGCTTTGTCTTGGGAAAAAGCTTTTTTTAAAACCGAAACTCCAAATACTTTAAAAACGGCTTTGCGAACTTCTATAGTTTTAGGTAAAAATGGCGGCGCTTTTATTCCGCTTAAAACTTTGGCAAAAATAGGTTTTGGAGGAAAACAAGGAAAAGGAAATCAGTTTACAAGCTGGATTCATGAAGATGATTTTGTCAATGCAATTGATTTTATTATTGAGAAAGAAATTACCGGCGTCATAAATATTGTTTCTCCGCAACCAATTCGCAATGCTGATTTTATGCAAAGACTTAGAAAAGCAGTTGGTTTTCCTTTCGGGATTCCGATGAATAAGTTTTTTCTGGAAATTGGATCTTTCTTTATTCGAACAGAAACGGAACTGGTTTTAAAAAGCAGAAATGTAATTCCGAAAAGACTTTTAGAAAATGGATTTGAATTTAAGTTTGGGAATATTGATAAGGCTTTTCGAGATTTATTGCGTTAAGAATTTAGTCAAGGATAGATAAGTAAAACCTCAATTTTATAGCGCCGGAGGAGCAAAATATTTATAAAAAAAAATACAATACGTACTTCTCTAAGCTCCAGCAAAGCGATATATTTTTGATTATACTACTAGATAAATATATCACCCCGCTGGGGCTCAATTATATGTTCCTACATATTTCTATAAATATGTCGTCCCTATGGGACTTGAAGCTAGGCGTACAAAATATTTATGTATTGCTCCAGCGGAGCAAAATACTTATAGAACGAACATAATACATTCCTTCCTAAGCTCCAGCGGAGCGACATATTTTCTTTAATACTCAATAAATATATCCCCTCGCTGGTTTTAAAAATCTAATTTCTACTATATTTCTATAAATATGTCATCTCTTTGGGACTTAAAACTAGACGTACAAAATTTTTATGTAATGCTCCAGCGGAGCAAAATATTTATAGAAAAAACATAATACGTTCCTACACAAAGCTCCAGCGGAGCGATATATTTTCAATAATAATCAATAAATATCACGACGATGGGGCTCAAAAATCTAATTTCTACTATGTTTATATAAATATGTCTTCCCTCTGGGGCTTGAAATATTCTAACTAATTATGACAACAATCAATCTCACCACGAAAATAAAAGCGTCCAAACATATTGTTTTTGATGCATCACGAAATATTGATATTCATCAGCAATCTGCGAGTAAATCAAATGAAATTGCAATTGCCGGAATAACTTCTGGTTTAATTAATTTAAACGAAACGGTAACCTGGCGTGGCAAACATTTTGGTTTTTATCTCACACACAAAAGCCGAATAACAGCAATGAACTTTTACGATTATTTTGTGGATGAAATGGAAGAAGGAAAATTCAAGTTCTTTAAGCATGAACATTTTTTTGAAGAAGAAAATGGCGTCACGATCATGAAAGATAAAATGCAATATGAAACTCCGTTTGGGATATTAGGGAAAGTATTTGATTCTTTATTTTTAAAGAAGCATTTAATACACTTTCTTTTAGAAAGAAATAAAACACTGAAAGAAGTAGCTGAAAACAAGTTTTAAAATAATTTTCTTACATTTACAAGTATTCCAATCCTTATAAAACATTAAAAATAAACTTATGACTTTAAAAACTAAAATTTTATCGATAGCATTCTTCGCCATTTCTTTTATAGGATTTGCACAGAGTAATTGTGCAACTTTAAAAGGATGCGAAAGAAAATTATGTGAGTTGAACACTAAATTGGTCGCTGCTAAAAAAGCCGGTAATCAAAACCAAATAAAGGGAGTTGAAGAGGCTATTTCGAAAACCAAGAAAAACTGTACGACTAAAACCGTAACTACTGATCTTGACAAAAAGGTAAAAGAAAAACAACAAAAAGTTAAGGAAAGAACTGATGATCTGAACAAAGCAATTAATGATCAGGAAAGCAAAGAAAAAATCAATAAGAAAAAAAAGAAACTAGATGAAGCGAAAGCTGATTTGAATAAAGCTTTGGCGGAACAAAAAATAAAATAAATTATTGTTGATTTTGTCTCTCGCAGATTTAGCAGATTGGGCAGATTTTTAAAATATTAATTTCAATTGCCTTCAGCTAAAGCTGAAAGCAATTCTATTATTAATCTGATTTTTCACTTTCTTTTAAAAATAAAATCTCTCATTTTACGGTTTGCGTGAGGGATTGAGGGTATCCTTTTATGAAGCGGAGCGGAATAAAAGATATAGCCGAAAGCCCGATTCGCCGCGGCGAAACACGCCCAAAATAACATTTTAAATATCTTCATAAAAAACCCGATGTTCAAAACAACATCGGGTTTTTCATTATGCATTGAAAGAGAATTATATATTAAATGTCTTCTCTATTAGTAGCCTTCATTACAAAAGTAAAATACAAAAAAACGGTAAGGGTATTGATAAATAAATGCTCAAGAAAAACATAAATACTCATTGGAGGCATAAACCAGCTAAAAACGCAAGTCCCAAAATATGCACTTAGATAAAGCATTGTCTTTTGATAGATAATTACAATCTTTTTATTGATGTGAAACAACAAAAACAGCCATAAAATCAATTTATTATTTAACGCCATCGCAAAAAGCAAAGAAAAAGCACAAACGAATATGGTAACGCCAAAGTAAGACTCAATCATAAGAGGCCAGATAAAACAGATGAAGAAATTCCATCCAAAAAACAAGGCTAGAAATTGCAAAAAAGTAAATTTAAATCTTAAAAAGTATATGTTTTCTTCCATAAAATATCATGAATACAATTTATAAAAATACTATCATTAGCCACCAGAAAATTGGGACGCTTTCGACCCAGAAAGAAGTGTAGTATTTAGATCGGTTTGGGTTTGCGAAAAATATAAACAGCATTAAAGTCACGACCATAATAAGATTTATTATGAGATCATGAAAGGTAAATGTCAAAATGCCAACAATCCAAAACGGAACTAAAAGCGAGAACCCTAAAATTTTAGTTCGCTTCACGCCTATTGTTTGCGGAACGGTTTTTAAGTGCGGATCGTCATTCGCCAGATCAATAATCTCGAAAACCAAAATCAATACAAAAACCAATACAAATCGCTGAATGCATTTTATAAAAAAATCAGGTATAAACGGAATTTCAGCATTTATATAGGGCAAAACTAATGTTGCGCCAACCCAGCAAAGTGCCACAATATAGATTTTTACGCCAGCCCAGTTTCGGGCATTTTTTCTATTGGGGAAAAACGGAAGTGTATAAAGTGCGGTGATGGCAAAAATGATGACGGAAACAACTTGAGTAATTCGCTTGAGATGGAAGAAATAATAGCCAACTAAAACGAGTGAAATTAGGCTTAATGCAGCGATAATTTTTAATTGATTTCCTATTGGCTTTTTCTTCACGCGAACCAACGCATCATATTTAACAAAATTATACCCCACAATTGTTCCAAAAAAAACAAACAACGCCATTGGCTCATCATATTGAATATGAAACACATGAAACGTAACCCGAACTAATGCGTAACAGGATAAAGCCACATGAATACTGCTATTCAGGTAAAAATCGAATATCTGTTTTAATAGTTTCATTCTTTAAATCTAATCAATTATTAACAAATCAACTCTTTAGTTGTAAATTTCATAAAAATTGAAGTTAAAAATACCTATTAAATTATTAATAATACTTAATTTTGCGCCACAAAAAAACAACACATTTACTATAAAATGTAATAAACCTTGTGTTACACTTGATTAAGTCAAAGAAGATACATCGCGAATTGCATTGCCCTTAAAAAATTAGATAGCTACAAATGAGAACAGATGCTTTTGCTTTAAGACACATTGGCCCAAGAGAAACAGATCTTCAACACATGTTACAAACCATTGGGGTTGAATCGATCGAACAACTTGTTTACGAAACCCTTCCGGATGATATTCGTTTAAAAGCACCTTTGAATTTGGATCCTGCAATGACGGAGTACGAATTTGCAAATCATATCCAGGAATTAGGAAAGAAAAATAAAGTATTCAAATCATACATTGGTTTGGGTTATCACCCTACTATCGTTCCTGCTCCAATTCAGAGAAATATTTTCGAAAATCCAGGATGGTATACCGCTTATACACCTTATCAGGCAGAAATTGCTCAAGGTCGTCTTGAAGCAATTTTAAATTTCCAGACTACTGTTATTGAACTAACAGGAATGGAAATTGCAAACGCTTCTTTACTTGATGAAGGAACTGCTGCTGCCGAAGCTATGGCTTTGTTATTTGATGTTCGTACTCGTGATCAAAAGAAAAACAATACAAATAAGTTCTACGTTTCTGAAGAAATTTTACCACAAACTTTATCTATCCTTCAAACACGTTCTACTCCTATCGGGATTGAATTAGTTGTTGGTAACCACGAAAACTTTGATTTTTCGAATGAATTTTTCGGAGCGATTTTACAATATCCAGGAAAATATGGTCAGGTAAACGATTATAGTGCTTTTGTTGCTAAAGCAAAAGAAAACGAAATCAAAGTTGCCTTTGCTGCCGATATTTTATCATTAGCGACTTTAACTTCTCCGGGAGAAATGGGAGCTGCAGTAGTAGTTGGAACTTCACAACGTTTTGGTGTACCAATGGGTTATGGTGGTCCTCACGCTGCTTTTTTTGCTACTAAAGACGAATACAAACGATCTATGCCAGGTCGTATTATTGGAGTTTCAATAGATGTAAACGGAAACCGTGCTTTACGTATGGCATTAGGAACTCGTGAGCAACACATTAAACGTGAAAAAGCAACTTCAAATATTTGTACTGCTCAGGTTTTACTAGCAGTTATGGCCGGAATGTACGCGGTTTACCACGGACCAAAAGGATTAAAATATATTGCAAACAAAGTTCACGCGTCGGCGGTTACAACTGCTGAAGCTTTAAATAAATTAGGCGTTTTTCAAACCAATACAGCTTACTTTGATACTATTTTAGTAAAAGCAGATGCTCAAAAAGTAAAAGCTGTGGCAGAGAAAAACGAAGTAAACTTCTTTTATGTAGATGCTGATACGATTTCTATTTCGTTAAACGAAACGACTTCAATTAACGACATCAACCAAATTATTGCCATTTTTGCTGAAGCTTTAGGAAAAGAAACGTTCACCGTTGCTGATTTATCTGCTACAAGCCAATTACCTGCTTCGTTAGAAAGAACATCTTCTTTCTTAACGCATGATGTTTTCAACAATCATCATTCAGAAAGTCAGATCATGCGTTACATCAAAAAATTAGAGCGTAAAGATTTATCATTAAATCATTCGATGATTTCATTAGGTTCTTGTACAATGAAATTAAACGCAGCATCAGAAATGTTGCCTTTATCAATGCCAAACTGGAACAGCATTCACCCTTTTGCACCAGTAGAACAAGCTGAAGGTTACATCACAATGCTTAAAAAATTAGAGCAGCAATTAAATGTAATTACCGGATTTGCCGGAACAACATTACAACCAAACTCTGGAGCTCAGGGAGAATATGCTGGTTTAATGGCGATTCGTGCTTACCATTTATCAAGAAACGAAGGTCACCGTAATGTATGTTTGATTCCATCATCAGCTCACGGAACAAACCCTGCTTCTGCAGCTATGGCGGGAATGAAAATCATCGTTACTAAAACAACTCCGGAAGGAAATATTGACGTAGAAGATTTAAGAGAAAAAGCGATTGAACACAAAGATGATTTATCTTGTTTAATGGTAACTTATCCTTCGACTCACGGAGTTTTCGAATCTTCGATTATCGAAATCACAAAATTAATCCACGACAATGGCGGATTAGTATATATGGACGGTGCAAACATGAACGCGCAAGTTGGATTAACAAATCCTGCTACAATTGGTGCTGACGTTTGTCACTTAAACTTACACAAAACATTCGCTATTCCTCACGGTGGTGGCGGACCTGGAGTTGGACCAATTTGTGTAAACGAAAAATTAGTTCCGTTTTTACCAACAAACCCAATCTTAAAAGTAGGCGGTGAGCAAGCCATTACAGCAATTTCATCTGCACCTTACGGATCAGCTTTAGTATGTTTAATTTCTTATGGTTACATCACAATGATGGGAGCTGAAGGATTAAAAAGTGCTACAGAACACGCTATTTTGAATGCTAACTACATGAAATCTCGTTTCGAAGGACACTACCCAATTCTTTATACTGGAGAATGCGGAAGAGCAGCTCACGAAATGATTTTAGATTGTCGTTCATTTAAAGAAAACGGAATCGAAGTGGGTGATATCGCAAAACGTTTGATGGATTACGGTTTCCACGCTCCAACTGTTTCTTTCCCTGTAGCTGGAACTTTAATGATCGAACCAACTGAATCTGAAGATTTAGCAGAATTAGATCGTTTTTGTGATGCTCTTATTTCAATCAGAAAAGAAATTGAAGTTGCAACAGCCGATGACAAAAACAACGTATTGAAAAATGCACCACACACATTGGCAATGTTAACTACTGACAATTGGGATTTCCCTTATACAAGAGAAAAAGCGGCTTATCCATTAGAATACATCGCCGAAAATAAATTCTGGCCATCAGTTCGTCGTGTAGATGATGCTTACGGTGACAGAAACTTAGTTTGCAGCTGTGCTCCTATTGAAGCTTACATGGAAAACTAAAAATTAGTTTTCGAATTATATATTCAAACCCGACAAGTTTTAAAAACCTGTCGGGTTTATTTTTGTTTCAGGTTTTTGTTGAGATGTAAAACTTAAAACCTGAAAACAGAAAAACCTTACTCTGACTTTTATTTCAAACGTTTGAAATCTCGGTAAAACTCAAAAATCATTAAAAAATAAACAATATATTCCACAAATAATTATTATTTCATAATTATATGCATGCATAGTATTTTTTATGATAGTTATCATGATTTTATTTATACTTTAGCAATAAATTTATCGGATAATTATTGAATAATGAAAATAAAAATAATAGGCATAGGAAGCTATATTCCAAATAAAGAAGTAAGCAATACTGATTTTGACAAACATGTTTTTTTAAATGAAGACGGAACTCCTTTTGCTTACCCGAACGAAGTTGTAATTAAAAAATTCAAAGGTATTACCGGAATTGAAAATCGCCGTTATGCCGAAGATCAACATACCTCATCTGATTTAGCTTTTTTTGCTGCCGAGAGAGCGCTTGAAAATGCTAATATCGATCGCGAAACATTAGACTATATTATTTTTGCCCATAATTTTGGCGATGTAAAATCAGGAACAAATCAATCTGATATTTTACCAAGTTTAGCAACACGCGTTAAAAATAAATTGGACATCAAGAATCCTAAATGTGTAGCTTATGACATTCTTTTTGGATGTCCGGGATGGATTGAAGGTGTTCTTCAGGCAAATGCTTTTATCAAATCTGGTATGGCAAAACGTGTTCTGGTAATTGGCGCTGAAACTTTATCAAGAGTTGTTGATGATCACGATCGTGATTCTATGATTTATTCTGATGGTGCCGGTGCTTCAATTTTAGAAGCTTCTGAAGATGAAGCCGGATTATTATCTTATGAAAGTGCTACTTTTGCTAATGATGAAGCCAACTTCTTGTATTTTGGAAAATCATACAATCCAGATTTAGATCCAGACATTAAATACATAAAAATGTATGGCCGTAAAATTTATGAATTTGCTTTAAGTCAGGTTCCATGTGCAATGAAAAGCTGTCTGGACAAAAGCGGAATCGCAATTGATGATGTAAAGAAAATCCTGATTCATCAGGCAAACGAAAAAATGGACGAAGCAATTATTGCCCGTTTTTACAAACTATACGACAAAACTGCTCCTGAAAACATTATGCCAATGAGTATTCATGATTTAGGAAATAGTAGTGTTGCAACTGTACCAACCCTTTTCGACCTTTTAATTCAGGGAAAATTAGAAAATCATGAAATCAACAAAGGCGATGTTGTTATTTTTGCTTCTGTTGGAGCAGGAATGAATGTTAATGCATTTGTATATAGATATTAAATATAGTTTTCAGTCGCAGTATTCAGTCTCAGTTTACACGCTGCTAACTGAAAACTGCGACTGAATACCGAAAACTAAAAAGTCCGCATTTTAAAATGCGGACTTTTTAGTATATTTGCGACCTAATTATAAAATCAAGAACGAGAGATTGTTTCGTTCCTCGCAACGCTATGTACGAAAAAACGTTTCCGAATAAAAGATTCAAACTTACCTTAGAGTTTTTACAAAAACACGTTAAAACATCAGAAACTATTTTTGATTTTGGTGTTCCAAATCCATTTTCTAAAATAATGGAAGAAAACGGTTATACCGTAAAAAACACAAAAGGCGAAGATTTAGATAACGATCAAAGGGCGCTACAAACCGAAGAATATACCGTTTTTACTGCATTCGAAATTTTCGAACATTTGCTAAATCCATATACTATTTTACAAAACGTAAAATGTGATAAATTGTTAATTTCAATTCCATTACGCTTATGGTTTTCACCGGCATATCGATCAAAAACTGATATGTGGGACAGACATTATCACGAATTTGAAGATTGGCAATTAGACTGGCTTTTAGAAAAAACAGGCTGGAAAATAACCGATCGCCAAAAATTTACACATCCTGTAAAAAAGTTTGGCTTCAGACCTTTATTAAGATATTTTACTCCAAGATACTATATTGTTGTAGCAGAGAAAATTCATAATTAATAATTTACAATCCATAATTATTTTATGAAATATTATATCGTCATTCCCGCGCATAACGAACAAGACCTTATTGGTCTAACGCTTCAATCCTTGGTTTCACAAACTGTTTTGCCATCAAAAGTTGTTGTTGTAAATGACAATTCAACTGATAAAACAGAAGAAGTTGTATTGGGATTTGCAAAGGAAAATCCGTTTATTTCAGTTGTAAACAAAACTTCGGATGCGATTCACATGCCGGGAAGCAAAGTAATTCAGGCTTTTCAGAAAGGTTTCGAAACGCTGGATTCAGATTATGATATTATTGTAAAAATAGATGGGGATTTAATTTTTCCTCCTAATTATTTTGAAACCATTATAAAACATTTTGAATCTGATCCTAAAGTTGGAATGGTTGGAGGATTTTGTTACATCGAAAAAAATGGCGACTGGATTTTGGAAAACTTAACCGATAAAGATCATATTCGTGGCGCACTGAAAGCATATCGTGCAGAAACTTATCAGCAAATTGGAGGTTTAAAACCTGCTATGGGCTGGGACACGGTAGATGAATTGTTTTGTAAATACTATGATTGGAAAATTATTACTGATTCTTCTTTACATGTAAAACATCTTAAACCAACAGGTGCGAATTACAACAAAACAGCACGTTATAAACAAGGAGAAGCTTTTTATACCCTTGGATATGGTTTCATGATTACAGCAATTGCATCAGCAAAGCTGGCAATGATGAAGAAAAAACCATTTTTGTTTTTTGACTATATCAGAGGCTTCTGGAAAGCAAAAAAAAACAAAACACCTTTATTAGTTACACCCGAACAAGCTAAATTTATTAGAAATTATCGTTTTCAGAAGATGAAACAGAAGCTTTTTTAGTTTTTAAAACTTAAAAAACTGTAAACGGAAACTGTAAACTGTAAACTAATCCTTAATTTAGCCAATATTACTAAAACTATGATGCTAATTCGTTATATATCTCAAATAGGAAGATATTTTTTAATGCTGAAAGAAATTTTTAATAAACAGACTAAATGGCCTGTTATGAAAAAATTGATTTTCAAAGAAATCGATGATTTAATAATCGACTCCCTTGGCATCGTTTGCTTTATCTCTTTTTTTATAGGTGGAGTTGTTGCTATTCAAACTGCATTAAACTTAACTAATCCTTTAATTCCAAAATATTTAATTGGTTTTGCTACACGTCAATCTGTAATTCTGGAGTTTGCCCCTACTTTTATTTCGGTGATTATGGCCGGAAAAATGGGATCATACATTACTTCCAGTATCGGAACAATGCGTGTTACCGAACAAATTGATGCATTGGAAGTTATGGGTGTTAATTCATTAAACTATCTTGTTTTTCCAAAAATAGTAGCCTTATTAATGTATCCATTTGTAATTGGAATCAGTATGTTCCTGGGTATTTTTGGTGGATGGCTTGCTTGTGCATATGGAGGATTTTCGACTAGTCAGGATTTCATTCAGGGTGCCCAAATGGAATTTATTCCGTTTCATATTACATATGCTTTTATTAAAACCTTAATATTCGCAATGTTATTGGCTACAATTCCGTCTTTTCACGGATATTACATGAAAGGTGGAGCATTAGAAGTTGGTAAGGCAAGTACAGTATCATTTGTATGGACATCTGTTTGTATTATTCTTTTTAATTATATATTAACTCAATTATTATTAGGATAATGATAGAAGTAAAAAACATAGAAAAATCATTTGGTGACAGTAAAGTTTTAAAAGGGGTTTCGACCGTTTTTGAAACCGGAAAAACCAACTTAATTATAGGACAAAGTGGATCCGGAAAAACAGTTTTATTAAAAACCTTATTAGGAATTCACACACCGGATTCAGGAACAATTGAATTTGACGGCAGAGTTTACTCAGAATTAAATCCAGATGAAAAACGAGAATTAAGAACTGAAATTGGAATGGTTTTTCAAGGAAGTGCTTTATTTGATTCAATGACTGTTGAAGAAAATGTTGCTTTCCCCTTAAAAATGTTCACTAACGATAACAAAGCTAAAATTCAGGAACGCGTTGATTTTGTTTTAGAACGTGTTAACTTAGTTGATGCGCATAAGAAACTACCTTCTGAAATTTCCGGAGGTATGCAAAAACGTGTGGCTATTGCCCGTGCAATTGTAAATAATCCAAAATATTTATTTTGTGATGAACCTAACTCAGGTTTAGATCCAAATACTTCAACATTGATCGATAATTTGATTAAAGAAATTACTGAAGAATACAATATCACAACCGTAATCAATACGCACGATATGAACTCGGTAATGGAAATTGGAGAAAACATTGTTTTCTTGAAAAAAGGAGTAAAAGCGTGGCAGGGAACTAAAGAAGAAATCTTTAGAACAGACAATAAAGATATCGTGAAGTTTGTGTACTCATCAAACCTGTTTAAAAAAGTAAGAGAAGCATATTTGAAAGGATAAGCTTTTTAAGATTCCAAATAAAAAATCCAAATTCCAACTGCATCAGTATTGGAATTTGGATTTTTTATTTGGAATATCTAACAGTCTTTAATTCGAATTTATCAATTCAACTTCAGCGTTTGGATTAAACAAATAAGTTCTTCCTGAACTTATTTCGATACATTCAAAACGTTTGGTTCTAACTGCCAACTTCTTGAATATTTTTCCATTTTTAATTCGGAACACACTCCCGTAAGGAATTTCAAAAACATAATTTTTATCGTTTTGCGCATCAAATTGTTTTAAAGCCAGAGACAAAGTGGTATCTGTGTCACTACTTGCTGAAGGATTCTTAAAATGCCTCGCTAATAAAGGCAATAATTGCCCCGGGAAAATCTCCGGACGAATAAACGGAATCATCATTCGCTGAAAGGTAAGTTTCCATTCATTTCCGTGCGGTTTTATTTGTCTGCCAAACCTTTCAAATGCCACCAAATGTGAAATCTCATGAATTAACGTAATCAAAAAACGATACTTATTTAAACTAGCATTCACCGTTATTTCATGTTTACCACTTGGTCCTCTCCTATAATCTCCATGACGCGTTTGGCGCTCATTTACGATTTTAAGATGAACCTGATTGGCAACAATCAAATCAAATACAGGCTTTACAGCATGTTCCGGTATATATCTTGCTAGTGTTTCGTTCAAAATAATTATGAGTTATAAAGTATCTTTTTTTTAATCAAATGAAATAACAAAATGGCTTTGACTCCGCTCAGCCTGACAATTAATAATTTATAAGAAATTAAGGATTCGTTGACGAGACCTCTAACACTTTCCCATTAAAATATTTATTTCCGTTAAGAGTAAAATCATTAATATATGTTGCCATTCCGTCAGCAGAAATTGGCGCCTGATAACCTGGGAAAGCTTCATTTAGCATTTCGGTTTGAACAGAACCCAAAGCCAGAACATTAAAAGAGATTCCTTGTTCTTTATATTCTTCGGCTAATAATTCTGTTAAGGTAATTACCGCTCCTTTACTGGAACTATAAGCTGCTAATCCAGCAAATTTAAGACTTCCTCTTACACCGCCAATTGAACTTATTGTAACGACATGACTTCCTCTTTGAAGATATGGTAAACAAATTCTGGTAAGATTTGCAACAGCAAAAACATTTACTTTATAAATACTTTCAAAATCAGCCTGAGTAGTTTCTGCAAAAGGTTTTAATAATAAAGCTCCGGCATTGTGAACAACTGCATCTACTTTTTTCCAAGTCGATGATAAAAACTTATCTACTTCCTGCAAAGCACTTTCATCTGCCAAATCAATTGAAAGACAAGTAATATTTTGGTGTTGTAAAAGTGTCTGAGGTATTTTTCTTGAAATGGCAAGAACCTGATGTCCTGCATTAGCAAATTGCAATGCTAATTCGTAACCAATTCCTCTGCTGGTTCCGGTAACAATAATATTTTTCATAAAACAAAAATAAGCAAATCAAACAAAACGATTGGTTATTTATTCATTGTAATTTCTTCTGTTGGCGAAGTTGCAATTTTAGTCACTGCTGGTAAAAACTCCTGAATAAAAGAAGTTATATGTGGAACATCCATTACTTTAAATTCATCTGAAACATGATGATAAAAATCAAAATTCTCAAAATCAAAAGTACTTATAGACTGACAAGGCTTTTTGAATACTTCATAAAAAGAATAGTTATCTGATCTGTAGAACAACTCATATTCGGCTTCTTTAGGCAAAAAACCAATCGTCTTTTTACCTGTATATTCATTTATTTTTTGAGCCATATTCGATTTATCAAAACCGGTAACGTAAGCCAGATAATCACGTTTCATAGGTACACCAATCATTTCGATATTTAATTGTGTGTATAAATTAAAGTTTTGTTTCTTTAGTTTTTGTACTAAACTTTTAGAACCCAACAATCCTTTTTCTTCTCCCGCAAAAAATACAAATAATATACTTCTTTTATTAGACTTTGTCACGCTAAAATATTTTGCCATTTCCGCGACAGCTGTCACTCCTGACGCATCATCATTTGCACCATTATTAATAACATCCGGCTGTTGTTTTTTTAATACACCAATATGATCATAATGCGCACTCAAAACAATAAATTCGTTTTTCAGAACCGGATCACTTCCTTCTAAAAACCCAACAATATTATAGGCCGGGGTTTTAAAATTTGTAAGTGTATCACGGTAAGATGAGAAATAAGGTTTTACATTATTTTTCTTAAAAAAATCTTCTAAAAACACTGCTGCTTTTTCAATTCCTTTAGTTCCGGTTTCACGACCTTCTAATTCATCTGAAGAAAGGTATTTCAAAAAATCCGAAACATCATTTTGTACTACTTTATAGTTGATTTCAACGGGATTAAGGTTTTCCACTGAAGCTTTTTCACTTACCGCCGTTGGATTTGACTTACAGGCAAATAAAGCAATTGGGAAAAGAAAGTATATTTTTTTCATAAAAATGATTGTTATTTTAGACAGATAGAAAGCTAAATTATTGATTTAAAACAAGAACCTGAAATTTAAAAAAAATAATCATAAAAAAACCCTTTCAAAGCAAAAAAGCTGAAAGGGTATTTTATATACAATTAAATCTAAAATTATCCTGCAATAACGGATCTTGAAATTACAATTTTCTGAATTTCTGAAGTTCCTTCATAAATCTGCGTAATTTTTGCATCACGCATAAAACGCTCAACATGGTATTCTTTTACATAACCATTTCCGCCATGAATCTGTACTGCTTCAACAGCTGTATCCATTGCTACTTGCGACGCAAATAGTTTTGCCATCGCACCGCTTACGTCATAGTTTTTTTGTTGGTCTTTATCCCAGGCTGCTTTCATACACAAATGACGGGCTGCTTCGATATTTACTGCCATATCTGCCAGTTTAAAGGCAATTGCTTGGTGATTACAGATTTCTGTACCAAAAGCTTTACGTTCTTTCGAATATTTTAAAGCCAGTTCATAAGCTCCAGATGCAATTCCTAATGCTTGAGATGCAATTCCTATTCGTCCTCCGGCAAGCGTTTTCATGGCAAATTTAAATCCAAAACCGTCTTCTCCAATTCTATTTTCTTTAGGAACTTTTACATCACTAAACATTAAAGAGTGTGTATCAGAACCACGAATTCCCATTTTTTGCTCTTTTGGACCAACAGAGAAACCAGGCATATCTTTAGTCATAATCAAAGCATTAATTCCTTTATGCTTTTTTTCAGGATGCGTTTGAGCAATGACCAAATAAACAGATGCTGTATTTCCGTTCGTAATCCAGTTTTTTGTACCATTTACCAAATAATGATCTCCCATGTCTATTGCAGTAGTCTTTTGAGAAGTTGCATCACTTCCTGCTTCCGGCTCACTTAAGCAAAATGCTCCATGAATTTCTCCCGAAGCAAGACCTGGTAAATATTTTTGTTTTTGTTCTTCCGTTCCATATTCTTGTAAACCCCAACAAACTAATGAGTTGTTTACTGACATAACTACAGAAGCAGATGCATCTACCTTAGAAATTTCTTCCATTGCAATTACATACGAAATGGCATCTAAACCACTTCCTCCGTATTTAGGATCAACCATCATTCCCATGAATCCTAATTGTCCCATTTTTTTTACTTGCTCCGTTGGAAAAATTTGTTTTTCGTCACGTTCAATAACACCTGGCAACAATTCGTTCTGAGCAAAATCTCTTGCTGCTTGTTGTATCATTAAGTGTTCTTCGGTAAGATTGAAATCCATAGTTATGTGTTTTATTGTTTTCTGTATACCAAATTAAAAAAAGAAGGTTTAACAGATGGTTATTTTTGTTTTTTGAATTGTTTTATTTCCTTGAAAAAGGCTCCCAAAGATAATTTTTAAAACTGGAAATAACAATGCATGCATATAAATTTAATAGATCAGCAACAATTACGATAACGTTTTCGTAATAATAACGAAATTTAGCAATAGAGGCAGTAAGTTTGCAACGTTTTCTTTAAATTTTAAGAATATAAATAGGGCATAAAAATGATGAAAATCAAAAATTATATACCAATCATAAGTTCAAAAACCTTAAACAAATCTTAAAACCCAAAAAAGCACGTAAAACTACTCTTACTAATTTGATTATTAATTAAATACGCATGAAAGAATAAGAAAGCAAGAAAAAAAAACTTATTAAAAAACGAGGTTTAATTGATAAATTAACATTATTTTTGCCTAAAAATTATAAAATTGACAGAACATGAAAAAGATTTTACTATTACTTACTCTCCTCTTAAGCATACAATTTTCTACCGTTTCAGCCCAGACTCAACTGGAGGTAAATGGTGTTACTGTTCCTAGAAAAATTGAATTTCAAGGTAAAACTTTGCAGCTTAACGGAGCTGGTGGAAGATCTAAAATGTGGCTCGAAGTTTATGTTCAGGCCTTATATTTATCTCAATTAAGTCAGGATCCTCAATTTATTATTGACAGTGATACTGAAATGGCGATTCGAATTGAAATCACATCATCAATGGTATCCTCAAACAAATTGACAAAAGCAATGAATGCCGGTTTCGAAAAATCTGCAGGAAGCAATCTTGAAGAATTAAGACCAAGAATTGAACAATTTAAAAAATTACTAAGTGATGCAATTACAGAAAAAGATGTTTTTGTTTTAGGTTATAATCCACTTGATCAAACTATCAATGTATATAAAAATGAAGTTTTGAAAGGAAAAGTTTCAGGATTTGATTTCAAAAAAGCATTATTCGGAATCTGGCTTTCTGATAAACCAGTAGACGATACTTTGAAAAAACATTTATTAGGAATATAATTTACATTTAAAAAAAATATTCTAAAGCCGAAAACGTACTGTTTTCGGCTTTCTTTTTTTGTTTAATAAAAATTGACGCATAATACATTATTCGCATTATTCTATTTTATACTTTTACGCAAACTAAACATATCTCAACAAAATGAAAGATTTATTACAACAATTTGAAAATAAACCACCTGAAATTGTTTTTAACTGGAAAGATTCTGAAACAGAAGCCGAAGGCTGGACTGTTATTAATTCACTACGCGGAGGAGCTGCAGGTGGAGGAACAAGAATGAGAAAAGGATTAGATATGAATGAAGTTTTGTCCCTGGCCAAAACAATGGAAGTTAAATTTTCAGTTTCCGGACCTGCAATTGGAGGCGCAAAATCCGGGATAAATTTTGACCCGAATGATCCTCGTAAAAAAGGCGTTTTGCAACGTTGGTACAAAGCGGTTTCACCCTTATTAAAAAGTTATTACGGAACTGGTGGAGATTTAAATGTTGATGAAATCCACGAAGTTATCCCAATGACAGAAGAATGTGGTGTTTGGCATCCGCAGGAAGGTGTTTTTAATGGGCATTTTAAACCAACAGAAGCTGATAAAATTAATAGAATTGGTCAATTGCGTCAAGGTGTTATCAAGGTAATCGAAAATCCTAAATTCTCACCTGATGTAACCAGAAAATATACTGTTGCAGATATGATTACAGGTTATGGCGTTGCCGAAGCTGTACGTCATTTTTATGCAACTTATGGAGGAGATATAAAAGGCAAAAAAGCAATCGTACAAGGTTTTGGAAATGTAGGTTCTGCTGCTGCTTTTTACCTGGCTGAAATGGGTGCAAAAGTTATCGGAATTATTGATCGCGATGGCGGATTAATTAAAGAAGAAGGTTTTTCTTTTGAAGAAATTAAAACGTTATTCTTAAATAAAGACGGTAATAAATTGGTTGCTGATAATATGATTCCGTTTGAAGAAATCAACTCAAAAATATGGACAATTGGTGCTGAAATCTTCACACCTTGTGCCGCTTCAAGATTGGTACAGCAAACTCAAATTGATAGTTTAATTGCCAACGGACTGGAAGTGATTTCTTGTGGTGCGAATGTACCTTTTGCTGACAAGGAAATTTTCTTTGGTTCTATTATGGAAGAAGTAGATCATAAAGTAAGTTTGATTCCGGATTTTATCTCAAACTGCGGAATGGCAAGGGTTTTTGCTTATTTCATGGAGAAAAAAGTACAAATGACAGATGAAGCTATTTTTAATGATACATCAGAAATTATAAAAAATGCGATTGTAAAAGCTCACGCTTTAAATCCGTCTAAAACAAATATTAGTGCAACTGCTTTTGAGATTGCATTGAAACAATTAGTATAATTTTCTTTTTACTTCAATTCTAAGCGGGCTAAATTTTAGCTCGCTTTTTTATTTAACCGCAAAGTGCGCAAGGATTTACGCAAGGTGCGCTAATTTATTTCTCGCAAAGTCGCAGAGTCGCAAAGTTTTTCTTTTTTAAGTTTTTCTTTGCGACTCTGCGACTTTGCGAGATTTAAAAAAAAGCTTTGCGAACTTTGCGTAAATCCTTGCGCACTTTGCGGTAAAATTCTCCCTTTGTTTCTAAACAATTTTTACTACTTTTAAACGTTTTTATTTAATACTATTACAAAACTCAGAATCAAAATGACTTCTACGGATTCTTCAGATAAAAGAAAATCATTATTAATCTCTACGGCTATTTATGCTGTATTGCTATTACTTTTATTTTTCATACGTTTTTGGCCTCCTTACAATCCTGAAAATAATGCGGCACTTGCTGAAGGCGGTGGCGGTGGTGGCGTTACGGTGAATTTTGGAGATAGTGATTTAGGATCTGGGGCAAATTATAAAAGTGAAGTTTTGAATGTTAAAAACGAAACGAAACAAACCCCTGCAAAAACAACTCCGGAAGAAGCGATTATAACACAAGAAAATACCGCTACTACTGCAGAAGACGTCATTATTCCAGCAAAAGAAAAACCGAAGAAACCTGTACCCGTTGTAAAACCGGAAGCAAAACCAGTTCCTGAAAAACCAAAAGTTTCTAATTCTACAAACGATGCTTTGTCCAGTATTTTAAAAGGATCAAACAAAGGCGGTGATGGAGATGATAAAGCTGCAGGAAATAAAGGAAAAGCTGGCGGAAGTTTAAGTTCAGGCGGTTATTACGGCACTGGAGGTTCTGGTGGCGGAACAGGCGGAGGAAACGGCACAGGAAATGGAGTTGGAACAGGAAGCGGTTATGGAGCCGGAAGTGGTGGAGGATCTGGCGGAGGATCAGGTTATTCTCTAAACGGTCGTAAAGCTTTATCTAAACCTGCACCAAAATATACTTGTAATGAAGAAGGAAAAGTAGTCGTAGAAGTTACAGTAGATCAGAACGGAAAGACAATAAGCGCAACTGCAGGAATAAAAGGAACGACAAATACAGCTAGATGTTTACTGGATCAGGCAAAAATTGCAGCCTTGAATACCAAATGGGATGCTGATGATAATGCACCTGCAAAACAAGTAGGGAAAATTATTTATAATTTTAGTCTGGATTAAAAAACAAATTTCACGAATTTACACCAATAGAAAAAGGCTTTCTGAAATATTTCAGAAAGCCTTTTTTAATGTTTATTTATTTTGTTTCGTCTTGTTTGTAATTTCAAGCGAAGCGAGAATCACACGAGTAACTCCTTTACTAAAAGCACCAATCTTTGTCGAGCTACTCGCGAGGATTTCTCCCTTCGCTCGAAATGACAAGATTACGTTATATCTCTTTATTAGTGAGATTGCTTCGTTCCTCGCAAGGACATACTAAATGGCTACTTTTTCTTTAATCTATCCTCTTTATTCTTGCTTCTTGCTTCTATACTCTTTATTCTATGCTCTCTTTTTTTTTGCGTGAGGGATAGAAGCATGCTACCGAAGTAGCGCGAATAGCCCGACCGGAATAAAAAAATGGGCGAATCAACGTTATGCTGATTGGCCCATTTTTTTATTGTGGTCACGCCCTAATGATAATTTTACTTCGGACTTGTAGCAATTACAAACTTCAAATTGTTCTTTACTCCTATTTGCAGTACATCGACTAAATCCTGTACTTGCAAATTAAACGGAATTCGAACTACAACGGTTTGTTCTTTATCTGCTCCTATTTTTGACATTAAACTTGTTTCCAGGTTCTCAAAATCTACGGGTTCTTTGTCGATGTAGAACTTTTTATCTTCGGTAACTGATAAACTGATGAGTTGTTTATTTGTCTTTTCATTTGATTTCGCTTTTGGCAAAGTCATCTTGATCACATTAGGATTTGCAAGTGTTGAGATAATAAGAAAAAACAACAGCAGGAAAAACATAATATCACTCAATGATGAAGTGGCTACTTCGGCATGAAATCTTCTTTTTCTCTTAATAGACATACCTTATGCTCTTTGAATTATATTTACAAATTCTAATATTTGTTTTTGGATTTTTAATGCAAAATCATCAATCTTTCCGTTCAATAAGTGGTAAGCACTATAAGCAATAATACCTACAATTAATCCAGAACCGGAACTGATCATTTTCTCGTACAAACCTCCGGAGATGTTTCCGATACTAATATTTTCAGTAACCGAGATGCTATAGAAAATCTTGATAACTCCAGAAATGGTTCCAATAAAACCTAATGTTGGTGCGATACCGGCAATAAGTCCAAGGTGACCTAAACGTCTTTCCATTTCACCAATTTCAATATCGGCAGCACGGTCCATATTTGATTCAATTTCAGCAATTGGTCTTCCAATAACTAAAACACCTTCTTTTAAGATATTTCCGGCAGCAGTATTGCTTCTTTCTACAATTGTTCTGGCCAATTCAATATTTCCGGCATTTAATTTATCTCCAACATCCTGCATTAATCTGGCATCAATTTTAGAGGCTTTACTGATATATAGATAACGTTCTATAATAACATAAAAAGTATAGAATAATAAAATAGCGATCGGGATCAGGAAAAAACCTCCTTTTAAGATGAATCCTAAAACTGAGATTTCGGTATTTGGTGCAATTTTTTCGATAACTACGTTAGATGCGGCGTTTGCAATGGTATCTGTTTGTAATTGAATAAAACTAAACATATATTAATTCTGGTTTTTAATAATTAATTCTAAAAAATATTTGAAATTTGCAATAAAGATAATTTTCGCTGTAATATAAAACTAAAAAAAACGAAAATTATTTCAATCAACAACTATTTTATCCAAATACATGAACTATCAGGAAACCACAGATTGGATGTTTAATCAACTCCCTATGTATCAACTTCAGGGTGCATCAGCATATAAAGAAGATTTGACCAATATTAGATTATTGACGGCGCATCTTGATAACCCGGAAAATCAGCTAAAATGCATTCATGTTGCGGGAACAAATGGTAAAGGATCAACCTCGCATATGCTGGCTTCGGTTTTGCAAGAAGCAGGATATAAGGTTGGATTATATACTTCTCCTCATTTAAAGGATTTCAGGGAAAGAATTAAAATTAATGGTCAGGAAATATCAGAAGATTTTGTTTGTGATTTTATAGCAAAACACAAAGATTTTTTTGAAGCTAATGATATGAGCTTTTTTGAAATGTCTGTAGGTTTGGCGTTTGATTATTTTGCAGCTCAAAAAGTAGATATTGCAATTATCGAAGTTGGTCTTGGCGGAAGATTAGATGCTACGAATATAATTACTCCATTGGTTTCTGTTATTACGAATATCGATTTAGATCATACTCAGTTTTTAGGCAATACTCCAGCACTAATCGCAGGTGAAAAAGCCGGAATTATAAAACCAAATATTCCTGTTGTTATTGGAGAATATACTCCGGAAACTCAGCCTGTATTTTTAGCTAAAGCCGAAGAAAACAAAGCGCCAATATTTTTTGCTTCAGATTTAGTTTCCGAAGTTTTTCCATCAGACTTAATTGGGGATTATCAATTTCATAATAAGAAAACTGTTCAGCAAACTATTGCCGTTTTAAATTCTCAAAATGAATTTAAGGTTTCTGATGAAAGTTTAAAGTCCGGTTTATTGCTAGTGGTAAAAAATACGGGCTTACAAGGAAGATGGCAGCAATTAGGCGAAAAACCAAAAATCATTTGTGACACGGCACATAACAAACACGGATTAGCGGTTGTAATGAACCAGATTAAGAAAGAAACTTTTGAGAATCTACATATTGTTCTGGGAGTGGTAAACGATAAAGACCTGGATTCTATTTTACCTCTTTTTCCTAAAAATGCCCAATATTATTTTTGCAGACCTGATTCGTCTCGAGGCTTAGACACTGAAATTTTAAAAGAAGCGGCTAAAAAACATGATTTATCAGGGAAAAAATATGACTCAGTAGAAAAAGCTTTCTTTGCTGCGAAGCAAAATGCGTCTCAAAACGATTTTATTTATGTTGGAGGAAGTACTTTTGTTGTTGCCGAATTGCCATTAAACTAGCAGATTTTTAAATTGTCTGAAAAAGACTAAAAAAACTTGTTCTATAATAAATTCAATTACAACGAGATAGAAAAAACTTTAAAAAAACTTTAAATTTTTAGCTTGTTTTGTTTGCAGAACTGAAAAAGTGGCTTATATTTGCACTCGCAATCACAAACGATAGCAACCTAGTAAAATAGGGCGATTAGCTCAGCTGGTTCAGAGCACCTCGTTTACACCGAGGGGGTCGGGGGTTCGAACCCCTCATCGCCCACCAAGAAACTCCTTAAGAAATTAAGGAGTTTTTTTTTGTTACAATTTTTTTAGGAGTATTTGATTGTAAAATTTAGTCTGAATCCTTTATTCAAAGAGAACAGGATCAAAAATGATAATTTCATTAAATTTGAATTTAGTTGTTATTCCTATTAAGTTTCTAAATCTCATTATTCTTAAAGCAATTTTATCGGAATATAAATATCTATGATATGTAAGTTTTCAGGATGCGACTTAGGATCGTTTAAATGACTTAAAAAGAAATTTCTATTATCAGGCTGATAACCATTTTCTTCAAACCAAACATCATAAATATAATTCCAGGTTTTAAAACATTCAGACATTGGCGCTTCTTTATGAAAAACAGCATATAATCCGCCACTTATTTTCGTATTACCAATTAAACCTTCCCCAACAATGTTATCCGGAACAGATAAACAAACATCAGCCTGAAGCATTCCCTCTAAATTAGCATTGCTTCGATAAACAGTCAATGCTTTGGTTTCAGGAAAATGGATTAGATTTCTTGGAGCCGCCCAACTAAAAAGCTGATCAAACATTTTACCAAATGTTTCACTATCATGGTTATGAACATTTAGATTCCTGATGTAAATGACATTAAATTCTTCCAGTTTTTTGATTTCAAAATCAATTTTCATTGTTGCACTCATTTCGTTATTTTTTAAATTATTTAATTTGAGTGCAAGGTAATCTTCGATCTTGGTCTGGATTTGTCCAATATTGCTATCTATTATACCAATATTGCTATTTTTGTAATGCTTACGCCATTCGCTTGGCGTAGTATTTTGAGCTTCACGAAAACTTCTTGAAAAAGAAGAAATACTTAAAAACCCGCAATCAATAGAAATTTCATGAATTGTTTTTGAAGGATTGTTCATCAGGAAAAAAAGAGCTCTTTCAATTTTTGCATTCCTAATAAATTCATTTATTGTAGTTCCGGTTACCGACTTAAAAATTCTATGAAAATGAAATTTTGAAAAACTAGACAACGAAGCCAGTTTCTCTAACGATAAATCTTCATGAAGATTTTCTTTTATATAATCAATACTCTTATTGATCCTAAAGTAATACTCCTTAATAGATTCTTCTTTTGTCATGAAGTTGGATGTGTATTTTTGCGAAGGTAAAATTAAAATTATATTCCATGTCTCAAAAATCGTACTTTTGTTTTATATAATAAGCAATAGTTTATAGCGCACCAAATCATTTTTATGGTATCGTACAATGCTAAATATGTTTTTTATATATTGTTTGTTATTACCCTTAACATTATCTTTGAATTATGAGCACAATTACAAAATCAAATCACATTGGGCGAAAAATTAGCCGAATTCGTGAACTTCGAGATATGAAACAAGAAGCATTGGCACAAGCTTTGGGCATGAGTCAGCAAACGATTTCTGCACTGGAAAACAGTGAATCTATCGATGATGACAAACTTATTCCTGTAGCAAAAGCCTTAGGAGTAAGTCTGGAAGCGCTTAAAAATTTCTCTGACGAAGCCGCAATTAGTTATTTTAATAATTTCTACGATAATAGTCAGGGAACTATTGGGAATAATAATCATCAATGTACGTTTCATCCGCTTGATAAGTTAGTTGAATCTTACGAAGAAAATAAAAAACTATACGAACGTTTAGTGCAGGCTGAAAAAGACAAAGTTGAATATTTAGAAAAATTATTAAACGGGAAATAATCCTTTTATAAAAAACATATCATTTTATAATGCAAAAAACTCCTTAAGAACTTAAGGAGTTTTTTAATTTAATATTATCTATATATTACCAAGGACTTATCTCTGTTTCATCCTCGATATCGTTGCTGAAAAATTTCCCCGTTGGTCCATTTTCATCCGTAAGTGTATGTTTAATGATAAAAGCAGCTGCACTTTCAATTGTTCCGGGACCGTTATGATGATTAAAATCTGTTGCAGTGTAACCCGGATCAATTGCGTTTACCTTAAATGGCAAATCTTTTAACTCATAAGCAAGATTAATTGTATATGCATTTAATGCTGCTTTAGATGTTCCGTAACTTGATGATTTAAAATTATAATATTTCCAGTTAGGATCGCTGTGCAAAGTCAAAGATCCAAGTCCGGACGTAATATTACTTATTCTTGGATTATCTGATTTTTTAAGCAGTTCTAAAAATGCCTGCGTAACGCTAATAACACCAAAAAAGTTTGTATCAAATACTTCCTGAATATCTTTTATCGATGTATCTGATGCATTTTGTGGTAACGCTCCACTGATTCCTGCATTATTAATCAAGATATCTAATTTTCCCTGTTCGTTTTGAACGATGTTTTTCGCAGCCAAAATAGAATCGGATTTTGTAACATCTATTTTAATTGCTTTGATATTTTCATATCCGTTTGCGGTTAACTCCTTTACTGCAGTTTTTCCCTTTTCAAGATCACGCGCTCCTAAATAAACGAATAATCCTTTTTTAGAAAGTTCTTTTACCAGTTCTAAACCAATGCTTCTATTTGCTCCTGTAATTAATACTGACTTCATTTTTCTTATTTTTTAAATTATTAAAACAAAGGTCATGGATTTAAAAATGAAATCATTTGCCATTTGACAAAAAGCGACTTAGCTTATATTTTTTCTTATTCTGCTCAATGATGATTGTGTAATACCTAAATAAGAGGCAACAAAAGAAAGCGGAACGCGATTGACAACATTAGGATAAATTTCTAAAAATTTCAGGTAACGAGTAGTTGCATCTTCTGAGATCTGCGGACTTCTTCGTTCTACTTTTTGCATTAATGCCCTTGAGACAACTTTATGCACTATAGCATCCCAACCTACGATAGTATTAGAAAGTTCTTTCCAGTCTTTTTTAGAAAAAACCATAATAGTAGTATCTGTAATGGCCTGGACATAGGCCGTTGACGGAATTTCATTCTCAAAACTTTCCAAATCAACTACCAGATTATTTTCATCAATAAAATATTTAGTGATTTCCTCGCCTTTATTATTGTAGTAACAAACCCTTACAATACCGTTTAAAACAAAACCTACTTGCTGAGCAACTTTTCCAGCCTCAGAAAAATATTCGTCTTTTTGAAGTTCAAGTATATTTGCTTTTTTCAAAATCAAATCAATTTGCTGTTGATTTAAATTGCCAAATTGCAATATGTATTCTATAAATTCTTTCATAGCTGCAAGTTACTCAAAGTTTTTCTTGAAGGTTTTGTCATTTGGCAAAAAAAGTTAAATACTACTGACATACTCTTGTCACAACGTCATTTTATTTTTGTACTAATAAAACAATTAAAAAATATAATTATGAATTTAACATCGTTAAGAATTATTACTGCCGACATTAAACGTTTGGTTCAATTTTTAGAAAATACAACTAATTTTAAAGCGATTTGGTATACAGAAGACTTTGCAGAAATAAAAATAGGTTCGTCGACTTTGGCAATTGGAAGCACAAAAACATTAAGCTTTTTTAGAGAAGCGATTGCTCAGCCTGAAAATAATAAAAGTGTAATTCTAGAATTTCGTGTTGAAAATGTAGATCATGAATATGAGAGAATTAAAAATTTTGTAAGCGATATTGTTCAGGAACCTACAACAATGCCTTGGGGAAATCGTTCGTTACTATTTCGTGACCCGGATGGTAATTTGATTAACTTTTTTACGCCAGTTAGTACAGAAGCAATTACCAAATTTAATCAGTAAAAAACATAGTATATCAAGATTACAAAGATCTCGATGTAGATTTAACAAACAAAATTTCACCTAAAACCAAAGACGGAAAATTTAAAAAGGAGAAAAATAGCAAAAAAGCAAAAACCTCTAAAGTCAAATGATTTTAGAGGTTTTATGTTTTAAATAAATAACTTTTCTGTATTATCTAAAAAATTCTCAGTAGCTTCTTCAATATTAATATTCATTCTTTCTGCCAAAACCGTCAGCCACCAAATTGATTCTCCAAGTTTGTGCTGCAATTCTTGTTTGGTATTTTCTTTTGGCCATCGCCCTTGTTGCGACATAACATGACGACCAACTAAACCGGCATCAGTCAAAAAAGCTAGTGCATCTTCTTCAATACTCCATTCGCTGCCGTGATGTGTGCGCTCAAGCTCGTGGTAACTTTCTCTTATTTTTAAGGAACGTTGTTTTAATTGTTCAAAATCTATTGCCATATTTAATTTTTATAAAATGATTCTTTGAATGCGACAGGACTGCTATTTGTTTTTTTCTTAAATAATTTATTGAAAGATTGAGGGTGTTCAAATCCTAATTTATAAGCAATCTCAGATATTGATAATGTTCCTGTTGTAATATATTCTTTTGCTTTTTCGATTAATTTATCGTGAATGAATTGTTGTGTATTCTGACCGCAAAGATTACGAAGCAAATCACTTAGATATCTTGAAGATAAATTCAGTTCTTGTGCTAAAAACTGAACCGTGAGAACTCCATTTACCAAAGTTTTTTCCTCATCAAAATAATCATTTATTATATTTTCCAGTTTAGAAAGCAAATCATGATTTACAGCTTTTCTTGTAATAAATTGCCGATTATAAAAACGATTACTGTAATTAAGCAAAAGCTCTATTTGTGAAATAATTACATCCTGACTAAAATTATCTATTCGTTCGTTAAGCTCATTCTGAATCGAAGTAAAAACGCCCAGGATAGTAACTTTTTCTTTCTCTGACAAATACAAGGCTTCAGAAGCAGAATAATTAAAAAATCCATACTTTTTTATATTACTGTTTAATGAGTATGGACGAATAAAATCCGGATGAATATTTAATGACATTCCACTATAATCAGCTTCTTCATCCTGCATTTTTAAAATTTGTCCAGGTGATACAAAAGACATTCCCCCTTCTTCAAAATCGTAAAAGCCATGACCATATCTAAGTTTTCCCTTAAAATGGGTTTTAAAAGATATCTTATAATAATCTAAAATAATTCCTTGCTCAAAATCCTTTGGATCAAAAATAGCTTCACCATAATTTAAAATACTAATAAGCGGATGCATCGGTTTTGGCTGCCCCATTGCAACATGCAATTCTGATATTGTATGAAATATTTTAGGCTGATTTTTCATTATATAAAATTGAATAATTATTGTGATTTCGGTAACTCTTATTTTTACAAACTTACAAAATGTTCAATTGGCGCAATATTCCAGCTTACTGTACTTTGATCAATCATATCGTGTACAGGAGAATTGTGTAATTCTGTCATTAATTTATGCATGGCATTCGTTCCGTCCTCTACACTTTTCCATACAAGAAGATCATACACAAAACCTTTTTTTAATTCCGAGATATTTCTGGAAATAAATCCATTTTGTTTTTTCAAAAATTCATCTACCTCTTTATTGGCCTCAATAAATTGTTTAAATGTAAAATCATTTAATTTAAAAGTAGTAAGTTCTATAGCCTGTTTTTTCATCTTAATAAAAAATTTAAAAAGTAAACATTGTTTTTATATTCTGAACCTGTACTTCTGTTCCTTCTTTTAAGCGTTGATTGTATAAGTCAATAGCATCATTACCTGCTACATATCTTAATTTATTTTTATGATCAGTCGCAGCTTCAAAAACAATTTGAGCAATATCTTCTACTTTAGTATAATTAGCCATTTGTTCAGCACTATAACCTTTACTCACTTCCATAGTTAATTGTTCATAAGCATCATGTTTGCCCAACTCCATTGATCGCACAGCAAAATCAGTTTGCATTCCTCCAGGCGCAACAATCTTTACTTGTATCCCAAACTGAGCTAATTCGTATGCCATACTTTCTGAAAAACCATCTATAGCAAATTTTGTAGCACTATAAATCGAACAGGTAGGAAATCCCATTAACCCAAAAGTAGAAGTAATATTAATAAACATACCATCCTTTTTTTCACGAAAGTGAGAAATAAAGGCTTTTGAAACTCTAATAACACTAAGTAAATTAGTCGTGATCTGACGCTGAATTTGCTCATCGTTCAATGATTCTAAAACTCCAATTAAACCATAACCAACATTGTTCATGACAACATCTACCGAATATAAATTGATAACTTTATTACTTATTGAAATAATCTCATCTAAACTCGTAACATCTAAAGGAAGTATAATAACATCTTTAAGTTTATTTAATTCGGTTTCTTTTTCAGGATTACGCATTGTCGCAATTACACGCCAACCTTTGCCGTGAAATAATTTTGCTGCTGATTTCCCTAAACCTGACGAAGCGCCTGTAATAAAAATTGTCTTTTGCATTTTTTAATTGTTTAAATTTATAATGCAAAAATCCAAATAAGAGCACTGCGAAATGTAGCCTATTTGGATCTTCTATTAGCCAAAATGACCATATAGCATGTTTTTATCTTAAAATCTGAATCAAGAAAATCCTTTTATAATTCCTCTTGTCGATTTTTTAATAAATTTTATAATAATATCACGCTCAATTGTTTGTTCAAAATTTTCTTCAATTAAATTCAAAGCATTAGTAATATTTCTTTTTTCCTGAAAAATGATCCGATATATTTCTTTCAACTCATTAATTTTATCGCTTTGAAAACCTCTTCTTTTTAATCCTGTAAAATTTAGACCGCAATAAGACAACGGTTCACGTGATGCCAATATATAAGGAGGAACATCTTTCACAACGCGGCTCATACCGCTAATCATAGAATGCTCACCAATAATCGAAAACTGATGGATAGCCGTTAAACCACTAATATTCGCCCAATCCCCAACAGTAACTTCACCCGCAATACCAACATTAAATCCAACAACACAATTATTACCAATAAGACAATCATGACCAATATGTGTATTTGCCATAATTAAATTACCATCACCAATAATAGTATTATTTTTTGAAGACGTTCCTTTGTTGATAGTAACAAATTCCCGAACAATATTATTATTTCCAATTACCAAGAAAGTGTATTCACCTTTATATTTTAAATCCTGAGGAATACCTCCTAAAACAGCTCCAGCATGCACATGACATTCCTCGCCAATTCTTGTACCGTTTAAAATATTCACATTACTGCCAATCCAGGAGTTATCACCAATTATTACATCACTTTCAATAGTTGTGAAATTCCCGATGTTAACGTTATTTCCAATTATAGCTTTCTTATCAATTATAATATTTTTCAATTTCCTGTATATTTTAATTAGGATACAAATATTGAAAAGAATAAAACCCCATTTATTGATCTAAAGTCAATTAATTTGTGCCCTAATCCTACTTAATGTCTCAGGACTAACACCAATTAAAGAAGCAATATCTTTTAATTTTGCTTTCAAAACAATTTGAGGCAATGATTTTAACAAATAAAAATATCTTTCCTGAGCAGTCATTGAAGTGTAGAAGTGATGAAACTCATTTAGTCTGGAAAGATAAAGTCGGAGTAATTTAATATGAAACTTAGAAAACAAAGGGTATTCTAATAATATTTGTTCATGTTGATACGATAAAGAATATACTACCGTATCTTCAGAAGCCTGAAAACTTTCAAAAGAAGGTTTCTGCTCAAAAAAACTACTCAACGATGTAACAAACTGATTATCGGTGTAGATCCATTTTGTAACTTCTATTCCGTCCTGTAAACTGAATCTTCTAATCAAGCCTGATTTTATAAAATAAATTTTAGAACTTATTTTACCTTCACAAATAATGAATTGATTTTTCAGAAACTTTTCTTCTACAAAATATTTTTTTATTGCTTGTTCTGTTTTCTCATCCAAAACTTGCAGGCTATTTATTGTACTTAATAACTCGGTCATAATTTAAACTATTGCTCAAACAAATTTATTAAATACAATTTAAGAATGAATTTTAAAATTGCAAGACACAAATTCAAGTAAAGAAATTAAATCGCTTTAAGACCATTATAAATTTCTTTTGATATTCTAAATATTTTAAAATTACTGGTAGAAGCTAAAAATTAAAATAAATGCGATTTACAGCGAATCAAACTTTACATGCATCTTTTATTTATGAAATAATATTTTGGGCGTTTCCCTTTGGGTCGGTTTGTAAGCTAAATCTTTTGCGAGAGGATTTTTAGGTGAGGCTTTGCCGGAAATACAGAGTATCGCAAAAGGATACCGCTTCCATCCCTAACGCAATTTTATGTATCCCGGAAATTTATATTGGTTGACAATTCCAAGTAGTTTGTATTCTTTTCAGCCAAAAACTGAGGATTGGAATTTGATAAACCAAAAAATCCCATCAGACAAATGATGGGGATTCTTAAAAGAAGTGCGTAGCCTTCCGATAACCATTGGTACCCACAGGTAATTACAATATTTTATAAAACAAAAAACCCTGATTCGTTTGAATCAGGGTTTTTAAAAAGAAAGGCGACGACATACTCTCCTACATAACTGCAGTACCATCTGCGCAGGCGGGCTTAACTACTCTGTTCGGGATGGGAAGTGGTGAGCCCCGCCGCAATAACCACCTTACGGTCGTTAGTTGCTTTAGGCAACTTTTTAATTGTTAATTCTTAATTATAACTTGTG
>NZ_MTQF01000006.1:322411-502004 GCF_001975985.1 [Flexibacter] sp. ATCC 35103 | reverse complement strand
CAGTATGTTAAGATATTATTTTTAATTATGAATTGCTTCGCCTGTTCGCTATCGCTCGGGTGTGAATGCTCAATTGTTAATTAAAAAAGTTACCTCAAGTAACAACGACCTTAAGGTGGTTATTGCGGCGGGGCTCACCTCTTCCCATCCCGAACAGAGTAGTTAAGCCCGCCTGCGCAGATGGTACTGCAGTTATGTGGGAGAGTATGTCGTCGCCTTTCTTTTGAAAACCCTGATTCAAACGAATCAGGGTTTTTTGTTTTATAAAAAAACGGAATTATGCGGAACTCCCGCTTTTCTTAAAAAAATCCCCATCAATTGTCCGATGGGGATTTTTTTGTTTGTGGTACTTTGGGATTGAACCAAAAAGCAGGGAAAATATGTATCTTGCTGTTAAACCAAATCGGTTTTAATAAATATTGATTTACGAAGTTTTAGTTCAATATTTTTCGTTTTGTGCCCTTTTCCAGTGGTATCTTCCATCAATAGAATTGATCCGGTTTGAAAACTTCTTTTTTCTCCCAACGAAGTTTCGATTTCTACACCACCATCCAATAAAATTATATATTGGCGGTCTGGGGCATTATGAAAATCATAATCGTAAGAAGGATTAACTTCTCTAAAAACAATGGATTTTACGGGTTCATCATCAGATAAAAATCCGATATCACCATTATTCTTCAACGGAACCTCGAAGTCTTCAAATTGGCTTTCACCATTTATATCGCTGTAGATTCGGGTTATCTGTATCATTTTTTTGTAAAAACAAGTGCGTTAGCCAAATCTATTTCGTCCTGACTTATAGTATGGCCCATATTTTCATAGATCTTTTTAGTTACTGACGCGCCCATTTTTTTAAGAAGCGCTTCTGTTTCATTTACCCTTTCAACAGGAACATGAAAGTCAGGATCACTTGTACCGATGAAAACGGGCGTGTTTTCGAAGTTTCCGGTATAATGATCTTCATAAACCTTATCACCAATCAGTCCGCCTGTAAAAGCTACAATACCTCCATATTTTGCTGCATTTCTTGCCGTAAATTCTAAAGCAAGACAAGCTCCCTGCGAAAATCCGAGAAAATAGATATTCTCTTTTTCGATTCCGTTTTGCTGAACCGCCACAACAACCTGATGAATAGCATCTAATGATTTTGAAAAAGAAGGTTCATTCTCTTCAATCGGTACTAAAAAAGAATAGGGATACCAGGTTCTGTTTTCGGCCTGAGGAGCAACCAATGCAAAATCATCGACGTTAAGATGTCTTGCAATCGAAAGAATATCATGAGCGCTCGCACCGCGTCCGTGAATCATAATCAAGGCCTTTTTAGCATTATTTAATGACAAACCGTCTGTTATAATTTCTGTATTCATAAGTTTTATTTTTTAAATAGGAATTTGGATAACGTAAATTTTTACGCAGATTCATCAGATTTATTTTTTCCAGATATCAAGATATTCATCGGGATGTTTTTTGAATTGTGCGTGTACGTAAGGACAAAGCGGTAAAACCATTAAATTATTAGCACGCACATACGATGTCATTTCGTTCAGCAATTTTTTGGCATAACCTTTTCCTTCGGCTTCCGGCTCAACTCCTGTATGGTAAACGGTTAGTAAATCATTTTTTAAGCTTACCGTCATTTCGCCTAGTTTTTTGCCATCAACATAAAGATTAAAAGCGCCATGTTTTTTCTCGTCTAATTCTAGTTTTATTGTTTCCATATATTTTAAATTATATCATTATTTTTTTAGACTAAAGAGAACTAAAATTCATCTCTTAAAGATAAGCTATTATCATAAATCGAGAATTTTAAATCGAGGTCTCACTTAATTCGGGCTAAATATCTTTTACAAACTTACGGAAGGTTCGAAAGTCTATCCATTAACCTAGATTAAGAAAAAAATAATCTCGTTGTACTGAGATTACGGGTCTTTTTCAGGCTGCTTCTTTCACCAAATTAATACTGAGTAAGGAAGATGGAGTTAGAAAAGTTTTCTATCTAAAGAATTGGATCTTCAATCTTAGACCTGATATTGATATGCTTAAATGGTTTTATCAAATAGCAGTTTACTGCTTTTTTATTCATGTAATCATTTGTTATTCTGAAAGATACGGTCAATTTAAAATGAACAATATTTTAATAAATCTACAATATTTCTTTAAATCTTTAATATTTATAATTTTTGATAACTTTTCTATAGAAACTCCAGTTGTGTTTAGAATTAGTTTTGCTCTAACGAAAACCAACTCTATTGATTATAATTTTTATATCAATCTAAAATTATAAAATATAGAATTAAAAACTTAAGAAAAATGACAAATTACGATACACTAACAGAGGCGATAACTGTAAAGCAAGCAGAGGGATATACTTTTGATTTTAATCTTAGTAACTCAACATTAGACTGTAAAAAGTTAAATAGAACATTTGATTCTACTGAATTTAATGTGGATGCATTTTATCGATTTGAAGGAGATTCAAATCCGGACGATTCCTCAATTTAGCGCCTTCTTTTTCAGTTTTTGAGCCAGGATTGTATCTTTCTTTCTATTAGCAATCTGACCGTCAATTAACATGCTGGCTGCGATTATTTTCTTTGATTTTAGTTTTAATCCCAAATTGAATGACTGGCGGTTAAGTACAGAACAACTGTCGATATCATTTGGTGACTCATTCCTCATAATATAATGCAACTCGATTTAGAAGCCTGGCTTTTTTTGCCGGGTCTTTTTCAAACGGAAAAATTTTCTTTGCCTGCTCAAATTCTTTTTTAGTTAGTTTTTGAGCAAAGGCATTTACAGAAAACAAGATTAGCGTTGTAATGAGTAGAATTTTTTTCATATTTACTTTTTTATTATAATTTTTGAAAAATCAGAGAGGAAAATGTATCTAAAATTAAGAATATATTTCAGATACTAAATCATACCCATTTAGGAAGGATAAATCAATTTTTAAGCTCATTAGGCCAACACTAAAACTGCGTAATACAGTTTAGAAATTGAAAAGCATTATAAAAGAAAAAACCTGTAAATCCTAGGATTTGCAGGTTTTATCAAATTTTTGAAAAGATTTAAAAAGTGAACTTTTTACTCCTTTTACTTTTGTGGGGAGAGCAGGATTCGAACCTGCGAAGTTTTCACAGCAGATTTACAGTCTGCCCTCGTTGGCCGCTTGAGTATCTCCCCGATCTCAGCGTTAGTGCGCTTTGTTGTTCTAAGCGGTTGCAAATATAGGAACGTTTTTCATGTTTACAAACAAAAAATGAACTTAATTTTAAGTTATTTTAAAGTTATTTTTTAATTCGTTGGAATTGAATAAAATAAAAAATCTTATGTTGGGATATTTTTTTGATTTTTTTAAAAATATAGGATTATTCTTTAGCGTTTATTAGCTATTTTTTGCTTTTTATTCTGAGCGCTTAAGTCTAAATCAACCAGTTTTCCTAATAAATCAAGAATAAAGTTAATAGAAAAGATCGGCTCATATTATTTGTGATTGGATTTTTTATCAAATAATAATCCAAAAGAGATATTTATATTTAAAACCTTTTCGCGATGACTTTTTAAGAACGATATTGTACTATTTTACAAATAATAAGTAATAGTGATTTAGTGGCTTATAAATAAGTAAAAACGCCCCGAATGACCATAAATTAAAATTGAATCTTAAGTTATTCTTTTGCTTTATGTATTGAGCTAAACAAAAAAAAATCTCCACTAGGGAGATTTTTTATTTATTCTGAAAATTGATATTATTTAGCTAAAAGCTCTACTATTTTTGCTTTCAATTCAGGACCTCTTAAGTCTTGCGCAACCACTTTTCCTGATGCATCAAGAATAAAAGTTGCCGGAATAGATTCTACTCCGTATTGTTTTGCAATTGGCTCTTCCCAAAATTTCAAGTTAGAAACATGTGTCCAGGTTAAACCATCTTTTGCGATAGCTTCTTTCCACGCTGCTGCTTCTTTATCCAGAGAAACACCAATAATATTCAATCCTTTTGAGTGTAGTTCTTTATAAATAGCTACAACATTAGGGTTTTCCTTTCTGCATGGTCCGCACCATGAAGCCCAGAAATCAACGATAGTAACTTTACCTAAACTTTGTTTAAGCGATACTACTTTTCCTTCCGGATTAGGAGCTGAAAAATCGGCTCTTCAGTTAGGGCTACCAACAGGAGCTGCTGACGCACCAACTGCAGGCATTTTTGCTTGACCTAGTTTTGCTTTAATTTCTTTTCCAGGAGTACTGTTTTTCAAAGACTCATCTAAAGCATTGTATAAGCTTTCAGTCTTTTTAATATCAGCAGTTGGATCAGCGATCATACTTTGAATAATCAAAGCAGAGATGTATGCTTTTGGATGACTTTCAGCGTAAGCTAAATATTTCTTTTTAGAGTTTTCCTGAACTTCAGTTTGTAAAGTCATATATTGTTTCATCAAACCGTTGATAGTTGCTGTATCTTGAGCTTGTTGAGCTTGTTGCATTTTTTGAGTATTCTTTTTCTGAAAATCAACTAAACTTTTTTGAGTTTTTGTTAAATCCTCATTGAATTTTACGTACTCATCATTGTTATAAGTTCCTGAAACTTTAGATTTATGAATACTGTCTTTATCAATAGCAATACTAATTTCTCCAGTTTCTAATATAAAAGGGATTGGTCCGTTAGCACCCTGAAGGATTAAAGTATGAAATGCTGGTTCTGTTACTTTTCCTTTTATTTCGAATTTTCCGTTTTCAACTTTTACTGTGTCAAGAGATACCGCCATCTTTGTAGTAGGATCCTGACCTTGAAGAATGATTGTTTTTCCGTTTTCAATACCTGTTGCAGTTCCTGTAATTAGGTATTCTCCGTCTTTAACTTTGCTGCATGAAATAATCGCTACAGAAGCAGTTAGTAAAAAAAGTATTTTTTTCATTATAAAAAATTAATTAGTTAATTGATTTGTGCAACAAAAGTATCTAAAATTATAAAACATAAAGAATTTTGTAACCTAAAATTTTGTTATAGTTTTTTTTATGTTAATTCGCATCTAATCAGTGTGTTTATTGGTCTGATTTGATTTAAAACTCTTAATTATATCGTTATTATGAATCTAAATAGATAATTTTTTAATTTTTGTGCATAAAAAAAGCACTCTTGTAAGAGAGTGCTTTTGTAAATATTTTGATGTAAATCTATTCTTGATTTGTTTTCTTTCTCCAGGTAAAAGAGTTCAGAATGTGTCTTTTTGCGAATCTTCCAGGAGAATCAGCATTTACCATTTTCACGTAAGTTGCTTTAGGAACACTAATGTATTCGTAAACACTTCCGTTAGAGAAATCGATGATCAAACGGCCTTCAACAAATTTATAATCAGTAATTGATGAAGTTGCGATAGTCTCTGTGTATTCCGGTAAATTTGCTTTAATCGTCTCAGGATTAATACTTACCAAAAAGTGATAAGCCTCGATGATAGCCTTACTTTTCTCTTCTGCTTCTTTTAAACCTGCATCATCACCTTGAAATTTATCAGGATGAGATTCTTTCATCGCATTACGATAGATTGTTTTTAAATCTTTTAACTCTGCAGTTTTGTCTACGTTTAGTAACTTGCGGTATTCAACTATTTTTTTCATAAATAAGGTAACTACTTGTCTATTAGTTTGAAATTGAAATTAATTGTTCAAAAGACAAATTTTTTGCAAAGGTACACTTTTTTTTAACTTTTTACTTTTGATGCAAAAAATATTCTAAAAATATGTAAAATATTGATTCTGAATTCCAAAAACAATATTTGTCTCTGTTTAATAATAAGGAGCCATTTCCCGCTCCCGAAGCCTCGGGAGGTTAACCGTAAAGCACACAAAGTTTTTTTATTAAGCAGTTTGTAAAAAACACAAAGTTTGTGAATCTTTCATATTAATCAAGCTTTGCGACTTTGCGTCTTTGCGCGAAATTCTCAATGCTATGTTTAATAAGCGTCAAATTCAATCACGCAAAGACGCAAAGTTTTTTATTTACGAAATTTAATAAAATAAAAATTCGCAAAGCGAGGTATTCAACCAGCTTTGCGAACTTTGTGTTTTCTAAACGTTCCGTAAGATAAATTCTTAGCGCTCTTTGCGTTAAACTCTCATTTCAAACCTGAAACCTGAAACAAATCAAACCTGAAACAAATCTTATTTATCCTCAGATTTCTGATTTGCCTTATGAAAGTTCTTAGATTTCTTAGGATATTTATCATAGCTAATATCGCTTGGATTTTCAATCACGGATTTTATAGTAATCAATTCGCCTAAAGTATGATTAGCGTGTGCGATTTTATAATCTAAAAGATATTCACCACAAAAATAATTGTTGTTTTCATCTTTCTCCATGATGCCTGTATAAACTCCTTTTTGCAACATTTTCTCTTGTGAATCTTTAGACATGACCTTTTTATTTTAAAATTGAAGGTACAAAGTTAATCAATTTATGTTTGTTTTAGGGAGTTTTAGACAATCTGAGTATATTTGCACATGCAAAAAAACTTCAAGCCACATCCTAATTCGTTCAAAAATACGTTTTGTGTTTTTCATGAAGTGCTGCCAAATGAAATTGAAGGTTTAAAGAAACAGTTTGAAAGCAAAGCCGGAAGTACCTATTATTATACAGAAACCGGAATGTATCGCGTTTCAAATCATTGGGGAAGACTCGCAAACAGCAAATGGCGTTTGATCGCTCGTGATCCTGAAACCGAATCGAAAACCAAAATAGGATTTGCTGCCTGGAACGAATTTTATCCTGATAATGCTCAGGAAAAGCTATATTATATCGAAGCTAATTTTGATAAAAATACCGTAACATATCAGCACAAGAAAAACCCTGAATATGATGGAAAACCAGTTTTAAGAACTAGTTTTGAAACCACAAAACGAATCAAACAAATTAGAAATTTGCAGCAATTAACTTCATGGGCAAAGCATTTTGATTATGAAGATATAGATGATTTGCGAAAACAAATTATCACCGAATTGATTTATACTGAGAAAACTTTAGAAGAAATTAAAAGAGAAATATAATGGGACGCAACAACGAAAGGAATATCAAAAAACACAACGACAAATTGCACAAAGCCCAAAACAAAGTAAAACAGGCTGAAATTGCACGTAAAGAAAAGCTAAAAGAAATTATCAAGAAGTTTAACGAAGACAAAAAGGAAGAGAAATAAAAAAGTTTCAGGTTTTCTTTGTTTCAGGTTTCAGGTTTTTACAACGAGTAACTTGGAACTTGAAAGCTGGAACGTGAATTTTACCGCAAAGGACACAAAGATTTACGCAAAGTTCGCAAAGCTTTGCGAACTTTTTTTAGCCTTAGATATTTAAAAAAAACTTTGCGAACTTTGCGGTAAAATTCTCATTTCAACCTGAAACCTGAAACAAAAAAAACAAAAAATATGAAATTCGAAGATTTAAAAGTAAGTGTACAGGAAATTATTGACTTAATTGCTGCAAAAAACGATAGAGAAGCCAATAACAAATTGCTTGAAGTAAACGAAACTTTAGACGAAATGTTAGACCATGCAGAAGAAGATGAAGACTTGAGAGAAATAAGCAGATATCAGGTTTTATTAAATCAATTACACGTAAAAATTAACGGCGAAGAGCAAGTTGATGGAGAATAAAAAATGCTTTTGCGATACCGGTTTATTGTTTAAGGATTGCTGCGGATTATATCTTGAAAGTAATCAAAAAGCGCCAACAGCTTTGGCATTAATGCGTTCAAGATATTCGGCATACGTAATTCATAATGCCGATTATCTTTTGGAAACAACCTATATTTCTGAACGAAAATATTATTCAAAAGCAGAAATCTTAAAATGGGCAACAAGCAACAAATGGCAAAAACTCGAGATCTTAAGTTTTGCGGATACTACAGTTGAGTTTAAAGCCTATTTTCTGGATTCAAACCATCAGCCGCAGGTTCATTATGAATTTTCTACTTTTAAATTCGAAAATAATGCCTGGTATTATGTTGACGGAAAGTTTGAATAATTGCTAAATTCATAAGGAATTTCAACGGGTTTTGTTTCAATATTTTAACTAAAAATTAATAAACGTTTCTTTTTTCATACTTCTAAAATAGCTTAATTTTAGAAGTATGAAAAACGAATTTAAAAAAGGTTTTTATTTTAAGACGTACGAAGCCCCATTTCAGTCTCCGTTTGATAAACTTTTTGGGATTTTCAAAGAGCTAATCACCCATACTTCGGGCGATTTTGATGAAGCTATAGACTGGCTTCGGGAGTTGGATAAAGAATATAAACTTACCGACGAAAACTACACAATCGATGATTTTATCGAAGATTTAAAAAAGAAAGGTTACATAAAAGACGAAGTAAAAGAGGACGGAACCGGCGGTTTTGGAATCACTGCTAAAACAGAACGCGCAATTCGTCAGCAGGCATTAGATCAAATCTTCGGAAATTTAAAACGTTCCGGAACCGGAAATCACAAAACCAAACATGCTGGAAATGGAGATGAGCATACCGGCGAATTCCGTGAATTTAATTTTGGAGATGGTTTAGAGCGTATTTCGCTAACCGAAAGTTTGCGAAATGCCCAAATCAACAACGGAGTGGAAAGTTTTATGCTGACCGAAAATGATTTGGTTGTCGAAGAAACGCAATACAAAGCTCAAATGAGTACCGTTTTGATGATCGACATCAGCCACAGTATGATTTTGTATGGAGAAGACAGGATCACGCCAGCGAAAAAAGTGGCGATGGCACTAGCCGAATTAATCACAACGCGTTATCCAAAAGACACACTTGATATTTTGGTTTTTGGGAACGATGCCTGGACAATCCCAATTAAAGATTTACCGTATTTGCAAGTTGGTCCGTATCATACAAACACCGTTGCAGGACTTCAATTAGCGATGGATATTTTGCGCAGAAAGCGAAATACCAACAAACAAATTTTTATGATTACAGATGGGAAACCAAGTTGCGTGCGCGAACGTGACGGTTCTTATTATATGAACAGTAACGGACTGGACGAATATATTGTAGACAAATGTTATACTCAGGCGCAGCAAGCCAGAAAATTACACATTCCGATTACGACGTTTATGATTGCAAACGATCCGTATTTACAGCGTTTTGTGAATCATTTTACCGAAGCGAACCAGGGAAAAGCATTTTATACCGGACTTAAAGGTTTGGGCGAAATGATTTTTGAGGATTATGAAACAAATAGGAAGAAGAGGGTTAGGTAGTTTTTAGTCTCAGTCGCAGTGTCAGTCTCAGTTTGCAGCTGTCACGCTGAGCGTTCCGAGGCTTCGGAAGAATTGGTTTTTTAGACAACGTATATCCGTAGAGGCGCACAACAGTGCATCTTACACAATGTTTAAAAGAAAGAGACAACGATTTTATACATAACGCATATCGTAGAGGCGCACAGCAGTGCGTCTCCCGCAAAGAAATTCCACAATACATTTCATCTGCATAAAAATAAAAATATAACAAAAACAGATATTTCATAAAAATGGAAATAAATAACATAAACACTCTAGGTCAATTAAAAGCCGCAGGATATAAAAGTATAAGTATCAAAGACGAATTACGAAATAATCTTCGTGAGAAAATAAAATCGGGAAAACCTGTTTTTGAAGGCGTTCATGGTTTCGAAAATACTGTAATTCCAGAATTGGAACGAGCGATTTTATCACGTCATAATATTAATTTATTAGGACTTCGTGGTCAGGCGAAAACACGTTTGGCACGTAAAATGGTCGAATTATTAGATGAATATATTCCTTTTGTTGAAGGATCAGAAATCAATGACGATCCTTTGAATCCAATCTCTCGTTTTGCCAGAGATCTGATTGCAGAAAAAGGAGATGAAACACCAATTTCATGGTTGCACAGAAACGAACGTTTCTTCGAAAAACTGGCAACACCGGATGTTACTGTTGCAGATTTAATAGGAGATGTAGATCCTATAAAAGCAGCCAATTTAAAATTATCATATGCTGATGATCGCGTGATACACTTCGGGATGATCCCTAGAGCCAATCGTTGTATTTTTGTAATCAACGAATTACCTGATTTACAAGCCAGAATTCAGGTCGCACTATTTAATATTTTGCAGGAAGGTGATATTCAGATTAGAGGATTTAAATTAAGAATGCCGCTTGATATGCAATTTATATTTACAGCAAATCCGGAAGATTATACCAATCGAGGAAGCATTGTAACGCCATTAAAAGATAGAATTGGATCTCAAATTCTGACACATTATCCTGAAAGTGTTGCAATTGCCAGAACTATTACAGAACAGGAAGCTAAGTTAGACGAGACACAACATAAACTGGTTCATGTACCAAGTTTAGCCAAAGATATTCTGGAACAAATAAGTTTTGAAGCTCGTGATAGTGAATATATTGACAATAAAAGCGGAGTAAGTGCAAGAATGAGTATTACGGCTTACGAAAATTTAATGAGTACGGCTGAACGTCGCGCTTTAAAAGCCGGTGTAGATAAAACGACGCTGCGCTTGTCTGATTTTATTGGAATAATTCCTGCTATTACCGGAAAAGTAGAATTGGTTTACGAAGGAGAACAGGAGGGAGCCGCTGCAGTTGCACAGAATTTAATTGGATCAGCAATTCGAACATTATTCCCAACACTTTTACCTAAGATTGAAAAACTGGAAAAACCAGATGCTAAAACACCGTATTCTGATTTGATAGAATGGTTTTTTGCCGAAAGTGGTTTTGAGTTATTAGATGATGCATCAGATAAGGAATATCAGGCTATTTTAGACGAAGTAACACCTTTAGATGTTTTACTCAAAAAATATCAGCCACAATTAGATAAAAAAGACCAGTATTTCATGAAAGAATTTATTTTATGGGGATTGGTAGAATATAAAAAATTAAGCAAAGATCGTTTTGCTCAAGGACATCAGTTTAAAGATATGTACGGAAGTTATATTAGTAAATTATAAATTGTGAATTATTAATTAATTTTCACATAATAGACAAACCCGACAGGTTTTTAAAACCTGTCGGGTTTATTATTTCTAAAAAGCACATTTCTATTTTTATTTCGTCTACCTTGCTACGTTGGCTGTATTTGCAGTTTTCCCAAAACAAAAATGGAAAATAGTTTCGAAGATTTGATTGCGAGTTATATTGAAAACAAAGTTGGAATATCGGAGCATTTTTTAAGCCCTGAACTGGCAAATCATTTAAAACAAAACTTACTCGATTTAAATGAGAAAAGTTTATTGCAGGCGGCAGGAATTGGCAATTCAGAGAAACTTTCTTACGACGGAGCTATCAGGAGCGATTCTATATATTGGTTAGACAAAAAGCATAATAATGTATTCGAAAATGAATTTTTTGATAAAATTGATGCCTTTATTCTCTACCTGAATGAAAGCTGTTATACCGGAATTACTGGTTACGAATTTCACTATTCCTTATATGAAACCGGAGATTTCTACCTGAAACATTTAGATCAGTTCAAAAATAATCCAAGCCGAAAATACTCGATGATTAGCTATCTTAACAGCAATTGGCAGGAAAGCGACGGAGGAGAACTGATGATTCATCAGGAAAATAACAATCAGAAAATATCGCCTACTCAGGGCAAAACAGTTTTTTTTAAAAGCAACGAATTAGTGCATGAAGTTCTCGTTACTCAAAATACAAGAATGAGTATTACTGGATGGCTAAAGAGTGATTAGGTTTTAGAAGATAGAATATAGAAAATAGAAGATAGAAAAAAGAGAGTTTAACCGCAAAGAGCGCTAAGATTTTCACCTTTATTACGTTGAGAAAACACAAAGTTCGCAAAGCTAGTTCAATACAAAGCTTTGCGAACTTTGTGTTTTTGTAAAACGGCTTAATTAAAAAAAAACTTTGCGCTCTTTGCGGTAAAATTCTAATTATAATTAACCAGTTTTAAATCTAAATGAGTTTTTTTTAACCATTATTAGGTTTTATATTGATATATCAATTATATTTACATCAAATAAAAAGATATGAAAATTGAAAATCCAACAGGAACAGCTCTTTATTCAATAGAAAAAGCAATCAAGGAATATCGAAAGCTGGCACAGAAAAATATTAGCAAAGTTGTAAAAGATATTACAGTAGATCAATGTCTGGTATTGATTATACTAAATGATAATCAGAATATTTCTCAAAACGAATTAGCGAATCTTGTATTTAAGGACAATGCTTCAATTACAAGAATGATCGAATTAATGGTTAAAAAAGATTATTTAACCCGAACCATTCATATGGAAGATCGAAGAAAATTCAATCTCAAAATTACCGATAAAGGGATAAAAACGCTTGAACTGATACAACCGGTTATTCAAAATAACAGACAAACAGCACTTGATGGTTTATCGTTAGAAGAAATAACTTTACTGGACAAAACACTCCATAAAATAATCATTAATTGCAAAAATAAATAGTATGAAATCAGGATTAACTCTCATTGCATTGTTAGTATTTACTTTTGGATATTCACAAAAAGAACTTAATACAAAACTAGAACAATACATGGATGCACAATTTGCCTTTAACGATTTTAGTGGCACCGTATTAGTTTCTAAAAACGATTCGATAGTATTTAAAAAAGCATATGGCTTTGCTGATTACGAGTGGAAAGTAAAAAATGAAATAGATTCGAAATTTAGTCTGGCTTCAGTTTCAAAGCAATTTACGGCTGTGGCCATTTTACAATTGGCTGAAAATAAAAAACTTTCTTTAGACGATCCTCTTAGTAAGTATTTTGCTGTTTTTCCTAAGGGAGATAAGATAACTTTAAAGATGATGCTGACTCACAATTCAGGATTAGAAATGGATTATGACGAATTGTATTTAACAAAAACGGATCTCGATAAAGATTCGGTTTATACCTATCTGGCAAAAAAGCCTTTATTGTTTGAACCAGGCACTAGTACAGCTTACAGTAATATTGGTTATTATTTATTAGCGCGCATTATCGAGAAAGTATCCGGACAATCTTATTCAGCATATTTAAAGCAAAATTTATTTCATAAAGCAAAAATGTACCATTCAGGAGTTTCAACAAATGATGTAATAGTCGATAAAATGACTCACAGATATTATTTTAACGATAATAAATTAGTGAAAAATCCGTACATCAACTGGAACTTTAATCTGGGACATGACGGTGTTTATTCGAATGTAGAAGATTTAAATTTATGGAATAAAGCGCTTTTTGAGAGTCAGACATTAATATCTGAAGAATCAAAAAAGAAAATGTTTACGTCGTACAATGAGCAAAATTTTGGTTTTGGAGTTATTGTTAATCCTTTTTACAATCAGAATCATCAGTTAATTGCGCATGACGGAGGTTTTTTTGGTGCCATGACTTCATTTAATAAATTTACTGAGGATAAAGTTTTTATTACTGTTTTATCCAATAACCAATCAAAATCATATTATATCGCTTATGGCCTTGCGGGAATATGTTTTGGGAAAGAAGTCGAGCTTCCGTACAAACACATTGAAAAAGTGATTGATACTAAAGTTTACGATCAATATATTGGTGATTATGGAGATATTAAAATCCTGAAGAAAGATAATAAGTTATATTACAATGACTATAATATCGAATTGCTGCCGGAATCTCCAACGAAATTTTTTCGCTCAGATAATAACAATACTACATTGGAATTTTTTAAAAATAAAAAAGGAAAAATTACGCAGCTTGAAATAAAAAAGGCTGGAATAAAAGAAATAAAAAATAAAACTAAAGGAGTTTAAACACTATTTTTGTGCTCAAAATTTGATACTATGTTATTTCTTGTTTTAAGTATTTTGTGCAGTGTAATTGTTGGAGTTATTTTCAAAATAACCCGAAAATATAATGGCAACCCAACACAAATCGTAGCGCTTAATTATGTGACGGCCCTTGCGCTTTGTTACTTTACCTATAGTCCAAATCTGGCAGAAGTGAATGCTAATGCACCCTGGAACATTTATATTGCGATTGGGGTTTTATTGCCTTTTGTTTTTCTTTCGCTTGTAGCTTCGATAAAGCACATGGGAATTGTAAAAACCGATGCCGCGCAGCGATTATCACTGTTTATACCCATACTTGCTGCCTGGCTTATTTTTAAGGAAGAATTTAATACGTATAAAGTTATTGGTATCGTAATTGGTTTTTTGGCATTGTTATTCATTTTAAGAAAACAATCCGGAAACACACAAAACAAATGGTTTTTTCCTGCTGCTGTTTTAATTGGTTTTGGAGTCATTGATATCCTGTTTAAACAAATCGCACTTTATACTACTTTACCTTATCCAACATCCTTATTTGTTGTTTTTTGCATTTCTTGTGCAGTAGCTATTTTAATTTCAATTTATGAAGTGGCTGTTAAAAAAGTAAAATTAGAACCTAAAAATTTGATTTTTGGAGTTTTGGTTGGCGTTTTCAACTTCGGAAATATTCTGTTTTATTTAAAAGCACACAAGGCTTTCGCTGATAATCCTTCGACAGTTTTTGCCGGAATGAATATGGGCGTTATCATTTTAGGAAGTCTGGTTGGTCTGCTTTTTTTCAAGGAAAAATTATCCAAAATCAATTTTATTGGAATCTTTCTGGCCTTAATTTCTATTATTTTAATTGTTATTTCACAATTTAATTAATTTTTTTTATCTTTTAAAGTATTGGTTTTAAAGATGTTTTGTATTATTTTTAATAATATTAGAAATAAACTCGACTAATTCTATAGAATTTATAAATTATATTTATAGATTTGCATTAACAATGAAAAACTATAGTCTAAATATCATCCCGTTTATGTGCAGCTTCACGATGTGTTGCATGGAGAACGATGCGATGAAATGGCGTTAATAGAGAAAGTACTTGTTAGTTATTTTTTTTTTTAGCCTTTCATGCACCATGAAGGGCTTTTTTTTAGAACTATTAAAAAATTAATGAAATGAGATCAAATAGAAATACAAACATTATGATGCAATGCTGTCTTATGAAAATTCCATGTTGCAGTTGCCTAATTATTTATAAGTAATAAAAGTGCTTTTGTAAAAAGTATTTTAACAGATCAATTTCTAAATTCAATAAACCCCAATTTCTAAAAAAATATATCATGAGTACAGAATTAATAAAACAGAATCCTTTTCAATCCATGATTGATCGCTTTAATATCGCCGCAGATATTCTAAATCTTGATGAATCAATCAGGCAGAAACTGCAACGACCTGAAAAACAAATTGTCGTTAATTTTTCTATCACACTGGATAATGGAAACCAGCAAAATTTCGAAGGATATCGTGTGATTCATAATACGGCTTTAGGCCCGTCAAAAGGAGGGATTCGTTACGATAGTGCAGTAAACCTGGACGAGGTAAAAGCTCTTGCGGCCTGGATGACCTGGAAATCTGCCGTTACGGGAATTCCGTTTGGAGGAGCAAAAGGCGGAATCATTTGTGATCCAAGAACACTTTCTAAAACAGAATTAGAAAAAATTACCAGAGCCTATACAAAAGCATTATCAGATATTTTTGGACCTGAAAAAGATGTTCCGGCTCCGGACATGGGAACTGGTCCTGACGAAATGGGCTGGTTAATGGATGAATTCTCGTTAGTACACGGCAAAACGATTCATGCTGTTGTAACCGGGAAGCATTTACACTCAGGAGGATCTTTAGGCAGGGTAGAAGCAACCGGAAGAGGTGTAAGCATAATTACTTTACTGGCACTTCAAAAATTAAAACTAAGACCTGCAAGATCCAGCGTTGCAATTCAGGGTTTTGGAAATGTAGGATTGCATTCGGCCTTGTTTTTATTCGAAAAAGGACTAAAAGTAGTTGCTGTAAGCGATGTTTCTGAAGCTTTTTATAATCCTGAAGGATTGAATATTCCGGAATTAATTCTATACTATAATTTAAATAATAAAAGTATCAAAGGATATCCAAATTCAGTTGCCATCAAACATGAAGAGTTATTATTGTTAGATGTCGATGTTTTGATTCCGGCGGCTAAAGAAGATGTTATTACGCAAAAAAATGCCAATGATATTAGAGCTAAAATTATAGTTGAAGGTGCAAACGGACCAGTTTCTTCTGATGCTGATCAGATATTGCACAATAATAATGTTTTGGTTGTTCCTGACATTTTAGCCAATGCGGGAGGCGTTACGGTTTCTTACTTCGAATGGCTTCAAAATTCGCTTTTAGAATCCTGGAGAATTCACCAGATTAATACCCGTTTAGAGGATATTTTAGAGAAAGGTTTTGAAACTGTTTTTAGAGTTGCAGCAAAACATAACGTAACGCCGCGTATTGCTGCCTATATTATTGCTTTACAAAAAGTAGCCGATACACAGTCTGTTAAAGAAGTTGCGCTCGATACGCCAAAGTTTAAGCAGAATTAAGAATTAGAGAGAAATTTAGAACGAGATTATTTTCATTGATTGGTATTATTCTGAAAGGAAAAAATAATATTAATCAATGAAAATATCTTTTCGTTTAAATCAGAATGAGTTATTTATAATTTTTTACAAATCAAAAAAAGTAATTTTTAAAAATGGAACATATTAATTTTCTTGCCTTCGCAATGCCCGCTTTTTTCCTTTTCTTATTTTTAGAATATAAAATAGCGCAACGTAGTAAGAGACCTGAAATTTTTAATTATGAAAGTTCAGTTTCAAATATTAGCATTGGTATTGCAGAGCGATTGATAAATTTATTTATAGCCGCAAGTTTTTATCAATTGTATTATTTGATCTATAACAACTATAGAATTTTTGATATTCCTAGTAATGTGGTTGTTTGGTTTGCCCTGATTCTTGCGACAGATTTTGTCTGGTATTGGTATCACAGATTGGGTCATGAAGTCAACTTTTTTTGGGCGGCACATATTGTGCATCATCATAGCGAAGAGTTTAATTTTACTGCTGCGGCCAGAATTACAACTTTTCAGGCTATTGTGAGAACAGGATTCTGGTGCGTGCTTCCGTTTGTTGGTTTTCATCCCTCGATGGTCATTACAATGCTTATTGTCCACGGAGCTTATTCCTTTTTTACGCATACCCAGCTTATTGGTAAAATAAAATGGCTGGAATATGTTTTTGTAACACCATCTGTTCATGGTATTCATCATGCTTCTGATGAGAAGTATTTAGATAAAAATTACGGTGATATGTTTACCTTTTGGGACCGCCTTTTTGGGACTTTCCAGGAAGAGGAAGAAAAGCCAAAATACGGATTAACGCATCCGCTAAAAAGCTATAGTTTTTTGTGGCAGCACTTTCATTATTATTTTGAGATTTACGAATTATGGAAACGTTCTAACGGTTTTAACGCCAAATGGAAAGCCGTTTTTGGAAGTCCCGCCCATATGGATCAGGATATCAGGCCAATATTAGAAAAACGTTTCCTGCAGGATAAAGAGAACCCGCATCAAAGGCTTCGTTTTAAAAACTATCTTTATATTCAGTTGGGATTATGTACTTTATGTCTAACCGTTTTTACATACTATTTTGATTATTTAGAGCTGATTGATAAAATCTTTGTTTTATTTATAATTCTAATCACACTTGTCAATTGTGGCGCTTTATTAGAACAGCGAAAATGGATTTATTATCTCGAATACGGCCGTATATTTATTGTAACGACTTATTTTTTATATCAGGAAGATCTTATTTCGTTTTTCTTTGTTCCGCTTGCGATCATGATTTTTGCGGAGCAGTTATTTTCGTTAAGTACACGTTATCAAAATGTAGTTCTTCAATTAGAAACTTCAGAGTAATTTTTTGCCACAGATTAAAAGGATTAGAAAGATTACTAATTTGTTGGGTGTATTTTTGCCAAGAATTACACAAATTTGCACAAATCAATTCTCTTACTATATATGAGTTTTTTTTGCCACGAATTCACGAACTTTTTTAATATTAATTCGTGAATTCGTGGCATTTTTATAAATCGTTTACTGCATAAAAAATCTTTTTAATCCTTTTAATCTGTGGCTAAAAACATATTTTTAAATCGTCTTAATCGCCATAATTTTCTCCTCAAAAGTATCTTTAAAATCTGATTTGCTTTTGATTCTGGTTTTATACGTATAGATTGTAGCTACAGAAAGTTCCAGAAATTCAGCCATCTGGCTACTGTCCTGAATTCCTAATCTATACAAAGCAAAAATGCGGAGTTCTGTGTTTAAAAGCTCTCCTTTTTTAACCACACATTTATGATCATTGGGAAATAAATGATTAAAATCAGTCACGAAAGTAGGGAATAACTTCAGGAAGATTTCATCAAACTGATGAAAGAGATTTTCGCGTTCTTCCTTTACATTATAACGTTTTAAACTCGCTATGACTTCGTCTGTTTTTTTAGTAATGATTTTATGAAGTGTGCTTTTTTGCAAATGATCTATTTTATTAATAAAAGCCGAAGTCGCCTTGATAAAATAAGTGATATATTCTTCTTTTATTGCATTTGCTTCACTGAGGCTAATATTCATTTCCTGAAGCTGGGCATATGACGAAGCCATTATTTTTCGGGCTTTATTTCGTTCTTTTAGTTGTTTGAAAATAATAATCGAGAACAAAATAATAATCAATGTCAAAATCGTTAATAGAATAATAATCTTTTCCAATTTATCGTTTTTGTCCTTTACATTGTTCAGTTGTGCTTTTTCGATAATGGGCAAAATAGACGAAATTTCAATTTTTCGATGTCTTGCATTGTAAAAAGTCGCATCATCCATAGCAATATTAATATACTCGTTTGCTTTGTCTAAATATCCCATTTTAAAAAGTTCGTTGGCTAAATTTCTAAGCGCAACGGTTTCTTTAGTCGCATTTTTAACATCGGCAATAGCCGCAAGAGCGAGATATTGAATCGCTTTTTTTGTATATCCTCTTTCTGAATAAATATAACCAAGGCTCGAGGTTGCTATTCCGTAATAATCCGGAGGCAATTTATAGTTATTAATCCAGTAACTGAACGCAAATTCAGCACCTCGCCAATCTTGCTGTTTAAGGCGTTTTAAACTTTCTGCTGCCCAATATTCATTTGTATTTGTACCAATTAATTCTAAAGCTTTTTGCAGGAAATGATTCCCTTGTTGTACATAATGAATGTTAAAGCGCTGATCTCGGTTATAATCGGCTAAATCATAATAAGCGCGTGCTTTTATAGAATAAAACTCGAATTTGTTTCTCTGGTCCAGTTTTTTGTCGTCAATAACATTCAAGGTATCAATAGCTTCCTTAAAAAGTCCGGAAGACAGCAATACAAATCCCTCCTTGATTCGGCTTTTAGCAAGGTATTTGGGCTCTTTTAAAACAATGGCTTTTATTTTAGCCTGTTCTAAATAATAATAAGCTGAGTCGTATTTAAAAGATTTATATTCTTCAAATAACAGCATATAATTATCATAGAGCTGTTCGCTGTTTTGGCTTAAAGTAAATTTTGATACATTTTTTTTTAAGGCTTCTATTTTACGATATTTCTGTTTTAAATAAATATCCTTTTTCAGGAGTACCTTATCTAATTCTTCCAGAACAGGATTTGTCTCCTTCGCAGTTAGAGAAAAACCTGCAATGAAAAAATATAGAATTACTATTCTTCGCATGTTTTTGGTTTGGTTAAGGGTAAAAAAGTTTAAGTTCTGTTTGAGTTAATTCGTTTTTAATACAAAATTAATTTAAGAGCTGATGATTAGCAACTTTTAAAAATTCGGGCAGTTTCATTTCGTGATCTGTCTGGAAAAGCGGAAATAAAGGGGTGAAAGTGGTTTCGAAATGTTAAAAGTAGTCTAATAACTTGCAATTATACAATAAAAACCAATTAATTATATGTATAGTGAAAAAATAATCTGTTTTAATTTACATATTGTCATTTTTACCATTATTTATATACTTTTTATCTAAACAGTATCTTGATTTTTGCTTCTGTAAAAATATTGTAAAATATTGATTTTGTGTGTTTTGGTGATTAATTTATAGAGATTTTATCTTGATTTTTTACAGATATTTTTTTTTAGATTTATTTAACGTCTAGTTTCGTGCTGTCCTTTTAGAGGGATAAAAAAACTAACAAAAACCAAAATTTTATGAGATGTAAAAGTATTTACTGGTTAGCTGTCATGATGTGTTTGTTTGCAATTTCCTGCGATAACACAGAAGACGGAAGCTACGTTGATCCAATCACTATTTATGAGAAAGTAAATGGAAATTGGGGATTAACAAACTTGAAAATGGTCGATGACTTTGCAAAAGCAAGTAAGATCGAGCCAAGCGAAGAAAACTTGAGTACCTATTTTAACTACGAAGATTTTAAATTAAAATTCAACGTAGATGAAAAGAACAATCCCACGAGTTATGAAGTAACAGGCAATGTTCCTCCTTTATTTGCCCCAAAAGGATATTGGCAGCTAAGCTCAGACTTTCAGCCAACAAATCCCGGTAACGCTATTAAAATTTACTTGTATAGCGATGCACAAAAAACACAGAAAACAGATGAATTGAGATTATCATCAGTTCCCGGAAAAAATGGGGAGATGGAAATCCAGTTATCACGCACTTCAGGAGGTGTTGCATTTGTATCTTATGTATTTAAATTAAGTGCCATTAAATAAAAAGTAATATGAAATTGCCAGGATTGATTCCGTATTGAAAACAACGGAATGAAGAATTGCGAAAACCATATTCCGTTAAAAAACAAATATTATCTACGTATGAAAAAATTTATATATACAATTTTACTGGCCCTAATGATGGCTCCTAATTTTTTGCACGCGCAAGAAACTGCAGGATCGGTGGGTAGTATGTCATCATTTCCTGTGGTATACAAATATGATGAAAAAGTAACCTGGTTTTTTGATTTGTCTGCAACAACATTTGCAGAGAATGAAGATCTTTATATCTGGATCTGGTCACCATCAGAACCGGATGCGGGACATTGGGAAAACTCATCTGATTTTGCCAAACTGACTCACGTAAAAGATAAAATCTGGAGTTTTACTTTAACTCCAACAGAATATTTTTCCAAAACTGCAGCTCAAATTGCTGCAAGTGACGGTTTTTGGTTTCGTTTAAAAAACAAAAACGGATCAAAACAAAGTGAAGTGGCGAATATGCCTTATACAGATTTTACCTCATTTTACACGGCTAATGAGCTGATCAGAGCTTATCCAACCAAACCAACTATTGATAAAGGTGTAAGCATTTTGTTTAATGCGAATTTAGCTCCTGGATTTGCAGGTGCTACAAGTGTACACATACATAGCGGATTAAATGATTGGGATGTTCAGCAAATGTATGAAGCTTCGAAACCGGAAATTGCCGAAAAAACAAAACTAAAAGATTTAGGAAACGGTTTTTATAAAATGGATTTAGTTCCTAAAGACTATTACAATACGCCTGATGGTTACGAAATGAAAAATTTAGTATTTCTGATGGTAAAAGACAATTGGGCAGGAACAACTCCTGATCAGGTTTTATTTGCAGGCGCTTATGTACCGCCACCACCGCCGGTTTTTGGATTTTTTCCTTTACAAATCAGTCAAAAAGATTTTCTTGGAATGTCCAGAAAAAATAATGAATCTGGTGTAAACAAATTAATCTATACCATTACAGCCGGATCTAAAGTAATTTCAGGTGAATTTACAGGAGGAACGAGTGAAATAAAAGGATTTGTAAACTTGGTTTCAGAGCTTAAAGATGTTCCAAATTTAAACGAAATACATGTTTTGGTAAAAGATAATAAAGACAAAACGATTTCGGACACAACGATCCCTCTTAAAACCTTAGACAAATAATTCACGATCAATTAAAACATCAATTCAATGAAATGAGCATAACCCAAAAATTGGTCATAACAGGCTAATAGTGGATATGCGAATTACATATGACCGATAAAAAACAATAAATAACTACATATGAATAGTAAAAATAAAAAAATGGTCCTGCATTATATGTGGACTACTAAAAATATGGTATTCATGATTTTCATGCTTTTTCTTTCGGCAGGAATGTTTGCTCAGGAAAAAAAGCAGGTATCAGGTACCGTTTATGATAATACGGGAAGTGTATTACCGGGCGCAACGGTAATCGAGGTTGGTACAAGAAACGCCACCACAACAGATTTTGACGGTAAATTTTCCTTATCTGTAGCCGTAGGAGGTTCTATAGAGGTTTCTTTTATAGGATCAACCACTCAAAAGGTTCTCATAACGGCAGCAACAAAACCCAACATAGATGTTCGTTTACAAAACGACGGTTATATGCTTGCTGAAGTTCAGGTAGTTTCTGTAGGGTACGGAACACAAAAGAAATCAGATTTAACAGGAGCAATTTCAAGTTTGAAATCGGATGATTTGATAAAAGGAACAATTTCTTCTACAGAGCAGGTTTTACAAGGAAAAGTAGCGGGATTAAATATCATTCGTCCTTCTGGAGATCCGGCTGCAGGTTCTACGATACGTTTGCGTGGAGGAACATCCTTAACAGCAAGCAACAGTCCGCTGATTGTGGTTGATGGTATTGCAGGTGTAGATATCAATATCGTTCAGCCTTCTGATATTAAATCTGTGGATGTTCTTAAAGATGCATCGGCAACAGCCATTTATGGTTCAAGAGGAGCAAACGGGGTTATTATTATTACGACTAAATCCGGTACAAAAGGAGTTTCTGTTACTTACAGCGGCTTATCAAGTGTAGGTTATGTAACGGATAATTTAGATCTTTTGTCAGCAAATCAATGGAGAGCATATGTTCGTTCTACCGGAAATACTGATGCCGTTGATTATGGCGGAAATACAAACTGGCAAAAAGCATTACAGCAAACTGCTATTTCGCAATCGCATACTTTGAGTATTAATTCCGGAAAAACGGATAGTGGTTTTAGAACTTCACTTTCTTACCTGAATAATGAAGGTGTTATAAAATCAACCGGTCTGGAAAGATTAAGCGGAAATATTAATGCGTATCAATATCTTGGAGATAATAAAGAGGTAAAATTTGATATGGGTTTATTTGCCAATGTTGATAAATGGCATCCGTTAGATTACAGAATTTTTGAACGTTCATATAATTTAAATCCAACAATTCCGGTATATGATGCTAACGGAAAATTTTCATCTGTTTCAGGAACTCTTTACGAAAATCCTGTTGAAATTTTGACCAATAGAACGGTTGATAACGAAAGACACAGATTGTTAGGATACTTTAAAACGGAAGTAAAATTTTTAAAAGATTTTCTTGCTGTAGCCAATATATCCTATGAACACAATGCAGTAAAAGGAAGTACTTACAAACCAAGTTACGCAGTTCTGGAAGGAATTACTGAAAATGGTTATGCTCAAAAAACATATACAGAGTTTGCGAATGCACAAGGTGAACTGTATGTAAATTATAATAAAGTAATAGATAAACATACTATTGGCGCACTTGTCGGATACTCTTATTTAGAGAATATTTATGAAGGTTTTGGAGCACAACGCAGTGGTTTTGTGACAGATGCTTTTAGTTATAACAATCTTGGTGCAGGATATAATTATCGTTTGGGCGATGTGTATTCTTATAAAGGAAAATCAAATTTGGTTTCTTTTTATGCGCGTGCCAATTATGCGTATGATGGTAAATATTTGCTAACCGGTACGGTAAGAAGAGATGGTTCGAGCCGTTTTGGTGAAAACAATAAATGGGGAACATTTCCATCTGCTTCTGTTGCCTGGAAAGTGTCAAGCGAAGAATTTATGAGCAATACAAAAGGCTGGCTGGACAATCTTAAATTTAGAGTTGGTTACGGAGTTACAGGAAACCAGGACGGAATTGGCGAATACAAATCGCTTTCGATCTTAGGAGTTGGAAATGACAGTTACTACGATCCAACTACAGGAACGTGGAGTTTAGCGTATTCGCCAAAACAAAACCCGAATCCTGATTTAAAATGGGAGTCAACAAAACAATTAAACATTGGTGTAGATTTTAGTTTATTCAACAGGATTACAGGTTCATTCGAATATTATTCTAAAAACACAGATGATTTATTGTATACTTATGAAGTGCCTCAGCCTCCGTATTTAGTAGGAACAATGCTGGCAAATGTGGGCGAAATGTCGAATAAAGGAGTTGAACTTACATTGAATGCTGATATCATAAAAGGAGATAAATTCTCGTGGAATGCGAATTTAACTTTAGGGCACAACGTTCAGAAAATCGAAAAATTATCAAATCCTACTTATAAAACAGATGTTATTTACAGTGGTTCTCTTCACGGATTAGCGGGAATGTCAGGGCAATATTCTCAAATTATTGCCGAAGGTTATCCTGTTGGAACTTTCTGGGGTTTTGAAAGTGCAGGACTTGGCGCTGACGGAAAAATGTTATACTACAATGCTGCCGGAGACAAAGTGCTGGATACTGCTTTAGTCGATGGTGATAAAAGAGATTTAGGAAACATTCAGCCTGATTTGACTATGGGTGTTGGAATGAATTTTACTTACGGAAATTTTGATCTTGGCGTTTCAGGATATGGAATGTTTGGTCAAAAAGCATTGAATGCCACAAACATGATGCTAAACGATCCTAACAGATTACCCACTTTTAATGTTCCGGATGATTTTCTGGGCAGCGGCATTACATCTGCTCCAAAATATTCAAGTTACTGGATCGAGGATGCTTCTTTCTTCAGGCTTCAAACAGTTTCAGTAGGTTATACTTTGCCTTTAAAATATAAAAATTCAAAGCTTAGAATATATCTTATGGGAGAAAATCTGGCTGTATTTACAAGTTACAAAGGTGTAGATCCGGAGATTGGCTTAAACGCGCAGGACGGAATTAATCAAACCGGAAAATTGGATGAAACCGGATTAGCGGCTCCTGGAATCGACAGATATAATAATTATCCTAGGCCAACAACAATTTCTGTTGGATTAAATTTTACGCTAAATAACTAAGCGATTAACTCAAAAATATAGAAAATGAAAATCAAAATAACAGCGGCAATATTAATGAGCATGCTTTTTACGATATCATGTACCAATTTAAATGAAGATTTATATGATAAAGTAGAAGATGGAAATTTTGGAAACACTCCAAAAGAAGTTGATGCATTAGTTGGCGGAGCTTATTCTTCGTTAAGAGGATTTGCAGATGGGATTTCTAATAATTATCCAACCTCAGAATATGTATTCTTTTTAAATGAAACCGTTTCAGACGAAGCCACAATCCCAACAAGAGGAACAAACTGGTACGATGGCGGTCAATATCAGGATGCGCAAAAACATACCTGGAGAACAGATAATCGCTTGATTCTTTCGGCATGGCGTTACAATTATACCGGAATTGCCAAAATCAATTCGATCCTTTATCAGGTAGATAAATCATCGTTGACAGATGCGGCAAAAGCACCCATTTATGCAGAGCTAAAATCATTGAGAGCTTATTATTACTATAATCTTCTGGATTTATTTGGGAATGTGCCAATCGTAGTAAATTTTGAAGACACCTCTTTGCCATCAAATTCTACCAGAAAACAAGTATATGATTTTGTTGAGAAAGAGTTATTAGATGCTCTTCCGCATTTAAATTCAAATATTGTGTATTCTAAATTCACAAAAAACGTAGCCTATTCTTTATTGGCGAGATTGTATCTCAACTCTGAAGCTTTTGTTGGTACAGCGCGTTGGCAGGATTGCATCAATATGTGCCAGAAAGTTAAGGGATATACTTTAACACCTGACTTTTTTGCCAATTTTGCGACACAAAACGAAAAATCGCCAGAGATAATTTTCGCTATTCCTTACGATCAAAAAGCAGGAACAGTGGGTAATTATATGAACTCAATGTCTTGTCATTATCTGCATAAATTAACAATTTCTGCCGGAGGAAATGATTATCCGTGGAGTGCAAACGGAATGTGTGCACAACCGGGAGTTTATTCAGCTTTTGCTGAAACAGATAAAAGAAGAAAATGTATGGTTGCCGGCGACCAGATTAATGCGGCTACAGGTCAGGTTATTGTAATGGATAACGGAGAACCGCTTACCTATACTGAAGAAGTGACAAGTGTTGCTGACGCGAAAGAAAATCAGGGAGTTCGTTTAGGAAAATACGAAATGAAAGCCGGAGAACAATGGGAACGTGATCACGATTTTGTCCTGATTCGTTATGCCGAAATTTTAATGATGCAAGCCGAATGTTATGTCCGTATGGGAGCTGCAGATTTAGCAAAACCTTTTATACAACAAATTACAGCACGTGCCGGAGAAGAAATGCCAACCATAATCGATCTTAATTTTATAGATAAAGAATTGTTGAAAGAATTTACTTTTGAAGGAAGACGAAGAACAGATAACATCCGTTTTGGAACCTTCTTTCAATCGTGGTGGGAAAAAGGACCAACAGAAAAATACAGAGCTATTTTCCCAATCCCGAGCACAGTTTTAACTACCAATAAAAACCTGGTACAGAATCCTGGGTATTAGGTTATTGAATGTCAGTCTTCTATGTTGGTTAGTCGTAGAAGGCTGACATATTTTATATTTTTTTTCTGTCACAGATTAGAGGATTAAAATGATTTTAAAAAAGTTTCACGCAGATTTTGCAGATTAAAACAGATATAATTTTGATGTATTAATATTAAATCTGTACGATTTGCTTCAATCTATTTAGAAACTGCGGGAAATATTTTAGCCACAGATTAAAGGATTAAAAAGGATTAAATTTTTTTGTAAATCTTTAAAACCAGTGAAAAAAAAATCAGCTAAATCTGCCAAATCTGCGAGAGATAATTTAGTCACAGATTAGAGAATTAAAATGATTTTAAAAAAGTTTCACGCAGATTTTGCAGATTAAAGCAGATCCAATTTAGATTTAGTTACAATTAATCTGCAGAATTTGCTTAAATCTTTTTTAATCTGCGGGAAATATTTTAGCCACAGATTAAAAGGATTAAAAAGGATTAAATTTTTTTTAAATCTTTAAAACCAGTGAAAAAAAAAATCAGCTAAATCTGCCAAATCTGCGAGAGAAAATTTTAGCCACAGATTAGAGAATTAAAAGGATTAAAAAATGTTTCACGCAGATTTTGCAGATTAAAACAGATTCAATTTAGATTTAGTTACAATTAATCTGCAGAATTCGCTTAAATCTTTTTGAATCTGCGTGAAATAATAGAATCACACTGTTAGGAAATAAAATAAGAAATCCTTTTTAATCAGTGGCAAAAAAAAAACAAGAATACCATAAGCCAGTCATAAAAATAAATAATACAATATGAAAAGATCTATCACATTATTGTTTTTTGGGATTCTGAATATTTTAGTCGTCACGAGTTGCAGCAGCGATGACAAAGGTTCAGAGACACCTACAGAACCGGAAACAATTGAACCTGTTGCGATTGAAAAAACAAATAGCACCAAAATTTATGTTCACTATATGCCTTGGTTTGAAACCAATGAAAGTAGTGCCGATAAAAAATGGGGATATCACTGGACAATGGCCAACAAAAATCCTAATAACATTGGCGCAAATAATCGCAGGGAAATCGCTTCATATTATTATCCGCTAATTGGTCCATATCATTCAGGCGATAAAAATGTGATCGAAAATCATTTGTTATTGATGAAGTATTCAGGAATCGATGGTGTTTTGATCGATTGGTATGGCACTTTTGATGTAAACGATTATCGAATGGTAAAAGAAAATACAGAACAGCTTATCGCCATGTTAGACAAAGTTGGACTAGAATATGCCATTGTTTATGAAGATCGATTTTTGCCGAATGTAGTAAATGCAGGAAAAGCAATTTCAGTTACCGGAGCTGCAAAAACCGATTTAGCATATTTGCAAAACAACTATTTCGATGATAAAAATTATATCAAAATAAACGGAAAACCATTGTTGCTTAATTTTGGACCAATTGTATTGCAATCACCTGCCGAATGGACCAACGTTTTTAATACGCTGACCACAAAACCTACCTTTTTAACCCTCTGGAATGAATCTGCAGATGCAGGAGACAATGCCTCGGGAGAATATGCATGGGTATATAAAAACAATACCTACCTCGCTAATTTTTATGCGAATAATAAACCAAAACTGACTGTTGCAATGGGAAGTGCTTATCCCGGTTTTAAAGATTTTTATGCTGATGGTGGAGGCGGAGCAGCAATAGGATGGACCATAGAGCATAATAACGGAGCGACGCTTGATGAAACACTTTCTATGGCCAGGAATGCGAATCTAAATTATCTACAGCTTATTACCTGGAATGACTTTGGAGAAGGAACAATGTTCGAACCAACAGTAGAATTTGGTTATACCTATATCGAAAAAGTAAAAGCATTTGCAGGTGTAAAAAATACCGAAACTGTTTTTCCGGATATCAGTGCCATGTATAAGCTGCGAATAGAAAAGAAAGGCAATGCCGATGCCCAGAAAAAATTAGATCAGGCTTTTAATTATTTTGTTTCGATGCAGCCAGCAAAAGCAAAACAGTTACTAAACGAAATTAAATAAGAGTTGTAATTAATACAATTAAATAATGAAAAACATAAAATACAGATACTGTCTAATCGCTTTAGCTTCAATTTTACTATTTGCCTGCAGTACAAAAAAAACATACAAAATAAGTTCTCCGGGAAAAAATACCGAATTAGTTTTTGAATTAACGCCTTCCGGTCAGCCTCAATATAGTTTTACATCAAACGGAAAATCAGTTATAGAACCTTCTTTATTGGGATTTGAATTTAAGGGAATCCAAAAAATGACCGATGGTTTTGAAGTGGTTTCTACCGAAGAAAAATCAGCAGATGAAACCTGGGAACAACCCTGGGGTGAATTTAAAAAGGTAAGAGATCACCACAACGAACTAATTGTTCATTTGAAAGAATCAAAAAACGAAGAACGTTTGGTCGATATTATCTTCAGGGTTTTTGATGATGGTGTTGGTTTTAGATATGAATTTCCAAAACAGCCTAACTTAGGTAAAGTAGAAATATCAAACGAAATCACACAATTCACTTTTAAATCAGAAAATGATGTCTGGTGGATTCCCGTGCATCGCGAAAACAGCTATTACGAAAGTACCTACCGCAAAACGCCTGTTAGTAAAACTGATACAATCAATACACCGGCAACTTTAGAAACCAAAGAAAAATTATTTGTGGCGATTCATGAAGCCAACTTAACTGATTTTACGTCAATGACGTTATTAAAAACAAATAACAAACAATACAAAAGCGAATTGGTGCCTTGGGCAAATGGTGTAAAAGTATATGCCGAAACTCCGTTTAAAACACCGTGGAGAACTATTGTAGTAGGTAAAACTCCCGGAGATGTGGCAACATCTACAATTATGCTAAATCTAAATGAACCATCAAAAATAGAAGACCTTTCCTGGATTACACCATCGAAATATATAGGAATTTGGTGGGGAATGCATTTAGAAAAATATACTTGGGGACAAGGATCAAAACATGGTGCAACGACTAAAAATACCAAAGAATACATTGATTTTGCTGCACAAAATAATTTAGACGGAGTTCTGGTCGAAGGCTGGAACGAAGGCTGGGATGGAGACTGGACTGCAGACGGATCTTCATTTAGTTTTGTAAAAGCATATCCGGATTTTAATCTCGAAGAAATTACAAAATATGCAGCGATCAAAAATGTCCGTTTAATTGGTCACCACGAAACCGCCGGAGCAACCAAACATTACGAAAGCCAGTTAGAAGATGCTTTTAAATTGTATCAGAAAATGGGCGTAAATACCGTAAAAACCGGTTATGTAAATAAATATTTAGATAAAAAAGAATGGCACGATAGCCAATATGGCGCACGTCATTACAGAAAAGTGATGGAAACGGCAGCCAAATATCATATCATGATCGACAATCACGAACCTATAAAAGGAACAGGATTGCAGCGTACATACCCTAACTTTATGACACAAGAAGGTGGCAGAGGACAAGAATACAACGCGTGGTCTATAGATGGAGGAAATACTCCGGAACATTTAACAACTTTACCTTTTACCAGAATGCTTTCCGGACCTTTTGATTATACACCGGGTAATTTTAATTTTGATTATAAAACACCTTCAGGAGCCAGAGTGCAAACGACTTTGGCAAATCAATTGGCCTTGTATGTTATTATTTTCAGCCCGTTGCAAATGGCTTCAGATTTACCGGAAAATTATGTAGGAAAACCTGAATTTCAGTTTATAAAAGATGTGCCCTGCAATTGGTCAGATACTAAAGTATTAGAGTCAAAAATAGGAGAATACACGACAATTGTTCGTAAAGACTGGGACGAAAAAAACTGGTATTTAGGAACTATTACAAACAGTTCTGCAAGAGATCTTAAAGTAGATTTATCGTTTTTAGATAAAGGAAAAGAATATGAAGCCGAAATTTATGCAGACGGAGCAGGAGCAAATTATAAAACAAATCCGTATCCTGTTACAATTTCAAAACAAAAAGTAAATAGTAAAACAATTCTGGATCTTAAATTGGCAGCTGGAGGAGGAACAGCTATAAAATTTACTCCAATACAAAAATAAGTTAGTTGGTTTATTTTGAGTTAAGTTTAAGTTTGAGCAATGAACCCGATAGCTGTAAAAGTTATCGGGTTTGTTATTTTGAAGTTAGAAGTTTCAGGTTTCAGGTTTCAAGTTTCAGGTTTACTCCAAAAGCTTTTCAACTTAGAAACTTAGCAACTCAGAACCTTAGTAACTTAAAAAAACTAATGTTTATAAAGCTTAACATGATTTCCAAAAGCATAAGTTGCCGTTATGGTTGGACCATTATATCCCCATTTAAAAAATCCATTTAGCCTTTCTTTTTCAACATCAACCCTGATATTTAATCCTGTATAACCCGCCGTAAGACTAAAATTTTCGTAAACATTGTATAATACAGATAGATTATAACTTAAAATGCGTCCGTCGATATCATTGACTTTAAGGGCAAAATAATTTGCATTTACATAAAGTCCCCAATTTTTTGCTAATACAATTTCTGACCAAATCCCCAGATCGGGTAATGGAGCGGTAAAATCAAAATTGTCTCTGTATTCAGCTTGTGCAGTAGCTCCTTCAAGTTTTAAACCCACATCTGCAAACATAACATGCGCACCAATAAGTGCCCCAATTTCATAAGTAGGTTTTGATACAAAGGCATAACCATACGTAATGCGATAAATTTGATTGTCCAGAAATGCAGAAACCGTTGCATTAACCGGATAGGTATGATCGCCAAATTCTATTTCTTTCTGAAGGGTTTTAGTTGCTGTTCTTTTCAAATAAAAATATTCTGCTCCAAGTCTTGATCTTCTTGAAATTCGCCATTCAAATGCACCTGCAAATGAAACCGTATTTTTTTTAAAGCCAAGATCATTTTCAAAGTCAATTAAATTACCAAAATTACCATTATTGCTTCCCACTTCTACTTCGGTATTATTAGTAGGAAAAAATACACCCGCACTAACTTTAAAACGTCGCCCGTGCCATGGCAAATCTCCTGCATCATAATCCTGAACAGGTGTATATGAATTGGTCTGTAAAATAGGTAAAGATTTTTCTACAGGTACTTCAGCAGTAATTTGTGCATGAATTGTAGAGTAGAAAAGGGAAACTATCAAAAAATAAAATAATTTTTTCATGAGACTTATTTTTAGATTTTATTGATAAATTTTTAACATTTAAAGTTAACGAAAAAAATCATTCATTTTTCTTTTTGTGCTTTATTATTTGAATAAAAAGTCTGAATATCAGTAAATTATGAATTTTGTTAAAATTAGTTGACATGTCACTCTTTTTTGTAATTTTGTCCTATGAAAGAAACAGAAGCAGATTTAAATACTTATAAACAGGAGATATCAGAGAGTTTTTTCTTTCAGATTCACCGTATTAAACGTGCTATTTTTCGTCATACAAATGCGTTGATGAATGAAGCTGGCATAAGCTTGCAGTTAGAACAACTTCCTTTGATTATGATTTTACAACGTAAAAATCTATCTCAAAGAGAACTTTCGGATATGACGATGCGCGATAAATCATCTATTTTAAGAAGTATAAATGCCTTAGAAAAAAAGTCTTTGGTTGTGGTTAAAAAAGATAAAACCGACAAACGAAAGAATATCGTAAGCCTTACGGATCAAGGAATTGAATTAGCAAAAAATATAAGAATTTTAATGAATAGGGCAGAAGATGAGGTTTTGTCTGTTTTCTCAGTCAAAGAAAGAGCAGAAGCTTTAGAAACTATCAAAGGTTACGCAGATAAATTAGATACGCTTTAATGGAATAAAAAGGAATAAAAAAGTTGCGACAAATTGCATAAATTATCGCGAATCTTCACTTACTATAAGAATATAGCAGAAAACGAGTTAGTGAAATTTGTGTAATTAGCGGCTAAAGAAAAATTTACAAAATGAACAAAAACGAATTATTAGAAGGTCCTATACTTTCTTCATTATTAAAATTGGCAGTTCCTATTATGATTGCCAATTTACTGCAGGCCGCTTATCAATTGGTAGATGCTTTTTGGGTTGGGCGCTTAGGCGGAGACGCTGTCGCAGCAGTATCTGTAAGTACGCCGGTTATTTTCCTGACGATTGCCCTGGGAACGGGTCTGGCAATTGCCGGATCGATACTTATAGCACAATATTTTGGAGCAGGACAACAAGAAATGGTCAATCATGTGGCGGCACAAACGTTGCTGATGGTAATTTCGGCATCGATTGTTTTATCAATCATTGGATATTTTCTAAGCCCATATTTCCTGCAAATTCTAAAAGTAACTCCTGAAGTTTATAAAGATGCTTTGGGTTTTATGCAAATTGCTTTTATCGGACTGGTTTTTAGCTTTAGTTTTATGATTTTTCAATCTGTAATGCGAGGTGTTGGTCGTGTTACTTTACCGGTTTATATTGTATTGGGAACCGTAATCTTGAATTTTGCCTTAGATCCGTTGTTTATTTTCGGATGGAATTTTATTCCCGCAATGGGTGTAAAAGGAGCTGCTCTGGCAACGTTATCAACTCAGAGTTTGGCTATTATTATAGGGTTTGCGATTTTATTTAGAGGAAAACATGGTATTCATTTACAGCTAAAAGATTTTAAACCGGACTTTAAACATATTAAAAAAGCGTTTAAAATTGGTTTCCCGTCTTCTATCGAGCAATCGATGCGTGCAGTTGGTTTAACGGCGATTACTTTTTTGATTGTACATTTTGGAACCAATACTGTGGCTTCTTATGGAGCAGGTTCTAATTTGATTCAGCTTGTCATGATCCCGGCTTTGGGACTTTCGATGGCAATTGCAACTTTGGTAGGACAAAATATTGGCGCCGGAAACATGCTTCGTGCCGGAAGAATAGCAAAATTAGGCGCGTATCTAGGCTTTGGTTTATTAACCGGAATAGGATTAATAGCTTTTGCTTTTGCGCCGCATTTAATTGCTTTTTTCGTACCAAATGAACCCGCTGTTATCGCAGGAGGAACTACTTTTTTACGAATTACTTGTCTTTCCTGGGGATTTCTGGGGCTTCAAATGTGTTTATTAGGTGTTTTTAGAGCAGTTGGAAACACAACATTACCTATGATTTTAACGCTGGTTTCTCAATGGGTTTTACAGTTTCCGCTGGCTTATATTTTATCTCATAATACAGCGCTTGGACCAATTGGTATTTGGTGGGCTTTCCCTGTTTCAACCATTGTCACGGCTATTGTTACCATGCTAATTTACGCCAAAGGGGATTGGAAAAAAGAACGATTAACCGGTAAAACAAATAAACTTATTGATAAAGTCGAGAAAGAAATCGTCAAGGAAGGTTTTGAATTGAAATAGTTTTTTTTGAAGGAACAAAGGCACAAAGGCGCAAAGATTTTAATGTTTTCAAGTTTATGAGCAGCCACCATCTTGTCATTTTTGTCTATATTTGAGAGTAATTTCTCAAAATAAAACATGGATAAAAAATTAAAACAATACCTGGTAAAGTCTTTTGTAATACTATTATTGATTCATTTAGGCTATTTTTTATATGGCTTTTATAAGTTTGAAGGAATTGGGAATATTGACATATATACTGAGTTTTACAGGTTTAAGTTTTATGATGATGTTTCGATTTCGCAATTTTTTGTTACGGGATTATTTTTACTTTTCTTTCTGATATTTTTACTGAAAAATCATTCAAGACAAAATTATTCGTTTGGTAATTTGCTTAAAATTGGAGTATTGCTATTGCTGGTTTCTTTTTTAAGTTTTTCATTTTTTGTCAGTTATAGTTTTGGATTGAATGCAAAAATGAGATCTGAATTATCCGAGGCAAAATTTAATAAAGACAAAACCTTACTAAACGTTTTAAATCCGTTTTTGTATAATTATACTTCTTACAGTTCAGAGAAATTATTTAATCCCCTTAATATTTTATATCCCAAGCCTTATCCTGTAATTGAGGTTGTAGACAGCACCTTAATTTCTGATCAAAATTATATTACGGAGAGTACCTATTACAGCATTGATACTTTGAAAATCTTAACCAGTGATTTAGATAAAGTTTCTACTGCAACAAGTTCTGTATTAGATAATATTGGGTTTGGTAAAAAAGAACTTTTAGAACGAATCATTAAGAAGAATGTTATAAAAGACAGTACCGAAATTATCTACAAAGGTCAGGAAGTTAACCCACGATATGATGGCGATATTTGTATATTTCTCGAAAACAAATCCCTCTATAAACCTATACATGATATTGCGATTGAAAAACAACAGTATGATGCTGCGGTAAAACGCTATAAGCTCATTTATAAATACAAGCAAGATTCGTTATTATCTAATTTCAGGCAACTCGATACAATGTTAAAAAAGTACAGGATCGAAACCTATATCGTTCCTAAAGATTTGGTTAAAGATGTTGAGTATTTTAAAAATCACAACAACGAACTGTTGAATGAAATCAGGAATAATTTTGACAGGAAAGCTTTAGAGGAAAAAATGACCACTTTAGAACGATTATTTTATGAGCCAAATTATCTTCATTCCTCAATTATAACCATCTTTTTTGGTGTAGTTACAGGAGCCTGGCTGATTGGTTTTTTAATCTATATCTTATTTAATTTTAAACGAAAGACTGCTTAATTTCATAATTTAAACCCTGTTATAATCGGCTCTCCAGTGTACGATTGCTTTTTTGATGGCATCACCTGTAAGATTATTTTTTAGGGCATCTTCGATAAGCGGCAAAAGCTCATCGTCTGGTGCAAAACGCAAAGCAAATATTTGATCGTCGGTTAATTTGTATTCAAACTCTTCAAATCTTTTTCCGGTAAGAGTAAAATAACGGTAGCGAAGTTCCAGTCTTACAATTCGGTTTTGAAGAATTAGCGCATAATGCTGACGAAGCATAAAGGCCAGACAAAACAAGAATATAAACGCAATGCTTATAAACGACCATATTAATGTATCGCTTGTTGTAAACGCAAAGTAAATACTTATGGCTAAGAAAATTGTTAAAATAGGATAGTAAACAAAATGATGCGGATTGTAAAATCGTATATGATTGTAATAGGTTTGAATTTTCATAATTTTTGTTTTTTTTAGGGGGATTAAAAAACAAAAGCTACCCTAAAAAAATAGAATAGCTTTTTTTCCAAAAATAAACTAACATAACCAATGTTCTCTTTATAATTAAACTTATTAAAGTTTTCTTAGTAATATCTATATTTTAAAAAAAGCCTCAATTGCATGATAATTCTTTTTCATGGCTTTATTTTGTGTTTAGTAAAATTAGATATATTGTAAGATTTTATGTTATATTTTAAAATTGAAATGTTATAAAATTTCAATCTTTTAGTAAAGTAGCAACAATCTTCCATTCTTCTAATTTTGACTCATAACTTTTACTTGCGTTCGCCGGACTTGTAGATGGCAAGGTTATAAGACGATATGGATTCTTTAAATGAACATACTTCTTGAAAAAAGCCGCTGCTTTTTGTCCGTTAAATAATATCGTCTTAATATTGGGATGTTGTTTTAAAAACGTCTCAAAATCATTTGCTATTTCGTTTTTTATAGCACTGTCTAAACTGCCAACCCTGTCACAAAATTGAAGAACATCCCATACTGCAATTTTGTTTTTCTGCAATAAAGCCTTTTTGGTTTCATAGTCTTTAGAGAAATCCTCTTTTAATATAGTAAACATAAATTTCCAGAAATTATTCTGGTTATGGCCATAATATTGATTTAGTTCTAATGACTTTGTTCCCGGCATTGTGCCCAAAATCAAAATGTTAGCATCATTATTGGATATAGGTGAGAAAGAAAAACTTTTCATGATGTATTAATTTGTATTACTAGGAAGGTAATAATTTTAAATGTTAAAATCATAATGCAGAAGTAATTATAAAACAATTTTGAAAAATTATATAACATTTTTCCTGCAGCATTGAGCGAACTTTGAACCGTAGATTTTATAAATCCGTTACCACAAAACGGACTTTGTTTTTTTATAAATCTATACTGAAATTAAGTAGAATTTAAATCCTTGCAAAATGAAAATAGTTACTATAAATACAGAAAAAACTCAAAATATTTTTGAAGAGTTAAACAAAAACTTTGGAGGAAAAGTAACTTTTGATTTAGACGAATACACGCTTGAAACAAACAATAGTTTTGCAAAAGGATCAATCGTTGGTGCCTCTTTCAATGATAATATTTCATATGTACAGTTCGACATGACTTTTTCTGTAGATGTTCGAATGGATATTATAAATGTTAAGTCATCACCCATATATTTTGCGTATTGTTCTAAAGGTAATTTATCACATAGTTTTGGTCTTACTGGCGAAGAAAGAGCTTTTAAGACTTTTCAGACTGCGATTGTCACTTCAAAAGAAAACCAGGACAATGTTTTGTTTTTTGAAAAGGATACAAAAACAAAATTCACTTTGATTATTGTTGGAACCCAAAATTCTGTACAAGATCAAATGCATTCGTTGAACCAAAAAGTAAAAGAAACTTTTTTCGAAAATAATACTGCTCAGGATTTCTTTTATGTAGGTTCATACAATTTGAAAATTGCAGAAAAAATAGAACAATTAAATGCTGTTACGCAAACCGGAATCGTTAGAAATCTTCTAAAAGAAGGAATTTTAAGAATTATTCTGGCAATGGAAATTCAACAACATACAGACGATCAATGTTCTTTTTCAAAAGATGCAAACTGTTTGACTTTAAGAGAAATGGAAGAAATAAAAGAACTTTCTGAAGCTATAAAAGCCAATCCTGAAGAAGCTTTTACGATCAAGTCCTTAAGCAAAAAATCAGGTTTGTCGCCAAACAAACTACAAGAAGGTTTCAAGATGATACACAATAGAACCGTAAACGATTATATCACACATATGAGAGTGTTGAAAGCCGAAATTCTCATCAGAACTTCAGACCTGAACATCTCAGAAATTGTATATTGCATTGGTTTTACCAGTAGAAGTTACTTCTCAAAAATATTTAAACAAAAATTTAACTGCAGCCCAAAAGAATATAAATTCAATTTGAATCCTTTAGCTATAACAGCTTGATTAAAGTTACTAAGCTGCTAAGATCCTGAGATATTAAGTATTAGACGACAAAGTTTATCGTAGAGACGCACAGCAGTGCGTCTTTTTTTGTGTTTAAAAACGTGATGATTTTTTATCTTATTTGTTGAATCTTTTAAGGTACTATTTCCTACTCGCGATCCCGAAGCTTCGGGACGGGACACTTGTATCTTTTTATTTTTAAAGAAAAAAATAAAAAGGATTTCCACTTCTATGGCCATGGACATTCGTTTTCATGATATGTTTATTTATCTAAGAAAGACGCACTGCTGTGCGTCTCTACAAAAAACTTTGTTCCTTTGAACCTTTTTATGCTTTGTAACTATTTTTTTAATTATATTTGCATAACTAGTTATGTAATTAATTATATATGGAATTTTACAATAAAGTAGGTAAAGTGGCTTTAGGAAGCCGTTTACGTTTGATGACAGCAATTATTACAGATGATGCTGCAAAAATATACGAATCATACGGTATGAATTTTATGCCAAAATGGTTTCCGGTTTTTTATACGCTGATGGAGGAACAGGAAATTACCATTACAGAAATTGCCACGCAAATTGGCCATTCGCAACCTTCTGTGAGTAAAATTATTCAGGAAATGATCGCTGCAGGATTGATCGAAGAAAGTTTAAAAAGCAACGACAAACGCAGGAACATTGTGGGTTTGACTGCGCAGGGAACAGAGTTTTCGAAAGAATTGAAATTGCAGGTAAAAGATGTCGAAGCTGCAGTTGATGGTTTAATTGCTGAATCAACCCATAATCTTTGGGCAGCACTTGAGGAATGGGAATTTTTACTGGAGCAAAAAAGTTTGTTTAAAAGAGTCAACGAAGAAAAGAAAAAGCGAGAAAGCAAAGATGTGCAAATTGTAGATTTTGAACCTCAATATCTGGACGCCTTCAAATCATTAAATGTAGAATGGATTTCTACTTATTTCGAAATGGAAGAAGCAGATTATAAAGCTTTAGATAATCCTCAGGAATATATCCTCGACAAAGGCGGGAAAATTTTTGTAGCCTTATATCGCAATGAACCTGTTGGAGTTTGCGCTCTTATAAAAATGAAGGACTCAACTTATGACTTTGAAATGGCAAAAATGGCGGTTTCACCAAATGCACAAGGTAAAAATATTGGTTTTTTATTAGGTCAGGCAATAGTAAAAAGTGCCAGGGAAATGGGAGCAGAGAAGATATATCTTGAAAGCAATACCATCTTAAAACCTGCTATAAACCTGTATTATAAACTAGGTTTCCAGAAAGTATATGGTCTGGCAACACCTTATAAACGCTGTAATATCCAGATGGAGTTAATAATTTAAAAAAAGGTTCAAAGGCTTAAAGTTGCAAAGGTTCATAGGGTAAAAACTTTGTCCTTTGAACCTTTGCAACTTTGAACCTAAAAAAGCAAAAGCTTTTTTAACGTCCAAAACGATAATACTCTAAATCCTTATTCTTTTTATTATTGATTGAATCTAAAATAGAATTCATTCCTATGACACTAAAAGTGATTCCGTTTCCTCCAAAACCCAGGACATAATGCTCGTTTTTGTTGGGATCTGCTTTGCCAAAATATGGCAAACCATCTTTAGTTTCTCCAAAAGTTCCGGCCCATGAATAATCGAGTTTAAAATTAATATTTGGAAATTTTTTCTTAAATCTCCGTAATAAATATTGTTCTTTTTTCTCTAACAGTTTATCTCTTTTTTTAGCATCTTTAAAATCTTCATCGCCACCGCCCATTATAATTCGGTTATCATTGGTTATTCTAAAGTAGAGATAAGGCGAGGAAGTATCCCAAAAAATAGCATTTTTAAAAGCTGTTGGTATAACATCCAGACTTTCTGAGGCAATTACAAATGTGCTTTTTAAGTCCACCACTTTTTCAGTTAATGTTTCGGTACTTTCATAACCACTGCAATGAACAATATGTTCTGCTGTAATCGTAAATCTATTTTCAGTATGCGCTATAGATCTTGCTTTTTGATTCTGGATAGAAGTTATATTAGTACGATCAAAAACCTGCATTCCCTTTTTTTTGCAGTAATGAATTAAATCATTAGCCAGTTTATACGGATCCATAACAGCAGCCGTTTGAGATTCTATGGCAGCAACTGCATTTAATCCCATTTTTTCAAGATGCCATCTTTCAAGCCAGTTCACATCAAATCCGTTTTCCTTCCTGCATTTGTATTCATTTCTTAAAAACGGAATATCCTTTTTTAAAGAACAATAGTAAATACTTTTTTTAAACTCGAACTGGCAGTCGCTTTTTATAGTATCTATAATGCTTCTTAAATCAAAAATGGCTTTTTTTCCACTGTTATAGCTGTCAACAGCGCATTCTAATCCGCGTATTTTTATAAGTTCATGCAGTGAAACGTCAATTTCATATTGAAGCAAAGCCGTACTTGCGGCCGTACTTCCGTTGGCAATGTCGCGACGATCTACCATTATTACTTTTTTACCTTCAGAGATTAACTTATAAGCTATTAAAGCTCCTGTTATTCCTCCTCCAATAATTAGAATCTCAGTGTTTAGATCTGCACTTATAGACGGATAGCTGTATCTCATGGCACTTTTTAAGGGCCAAAAAGTTTCAGATGAGCGTAGTTTCATTTTTTGGTGATATTTCGAGTGCGTAATTTAGTTCTGTTCTTATCTTTACGTTCATGTAAATCATGAGCTTCTGCAATAGAGTGAGAGTTTCTAATGCTTTCATCTTTTTTAGCTAGCTCACTAAGTCTGTGATAATATTTTTGTACAATTATCATTTCGTCTTCGGTCATACTTTCGATATCAACCAGACTATTGCTTGAATATTCGTTTGAAGCAACTAATTCGTTTAATTTTAACTGAATGGCAAGAGAATCTTTATTTTGTGCTTTCTGAATCAAAAAAACCATCAGAAAAGTAATAATCGTAGTTCCGGTATTAATCACAAGTTGCCAGGTTTCTGAGTAATCGAAAATTGGACCTGAAATTGCCCAGGCAACAACAATTAAAAAAGCACCAATAAAAGCGGTCGTACTTCCGGCTGCTTTAGAAACATTTGTGGCAAATTTTTCGAAAGCACCGCTGCCTTTTGTTTTTTTTGTTTTCATTTTACTTAGCTTTTTGTTTACTTACTTTTTCTTCCCTAATTACTTTATTGTTTTTTTCGTCGTAAACAGCATCATCGATTTTTTGACCGGTTTTACTAAATATTTTAATTTTGGGAGCATCATGGGTTCCTGTAATAACAATTGGAAAACCAATGATTCCAAAAGGAGGCAATCCTAATCGCATTCTTAAATCTAATAGTCCGTCGAAACTGGTCGTTCCTTTTATCGTAGGTCTGAAACTCGCAACACTAAAAGTAAAATCTTCTATATGGATCAGATTATTATCTATAGTCGAGTTAATTTCGATTCCTTTCAGGTTAGGATCATCTAAACCTTTTTGTCTTGTTTGAGAACTAATTCCGTCAAATAATTTTAATCCTTTGATTTTTACATCTCTCAGATTCAATTTTCCGCCACCTTCAAGAGATTCGTAAATTGGACTCATATTTCCGTCTAAATCCCCTTTGATTTTATAATCGACCGAAATAATTCCCTGTGCTTTTTCTGCAGCCGTAACCATATCATGAAACATCGGAATCTCTTTGTAGGCTCTTTGCACACTGAAATCTTTGGCCGTAAAATGAGCATCAAAATTAGCAGATGTTGGAGATTCGTCTTTATAGACAGCATCAATTCCTAAAATACAGTCGATAATATTAAAATTGGTTTTTTCTAAATAAAAGCCTCCTTTATTAATTCCTATTTTACCATTAAGTTTGTTTAAAACTAATCCGTTATATTCTATTTTATCTGCATTTGCGGTAAGTGCAACATTTAAGTTTTTGGGTACAATGACCACTCCGCTCATTTTTGGATGATCTTCTTTGGCATATTCTACTTCAAGATTTCGATCTGTATTTTCGCCTTTTTTGAGCGCCATAAATTCATCGACATTTATCAATTTCGATTTCATGTTGAAGTTTCCGCTCAAAGTGCCGTGTGATTCCAGAAAGTAATTTATGGTGTTTAGCAGATATCCATTAATATAAAAATCTGATTTTCCGTAAGTAGCATTGAATTTTTCAAACCACATTTTTTCATTCTGAAAACGGAAATTTCCCTGTTTGATAAAAAATGATTTCGGAAAAAGTTCTGATGTAGCTTTGATGTTTTTTAATATAATCGTTCCTCTGTTATCCAATTTATCATATTGCCCGTTTGTAGCGTAACTTTGTTTTCCTTTTAGCGCAAGATCTGCTTTTGCATAACCCGTAACATCAAGTCCCTTTTGAGAAAAAACCTGATAAATGCGTCCCACATTAAGTTCTCCTTTTATTTTGGCATTATAAGCCAAATCACTAAAGTCTGATAATGTAGCGTTTACATACATTGGGTTTCCTTCAAAAACAAATGATGCGGGAGCAACGGCAACAATTAAATCCTGGAATGTTCCGGCTTTATTAAGCACATTGGCAACAAAAGTTATATTTGTAATTGGGTTAGGATAGGAGTCGGTTTTTAGCCAGCCATTGTGTAACGCAATTCCGCCAATTGTTTTAGGGAATAATTTTTTAGACGTACTAAAAATACCTTTTGCCTGAATATTGGTTTTCAAAATTCCTTTTAAGTCAATACTCGTCAAACCTAAGGCCGCATCAACTGTTGCTAAATCTAATGCACCTTTTACGCTTGCATCTACAGTCATTTCATTAAAACCTTTGCTGCGTAAATAGGCAGTGAAATAATCTTTTTCGCCTACTTTAAATTTAAAAGTCTGTAAATTGATTAAAAGTTTTTCGACATCAAGTGAAGGCAAAATAGCATTTAGATTCATCTGAAAATCGGTCAATGGCGCAGGCGCATTTTGATAATTGATGGCTCCTTTGTCAATTTTCAGATTAAAAGCTAAATCCGGTTTTTGTTTTTTGGCAACATTATAATCTCCTTTAAAAGTAAAAAGCAAATCACTGTTTCCTGAAATTTCTGTTTCATCCATCCAGGTTAAATATTCCGGCGGCATAACCGAAAATAAATCTTTTAGTGTGGTGTTTTCAGAGGCTGCTTTGATATTTATTTTATATCCATCTCTTAAAATAGTAAACAGACCTGTAAACTTTAGAGGTAATTTATTGATTTTTAATTCATTTTTTTGAAGAATAAATGAAAGTGCGTGTGTATTAATTCTGGTGATTAAATCAGCGCGGACTTCTTTTTTTCTAAGATAAGCGGTTCGGTCGTAATAAAAATCGACATTATCAATTCGGGCATCAGTATTTAAATCAAATATATCTTCGCTCAAATTTCCTTTTCCCACATAATTGAAACCTTTTGCGTCTACGAGAATTTTAGCTGAGCGATCGTTGTATTTTACATGACAATCTTCAAGGTCAATTCGTTCTAACCTAATCGCAGTTCCTTCTTCAGGCGCATTGGGATCGTTTGGTTTTTTGTCACGATCTTCAGGAGCGACATAAATATTATAATTGGCTTGTCCTTTTTGGTTGACCATTATATTTATTAAGGCTTTAGAAACGTATAATTTATTAATCTTTACTTCATTATCAAAAATCAGTCTTTTTAAGTTAATCCCAAATGCTACTTGCTCTGCTTTTAATAATGTATCATTGCTAAACGGAGCTGAACCGGTAAGTGATAAATCATCAAGAGAAACCGTTAACGAAGGGAAATGGGTAAAAAAAGAAAGTCTTGATTTAGAAAAATCCAGTTTGGTATCTAAACGTTCATTGGCAATTTTTTTTACTTCGGCAGCAACAGTTCCGGGAAATAATAGCGGAATCAAAAATAGTAACAGCAAGATACTTGCTATTACTATTCCGGTTACTTTTAAGATTTTCAGGCTTATATTTTTATATGAAGTTTTCATAATTATGGAGATTATGTGAAGTCGAATTTTAACACATAGAAAAGTAGATTTTGAAAAAATGAAAAAGGTGTTTCACTTTTTTAAAATTCACATAAGAGCTATGTGAAAAAATAAGTTTCTGTTTTGTACTCTTAATTATTAAGCATATAGTCTGTATTTCTATGTGTTTATAATAATTTGTTACGTATTTTCCTTTTATTATTTTCCTTTTTCAGCTTTTTTAGCATCTTCTGCTTTTTGCTTTTCCAGTTTTTCTTTTTCTTCTTTGGCTTTGTCTGCTTTTTCTTTATCAGCTTTAGCCTTTTCTTCTTTAGCTTTTTCCGCTTTTTCCTGCTGTTCTTCTTTTTGCTCTTTTAATTCTTCTTTTTTCTTTTCTTTTTCTTTCTCTTTTTTCTTGAAGTATCCTTTAAGTAAAAAATTACTTTTTGCAGCTTCCATATTTTCACTGAAACCTTTTGTACCGGATTCTAAGTTAGAAAGTGTGTTAGAAACGCTGTTTGCCATTTTATCATCACGTACTAATCGTGCCAATGCACCATTTCCGTTATTCATACTATGGCTAAAAATCGCAAGTTCATCGGTTATTACGGCAGCATTATCGACACTTTTCTTCACGCTTTTCATTAAATCCTGCATTTCTATTCCGTTTACAGACGCAATTGCACCACCGTTTTCGATTACTTTTGTAGATTTTACACCCGGAGAAATAGTTAATACTTTGTCGCCCATTAAACCATCAGAACCAATACTTGCACGCGCATCTGTTTTAATAAATTCACGAACTTCATCTTTTATGACCATTCTTACTACGACAGAAGAATCATTTATTAATTGAATTTCTTCAACTGTACCGATATTAATTCCTGAAAAACGAACATTATTTCCCACCTCCAGACCGCTCACGGTTTTAAACTGCGATGTGATGTTGAATGTTGAACCAAAAAGATTTTTTTGTTTCCCAATAAAATAGATTGCCATAATAAAAAGCAATAAGCCTATTGTTACAAACATCCCTAATTTCCAAGTATATCCAGATTGCTTATCCATGATTTCTAATTATTTATTTTTAGTATTATTGAAAAAAAGAACGAACCCATTCGTCTTCGTCTTTTTCTAGTTCTTCATATGTTCCTTCTGCGTGTATTACTCCGTCTTTTAAAACCATAATTCTGTCAGCTGTAAGTTTTGCACAAGCCATATCATGTGTAATAATGATCGAAGTCGTTTTGCGTTTATGTTTGATATCGAGAATTAATTCGCTTATTTCTCTTGATGTTATCGTGTCTAATCCCGTAGTAGGCTCGTCGTATAAAATAATTTCCGGTTTTAGGATTAAAGTTCTGGCTAAGCCAATTCGTTTTTGCATCCCTCCGGATAATTCAGATGGCATTTTATCAATTGCATCACTCAACCCTACATTATCCAGGGCTTCCATCACTTCACTTTCTACTTCTTCAGGTGTCAGGTCTCTTTTATGTTTTTTTAATGTAAAAGCCAGATTTTCCCTAACTGACATAGAATCGTATAAAGCACCACTTTGAAACAAGAACCCAATTCGTACCCTGATTACATTCAGTTCTGTTTTACTTAAGTTTAAAACATTTTCATCAAAGACTTTTATTTCGCCTTTATCCGGTTCTATTAAACCTACAATACATTTTATGGTAACAGACTTTCCTGATCCTGAACGTCCCAGGATTACTAAATCTTCTCCTTTGTTTACGGTAAGGCTAACACCTTGCAGGACTTTGTTATCCTTGCCAAAAGTTTTATGCAAGTCTTTGATCACAATTATAGGATCTTGCTTTTTAGACTTTTTTACGGATTCTGTATTTTCTTTTTCCTTAATCATCTTAAAAAAATAAATCGGTTATTTGAACAGCGACCATATCAATAATAAAAATGGTTAGAGAAGCAGTAACAACAGCTGAATTCGCTGCTTTACCAACACTTTCGGTTCCATTAGAAGCATTAAAACCTTTATAACATCCAATCATTCCGATAAAAAATCCAAAGAAAAATGTTTTGACAGTTGCCGGAATAATATCTAAAAATTCAAGTGATTGCAGGATTTGAGTCAGATAACGGTAAAAGTTTACGTCACCATGAATATTAATACCAACATATCCGCCAATAATACCAACTGCATCTGCAAAAAATACTAATATAGGTACCATTAAAGTACAGGCTAAAATTCTGGTTACTACAAGATAGTTATAAGGATTAATGGCTGAAACTTCCATGGCATCAATTTGTTCCGTTACTTTCATAGAACCCAATTCAGCACCAATTCCTGAAGAAATTTTTCCTGCACAGATTAGCGCGGTAATTACCGGTGCAATTTCTCTAATTAGTGAGAGTGCTACCATTCCGGGTAACCAGGATTCCGCACCAAATTTTACTAAAGTTGGTCTTGACTGAAGTGTAAGTACCAGACCCATAATAAAACCGGTTATTGCAACAAGCGGCAGTGATTTATAGCCAATAACATAACATTGTTTCAAAAACTCTTTCGTTTCGTAAGGAGGTACAAAAACTTCCTTAAAAAACTGCTTTGCAAACACGGTTGCATTTCCTATTTCTGTAAATGTATTTTTTAGAGTAAGTATCAAAATACTATAGTTTTAAGTTAAATCTAATGCATCAAAACCAACTGTTTAGAAGGTTGTATACCCCTTGATTATTATAGATTAAAATTACTTTATAAGTACAGAAAAAATCTTACACAACTTTTTTTCATCTTTATATAATTAACATAATTAAACACAATAATTATAATAAAGCCACGTTATGCCCGAATTGTTAAAAAACAAAAAATCCCTTTAGAAAAGGGATTTTTAGGGTTCAATAGCATATTTAGTCAGTGTAATTACTCTTTATAAGTTGATTGCAATTCCGGATTTAGGTTTAATTAACGGAATCACTTTTATTTCGGATATTTTAAGGTTTTCCATCAATAATCTGGCAGTTAAGAAACATACAGTCGATTCAGCACCCTGGTTTAGATTTACGTTGTCTTTTTCAAGTCCGTCGTAACCACCGCCGCTAATTGGGTTATACATAATCTGACCTAAATGATTTTTACCTAAAAACCAGTTAAAGGCTATCTTCATTTTTTGTTTGTACTCAGGTGTACCAAAGGCACTATAAAAAGAGTTTAATGTATGAATCGTATAGGCAACATCTATGGGTTGTTCTCCGTATTCATGAACTTGCTCTTCTGAATCTCTGTGAAGCCATCCGTTATTAGAAATTACTTTAAAGTTTTTATCTTTAAACATTTTAGACATTAAAAAGTCAAGAGAGTCTAAAGCTACTTTTTTATAAATAGGTTTGTTTGTCGTTAAATAAGCAAAAAGCATAGATTCCGGTAAAATTCCGTTTCCGTAAGTCATGTAATTTTCGAACCATTTCCAATCCTTAGAAGCGTGAATTTCATAATTAGAAAGCAATTTAGCGTTGAGTTTATTGATAATTGCCGCTACGTATAAGTTAGGAACTGCAGTGTGGTATAAATACAAACCTTTTGTTGCGAAACCAATAGAACGTGGCGATTGAATACTTTCTGCCCATTTTAGAGAGTTCAATAAACATTTAGAAGCTTTTTTAGTAATCGCTTCCGGCAAAATATTTGCGTTTGCAACCACAGTTCCCAAAGCCCAGATTGCTCTTGCATTAGAATCTTCCAGATTTACTTCGGCATTTTGTTCTACATGCTCGCGGTTTTCCTGATCGACATAATTGATAAAATCTCCTTTAGGCTGCTGGCAACGTAAAATAAAATCTAAATAAATTAAAATGTAGGCTAAATCATCTTTGTCCTGAGTTAATTTATAATGCATACAAACCGCAATCAAAGCGCGTGCATTATCATCTAATGTATAACCTGATTCTAAATCAGGAACTGAGATTTTACTAAACTGAATAATACCTAAGTCAGTTGTCATTCTCTTAATATGTGACAATTGAATAGAAGGATAACTGAATTTTATTTCAGATGGATTGTCAATCAATTGTTTATAGGTATTCATGTGCGTAATAGCTGCATTTTCCCAAGAGGAAGAGCGCATTTTTCTAAAGGCATTAATTCCCATTTCTTCTCTTAGGTTATCATCTGAAAGTAATTTAATGGCAGCTTCAGAGAATTGATCTACATTTCCAATATCAACTAATATTCCTGAATCCGGTGTTAAAACCTCTAAAGTATGTGGGATTTTTGAAGCAACAATAGGGCAGGCACAACTCATTGCATAAGAAAAAGTGCCGCTCACTGCCTGATTTGGATCTTTTGATGTGAATAAATAAACATCTGTTGCTTTCAAATAATCTAAAAGTTCATTCGTATCCAGATATTCATTTATAAAACGTACATGATTTTGCAGGTTTAAATCATTTACCATTCCTTCCAGTTTATCACGATAAGCATCAACGCCGTCAATGATTAAATTTGGATGTGTTTTGCCAATGATTAAATAAAGTGCGTTTGGCGTATTTTCGATGATTTTTGGTAAAGCCTGTAAACCGGTTTCTATGTTTTTTCCTTCTCCTAAAAGACCAAAAGTTGATAATACTTTTCTATCCTGGATATTGAATTTTTCTTTTGCTTGTTGTGGTGCTTCATAAATTACAATGTGAGTTCCGTGAGCTACACAAGTAATTATTTCGTCTTTGATATCATAATCTCTCATCAAAATTTCTTTTGACTGATTGGTCATTACAAAAACCGAATTGCTATAAGAAAGCAATAATTTTACGAATGTTTTTAACTCGTTGTTCGGATTTGGAATCACGCTATGAAAAGTGTAGGTAACGGGTTTTTTAATTACATTTAAAAAATCTAATAAATAGTCTCCATAGTTACCTCCAAATAAACCAAATTCATGTTGAATATGTACTAGTTTTACTGATTCATCGTTATTTATTTCCTCGGCAACAAGCGTATATTGTTCTTTTTCTTTTGTGTTCAAGGTATAAGCCTGTGTTGGATTTGCCTTAGGTTTGTCTACCAATTCGCAAATCTGACAAGTTATGGATTTACCAAAAACATCTGTAATTCCTTTTATGGTATCCTGCGTATATGTTGCTATCCCGCATTGTGTTGGAGGAAATGTAGATAGAAAAACTATTTTTGATTTATTTGAGATCGTTTTCATTTGGATTCTGTTTTAATTCGGTTAATAAGGCGTTAAGGTTCAATGAGGCTACCGCAATTTTGTCATCGGCAGCGCCGTAATAAATATATAATCGGTCTTTAAATATGGCAGTTCCCGTGGGGAAAACTACGTAGTTTACATAACCGTGTCGTTCGTAATATTCTGATGGTGTAATAATTGGTTTTGGCAATCGGGCTAAAACCTTTTGTGGATTTTCGAGATCCAGTAAAACTGCCGAAGCGTGATAAACAAGTCCTTTCTCTCTTTTTTCTGCTGAATGGTAAATTAGTAACCAGCCATCAGGTGTTTCTATAGGAGGCGCGCCCGGACCAATGTGACTTGTTTCATGATCATATTTAGGTTCCATCACAATATAATCAGGCAAATTTTTCAGGTATTCTTTCCAAAAATCTTCTGTTAATTCCGATTTTTTTTCGAAAGTAACAATCTGTATCGATGGAAATAAACGATGTAAGGCTACAAATTTTCCATTTATTTTTTTTGGAAAAAGCACTACATTTTTATCCCACACAAATAAGTTGTCTTTTAACGTTTCGCTCAACGGATAATTTCTTTCTACATTAAAAGCGAGAATTTTTGCAATACCCGGATTTTGCAGATGTTTTCTAATCAGGTTCGTAAATTCATGTAATATGAATTTAGGAGTAATGATTCCTTTCTTTTTAAATTTTTTAAGATCTTTTGATGTTGCTAATGCACCACAAGCATTCATGCCATCATAAGTTACATAAGTCATATAAAACAAATCGTCTATTTTTGTAATCCTTGGATCTTCGACACCATGAATTTCATAAATATATTCAGGGATAAATACAGGACTGGTACTTCTTTCAACTAAAGTATCAGGACCTTCGAAACGGCAATAACCAATAGTTGAAAAATTTCCTTTCTTAGCTGCTCTGTAAAACATATGTACATTGTTTCCATCTTGATAAACGGCAGGATTTAATACTCCTAATTCCTCAAAACTTCTTTCTGTTTTCTCTAAAATTACACCATGTTTAGTAGCTAATTCAAGATTTGTAGCTATCTCCATATTCTATCTCTAAAATTTTTTCTAAAATTACTTTATGGATATAGCCATAATTAATCCAATCGATCAAAAAATTAACTCAAAAGGATTTGTGTGGGAATTCTGTAACAGAAATGAGGGAATTATAAAAGTAAGTCAAAAAATTGATTTATAGTTGATTGCGATAAAAAAAAGATGTTTAGAGTTAAAATTTTTCTTATTAAATAATGAACTTTGAGTAACAAACAAATCAGACTTGTAAAAAGTCATTTATATAAATTAAAAATTCAAGATCATGTTAAGATGGACAGTCACATTTATAATTCTTGCTATAGTAGCCGGAATTTTTGGTTTTGGCGGAATTGCTGCCGGAGCAGCAGGTATTGCAAAAGTTTTATTCTTTATATTTTTGGTATTATTCGTAATTTCATTAATTACCGGAAGAACAAAAGTGTAGTAAGTAACTATACTATAAGTAGTACACAGTCTCAGTTTTCAGTTTACAGTAAAATCCGTAAACTGAAAACTGAGATTTTTTTTGTAAAGAGATTTCGACCGCTACTGCGACTGAAAACTGGGATTGCGACTAGATACTAACGAAAAGAATAATATTTTCTGGTTATCGACGCAATTGGAAGTCCAATACAGAACATCAAAATTAATATCGATAATAATAAGGGAAAATCGAAATGTTTTTCAGGTAAAAGCGGAAATACAATTGGCAGTACAATAAGGTTCATTACAATCCAGACAAATATTCCGTAGAGAAATCCTGAGATTATGGCGTTCTTTTTAAGAAATGGGAGATACGGATAAATAATAAAGTAAAACCAAGCAAAAGTAAAAGCAATGATATAATGAAGCCCAAGTCCGTACCACGCCATTTGTGATCCTCCTGTATAGGCATCTTTTTTGAAAATACCGCTTGCAATAGATTTAAGAATTTTAATTGCTGTTGTTTTTTCAAGTAGTACAGCATAAACTATTACGGCTGCAAGAATATCAAGTGTTCCTGCTATTAAACCTGATAAAAATATAGTTCCGGATTTTGATTTCATGTATATAAATTTTAATGTTTGTAATTTATAAAGTCGTTATGTAATGGTTAATTTTATGCAGTTGATTCGTGTGCCTTTGAGTATGTACAAGTGCAAAATTAATCCATTCACAAACAGTGAAATTTTCAAAACCCGGCACATTAAAATCCAGACAGGTTAAGGTTAAGTCGAAATTTTCTGATGCATTCAAGAGATCAGATTCTATTTTAAGGAGAGATAAAGTCAGTGAATTTTTAGTATAATTCTTAATTTCGGGTTTCAGGAAATCAGGTGCATCCATTTTAGTATTGAAATTGAGAAAAATAGCTTCAAGTTCTTTTATATGTTCGTCATATTTTCGAATTGTTTTTTTAGTATTTCCACTGAACAATTCAGGATAACCGGAGTTTCCCAATATAATATGTTGTACAACCTGACCGGGAGTCCAGCTTCCTTTAAACGGAACTGTATTTAATTCTTCTTCAGAAAAAGAAGAGATGATTTCATTTAGTTCTTTAAACGTTTCAACAATATTTTTTTGAAGTTCAGCTTTCATTTTGTTGATTTTTTGAAATTGAAATTAGGAACTGACAGAGGTTATCCACCAAACATTACCATATGGATCCGTTACACCACAGGTTCTGCCGTAATCCTGATCGCTTAATCCCATGAGATTTGTTGCACCATTATCTAATGCTTTTTTATAAGTTTCGTCTGCATTGGGAACATAAACAAATAGATTGGCAGTTTGTCTTGTCCAGTCTTTTGTTTCGTCAGTTACCATAATAGTGCTTCCGTTCAGGATAATTTCGGCATGCATAATAGTTCCGTCTGCACGCAAAACTTGCTGGTTAGAATCTTTAGAATCGAATACTTTTTTTGTAAATTCTATAAATTGCCCTGCATCTTTTAAAATTAAATAAGGCATTATAGTCTGATGTCCTTCTGGTAAATTCATTTTCTGTTGGTTTAATAATTAGCACGATAAATTTACAATTTTAAATTTAATAATTTAAAAATCAGGTAATTGTGTTTTTTTTTATAAAAGTACTTCGCAATGAAAGCCATGAGCATTAAGAAGCTCAATAATTATTTTGTTTGATATTGACATACTATGAATTCGCAAAATTTTATCACAGTCTTCCAAATCAAAATTAATGGAACTGTTTGGAAAATGCTCAAGAAGTTTTTCTATAATCATTTTTGATTGTTGTACTTCCTGAACATTTGTTTTAAAAACTTCGATCATCGTTTCTAAAAATTTATAAAGCGATATTTTTATATCGTTCTATTTTGTGATAATAATGATATGAAATGGCCAGGATTACCAAAAAGATCAGCGGAAAAAAGGATTGAAAATTAGCTCCGTCAACTGCAAGATGACTTATACAGGCAAATATAAAATCAAAACCAAACCCCGCATAAGCCCATTCTTTTACATTTTTAGGAATCTGTGGAATTACCAATATCAATACGCCCAAAATTTTAAAAACGACTAAAGCGTTACCAAAATATTCAGGATATCCCAAATGCTTGATTCCTTCTTTTGCCATCTCACTCTGTGAAGTTAAGGCCGGCATAACACCTTCGAATAAAAAAATAATAATTGTAGTAATCCAAAAAATAATTTTTGCTTTTTTCATAGGTTTGTTTTTTAAATGGTTATTAGTTAATGTATTACAAACTTACAAATGTTATTTTTTGTATGGAATAGTTATTTGCGACTATTTTAAGGTCATTTAGGACAAAGTGAGAATAGAGAAAAGAGAATAGAGAAAAGAGAATAGAGTAAAGATGAAAGAAGAAAGATGAAAGAGAATAGAGTAAAGAGTAAAGAGTAAAGAGTAAAGAGTAAAGAGTAAAGAGTAAAGAGAAGACAATATAGTTTTTTTAATGGAGTTTGTCGTACAGTTTGTCATCCTGAGGAACGAATGATCACACTAGAAGCTTCATAATCTGAATCTAATCTTTGTAGAATCCCGCGTGAGATCCTTCGTTCCTCAGGATGACAAAATTGCGATTAGTTATTATAAGTAAGATAAAAAATCCGTTTTTATCCGCGCTTTCGCAAAGCGAATCCGTATCATCCGCGTGCCATTTTACTCCGTTTTCAGAATATAATTTTTAATAACAAACAAATCCTCAAAACCTAATCGGGTGTAGATGTCTTTTCCCATTGCTGAGGCTTGCAATAATGCATATTCAGCTTTTAAATCTATAGAAAGATTAAGGGCGAATTTCATGATTTCTTCGGCAAAACCTTTTCTGCGCATTTCGGGGATAACACCAACGCCGTGAATTCCGATATTGTTTTTGGTTTGAAAAAGCATAAAAGTTCCTATTGGCTGATCTTCCTGAAAAACCAGATAAAAATGAACATTATTATGATTGTGAATCAGGATTTCTTTACTGATTACGTAACCAAAAGCATTTGGATATAAATCAGACCATCTTTTTGCATCTTGTTCCGTATCAATTTTCTTAAAGCTAAGATTATTTTGAAGCGTAAATTTTTGATCTAATTTTAGAGCCATTGCGACTTGTTCGGTTTTTATTTCAAAACCATAAGCCTCAAGTATTTCATAAGATTTTGTTTCAAAAATATCCCAATACGGTAAAACCAAACCTAAATTTAATTTCATGGTTTTTATAATATCCGGAAGCTGTTTCTTGGTAATATCTTTGTGTAACCACAGTTTATTAGGCCAGCCGGAATTCTCGATTTTACAATATTCGAAATGGTCGTTTTTATGATAGGAGAGAAAAGGGGTTCCCACAGTTTGCCACAATCCGGTAAGGTTATTAATATTGTCTTCGATTAGGTTTAGATTTTTCATTTTGATGCAATTGAGAGACAAAGATAACTTTAGGTTTTATGAGAAACCTCTACATATGTTGATTTACAAATCTTTTTCGAGCGTTTTTCTGATTCGGCTTAATTGCGTTGGAGTGATTCCTAAATGTGAGGCGATATGAAGTAATGCAATTCTCTCAGAAATATCAGGATGTTTTGATAAGAGCTCAAGATATCTTTCGGTTGCATTTTCCATAACGATTGAGATTTCTCTTTGCTCTTTTTCTATTACCCATTTTTTTTCCAAATATGCAATGTAGAAATTTTTTAAATCATCATTATGAAAAATCAGTTCTCTGTATTTTTTGTAATTAATATTGATTAGTATAGAATCTTCGAGTGCTTCAACGGCAAAATCAGAAGGACTTTTTTGTATTAAAGAAGCGGTTGAACCAGCAAGATCTCCTTCAAGAAATATATTTTTGTTATAAGTATTACCTACATTATCCGTTATAAATGCTCTTAAAGCCCCTTTGCCAATAAAGTAAATTTGTTTTGCAATTTGTCCGTTTCTTAAAAGTAATTCACCTTTTTTTACTACTTGAAATTCTGTTATATTTTCTATTAATTCCCAGGTTCGTTGAGAAAGAGGAGCATAGCTGTTTAGTTTTGTTTTTAAATCCTGGAGATATTTACTTTGTTCAGCTACCATTTTTTTGAATAATTATATAGCATCAAAAGTATTTAATTATGATGGAATTGCTGTAAAAAAACCGCTAAAAACTTAAAAGTTAATAGCGGTTGAATTTAATGCAGACTATATTTTATTATAATTTTCTATTTCATTTTAGGATTTAATCAGCAGAATGATAAATACTTTTCTTGATTGTATTTTTTATTATTTCGAGCGTCACTTTCGTTACACCGCCTTCATAATTCATAGTAAGAGCAACTTTATCTTTAGTAATTTCATAATCAATTGAGATTAGTCCATTTTTATTTACTTCAACAGATTTATTTTCGCTTGGAATCGTACTTAAATAAAACTCAGTTTCTTCTACTTCTTTATTTTTTATAATATTTTCATAAGCTTTCTCAAGATCTGTACTTTGTATTATACATTCTCTTCCTGCTCCCATTTCTACTTCGATATCCTTACAATCTTCTTTATCTTTTTTCTCTTCTGTTGTTTCTTTTTTTACAACAGAAACTGTAGGTACTGGTTTTTTTATTGATTTTACTTCCTCATCAGGATTATTTTTTTTACAGCTTGTAAACAATAAAGCTAAAAGAGCGATGCATGCGATTTTTTTCATGGGTTTGATTTTAATTATGGAAATGGTATTTTTCGTTCGTAAAAGTAATTTGATCAAAAATAAAAAAATAAACTGAAATATTGGGATTGCGTAATAAATGTATGCAGATGACACGGATTCGCTATCGCAAAAACGCGGATTTTGGCGGATTTTTTATTCTCAATCTTGTGAAGGATCACACAAGAAATGCCGCAAACTAAATCGCCAATCTTTGTAGAGTTCCGTGTGTGATGATTCGTTCCTCAGGATGACAAAAAAGGAGAGTAAAAAAAGAAAAAATCCGCTTAAATCCGTGTCATCTGCGTGCCATTCTCAACTGCATAAAAAAACGCCATGAAACTAAAGTCTCACAGCGTTTTCATCTCAAAAAAAATAATTAACGGGTACGGGTATTATTTCCAACCACCGCCCAATGCACGATACAAATCGGTATTGGCAGATAATTGTTCTCTTTTTATGTTAGCCAGTTCCAGCTCACTTTGCAATAAATTTGCTTGTGCAGATAAAACTTCAAGATATTCAGCCATACCATTTTTGAATAACAAATTGGCATTTTTAATGGCTTGCTGCAATGTTTTTACTCTTTCTTTAAGAAAAGATTCTTGCTGTTGCAGTTTTTCTACTTTTACTAAAGCGTCAGATACTTCGCTAACGGCTACAAGAACTGATTGTCTGAAGCTTATAACTGCTTTTTCTCTTTCGGCAACTGCAATGTTATATTGAGTTCGTACTTTTTTGTTGTTTAGTAAAGGCTGTGTTAAACCTCCGGCAACGGTACCAAATAGAGAAGCAGGAATGTTGAACCAACTACTTGTTTCGAACGAGTTTACTCCGCCTTGTGCGGTAATTTTAAGCGACGGATACAAATCTGCTTTTGTGATTCCAACATTTGCGTTGGCTACTTTAAGGGCTAATTCAGCACTTTTTACGTCAGGTCTGCGGCTTACTAATGAAGACGGAATTCCGATTGCATTATTATTTTTAACTTCAAGAGCACTTAAACGTGTGGTTCTTGTTTTAGAATTCGGGAATGATCCTGTTAGTACGCTTAAAGCATTTTCCTGAATTGCAATGTTTTGTTCTAATTGCGGAATTAATTGTGCCGAAACTAATTTTTGTGCTTCAGATTGTTGAATCGCTAATGTAGTAACCTGACCTGCATCGTACTTTAATTTAATGATGTTGGTTGTACTATCATTTAATTTAAAGTTTTGTTTGGCGATTTCTAATTGCGCATCTAACATTAAAAGGTTGTAATATCCTTTAGAAACATTGGCTACAATAGTAGTTTGCAATGCTTTTTTTACTTCTTCAGACTGAAGGTAACCTGCATAAGCTCCTTTTTTCTGATTTCTGATTTTCCCCCAGATGTCGGCTTCCCAAGAAAGTGTTGCTCCGGCAGAATAATCATCGATATGATTTTGGCCTAAAGCCTGACCTAAATTTTTTCCGGTAAAGCTATTATCAGACGGGTTGCTTGTGCTTGCGTTTACAAATAAATTTGCCTGAGGAACATTTCCCCATTTAGATTGTGTAAACCTGTATTGCGCAATTTCGATATTTTTAGTAGCAATCTGTAAGTCATTATTTCTGGCTACAGCGCTATCGATGAGCTCAATAATATCTTTTTCTGTAAAGAAATTTTTCCACTCCACATCAGCAATACTCGTGGTATCTTTTGAAACCGATGCACTTCTGAAATTTTCAGGAAATGCATCTTTTGGAGTTTCAATATCCTTCGAAACTTTACAGGATATTATAGTCGTGATCAAAATGGCGATCATCACGATTTTGGTTATATAATTTTTCATTTTATAGATTGTCATTAAATTTCTGTACAAGTATCTTTTCTGGTTTCCAGATCTCTTGAGATTTTATAGGATATGTATCCAATGCCAATGATGATGGCTACGAGGAATGTCGTTATATAATTTTCCATTTTTATTTTTCTTCGTTATGAATTACGGCTACTGGTTTTCCAGAAACCTTTTCTTGTAAATGTTGGAAGATGATGAATAAAACCGGGATAATAAATAATCCTAGTATTACTCCTGATATCATACCTCCGGCGGCACCAATACTAATAGAGTGGTTACCTTGTGCTGATGGTCCTTTTGCGCTCATCATTGGTATCAATCCCACAACAAATGCTAATGATGTCATGATAATTGGTCGCAGACGTAGTTTTGCAGCATCGATTGACGCTTTTACTAATGCCTGACCTGATTTTCGTTTTTGTACGGCAAACTCCACAATCAATATGGCATTTTTAGCGAGCAGACCTATAAGCATTACCAGTGCAACTTGTACATAAATGTTGTTTTCGATTCCAGTTAATCCAATGGCAACAAATACTCCAAATATACCTGCAGGGATTGATAAGATTACAGCCAATGGCAATATGTAACTCTCGTACTGTGCAGCAAGTAAGAAATAGATGAATATCAAACACAGTAAGAAAATCGTTGCTGACTGACCTCCAGAAGATATCTCTTCACGAGTTTGTCCTGAAAATTCAAAACCATAACCCGCAGGTAATTGTTGTGCTGCCACTTCCTGAATTGCTTTAATGGCATCTCCGGAACTAAATCCTGGTTTTGGGATTGCATTGATCGAAATCGAATTAAATAAATTGTATCTCGAAGCCGTTTCTGAGCCATAAATACGGGTTAGTTTTACTAAAGTATTTATTGGCACCATTTCGCCAGTTTTATTTTTCACGAAAACTCGGTCAATTGATGATGGATCAGCTCTGTCAGCGATATCTGCCTGAACTACAACTCGGTAATATTTACCAAATCTGTTAAAGTCAGAAGCTTGCGCACTACCAAAATAGGTTTGCATGGTTTGTAAAATGTCTTTTACTTTTACGCCTAACTGATCTGCTTTTTCATCATTAATATCCAATTGCAATTGAGGATAATCGGCTTTGAAAGAGGTAAAGGCTACGGCAATTTCAGGACGTTTCATCAATTCTCCGATGAAGTTTTGAGAAATTCCGCTAAACTTATCCAATTTTCCTCCGGTTTTATCCTGAAGTACTAAATCTAAAGCCTCAACGTTACTAAACCCGGGAACGGTTGGAAAACTAAATACGAAGAAACTTCCGCCTGAAATCGCTCCAAGTTTACCACGAACCTGATTCATGATTTCGTCAATATTTTTAACATCTCCACGATCTTCATTTGGTTTAAGCAATACGAAAACAACTGCTGAAGATGGACTTGTAGAATTCGTCAATAAGTTGAAACCTGAAATCGCTGTTACAAATCGGGAAGCATCTAAACCTCTTAATGTGTTTTCAGCTTCGGTCATTACTTTTTGAGTTCCGTCAAGTGATGTCCCAGAAGGTGTATTTACTGCAATGGCAATAAATCCTTGATCTTCTGTAGGGATAAATCCTGCAGGAGTAGTTTTTACCATTACGATAGTAGCTACAGTAATTAAAGCTAAACCTCCTAAACTTAACCATTTTCTACGGATTAAAAATTTTAAACCTCCAACATAACGGTTGGTAAGGGAATCAAAACTTTTGTTGAATCCGTTAAAGAATTTTTCTTTAAATCCTTTTTTCTGATACGTTGCATCACCATGTGCTCCGTGATTGTCTTTTAAGAATAATGCAGCAAGTGCAGGACTTAAAGTTAAAGCGTTTACAGCCGAAATTACAATTGCAATTGCCATCGTAAAGGCAAACTGACGATAGAAAACTCCTGTTGAGCCTTCCATAAAACCAACCGGCAGGAATACAGCAGCCATTACCAGCGTAATCGAGATAATAGCACCCGTTATTTCGTGCATTGCTTCATGAGTGGCTACTTTTGGAGACAAATGTTTGTGCTCCATTTTAGCATGCACGGCTTCGACGACCACAATGGCATCATCGACCACAATACCAATCGCCAGAATTAATGCGAAAAGCGTAAGAAGGTTGATCGAAAATCCGAATAACTGCATGAAGAAGAACGTTCCTAAAATTGCTACAGGTACAGCAATAGCCGGGATTAATGTTGATCTAAAATCCTGAAGGAATATAAATACTACAATGAATACTAATATAAATGCTTCAAGTAAAGTATGCTGAACTTGCTCAATAGACTGATCTAAGGCAACTTTTGTACTATAGAAAATGTTATGTTTTATTCCTGTTGGGAAATCTTTTGAGGCTTTTACCATCAATTTGTTGATCGCAACCTGAATATCATTCGAGTTAGAACCTGCTAACTGGATAATACCAATTACAACTCCTTTTTTACCATTTAAACGTGTTAAACTGTTATAAGAGTAAGCACCAAGTTCGACTCTGGCTACATCTTTGAGGCGAAGTACTGAACCGTCAGTATTAGAACGTATAGCAATATTTTCATATTCTTCTGGTTTGGTTAATTTTCCTTTGTATTTAATTACATATTCAAAAACTTCTTTACTTCTTTCTCCAAATTTCCCCGGAGCAGCTTCCAAACTTTTATCCTGAATTGCGCTCATGATTTCGTTTGGAGTCACTTTGTAAGTTGACATTTGTGTTGGATTTAACCAAACACGCATGGAGTAATCTTTTACACCTCCAAATATACTGGCAGAACCAACTCCGGGAATACGTTTAATCTCCGGAATAATATTGATTTGAGCATAATTGGCAACAAAAGTCTGATCGTATTTTGACTCATCATCGGTATACATACCAATTGCCATGATAAAACTGTTTTGTTGTTTTGCAGTGGTTACACCTTGTTGTACAACTTCAGCAGGCAATTGACTTGTTGCCTGAGCAACTCTGTTTTGTACGTTTACCGCAGCCTGATCTGCATTTGTTCCTAATTTAAAGAAAACTGTAATAGCAAGAGATCCGTCATTACTGGCTGTAGAACTCATGTAAGTCATGTTCTCAACACCATTTATAGATTCTTCTAATGATGGCGCAACAGAACGTAAAACCGTTTCGGCGTTCGCTCCCGGATAAACTGCCGTTACCAAAACCGATGGCGGCGCAATATCAGGAAACTGTTGTAAGGGCAACTTCGTAAGACCAAGTATACCTAATATTACCAATAAAATGGAAATAACGGTTGCGAGTACAGGTCTTTGTATAAATATTTTGAACATTTTCGTAAAAATTATTTTTTATTAATTATTTGGGCAACTTTTGAAGGAGTTGATTTTTCAGGTTGAATTACTTGTCCGTCCTGAAGTTTATCGATACCGCTTAATACAATTTGGTCGCCAGATTTTACACCGTCTTTGATTAAGTAGTTTGTACCGCTTTTACCAATAACTGTAATAGGCATTTTAGCTACTTTATTTTCTTTATTTACGGTGAAAACAAATACTTTATCCTGCATTTCTACAGTAGCCGATTGAGGAACCAAAAGTGCATCATCATGTTGAAGGCCTAAACGAATTTTTCCTGTATTTCCTGAACGTAAAGTCCCGCCAGTATTGGGGAAAGTCGCTCTTAAAGTAATTGCACCGGTAGTTTTATCAAACTGACCATCTACCATATCAATTTTTCCGGTCTGAGGATAAGCGTTGTTATCTGCTAAGATCAAAGTAACCGGAGGTAATTTTTTTAGTTTATCACCTAAACTGTTTCCGGCATATTGTGCTTTAAAGTTGATGAAATCTGTTTCGCCTAAAGAGAAATAAGCAAACACTTCATGCACATCAGATAAGTTTGTCAATGGCTCAATATCGCTTGCAGAAACTAAACTTCCTTGTTTTTTAGGTAATCTTCCTATGTAACCACTCACTGGAGCTGTAACATTAGTATATCCTAAATTAATTTTGGCAGATCCCACCATTGCTTTTGCTTGTTCGATATTTGCAGCAGCAATTTTTTGTGAAGCTTTAGCTGTTTTTAACTGATAATCAGAAACCACCTTGTTTTGTACTAGGGGCGTTAATTTGTCAATTTCTAACTGAGCGTTTATCAAAGCAGCTTCGGCAGCATGAAGATTTGCCAATGCATTGTTTAATTGCTCACGAAAAGGGCGTTCGTTTATTTTAAATAAAGTCTGACCTTTACTTACATAAGCACCTTCGTCTACAAAAACTCTCTCCAGGTTTCCGCTTACTTGCGGGCGAATCTCAACATCTACAGTTCCTTGTATAGAAGCTGGATATTCAGCATCTGTAGTCGTGTTTTCGCTTGTGATCGCTAAAACTGGTAATAAGGGTGGAGCCGGAGCTGCAGGAGCCTGTGACTTATCTGCACAACTGCTTAGCACTAGTGCCAGAATAAAACTGGTTATAATTACATTTTTCATTTTAGTATTGGTTTTAATTTGTTGGACATTCTTGTTGTTTAGAAATTGTGGTATTCTGGCATTCTCAAAATTCATATTTAATTATATTAAATTATCTAACGTTGTTAAGTAAATTGGTACAGAAATCCATATAATGATGCCTTCCAATTCTATTTCATAATTGGTATTAAATTATTTATCACTGTTAAGTAAAGTAGAAAAAAAAGCTTCTGTATTACTGTATTAAATTTTCTAACAGTGTTAAGTAAAGTAGTAAAAAAATAGTTGCTAAATTACTTCATTAAATCATTTACCACTGTTAAGTTAAAATGAAATTTTTTTTATTGTATTGATTTTATAATTCCTCCAATCGCATCTTTTAAGATTTGATTGTTAATAGTTTCCATTATTTCACTTTTGTTAATGATATTTATGGCGATCAAACCATGAATAACAGAGAAAAATGTAAAATATTTTTGCTTGATTACTTCATCAGTAGGATTGCTTTTTTGCATGATCTCAGCAATTACTGAAGTAAATAATTTATAAGGTCTTTCCTGAGCTGAACATTGTTGTGAGCAGCAATTCATTTGTACACCAAACATTACCTGATACATTTCAGTATCTGTAAATGCAAAATCCCAATACGCCATCCACATGGCTTCTAATTGTTCTTCCGGTTTTTCAAATTTATCACGGGCTTCCTGTAGTTCTTTTGCTAACTTAATAAAGCCTTTTCCAGTTAATTCATTTAAAATTGCTTCTTTATTCGAAAAGTATTCATAAATAATTGGAGCAGTATATTCAATCTTGTCAGCAATTTTTCTCATACTCAGACCTTGCCATCCCTCTTCTTTGACGATAGCATAAGCAGCTTCAAGAATATTAGTTCTTGTCTCTTCTTTTTGTCTTAAAATTCGATCTTTACTTGCCATTTTTAATGAGTATTAAATTGTTTAACACCGTTAGGCAAATGTATGGCGGTTTTTCTGATTATGAAATAAATTTGTCATAATATTTTCTTATTGTTGTATAGACAAGTATTAAAAATCGTTTGAAACCTTTAATTATAAGGACTTTTTTAATTTTAAACTTTTTTAGAAGCAGATATTTTTTGTGTTTTTAAGACCATTTGTCCCGCTCTGCACTATATCTTTTATGTTGTCCCGAGGCTTCGGGACCACCATAAAAGGATGCCGTTTCGATCGTGGCTAGTCGGGAAGTTGTCTTTTTTATGAGATTTTGGTTTTGAACCTAATTTATCTTTTTTATTTTGTGGGATACTTTTCAGGATTTTGAGAAGTATGAAAAATTGCATTTAGAAAAACAGTTTTCGATAATTCATCAACAATAAAAAAAGCTACATATGGAAATTTTTTAAAAGGTAAAAAACGATAATTATTATCGTGAAATTGATAGAATGGATTTACTTGTAAAGCTTTGAAAATACTTTTATAGTCATTAAGAAAGTCCAAAGCTACTTTTTTAGTTGCTTTTAAGATATAATATTCAACAGCTTCTTCAATGTTTTTTAATGCAATTGGAGAAACGATAATCTTATAATTCATATTTCTTTTTTAAATCGGTATATATTGATTCAGCATCTGTATATAAACTTTTGTCTGAATTAATTTGACTATCTAAAATTTCCTGTTGTTCAGTAGATAATTCATATGGTTTTACATTCGCTATTTCAAACTTTATCTTTAGCGCTTTCATAAAAGCTTTTACAGCTTCTATTTGAGAAGCATCTTCGGTATATGCTGTGATGTTAATTGCTTGCATGATGTTAGTTTACTAAAGTTGATGAACAAAGTTAAGATAAAAGTCTTATTTTCATGTTAAGAAACCCCATAAAGAGTATTTATTTTTTCATTCACACCATTATAATATGGGGTTTCAATTCCATATTGATTAGCATTTTCAATCACATAATCCACCAAAAATTGTTTTTCGGTTTGATTATGATTTTCAAAATCCAATTGTAAAGATGATTTAGATTCAAACGGAAATTTAGTCAACAAGTCTTTAGCTGTTTCAATATCCTCATTTGTCAAAATGATATTGTTTTTGCTGGCAAGTGATTGAATTTCTAGCATCATATTTTCAAGAATGTGCATTAGGTTTTGATCTTCGAGAAGTTGACCAAAAGTAACTTTATAAGCAGAAGTTATGGCAGCAACTGGCGCAACAAACAAGTATTTCTTCCATAATATTTCGTTGATATGGGCAACATAAGTTATGTCTAAACCTCCGGCAGTTAATAAATCAATTAAGGTTTTGTTTTCTGTTCCGCCAACGAAAATTTTTCCAGGTCCGCCAATGTGTTGGATATATCCGGGTTTCTTTACATTCGAAGCTACATAAATGCAGCCTTCCATAATCTGACCCACTTCTGGTAACGTTTGTCGTATTATTTCTTTGGCATTTACCACATTTTGCAAAGTGATTATGATTGTTTGATCGTTTATACAATCTTTATAAGTAGATAAAATACTGTTTATAGAATAGGATTTACAGGTAAGGATTAATACATCCAGAATTCCAATTTCTGTTGGGTTATCTGATACCAGATCCGGAAATATAGTTTCTGCGGTGCCTTTAGATTCAAATAATAAACCTTCGCTTTGAATCGCTTTTTTGGTTTCACCTCTGCAAATGAATATAATTTTAGTATCACTATTTTTATATTTTTTAGCCAATGGAGCACCAACAAATCCGCCGATTCCACCAAGTCCAAGAATTCCTATTTTTATTGTCTCTGAGTTCATATTGTAGTATTTTGAGTTCTAATTTCTCCTGCAAAGTAAATAGGTTCCCGATCATTAATTGATGTAAAAATATAGGTTATATTTGTAAAAATTAAGGATTATGAAAGACACCTTTTTTATATACAAAGATTTTGAAATTTATTCTGTCGAAGAACTTACCTGGAAGAAAGAAGTTCACAGGCATAATTTTTTCGAGTTGTTATATATTGAATACGGAACCGGAAATCATATCTTAAATTCGATTCCTCACCATTATAAGCAAAATGATATTTATTTGCTTACGCCAAAAGATTATCATTCTTTTAAGACACTTGAACCAACGAAGTTTCATTGCCTGCGTTTTCTGCCTAATTTTTTTTCGAACAAAAAAGAGATCGAAGAAATCGAGAAGTTGTTTTATTACCACAATCAGACCAATGGAAATTTGATTTTTCTTGAAGACGATAAGGCTTTCTGCGAAGTACTTATTTTAAAAATATTGGAAGAAGTCGATAAGCAAAAAGGACAAAACGAAATTATAATCAAAAGTTTAATGATGTCGCTTATTAAGATTATTCGAAGAAATGCCAGTATAGAGGATAGTAATTTAAATATTCAGACAACTGAGGTTTTGAAGATTGATACTATTTTAAGTTACATAAGGTCAAATATTGCTAACCCGCATTTGTTAAAGAAAAAAGAAATGGCGAATCATTTTAATGTTTCTATCCATTATATAGGAGAGTATTTTAAAAACAATTTAAATATTACGCTGAGAGATTATATCGAGCAGACGAAACTGAAAGTGATTACCGAAAAACTGACCAAAAGCAATTTGACTTTTTCAGAGATTAGTAATGATTTGGGGTTTATTGATAGTAGTCATTTTAATAAATTCATGATGCGAAGTACCGGAAATTCTCCATCCCAATTTAAAAAAGCATTGCGTATTTCATAATAAAACTATGCGCCTATTAAACTGGACTGAAGTCCAGCTCTACAATATAGGACGAGCCTTTGGCTCTTATTTACAAGCATAAACACATAAATCGTAAAATTCCGAAGGAATGATAAATATTGTAGGGCTGGACTTTAGTCCAGATTTATGATCAAATGATGTTTTTAATGTTTATTTTATAAAATCCATTTCGACATGTTCAATTCCGGCATCCAGAAAATAATTATCAGTTTGTCTGAATCCGTTTTTGATATAAAACTGACTGGCATTTACCTGAGCGTAGAGATAGACTTTTTCTTCGTTTTTTAGATCGTCTAATATTTTCAATAAAATTGCTTCGCCAATTCGTTTTCCTCTAAAGGAATTTAAAACAGCAATTCTTTCAATTTTTGCACCTTTTTCCATTTTACGGTATCGCGCCGCTCCGGCTGGTTCACCGTTTACTATTGCAACATAATGTATTGCATCTTCATCATCCATCGATTCGCGTTCCGGCGATACATTCTGCTCTTCTACAAACACTTGTTTTCTAATTGCAAATGCGATTTCAATTTGGCTATGATCTATTACTTTTTCTACTTTAATAATATTCTTTATATCGTTTAGACTGCTATTATTGTTCATTTTCGGCGTTTGATTTATTTGGTTTTAGGCAAAAATAATTTGCACGCAAATATATGTAGTTAACTACGTATATTCAAAACAAAATTCAAAATTTAAGTTTTATTTATAGAGGACACGTCATCTTTTACGATTATTATAATTTTAAACAGCAATTGTATTTTTTTTGTATTATTACAAAAAAAAGATGAAAACAACAGCAGCTATCAAGGTTACAATTGTTATGTTGATGATTCAACAATCTGTACAATCTCAGCAGCAAAAAAAAGAGGTAAATACACCCGAAGTAAAATACACTATTGAAAATTGTGTCAATCATTTTGATTTGGACAACGCCACAAAAACAAAAGTGGGTTACCAATATTGGTTCGCAGATAAAAACTTTACTCAGGAAAACACACTCAAAATGAGTATTGTTGAACCTGGAAAATCTACTCATGCGCCACATCATCATATTGAAGAAGAACTTTTTTACATTCTCGAAGGTAAAGCACAATTTTACCTTGACGGAAAAACAGTTACAGCCGGTCCTAATACCAGTTTTTATTGTCCGCCAAATGTAGAACACGGAATTAGTAATGTTGGCGATACAGATTTGAAATATTTGGTTATCAAAAAAGATTTGAGATAATATTTTCTATACAAAAAGTGGTTTTATAATAGTATATTTCTGGAATAGCCCCGATGGAAACGGCATCCTTTTACTGGCTTTTTAGACAGGAAAAGATATAGTGTACAGCGGGACTGCATTTGTGATGAATACAATTTATTTGCTCCTGAAAAATTAAAATATAAAAAAACACCTCTAAACTTTGTGTTTAAAGGTGTTTCTAAAATTATTCGTTATTTATTCAATAAGCTTTATTACTTTACATAGTTTGGTGAAACGCAGGTTTCCCAATAGCTTACAATTGTTTTAATGGTTTTTTTTATTTCTTTATAATCCGTAGGTTTAACAAAAAATCCCTGAATTGATTTTGAATAGGCGTCTACAACGTGTTTTTGTTCTGCGCTTGTAGAAAAGAACAAATAGGGGATTGACTTAAGTCTTAAATCTTCGTTTTCATGAATTTTATCCCGCAATTCCATACCACTTAGTTTTGGCATATTGATGTCAGAAAAAATGATAAAAGGTTCTACTTGTGTAGAGGTTAAGTATTCTAATGCTTTTTCACCTTCGGTAAAAAAGATAATTTCATTTTTATAATCAAGCTCATTAAAAACATCAGTTAAAATTTCCTGATCGTCCAGATCGTCTTCGATTATAATAATTGGTCCGCCTTTGTTCATTTATATTTTTTATAAAGGTAACTGATTAATATTAGCTATTTATTATTTTCGTAATTAACTGATAATCATAAAAGCAAAACACCTTTAAACGGTATGTCTAAAGGTGCTTTTAAATATAAAAAACAGAAGGATAATTATGAATCTGTTCTGCTCGTATCTTTTTTACGATAGACCAGATAAAATACCTGAGGCAAAACGGTTAACGATAAAAACATACAGGTGATTAAACCTCCTACGATCATGATGGCAAGAGGTTTTTGAACCTCAGAACCCATTCCGGTAGACAATGCTGCGGGTAATAATCCTAAAGATCCCATAAGGGCAATCATAACAATAGGACGAATCCTGCTGTAAATACCGTCTGAAATAGCTTCTTTTAATGGCATACCGGATCTCATATTTTCTCGAATCATTCCAATGAGGACAATACTGTCGATTGCGCTGACTCCAAACAGGATGATAAAACCAATTCCTGCCGAGATCCCAAATACAGTTCCGGTTACCCAAAGCGATAAGAATCCTCCAATAAAGGCATAAGGCATTGCACTTATAGCAACAAGTGTATCTTTGAAATTACCAAAATTGAAATATAAAAGGCATAAAATCAAGATCAATACCACAGGAACAATCATTGCTAATTGTTTTGAAGCTCTTTCTTTACTTTCAAATTCTCCAGCCCATTTCATCACATTTTCTTTAGGAAGTTTTACTTCAGCAGCTACTTTTTTCTGTGCTTCGTCAATTGTACTTCCCAAATCTCGTCCTTCGATACTAAAACCTACGGCAATATATCTACTGTTTCCTTCGCGATAGATAAATGTTGGTCCTGTTTTATATTCTACGGTAGCAATTTCTTTTAAAGGAACTTTTTTGCCATTCATAGTCGGAATCAGGATATCTTCGATCTTTTCTTTTGAGTCACGATATTCTTTTTCGAAACGTAACGTGATATCAAATATTTTTTCGTCGTCGTAGAACTTCGTTGCTGCTTGTCCTCCAATTGTCATTCTGATTACGGCTTGCGCATCTGCAGTTGTAATCGCATAACGTGCCATTTTTTCGTCGTCAAGCTGAATACGTAATTCCGGTAAACCAATGTTTTTATAAACGTTGATATCTTCAATTCCTTTTACATCTTTGATTGATTTTGCGACTTTTGCTGCCATTGCTTCCAGTTGAAAAAGATCATTCCCGAATATCTTAATAACTAACGGACTTTTAACTCCGGCAACATATTCCTCGACATTATCCTGAATAGGCTGACTAAACCCAAAACCAATTCCGGGATAAACGTCGAGTTCTTTTTTGATCTCGGCAATTAATTCTTCTTTACTAATGTCACGTTTCCATTCGTCCTGATGTTTTAATTCGATATGTAATTCGATATTAAAAAATCCGGTTGGATCTGTTCCGTCATTTGGTCGTCCGGTTTGTGTCAGCACAAATTTTACTTCTTCAAACTTCCTTATTTTGGCTTTCATTTCTTTTGTAAGTCTTACCGCTTCATCAAGATTGATGCTGTTGGGTAAAGTGGCTCTTACGTAAATCGCGCCTTCATTCAGTTTCGGAATAAATTCTGAACCATAAAAAGCAAACTTAGCACAACATACTGCCAGTAAAACCAGGAAACCATATAAGGTTGCTTTTCTATGTCTGGTACTCCATTTAAAAAGCTTAAAAAGGTTTACTCTAAAGAAACGCGAAATCATATTTTCTTTTTCGACAATATTTTTTGTCAACATTACTTTACACATTGCCGGAACATAAGTAAGCGATAGAATTAGTGATCCTAATAGCGCATAACTTAGGGTAAAGGCGAGGGGAGAGAACATTTTTCCTTCTACTTTCGTGAAAGAGAAAATAGGCATCAATGCCACAATCAAAATAATCAGGGCAAAGAAAATATAAGTAGCTACACTACCCACACTTTTCTTGATAAGTCCCATTTTGCTCATGTTGTTAAAGCGTTCCATTCCTACTTTATGCGCTTTTTTCTCGAGCGACACAAAGACTTGTTCCACAATAACCAGCGTTCCTTCGAGCAGAAGCCCAAAATCCAGCGCTCCCATAGAAATTAAGTTCGCAGGTAATCCCTGAATTCTCAACATTATAATAGCAAACAAAAACGAAAGCGGAATCACAGATGCCACAATCAATGAGGTTCTCCAGTTATAAAGAAAAATAAATACAATTAAGGAAACCAGTAATATCCCTTCGACAAGGTTTTTAGTAACGGTTTTTACAGTTGTATCTACCAATTTTGTACGGTCGATAAACGGAATTATTTTTACATTATCCGGTAATACTCTTTCGTTAAGTTCTGTCAAACGATCTTTAAGTCTCTTGATTACTTCACCCGGATTTTCCCCGCGCAGCATCACTACGATACCTTCTACAACATCATCATCACCATCTAAACCTACCTGACCTAATCTTGGTTTGGCTGAAATCGAAACTTCGGCTACGTGTTTGACCAATATTGGCGATGAACCTTTGGTTTCGATCAAAATATTACCAATATCTTCTACTTTATTAATAAGTCCAACACCTCTTACAACATAAGCCTGATCACCACGCTGTATTACGTCTCCGCCAACATTTACGTTACTTTTAGAAACTGCTTCGTAAACATCTAATGCAGAAAGGTTATAATTTTCAAGTTGTGTAGGATTGATTTTTATTTCGAATATTTTTTCTTCACCACCAAAACTTACTACGTCAGCAACACCAGGAACTGAGATTAGTTCTCTTTCGATTACCCAATCCTGAATGGCTTTGATTTCGCGTATTGGCAAATCACTTTTGATCACATATCTGAATATTTCCCCCGTAGCTCCGGATGGCGGTTCAATATCTACATCTGCACCTTCCGGAAGATCTAATCCGTTAAGGCGATTTGAGGCATATTGTTGTGCGTAAAAATCATCAACATCGTCATCAAACAATACCGTTACAACAGATAATCCAAAAAGCGAAATAGAACGTACTTCTGCTTTTTTCGGAATCGTATTCATCTGTTTTGAAATAGGAAGTGTGATGAATTTTTCTACTTCTTCGGCACTTCTTCCCGGCCATTGCGTGATGATTCTTGCTCTTGTATTGGTTACATCCGGGAAAGCTTCGATAGGCGTGTGGATATAGCTAACTATTCCGGCGACTAGTAGTATGGCTGTCAGGAAAAAAACTATAAGCGAGTTTTTTAACGAGAAAGCAACCAGACCTTGTACAAATTTTTTCATGTCTTGTCTTGTATTTATCCGTTTTTAGGGATAATTAGTTTTTTAATCTTTCGTGAATCAGCAAGTGATTTTTGGTAATAACCATTTCACCATCTTTAACTCCTTTATCAAAATAAATCCAGTTGTTGTTTTTTATTACCGGATTAATTTCTCTGGTTTCGATCGTACAATCGTCTTTGTAAATCAGGATATAATCACGATTATTATCAAAAATGGCTGCTTTTGCAGGAAGCGAAGCCAGCATTTCGCCGCCAAGGCTTTTATCGATAATAATATCTGCCGTCATTCCTGGTTTTAGCTTTAAGTTTTTGTTTTCCATTACAATTCTTGCTTTTAGAACATGTTCATCAGCATCAAAAACTTTGGCAAGCATGGCTATTTTTCCTTTAAAAATTTCGCCCGGATAAGCTGGAGTAGTAACATCTACAAGCATATCCTGAGTTACATTTTTCAGGTTACTGGTATATACATTTACCAAAACCCAGATTTCTTTAAGATCAGAAATAGTAAAAAGAGGTTCGCTTCCTTCTGTAATCTGCATTCCCGGGCTAATATTTTTTGCAACTATATATCCTTCAGTTGGAGCTTTTATCTGAAAAACCGCTCTTTCGCTGCTGGCACTAAACATGGCAAGATTTGCTTTTACATTTTCAAGAGAAGATTTTAAAACGTCTAATTCGCTTTGTGCCTGCAAAAGGTCTTTTTGAGAAGCGATTCCGTCCTCAAACATCGATTTGCTGGATTGTAATTGACGTTGCGCAACAGATATCTGCGATTGCAATGATTTACTTTCTGATTGCATGCTGTTTAATTCTGTACTTTTTATCTCTGCCAGAACTTGTCCTTTTTTTACATAATCACCAAGTGAGAATGTAGTTTTTGTAATAATTCCTTCTACAAGACTATTAAACTGAACAACGTGATCTGCGTTATAAGTAATGTTTCCTGTAAGGTTTATAGATTCGCTTACGGCACGTTTTTGCACCGCTTCGATTGTAATTTTTTCTTTTAGTTCTTTATCAATACAAAATTTTTCGTCTTTTGTATCTTTGATTTCTTCTTTTTTGCCACATCCGTAAACGAGCATTAACCCAAGTATTGGGAGTAAAATAAATTTCTTCATTGTATTTGTTATTATTTTCAGATAATGTGAGCAGTATTCCGGGTTAGGATTTAATTGATTTCCTCACCGGCGATATAGCGCAATTCTTCCAGGTTTTTATTAAGGTCTTTTTTAGAATTTATCAGTATTGATTTGTTTTCAAGATAAGCTTCAACAAAATCAAGATATTCTAACATGCTTGTGTTTCGCTGCATAAAGTTTTTACGATAGCTTTCCAGAAGTTTATCCAGATCAGTTTCGTAATTTGCATCGACACTTTCGTATAATTTTTTGGTAACAATTAAGTCTTCATAAGCTTGTAATACCTCTGCCTGTACACTTATTGTTTTCTCTTCGGTCAATAATTTACCCTGATCGATGGCGATTTTTGCAGCTTTTATATTTCCTTGATTTCTACTAAAAAACGGTAGATCTAAAGCAAAACCAAGACCCACAAAATCGTTCATCGTACTTGCACCACGGTCATAGCTAATACCAAGAGTAACATCTGGTGTTCGCATGGCTTTTTCGTATTTGTATTTGTTGTCGTTATAGTCATTTCCCAGTTTGATAACCTTCATATCAGGTCGGTTTTCTACTGCAGAAGCCATAAGATTCCCTAAGTTGATATTGTCGATATTCTTTTGATCGGGAACAAAACCTTCATCCGTAAGTTTGATGAAACTTGTTGCAGGCAGATTCATTAAGACTTTAAGCTCTTTTTGCAGCGCGTTATTTTCTTTTTGTAAATCGCTTATTTCTTTCAGGAAATTTAGCTCAGATGCTTTTAGTCTTATATATTCGCCTCTGCCAATGTTACCTTGCGAAACCTGATTGCTATATCCTTTTAGCATAGTTTGCATCGACGAAACTTGTTTTTTATAGATAGCTCCCTGAGCCTGATTGTATTGCAGTTCAGTAAGATTGCCTCTAAACTCAATTTTTAGATTACGCAAAAAGGTTTTAAAGTATTCTTTGGCGATATCTACGCCAACTTTTTCCATGGCAATCATCTTTTTTCGTTTTCCGGCCGTCTGAACAAGTTGTTCAAGTTCTGCAGTAACCTGAGTTGTTTTACCAAAATTTCCCCACAAAGCAGGAACTTCTCCGGCTGTAGCATTATGCCAAAGATTGATTTCGCCAATAGTAAGTGTAGGATTTGGCCATAATTTTGCCTGAATAACCTGCGCATCGGCAATGTCGATATTTAGTTTTTCGGAAATTATAGAAAGGTTCTTGTCCAGAAATAAAGCCTCGGCCTGAGTTCGGGAAAGAACAATAGTATCGTTTATTGTTGCATTTTGTGCCACACTTTTGTGTGATACAATAACGAGAAGGGTTAGAAGTATACGTTTCAAATTAAGGTGTTTTAATATGATGCAAAGCTACCTGCGGCATATTAAGTGGTAATTTGATGTATGTTATAAAGCGGTTAGAGCAACATTAGAAAACGATTAGAGTTTAGGAAATAACAACGTTACTGTAGTTCCTTCATCTTTTCTGGAAGCAATCGCAAAATCAATATTATTTTGTTTAAAGATAATGTTCGCCAGAGAAAGCCCAACACCGCTGCCTTTTATATGGTTTACATTTTTGCCCCTGTAAAAAGTTTGTTTGATAAACTTTAGGTCTTCTTTTGTAATGCCTGTTCCATGATCTTCGATTACAATTTTAAGCTGATTGTCTTGTTGCAGCAAACTTATCTTTATAGGATTTCCGTTAGAGTATTTTACGGCATTTTCTATAATATTGTATAAGGCAATTTTAATTTCGTTGCTGTTTCCTTTTATCGAAAGCAGTTTATCATTCTCGATTTCGATCGCAATTTGTATCTGAGAATTCTTTAGCCTGTAAACATCCGGTAATTGATCGTTGATATCCCAAACCAATTCATCGACCCTGAAAATTTCAGTAAGTTCGGTATTGTCCCTTAATCCGGAAAGCATCATAAGCGTGTTCATAGTATCTTCGATCTGATATACATTCTCTAATACTTTTTCGGACATTTCTTTATATTCAGCACTGGTTCTGTCTTTTTGGGCAAATACCTCCAGGTTTCCGGAGATTGCAGTCAAAGGCGTTTTAAATTCATGCGACACATAGTTAATAAAATTCTTCTGAATTATAAATGTATCCGAAAGTCGTTTGAACAAATTATTATACGTTTCGATCAATTCCTGAATATCATCTTTTGTATTTGGCGAAACAATATGACGATCCAGCGACGAAGCTTCGATCTCATTTACCTGATTAATAATGTTTTTTATAGGACTGTAAGCAAGGTTCGAAAGCAAACGGCTCACAATATATATAATGATTAATCCGCTTAATAAAACCAGAATCATAATAATCATTAATCGATTGGTAATGGTTTTAAATTCCTGATCATTTTTTTTAACAAAAACCACAAAATCTCCCTGATTGTCATGGTAATAACTCCCGAAATAAAAATGATGATTCGATTTAAAATTCAGCTTACGGTTCTTTCTTATGTAATCCAGTTTTTCTGCATTTATATTTGCATCTATCTGTTTTTCGCCATATACAATCTGATTTTCCTTGTTGTAAACACGCGTTATAATTTCAAGTGAATTTTCTTTGAATTGCTGACCAATTATCAAATGTTGATTTTGAGGTAATTCATCTTTTTCAAGGTAGAAAATCCCCGTCAGCAAACACGTTTTTTGAAGTTCGTTGTAAATAATTTTTTCAGAATAACTGTAGAAAGAAAAATAAGTAATCACCGAAGCAATAACAAATACAATGCTAAAAGTCAAAGAAGATATTAAGGTAAACCTGTTGCGTATTTTCATAACTATTCTTTAAGCATATATCCTGTTCCTTTTATGGTGTGGATAAATTTATGGTTTTGCTCGATTTTGTTTCTCAGATAAGAAATATATACATCGACCACATTTGTATTATTGTCATAATTAATGCCCCAAACAGCGTTTAAAATCTGCGTTCTTGACATTACCTTATTTCGGTTTTCTAATAAAAACAGCAGCAGTTTATATTCTCTGGGAGACAAATCTATCAGCGTATCATTTTCTGTAACCTTGTGTTCTTCAGGATTTATAGTCAGACTTCCTAAAGTATATAAGGTTTCTTCATTATCATAATTAAATTTTGTTCTTCGGGTTAATGCGTTTACTCTCGAAATCAATTCTTTAAAATGAAAAGGTTTAACCAAATAATCATCGGCACCGGAATCCAGCGCATTTACCTTATCATCAGTATCGCTCAGCGCGCTAAGCATTAATATAGGAGTATGAATTTTCTTGAAACGCATTAATTTCGTTAGCTGAATACCATCAATTCCCGGAAGCATGATATCCATCAGGATAATATCCCAGGTATTATCCTGAACTAATTCTCTTGCAATCTCACCAGTTTCAGCCAGATGTACCGTAAAATTGTTTTCTTCCAGACCTTTTATAATAAATTCGCTAATGCGTTTATCATCCTCAATGAGTAGAACATTCATACTTAAAAATCTAAGATTATAATAGTGGTTTTTGTATCGATCAGGAAGTGCTAATAAACTAAAGTTGAAATTGCCTGATAAATCTTTTTAAAGAGAAACTCAAAAATAGCAATTAATTATTGCAATTGCTGTTAAAATTAAATCTTGTAAGAAAAGAACATATTTATCAAACTTATTATAATCTAGTATTCAATCATTTTTGGGACAACGTTTCTAATACCTTTTCCAAGTTATCAATACTCATCTTAAAGCCTTCAGAAAAGCCCATTTCGATCATTTTCTCTAAACGTTCCAGAGATTCATTAAAAATAGCAATATTCACTTTTGTAATGCCGTTTTCTTCGCTAAAAGTATGATCCCAGTCAGAACCCGGCAATTCGCGATTCTCATCTTTATCAGCAAAAGTATTGTACATTTTAAAGTTTGTTTTTGGCGTAATCGAAGTATATTCCTGAACCGCCCAGCGCTCAAGACCTTCCGGACTTACCATGGCGTAGAATCTTTTTCCGCCAACTTCAAAATTCATATATTTTGTTCTGGATGACCACGGTTTTGGCGCAACCCATTGATCCAGAATTTCCGGTTTTGTAAAAGCGTCCCAAACCAAAGCAAGTTCTGCATCAAACTCTCTCGTTATATATACCGTTTTTATGGCTTTGTCAACGGTAAAATCAAATTTCAAATCTTTTTTCATTTTTTCTGATTTTTAAGTGTTAATAGTATTTCGTCAAGCTGATTAAATTTGGTTTCCCAGATTTCTCTGAATTGGTTAATCCATTTATCAATCTCTTTCATTTTTTCGATTTCAAGCGAATAATAAATTTCCCTGCCTTGTTGTTCCTGTTTTATCAGGTCACATTCTAAAAGTACCTTAAGATGTTTAGAAACGGATTGTCTGGTCGTGCTAAAATTCTCTGCAATGGCATTTGGAGTCATTGCCTGCATTGCAATCAAGGTAATAATAGATCGCCTTGTTGGGTCGGCTATTGCCTGAAAAATGTCTCGTCTCATAATATTTCGTTTTAATTACGAAGCCAATTGGTTGCGAATATACGTGCAACTATTTGGTTTCGCAAATTTTTATGCAATTATTTTTAAAAATAATTTATATAAGAACTTTAATTATAGTGTTTTAGAGGTTTGTTTCGGATTCGATTTCTGGTGAATTATAATATTTAAATTCTATCGAAATGTCTTCAAACTCAGGAAAATTCACCTTCTAAGTATATTTTACTTTCTGAAAGACTTTCTGACAAAGGATTTTTAAAGTTGAAGTTTTTTTAGGAGCTATTTCCCGCTGTACGTTCCAATCTTTTGTGCCGAACACCGGCACAAAAGGATTTTCTCCCGAGTCTTCGGGACCATCGGGGCTAGGGCAGTAGGTTTCATGAGAGAGATTTCTATTTCATCAAAGAGTATTTTTCATGTTAATCATTTTAATTTTTTATATTTGAGAATAACACTGTATTAATTGTAAGAAAAAGAAGATTTTTTAGCTATATTTGTTTTTCCTATTATTACGACGTTACGGCTAAATGAAATTTGCCCTTGTATTATGTGTACAGTATCGGAAACGACTGTAAATGCTGTCGTAAGCATTTAGGACACTAATATACAAGGGTTTTATTATTCCTAATTTTTACGACATTATGAGTGCAAACACAATTTCCAAAGAAGCCCAAATCAGGCTTATGAATTTTTTCAACAACACAATCGATCCACAAGAAATGGCTAAATCGATAAGGCAAGTAAATTATGTTCTTGCTTTAGGAGCTTTAAGACAACATGCAACCCTGCAAAATGAAATTGACAATTTACAAAACAGCTTTTATTGGCTAAATGAATTAGCTGAGGTTTTAAATCCTTATCTGGATGTAGAATAGAATCTCTTTAGGATTATTAAATAATGTAAAAACCTCGATTTTAAAAGTCGAGTTTTTTTTTTGTTAAGTACATTATTTTCTTAGTTTTCATTCTATAAAATAATTAAGCAATTTGACATCAATCTTATATAATTTCAGTTTATTTTTTCATATGAATTTGAAATTCAATTAATTAACTTTTATTAAAGAAAGGTTTAACATGTTCTGTTTTCGCTGGCTGTATGAAATTATTAATTTTAACTAAATCAAAATTAATAACATTTTAAATACTTAAAATTATGAAAAAGAATATAGCCATATTAGCCACAGACGGTTTCGAAGAATCAGAATTATCATCGCCAAAAGCTTATCTTGAAGAGCAAGGTTGGAATGCAGATATCATCAGTTTGAAATCAGGAACAATCAAATCCTGGAAAGACGGTAATTGGAGCAACGAATACAATGTTGATGTAGTATTAGACCAGGCAAACGAAGCCGATTATGATGCTTTGGTTCTTCCTGGAGGAGTTATAAACCCTGATTTATTGAGAAGAGAAGAGGCAGCAGTAAATTTTGTACGTTCCTTTTTTGAAAGTAAAAAACCCGTAGCGGCTATTTGTCATGGACCTCAAATTTTGGTAGATGCTGATGTTTTACAAGGTCGAAAAGTGACTTCGTTTTTCTCTGTCAAAAACGATTTAAAAAATGCCGGAGCACAATGGGAAGACTCAGAAGTAGTCGTAGACAATGGATTAGTGACCAGCCGAAACCCGAATGATTTACCCGCTTTTAATAAAAAAATGGTCGAAGAAATTAAAGAAGGAAAACACGAGCGTCAGACCGTGTAAAAAATATATTTATTTATCAAGTTGCAAAAAATGCAAGATCAGTTTTGGTCTTGCATTTTTTTTGTTTTTGCCAGTTATATTAAAAAAAATTACCATAATAATTCACCCTTATTTTTCATTGTAAAAATGTCGTATTCTATTAGTTATATAACTTATTAGGGATAATTAACGCATTGTAATTTTTGAGCTTTACTAAATTCTTATTTATAAAAATGATTCTCACAAAATAATCATGATAGATATAGAAAAAGTATAAAGGCAAAAAAAATAGAGAATGAATTATTTAGACTACAATATTGTACTTCCTGAGCTGGATAAAAGGAATGATTTTATATTTTAAACTATAACCTCAAATTCGTTGAATCCTAAAAAGATAAGACAAACAAGAGAAATATCAATTACAAGATATCAACTTGAAGGAAACGATATGTTATTTCATGTATTTCTTTCTCAGATAGAAATCAAAAGTAACTTATCTGTAGAAAATATTTTTTTTCTAGAAGAAATAGGCGCTGCTTTTGACGAAATTGAATTAGAAATAAATGATTATGGCAAAATTATCAAAGTATTAAATTTTGAAGAACTAAAACAGCGATGGAAAGCTATACGTGCAAAACTTGCAATAGATAATGAAGGTCTTAACGCAGAAGCATATATGCAGAATATTACGGATATATTAAAAGACGAACAAAGACTAATATCCTTTTTTTCGGATTATAAAATGTTTGGTATATACTTTTCAAATCTCTATAGGAACTCTTACGCGATTGAAAGAAAAAGGAAATTACTCGATTGTCAAAACATTTTGATGGCGGAACGCTTTTATCCTAAAGATGAAAAATTCGAAACTTATCTCATAGAAGGAATGCCTGTTGAGAATAATGAAAATCATGATTTTATAAAATATGATGGTATTATCGAATACAGACAAGATCAAATAGATTTAGCTACAATAGAAGTAAAAAAACAAAAAACAACTATTATGTATAACATTTATAAAAAAACATTATAAAATGGCAAAACCGGATATTACTTTAAGGCGAAAATTGCGTGAGGAAAAACAAGAAGGTAAGAATGGTTTGAAGTTTGTTATTGACGGTGCGAAAGTCAAATGTGATTTATGTACTGTTCCCTATGGAGACCTAAAAGCAAATTATAATACACCAAGTATACAAGACAAACGTGTAGTTACAATAGTTGAAAAGGACATAATGAGTTTGATATTTAAAGGCAATTGCAAAAAAAGCTTTATGAATTCAAGCCCTTGCGCATCAGTAATGAAACTTGGAGAATGGAAAAACCCGGGAACAGTATATTTTCAGGATGAATTGGCAGTGCTTTTAAGAAGCACCATAAAATGTGAATATGGAGGTGTAGATATTAAAATTTGGGACTGCGGACAACGCAACGAAATTAACAATCTGGATACGACAGGATTATCTGTACCTGATTTTACCCCTAATTTTGATATTAAATTTGAACTTGATACAACAGAGGATACCGTAGTGCCGTTTGGGATATTGGATTTTGAAAGTAAACAAGAGAATCAGTTCTTTAAATTTAAATACACACTTGAAAAAAATAACCTCGATGCCTTTTATTTTGATATCATTAGCGAAGATGGCGAGTTGTTATACAGTTTCAATTGCCTGAAACCTGCAATTATAGACAACGAAAGTAAAGATCCGCTCTTCAAGATTGAAAAAACTTCGCATATCCCAATGGTTTCTGCACTACAATCTATAGGGAACCCTGATCTTGAGCCTGTAGATTATACCGCATTAGGAACTTATATCATAAGTTGGGATGGTTTTGATAATGACGCAATTTATGACAGCACGCGATTTAATAATAAAGAATTAAAAGCCAGGATTACAGGTATAAAAGATGGTATCCCAAAAAAGATTGTTGTAGATTTCTCTACAAAATACAATCAGGTAAAATGGACAGACGTAAAAATTGATAAAAATACAAAACGAATTGATGTAACTTTGAGAGTAAATCTTACTGATGGTGGAACTGAGGGATTAAATTGTTGGAAAAATACCAGAGATTTTAATCCGCCGCATACAAAAAGTGAAATTTGTGATTGGGATAAAATTTCAGAAGAAGCATTGGAATATTATAAACAATCTCCTGTAAAATATAGAACTAAAAGCTTTGAAGAATTACGAGATTTGGCTACTGAAGGCGTTAATAAACATTGGAGCAGAAATTCTAGCAATATCGGAAAAGGAGTAAATATTTCAAATGAGCTATTTGAGGTTTTTATAGTTTCTAAAGCAGATAGAAGTGGCTTGTCTGCACCAAAAATAATTTATCAAACTAATGTAGAAGAAGGTAGATCTAGAAATTGGGAAGGATCTAGAATTTTATTTTATTATGAAGGTTATTTGTATTATAATTATTGGAAAAAATATCCAGATTCTATGTTATATATTAATAAAGGATGGGAATATAAAAGTGATGATATAGAAGATTATAAAATGGTTTCTGCTCATGAAATTGGACACGAAATATTACTAGCTTATGGAGGACATATTTATTCTAAAACTCATGAAGGAACATCGCACTGGAGTATAATTTTACAAGACCCATCATCTTCTGCAACAGATATTCCAAACACAGGAGAAATAGATCTTATGAAATATTATAAAAACAGATATGATATAACAAGAACTATTATACCCGAATTTGATTTATTAAAACTGATATGGCTCACTAAACTTAAAATTAAATGAAAAAATTAATAACTATTAAACTTTTAGTTGTAATTATTTTACTTTCTTCTTGCAAAGAAAATTATACTTTACGTAAAGTTGTGATTGGTAGAATTGTTAATAATGACTTGCCTTTAAAGGACGTATCTTTAAAATATGATAGTACGGATGTTTTAAGTCCTCAGAATATCAAAACTGATAACAAGGGCTTTTTTATTATGCCAAAAATAGAATTGAGTGATTATAAGGAATTTATATCAAGACAAAAAGAAATTAATAATGATATAATTATCAAAAAAGAAAATTTTAAAAACACTACAATAAAAATTGACAAATATGATAAAAGCATTGATACAATAGATTTAGGAATTATTCAATTGGATAAAATATAATCAACTATTGCCCAACGCCAGCATAAAAGGGACTTAGATGGAAATATTTTTCAAGAGTTGTTGTTTCAGAATTTGATTTATTAGGTTTATTATGGCTTTCAAAAATAAAAATTCAATAATATGAAAATATTACTTAGTTTATTAATAGCGTTTTTATTTATTAGCTGTTCTACCAAAAATGATAGACCTGAGATTAATGGATATGTTTACGATTTTGAAACAAAATTGCCGATACAAAATGTATCAATTAGTTCTGAAAAAGGTATAGAAGCATTTACGAATAAGAAAGGATGTTTTAGTTTAAAAAAATAACAAAAACTAAGATATTTGATTTTGAAAGTGGACATGATCCTAAGAGTTTTTACTTCATATTGAGTCATCTAAAATTTCAGTCTGATACAATTATAGAAGAAACCAGAGGAAGTTTTTCAAACTCTAAAAGTTATGATTCTATTTTTTTAAAAGAAAATTATAAAGAGTAATACAAATAAGGGAGAAATCTTCGCAAGTAGCTCCGTAACGAGAATTCAATCTTTGAACACTTCTCACGAGGATTTCTCTCTCGAAGTTTCAGGATCGAAATGACAAAAAATGCTTAATAGTTACTAAAAAAACTTTGTGTCTTAGCGCCTTCGTGGCAAAAACAAAAAACAAAAAAAAGGACGATACTATATCAAGTATCGTCCTTTAAGGTGAATTTAATTCACATTCTAAAATTAGATTTCAGAATGCCGCATTAAGCGTACAGTTTTTGGTAATCACTAAAAATGAAGACTAAACGCAGGTTATTAATGCCGATATAGTATGAAAACAGTCTAATTTTTATTAGACTGTATTGAATACATAATCGGTATTATTCGTTTATGATATCGCCTTCTTTAGTTTCTTCGCTGGCAATTTTTACCAGTTTATCTTTCAGGTTCAAATCTCCGAAGATTTCAATTTTATCGTCGATTTCTCTTCCTCTTTTTACATTTACTCTTGTTGCTTTGTGGTCGATAACTTTAATTACATACATACCTTCAGCAGAACTCACCAATGCCGATTTTGGAATTACAAATGTACTGTCTTTTGCGTTAAGCGGTAAAAGCACTTCGGCAACCATTCCTGGTAAAAGATCTTTTTTGGTATTAATAACGTCCATTTCTACACGCTCAGAACGTAACTTTAAATCTAATGCTCCAGACATTCTGGTAATTTTAGCTTTAAAATTTTCAGGCAATGATTTTACATTAAAATTCATTTCGTCGCCCTCATGTAAATATCCTGTGTAAAGCTCAGGAACAGAAACCGCCAAACGCAATTTATCCTGCTGCTGAATCGTCAATAAAGGCAAATCAGATCCCTTTCCTGCCGGACCAACAAATGTTCCTAAGTTGACGTTTCTCGCTGCCACAACTCCGTCAAAAGGAGCGCGAATTTCAAGATAACCTCTCATAATCGACACTTCTTTGTGGGCTGCAACTGCGGCTTGATATTGTGCGTAATCTGAGTTTTTCTTTCCGTTTGCCATTTCCAGATCATTTTTAGAAATAGTTCCTTCGACTTTGCTCGTTTCGTACAAACGGTTGTACGTACTTTTGCTTGTGGCATAAATAGCTTCCATAGATTTTAATCTTGATTCGGCAGCGGCTAGTTGAGAACTGATTTCCGGTGCTTCAAGAACGATCAAAAGTTGTCCTCTTTTTACTTTTGTACCAATATCTACTTTTAGCAATTTTACAAAACTGCTTACTTTAGCATATAAATCTACTTGTTGAAAACCAGTTAATTCGGCTGGTAAACGCAACTCTGTAGTTAGTTTTTCTTTCTCTAAAGAAATGGTTTCTGTTTTAGGTTCAATTTCTGCAACAGGAGCTTCTTCTTTCTTAGAGTTACAACTAGTTAGAAAAAATACGGCTACAAAAAATAATGCGGTCGATTGTATAATGTTATTTTTCATTTTTTGGATTTAATGATGAGATATAATGGATGCTTTCTTCGTCTTCAGGATCTAAAGAAACAGATTGTGTTGTTGTTTTTTCTTGTGCCCATGCAAAGATAAGCGGCAGGATTAGCAATACGGCAAAAGTCGAAAATAATAATCCGCCAATTACGGCTCTACCTAACGGAGAAACCTGATCGCCACCTTCGCCATGACCAATTGCCATTGGCAACATTCCCGCAATCATCGCAACAGATGTCATGATAATTGGACGAAGACGCAACGCCGCAGCTTCACGTGCTGATTCTAAAGCATTTCCGTTTCGTTTTCGAAGTTGTTCTGCATTTGTAACCAATAAAACGGCATTCGCGATCGAAACCCCAACAGACATAATAATACCCATATACGATTGTAAGTTTAGCGTAGAACCAGTAATGGTAAGCATTAATAAAGCACCTAAAACTACTGCCGGAACCGTGGTTAAAATTACCAGCGAGACCTTGAACGACTGGAAATTAGCGGCTAACATTAAGAAGATTACAAAGATGGCAACCAATAATCCGACTTGTAAACTGCTTAATGTTTCTACCAATACTTTACTCATACCAATTGGGGTAATAAACAAACCACGTGGTAATTCTCCCAATGAGTTTATTGTTGCATTCACATCTTTTACTGCCGTTCCTAAATCGGTCTGGCTAATGTTTGCTGTAACGGTAATGTATGGCATAGCCCCTAAATTGTCATTTTCACCACTTACAAATCCGGGTGTAATTTTTGCAACGTCGCTTAAAACCGGACGAAGCGAATTTCTTAATACCGGAATTTCTCCAATATCGGTTTTGCTTTTCATCTGGTTTAGCGGTACCTGAACCTGAACGTTGTATGATAATCCGGCTCTTTCGTCAACCCAGGTATTTTTCTCTGTATATCGTGATGATGAAGTCGACGCAACTAATGATCGTGATATATCGTTCATGTCAACGCCCAGTTCAGCTGCACGGGTTCTGTCGATATCAATATTCATCGCAGGATAATGAATTGGCTGACCAATTTGTACGTCTCTGAAATAAGAGATTTTCTTTAATTTCTCTACAATTTGAGTCGCATATAATTCATTTCGTTTTTTGTCTTTTCCTGCAATACGAACTTCGATTGGAGTAGGAGAACCCTGGCTCAAAACTTTATCGGTTAATTCAATTGGCTCAAAAGAAAGTTTTACATCCGGAAGCACTTTTTTGATTCGGGCTCTAAAGTCGTCTTTAAAGTCGTCCATATCTGTATGATATTCTTTTAAACTCACCTGAAATACTGCTTCATGAGAACCTGCCATGAACAAATAAATTGGGTTAATCGAGAATAACGAAGGGTGTTGTCCAACATAAACAGAAGAGATTCCGATATGTTCTTTACCCACCATTTTTTGCAATTCTTTCAAAACAATAATTGCTTTTTCTTCGGTACGTTCTAAACGAGTTCCGTCGGGAGCACGCATTCTCAGCTGAAACTGACTTGAATTTACTTTTGGAAATACATCTTTACCAATAAAATTAATAAAGAGAATTGCCAGAAGCGTAATAACAACTAAATATACTAAAGCAGCCGCTTTTTTATAAGGGAATAATCGATCCAGCGTTCTCATAAAACGGATTCTGAAACGCTCAAAAGCACCAATTTTTCCGTTATTGTCAAGATCTTCTTTTTCGACCATTGCTTTTTTCTGCGTAATCAGGTCTTTTTCAGATTCCGGAGTTAGTCCGCAATCGTTAAATTCTGCTTCATCATCTGTAATTTCAGGACCATGTGCGTGTTTTTCATGACCTTTCATTAACCAGTTTGCCATTACAGGCACAAAAGTCTGAGATAATAAAAACGAAATAACCATCGAGAATCCAATTGCTAAAGCCAAAGGCAGGAACAACGCTCCCGGAATACCAACCATTGTAAAGGCTGGTGCAAAAACCGCCAAAATACAAAGTAAGATCAATAATTTTGGCAAGGCGATTTCCTGACAGGCATCCCAAATGGCGAGCGCCTTGGGTTTGCCCATATCGAGATGCTGGTGAATATTTTCGATCGTAACCGTACTTTCATCCACTAGAATACCAATTGCAAGAGCCAATCCGCTTAAAGACATTAAGTTGATTGTTTGTCCGAATAATTTAAGGAATAAAACTCCTGAGATAATCGAAATTGGAATCGTTAAAATTACAATTAAAGCCGCACGTTTGTCGCCAAGGAAAAGCAATACCATTAATCCAGTTAAAACTGCTCCGATAATACCTTCTGTAATCAAACTTTTTACGGAGTTAATTACATAAACTGACTGGTCAAATTCATAAGATAATTTTACATCTTCCGGTAATGTACTTTGAATTTTAGGCAATTCTGCTTTTAATTTCTGAACTACATCCCAGGTCGAAGCATCTCCGGCTTTTGCAATACTAATATAAACCGAACGTTTTCCGTTTACCAAAGCGTAACCTTGTGTAATATCGGCACCATCTTTTACGGTGGCAACATCGCCTAGTTTTAAGTTTTGAACGCTTCCTTTAAACAACGGAATATTCTCAAAATCCTTAACTTCTTTAATCGTATTATTTGTTGGCGTAATGTAGTTTACATCGCCCATTCTCACGTTTCCTGACGGCGCCGTTTGGTTGTTGATACGAATTGCTTCAACCACCTGATCCGGCGTCATATTATGCGAACGCAATAAATCAGGATCTACGTTAACCTCAATAGTTCTGGGGCTTCCGCCAAAAGGTGCCGGCGATAATAAACCCGGAATCGAAGTAAACGAAGCACGAACATAAACGTTGGCTAAATCCTGCAATTCGTTGTTTGAACGTATTTTACTGCTCAAAACCAATTGACCAATTGGAAGAGAAGAAGCATCAAAACGAATGATAAACGGAGGTTGAGTTCCGGGAGGAAATGCCGCCTGAATCCTGTTCGAAAGCGAACTTAATTCGGCTGCAGCCTGAGCCATATTTGTGTTTTCATAATAGGTTAATTTCATGATCATTAACCCTTGAATATTTTTGGTTTCTACCGATTTTACACCATTGGCAAACGGTAAAATATTGACATAAGTCTTAGCAAAATAAGCTTCCATCTGGTCTGGCGTATAACCTCCAAAAGGATGCGCAATGTAGATAACCGGCAAGTTCATTTTTGGCAGAATATCTACCTTAATGTCTTGGATGGCACCAATTCCGAAGAAAAATAGACCCGCAACCAATACTAATATGGAGATGGGTTTGCGGAGTGCAAAACGTATTAAATTCATTAGGATCTATAATTAAAATTCATTTATAAATAAGTCAAAATTGCCTGTCGCAGCTACTTTAAGCAAAAACGATTGCCATACATTATTGTTCACGATATCGCGGTCAATTTCGGCACGGTTTAACGTATATAAAGTTTGGGTAATATCTGTTAAATCAGTCAATCCGTTTTTGTATAAAGTCGATTTTTGCAAATACGCTCTTTTTGCTGCATCGACCTGAATTGGCGCTTCGGCAAAGTTTTCAAGCGTGATTTGTATTTTATCGTCGGCAAGTTTTAATTGCGATTTCAATTCTCTATCCGCCTGATTGTATTCTTCCTGCAAACCTTGCGAAACAAATTTTTGAGCACTTACTTGTTTACTTGCTCTAAACGGAGTCGTCAAATTCCAGCTAATCCCAATTCCGACTAAATAATTGGTACGATCCGGATTTACGCCATCCCAATAATTTCTACTGAAAGAATTTTGATTCGTTACATAATCGCTATTAAATCCAGAAGCACGCGTTTGCAAAACTCCAAAAGCGCTCATCGTAGGATAATAAAAACGTTTGTACAATTTTGCCTGTTGATTGCTGTAATCAATCTTCGTTTTATAGAATTGAAGCAAAGGATGGAGGCTGTCAGAAGTTGCTGTTCCTCTAAGAACTTCTTTTGGAATCTCGTTTACAAACAAAGTATCTGTAACAAAATCCTGAGGCGCAACGCCCATCAAATCAACTAATTTATTGTTTTGTTCCTTGACGAAGTTTTTAGCAAGGTTCAAAGCAATCTTAGCTTTCGAAACTTCGGCTGTAGCCAATGTAGAATCGACTCCGGCCAACAATCCGTTTTTAACTCGTGCAACGGCAGTTTTCTTAAAAACTTCGGCACGGCTTAAATTCTTTTGTTGCGAAATCAATAATCTTTGGCTTGCAAGCAAATTCAAATATGCAGCAGAAATTTTGATTTCCTGTTGAAATTGCTCTTGTTTCAAGTCATTTTCTTTTGCCTGAACATCAACTTTAGCTAAGTTGATCCTTTCTTTGGTTTTTCCAAAAGTGAAAAAATCCCAGTTCATGTTGACCAGATACAGTGCTCCAAAAGCAGAGTTCCAGTTTTGATCCGGCAATGCAGGTCCGGACGAAGCGGTTCCTAAACCATTAAAACCATACAAAGCACCATTTTGCCCGTTGATAGTTCCGTAATCTTGTTGTGCCGATAAGTTAAGGTTTGGCAAATAATCACGCTTGGATTGCTTGAGGCTCTCGCGTGACGCATTCGTGTAATTGCTTTTTGCTTTAATGGAACCGTAGTTTTCTAAACCTGTTTTTATGGCTTCTTTTAAAGTCAGGTTTTGAGCATAACTACCACAAGCAAAAATCAAGAAAACTAACAAAGTAATTTTTCTGAAGTACATAAAATTAGTGGTATCAAATTATCTAACAAAATTATTTGTCTTGCTTCAATTTGGGCGCCAATAAATGATGTACTGCGATTATAAATGACCAATTGAATTTGTCATTTATTGGGAATTTAAATTAAAAATTAGTGGTTAATTTGTAGACTATTTAAATTTTAAAAATGAATAAAAAATTCGATAACATATTGGATAACAAATGGTGGCAGGAAATTGCTGTCGTTGCTTTTTCCTTTACCATCTATACGTTAAAAAATGACTGGATGTTATTTAGTTCTTTAGCCTCCATATTAATGGGTGTGTTTTTCTATTTTATTTTATACATGCACGCTCAATTCAACCGTTTTTTTCTTTTGCCAATTCTATTTAAAACACAACGACCTTTAACTTATATTTTTTTAACGCTTTTTGGGGTATTTGTCTTCTCTGTAGTTCTATACGAGATTATGATGCTCGATATGTTTAGTAATTGCCGTTTGTATCAAAACTCGCATCAACGCAGTTATATGTATCAATTGGCAAGTGTTTTAGGAACTTTGGTTTGTATTTTGAGTCCCATAATTGTATTTAAATTCTACAGGATTCATAGAAAACAAACAGATGAAGCATTATTATTTAATGAAATGCAGCTCAATTCACTGAAAGGACAATTAAATCCTCATTTTTTATTTAATACCTTTAATACGCTTTACGGTATTAGTCTGGAATTTCCGGAAAGAACACCGGATCTAATTATGAAAGTATCACAGTTAATGCGTTATCAATTAGAGAGTAACAGCAAAAAATGTGTTTCTCTTGAGGATGAACTGGAGTTTATTAACAGTTATGTTCAGCTTGAAAAAGAAAGGGTAGGATACCGCTGCGATATTACTTATGATTGTAAAATCGATAATGAAAACGCGTATAAAGTATCGCCAATGCTGTTGATTGCTTTTATAGAAAATGCTTTTAAACACGGAACTTGTGCGATCGAAAAGTGTTTTGTGAGAATTATAATTACTGTCGAAAACGGTTTACTGCATTTGCATGCCGTAAACTCTATACCAACGAAAAAAACAGATGTAGTTTCGACTAAAATTGGCTTGAAAAACACAATCGAACGTTTGAATTTGATTTACGGAAAAGACTATAAATTAGATATTCAGGACGATAAGAACACTTATATCGTAGATTTGAAACTGCAATTGAAAAAGTTTGTAGAATGAGAGAACCCAAAAAATGTATAATTGTAGATGATGAACCGGCAGCACATTATGTGTTGGCGAATTATATAAAGCAAAATCCACAATTAGAGCTTGTTTTTCAGGGATATAATGGTATTGAAGCAATGGATTATCTTCGGGAGAATCCGGTTGATTTGATGTTTTTGGATATTAATATGCCGGAGATTTCAGGAATGGAATTGCTAAAGATTATCCCAACGCATCCTAAAACGATCCTGACAACAGCTTATTCTGAATATGCTCTTGAAAGTTATGATTATGGTGTAATAGATTATCTCTTAAAACCTATCTATTTCCCCAGATTCTTAAAAGCAATTGATCGTTTTTTTGCAACAGAATCCTTAAAAACAAAGACAGAAGAAACAATTGTAAATTCTGTTAGTGTAAAAGTCGACGGTTATTTTATGGATATCGAATTAGATCAGCTTTTGTTTGCACAGAGTTTTGGTAATTATGTAAAGTTGCGCACGATAAAAAGAACGTATCTCGCCTCGATTACAACCAGCGAATTAGAGAAATGTTTGCCGGAGAAAAACTTCATGCGCATTCATAAATCATACATTGTAGCACTGGATAAAATAGAAACTACAGACAAAGATTTTGTTGTGATCAAAAATGAAAAACTTCCGGTTGGGATTACGTATAAAAGAGAATTATCTGACCGATTAAAGAAATAAACTTTAGAAATAAATTTGCTTACTAATTCAATTATTTCAAAAAAAGAGCCTGCAAGATTAATTTCCGGCAGGCTTTTTTGATTTTAATATATTGGAAAACAAGTGAATTTTCGCCACGAATTCACGAATTTAAAAAGCAATAATTCGTGAATTCGTGGCGATTTTTTTATCTCTTATCTTTAGTTTTTTATTTTAGCTGAAAGTGTTGTTTCCAGACCGGCAGATTTACTCCTTTAAAAACAAGCCATAAACTCAATGATAATTCAGCAAGCAAACACGGCATTAATATAGCAATACTCGAAAGTTGCGGAATTAGGATCAACGCAAAACTGTTGAACAAATAACAGATTCCTGCAATTGCCATTAAAACGCCAATTGTTTTAGGGAAATAACCTGATTTAAAAATTAAATAACCTTCAAACAGACATACAAACCCAAAGAAAATCAGACCAACACCAAAGCCGAAATCATGCAGTTTAATCGATAAATAAGATAAAGTATGCAATTGATCCGGTGTAAAAGATTTTAGATATGCAGCATCTCCAAGAAAAAATAATGCGGCTAAAAGATTTAATTTATTAGCAACCAATACAGCTGTTTGTATTAAATTGAAAGATAGATTAAGCAGCGCCAGTTTTTTGCTGATAGGTTTTAAAAGATAATAAAGAATAATCATTACAGGCAGATCGCAAATTTGCATGATCAGATCCGCTGTGATTCCTATTTTCCATAAAAACTCGGCATGAATAATATTGTTTGCTGTGGCAGTTGCATCTCCGGAAACAAAAAGTTTATTTCTGACAAATGTTTCGGCACAAAATCCCATAACTATTATAACCAGATATAATATTCCGGCGATGCGGGCATAAAGCTGCGGTGAATTTTCAAAATCTTTTAGGTTGAATTTCATTTTTTTTTAGGTTTGGTTTAACATAAGACGTGCTAAAGTAAAAATTGTTACCGTCTATTTTAACATTTTTTTATAATTTGATATTTACTTCAAAATAAAGTAGTAATTTTAATACGTTATTTTTAAGATTATTAATTTAAAATCAGGAACTATGAAAAATATTTTCTTTGCTATTGCAGTTTTATACAGTAGTTTTTTGATTGGACAAAATGGAGTTTCTCCTAATAAAGCAGTTACTCCGCCAGAAATAGTGGTGCTTGCTTTTCAAAAAGAATATCCTGGCAAAGTACCGGTTTGGACTATGGAATATGTGGGTGATGACGATGACGAAATTCGCTATGAAGCCAAATATATTACTGATAAAAAAACAAAAGCACTAGCTGTTTATGATAATTTAGGTGTTCTTAAAGCTTACGAATTACAGATTCCGTTAAGCCAGCTTCCGCAGAAAGCGCAGGCCTATCTCAAGAAAAATTATCCGGTCAATGCGATTACAGAAATAGCAGTTGTAATAGATGATAAAAGCAAAACAACCTATGAAGTAGGAATACAAAAAAACTCCAAATTTTATGATGTTGTGTTTGATAAAAATGGTGGTTTTGATGTGATCGTCGAAAAAGATTAATACAGAATACTTACTAAATTCATTATATTTAAATGACAAACCCGACAGATCTAAATCTGTCGGGTTTTGTTTTGTTGGAGCATAACAAACCCGACAGGTTTTTAAAACCTGTTGGGTTTAAAGAAGTGAATTATAGTTCAGAATTAATAACTATTTAAAGCATCATTCCGCCGGAAACCTCGATGCGCTGCGCATTTACCCATTTTGCATCTTCGGTACATAAAAAGGCAACAACGCCGCCAATATCGTCTGGTAAACCAACTCTTCCTAAAGCGGTAACTGATGCTATTTGTTGATTCATTTGCTCATTATCACGAACAACTCCGCCACCAAAATCAGTTTCGATAGCTCCGGGAGCAACAACATTTACCCTGATTTTTCTTTGTCCTAATTCCTTTGCCTGATATTTTGTCAAGGTTTCAATGGCGCCTTTCATTGCGGCATAAGCTGCGTAACCAGGAAATGAAAAACGTGCTAAACCAGTGGAAATATTCACAATTCCGCCGCCATCATTTATAATATTCAATGCTTTTTGAGTCAGGAAAAAAGGACCTTTGAACTGAATATTAGTCAATTGATCAAATTCTGCTTCAGTTGTTCCAATGAATGAATTGTGAATACCAATTCCGGCATTGTTTACTAAGAAGTCAAATTTATCTGTTTTAAAAGTATTTTTTAAAACCTCTGAAACATTTGTAAAAAAAGCATCAAAAGTACTTGATTCAGCTACATTTAATTGTAATGAAGATGCTTTTTGTCCTAAATTTTCAATTTCTTTTACAACAGCATCCGCTTCGTCTTTTTTACTGTTATACGTGATGATTACGTCAATTCCTTTTTTTGCAATTGCAATTGCCATATTTTTTCCTAAACCTCTGCTACCGCCTGTAACAAGAGCTATTTTTGTATTTACTGCCATATTTATTTAATTGTTAATTGTGAAATGTTAGATGTGATTGGTAAAAATGTGATTTGTGAGATGCTATATAATAAAGTATCACAAATCACATTTTACATTTCACAGTATTATAAATTAGAATGTAATGCGTTAAATGATGCTTTTAATTCCGGAACACTTGCATTGATTCTTGTCTCACTGGTTCCAAAGGTCAATTCTGATTTTCCTTCTTTCAATTGTTCAAAAATAGATACGATAAAATCATTTACACTTGGATGTGCATCATGTAAACCAACACCTCCCAAATCTGTATTTAATGCAGGCGGAATAATTTCGACTACTTCAATATTTTTTGATTTCAGGATATGACGAAGTGAGATTGTAAACGAACGGAAAAAAGCTTTGGTTGCAGAATATACTGGAACTTTTGCAAAAGGAGAAAAGGCAAGTCCGGATGTTACATTCATTACGGTATTCAGCGATTCCAGTTGAATAAAAAGTGATGTTAAATGCAGCGGAGCTTCAATGTTTGTAGCGATTTCAGCTTTCATGCTTTCGTAAAAGTCAGCATCAGCAACCGAAACCCATTTTTGAATTCCGGCATTGTTTACCAAGACATTCAAATCACTATGGTTTGTAGAAATCCATTCGTAAAGTGCGATGCGTTCAGCTTCTATTGCTAGGTCGCATACTTTTGTAATTACAGTTGGAAATTTTGCTTTAACTTCATTTAAAACAGATTCACGTCTGCCACAAATAATTACAGTGTTATTTTCCTCAATAAATCTTTCGGTTAATCCAAGTCCAATACCGGTTGCACCGCCAGTAATTAGAATTTTGTTGTTTGATAAGTTCATCTTTTTCGATCTTTTAAATTGATAAGACAAAGGTAGGGGCGAAGTAGGTTTGGGAATTTGTAAATATCAAATCGATGTTTGCAAAATTCAAATCAGATGGTGTAAATTTAAAAAATCTAAAATCTACACTCAAAAATCAGCTCCTGAAAGCTAAAGGAGTAAAGGATGTTTGTTTTTTAAAGAAATTAGAAAAATGGGCGAGTTCTTCAAAACCTAAGGAAAACGCAATTTCAGAGATGTTCCAATCGGTTTGTTTTAAGAGAATCTTGGCTTCATTTGTTAATCTCGTGGTGATTAATTCGGTGGTTGTTTTTCCGGTGTTTTCTTTTAAAACCTTATTTAAATGATTGACATGAACAGATAATCGTTCAGCAAAATCTTTGGCTGTTCTTAATTCTAATCGCTGATTGGGAGATTCTATAGGGAATTGCCTTTCTAATAATTCAGCAAATAAAGAAGAAACTCTTGCTGCTGAATTATGCTTAGAATATAAAGCGGTTATAGGCTGTAATTTTTGTCCAAAGTGAATTAACTCTGCTACATAATTTCGAATCAAATCGTATTTGTAAATATAATCAGAGTTGATTTCTTTCTGTATTTTATTGAAAATCAATTCAACTTCAATAACTTCTTTATCTGTAAGCTGAAAAACAGGATAACCGTCTGAAGCAAAAATTGGCAATTCGTCTAAGTCAATTCCGCTTTTGTTTTTCGATAAAAACTCACTCGTAAAAACACAAAACTGGCCGGATTGATTGGTGTCTTGCGGCAGATAATTGTATGGAATTTTGGGTGTAGCAAATAAAAGTCCCTGCTTTTCGATATTAATTATTTTATCAGCATATTCAGCACGATTGTTCCCTTTTATCAAGCTGATTTTATAATACGCACGTCGGTCATAAGGCATTACCGATTTTCCCTGCATGCGTTCTAGAAGTTCCCTAATGTCGAATACATTAAAATGACCAATCTCTTTTTTGATGTCATTGGGTAATAATGAACTCGGATCAATTGAAGAACCTTTTGTAATATCCTGATAAAACGAATCGAGTGATTTCATAAGAGTGAATTGTAAAATTCAAATATACGAAAATATATAAAAGTTTTTTTTAGTTTATAGTTTCAGGTTTCAGGTTTCAGGCTGCTTTGCTTTGTGCTTATTTAACCGCAAGGAGCGCTAGGTTTTTTCGCAAAGTTCGCCAGAAAATAATATCATGATTTTTTCGCTCGCAAAGACGCAAAGACACAAAGTTTATCTTCTTTGCGACTTTGCGAGAAATAAGTTAGCATGCTTAGCGTAAATCGTTGCGTTCTTCGAGGTTAAAATTTTAAAACAAACTTCCCTGTATTAATTCCGGTTGAGGATTACTGCCAAATGGGAAAGTATCTATTACAAAAAACTGTTTTTTTATTGGATCCAATTCACGTAAAACAATATTATTACATAAAAAATCAAGATTAATAGTAGTGAATAACTGAGATGCTATTTTAAGATTTTCAGGAGTTAATTTTCTACCAATTGACATATGCGGATCGTCACTTTTTTTCAATTTTAAAGCTTTTAAGGTTTCCTGCGTTTTTTTCAGAATCTGTTTTAAATTGATTTTAGATCCTTCATTTGGAGCAATAAAGAAAGCGCCACTATTTTCATAATAATCAAAATGATCTAAATAAGACTGAAAAGGAGTAAAGGTGTCAGAAATTTTTACAAGCTTAAGTTTGATTTTTTCTATCTCAGATTCTTCAATTGTAAACTCACAAATAGTAATATGAGCCACAGAATTACAGCTGTTATACCATTCTATTTTAGATTTTAAATAATCCTTCATCGTTTTGACGGAATCAATAACATCTTGTGAAGGATAAATGGCAACTGAATATTTTTTCTCCATTGTGCACTTTTGATTTACACAAATTTAAAATTTAAATTGAGCAGTCAAAGCGGCATAAAAATAATCTTTGCGCAAAAGATGGATTAAAATCCATCTCTACAAAATAAACCGAACCTGCGGCTCTTTAGTTTGATTGTGTTTTATTTAAAATTTAAATTGAGCAGTCAAAGCAGCATAAAAATAATCTTTTCCGGTGCCAACTTCTTTTAGGAATGAACCGGCATTAAACCATCCTGTTTCTAAGGTAAAAGATAAAAAGTCATTCATGGCATAATCTAAATTAGAAATCAATTGAGAACCTACAAAACGTTCTGTTGTATCTTTTCCGGAATATAAAAGCTGCATGTTTGGTGCGTATAAACCATCGCTAATAGTTTGTCTCCAAAAAATATCATAGTCAATTCCGAGGCCTAATTTTTCTGTTAAATTGAAATTGATTGAAGGATGAATATCTATTAAATTTGATGGACCAATCAAAGCTACTAGTCCAAAATAAGCGCCTCGAGGATATAACGGATTAAAAGTTTCAAAATGATTGTCACCGGAATTTTTATCACCGGAGATTATTTCTGTTTTTAGTCCTATTTCCGGATTGAATTTTACGTTTTCAAAAGTATAACACGCAAAAGATGAAAGTGTCCAGGCAGAAATGGTTTTTTGATTGATTTCCCCAAATTGATAAAGACCTTCAAAATCATATTTCCAGTTTCCTTTGTTTTTCCAAATTCTTGTTCCAATAGAATGTCTGCTTTCTTCTCCAATAGCATCATCAAAAACGGCGCGGCTTTTCCAAAGACCTAAATAGTACAAATCGATATTTTGTATAAATGGCACTTTATGAATTACGGTATAACTTCCCCAGAATTTCGCGTTTTCATTGAATTTGTCATTAAAACTCCCGGTTTTATTCGCAATTGGATGAGTGAAAAAAGCATCAGTCTGCCAATTATTTTTTTTATAGAATAATTTCATTCCGTCAAAAGCAAGTCGGCTATTTGGACCTTCACGAACAGCGACCAAACGTTGAGAACCGTACATCATTTCCTGTCTTCCGGAACGCAATGTGAGTTGTTCGTTTTTATCGCGAATAAAATCAATGTCCAAAAATGCCTGATGAATATCGAGTTGGTTTTCATCTACCGGACTTGGATCAATTTTACTGTTTGCCAGACTGCTTTGCAATTCCAAAAAAGTTCTGAAAACGCCTAAATGTATATCGGCGTGAAGCAAATAACGAGAAAGTAAATAGCCATCGCCTTCATCAGAATCATCGCCCCATTTATCATTTACAGTATAAGTGTATTGCCATCTGGCTTCGCCACCAATAGTGGCGAAGTAATGGCTGTTTTTGCTTAACGGAACATATTTTATTTTCTCGTAGAGGTTTTTAGTCGAATCTGTTTTTAAATAAGTCACATCATCGTCATACCGCAACTTTTGAAATACAGGTTTTTGTTGTGCATTTGCTATTGAAATAAATCCAAAAAGCAACAATAATCGGAATAAGGTATTCATGATTTAATTTTTTTGATAACCTCCAAAATAGTTTACAGGGCTCCAATCCGGAATTGCTTTTGGAGTTGGTTGAGCAAAGCTTCTAAAATCAGTATCAGCATAAACTACTTTACCGTTTACAACTGTAAGTTTCGATTCTATGTTTAAGATTTTCTCTTCGGGAGTATTAAAATAATCATCAGAAAGAATGGCAAAATCAGCCAGGTTATTTGCAGTAAGCATTCCGCGATCTTTCTCTAAATTGATTAATTGGGCACTTCCGTAGGTAAATAATTTTAAAGCCGTTGTTCTGTCCTGAATATTTTCATCGGCCATATATTTTAGTCCGCCTAAAGTTTTTCCGGTTGTTAGCCAATACAAACCAACCCATGGATTGTAGCTGGCTACACGTGTTCCATCAGTCCCCATTCCGACTTTGATTCCCATTTCGAGTATCTTTTTAAGCGGAACTGTGTTTGCAGCAGCTGTTTTTCCGTATCTTTTTATGAAGCTTTCTCCCTGATACGCCATTCTATGCTGGATCGCTAATCCGCCGTTTAGCGCTTTAATACGTTTTAAGTTTTCTACAGAAACAGTTTCTCCGTGATCAAAGAACCACAAAAGTCCGTTTAGTGGTGTTTCTTTGTTAATGTCTTCAATAACATTCAGGAATCTTGTGATGCTTTCGTTGTAAGTAGCGTGAATTCTAAACGGCCATCTTTTTTTAATCAGTAATGACAAAACTTCTTTTAATTGTCCTTCCATTGCCGGGCTTAATTCCGGTCTTGGTTTATCGAAATTTTCAAAATCCCCGGCGCTCATTACCAAGTTTTCTCCGGCGCCTTGTGCATGATATTCTACTTTACTGTCATCGTGATCGTCACAGCCTTCTCCAATTTCTACCGTACTAACCCATTTGCTGTAGTCATTTAGTTCGCTTCCTGCTTTTTGGGCAAATAAATAATAAGGCATTCTTATGGTAAGATCGCTGTCTTTGCATAAACCATTTGTTACGCCATAATCGTCAGGAAAGTTCTGGAATCCGCCGCCGGCATCAATAATGGCAGTTACGCCAAGACGATTCATCTCTGTCATAAATTGTTTGGTCGAATTTATTTTTTCATCAGGACTTAATTCCGGAAGTTTAGAAAGTGTCGAGTATAAAATAAAAGCATTTGGCTCAGCAACTAGTAATCCGGTTGGATTTCCGTTGGGATCTTTTTCTACCAATCCGCCATTTGGATTTGGAGTATTGGCATCAATTTTTAAAGCTGCAATTCCTGCTTTGTTCAAATAGGCATGACCGTATAAATGCAATACAAAAGCAGGAACATCACCTGTTGCTTCGTTGATTTCGTCCAGAGTAGGCAGTCTTTTTTCTTCAAACTGATAGGCATTCCATCCTCCAACAACGCGAACCCATTGTCCTTTTGGTGTTCTTTGCGCTTGTTCTTTTAGCATTGCCAAAGCTTTTTTAAGAGAGCGAACGCCATCCCAGCGTAATTCAGTATTAAAGAATCTTCCGCCTCGGATAATGTGCATATGCGAATCGAATATTCCGGGAATGATTACTTTTCCTTTGGCATCGATTACAGTTGTTTTTTTGTTTTTTAATTTTAAAATATCACTGTTTTTTCCGGTTTTCAGGATTTTTCCATCGGCAACAGCCATTGCTTCTACAATCGTATTTTTATCATCGAGCGTATGAATAACGGCGTGATGAACGATAAGTGTAGCACTTTTGCTTTGAGCGAAAACAGGCAGGGAAATGATTAAAAGAAAAGCTAGTATTTTGAAAGAAAGTTTCATGGTTGTGGTATTTTTAGTTGGTTTTGGGAGAAAAAAAAGACTGTGCGGTTACACAGCCTTCTTCGTTTTGGGAATTATTTTAAGGGGAAATAGCCCGATGATTTACGCTGATTTTTTTTATGATTAGTTAAATCCGTTTTATCCGCGTTCAATTTGATTTAGTGTTTTAGCATTTCGTGTGCATATTGAACACCAACACCGTAAGCGCCACCGTATTTTTTAACTAAATCTGTTACAGGTACATAAGTTTCCTGACGAGCCCAGTCGCGTTGTAATTCTAATAAATATTGTAATGAAGTTACGGGATGTGCACCTGCCTGAACCATACGTGTTACGGCCATTTCGTGTGCTTCTTTAGAAACATCGCCGCTTGCATCTGTAATTACATAAACGTCATAACCTTCGTTGATTGCTGATAATGCTGGTCCTACTATACAAACGCTTGTCCATAAACCTGCAAAAACTAATTTCTTTTTACCTTTTGCAACTATCGCTTTATGAGCAGGAAGATCTTCCCAGGTATTCATTGAAGTACGATCTATGTAGTTTGAAGTTGCTTTTGGGTAAAATTCTTCGATTTCACGGAAAACGGGTCCGCTAAATGATTTTTCGGCAACGGTTGTTACAATAGTAGGAACTTTGAATATTTTTGAAGCGCCGGCAACTAAAGCTGTGTTGTTGCGAAGCTGATCGATTGGAATGTTATTTACTGCAAATGCCATTTGGCTTTCGTAATCAATAAGTACTAATGTATGGTTGAAAGGATCTAATTGCGCCGGACTTGGTTTTTGAGCGAATCCTATAAAAGTTACAAATAATAATGCTGCTGTTAAAAGTATTTTTTTCATGATAATTTATTTTTGTTGTGAATAAAAGGTTTTTTAAAAATTATTTTATGTTTGATTTTCAATGTTTTGCATTCAAATAAAATGCCTTGTTTGTAATGTATTGGTTTTAAGAGGTTTTTCAAAAAAGGCAATAAAAGTCCTAACGATATATCGTCAATTTGTTATTGGATATTCGTGAATGATTTATTTTAAGGCTTTTGATGAATTTTAAAAGGAAAACTTTGGTACCTAAATTTTTCCTTTTAGATGTAATCGGTGCAGGATTTCTGATTTTAATAAACCGCTTCCTCCTCCAAAATGTTCAATTACTTCGACTTCGGGTTGTTGTTCTAAACAAAAAGAAGTGAACTTTTTTTCGACATGATCTTCAATTCCGGAACTTAAGAGAACAAAGTCTATTTTGTGATTTAGAAAGTATTCCTGAGCTTCATCCTCGTGATCAAAAGCAACTGCATTCCAGTCTTCATTTGCATTTACAAGTCGAAGTAATATGGCCAGGATCGCTTCGTTTTTTCCGAGTAATAAGAATTCAAGAGTTTTCATAATCGTTTTTTTTAAGGTTCTATCTCAATATTTTAAGAGGTAAAACTTGTAATTTATTTTACAAATGTATTGGTTAATTAAAAGGTCTTTGCTTAATCTAGGACAAGAAATTATTTTCTTATTTTAAATGTCTTTTCCAGATGCTTCGGTTTTTTAAAGAACTGTAATTTGTTTTACAAATGTATTGGTTCGTTAAAAGATCTTCACTTAATCCAGGACAAGAAATTTTTCTTTTTAGAAATCTCTCTTTTATCTTTTCCAGATGCTCCGGTTTTTTAAAGAACTGTAATTTGTTTTACAAATGTATTGGTTCGCTAAAAGATCTTCACTTAATCCAGGACAAGAAATTTTTTCTTTATTAGAAAATCTCTTTTTTGTCTTTCGGGAATATGTTTCGGTTTTTTAAAGAACTATAAATTTGTTTGACAAATGTATGCAGTAACTAAAAGTTTTTGACTTAATCTAGAATAAGAAAGAATGCATGTGGCAATTTTTGTACATAATATACCATGAAATTTAAGTAAATAAAAAACTTAACATTAAAGTTACTTTTTCTGTAAAACGTAACTTAATATAACACAGTAAATTAAGATTGAATGATTATAAATAAGAAAAAAAAGATGCCGGGAATGAGGAAAGCCGTAATGTTTTTTCTAAAGTAGAAAGTAGTTTTGTGGTATAGAAATCGATGTAGATGATGTTTTTACCTTTTTGAATATCATTTTTAGATTCTCTATGTGCAACTGTTTTTGGAGAACAATTTTTTTTTTACAATGAAAGTTTGACATATTCATTTTAGGGTGAATAGTTTGTATAAGTTTGCAAGCATACAATAGTCTAATTTTTATCGGGTTTTTAGGTTTGGTTGTTAAAACTGGATCTAAAAACCCTTTTTTATTAGCTTAATAATAAAAGTCCTGTGATCCAGAAATTGATAAAATCCCAATTGATCTTGAATTTTTGAGGAGAAAAACCATAGAAGTTTTTAAAAGCTGCTGAAAAATGGGACACATCTTTATAACCGCATTTATAAGCAACTTCACTCACAGTGGAGGCTTTGTTCTGGAATAACTCTTTTGCATGTTCCATTCTGAGTTTTATAATATAGCTTTTTACTGTAGTGCCAAAACAGGCTTTAAATCCTTTTTTAAGTTTGAATTCATTTAGCGAAATCAATCTTGAAAGTTCTGCCAGTGTAGGCGCATGAACATAATCTTCGTCTAATATAAGTTTTGCCTGCTGCAATTTATTATAATCATCTTCATCAATTTGGTCTTTTTGTACCGGCAAATTGATTATTGCTTCAAGCTGATGTACTAAAAGTTCCTTGACTTTTGTCTCGATGTACATTTTTTTTAAAGCACCATTTCGGTTACAGTTTTTAATTTCATGAATTACCCATTGTATTGCAGGGGTAAAAGGAAGGTATTTTGAAGTAAGATAACTGGATTTTTTAAGCAGGATATTTTTTGAGAACTTTTCATGAAGTTCCCAATCTTTGTTGATTATCTGATAATAAAAATCTTTTGATAAAATAATCGACAAATAATTAATCTGCTCAAAAGCCGGAATTTTAAAAGTGGCTTTATAGTTTGTGGTATAAAATATATTATGTGTATTTTCTTTAGAATATTTTTCAGATTCTAACTGATCGATCTGCGTTTCGACATTATTGCAGCAAATAAAATTCATTACAACAGTTTCTTCATCAATTTCGAATACAATGGTTTGCGGGGTCGAAAAATACATCTGAGTATCTAGTATAACCATTCCTTGGGTAATAAGATGACTGCTTTTTATGTTTTTAGAATCACTGTTTTTTATATTGATATTTTCCTGTGTCAATTGATTTTTAGGATAATAATTATCGCCAATTTCAATTTTGATAATTGAGTTTTCTTGTGCTAAAATTTTCGATCTGATTTTCAAAATATAATCCGTTTTTACAAAATAATAATCCGTTTTTCCCTATCTTTTTTCGAGTTGTAGATGGTACTTTTGCCGCAAAGTTATTTATAATTAGTCTAATTAAATATATGACAACTCACAAATTTTTATTTTTTAGTATATTTTTTCTCTTTTCATTCGTATCGTTTTCTCAGCAAAATCAAGGACTTTCGGTTTCCGGACAGGTTCTTGAAAATTCAGGACAAACAATTCCTTATGCTTTAGTTGCGATCGAAAAAACTGATTTAAGCATGATTGCAGATGAAAACGGAAAGTTTGTTTTTAAAAATGTAAAGCCCGGAAAGTACACTTTAAAAATTACGGCAATTGGTTTTGCAACTCAAAAAAAACATGTCGAAGTTTCTGATCGTGATTCAAATTTTTCATTTCAGTTAGAAAGCGAATTAAATGAGCTGGAAAACATAACCGTTTTAGGACGTTCGCAAACAGATAAAGTAAACAAACAATCGTATAGCGTAACGGCAATCGATGCTAAAAAACTTCACAATTCTACACTGGATTTAGCGCATGCCTTAGACAGGGTTTCCGGAGTTCGTGTTCGTGAAGCAGGAGGAGTAGGTTCAAGATCTGAGCTTTCTATTAATGGTTTTCAGGGTAATCAGGTAAAAGTATTTATCGACGGTGTGCCTATGGATAATTTTGGATCTTCTTTTCAAATGAATAATATTCCTATAAATCTTGCAGATCGTGTAGAGGTTTACAAAGGAGTTGTGCCTATTTGGCTGGGCGGAGATGCGCTTGGAGGTGCAGTAAATATTGTTACCAACAGCAAACCAAGAACTTTTTTAGATGCGTCTTATTCTTTTGGATCATTTAATACACACCGCAGCAGTATAAATGCAGGATATACGTCTAAAAGTGGTTTTACTACTGAAATCAATGCTTTTCAGAATTATTCTGATAACAATTATTGGGTAAATGTAGACGTAGCCGATTTGAATACGGGGGCTTATTTTCCTAATCAGCGTGTGAAGAGGTTTCATGATAAATACCGTAACGAAACTGTGATCCTGAATATTGGTCTTACAGGAAAAAAATATGCCGATAAATTATTGTTTGGTTTTACAGCCGGAGAAAATAAAGCGGATATCCAGACCGGAGCCAGAATGGTAAGTGTATTTGGACAAGTATATCGAAAAGGAAATATTTTGATGCCCACTTTAAAATATCAGGTAAAAGATTTGTTTACAAAAGGCCTTAATTTCAATCTTACCGGAAATTTCAACTTTGGCGAAGAACAAAATGTTGATACCGTTTACAGAAGATACAATTGGTTTGGTGATTATAGGGAATATGCCGGTTTAGGTGGCGAAAGAAGCCGTACACTTCGAAAATTTAAAAATAATAATGGCGTAACAACAGCCAATGCTACATATGCTTTGGGCGAGAGACATTCTTTTATGCTTAACAACACTTTTACAACTTTTGATCGTAAGGAGAGTGACGAATTAGTTCCGGAATCATTGGTTTATAAACAGCCTAAAAAAACGCAAAAGAACGTTTTAGGAATGGGATATAAATTTGATTATAACGAAAAATGGAGTACATCAGTATTCTTAAAAGATTACTCCTTAAAAACCACCTATTCCAGAAGTTATAATCCGTCAGGAAATGCGGGCGATATTGCCTATCAACAATATATAGACCATACTACAACTACAGGTTATGGCGCTGCAACGAGTTATTATTTAAAACATAACCTGCAGCTAAAAGCTTCGTACGAAAAAAGTTACCGATTACCAACTCCGGAAGAAATTTTTGGAAATGTAAATGATAATTTAGAAGGAAATCTTGCCTTAAAGCCAGAAACCAGTAACAACTTTAATGTAGGTGCAAGTTACCAGACGAGCTTTAATAAAGTAAATGCTTTATCGTTTGATGTGAATCTTTTGCATAGAAATGCCACTGATTTTATTCGACCAACGCTTAATAACAATCAAACCATGACTACGAATGTTAATCAGGGCAAGGTTACTAATTATGGTATAGATGGAGAGATTCGATATTCGTACAAAACGAGATTTACGGCAGGATTGAATGCAACGTATCAAAATATTCGAAATATGACCGAATATGAACCGAATCAAAATTATGTATCTCCTTTTTATAAAGACAGGGTTCCTAATATGCCTTACCTTTTTGGTAATGCTGATGCAACGGTGTTTTTTAATAATCTTATAAAAAAAGGAAATAATTTATCAGTAGGCTACAATTTATTATACGTGCATACTTATTATTTATCATGGCCAAGTATGGGAAGTAAGGATAGTAAATTAGAAATTCCGCAGCAATTCAGTCATGATCTAAACGCTGTTTACACACTGGCAAACGGAAAATATAATATCGCCCTGGAATGTAAAAACCTTTTGGATAATAAGCTTTATGATAATTTTTCGCTGCAAAAACCAAGCAGGGCTTTCTATATAAAATTTAGATATTTTTTTACCAAATCACATAATTAATTTAAATACCATAATAACATGAAAAAAAATAGCAAATTAGCTTTATTAGCTTTAGTAGCATTTACAACATTCTCTTGTAGCAGTGATTCTGAAAAATCAGGAAATGAAACAGGCGGAGTTGATACGGGAAAAACAAAATATATCATTACCGCTACTACGGGAGCAGCAGGAATTGCAGATTATTTATTAACGACTGATGATATTTCTAAAGGATCAATTACAACTACAGGAAACGGAATTGAGCAAGATGGTTCGTATCGTTATTATATTACGGCTCAAAATAACTTTTTTAGTTTATTATACGGACAAGGAAATCCGGGAGCTGTAACGACTTATAACTTAACTACTGAAGGAAAACTGGTTAAAAAATCTGATTTTCAGGCAGAAACAGTACACGTTTTTGCGGCTGTAAACAAAGATATTTTAACGATAAAAGTACCAAGAAGTGGTGCAGCTTCTATTGCTTCTATGTATAAAATTGATGCCGAAAAATCATTAATTACCGGTGAAGCACAACAAGACACTAAAAAATTGGCAGGAAACGGTGAAAGAGCCTTTTTTACCTGGGCAACTCAGGTTGGCGATAAAGTATTTATGCCGTACATGAGTATAAAAGGGGACGGAGTTGATAATTTTGGTACAGTAAATCCAGACAGTACGTGGGTTGCGGTATACAATTATCCGGAACTTAAATTAGAAAAAGTAATCAAAGATAACCGTACAAGTTATTTAGGTGCTTATTTTACAAATGGTCTGTATCAGGATGAAAACGGAGATGCTTACGGTTTCTCCAGTGCGGCGGCAACCAGTAATGCTGTTTTAACATCGACTAAACCATCTGCAGTGGTAAAGATCAAAAAAGGAACTACAGAATTTGATAAAACATATTTCTTTAATGTAGAGGAAAAATCAGGTGGATATAAAATTGCTTCGTCAAGCTATATCTCAAAAGGAAAAGTTTTATTGCAAATGTACGGTACTCCGGGAACCAATAAAGGAGCGGCAAAACTTGCAGTTGCTGATGTGTATGCACAAACATTTACATGGGTAAAAGATGCGCCTTTAGAAATTAGTTTTACAACAGTAAACAGATATAATCTTGTTTCTGAAGATGGTAGTTCTGCTGTTGTAGGGATCAATACTCCTGAAGGAAACTGGATTTATACTATTAATGGTACAACTGGTGTAGCTACAAAAGGTATGAAAGTTGAAGGCGGTCAGATTACTGCAATTGCAAAATTAAAATATTAAAAATTGGTTTCTTTTGAGCCGTAGGCCTTTCGGGGCCTGCGGTTTTTTTATTTATCTTTTATACGCTACTAAATATGTTTTCTTCATCAAAATCAAATCCTAATAAGAAAAAAAGTAAAAAATCGCTTTTTAAGCGCGTCATGGCCTGGCTGCATTTATGGCTTGGTTTGGCATCTGGAATTATTGTTGTTATTGTGAGTGTAACAGGTTGCATTTATGTTTTTGAAAATGAAATTAAAGATTTTATTGAAGACTGGCGTTTTGTAAAACCTCAGGAAAAAGCTTTTTTACTGCCGTCGCAATTAATTACGATTGCAGATAAAACCATGAAAGGCAAACATGCCACAAGCGTTACTTTTGGAGCAAAAGACGATGCTGCTATTGTGGGTTATTTTACTCAGAAAAAAGAAGAAGGTAAAGATAAAGAAGGCAAGAGCGATGGTAAAAGAGCAGAACGTAAAGGACGAAAACAAGATCTTGCTAAAAACGAGAATGGTAAAACAAAATCACCTGAAAAAGGAAAAGAAAAAGGTAAAGAGGAAAAATCGAAAAAGAGAAGGAGTGGTATTTTTACCAGCGTTTACATGAATCCTTATACAGGCGAAATATTAAATGTTAAATCAGTCTCACGAAGTGATTCTCCTGATTTTTTTAGATTTATCTTAAATGGTCACCGTGCTTTGTGGATGCCTTATGATATTGGCCGACCAATTGTGGGCGTGGCAATCTTAATTTTTGTTTTCTTGCTGATATCAGGAATAGTGTTGTGGTGGCCCGTAAAATGGATCAAATCAATTAGGGATAAAAGTTTTAAAATCAAATGGTCTGCAAGTTTTAAGCGCGTTAATTATGATATGCATAATGTACTTGGTTTTTATAGTATGATTTTTCTTTTGTTCATCTCTTTTACAGGTTTAGTCTGGAGTTTTGGCTGGTGGAGTAAATCGTTATATTGGGTAACATCAGGAGGAAAACCTTTAGTTGAAAGCAGGGAATCTCCAAAATCTGACACAACTCATGTTAAAACCTTTGAACTGTCTACCGTTGATAAAGTCTTGCTGAATATCGCAAAACAAAATCCTGAGGCTGCAGGAATTTTAGTTACTGTACCAGAAAAACCGGCAGACGTTATTGGCGCATTTGTTTACAAGCAAAAAAATACGTTCTATAATATGGACCGTTATAGTTTTGATCAGCAAACGCTTAAAGAAATTTCGATAAAAACACCTTTTTCAGGTAAATATATAGAAGCGAATATTCCGGATAAAATTCGCAGAATGAATTATGATATTCATGTAGGAAGTGTTTTGGGACTTACCGGGAAGTTTATGGCATTTTTTGCCAGTTTAATTTCTGCGAGTTTGCCTATTACCGGATTTTTAATTTGGTGGGGAAAACAGAAATTTGGAAAAAAGCCGGCTTCAAAGCCAAAGGTTGCAGTAAAAGCAGTTCCCATAAAAGCAAAGGCAGTTCCTGAAAAGGAATTATCTCTTTAAGTATCTTTTACCAGATACCATTTTTGAATTTTTTTGATACTAAAAAGGCGAAACTCATAAAGTTTCGCCTTTTTTATTTACTGTTTTTATTAAAGGTAACCGTGAGTTCTAAGCCATTCTTCGCAATCTCTGGTCCAGAATTTACTGGTGTCTTTTACGCCTAAACCAAAACCGTGTCCGCCTTTTTCATAAATATGTAACTCAGCCGGAACTGCATTCTTTTTCAGAGCTAAATAAAAATTAATGCTGTTTTCAGGTAAAACGACAGTATCATCTGTGGCATGCACTAAAAATGTTGGCGGAGTCTGAGCGTTCACTTTTTTCTCGTTAGAAAATGAATCAAGCAATTCCTGAGAAGGTTTATTGCCTAATAAACTAACCTGAGAACCTTTGTGTGTAATATCGTTTTGCATGGATATTACGGGATAAATCAAAAGCGAAAAATCCGGACGTGCACTTATTTTAGATGCTTCATACACTTTATCATCATAATGAGTGGCTAAAGTCGATGCTAAATGTCCGCCGGCAGAAAATCCCATAATTCCAATTTTAGTGGGATCAATATTAAATTTAGCAGCATTTTGTCTCACATAACGCACAGCTTCCTGAGCATCTTGCAAGGGTCCAACGTTTTTATTCTTCATGATTTTATCACTCGGCAGTCTGTATTTTACCACAAAAGCTGCGATTCCTAAACTATTAAACCATTGGGCAACTTTTGTCCCTTCCTTATCAATAGCCAAATGTTGATATCCTCCTCCCGGGAAAATAAGAACTGCTGCCTGATTGGGTTTGCTTTGTGCCGGTAAAAAGACACTTAAAGTAGGTATTGTAACTAAACTTGTGCTTTGTACTTTACCATCAGTAATGCTTTCGTTTTCCTTATAATCAGATGCTTTTATTTCGTCAGGGATTTTATCCCAAAGCGGAATGATCTGGTTTTGAGTTTGTGCCTGAATTGTAATTCCTATAAATAATGCAAGAATTAATAATGCTTTGTTCCAGTGGTAATTTTTTAAAGTTTTCAATTTTATAATGAATTAGTTGAATATTATTTTTTTAGGACAGACTTCCAAAAATAGAACTTTTTTATTGATTGAAGTAGTTAAATAAGGTTAAAACGCCATTTTTATTTTCAAAAGCATGGAGCATTGATTATGCATTTGAAAGTGTTGGTTTCAGTACAATTTTACCCCTAAATAAGGACAAATTTCGCATGATGGCTTTTAACAAATATATTGTTTAATGTGTAATTTTGTATTAGTTTTTTTACTTGATGTGTTTATTTAAGAGGTTAAAATAATTTTTTTTACAATTTATTTGGAATATAAAGATTAAAAACTATATTTGTGCAATCGATTACATTAATTTGATTTGTTATATTTAATGCATTGATTCTAATGTCTTTGTATTGGGTTTTGATTAACGAGTTAAATGACCAAAAAAACATCAATTTTATAATACACTTTACTATGAACCAACCACCAGAAGCAGTTATCAGCCAAAACAAGAAATCTACCGGAAGCTATCGATGGAGTATTTGCGCATTATTATTTTTTGCAACAACTATTAATTATTTAGACAGACAGGTTCTTTCCTTGACATGGAGTGATTTTATTGCGCCTGAATTTCATTGGACAAATAACGATTACGGAAATATTACAGCATTATTCTCTATTTTTTATGCTGTTTCTTTATTGTTTGCGGGTCGATTTGTAGACTGGTTAGATACTAAAAAAGGTTTTCTTTGGGCGATTGGAATATGGTCTTTAGGAGCTTGTCTGCATGCATTTTGTGGTATTGCAACAGCCGGAATCATTACAGGAAACTGGTTTGTAGGTTTTGAAGGTGCAAAAGATGCTATTGATCTGGTTCAGGATACCGGAATGGTAATTAATGTAAGTGTTACATTGTTCATTTTTGCACGTTTTGTTCTGGCAGTAGGTGAGGCAGGAAATTTTCCGGCAGCGATTAAAACCACTGCAGAATATTTTCCTAAAAAAGACAGGGCATTTTCTACCAGTATTTTTAATGCAGGTGCAACTGTAGGAGCATTGGCAGCACCAATATCGATTCCGTTTATTGCAAAATCTTTTGGCTGGGAAATGTCTTTTATTATCATTGGGGCTTTAGGTTTTGTTTGGATGGGATTTTGGATTTTTATGTATGACAAACCGGAAAGACACCCAAGAGTTAGCCCTGAAGAATTAGAATATATTCGACAAGATGATGTTGCAGATAGTAAATTAGTTGGTTACGTACCTGAAACTACTACTAAAGTATCATTTGTAGAATGCTTTAAATACAAACAAACGTGGGCTTTTGCTTTCGGGAAATTCATGACAGATGGTGTTTGGTGGTTCTTTTTATTCTGGACTCCGGCTTACTTAAGTTCTGTTTACGGCATGGATTCTACGCAAGCAGCTTTGCCATTGTTTGTTTTATATATGATTACACTACTTTCTATTATTGGAGGCTGGCTTCCAACTTATTTTGTAGAGAAAAAAGGAATGAACCCTTACGAAGGAAGAATGAGAGCGATGCTAATTTTTGCATTCTTCCCGTTATTGGCCTTAATAGCACAGCCATTAGGTTATATTAGTTACTGGATTCCGGTAATTATTATTGGTATTGCAGGAGCAGCACACCAATCTTGGTCAGCAAATATTTTTACAACCGTTGGAGATATGTTTCCTAAAAAAGCAATTGCAACAATTACAGGAATTGGTGGTCTTGCCGGAGGTGTAGGTTCTACTATAATTAACAAAGGCTCAGGAGTTTTGTTTGATCATGCTAAAGAAACAAATATGTCTTTTATGGGCTTTCACGGAATTGAAGCCGGATATTTTATCATTTTCTCAATCTGTGCAGTTTGTTATTTAACAGGCTGGATCGTAATGAAAACATTAGTACCAAAATACAGTCCAATTACTAATCTTTAATACTATAATGCAATAATACCACCAACTGACTAACCCAACCAAAAACCAACCAACATCATGAATCAAGCTAATGCAGCAATCGGTAAATACCGCTGGACTATTTGTAGTTTAGTATTTTTTGCAACCACTGTTAATTATCTGGATCGAAATGTAATAAGTTACCTGCGTCCTTTTTTAGCAGAAGCTTTTCACTGGACGCCGGAACAGGAAGTGATTGATTATTCGAATATTGAGTTGGCTTTTAAAATTGCGTATGCTATGGGAATGCTTGTTGCAGGTGGCATTATAGATAAATTAGGAACAAAATTAGGGTATGCAATTGCAACCGGATTGTGGAGTTTAGCTGCTATAGGTCATGCATTTGCAACCGGAACGGGAGGTTTTTTAATAGCCCGTGTATTTTTAGGAATAACGGAAGCCGGAAATTTTCCTGCAGCGATAAAAGCAACAGCCGAATGGTTTCCGCAAAAAGAAAGAGCATTAGCAACAGGAATTTTCAATTCAGGAAGTAATATCGGAGCTATTATTGTGCCGTTATCAGTTCCTTTTATTGCAGAAAATTACGGCTGGCAATGGGCTTTTATCCTAACTGGAATCGTTGGTTTTGTATGGCTGGCTTTATGGTTTCTTTTTTATGAAGTGCCTCAAAAACAAAAACGTTTGTCTCAGGCAGAACTTAAATATATTACAGCTGATCAGGTTGTAACAGAAGAAGTAGAAGATACTGAAAAAGTCTCGTGGTTAAAATTGCTTTCGTTTCGTCAGACCTGGGCTTTTGCCATTGGTAAATTATTGACAGATCCGGTTTGGTGGTTTTATTTGTTCTGGTTACCGGACTTCCTGATGAAACAATATAAACTGACGGCTACAGAAATTATCTGGCCTTGTGCGTTGGTTTATGTAATAGGAAGTGTGGGAAGTATTGGTGGAGGCTGGTTGCCATTAAAACTAATTAATAATAATTGGCCGGCTTATAAAGCTCGTAAAACCAGTATGTTGCTTTATGCATTTGCGGTTTTACCGGTTTTATTTTCTCAGTATTTAGGAACAATAAATATGTGGTGGGCAATTTTAGTTATTGGTTTTGCAGTTTCTGCACATCAGGCGTGGAGCGCTAATATTTTTACTACAGTGTCTGATATGTTTCCTAAAAAAGCCACAGCATCCGTAACGGGAATAGGCGGAATGTTTGGCGCACTTGGAGGAATCTTATTGACCTTGGTAGTTCAAAAAAATATGTTTGTTTATTATACCAGAATTGGTAAAATAGAAACAGGATATTTTATCATGTTTTGTATTTGCGGAGCAGCTTATTTACTGGCATGGCTCATCATGCATATTCTAGTTCCAAGAATGAAAAAGGTAGAATTGTAAACTTTATATCTTAAAAATAAAATAAATTTTGGTTTCAATTATGGTTTTTAAAGATAAAAATCTAATTTTGTGCAATCGATTACATTAAATTAAAAATTATGACAAAATATAGTTCAAGATACGCGTCAAGCCCCGAAGCAGTAAAAAAATATGATACTCAGGAATTACGAAACGAATTCTTAATTGATGATTTAATGCAAGAGGATGAGATTGTATTAACGTACTCTCATTATGACAGATACATTGCAGGATCTGCAGTTCCGGTAAAAGGAGATTTAACATTAGAAAGCATTGATCCGCTTAAAGCGCCTTATTTTTTAGAAAGAAGAGAAATAGGAATTATCAATGTTGGAGGAAGCGGTTCTGTAGTTGTTGAAGGAACTGTTTATCAACTTGGATTTAAAGATGCTTTGTATATCGGAAGCGGTAATAAAGAAGTAATTTTTAAAAGCGATGACAGCAGTAATCCGGCTAAATATTACATTAACTCTGCACCGGCACACACTACTTACCCAACGGTAAAAGTGAGTCTTGCAGAAGCAAATAAATTAGAATTGGGTACAGTAGAAACTGCCAATCACCGTACGGTAAACCAAATGATTATTGGAAGTGTTGTAACTACTTGCCAATTGCAAATGGGAATGACGGAATTAAGAACCGGAAGTGTCTGGAATACTATGCCGGCTCACGTACACGATCGTCGTATGGAAGTTTATTTCTATTTGGACATTCCGGAAAATCAGGCCGTTTGCCATTTTATGGGACAGCCGCAAGAAACAAGACATATCTGGATGAACAATCATCAGGCAGTTATTTCGCCACCATGGTCGATTCACTCAGGTTCAGGAACGAGTAATTATACTTTTATCTGGGGAATGGCAGGAGAGAATTTAGATTACGGAGATATGGATGTTTGTAAAATTACAGATTTAAGATAAGAACCATGACAAACTTATTTGATATAAAAGGAAAAATTGCCCTGATTACAGGAAGTACGCACGGACTGGGAATGGCAATGGCAAAAGGATTGGGTCAGGCCGGAGCAACAATTGTTGTAAACGGAAATTCATCTCAGCAAAAAATTGATGATGCTGTAGCTGAACTTAAAAATGAAGGAATTAATGCTGTTGGTTATAAATTTAATGTAACGGATGAGCAGGAAGTTATTGCTGCTGTGAAGAAAATTGAAAATGAAGTTGGACCAATTGCTATCTTGATTAACAACGCGGGAATCATTAAAAGAATTCCGTTAATCGAAATGGAAGTTGCTGATTTTAAAGAAGTTATTGATATCGATCTTGTTTCTCCTTTTATTGTTTCTAAGCATGTTGCAAAGGGAATGATCGAGAGAAGACAAGGAAAAATAATCAACATTTGCTCGATGATGAGCGAATTAGGCCGTAATACTGTTGGTGCTTATGCTGCTGCAAAAGGCGGATTGAAAATGCTGACCAAAAATATGGCGACAGAATGGGCAAAATACAATGTTCAAATCAACGGAATTGGACCTGGATATTTTGCTACAGAACAAACAAAACCGATCAGAGTAGACGGACATCCGTTTAATGATTTTATCATAAGCCGTACTCCGGCTGCAAAATGGGGAGATCCGGGTGATTTAGCCGGAGCAGCAATATTTTTATCTTCAAAAGCAAGTGACTTTGTTAATGGTCATATTTTATATGTAGATGGAGGAATCCTGGCTACAATTGGTAAACCATCAAACGAAGAATAATTCTCAATTATATAAAAAGACATGAGCGCAAATCAAACATTCATAAACGATAACTTTTTACTTGAAAATAAATTCGCCGAAGAGTTATACCACAATTACTCAAAGAATCAACCTATAATAGATTACCACAATCACCTGAATCCTCAGTTTATTGCCGAAGATAAAATTTTTGACAACATTACTCAGGTTTGGATCAACGGAGATCACTATAAATGGCGTGCAATGCGTACATTGGGAATCAACGAGCAATTTGTAACAGGAAACGGTTCAGATAAAGATAAGTTCATTAACTGGGCAAAAACGGTTCCGTATACGATGCGTAATCCTTTATATCATTGGACACACTTAGAATTAGCACGTTATTTTGATATCTATGATTTACTGAATGAAAAATCAGCAGAGAAAATTTATATCGAAACTACAGAGAAAATTAATTCTCAGGCGTACAGCACACAAAACCTGCTTAAAAAAGTAAATGCTGAATTAGTTTGTACTACTGAAGATCCTGTTGATAGTTTGGAGTTTCACCAGAAACTAACGAAAAATCCAATCGGGACTAAAATGAGTACGGCTTTCAGACCAGATAAAGCTATCCTGATTTCTAATGATGGATATAATGCATATCTGGACACATTAGGGGATGTGTCCGGAGTTGCAATTAATACGTATACAGATTTATGTGCGGCATTAAAAAACAGAATTGAATTCTTTAATCAAAATGGTTGTAAATTAAGTGATCACGGTTTAGACCAGATTTACTTTGAAGAATTTACAGAAAGTGAAGTAAATGCAATCTTTAAAAAGAAAAGAGAAAACAGAATTATTTCTCCTGAGGAAGCATTAAAATTTCAAAGTGCCATATTGTTATTCTTATCTGAGACTTACCATCAGTTTGGCTGGGTACAACAATTTCACTTAGGAGCATTGCGTAACAATAATGCGCGTATGCACAGAATTTTAGGACCTGATACTGGTTGGGATTCTATTGGAGATTATCCACAGGCACAAAAATTATCAAGCTTTTTAAATGCTTTGGATAGTAAAGATAAATTGACTAAAACGATTATTTATAACTTAAATCCTGCTGATAACGAAGTAATGGCAACCATGATTGGAAATTTCAATGACGGAAGTGTTCGCGGTAAAGTTCAGTTTGGTTCAGGTTGGTGGTTTTTAGATCAAAAAGACGGAATGACCAAACAGTTAAATGCCTTGTCAAACATGGGATTAATTAGCTGTTTCGTAGGGATGTTGACGGATTCAAGAAGTTTTCTGTCTTTCCCGAGACACGAATATTTCAGACGTATTTTATGTAATCTTTTAGGAGATGAAATCAAACGCGGTGAATTGCCAAACGATATGGAATGGATTGGTAAACTGGTTTCTGATATTTCTTATAACAACGCAAAGGAGTATTTCAAGTTTTAGTTAAGAAGAAAGAGTAAAGAAGAAAGAGTAAAGAAGAAAGAGTCAGGAAGAAAGAGTCAGGAAGAAAGAGTAAAGAACATAGAATAAAGAACATAGAACATAGAAGAAAGAAGAGGGGTTTTAGTACTAAGGCTTACAATCTTTTTAATCATTTGAATCTGTGGCAAAAAAATAACCATTAATATACTGAGCTTAATTTTTTTAATCTCTTAATGGGTAAAAAAAAATAAATCTTTTACTGGTAAACAATATAACAATATGAGTAAAGTAGTTGCATTTGGAGAAATTATGTTGCGTCTTTCGACAGAGAGGCACTTGCGTTTTTCTCAAGCTAAAGCATTTGGCGCTTCTTATGGAGGAGGCGAATTCAATGTTTGTGTGTCTTTGGCAAATTATGGTTTAAATGCAGAATTTGTAACAAGATTACCGGATAATGAAATTGGTGCTTCGGCATTAAAAGAAATGCGAAAAATGAACGTAGAGTCCAAAAACATAGTTTATGGAGGCGAACGTTTAGGGATTTATTTTCTTGAAACCGGTGCTGGAACACGTGGCAGTAATGTTGTTTATGATCGTGCACACAGTTCTATGGCAACTATTGATAAAGGTATAATCCATTGGGAAAAAGTGTTAGAAGGCGCAAGCTGGTTTCACTGGAGCGGTATTACGCCGGCAATTTCTCAAACTGCTGCCGATGCATGTTTAGAAGCTATTAAAGTGGCTCATAAACTTGGAATTACGATTTCGTGTGACTTAAACTACAGATCGAAATTGTGGCAATATGGCAAAACGCCAAGCGATGTTATGCCGGAAATGCTACAATACAGCAATGTAATTTTAGGAGATATTGATACCGCATATTTTATGTTAGGAATCCCAAAAGTGAATCCAAACTATCAGGATGAGAAATCGCTTCCGGTTTTGTATACTAAATTGTTTGATTTGATTCCGAATTTAAAAACCGTAGCCACTACATTACGTTATTCTGTAAGTGCATCGCACCAAAGAATTGGAGGTATTTTATTTGACGGAAAAGCCATTTATCAGGCAGCTGTAAAAGAAGTTACTCCCGTCGTAGATCGCGTAGGAAGTGGTGATGCTTTTATGGGAGGATTAATTTACGGTTTGCAGGAATACGAAAATAATAATCAGAGAGCGCTTGATTTTGCAGTGGCAGCTTGTTGTTTAAAACACACAATTGCAGGAGATTATAATCTGGTTACTTTAAAAGAAGTTGAAAATATGATAGATGGTGATGGTTCTGCATTAGTATCTAGATAATTAATATAAATATGGCGAAATATTCAAGAATTGAAGTGGCATTGCAAATGAAAGAAAACGGAATGGTTCCGTTGTTTTTTCATTCAGATATCGAAATAAGCAAGAAAGTATTAAAGGCTTGTTATGATGGTGGTTCACGATTAATGGAATTTACAAGCAGAGGCGATTTTGCTCACGAAGTTTTTGGTGCATTAAACAAATATGCTCTGGCAGAATTGCCGGGAATGATGTTGGGAGTAGGTTCTGTTACAGATGCTGCCGCGGCGTCATTATACATGAGTTTAGGGGCTAATTTTATTGTAACTCCTGTTTTTAGAGAAGATATTGCAATAGCTTGTAATCGTCGTAAAGTGCTGTGGTCGCCAGGCTGCGGAACTTTGACTGAAATTGCAAGAGCGGAAGAATTAGGTTGCGAAATCGTAAAATTATTTCCTGCAGATATTTATGGACCGGAATTTATAAAAGCGATAAAAGGTCCGTGCCCGTGGACGAATATCATGCCAACAGGAGGTGTTTATCCAACGGTAGAAAGCCTGACTTCATGGATCAACGCAGGTGCAACTTGTGTAGGTATTGGTTCGCAGTTAATTTCTAAGGATATACTGGACAATCAGGATTTTGATGGTTTAAAAACTAAAGTAAGTCACGTTCTTGACATTATAAAAAATATTAGAAAATAAATAAGGAGTAATCATGCCAATTCCTTATTTAAGATTGCGTTTTTTTTAGATTTTAGAAATTGTAATTGAGCATTACGCTTGCAAAATTAAACTTGTCATTCCTCACAGCAAGATTTATTTTCCTCACACAAGTGTAATGTTTCTTTTACAAGTTTAAAAAAAGACTTCAAAGGAAAGAATAAGGTATTTAATGTGGTTATTTATAACGCTTTAAAGAAATTTTAAAATGAAAAAATTAAATAGAATAAATACAGGATTAGAAAAGTTACAGCCAATTAAGGTAGTTCAGTTTGGAGAAGGTAACTTTTTAAGAGCTTTTGTTGATTATGCTTTTCACAAACTAAATAAAGAAGTTGATTTTAATGCCGGTATTGCAGTAGTTCAACCTTTGAAAGATGGTATGGTAAACCTGATTAATGAGCAGGACGGTCTTTATACTTTGTTTATGAACGGAATTAAAAAAGGCGAAAAAATACAAGATATTGAGTTAATTACTAATATTGTAAAGACTATAAACCCATATACTGAATTTGCAAATTATTTGGCTTTAGCCAAAGAAGAAGAACTTCAGTTTATTGTTTCTAATACTACTGAAGCTGGAATTGAATTCATTGAAAGTGATACTCCGGATATGCAGCCGCCAGTGTCATTTCCTGCAAAGCTGACGGTTTTATTATATGAAAGATTTAAACATTTTAATGGAGATGCTTCTAAAGCAGTAACAATCATTCCTTGTGAATTAATTGATTATAACTCAGAGACGCTGAAAAAATATATTTTGCAATATTGCGATACATGGAAGTTAGAAGATGCATTTAAAACTTGGGTATCAGATGCGTGTACATATCACAGTACTTTGGTTGACAGAATTGTTCCTGGATATCCAAGAGCTGAAATTGAAGAATACAATAATAAATTAGATTATCAGGACAATTTAATTGTTGCTGCTGAACCTTTTTTCCTTTGGGCTATTGAAGGTGGAGACGCTTTAAAAGCAAAATTACCTTTTCATAAAACGGATTTGAATGTAAAAATCGTTGATGATATACGTCCTTTCAAAATGATTAAAGTTCGTATTTTAAACGGTGCGCACACGGCAATGGTTCCTTTTTCGCTTTTGTATGGTAACAAATTAGTAATGGAAACTGTTGACGGAGATTTTACCGGAAAATTTGTAAATAGCGTTATTAGTGAAATTAGTGAAACGCTGGATATGGACAAAAATGAAATTACAGCCTATTCTGAGGAGGTAATGGACCGATTTAAAAATCCATTTATCAAGCATGCACTTGCTGATATTGCATTAAATTCTGTCTCAAAATTCAAAGTAAGAGTTTTACCTAGTTTACTGGGATATTATAATGCTAACAAAAAATTGCCTGTTAATTTGACTTTTTCATTAGCGAGTTTAATTCGTTTCTACAAAGGAACATGGAATGGGCAAAGTTTACCGGTTAAAGATGGTGAAGATATCGTTTCTTTCTTTAACGGACTTTGGAAATCTGATGATTATGAAAAAATAGCGAGACTTACTTTGCAAAATAAAAGTTTCTGGGATGAAGATTTAACTGAAATTCCGGGATTAACAAAAGCAATTACTGTTGCATTAGAAGAAATTGATGCAAATGGTATAGAAAATGGTTTTGCCAATTTTCAAAAACAAATAAATACAACAACACAGAAAGCTTAGTTATGGCAACGCAAAAAAAATTAATAAAAGTTCATCCTACTGATAATGTAGCAGTAGCTCTGGTAAATCTTTCGGCTGGTGAGGTGATTAACTTTGAAGGTGAAGATGTTACTGTTGAGACTGATGTAAAAATGAAGCATAAAATCGCAATGGTTCCTTTTAATGTAGGAGACAGGATTATTATGTATGGTGTTTTGGTAGGTAAAGCCAGTGCAAGAATCGAAAGAGGAGGATTGCTTTCTACATCAAACGTAAAACACGAAAGTGATAAAGTAACCGGTAAAACGGAAACTATTGGCTGGAATGCGCCAAATATTGACAAATGGAAAGACAGAACCTGGCAAGGCTATCACAGAGAAGACGGACAAGTTGGAACTGAAAATGTTTGGTTGTTTTTTCCGTTGGTATTTTGTGAAAACAGAAATATCGAAATCTTAAAAGATATCTTCGAAAAAGAATTAATGAAGCCTAAAGAGAACGATTATCAGTTATTGCTTCGCTCTTTGGTAAAAACAGAAACTGGCGGTGCAGGAAATGAAGCAGCTTCTAATGATGCTAATTTATTCAATAATATCGAAGTGAAATTCATCACGCATCAAGGTGGTTGCGGTGGTATTCGTCAGGATTCTCACAGTCTGGCTAAATTATTGGCGGGTTATGTAAACAATCCTAACGTGGCTGGAGCAACTGTATTGAGTTTAGGGTGTCAGAACTTACAGATCCAGATCTTTAAAGATGCATTAGATGCGATAAATCCAAACAGTAAAAAACCAGTATTGATTTACGATCAGCAACAAATCGGAACTATTGAAACCATGCTTAGCAGTGTGGTAAAAGATACTTTTGAGGCGATTAAAAAAGCAAACGAAATAAAAAGAGAACCGGCTCCATTATCTAAATTAAGAATTGGTTTGGAATGCGGTGGATCTGATGGATTCTCAGGGATTTCTGCTAATCCAACATTGGGAGTGTTATCGGATCATTTAGTTGCTTTAGGAGGAACTACAATTCTTTCTGAATTTCCTGAATTATGTGGAGTAGAACAGGAATTAGTAAATCGTTGTGTAGATGATAAGGATGGAAAACGTTTCTTAGACTTAATGCAATGGTACGAAAAAACAGTTGTAGATGCAGGTTCAGGATTTGATATGAATCCTTCTCCGGGTAACATTAAAGACGGTTTGATTACAGATGCAATGAAATCTGCCGGAGCTGCTAAAAAAGGAGGGACTTCGCCAATTACAGGTGTTTTTGATTATGGAGAATATATTAATGAACCAGGCTTTACATTGTTATGTACGCCAGGAAACGACGTTGAGTGTACCACTGCAATGGTAGGTTCCGGAGCAAATATGGTATTGTTTACAACAGGTTTAGGAACTCCAACAGGAAACCCTATTGCGCCTGTAGTAAAAATTTCATCAAATACACAGTTAGCGACTAAAATGTCTGATATTATTGATATTGACACCGGTGGAATTATCACCGGAGAAAAATCAATCGATGAAATGGCTGATGAAATGTTAGAATTTATTATAGAAGTTGCAAGTGGTACTATTAAGACCAAAGCAGCAATTTTAAACCAAAACGATTTTATTCCCTGGAAAAGAGGAGTTTCGCTTTAAGATTTTTAACATGATATAAATGTAGAGACGCACAGCAGTGCGTCTTTTTTTATGTTTGTTTTTAAACCATATAAGTGATNNTATCACTTATATGGTTTAAAATAAAAAAGACGCACTACTGTGCGTCTCTATGGTGAAAATATATTGTAAAAATTAAGTTGTACTTCTTGTTGACGACTTACGGATGTGTAATTCCGGTGCAAGGACTACCTTTTTTTCGATTTTGATAGTGTCGGTTTTGTCTACTTGTTCCAGGAAAACACGAGCAGACATTTTTCCCATTTCAAGCGGTGACTGATCTACAGAAGTAATTGATAATTCCATGAATTTGGTAAAAGGTTCATTACTAAAACCTGCTACACAAAAATCCTTTGGAATACTGATGTTTCTTTCTTTTAATTCCTGAATGGCACCTAAAGCAGCAAAATCACTCGAAGAAAATATAGCGTCAGGAGGGGTTTCGAGTTGCAATAAAATATCAACCGCTTCCTTACCGGCTTCTACCATACTTTTAACCGGAATCACGTACTCTTCCTTAAAAATCATTCCGTTGTCCAGTAAAGCTTGTTTGTAGCCTAAAAACCTGTTTTTGAAAATCTCAAGCGATTGATCTCCTGATAAATGCGCAATACATCTACAGCCTTCGTTAATTAGGTGTTTTGTAGTAAGATATCCGCCTTTAAAGTCATTAATGGTTACAGAACTTACGCCATCAATATGTTTGCTACGATCAAAAAATATTAGAGGAACATTTTTTTCCAAAACATTTCTAAAAGCACCGTCATTTTCGGTAGTAACATCTGTAACCGACATTAATATTCCATCAACTTGCGCATCTATTAAAGTATATAAATTCTCGTTTTCTCTTTTTGGGCTTTCATGAGTCTGGCAAATAATTACCTGATAACCATGAGGATGCAGTTCCTCTTCAATACCTCTAATAACAGATGCAAAGAAATTGCTGTCGATACGAGGAACAATAACACCTATATTATTACTTCGACCGCTTTTTAATGCTAAAGCAAGTTTATTTTGCTTATAATTCATTGCAGCCGCAGTTTTAATAACCAACTCACGCGTGCTCTCTTTTATCTTAGGATTGTTATTTAACGCCCTGGAAACCGTAGCAGCAGTGATATTTAATTTCTCAGCAATATCGTAAATGGTTATTTTTTCGCTCATTAATATAGGTTTTTCAGTTAAATTCTAGACAAAAATACATTTTTTTTTATAACGTTCTACAAATTGTTATCGATTACCATAATTTATAATTAAAACGTTTTCGGTTGTACAATGATAATAAATTATATGTTTTTTTACATTAAGTGTAATTATATTTCCTAATAAAAATTAAATATATAATTTTTTTCTAAATAAATTTGGTGTGTAAGAACTTATTTTATACTTTCGTGTAATCGATTACATATATGTATTGATTTGAATGCTAAACAATAAAATACTACACAAATGATTGTAAATAAAATTATAGCACTTAAAACTCTTTTCATTTCCGGCGCAGTTGCTATAATAGTTTCTTCATGTAGTACGCAAGTTTCAAAAGTTTCTGATTCTGATCCCTGGAGAAAAATGGAATCTATCATAAAAAGTATTCCTATTACTAAATTTCCGGATAAGACATTCAATATTAATGATTTTGGTGCTGTTGCAGATGGAAAAACATCAAACACACAAGCTTTTGAAAAAGCGATTAAGGCATGTGTTCAAAATGGAGGAGGGAAAGTTTTAGTTCCCAACGGGAAATACCTTACAGGTCCGATACATTTAGAAAGCAATGTTAATTTACACTTAGAAGATAACGCAGAAATACTTTTTAGCATTAATCCAAAAGAGTATCCAATAGTTCATACCTCTTGGGAAGGAACGGAATTAATGAATTATTCTTCTCTTATATATGCTAAAAATAAAACCAATGTTGCTATAACCGGAAAAGGCACTTTAAATGGTCAGGCTGATAACACAAATTGGTGGATTTGGTCAGGAGGAAAAGATTACGGTTGGAAAAAAGGAATTCCGTCGCAAAATGACCCGAAAAATCGTGAAGTATTGGTTGATATGGCAGAGAAAAATGTTCCGGTTGCTGAAAGGGTTTTTGGCGAAGGACGTTATTTACGCCCAAATTTTATAGAGTTTTTTGAATGTAATACCGTATTGGTAAAAGATATAACTATAATAAATGCTCCATTTTGGATTTTACATCCCATAAAAACAAACAACATTATTATTGATGGTGTTACGGTAAACAGTCACGGACCAAATAATGATGGCTGTGATCCGGAATATTCGCAAAATGTACTCATTAAAAATTGCATTTTCAATACCGGAGATGATTGCATCGCTATAAAATCTGGACGCGATGCTGATGGAAGAAGAGTCGCTATACCTAGTAAAAATATCATTGTTCAGAACTGTAAAATGATCGACGGTCATGGCGGAGTGGTGATGGGAAGTGAAATATCTGCCGGTGTAAATAATGTTTTTGTAGACAATTGTGTAATGGACAGCCCAAATCTGGATCGCGCTATTCGTATTAAAACAAATTCAAGAAGAGGCGGAGTTATAGAAGATGTATTTGTTCGAAATCTAAAAGTAGGAACAGTAAAAGAATGTGTTTTGCTGGTAACTATGTTTTATAATGTGTACGGTTCACAAACCGGAAATTTTATACCAACTGTAAGAAATATAAATCTGGAGAATGTTACCGTAAAAAACGGAGGGAAATATGGCGTTTGGGCAGAAGGATACGAAGAATCTCCGGTAGAAAATATTACACTTAAAAATGTAGTAATAGAAAAAGTAGGCAAACCTTATTTATTAAAAAATGCTAAGAATGTCAATTTTATAAATACAACTGTGAATGAAAAAAAAGTAGAAACGATTAAAAATTAAAACTATCAATTAACCAAACTATTAAAACCATTATGAACTTTAAACAATTACCAAAGAAAAAAATAAAATACAATTTTGTATTTTTATTTTTCCTGAATTTCGTGTTGAGCTCCACAATTTATGCTCAGTCGACAACGATAGAAGGAAAAATTACTGATGCGGCAGGATTATCACTACCAGGTGTAAATGTCCAGGAAAAAGGAACTAAAAATGGTACCTCTACAGACTTTGAGGGAAGTTTTAAAATGAATGTAACTAACAATAAAGCTATTTTAATTATTAGTTATTTGGGTTTTCAAACGCAGGAAGTTAGTATTGCAGGAAAATCTAAAGTAAATGTTAGCCTTGCTGAACAGTCAAACTCATTGAACGAAGTTGTTGTAGTGGGTTATGGATCTGTGAAAAAAACAGATCTTACAGGTTCAGTAAGTACTATTAATGCAGCTACAATTACAGAAAGAAATACAACAAGTGCACTTGAAGCAATTCAGGGAAGCACACCGGGAGTCCAGATTTCATCAAGTTCAGGACGTTCTGGTGACGGATTTAAAGTGGTGATCAGAGGAAATAACTCTTTGATAGGATCGTCCCCTTTATATATTGTCGATGGTGTGCCAACTGACGGAATTGACTTTTTGAATCCTCAGGATATTGCCAGAATGGATGTCTTAAAAGATGCTTCTTCGGCTGCGATTTATGGTTCAAGAGGAGCTTCAGGAGTTATTATCGTAACAACTAAAAGTGGGATAAGCGCTAAATCAGGAATTAGTGTTACTTATGATACTTCATACGGAACTAAAACGGCTGCAAGATTGCCAAAAATGATGTCAGGTGAAGAATGGTGGAAATTTCATCAGGTAGCTTATATGAGCGCAACACCGGCAACTCAAACTCCGGCACAATTAGCTACACTGGCAGGAAATCAAAGTCCGTTATTAGTTTCCAGAGCTAATAGTGGTTATAATTATGATTGGTATGATGCTGTACTTAAATCAGGAATGACAGAGAATAATTATTTGAATATTTCCGGACGTTCAGACTCCGGTTTGAGCTATAACTTAGGTTTTGGTGTTCAGAGCGACAAAGGACTTATAGACAATGATTCGACTGATAAATATTCATTCAAAATAGGCTTAAATCATAAGATAAATGATAAGTTTTCTACAGGAGCAAATGTTACAATAGCACGCCTTGATACACAATTAGGGAGTGATTTAGCCATGCAGGACGCTTTCAGGTTAAGTCCGCTTATGTCTCCTTGGGCTGTTGATGCTGCAGGAAATGAAAAAGTAGGTACATTGTTTTTTCTTCCTGGAAAATTAACTTATCCTGACGGTTCCTGGGCGATTAATAAAACCAGTACAGTAAACCCGTTAGTGGAGATTGCCAATTCATCTCAAACAGAAAAAACATGGCAAACAGTTGGAAATGTTTATTTGCAATACCAACCTATCAAATGGCTTACATTTAAAACAACATTTGCTGCAGGAATAGAAAATACAGTTACAAGTACAGCTTATGGAGCTCAAACAAATGCAGGAGTTACCTTAAATGGTAAAAACTCAGCATCTATTAAAAACTTCAATAACTTCAATTATACGTGGGATAATCAAATTGATTTAAAACACACGTTTAATGATGTACATGATTTTAGTGTATTATTATTGCAAAGTATCTACTCAAATGTTGATGAAACATCTTATTTATATTCTAACAATCAGCCTTTTGATGTTGGATCAAATAATTTGGGTTCAGGAGTTCAGACAAGTTATAATTTGAGTTCAGGTTATGCAAAAAATACGTTGAGTTCATATGCAGTTCGTTTAAATTATACGTTTAGAGACAAATATTTATTGACCGCATCAAATAGATGGGATGGTTCTTCAGTATTATCAGAAGATAATAAATGGCAAAACTTTCCATCAGTTGCTTTAGGATGGAAAATAAGTAAAGAAGCATTTTTAGAAAACAATACTGTAATTTCTGACTTGAAACTTAGAGCAAGTTTAGGATATACAGGAAACGATAATGTGGCGCCTTACACATCTCAGGCTTTATTAAATCAACAGACTTTTTATGCAAACGGAGCAAATGTGGTTTCGGGATGGCAGTCTGAAAATTTAGCAAACCAACAATTAACGTGGGAGAAAACAAGAGAACTTAACTTTGGTCTTGACTATGGATTCTTAAAAAACAGAATTTCGGGTAGTGTAGATGTTTACGACAGATTATCTGATAAGTTGATTTACAAACAACAATTACCATCTGAATCAGGTTGGAAAAACACGTTCTCAAATGTTGGTTCTGTTAGCAACAAAGGAGTAGAGGTTTTATTGACTACTAAAAATATTGTGTCTAAAAACGTAAACTGGGAAACTACATTTACATTTACTAAAAACGTAAATAAATTAGAGTCGATTTACAATCAGGATAAGGTAAGTGATATTGGTAATAAACTGATTTTAGGATCAGAATTAAATCCAAATTACAACTATGTTTATGATGGTGTTTGGCAGGAAAGCGAAGCAGCTCAGGCAGCATCTTATGGTATGGCTCCAGGTCAGGCAAGACCAAAAGATTTAAACGGAGATGGTAAATTTAATCAGGATGACAGAACTGTAATTGGTAATGCAAATCCGGAATGGCAAGGAAGTTTATATTCTAAATTAACAGTTGGCCAGTTTGATTTTAATTTCTCAGTGCTTACAAGTCAGGGACAAACGGTTTTGAGTACTTTTCATCAAAACTTTGCAGATGTAAGCGACAGAGGTCGTCAAAAATTAGCAATGGATTACTTTATTCCAACTAATGGTACTGGTATTCCGGCAAATGCTAATAATTCAAACCCAAGACCGGGACCAGTTGCAACTGGTGCAGGAGCGTATTGGACTTCTTTATTTGGATATTACAGAGATGTATCTTATGTTAAAATTAAAAATATCTCTTTAGGATACACTTTCAATTCAGACTTACTTAAAAAGTTGAAAATGAGTAATTTTAGAATTTACATAAATGTTCTTGACCCATTTGTATTTACAGATTTTGACGGATATGATCCGGAATGGGCCGGTTCTGCTTTTGGTGTAAACCGTCCGGCATCTATTACTACGCAATTGGGATTAAGTGTTAAATTTTAATAAGATATAAAATGAAAAAGATACTATTAATTTTAGGAATAATCATTACTGCTTTTAGTTCATGTAGTGACTATATTGAAGAAGAGAGCCTTTCTAACGTTCCCGCAGATGCTACTTACAAAACAGCATCAGGGTTTCAGTTATTGGTAAATTCAAACTATGCCTGGCTTAAAGGAATTTATGGAGGAAATCCATGGTTGTTTGAATCAGGAACAGATATGTATGCTGAAGGAAGAACTCCGGAACCAGCCGGCTTAAGCCAATATACGTTATTAATTCCGTCGTCAAGTAATGTCGATGAGTTGTATATTTCATGTTACCAACAAATTCAGTCCGTAAATAAAACATTATATTATTCGACTTTGACTGAGCAAACATCAAACTTAAATACGCTTGTTGGTGAAGCACGTTATTTAAGAGCCAATGCTTATTTTCTATTAGTTCAAACTTACGGTGGAGTTCCAATTGTATTGGATAATATTACTACTCCTGTTTTATCTTTTAAAAGAAATACAGCCGAGGAAGTTTACGCACAAATTATAGCAGATTTAGATGCTTCGTTAGCATCTGTAGGAACTGCGGCGTATGCTACATCAGGAAAAGTAAATAAAAGAGCTGTAAACGATTTGTTGGCAAAAGTTTATTTAACAAGAGGCTACGAAACTTTTGGTACTCCGGCTGATTTTACAAAAGCAGCAGCGTATGCAGATGCAGCAATTGCTGGACAGGCTTTAAATATTGCTTTTGATCAATTATTTAAACCAGGAAATGATCTAAATGCAGAAACTATTTTTTCTGTTCAATATGATAAAGCATCAACAAGTACATCGCCTACAACATTAGGAAATAATCAGTTTTATTATTTCAGTTCTTATTTAGGAGGAGCAGAAACTGGAGCGCCGTTAAGAAGCTACAATTTATGCCCAACAGATTATGCTTTAGGATTATATGAAAAAGGAGATAAAAGATGGGATGCTACCTTTATGACAGAAATTCTGGAAGGTCCTGAAACAACAAACGGAGTAACAAAAAACGTTTTGTATTATCCGTATTATAGAAGTTCAACTCCGGCCACATTAAAAGTGAGACATTTTTATGAGCCAAAATGGTTTACACCAGCTGATAAAGCAGCATGGAACACTGCAAATGCATCCAGAAAATCAGCCACATTTGTGTATCATCCTTGGGGAGAATATTCAGCAGCACATACTTTAATCCAGAATCTGGACTGTTATACGATTCCGGTTAAGAAATTTGATGATCCGGATCCAACAACACCATCAAGTACAGGTCCTGTAAGTACAAGAGATATTATTGTATCAAGACTTGGTGAAACCTATTTAGTTGCGGCAGAAGCTTACTTAAAAGCAGGAAACCCGGCAACTGGATTAGATCGTTTAAACGAAGTTAGAAGAAGAGCCGGCGTAGCAAATGCAACTGCCGCTCAGTTTAATATCGATTATATTTTAGACGAAAGAGGCAGAGAACTTGTAGGAGAATATAAGCGCTGGTTTGATTTAAAACGTACCGGAACATTGGTAGCAAGAGCTTCGGCGTATAATTATAAAATAAAAGCTGCAAATTTTGTTGGAGTAGATGGTAAACTTAAAATTTTAAGACCAATACCACAAACGGCATTAGATTTAAATCAAAATAAGGATTTCCCTCAGAATCCTGGTTATTAGTAATTTTAAAATTTTTGAGGCTTAGTTTTTTGAAGAAAGTTAAAAAGGAGTTCGATCATGAATCGGGCTCCTTTCTTAACTAAATAAAATAGATGATTTTAATGCGAAAAGTTGTATTCCTTTTATTGTTGTTTTCATGTGTAGTTTCAGCGCAGCAATCGTATAGTGTAGATACATCATATACGGTAAAAAGCACGTACAATAAATTGATTAAAAAATATCCTGCGATCACAATTCCTGTTGCAAGTAAAAACAAGAATGTTGATGAAATTTATGATATCGTTTATTTTAAAGAAAAAGAAAGAACAGTGCATATTGATGCCTTTATCAATAAAACAAAAAAGCAAAATCCTGCTGTAGTTATGATTCACGGCGGCGGATGGCGATCCGGAAATAAAAACCAGATGAATGTTTTAGCACAGGAAATCGCTTCAAAAGGATATTCGTGTTTTACAATAGAATACAGATTATCACTCGAGGCAAAATATCCAGATGGAGTTTATGATGTAAAAAATGCAATTAAATTTATAAAAGATAATGCAAAGAAATTCAAGGTAGATCCAGACAAAATTGCGGTTTTAGGATGCTCTTCGGGAGGTCAAATGGCAGCTTTGATTGGTACTACAAATGAAAATCCGGCTTTTGATGATCCTTTAAATAAAAGTAAATCATCATCAAAAGTAAATGCGATTATTAATATAGATGGAGTTTTAGCATTTAGGCATCCGGAATCTTCAGAAGGAGAAATGGCATCGTTTTGGCTTGGAGGTTCTTATGAAGAAAAAACAGAAAATTGGAAACAGGCATCGGCATTAAATCACACTGATAAAAATACGCCTCCAATACTATTCATTAACAGCAGTATCCCAAGATTTCATGCAGGACGAGATGATATGATTGCGATTTTAAATCAAAATAAGATTTATAATGAGGTGCATACCATAGAAAATTCACCACATTCTTTTTGGTTCTTTCAGCCTTGGTTTGATGAAACGATACAATATACCACACAATTTTTAGACAGAATATTTAAATAATTTACAATAAAAGATGAAAACGAAAATCACATTAGCAACCTTATTTTTAGTAGGTATTACAGCAGTTAATGCGCAGAAATATGATATAAAAACCGCTAAAACATATGCCGAAATATCTGCAAAAACAGACGGAAAATGGGAAGGACGTAAATACATTGGCGGAACAATTTTTAAAAATGTTGAAAGGTTAAAACTGGCTCCGGAACATACAGATCATTCATTTGATATTCGTTACGAAGGTCCGGGTTGGGAAAGTAACCGAATTGGGTATCGTTTATACTTAGACTGGAGAAATGCAATTGACATATTCGGGAAGAAAACTACGGCAAATATTCTACCATTAGTAGGGCAGGATAATTTTGATTCATATCACAATATGAGCGATTGGGGAGCAGATATCCTTAAAGCAGGAAAAGGAATTGGTATTGGATCTATCGACCGTTATTTAAACAATGAAAAATTACACTTTCGTGAAGTTGATTCTACAATTGCTGCTGTGGTTAATAAAACAAACGAATCTGGTGTAAAAGTGAATTATTATGGCTGGAAAACAGCAGCGGATAAAATCGATTTTACATCTGTATTAACGATTAAACCAGATCAGCTTTATACACAACATACGATTCAGGCATCAAAAGAAATTAAAGGAATCTGTACCGGAATTGTAAAGCAAAAAAATACGGAAACCTTCAAAAAAGAAAGTAAAAATAAAAAATGGGCTTATTTGGCTACTTACGGGGAACAATCGTTAGTTCCGGATAAATTGGGAATGGCGATTTTTTATCAAACCAATACTATCGAAAACATTGCTGATACAGATTTAGATTATCTTTTGGTTTTTAAACCTACAAAAAAAGCAACTTCTTTCTACTTTTTAGGCGCATGGGAACAAGAACCAAATGGAATTAAATCTAAAGAAGAATTTGTGAAATATTTAGACGCACAATTAGAAGTACTGAATAAGAAGGGAAAAATGTAGTTAAGAGGAGAGAAAAAAGAGAATAGATGCAAGAGAATAGATTTAAGATAACAAATTAAAAATCTGCTCAATCTGCGAGAAAAAAAGCTAAAGATCAAAAATAAAATATATGTTTAAATCGTCTTTTAAGAATATCAATTTAATCGTTTTGCTATTGATTTTTAGCAGTAAAACAATCGCGCAGACAAATGAAAATCCTGTTCTGGCGGATAATCTGAAATGGTCAGAAAGAACAGCACTTACGATTTTAAATAAGTATCCAAAAGCATATCAGATTGACGGAACCGAAAAGCCAAAATGGGATTATAAAATGGGACTTGTATTATCTGGTTTTGAAAAGTTATATCAAAAAACAAACGATAAAAAGTACATCGATTACATCAAAGATTATGCTGATGAAATGATTGATGCAGAGGGAAATATCAAAAAATATGATATAAAAGAATACAATATTGATTGTGCAAATCCCGGAAAATTATTATTTAATTTATATGAGATAACAAAAGACAATCGCTATCTAAAAGTTATACAACAACTGAGGGCACAGCTTGAAACTCAGCCCAGAACAGCAAGTGGTGGATTTTGGCACAAACAAATTTATCCCAATCAAATGTGGATTGATGGTTTGTATATGGCTGAACCATTTTATACCCAATACACGGTAAAGTATGAAAATGGAAAAGCATTAGACGATATTGCAAAACAATTTGAATTGGTACAAAATCATCTTGTAGATAAAAAAAATGGTTTGGTTTATCAGGCCTGGGATGAAAGCAAAGAAATTGCATGGGCAAATCCTGAAACGGGAACATCCCCAACAATCTGGGGACGAGGAATTGGCTGGTACATGATGGCATTAGTAGAAACGCTGGATTATTATCCAAAAAACAATCCAAAGCAAAAAGAGCTAATAGCATATTTAAATCAAATTGCGAAAAGTGCAGTTGAGCACAAAAGCAAATCAGGTTTATGGTATCAGGTGGCAGATAAGCCGGAATTAAAAGACAATTATTTAGAATCTTCGTCATCAGCCATGATTATTTATAGTTTAGCAAAAGGCGCAGACAAAGGATATTTAGCTTCATCATATAAAAAGATTGCCCAAAAATCATTCGATGCTTATATAAAAGAGTTCGTTAAAAAAGATGATAAAGGACAAATAATTATTTCGAATGTTTCATCGAATGTTGGTTTGGGAGGAAAACCTTTTCGTGATGGTACTAATCAATATTACATCAGCAGTAAAGCAAAAGACAATAGTTCGCCGGCTTTAGCAGCATTTTTGTTAAGTGCAATCGAATTGAATAAATAACCATTAACCATTTTAAAATGATAAATAATAGAAAGAAAATTTATTCTGCTTCAATCCTGTTAATAGGACTGATTGTATTGTCGATTGGTAAAATGAATGCTCAGGAATCTGCAAAGAACGAAGTTATAATTTCTAAAGATTTAAAATGGTCAGAACGAATGGCTCTTTCTATAATAAAACGTGCGCCAAAAGCCTGGCAAATGGATAATAATGAGAAACCAAAATGGGATTATAAATTAGGTTTGGTAACGATGTCTTTTGAAGAGCTTTACAAAAAGACAAAAAATCCTGTTTATGCCAATTACGTAAAAGAATACGGAGAAACGGTAATTAATAGTTCAGGAGAAATCATGAATTATAAACTCGAAGATTACAATATCGATAATGTAAATGCCGGAAAAATTCTTTTTGATCTCTATAAAACAACAAAAGACAAGAGGTACTTAATCGCAATGCAAACATTAAGAAAACAATTAGAAACACATCCCAGAACAAATTCAGGCGGATTATGGCATAAAAAAATCTATCCGTATCAAATGTGGCTTGATGGTTTGTATATGGGAACTCCCTTTTATGCCCGTTACAGCACAGAGTTTAATAAAGGAAAAGATTTTGATGATATAGCAAAGCAGTTTGAGCAAATACAACTGCATACAATCGACAAAAATACAGGTTTGCTTTTTCATGCCTGGGACGAAAGCAAACAAATGCCTTGGGCAAACAAGGAAACCGGAGTTTCACCTAATTTTTGGTCACGTTCTATTGGATGGTATATGATGGCTTTGGTAGATGTATTGGATTATATGCCAAAAAATCATCCAAAAAGAAAAGAATTGATTCAGTACCTAAATGAAATTTCTGGAGCTGTTGCAAAATATCAGGATGCTTCAGGATTGTGGTATCAGGTTACAGACTCAGCAACAAAAGAAGGAAATTACCTTGAAGCCTCAGGATCTGAAATGTTTGTTTATGCTTTTGCAAAAGGAGTAAAAAAAGGATATTTACCATCAGAATATAAAAAACTTGCCGAAAAAGGATTTGACGGTCTCCTTAATAAATTGATTACAGTAGATCCTGATGGAGAAATTCATATTACACAAGTTTGTGCCAGTGCAGGATTAGGAGGCAATCCGTATCGCGATGGTTCTTATGAATATTATATCAAAGAGAAAATAAAAATAGATAACTCACATGGGTTAGGGCCCTTTATTCTCGCAGCACTTGAATTAGAAAAATAGTAGAATTTAAATATATTTTAAAATGAAAAATAATAAAAGACAAGGTTATTTTGCATCGGTAGTGTTAGTTTGTTTAATGGCTTTTACAAGCTGTAAAGTAACTTCGCAAGAACCTGCAAAAAAAGAGATCGTAATTTCTAAAGAGTTAAAATGGTCTGATAAAATGGCTTTGACCTTGATGAAACGTCATCCTGAAGCATACATGATCGACGATTCTAAAAAACCAAAATGGGATTATGTTCATGCTTTGGTTTTACACTCTATCGAAGAATTGCATAAAAAAAATCCTGATCCAAGATACAAAGCTTATATAAGAGGTTATGTAGATGAACTGGTACAAAATGACGGAACAATAAAAACGTACGAATTCGATAAATACAATATTGATTTGGTCGTGCCGGGGCGTTTGCTTTTTGATATTTATGCGACTTCAAAAGAAGAAAAATACCTAAAAGCAATGCAATTAGTACGCAAACAAATTGCTGAACAGCCACGAACTGCAAGCGGTGGATTCTGGCATAAACAAATTTATCCCAACCAAATGTGGTTAGATGGTTTGTACATGGGAGAACCATTTTATGCACAATATACTCTGACATTCGAAAACGGAAAAAGTTTTGATGATATCGCAAAACAATTTGAATTGATTCAGGCGCATGCAACTGATCCAAAAACAGGATTATTATACCATGCCTGGGATGAAAGCAAGCAAATGCCATGGGCAAATAAAGAAACAGGTAACTCACCAAACTTCTGGTCAAGAGCTTTAGGCTGGTATGTTATGGCACTTGTTGATGTGTTGGATTATATGCCAAAGGACCATCCAAAACAAAAAGAATTAGTGAAGTACTTAAATAATGCTTGTGAAGCTTTGGCTAAGGTTCAGGATAAATCTGGTTTATGGTATCAGGTAACTGATAAAGGAGGAAAAGAAGGAAATTATCTTGAAGCCTCAGGATCATCAATGTTTGCTTATGCTTTTGCAAAAGGCGTAAACAAAGGATATTTACCTGCAAAATATAAAAAACTGGCAAACAAAGCTTTTGACGGATTGACTAAAATCCTAATCAAAAAAGTAGATGAAGATGGAGGTATTACTTTAACAAATTGCTGTCAGGTTGCAGGTTTGGGAGGTACGCCATATCGTGACGGAACTTACGAATATTATGTAAACGAAAAAAAGAAGGACAATGATCCTAAAGCAACCGGACCTTTTATTCTGGCTGCATTAGAATTAAACAGATAATAAACAACTTTTTAAGTTCAAAAGAAACCCCACAGGTTTTTAAAACCTGTCGGGTTTAACTAAAGTAATTATTAAAAAATGAAAAACTTAAAAATCCTCTTTCTCTTATTATCCTTTTTCGCGATACAACAGAATTCTGCACAGGTTTGGGTGCCGGATAATGGAGACGAAACCTATACAAATCCTATTATCCACGCCGATTATTCAGATCCTGATGTCGTTCGCGTAGGTGATGATTATTATATGACCGCATCGTCTTTTAATTGCATTCCCGGATTACCAATTTTGCATTCTAAAGACCTTGTAAACTGGAAGATTTTAAGTTATGCTTTGCCAAAACAACCTCCATTTGATACTTTTAATACCGTACAGCATGGTAATGGCGTTTGGGCACCAAGTATTAATTTTCATAATAATGAATTCTACATTTATTATCCGGATCCTGATTTTGGAATTTATATGATAAAAGCCAAAAAAGCAGAAGGTCCGTGGTCTGAACCGCTTTTGGTAAAAGCAGGAAAAGGACTTATAGATCCTAGTCCGTTATGGGATGATGACGGCAAAGTGTATCTGGTTCATGCTTTTGCGGGAAGTCGTGCACAGATAAAGAGTTTATTGGTCGTTTGCAGTATGAATGCTGAAGGAACAGTGGCTAACAATGACGAAGTGATGGTAATTGACGGACATGAAAGCGAAGGAACAATTGAAGGTCCAAAATTTTATAAGCGCAATAATTACTATTACATTTTTGCTCCTGCCGGCGGAGTTGCTACAGGCTGGCAAACTATTTTAAGATCAAAAAATGTGTATGGTCCTTATGAAACGAAGAAAGTTCTGGAACAGGGAAAAACAACTATAAATGGTCCGCATCAGGGCGCTTGGGTACAAACACAAACTGGAGAAGACTGGTTTATACATTTTCAGGATAAAGGCGCTTACGGCAGAATTGTTCATCTTCAGCCTATGAAATGGGAAAAAGACTGGCCGGTTATGGGACAGGATTTTGATAAAAACGGAATTGGAGAACCCGTTACAACATTCAAAAAACCAAATGTAGGCAAGAAATATCCAATAGAAACTCCGGCAGAATCAGATGAGTTCAATGAACCTAAATTAGGTTTGCAATGGCAATGGCAGGCAAATTCTCAAATCAATTGGGGGTTTCCTACGAGTTTAGGATATCTTAATTTATTTTGTCAGACCACTCTAAAAGACAATCAGAAAATTTTTGATGCTCCAAACTTATTGCTCCAAAAATTCCCCGCCGAAGAATTTACCGTGACCACCAAATTGACTTTTAATACAAGGTTAAACGGAGAATCAACAGGACTTATAATCATGGGATTAGATTATAGTTATTTGAATTTTAAAAATGAAAACGGAAAATTATATCTGAATCAGAAAACGGGAACTTTTGATAAAAAAGTTTCAGAAACAGAAACAACGCCAGTTTTAATAGCAAACAATACAATTTATCTAAGAGTAAAAGTTAAAAAAGGAGGGATCTGCAGTTTCTTTTACAGTTTAGATGATAAAAAATACCAGTCTATAGGAACTGATTTTGTTTCTAAAGAAGGAAAATGGATTGGCGCCAAAACAGGACTTTTTGCATTGAGCCCAAAAGTTACCAATGATTCAGGAAATGTAGCTGTTGATTGGTTTAGAGTTACGAAGTAGGTTTAGAAAAAAGGGAAAAAGGGACAAAGGGACAAAGTAACAAAGCAAGTAATAAAGTAACTAAGTCGAAGGAATCTGCTTAATCTGCCAAATCTGCGTGAGAGAAAAAAATCAACACACAGAAACTTTGGAAAGCTAGAACAGATTTGCACGTTAAGCAGATTTTTTTATATAATAATCTGCGCATATTTGCTTAAGTCTTTTTAAAATCTGCGTGAAAATAAAAATAGTATTAGATATTTATTTCAAGTGAAACGACTATTTTAAAGTTCACAAAACCGATGCCTCTATGTGTTAAAAAACAGGCACAACAAATACGCAAATCAAATAAAAACATACAAGTGAATCAATTAAAAAAATATACAGCATTCGTTTTCTTTAGCATTTGTTTGAGTATAAATGCCCAAAATGCCTATAAAAACTGGTCTGATGTCATTCGTAAAAATGATGCAGCGTGGTTTGGTACTGAGGAAGCAAAAAAGATTGCCGAAAATGTTTTGCTCTATCAAAGAGACATTGGCGGATGGCCAAAAAATATTCAGATGCAAAACCCGCTCACTGAAACAGAAAAGCAAAAACTGATGGCATTAAAGAGTGATTTACATGAAATTACGACCGATAATGGTGCTACATGTCAGGAAATGCTTTTTATGTCTAAAATATACGCACAGATAAAAGACGAACGTTACAAACAATCGTTTCTGAAAGGACTTAACTATTTGCTCGAAGCCCAATATGATAATGGCGGATGGCCTCAGTTTTATCCGCTAAAAAAAGGATATTATACCCACATTACATATAATGATGATTCGATGGTAAATATTATGAACATCATGAAACAGGTAAGTGAAGAAACTGATTTTTATAGCATAAAGCCTTCAGAGGAAATTGTTGCGAAAACAAAACAAGCATTTGATAAAGGAATAGATTGTATCTTAAAAACCCAATACAAACAAAACGGAATATTGACAGCTTGGTGTGCCCAGCATGATGAGGTTACATTAGCTCCCGCAAATGCAAGAGCTTTTGAACTGGCTTCTCTCAGCGGATATGAGTCGGCTAAAATTGTATTGCTTTTAATGTCGATAGAAAAACCTTCACGAGAAATAGTCACAGCAGTCAAAAGTGCTCAGGTTTGGTTTGAAAAAACTAAAATCACTAATCTTGAAGAGAAACGTATTTTGAACGATGCCGGAAAAATCATAGAGAAAAAAATGATTGTTACACAAAATGCGACACCAATTTGGGCAAGATTTATGGATTTGAACACCAATGAACCTTTCTTTTGTGATCGCGACGGAATCAGAAAAAAATCTATGGATGAAATAGGTTCTGAAAGGCGTAATGGTTATTCCTGGTATACAGATGCTCCTAAAGAAGTGCTGAAAAAATATACAGCATGGGCAACTAAAAACGGAACAAAAGTCTCCGATTCAGAAAAAAAAAATATTAGTTTAATTACCGTTGCCCAAGACGGTTCCGGAGATTTTACTAAAATTCAGGATGCTATTTACGCGTGTTCTGCATTTCCTTATGAAAAAGTTACCATTTATGTCAAAAACGGAATTTATAATGAAAAAGTCCGAATCCCGGAATGGAATACTAGCGTAGTTTTACAGGGAGAAAGCAAAGAACAAACTATTATTACTTTTGATGATAATTTCGCTAAAATTGGTTTAGGGCGAAACAGTACTTTTTACACACCGACTGTTTTGGTAGAAGGAGACGATTTTTCAGCTTTAAACTTAACCATCAAAAATACATCAGGAGATAAAGGTCAGGCAATTGCATTATCAGTTGTAGCGAATCGTGCTAAAATTTCAAATTGCAATATTTTAGGAAATCAGGATACTTTATATTTATCAGGAAAAGAAGCCAAACAATATTTTAAAGATTGTTATATCGAAGGCACCACCGATTTTATTTTTGGAAGTGCCACCACATTATTCGAAAATTGCGAAATTCACAGCATAAAAAGCTCTTATATTACAGCAGCTTCAACTCCTGAAGGAACAGCTTTTGGTTTTGTTTTTAAAGATTGTAAACTTACGGCAGAACCATCAGCAACAGCAGTTTATTTAGGACGACCTTGGCGTATTTATGCCAAAACAGTTTATCTCAATTGTGATATGGCAAAGCATATAAAACCGGAAGGCTGGGAAAACTGGTCGAAACCAGAAGCAGAAAAGAATGCTTTGTATGCTGAATATAATTGTAAAGGTGAAGGATTTCAGCCCACAAAAAGAGTTGTATGGTCCCACCAGCTTTCAAAGAAAGAAGCTCAAAAGTATACTATCGAAAATATTCTGAAAGATTCAATTTCTAATTGGTATTCAAAATAAGACACTAAGTTACTGAGATGCTAAGTTTTTAAAATTTAAGTCATAATCTTAGAAACTTAGCGGCTTAGCAACTAAAAAATAAACTATGAAATATTTATTCCTTTTATTAATTTCATGCACTTCTTTTGCACAAAACAGCGAATTTCCAACAGCAAAAGTAGATGCTATTGTTAATAGAATTCAGCTTCCTGTGATTCCTTCTTATCAAATTAATGTTTTGAAGTTGGGTGCCAAAGGAGATTCTGTAACCAATAATAAAGCAGTCTTTGACAAAGCCATGGCATTGTGCAGAAAGAATAACGGAGGGACTATTATTGTACCAAAGGGAATCTATAAAATAAACGGCCCAATTCATTTTGTAAGCAATGTAAATCTTAAAATAGAAAAAGGAGCAAAAATTAAATTCAGTGATAAACCGGAAGATTATTTACCCATGGTTTTAACCAGTTGGGAGGGTACAATGCTTTACAATTACAGTCCATTAATTTATGCCTACGAATGCTCGAATATCGCTATAACAGGAGAAGGAACAATTGATGGAGAAGGAGGAAAGACCTGGAAAAGCTTTAAAGCAAAAGAAGGAGCAGGCAAAAACCTTAGCCGTGAAATGAATCACAATAATATTCCGGTTAAAGACAGAAAGTTTGGTGATGGATACTTTTTACGTCCTCAGATGATTCAGTTTTTCAATTGTAAAAATATTTTAGTTGAAAACATCCGTATAGAAAATTCTCCTTTCTGGTGTTTACATTTGCTAAAATCCCAAAGTATTACCGTTCGCGGTGTACGTTATAAATCATTAAATTATAATAATGACGGTATTGATCCTGAATATGCTAAAGATGTTTTAATCGAAAATGTAACTTTTGATAATGGTGATGATAATGTTGCCATAAAAGCCGGACGTGATCATGAAGGAAGAGCAAACGCTGCTACGCCCAGTGAAAATATTGTAATTAGAAATTGTAATTTCAAAGGCCTTCATGGCGTCGTGATAGGAAGTGAAATGTCAGCAGGAGTACAAAATGTATATGTAGAAAATTGTAAAACTATTGGGTATTTAAAAAGGGGCATCTATTTAAAAACCAATGCCGACAGAGGAGGTTTTATAAAAAATATTTTTGTTCGAAATATAGAACTCGATGAAGTAGAAGATTGTTTGTATATCACTGCAAATTATCACGGAGAAGGAAACGGTTTCCAGTCTGAGATATCGAATGTTTCTTTTTCGAATATTACCTGCAATAAAGCAACAGCATCCGGAATTGTAATTCAGGGATTTCCGGATAAAAAAGTGCGTAATATCTCTTTAAATAATATTGATATTAAATGGGCCAAAAATGCAATCTCATGTACAAATGCAGAAAATGTAGTGTTAAATGAAGTTTTTATTGGAGAAAAAGCAACAACTCCGTCAGCAGCAAAATAGTTCTTTTTGTTAGGTAAAAAGTAAAAGTAAAAGGAAGGTAAAAAGTAAAAAGGTGCAAAGACACAAAGATTTTCCGTAGAGACGCACAGCAGTGCGTCTAAAATTATTAAACACATGATTATAAATCTTTGTAAAAAAAGATCAGAAATAGAAAACGATAGAGTAAAATACATAGCAACTCAGACAATCTGAAGACCAACATCTACAAAGTCCAATAATCTAAATAAGTCCAATAATCTAAGAAGTCTAACATCTAAGAAGTCTAACAATCCAAGCAATCTAATTATGAAGTATTTAATAATAATCCTGCTAATCACCACAGCCAGTTTCGCTCAAAAAACAACTTTATATACTATTGGTGATTCTACCATGGCAAATAAAAAAGATCCGGACAAAAATCCTGAACATGGATGGGCGCAAGTTTTACAGCCGTTTTTTAACGAAAATATTGTGATCGAAAATAAAGCTGTAAATGGCAGAAGCACCAAAAGTTTCATTAATGAAAAACGTTGGGATTCTATTTATAAAAAACTAAAAAAAGGAGATTATGTTTTTATTGAATTTGGACATAACGACGAAAAAATAGAAGATTCTACACGATATACAAATCCACATACCCGTTATAGATACAATTTGATCCGTTTTGTAAAGGAAACCCGTGAAAAAGGTGCAACTCCTGTATTATTGACTTCAATTGCAAGACGTAATTTTAATGAAAAAGGAGTTTTAGTACCTACTCACGGAGATTATCCGTTAGAGACAAGGTTGGTGGCTCTAGAATACAAAGTCCCTTTTATTGACCTGGAATATTACACAGAATTACTGGAACAATCCTACGGACCGGAAAAATCAAAGCAATTGCATTTGCATTTTAAAGCAGGAGAAAATCCATATTATGATAAAGATAAGGCAGATGATACACATCTTTCTTTAAAAGGCGCCATATCTATTGCGCAAATTGTAGTAAATCAAATTAGATTATTAGAGGATTCAGCTATCGACAAACTTAAAAAAAGTATTAGGTAGAAACTTTTAGACTAAACTTCAATTTAAAAACGATAATCTTTAATAATGTCTTAAACTATAAGTTTAAAAACTTTTAGGAGTAAGCTGAGTCTCTAATGATTCAGAGATTTGCATTAGATATTAAGTTTGTGGTTGTAAGTTAATTGTTTTTTTTATTCTTAATATTCTACTTTAAATATTTTGATGATTATTTAGAAAGAGAGAACTTAGGTTCTCTCTTTTTTTGTTTGATATGTTTGAGCTTCAAAATTTATTTCAGATCCTGTTTTTTCTTATTAGCTTATTTGAATTTCAAAGATTGTCTTAATCTATTATTTAAAAAACTTCTAAGAGCAATGTCAACTAATAATTAAAATGATATTTGACTCGTCAATATAATTGACGAAAAGGTTATTGAGTTTCATAATTAATTATTTTTTTGTTGTTGTTTTAGGCAGTATGTAAGCATGTTTTTAATTTATAGTAGGATAAAAATTTTAGACGTTGTTAAGTTTTTGGGAACTATATACTGTCTAATCAACAATTAAAAGATAAAAAAAGAAGTTAAAGAAATTAAAGATAGTAAGGAATGAAAGAAGACAACAATACTATTTGGCACGGAACGAGAATAATGTTATATATTTTGATCATTATTTTATCTGTACTTAATTTAATTCAATTTTTTCATAAATAGCTTTTGATAAAACAGAATCTGTTTCTCTAAGAGAAATACATATTATTATATCCATTTTTTTTGTTAGTAAATTAAGTTAAAGTAAAGGAGGAATTAAATTCCTCCTTTTTTTTTACTCTTTTTTGACAATGTATAAAGCTATCATGCAATTCTCATTGATGTGCTTTGCCACTAAACTAAATAAGTCACAGTGACTCTGATTTATAGAATTATTCCCCTTATAATCACCTAATAATTTTAATGGTTTTATAATGGAATACTAATGGATATTATCATTATATGCATTTGATATTTAATTTATTATAGTCTTAAGTGATTGGTTAGCAGTTGTTTGTGTTTTGGTTCTAATAATGCATAATTGTCTTAATCTACAATTATAAAAACTTCTACAGGCTAACGAAGGTGGTATTTCGTAAGACCTTTGCACTTTCAAATCACAATATTTGAAATAATAAATCACGTAAAAAAATAATAATAACAATAAAGATTAAATCTTATGAAGAATAGATTACTCCCTTTAGTATTTGTTTTAGGATGTTACTCTGCTTATTCTCAGGTAGGTATAGGTACTAATAACCCACATGGAGCAGCACAGTTAGAAGTGCTTTCCGGAACCAAAGGTATCTTGATACCAAGAGTTACATTAACTGATATTAATGATAATACTACAATAAAAAGATTAGATGCAGGCGCTAATAGCTTATTAGTTTATAATTTAGCTGGTAATCTTCCTGAAGGATACTATTACTGGACTGCTATTGATGGTAAATGGAACAGAATTGTAACTTCTGCTGATTTAATAGCTTCAAGTAGTACTATAGCAGAAGCAGGAGCTCCTGGCACAAAAGGAGATATTGGAGAAGGTGTTTATATTTATACAGATACAGATACAAGTATCGTGTATGTAAAAAATGCTGATGGTACCTGGACACCTATCAATGGAAAAGACGGAAAAGATGGTGTAGCCGGAGGAACTGGTATACCAGGAAAAGATGGAGTAACTGCCCCTGCAGATGTTACGATCTGGGTGAATACAGAAGATGGTAAAATTTATGTAAAAGATCCAATTTCACAGGAATGGATTTCAGTTAGTGGAAAAGATGGTGTTGATGGTGCAGCCGGATTAGCCGGAGGACCTGGAGTACCAGGAAAAGACGGAGTAAGTGCTCCTGCAGATACTACAGTTTGGATCAATACAGAGAATGGTAAAATTTATGTAAAAGACCCAATTTCACAAGAATGGATTTTAGTAAGTGCCAAGGATGGTGTTGATGGTGCAGCCGGATTAGCCGGAGGACCTGGAGTACCTGGAAAAGATGGAGTAACTGCCCCTGCAGATGCTACAGTTTGGGTAGATACAAAAGACGGTACTATTTATATAAAAGATCCAATTAGTAATGAGTGGATACCTGTAAGTGGAAAAGACGGAGCAGCCGGAGCAGCCGGAATCAATGGAATACCAGGAAAAGATGCTGTTGTACCAGATGGTATTAGAATGGTTGTTAATGAAGATGGAATTCTATATATTCTAAAACCAGGTACAGACGGAACCCATGAGGCTGACTGGATTGCAGTTAATGACAATAAAGGAAAAGGAAGTCTTACTTCTAGTGACGAAGATATTATTTCTATAGTAAAAGCAGATGGTATTACTCCTGGAGGAACAGAGATTTTATTTGCTGATGCAGTAATTAAAGTTAAAGGAGGTGCTCATCAAGGTCAGGTTTTAACAACTAAAGACGCAACTGGTACAGTAGGATGGTCTAATCCTGTAAACAATAAACTGAGCATAAAAAGAGTTGAAGGTGATACAGATGTAAATGTAGAAAATGATAATGTTATTATTGTTGATGCAGGTAAAATGGCTAGTGGAACCCTTGCAATAAAATTACCTGCAGTTACTGATGAAAATCTTATTGGTAAAGTATTTTTTATTAAAAGAGTAGATGGTAATGATAACGCTATTGTAACTGTTGCTTCACAAGGAGGCGGTACTATTGATGATGATGGTTCTACAGTAACAGTAGGTCAAAATATTACTTTCCAGATTATTTTGGAATCTATTTCACCAACAGTAAAATGGCAAACGCTTTCTAAATTCTAGAAATACATAATTTTTTTGAGTGATTAAATGGAAAAGCAATTGCTTTTCCATTTTTCATTTATTTATAACTCATAAATAAAATTTACTAGGGTTATTATTTTAAAAACAACATAAAAGCAAAATTTAGTAATGCTACGAATTTATGTCGCATTATAATATTCTGAAAACGTATAGGATAAAACAACACTCTTTTATCAGAGTAATTTTGCACTTTAAAATATCACATTATGAAAATTAAATACATAGTTTTGTTAATCATGCTTATAGGCTTTAAGCAGGTTAACGCACAAATGGGAATAGGAACTTCCAATCCCGAAAATTCGGCACAATTGGATGTTAGTTCAAGTAAAAAAGGGATTCTTTTGCCCAGAATATCTTTAAACAGTACAAAAATACAGGCACCTGTAAAAGAAGCTGCGACAAGTTTATTGGTCTATAATATTGCAACTATAAACGATGTTACACCAGGATTTTATTACTGGGATGGAACTCAGTGGATTAGAATGGCAAGAAGTGATGAATCAACTTTTGATGCACTTACAGATACACAAAAAGCAAGTTTAAAAGGAGAAAAGGGAAACCCAGGAATTGCTGGTGCACCAGGTGCTAAAGGAGAGAGGGGAGACAAAGGGGATTCTGGGTCAGGGTCAGGAGGCGCAGAGACAACATATACAGCAGGGACAACATATAATATAAATGTATCACCTAACAATAGTTCTGGACAAATAACTTTGAAAAATTCTAATCTAATAACTAATATTAATGTTGCGACGAATAGTCGTTGCCCTGGAATGACTTATAATTCAATAGCTTCATTTGTTTCGAGCGGTGATTTACTTGTATTTCTTGGGGGAAGCGCAGAAAATGTACCTTTTTCTGTTACTTATCTAGCTAGTAATTCTATAAAATTAACTGCTTATGCAAATAGTAATACTTGTTCATACAGTAGCGTTGACCGCTATGATTTTACCATTACTAAGTCGGGGACAACTTTAACAATTGTGAATAATAATCAACATCCACTAGGTGCAAACATATACATTATTTCTCAGAATTAATTAGATGAAGTCAAAAGGGAAATTAAACTTTGTATTCTTTATGTAATAATATTGATTTGCTATATTTTAATATGAAGTTTTAAAAATCTTCTACAGACTAATATCAATTTGGGTTGTAAAAAAGAATTCAACTTTATATAATAAAGGACCAGTTAAAAGCTACAGTTGTGAAACATGTGGCTTTTTTTATGCAATTCTAATAATACTACTTTTTGATAATTTTCATAGACAAAATATAAATTTTACTAATTAATATATTACAATTAATTTAGTTTGATCGATTGCTATTAGTGAAAAAATGTTTTAAATCTATGAGTAAAAAGTAGCTCTCATTTTGTCAATTTCATAAAGAACTAATCTCATCAAGTGACCCACTATCTGATTTTTCCTTTATAGAAATCGATAGGTTTAATTTACATACTGACTAAATTACTAAATCTATATAACCATTTAATTTTTTTAAATTAACAACATTATGTCGAAGTCATAAATAGACTTGACTATTTATAAAATCTACACAAATTATTTCCTCAATACCTTGTTGTACTTGTCATTATAATATTTATAAATTGATTTTTCAGATTAAGTCAAAACTTTGTCTTATTCTACTATTCAGAAAACTTATATGGCTATAATCAGACTAGTTGTAAGATTATATTTGCGAATTAAATTATAAACATGAATATAAAATACTTAGCATTAGCAATCTTGCTTTTAGGGTTAAAGCAAGCAAACGCACAAACAGGAATCGGGACATCTAACCCTGATAATTCGTCCCAATTAGATATTACTTCCAGTATCAGAGGTCTTCTTATACCCAGAATTGAACTGACCAGTACAACTTCGCAGAGTCCGATTCCGGGAGTTGCTGCAACAAGTTTGTTAGTTTACAATAAAAGTGATAAAAATGATATTACACCTGGTTTTTATTACTGGAATGGTATTAAATGGGTAAGAATTGCCGAAGGCGATACTTCAAGTTCGACTGGTAATGTAATGGATATTAAAGTAATAAACAGCAATTACACTATCGCCGCTGCAGATTACACAATTATAGCTTCTCAAATGACGGAGGATATAACAATTAATTTACCTGATGCGGTTACAAGCAAAGGTCGAATTCTAGTGATTAACCAAGCGAATATTACCAATAATGCCGGTGATGAAGTTACAGTAAAGTTTAATCTTCCGGTTATCTATTCAGACACATTTAGTAGAAGCGAACTGGCCACAGCATATTATGCTGCAACCGGTGGAACTCTTAAAGTTACCTTACAATCAGATGGTGTAAACTGGTATACAGTTTCATCATTATAAAATAAGATAAAGAGAATCCTGTATCAAGCCATTGTTCTTTGGGAATATCGATTAAGGATATAAGAAAAAAGACTTTTTTAAGTGTAGAAGTAAAAAAGCGGAAACTTTTGAAAATAATGGTAATACAATATTTATTAATCAGCAAAAAATTAAAAATTAATCAGTTTGACTAAATAAGTCTTGATTATATAAATATATGTTCCCTTGCTAAATTTTTAAATGGTTACTCTTTACTGTTACTTAAATCAGACAATTTTAAACAATTCAATAAATTCAATAATGAAAAAAAATCTATTTTGTACATGGCTTTTGTTTGTGGCCATATTATTTTCAGTAAATATACAGGCGCAGATGACCATAGGTGGTAAAAAAGCACCTGAGGCTTTCTCTGTATTAGAGTTGCTTAGTAAAGGAGGGCTTAGATTGCCTCAAATGACAACAACAGAACGTAATGCTTTTGCTGTTTCAGGAAATGTTTTGGCCAATGGCCTTACTATTTTTAATAAAACCACAAGCTGTGTAGAGTACTGGAACGGTAGTCGTTGGGTAAGCTTGTGTGAAGGAACTTCTCAAATAACCATTAGCCCTGCAGTATGTCTTAATGTAGCAGCTGATGGTACAGGTTGTGACCAGACATTTAGTATTGATGATGTAGATTGTCCTAATGGTCCGTTTACATTTTCTATTGTGGCAGGAAACGAATATGGTTCATTGTACGATATTGATCTGGCCAACGGTAAATTTAATATTGGGTTTAATGAAAACACTTCGGTAAATACACGTTCAATATTAGTACGTGTAACAAGTACCTGTAATAATTCTTACAAAGATTTCTTATTCTCTCAAAAAGGAGTAGAATGTTCTTCTTATGCCGTGCCAACTATTAGCCCTTCGGCAGCTAACCTTACTTTGTGTGTGGGTGGTGGTGTTTATCTTTCAGTACCATTTAACACCTCTAATCTGGATAAGGTGATTTGGACTCGTAACGGTATAGAAGTTGCAAGAGGAGTTTCTTATTATGTAGCAACTCAAAAAGGAAAATACAATGTATCCATGGGCGCTATTGGTTGTAATACAAATACAGCTAACGAACGTAACATTACAGAATCAAGTACAACTGCAGCTGCTGCAATAACAATAATTACTACAAATAATGGTATTATTTGTGGTACCAATTCTGTTAAACTTACTGCATTGGGAACTACTTCAAATGTGCTATGGTTTCATAACGGAGTACAGGAAAAATCAGGAGCAGCAATTACTTTAGATGCTACCGGTGATGTAGGAGAGTGGTTTGCAGTGATTAATGAAGGCAACTGTTTTTCTAAAGCTTCAAATATTGTTACAGTATCAAAAAGTACAAGTGCAGATCAGATTATTCTTAATCCGAATAATGTATTGGTAAATGGTCAGCCATTAACTAGTTTTAACGCATTCTGTCAGGGAGGTTCTCTGGATTTAACAGTTGCCAATAAAACTGACGGTATAACGTATACATGGTATAATGGTAATGATATAATACGTGTTAATCCGTTTATTATACCAGCTTCTCAGACTAAAATTTCGTTACGTATGGTAGCTACAGATAATAGTGGGGCACTTTGCCCGGCAGAAGTAAGTGTTCTTGAAAAAGATATCCTTACAGGTAATGCCCCGGGTCAGCCTAATATTACGGGTAATGCTATACTTTGTGATGGTACTACTGATCTGACTTTAGTGCCACAAACGGCAGGTACTTATACCTATACCTGGTACAAGGACAATGTAAAAATGAGTGAAACAACAGCGACTATTAGAGTATCGACTCCGGGTGCTGTATATAACGGTACTGTTACAAACGCTACGGGATGTACAAGTACTATGGCTGTAAAAGCAATATCTGCAAATGTTTCGAGCTTACCAGTACTTTCATGGCAATCAAGACCAGACACGGCTACTTTTGGAGCTACGGTTACATTACAAACTGCTATCGAGTTTGGTCCTGCTATTTCATATACGTGGACAGCAGATAATGGTGCTGTGATAATAGGTTCTGGCGCAAGTGTTTCCGTAAGACTACCTGCCAGTGGTTCAGAAGGCCTTAGGGTTAATATTAAAGTAACTGCTGAAAATAATTGTGGAAGATCAACATCTCTAGAGCATTTTATTACAATGGGTAATGCATGTCCTACACCGGTTCTGACAGCGCAATCTGATATTACTCAAAGTGTGGCTGCAGGCTCAAGTGTTCAGGTTTCTATATCAGTTTCAGGAGGAGTAAGTCCTGCTTATCAGTGGTATAGTAGTGGAACATCCGGTACAACTGGTAATGCTATAAGTGGTGCTAACAATTCTTCTTATTCTTACAGCCCTTCGACCGCAGGTACATCTTATTTATATTGTATCGTAACCAATGGTTGTTCAGGTAACTTACAAGCTACTTCACCTGTATTTACAGTTGTTACACAGGCAAACCCAGCCACTTTGCCTGCAGGTTCAGGCACATTTGGAGGTAAATCTTGTTTTGATATTGCTGAGAGTAATGATGGCGGAACTTGCGGAACATTAAGTGCTCGTGGTGGCGGTAGGGCTAATTTTAATCTGGCAGCTACAAATACACAAACGTATACCTTTACCCCAAGTGGTACAGTAAGTAAAGTTCGCTTTAGTTATGTAGAATCTTTGGGAGGTTCTATTGTGAGATCGATTACTAACAATGGTAATGAAACAAGTCTTAATGTATCCGGACCAGTTACGGCAACAGTAGTATATAAAAATACTTTAAGCAGTGGTTCAGGAAGACAAGGTGATGCTTACGGCAGATCAGCTACTAATGCACTTTCAGTTGATTTATATGTTATTTACAATAATAATGCAAATGGTACAGGTACGGATGTACAGGTAAAATTAACTGCAAAAATACAGGATTGCAGCTGTTGTGGAGCTTATATTTCGCCTAATGTATGGAGAGAATTTATGTGTTACAACTTAGGTGCCGATGAATCTTTGGATCCTACTAAACCAGCATTAGGTTTGGTTGGAGATTATTATCAATGGGGAAACAAGACTCCAGCTGCATCATATAGAAATTTAGGCAGTGTTGCAAATTGGGATAGAAATTATGTTAAAATGTACTTGGCTTGGGGAGGTTATTGGACAAAACCAGTAGTTGACCCTTGTCCTGAAGGATATCGTATACCAGGATCGTGGGAATGGGATGGAATCTCTAAAAACAATACTGTTACTTCAGTAGGGAATGTCTCTAATGGAATAGGTAATTCAGGATATTTAATAGGAAGCTCTTTGATGTTGCCTAACGGAGGACATCGTTCGATTACAAATGGTTATGCAGATTTCATGTTTAAATCTTTTTATTGGAGTAGGGTCAGTGATCAAGGGTCAAGTGGTGCTGCGGTTTCATTCCGAGATGCATCTTCAATTGGAAATTCTTCTATGGCTACTGGGGGGAATATACGTTGTATTTCTGAATATTAGATTTACGGATATACACCATAAAAGGTTTGTATTTATTGCCTTAGTCTGAAAAAACTAAAGCAGTATTAAAACAAAAAGGATATGCGCTTTTCATTTTCTGCAAAAAAGCAGGATGAAAGGCGTATCCTTTTTAAATTAAATTTTAATTCTCAATCAAAATTTTAAAAAAAAGATGCGCTTGAATTTTTCCATTATTTACAAAATTGAAATTATACAAGAATGATATTGTTAATCAATGCATAATAAAAAAACAGAAGAAATGAAAAAGCTATTTATAGCTACTATGACCATTTTTGGTATAGTATCGCTACAGGCACAAACTGTAAAAATGTCTTTACCAAAATTTGCAGGAAAAGAGTATCATTACAGCTTAATACAAGGAGATAAAAAAGACACCATTGCAAAAGGTATACTAAACACGACAGGTAACATTACCTTAACGCTTCCAGCTTCACAAAAAAGTTTTAAAGGTGTTGCACAGTTCACGATAAATCAGGACGTGAGCATAGATTTGATTATGAACAACGAAAATTTTACTATAAGTTCTAATGAGGCACAGCCTACAATTGAAAATACAAAATTTACTGGTTCAATTGAAAATAATTTTTTAAGAGAAAGTCTGCAGCAAAAGAAAATATCTGAGAAAATGGAGTTAATCAAAGCGAGTTTGCAGCTTTATGATAAAGATGACGTTTTATATCCTGTTTTTGACAAAGAAAAAATACAATTAACCCAGGAGTTTATGACACAACAGGCTGAGGTAAAAAACAGTTTGTTGTATGCCGCCCGTATGCGCGAAATGCTAAACTTTTTAGGTGGTATAGGTAATAAACCTGATATGACCCAGGAAGATCTAATAAAAGAATATAGTCCTTTTGTGCGAAACAATCTTGATATAGAGACGCTTTACACCAGTAGTTTATGGAGTCCGGTTATAGAAAATTGGCTTAATATGCAATTATTTGGAGTGAAAAATGACGAAGTATTGCTGGAAGATACCAAAGCAATATTTTCTCGTATAAAAAGCAATACTGTATATACTGCTTTTGCAGAAAAAATAGTGGGTTTGTTTTCTAAAAATGGCAAAGATGATCTGGTAAATGTAATAGGACAATATGTATCACAATCAGGCAGGGTTGAAAAACCAGGAAATAATTTGCTAAGTGCCATGAATAATTTGGATAATGGTGCAATGGCTCCAGCTTTAAAAACTGGAAGAAGTGAAAAAATAATTAAAAGCAAAACCTTGTTATTATTTTTTGAATCAGGTTGTAACAGCTGTGAAAATGAAATTCATCAATTATTGGGTAATTACCAAATTCTACAGCAAAAAGGATATGAAGTAATAAGTATTGCGGCAGATCTGACTGTAAATGCTGGAGATGGACATAATCATGAGTTCCCATGGAAAGAACAATTGCTTGATTTTAAAGGATTTAAAGGTGTTAATTTTGAGAATTATGGAGTGATTGGGACACCAACTTTTTTTGTAATCGATGAGAAAGGTAAAATTACCGGACGTTATGCGAGATTAATTGATACAGGAATTCTATAGTAACCAATTCTTATTTTTTTTGACTCATACATTCGATCTCAGAACTGTAGAAAGTATAAAAGAACCTTTCAGTAAATATGCTTAATGTTGCTTTCACATCAAGATATATCATCTCTGTAGAGTGCACATTGCACAATATTCTTACCATAATCTTTTCCAGATCCCGAAACTCAGGATTGAAAAGGTAAAATTAGACTCGTTCGGGAATAACTATTTTTAAATATTTCTCATAAGCGTTAGTAATACAATCTTACTCTCTGTAAGCTTTGTTCAAATTTTCTATGCGCTTTGCTACGTAATTGTTTTTTCCGAACACCAATAACCTTGTTAGAATGATAATATTGACAAGACTAATTTGACCCTATTTTGATATACCAATAACTTTTAAGGGTTTATTACCTTTTGGTATGAAATTATATTTGCTTCTTAATAAAAGCACATTGTATAACCAATATAAACAGATGTATGAAAAAAAATGACTTATATAAAGTGAATAATTTAGCACATGCTTTACCACAAGGTAAAAGCTCTTGTGTTACCTTAGGTTGCTTATTGATTTTGCTGTTTTGTGAAACAGCACAGGCACAGGTAAAAGGAATAAAGCAGGAAATTGATTCTGTTGTTGTTAACAAGGGACTTTTGCAAATTGTTACAGACAATAAGAGCGATGGAGGCATGTATGTTTTCTTTGATTTTGATAATCAAAATACAGGAGAGCTTATAAACGATGGTGAGCTGCATGTTTTTAAAAACTATAATAATGATGGTACTGTACGTTTTACCGCTGACGATATAGTAAAAAACAAACGCGTTATAAATAGCACCGGGACTACTTTTTTTTCAGATTTGTACGTAAAGCAATTAATTACAGGAAATGCTGTTTCTGACTTCCAAAATGTGGTTTTTAATAATATGTCATCAGTAGTTCCTTTTGATCTTACTACAACTATTAGGGTAGGTAACGAATCAAGATTCGAAAATGGTATCATCAACGCATTGGATTCTAAAGCCAGGGTAATTTTTAATCAATATGCTTCTGCTGTAAATGCTGGCGATCATAGTTTTGTTGACGGAATGGTTGTAAAATCAGGAGACACAGAGTTTGAATATCCTATTGGAAATAATTTATACTACAGGCCTTTAATAGTTGGTGCATCAGCAGGACAAAATGCCTATGTCTCTCAGTACTTTTTTAAACCCTCAGAATATTTAACAAGGGATAAAGACGCGAGTATCCTGGAATTAAACAGTGCTGAATATTGGGAAATTTCCCGTGACTCCGGAACAGATAAAATTATATTGGGACTTACGCTAAACAGCTCTACGACACCTTCTCATTTTTTAAATTTAAATCCTGACCAGCAATTAGCAATTGTTCGCTGGGATAGCAGGAATAATCTGTGGGTAAATGAAAAAGGATCTGCCGAAGAATCAACAAATCCTAACTTTTCAAATTTAATGATGGGAGAAGTAGAAGGGCCGGGGATTTTTACAGTAGCGATTGTTAAGAAAACAGTTCAACCTCAGGATGTTGAGGTCTTTAATGCGATTTCTCCAAACGGTGATGGTGTCAATGATACTTTCCATATAGCAGGAATCGATAAATATCCTGATAACTCAGTTGAAATTTATAACCGCTGGGGAGTAAAAGTATTTGAAACTAAGTCATATAATGAAAGTGACAATGTGTTTACTGGATATTCAGATGGACGTGCAACTGTTACAAGAGGAGAAAAACTTCCTACAGGAACTTATTTCTACATATTGCGATACAACAAAGAAGGAAACGGGATTGAGAAATCAGGTTATTTATATATAAATAATCAATAGAAAATAAAATTTAAGGATAAAAAAATAAGTACAACTAATGAAAAATATTTTTTACATAGCGGCAGTAATGCTGCTTGGGATAAGTAGCGCTTCAGCGCAGCAACAATCCCAGTATACCCAGTATATGTATAATACGATGACTTTTAATCCCGGTTATACAGGATCAAGAGAGGTAGTAAGTGTAATGGGATTATACAGAACACAATGGGTAGGATTGGATGGAGCTCCTAAAACCATGAATTTTTCCATTCAGAGTCCGTTAGGATATCATGGTAATGGTATCGGATTAAATGTTGTAAGTGATGTAATCGGACCAACCAAAAATATTGGTGCTATGGTAAATTATGCTTACACTATTCAAACAAACAACGATGTAAAATTCTCTTTTGGAATTGCGGGAGGTTTTGAAAATATGGTAATTGATTACTACCTATTAGACATCGAAAATCCTGATATTTATATGGTAGGAAAAGAATCTATGCTTTCTCCTAATGTAGGTGCGGGAATTTATGTGCATTCTTACAACTGGTATGTTGGTCTTTCTTCTCCTAAATTACTACAAACAAGTCATGATGATAAAGTTGCAGCTTCTGTTTACTCTTCAAAATCACATTTTTACGGTATTGCAGGATACGTTTTTGATATTAACCCTTATTTGAGATTTAAACCGGCTGTCTTAGCAAAATTTGTTGCAGGTTCACCAATAGCATTAGATTTATCAGCGAACTTTTTGATCAATGAGAAATTTACACTGGGAACTGCTTACCGTTGGGATGCAGGCGTTAGTGCAATGGCAGGCTTTCAGGTAACTGATGGTATACAGGTTGGTTACGGTTATGATTATGAAACAAGCAAGTTAGGAAATTATAATTCAGGTTCTCACGAACTTTTTCTAAGATTTGATTTATTCACCAATTCAGGTAAACAATTAATTAATCCAAGATTTTTTTAACTAATGATTTCAGAACTACTTATGAAAAAATATTTTTTACTTTGGATAGTGTTATTTAGCTTACACAATACATATTCGCAGACGCGATTAGTAAATAAAGCTGAAAAAGAATTCGATAATAAAGCATACGCTTCTGTAAATTCAAGTAATTTATATGAAATTTTACTTGAAAAAGAATTTAGCTCTTCAGCTGTATACGCAATGTTAGGAGATTCCTATTATTTTAATGGAGATTATAAAAACGCACTAAAAGCATATGATTATATTGGAAAACTAAAAGATGAATATGTTTTTACCAATGATCAGTTATTTAGATACGGACAATCTCTAAAATCAAGCGGACGTTACGATGAAGCGTCTAAAATTATCAAACAACTGAATAGTAAAATTGGGAAAGAAGCCTTGAATTCGGATACTGATTATCTGAAAAATATCCAAAAAGAATCCAGTAGATATACTATAAAACCTGTAACGGCTAATTCTAAAATGCCGGATTACGGAACAGCATTTTATAAAGAAAAAGAGGTAATATTCACTTCGGCACGTGATACGAATATTACACCAAGATACAGAGATAGCTGGTCAGGAAAACCTTATTTTAAACTTTATGAAGCAACAATTACTCCGGAAGGGGATTTAATTGATCCGAAAAAATTAACGGGTAAAATTAATTCCGTATTTCATCAGTCTACACCTGTCATTACAAATGATGGAACTCAAATGTATTTTACAAGAAGTAATTTTCTTGGAAATAAATTTGGTACAGATGATACAAAAACAAATCGTTTAAGAATTTACAGAGCTACATTAGTAAATGGTGTGTGGGATAAAATCGAAGATTTGCCTATTAACAGTAATGCATATTCAACGGCACATCCTGCTTTGAGACCTGATGGTAAAAGTATGATTTTTGCATCAGACAGACCCGGATCTTTAGGACAGACCGATTTATTTGAAGTTGAATTAAAAAGTGATGGTACATTTGGTGAAGTTAAAAATATGGGGCCGTCTATAAATACGTACGGAAGAGAAACTTTTCCTTTTGTGACCAAAGCAGGACAGCTGTATTTTTCATCAGACGGACAATCCGGCCTTGGAGGTTTAGATGTATTTGCAGCAGTTAAAAATGCGACAGCGTATTCAATTGTAAATGTTGGTGAGCCTGTTAATTCCAGAGATGATGATTTTGCTTTTGTAATCAATTCAGATACGAAACAAGGTTTTTTCTCTTCTAACAGAACTAAAGACGATCAGATTTATAGTCTGAAAGAATTAGAACCAATTAAACTAATCAAAGGGGAGTTTACCGTTATAGGAAAACTGGTAGACATTACTACTGGTGAAGCCTTGCCAAAAGTATTGATCACGGCATATGATGGTGATAAAGAAATAGGTAAATATCTTACGGATAATGCGGGTGAATATATTATTAAACTTCCTGAAGGAGGACCATATAAATTAACATATACAAAAGATGGTTACTTAATTTCAGAAGAAATAGTTCCTAAATCTGGTGAGAATGCCCTGGTATCTATTGATAAAGGACTTCAAGTAGATCCTAATGCTGATAAATTCATTGTAGATGGAGGTAAAATATTAAGTGATAATGATGATTTGACTAAAACACTTGGTTTATTACCTATTTATTTTGACCTGAACGGCACAAAAATTAAAAAGATATCGCTAAAAGAAATCAATAAAGTCGTACAGGTTTTAAAAGATTATCCAACTTTTACAATTGATGTAAGATCACATACTGATAGTCAGGGAAGCAGCGCTTATAATCTTAAACTTTCTGAAAGAAGAGCACAATCAACTGTTAAATATATAGTAAGCAAAGGAATTCGCGCCAATAGAATTACTGGTAAAGGATTTGGTGAATCTGAAATACTAAACAGATGTACAGATGGTGTAAAATGTTCTGACAAAGAACATCAGGTGAACAGACGTTCTGAGTTTATAGTACACGCTAATAATAAAAAATCTGATAATAAAAAGTAAATATTAATTGATTATTAATTCAAATTTAAAACGGGATATCTGAAAAGATATCCCGTTTTTTTATTGATCATAAATTTGAATCTGTAAGCTATTGCAGATTTTATAATTCAAAACATAATAAGAGTATTTATTTACTAAAATAATAGTATACAAATTCTTAAAAGAAATTAGTTTTCTCAAAAAAATACCCTGTAGTTTTAATACAGGGTATTTTTTTTAAACTGGAATAGATTTTACATTAACTTCAGGTTTTTTGATTATTCTATTTTTTTTTACAAAATCTTCAGAAGGTTTTCTATGAAACAGATCATAATACTTAGTGCAGAAATAGCTTAATTTAGAATAGTTTAATTCATAAATTATCTCAGTTAACGTATTATAATCTCCGCTTTGTAAAAGCTTGGTTGCCAGAAGCATTTTTTCTTTTACAAAGAAATTGTTAGGTGTACTGTTGAACTCTTTTTTAAATAGCATCTTATACTTCGATGGTGACATTCCGGCCATTTTTGATAGAAATGGTACAGAAGGGAATGGATTGTATAAATGATCTAAAAGATATGTTTTTGTTTTATTTATAGCTTCCGTTTCAACTTCGGTAATTTCATTTTTTACAGTAACTGAATCTGTATAACGATTTAAAAAATTACCTAATAATTTCAATGAAATTCCTTTAAGATAAGGATCAAAAGATACATCAAAAACTGATTTACCCTTTAATGACTGGATTAAAAGCAAACTATTACTATCAATATTATCATAATAATAGGGAACATTTTTATCTATTTTAATTTTACGTTTTGCATATTCTTCTGTGGGATGATTTTTTATAAATTCGTTAAGTAGTTTTTTATCTACAAGCAGGCGTAATGCAATAGTTCTTTCGTTTATAGCGGGCTTAAAGGAACTTTCTATAGCATTGCTTATTACAGCTAAACCTAAATTAATAGAAGAACCAATTTTGTAATCGATATTGTCAATTTTTATTAAACTGGGATGATCACTTAAATCAAAATGAAAGATATAAAGTTCATTATCAGACTTAAGTCTGTTCATTTTTATGGGAGTACTAAGAACAAAATCCATAAATAAAGCAGAAATACCAGGGGTTATTTGGGTAAAAAAGGAATGTCCTTCACCAAGATTTTCAGGAAGAACGATTATTTTATTATCAATAAGTTCTCCACCCATTTCTTTGGCTAATTGGTATTGCCATTCCGGGGTCAAAGAATAAAAATGTGTAAATTTTTTCATATTTTTTGGGTACTCATTTTTAATGAACGTGATGCATTATCAATAAATTTTATTTGATATGATAATGATTTGTTTATAATTGATTAATGAATGCTTTAGGAGAAAGTCCAAAATGTTCTTTGAATTTAGAAGCAAAATAAGAGTTATTGGTAAAATGAAACCGATCTGAAACTTGTGATATAGTCAGTTTATTTTCTTCAAGAAGTTCTTTTGCCAATAGTAATTTATTATCCATAAAAAAGACATTTGGGGTAATACCTGTAATTTTTTTAAACAAATTTTTAAATTTAGATTCAGACATAGTAGCATTTCTGGCCATTAACTGAATACTTGGAAAATGACCTTCGATATTACTGATTAAAAACATTTGGCTGGCTATAATATTGGCTACATCAGACTCATTTACTGTTTGCAGGATAATCCTGTGGGTAGCCATTTTTTTTAAATAATTTGAAAGCAATAATTGCACGGTTCCATTAAGATTTAAATCGAATACCGGGCCACCTACTTTCAGTTTACGTAAATCAGCCAATATATGAAAACTCTCATTGCTCATACGGTCAAAACGTATAATCGTATTTTTTGATGAATCTGTTATTTTATCAATATCCCGAAAATTGATATTATTTTTTTTTGCAAATTGTTCAATTACTTTTTTATCAATAAATATGCAAAGAACAAAAGTTTTGCTATTAGGTTCTACCAGATAATTTGTATCAAGCGAGCTATCCATAACAATTAGATTGTATTGCCATCGGCCTAAATCCTGGACAACATTATTGTATGTATATTTTGCTTTTCCTTCGGTTAAATTGTAGTAAAGACATACAAAATCATTAGTCTTATTTTTTTGAATTAATTGATGTTCTATTTCGTTGTGTACATCAACATAATACGCTACAATACCGTCTCCGCAATCCAGAACATACCTGGTTCCGGGATATTTGTCTTCTGGTACAACTATAAAATTATTTTCAACTTTTCCTTCCAATTGTTTTGCAAGTGGCTCTACCCAATCTAAATTCGTTCCGTAGGAATGTTCAATTGTTTTCAAGATATTTTGTTTTTGGTCGTATAAAGTTAAATTTTTTTTGTTAAAATATTGATTATAAGTTGTTTTTACTTTTTTTTTAACAGATTTTTATTTTCTAAATTTTCAAAATGTTAAGAACTTCTTGCGCTATCAGCGATTTTTTTTTGTTTTACATAGGCGTTTTTTTATAATTGATTTGCAAACATTTTTGGTGATAATCCAAAATGGGCTTTAAATTTTGAAGCAAAATATGAGTTGTTTGTAAAGCTTAGTTTATCTGAGATCTGAGATACTGATAATTGATTTTCTTCAAGAAGCTTTTTAGCTTCAAGCAGTTTATTCTCCATAAAAAAAGTATTTGGTGTTTTTCCAGTTATTTTTTTAAACAAATTTTTGAATTTAGATTCCGACATATTTGCTTTTAAAGCCATTGTTTCTATAGACGGAAAAGATTCTTCAATATTATTAATTAAAAACATTTGAGTTTCTATTATCCTCTCCAGATCTAATTTATTTACAGTTTGTATTATAATCCTTGTTGCAGACATCTTTTTGAAAAAATTAGAAAGCAATAAATGAACTGTTCCTCGAATGTTTAAATCGTATACAGGACCTCCGGGTTTAAATCTTTGCAGCTCCTCTATCAGGTGATAACTTTCATCACTCATTCTGTCAAACCGAATAATCGTATTTTTTGAAGAATTAGTAATTTTGTTTATATTTTTAAAATTAATATTGTTCTTTTTGGCAAAATATGCCATTCGGGTTTTTTTTATAAAAATGCAAAAGGCATGTGATCTGCTTCCGGCTTTAATTTTATAATTTGTATCCAGTGAACTGTCAATAACTAATAAATTATATTTCCATCTCCCCACATTCAGGGCAAAGCTGTCACTGGAGTATTTGACATCACCTTCGGTAATATTGTAGTATATTCCAATAAAATCTTTTTTTGTGTTTTTCTGAATTAAATGAATGTCTTTGTTATTCATGACATCAACATAATAGGCAACAATATCTTCTCCGCAATCAAGGAAGTATCTTGTGCCCGTAAATGTATCTTCAGGTACTATTATAAAATTACCTTTTACTTTTCCTCCAAGTTTATTCGCAAAGGGTTTTACCCAATCCAAATCAGCACCATACGAGTGTTCTATTATTTTCACGGTTATAGCAGTTTTGCGGTATTTATTATTTTGGATGTATTGGTAGTTGTTATTGTACTTTTAAAATTTTTATTTTATTTATTCCTGACGGAAATTGCCATGATATTTCATCATTGACAGAATAGCCATATAAGGCTAATGCCATGGGAGATAATATTGATAATTTGTTTTGAGTGATATTACTTTTTTCAGGAAATACAATTTTAAAATCCCGAATTAAATTAGGTTCTATTTTTACTGTTATACTCGAATTGATTCGAACAATATCAGCTGGCATTTCTTCGTTTTTAAGAATTTTGGCTGATTTAAGTTCGTTTTCCAGTCGCCTGACGGACTGTTTATATACGTTATCCGTTTTCTTTTGTGGAGAATTGATTATTTTTTTCAATAATTCAAATTCATTTTCTTCTATAATAAGTTCATTATGTTTCATAATAATTTACTTTTTAAGCATTTTAAAAAATTAGTCCTAATACCATTAAATTATTTAGCGATGAGCAATTTTATAACTATCCCATTAGGCAAAAGACATGCCTGATTGATTCCTTTAGAATTAACTAATTAGGATTCATTCGATTAAGTTTCGATACATTTTATTCTGATTATTTATGCCCGGGGAATATAATTCCTAATGAGTAAGAATTACGCTGTTCTGTCTTTCTTTAAGATAATTTATGATTAAGGGTCTTACGATCTATTTGCAGAATTTTGGCTGCTTGTGTTTTATTATTACTTACAGCAGTCAGTACTTTTATAATTTGTTCTTTTTCATACTCTTTTAAAGATTTAAAAAGAATTTTTTCTTCTGGTACATGATATTTTAGTGCATCAGGCACATGTTGAATATTGATAACATCATCGCACATTATAATCATGCGTTGAATAATGTTTTCAAGTTCCCTGACATTTCCGGGCCACGAATACCTTAATAATATTTCGATCACCTTTTCATCTATAGTTATAGAAGGCTTGTTATATTCAATAGAATATTTTTTTATAAAATTGTTTATCAATAATACCAGATCTTCTTTTTTATCTCTTAAAGGAGTTGTTTTTATATTGACAACATTTATTCGATAGTACAAATCTTCTCTGAACGTACCTTCAAGGACCATTTGCTGCAAATCGCAATTGGTGGCACATATAATCCTCACATTTATTTTTTCGGCATTTCGGGAACCAATTTTTGTTATTTCTTTTTCTTGCAAAACCCGTAGCAATCTGGTTTGAACGGCTAATGATGCAGTACCAATTTCATCTAAAAAAATGGTTCCTCCTGATGCTGCCTGAAAAAATCCTATTTTAGATTCTAAAGCACCCGTAAAAGCTCCTTTTACATATCCAAAAAGTTCAGATTCGACTAAATTCTCTGGCATCGCACCACAATTTACAGAGATAAAAGGCATATTGGCAAAAGATCCTTTATAATGAATTGCTTTGGCTACGAGTTCTTTTCCGGTTCCGCTTTCGCCTTCTATTAATACATTTACTTTATTATCTTTTACACGTTCAATTATCTCTAATACCTTTTTTAACTGTTTAGAACTACCTACAATGCCCAGATAATCGTTGTTATGGATTAAGGAATCAACAGTAGTTATTAAATGCCTTAAATTGGTTTTTGCCAATAATGCATCAATTGCTTTTTCAAGTTCATTGCTGGTAAATGGTTTGTGTAAATATTCTAAAGCTCCTGATTTTAATGCTGTAACGGCATTATCAACAGAATTAATTCCTGTAACCACTAATTTTGGAATTAAAGGATAATGTTCTTCCGCATATTTTAACAATTCAATGCCATTAATCTCAGGCATATTAAGATCTGTAATCAATAAATCAATATCAGTATATTTTAGTACATCAATAGCTTCATTTACAGAAGATGCACGATAGGAATGGTAATTAAATGATTTTAAGTGACGCTGAATTAAATTGAGCATGTCGTAATTATCATCTACAATTAATATTTTTTGTTTTATTAGACTCATTTTATTTAATTTAAGGGAATTTTTATTATAAAAATGGTTCCGTTTGGTGTGTTGTCTAGCAGGTTTATTTCTCCGTTATGGTTTTTAACAATTCCATGAACTACGCTAAGTCCAAGCCCGCAGCTGTCTTTATTTGGTTTGGTTGTAAAAAATGGTTCAAATACCTTTTGTTTAATTGCATCAGGAATTCCTGTTCCCTGATCTGCAACTTTTACAGATAGATTTTTTGCATCATTTTCGATCGTTATTTTTATTGTACTTTCATCAGGAGAAGCATGTATGGCATTTATGATGATATTAAAAAATACCTGGGTAAGCTGTACAGAATCAACTCTTGCAATAATACTGTCATTTTTAAATATCAGTTCGCTTTTGATTTTTTTAGCCTGAAAGTTTTGCTTAAGAAATGATAAAACAAAATTTACGATTGGTTTAATTTCCTGAGATTCTAATTGCTGAGGCATTTCACGAGAAAAATACATTAGCTTTTTTACGATTTCACGAGCATAAATAACAGAACTTATAACAGTAGAAATATCATCGTTAATTTCAGAATCTGTATTATTGCTCTTAATTAATTCAGCATATCCTAATATATTTCCTAGTGGAGTATTGAGTTCATGTGCTATCCCTGCAGTCATTTCTCCCAGACTTGATAACCTGTCGATTCTTTCTACAGTTCGCATCAGAAGTTGTTTTTTTTCAAGATTTTCAAACTTTTCGATATAATTGCCAATTTCAAAAGCAATGGTATCTAATAATGTTTGTTCTTCCCTTAAAAAGTCATTGCTATTATAAGCATTTTCAGGATAATGTACTTTAATGAAGCCAACAATAGTTTTAGAAACAATTATGTTACTAATTTGGAAAACAGTTTGTTGATCGGGTTTTGATATCCATAAAGAGCAATCCGGGACTTGTATTTCTACGGAAGCTTTTTTATTGTACCTCCACGCTTTTTTGGTACTTATAATTATTTTTTCTAAAACTTCTTTTTCTATACAATTTGATCTGGATATTGTTTTTGATATTTCATATAGACAGGTTAATTCCTTAACTCTTTCTTTAAGTTTAATTTCTGTAGGAACTAAATTCATTTTTGTAGGAAATTATTTATAATGATTTTAAATTGAATTCAAAAGTAATTTAAATATTCTACTTAAGAATATTATTTGTATGTTTATTTAACTATTTGAAAACAAACTAAATAGAGTCTATTTTAAAGTCTTATTATGATATTATAATGTCTTATTTAGGTTATTTTCTATTTATTTTTGAGCTATAAATATCTGTAATTATTGTAAGAATTAATATTTGCTTTGGTTTCAAATATTTTTTTGTGAAACTGTTTTTTAAGAAGAAGTAAATAATAATGCTGCTTTAAAATTTATCTGCAGTTTTACTTGTAGTTGTTCAGTTTAATAAATAACTTTTTAAGACCTTGTTAAAAGTCTTATTTTGATATTATTATAACTTAATAAGGCATTATTAAGAATTGATTATAGGGTAGTTTTGTCATTGTTTTAGAGTTGAATATTTCCGGAACAGAAATAATAACGCTATAGATCAAAAAAAATATCCACAAATTTTTAATGCCTTCCAAAAAAACATGAATACTTCCGGCTTTTTCTTAGAGTTTGAATTAAATATAGGTGAAATACACAAACTTAATAAGATGTATTTCAAGAGCCTCTATAAAGAAAAGGTAACCGTATTCCTTGGAATTGTTTTATTCTTCGCGATATTCTTCGATTTTTTAAATTTAGATAATGATACCGATGTAATAAATTGGCTGGTACGCAATCTTATCCTCATTATATTGTTTTTTTTATTCCAGTATTCTTTTGTAAAGCCGATAAGTAAAACCATTTTTCAGTTTAGTAAAAAGCTTTTAAAATATAATAGGTTTAGTAAAAAGTATAAATTTAATTTTACCAACTCTAATATTTTTGTCCATTCACCTTTGGGAGAATTTGTTTATAAATGGAGTCAAATAGAAAATGCAATTCTCACGAAAGACTTTTTCTTTTTATATGTCAGAGATCGAAATGGCTATATTATTTCAATTTCTAACAAAACTAATGATGGTAGAAATATTCACGAATTAGTTGATTTTGTAGAAAATAATGTAACACATGTTACTAAGATCTAAAAGCATTACCTCAAAAAAACCTTATTCTATTCTTTTTATAACGTATTGTATCACTTTGTGTGATTTAACTCAGATTATCTTTGCAAAGATGTTTAAAGATTCTGATTTGTATTAATGATAATCTCTTTATGACTTATAAAAAACAGTAAATTATTTAATTTGAAATGTTTAAAGAATTAGAAATGAAAAAGGAAAGAATTTTGGTGCGTGATGATAGAGGATTTTTTTTAAAAATGTTTAAACGAAACTTCAGGACTGAATTTGATTTTTTTGAAAATTCATTTATGTCTGATTCTGAAAACGAAAACAAATCAGAACATTTTGATCGTTCTATATTTGTCATTTATGATAAATTTGAGCTAATGGAGTTTTTGAAATTAGAAAAAAAAGGTTCGAATGTTTTGTTATGTCTGTTTAATAAGCAATTGTATGATAGCTTATTTTTTTTAGATGAAATTAAAAGTTTAATCCTATTAGATTGTTCTAAAACAAGAAGCGAGTTAATGACAGAATTAAAACACTATTTTAATAGTAAATCTGATTCTGTATTGCAATTATCAAATGATAGTTTTCCAAATCCGAATATTATTTCTGCACAATTTAATAATTTCTATAAGTCTTTATTTTTCATGATGTAATAGATTTAAGATCAAAATTATGATTTATAAAACAAAAAAAGTAGAATATNNATATTCTACTTTTTTTGTTTTTCTATTAATAGCGATTGCAGAAAATAACTATTTCATTTTATAGATTTCTGAACCTGCTAATAAAAAACAACCTAATCCGTAGTCTTCAAAATCCGGAATTTTATCATATGATAAAGGTTGCCCGTCTTTCGGTTCTTTTCCTGTTGATTGCAAATAACCTAAAAAACCATTATTGTGCAAGCTTTCTGTTGTTATGGCGTTCCATGCTTTTTGAATTACAGGTAAATAGGTTTCTTTTTTCAAAATCCCACTGTTTATTCCGTAAGCCATTCCATAAATAAATAATGCCGTGCCTGAGGTTTCTTTTTCTCCAAAATTGGCAGGATCATGTAAGCTTACATTCCAGAAACCATCAGTTCTTTGAACAAGAACTAATGCTGCTGCCATCGTTTTTAAATCTTTTACATATTGTGCTCTGTGTGGTGCATTTTCTGGAATAATAGTAAGTACTTTTGCAAGTGCAGCAATCACCCATCCGTTCCCGCGGCTCCAATAGCAATCCTGACCGTTAGGTTCTTTATATGGAGGATCGAAATCAGCATCACGCCACCACAGGCCGTCTTTAGGATTAAATAGACCGTGATCGCCATGTTTATTTCTGGAGTACATATACATTTCGTACATTTTTTCGAAATATCGGTTGTCTTTTTCCAAAACTCCTAACTTGGCAAAAACGGGCATTCCCATTTGTATCGCATCAATCCAGGACCAATCGTCTAGTTGAGGCGTGTTTAAAAGCATGTTTATAGTAGCTTTTGTGTTTTTTAGCTTTTTAGGATCAGGTTCCAGATTATACAAATCGATATAGGTTTGTGCAGCACAATAGTTGTCTGCATTTCGGGTTGTATTACCACTATTAAATCCCCATTTATGAAATTCTGACCATGAATAGGCATAATCATAATAGACATCTTTTGGATAAATTTCATACAACGCCATTAATCCTTCATAATAAACACCGCGTGTCCAGATATTACTGGGACGCTCTTTATTTGTAATGATAGTTTTGCCAGTGTCGGGCCATTTTTGCATAAAATAATCATTAGCAAGAATCATTTGTTTGAGTACCAGTTTTTTATCAAAAGGTTGCTGTGCACTTGCTGAATAAATATGTGTAAGGTATATAGCGAAAAATAAAAGTAATTTCTTCATTTTTAATACTGGTTATTTAATAGTTAGTTTTGTTTTTTTAATGGTGTGATAGTAACAGGACCCAACAACCCTGATGGAGTTGGATTCCATTTTGTGGCATCAAATTTTTTATAATCTTTATCGACCATATTTATTTCGTAGAAAATTTTCCATTCTTCTCCTTTTAACTCTTTGTCCCTAATTCTATTGGCAGATAAATTAGTAACCTGAATTTTAATGTTATTTTTTCCATCTTTGAGTTTTCCAATATGCAGCGTATAAGGTACGGACCATGCTGTGCCAATAAATTCATCATTTAGCCATACTTTTGCACTTTCGCGAACATCACCCAAGTTTAAAACCCAATTATCTGTTTTAGAATTTAGATTGTCAAATTCTAATGTATAAGTGGCAGTTCCTGAAAAAGCTTCAGCATCAGAACTTAATTTTGTCCATGATTCTAAAGCAGAAACAGTTGCATTTGCGGGTAATTTTGGTCCGCCTTTATCAAAAGTGATGTCCCATTTTCCTCTTATGGAAACTGCATTTCCAGTGGTTTCATAATAAGTCCATTTTTTTTGCGAAGCTTTATTTTCAGTCTTTAAAACATAAGATTGTCCAGGTTCTATTTTTAGTTTTACAGCTGTAGTAGTGCTGCTTTTAGTAACGACAGCATTACCATATGCTCTGGTTAAGGGATCAAAAATAACAACTTCTTTATTGCCAACCTGAAGCGGAATAAATGTATCAATTGTTTTGGGTGTATGATTGACCAGATAATATATTTTTTCACCATCAATGCTTCTTCTCGTAAATTTTAATCCGGTCTCAACAAGACTTTCCGGATAGATCTGAGCATTCTCTAAAGTTTTAAAAATGTCAGAATTTGTTTTTATAATCTCTTTATTTTGAGATAGTACAGATTGAAGTTTTTGTTCTTGCTTTTTGTAATCATTAAAACCGGGAACAGATTCCGGTAAGCCTTCAAAAAGTATAACAGCACCTTCTTTTTTTAATTCAATTAATTTTTGCAGTGTAGCAAGAGGCATTTTTTTGCAAGTAGGAATAATTAAAGATTTAAAAGTTCCGCCAGGCAATACAATATTACCGTTTACCACTTTAGCTTCTGCTATAAAATTATCCGAAATAAAATCGACTCCATAACCTTTCTTCATCAAACTTCTGGTGGTATCATAAAATGAAGTCCCGTAAAGCCATTCAGATAACGAATGAATTTTGAACTGAACAAACAAACTTCCTTTTTGATATTTATCCCAAACATCATAAATAGGCCAATAGAGCAGGATTTCATTATCAGATTTTCCCTGTTGCAATAGCGACTGGCAGTTAGCAATATATGAAAACAGGGCAGGGGCATCTTCCCAAATGCTATTATTACTATTAAAGTTTACAGCGGCATAAAATTGCCATCCCGGCCATGCTGCGCGGATTGGGGAATAAGTAGAACCGTGAAGAAAAATATGATTAACGCCGTTTAGCATTAAGTCCTCGGCTTCAGGCTTACATTGTGATAACGCTGTTTTAAAATGTTCTCTCAGCCAAGTAAAAGTTTCAGATGAAACCAGATTTTTACCTGATATATGAGCTGCAGATGAGGAGAATTTCAGCATTACCGGATCAGCATCTCCTTCGCGAATATCTTCTTTTTCACGTCTAAAGCCCGGAATATCAAATGGCATCGAACCAAAAGTTTCACATTCAGGTATATCTGCAGATGCATATAAATCAATCAGGTTTCCCGGTGATCCGTGCGCCTGAAGTTTGGTTTTAAAGTTTTTAGAATGTGCCCATTTTGTCCACGATTTATCAAATTTGTTCAATAGAAGATCGGCAATAGTTTCACGATAATCGCTTCTGATTCTATTACTTGTCTCAGTATCGGTTTCATTCAATAAAAGAGGTAATTCTTTTTTTAAATCGTATCCTCTTCTGGTTTTGAACTCTTCAAAAAAGTCAGGCGTAAAATCAGTTCCGTAAACTTCAAAACTATCATTAAAAATAGCACGAATTTTTCCTTCACGCCCTTTAAAAGCAGTGTTAAAAGGAACTACATAAGCATTCAGTGCTTCTTCAGAATAATGATCTAATGTATATCCTTTTCCTCCGGGAGCAGCTCTTTTTACCTGCTGTCCGGTTTTTCCGCTAAACACGGCATAGATCGTATAATCTGTATTACGGGCTTTCCAGTTCAGTTTATTGGGCTCAGACAGATTGGGTAATCCAACATGGTTTCCTTCAATTCCTTTGCCTTTTGTATTTACTTTATATTTTTTTAACTCCTTTGTTAAATTTATATAACTTCCATCCGTTCCGTACGCTACAACATATAATAAATGGGCAGGAGTTTTTTCTTTACTGCTATCGAGGACTATGTTTTTATTGAAGGTTTCATTTTTTTTAAGAGGATATTTTTCTACTATTAGTTTTGTTGCAGCATATGGCAACGTAACCTGAGAACCTCCATAAGGCCATCCGGTTCCTAAAACCATATCGACCTGCATGTTCAGACTGTCAGCAATATGAATCGTATAATCTAACATTTCCATCCATTTTGGCGACAGATAGTCTATAAAGTTATTTTCTTCTCCTTTTACGCCATAAATAGGAGTTATTTCTACGCCTCCAATTCCGGCTTTATAAAAATCTATCAGGCTTTTTTTTAGATTAGGTTTGTCTACAGCACTTCCCATCCACCACCAGCGTGTCCAGGGCTGGTTAATATTAGTAGATTTTGGCCAGGGAGAAAGTGTTGCGTCCTGAGCAAAAGAACTAAAAGCAAAGCAAAAGAATACAATAATAAAGAGGTTTGATCGGGTTGGTTTCATTATTTATTCAAAGGGTTTTAGTGGTTACTAAAATAAATACTTCACAGAGTTAAAAATCTAGCAAGTGTCATTTTTATTCTTATTGTAATAAAGTAAAAGTAGGAGTAGTACATTAAAATGCTATCCTGTAGCGTCCTGTTTTTATTAAATATCATCAAAAATGAAATATTTACTAAAAAGCCTTACTTGTTTTGTAATTCGTATTTTTTTATATAAATAAATATTAAATGCTGAAAAATATTTTGATAAAATTTTGGATATCATATTTATTGTTTTCTTAATGAATTAAGGATTGTAAATCAGGCAGTTGTGTGTGTTTTTTGTTAAAATAAATATAAAAATATTTATAAAGTATTGAAATCTAACAGGATACTACAGGATACTGCGAATAGTAGTTCTGGATAAATTTGGAATTACTATTTAACTAACCAAAATTTAACTTTTATGAAAAACAAACTTAATCTTTTGCTGATTATGGCCTTTTTTGCATTACTGCATGCATCAGGTTATGCGCAAGAAAAAACGGTTACAGGAACAGTTACTGATCCGGCTAAACTCTCGATTCCGGGAGTTAACGTAATTGTTAAAGGAACCAATCGTGGAGCCAGTACTGATTTTGACGGAAAATTTAGTATTAAAGCTTCTGAAGGAGAAACATTAGTCTTTTCGTTTGTGGGATTTGTAAAGAAAGAAGTAAAAATAGGTGCCGCAAACACATATTCTATTTCTTTAGATGCTGAAAGTGCTAACTTAAATGAAGTTGTTGTGATTGGGTACGGAACCCAAAAGAAAAAATTAACCACAGGAGCAATATCCGGAATCAAGACAGAAAATTTTACCGAAAGACCTATTTCCAGAATTGATCAGGGATTAATTGGGCAGGTTGCCGGAGTTCGTGTCAAGCAAACAACAGGATTACCGGGACAGCCTTTTAGTATAGAAATCAGGGGAGCCGGATCTATTACTGCAGGAAATGAACCTTTGTATGTTATAGACGGATTTCCTATTTATACTGAAGGATCAAACAGCAATGGTGCTTTTTCAAACGGAAGTCCGCTGGATAATATGAACCCTAATGATGTAGCGTCGATAGAAGTATTAAAAGATGCTGCTGCGGCTTCAATTTATGGATCAAGGGCATCAAACGGTGTAGTTTTGATTACAACCAAAAAAGGTAAAAAAGGGAAACCAAAATTCACTTTCAACACTTATGGAGGAGTTAATAAAGAAGCCAACAGGGTAGATATGCTTTCTTCTCAGGGATGGATTGACAGGGCTAAAACTATGATAGATGCACAATGGGTAGGTTCCGGTATTGCAGGCGCATCTGCAACTCAGAACAATGCAGAAAGAATCGCAGCTTATAATGCAAAAAATCCAACTGCGCCTCTTAACACTGCTAATACCAGATATTATACCTATTTGTATGATGAAAGATGGGATATTCCCGGACATCCGGGATTAGATTATATCGACTGGCAGGATAAAGTTTTCCGTACGGGAGAATTTAGTAACTATCAATTGTCTGCATCAGGAGCGACTGATGTTGTGAATTACTATGTATCTGCCAATTACCAAAAAAATACAGGATATATCATTGGTACTGATTATACTTTGTTTTCTGCAAGAGCAAATGTTGATGTTAAATTGTCAGAAAGTTTTAAAATGGGAATTAATATTGCGCCTTCTTATTCTATTAAAAATGATCCCGGAGTTGAAGGAAAAGATAATACTTTGTTTAAAGCACTTACGGCAACACCGGTTTTTGAAAGTGCCTCGAATGCTGCCGGAGAAAAATATACCACGAGATATGCCTGGGGAAGCAGCACAACAAATATGTTGAATGCATTGGCCAGAACAGGAAAAAATTCGATGTACAGAACTTTGATTTCTACATATGCGAGTTACCAATTTGCGAAAGATTTTACTTTTAAGAGTACGATAAACTTTGACAACTCAGATAATACAAACGAAAGTTATACCCCAAATGATGTTCAGGCAAGTATTAGAGGAGCTTATAACACGTACAGAAGACAGAATTTGGTCAATGAAAACACACTTAATTATGATAAATCTATAGGGAATCATAATATTAATTTGCTTTTAGGACAATCCTTCAGTTCTTATGAAATCATGAAATCTACGTTGTCTTCAGGGGCACTTTACAACAGTTCAACTGTAGAAACATTGCCTACAGGATCACTTGGTTCTACAAATGCTGAAAAAAGCACCTTGCTTTCTTATTTTGCCAGATTACAATACAATTACAAAGAAAGATATTTGATCTCTGCGAGTATAAGACGTGATGGTTCTTCAAAATTTGGAACTGACAGACAATGGGGAGTTTTTCCGTCACTGTCATTAGGATGGAGAATAAAACAAGAAGAGTTTATGAAAAACGTAGACTGGCTGAGTGATTTAAAACTACGCGCCAGTACAGGTATAAACGGTAGTAATAACATTGGCAGTTATGCCTCATATGCAACTTTGGCAACTTACAATTACTCTATTGGCGGTGCGGCTGCAATAGGGCAGGGAGCAGCGTCAATACCAAATCCTTCATTACATTGGGAAGAATCACGAAGTGTAGATTTAGGACTGGATTTTGGGATTCTAAAAAACAGAATTTCTGGAACTGTCGAGGTGTATAGAAAAAATAATAGCGAATTATTGTTAAGAGTTCCTATTGTTGCTGCCACAGGATTTCAAAGTTATCTTACCAATGTTGGAGAAGTACAAAATCAGGGAATTGAATTTGAGGTAAACTCCCTGAATATTAAAACTCCAAGTTTTGAGTGGAGAACATCTGCAAATATTAGCCACAACGAAAACAAAGTTCTGGCTTTAGGTCCGGATCAGTCAAAAATTGAAATTAGCAATGCATATGACGGAGGTGTTCCTTTTATAAAATTAGAAGTAGGAAAACCAATGTATACTATCTTCGGGTTGCAACAAAATGGAGTTGTTACCCAGGCTGATATTGATAAAGGAGGAACAACAATTGGAGGAAATAAACTTGTTTTAGGAGATCCGAGATATATTGACCAGAACGGAGATAAAAAAATTAACTCAGATGACCGTGTGGATTTAGGTAATCCAACACCTAAATATACGTGGGGAATCACCAATAGTTTTAAATATAAAGCCCTTGATCTGAATGTATTGGTTCAGGGACAAAATGGCGGAACAGTATATGGATTAACAGGAAGAGCCATTGACCGTACCGGAATGGGATCTGTAGAAAATTCATTAAATGTAGATCCTGCGGTAAGAGGAAACTGGAGAACATCTTTTGGATATCAGGCAAACTCAGACTGGTTGTATAAATCAGATTATGTAAGCATTAGAAGTATCTCGATAGGATATAACTTAAAAGAAGCCATTAAAGGATTAAGCAGAATCGATAATATGAGACTTTATGTAACAGGTGAAAACTGGTTCTACTGGAACAAATATAAAGTTGGTTTTAACCCGGAAGCTGTAAATACATCAGCAAGTTCTAACAGCGATTTTTCAGTACCGGTAGATTATGGAGGAGCTCCTTTGGCAAAATCTTTAGTGATAGGACTTAACATTAATTTTAATTAAAATAAAATGAAAAAATATATTTATTTACTAGCAGCACTATTCGCTCTTATCTCTTGTGAGGACGAATTGACTCAATTGCCATTATCTCAGGGAACAATTGAGAATTTTTATGCTACGCCCGGTGATTTTATTCAGGCGAGAAATGCCACTTATTCTGTTGCTTTTCACGGAGCAGGAACTTATGGATATGCAAACAGGGTTTTGAATTTAAGCGAAACCAGATCAGATAATTTAATGGCAACAACACAAGCTTCCAGAGATTGGGAAGGTATCAATAGTTTCTACACTTCCATAAGCTCTAATACTTATATAAAAGAAGCGTATACAAGTAACTATAATGCCATTAATAAAGCAAACCAGTTATTAGAGAAAATAGCCGAAAAAGGAGATCAGATTTTTACCAATCCAGCTGATAAAGCCGCTATGGTTGCAGAAGCCCGTTTTCTTAGAGCATTTTGTTATTTTGATCTGATAAGATGGTTTGGGCGAGTTCCTTTAATCGATAAAACAATGACTGCTCCTGAAGCGGCAAAAATAAAAAGAACTCCCGTTATCGATGTTTATAAATTGATCATTTCAGATTTAGAATTGGCAATTCCGGATCTTCTTCCAACATACGATGCCGCAAATTATGGCAGAGTGACCAAATATGGAGCAAAAGCATTATTAGGTCTGGTTTACATGACACGTTCAAGCGCAACATACGGAATTGACGGTGCAACGCTTGGACTGAACGAATGGGACAAAGCATACCAACAATTAAATGACATTAAAACGAGCGGATTATATGCTTTAGGTACAGATTACGATGCTATCTTTAAAGTAGAAGGACTTACTAATAAAGAAAATGTATTAACGATTCCGTACACGCAAAATCTTCCGCTAGCTGTAGGAGGAAATTTTATGGTCGAATTAGGATACGAGCCTTATTTTGCTTCAGTAAATTTATCAGCACAAGGAGCTCTGGAAGCACGACCAATTTCAACCGGTTTTTTAAACCTTTTTGCTGCAACTGATAAAAGAAAGCTTTCCGGTATTGCGACCAGTTATACAGTTGCGACCGGTACTTACAAAGGAAGTTATACGTTACCCGTTTTTAAAAAATATATCGATCCTGCAAGATACGGAAACGGCCGCGAAGACTGGGGTGTAGACTTTATGGTAACACGATATACAGATGTCCTGATGATGATGGCAGAGTGTACACTTCACGGTGGAGGAGGTTCTCAGGCTGAGGTTGATGATATTGTAAACAAAGTAAGAACAAGAGCAGGTGTTCCGGCAAATGCTGCAAATATTACCTTAGATCAATTGTTTACAGAAAGAAGAAAAGAATTTTTCTCAGAAGGAACAAGATGGTTCGATCTAATCAGATCCGGTAAAGCCGTGACCATCATGAATGACTGGAAAGCTGCAGAAGATACCGAAGGGAAAATCAGGATCATTGAGAATAATTCATTATTATATCCAATTCCGTTATCCGAAATATTAGCAGTTCCGGGGCTTTACGATCAAAACCCGGGTTACGACTAATTCAAATTGCCCCCAAGTTTTTTTTTGTTTTTTTGAGAGGAGCTGTCTTTTTTAGACGGCTTCTCTTTCATTTTTTTAAATCAAAAATAAACAGGAAAGCACAGGACGCTTTTAAGGTTTAATTATTTTAAATTTAAAGTTTTAGTATCTAAAAACAATCCCAATGATTTACTTCAAAAAACTTCTTTTATTTTTATTTGTTTTAAGTGCCGGTTACTCCATATCTGCACAGGTAAAATTACCCGCTTTAGTAGCTGATAATATGGTTTTGCAGCAAAATGCTAAAGTTAATTTATGGGGATGGGCATCTCCTGATGAAAAAATATCGATCAGGTTAGGATGGACAAATCTTCCTGTTGAAATTACTGCTGATGCCAATGGAAACTGGAAAACCGAAGTGAATACGCCAAATGGAAGTCAAAAATCTTACGACATTATCATCGATGCTTCAAACACAATTACATTAAAAAACATTCTAATTGGCGAAGTCTGGCTTTGTTCAGGTCAGTCGAATATGTTTTTTCCTGTAGGAAGAGAAGATAAAACCTGGAAAACAGGCGTTAAAAACTATGAAGAAGAAGTAAAAAATGCTTCTTTCCCCAATATCAGATTGTTTACTGTTGCCTTAAATGCTTCGCCAACACCGCTTGAAGATGTTACAGGAAGCTGGAAAGTGTGTACACCACAAAGTATTCAGACATTTTCTGCCGTTGCCTATTTCTTTGGGCGAGATTTATATCAAAAATTAAACGTGCCAATAGGTTTAATTTCAACTTCATGGGGAGGAACAAAAGCAGAAGCATGGACCGCTCAAAATGTTTTAGAAGATGAAGTTTCCTTTTTGCCGATTCTTCAGGAAGATGCAAAGAATGAAAAATTGCATCAGGAAAAACTCGAAGCTTATTATTTAAGCCTGATAAATGAACGAATCGCAAGCGCTGAAAATGCACCAAAAGGGCAATTGAAAAAGCCTAAAAAAGAACCCAACAAAACGTCGTATGTGTTGTATAATGCAATGCTGCACCCCATTGTAAATTATACTATAAAAGGAGCAATCTGGTATCAGGGAGAAAGCAATTCCGGAAAAGCTTATTTGTACAGAACGTTATTTCCTGCCATGGTAAAAAGCTGGAGACAAGAATGGAAGCAAGGTGATTTTCCGTTTTATTATGTTCAGATAACACCTCATAAAGGACAAAATGCCGAAATAAGAGAAGCACAATTAATGGCTTTAAAAACAATCCCAAATAGCGGAATGGTCGTAACAACAGACGTAGGAGATGCTCAAAATATTCATCCCATTGATAAACAAACCGTTGGTTACAGACTATCTCTGATTGCACGTGCTAAAACCTATGGAGAAAATGAATTAGTATTTTCCGGACCTATTTTTAAGCACATGAAAATTAAAAAACAAAAAGCACAATTGTTTTTTGATTACGCAGCGTCTGGTTTGAAAAAAAACGGAGAAGTTTTAAAAGAATTTGAAATAGCCGGAAACGATCAGGTTTTTTATCCCGCCGATGCTAAAATTGACGGAAAGACAATTGTAGTTTCTGCTGCAAAAGTAAAAGAGCCCGTTGCCGTACGTTTTGCTTGGAAAGCTATTCCGGAACCTAATTTATTTAATAATGAAAACTTGCCTGCATCACCTTTTAGGACAGATGATTGGGAAATTAAAACAGAGAAGAAGTAAGTTAAAGCATTTAGGTTTATTTTTTAAACACATAGAGACATAGTTTATTGAACTTAAGAAAAGGCGTTTCACTTGTTTAAATAAACATAGCTATGGGTTAGAATATTTTCAAGCAGATTTAGCAGATTTTATTTTAATCTTTTTAATCTTTTAATCTGTGGCAAAAAAAACTTAATTAAAATTAAAATGAATAGAAGACAATTTATAATTGGAAATTCTCTGGCTGTTATGGCGCTGTGTCTTCCATTTTCGGCAGAAGCCATTGATTTGTTTGATGATCCAAAGTTGTCTGATTTCGAAAAAAGACTCCGACCAGTTGGACGTGCCTTAGAATTTGAAGATTATTATGTGTGGTGCAACAGCCCAATTGAAGGTCCTGACGGCAAAATACATGTATTTTTTTCCAGATGGCCAAAAGCAAAAGGAATGAGCGGCTGGATCAACAGTTCTGAAATTGCACATGCTGTCGCCAATAATCCGGAAGGTCCCTATGAATATGTGAGCACAATTTTAGCTCCGCGCGGAGAAGGTTTTTGGGATGCAACAACTTGTCATAATCCCAGTATTCATTTTGTGGATGGAAAATATGCCTTGTTTTTCATGGGAAATTCTAACGGAAAAATGAATACAAAACGGATTGGTTTAGCCACTTCGGATTCTCTTTACGGACCTTGGGAAAGACCTGAAAAACCGTTGCTGCTTCCTGGAAAAGAAGGTTCTTGGGACGATCTTTTAACCACAAATCCATCTTTTTTAAAACATCCAAACGGAGAATATTGGCTGTACTACAAATCATTGGATACTGAAAATTATGAACATCCAAAATTTCCCTTAAAAGGAAACAGAAAATACGGACTCGCAATCTCAAAATCACTTCACGGACCTTATGAAAAATATGAAAACAATCCGGTGATTGATTTCTCGAAATTAGGAGACAACAAACAATGTGAAGACGCTTTTGTATGGTATGAAAATAAGAAATTTAAAATGCTGGCGAGAGATATGGGTGTTTTTGGGATAGATTACGGATTGTACATGGACTCTGATGATGGAAAACACTGGAGCAATCCTCAAATTGCGTATCAGCCTTTAAACAAATACATTAAGCAGCCGGAAGCACCTAAACATCTCAATAGATATGGACGTTTGGAACGCCCGCAATTATTGTTTCAAAACGGAAAAGCAACTTATTTATTTACCGCTTCGCAAGGAGGGAAATATGAAACCGCTTCAGCATTTATTTTTAAAATAGTATAACAGTATTTAAAGCAGAAATTAATTGATATCGTTCAAAATGGAAAATAATAACACAGTTAGAAATGCCTTTACCATGAAACTAAAACCTGGTTTTGAAGCAGAATATAAAGTGCGGCACGATCAAATCTGGCCGGAATTAAAGGTATTACTTTCAGAGAACGGGATTCAGGATTATTCTATTTTTCTGGATGAAAAAACATTAACGCTGTTTGCGGTTCAAAAATTGAGTAAAGATTTTGATTCGGCTTATTTGCCCAATCATCCTATTGTGAAAAAATGGTGGAATTATATGGCGGATATTATGGAAACAAATCCGGATCATTCGCCGGTAACAAATTCCTTAAAAGAAGTTTTCCATTTAGATTAAATGATTAAATTGTTTTTGATATAAAAATAAATATAGAATAATGAAAAATACAATCAAATTTTACGCTCCAATTGCATGGTCAGTATTGATTTTTGCAAGCTGTAATGCCCAAAAAAAAGCAGCAGAAAATAGCATTGTTTTAAAAAACACCTCTGCTATAGAATTACCTCAAAAAGCGATTTCGATAAAAAGAAACCAGCTTTCACCAGAATATAATTTAGGAAGTTATCCTGTTTTAATCTATAAAAATGATACAATTCCTGCGCAGGTAAATGATTTAGATGGAGACGGAAAATGGGATGAACTTTTTCTGGTAACGGATTTTTCTCCAAAAGAAGAAAAGAAAATAACTTTAAAATGGTCTCAGTCAGATCCTAAATTCCCAATCAAAACAAGTGTGAGATTCGGGAAAAGAGAAGCTAAAAACCTGCCGGTTCATCCCGATACACAAGAAATTCTGATGGCAAATCAGGTACATAAAAAATTGGGTTATCAAAAATACCAAACCGATGGGCCAACTTGGGAAAATGATAAAGTAGGTTTCAGACACTATTTAGACGGAAGAAATTCTAAAGATGTTTTCGGAAAAAAGATTCCGGTTATAACGCCCGAAGATGTTGGAATAAACAGTAAAGGTGCCGTTGAAGACAATTACCATGTTATGTACGATTGGGGAAGAGATATTTTTCCTGTAGGCAATTCTGCCGGACTTGGCGGTTTTGCATTATTGGTCGATAACAAAATCAACAGACTCGGAATCATTGCAAGTGATACCCTAAACAATATCGTAAAAACAACCTTTAAAATTGTTAGTGAAGGTCCAGTAAATTCGGTTTTAAGTTATAGCTATCAAAATTGGGAAGCATCAGGAAATAAATATCAGGCGCAGGAAACATCCTCAATCTGGCCGGGAATGTATGGTTATAAAAATACTATTTCGCTAAGCGGTTTAAAAGGAAATGAAACGCTTTTAGTGACACTTTCGAACCTGAACAATCAAAACCCTTTGCAGGTAATCGATGTCGGAGATTTTGTATGTTTTATACAGCATGATAAACTAACATACGAGCGCCAGTGGATTTTGGGAACTGCAGTAATTGTACCAAAAAATGTGTATAAAGGCTATATCGAAGCACCAAAAACAGGACAATTAACTGATTCATATTTAATAAAACTCGCTGTAAAAAATAATCAGCAGATTAGTTATTACCCAATAGCAGGCTGGGAATTAAGTGCAGATAAAAATTTTAAAGACTCTGTTTATTTTACCAATTATGTCAGAACTTTAGCCAAACAACTTTCGATAAAAATTAAGGTTGAGGTAAAATAACCTGACGTAATATTTTGTCATCTCGAGGAACGAGAGATCACACCAGAAATTCGATAAAGATTGCACAAACAGAATTAGAACAAAATAACTATTACTAACCAAACCAAAAATGAAAAATATATTCAAATTTATAATCTGCATTATTACATTCGTACAGCCAATATGCGCACAGAATTACAGTAATGACAAATTCCCGGATGGTAGTGAAATCACCAATTGGTTTAAGGATTATTCTAAAATTCAATTGAAGAATCTGGGGAAACAATATACCATTACAGATTTTGGAGTTGCGAAAGACAGTACCAAAATTCAGACCGTTGCCATTCAGAAAGTGATTGATAGAGCAGCAGTAAATGGAGGAGGAGTTATTGTAATCCCAAAAGGAGTTTTCCTGAGCGGTGCATTGTTTTTTAAACCTAAAACAGCTTTGTACGTTTCTGAAGGCGGCGTATTAAAAGGTTCTGATAATATCGCCGATTTTCCTATAATGCCTTCTCGAATGGAAGGACAGAATCTGGATTATTTTCCGGCACTGGTCAACGCATATGGAGTAGATCATTTTTCGATTTCAGGAAAAGGAACCATAAACGGAAATGGTAAAAAGTATTGGGAAGCTTTTTGGCAACGCCGCAAAGAAAATCCAAAATGTACCAATCTCGAGGTTTCAAGACCAAGACTGGTTTTTATCTGGAACTCAAATAATGTTCAGTTTCAGGATGTAAAACTGATAAATTCAGGCTTTTGGACCAATCATTTCTATAGATGTAATAATGTAAAACTGCTTGATCTTTATATTTTTTCACCGCATGAAGGTGTAAAAGCACCAAGTACAGATGCAATTGATATCGATATTTGCACTAATTTTTTAGTAAAAGGTTGCTATATGTCGGTTAATGATGATGCGATTGCCTTAAAAGGCGGAAAAGGACCTTATGCAGATCAGGATAAAAACAACGGACCTAATACGAACATCATTATCGAAGATTGCACTTTCGGTTTCTGTCATTCGGCATTAACAAACGGCAGTGAATCTATTCATAATAAAAATGTTATTATGAGAAATTGCAAAATCGATGGCGCTTCGAGATTATTATGGCTAAAAATGAGACCGGATACACCACAGCGATACGAATATATTAGAGTAGAAGATATAAAAGGAGAAGCAAAAACGGGTCTGGCTATTTTTGCCTGGAAACAATTTTTTGATTTAAAAGGCCGCCCTGATGTTCCGTTATCTTATGGAGATCATGTTACCCTGAAAAATATAGAGCTTAAATGTGAAACTTTTTACGGAGTTGAAAATGATCCTAATGTGCGTTTATCAAATTTTACTTTTGAGAATTTAAAAATAGAAACCGTAAAAACAAACATTGATAAAACCATAATAAAGGATGTTACTTTTAAGAATGTTTTCGTGAATAAGCAGTTAGTTGAGTAATTTTTCCGCAATTTCTCATTTTATTTCGGTTGTTTTAAGGCTCAAAAGGTAAAAATATAAACGGTTTCTGATATTTTTTAAAAGAAAATCTAAATTATTTTATCCCCCTTCTTGCGAGTCACAAAAGCATCTTATTTTGTAATTGTTTAAATAAGTAGCTGATTAGTAACGTGTTGATTGTTCTGGGATGAGCTAAAAAAAGTGAGGTAAATTTAATGTTAAATAGAAGCATAAAAAACAGTTATAATTTTAACGTCAAATATGTTGTAACTATCAATCAAACTTTTATTTTTGCGGCTTAATTTAATAATTATAAGCATGAAAGATCTATTAGTAAAAATCAACGCCGAAATTGACACATTTAGAGCAGAAGCTGAATCTTTAACAGAAAAAGGTGTAAAAGCTGCTGGACCAAGAGCTCGTAAAGCTACTTTAGAAATTGAAAAACTTTTAAAAGAGTTTAGAAAAGTTTCTATCGAAGAATCAAAAAAATAATACGTTTATTCAAAATAAAACCTCGTTTAAGAAATTAAACGAGGTTTTTTTATGGGTAAAAGTTTTTTGTTAGAAAGAAGGAAGAGTATAGAGAATAGAGTAAAGATGTTAGAAGCAAGAAGCAAGAGAATCGAAGTTTGACTTAGTGTTGAGTATTTGTTTTGCTTTTCATTCTAATTGTACTTCTATCTGCTTAAATTATATTTTCTATTTCTACAATCTAATTTCTTTCTTCTTGTATCTATTTTCTATACTCTTTACTCTATTCTCTATATTCTATACTCTTTACTCTTGCTTCTTGCATCTATTCTCTTTATTCTATACTCTAACATCTTTCCTCTCACATCTCACAACTAAGACCGCAGTTTTTTAATTTATTAATGCTTTCTGCAACCGTCAAGGCATTTAGTTTTGCGCCTTCTAAACCGGTATGAGTATGATCTTTTGGAAAAAATGCTTTTACTTTTTCTTTTCCTAAAGCTTCATATTTTAGTGCTACAATTTCATTTAGATCAATATAGAAGACTTTTTCTTTATCGGCAATTTCTTTAGACCATTTGCCATAAGTATCATTTCGGCGTTCGATTTTTTCATTTGGCCATTCGTTTCTTGGTGTTTGGCTTAAAACAATTGGTATTGCACCTTTTTCTTTGGCTTCCCGAATAAATTTTGTCATATACCACCCAAAAGTATGTACGATTTCTTTTGAGCCGTCTGAAAGAGTTACTTCCTGGGTTTCCTCACCAGTTCCTTTAAGAGAACCTCTAAATTTTTCTTTATCGATTGCTCCGGCATCATTATGCCCAAACTGAATCAGGATAAAATCTCCCGCTTGCAATTGGTTTTTGACTTCATCCCAAAGACCTTCATGATCAAAAGTTCTGGTACTTCGACCGCCTCTGGCTTTATTGATTACTTCAATTCTTGTTGTATCGCAATAAGCAGGAAATGCAACTCCCCAGCCTACAGCATTTGCATCGTTGTTATTCGCCATTGTAGAATCACCAATTAGATAAACTTTTTTTCTGGCAGGAAAAACGATTTTCGGATCCTTTAAGATGTAGTTTTTTAAAGAATTCTTGCTTTCTCTCAATTGATTGATAATAACCGAAGCCGAAAGTACAGCGCCTTTTGCCGAAGTATGCGTATGATCCTTTTTGTAGAAATAAGTACCAGTCACTTTTTCTTCGCCAAGTTTTTCCATTTCAAGCACCATTTTATTGTTTAAATCAATAAAAGTTACCTTTTCCTTCTCAGCAATTTGTCTAGACCATAATCCGTACGATTGGTCGTTACGGGGCACTTTTCCTTCTTTCCAGTCGTTTCTTGGTATTGGTGAACAAACAATTGCAATCGCTCCTTTTGATTTTGCTTCCCGAATAATTTTATCAATATACCAGCCGTAACTGTGCACCGTTTCGTGTTTTTTGGTCAGGATATTATCAATTTCCTGAGTTTCATTTCCTATTCCTTTAATCGTTCCGCGAGCGCGAAGACTATCATCTATTGGACCGTCGTCATTATGCCCAAACTGAATCAGGACATAATCACCTTTTTTAAGTTTATTCAAAACAACATTCCACAAACCTTTATCCTGAAAAGTCCTGCTGCTTGTTCCGCCCAAAGCATGATTTTCGATCGTAACTTTTGTCGTATCTAAAAACTGACCAATATAATCTCCCCAACCCCAAAGTCCGCCTGAGCCATCGCCTTTGCCATTTTTTACAGTAGAATCACCTACAATAAAAACGGTTGGTTTTACGTCTTGTTTTAATGTGAAACTGAAGAATACTAAGACCAATAAAAGAGTTAGAAGTATTTTAAATGATTTCATTATTGAATTATTAATTGTGAATTGTAAATTGTGAATTGTAAAATGGAAGAATAAAAAACAATTATTTAGCATTTTCAAAGTTGAAAACTTTGAAAATGCTAACCTGAAACCTGAAACCTGA
>NZ_MTQF01000006.1:217529-322252 GCF_001975985.1 [Flexibacter] sp. ATCC 35103 | reverse complement strand
AAACCTGAAACCTGAAACCTTTTAGTCCCTAAAATCAAACCATAAATTCATCATAATCCCATCATCACCACTTTTAATTCGAATATTGGTGGGCTGACTTTGTGGGCCTTGTTGTTCTAAAGGTTTAAAATCTCTCATTGCCGGAATTTCATACATAAAAGATATATCTCCCTCCGGAAAATCCGGTTGCGGATAACTTCCCGGGAAAGCATTTTTAGGCAAATCAGGCGTAAATAATCGCAGGAATAAATGATCAGATTCACTAAAAACTTTAAACGATGCACTTCCTGCCTTTAGATTAGCTCCTAATAAATTGGCATGATAGCCTTTAAATTCCGGGTAAATAAGATTTTCAAAACTTTCACCTGTTATCGTGTTGTTATAGTCTTTCTCCCAAAAACCGTAAGTAGTTCCTTTAATTCGGTTTTTCCAAACGTGGTAAGGACCTCTTCCAAACCATTTTATTCCTGTAACCTCCTTTTCAGGAAAACTGAATGTGATTCCGAAAGCGTTGATTTTATCTTCAAAAAAAGCACCGTCAAATCCTTCTCCTCCCGATGCATTTTTTAAGGCAAGTAATTCCATTTTAAACCTTCCGTCCGGCTCCATAATCCATTTTATAGCAGATAATCCGCCTGAATAATTAACCTTGCAAATCGCTTTATCACCTTCTTGTAAAACTTGAATGTCTTTTAATTTTGCTTTCATCCCAATTGGGCGTGGTCCATTTTTTAATGGTATTGTAGATGTTCTGTTTTTTATTGTTACAATTTCTCCCGTCAAAGCATCAAAAGAAACCGTGATTTCATTTCCTTTTAAAATAATTTCGCTGTCATTTTTTGTGACCGATGCTTTTCCTATAGAATTTTGAACCGTTAAGAATTTTTCGGCATAAAATTTCGCTTTATGAATGGGCCATGTCCATGTATAAATTTCTTTATTGAACTGATCATAGGCCGAAACAGACAGAATATCTCCTTCATAAAAATTAACCGGAACATCAAATTTTATCTTTCGCGTTTCTCCCGGATCAATACTCGGAATTTCAATTGTGTCGGAACTTATTTCTTTTGCAATTTCATTTGTATAAAGAATATTTTTAGCTGCTTTTATCACTTTAAAATCCATTCTACAGGAATTCAGATTACTAAAAAGATACTCATTTGTGATTAAGAATGATCCGTCAAAACCTTCTGTGATTTGCTTTGGCAGAAACTGAATTGGTGCCCAAACTTCTTTTACCGTATAATAACTTCCTTCTCTTTCGCGATGAGGTCCAAGAATTCCATCTGCCGCAAGCGAACCTTTAGAATCAAATTTTACATCACCCGTCCAATCGGATCGTTTTACGGCTTCATCGAGCATCGCCCACATAAATCCTCCCGCAAATAACGGACTTTGTTTGTATCGGTTCCAGAAATCCTCGAGAGCCGCTCCATGTCCGTTATCATAAGTTCCGTGCATAAATTCAGTTGGAAAAAATACATTTTCACCCGCATTAAAACGATGCATTCCCGTTAAATAAGTTGGATAATGGTGCGTGTCCCAGCCATTAAAATCTGCCCACGGATGAATCACAATTCTTTTTTGTGGATCATTTTCGGCAAAAACTTTATCGACATTATAATTCCAGCCGCCTTCATTGCCATTATCCCAAATAATTACTGACGGATGATTGACATCACGTGTTACCATTTCTTTTACTAATTTGGTTCCCGTTTCAGTATCATACGAGTTTTGCCAGCCCGCCAATTCATTCAGTACAAAAAGTCCCAATGAATCACAAACTTCTAAAAAGTGATCGTCAGGCGGATAATGCCCGCGAACGGCATTCATATTCATGTCTTTTATTAATTTAACATCCATTTCGCTGATTCGTTTGCTGGTACTGCGTCCGCCTTCAGGCCAAAAGGAATGACGATTAATACCTTTCATGATAATTTTAGTGCCATTAACATAAATTCCGTCTTGTTTTTTGAATTCCAAAGTTCTAAATCCAATTCGCTTATGGTATTGATGAATCGTAGTTCCGTTTTGTTTTAAAGTCAATTCTAAATCATATAAAACAGGACTTTCAGGATTCCAGGGTTTTATGTTTTCCCATTTTGCAGCAATGGTTTCTTTGATACTTTTTGCCTTTACAGGAAAAGTAAAAGTTTGAAAATTTTCTCCTTGTGTTCCTTTTAATGAAACTTCTAAAGTACTATTCTTCTGAATGTTTTTTAAATTGAGATCAACTGTCAGAGAACCATCCATTTTGGGATTCACAGCGATATTCTGAATATGTGCTTTAGGAGAAACCTCAAGCCAAACCGGACGATAAATACCGCCAAACAACCACCAATCGGCTCTTCGTTCTGCTGCATTTACTGATTTATTAGCAGAATGTTTCCAGACATGAACTTCTAAAACATTGACAGAACCAAACTTTAGTAAAGACGAAATATCATATTTAAATTCATAAAAACCACCCTGATGAATTGCTCCGGCTAGTTTTCCGTTTATTTTAACCTCTGTATCCGTCATCGCACCGCCAAAAGCAATTATAATATCTTTATTTTTATAATTGGCAGGAACATCAAATTCATATTTATACAAACCTTCCTCTTTGCTTGGTTCATTTTGTTTCAGTTCTTTATACCATCGTCCATACGTATATTCACCAAAACCTTCCAGTTCCCATTGCGACGGTACATTTATTTTAGACCATATTTTACTATTGTTTCCGCCTGTACAATAAAAATCCCATTGCACAGGATGCTCAAAATCTTTTCCTGATAGATAGATTTTATCCGTTTGTTGCGCACTGCTTTTACAAAAAAAGAAAAGCACGAGTATATTTATATAGATTATTTTTTTTGACTGCATAGTTAATTTGATGTTATTTCAAAACTATGAGTTCTATTTTTATATAGTATCCTGTACTATGATGTTAAAATATTGAAAAATTATAAATTATGTTTTTATCAAAAATCAGGTAGGTACAGGATACTATACCACTAAAAAACAAAGAAATTGCATCTATATTGAAAGATTGATATAAATGATACAAAATACTATAAAATCGATGTTTTCATATATCCAATAAACTCAGGAATAATTCATTTTACAGCGATATGAAAATTAAAAAGTACTTAATTCAAACTTTGACTGGTTTATTTCTATTCTGTTCAGCTACAACATTTGGACAGGAAAATAAAGCGTTGCGCAAAATACATTATGCGCCTGACGGAAATAGTTTTGTTCTAAAAAATGGTACTCGAAAATTCAATCGCGCTTTATACGGTTCTAATACCGGATTTAGGGTTGAAACTGGCGATTTGCCTGAATTTGCAATGTATATGCCGGGAATGGGAGGAAATTTTAAACTTGGATTAACAAACGGAAAAGAGAGCAAATGGATCACCGAAGCTTTAAAAATTGATACCCGTTATGTTTTAGGCACAATGCAATATACGATTGAAGATCCAATTTTAGGAACCGGAAAATTGTTTGTTGATGTTGTAGCTTTAAAAGAAAGTGAAGGTTTTATTGTAAAAATATACGGTAAAAATGTGTCAAAAACGACCAGTTTAATCTGGGCTTTTGGCGGTGCAACCGGAAAAAAGTTTAGTCGCGACGGAGATATTGGTGCTGATCCGGAATCGGTTTTTTATTTACAGCCAGAATATTGTATCAATAATAAGTATACTATCAAAGACGAATCTTTTTTATTAGAATATGGTTCTGAAAGCAATAAACAAAAAACAGGAAATAATAAGAATCTTACTGGATTTTTCCCCAAATCAGTTATGCATTTAGCCAATGCAAAAATGCAAATTGCGCCATTAGAACTGTATCATTCGAATCCGGAATCGCTGAATGTTATTACGGGAAAAATAAAATCTGTTTCTGAAAAAGGAGATTATTGGTTATTTCTCGCAGAAGATTCCAAAACAAATTGCAATCAAAAAAACATCGCTCAGCTTTACCAGAAATCGGTTCAGGAAACCCATATTTTGGCGAACAGAGTGAAGGTTTCGACTCCGGATCCTTACATCAATACTTTGGGATCTGCACTCTCGATAGCCGCTGACGGAATTTGGGAAAGTCCTGCTTATCTTCATGGCGCCATTGCCTGGAGAATGTATCTCAATGCGTGGCGAGGCGCTTATACAGCTGATCCTTTGGGCTGGCATGATCGTGCAAAAACGCATTTTACCAGTTACAGCAATTCGCAGGTTACAAGCCCTGAAAATGGCCCGATTGTATTGGATGAAGAAAGAAATTTAGCACGCCAAAAAGAAGAAATAGGAACATCGATGTTCAGCAGCGGGTATATTAGCCGAAGTCCGAATAAGAATAATGTCGCACATCATTATGATATGAATTTGGTTTTTATAGATCAAATGCTGCGACATTTTAAATGGACAGGAGATACAGCATTCATAAAAGAAATGTGGCCCACAATCCAACGACATTTAAATTGGGAAAAAAGAAATTTTGATCCTGACAACGACGGATTGTACGATGCATATGCTTCAATCTGGGCAAGCGATGCTTTGCAATACAGCGGAGGCGGAGTCATTCATTCATCAGCCTATAATTATTATGCGAATAAAACCGTTGCTCAAATTGCAAAGAAAATTCAGCAAGATGAAAACCCATTTACAAAAGAAGCAGATAAAATTCTAAAAGCCACAAACAGCCAGCTTTGGGTAGCTAAAAAAGGAATTTTTGCCGAATATAAAGATGCTTTAGGAAACAAATTATTGCATGATACGCCCGGAATATGGAGTATTTACCACACGATAGATTCAGAATTATCGAATCCTTTCGAGAGTTATCAAATGCTGGATTACGTGAATAATCAGATTCCGCATATTCCGATTTCGGCAGAAGGATTAGACAAAAAAGAGCTGTATGTAATTAGTACCACGAACTGGCAACCTTATACGTGGTCGACAAATAATGTGGCATTGGCAGAACAATTGCATACTTCACTCGCATTCTGGCAAGGCGGACAATCTGAAAAAGCGTTTAAAATGTGGGAAAGCGCCCTTATAGAAAGTATGTATTTAGGCGCTTCGCCGGGAGGTTTCGAGCAGCTTTTGTATCAGGATGCCATGCGTGGCGAATTGTATCGTGATTTTGCCGACCCAATTGGCATGGCGTCGAGAACATTGGTCGAAGGACTTTTTGGGATTCAACCGGATGCATTAGAAGGTGTTTTAACAATCAAACCCGGTTTTCCTGAAAAATGGAATCAGGCTTCTTTGGAAATTACGGATATTTCGATTGATTTCAAAAGTGAAAATAATGAAGAAAAATACCAAATCAAAAATCATTTTCAGGCCAAAATGAATTTGAAGCTGGTTCTAAATTCCTCTTATGAAGCTGTAGAAAATATTATCGTTAATGGTAAATCAGTTTCATGGAAATAAGTCACGGAAAATATAGGAAATCCAAAAATAAGTATCGAAGTTCCCTATAATGCCATTTATGATATAAAAATTAAATGGAAAGGAGATTCAATAGAAAATATTCAGTCAAAAGAAAATTATGCTGTAAATGAAATACTCGATTTAAAAACTTCTAAAGCTAAAATTTTATCCATACACGATCCGCAAGTTGTTTTAAGTGAAATTACGAAAACGGAAAATTCGCTCAAGGCAAAAGTGAATTCGGTGGGTAATAAACTCTTTTTTATAGAATTGAAACAAGGAGAATTGTCGTGGTGGAAACCTATTAACGTTAATGTAAAAGAAGAAAATAAATTGAATGCAGCAATTACAAACTGGGATATTCCCCTGGATAAATCAAAACAAGCAGAAACAATCTCGCTTTCGTCATTTTTTAATTCAAAAGTTACAGATATTTTTAATTATGAATATCTGTCGCCAAGACCGCAAACTGTGACGTTACAGTTGCCAAAGCAAGGTATTGGAAATTGGTGTTATCCTAATATTTTCGTAAAAATTGATGACAAAGGCTTGCGTGAAAAAGCAAAAGCAAACGGACAAATTTCAACACCAAACGGAATTCCGTTTCAAACGCCTTCTGATGAAAATCAGAAAAATATCATCTTCACATCGATGTGGGATAATTTTCCTGAAAGCATTACTATTCCGCTAAACGGAAAAGCTTCACATGCTTATTTTATGCTTGCCGGAACTACAAACCCAATGCAAAGCCGAATCATAAATGGAGAAATTACAGTAAATTATACCGATGAAACTTCGGAAATCCTGCCTTTAAAAAATCCCGAAAACTGGTGGCCAATCGAACAAGATTATTTTATCGACGGTTTGGCTTTTACAACTGATGCCCCAAAACCACCAAGAGTTTATTTTAAAACAGGAGAAATAACAAGAGATTTTAAGGATTTTAAATCCATAAAAGGATTCACAAATTATGGAGTCGATGGTGGCGCAGGAACTATATTAGACTTGCCATTAGATAAAAATAAGATATTAAAAAACCTGACTTTAAAGACTATTGCCAATGATGTAGTGATTGGTTTGATGAGTGTGACGTTGGTGAGAGAATAAAGAATAAAGAATAAAGAATAAAGAAGAAAGAAAAAAGAATATAGAAGAAAGAAGAAAGAGAATAGGAAAAATGAGGTAAAATGCTCCGTTAGGAGCTAAATATTGGTAGCAAAAAAAAATCAATTTCCCTCATTTCAGAGTCCCGTAGGGACGATATACAAACCTGAAACCTGAAACCTGAAACCTGAAACCTGAAACCTGAAACCTGAAACCTGAAACCTGAAACCTGAAACCTGAAACCTAACCAAATGAAAAAATATCAATTAATTATTATATTCCTATTCTCGACTCCGTTATTTGCGCAACAAAAAATCGATCGCAAAGCGTTGGTAACAAGACATAATGTTCAAATTACCGCTATCGATACTTTGGCTTCGCTGACCGTAGGAAATGGAGCTTTTGCTTTTACTGTTGATGCTACAGGATTACAGACTTTCCCTAAAAAATACGAAAACGGAATTCCGTTAGGTACACAATCAGAGTGGGGTTGGGACAGTTATAAAAACACGAATAATTATAAGTTTTCAGAAATCCTGAGAGATTATAAGCAATACGGAAGAGATATTTCATACACCGTTCAGATAAAAGAACCTGCCAGAAAAGTCGAAGCGGTGAATTGGTTTCGCCAGAATCCGCATTTGTTGCAATTAGGAAATTTAGGTTTTGAAATCACAAAGAAAGACGGAAGTACAGTAAAACCGGAAGATATTAAAGCCATTGCCCAAAAACTGAATTTATGGACAGGAGAAATCGAAAGTTATTTTGAAGTAGAAGGAATTCCGGTTAAGGTTCTTACGGCTTCGCATCAGGAAAAAGACGCAATTGGTGTAAAAGTAACATCTGATTTATTAAAAGAAAAGCGTCTCAAGATTAATTTGAGAATTCCGTTTCCTACAGGTGATTGGGCAGACATGGGAACAAAATATGAAGGCAAGCAGGATTATAAAAGTACTCTTGTAGAAAAATCAAAAACCGAAGCTGTTGTAACGCATGTAATGGACAGTATTTCATACCATGTCAATTTAAGCTGGAAAGGAAACGCGCAGATTAAAAAAACGGGAGATCATTATTTTGTGATCGAAGCATCGAATACAAATACATTAGAATTAAGTTGTCTTTTTGCTTTAGCCGATAAAAAAATATCAAATTCGTCTTTCGCAGAAATTGAAAACAGCAGTATAAAAGGCTGGGAGCAATTCTGGAAAAGTGGTGCAGCCGTAGATTTTTCAGGAAGTACAGATCCCCGAGCTAAAGAATTAGAGCGAAGAGTAATCCTTTCGCAATATTTAACCAAAGTACAATGTACAGGGAAAGTACCTCCGCAGGAAACAGGCTTAACTTATAACAGCTGGTACGGAAAACCGCATCTGGAAATGCACTGGTGGCACGGTGTTCATTTCGCACTTTGGAACCGACCTGAATTACTGGAAAAAAGTCTTTCGTGGTATCAGAAAGTTTTTGATAAAGCGAAGAATATAGCCAAAAGACAAGGTTTTGAAGGCGCAAGATGGCAAAAAATGACAGATCCTGACGGGAACGAAAGTCCGTCGTCTGTAGGTTCATTTTTAATTTGGCAGCAGCCACATTTTATTACGTATGTAGAATTGATTTATCGTTCAAAACCAACCACAGCAACTTTAAATCTATATAGTGAGCGTGTTTTTGCAACCGCTGATTTTATGGCTTCGTTTGCCAATTACGACAGCAAAACAGGTCGTTATGTTTTAGGACCGGGCGTTATTCCGGCTCAGGAACGTTTTAAAGCGATGGAAACTTTTAATCCAACTTATGAATTGGCATATTGGAACTGGGCTTTGAAAACAGCCATCGCCTGGAAGAAAAAACTAAACCAAAAAGTACCTGAAAAATGGGAAACAGTTTTGGCTAAATTATCTCCTTTGCCAATTCAGGATCAGGTTTATCTGGCTACAGAAAGTGCCAAAGATTCCTACACCAATCCGGAATTTAAAACCGATCATCCATCAGTATTAGGAACTTTTGGGATGTTACCGGAAACGTCACTTTTAGACAAAAAAATTATGAAAAATACTTTCGATCTGGTCTGGAAAACTTGGTCCTGGGATAAAACCTGGGGATGGGATTTCCCAATGACAGCAATGTCGGCGGCACGTTTGCAAATGCCGGAAAAAGCGGTTGATGCCTTGTTTATGAATGTAACGACTAATACATACTTAAAAAACGGACATAATTATCAGGCAGAAAGACTAACGCTTTATCTTCCCGGAAACGGAGGATTACTAACCGCCGTTGCCATGATGTGCGCCGGTTGGGACGGAAGTACAGAACAAAATCCGGGTTTCCCGAAAGACGGAACATGGAAAGTGCAAAGCGAAGGATTTAAGAAAATGTTTTAAAATAATGGCACACGGATGACGCGGGTTTTGGCTGATTTTCGCAGGTTTTTTATTTAGTTTTTATTGAACTTAAATATTCTCGCGCAAAGTCGCAGAGGCGCAAAGGAATAAACTTATAAAGTAAAACTTTGCTACTTCGAGACTTTGCGCGACATAAAAAAAACCTGCGCTAACCGGTAAAAACCCGCCCAATCCGTGGGCCAAAAACAACAATAAACTTACCAACTATGAAGAATAAAATTTTAATATTATTTCTTTTATCAACTTTAATTTCATTCGCACAAAGGCAAATGGAAAACTTAGATCGGGGTATAATTGTAATAAAAAACAAAGGTGAGTTTTTTGTAGGTTGGCGGGTTTTAGGAACAGATTCTGATGAACTTGCTTTTAATTTATACCGAAAAAGCGGTACTAAAAAAGCGGTTAAATTAAATGAAAAACCTATTCTGGGCGCAACAAACTTTGTTGATACCAAAGCAAATAATCAGGAAGAAAATACCTGGTTTGTAAAAACAGTTTTAAAAGGAAAAGAAACCGATGCAAAAGGAAGCTTTACGATTCCTGCCCAAAGTCCGGATAAAGATTATTTATCGATTAAACTCAAACCAGTTGCAGGATATATTCCCAATGATCTTTCGGTTGGAGATTTAGATGGTGATGGGCGGTATGATTTAGTTGTGCATATGACAGGTAAGAGTCTCGATAATTCTTTTAAAGGAATGACAGATCCTCCCATATTTCAGGCATATACAGTAGATGGAACTTTTTTGTGGCAAATAAACTTAGGGAAAAACATTCGCGAAGGCGCACATTATACGCAGTTTATGGTGTATGATTTAGATGGTGACGGAATTTCGGAATTTGTTTGCAAAACTGCTGACGGAACAACAGACAGTCAAAATAATATAGTTGGAGATGTTTCGAAAGACTGGCGTGATGTAGATCCGGATTCTGCAACTTATGGTAAAATCCTGAAAGGTCCTGAATATCTTTCGGTTTTTAACGGAAGGACCGGAACACTAATCACAACAACAGAATATATTCCGGAACGTGGCGATCTTGCAGGTTGGGGCGGAAAAGGCGGAAGTGGCGGAAATGACACAAAAGGAAACCGAATTGATCGTTTTACGGCTTGTATTGCATATCTCGACGGCATTCATCCCAGTGTAGTAATGTGCAGGGGATATTACGGAAGAACGGTTTTGGCAGCTTGGGATTTTAAAAATAACAAGCTCACTTCGAGATGGGTTTTTGATAGTAAAGATGCAGATAATCCCTATTCCGGAATGGGAAATCACGGACTCACGGTTGCAGATGTTGATAACGACGGAAAAGATGAAATTATTTACGGATCGATGTGCGTTGACGACAACGGACAAGGATTATATACAACAGGTTTCAGACACGGCGATGCTCTGCATGTTTCTGATCTTGATCTTGATGTTCCGGGCCTGGAAGTTTTTGGAATCCATGAAATCGAAAACGGAACTACTGGTCCTGGTGTAACTTTATTTTCAGCATCTAATGGAAAAGTTTTATTTACAGGTTCTCTAAACGAAGATGTAGGCCGTGGTGTAGCGGATAATATTGATCCAACCAGAAAAGGCGCACAATGCTGGTGGTCAGGATCTCCTTATTTGCATGATATGAAAGGAAATGAAATTGGGAAAGCACCAACATCGACTAATTTTTTAATTTACTGGGATGGGGATTCTTCCAGAGAATTGCTCAATTCTAATTATATTGATAAATACAACAAAGGCAGATTGTTTACCGCAACAGGAGCAACGTCTAATAATGGCACAAAATCGACACCGGCACTTTCTGCAGATATTCTGGGAGACTGGCGCGAAGAATTAATCCTGAGATCTGAGGATAATACGGAGTTAAGGATTTATTCGACCACAATTCCCACAGAAATTAGACAATATACTTTAATGCACGATCCACAATACAGATTAAGTATCGCTTGGCAGAATGTAGGTTACAACCAACCGCCACATACCAGTTTTTATATGGGAGCAGAAATGAAACCCGCACCAAAACCTAATATTGTTTTGGTAACTAAAAAATAAGGTTTAATGAAAGGATTAAATGCTGATTAAAGAGCATTTAATATTTTAAAATAGAGAATTGAAAGTCGTTATTTCTTCGTTTATCTAGTTTGTAAATTTGTTTTTTAACGTTGTAATTATTTACAATTTATATAAACAAGAAGTTTATATGTGTTAAAATTTAACATATATTTACAAAAATATTTAATATGAAAAAACTTTACTTTCTGATTCCTTTTTTCTTTATTTTTAATGGTTATTCGCAAAACGCTGCTGATAGAGATCCTTCATTCAATAGCGAATTCAAAGTACCGTTGGGTAACTATTATGTAAGAGATAATGTTTCTAAATCCAGAATTCAGCATGACGGTAAAATTATTTTACTAAAAGGTGCGCCAAATCCAAATGAAAAGGTCTTAATAAGACTTGACAACAATGTTTTAGATAAAAGCTTTAATATTGGTACTGGTTTTAACGGCACATTAGAGGATATTGAAATTCAACCTGATGGCAAAATATTGGTAGCTGGATATTTTTCTATTTATAATAAAGAAAATGTCAAACGAATTATAAGATTAAATATCGATGGAAGTCTGGATAAAAGCTTTAATTTGAGCTCACTGGTGACTATTAGGGGAGGGTCTGATACAAGATTTAATATTGAGTTACAACCTGATGGAAAAATTGTATCAACAGGAATTTATGGTTCTCAAAAAGGAATCGTTAGGTTAAATTCAGATGGTAGTTTAGATACTGCTTTTAATGCTGATGTTAATTTTTTTGATGATACTTCCAGATTTTGTTTACAGCCGGATGGCAAAATTATTGCTACAGGAGAAGCTTTAAGCGATACTGGAAAAGCATACAGGAAAATAGTGCGATTAAATGCAAATGGTAGTTTAGATGTTGATATAACTCCAAAAATTCCAGAAATTTACACACATTATAATATTGCTTCACAACCTGATGGCAAAATTTTAATCACGGCAAATTTAAAAGACGAGAATAATATATACACGAATCGAATTATTCGGTTAAATAATGATTGTAGTCTTGATACAACTTTTAAATCAGACAAATTTATTGTGTATGGTGACCCGTCTATAACTAAAATCGTTGTTCAGCCAGATGGTAAAATAATTATGAGTGGTTTTCTTACTTATGAAAGCCTTAAGCAAAAATATATTACAAGGTTAAATAGTGATGGAACACAAGATACTACATTTAAAATTGGAACTGGTGCAAATTACATTGTTCAGGATTTTGCATTATTTGATAGTGGAAAAATATTAGTAGCGGGTAGTTTTGATTTATTTAATGGTTTAACGGTCAGCAAGGTTCTGGTTTTAAATAGTGACGGAACGAAAGACAGCACTTTTAATAATCAGTTTGTAGGATTTGATTCAGGACATGTAAGTGTTGTAACTGTTCTTCCTAATGAAAAAATTATGGTTTCAGGAAAATTTTATGGTTATAATGGTGTTTCAAATCCAGGTTTTATTAGGTTAAATAGTGATGGAACTCAGGATCAATCTTTAACATTTGGAGGATTAAAAAGTTTTGCTAGCTCATCATCTCCCTTTGATAATATTAGTTCAATTGTCGCGCAAACTGATGGAAAGTTTGTTGTAGGGGGAGATTTTTCAACTTATAACGGCATCACTACTTACAGAATAGTGAGATTAAATTATGACGGAACCAGAGATAGTTCTTTTGTAATTGGTACCGGATTTAATTCTCGCGTAGAGAAACTGATTCTATTGCCTGATGGCAAAGTGGTAGTTGGAGGAACTTTTACATCCTATAAAGGAGTTTCTTGTCCCGGATTGGTACGATTAAATTCTGATGGTAGTCTTGATAGTACTTTTAAAAGCAGTTGGATAGGTACAAGTGAAGGCCAGATAATATTTATAAATGACATCTATAACCTGCCTGATGGTAAAATTTTAGTTGCCGGATATTTTAAAAATAATGTATCGTTTGTAAGACTTAATAGTGACGGAACTAAAGATAATACTTTTGTTTTTAATACTCCAATATCACAATACTCGCAAAATTTTATTGTACAGAAAGATAATAAATTTTTAGTTTCAACATTTTCAAATATTATAAGACTAAATGCAGATGGTAGTCCTGATAACTCCTTTAAATATGTAACAACACCATCGACTAGTAATTATGTTCTAAGTATAGCCGGAATTCAACTTGACGATAAAGTATTAATTTCAGGAAATAAAAGTAATAGTTCAGATGTAATTTTCTTCAGATTAAATTTAGACGGTAGTTTAGATGATACATTTAATTTTGTATATAGTGAAAATAGCTATAACGACGAGCAAAATCCTAAAGTAGTATCTCAATCAGATGGTAAACTGCTTTATTATGGTGGATTTACAGGGTATAAAGGCATACCTATTGGTGGATTAACACGATTATTAGGCCAGGATTATAAATTTGTTCAGGGACAAAACAGGCTGGATTTAGATAATAATGGCTGTGATTTGAATGATGTGCCATTCAAAAATTTAAAAATGAATATCCAGTCAGGAACAAGTACGAGTAGTTTAATTACCAATACAACAGGAAATTATACGATGACATTTCTTAAAGGAACTCATACTATAACACCTGTATTAGAAAATCCTTCTTATTTTAATATTAGTCCGGCGAGTTATACTGTAGATTTTCCTGCAGAGGCAAGTCCTCGTATATCTGATTTTTGTATCACAGGAAAGGGAGTACATCCTGATCTTGAAGTTAGTATTTTACCATTGACTGTAGCGCGACCAGGTTTTGATGCAAAATATAAGATCGTATATTCAAATAAAGGAAACCAGCCACTTTCAGGAACAATATCATTAAATTTTGATGACACTATTACTGATTTTATCGAAAGTTATCCGGCTGTTTCAAGCCAGTTGGTGAATAACTTAAAATGGAATTTGGCTAATTTAAACCCTACTGAAACAAAAGAAATTACGTTTGTATTAAATGTAAATTCACCTATGGAAAATCCTCCTGTAAATGGCGGGGCAATCTTAAAATATCTGGCAGAAATCTCATCATCACAAACAGATGAAACTCCGGCTAATAATAAATTTGTTTTTGATCAGGTTGTCGTTAATTCTTTTGATCCAAATGATAAAACATGTATCGAAGGTGATAAAATTTCGAAAACTAAAATAGGCGATTATGTGCATTATATCATTCGTTTTGAAAACACAGGAACATATGCAGCGCAAAATATTACTGTGAAAGATGTAATAGACCTTACTAAATATGACATTACTAGCTTATATCCTTTAAGCGGAAGTCATTTGTTTTCTACCGAAATTACAGATAATAATAAAGTAGATTTTAAATTTGAAAATATCAATCTTCCTTTTGATGATGCCAATAATGATGGTTATTTAGCTTTTAAAATCAAAACAAAATCAACCTTAGTCGAAGGAGATTCATTTGGAGGATCTGCAAATATCTTTTTTGATTACAATAGCGCTATTACGACAAATGTTCCAACAACTACAATTGAACAAGCGCTTGGAGTTAAAGATTTTTCATTTGGTCAATATTTTGTTGTGTATCCAAATCCGGTAAGTGATGTTTTAAATATCACTACAAAAGAAGATATTCAATTGTCATCAATCCAGATTTACAATGTTCTTGGACAATTAATACGAGTAATTCCTAATGCCAAAAATGTAGAAAACATCGATGTTTCTGGTTTACATTCAGGAAATTATTTTATAAAAATTGTTTCTGATAAAGGAAATTCAAGTACAAAATTCATCAAAAAATAGACAGAAATTCGTTCTGAAACTTTCATTAAAAAAGCCTGAAAAATTAATTTTTCAGGCTTTTTATTTTTGTAGCAGTTTTTTTTTGATTTATGTTGCAGGAACAGATTCAAATCAAATAGATCAGATTATCATGAGTTTGCAAAACTCTTAAAAATAGGCTGAAAGCCCTAAAAGCAACAGCATAGTGCAAAGCGCTATGAATTAAAAATGATTTCTATTTTAAGCCCTGAAAGGGCGAAAGCCTAATTTTAAACTGTGTATTTGCTTTTGCCCTTTCAGGGCGACTTTCAATTTTGATTTAATTCATAGCGCTTTGCACTATGCTATTGCTAGGGCTCTTTCAGAGCAAAAAGATTTCTAGCTGTTATTAATTGTGAATCTTTTCGATAGCGTCAAATAATGTTTTAAAACAAAAAAAAGACTCGAAAGTCTCTTTGTGAATGAATATGTCTTTATAAAAGATTATTTCATTTAAATTTTCTCAATACAAATGAAAATTATTTATTGATTAGTTTTTAAAGGAAAAGAATTGAAATTCAGGATTTGGTATTGCAAATCATGAGTTTGCAAAACTCTTAAAAATAGGCTGAAAGCCCTAAAAGCAATAGCATAGTGCGAAGCGCTATGAATTAAATCAAAATTGAAAGTCGCCCTGAAAGGGCAAAAGCAAATACACAGTTTAAAATTAGGCTTTCGCCCTTTCAGGGCTTAAAATAGAAATCATATTTAATTCATAGCGCTTCGCACTATGCTATTGCTAAGGCTCTTTCAGAGCAAAAAGATTTTGAACACTTATAATTGTGAATCTTTGTGATCGTGTCAAATAATGTTTTAAAACAAAAAAGAGACTCGAAAGTCTCTTTGTGAATAATATATCTTTATAAATGATTATTTCTCATTTAAATTTTTCTAAATACAAATGAGAATTATTTATTAATTAGTTTTTCAAGCCTTGTCATCATTTCTTCTTTCTCTTTCAACATACGCTCGTACAATGCAATCTTTTCTTCGTGAAGTTTTAGAACCTCTTTTATAGGATTAAATGTTGGATTAATATTAATTGCAGACGCTCCATCTTTAAAGTCTGTAAATGTATTAGAAATTACATTCACCGCGTGCTCCTCATCAAAATTCTGAAACGCTTCAACAGGAATTTTCAATGAACTCGAGATTTGATTAAGTATCTCCTCTTCAATTACATCTTTTTGCTCCAGCATAGAAATTTTCTTCTGATTCCAGTCATTCCCCAAATCAAAAGCCAATGCTTCTTGTTTGATTCCAAGCATTTCTCTAAAACGTTTTACGTTCCTTCCCTGATGTATTTTCTGTTCCATAATGACTGTCAATTTTCTAAAGGCTCAAATATAAAGCCATTTGAATTATAAATTCTGAATTTCAAAGATAATTACAAAAAGACAGGTTTACAATCTAAATCGAATTTCGATCAATAAAATTAAAAGGAACCTTAACCTGACCTTTCTCTTTATTCAAAATCATTCTCGCAACGGTTTCCCCCATTACATTAAAATCTGTAGACATTACCGTTATTCCAAGCAATTCCTTTAGTGGTGTATCATTATAGGATATTACCCCAATATCTTTGCCCAGAACATATTCTTCGTCCCTGATTTGTTTCATTAAATTCACAAGGTCAGATTCTTCGATCGTGATAAACAAATCTCCTTTTTTAAGGATCATATCGTCGTAAACTTCGCTCAGGATTTCAAAATTAATTTCATGTTCGACACAAAACTTTTTAAATCCGTGTAAAATTCGGCGCGGATAAGGATAAACAGCCTTCTCCGGATATATCAAAATTAGTTTTTTGTATTTGTTTATTTTCGAAAGTCCCTCTTTTAAGGCATTATAAATATCATTTTCAAAATCCTGATAAATCTTGATGATTTCGCCTTCCATTCCTAATTTAATATTATCCATTAAAATTAGTTTCTCTTCCGGAATTCTTTGGATAGCTTTTGCAACTTCATCTGTAAAACTAAGGTGTTTAAGTTCATCGGTTTTAAAATGGGTTGTAATTACATAATAGTCATAAGCGCCTTCAAACTTATCTAATAAGTTCAAAAATAAGGTTTCATCACAATGATAAATATGTAAATCAGTATGTGCATTTGCTCCAATTGTGTCAATAAAAGAGTTGTACGTTTTCATTTTATACGCACTAAGTTTATTCAATACAAATAACACATTTACTTTAGACTCCAGCTTTGTACGGGTAATATAATATCCTTTTCCTCGGATAGACGATATTATTTTTCGTTCTTTTAGAATATTATAGGCCTTTTCGACTGTATCTCGTGACATATAAAATTCTTCACTAAAACTGTTTATCGAGGGTATTTTTTGATTTATTTTTAAATTTCCGTTGGCAATATTATGCAAGATCGAGTCTACAATTTGTTTGTATTTAGGAACCCTTGAATCTTCATCTATTTTAATAAGTTTAATCATTTTTATGGCTTATAAATTATGCTACAACCTTCTGCAAGATCATTTTGACTATAATTTGTATCAAAAATTTCATTAAAAAAAACATATAAAATATTCTGCTTGTTACTTTTCTCACAAAAGCGTTCCATTTAAATAAGGCTTATTTTATGTTTTTTATCGATTTGTTTATTTCTGACAAATTGAGGATATAATAATTACGAAATCGATTGCTAAAATAGAAATTTTAAATCTATATTTCTAATATTACCAGATTGTTCTTTGCAATAATCCTTAGTTTTAACATAAATAACAAAAGTATAAAGGATAGTACAGGACAGTTTTCTTTTTTACATTCTATTATTTTACAAAACCAAAATAACTATCAATTAACCAAAAACAAAATTATTAATGGAATCATTATTAGGAATCATTTTTCATTCTATCGGAGGATTCTCTTCAGGTAGTTTTTATATGCCTTTTAAGAAAGTAAAAGATTGGGCTTGGGAAAGCTACTGGATCATAGGAGGATTTTTTTCCTGGCTGATAGTTCCGCCAATTGCTGCTTATTTAACGATTCCACATTTTGTTGAAATTATTGTAACAGCTTCGCCATCTATAAAAGCATTCACATTTTTAATGGGATTAATTTGGGGAGTAGGAGGATTAACGTATGGTTTAGGTGTTCGTTATTTGGGAATGTCTTTAGGAAACTCTATTATTCTTGGATTCTGTTCTGCTTTTGGCGCCTTGGTTCCTTCTATTTATTATGATTTATATCCTACTGCAGGTAAGATTTCATTTAGTGATATGTTATCAAATACCGGCGGACAACTTGTTCTTGCAGGAGTTGCAGTTTGCCTTATTGGTATTGCGATTTCAGGAAAAGCAGGAATTCTTAAAGAAAAAGATTTCGCAACAGGACACGAAGACAAAGACAAAGATTTTAGTTTAGTAAAAGGGCTGATTATAGCCGTGATCTCAGGAATTTTGAGTTCATTTTTCAATTACGGTATCGAAGCGGGAAAACCTATGGCAGAAACGGCAGTAACTTACGGCTGTAACCCATTATTTCAAAACAATGTGACTTATATCGTTTTGATGTGGGGAGGTCTTACCACCAATTTTATCTGGTGTATGTACCTTAATTTCAAAAATAAAACCTTCTCTGATTATACCAATAAAAATGCGCCAATTGCCAGAAACATACTTTTCTCAGGTATTGCGGGAACGATGTGGTTTTTACAATTTTTCTTTTACGGAATGGGAGAAAGCAAACTGGGGAACGGTGCAAGCTCATGGATTTTGCATATGGCAACCATCATACTTACAGCAAATTTTTGGGGATTTTATCTCAAAGAATGGTCGGGAGTTTCTAAGAAAACGATTAGAACTTTTGCCTGGGGAATTGCATTAATCATGCTATCAATTGTTTTGGTTGGAATTGGAAATTCATTATAAATAAAATAACGTAACAACAATGTCGAATATAAATATAAATAATATGACTTTTAAGCATGTAAGCTATCTTTGGGATGAGGCTAAGGCAGCAGCATTGGCGGGAGATGAAGTGGGGCTTTTCATTTATCGATCTAATTTATTAGGAGCTGATTTAAGATTAACAAACTATGGTGGCGGAAACACATCTGTAAAAATTACAGATAAAGACCCGTTAACCGGAGAAAGCTCTGAAGTAATGTGGATCAAAGGTTCTGGTGGAGATATTGGTACGCTTACAAAATCAGGTTGTGCCGCATTATATTTAGACAGACTTCGCAATCTTGAAAATGTATATAAAGGAATTGAGTTCGAAGATGAAATGGTGGAGTTATTCAATCACTGTATTTTTGATTTAGCATCAAAAGCGCCTTCTATAGATACGCCTTTACATGGTTTTTTACCCTTTAAACATATTGATCACCTGCATCCTGACGCTGCAATTGCAATCGCAGCGGCAAAAGACGGAGCTAAAATTACCGATGAATTATTCAACGGCGAGATTGGCTGGGTAGGATGGCAGCGTCCAGGTTTCGATTTAGGACTTCAGTTAAGAAGCTGTCTGGAAGAAGCAGAGAAAAAAGGAAAAAAACTACGCGGAATCATGTTGGGTTCTCACGGTTTGTTTACCTGGGGCGATACAGCATACGAAAGTTACATCAATACGCTTGAAGTAATCGAAAAATGTGCAGAATATTTAGAAAATAATTACGGAAAAAAACGCCCTGTTTTTGGAGGTAAAAAAATAGAAAGTCTTCCTGTAGAAGATCGTAAATTAAAAGCAGCAAAAGTTGCCCCAATTTTAAGAGGTTTCTGCTCATCAGAGCGTCGAATGATTGGTCATTATACAGATGATGCAAGAGTTTTGGAATTCATTAATTCTAATGATTTATCAAAATTAGCTCCGTTAGGAACTTCTTGTCCGGATCACTTTTTACGTACCAAAATAAGTCCTTTGGTTTTAACCTTAGATCCCAACGAAGACTTATCAGATGTTGCTGCGATCAAAGCAAAATTAACTCCTGCTTTCGAGGCATATCGCGCGATGTACAAGGATTATTACAATACTTGCAAAAAGGATAATTCGCCTGCAATGCGTGACCCAAATCCAGTTGTGATTTTATATCCGGGAGTAGGTATGTTCACGTTTGCCAAAGATAAAACAATGGCACGTTTAGCATCAGAATATTATATCAATGCCGTAAACGTTATGAAAGGCGCAGAAGCAGTTTCAGAATATACGTCGTTACCACATCAGGAAGCTTTTGACATTGAATATTGGTTGCTTGAAGAAGCAAAATTACAGCGTATGCCAAAACCAAAAGCATTGTCAGGAAGAGTCGCTGTTATTACAGGTTCTGCCGGCGGAATTGGTAAGGCTATTGCCAAAAAGTTTGCTCAGGAAGGTGCTTGCGTAGTAATAAACGATATCAATGAAGAGCGTTTAGAGCAAGCAACAGCTGAGTTTATCAAATTATTTGGTAAAGATGCCGTTTCAAGCACATTACTAAATGTTACTGACGAAAAAAGTACAGAAAAAGCATTAGATGAAGCAAGTCTGGCTTTTGGAGGCGCAGATATTATAGTTAACAATGCCGGAATCAGTATTTCTAAATCTATTGCAGAACACACACTCGAAGAGTGGGACAGATTATATGATATTTTGGTAAAAGGACAATTTATTGTCTCAAAAGCCGGAATCGAAGTAATGCGCAAACAAGGCTTTGGTGGGGACATCGTAAATATCGTTTCTAAAAATGCCGTTGTAGCAGGTCCAAATAATCCGGGTTACGGTTCAGCAAAAGCTGCACAGGCACATTTAACACGTTTAATGGCTGCCGAATTAGGAGCAGATAAAATTCGTGTAAACACTGTAAATCCTGATGCAGTAATCTCAGACTCTAATATTTGGTCCGGAGGCTGGGCAGAAGGTCGTGCAAAAGCATATGGCGTAACGGTCGAAGAGTTACCGGCTTATTATGCAAAACGCACGTTATTGAACGAAATTATATTGCCTGATGATATTGCAAACGCATGTTTTGCATTTGTGGGTGGTTTACTCGATAAATCAACAGGAAACGCCCTGAATGTAGACGGCGGAGTATCAATGGGCTTTTACAGATAGATTGTTTAAGTTTTTATAAGTTTGTTTAAAGCAAAAGTGGTTTTTTGTGATCTAACGTTCGATATCTTTCGGACGTTAGATTTTTTTAGCAAATAATAAACCCCGTAAAATCAAACAAAATAGCATAAAATACTAACGTTAAACCAGAGATGAATTTATATAATTTATATATTGTAATCTCTATTAAAAGATAAAATAATATGTTAATCGGATCAAACAATATAGAATCTCACAATGAGGATTTATTAAAAAAACATCAGAATAAATTTGCTTTTACAGTATCAGAAATTGTTGATACAGAATCGATTATTCAAAAACTGATCGATTTTCAAATTGCAATTCCGTCTTGGGCTTTAGGAACAGGAGGAACAAGATTTGGACGTTTTGCAGGAGGTGGAGAACCACGTTCTATAGAAGAAAAAATCGAAGACGTTGGTTTGCTTCATGCTTTAAACAATGCTTCAGGAGCAATTTCTTTGCACATTCCGTGGGATATCCCAACAGATTATAAAGCAATCAAAACCCTTGCCGCACAACACAATTTAAGATTTGATGCCATGAACTCGAATACCTTTCAGGATCAGGCAGGTAAGGCAGGTTCATATAAATTTGGATCGTTGCAAAACGTAAACAAAGCAGTTCGCAAACAAGCAATAGCACACAATATAGAAGTTATTCAACACGGAATCGAATTAGGATCAGAATCACTAACAATTTGGTTAGCAGACGGATCTTCGTTCCCGGGACAATTAAATTTTAGAAAAGCATATCAAAATACATTAGAAAGTTTAGAAGAAATCTATGACGCATTACCTTCAAACTGGAAATTATTTTTAGAATATAAATGTGCTGAGCCTAACTTTTATTCGACTACAGTGGCAGATTGGGGGCAATCCTACTCGTATGTTAAAAAGTTAGGCGATAAAGCGCAAACTCTTGTCGATTTAGGACATCATTTGCCAAACGCTAATATAGAGCAAATCGTTTCTTTATTATTAATGGAAGAAAAATTAGGAGGATTCCACTTTAACGATTCAAAATACGGAGACGATGATTTAACCGCCGGAGCCTTAAAACCATACCAGTTATTCTTGATATTTAATGAATTGGTAGAAGGAATGGACGCCAGAGGAATGAATCACGCCAAAGATTTAGGCTGGATGATCGATGCATCGCACAACATAAAAGATCCTCTTGAAGATTTATTGCAATCTGTAGAAGCCATTATGATTGCCTACGCACAAGCACTTTTAGTAGATAGAAAAGCATTAGAAATTGCACAAGAACAAAATGATGTAGTAAAAGCACAGGAAATCCTGCAAGATGCTTTCCGTACAGATGTTCGCGCATTAGTTGCTGAAGCCCGTTTGCGTTCAGGAGCTGCACTTAATCCGGTTGAATTGTATCGCAGTCTTTCCGTTAGAAAAAATCTAATAGGAGAAAGAGGCTTAAAAACCATGGCTACAGGCTTATAAAAATCAGTATAAATGAATGTAGTTGCAATTTTTGACATTGGTAAAACAAACAAAAAAGTATTTTTATTTAATGAAAATTATAAAATTGTTTGGGAAAAATCAGTTAATCTGGAGGAAACCGTCGATGAAGATGGTTTTCCCTGCGAAGATATCGAGGTCCTGAAAAACTGGATATTCGAACGATTAGCAGAAATAAAAACCCTGACCGATTATGTTTTAAAAGCCATCAATTTTAGTACTTACGGTGCTAGTTTTGTCTACATTGATAAAGAAGGAAAAGTTTTAACACCTCTCTATAATTATCTAAAAGAGTATCCCGAGGAATTAAAAAATAACTTCTATAACAAATACAAAGGAAAAGAAATTTTTGCAGTAAAAACTGCTTCTCCCGTTTTGGGAAGCCTCAATTCAGGAATGCAGATTTACAGACTGAAAGAAGAAAAGCCGGAATTATTCAACCAGGTAAAGTACTGTTTACATTTACCACAATATTTGAGTTTTTTATTAACCCATGAAGCTTATTCTGATATTACAAGTATTGGATGCCATACCAATCTTTGGAATTTCAAGAAGATGAAGTATCATAAATGGCTCAAAAACGAAAATATTTCGGCTAAAATTCCACCGCTACATTACGGAAAAGATACAATAAAAAAACAAGACGGATTAGCCATAGGCGTGGGTTTACACGACAGTTCATCAGCTATAATCCCGTATACCATAAACTTTACAGAACCCTTTGTTTTGCTGTCTACAGGAACCTGGAGTATCTCTCTGAATCCTTTCAACAACAAACAATTAACTTTTGAAGAGTTACAAAACGATTGTTTGTGTTACATGCAATACACAGATAAACCGGTAAAAGCAGCGCGCCTTTTTGCGGGAAATGAACACGAAGTACAGACCAAAAGATTGGCGGAACATTTTAAAGTGCCTTTAGATACGTATAAAGAGATTTATTTTGATAAAAAGATAGTGTCGAATTTACGCGCTCTAAATTTTCAGATTATTTATCCAAAGAAATATGATTTTGATATTCTAAAAGAATGTCCTTTTCAAAAAAGAGATTTGAGTAATTTTAAAAGTTACGAAATCGCCTATCATCAATTGATGCTGGATTTAGTCGAACAACAGTTTTTTTCGACTAATTTAGTAGTTCATAATAGTCCTGTAAAGAAGATTTTTGTAGACGGAGGTTTTAGCAAAAATTCAATTTTCATGAATTTATTGGCAGAAGCTTATCCGGATATCGAAGTTTATGCCGCATCAATGGCGCAGGCAAGCGCATTAGGAGCTGCATTGGCAATTCATCAAAACTGGAATTCTAAACCAATCCAGAATGATTTAATAGATTTGAAGTTTTACAAACATTAAAAAAAGAAATTAAAAAATAAAAAATCTGCTCAATCTGCAAAATCTGCGAGAGAAAAAATAGCCACAGATTAAAGGATTAAAATGATTTAGTTTCACGTAGATTTTACAAATTTAATTTTAAATAAAAAATCTGCCCGATCTGCAAAATCTGCGAGAGAAAAAATAGCCACAAATTAGAGGATTAAAAGGATTTAGTATCACGCAGATTTTACAAATTTAATTAAAAATAAAAAATCTGCTCGATCTGCAAAATCTGCGAGAGAAAAAATAGCCACAGATTAAAGGATTAAAATGATTTAGTTTCACGCAGATTTTGCAAATTTAATTAAAAATAAAAAATCTGCTCGATCTGCAAAATCTGCGAGATAAAATACAGCCACAGATTAGAGGATTAAAATGATTTAGTTTCACACAGATTTTGCCAATTTAATTAAAGATAATAATCTGCGTATATCAGCTTAAATCTTTTAAAATCTGCGTAAAAAAATTATAACAATTACCAAGAATATGAAAATCGGACTATTTATACCGTGTTATGTCGACCAGTTTTACCCAAAAGTAGGTATTGCAACCTATGAACTTTTGCAGAAACTAGGTTGCGAAGTTCATTTTCCAATGGGACAAACCTGTTGCGGACAACCTATGGCAAATAGCGGATACCAATATTTAACCAAAGGATGCGATGCTAATTTTATAGCTAATTTTACCGGATTTGATTATATTGTTTGTCCTTCCGGAAGTTGTGTTTTGCATGTAAAAGAACATTTACATGACGAGAAACAAGAAGAAGTAGCCGCAGAAATGCGAAAGAAAGTCTTTGAATTAACAGAGTTTATTACTGATATTTTAAAAATAGATTCTATCGACGGAAATTTTCCGTACAGAGTAGGAATGCACGTAAGTTGTCACGGTCAACGCGGATTAAAACTTTCGCAGATGACAGAATTAAACGCACCGTTTTTTTCTAAACCGGAACAATTACTGCACAATATAAAAGGATTAGATCTGGTTTCGTTAACCAGAAAAGATGAATGCTGCGGTTTTGGAGGAACATTTTGCGTGACCGAAGAAGCAGTTTCAGTAAAAATGGGACAAGACCGAATAAAAGATCATGAAAACCATCACGTAGATTATATTACCGGCGGAGATATGTCGTGTTTGATGCATTTAGAAGGAATTCTAAAAAGACAAAAAAGCCCGATAAAAACCATTCATATCGCCGAAATATTAAATTCACTCGGAAATTAAAGCACAATGTCTTCAGAAAAAATAATACAGCACAGCGAAGCCGCAGCAAAATTCAACAAAGATGTGGAACGTGTCAACTGGCACGATGAAACACTTTGGTTTGTTCGTGAAAAACGTGATAAATCAGCACATCAAATTCCGGATTGGGAATTACTTCGCGAAACAGCTTCGAAGATAAAAAATAATGTACTTTCTAATATTCATGATTATTTAGTTGAATTTGAGGCAAATGCACAAAAAAACGGAATAAAAGTACATTGGGCAGCAGATGCAAAAGAGCATAACGAAATTGTACATTCGATCATGGCAAAACACGATGTAAAGCAAATGGTCAAATCAAAATCAATGCTTACAGAAGAATGTCATTTAAATGATTATCTAGCCGAAAAAGGCATCGAAGTAATCGATTCTGATTTAGGAGAATACATTGTTCAGCTTCGTAAAGAACCGCCAAGTCATATTGTTTTACCCGCAATTCACCTTAAAAAAGAAGATGTCAGCGAAACCTTTCACGAACATCTGGGAACAGAAAAAGGAAATATAGATCCTCAATATCTGACAGAATCGGCTCGTTTGAGTTTAAGAAACACCTTCCTGACCAGAAAAGTAGCCTTAACCGGAGTAAACTTTGCCATTGCAGAAACCGGCGAAATTGTAGTTTGTACCAATGAAGGAAATGCAGATATGGGCGCGCATTTAGCCGATGTGCATATTGCCTGCATGGGATTCGAAAAACTGATTCCGCAGCGCAAACATTTAGGTGTTTTCCTGAGATTATTAGCCAGAAGCGCAACAGGACAACCTATAACTACTTTTTCAAGTCACTTTAAGAAACCAAGAGAAGGAAAAGAAATTCATATTGTTATAGTCGATAATGGCAGAAGTACACAATTAGGGCGGGAAGATTTTAGAAACTCCCTAAAATGCATTCGTTGCGGTGCCTGTATGAATACGTGTCCGGTTTACAGACGAAGTGGCGGACACAGTTATCACAATGCTGTTGCAGGACCAATTGGGTCGATTCTGGCACCAAATCTGGACATGACTAAAAATGCCGACTTACCATTTGCAAGCACACTTTGTGGTTCTTGTACCAATGTTTGTCCGGTAAAAATCGATATACACGACCAATTGTACAAATGGCGTCAGGTGCTGGTAAAAGAAGGACATACGCCAAAAGCCAAAACCGTTGCAATGAAAACGATGGCAACAGTTTTAGCAAACCCAACCATTTTTAATATTGCAGGAAAATCAGGTCGTTTTGTAATGAAAAATGTTCCCGGATTAGTCCATAATAAAATGAACAAATGGTACGATCAGCGCGAGATGCCAGCCGTTCCGGAAGAATCTTTTAGAGAATGGTACAAGAAAAATTCAAGAGAAGCAAAAGCAAAAGACAATGAGTAGTAAAGCGGATATTTTAAAAAAAATAAAGCAAAACCAACCTGCTTTAATTACGGATTTGCCGGACTTGAATGTTTTAGGTTCAGAGAATTTTAATGTACTTGAAACCTATAAAACAGTATTAAAAAATATTGGTGGAGATCCTGTAGAAGTTGCTGATTATGCTGAAATCATTCAATATATAAAAGCAAATTATAATCTCGATAAACGCCTGATAACAACCATTCCGGAGCTTTCTGAAATTGCATCTTTAGACTGGACAAACGATGATGTACATTCACTTCAGGATGTAGAATTAACGATTGTAAAAGCTCATTTTGGTGTAGCCGAAAATAGTGCACTTTGGGTTACAGATGATGTACTAGGGCAGCGTGTATCGCCTTTTATTGCGCAATATCTCGCTATTATAGTGTATAAAAAAGATCTTATCGCAACAATGCATCAGGCTTATGAAAAAATTGGAAATCAGGAATACGGTTTCGGTACCTTCATTGCCGGACCATCTAAAACAGCTGATATCGAGCAATCATTAGTTCTTGGAGCTCACGGCGCAAGAGGATTAATTGTTTTCTTACTCGATTAATACGCAAAGATTGAATAGGATTTAATATTTCTTTTTTTGTTTGTAAATCCCATATTCCATAGGTCACCACAAAATAAAAGTTTAACTTTATAATATAGAATGTATACAAAATATTAAAAAAGTTGAGAATGAATAACGGTAAAAACCTTAAAGCAGTAGCTTACGGAGAAGTACTTTGGGATGTTTTTGATAATGAAAAAAAAATTGGCGGAGCACCTCTGAATGTTGCGTTGCGCATGAAAACATTAGGTTGCGATGTAGCCATGATTAGTTGTGTAGGAAATGATAAAGATGGCGATGCTATTATTGATCATATAAAAAGTCTGGGACTCGAAACCAATACTATTATACAATCAGAAGAATATCCAACAGGTTTAGTAAATGTTACCTTAGATAATACAGGATCTGCAAGTTACAGTATAAATTACCCGTCGGCCTGGGATAAAATTGTTTTAAATAAAAGAGCTGTAGAAATAGTAGATAATGCTGATGTTTTAATTTACGGAAGCCTCGTTTGCAGAGATGAAGTATCCAGAAAATCTCTTGAAGAATTGCTGCAAAAAAACGTTTATAAAGTGTTTGACGTCAATCTGAGAAAACCACATTATACATACGAAATACTCGAACAATTAATGCATTCAGCTAATTTTATAAAGTTTAATGATGAAGAATTGCTTGAAATTTCGGCTGCTTTAAAATCGCCATTTACAACTTTAGAAGAAAACATAAATTTTATAGTTCAGCATACAAAAGCGACGGGAATTTGTGTTACCAAAGGCAAAGACGGAGCCTTATTGTTCTGGCAGGGAAAATTGTATGAAAATGCAGGTTATCCTATTAAAGTTGCTGATACAGTAGGAGCAGGGGATTCTTTTTTAGCAGCATTGACCACTTCGCTGCTTACCGGAAAAGAACCTCAGGATGCCATAGATTTTGCCTGCGCTGTAGGAGCTTTGGTTGCCCAGTCTCCAGGTGCAAATCCAGAAGTTTCGCATTCTAAAATTGAAAACTTAATGAATAAAGTTTCATGATTTTTTGTTTCTGAAGAATATTTAAAAAACACTCTCAAAAGGAGTGTTTTTTTTGTTATAGATTAAAGAGATCTATTTATGTCTGTCGGAATTTCTGTTTTTTTCTCATTTTTAGTGTCAGTTATCAGAAAATTTGAATCGATAATCCGGTGTTTAATAAGTATGGGACTATTAAAGATTTTTTTTCGAATACATTTTGGCACAAATGCAATTAATTATTTGTATATATTAATTTTTGCTGTCAACGACTATTTTTTTTGTTATAAATAGTGCTTATTTTTTTATATCTGTCTAAAAAACAGCGCTGTAGTGTGAAAAAAAATAGTAATAAGTACATCGTAAAATTTACACAACAATAGGCAAAAATTAACAATATAGATTTAATTATAACTTTTAGTTATATTCTATTAGAGGGTTTGTAGGAAAAAAAAACGAGATAATGCGTAATATTGCGAGGAAGAAATGTTGTTTTAAATTAATTGTTTGAGATAATTTTTTAACTGTTTTATTTTAATTCTTCAGTACAATAAATTCATGTTTTTTAAATAACCCAAATTATTATGTTCTTTACCCTTACTCATGACCAAGTTCAGTTTCAGTATGGATCAAAACGATGGCAATACAGCTTTAATGAAATTGCCGAACTTGGTTTACTCAAAAAAAAGAAGTCCTACCTTCTTGAAAATGGCGCTTTTATTTCGGTAACAGCTTTTGCCTATTATTGTATGGTTTTCTCTAATTTATCTGAGTTGTATTACATAGCACCTACTTTGTTAATGTATACCATTCTGATCATTTTGAGATTTTATAATGATATCGAATTCGAATATTATGTCATTGTGAGAGACATTTATAAAAAAGAAACCAAGGTAAAAATCAATTCTACAGATCGTCCCGTAATAGGAAAACAAATTGATCATTTCTTACACCTGAATTTTGACCGACTGCTTCAAAAAACAAAAAAAAATCTATAAAACCAAGCCATGTTATTATCAGGAATCTCCCTTTATGATTTAGTTTTGATGGCAGCGGCTATTCTATATGGTTTTATTATTACGACTAAAAAAAAATGAACAAATATTACCTCAAGAAACCTACGATTGAAGTAGTATGATATTACACATTAAAAAGCTATAGCTGTAATACCAAAAGTTTAATACCGGTCAGTTTTAGCTATACAAAATACCCCAAATAAAATTATGACCTCTTCAATAAAAAATAAAATTAAAAGCATTAGAGAATTAAAAAATTATACCCAGGAATATATGGCAGATCAACTAGGAGTTACACAAGCAGGTTATAGTAAAATTGAAAAAGGAAAAACGATTCTTTCTTATGTAAAATTGGTTGAAATTGCCCGAATTTTAGAAGTCAGTGTAGAAGATGTTATCAGTTTTGATAGTCAGAGATATTTCAATAATTTTAATAAAGTCAGAGGAAATAATAACGGAAGTATTCAAATTAATTCTGATAGCAGTGCAACCCTAAAAGTCCTTTATGAAGATAAAATAAAGTTATTAGAAAAATTATTAAGCAAAACAGAAGAAGAATTATGTCGCTATAAAGATAAATTTGGACAGCTTTGAAATCTGTAAACAAGCTATAATGTTAGTACATATTTAGTTGCAAAAAGGTGTATGAAAATTTCATGCACCTTTTTTGTTTTTTTGCATGCCTAAAAATCACTAAAACTGGGTATTGCATATTGTTTTAAAGTGATATAAATTGCCGGAAATATATCTGTAAACTAAAAATACAATTAATAAAACAGATAATATTTATCCATAAAAGATTCTTCTTTTAAGGTCTGAACGATTATTTACAATGACAATTAAAAAAAAAGAAATGCAAAATAAATTGATATTAAAAGTAAAGCTAATTATTTTGAGCCTATTATTTTGCAGCTGTACAAACAACACTTTGTCCGGTCACGTATACGATTATGATACAGGTGAACCGCTTTCGAATGTGCAGATAGACAGTAACGGAAATAAAACCGAAACAGATATTAACGGATATTTTAATATAAAAATAAAACCAAACAACATTTGCAGATTATCTTTAAAGAAAGAAGGTTATGAGGCAAAGAAAGTAAAACGCAAACCAGATTCTTTGGGCTTGTTTTCTCAGGGAAATATAAAAAATCGTAAAATTTATCTGTTTAATAAGGAAAGCGATTTTTCTAATAAAAGAAGCGATTATAAATAGAAAAGGCATAAAAAAAACGAGGCTTTTAAGTCTCGTTTAATTTAATATGGTATAAAAAATTACACTGTTTGATCATCTGTAGTTGCGTCAGGAGCATTTTTCTTGACAGATTCAATCCCGCTTTCTCTTGCAGAAGTACTCTCATACATTTCGCTTGATCCAATGATTTGACCATTGGTAGCCTTTAGATTGAAATATGGTTTTCCGTTGCTGGATTCCTTTCTATCATAACGAGCATCATCCTGTGAGTTTGTTTTCACAGATTCAATTCCGTTTGTACAAGCCGCTTTAGTAGTATAGCCTTCACTTGCTAAAATAGTCTGGCCATTACCTGCTTTTAAATTAAATTGGAATTCACCATTGGTTCTTTTGGTAATTACAAATTTTCCCATGTAGTTTTATTTAAGTTAATATAATTTATTTTGCTACAGATAAAAATACAAAACTTCATCATATAAATCATACAAAACGAAGAAATAATACTGACGTCATAAAAAAATAACAAGCCCATAAAACGAATGAACTATACTAATTTTTAACCTGCAAATTTTCGATTATTTCAGAAAAAAGGTTAAATAAAACCAATAAACACAAGAATATTCTTATATTTAATTTTTAAAACATATAATATGAAAAAGTTAGTAGTGTTGCTCGTTGTTGCTTGCCAGTTAATGTCTTGTAATTCTAAAAAGAAAGAGGAAACTATTCAGGATACCTCTGATGTACTCGATAGTGAAAATACAGAAAATGTTTTGGGACAAGTCATGGTATATGAAGGTTTATTGCCGTGTGCTGATTGTGAAGGAATTGAAACTGTACTAAAAATTTATCAGGGTGATGGTACAATCGAAGGACATACATTTGAATTGACAAGTGTATATAAAGGAAAAACACCTGAGAAAAAGGTAATAGTCGAAGGGAACTATAATCTTGAAAGAGGATTAGAAAAAGATCCCGACGGAACAATTTATGTCTTAAATTATGACAGGCCAGAAGCAGAGCAGTTATTTTATGGATATTCTGCTGCAAATCCTGATAATTTATTTTTATTAAATAATAAAAGAGAAAAGATAAAATCCAAGCTCAAGTATTTTTTAACCCTCAACGAATAATTATCTAAAAAAAGGAAACAGGTTCTTATTTCGTGAACGGTATTTTTTTAAACATAACTTAAGTAAAGTAAAACATCAGATGAAATTATAGAAACCGTTAAGGCTTAAAAACAAAAAAGAGACATTGAAAAATGTCTCTTTTTTTATTATTAGAATGAATCCATTATTTAATTGTAATAGGCAATTCAACTGTTGTTTTGTCCCAACCAATAACTAAATTAGCAACAGAATCCTTACTTGTAAAAGCAATTGATAAAGCTTCGATTACTTCAGATACTGATTTTACAGGAACTGAAACCCTTACAAAATCTTTACTTTCGTCATAAGCATAACCTCCCCATAAATCAAGTTCTTTATTGATAATGATTGTCCATTTGTCTTTTTCAGGAATAGCAAATAAACTATAAGTACCGGCCGGAATCTTTTTACCGTCAATGGTAACCGCTTTGTAAAATTTGATTTCTGTATTTTCATTAGCACCAACTCTCCAAACTTCACCAAACTTTACAACATCACCAAAAATTGTACGTCCTTTTACAGAAGGTCTTGCATAAATAACTTTTACAACAGGATTTGGATTATCAGTTTTTTTGAATTTAACAGCTTTGTTCGGGAAGTAAGAAATATCTACCGGACTTGCATCCAGCGGAGCAAATTTTACTGCATCTTGCGCATGAACTGAGAAGGCAGCAAATAAAACAACTGCCAGTAAACTAAATTTTTTCATAAGATTAATTTATTTTGATTACTACAAAGTAAGTTAATAATGAAGAAAAATCATATAATTAAACTTTGTTTTTTGTTAATGAATTGATAACGGTTCTTACATTTAATTAGATTGAGGTACAAGGCTTTCCTTTTTTTTTCTCATTTTACGAAAGAATACTTTTAATACTCTTTTTTCTTCTTTGCATACCAATCCTGCATGATATAAAAAGCTTTCTTTTTATTCCCGTCATTAGAGATTAGCCCTTTTCTGTTATAGCCGTCCTGAATTCCCGGAAGAAGTCGTTTTGGCGATCTGAAATCGACCAGAATCCACGGACTTAAACCACTAAGGTGAGGTATTTTTTCGATCATCTTCAAATTCTGAATGTATAGATATTCCTGATATTCCTCAGTCCAGCGCTCGTTTTTTTCTCCGTGGAATCCCTGTTTTGCATCTCCGCCAAATTCAGAAACGATGACAGGTTTGTTGTATTTGGTTTTCCATAAAATCTTCTCGGCATCTTCCAGTTTTCCACCATACCAGCCCAAATACTGATTGAACGAAATGATATCCAAATATTGACCAATTTCATCGTTTATAGTACCAAAACCATTTCCGCTTTGCGTTAATAAAGCCGCGCTGATTAATCTGGTATTATCTAAAGATTTGGTGTGATCCACCAGGTTTTTTATAAAAATATTTCTCGCATCAGATATTGGTGTTTCATTTGCCATCGACCAGATAACAATACACGCCCTGTTTTTATCTCTGGTAATAGTTGCTGTCAATTGATCTTCGGCATTTTTATAGGTACTTTGATTGGTGAATTCAACGGTCCAGTATACCGGGATTTCTTCCCAAACCATCAAACCTAATTTATCTGCCGTTCTTATTATGTTTTCGTTATGCGGATAATGTGCCAGACGAACATAATTACAACCCAGTTCTTTCGCCCAGTTCAGTAAACGCAAAGCATCTTCTTCAGAATTTGCACGTCCGCCTTTTGCATTTTCTTCATGAATAGAGATTCCGCGTAAAAAGATTTGTTTTCCGTTCAAAAGGATCTTGTCTTCCTGCGTTTCAATTGTTCTGAAACCAATAGTATCTTTTAGTTTTTGCCCGTTAAAATCAATTATAACTTCATATAATTTTGGATTTTCGGGAGACCAATACGAGATTTTTTTCGTCGGAATTTCAAAATTTACCATTCCGTCAGCACCAATTTTTCCTTTGTAACTAATTTTCAGTTCAGGAATTGAAATTGTTATATTATTCTGTGCCGAATTATAATTATTGATTTTAATAAAACCGGCAATCAAATCTTTATTATTCTTTTTAAGCTGAATGTTATAATCTTCTACAAAAGATTCATTTTCCTCGATAAGAGTTACATCGCGTGTAATTCCGCCATAATTCCACCAATCCGTATTAATAGTAGGAACATCTTCTTTATGTCTTGTATTATCTACTTTTACAACCAAATAATTGTCTTTTGGTTTTACAATAGATGTTATTTCATAATTAAAAGGCGTAAAACCACCTTCATGAGTTCCCAGCTTTTTCCCGTTCAAATAAACATCTGCTTTATAATTTATTGCTCCTAAATAAACAAAAAGACGTTTTTTGTCTTTTAGATCATAATCAAAAGATTTCTTGAACCAGACATTTCCTTCGTAATATTTAAGTTCAGGAACCTGCGAATTCCAATCTCCGGGAATCGTAATCGTTGGAGATTTGTCAAAATCATATTCCACTAATTCCTGTTTGTTCACAGCATGATAATTATTAAAAAAAGCACTATTTGATGGTTTTTCCTGTTTGTCATACTGATCGAGATGAAAACTGTAAAATCCTGTTTGATACGGATCAATAATATAATTCCAAACCCCGTTTAAAGAAGTTGTATTTCGATTAGGAATATTTGAAATCAGGTTTTGTGCCTGTCCAATAAAAACCGTTGTTAGTAATAATAAGGTGATTAGTTTTTTCATTCGTATATTTATTTTGTTTTATATTGTTGAGAACTAATTATCTTTTTTAGATAAAGGAGTTATTTCCTGTATGCTAAAATCCGAAAATCGCATTGTTTCATCTTTCATATCGGCAATATCTTTCAAACTGCGATACATTCCCCATTTAGGTCTTATAAAAGAATTTGCACTGTAATTAGTTCCGGTTTTTGAAAGATAGGCAGTACGAATCGTTTGAATATTAGAATTGCTGTAATTCATTAAAACTGTTCCGTCACTTACTTTTTTTATCGTTAAATCATAAGTTCCTTTTAAACCAATTTTAATAGTTTCTGTTGCTTCAACCCAGATTCCTTCAAAAAGGGACATATTTACCGTTTGATATTTTGTCATTTTTGTAGCTTCGTCCTTTACATAAATAAGTTCTAATTTATTTGAACCATTTGACATTTTTCTTAAAGTTAAAGTAAACAAAGGATTGCCATCATCGCCATCTACCGCTTTAATCTGATGAATATGGGTAAAATTTTTAGTAGGTTTAAATCCTGTAGGTATCTTAAAACGCCATTTATATTGTATGGTTTCGCCGGTTATTCCTTTTAGATTATCTGGAGAAGGTTCAAATGACTTTATTTCGACGCGTTGCCTGTCTGTTTTACCTTTAACAGGTTCATTGTCTGGCGGTGTATTAGTAATGTGTAGATTAAATTCAAATACATATTTCTTCAGATCATTATCATAAACCTCTGTGATGTGACGCCCAAAATCTGGATGTATAGCGTCTGGAGCTTCTACGGAGCCGTTTGTTGTTCCGGGTGCCAATGCTTTTGTAATTAATTCGTAAGTACCAACTCCGCCCGGACCATCTGCATTTAAGATTACTTGTGCGTTGGTTGCAAAACTGCTCATTAAAGCGATTCCGTAGAAAATGGTATTTTTCATAGTTTCTGATCTTTATTTATTCTCATGTTGTCATTTCTCAAAATGACAAGCCAGACTTCAAAGCATGATATCAAAAAATCTGCTTAATCTGCAAAATCTGCGAGAAAAAAAACTTGCGAACTTTGCGTTTAAACTTAATTAACAATAATCTTCAAATATTCACCTTTAAAACTCTGATTCAAAGCCGTCATCTCTATCGGAACACTTGATCCGTCAGGAACCACTTCGATAGAAGCTTTTCCGTTTGCCATTTTTATGGATTCGCTTCCGGTTGGCGTTCCCTGGCTTTTCATTGTTTTTCCACCTTTCAAACACTGAAAATAAACACTTTCTTCATAATCTAAACAACGCAAATTGTTATTATCAATTGCAATTGCAGTGACTAAATAATTGCCATTTTTTAATTTTTCCGATGACAATTGTAAAGAAGTTGCCGTATCATTTTTATTGAAACGATAGTTTACTTTTATCGTATCAGATACTTTTTTCCCGTTTTTAGTTTCTCCAACAGCGATCAGAATATTTTCACCTTTCTTAAAATTAACATCCCAAGTTAAGCCATTTGCAGGATAAAGTGAAAGATTTCTCTGTTTTTCTCCAAGCGATTTCCCCTGATGAAATAAAGTAACCTTGTCACAATTACTAAAAACACTCAACGTTCTGGGAGTATTTTCCGGACCTTGTCGTTCTGTCCAGGTATGCGACTCGATATAGGTAAAAGGTTCATCGCTCCAGTAACTTTTAAAAACATAATACGCATCTTTTGGATTTCCGTTGCGATCTGCCAATCCTTTTTGATTCATGTACGGAATATCATCTTCCGGACGTAACGGCGTTGCAAAATCTTTAAATGCCCACTGAATATTTCCCACAAACGTTGGATCATTCTCGGATATATGCAAATGCCAGTCGAATAAATCAACGATATAATTCTCACTCCAATCACCAATTTGGGCAATATTTGCCACTTTTGTTTGCACAATGGCTTCTTCCCAACCTTCGGCTTTTATGATATTTTCACCGGTAACAGGATTTTCGCTATGACGTCCTACGTGACTGTCTCCGCCATATTCGGCATGAATAAAATGCTTGTATTCTTTTTTGTAAACATCAATTGCTTTTTGATAGTTTTTATAACTTCCGGAATACCAGCCTGACCAGATAGAAGGGGAGAAGACATCGACAATTTGTGAACCTTCGTAGTATTTTCTAATCGCCGTTTTTCTGGTTGGATCCATTTTATGGGCAATGTCGTTAAGTTCCGTCAGGAATATGTTTGTTTTTTCGGTATTATCTCCGTCAGTAAAATCAGGCAGCCAATTCATTTCGTTTCCAAGTGACCAAATGATTATACTTGGGTGATTGTAATTTTGATTGATGATTTCGGCAAGCATATTTTTAGTATTCGTTTGCCAAAGTTCACCGCCAATTCCGCCACGGCACCAAGGCAATTCATCCCAAACCAATAAACCCAGTTCATCGCAGGCTTTGTAAATTTCAGGATCTTGCGGATAATGCGCCAGACGAACAAAATTAGCGCCCATCTTTTTTATTGATTCCATATCAGCGCGATGTTGTGCATTGCTCATTGCAGCGCCAACTGCGGCTTGTTCTTCATGACGGTGTGTGCCACGAATCAACAATCGTTTTCCGTTCAGGTAAAACGGACCGTGATCTTTAAACTCAAACCATCTAAAACCTACTTTTTCGTTTACGCTGTCTCTTACTTGGTTTTTCTCAGATAAAAAAGCAGTTATTTTATATAAATTTGGTTTTTGAGTATCCCATAATTCAGGATTTTTCAGGTTTTCGAATGTAATGGTGGTTGTCTTATCCAAAACCGGAATCGTTTTGCTGGCAACTTTTTTTCCTTTCGTATTTTTAAGAACTACAGTTAACGATAAATCTTTGGTATTATCCGGATTTACAGTCGCAGCCACAATATTTAAAGAAGCTTTTTTAGCCGAAACTTCAGGAGTTGTAATTTTTAAGTTCTCGATATGATTTTTGTATTTAGACAATAACCAGACATCACGGGTTATGCCGCCATAAATAAAGAAATCACTTTTTTGAGAAGGGATAATTTCAATATCATAACTGTTATCAACCCGAACAAAAATATCGTTGTTCCCTTCTTTAATATAATTGGTAATATCAATTGTAAAACCAATGTAGCCGCCAATATGTCCTCCGGCTTCTTTACCGTTTACATATACTTTTGTGGTTACATTCGATCCTTCAAAATACAAGTAATAACGTTGATTTTGATCAATTTTAGAGATATTCAGTTTTTTTTGGTACCAGCTTGCATCACGTCTGTAACCCGGATTAAGATCTGTTGCATCTTCTGCATTCCAGGTGTGAGGTAAATTTAGAGAAGTCCAGTTTGTCGCTTTTTGTGCTTCACCAAGACTTGAAGTATGATTTTCGAGATACAGCCAGTTTTCATTGATATTCATTTTTGTCTGAGCAAAACTGCCCAGACAAATTTGAAAAAAAACAAAAAGCGCAAAAATAGAAAATGTATTATTTTGATAATTCTTCATGTGTGTATAGGTTCAGAGGTACAAAGGCCCAAAGATTTCAAGGTTCATAAGTTCAAAGGCAAAAAAACTTTGTTGCTTTGTTACTTTGCCACTTTTCTTAAAAGAGCTTCCAGAAAATAATAGTCGGCATAGATTATAGGTTCGTCAATTTCGTCGTGTTTTGGCCAGTTTCCAGTGCTGTGATCCAATATAAAAGGCGCATTTATATTTGGATCTAAAATGTATTTATCCGAATGTAAACTCGTGATTATCTTATCGGCGAAAGCCAAATAACTTTTGTTTTTAGTATAACCATAAAGTTCATACAAAGCAGAAGCCATTACGGTTGCAGCAGAAACATCTCTTGCAGAATTAGGAATGGCAGGATCTCTAAAATCCCAATACGGAATTGCGTCTTCTGGCAGGTTTTTATCTGTCATAAAAAATTGTGCGGTTGCTTCGGCTTGTTTTAGATATGCAGGATCTTTGGTATAACGGTACGACATGGTAAACCCGTAAACCGCCCAACCTTGTCCGCGTGCCCAAACCGAATCGTCATTATATCCCTGAAGTGTCGTTTTTTTTCTAACAGCTCCGGTTTCCGGATTATAATCAATGACGTGATAACAGCTATTGTCTTCTCTAAACTGGTTTTTAAGTGTTGTATTGGCGTGTTTGATGGCAATATCCTGATACTTTTTGTTTCCGGATAATTTACTGGCTTCAAAAAGCAATTCGAGATTCATCATGTTATCGATAATTACAGGATAATCCCAAATTTCCTTATTGAAATCCCAGGAACGGATTGCACCTACTTTTGCGTCAAAACGAGTACATAAAGTTTCAGCTCCTTTAATGATTACGTCCTTGTATTCTGGTTTGTTTTCGGCTTTTAGACCTTCGCCATAACTGCAATAAACTTTAAAACCTACATCGTGAGAGTTTCTGTTTACGCTTTCTTTTTTGCTAAAACGAGTCCATTTTTCAGCTTGCTTTTTATATTCTATATTTCCTGTCAGTTGGTATAATTGCCAAAGGTTTCCGGCAAAGAATCCGCTCGTCCAGTCTCTGGATGGAACTTTTTTAATATCATTTGTTTTGATCGTCATACTTCTTGGCATAGACATAGAATCAACCGGATAATCGAGTACCATTTTGTATCGGGTTTCCAGAAGAGTCTTTGCATTTGCAGAGCTGACTTTTGTTGGGGAATTAATCCCGGATTTGCATGCCGCTGCGAGCAATGCAAACCCCAGAATTAAAACAAAAAAACTAACTTTATTCATACTTATTAATTGTTTTTTAGTTTCTAAACTAAATTTAAGACGCAGATGACGCAGATTCGCTATTGCGAAAACGCTGATTTTCGCTGATTTTTTTAAATCCGTTTTTTTCTGTGTCTTCGCGATAGCGCATCCGGTTTATCTGCGTTTAATAATTGAGTTAAATTAATACCCCGGATTATTCGGTTTTAAATTAGGATTAATCGCTAACTCAGTTCCCGGTAATGGAAATAAATAATCTTTGTTGGGATTAAAATTAGGATGTGGCTCAAATCCATTCGGACCAAAAACTTCAGGACCATTTTTCAACCTTTTGATATCATACCATCTTATGTATTCAAAGGCAAGTTCTAACCTTCTTTCGTCGATAACCATTTTTCTAAAATCAGCCTGAGATAATCCAGGTGTTACATTTGCAGGAAAAGAAACCAGTTTTCCGTTTTTATTTCTGGCTCTCGCGCGCACTCGGTTTACATAACCATCTGCTTCTGCAGTTCCCGGAGAAATTTCGTTAAGTGCTTCGGCAGCAGTTAGTAATACTTCGGCAAAACGCATCGTGATGTAATTATGTTGCGAAGTTCTTCCGTTTGCACCTGCTTTTCCCGGAAAACGGTAATATTTAGCAATATGCGGACGTGGCGCTTTTTCGTTATCGCTTGATGGAAAAACCACTAAATTTGCACCCACTTTTTTTCTAATTATCGTATCAAAACTTACCGCTCTTCGATAATCTCTTTTATCCCAATCGTTAAATACTTTTAGTGAAGGCACAGCAACTGAGAATCCTTGCCCGTAACTATAACTTTCATCTTTTAAGGAACCGGTAAAAAAAGCGGTATAATCCTGACCGTAATTTCCTGAAACTAAATTGTTGAAATCAATTGTAAACAAAGGCTCTTTAAGTTCAGCTGCTTTTGTAGCATTAAACAAATCCTGAAAATTAGCATCTAAACCTAAGCCAAATTTTGCTTCGTTTGTGATCACATATTTCGATTCGTCATATGCTTTTTGATAATTTCCTAATGTCAGGTAAACAGATGCCAAATATCCGGCTGCGGTACCTTTTCCCGGAACTGCTTTTACCTTTGGTTTATCGTCCAGCCATTGTTTTGCAAATTCTAAATCAGAAATGATTTTTGCGTACACATCAGCTTCTTTGGTTCTGCTTAAAGAATTTACCTGTGCAACATCATTTACAACAAAATCAATATACGGAATATCTCCAAAAATTCGAACCAGATGATAATAAGCAAAAGCTCTGGCAAAATAAGCCTGTGCCATAATTGCATTTACCTTTGCAGGATCTCCTGGTGTTTTTTTAGCACCTTCGATAGCCTGATTTGCTGCTGTAATAATAATATACGACTGCGGCCAGAAATTTGCCACAAGTGCATTAGTATCATTCATATTCATATCATTAACATCGATACGGGCAGCCTGAGTAGTTCTGTCACCAATATCAGCCATATCATCACGCAGCATAAGCGCAATTGTAAATTCTCGTCCCCAATAATTATTGTGGGCAATGTTTGCAAACGCGCCATTTACGGCAGCTTGCAAATCATCTGTATTATTAAAGAAGTTATCAGGACGAATAACGCCTACCGGATGTTCTTCTAAATCGGAACATCCAAAAGCGAATATTCCCAAGAAAAGAAAAGCTATATATTTTTTCATGTGTGTTACTATTTAATTTTTAATGGAACATGGAATCGTTATTCTTAATTCTGTTTTTAATTTGGAATCGTGGCGATTTCATAATACTTTTTAGACTAGAATTTTATATTAAAACCAAAAGTGAAAGTTCTTACGTTCGGATAACTTCCGTAATCCAATCCTAAATTGGTATTACTTCTGGCATTTGTATCATTAAGATAATTTACCTCAGGATCAGAACCCGGATAATTTGTAATAGTCCATAAGTTTTGTGCACTGATGTAAAAACGAACTTTATTTAATCCTATTTTCGAAACTACTTTTTCATCTAAACTATATCCAATTGAGATATTTTTTAAACGAATATAACTAGCGTCATACACAAATCTCGACGTAACTCTTTTTGTTCTTGCCGCATTTGCTGGAACATTTGTATCTGTATTGGTTGGAGTCCAGGCATCCAGAACTTCTGTTGTAGCATTGTTATTTCCTGAAGCTAATTCCATTAAAGTATAATTTAAGATTTGATTGCCTTCTGAACCCTGAAAGAAGATATTCAGATCGATGTTTTTATAGGTAAAATCATTATTGAAACCAAAAATGAAATCAGGATTAGGATTACCAATAATAGTTTTATCGTTAGAATCCAGTTTTCCGTCACCATTTACATCCCTGAATTTTTCTCCACCCGCAGCAGTTTCAAAATTCCCGGGAAGAACAGTTTCACCTTGCTGGATTACACCATCATAAATAAACCCGAAGAATGAACCAACCGGCTGTCCAACTCTTAAAATCTGAGAATCTGTAGCAAGGAAATGTCCAGGCGTAGAGTTTATTAAAAGATCCTTGTTATCAGCCAGTTTCAATACTTTGTTTTTGTTCGAAGAAATATTAAAGCTTGTTGACCACGTGAAATCTGCACCAATAAAGTTTTTGGTATTAATACCCAATTCCCATCCTTTGTTTTCTAATTCTCCCACATTTTGCAATTGAGAAGCAATTCCTGAAACTCCCGGTAAAGGCCTGTTGAACAATAAATCTTTGGTAATTGTTTTATAATAATCAGCTGTGATGCTGATTCTGTTATCAAATAAACCTAAATCAATTCCGTAATCTTGTTGGTACGAGGTTTCCCATTTTAGATTTGGGTTGTTTAATGACGTTAACTGAACCGCATTTACAATTACGTCACCACTTACATCATAAATTTCTGAAAATCTTGACAGAGTAGAATACGCATCAATAGACGGATTTCCGGTTGCACCATAACTCGCTCTCAATTTAAGGTTAGAAACCGTTTTATTGTCTTTTAAGAAATTTTCTTTACTAATATTCCATCCAATCGCTCCGGAAGGAAATGTTCCGTATTTATAGTTTTCACTAAAGCTTGAAGAACCATCGCGACGTGCGGTAAACGTGAATAAATATTTATCGTCATAATCAAAATTCAACCTTCCGAAAGCCGAAATTAATTCCGTTTCAGACAAGCTCGATTCCGGTTTCAGGAATACAGTTCCCGCACCTAAATTATGATACGAATTTGTATTGGTCAAAAATCCTCTTGACGCAGCAAAAGCACGTTCATTTTTGTTTTTTTGATACGAATATCCTCCAAGAACCGTTAAGATTCCTTTATCGATAATTTCACGTTTAAACGTTAGATAATTTTCAGTAAGGAAAGAAGAAAATCTCGTATTGGTCACAGAAGCTTCTCCTTTAATATTTTTTCCTGCAATTAAAGTTGACGGAATATAGCGTCCGGTTTGCGAATTATTATCTGTTAATCCTAAAGTTGTTTTAAAATTTAAATCTTTGGTAATTTGATACGACGCAAAAAAGTTACTTCGGTTTACGATAGAAACTGTTTCAAGAATGTTTTCCATTGCCGTTGCATACGGATTATCAATATCGTCCCCAATTGGAGCCGTTGTCGTATACGATCCGTCAGCATTATAGATTCCTTTATCCGGCATAAATCGGTAAGCGGCAGCAATTACACCCGCCGCACCAGTTCCTCCGGCGCCGGTCTGGCTGATAATTCCTTGCTTGTTTTGTTTGCTTTGAAATAAATTCAGACCTACTTTAAACTTATCAGATAAATCAGCTTCAAGATTACTTACAATCGTGTATTTATCGATTCCTGAATTAATCACCACTCCGTTTTGATTAAAGTAATTTCCGGAAACATAATACCTCACTTTATCAGAACCTCCGGAGAACGATAATTGCGTGTTCGAAATCATTCCTTCACGATAAATTACATCTTGCCAGTCTGTGTCAGAACCCGCAGCGGTATGTGTGGTAAAACTTTTTCTATACGCCACAAACTGATCTGCATTTAATAAATGCAATTTGTTATTGACAGATTGTACAGATGTTGAATTACTGAATTCGATAACCGGTTTTCCCGGTTTTCCTTTTTTAGTCGTCACCATAATAACACCGTTTGATCCTCTTGATCCATAGATGGCTGTAGCCGATGCATCTTTTAAGACTTCAATCGATGCAATATCACTAGGCGCCGGCATGGCAACTCCTGCAAAACCATCGACCACAATAAGCGCGTCACCGCTGGCATTGATGGATGTTCCTCCACGAACCCTGATTTTTACCGGTGCGCCAGGTTCTCCACCATTATTAGACTGAACCGAAACTCCCGCTGCACGACCTTGTAAAGCTTGTTCTGCATTTAATGTTGGGTAAGCCGTAAGTTCTTTTGCCGTGACAGAAGATACAGAACCCGTTATGTCGCTTTTTTTACGAGTACCATAACCTACAACAATTACTTCGTCCAGATTTTTAGTGTCCGGTTTAAGACTTACATTGACTACTGTTTTATTGCCTAACGGAATTTCGACAGTCTGATATCCTACATAATTGAAGACTAAGACAGCGTTTTTATCAGAAACGATTACGCTATAGTTTCCATCCATATCTGCAGATCCTCCTACAGAAGAACCTTTGATATAAACATTCGCACCAGGAAGTCCCAGTAAATCTTCGCTCGAAGTTACTTTTCCGGTGACTTTTTTTTCCTGTGCATTCATAACGATATTTACCAGTAAAAAAGCTACTGACAAATACCATTTAAGCGATTTGAAATTTTGGTTTGTAAACATTCATTTTGGTTTTTAGGTTAATGTTAGATAAAATAAAAGAGCAATAAACTCATTCCTATTATGAGCAGTACAAATAGAACTTGCAGCAATATGAATTTTGTTTTTGTGATCTTCATAACGGCAAATGTAGCAGTGGCGAAGGATATAGAAATACAAAAAAGGGTATCTAAAAATACAGATACCCTTTTTTAACCCTTTAAAATAACGAATTCCCTAAATTTTGACGGAAGACTTGAAAAATTTGTCAGCAAACTGAGTTGGTGTTTCCCCATACTTTTTCTGGAAGCATTTACTAAAGTATTTTGGATTATTGAAACCGACTTTATAACTGATTTCAGAAACATTTAATTTGTTTTGTTCTAATAACTGAGCAGCGCGTTTTAATCTTATTTCATGAATAAATTCGTTTGGCGTGTAATTGGTCCACGCTTTTATTTTTAAGAATAACATGGTACGGCTCACACCTAATTCTGTACAGAAAAACGGAATATCGAATTGTTCGTTCGAGATGTTTTCCTCGACAATTTTGAATGCTTTTTTTAATAACTCTTCGTCTAAGGATGAAACGGTAATTTCTGACGGAATAAAATTATCCTCGCTTGCAAATTTGTTTTTAAGACGTTCAGTAGAATTCAACAGGTTTTTAACACGGAGTTTAAACTCAATTAAATTAAAAGGCTTACTGATATAATCATCAGCACCGCTTTCTAAACCTTCAAATTTGTAAACTAAGGAAGTTCTTGATGTTAGCAGAATAACCGGAATATGACTGGTTTTTAAATTCTCCTTGATTTTAGAGCAAAGTTCTGTTCCTACCATTTCCGGCATAATTACATCGCTTATAATTAAATTAGGAACATGCTGAAGTGCTTTGTCGAATGCTACTTTTCCATTTTCGGCTTCAATAACATTATAATCTTCCTTAAGCAGGTTTTTCATGAAGGATCGCAGGACTTTATGATCCTCGACAATCAGGATGGTTTGTTTTTCGTCATTTACCACAAAATCATCAATATCTTCCGGTTCTGTTATTGCTGCTTTTTCTAATTGGGCGGTATATTGATCGATATCGTCACTAATTTTAAAATCGCTGATAATTTCATTGTCCATAAGATGCGCTCGTCCTAACGGAAGCGTTACTGTAAAAACCACACCTTCCGGTTTTTTATTGGTTACATCAATATTTCCTTTATGGAGTTTTACAATGTTTTTTACAATCGAAAGCCCAATTCCCGTTCCTTTATTGTAGTTTTTCTGGACGTTTTTATGCATTGGAACTTCAAAAAACAAGTCAAAAATCTTATCGATATGTTCTTCAGCAATTCCAACTCCTGAATCTTCTACCGCTATAAAAAGATTCTCATTGTCATGTGATATTTTAAGATTAATGTTTCCGCCTTTTGGAGTGTATCTAAAAGCATTTGAAATTAAATTATAAAAAACACGCTCCAGTTTATAACGGTCAAAATACACGGGAATTTCTTCCTGCGATGATTCAAAAGTATACGTATAATCGCCGTCTTTGGCATATTCGATAAAAGAGAGAAAGATTTCTTTGGTGAATTTTACAATATTTCCTTCGGCAGTTTCCAGCGTAACCTGATGGTTTTCGAGTTTTCTAAAATCCATTAAACGGTTTATTAAACTCAAAAGATGATTGGCGCTTCCTTCAATAACCAACAACTTTTTATACATTTCGTTTGTTCCGTTGTAGTTGGCCAGAATTTGCTGCAAAGGTCCTAATATCAGTGTAAGCGGAGTTCTGAATTCGTGCGAGATATTGGTAAAGAAATCCAGTTTAGCCAGATTATTTTCTTCGATACGTTTGGTTTCCAGATATTCTAATTCCAGTTTTTGTTTCAGCCTGGCTTTCGATTTCATAATCCAGATCAAACCATATAAACCTAAACCAATAACGATCCCGTATAATAAAAACGCCCAGATACTGCGCCAAGGAGCTGGTTTTACGATAACGGTTAAAGTTGTTGTTTTTTTGTTCCAGACACCGTCATTATTTGCGCCTTTTACTTCGAATGTATACGTTCCGGGATTCTGAATGGCAAAAATGGCTTCGGTACTTTTAGTTACGGTCCAGTTATTTTCTAAACCAACCATTCGATAACTGTATTGATTATTTTTAGACCGAATATAACTTGGAATTGCAAAATCTATAGAGAAATTTGCCTTGTCATAATCCAGTGTAATGGTTTTGGTATAACCAATGCTTTTTTCTAAAATGCCTAAAGAATCATTGGCATGAATTGTTTGGTTTTTAATTTTCAGATTGGTTATCAATACTTTTGGAGCATAGGTATTTAAGGATATTTTCTTGGCATCAAAATAAGTTGCTCCGGACGGACTTCCAAAATAAAATTGATTTGAGTTGAGTTTTAATGCCGCATTATCATTGAATTCATTACTTGCCAAACCGTCTTTTTGATCATAAATAACAACGTTTTTAAGCGTTGTACTGTATTTTATAATGCCCTGATTGGTGCTGATCCATAAATTTTTATCATCATCTTCTAAAATAGAATGTATAGAAGTAATAACGGTATTGCCAACTCTTAAATTGATTTTGTTGAATTTTTTTCCATCAAAATAATGTAATCCTTTTGCTTTTGTTCCTACCCAGATTTTATTTTGACTGTCCTGAAACAAAGTCAGAATATCATCGCCTGATACAGAAGCCGAATCAAAAAAGTAATGCTTGATGGAATATTTATTAGGAGAAAAATTGCTTAGCGGGATATAATTCAGTCCGTTTTGTGTGCCAGTCCAAATACCTTTTTTTTGATCGACCAAAATAGTTCGAACAATGTTATTGGTGAGATAATTGGGTTTTGTATTATCGTTTCCAATAGTTTCAAAAGTTTTAGAAATGGTATTGTACCGAATCAGTCCTTTGCCAAAAGTACCAATCCAGATGATATCATTTCCCTCGGCTTTGATAGAATATACACCGGATTCTTTTAATAAAAGATTTAAATCAGCCGCAATCCTGTTGTCTTCAATTCTTTTTGAAATCACGTTGTAAGCCGATAATCCTTTTGAGAAAGTTCCAATCCATAAAATATCTCCTGAAAGACACATCGATTTAATATCATTTTTAACCGTTTGTCCGCTTTTACTGTTGATGTAACTTACAGCTTCGGTATTTTTATTGTAAATCGTAATTCCGCCGCCTTCAGTTCCAAAATAAATATTCTGGTTTTTATCAGCAATAATAGAACTTACGACATCAAAACTCATCGGAATCTTTTTCGAATTCTGATTGTAATTCGAGAAATTCACATTTGAAATATCCCAAATATTAACGCCTTTATAATAACAGCCAATCCAGACCGAGCCTTTTTTATCGATGTAAACGGATTTAACCTTATCAATTCCGTTGCTGTTGTTGCTGTTATTTATTTTTTGAATGGTTTTATCTTTTCCTAAAATATAGATTCCGTCATACGTACCAATCCATAAAGAACCTTGATTGTCGATAGCAAGCGAACGAATATCAGTATTTATTTCACGATATTGATTCTCTGATAAAAATGAAACAAATGCATTCGATTTTTTATCCAATTTAAGAAGTCCTTTATTTTTTGTACCAATCCATAAATTTCCCGAATCATCTTCGGCAATTGCCTGAACATTTAATTGATCTGTAGCATTTAGAGGATAATTTCTAAAAAATAATTTCCCATTTTTCCTGCTTGTAAGCTGGCATAAACCTTTTGTAGTACCAATCCAGATTTCTCCTTTTTTGGTTTTCAAAATACTCAGGATATTGTTGCTTGGCAGAGTAGAAGTATCCGTATCTGAATGAAAAACCGAAATAAATTGTTTTGATTTTTTATTATAAATCGTCAATCCTTTTGAAGTTCCAAACCACATTTCGTCAACAATTTCTTTGATCGACCAAATTGCATTGCTGCTTATCGTATGATTGGTTTTGGTATGTAAATAACGTTTAAAAGTATTTTTGACAGGATTATAGCAATTGAGTCCGTTATAAGTTCCAACCCAGATTTTTCCTTTATTATCTTCCTCAATAGATAAAATATCATTGTTGCTTATCGAATTTTTATTAGTAACATCATTTCTAAAAACGGTGAATTTACTTCCGTCATATTTGTTAAGACCATCGCGCGTACCAAACCACATTTGCCCAAATTTATCCTGATGAATAGCAATAACAGAACTCTGCGAAAGTCCGTCTGTAGTCGAGATATTTTTAAGACGGTATTTATTTTGGGAAAATATATTTCCAAAAACAGATACGATTATTAGAAAGGCTATTTTGTATTTCATGGCATTGAAATTTTAGTAAAGAATTCTGTTTTGCCACAGATTAAAAAGATTAGAAAGATTAACGAAATAAGTTTAAAAAAATAGCCACGAATTCACGAATGATTGCGGTTAATTAATTAAAAAAATTCGTGAATTCGTGGCTAAAAAATCTTTTTAATCTTTTTAATCTGTGGCAAAAAACTATTTTAATCGTTTCTGCAATTGATAATCATATAACGAAGGAACTTTATCCATTGCTGTATTTAAGAACTCAATATAAGCGTCAGGGTCATATTTTACTTCGAATTTAGAGTTTCCGTTCACGCCTATAATTCTGGCAAAAGGCCCGTCTTTCATGCCGTATAATAAAACCGGTTTATCATTTGGGTTTGAAACCTGAACGTTCAGGTTCCAGAACGTACTAAAAGGTCCGTGAGAAGGTTTCCAGTAATCAGCACCGCCGCCGCCAAACAAATAATAACTATTATTTTTATCAGCGGTTATATGTACCGTAATATTATCGAATAAGTTTTGATGATTGGCACCTGAATGCTGATCTAAAAGCGCATCGGCAAAAATCTCACAATTCTGATACACGTTTTTAGTCGCAAAAGTGTTGAAACTTAAAGGATGAACGGCTTTATTATAAATTTTCAGATTCTTTACCAATACATTATGTACACCTCCCAAGGTCACTGTATAATGCGCCATATGAGTCCCGTCTGTTACAATGTCCTGAACAGTAACATTTGATATTTCCTCGGCTAAAATCCCGCTGTCAGAATTTGTGATTTTGACATCTTTTACCCAACTATTAAAAACACGTGTTAAAAAGATCGCATTATTTCCGGGTTCTACGTGATGTGCCAATCTGGGAATATCAGGAAAAGTAAAACGTAAATGTTCGATTCCTACTTCGTCAAGATGTTTCCATTCGACCAATTGTGCCTGATAGGCGGGTTTTATAGCAATCGTTAAAGGCGTTTTTATTGTAATTTTTGAATCCGAAATTTTAGTAATTTCAACTTGTTGTCTTACGATAGGAAGTTTAGGAAATTTCCAGTGATGAGAACCCGGTTTTACATTCGCTCCTTTGTATAAATCTTTTATGATTTCGCCATTTTCACCGTCTTTATTAAACAATTGCAATTCGACAATATCGCCAACTTTCAATCCTTTTACTTCCGAAACTGAAATGGTATGTTCGCCCATATTTCCGGAACTTACTTTCGCTAAAGGCTTTGGATTAGGTTCGTATTTATCCAGATATGATTTTACACGTTCACCCGGAATCTGCGTCCAGATAAATCCGCCGGACCACGCATATTGGGAGAAAGGCAAATCAATATTGTTTTCAGGTTCGCGTTGTCTTTTATCAAACGTGGTTAAATATTCGCGAAGTTCAGCCAAAGATTCCGGATTTTTGAGATACATCATAGGTCTCGGGCAATAGATTTCGGTTCCGTTTTCATCAGAACCTGCACCGCGAAATACAAAATTGCTTCTTTCGATATATATAATATCACTTAGAATTATTCTTCCAGCCGGCAATTGCAAAATCACATTTCCTTCAATCGCATTTGCAGCTTTTACCGCTTTCAGTAAAGCTTTCGAATCGTCAAGGTCATCATTTGCTTTTACGCCATAATCAGTCGCATTGATGATTGTTCCCTGAGCTTCAGGAAGATTGCTCTCGCCAAAATGATACCCGGCATAACTAAAATCAGGTAAATAATTCGCTTTTGAGTCGGGGAGTATTTTCGGCGTTTGCTGCGCCATTATAACACTATTTACAAAAAGACTGCAATAAATAAGGATGTTTTGGCGGGTCATGGTTGTGGTTATTTGGTTAGTTAGTTTTGCCACGAAGGCAGGATTTTTTTTGTTTCACGCAGATTTTAAAAGATTTAAGCAGATATACGCAGAGAAATTTTATAAGATGCTCTAAATAATTAATCTGTCTAATCGGCTTAAATCTTTTAAAATCTGCGTGAAACTTTTTTTTAATCCTAATTATAACGATAGCTTAAAAAAACTTTGCGCCTCTGCGACTTGGCGAGATTATCTTAAAGCGACTTCTTAATCCCCATTTCAAGTCCTCTCAATTCAGCCAAACCTCTTAAACGCCCAATCGCAGAATATCCGGGATTGGTCTTTTTATTCAAATCGTCCAGCATTTGGTGTCCGTGATCCGGACGCATTGGCAATTGAGTGTTATTTCTGTTTTCGACTTCAATGATCGCTTTTACCACTTCGTACATATCTACATCGCCTTCAAGATGATTCGCTTCATAAAAGCTTCCTTCAGCATCTCTTTCCGTACTTCTTAAGTGTATGAAATTCATTTTATCGCCGTGACGTCTCACCATTCCAGGTAAATCATTATCAGCTCTTACACCATAAGAACCCGTACACATAGTAAATCCGTTTGACTTTGATTCGGCGCAAGCCATCAATTCAACCAAATCCTCTTCGGTACTCACCACTCTTGGTAACCCTAAAATAGGGTAGGGAGGATCGTCAGGATGAATCGCCATCAAAACACCTTTACTTTCGGCAACCGGAATAATTTCCTGTAAAAAGAAGAATAAATTTTTCTTCAAAGCCGCTCTGTCAATATGATTATAACCGCTTAAAGTAATCAGAAAATCTTCTACAGAATATGCTTCTTCAGCACCTGGAAGTCCAGCCAGAATATTTTGCTGTAATTTTACTTTATCAATATCTGTCATGGCTTCAAAATAGCTTTTGGCTTTCTCGATTTGCGCTGCCGAATATTCATTTTCTGCTCCAGGTCTTTTCAAAATATACAATTCGAAAGCCGCAAAAGCATTAATATCAAAACGTAAAGCTTTAGATCCGTCGGCAGTTTCATAAGCAAGATCTGTTCTCGACCAGTCTAAAACCGGCATGAAATTGTAGCAAATACATTTTATACCGCACAATGCCAGATTTCGAATGCTTTCTTTGTAGTTTTCAATGTATTGAAGATAGTTTCCGGTTTGTTTTTTAATGTCTTCATGAACAGGAATACTCTCAACCACACACCATGTCAAACCTGATGCGCCTTTTTTAGGATCTCCGTCTTCGTGTTCTATTTCAACTTTTCGTTTAATAATTTCTTCAATATCCCAAACTTGTCCATTCGGGATATGGTGTAATGCCGTTACAATTCCGGTCGCGCCGGTTTGCTTAATATTTTGTAAAGAAACGGGATCGTTTGGCCCGAACCATCTTAACGTTTGTTCCATTTTTGGTTTGTTTTTTGCCTCCAAAGCCTTAAACTTTGAGAGTATTATTTTTATAATTTTCAGGAGCTAATCCCGCTCCCGAAGCCTCGGGACGTTACAATCTTTTATTTTTTTAAAGAAAAAAAATAAAAGGATTTCCACTTCTATCGGGGCTAGGACATTCATTTTTTAAAAGAACTATCGTTCTCTGTCAATGAGATTTTTAATTTTTCAAAATCCTTTTGCAATCTCAAAGCAAAGCGATATAAAAACAAAGTTTTGTGAACTTTGCGGTAAAACTTCTTAAAGTATAATCGGCATAAAAATTTAAATACTTGTTGCAGCGAAACCTCCATCTACTTTGAGGATCGTTCCCGTTACAAATTTTGACATGTCGCTGCATAAAAATAAAAGTGCTCCATCGATATCTTCAGGAGTTCCAAATCTTCCCATTGGCGTATGTTCGATGATTTTTTCGCCTCTAGGTGTTAGTTTTCCTTCCGGGGTCAATAATAATGCACGGTTTTGTTCTCCTATAAAAAATCCGGGAGAAATGGCATTTACACGAATTCCTTCACCATATTTTGAAGCCAGTTCAACCGACATCCACTGCGTAAAATTATCAATCGCAGCTTTTGAAGCCGAATATCCCACAACTCTTGTCAAAGGTCTTTGTGCTGACGCCGAAGATATATTGATAATATTTCCTTGTTTTTGTTTTGCAAAAAGTTCAGAAAACACTTGAGTTGGCAGCATTGTACCAATAATATTAAGATCGACTACTTTTTGTAAATCGTCTACTTTCATATCATAAATCGCCTGATCCGGACTAATAGTTGCACCAGGCATATTACCACCCGCAGCATTAATTAATATGTCAAGACGTCCGTATTTTTCTACAATAAGATCTCTGGCTTTTTCCAGTTCTTCCTTATTTAAAACATTCGCCTGAATCGCAAAAGCTTTTCCGCCATTGCTTTCTATTGTTTCAACGGTTTTATTGGCTTTCTCAATCGATTGAGAAACAATCCCGACAATAACGCCTTGTTTTGCCAAAACGTTTGCAAAGTTGCTTCCTAATACACCAGCACCGCCTGTTATTAATGCAATTTTTCCTTTTAGGTTAAATATTGAATCCATTTTATGTTTTTATAATTTTGTTGTGTTTTTTTTGCCACTCCCGATAGCTCGGGATAAAAAGATTAACACAGATTATTAAAAAAAATCCTTTCTAATTTTTTTAATCTGTGGCAAGAATATTTTATTGTTTTCTTATTGTCTGAATGATTTCGAGTGCTTTTCTGGTTTCATTTTCAATTACCGGATAATCTTGCTCTTCCATGCGTTTTTTACTGATGAGTTTACTTCCCAGCCCAACTGCAGAAACACCGGCATTAAACCAACTCTCAATACTTGCATGTGTGGTTTCTACTCCGCCTGTAGTCATGAAAACTAACGATGGAAAAATATCTTTTATACTGCTTAAAAACTCGGTTCCTAATATATTTCCCGGAAAAAGCTTAACGAGTTTTATTCCGGCATTTTCGGCTGCGATGATTTCAGTTGGTGTCATACATCCCGGAGCATACAAAACTTCTTTATCTTTTAAGAAATCTGCTACTTCAGGAACAAACCCCGGACTGATAAAAAAGTCCGCTTGAGCATCATTAAAGTCTTTGGCTTGTTGCAGATTTTTGATAGTTCCAATACCTAATAACATTTCCGGTAATTCGGCATTTCGTACAGCAACCATTTTTTTAAAGTTCGATAACGCTTCAGTGCCTCTGTTAGTATATTCTACGGCTCTTATTCCTGCTTTATAAAGTGTTCTTAGAATTTCGACACTAATAGTTTCGTCTGTAATAAAATAAAGCGGAAGAATACCTTGTTTGGCAATAACATCGATGGTATTTTGAATTGTACTCATGTTTTAAATCTTTACTTTAATAACAATCTTTTTGAGTGTTCCTTCACCAATCATGGCAGCGTGAACATCTGTGGGAAATAATATGGCAAATTGTTTTTCCTGCAATTCAAAAAACATATCAGGTTTATCATGAAAGAAACGTACATCTCTTTCGTCGCTGTAATCTCCATTTGGACTCACACATTTTTCTCTTGGTTTCCAGGCAAAAATTTCCGGACCTTTTATCGAAATCTGTATGTCGATGTTTTGATCGTGACATTCAAAACCTTTTATGCTTTCTTCTTTTGTGGCACCTTCGCCAACAATTACAATTACTTTTAATCCTTCGGCAATTTCAAATGCACCTTCTTCAAGTTTGCTGATGTCATTTTGATTTACATATTCAAAAGCTTTTTTGAAATTAGGATGCAGGCTGAAATATTTTGCAGCGTTTTGTAATGAATCTACAATCATTTTATTTGGTTTTTTATATTTTATAATTTGATTTTATATCTAAAGTTTTACCTTATATGATTTGTTATATCTTACTGGTTTTTAATAATTAATATTATATGTGTCAGTGTTAAATTGTATGTCAGTTTTTTAATTTTAAAATTGAATCAAATTCTTTAATAATTTAAATCATCATAAATATTTTGATTTAATGTTATGTTTTTTCGAACACATGTGTATATTTGCGTGTACGCACACGGGCTTTTACAAATGTATATAAAAAGTTAACTAAAACAACTTATATTTAATAAAAAAAATAATAATTCAGAGTGATGTAAAGCATCATTTAACTTAAAAATCATCACTATCATAACGATAAAAAAAATTGCAGAATTAGCCAATGTTTCCCCTGGAACTGTTGATAGAATTATCCATAATCGTGGGCAGGTTGCTCAGGAAAATGTAGATAAGGTAAATGCTATTATTGAAAAATATGGATACAAACGTAATATTCTGGCAAGTAATCTTGCTTTGAATAAAAAGTTTCATTTTGCCGTGTTTTTACCTCAATATGAAAATTTGGAATATTGGAAAAGCCAGATTGACGGAATAGAAAAAGCAGCTGTTGAATTCAGTAAATTCGGAATTGTGCTGAATTATTTTTTATATGATTTTAATACAGCATCGTTTAAGGAATCAGTCAAAAAAGTACTGGAATTTGATTGCGACGGATTATTGTTTGCACCTATTTTTTACGAAGAATCGGTTCGTTTTTTAAATGAATACAAAAAGAAAAATATTCCTGTTGTCATGATCGACTCGAATATTGATAGTAATGCTGAACATGCTTATGTGGGACAAGATGCTTTTCAGAGTGGTTATCTCGCAGGAAGACTGATTAGTTTTGCGGTTAAGAAAGAAAGACAAATCCTGATTTTTAAAATTACCAGAGAGATAGAAAGCACATCGGTTTATTTACAGCGTATCGATGGTTTCTATTCCTTTTTTAAAGACAATGATGAGCTTACAAACTTTAAATTTTCTGAAATCACGATCAAAGATTCCGGAATCGACCAATTGAATCTGGAAATGTTCTCTGGAATAAACAGTGTTTTTGTGCCTAATTCCAGAGCGTATATTGTTGCGGGATTTTTAGAACAAAACAATATAAAAGGCGTTCGTATTATTGGTTATGATTTACTGGAACAAAATATCGAATACTTAAACAAAGGTGTAATCGATTTTTTAATCAATCAAAGACCAGAAGAACAAGGATATATGGCAATTAATCATTTGTATAAAAAATTAGTTTTGCAGGAAACGATAGAAAATACACATTATATTCCGTTGGAAATTATTTTAAAAGAGAATTATTTTCCTGTGAGGAAAGGGTAGAATAATTGCCCACGCATTTGGCGGGTTAAAATAGGTCTTCACAGATTTTTTTTACTCTCATTTAATAAGTAGTAAACCCGACAGGTTTTTAAAACCTGTCGGGTTTGACAAGATTGCGGATAATAAAAATTAAAAACCCGCATCAATCCGTTTAAACCCGCCAAATCCGTGGGCAAAAACACCTATTTCTTAACCTTTACAACCAATGGATTATTGATTTTTTTAGCATACGAACTCAAATACATTTCCCATTCTTGTTTGGTTTGAAACGGACTTCCTTTTTTCCATCCAAAACCAACATAATAAATCACCTTATTGTTTTTTACCTTTATATTTCCGTAAAGGTTACTCAAATCTTTATCATTTGTGATATGATTATCAAAACTCGTTAAACTATTTTTTGGAGCTACAATTCCGGTTCCAATTTCAGAATCATCTATTGGTTCCCAATGACTTATCCAGCCTTCTTTTATATTGGTCCCAATAGTTCCTTTTTTGTCATGAAGTGTTAAACCGGCGGCAATAGATTTTGTTCCCGTAATGTTAATCTCAAAACGAGAAAGATAACTTCCGTAATCCAGGCTTATCAATTTCGATTCGGTTATTTTGTTTCCTTTTGCATCCCAGTCTGCATATGTCAGGATAAAACTCGTTCTGATGGGACCTGTTGTAATGGTTTTCCAACTCTTAAAATTCTTGGAGAAATAATATTTATCATCGACTTTAACCGCAATTCCGCCTACGCCACGACTGTCACCTACATGAAAATTGTCTAAACCTTCGCCAGTATCTTTATGATAAGTTCCCGTTCCGTTAGTAGCTTTTTCGTACCATTTATTAATAATTGGATAATCGACTCTTTTTAGCCATGCATCGATTCCGCTTGTCAGAGTTCCTCCCGCTATATTGTCTTCGACCATTTTTTGCGCAACCGGACCATATGTTCTAAAGGCAACTTTATTGTTTTCCCACGCATAATCATCCGTTCGTTCCGGTACAAATCTCGAATAACAATTGATGTTTTTGTTTGCTGATGGATTCTCTGATGGTATAATTTCAAATTCTTTAGTAGTTGAAGCGCTTATTTTAGGCTGAAATAACAGGATATCCATAACGCCGTCGCCATCATTATCTATAGCTTGTGTTTCTAAAAATGCATTAGAACTTATATCCTTTACCGTATAATCTTCCAGTTTAGCTGATGTAGGTAATTGAAGTGATTTTTTAGTAAGTTCTACCGTTTCATATTCCCGATCGACAGAAAGGGAATTGGTAACTGTAATGATTTTGTTTTGAGCATGAACGGCAAAAGTACCAGTAAAGATTGCGCCTAATAAAATATATTTTTTCAAAATATTGCTGTTTTTAGTTGGAGAGGAAATAATGTATTGAATCTTTAAATTTACAAATGAAATCTTAAATCAAAGTCCATAAAAGGAGTAAAAATGTACAGAAATCTGAGAATTAATTTTTTATGGTTTAAAAAAAACACTTAGAATAAATATCTGAATTACGGAAAACAGTAAAATTGAATTTTTAAAAAATTATAAGTTTGAAAATTAAAAAATATAATTATTTAAAAATGAGATATGTTTCAAATTTAATTCCAGAAAAATCACAAGTCTTAAAACATTATTTTAAAGGAAATGCTCATGAAACTAAAAAATCTAATCCTTCTCTAAAAATGTTAAGATGGATTGGTGGCGTTTTTTTCTTGCTAATTGCATTATCATGTATAAAACATTTATTATTAACTATATTGTTTGGTTTCTTGGGTTTTATGATTTTGCCGTCAAGTCATAATTGGATTGAGAAAAAATTTAGATTTATCCTGACTACAAAAATAAAATCTGTTTTTGCATTTATAATTTTACTTTTCTCGCTACCTCTTTTAGGGCATTATAATGATGTAGATAAAAAAGAAGCACATTTATTAAAGCTAAAATTAGAGAACGAAGCAAGAATAAGAGCAGAATTGGAGCGAAAAGAAAAGATTAGAAATGATAGTTTGACTTATTTTATAAATGCAAGTTCTCAGTTTGCAGATAAACATAAAATTAACGAAGCATCAAAACAACTTAAAAAAGCTGCGTTGTTTTCAAAATTGCCTGTTGATAAGAATAGAATTGCAGTTGAAGAAAATAAAATTTCAACGATAAAAGCATTTGATCTTGTTAAGGCGGAGAAATATAAACTTGCTCTTCCTCAATTGGATTCCTTAATTTTAAAAGAAGAAAATAATCCAAACTTATTTTACAACAGAGCGCTTTGCTATAGTAAAACTGCTAAAATTAAAGAAGCAGTCAGCGATTGCCTCAAAGCAATGCAGCTTGGAGATAAAAAAGCAGATAAATTATACAATAAAATCAACCCAATAAAAAAGCGAATTGTAGGATATATTACTCGTTGCTGTGATGGTTCAACATCAGGTTCAACAGGCAGAGGAACTTGTTCGCATCATGGAGGCGTTTGTGATTGGAGCGAACCAATTTATCAAGAATATAGAAAATACGAATAAATTATGATAAAAAATGTTTTTCAGGTTGTACCACTGGTAAATGTAAGTTTCTTTCAGAAATTATTTAGTCAATTACCAGCTGAGAATAGTGTGATTGAAGTAAATAATTTATTGGCATCTTATCCAATAAAGGAAATTTCAAATGAGAATATTTATGAAATTGAGCAACGTTATCAGATTAACATTCAAAAGGAATTCAAGCTTAATTTAGAAGAATTTTATGCTGTTTATTTAAATGATTGTCTTAAAGATGGAGTGTTAAGCAATTTAGATTTTGAAAATTTAAATCATTTGAAATTGATCTTATCTTTAAAAGATGATTGTGTAGAAAAATTAAATCATAATGTTGGAATAATTGTTTACAGAATTATTTTTGAGAAAGCTATTTCTAACGGAAAATTAATACAAGAAGAAGAGCAGCTTTTGAATAAATTAGAAAATGATCTTAAACTTCCTAAATCATTTATTACTACCATTACGAATGAAGTTAAACATAACTTTATTCAAAAACATGTCGAAAATGTTATAAAGTATCAAGAACTTTCCCCGGATCAAGAAGAAGAAATAAACAATATAGCTAAAAATTTAAAAGTCGATTTGCTTTTTAGTAAAGAGATAACTAATCAATTAGAAAGACTTAGATTGTATTGGAAATTAGAAAATCTGCCTTTATCTACTATTGAGCCTGATATTGTAATTCAGAAATCAGAAAAATGTTATTTTAAAATTGGTTCAGTAAAATGGCATGAATTAAAAAGCTTTAAACAAAAGCCATTACATTATAAATCAGATATGAAAGCCTTAAAAAGATTTTATTTGAATTCAGTTTTTCAAAAGGTGAATGATTATTCTCTTAAGTATGTCGATACAGGGAATTTATATTTAACCAATAAAAGAATTGTTTTTATTGGAAGTTATAAAAATTTAAATATAAGGTTTGATAAAATTTTACGTTTAAGTCCTCAATCTGATGGAATTGAAATAGACAAAGAAACTATTAAGTCCGTATTTATTCATTTACCGCACAAATTAGATGAATTTTCTTTAATTTTAGACAGGCTAATAAAAGAATTAGAGCTAAATAGTTAAATCAGTAAAAAGTATATGAAACAAAGCGCCGGAATTCTCCTTTATAAATTCGTCGATAAAACAATTTTCTTTTTATTAGTCCATCCCGGTGGTCCGTTTTGGAAAAATAAAGATCTCGAAAGCTGGTCGATTCCCAAAGGGGAATTTACAGCCGAAGAAGATCCGCTGGATGCAGCAAAACGTGAATTTAAAGAAGAAACAGGTTTTGAGTTAGAAGGTGATTTTATCGAACTGGAATCTGTAAAGCTAAAATCAGGTAAAACCATTTTTGCATGGGCACATGAATTTGATATTGATGCAACGCTCATAAAAAGCAACGAATTTGAAATGGAATGGCCACCAAAATCCGGAAAAATGCAATCTTTTCCAGAAGTCGACAGAGCCGAATGGTTTCAGACAGAACATGCCCTGAAAAAAATAAATCCTGCTCAGGCTGATTTTATCGTTCAGATAATCTCAAAAATATCCTCTTCACTCTAAAAATCTCTTTGCTTTAGAGAATAATTTTGTAATTTACATTTTCGGTCAGGCCGAGTAATTAAAAATGTAAATAAATAGTATGGAAGTTAAATGTATAATTTTCGATTGTGATGGTGTTCTTGTAGATACAGAAAAAATAGGTAATGGTATAATGCTTTCAATGGCTGCCGAACATGGTTTTAAGATGAAACTTGAAGATGCTTACCGTGATTTTAATGGTCGCAATCTAAAAGAATGTTTCCTTCATATTGAAGAAGCTATTGGAAAAAAACTTCCGGATAATTTTGAAAGTGAGTATCGCGAAAAAAGTTTTGAAGCTTTTAAAACTCAGGTCAAACCAATGGAAGGCATAGTTGAATTTCTAAATAAATTGACCATACCGTATTGTGTTGCCTCCAGTGGTCCCGTCGATAAAATTAGACTGAATCTTGAAGTCGCAGGTTTATTGAATAAGTTCGAAAATAAAATATTCAGTTCCTACCAGATAAATAGTTGGAAACCAGAGCCCGGAATTTTTCTGCATGCAGCAAAAGAAATGGGTTTTGATGTAAAAGACTGCATTGTCATAGAAGATAGCAAAGCAGGCGTGATCGCAGGAATTAAAGGCGGATTCAAAGTTTATGGTTTCGCAAACGGATTTAACAACGAAGATTTACAAAAACAAGGAGCAGAACTTTTTCATTCTTATGAAGAATTAAATTTTTTGATTTAAATATTTTAAAAAGTTTCAGGTTTCAAGTTTCAGGTTTCAAGTTTCAGGTTTCAAGTTTAAAAAATTTCAAGTTTAAAAAGTTTCAAGTTTAAAAAGTTTCAAGTTTCAGGTTTCGCCAGTTTATGTCATTTCGAGCGAAGGGAGAAATCACATCAGTAATTCGACAAAGATTAGGATTTTACTTTGCGGAGTTTCTAGTGTGATTTCTCCCTTCGCTCGAAATGACAAGATTAAACGTAATATTTTCTAATTATCTAATTGCCCACATTCTCTAATTCCTCACTTTCTTTATTATCAAAATCTCTATTTTAATTGTAATTTGTTACATTAAAATAAATTTTTATATATTTGATTGTAGAGATTCGTTTTTTTTACTGCTCAAGATTGTCAAATTGTTATTTCGAAAGCAATGAATAAACAGTTTCTTTTGGCTTAAAAATGCTTTTTCCCAAAGGGGTATTTTTAAGAATGTAGTTCTCAAAAAGCTACGAACTAACCTACAGACAGAAAGAAAATGACAAAATTTACAATTAGAATTTTAGTTCTATCGATATCTCTTTTATATCCAATTGCCAATGCGCAAATTAAAAAAATTGGAGTTCCGTTTATTACAAATTATAGCCCTAAAACCTATAAAGCAGCCTCAGAGAATTGGGATGTTTTACAGGATTCTAAAGGAATGATGTTTTTTGCGAATCATTTTGGAATCATGCAATTTGATGGCGTAAGATGGAGCATTGTAACGCAGCCGGAAAACAAAAGTATGGTTCGCTCTCTTGCAATTGCTAAAAATGATAAGATGTATGTGGGCGCTCAGGGCGAATTTGGTTATACAATTCAACTGCCAAACGGACAATATAAATATACTTCTCTGGTAAAATTGATCCGGCATTCTGCTAGAAATTTTGGTGATGTTTTGCACACCGTTGTCAGGAAGAATGAAGTTGTTTTCTTCTCGAATGAAGAAATATTTATCTACAAGGATAACAAAATCAAAACAATACGATCGCAAGCCAAGTTTGATGATTTTTTTGAAGTCAACACAGAAATCTATGTTTCAGATAATATAAGAGGATTGCTGAAACTGGAAAATGATGTATTGGTTGAAATTGAAAATAGTAAACAATTTATAGGATTAAAAATCAGGAAAATTTTTGAAACCAAAGAAGGTTTGATTCTTCTGACACAAAAAAACGGACTTTTTAGTTATAAAAATGGTCAATTAAAATCTTTTGTGACAAAAGTGGATCATTTGTTACAGCAAAATCAAATCTCAACCGGAATTCTGCTTTCTGATGGTTATTTTGCAATAGGAACACGTCAGACAGGGCTGATAGTCATTGATAGTGAAGGAAATTTGATTCAGCATATTAACAAACAAACAGGTTTGCAGAACGAATATGTTACGAATCTTAAAGTCGATACAGAAGGCAATTTATGGGTAACTTTAAAAGAAGGTATTTCGCTGATTCAGATTTCGTCGCCTTTGTCAAAAATACTCGATGCATCAAATTCTGAAACCAAAATATATTGCAGTCAGATTTATCAAAACAAACTCTTTATTGCCACAGATAATGGCGTTTTCTGGTTAGATTGGGAACGTTACAAAAATGGTCAGCATGAGAATATGCATTTTCAGCATATTGCAGGAATGTCTGAAAATGTTTGGAATATTGGTGTTTTTGGAAATTCGCTTTTGGCTTTTGAAAAAAACGGAATCTTTGAAATAAAAGGCAATTCGGCAGAATTATTAGCAAAAACAGATGGCGCATGGCAAGGAGTTCTAATCCCCAATCATCCTGATTTATTGCTTGTTGGTGGATATAATGGTTTGTATTTATTAAAAAATATAAATAATTCCTGGGTTTATCAGCACAAAATAAAAGGTTTTGAAGAAAGCAGCAGGGTAATGGTTACAGATGCTGCTGAGAATATCTGGATCGCGCATGGATATAAGGGAATTTTTAAAATCAGGTTTAATAAAACATTCGATACCGTTTCAGACATTCAGTTTTATAATGATAAAAATGGTTTTCCGTCGAGTTTGTTTTTAAACACTTTTAAGATCAATAATCAGATTCTTTTTGGGACAACAAAAGGGGTTTATAAACAAAATTCTCATTCAAATAAAATGATTCCGGATCTTACTTTCAGGAAACCTCTTGGTTTAGAGAATCATATTCGTTTGCTTAAAGCAGATCATCAAAATAATATCTGGTATATCTCAGGCGAAAATACCGGAAAAATGAGTCAGAAAGCGGGAGGCAATTTTACTGTAGAAGAATTGCCTTTTAGAAAATTAAGGTATTTGTATATTCCGGGTTTCGAAAATATCCAGACAACAGCTAACGGAGATGTATTTTTTGGTACACAAGACGGCCTGATTCATTATAATACTACCAAAAATAAAAAATATCAGGCAAAGTATAAAGCGGTTATTTCTGAGGTTAAATCTATTTTTCCTAAAGATAGTTTGTTGTTTTCCAGTAGATATGACGTGCTTTCGAATCAAACAGAATCATCAAAAAATAAGCTTTCAACTGTTTTATCGCATTCTAATAACGCATTGCATTTTTCGTTTGCTTCACTTTGTTATGATGAAGCCGATGCTACAAAATATGAATACTGGCTGGAAGGTTTTGAACCCAAATGGTCTGATTGGAATTTGCAGACTGAAAAAGAATATACCAATTTGCCGGAAAACGAATATGTTTTTCACGTAAGGGCAAAAAATATTTATGATGTCGTAAGTGAAGAAGCAGTTTTTAAATTTGAGATTTTACCGCCGTGGTATAGGACAACCTGGGCTTATATTTTGTATTTAATTCTTTTTAGTATTTTGATTTATACGATCATCAAATACCAAAAAAATCTGGCAGAACGGGAACGGGAACAATTAATCCTGAATCAGGAAAAAGAATTGTTACGCAATCGGGCTGAATTAAACGAGCAAAAACTGGCATTAGAAAAAGAGAATATGAGTATTATGAGAGAAAATCTCGAAGCGACTATTAATCTCAAAAATGCCAAAGTAGCTTCGAATACTGTGAATCTTATTCATCTAAATGAGATTTTACTTTCGATAAAAGATCTTATTGGTCAGATCGATAAAAAGAATGACTTCAATACCAATTATGGTTTATTGACTAAAATTAACCGAATCATAGACCACGAATTGCAGGGCGATCAGCATTGGAATGAATTTGAAGAGATCTTTAATCAGCTTCACGATAATTTCATGCAAAGGTTAAAAAACAGCTTTCCGGAACTTACTCCGCGTGATATGCGATTGTGTGCTTACTTGCGAATGAATTTCAATACAAAAGAAATTGCTCCGCTTTTAGGAATTTCTGTTCGTGGAGTTGAAGATACGCGTTATCGTATTCGGAAAAAATTGCAGCTTTCATCAGAAGCTAATATTACAGAATATATTCTGAATTTTTAAATTTGGCGCAAAACGCGTTGGCATATTAAACCCGACAGGTTTTAAAAACCTGTCGGGTTTTACGCAATCATGTAATAAATTACAAAACGATTGTATTCCTACAAATAAAATTCCTTCTCGATCTGTTTAAAACCAATACATCACGCGTTTTTTAGTATCAGTAAAATCCTAAGTAGTTTTACGCATTTTGCGGGCTAAGTATTACATTTTTTTACAAACACCGTAGTCAAACCGTATTCAAAAATGTAAGTCTTACCTCATTTATTTGTTAATATTGTGCCACTATTATCAAAATAACAATCTATTTTTTACAAAGTAGCTATTTATTGCGGTAATAATCTTTACTAACAAAAAAACTAAAAAATGAATCAAAAAGACTCTTTTTCCGGCCGACCACCGGGAAACAATTACAATCCCGTAAAAAGGGCATTTCTACTGACAATTATAATATTGTCGCCTTTTTTAAAACTACACTCACAATGCAATACTTTAATTTGGTCAGATGAGTTTAACGGTACGACCGTAGACGCAACCAAATGGCAAAGTATTTCAGGAAACGGCTGTCCATCGCTTTGCGGATTCGGAAATGCAGAGGCACAGCGTTACGATCCTAATCAGGCAACAATTGTCAAGGAAGGAACAAACAGTTATTTGAATATTGAGGCAAAATATGCACCAAATGCCTCATTTCCGCAACAACCTTATTCTTCTGCAAAACTTACTACAGAAGGTAAATATGCCATAAAATATGGAAGAATAGAAGCCCGTATGAAATTATCTAACGGAATGGGAGCATGGCCGGCATTCTGGATGTTACCGGCAGGAACTTCAAATTGGCCTTTTACAGGTGAAATTGATATCATGGAAGCTAAACACAGAAATCCAAAATCTATAGACGGGACAATTCATTATGACGGTGGCGGGTATCATTATACCGGAAGAAGTTATTCTTCGCCAACTGATTTGTCTACAGAATTTCATGTTTATGCGGTAGAATGGGGACCAAATATTATAAAATGGTTTATTGATGGCAATTTATTTCATACGGCTACACCACAAACAACTGTAAACGGCGGATGGCCTTTTAATGACCAACAGTTTTATATTATTCTGAATCTTGCAGTTGGTAGTTTAGGAACGCCATATACAAGTGTAAACGGAGCAGGAGTAGAGCCAATTCCGGCTGATTTTCCGGCAAAACTACAAGTAGATTATGTTCGTGTTTACAGCGGAAGTTTTACTTACGGCGTTTTGGGCGATGCAAAAGTTTACAATAACGAAACTGGTAAAACATATTCTATAAATGCTATTGCCGGTGCCACTTATAACTGGACAGTTCCTGCGGGAGCTACAATTACTTCAGGACAAGGTACAAATACCATCAATGTAAATTGGGGAACCACAGGAGGAGATGTTTCTGTGGCCACAACAGTTTCAGGATGTACGGGTAATACGTATAAATTGGCGGTAACTACCGAGGTGCCTTTACCGGTAGAAAGAATCTATGAAGATTTTCAATCTAACAGAAATGTTGTGTACGGACTTAAAACAGGAGTTTTGACAGAAGCCGTTGCAAATCCTTCGGCTACAGGAATCAATACTTCTGCTTTGGTAGGTAAATATGTTCGTAACGCATCTGAATTATATGATGTTATGAATATCAAAAATGTAACCATCAGCAATGCAAATGATTATGTATATGGCAGAAAAAAGATTTCTTTTGATATCTATACTTCGGCGCCGGTTGGGACAAAAATCTCAATGCAGCTCGAAAATAGCCTGGTAACCACAGCAACTAATTTTCCATCCGGAAGACACAGCGGTTACAAAGCCACAACAACGGTACAGAACAAATGGGAAACGATAGAATTTGAATTCGAAAAAGTGATCGATCCTAATACAAGTGCATTAACGATTAACAATGTGGTGTTTCTTTTTGAATCTAATTCGAATTCCGGAACTACCTATTATTTTGATAATTTGTTGACAAAAGCGGCTCCTGAAAAACCAATTATTGCAACTGATGTTCTTCAAAATTATGACGGAATCAACAAAATTATCAAAGGAACAACTACAGGAGTATATTCTGTTGTAGCAAATCCGGGAGCAAATTCAGTAAACTCTTCTGCAAATGTGGCGAAGTATGTTCGAAATGTAACGGAACAATATGATGTGCTTTTCTTTAATACACAAAGCACAATCGAAGACGCAGGTTTATTAAAAAACCAGACGAATAAAATCATGATCGATGTTTATACTTCGGCACCAATTGGTACAGTGGTAAGTTTGAATTTAGAAAATAGTGCAACATCGCTTCCTGCGAATTTTCCAACAGGAAGAAACAGTAATTATGTAGCCATTACAACGAAACAAAATCAGTGGGAAACACTGACTTTCTATTACAATTCAAGTCCGGATGAGGGAACATCAAATCTGGCGATAAACCAAATGGTGATTCTTGCCAATTCAGGTTCTTATACAAGCGATACGTATTATTTTGATAATATCAGAATTGGTTCTACCAAATTACCGGATACTTACACACCGGGAGTGGTTTATGAAGATTATCAAACAGTGCATAATATCACATTCAGAGATGCAATTGGAACTTATACGCCAAACACGGCAAATCCTAGTGCAAGCGGAATCAATACTTCATCTAACGTTGGAAAATATGTTAGAAAATCGACTGAGTTGTATGATAATTTTTCATTCAATGCGACTTTAACCAATATTGGAGATTTTAAAAGCGGAACTAAAAAGTTTGCTATGGATGTGTATACATCTGCACCTGTTGGATCAGTGATTTCATGGCAGGCAGAAAGCAGCGCTTCAATTCCGTCTAATTATCCAGCGGGGAGACATAGTATTTATCAGGCTGTTGTAAAACAGACCAATACCTGGCATACCTTAGTGTTTTCATACGCAAGCTCGCCTGATGCATCTACATTAGACAGCGAAGTAAATCGTTTTGTTTTCTTATTAGAGCCCGGAACGAACTCAGGAAACACGTATTATTTTGACAATATCAGAGCTGTAAATTTAGTTTCTACAGAAAATCCTCCTGCAACATTGCCTGCTCCGTGGGTAAGCACAGATTTAGGTGCTGTAACTCCGGTTGGAGAAGCTACTCACGCAAACGGAACTTTCACGATTAAAGGATCAGGAATTGATATTTGGGAATCAAGCGATCAATTTCAGTTTGTAAATCAGCCTATTACAGGTGATGCTGAAATTATTGCCAAAGTAAATTCATTAACAAACACAAATACTTATGCAAAAGCAGGAGTAATGTTTCGTGAAACGCTTACGCCAACTTCTAAACATGCAATGACAGATGTAACAGCTGCAGCAGGTGTAGAATTTTTATCCAGAGATGCTGTTTCAGGAATTACAACGGCTCAGGCAGCTACAGGAACAGCTCCAAAATGGCTTCGTGTAACGAGATCAGGAAACGTATTTACTTCTTATTCATCTGATAACGGAACAACGTGGACACAAATTGGTACACCAAAAACAATTGCCATGGCAAGCACCATTTATGTAGGAATGGCGGTAACTTCTCATGCAAACGGAACTTTGGCAACCGGAGTTTTCAGCGATGTGATTGTTCGAAATATTACAGCACCTACCAATGTCAATTTGGCTTTAGCCAAAACAGCTACAGCTTCTACAGAAGAAAATGCAACCTTATCAGCTAATAAAGCAACTGATGGAGACAGTACCGGAACTCGTTGGGCAAGTAGTTTTGCTAATGCAAGCGAATGGATTTATGTTGATTTAGGAAGTAATTACAACATTAATCGTGTGGTTTTAAAATGGGAAGCAGCTTTTGCAACGCAATATAAAGTACAAATTTCGACAGATAATGTTTTCACTGAAAACGAAACTGTAAACACACAAACGGCAAGTGATGGCGGAACAGATGATTTAGCAGTAAGCGGAACAGGAAGATACCTTAGAATTTTATGTACCGCAAAAGCCCTGGCTCCATACGGATATTCCCTATTCGAAATAGAAGCTTACGGATCTGCCTCGACAGCTAAAAAGGCTGCAGTTGCTAGCGAAGAAGCACAAGTTGAAACGACTGTTTTTGCGGTGTATCCTAATCCGGCAACTAATTATATTCAAGTAGCAATACCTGAAAAATTAGACAATAAAACGGTAACGATTTATGATGAATCAGGAACATTGCTGGTAGAGAAAAAAATTGATGCTGATGCTAAAGAAGATCTGATAGATATAAGCAGACTTAGAAGAGGAATCTATATTCTTAATTTTAAATCAGATCAAAAAAGCTGGTCTAAAAAACTGATCAAGCAATAAATAAAAAATCCGTTGGGTGTAATTTGTTTTAAAATGATGTTCTCGGTTTCAATAATCTGGAATTAAATTTAAAAAAGGATAGCACCGATACTTGCACCTGACGGATCAATACAATCATGACTTAAAATGACTTTGATGAAAAATCTATTTGCGTAACCCCAAAATAACCTAGATATGAATAGAATTAAACTTAAAAGAATTACTTTTTTGGCAACACTGTTTTTAGTGTTCTCCAATTTAATGCACGGTCAGGGACCAATTCCTTTTACCATAAGTAATACCTCTACATTTAATGATAACGAATTGTATGTCGCTATTGTAGGTATTGATTATACTACAGGAAATCACGTTTGGGTAAATGCCAAAACAAGTCAGGTATTGCCCATGAGTTCGTCTTACAACACAGTTACAGGACCTACAATTGGCGGAAATACCGGACCGGGACAAAACTCAAAATATGCCAATTGTTTTACCAAGCTAAGCGAAATCCCTAACAAGACTTTTACGCTGCCTCAAATTGCAGGCTGCAGGGTTTTTATTGCTAAAGGACAACAATTGTATTTTTACTTTTTTGGCGCAAGCGGAGCACCTTCAGGATATACGTCGCCAAACCCGTTGAATGCTACAGACCCAAATCAGGGAATTTTATATGAAATTATCGAATTAACCAATAACCAATATGGCTTTTTTGGAAATCCATCCAGAGTTGATTCCTATAAATACCCAATGGGACTGGAATTATTTGGTGCTAACGGATACCAAAAAAGAGTGGGTGAATTAAAAAAACACGAAGATATTGTGGCTGCTTTTAAAGCAAATGTGCCATCAGAATTTCAGGGTTGTGTAAATAATACAACAGGCGAAATTACTGCGCCATCAAAAACGCCTGCTTTTGCAGACGGAACAGGAGGAACTTCTGTAGGAGCTCAGGCTAATTATCTAAAATCTTATATTGATGCGATCTGGAATAAATATAAAAATGAAGATTTGATATTTTATGCCGGAGATGCCGGAGTATTTAAAGGAAGAGTTATTGGTGAACAACTGGAAATGGTTGGGCAATCTGGTGGTTTTGTTGGTCGTACAGGACGTGTACAAAACAGACCTTCGACTCAGGAAGCACTTGAAGGTAAAGGTGTTCTGGACAGAAGACTTGTTGACGGAGATTTAGACCTTGTAATTCAGGCACAATTAACAGCAGCAATTAACAGACATGTTGTAAACACAACAACTGCAAATCCGGGACAACAAAACTGGTATGATGCATCGAAATTTTATCAGGTGAATCCAACAAACCATTATTCTAAATTCTGGCATTTACCGGGAATAAGTGTTGATAATCTGGCATACGGATTTGCTTATGATGATGTGGCTGATCAATCGCCATCGCTTCATTCGCCTCAGCCAACTAAAGTAATTGCTACTTTTGGAGGATATGCAGGATCAGTACCTTCAGTTCCCGCAACTACAGATGTAATTACGGTTTATAAAGATTGTAACTATACAGGATTCTCTGGCGGATTAACTATTGGAGACTATAATCTGGCGCGTTTGAATACTTTAGGTGTTTTAAACGATGATATTTCTTCGCTTAAAATTACACAGGGTTTTCAGGCGATTTTATATCAGGATGATAATTTTACAGGAGCTTCTACCGTAATTAATTCTGATAATGCTTGTCTGAATACCACCTGGAATGACAAAGTAACCTCGATCAGAATTATTGCTAACGGAACAACTACTTTAGGAAACCAGACTTTTTACCTGCAAAACAGAAACAGTAATCTGTACATGGATGTATGGAATTCAAGTGTAGCAAATGGTGCAGGAATTAATCAGGGCGCTCTTAACTCAGGAAGCAATCAAAAATTTACTTTAACACACTTAGGCGACGGATTGTATAAAATTATTGCCAATCACAGCGGTCAGTCTTTAGATGTAAATAATTTTAATAAAGCTAATGGTGCGCGAGTAGAACAATATCCATATAATGCAACAACGAATCAGCAGTTTGTATTGGTTTCAACCGGTGACGGATTTTATAAAATTGTTGCCAGACACAGCGGTCGAATTGTTGAGGTTGCAGGAGCAAGTACAGCATCCGGAGCTATTGTACAACAATGGGATAACAACAACCAAACGTGCGGACAATGGAAACTGGTTCCTGCTACATCTTCGCAAACATCGACTTTAATTCAGGCCGAAGATTATTCAGCTATGAGCGGTATTCAGGTAGAAGCTACAACAGATACCGGAGGAGGTTCTAATGTGGGTTACACAGAAACCGGTGACTGGTTGGCATACAACAGCATTAATTTTCCAACTACTGGTTCTTATTTAATCGAATACAGAGTGGCAAGTGGTGTAACGGGCGGTAAATTATCATCAGATTTAAACGGAGGAACTATTGTTCTGGGTAATGTCGATATTCCAAATACCGGAGGATGGCAAAACTGGCAAACGGTATCTCAAACCGTAAATGTGAATGCAGGAACGTACAATTTCGGAATCTATATTCAAAATACGGGAATGAATATCAACTGGATAAAAATTACAAAAGTTGGAGCTGGTTTAGCGGCTAAAACTGCTTCAGCAACAGTTGCAGAAGAAGAAGCTCCAGTTGAAACAGCTTTAAATGTATACCCAAACCCGGTTGAAAACACACTTTATATCACTACAGATGTAAGCGGAGGAAATGTGAGTATTGTAGATTCACAAACCGGAGCAACAGCAGGACAAAAAGTAAATAACAGCAGTATAGATGTTTCGCATTTAAGAAGAGGCGTTTATCTGGTAGTTTTTGAAAAAGATGGTAAAAAAACGGTAAAACGTTTTATAAAAAAATAAGTAAGCATATAAATTTTAGAGTCAGGATTTATTCACTAAATCCTGACTCTTATCTCTAAAATATTTAATCAAAAATATAAAATTTCGTCCCCAATTATTTACATTTTTTATTAACCTATTAAACAATTATTATGAAAAACAATTACAAAAGAATGCCGTTAAAATGGATGGTTATTTTAGTATTGGGCGTTTTCAATTTATCGATGGCCCAGAAAAAAGTAATCGCTTATGTCCCAAACTGGGTTGACCTGAATTCCTTTTCGAGTACTATCCAGTATAGTAAACTAACGCACATAAATATTGCGTTCGAAAATCCTGATGCAAACGGATATCTCTCTTACAACTCCGGAAACACGACTCTTATTAATGCTGCCCACAATCAAAACGTAAAAGTTTTTGTTTCGCTTGGCGGAGGAGCAATTTCTGAAGGAGGAGCAATTAGAGATAATTATTTTAATTTGATTACCTCCGGAAACAGAACAGCATTTATCCAGAAAATATACGATTATGTCGTAGCACATAATTTTGACGGAGTAGATGTTGATCTTGAAGGACCTGCAATCAATGGTGATTACGGCGGATTTGTAATTGCTCTTGCGGCTAAATTGCATGCAAATGGTAAACAAATTACAGCAGCACTTTCTGAAGGATATGGCGGTGCAAATGTACCAGCGTCTACTTTTGCAGCTTATGACTGGATCAATATCATGGCCTATGATGCAACAGGACCTTGGGCTCCTGGATCTCCGGGACAACATTCTCCTTACAGCATGGCAGTGAATCAATTTAATTACTGGACAGGGAGAGGATTACCGGCAAGTAAAGCAATCATTGGTCTTCCGTTTTACGGATATGGTTTTGGAGCTTCTGCAAATCAGGGAATTTCTTATGCCAATATCGTAGCCCAGTATCCTGGAGCAGAAAATCAGGATCAGGTAGGAAACACGATTTATTATAACGGAATCCCAACCATCAAAGCAAAAACAACTTTTGCAATTCAAAATGCAGGCGGAGTTATGATTTGGGAATTATCTCAGGATGCTACCGGTTCAAAATCATTATTAACAGCCGTAAATCAGGTTATTACAGGAAGCAATCCACCAACAGGTACAGGAACTTTAATTCAGGCAGAAAGCTATTCATCTATGAGTGGTATTCAGACTGAAGCAACAACAGATACTGGCGGAGGTCTTAATGTAGGTTACGCAGATACAGGAGACTGGATGGCTTATTACAATGTTAATTTCCCTACTTCAGGAAATTATGTAATTGAATATCGTGTTGCAAGTGCTGTAACCGGAGGAAGATTATCTTCTGATTTAAGTGCCGGAACTATTCAGCTTGGTGCTGTCAATGTACCTAATACCGGAGGATGGCAAAATTGGCAAACCATTACGCAAACCGTAAATGTAAATGCCGGAACATACAATTTCGGAATCTATGTTCAAAATACAGGTTTTAATCTAAATTGGTTCAGAATCACAAAAGCGGCTTCAGGTTTGGCGGCAAAATCAGCGCCTTCAGAAGTTGTTGCAGAACAATTTGTAGCCTTAAATGTCTATCCAACTTCTGTAGACAGCACACTATCTATTACTCAGGATGTAAGCAATGCTAATGTGAGTATCATTGATTCTCAAACCGGTGCAGTTGTTTCAGGGCAAAAAGTAAATAACAATAGCGTAGATGTTTCGCTTTTAAAATCAGGTATTTATTTGATTGTTTTTGAAAAAGATGGTGCACAAACCGTGAGACGTTTTATTAAAAAATAAGTTTTTGTTAAAAGCACTATTTCTTCTTTTTGATCGAAAGAAGGGATAGTGCTTTTTTTTCAATTAAAAATTGAGAAATAAAAATTAGAATTTATTTCAATCTGTGTGGGAATTTTTGTCTCAGATTTAGAGATTGAAAAAAAAAAATTATACAGATTCTGCAGATTTTTATTATTGTCTTCGAGTGTAGTTTGTCATTTCTACGAAAGAGAAATCTCCGCGAGAATCTCCGCAATGAGAACCAATCTTTGTCGGGTTTTAGTGAGGTTGCTTCGTTCCTCGCAATGACATAAAATGAGAATAATATCTGCTCAATCTGCCAAATCTGCGAGAAAAATAAAACACAGCAGCATATTTAAAAAGTAACCCCAAACCTTAAATATTATATGAAAAACAATTACAGATTTCGGTTAAGTTTATTTGTTTTTATTGTTTTTAGCAGTTTTGCCGTTGCGCAAACTTCTTTAGGCTCGAGTAAAACATTCATGAACAATTTAAAAAACGGACTTTCAAGTGCTACTTCCAAAAGCACTACAGAGAAAACCATTTTGCTTCAGGCAGAGAACAAAAACTTCAATGCAAAAATCAATTACAAAAAATCTGATGCTTCAAGTGAATTTTTGATTGGAGAAATCAAAAATGTAGCAGAATCTTCTTTTTATATCAAAGTGATGGATAAATCCCTTGAAGGACACGTCATTTTTAAAAAGACAAGAGAAGCTTACAAATATTACTCAGATGCTCAGGGAAATGCCTTTGTTTCTAAAGTTGATATCAATACATTAGTTTGTATCGATTATAAAAATGTTCCGGAAAGTACCAATAAAACAACCAGTAAAACAGCTGCTGCAGCAATTGCTCCGGCTTTATTAAACCTGCAAAGTTTACCAGGCGGCGCAGGCTGTGTTTTATTAGATTTTGATGGCTATAATATGCCGGCAGGAAATCTCTGGAATAACGGAAACGCCATAAATGCAGCACCATCCGGAATGAGCGATGCCGATGTACAGCAACATTGGGAAGTAGTCTCAGAAGATTACCGACCTTTTAACCTGAATGTTACGACAAGTGAAGCCGTTTTTAATTCATACCCAAGAAACAGAAGAATGCGTGTGGTGGTGACTCCAACCAATACTGCAGCCCCGGGGGCGGGAGGTGTGGCATATATTGGTTCCTTCAATTGGGACAATGATGTACCTTGCTGGGTATTTATTACTTCGGGTAAATCTGGTGGAGATGCCTCTGCGCATGAAGTAGGGCATACTTTTGATCTGGGCCACGATGGCCGTACAAATCCTGTTGAAGACTATTTTGTGGGCATAAACAATACTTCGTGGGCGCCAATCATGGGAGCAGGATATTACAGACCTGTGGTACAATGGAGTAAAGGAGAATACGATTATGCAAATAATAAACAAGATGATGTCGCTACTATTGCCGGAACTAAATTTGGCGTAGGATACAGAGGTGATGATTACGGAAATAATACAGCTTCTGCAGCCACTTTAGATTATAATGCCAGCGGTGCTATTAATCAGAAAAACGGAATTATTTCCAGTGAAGCCGATTATGATTTTTTTGCGTTTACAACAGGCGGAGGAAATGTCTCGATCAATGCCAATACAGTGGGACGAGATGGAAACCTGCATCTTTTGATCAGATTGTATAATGCCGCAGGTGCCGAAATGGGAACCTATTGGAACTCTGATCCTTTTGCATTAAATGCGTCTATGAATGTGAATTTGCCGGCCGGTAAATATTTTATTGGTGTTGATGGTACAGGAGCAGGAAGCGCCGGTTATGGCGGATATTCAGCTTACGGTTCTATTGGTAGTTATTCCGTTACTGGAACGATTCCGCCGGGAGGAAACATTGCACCTTCTACTGATGTCATTACGGTTTATAAAGATTGCAATTATACCGGATTTTCTGGAGGTTTGACTATTGGTGATTATAATCTGACACGATTGAATGCGTTAGGCGTTTTAAACGATGATATTTCGTCGCTTAAAATCACTCCGGGTTTTCAGGCAATTTTGTATCAGGATGATAATTTTACAGGCGCTTCAACAGTAATTAATTCTGATAATTCGTGTTTGAATACAACATGGAACGACAAAGTAAGTTCAATCAGAATACTTGCAAACGGAGTAACGACTTTAGGAAATCAGACTTTCTTTTTGCAAAATAGAAACAGCGGATTGAATATGGATGTCTGGAATGCCAGTTTAGCCAATGGTGCCAATATCGCACAGGGAACTGTAAATTCAGGAAACAATCAAAAATATACTTTCACACATTTGGGTGATGGTTTGTATAAAATTATTGCCAATCATAGCGGTCAGTCTTTAGATGTAAATAATTTTAATAAAGATAATGGTGCCAATGTAGAACAATATCCGTATAACGGAACAACAAATCAGCAATTTGTCGTGACTTCGACTGGAGACGGATTTTATAAAATAGTGGCCAGACACAGCGGTAAAATTGTTGAGGTTGCCGGAGCGAGTACCGCAAATGGTGCAAATGTACAGCAATGGCAGGATAACGGTCAGACTTGCGGACAATGGAAGTTGATTGCAACAACAACTGCTCAAACTTCAACCTTGATTCAGGCCGAAGATTACTCAGCTATGAACGGAATTCAGACAGAAGCTACAACAGATGCTGGCGGAGGCTTAAACGTTGCTTATACAGATACCGGAGATTGGCTGGCGTATAACAGTATCAATTTCCCTACAACAGGTTCTTATTTGATTGAGTATCGAATAGCAAGTGCTGTTGATGGTGCTAAAATCTCTTCGGATTTAAACGGAGGAACTATTATTTTAGGCAATGTAGATATCCCAAATACAGGTGGATGGCAAAACTGGCAAACCGTAACACAAACTGTAAACGTAAATGCCGGAACGTATAATTTTGGAATTTATATTCAGACCAGTGCGGTAAATATCAACTGGTTCAGAATTACCAAAATTGGTGCTGCCGCAATTACTACTGAATCTTCATTGACTATTGCAGACGAAGAGACGAAAGATGTAGCATTAAACGTATATCCTAATCCGGTCTCAGAAACGCTTTTCTTTACTACAGATGTAGTAGGAGGAACAGTTAAAATAATCGATTCCCAAACCGGAAGTTTGGTTAAAACACATGAAATCAGAGATAACAGCATAAATGTTTCCGGTTTAAACCGTGGCGTTTACGTGATTGTTTTTGATAAAGACGGTAAACAAACTGTTAGACGTTTTATAAAAAAATAATAGTTGTTAGTTGTTTTTATTTCAACCTTTGTCAAACTTGTAGATTTGACAAAGGTTTTTACCCAATAATTAAAATAGCTTAAAGGCTGTCAGAAATGGCAGCCTTTTTTATTTGTGTAAAATTCACAAAGCTCATAGCTGAAACACTTTGTTACCAATAGCTATCGAAATTGTGAAAGCAGTGTTTATGTAAAGACTTATATGTATAAACTTAGCGTTCTATGCGTTTTAATTATTCTTTATTAAGAAGTAAAAAGTGTTTTTTATCCTGAATTCTTCAAAAAAAGAAAAGAACATTTTGTTTTTTGAACCCAATACTAAAATTATTCAACATCCATTAAATCAATTGTTTACTACGTTTAAGCCATTTATTTGGGACTAATTTAAAATTTAAAGAAAAAACTTATTAATAAAATAAAATGTAGTATAATTTTTACTATATTTGATATGCTAAAATTATAACTTATTGATTAACAATGAGTTATTTTGTCTTGTATCGTTTTTTTTACTTCAAATAATTACGCCTGATGCGTTAATCTATTAAACAATTACTATGAAAAAAAATTACAAAAAGAGAAGACGAAAACCCGTGATCGAGTACTGGAACTTTTTAGGCAACGTTCAATAAATTGCTTTCGAAAATCCCGATACAAACTGCTATTTCTAAATAATAATATAACATTAAATAATATAAACATGAAAAACAGTACCCGATTATGGCTGAGTTTAATAGTTGTTATTGTCTTAAGTAATTTTGCAGCAGCACAAACTTCTTTAGGTTCGAGTAAAACGTTTATGAAGAATTTAAAAAAAGAGCTTGCAAAGAATCAGAAAACAGTTTCGCTTAAGGTTGAAAATTCAAAAACCTTTACAGCAAAAATAAATTTTAAAGAATCTAATGCCTCCGGTGAATTTTTAGTTGGAGAAATCAAGGATGTTCCCGAATCTTCTTTTTATATAAATGTGAAGAATAAATCACTTGAAGGTCATATCATTTTTAATAAAACAAAAAAGGCCTACAAATATTATTCAGATGCCCAAGGAAATGCTTATGTCTCAAAAGAGGATATCAATAAACTAATTTGTATTGATTATCCGAAAGCTTCTCAAAATCCAGGGAAAGTAACCAGTAAAGCAGTTGCCGAAATTGCTCCGGCTCTATTGCATTTGCAAAGTTTACCGGGTGCACCAGGTTGTGTATTATTGGATTTTGACGGGTACTATATGCCTCCGGGAAATCTTTGGAATAATGGAAACGCCATAAATGCAGCACCATCCGGAATGAGTGATGCTGATATCCTGGAGTTCTGGGAACTAGTAGCAGAGGATTACAGACCATTTAATCTGAATATAACTACAAGTGAAGAAGTTTATAATTCGTACCCTAAAAACAGAAGAATGCGTACTGTGGTAACTCCAACACAGACAGCCAGACCAGGAGTTGGAGGCGTTGCTTATGTTGGGTCTTTTAATTGGGATAATGATGTTCCTTGCTGGGCATTTGAACTTTCAGGTAAAAACGGTGGAGAAGTTGCATCACATGAAGTTGGCCATACCTTCGACCTTAGTCATGATGGGCTTGAAGATGGTGCAGAATATTTTGTGGGAGTACCCGGAACATCTTGGGCTCCAATTATGGGTACAGGATATTACAGAGAAGTGGTACAATGGAGTAAAGGCGAATATAATAATGCAAGTAACAAGGAAGATGATATTGCAATTATTTCAGGTCCTAAATTTGGAATAGGGTTTAGACCTGATGATTATGGAGATAATGCCGCTACTGCATCTAATATAGAATATAATATGAATGGAATAATTTATAAAAAAGACGGGATCATTTCTACTCTGGGTGATCAGGATTTGTTTACGTTTACCACAAAAGGGGGAAATGTTGCTATCAATGTCAATACGGTTTCGAGAAATGGCAATATTCACCTTGCAATGAGATTGTTTGACGATTCTGGCAGCGCGATAAATGCGTATTATAATCCTGATCCATTTGTATTAAATATTTCTTTGAATGTAAACTTACCTGCAGGTAAATATTTTCTACGAGTAATTGGGATAGGAGCAGGCTATCCAGTTTCCGGAGGATATTCTTCTTATGATTCACTTGGAAGCTATTCTATTACCGGAATTATTCCGCCGAGTGCAATAAGCGCTTCAAGCGATGTAATTACGGTTTATAAAGATTGTAATTATGAAGGATTTTCCGCAGGGTTAACAATTGGAGATTATGATTTGGATCGTTTGAACTCTTTAGGAATTTTAAATGATGATATTTCTTCACTCCGTGTAGCAGAGGGGTTTCAGGCTATTTTATATCATGATGATAATTTCACTGGAACTTCAACCATAATCACTTCAAATAATAGTTGTTTAGATACGTTTTGGAATAATAAAGTAACTTCTGTTCGTATCCTTGCAAATGGTGTAACAGATTTGGGAAATGCAACTTACTTTTTACAAAACCAAAACAGTTTTATGGACATGACTGTTTTGGGTAGCAGCACAGCCAATGGAGCTAATATTATTCAAGGGGATTCACGTTCAGCTGCAAACCAGAAATTTACTTTTACCCATTTGGGACATGGATTGTACAAAATCATTGCTAATAATAGCAATAAGTCCCTGGATGTAAATAATTCCAGTAAACTCAATGGTGCCAATGTGGTACAAAATGAATATAGCGGGACACCTAGTCAACAGTTTGTAGTAGTAGCTGCAGGTATTAGATCTTATAAACTTATTGCCAGACACAGTGGTAAATTAGTTGAAGTTGCAGGAGGAGATTTTGATGAAGGTGCCAATGTACAACAATGGGAAAACAATAACCAGACCTGGGGACAATGGAGATTATTTTCGACAACAGTTGGGCAAACGTCTCGTTTAATACAAGCCGAAGATTATTCTGCAATGAGCGGAATCCAGACAGAAACTACAACAGATACTGGCGGGGGTTTACATGTAGGCTATACTGACAGAGGCGACTGGCTGACATATAACAATATTAATTTTCCAACATCAGGGGCTTATCTAATTGAATACAGAGTTGCAAGTGCTGTAAACGGCGCAAAAATATCAGCTGATCTAAATGAAGCAACAATTCAGTTTGGCAGAGTAAATATCCCGAATACAGGAGGATGGCAAAAATGGCAAACAGTATCTCAGACTGTAAATGTAAATGCAGGAACGTATAATTTTGGAATATCTATACGAAATAGCGGTGTAAATATTAATTGGATCCGAATTACAAAAGCCGAAACAGGAGCAATAGTTCCGGAAAATTCATGGGATATTGCAAATGAAGAAAAGGATGCTGATTTTTTAAATATTTATCCAAATCCTGTCGAAAATACCCTTTTTATAACCACAGATTTAACCGGAGGAAATATAAGTATTATAGATTCCCAAACCGGAAGTTTAGTTAAAACTCATGAAATCAGAGATAACAGCATAAACGTTTCCGGTTTAAACCGTGGTGTTTACCTCATTGTTTTTGATAAAGACGGTAAACGAACTGTGAAACGTTTTATAAAGAAATAATAGTTGTTAGTTGTTTTTATTTCAACCTTTGTCAAACTTGTAGATTTGACAAAGGTTAACACAATCTTGTCAGAAATGGCAAGATTGTTTTTTTATACAGGTTTCCGTTTTTTTATTTTCCGCTAGTAAAATTATTAACCTTGCACAATCATTCTTTGTGTGCAATTATATTTGATTCAACTTATCACAAAAAATAAAAACTTTGCGCCTTCGCGACTTTTCGAGACTAAAAAAACTAGCACTCAGTTAGCAACAAAAATTATCATTCCGTAACACTACCATAAAACTATTTCAGGTTTTAATGTATAAAATTGCAAATCGTTTTAAAAACGTTCCTAATCTCATTTGCAAAAGCTTAACCTATGATTTCTAAAATTAATTCTCCTTATAAATATTGTTTTACTTTTCTGTTTTTTATTTTATTGAATGCTGGTATTTCGGCACAAAAACAAAAGAATCTCGAAGGCGTTCAGGTTGCATTTTTATCTGATGTTCACTTGCAGGATCTATTCGGAACATTTTCTGATAACGATTATAAGGGCATTCTGAATACGAAAACCGGAAAATATACGTTAATTAGAACAATGGCGTCTCAGTTGCATTCGACCCGAATTTTCAATGAAAACTATTTTGCTTTTATAGCCGCTCTAGAAGATATCGCAAAAAGAAAGATAAAATATGTGGCACTTCCGGGAGATTACACAGATGATGGTCAGCCAATTCACGTAAAAGGATTAGAGAAAATCTTAGATCAATACAGAAAAAAATACAATATAGAGTTTTTCATCACTACAGGAAATCACGATCCTGTTGGGCCTTTTGCACAAGAATCCGGTAAAGAAGATTTTTTAGGAAAAGAAGGAAAAAGTCAACCCATTTATAGCAAAGTCGGCCTGTATACGCCAAACTTAACAATCGAACAGCCTGTAGTTATTACTGCCGATATTGCTAAAATGGGTTATTTAGGAATCACTGACAATCTGAAAAACTTTGGTTTTTATCCAAACAAAAAATACAAATTCTGGGCAACTCCATTTTCTACTTATACCAATCAGGATTATAGTTTCGAAAAAGCCTCACAAGCCGCTTTATTATCAAATCGCGTTTATAATGTTGCACCGGGATTTGAAGTTCCGGATGTGAGTTATGTCGTTGAACCTGTTGACGGACTTTGGTTAATGTCGATTGACGGCAATGTTTATATTCCGAAGAAAAACGATAGCGATCCCAAAGATTCTAAAAGTTATTCAGAAGCCAGTACGGGATATAATAATGTACTTTCGAATAAAAAACACCTTATAAAATGGGTAGAAGAAATTTCGGAGCAAGCCAGACAACAAGGTAAAATCCTGATTGCTTTTAGTCATTTTCCCATGATTGATTTTAATGACGACGCTTCTGCAGAAATAAAAGAACTTCTTGGACCAAATAAATGGCAATTGAACCGCGTTCCGGTTGAAGAAGTGGCGCAGGTTTTTGCAGATGCAGGATTGAAGATTCACTTTGGCGGACACATGCATATTAACGATACCGGAACCAGAACCACGGCAAAAGGAAATACTTTGGTTAATATCCAGACGCCATCGCTGGCAGCATATATTCCGGCGTATAAATTATTAACGATCAAAAAAGATAATCTGGTCGATATTCAAACCATTACAATCGATGAGGTTCCGGGATATGACGAACTTTTTGATTTGTACAAAATGGAATATAAATTCCTGCAAAGCCAAAAGACAAAAGACATTTGGAATAAAGAGATCCTGAAAACAAAAAATTATCACGATTTCACAGATTTTCACCTGAAGGAATTGATTCGTTTAAGATTTTTAGCTGATGATTGGCCTTCAGCTTTCAAGAATTTTATATTGAATGTTTCTGGTGAAGATTTATTGGTTCTGGCTAATATTCAATCTGATAAAGATTTTGATGAGATCCTGAAAAACAAGGAAAATTTCAAAAAACAATGGACAGAAGCTGAAGATAAAGCAGAGAAATTTCTAACAGAAAATAAGCTAAAAAAACAAGATTTCAATTGGACAGGTTATGATTTGCTGGTAGATTTCTACCGTTTTAGAAGTGCCGATGAACTTGCTTTAGCTGATGTGGGAACCGCAAGGGCAAAACAATACAAACTAATATCTCAATTGTTTTTTGAAAATCATAAAGAAGGGGCATCAAAAGAAAAAGTGCTGCAAAACCAAATGCGATTGTTTCTGATGATCTTTAATAAATTCATGCACGAAGTTCCGGCAGATCATTTTAGTGTAGATTTAAAGAGTGGCGAGATTAAAAGTTTGAAATGAGAAATAGAACACGGATGACGCTGATTCGCTAAAGCGAAAACGCAGATTTAAACGGATTTTTTTATTTTGTCATTTCGAAGAATGAGAAATCACACTCGGAAATCGATAAAGTAGACCTGACAGGTTTTTAAAACCTGTCAGGTTTAACCCCAAAAACTGAATACTGAGACTGAATACTGAGACTGAAAACTTACTCAGCTCCATTTACAGGATCAACTCTCACATAAGTTCCATCATCATATTTTATCTGATAAGGAGAATTGAATAAAGTGCTTGGCAAATAATAATCGGTTGTAATGACTTGTGCACCGGATTTTTTGGCTGCTTCAAAATGCGTATAATCATTTGCGCGGGCTTCTTTAGTATCAGAGTCGGCTCTGGTTCTTATTATATATCCTTTTTTTACTAAATCGCTGATTTCAGGATCTTCAGAGTTGTTTCTGAATAATGTTGCAGCTTCGGGTTTTCCAGGATCAGCGTTGATAAAAACGGCACGGCCTTTTAAGGATGGATGGTTTTGGGCATACAAATCTCTTTTGGCCCCATTATTATCCAAAATAAATAAAAATTTACCTTTTGCTTTTTTCAGCGTTGGCCAATTATTATGCAATACCGCTTCTTCCAGCGTTTTGTATTTTCCTCGCACCATATCGGGAGTAATCAATTTATCTCCTAAACCTTTACGAAGTTCTGCATCTAAGGCATCAAATAATTCGGGTGTAAATTTCTCTGCTTTTGTACCTAGAAAACTGTCATCATCTTTTGGTTCCAGCGTAATAAAAACCGGAACGTGATCCGGATTGGCATCAGACCATTTTTTTAATTCGGCAAGACAATTTTGAAGCGTATAACAAGAGGTTCTAAAATCAATATCGATCATATGAAAAACTTTAAAACCCGGTTTTTTCATCTCTCCGTTCGGGTCATAAGCTTTTTCTGATTTAGCAATATCCAATCCTTTTGGGTGAACATATTTGCCGCCTTTAGGATCTGCCTGAACATCAATTTCCAGATTTCTTAAACCTTTATTCAATTGATCAGTAATTGGAATATGCGTGTATTGCAATCCTTTCAGAGAACGTGAAGTATCTTTTGCCTGAATAAAATTGTATAAATCCGGTTCAATATTCTGGCGGTAACTATTGTGAGAACCAATTACCTGAATTTGATTGATCTTTAAATTGTCGCCTTGGGCATTAGAATTACTAATTGCGGCACCGGCAATTAATAATGTAAACAGAGTTTGTTTCATAATTGTTTGAATAAGAATTACTGAAATAGAAGAGGGGATTTGACAAATGAGAAGTTTGCCTTTTTTGAGAATACTAAAGTAGAATCAACATCTGATTTTTATGTTAGTTTAAGAAAAAGAAATCGCAAACCCAGTGTCATTTTTAGATCAAAAAAGTAGTATTAATAAAGCAAAAGAATTCATTCCTTAATTTAAAGTTAACCTTCAGGAAAAAAACATTGGTATAACATTTTATTATTTTACATCACGAAACAGTCCCCAATTTTGTTATGAAGAATCCTGAAATATTTGAAAAAACGTATAACGATTACTGGAAAAAGCTAAATGCTTTTTCGTATACGATGACTCAGGATAAAGACTTGGCACAGAACATTGTTCAGGATGTATTTATTGATTTATGGGAACGAAAAGATGACTTGAATATTCATGCGATCGAACCTTATTTGTTTCGTGCGGTAAAAAATCAGGTTTTCAAACATTATCAAAATAATAGGTTTGACAAGACGATTCTCGAAGATAAATTCGAAGATTATATTATTGATAATTTCAGCTCGATCGATCCTGAATTAACAGATTTACTTTATTCCTTATTAGATAAACTTCCGGAGAAACGAAAAGAGGTTTTACTAATGTATAAATTTCAGGACATGTCAATCGATCAGATTGCAGAAGAACTTGGAATTTCGAAACAAACGGTGAAAAACCAAATTTCATCAGCTTTAAAACAATTGCGCGAAGGCTTGAAAGATCTTGCCTGGCTTGCTCCATTCATTATATTGAATCAAAAGTTTTAAGATAACTTTCTGTTAATGGTTTCATAATATTTCTCCATAGTACGATTTTGCAATTCTGGTACTTATTGGTAATAACAAGTATTATGATAAAAAGAATCAAGCATAGCTTAGAACATTTAATAGATAAAAGTTCCCGAAATAAAACATCTGAAGCAGAAGAAAATCTATTGAATGATTTTGCTTTAAACGAATATCAAAACTCAAATTGGGACGAAACTTCGATGGGAAACCCAAATGAAGTTTCTCAAAATATATACGACAATATTCAAATTAGAATAGGGAAAAAGAAATCTTTTAATCCTTATTTAAAATATATGGCAGCTGCCAGTATTCTTTTTTTGGTTGGTTTAGGATTTTTATATACACCAAACGTTACAGCCGAAAAACAAGTCTCATTTAAAACGTCAGATACCCCCAAATCTATCGAATTAAGTGACGGCTCGAAAATTTATCTGGCAGCAAATTCATCATTTCAGTATCCTGAAAAATTTATGGGCGACGAAAGAAAAGTTTCTTTACTAAAAGGGAATGCATTTTTTGAAGTGGCCAAAGACAAAACACATCCTTTTATTATTAGTTCAGGCGAAATAAAAACAAAAGTTGTGGGAACGTCCTTTCACATCCAGTTATCAAAATCAAAATGTGAAGTAATTGTTGTAACCGGAAAAGTAAATGTTTCTGCAAAAGGGCAAAGCGTTGATCTGGTTCCAAACGAAGAAGCCTTGTTTACAGCTGAAAAATTAACCAAACAACTGGCAGATAAATCCTTTTTGGTCAATTGGTACAATACAGATATTACCTTAAATCAAACTACGCTAAAACAGGTAATTACCATTTTACAATATAAATACGGTGTTTTATTTCAATACAATGACGAGCGTGTATTGGCAACTCCGCTAACGGTATTCATTAAAAAGGATGCGACGTTAGAAAGTATTCTGCAGCAAATAAATTATATCACAAACCTAAAATTTAAAGTTTATGGCGAAATAGTAAGAGTGGATTAAAAAACAAAAAAAAGCAGTTGCTGAGAACAACTGCCAATTATCATTAAGTATCGTAAAAAAACCAATAACTTAAATCATGTATTTTAAACTTACCTATTTAAATCTAAAGAGAATTGTCTTTTTAGTACTGGCGTTACTGGCCGTTCAAAGCGGTTACAGTAAAACTAATTTTTCAGGAGAATCAAAAGTAAAAAATAAAATAGAAAAAGCAACTCTTGTTTCTATTTTTTCAAAATTGACACAGCAAACGGACTATAAATTTAGTTACGGACAAGCTGTTATTGCTGACAATACTGTTTATACCGTAAATTACACAAACGAATCTATTGCTTTTATTTTAAGTGATTTATCTAAAAAAGCAAGTTTCAATTACAGTATCAACGGTAAATTAGTTTTAATCCAGAAAACAATTGCTCCTAAAACAGTTAGTAATAAAGTAGTTGAAAGGGTTAAAGTAAAAGGAAAAATCGTTGACGAAAACAAAGTGCCAATTCCTGGCGCAACAATTATGGAAACGAGTTCTACAAACTCTACAGTTTCTAATTTCGACGGAGAATTCGAAATTACCGTTGGTGAAGGAAAAACAATTGAGGTTTCGTACATGGGATATAAAACGAAAACAGTTGTGGTACAAAATAGTTTTATGACCATTCAGTTAGAGCCCAATACAGCTGAGCTAAACGAGGTTTTGGTTGTAGGTTACGGTAAACAATCTAAAAAAGATGTGACTGGAGCTGTTACGCAACTTCAGGCAGCAAATTTTAAACAGGGAATCAATATTTCGCCTGATAATTTATTACAAGGAAAAGTGGCCGGAGTTCGTGTTGTAAGTACAAGCGGAGAACCTGGAGCAGGTGTAAATGTTACGATTCGTGGAGTTGGATCTATAAGAAGCGGAAGTACTCCTTTGTTCGTAGTCGATGGTGTTCCGTTGGCAAACGACGATGTGAGTCCATCAGGAACAAATGTTGGTTTTGGTGCATCTGCAGCAAAAAACCCGTTGAACTTTTTGAACAGTAGTGATATCGAATCTATTACAGTTCTTAAAGATGCCTCTGCAGCAGCTATTTATGGTGCAAGAGGATCTAACGGAGTTGTTTTAGTGACGACTAAAAAAGGATCTAAAGGCGAAGGAACTTTGACTTTTGATACTTATACAGGACTTTCGACTGTAGCAAATAAACTGGATGTTTTAAGTGCAAGCCAATATAGAGGCGCAATTAAAGAACCAGCTTTTGATCATGGCGGAAACACAGATTGGCAAGATGTAATTTACAGAACTGCAGTGACAAAAAATAATGCTTTGTCTTTTTCTAAACAAACAGAATCTGGAAACTATTATGCTTCTATTGCGCAGATGGATCAGGAAGGTATTATTCGCAACAGTAATTTTAAACGTATGTCAGGCAGAATTAATGCTGCCGAATCTTTTCTGGATAACAAACGCTTAAAAGTAAAAGTGAATCTTACGGCTAGTGAAACTAAAGATGATGGAGTTCCTACCAGTGATGACGGAGGTTCAAACGGTCAGTTGATTGTACATACTTTGATGGCAAACCCAACTAGATCAGTTTTTGATGCTAACGGAAAGTATACCAACTTTAATATGAATGCGCATTACAATCCTGCTTATTTATTGAGTATTTATGAGGATCAAACGCGTACGCTTAGAGTTTTAGGAAATCTTGAAGCTTCGTTAAGAATTATTGACGGATTAGAATATAAATTAAATATTGGTATCGATCGTTCTACAGCAGAAAGAAACACGACAATTTATCCTAACGTAACAGATTTGAATCCAAAAGGGAAATATGTTCAAAATAATTTAGATTCAAAGAACTCTTTAATCGAGCATTATCTGACATATAATTTATTGCTGGATAAACATAAATTTGAGGTTTTGGGAGGTTTCTCTTATCAAAAATTCGAAAGATCAGGAACAAGTTTCAGTATCGACGGAATCTCTGCTCAAGGTGTTGGTATCAAACCATCTATTAATCCTGGTTTTGCAGGAACACAATCCGGAACTACGGGTTATGCTCAGGAAAATGAGTTGCAGTCTTACTTTGGAAGATTAAATTATACTTTCAACGATAAATACCTATTAACAGCTTCTATGAGAGCTGACGGTTCGACTCGTTTTGGTGACAATAACAAATACGGTTACTTTCCTTCATTTGCTTTAGGATGGAATGTTTTTAAAGAAAGTTTCCTAGAAAACGTAACGGCTATAAACAACTTAAAGCTAAGAGCGAGCTGGGGACAAACAGGAAATCAGGAAGTGCAAAACAAACTAACAAAGGCAAGTTACTCTTTGTCTGGTCCTGACGGATATTATTTATATGATGATTTGGCTCTGGTAAACGGAGTTTCTGTAACCAGAACTGCAAATCCTGATTTAAAATGGGAAGTAGTTACACAATACAATTTAGGTTTAGACTTCAATTTATGGGGTGATAAATTGTACGGAACTCTTGATTACTTCAACAAAACAACTACAGATGCAATCTTAAACGTTCCTTCAAGTCCTTTAAAACCAACAACAACAGTTTGGACAAATATCGACGGAAAAATCGTTAACAAAGGTTTTGAATTTATGTTAGGGTCAAAATTAGTTGATACTAAAAATTTTACCTGGAATGTCGATATGAACGGGGCAACCTTAAAAAATATAATTGAAGATTTACCGGTTTCAGAAATCCTGACAGGAACTATTTCAGGACCTGGACAATCAGGGGTCAATGCTAATATTTACAAAAGCGGTTATGCAGCGGGTTCTTTTTATTTGCTGGAGCATATTGGTTTTGATAGTAAGGGAGGAAATATTTTTAAAGATCAAAACGGAGACGGTAAAATTGATAACAGCGACAGAATCATTATCGAAGGGGCGTTACCAACTTTTTACTACGGATTTAATAGTGATATGAGATACAAAAACTTTACATTTTCATTCTCTATCATTGGTCAAACCGGAGGTTATTTATTGAATAATACAGGATTGAATGCCTTAAATATAAACAACCTGGCTTCTGACCGAAATGTTGCTACAGGATATTATGAATCTGGTGCAAATGCAACAAACGCGCCAACTCTATCAACATTATTCTTAGAAAAATCAGATTTTATCAGATTGAATACTGCACGTATTGGTTACAATTTTGATCTAAAAGGAGTAAACTGGTTAAACGGGTTAACACTTTATGTAACAGGTCAAAACTTACTTACGATTACGAATTATACAGGTTACGATCCGTTGATCAACAGCCCGAAATCTAACGGAGGAAACCAATCTATAGGTATTGATTACGCTAGTTATCCAACTTCGAGAACGTTCAGTTTCGGAGCAACTTTAAAATTATAAATCATGAAGACAAAGACATTTTTTAGCCTAAAAATTATAACAATATTCTCTTTTATTTTTCTTTTAAACAGCTGTACAGATCTTGATGAAGTTGTATTAGATGAAAAATTAGGAACTGATGCTACAGATCCAGCAGGCGCACTTGCAGCAGCTTATGACAGACTTGGAGACGGGGCCTTTGTAGATCACGGAGCTGTTTTTGCCATGCAGGAATACACTACAGACGAAGCTATTTTACCAACTCGCGGAAGTGACTGGGGAGATGGTGGAAAATGGAGGGACATGCACGAATTTACATGGACTTCAAGTAATGCTATTATTGTAAGTAACTGGGATTTGCTAACAAACGGAATCACACGTTCATTGACCGCAATTAAGTCGGCAGAACAAACTTCTTTTTCGGAAAAGGCTTTATTTGTAGCAGAATCAAAAGCACTTTTAGCTTATTATACTTACACTACATTAGATCTATACGGGCAAGCGCCATTTAGAGATCCGTTGAATGTAGATGCGCCTTTACAAATTTTAAAAGCCGAAACGGAGATCGATAAATTAATTACAGATGTCGAGGCTTTAATACCAAATTTAGCTGATCTTGGGACACAGCGTACACACCACGGAAGATTTACAAAACAAGCAGCTTATGCTTTTTTAAGTACTATGTATTTAAATCGTGCCGTATTAAAAGACCGTTACAATGCCACTTCAGGTTTTAATTTTAATGAAGCTGCCGTAGCCGGATCAACAGGAACTGATATGGATCGTGTAATTTATTATACATCGTTATTAATCGATTCAGGAAGATTTAGTTTAGAAAGTGATTTCTTCAAAAACTTTGCAAGAGATAACGATAATGGTAAAGAGCTTATTTTTGCCATTTCTCAAAAGATAGATTATATCCGTAATGGTTCAAACAGTTTTGCTTATGTATGTATGGAGCGTAACCAGAGAACATCTGCAGCAAACAGAGGAACAAATGCAGCTTGTATAACTCCTGAATTCTATGCATCATGGAACGGTAATCATGATGATCCAAGATTTGAACAACATTATCAATATGCTGATGGTACATGGTTTATGAACGATGGTACAGATGTAAGTGTTCCGGCAACAGATATCGTACCTAAAAGCAGCCCGGCGTTGCCTTGGTTCCATTTTAACAGAGGAATTCAGGCCGGACTTCAATATGGTCCTGTATTATTAGCTTCGGGATCTCTTGAAATGGTAGGTAACCGTATTAAAGTTTCTCCATTAGTTATGGAAAAAAGTACCGGTACAAGAATGAATTTTACACCATCATTAACATTTGCTGATCCTACTAAATCTGTTTTCGCCCAAAACGAAATCAATCAGGGAGCACGTGTTTTTAAATATGAATTTGATCCGGAAGGAGGAAACGGTAACAGTAATGTTGATATTCCGTTATTTCGTTTAGGAGGAATTTATGCCATGAGAGCCGAAGCTTATTTCAGAAAAGGAAACACAGGTCTTGCCATGATCGATCTTAACAAACTGCGCACAAGCAGAAAAAGAGAATCATTGTTTGCAAATGCTCCCGGAAAAGCACTTACCTCTTTAGACTCAGAGCAATTGTATAAAGAATTAGGTTTTGAGTTGTACTGGGAATTACAAAGAAGACCACAAAGTATTCGTTTTGGAAAATTTGACTTACCAGGAACTGCAAAAGCTGCATCTCAGCCTTTTAGAAGAGTATTTCCAATTCCGCAAACCGTTATCGACCAAAAAGTATTCCAACAAAATCAAGGATACAATTAAAAATTTTGTGTTAGTTTATTTTTTATTTTTTTTACAAAAAGCCTGTTTCGAAAGAAATGGGCTTTTGTTATTAATACCTCATATTAATCCCATGAATTATGTTGTTCTTTGATAGCAAGTGTTCATTTTTTAATTTTAACATTGTAAGTTAATAAATACATAAACATAAATTTAAAATAAGTATTTACTTATATAATGATTAATTTAGTGAGATAATTTTTAAATAAATTCTCATGATAGCAGTACGATTTTTTGGTAACAAAGAGGTAAGAGTTGTAAATGATTTAGAAAAACCTTCACCTAAAGGAGATGAAGTATTATTAAAAATTGGAGGTGCCGGAGTATGCCATTCTGATTTGCATGTAATTGACGAAGGTTTGGTTTCCGGTGTTACTTTTACACTCGGGCATGAAAATGCCGGTTGGGTCGAAGAGGTAGGAGAAGATGTAAAAGGTTTTAAAAAAGGAGATGCCGTTTTAGTTTACGGACCTTGGGGATGCGGACATTGTAAGCCATGCCAACATTCCAGTGAAAACTATTGCGACCATCATTCTGAACTGCCTTTTGGTGGTGGACTTGGTTTAAATGGTGGTATGGCAGAGTATATGCTGGTACCTTCGTCACGTTTATTAGTGCCAATTCATGATTTAGATCCCGTTATTGCAGCTCCATTGACAGATGCGGCCTTGACACCATATTCAGCCATTAAGCGTTCTCTGCATAAGTTAATGCCTGATGAATATGTTGTTGTAATAGGAGTAGGTGGATTGGGACATGTTGCACTTCAGATTTTGACAGAAATGTGCGGGTCAACTATTATTGCTTGTGATATAACTCCAGAAAGACTTCAATTTGCTAAGGAATTAGGTGCTTCTCACACCGTAAATTCTACTGATAAAGATGCTGCAGAACAGATACAAAAAATCACAGGAATCAAAAAAGCAAAAGTAGTACTTGATTTTGTAGGCGCTTCATCTACCGTTGCCTTAGGAACTAAGATTATTGGTCTGGACGGAGATTTAACAATAGTTGGATTAGGTGGAGGAGAATATGATTATAAAGTAGGCGCATTGCCTGTGGGAGTAAGCGTAAGTAACCCGTATTGGGGATCCAGAACTGAATTAATGGAAGTAATTGGGCTGGCATTACAGAAAAAAATCCATATCGAAATTGAAAAATACAGTTTAGATCAGGCCCTTGAAGTTTATGATAAATTAAGACGTGGACAAATAAAAGGAAGAGCGGTTTTAGTTCCGTAATACAACATTGATTCTATAAAGTAAAAAGCGGATGAAAAAAATTTCATCCGCTTTTTTGTTTTTTTGAGTATTATGTTCTTAATTAAGAAGTCGTTATAATATAAAAATAGAATGAGATATTATAAATAATGATAGAAGTTGTGGACGTAAATTTGAAAGTAATTATCAAAAAAGAAATAAAAATATCAAAATATACAAATCAAAAAAGAAAATAAAATGATACATCAAATCGATACAACAGACAATATTGTAGCTTTTAGAGCACTGGCAGAAGTAACCAAAGAAGATTTTTTGCGTGTAGTCGTTCCTTCTGTAGAACATTTGGTAAAACAAATTAATGAAATCAATTTTTTATTAGTTTTAGATACTGATATTCAGAATTTCACTGCTGGAGCCTGGCTTCAGGATGCATTACTTGGATTGAAACATCTGGGAAAATGGAACAGGGCTGCCATCGTTACAGATTCTGAGGAGATAATTACTTTTACTAACGGTTTTAGTTATGTCGTTCCGGGAGAATTTAAAGGATTTAAAAAAATAGATTTCAATAAAGCCCTGAATTGGGTCGAAGGAAATATTCAGGTTAAATAATCATTCTTAGAATGTGCTTATTTATGGTGGTTTCTATTCGTAGCACAGCAAAAGTAAAAATAACAAAAAAGCCTGTAATAAATTTACAGGCTTTTTTGATTTATAATGATATTTCAATAAAAAATAACCATTAATTCACGAATCTTTTCTAGCTGATGATGTAGCATAATCCATGAATTAATGGCTAACCAATATTTCTTTATTTGTTTTTTGTATGATTGGGAACCTGAAAAGGAAAACCTAAAACAAATTTAGTAATTATATTCGATACCACTGCTCTCGTTGATTTCTCTTTTTTCTTTATTTTTTTTCGAAATCTGTTTGTAAAATGCAGAAGCCAATAATGGTAAGGCAAGACTTCCTACTATGGCACCGGCTTTATTTTGTCCTGCTTTTTTTAATGCAGCACCAACTATAAGTGAACCTACTCCCGCACAAACTAAGTGTTTTACAGAAAGATTTGGTATTTTGTTTCCTACTGTTTCAGGCGTAATTCCGTGCAATAATGGGTCTATAAAATTTAAATTTTCCATGATTTGTTTAATTTATTTAGTTTAACTTTTATTATAAAGATAGTTTCTCACTATCCGTTTCATTCTCAATCTCAATTTTTTCGATTTCTACTTTTTCTTTTTTAATAGCCTGTCTTAACAAAGCAAAAAGGCTCATATAAACATTTGCTACAAAAACAAGCGAAAATCCTGCCAAAATATAGCCGCGCCAATCATTTAGCAAAAGTTTATAATTACAAAGGACTAAAAATACAATTGTGACATAATGGCTAAAACAATATTCGCATGTAAAGAGATAAAATGCCTTTCTGGCTAAGATTGTCCGCTCGTTTTTAGAATGTTTGACACACCATTCGCGAGGCTCCTTAAATATTTCTTCATGCGTGACCGTCCAGCTAATGCAAGCTATAGGAATAGCCAGAACAAATAACCAGATAAGTTGAATTGTAATATCCATAAGACAAATTAATTTTTTTTAATCACGTTTTGTATTTAAAACAGATACTTTAAAATTACTGCAATTCAATCTATTAAGGTTATATAGTTTTAATTTTTTATTATAAAATTTTTAGCATAGATCAAAAAAATAACCGTTAAGTTTAAATTCTTAACGGTTATCTAATAGTAATATTTCATGATCTAGAATTTTTCCGGACTAATACTCGGGAAAGGATCATGTGATACTTCCTCTATATCGCGGTCCAGATTTCGTGAAGCTTCTTCGTCTGAATCATCATCATCCAGATCTCCGTCTTTTTCCAGAGAATCATCTAAATCGTCCGGATCCTCATCATTTGTAATTTGATCTTCGTCATTCACTATTGGTTCTTCACCCGGATTATTTTCATTTCGGTTATAATCATTAGTCTGATGGTTGATATCATCTATAAACTCTTCCTGAATTTGATATTTATTGTCCTGATTGGCGTTTTCTTTATCAATAAGAGTGTCTAAGTCCTGATTAAAATCACGGTTTTCATAACCATAATTTTGATTTTCTCTATTTTCCATAATACAATACTTTAAAATTAGTTATAATTACAAATCTACCTCCTAAAGTTCCGCAGTTCCTTACAGAAAAATAAATTCTAATTGTATAATTAACAGTAATTTATAATGTAAGTATTCTCCTGAATAATATAATAATACTCAAGAGTATGATTTTATTATTATTTTAAAAATCATTAGCAATATGGCGTCTGATAATCAAATGTTTAAATGATATAATCTTTGCCTGTAATCATGTAAATTCTTGGTTTCATTGTAAAGTAAATTTGTTTGGCTTTTAAAGTTAACAATTCTCAAATTCGAATGATAACTACAAACGAGAATTAAAAATCACTGTTTTTATAACTATTTAAAAATCCTAACAACGATCAAAAAAATGAAAAATTCAAAAAAACCAAGTCAGGATCACGCTGATGATAAGCAAAGAGATTTAGAGATCAATAAATCAAATGCCGATAATCAGTTTCTAACGACCAATCAAGGAGTAAAAATTAATGACAATAACAATTCATTAAAAGCAGGCGAGAGAGGACCTTCGTTGCTGGAAGATTTTATTCTGAGAGAAAAAATTACCCATTTTGACCACGAACGTATTCCGGAAAGAATTGTTCACGCCAGAGGATCTGCAGCTCATGGATATTTTGAATTGTACGACACAATGGAAAAATATACCAAAGCAGGCTTTTTAAACGATAAAAGTATAAAAACTCCTGTTTTTGTGCGTTTCTCTACCGTTGCAGGATCAAGAGGTTCTACAGATTTAGCACGTGATGTACGCGGATTTTCGGTTAAATTTTATACACAGGAAGGAAATTATGATTTAGTAGGAAATAATATGCCGGTATTTTTTATTCAGGATGCCATGAAATTTCCTGATTTAATTCACGCCGTAAAACCTGAACCACATCACGAAATGCCTCAGGCAGCTTCTGCACACGATACCTTTTGGGATTTTATTTCATTAATGCCAGAATCCATGCACATGATTATGTGGGTTATGAGCGACAGGGCAATTCCAAGAAGTTTAAGAATGATGGAAGGTTTTGGAGTTCATACTTTTAGATTTATCAATAAAAATAACGAATCTCATTTTGTAAAATTTCATTGGAAACCTAAATTAGGAACGCACGCCGTAGCCTGGGATGAAGCACAAAAAATATCAGGTAAAAATTCAGATTTTCACAGACAGGATCTGTGGGAAGCTATCGAAGGCGGAAATTTTCCTGAATGGGAATTAGGCGTACAAATTATTCCGGAAGCTGACGAACATAAATTTGAATTTGACCTTTTAGACCCAACCAAATTGATTCCCGAAGAATTAGTTCCGGTACAAATTATAGGTAAAATGGTGCTGAACAAAAATCCGGACAACTTTTTTGCAGAAACAGAGCAGGTTGCTTTTCATCCCGGACATGTTGTTCCCGGAATTGATTTCTCGAACGATCCGTTGTTACAAGGAAGATTGTTCTCTTATACAGATACACAATTGTCGAGATTAGGAAGCCCTAATTTTCATGAAATCCCAATTAATCGTACCGTTGCACCAATGCACAACAACCAGCGTGACGGACATATGCGTCAGGAAATTCCAACTGGTCGTGTAAGTTATCATCCTAATTCATTAGGAGGCGGTTGTCCGTTTCAGGCAAAAATAGACGAAGGAGGTTTTAGTAGTTTCAACGAACGAATCGATGCCCAGAAAATACGCGAAAGAAGCGAGAGTTTCTCAGACCATTTTAGTCAGGCGAAACTGTTTTTTAACAGTCAGACACCAATAGAACAAAATCATATTACTGATGCTTTATCTTTTGAACTTGGAAAAGTAGAAACAAAAGCAATCAGGGAACGTATGTTGGGATTAATCTCTAAAATAGACAAAAATCTGGCGGCAAAAGTGGGCAAAGCTTTAGGGATGAATGTACCTGCTGAACTTGAAAAACCAATTAACCACGGAGTTGGAGCTGATGATAACGGAAAACATGAACCTACAGAAGTAAAACAATCTATTGAAAGTTCTGATGCCTTAAGCATGCTTAAAAATCCAACAATTTCGAATACGATCGCTACCAGACAAGTTGCATTTTTATGTGCAGAAGGTGTAAATGCCGAATCTATAAAAACGATGAAACTGGCTCTTAAGGACGCAGGCGCAAAAGCAGTGATTATTGCACCACATTTAGGCACAATTGTTTCTGAGGAAGGTCTTGAAATTCCGGTAGATCAAAGTTATCTTATCGCTTCATCTGTATTATTTGATGCCGTATTTCTTCCCGCAGGAAAAGGAATTACCGCACTTAAAGATAAAAAAGAAGTGGGCGAATTTATAAAAGATGCCTACCATCATTGCAAGTTTATTGCAGCAGAAGGTCAGGGAGTTCAGGTTCTTCCTTTAAAAGAAGATTTGCATAAAGATGCCGGAATCCTGACAAGCGAAAAAACAGGCGATAAGGCTTTGGCCACTTCTTTTATAAAAGCTATGGGAAGACACCGTTTCTGGGAAAGAGAAGATTTATTAAAACAAGCAAAATAGGGATAAACCTTTGCAAAATCATCAAACAATGAACACATAGCGACCTGGGGTTTTATTAAAAAAGTGTAAAATCTATGTTGCTATGTGTTTCTGATTGATACCTAATATGAAATTTATAATAAGTACCAAATGAAAAAATTTTTATACCAAAACAGTCTGTCTATTGTGTTTCTGTTACTTTTTATCGGAGCTTTTTTTGGTCAGATATTTTTTGGTATTGGCGAATATAACAAGGAGCTTATAGAAAATGGCGGCCATGCCGTTACAATGAGTAATTATCTGACTACCGGACATTTTATCGAATCAACTTTTGAAAATTGGGAAAGTGAGTTTTTGCAAATGGCCTTATTTGTATGGCTCACTATTTTCTTAAAACAAAAAGGATCATCAGAGTCTAAAGGTTTTGATGGAGATGAAGAAGTAGATCGTGAACCTTCTGCCGAACGAAAAGGCGCGCCATGGCCTGTAAAAAAAGGAGGTATCTGGTTATGGTTGTATAAAAACTCATTGACCATAGTTTTATTTTTACTGTTTTTTGCCTCATTTGGACTTCATTTTTACGGAAGTTTCAAAGATGAAAATACAGCTAATATACTCAAAGGGAATTCACCAATTTCTTTAGCGGATTATTGGGGAGAATCCCGTTTTTGGTTTGAATCTTTTCAAAACTGGCAAAGCGAATTCCTTTCGGTTTTTGCCATTATTGTGCTGTCTGTTTTTTTACGTCAAAAAGGATCTTCACAATCTAAACCCGTAGATGCGCCCCATAGTGAAACGGGAGAATAAATCTAATATAAATATACTATGCCTTCTGAAAAAGTAATTGAATGTTGCCGAGCTTTAATTGCCAAAAAATTAACGATCACATTTGTAGAAAGTGCTTCAGCAGGAAAATTAAATTACGAATTCTCTACAGTAATAGATTCCGGAAAAATCCTGATAGGAGGAATGGTCTGCTATCATACCTCGATGAAAGAAGATTTGCTTTTGATTCCGAAGGGAACTATCAAAAAACATAGTGCAGAATCTTCTATTGTAACTCAATTAATGGCGCAGAATTTCTATCGCTTCGTTTCATCAGATATTTGTGTTGCTTTAACCGGACTAACCACACCTGGCGGGAGCGAATCACCGGAGAAACCTGTAGGTACAATTTTCGTTCATATTATTTTTCCTGATAAAGAAATAGCCAAACGTTTTACTTTTGCAGGAAAACCTGAAAGTATTGTTGACCAGGTAATTGATGCAGTTTCTGAATTGATTTTAGAAGAAATTAAATGATGTTTATTTAAAATTAAAAGTATAACCGTAAACAAAAACGATCATTATTTTAAATCATAAGCTGTCAATTTCGCCTTTGATTCAGCTGCTATAATTAGAAAATTAGCGGTCAGACCAATTAAACAAATCATGGAACAGTTTGAATAAAGTTTAATTTATAAGATATTTTTTAATCAATAAAAATATTACTTTTACCCAAATACTGATATTCTACACTTATTTAAGTAAAAAAGCGTTACTATATCTTACAGTTAAATTATTATCAGACTCTACAATGACTAAAAATTTGGATATTCCTACAGCTGCTGATTTTTTAGAAAAACTAAAATCTCAAACAGCAACTGCGCATAAAAATCTTGAAAGCCTTCCGGTTTCAGCATCTATACTTTCTCCAAAAATGCAGATAAACGATTATTGCCATTATTTATCTCTTATGCATGATGTGCATTCAAGTATTGAGAAATCAATATATCCTTTACTTGAGAATATTATTTCGGATTTAAAAGAAAGAGAAAAAACACATTTAATTGATCATGATCTTTCTTTTTTGAATTATAAAAAAGATAAAAATGTTTCTGTTTTTAAAAATGATAATATCAATATTCCATTTGCACTCGGGATCTTGTATGTTGTTGAAGGTTCTACACTTGGCGGACGATTTATTTTAAAAAATGTAGAGACTGTTCCGGGATTAGATCAAGAACAAGGAGTTTCCTATTTTACGGGTTATGGAAATAAAACCGGAAGTTACTGGAAGAATTTCTTAAATGAGTTTACAGCTTATGAAGAACAAAATAATTGCGCAGACGAAATTATTGAAGGCGCTGTTTATGCCTTTGACTGTATTTATAATCATTTTTTGATTTCGGGCAATGAAGATTAGGGATATTGTAAACAGAGATATTGTCACGCTTACAAATTGTGAACATGAACCCATACACATTCCGGGAAGTATTCAGCCTCATGGTTTTTTGCTGGGAATAAATTTAGACTGGAAAATTGAATTTTGTACCGCCAATATTAATGTATTTATTGATCTGGTATATAATGAAATATTAGGTCAGAAATTCAGTGAAATTTTTGGGGCAACTGCGCAAAAAGAGTTGTATGATTATGTACACAACCAAAAAGAACAATCTGTTTTTCCTTTGCAGTTAGAACTTAAAGGAATCTCTTTTCAAATTGCGATACATAAATCAGGTGATATTTATGTTCTTGAAGCTGAACCACAATCCAGTGGTAAAGAACAAATGGCAGACCTGTATGCACAAACCATTCAGTTTGTGTCTAATATGAACAATACCCGATCACTAAAAGAGTTGTGTGCGCTTGTTGCAGAAGGAACACGCGAAATTACAGGCTATGACCGTGTAATGATTTATCGTTTTGATGAAGATTACAATGGCGAAGTTTTTGCCGAAAGCTGCAGGGATGATATCGAGCCATTTTTAGGGCTACATTATCCGCATACGGATATTCCGGTTCAGGCAAGAGAATTGTACATGAAAAACCTTTTACGACTTATTGTTGATATTGGTTATGAGCCGGTTCCTATTTTTACAATCGATGATGGCGAAAATAAAAATCTTGATCTGAGTCTTTCAACACTTAGAAGTACGTCGCCAATTCATGTTGAATATCTTGAGAATATGGGCGTGGGGGCAACACTAACTATTTCGCTCATTCACCATGACAGATTGTGGGGACTTATTGCCTGTCATCATTATTCGCCTAAAAATATTTCTCCGGAAATTAGATTGGCAGCCAAACTTCAGGGACAATTTATTACCTCGCAAATCGATTTGCGTCAGTCGAATGATGAGTACGAAATTGCCCGTAAAACTATTGTAGCCCTGGAAAGATTGACCGCTTTGAATCTTCCGTTAGAACATCAGTCTTTTGAAATTATTTGTGCTGATCCTGAATTGTTAAAGCTTTGCAATGCATCCGGAGTTTCAATTTGTATTGGACATAAAACCTACAAAAGCGGAATCACGCCTGTAGATAAAGATATAGAAAAAATTATTTTGAACATGAATGCCAATGAGTATGGAAAAACTTTCAGTACCAATAAAATTAGCAATCATGTGCTTGATTTAGAGAGTTATGAACATGTTTCAGGTATTATTTATTTCTCTCTGGGAAACGGTAATAACATTATTTGGTACAGGCCAGAAACAGTTGCCGTTATTAACTGGGCAGGAGATCCTGAAAAAGCCATTATTATTGACAGTAAAGGATTACATCCCAGAAATTCATTTAATTTATGGAAACAAATCATAAAACACCAAAGTAAAGTCTGGTTACAGCCAGAATTAAATGCCGCATTGAGTTATGCACATTTCCTTCACAATCAGATTATTATGTTGTTGTTGAGTGAAGAAGAAGGAAAATATCGAAATTTGAGTGATGTATTGAAAGAAACAAATCTCGAACTTGAAAACATCAACTGGATTAGTACACACGATTTGCAGGAGCCTTTAAGAAAAATTCAGTTAATTGCTTCAAAAGTATTATCAGATACTACAGAAATTCCTTCGAATTCTGTATTAGATTCGTTACAGAGAATAACAAAATCGGCTAATAGAATGCAAAATTTATTAATCGATATCCTAAAATATACCCGAATAAAGAATACAAAAGAATCCTTTCAGAATGTTAGCCTTAATCATATTATGGAAGAAACATTGCAGGATATGAAAGAGATAATTCAGGAAAATAAAGCAATTATTGAATGCGAAAATCTTCCTGAAGTTCATGCAGTACCATTCTTGATGAAGCAGTTATTTTCTAATATTATACAAAATTCATTAAAATATGCATCACCAGACAGAGTTCCGGTGATTAAGGTTACAGCATCGCAAGAACCGGAAATAAATGAATACTCTAATAAAGTATATTGCAATTGGGTGACTTTTACAGACAACGGAATTGGTTTTGAACAACAATATGCGGAATCTATTTTTAAGATATTTACCAGATTACATACCCTCGAAAAATACGACGGATCAGGGGTTGGACTGGCATTGTGCAAAAAAATAATGCAAACCACGAATGGAAATATCCGCGCAGTTGGTACATTGGATAAAGGAACAGAAATTACGATTTATTTTCCTTGTGATCCCGAAGATTCACTTATCTAATTGCTTTTATAATGCACTAAAAGTTGTAAAAACATGAATCTTTACAACTTTTAGTTTTTAGATTATTTCTTACTGTAAAGCGAACCGTTTTTGATAGACTTTTTATCTAATTTTCCTTCATCATACAATTCTTCTAAAACAACTTCGGCTTCAGGATATGACATGGTACAAATAACAGCATATTCTTTTGGCGTTAATGTTGGATAGATTTCAAACAGCGACAAGGTATTTTTATTTGGATTTTTCTTTTTAGCTTCAGGAAATAATGCCAATACGGCATTTTCATAATAGGCATAAGGCTTAGATCCATAAACCGTTACTTGATTGTTATTTGCATCAGCAAAAAACAGAGTAGGAAAACCTCTTACACCAAGTGTTTTGGCTAAGTTTAAATCGTCCTGAAAAAGTTTTTTTGCATCACCTTCGTAATCCTCTTTCAGTTTTTGAATATTAAGACCTGTAATTTTTGCTGCGTCGGCTATGATTTCCCATTTCGAAATGTTTTTCTTTTCCAGATATAATTTTTCACGAAGAACCCGCATAAATTTCACCGCTTTTTCCTTGTCCTGAATTTGCGCCGCTTTTACAGCAATACAAGAAGGATACGAAGAATCTAACGGATCTTCAAGCCAGACATTTCCATCAATTGGCATTTCATAATGCAAACTGGCCTCATCCCAATGATGCGCTACATCTGCGGGTTTGCTGATACCGCCGCTGTTATAAGACCAATCCGGCAATAAACCGCCCATTCTGTAATCAATATCAATATAATCGCCGTATTCCAGTTTTAGTTTTCTTAATTGTGGCTCAATTCCCCAACACGAAGAACAAATAGGATCTGTATAGTAAATTATTTTTACGGGCTTATTTTCTGTCTCGATATGTGCTTTTTCATTTGTTATTTCGCCAGTTGTTATTTCACAGGTTCCACTTACAGGGTCGCACAACAATGGATTGGTTTTATTTTCATTCATGTTAAAGTTGGTTTGTGATTGTAAATTGATACTGCATATCAGGATTAATAATAGCGAAAGTAATTTCATCTGACTGTTTTTAATTTACGCTTCGGATTTAATTTTTAAATTTACACAAAGTTCGTTCGTATTTAATCACAAGTCAATTAGTCTAAAAAATATGACTACAGAAAAAGAAAATGAATGTCCCGCTCAGGGACTTTTAAAATTATTGTCAGGCAAATGGAAACCACAGATTTATTTATTGGCTGTAGACAAACCTTTACGTTTCAACGGACTTTTAAGAGATCTAAATGGGGCGAATAAACAATCTGTTGCAGTTGCACTTCGCGAACTCGAAGACTTTGGACTTTTAGATAAAAATGTTATCAAACTAAAACCTTTGCATATCGAATATGTTTTATCAGAAAAAGGAAAATCCTTAATTCCTGTTTTTAGACAATTAGAACTTTTTTTAGAGCAATAAAATATCAGCCACATATAAAATAATACCTGATGATTTATCAAAAAATTAAACGCCTTTATAACCTTTCGGAAAGTGAAAGTTTTGGATTTTCAGAAACGGAAATTTTCGAACTTGAAAAAAGATTAGATACAACATTGCCTGCAAAACTTAAAGAATATTATCTGGAATTAGGTAAAGAAGAAAATCTGAATTATTCCTTTAACCAGCTTTTGAAACTTAACAATGAAGTTGGATTTTCAGATGACGGATATTTAGTTATTTACGAAGAAAACCAGGCTGTAGCATTTTGGGGAATCAAACAAGAAGATTTAATACTTGATAATCCTTCAGTTTACGGTAATTATGATACAATCGAAAAATCAGATTGGGAAATTGAAACCCGGACAACTGAGTACTTCTTTCTGTTTATGGCTGTTTTTAATGGTACTTTAGGCGGATTAAAGTATAACGGAAATTATTTTGGCACGGTTGATTCAGATATTGTAAGATCTGTAGAGCAAAACTGGACTTTAGTACCGGAAATTAGTCGCGATAATCAAAAAGTATATACTGATGATTATAATGAGATGATCAGTCTGTCTTTTGATAAAACGAATGCTTGCACCGCAGTTTTTATTGGAACAAGCCATCAGAACCGTTTTGATAGCATTTTAGAAAATTTAGATATTGATTGGTCTTATCTTTCCTATGATGATGATGAGGAATAATAAATAGAAAATTAATGCTTTTAAGAATAAGCATAAAAAATCATGTGGCGAATATTGCGCTGTAAAAACAATACAATTTAATATGAAAATGTACATTTTAGTTAAACGGGACGTTCCTGACAAACTTGTTCCGGTAATTGCCGCGCACGCTTCGTTAGCCTGTTTTAGAAAATTTGAACATAACGAAAATATGCAGAAATGGATCAACGGAATATTCAAAAAAGTAGTTTGCGCAGTCTCTGAAATTGAGTTTATAAACGCCCAAAAAGAAGAAGATAATATTGTATTAACAGAATCTTCTTTAGACAATCAGGAAGTTTGTATCGCATTTGTACCAAGAGAAGAATATCACAAAATGTTTAAGTTCTTTAAAATGTGGACACCAAAAGATACGCTGTAAAAATTGTAAATTGGATATGCTCCGCTGAAATTTCTTTCTTATTAGATTTTCATTAACAAAAATTAAATTCTCATTAGTTTATATTTGTAAGGCAAAAAAATAATTTTAAGCCCGTAAATATGAAAATCAACGCATTTAAGATTTATAGTTTCCTGTTTTTTGCTTTTTCGATCACGTCATATAGTCAAAATGTAAAATTGATAAATGTTGACCAATTAAACGAAAGAATCAAAAACGGAAAAGACAGCACTTATGTAGTCAACTTTTGGGCAACCTGGTGTGCACCCTGCATTAAGGAATTACCACATTTTGAGAAGCTAAATGCTGAATATAAAGCAGAGAAACTCGCAGTTTTGTTGGTTAGCGTCGATTTTAAATCAAAATTAAATTCAGCTGTGATTCCTTTTGTCAAAAGAAAAAACATGAAAAGCAACGTTTTTTTATTAAATGAAAGCAATCCCCAGGAATATATCGACCGTATAGAACCAACATGGTCAGGAAGTATTCCAGCGACGATTTTTATAAAAGGAGATAAAAGAAAATTTATCGAATCTGAACTAACCTATGAACAATTATTAACCGAATATAAAAAACTATAAATTATGCAAAAGTTCATTACAACAATCACAGTACTAGTATTTAGTATTTTATTTGCCCACGCACAAACTGCAACACTTAAGGCAGGACAGCCGGCACCGGAATTCAAATTAAAAAATGTTGATGGCAAAGAGATTTCTTTTGCAAGTTATCCAAAAGCAAAAGGATTTATCGTTGTTTTTACCTGTAATACTTGTCCGTATGCAGTGGCATATGAACAAAGAATAATCGATTTAGATAAAAAATTTAAACCACAAGGATATCCTGTAATCGCCATTAACCCAAATGATCCCGAAGCTTCTAAAGCTGATGCTTTTGATAAAATGCAGCAATTGGCAAAAGATAAAAAATATCCTTTCCCATATTTATTTGATCAGGGACAAGTAGTTACAGATCAATACGGAGCAAAACATACACCGCATCTTTTTATTGTTTCTAAAACATCAAAAGGAAATATCGTAGAATATGTAGGAGCAATCGATAATGATCCTGAAGGAACTAAAACAGAGAAAACAAAATATGCAGAGGATGTGATTGCAGCATTAAAAAGCAATCAGAAACCTGCTATAACTGAAACTAAGGAAATAGGCTGTACAGTAAAAAGAAAAGCTAAAGCCTAATTTACAGAACAGATATAAAAAAAGCCTCATTATGAGGCTTTTTTTATGATGTGTCTCGTCCTGAAAAAAGTTGACTATAATTAAATAAATTATGTCAATAGAAAGCGAAGAGTTAAAAAACGGGTCAGCCCCTAAAATTTACAGTGAAGCCTTCAAAAAACAAGTTGTAAAAGAATTTGAACGGGGTTTATTTACAAAAGCGGAACTTCGCCGGCGGTATAAGATTGCTGGGAATAGCTGTATACCACGTTGGTTAAAAAAATATGGTAAATTTACATATCAAGATAAACTAACCATCGGACGACCAATGAAAGATCCTCAATCTCAGCGTATCAAAGAACTTGAAGCACAATTAGCTAAAAAAGAACAGGAGTTATTAGTCTTTAAAAAAATTATTGAAATAGCCGAACGTGAGCTAAAAGTTGAAATTGTAAAAAAGTCTGGTTCCAAGCAGTCCAAGAAATAAATCATATTTACAAGATTAGCCCTTGTGAAATATGTCGAGTGCTTGGGTATAGTAAGCAAGCCTATTATAAAAGAAAATCACTTTTATTAAAATCAGACTTAAACCAGGAACATCTGAGATGTTTAATAATGTCTGTGCGTCAAAAACTTCCAAAAACCGGCGGCAGAAAATTACATTACATGCTCAGAGATGCTTTTAAGAAACATCAAATAAAAATTGGCAGAGATAAATTATTTGATTTTCTACGCGAAGAATATTTACTAGTTCCTAAAGTTCGAAGATATTACAAGACAACAAACTCAAAGCACTGGATGCGTAAATATCCAAACTTAACTAAAGAAATAGCGATTAACAGACCTGAACAGATTTGGGTTGCAGATATTACTTATCTTAGAACTAGAGAGAAAACACATTATCTGCATCTTATAACTGATGCTTATTCTAAGAAAATTGTTGGTTATAATTTATCCGATAATCTAATGGCGAGTTCTACATTGAAAGCTTTAAAAATGGCTGTTACCAATAAAAACCAAGATAGTAATCTCATACATCATTCAGACAGAGGATTACAATATTGCAGTAAAGAATATACGCAGTATTTAATTAGAAATAATATTCTAATAAGTATGACTCAAAATTATGATCCTTATGAGAATGCAGTTGCAGAAAGAGTGAATGGTATTTTGAAAGAAGAATTCGGATTGTTCGAAATCTTTGAAAATTTTGAAAACTTAAAAAAGCAGGTTCAGGAATCTATTTTGCTTTATAATCAAATTAGAGTACACTTATCAATAAATATGCTTACTCCAAATCAAGCTCATTTACAAAATCAAGTAAAATTGAAAACATGGAAAAAATTAAATCGGAATAAGATTTCTTTTGTTCCGATTTAATTAATTTTATAATATTAATCCAGTCAACCTTTTTCAGGACAACTCA
>NZ_MTQF01000006.1:0-159469 GCF_001975985.1 [Flexibacter] sp. ATCC 35103 | reverse complement strand
GACAGCCTGTTTTTTTATTATCTAATTATCTAATTATCTAATTATCTAATTATCTAATTATCTAATTATCTAATTATCTAATTATCTAATTATCTAATTATCTAATTATCTAATTATCTAATTATCTAAGTTATCTAAAACTTCACAGCACCTTTAGGAACCGTTTCGCCAACAGTTGTTCTCTTAGAAAAATCTACTCCTGTAGAAGAAACAAATTCGATATTTTGAGAAGCTTCTCCGTTTACAGAAACTGCTTTTGCAGAAGTAGAATTAAATACTACATTTTTTAAAGAAAGATTTTTGGCATTATAAATTTCGAATACATTACTTGCTTCAATATCCAGTTTTGCATTGCTTATTTTGATTCCGTTAGCATCAATGATTGAGAATCCTTTATCGGCTTTAACCGTTAAGTTGGAGATTTCGATATTCTCTAAATTCATTTCAGGCAAACCTTGTAAAAATACCGCTTGTTGTGCGCCATTAATAGTAATATTTTTGATCGAAATGTTTTTAAACTGTGGCGTTTCTACCGTTACAGGCATTGCTTTATTGATGATTTTATCTCCGCCTTCTTCCAGGGTTTCGGCGATAGATTTTCCTCCGTAATACAAATTAAAAGATATTGCCTGAGAAGGAATGTCGGTCATAAAAATATCAGAGATATAAATGTTCTCTACCACACCGCCACGTCCGCGGTTACTTTTAAAACGAAGACCAACATCAGTTCCCATAAAAGTACAGTTCGATACATGTAGGTTTTTTACTCCGCCTGACATCTCACTTCCAACCGTAACACCGCCATGTCCGTGATAAACGATATTGTTTTTTACGATAATATTTTCGCAGGGAACACCTCTTTCGCGACCGTCTTTATCTTTTCCTGATTTAATACAGATAGCATCGTCTCCAACATCAAAACTGGAGTTTTCGATGATTACATTTTTACAGGATTCTACATCAAGTCCATCGCCATTTTGGGAATACCAGGGATTACGAACCGTAACATTGCGAACAATTAAATCCTCAACCATTAACGGATGTATGTTCCACGCTGGTGAATTCTGAAAAACAGGCCCGTCAAACAATACTCTTTTACTGTTTTGAATACTCACTAATACAGGACGTAAAAAGTCATGAATTTTTTCGAATTCTTCTTTCGTTTTTAAATCCGGACGCACGTTTTGGTCTGCACCTTTAGAAGCATTCATAAAAGTTTCTGATGGATACCAACTGTCTTTTTTATCGTTTAAAACACCTCCGGAAGAAACGAATTTTTTCCATTGGCTATCTGTCAATTTACTCTTTTTTACTTGTCTCCAAACTTCGCCTGAACCGTCCCAGACACCATTTCCTGTAAAAGCGATATTCTCAAGGTTTTTACCATAAATAGGAGAGATGCAACGCCAGGTATTCAAGCCCTCAAAACTCGTTTCTATGATTGGATGCAAACTTTTGTCTGGTGAAAATTTGATTAAAGCTCCGGTTTCAGCATGAAGTTCAAGATTGCTTTTTAGAATAATTGGTCCCGTAAGCCAGATTCCGGGCGGGATAATTACTTTTCCACCGCCTTTTTTCGAAACCGCATCTATAGCATCGGCGAAAGCCTTTGTATTTAAAACGTATCCGCCATTTACGGCACCAAAATCTTTAATGTTTACACTATTTTTTGGAATTACCGGCTCTTTGACTTTTGCCATTTTAAATTCAATGTTTTTATAAGTGTCATAAGACTTTGAATTTTGGGCCATACTATTTTGCGAACAACTTGCAATTAGGATTGCCACAGCAAAGCGTAAAAGGTGAATAGGATTCGTTTTCATTCTTGTTGAATTATGGTTAATAGTTTAGTAGTAATAGAAAACTTTATTTGTCAAATTTATTTATTGATGCTTGTTTTTTTATTGATAAAGAAAAAAAGAAAGCAGTTAAACAAATAAATATAAATGTAATCGATTACACAAATCTATAAAAAAATATTATAAAAACTTAATTAAGTTGATTGTTTGCAACAAAAGAAACGTTAAAAGTTATGAATCTGTATTTTTTCATCCACATTTCTTGAATTGCAGGAGGGTACAGGATGCTTTTATTTTTGGGTTCTTTTAAATTGTGCCATATATTTAAGATAAATGTTAAAATGGTTTAGTATGTAATTTTTTTATTACTTTAAATTACATCTTAGATAATTTTACTACCAAAAAAGTTAAAAATAATGCGTTTAAATTCTTTTACTAAATTACTGACCGTTTTTGTGCTCATTTGTACCATTTTTTCTGCAAATGCAGCTGAAATTTGGGTTTCTCCAAATGGAAATGACACTAATATTGGGACAAAATCAAATCCTCTGGCTACGATACAAATGGCAATGCGAAAAGCCAGAGAATTGCGCAGGCTAAAAGATCCTTCTATAAAAGACGGAATTCAGATTATAGTAATGAATGGAACATACTATCTAAACGAACCTTTATTTGTAAGACCGGAAGATTCAGGAACTCCTGAAAGTCCCACTACAATACAGTCAGATATAAATGCAAAACCAATAATTAGCGCAGGAATCGAAATAAAAAACTGGAAAAAATCGACCATTGTAAACGGAATCAAAAGGTCTAACATGTGGGTTGCTGATGCTCCAAAAATAGCCGGTGAACTTATTAATTACAGACAATTATGGGTCAATGATAAAAAAGCTGTTCGTGCAAAAAGTACTGCCGGAAACACTATGGATCGAATTTTATCCTGGGATGCTGCGACAGAAACCTGTTGGATTCCGTTCAAGGATAAATCGATTAAGTACGAACCCGGAATGGAAATGTTTATCGTACAATGGTGGTCGATTGCCAATCTTCGTATCAAAAATATCGAAATAAAAAAAGACAGCGCCAGACTTTCGTTCGAGCAGCCTGAAAGCCGTATTCAAAGCGAACATCCCTGGCCAGCGCCTTGGATTTCTAAAAACAACGGAAACTCAGCCTTTTATTTAAACAACGGAATTTCGATGCTCAATGAACCCGGAGAATGGTATTTGGATAAAAAAAATGCTAAAATCTATTATATTCCAAGAGCTGGTGAAGACATGAATTCGGCAAAAGTAACAGTTCCGGTTTTAGAAAATTTACTGGAAATTAAAGGAACTATAGATTCTCCTGTTCACGATTTTAGATTTAAAGGAATTTCGTTTCAATACAGCAATTGGCTTCGTCCTTCACAGCAAGGTCACGTTCCGCTGCAATCAGGATTATATCTATTAGATGCTTATAAACTAAAAGTTCCGGGAACTCCAAATCAGGCCAGTTTAGAAAATCAGGCTTGGGTAGGAAGACCTCGCGCAGCCGTTGAAGTAAATTATTCGAATAATCTTCAGTTCGAATCTTGTCGTTTTGAGCATTTATCTTCTACAGGATTAGATTTAAATAAAGGAACACATCACAATATCATCAAAGGGAATTTATTTAAGGACATTGGCGGAAGCGCTATAAATGTTGGTGTTTTCTCTGAAGAAGCTTTTGAAGCCCATTTACCATTAGTCGTAAAAGATGAAAGAGAAGTTTGTTCGAATGAAACAATCTCAGATAATTTAATTACCAATGTAACCAATGAAGATTGGGGAACATTGGGAATCAGCGCTGGTTTTGTAAAAAACATTACGATAGAACATAACGAAATCTCAGATGTTTCATATTCCGGAATTGCGATGGGCTGGGGTTGGACACACACTAAAAATGTGATGGAAAACAACAAAATCCTGGCAAATAAAATTCATCATTATGCAAAGCATTTACACGATGTTTCCGGGATTTACACCCTTTCATCTCAGCCAAATAGTCAGATAGAAGAAAATTATATCGATAAAGTATATAATAGTCCGTATGCGCACGATCCGTTTTTATGGTTGTATTTGTATACGGATGAAGGAAGTCAGGGCTTTACGATAAAAAATAACTGGATTGCAACGGAGAAAATCCTAAAAAACAATAACGGTCCGGAAGGAAATATTTGGCAGAATAATGATCCTTATGTGAGTACTAAAATTAAAGATGCTGCGGGAATCAGAGCGCCGTATCTTGATTTAGTAAAAGAAGTTGTAATCGAAGAATCATGGGGATTACAAGAATTGCCAAAACCTGTTGCGATCGAATTAATAGGTGCTGATTTTGATATCGAAAAAATCAAATCGACAATAAAAGGATTCAGAATTGTGGGTGAATCATTGTACCAATGGAAAAATCATTTGGTGATTTACGGCAAAATGAATCAGCCGGAAAGAACGAAACGAAAGTTGGCTTTGGCTTTTCCGTCGATCCAAATTAAGATTTATGAAAACCCAATTTATGATTTCCAGAATTTTGAAAGATGTAAGGATTCAAAACCGGCATCAGAATGGGAAAATGTTGTTTTGACAGCGAATCTGATCGATGATCTTAAACTGCAAAAAGAATATGTAGATTATCATACGACACAATTCGAAAAATGGCCGGAAATAGCAAAAGGTTTCTGCAATGCCGATTTCCAGCAACTACAAGTTTTTAAAAACGAGAAACAATTGATGCTGATTATCAGTATTCCAAAAGGAGAAAATCTGGATAAATTAAACCCAAAAACAACACAAAATAATCCGCGTGTAGACGAGTGGAACGCTTTAATGAAAAAATACCAAACCGGAATTGAAGGCACAAAACCAGACGAAACCTGGATTTTCTTAAATAAAGTGAGTGTAGAGGAGAAAAAATAGAAGAAAGAGCCAAGAAGAAAGAATATCTGCTCGATCTGCCTAATCTGCGTGAAAAATAAAACTAATCTCAAAGAAGATTTCGGAAATAATCTAAAATCAACAATCTAAAATAACCACACCTCATGTTAAAAATAGCCATTTTAGGACTCGGAGAAGGACGAAGTACGATGTCTGCTGCTATCGAAAGTTCAAAATTAGAACTTGTAAAAGTATGCGACCGCAATGAAGAATTGTGTAAACAAAGAGCAAAAGAGTTTGATTTTCATTCGTATACTACAAATTACGATGATTTATTAAATGATAAAAATATAGATATCATAGCAATTTATACACCGGACCATCTTCACGCAGAACATATAAAGCAAGCTTTACTGCACGGAAAACATGTAGTTTGCACCAAACCATTTATTGATAATCTTTCTGATGCTGCTGAACTTTTAGAACTCAGCAAAAAGACAGGAAAGAAAGTTTTTATAGGTCAGAGTTCCCGATTTTTTGAACCTGCAAAAAGACAAAGGGCTGATTTTGAAGAAGGATTGATAGGAGATTTAATTACAATTGAAGCACAATATCATGCAGATCACAGATGGTTTTTAAAGAAAGAATGGTCATTGTTGCAATCTTTTAAATGGTTATACGGAGGATTAAGTCATCCTGTCGATTTTATCAGATGGTATTTGCCCAATATTCAGGAAGTAATGGGTTACGGAATGATTAGCAGTAACGGAAGTGCAGCAGGGTTAAAAAATGAAGATACGATGCATTTTATTTTTAAAGCCACTGACGGACGAATCGCCAGAGTAAGCGGCGTTTATACTTCGCCAACGCAACCTGCACAACGTGACAGCGGAATGAGTACAATTTTGCGTGCAACCGAAGGCGCAAGTCAGGCAGATTATCACGAATTGCGTTATGCTATTACAGACAAAACAGGCGAAGAAAAAGTAATAACGTGGGGAGATTCTACCTTGAAACACTATTTCCGTTTTGAAGGGCAAAGCCATCACGCTGGAGAATATCAAAACTATTTAGAATATTTTGTAGACAGTATCGAGCTGAATTTTGAAGCGTATCCCAACATGGAAGAAGGAATTGGATCCGTTGCTTTATTGCAGGCAATGGATAAATCATTGCAAACCGGAATGCCAGTAAAAATTGCTGATATTCTTAACGAATATGGGCTATGAACAGCATTTATGATAAATTAACGACACTTGATTTTATAATTGTTGCCGTTTATTTGGTGGCTTTATTAATCATTGGTTGGGTAGTAAGTGTCAAGCAAAGCAAGAAAAACGAAACACTTTTTCTAGCTGGAAATTCACTAAACTGGTATAGTATTGGGTTTAATATGTGGGGAACAAATGTTGGTCCGTCATCGTTATTGGCGTTTGCGAGTATTGGTTACGCAACCGGAATTGTAGCCGGAAATTTCGAGTGGTACGCTTTTGTTTTCTTATTGCTTTTGGCGATGGTTTTTGCTCCGCGTTATATTGCAAGCAAAGTAAGCACGATGCCAGAATATATGGGAAAACGCTACGGAGACAGCACACAAAATATTCTGGCTTGGTATGCTTTAGTCAAAATTTTGGTAAGCTGGTTATCTTTAGGATTGTTTAGTGGAGGCGTTTTAGTACGTCAGATTCTGGGAATCCCAATGTGGCAAAGTGTTACGGTTTTAGTGATTTTTTCGGGAATTTTTACTTTCGCCGGAGGATTAAAAGCGATTGCTAAAGTCAATGTTTTTCAGATGATTTTACTAATTGTGGTTTCACTTACATTGTCTTATTTAGGTTTACAAAAATTAGGCGGAATTGATGTTTTAATCGCAAAAACACCTTCTAACTTCTGGAATTTAGTGCAGCCTGCAAACGATGCACATTATCCGTGGCCGGCTATTTTGTTAGGATATCCCGTTGCTGCGGTTGCTTTTTTCTGTACAGATCAATCGATGGTTCAGAGTGTTTTGGGTGCAAAGAATTTAGAACAAGGACAATTGGGCGTAAACTTTATTGGCTGGCTAAAAGTCATGGCTTTACCTTTGTTTATTTTACCCGGAATTTTGTGTTATGCATTATATCCTGAATTAGGCAAAAACTCTGATTTGGCTTATATGACAATGGTTACGAATTTATTCCCAAGCGGAATGAACGGTTTGGTTATTTGTGTGATGATTGCGGTTTTGGTAGGAACTATTGGTTCGTCGCTAAATGCATTAAGTACTGTTTTTACGAATGATATTTATGTAAAAAAAATTAATCCGACGGCAACGATTAAAGAGCAAATCAAAATTGGAAGAATCACAATTGCAGCCGGATGTTTGTTTGCAATTCTTATTGCAGTTGCGATTGATAATATTAAGGGACAAAATTTATTCAATATTTTTCAGGCAGTTTTGGGTTTCCTTGCGCCTTCATTATCGGTTGTTTTTCTTTTAAGTATTTTCTGGAAACGTACGACAAAAAAAGCAGTAAATGCAACTTTGTCTTGGGGTTCAGGATTTAGTTTATTTGTTGGGGTTTTGTATTTATGGATATTTCCTGCAGATAAATATCCGGTTTGGCCTCACTTTTTATTAATCTCATTTTACATTTTTGCTACATTATTAGTGTCAGCAATTATTATTTCTTTAGTAGATAAAAATCCTGAGATTAATTTTTCTGATGAAGCTGATATTCCTAAAACTAGTAAGAAAGTGAAGATTTTATTCGCTTTATTGGGATTGGTGATTTTGAGTTTGTATTTGTTTTTTAATGGGAATTAGAAGTTTTTCTAAATAATATAATGACAAACGCTTTCTTTTTTAGGGAAGCGTTTTTTATTTGATATTAAATTATAAAAATAAATGACTTAAAAAATGTAAGTAAAATTTTATAAATTTGACAGATTAACTTTTGGGTTGACCAGAAACGTTAATAATAAAGTTCGGTTTATATCAGAACTTTTTTTTACATTTGCAAAGTCATCATTTATGAGAATTATAGGGAAAAGGACAATTTTAAAGATTCAAAAGAAAAATATAGGTAATAAAAAGCTATGTATTGAAATAGATAAGTTAATATCAGATTTAGAAAAGTTTAATCCTGACAAAGAAAGTATTATCGATATGAGAAATGATGCAGATTGTGTTCATAATAATGGATTTTATTTTTTTAATATTAATATTCATCGAACACTTATAATGATCGAATTTGATGATGATGGTGAAGCGACAATTGTATGGGCAGGAACTCATCAGGAATATGAATCTACATTTAAAAATAATAAACTGACTATTGAAAAATGGTTAAGAAAAAACGGTTATATAGAATAATGAAAACACATTTCGACATAGATAAAATTGTAGAAAAAGGGATAATCACAAATGAATTAGACTATGAAAGAGCTCTTATTTCTGATAGGAAACTAAGACTTCTTGCAAAGGAAGATCTTCATTTTAAAAGTTTAAGATCCAAACTACGCGATATAATTGAAAAATATGAAAATTCTGAATGGAGTAATATTGACAAAATTGATGATAATAAACTTTTAGAAAGTGACAAGGCTGAACGTATTGCTGAATTAGAAAGATTATTTCTGGAAAACAGAAAACAAGCGATTAGAAAAAAACTCAAAGAATTTGAATTAACTCAGGAAAATTTGGCCTTAATTTTAGGTCATAAAAGTAAAACTCATATGTCAGAACTTATGAATGGTATTAAACCATTTACTTTAAAAAATTTAATTATTATACATAGGTTACTAAAAATAGAAATAGCAGTATTGATACCTGTATTTCTTTCTAAAGAAGATCAAATTAAGGTTAAAGAAGCTGTGAAAAAATTGGATAAACCCAAAATAAAACTAACAAGTGATGATTTGGTCTTATATTAATTGAATAATTATGAAAGCTAAAAAACAGATTTAGAAATTGATACTATTGGAGGATTGAGTTCTCTAACATTAGCTGAAGAAAAAGCTTTGAGTGATTTTTTTCAAAAGAAAAAAGCATCAAAAAAGAATACTGAAAAAAAAGAAGCTAAATGCTTAAAAATATATAAATTATTAAAACGCTTTCTTATAGAGAAAGCGTTTTTTATTTGTTTCCAGTAGAAACCAACAACTCCCTAATATCAACTTTCAGATATTTAGAAATTTCATAAAGCGTTTCAATAGAAGGTTGAATTTCATTAGTAGACCAGCGAGAAACAGTTGTTTCTGTTTTTCCTAAATGGCTTGCTAAATCTTTACCATTTCTATTTTTTTCTGCCAAAACAGCTTTTATTCTATTCAAGTTTACTTTAGACACATTTTTAGTTTATGAATTCCTGCAAATATCGCAAAATTTTAAAGACTTGAGAATCAAAGTGTAATAAATTAAAATCAACATAATTTGTTGATTTATTTTCTTTTTAATATAATTTATGGTATTTTTGTGTAAATTAATGATAATCATGAAGCAAGAAAATATAATTCAACGAGTAGGAAAACGACAGTTAAAAATACATCGAAAGTCTTTTGCAAGGTCAACCAGAAAGAATGTTGTGTTCCCTGAAATCCGACTTTGTGGGAAATGGCTCAAAAATATTGGTTTCGAATGCGGAGGATTTGTAACAGTTCGACACGAGAAAAATATAATTATAATCACAGTCAATAAAGAAATTGAAAAGGTAATAAATAAAACAAAAAAAGCCTCCAAATAAGGAGGCTTCAATTTATACTGTAATTTATCTTTCAATGAATGATAAATCCCACAACCCATTTATCTATTTCAGAAATATTAAAACAAAATTTAATGAATTAGATAAAAATATATGCTTAAAATTACAGCCAATGTATTTTATAAGTTAAATAATCCAAACAAACAGGACACTACAGGTTGTGAAATGTAAAAATAACACTTATCTTTAGCTCCAAAAAAAAGATATATGCATAACCGATTTTCCATTTTAAGATTCCTGTTTATTTGTATGGTTTTATATCCTTCTGTTTTTTTGTTTGCACAAGAAAAACCAAAAGAAGCGACATGGATCTGGTACCCAGGTGATTTTGAAGTTTGGTTAAGCAATAAAATGCAAGTCCGACGCACAGAACGCGAAGCAGTATTCCCTCCGCTTTGGCAATATTACAGTCCTTATTCCTTAGTAACTTTTCAAACAGAAGTAGATATTCCCGAACCGGACGAGATAAAAATATACTCAGAAGGCTCTTTTCAATTGCTTTTAGATGGCGTTCAGGTTTACGGTCAGCCAAAATCATTAAAAATTACTGTCGGGAAACACAAAATTTCCTTTAAAGTCTATAATCAGGAAGTGTTGCCAGCTATTTATATTGATGGTAAGTATGTTAAATCGGATCCATCCTGGAAGGTGACCAATGAAGATAAGCTTTGGATAGATGAAGCAGGAAAAGCACAACAATCAGGCACACCATGGGTTCCTGTTGGTTCCTGGAATTTTTATTCCCCAGAGAATAAGCCTTCTGGATTTAAACTAACAACCAAACCTTTGCGTGCAAAGAAAACCGAAAAAATTGGAGCTGGTGAGTTAGTAGATTTTGGTAAAGAAACGTTTGGTTATATTAAAATTCACGGTTTAAAAGGAAAAGGTAAAGTAGCACTTTATTATGGTGAATCTCGTGAGGAAGCGCTGGATTCTGCCAAATGCGAAACTTTAGATCACTTATCTTTTGATGGAAAACAGCCTCAAACTTATACACATAACGGATCCAAAGCATTCCGTTATGTTCAGGTACAAGCAGATGCATCGGTAAAATATGATTCTATTTCGATGCTTTATGAATATTTGCCATTAGACTATCGTGGAGCATTCAAATCTTCGGATGAACAATTGAATAAAATTTGGGATGTGTCGGCTTACACGATGCATTTAACAACTCGCGAATTTTTTATAGACGGCATTAAACGCGACCGTTGGGTTTGGTCTGGCGACGCTTATCAAAGTTATTTAATGAATTATTATTTATTCTTTGATTCGGCTTCTGTAGAACGAACGCTGTTGGCTCTTCGTGGTAAAGAACCCGTGACGGCTCATATTAACATCATAATGGATTATTCGTTGTATTGGTTTGTAGGTGTTTATGATTACTATTTACACACGGGCGATACAAAATTTATCAAAACTTTTTATCCAAGAATGAAATCACTTATGGAATTCTGCTTAAAAAGAAGAAACACAAACGGATTCCTTGAACCATTAGAAGGCGATTGGGTTTTTATTGATTGGGCAAACGGATTACCAAAAACCGGTGAGGTTAGTTTTGAGCAAATGCTTTTAGCAAGAAGTTTAGAAGCCATGGCAGTTAGTGCTAAAATTGCAGGTGAAAATGAAGACCAAAAACAGTATCAAAAATTAGCGGATGATTTAAAAATAAAATTATTTGATGTGTTTTGGGATAAAAAAGAAAACGTCATGAAGCACCAGCGTATCGACGGTAAAATGCAGGATATTGTAACCAGATACCCTAATATGTTCGGTATTTTTTTCAATTATTTTAATGAAGAACAAAAGCAAAGTATAAAAAAGAAGGTGTTGCTCAATGATAATATCCTTAAAATCACAACACCATACATGCGTTTTTACGAGTTAGAAGCATTGTGTGCTATGGGCGAACAGAATTATGTTCTTAAAGAAATGAAAAATTATTGGGGCGGAATGCTGAATGAGGGCGCGACTTCTTTCTGGGAAGAGTACAATCCAACCAAAAAAGGAACCGAACATTTAGCGATGTATGGACGCCCTTACGGGAAAAGTCTTTGCCATGCTTGGGGCTCAAGTCCGATTTACTTATTGGGAAAATATTATTTAGGCGTAAAACCAACTGCTCCGGGATATTCAGAATATGAAATTAAGCCAAATCTTGGCGGTTTACAATGGATGCAGGGAAAAGTTCCAACACCAAATGGTGAAGTTGAATTGTATTGTAGCACCAAAGAAATCAAAATAAAAGCCGCTGAAGGTGAAGGAAAATTGATTTTCGAAAGTTCAAGCAAACCAAAAACTAATTCAGGAACGATTACAACATTAGCCAAAAATAAATATCAATTAATCGTTCAGCCGAATGTGGAATATAAAGTAAGTTATAAAGCGATATAGATTATTCATCCAGCATGTCATTGCGAGGAACGAAGCAACCTCACTAACAATTACACAAAACTTGACTTTGCAAATGTGATTGCTTCGTTCCTCGCAATGACAAAATTGAACTTAAGTTTTAAAAATAAAAAAATAATGTTTTCAAAAAAATCAAAATACAATTTCAAATTAATATTAGCTTTCCTAATGCTATTTGCAATCAGCAGTCAAGTCTCAGCGCAAAATACTACATGGAAATCCGTTTCTTTTGAAACTCTCAATAACTACAAAACCTTCAAAACAACACAATACGCTCATGTATTTTCAGGAAGCAAACATAATATTGTTCGATTAGCTCCAGAATTAGAAGGATTATCAGGCATAGGACTTCCTTTAGATCAATATAAAAACGGAACAAATTCTCCTTTAAAATTAAAATTTAAAGAGAATGTTCAGGTATTAATTGGAGTTTTTCAGGAAAAAGAAAATCCAGAATATTTTCAATTTAATACTTCGGCGAAAGCTAAATTAATTCTCGAAAATGGATTGACTATAACAGGTTTGCCGCCGGTAAATGTATATGCAATTTCATATTCAAAAGGAACACAAATTATTAATCCCGATGGCAAAGGTCTATTTGCCATTTTGGGAGTTGTAAAAGATAATCAGCAATTGGCATTTAGAAACGCAGAATTTCCGGATGGAAAACTTTGGAATCCAACTTTTATTGTTGAAGGATTTTCAGATGAGAAACCACTATTCGAAATTATCGGTGGAGAAAATAAAGCCGTTGTAGATGAAGGAATGTCTGGAACAGAAGGAATTCAGGGAGGTTTTGAAGGCGGACGTGTAGTGAAAGTTGGCGATACATATCACATGTTTCCAACCGAAAGAGCCGGCGAAAAAGGAGTTGATTATTATTATGATCGTGTAAAAACCAGAATTGGGCATTGGACAAGTAAAGATGCGATTCACTGGAAAAGAGAATCCACAATTTACCAGGCAAGCGGAACATATGCCATAACCGAAGACGATAACCCAATGAATGATCGCCGTGCCGCAATTTGGTCGTATATGCCGGTTTTTAACGAAAAGGCAAACAAATGGTACGGCTATTATTTGGCTTACACAGTGAGTAAAACTATAGAACCAAATCATTCTTTTGGAAGAATCTGGCGTTGCGAATCAACTGTTGACGGAATTGAGGGAATTGGTGGTCCGTATAAAGATATAGGAATTATTATGGAACCGGGATTAGACTCAGAACCGTGGGAAGGACGCCAAGGAGTTGCATCATTTTTCCCGTATAAAGTAGGCGATAAATATTTTGGATTTTACAGTGGCGCATATCCGTTTAATTCATGGGCAGATTATCCAAAGAAAACAGGAAAAGGCTGGTTTGTTGGCTTAGCCGAATCAAAAAGTTTAGAAGGCCCGTGGAGTAGAATTAAAGATGGAAGTAATCCGATAAAAACAATGCATCCGTTTTTTGTGGAAAATCCAATTGTGAGCCAGCTTCCAAACGGTTTATATATTGCTGTTTTTGATGGAGGTCCGGATGGTTGGGGACATCATTTACCAAATATGATGGCGTATTCATTATCTAAAGATGGAAAAAACTGGGGTGAAGCAAGATATCTTCCAATAGAAACAAAAGTCGATAAATGGTGGGATATTATGCGAACGCCACTTTGTTTAATCCCGGAAGGAAATGATGTTTACACAATAGTCTACGCTGCCATAGATTTGAAAAAAAGATTTCATCCAATGGGAATGGTAAAAGTAAAACTGAATAAAGACGTAATGGAATCTAGATTGAAAGAGTTAAAATAGAGTCAAGAAGAAAGAACCAAGATTATAGAGAATAGATATAGATAAAACTTTGCGACTCTGCGACTCTGCGAGATTATTTTACTAGTATAGTTTTGCAAAGAAAATAAAAAACTTAGCGCCTTTGTGGCTAAAACGAAAAGAAATGAAAGTTAAATATCTAATTATTGCAATTACAGCTTTATTTATTACAAGTTGCGCGACAACAAAATACAAGAAAAGAGAAATCAACGAAACCGTAATGCAAGAGATTTACAACGAAATCAAAACCCCTTATAAATACGGTCTGGTAATGGTTCCCACAGACAATTCATACAAAATGGATTGTCCAAGCGTGTTTAGAAAAGACGGAAAATGGTTCATGACGTATTTAATTTATGGCGGAAGAGGTTACGAAACGTGGCTTGCCGAAAGTGACGATTTATTGCATTGGAAACATTTAGGAAAAGTAATGTCTTTCTCAGAAAATGAACAACATTGGGATGTCAACCAAAAAGCAGGATATATTTCACTGCAAGATCCAACCTGGGGTGGAAGCTACGAATGGCAAAAATACGATGAAAAATATTGGATGAGTTATTTTGGAGGAGACAGCAAAGGTTACGAAGCGGGAATTTTATCAATCGGAATGGCATATACCAAAGAATCTCCAACAAAAGCACATGAATTTGAGCGTTTAGAAAAACCGGTTTTATCTCCAAAAGACAAAGACGCCAGATGGTGGGATAATAGTACAATGTATAAAAATAGTGTTATTCGCGATAAGGACAAAGTTACAGGACACAATTTTATCATGTATTATAATGCGCGAGGTGATAGTTTAAATCCTGCTAAAGGCGCAGAGCGTATCGCTATGGCAGTATCAGATGATATGAAACAATGGAAACGTTATGGCAATAAACCCTTAATCAATCATCATAAAGGAATCTCAGGAGATGCCTATATTCAGCGTATTAATGATACTTGGGTAATGTTCTATTTTGGAGCTTTTTGGACGGGTTGGAATCAAGGTGCATTTAACCGTTTCGCCGTTTCGAACGATTTAATTCACTGGAACGACTGGAAAGGCGAAGATCTTATCAAATCATCTGAACCTTATGACGATATGTTTGCACATAAATCGTTTGTTGTGAAACATAACGGAGTAGTGTATCACTTTTATTGTGCCGTAAATAAAGCAGAACAAAGAGGAATTGCAATTGCAACGTCTAAAGATTTGGGCAAAAGTGAAATGAATTTTGTGGCGCCGCCGGAGAAGAAGAAATAGTTTTCAGTTTTCAGTGACAGTGATCAGTGTCAAAAACATAGTTTCTACGGGACATTAGAACACCTGACAGGTTTTTAAAACCTGTCAGGTATAAACAACAAGATAATTAAAGCACAGTTTGTCATTTTGACAAAGGAAAGCCGAGCAATAGCGAACATACGAAGTAAATCGTCGTTGCTAAATCGACAAAAACAAAGAATAAAAAAATAAAATCAATGTTTAAATCAAGTCATATTAATTGCTTTTTCAGGTTTCGATTTTCGATTGCTAAATCGGTATTCACAACTTACATTTTACTTTTAACAATTAGCAGCCACGCACAATCCGTTACCGGAGAACCTGCGGGAATTCCTGAAATACCAAAAAAATACGAATTTGCGCCGTGGGAAGATCCAACGGTAACAAGCATTAACAGACAACCATCACGAGCAACGGCATATTCGTATGCAAATATTGAAGATGCACTAAAAGGCGACAGAACAAAAAGCCGACTAAAAATGCTTACCGGCGATTGGGATTTTAAATACGCATCTAATCTAAAAGAAGCTTCAAAAGATTTCTATAAAGGAAAAGTTACGGGTTGGGATAAAATCGAAGTGCCTTCAAACTGGGAATTAAAAGGCTATGATATTCCAATTTATAAAAGTGCCGTTTATCCTTTCAGACCCATAAATCCGCCTTTTATTCCTAAAGATTATAACGGAGTTGGCTCTTACCAACGCACTTTTACCGTTCCCGAAAATTGGAAAGACATGACTGTAACGTTGCATTTTGGTGCCGTAAGTTCAGGATTTCAGGTTTGGCTTAACGGAGAATTTCTGGGTTATGGCGAAGACAGTTTTCTACCGTCGGAATTTGATATTACACCATATTTAAAAGAAGGCGAAAATGTGGTTTCGGTTCAGGTAATTCGCTGGACAGATGGTTCGTATCTTGAAGATCAGGATCATTGGCGCGTAAGCGGAATTCAGCGGGAAGTTTTTATTATGGCCGAGCCAAAATTGCGCATTCAGGATTTCTTTTATCAAACCAAATTAGATAAGGAATACAAAGATGCTTCTTTTCAATTAAGACCGAAAGTTGAAAATTTAACAGGCGAAAAAATCAAAGATTATACATTTCAGGCACAATTATACGATGCTAATAATGTGGCATTATTCAAAGAACCGCTTCAAAAACCCGTTATCGATATGATTAACGAAAGTTATCCCCGTTTGGATAATGTGCGTTTTGGAATGTTCAAAGAAAACATCACTAATCCAAAGAAATGGAGTTCAGAAGATCCGAATTTGTACACTTTAGTGATGTCAATAAAAGACGCCAACGGAAATATTACAGAAGCGAAAAGCTGTAAAGTTGGTTTCCGTTCGATCGAATTCTCCAAGGAGAATGGTAAAATGCTTATCAACGGAAAAGAAACCTATGTCTATGGTGTAAATCGCCACGATCAGCATCCTACAAAAGGGAAAGCCGTAAATCGAGATGACATCAAACAAGATATTACCACGATTAAAAAGTTCAATTTCAATTTTATCAGAACCAGTCATTATCCAAACGATCCTTATTTTTATGATTTATGTGATCAATACGGAATCATGGTTATGGATGAAGCCAATCAGGAAACTCACGGAATTGGCGGTAAATTAAGCAACGATCCAAAATGGACAAATGCATATTTAGAGCGTATGACGAGAATGGTTGAACGAGATAAAAATCATCCATCGGTAGTATTTTGGAGTTTAGGAAACGAAGGGGGAAAAGGACCAAATCACGCAGCAATGGCGGGTTGGGTTCACGATTTTGATATTACGCGTCCTGTACATTACGAACCGGCACAGGGAAATCCGAGATTAGACGGATATATTGATCCGCTTGATCCCAGATATCCTAAAACAATCGATCACGCTTACAGATTCGAAAACCCGCAGGATGAACCATATGTAGATATGGTAAGCCGTTTTTATCCGGGCGTTTTTACACCTAAATTTTTGGTAGATCAAAAGAAAGATACACGACCAATTATTTTTGTTGAATATTCTCATGCGATGGGAAATTCAGTTGGAAATCTTAAAGAATTATGGGATGAATTCCGTTCGCTTCCAAGAGTTATTGGCGGTTGTATTTGGGAATTTAAAGATCAGGGATTATTGAAAAAAGATCCTGCAACGGGTCAGGAATTTTTTGCTCATGGCGGAGATTTCGGAGAAAAATACCATGATGGAAATTTCAATACAAAAGGAATTGTAGATTCTAACGGAAAACCAAAAGGTTCGATTTATGAAAACAAATGGATATATCAGCCAGCAACAAGTACTTTAAAAGATGGTTTTCAATTAGAAATTAAAAATCGTCAGGCAGTAAAATCTTTGGCAGATTATATTCCGGTTTTGAAAATATTAGAAAACGGAAATGTGATAAAAACTCAAATTCTAAAACCTTTCAATTTAGAAGCCGGAAATTCTACGGTTTTAGATGTAAAACAGTATTTGCCTAAACTGAAAAAAGAGGCAGAATATTTTCTGAATATCGAATTCCAGCTTTCAGAAGATAAACCTTGGGCTTCTAAAGGTTACGCTGTCGCGGAAGATCAATTCTTGCTAAAAAAATCGGAAGCTGTTTTAGATTTTGGAAAAGAAAGTAATCTTCAAATGAAAGGAACTGAGACAGATTCAGATTTTATAATAAAAGGAAAAACTTTTCAGGTTAGAATCAATCAGCAAAATGGCGCTTTAAGTTCCTATATATTTAATGGAGAACAACAAGTTTTTGCTCCGTTACTTCCTAATTTTGTAAGACCGTTAACCGATAATGATAAAAGAGGTTGGAAATCACATAAGGTTTTGAAACCGTGGTATCAGGCAAAACCAAAATTGGTAAATACTAAAATGGCAACTGCAATTGACGGAATATTTGTAACGAGTAATTATGAAGTTATAAAAGACAGCGCACAAGTAGAAGTTGTTTACAAAATCAATCCAAACGGAGTAATCAAAGTCGATTACAGTCTGAAAGCCACAAACAAATTACCAAACATTCCAAAAATCGGAATGCAAATGGGAGTTCAAAGAAAATTCGATCAGATTTCATGGTACGGAAAAGGAGAATTAGAAAATTATAGCGACAGAAGTTTTGGTTCTTTCGTAGGAAAGTATTCTTTACCAATTAATGATTTTATCGAACATTATGTTAAACCTCAGGAAAACGGAAACAGAACAGAAGTAAGATGGATGGCTTTTACATCGCCTCAAAAAAATAAAGGTTTATTGGTTGTTGACGATGCAAAAGTTTTAAGCATGAGCGCGTGGCCATATACTCAGGAAAATTTAAGTGCCGCCAAACATACTTTTGATTTAAAAGATCCGGGATTTTTAACTGTAAATATCGATTTGATTCAAATGGGAGTGGGAGGAAATGACAGCTGGACAGCAGTCGCTCAGCCTTTAGAAAAATATCAAATTCCTTCGGGAAATTATCAATATAGTTTTTATCTAATGCCTTTTTCAGAAACGAAAAATGGATTGGAGGAAAGTTTGAAGAAATTTAAATATTAGTTACGCTTACTAAACCCGACAGGCTTTTAAAACCTGTCGGGTTTGACAAACAATGACAAAAAACAAGAATAATGTCTAACAAAACACCTTTTCTTTTTTCAATTGACTTTCGACTTTTGACCTTCAAACTTTCGACTGTCTTTTTGTTACTCTTTGTGGGAATAACTTCTGCACAGGAAATTTATAAAAAAGAAAATATAACATTTCAGCCTACAATAGAATCTTCCAGACCTTGGGTTTATTGGTATTGGATGCAAAGCGCATATTCTAAAGAAGGTATCACTGCTGATCTCGAAGCGATGAAACAAGCCGGAATTGGCGGTGCGTATTTAATGACGATCAAAGGACCTGCAAATCCGCCATTGATGAATCCACCGGTTTTGCAATTGAGTCCGGAATTTTGGAGTTTGGTAAAATGGGCTTTGACAGAAGCGGATCGATTGGACGTAAAAATTGCATTTCATCCTGCAGATGGTTTTGCCGTTGCCGGAGGACCATGGATAACGCCCGAAATGTCGATGCAAAAAGTAGTCTGGGCAGATACTACAGCGAACGGAAATAATTTTAAAAACCTGCAATTACCAACCCCAAATCATTATAAAGAGTATTATAAAGATATTGCCACTTTTGCTATTCCGGTAAAAGAAACTTATATAACATCAAACCAAAATCGTCCTAAAATTACCTCGACAATTACTGATTTTGATGCTTCATTTTTAAGTGACACAAGTAAAGACGATCAGTTTAGGTTAAAAGAAAAAGGCTGGATTCAGTACGAATTTGATCAGCCATTTTTATGCAAATCGATTCAGATAGAAACGAAAGGAAATAATTTTCAGGCACATCGTTTGCTTATTGAAGTGAGCGATGATGGAAAGAATTTTAAAAGTCTTGGCAGATTAACTACGCCACGCCATGGATGGCAGGATGTTGACGCTTTTTATACGCACAGTATTATTCCTGTAAAAGCCAAATATTTTAGATTTGTTTATGATCCGGAAGGCACAGAACCGGGAGCAGAAGATCTGGATCCTGCAAAATGGAATCAAGGACTAAAAGTGGCTAAAATTCTATTATCAAACGAACCTTTAATCGATAATTATCAGGGAAAATCAGGTGCAATATGGCGTTTGAGCCCGCAAATAACCGAGAAAGAAATCAGTAAAGCTGATTGTATTGATCCATCAAAAATGATTAATATTTCGAAGTTTGTAGATGAAAAAGGAGTTTTAAACTGGAAAGCTGCTTCAAAAACAAAATGGTGTATTATTCGTTTTGGATATACTTCTACAGGTCATGAAAATGCCACTGCAGGCGCAGGAAGAGGATTAGAGGTTGATAAATTTAATCCCGAAGCAGTTCGTTTTCAATTAGACCACTGGTTTGGTGAGATGTGGAGAGTTGCAGGACCGGAACTGGCTTCAAAAGTGGTAAAAATACTTCATATAGATAGTTGGGAATGTGGAAGTCAAAACTGGTCGCCTGTTTTTAGAAATGAGTTTAAAACACGCCGAGGATATGATATTGTAGACTATTTGCCAGTTATGGCAGGGATTCCTGTAAACGACATTCAAACTTCAGAGAAAGTACTTTATGATATAAGAAAAACTATTGCAGAGTTAGTTTGTGATAATTTTTTCGCAGCTATAGCAGATGAAGCTAAAAAGGTAAATGTAAAATTTAGTTCAGAGAATGTGGCACCAACCATGATGAGCGACGGACTTTTACATTTTAAACATATCGATTATCCAAGTGGCGAATTTTGGCTCAAAAGCCCCACGCACGACAAACCTAATGATATGCTCGACGCTATTTCAGGCGGACATATTTACGGAAAAGATATTATTCAGGCCGAAGCTTTTACAGCACTAAAAATGGACTGGGATGAACATCCGGGAAATCTAAAAACTTTGGCAGACAGAAATTATGCACTTGGAATCAACCGTTTTTTTTATCATGTTTTTGTACACAATCCCTGGACAGATCGCAAACCCGGAATGACATTAGACGGTGTTGGATCTTATTTTCAGAGAGATCAAACCTGGTGGAAACCCGGAAAAGCCTGGGTTGATTATTGCCAGCGAGTGCAGTTTCAATTGCAAAAAGGGAAACCTGTAATTGATCTGGCGGTTTTTATTGGAGAAGATTTACCCTCGCGTTCTGTTCTTCCGGATCGATTGGTGCCTTTTATCCCAAATGTTTTTGGAAAAGAAAGAGTTGAAAGTGAAGCAATCCGATTAAAAAATGAAGGACAGCCAAGTATTAAAATTCCAAAAGAAGTAAGTTCTACTAAAAATTCGACTGATTTATCACAATGGATAAATGCGATGAATGGTTATCAATACGATTCTTTTAATGCAGATGTTTTATTACATAATGCGAAAGTCGAAAACGGAAAAGTAATTTTTAGCAATAGTATCGAATATGGTGCATTATTGTTTCCGGGAAGTCATAAAATGGCACCAAATAAAATGATTTCTTTGGCTGTAGCCGAAAAAATATTGCAACTGATAAAAGATGGAGCAACTGTTTTTATTGATGAAAAACCAGATTTGCAACCCGGAATTCAATCAGAAGAGGATCATAAAAAATGGAAAAATATTCTCGATGAAATCTGGAATAATAAAGCGAATGCATCTTCATGGAAAATAGGGAAAGGAACAGTAGTGAAATTGCCGTATTCAGGAAATGATTTCGCTTCAATTGGAATTGAACAAGATGTTTATTTTCCAAAATTAAACAGAGCCGATTCAGAAACAATTGCGTGGACACACAGGAAATCCAAAGAAGAAGAAATATATTTTCTTTCGAATCAAAAAGGTGAAAAAAGAAGTTTTGAGGTTTCTTTTCGCTTAAGCGGAAAAATACCGGAACTGTATAATGCTGTAAACGATGAAACTACTGTTTTGTCTGATTGGAAAATAGAAAACGGAAGAACTATTATTCCGATTACACTAGACGCAAATGAATCTTGTTTTGTAATTTTTAAAGAAGAAACTAAAAAAATACTTTCAAATAATAAGCAAAATTACGCCGATTTAGAAACGGTTCAAACCTTAGATGAAAATTGGGAATTACAATTTGATCCTGAATTTTACGGGCCAAAAGAGGTTGTAAAAACAAACAAATTGTTTGACTGGGGTACTTCATCTGATGAAAAAATTAAATATTATTCAGGAACCGTTATCTATAAAAAAGATTTTATTTGGAAAGGAGAAACGAACGATAAATTCTGGCTTGATTTAGGCGTAATTGCCAATATTGCAGAAGTGAGTATTAACGGAAAAAACTGCGGAACAATTTGGACATTTCCATATAAAACAGCTATTTCTGAAGCTTTGCAAAAAGGGAAAAACACTATAGAAATCAAAGTGACAAATACATGGGCAAACCGATTAATTGGCGATGAAAAATTACCAAAAGAACAAAGATTAACCTGGACAACAGCACCGTTTAGATTGCAGGAAGGAATATTATTAAAAGCCGGATTATTGGGACCGGTTACGATTGTGAAAGAAATGAAGAAGAAGCAAGATTAAAGAAGCAAGAGAAAAAAAATAAAAAAAGATAGCCACGAATTCACGAATGATTGTGGAAAAAGATTTAAAAAAATTCGTGAATTCTTGGCGGAAAAAAGATATCGAAAATGAAGAATATTAAACACACCTTTATAGTAATTGTAATGTTTTTTTGCACTTTCCAAATCAATGCAAAAATCAAATTGCCTGCTTTGTTTACCGACAATATGATGCTGCAGCAAAAATCAAATGCACCAATGTGGGGCTGGGCAGAAAAAAACGGAAATCTGACAATTAAAACTTCGTGGAATTCTAAAGTCTATAAAATAAAAGCGGATAATTCCGGTATGTGGAAAACACAATTACAAACACCATCATTTGGCGGGCCATTTACAATTGAAGTTACAGAGGGAACAGAAAAAGTAATTGTAAAAAATGTTTTGATAGGCGAAGTCTGGCTGTGTTCAGGACAATCAAATATGGAAATGCCATTAAAAGGTTTTCAGGGACAGCCTGTAACAAACGGAAACGAAATTATCGTAAGATCAACCAATAAAAACATTCGATTGATTACGATTCCAAGAGCGACGGTTTTAGAACCTTTGGATGATTTTGAAGGAAAATGGGAAGTTTCTTCACCAAAATCGACTTCAAATTTTAGTGCAACAGCCTGGTATTTTGGATCGCTTTTGCAGGAAGTTTTAGATGTTCCCGTGGGATTAATTCATGTTTCATACGGCGGTTCAAGCATGGAAGCGTGGATGAATCAGGAAATGCTGAAAGATTTTGCAAGCGCCAAAATTCCAACGACGAAAGAAGAATTGGTAAAAGATCCAAATCGTGTACCGACGACTCTATTTAACGGAATGCTTTCGCCTGTAATTGGTTACGGAATCAAAGGTTGTATTTGGTATCAGGGCGAATCAAATTACGAAAGAGCTTCTGAATACAAAGATTTAATGAAAAAAATGGTAAGCAGTTGGAGAACACTTTGGAAACAAGGCGATTTTCCCTTCTATTATGCTCAAATTGCTCCTTTTAATTATGCCTCTTTTCATCCAAAAGATTATGTAGAAAAGTATAATTCGGCTTATTTGAGAGAAGCACAATTGAAAGCTTCTAAAGAAATTCCGAACTCAGGAATGGCAGTTTTAATGGATGTTGGCGAAGAAAATAACATTCATCCAATGGATAAGGAAAAAGGAGGAAATAGACTGGCTTTTCAGGCTTTGGCTAAAACATACGGAATCGAAGGCTTCGAATTTGAAAGCCCAAAATACAAATCGATGGAAATAAAAGAGGGTTCGGTAACGGTTTCTTTTGATGATGTTGCCAACGGAATTACTTCTTATGATAAGGAAGTTACAGGATTTGAAATTGCCGGAGAAGATAAAGTGTTTTATCCTGCTAAAACTGTAGTGAGAAGAAAATCTGTGGTTTTAAGTTCTGATAAAGTGAAAAATCCAGTTGCTGTACGGTATTTATTTAAAGATTTTGCCAAAGCAGAATTGTTTAGCGCAGGTGGTTTACCAATCTCTTCGTTTAGAACTGATGAATGGTAAATAATAATTGTTAATTGTGAGTTGTTAATTATAAATTGTGAATTTGACGCATAGTTTGTCATTTCGACGGAGGAGAAATCGAACGCGAAACTCCGTTACTAAAAGCAACAATCTTTGTCGAATTTCTAATGTGATTTCTCCTCCGTCGAAATGACAAAAAAACAAAAAACAACAAACCAACAAAGAAGAAAAATAAATCTGCTCAATCTGCAAAATCTGCGAGAGGGATTTTTTATTAAAAAAACCTGTAAGGTTTTAAAAACCAGAAGGAAAATAAAAAAATGAAAAACATAATAATCATATTTTTTCTCTTTTCAATGCTTTATACCAAAGCGCAAATTCCTGTGCTCGAAAACTACAATCAGATCTGGAATACGCAAAGCAATAATGCATCAGAATCGATGCCTTTGGGCGGTGGCGATATTGGTTTGAATGTATGGGTAGAAAAAGGAGATTTATATTTTTATTTTTCCCGCAGCGGAACTTTCGATGAACATAATACTTTATTGAAATTGGGGCGTATAAAAGTTACTTTAACGCCAAATCCGTTTAAGGATATCGAAGGCTTTAAGCAGAAATTAGTTTTGAAAGACGGCTATGTTTTAGTAACTCAAAATGATACTAAAATCAAGCTTTGGGTTGATGTTTTTAAACCTATAATTCATTTGGATTTAGAAAGTAAAACGGCGCTGCAAATGACGGCTTCTTATGAAAACTGGCGTTATAAAAACAGAGAATCAAAAGGAAAAGCAAACAATGCAAATTCATATAAATGGGCACCTCAGGGCGAAATTATCACTTACAAAGATTCTGTTTCGTTTGAAAATAACGGTGTAAAATTCTACCATAGAAATAGAGAAAATACTGTTTTTGATGTTACGGTAAAACAACAAAAATTGGAATCGGTAAAGGATCAAATGATGAATCCTTTGGCAAATCTTACTTTTGGTGGATTCATGACGGGAAACAATCTAAAATCTAATGGAACTTACACAGGAACGTATCAAAATACAGATTTTAAAGGTTTTAATCTTTCGAGTATAAAACCGTCTAAAAAACATGATTTGGTGCTTTATTTAAATACGAGTCAATCTGATTTTGAAACATGGAATAACGGATTGAAAAATCAAATTTCGGCAAACAAAAACATTTCAAAACAGGCAGAAAAAAAGACCATAAAATGGTGGAATGATTTCTGGAACCGCAGTTTTATTTTTACTCAGAAAAATCAATCGATTGAGAAAGATTCGGTATATCAAATAGGTCAAAATTATCAGTTATTTCGATATATGTTGGGTTGTAATGCTTACGGAAAATATCCAACAAAATTCAACGGCGGACTTTTTACTGTTGATCCTGTTTTTACGAATTCGGATTTGAATTTTACACCGGATTTCAGGAATTGGGGCGGAGGAACAATGACAGCTCAAAATCAGCGATTGGTTTATTTTCCAATGGTAAAAAGCGGTGATTTTGATATGATGAAATCACAATTGGATTATTATCTGTCTTTACAAAAAAATGCCGAATTAAGGAGCAAAGTATATTGGAATCACAATGGAGCATCTTTTACGGAACAATTGGAGAATTTTGGTTTACCAAATCCTGCTGAATACGACTGGAAACGTCCCGCAGATTACGATCCGGGAATGGAATATAATGCTTGGCTGGAATATGAATGGGATACTGTTTTTGAGTTTTGCCAAATGATGCTGCAGCAGAAAGAATATGCCGGAGAGGATATTCAAAAATACCATTCGTTTATTATAAGCTGTCTTCGGTTTTTTGATGAACATTATCAATATCTCGCTAAACAAAGAGGCAGAAAAGCTTTGGATGGAAACGGAAAATTAGTTTTATATCCGGGTTCTGGTGCCGAAACCTACAAAATGACCTATAATGCTAATAGTACAATTTCGGCTTTACAGGTAATTACAGATAATCTTTTAAGTCTTTCATCGGCACAATTATCGAAAGAAGAAGTGGAGTATTTAAAAGGTTTTCAAACCAGAATTCCACCTTTAAATTTTGGTACAATTGAAAATCATAAAGTTTTAGTTCCTGCAAAATCGTGGGAAAGAATTAATAATTCTGAGGTTCCGCAATTGTATCCGGTTTTTCCGTGGGGAATTTATGGCGTTGGAAAACCTGATTTGCAAACCGCTTTGAATACCTGGAAATACGATACGGATGCCATAAAATTCAGAAGTCATATAGGTTGGAAACAAGATAATATTTTTGCTGCAAGATTGGGTTTGACTGAAGAAGCGGCAAAATACAATTTATTAAAAATGTCGAATTCTGACCGAAGATTTCCGGCATTTTGGGGTCCGGGTTTCGATTGGGTTCCCGATCATAATTGGGGAGGATCAGGAATGATTGGTATGCAGGAAATGCTTTTGCAAGAAGCGAATGGAAAAATCTATCTTTTTCCGGCTTGGCCAAAAGAATGGAATGTTCATTTTAAATTACATGCCAAACAAAATACAACCGTTGAAGCGGAACTTGTAAATGGCGAATTGAAAGTTTTGAAAGTGATTCCGGAAAATAGAAAAAAAGACATAATCAATCTTCTGAATACATCAGAAGAAGAAAAAATAAAACAAAATTAAAAAAAACATGACCAAAAAATTATTCAGTTCATTTGCCCTGGCATTACTTTTTGCCGCAAACGGACAAGCACAATCAGCTGAAAAGCAAATCGTAAAAGTCGATTTTGACTTTTTTCAACGAAGATTAGAAGAAGTTCATGACCCAGGTTATGATTCCTGGGTGATTAACGACGCAAAAGAAGCCGAGAAATCATTCAATAATCTAACCTTTAAACTAAAAGGAAACTTTACTTCAAAATGGTATAAAGTAGGAATGAGCGCACCATATTATAATCGATTAGGAAGCGACGGATTGGTAACGGCTGAAAATCTGGAATTAAAAATAAGCGGATTAAAAACAGGAAAACATACACTTTTAACCTTTCACAATGCTTTTGATGTGATTACAGGAAAAACATTTTCGCCAATAAAAATTTACGTAAACGGAAAACTGCAGGAAACGGTACAGGCGAGTCAAAGAGCAAATGCCAAAATAGAGGCAACAATGGCTTATATTACTTTTAATGCCGTAAAAGCCAAAGATGTAATCATTCGTTTTGAAATTGACCCAACAACAAATCCGGATGTTGTCAAACAAATTGTAATCAATGGTTTTGAGATCGATACGCCCAACTTAATGAATCAGGCACGTTCACCTGAGCCAAAAAACAGAGATGAACATGTTGTCGTGGCAGATAAAACTACAATACTAAAATGGAACGCTTCAAAAAAGGCTGTAGCACATAAATTGTATTTTGGAGAAGATTCAACTGCGGTCACAAATGCAACTGATGCTTCAAAAGAATTTAAAGGCAAATTAACCAATAATACTTTTCCTGTTGCAGATTTATACAGTGGTTCAACTTATTACTGGCGCATCGATGAAGTCGACGCAAAAGGTGAGATAACTTTAGGAAACGTCTGGTCGTTTAAACCGGCACAATTGGCTTTTCCGGGAGCTGAAGGTTACGGCCGTTTTGCAGTGGGAGGAAGAGGCGGAAAAGTTCTGGAAGTAACAAATTTAAATGATGATGGTCCGGGAAGTTTGCGTGACGCTGTAAATCAGCAAATTGGTCCAAGAACAATCGTTTTTAATATATCTGGAAATATTAAACTGGCTTCAAGATTAGTAGTAAACCAACCTTATATTACAATAGCAGGTCAAACTGCACCGGGAGAAGGAATTACGATTAGCAGAGCGCCAATTGGACTTACGGGAAATGATGGTGTTGTTCGTTTTTTGAAAGTTAGAATTGGTGGCGGAACTACTTATGACGGAATGGGATTAACGGGAGCAAATTACAGTATAATCGATCATTGCTCGATTAGCTGGACGATCGACGAATCATTTAGTTCTCGTGGTGCACATCATATCACATTACAGCGAACTTTAATTTCTGAGGCCTTAAATGTGGCTGGACATGATAAATACGAAGCAGGAAAAATGCATGGTTATGCAGCAACAATTGGCGGTGATATTGGTAGTTTTCATCATAATCTACTGGCTCATAATTACGGACGAAACTGGAGTATTGGAGGAGGATTAAATGGAGATGGTTATTATTCAGGTAAAGTAGATATAACAAATAATGTGGTTTATAACTGGGGACACCGCACAACTGATGGTGGTGCAAATGAAGTGAATTTTGTAAATAATTTTTATAAACCGGGCGCTTCAACAGGAATTTTTGTTGCCTTAAATGCACAACATGAAGGAGTTGGAAAAGGAATGCAGCGTTATTATTTTAACGGAAATGTAATGCCGGGCTATTTTGATGAGAAATCTCAGGAAAAAGGCAGAAAAATGACGGTAACAAATAAAGAAATAGTGGAGTATGAAACGTTTGTCGATAAGCCATTTTTTGAATCATTCGTAGAAACACAATCGGCGAAAGCGGCTTATAAAAATGTACTTTCTGATGTTGGTGCCAATCAGCCTTTTTTTGATAAACATGATAATCGAATTGTTGATGAAACCCTAAAAGGAACCTATACGTATAAAGGAAGCAAAAGCGGTTTAGGCGGAATGATCGATAACGAACAAGATGCGGGAGGATGGCCAAATTTTGTTTCAGAAACGCGTCCGGCAGATTGGGATACAGATCATGACGGATTGCCAAACTGGTGGGAAAAAGCTCTTGGTTTAAACGAAAACTCTAAAATTGGAGATTTCTCTGATGCTAATTCAGATATGGATAAAGACGGATTTACGCAGTTAGATAATTATTTAGACTGGATGTTAACGCCTCATTATTTTGTGAATTCCGGTGAAAAGAAAGTGCTTTCGGCTGAAGATTATTTTAAAGGATATGAGAATAAACCGGTCTATACTTTCTCTGATCTTAAAAATGGAAAAGTAATTCTAAAAGGAAAAGATATTGAGTTTACATCCATAGAACCAGGATTCGCTTCTTTTATATTGACCGTAAAAGATGCTGATGGAGATTCTATGAGCAGAACGATAAATTTCTTTGTGAAATAAAAAAGGTTTCACACAGATTTAAAAGGATTTAAGCAGATAATTACAGATTTTAATTTAATCCAAAGCAAATGAAAAAAATCTGCCAAATCTGCTAAATCTGCGAGCTATTTTTTTCTCACGCAGATTTAGCAGATCTAGCAGATAAAAAATCCGTTTTTATCCGCGTTTTGCCAAGGGCAATCCGTTTTATCAGCGTTACAAATCATTACAATACAAAATATTCAAAAATGAAAAATAACATCATCATATTATCAGCTTTGCTTTTTTCAAGTACTTTTATGGCGCAGAATAAAGGTTTGGTTGCCAATTCGAATAGTCCATACTCTAAATTACAAAGTGTGAGTTTAGAGGATGTAAAATGGACAAATGGTTTCTGGAAAGAACAATTTGATGTAGAAACTAAAAACACTTTGCCCTATATGTGGAATTTGTATCATAATGATTCTGTTTCGCATGCTTATAAAAACTTCGAAATTGCAGCTGGTTTAATGAAAGGAAAATTTAGCGGACCTTCATTTCATGATGGTGATTTTTATAAAATTTTTGAAGGAATGGCAGCTACTTATGCCGTTACAAAAGATAAAAAACTAGATGCAGAAATGGATAAAGCCATTGCACTTTTTGCTAAAGTACAACGCAAGGACGGTTATATTCATACTCCGGTTTTAATTGATGAGCGCTGGGCAACTTTAGGTCCTGAAGAAGTAAAAAAACAATTAGGATTCGAAAAATACAATATGGGACATTTGATGACTGCTGCCTGCATTCATTATCGTGCCACAGGAAAAACTAATTTCCTGAATATTGCAAAAGGTGTTGCGGATTATTTATATGATTTCTACAAAAAAGCCTCACCGGAATTGGCTCGAAATGCTATTTGTCCATCTCATTATATGGGAATTGTCGAGATGTACCGAACAACTAAAAATCCAAAATATCTGGAATTGGCGAATAATCTGATTGATATTAGAGGAACAACCAATGACGGAACCGATGATAATCAGGACAGAATTCCGTTTAGGCAACAAACCACGGCAATGGGTCATGCGGTAAGAGCCAATTACTTGTATGCCGGAGTTGCTGATTTATATGCAGAAACCGGAGAAAAGAAATTATTGGATAATCTCGAATCGATTTGGGATGATGTCGCGTATCGAAAAATGTACATTACCGGAGCTTGCGGAGCTTTGTATGATGGAGTTTCTCCGGACGGAACTTCATATGATCCTACGGTAGTTCAGAAAATTCATCAGGCATACGGGCGTCCGTTTCAATTGCCCAACGCTACAGCGCATACAGAAACATGCGCCAATATTGGAAATGTATTGTGGAATTGGAGAATGCTGCAAATTACCGGAGAAGCAAAATATGCAGATATTGTCGAGTTAACTTTGTATAATAGTGTACTTTCCGGAGTAGATTTAGAAGGAGAAAAATTCTGTTACAACAATCCTTTGAATGTCTCTGATGATTTACCTTTTCAGCAACGATGGGGAAATGAGCGCGAAGGATATATTAAGTTATCAAATTGCTGTGCTCCAAACGTAACCAGAACAGTTGCCGAAGTTGGAAATTATGCTTACAATCTTTCAAAAGAAGGTTTGTTTGTGAATTTATACGGAAGTAATCATTTGAATACTAAGACTATAAGCGGAGAATTGCTTGAAGTAGAACAGCAAACTAATTATCCTTGGGACGGAAAAATTGTTCTAAAGATATTAAAAGCGCCAAAAGAAACTCATGCTTTCTTTTTAAGAATTCCGGGTTGGAGTAGCGGTGCCGAAGTTTCTGTTAATAATTCTAAAGTTGAAGGTAAAATCTTTTCAGGAACCTATTTTAAACTGGAACAAAAATGGAAAAAAGGAGACGTTATCGAATTGAATATTCCGATGCCGGTAGAATTGATGCAAGCGAATCCTTTAGTAGAAGAAATTAAAAATCAGGTTGCAGTAAAAAGAGGTCCGTTGGTTTATTGTCTAGAATCAGATCAACTTGCTGCAAATTCGAGTGTAAACGATGTCATCTTAAACCTAAATTCAAAATTCAAAACAGATTTTATAGAATTAAGAAATAGAAAATTATTAACCATTGAAGCAAGTGCTACAATTGCAGCTAATAATTCATGGAACCAAATACTTTACAACCCTATTTCGGCTAAAGAAGAAAAAGAGATTACTGTAAAATTGATTCCGTATTTTGCGTGGGGAAATAAAGGCAAAGGTGAAATGACTGTTTGGATGTCGCATTAAGAGTAAAATTATTTATTGTAAAAAACATTCCTATTTTCTGTAGAGACACACAGCAGTGCGTCTTACGTATTTTAACCAAACTGTTATTGTAATTTTTTGAATAAAATGAGATATACACGACGTAGACGCACCGCAGTGCGTCTCTACAATACTGAAACCTTAAACTAAAACTATGAAATACATTTTAACATCATTTTTATTAATAACTACTTTTTTATCAGCACAAACTATCGATAATAAGTTGGCATTAATCGTTGCTCAAGATGATTCTGGAGATTTTAGAACCATTCAGGAAGCCATAAATAATGTTAGGGATAATTCTGTTAAACGTGTTATTATAACTATCAAACCCGGAATTTATACAGAGAAATTGGTTATTCCGTCTACTAAAACATTTATTACCTTAAAAGGGTCAGATAGAAATAAAAGCGTTATTTCTTTTAATGATTATTCAGGAAAACCCCTTAGAGAAACAGATGCTTCGGGCAAGACAGCATTTGGGACTTCTACATCCTATTCTTTTTTGATTCAGGCAAATGATTGCACGCTCGAAAATCTTACTGTCGAAAATACGGCTGGAAGAGTAGGACAGGCCGTTGCCTTGCATATCAAAAGTGATCGCGTAATCGTGAAAAATTGTAACATACTGGGAAATCAGGATACACTTTATTTATCTGAAGGAAGTGTTCGTACTTATTTTGAAGATTGTTTTATAAATGGCACAACCGATTTTATTTTTGGAGCTGCGACAGCTTATTTTTATAAATGCACGATCGAAAGTTTGATCAATTCTTATATCACAGCAGCTTCAACGCCTAAAGATCAGATCTATGGTTTTGTTTTTACAGATTGCAAACTTACTGCCAAAGACAATACAGTCGATAAAGTTTTTTTGGGAAGACCCTGGAGGCCGTATGCTCAAACGGTTTTTATAAATACTGATATAGGTTCGCATATTGTACCCGAAGGCTGGAATGAGTGGATTGATACCCGATTTCCGAATAAGGATAAAACTGCTTATTATGCTGAATATGCCAGTACAGGAAAAAGTGCAAAAAACATATCCAAAAGAGTTTCTTGGTCGCATCAGCTTAAAAAATCAGATCTTAAAAAATACAACAGAGATTTGGTTTTGAATGGATGGAATCCGAATAAATAAGTAGGAAGAAATTGTAGTTTTTATCAAATTATTCTTGTTCAAGAACTACCTGTTCTTTAAAGGTTAAACAAAATTTTGTTTTTTTTATGTAATAAAATGTCCATTGAAATTTATTGGTCAGAAATTACGTTTAAAAAACATTTTTTTTTTCTACGACCAGGACTAAGTTTATGTCAATGTTTTAAGGAATGTTGTAGGTTTTTTATACAATTTTAAAGGAGATTTTGCCAAAAATCCGTAAGTATATATTTGCGAAATATATTCTTTAATCATTTCGTTATCAAGCTTCAACTAAATCAATTTTACGAATTAAATAACGTATAATTGTTTTTACTGTTTTTTTTTCTTCTTTTTAGATAAAAGTACTTTTTGTATTGGATAATAGTCAAACTTATTCTTCATTTTTTCTGATACATACATTTTTTCTTTATTTTTTTTATTAATATTGTTTTTTTAAGTGTAATTTTTTGGCATAATAGTATTGAAGCAGGATACTACAGGACGGTTGTAATACGCAATCGTTATATTTTTGGTTCAAAATTAATAAATGTGTTTTTAACATTTAATAAATACTTTAAGATTACTTTACATTTTGTTTATTAGATTGAAAGCATATTAAACATGACTAACACTAACAATTACTAACCTAACCAAAAAAAACATTTATGAAACAAGCACTTATAAAGAGATGTAGTTTTCTTTTGTTTACAATGATGACGGTGATGAGTTATGCTCAAAACACAGTCACTTACACTATTGTAACTGTAACAGGAACTGTTACTGACAATCTAGGAGGTCAATTACCTGGAGTTAACGTAACTGAAAAATCTACAAAAAACACAGTCACGACAGATTTTAATGGACAGTATACAATTAAAGTAAAAAGTGGGGCAACTTTAGTTTTTTCTTTCATTGGAATGAAAAAATCAGAAGTACCATTAAATGGACGTACAGTTTTGAGTACAAAATTAGTAGAAGATTCTAATCAACTTGAAAATATAGTTGTTGTAGGATATGGTACGCAAAGGAAAAAGGAGCTTACCGGAGCAATTGCTACTATTAAACCAGATGATTTGATGGATTTGCCTGTAACTAATTTATCTGATGCTTTAAAAGGATTAGTTCCAGGACTTGCAGTAACTGGAGGTTCAGGACGTCCTGGAGATGCTGCTAGTATTCAAATTCGTCAAACTTTTGGATTCTCTAAAGATGGAAACTCCACTATACCATTAATAGTAATTGATGATATGGTTCAGGTTGATCCAGCTACTGGTAAGGCTACATTAGATGCTTTTAACAGATTAGATCCGTCGGAAATTGAAAGTATCACTGTTCTAAAGGATGCATCTGCAGCTATTTATGGTTCTCGTGCTTCACAAGGTGCAGTGGTTGTTAAGACCAAAAGAGGTAAAGCAGGTAAAGCTAAGTTTAGTTATAATAGTCAATTTGTTGTTAATGATGCTGTTAGTCATACTAAAACGATGAGTGCCTATGAGTTCGGAGTTTTTAATAATAGATTTTTAACGGGGCAAAATCCAACTATTGCTCCAGCGAGTTTGTTTTCTGATGCTGAATTAGAACAAATGAAAGGTTTAAATTACGATTGGTTAAAAGAAGCATGGAAACCTGCTATTCAACAAAAACACTCCTTTAATATAAGTGGAGGAAGCGAAGATATTACGTATTTTGCAGGAGCTACCTACTTAACGCAAGATGCAAACCTTGGTTATCAAAAATATGACAAATGGAACTATCGTACTGGAATTAATGCTAAAATTGCAAAAAACTTAGATTTCTCTGCTTCTATTTCTGGAACTTCTGCATTTATTGATAAATCATTTACTAAGGCATCAGCAAATATCAGTGATGGCGGTTATGGAACTGCAGCTGGTGGGGAACAAGCTGATTATGGCTACTTGGTGCACATGCCTAAGTTTATTCCTTGGGAAACAACAGTGGATGGTAAACATTATTATATGTCTCCATTTCCTAATACGAATAAAAATTTTGGAAGTGCAAATGCAAATAATAATATTGCAGGATGGAATTATTTTGCCAATCTGAATAATGGTTCACACCAAACTACTGATGATTCATCTTTTAATGTGAATGCATCGCTGAATTACAAAGTAGCTGCAGTTAAAGGTTTATCTTTTAAAGCGACTTTTGCAAGAACTAAAAATTCTACCTATTCTGAGCAAATTCAATTACCATACGACCTGGCAAGAATTACAAATTATCAATTACAGGATAATCATCTTGCTAGTGCAGCCTATCCTAGTGCTACTATTAAAAATCCAGAGGTAGGTGGTATTATTGACTATGCTATAGAAACCAACGTTAGAAATGCAAGGGTATATTATAATAGTAATTTTTCTAAAAGTACTCAGGCAGACTTTTTTGCCAATTATAACAGAACTTTTGGAAGCCATCAAATTAGCGGAATGTTTGGTATTGAAAGATCAGAATCTGATTGGTCAAGCACTCGTTTAGCCTATACAAATACTCCTAAAGATTATCTTGGCGATTGGCGTACTGCAGGTATAGTTGATACAGGTAACTCTACAGCATTAAAAGGAAATAATGCAACACTATCGTATTTTGGAACTTTAAATTATAATTATCAATCAAAATATTTAGTGCAATTTCTTATACGTAGTGATGCTTCAACCAAGTTTGCACCAGAAAACTACTGGGGAACTTTCCCTTCTCTTCAATTAGGTTGGGTAGCATCTAAAGAAGCTTGGTTCGAAAGAAACCTGCCAGAAGTAAATTTCTTTAAATTAAGATATTCTATTGGTAAAACAGGAAAAGACAACCTACAGCCGTGGAAATGGTATCAATTCTATGACCTTACTGTAAATAAAGGTTGGCAATTTGGACCAAATGGAGGCCAATTAGGATCAGGATTGACTCCTAAAGTAAATCCAAACAGAGATGCAAAATGGGATTCAACTTTAAAACATAACCTTGGTTTAGATTTGGCTTTTTTAAAAAACAGATTACAGTTTACAGCAGATTTTTATTATGATATAACAAAGGATATGTTGACCGATATGGGTAGTGCTACAGGTGTACCAATTTCTATTGGAGGTGCATTTGCAGAACAAAATTATGCACATGTTGATGCTTGGGGATCAGAGCTTAGTATTAATTGGAGTGATAAAATAAAAGGTAAATTAAGTTATGATGTGGGTATAAATTTTAGTTATGCAGATAATAAAGTAGTAAGATATCCGGATCAGGGAAATTTACTTCCATCAAATAACACGCGAAGAGAAGGGTATTCAGAAGGATTTAATCCAGTATGGGGATTTAAAACCTGGAAAGAAACTTCTACTGGAGACGGTATTTTACGTACAGATCAGGATATTACAAATTACTGGAATTACTTAACTCAAAATGCAGCTGCAGTTGGTGGTACGCCAAGCTATTTAGGCTTAACTGATCCTACTAAAATTCAGAAAGGTTCATTGGCTTATCAGGATGTTGCAGGAGTATTAAATCCTGATGGAACATTAACCGGACCAAATGGTCAGATTCTTGCAGGAAATGATTATGCTAAATTAGCAAAGAGCAGCAGAACATATGGATTTAATACTAATTTGGGTATGAAATACAGCAACTTGTCTGTAAGAACTCAAATATCAACCTCCTGGGGTGGAGCAAATTTTGTTGACTTAGTGAGTCAGTCAACTGCGAGTGCTAGCAATATGTGGGCACGTGAGCCTTTCTGGAATGATATGTACGGAGCTGATAATCCAAATGGAAAATATCCTAATTTGGCACAATCAGGTGTATTAAATCCTTCTGATTTTTGGCAACTGAGTACTTTTCGTTGTTTTATTAGAAATTTAACAGTAGCATATGAAATTCCTAAGCAGGCTCTGGCTCAAACTAAAGTGCAAAATATTTCAGTAGGTATAACCGGTAATAATCTTTGGGATCTTTATAATCCTTATCCAGGGCATTATCGCAATATGTACGACAATTCTTCTGCAGGTTATCCTACTCTTAGATCATGGTCGTTTAATTTAAACGTTTCATTTTAATTTAAATTCGATGTCAATTATGAAAACAAAATTTAATATATATATAACTTTAGCATTTGTGCTTGTTTTAGGTGTTTCTTGCAGCGACAATTTTCTGGAAGATGTAAAGCCTATCGGGCAGTATGATGATTCCTTTTATCAAAGTCAGGAACGTGTACAAGCGTATGTGGATAATCAGTATTTTGAGTTTTTTGCATCTTTTAAATCACCAACATCAAGTGTGATTGGAGTTTATACAGATGCAAATACCAAATTGACTGAAGAAATAGGAGGAGTTCAGGATTATACAAATCCAAGTAAAACACTTAATACTCCGGATGTTGCTAAAGACTATTTTGGTGCAAAGATTGGTGCCGGTATTGTTAATAATGCCTATACCAGAATTAGAGAATGTAATAATTTACTGGAAGATATTGATGTAAAAGGAGCTGCTTTAGATAAGACATTCCGTGATCAGGCAAAAGGGCAAATGTATTATATGCGTGCTATACAATATTTTGATTTAATGCGTACTTATGGTGGTGTTCCTATTGTTACAACAGTTCAAAATCCATCTGTTGATGATGAAAGTATTAAACTCCCAAGAGCAAAAGTATCTGAGGTAGTGGCGCAAATAATAAAAGATTTAGACATGGCTGCCAGCTTATTGCCGGGAGATTGGAATTCTGCAAATTATGGACGTTTTACAAAAGGGGCAGCTTTGGCTCAAAAATCCCGAGTATTGTTGACCTATGCAAGTCCTTTATTTAATAAAAACTGGGATGGTTCAAATGAACGTTGGCAAGCTGCTTTAGATGCTGGACTGGCAGCAGAAAATCAACTAACACAAAATGGGTACGGATTATACGGAGGTAATATTAAAGATTGGGAAGCTATGTTTTTGATTGACAATCTTAAATGTAGAGAAGCAATAACCGTTCAGCTTTTAGGAAATGCAAATGCTGACATAACTTTTAACGTAAACAATAACTGGGAAAAATCAATACGTTTACCAAGCCAGGGAGGAACAGGAGGAGTTTCGGCTCCTAAAGAAATGATTGATTTATTCCCACTGGCAGATGGCAAGAGACCTACTGCAGCTAATGGTTATAATGATTTTACTTTCTTTCTTAATCGTGATCCAAGATTTTACAGAACATTTGCTTTCTCTGGTGAAAAATGGGGATATAAAGAGAATGCAAACGCAGTTCTTTGGTCTTATCGTTGGCTGGATAACACCGGTAAAGCTTATTTCAATGATCTTAATACCACATCGACAAGTCCTGCATTTGTTAGAAAAATGACCAATACCACAGCTACTAATACAGTAAATTATGCTTATTCGCCAACGGATATTATGGAATACCGTTATGCAGAATTGCTATTGAATATTGCTGAATGTTATGCAGCTTTGGGACAAACAGGAAATACTTTAGCTTATCTAGGAAAAATTAGAGCTCGTGTTGGAATTCCGTCTGCAAATAATTACGGAATTGGTACATTAGGGGACAAATATGCTGCTATTGAAGCCGTATTATATGAGCGTAGAGTTGAGCTTGCTTATGAAGGGAAACGTTTTTGGGATGTACAGCGTTGGATGCTTTATGATAATGAAGGTCTTCCGGGAGTTAATGCCGGTACTGTAAGTAAATTAGGTTTAGCACCTATTAATGGTACACAACGAACAGGGAATTATTTGCAATTCAAAACAACAGCAACATCTGCTGATCCTTTGGCCACTTTGCGCGCAAGTATTGTTGTTGATCCGGATGCAGCTAATTTTCAAACCCAATTAACAACTTTAGCGACATTTTATAACAATAACTTTGTACGTGCAAATTTAGTTACACCTATGGATAACGTTAGTGGAGCAGCTGTTAAAATTAAATTCAATCCTAATTATTATATAAGTGGTCTTAATACAACTGCTTTAACTTCTAATCCATGGTTATTGCAAACTATCGGTTGGAGTGATACTACTGGAGGTATCGGAACTTTTAATTACCAAGAATAGTTTTGGCCACTAAATGATTTATTAAAACATAAAAAACGATCACCTGTATTTCTAAAAATACAGGTGATTTGTTTAAAAAGAATTACCATAATTAAAAATTAACATGAAAAATTCCGTATTATTTATTCTATTTCTGGTTGTCGTGGGAAATTTCGAGTGTTTCGCTCAATATCCAAAGCTAAGTGCTGAAGTTCAGGCACAAGAAAAGGCAATTAAAGAAGAAGCTTCAAGACTTTCTGACGAAGCTTGGGAAAAAGCACTTGTAATTATAGAAGAAGAAGCCAGACATGGTAAACCATATATTCCGTGGGCATCAAGACCAAATGATTTACCTCAGGCAGAAATTCCTGCATTTCCAGGAGCTGAGGGTGGAGGAATGTTTACTTACGGAGGACGTGGCGGAAACGTTTACACAGTTACAAGTCTGGAAGACAGAGGACCGGGAACTTTACGTGAAGCCTGCGAAAAAGGAGGAGCCAGAATAATAGTATTTAATGTTGCCGGAATTATCAGAATAAAAAGTCCGCTAATTATTCGTGCACCTTACATTACCATTGCCGGACAAACAGCTCCGGGAGACGGGATTTGTATTGCAGGAGAATCCGTATGGATTGATACTCACGATGTAATTATCAGACATATGCGTTTTCGTCGTGGAGAAACTTTCGTAGGCCGTCGTGATGACGCTATTGGAGGAAATCCTGTTGGAAATATCATGATCGACCACGTTTCTGCAACTTGGGGATTAGATGAAAACATGTCTATTTACAGACATATGTACAGCCCTGGAGCAGGATATCCGGATGAGAAAAAACCAACCGTAAATATCACCATTCAAAACAGTTTATTTGGGGAAGCTTTAGATACATACAACCACGCATTCGGGAGTACTTTAGGAGGAGAAAATTGTGCTTTTGTTAGAAATATGTGGGCTAATAATGCCGGTAGAAATCCTTCGATTGGATGGAACGGAATTTTCAATTTTGTGAATAATGTCGTTTTTAACTGGTACAACAGATCAACAGATGGTGGTGATTATACCGCCAACTACAACATTATCAATAATTTTTATAAACCAGGACCCGTTACAGATTTAACACAGCCTATAAGTTACAGAATCTTAAAACCGGAATCAGGAAGAAGCAAATTGCCTTATATGGTTTTTGGACGAGCTTACGTAAACGGAAATGTGGTAAACAATAATGATAAAGTAACGAAAGACAATTGGGATGGCGGAATTCAGATAGAGAATAAAAAAGGGGAGCTAATGACATATGACGATGCCAAGGATTATTTTGCCAAAATGAAAAGCGACAGACCATTTCCAATGCCTTGGTTTAATAAATTCATGACTGCAGAGGAATCGTATGATTTTGTACTTAAAAACGTAGGAGCCACTTTACCAATCAGAGATAAAGTAGACGAAAGAATCGTAAGAACCGTTAAAACCGGAGTTCCTGAATATGCAAAAGGATTAGAGAAAAAAACATTTTACCAATTCGAACACAGACGTTTACCTATGGATTCTTATAAACAAGGAATTATTACAGATATTTCTCAAGTTGGCGGATATCCAGAATACAAAGGAAAACCTTATGTAGACACAGACAAAGATGGAATGCCGGATAAATGGGAGAAAAAACACGGATTAAATCCAAATGACCCTTCAGATGCTAAAACCGACTCAGATAATGACGGATATTCTAATATCGAAGAATACCTGAACGGTACAGATCCAAACCAAAAAACAGACTGGAAAGATCTAAATAACAATCACGAAACCCTAACTAAGTCTTTACAAGAATAGTTTAGAAATAATTCAGAAAAAAAATCTACCAAATCTACTAAATCTGTCAGAGAAAATTAGCAAACAGGTTTTGTAGATCTGGTAGATTTTAAAAAAAATAGCATTGTAATTCATAATTTTATTAAAATGAAGTCAATAAAAAAAATAAGTGTTTTGATAATGCTTTTGGTATTTTTTACCAGCATCGCACAACAGCATTTAGATCCGGAATATATCAAAGTAACTAACGAAAGAGCGACTAAAATTGTCGATAAATTAGGATTGAAAAATCCCGAGAAAGAAAAAGCTGTTATAGATATCGTTGCACAGCAATTTAGGGATCTAAGCGAAATTCAGGATGGGAGAGATGCCGAAATCAAAAAGATAAAAGAAGACACCGGTTTAACAAAAGAAAAGCAAAACGAAAGCATCGATAAACTAAAATCAAAAGCAGATCAATCTATTGATAAACTGCATAAAGCCTACCTTAAAAAGTTGGGAAAACAACTCACCGAAGATAAAATTACCGAAGTGAAAGACGGAATGACCTACGGCGTTTTGCCAATTACGGTTGCAGGTTACAACGACATGCTGCCTAATTTGACCGCTGCACAAAAAGATTATATTTATAAAGCCTTAGTAGAAGCCAGAGAACATGCTATGGATGGCGGATCATCTAAAGAGAAACACGGTTGGTTTGGAAAATACAAAGGAAGAATCAATAATTATTTATCAAAAGAAGGTTACGATCTAAACAAAGAAAGTGCCGATTGGCATAAACGCCTTGAAGAAAGAGAAAAGAATAAAACGAAAGAATAAATTCTAATTTTAGGACTAATGGGTTTTAAAAATCTGTTAGGGAGTTTTCAGTCGCAGTCTCAGTTTTCAATGTATACGGAGACTGCGACTGAAAACCATAAAACTTTACATATCAACCCTCATGCAAAATAATTCTACACACAGCATTCTGAAACGAACATTAATTGCATTTTCATTCTGTTCCGTTTTTTCATCAGTGTATGCCCAATATCCTCAGATTCCAAAACCACTTCAGGAAAAAGCCGATGCATTATTGGCAGATGAAGAGAAAAGGTTAAACGAAATCTGGACTTCCAATTATAGTATTATTCAGGCCGAAGCAAAACTTGGGAAACCTTATTTACCATGGGCATCTTATCCAAAAGATTTTGTTTGGGCAGATATTCCTGCATTTCCCGGTGCCGAAGGCGGAGGAGCATTTACGCAGGGAGGAAGAGGCGGAAAAATATTTGTAGTTACCAGTTTAGAAGACAGCGGTAAAGGTACCTTTCGTGAAGCTTGTGAAGCCGTTGGAGCAAGAACAATTGTGTTTAATGTTTCCGGAATTATTCAGCTAAAAAAGAGAATTAGCATGCGTGCGCCTTACGTTACCATTGCCGGACAAACAGCTCCTGGTGACGGAATTTGTATTGCAGGAGAAACTTTAGAAATCGACACACACGATGTCATTATCAGGCACATGCGTTTTCGAAGAGGTGCTACAGAAGTTACCCGCAGAGATGATGCGCTGGGCGGAAACCCAATTGGGAATATTATTGTAGATCATTGCTCTGTAAGCTGGGGATTAGACGAAAATATCTCTTTATACAGACATCAGTTTCAAGCCAATGACAAATCAAAATTAGAGAAATTGCCTGCTTGTAATATTACCATTCAAAATACGATTTCGTCTGAAGGTTTAGATACTTACAATCACGCTTTTGGTAGTACTATTGGCGGATTAAACAGTACTTTCATGAGAAATCTATGGGCTGATAATATCTCCAGAAATGCTTCTATCGGGATGTATGGCGACTTTAATTTCGTAAATAATGTCATCTTCAATTGGTGGAATCGTTCCCTTGACGGAGGAGATTATCGTTCGATGTTTAATATCATCAATAATTATTTTAAACCCGGACCAATCACACCTTCAGATCAGCCTATTCGATACAGGATTTTAAAACCTGAATCAGGATATATGACACCTAAAACATATGGAAGAGCTTATGTTGACGGGAATTATATAGTAGGTTCACCAGAAGTTACAGCAGATAACTGGAATGGTGGCGTACAATTAGAAGATCAATCAGAAGCTGAAACTAAAGAGTATTTAGAATTTATCAAACAGCCGAAAGCATTCCCGATGCCACATATCACCATTATGAAAGCAGAAGAAGCGTATGAATTTGTACTGAATAATGTTGGCGCAACTTTGCCAAAAAGAGATGCAGTAGATGAAAGAATCATCAAACAAGTCCGTACCGGAAAAATTGAAACTAAAGACGGATTGGAAAATGCTATTGGCAAAGAATTCATTAAAAGAAGATTACCCGCAGATTCCTATAAAAAAGGAATTATAACCCATCCAGATCAGGTTGGCGGTTATCCTGTTTACAAAGGAAAAGCCTATAAAGATTCTGATAATGACGGAATACCGGATGCCTGGGAGAAAAAATTCGGATTAAATCCAAATGATGCTTCAGATGCCAATAAAGATTCAAACGGAGACGGATATACCAACATCGAAAAATATTTTAACGGTATAGATCCAAAATCTAAAACAGACTGGACAAAAACGGAAAATAATACAGATACATTATCGAAATTATCAAAGGGATTATTGCAGTAAAAATTAGAGAATAGAATAAAGAATATAGAAAATAGACAGTAGAAAAAAATAGATTAGCTTTGGAAAGATCTATATTCTTTACTCTATTTCCTATATTCTAAAATTTGAAAAAGCTAAAAGTAAAATGAATTTTACCCAACTAAAAAATATAATTCCTCTTCAAAAAGATAAAATGATTTTGTCTGCTTTTACTTTGCTTTTTTGCATTAGTAATATCACAGCACAAAACTCATTTCCTGATATTGTAAAAACCAAAGAAGGTAAACTTTCTTTTACAGCAGACGCAAAAGGAAATCAGGTTCCTGACTTTTCTTATGCCGGATATATGGCTTCAGAAAAAGCGATTCCGAATGTAGAGAATAAAATTTTTGTTCCGAAACAAGAAGAAGATGCAACCCAAAAAATTCAGGCAGCGATTGATTATGTTAGTAATCTAAAACCCAATAAATCAGGTTTTCGAGGTGCAGTACTTTTAGACAAAGGAACTTTTAAAATTAGCGGAACATTATTCATTAAAAAATCAGGAGTTGTTTTACGCGGAAGCGGAAACAATGAAACCGGAACCATTCTTTTAGGAACCGGATTAAAAAGAGAAGCTGTCATTAGAGTTTTAGGAATTGATGATAAAAAATTAGGCGAAACTTTTGAATTCAATACAACTTATTCACCACTCGGAACAAAAACAATTCAGTTAAAAAATGTCTCAAAATTAAAACCATTTGATGAAATTATCATTACAAAACTTTTAGCCGATAATTGGATTAAAGAGTTAAAAATGGATGATTTTGGTGCAGAAACCGGTTGGGTTGGCTGGAAAAAAAATGATTGGGATATTACCTGGAATAGAATCGTAACCAAAATTAATGGCAATGAAGTAACACTAAATGCGCCATTAACAATGACTTTGGATGACGTTTACGGAACTGCAAAAGTTACAACATATACTTGGCCGGGAAGAATCGAGCAAATCGGAATTGAAAATATTCTGCTAAAATCAACTTATGATACTTCAAAACCAAAAGACGAAGAACACAGATGGTTAGGAATTAGCATTGAAAACACAAAAAATGCATGGATCAAACAAGTTAATTTCAAACATTTTGCCGGAGGAGCAGTTGCGTTATTAAAATCGGCACAACAAATTACAGTTGAAGATTGTATCGCAACAGAACCAGTTTCTGAAATCGCCGGTTTTAGGCGACATACTTTTTATACCGAAGGGCAGCAAACCTTGTTTCAGCGTTGCTATTCAGAATACGGTTATCACGATTTTGCAGTAGGCGGATTTGGAACAACAGGTCCAAATGCATTTATTCAATGCCAATCTTATTTACCTTTTAATAATAGCGGCGCCATTGGCAGTTGGGCAACCGGAGTTTTATTTGATGTTTCGTATGTAGACGGACACGCTTTAAGTTATAATAACAGAGAACAAAACGGAAGAGGCGCAGGCTGGACGGCTGCAAATAGCGTTATTTGGGAAACTTCGGCTTCTAAAATAGAATGTTATAGTCCGCCAACAGCGCAAAACTGGGCTTTTGGAGTTTGGGGCGGAATCATGGCTGGCGATGGACATTGGAAAGATGTCAACGGTCATATCAGTCCGAGAAGTTTGTTTTATGCACAGTTAGAAACTCGTTTAGGAGAACTTCCTGTAAAACCGTTTATTTATGATTTAGGCTCAGAACCTTCATCAAGTCCAGCTGTTGAAGTGGCACAGGAATTAACCAAAAATTCACATGAACCAAAAAAAAGTTTATTAGAATGGATTGCCGAAGTTTCAAAATCAAATCCAATTGATACGAACAATTCAGGTCTGAAAAACGCCAATGATTTAAAATTAAATACGACACAAAATAGTGTTTCAGAAAATAAAGTAATCACTAAAAATGGCTGGCTGACTTATGATAATAAAGTAATTGCCGGAAATAGATTAAGCGTGCCGTGGTGGCGGGGAAGTCTTAGAGATAGTGATATTTCTAAAGCATTGCCAGATGTTACAAGATTTGTTCCGGGAAGAACAGGAACCGGATTTACAGATAATATCAGCGAAGTCACAGATTATTTGAATGCCAATAATATGGTGGCTTTAGAACATAATTACGGATTATGGTACGAAAGAAGAATGGACGATCACGAAAGAGTCCGCCGTTTTGATGCCGATGTCTGGCCGCCATTTTACGAACAGCCGTTTGCAAGAAGCGGTCAGGAATTTGCCTGGGATCAGCTGAGTAAATATGATCTGACAAAATTTAATGATTGGTATTGGGAACGCTTATCACTTTTTGCTGATTTGGCAGAAACCAAAGGACAATTGTTAGTCAATCAACAATATTTTCAGCATAATATTATCGAAGCCGGAGCACATTGGGCGAGTTCACCGTGGCGTTCTGCAAATAATATAAACAGTACAGGTTTTCCGGAACCACCGCCATATGCAGGTGACAAACGTATTTTTATGGCAGAACAGTTTTATGATGTGACCAATCCGGCAAGAAGAAAATTACATCAGGGATTTATCCGTAAATCGTTAGAAAACTTTCAGGAAAACAGTAATGTAATTCAGTTAACAAGTGCCGAATATACAGGACCACTTCACTTTATGCAGTTTTGGATAGATGAAGTTCAAAAATGGAAAGACGAAACCGGTAAAAAAGCAATCATTGGATTAAGCGCCACAAAAGATGTTCAGGATGCTATTTTAAATGATGCACAAAGAGCTAAAACAGTAGACGCAATTGATATTCGTTATTGGTATTATAAAGAAGATGGATCTGCATATGCACCGCAAGGCGGAGTAAATCTGGCACCAAGACAACACGCTAGAAAATTAAAAACCGGAAAAGAAACAGACGATCAGGTGTATCGTGCTGTTAGGGAATATCGCGAAAAGTATCCTGAAAAAGTCATTTTATATTCAACAGACGGATCTTCAAGATTTTGTTGGCCGGTATTAATGGCGGGAGCTTCTTTGCCAAATATTCCAAAAATTGAACTTCCTGTATTTTATTCCGCTTTAAGCGAAATGAAATTAGTTGCCGGAAATACGTTTTCAGACAATATATGGACATTAGAAAATAGCGGAAAAAGTTATCTTTTCTACATCAAAAATGAAAAAGAAATTTCAGTTGATCTTTCTGATTTCAAAGGAGATTTTGAAGTATACGCAATCAACGCCACAACAGGAAATTTTACTAAAAAAGCAAACATAAAAGGAGGAAAAACAGTAGTAATTCCACAATCTGAAATAAAAGAAAAAGTACTTTTTGTAGTCAAGAAATAAAAAGTTTGATAGCCACGAATTCACGAATTAAATCTGCAAAATCTGCGTGAAATAAAGACAAAGATTATAAAAAAATAATTCGTGAATTCGTGGCAAATAAAACAAAAAACATAATTCAAAACCAAACCAAAATGAATCTGAAAATTAAATATCTATACACCCTTTGTATAAGCTTTTTGCTAACAGCGCAAAGCGGATATTCTCAATCTGCGGAAAAAACAAAAGGCACTTTGCCGAAAATTAAAGTTTCAAAAAACCAGCATTATTTCGTAACCGGAGATGAAAAACCATTTTTCTGGCTAGGAGATACAGGTTGGTTAACATTTGGAAAATTAGACAGAGCAGGAGTAGAGAAATATTTTAAAGATAGAAAAGATAAAGGATTCAATGTTGTTCAGGTCATGGTTTTGCATACCTTGAATGTGACCAATGTTTATGGCGATATGGCTTTGATTAGTGAAGATGTTTCTAAACCATTGATAACAGCAGGAAATAATTTTAAGAACCCGCAAGAATACGATTATTGGGATCACGTTGATTATACTTTGGATGTGGCACAGAAAAACGGAATCTATGTTGCAATGGTTCCGGTTTGGGGAACAAATGTTTCAAAAGGAAATAAAGTAAGCAAAGAACAAGCAACAGAATATGCTAAGTTTTTAGCAAACCGATATAAAAACAGAACCAATATTATCTGGCTTAACGGAGGAGATACACACGGAAATGAATTCATGGACATCTGGAATGCTATAGGAAGTACCTTGAAAACAAATAATCCGGATCAATTAGTAACATTTCACCCTTTTGGAAGAACAGATTCTTCTGAGAATTATCACAATGCTGCTTGGCTTGATTTTAATATGTTTCAGTCCGGTCACAGAAGATACGATCAGGATACATTGAAAAATTCTTTTAAAGAAGACAATTACAAATTCGTTCAGAGAGATTTAACTTTAAAACCAAAAAAACCAACACTTGACGGAGAGCCATCATACGAAGGAATTCCGCATGGACTACACGATACTTTACAACCAAAATGGACATATAACGACGTAAGACGTTACGGATATTGGTCGGTTTTTGCAGGAGCTGCAGGATATACTTACGGACATAATGCTGTAATGCAAATGTTCAGAAAAGGCGATAAACCGGCTTACGGAAACAAGGAATTATGGACAAATGCGATTCATGCACCAGGAGCAAAACAAATGGTTTACTTTAAAAAATTAATGTTGAGTTTTTCTTATTTAGACCGAGTTCCGGATCAATCTTTAATCGCAAATCAAGGCGAAAAATACGATTATCTAATAGCAACAAGAGCAAATAATTATGCGCTCATTTACACTTATACAGGTAGAAAAATTGCTGTAAACATGGCAAAAATTTCCGGTGACAAAGTAGCCGCAAGCTGGTACAATCCAAGAAACGGAAAAGAGACAAAAATTGGCATTGTTGCTAATAAAGGAGTTCAGGAATTTCAGCCTTCAGGAGATAAAAAAGATGGAAATGACTGGGTTTTGATATTGAAATCGAAGTAACAACAAAGTATGTCATTGCGAGGAACGAAGCAACCTCACTAAAACAAGCCACAAAGATTGATATTGCAAATGTGGTTGCTTCGTTCCTCGCAATGACATAAAAAGAGAATAAAAAATCCGCGCAATCTGCCAGATCTGCGTGAAACAAAAAATACAATGAAAATCAAATCAATAATAATCATAATCTGCTTCATCACAGGATTCAACACCGCTTTTGCAAACGATGGCTGGTTGAATATCCTAAACGAAGGCGGAAACAACAAAGGAATAAAATGCACCGAAGCTATTCAGAATGCGATTGAAAAGGCTTCTAAAAATGGTGGAGGAACAATTTTTTTTCCTGCAGGAGAATATCTAACAGGCGCTTTAAAACTAAAAAGTAATATTACGATTCATTTAGATTCAGGCGCATTATTAAAATTTTCAGACAATTTTGATGATTATTTGCCTTATGTAGAAATGCGTTATGAAGGATTGGTAATGAAATCTTTCTCCCCATTATTTTATGCAAAAGATGCAGAGAATATTACCATAAAAGGAAGAGGCGTAATCGACGGACAAGGAAAAGCATGGTGGAATGAAGTATACCGAATCGAAACCGCAAAAGGACCAATCGCCCTAACGAAATATCAAAAAATGTGGGACGAACAAAATCAGGGAATTGTTTATTCTGATTATTACAAAAGAACGATTGATAAAAAGTTTTTCAGGCCCTCTTTTTTTCAGGCATACGGCTGTAAAAATATTTTGATCGAAGGCGTTACATTCCAAAACTCTCCATTTTGGACCATAAATCCTGAATTTTGTGATAATGTAACCGTAACAGGAGTCACCATTTTTAATCCGCATTCGCCAAATACAGACGGAATAAATCCTTCTTCGTGTAAAAATGTTCACATTTCGAATTGTCATATTAGTGTTGGTGATGATTGTATTACGATCAAATCCGGCAGGGACGAAGACGGCCGTAAATATGCAAGACCCACAGAGAATGTTACGATTACCAATTGTACAATGTTAAGCGGTCATGGCGGAGTTGTAATTGGAAGTGAAATGTCTGGCGGAATCAAAAAAGTAACGATTTCAAATTGTGTTTTTGACGGTACAGATCGCGGAATCCGTATAAAAGCAGCTCGTGGACGCGGTGGTGTTGTAGAAGATATTCGAATAGATAATATTGTAATGAAAAATATTAAGGAAGAAGCAATTGTATTGAGTCTTTTTTATGATAAAGATACCAAAGTAGAACCCGTAACTGAAAAAACCCCTATTTTCAGAAATATTCATATGAGTAATATTACGGGTTCGAATGTTAACAAAGCAGGACAAATTTTAGGAATTACAGAAATGCCAATTCAAAACATAACTTTCTCAAATATCAATATGGATGGTAAAGAAGGTTTTACTTTAAACACAGCAACAGAGGTAGAATTTCATGATGTAAAAGTAAATGCCACAATAGGTTCTTCTTTTAAAATATCAGATTCTAAAAATATTATTTTAGATAATGTAGGTTCCTCAACTCCGGTAAAAGGAATTCCGGTGATTAAGCTGGAGAACGTTTCGAATATGATGATTAATAATAATTTTCCATTTAATGCAACTGATATTTTTATTGAAGCCGATGGAAAAGAAACAAAGAATATTTTCCTGAAAAACAATGTCTTTAACAACGTAACAACGACAGTTAAAAAAGGAAAAGATTTAGATAAAAAAGCAATTTCAGAATAAAAATTGGTGGGACATCTTTTAAAGTTTTAAACTTTGAAAGATTAAAGAGAATACAACATGAAAAAAACATTCATCATAATAATCCTTTTTGTTTTTGCAATTTCTTATTCGCAGAAAAAGAAAGAAATTTATCTGTTCACGTCTTTCAGAGAACCTGCAACCGAAGGTTTATATCTGGCGTACAGCGAAGACGGTTACAACTGGAAAGGACTTGAAGGATCTTTTTTGAAACCTGAAATTGGTGCAAGCAAAATCATGCGAGATCCTTCTATCACAAAAGGAGCTGACGGAATATATCACATGGTTTGGACGACAGACTGGAAAGGTGGAAACGGTTTTGGATATGCCAGTTCTAAAGATTTGATTCATTGGTCACAACAAGAATATATTCCCGTAATGAAAAATGAACCGGAAGTCGTAAATGTTTGGGCACCGGAAATTTTTTATGATGATGTCGAAAAAGAATACATTATTATTTGGGCATCAACGATTCCGTTTCGATTTGAAAAAGGAGTAGAAGAAGAGAAAAACAACCACAGAATGTATTATGTAACGACGAAGGATTTTAAAACTTTCTCAGATACGAAATTATATTACGAACCTGGTTTTAGTGTCATCGATTGTGTGATTGTAAAAAAAGGCAAAAAAGAGTATGTTTTGGTTTTAAAAGACAACACAAGACCCATGCGAAATATAAAAGTAGCTTTTGGAAAATCACCTTTAGGACCATTCAGTAAAAGTTCAGAACCATTAACAGAATATTTATCAGAAGGACCAACAGTAGTAAAAGTGGGAAAAAATTGGCTGTTATATTATGATAATTACGGTTCAAAAAATTATAAAGCTTTAAGCACATCAGATTTTGCACATTTTGAAGATGTTTCCTCAAAAATAAGTCTTCCAGAAGGTCATAAACACGGAACGATTACCACAATCTCTGAAGAAGTTTTAAAAGGATTAATAGAAAACAAATAAAAAAAAATCTGCCAAATCGGCTAAATCTGCGAGAGTAAATTTTTTTCACGCAGATTTAAATTGATTAAAGCAGATCAAACTGATTTTTTAATTTTAGTGTGTATTAAATAAAAGAAGATTAGATTTTTTTTTTAAATATCTGCATCCATCAGCTAAAATTTGCAAAATCTGCGTGAAACAAAAAAAATAAAACAATGATTGCTTTCCAAAACATAAAAACCAACTTATTAATTACAGCCACAATTCTATTGACTTGTACAGCTGCAATTGCGCAAAATGATACTGTGCGTTATGTTGGTAAAACGCTTTCAAATGTCGATTATCATCACGGTCAATTAAGTCCGGCAGTTGGCGTTCATGCAACGCAAATTATGCGTGCAAGCCGTGAACATCCTGAAAAAGCTGATGGTTTTGGCTGGACATACAACCACCAACCTACAATGGCATATTACAATGATACTTTTTATCTTCAATATCTGAGTGATCCTGCGGGAGAACATATTCCGCCGAGCCAGACCTTGATTATGACTTCAAAAGATGGTGTGACGTGGAAAATGCCAAAAGTAATTTTTCCTATTTATCACATTCCTGACGGATGGAAAAAAGAAGGTGTAGAAGGAGTTGCTAAAAATCTGGATGCGATTATGCACCAAAGAATGGGCTTTTACACGTCTAAAGACAAACGACTATTTGCTTTGGCGTATTATGGAATTGCGATGGATGAAAAAGACGATCCAAACGACGGAAAAGGAATTGGACGCGTAATTCGTGAAATCAAAAAAGACGGAACTTTTGGCGAAATCTATTTCATCAGATATAATAAATCGTGGGATAAATCGAAATCATCTTTTCCTTTTTACACACAGGCAAAAGACAAAGGATTAAAAAAAGCGTGCGAAGAAATCCTTTCAGATCCTTTGATTTTACAGCAATGGGTTGAAGAATCAGATCGCGATGATGAATTGATTCCGCTAAAAAAGCCCTATAAAGCTCTAAGTTCTTATCATTTACCAAACGGAAATGTAGTAGGTTTATGGAAACACGCTTTGACTTCGATCAGTAAAGATGGTGGAAAATCATGGGAATATATACCCGTTCGTGCTCCCGGTTTTGTAAACAGCAATGCTAAAATCTGGGGCCAAAAAACATCTGATAACCGTTATGCAACCGTTTACAATCCATCAGAATATCGCTGGCCTTTGGCTATTTCAACAAGTGATGACGGGTTGAATTACAAAGACTTATTATTAGTTCATGGCGAAATAAGTCCAATGCGTTACGGCGGAAATTATAAATCTGCAGGACCTCAATATGTTCGCGGAATTTCAGAAGGAGACGGAACTCCGCCTGACGGAAAACTTTGGGTAAGTTACAGCGTAAACAAAGAAGATATTTGGGTCGCGTCAATTCCTGTTCCGATTGTAAGCGCGGTTAGTGAAGATGTAAATGATATTTTTAATAATCTACCTGACGGACAAGAATTGAAATTATGGAATACCTATGATTTGTCCTGGGCATCTGCCAAAATAGAAAAGAAAACTGACGGTAAAAAATGGCTGACCTTAAGAGATCAGGACTTTTTTGATTATTCGCGTGCAGAACGTGTTATTCCGTTTGCAGAAAAAATGGAAGTAACTTTTACCGTAAAACCAGAACAAAATAATCACGGTTTATTACAGGTTGAATTTCAAAATAAACAAGGATTACCGGCTGTCAGACTAACTTTTGACTCAGACGGACAATTAAAAACAAAAACAGGAGCCCGTTCTAATACCATTGCGAAATACGAAGCAGGAAAAGAGTATAAAGTAACCTTGAAACTAAACGTTAAAACCCGTTCATACACCATAAAAGTAAACGACGAGAAAGAATCGACCAGAATATTCTATGCTCCGGTAGATGGTTTTGAGCGAATTATGTTCCGTACAGGCGAACAAAGATATTCGCCAAATCCGGATACGGCGCCAGATACAGATGATTATGATGATCTGCCTCAAACCGGAAAATTAATCCCGGAAGCCGTATTTAATATTCAATCGTTGATTACGAAAAAGTTATAAAAATAGAACGCGGATGATACGGATTCGTTAAAGCGAAGACGCAGATTTACACAGATTTTTTACTATTTATTATTGATATTAAAAAACAAATAATCCATTTTTATCCGCGTTTTTACGAAGTGAATCCGCGTCATCCGCGTTCTAAATCTCAACAATAAGAAATGAAGAATTTAAAATATATATTGTTCCTCTTTTTAACAACATTAGTTTCTAATGGACAAATTTCTGTCGTGCATCTAACCTGCGAAATGACTGAAAACCCGTTAGCTGTAATTCAGAATCAACCAAGATTAAGCTGGCAATTGATCTCAAATGAATCAAATATCTCTCAAACAGCATATCAAGTTTTAGTTGCTTCTTCTGAAGAAAAATTAAAGAAAGACGAAGCAGATGTTTGGGATAGCAGAAGAGTAAATTCAGATAAAAATCTTCGAATAACTTACGGCGGAAGCCCATTAAAAAGTGAAACCAAATATTTTTGGAAAGTAAAAGTTTGGGATCAGAATTATAAAATTTCGAAATGGAGCAAAATAGCTTCTTTTAGAATTGCACCTGTAGATGCAGATTTAAGTCCAATCTGGATTGGAGCAATTACAAAAGCAGATAGTCATTTGCAGGAAGGTAGAAATTACCATTCGGCAACTTACAAAAGAGAAAAAAAAGATGCCATAATAAATGCTTCAGATTCATTGTCTCGCAGAAGTATTATGCTTCGTAAACCATTTTCGGTTAAAAAAGAAATTAAAGAAGCGGTTGTTTATATTTCCGGATTAGGGCATTATGAATTAAGGATAAACGGAAAGAAAATAGGCAACAGCGAGTTTGCCCCTTTATGGACAGATTACGATAAAACGGTTAATTATAATACTTATGAATTATCTGGAAAGCAATTAAAAAATGGTGAAAATATAATTGGCGTTCTTTTAGGAAACGGAATGTACAATACGCTTGCCGAAAGATATACTAAGTTTTTTGTGAGTTTTGGTCCGCCAACTTTATTTTTCAAAATGAAAGTAACTTATAAAGACGGTTCTGAGGAGATTATAAAATCTGATCAAACCTGGAAATACAGCAAAAGTCCCATTATCTATAACAGTATTTTTGGAGGCGAAGATTATAATGCCAATTTAGAGCAAAAAGGCTGGGATTCGAAAGGATTTAATGATTCGAACTGGAAAAAAGTTGTTATTCAGGAAGCACCAAAAGGAATTTTACGAGCTCAGACAGCTCCACCAATTACGATTCAGAAACAATATAATATTAAAGAAGTAAAAGAGCTAAAACCGAACTTTTATGTTTTTAATATGGGACAAAATCTTTCGGGATTTCCAACCATAAAAGTAAAAGGTAAAAAAGGGCAAACCGTTCGGGTTTGGGTTGGCGAAGGTCTAAATGATGACGGAACTATTAGTCAGGGAAGATCAGGAAAACCGTATTATTATGACTATACTTTAAAAGGCGAAGGCGTAGAAGAATGGCAGCCAAAATTTAGTTATTACGGATTTCAATATGTTCAGATAGAAAACATTAATTATAAAGAAACGAAAGATCAGAATTTACCAACATTGGTAGATTTAAAATCGAATTTCATTTATAATTCAGCTGGAGAAGCAGGAACTTTTGAATCTTCGAATGTAATTTTTAATAAAGCACACGAACTGATTAATAATTCTATAAAAAGTAATTTTCAAAGTGTTTTCACCGATTGTCCGCAACGCGAAAAATTAGGTTGGTTAGAAGAAATTCACTTAAACGGGCCGGGACTAATGTTCAATTATAATCTCGAAAGTTATATTCCGGCAACGATGCAAAATATCGCAGATGGACAAAGAGAAAATGGTTTGATCCCCACAATTGTTCCAGAATATGTAGTTTTTGGAGGCGATTTTACCGATTCACCAGAATGGGGCGTAACCGGAGTAATTCTGCCTTGGATGTATTATGAATATTACGGAGACACTTCTTTATTGGAGAAATATTATCCGGTCATGAAAAAGTACGTTGATTATTTAAGCACAAAAGCAAAAGATCATATTGTTTCGCACGGTTTGGGCGATTGGTACGATTACGGAACGCATGCAGCAGGATATTCAAAAAATAGCCCAATTGCACTTTCGGCAACTTCACATTATTTTTATGGAGCAAGTTTAGTGGCAAAAGCAGCAAAATTATTGAACAAAACAGAAGATATTTCGAAATATGAAATCCTTACTGCAGATATAAAAACTACTTTTAATAAGGAGTTTTTTAATCCGGAAACCAAACAATACGGGACCAACAGTCAGTTTAGTAATGCCGTTCCTGTTTTTATGGATATCGTAGAACCGCAATATAAAGCTGCAGTTATGGATAATTTATTGAAAGATATAAAAGCAAAAGGAGACAGATTAACCACGGGTGATGTTGGAAACCGTTATTTATTTCAGGCTTTGGCACAAAATGGCGAAAACGAAATGTTGTACAAAATGAACAATCATTATGACGCGCCGGGTTATGGTTTTCAGATCAAATTTGGCTTGACCACTTTAACCGAACAATGGGATCCGCGAAAAGGAAATTCATGGAATCATTTTATGATGGGACAAATCGAAGAATGGTTTTATAAAAGCTTAGCCGGAATTGTGCCAGATGATAAAAATCCGGGTTTCAAACATTTCTTTATTCAGCCGGAAGTTGTAGGCGATATGACTTTTGTAAAAGCGACTTACAAATCTATTTATGGAAATATTGCTTCTGAATGGGAAAAGAAAGACGGAAAATTAATCCTGAAAGTGGAGATTCCGGTGAATACATCAGCAACAATAAAATTGCCAGTTTCGGTAAATTCAGAAATAAAAGTGAACGGAAAAACAACTAAAAATTTAAATTTAGGTTCAGGAAAATATACAATTGAATGTAAAATATAAATAAAATAGCCCACGAATTAAACGGATTAAAACAGATTAGCACAGATTATTTAAATAATATAATTAAAATCCGCTCAACCCGCGTCATCCGTGTGCCATGTCAACAATAATAAAATGAAGAATATTACAAACATAAAATTCGCTATTCTGCTCTCAATCTTTGTATTGACATTCTCAAATGCGCAAATAACTTCTGATGAAAATTACAGAAAACCAGTTTCAGAAACCCTCAAAAAGATTGAAACTATTTTTCATGTCACAATCAATGACGACAGAGGTTTATTGAAGGGAAAAGAATTAGATTATGCCGATTGGAGAATTGAGCCGGGAAATTTGCCCATTTCTTTAACGAACATTTTAGCTCCTTTTGAATTGATGTATTTTAAACAGCCGGACGGAACGTATATCATCAGAAAATATGAAAACCATAAAGTTTCTGTTGATAAAGGAAAAGAACGTCTGGATTATTTAACGACTTTATATTCGAATGTAACCGAATGGGAAACTCGTAAAAAAGAAATAAAAGCGTGTATGATTACGTCTTTTGGATTGGATAAAGCACCAGGAATGCCAAAGTCAAAACCTATTTTAACGCCAAAAAGAGTTTATAAAGATTACAGTATCGAAAATATCGGATTGGAAATTCTGCCGGGAGTTTATGTAACAGGTTCAATTTACAAACCATATCCTTTTAATAAAAAAGCTCCGGTAATTTTAACTCCGGACGGACATTTTGGTGACGGAAGATATCGAAAAGACGAACAATATCGTTGTGCAATTATGGCTAAAATGGGCGCAATTGTAGTAAGTTATGATTTGTTTGCATGGGGAGAATCTTTGCTTCAGTTTCCTGAACAAACACACAGAAATAGTATTGCATCGACGGTACAAGTTTTAAGCGGAATTCGATTATTGGATTATTTATCAACTCAAAAAAATGTTGATATGTCTCGCGTTGGCGTTACAGGCGGTTCCGGCGGAGGATCGCACACGATGTTTTTGGCGGCAATTGATGACAGAATTACTGTTTCTGCTCCGGTTGTAATGGTTTCTTCTCACTTTTCCGGTGGATGTCCTTGCGAAAGCGGCCGCGGAATACACCTTTGTGGAAACGGAACCAATAATGCAGAAATCTCAGCGATGATGGCGCCAAAACCACAATTAATAGTTTCTGACGGAAAAGACTGGACTTTGGCAGTTCCTGAATTGGAGTTTCCTTTTATTCAAAGAACCTATGAACTTTACGGTAAAAAAGATTTAGTAGAAAATGCGCATTTTGCAAAAGAAGGACACGATTTCGGGGTTTCAAAACGTATGGCTTTGTATCCGTTTATGGCAAAATATTTAGGTTTGGATTTGAATAAAGTAAAAAATGAAAAAGGCGAAATCGACGAATCGACTTGCGTGATAGAACCTTATGATAAATTATATGTTTTTGGTAATAAAGCTGAAAATTTACCTAAAAATGCGTTAAAAGATATCGACAAATTATATGAAATGTTTGGCGAGAAGAATAATAAGATTTACGAGGTTAAAAAATAGCCACGAATTCACGAATTATTTTTTATCTCTATAATCTGCTAAATCTGTGAGAGTAATTTTTTCACGCAGATTTAGCAGATCTGACAGATTTTAATTAGTAAAAATACTTTAATCCATGACTAAATAATTAGAGAAAAACAATAAAGTTTGTAGTTAAGAAATAAGAAAAGTTGCCACGAATTCAAGAATTATTTTGTCACAGGTTACAATGATTAGAAGAATTTTTTTATCTCCATAATCTGCTAAATCTGCGAGAGTAATTTTCACGCAGATTTAGTAGATTGAGCAGATTTTCAATAATTTACAAAATAAATTTGAGAAATTAAACACAAAGATAAATTAGAGTTAATTCGTGAATTCGTGGCAAAAAAAACATAAGCATGAAATTAAAAATTAAAATTACAGCGATTTGTATTGGACTTTTTTCGCTTACAGCAATGGCGCAAACCAATAACGAATTAAAACTCTGGTATGATAAACCAGCTGCAATCTGGAACGAAGCTTTGCCTTTAGGAAACGGACGTTTGGGCGCTATGGTTTTTGGTGATCCGGCAGTAGAGCGTTTGCAATTGAACGAAGAAACGATTTGGGCAGGTTCACCAAACAGTAACGCGCACAACAAATCAATAAAAGCGTTGCCAATTGTACGTCAGTTAATTTTTGATGGAAAATTTGATGAAGCTCAGGAATTGGCTACGCAGGATATTATGTCGCAAACCAACGACGGAATGCCATATCAGACTTTTGGAAGCGCTTATATTTCGTTTCCGGGACATCAAAAATATACCAATTATTACAGAGATTTAGATATTGAGAATGCTACGGCAAAAGTAAAATATACGGTTAATGGAGTTGAGTTTACAAGAGAAGTTTTAACCTCATTTTCAGATCAGGTAATTGTTGTGAAACTTTCGGCAAGTCAGCCGGGACAAATTACTTGTAATGTTTTTATGAATAGTCCGCTTGATAAAACGGTTTCCGCTTCAGATGGAGATCAGATTTTGCTTTCGGGAATTGGAAGTAATTTTGAAAACCAAAAAGGAAAAGTAAAATTTCAGGGAAGATTAACGGCTAAAAATAAAGGCGGAGACGTTTCTTCAAGCAACGGAATCATTAGTATAAATAAAGCAGATGAAGTAACGCTTTATATTTCGATCGCGACGAATTTCAAAAATTATCAGGATATTTCAGAAGACGAAGTGGCGAAAAGCAAAGCATATTTGGCGAAAGCGGAAACTAAAGATTTCGATAATATCAAAAAAAATCATACTGCATATTATCAAAAATTCTTCAACAGAGTTTCTTTTGATTTAGGAACAAATGAATTGGCAAAGAAACCAACAAATGAAAGAATTAGGGATTTCTCTAAACAATTCGATCCGCAATTGGCGAGTTTATATTTTCAGTTTGGGCGTTATCTTTTAATTTCTAGTTCACAGCCTGGAGGACAACCGGCTAATTTACAAGGTATTTGGAATGATATGGTGACGCCGCCGTGGGATAGTAAATACACCACAAACATAAATGCCGAAATGAATTATTGGCCGGCAGAAGTCACCAATCTTTCAGAAATGCACGAGCCTTTTATTCAAATGGCAAAAGAGTTGAGCGTTACCGGACATGAAACGGCAAAAATAATGTACAACGCAAACGGTTGGGTTTTACATCATAACACTGATATTTGGCGAGTAACAGCTCCGGTAGATTATGCAGCATCAGGAATGTGGCCTACGGGCGGAGCCTGGGTTTCTCAGGATTTATGGGAAAGATATTTGTATACAGGAGATAAAAAATATCTTGCAGAAGTTTATCCAATTATAAAAGGAGCAGCAGATTTTTTTCTTGATTTTATGGTCTTGGATCCCAATACAGGTTATTTGGTAGTTGTGCCGTCAAGTTCGCCAGAAAACACACATGCCGGAGGAACAGGAAAAGCAACAATAGCTTCGGGAACTACAATGGATAATCAATTGGTATTTGATTTATTTACCCACGTTATTGAAGCTTCAAAATTGGTTGCTCCGGATGAAGCTTACGCCAAAAAAGTAAGTGAAGCTTTGGCAAAAATGGCTCCAATGAAAGTAGGACAATACAGTCAGTTGCAGGAATGGCAAACCGATTGGGATAATCCGGAAGATAAACACAGACATATTTCGCATTTGTATGGCTTGTTTCCGAGTAATCAGATTTCGTCAATCAAAACGCCTGAATTATTTGAAGCTGCCAAAAACACATTGAATTACAGAGGCGATGAATCTACAGGTTGGTCGATGGGCTGGAAAGTATGCTGGTGGGCAAGATTGCAAGACGGGAATCACGCTTATAAATTATTACAGGACCAATTGCATTTGGTAACTGCTGAACAAAGAAAAGGTGGCGGAACGTATCCGAATATGTTAGATGCGCACCAACCATTTCAAATTGACGGTAACTTTGGCTGTACTGCCGGAATCGCCGAAATGCTGATGCAAAGTCAGGAAGATGCGATTCATTTATTGCCTGCTTTACCAAGTGTCTGGAAAGACGGAAGTATAAAAGGTTTGGTTACAAGAGGTGGTTTTGTAATTGATATGACTTGGAAAAACAATAAAATTTCTGAACTGAAAGTGTATTCTAAAATAGGAGGAAATTGTCGATTGAAGTTAGAAAATAGCTTAAAAGCAGGTAAAGGAATTTCGATGAAAAAGGCAAAAGGTAAAAATGTAAATCCGCTGTTTTATGATGTTGAAGTTAAGAAACCAATTATCTCAGATAAAGCCAGTTTAAAGAAAGTGGTTTTGCCAAAATATAATGAATATGATATTGCAATGAAAGCAGGACAGACGTATATTTTTTATGGAAATTAATTTAGCGCAATTAGACCTGACAGGTTTTTAAAACCTGTCAGGTCTCGATATAAATAAAGTTTAATTTTTCATTCTGAGGAACGAAGAATCTTCGTTGCCAGATCGACATAATTGGCGATTTTGATTGCGAGAATGGATTGAAATCTATTACTATAATATAAACCGTTCCTATGAACTTTATCTTCTTTGTGAAAATTCCGGAGGAATGATTCATATTGTAGCAACGGATTTTAATCCGTTGAAAAGATGTGTTGAAAAAAGAATTTTAAAAATAATAATTTGAATATGTTACATCATTTTAAATACAAAATAATTGCTTTTATAATCTTGATTTCAACTTTAAACATAAGTTGTAAATCAGGAATAAATTCATCTAAAAAAAGTTTGGCAGTTGTCTTAAAAGAAGAAAATTTCAAACATTATGTTGATTATTTCAACACGATGGAAGATGAGAATATAAAAGGAGCAATTCCGAATGATTCTGCGTGGGTTTGGATGGAAAAGAATATTCCGTTGTTTGAATGTCCGCAGCAAAATTTTGAAGAGATTTATTATTTCCGTTGGTGGAGTGCGCGCAAACATATCAAGAAAACGCCTCAGGGATTTGCGATTACAGAGTTTTTGGTAGATCGTTCTTATGCCGATAAATACAATATGATTAGTTGTGCTTTGGGACATCATATTAATGAATTTCGATGGATTCATAATCCGGAATATTTGGAGCAGGATGTTCATTTGTGGTTTAGAGGAAATGACGGCAAACCAATGAAAAAGCTCAGAACTTTTAGCAGCTGGACGTCTGATGCATTGTACAACAGATATTTAGTAAATAAAGACGATAAATTTTTGTTGGATATGTATCCTGATTTGGTCGCAGAATATGCGGCTTGGGAAGGTGATAGAAAACGTAAAGACGGATTGTTTTGGCAATTTGATGTAAAAGATGGAATGGAAGAATCTTTAAGCGGAGCCAGAAAATTTAGAAATGCGCGCCCAACGATTAACAGTTATATGTTTGGAAATGCAACAGCTTTGGCGAAAATAGCAAAGCTAAAAGGCGATACAAATCAGGAAACTTATTTTGAAGCTAAAGCAGATACACTTCAAAAATTGGTTGAAACAAAACTGTGGAATACTAAAAGTGAGTTCTTTGAAACGTTTACTGAAAAAGATACATTAGCACAAGTTCGGGAAGCGATTGGTTTTATTCCGTGGTATTTTAATCTGCCTCAGAAAGACAAAGGTTTCGAAAAAGCGTGGGAACAAATTAAAGATGAAAAAGGATTTTCGGCCCCATTTGGGTTAACAACGGCAGAGAGAAGAAGTCCGCGTTTTAGAACACACGGAACTGGAACTTGCGAATGGGACGGCGCTATTTGGCCTTTTGCGAGTTCACAAACATTGACGGCTTTGGCTAATGTTTTGAATAATTACGATCAGAATTTTGTTGCCAAAAGCGATTATTTCAAACAAATGGATTTGTATGTGCAATCACAATATTACAGAGGAAAACCCTATTTGGGAGAATATCTGGACGAAACAACAGGATATTGGTTAATGGGCGACAGAGAACGCAGCCGTTATTACAATCATTCGACTTTTAATGATCTGATGATAACTGGAATAGTTGGTTTAAGACCAAGAGCTGATGAAAAAATTGAAGTAAACCCATTGATTCCGCAGGAAAAGTGGGATTGGTTTTGTTTAGATAATGTTTTGTATCACGGTAATATTATTACTATTCTTTGGGATAAAACCGGAGAGAAATATCATAAAGGAAAAGGATTTAGGATTTTTAAAAATGGTAAGGAAATTGCTGTTTCTGAGAAATTGGAGAAGTTAGTTTCGGAGTAAATTATTGGCCCACGGATTTTGCGGGTTTAACGGGTTAGCGCCGGTTTTTCGTTTGGTTTGTCATCCTGAGCGAAGTCGAAGGACACGCAAGAAACTCTACTATCAAAATCGCCAATCTTTATCGATCTGCGTGTGTCCTTCGACTTCGCTCAGGATGACATAAAATGAGAATAAAACCTGCGTCAATCCGTCAAATCTGCGGGCAAAAAAACAGTATAGCATACCACTAAAACACAAAACATGAAAAAGTTTTTTTTACACATAACATTCATCATTATAATACTGATTTCAATTTCGGCGAAAGCCCAAAATAAAATCAGCGTTACCAATTTGCAATGCGAAATGCTGAACAATCCGGAAGGAATTGACGTTGTGAAACCAAGATTGAGCTGGCAAATAAATGCAGATATCAACGATGTAAAACAAACGGCGTATCAAATTATTGTGGCTTCTACTTTAGAAAATTTAAATTCGAATAAAGCTGATTTATGGGATAGCGGAAAAATTGAAAGTGACGCATCGGTAAATATTATTTATAGCGGAAAAAAACTGGACGACAGACAAAATGCGTTTTGGAAGGTAACGGTTTTTACCAATAAAGGAGAAATTCAATCGAAAGAAAATGCTCATTTTAGTATGGGAATTTTAAATTATGCCGATTGGAAATCAACCCGATGGATTGGGTATGAAAAAGCTTCGGTAGGAGACAGTATTTCTCAGTATTCGAAATTGTCTGCCAGATATTTAAGAAAAGAAATCAACTTAAAAAAACAAATCAAAAATGCCAAGGTTTATATCATGGGCATGGGTTTGTATGAATTATATATCAACGGAAATAAAATTGGTGATCAGGTTTTAGCGCCGGTTCCAACGGATTATACCAAGAATGTCAAATACAATGTTTTTGATGTGACTTCGCAATTGAAAGAAGGTAAAAATATGTTGGGAACAATTTTAGGAAACGGACGTTTTTTTACCATGCGTCAGGATTATAAACCGTATAAAATTAAAACTTTTGGGTATCCAAAAATGGCTTTGCAATTGTTCGTTGAATATACCGATGGAACAAAAGATATCATTAGAACTGACGACACTTGGAAAGTAACCACAAACGGACCTATTTTATCGAATAACGAATATGACGGCGAAGAATATGATGCCCGCAAGGAAATGAAAAATTGGAATACGATCAATTTTGATGATAAAACTTGGTTAACGGCAGAATATGTTCAGGAACCGGGAGGTTTTTATGAAGCCCAAATGACGCCAAATATGAAAATTATGGGCGAAGTAAAACCCATTTCTATCAAACAAACTCTTAAAGGAACTTACATTCTGGATATGGGACAAAATATGGTGGGATGGCTGCAATTAAAAGTAAAAGGAAAAAGCGGTGATAAAATTACCTTGAAATTTGCCGAATCATTACAAGCAGACGGATCTTTATATATCGAAAATTTACGCGACGCCAGAACTACTGATGTTTATACTTTAAAAGGCGAAGGTGAAGAAATTTGGGAACCAAGATTTATATTTCACGGATTTCGTTTTGTAGAAGTTTCAGGATTTCCGACAAAACCAACTTTGGATGATTTTGTTGGAAAAGTAGTTTACGATAATATCAAAACCATTGGAACTTTTGAATCATCTGACGCAACTATGAATCAGATTTTTAAGAATGCCTATTGGGGAATCAGAGGTAATTATAAAGGAATGCCAATCGATTGTCCGCAACGTAATGAACGTCAGCCCTGGTTAGGCGATCGTACAACGGGTGCATATGGCGAAAGTTTTTTATTTGATAATCAGACTTTGTATGCCAAATGGCTGGATGATATCAAAAATGCTCAAACAGCAGATGGCGGAATTCCGGATGTTGCACCGGCTTTCTGGCGTTATTACGGTGATAATGTGACTTGGCCCGGAACATATATTACGGTAGCAGATATGCTGTATCAGCAATTTGGTGATAAAAAAGTGATTGAAAAACATTATTCCTCCATGAAAAAATGGGTGGTGTATATGGAAGAAAATTATCTGGTTAAAGATTTAATGACCAAAGATAAATACGGAGATTGGTGCGTTCCACCGGAATCTTTAGAATTAATTCACTCAAAAGACTCTGCAAGAACTACCAATGGAGAATTAATTGCCAGTGCTTTTTATTATCATTTACTGCAAAAAATGAAAAAGTTTGCAGCAATTAATGGAACAAATTCTGAAGATATTCAATATTACGATTCCCTTTCTGAAAAGATAAAAACGGCTTTTAATGCGAAGTTTTTTGATCCAAAAACAAATAAATACGCAAACAATACGGTAACAGCAAATTTGCTTCCGCTGGCATTTGGGATGGTTCCTGAAAACCTGAAATCAAAAGTGTTTGATAATATTGTGCATGAAGTCGAAGTCACATACAAAGGGCATATAAGTACCGGAGTTATAGGAACTCAGTTTTTAATGCGAACATTATCTGAATACGGACGACCAGATTTGAGTTATAAACTGGCATCGAATAATACGTATCCAAGTTGGGGATATATGGCTAAAAATGGCGCGACGACAATCTGGGAATTATGGAACGGGAATACGGCTGATCCTAAAATGAATTCTCAAAACCATGTCATGTTATTAGGGGATTTGTTGATTTGGTATTATGAAAATATTGCCGGAATCAAAAGTAATCCTCAAACTCCGGGTTTCAGGGAAATCATCATGAAACCTGATTTCGAAACGGGATTAACATTCGTTAATGCTTCATATGAATCGATTTATGGAACCATAAAAAGCAACTGGAAAAAATCTAAAAACAATTTGCAATGGAATATTACAATTCCTGCCAATACTGCTGCAAAAGTGTATTTGCCTGCTACAAATGCTTCAGATATAGTTTTGAATGATGAAAAGCTGACTAAAATAGTCATATCTTATAAAATAGAAAATAATAAACAAGTCTTGACATTGCCTTCAGGTTCTTATGCAATAAGCGTTAAACGTTAATTTTAAATAATTCGGGATAGTACAGGATACATCTTTAATTTTTTAGTGTTATTTTTACACTTAATAAATAATTTTGCTTTAAAAATTATTAGGAATGCATTAAAAATCAAAAATTTTAATTCAAAATAAAATTAAGAATGAAGATAATAAAGTTAACATTTGTCTTGTTTGGGGTTTTGCTTTTTGTGAGCTGCAAACCCACTTTACAGAATAAGACCTGGAAAGAAGGTATTTTAGTTGATGAATTTATTTATGATAAAGCGCCATATCCTTCTTGCCACGCTGTTACGATTGTCGAAGCTTCAAATGGAGATTTAGTTTCCTCCTGGTTTGGCGGAACTCACGAAAGACATCCTGACGTTTGTATCTATGTAAGCATCAAACCAAAAGGGAGTGATAAATGGAACGAAGCCACTAAAGTTGCTGATGGAGTAATGAAAGAAGGCCCGAGATTACCAACATGGAATCCGGTTTTGTATCAAATTCCTGGTGGAGACTTAATGCTTTTCTATAAAATAGGACCTAAACCATCTGAATGGTGGGGCGTGATCAGAACTTCATCTGATAACGGAAAAACATGGTCTGAGGCACAAAAAATGCCTGATGGTTTCTTGGGACCAATCAAAAATAAACCAGTTTTATTAAGCAACGGAACTTTATTGTGTCCGTCAAGTATCGAAGGCGACGGCTGGAGACTTCGAATGGAAAGCACGCCTGATTTTGGAAAAACATGGATTATGGGCGATACTTTACCTAGAGGAAAACAAAAAATAAACGCGATTCAGCCTAGTATTTTATTCCACAAAGATGGCCGTATTCAGGCAATTGGAAGAACCAGAAACAGAGCCATTTTTAGCACATTTTCTAAAGATAACGGAAAAACCTGGTCAGATGTAGAATTAATTGGTTTACCCAATAACAACTCAGGAACTGATGCAGTAACTCTAAAAGACGGAAGGCATTTATTAGTTTACAATCATGTTCTTCCTCCGGGAACAGAGGCAAAAGGCCCAAGAACTCCTTTGAATGTTTCAGTTTCGAAAGATGGGATTCACTGGAATGCAGCCTTAGTTTTAGAAGATTCAAAAATCAGTCAATATTCTTATCCGTCCATGATTCAGAGTTCTGACGGAATGGTACATATCGTTTACACCTGGAGAAGGGAAAAACTGAAATATATAAAAATCGATCCTGATAAATTGAAAACACTCCCAATCAAAAACGGAATCTGGCCCGGAGACGAAAACAAAGTCGTAACGGCTGTTAAGGCAGAAGAAGAGTAATTTGAAAAAAAAATATTTACCACAGATTAAAAAGGATTAGAATGATTTTTATTTTATTTAATCTCCAAAATCCGCCAAATCTGCGAGAGTTAATTTTTCTCGCAGATTTGGCGGATTAGCAGATTTTTTAATCAATTAAATCCTTTTTAATCTGTGGCAAAAAAATAAACAATTATGAAGTCAACTAACATTCAGAAAAAATTAATTATTGCAATACTTGTTGTTTTATCAGCTACGTTCAATAGTTGTGCAACGGCTCAGTCTTCTAATAAAAAGCAACAATACAAAGTTGCGGTTTGCGACTGGATGATTTTAAAAAGACAAAAATTAGGTGCTTTTGGTTTAGCCGCTGAGATAAAAGCTGACGGTATAGAACTGGATATGGGAGGTTTGGGTAACAGACCTACTTTTGACAGTAAATTAGGAGATCCGGTAGAAAGACAAAAATTTCTTGATAAGTCGAAAGAATTGAATGTGGGAATAAGTTCAATTGCCATGTCCGGATTTTATGCACAGTCTTTTGCAAAAAGAGAAACTATTGTGCCTATGATCGATGATTGTGTAAAGGCAATGAAAGACATGAAAGTGAAAGTGGCTTACCTTCCGTTAGGAACAGAAAGTGATTTGGTTAAAAATCCGGAATTACGTCCTGTAATTATCGAAAGATTAAAATGGGCTGGAAAACAAGTCGGTAAAATTGGCGGTGTAATTGCCATTGAAACGTCATTAAATGCCACCGAAGAGAAAAAGTTATTGGAAGAAATTGATTCGAAGTATATTAAGAGTTCGTTCAACTTTGCAAATGCGGTAGATAACGGAAGAGATATTGTTTCAGAATTAAAGATTTTAGGCAAAAAACATTTAGGACAAATTCACGCTTCAAATACGGATAAAGTCTGGTTAGAAAATGACAGTGCGATCGATATGCCAAAAATTAAAAATGCACTTGACGAAATGAAATGGAGTGGATGGCTGATTGTAGAACGTTCCAGAGATGTGACTCAGGTTCACAATGTAAAAGCAAATTATGGCGCAAATGTGGCGTATTTGAAAAAGATTTTTCAGAACTAAATATCGATAATGGTAGACCTGACAGGTTTTTAAAACCTGTCAGGTCTAGAATCGAATAATGCACCAAGAATAAAAATTACAATACAATGAAATATTTTACTTTACTTTTTTTAGGCTTCTACACCACTTTCGCAACAGCACAAAATGTCACTATTGTTAGTGATATAAAATCGCCGAGAGCTAATTTTGGAGCTGAAAAACTATCTGAAGTCTTATCAGGAAAAGGTTTTAAAGTAGCTTCTTCGGATAAAATCATTAAAAACTCAAAAGATAAAGTAATTGTAATTGGCGAAAAAGGAACTGATTTTTGGAAACAGCATTCAAAAACTGCTAAAATCGACGACAGTAAACTGACTAAAAAAGAAGGTTTTCAAATTCGTAGCCAAAAAAATATCATATATATAGAAGGAACTGATGCTTCAGGTGCATTGTATGGTGCAATGGAACTGGCAGATTGTATTAAGGCTTCTGGTTCGATTCCGTCAGAAATTAATATCGAAGACAGTCCGGAAATGGTTTTAAGAGGCGCTTGTATCGGAATGCAGAAAACGACTTATCTTCCGGGAAGAGATGTTTATGAATATCCGTATACGCCGGAAACCTTCCCTTGGTTTTATGATAAAAAACTATGGACAAAGTACTTGGATATGATGGTCGATAACAGAATGAATTCATTGTATTTATGGAACGGACATCCGTTTGCTTCATTAGTTAAACTAAAAGATTATCCTTTTGCTGTGGAAGTAAGCGACGAAGATTTCAAGAAGAACGAAGAAATCTATAAATTTCTGACCGAAGAAGCCAACAAAAGAGGAATCTGGGTGATTCAGATGTTTTACAATATCATTGTTTCCAAACCTTTTGCAGAACATTATAATATTAAAACACAGGATCGATCGAGACCAATTACGCCTTTACTTTCAGATTATACGAGAAAATCTATCGCAGCATTTATCGAAAAATATCCAAATGTAGGTTTGCTGGTTTGCCTTGGCGAAGCAATAAATACAATAGATGATGATGTCGAATGGTTTACCAAAACGATTATTCCGGGAGTTCAGGACGGATTAAAAGCGTTAGGAAGAACAGATGAACCGCCCATTATTTTGCGTTCGCATGATACTGATGGACCTTTAGTGATGGAAAAATCGCTTCCATTATATAAAAATTTATATACAGAAAGTAAATATACCGGCGAATCCTTAACAACTTACACGCCAGGCGGACCTTGGGGTGAAACGCATAAACAATTAAGCGCTTTAAAATCGATCCATATTGAGAATGTTCATATTCTGGCAAATCTGGAACCTTTTAGATACGGTTCGCCAGATTTTATCCAGAAAACGGTAAAAGCCATGCACAGCGTACACGGAGCAAATGCGTTACACTTATATCCTCAGGCATCCTATTGGGACTGGCCTTACTCAGCAGATAAAACTAAAACAGGTGAACGAATTCTCGAAATGGATCGGGACTGGATCTGGTACAAAGCCTGGGCAAGATATGCGTGGGACAGTAAACGGGACAGAAATGAGGAGGTTAAATTTTGGGATAAAGATCTGGCTGCTAAATACGGAACAGACTCTGAGGCAGCAAATAACATCTTAAAAGCTTACGAAGAAACGGGAGAAATTGCTCCAAAAACCTTAAGACGTTTCGGAATTACCGAAGGAAACCGCCAAACTTTATTGTTAGGAATGTTCGAAAGTCAGTTGGTAAATCCTGCAAAATGGAGAGTTTATCCGGGATTTCATGAATCATGCGGACCTGCCGGTGAGTTGCTTTTGGAATATGCCAAAAAAGAGTGGAATCACGAACCACATTCTGGCGAACTTCCAACGCAAATTATTGCAGAAATCACAGAACATGGAAAATTAGCCGTTGAAGCGATTGACAAAGCAGAGTTAAAAGTAACCAAAGATAAAGAAGAGTTTTTACGTCTTAAAAATGATATATATGCTTATAAGGCTTTTGCTTATTTCTTTTCAGAAAAAGTAAAAGCGGCGTTATTGGTTCTGAGATACAGTTATTCTAACGAAATTACTGATCTTGATAAAGCGCTGCCACATCTGCAAAAAAGTATCGAATATTATGAATTATTGGTCGATCTTACAAAAGATACGTATTGGTATGCCAATAGTATGCAAACTGCCCAACGCCGAATTCCGATTGGTGGTGATGACGGAAATAACAAAACCTGGAAGGAATTATTACCACATTACGAACGTGAATTGGTTAATTTTAAACGAAATTTAGAATTACTAAAATCATCCAAAGATGGTAAAATAGAAACCAAAGAAGGTAAACCTTGGCAATCTGCAGAGGTAACTTTACTAAGTGAAAGCAAAGGAACTTACGCCGTAAAAAACGGAACAAAAGTATACGCAACCCCAATTTCTGAAATTGTAAAAGTAGCTCCGGAATTGCAAAACCTAAAAGGGATTACTTTCGATGAAACAGCACAAAATGAGAATGGAACTCATTTAAAATTTAAAAATACCAAAGCCGTAAAACTGGTTGTTGGCTATTTTAATTCAGATCAGAAAAGGTTTTTATTTCCGCCAAGTTTAGAAACTGATGCCGCCGGAAATGCACACGGTCAGGCCGAAGTTATTTTAGCGAGCGCCATGAACCTCAAAGAATTACCAAGAGTTAATATTCACACCTATACTTTTGAACCTGGCGAAAATAAACTGGACTTAGGCAAAGGAAGAGTTTTGATTTTAGGTTTTATAGACGCCAATCAAACCATAACACCACGCGATGTTGGTTATATCGATGCAGGAGAAAAAGGTGCGATAGACTGGTTGTTTTATTAATATTTTGGGCGTGTCCCTACGGGTCGGGCTTTCGGCTATATCTTTTATTTGCTAAAGCTTCATAAAAGGATACCGCCTCAATCCCTCACGCAAACCAATCTTTGTCTAGACGTACTGACAAAAAAACTAAAATGACCTTACATCACTGATATGGTTTAAAAAGATATGAAGAAAATAGTTTTTTTTATTTTTTATTTAAGTAGTTGCTTTGTTTGGAGTCAAAGCAATAAAGGGTCAGCGGAATTTCGTAAAGAAGTTTCGCTGAACTCATCTTGGGCGACTACTGTTTTGGATGAGCTTCCTGTAAAAGAAGCAGATTTTGTAAACAATCCAAAAATTGGTGCAAATTGGCAACAAGTAAATATGCCGCACAATTGGGATCAGTATTACGGTTTCAGACGAACAAAACATGGTAATTTGCACGGAACTGCCTGGTATCAAAAATCAATTCAACTGGATAAATGGACTAAAGGGAAACGACTTTTTCTTTATTTTGAAGGAGTAAATTCATACGCAACCGTTTGGGTAAACGGCAAGAAAGCAGGCGAACACAAAGGCGGCAGAACCACTTTTACACTAGATATTACTCCGTTTGTAACTTTCGAAAAACAAAATAATATCGTTGTCAAAGCTGCACATCCGTCTTTTATTGCAGATCTTCCATGGGTTTGCGGAGGATGTTCCGGCGAATGGGGATTCTCTGAAGGTTCACAGCCAATGGGGATTTTCAGACCAGTTACTTTAGTCGTTACAAATGAGGTCAGAATTGAACCTTTTGGCGTTCATATCTGGAATGACGCTTCGACTTCTAAACAAAAAGCGATTCTGAACACTACAACCGAAATCAAAAATTACGGAAACTCAAACCGAAATTTAATTCTGGAAAATGTTCTTTTTGATGCTTTAGGAAAAAAAGTAGTTTCAGTAAAAAGCGAGATCAAAAATAATTCAGGCGAGACAAAAGAAATCGTACAAACACTTCCTGAAATTCTGCAGCCAAAATTATGGTCACCATCCAATCCGTATTTGTATGAATTGGTAACTACTGTTTATGAAAACGGGAAAAAAATAGACGAATTAAAAACGCCTTACGGAATTCGTTGGGTAAGCTGGCCAGTAAGCAGGGACGGGAAAGACAACAGGTTTTACATCAATGATGAACCTTTATTTATCAACGGAACTTGCGAATATGAGCATTTGATAGGCAATAGTCATTCTTTCTCAAATGAGCAGATTCATTCCAGAATCGAACAGATAAAAGCAGCAGGATTCAATGCTTTCAGAGAAGCGCATCAGCCACATAATTTACTGTATCAAAAAGAACTGGATGAAAACGGAATCTTGTTTTGGAGTCAGTTCTCAGCACATATCTGGTACGACACGCCGGAGTTTAAGGAGAATTTTAAAACATTATTACGCGAATGGATCAAAGAACGCAGAAACAGTCCGTCGGTTGTGATGTGGGGATTGCAGAATGAAAGCACTATTCCGAAAGAATTTGCTGAGGAATGTACTAAAATCATTCGCGAAATGGATCCCATTTCTGCTTCGCAGCGTATTGTAACCACTTGTAACGGAGGCGAGGGAACAGACTGGAATGTGGTACAAAACTGGTCCGGAACGTATGGTGGTGATCCTTTAAAATATCATCTCGAAATGAGTACACAACTCTTAAACGGAGAATATGGTGCATGGAGAACAGCAGATTTACATACAGAAGGCGAGTTTGACCAAAAAGGAACCCTGAGCGAAAACAGATTTTCGCAATTAATGGAAATCAAAGTCCGTGAGGCCGAATCTGTAAAAGATAAGATTGCTGGACAATTCAACTGGATTTTTGCTTCACACGAAAATCCCGGACGAGTTCAAAACGGTGAAGGTTTTAGGGATATTGACAAAGTTGGTCCGGTAAATTACAAAGGACTTTTTACCATTTGGGGCGAACCTCTTGATGCATATTATATGTATCGCGCCAATTATGTTTCGAACAAAAAGAACCCTATGGTTTACATTGTTTCGCACACGTGGACAAGTCGTTGGGATGTGGCAGGAATAAAAAATGGCATTGATGTTTACTCTAATTGCGATGAAGTCGAACTATTTAACGATGTCAATAAAATCTCTTTGGGCAAATTAAAAAATCCGGGTTTAGGCGAGCATTTTCAATGGAATAATGTCCATATTCAGTACAATGTTTTATATGCTGTAGGATATGTAAATGGTGTGGTTGTAGCCAAAGATTATATTGTGATGAATACGCTTGAAAAAGCGCCAAATTTAAAGGCGTTATACACGGATAAATCAGATATTTTAGAACCTAAAAAAGGATATAATTATATTTACAGGGTCAATTGCGGAGGTTCTGAATTCACAGATTCTGACGGAAGAATATGGTTGTCAGATACGCATAAAAGCGGTCAAAATACCTGGGGTTCTTTATCCTGGACAGATAAATTTGAAAAACTACCGAATTTTTATGCCAGCCAACGCAGTACTTTTGACCCAATATCAGGTACAAAAGATCCTGAATTATTTCAGAATTTCAGATATGGAACCGATAAGTTGAGTTATGAATTTCCTGCACCGGATGGCGAATATCTTGTTGAACTCTATTTTACAGAACCCTGGTACGGAACAGGTGGAGGTTTAAATTGCAAAGGCTGGCGTTTGTTTGATGTGGCAATCAACAATAAAGTAGTTTTGAAAGATTTAGATATTTGGTCAGAAGCGGGGCATGATAAAGCGCTGAAAAAAACATTTGTAGTAAAAAGCAAAAACGGTTTAATTAATATTTCATTCCCAAATACAAAAGCGGGGCAAGCGATTATAGCTGCGATTGCAATTGCTGCCAAAGACAAAAACGTGAAACCGGCAAAGGAATCACCAAAAAATATTGAGAATATTGTTTTGAGTTCGGGTGATAATAGTACTCTTAAAATCGGATCGTGGCTGGATATTAATTCAAAACAATATTCAGATTCAGAAGTTGTTTTTACACAATTACCTTCAGAGGTTTTTGTTGCTGATTATTTGCAGTTTTCCTCTCACTCGAAAGCTTCGGGTTCGTTTACTGTCAAAGAAAATTCTGATGTTTATATTCTTATAGATCAGAAAGAAAATAAAACAATAGACTGGTTATCGGAATATAAAAAATCTGAAGAAATTGCTAAAAACAGTAAGAACACGAGATTTAGTATTTTTTCTAAAAAAGTAAAAAAAGGAGATAAAATTTCTTTTGATCATTCAGAAGTTTTGGGTTCCGTAATCGTAGTTCCAAATTATGATATGGGCGAAAAAGACGATTCGAGACCTGTAGTTGTTATTGAAGCAGAAAATGCCAAAACAACGGGAAGCGGAATTGAAAAAGGAAATTTTAAAAAAGCGGATTATATCGAGTTTACAAAAAAAACAAATAACAGTATTGAGTTTGAAGTGAAACCTGGAGTTGCCGGAATTTATTTGATGCGTTTTCGTTTTATGAATCGGAATGAAAATCCGTTAAAAGTAAAATTCAAAATGGAAGATGCATACGGAATTTTAATGCGAAATGATACGATTGAGTTTTTTCCTTCGGCAGAAAAATGGAAGGTATTAAACACTACTTCCGGTGGATATATAAATGCAGGAACGTATAAAATCACGTTAGAAGGAGAAGATCTAAAAGGATTGTTATTGGATAATTTTGAGTTTCAATAGGTTTTTTTTGAGGGACAAAGGTTCAAAGGGACTGAGGGAGAAAGGGATTGATAAAGATTTGATTGTAGAGATGCACAGCAGTGCATCTACGTGCCAATTGTCTATAACGTGTGTTAGACGCACTGCTGTGCGTCTCTACGGAAAACATCACGTTTGTCAGAAATGACAAGATTGGAGAAATTTGGAATTTTAAAAAATGATTATTTAAATATATTATGATTTTAAAAAAGATAATAGTTGCTTTAACAATATTGTTTTCAATATCAATTTTTGCACAAAAACAAGCCAGAATCATCGAAGATTTCAATAAAAACTGGAACTTCAAATTGGGTGATTATCCTGAAGCGGTTAATACCAATTTCAATACATCAAGCTGGAGAACGGTTCAGTTGCCTCATGACTGGAGTATCGAAGGTGCTTTTAATAAAAACAATCCAACAAAACAGGCGCAAGGTTTTTTGCCGGCCGGAAAAGGCTGGTACCATAAAGTATTTACTGTTCCTGCAAATTGGAAAAACAAAAGTGTTTCTGTAGAATTTGATGGTGTTTTTAAGAATAGTGAAGTTTTTATAAATGGTCATTCTCTTGGAATGCGACCAAATGGTTATATTTCTTTTGGTTATGATTTATCAAAATATCTAAATTTTGGAAAAGAAAATATCATTGCCGTAAAAGTTGATAATGATGCACAACCCAATTCAAGATGGTATACGGGTTCAGGAATTTATAGAAATGTACGTTTAGTTGCCAGCAATAAATTGCATGTGGCAAAATGGGGAACTTATGTTACAACTCCTGAAGTTTCTACAGAAAAATCAAAAATACATGTAGAAGTTACAGTTGATAATGACAACGATATTGCAAAAGAATTTAAGCTGGTTACTTCAATTTTGAATGCAGATAATGTGGAAGTTGCTAATTTTAGTTCGACAGAAAAAATAGCGCCAAAAACTACTGAAAAAAAGATGCATGATTTAAGTTTAAATCAGCCGAAATTATGGAGTACAGAAAATCCATATCTGTATAAAGTAGTGACCACAATTTATGAGAAATCTAAAATAGCAGACAATTATGAAACTCCGCTTGGTTTCCGTTTCTTTAGTTTTGATGCTGAAAAGGGATTTTCATTAAACGGAAAACCAACCAAAATACTAGGCGTTTGTTTGCATCACGATAATGGTGCTCTGGGCGCTGTAGAAAATATTCATGCGGTAAAAAGAAAATTAGTTTTACTGAAAGAAATGGGGGCGAATGCGATTAGAATGTCACATAACCCGCATTCTTTAGAAATGATGCAATTGTGTGATGAAATGGGATTTATTGTTCAGGATGAGGCTTTTGATGTCTGGAAAAAGAAAAAAGTTACAAACGATTATCATAAAGACTGGGACGAGTGGCACAAAAAAGATTTAGAAGATTTTATACTAAGAGATCGCAATCATCCATCTGTAATGATGTGGAGTATTGGCAATGAAATCAGGGAACAATTTGACAGTACGGGAATTGCGATTACAAGAGAATTGGCAAAAATCGTAAAATCTCTGGATACAACGCGTCCGGTAACTTCGGCTTTGACGGAGAATGTTATTGAGAAAAATTTTATTTACCAATCCGGAGCTCTGGATCTTTTGGGTTTTAATTACAAACATGAAGATTATAAGGATTTTCCGGAACGTTTTAAAGGACAAAAAATACTAGCTTCAGAGAGTGTTTCGGCATTGGAAACGCGCGGACATTATGATTTTCCGGATGGAATAAAAGCGTGGCCTTCAAAACACGGCGCTCCGTTTGACGGAAATGCAGACTGGACGGTTTCGGCTTACGATCAGGTAAAATCGTATTGGGGCGCAACGCATGAGGAGAATTGGAAAACCATCAAGAAACAGGATTTCATGGCGGGAACTTTTATCTGGACAGGTTTTGATTATATTGGGGAACCCGACCCATATCCGTATCCGGCGAGAAGTTCTTATTTTGGAATCATAGATTTAGCGGGATTTCCTAAAGATGTGTATTATATGTACCAAAGCGAATGGACTACAAAACCGGTTTTGTATATTTTTCCGCATTGGAACTGGAAACCGGGTCAGGAAGTTGATGTTTGGGCGTATTATAATAATGCTGATGAAGTAGAATTATTTTTAAACGGAAAATCTCTGGGTAAAAAAGCGAAACAAAATGATGATTTGCACATTTCATGGCGTGTAAAATTTGAATCGGGAACGCTTAAAGCAATTTCCAGAAAAAACGGAAAGGTGGTTCTGGAAAAAGAAATTCGTACCGCGGGAGAAGCTTCTAAAATAGATTTGAAAGCAGATAAAATGGTTTTCAAAAATGATACTTATGATTTGGTTTATGTTGCAGTTTCTATTACAGATAAAGAGGGGAATTTGTTACCGAATGCTGATGATTTAATAGATTTTGAAGTTACCGGAGGCGGAAAATTAGTTGGGGTTGATAATGGTTATCAGGCAAATTTAGATTCTTTTAAAGCGAATTCCTGTAAATTGTTTAATGGTAAATGTATTGCGATTATTCAGTCGAATGGGAGGAAAGAGAATATTCAGTTAAAGGCTAAAACAGGAAGTTTACAGACCTCTGTAATTGAAGTAAAAGTGCAATAAAGTTTTTTGAACCATATAAGTTATATAAGATGATTTAAGTTTTCTCTTGTAACTTATATGGTTTGTTTTATGTATTAGCTAATCCAGTTTCGCCATTTTTCTTAACGGAATAGAGTGTTAATTGTTAAGGATAGTATGTTTTGCCTTAAAGTAAAAGTAGAGAATTAATTTAAAAAGACACAAATACATTTGAGAATGTAAAAATTATGTTTGCATTTTTTATAGAATTAATCTTATATTAGCATAGATAATATTTAAAAGCCGTAAAATGATTTGTACCATTTATTCACACCAATTAGGTCTTGAAAGAATAAAAGAAATACTTCAGTCCAATATTACCAATGCAAAAATTTCAAATACAAAGGATGATGATGAATCTGATATCATCGAGATAGAAATTAAAGAAGGAATTTTAAATGCTGCGCAAAAACTAGTAATCTCTTATCGGGAACGCGCCGTACCTTCTTACCAAATCCCTGAAATTGATGATTCTGCCTTAACGGCAAATCTAAAGGGTCTTTATGGTTTTGTAGATTCGCTGCCAACCGCAAATGAAAAAGTCAAAGATTTATTTCTTCAAAAAATACTTACCATCAATTGTGAGTTTTCGATTACTCAGGAAACAGCGGAAGTAAAAGATTTAAAATCAATCATAAAAAATATAGCAAACGAACTTGATGCTGTTTTATTTGTTGAGCCGGATACTGTTATCAGTAAATCTAAGGGACAACATTTTCTGGATAAAAATTTAGATTTGATTATTGATACTGAAGGAAATTGTGAAATTGAAAATTTAGATGTAAAAATCAATTCTATTTATTTTGATGGAGATCAAAGTGAACTGACACAGGATCAAATGGAGAGAAAAGAGAATAACGAAAAAATTCTGGAAACTCATAACATTAAAATCAACAGAAACTTACCTTGTATCGAATCTGAAAGTGAGACGACTTTAAGAACTCCAAAAGAAATTGCTCAAAGAGTTAGTGTTCTGGCAGTAGTAAATTTAGTTGCATTTAATAGTATTTCGCCGGAAGAAGCTACAGATTATTTACAAAATTATAAGCTTTGGGAGTTTACGACCGAAAAAGAAAAGGAATTCCTGGCAAATCCTACAGATGACAAAAAGGCAAACGAAAGTTGGAAATGTGAGGGAATCTGGGTTTTGATGTGGGCTTTGAATAAAATTGATACACTGGATTTTCCTAATGAGTTTTGCGATATCGAAAACATAGATCCTGATGATTATCCGGTTGGTGAGGATAAAGATCCTACTATTTTTATTGATTCGATAACTGCAATACGTTCTAAAAGTGAAATTTTAGATGCCAATGATTTATATTACAGATTTAATTGGGCTTGTGTTGATGAAAGAATTAATGGCAGGGAAATGGAAGCTATTAATCCCGGAATTGTTTACGAAAGACAATATGCCTTAAACTGGCTTATAAATTATATGGAGCAGGATTGGGATTATATTACTTGTGATACCTAGGATTTAAAATATAGAGAAAAACCTTCTTAAAAAATAAGAAGGTTTTTTTATGGGCAGTTTTTTTCATAATTTGAATGTCAGGTATTTAAACAAACATTCCGCTCCATATGACTGAAGCGGAATGTTCTAATTAAAAAAAAATCCAAGTAATAAAAATTGGTGCGTTTAGCATTGCTGCTATTTTATGTTTCTAGAATACTCCAATATAATGGTTTCCAGGTTTGTTTACCAGTTTAGCTCCTTTAGTAACGGCTCCTGTTGGAATGTCGACGATATAAAGGTTTCCGTCTTTTCCAACGGGTGTAACGGCAATGTATAAATCGTTTCCGTCAACTACAAAACCTTGGTATTGACCAAAATCTAAATCGGTATCATAAGTAATACCTTCTACTTTTTTAGCCGTTTTTGCGTTAAGATCAATTCTTGCTACAAAACCTTGTCCGTCAGCACCATCATGCGTATAAACTGCATAAGCGATACCGTTCCCTGCATATCTCCAGGCATCAATATAAGATCCTTTAACGCCAAGAGCAGCATCTAAACTAAAAGAATAAGCGTTGTCATATTGATTGTTTTGGTTGATTTTTAAAATATAAGAACCATTTTTTGTATCTCTTTGTGTTGCCTGATAAATGTTTCCGTCAGTACCTACAAAACTGTTAAAACTACGGTAACCGCTTGTATCACCAAAAGCAACTGTAGAAGTAATCACTTGCGGATTCTCTAATGAAGGATAATCTACCACTACAGATTTAGAACCTAAACGCTCAAATGAAGCTTCGTTTAATCCTGTAGTTGGATTCGTTTTACGCATCCATGTACCAATGATTAATTTATTACCTGCTTTGTTAAGTGTTGGAGCATCTAAACGAAAAATGTGATGACCTTGTGCTTCTTCCTGAGCAGATAATGCAATCTCGTATTGTTTGAAAGCTGTAATTAAAGTTTGTTGCATGTTTAGCGATAAAACAGTTGCTGTACCTCTTGTACGCTGATATACTTTATTGGCATCTGTAACTATTGCCGGAGTAGTTACATTTACGGCAACGCCTGTTTTATCTCCGTCAAAAAGTTTTACCCATCTTGGCGAAGTTCCTGCATATTGCGAGATATTCACTGTAGATCCTGATTGTGCAAAATTTGCAGCGCCATTTACTTTATAAGTCATGAATTCGCCACCGTTTGCACCTGTATAAGTAATGTTAAAAAGTGTGCTTCCGTCTACAGAAGATTGCAAACGTGCTGTTCTGCTGGATTGTACAGGAGATCCGTTATCATAAACATTAATAGAGAAATTAGGATCTTTTGCATTTTCTTTAGTTACAGAATATACTTTTGTTCCACCGTTTCCGTCTCCCGGCTCAGTTTGCATTAAAGCTCCTGCAAGGGTAATCCAACGGCCTTCGGTTTCAGGATTTACCGGATTTTCATTGTTGTTATCGTCACTGCTGCAGCTTATTGTTAGTGCAAATGTGGTTAAAACCAACCCACAGGCAAGTAATTTAAATGTACTTTTTTTCATATTTATAGCATTAAAAATTAATTAATTAGATTAAAACTTGTTGAGTATATAATTCAGTTTTACATAAAAAGCTCTTCCGGGTTTCTGAACTGCGAAGTTGTCGTAAACCTGTTCGTCTGTGATATTTTTAGCATCAAAACTTACTATAAACCTTTTGTCCGGAAATGTGTAACTTAAACCTAAGTCATGTGGAAACTGAGAGGTTGTTTTGTCTATTTCTAGCCAGGTTGTATAAAATTCGCCTACGTAACCAAAGTTGTAATAGAGATTTAGTTCTGAGTTTTTCTGAATGATATCTTTTAAATTATATTGTGCATTTCCGTTAACGGTAAAATAAGGCTCGTTTGGCAGTTGTTGATTATAATAAAGAAGTACATTACCGTTGCTGTCGTATTTATCTTTGAAAAGCGAATTGAACTTTGACATGTTCATAGAGACAAATAACCTGCTGTTATAAGAGTATTCTAATGAAGCTTCGAAACCTAAAGATTGTGCTTTTCCTAAATTTACTGCTGGCGATGACTGCAATGCTTCATTAAGGCGAATGCTGATCTGACGAACGATTTTATCTTTTGCGTTTCTCCAAAATCCGGATCCTCCAAATGAAAATTTGTGATCGTTGATTTTATAAGGACCAAATCGAAGACCTACATTCAAGTTGTCGCTTTGTTCCGGTTTTAAAGAACTGTTGCCGGTAAGATTTTCTCCCGGATTACCAAATATTTCATTTTCAGACGGAAGTCTGATGGCTTTTTCGGCAGATAATGAAAACATTAATTTTGGAACTATAAAATAAGATGTAGCCAATCCGTAACCATAAAATGAAGTTGTATTTTTCGAAACTACTTCAATGATATTATTCTGTCCGTTTTCTGTAACAATTCTGGGATCCCTTTGTTCTGTTCTTTGTTCGTAATGTTTCCCGAAGATGTTTGTTCTTAAGCGCGATTCAAAAGCCTGAAGTTCATATGCCAGTGATAAAACACTTTTTTGAAGATCCCTTGTTGGAAGAAAACTGCTTGCTAATGGTGATAATTCGTCATAATCGTTTCTGTCAACCGTATAAAGCATACTGCTAAAAACAAACTTGTGGTTGTCATTTAAAGTATAATTTAAACCGCCTCTTGTGCTAAAAATTTTACTGTCGATATGCTGAATTGTTTTTGCTCCTTGCTGAGCGCCCGTAGAAGATAAAATAGGATTACCATAAAGACCCAATGCTTTTTCTCCAAACCAGTTATAATTCCATTTTACAGTATCGTTTATTACCTGATTTCTTTGGCTCATTACAGAGTTTACCGTAAACTCAAGTCCTTTTACAATAAAATCTTTTTTTGCATAATTTAAGCTTACAACTTGGGCATTTGCTTCGGTAAATCTTCCTTTATATGGTTTTGTCATCGACTGACCGTGCTGGATTTCATTAAAATCGTCTGAGGCATTAAAACCTACTAAGAACGTGTCTGCCCAGTTTACATCAGTAAAACCAGCTTCAATACGTCCGCCGTAAGACCTGTACGCATCGTTAAAACGTTTTGCCCTTACATAATCATAGCGTCCGTTAGGTAAAATGTTGTAGACAAATTTCCCCCAAACTTCATAATCGTTATCAGAGTAATTGTAAAATCCGGATCCTTTTAATGTAAATCCGTTTTTATCTCTGTAAGTTGTATTAAAATTAGATTGAACAGTATTGAATGAGCCATAAGAAACAGAAGCACTTAGGGTATTTTTTGCTCCTTTCTTTAATATTAAATTGATTGCACCGCCTAATGCATCATCAGCTAAATGTGCCGGAATTACACCTTTGTAAACTTCAATCCTTTCAATTAATGCGGGCGGAATACTGTTTAAATTAAATGATGAACCGTAAGTAGAAATCGGGATTCCGTCTATAAATATTCGGATAGCATTTCCTGACATTCCGTTTAGGTTATAATTTACGCTTGATCCCAATCCTCCGTTTTGTCTTATTCGAACACCTGCAGATTGACTTAGTAAATCATTGGTCTGGATATTGCGTTTTGCTGCTTCCTGGGTTTCTATAACATTTACAGAGAAACCTTTATCCATAATTTCTTTTTTTACAGTTGTTTTCTTGACAACTACTTCATTTAAGATTTTAGGATCATTTGTTTTTTCTAATGAGATATTTATATGATGAGAAGGGCGATTTAAAACTAAATTTGCAGTTTTTGTTTTAGCTTCGAGCGATGAAATTTCCAAAGTATAATTGCCGTATGCTAATCCTTTTATTTCAAAATGCCCCTGATTGTCAACTATAGCGAATTTTTGTGTTCCTGAAATCATTACCGAAGCTCCAAATGCTGATTCAGAACTTCCGAAAGTTACTTTTCCCGTAATTTTTCCGGTTTGAGACCATACAGAAAAATTCACAACCAAAAGAACATATATTAAAAACCTCATAACTAATTTGCTTATCAATAAAGGCGCAAACTTATGTTATTGTTTATATTTAATCTAAATAAAAGAATTAGAAGATTGTTAGAATTACATTAGAAGTTCTAATGTTGGATTTTTGTTCTGTAAATGTCAGTTAATAAGGAATTTGAATTTTTTGCATTATTATGAAAGACAAAATTCAGCTTCATAGAATTGGGTTTTAACCGGAGTTTATTGTTATGTTAAAAAAAAGGCTTTAGCCAAATTATGAATTTTAGCTAAAGCCCTTAATATTTTATTTAATCTCAGACTAAAGCAGGAGATTAGTCAAACAAAATGATGAACTATAATTTAGCCTTAAATTTCGTGATTTTAAAGTTTTTTGATTTCACGATTTTACCGTTATCGGTAATCATAAGGCAACTGTATTGCGGATATTTTTTTAGCAGCATAAGACCTTCTTTTTGTCCTAAAACCATTAATGAGGTACTTAAACCATTTGCTGTTTCTGCGTTGGGACCAAAAACAGATACACTGCACAATCCAGTTGCAGGATACCCTGTCGCAGGATTTATAATGTGTGAATATCGTTTACCATTAAAAACAACAAACTTTTCATAACTTCCTGAAGTTGTTACGGCACCATTATTTAGCGGTACTACGGCAAATAATGTATCTGGATGAAACGGATTTGTCATACCAATATTCCAGTCTTTTCCGTTGGGTTGTTTTCCCCATGCGGTCATATCTCCGGAACCGTTTACAATTCCGGCTTTAATACCTTTGGCGAGCATTATGTTTCGGCATTTATCTGTTGCATATCCTTCGCCCAAAGCGCCAAAACCAATTTTCATTCCTTTTAATTTTAGAAAAATCGTTGACTGAACTGTATCTAAAATGATGTTTTTATACCCTACTTTTTCTACTGATTTTTGTATGGCTTCCGCCGAAGGCATTTCGGTCATTGATCCGTCAAATTTCCAGATTCTGTCCATTGCGGCAAAACTCACATCAAAGCCGCCCTTTGTAGCTTTAGAAAATTGTATGGCTCTTTGGGTAAGTTCAAAAACTTCGCGATCGACTTTTATGGGTTTAATTCCCGCATTCTGATTGATTTGCGAAACTTGCGAATTCGGTTTCCAGTCGGATATCAGATTTTCAATTCGGGTAATTTCTGCTATAACTTCATCGATATTTTGCTCTGCAGCAAGAGAATCTGTTGCGACGATTGTAATATCAAAACGTCCGCCCATAAGCAGCGTTGTTCTTTTTCGTAAAACTTGTGCGTTGCAGGATACTCCGCAAATTACGAACAGAATTAAAAAATTATTTAAGATTGATTTATGCATTAATTTTTTTAATCTAGTAGCAATCCGTTAATAATTGACCATTGTCTTTATAATCTGCAATGCTCTTTATTTTTCTTTCGGCACATAATTTTTCCAGTATTGCTTCAACATCTTTTTGCATGGCAAGCGAACCACAAATCATGATGACACCTCCATGTTGTAATAGATCAATAAAGAAATCAGTATCGCGTTTGATTAAATCCATTACATAAAAATGTTCTGCTTCGCGTGACAGAGCGAGATGAAAACTTTTTAGTTTTTGTTTCTGGATTATTTCTGCGGTAAACTTCTTGTATCCGGAAACAGTTTCTGTTTCCATTCTGAATCCGGCATATAAATGCGTTTCAGTTTTTGTTTTATTTTGCTCAATCATTCCCAGAAAAGGAGCGATACCCGTTCCGTTTGAGATTAAGGCTGTTTTTTGCGCTTTTGCAGGAAAATGAAATGCTTTATTGTTGATGATTCCGGCTTTGATAACATTGCCCGGAATCAGATTGTTTAAAAATTCAGAACCTAATCCGTTTGGATGCAATTTTACGACCAATTGTATGTTTCCGGAATGTTTCCCAATAGAGTAGAGGCGTTCTCTGGTATCGTTTGCAGGATAAATGGCCAGTAAATCACCTGAATTGAATTTAGCTCGCATATTTGCTCTCAAAGTCAATATAAAAGTCTGTTCGTTCTCAGAGACAATTGTTTTATCTAAAACCATCAGTTTTTGTAAACCTTTAGGAACATGATTGTACAAAGATGGTGTTGTTGATAATGGAATTGCGGTTTCTTTGCTCCATAATTTTATCCATTCTACAAATTCAGCAGCCGATTTGTCGTTTACTGTCTGTACTTCTAAAAGGCGTTCTGCCCAATTTTGACGGGCTAATTGCTTGTCAATTTCAAAAGCAAATTCACAAAAATCAGGATAGGCTTTTGAACCAAACCCAACTACAGAATAGTTGATTTTTTGTTTTTGTGGATTTTTGTTCAACAAAGAAATAAATTTACTTCCGTTAGACGGAGCGTCGCCCAATCCGTGTGTTGAAGAAAAAACGATAATATGCTGTGCTTTTGGGAAAACAGTAAAACTATTCAATTCACAGAGAAAAGCTTTTTTACCGCTACCAATTAATTGTTTCAGGACGGCATTTGCAAATCTTAAGGTGCTTCCGTTTTCAGATCCTGCTAAAAGTATAAATTCACTTTCACTGGCTTTGAATTTATTTTTTATTCGGCTGGATCTTCGTTTTAATGTAATCGCAAAACCGGAATAAATAAAAAACAGAATATTAATAGCTGCAATTGCAAGTATAAAAGCCCAGATTGCATTTGTTCTTCCGGTATGAAGATTAAGACTAAAATCAGCTAACTGAACCTTTATTGGAGAACGTTTTTCTGTGACAACAGCGCCTGTAACCTGATTAACTTCAACTTCACGGTCTTTTAGCTCAATGATATAATATTCTTCGGGATCGTCAGTAAAAGGGAACTCAATTTTTTTGACATCAGCCAGAAGTGTATGTGTAAATATAGATTCTTCTTTTTCCTTTTTTAGAGCTGCCGGATTTGAAGGAGTTGTTTTTTGCTGCTCGTTTTTTTCTTTATCCATAAAAAAAATGAACCTTTCCAGGGATAAATACGTTCCGGTAAGGGCTATAATCAGGATTGGAATCAAGGCGAGTCTACCTAATACAACATGATAATACTGGGCAAAATATTCTTTGACTACTTTCGAGAAAAAATTACGGATTCCTCTTTGTCTGTTCAGCACTAAAGCAAAACCTGAAAGAGCAATTAATAGCAATAAAAAAGAAATTACCCCAACAACGAATCGTCCGGTTTCATGCAGAAATAAAGAACGATGAAATCCGGTAACCCATTGAATAAATTCACTTTTTTTTATTGGTTTACCTAAGGGTTTGGCAGTTTTGGCATCAATATAAGAATTGATATCGTTGCCATCCTGATCAATTGCCTGCAGGGTTACAAATTGATTGTGATCTACACTTAATTCGGTTATTTCAGGATATGCTTTCTTTAATGCAGGTAAAGTTTCTGCCAGCGTTATTTTGTCGAAATCAGCTGTCCGGTACGGAAGTGTTTTTTCCTGCATTGCATCTACTGCTAGAATAATACCTGTTGCTGATGCTGCTATTAAGAATAAAGAAGAAAACAAAGCCAGAGCTAAGTGTGTGTAACGCCAAAAGGAAAGAGTCATGAAGTGTAATCTATTGAAATGTAATTGCGGTTTTTTGCCACAGATTAAAAGGCTCTTACAGATTTTTTTGTACTGCATGAAAATCTTTTTACTCTGTGGCAATTTTAACAAAGCTGTAGAACGATTTATTAAATCTTATTTAATCGAACGTATCTAATATAGCCTTTTCCTTCTGTTTTATCAGCCAGCCCCTGTGTTGTAAGAGGGATTTCAAGATCACTTACATAATATTTCTGATCTTCTACTGCTGATTCAAATCTTAATTTATATCCTTTGTTAATTTTAGAATCATCAATTTCGATTGTAGTAATGCTGCGATCTCCACCTGTAACTGATGCTCCGGTTCTGGCACTGATATCAGCAGGTTTTTGAGTTTGAAATTTATTCCATTCTTTCAATGATTTGTACCATTTTTTATCGTCGCCCATTACGTAAAGCGTTTTTTCGTACTCACCACTAGGGTTGATTAGTGAAACTACTATGTAAGCACCTTCTCCCATATAATTGGCCATTTGCAGCATGCATTTGTATTTGCTTGCCTGAGCATTTGCCTGAAAAGATATAAGACAAATAATTGCGATTGTAAGTGCCGTTTTAAATATTGATTTCATATATGAATTTTGAATTTTGAGTTGTTAATTGGTAACTGTAAATTTTGCCTTTTGTAAATAACTCTCAGGAACTATTTTAAAAACTCTACAGAAACATTGTTTTTAGTTAATGATTCATTTTCTTTTGCCAGTGCATAAGCACTTTCATCAAATTCTGTATTGATATCTTTTTTAGCACCAATAGAAACCAGATATTTTAAGATCGAATCCTCTTTTGCAATCATTGCAGCTTTGTGCAAAGCAGTCATACCATCTTTGTTTTTAGCATTGATGTCGATATTCAGGTTTGCTAATTTCTTAACTAAAGTAAGATCATTTTTAGCGATTGCGAAATGATATAAAGTATTACCGTCTTTTTGCGCAGTGGCAAGATTAAGTCCTTTTTCCTGTAGAAGTTTTACTTTGGCATCAAAAGGATCTTTTGCAGCATTTGCTTCACCACGGCCTGCTGGTCTGTAAGATTGTACCAGATATAATCCTAAATTATTTCCGTCTTTATCTTTTACGTTTATATCTGCACCTTTGTTTAAAAGAATTGCAACTGCCTCAGGACTTCCTGATCTTACGGCCATTGTTAAGGCTGATTCTCCTTTTAGATTTTGCGAATTGATGTTTTTTACTTTTGAAAGCAATAGTTCAAGAACTGCAGTTTCTCTGGCTCCGGCAGCAATCATCAAAGGAGTGTTTCCTTCTTTATCGACTTTGTTTACATCTGCGCCTTTAGACAAAAAGTAATTGATTATTTCTGTCTGGTTTGGTTTTCCGGCAAGAAGATGAAGTACATTTTCACCAGATTTACCGGTAACAGTAGGTTTAATTTTAACTTCTTCAACTAAGTATTTGTAAGTTTCGATTGTATTGGTTTCTCTACGGCTTCCCTGTGTCGCAATAATAAGTGCATTATCAGTGTATTTAACTCCTTTTTCTAATAGTTTTTTCAAAAGAGTTATATTTCCGGTTCTCGCAGCATAATTAAAAGCAGTATTTCCGTTGTTGTCAACATCTTTCAAAGACATTCCTTTGGTCAGGAAATAGTCAGTAAGTTTCAGGTCTTTATCAAACGGAATTGACATCAGTAATAGGTTTGCACCATCAGAATATTTTTTCTTAGGATCTACTCCAGCTTTAAAAAAGGCTTCGCAAACCGCAGAATTTAATAATCCGTTTGATGCTGCAAAAGCAAGCGGAGTAGTGCCGTGACTGTCTTCAAAATTAACATCAGATCCTTTATAGATAAGATATTCTACCAGTTCTGTATTTCCTCTGTAAGCAGCCCAGTGCAAATAGATACGATTGTCATGTGTAGATTTAGTAACTGGATTTCCGGGTTGATCCAGTAAAAATTTTATACTTGCCAGAGGTGCATCATTGTTGATAGCAACTGTTGTAACATCAAAAGCGTTTGCATTGGCTTCTGATGGATTGTTTCCTTTTGCTATTTCATTTTTGACTGCGGTGACATCCGGTGCCGTTTTCCAAAAAGATTGTTCTAGTAAAATATTTTTTTGTTGGGCACTAACAAATAAAGTTGCGGCTAATGCAAAAGAGATAAAAATATTCTTTTTCATATTGAGGTATTTACTGTTTTAAATTCGTTTAAGGTTGTTTTATTTACTAGAAGTGGCTTATAAATTCAAAGCTATTTAGAACAAATAAAAATAACGCAAATGTAAAAATTAATATCAGTAAATCAATTTATTTAAAGAAGAAACTCTGATTTTAATCAACTTTTAAGATTTTGGACCCAATTTATATGTTGCAATTTCCATTTTAAAGGTTTCTTATTTCACTTTTATAAATTAAATAAAAACAAAATTTATTTGTAAAATCTTTTTGAAAGAATGGTTTCAAAAATAGTTGTCTTTATGTATTAAAAAGATCTGGTAACCATTATTCTCATTCCACATCTTAAAATAATCTTATTAATTTTTCTAAAATATTATTAAACTAATATTCTAATTTCTCAGAAAAATAAGATGATTTCAAATCTCTAAAATTGTTTCAAGTTATAAAATGAAACAATATAGATAAGTGACCACATATTAATTAATCTATCTTTATTTTATGATAATCAGTGTTTTAGGTTTGTTCAGTGTTTTCATTATTAAGGTTTGAAATCTATCTTCTTTATCAACTTACCTTGTTTATGTATCAAAATCATCTCTGTTGAGATATTAAAATTTGCCTGAAATTATTCGAAGAAAAGGGTTGTATGCGTAACGGACCTAATTAAAACTTATTGCCTTTTTTAATAATTCCTGATTTAAAAATGAATGAAAACATTTCTCTTCTGAGGAATCGATATTCAGGACATATTTCTAAAATATAAAATTTTAAAAAATGTCTTAAACTGTTATTCTTAAAACGTATTGTGGTAAAAAACAAAGTCTATTAACAATAATATTTGACTTAGTAAAAATATTAATAATGATTATCATATAATATTTATTCTTAAGTGTTTATCATTTAATATTAATTGTTTTGTGAGTACCATGTTTTATTTTGTAGAATGAAACAAGGAGTGACAGGGTTAAACTCAATAAAAATGGTTATGTATTAAATTCAATATTTAAGATCTGATATGTGATTTTTTGATTAAACATTTAAAATTATTTAGCATGATTAGAACCTTTACTTTTACACTTACAAGAAAATCATTTTTGTTTTGTTAGATCGCACTTTTATCAGTGTTTCAATCAGTTATTGCTCAGGCTCCAGTTATAACCAATTTTAGTCCAACTAGTGGGTCGATTGGGACTACAGTAACAATAAACGGATCTGGGTTTAGTGCAACAATAGCTGAAAATATTGTGTTTTTTGGTGCTACTCAGGCAACTGTTACAGCTGCAAGTACAACTAGCTTGACGGTTACAGTGCCTGTTGGGGGAACTTACCAGCCTATATCAGTATTAAATGGAGCGACTGTTTTAGTGGGATATTCTGCGATTCCATTTCATACAACTTTTACACCAAGTAAAGGAAATATAACTATCGATGATATTTCAAATCAAGTAGGCTTTTCAGATGCAGGTACTGCAGTGAATATTACAATAGGTGATTTTAATGGTGATGGTAAAGCAGATATTGCGGTACTTACTAACGCTGCAGGTGGTGGCACGACAAGAATATCTATTCACCAAAATAACTCTACAAGTGGCTCTATTACTGGTAGTTCTTTTTTGGTTAAAAAAGACTTCGCCATAGTATCGGTAAATCCTCTTGGTATTGCGGCAGGTGATTTGGATGGTGATGGCAAGCTAGATTTAGCAGTGACATCTAGTACTTCTAATAATGTTGAAATTTGTTTAAATACGTCATCAATTGCTACGATAGATTTTGCTATTCAATCTACACGTTATCCAACAGGTACAAATCCTTATAGTGTTGCTATTCGAGACATTGATGGAGATGGAAAAGCTGATTTAGTGACAGCTAATAAAAGTGATGCTTCGATATCAGTTTTACGAAATACATCGAATGGAATTGGAAATATTAATTTTGCTTCTAAATTAGATTTTCCAACTGGAACTGATCCTGTTGCTGTGGCAATTGCAGATTTGGATGGAGATAGTCTTGGTGATGTGGTAACAGCCAATTCTACTGCTAACACAATATCAGTATATCATAATACATCTGTAAGTGGTATTATTAGTTTTGGAAGCCAAAGTACTTTTCCAACTGCTACAACTCCTTACAATGTTGCAATAGGAGATCTTAATAATGATGGTAAAGCAGATATAGCTGTTCCTAATAGAGATAGTAGTTCAGTGTCGATTTTCCGTAATATATCATCTGGTGTTGGGAATATAAATTTTGCCCCTAAAACGGATTTTATATGTAATTCAAATCCTACAGGTATCGCAATAGGAGATATAGACGGTGATGGAAATCCAGAATTAGCGATAGGAACTCGTAACGCTGTTGATAATTTTATTTCAATTTTGCGTAATACGTCACCTCTAGGCACCTCTATTAATTTTGCATCTAAAGTTGATTTTACCATTCGTCCCAATACATATACTATAGCAATTGCTGATTTTGATGGAGATGGAAAGAATGATTTAGCTGCAACTAATTATACATTTGGCAGTACATCCGTTTTTCGTAATAACCCATTATTTGGACCAATTGTTCAGGCGACTAACGTTATTTTTACCGGAACAACAGGTACCACAACAACAGCAAGCTGGACAAATGGTAATGGATCTTCAAGAACAATATTTATGTATGCCGGAGCAAGTGGCAGCCCGGTTCCTGTAGATTATACAGCTTACACGGCTAATGCTGCTTTTGGCGCTGGAACTCAAATAGGTACATCAGGTTGGTACTGTATTTACAATGGTATAGGAACAACTGTAAATATAACGGGTTTAAATCCAGGAACTACTTATCAGCTTATGGTAGTAGAGCGAAATGGTTCAGCAACTGATGAGTTATATTTATCTACAGTAAGTACAGGAAATCCTGCCGGAGTTACAACACTTAATAATCTAGCAACATTAAGCAATTTAGCTATAAGCCAAGGTACATTAAACCCTGTTTTTGCAACAGGTACGACTATATATACGGCTAATGTTGCCAATGCAATTACGAGCTTAACAGTAACACCAACGACTACAGATACTAATGCAATAGTAACTGTAAATGGAGTTGCTGTTGTAAGCGGAAATGCTTCGGGAGCTATCGCTTTGGCCGTTGGTCCAAATGTTATTACCACAATTGTGACGGCCCAGGATGGTACTACAATTGATACTTATACAGTAACAGTAACCAGAACCGAACCAACTATTGTAGCAACCGGAACTTTATCTGCATTAAGTACAACTTATGGTACTCCATCAACATCGGGGACTTTTAATGTTTCCGGAACAGATATGGCAGGAGGAATTTTAGTTACGCCACCTTCAGGTTTTGAAGTAAGTACAGACGATATCACATTTGCAAGTACCGTTACAATTGGAGCAGCTGGTATTATTGCATCTACACCAGTATATATTAGATTAAAAGCGACTCCGGTAGGAAGTTATTCAGGCGATGTAGTTTTAACGAGTAATAATGCGACAACTGTTAATGTATCTACAGTTTCAAGTACAGTTACACCTGTTGCGCTTACCATCACAGCGGATAATCAAACTAAAGCTTACGCAGATGCAAATCCAATTTTAACGGTAAGTTACAGTGGATTTGTAAACGGAGATACCGCAGCGAGTTTAACCACAGCGCCAACAATTACTACAACAGCAGCTACAGCAAGTCCTGCCGGAACGTATTCGATTACGGCAAGTGGCGCAGTAGATCCAAATTATACCATTAGTTATGTTGCAGGAACCTTGACGGTGACACCTGTAACACTTACCATCACAGCGGATAATCAAAGTAAAGCTTACGCAGATGCCAATCCGACTTTAACTGTAAGTTACAGTGGATTTGTCAACGGAGATACCGCAGCGAGTTTAACTACTCAGCCAACCATTACTACAACAGCAGATAACACGAGCATTGTGGGAACATATCCAATCACGGCAACAGGAGCCGTAAATGACAATTACATCATCACTTATGTTGCGGGCAGTTTAACGGTAACGCAAGCCACTTTGACTATTACAGCCGATGCGCAAACAAAAATATATGGATCTGCAAACCCGACCTTAACGGCAAGTTATGCAGGATTTGTAAATGGTGATACGGCAGCGAGTTTAACCACTCAGCCAACGATCAGCACAACAGCAGATAACACGAGCATTGTAGGAACGTATCCGATCACGGCAACAGGGGCAGTGAATGATAATTACACGATCAGTTATGTTGCGGGCAGTTTGACAGTAACGCAAGCCACTTTAACTATTACGGCCGATGCACAGACAAAAATATATGGATCTGCAAACCCGACCTTAACGGCAAGTTATGCAGGATTCGTAAACGGTGATACGGCGACAAGTTTAACGACTCAGCCAACGATCACTACAACAGCGGATAATACCAGTATTGTGGGAACATATCCAATCACGGCAACAGGGGCGGTAAATGATAATTACATCATCACTTATGTTGCGGGCAGTTTTACGGTAACGCAAGCCACTTTGACTATTACAGCAGATGCACATACAAAAATCTATGGATCTGCAAACCCAGTCTTAACGGCAAGTTATACAGGATTTGTAAATGGTGATACGGCAGCAAGTTTAACTACTCAGCCAACCATTATTACAACAGCAGATAACACGAGCATTGTAGGAACGTATCCAATCACGGCAATCGGAGCTGTAAATGATAATTACACGATCAGTTATGTGGCCGGAAGTTTGACGGTAACTAAGGCCACTTTAACTATTACGGCTGATGCACATACAAAAATATATGGATCTGCAAACCCAGTCTTAACGGCAAGTTATGCAGGATTTGTAAATGGTGATACGACAGCAAGTTTAACTACTCAGCCAACCATTACTACAACAGCAGATAACACGAGCATTGTGGGAACATATCCAATCACGGCAACAGGAGCTGTAAATGACAATTACATCATCACTTATGTTGCGGGCAGTTTGACGGTAACGCAAGCCACTTTAACTATTACAGCCGATGCGCAAACAAAAATATATGGATCTGCAAACCCGACCTTAACGGCAAGTTATGCAGGATTTGTAAATGGTGATACGGCAGCGAGTTTAACCACTCAGCCAACGATCAGCACAACAGCAGATAACACGAGCATTGTAGGAACGTATCCGATCACGGCAACAGGGGCAGTGAATGATAATTACACGATCAGTTATGTTGCCGGAAGTCTGACAGTAACGCAAGCCACTTTGATTATAACAGCTGACAATAAAAGTAAAGTTTACGGAGATACAAATCCTGCCTTAACAGTAAGTTATACCGGATTTGTAAACGGTGATACGGCAGCAAGTTTAACCACTCAGCCAACAATCAGTACGACAGCGGATAATACCAGCATTGTGGGAACGTATCCGATCACGGCAACAGGAGCTGTAAATGACAATTACATCATCACTTATGTTGCGGGCAGTTTGACGGTAACGCAAGCCACTTTGACTATTACAGCAGATGCACAAACAAAAATATATGGATCAGCAAACCCGACCTTAACGGCAAGTTATGCAGGATTTGTAAATGGTGATACGGCAGCAAGTTTAACCACTCAGCCAACCATTACTACAACAGCAGATAACACGAGCATTGTAGGAACGTATCCAATCACGGCAATCGGAGCTGTAAATGATAATTACACGATCAGTTATGTGGCCGGAAGTTTGACGGTAACTAAGGCCACTTTAACTATTACGGCTGATGCACAGACAAAAATCTACGGATCAGCAAACCCGACCTTAACGGCAAGTTATGCAGGATTTGTAAATGGTGATACGGCAGCGAGTTTAACCACTCTGCCAACGATCAGCACAACAGCAGATAACACGAGCATTGTAGGAACGTATCCAATCACGGCAACAGGGGCGGTAAATGATAATTACACGATCAGTTATGTAGCTGGAAATCTGACAGTAACTAAGGCCACTTTAACTATTACGGCCGATGCACATACAAAAATCTATGGATCTGCAAACCCAGTCTTAACGGCAAGTTATACAGGATTTGTAAATGGTGATACGACAGCAAGTTTAACTACTCAGCCAACCATTACTACAACAGCAGATAACACGAGCATTGTAGGAACGTATCCGATCACGGCAATTGGTGCCGTGAATGATAATTACACGATCAGTTATGTTGCGGGAAGTTTGACGGTAACCCAGGCGGCTTTGACCGTAACAGCTGACAATAAAAGTAAAGTTTACGGAGATACAAATCCTGTCTTAACAGTAAGTTATACCGGATTTGTAAATGGGGATACGGCAGCGAGTTTAACGACTCAGCCAACAATTACCACAACAGCGACCATAGCAAGTCCTGTTGGAACATATCCAATTGCAGTAAGTGGAGCAATAGATTCTAATTATATAATTACTAATATTGACGGAACTCTGACTGTAACTGCTACAACTTTATTGACAATTGTTGCAAATAATCAAAATAAAATATACGGGGATGTAAATCCTACTTTGACAGTTAGTTATGTTGGATTTGTAAACGGTGATACTGAAACCAGTTTAACCACGTTGCCAACAATTAGTACGACAGCTGTTCAAAGTAGCCCAGTTGGATCCTATCCAGTAACAGCAAGTGGTGCAGTTAGTCCAAATTATACGATCGCCTATACTGATGGGACTTTAACAGTTAATCCTGCAGCTTTGACTATTACGGCAGATGCGCAGACGAAAATCTACGGATCAGCAAACCCGACCTTAACAGCAAGTTATACAGGATTTGTAAACGGTGATACCGCTGCGACTTTAACAACTCAGCCAACGATCAGCACAACAGCGGATAACACCAGTATTGTGGGAACGTATCCAATCACGGCAATCGGAGCTGTAAATGATAATTATACGATCAGTTATGTTGCGGGAAGTTTGACGGTAACCCAAGCCACTTTGACTATTACGGCCGATGCCCAGACAAAAATATATGGATCAGCAAACCCAACCTTAACGGCAAGTTATACTGGATTTGTAAACGGTGATACAGCGACAAGCTTAACTACTCAGCCAACGATCAGCACAACAGCAGATAATACGAGCATTGTGGGAACATACCCGATCACGGCTGTTGATGCAGTAAATGATAATTACACGATCAGTTATGTTGCGGGAAATTTGACAGTAACTCAGGCAGCTTTGACTATTACGGCTGATGCGCAAACAAAAATATATGGATCAGCAAACCCAGTCTTGACGGCAAGTTATACTGGATTTGTAAACGGTGATACCGCTACGACTTTAACTACTCAGCCAACGATTAGCACAACAGCGGATAACACCAGCATTGTAGGAACGTATCCGATCACGGCTGTTGGTGCAGTAAATGATAATTACACGATCAGTTATGTTGCGGGAAGTTTGACAGTAACTCAGGCAGCTTTGACTATTAGTGCTGATGACCAAACGAAAATCTATGGATCAGCAAACCCAGTCTTAACGGCAAGTTATACTGGATTTGTGAACGGGGATACTGCGAGTAGTCTAACCACTCAGCCAACGATCAGCACAACAGCGGATAATACAAGCATTGTGGGAACGTATCCAATCACGGCAACAGGAGCTGTAAATGATAATTATACGATCAGCTATGTTGCGGGAAGTTTGACTGTAACGCAAGCCACTTTAACCATTACTGCTGATGCGCAAACAAAAATATATGGATCAGCAAACCCAACCTTGACGGCTAGTTATGCCGGATTTGTAAACGGTGATACCGCTGCGAGTTTAACGACTCAGCCAACTATCAGCACAACAGCGGATAACACCAGTATTGTGGGAAGCTATCCAATCACGGCAATCGGAGCTGTAAATGATAATTATACGATCAGCTATGTTGCGGGAAGTTTGACGGTAACACAAGCCACTTTGACCATTACTGCTGATGCGCAAACAAAAATATATGGATCAGCAAACCCAAACTTGACGGCAAGTTATGCAGGATTTGTAAACGGTGATACCGTTGCGAGTTTAACAACTCAGCCAACCATAAGTACAACAGCGGATAACACCAGCATTGTAGGAACGTATCCGATCACGGCAATTGGTGCAGTGAATGATAATTATACAATCAGTTATGTTGCGGGAAGTTTGACGGTAACTCAGGCAGCTTTGACTATTACTGCTGATGCGCAAACAAAAGTTTATGGATCAGCAAACCCAACCTTGACGGCAAGTTATGCAGGATTCGTAAACGGTGATACGGCGACAAGTTTAATCACTCCGCCAACCATTTCTACAACAGCGGATAACACCAGCATTGTTGGAACGTATCCGATCACGGCAATTGGAGCGGTAAATGATAATTACATCATCAGTTATGTTGCAGGAAGTTTGACGGTAACTCAGGCAACTTTGACTATTACGGTAGATGCGCAAACAAAAATATACGGATCAGCAAACCCAACCTTGACGGCTAGTTATACAGGATTTGTAAACGGTGATACGGTAGCGAGTTTGACCACTGCGCCAACGATCACTACAACAGCTGTTACAGGAAGTACTATTGGTACATATCCAATACTAGTGAGTGGGGCATTAAGTACAAATTATGTAATAAACTATATCAATGGAAATCTAACCGTAACAACGGCTTCCTTAATTATTACAGCAGATAATAAGACAAGAGCCTATGGTACTCCGAACCCTACGTTAACTGCAAGTTATAGTGGTTTTGTAAACGGTGATACTGCTGCAAGTTTGAGTGCATTACCAACTATTGCTACAATTGCAAATGCAACAAGTCCAGCCGGAGTTTATGCGATTACGGTAAGTAATGCAGTAGATTCTAATTATAGTATTACTTATGTTACCGGAATATTAACTGTAACATCACCAAACGATGTTAACCTAGCAAGTCTGACTATTAACAATGGGGTTTTAAATCCTGCTTTCTCACCAGATGTACTTTTATATAATGTAACTGTAGGAAGTAACGTTGACACAGAGACAATAACAGTAGCATCTGATGATCCTTTGGCAACAATAACGATCAATGGAGTTACAATTTCAAATGGTGGATCTATAACGCCGGTTTCTTTATTGTCAGGGCAAAATATTATGGTTATCAAAGTGACTTCGGCAGATGGTTTAACAACGAAAACGTACCTGCTGAACATTACAAAAGAGAGTTCAGATACTGCATCTTTATCTGATTTAACGATTAGTGAAGGTACATTAACGCCGGAATTCCAAACAGATGTCTATAATTATAGTGCAGCTGTTAAATATGATGTAAACTCTATAACAGTTACTCCTACAGTGACAGATCCTGCATCCAAAATAACTGTAAACGGATTACCTGTTTCAAATTCAGCTCCAAGTATGCCAATAGTGCTGAACTTGGGTGAGAATATCATTCAGACAATAATCACGGCTCAGGATGGTGTAACAAAAGAAACTTATACCATTACAGTATATAAAGGTGCTTCACCGGATCAGGTTACAGCAAATAATATTCTCTCACCAAATGGAGATGGAAAAAATGATTTCTGGGAAATTAAGGACATCCTTCTATATCCAAACAATACTGTAACGGTATATGACAGAGCAGGTCGAATAGTATATTATAAAAAATCATACAGTAATGAATGGGACGGATCTTACAGCGGATCTCCGCTAAGCAATGATACCTATTATTATCTGATTGATCTGGGAGATAATTTACCTAAAATCAAAGGATTTATTACCATGCTTGGGGATTAAAGCCCAGGGTTAAAAGTTAAAATAATAAAATTGTTATATCATAACCATATAGATATGAATACAAGTAAAAAAATATTTATGAGATTATTTGCTATGAGACCAATCTCGTTTTTGAGTGTACTATTCTTGTTTACAAACCTGGCTAATGCACAATTAAACAAATTTGAAGCCATGTATTACCAAAATCAATATTTAGGGAATCCTGCAATGGCGGGGTTAAATAAAGGTGTGAATTTAAATATTGGCTATCAGAGACAATGGGATCAGGTACCCGGAAATCCGGTTCTAATGTATGCAACAGCTGAATATAATCCGGATAGCAGACTTGCCTACGGTCTTAATTTTAATAGTGACAGAGCAGGTTTGATTACCAACTCAAGAATTTTGGGAACTTTTGCCTATCATTTGCCAATTGACGGAGAGGATCGCAAAATAAATTTTGGACTTTCGCTTGGAGCCCGATTTCTATCTCTTGATAAAAGCAAGATTAATGGTAATATTGACGATCCTTCGGTTCAGAATTTTGATGAAGGCGGAGCTTTAGATGGGGATTTTGGTATTTCATATACCTCAAAATTATTAACGATTCAGGCTGCTGTTCCAAATTTAAACAATGTTTTTTTTGAAAATGATAATGGTGAAAGAAGATACGTAGACAATCAGGTATTTTATTCTGCCATAAGTTATAAGCTATATGTATCCAGCAGGATCAATGATTTTAATATTGAACCTCTTGTCGCTTTTAGAGGGATCAGAGGATATAAGGATATAGTAGATATAGGAACAAATTTTAATATGCCCGAGTACCATATGAATATATCTGCCATGTATCATACGAATGAAGTAATTTCAGGTTCTTTTGGGATTTCACTTGAAAAATTAGGAATCTTCTTGTCCTATTCCAATTATATTGGTAATTCAGGTGCTTTTGCAAATGATGTTTTTGAATTGGGACTTCGTTATAAATTTTTAGAATAGTGGTTTAGTTATTTATAAAAAAGACTTTGGACTTTTATTGAACACTTTGGTTATTTTTTTTTGAGAATTAGCAAACCCTATTTATTATAGGGTTTGCTTTTTTTATAATGGGTTTAAAAAAAATGAGAAATTGATTATTCTCGAAATTTGTTTTAAATCTGTAATGTATGTCGATATAAAAATAATGTTTCTTATGAAAACCAGTGTAATAGCCCTGATGGGAGCGGCATCCTTTGCTTGCTTTCTTTAAGCAAGTAAAGATATAGCGGACAGCAGGAAACAGCTCAAGATGTTTAAAACAGTCTATTAAATTGATAGGGTTAAAAAAGTTTATGATTTTTGCATTGAAATTCAAATTATCTCTTTAAATTTGCCGCAGCAATGAAAAACGATAACCAGAATACCAATTATTATAGCTGCAACAATTGTTGTGGAACTATGCGATGGTATAAACTGGCTTATATATAAAAATAAGATTATTTATTTCTAAAGCCTTTCAATATTTATGAAAGGCTTTTTGATTTTATTTTGGCAATTTCAGAAACGCTAAGTATTTATGTCTGTGGATGTCAGACTTAACTTGAATTAAAAAAATGATTGAATTAAAAAATGTCACCAAGAATTTTCATCAGAAAAACCGAATTGTTTCGGCTTTGTCAGATGTTTCGCTTAAAGTTCCTCCAGGAAAAATATTTGGTGTAATTGGAACTTCGGGAGCTGGGAAAAGTACCTTGATTCGTTGTGTGAATTTGCTTGAAAGACCAACTTCAGGAGAAATTATCGTAGACGGAAAATCTTTGATACACTTATCAAATGCACAGCTCGCGATTGAAAGAAGACAAATAGGAATGATTTTTCAGCATTTTAATTTGCTTTCATCACGTACAGTTTTTGAGAATGTGGCTTTTCCGTTGGAACTTGTTGGAGTTTCAAAAGGAGATATTCAGACCCGTGTTTTAGAATTACTGCAATTAGTAGGTTTAGCCGAAAAAGCAAACGATTATCCTGCAAGCCTTTCAGGAGGTCAAAAACAAAGAGTTGCCATTGCCAGAACATTGGCAAATAACCCAAAAGTATTGTTGTGCGACGAAGCTACAAGTGCACTTGATCCGGCAACTACAAGATCTATTTTAAATTTATTAAAAGATATTAATCGTCGTTTAAATATTACGATTCTTTTGATTACACACCAGATGGAAGTTGTAAAATCGATTTGCGATGAGGTTGCAGTAATCAGTCACGGAAAACTGATAGAGCAGGGAAGTGTAGGCGAAATTTTTGCAGATCCTAAACATGAATTAACAAAAGAATTTATTGCTTCTTCACTTCATCTGGATATTCCAAGAGTGTATCAGGAAAGATTACAAAAAGAGGATGGCGAAGGATTGAATCCCTTATTAAGGTTAGAAATGACAGGAAAATCAGTTAATGAGCCGGTTATTTCTGAAGTTTCGCGATTATTTGATACTAACTTTAAGATTGTTAGTGCACAAATGGATCAAGCCGGAGATGTAAATTTTGGTGTGATGCTGATCGAATTGTCCGGTAAGCGTGAAAATTATGAAGCTGCAATTGAGTATTTTATTTCTAAACATATTAAAACAGAAATTATAGGTTATGTCTGATTCTATTATTGACTTATTATTAAATGGTACCTGGGAAACCATCGTGATGACATTTGTATCGGGATTTTTTGGTTTTGTATTGGGACTTCCAACCGGTATTTTGCTTTTCCTTACCAGAAAAAATCAAATCCTCGATCAACCGGTTTTAAACAGGACTTTATCGGTTTTAGTGAATGTTTTTCGTTCAATTCCGTTCATTATATTAATTGTCTGGATGATTCCGTTTACACGAGCATTAGTAGGAACTTCTATTGGTGTAAGTGCAGCATTGGTTCCGTTGAGTATTGGTGCAGCTCCATTTATTGCCAGACTTGTAGAAAATAGTCTTTTAGGATTGCCTTCAGGATTAATCGAAGCAGCAAGAGCTTTGGGCGCAACACCTTTCCAGATCGTATATAAAGTTTTGCTTCCGGAAGCTTTGCCATCTTTAATAAATGCAGCTTCTATAACATTAATTACCCTTGTAGGTTATTCTGCAATGGGTGGCGCTGTTGGTGCGGGTGGTTTAGGACAAGTAGGATATCAATACGGATATATTGGCTACGATGCAGTAACCATGAATTCGGTTTTAGCTTTACTGGTACTTTTGGTATTCGTTATTCAGTTTGCTGGTGACTTTTTATCCAAAAGATTTGACCATAGATAATTAAATTAAAAATTAAAAAATAAGAGAATGAATACTAGATTAAATTTTTTGAAAATAGCCGGGATTGTTGCTTTGACATTATCATTGGCAAATTGCGGAAAAAGCAAAAACAATGATCCGCACCACATAAAAGTTGGAGTTGCAACGGGACCGGAATATAAAGTAGCAGAAGCAGCTAAAAAAGTAGCAAAAGAAAAATACGGATTAGAAGTTGAATTGATTTCTTTTAACGATTATGTAATTCCTAACGAAGCTTTGAGTCAGGGAGATATTGATGCAAACGCTTTTCAGCACAAACCATATCTTGACGAACAATCTAAACAACGCGGATATAAATTGGCAATTATTGGGAAAACATTTATTTACCCAATTGCAGCATATTCTAAAAAGATAAAAAATCTTGCAGAATTAAAAAATGAAAGCACTATTATTATCCCAAATGATCCAACAAACGGGGGACGTTCGTTATTGTTATTAGAGAAAAATGGTTTATTGAAACTTAAATCTGGAGTAGGCTTATTGCCTAAAGTTACTGATATTGTAAGTAATCCTAAAAATCTTAAAATTCTAGAATTAGAAGCACCACAATTGCCACGAGCACTTGATGATGATAACGTAACAATTGCGATTATCAATAATACTTTTGCTTCTCAGGCTGGATTAATTCCATCTCGCGATGCTTTGTTTGTTGAAGATAAAGATTCGCCATATGTAAACTTAGTAGTAAGTCGTGAAGACAATAAAAATGAAGAAAAAGTAAAACAGTTTTTACAGGCTTTTCAATCTGCAGAAGTAGAACAAGCAGCGATTCGTGAATTTAAAGGCGGAGCTGTAAAAGGCTGGTAATAAAAATACATTGCATTTTGATAAAAAACAAAAGCGCTAAATCAGTAGATTTAGCGCTTTTTTTAATGTAAAATTTGAATTAGTAAGCAAAAATTTAATCTTCTTATGTTTAATTGTTTTGAGGTTTTTTGTTTCCTTCGATATTGGGAAGTAAACTCGTCAAAATTCCTATCAAAGGCAAAAACGCACAAACTTTAAAAACATATTCGATACTGGTATTATCGGCTAGTTTTCCTAAAATTGCAGAACCTAATCCGCCCATTCCGAAAGCTAATCCAAAGAAAAGCCCTGCGATTAATCCAACTTTTCCCGGAACAAGTTCTGTTGCATAAACTAAAATTGCTGAGAAAGCAGATGAGATGATTAAACCAATAATTACGGATAGAATTCCAGTCCAGAAAAGAGAAGCATAAGGAAGTAACAATGTAAAAGGTGCAACGCCTAATATAGAAATCCAAATGATATATTTTCGTCCAAAACGATCTCCTAATGGTCCGCCAAATAATGTACCCGCAGCTACAGCGCCCATAAAAGCAAAAAGGTACACTTGAGATTCCTGTACAGACAAATGAAATTTATCGATAAGATAAAACGTGTAATAACTTGTCATACTTGCCATATAAAAGTATTTAGAAAATATCAGTACCAATAAAATAACCAATGAAAAGACTACTTTTTTTCTGGAAAGTGAATGATGAACTTCCTCTTTTATTGCAGTTTTATTTAATGCTTTAAGGTTTAAATGTTCCTGATACCATTTTGCAACTCCTGAAAGAATAACAATTCCTAAAACCGCAGCAATACAAAACCAAATAATATTAAATTGTCCGTAAGGTACCACAATTATCGCCGCAAGTAAAGGTCCGACAGCACTTCCTGCGTTTCCGCCTAATTGAAAAATAGATTGTGCCAAACCTCTTTTTCCTCCGGAAGCCAAATGTGCCACCCTCGAAGATTCAGGATGAAATATAGAAGATCCAATACCAATTAAACTTACGGCAAGTAAGATATTAATAAAACTGGAAGCTACAGCTACAGCCGCTAAACCTATTAGCGTAAAAATCATTGCGATAGCCAGCGAATACGGGCGTGGTCTTCTATCCGTATAAAAACCAACGAAGGGCTGTAAAATTGACGCTGTAAGTTGGTAAGTCAAAGTAATTAACCCGATGTCAGTAAAGGTTAAGTGAAATTTTTCCTTTATAATTGGGTATACGGCCGGAACCACTGCCTGAAGCATATCATTAAGAAAATGCGTAAAGCTAATAGTAAATAAAATGGAAAAAACAGTTTGCTGTGCTATCTGTTTCGACTGAGTAATGGTATTTGTTTTCATGTTTTAATATCAGATCATCTGATGAATTTGGGTAAAAATTAGTAATTAATATGTCCTATGATTTTTGCAACTGTGTTCCAGGCTTTTTTAGAATCTTGTGCAATAATACTTTTTAAAAGCTGCTCGTGTATTGCATATGTATCCTGAAATATTTTGGTATCCGGATAAAGATGTAGAAATCCCTTTTTTAGATGAATAGAAGCAGATTTGTATAAATCAGCCAGAATTTCATTTTTTGATGCTTCTGCAATCGCGATATGAAATTGTATATCAGCTTCTATACATTCTTCTAGTAAACCTCTGTTCGCAGCGATCATTCTGTTTTGTAAATGCATTTTCATGGCCATTATATCGTCTTCAGATCTGTTAATGGCTGCTTTTTCGGCGATCTTTAATTCTAATAATTGTCTTACTTCATCTAAATCCTGAACATTGGCGCGCATTAATCTCTGATCCATAGGCTCACGGGTTGTTCTAACTTCCTGAACAAATGTACCAACGCCTTGCTGGATGCGCAGTAATCCTGAATTGGCCAATAACTTCATAGCTTCTCTAATCGAAGATCTGCCAACACCAAAACTTTTCATGAGTTCTGCCTCAATAGGTAATTTCTCATTGAGTTTATAATGACCTAAAGAAATCTGCTCCTGTAATTTTGAAGCGACTTCTTCTGCCAGAGATTTTTTATTGATTAATGCCATAATTGTATTATCATATCATCTGATGATTACAAACTTAAAAAATATTATTAATAAATTATCAAAAAAATTAGAAACACTATTCTAGAAATTAAAATCGTATAACTTTTCTCATAAATTATATAACGGCTTTCATTTTTAATTTAAGATTTTTGTTTTATTCTAAATTTAGAATGACTACAACTGATAATTTTTTAAATATTTAAAACCCCAAAACTATGAGAAATATTAACCAGATTGCTATTGTTTCAAGTGTGCTAATTACTTTATTTAGCTGCTCTAACGATAAAGAAGTCGATGTAAATCCAGGCACAACTACTAATCCTGTAGAAGGTGATGCTGCCAATACAACTTATAAACCCGCATTCGAGGGACAAACCCGTATAAACGGTATTCAAACCAATACACCTTATGAAGGAGTTGCTATTGCTACGACTTTAACAAGCCCATGGGGAATAAAAACGCTTCCAGACGGAAGATTACTAATTACAGAAAAAACAGGTACAATGCGTATCGCTACAACAGCTGGAGTTTTGAGTGCTCCTATTACTGGTATTCCTACTGTAAATGCTGCTAATCAGGGAGGTTTATTAGGGTTATGTATTGACCCTGATTTTACTACAAACCGCATGATATACTGGGTTTTTGCTGAAGCAACTACTGGTGGAAATAATACGGCAGTAGCCAAAGGAAAACTATCGGCTGATGAAAAAACAATCGAAGGTGCAACAATAATATACAGAGCAAAACCTGCTAATCCAAGTACGCTTCATTATGGCGGACGTATTCTTTTTGACAAAACAGGTTCACTTATAATTAGTACAGGAGAAAGATCTGTATTAGAAACCAGACCATTGGCACAATCAGTTACGGCAGCTCTTGGTAAAGTAATTAGAATAACAAAAGACGGACAACCAGCAACCGGAAACCCTACTTTTACGCAAACCGGAGCTTTACCTGAATTATATTCTATTGGGCATAGAAATCCGCAAGGTTTAGCACTTAATCCAGTTACCAACGAAATCTGGCTTGCTGAGCATGGACCAAGAGGTGGTGACGAAATTAACCGTATAAAACCAGGTGCAAATTATGGATGGCCTACAATAACTTACGGAATCGAATATACAGGTGAAAAAATTGGTGCAGGAATTCAGCAACAAGATGGTTTAGAACAACCTGTTTACTATTGGGATCCGGTAGTTTCACCAAGCGGAATGACTTTCTATACCGGTAATCGTGTTCCGGAATGGCAAAATAACTTGTTTATTGGCGCTCTAAGCGGAATGCATATCGTGCGTCTTGCTATAAAAGATAATAAAGTAATTGGAGAAGAAAGACTTCTTGCTTCAGAAGGTCAACGTTTTAGAGACGTAACGCAAGGAAACGACGGAGCTCTATATGCTATTACTGATGCTGGAAGACTTTATAAAATCGATAAGAAATAGAGAGAAAATAGAAGATAGAGTAAAGAAAATAGAAGAAAGACTATAGACAATAGAGTAAAGACACTCACTCTTGATAAGATAATGGCGCTGTATGGCGCCATTTTTTTTGTTATGGGTAAATGGTTGACTATATTTGATATTGATTAAACCTAATACAATTGAAGAATAAAATTATAACATACTCGCTCGAACATCATAAGAGTTTGTTTGCTAATGCTGACACTAATACTGATTATTTTTACATTCAGGCGCAGGATCATCCTTACATCAGCGAACCTTATCGGGCAGAAAGCTATGCAATAGAATTTTTAAGAAAAGGAAGTATTGTAATGCAGAGTAAACTAAAAAAAGTTATAATTCACGCTCCGGCAATACTTACATTAGGACCATCTGTAATTAGAAGTTTTACAAAAGAAAGTGACGAAATTTTAATTGATATTATTTTTTTTAAACCGCAATTTTTTTTGCACAATCAGGCAAATGTTTTCTTTTTGTCACAATATGAGTTTTTCGAAAATAGCGAAATGCACGTTTTTAATCTGGAAAAAAAGAACAAAATTAAGTTTGAGCAAATCTTTTCGCTGCTAAGACAATCACTGGATAATAATTCTGCGCATCAGCCTTCTATATTTAGGGGATATCTCTATATTTTAATTTACGAACTTGATTTAATAAAGCAAATCTCTCGCGATGATTCAGCGCAAAATCCGCTATTCGAAAAATTTAAAGAACTACTTTCTAAAGAGTTTATAAACCAGCGATCTGTTCAGTATTATGCAGATGTTTTGAATGTAACCCGCAAATATTTATCAGAAGTAATGAAGAATAATAGCGGCAAGACAGCCAGCGAATGGATTGATGATATTGTTGTTCTTGAGGCAAAAGTATTGCTTCAGAACAAGGATCTAACGATCAGTCAGATTAGTGATATTTTAAATTTTCCTAATCAATCCGGATTTGGCAGATTTTTTAAAAAATGTGAAGGGATTTCACCTTTAGAATATCGCAGAAAGAATATCTGAAATATAATTTTGTATTCAAATAAAATTATATTAACAGAAAGTTTGTCATTTCGAGTAATGACACAAAAAGATGGGAAAAAAACTCCCGACTTTTCGAACAAACTACAAGACATTTAGCTCTTTCCTTATCAATCAAATCACCTCAACTTTGCACTGTAATAAAATAATATAAAATATGTCTAAAGTCGCAAAATTTGTAGTAATCATAAATGATAATGTAGTTTGGATGGAAGAAAAAGCACTAAAATTCTATTCCAATTTATTTGATTCATCTCAAGAAATAGGAGAGAAGTACGCTCAGGAAAACCTTTCAAGGCAAAAACTATTTAAAATTCAGAATGATTTTTCAGTTGAAGTGTTAATGGCGTATGAAGGCGAAAATCCGTTGTCATTTATGAAACTGAATTCATCCCGCCTTTGTAATCAAAATCTTGATGCCAATAAACCTGTGGGTGTAGATCATATCGTTTATTTCAGTCCTGAGGATATAATGGTACTTTTTAAACGTGCCGAAGAAATCGCTTTACAGAGAAAATACGATTTAATTTGGGCAAAAGCTTTTGAAATTGATGCCGTTTTAATAGAAAACCTGAAAACTTTGGGATACGAGGAATTCAATTATGAAAATGACAATACCCGCGATACCAATCAAAAACAACTTTATTTTAAAAAATCAGTTTAGATTGATCCTGATAACTTCATCATTTGCAATAGCATAAACAATATCATTTTCCTGCGGTTTTAGAACATGTTTTCCGGTAAATTCACCAAAAGCAGCTAAAATCATCTGATTTTCTTTTTGAAAAAAACAAGGTAGTTTTAAAGATTGTGCTCCAAAACCCCGAAGAATAATTCCGGGATGAATGTGCCCTGAAAAATTAAAAAAACCTTCCTTTATTGTGGGATGATGGGTTAATAAAAAGTCATCTATTTCCAGGGATTCTACAACATCAATATCAATTTTAGTATAATGTTTTTTATCGATAATGTCGTGATTTCCTGCAATAAGGATGATTTTATTAGTGCAGCAATCTACCCATTTTTCGAATAAATCCCATTCGGTATTTTTTGTGCTATGAAATAAATCTCCCAGAAAAATAATCTTTTCAGGTTTAAAAAAAGCTACGATATCAGTCAAACGTTTAAAGTTTTCAGAAACCACATTATTCGGAATCGCCACGCCGTGTTTTCTAAAATGCGATACTTTCCCTAAATGCACATCAGAGATCAAAAGCAATTTTCTGGTTTCCCAAAATAAAGCCCCGCTTGGATGCAAAATAAACGTTTGATTTTGTATTGTAATAGTCATAAATATTACTTCATATAAGAAGCTGTCATTTTTTTAATTCGTTCTGCTAATGTCTCGCTCGACAATTTTTCCCGTAGTCTGTCTGTAATCAACGGAAAACTAAAAGGAGTTGGTTTTAAACAGGGTTTCCATACTATTTCCTGATTGTTTATTCGTTCCAAAGCCAAAATCAAACGACCTTCTTCTAACTGATGTTCAAAGGTTTCGCGATACGCCTGCTGAAACAATAAATTATCAGGTTCGTAATCCCTGAAAACTTCAAACAATAATTGAGAACCGCTTTGCAAATGCTTTGTCTTTACCATTTTTCCGGGAAAACCAGTAAATACCAAACCTGCAATTACGGCAATATCCCTGAATTTTCGTCTTGCCATTTCAGTCGCATTCAAACTTTTTTGCAAATCATGATGCACATATTCCGTCGAAAACAAATTATTATCCAAAACATTCTGCATATCAATTTCCTGATCAGAAAGTAATTCAAATCCATAATCGTTATACGCCAATGAAAAACTGATAGGCAATAGTAAACTAATTCTGTAAGCTAATAAACTTGCTAAGGCTTCATGCACAAAACGACCTTCAAAAGGGTAAAAAATAGCATGATATCCTTCTCTCGTTTTAAAAGTTTCGATCAAAAACTGGTCATCTCCCGGAACGATAGATTCTTTTCTCTGCCTTGCAAATAAAGGTTTTAATGCCTTTAATTCCGGTGATAAATTATCAGTATTGGCGCGATACAATTCCTGACGCAGCAATTCGCTCATTTGTGCAGAAAGTGCCATTCGACCTCCCATCCAGCTCACTACTTTCGATTTCTTTTTGGGATCTGCTTTTCGTACCAATACCTGCATGTTCCTGACCCTGAAAAGTTCCAGATGTTTACCGGCAAAAATAAAAGTATCTCCCGGTTTTAATTTAGATACAAACCATTCCTCAATAGTTCCTATATAACCGCCGCTCATAAATTTTACATTTATAACGGCGTCGCCCACAATAGTCCCAATTTGCATTCTGTGATGCATGGCAATCAATCTGCTGTTTATTTTATAACGTCCGTCTTCTTCAACTTCTACCTTCTTATACTCGTCATAGGCTTGTAAACTCTGGCTTCCGTTAGTTATGAAATTCAAAATCCAATTCCAGTTTTCCTCTGTCATTGCCTGATAACAAAAGGTTGCTTTTACTTCCTTATAGATTTCATCAGGAATAAACCCTTCAGAAACAGCTAAAGTATTGAGATATTGTACTAAAACATCCCAACTGTTTAAATAAGGAACCCGATCTTCGATAACATTTTCTTCAACTGCTTTTTTTAATGCCGATGCTTCGATTAATTCGATCGCATGGGTTGCCAGAAAATAAATCACACTTTCCTTGCCGGGCTGATGTCCGCTTCGTCCGGCTCTTTGCAAAAAACGTGCAACGCCTTTTGGTCCGCCAACCTGAATAATGGTTTCTACGGGCGCAAAATCAACCCCCAGATCCAGACTCGAAGTACAAACCACAACTTTTAATTCTTCATCCCTGATAGCTTGTTCGACCCAAAGCCTCGTTTCCCGATTGATACTTCCGTGATGCATCGCCATTTCTCCGGCAAACTCAGGGTATTTTTCGAGCAATCGCTGGAACCAGATTTCACAGGCAGATCGTACATTGGTAAAGATTAAAGTCGTTTTACTGGCTTTTACAATTTTAGCAACCTCATCAATAAGATGCAGCCCCATATGTCCGCGCCACGGATACGTTTCCATCTTATCCGGAATAATCGAAATAACCTTTATTTTTTTATGAATCTGTGCCTTAATCAAAACCGAATTATGATAGGCTTCTGAATCCACTCCAAGTAAGACTTCCTGAGCTTGCTGCAAGTTTCCAATCGTTGCTGATATTCCCCAGATTCGCATTTTGGGAGCAATCGTTTTTAGTCTCGATAAAGCCAGTTCTGTCTGAACACCTCTTTTCGTACCTAATAATTCGTGCCATTCATCAATGACAATTGCCGTACAATTGCCAAATATTTTATCATAACCTTTTGTCGCCAAAAGCAATTGTAAACTCTCTGGAGTTGTTACCAATAAATCCGGCATTTTACCTTTTTGCTTGGCTCTTTCACTTGCAGATGTATCTCCGGAACGAATTCCGACTGTCATTTTAGTTCCTAAATCATTCACCACTCTTTCTGCAGCTTGTTTTATTTCTACCGAAAGAGAACGTAAAGGCGTAATCCAGATCGCTTTAAGTCCAGGACTATGTTTCGTTTTATAATTGGGATTATTTTTTATGTAGTCTAAAACAATAGGCAGCCAGAGCGCATAAGTTTTTCCGCTTCCTGTTGGAGCGTTTAGTAAACCATTTTTTCCTTGCAAAAAAGCAGTCCAGGTTTGTGTCTGGAACGGAAACGGTTTCCATCCCTGATTTTGAAACCAGTCGTTTGCTACCGAAAAAAGTTGCTCTCTGTTCATTTTATTATTTTTTCACCATTAAGATATTAAGTCCCATTAAGGTTTGCTGTCTAAAAGAAAATTTAGAAATGCATTTTTAATTAAGTCCCAACGGGACGGCATATTTATAAAAATTTTTAATGTATTTATTAAAGCCACGTAGGGGTGACATATTTTCGCATTTATTAGAAAATTAATATATCGCTCCGCTGGAGCTTTTTTTTATATTTATCTTGATTTCTATAAATATAAGACTCCGCTGGAGTCTTCTTAATGCGATTGCTTCGTTCCTCGCAATGACAAAAAATCCGCGCCGATCCGTGTTTTCGTTTTAGCGAATCCGCGTCATCCGCGTGCCATTTATTTACACTACAAAATCATATCTTTCAAATCCTCAATAGAATTCGCTTCATCGATTTTTTTATCGTGTCGCCATCTTAAAATCCTCGGAAATCGTGTTGCGATTCCGCTTTTATGTCGCTTAGAAAGTGCAATTCCTTCAAAACCAATTTCAAAAACCAATTGAGGCGTTACACTTCGAACCGGACCAAATCGTTCCAGTGTATTTTTCTTGATCCAGTCATCCACCATTCTAAATTCGGCATCTGTTAAACCGGAATACGCTTTTGCAAATGTCACTAATTCACGTTCGTTATTTTCGTTATTGTGCCATAAGGCAAAAGTATAATCGGTAAATAAATTAGACCGTCTTCCGTGTCCGCGCATCGCGTAGGTGAGGACGGCATCAATTACCAAAGGTTCAATTTTCCATTTCCACCAATCGCCTTTTTTTCTTCCTACAAGATAAGGAGAATCGTTTCTTTTAATCATCAAACCCTCGCTTCTCATTTCGCGGGAACGCAATCTTTCCTCTGTTAATTCTTCCCAGGTCGAAAATTTCACTCGTTCTGAAAGCAACAGCGGAATATCATTGTGTTTAATATCTTCATATAATTGTTCTAATAATATACGTCTTTCTTCAAAAGGAAGATTTCGAATATCCTGACCTTTCCATTCTAATAAATCGTATGCTTTTATAATTACGGGTGATTTTTTTAGTATTGCAGCCGAAACTGTTTTACGTCCAATTCGGGTTTGGAGATCATTAAAAGTTCCGATTTCGTTTTCTATAAACGGTAAAATTTCCCCGTCTATTACAGTTCCATCAGGAATTATACCAATGAAAGAAGCAAATTCCGGATATTTATCCGTTACCAATTCTTCGCCACGGCTCCAGACAAAAATTTCATTATCACGAATAATAGTTTGCGATCGAATTCCGTCCCATTTGTGTTCAGCACTCCAATCTTCCGGATTTCCTAGATTTGATGGTTCTCCTTCGATAGGATAGGCGAGGTAAAACGGAAAAGGCTTTGATAAATAATCGCTGTTTTTTTCGTCTAAAATTAATTCCTGAAACGTAATTGTATTCGGATTCCAATCGCCCATTAATTTGTGCGCAAGAGCATCTTCATCGATATTTTCAGCTTTAGAAAGTGCTCGCGTCATTAATTTCTGGCTTACACCAATTCTGAAGCTTCCGGTAATTAATTTGGTAAAAACAAAGCGTTCGTAATAATTTAATGCAAGCCAATTCTCCTGCAGATATTCTTTTTTCTCAATATCCGTTTTCTTTTTCAGGGCAATAATTTCCTGAAGATATTCAGTTAAACTTTTATCAGAATGTTCTTTTGTAGTTGGGATTACCAAAGCTATTGTTTCAGCTAAATCCCCTACAATATGGTAACTTTCTTCAAACAGCCAAAGCGGAATATTAGCAAGTTCATTTGCCCATAATCGCAATAATGTAGTATTAACCGGTCTTGGCGGACGACGGTGCGAAAGAATAGCAATTGTCCAGACTTTATCTTCATTACTGGCATTCATGAAATAATTGGTCAAAGCATCTACTTTTACCGACGTTTTATTAGAACTGTCAAGCGCTTTTATAAGTTCGGCAAAGTTTTTCATTTTTTATTTTTTTAGGAGAAGGAAGAGAATAGAGAATAGAGAATAGAAAAAAGATGAAAGAAGAAAGAGACAAGACTATAAATAGAGCAAAGAGGACATTTATATTTTTTTTTATATTCTTATTTCTTCTTGTGTTTTTTCTATACTCTTAATTCTATTTTCTATGCTCTTTCTTCTTCCATCTTGTCTCTTTCATCTTTTTTTTATTCTCTCTCTTCCTCAACATCTTTTTTCGAATCCATTTCTCCCAATTCGCCTTCATATTGAGTATGAGCAGTTCTGGCATCATATCCTAATTCCTGAAGATATTTAGAGAATATATCTGAATAACCGTGTGTACAAATTACTTTTTCGGCTCCGGTTGCTTTAATGCTTTCGAGTAAACCTGTCCAGTCGCAGTGATCGCTTAAAACGAAACCCCTGTCTACCGCGCGTCGTCGTCTTGCACCACGAAAAGTCATCCATCCGCTTGCAGAACCGGTAACAAAAGGCGTCATTTTTCTAATCCATGTAGAGCCATGTGCGCTTGGTGGAGCAAGAACAATACTCCCCAGTAAATCTTCTTTTTTAATTGCTGGTGTTACTCTTGTTGTTGGCGGAAAATGAACCATTGGTCTTAAAACTTCGGTCATGTTTTCGATTGCGCCATGTGTGTATATTGTGCCAATATTCGTGTCGAGGTATTTTAATAAACGTTGCGCTTTTCCTAATGAATATCCAAATAAGACAGATGTTTTTCCTTCGGCACGATTTTCTGCCCACCAATTATTGATGTCCGTCATTACTTCAGCCTGAGGAGTCCACTTAAAAGCAGGTAATCCAAAAGTACATTCTGTTATAAAAGAGTTGCATTTTACAACCTCGTATGGAGTAGAAATCCCGTCATCTTCGGTTTTGTAATCGCCTGTAAAAACCCAGACTTCACCTTTGTATTCTACCCGAATTTGGGCAGAACCTATAATATGACCTGCAGGATGAAGGGAAAACTTTACACCATTTACAGTAAAAGTCTCGTTCCAGTCTTTTCCTGTAACGTTAATATCGCCAAGACGGTGTTTTATGATAGGTACATTCGTATGATGTGTGATATAATTTTGATGTCCCCAACGCGAGTGATCTGCATGACCGTGCGTAATGATGGCATTTGTAACCGGACGCCACGGATCAAGATATACATCTGCCTGCTGACAATATATGCCTTTATCATTGAATGCTAATAGTGGGACTTTCATAACTTTATTAAGCTATTTGAGCAATTCTCGCACTTTTATACAAAGGATATGAACTCATAAAATGAGATACTTCATCTTTCATTTTTTCGTAAGATTGCCCATAAAAGTATAATCCTGTTGTCGAATTTCCTTTCCAGAATCTTTCAGCAGATTGTGTAGTATTGGTTCGTCTTGAAATTTCAGACTGAACGAAATCTAGATTATAAGTTTCCTGATTTTTTTCTTCTGAGTTTTCTCCATCCAGATAAATGGCAATTCCTTCGTTTTTACCAAACGGAATTTCCTGATGTGTTTTTTCGATAATGATCTTTGATCCCTTTGGAGCACCACAATCCTCAAGATAAATCATGATATCTTTTAGGATATTTTCATTTATTTCTTCCTGATGAAATTTGACATGAATATCGCAAAAAATAATTTCTCCCGGTTCCTCCTTAAGAATTCCGCCACCGGAAATCTCACCATAATTTTTTGAAGTTAAAAAATCATTTAAAGGTAACAGATAAAGATTTCGTTTATCTGCGGGTGAAACTTTATCATTGATCTGAATGACAATATCATATTGATTTTGATCAGGCTCATTGCTTTCAAATAAGTTGGAGATAAATTGCAGCAGCATAGCAGTTAAGGTGTTAGTGGTAAAATTTTACCCAAAGTTACTGACTTAGACAAGTTTAGAATTTATACTTTTTCCCTTAAATGTTACATGATTTCTTATCCAATTATGTTATCCAGTGTCCTTATCAATTCCTGAAAATTATTAGGTTTGGTAAATATTTTTACTGAGTCAAATTCGTTCGTTAGCTTTTTTAATGTATCGTGTGTATGTGATGAATAAACAACAAGCTGAATTTTGTTAAGTTCAGGAATTTGTCTCAATTGCTGTATGAATTCTGCTCCGCTAAGATAAGGCATCTGCATATCCAGAAATATAAAGTCAGGCAAGACTGTTGCTGCTTTTAAGTTATTTAATGCTTCTAATGAATTATTGGAAATAGTAGTGATGATATTTTTATTCAAAGAAGCTATTGCTGCGATAAAAAGTTCGCAGTCATCCTCGTCGTCATCTACTAATAAAATTACAGTATTTTTCATTGCATGAAATTATTTTAAAATCAGGACAATTAGTTATATAATTTTCTTCAGAATTTACATAATTTCATTTTTTTTCTAAGTCCTTTTTTAAATTATTAAAGCAACAAAAAGGGTAAAAGTTTAATGACTTTCACCCTTTGTGCTATATAAAATTTTAAAAAAAATTATCCATGAGCTGCTACAGATACGTCAGCCCATTCTTCCCATGTTGCTAATTTTTGCTCGTATATTTGTTTTGCAAACGGCAAGGCTACTTTACCTAAGAATAGGCGTAAAGGAGGATTTTCAGCTTCAACCAGTTTTACAATTGCCGGAACAGTAGCACTTGTTTTCCCAAAAGTGTCAGGATCATGTCCTTCTTCTATTGCTTTTCTAATTCCGTCATAAGCGTCGATGCTTTTACTATTGAATCCGTTACCCCAAATATCCGTAACATATCCATTTGGTTCAACCAGCGTAACATTGATTCCAAATTGTTTAACTTCTTGTGATAATGTTTCAGTAAGACCTTCTACAGCAAATTTCGAAGCATTATAAAGTCCTAAATTTGGTAAGGTTGTTATTCCTAAAATAGAAGAAACCTGTATGATATGACCGCTTTTTTGATTTCTCATAATAGGCAAAACAGCTTGAGTTAACCAAAGAGTACCAAAGAAATTCGTTTCAAATTGTGCTCTGGCTTCTGTTTCGCTAGCTTCTTCAACGGCTCCGTTTTGTGCATAACCTGCATTATTAATCAGGATATCAATTGTATCAAAATGTTGTTTTACTTTTTCTACAACAGCAAATGAATCTTCGCGGTTGTTTACGTCTAAGCTCAAAGGCAAAATTGCGTCACCGTATTGTGCTTTTAAGTCGGCCAGCGTATCAATATTTCTTGCTGTTGCGGCTACATTGTATCCTTTTGCTAGAAATGCTTCTGCCCAGGCTCTTCCAAATCCTTTTGATGCTCCTGAAATTAAAATTGTTTTTGACATGATGTTTAATTTTTAATTGTGAATGGTTAATTGTGAAATGTAAATTGATATTTGTTTAATTGTAATTGATTTTTGATACGTAATAAAAATGACCTTTCGGTCATATTTTTGGTAAAAAAAATTAGAGTGTGTTTTCCTCTATTATTTTTTTTAGGGTTTTAATGATGATTTTCATTTTGTCATTATTGCCTGACATTCTTGAAATTAGGTGACCGCCTTCCATCATTGCAAACATAACTACTGCAAACTCTTCAGCATTCCACTCAGGTTTAAATTCTCCGTTGGCAATTCCTTTATTAATAATACTTGCCAATAATTGCTGATTAGCATTACAGCCTTTATTGATTTTCTCTTTTACAACGGGATTGGTATCATCAGCTTCTGTTCCAAAATTCAATAACGGGCAACCACCGGTAAGTGGTGGATTTACAGCATTGCTAAAAAAATCTATATAAGTAAAAAGTTCTTCTTTTGCGGTTTTGCTTTTGCTGATTGCAGCTAAAAGTTTATCACCTAATATTTTCATATTATGATCTACCGCGGCGCAGGCAAGGACATCTTTATTTTCAAAATGCACATACATACTTCCTTTAGACAATTTTGTAGCCTCCATAATATCACTCATAGCTGTTGCCGCAATCCCTTTTGTATTAAAAATTGGCGCTGCTTTTTCTATAATGAATTGTCTGGTTTCTTCTCCCTTTGTCATGATAGTTTCATTTTACGAGTACAAATATATGACCGATTGGTCATAAAAACAAAATAACTTGATTTTTTTATGATAATTTTCACATTTCGTGTTTGAATCTGATTCAAATAATTTGACAAAGTACAAAGTGTATTTCACGCAGATTCTGCTGATTTGAGCTGATTTAAAGAGATTTTACAAATTTGCTACTTACAAAGAATAATAAAAATAATCTGCGATATCTGCTTAAATCTTTTTTTAAATCTGCGTGAAACAAAAAAAGAACAATTTTTAATCAAATATTTTTATTTATGTATTTAACTACGTAGTTTTGTATAATAAATTTCAAAAAACATGAAACCACAAATTATTCCCATAGAAAATAAATATTCTGATGTCATTGTAGATTTAATTTTAAACATTCAGCAAAAGGAATTTAATGTTGCCATTACAATCGAAGATCAGCCGGATTTATTGAACATACAAAACTTTTATTATGGCGGAGGAGGTCACTTTTGGGGTGCTTTTGTAGATGACGAATTGGTAGGAACAATAGCTTTAGTGAAATTTAATAATACCCAGGCTGCTATTAGAAAAATGTTTGTGAAGAAAGAATATCGCGGAAAAGAATTTTCTATTGCCCAGAAATTATTAGACACTTTGGTTGATTATTGCACCAAAAATCAAATTGAAGATTTATATTTGGGAACAATAACAGTACTCGAAGCTGCTTTGCGTTTTTATGAAAGAAATAATTTTATACGAATCGAGAAAGTATCGCTTCCAAATACTTTTCCTGTAATGAGTGCCGACAATGTATTTTGTCATTTAAAACTAAAAAAGTAACGATGAATATAATTGATGAATCAGGGATTTTAGCCATTTCAACACGATTGCAGCGTCTTAGTGAGCAATTGCGAAAAGATGGTGCACTATTTTATAAATCATACGGAATCGACTTTGAACCCAAATGGTTTCCGGTAGTTTATACTTTACATCATAAAGAAGTTTTGAGCGTTGTAGAAATTGCAAACGAAATAGGTTACACACATCCTTCGACCATTAGTTTATTAAAGGAACTTGAAAAACAAAAACTAATTCGTTCTAAAAAAGACAAAGTAGACGAGCGTAAAAGATTGATTTCACTTACACCAAAAGGGCAGGAACTGATCGTGAAAATGAAACCTGTCTGGGATGTAATGTCCAGCGTTCTTAAAGAAATAGCAGACAATCAAAACAATTTACTTCAGGCGATTAACGAAGCCGAAACCAAATTAATGCATCAAAGCTTTTTGCAAAGAGCGTTGCAGTTAAAAAGCGAAGAATAGGTGCAAAGGTTTCTTAAGTCGTTATCTTCGATAGCTATCGGGACCCAGATTTTTTCTATTATCATCCAAGGGTGAAGTCGGAGGTCTTCGCAATTGGAATTTATTTCTCTACTCTGTTTTTAATATGTTTTCTATGTGAAATCCCCCAATTGATCATTTCGGTTATAATGGGACCAAAAGATTGACAATAAGGAGTAGATTCATAAAGTATTGGCACTTTTGCATCACGATCCTCGGTTCTTTTTACCAGATTATTAAGTTCCATATCCTTAAGTTCTTTCGATAACATTCGGGATGTAATTCCGGGAATACTCTGCTGGATTTCCTTAAAACGATTGTTTCCGTTACAGATCGAATTTATGATTGGCAATTTCCATTTTCCTCCCAAAACATATAATGTATCCTGAAGCGCCTGAAACTCTTCTTTCTGATTTCTTTCCATAAGAATTTTTTAAACTAATATATAAAAACATTTTTTTTCACCATATAAGTGATATAAGAAAATTATGAGCTAGTGCGAATTGGATTGTTTTAAATCATATAAGTGATATAAGGAATTATAAGCACTTGCTGTTTTAACGTTCCAAATTTAAATGAACTTATATCACTTATATGGTAAAAAAAGCATTTAAGTATACTCTGTGATACCATTGAAAAAGCAATATGTTTTCAGATCTAACTTTGTCCCATTAATTTTTAAAACATAAAAAATGGACAATTTAAATCATAAAGTTGCAGTTATCACAGGCGGAAATAGCGGTATAGGTTATGCAACAGCAAAACAATTAAAACAACAAGGTGCAACCGTTATTATTACCGGCCGCAGAAAAGAAGCCATAGACAAAGCGGCTCTTGAGTTAGGAGTAAAAGCCATTGTTGCAGATCAGTCTAATATTGCTGATATCGAAAATCTGGCATTAAAAGTAAAAGAAGATTTTGGTACTGTCGATATTCTTTTTATCAATGCCGGAATTGCCGGATTAGGAAATATAGAACAAGCCACAGAAAGATTATTTGACAGTATTATAAATGTAAATTTCAAAGGTGCATATTTTACCCTAAGCAAATTTATTCCAATACTAAAAGACGGGGCATCAGTCGTTTTTCTTTCTTCTAACACGGCAAGTATGCCCGGTCCCGGATCATCGATTTATTCTTCGAGCAAAACAGCCATTAATTCTGTAATGAAATCGGCTGCTTTAGAATTGGCGTCAAGAAAAATCAGAGTAAATTCCGTTAGTCCCGGTCCAACAGAAACTGAGGTTATGAACAAAGTTGGCTTAGATAAAGAAACCGTTAAAACCATTATGGATGTAGTGGTCGATAAAGTGCCGTTAAAACAAATGGGAACCTCAGAAGATGTTGCCAAAATGGTTGCATATCTTAGCAGTGAAGCCTCAAAATTCATCACCGGAGCAGACTTTATTATGGATGGCGGGATGGTTTTAGTTTAAGGTTCTAAGTCTCTAAGATTATGAGCTGCTAAGTTTTTATTGTAGTGGCGCATAGCAATGTGTCTTTTTTTTGCATTATAAAAGATGTTTTCAAAAATAATAATCAGGTCAAAAACTTTGCATCTTTTAACCTTTCAAAAAAAACTCAGTAACTTAGCAACTCAAAAACTCAGTACTTTTGATCCTTTTTCAAAAACTTAGAATCTTAGAGACTTAGCAACTTAGTATCTTTTAAAAAAATGGACTCCAAAGAAATCCTACAACAGCATATCGCCAAAACGGCTTCGTTGACAGACGATCAATTCGATTATTTCTTTTCACATTTTAAACCTCAGACTTTCAAAAAAGGCCAGACAATTATTGGAGCAGGTGATAAAGTCGATTGTGAGTATTTTGTAATTTCAGGTTGTCTGAAAGCTTTTTTTATCAATGATGAGATCAAAATGTACATTCTTCAATTTGCCATGCCAACCTGGTGGACATCTGATTATACAGCTTTGTACAATCAAACTCCTGCAACCATAAATGTAGATTGCATTACAGATGTCGAATTACTTTGTCTTTCGAACGGTGATCGAGAGAAACTTTGCGAAGAATTTCATCAGGTTGAACATTTTTTCCGTTGGAGAACCAATAAAGGATATATTGCTTCTCAAAAACGACTTTTATCCTTTATGAATAATAACGTCAAAATTCGTTACGAAGAATTATTAGCATTATATCCACAGCTTTATAATTTAGTTCCCAAACATTTAATTGCTGCTTATCTTGGCGTTTCAAGAGAAACCCTAAGTAGATTATATAATTCATAGTTTTTTTAGCTACAGATTTAAGATTTTGTTTCACGCAGATTTAAAAAGATTTAAGCAGATTTTTATTTTTCCGTTTAGTTTGTCATCCTGAGCGAAGTCGAAGGACGCGCAAATATAATTCGTAGAAGTTTTTTAGCCACAGATTAAAAAGATTAAAAGGATTTTTTAATTTTTAGTTTTCCACATAGTTGTCATCCTGAGCGAAGTCGAAGGACACACAAGTAACTCCGTAACGAAAGCCCAATCTTTGTCGAGGTGTTTTATTTGCCAAGTAGTTTGTCATCTCGACGAAGGAGAGATCACACTAGAAACTGTGCAATCGATAATCTCCAATCTTTGTCGAGCTACTTACGTGTCCTTCGACTTCGCTCAGGATGACAAAAATGAGAATAAAACTTTGCACTTCCACGTCTATGCGAGATTAAAAAAAGTCCACACCATCAGCTTAAATCTTTAAAATCGCGTGAAACAAAAAAACTTTGTTCCTCTGAACCTCACAACCTTTGTACCTCAAAAAAATATTGTGATCTACATCACGTAACCAATTTTTATACTCGCCGTTCCTTTGTATTGTACTTTTAAATACAATAAAAATGGAAACAACAAATTTTAAAATCGATAGTTCAAACAGTAACATCGATTGGACTGGTAGAAAAGTTACCGGTGCACATAATGGTACAATTGGTATCAAAGAAGGTCATTTTATTTTGAATGACGGAAAAATAAATGGTGGAAATATTGTCATCAATACCTCATCAATAAAAATTCTGGATGTAACAGATCCGGATACAAATGCACAATTTGCTGGACATTTGGCGTCAGATGATTTTTTCTCTATCGAAAAATTTCCAACTGCAGCATTTGATATTCTTTCTGTAAAAGAAGTTTCAAACGGAAAATATTATCTTGAGGGAAATCTTACTATAAAAGATATCACACATCTTGCTGGTTTTGAAACCGAAGTAAAAAGTAATCAAAACACGCTTTCTCTTGTCGGTAAACTGATTATTGATCGTACTAAATACGATATCAAATTTCGTTCAGGAAATTTCTTCAAAGATTTAGGCGATACATTAATCTACAACGACTTTGAGTTGGATTTTAATATTACTGCCGAAGCTGCATTTTCAGCACAATCTAAAAACTAAAGCCATGCCTTACGTAAAAATCGAATTGACCCGCGAAGGCGTTACCCGCGAGCAAAAACAAGAATTAATAAGCGGAATCACCAATTTGATTACCGATGTATTAAACAAAGATCCGCATTTAACCCACGTTGTAATTCAGGAAATCGAACTCGACGATTGGGGTTACGCAGGAGATCAGGTATCTGTATTAAGAGAAAATGGCATCACAGCCGATAAAAAATAAATATCATGAAAAAACAAACAATAATCGTTACTGGAGCAGCTTCAGGTATCGGAAAAGGAATCGCCAAATATTTCTTAGACAGAGGCGATAATGTCGTAATTAATTCATTAACACCATCTGCATTACAAAGCACGTATAAGGAGTTTGGAGCAGGCGATAATCTGGCCATGTTTGCCGGAGACGTGAGCAAGAAACAAACCGGAGAGGAATTGGTAAAAATTGCCATCGAAAAATTTGGTTCTGTAGATGTATTGGTCAACAATGCGGGAATCTTCGACAGCAAACCATTCCTGGAAGTTGATGAGTCTTATCTAGATAAATTTTTGAACACAAACCTAAAAGGAACTTATTTCACCACACAATCTGTTATTCCGCAAATGCTGAAACAGCAAGATGGTGTTGTAATAAACATTGGAACACCTTTGGTCAACCACGGATTAGGCGGATGGCCAGCTTCGGCTCCTGTATCAAGCAAAGGCGCTATTCATGCTTTAACGATTCAGTTAGCAGCAGAATTTGGCAAACAAAACATTCGTATCAATACGATAGCTCCCGGCGTTATACGTACACCAATGCACGGTGATAAAGCAGATCAAAGTGCCGGATTACATCTGGTAAACAGGGTAGGAGAGATCGACGATGTAGCTGAGATGGTGTATACTGTTGCAAAAAGCAGTTTTATTACCGGTTCAATCATCAATGTTGACGGTGGTAAAGGCGCTGGACATAACTTATAATTAAATGAAAACTATTTTATTAATTGCTTTTATGCTCTGTACTTTGCAGGGCATAAAAGCTCAAAATAACACTAAAATGGAAAATCAGGCAGACGTATCAGCAATTACTGATGCATTAGAAAATTATTATTTTAAAGGAATTTACGAAGGAGATGAAATACGTTTAGGAAGTATTTTTTATGAAGGCGCTTTACTTTTTGGAGATATAAAAGGGCAGCCTTATTTTAAAACGGTAGATCTTTATCTTGATGGTGTAAAAAACAGACAAAGCCCTAAAGATTCAGGAAAACCTTTTAAGGGAGAAATCCTGAAGATTAATGTAGTAAATTCAATAGCGACAGCCGAAATTAATGTTAAAATGTACGACTTTAATTATCGGGATTTTTTATCTTTCCATAAGATTAACGGAAAATGGCTGATTGTCAATAAAATGTTGACAGATATAAGTCAATAACTTTAAAACGTAGAAATAATGTGGTACAATACAAAAGCTACGAAATTATTAGGCATTGATTATCCTATAATGCAAGGACCATTTGGCGGAAACCTGTCAACGGTAGAATTGACTGCTGCGGTTTCAAACGCCGGAGGACTTGGCGGATACGGCGCTTATACAATGTCTCCTCAGGAAATATTTGATATAGACAAACAATTAAAAGCGGCAACAGATAAACCGTATAACATCAATCTCTGGGTATCAGATCATGATATTCCGCCATCTGGATTATCAGACGAACAATACAAGAAAACAACGGAATTATTTAAACCTTATTTTGATGAAGCTGGAATTCCGTTACCGGAAAAACCAGCTCCATTTCAATCCAGATTCGAGAATCAGCTCGAAGTTATTCTGGATGTTAAACCAAAAGTATTCAGTTTTATGTTTGGCGTTCCTTCGGTCGATGTTTTAGAGCAATGCCGAAGATCCGGAATTACAACTGTGGGTGCGGCAACGACTTTAGACGAAGCGATTTTTCTGGAAGCTGCCGGAGTAGATATGATTATTGCATCTGGTTTTGAAGCAGGCGGACACCGACCTTCGTTTTTGGCTTCAGCCGAATCATCCTTAACAGGAACCTTTGTATTATTGCAACTAATTCGTGAAAAAGTAAAAATACCAATTATTGCCGCGGGCGGAATCGCAAACGGAAAAGGAGTCGCTGCAGCACTAGCTTTAGGCGCAAGTGCCGCTCAGATAGGAACAGCATTTTTAGCTTGCGATGAATCGAATGCATTACCGATTCATAGAGAAATGTTATTTTCTGATGCAGCAAAATACACTACTTTATCCAGAGCATACACAGGACGTTTGGGACGTGGTATAACAAGCCGAATTGCCAAAGAAATTGCAGGTAAGGAAGAGAATATTCTTCCGTTTCCGTTGCAGACAACACTTATATCTCCATTACGAAAAGCAGCTCTTGACCAACAAAAATGGGATATGATTTTATTTTGGGGCGGACAAATTTCTCCAATTCTAAAACATACCAAAGCCAAAGAATTAATGCATTCTCTGATAGAAGAAACAAATGCTTATTTTGATGATTTGAAAGGATAAATAGATAAAAAAAATATTTAAAAGAGACTGCCCTAAAAGTGGTCTTTTTTCATTTATAATAGTTCCGCCAAACCCGACAGGTTTTTAATCCCGAGGCTTCGCGACTGTCGGGTTAGAAATGCCGTAAAGATAAAATTATCCGTAATTTTTATCATTCTGAGTAACGAAGAATCTTCACTATTAGCTCGTAAAAAATTGCGTAAACCTTTGTCAAAGTTTTAAACTTTGAAAGGTAATATAGCAAAAGTTTGTCATCTCGACTAAGGAGAGATGACATAGTACTTTAAAATTGTCTATAAAAACTTTCAACTTTCACAATGTCCGTTTCGGGATCAACTTCGTCCGTTTAGACTATTTCATGATTTTAAATCCCTTGTTATCGAGATACTTTTGACAAAGAAATTAATCACAATAATATAATTTATAATCAAAATGGAAACAATTCTAAAAAACAAAAACAGCTTTCTGACTGCCATTGCAACAGGAACATTTATGCTGATCGCAGCAACCGGATTTGCACAAAAAGATCAGCTAAAAACTAAAAATGATGCCGAGTCAATTCGTCCGTATCACATTAGTATTTCGCAAGAAGTATTAACAAATCTTCGAACTCGTATAAACGCTACAAGATGGCCGGATAAAGAAACCGTTACAGATCAGTCACAAGGAGTAAAATTACAGCAAATTCAAAACCTTGTACAATATTGGGGAACTACTTATGACTGGAAAAAAACCGAAGCCAAACTAAATGCACTACCTCAATTTGTAACTAATATCGATGGTTTGGACATTCAGTTTATCCACATTAAATCAAAACATAAAAATGCATTACCGTTAATAATTACGCATGGCTGGCCAGGATCTTTCTTTGAACTTTTAAAAGTAATTGGTCCGCTAACAGATCCTACTGCTTATGGCGGAAAAGCAGAAGATGCTTTTGATCTTGTAATCCCGTCAATGCCGGGTTATGGTTTTTCAGAAAAGCCAACAGGAACAGGTTGGGGACCGGAAAAAATAGGAAATGCGTGGGATGTTTTAATGAAACGTTTAGGATATAAAAACTATGTATCGCAAGGAGGTGATTGGGGTTCTGTAATTGCAGATGCTATGGCACGTCAGGCTCCGCAAGGATTATTGGGAATTCACGTAAACATGCCAGCAACGGTTCCTGCTGATATTGCGAAAGCTTTAAAAGACGGAGATCCCGCTCCCGAAGGATTATCGGTTAAGGAAAAAGCGGCGTTCGTTTCTCTTAATAAATTATACACAAGAGGCGGAGGTTATGCCGGAATGATGGTAACGCGTCCTCAGACTTTAGGATACGGACTTACAGATTCTCCTGTGGGATTGGCTTCTTTTTTCCTTGATAAATTCAACGAATGGACGTATAGTGGCGGAAATGCAGAAAAATCGCTTACAAAAGATGAAATACTGGATGATATTACCTTGTATTGGTTAACAAACACTGCCAACTCATCGGCACAATTGTATTGGGAAAATAATACCAACAACTTTAATGTGGTGGAACAAAAAACAAACGATATAAAAATTCCGGTTGCAGTAACAATTTTCCCTGGAGAAATTTATCAGGCACCAAAAAGCTGGACAGAGAAAAGTTATAAAAACCTGATTTACTTTAATGAAGTATCAAAAGGAGGTCATTTTGCTTCCTGGGAAGAACCACAACTTTTTACCGAAGAACTTCGCGCAGCGTTTAAATCTTTGAGAAAATAAGAAATAGTATAATAATACCTAACAGGCTTCGAAAACCTGTTAGGATTTTCAAAAAACTATGTTTCTATGTGTTTAGATCAAAGCAAAGAATTATAAAGATTTAAAAAAAAATCTGCTCGATCTGCTCAATCTGCGAGAAAAATTATTTAAAACATAATCTAAAAAACAAACCAAATGAAAACAAATAAAATATACGCAATCATGATCGTAGGACTTATTGCATTATTCACTCCATCGAATGCTCAGGCACAAAAAAGCGGAGTAAAACGTACCGATTTACAACAACACGATTTAAGTATTACTGGGAAAGAAATGGTTCAGGCAAGAATTGATTTTGATGCTCATACTTCGTTCGGGAAACACGCCCATCCGGGGGAAGAAGTGATCTATGTGCTTGAAGGCGCATTAGAATATCAAATTGAGGATGAAACTCCTGTAACCTTAAAAGCAGGCGAAGTACTTTTTATTCCTGCAGGAAAGTATCACTCGGCAAAGAATCATACCAACACTAAAGCTTCTGAGCTGGCTACTTATATTGTTGAAAAAGGAAAACCTATTTTGGTACTGAAAAAATAAAAACTCAGCTTTTGGTTTGTCCGTTTCAGGTTTCACTTTGTCCGTTTGAACTATTTTTTGATTGTAAAGCGGTTGTGATCGCAATACTTTTGACGAAGAAATAAGCTAATAATCAAACCATTAAAAAAAAATAATAATCATGAAAACAACACAAATAAACAAAAATAGCTTTAATAAAAGAGCATCTAAAATGCTTTTGATCGCTGCTTTATTTTTTGCAATGACAATTGTAAATGCACAAGCAACAAAACAAATAACAACAGCTAGTACTCTTGGAACCTTAAAACAAATTAATGCCGGATTATTAAATGTTGGCTATACAGAAGCAGGACCTTCAACAGGAACTCCGGTAATTTTGCTTCACGGATGGCCTTACGATATTCACAGTTATAATGAAGTAGTTCCCATTTTAGTTTCAAAAGGATATAGAGTGCTTACGCCTTATTTAAGAGGATCAGGAACTACGACTTTTCTTTCTAAAGATACTTTTCGAAACGGTCAACAGGCAGCATTAGCAAGTGATATTATTGCTTTTATGGATGCGTTAAAAATTGATAAAGCCATTATTGGCGGATTCGATTGGGGAGCAAGAACGGCAGTCGTTATGGCAGCACTGTGGCCGGAACGTCTAAACGGATTAGTTTCTGTAAGTGGATATCTGGTGGTAAATCTTGAAGCAAATTTAAAACCTCTAACCCCGCAGGCAGAATTAGGATGGTGGTATCAATATTATTTTGCGACCGAAAGAGGAAAACTCGGCTACAGCCAAAATACCTATGAATTTAATAAACTGATCTGGAAAATAGCTTCCCCATTGTGGAATTTTGACAAAACAACTTACGATCAAACGGCACAATCTTTTGATAATCCGGATCATGTGGCAATCGTAATTCACAATTACAGATGGAGACAATCTCTGGAACCCGGAGAATCCAAATACGATAGTTTAGAAAAGAAATTAGCAGCACGACCAGCGATCAAAGTTCCTACTATTACAATCGCAAGTGATTTTGATGGCGCTTTCACCGATGGAAAAGCATACGCCAATAAATTTACCGGTAAATACGAACACAGAATCTTAAAAGGAATTGGACACAACGTTCCGCAAGAAGATCCTAAAGCATTTGCTCAGGCAATAATCGATGTTACTAAAATTTAAGTAGAAAGAAAGTCTTCCGCAAAGAACGCAAGGATTTACGCAAAGTTCGCTAAGGTTTATTTTTAAAGTTACACAAAGTGGCACAAAGCTTTGCGCTCTTAGCGTTTTAATAAAAACCCTTAAAATTAAAAACCCTTTGCGCGCTTTGCGGTAAAATTTACCACAGAGAACACAAAGATTTAAACAAAGAGAGACAAAGTTTTGCGGTTAAATCATTAAGCATTCATATTTAAATTTTCAAATAATCTAAAATCTAAAATTAAAACTCATGGAAACAAAAGTATTATACACAGGAAAAACACACACAACAGGCGGTAGAGAAGGAGCATCTCAAAGTTCAGATGATCAATTAAACATTAAACTAAGTTCGCCGGGAACATCACGTACTGGAACAAATCCGGAACAACTTTTCGCAGCCGGATGGTCAGCTTGTTTTATTGGAGCAATGGGAATTGCAGCTTCTAAATTAGGAATCAAAGTTCCCGCAGAAACTGCCGTAGATGCAGAGGTGGATTTATGTCTGGCCAACGGAGAATATTTTCTACAAGCACGTCTTAACGTAAGTCTTCCGGGAATCGATCCTGAAAAGGCAAAAGAACTTACAGAAATGGCACATCAAACTTGTCCTTATTCGAAAGCGACAAGAGGAAATATTAATGTGATTATAAACATTTTGTAAACACAAAAAAAACAGAAAGCCTCTTCAGTCGAAGAGGTTTTTTATGCTAATGCTTTTCACACTATAATTACCATTCAAAAGTATTTTTTTTCTTCAAAATTAAATATTCGATTCTGTTCAAGTAATAGTTTATATAAAACTATACAATCTAAAAATATTCAAACACTTGATTATTTTATATTCTTTAAAATTATAATGAATAAAATGCTTATTCAGTACTAAATAATCCTTCAAAAAATGTTGATTCTGAATTATTTGACATTGTTGCGCTATTTGCAACTAGAAAAATGCCCGAGTCAAATTTAAAATTGAATTATTATTAATGACTAACATGATATAAAAACAACAATATTAATGTCATAAAATCAATTATTTTGAATGTGGTATGTAAAGTGATTAATTAATAAAAATGAGAAAGAAATAATTGCCTTTTTTTAAAACTAAGTCCTTATTTTTCTAATATAAAATACTTCTAAAATATTATATCTTTACCAAAGCAAGATTAAAAAAAACACAAAATATGGAAAAAGTAAAACGCTTTCAGGTTTCCTCAAAAGTAATATGGGGAAGTTCTATAGCATTGGCAATTCTTGCTTCGATACCTAAATTATTTGATGCCGATTCTACTTTTGGAGACATTGTTATAAACGCTTCGATCACTTTGTTGTTTTCCATTTTTATATGGTATTACAATATGTACAGTTTACCTAAATTTTCCTCACAGGGCACCAATACAAGTTTATTCAACTGGAAACTTTTACTGAGTGTAATAATGGGTATTTTGGTTATGGTGATTTTGGTAATTGGCCATCAGGAACTTTTTCAGATCTCAAAAATGGATGCTCCAATAATGTTCGAATTGCGCGGTGTTTTGATCAATCTGATTGTGTATATGTTTCTGCATTTGCTTTTTCAAAACTATCAAACTCAGCAAATGGGCGTTGAGCTTGAACGTACAAAAGCCATAAATCTGGGTGCACAATATGAACTTTTGAAACAACAGGTTAATCCGCATTTTTTGTTTAATAGTTTGAATACCTTAAAATCGATGGTTGATATTCAGGATCCTCAGAGTTCTGATTTTATTTTGAAATTGTCTGATTTTTATCGTTTTACATTAGAAAGCCGAAAATTGGATTTGATTCCATTACGAGAAGAACTTCAAATCCTGGATTCTTATGTTTATCTCTTAAAAGCCCGTTTTGAAGACGGATTTGTTTTAGAAAATCAAGTCGATCAAAGGCAATATGATTCTGCTGTTCCGCCATTTACACTGCAATTACTAATCGAAAACTGCATCAAACACAATGTTGTTTCCTTAGATAAACCTTTAAATATTAAACTATATACCGAAGGAGATTTTTTAGTAATCGAAAATCAAATCCAACTCAAAAGAGGCGTATTGTCTACCGGAGTTGGACTGGATAATATCAACCAGCGTTTTTCGCATTTGATTCAAAAAGAAATTGAAATCGAGAAAAATGAAACTATTTTTAAAGTAAAAATACCCATGATTTATGACTATCGTAATAATTGAAGATGAAGTAAAAACCGCCAAAGCACTTGGCCAGCTTATTTTGAGTATCAGACCAGATGCCCAAATTTTGTCATATATCCAGAGTATAGACGGCGCTGTGAGTTATTTGTCAGAGAATGATCAGCCTGATCTTATTTTTATGGACATTCAACTCGCTGATGGTTTGTGCTTTGAGATTTTCAAAAATGTTGAAGTTTTATCGCCAGTAATTTTCTGTACCGCTTTTGATGATTATGCAATTGAAGCTTTTAAATCTAACGGAATCGATTATGTACTAAAACCATTTTCGAGAGAAAGCATCGCACAGGCGATTAAAAAAGCAGGTGAATTAAAGAATTTCTTTCAAAGGAATAAAAAAGCAATGCCAGATTTCGAGTATTTATTAACAAGAACTGGTGAAAATAAAGGGAAAAGCAGTTTTCTTGTTTTTAAGAATAACAAATATCAAACAATTCTAACAGAGAATATTGCCTTTTTTTATATCAAAAATGAAACGCCAACGATTATGACTTTCGATAAAGTCGAATATCAAATCACTCAATCCCTTGATGAAGTGCATAAACTTTTATCACCAACTCAATTCTTTAGAATGAACCGACAATATCTGGTTAACTTTTCAGCAATCAGAGAAGCAGAACATTATTTCTCCCGCAAACTAATCATCAAATTAACCATCCCAACCGAAGAAAAATTATTGGTTGGTAAAGACAAAGCGACTGCATTTTTGAGTTGGTTAGAGAATAGGTAAATTAAAATTTATAATGCCACAGATTAAAAAGATTAAACTGATTCTTTTTTTGAATTAGTTTGATTTTAAATTTTAAAAAAATCTTTTTTAATCTGTGGCATAAAAAAAACACAATAATCAGTGAATAGCGGTTTAAATCCGTGCAATCTGTGGGCAATTTTACATCAAAGGAACTTTCGCTGTAGTAGAAATTTTTCCAGTCGAAGTATTTTGAAGGAAACCAATTAATTCCCAGTCTTTTGTATTGAAATTTACAGGTTTTTCAATTGCAATATTTCCGTCTTTTTCTTTTACAGCAAAACTTTTAAGCTGTCTCACAATCTGAACGTGATGCAAAGTATTTCCTTTATTTTCGCCGCGTGCTACTTTCGAAATCGCTTCCTTTTGAACCACAGCAATAAACAAATTGGTGTTTTTCTGAATTTCGTTTGTTTTAAAATGAATGTTTATGGAATCTGTATCATCACTTTTTGCTGTGAGTTCCAGATTAGAGTTGGTTCTAATGCTTAGAGCATCAGTTATTTTTTTAGAAAGTGCTGTTTCATAGTAACCTGCAAATTCGGTAGTTCCGTTTATGATAAACTGAGGTGTATACATGACATAAAGATTCAGCCAATTTTGATATTGTTGCTGGCGAACCGTAAATTGGTTTGAACTAAATTGATCTTTCCAGCCCAGACGATCCCAATAATCAACATGATACGCCAGGAAATAAACGTTTTGATCTGTGGTTTCGTTCTGTAATTTCGCTATCAATTCATCGGCAGGAGGACAGCTCGAGCATCCTTCAGATGTAAAAAGTTCAACAACAGCAAATCCGTTAGTATTAGAGGTTTCTACTTTAATTTTTTCTGATTTTAATTTCCCGGTCAGTTCTTCATAACTGTCCGGAAACATCAAACAGTTAAGGGAAAATAGCCCCGAAAGAGATAATATTGCAGCTATTAAAAGAGTATTTTTCATTGTGTATTATATTTTAAATTATTGATTATAGCAGTAGAAAAAATGCCTAAGAAAAAACCTTAGACATTTTTTCTGTTTGGTAATTGTTTGTTTTAGAGTGACGTATTGTAATCTACAGTGCTGTAAGTCGCCGTATATAATTTTCTAAACGTAATATAAGTTACACTTACCATAGTAAAAGCGATAATGGCATCGATCGTTGCAGGAAAACCCAATACGGCAAGTTTAGAAAAGAAAGCAAAAATGATATCAAAAAAGATTCCTGCAAATACCCATTCTTTCAATCTTAATAATTTATTTGGGATTAATAACGTAATTACTCCCGCAACTTTCATTACGCCAAGTAAATAAATAAAATGTTCCGGATAACCCAATTGTTGTGTAATTCCCCAAACAATTGGGTTTGTGGTTAGCTCAAAAAAGCCGCTTGCACCAAACCATAAAGAAGTTAATACGATTCCTGTCCAGTAAATAATTTTTGTTGTTTTTGTACTCATGATTTCTATTTTTTAAGTTGATTTATAAGGCAAATTTGCGCCATAAGCCCTCAATTTAAAATTGAAATTATGCTGAAACGGACGATTTAAAAGTTGAAACAGACAATCTGTAAGTTGACTTAATTTTGAAGGTTTGTATTAAAGGTAATTTAGAAATAGAGATTCTTAATTAGATTAAGATGTGGGATTTAAAGGATATCAATTCACCTTATTTTTTCTAAAAGCAGATGGAGTAGTGCCTCTGTGTTTTTTGAATATTTTATTCAGATGACTTTCATCGTTAAAACCCAATTCATTTGCAATTTCTCCCACGCGCAAATCACTGTAAAGAAGTCGGTTTTCTGCCAGCTTTATTCGGTATTTCGAAATATAATCCTGTAAAGTTTCGTTCGCTTGTTTTTTAAAATACCTTCCCAGATACGTTTCAGAAATTCCAAATTTCTCACTCATAATCCTAACGCTCAATTTTTCAGGTTCATAAATATGAGTTTGAATGTATTCAAGAAGCGTATGTGCTTTTGCATCAGATTGTTTGTTGATGTTTTCCGGAAGATATTCTGAAATATTTCGTGCAATAATCACAATCAAAGTGTTGATTAATAGTTGAATAAGTTCTGTGTTGTATAAAGTAGGATTATAATATTCATGCCTGATAGCTTCTATAACCGGATGTACCAGATTTTTGTCAGTAATTCTTTTTAAGATACAACCAGGCTGATGATGAGCATGTTGTAATATATATTCTAGTTTATAAAGATTGTTAGAAGTAAAAGGACCATTTTTAATATAAATATCTGTAAAACGCAACTGAAAAATTATAGTTGGACTCTTGATTTCTAACGAATGCGAATCCTGAGGAGTAATCAAAAAAAGATGTCCCGGTTCATATGACAGTCGGTTTTCATTGATCGTCTGAACTCCAGTTCCTGAAACGATATAAAGCAATTCAAAGAAATTATTGCCCACTTCAGTATGAAGAGATTCATTTATTTCCTTAAAAATAACTTCGTATGGCAGGTATATATTGTTTTTTATCATAACAGGATATTACTAAATTAACGAATGATATTACAATTTAAGTCTGGGTAAATCAGTATAATTTTGCTCAAAGTTAAATCAAATATTTTAATAATGGAGAAAATAGAACACAAAACGGTACAGCAAGAGATTCATAAACAAAAGATTGCATTGCCAATTGCTCCGGCATCATTTTTTGCAATGACATTGGGATTAGCCGAAACAGGAAACGCCTGGAGAAACGCCACTTCTTTGTGGAATTTACCATCTTATGTTGGCGAAGTTTTAGAAGGATTGGCGGTGCTTTCGTTTTTATGGTGGTTATTGGTTTATTGCAACAAATGGATTCAGCATAGAAATTTAGCCATAGCCGAGTTCATAGATCCTGTACAATCGTCGTTTCTGGCTTTGATTCCAGAATCTGTAATATTAATGGCAATTGCAGTTCATATTTACAGTGAGTCAATGGCTATTTCTTTATTTTGGGCAGGTTCTGTTTTAAATCTTGTTTATGGCGCTTATAAACTTTCCGGTTTATGGACACAAGAACGTCAGGCAGAACAAACTACACCATCATTGTTTTTGACCTTTACGGCGAGTATTTTAGTAAATGCCCTTGCAGCAGGATTATTAGGATATACGAATTACGGATACGTACTTCTTGGTATTGGAACAATTTCCTGGCTCATTATGGATTCCGTAATTACCCAACAATTAGCGATTGGTGGACTTGGCACAAAAACCAGAAACTTTATGGGAATTTATATGGCGCCGGCAGTTATTTTATTTGTGGCTTATCAGGTTTTATGTGGCAATAATCTAAGTATACCAGTAGTTTACGGTTTGATGGGATATGCTTTATTTATTTTTGTTGCAATAACTTTTGCTTTAAAATGGTTAAAAGAACAAGCTTTTGCACCTGGATATTGGGCATATACGTTTGGGATCGCTACTTTATCTCAGGGACTTTCTATTTTTGCTTTAAAAACCCACGATTTTCCGGTTTCAATATTAGCGATAATTATATTCTGCATAATGAATGCTGTAGTTTTAGGAGTTGCTATAGGATCTGTAAAATTGTTATGGAAAGGGAATTATTTCCCGAAGTAAAAAAATCAATTAAATATACTAAACCTGTCAGGTTTGTCTCAAACAGAATAATTTCAAAAATCAATAAAAATAAACCCGCGCCAACCCGCTTAATCCGTACAATCCGTGGGCTATTTTATCAAAACTAAAAAAACGTACAGCTCCCTTATAATTAAAATAAAAAGTTAAAACATTTGCAGATAAAGACCGAACGGTCTAAATTTGTTTCTTCAAATAAAAAGCCATGAGCAAAGCAGAAAGAACCAGACAATTTATTATTGAAGCATCGGCTCCTATAATTAACAAAAAGGGAATGGCAGGTACTTCATTGACTGATATTATGGAAGCAACTAAACTTGCCAAAGGCGGTATTTACGGTAATTTTGAGAATAAGGAAGAGATTTGCAAGGAATCATTTCTTTATTTAAGATCTCAATTATCTGATAAATTAAACAGTGCTGTAGCGGAAGGAAAATCGGCAAAAGAGAAACTTTTTAATTTATTGAATGTGTATGCCAATGATACAAATACGGCAGATGGCTGTCCGATTTTGAATTTTGGAGTAGAAGCAGATGATACCAATCCTGCAATGAAAGAACAGGTAAAAAAAGCAATTCGTTCGGCCCAAAACAGGTTTTTTACTTTAGTCGAAGAAGGAATAAATAATAAAGAATTGTCAGCAGCTATAAATCCGGAACATTTTAGCATTAAAGTTTTTGCTATGATAGAAGGTGCTATTTTATGTAGAAAAATTTTGGGAAGTGATGACCAAATGAAAATTGTCCTGGACAGTATCAAAACCGAATTTGAAAACTATTTATTGTAGTTTTTTTTTGAACTTTTTTAGACCGATCGGTCTAATTTAATACTAATTAATTTTAAAAAATGAGAAATTTAAAAGAAAATCATAAGGGCTTCAGTACCTTATTAGCCTTGTCACTTATTCCGTTATCCGGATTTGCAACAGATATTTATTTGCCTTCACTTCCTGCCATGGCAAAAGATTTACATGTTTCAGCAGGAGCCATTCAGCTTTCGCTTGTTTTCTTTATGTTTAGTCTCGGCGTAAGCCAGATTTTTATAGGCAGTATTTTAGACAGTTTCGGACGTTTTAAAATTAGTATTGCATCGCTTGCCGTATTTTCGGTTACCAGTTTTGTCATTGCTTTAGTACCTGATATTTATGTTATTTATACCATGCGTATCATTCAGGGAATTGCCATTGCTTTTATTGTAATTGCAAAACGTGCCTACTTTGTAGATCTTTATTCAGGCGAAAAACTCAAAAGTTATATTAGTTTATTTTCGATTATTTGGGCTTGTGCACCCATTATGGCGCCTTTTCTGGGAGGATATTTAGAACATAGTTTTGGCTGGAGATCCAATTTTTATTTCCTTGGCGGATTATCATTGCTTTTCCTGATTTTGGAACTTTTATATAGTGGTGAATCTTTAAAATATTTTCATCCCTTTAAACTAAAAACTATCGCACAAACATATTCCGGAATGCTAAAATCAGGTGATTTTACTTTAGGTGTTTTAATTCTTGCCATCTGTTTTGGTCTTGTTGTTGTGTATAGTTTATCGAGTCCCTTTATTGTAGAACGTGTATTGGGATATTCAGCGATTACAACAGGTTACAGTTCTTTATTGTCCGGTTTAGCCGTAATGACAGGTGGTATTATTGCGAAATCACTTATTCATAAACCACTTGCAAACAAAGTTACAATTGCCGTTACGGTACAAGTTATCCTGGTATTACTGATGATTTCTACAGCATCAATAACCAGTAATATTTATACATTGATAGGTTTTACCATGGGAATCAATGTTTGCGGAGGTTTTATTTTTAATAATATTTATGGGTATTGTTTAAGTCGTTTTTCTAAAAATGCTGGAGTTGCAAGCGGACTTACAGGCGGAGGAACTTATATGTTAAGCTCATTATTCAGTTATGGTTTTGTGAATTTATATGCTGTAAAAAGCCAGTTATTATTAGGCTTTGCTAATATTTCACTAATCTTTATTGTGGTTATAGTTTTCATGATTTTTAATAGATACAGAGTACAAAATCTTGCAGCAAATGTGATTAAGTCATAAAGTTTTAAATTTCAAAAATTAAATCTTAAACTCGAATACATAACTGCATTAGAAAGAAGAGCAGAATTAAAGTTATTTTACATGAAATTGGATTTTAAAAAGGGCGAAAGATAAATTTATCTTTCGCCCTTTTTTAAGTTTACTTTTTTTGTTTTTTCTTTTTCCCCAACCAGATTAATAATCCTGTTACAGGTAAGGTTAAGGCAAAAAGTGAAACCAGAAACGCGATGATCTTAGTTGGTAAACCGTAAATACTTCCGGTATGAACGGGGTAGTTCAGACGTCTTATTTTGTCTCCGTTTGAAAAATTTTCGTAAGGTCTTGCTTCAATTTCTTCGGCAGTATATTTGTCAAAATAAGCTGCGCTTGATTGATTAGGAATTGTTTTTTCTGAATATTCTTTTAAGACTAAAATACTATTGATGGTATCAACCGGCATTCTGATCTGGATATTTCCTTTGTACGGAAAAATACTGTCTGCTGCATTGTAAATACTCTGATAAAAAGCAGTATGGTTTAGTTTGGGATCTATTTTTGTTGGATTTTTTACTTTTGCCGATGGTTTTTTTGTCGTTCCTTCAGCCAGAAAATAAACACCATCCTGAAACCAGGTAAAAGCAAATGATAATCCGGTTAGGGAAATAAGCAATAAAATGAAGAAGCTGTAAAAACCAAAAGTCGAATGAAAGTCCCAATTGACCCTTTTAAAAGATGCGCCCCATTTAACAGTTAATCTTTGTTTTAGGTTTTTCATCTTTTTTGGCCACCACAAAATAATACCTGATATAAGCATAAAAGCAAAGATCAAGCACGAACTTCCTGTGATAATTTCCCCAAAATCGCCCATTAACAATTGCCTGTGTATGGATAAGACTACCACAAAAAAACGACTTTCCTGAGGCGTTGTTGCCAGAACTTTTCCTGTATACGGGTCAATAGAAAAAAATTGCGCTTTTTTGTCAGCATCTTTTCCCAGAACCTGCATGGTTCGTTCAGGATCATTAAAGGTATAAATTCGCGTAATTTTTTTTATCGAATACTGTTTCTGAAGTATATCTGTACAATAATCAATTGTTTTTTTGGTAGTGCCAATTGTAGTAACATTATAATATTCAGGATTTATGGCTTTGTCGATTTCTTTTTCAAATACTAAAATACTTCCGGTTAATGCCGCTATAAAAACAATTAAACCTGAACCCAGACCAAGCCATAAATGTAATAATCCAATGTTTTTTTTAAATCCTTTCTTCATAAATGTGCTATTTTTTAAATCTGTTTATAGGTTGTAAAGTGTAGATTATTACAGTTAATAAATAGATTCAGCAAAGATTTTGTTAATCTTATTAATAGAGTTACTAAAATTCTGCAGCAAATTTATGCTTATTTAGACTAAGTATACAATGTCTTCAAAAAAATATCTTTTTAAAACTTTAGAATAATTGAAAATTGTTTTTATGCCGAAAGCAAGCATACGTTAATAGGTTATATTTCTGATTAATTTCTAATATTGTACGATATATAACTTGTAAGAATTATTTTTTAGGATTACATAAAACCTTACGCCATCATTTACAAATAGGCTGATAGAGTATGTTGTAAAATAGAAGCTATTCTTAATTCTGCACAATAAATAGAAATATTACTTGTTAAACGATTATTAATTTTTACTTTTGCACTGTTTTTATTCATTCTAAATAAGAACATGTACTAACCAAATTTAAAAATCAATGAAATATCTTAGTTTAAGAACATCACATTTTTTATTTATTATTAGCTTTTTATTTTCAGTCTTTTCTTTTGCCCAACAAACCAGTGGTAAAATAAAAGGATCTATAACAACTTCTGACGGAAAATCAGCTTCAGGAGCAACCATTAGTCTTAAAAATTCAAAATACAAAACCGTTACGAATAGCGACGGCAACTTTACATTTAATAAAGTAGCAGAAAACATTTATACGTTACAAGTTTCTTTGCCGGGTTATGAAGTTATCGAAAAGCAAGTTACGGTTGGAAACGATGAAACGGCGACTGTAAGCCTTCAATTAAAATTTTCAGGCAAACTTGAGGAAGTTTCAGAAAAAAGCGGCGATCAGCTTGATGAGATTATCGTTTCAGCCAGCAGAAAGGTTGAAACTTTATCAAAAACACCATCTTCTGTAACCATAATTAATGCTAAGGATATAGAAGATTTATCTATTGTGAGTCCAAATATTGCAAATATTGTGGCTTATGCAGTTCCGGGTTTAGGATCGGCAACGAACAATACCGGAAATTACGGGCAAACACTTCGCGGTAGAAATCCTTTGGTTCTTATTGACGGAATTCCGCAATCGACACCATTAAAATCTGCAGGACGAGAAATTCGTTCTATTGATCCTTCTGTAATCGAACGCATCGAGGTAATCAAAGGTGCGACTGCCATTTATGGAAATGGTGCTGATGGAGGATTGATTAATTATATCACGAAATCAGGCAAGACTCAAAAGAAATTTGCAGGATACAGTGAGGCAGGAACTAATGGAAACATAAAAGGGGATAGTACTGCCGGATATAGATTTAACCAACAGTTTTATGGAAAAATCAATAAATTCAATTATATCGTTGGTGGAACTTATGAAAAAACCGGTGTGTTTCGTGATGGCGAAGGCGAGGTTATTTCTCCTGAATATGGATTAGGGGAAACTAAAACCTATAATATTTTTACCAAAGCAGGTTATGATTTAACAGATAAGCAAAGAATTGAATTGATGTACAATTATTTCAGTTCAAATCAGGATTCTGATTTTATACTTAAAAACGGTGTGTATGGGGTAAGTCCTGCAATTGGTGTTTTAGGAAACAGACCCGGAGTTGATGAAGGAACACGTTACAATCACAACGCAAACCTGCAATATGTAAACAAGCAAATTTTTGGAAATACGTCTTTAACGGCAAACTTATATTTTCAGGATTTCCTTACGATATTTTCTAATTCTACTTTTTTCTATGGTAGCGGACAATCTCAGACAGCATCGGCTAAAAAAGGATTAAGGGTTTATTTGAATTCACCCTTTACTATTTCCTCAAACTTTTCAGGAGATGTAACTTATGGTTTTGATTTACTTAACGATAAAACCAATCAAAAACTGGTTGATGGCAGAGTTTGGGTACCCAATATTAATATGGTCAATCTTGCTCCTTATGCACAATTGTCAACGCAGATTTTTAGTGATTTTACGGTAAAAGCAGGTTTACGTGCTGAGAATATTAAAATAAATATTGATGATTATAATACGCTTGCCACAGGCGCAAACGGTGCGGGAAGTATTGCCGTAAAAGGCGGTGATCTTACTTATGATGCTTTTGTTTTTAATACTGGAATCAGATATTCAAGATTTAAGTTTTTTAATCCTTTTGTAAGTTTCTCTCAATCTTTCTCTGTATTTGATTTAGGCAGGGTTTTGACTAATGCCAAAGAAGATGCCGTATCAAAACTACAAACAAAACCTATTATCGTTAATAATTATGAAGGTGGTTTTAGCAGTCAGTTAGGGAAATTAAATTTAAGTGCAGCTTATTATTTCAGTACTTCAAAATTGGGTACAAATCTGGTTCAGGTTGATGGTTATTTAGTGGCTGAACGTTTACCGGAAAGAGTTTGGGGTTATGAAGTTCAGGCTGATTATCAAATCATCAAACAATTGACAATAGGTGGAAATTATGCTTATGTACAAGGTAGAGGAGATAAGGATTCTGATGGACATTTTTACGGACCTACGGATATTTATTTAAAATCAAACAGAATTCCACCTTCAAAAGTAACGGGTTATGCAAAATATGGTGATAAGAGATTAAATGTAGAGTTATATTGGATGTGTGTTGGTGATCGCGATGTTTTCCTGCCAAATGCAAAAGGTGCTTATGCAATTGGTGAAGGACCAATAAAATCTTTCAATTTATGGAATTTAGCAACTGCTTATAAAGTTACAGAGCAAATTAGGGTAAAACTAGGAATCGAAAACCTTTTAAATAAGGATTATTATACGACAACTTCTCAGTTTTACGGTACAAATGCCAACTATACAAGAGGAAACGGATCAAGATTTAATCTGGCTCTTGGGTATAGTTTTTAGTATTCAGTCTCAGTTTTCAGTCTCAGTTTACAGTCTCAGTCTCAGTTTACAATACTGCGACTGTAAACTGCGACTGAATATGTCTTGTCCTAAAATAGGTTTACACAAAAGTGTAAAAATATGGAAAGATATTCAAGAACATCACCTTCAAAATGGCAGTCTCAATATAGCGAAGAATTTAAACGATTTGTCTGTAATGATTTTTTAACCGGAACTTTGACAAAAAGAGAAATTGAGAATAAATATAATATTGGACATTCAAGATTAACTTACTGGCTCAAAGAAATAGGTTTTGATTATTCTAAATCCAGTATTGTATATTTACCTAAGATGGAAGACTACACTAAAAAATCAGGAAATAAAGAAGGTGAAGAATCTGTATCTCAGTTAAAAAAAGAACTGTAGGAAGCTCGACTTTTGGCAGAAGCTTATCGCAAAATGATTGAAATTGCTGAGCAGGAATTCAAAATTAAAATTGTAAAAAAGTCCAATACCAAGTAATTCAGGAGATGAAACACAATTATCCCAGGATTGGTTTAGGCAAATTTTGTCAATTACTTGGCGTAACCAGACAGGCATATTATCAGCACTTTTGGTATCAGCAGCAGCTTGCTTTTGAAGATGAACTAATTGTTTTTGAGGTATTGAAAATTAGAAAAAAACATCGTCATATGGGAGGAAGAAAGTTATATGAACTTTTACAGCCTTTCTTATTAGAGCATCAGATAAAAATGGGCAGAGATAGACTTTTTGATATTTTGTCTGCTAATTTTTTATTAGTCAGGCGTAAGAAAAAGCCAAATATCACTACTGATTCGTTGCATAGATTTAAGAAATATCCCAATCTTATCAAAGAATTTGTACCGATTTGCCCTAATCAATTATGGATAAGTGATATAACATATTGGAGAATAAAGGATAGTTTTATGTACATAAGTTTTGTCACTGATGCTTATTCTAGAAAAATTATCGGTTATCATTTGGCGAATAATTTACAAACCTCAGAAACGATTCAAGCTTTAAAAATGGCAATATCAAATCTTTCAGAAGAATCTAAAGATGAATTACAACTGATACATCATTCAGATAGAGGGACACAATATTGCAGTAATGAATATGTGAGGCTGTTAGAAGTCAATAACATTGGTATTAGCATGACAGAAAATGGAGATCCTTTAGAAAATGCAATAGCAGAACGAGTTAATGGCATTATAAAAGAAGAATATTTAGATGATTATCAAGTTGATAATGCACAAGAGGCTAAAGAATTATTAGACGCGGTTATTAAGTTATATAATAACGAAAGGCCTCATATGAGCATAGGAAACCTTACACCAAACTATGTGCATCAAAATAATATAAAAACTGAAAAATTATGGAAGAATTATTATGTAAAAAGTCCTACTATTGTAAACAAATAGCAGGACTAAAATATAGTTGTAAATCTATTTTAGGATTAAGTGTAAATATGTAAACTTTTTTCAGGACGAGACAACTTTGCGTGCACGAGCGGGACGCTCGCGCTAGCATTAGAGACTGAGACTGAGACTGAGACTGAGACTGAGACTGAGACTGAGACTGAAAACTGCGACTGTAAACTGAGACTAAAAACTAAGCATAACTCAATTCCAGCCATTCCTTCAGCAACGGATAATTCACTTTTCCGTTTGGTGTAAGCGGTACATCTTCGATAGGCATCACTTTTAAAGAACTGGCATGCAGGTTCAGTTTTGCTTTTAAGACTTTTAGAATTAACTCTTTATTCAAATTCTGGTCTGTGTACATAACGGCTAAATGTTTATCATTTATTCCTAAACAAATAAAAGTTTGTCCGCCCAGAGCATCTTTCAAAAGTAATTCGGTTTCATCAAGATTAAGCCTTACTCCAAATAATTTTACAATTCTTTTTATCCTGCCTACAATATAATAATATCCTTCGGCATCGATTCTGGCTTTGTCTCCTGTGTGCAGTTTTTCCTGTTGTTCAAAAAACTGAAGATCGGCTCTGATATTTGCGTAACCGCCAAATACATTTGGACCAATATAAATAAGCTCATCTGTTTCATGATCGATCTCAAATCTTCCGTTTTTAACTGGTAAACCAATCGATGTTCCTTTTCTTAAAAGATCTTTCGGAGGTAAATACGCCATTCTTCCGCAAGCTTCGGTCTGACCATATTGTGCGAAGAATTGCTTGTCAAATTTCTCACTGAATTCTGCAATTGCTTCGATCAGTTTCTGGTTTAACATGCCGCCTGTATGCGTAAGATAGCGCAGCGAAGGATGATCTTTTCTGAAGAACCCAATGCTGTACAACATCTCATAAAAATAAGGAACGCCGCCTAAGGTAGAATATCCGTATTTTTTGAAATCAGCCCAGAATTCTTTCTGAAACGCATCTTTATCCGTACACACAATCTGATTTGCTTTGATACAATTGGTCGTAAAAATCGATAAGCCATACACAAAATTTATGGGCACATTTAATGGCACTACATCATCTGTTCTTATAGGCATATATTCCATAATAGACCTGGCATTCTGAACCAGGTTTTCATCAGAAAGTCTCACGAATTTTGGTGAACCTGTTGTTCCGGAAGTGCTTAATAAAAGTTTGATTTTGGCATGTATCGGATAAATTAAATTTACATTTCGTTTAAACAATACAATCGTATCCGAAGCTTTTACGGCGCTATAACCTTCTATAGCAGTTCTGGTAGGATCATAGATATAATAAGGAGTATATTTTTGTTCTAAATTCTCCTTGAAATCTTCCAGTAAACCCATTCCTAATAAGGCAATTGTATACCTGCTTTGATAAAAATTAAGCAATGTTTCTATTGCTGGCAACTGATTATCATTATAGATAAAAACAACAGATCGCAGGTTTTCTATTTCTAAGGATTGGTGCATTTCTGCAATAGATTTCGAAAGTCCCGTATTCGAATCTGTAAAGATCAGTTTTTCGTTTTTTCGGATTAAATCGTATAGTTCCATAAGTTTAGGTCTATTTTAATCGGTTAAGTTTAATTATTGAAAAATGATTTAAAGTATAGTCCCGAAACCCAATGTCATTAAGTGACGCTTTTTTTGATAATTACGTGTACAAAATTTTCTCGCAAAGTCGCCAAGTTTGTTGAATTTCTTTGTGCTTTGCGACTTTGCGAGAGATTTATTCAATACAGTATTAAAAAAACTTTCTTTAACTTAATGGCATTGGAATCCCGAACTATGTATTAAAAGTCTTACGACCTGTTCTAATTAATTTCGAATCCGTACTTTTTAAGGATATCTTTTATTTTTGCTACACTTCCCATTTCCAGGATATCTTCCATTTCTATCGAGATATTATAAGTACTTTCCAGTTCTTCAACCAGAACTAAATGACTCATAGAATCCCATTCGGCAATAGCCTGATATTCTAATTCATCGTTTACTGCTTCAACAGGAATTTCAAAAGCTCTTGCAAATACTCCGTGTAATTGTTCTATTGTACTCATTTTTTTATTATTTAAATTAAATTGTGTTAAAATTTGTATGTGATGATGTTTAAAAATATGACTATAAATATATCGCTCCGCAGGAGCTTTCATAAAAACGAATTCTGAATTTTCTATAGATATGTCGCTCCGCTGGAGGCTATAAATATTTCGCTCCGCTGGAGCTTTCATAAAAACGAATTCTGAATTTTCTATAAACATATCGCTCCGCTGGAGCTTTTAATAGAAACTGATTTTTCTATAACTATATAGCTCCGCTGGAGCCTGCTATTTAGCTAATACCAGTCCCAGAGGGACGTAATATCTATAGAAAATTCAGAATTCGTGTTTAATGAACCCCAGCGGGGTTACATATATATTCACGCAGATTAAGATTGCAACAGGTTTAATTTCAAATAATAATCTGCCCACATCTGCTTAAATCTTTTTAAAATCTGCGTGAAACATTTTTTTTAAACTTTAGTATGTTTCCATTTTCCTTTTCGAAAGACAATTATACAGGCAACTGCCAATACAATTTCAGATACAAGGATGGCTGTAAAAACACCATTTGATCCCAGTTCAAGCGATATTCCCAAGGCGTAGGCAAGCGGAATCTGAACGATATAAAACATTAGTATATAAAGCCAGGTAACCACTTTTACTTCTCCCGCGGCGTTGAGCGCTCTTGAAATTACCATGGTATATCCCAAAAGAATATACGCCATCGAAATAAAATGGATGTATCTGGTACTAAACGAGATCACTTCCGGAATATCTGTAAAGATTTTTACAACAGGAACGGCAAGAAATATCCACGAAATACCAATTAAAACCAGAAATCCCATGTTTAGCATTCCTGCTCTCCAGACTGATTTTTCGGCTCTTTCGGGTTGTTTGGCACCCAGATTTTGTCCGGTTAATATTCCCGCTGCATTTCCTAATCCCCAGGCGGGCATTGTCGCAATAGAAGTTACTCTTTGCGCTAAGATATATCCTGCCAACGCGTTGGGACCAAAATGAGACATAATCTTAATCATAAATACCCAACTCGAAGCCGGAATAATAAACTGAACCGTTCCGCCAAAAGCGAGTTTTAAGACTCTTTTGAAAATGGCCAGATTAAATACCAATTGTGCCAAACCTATTTTCAAGACGGTTTTGCGTCTTAGAAGAAACCATGCCTGATAAAGTACACCAATTACCCTGGCAATTAAAGTGGCTAATCCCACACCTAATAATCCGTAAGCGGGAATTGGTCCCCAGCCAAAAATAAATATCGGGCACAATACAATGTTTAGTGCATTTGATAGCCAAAGGATTCTCATTGCGGTAGAAGCATCTCCGGCACCGCGGAATATTCCGTTTATGACAATGCGCAGGATCAGAAATCCGCTTGACGCAAACATAACGATTCCGTAAGTTGTTCCTTCCTGAACCATAGCGTCAGAAAGTCCCATGGCACTCATAATATTTGTGGTCCATATGGCACAAACCACACTTATAAGTATCGCAATTGGTGTGGTTGCATAAATAACCTGCATTGCTGTCTGACCTGCCGCTTTGAACTTTTTCTCGCCAATTCGTCTCGAAATCATTGCCGATGCTGCAATTCCCAAACCTATTGAAACCGAATAACAAAAGGTGATAAAAGTTGTCGTTGCTCCTGCAATCGAGATGGCGTTTGTACCTAATCTACTCACAAAGAAAAGGTTTGAACATACAAATAATGATTCCATCAAAAGTTCTGCAACCATTGGTACAGATAATAAAATGATGGTTTTATTGATACTGCCGGAGGTAAAATTGCTTTCGGTTCCGGCAAGAGAACGCCTTAAAAGACCAAAGAAAGAGCGTGTTTTTAAGATGGCTTCTTTCATGAGTTTTCTTTTTCTGTTAACGCTTCTTCATGGATTAGTTGATGCAGCGGATTTGGAATAAAACCACTTTTTTTCATATGCGGAAAACCAACTGTTTCTTCGTAACCATTATACAAACGGCGGCTATTGAAAATAAGGCGTTTGAACTCCGGAATGAATAAATTGTATTTATCAAACATATCCTGCAGTTCAGGATGTTCGTCCTGATATTCTAAAACAATATCGTGAACACAAGTCCAGAAAGAAACTTCAGAATAGTTTGCTGTTGTTATTAATACATCACTCAGGTATCTGAAAAATGCATCAAAAACGGCAATAAGAATCGTTAATGGCGCATTTTCAGGATTTGGAGAAGCCACAAACATATTATCGATAAATTCCTGCGGAAGCTTTTTCTTTCCTTCTTCGTTAATCAAAATATCGCCCACAAAATCCTGCAAAGCGATTCGGGTTGGTACATAATCCTTTAGAATAAGAATCACATTTTGCCCATGCGGATCGATACATAACGAATGCTGGTAATAAATTTGAAGCACAGGTTTAAGATAGGCTCTCATATAGGCTTTTAACCATTGCTCTGTAGAAAGTCCAGATTTTATAATCAGTTCTTCTACAAGGCTTTTGCCATGATCGTCTACATATAATAGTGCCGCCATTGTCATTAGATTCTCTCCGTGTTTGAGTGAATTTACCGGACTTTCGCGCCACATCGCGCCTAAATATTCATTGTATTGGTACGGCGGATTTACAATTTTACTATAACTGGGATGTGTATAAGAAACCGAAACCACTTCGCCTAAAAGCACAACTTCCATCTTTTGCAAGTGCTCGTCTTTTTTAAGAATGTCTTTAAGATATTCCGTAAGACGTGGGGCAATCGATAATTGTTTGGGACACAAACCTCTAATGTGGCTTGTGTTTAAGATAGATATCGACGTTTTTACGTAATGTTTATTGGGTTTGCTCTGATTAAAAAAGGTACGAATACTTTGTTGCGGACTATAAATATCTTCTGTTAATTCTAACGGAATAAGATGTTTAGACGCAATCTCATGAGAAAACTGCATAACCAGTTTATTCTGCCATTGCCATAAATGCACAGGAATAAAAATGTAATCTTCCGGATTTACTTTTGACTGAATCAGCTTGTTTTTAAAAACTTCTATTTTTTCGGTTCCTATTTCATCTTCATAGAAAGTCTGCTCATTCATATCAGTTTGTAAGCGTAAAGTTGCCCTGTTTTTATGAGCAGCAATCCAAACCAATTGTGTTTTTTGACCGGATTCAGGTGTGTAATTCTCATAATCTTCAGAGTCAAAACCTATTCGGCCTTTGTTTACAATTACCCACGGATGACCGTCGAGACTGTGTTCGATGGTTTGAAAATCGGCATCGGCCAACTTTGAAGCTGATAAACGACGTTTCGAATGAATAAAAGCATCAGCATATAAAGTATGAAGCAATTCCTCGATATAATGTGCCAAAGTAAAAGAGTTGATGCCAAAAGTTTCCTGAAGTTCGATAAAGAAATTGGGTACATCGACGCGATCGAGTTTTACTTCATTTTCAATTTTATGAATGCTTTCCTTGACAATATGCCAATAATTTAGAAATCTTGGATAGGCAGAAAAACGGTAATAAATATTCTCTTTGTCTGTTTCTAATATAAAATGGGTAAGACCATTATCTTCTTTGCCTATTATTTGCGGCTTAGCAACATCTTCGCGAATTAATTCGGCGATACTTTTGGCGAGCAGGTTTCTATTTACCTGATCCCAAATCACTGCGTTAAGATGCTGTGCGTCTTTGAATGTGTTTTCTGGGGTTATCATTCTAGTGGTATTTTATTAGGGTCTAATTATTTAATTGCTCATTTATTAATTCCAAAACATTGGCTTCAGACAATTCCTGTGTTGCTTTTTGTACACCAAATTGTTGAAAAGCAATTCGTTTTTCGACCTTATACACTTCACGATTTGCAAGTTGGTTAATGATGATCGAGTTTCTGTAAGCGCCCATTCCCAGATCAGGAGTCGAAAGACCATGCGTGTGTAACTCGGCATTTTGAACAAAAATATCCGTACCGTTTTTATCGATAGTATAATTTCGATGCACATTAAATAATCCATTTTCTAAACGGTTTATCTTGTTTTCGATTCCGGATAAAATAGAAGGTTCTTTGTATTTATAACCTGTTGCGAGAATAAGATAATCGCTTTGATCTTCAAAAGGCTGGTCTAATTCTGTGTGAACAAAATCCATAGAATAAGAACCATCTGAGTTTTCGTTTACTGAAGTTAAGCGCAAATTCGAACGTAATTCGACATTTAGCGATTTGTCTTCTAAACTCATTTCGTACAAACTATCAAAGATTTCGTTGATTAATTCCTGATCGATTCCTTTATAAAGTCCGTGTTGACGGGCTAAAAGCTGTTGTCTTTTTTCAGGAGATAAACTATGAAAATGGTCTACATATTCTGGAGACGTTAACTCCAGCGTTAGTTTTGATTTATTATCCAAAGGGAAAAAGTGAGACGAACGCGTAAACCATTTTAATTGCAAACCATTTTCGGTTTCAGGCAAGAGATCACGGAAAACTTCGGCAGCACTTTGTCCGGAACCAATTATAGTTACAGATGCATTTTTATTGATACGGGATTTAAAATTCAGGTATTTTGAAGCATGAATCACATTTGGAAATTCAGGATCGATAAATTCAGGAATATGCGGAGAAGTTCCGGTACCCAAAACTATTTTGTTTGCATGATAAGTTGTCGTGATACAAGTCTGGGTATTAATGACCATGATTTTGTAAACTCCATGAATATGATCGATCGAAACTACTTTGTGTGAGAACTTGCAATTTTGCAATTGTGCCGCGACCCATTTGCAATATTCATTATATTCTCGTCTGTAAATAAAGAAGTTTTCACGAATATAAAATTTGTACAAACGATTGTTTTGTTTGATATAATTAAGAAAGCTGTACTTATTTGTGGGATCCGCCATTGTGACCAAATCTCCTAAAAACGGAACCTGAAGTGTGGCGTTATTCAACATAAGTCCAGGATGCCAGTCGAAGCTTTCTGACTGATCAAAAAACAATGCCGATAGTTCTTCAACAGGTTCTATAAGTGCTGCAAGTCCAAGATTGAAAGGACCAATCCCGATGCCAATTACGGAGTATATTTTTTCTGTACTCATTGTGGTATTTTTATGAATTAAACTTGGGGTGCTGAAACGGAATTATTCTGAAAATCTTTGGCTGCAGGAAATTTTGCCCAATACCATTCTCTGTAACAAAAGTTAAGATTGGCTTTTTTATGAGGCATTTCGATTACTTTTTCGATTTTAAAACCTACGTGCGCTTTATTCATCATTGATGCGATCGAGTCTACAGATCCTTCGCCAACCATTTTACCTACTTTTGGTTCTCCAAAGACAAAATCCATCATCGATTGTGTGGCTGGTGATCCGTATTTTAGTTTTGGATCTGTTGGCGCGATAAATTGATGTGTTCCATAATCAGATGGCAGAACATCATAATAATCGCCCACAATGTCACGGCTTGCCCAATATACTTCGATATTAAAAGTAGGAACGCCGTTTGCTTCACCAATAAAACTATGCCCGTGATCTCCAGGAAGTAACATTCTGTAAAAAGCTTCGATTTCGCGAATTGGCCAGTTCATTTGCCAGATTTTCAAAGCGTGTTCACGGTGAAACCATTCGTGAAGCATCTCAATATCTTTATCAATATCTACGGAACGCAAGGTTATAGTTACATTTTCTTTCTCGAAAAAACGGCTGAAAACGGTCGTATTCTCTTTTGGGTTAATAAGTTTTTTAGAGAAAAAATGTTTGTTTAGCGGGTTAGGATATTTTTTATAAACTGCAGGATTTGTTCTTGGCGCACTAGCTTCATCCATATTGTTTAAACTCGTTAACAGATTTCCTTTTACAACCAGTTTTACACTATTGGTAAAATGACTTACAAGACCTGTAGTATCGATATCTTCTTCATTTTTAAGAGCTTCATAAATAAGGTTAAGAAGTGTCGTTTCGTCGGCCAGTTTATTTTTGCCCAGAATATTTACTACGCCAAACAAGTGGTTTACCAGAAGATAATATCCCCAGAAGTCAATAATTCTGCTTTCGGCAATAAACGATCTGCTTTCTTTACCAAAATCAGGAATCAGTCTTTCGAGTTCTTCCACTTTTCCCTGACGGAAAAAATAACCCTGATTGTCTCTAAAATAAAGTTTGGCCGGAAAAAGGTCTTCATCAAATTCTACCAGCATGTTTTGTTGATGAAACTCAGATCCAAATCCGTATTTATTAAAAATACCAATAAGCGGCGTTATGGTAATATTTAGATATTGCTTAAACCATGAAAGGGCGGTATCTGTTACAGATGCATCTTGTCTTTTGGCAGCTTCATTGATCAGATTAAGTATTCTTGGTGATTCGCCCAGAACGCCGTCCTGACAAACAGAAGCAACCATTGTTACATTTTTTCTGGAGTTAGCGCCGTGAAAAGGGTTTTGACGAACGCTTGTACTAAAACCATCGATAATTTTATCGTCGTAAGTAACCGCAATAAAAGCCGGATCTGTAATAAGTTGTATTTGTGGATATTCTTTTTGAATTTCCTTTCCCCAATCGGTCTTCATAAGTTGTGCCGCATCATAACCACGGTTTAATTCATGGAGATAATTGACACGGAAAGAGTTGGTGATTTTTACATGCAAAGAGAATTTATACATCCATTCGCTTTCTTCATTATAAACCGTTCTTACAGATGATGTTGCAGTATAAGAAGGTCCAAATTCTCCAAGACTGAAAAGAAGTTGCTTCGATTGCATTTCTTTAACTTCCTTTTGATCTAATAAATAATTAGCTTCCCAAGGATGCACAGGAACTACTTTATAATTGGAATAAAAACCGAGTAATTCTTTAGAATGTGCATCTGCACATTTTACGATTTCTTCTCTCAGGTGATCTGTAATCAAATAGTCTGCGGCACTTTTTTCTATTACATTTTCCGGATGAATCAGGAAAAAATGTAAACCAAATTTCCCTCCGGTTTCAGGAGAATATTTCAGCAGTTCGTCTTTGGTAAAACCTTCTCTGCTTTTAGGCAAAGGATGAACCGTGTGTCCTAAGATCAAAGATTGCTCAGATTCTATAAAAGATTGTTCGGCATTGTTGGCAGAATGATCGCTGTTTTTGTAATGCTCCAGATAAAGCGCGAGATTATCGATACTGTTTTCCATACGTTTTTGAGTAGGAAGTGCATCGATATCAGGATAATCTGTTTTAGCATATTTACTGATAAGTTCAAGAAATTCCATTGGGTTTATTTCCCTGAATTCATCAGATGCAAGAGTGCGCGATACAATTGGAAAACCAAAAGAATGAACGCCGCTTTCAGAAAAATAAGTGAGCGGAGCAAAAACTTCCTGACCAATCGTGGTAAAATCGAATCTCAGAAATAAGCTGTGATTAATGGTTTGCATAAAATCTGCCAGCGTTTGGTCGTATTTGGGAATACCTTCATAGCGGCTCCAATTACTAAATTCCCTGCAGTAACAATTGATCAGGGATTTAAAATTTACCTGTTCTGCCAGTTGGCGAAAATTAGTTAAGTCTGTGGTATTCATTTCCGTTTTGTTTAATGAGGTTAAGTATTTTTTTGATGTCATTTAGGGTTGTAAGCGGATTAAAAATGGTGAACTTGAGATAGAATTCTCCGTTTACTTTTGTGCTGGCGACTAAAACTTCTCCGCTAAAAAAGAGTTTTTCTTTTATGTACTGGTTCACTTCGCAAGAGGTAGATTCTGCCGGACCATCCAGATATCTGAATACTAAAACGCCTAAATCTGAATGACATAAAAGCTCAAAGTTTTCATCAGATTCAATAATTTCGGCAGTTTTTTGGGTTGTTTCGATTATTGTATCCGTAAATTGTCCTAGTTTTTCTTTGCCCAAATAGCGAAGCGTAAACCAAAGTTTCAGCGCATCAAAACGGCGTGTACTTTGTATAATCGATTTGTTGATTTGCGCCGGAAGTGCATCGTAGTTCTGCTCCTTTGGATTCAGATAATCAGCGTGATGCTTGATAATATTAAGATGCAGTTTGTCTTTTACAATAAAAGCGCTGCTGCTTATAGGCTGAAAAAATGATTTATGATAATCGATCGTTACAGAATCTGCCAGTTCAATTCCGTTTAAAAGATGTCTGTGTTTCTCGGTCAGTAATAGTCCGCAACCGTAGGCAGCATCTACATGAAGCCATAAATTATTGCGGTTTGCAATATCAGCAATAGCTTTTAAGGGATCTACGTTTCCAAAATCTGTAGTGCCGGCAGTTGCCGTAATCGCAATTGGGATATTACCTTTTTCTATTTCCTGAGCAATTGCTTTTTCGAGTTTTTCAGGATCCATGCGGTATCTTTGATCCACGCCAACATGTACAATTGCTTGTTCGCCAAGTCCTAAAATCCAGGCATTTTTATGATTACTAAAATGGGCTTTGTCTGATACAAAAACTCTGAATTTTGAAGCATCCGGAGGAAGACCGTCCAGTTTTATATTCCATTTTTGATATTCCAGAGAATAGTAATCTCTGGCTAAAAGCAATCCCATTAAATTGCTTTGAGAACCTCCGGCTGTAAAGATTCCGTCGCCTTTAGTATAGCCAATTTGCTCACTTGTCCAGTCTATAAGTTTGCGTTCCATAAAAGTTCCGCCCGCACTTTGATCATACGTATCCTGAGAAGAATTTATGGCACTTATCAAAACTTCGGCTGCCAATGCCGGGATTACAACAGGACAATTTAAGTGTGCAATATATTCCGGAAGGTGATAAGCCGTGGCATGTTTTACATAAAGTTCGTCGACTTCATCAAGCAGACTTTCGTAATCGGGCAGAGGAGAGGCAAAATCTACAGCTTCGACTTTTGACCTGATTTCGTCAGGTCTGATGCCGCTAAAAGGTTTTTTATTGTTTTTAAGAAAATTAGAAACACGCTCTTGTGCTAATTTTACAGCCTGAGCATATTCAGTACCTGAATTTTGATGAAAAATGTCTTTATACAAATCCTGTTCAGGCAAAAGTCCTTTTGCAGCGACTTCTTCATTGATTAGTGTGGTATTCATAGTGGTATTTATTTAGGGGTTTTAATTATTATTTACTCGAGGTAAATGACTTTTTTAGACAAAGGCGTTCTTTTCTTTTTAGATGATTTTAAGCTTTCAGGATAATAACCCAGATAGAGGAGACCTAATGATTTTTCGTTTTCTACCAGACCAAACTCAGCAACATAATCTATTGCTACATCTTTGGTACTCCAGTAACTGCCTACTTTATGTGCCGTACAGGTAAGTGCAATATTTTGAACTGCTGATGATACTGCGGCGATTTCTTCCCATTCTGGTAGGTTAATTTTGGTGTTTCGAACCATGATTACACCAATGAGACAAGCAGCTTTTAACGGATAATTCCTGAGATAATTTAATTTCTCTTTTTGGGCTTCAGGTGATAATTCAGTATAAAAATCCTTGTAATAATGCGCCATATATTCTCCGTATTGCTTTAGATATTTTCCTTTAAAAACAATAAATCTCCAGGGCTCTGTCATTTTATGATTTGGAGCCCATGTGGCATTAATCAATATTTCGTCGAGAAGCTTTTTGGGTATTTCTTTTTTTACAAACTCATTGGCATATATGCTTCTTCTATTGCGAATATTCTTCGATATTTTTTTTAGTTTATAAGAAGAATCTGATTGCTTGATTTTACTGGGTTTTCTCTTAATTATCATATTTTTTTCAAAATTTTTAAGAAAATTCTTTTGTTTTAAATGAAATAAAAATATATTTGTAAGTAAATATTATTTAGAATAAATAAAAATAGTGCAAGACAAATGTATAAATTAATCTGAATAAAAAAAATAAATCTCAAAAAAAATATACGAATGCCCGTACATATTGACTTAAAGTCTTTTTGTGATTATTTTGTATAACATTGATTATAAATGATTTATTTTTTAATACCCCCTATCTTTTAATAACTAAAAAACGAATTGAAAAAATGAAATCACAATCAATTATTGCAGAGGAAAGACCTGCAGAAACAGTTTTAAATTTTGATATTCCTACAAAACCACTAATCGTAGTAATAACGCCTCAGGAGAGGAATATTTTGTCGAATGTTGGCAATCTTTTAGTAAAGGCTTTTGACCATTATGAAAACCCCGATTATATAGCTGCACTTCATCTTCATGCATTTCAATTATTGCCGGAACGCATTAGCAGAATTCTAAGTCAGTTTGGTACTGATTTTTCTGCAAATCAATACGGCGCAATTGTATTTCAGGGACTTTTAGAGGTCGATCAGGAAGATTTAGGACCAACGCCTCCAAACTGGCAAGGAGCAGATTATGCAAAACTGAATAAATACGGTTTTATTTGTTCGCTTCTTCATGGCGCAGTGCCATCAAAACCAGTGCAATATTATGCGCAGAGAAAGGGTGGAGGACTTTTGCACGCCGTGATTCCGGATGAAAATATGGCGGCAACACAAACCGGATCCGGATCAAAAACAGATTTGTATGTACATACTGAAGATGCTTTTTTACTGAATCAGGCTGATTTTTTGAGTTTCCTGTATTTAAGAAATGAAGAAAGAGTTCCGTCGACTTTATACTCGATTCGTTCTCATGGAGAGATGAATCCGGTTCTCGAAAAATTATTTGATCCCATTTATCAATGTCCCAAAGATGCCAATTATGATTATGAACAAGTAGTTTCTGGTCCTTTGGCATCTGTTTTATACGGAAATAAAGAACTTCCGTTTATTCGTTTTGATGCTGCGGAGCAAATATTCAACGAAAATGCGGGACAAACTCAGGAAGCTTTGTATAATTTGAAGGAGTTTTGGAATGAAGCCAAGGAACTTATAAACAGCGAATATATTCCGAATTCCGGCGATGTTATTTTTGTAAATAATCATTTATGCGCACACGGACGAAGTGCTTTTATTGCCGGACAACGCGAAGAAAACGGGAAGATTGTAAAATGTGAACGCAGACAAATGTTGCGAATGATGAGTAAAACGAGTTTAATTCATATGAGAGCTGTAACCCAAACTGATAATCCGTATTTTATTATGGAAGAACATTTGGGGAATATTTTTGATCTTGAATAGTTTTGTTTTGATTGTGTTCACGAGCGGGACGCACGCGCGAGCTTAAAGAACTCGAAATATAAAACCCGTATAGTTAAGATGTCCTACGCAGTTAAGTGCGTTGCGGTTGTTTCCAATACCGCCATCATATTATACGGGTAAATTATTTTTTTAAATGTTTGTCGAAAAGTTTAAATTATTCAACATCCAGATAAGGATTCAAAATCTCTGCTAATTCGTTTAACCAGTAAAAACCTTGTTCGAGGTTTAATTTTTCGGTTTCGAGGGTTTCGCAATCTCGCATGACACTTAAGGCGAGAACGTAATTTAATTTTCTAATGGTTTTTGCCATTAATTTAGGATCGATCGAATTGCTGAAGAAGTCATTTAAACGCAATTCGGTTTCTTTTGAAAGAGTGTTTGTACTCATAATCTCGAAGTTTAGGGAAATATAAAACCCGTATGGGTTAGCTGTCCTACGCCTTCGAGAACACGTTGCAGTTGTTTCCAATACCGCCAGCATACCACACGGGCAATTTTTTTTTGATTTTCATAATCTCGAAGTTTTTAGGACTGCGAAGATACCAAATAAACCTTGTGATTAGTAGGGTTTCTTAATTTTTGTTAGACAATAAGTTATCTAATTTTTTAAATAGAAAAAGCTGGTAAAGATATTTTTACCGGCTTTTTTATGCATTTATTTCTTGTAAATGTGCGATGAAATTTTTAAATTAGTAAAATATACTCCTAAATAAACCTAATACATGCCTTTAGATAAATTAACTAAATATAATAAAGATTCATTTTTTTTGTTTAAAGACGATCTTTATCAATTGCGGTATTTATTTAATTCGCCAAAAATGATGGTTGATAGTTTATTAAAACTTCCCGTTATAAATCATAATTCTTTAAAACAATTTCTTTCGTTAAAGACTTCTTTCTGCAAGATAAAAATGTATTACCGGGAAATTGAAGATGGTTTTTGGCTTTTGGCTTTGTACATGAATATCAAAGAAAATTTGGTTACCAAATCATATTATGACAAAGAGGTTTTAAGTGAATATTATTTGCTGACTTTTTCTGTATTTGAGTATAAATTTCCGGTAAAAGATGCCGCGCCAATAACACTTTTAAGTACTTGCTGGACTTTTAGCAAGCCTGATACTGAGATATCGAGTTATTTTTATGAAGGTTCAAACGGTAAATTTTTCAGTTTTGCTATTACAAAAGAGTGGGCGAGTAAAAATTTTACTTCTAAAAAATTCAATAATTCAAAAGCAATTAAAAAGTTTTTAGACGGTAACAAAGGTTCTTGTACGTGGCTAGATATTGCGCCAAATGCCCATGAATTAGCAAAAGAATTATCTGAAGCAATAGAAAATGTAAATGCTGATGAAAGTGCTAATCCGGGTTTAAAGAAAAAATCGATGAAATTGATCACGGAGTTTTTTAATAATTCTTTTGATGATAGCCGTATATCGGATAACGTTTCCTTAAACAATTCAGATTATCATAATGTAGCAAAGGCAGAGAAAATAATCTTACATAATTTGCACCTTCCGTTTATTGGTATCGAGGCCATAGCGAAGGAAGTAAATACATCGCCCACAAAATTAAAATCAAATTTTAAAACTGTTTTTGGCTTTTCGATGCTGCGATATCATAAAGAAAAAAATATGGTTTTAGCAATGCAGTTAATTCAAAATTCGAATATTCAAATTCAGGATATTTCGCTTTTAACGGGTTATGATTCTGCCAGTAGATTTTCTGCAAGTTTTAAAAAACGATTTGGTCAACTGCCTTCAGAGGTGCGTTTTTAATCTTCACAAAATTTTTTTTCCAAAAACGGACTTCATTTTTTCTAAAATACTGAAAAAAAATACTTTTTGCTGTTTTAAATTAATTGCTTGATTTTTAGTATTTTATGAAAACAGAAAAAGTGATATAAATACTTCTTTTCTTTCAAAATAAGCCCTTTTGTTTTTCTTTTTAAAAATGTCTTAATTGACTATTGTCAGGCTATGTTTTAATATAAATTTGACGATCCAAAAATAATATTCAGACCTATAGAAATAAATAAATTGCTGTATTGGTGAGGTTTACCGGCTTATTACCAAATTGCAATTTTTTTTATAACAGTTTTAATTGATTTTGGTATTCAGCTTAAAATAACTTTTTCGATTATCTCGTTTTTATGTTTTCAACCTGCAGGGTCAATTGTTTTATAAGATGTATAGTTTTATTTGTATCACTATATTTTTCATCTCTGTATTATCAAAAAATTAGCCTTACAATTCTGCATATGTGGAATGGTTTAAAACGTAATCAAAATCACTCAAAAAATACTTTTAGTGATCCCTATTTTCCATTTCTTCTTTTTCAGGAAAATTATAACAGTGAAATTAAATCTGTAATCAGATCATTTTTCATAGCAGATATTTCTATTCAATTACATCCTTCAGTTATTAAAATAAAAAACTCAGACAACAAACCTTTTTTACACACTTTACGTATGTAGTAAAATTGCTGTGGTTTTGCTTGCTGAAAACGAATATATATTACAAAAAACAATACCGATTGAGTCTTTATCACTGGATATCAATCATTAGAATATTTGAGGATAAATGAATATCCTGAATTACATTTTTTAGAATTTTAATTATTTATATATGGGGAACTTTACTTATTTAAAAAATTTATTGGCTAATAAAAAAAGAGGTTTGAACAGACTTCTGGTCTGTCTTGACAGCAAAATACAGTTAGCCTGTTTTTTATTTATTATTTTATTTCTGAGTTTTAAATCTACAGCTCAAAACAATTTCAGTCTTCAGAGTCAGCAATTCTACAAAGTGATTTCTTTTGGTGAAAAAATTGATTTTGGAGATATTGATTCTTCAATATCATGGACCGTTTCTAATTCTCAAAATAACATCAACATTACTTTACGCGGAAACGAAATTAATGATTATGTATTTGATGAAACCGGTGAATATGATATTCATTTTCAGGAAAATAAAAAGCATGATGATGAATGTACTCATCCAATGTTTACAGAAAGATTTCGTATAAAAGTAGAGCCTGTGAAGTTATTGTTTGATTTTTCTAAAATTCAGTTTTCAGAAAAATTAGAAAAAGGGAGAAATTATAACGATTTAATAATCACTGTTCCTGTACAAATTGTAACTAAAAATACTTCGATTACAAAATTATCTGCACCGGGTATGTCGGTTGCCGGATTAGAGGTTTCACTTACTGCACAACCAGTTGAAAAGGAAATTATACTGACTAACAAAGTTCAATTATTAAAATATAAAGTATCAGGAATGATCAATAGGGAAACTTATTTGATGTTTGATTTTTATGATTTTAATAATCAGGTACAAACTTATAATCTTCGTCAGATAATAAAATAATTGTATTATATATGATAAAAAATTACGCTACCGTAAATCAAATGCTGAACTTAAAAAAAGCAATATTTTTGTTTTTTGTATTTTTCACGTTCAGCCAAATATCAACTGCTCAATGTTCTAAACCACCAGTAGGATGTTCTACTACTGATTTATCAAATTTTGGATTTGCTTCAAATAATGATGCTGCAACTATTGAGTATGATAATTTCGTTTCGAGCTGGCATACCACAGTTGTCAGGACTGCAGATGGCTCTTTTCAGACTTGGGGAGAAACAATTGCAAATAATGGAACTTCGAATGAGTTAGCCCCAAAAACAATAAATAAAGCAAATTTTCCGGGTTTAACTACTGGCGCTGTTCCTTTAAAAGTGGCGCTGGGAAGTAATTCATCTACGAATGTTCAGGGTATTCTTTTAGCGACAGATGGTTTATATGCCTGGTCTAAAGCTGGTGCTGTAATTGATGCTACGCTTACTCCAAGTACAGTTTTTCAAAAAATTGCAATTGGCGGTAATGCCAATGGTTTGCCTACAGGTGTGGCTCCCGGAGATGTTAAAATGATGTTTGCTACTTTTAAAACATTAGCTATAACAACTTGTGGCGGTGATGTTTGGGTGATTTCACAAATCCCAAATGCAAGGGGTAATGGAGCAGTTGGAAACAATACAACATGGTATAGAGTTACAACTTCAGAGACTGGAAATCCTTTTTTGACTGGTGTTGTTGCCTGTAGAGGAAGTGCTGATGGTCTTATGGCGTTAAAATCTGATGGTAGTGTTTATGTATGGGGAACTAGCTCATTATTAGGTGATACATCTGGCTTTACGACACAGACAAGAGCTGCAAAAATGACATTACCAAGTGGAATAACTCCAAAAATGATTGGTTCATCAGGAAGTTCTGCAACACGATCTTATTATATTTTGGCAACTGATGGTAATTTATATTCCTTAGGAAAAAATAGTAATAAACAACTTGGGGATTGGACAACGACTGATAGATTTGCATGGGTTCAGCCTAGATATAACTCTGCAACGGGTCCTGTAATGAACAATATTAAATGGTTCAGTCCACAGGAACATGATTTTAACTATGGTGCAATTAATGTACTTAACAGTAATAAAAACATTTATGCATTTGGTACGAACAACGGTTTATTGCTTGGTGTTACAGGAGGTAACAGCGACCCTGTTATTCCTAACGGTTTAACTGCTGCAGATAATATTATTGCTGTAGAAACAGGAGGTCACACCTCCATGATTGTTAAAACTTGTGAAGCTAAATTTGGTTATGTAGGTCATAGAATTAGTGGTAGTATGGGTGACGGTACAAATGCTTCTACTAATGAAGCTAATTATACTTTTGCGACGGCTGCCGTACAGATTTGTGGTGCCGAATCGAATCCTGCTATTCAGTCTGCTTCGACAGGCGGTGGACCAGATTCTAAATATTGTGTTGGTGATCCAGTTTTGTTAACTCCAACTCCGGCCGGTGGTACATTAAGTGTAGTAAGCGGTCCGGCTACTTTATCAGGTAATACAGTGAATTTTACTGCTGCAGGTACAGCTGTAATTAAATATACTGTTGCAAATGCTTGTGGAGCACCTACTGAAACAAGCAGAACTTTTGAGGCATCGCTTTGTCCGATAGATTTAGAGGTTACAAAAACAGTTGATGCTGTTAATGCCAGTGTGGGCAGCAACAGTACTTTTACGATTACAACTAAAAATAACGGACCCTATAAAGCTACAGGTGTTAAGGTAAATGATGTTTTACCTGGTGGTTATACTTTTGTAAGTGCAACACCTTCAACAGGAACCTGGACAGCACCAGACTGGACCGTTGGAAGCCTTACAAACGGTGCAAGTGCAACTTTATCAATTGTAGCAACAGTGAATGCTTCCGGATCATATGCTAATACAGCGACCGTTACCGGAAATGATCCTGATACAAATACTGCTAATAATACAGCAACAGCAACACCTTTAGTACAAACTAATCTTTCGGTTACTAAAACTGTAAGTACAGGTACGCATAATGTAGGTAGTGATGTAACCTTTACAATTACTGCTTCTAATGCGGGACCAAGTAGTGCTACTGGAGTTACAGTAAACGATGCGCTTCCGGCAGGTTATACTTTTGTTAGTGCAACGCCTTCGACAGGAACCTGGTTAGCACCAAATTGGACTATTGGAAATCTTGCAAATGGAGGAAGTGCAACCCTTAGTATTGTAGCAAAAGTGAATGCGACTGGTTCTTATGCCAATACCGCTACTATTACAGGAGGACAGAACGATCCAACTCCGGGTAATAATTCAGGATCGGCTACAGCAACGGTAAATCACGCACCGGTTGCTAATGATGATGATCTTAGTGCTTCTCCTTTAACAGAAGATGGTGCTGACGGTACTGTAAATGTACTTTCTAATGATACAGATGAAGATGGTAATCCAACTGCCCCAGTAAATGGAGTAGGACAATTTACTGTAGATTTAGATCCGGCTGTGGCAGGTATTCAAACAACATATACAGATGCTAAAGGTGTTTGGACATTAAATATAACTACCGGAATTGTAACTTTTAATCCGGCAGACAATTATAACGGAACGGCAAAAATTACGTATACATTATGTGATACTTTTGGATTGTGTGACAATGCAGATATTACATTTGTTGTAACTTCGGTTAACGATAATCCGGTTGCCAATAATGATACAAAAACTACAAATGAAGATACGCCTGTAACTATTGACGTAACAGCAAACGATACTGATGTTGACGGAACTATCAATAAAGCAACGGTAGATTTAGATCCTGCAACGCCAGGAATCCAAAATATTTTTACAGTTGCTGGACAAGGAACTTATACAGTAGATGCATTGGGAATTGTAACTTTTACCCCTGTATTAAATTACAACGGAATAGCTACACCAGTAAACTATACTGTAAACGATAATGACGGAGCAGTATCTAATATCGCTACGATTACTGTAACAGTAACAGCAGTTAACGATAATCCAGTTGCAGTTGATGATGTTTATACAGTTGCAGAAGACAATACGGTAACGCTAAATCCTCTGGCTTTAGA
>NZ_MTQF01000005.1:411260-535581 GCF_001975985.1 [Flexibacter] sp. ATCC 35103 | reverse complement strand
AACTTCTTTAGTATAATATTTGTTAAAAATAAAATATTATACTTTTAAAATAGTTTATTACAATTGGATTTGTATTTTTGCAGAAATTTGCTTTTAATTTTAACAAATAAAAACTGTATAAAAAAATATTAAATGAAAGAAAAACATCATTTATATCGAAATAAATTAATTGTTAAGGCATATTCTTTGACAGAAATTTTAATTGTATTATGTATTATTGGTATACTATTATTAATGGTTTTGCCAAATCAAACCTCTATAATTGGTCAGGCAAAAGCTATTGAGGCACAAGCTATGCTTAATCAAGTTTATGGCTTGGAGAAAAGCTATTTCTACAGACATTCAAAATACTCTAACAGTTTAGAAGAAATAGGTTTTGAACAGGAAAAGACAGTTGACGAGGGCGGACAAGCTGTTTATAAAATTGAAATTCTGGAAGCTTCAAATGATTCTTTTTTAGCCAGAGCAACTGCAACATCAGATTTGGATGGTGACGGAAATTTTAATACCTGGGAAATAGACAGTAAAAAAATATTAACCGAAGTAACAAAAGAATAAGATGAAAATATCATTAATAATTTTATTACTGTCTTTAGTAATTATTTTTTTTCAGGATTGGAAACACAGAAAAATACATATTGGTTTACCGATTGTAATTTTTGGAATTTCTTTCTTTATAATTCCTGTTGAACGTAATGAATTATTCAAAATTATACTTTTTAATACGGGCTTCTTTTCACTCACACTAGGCATTTTGACATTTTACATGAGTCTTAAATCTAAAAAATTCCTAAATCCTTTCGAGTATTATTTTGGATTAGGTGATTTGCTGTTTTACCTGGCTATTACTCCTCTTTTTTTATCAAAAAACTACATTCTTTTTTTTATTCTGTCACTTCTGTTTTCTATTATTTTACAGCTTGGAGTGAATAAATTCATCAAACAAGAAACAGTTCCTTTAGCAGGGTTCTCGTCTTTATTTTTATTAATCATATTATTGAAAGATCACTTTATGATTTTTCAGAAAATCACTTTAGTATAATGTCAAAAGATATTACGATTCTTTCTGAAGTGCAGTATATGGTTTCGAATGAACTTGCCAATCAATATCGAATCCTGCCTAAGTTTTTTTCTAAAAACACTTTAGAGCTATATGTCGATGATTCTAACAATAATGAAGATACAAGGGAGGAATTAGAACTTTTTTTAGGAAAAAATGTTGCTTTTTATCCAATGGATACTTCTGAAATAGAAAAGGCATTATCCATTTATTACAGAAAAGAAAGAGCATTAAGTGCTAACAAATCTTTAAATGTTGACAAAGGTGATTTTCTGGAAAATTTATTAACAGAAGCAAAATCTTTAAAATGCAGTGATATTCATTTTGAAGTTTATGATGATTCTTCCCGTATTCGTTTTCGGATTGATGGACAATTAATAGAACGTTATAAAATAGAACATGCCAATTATCTGGAATTAGTAAACAAAGTCAAAATTAAAGCTAAATTAAATATTACCGAAAAAAGGCTTCCTCAGGATGGAAGGATTACTAATGAATCTTTTGACATCAGGGTTTCTATTTTACCAACTTTATTTGGCGAAAAAATAGTAATGCGCCTTTTAGGTCAGGATGCCTCAAATATTGACCTGAATACGTTAGGGCTTCAAAAAGAAGAACTCGAAAGTTATTTGGAAGCGGTAAAAAAACCTAACGGAATCATACTAATTAGTGGCCCGACAGGATCTGGTAAAACAACCACACTTTATGCTACGTTAAGATTACTAAATGAGAGCCGAAGAAATATAGTAACTGTAGAAGATCCTATCGAATATACCCTAAAAGGTATTAACCAGGTACAATTAAAAGAAGATATCGGACTAACATTTTCATCAGCGCTAAAATCGTTTTTACGTCAGGATCCCGATGTCATCATGTTAGGAGAAATTCGGGATTCTGAAACTGCTTTAATGGCAATTAGAGCTTCATTAACAGGGCATTTGGTTTTGTCTACCATACATACCAATTCAGCAATAGGAACGATCTCAAGGTTGATTGATATGGGAGTTCCCTCCTACTTAATTGCAGAAACTTTAAATCTTTCAGTAGCACAAAGATTGGTACGGAAACTCTGCAATTACTGCAAAAAAGAAACAAAGTGCAATCTTAAAGATTTTCCGCTAAATTTTATATTCCCTTATGAGATTTCTTCTTACTATAAACCTACTGGCTGCAATCAATGCTTTCATACCGGTTACAAAGGAAGAACTGCAATTTATGAAATTTTGAATATTAACAATACAATTACTGAAGAGATCAAGAACAACACCATTACAAAATTAGCGAGTAATGATAAAGATTATAAATCATTGTCAAAAAAAGCATTTGAGATTTTAGCCATGGGAGAAACTTCGCTGGAAGAAATATATTCAATTTTAATAAACATATAAACAAATGCTTAAAAGGACCGTATGCGTACTAGCTACGTTATTTTTTACGAACATAATTGTAGCACAGCAAGATATTGTTGAATTAAGTAGAAAATTTGATGAATTGTCAATTCAAAAAAAAGGATTGAATGAAACTATTAAAATTGATGTATCAGGACTTACATTACATGATTTCATCTCCTCGATTGCAGAAGAACATCAATTGAATGTTGATATTGATACAGAATTAAATCAACCTTTTGCTACTAACTTTTTTGATGTCACGGTCAAAGATGTTTTTATACATCTAGTTCAAAAATATGATCTTGAAGTTTATTTTATGAATAACATTATTCTTTTCAAAAAAAGAAAAGCAGTCATAGTTGTCGAAAAAAAACAGCATAAAATCATTGATGTTAGCTACAATTCTCAAAACGATTTTTTATCTGTAAAATTAGAAAACGATACTTTATCTGCTGTTGCAAAGGCAATTATAGATAAATCTGGTAAAAATTTAATATTAGCTCAGGAGATAAAAAATATAGAAATTTCTTCCTATATATTAAATAGGCCTTTTGATCAGGTAATTGAAATGATTGCCAAATCAAATGATTTATTAGCCACTAAAGATGATAATGGATTTTATTTTATAGAAAAAAACATCATCGACAAATCAAGTACGCAAAAAAACAATCCTAAAGCAAAACAGCCAAAAGTTAGTCTGGGTGTTCCGGGATTTTATGAAATAAACATTAATAAAAATGGCTTTTTACAGGTAAACGCTTATATCGCAGATGCTTCTGATTTACTTACAGAAGCAGCAGAAAAATTACACATCAATTATTTTTTATATAATAAACCTGAAAATGAGAAAACAACTCTTTCTGTCGACAATATTACCTTTGATGAGTTACTTGCACACATTTTTAAAGGAAAAAAATATACCTATAAAAAACAAGATAATTTCTACTTAATTGGCGAAGAAGCTACAGAAGGACTTAGAATTACTGAGATGATTCAATTAGAAAACAGATCGATAGAATCTGTTATTGGAGCCTTACCAAAAGTGTTTTCAGAGAAATTAGAAATAAAAGAATTTATAGAATTAAACGGTCTAATTGTCTCTGGATCCAGATCTATACTCGAAGAATTAAAAATTTATATCAAACAAATTGACAAAGTTGTACCAATGGTACAAATTGAAGTAATTATTGTACAATACAATAAATCATATGACATACAAACCGGAATGAAAGCTGGTTTAGATAAAATAAACTCGGTTCAAACTGGCGGAATATTATTTCCAAGTTCTGATGTTACCTTAAACGGATCTTCTGTAAATAGTTTAATAAATGCTTTTAATGGTTTTGGCCTTTTTAAACTTGGAAAAGTAACCGAATCATTTTATCTCAATCTTAAACTTCTCGAAAATAATTCTGTCCTCAAAATTGAATCCACACCTAAAATTGCAACAATAAGCGGTCATGAAGCCAAATTATCAATTGGAGAAACAAGTTATTATTTTGAACAAAGTAACCGATTAATAAACAACACTATAGGAAATGACATTTTGAATTCAGGAACTTGGAAGTCAACAGATGCAAATTTAAGTGTTTCTATCAAGCCATATGTATCTACAGATGAAAATGTAACACTGACAATTGCGGTAGAAAAAAGTTCTTTCTTAGCAAGAGTTGGTGAAGATGCACCTCCGGGTAAAGCTACTCAAAAATTTGAATCTCTAGTCAGAGTAAAAAATGGGGAAATGATTTTACTGGGAGGTTTAGATGAATTGAAAAAAGAAAACTCCGGAACCGGAACTCCTATAATATCAAGAATTCCTATTGTAAAATGGTTCTTCAGTAGCAGAAAAAAAGGAAAAAGTGATTCTAAACTCCACATTTTTATCAAACCAACTGTTATTTACTAATGTTAGCTACTTTATCTAAATTCATAAAACTGAATGACATAAATGTCGTTGGAGTAATCAAAAAAAACGATTACGAGATTTACAATTTGCTTGCTGTAAAAAAGAAAGCAAACAAAATTTCTATTGTTTCTAAACAAACCTTTGAAAGCTTTGAAATATTGACAAAAAACATCAATAAAAAAACACCCGTTTTAATAGTAATAGAAGGAAAAGGTGTTTTGAATAAAGAGATCGATTTTGAAAATGAAGCTGATGTGAATTGGCAAAAAAATATTGATTACAATGCCATTTACTATACAGATTTAAAAGGATTAAAATCAAACTTTATCAGTTTTTGCAGAAAAAATATTGTCGAAGAAACGATTTCTAAATTTCAAAAAAATGAATTTCAAATTGTGGATATTTATATTGGTTCCTTTTTAGCTTCCTTATTAAATAATGTTTTAAAAAAGCAGGTACTATTTTCTAATGATTTACGTCTGGAGTTTGAGAATGAAAAATTATTAAACTTTACAAAACACGAGGAGAAAGAATTAACCTTATATAAAATTGGAGAAGATACAATTTCAAATATTTTTTTACCTCTATATGGTGCAATTATACATTTTTTTGTCAAACAAAAAGAGGTTTCAAAAACTACCAATACCAATATAAATAATGAAGAACTAATTTACAAGAAAGCTTTTAATGTTTTAGGAACTACAATCCTTTTCAGCTTCTTTATTTTATTGCTATTAAGCTATTTTATTAGACAACATTATGGCACTAAAAACTTAGAACTAAAACAGCAAACTGTTTATTCAGATCAATCCTATCAACTCATATTAGATTTAGAAGCGAAAAAAGAAAAAAAAATGAATATTTTAAAAGAATCCAGAGCATTATCCTCTAAGTTTCTTTCTTATTATGGTTATCAAATTATCCGGACAATCCCGTCTAATATTTCTTTAGATGAATTAAATATTATTCCTCTAAAAGAAGAATACAGAGAAAACAAGAAGGTATTCTTTAATAATAAAACCATTATAATTAAAGGAGAAACTTATCAGGAAGGATCTTTTAACAATTGGCTTGAGGAGCTAAAAAAGATGGATTGGTTGCAACGTTTTGAGATCATAAATATAAAGAAAGACAAGAAAAACAAATCAATATTCGAAATAAAAATAACGCTGAAAAATGTTTGAAAATTATTCTTATAAACAAAAATTTTACGCACTGATCGGAATCTTCTTTATTTTATCACTTACGGCTTATAAAAGATCCTTCTATCCCTTGTTTGATGTTGTGAAAGAATATCAAACATTATCCAAAAGGGCAGAAAATATTAATAAAAAAACACAAAACACAAATAGTTTAGCTAAAGACATTGCTTATTTAGACAAAATTATTGGAAAAGAAGGCGTTGCAAAAGAGATCGTACAACAAGGTATTATAAGTTTTGCGTCTAAAAACTCTCCAGAAGTCTCAATAAATAATTTAAAAGCAATACATGACTTTCCTGAAGATAATTATCACATCATAACAAATCAGCTGGATGTAACAGGAAACAGCAACCAACTCTTAAATCTGGCTTATAGTTTTGAACAGAAATTTAATCTTTCACAAATAGTCAGCATGAATTTTTACATCACAAAAAATAACAATAAATCTGAAACTCTCCATTTAAAAATGATTTTCCAAAACTATGAAAACAATAAATAAATTAATATTAATAGCCTTAACAATTCTTACTTATTCATGCGAAGATATATTTGAAAAAAATATTAGCAATGATACGGTACAAAACCTTTATCCTATTAATAATCCCATTATTGAAAGTAACGTTGTAAGTTTTCGATGGAACACTCTCAATGGCGCAGATAAATATCGCATTCAAATTTATGAATCTAATCAAATTCTCGTCCTTGATTCCTTAACTAACAAGACAAGCATTACATTACCATTAAATACCGGAAACTATATTTGGAGAGTAAGGGGTGAAAACTATGCCTATGAATCTATTTACTCATTTCCTTCTAATTTCTCCATCATAATCCCTAATGACTTAAACAATCAACAAGTTATACTAATTAGTCCGGAGAATAATACGTTTATAAATTTTATTAATGTAACACTAAATTGGCAAGCCTTAAATAATGTCACAAGTTACAGCCTTAAATTAGTTAATACAGCTACCGGGCAGGAAATATATTCAAACACGAACTTGACAAATACTTCATTTACTCTTGATTTACTGACTCTGGAGGATGGCAATTATGAATGGAGGTTAAAGGCAAAAAACACAGATACTGAAACAAAGCAATATTCTGCTCGTAACTTCAATATTGACAGAACAGTACCCAATCAGCCAAAAAATATTTTGCCCACTGATAATTCAATTCAAACAGCCGGTTCAAATACTACTTACACCTGGAGTATTGCGAGCGATACAGGAAATGTAAAATCCCCTATTTCTTATATAGTTGAATTTGCAATGGATACTGATTTTAATACTATTCTTCAAACTCAAAACAGCAGCTATACAACATTACAGCAATCTTTTTCAGCTAAAGGAATTTATTATTGGAGAGTTAGAGCAATTGACGAAGCTGGAAATATTGGTATAAACAGTGCAGTATTTAAGTTTACCGTGAATTAAATATGGGTAAAAAGAAAATAAATATAATTCTTATTCTGATAGTTTTGGGATTATGGGGAACTGTTGGCTATAAAATAATAAACAAGCAATTTTCAAACAATAAAACAATTTCTAAAAAACAGGATCAAATAGACAATATAGCAATTAACCAGATTAACAAAGACACTTTTGTATTAGAAAAGTTAAGTCACGATCCATTTTTAACTAAAGAATATCAAACTACAATTTTATCTCTTAAAGAAATAACAACTGATAGAATACCATTAAAAAAAGCGATATATCATGCTCCCATAAAAACAAATTCAAGTGTTAAGTGGCCACTTCTTAAGTATTATGGATATATTCTTTCTAAAGAAAGAAATAACGAAGTGGTTTTACTAAAAATAGATTCAAAACTGTATAAACTCAAACTCAATACTCCGCTAAATGGTTTAATCATTAAAAAGAAATATAAAGATTCTATTGAAGTGTATTTCAATTCAGAAACAAAAATAATTCGTTTAAAGAGTACTGATTAAATCCAATCATTTAGAAAAAAACATATCACTTATACAACAAAAACTACTTATTTTGAAAACAATTATTTTAACACGTTCCTTTATACTTTTTTTTGCATTTGCACTAGTGTCTTTTGGCGATCCTTTTATGATAAAAAAAATCTCAGATAAAGATTTTAGATATGAGTTTTATACTACGAACAAAAAAACTACAGCGAATAAAAATATAACCTATTACTGGTTTAAAGGAGGAACGTTACATGAAACTCAAGGGGGAATGTCAGGTGATTTACTTGATGGAGAGTTTATGAGAATGTTTCATAGTAACCAACTGGCAGAGCAAGGCAAATTTAGAAAAGGTATAAAAATTGGAATTTGGAAAACCTGGTACCCAAATGGTATTTTAGCCACAACTCAAAATTGGCATAATGGTGTACGTTCCGGAAAATATATATGCTATGATCAAAGTGGTAATTTACTTGAAACAGGCAGATTTATGTCTGATTTTAAAACTGGAAAATGGATTAATTTAGAGAAAAGAGACACGATTGCTTATAAAAAAAATATTATAGTTAAGCAAAAAGAAATCTTTACTAAATCTGAGAAATACAGAATTAAACAAGAAAATATTAAACTAGAAAATGCTACGAAAACTCAAAAAGAATCAGAAGCAACATCTGATGCTATGAAGCTCGCAAATTATAAAATAAAGGCTAAAAAAGAAAAAAGAATTGCAAGCGAAAAAACTAAAACAGAAAAAGCTACACAAAAAGCATCCAGAGAACAAGTAAAAAATGAATCTCAAAAAGATTCAAAAGTAAAAACATTCTTTAATACCCTTTTTAAAAGAAGTCAAAACCAACAAAATAATGGTTAAAGCTCACAGTTTGCTATACGCCATATATATTTGCCTAATAGTTTCTATAATTTGCGGTGCATTGCTGTATTTTTCAAATTTGTATAATCAACTTAATTTATATTATAACCTACAAGAGGAACTTTATATACAAAATCAATCCGTTTTAAATTTTGCTTTAGGAAATAAAACAGTGCACACAGAAATAAATAAAAATGAAAACTCGGGTATCGAAGGCAGCTTCGAAACAAAATCATATGGGTTATTATCTCTTGTTTTAGCTAAATCCTACATTGCAAACGATACTGTTTCATCTGTTCATTTTGTTGGTGAAAGGAACTTTGATAAGAATGCCATTTACTTAACCAATTTATTTAAATCCCTTTTTTATTCAGGAAAAGTAAAATTAATTGGAAACAATCAATTACCAAGCACTTTTATCGAAACATATTATATAAATAATAATCTTAACCAGCTTACAACAGAAGGAAAAATTACAATTTCTAAACCACAATTACCTGAAATTAATCCCGAATTTAAAAAGATTTTTTTAGGGTTAAAATCTGAAAAAACAAAACTCTCAAATGTCGAAAAAACAAATGATTCCTTATTCTATAATTCATTTTTTAATATAACAAAAGAGGTTTCTGTAAAATCGACTCTTGGAAATATAATATTCAAAGGCAACTTTATATTACGTTCACAAGATTCTATTAGAGTAAAAAAAAATACGGTTCTGGAAGATGTCATTTTAATAGCTCCAAAAATATCTTTTGAAGAAGGTTTTAAAGGAACTGTTCAGGCATTTGCTACAAAAGGAATTGAACTTGCAGAAAATGTCACTTTAAATTATCCATCAGTGATTTGTGTTTATAATGAAAGTGCAGAAGAATCAAAAATTAAAATAAAAAAAGGATGTCATATCAATGGTGCTGTTGTTTTATTTGGGAACTCAAATGATTTAATTCATAAAAATACTATCGAAATAGACGAAGGAAGTCTTCTTTTTGGAGATTTGTATTGTACTGGAAAATTAATGCTCAAAAGCAATGTTTATGGCTCTGTATATACTAATGCTTTTTTTATAAAAAACAGTTCTTCATCTTACGAAAATACGATCAGCGATATTGAAATTAATACCAATAAACGTCCGGATTATTTTATCTCAATTCCGTTATTCAATACAAAAGCAACAACTTATGGAGTCATTAAAAAAGTATTCTAATCTAAAAGGTAATTCTCTGCTTGAATCAGTTATTGCGTTAACCATTATTTCAGCCTGTTTATATTTTGCAATAATGATTTTTGCTTCAGTTTATACACCAAAAGCTTCTGTGAAATTTTACAGCACTCAAAATAAGGTAAATGAACTTTTTTACTTATCAGAATTAAAAAATGATTCAATATCAGATAATCCAAATAAAAACCTTTTGATTGAAGAAGAAGTCGTTAACGATCAACTTAAAAAGATTATAATACAGTATAATGATAGTACACAATTTAAGTTTGAAAAAAGCTTTTATGTTCAAAATGATCCAAAATTACCCTAAAAATATAGCTGCCTTTTCTATTATAGAAGCAGTTGTGAGCATGGCAATTACAGCTATTATTATGGGGTTTTTATTTGTTATTTTTTCGATTGTTACAGGAAGAATGCTGGATTTTAAAAATCAAAATCAATTGGTAAATGATCTAAACAGATTAACATACAGTTTAAACAAAGACATTTTTGAAAAAGAAAAAATGACTGTTCTGGAAAATGAAATTTATTTTAAAGGATACACAGGTGAAAGGGTTTCTTATCAATTCGCAGACGACTATATTTTAAGAAACAGTGAAACATTTATCGACACTTTTAGAATTAAATTAAATAAAATGATTGTAGATACAGTCAAAAGCAAATCAGAACAATTTGTGTTTCAGAAAATAAATTTAAATATAAAATCAAATGAAAAAGAATTGGATTTACGCTTTTACAAAAGAATCTATCCAAATGAATTATTAGAAAAAATAAAGAAGTAATGAGTTTTGATTTAACTACATATAAAACATTAAAAGCAGAGAAACCGGATTTTAGGATTAAAACTAATTCTTTTCAGTTTTCTAAAAAGCTTTCTGATAAGAAAAAGGAGATTTTCTACAGAGAACTTGGTATGCTTTTAAGATCTGGCGTTGACTTTAAAAAGGCGTTGGAAATTTTAAGCAATCAGTCTGCCAATAAATTTGAGAAAAAAATGATTCTTGAAATCAAGGAAAAGGTAGTTGAAGGAAGAAGTATTTACGAATCAATGCGCGAAACCAATCAGTTTTCGACCTATGAATATTACAGCATTCAAATTGGTGAAGAAACCAGAAAACTGGAAGAAGTTTTAGAAGAATTACAAAAGTATTTTAACCGAAAAATTCAAATGAAAAGACAAATTGTTTCGGTTATGACCTATCCAACAATTGTAATGCTGGTTACTATTTTGGTTTTGTATTTCATGCTGAATAAAGTGGTGCCAATGTTTAGCTCCGTTTTCAAACAATTTGGAAGCGAATTACCAAAAAGTACTCAAATTATTATAAAAATATCAAATCATTCAGGATTAATTTTCTCTATTGTAATTGGAGCCATAATCAGTTTACTAGTAATTCATATATTATTAAGAGAAAAAAAAAGTTACAGATCGTTTACTACTAAAATAATTTTAAAAACACCTTATTTTGGAAACCTGATTCGCAAAATATACATTTCCCGTTTTTGTCAAGCAATGAATTTATTAATTACATCAAAAACAACTTTAATAAATTCCTTGTCTTTAACCGCAAAAATGATTGGCTTTTACCCCATTGAAATTGCAATTGAACAAATAAAAGAAGACATAACAAAAGGAGCTTCTTTAAATGAAAGCTTGAAAAAACATAGTGTGTTTGAAAACAAAATGATTTCAATGGTAGAAGTGGCGGAACAAGTTAATCAACTTGAAACAATGTTTCAAAGGTTAACAGAACAGTATAATGAGGAAATAACCCACCAAACCAAGATGATTGGTGTTATTTTAGAACCTGTGATTATCATTGTAATTGGAGCAATTGTAGGAGTAATTATGGTCTCGATGTATGCGCCGATGTTTGACTTGAGTAAAATTATAAATCAATAGTTTATAATTTTGGTACATCTTAATAAAAATCAGTAAGTAATAAATCAAAAAAAAGACTTCCAATTAAGAAAGTCTTTTTTAATATTTAAACAGCGTAAATTTGGCTTAAGCCATAAATAAAGCTCCTTTATTATAATTGAACAATACCAAATCATAAGGAACTAAAGTTGGCGCTACTTTCTCTGAAGAAGCATTGAATTTTATTCCGTTATGTTTTCTGAAAAGATAGATTTCTTTTAGGCAATTTGATAAACTCTGATGAATTGATGTTGTAAAAATTGGCAATTGTTTGTCGCCAACCAATAAATCAATTTGATAATTAGAGCTGCTTTTAGACAAATTGTTTCCTATAATTCGTATTGTAAATGTTGTAGATTTTCCGTGTTGTTCACCTTGATATTGTACTACCATAATTTTGTTATTAAAAAGGTTAGATTATTTTTCATTCAATTTGGATATTATGCAAATTGAAGAATTAAAGTTATAAAAAAAAAGTAAATCGTTAAAAAATACAGCTTAAATTATTATAACCTTTTTTTCTGTCAAAATTTAAATTTTTGATATGAAAAAACCATGATGAATTACTGTTTTAAAATAAAGTAAATCTTTATATATTTTTCTTAAATTTGATCAACTAATCTAAAAACCTAATCACATGCAAATGAATTTCTTACCTTTTTTTGCTTCGGCATTAATTACTCTAGTTACCGGCTTTATCTGGTACAATCCTAAAGTTTTTGGAACGATCTGGATGCGAGAATCCGGATTAACCGAAGAATCGCTTAAGACCGGAAATATGATTAAAATTTTCGGGTTAACTTATATCTTTTCCTTAATGATGACGATGGTCATTTCGGCATTAACAATTCATCAGTCCGGCGCAGTTGGCATGGTTGGCGGACCGCCATTAATAGAAACTGCAAAACCATCATTTGCTGCTTTTATGGCAGATTACGGAACAGCTTACCGCACTTTTAAACATGGCGCACTTCATGGTTTTATATCAGGTTTATTTTTCGCTTTTCCAATGTTGGCGATTAATGGCTTGTTTGAAAGAAGATCGTGGAAATACATTTTTATAAATACCGGATATTGGATTTTAACCTTAACGCTTATGGGCGGAATTATATGTGCATACGCATAATTATAAAAAACAGAAACCCGTTTGACTCTTAAACTCAGGCGGGGTTTTCTTAATAATAACTTAAAGAAAGTGAGTTATTATAAATAATACCTAATTTTGAAAAAATTAGCTCATACTTTTGAATACAACTTATTCTTTCGAAATTTACAACAGCACGTCATTATTGCCTTTAGAATGGAATTCGCTGGCTGTAAATAATATTTTTTTGACCAGAGAATATCTCGAGGTACTCGAAAACTCTTGTCCGGTAAATATGATTTGTCATTTTATTGGAATTTTTAACGAAGATAAACTTGTTGGGATTGTCATAACTCAATTTCTATTTGCAGAAAAACTGGAATCTTTTGGAGAACGCGATCAGTGTTTAAAAACTTCTGTACGTAATTTTGCTTTCAAAAATTTTGCTTCGCATGTATTATTCGTCGGCAACAATATGCTTACGGGACAAAATGCATTTGCTTTTGATGCAGCCATCAAGCAAGCTAAGGCTTTTAAAACACTTCATAAAGCAATAAATCAGCTCAGGAAAGACTTGAAAGCAGCCGGAAAAAAAGTTCATATTACGAGTATAAAAGATTTTACGGCAACAGAAATAGAACCACTTCAAGCTGAATTTAAAAACAATTATACGTTTTCGACGCAACCCAATATGATTTTTGAAATCAATAAAAATTGGAAATCAGAACAAGATTACATTGACGCTTTATCAAAAAAATACAGAGATCAATATAAACGTGCAAGAAAAAAAGCAGACGGAATTCAGAAACAAAAAATGTCTTTGGCTGATATTAAGAAGTATGAAGATGTTATTTATGAATTGTATTTTCATGTGGCTAAAAATGCGCCTTTCAATACCTTTTTCTTAGCCAGAAATCACTTTAGCTTTTTTAAGGAAATTATGAAAGATAACTTCTTATTTTACGGCTATTTTTTAGACGAAAAACTAATAGGTTTCAATACATTGATTAAAAACGGGAATATAATGGATACCTACTTTTTAGGCTATGACGAAACTATTCAGCGTGAAAAAATGTTGTATCTCAATATGTTATATGATATGATTGCTTATTCAATAAATCAGGGTTTCTCTGAAATTGTTTTTGCGAGAACCGCACTCGAAATCAAAAGTTCAGTAGGTGCAAAACCGCTAAAAATGTATGGTTTAATTACACACAGCAATGCTTTGATTAACCATAATATCGCCAAATTATTCAATTATCTGGAACCTAAAACAGAGTGGCAGGAACGAAATCCTTTTAAATAAATCAATATCTATATAAATATTAAGCCCTTCCAGGGCTTTATTTAATTGCCTTCTTCCACAAATATGCAGATAAATAACTCTTTTAGGAGTGTAATATTTATAGAAAACAATCCGTTTGAGATTTCCGGCCCCATCGGGACGACATTAATTAAACCACAAAACTAAGGAATTGCAATTTTCATTTGCTTATGCAAAATATAAATTTCTAACGAAGTCTGGGCACCACAATATTCTCCATCAATTTGAAAATTAACCGGGTAATCTGTTTTTATGGTGGCTTTATCTGTCGAAATAATTACAATATCATCTGAATCAATAGGCATATTTCCTGTAATAATTTTTCCGAGCAATAATAAATCCAGGCTTTTTAAGATCACCAATTCAAATTTTCCATCGTTCATGGAACCGTTAGGATTGATAGTTACCCCAGTTCCATATTTCTGAGAATTCGCAATTACGATCATTCTTGCCGTATGTACAACTGTATCCTTTCCCGTAGAAATTGTTGCAACAAAAGGATCATTAGAATCTACAAGCGTGTTATAGGCTTGCAAAGCATAACCCCAAAAGCCTCTTAAATTACTTTCTTCATAATTTTTAACTAGATCAGCATTGAGACCAATGTCGCTTAAATGAATACTTTTTTTACCATTGATACAAATCATATCCATTTCGATATAACGACTAAGAAAAGCTGTTTTCAGGTTCTCTTCAATTGTGGTTGGTAAATTTAGATCTACAGATAAACCATTAGCGGAGCCAGCAGGCAAAATGCCAATAATTACATCAAATTCTTCCATCGCTTCGGCTACCATTTTTATGGTTCCGTCTCCACCGGCAACTATAATTCTTTCCGGTTGATATTGATTATATAGTGATTGTATTTCTTTTTGATCACTTTTTCCTGTAGTTTCATAAACTTCCAGATCAAAATTATTTGTGGTTGCAAACTCCTGAACAGCTTCGATTAAACTCGTTTTATCAAGGTCTCCGGAAATAGGGTTTACAACAAATATGATATTCTTTTTCAAAATTTTATTTTTAAAGTCAATTAAAATAATTAATTTACAGCATCCATCTATAAATATACGCAATTAATGAAACCAATTTTACAATTATATCGAGGTTATGCCAATGAAGAAGAATTAATTGTAATGGGGCATGTTTTTAAAAGAACGTATGACTATGATTTTCAGAAGAAAAATTTAAAAAATGCACGTTCTATCATTAATCAGTTTAGAATAAAAACGCTTGAGAATTTTGATATTTATTTAAAATGCGGCAATCAGGAAATTCACACTAAAACACTAGATGACGGATATTTTAAATTTTGTATTCCGCTTGAAACAGAAACTAATTTTGGATGGATGGAATATGAAGTAAGTATTAGATATGAAAATGAAACCATAACCGAAAAAGGCAGTTTTATAAGACCTCATAAAGGGAAATTAGGAATCATATCTGATATTGATGACACTTTTTTGATTTCCCATACCCAGAATTTCTTTAAAAAAATCTACATTCTTCTGTTTAAAAATGTAAATGACCGCAAAGTTTTTACTGATGTTGTACCTCATTATCAAGCTTTAAGTTCAGCAGGAAGAAACAATAAGGAAGAAGAAAATGCTTTTTTTTACGTTTCAAGCAGTGAGTGGAATTTGTATCGGTTTATTGTAAAGTTTACTAAAATACACAAGCTTCCGAGAGCTGTAATTTTATTGAAAGATATAAAAAGAGGTATTACAGATTTCTTCATGAGCGGAAGCGGAAATCACGATCATAAATTTGATAAAATAAAACATGTTTTAGAGTTTTATCCAAATCTAAAATATGTTTTACTGGGAGATGATTCTCAACACGATCCTGTTTTATACGAGCGAATCTGCAAAATATTTCCTGTTACCGTAAAAGCAGTTTACATCAGGCAAACCGGCAAACACCAAAAAGAAGCAACGAAAAAGATCATGAAGAATTTAGAAGCTTTAGAAGTTTCTGTTTGTTATTATAAAAATAGCAGCGAAGCGATTATGCATTCTAAAAGTATTGGGATTATTTAAGGTTAGCGTATATTGGCACACGGATGACGCGGGTTTCAACTGGTTTTCACAGGTTTTTGTTCTTGTTTTTGTCATTGCGAAAAATTTGTAAACTGAAAACTGAACAAATCTAAAACTGAAAACCGTGACTGAATACTGTGACTGAAAACTGCTACTCCTAGCCCAGATTGAAGAGGAAAGCCCGGAGCAAAAAAAATTGCATTTCTTGTTGAAAAAAAGCGACTGAAAGAAGCTCTTTTTGCAACATTAGAAATGCATTTTTTTTGTGAGGACTTGAAACGGAAAGCTGGAAATAGCTCCTAAATCAAATACTAAGCAGTAAAATTATCAATCTCTTCCTGAACAATTTCCCAGTCAAGAAGCAATTGATCTAAATCACTTTTCTTTTTGTTATAAGCTGTAAAAAATGAAGCATCTTCGATATGTTTGTCATAATTAGAAGCCAGCAATTTATCGTCGTGCTGAATATCTCGCTCTAATTGTTTGATCTGACTTTCGACCTTGCTTAATTTATTTTGTAACGCTTTACCTTTTTTCTGGTCTTCGTATGAAGTTTTATTACTTTCTTTTGGAGCAGCAGCTTTAGCAACATCTTTTTTCTCGACTTCACGCATATTCTCAAGATTGCGCTGTTCTAAGAAATAGTTGATATCTCCTAAATATTCTTTGATCTGTTGATCTTTGAATTCGTAAACTATATTCGACATTCCCTGAAGGAAATCCCTATCGTGAGAAACCAATAATAAAGTTCCTCCAAATTTTTGAAGTGCAGCCTTCAGAACGTTCTTAGATTTAATATCTAAGTGATTCGTAGGCTCATCCATCAATAATACATTTATAGGCTGTAATAACAACTTACAAAGTGCCAAACGGTTACGTTCTCCTCCTGAAAGTACTTTTACTTTTTTCTCGACATCATCGCCACGAAACAAAAATGAACCCAGCATATCACGAACTTTAGATCGATTCGTGTCCATTGCAGCGTCTTCCATGGTTTGAAGCAAAGTAATTTCGCCATCAAGATATTCTGCCTGATTTTGTGCAAAATAACCTAATTGTACATTATGACCCAGTTTGATACTTCCCTGATATTCGAATTCATCAACAATAGCTTTAATAAACGTCGATTTTCCCTGACCATTTTGTCCCACAAAAGCAATTTTGCTTCCGCGCTCAACTAACAGGCTAATGTCTTTAAGGATTGTTTTATCGCCGTATGATTTCGTAACATTTTCGGCTTCTACCACTACTCTTCCTGGTTCTTTAGAAACTGGAAAAGAGATATTCATTACTGAATTGTCGTCTTCATCAACTTCAATTCGTTCTACTTTATCTAACTTTTTAATCAATGATTGCGCCATTGAAGCTTTTGAAGCTTTTGCACGGAATTTTTCGATTAGTTTTTCTGTTTCTTCAATTTTCTTTGCCTGATTCTTTTGCGTTGCCAATTGCTTTTCACGAATTTCATGACGCAATTCTAGATATTGAGAATATGGTTTATTAAAGTCATATGCTTTTCCTAATGAAATTTCGATCGTACGATTCGTAACATTATCAAGGAACATTTTATCGTGCGAAACAATTACAACAACTCCAGGATAACTGCGCAGGAAACTTTCTAACCAAATGATACTCTCGATATCCAAGTGATTCGTAGGCTCATCCAGAAGCAGCACATCGTTTGACTGTAATAATAATTTCGCCAGCTCGATACGCATTCTCCAACCTCCGGAAAATGTTTCGGTTTGATTATTAAAAACTTCTCTTTTAAAACCTAATCCTAAAAGAATTTTTTCTGTATCACCTACATAATTGTAACCTCCTAAAAGGTCAAAACGATGGGTGTAATCAGATAAATCTTCAATGATTTGTCCGTATTCTTCACTTTCATAATCAGTTCTGGTAACCAATTGATGATTAATTTCTTCTAGTTTTTTCTCTACAACTTTAATTTCAGTAAAAGCTTCATAAGCTTCCTCTAATACCGTTCTTCCACGTTCAAAATCAATATCTTGTCGTAAAAAACCCATTCGAATATCTTTCTCCTGAGAAATAACTCCGGAATCAGGAGCAAAATCTCTTGCCAGCATTTTAAGCATTGTAGATTTTCCAGCACCATTTTTTCCGACAAGTCCAACTCGATCTCCGGCACCTAAACGAAAAGTTACCTCTTCAAATAAATAAGTACCACCAAAAGAAACCGATAAATTGTGTATATTAAGCATGTAATGTTATTTTATAACTAATTGATTGTGTAAATTTACACTCCCAATTTAATGGGGTAATTTAATTTTTTGCAAATGTTAAAAAAAGGATCGAAACTAAATAGTATTTTAACAGGAAGTTGTCCAAAATGCCAAAAAGAAAGTATGTATTCAGACAAAAACCCGCTTCATTTGACTAAAGTTCTAAAAATGAACGACAATTGTAGTCATTGCGGATTAAAATATCAAATTGAACCTTCGTTTTTTTATGGTGCAATGTATGTGAGTTACGGTCTAAATGTAGCCGTAGGAATTGCAGCTTTTATCATTTCGTTTGTATTTTTTAAAACCACTATTGAAGAATCTTTTATAGCAATTGTTATTTCCCTAATCGTATTATTTCCTTTTGTTTTGAGACTTTCAAGAAACTTATATATTAATATGTTTGTATCGTATGATCCTAAGGCCGGTCAAAAATAAGGGTTTTCAAATACTTTTTATGAAATCGCTGAATGTCAATTTCGCGATCTAAAGGAATTTCATTTTCGATATTATCAAAAAGGGCTTGCGCCATCGCAGGTCCTAACATTACACCTCGCGTTCCTAATCCGTTAAGAATGTGAAGACATTTACGTTCATAATGTGTTCCAATCAACGGTCTTCTGTCTTTAACTGTTGGCCGAACTCCTCCAAAATGCTTCATGATTTCAAAATCGCAGGTAATAATTTCTTTTATTCGATCTACTAATTCTTGTTTTCCTTCTTCTGTAGGTAAATCCGTTTTATCCTGCCAATTGTATGTAGCACCAACTTTGAACAAATCATTTCCCATTGGCAATATAAATACACTTGTATTTACAATGACATCTAAGTTTAAATTGGGGGCTTTTATTACAAACAATTCTCCTTTTGTACCATCTAATGGCAAATAATTAAAAAAAGGGTTTCTATGCAGCCCAAACCCTTCTGCAAAAATGATATGGCGAGCCTGAATATTTTTATACTGAATTCCGTAATCAAAAAATTCAATATAAGTATTATCAAAAAACTCTTCCATTAATAGATTATTCTCTTCTAGATATTCTTTATAACAATCCAATAACAAAGCTGTATCTACATAACCAGTATGTAAAACTTCTCCATAGTCATATGGAGAATCAATACTATTGTATTTTTTTGTGATTAGTTTAGTAGATAAAAAAGGAGCCAGGTTTTTTTTGTCTGAAGCAGCAAACCAATTATTTTGTTCTTCGATAGAGAAAAACTTTCTTAAAATTGGAAGTTGAAAATTAAATTTTACTTTCAGCTTATCTTCAATCTGACTGTAAAACTGATTCATTAAAACCAATTGTTCCTGCGCTTTCCAAACTTCACTAAAGCGTTTCAAAATAACAGGATTATATAATCCTCCTGCAACTCTTGATGAGTTTTGGGATTTATTATCAATTACCAAAAAAGTTTTATTGTTTTTAAGAGCAACTTCCGCAAAAGAAATTCCAGCCAGTCCAGACCCAACAATCAAATAATCTAACATATTATAAAAGGTACTATATAAAAAAAACTCTTAATACAAAGGTAGTAAGAGTTTTTGGTATAATGTAATTAGAAACTTAGTAGTTCCACATATTTTCCTCGAAGTTACGAATCTTCTCTTTTACTCTTTCAGATTCTAACAATTGACTTTGTGCATCATCTTTAATGTAGGTTTTGATCTCACGATCGCCGTACATATTTTCTTCTTTATAGATTACGGCATTAAAATGTCTTGAATTTAAAATCTGATCAAAGGAAATAGGTATTGCAGAGTTTTTATCATTAAAAGCTTTTCCTTCATGCAGTACTTCACGGGCATTAGGGTAAAAAACCCAAAATAATTCAATATAATCTTTTTCGTCACTATTCATTGTATATACATCCGGAGTTACAGGACAAATACCCAATAATCGATATTTTAAATCACTCTGACGCTTGTCAAAATACCAGTATCCTTTAATCTTATATTGTGTAACATCAGCAGCAGTTAAATCTTGTTTAAGGATATACTCTGACGGAATTGACCTTGTTGCCCCAACAGTTTCTTCAACATAGGTAACAACTTTTTTCTTACCTGTACCAGTGACAACTTTTTTCTTTACAACATGAGTTTTGTAGTCATCAGGATATTGGTTGATTAATTCTCTACCGGCATCTGTAGTATCGATACGTGATAAAGCGCCTTGAATATCTTTTAAGGATTTTTTGGTATTAAAATAACTATCACTGTATACTTCGGTAATTTTACCGTTTCTAATAGCTTTTGTTAAAACGTCATAAAGCGATCGCCTGTCAGAACCAATATTAGCAGTATCTACCGGAAAATATAACGGAAAGTTTATTTTTTCGTTTAGATCTATAATCTCCCAGGTAGTTTTTCCCATCAAAATATCTCTATCGTCTACATAACCATAAGCCAGAGGCTTATCATTATCTGAGATCAGTTGTGCAGGAGTTTTAAGTCCTATCTGCTCAGCCGTTTTTGCATTCAGTAAATTTGATTGTGCATTAGATGCAAAAGCACCAGCGATCAAAACAATAACCATTAAAAAATTTTTCCCTTTCATCATGAACACTTTTTAGGCGACAAAGGTAACTAAACTTTAATAATATTTTATTATTTTTCTTACAATTATGTAAATTTTAAGAGTTAAGACATCAAAATAGGTTTAAAAAAAAGATTACTTCAGTTTGTTAACCAATTCACTGTCTTTAATATACATTTTCAGCATAATAGTAGTGAAAAAGCAAATACGAAAAACAATTATTTCTAAGCTTGATTAAAACAAAAAAAACTCTTACTACATGGTAGTAAGAGTTTTTAGTATGATGTAATTTAGATACTTAGTAGTTCCACATATCTTGCTCGAAGTTACGAATCTTCTCTTTTACTCTTTCAGATTCTAATAACTGATTTTGTGCGTTGTCTTTCATGTAATCTTTGATCTCACGATCTCCGTACAAGTTTTCTTCTTTATAAACAACCGCATTAAAACGTCTTGAATTCAAAATCTGATCGAATGAAATTGGAAGTGCAGAGTTACTGTCATTAAAGGCTTTTGCTTCATGCAATGCTTCTCTGGCATTTGGGAAGAAAACCCAAAATAACTCTATATAATCCTTCTCATCGCTATTCATAGTATAAACATCCGGAGTTACAGGACAAATTCCAAGTAAACGATATTTCAGTTCACTTTGACGTTTGTCAAAATACCAGTATCCTTTTATTTTATATTGTGTAACATCAGCCGCAGTCAAATCTTGTTTAAGGATATATTCAGCAGGTACAGATCTTGTTGGACCAACTGTTTCCTCAACATAAGAAACAACTTTCTTTTTACCAGTACCTGTAACAACTTTTTTCTTCACAACACGTGATTTATAGTCGTCTGGATATTGGTTGATTAACTCTCTACCGGCATCTGTTGTATCAATACGAGATAACGCACCTTGAATATCTTTCAAAGATTTTTTAGTATTGAAATAACTGTCGCTATATACTTCAGTTATTTTGCCGTTTTTAACAGCTTTCGTCAAAACGTCGTAAAGCGAACGTCTGTCTGAACCAATATTAGCTGTATCAACCGGAAAATACATCGGAAAGTTGATTTTTTCATTTAAATCAATGATTTCCCAAGTAGTTTTTCCCATCAAGATATCTCTATCATCTACATAACCATACGCCAAAGGCTTATCATTATCAGAAATAAGTTGCGCAGGAGTCTTAAGCCCTATCTGATCAGGTGTTTTTGCATTTAGCAAATTCGATTGCGCATAAGAAGAAAAACCTCCAGCGATAGAAACAACGGCTATTAAAAAATTTCTTACTTTCATCGTGGTATCATTATAAGATATTGAATGTAGTTTTAACTACTAATTTTATTGTATTTCGTAAATTACCGGAGCAGTTCTTGGTAATAAATAACTACCAGCTCCAACAAGTTTAGTCTTAATTTCAGAAATAGTAACCTGGTCTCCTTTTCCAGCTCTTGAAAGAACTGTTTTACATTGTGCATTTAATCTGTTACCAGAAACAACAACAGTAGGTTGTCCAGCAATTTTCATATTAAATCCAACAACATCTAAACCAACTTCGAAATCGAAATCAAGTAATTTAGCACCAATAGTAGCAATTTCTAAGTTAGATTTAGGTCCTTTAACAACACCCATCTCTCCTCTAATTGTTCCTGTTGGTCCAGGAATACCTTTAATTCTGAATGTTTTCTTGTCTGTAACTTTATCACCGTTTGGTAATGTTCCAGTTACAGAAATTGTAGCTTCAGTACCTTGTCCAGGGCTCATGTTATATTTACCAGGTTTTCCGGCAGAAGATAATCCAGGAGCACTTGCATTAATTTTGTTTGCATCAACACCAGCAAAAGATACAGAGATTGGGTTAACAACACCTCTATAAACAACATTCATCTTATCAGCTGAAATTGTAGCAGAGTTTGGTCTTGGTACAACAACATAAGTTCCTTTAAATTTCAATGGAATGTTTTTACCATCTTCTAAGAATGTAAATTGTCCATTAATATTTTGCTCTCCAACACCTCCTGCAGTTAATGAAATAACAGCTTGTCCGTTAACAATTTGTCCAGGACCTTGGAATGAAGTTGGTTTAGTATTTTCGTCATAACGACCTAAAACTACTTTACCAGTTACTTTTTCTCCTTGGAAATAAGCGTTTTTATCTAAAACAACAATCGCTTGATAGTTGCTGTAAGAAGCAGCAGCAACAGCCGCTTTTCCTAAAGCACTATTATAAACGTCTGCCTCAGTTTTCTTAACGTCATTTTGCCAAGCTGAAAGTTTAGCAGCAGATGCGATTGCAGGAAAACCTTTAAAGTGATATGCTAAGTAGCTTTCTTTTATACCTTCTTTGTTTTTTACGTCAGAAACATCAAATTTTTTCTCAACTTCAGAAATAATACCAGCATATTTTTTGTCTGTACCTAAAGCAGCTTTAATATCTGATTTATATTTTTGAATTTTAGCGATAATTTCGTTACCTTTTTTAGTGTAACCATCTCCTGTAAACCAGTCATCGATGTTATCACCTCTGTCCATAGCTTCGTAAGGAAGTTTACCAGTTTCTTTTTCTACTTCAAATCCTTTGATAGACTGAGCTTTTAAAGTACCAATATAATCGTAAAATTCTTTTGAAATTGTTTCAACTTTATGAGCTGTAACTGCAGCAATTGCGAATTCTCCTTTTGCTTCAGCAGCTTTTTGATCTAAAGATGTTAGTAAACTTGCATTTGTTTCTGTTGAACTAGTATTTGCACTTTCAAATTTTTCATTCATCAAACCAAAAGCAGATATAACTTCTTTTGATACGTTCATTGCTAACATTGCGATGAAAACCAGATACATCAGGTTAATCATCTTCTGTCTAGGGGTTAATTTTCCTCCTGCCATTTTTTCTAATTAGTTCTTTATTAATAAATTTAATATAATAGTCAAAAACTAATTATCCTTTGTTACTCATTGCAGAAAGCATACCACCATAAACGCTGTTTAAAGAAGCGATATTTGCAGTCATAGATTGCATTTGCTCTTTTAATTTAGAAGCATTTTCAGCGATTTCGCTATTTGCTTGTGCGTTTCTTGAAGCACTTTCTAATTGTACTTTGTACAAGCTGTTTAATGATTCCATTTGTGCAGCAGCCATAGACATTTCTTCAGCATATTTCTTTTGTCCTGCAATAGAATCTACTGTTGGAGAAATTGCTTTTGCAGCACCTTCGAAGTTTTTGATGCTGTTTCCTAAGCTTGCCATTAACTCACCGTCAATTTTAGCTTCTTTCAACATTACATCTAATTTTTGAGATAATAATCCTTGGGCATCAGCTTGTGCTTCAACTTTATCTTCTCTTTTTCTAGCTTGACCATTAGCTAATTCAGGGTAAACAAGAGTCCAGTCTAATTCGTCTTCAACTGGTTCAAAAGCCGAAAGAGCAAAGATTAACGCTTCAGTTAATAATCCAACTGACAACATCACTGTTCCTGTTAATGGTCCAATTTCAAAGTGAGTAATTTTGAAAAGAGCTCCAACGATTACTACTGCCGCTCCCATACCATAAGCGAAATTCATTGCTTTTTTACTTAATAATGCCATAATACTTTTTTTTAGGTTTTAATTTAAAATAGATTTGATTTGGTTATTGAATTTGAATTTAATTATAATTTACTTTTCTTTTTTCCGCTTCCGGTTGTTTGAGTTCCCATGTAATCCTGTACAGTTCTGAAACCAATATAACTTCTTGCAGAATCTGCATATTCGTGGTCACGAGTGCTTACTTGTAGGAAATAAGCAACGTCTTTCCAAGATCCTCCACGAACCACTTTTCTTTGGTTGTTTCCGTCAATTACGTTAGGGTTCATTGTAGAAACATATTCGTATGCATTTGGATTATAAGCTGAATCTGTCCACTCTGAAACGTTTCCTGCCATATTATATAATCCGTATCCATTTACTTCATATGATTTAGCTTCAACAGTATATAAAGCCTCATCAGCTGCATAATCTCCTCTGCTTGGTTTAAAGTTTGCTAAGAAACAACCTCTGTCACTTTTAGTGTAAGGACCACCCCAAGGATAAGTTGCAGATTCCAGACCACCTCTTGCAGCATATTCCCATTCTGCTTCAGTTGGTAATCTGAAGGCATTTACTAAATCACGTCCTTTTTTCTTAGATTTGATATAGCTGTTTTTATTTAATGTTCTCCAGGCACAGAATGCTTTAGCTTGTTTCCAGGTTACACCAACTACAGGATAATCCCCATAAGCTTTGTGCCAGAAATAATCATTGTGCATTGGCTCATTATATGAGTAAGCGAAATCTTTAATCCAAACTGTTGTATCAGGATACACACTAACTTGTTCAGTTTTAACGAAGTCTTTTCTTTTTCCAACTTTAGCTTTTGCAGCAGCCTGAATATCCATCCATGAATAACGGAATTTCAATTTATTTACATCAATTGTTCTTAAACCATTATATGATTCTTCAATTGGCAAATACATAGAATCCATTACTTCAGCGTAATACTCATCTGGATAAGCTTTAGTATCTTTAATTAGTTTAACTTTTTTGTTTAACTTTCTTCCAGCATATGGATCATCTTTTGTTCCTACACTATAGTAGTTATCATACATATACTTATCATAAGCCGTCATTTTGTCTGGCTCAGAATCGTTAAATGCATAGTCTGAGATACTACCTCCTTTTTTACCTTTAGCATCACCAGCAGGTTTTTGACCTGTTTCATCAGCTAAAATTGCCAAACGAACTCTCATTGTAGAATCTTTTACCCATTCTACAAATTGACGGTACTCACTATTTGTAATCTCAGTTTCATCCATATAAAACGAACGAACCGTTACTGTTTTAGTCGGAGCATCTTCTACATTAGCTAAATCAGCATCTGATTTACCCATAATAAAAGACCCACCAGGAACTAATGTCATTCCATAAGGTTTTTCAGGATGCCATTTCCCTCCTGTAACACCAACTAACTCACCTTTGTCTCCTGACTTACCACAGCCAATTACCAGTGTTAACATTGCTGCAAATGCAATAAACTTCTTCATATAAATTTGGGATTTCTATTCATTATTATAAGTCCGTAAACGTATTTATTATTTATCTAAAAAACAATACTAGTTGCGAAATTTATTTTACCGTTCAAAAATAATGTTAAATAAAATAAAAAAAAAATATTTGATCGATAAACTAGCAGAAAAAATCGACGTAAAACGTTAAAATTTACCATTTAGATTTATTTTCCTACTAATATTATTTAACAATTTTTTTGAAATTTTAAAAAATTATGATTTTGACTAAAATTTTGTTCTATAAAGCGTTTTTTCTCTGTGCTTTCCACCACCTTTCTGGCAATTCCTGATTACAAGCACTCAAATATTCGTCGTATGAACACGGTAATAACGTATTTCTTTTCAATTTATTGTGACCATTTGATTCGAACGGAATTTCAATCCACCAACGATCCGTTTTGTCACTTTTATAAAAAATTAATTCTTCATCTTCTAATGGAACAATATATTTTAAATACGTTGCCCGACTACCAAAAGGATATTCTTTTGAACGGTAATGATATCCTTCTATAAAATACCAAACTATCTGCGCAATAATTCCCGCTTCAGGAACCGTACTATTGTGATTAAAAATTCCAAAACAGGAAACTTTATCACTAATTCCCGCATATCTTGCTAATGAACATATCTCTTTTCCATTGAAACCATTCGGCTCAAAGGTAATCATATTAGCTGACGCTGACGACTTTACCGAATTTAAATCAATACTAATTAAATCAGCATCCCTAAATACAGGCTCTGCCAATGTAATTTTATTCGAAATTTCACCTAAACGATAAGCATCAAAGAACAATTTCTCGATCAAATCTATCTCTTCTTGTGAATTATAATAGGTCTGATATCCTATATTACAATAATTAAACAAGTTATTAGGCTCATCTATAATGATCTTAGTCAGATAAGAATTAGCCGAAACGGTTTCATTTTCTTTTCCAAAATCAAACTTATTATCTACGGCAACCATGTTCACCATTTGCTCTAAATCATCATAAGCGCGATATAAAGCATACGTCAAATCTTGCGAACCTCCTATAACTATAGGAATCACTTTATTCTTAATTAAAGTAGCGGTTACTTTTTTAAGAGCAAAATAAGTATCCTCTACAGAGTCCCCTGCAAGAATATCCCCTAAATCTGCAATAGATGCATCCCAATTACCAGGAAACATACTGTACAGTTTTTTACGAACAGCATTCAGGTTGACTTCATTAATCACATTACTATTACGACGATCTTCAAGAACGCCCACTATTGCAATTGTAATTTTGCTAATATCAGGAAACTGATCCTGGGTATGCAAAACAATTTTGCTGCCCAATTCTTGTGAAGACAATGAACTAATGAATTTTAAAATTCCGTCATTAACTGGTTCTAGAAAATCAAATTCCATTTATTATTTCTTTTTAGCAGCCGTTTTTTTAGCTGGAGCTTTCTTAGCGGTTGTTGCTTTTTTTGCTGGTGTCTTTTTTGCCGGTGTTTTTTTAGCAATCATTTCCTGAACTTCAGCCAAGGTTAATTTTGTTGCATCAACATCTTTACTTAATTCAATTTTGATTTTACCTTTTGTAATAACTGAACGGCCCCAGCGCGCTTTTTCAACCAAAATTCCTTCATCTTCCCAATTATGGAGCACTTTATCTATATTTTTCTGTAATTTATCTTCAATTAGCTCTTCTACTTCTTGTTGAGATAAGTTATCAAAATTATATTTTTTACTTACATTAATAAAAATACCATTCCATTTGATGAAAGGTCCAAAACGACCTACACCTTTTTGAACACCTTCGCCTTTATAAACTGCAATTGGAGCATCTGCAATTGCTTTTTCATCAATTAATTCTTGCGCTCTGTCTTTAGAAAGCCCTAATGGATCTTCACCTTTAGGTAAAGAAATAAAAACACTTCCGTGACGCACATAAGGACCGTAACGACCATTATTTACTTCTACTTCTTCTCCTTTATATTCTCCTAAACTTTTAGGCAGTAAAAATAAATTTAAAGCTTCTTCAAGCGAAATATTTCCAATATTCTGATCAGACATTAAGCTGGCAAACTTTTTATCTTCATCATCTGCTTCACCAATCTGAGCCATTGGTCCAAATTTCCCTAAACGAACAGAAACTTGTCTTCCGTCAGCATCTTTACCCAGGATTCTTTCTCCGCTTTCACGTTCTGCATTCGCCTCAACCTCTTTTACATTTGGATGAAACTTATTGTAGAATTCCTGCATCATAATTGCCCAGTCGATATTTCCTTCGGCAATTTCATCAAAATCCTGTTCTACTTTTGCTGTAAAGTTATAATCTAGGATGTTTCCAAAATTCTTAACTAAGAAATCCGTTACAATTGTCCCAATATCCGTTGGAACTAATTTTCCTTTATCTGAACCTGTGTTTTCTTTTAGCAATTTCTCCCCTACTTTACTATTTTGTAATGTAAGCTGTGTATAATTACGTTCCTGACCTTCAAGAGTTCCTTTTTCAACATAATTTCTATTGATGATAGTCGAAATAGTTGGTGCATATGTAGATGGACGACCAATTCCTAATTCCTCTAATTTTTTCACCAAAGAAGCTTCTGTATAACGAGCCGGAGGTCTTGAATATCTTTCGGTTGCTGTAATATAGTTGTTAACTAATTTTTCATTTACTTTTAATGCAGGTAACATTCCTTCTTGTTCTTCCTCATCATCATCATGCCCTTCAAGGTATACTTTCAGAAATCCTTCAAAAAGCAAAACTTCTCCCGAAGCTGTAAAAATTTCACTGTGATTATTTGCTTCAATTTTTACGTTTGTTCTTTCTAATTGTGCATCACTCATTTGAGATGCCAATGTTCTTTTCCAGATCAAATCATATAAACGAGCCTGATCACGATCAATATTTACAGAGTGACGTGACATATCTGTAGGACGAATTGCCTCGTGCGCTTCCTGAGCTCCTTTACTTTTGTTAGCAAAAGTCCTTGGCTTCGAAAATTCTTTTCCGTATGATTTTATAATTTCAGCCTCAGCAGCATCCATAGCATCTTTAGAAAGATTCACACTATCAGTTCTCATATAAGTAATAAGTCCCGCTTCGTATAAACGTTGTGCAAGCTGCATCGTGATTCCAACTGGCAAATACAATTTTCTCGCTGCTTCTTGTTGCAAAGTCGAAGTTGTAAAAGGCGCTGTTGGAGATTTTTTGGTAGGTTTGGTTTCTAAATCTGCTACCTTATATTGTGATCCGATATTTTTATTTAAAAAATCTTCGGCTTCTTTTTTAGTATTGAAGTTTTTTGGCAATTTGGCTTTGAAAGCTTTTCCTGCTTCATTTACAAATTCTGCTACGATTGAGTAACTGGCAACTGCATTAAAGTTTTGGATCTCACGTTCTCTTTCAACAATTAAACGTACCGAAACTGATTGTACACGCCCGGCAGAAAGTCCACCTTTAATTTTTCTCCACAAAACCGGAGATAATTCATAACCCACCAAACGGTCTAAAACACGACGGGCTTGTTGTGCGTTTACTAAATTATAATCTATTTCTCTTGGATTCTCGATTGCTTTAAGAATCGCTGATTTTGTAATTTCGTGAAAAACAATTCGCTTGGTTTTTTTTACATCCAGTTTTAGTTCTTCCGCAAGATGCCATGAAATAGCTTCCCCTTCGCGGTCCTCATCACTTGCTAACCAAACCATTTCGGCATTCTTAGATAGTGTTTTCAATTTGCTTACCAAGGCTTTTTTATCCGGAGAAACTTCGTATTTAGGTTTAAATCCATTTTCTACATCTACTCCTATTTCCTTTGATGGTAAATCCGCTATATGTCCGTAACTCGACTCTACTTGAAAATCACTTCCCAGAAATTTCTCTATCGTTTTCGCCTTTGCAGGTGACTCAACTATTACTAAATTCTTTGCCATTGCTCTATTTTTCTGCAACAAAAGTATCTATTTTTTTTAAATATCAACTGTGTGAATTCATTTTTGATTTATTTTAATATTATGTTTCTTTAAATTACAGATTTATCTGTATTCCTACCTATTATATATATAGGTATAACTTTTAAAGGTTTATCGCCCCGAAATATTCTTTTTTACCCGATATTTAATAGCCCGAATTGTAGCAAAAAGCCCAGAGTAAAAAATGCAAAAGTTTCTTGTTTTAAAAAAGCGACCAGGGGAAGCTCTTTTTAAAACATTAGAAACTTTGCGTTTTTTATGAGGACTTGTAGCGGAAAGCCGGAAATAGCTTCAAACTATTTTAGATTGTTGATTTTAGATTTTAGATTATACTTTATCTACAGATTTTTTTACTTGATCGCTATTTGCGTAGTTATTATTAAAATCTAAAATTAGCAATCGTTAATCAACAATCTAAAATCTTAACTCTAAAATCTAAAATCTTTTCTCTGCCATCTTGTCATATTGATCCCATTTACATTATCTTTGCACTTTGAAATTATACAATGGAAAAGATTATTGAAGAAAGTAAACAAGGTGAAAGTCTTGTTTTAGAAAATAAACCTGGGAATACTAAAAAGCTTTTTATAGAAAGTTACGGTTGTGCGATGAATTTTTCGGACAGTGAAATTGTAGCTTCCATCTTATCAATAAACGGATACAACACTACACAAACTCTTGAAGATGCCGATTTGGTTCTTGTAAATACCTGCTCGATTCGAGATAAGGCTGAACAAACTATACGCAAGCGTCTGGAGAAATATAATGCGGTAAAACGTATTAACCCAAAAATGAAAGTGGGCGTTTTAGGCTGCATGGCCGAACGTTTGAAAAGCCAGTTTCTAGAGGAAGAAAAAATAGTAGATCTTGTAGTTGGTCCGGATGCTTACAAAGACTTACCTAATTTATTAGCCGAAGTTGAAGAAGGCCGTGACGCCATTAATGTAATTTTATCAAAAGAAGAAACCTACGGAGATATTTCGCCGGTTCGTTTAATGAGCAACGGAATTACTGCGCTTGTATCGATCACCCGTGGTTGCGATAATATGTGTACGTTTTGCGTAGTACCTTTTACACGCGGACGTGAACGCAGTCGTGAACCTCAAAGTATTATGGGCGAAATTCAGGATCTTTGGGATAAAGGTTTTAAAGAAATTACTCTTTTAGGTCAAAACGTTGACAGTTATCTTTGGTACGGCGGTGGTTTGAAAAAAGATTTCGTAAACGCGTCTGAAATGCAAAAAGCGACTGCAGTAGATTTTGATCAATTGCTTGAAATGGTTGCTGTTGGTTTTCCTAAAATGCGTATTAGATTTTCGACTTCTAATCCGCAGGATATGCACGAAAGCGTATTGCACGTTATTGCAAAACATCCTAATATCTGTAAACACATTCACTTACCGGTTCAATCCGGAAGTAACAGGATCCTAAAAGAAATGAATCGCTTACATACGCGTGAAGAATACATGACTTTGATTGATAAAATCAGAGCTATTATTCCGAATGCTTCGATTTCGCAAGATATGATTGCCGGTTTCCCAACAGAAACGGAGCAAGATCACCTAGATACAATGAGCTTAATGGAATATGTGAAATATAATTTTGGTTATATGTATTCTTATTCTGAGCGCCCGGGAACTTTGGCAGGAAGAAAAATGGAAGATGATGTTACGGAAGAAACGAAAGCCAGAAGATTACAGGAAATTGTCGATTTACAACAAAAACACGCCTGGTTCCGCAGTGAAGAATTCGTAGGACAAATTGTTGAAGTTTTAGTCGAAAAAGTTTCCAAAAAATCAACCGAAGAATTCTCAGGAAGAAATTCTCAAAGTATTACGGTAGTTTTCCCTAAAGAAAATTATAAAATCGGGGATTTTGTAAATGTAAAAATCACAAGTTGTACCAGCGGAACTTTAAAGGGTGAAGCAGTTGGATATTCTGAAATGAATTAGTTTTTTTTTGCCACAGATTAAAAGGATTAAAATGATTTTATTTTACATATTATTTTTCTTACTTTTAAAAACTGTGATAAAAAATAATTATGCAACAATATCGAGAAGTTGAAACTTACAAGGTTATAGGTATTTGTATGGAAGTACATCGAAATCTTGGACCAGGTTTACTGGAAATAGTTTATAAAGATGCTTTAGAAATAGAGTTTAAAGAAAATAATATTCTTTTTGAAAGAGAAAAAGAATATTTAATTGAATATAAAGGTAAAATTTTGCCTCATAAATTTTACGCTGACTTTATTATTAATGAAGATATCGTTTTAGAGGTAAAAGCAATTAAGGATTTTTCAAGTGAACATATTGCTCAGATTTTAAATTACATAAAATTATCGAAGTCAGAAGTAGGACTGCTTGTCAATTTTCAAACAAAATCACTTCAATACAAAAGATATGTTTTATAATTTTAAAAAATCTTTTTAATCATTTTAATCTGTGGCAAAAGATAAAAAACATACATGGAAACAGTTCAAGCAATAAAACAACGATTTGAAATTATTGGAAATGATCCGAAATTAAATCGTGCCATCGAAAAAGCCATTCAGGTTGCTCCTACAGATATATCAGTAATGGTAACTGGGGAAAGTGGTGTTGGTAAAGAAAATATTCCAAGAATAATCCATTCGCTTTCACATAGAAAGCATGGTAAATATATTGCTGTAAACTGTGGTGCAATTCCGGAAGGAACAATTGACAGTGAACTCTTTGGTCACGAAAAAGGTGCCTTTACCGGCGCTACAAGTACACGTGAAGGTTATTTTGAAGTAGCCGATGGCGGAACTATTTTTCTGGATGAAGTTGGTGAATTACCCCTTACGACCCAAGTTCGTTTGCTTCGTGTACTTGAAAATGGTGAATTTATAAAAGTAGGTTCTTCTCAGGTTCAAAAAACCAATGTTAGGATTGTTGCGGCTACAAACGTGAACTTATTCAATGCTATTGAAAAAGGAAAATTTCGTGAGGATTTATACTATCGTCTGACAACTGTCGAAATTACTTTACCGCCATTACGCGAAAGAAACGAAGACATTCACCTGTTATTCAGAAAATTTGTTGCTGATTTTGCGCATAAATATAAAATGCCACCGTTAAAATTAGACGATGATGCGGTACAGCTTTTACAAAAATTCAGATGGAACGGAAACATTCGTCAATTGCGAAATGTAGCCGAACAAATTTCAGTTTTAGAAACCAATCGTGATATTACGCTTGCAACTTTACAGTCATATTTGCCAACTGAAGGAACTAATTTACCATCTGTAATTAACGATAAGAAAAAAGAAAGTGATTTCAGTACCGAAAGAGACATCCTATACAAAGTGCTTTTTGATATGAAAAGCGACCTGAATGATCTGAAAAAACTCACTCTTGAATTGATGAAAAATGGTACAAAAGTACAAGACATCAATCCTAATTTGATTCAGAAAATATACGGTTCGCAAGAAAATGAAAGCGAAATAGATTTTGAAGAAGAACCAAGAACTGCTGTCATGACGCCTGCAACACGCGAAGATAATTATCAAATACAGGACGATAATTATTTATTTGCTGAAACAATTGAAGAAGAAGAGGTTTTACGTTTAGAGCAAAAGGAAATCGAAATGATAAAAAAATCATTAGAAAAGAACAAAGGAAAACGAAAAGCTGCGGCAGACGAATTGGGTATTTCTGAAAGAACTTTGTATAGAAAAATCAAACAATTTGACCTGTAAATAGAAAATTCCAAAAAATAAATTCCAAATTCCAAATTGCTATATTTGAAAAAAATTGGAGTTATTACTATAATGATTTTATGAAAAAAATATATTCTTTATTAGCCTTAATGTGCCTCTTTATGTTAAGTGGTTGCGGTGCTTACAACTTTACAGGAACAGGAAAAATTGACGCTGATACTTTTCAGGTTAACTTTTTTCAGAATAATGCTGATTTGATCGAACCAGGAATCGACAGAACATTTACATTGACATTACAGGATTTGATTCAGAATCAAACGAATCTTAATCTGGTAAGCAATAGTGGAGATTTAGTTTATGAAGGAGAAATTATAGATTACAGAACAACCCCAATGACTGCAACTGCAGATCAGCAAGCGGCTCAAAACCGTTTGACGATTCGTGTAAATGTAAGGTTTACGAATAAAAAGAAGGAAACAGATGATTTCGAGAGAACATTCGAATTCTATTATGATTTCCCTGGTACCGGATTACCAACTGGTGCTACATTAAATACAGCAGTTCAGGTTATTTTTGAGAGAATCACGCAGGACATTTTTAATGAATCACTAGCTAAATGGTAGTTTTTTTGTTTAACCGATAAATCGTTGAGTCGTTGAATCGGTAAAAACGATGAAACAAATTTTTGATTAAACAAATAAACAATCTAACGATTAAACAAAAAAAACATGAATGTAACTGATTATACATACTTAATGAACAAACCTGATGCTATTACAGAAAAGCAAACGGACGCATTAGGAAGTGTTTTGAATGAATTTCCGTATTTTCAAAGTGCCAGAGCATTGCGATTAAAAGGACTTTACAGTCAAAACAGTTTTAAGTATAATTATGCACTAAAAGTTACAGCCGCTCATACTACTGATCGTGCTGTTTTATTTGACTTTATTACTTCTGAAACTTTTACATCTATCCAGAATGAATATTACGATCAAAAACTAAAAGATCTCTTAGAGATTAAAGTTTTTGACAGTGAAATTGTTTCATTTGAAGAAACCAAGAAAGCAAATGAAGTTCGAATTGATCCTATTGAACAGTCTATTCTGAATTCTATAAGAGAAGCAACAAATGTAACTTTTGAACAAGCGGTGCCAACTACTTTTGAAAAGCCTGCAAAAATTGAAGAGCCTAAAGAAGAGATTAAAATTGAGCTAATTGATGAACAGGCAATTCTGGATTCTTTTAAAGAAGCAACACCCGCTATTTTAGCTGAAACTGCAAAAATTGAAGAAGCCAAAATTGAGCTAATTGACGAGCAGGCAATTTTGAATTCTTTTAAAGAAGTTACACCAGTAAATTTTGAAGAACCTGTAATTGAAGAAGTTAAAACAGAACCAATTACAGAGGAATTAATTCTTGACTCCTTTAAAGAAGTAATTACTACAACTTTTGAAAAACCTGTAGCAGAAGAACCTGTAGTAGAAGAAATTAAAAATGAACTAATTACAGAGGAATTAATTTTTGATTCGTTTAAAGAAGTAACTCCTGTAACTTTTGAAGAACCTGTAATCGAAGAAGTTAAAAATGAACCAATTACGGAAGAATTAATTCTTGACTCGTTTAAAGAAGTAACTCCTGTAACTTTTGAAGAATCTGTAACATCTGAAGAGACTGAAATCGAACCAATTGCAGAACAGCCTGTTTTAGATTATTTTAAAGAAGTAACATCAGCTACTTTTGAAGAGCCTGTAAAAACTGAAGAAAAGGAAGCTGAACCAATTACACAACAACCAATCTTAACTCCTATTAGAGAAACTACTCATACTTTCTTTGAAGAAATAGTAGATGATATTCCTGAGGATGAAATACCGGACGTAAGAGTCGATCCAATTGAAGAGTCCGTATTTGTTTCCTTAAAAGAAGCAACAACAATAGTTTTTGAAGAAGCTAAGACAGCGGAAGAACCTAAAGAAATTGAAATTCCTGAACCTGTAAAAACTGCCGAAGAGAATCTGGAAATAGGAAAACCATTGGATTTTTCTTTTAATGAAAAACATTCTTTTCAGGAATGGCTACAATTGGCACGCACAGAACCTATTGACAGAACCGTGGTAGGTCCACAGGAAGCTAAAGAGGTTAAAGAAGTAAAAAAAACAGCTGAACCAAAAGCAGTAGTTGAAGAAATAGACGAAGAGAAGAAGAAAAAGGCAGAAATAATCGATAAATTTATTGAAACAAATCCTAAAATCTCTCCTATAAAACAAACTCCAATAACCCCAGCGGTACAATTTGACCTTAATACAGAGGATAATTCTTACTTAATGACAGAGACTTTGGCGAGAGTATATTTGGAACAAAAAAAATATACAAAAGCAATACAAGCATATGAAATATTAATTTTGAAATATCCAGAAAAAATTAGTTTCTTTGCAGACCGCATTTCGGATATAAAGATTTTACAACAAAATAACAATAATAATTAAGCAATGAGCACATTTTCAATTTTTTTAGTTTTAATCACAATAGTTTGTTTTCTATTGATCGTAGTAATCATGGTTCAAAACCCTAAAGGAGGCGGATTATCGTCTACTATTAGCGGAACTCAAATGTTAGGTGGAGTACAAAAAACAACAGACTTTTTAGACAAAAGTACCTGGACACTAGCGACTATTTTGATTGCTTTAATTTTGCTTTCAAGCTTAAGCTTTACAGGATCATTAAGTGATACTGATTCTAAAATTATTGAAAAAACTGAAGCTCCTGCTAATACACCTGCGGCTCCGGTTCAACAAACTCCTGCTCCGGCAACTCCTGCAGCGAAATAATAATTTTCAAAATAAATATAAAATGCCAGCCTGTCAAAGCTGGCATTTTTTTTAAGAAATAATGTCAGTTTTACCAACGTGGCATAATTTCTGAAATCCAATAGAGCATATAAAACGTATAACTTATAATAATTATAAAATATAAAATCATGGCCTTAAACATTAAACCGCTTTCAGATCGCGTACTTATTGAGCCTGTTGCAGCTGAAACAAAAACTGCCTCAGGTATTTTTATTCCTGATACTGCCAAAGAAAAACCACAAAAAGGAACTGTTGTAGCTGTAGGAAATGGTTCTAAAGACCATACTATGACTGTAAAAGTTGGCGACACTGTTCTTTATGGAAAATATGCAGGAACAGAATTAAAACTGGAAGGAACTGATTATTTGATTATGCGCGAAGATGATATCTTAGCTATAATCTAAAATTGCTATATGCTGTAAGCTGTAGGCTTTAAGCTCTAATAAAAAGCTTAAAGCATATTGCCTAAAGCGTAATGCAAAACAAATGAGAGATTTTAAAAAATATGATATTTGGCAGCTAAGTCATTCCTTTACTTTAGAAATCTATAAAATGACCTCTCTTTTTCCGAAAGAAGAATTATATGGATTAACAAGTCAAATTAGAAGATCATCTTCATCAATACCAACTAATATTAGTGAAGGATGTGGAAGAAATAGCGACAAAGAATTCAATCAATTTCTCAATATAGCTTTAGGTTCTGCAAGTGAAACAGAATATCTTTTGATTTTAGCTAAAGATTTGCAATATCTTAATACTGAAATTGCAGAGAATCATATAGAAAAAATCAATAGTATAAAAAGCAAAATTTACAAATTAAAACAAATATTAATTCAGCAGTAGGAAAAAGCTTAAAGCTTAAAGCCTCCTGCCTAAAGCAAAAATAGAATGGCAAAAGATATAAAATTTGATATTGAAGCACGTGACGGATTAAAACGTGGTGTTGATGCATTAGCAAATGCTGTAAAAGTAACTCTTGGACCAAAAGGTCGTAACGTAATTATCGGGAAATCATTTGGTGGACCAACTGTTACTAAAGATGGTGTTTCTGTTGCAAAAGAAATCGAATTAAAAGACCCATTAGAAAATATGGGCGCGCAAATGGTTAAGGAAGTTGCTTCTAAAACTAATGATTTAGCGGGTGACGGAACTACAACTGCTACAGTTTTAGCTCAGGCAATCGTAAAAGAAGGTCTTAAAAACGTTGCTGCAGGTGCAAATCCAATGGACTTGAAACGTGGTATCGATAAAGCTGTTGAAGCTATCGTTGCTGACCTTGCAAAACAAGCTAAAGTTGTTGGAAGCGATTCTGATAAAATCAAACAAATTGCTTCTATCTCTGCAAACAATGACGAAGTAATTGGTGAATTAATCGCTACTGCTTTTGCTAAAGTAGGTAAAGAAGGTGTTATTACTGTTGAAGAAGCCAAAGGAACTGATACTTTTGTAGATGTTGTTGAAGGTATGCAGTTTGACAGAGGATATCTTTCTCCTTACTTCGTAACAAATCCTGAGAAAATGGAAGTTGAATTAGACTCTCCATACATCTTGTTATACGACAAAAAAGTATCTTCTTTAAAAGAATTACTTCCAGTTTTAGAGCCAGTTGCTCAATCAGGAAAACCATTATTAATTATTGCCGAAGATGTTGACGGAGAAGCTCTTTCAACTCTTGTAGTAAATAAATTAAGAGGTGCTCTTAAAATTGCTGCTGTAAAAGCTCCAGGTTTTGGAGACAGAAGAAAAGCAATGTTAGAAGATATCGCGATCTTAACTGGTGGAACTGTAATTTCTGAAGAAAGAGGTTATACATTAGAAAACACTACTATCGAAATGTTAGGAACTGCAAAAAGAGTTTCTATCGATAAAGACAACACTACAATTGTAAGTGGTGCTGGTGAAGCTGATATCATCAAAAACAGAGTAAACCAAATTAAAGGTCAGATGGAAGCTACTACATCTGATTATGATAAAGAAAAATTGCAAGAGCGTTTGGCTAAATTAGCTGGTGGTGTTGCTGTTCTTTATGTTGGTGCTGCATCTGAAGTTGAAATGAAAGAGAAAAAAGACAGAGTTGATGATGCTTTACACGCTACTCGTGCTGCTGTTGAAGAAGGAATTGTTGCTGGTGGTGGTGTTGCTTTATTAAGAGCAAAAGCTGCATTAGCGGATCTTAAAGCTGATAACGCTGACGAAGCAACAGGAATTCAGATTGTATCTCGTGCAGTTGAATCTCCATTAAGAACTATTGTTGAAAATGCAGGTCTTGAAGGTTCTGTAGTTGTAGCGAAAGTTTCTGAAGGTTCAGGTGATTTTGGATACAATGCAAAAACTGACGAATATGTAGATATGCTTACAGCTGGAATTATCGATCCTAAAAAAGTAACTCGTGTTGCATTAGAAAATGCTGCATCTGTTGCCGGAATGATCCTTACTACAGAATGTGCATTGATTGATATTAAAGAAGAAAGCGCTGGCGGAATGCCAATGGGTGGCGGTATGCCAGGAATGATGTAATCATTCTTAACTTCTTACATTATAGAACGCCAGATATTAATCTGGCGTTTTTTTTGCCACAGATTTAAGAGATTATAAAGATTTTTTCGCCACGAATTCACGAATTTATAGTATGATAAAAATTCGTGAATTCGTGGCGATCTCTTTTTCTTAAACATTAAAGATTATAAAATAATTCGTGGCAAACTTTTCTTTAGTTTAACATTCTGTTTTTCATTAAAAAATCGATTATCAGTAAATTTGCATTTATATTAAAACTACAAAATGAGAAAATTTACAACTCGCCTATTACTTTTTACATTCTTACTTCTTACCTCTTTTTGCTATTCACAAACCAACAAAGATGCTTACGTCGTTTTAGTTTCTATGGATGGTTTTCGTTGGGATTATCAGAAACAGTTTAACCTTCCTAATTTAAAGCAAATTGCGAAAGAAGGCGTTCATGCTAAGTCAATGAAACCTTCTTACCCTAGTAAAACTTTTCCAAATCATTATTCGATTGTAACGGGACTTTATCCTGATCATCACGGGATTATTAATAACGTTTTTTATGATTCGGCTATGAATGAATCATTCTCATTATCAAGCAATGCTAAAAACGATTCACGCTTTTATGGTGGAAATCCTATTTGGAATGTCGCGGAAAAACAAGGCGTAAAAACAGCTTCTTTCTTTTGGCCAGGTTCTGACATTGACAAAAGAAATCCTGGTATTTATAAAAATTACGACAGTAAAATTCCATATGGAGCCAGAATCGATACGGTTTTAAAATGGCTACAGCTTCCTGAAAAACAACGTCCGCATTTGGTAACTTTATATTTTGATGAACCCGATCATACAGGACACAATTTTGGTCCGCTTTCTCCTGAAAATAAAAAAATGGTAATCAAAATGGATTCTATTATGGGAGAATTGTCCAGAAAATTAGATCAGTTAGCCATTGGAAAACAAATCAATTTAATTATTGTTTCAGATCACGGAATGGCCGATATAAGCAACGATAAAAAAGTAGCAATTTTAGATTATCTCAAACCGGAATGGTTAGGTTACAAAGATGTAATTAACCCAATTATGAGTATTCAGGCAAAACCAGGTTATCAGGATTATATTGCAATAGCTTTAAAAAAAGTACCACATATTAAGTTCTGGAAATCTACAGAAGTTCCTAAAAGATTGCATTACGGAACCAATCCCAGAGTTCACGATTTTGTTATTGAAGCAGATAAAGGATACAGTTTAGTGAGTAAAGAAAGTACACATATAAAAGGAGGAACGCATGGTTATGACAATAACGAAAAAGATATGCACGCTATTTTCTATGCAAAAGGTCCGGCTTTTAAAATTGATAAAGAAGTAAAAACATTTCAAAATGTTTCGGTTTATCCTCTAATTGCTCATATTTTAGGATTGCAAATTGATCCCGTTGACGGAAAGTTAAGCGATGTAAAAAATACGCTAAGGAATTAGAGAATATGAGAATTAGATAATGAGATAATTTGTCAATTAGATAATTAATTCTGCTTCTATACTTTATGAAGAAGCCACTGTTGTGTGTCTTCTCATAAACGCAACAAACCCGACAGGTTTTTAAAACCTGTCGGGTTTACTATTTATAGAAACTGGCACATATACAAATTGTAGCAAATCACTAACGTAGACGCACTGCAGTGCGTCTCTACAATAATAATCATTGTATAAACATCGTTTTCTAATTATCAAATTGACAAATTATCTCATTGCCACATTTTCTAGTTAAAGCCCAGTCGAAACAGAAATCTCTTTCCAGTTTTTTAAATCTTTCTGAACGCTTTCTATTTTTTGATTTGCCATATTATAAGCATCTTCTCCTAAAAACAAATGCAAAGGTGGATTTTGGTCTTGAATTGCTTTTATTAAAGCTTCTGCTAATTTTACAGGATCTCCTGGTTGATTTTGATTGATATCGCCTTTGTGTGCGCTTTCAGATTGTCTTACGGCTTTATAATCAGCAATTGGATTTTGAGGCAATAATAAAGAACTGTCTTTTAAGAAATCTGTTCTAAAATAACCCGGATATACAATCGTAGCATTGATTCCGAATTCTTTTACTTCGGCAGATAAAGATTCCGTTAAACCCGCTACAGCAAATTTTGTAGAACAATAGATTCCCCAACCTGCAAAACCTCCGTGATAACCCCCAACAGACGAGATATTAAAGATATGTCCGGATTGGTTTGCACGCATATAATGCACTGTATTTCTGATTACATTTAATAATCCGAAAACATTTACCTCATAATTTTTTCTCGATTCTGCATCAGTCAATTCCTCCAAAGCACCTAGTAAACCATAACCTGCATTATTTACTAAAACATCAATAGTTTTAAAATGACTTACAGCTACTTCAATCGCATTTTTGACACTTTTTTCATTGACTAAGTCCATTTCTAAAGGAAGAAAATTTTCAGATACATCTCCAAATACTTTAATCAAAGCTTCTTCACTTCTTGATGTTGCCGCTACTTTATATCCTTCTGATAATAATTTTTTAGCCAATTCTAATCCAAGTCCTTTTGAAGCACCTGTGATAAACCAAACTTTGTTATTTTCCATGATTTTAATTTTTTAGATTTTAATTACAGGACAAAGGTATTGGCGAAGTGCTTCTAAAAAATTAAAGAAATCAAACCAGAAGTTGCAAAAATCAAACAATTTCGGTTACGCGATAGGTTTTCGGTGAAACCTGAGTGTTTTTCCTGAAAAAGTTGATAAAATGAGACAATTCTTCAAAACCAAGACAAAAAGCAATTTCATTAATATTCCAATTGGTTTGTTTGAGTAAAATCATGGCTTCCTGAACAATTCTTTCGGATATAATTTGCGAAGTGGTTTTTCCGGTCGTTTCTTTCAATGCTTTATTCAAATGATTAACATGAACATTCAACTGACTTGCATACTCAGATGGCGAGCGAAAATTAATTTGCTGTGTGATGGATTCAATCGGAAACTGACGCTCCAACAATTCCATAAACAAAGACGAAACTCTGATTGTCGCATTCGATTTACTGTATAATGAAGCAGTTACAGTTTGTGTCTTCAAAGCAAGATGGATAATTTCAAAAACCAGATTTCGAATTACATCATATTTAAAAGCGTAATCTGAGTTGATTTCATCAAACATTCTTAAATAAACTTTCTTTAAATCTTCGGCAAGTTCTTTCGAAACCGGAACAACAGGATTTCCGCCAGGCTGAAACAAAGGATATTCTTTTAAATTCCCAAACTGACTAAAAAAAGCATCAGTAAAAATGCAGAAAAATCCGGTTTGGTTTTCATCAATATGTTCCCAACTATACGGAATTTGAGGATTAGCAAAAAACAGCGCCTGATCTTCGATCGCAACAACTTTATCAGCATAATGCACTTTGTTCCTGCCAATGATCAGACTTATTTTATAAAAGTCTTTTCTAGTATAAGGCAAAGGATTACAAGTACTTCCTATATAATCATCGAGCTTAAAAACATTAAAATGACCAATTTCTTTTTTAAGATTCTCGGGCATTCCTTTTATTTTTACCGTATAAAAATCTTCGAGGGTTTCTTTGAGTTTCATTTGACAAAGTTACAAAAATCAAACAAATCAAAAATGAGTTAATTAGAAAATGTGCCAATTAGAAAATGAGATAATTAGATAATGAATGGTGTGTCATCCTGAGCCTGATAAACTAAACATTAAGTAAAATAAATGTTTTCCCTTCAACAAACAACAAACCCGACAGGTTTTAAAAACCTGTCGGGTTTATCGAAATTTAAAATTATAGATAATGAATATTCGCAATCTATAACATTTTCTAATTATCTAATTGACACATTTTCTAATTAACTCATTTTCTAATTGACACCTTCTCTAATTAAGAAACTACTTTATAAGTAGGATCTTCGATTACATTTACTTTAATAACTGCTTCGGCATTTTTAAGCAATAGGATACAATCCGGACTTAAATGCTGGAGTTCAATTACTTTATTAACCTGATTGTATTTCTTAGTTAAATTATTCAGTGCTTCTATTGCCGACATATCAGCGACACGACTTTCTTTAAAATCGATAATCACATGATCAGGATCGTTTGCAATATCAAACTTTTCGATAAAAGCAGTGATCGACCCAAAAAATAGAGGTCCGTAAATTTGGTAATGTTTCACTCCTGTTTCATCAATAAAATGTCGCGCACGGATTCTTTTAGCACTTTCCCAAGCAAATACAAGTGCCGAAATAATAACGCCAATCAAAACCGCTAAAGCCAGATTATGCAACACAATTGTAATGACAGCTACCAAAATACCCACAAAAATATCATGCTTTGGCATTTTATTGATAACCTTAAAACTTGCCCATTCAAATGTAGTAATAGCAACCATCATCATGACGCCAACTAATGCAGCCATTGGCAATTTTCCTATTATTGGCGCTCCAAAAAGAATGATTAATAAAATCGTTAAGGCAGCAATAATCCCAGAAAGTCTTGCTCTTGAACCAGCAGAAAGATTCACTAAAGTCTGCGCAATCATTGGACAGCCACCCATCCCAAAAAAGAATCCGTTTAAGATATTTGAACTTCCTTGTGCAATACATTCGCGATTGCTGTTCCCGCGGGTTCCAGTGATTTCATCGACTAAATTCAGCGTAAGCAAACCTTCTGTCAAACCAACAGCAGCAACAATTACCGAATACGGAAATATGACTTTGAAGGTCTCAAAAGAAATTGGGATATTAGGAATATGAAACGGTGGAAATCCGCCTTGAACTGATGCAATGTCTTCAACCGTTTTAGTTTCAATATTAAAGATTAGTACGATTGCAAACACAACCATAATCGCTACTAATGAAGCCGGAACTGTTTTTGTGATTTTAGGAAAAAGTAAAACGATTCCAATTGTTAAAGCAACTAAACCAAGCATAATATATAAAGAAGTTCCTTGCAGCCATGATACTTGTCCGTTTACAATGGTTTTAAATTGCTCTAGCTGTGACATAAAAATAACGACAGCTAATCCGTTTACAAAACCAAACATTACGGGTTGTGGTACCAGCCTTATAAATTTTCCCAGTTTAAAAAGACCAATACAAATCTGGACTACGCCGCCAAGTGCAACTGCTGCAAAAACGTATTCTATGCCGTGAGATTTCATCAAGGCAATTAAAACGATAACGGTTGCTCCTGCTCCTCCGGAAATCATTCCGGGTCTTCCGCCAAAAATAGCTGTAACCAATCCGGCAATAAAAGCGGCATATAAACCAACCAAAGGCGGAAATCCGGCCAAAATAGCAAATGATAATGATTCCGGAATCATCGTCATCGCAACGGTTAAACCCGCTAAAATTTCATTTTTGTAATTGACTTTCTGAGTAAAATCGAAGAGTTGCAATGCTTTTTTCATAGGTCACAAATGTAGAAAATAATGCTCAAAAAGAGTATCATCCTTTTCAAATCTAAAAAAGCATTACGAAACAATAAAGCACTTAAACAATTAGCTGAATTGTTCTAAAAGCAAAAGAAAAAGCGAAAAAATAAAACTTGTCATATCCTGATTATTAAGAAGAAAATATCACACAAAACTATTTATAAAATAATATAATTAACTGCGTATTTATACCTGTTTTTTATCTCTTTTAATGTGTCGCCTCTATTAGGCTTAAACCGTAATTATGTTCTTGTTTTTTTTAAACATTACACTCCTAAAGGAGTTTTCAAACCCTGAAGATCTTTATAAAAACAAAATAATAAAAAATCAATCTAACCGAATACAAGTATATCCAAGGCAATTTACATAATCGATAATATTATCACATTGTGGCTCAACGGCTTCGATACGTAATATTTTATCACAATCTTCGAGATCAAAATTAATTTTATAATCCGGAAAATGGGTTTGGATTACCGCTATAACATAATTTTTGTCTGATTCTTTCTGGACATTTGTTTTAAAAACCTCAACAACCATAACTATTTATTTAATATTAGCTACTAATTATTTTCGCTGAAAAAGATTATATGATATTCCTACCCTAACATATCCTTGTGCATCTTCTTTATGATCATACACATAACGATTGGTACGTTCTCCTTTTTCAGTAATACGTGTGCTTAGAACATTGTTGACACCGGCTTTTACAAATGCAATGATTTTTGGCGTAAAGCAATATTCGTAGGTGATGCCGGATTTTAATTCCAGCTGATTCAGCTCATAAACGCCACTTAAATTTGAGGTGTTTAAATTTAAGTAAAAACTTTCAGAATTTAACTCTGTTCCAAGGGAAATTCTTCCGTTTTCTAACAATTCCCTTCTGAATAAAAGACGCTGCGGCAAAATAAAATCCATATCCCATTTTGAATCCTTAAACTTATGATTCATAGAAAAAAGCGGCGTCACAGGAATAATCGATGACGGATCCAGCAATGCCAGGGCTCCAACGGTAATTGTTGTACTCGGCGTTCTTTTAAGCACTATAATTGCAGAGACAAATCCTTTTAATCGTTGTAAATCATCTTCATTTCCGTCTACACTTACTGTTGCGTTGTAGATTACCGGTTTTTTAAAAAGCGATGTCATATAAGTTGCACTCACGGCTCCTGCCCAATAATGGTAATCCTTCATGTCTCTGGTATAGGTTTGTGCGCTGCTATAATTATAAATATCGCCAAAACTATAACTCTCGTATTTATATCGAAGAGAAGTTGTTATAACAAACTTTTTAGAACCGGAAGCATAAAAAGGCAAATTAAAAGCTGCTTTAAATCTATTATGGCTTTCGATTCGGCCTTTTTCAAAATTGTTGCCAAATAAATCCGAGTTGTAATTTGAAGGTCCCAGTTGTTCATATTGTACATCAAAAGTTCTTGTCGTAGGGAATTTATCAACTATTGCTTTTCCAAGGGTTTTCATACCCGATTCTTTTTCCTGCGCCATGGTTTGCAAAGACGTAAATACAACGATTAACGAAATAATTTTTGATTTCATAAACTTGAATAAATTAAGATTGTTTCTGGAATGAGCTTTAAACCAGCATCAAAAGTAATTTACAGACCCTTATTATAATAGTATATTTATACCAGTGGCGTATCATTTATACGAATGGCGTTTGTATAATTTATGCTTCACAAACTGCTATAAACTATAATATTAAAGTATTTTTGCCGTTATGAAGATTCTTAAAATTTATCAGAACTTTTTTCTTAGAAACCTCATTGTAAACACCTTTATAATTTTGGTTATTCTGGCCTGTGTTTATGACGAAATAAAATTAGACGGTCACGATTGGTCGTATATCATCAGTAAAATAGCCGTTGGATATTTACCTTGTATTATCTGGGTAACGATCTTTAATATTTTTATCATTAGACCCTTTTTATTTAAAAAAAGGCTTAAAGTATTTTTTACTCTCTTTGCCATTTACTGGACTTCATTTTACTTTTTCATGAATTGGTTTTTTCCACTCGTTGGTTTGGGAAATTTGAAAACGCTTCAAATATTATCGCTGATTATCAACGGAATGTTTTTCTATTTTATTCATGTTGTGATTACTAAAAAAATTATGGATGCCGATAAGGATATTATGAATTTCAAATCAGAACTTTCGTTTTTGAAACAACAGCTTAATCCGCATTTTTTATTGAATGCCATGAATAATTTATACGGAGAATCCTTATCTGATCCTGATAAATTGCCGGACAGAATCCTGAATCTTTCAGATATGCTGCGCTATCAGATTGAAGCTTCGAAGAAAGATTATGTCTATCTGGAAGAAGAAATTGCTTTTATAAAAAAATACATCGAGTACTATACTTTTCAGAACGAACGCCTTGTGGTTACACAGAATTTTGACGGTGATTTTGACACGATCGATATTCCGCCTTTGTTCTTTTTGCCTCTGGTAGAAAATGCTGTTAAATTTTCTGCCGAAACTCCGGAACCTTTTATAAATGTAGATTTAAAGGTAAAATGCAATCAATTGTCTTTTACTTTAAAAAACAATTATCTCGAATCCGGGTCGCGGCTTTCAAGCACCGGAATTGGAATCGAAAACCTAAAAAGACGTCTCGAAGTTTACGGTTTACGACATGAGCTAAACTGCAAAAAAGAAAAGAATATCTTTATCGTAAAACTAAAAATATGGCAATTACCTACCGCTGTCTTATCATAGACGATGAATCGCCGGCACATAAGGCGCTTGCATCGCATATCTCTAAATTTGACGATCTGGAACATTCCGGAAGTGCTTTTAGCGGAATGGAAGCGGTAAAAATGCTCAACGAGAATACCTACGATATTATTTTTCTGGACATTAATATGCCTGTAATTTCCGGAGTAGAATTAATGGAATTGCAACCCAAAAGACCGCTCACGATTGTAACAACAGCTTATTCTGATTTTGCTCTTTCGGCGTATCAAAACGATGCGATCGATTATTTACTAAAACCTATTTCGTTCGAGAAATTCACTAAAGCAATCGAAAAAGCCAAGATTTACTTTTCAGGAAATATCGCAAAAAAAGAAACCGCCACAAATGAAAAAGTCCTCTCGCATCGCGTAAACGGACAAATGACAGAAACCCCACTATCAGATATTATTTATATCGAAAGTCTGGGCAACTATATGAAACTCTACAGCACAAAACTAAAATCGCCTATTATTATTTACGGTTCGCTTTCGAGCATTTCTGCAGAAATTGATAGTTCTAATTTTATTCAGGTTCATCGCTCTTTTATTGTAAACATTACTAAAATTACAGCTGTAACGTTTAAATCGCTTACGATGTTTAATGGCGAGATTATTCCTGTGGGAAGGAAATATCAGATTCTCCTTGATGGTTTAGAAATTAGATAATTAGGTAATTTGTCAATTAGAAAATTAGATAATTGAAAAGCTCAACTTTTATGGTTGGGCTTTTTTTGTTTTTGGATTTTAAAAACAGGTATAAATACTTGGTGATTGGTTTTTATTTAGTAGTATAATTGTCTGGGAATAAATTTAGTTAATTATGGATTTCCGTAAAAACAACAAGTTATAAATAAGGACATTTGTTTGTTGTCTAAATAAAAAATTGATTTATTAAACTTTTTTTTGAGTTTTAAAAACTATGATAAAAAACATGATTTCAAAAGAGCTAGAAGATTATTGTAAAGATAAAGAAGCACAACTTCAGGAAGTTAAAGACATTAGAGTAGATAATACTCATTTTGGTACAATTGATTATTTTAGAGATAATGCAGATATAGACTATTCTCGTGTTTTATACTCTTCTTCGTGTAGAAGACTTCAAGGAAAAATGCAATTATTTGTGCCAAAAAGTCAAGTTTTTTATAGAAACCGTTTAACACATAGTCATGAAGTCGCCCAGTTTGCAAAAACAATTAGTAAAAGACTTAAACTAAAAGATAATATTACTGTACAGACATGCTCACTTGCTCATGACATAGGAAATCCACCTTTTGGACATGCTGGTGAACTATTTCTAAGTAATGTATGTTCGACCAATCCTTATGAAGGAAATGCGCAAACTTTTAGGATACTTAATAGACTGGAAGAACGCCATTATGATTTCAAAGGATTAAATCTAACCGTAAGAACAATGCTAGGTGTAGTTAAGTACCTTAAACCTGAAAAAGAAATTTCAAAAGATAAAAATAATATAGATGTTATTTCAAATAATAAAAAATTTCTTTATGATGATGACTACGTGTTAGTTAGAGAATGGATTGATAAATATAATATATCTCACAAAACAATTGATTGTGAAATAATGGATCTTTCAGATGAAATTGCATATGCAATCCATGATTTAGAAGATGCACTTCGATTAAAATATTTTACAATTGATGAACTATTATATGAATTCTCAATTCGTAAAGAATATAAAGATGTCATAGTAGAATTTAAAAAATTTAATGTTCTTGCAAGGCAATTCGCTGAAAAAGCACATATATATCGAACTTCGGAAGAATATGCAATGCTTTACAGAAAAGAATTAACTTCTATATTGGCAAATGCATTCGTTAGAGATATAGATCTAATTAACAGTAAATTAGGTTATAAATCACTTGGGCTTTTAATAAGTGGATTAAAAAAATTGACTTTTGAAGCAATTAAAAGACAACCCGATATAATTGAATATGAACAATTAGGAAAACACGTTCTTACTAAACTTTATAATCTTTATATGGATCAAGATTACAATAAAGATATGGTTTTACTTCCGGCAAACTATAGAAATCCTACAAATTGGAATCGAAAAGTTCAGGATTATATTGGAGGAATGATGGACATATACGCAATTCAGCAGTATGAAAAATATTTTGGAAGGTTAGAAGGTAAAGGAATTTACTTAAAATAAATCAATAAAAGTAGAACAGATAGAAAATAGATAACTCGAATGCGACTAGATAACAATAAACTATATTTACTATTCAAAGAAAAAGGCGTGAATTATTTATATCATGCAAATACTGTATCAACATCATTAACGTATTTTCAGAAAAATGGGCTGTTATCAAGGGGTGCGGTTGAAGAACTTGGTTTATTTCAAACAAAGCAATCTTCTGATGAATTGGATAAAGTTTTCGATGTTTGGAATGATATCTTTCTTGATACTGTTGATTTACACGGATATTTCCCAAGACAAAATTTATATGGTCCAGTACTTTTTGAACTTAATGTAGATTTAGTTCTAAATGAAGATTATGAAATTTGGATTACAAAAAACAATCCTATCTATTGGAATAAAAACACAACTGATAAAGAAAAATATTTTGAAAGTGTTGAAGAACTAGAAGAAAAATGGAACTTTCTCGAGAGACAAAGAAAAATGACAACAATAAGAAATAATAAAAATCCAATATTATTTGAACATATAAATAAAATAATACTTGATGATCCCAGAGTAAAATTAACTAATAATGATAATCACATTCATTTATTCAATGAAGCTAGAAAAGCAATAAAGAATGTTGTTGATATCAATATTTCAATAAGAAACAAATTTACAACTAGAGTTTGTAATAATTGTTTTTGTACACAAAATTATCTAAATAACGTGAGTGTTCAAAATCTAAAAAGATTATTTTTACATGAAATTTAAGAATATGGAATATCTAAAAAATTGTGACAATTGTAATACAGATGTCGTTATCGTCGAAAATGAATTGTTTTTTTCAGAAAAACAAAAAATGGAAACAGCCTATTGTCCAATTTGTAATTCTAAAATTCACGAAGGAAAAATTGATGGATGGTATTTTGTTCAAACATTAAAAAACCACGAAAATGATAAAGATATTTCTCATAGATGCACCTATCCAATGCCATAATTAATTACAAAGAAGAGACTTCTCACAAAGTCTCTTTTTAGTATATCTTCTTCAAAAAATTATTTTACTTTAAATAATTTCTCCAAATATTCCACTTTATCTTTTTCTGCTTGAACTAAACGCTCATAAAGTTCTACCACTTTATCAATAGGATTAAATGTAAATTGATCATAACTACCAAAAGCGCCATGACTATTAGTAAAAGCCTCAGCATTAAAAGTATTGAAATAATTAATTACACCTTCATCACTATAATTTTTAATTGCTTCAGCTGAAACGCCTAAAACTTCAGCAATCGCATTTAATTTTTCATCATCAACATTTTCGCTTCCTTCAATGTTAGAAACAGATTGCTGACTTAAGCCAATTGCAAATGCAAGAGCTTCTTGTTTCATACCTCTAAGTTCTCTAATTCGGCTAATATTTCTGCCAATATGTTTTGGTTTTGTTGCTGTGCTCATAGTTCAAAGATATTTAAAATTCCGTTAGATTTTCGGTTTTTGTAAAATACAATACAGCAATTGTGAGATACAATTTTCTGTGTATTATTTGATTGTTGTGTATGGAACAAAAATACAATTATTGGGGCAAGTATTAATTAAAAAAGTAAATTATGAAATTAGTGATAAATAAAAAATTTCCTGCATTATTGTATTCTTTCATTTCTAAACTTGTCTTTGTTTAAGAGAAAACTTCTTATATCAGTTTAATAATCAACATATTCACTTATCTTTTTTCCGTTCTTTTTATTAATTAATACAAATATGCAAGGTCCGTTAGCAGGGCAACCACTTCTAAATAGTAACTTATTTTTATAATCTTTAATTAAATGATAACCTAATCGATATGTATATGAGTAGAAAACAACATCTACTTCATTTATTACAATTTTTGACTTATTAGGTTTCTCTAAGGTTAGCCAGATTCTATCGCAATTAAACCGCCAATAAAGAAGATAGTTGTTTTTCAATTTAATTGTATCACAATCTACAGTTGATTCATTCATCAATTTATTTTTGTCACAAAAACATTTTCTATTTTGTCCATTTACAAAACCAGAAATTAAGCAGAAAAAGAGAATTGTTATTTTCATGGATTACTGATTATCTAAAATATTTCTAACAGAATCAATATCAGTACGTTTGTATCTCGACAATTCAAACGCTTTATTTCTAAATCTGATTGTTTTTTCATATTGATGCAACCCCCAGGATTCTACATAAATGCTGTCTAAGTAGAAATTATTATACTTAAACGAAACATAAGTTTTGGTATAAAAACCATTGTTTCCTGTAATATCTTTCGAAATAACAAAACCAGTTTTATTGGTAGTTATTTTTTCGTAATAGACCGGAGTATTGGGTTTCAAAACGTTTTTGAAAATTTTAAAAATTTTACTTTTTTTATTTATGGTTTTACTTATCAAAAGTATAGGAAAATCAAATTCTGAATTTTCAGGATAACAATCATTTATACTGTTTTGATAATAGGGTTTTAAAACAGTAACCGTATCTGTAGTTTTATTATTGTCAAAATCAATCCCCAAAGATTCATTTTTATAATAATTTGAGAATACGATTCCATATTTATTTTTATAACCTTGAACTTTTTCTAGACAATTCTTTTCTACAGAAATATTTTCAGGTATCTTAATAGTATCATTTGGAATATCTTTAATGTTCTTATTACCAATTTTATTACAAGAGATAAAAACCAAAATAATTGTAAATATGAAAAACAGGAATTTCATAATTATCTTTTTAATCTCTTCTCAATTAATATGGTGTATCAGGTTCATCATCAGATAAGAAAATATCAATTAACTTTTCGTCGTAAAAAGTAAAGCATAAATAACCTTTGCTAGTAGATCTAATTATAAAGACTGGTATAAATGCAGCTCTTGATAATGGAGTTGCGTTAATTCCTTTAGCTAATTTGTATGAATTCGGAAAAGCTTTTCTAAATTCATACAAACTATAATTATTCGAGAAGGTTATTTTTTTATTTTTAAATTTTAAAACTATATTTCCTTGAGATTTTTCAAAATTAAAATAGTGTATGAAAGCACTATCTCTCGTAGTAAATAACATTGTATTTTCATTTGAGAATTCATTTATAGCAAGTTGTTTTTTAGTTAATGGTATTATTTTTTTATCAGTTGAAACATTAACTTTCTTTTCTATTTTCCCTAGATACTTTTCTAAATTAGGCATCTGTTTTAATCTAAAAAACAACTGATGATTATTAATACTAATGTTTTCAAATTTTATCTCATCATATTTTTTATTTTGAGAAAAGACATTACTCACAATTAGAAACACAATAACTATATAATATTTTTTCATATTATTTTAGTTCTTTATAAAAAATGGTTGCTGCATCAAGGATAAATCACCATGCTTTATATTCTATTTTATCTTGATCTTCTATTTCTCCAGAAATTACATTTATAGTTTTGGAAGAACTTAACCTACCTTCTTTATCATATTCATAATGTTTTTTATAATAAATAATCTCCCCATTTGGTTCTTCAACAAGCATAGCGTCTAATTCAACTAAAAAATTATTTACAACATATAATTTTATTTTTTTCAGAATAGTGCCATAAGCAAAAGGAGAGAATTTAGCATTTAGCATTCTCACATTCTTATCTAAGTTGAACTCAAATATTTTTGTTTCTTTACTATAATATTTTTTCTTCTCTTGATCTAAAACAGCATCAATATAAACGAAATCACGATCGAGTAACTTGTACTTATTTGTATATAGAACTCTTGCATAAAATTTTTCAAAGTAATCGTAATAATCTTCCGGAAAAATAAAATTGTCTGATATATTGTTATTTACATCATAAACAAAATTGACGTAACTTATTAATCTACCCGTCTTATGTTTTTCTATCTTTAATATGAGAGAATCTCTGTATGTAAAGGAAACAGAATCCTTTTTAGACGAAACTACGGCCATAAGTTTTTCTTTGTCGAAATAATAATTATTCTTATTATTGATAGTAATTTTAATATTATGATCTTGTGCATTACAACTGCACGTAAGGAAATAGGCAATAAATAAAAGTCCCCTCATCGTATTAATTTTTTCGTTTCTTGAAAAACATTTAACGCCTTTTTAAAATATAGTTTACAAACATGCGCGACCTTCTTATCCTTAACAGCAAGAATACTAATGTTCTATTTTAAACTAATTTTAGAATAAGAATCTAATACAGTATCGCTCGAAATACTATCTTTAATTAATGTTTTAATTTTAAAAATTCTTTTATCTTGGTAATAATAAGTCCTTTTATAATCAATATATGCGTCAAAATATTTGACCTTTAAATTCATCTCTTGAAACTTGTTTTTTTTATTCTTCAAAATTTCAAGAGAAATTATCTTAGAATTATTGGGTAAATATTCTAGAGAATTAGACTTTGGCAAAATGAAATTACAACCATTATAAAAATATTTGTCTGCAGCGTTATTAGCGTCTTTACAATTTTCTTCAATAATCTTTACTATCTCATTATCATTTTTCAGGAAGTCTAAATCGTTTACAGGTACAATATTTATTAATTCAGTTGTATTCTCAGAATATTTTATATCTGTAATTGAAGTATAATAATTAACGTACCGCATATTTCCCACAGCTATACGTTTTTTTTGTTCCTCACTATATTTAAAATCATTTACCAATAAATCATTATCATCTTTTGAAAATGTAATTGAATCATTTTGTATGTTAGAACCATATACCCTCGCGTATTCGTCGTTACTTTCGTGAAAATAATGACGAATATATAGATCCTTATCATTTGAATGAACAATCAAATAATCCCCATTAATAGCTTTGCAGGAAGAAATAATTATAGATATACCCACAATAAGTAGATTACTCTTTTTCATTTGGTTTCTTTTTTCTAGATTTTAATTCTTTCCAAAAAATAGTACCTAAATAAACGGCAGTTGATTCTAAAGCAATAGTTTCTGATGTAGAATATTTATTTTTTGGATTTTTCCCAGGAGTAAATTTCTCTTTTGGAATTTTAAAAGAAGCTCCTAATTTTTCAACACCTTTTTTCCATTTTTCATAATGCTCGTCCGAAATTGTCCATCCCATAGTATTCATATGTATTTCAATTTTCCCTGTAGAATATCTATCATCCGTTTCTTCAAATGCAGCTTGTTCAGCTCCATCCCACATGGTCGCTCCATTACTTATATCTAAATCTGAAGTTAATGAGAATATTATTGCTCTCACAGCCAATTGTTTTTTAGTTCCATTTCTCTCCTCAATATTTGTGTTTCTGAATACTTTTGCCTGATCACTATTAGCACCAAATGCAATTTTATTAACTTTATGGACACAAGCAATTGCACACATTTCATTTGTTAATTCTGTTCCAATTTCAATATTCCCTTTATAAGCAGAACTTTCGCCATATATCGTAGAGGCTAAATTTATAAACTTTTCATGAGTAACATTCACCTCATTCTCTTTCAATAATTTGGTATTATTATAAGTCACACGTTCATTTCCGTTTCTGTCTTTTTGGGTAGATTTTCCATCACAAACGTAAACATCATTTACAGTTCCTTCATAATCAGGTTCGTTTATCTTACCTTCAAAAGTACCATCTTTATTATAGAAATGTCCGTTGATATAGATAATACGATCTTCCTCTTCTTCTTGAGGTCTGTAATAGAACGGCTCACTATCCTCAATTTGGGATATTTGCCAATACTGTACAAAATCTCTGGATGTACCATAATTCTGGATGGCAGGCGAAATGGTTAAAACAGTTTGCATGTTTTGAGAACTCTCAGCATCGAATATTTCTGAAAAAAATATGATGTAAGCATCATTAAATATATACTTTTTTACTGGGCTATATTCTTCGCCTTTACTATAAAAATGTATTTCTCCTTTTGTCATTCGGTCGGTTGTGCGATCGATTTTTTTTAGCAGGTTGTGCCAGAAAATATCGTCATTTTCCTGCGATACAAAACTTAGAGTTATCAAACCACCAAGAATTTCACTGGTTGGTGCGCCCCTAAAGCATGTATATCTATGATAATTAGTGCTTATCGAGAGTAATTCTCGTTCTTCTCCTAAAATAAAAAGTTTGGCAGATGTCATAATAATATTTTTAGATTATTGCATTGCTGTAAATCTATAGTCAGTATTATAAGTCACTAGCCTTAATAAGTTTTTAAACTATTAGAATAGGGTAATTATTTAGAAAATATCTTTATAAACCTTTTAATTTGATTTTAGCATAGATTTTTTCCTTAAAAAAAAACGCTTCGCAAACCAATTTTTCTTACATAAATAATTATATTAGCCCCGCCACTAATCGATAAATAATTGAAGAAAAAATGACCATTTTTAATTTCCTATTTAGTAACAAAAATTTAGAATGCCCAAGGTGCCAAGGGAAAGCATTTGTAGATTGGGATGACATACGACGTTTAAACAAAGTACTAAAATGGGCGCCCGGTCCTTGTGCTTATTGTTATGGTTCCGGAAAAATAGATAAAGAAATGCTCTCAAAAGTTGCGGTAGACTACACTTACCTCACTATAGATTTGCCAGAATCTGAAATGGAGAAAATAATACAGGGCGACGAAGAAACTCTGGAAAAAGGAAGAATACACGAACTTTTTTTAGACAATCTTATAAAATATGTCGAAGATCATTTAAGTAAAAAAATGGATGCTGAAAGTATCGCCGACTTATACCTTCGCACCGAAGATGAAAATGCTTTATTTTCGTTAGAAAGAAAAAATCTCGTACAATACATCGAAAAAATCATCGAATTAAAAGAATCTGACCAGAATTAGTAATAAAACAAAAAACACTTTACTATACTACCAGACAAACCATTTATATATCGTACTAACTACAACCTCAAGGCCAGATAAAATCAAATAGGGATTATTCTGGTTTTTTGTATTTTTATACTTCTCTACTGAAAAAATATCTTACAAAAAAAATTACTTTTCGCACTTTAATAATTAACTTAGCTTAATAGTGCTATACCAATCAATAATTGTATACAATTACTTTACACTAGCATAAAGTCATAAAAAATTATAGAATCGATAAATTCAAATGCCCCAATCAAAATGAATTTAAAAGAAAACACACATATAAATAAAACCTACAAAAGCTTAGAACGTGAAATGATCGATTTCATCGAACTTGGCGAAGCTGATTATACCTTATCTGATGTTAGGAAATGTTTGTCATTACTGGATAATTTCCTGGACGAAATCTCAAAAACAGATTCAAGGGAAACGGGAATTTTAACCGTAAAAAAAACAGTTTTAGCGATTAATAATCTTAATGAAAATTGCGAGTACGAACTGGTAGAAACGGAACAAAGAGAAAAAATTGCCGATATTATAATTTTCGCCGGACATCTTAAAGGCTACAATCATATCAATGAAGATACGACCGAAGAATGGCGTGAATGGTAAAATTATGGATCCATTCTAAAACAAATACAACGTAGAAATAGCTCTTTATTCAAAAACAGGTATAAATACGTGTTCTCAGAACTATATAAAATGGTAAAATTGCAGTAAATAATTTTTACCGAAGAGTACGTTTTCCCTAAAGGGAAATTAATAACATACTATCAATTTTTTTGGAACAATTTAGTGAGATCTCTAATCGACGCCAACGATTAGAGATTTCACTTTTTTTATCTATTCTACATAAAATATGTTATTCTGCAAGACAAGAATCTTTTCTTCTTTTTAAAATCAAAACTGCGAATTAATTCTCACCAAACCTTTTACCAAAGCAAGTGCTTTTATACTGCTTATAGGAAATTCTATAGTTTGATGATGCGGATTTTGAGATACAAACTGCACATATGATTCTCGTTCTGATTGCTTGATGTAACGCGTAAAAAAAGATTCATTACCATCGTTATTTATATATATCAGGTACATTTCGCCCCAGATAATATTGCTTAACAGATTAAATATCTTTTTGTATACTACAATATCACCACTTTTTAGCAAAGGCGACATGCTATCTCCTGTTACATACAATGCACCATCGAACTCAGAGATTTTAGGAACTCTGATAAAATCAACCGGTTTTTGATCTTCATTGTTGCCAAATAAATCAATAATTCCGGCTGTGGTTTGAATATCATAGAGCGGAATATCAAGTTTTTTTGAATTTTTATCTGTTTTTTTATATAATCTGGCGTCAGTTTCCTGCAAAACATTCAGCTTTATCATATCTCCATCTCCGGTAAAAAGCCATTCCAGATTGATATCCTGATATTTTGATAAGATATTTTCTAACTTGTCTAACCCTATCGTTTTATTGTTTTTTAGCTGGCTCGCAAAAGAACCATTAGACATTCCCACTTCCCGCTCAAACGCACTTACTCTAATCCCCTTGAAATCAATGTACTGCTTAATCCTCTGTATTGTGTTTACTGTCATAAAGTATTTTCTTTAGAAAAAATCCTACAATTATTTGTTATTTAAGAAATATCCTACTATATTTGTCTCATTGATAATACAAACAAAGCGATGAGCAAAAATATAAAAACTAAACCGAGTTATAATCAAGATATCCTAAAGATTATCAAAAATAAGTACGGATATTCTGACGACTACATTCGCAAGTCGATACGAGGTGATCGTGTAGGGCATATTTCTGATATGATAAAGGCTGAATACAACAAACTGAATAATGAGTCAAAAAAAGCGATAGAAAGTAAAGCTGATGAATTAAAGGATCAAAAACCTTCATAATTATTCAATAACAAATCTCAAAAAACGTTGCAGCTTGCAAAGTAAAATATAGTATAGCAAAGTTTTAATATTCATGTTTTTTTTGCTGTACTAAAATGAGGGAGATTACTGACTCCCTCATTTTTTATATTAGATTTTTTCTTTAAGTTTTTCCTGTAAATTATAAGAAATAATTTAAGCAATATTGCCAAGTCCGTCCGGAAATGGTCTGTAAGCATAATAATGTAAAACCTCTTCGATTGCTATTTTTAACGCTTCGTTTATAGGTAAAATTATAACGCCCATTCTAAGATCTATTTGTGCTAATTGCATATAATAATCAGTAAAAACGGGTACATATTTTCCTTTTATTATGGCTTCTTCTGCTGCATTGAAGTTTTTTTGCTGCTGTTCTTTTATAATTTTACAGGTTGCTAATCGTAGTTTTCCATACTTATCAGTGTTTGCCGCATAACCAAAAAGTCGGCATATTAAACCGCGATAGCGATAATTACTGCAGCTCCCGTTATGTCGTTCCAGAACCGAAAGCGGTCTGTATAAAAAACAATTCTTTGTAGTAACCTGATTCAATAATGTCAAAGTTTCCTCGGCTTTACCATTTAGGAATAAATGAAATGCCCATGGCAAAAATTCTAAAGGCGATGCATCAATATTGGGCGTAGAACAACATTTGCCACAACCTGCATTGCAAAACAAATGAGTGTCTGATTTAAAAGCAGTAATTTCAATTTCTAAGCGATCAAACAATGCTTCAACCTGCTCAACCTTCTCTTCTATTGTCATCCTTTTTTTGGTAAGGTAGGTTAATAGAAATGGCTCTGGCTATAACTGCGCTTTTATTATGAATAAAAAAAGTGATTAATATATCTGATTTAGAGAGACAAAATAAAAAGCAGCAATAACTTACAGTCTCCGGAAGATTTGTATTATTTATTTCTAAAAAAGAAAATAACTAAATTTTAATATAAAATCAGTCTAAAAATCAAATTCGGGATGGTATTTTTGCGTTAGAAACAGCACTAAAATTAAAAGCCCATAATCTCTATGACCAGAGAACATTATATCCCGTTTAATAAGGAGTTTTTACTCGAACAACAAGTCGCTTCTTTTTCTGAAGATCCAAATAAGGCAGATGATTTTAAACGATTATTTGATATTATCGAGCATTATTTTCACTACGAAGCCTTTAATCTTAACCGAAATCTAAAACAGCATTATGCTTTATTCGATCCGGATTTAAGTCTCAGGGAACGTGAAGGATTTGTGGGTAAAAGCGATTTTAATGTTTTTAAGGCAACCTTGCTTACCGTTTTAGAACAGGGCAATTATCGTCGTATTGATCAGGAGACTTTAGATAAAGCCATAAACGATTCAGATTTAATAGGTCTGACGCTTTCTATCGATTTTAATGCTTTTAAGGATTATGAATTGTATGTTCGCGGTCATCATAAAGCCAAAGAAAAAGTCAAGAAATGGATTTTCTGGAAAAAAGAAATTGAGATCGAATATTATGATCGTGTTATGATTTATCTTAATTATAACGAACAGGATTATTTGAGCGAGAACAAAGTCAAATTAGGAAAAATGCCAATTGATCCGGGAACTATTGCGTTAAAAATCTTTAAGCGTGTTCCTAAAAATGATCTGGAAACAATATTTCCAAACGCCATTCCAAGAATGTCTGCCAGAGATAAATTATTTTTCTGGGTTCCGGGTATTGGCGGCGGAATCTCACTATTAAGTACTACTGTAATTCCAGCTTTGATAGGAATGTATGGAGCTTATCAATCCGGCGAAGCCATAGATTTACTTAACAGCAAAGCATCTTTAAATCAAGGTTTAATTGCTTTGGGAATATTGTCTTTGTATTTGTTTCGTCAATACAGCAACTTTGTAAATAAAAAAATTAAATACTCTAAAATACTTTCGGATAGTCTTTATTTTAAGAATCTTGGTAATAACAGCGGTGCTTTTTATTCTTTGCTAAACTCATCAGAAGAAGAAGTGCTTAAAGAAACCATCCTGGCTTATACTTTTTTATACAGAAGTGATAAGCCATTGACGGCCAAAGAACTCGATACTCAAATAGAATCCTGGTTTAGTACAACATTGCAAACTGATCTTGATTTTAATGTAAAAGATGCATTATCAAAATTAAAAAATATAGGTCTTGGCATAGAAACCAATGGAAAATGGCAGGTAATTGCTCTTGACAAAGCCCTAGTTACTATTGACGAATTATGGGATAATGTTTTTGAGTATAATAAGAAATAAGCTTTAGATTACGATATTACAAAGTCATGATAAGTAATGCTATAAACGATGTAAATGCCGTTAAAACAATCAATGAACCAAGGAATACTTTTACTGATTCATTTTTATTTTCCGGATTGTTTTTAGTATTGTAATAATCATAACGCTTATAATTTCTTACCGGTATTTTTGCCTCTTTTTCATCGTTTTCTAAGGTGATATGGAGTACAATAGGCTGCGGGTTTTTAAATTTTTTAAAGTCCATAATCTAATATTTAGTGGTTGTTTTTAAATCTGAATAAAATTAAATATTATGGTAATAACAGTTTGCCATAAAAAGTTTTAAAAACAACAAAATAGGATATATTCTACATGCCATAGTTTTAAATCTAATACTTTGAATTCAACAAAACAGATTTAGGGCTTTCGTTTTTCTAAAATTTTTGACACATTAAAATCATAATCCTTTAAAAGTTTAATAAAGATTTTTATTACATAAATCTTAATATAAAAAATAGCGCTACTTCGCTGTATATTCTTAATTTTGTAAAAAAAACAGCACAAATATTTAAATCAAATTAAGAAAAATAATTTGTATTTCATTGTAAAAGAAGCATACCAGAGTACCCCAAACGAAGATGTTAATCTAAAAGACAACAAAATGAAACTTACAAAATTTTTAAGCGAACAAGGTTATGATATTATCGAAGGCCCTGTTAGAAATCATAAACCATTACAACTATGGCTTAAAAAACCGTTTGACGAAGCGCAGCTTTACTATGCCAGTATCGAACACGCCTTTAAGAGCAATGTGGTGCTAACGGAAATTGAGAATCCGGCTTTAAGCGTAAATTCTAATCAAAAAGATGATTATGGTTTTAATATTGGTATTACGCTTTTGCAGGAGATCCTGAAAACACTTGGACTTGGGGCGTTTGAAATCTCTACAAAAATTAAATCAGGAAAAACCGTAACCATCAGTTATGACAATTCGGTTACCAAGGAATATACTATTGGCAATATCGAAGATTACTTTTTCTCTGCAGATTTTCTGCACCCAAATCCGTCGTTATTAAAAAATGCAAACCGCAATTATATTCTGGTTATAACAGGAACTGTATTTGCTAAAAATCTAATCGTAGACATCGAAACTGATTTTACATTAGATGATAATTTAGTGGCAAGTTTAAACGAAATCGCGAGTGGAAAACTAGATTTTGCAATTAGCAATCAAAACAAATTGCATATGACTTCAAACGCTGAAATTCATTTTCCGGTCGCCGTTAAAGCAAGCAGGATAGATTATGACCGAAGCCGTTTTCAGAAGCTTATTCTGGTAACAGATACTCATAATTTATTCTGATCCCGGAACCTCATCCATAAATAGAACCTGATAAAAAAATGCGCAAATGTTCCTTATTTTGCGCATTTCTTTTTGATGTTTTTAAATCTAAAACGGGAATAAAAATTCTGTCTCTGATTAAAATAAAAGAAATTTTATTAGATTTACGTATACCTAAATCCAAAACAATGAGAACATTAGAACAATGGTTTGAAGAATACGCAGTAAGTCATCAAAACCCAAAAAACAAAGCCATACATTATGTGTGTGTTCCCGCGATTTACTTTTCGATAGTTGGTTTATTAATGAGTATCCCAAGCGGTATTATTGCAAATACGTTAAAACTAAATACACCAGTTATCGAAAATTGGGCTGTTGTGGTCCTTCTTTTTGTACTTGTTTTTTATATTCGTTTATCTGTAGTCATGGCGATTAAAATTGCTGTTTTTTCTGCGATTTGCCTGGTCGTAAATTATTATATAAGTCAATTTGTGCCTTTATGGATATTTTCTATTGGTGTTTTTGTTATTGCCTGGATCGGGCAATTCTACGGACATAATATCGAAGGCAAAAAGCCTTCTTTCTTAAAAGATCTCCAATTTCTGATGATTGGTCCTGCATGGGTTGTTGACAATTTATTTTCCAAGAAAAATCTATAATATCTAATAAGGTTATGAAAGCAGATAAAACCAGTAGAACGGCTCAATATATGGCATTGTTCCGTGCTTTAGAAACAAGATTAAATAACAATGAACGCTTATTTTCAGATCCTTATGCGATACATTTTCTGGATAGAAAATTAAGATTTGCTACCCGATTGTCTAAATATCCTGTCATTAGAAAATACATTGAGAATACGATTCAAAAAAAAGTACCCGGGGCTTTTTCTTCAGGAATTGCCCGAACAAAATATATTGACGAATTGCTTCATAAGGCTATTTTAAATGGTGTAAAACAGGTCATTATTTTAGGTGCAGGATTTGATACCAGAGGACTTCGCCTTGATTTCCTGAAAGATGTTTCGGTTATAGAAATTGATCATCCTAATACGTCAAATTTTAAACGTCAAATCTATAAAAACCGACTTGGGAGTATTCCTGAACGTATTGATTTTCTTCAAATAGATTTCAATAAACAGGATCTTGATCAATTAGCGGCACAACACAATATCGACTTTAGCAAGCCCACTGCTGTCATTTGGGAAGGTGTTACAAACTATCTAACCGAAGAAGCTATCACAAATACTTTTGCTTTTATCTCTAAATTTGCTAAAAATTCGCATGTTATTTTCACTTATGTACATCAGGAAATACTCGAAAATCCTAAATTATTTTTAGGAGGCGAAAAATTATTACAGGATCTTAACAAGCTTGAAGAGCAATGGACTTTTGGTTTCTTACCAAGCAAATTATCTGATTATTTACATCAGTTTGATATTCAACTAATAGAAGATTTAGGTGCAAATGAATATCGCGAGAGGTATTTACCAAAAAGAGCTGAAAACGGTTACGAATTTTACAGAACTGCTATTGGAATAAAACAATAGTATTTAAATTTTATTTACTGTAATTATTTTTTACAACATGAAAATAGAAATAAACAACGGGATTAAAATTGAAAGCTACGATATTTTTACTTACAGAAGAATCAGGCGTGCTATTGGTTATTTAGGCATTAGTCTTCCAATTTTATTAGTGGGACTTTCTTTTATTCCTTTTTTTCAAACTAATGTTCAGCCTTCTATAAGTGATTATTATTATACGAACTTAAGAGAAATATTTACCGGAACTTTATGTGCCGTTGGGTTATTTCTTATTTGTTACAAAGGAAACAAAAACGCTTCACTTTGGAAAAATGATTATTTACTGACCAACATTTCCGGAATCATGGCTTTGGGAGTAGCTTTATTTCCAACAAATCCTGATGATTTTAAAGATAAAATTTACACACTGATTCCTATTCCTGAAAAGTGGCTGGGTTGGCTTCATTATAGTTTTGCCGCCATTTTATTTTTGATATTCGCTTTATTAGCGATTAATGTCTTTACAATTGGGCAGGAAAACGAAACGAGAGCTCCCAAGAGTATTTTAAATGAAAATAATATTTACAGAACCTGCGGTTATGCTATTATTGCATTTGTTATTCTGGTACCTATTTCTGAGTCTTTAAAATTGTTTAGGTATTCAACTTTAGTACTTGAGGCACTTGCGCTTTTTGCATTTGGAATTGCCTGGTTAATAAAAGGACGCGCATTGGGAGACAAAGGTGTAATAGGCCAGAAACTTTATCAGGAAAATAATCCGGTTAATACTGAAAAAATCTTTGAGGAATGACGTGAATAAAAAAGTCGAAAATCTAATGATTAGTATAAAAATCAAAGGCATAGTAAACTATGCCTTTGATTTTTATTTAATTTGAATTATTGTATTAATTTCAGGATTCGATCCAGCTCAATTGTTTCATGTTCTGCCAGAGGCTGCAATGGTTTTCTTAAATAGCCACTTTCGATGTTCTGAATATTTAATCCGGATTTAATAGCTCTTGGCAATCCTTTTTCTACAATAAAACGCAATAAATCGATTTGTTTATAAAACAACTTTTGCGCTTCGTGCAGATCATTATTTTGTATGGCATTATACAACGCAATATTGAGTTCCGGAATCAAATTGGGCGCTGCAGTGCACCAACCGGTAGCTCCTGCCGCAAATGCAGAAAGTGCCAATGGGTTTGATCCGTTATAAAATGCTACCGAATCTCCTAACTCTTTTTTTAGATAATGCATTCTTTGTACATCCCCTGTACTTTCCTTAATCATGGTAACATTGGGAATTTCAAGAATTCTCTTTAATAATTTTGGCGACATATCTACTCCTGCCGTAGCGGGATTGTTATACGCCATGATTGGAATAGAAATTTGTTTGGCAACAGCATCATAATGTTTTACAATTTCGTCATCACTAAGTTTCCAGTAACTCATAGGGATAATCATTACGGCAGTTGCACCTGCTTTTTCAGCAAACTTTGCATGATAAATCGTCTTTTCTGTCGTTAGGTTTGAGACTCCAACTAAAATGGGAACTCTGTTGTTTACCTGTTCTATAGTAGCTTCTGTGATGGCTTCTTTTTCGTCATCGTTCAAATAAGGCATTACACCAGTACTGCCCAAAGGTGCGACAGCGTGTGATCCTGACGCAATTAATCTTTCCAGTAATTTTTTATAAAGCAAGATATCAACTTTCTCGTTTTCCTGAAAAGGTGTTATAGGGTATGCAATTATACCTTTGAATAGGGTGTTTTTCATTTCTGTCTTTTTTATTTTTATAAATCCCTTCCTTCTTCTTCTCTTAATGCAACTCCTAAATTTTGCAATTGAGGTGCATTTTCTGCAGCAATGTATTTCGCATTTTCTAAATCGCTTACATTTTGATGTCTGTGCCAGGTCCATGCCGGAATATAAACTGCATCTCCTGCCTTCCATTCTACTTTTTGATCCTCAATTTCTGTATATCCTGCACCTTCAATTACATACAGCAAAGTTTCATAAGTATGTCTGTGCCTGTTCGTTAATTGTCCTGGTAATAAACCTCCAATAGTCATACTGACATTTTTACTTGGTAAATCAACAAAGAAAACCGGATGTTTTCTTTCTGTTGAAAATTGATTGTGTTCGCCTGCATTTTCTACATTTCTATGAATTAATTTTTCAGGCATTACAAAGCTTGGACGTGCAAAAGTTTGATGAAAATCTTTTGATGAGAATTTTTTTTCTGATGTTTCCATTTTTATTTAATTTAAGTTCCTGCATTATTGCTTCACAAAAATATCCTAACTTTGGTCTGGCTACATGACACAGTTTTAACATAAACAGATAGTCCAGATGTTACGACCTTGGCAATTAGAAATTCAGTTAGACAAAAAATCCAATACGGCACTTTATCTTCAAATTGCTGACGCGATTATTTATGCTATAAAATCCGGTAAATTATCCAGTGGCAATACTTTGCCCGGAAGCAGACAACTAGCAGGTTTACTCGAGGTTAATCGCAATACTGTGATTGAAGCACTTGACGTTTTAATTACCGAAGGCTGGCTGGTAACAATAGACAGAAAAGGAACATTTGTTGCTGATGTGCTGCCTGAAATTTTTCTGGATAAAAAGACTAAAGAACCTATAGCTGTTGCTGATAATGAAATAAAACCTCATCTGGTTTTTGATGACGGACTACCTGATAGCCGACTTGCTCCTATGACTGATCTTGCCCGTGCGTACAGGGAAATATTCAACAGAAAATCACGCTGGCAGATAATGGGTTACAGTAATGAGTTTGGCGCTGCCGAATTTAGAAAAGCAATCGCACAAATGCTGAATTTTAAACGAGGAATGAATGTTTCTCAGGAACAAGTCTGCATTACGCGTGGCAGCCAAATGGCAATGTATCTCGCTTCGCATTGTTTACTCACAAAAGGGGATTGTGCTATGATCGAGAATCCGGGTTACAAACCGGCATGGAAGGCGTTTGAAAATGCAGGCGCTACTTTACTCCCGGTAAGTATTGCGGGCGATGGCCTGAATTTAGATGAAGTCGAGGAATATCTTAGAACATATAGCGCTATAAAAGCAATATATGTTACGCCACATCATCAATTTCCGACTACGGTAACAATGAGTCTGAAAAAAAGATTAAAGCTCATTGAATTATCCAATCGATACGGTTTTACGATAATTGAGGATGATTATGATCATGAATTCCATTTTGGGCAACGTCCTGTATTACCTATTTCGAGTTATGAAAATGCAAAAAACTTTGTTTACATAGGAACTCTAAGCAAGATTGTAGCTCCGGCATTGCGTATTGGTTATTTGGTGACTAGTCCTGAAAACATTATGAAAGTAGGCGAACACAGAAAAATAATCGACGTACAAGGCGATAATATTATGGAAGAAGCGGTGCTTCATCTCATTAATGAAGGAATTATAAAAAGACATCTTAAAAAAACCAATCTTATTTATAAATCAAAAAGAGATTATTTTGAAGGTCTCTGCAATCAATATCTCAAAGGCAAAATCACTTTTTCTAAACCTGAAGGCGGACTGGCTTTTTGGATTGTACCAAATTCTAAAATTGACATTTCATTCGTTTGTGAGCAATTATCCCTTAAAGGCATTAAAATCATGAATCCTGAAAATTTTAGTTTTACAGATTCGGCATCCGGATTTAGATTAGGATATGCTTCACTTACAGAAAAACAAATGGAGGAAGGAATTATAGCACTTTCTGAATATCTATAAAAAATAAGGCTGAAAACACTTTAGTTCTCAGCCTGTAAAATTTCAGATTATAATACAATCATTAATTACAATTTTCCATTTCGATAATAGAAAAACCATTTTCCTTAATTTGATTTTCTACTTCTAAAGGAGCTTTATCTATGTGACAAAATTTACATTCTTTTGAGGTTAAGGGCTGACCTTCTTGTGATACGGTTTTTAAATAAATTTTACCAAACTCAAAAACCTGATCCGCATCATTCGTATGCTCTTCTACGAGAATATCAAAATGCATAATTTCTCCGTCTTTTCGGGTTACATAAGTATCCCATACCGCTATTTTCATAAATTAATATTTTAGATTATTATTACTTGTCTGGTACAATTACTTTAAAGAAGTTTTTTTACCAATAATTATATCAATACATTGATGTATTATTAGAACGAAGTTACTTAGGTTCAACAGAAAGCTTATAATCCAGTTTTTTGATTTATTATAAATTACTGGTCTGTTTATAATTTTAAATTAAAAACTGGACTATTGTAAATACCAAAGACTGGATTGCAGGTTTAGTCTTGATATGTTATAATTTTGCATTAAATAAAAATTGAAATGAATCTATACGAACTTACCGTAAACGATACTGAAAAAATAGTTTTAGATGATTTACTTTTTAGTGAAGAAAATAAGGCAGCTTTGACGCAGACTATAAAAGAGCATCAATATCTTGAAGAATTAAAAAAATACAATCTTAAAGTAGATCATAAAATATTACTTCACGGTCATTCAGGATGTGGTAAAACAACAACGGCAAAAGCTATTGCAACTGCATTGAATAAAAATATCGTAATCATAAACTTAAGCACTTTAATTAATGCCCGAATTGGTGAAACCTCAAAAAATGTAAAAGCCATATTCGACAAAGCTATTAGGGAAAATGCCGTATTATTTCTGGATGAATTTGACCAAATTGGAAAAAGCCGTGACAGTGAGGATAAAGATGTGGGCGAAATGAGACGCTTGGTTAATACCATTATTCAGTTGATTGATTATTTGCCAACAAACAGCCTGCTTATTTGTGCTACAAATCATTATCATACGATTGACACAGCTTTATTGAGAAGATTTCAAATACGACTGCAATTCGAAATGCCCAACGAAAGTGAATTGGATCTTTATTATGATAGATTACTGGTTGGATTTCCTTCTCATTTACAAAATATTTCACGTAAGTACAATATCTCATATGCAGAAGCTAAAGACTATGTTAATACAATTATGAAGAAACAAATTATTGCCGAATTGGAACTCCAAAAGTTATTATAAGGCAGTATTTTAAACAAAAAACCACTTGCTTTTCGACAAGTGGTTTTAAATTTTGGTATTATAATTTTTAATAAATCACCTTTTTAGTTGCGACACGATTATTATTTAAAACTACTTTGACTACTAAAACCTGATTACTGGATCTTAGACTGTTAATAATTAATTTAGAATCTGATATTTTATCTTTCTTGTAAAGCAAATTACCGGATACATCATAAATAAATACCTCACTGATAGTATGATTAATGGTTTCGATATTAATCACCTGATTAAAAGCAGTTACTGAAGTAGTATAATCTTCTGAAACTTCTGCTGCTTCAACTCCTCTTGAAGATGACCTTTCATCTACAATTACAAAACTTGCTGAAGGCTCTGAAGCACAAGTTGATTCAAAATTACTTACTGTAAGAGTAGATGTCCCTACCGGAATATCATAAATGAGTACAGAATCTCCGAATCCGGTTCTGGTTTGTAAACTCGGACTAATTAATATTGTCCACTCCGTACGACGAGGTAATCCGCTTACACTAACAGTTGACCTGCTTTCATCAGTTACTGGTGTAATTTCTCCAATAATTGGTGCTGCCGGGGTTGAATTAATTTCTATAGATACTGGCACAGATCCTGTGCAAGCTCCTTCTACAAGATACATTGTGCCTGAATAAGATCCTCCTGGAACATTAGCTGATATCCCAATAGATTCTATAAGCCCACCTATTCCTTCAAATTCATAAGATGTAATAGATTGATCTTGTAATAAAGCTGCATTTGCAGTTTCATCCCAATCAATATAATAACTTGTAGGATTACCTGTAATTTCTGAGTATTCTAATGTTGCATTTTGAAAACTCGTGCTTGAACAAACTGATCTAATTGGTGCAAAAATCGTAATTGAAGGAGCTACTCCTACATTTAAATTAAAAGTTTTTCCTAAACTATTTACACCATTTGCGTCTTTAACAATCAGCGTTCCTGTATAAGTTCCTCTCAATGTATCGTTAGGAACCGCAATACTGATTGGACTAGCTGGTAATATTGCATCAGTAACAACTATCAAATTGTTTCCGGGAGATGAATTCCAAACTATACTATAAGTTGTTGGATTTCCTGTAGTTCCTTTATAATCTAATTTTGCATACTGTTCTTCAGTAGTATTATTCAAACATATATCTGTTGAAGATGTCAATGCTATAGTTGGCAATAAACCATTAATCACTATAGATACGGATTGAACTACACCACAAGTACCATCAAAAAGATACATTGTACCATTATAAGTTCCTGCAGGTACATTTGCCGGTATCTCAATTGTATTTATAGTACCGCCACTTGATACTGAAGTAAATGGAGTATCACCTTGATCTGTCAATAAAGCCGCATTTGCTGTAGCGTCCCAATCAATATTATAATTTGAGATATTACCTTCGACCGCAGAATAGGATAATGTAGCATTTTGCGAATTTGTGCTTGTTGCAACTGAAGCAATTGTTCCTGATGTGCTAATAGTAAAGTACCTGCCTACTTTTATGGTAAAAATTGAAGGACTACTTATATCGCCATTTGCATTTTTTACAGTCAATGTTCCTGTATAAGTATCAGAAGCTGTCCCAAGCGGAATAAGAACCTGAATTGAATTAGCTGGTAATGCCGCATCTGTAACTGCTGTAAAACTATTAGTTGGTGATGAATCCCAAACTATACTATAAGTTACAGGATTTCCTGTTGTCGCACTATATGGTACTGCTTTATAATGTGCGTTGTTATAGTTATCCAGGCAATATTTTATTGCAGAAGATGTTAAAGTTATACTTGGTAATTCTTCTGAATTTATTGTTATGGATACTGGTTGATACCCCGGACATGCCCCATTTCCATAAACCAATGAACCCGAATAAGTTCCTGGCGGTACATTTGCAGGTATTTCAATATTATTTATAATGCCTCCACCCGACACAAAAATAAATGGAGTATTACCTTGATCTGCAATTAACTCAGAATTCCAATTAATATAATATTTTGTTGGATTATCCGTAGCAGCAGAATATTCTAATGTGGTATTTTGTGCACTACTACTGGTAGTAACTGATGCAATTATTCCATCTGTAGTAATTGTAGGGAAATTATCTATGTTTAAATTAAAAACATAACCCGTGCTCACACAGCCATTTGCATTTTTCACCGTTAATGTACCAGTATAGATACCTCCGGGAGTCCCTGCAGGAACTTCAATGTGAATGCTATTCTCTTCTAATGCTTCATCAGTAACAGTTACAAAACTATTTACTGGAGATGAATTCCAAGCAATACTATAAGTTACCGGATTTTCAGTTGTTGCACTATATGATAATGATGTACCTCCCGGTTCGCCATCCGAACAAATATTTGGTGACGTAGCAGATGCTATAGTTATACTTGGTGATGAATTAATTATTAAGCTCACAAATTGAGACTGATTGCAGACTCCATTAAAAATATACAATATACCTGTGTAAGTTCCTGCCGGAACATTTGGAGATATCTGAATTGTATTTATAGTTCCGCCCCATGATTCAAAAGCAAACGGAGTACTTGGCTGATCTGCCAATGAAGCTGCATTTGCCGGACCATTCCAATCAATAAAATAACTTATAGGATTACCAGAAACTCCGGAATATGCCAATGTTGTATTTTGCGAACTGGTACTTGAACAAACTGCATCAATTGCTCCTGTTGTAGTAATTAAAGGAGTTTCATTTATAGTTACCGTAAAGCCTGAACCCGGACTGCTAACAGCACCATTTGCATTTTTGACAGTCAAAGTCCCTGTATAAGTTCCAGGAATTACTCCTGCAGGAATTGCAATTGTAATTGGACTGGCAGGCAAGGCAGCATCAGTAACAGCTACAAAAGCATTTTCAGGAGAAGAATCCCAAACTATACTGTAAGTTGTTGGGTTTTCTGTTGTTCCCGTATACTCTAATGTTGTCGATGACGGACTGCCATCATTAGTAGAACAACGAGTTTCTGCAGCCGAAGCTAATGCTATAGTTGGTCCTGGATTATTAATGACTATAGATACATGATGAGCTCCGTAACAACCATCATTGTTATAAAAATTCATTGTACCTGTGTAAGTTCCTGCAGGAACATTAGCCAGTACCTTAATATTATTGATAACACCTCCACTTGGTGAAAAGGTATATGAATCAAAAATTTGAGATTGCATTGCAGATTGATCCCAAATAAGAGAATATCCTGTTGGATTGCCTATAATTCCAGAATATGCTAACGTTGCATATTGCATACTAGTACTAGTACTAATTGGGTCAATTATATCATTAGAGATAATTGAATCACTTTGTTTTACCTTTAAAGTAAAAACAGAAGCTAAACTTACAGTACCGTTTGCGTTTTTTACGGTCAAAGTTCCTGTATAAGTTCCACCAATTGTTCCTCCAGGTACAAGAATCGTGATTGGACTAGCCGGTAATGCAGCATCAGTAACTACTGCAAAACTATTTGAAGGAGATGTATTCCAAACAATACTATAGGTTATAGGGTTTCCAGTTGTTGCACTATAGCTTAATGTAGTACTTTGCCCAATTCCATCGACATCTGAACAAATATCTGGTGTATTAGAAGCTAATGCTATAGTAGGTTTAGGATTTACTGTAACAGTTGTTGCTGCAGAATTTGCAGTTCCACAAGGACCACTAACAACAGCTCTAAACTGTGTAGTTTCTGTTAATGTTCCTGAAGTATAAGTTGTCGTAGTATTGGCAATATCAGACCATATAGAAAACGGACTTACTGATGATTGCCAGTTAAAAACTGATCCTGTATGACCTGATAAAGTTAACAAACCACTTGTATCTCCTGAATTAATAGTTGTTCCCCCGCTAACTGTTCCTCCAGCGGTTGCCGGTGAAACCGTTACAGTTGTTGCAGCAGAATTTACCGCATCACAAGCACCACTTTTAACAACAGCTCTAAATTGAGTCGTTTCTGTTAAAGCTCCTGAAGTATAAGTTGTTGTAGTATTAGCAATATCCGACCACGTAGAAAAAGGACTTACTGATGATTGCCATTTCACAACAGATCCTGTATTGCCTGAAAGCGTTAAGAATCCACTTGTGCTTCCTGAACAAACTGTTATTCCACCATTTACGGCTCCTGCAACAGTTGCGGGTGATACGATTACGGTTGTTGCAGCAGAATTTGCCGCTGCACAAGCACCACTTTTAACAACAGCTCTAAATTGAGTCGTTTCTGTTAAAGCTCCTGAAGTATAAGTTGTCGTAGTATTTGCAATATCAGACCATATAGAAAACGGACTTACTGATGATTGCCATTTCACAACAGATCCTGTATTGCCTGAAAGCGTTAAAAATCCACTTGTACTTCCTGAACAAACTGTTATTCCGCCATTTACGGTTCCTGCAATAGTTGCAGGTGATACTGTTACAGTTGTTGCGGTAGAATTTATCGCTGCACAAACTCCACTTTGAACAACAGCTCTAAATTGAGTCGTTTGTGTTAAAGCTCCTGAAGTATACGTTGTTGTTGTATTAGCAATATCCGACCATGTAGAAAACGGACTTACTGATGATTGCCATTTCACAACAGATCCTGTATTGCCTGAAAGCGTTAAAAATCCACTTGTACTTCCTGAACAAACTGTTATTCCGCCATTTACGGTTCCTGCAATAGTTGCAGGTGATACCGTTACTGTAGCTGAATTATTTGCAGTAATAGCAGAAGAACAAGACTCTGAACTAAGTTTAGTAATTGTTATCGTACTAGAACCTCCTGTACTTAATCCTCCTGCTGTAAAAGTTCCCGTTCCTGCTGTACTAACCGTTAAATTTGCAGTTAAAGCTGTAGCACTAGGATTACTTCTGTTATAAGTTACTTCATAATTACCAACAGGTAATGACGCAGCGCTTCCTGTTAGAGTTACGGTAGATGTTGTACCGGTAGATCCACAAACACTTGTAGCTGCTGTACTTGTTAAACTAAAATTAGTACAGCTATAAGAAATAATGATTCTCCCGGCTGCACCGGCTCCTCCTATTTGTGATGCGCCTAATGCTGAATTTATAGCTCCACTACCGGCACCTCCCGGAGGTGAGCCTGCATTTCCGGGTGCATTACTTAAAATTAAACCTGAAACTGGTGTACCACCTGCTCCGCCAGAACCTCCGCCGCCGCCGCCAGCACCAGAAGAAAGTAATAAACCTAAAAGATTCCATGAATTACCACTTCCTCCGTTTGCACCGGCAAATTTAGTAGATCCTGCCGAAGCTGCAATTGTACCTCCGGATCCTCCTATTGGCGAACCCCCAGCATTATTTGCTTCTCCTCCAGATCCTCCGGCTGCCAAAATCGAGGATTCAAAACCCGTAATCGTAGAATTTCCTCCTGTTATACCAGCTCCACTTGTACCAGCAGTTTGACTTGCAACCACTACATTAAGTGTGGTTCCGGGAGTTACTAATATCGTATTACTGGCATAAGCGCCTCCGCCTCCACCGGCAGCTCCCCGCCCTAAAAGTAATGGTGCGGCACTGGCTCCGCCGCCAGATCCTCCGCCACCCCAAGCCTGAACATTGACACTGCTCACTCCTGCGGGGACAAGAAAGACACCGTTTCCGGTAAATGTTTTCGTCGATCCGGATTGCGACCACGAATACGTAATAATTAAAACGAGTAACAAAGATAATTTTAGCTTCATAATAATAAGTTTAAAAAAAAATGAAAAAATCAGTGAATTTCTTTGATATGGGAGAAGATGGCGTAGAGAAAACAGAAAGGATTTGAAGTGTCATTGTGCAATAAATTTCAAAAAAAACAACATAACTAATTGAAATACAAATGATTACAAATAACAAGAAGTCGAAATTAACAAATAAATTCTTAAAATAATTATATTAATATGCATATTATGATGTAGTACAACAGGTATATTATTGTTTTTGCCAGATAATTAACATAATAAACATGAATAATATGCAATTATCATTTGTAAGAAGATTATTATGATCTTTAAAAAATTCGGATACTAAATATTTATTCTTTTTCTAAGCATTAGAATGTTCTTATCGACTATATATAAAAGTTGCAGTCAAAAGTTTGTCAAAAATTTTAATTTATATATTACTATAAACAGTATAAAAAGTATTATTCGATATCTATTGAACTTGCTATTGCAATTAAAAATCAAAAAAAGCCATAAAAAAAAGCGAAGGAAATATATTCCTTCGCTTTCAGTTTTAACTCTAACAAACTTTTTCTTTACATCTTATAATTAAGTCCGCATTCAAAAGTGTTATTTGCATATGCTCCCAATGCTCCAAAATATTTAGAATAAGCAAGGAAAATACCCAGTTTATCTATTTCAATTCCAAATGCTGTAGAAACAATTCTATTGGTATGGTAAAATGCTGATAAATTCATCTTATAATCCGGTAAGTTAAATCTCGCTCCGGCATCAAAAATATCTTTATATCCCTTAATGCCTCTGTAAGCAATAATGGGCTCAATATTTAAATTTTCATCCAGATTTGATAATAATATCTTATAACTTACTGCTGAATAAAAAGTAGAGCGATCTGCATATTTTTTTACTCCATCATCAGTGTTATAGAAAAAAGTATTAAGGTTGGGCAATGATGCCTGAATAGTCAACAAACGGCTTGTATAGGCTATCCCTAAGTCGCCATCAAAAGCGGCACCTTTATCAAAATTTTGTACGGTAACATCATCTGCACTTCCAATAATCTTATTGTAGTCAATAGAAGCAAATTTTGCACCCGCAGACAAACCAAAATTCAGCTTTTCTTCAAGTCCTATTGGTAAATGATAAGCGTAGGTTGCCAATATTCTTGTTCTATTGATTAAACCAGCTTTATCACTGCTAACATTTAATCCTAGTCCGGCCCTGTTTCCAGAATTATATTCGATAGTAGCATTCATTAATACCGGATTTCCAGGAACCTGATCCCATTGTCTTTGGTACCCTATGTTCAATTTTATTCCTTCATCTCTTCCGGCCATTGCCGGGTTGTTTAAATACTGATTTTGAAAATACATTGACTCATACTCCGTTAACTGCGCATTTGCGGTATTCGTTCCTAATATAATCAGGAACATAATTACCTGTATATAGATTGCTCTCATTGATTTAATTTTCATTACATTCATGTCTGTTTGGCTATTCTCTAACCATTTTTTATTATTCTTTAATTATCCCTGTTTCTTGTTTGGCCTAATTATTAGTCTCTAATAATTGTAATGAATCCTTTAATTTTAGATTGACCATTTCCAAGATCAATTAGATAATAATAAGTATCCTGAGTAAGCGGCGCTCCATTATAAGAACCATCCCAATCATTGTTATAATTATTTTTAGAATACACTATTCTGGCTGCTCGGTCAAAAACTTTAACTGAATTGTTTGGATATGAATCAATACCGGAAATTATCCAAAAATCATTCTTACCATCTCCGTTAGGAGTAATAATATTTGTAGGTATAATTGTTTGTGGTACAGCATCTGCCCTATTTACGATAATAGTGTAAGTTTCTTGTGTACCATCCTCAGCTGTAACAATTACTGTGATAACATTTTCGCCTACATTTAAATCTATTGGAGCCGTATTATCATTAATTGTTATTCCGTTAACGATCATTTCAACTGTTGCAGTTGGATCTATAGTTATAGGATTGATTACAATTGAATTAATCTCATTAGGTACTTCTACTCTATAATCGTTTGTATCTGTATTAAATGCCGGGCTTAAAGAACCGTCATTAATGACAATATCAGATAAACCTGCATTATCAGGAGCCGGAGCTTCTTCTCTTGTAACAACTACTGTATAAGTACTAATTGTTCCATCCTGAGCAGTTACTACTGTAGTAATTATATTTTCGCCAATTTCTAAAAGGATTTCTCCAGAAGCAGTTCCGCTTGGTACTACTACTCCATTTACTGTTATGGTTGCCGTAGCGTCAGCATCAACTGGTGTAAGGGTAATAGCGGTAACATCATTAGATACTGTAGCTGTGTAATCTTTATTTCCTTCTGTAAAAGCTGGGCTTAAAGTTCCTTCACTAAGAACTAAATCTGCCAAACCTGCATTAGAAGAAGGTTCTCTTGTAACAACTACTGTATAAGTATTAATCGTTCCATCCTGAGCGGTAACTATTGTAGTAATTGTATTTTCGCCAACTTGTAGAGGGATTTCTCCAGAAGGAGTTCCGCTTGGTACTTCTACTCCATTTACTGTTATTGTTGCTGTAGCATCAGCATCAACTGGCTTAATGGTGATACTCGCAACATCATTAGGTACCGTAGCTGTATAATCTTTATTTCCTTCTGTAAAAGCTGGGCTTAAAGTTCCTTCATTAAGAACTAAATCTGCCAAACCTGCGTTAGAAGAAGGTTCTCTTGTAACGATTACTGTATAAGTATTAATCGTTCCATCCTGAGCGGTTACTATTGTAGTAATCGTATTTTCGCCAATCTCTAAAGGGATTTCTCCAGAAGGAGTGCCGCTTGGTACTTCTACTCCATTTACTGTTATTGTTGCTGTAGCGTCAGCATCAACTGGCTTAATGGTGATACTCGCAACATCATTAGGTACCGTAGCTGTATAATCTTTATTTCCTTCTGTAAAAGCTGGGCTTAAATCTCCTTCACTAAGAACTAAATCTGCCAAACCTGCGTTAGAAGAAGGTTCTCTTGTAACAACTACCGTATAAGTACTAATTGTTCCATCCTGAGCAGTTACTATTGTAGTAATTGTATTTTCGCCAACTTGTAAAGGAATGTCTTCAGAAGGAGTGCCGCTTGGTACTTCTACTCCATTAATTTTTACTTTTTCATAAAGATTTTCACTAACCGGTGTTAATTTCACACTAGTAATATCATTAGTTACCGTTGTTGCATAATTTAGTTCTGTTTCTGAAAAAACCGGACTTAAATGACCTTCACTAATAGCCAAATCAATCAAACCTGAATTAGTATAAGCTCTTACTTCGAAAAGACCTAAAACATACTCAATTTTATAATTATCGCTTTCTGCAATACTAAAGTCGATATCATAATAACCTACCGGACTCATTGTAACTGCAGTTGTACTCACAATAGGCAAGGTTTTTAAATCTGATTCTGTCTCTCCATTTTTAAATCCGCTATATGTAAAAGTCAAAGGTGGATTGACATCTCCGTACATTTTAAATATATTATCTGCTGTGATAGTCAATAATGCTTTATCTACAGTACTTTCCGCTATTGATATATTTACATTAGCTGTACCAGTACTTGTTAGAACTATATTTCCTAAATATCCTCCTGCAGGAGCTGTTGCTTTTAATCTGACAAAAACGTTTGAAGAAGCAATGGCTCCTGTATTTCCAATACTTATTGTATTTGTAAAAGTAACTCCATCTGTACTTACTTCAAATCCTACAGGCGCCGTAACTAAAATTCCTGCCAGCATATCAGTTCCTGATATAGTAAAGCTTTTTGTTGCTGATGGAGTACCATAAGTAGTGCTGAATGCCGCTAAGTTTTCAGTACCTATTACTATTGTTGGTCCAACATTTACAATACCATTATTTGAAGCAAAGAAAATGTTGTTTTTATTAACTGCATTTGAAACTGAACTTCCCCATGACCCGCCAGATCCGGCTGTAGTTCCAAGTTTTATACTTTTTGCAGTATGCATTAAATTAGTCGTAAGATCAGCAACGACTCCATCAAGAATAGAAAAAGTGTCGTTTATTACCGTTTTTGCTCCAAAGGTTTTAATTCCTGTTCCTGATAATACGAGATTATTATAGGTTATTAATCCTGTTCCTAAATTTTGGGCTTGTCCATTAAACTCTACGGTACCGGTACCTGCAATAAATATCCCCCCGGTTCCAATAACATTTCCTGAAATTTTAAAAAGACTTGTCCCTTCATTTAATGTTCCCTGAGTTCTGATCCAATCTGTAAATGTATGTGTCCAGCCTGATCCAAGATTAAGTGTGCCGGCGCCATCAATTTTAAGTTCTTTTGTATTTATATTTCCTGTAAAAGTAGCCGTACCCGCATTTTTGTTCATAACAACTCCTTTCGCAGATATAAAACTATCAATACTCTGATTAATATTACCTGCTAAATAAACATATCCATCTGTTGTTAATGATCCTCTATTGTTGATAAAATCACCTCCAAAATATATATCGCTGTCACTTAATAATGAGGCTTCTTCATCTATTATAAGTGGCACTCCATCATTAAACTTTTTTTCTGCGCCACTTATAGTAACTGTACTCTCACCATTAGCTGTAGAAATTCCAACTCCTCCTCTTGCAATAAACGGGCTCACCCATTCTGGTCCAACTGTTAAGGATGATGCACTATCATATTGCAAGGCAGCATTAACTCCATAAGTTGGAGCAGCAGAAGCTTTTGCTGAACCTGCCAAAGTTAAGGTTCCGTTTACAATTACCTGTAAAGTATTAATTGTTCTGATACCGCTACCAGAAAGGGTTAGATTATTATAATTATAAGCTCCAACAGCACGTGTTCCTGTACCATTATAACTTACAGTTCCTTTACCAACAGAATTTAATATTCCGCCAGTCATTAGTCCTCCAATTAATAAATTCCCTTCTCCTGAAAAAGTTACATCATTTTGAAGCGCATTTCCATTCATGGTAATATTCCCGGATACACTTACTCTTCCTGTTTCAATAATTAAACTACAATCGCTGGTATCTCCGCCATTGCTATTCATAATTACAGAAGCAGGAGAAAAATTCCCGGACTTTACGGTCAGGACAACATTACTTCCCGGACTTGAATTTAATAACTCAAGAGTAGCACACGAAGCTCCAGTTGTAGATATTACAGGTTGATTAGTTACATTAGTTACTAATACATTTTCGCTGGATGTTGGTTTACCAATAGGGCTCCAATTTGTCTCTTCGTCCCACGCAGTACTTGTTTGTCCTGTCCAGGTCTTTAGTTGTTGCCCATATCCTATATTAAATAAAAGAAAGGTCAATACAATAAGTAAATTTTTGTTCATTTTCATTTTTATTCTATTCATTTTGTTTTCATTTTTTCTCAATTTTTTCTTGATTTTTTTCTCCATCCGGTTTGTTTTTCAACTCATTTTTTTAATTTTTAATTCGTTTTCTAATTTTTCACTAACCACTTGTTTTTTAAACTTATGATCTCATTTCTTTACCCTATATCACACTTTCATTTCAAAGCGTCCACAAACATTCCATATCAGTTAAATTTTAAATTTTAGAAAAAAACGAACTTGAATAAGCAAGCTTTTTTATAGCTTATTCTGATTTTCCTAACTTAAGATGTACTAATGTGTTTGAAGACTGATTGATTAAAAATCAACCCTTTTAAGAGAGTTTATTTAACAAGAATTACATTTAAACTAACTTCCTTATTGAGAACAAAAAATCCATATTGATAAAACAGATCTTAAATTTTCAAATGAGTTTATTGTTAATTGTTTTTTTATAATAAAAAGTGAGACAATAAGTATAATACGTTGATTGCAAAATTATTGCGCTTAAATTTTACAAACCCAACCAGGCATAGCGGTTAGCGCTATTTACTTATTCAAATATTGACGTTATTACGGCTTATTTTTACCTCCAAAAGTTTTAAGTTGGACATATTGGGGTATTTCTTACAAAAAAATATTGAAGAAAATTTTGTAAATAACAAAGAAGAAAACTAACTCACCGAAAAACATTTCAACTTAATATCAAAAAATGTTCTATTAAATACAATTTCATAGTTGAGGTAGAAATTGAATGGGATACAATTATGAATTTAATATTGATAATCTAAAATTTATAAAAACAGGAGATAATCATAAACTGAAATAAAAAAAGCAGGCAAAATACATGTCATGTATTTTGCCTGCTTTTTTTGTGACCGCGGAGGGGTTCGAACCCCCAACCCTCAGAGCCGAAATCTGATATTCTATCCAGTTGAACTACGCGGTCATATATAGATTTTAGTCCCGATAGCTATCGGGATTAAAATCAAAAATTTTTATACTAATAATTTTTTTACAATTGCAGAAATAGTTTTTCCTTCAGCAGTTCCGCCTAATTGTGCAGAAGCTAATCCCATAACTTTCCCCATAGACGCAATTCCTGAAGCTCCTGTTTCAGCGATAATTTTTGCAATTACAGCTTCTACTTCTTCTTCACTTAATTGTGCAGGTAAAAATTTCTCGATTACAGCAACCTGAGCTAATTCTGGCTCTGCTAAATCAGGACGGTTTTGCTCTGTAAAAATACGAGCACTTTCTTTACGGGTTTTAACTAGTCTTTGAAGTAATTTAACTTCATCGTCTTCTGTTAATTCTTCTTTAGAACCTGATGCAGTTGCAGCTAATAACATTTCAGATTTAATGGCTCTTAATGCTTCTAATGCTACTGTATCTTTTGCTCTCATGGCGGTTTTAATCTCGTCCATGATTAATGTTTGTAAACTCATCTTAATTTTTTTATTTAAATAGGTAAAACCTATAATTGATATAATGTTTGAAAGTTTGTTGTCGACTTTTATAATTAATTTGTTTATCAGGCTGAGCGAAGTCGAAGCTTTTTTGGGTAATTAGCCTTCGACTTCGCTCAGGATGACAATATTTCTTAAATACATTCTTTTAAAAGTCAAATTTTAAATTCTGTGCGAAGATAAAAAAAATAACCCGAAAATTAAATCCAATTTTCGGGCTATCTTTATTTATTGGGATGGTAAAAATTAATCTACGTTGTCGTGCAAAAATGAATTGTTTGAACGCAACTGCAAATCGTTATTACTATCAGTTCCAACTGATATTCTCGAATTGTTATTATTTGATTGTGAGTTTGATAAGTCGATACCTAATCTTTTATAAGCAGGCTCTTTTTCAAGTTCATCAATTCTGGAAACATTATTATGGAATTTATAATTAAATTCTTTTAGTTTCTTTCTTCTTTCTTCAGCTCTTAAGCGTAAAGTTTCCTCGATCGTTAATTCCATCGGAGAAACCTCTGAAGTTGTTGTAAAATGAGCTTCACTTGCAAAATCAACTTTTTGCTTCATGGTGATATTTAATTCCGCAGGAATTACTTCTTCTACCACCTTATCCACAGGTTTTGATGTTACTAATTCGTTCTCAACCTCCATATACTCTTCAAGAGAATATTTGATAATTCCTTTATCTGAAATTTCTGTAACCGGTACAAATTGTACTGGATCATTTACCTTAATATTACGGGTTTCATTCGATAATTCGAACAAAATTTTATTTTCCTGTTCAGCAACCGGCTCTTTCTTTACTTCCGGTTCTGATCTGAAAAGAGGTAAATCAAATGAGAAAGTCGTTTGTTCTTCTCTTTCAAAAGTTCTTTGTTGAACTTGCTGAATTGGTTTTATTTCCTGGAAAGTTTGCATTTCCGGAGCCGTAATAGTAAAATCAATATCTGTAATAGGAGAAACAATTTCGAAAGTTACATCAAGGTTTTTAATAAACTCAGACATAACTACTAATTCTTCCTTATTCATTGACGGATTACTTACAACATTTGTTGATGGAGTAACGGCAACTGGTGCAGCTTCAATTGGAGCAACTTCAACTGGAGCAATATGCGTAGCTGTAAACGGAGTTATCGCATCTTCATCATCATCCATTAATTCAAAAACAATTTTCTCTTCTGATTTTGAAGTAGGTGTTTCAGCATTTACATCAAAAGAAGTAACTGTTTTATTCGATAGATTATGAACACTTCTTTGCTCATCTTCCAGCGTATGAATGATTTTTTTAGGTTCAGTATTTACAATTTCGTTTTGTTGTTCAACATCAAAACCAGTTGCAATAATAGTTACAGCAATAGCATCACCAAGAGTTTCGTCTTCACCAACTCCCATGATAATATTAGCATTATGACCTGCTTCTACCTGGATATGATCATTGATTTCTCCAATCTCATCCAAAGTAATTTCGTTTGATCCAGAAACGATAAGCAACAATACGTTTTTGGCTCCTGTAATTTTGTTGTCGTTTAACAACGGAGAATCCAATGCCGAAACAATAGCATCTTTCGCTCTGTTCTCACCCTCAGCAACAGAAGATCCCATGATAGCTGTTCCGCTGTTTGATAAAACAGTTTTAGCATCACGTAAATCGATATTTTGAGTATAGTGATGCGTAATTACTTCAGCAATACCTCTGGAGGCTGTTGCCAAAACTTCATCAGCTTTCGAGAATCCTGCTTTAAAACCAAGATTTCCGTATACTTCTCTTAACTTATTATTATTGATTACAATTAGCGAATCAACTTGCTTACGCAATTTCTCGATTCCTAAAAGCGCTTGCTCCTGACGCACTTTTCCTTCAAACTGAAAAGGAATAGTAACGATACCAACAGTTAAGATTTCTCTTTCTTTGGCCAATTGTGCAATTACCGGAGCTGCACCAGTACCTGTACCACCACCCATACCAGCGGTAATAAATACCATCTTAGTACCACGGTCTAACATTTTTTCGATATCAGCGATACTTTCTATAGCAGATTGTTGCCCTACATCAGGATTTGCTCCTGCTCCAAGACCCTCTGTTAAGTTCATACCTAACTGAATTTTGTTCGGCACTGAACTATTCTGTAGTGCTTGTGAATCAGTATTACAAACGATGAAATCAACGCCTTTAATACCTTGTTTAAACATATGGTTGATAGCGTTACTACCACCTCCACCTACACCTATTACTTTGATAACATTTGATTGGTTTTTTGGTAAATCAAATGAAATACTTCCAAATTCTGAGTTGCTCATCATCTTTTTGGTTTTTGAAATTCTTATTTAATACATTTTTTACTTCTTGACTTGGGGCAAAAAGTAATTCCTTTTCTCTTATTACTCTATTCTGCGTTGTCTAAAAAATCTTTGATTTTATCGACATATCTATCAAAAAATGATCTTCTAATTTTAGTTTCAGTAGATTCTTCCTTAGTTGCAGTATTCCTGACTTCTTCAATAGTTTCTACTCTTTCAACGTAGTTTTCTTCTACTTCGTATCGTTGCTGTACAGGTTGTTGTACCTGCTGAGGAACATTTCTGTACACTACTTTTGGCTGCTCATTTACAATCTCCATTCTAACAGCACTTTGGGTACTGTTTTCGATACTGTTCATTACTAAACCAACTGCTGTTGCAAATAACGGACTAGAAATTTCTTCGCTTGAATTTCCAGCTAAATGCTCATTTGGATATCCAATTCTGGTATCCATACCTGTAATATACTCTACTAATTGTTTAATATGTTTTAGTTGAGCACCACCACCGGTAAGCACAATTCCTGCGATTAATTTTTTGCGCGGATCTTCGTGCCCATATGCTTTAATTTCTGCAAAAACCTGTTCTACGATTTCCACCACACGTGCATGGATAATTTTAGATAAATTTTTAAGCGAAATCTCTTTTGGTTCTCTTCCTCTTAATCCGGGAATAGAAACAATCTCGTTGTCTTTATTTTCTCCCGGCCAGGCTGATCCGAATTTTATTTTTAAAAGCTCTGCTTGTTTTTCGATAATCGAACAACCTTCTTTAATATCGTCTGTAATTACATTTCCTCCAAAAGGGATCACTGCAGTATGACGAATAATACCATCTTTAAAAATGGCTAAATCTGTTGTTCCGCCACCAATATCAATCAAAGCTACTCCAGCTTCTTTTTCTTCCTGACTTAAAACTGCATCTGCCGAAGCTAATGGTTCTAATGTTAATCCTGATAATTCGATTCCTGAACTCTGAATACATCTTCCAACATTTCTGATCGATGATGCCTGACCAACGACTACGTGAAAACTAGATTCCAGTCTTCCGCCGTACATCCCGATAGGTTCTTTTATTTCAGATTGCCCATCGATTTTAAATTCCTGTGGTAAAACATGAATAATTTCTTCTCCCGGTAACATGGCCAGTTTATTGACCTGGTCAATCAAAAGCTGAATATCTTTTTCGCCAATTACTTCTTCCGGATTATTACGGCTGATGTAATCTGTGTGCTGAATACTTCTGATATGTTGTCCTGCGATACCCACAACAACATCTTTTATTTTATACCCTGAATTGTTTTCCGCCTCAAGTATTGCTTGCTGAATGGACTGGATAGTTTGCGTGATGTTGTTTACAACACCTCTCGCAACTCCTAAACTTTTGGATTTTCCAATACCCAAAATTTCCAACTTTCCATACTCATTCTTCTTGCCGATCATGGCAACTATCTTTGTCGTTCCAATATCTAGACCTACTGCAATGTTATCTTTTTCCATTTTCTATTATTTTGTGCAAACTACTTGTTCCGTAAACCTAAGGTCAATCTTACTATATTTATATAACGAACTATCTAAAACCGCTTTTTGAAAAAAGGCTTTATAGTTATTAAATTTCTTATCAACATTCATCGTTCTGCCAAAATCGATGAAGTAATTATAATTTCTATTAAACATTTTTAAGCTACCATTAGGCATAATTTGTATTGCAATGATGTTTTTTTTCAAAAACGCATCGTCATAAATTGTGCGAAATAAAGTAGCTAAATCTTCGTTATTTTTTTCATTAATTGCCCCGGAAACAAGAGGAACCCGAGCGGTATGATTGTCTGATAAAGGCATTTTATTTCCCTCATAGTCAATATAAAAAGAGGTAACACCATCATAAACTCTCGCTATTGGTGTCTTCTGTTTTACTACCGCTTTTAGAACACCATCAATACTTACAAAAACATCTGATTTTTCAATCATGTCTTGCGTATCAAGGGTTTTCTCAATCTTATTCAAATCTAATTCATCTTTTCGGATACTGGAAGCGTCTCTTTTATTTTCTATCAACAATTTATTAACCGTTTCCGGCTTTACAAAAAGCGTATTTTCTCCTACAAAAACAACCATCGATTTCTTTAATTTTCGATCACCATTTCGATGTTGGGCAAAAGAATATAAAAAAAGAACAAGTCCTAAAATGAGAATTAATCTAATATTTGTCCAATTAAATATTTTCATTTAGCATTTTTTTGATTGACGGAACCATTTCTCCAATATCACCAGCTCCTATTGTTACAATTATTGGCGCATCACTGGCTTTGATCTCCGCTAATAAATCATTTTTTGCAACAATTTTTTTGTTCGAATTTGTCATTTTTCCCAACAACCAATCTGATGTAATCCCTTCCATCGGTAATTCGCGTGCCGGATAAATATCCATTAAAAACACTTCATCGAACTGAGATAAACTTTCGGCAAATCCGTCAGCAAAATCTCTGGTTCTGCTAAATAAATGTGGCTGAAAAATGGCCAAAACTTTACGCCCCGGATACAATTCAGTAACCGCCTGATGTACCGCATTTATTTCTGTTGGATGATGTGCATAATCATCTATATAAACTAATTTATCTGATTTAATCTGATATGAGAAACGTCTTCTGATTCCGTTGAATGATGCAATAGCTTTCGCAATCAAATCAGTTGGCGTACCAGAAGTTTTTGCCATCGCAATAGCCATTAATCCATTCATTAAATTGTGTTTCCCCGGCAATCCAAAATGCAGGTCTTTCATAATTTCTGATGGTGTCTGAACATCAAAAACATAACTTCCGTTTTCTATACGAACATTGAAAGCTTTATACACAGCGTCTTCATTTATAGCACATTGCACTCCTTCAAGAGGCAATTCTTTTGTTATAAACAGGTTGTTTTTATCTTCAACTTTATTAGCAAATTCAACAAACGAAGCTTCAATTGCATCACTTGTACCGTAAATATCGAGATGATCCGCATCCATTGAAGTTATACAGGCAATATTAGGATGTAAATGTAAAAATGAACGATCAAATTCATCCGCTTCCACAACAGTTACTGTCTTTCCGCTTCCAATTAAATTCGAATTATAATTCTCTACAATTCCACCCACAAAAGCAGTTACGTCAGCCCCGCTTTCAAATAGAATATGTCCTAAAATACTTGATGTTGTTGTTTTTCCGTGCGTACCAGCAACAGCAAAACAAAAGGTGTCTTTTGTGATAATCCCTAAAACTTCTGCACGTTTTTTAACCTGATATTCTCTTTCTAAAAAGTAATTCCACTCTGAATGTGTTTTAGGCACTGCAGGAGTTATAATTACCAATGTGTTTTCAGAATAATAATCAGAAGGAATTAAATTAATATTATCTTCAAAATGAATATCAATACCGCTTTCGATCAATTCAGCCGTTAACATTGATGGCGTTTTATCGTAACCTGAAACCTGTTTCCCGATATTTTTAAAATAGCGGGCCAGAGCACTCATTCCGATGCCTCCAATGCCAATAAAATAAACGTTCTGTATCTGATTTAAATTCATTTCTCTTTAATTTTGAGCTATTTACAAGTTGTTTTATTTCATAAAAAACTAGTACTTAAGCCTTTGTAATTTTATCACTTTAATAACTCAAAACGCTTAAAAATAGCGTTCTAAATTTTTAATTTTGTTCTATAATTTTCAAAAAAAGTTATATTATAACAACTTTTTAATTTGATCCACAATAACTTTTGTAGCATTTGGCATCGCCAGTTTTTTGATATTATCACTTAACTGTTTCTGCTTGCCGTGATCTTTCAGTAAAGCTTCAAAAACAATACTAAACTGACTGTCTAATTCTGATTCTTTCAGCAAAATTGCTCCTTTAGCATCAACAATTGCCTGAGCATTTTTTGTTTGATGATCTTCGGCTACATTTGGTGACGGAATAAAAATTACCGGTTTCCCAACAATGCATAATTCTGATACTGATGATGCTCCTGCACGTGAAATAATCACATCTGCCGCAGCATATACAAAATCCATTCTTTCAATAAAATCAACCACTCTTACATGTTGCTGATTGTGTTTTTTATAATCTTCAAAATATAATTTCCCACATTGCCAGATTACCTGAACATCCTGTGAAAGCATATTATGTAATTCTTTCTCGATTAACTGATTCACTCTTCTGGCACCTAAACTTCCGCCTAAAACCAAAAGTGTTTTTTTATTAGGATCTAAACCATAAAAAGTAATTGCTTCATCACGTTTACTTTCAATATCTATTAAGTCCTGACGAACAGGATTTCCGGTTAGAATGATTTTATTTTTTGGAAAAAAACGCTCTAAATTTTCATATGCCACACAAATTGCATTGGCTTTCTTGCTCAATAATTTATTGGTAATTCCCGGAAACGAATTTTGCTCCTGAATCACGGTCGGAATTCCTGCTCCACCGGCGGCTTGTAACAAAGGTCCGCTGGCAAAACCTCCCGTTCCTATTACCACATTTGGTTTGAACTGCCTGATGATTCGTCTTGACTCCAGCAAACTTGTTGCCAATTTTAACGGAAACATCAAATTTTGCAACGTCAATTTTCTTTGTAAACCGGCAATCCAGAGTCCTTTTATCTCATAACCTGCCTGAGGCACTTTCTGCATTTCCATTTTGTCCTGTGCTCCTACAAAAAGAAACTCGGCATCAGGAAATTGGGTTTTTAATTCATTAGCAATAGCAATTGCAGGATAGATATGTCCTCCTGTTCCGCCACCACTTAATATGAATTTATAATTTGTCATATTTTAAAAGTTACTCGCTGTAAAAATTATTCTTTAATCTTATTTATTTAAAACTGCATTCATTGGATTTCTGGAATTATCCTCAATAGAATACATTCCTTCTTCCTCGTATACTTCTTCAGAAACTAAATCTTCTTCTCCTAATTCTTTATCGATTAATCGTTGAAGCGCTTCTTTTCGTCTCTCTTTTTCTTCTTGTTCTTCGGCAATTTCTTCTTCTTTTTTCGTCACGCTAATGATAATTCCAAGAGAGAAACACGTCATCCAGATCGAACTACCTCCACTACTTATCAACGGAAGTGTTTGCCCCGTTACCGGTAATAATTCTACTGCAACCGCCATATTAATCATTGCCTGAAATATCATAGGAAAACCAAGCCCAACGACGACTAACTTTCCAAATAAAGTATTGGCTTTATGTGATGCAATTACAAATCTAAACAACAGCAACAGATATAAAATCAATATAGAAACTCCTCCAACTAAACCATATTCTTCGACAATAATGGCATAAATAAAATCTGAAGATGATTGTGGCAAAAAGTTTTTCTGAACACTTTTTCCAGGTCCTAATCCTCCTAATTTTCCTGACGCAATTGCAATTTTTGCTTTTTCGATTTGATAATCATCTTCGTCAGGCTTGTCTGTGGTAAAGTTCGAAATACGGCTTTCCCATGTAGATACCCTGCTAAAGAATCTTGAATCCGGAAAAGCTTTTGCCACTAAAAGGAAAAACAACAGCATTCCGATTCCTGAACCAATTATAAAACCAATATATTTTAGCGGATATCTGCCAATAAACGTTAACATAATTACCATAGAAAAGATCAACGCCGTAGTCGAAAAGTTAGCTGGTAAAATAAGCACCAATGTTATAAAAACAGGCAGCCAAAGCTGTATTAACGAGGTTTGAAAAGGTTCATTTTCTTCTCTTGTTTTTGACAAATAACGTGCAACATATATAAATAATATACTGGCAGCCAAAGTCGAAGTTTGAAACGTAATACCAATAAACGGCACCTGAATCCAACGGCTTGCATTTGCTCCCGCAATTACAGTTCCTTTTAATAATGTATAAAGCAATAAAAACCACACAACAGGCAAAGCTATTTTTGAAATCGCTCTGAAATAATGATATGGTACTTTGTGCACCCAATAAATAATCAGGAAACCAATACAAACGTGAGCCAGGTGTTTTACCAAATATCCCAGTGTATTTCCGGTTCCGTGACCTATATAAGCCAAATTACTACTCGCACTAAAAACAGGCATAAACGAAAACAACGCCAATAAAGCCACGAATGACCATATTACCCTGTCTCCTTTTAATTTGTTTACTAATTCCTTCATGTTTTTAGTTTCAGGTTTTTCTTGTTTCAGGTTTCAGGTTTTCACATAACATGAAACCTGAAACTTGAAACTTTTTTTTACAAGTTGTGAACTGCTTGCTTAAATTGTTTTCCTCTGTCTTCGTAGTTTTCGAATAAATCGAAACTTGCACAAGCTGGAGACAATAAAACAGCATCGCCTTTCTCTGTTAAACGTTGTGCCGTTTTTACAGCATCGTTCATATTATTTACTTCTACCATAATGTCAACTACATTTCCAAAAGCATTGATAATTTTATGATTATCAACTCCAAGACAAATAATAGCTTTTACTTTTTCACGAACCAACGACATCAATTCGTTGTAATCATTTCCTTTATCAACACCACCAACAATCCAAACCGTTGGAACATTCATGCTGTCTAAAGCAAAGAAAGTTGCGTTTACATTTGTTGCTTTAGAATCGTTGATATATTGAACATTCTGAATTTTTAATACTTTTTCTAAACGGTGTTCTACACCTTGAAAATTCGATAAACTTTCGCGTATTGTTGCATTTCTAATTTGCATCAATTTTGCTACAGAGCTTGCTGCCATTGCGTTTTTCATGTTATGTTTTCCTTCTAACGCAATGTATTCTGTTTCCATTGTAAACTCTTCTTGGTTGATCTTTATTTCCATTTTGTTGTTATTTATAGAAGCCCCTTCATCGAATGTTTGTGACAATGAAAAAGGAATTAATTTTGCTTTTGTTGTGTTATTTTTTAACCATTCTGAAATCGCTTCATCATCTGCATCGTAAATAAGATAATCGCTCTCCGTTTGATTCATTGTTATTCGAAACTTCGAGTCAATATACTTTTGATATTTATACTCATATCGGTCTAAATGATCCGGACTAATATTCGTAATAATGGCAATATCCGGCCTGTAATCTATAATTCCGTCGAGCTGAAAACTACTTAATTCAAGAACATAGGCATCGTATTTATTTTCGGCAACCTGCCAGGCAAAACTTTTTCCGATGTTTCCTCCTAAACCAACATTTAATCCTGCTGATTTCAACAAATGATGCGTAAGCATCGTTGTCGTTGTCTTACCATTGCTCCCCGTAATTCCAATTGTTAATGCTTCAGTAAAAGGTTTAGCAAATTCAATTTCAGAAATCACTTTAATTCCTGCAGCAATAAGCTTTTGTACTATGGGAGATTTCTCTGGAATTCCCGGACTTTTCATTACTACATCAGCATTCAAAATCAGGTCTTCCGTATGTTTTTCTTCTTCCCAGGCAATTCCATTAATTATAAGAACTTCTTTATAGCTTTCTTTTATTTTTCCAAAATCAGATACAAAAACTTCATATCCTTTTTTCTTCCCCAGAATAGCGGTTCCTACTCCGCTTTCTCCTCCTCCTAAAACTACCAATCTCATCTATCTAAGTTTTAAAGTAACGATTGATAATATGGCTAACATGATCGCAACGATCCAGAATCTGGTTACAATTTTACTCTCATGATATCCTTTCTTTTGATAATGATGGTGTAATGGCGACATCAGAAAAATCCTTCGGCCTTCACCAAAACGTTTCTTCGTGAATTTAAAATAACTCACTTGCAAAACCACTGAGAAATTTTCTACCAGGAAGATTCCACACAATAGCGGAATCAATAATTCTTTACGGACTGCGATTGCCAAAACCGCAATGATTCCACCAATAGTTAAACTTCCTGTATCTCCCATAAATACCGAAGCGGGATAAGAGTTATACCAAAGAAATCCAATTAATGCCCCTACAAATGCCGATATAAAAACAGTCATCTCTCCGGAACTGGGGATGTACATAATATTTAGATAATTGGAGAATATGATATTTCCGGAAACAAACGTAAATATCCCGAGCGCGAGCACGGATACTGCCGATGTTCCTGCAGCGAGACCATCAATTCCATCTGTCAAGTTAGCACCATTTGAAACCGCAGTAATGATAAAAATAACAACCGGAATAAAAATCAACCAAGCCCATTTTTCGTATCCTTCACCTGTCCACGCTAATAACTCAGCATAATCAAATTCATTATTTTTTACAAACGGAATTGTTGTTGCCGTAGATTTTTCCTCAACTGGTGCAGGTAAAACTACAGTTGTATTTGTTGTGGTTCTAAAAACATCTGTTCTCCCTGTATCGGTTCTTACTGTTACTGCAGGATTAAAATAAAGAACAGCCCCAACGATGATACCTAAACCAACTTGTCCTATAACTTTAAAAATACCTTTAAGTCCCTGTTTGTCTTTTTTGAATATTTTAATATAATCGTCTACAAAACCAATTGTTCCCATCCATAACGTAGTTACGATAAGCAATACGATATAAATATTATGCAAACGAGCAAATAACAAAACAGGCACAAGCGTTGCAAAAATGATAATCAGTCCTCCCATTGTTGGTGTACCTGCTTTTTCATTTTGACCAGCCAGACCTAACTCACGAACGGTTTCGCCAACTTGTTGTTTACGCAAAAAGTTTATAATTCTTTTTCCGTAAATGGTTGACAAAAGCAATGAAAGCATCAATGCCAAAGCCGATCTGAAAGTGATATACTGAAAAACTCCAGTTCCTGGTATATCTAATGTTTTGTCTAAATATTCAAATAAATAGTATAGCATATATCTTGGTTTATTTGTTTAATTGTTATTATGTTGATTCGTTAGTTTTTGATTTAATAATTATTCGATGAAACGAACAACCAATTAACCGTTTAAACTTTACTTTCCTAATTGATCTAAAATTTCTCTTACTGTTTCCATATCATCAAAATGGTTTCGAACACCATTTATTTCCTGATATGTTTCGTGGCCTTTACCGGCAATTAGAATAATATCATTTGGCTGAGCCAATTGACAAGCTGTTTTTATAGCTTGTTTTCTATCTGTAATTCTCAATATCTTTTTATAATTATGAGCTTCAACTCCTTTTTCCATTTCATCAAGAATCACTTCAGGATCTTCATTTCTTGGATTATCAGATGTTAAAATTGCTTTATCACTAAGATCTGTAGCAATTTTAGCCATAATTGGTCTCTTTGTTTTATCTCTGTTTCCTCCGCACCCCACAACTGTAATCAATTGTTCGTTTTTGGTACGGATATCTGTTATCGTTTTTAAAACATTGTCTAAAGCATCCGGTGTATGTGCATAATCTACAATCGCAGTAATATTTCCTGCCGAAATAATATATTGAAAACGACCAGAAACACTCTCTAAATCAGACAATAAACGCAGCGCTTCCAGGCTATCCATTCCAAGTTCTATTGCCGTTCCGTAAATTGCCAAAACGTTATAAGCATTAAAAGTCCCAATAAGTTTTACCCAAACTTCATTGTCATTTACTTTAAGCAGCAATCCAGATAACTGACTTTCTAATATTGTCGCTTTAAAGTCAGCATAAGACTTTAAGGCATAAGTAAATTTTCTGGCAACTGTATTTTGCAACATCACAGTTCCGTTTTTATCATCGATGTTTGATAATGCAAAAGCAGTTTTTGGCAACGAATCAAAAAATGATTTTTTTACATCTCTGTATTCTGCAAACGTTGGATGATAATCTAAATGATCGTGTGACAGATTCGTAAAAACCCCACCTTCAAAATGCAAAGCTTCTGTACGTTTTTGGTGAATTCCGTGTGAACTCACTTCCATAAAACAATGCGTTACCCCAGACTCAATCATTTCATTTAAATAATAATTGATTGTGATAGAATCCGGTGTTGTATGTGTTGCTTTATATTCCGTTTCATCAACCATTATTTTTACCGTTGATAGTAAACCAACTTTAAACCCTGCTTTTTGAAACAACTGAAACAATAATGAAGCAATTGTCGTTTTTCCGTTTGTACCCGTAACGCCAACTAATTTTAATTTTTCAGAAGGATTTCCAAAATAATTAGCTGCCATAAAAGCCAAAGCTGTATTGGTATCTTTTACTTTAATATAAGTAATTCCTTTTTCGATATTCTCCGGCAATGCATCACAAATAATTGCAACTGCCCCTAACTGAATAGCTTTTTCTATATAATCATGCCCATCAGATAATGATCCGCGAATTGCTACAAAAACATCATTTTCTTCAATTTTTCTTGAATCAAAATCAATTTTATGTATATCAATTTCCGTCGAACCTGTTACAGATTCAATAGCTACTTTATATAATATGTCTTTTAGTACTTTCACGATAATTCTAATACTATTGTTGTGTTTTTACTAATATTTTCCCCAGCCTGTAAAGACTGTTTTTTTACTTTTCCTACTCCGTTTACTTTTACTTTCAAACCTAAATTTTCCAGTAAAGCAATAGCATCCATTCCCGGCATTCCTTTTAAATCAGGAATTTGGTTTGATTTTTTATTAGCCTCTGCCGTATATTTATTATAACTGTCATCTTGTTTTGGAATTCTTGAATCCAGTTTTTTAATTTTATTTGTTGATGGTGCGTCTGTAAATATTTTTTGGGCAATTCGTTTAAAAACCGGTCCCGCAACATCTGCTCCGTAATAATTGTTTTTTGCTGTATTGGGTTTATGAACCACTACAATACAAGAATATTTAGGATGATCTGCCGGGAAATACCCCACAAAAGAAGACGCGTAATACAATGCCGACTTTCCTTCTTTTCCTCCGTAATTTACCTGAGCCGTTCCCGTTTTACCAGCCATCGAAAAATCTTTCGAATACAACTTTGAGCCTGTTCCTTTTTTAACCACATTAAGCAATACTGCTCTCAATTTTTTAATGGTTTCCGGCGAACATACTTTTGGATTAATCACTTCAACATCAAACTTCTTGATGGTTTTGTTCCATTCTTTAATTTCCGAAACAAACTGAGGTTTTACCATTACTCCATTATTCGCAACCGAATTATAAAAAGCCAAAGTCTGCATGGGTGTAACCGAAACTCCGTAACCAAAAGCCATCCACGGAAGTGAAACTCCTGACCAGTGTTTGCCTCCGGGTTGTGGTATATAAGGTCTTCCTTCTCCTTTAAAGTGTAATCCTAATGGTTTATCTAATCCATAACTCTTAATGTGATTCACAAACTTAGACGGATTGCTCTTATAATTTTCATAAACCGCCTGAACCATTACGGTATTTGACGAAAGCTCAAAACCACGTGCCAATGAAACCTTTCCGTAACCTCCTCTGTGCGAATCAGTAACAGAACGCCCATAATATTTCACCTGTCCGTTGTGACTATCGTAAACCGTACTTGTATCTGCCACTTTATCATCTAAAATAGCCATTAAATCCACTAATTTAAAAGTAGATCCCGGCTCATGAGATTCTGCTACAGCATAATTTGTAGTTTCATAATACGATCCGTCTTCTGCTCTTCCTAAATTCGAAATGGCTTTTACATGTCCCGTTTCTGTCTCCATCACCACTACACAACCGTGATCAGCTTCATATTCTTCTAACTGTTTCAACAAAGCGTGATGCGCAATATCCTGAATAAAAACATCGATTGTCGAAATGACATCAAAACCATCCTGAGGATCAACTTCATTGACATCGCGAATAGGTTTCCATTGTCCTTTTGCAATTTTTTGTTTTAAAATTTTACCGTCTTTTCCGTTCAGGTAATTTTTAAAAGCCCACTCGATTCCTTTACCTACTTCAACTCCTGTTGCCGGATCAATACGGTCGTAACCAATTGTTCTTTCGGCAATTTTTCCTATCGGATGTTTTCTAACCGTTTCCTGTTCGATTATAATTCCACCTTTAAATGCACCCAAATTGAATAATGGAAAACCTTTTATTTTTACATATTCAGTATAGCTCAAATTACGGGCGATCAAATAATAACGATTTTTATTCTCTCTTGCTTTCCTTAACTCTTTTTCATAATAACCTCCCGGTCTGTCCAGAACTGTTGCCAAAGAATCTGATAATGCTTTTACATATTTCTCAAACGTCTCTGTTTTTGGCGCTTTTGCATCAAATCTAATCTCATAATTAGGGATTGATGTTGCCAATAAACTTCCGTCAGCAGAGTAGATATTTCCTTTGTTTGCCGGAATCACAAAATTTCTAACCGTACGTTGTTTCGCCAGTTTTCTATAGTAATCACCTTCAACCCATTGAATATTGGTTAACTTAACAACAATAGCAATTGCCATCAAAAAGATGAAAACTGCTACGAGGTAAATTCTGTAGGATATATTTTTATCGTCTACTGCCATATTCTTTTAAAGAAATTTTTTTCTTCTTCTTTTTTAACTTCTATTTTAACCGGAGGAACCGTTGATGGAAAAATCTGTTTTTCAAGCATTTTATCCGATATCGTTGATTCCATTTTCAACTTCATTAATTCTGAACGTCGGTCTACAAATTCAGATCGCAATTCTTTTACTTCATTATTCAGTTTTGCTATTTCAAAAACCTTTTGTTCGTATCGTTGTGTATTTGCAATCATCAAAATAGCAAGCAGAATTATAAAAACAATGAATCTCCAGTTTTTCACTGCGTCATCGTTTAAAAGAAACCTTGCTTTTAATATGCCAAATACTCCACCACTTTTCATTTTTCTCTACCTTATATTATATCTTCTCAGCAATTCTTAATTTTGCACTTCTTGCCCGATTGTTTATTTTAATCTCAGCATCGTCCGGAACAATCAATTTTCCTATTGTTTTATAAGGAACAGAAAAGTTTCCGTAAAAATCTCTTTCAGGTTCTCCTTCAAACATGCCGTTTTTAATAAACCTCTTCACCAGTCTGTCTTCCAGAGAATGATACGAGATTACAGAGAATCTTCCGCCTGGATTAAGAATTTCAAGAGACTGCTCTATAAATTCTTTTAAAACATCCATTTCCTGATTGACCTCAATACGAATCGCCTGATAGATCTGAGCCAATATTTTATTTTTAACTCTTTCAGGTAAATATTTTGCTAAAACATCTTTCAGATCATCTGTAGTTTTAATAGGCTGATGTTCTCTTGCCTCTACAATTGTTCTTGCTAAAAGCGGCGCATTCTTCAACTCCCCATAATCAAAAAAAACACGACGTAAATCCTGTTCTTCATATTCGTTAACCACACGGTAAGCATTTAAATCATTTTTTTGACTCATCCGCATATCCAGTTCGGCATCAAATCTTGTCGAGAAACCTCTTTCCGGAACATCAAACTGATGTGATGAAACCCCTAAATCAGCCAAAATTCCGTCTACACTTTTAACACCATGAAAACGAAGAAATCTTTTTATGAATCTAAAGTTCTCATTAATTAAGGTAAACCGTTCATCCGGCAGCGCATTTGCAAGAGCATCCTCATCCTGATCAAAAGCAAATAATTTTCCGTTTGGCCCTAATCGTTTCAAAATTTCTTTTGAATGACCACCGCCACCAAACGTAACATCTACATAAATGCCATCAGGTTTAATATTTAAACCATCAACTGTAGGATGAAGCAAAACCGGATTATGATATTCCATTGTCGTCGTCATTAATATTTCCCATTACTTCTTCGGCTAAATCTGCAAAATCCATATCTTCGCCGCTTATTGATTTTTCATATAAATCTTTATCCCAAATCTCCACAATATTAACCGCAGATGAAAAAACCACATCTTTAGAAATACTTGAAAAAGCAACCAAATCCTTTGGCACCAATAATCTTCCTAATGCATCAATCTCCACCACTTTTACACCGGCAGTAAATCTTCTGATGAAATCATTGTTCTTTTTTACAAAACGGTTCAGCTTGTTGATTTTTTGCATCATCAAGTCCCACTCTTCCATTGGATATAGTTCTAAACACGGTTGAAAAACGGAGCGCTTCAAAACGAAACCGTTTTGAAGAGAAGAAGCCAGTTGCTTTTTTAAGGGTGCAGGCATCATTAGCCTCCCTTTAGCATCGACTTTACACTCATATGTTCCAACAATTGTGTTCAAGAAAAATACTTTAATATGTTATACAGCAAAAATATAAAAAATATTACCACATTTTACCACTAAATACCACTTTGTTAATAAGTTTAACCACTTTCCTACCACCTTTCTTAATTTATGGACAATCAATACTTTAGATAATAATTAGCTGATCAACGATAACAGTTAGAGATCAAAAAAATTATGCACTATATTTCTTAAAAAATTAGTTATAATGCATTTTTCTTAACATTTAGGAAACACCTCAAAAACACCCATAAAACCTGATTTTTAACTACTTATAAATTCGACAAAAATTATCTAGTTAAAAAACGGCAGCAAAAATTCATTTTTATTTATTAAACCCTATATTTGTCCAAATTGAAATTGGCATTAAATTAAATGGACAAACACTACAAAAAAGAAGGCAAATACAGCTATTATGAAGCTGGAGAAGGAACTCCTATCGTGATTTTACATGGCTTAATGGGAGGCCTTAGTAACTTTGATGCTGTAGCAGAATATTTCCCAAAGAAAGGATACAAAGTTGTTATCCCGGATTTGCCAATATACACCCAAAGTATTTTAAAAACCAATGTAAAAAGCTTTGCTAAATACGTTAAGGACTTTATCACTTTTAAAGGCTTTGACAAAGTTATTTTGCTAGGTAATTCTCTTGGAGGACATATCGCTCTTTATCATACAAAACTATATCCTGAAAAAGTAGCAGGACTTGTAATTACCGGAAGCTCTGGTCTTTACGAAAGCGCTATGGGGGATAGTTACCCAAAAAGAGGTGATTATGAATACATCAAAAAGAAAGCCGAAGATGTATTTTACGATCCTGCAATAGCAACTCCGGAACTTATCGATGAAGTTTACGCAACGGTTAACGATCGTATCAAACTGATCAAAACCTTAACGATTGCCAAAAGTGCAATTCGTCATAATATGGCTAAGGATTTACCAAAAATGACAGCAGAAACCTGTATCATCTGGGGTAAAAATGATGCCGTAACCCCACCGAATGTTGCCGAAGAATTTGATAAATTATTGCCTAATTCAACTTTGTATTGGATAGACAAATGTGGACACGCTGCTATGATGGAACATCCTGAAGAATTCAATAAAATTCTTGAAGAATGGCTCGTTAAAAAGAATTTATAGCATCTAACTTTCGACTTTAAGGAGGTTTTAAAAACAAAAAACATGAAAATTAATACCGCCGAATTTATTATTAGTAATTCTGAAGTTGCAAAATGTCCACAGGATTTTTTGCCGGAATATGCTTTTATCGGCCGCTCAAACGTAGGGAAGTCATCGTTGATTAACATGCTTACCAATCATAAAAACTTAGCTAAAACTTCAGGAAGACCCGGAAAAACCCAATTAATCAATCACTTTAAGATTAATAACAATTGGTTTCTGGTCGATTTACCTGGTTATGGTTATGCCAAAGTATCCAAAAAAACAAAATCAGTTTTTCAGCAATTCATTACAGATTATTTTGAAACCAGAGAACAATTAGTTTGTGCTTTTGTTTTGATTGATATTCGTCATGAAGCTCAAAATATAGACATTGAATTTATGTCGTATATGGGAGAAAGTGAGATTCCGTTTTGCATTATATTCACTAAAGCAGATAAAATTAGTAAGACTAAAGTAGATTCTCATATTGCAGCATACAAAAAACAAATGTTTGCCAATAACTGGGAAGAAATGCCACACTATTTTGTAACCTCGGCTACAGAATCGATAGGAAAAGATGATGTTTTAAATTATATCGACGAAGTAAATCAGGAAGTTTTTAAAAACAGCAATAAGTTTTAAGAAACAAATTCCTAATTTAATTCCAATAAAAAATCCCAAATTCCAAGTTTAAATTGGAATTTGGGATTTTTTAAACTTTATCTTTTGAAATTTAAAATTTCTATTTTGTAAGTTCAAGTTTTTCTGCAAAATAATCACAGAAATCCTTCATTGTGTCTGACATTTTTTCGTCGTCTGTTGCGCGCTTAAAGGTATCTGACATTGCTACTAAAGTCTGGTGAAAGAAAATTTTCATTTCATCAACCGGCATATCTTTTGTCCACAAATCAATACGCATTGTTTCTTTGGCCTTGCTATCCCAAATAGACAACATAATAGCTTTTGCTTCTTCAGCCTGCACACCACCGTCTTGCGCACTCCAGGTTAATTTTTCCGGAACACGGTTTTCATCTAATTCTATATTGAATCTAATTTCTGAGTTTATTGTATCTGACATTACTTCTTAGGTTTATATTTTGATTTTTCAAAAATTTCTTTTGCGTTTATTTTTAATAATTCAGGCAATGTTACACTGCCATTGTTCTTCATGTAAGACCGCACCATTTGCCATCCGAGCCATGCACTAATTCGCCCGGGAGAATCGTTATCTATTTCTAAGTAAAATTTAGAAAACGGAGCAGGTACTATAAATCGGGTTGTTAGTTTTGGATCGTCACTGTACAGCATTTCATTTTCGATAAAAAAGCGCCACATATATGCTTCATTTTCCTGACACCATTTTATTTGTTCCGGCGTATAACCCATTTTTTCATCATCTGTATATTCAGGTAAAAGCAAATCTTTTGCATATAATTGTTTCCCTTCGAAAATCATCTGGGAAATCAAATTTTTATCCTGAAAAGCCGGAATATTTCGGTAAGCAAAACTAGAAACCACATCAGGCATTATCTGTTTCTCTTCAAAATTCTGTTTTAAATAATTTGGAAACTGATAAAATTTATGTTCTTTACCCAGATATAATTCCAAGGCAACAATTACAAGACTATCAGCATAAATCGCCTTTGCATTATAATCCATTTCCCCAATAACCGTAATCACTTTAGGTGTTTTTGTTTTTGGAAAATAATATTTTACATGCTGAAACAATTTATTAAATTCCTGACGTACCGGCTCAAAATTGGCGTATTTTTTTTGTACTTCAGTATACACTTCTTTCCAGAGTGGATCCTGCATTTTTTTCAACCAGATATTATCGTCATTACCAACCGGAAAAAAGAAAGGATATTGTCTTTTTACTTTTGCTAAATCTTCTGGTTTGGTTTCGAAAAATACCTTGTCAAAACGTTCTACTTTTATATCAACCGGGATTTCTTCGACTTCTTTTTCTACTTTGTTTTTTTGATCACAAGACAAAAAAAACAAGGACAGAACCACTATAAAGCGATAAATTTTCATTTTATTTTAATTAGATTTGTGTTGCTGGATTTTAAGTAAATGCATACTTAAAAATAATTCTGCAAATATACATCCCTGCATCTTAAAACTTGAACTATTATGGCTAAAAAAAGTACTATTCAAACAGAAAAAGTAAATGATCACATTGTAGAGTGGTTAAAAAATTATGCTAACAATGCAAAAGTAAACGGTTTTGTAATTGGAATCTCGGGCGGAGTCGACTCTGCAGTCACTTCAACCCTATGCGCACAAACCGGATTACAGGTGTTATGTGTAGAAATGCCAATTCATCAGGCTCCAAATCAAGTTTCAAGAGGGAGAGAACATATTGAACAATTAAAGAAGCGTTTTCCTAATGTTTCAAATGTAGAAACAGATTTAACTGACACTTTTGAAGCTTTTAAGAGTACTGTGCCCACATCAAAAGATTCAACAAAAGTTAATTTATCGTTAGCCAACACTCGTGCACGCCTGAGAATGACCTCTTTATATTATTTAGCCGGAATTCACGGGCTTTTAGTAGCAGGGACAGGAAATAAGGTAGAAGATTTTGGTGTAGGATTTTATACTAAATATGGAGACGGAGGAGTAGATTTAAGTCCGATTGCTGACTTAATGAAATCAGATGTTTATGCTTTGGGGGATTTTTTAGCAATTCCTGAATCAATTTTAACAGCTGCTCCTACAGATGGATTATTTGGCGATAATCGTACAGATGAAGACCAATTAGGAGCCAGTTATGACGAGCTTGAATGGGCTATGTTGGCCGCGGAGTCAGGAAATACGCCAGCTGACTTCACCGGGAGAGAAAAATCTGTCTTTGAAATTTATAATCGTTTAAACACCAGTAATAAGCACAAAATGGATCCAATTCCGGTCTGTATAATACCAAAAACGTTAAAATAAAACATTTTAACATTTGTCTGCAATTAATTACAGAATTTATTTATTAATTTTACAGTTCCAAAAACATGAACAATTCTAAAAAAGGTAAAAATTATGATTAAAGTATGTCTTGCAGACAATCATCCTGTGACTCACTTTGGCGTTAAGTCTTATTTTAAAGACCACGATCAAATTTCAATTGTTGCCAACGTAGGCAATTTTTCAATGGTTAGAGATATCCTTCAGACGAAGGAAATCGATATCCTAATTCTCGATCTAGAGCTGGAAGGTCTCTCGAGTATCTTCGAGGTCAAGTCGATCCTGAAAAATTTCCCAAAAACAAAAATTGTAATTTTTAGTGACCTCGCTGAACAAATGTATGCTCCAAATGCTATTAAAGCAGGAGTTTCCGGGTATGTGCACAAAACAGAAAAACTTGAAACTTTAGGTCTTTCTATCATTAAAGTACATGAAGGAAAAATTATCATCAACGAAACTGTGCGTAAAAACATGGCACTTATTGCTAAACAAAGCAAAAGCGAGCGTTTGTACAGAAAACTTTCAAATCGTGAGATTGAAGTATTACGTTACTTAAGCGATGGTAAAAAGAACAATGAAATCTCTAAAATCTTAAATCTGAACGAAAAAACGATCAGTACTTACAAATTAAGATTATTGACTAAATTAAATGTTACTAATTTAGTTGACTTAGTTAACAAAGCGAAGACTTTAGAAATTATTTAATGGTACCTCGACATTACTCTTCCTAGTTTTTTCGAGAATGAGTTAACTAATTTCGAGTAATCGACGACCATAGACAAAAGCTCTGTATTATCTGAATTATCAGGTTTTATAGAGCTTTTTAATTCCTGGATGATTTTATCAACCAAAAACCAGCGCATAGACATAATAGTTTCACTAACGTATTGCGCAATCGTTTCGTGTTTCATTTTTGAAAAAATGTTCTGCCCTTCCCAATCGTGAAGAGTCAAGCGTTCATCTTCCATTAAAATATCTGTAACTTCCTGAGCAAAATCAGGCTGTAAACGCATTAAATATTGCTCAAGACTGAATTTCTCATTTTGGTTGTAAAACCCAATTAAGTCCGTAAAAATATCACGGAACAAATTATTAGAAAGTTCAACCTCATCTTCCTGCAAACTCAAATAAATACGTTCGTATACTTTATATTGCCTCTTTTCAGAGACCATTACAACTTCGCCTTCGTCATTATTTTTTAAAAGTACATCTTCAAACTCTTCGGTTTTATCTCCATAAAGCAATAAAATCTCAATTACTTTTCGTTCTAAACGATAAAGAATATCTACTTTTTCTGCAGGTTCTCCTACTGGATATCCCGGTTCTCCCGGATAATCATCCGGCGGCCCATTTCTTGGATCTTCCGGATCTCCTCCTGAATAACCTGTATTTTTTGGATTTTGGTTTCTAAAAACTTCAAAAGGTTTTTGATCCTGCTTTTGTTTTTTACCAGCTTCAGCAATATCTTTTTGAATCAATTGTGCCAAAGTACTTGTAAGTACCTGCTCTGAAATGTCCATGATTCTGGCACATTCCTGAATATAGATTTCTCTTTGAATACGATCCGGTATTTTTGAAATACTATTCACCATATCCCGAATTAAATCGGCTTTTTTTATAGGATCATTTTTAGCATCTTTCATCAAGAGCGATGCCTTAAACTGTATAAAATCTTTGCTATTTTCTTCTAAATAAGCAACCAGATCGTCATGAGACGTTTTTCGTGCAAAACTGTCAGGATCTTCTCCATCAGGAAAAGCGCAAACACGAACATTCATTCCTTCTTCCAGAATTAAATCAATTCCTCGAACTGAAGCCCGCAATCCTGCAGCATCTCCATCAAAAAGAACGGTTATATTTCTGGTTAGCCTATTTACTAAACGAATCTGATCCGGCGTTAAAGCCGTTCCTGATGAAGCCACAACATTCTCGATACCAGCTTGATTAAACTGAATAACATCAGTATAACCTTCAACCAGATAACAATTGTTTTGTTTTGCTATAGATTGTTTGGCCTGAAAAATACCATAAAGCACTTTACTTTTATGGTAAATATCACTTTCCGGCGAGTTCAGGTACTTCGCCGCTTTTTTATCATTTGTTAAAATACGTCCTCCAAAACCTAAAACACGTCCGGACATACTTTCTATAGGAAACATTACACGGCCTTTAAAACGGTCAAAAGGTCGATCTTCTCTCGCAATGGTTAAACCGGTACTTTCCAGAAATTCAAGTTTATATCCTTTGCCCAAGGCTTCTTTAGTGAGTGCATCCCAGGTTTCCGGTGAATATCCTAAACTAAATTTTTTGATGGTTTCATTAGTAAAACCTCTTTCCTTAAAATACGAAAGTCCAATTGCTTTTCCTTCTTCTGAATTTAAAAGTGTTTTATGAAAATATTCTTTTGCAAATTCTGAAACCAGATACATACTTTCGCGAACATCCGTCATTGCTTTTTCAGCATCTGTTTGTTCTGTCTCTTCTATCTCAATATTGTATTTTCTTGCCAGATATCGAATGGCTTCCGGATAGGTAAACTGTGAATGTTCCATTAGAAACTTAACAGAATTCCCTCCTTTTCCGGTACTAAAATCTTTCCAGATTCCTTTTGCGGGCGACACCATAAACGACGGAGAGCGCTCATCTGAGAACGGACTTAAGCCTTTGAAGTTACTCCCGGCGCGTTTTAAATTAACAAAATCACCAATAACCTCCTCTACACGAGCAGTTTCAAAAACAGTATCAATTGTATTTTGTGAAATCAAAACGTAAAATATTTTAAAAATTTGGAGTCTGTAAAAGTACACAAATCAATATTGAAATCTGGCGATTTTGCATAAAAAAAGTGCTTCTTTTGAAGCACTTTTTCCACTAACTAATTAACCGCGTTTTTAATTCAAGTCAAAGCGTAATCCCAGCGAAATATTATTTTCTTTCACTGCATTATCCTGAAACAGCGGATTCAAATCGTACTTGGCATATAAACTAAATTCTTTGTAACCTATATAAGAACTTAATCCGTAAATAAAATTATTTACATTATAATCTCCTTTTATTGTTGTTTTATAATCTAAATCGTCTTGCTCATATTTTAGAATTTGCTTAGATTTTACATTTATTCCTGCATAACCTCCAATCCCGAAACGGAAACTTTTATGTGTTTTAAAATAGGTTTTACCATTACTAACCTGAGGTTTAGAAAAATCAAATTCTAAATGCAAAGGCAGCACTATATAAACATTTCTAAAACGAGATTCGTCTAAATTTATAGCATTTGTTTGTAAAACGGTTTGATTACCATTTACCACAAAATTTCTATTTTCTGTAGGACGAATGTTGTTGTACATTAATGAAAGTCCATATTTTGCATGCAATAAATTATCATTTTTCATTAATCTGGAATTATAGGTAAATCCCCATTCGTAAAAATGCGAACCAATAAAACTGTAATTAGAATCCTGAAGTTTGCCATCGACCATCATATTGTTTAACCCCATTGCAAATACAAATTGTGATGTGGTTCTTTTTTCGCCATGAATAGAGTCTTTATCAACATCTTTTCTTTTCCAGCTAAAGATATAAGTGTGTGTAGAATCTTGTTCTTTGATTTTTCCGTCAACTTTTTGCTGCACCAGATCATTCAGTTCATTTTGAGCCAAAGTCACTTTTTCTTCGATAATTATTGCTCTTGCTTCTGCCAGTTCTCTTTTTCGTTTATCTGCTTGTTCCTGGGTTATTTTTCCTTCAGATAATTGAACGTTTACAGCTTCAACTTCTTCTTTTAAAGCTGATTTTTCTTCTTTAGTAATCTTCTCTATCTTATTGGCAATTTTTTTCGCTCTTGATTCAAAGGTTTCCTGTCCCAGAACTTTGCTGACAAATAAAAAGATTAGGATTACGAGATAAATGGTAAAATTTTTCATGTTGATTGATTTAAATTTGATTGATGATTTTGTTAATGATTAATTGTTGATTGTGTTACTCCGTTTTCTTTCTTCTATTTTCTTTACTCTTTCTTCTTTCTTCTTTCTTCTTTCTTCTTTCTTCTTTCTTCTATTTTCTATTTTCTTACTCCTGCTGATTTCGATTCGCCAAAGCCACTTTTACTGTTTGATAATTTTTATTGACTTTTGTAATCATTTTTTCCCTAAAAGAAAGTTCTAATTCTCCGTCGACCTGGTTAAGTAAATCACTAGCATTGATTTTTACTTTTGATTTTGTTTTTACTGTATTTTCAGCAATAACTGTCTTCTCAGCCGATTCTAATAATTGATCTGTGTTTTCATTTTTAGACGTTTGAATAATTGAAGTTTTAGTAGCAATGGATTGTTTTTCTGGATTGTTTTTGATGATGATTGAAGACTCCGCTATTTGATTTGATTCATTTTTAATAGTTTTATTTAGTTTTGGATTATGATTTTTTTCTTTTAATGCCGAGTTATGAACTGAAGGTTTTTCTGAAATTGCAACTTGTGTTTTAACAGAATCCATTATGTTTAGGGTTGGTTTAACAATAGTATCTTTATTTACATTCTCTTCTTGTGTTGCAACATTGTTTTTTGGCGTTTCAACAACACTTTTGTTTCGATTAAAAAAGAAAGTTCCAACCAATAAAAACCCAACAATACTTGCTGCTATGTAAAGCCACTTTCTGTCTTTTTTAGGTTTTTTCTTTTCAGCAACACTCAACATCGCATCTAATCGATCCCAGGCTTTGTCGCTTGGTTCAATTTTGCGTTGATTTAGTTTTTCACGGAAATCCTTTTCAAAATTATTCGGTTCCATTATCTTGTTTTTTTAATATATTAATTTGTGTTTGCAGCATCTTTCTTGCGTGCGATAATTGCGATTTTGATGTTCCTTCGTTAATTCCCAGCATCTTTGCAATTTCATTATGTTTATATCCTTCAATGGCATATAAATTAAAAACCATCTTATATCCGTCAGGCAAAGCATCTATTAAAAACTGAATCTGATCTGTAGAAAACTGACTATCAATTGCATTAAAACTTTCTTCGACATATATTTCATCTTCAGTAAACTTTACTTTTTTCTGAACCCTTAAATATGATATGCATTCATTAACCATAATCCTGCGTATCCAGCCTTCAAAACTCCCTTTATGTTCAAACTTATTTAAGTTGGTAAACACTTTCATAAAGGCTGTTATCATTACATCTTCGGCTAATTGAATGTCCTTAATATATTGTCGGCAAACACTTAACATTTTCGATGAAAACCTGCTATAAATTTGCTGTTGTGCTTGTCGATTATGCTCGACAGCCAACTTTATAATTTCGGTTTCTTCTTGATGTAAATGAATAATTTTCATTAATAAGCTTCGGTTTTGGTTTAGTAACGATCTTCTATTAGCATAGACGATTTACGTTTTAAAATGGTTGCATGTGAAAGAAAAAAAATCAATAAAGTCTTCAAGCTTCGGGCAAAAATCCCAAGAACACAACAACAAATAACTGATTTACAAAACATTGAAAACAATTATCTAATTAACAAATTTTCTAATTATTTTCTTCATTGAGGCAAGTTAATCTAATTCGACCCTAATAGAAAATAAAAAAACCTTGCAATATTATACATATCGTAAGGTTTCTCAATAAAGATATTTTCAAAAGCAATTGTTGATTTAAATTTTACCAACCGCCGCCTCCACCGCCTCCACCGCCACCGCCGGAGCTTCCGCCACCAGAGCTCCCGCTGCTCCAACTTCCGCTACTTCCGCTGGAACTGCTTGATGAAGAACCTGATGATGCAGGAGGATTTGGATTAACTCCTGCCGTATTTACAGAATTCCCAAAAGTCGACAGGAACATTGCCGGTTGTCTATAAAATGTATCATCGCCCTGATACCAAGCAGGATCATACTTGGCCAATTCTAAAATTTCTGCAAATTGTTTTCCCCATTCTATCTCGACTCCCAATGCGATAGCATACGGAAATAATTTCTCGAATAATTGCGGAGTAAGTTCAGGAGGGTTGAGCATGTTCATTCGACTTTTCTCTGCCGTTTGCATGTAAAGCTTAAATCCTTCTAATCGATGTAATGCTTCAGCACCTTTTTGTGTATACTTTCCTAATGTCTTCACATAAATTATATACATGATAAAAACAACTCCAATGACAATCATTTGTAAGGCGCTTAAAAAAGCAATCGAGATAAAAAATATTGCCACTGCCGGAGCAAAAACAAAAAAGCCCAAAATAGCTCTTAGAATTAGCAATCCTGTACCTTTCTCTTTTTTTGTAAACCAATACGTTAATCCTGCAACCGCAATAATCAATCCTGTATAAAAAGGATAACTAATATACCCTTTGTTATTGGAGAGTAACTCATAAGCAAGTCCGGCAATTAGAAAAACAGCAAAACCAATCCATTTTTTTTGAGTATTATTTTGATAAAACTCATCTAAGTTTATTTGTTTAGTTACTGTTTTTAGCCACTTAGAATATGCCTTTTCAAAAATCTTATAATTAGAATCTTCTACTTTTATCTTCTCCTTTTTAACAAAACCACTTACTATATCTGATTCCTCCGTGCTTAAGCCTTTTGATTGCTTATTTAAAACTTCTATCTCATAAGTATGTTTATCTTTAAAAACACCATTTTCTAATGCAGACAAAATTCTAATTACACCTTTTACCGAAATATTAATAACAGACGACATATAGGTTTTGTCTGTAACTTTTTTGTGATATACATATCCTGTAATTGCAGGAGACCAATCAAAAGGAGGCGTGAACTCAGGCATTAATGTTTTTTTAACCGGATCTTTACCGTATTTCTTCCAACTGAAAAAGAAGAAAAGTGCCATTCCTATTCCATAAATAACAGACCACAAATTTGTTTTTATTTTTTTATAAAAAGAACTCGATTCCTGTAAAAAAGTGGGAGGATCTACTATTCCTTTCGCAAATGATGCCGCAACTGTCAAACCTTCTTTTGGTCCAAGTTGTACTGCGGTAAAACTCACAATATTATGTTTATCGTTTAAGGAATTCACACAATTTGAATCCTTAGATCCTGACAATCCGGTATAACAATATAAATTTTTAAATTTATCATCTGACGGAAGAGAGATCTGGCAACTTGCTTTATCTATTGGAAGATTCCATCCATTTCCGGTTACATTCCAATACAACTCATCATATTGATCAAAATACCCAATCTGAAACGGAACCGTATAGCTAATTTGATAGTCATATATACCACTTTCTAAATCAACATCCTTATCACCTATATAAATCTTCCAGTCACCGGATTCTTCTTTTGTAAAATACTTTTCAGTAACTCCATCTTTTTTTATGGCGCTTATAGTGTATTTCACATCTATTTGTGTACCATCTTTATCTTGTCTTGTTAAGGGCAAAACCCTTAAAAGCCCATGTCTAAAAACATTACCTTCTGCATATATAGAAATATTTTCGACAACATTAATAATACCGGATTTTTGAATTTGAATTTTGACATCAAAATTTAAAATTCTTTCCTGAGCGTTTGCCTGATAAACTAAAACAGAAAACAGAACAAACAATATTTTTCTTAGCATCATATTACAATACAATTAAAACTGAACTTTAGGAGTTTCTCTCTGTTTTTCATCTTCTAATTCGAGGAAGTTTTTCTTTGGAAAACCAAATGAATTAGCCACCAGATTACCCGGAAAAGATTCTACAGCTATGTTGTAATCCCTGACAGTTGCATTATAATATCGTTTTGATCGTTCGATTTCAGTTTCGATTTCGGTTAATTCTTCCTGCAGACTTAAAAAATTGGTATTCGCTTTTAGATCAGGATAATTTTCTGCCAATGCAAAAATAGTTCCTACTGCATTACCTATTTTTTTATCAAGTTGTAATTTTTCGTCAGCACCTGGTGCACTTAAAGCCTGATTACGAAGATTTACAATATTGGCGAGGGTTTCTTTTTCATGAGTTAAATATCCTTTTACGGTTTCTACGAGATTCGGAATTAAATCAAATCGTTTTTTTAGGATAACATCAATTCCGCTTAAAGCTTCTTCAAGCATATTGCGTTTAGATACAAAACTGTTATAAAGTATTATAAGATAAATACCCAGAACTACAACTACGGCAAGTATTATAAGTAAAATAATCATATTTCATTATTAAATTAAAGTCCAATTTAACAATAAAAATATTAAGAATTGATGGTGAGATTATTTTTTTCTCTCGATCACGTAGTTTACCATTAAAGTTAATGCTGCTTTAAATTCAGAATCAGGGAAGATTTCCAATAATGAAAGTGCTTCCTGTTGAAATTGCACCATTTTATTTTCGGCGTAAGTCAAACCATTATTATTTTTGACAAAGGCAATTACTTCTTTGACACGCTTTTTGTCTTTATTGTGGTTTTTGATGGAGTTTATCAGCCACTTTTTTTCTTGTGGAGTACAAGTATTTAAAACATGAATTAAAGGCAAAGTCATTTTTTGTTCCTTAATATCGATTCCGGTTGGTTTGCCAATAGCTTCTTCACTATAATCGAATAAATCGTCTTTAATTTGAAAAGCCATTCCGATAAGTTCTCCAAACTTTCTCATATTTTCTACCTGAATATCATCCTCAATTACAGATTTTGCGCCAAGAGCACAACAAGCAGCAATAAGTGTTGCTGTTTTCTTTCGGATGATTTCATAATAAACATCTTCGGTAATATCAAGCCTTCTTGCTTTTTCGATTTGTAGCAATTCGCCTTCACTCATTTCACGAACTGCAACTGAAATGATTCTGAGCAAATCAAAATCACCATTATCTATAGAAAGCAATAATCCTTTAGACAATAAATAATCTCCCACTAAAACGGCAATTTTATTTTTCCAGAGTGCATTGATCGAGAAAAATCCTCTGCGGCGATTACTATCATCGACCACATCATCATGTACTAAAGTTGCAGTATGTATTAGCTCAATTACAGAAGCTCCACGGTATGTTCTTTCGTTTACAGTTCCTGCAGAAACCATTTTAGCCGTTAAAAAAACAAACATCGGCCGCATTTGTTTTCCTTTTCGGTTTACAATATAATAGGTAATACGGTTAAGCAATGCAACCTTTGAGGTCATCGATTCATGGAACTTTTTTTCAAAAAGTTCCATCTCGTTAAAGATGGGCTGTTTTATTTGAGAAGTAATATTCATTTCGATCCCAAATATACTATTTTAAATAAAAAAACGTTGTGTATTTTACATTAGTATATCAATAATTTATGTAATAATTAAGAAATAACGTTTAAAACATTCTCTGTTTAAAGACTAATTTGAATACAATACTTAAAGCAAAATCAGGAAAACAATTTAATTATAAATTAAGTTGAAAAATAAGAATCCTTTTTGCCCAAAAAAGCATTAAGAACAAGATCAACTCTCGTTTTTAATGCTTTTCGTTTATTTGATACTATAACATGTAGTCCCTACGGGACATATTCTCTTTCTGTATGAGTATTTTTTTCTACCAATATTTAATTACTAACGGAATATATCCCGGAGAGATTAAATCTTGCCAGACAAATACTTCTAATTACCTATCCTTCTTTATTGGCCAATTGTCCGCAGGCAGCATCAATATCTTTTCCGCGGCTGCGACGTACTTTAACTACTACTCCAATATTTTCCAGCGCTTTTATATAAGCCATAATAGATTCTTCTGAAGCTTGCTGGAATTCTCCGTCATCAATTGGGTTATACTCAATTAGATTTACTTTACAAGGCACGTATTTACAGAATTTAACCAATGCATCAATCGAAGCTTTATCATCATTGATGCCTTTCCAGACCACATATTCGTATGAAATCTTATTTTTTGTTTTCCTGTACCAGTATTCTAATGATTCTCTTAAATCTGCTAATGGAAAGTTTTTACTAAAAGGCATAATTCGAGCTCGGATTTCATCAATAGCCGAATGTAAAGAAACCGCCAATTTGAATTTTACATCATCATCAGCCATTTTTTTAATCATTTTCGGGATTCCTGAAGTCGAAACCATAATGCGTTTTGGTGACATTCCCAAACCTTCGGGTGATGTAATCATATCAATAGCTTTAATGACGTTATTATAATTCATCAAAGGTTCTCCCATTCCCATAAAAACAATGTTCGAAAGCGGATGATTGTGATACAAACGACTTTCTTTATCAATTGCAATAACCTGATCGTAGATTTCTCCCGGTTCCAGATTTCGCATTCTTTTTAAACGTGATGTAGCACAAAAATTACAGTCTAAACTACAACCTACCTGACTTGAAACACAAGCTGTTGTTCTGGTATCTGTGGGAATTAAAACTGACTCTACTACTAAACCATCATGTAAACGAACTGCATTTTTTACTGTTCCGTCACTACTGCGCTGCATGGTATCAACCTTAATATGATTGATAACAAAATTGTCTTCGAGCATAGAACGAGTTGTTTTGGCAACATTCGTCATATCATCAAAGCTATGTGCTCCTTTGCTCCATAACCATTCATAGACTTGATTTCCACGAAAAGCTTTGTCATTATTAGCAACAAAAAAATCGCGCAACTGGTCTTTTGATAGGGCTCGTATATCTTTTTTCTCAATTTGCATGGTGCAAAGTTACTACTTTTTTTCTTAAAACTTTCTTCGATATATTGTGGCTTAACACCTATAAATACTCGTTTTCTATTTTACTGCCAAACAATTTTCCTTAAGAATATGTCCTGAAAAAAATCATTCTAATAATTATAGGTATTTAATAATTTTCAAACCATGATTTTTATCATTCTCTGTTTTATGTGTTCGCAATAAATTTGATCTAAGAAAATAAAGAAAGCCTTTTAATTCTAACAAAAGCTTGATTGAATTATAGTTTTCCTTATTCCAAAACAAATAAATACCATCAAAATGAAAACAATTAAATCAATTTTATTGACAGTGCTTTTTACAACATTGTCATTTCAGACAAATGCACAAAGAAACTATACTGTGGCAAGATCAAGTTTTGAGGTTGCCGGAACGTCAAATGTGCATGATTGGGTAATGAAATCTACAGAAGGAAATGTGACAGCCAATTTAACTGTTATAGATTCTAAACTAACCGATATAAACAACTTAGCTGTTACATTATTAGCAGAAAGCATAAAAAGCAGTAAAACAAGCATGGATGATGTTGCTTATGAAACACTGGATACAAAAACACACAAAAATATTAAGTACGTTTTAAAATCTGCAAATAAAGTAAACGAAACTACCTGGAATTTAATTGGAACTTATACCATTGCAGGAACAAGTAAAGATTACAGAACTGTGGTAAATGTGACGGCAAGTAACGGGAACTTTACTTTAAGGGGATCTAACCAAATAACTTTTGCAGATTTTGGCATGTCACCTCCAACAGCAGCTCTTGGTGTTGTTAGAGCAGGAAAAGACTTAACTATGATTTTTAATATTACTTTAAGTGAATTAAACATGAGAGGATCTTTAACACAAAATTGATCCTTGTAATTAAAACAGTAAATTTAAAAAAGCAGCTATTTGACAAAAATCAAAATAGCTGCTTTTTTTTGTTGACCATTTTAATAGAAATGAAAACGTTATAGTTATTAATTACGAATTTAATAAAATTTTAACAATGACTTTTATCATAATAATTCGTTAATGATCCCCATATATTTGATACAAGTTAAAGACATATTAGTACTAAAAATAAAATTGACTTCAGGAACTTAACATCTCAAATAAATAGAATTATGAAAGCAACAAGCATAAAATTATTAGCCTTAGTTATTACTTTTTTAGGAATAACCTCATTTGCAACTGCGCAAAAAAATTATACTCTCGAAGGTCAATCCACATTTTCGGTTTCAGGCACATCTACCTTACATGACTGGGAAATGAAATCAAGTTCCGGAACCGGAAACGCAAACCTGACAATTGCCAATTCTAAACTAACTGCTATAGAGTCTTTATCCATAAACCTTTTAGCAGAAAGTATTAAAAGTGAGAAAAAAAGCATGGATAAAGTGGCTTATGAAACCTTAAAAACTGATAAAAACAAAAACATCAAATATGTTCTTAAATCTGCCGAAAAAGTAAATGAAACCACTTGGGAATTAACCGGTACTTATACTATTGCCGGAGTTAGCAAAGTACTTAAAACTACTGTAAAAACAACGGTTACCAAAGACGGACTAAACGTGCAGGGATCAAACAAAATCACTTTTACAGATTTTGGGATGAAATCTCCAACTGCCATGCTAGGAACTATTAAAACCGGACAAGATTTAACCCTGAAATTTAATTTAAACTTTAATTTATAAACGCCATGAAAAAAATCTATCTGTTATTTATAGCATTAACAAGCACATTTGCTGCTAATGCACAACTTAGCTTTGGACACATCCAGAACCAGGTTCCCCGCGATCAAAGAGCCATTAATGTATTTGATGTTAGAAAAGATACCACTGCTTATAAAGGTATTAGTGTCGACCTGGGTGGTGCATTTGCACTACAATTTCAGGCAATCAACTCCTTCAATGATCAGAGAGATTTAACCGGTGCAAACGCTGGTTACAGATTAAACAATCTAACTAATGACTTTAATTTACCTAATGCTAATATGACAATAGGAGCACAATTAGCAGATGGTGTACGCGTAAACTTAGACATTTATCTTGCTTCAAGACACCATCATGAAACCTGGGTACAAGGTGGGTACTTGCAAATTGACAAATTAGATTTTATTAAAAAAGGTTTTCTTGAAGATGTTATGAAATACACTACCATCAAGATAGGTCAAATGGAGAACAATTATGGTGATGCGCATTTTAGAAGAAGTAACAACGCTTATACCATCACGAACCCTTTTATTGGAAACAATATTATGGATGCTTTTACTACCGAAATGGGAGCCGAAGTATACTATAACAGAAGCGGTTTTGTAAGCATGATTGGGGTAACAAACTCTAAATTAAATCAAAATGTACAAGAAGTTATTCCGGGACCTGTTACGGCAATTACTCCAGATCAAAATACAACTATTAGCCCAACAATATTAGCTAAATTAGGTTGGGACAAACAAATTGACAGCGATTTAAGAATCAGATTAACCGGATCTTATTATCATACAGCAAATTCTAGTGGAAACTTATATTCTTCTGACAGAGCTGGAAGCCGTTTCTATAGTGTGATGACACACGCAGGAACAATTGGTTACCCAAGTACAAATATTTTAGACTCTGAAAGTAATAAAGATACCGGTAGATTTAATCCGGGATTTGGAAACTGGGCGACTTCTTACATGGTCAATCCTTTTGTAAAATATAAAGGCTTTGAATTCTTTGGTACTTTAGAATTTGCTTCAGGAGGTGATTACAAAGGAACAGATGATACACGTAACATTAATCAATACGTGGGAGATTTAGTATATCGTTTTGGAAGTCATGAAAACTTATATGTAGGCGCTAAATACAACTTAGTAGATGGTAAACTAAAAAATTCTGATGCCGAAGCTGTTCAGGTAAATAGGTTTGAAGCTGCTGCAGGTTGGTTCATGACTAAAAATATCCTCGCAAAACTTTCATACATACAACAAAACTACAAAAACTACCAACAATTTGGCAATGTAGGCGGCGTATTAATGCCTAATGATTTATATGGAGGAAAATTTGAAGGACTAATGTTTGAAGCAACAATTTCATTCTAAAAAAAATGAAAACGAGATTTTCAATCTTAATTATGGGTTTAGCAATTTTCTTTTTTTTGGGAAGTGCTAAACCCATTTTTTTAGCCGAAGATATAACCTTGGTAATAAATAAAATTAAAATAGAAATTACCGGAATATCAACTGTAGGCAAGTACAATTGCTCTAATACCTTTTTGATAAAAGATACAATATTCATAAATTCAGTTAAAAAAAACACTTTTACCACCGAGATTAAAATGTCTAATTTTGATTGTGGCAACAAAATAATGACAAAAGATTTACAAGGTACAGTGAAGGTTAAAAAATTTCCAAACAGTACTGTTTCTATAACAGATATTAAGCCAAGCGGCAAAAACTATAAATGCAATCTCATTTTTTTTATTACCGACAAAACACTGAAATATAAAGATTTTATTTTATACACTACTAATAATAAAATTGAAGGAAGCCTTAATCTGAAATTCTCTGATCTTGAAATGGAAGCTCCCGTAAAAATGGCCGGCCTGATAAAGGTTAAGGATGAAATCGTAATTAATTTTAGTTTATACAAAAACTAAGTTCAAAAAAGCTCCGGTAATTTTTTATAAAATTTAATTTTCCCGTTTTCAAGTCTTGCGAAACGAGAAGAATTAACAGACCTTCTTTAAGTCTGAAAAAAGTTTACAGCTAATTTTAAAATTACATTTTTTGGCACGAGAATTGTCTTTCTCTCGACAGAAAGATAATCTTACAAAGAGCTCAATCATTTAAAAATGTGTATCTTTATTTTTCAGCTTTATAACCTTTAAATTTTATCAACCTAAAAAAAATTATTGATCATGAAAAAACAAATTTTAAGCTTAGCTGTTATGGCTTTATTAGCATTCGCTGTTCAATCTTGCGAAAAGAAAGAGCCAAAACCGGGAGAAGACGAATTAACTCTTGGAAACAAAGTTGATACTTTGACAACTGATATTGAAGAAGTAAAAGACAGCGCAGTTATAAAAGCCGAAGATGCAGCTGCAAAAGCTAAAGAAGCTTCACAAAATGCTGCTCAGGACGTAAAAGACGCAACTAAAAAAGCCGCTGAAGATGTAAAAGATGCGACTAAAAAGGGTGCTGAAAAAGTAGAAAATGCTGCTAAAGCTGCCAAAGACGGAACGGTAAAAACAGCCAAAGAAGTAAATGAAGCTTTGAAAAAATAATTCTGTTTGAATTCAAAATTTAAACCATTCCGTAAAACGAATGGTTTTTTTATGCAAAAAAGCGAAGCGATATTTTTTGTATTTTTGCTTTTAAAATTTAGAAGACATAACATGCATTTTATATCACAAGACTTAGAAGATTATATCGAACAGCATTCTGAAAACGAACCGGAATTATTAGCAAAACTCAACAAAGAAACCTACCAGAAAATACTTTTGCCAAGAATGCTAAGCGGGCATTTTCAGGGACGCGTTTTAAGCATGTTATCAAAATTAATTCGCCCGGTTAATATTCTTGAAATTGGTACTTATACCGGTTATGCAGCTTTGTGCTTGTGCGAAGGAATGCAGGAAAACGGACAATTACATACTATTGATATCAAAGAGGAACTCGTCGATTTTCAGCGTAAATATTTTGATGCATCGCCTTGGGGAAAACAAATTTTTCAACATTTAGGCGAAGCAGTGGATATAATCCCAAATCTGGATGTAAAATTTGACTTGGTATTTATTGATGCCGATAAAGAGAATTACCTTAATTATTGGGAAATGATTGTTCCGAAAATGAATAAAGGCGGAATCATTTTATCTGATAATGTTCTGTGGAGCGGAAAAATACTGGAACCTGTTCACCCAAATGATGTTAGTACAAAAGTGCTTTTAGAATACAACCTGCTTTTAAAAAATGATCCAAGAGTAGAAACGGTTTTATTACCAATTCGCGATGGTTTAACAGTTAGTAGAGTGCTTTAAAAAAGGTTCTAAGTTTCTGAGACACTAAGATTCTAAGTTTTTTTTTCGTTTTTACCCAAATGCTTTAGAGTCAATTCTGTCATTTCGAATGAGAGAGAAATCGCACTAGTTGATCGACAAAGAGCAACCACATTCTATACATAATTTCTTGTACTTTCTCTCTTCGTTAGAAATGACAAATCTGGTCTAAAAATAAAAAAACATTAATTTTAAATAGCATCCTGCTTTAGCTGGACGTAAATAGATAATATTAAGAGGCTTTAGCCAAAACATTATGTGTTTTGACTAAAGCCTTTTTTACTAGGTTGAATTTTTAATCCTCAAACTAAAGCAGGAAGTAATTCAAAAACTGATATATAATTTGATCTTAATTTTCTTTTGAAACCTGGAATCCTAGCCCGGATAGAATTGTAAATCCTTTTGTGCCGGTCCCGAGGCTTCGGGAGCGGAAATAGCTCCTGAAAATTATCCCGGGAAATATTGGGGTTTTAATTTTCGATATACCAAATACAATAATGATCCAAAAAGAGCTCCGAAGAAATACCCCGTAAGGATATCTCCCGGATAATGCAATCCCAGATAAATCCTGCTGTAGGCGAAAATTAACGGCCATAAAAACAAGAATCCCAAATACTTGAAATGGCGTTTTAGAATCAGGAACAAAAAAGTTGCTACTGCCATTGTATTAGCTGCATGTCCGGAGAAAAAACTATAAGATTGTCTGACTTGAACAACACGAATAATAGAATTTATTTCAGGGTTATTACAAGGACGCAAACGCTGAAAAGTATGTTTAAACAAATTTGTTGTCTGATCTGTAAAAGCAATAAGAATCGCAATAAAAAGCAGTAAATACAAGGTTTGTTTTCCTCCTATTTTTTTATAAATAAGATAAAATAAGAATAAAAAAAATGGAGTCCAATACAATTGATTGGTAATAAAGAGCCAAAATTTATCGTAGGTTTCAGATCCTAAACTGTTTAAATATACCAATAATCTGGTATCTAATTCTAGTATTTTTTCAAGCATTATAGTTGGCGTTTTACAGGTCCTGAGATAGAATCAATATCTTCTTTTACCTTATCTATTTCTGTAGCTGTATCTCCTAATATATTATTAGTTGAATCACTTAATAAGTTTGCTTTTGCATCATTTATTTGCGCATTGATATTACCCGTGATATCTGTCAGGGATCTTGTGTCAAGACCATTGGCCTCAGCTCCTTTCTGAATTTCACTTTTAATATCATTGGTCGCATTTTTTAATTGTGCCATAGCTTTTCCCATTGTACGGGCAATTTCAGGCACTTTATCTGAGCCAAAAAGCATTAGTACTATAAACAGTATAAAAACTAATTCTCCTCCTCCTATACCAAACATATCTTTTATTTTTGTGTGACAACAAAGATATTAAATTTTGAAGTGCACAGTTTTAAAATTTACTTAAAAAAAAAGACTCTTTTCAGAGTCTTTCGTGTTTGTTTTTAGTCAAATTTTGATTTTTGTTCAACTTTTGGCCATGAATTATTTGTTACATCAATATCAGCAGTCATTAATTTTGGATCTATCTGAATGCTTTTTATCGCTTTTGAAGTTGCATAAACTTTCTTCGCAGATTCATTGCTTTTTCTCCAGATTTGAGCCGGATATTGATAGTTGTCTTTTGTTCCGTCTTCATAGGTAATTTCAACAAGAATTGGCATTATCATTCCGCCTGGCTTATTAAACTCTACTTCATAGAAATATTTAGGCGCTTTTAATTCTGCTTTTTCCTCAGCTGTAAAAGTCTCTCTTATATAATCAGCCAAAGGTTTTATATCTTCTATTTTTAAGGCTTTTTTGTTTGATGAACTTACCTCAGCATTATCTCCGGCAACTAAATAAACGAATGGCCCTTTCTCAACACCAAAACGTCCTTTTTTCACTTTTACATCTTTAATATCTGTTGTTGGAGTTTCAGAAACATAATATTGTTTTACATCTTTGATACCAATATCTACAAAATCAGTTGAATAAAACCATCCTCTAAAAAACCAGTCTAAATCTACAGCAGAAGCATCTTCCATCGTTCTAAAGAAATCTTCAGGTGTTGGATGTTTAAATTTCCATCTGTTTGCGTATGTTTTAAAAGCATAATCAAACAATTCTCTTCCCATTACTACTTCTCTCAAAATATTAAGTCCTGTAGCAGGTTTTCCGTAAGCATTATTTCCAAATTGGTGGATTGTTTCAGAGTTTGACATAATTGGCTCTAAAAACTTTTGATCTCCGCTCATATAAGGAACTATATTTTTTGCAGGACCACGTCTTGAAGGAAAGTTTGGATCTAATTCCTGTTCTGCCAAATATTCTAAAAACGAGTTTAATCCTTCATCCATCCAGGTCCATTGACGCTCATCAGAGTTTACAATCATTGGAAAAAAAGTGTGTCCTACTTCATGAATTACAACACCAATCATTCCGTTTTTAACTTCTTTACTGGTAACTCCATTTTCGTCCGGGCGACCAAAATTCCAACAAATCATAGGATATTCCATTCCTTGATCTTCTGCAGAAACTGATACTGCTTTTGGATAAGGATAATCGAATGTATGAGAGGAATAGCTTTTTAAAGTATGTGCTACAACCATTGTTGATGTTTCTCCCCAAAGCGGATTTGCTTCTTTTGGATAAACAGATTCAGCCATAACTACTCTGTTGCCAATTTTTACGGCCATTGCATCATAAATGAATTTTCTTGAAGAAGCAATTCCGAAATCACGTACATTTTTCGCACTGAATTTCCATGTTTTTTTCTTTTCAGAGAAACCTTTTTCTGCAGCTTCTGCCTCGGCTTGCGTTACAATTACAACAGGCTTATCAAATGATTTTTGAGCTTGTTCGTAACGTTTTACCTGTTCTGGTGTAAAAACTTCGCTTCTGTTTGTTAATTCTCCTGTAGCATCAATTACGTGATCTGCAGGAACGGTAATATTTACATCAAAATTACCAAAAGGCAATGCAAATTCCCCACTTCCCCAGAACTGCATATTCTGCCAGCCTTCGACATCATTGTATACAGCCATTCTTGGGTAAAACTGAGCGATTACATATAATTTATTTCCGTCTTTCTCGAACAATTCATAACCTGAACGTCCGCCTTCTTTTCTGTAATTATTAACATTATACCACCATTTTATAGCCAGTGAAATTTTTTCACCCGGTTTTAACGGAGTTACCAAATTGATACGCATCATGGTTTCGTTGATGGTATATGACATTGAATTTCCTTTTGCGTCTTTTACTTGTTCAATATTAAAACCACGCTCAAGATCCTTCTTTAGATATTTACTTGAGAAACCATCAAGAGGTAAAACGGGATTGATTTTTTCGCTTTCTGCCAGTGATGTCTGCGTTTTTGCTTTAGCTTGATTTTGGTCTAACTGAATCCATAAATATTCTAAACTATCCGGTGAATTATTAGAATATGTAATAACTTCAGAACCATTTATTTTTGAATTTTTATCATCTAATTCAATATCGATTTTATAATCTGCCTGTTGTTGATAATACGCTGGTCCCGGAGCTCCAGATGCTGTACGAAACATATTAGGTGTTGCCAGCAAATCATACATTTGGCTAAATTTGTTTGTATCGTACTTCCCTTGTTGTTTTGGGGCAACTGTTTTCTCCTGAGCGATTAAGATTGCAGGAAAAATCAATAATAATGAAAGTTTTTTCATAAATTTTTAATAGTAATTTTGTCAGGCTGTGAAAATAATAATTAAAATAACAATCTTATATAATATTTAATACTTTAACACTTCTTTCCTTGAAGATTCTGTAAAGAGAACACTCTTTTTAACACCAAATGCTGAAATATGTGTAATGTTTTGCTGTTCAGCATTCCAATCAACTAAAACCGTATTTGAGATTTCGATTGTTTTAAATTTCTCGATATTATTTATTCGGGAATAACAAACTAAAACATCACCGGCTTCTACTTCTTTAGATAAAAAAGTAATGGGTTTAGACTGACCATTTATTTTTATAGTAAAATTCTCAGACAGATATTTCTTCAATAAATCAATATCAGCTTGTGTTTCTTTATCGGTACCAACGAAAGTTTTTTGATGATACTTCTTTTCCATCCCGTTATTCAAATCATCGATAAAAATTCGGGAAGTAATTTGAATCATTTTCTTTTCGGCCGCATAATTGACCTGAAAAATTCCCATATAAAATTTATGGAATGAAAAAGAAGAAAGCGATAAAAATAATATCGCAATTAAAGGATAGATTACTCTATTTTTCATTTTGCAGAAACATTCACTTTTTTGAATTCCTTATTTTTAGTAATCAGGAAATCCATTAATTCAAATTTTTGATCAGGATCAAGATGTCTTTTTGATTCCGGGTCATTGGAGCAATACATCAGGAACAATTCAATTTCATCTTCTTTCAGCCCTAATGTTTTCGTAAAAAAATCGGGTTGAAAATTTGCTCTGGAATATTCTATAAAAGCCATATCTGATATAACCTCTTCTTTTACCTCATCATTTTTAGAAAGAAGTTTTTTAACATCTTTAAAAATTCGAACAAAATCAGTTCCGTATTTAATGGTCTGATCAGAATACATTACCGTATTTTTTGCTGTAGATTGCTTATCGTCTTCAAACTGCATATCTACAATTTTTTGCGATCCGCCACTAAGTGATTTCACTTTAAGATCCTTATGAACCAAAACTTCTTTAAGCTCATTGCTTACCAAATTAAGAGGCACTGAAAAAAGAACTTCTGCGCAATCTTTCTCTGTTAAAATAATTTTCTTTGATTGAAATGCTAATCCTGTAAATAACAAAGTATCTTTAGGTCTTGCCATAATATCAAACAATCCGTTTGTACCAATAAAGGTCCTCACATTGGCATTTATATTCATTACATAACCGCTTTCGATTGCTAAAGTATTATTAACTGCCTGACCATGTAACGGCTTTCTTGAATTTTGCCCAAGTACAACCTGGCAAATTAAGCATACAACGAGTATTCCTAGTTTATTTTTCATTTTCGAGAATTGTTAAATATTTTCGTGCTAAATCTGTGATTAAAAACATACTCATTGTTTTGTTCTTAGTATCCAAAGATACAGCAAATTCGGCATCATCTACACAATATAATTGAAATCCTTTGATATCTTCCGCAGGAATTTTCAATCTTTCTGTATAATAATTCTCATCAAAAAGGTATTCTATTTTTCTAAAAAGCATCTCTTTTTTCTCGACATTCACCTCTTTTTTAAGCATTGCGGTTCGTCCGGAAATTTTATTAAGTAACTTATCTACAGAGGTTGAAGTTGCTGTATATACTTTTCTTTCTGCTGGAGTATATTTTTTTTGACCATATGGGATAATTCCTAAATTTTCAGCTGTAACATTCGCATTTTCATTTACAATTACTTCTTTCAATTCCACCTCTTTAGCGGTCATTTTGACTACAATAGAACTCACATTTAAATCTTCGGCTGTAATGCGGCGTTTGACCGGATCCAGATTAACGGCTGAAAAAACCAAAACATCTCCTTCTTTTACAACAATAGAAAACATTCCGCCTGCATCAGAAACGGCGGTAACCTGGGTAGTATTATTAATAATATTTACTCCTTCAACATTCGATGATTCTTCAAATATTTGTCCTGAAATTTCTTTGTAGAGAGTTTTTTGTCCAAAACCAAACTGAACAATCAATAAAAAAAATATAATATGTAAAATGTTATTTATTCTCACTTGCTAGTATTTCTTTATATTTAACAGCCAATTCTCCTAATAAAAACTCTGTAGATGTTTTATTTTTAGAATTCAAAATCACTGTGAATTTATCATTTTCGACTGCATAATATTCAAATCCTTTTACATATTCTGCCGGAATTTTTAATCGGTCAATAAAATGCTCGAGCGTAAACATACGCTCTAAAAGCTTCATAAAAAACTCTTTTTTCTCAACAGCAACTTCTTTTTTAAGCATTGCTGTACGACCTGAGAAAAAATTCAATAAAGGATCTGCAGAAATTGAACCTCCAGCCATTGTACCAGCATTTGCCGTTGCGTTTAACGCCGTAGCTGTATGCAATTTTCTCTCGGCCTCTGTATACGTTTTTTGATCACCAGGGATAATTCCCAAAGAAACAGCATTGATTCCGCTATAATTTCTAACCACAACTTCCTGCAATTGATGCATAACCATAGTAAGTTTTACGGTAAAATTAATGTCTGAAAAATTTTCAGGTGTCAGCAAAACCCTATTTTCCTTGAATTGTATCGACGAAAAAACAAGCATTTCCCCTGGTTTTGCAGTAATCGAAAAAGCTCCTGAAGCATCTGTTGTTGTCATAACTTCGGTTTGAGCATTTACAACATACACCCCTTCTAAATCAGAAGCACCGGAAACAATTCGTCCGTTTATAATAGAACTGTCCTGATTTTGTGACCAGCCGTTTTGACTCAAAACAACAATCAAAAAACATAAAATTTTAGTAGTCAAAGTAGCAAAAAATTAGATTTATTCTTAAAAGTGTAAAAATATCTTAATGCACTCCAAATTTAGTATTAAGGACTTGGTAAAAATATGTTAATTAAAACTCATTTGCGCATCGCAAAAAAAGAGTTTTTAATATCTTTAACCTAAACAATCTGAGTTATTTTTTTATGAAAAGCATTATTATTGCCAGCACATCTACATTACACGAAGGCAGCTATTTAGAATACCTACTACCTACTTTACAATCGCATTTTAAAAACTGCAAAAGTATTTTATTTATTCCGTTTGCAAGACCAAGTGGTATTTCGCACGATGAGTACACCAAGAAAGTTGCACAGGCATTTGCATCAATAAACATTTCTGTAAAGGGAATTCATGAATTTGACAATGCAGAAAATGCCATAAAAAATGCCGAAGGAATATTTACCGGAGGAGGAAATACTTTTTTATTGGTTACCCAATTATACAAACACAATATCATGCAAGTTCTTGCAGAAACGGTAAAAAACGGAACTCCTTATTTAGGAACCAGCGCCGGCAGCAATATTTGCGGTTTATCGATGCAAACCACAAACGATATGCCTATTATTTACCCGCCAAGTTTTCAGACATTAGGATTAATTCCTTTTAATTTAAATCCTCATTATTTAGATCCTGACACACAATCTAAACATATGGGAGAAACACGAGAAACCAGAATTAAGGAATTTCATGCCTTTAATGCTATTCCTGTTTTAGGACTAAGAGAAGGAAGCTGGCTTGAAGTAAAAGGAGAAAAAATCACGCTAAAAGGAAGCCTATCTGCTCGTTTATTTTTACAAAACGAAGCCCCAAAAGAATTAGAAACAGAAAGCGATTTAAGCAATCTAAAATAATTTTTCTTACCATTAAGATATTAAGTTTATTAAGGATTGAACTTATTTTTTTTAATATCTTAATGGTTCAAAAATATAAAGACAAAAAAAATCCCCAAACAAATTGTTTGAGGATTTTGAAGAGCGAAAGACGAGGCTCGA
>NZ_MTQF01000005.1:273572-411092 GCF_001975985.1 [Flexibacter] sp. ATCC 35103 | reverse complement strand
AACTGAGCTACTTTCGCATTACCGTGGTGCAAATATAAAAAATAAGTTAAGTTTAAAACAAGCTTTTTCGCAAAAAAAATCAATTAAAATCAACAATTAATTATAAAGTATTTAAAATTAAAAAGTTATAGGATCAATTATTTTTCAAAAATCATGAATATAATTAAGTAAATACTGTCAAAAGAAGGTTATCGTTCCAAACAACCTCAATTAACAAAAGAAAAAAACTTTAGGTGAATGCCACTTTCCATGATAAGATTAGAAACAACAGATCATTTTCATCTTTTGACAATGAAGAATTAATAGGAATTATTTCGTTATTCAAAAAAATCAATACTATATTTGCGGGGCAAAATCAAACTCAAATTTAAGGAATGACATTTTTAAAATAAATCATACCATAATTTGAAGAAGCTTTAGTTAAACATTGCGAAACCTACTGCAATACAAACAAAGCCGATTGATTTGGTTTAATGCCAAAACGCCGCCACAAGCTTTTAAAAAATGAACACCAACCCCCAAGGTGAGTCATTTTAAATTAAAGTCGTTGGTGAACATTATTTAATGTCTAAAAAATTTAGAATGAAGAAACTTTACTTTTTGTTAGTAATATGCATTTGTATTGGCTGTAAAAAAGATACAACTAAACCTGTTCCTGCTGCTATTAAAAAAACCGCTCCAGCAATCATACTTACTGACGAAAGAAAAGTAGAAATTGATACTGCTCTTATAAGTACTTTTAAAAGCGAAACTCTTAAACAATTTTATAACTCATCAGAAAATAAAACGGTTTGGGGAAATCTAAAAAAAAGAACGTACGTTTTATCCCAACTTTCGAATGCTGAAGAATTAGGTTTGAATCCTGAGGATTATAAAGCATCAAGACTTAAAAAATTCGAAGACAAGATCAGTTCTCTAAGCGATACTGATCTGACTACTTATGATATTTTAATTACCTATAATTTCGAAAAATACCTGAATCATCTTTATAAAGGAAAATTAAATCCTAAAACATTATATAACAATTGGGATTTAGATGAAAAAACTTTTGATGTAAACAACATTCTTATCAAAGCTTTTAATAAAAACAAATTAGATAGTGTTGTCGATAATATTCAGTCAAAAGCCTACACTTATAAACAACTATTAAATGCTCTGAAGATTATTAATACTTTTCCGGAGGATGATATAAAAACAATTGAATCTGCTGACAAAATCACTTTAAATGATACCAATACAGCATTAATAAACATAAAGAAAAGACTTATTTATTGGCAGGATATGCCTAAAAAAGACAGCCTGACAAAGATTTATGATCAAAAAACTTTTGAATCTGTAAAGAAATTCCAGGAAAGACACGGTTTAGCTTCTGATGGTGTTATTGGAGTGGGAACTATTAGTGCGCTTAACTTTTCTAAAGAAAAAAGAAAACAACAAATTATCGCCAATTTAGAACGCTGGAGATGGTACAATAATGATCTGGCCGAAAACTATTTAATTATTAATATACCAGATTACAGCCTGAATGTGGTAGAAAGCCAGGACACGACTTTGGTGCGAAATGTTGTTGTAGGAACCAGCAAAAGAAAAACACCAGTTATAACATCGATGCTAAAAACAGTCGTGCTGAATCCTACATGGACTGTACCGCCAACAATACTGAAAGAAGATGTTGTGCCGGCAATGAAAAGAAATCGCAATTATCTGGCCAATAAAAATATCACTATCTATGATACTGCAGGAAATGTCGTTGAACCTAATAACTGGAACGAAAATAAACCGGGGAATTACAGATATGTACAAAGTCCCGGCTATAATAATGCATTGGGATTAATGAAAATCCTGTTTCCAAATCATCATAGTGTTTATTTACACGACACGAATCATCGTAATAATTTTGGCAGAAACAACCGTTCTCTAAGTTCCGGGTGTGTTCGCGTTGAAAATCCTTTAGAATTAGCACAACATATTTTAGATGACTCTGAAAATTGGCCAAAAGATAGGATTGATACCATAATTGCTTCTAAGAAGACAACCAGTATTAAAATCACAAAAAAGTATGCTTTATATCAATGGTACTGGACAGCATGGAGCAAAAAAAATCAGCTCGTTTTCAGAGCTGATATTTATAATCTCGATTCGGATTTGTATGCTAAATTAAGAAATTAGCTTTTGTTCCATCGCAAAACTTCTTGACGGATGGTAGATATACAAACACGATTTGCCTTTTATTAGTTCAATTATTTCATCCGTCAATTCAATAGGAAGTGCAGGACAACCCTGACTTCTGCCTAGTCTTTTATGATCTCTGATAAAAGATTCAGAAACATAATCAGCACCATGCATTACAACTCCTCTTTGACGGGCATTGCTATTAATTCCGTTTTCTAAACCATCTAAACGTAGAGAAGCTCCATGTTTTCCCTGGTAAATTTCTCCTGTTGCATAAAAGCCTAAACTGCTTTTATAAGACGAATTTGAATTCGAAAAAGTAGAGGCAAATTCCTCTCCGGTATTTCTACCGTGAGCTACTAAAGAGTTGAATAAAATAGTATTTGTTGATAAATCAATTACCCAAAGACGTTTTGTGTTTGATGACAAACTAAAGTCAATCACCGTTAAAATGTCTTTTTGGATCACACCTTTTTCTTTCAATAAGTAAAACCCTTTTAAGGCTTCAGAAAAAGTTCTAAGCTCAGGCAGATTAAAATTGTTAGAATTTAATGTCTGATAAATACTTTCAATTTTAGCTTCGACAGTAAAATTCTCAACTTTCGCGATCGTTTTTGTCGCTGCCTTTTTAATCTCGGGGGTGTTATTTGAATCTTTACCAAAAGATAATAGCAAAAACACCAAAAGCGGATAAATCTTGTAAATCATTGAATTTCTTTAGGTTAATAAAAAATTTGGGTATGGCAAAAGTATAAAATTTTATAGGCTGACAAAATATAAGCCTGAAAATCAAGCTGTTTTTGTTTAAATTTTAACATTATTAACGTAAAAACAATCTTTCTGTAAGATTTTTTCTTCTGCTAAAAATCCTAACGTTTAAGTCAATTTTCTTAAAAAAAATAAAATTAAATGGTAATTTTGAAACTTATTCTGTAACAAATAGAACTAAGAACTGTCTATTTTATTGTAACTTTTCTAAATTTCATGAAAAAAATAGCCTTTTTTATCTTTATTTTATTCTCTTTTTTGGGGTATAGCCAAAAAAAAGCCTTACAAGCTCAACTCATTACAGAAAGCATTTCTATTGACGGAAAGCTAAATGAACCCGCATGGCAAAATGCTCCAATAGCATCAGATTTTGTTATGTATCAACCTGATAATGGAAAACCAATTCCGGAAAACCAAAAAACCGAAGTAAAAGTTTTATACAACAATGACGCCATATACGTTGGGGTCATGATGTATGATAATGAACCAAACAAAATTCTAAAAGAAATTTCACAACGGGACAATTTTGGTACTGCCGATATTTTTGGGGTTTTCATCAATGGTTTTAATGACGGTCAGCAAAGTTTTGAGTTCTTTGTCTCAGCAGCAGATGTACAGGGCGATTGCATTATGACTGATGTTAACGGTGAAGATTATTCCTGGGACGCCGTCTGGATCAGTAAAGCCGCTATGACAGATAACGGCTGGATTGTAGAAATAAAAATACCATATGCTGCTTTGCGATTCTCTGACGAAGACAAACAAACCTGGGGAATCAATTTTTTCAGAGAAATAAAACGAGAACGAAAAAAATATACCTGGAATTTAATTGATACCAAATTAGGAACATTTACACAACAAAATGGTCTTTTGGAAGGAATAGAAAATATCAAACCTCCTACCCGATTATTTTTAATGCCTTATGCTTCTTATTATCTAAATGCTGCTGATCACCAAAAAACATATGCTACAATAAAAGGAGGAATGGACATTAAATACGGAATCAACGATGCCTTCACACTTGATGCCATTTTGATTCCTGATTTTGGACAAACAAAATATGATGATCAAATTTTGAATTTAGGCCCTTTTGAGCAGCAATTCAATGAAAACAGATCTTTTTTTACTGAAGGAACTGACTTATTCAACAAAGGAAATATGTTTTATTCAAGAAGAATTGGCGGAAGACCTTCTACAGAACCTACTCTAAATGATCATGAAGAGATAATTGAAGAAGTTCAGAATGTGAATCTTATTAATGCTTTAAAAATTTCCGGACGAACTAAAAAAGGTTTAGGTGTTGGAATCCTAAATGCCATTACTGAGAAAACTTTCACAACTATAAAAGATACGATATCAGGCGAAACAAGACGTGAAGTTGTTGAACCATTAACCAATTATAATGTATTGGTTTTAGATCAGCGTTTTCGTAAAAACTCTTCAATAACACTTATCAACACAAACGTTACCAGAAATGGTGATTTTAGAGATGCAAATGTAACCGGACTTGCTTGGGATTTAAACACAAAAGCAAATACCTACAATTTATCCGGAAATGTAAAATACAGTATGATTAATGATACCGAAGACAAAAACGGGGTTTTCAGCACATTAAGTTTTGCAGAAACCAGCGGAAATTATCGTTATAGTCTGGGATCTGATTTTGTATCCAAAGATTTTGACCCAAACGATTTAGGCATTAATTTTTATACCAATTACTATAACTTTTACGGAAACGGAAATTACAGAATCCTAAATCCAACCAAACTTTTTAACAGTTTTAAGATTGACTATGATATGTATCTTGAACTGAACAAAGATTCCGGAAAAGTCCAGGAAAACAAAATCAGTTCAGAAGTAAATATTACCACTATAAAAAACAATTATTACGGATTAGGAGTGGTCTTTTATCCTTTACAATCTAATGATTATTATGAACCAAGAGCTGAAAATCGCTATGTTATCATTCCGCGAAAAATAGAAACCTGGGGAAGTATTTCTACTAATTACAATAAGAAATTCGCTTTAGATTTAAATCCTTCGATTATTTTTACAGATGAAGCAGGAAGAATGGCTTACGGAGTAGATATTGGACCACGATACCGTTTCAATGATAAGCTTTTACTAACCTATACTTTTAGCTTTAATCGAAAAAATAATAACAAAGGTTATATTGACAGTATTGATGAAGATAACAATGAAAGTACTCCTGAGACTATTATTTTTGCAAATCGAAATGTAATTACATACTCGAATACATTAAGCGGAAAATATGCCTTAAACAGCGCAATGACCCTGAATTTAGCGGTTAGGCAATATTGGTCTTACGCCGAAAACAAGGAAGATCTTGAACTTCTGCCTGACGGAACTTTAACGCCTTACCCGCAATATACAGAAAATAAAAATTCAAGTTTTTATTCCTGGAATACAGACTTGTCTTATTCGTGGTGGTTTGCTCCGGGAAGTCAACTCTCTATATTATACCGAAACAATGCCTCGAATTTTGAACGTATTATTGACAAGGATTTCAAGCATAATGTATCTGCTTTACTTAATAATGAAGCCTTAAAACACATCTTTTCTATAAGCGTAAAATATTTTATTGACTACAATGCTGTCAAAAATAAAGTTAGAAAAAGAGCTTAGTGTGAATTAATTTTAAAAAATATAGAATTCTTCAACAAGATTAATATTTTTTAATACGCTTCATTTTATTAAACATAATTGTAACAATTGCTTTCGTGCACATTTTATAAATGGTTTATCTTTGTAAAAAACAAAAATGATGAACAAAAAAGTAATACTTATGATTTTAGATGGTTGGGGAAAATCTCCTGACCCTAAAGTATCTGCAATAGACAATGCAAATGTTCCTTTTATAAACAGTCTTTACAAAAATTACCCAAGTGCTCAACTTAGAACTGACGGATTAAACGTTGGTTTGCCAGAGGGACAAATGGGAAACAGCGAAGTTGGTCACATGAACCTTGGTGCCGGTAGAATTGTATATCAGGATTTAGCCAAAATAAACCTGGCCGTAGCACACCAGACACTTGCCAAAGAACAAGTTCTTGTTGATGCATTTACCTACGCTAAAGAAAACAATAAAAAAGTTCACTTTCTAGGATTAGTTTCTGATGGTGGTGTTCACTCTCATACTTCTCACTTACGTGGGTTAATCGATGCTTCTCAGGAATATGGTTTAGAAAATGTTTTTATCCATGCCTTTACAGACGGTCGTGATGTTGATCCTAAATCCGGAGCAAAATACATTCATGATTTAGAAGATCACATTAAAGATACTCCAGTAAAAATCGCTTCAATCATTGGTCGTTATTATGCAATGGACCGTGACAAACGTTGGGAACGCGTAAAATTAGCCTATGATTTAGTTGTAAACGCAGTTGGAACTCCATCTAAAAATGCAGTTGCAAGCGTTCTTGACAGTTATGCACACCATATTACTGATGAATTTATTGAGCCAATTGTAATGGTTGATGAAAATGAAAAACCATTGGCAACAATTGTGGAAGGTGATGTGGTAATTTTCTTTAATTTTAGAACCGACAGAGGCCGTGAACTTACAGAAGCACTATCTCAACAGGATTTTCATGAGCAAAACATGCACAAGCTAAACTTGTATTATGTAACGCTTACTAACTACGACGAAACGTACCAAAACGTAAAAGTAGTTTACAATAAAGACAATATCACTGAAACTCTTGGTGAGGTTCTTGAAAAAGCCGGTAAAAAACAAATTCGTATCGCTGAAACAGAGAAATATCCGCACGTAACATTTTTCTTCTCCGGTGGTAGAGAAACGCCTTTCGAGGGTGAATCTCGTATTTTGAGAAATTCTCCTAAAGTAGCTACTTACGATTTACAACCAGAAATGAGCGCTTTTGAACTTACAGCCGCTCTTGTTCCGGAATTGAACAAAGGCGAAGTAGATTTTGTGTGTTTGAATTTTGCTAATGGTGACATGGTTGGTCATACCGGAATCATGAGTGCAGCAATATTAGCTTGTGAAGCGGTTGACGCTTGTGTAAAACAAGTTATCGAAGCTGCTCTTGCTAATGATTATACGACTATAGTAATTGCCGATCACGGAAATTGCGAAACAATGATCAATCCTGACGGAAGTCCAAATACGGCACACACCACTAATCCTGTGCCGATTATTTTAGTAGACAAACAATTAAAAAATATACAAGACGGAGTTTTAGGAGACATTGCTCCTACTATTCTTGAATTAATGGGAGTTCAGCAGCCAAACGCTATGACTTGTCATTCGTTGTTGTAGAAATAAATTAAAAAGTTTTCAAACCATATAAGTGATATAAGTTATTATAAGCTTTACGCAGCTTTATTCAATGAACTTATATCACTTATATGGTTTACTTTTTTTTTACACAAAATAATGATAAGTCCACTCTACACAATAGATTATAATTCCGATTAAACCTCCAACCAAAGTTCCGTTGATTCTGATATACTGAAGATCTTTTCCTATTTCCAGTTCTAATTTTTCAGAAACCTCTTTACCATCCCAGCTTTTTACTGTTGAAGAAATTAAATCCCCAATTACCTTTTTATTGTTCAAAAGAATAGAAAGCAAATCATTCTTGATAAAATTATTGATTTTATCAATCATTATCGAATCTTCCTTGATTCCGTTTCCAAAAGTTTGAATTAAACCCGAAATGCTGTTTTTGATAGAGGATTCGTCACCTTTAGCCAAATCGTTTGAAATTGACTGTTTTATTTCATCCCAAATTCCGTTTATATAATCCTGAACTTCTTTTTTACCAACAAAACCCAAAATCATATCATTGATTTTGATTCGCATTTCTTCAGAATTTTTTACTTTGTCCAGAAAATTATAAACATATTCGTCTATTTTTATTCTGATTTCACTTTGCGGTTTTTTAGCTTCATCCAGAAAATCCTGCAATCCATTAAAAATACCTTCTGAAATGCTTTTATCGGCTAAGCCAAAACTTAAAAACGGGGTAGATTCTTTAACTTTTTTTCTAATCAGATCTTTATTATTACTTAGTTCTGTACTCATAACATCCAGAAGATTTGTGAGCAATTCATCTTTTACATTTCCTTTTTGTAAAGGTTCTAAAGCCAATGCAACCCAATCTCCAAAATTAATCGCTTCGAGTTTTTCCTTGAACTGAACCTGAATAAATCGCTTTATATCCTCATCTTTTATGGTTTTTAAAATTCCCGGAATAATATTCACTGCAACCAGATTGGCAATTTTATTAGCATTTTCTTGTTGTGACAACCAATCTGACGCTTTTGTGGCAAAGTTGAATTCTTCCAGTTTAATTTCTAATTTTTCGCGATTTAGGAATTCTTCCGAAACAAAATTCCCGAGGTTTTCTCCAATCTCATTTTTTTTCGTCGGAATAATTGCTGTGTGCCAAATTGGTATTCCTAACGGATGTCGAAATAATGCCACAACCGCAAACCAATCGGCTATTCCGCCAACCATCGCAGCTTCACTAAAAGCCTGCAGCATTGGAATTTTAAAATAAATAGCAATTATAAACAGAAGCACTGCAACACCTAAAAGCGATAAAGCATTTCCCTTCATTTTATTTAAAGCCTTCTTTTTGAGTATATTTTCCTGATCTATTGACGTTTCCATAATTTATTAATTTTAACTCTTACTAATTTACGTTTTTTCTGCCAAATAGTAATTCGAAAAATTACTGTTTATTCGTTTCGCTACGAATTCACGAATTCACATTAATTTATTAATCACATTATTATCAATCAGTTTAAACTCAATTTAGATTAGTGAAATTTAATTTTAAAGTAATTCTAATTTGTGCTAATTCGTGAAATTCGTGGAGAAAAATTTTAAATAAAAAGTCGTACTTTTGCGAACTGAAAATCCGAAATTATGATTATAGTAAAATCACGTGAAGAAATCGAATTAATGCGCGAAAGTGCTTTGATCGTATCTAAAACATTAGGAATGATTGCTTCTGAAATTAAAGAAGGAGTTACCACATTATATTTAGACAAATTAGCCGAGGAATTCATCCGCGATCACGGTGCTGTACCAAGCTTTTTAGGATTATATGATTTTCCGAATTCGCTTTGTATGAGCCCAAATTCACAAGTAGTACACGGAATCCCTAACAATACACCTTTGAAAAGCGGTGATGTTATTTCTGTAGATTGTGGTGCTTTCAAAAACGGATATCACGGTGATCACGCTTATAGTTTTGAAATTGGAGAAGTTGCTCCTGAAGTCAAAAAACTTTTGCAAGTAACCAAAGAATCTCTTTATATAGGAATCAGAGAATTTAAAGCTGGAAATCGCGTTGAAGATGTTGGAAATGCGATTCAAAAATATACTGAAGGACACGGTTACGGAGTAGTTCGCGAATTGGTTGGTCATGGTTTAGGGCAGAAAATGCACGAAGAACCAGAAATGCCAAACTACGGAAAACGCGGTCGCGGTAAACTTTTTGTTGAAGGAATGGTCGTTGCAATCGAGCCAATGATTAATCTTGGAACCAAAAATATCAAACAACATAAAGACGGCTGGACGATTACAACTGCAGACGGAAAAGCAAGTGCGCATTTCGAACACGACGTTGCATTAGTTGACGGAAAACCAGAAATATTATCGACGTTTCAATATATCTACAAAGCTTTAGGAATCGTAAGCAATGAAGAAGATGAATTCAGAAAAGTGCCGTTAGTTTTATAATTAAATTCAACCCCGAATAAAACCCTGTGAAAAAATTATTCAAATTAGTACTTAATACAATACCTCGTCCTTTATTAATTCGTTTGAGCTACGTGGCTCGTCCGGTTTTGGCATTTTCATTAAAAGGAACTAAATATACAGATCCTATTGACGGAAAAAGTTTTAAATCGTTTTTGCCTTACGGATACGGAAAACAACGTAATAATGTGCTTTCGCCAAGTACACTTTCGTTAGAAAGACATCGCTTGCTTTGGTTGTATTTAAACGATCAGACTGATTTTTTTACTGCGCCAAAAAAAGTACTTCATTTTGCTCCTGAACAAGCTTTTTATAAAAGATTCCGCAAGCAAAAAAACCTTGATTACACTACAACTGACTTATTTTCGCCTTTGGCCGATGTAAAAGCAGATATTTGTAATTTGCCTTTCAAAGACAACGAATACGATGTTATTTTATGTAATCACGTTTTGGAGCATATTCCGGACGATACAAAAGCAATGCAGGAATTATTTCGTGTATTAAAACCAGGCGGAATGGCGATTCTTCAGATTCCACAGGATTTATCCAGAGCGGTAACTTTTGCTGATGACACTATTACAGATCAAAAAGAACGTGCCAAAATATTTGGTCAATACGATCACGTACGCATTTACGGACGCGATTATTTTGATAAATTACGAAGCATTGGTTTTATCGTAATCGAAGAAGATTATACTAATAAAATTACACCAGAATTGGTAGAGAAATATTGTTTGGCAAAGGGAGAAATTATCCCGCTTTGTTTCAAACCAGAAAATTAAGCCCTCAGATTTATTTCACCATATAAGTGATATAAGTTCATTTAAAAAAACGTGATTTTTATTTATTTTTTAAATATTTAAAATCGAAAAATAACGAAAATAGAACTGATTTTTCTATTCTAAATTATTTTATTTCGAACAGTTTTAAATGAACTTATATCACTTATATGGTTTTATAATAACTTCCCAAATTACAACCCAACCAAACCTACTTATCTTGGATCTTTCAAATTCATTTCAATTTTGTTTTGATATCAGTTTTGAAAAAAATCTGAATCATTATATTCCAACCTCTTATATCGTTGAGGATACCGATGATATTAAATATTTAGATAAAAAAGCCACTAAAGATGTTCTTGAAAGTTTCTTTATTGTTTTTGACAATTTAGATGCTGATACCAAAAAAATTCTGACGGTTTGCGAGTCTTTAAAGCCTGACTTTATTTTCAAAAAATTTAGTGCAAAAATCAAATCAGCTAAAACAATTGCTGATTTGCAAAAAGATTCTAAAATTGAGTTTGCAATTCGTCAGCATTTGCAATTAAATCTAAGTTCCTTTTATACTCTGATTGTACAAAAACAATTTCCGTTATGTATTAATATGGGAGTTGAAAAGGATTTTTATCGTTCGAGAGTCAATATCGATCCGCTGTATTTTGAACCTCAAATCGAGTTTAATAAATATCCTGAAGGAATTACATATACGCTTTTGTTAAAAGAAAACGAAACTACATTTTTACCCATGAACAGCAGTATTGAGACACTGCTGGACGAACCAAGCTGGTTAATTATCGACAAAAAACTTGGGCAGTTGAAGGATCTTAATTCTAAAAAACTTTCCCCTTTTTTAAAGAAAAAATCAATCGAAATACCTTCAAAATTAGTTGATACTTATTTTAAAAATTTCATCCCTGAAATAGCTAAAAAAATAGACATCGAAGCTACTGGTTTTGAAATTGAGCATCGTGATCAAATTATTTTAAGCACGATTCAACCTGTTTTTGATTTCTTTAAAAACTGTTATTACCTCAATCTTTATTTTGATTATAACGGTTATTCATTTGATAACAGCAAAACTAAAAAAACACATTCGTTTGTTGATTTTAGTATTGCTAACGAACCTAAAATCATTCAGTTTAAACGCAGTTCTGCCGAAACTTTATATACAGACAAATTACTTGAAATTGGTTTATTAAAAATCAAAAACGAGCTATTCGGATTAAATTCTGACACCGAAAATCCAGATCCTTACATCAATATTCAATTTGTTATTGACCGTAAAGAAGAACTGGAAAGTTTGGGATTTACAATCCATAATTTAAAACTGGAAGGCAAAGAAATCATTACAGAAAATCACACTATTTCGGCTTCGAGAGAAGAAACGAAAGAGGATTGGTTTGACATTAGGATAATCATCACGATTGGCATTTATACAATTAATTTCAGCGAGATTATTCCCAATATAAAAAGCAAGGAGAGACTCTTTTTATTGCCTGACGGAAACTATTTTCTGATTCCTTTAGAATGGCTGAGCAAATACAGTTCGCTGGCAAAATTAGCGCAAACAGAAAATGGAAATTTACTTTTGCGTAAAAGTAATTTTGCTGCTCTGGACGCTATTCCGGAAATTAAAAATGATGTAATTCTTAAAGCAGAATATACAACTTCTGATTTGTTAAAAGCAACTTTAAGACCTTATCAAATCGATGGCGTAAAGTGGCTTTTAGGTCATTTTAATTCAAACTTGGGCGCGTGTTTAGCTGATGATATGGGACTTGGTAAAACATTACAAACCCTTGCAGTTCTTGTTGCTGTACAGGAACAATTAGGTTTTACTACAAAAACAACGAATTTTGATTTGTTTCAAAATGAAACGACTATCGAAAGACAACCTTTAAAAGCTCTGATCGTTTTACCTTCGTCATTGGTTTTTAACTGGTATAATGAAGCCGCAAAATTTACGCCGCACTTTTCTAAAATGCAGTATGTAGGAAATGACAGGAAATTATTAGCGAGCAGATTAGAATCAACTGATTTAATTTTTACAAGTTACAGCATTGTTCATCGTGATATTTCAATTTTAGAAAAATACAATTTCCGCTATTTAATTTTAGACGAAAGTCAATACATTAAAAATAAAAATTCTAAGATTTTTAAAGCTATTACTAAAATAAATACGCATCATAAAATGGCGCTAAGCGGTACGCCTATCGAAAACTCATTAGACGATTTATGGTCGCAAATGCAATTTATAAATCCGGATATTTTGGGAAGCTATGATTTTTTTGCTCAGAATTTTAAAATTCCGATTGAGAAAAAACAAGACGAAAACACTTTATCTGAGCTGAAAAACCTTATTCAACCCTATATTCTAAGAAGAACCAAAGAACAGGTTTTAAAAGATTTACCAGAGTTAACAGAGCAGATTTACTATTGTGACATGGATCCTGAACAGGAAAAATTATATGAAAAAGAAAAATCTAAGGCTCGTAACTTTTTATTAAAAACCGACGGATCGAGTCCTGACAAAATTAGCATTATCAATACATTGATGAAGTTAAGACAGCTGAGCAATCATCCGAAAATGTTAGATCAGGAATCAGAAATTGATTCCGGAAAATATAATGCCGTCACTAATTATCTAGAGACTTTAGTAAAAGAAAAACAGAAAACCATCATTTTTAGTTCATTTGTTACTAATTTGAGTTTTTATACAGATTGGTGCAAGGAAAACAAAATATCTTATTGCGAAATTACCGGTGAAACTCCTGCCGCAAAAAGAGAACAACAGGTAAAACTATTTCAGGAAAAAGAAGAACCTTTGTTATTCTTTATTTCCCTCAAAGCAGGCGGCGTTGGTTTGAATATTACCAAAGCTTCATATGTTTTATTCTTAGATCCTTGGTGGAATCCTTTTGCCGAAAAGCAAGGAGTTGGAAGAGCACACAGAATTGGACAATTAAACAAAGTAAATGTGATCAGGTTTATTTCGAAAAATACGGTAGAAGAAAAAATAATCAAATTGCAGGAAAACAAAAAACTCTTATCTGATTCACTTTTAGAAGAAAGTTATATCAATGATGAAATCGAAGTTAATTTAGATTTCATTTTAAGTTCTTAGTAACTTGTTTTTAAAACCAATAAAGGCATCCTGTTACGTTACATAAAATTGTTATATTTACAAATCTTACACGTAATATGATGCTAAAATTTTTGTTTCAAAATCTACTGTTGGTTTTTATCTGTACTTTGGCGACAGCTCAGGAAGTGCAAAATGAGATTGATCCTCCTTATAATATCAAAACCGTTTCGTTTGTTCAAAACGGCAGTAATGTAGTTCCAATATTTGAATTAGGAGATACTTTTACATTTCAGTTTGATGATTTATTTGGCAATGAAGCTAATTATTATTTTGAAGTCGTTCATTGTGATTATAATTGGAAACCTACCGATATTCCTAAAACGGATTACATTAGTGGTTTTGACAATCAGAGAATTACTGACTATGTTAATTCTTTTAATACGCTTCAGGTATATTCTCATTACAGATTATCTTTTCCTAATCAATTTACCTCACAATTACGAATTTCAGGAAATTATATGTTAAGAATCCTGAATGAAGATAAAGATATTGTTTTTTCGAGAAAATTTATTTTATACGAAAATCATTCTACAGTTACGGCTCAGGTTAAGCGAAGCCGTGATGTTACTAATATTGATTATAAACAAAATCTGGATTTTGCAGTGTTATCAAACGATATTGTTTTTCAGACTCCATTACAAAACGTAAAAATTCTATTGTTACAAAATGGTAATCTTAATACAGCTATAAAAAACGTTCCTCCCCAATATACGATAGGTAATCAATTAGTATACAAATACAATAAAGAAACTCAGTTCTGGGGCGGAAATGAATTTTTATATTTTGAAAATAAGGACATTCGTGCCGCAAACAACAATGTAGGACGAATTGGTGCAAACAATGACATTTATAACGCTTATCTATATACAAATCAAGCAAGAGGCAACCAAATTTATTCGGTTTATCAGGATGTAAACGGAAATTTTGTGGTTAAAAACATAAATGCTTCCAATAATGAAATTGAAGCAGATTATGCCTGGGTTTATTTTAGTCTTTCGGCCCCAACTTTCAGATCAACATCCAAAGATATTTATATTACAGGAATGTTCAATAATTACAGTTTATCGCCAGAATACAAAATGGACTACAATACTGATAAAGGAGTTTATGAAAAAGCAGTCATGATAAAGCAAGGTTTTACTAATTTTCAATATACTATTGCCGATAAAAAAGGCGTTATTGATTATGAAAATGCTATTGACGGAAACTTTTATCAAACTGAAAATGAGTACACCATATTAGTTTATTACAAAGAAAGTACCGATCGTTATCAAAGAGTTATAGGAAAAGGAAATGCCAACTCCATAAACATCATAAATTAAAACATTGTTAAGGTTTTAGATCGAAAGATTTTTTTTTGTAGATTTGCACGTATAACGCACACATATATACTACTTTAGTATGGTTTCTCAGATAACACGAGGCATAAAAATATCTGTTTTGACTAGTTTTGAAGGTACTTACTTCAAGAACTACAAGATTCATTTTGCTTTTAGTTATGTGGTTACAATTGAAAATCACAGTAAAGATTCAGTTCAGTTAACCTCTCGTCACTGGGAGATATTCGACTCTTTAAATGATTTAGAAATTGTTGACGGAGAAGGTGTTATTGGAAAAAAACCGGTTTTAAAACCTGGAGAAAATCACACTTATAGTTCTGGTTGTCTATTATCATCTCCTTATGGCGCAATGAAAGGTCATTTTAACATGATCAATTTTACAACTACAAAAACATTCAAAGTAATTGTTCCTACTTTTAGAATGTGTGCTCCTTTTGCCCTAAACTAAATAGTGGCTTAAAAACTATATTTTTTATAGTTATCTTAATCATAATTTTGTCAAATTATTAATTTATCCTTTGTACTTTTGTGCAGCGTTAGATTATTCGTAACAAATCAAATCATCTAGCCCTTAAATTGTCTAATTATCTAATTTTAAATAAAATGCTAAAAGGATTCTTTCATGTACCAAAAGCGGTAAACGAGCCAGTAAAAGGTTACGCACCTAACTCACCAGAAAAAGCAGCCGTTCAGGCGGCTTACACAACATTGTGGAATTCTAAAATTGACGTTCCGTTATATATCGGAAGCGAAGAAATCAGAACTGGAAATACAAGAACAATATCAGCTCCTCACGATCACAAACACATTGTAGGAACTTATCACTTAGCGGAAAAACAACATATTGAAAAAGCAATTGCTAATGCACTTGAATCAAGAACAGCATGGGCAAACATGGCATGGGAACAACGTGCTGCTATTTTCTTAAAAGCTGCCGAACTTATTGCAGGACCATACAGAGCTCGTATTAACGCTGCTACAATGATTGGTCAATCTAAAAATATTCACCAGGCAGAAATTGATGCTTCTTGCGAATTGATCGACTTTTTACGTTACAACGTAGAATTTATGACTCAAATTTACGGAGATCAGCCAAAATCTGATTCTACTACATGGAATCGTTTAGAATACAGACCTCTTGAAGGTTTTATTTACGCAATTACTCCTTTTAACTTTACTGCTATTGCTGCAAATCTTCCTGCAAGTGCTGCAATGATGGGTAACGTTGTGGTTTGGAAACCAAGTGATAGCCAGGTTTTCTCTGCAAAAATCATCATCGATGTTTTCAAAGAAGCAGGTGTTCCTGATGGTGTTATCAACGTTGTTTTTGGAGACGCTTTAATGATTACTGATACTGTTTTAGCAAGCCGCGATTTTGCAGGAGTTCACTTTACAGGATCAACTCATGTGTTTAAAGATATCTGGGCTAAAATTGGTGCTAACATTCACCACTATAAAACATATCCAAGAATCGTTGGAGAAACTGGTGGTAAAGATTTTATCATTGCTCATCCAAGCGCTAACGTAAAACAAGTTGCTACAGGAATTACTCGTGGAGCATTTGAATTTCAAGGACAAAAATGTTCTGCAGCTTCAAGAGCTTATGTTCCTCAAAGCTTATGGCCAGCTGTAAAAGAACAATTAATTGCCGATGTGAAATCGATGAAAATGGGTTCTCCGGAAGATTTTGGAAACTTTATCACTGCAGTAATTCACGAAGGTTCTTTTGATAAATTAGCTGGTTTTATTGATCAGGCTAAAAAAGATGCTGATGCTGAAATCATTGCGGGTGGAAACTACGATAAATCTGTAGGTTACTTTATTGAGCCAACAATTATTGTAACTACAAATCCTAAATATACTACAATGGAAACCGAATTATTTGGACCGGTAATTACTATATATGTATATGAAGATGCTAAATGGGAAGAAACTTTAGAATTAGTTGATACTACTTCTGAATATGCTTTGACAGGAGCTGTATTTAGCCAGGATCGTTATGCTATTGAAGTAGCGACTACTAAATTGCAAAATGCTGCGGGTAACTTCTACATCAACGATAAACCAACAGGAGCGGTTGTAGGAATGCAGCCTTTTGGTGGAGCTAGAGCTTCAGGAACTAACGATAAAGCAGGTTCTGCATTGAACTTATTGCGTTGGGCTTCTCCTAGAACTATCAAAGAAACTTTTGTAACTCCGGAAGATTACAGATACCCTTTCTTAGGTTAATATTTAATTACAAGTTTCAAAGTTTAAGATTTTAGAAACTTTGTCCATATAAAAAGCCGAATCTTTTAATTAAGATTCGGCTTTTCGTTTGTTATCTATTGCTTTCAAAATTTTTCACAACAAATGTTTTTTAGATAAAATTGATTATAAAACTTCTCAACACTTATTAAAACACAAAAACAAATAACTCATTTACAATGTTTTAGTAGAAAACTTTATCCAAAACTATAAATTCATTTCAATAAATATAAATTTCAAAATCAATATTATTTTGTAATGCTTTTCTTATTATATTAACTATCAACACGATACATATTCAAAAACCTTATTCTGTTACTTAAAAAACTTATTGTAATACAGTAAAAATATTTGTCATCCTAAATTTACATCCGGTTTAATATGTGTGCTAAAACAAAAAAATCTTACCAGAAATAACTTGTAGAGAAGCACTTTTTAAACTGTAAAAAAAAATTCAGTAAAATAAGAAAACAATGAAAAATTTACAAAACACACCTTCAATAATTTTAGAATCTAAAAGTATTGGTCACCCAATTGATTTTAAATGGAATAAAAAAAAGATTAATCAATTTTTAGACCCATTAGAAAGAAATACAGAATTGGAAAACGCATTATTACAGATTAACCACAAAGCTTCAATGGGATTAACGGCAGCGTTACTTGAATGGGTAAACTGGCGTTTTAAAGGATATACAAAAATGAATGAAGAGACTCAAAAAAGAATCGAGGCTATATGGTGTTCTATTGATAATGTAAAAAATACAAGACCTTTAACTTTTGATGACAATTTTGACATACCGGCAGCCGGTCATATAAATGGAGCTCTCTGGATTGCGCTTATGAATGTAAGAATGATTGATGTGATGTATAGAAAAGGATCTTACTTTCTTCAAAGTGAACTTGTAGGATTGGTTTTATTAGTGCGTCATATTACACCTAAAAAAAGAGTATTTGATAAATGGCTTCGTACCATAATTATGGAATTAATACACCAGTATCCATCGCAATATTATAATGCGAATTTAGATGAAACAGATGAAGCAATATACGATTCATCAGATGAACCTGTAATTTGCCGCAATTTTTTCTTTGATCCTGAATTTCAACATTCAACTCAAGCATCAGAAAAAGCAATAAACGACTTAATACATAATTTAGATACTAAATCAAATCAATTCTGTGTTTCCCAAAAAAAGCATCATAATCAGGGAATCTGAATCTCAAATAAAAAACCCGACAATAATTTACAAATAATTAATGTCGGGTATTTAATAAGACAGATATAAATTAAACGCTAAACTTTAAGGGCAAGTGCACTACTTTTTTAGTTTCGAAAAATTCGTCTTCAAAAATAGTAGACAGGTCATATAAGGTTGCTTTTGGAAAATCTTTTAATTCTTCGGTTAAATCACCACCTTTCAGGTATAGAATTCCATTTTTCAAAGCATGTTTATGTTGCTTCTTGATTTTGTTTTTAATCCAGGAAACAAAATCCGGCATATTTGTTACAGCGCGGCTTACAATAAAATCAAAATCGCCTTTTACATTTTCAGCACGCAATTGTTCAGCTTTTACGTTCTTTAATTCTAAAGCATCAACGACACCCTGAACTACTTTTATTTTTTTGGCAATAACATCAATTAAATAAAAACGAGTTTCAGGAAAAAGGATTGCCAATGGAATTCCTGGAAATCCGCCTCCCGTTCCAACATCAAGAACAGTTGTTCCGGGTTCAAATTTCATGATTTTTGCAATTCCTAATGAATGCAAAACATGTTTAATATATAAGGCATCAATATCTTTACGTGAAATAACATTGATTTTTTCATTCCAATCGTGGTATAAAAAGTCTAATTTTTGAAATTGTTCGATTTGAATGTCGGTCAAATCAGGAAAATATTTCAGAATCTCATCCATTGCTCTAATTTTTTAACAAAAGTACTACTTTACAGTTGAAATATTTAACTCAATTTTGCAAATTGAAAATTTATAATAATTACCTTTGAAAACTATTTAAAACAATTATGAATAACACTGCGCCTACATTTGCTAAGCAAGACAATCTGAAGTTCTTCAGAACACTTAACTCACGAGTAAACAATTACTTCAAGGAGAACAATATTCAGAAAACTGGAAACTGGAAGCTGCACTTAAAAGCCGTAATTCTTTTTGCCGTTTTTCTTACACCTTACTTTTTAATACTAACTCTTGACATGCCATTTTGGGCACAATTGCTACTAAACATTCTTATGGGAGTTGGAATGGCAGGAATTGGAATGAACGTAATGCACGACGGAAACCACGGATCGTATTCTTCTAAATCGTGGATTAATAAAATCATGGGCGGAAGTATTTATGTTCTGGCCGGAAACGTTCATAACTGGCAAGTACAACACAATGTACTTCATCACACTTATACTAATATTCACGGTCATGACGAAGATCTTGATGCCGGTAGAATTATTCGTTTTACACAAAATGCCGAGTGGCACCGTTTTCATAAATTTCAACATTATTATTCTTTCTTTTTATATGGTCTATTGACTTTTAATTGGGCATTAACAACCGATTTTAAGCAAATGAAAAACTATCTTAAAAGAAAACTTTCTTACGGAGCACCGCAAAGTCCAACAAAATTATGGACAGTTCTTGTAATTACTAAAATTATCTATGTACTAATCTGGATGGCTTTGCCAATGATTTTAGGCGTAACATGGTGGAAAGTAGTCATTGGATTTTTTGTAATGCATTATACTGCAGGATTAATTTTAAGTATCGTTTTTCAATTGGCACACGTAGTGGAAGAGACTTCAAATCCAGTTCCTAATGAAGAAGGAGAAATGGAAAATACCTGGGCAATTCACCAATTGTACACAACGGCTAATTTTGCTCCAAAAAATAAAGTAATCAACTGGTTTACAGGAGGATTAAATCATCAGATTGAACACCATATTTTCCCGAATATCAGTCACATTCATTACGGAAAAATAGCCGAAATTGTAAAACAGACTGCAATCGAATGCAATTTGCCATATCATGAATTCAGAACCATGAGAGGTGCTGTCATAGCACATTACAAGCATCTAAAAGATCTTGGAATGAAACCAGAACTAGCATAAAACTAAAAAAATCTATTAATAATTAACCTTCCCTTAATTAAAGTTGAAATTAGGGACATTCAAAAATTTTATAATGAATCATATTCTTTCAGACAGAATCAACAACTTAGCAACATCACAAACATTAGCAATGGCTGCTTTAGCGCGTGAATTAAAAGCACAAGGAAAAGACATTATCAGTTTAAGCTTAGGAGAACCTGACTTTAATACACCAGACTTCATTAAGGAAGCGGTAAAAAAAGCAGTCGATGAAAATTACAGTACATATTCTCCGGTTGAAGGTTATCTGGAATTGAGAGAAGCAATTTGCAGAAAATTCAAAAGAGATAATAATTTAGAATACAAACCAACGCAAATCGTAGTTTCTACAGGAGCAAAACAATCTTTATACAACATTGCACAAGTAATGCTAAATGATGGTGACGAGGTTATTTTACCAGCACCTTACTGGGTTTCTTACTTCGAGATTGTAAAACTTTCAGGAGGAGTTCCTGTTGAAGTTCCAACATCTGTAGACACAGATTTTAAAATTACACCAGAGCAATTAGAAGCTGCCATCACACCAAAAACAAAAATGATGTGGTTTTCTTCTCCTTGTAATCCATCAGGATCTGTTTACAGCAGAGAAGAGTTAACTGCTCTTGCAAAAGTTTTAGAAAAACATCCAAATATATATGTAGTTGCTGACGAAATTTATGAGCACATTAATTTCTCAGGAACATTCTGCAGCATCGGTTCAATCCCGGGAATGTTAGAAAGAACGATTACTGTGAACGGAGTTGCAAAAGCATTCGCTATGACAGGATACAGAATTGGTTACATTGGAGCTCCGGAATTCATCGCAAAAGCATGTACGAAAATTCAGGGACAAGTAACTTCAGGAGCAAATTCTGTGGCGCAACGTGCTACAATTACTGCTGTAGATGCTGACCCAAGCGTATTAAACCACATGGTTCAGGCTTTCCACACACGTAGAGATTTAGTAGTTGGATTATTAAAAGAAATCCCGGGTGTAAAAATCAACGTTCCTGAAGGAGCATTTTACGTATTCCCAGACGTTTCTTCTTTCTTCGGAAAAACATTAAATGGAACAGAGATCAAAGATGCAAACGACGTTTCGATGTACCTTTTAGCCGAAGCTAATGTTGCAACTGTAACAGGAGACGCTTTCGGAAATCCAAATTGTATTCGTTTCTCTTATGCAACAAGCGACGATATCTTAAAAGAAGCTTTACGCAGAATCAAAGAGGCTTTAGCTGTATAATTACAGTAAATAATTTTATCAAAACGGCTTAAGGTTAAAAGTTTCATCACTTTTAAACTTTAAGCTGTTTTTTTATATGCTTATTTTGGGCGTGTTTCGTTGCGGCGAATCGGGCTATTCGATACAAGCTATCGCACTTCCTTCGTCAGGCTCTGGGCTTTTCGCTACTATCACTTACGCAAACCTTAAAACAAGAAAATTAAAACGCATCGATAACTTACACAATCCAATAGTTAGTGTAATTCGAGAATTCGCGGAAACTCAAAAACAACTTTCAAAATTCCCATTCCACAATATTATAAATCACAAGTATAATCCTGTAAAACACAACATGCTATTAGTCCCCATCTTTGTAATATAAAATTTAAAAAATTATTTATTATGATACATACAGATGAAACCACAGAAAAAGCAGTTAGTACATTAGAAGGATTAATTGCAATCCTTGAAGACGGAAAACTAGGATATACAAATGCCGCTGAACATGTAAGCAGTCCGGCTATCAAAACAGACTTTTTAGACTATGCTCGTGAGCGTGCTTTATTTATCGTAGAAATTCAGGACGAAATCAATAAACTTGGAAAATCAACAGATACTGCCGGAGGCGGACCATTGGGAGCCTTACACCGCGCATGGATTGACATCAAATCATCTTTTACAAGCGGAGATACTGAAGCTATCATTAATGCTTGTATTACAGGTGAAGAAGCTGCAATCGAAAAATATAAAATGGCGTTAGAACACAACCATCTTGATGGAAGTCAAATCGCAATTGTTTCTAAACAATTAAATAGTATTGAAAACACTTTGACTAAAATTAAAGCGAAAAAATTGTCATAATATTTGGCACTATTTTTTGAGAACGAAAACTACTTGATAATTTCTTATCAAGTAGTTTTTTTTTGTCTTTAGAAATTTAAAAATAAATCTTTACTTTCGCCCCAACTAATCAAAAATTCTTAAGCAAAAACCACTTTATGAATCTAGCTTTACACCATTCTCTTTTTATTATAATTATTGCTTTATTTTTCTCCAATCAGACAAAAGCACAGACTGAAGGTAATTCTATTAAAGGCAGTATAGGTTTTGCTTCAAGTAGCTCTTACTACATTGAAAATTACGGAAATCAAGATGATATAGATGTCATGGGAGGCGGTCTTTATCTACAAGGAGAATACATCATCGGATTAAAATCATGGTTTAGTATACGTCCATATGCAGGGGGTATATTTACATCTGTCGATAAAAATCAGAATTTACAAGGCCAACCTCAATACAAAGTAACAACGAATGCTTTTTTACTTGGAACAAAAGTTCGTTTTTGTGCACCAATTCCGTGGGTTGCCCCTTTTATTGAAGGAGGTATTGGGACTTCGATAGGTAAATTCGAAACATTTACACCAAACATTAATTTTAATAAAAGTGATGTTTTACTCCATATTCCATTTAATATTGGATTAGCAATTGGTCGAAGAAATAATTTTGAAATTGGTATTTCTGGCTATTTTCACCCAGCAGCTAAACAATCGTCTGGGATATTTGCTGTAGGATATAATTTTCCGTTAGATTAACTTAAAGAGCCTTAATTAATATGAAATATATTTTCTGCGTATTGATAGTTCTTTTTTTATTTACTGGCTGCAAAAAAAATGAATTAGAAAACATAAATATTAAATTTACTCATCAAGAGGCTTTTGATTCTAATTATTTAAAACGAAACGAAAATAAAAAAGCAGAGCTCATCATTACCAAAAAGACAAAAAAAGGCATTCAAATCATTGTTGAAAAATATGAAACTGGAGGTCTTAAATATTATGGAAATGCAAAAATAATCAAGAACACCTTATTTCTTTATTACTGGATTAATATTGATCCAATGGATATTTCAGCAGTATTGATTCCAAAAAGATTTATATATGAAATTAAAAACGTCTCGTACAATCAAGTCAAATTTGAAAACTTAGGAAATAAATTTGAAAATAATATAAATTAAAATTTTAATTCATTCCATATAACCCAACTATTTCAAAAAAAGTCCCTTCAGTATTAGCAAACTCGAAATATTTATAAGAACTTTGCAAACTTTTTTCCGTGAATACCACAGAAGCTTAAAGTCTTAAAAATGAAGAAGATCGAAATATTAGCTCCGGCTAAAGATTTAATTGGAGGAATGGCAGCCATAAATAGCGGTGCCGATGCAGTTTATATTGGGGCACCACAATTTGGGGCACGCTCAAATGCCAACAACTCTATCGAAGATGTTGCTGCATTAGTACAATATGCGCACTTATTTAATGCTCAGGTTTTTGTGGTTATGAACACCATTTTATACGACAACGAACTAGAAACTTGCCGTTCAATGATCTGGGAATTATACGATATTGGCGTCGATGCCCTGATTATTCAGGACATGGCGATTATGGAAATGGACTTACCTCCTATCGTACTTCACGCCAGCACACAAGCCAATAATCGTGATGCCGATAAAATTAAATTCCTTAAAGATGCCGGAATCAAACGTGTGGTTTTAGCGCGCGAATTGAACTTGCACCAAATTAAAACGATTTACGACCATGCCGATGTTGAATTAGAATTTTTCGTAACCGGTGCATTATGTGTATCCTTTAGCGGAAACTGCTATATGAGTGTGGCAAATGGAGAACGTAGCGCCAATCGTGGTTCTTGTGCACAAAACTGCCGTTTACCATATAACTTAATCGACGGAAACGGAGAAACTTTAATCAAAAACAGTCACTTACTTTCGATAAAAGATTTAGATATTTCAGAGCAAATCCCGAATCTTATTGAAGCTGGAATCGTTTCTTTTAAAATCGAAGGACGATTGAAAGATGTAGTTTACGTAAAAAACAACGTTTCTTATTTACGTCAAAAACTAGACAGTTATTTAGAAGGCGCAGGACGCGGAAAATACATCAAAGCTTCTTCCGGAACTTGTACTTATACTTTTGATTCTTCTTTAAACAGAACCTTCAACCGTGGTTATACTGATTATTTCGTAAACGAAAGACACAGTTCTATTGGTTCTTGGGAAAGCCCAAAATCAAAAGGTCAATATATTGGTAAATTAATCCGAACTGTTGGAAACGCTTACGAAATCGAAAACGGCGAATTATTAAACAATGGTGACGGACTTTGTTTCATCAACGAAAACAATGAAGCCGACGGAATTTACGTAAACAAAGCTGAAAACGGTAAAATTTATCCAAACGTTTTAAAAGAAGTAAAAGACGGAACTTTCATTTACAGAAATAACGACGCCGCTTTCATCAAAATTGTAGAAAGAGAAGACAGCGCCGTTCGTAAATTAAGCACGACTTTATTACTTACAGAAACAGAAACTGGTTTCGAGTTAATCGCAACCGATGAAGACGGAAACGTAAGCACCGTTACTTTAGAACACGCAAAAGAGCAGACTAAAACTGGCGAATCAATCGAAGAAAATATTAAAACGCAATTGGCAAAAACAGGTTTCACACCTTATACTGCCGATGAAATCAATATTATGTTTTCTCAAAACTGGTTCCTTCCTATTTCAAAAATCAACGAAATGCGAAGAACCGTTTACGATCAGTTGACTGAAATTCGTTTGGCAAACTACAAACGCGAAGAACACCAAATGGTAAAAACATCGCATCCGTATCCAGAAACCAAATTGGATTTCATGTATAACGTTTCGAACAAAACGGCTCGTAAATTCTACGAGCGCCACGGTGTTACCGAAATCGAAAAAGCATTCGAATTACAATGGGATCCAGGAAAATCTCGCGTAATGACAACCAAATATTGTATCAAATACGAATTAAAAAAATGTCCGATACATCAAAAAGATATTGTAGGTGTTAAGGTAAAAGAGCCTTTAGTTTTAAAACAAGGTGAACTTGAATATAAACTAAAATTCAATTGCAAACCCTGCGAAATGGAAATCTGGGAAAAAGATGCCGAATTTGAAATCGAGGAAGATCATTTTCATTAACATACAAAACCGATACTTTTAAGTGTCGGTTTTTTTTATTTTTATTTGGGCGTGACCACAAGGGTCGGGCTATCCACTCCAAGTCCTCGCACTTCCTTCGTCAGGCTGTGGACTTTCCACTTCTATCCCTCACGCAAATGGGTCAACAAGAACTTTTATATTTATAATTTCTCACAATCTTGTCATTTCGACGGAGGAGAAATCACACTCGGGATTCGACAAAGATTGGCGATTTTGATTGCGGAGTTTCTAGTGTGATTTCTCGTTCCTCGAAATGACAAACTGCATGGTTACTTTACCTAAAAATTAAATTTCCAATTAAAAAAAATCTGCTCGATCTGCAAAATCTGCGTGAAACCTTTATAAACCTTATTTTAACTTAAAAACAAAAACTTCGCGTTCTTCGCGTAATTCTTTGCGAACTTTGCGGTTAAAAACATTTTTCGCTACTTTTACTACTCCATTATTTACAAACTCCAAAATGAAAATACTACTCCTTGGTTCAGGCGAATTAGGCAAAGAATTTGTCATCGCTGCACAACGAATCGGACAAACCATAATTGCAGTTGATAGTTACGAAAATGCTCCTGCAATGCAAGTTGCACACGGTTTTGAAGTCATCAATATGCTTGACGGCGAAGCTCTTGACAGAATCGTAGCCAAACATAAACCAGATTTTATTGTTCCTGAAATAGAAGCCATTCGTACGGAACGTTTTTATGATTACGAGAAACAAGGCATCACCGTTGTTCCTTCGGCGAAAGCGGCAAACTTTACCATGAATCGTAAAGCTATTCGTGATTTAGCGTCAAAAGAATTAGGCTTAAAAACAGCCAAATATCAATACGCAACTTCAGCAGAAGAATTGCAAAAAGCCGTTCAGGAAGTTGGAATTCCGTGTGTTGTAAAACCACTAATGTCATCTTCCGGAAAAGGACAATCGACAATAAAAACCGAAAGTGATATCGAAAAAGCCTGGCAATATGCCGTTGCAGGTTCTCGAGGAGATGTAATCGAAGTTATTGTAGAAGCATTTGTAAACTTCAATTCAGAAATTACGCTTTTAACGATTACTCAAAATAATAATCCAACCTTATTTTGTGCACCAATTGGTCACAGACAAGAACGTGGAGATTATCAGGAAAGCTGGCAACCTGCTTTAGTTTCAGAAAAAGATTTATACGAAGCCCAAGATATGGCCGAAAAAATTACTGAAGCGCTTGGCGGAGCAGGACTTTTTGGTGTTGAATTTTTCCTAACCAATGACGGCGTTTATTTCTCTGAACTTTCTCCACGTCCGCATGATACTGGAATGGTAACTTTAGCCGGAACACAAAATTTCAATGAATTCGAATTGCATTTACGTGCTATTTTAAGTCTTCCTATTTTCGAAATTACTCTTGAAAAAGCCGGAGCAAGTGCAGTAATTTTAGCATCGGAAGATTCTAACAATCCCACTTTTAACGGAATAGAAAAAGTAGCAGCTTTACCTAAAACCGATTTCAGGATTTTTGGCAAACCAACTTCAAGACCTTATCGCCGAATGGGAGTTGTATTAAGTCACGATTCACTGGCAACTCCAATCGAGGAAATTGTTGAACGTGCCAAAACAACTTCAAAATTAATAACTGTAAATTCTTAAAAATGAAAAAAGCAATATTTATACTATTCCTATTTGTTGGAATCACAACGCAAGCTCAAAATAAAAAAACAACCGAAAAACCTCAAATTGTAGAAACTGCTTGCGGAGAATGTCAATTTGGGATGAAAGGTAAAAGCTGTGATTTAGCCGTTCGTATTGACGGAAAACCTTATTTTGTAGACGGAACTACAATCGACGAACATGGTGATGCACATGCCGAAGATGGTTTTTGCAATAAAATACGCAAAGCTTCTGTAACCGGAAGAGTAGAAAATGGTCGCTTTAAAGCCAATTCATTCACTTTGATAAAAGAAAAATAATGACGTTAATTCTTGAAAACATTTCCAAGCACGTTTCGTTGACTCCTGAGGAACAAGCTCTTTTTTTATCCAAAACCGAAACACATACTTACAAAGCCAAAACTATTTTATTAAGTGCCGGCGAAGTTTGCAAACACTCTTATTTTGTAAATTCCGGGATTTTAAGAAGCTTCAATATCAACGATAATATTGTCGAGCATGTTCTTTCATTTTCATGTTCAGGCTGGTGGATTAGCGATATGTATAGTTTCTTTTCACAAAAACCGGGACAGCTTTTCATCGAAGTTCTGGAAGATGCAGAAGTAGTTTCATTATCCAAAGAAAATCAGGAACAATTATATTTGGAAATTCCAAAATTAGAACGCTTTTTCAGAATTCTAATCGAAAATTCATTGGTTGCCAATCAACAACGATTAATGGATAATTTAAGTTTACCTGCCGAAGAACGTTTTGATAAATTCTGTCAAAAATACGGAACATTGGTTCATAAAGTTCCTCAAAAACAAATCGCTTCATTTATTGGCGTTACACCTGAATTTTTCAGCAAAATGAAAGCCAGACTTTTGAAAAAATAGTTTTTTTGCCACGAATTCACGAATTTTTATTCTCAAAGATTGTCGCAAAATAATTCGTGAATTCGTAGCTATAAAAAACAGAAAAGCCAGTTAATAAACTGGCTTTTCCTTTGAATTAAAATTGCTCTACCTCCGTAGAATGTTCCATCGCCGTTATCGTTGATTTTCCTATCATAACTGTATTCTGAACGGCATCGAAATAAGAAGTTCCTACGAACGCCTGATGTTTTACCGCTCTGAATCCGTTTTTCTGCAAAGCGAATTCTCTTTCCTGCAATTCAGAATATCCGGCCATTCCGCGTTCTTTATACGCTTTAGACAATTCGAACATACTCGTATTCAAAGCATGGAATCCTGCCAAAGTAATGAACTGGAATTTATATCCCATCGCAGCTAAATCTTCTCTGAATGTTTCCATTTCAGCAACTGATAATTTTGCCGCCCAGTTAAAAGAAGGCGAACAATTGTACGCCAACATTTTATCCGGAAATTCTTTTTTCATTGCATCAGCAAACTTTTTAGCATAAACTAAATCAGGATTACTGGTTTCCATCCAAATCAAATCAGCGTAAGGTGCATAACTCAACCCTCGTGCGATTCCCTGATCGATTCCGCTATTTACATAGAAAAAGCCTTCATTTGTTTTTTCGCCAGTAATAAATTTAGTATCTCTTGGGTCTGCATCGCTGGTTAATAAATTAGCTGCATCAGCATCTGTTCTTGCCACAATAAGCGTTGAAACTCCCATAACATCTGCTGCTAATCGAGCTGAAATCAATTTATTAATTGCTTCTTGCGTTGGAACCAAAACTTTCCCACCTAAATGTCCGCATTTTTTAGCAGAACTCAATTGATCTTCAAAATGAACTCCTGAAGCCCCCGCTTCAATCATTGATTTCATTAATTCGAAAGCATTTAAGTTTCCGCCAAAACCAGCTTCGGCATCCGCCACAATAGGAACTAAGTAATCTTTTTTATCTTCAACTCCATTTACGGTCTGAATCTGATCAGCACGTAACAAAGCATTATTTATTTTTTTTACCACCATTGGCACACTGTTTACCGGATAAAGTGATTGATCAGGATACATTTCTCCCGCCAAATTTGCATCAGCGGCAACTTGCCAACCGCTCAAATAAATCGCTTCTAAACCAGCATCGACTTCCTGAATCGCCTGATTTCCTGTCAACGCGCCCAAACCAGCAACATAATCCTGACTTTTTAACTTTCTCCATAATTTTTGCGCTCCCATTTTGGCAATAGAATGCTCAATTTGATACGATCCCTGAAGCGTCACTACTTCTGTAGCGGTATAAGGACGTTCAACACCTTTCCATCTTGGGTTCGTAATCCAATCGTTAATCAATTCCTGAATTCTGTCTTCTGTTGTTTTCATAAATAGTTTAGTTAAAGTGGTTAGTAAGTGTATAGTTTTCAGTCTCAGTTTTTAGTTTTCAGCTTAACTGGACTTATTTTTCTTTGAGTTTAATTTTTAAACACATAGAGACATAGCTTTTCTTTGTGGTTAAAGGCATTTCATTTGTTTAAACAAACATAGCTATGTGTAAAAATCCAGATTTTTTTCAAAACTCTTTTTTATTCACATTTTAAACCTATGTCTCTATGTGTTTAAAAATTAAACCCAGTATTTTCTTTATAAATATTTGTAGCAAGGAATCGTCAAAAAGTCAACAAAATCCGGATTTACAACTAGTCTTTCCAGAACTTTTTCGGCCAAAGGAAATTGACGTTTTTCATGATTTTCCTCGCCTAATTCGTCTTTGATTTTTTTGAATTCATCTAAGGCCAATTCATGATAATAAGCCAGATCTAATTTTCGCCCATTATCTAAAAGCACTTTGTTTTGAAGCCATTGCCACAATTGCGATCTCGAAATTTCGGCCGTTGCTGCGTCTTCCATTAAATTATGTAATGCTGCGGCACCTTGTCCGTTAAGCCATGAAGCCAGATATAAAACTCCAACGTTTATATTTTTTCGAACACCATTTTCAGTGATGATTCCAATTGGTGGCTCAATTAGATCTGCTTCTGTAATTTTTCGATGTTCTCTTTTTATATGAATCTGGTTTGGAGTTGGCATTCCTTTATCAAAAATTTCTTTTGCAATGGCAACCAAATCGGGATGTGCAACCCAGGTTCCGTCGTGACCATTTTTTACTTCTCTTTCTTTATCAGTTTTTACTTTGGCGAAAGCAACGGCATTGGCTTCTTCATTATTTCGAATCGGAATTTGAGCTGCCATTCCGCCAATCGCATGAATACCTCTTTTATGACATCTTTGAATCACCAAATTCGAATAGGCATTCATAAAAGGCGAAGTCATATTTACCTGATCGCGATCTGGAACGATAAATTTTGGATTTTTTCTAAACTTTTTAATGTAGGAGAAAATATAATCCCAACGTCCGCAGTTCAAGCCAACGATATGTTCTTTTAGTTCATAAATGATTTCATCCAACTGAAAACTAGCAGTAATAGTCTCGATTAAAACCGTCACTTTTATTGTGCCTCTTTTCAGTTTTAGATAATCTTCTGTAAAATCAATTACAGTATTCCACCAACGCGCTTCTAGATAATGTTCTAATTTCGGAATGTAGAAGTACGGTCCTGAATTGTTTTCTAAAAGTCGTTTATGATTGTGAAAAACATACAAACCAAAATCTACCAAAGAGCCCGAAACTTCATTTCCTTCTATCAAAACATGTTTTTCAGGCAAATGCAAACCTCTCGGGCGAACAATTAATGTTGCCGTTTTCTCATTTAAATGATAGGATTTTTGTTTCGCCAAATCGGTATACGTAATTGTTTTGTTAACCGCATCGATTAAATTCATTTGCCCATCCATCAAATTTTGCCAGGTTGGTGAAGTACTATCTTCAAAATCGGCCATAAAGGTTTTTGCGCCAGAATTTAAAGCATTGATAATCATTTTACGATCAACAGGTCCGGTGATTTCTACTCTTCTGTCCAGTAAATCTTTTGGAATTTCTCCAGCTGTCCAATTACCTTCTCTGACACTTTTTGTTTCCGGAGTAAAAACCGGCATGACGCCCTGATCAAAAGCAGTTTGTTTTTGCTCGCGTTGTAACAATAACAGTTTTCGTTGCGATTCGAATTTTCGATGCAAATCGGTGATAAAAACAATTGCCTCTTCTGTCCAGATCTTTGGATAAGAAAGCTTCTTTTCGGCTAAAAATTCCATTGCCGTTTCGGTAATTTCTAATTGGTTTTTCATAGCTGTGAATTTTATTTTCATTAGTAAGAATTGAATTGATTATAGCTTTTCGAAAAACATTTAATCACAACAATCTGATATCTAATATTTTCTACACCACAATATTAGAAAAAAGTTTTTTACAAAACAAGCGAACGTTCGCTAAATGTTAAAAATAATTTTTTGGCGATTATTTTTCAAATGCTTATATTTGATTTATGGATATCGAAAAAGACTATATAAAGCTGATCTTTGGGCTAAAACTCAAGCAAGTTCGCACCCAAAAAAATCTTTCACTTTTTGGCCTGGCCAAACTCACAAATCTTTCAAAATCATACTTAAATGAGATTGAAAAAGGAAAAAAATATCCAAAAACAGATAAAATTTTACTGCTTTGTACGCATTTAGACATTCCTTACGATCAATTAGTATCGTTAAAACTCGATAATAACCTTGCTCCGATTGGCGAAATTTTAAAGTCAGGAATTTTAAAAGAGATTCCATTAGAGCTTTTTGGCATTCAGGAAGCAGATTTAATTGATATTATTGCCAATGCTCCGGCAAAAGTCAATGCGTTTATTAGTACGATTATCGAAATTGCGCAACATTATAATCTAAGTCGTGAAAGCTTCTTTCTCGCTGCTTTGCGTTCGTATCAGGAAGCGCACAGTAATTATTTTGAAGATCTTGAAGAAAAAGTAATTGCATTTTCAAAGTCGTTTCAGATTAATCTGGATTCTAAAATTAGTATCGAAGAATTGCAAGCTATCCTAAAAGAAGAATACGAATACACTATAAAAGAAATTGTTTTTACAGATCAGGAAGCTTTGGGGGATTTGCGTTCGATTTATGTTCCTAAAAGCAAAACATTATTGCTTTCTACAGAACTCGATGCGCCACAAAAAGCTTTTATTTTAGCCAAAGAAATTGCGTATAATTACCTAAACATTTCAGATCGATTGTTGACTTTCAGTTGGATTAAGTTTGAAAATTTCGATCAGGTTTTACACAATTTCTACGCTTCTTATTTTGCCGGAGCCTTATTATTGCCGAGGAAATTAATTGTAGATAAAATCAATTCTTTCCTGGAAAATGAAAATCCAAAACCGGAAGCTTTTGTAGCGTTAATAGAAAGTTTTGAAGTTTCGCCGGAATCGTTTTACCAGCGTTTAACCAATTTATTACCGAAAGATTTTCAGCTAAAAAACTTGTTCTTTTTAAGATTATCTCATCGGGTTGGTTCTGATGTTTATCAAATTAATAAAGAATTACATATTACGCACCAGCAAGAACCGCACGCGAATGAAACCAACGAACATTACTGCAGAAGATGGGTTTCGGTTAAAACGATTGACGAAGCGATCAAACAAAATAAATCTCACTTTTTTGATGCTCAAATATCGAGCTACGCTAATAGCGGAAATGAATATTTGGTTTTTTCATCGGCTACAAAAGATCCTTTTTCTGAAAATTACATCCGAAGTATTTCTGTGGGAATCTTAATTACTCCGGCAATGAAAAAGAAATTCAAATTTATTGAAGGCAAACCTTTGGTAAAACGAATTGTGGGGGTTACTTGCGAAACTTGTGCCGTTCAGGATTGTCTCGAAAGAGCCGCGCCGCCAATTGTTTTAGAAAGAAAAAAACGCCATGAGAATACAGATGCAGTTGTACAACAGTTTATAAGTCAATATAGTTAAGCGCCATGAAATATTTTACTTTAATACTAACACTACTTTCTATTAATTTAGTCCAGAAAACGCAAAAGCTTACCGGACGCTATAATTATTTAATCGAAGACAACAACTCTTACCTTCAAAAAGACAAAATCACTTTTAATGATAGTGTTTTTGCTTTTGATAATAAGTACCTGCCAAAAGGGAAAATTTCATATGGCAACGTAATACTGTTGGACAATTTTATCAATACTGACTTAATTATAAGTATCTCAAAAGACCAAATTAAAAAAGACACTATTCCGTTTTACATGCATAATAAGCAAGGTTCGGCTGCGAATTATCTTGACGAGGTTGTTGGAAAAGGGATATTGATTAAGATTAAGTAATCTCGCAAAGTCGCGAAATCGCAAAGTTTTATTATTCTTTTGAACTCAACCACAATCTTGTCATCTTGACGAAGGAGAGATCGCACAAGAAACTCCTAACCAATAATAGCCAATCTTTGTCGATTATGATTGCGTAGAATGGATTGATCCCGAAGCTTCGGGACATCCCTACAATATCATTCGTTCCTCTGGAACTTTTATGCAAATTGGAAATATAGATTTCTTATGAAAATAAAAGCTCTCGCATAGCCTCGATAGAAGTGAAAATCCTTTTGTGCCGGCGTTCGGCACAAAAGATTGAAACGTCCCGAAGCTTCGGGAGCGGGACGTCACGTCTTTTGAAAACAAAATTTCTGCTCCTAAAAAACATCACAAAAAAACTTAGTACCTCAGAACCTCTTAAACTCAGCACCCTAAAGAACTTAATCTAGGTTAAGTGCGTTTCATTGACCTTGGTGGTATCTTTGTACTATAAAAATAACAAAACACATAGATCATGGAAAATATAGTATTACACAAAGCAGAAACTAGAGGAAACGCAAATCACGGATGGCTTAACGCATATCACAGCTTTAGTTTTGCGAGCTGGTATAACCCTGAAAGAATTCAGTTTGGAGCGCTTCGTGTTTTGAACGATGACACGATTGCAGGCGGAATGGGTTTCGGAACACATCCACACGATAATATGGAGATTATTACTATTCCGTTAGAAGGCGATTTAGCGCACAAAGACAGCATGGGAAATACTGAAATCATCAAAAATGGAGATATTCAGGTTATGAGTGCCGGAACTGGAGTTCAGCATAGTGAGTTTAACCCAAATGCGGATCAGCAGACTAAATTGTTACAAATATGGTTGTTCCCAAATAAAAGAAATGTAGAACCTCGTTACCAACAAATAACTTTAGATGTTGCTGACAGACACAATAAATTAGCACAAATACTATCTCCAAATGCTGACGATGAAGGAGTTTGGATTCATCAGGATGCCTGGTTTAATATGGGGAATTTTGACTCAGGTCTGTCTACTGAATACAAAATCAAAAAAGAAGGAAACGGAGTTTACGCTTTTGTTTTAAAAGGAAATATAACCATCAACGGTCAGGAATTAAACACTCGTGATGCTGTTGGAATTTCAGGAACCGATATCTTAAATATAAAAGCAAATACTGATGCGGAGTTTTTATTAATGGATATTCCGATGAACTATTAATTTAACAACATTCTTCAAACAATAAAAACAAAAATACTGATATTCAAAAAGTTACTTCGTTATTTATTTCTTAATCTAGGTTAAGTGCTTAACAAAGACAATCGAAGTAACTTTGTCTTATCAAAATGAAATTAATTATTTAAAAATAAAAATTATGGCAACTACAAAATGGTCAATTGACCCAACACATTCAGAAATTGGTTTTAAAGTTAAACACATGATGTTTACAAATGTTTCAGGTAAATTTGGAACTTACGACGCAACAATTACTACAGACGGAGATAACTTCGAAAATGCAGATATCCAATTTTCTGGTGATATCGCATCTATCGACACAGCAAATGCTGACAGAGATGGTCACTTGAGAAGTGCAGATTTCTTTGATGTTGAAAACAATCCAAAATTAACTTTCAAAGCTTCATCTTTCAAAAAAATTGATGCTGGAGATTATGAATTAACTGGAGATTTAACAATCAAAGGTATTTCAAAAGAAGTTAAATTTCCTGTAGAATATAGCGGAATCTTAACTGATCCTTGGGGAAATACAAAAGTAGGTTTAAGTATAGAAGGAAAAATAAATCGTAAAGACTGGGGTTTAAACTGGAACTCTGCTCTTGAAACTGGTGGTGTTTTAGTTGGAGAAGAAGTTCGTTTAAACATCGAATTACAATTTGTAAAACAAGCTTAATTCTTTTAGAATAGATTTAATTTGGTTGGTTGAAAAGCCTGCACTTTTTAGGAAGTGCAGGCTTTTTTTTATTAGCCACGAATTCACGAATTATTTCAAAATTTGCGCATAAAAAATTCGTGAATTCGTGGCTAATAAAATTCAACGTATTGCATTTCGGAATTCTGTTGGTGACATTCCGGTTTGTTTTTTGAAGAATCGCGAGAAATACGAATAATCTTCATAACCAACTTTAAACGCTACTTCGTTTACAGCTAATTGTTTGTCGATCAGCATTCTTTTTATTTCTAAAACTACACGATCTGTAATAACTTCGGTGGCTGTTTTTTGAAGAATTTCATTGCAGATTCTGTTTAAATGCTTCAAGGTTATATTTAGTTTTTCGGCATAAAAAGACGGTAATTTTTCTTGTCTGAAATATTGCTCCAAAAGCATTTCGAACTTATCGATTTTAATATTATAGGAATGCGTTTGATGCGAATAGGTTTCGTTGTATTTACGAGCAATCTCGATATGAATACAATCTAATAAATTCAGCATTTTATCGAGTTGATAGCGATTTTCCTGATTGTTTTCCTGAATCAGTAAATTAAAATACGGAAGGATTTTTGGAATTTCTTTTTCCTCAAAAACCATTTCCGGTCGGTTATGTATCGAATGATAAAAGTTATACTCGTTGATGTTTTTTTGTCCGAAATAGAGATTATACAATTCCTGCGAAAAGATTATCACAAAGCCTTCAATATCTTCAGACAAACTCCAATGATGCATTTGTCCGGGTTGCAAAACAAATAAACTTCCATTTTTTATTGCAAATTGATCAAAATCTATTTCATGCTGCCCTGAACCTTTTGTGAAAAATACCATTAAATACGAATCATGTCGATGTGGCTCTTCGACAAAACTGTGACTTTTTAGATGCTCTTTGAATGTATTTACATAAAAATCACGGTGAATATCATTGCAACTGAAATTCTGGACACTATAAACGGGATATTTTTTCATGACAAATGTCTTTATTGTGCTATAAGTAGCGAAGATATAAAAAAGACTTTTATCCTACTCTGGATTACCTTTGTATAAATAAAAAACAACAAGATCATGTCAAGTGCATTAACTCATATTTTAAGCAACGAATGTCCTATTTGTCATAAAGGAAAAGTTTTTAAAGACAAGAATATTTTTCTAAATTTTAGCTTGCCAAAAATGAATGAATATTGCAGTCATTGCAATTACAAGTTCCAGAAAGAACCTGGTTATTTCTTTGGCGCCATGTATGTAAACTACGGATTAACAGTTGCTCAGGCAATTACAACGTATTGTATTGCTCAGTTTTTCTTTGAGAAAAATTTCGATTTAAGAATCATTCCTATTATTGCCGTTGTGATTATCCTGCTTACTTCTTTCAATCTTAGATTTTCAAGATTAGCATGGATTTACATGTTTAAGGATTATACGAAATAAAAAAGTACTATTTTTGCCTTTCAATTGAAACTAATTTTCAATTTAAAAAAATTCAATCTTAAATTAGACAAATGAAAGCATACGTATTTCCAGGTCAGGGCGCACAGTTTACAGGAATGGGCAAAGACTTATATGAAAGCTCGGCTTTAGCCAAAGAATTATTCGAAAAAGCCAATGAAATTTTAGGTTTTAGAATTACAGATATCATGTTCGAAGGTACTGCCGAAGAACTAAAAGAAACTAAAGTTACACAACCTGCTGTTTTTTTACACTCGGTTATTTTAGCAAAAACTTTAGGCGAAGATTTTAAACCAGAAATGGTTGCAGGACATTCTTTAGGAGAATTCTCTGCATTGGTTGCAAACGGAACTTTATCTTTTGAAGATGGTCTTAAATTAGTTTCTCAACGTGCTCTTGCGATGCAAAAAGCTTGCGAAATTACTCCATCTACAATGGCTGCTGTTTTAGGTTTAGCTGATAATATCGTAGAAGAAGTTTGTGCTTCTATCGACGGAATTGTAGTTGCTGCAAACTACAACTGCCCAGGACAATTAGTAATTTCAGGAGAAACTACTGCCGTTGAAAAGGCTTGTGAAGCTATGAAAGCTGCCGGAGCAAAACGCGCTTTAATTTTACCTGTTGGAGGAGCTTTTCACTCACCAATGATGGAACCTGCAAGAGAAGAATTGGCTGCTGCAATTGAAGCAACTACATTCTCTACTCCTATTTGCCCAGTTTATCAAAACGTAACTGCAAATGCGGTTTCTGATGCAAACGAAATCAAAAAGAACTTAATTATTCAATTGACTGCTCCTGTAAAATGGACTCAATCTGTACAACAAATGATCGCTGATGGTGCTACTTTGTTTACTGAAGTTGGTCCAGGAAAAGTATTAGCCGGCTTGATTAATAAAATAGATAAAGAAGCGGTTACTGCGAATGCTTAATTTTTAGTATTCAGTCGCAGTTTTCAGTGATAAACAGTATAAATTTAAATCCTCATATACTTTGATTAGTTTATGAGGATTTTGCTTTTACAGCTCATTTGCTTCACAAGAATTATTATTTATAATACCTGTTATTAAATAATAATTCTCATTTTTTTCAAAAAAGATATACCATGTTGTTCTTGGATTTACTTTATAAAAAATATAATTTGAACCTAAATATTTAATATTATTTGGAGTTTTCTTATGTGTTGTTTTCTTTATTCTATCAGGAATTGCCTTGTAAATATCAGATACATATTTTTCTGCAGATTCTATAAATCCAAATATTCTTTCTTATACAATTCATTAATCAAGTCATCTAAAAATCTAACAACATCTGGTGTAGAGTTTATTTCTATTTGCCCCACTACTCTCTTATTCTCCTGATTGATTCCGCTTTAGCTTCTTCCAGTGTTAATCCTTTTGCGAACTCTGCATCAAAATCAAAAGTTTCAGGGTCTATTCCTTTAAATTTAGGTTTTTGAACTTCGTATTCTACGGAAGGTTCTTCAACCTTATCATTTTTCGAGTCTTCTCTTTTCTTATTCATAATTCCTACAAATTAATCTTACAAATTTACAAAATAAATCAACCCAAAATAAAAAATCCCAAACAATCTAATGATTATTTGGGATTTTAATATTCTATTGTTAGACGCACTGCTGTGCGCCTCTACGGAATATCTTTATGTACTTAAGAACGAACTTTTTGTTCCCATTTCCATGCACTCGCCATTGCTTCGTCCAGGCTTAATTGAGCTTTCCAGCCTAAAACATCATTTGCTTTATCTGTATTGGCGTAAGCTTCGGTTATATCACCTTCGCGGCGCGGCATAATTTTATATGGCAATTTTTTATCGCTTACTTTTTCGAAACTATGAATTACTTCCAGAACTGAACTTCCTGTTCCGGTACCTAAATTAAAGGTTTCTACTTTTTGTACATTCTTTTTGTTAAACAAACGCTGTAATGCAATAACATGTGCTTTTGCTAAATCGACAACGTGAATATAATCCCGAACTGCAGTTCCGTCTGGAGTTGGATAGTCGTCTCCAAAAACTGATAATTCTTTACGCAATCCTACTCCGGTTTGTGTAATAAAAGGAACTAAATTTTGCGGAACCCCAATTGGTAATTCTCCAATTTCAGTTGTTGCATGCGCTCCAACCGGATTAAAATAACGAAGTAAAATTGCGCTTATATTGGTTACTTTCGCTGTATCTATAATAATCTCTTCTCCTATTTGTTTCGTATTTCCGTAAGGAGACATTGCTGTCTGCACAGGAGCATCTTCTGTAATTGGCATTTTTTCGGCTTGACCGTAAACCGTACAAGAAGAACTAAAAATAAAACTTGCTTCCGGTTTTTGCTGCAATTCCTGTAAAAGATATACTAAACTGCTAATGTTGTTCTCATAATATAATAACGGATTTTCAACACTTTCGCCAACTGCTTTTGAAGCAGCAAAATGAATTACCCCAGTAACATCATTGTGTTTTTTAAAGAAATCCTGAACCGCCGATTTTTCTCTTAAATCTAACTTTTCAAATAAAGGTGTTTTTCCTGTAATATTGGTTATTCCTTTTAAAACATCTTCTGTAGAATTTGAAAGATTATCAATTATCACAACTTCGAAGCCTTCATTTTGCAATTCGACTACCGTGTGAGAACCAATGAATCCTAATCCTCCTGTTACTAATACTTTCATTTTTTGGTTAATTTTTATGTAGTTAATTTATAAGCTTGTCTAGCAATAAGAACCCAGTGATTTCTTTGCTTTTGCCAAACAAGCATTATTCCTATCTTAATATCTCTGTCAATTCCCTCATCTTTAGTATGAGCTGACAGAACATGTCTAACTATTGCTACATCATTCTGAATAGTTATGGTTTGGTTTTGAAAATCTATTGTTACAAAATCAGATTTCCCGCTAACGATTCCATCTATAAATTCTGTCTGATTTTGAAAATTACCATTCGAATGAACGTAATTCAACCTTTCAGAAGTTAACGCTTTTAATTTACTTCCATCAGCATCAATCATTGCCTTACGCAAAATTTCAACTTGATTATTGACTGCGGCTTCTTCTTTTGCATTTGATTTTTGAGCAAAAGCAGAAAACTGCACCATAATCAACAGGATTAAAACACGGAAACTTCTCATATATTATTTATGTAAAAATTCTAAAACCGAATCTGTAATAAATTTAATTTGCTCATCATCTAATTCTGTATGCATTGGCAAAGCAATAACTTCCTGAACCAATTGGTTTGTAACCGGAAATTGTTCTTCTTTATAACGCGTATCTACATAAGCTTTTTGCGAATGCAACGGAATCGGGTAGTAAATCGCACACGGAATTTGCTTATCCTGCAAATGCTGCAATAAAGCATTTCTGTCTGCATCGATAATTCTCAATACATATTGATGAAAAACGTGATCGTTTTCGTTTGCATCAAATTCCGGCGTTATAATATGTGCATTTCCTGCGAAAGCTGCATTGTATTTTGAAGCTGCTAAACGACGTGCTGTATTATATTCGTCTAACAAAGGTAATTTTGCATTTAAAACCCCAGCCTGAATACTATCTAAACGTGAATTTACACCTACAACATCATGGTGGTAACGCTCGTACATTCCGTGATTTACGATTCCGCGGATGATGTGCGCTAATTTATCGTCATTCGTAAAAATTGCTCCACCATCTCCGTAACATCCTAAATTTTTAGAAGGGAAAAATGAAGTTGCAGCAACGTGACCAATAACACCTACTTTGCTTTTTGTACCTGATTTCGAAATATAATCAGCTCCAATTGCTTGTGCATTATCTTCGATTACATACAAATTATGTTCAGCAGCAATTTCCATAATCGCATCCATATTTGCTGCGCGACCAAATAAATGTACCGGAACAATTGCTTTTGTTTTTGGTGTAATTGCTTTTTTAATTGCTTCGATATCAATATTCATGTTTGTGATATCAACATCTACCAAAACAGGAGTTAACTGCAATAAAGCGATAACCTCAACAGTAGCTGCAAAAGTAAAATCAGCAGTAATAACTTCATCGCCTGGTTTTAGATCTAATCCCATCATGGCGATTTGCAAAGCATCTGTACCATTTGCACACGGAATTACGTGTTTTGCCCCTAAATAATCTTCAAGATTTTTTTGAAATTGATGAACCAATGGTCCATTTATATAAGTATTTGTATCTAAAACTTCTTGAATCGAAGCATCAACGGTAGTTTTTATTTTTTCGTATTGACTCTTTAAGTCAACCATTTGAATTTTTTTCATTTTCAATATATTTTTAAAATTAAAGATCTGTTTTTAAACCAGAATCTCTAAAAGGAGGAACAAAAATAGTTATTTAATACCTTCAAACCAATGAAAATAATCGAAAGAAACGTAATTTAGCCACAAAAATAAACAGATGCTTTTTCTATATAATTTAGTTATTTCTATTACAGGTTTTTTTCTGAAAATTGTAGCCCTTTTTAGTCCGAAAATTAAGCTTTTTGTTGATGGCAGAAAAGATGTTTTTAGCATTTTAAAACAAAAAATAAAACCAACCGACAAAACTATTTGGTTTCACTCTGCTTCATTAGGCGAATACGAACAAGGTTTACCGGTAATCGAAAAAATCAAGGAAAAATATCCTCAACATAAAATCATTGTTACCTTTTTCTCTCCTTCCGGATACGAAGTACGTAAAAACAACACAGTAGCTGATGTTACTGTATATCTGCCATTAGACACGAAAGGAAATGCTAAGAAATTTCTAAAAATAGCACATCCTGAATTGGCATTTTTTATTAAATATGAATTCTGGCTAAATTATCTAAAAGAACTGGAAACAAGCAAAACTCCTACTTATTTAATTTCAGGGATTTTCAGAAACAACCAAATGTTTTTTAAATGGTATGGTGGATTCTACAGAAAAGCATTAAAAGCTTTTACTTACTTTTTTGTCCAGAATGAAAGTTCGAAGGAAAAAATTGAAAGCATAGGATTTCACAATGTTATTGTTTCCGGCGATACTCGTTTTGATCGTGTAAATGCAATTTTAGAAAGAGACAATACGCTTGATTTTATCGAAAAATTCAAAAATAATGCACCTACTATAATAATAGGAAGCTCCTGGCCAAAAGATGAAGCTTTATTAGCTGAATATATCAATCAGGCACCGGATCATGTAAAATTTATTATTGCTCCGCACAACATCAAAGCAGATCAGATAGCGAGTTTAAAAAGTCAAATTACGAAATCTACTGTTTTGTTTTCTGAAAAAGAAAACCATGATTTGCCAAAATTCAATGTATTTATCATCGATACAGTGGGCTTACTGACTAAAATCTACAGCTACGGAACCATAGCTTATGTAGGGGGAGGTTTTGGAAATCCGGGAATTCATAACATTCTCGAACCAGCCACATTTGGAATACCAATTGTAATTGGTCCAAATTACTCCAATTTTGCAGAAGCGGTTCAATTAGTTACACTTGAAGGATGTATTGTAATTTCTAACCAAAATGAACTAAAACAAAATTTGGATCACTTGCTTAATGATCCAAAATTTTTAGAAGAAAAAAGTCGCATTTGCAAATCGTATATTCAGGATAATACCGGCGCAACAAATACCATTATGAATATCGTTTCTTAAGAGGTTTATTCAAACAATATAGTATTTTGTGTCATTATTATTTATAAAAGAGCTTAAACGAGATCTTTTTCGCTTTTAGAGTTTATTAAATAATGAATCAAAAACAAAATAAACTGCAAGGAAGCGAATAAAATTAGCCAATTCCTTTATTGAATATTCAACAAAAAATAATCTAATCAAAAAATACAATAATATAACATAATTTTAGCATTGTGGCATATTATTTGATAACTAAGATAATCGTGAGCAATGAAAATATTTTAAAAAAAAAATAAAAAAATATTTTACATATTAAAAAATTTATATCTTTGCCACGAATTAATAATTAACCTTTTATAATAAAGTAAGATGAAAAAAGTATTTTTAAGTTTAGCTGTTGTTGCTGTTTTAACTGTTGTTTCTTGTAAAAAAGCTGATGCTGCAGCTACTGAGTCTGTAGATTCTACTGCTGTTGCTGTTGATTCTGCTGCTGCTGTAGTTGATTCTGCTGCTGCAACTGTTGATTCTGCTGCTGCTAAAGTTGATTCTGCTGCTGCTAAAGTAGAAGAAGTAAAAAAATAATTAGAACTTAGTTCTAAAGATTTTAAAACCATCCTTGAGATGGTTTTTTTTTGTGCCTAATTTTAATGATTAGCATCCGCAAAAAAAAAGCGATCGCCATGGCGATCGCTTTTTTTTATTCCTCAACTTCTTCTTCGATTATTTCATCCTCAAAAATTGATTCACTTGATGAAAAATCCAAAATCTCCGACTTTGAAGCATATGTTACAATTTCTTTTATTCCCTTTTGCAAAAGCAATTCCGTGGTGTATTTACGACTTGTAGCAAAATGAATCTCTCCCAACATCAATTTAAAAAAATACTTCCCTCCAGAGCCTTTAAATTTTAAAAACTTAGCCTGATCTATATTTGCTTTAAATTTCTCAATATCCTCCTCACCTTCAAACTTCAATTCATAACTCAAACTCGTAAATATCACTTTACCCTTCCTAGAAGTAAATACGAATTTATACTCATCGTTAAACCTTTTGCTAATTACGAAAGCACCCATTTATTATTTTAGATTTTAGATTGTTGATTTTAGTCCCGATAGCTATCGGGGTAGATTCTTAGATTCTTTAAAATAAATTTACGAAGTAAATTTATTTTACGCTGTGCGAGTTTACACAATAAAAAAAGCCTCTTCAAAAGAAGAGGCTTTAGTACTCAGAGCGGGACTTGAACCCGCACGAACATTGCTGTTCACTGGATTTTAAGTCCAGCGTGTCTACCAATTTCACCATCCGAGCATTATATGGCATTGAGCGAAAAACGGGGCTCGAACCCGCGACCTCGACCTTGGCAAGGTCGCGCTCTACCAACTGAGCTATTTTCGCGTTTCAAATTCTTGTAAGAACTACAATACTTGACTTGTGCTGTATTGCGAGTGCAAATTTAGGACATTTATTCAATTATACAAGCGTTTTTTGAAAAAAATTACACTTATTTTATAACTTTCTGATAACCTAAACTTTAAACTTGAAAACTTTTAAATTTTATTTCTTAACCAGCATTCTTTTGATCTCATTGAGTTTCATCAGTGCTTCAACCGGAGTTATGGCGTTTATATCGAGACTCATAATTTCTTCTTTTATTTCTTCTAATAAAGGATCATCCAGATTAAAGAAACTCATTTGCATTTCATCACCAGCTTCCTTAATTCCGTTTAGCGCTTCGTTTGAATGGTTCTTCTCTAATTTCTTTAATAACTTTTGCGCTTTTAAAATTACAATTTGAGGCATTCCAGCCATTTTTGCGACATGAATTCCAAAACTATGCGCACTTCCTCCTTTTACAAGCTTTCTGATAAAAAGAACAGTATCTTTTAATTCTTTTACCGCCACATTATAATTCTGAATCCTCGGCAAAGATTCTGTCATTTCATTTAACTCATGATAATGCGTTGCAAACAACGTTTTTGGTTTCCCCGGATGTTCATGCAAAAACTCCGCAATCGCCCAGGCAATCGAGATTCCGTCATACGTACTTGTTCCTCTTCCAATTTCATCCAGCAGCACCAAACTACGATCTGAAATATTATTCAAAATAGAAGCCGTTTCATTCATCTCGACCATAAAGGTAGATTCTCCCATCGAAATATTATCTGACGCTCCTACTCTGGTAAAGATTTTATCTACAATTCCCATTCTAACGCTGTCAGCAGGAACAAAACTTCCCATTTGAGCCAATAGTACAATCAAAGCGGTTTGTCTTAAAATAGCCGACTTACCAGACATGTTAGGTCCGGTAATCATAATAATTTGCTGCGTTTCTCTGTCTAAATAAACATCGTTGGCAATATATGGGGTTCCAACCGGCAATTGTTTTTCGATAACAGGGTGTCTTCCGTTTTTGATCTCAAGTTCAAATGTTTCATCAATTTCAGGACATACATATAAATTCTCTACCGCCAATTGTGTAAAGGAACATAAACAATCTAATTGTGCCACCAAATTAGCATTCATTTGAACCGGCTTGATATAAGTAGCAATCCAGGCCACTAATTGTTCAAAAAGATCTGTTTCTATTTTATGAATTTTCTCTTCGGCTCCTAAAATCTTTGTTTCGTATTCTTTTAATTCTTCGGTTATATAACGCTCGGCATTTACCAGGGTTTGTTTACGAATCCACTCTGTTGGTACTTTATCCTTATGTGTATTTCTAACTTCGATATAATAACCAAAAACGTTATTGAAAGATATTTTTAAAGAAGAAATTCCCGTTCTTTCTGATTCTCTTTTTTCAATTCCTTCTAAATATTCTTTTCCCGAAGTTGAAATAGCACGCAAATCATCCAGTTCTTCGCTAATACCTTTTGCAATTGCATTTCCTTTTGCAATCGCAACAGGCGCATCCTGATTTAAAGTGGTTTTGATTTTCTCTCTCAACAAATCACAAGCATGCAAACTATCTCCAATAATTTTCACAGCTTCTTGCGGACTTGCAAGTGCTAAAGTTTTTATTGGAATAATAGCATCCAGAGATTCTTTTAAATAAACAATTTCGCGAGGGGAAACTTTTCCGGCAGCAATTTTAGAAATCAAACGTTCTAAATCTGAAATTTGTTTGATTTGATATTGAATATTATACAGTACTTCAGAATTTGCTTTCAGATATGAAACCACATCATGACGTCCTTTTATTTTATTACTATCTTTTAATGGTAAAGCCAGCCAGCGTTTCAACAAACGTCCTCCCATTGGCGAAAGCGTTCTGTCGATTACATCTAATAATGTAACCGCATTTGGATTATAACTGTGGTATAATTCTAAGTTTCTAATGGTAAAACGATCCATCCAGACATAAGCATCTTCGGCAATACGCTGAATCGCGGTAATATGCTGTACACGATTGTGCTGCGTTTCGGATAGATAATATAAAATCGCTCCGGAAGCAATAATACCTTCTTTTAATTCTTCGATTCCAAAACCTTTCAACGAAACAGTCTGAAAATGTTTGGTTAAAGTTTCTAATGCATAATCTTCTTTATAAATCCAGTCTTCCAGATAAAAAGTATGAAAATCTTCTCCAAAAGAAGCTTTAAAGTCTCCTTTATTATTCTTTGGAACCAGAATTTCACTCGGATTAAAATTCTGCAATAATTTATCGATGTATTCTGCATTTCCCTGAGCCGTTAAAAACTCTCCTGTTGAAACATCCAGAAAAGAAACTCCGATATTTTTATTAGCAAAATAAACAGATGCTAAAAAGTTATTTGTTTTTGATTGTAAAACCTCATCATTTAAAGAAACTCCAGGAGTTACCAATTCAGTAACACCACGTTTTACAATAGTTTTGGTCATTTTTGGATCTTCAAGCTGATCACAAATCGCTACACGAAGTCCTGCTTTTACCAATTTTGGTAAATACGTATTAATAGAATGATGCGGAAAACCTGCTAATGCAGTTTCCGTTTCTGAACCCGCACCTCTTTTGGTCAGGGTAATCCCAAGGATTTTTGAAGCCCTAATAGCATCTTCTCCAAAGGTTTCATAAAAATCACCCACTCTAAAAAGCAGACATGCATCAGGATATTTTCTCTTGATTTCGTTGTACTGTTTCATTAAAGGTGTTTCTTTCACCACTTTCTCTTTCGCTGCCAAATTATTGTGTTTTAAATGAAAATTAAGACAGCGAATTTATAATATTTTAAAGGAATATCGAAGAGGATCAAAAATTAAAATATTTTAAGATTTTTTTATATTAACATATAAGATTTTTATATAGATTTGTTTATAATTAAAACAAAGATTCTAAAGATGAAAAAAATAATTTTATTCGCTATGTTAGCTGTAGTTGGAATTACTGCTTCTAACGCTCAAGCTAAAAAAACAACTGCTAAAGCTGCTAAGGTTGCTAAGGTTGAAGGAGCTGGAATGGCTTTCGAAACAGAAACTATTGATTACGGAACTATCGCTCATAATGCTGATGGAAAACGTGAATTCGTTTTTGTAAACAACGGAACGAAACCATTAATCATTACAAATACACAAGGATCTTGTGGTTGTACTGTACCAACAACTCCAAAAGAGCCAATCGCTCCGGGTGCTAAAGGTATTATTGGTGTAAAATATGCTACTGACAGAGTTGGTGCTTTTACAAAAACAGTAACTGTTACTTCTAATGCTGAAGGACAACCAACAAAAGTACTTACTATTAAAGGTACAGTTTTACCAGATCCAGTAAAAAGCTAATCTGAAAACAAAATAAAATAATCGAAAAAGCTTCCTTATCTTTGGAAGCTTTTTTTATGACCTGAATTTACACCCAATGAGAAAACTTGAAAATAGCGAACTGGACAGAAAATCAATTGAAGATTTTAAAAAATCAGACAAAACACCTCTTATAATAGTGTTAGACGACATCCGTAGTCTACATAATATAGGATCTGTGTTTAGAACTTCTGATGCTTTTTTGGTTGAAAAAATAATCCTGTGCGGTATTACAGCAACTCCTCCAAATAAAGAAATTCATAAAACTGCTCTTGGTGCTACCGAAACTGTGGCTTGGGAACATCACGAAAATGTATTAGAAGTTATTGAAAATCTTAAAAAGGAAAATGTAATAACAATGGCAATTGAGCAGGTTGAAAGCTCTGTTTTCCTTCAGGATTTTAAAGTAGAGAAAAATCAAAAATATGCTCTTGTTTTTGGTAATGAGGTTTATGGCGTTGCTCAGGAAGCGGTTGCAATTTGCGATGGCTGTATCGAAATACCACAATTAGGAACCAAACATTCCCTGAATATTGCCGTAAGTGCGGGAATTGTTGTTTGGGATTTGTTTCAGAAATTAAACTGGCCAACTACTACGATTTAACGAAGAGCTACTATTTTTTACAAACAAAATAACTGATTACCAGCATTTATTTTACAATTCTCTTAAGTACATTTACGAAAGAGAATTAGAAATAGATTGCTTATGAAAAATAGAATTACCTGGTTTTTATTTTTAATTGGTTTTTTCGGTTATGCCCAATTTACACCGATTCCGGATCCAAACTTTGAAAAAGCTTTAATTGATTTAGGAATTGACAGTGGCGTAATTGATGGTAAAGTTCTAACAGCACAAATTAGTGAAATAACATCTTTAGAAATTCCAGGAAAAAACATTTCAGATTTAACAGGAATTGAAGCTTTTGTAAAATTAGAGCAACTAAACATTGGCGCAATTGACACTGATCCAAGTCAAAGAAATAGAATCAGTACTTTAAATCTTTCCAATAATTTACAGCTTACTTATTTAATTTGCAGTTTTAATAACTTAACACAGCTTGATCTCTCAAATAATATCAATCTAGAGTTTTTATACATCGACAATAATAATTTTACAAGCATTGATGTTTCTAAAAATACAGCTTTAACTATGCTTTTTGCCAGAAATAACAAACTGACAACTATAGATTTAAGCAAAAACCCTTCTTTAAATACCTTAAATCTAGACAATAACTTATTACTGAACTTAGATATTTCTAACAATCTATTATTAATTACATTAAACTGTATAGGGAATCAACTCACTATTTTAGATGTTTCTAAAAATAGCAAACTTATAACTCTAAGCTGCGGGTTTAATAAACTCTCTACTTTAGACACTTCACAAAATACTGGTTTAAATTATTTAAATTGTGAAAACAATCAAATAGCCAGTTTAGATCTTAGTAAAAATCTATATTTAAGAATTTTATATTGCAGCACGAATAAATTAACAGCTTTAAGTGTTTCTAAAAATGCATATTTAATTGATTTATTCTGCAACTCTAATCAGTTATCAACTATTGATATTGCCCAAAATCTCCTTCTAAAAAGTCTTAACATCGATAATAATCAATTATTAAACCTGGATACTTCAAATAATTTGTCTTTAATATTTTTTTATTGCGGTTCTAATAAACTACCTGTCCTTGATGTTTCAAAAAACGTTGCTTTAACTCATCTTAGAGTCAACGACAATCAACTACTTAGTTTGAACTTAAAAAACGGAAGCAATACTAATATAAAAGAACTGGATATAAAGTCGAACCCAAATCTGAGCTGCATACAAGTAGATAACAAATCCTACTCTGATACTAACTGGCCTTCTTATAAAGATGCCATTGCAATGTATGCTGATAAATGTAATGCCAGCACAACTCTTCCGCCAGTGCTAAATGCTTCGGGCGATCAATTCTATTGCCCCACAAATAATATTAAAATTGTTACTGATTTTTCTATAACACATGATCCCGGAGAAACAGGAACACAAGCAGTATATATTCAAATTTCATCTGGTTATTCTTCCGGTTTTGATCTTCTCAAACTTTTAAATCCTGCTTTGTACCCCAATATAAAAGAAATTTGGGACGCATCATCAGGAAAGCTGACTCTGACAAGTCCAGCTGGTATCGATTTATTGTATTCAGATATAGTGGCTGCTGTAAAAGATGTTGTATTTACAAATTCTTCAGCAACATCTTCAGGAACCAGAACTTTTTCTATAACTATTGGTCAAGCCAATTATTTGCCTTCAACCCAACATTATTATTTATTTGTTCCCAGTATTGGCATTACATGGTCAGCTGCAAAAACTGCTGCTGAAGCCAGAAATTACTATGGATTAAAAGGATATCTGGCTACTATTTTATCTACGGATGAAGCTAAATTAATTGGAGAACAAGCTTCCGGAACGGGCTGGATTGGCGGAAGCGATACTGAAACCGACAATGTCTGGAAATGGGTTACAGGACCTGAAGCGGGAACTGTTTTCTGGAACGGAACTGCAAATGGATCCACTCCAAATTTTGCTTTCTGGAATAGCGGAGAACCAAATAATCAGGGAGGAAATGAAAAATATGCACATGTTACCCAACCCGGCATTGGAATAAAAGGATCCTGGAATGATTTGTCGAATGCAGGAGATACAAGCGGCAATTATCAGCCTAAAGGTTATGTGGTAGAATATGGCGGAATGCCGGGTGAATTGCCTTTAAAAATTGCCGCGAGTACTAAAATTACAATTCCGGTTGCAACACCTGATCCAAATCTAAACTCTGTTTGTGATTCAGGAAGTTTTACATTAAACGCAACAGCAACAACCGGAGCAACAATTAGCTGGCATGATGCCGCTATTGGCGGAAATTTATTAGCAACAGGAAATTCATATACAACTCCAATACTAAATACAACGACAACTTATTATGTTGATGCCGGATGCGAATCAAATAGAAAACCGGTCGTTGTTACCGTAAATGCAACGCCAAGTCAACCTGTTGCAGCTTCATCAACAGTTTATAATTGCGGATCAGGAAGTGTTGTTCTTGCAGCCAATGCAAACGTTGGCATCATTAATTGGTTTACATCTTCTACTGGAGGAACAAGCGTTTATATGGGCAATAACTTTACTACACCTACAATTTCTGCCAACACTACTTATTATGCAGAAGCTTCAAATAGTATGTGCATCAATTCAAATCGTACACCGGTAAATGTTGTTATTTATACTCCTCCTGCTGTTATAAATGAAACTTTGGCCTTGTGCCAATTTCAAAAAATTACTCTTGATGCAGGGATTGCAGGAATGACTTATTTATGGAATACCGGCGCAACATCTCCAACTATTGATGCAAATACTGGCGGAACTTATACAGTAGACGTTACAAGTCCCGCTCCTGAAAATTGTACGAGCCGAAAAACAATAATAGTCAATGAACGCCTGCTTCCTCAAGTAGATCGAATTGATGTAAACGGAACGACAGCCGTAATTTATCTAAAAAAAGAACTTGATTATTTTGAATATTCTGTAGATGGAGCAAATTTTCAGGATTCTAATGTGTTTTATAATGTTGCCGGAGGTTTACAAACTGCCTATGTAAGAGACAAAAACGGCTGTGGACAAACGACACAAAATTTTGTGGTACTTGTTTTTCCGCCATTTTTCACACCCAATAATGATTCTTATAATGATTTATGGGAAGTAACGGGAATGGAAAATTATCCGGAAGCACAGGTAACTATTTTTGATCGTTATGGAAAATTAATAGCACAATTAAATGCTTCTAAAATGAGCTGGGACGGAACTTTTGAGCAAACGCCATTACCTGCTTCAGATTATTGGTATGCCCTGAAAATTGATAATACGAAACCTGTTTTAAGAGGTCATTTTACTTTAAAGAGATAATATTTTTAATTAGAAAATGTGCCAATTAGAAAATGGGATAATTAAAAATACGTTCTCAGAATTATCTAATTGACACATTCTCTAATTATCTAATTAATAGCTTGTCAATTAGATAATGAGATAATTGAAAATTGCGTTGCCAAAATTATCTAATTGGCACATTCTCTAATTATCTAATTAACTTAACTTCTTTTGGATTTCGTTTAAGATAAAAAGATAATCTTCGTGTTTTTTTACAAAATCACGATCAGAAACATCTATGATTAAAACATTCAAATCGGTTTGGGATTTAATATAGTCCAGATATCCATTATTGATTTTATCCAGATATTCGGCTTCAATGTTCTGTTCGTAAGTTCTGCCGCGCTTTTTGATGTTTTGAAGCAATCGTTCAGAGTTCTGATATAAGTAAACATACAAATCCGGTTTTGGCATTTCCTTGTATATGATATCAAATAAGTTTCGATACAAGCGATATTCGTCTTCGGCTAAAGTAATTTTAGCAAAAATCAAGGATTTAAAAATATGATAATCGGCGACTATAAAATCCTTGAACAAATCAAACTGTGCCAAATCATCTGATAATTGCTGATAACGATCTGCAAGGAAAGACATTTCTAACGGAAAAGCATATCGATTTTGATCTTTATAAAATTTGGGTAAAAAAGGATTGTCCGCAAAACGTTCCAAAACCATTTTTGCATTAAAATCTTCAGCTATTTTTTGTACCAAAGTAGTTTTTCCTGCTCCAATATTTCCTTCAAAAGCAATATAATTAAAATTTTCCAGTGCAATTTGACGCAAAGGATTTTTTAAATCCTGAACTATTGTACAAACGCTGTCATCTGGTGAAATCGCAATTAATTCCGGAATAGATTTCTGAAAAACAGGATGTTTCCAATCTAATTTTAAATCCTGCACAGGCAATAAAACAAAGTTCCTGTTTTGCATTAAAGGATGCGGAACCTGTAATTTCTCAGAATCAATAATTTCATCGTCAAAAACAATCACATCCACATCTATAATTCTGGATTGATATCCTTGCTCATTAGATCTGATTCGTCCTAACTGTTTTTCGACTTTTAGAACCTGATTCAGGATTTTTTGTGCTGATGAAGTGGTGTGTAAAACTAAAGCACAGTTATAAAAAGCATCGCTCTCAAAACCCCAGGCAGGAGTTTCATATAGTTTTGAAACCCTGATTACAGTTCCTACTTCGTGATGTATCAAATCGATACAACTTTCGATGTTTGCTAACCTGTTTCCCTGATTACTTCCTATAGATAAAACGACTTGATGCTGTGACTTCATAATTAATGCAAATTAACTAAAACTATTCCAGAATTAACCACATTATTTAACTCAAGAATCAGAAGTTTCCAACTGTTTCTGATTTTTTATTTCCTTTTACTGTTTAAAAAAACCTCGGATATCCTTCAAAATATCCTATCTTTAATTTAGAATTTAAAAATGTAAAAAGTACAAATATTTGGTCAAATCGTATATAATAAATAATTTGTTTTTAGAGTACATTTGTAACAAACCAATCTTTTTTGCTACTTATTAAAAAAATATACTTATGAAGTTTTTAGGAAATGTAATTGCCACAGTTGTCGGTATTTTTGTATTTATCATGTTCTTCTTTTTCGGAATAATTCTTATAGGAGCTATTTTTGGAGGAGATGACAAGGTTTCTGTCAAAAATGATTCGGTTATAGAATTAGACTTGAAACAAATTCAAAATGATTATGCCGGAAAATACAAAGATCCGTGGGTAACTGTTTTCTCAGAAAAAAAAGGCGTTGGCTTAACAGATGTAATCAATGCAATTGAAGCAGCAAAAAAAGATGATAATATTAAAGGAATTTCGATTCTTAATGATGAATCTTCTTTAGGCTTGGCTCAATATAAGGATTTGAGAAATGCACTTGAAAGTTTCAAAAAATCAGGAAAATTCGTTTGGGCGTATGCAAATACGTATTCTCAAAAAGAATATTATTTAAACTCTGTTGCCAATACGGTTTATATAAATCCTGCAGGTGATTTAGATTTTAAAGGACTTTCGTCTGAAGTAATGTTCTTTAAGGATTTTCAGGATAAATCAGGTATTCATATGGAAGTGATTCGTCATGGAAAATATAAAAGTGCAGTTGAACCATTTTTAGAAAATAAAATGAGCGATGCCAATAGAGAACAAGTAACTGCTCTTTTAAATTCGATCTGGACAACTGTTTCTACTGATATTTCAAAAAGCAGAAATATTCCTCTTGATAAATTAAACGAAATCGCGAACGGTTTATTGGCAAGAACTCCGGAAATGGCAAAAGCCCAACATCTGGTAGATATTATTGCTTATGAAGATGTTTACCATAATGCAATCAAAAAAGCTTTGAAAGTTACCGGCGATGATGATTATAACAAAATTTCGATTTTAGATTACACTCAAAATAATATTACAACTGCTTTAACGAATACAGCGACAGATCAAATTGCTATTATCTATGCGCAGGGCGAAATACAAAGTGGCGAAGGTGACGTTACCGTAATTGGTGAAGGTTCTATGCGCCGTTCTTTGCAGGAAGCCCGAAAAGACGAAGATGTAAAGGCAATTGTTCTTAGAATTGACAGTCCAGGCGGAAATGCTTTAACATCTGACTTGATTTGGAGAGAAATTGAAATCACCAAAAAAGTAAAACCTGTTATCGTTTCTATGGGAAATTATGCCGCTTCAGGAGGATATTATATTGCTTGTAATGCGAACAAAATTTTCGCAGAAAGTAACACAATTACAGGTTCTATTGGCGTTTTTGGCATCTTACCTAATTTTACTCCTTTAGCTAATAAACTAGGGATTAATACAGAACAGGTGAAAACACACGAAAACTCAGCTAATTATAGTCCGTTTGTGCCTGTTGACGAAAAGTTTAAAGCCTTTACTCTTGAAGGTGTAGAACATATTTACAACACTTTTGTAACGCATGTTGCCGAAGGCAGAAAAATGACTTTTGCACAAGTTGATGCTATTGCGCAAGGAAGAGTCTGGTCAGGATCTGAAGCTTTAAAAATTGGTTTGGTAGATAAAATTGGAGGTTTAAATGACGCTATTGCCGAAGCTGCAAAAATTGCCAAAGTAAAATCATACAGTACACAGAATTATCCTGAATACGAAAAAACATTCAACGATTTACTTTCTAATTTGCCTTTTGCACAATCGAAAGAAGCTTTTATAAAAGAAGAAATTGGCGAAGAGAATTATATGCTTATTGAGCAGGTAAAAAGACTTCAAAAACAAAAAGGAGTTCAGGCGATGCTTCCTTTTGGATTAAATATTAAATAATTCTATTCGCAAAATGAAAAAATTATTTGCTCTTATTGTCTTTTTATTTCTGAGTGTAATTCATGCTCAGGACAAAAGCGAAATTACTTTTAAAGAATCTCCTTTGATTTTAAAGATTAATATCGATCAGATTTTTGGTACATTGACTACTCCTGATTTAAAGACAAAATATCCGGTAGCTTTAATAATTTCAGGTTCAGGACCAACAGACAGAAACGGAAATAATGCAATGATGAAAAATAATTCGTTAAAAATGCTGGCAGAAGCATTGGCAAAAAACGGAATTGCATCTTTGCGATATGATAAAAGAGGAATTGGCGAAAGCAAAGCTTCAGCTGTTTCTGAGCAAACTCTGGTTTTTGAAAATTATACAGAAGATGCTAAAAGCTGGATTAATTTGTTGAAGCAAGACAAACGTTTTTCTGAAGTGATTGTTATTGGTCATAGTGAAGGTTCTTTGATAGGAATGATTGCCGGAGCAAAGGCAAACAAGTTTATTTCTATTGCAGGTCCCGGAGAATCTGCCGATAAATTGATAAAAGCACAAATAGCTGCCAAATCAAATAAACAATTAGAGGAAATGACTTTTCCTATTATTGATAGCCTGAAAAGCGGAAATACGGTAAACAAAGTCGATCCAATGCTTAATTCGCTTTTTCGGGCAAGTATTCAGCCATATTTGATTTCATGGTTTAAATACAATCCGCAAACAGAAATTAAGAAATTAAATGTTCCTATTTTGATTCTGCAAGGAAACAAGGATTTGCAAGTAACGGTAAAAGATGCAGAACTACTGGCGCAAGCCAATAAAAATGCAGCACTATTGATCGTAGAAAACATGAATCATATTATGAAAACTATCGAAGGTGATAATCAGGCCAATATCGAAAGTTATACAAATGAAACCTTGCCTATATCAGAAATCATGACTAAGAAGATTGTTTCTTTCATAAAAAAATAATCAAAATCATAAAACCATAAAAAATCCGTTTGAATATATATTCAGGCGGATTTTATTTTTTATTAAAATTTAAAATTATTCTTACATTTTACAAAAATTTTATCTTTGATCTCAATCAAAAAAAACTATTTTTGCAAGGAGTCAATTATAAATTAAATCCTCAAATCTATTTATATGTTAAAGAAAATTTTAAAAATTACAGCCATCGTTCTCGTGGTGATTGTAGCCGCATTATTTGCCATTCCGTATTTCTTTAAAGATCAAATAAAAGCTAAAATTGCAGATGCAATCAACGAAAGTGTTGATGCTAAGGTAAGTTTTGCTGATGCTGATTTAAGTTTGTTCAAAAACTTTCCGAATGCAACGGTTGGAATCGAAAAACTGGTAATCATTAACAAGGCACCTTTTGAAGGCGATACATTGGTTTCGCTAGGTGAACTGAATTTAAAAATGAGCATAAAAGAACTTTTTAAAGGTAAAGATGAACCTTTAAATATTCAGGGAATAAGTTCTACAAATGGTTTGATTAATATTATTTTTAATAAAGACGGTGTCGGAAACTTTGATATTGCTTTAAAAGATAAAAAAGAAACAAAAACAGACGAAGCAAGCAAACCGCTTTCTTTAAAAATTCAGAACTATAAAATCGAAAATTTCACTTTTAGATACATCGATCAGGGTTCAAAAATAAAAATGGTTATCGATAGTTTAAACCATGAAGGAACCGGAGATTTTACGAATTCTAAATTAGATCTAACAACGAAATCTACGGCTAACGTTTCTTTGGATATGGACAAAATCAATTACATGAAAAATGTAAAACTAACGCTGGACGCTGTTTTAGGAATTGATTTAGAAAAAAGCAAATATACTTTTAAAGAAAATAAAGCTTTAATCAACCAGTTGCCTTTAGAATTTGACGGTTTTATCCAGATGGTAGAAGCAGGTCAGATTTATGATTTAAAATTTAAAACGCCAACCTCATCATTTACTAATTTCTTAGGATTGATTCCTTCTGCTTATTCTTCAAGTTTAGAAGGTGTAAAAACAACTGGAGATTTTACTGTTGTTGGTTTTGCAAAAGGACAATTAACAGATACTACTGTTCCTAAATTTAATATTGCAATTGCGTCTAACAATGCTTCTTTTCAATATCCTAACTTACCAAAATCAGTTCAGAATATTGTAATCGATACGAAGATTATCAATGAAACAGGAATTTTAAACGATACTTACGTTAATTTAGACAAGTTATCCTTTAGAATCGATCAGGATGTTTTTAATGCTAAAGCAAATATTAAAAACATAACCGTGAATCCGTTTGTAGATGCAGCCTTAAAAGGAACTGTGAATTTAGCTAATCTTTCAAAAGCATATCCTATTAAAATAGACAAACCTCTTGCAGGTATTTTAAAAGCTGATGTAACGACTCAATTTGATATGGCATCTGTAGAAAAAAGCCAATATCAAAACATTAAAAATGCCGGAACGATGAGTCTGTCAGGATTTAAATATACGGATGAAAACAACAAATCAATGAACATTAGTACGGCTTTGGTTGAGTTTAACCCAAGCACTATTAATTTAAAGAAATTTGACGCTACAACCGGAAAAAGCGATTTAAGCATTAATGGGGTTTTAGAGAATTTTTACGGTTTCATGTTTAAGAAACAAGAACTAAGAGGAAACTTTAATATGAGCTCGAACCAATTGGCGGTTGATGATTTTATGACTGCCGGAGAACCTGCAAAAACCGGAACTGCAGCCGGAAAAGAAGGCGAAACTAAACCAACAACAGCAAAACTTGCTGAAGCCATGAAGATTCCTGCTTTTTTAAATTGTACCATAAATGCAAAAGCAACAACGGTTTTGTATGATAATTTAAAACTAAAAGATGTTTCAGGAAAATTGATTGTTAAAGATGAAAAAGCAACTTTAGAAAACTTTAAAACTTCGATTTTTGGAGGAACAATTGGCTTAACAGGAACAGTTTCTACAAAAGCAAAAGTTCCTACGTTTGATATGAATTTAGGTTTTAACCAGGTTGATATTTCGCAAACTTTTACGCAATTAGACATGATGAAAAAAATTGCGCCTATTGCAGGAATCATCAATGGAAAATTAAACTCTACCATCAAATTAAACGGAAACCTGGATGCAAATGAACTTACTCCGGATTTAAAATCTATTTCGGGAGATTTAATAGGTCAGTTGCTTTCTACAACTGTAAATACTAAAAATTCAACTGTTTTAAATGCATTGACTTCAAACCTTAAATTTATTGATATGAATAAGGTGAATTTAAATGATATTAAAGCTGCCCTGACTTTTGAAGACGGAAAAGTAAACGTAAAACCATTTGATATTAAATATCAGGACATTAAAGTTACTGTTGGCGGAACTCACGGTTTTGATCAAACAATGAATTACAACTTAAAATTAGATGTACCGGCAAAATATTTAGGAAGTGAAGCAAATGCTTTTATCGCAAAAATGTCTCCTGCTGATGCTGCAAAATTGCAAAACATTCCGATAAATGCACTTATTACAGGTAACTTTTCTAAACCAAAGGTTTCTACGGATATGAAAACTGCGGTTACGAGTTTAACCACTCAATTAGTAAATCAGCAAAAAGAAAAGCTAACTCAAAAAGGTACTTCTGCACTTACTGATTTAATCAATAAAAACACCAAAGCAAAAGATACTACTAAAGCTGCCGCAACTGAAAAAGAACAGAAAACTCAGGAAGCTACGAAAAAAGCCAGTGACTTAATCAATGGTTTATTCAAGAAGAAATAAAAAATACTCATAAAAANNTTTTTATGAGTATTTTTTATTAAATAGCGTCTGAGTAGCTATTTAATTTCCCGTTATTCAGGATTGAATTTATTGTTTTCAGATAATCTTGTTTGGTATATAAATTCACATCTACCGCAACACTACAATTATCATATGGTTCGTATTTTTTGATATTGGATACAGAAAATAAACCAATCGTTGGCGTTTGTACAGCACTTGCCAAATGCATAATACCACTGTCTGCACCAATAAATAAATCGGCGTTGGCAATCACAGAACCTATTTCGCGAATATCTTTGCTATAAAATGATGGTGCTTTAAATGCAATTTGTGAAACATTTTCTACTGGTAAAATTTCGATGATATTGTAATTTTTATATTCTTCTTTTAGTTTGGTATAAAAATTCCCCCACCATTCTTCTGACAGACATTTTTCTCCTGTTGCAAAAGTAAATATGCAGATTGTTCTTTTATCATTATGAAACAGCTCATTCAAAATTTTCTTTCCTTCGGCAATTTCAGAAGATGATAATTTGAGATCTAAAGGTGGTATAATTTTATTACTTTTAGGAAATCTGAGTTTGGTTAAGTAATGTCGAAAGTTATATACCGGATATTTGGCGATATGTTCGTAATCATTTTTTACAAGTTGAGTTTCTTCATTCGAATCTCCGTAAAATTTATACTTGGCATTAGAAAACTGGACTGCCAAACGTCCTGAAGAAGAATTTTGATCTACATTGATCGCAATATCATAATTTTGTCTTTTTATCGAAATCCAGACATTCATATATTTCAATAAACTTTTAAAAGGCTTTTTTGGCAAGTCGATTATCTTATCGATATTTTTGTAGTTCTCAAAAATAATTGGTGATAATGTTCCCTTAACAAACAAATCGACTTTACAATTTGGAAATATTTCCGTGACTTCCTGGACGAGAGGTGTTATCAATAATAAATTCCCTAATCTTCCATTTGGTCTGCAGATCAAGATTCTTTTTATATCTTTTTTATCAACTAAAATGATATCTTCCTGTGATCTTGCTTTACCAATATTCTTAGTAAGGTTGCGCATTAAGCTACGCCTGAAATTATTTATTTTTGCTACAACACTCATCTTATAAAATAGATTACGAATTATTAAATCTGCATTTTGACCTTAGAAAAATCAAGAATTCAACTAGCTTAAAACTAGTATCTTTTTTTTTCTAAAAGTAAATTCTTTCAATAAGCTATTATTACAAAATTGTAAGGAAATGTATCAACATTCACATATTCAGCTAATTGAAAGAGATTTAAAACTACAAAAACTATAATACAAATAATTATATATTAGACCGTTAGCCCAATACTGTAGACGGTTGGGTGATAAAACTAGACGTTTATAGTGACAACATAGCCTTCTGAACTACGAACATTGAAAACCGTTCCGTTTTCAAAAATTAAATACTGACCTTTAATTCCCGTTAATTTTCCCTGAAAAGATGGTGTTTTATCGAGATTTAAACTGGCAACTTTAGCAGGATAATGGAGAACCGGATAATTTAACTGGTACACATCATTTTTTTGAGAATAGAAATACTCTTTTGCTTCATCAGGAATTAAACTTTCTACTTTTACTTTCTCTGCCAGAAGATCAAAGCTTTCCCCTGTATTTTGAAGCATCTTTCTCCAGTTTGTTTTATCTGTATAATGTTCTTTTAAAGCGACCTCTGTAATACCGGCTAGATATCGATTAGGCACCTCAACCACTGCAATAGCCTGCGTTGCGCCCTGATCGATCCAACGGGTTGGAACCTGGGTCTTACGTGTTACGCCAACTTTTACTTCACTTGCCAAAGCCAAATAAACAACATGAGGCTGGAGTTGCACTTTTTGTTCGTATTCAAGATCACGGTCTGCAATCCCTAAATGGGCTGTACTTAATTCCGGTCTCATAATCCAGTCACCAACGGCCGGACTGGAATAAAAACAATCATAGCAAAATCCCTGACGAAATATTTTTTTCTTTTTATGACAATTCAAACATTCGTAACCTGCAAAATTAATCTCAATCTCTTTATCCAAAAGTTGGTTCATATTCAGAAAACTATCCTCGAAAACCAGATAATATTGAATTGGGATTCCCATTTCAGTTTGCATTTTTGTAAGTACACCTTGATATGTCATAAGAATTTTAGATTGTAGATTTCAGATATTAGATTTCTCCGTATTGTGAACTTTTATTTGTTAAAATTCCAATTACCTATTGGAATCTTTACTTTTATAGAACTGTTTTTTTACAAAAAAACACTATTTTTGATACAACGGCAAAGTTAGTATTTGTCGATCGATATTCAAATTTTATATTTTTTGATTTTCGCATTAAAAGAAAAAATCTAAAATCTAAAACCTCCCGATAGTTATCGGGACTAAAATCTAAATTGACTCATGCCCTTATCAATAATAAATTCGTTTGCTTCCTGGGTTCTGAAACAAAGGATACATCAAATAGAACTTTTTCTAAAATATCCCAACGAAGTTCAGGAAGAACTGCTGCACAATTTATTAACAGCATCAGAGAATACAGTTATAGGCAAACAATATGATTTTGAGTCTATAAAGTCATATACAACTTTTGCTGAAAGGGTTCCTATAGCAACTTATGAAGAATTACAACCTTTAATAGAACGTACGCGTCAGGGTGAACAGGGCGTTTTTTGGGAAACTCCTATAAAATGGTTTGCCAAGTCAAGCGGAACTACTAATGCAAAAAGTAAATTTATTCCGGTAAGTACCGAAGCTTTAGAAGATTGCCACTATAAAGGAAGCAAAGATTTGCTTTGTTTGTATTTGAACAATAATGAAGATTCTGAATTGTTTTTGGGGAAAAGTCTCCGTTTAGGCGGCAGTTCTCAGATTTATGAAAACAACAATACTTTCTTTGGGGATTTATCTGCTATTTTGATTGAAAACATGCCTATATGGGCTGAATTCAGCAGCACACCAAGCAGCAAAACATCCTTAATGAGTGAGTGGGAAGCTAAAATTGCTGCCATTATAAACGAAACCAAAAATGAAAATGTAACCAGTTTTGCAGGAGTACCATCCTGGATGTTGGTTTTAATGAATAAGGTTTTAGAAAATACAGGTAAAGAAAGCTTGCTGGAAATCTGGCCCAATCTGGAAGTTTACTTTCACGGAGGCGTGAGTTTTTCTCCTTATAAAGAACAATATAAAAACATCTTACCTAGTAAAGATTTTAAATATTACGAAATATACAATGCTTCTGAAGGCTTCTTTGCAATTCAGGATTTAAATAATTCGAGCGATTTACTACTAATGCTGGATTATGGTATTTTTTACGAATTTATATCGATGGATACTTTTGGAACTCCAAATCAAAAAGTAATTCGTCTGGCTGATGTCGAACTCAATAAAAACTACGCTATTGTTATTACGACCAATTCTGGTTTATGGCGTTATTTAATTGGCGATACGGTTCGTTTCACCTCTTTAAACCCATATCGAATTCGTGTTACAGGCAGAACCAAACATCATATTAATGTTTTTGGCGAAGAGCTAATGGTCGAAAATACAGATCAGGCGATTGCCAAAGCATGTCAGGTTACGCAAACTGAAGTTATCGATTATACGGTTGCTCCTATTTTTATGCAGGACAAAGAAAAAGGCGCTCATGAATGGATGATCGAATTCAAGAAAAAACCAGCTGATGTGGGTCTTTTCCAGAAAGTTCTGGATGAAACCTTGCAGACTTTAAACTCTGATTACGAAGCCAAACGCCATAACAATATGACGCTGAATCCTCTAGTGATTAATGTAGCACGTAAAAACTTATTCTATGATTGGCTAAAGGAACGTGATAAACTTGGCGGACAACATAAGATTCCGAGACTTTCGAACCAAAGAGATTATTTGGAGCAATTGAAGGAGATGTAGGGATTTAAAATAGTCAATTATAAAATAATAAATGAATAAAATTGTTCTTATAATCATTCCATTCTTTTTTTCATGCAATCTAAGAAACACTCCAAAGTGCAGTGACGAAAACGTAAAAAAAATAACATTAAATATTTTAAAAGAAGAACTAAGATATCCTTTGATTTTAAAATATTCAAATTCTAATTTTGAATTAGATCATGTTGAATCTGCAGATGCTTCTCCAAATGATTATTCTTTCTCGAATGAGCAAAGAAAAATAGCTGAAAAATATGCAACTAACATTCTTGATAATTTAAAATTATCAAACATTATAACGTTGAAAAAACAAAATAACATTAAAAAATGTGACTGTGAGTCCCATATTAATGTTGAATATTTAAACAATCTAAAAATTAAATATACTGCTCAATTAACCGATGAAAATGAAACATTTATAAAACTAATAAGCATTAAGCAAGAATAGTTCTTTACATAATCTCATTAGCACTAAAAAAAACAATCACATTTGAATAGACACAAGCTTTAGCGGTATAAATAGATCTGCACGCGGCTTTAGTCAAAAATTCTACATTGTTCAATATTTTGGCTAAGATCTTGATTCATTTCTATTAATTTTCTCCAGCTAAAACTGGAGGCAATTAAAAATAAAACTGCTTGTAAAAAACTAGAGTTTCAATAATATGTGAATTTTATTAAATCGCATGAGGGATAGAAGTGGAAATCCTTTTGTGCCGGGGTTCGGCACAAAAGATTGAAACGGATAGCCCGACCCGGAGGGGACATGCCATTATTATGACTCCAAGGTTCTGAGATTCTAAGTTACTAAGGTTTATTTCTACGAAATGTAAAAGCACGCGGATCATACGGATTCGCTTTGCGAAAACGCAGATTTACACAGATTTTTTTCTTGTTTGTCAGACTGAGCGATCCCGAGGATTCGGGAGAAGCCCCTTTTTCAATACAAAAGTTCTACAACAAAAGCCCTTCTCCCGAAACTTCGGGAGAAGCCCTTTTCTACATCATATCAATATATCTGTCGTGATATCCTAATAAGTATAAAACTCCGTCAAGGCCTAAACTTGAGATTGAGGTTGCGGCATTTTCTTTAACTTTTGGTTTTGCGTGAAAGGCGATTCCCAGACCGGCTAAGTTTAGCATTGGTAAATCGTTTGCTCCGTCACCAACTGCAATAGTTTGGTTGATGTGGATTCCTTCTTTTTCGGCAATCGCTTTTAGGTATTCGGCTTTCTTTTGACCGTCTACGATTTCTCCTAAATATTTACCGGTTAACTTACCGTCTTTAATCTCTAACTGATTGGCGTGAACGTAATCAATTCCCAATTCTTTTTGCAGATATTCTCCAAAATAAGTGAAACCTCCAGATAAAATAGCCGTTTTATAACCGTAATATTTTAGGGCTTTCATCAAACGATGTGCTCCTTTTGTGATTGGTAAATTGATGGCAACATTTTGCAAAACATCTTCGCTCAAACCTTCTAATAACGCCATACGTTGTTTGAAGCTTTCGTTGAAATCTATTTCTCCATTCATCGCCGATTCTGTAATGGCACGAACTTGCTCTCCTACTCCGTTTAGCTCTGCCAGTTCGTCGATAACTTCTGTTTGAATTAAAGTAGAATCCATATCGAAGCAAACCAAACGACGGTTTCGTCTGTAAATATTATCTTCCTGAAATGAAATATCGACATTCAGGGTTCTGGAAATCTCCATGAAACTTGCGGTCATAATGATCTTATTTACAATCTCGCCAGTAACGGACAGTTGTATACAAGATCGTGGATATTCTTCTTTTTCGACGATAGAAGTCCTGCCTGTTAATCGAATTATAGAATCGATGTTCAGGTTTTGATCTGACATTATTTTAGTCACTGCTGCTAATTGTGAAGCTGCCAGTTTCTCTCCTAAAATATTAATTATATAACGTTGTTTTGATTGTGATTTTACCCAGGTTTCGTAATCTTCTACAGAAATTGGGATAAATTTTACCTTAACACCCAATTCGTAAGCTTTAAACAATAAGTCTTTCAAAACAGGTCCTGAACTTGAGCCGGCTTCGATTTCGAATAAAATTCCCAAAGAAAGCGTGTCATGAATATCAGCCTGACCAATATCTAAAATATTGGCATCATAAGTAGCCAATACGGCTGTTAATCCTGCTGTTACTCCTATTTTATCATGCCCAGAAACTTTTAATAAAATAATCTCTTTACCTTCTATTGCCATTTTACGTTGATTTTAAGAAGCGACAAAAATCGGCAATCTATTGTTGATAAAAAAGGATATTGTTTGTTTTTTTGAAAAGAAAAAGCACATATGAATGTGCTTTTTGAATTAATTTAACAAATATGTTCAGGTATTAAAATAACCTAACTATTATATTCCTTATGTGCTTCTGATTCATCAAAATTCACCATCCAGCTTACATCAAATTTATCTTTGAACATTCCGAAATAAGCGCCCCAGAAAGTCTTATTCATAGGCATATAAATTGTTCCGTTTGCAGAAAGTCCGTTAAAAATTCTATCTGCTTCTGCTGTACTTTCGACATTGATTGATACGGAAAAGTTTCCTCCCAAAACAACGTCTCCGGATTGTTCATTACTGTCACTTCCCATTAAAATAGTTTTGCCAATTGGCAGCGAAACATGCATTATTCTATTTGCATCTTTTTCAGATACTTCGGGACAGCTGCCATTTTCATCTGCAGGCATGTCTTTAAATCTTCCGATATACGGAAATTCTCCTCCAAAAACTGATTTGTAAAACAGAAATGCTTCTTCGCAATTTCCGTTGAATATTAAATAAGGGTTTACTGATGTTGCCATGATATTTTGTTTTTGTTTTTATCTATCCTCTTTCTTCTATTCTCTTTACTCTTTCTTCTATTCTCTTTAAACTATTTATTTTCAGAAAGTTCTTTTACTATCTCCAGCCCTTTTGGAAAAGTATCCTTAAAATAATCAATAAACTTTTCGACTACATCAACCTGAACTACAAGATCTGTAAACTCATCATCAGGAGTTAATCGATAGATTTCCATTGCACCGCTCCATTTTTCTGTTTCCGGATCTATAGGCAGTTCTTTAAAATCTTTAATTTCTCCCAAATGTTTAAAAGCCATATATTCATTTGGGATTTTTTTTTCGATTATGCTATTCATTCCTCCACCATTAGGTCCCAGAAAGTGTATTTTTCCTCCTTCAGTCCAATCACTTATTGCATATGATCCTTCATAAAAAACTCCTGCCCATTTTCTGTAGCTTTCATCATTCCATAAAACTGACCAGACTTTTTCTGCTGGTGCTTTGATTCTGATTTTAAATTCTAAAGTTTCCATAATTATGATAATTTACTAAAATCCATAAATAAGACATTCCATCTATGGCCGTCTAAATCAGCAAAACCAAAGCCATACATCCAGCCTTGACTTTCTGCCGGAGGAGCAAAAACTTTTCCACCGGCTTCTTCGACTTTCTTTGCTAATTCATCAACTTCTGAAGCGCTTTCGGCATCAATTGAAATCAGAACTTCTGAGCTTGATTGCGTATCCGTTAGTTTGTTTTGAGAGAAACCGGTAAATAGTGATTCTTCAAAAAGCATTACAACAAAATGTGATTCACCAACCACCATGCATGTCGAACTTGGTGTATCATGTTGTTCATTAAAAGAAAAACCAATTTTCCAGAAAAAATCTTTAGCTTTTGCCACATCCTTAACAGGCAAATTCAACCATATTTGTTTTGTCATAGTTTTTTGTTTTTTTTTATTTTAAACCATATAAGTTATATAAGATAATTTAAGAAGTGCCTTTTGCAGCTAAGACTAAGTTTTCATAACCTTTGCTACTTTGAGCCTTTGAACCTTTGAACCTCTGGAAAAAACTAATTCTGCTCTACATAACTTTTAAAGTTATCCAGGATCGCATTCCATCCGCCTTGTTGCATTTCTTCAGAATTTTGAGTTTCCGGGTCAAAACTTTGTACAATTTCTACTCCGTCTGGTGTTTCTGAAAATGTAATTTCAACCTTTCTTCCATCTTCCAATATATATTCAATTGCTTTATTTTTTTCGACTAAAGTATATTCACCTCCAAAATCAAAACTCATACTGCCATCTTTTGCAGCCATAGTCGATTTAAATTTTCCACCTTCTCTTAAATCATTTTCAGCATAAGGCGTATGCCATTCTGCCGAAGCAAAACTCCAGTTTTTGATATGTTCCGGTTCTGTCCAAAATTCCCAAACTTTATCTATTGATGCATTAATTGTATTTTGTATTGTTATCATAGTATTTTCTTTATTAAATTATTTTATAGTTTTTATAAATTCTTAAACGCCTTCTACATATTTTTTAAAATTATCAATAACCGTTTGACACCATAGTTTCTGCATACTTTCAGAATCTTCTTTTGTAGGTTCAAAAGTTTCTGTAATTTTTACTGTATTTTCATCTTTTTCAAAACTTACCCTTCCTATTCTGTTATCAGTGAGTTTATATACTATTAAAGATAAGTTCTCTACTTTAGTATATTCTCCTTCAAAATCAAAACTCAGGCTTCCATCTTTTTTAGCCATTTTATAGTTGAATTTTCCTCCGGCTTTCAGATCATTTTCTACATCCTGAGTATACCAATCTTCTGGAGCAATATTCCAGTTTTTGATATGTTCCGGCAATGTCCAGTAATCCCAAACTTTATCTATTGATGCATGAATCGTATTATGTACTGTTATCATTGTTTATTTATTAAAATTTAGCATGCTTATTTATAAAATTACAAATTATTTATAGCAAATTTAAAATTTTACCATTTCTTTTAAGATACATTAAAAGTCAACTTTAGGGTCATTTAAGACAAAATAATTATTTTTGTGTTTAAGTTAACTTTCCAAAAACCAAATAATTATGAGCAAAAAAGTAGGTTTAATTGTGCCCCACGACTACAAATTATTAAGTATAGCAGCCATTTTAGAAGTGTTTGAAACAGCTAATAACCTTTCAAAAGAAAGTGAAAAACCTTTTAATATTATGATTTTTCAATCAACTGAACAGATCAATCAGGAATTATTATTTGGCTATAAAATTAATGCGATTGAAGATTCTAATGCCATTTTAGATCTTATTTTGATTCCTGCTTTTACAACTGATAATATGGGAGAAATGATCAAAAAGAATAAAAATTTTATTCCGTGGCTAAAAAAACAGCATCAATCCGGAGCAGAATTGGCTAGTTTTTGTACGGGAGCTTTTTTGTTTGCGGCGTCAGGATTGTTAAACGAAAAACTAGCTACAACTCATGTTGATGCCTGTAGTGCTTTTACAAAAGCTTTTCCGTTAGTAAAATTAAAAGCCGAAGAAACTTTAACTGCTGACGGCAGTTTATATACGAGTGGAGGATCTACCTCAACGTTTCATTTATTGATTTTACTGGTTCAGAAATATTGCGGAAACGAAATTGCCGTTCAGATTGCCAAGATTTTCTCCATTGATTTAAACCGATATAAGCAAAGTTACTTTAGTACTTTCAGGCCAAATCATTTACACAATGATACTTTGGTTGCAATGCTTCAGCAAAAAATCGAAAGTCAATATCATACGATCGAAAAACTAGAAGAAATCACCAAAGATATCCCAACAAGTGCCAGAAACATGACACGAAGATTTAAACAAGTTACAGGAATTCCGCCAATTGAATACCTGCAAAATATAAGGGTTGAGAGTTCTAAGAAATATCTGGAACAGACTCAGCTTTCTATTTCTGAGATTATCGAAAAAACAGGTTATAATGATCCTAAGGCTTTTAGAAAAGTATTTTTTAAAATGGTTGGGATGAAACCAATTGAATATCGGGAGAAGTTTAGAGTGCAGTAATTTTTTTAAGGAGCTGATGTTTTTATTTTAAAAACACCTCTTGTCCTGCTCTTCACTATATCTTTTGCTGTGAACTCCACAGCAAAAGGATATGGTTTCGATCAGGGCTAGACGAGAAATTTCTATTTTTATAAGAAAATCAGGTTTGGGGTTTAAACTAAATTTACGACTTAATAATCCACATTAGTACTTTTTTATTTTCTTTGAGAAGTTTGTCAATTTCCTTCATGCTTTCATTAGATACTGCAGGACAACCCCAGCCTTCCGGAGTTCCCTGAGGATAAACTTCGTGACTCGAAATGGCTTCCCAGGAATGCAAAACTATTGCCCGACTTCTGGCGTGTGAATTTGTTTTATCTTTTCCCTGTAAAACATAATTTACTTTTATTCCCCATTGGCTTACACCGCGATCCAAAATAATAAATTTACCTATCGAGGAACAATGCGAATCGAATTCATTGCTTATTGGTGCATTCTCTTTTGACATCGTTGCGCCCCAGCTATTATCGCCACAACCATGACTTACTATGTAGGATTGTACTACTTTGTTTTTTTTAAAGTCATAAACAAAGAATCTCTTTAAACCGGAATGAATCCCTAAATCTATTAAGAAAAACTGATCTTGGTTTAGATTATTACGTTTGCAATATTGCTGCGCTTCTTTGTAATAAGCATTATAATCTATGTCTTTTATTTCGTTACGAGGCTTTTTATCAGAGGCATTTTCTATTGTTTTTTCAGCGTTAAAAACACTTGCTTCCCTAAGCTCTTTTTTGTTGTTCTTACAGGACAACACCAGCACAAAACTTATAATAAAGAATACTTTTTTCATAATGCCAATTTACATAAAAACAGAAACAGAAAGAGTGCAAAAAAAGTATAAAAAAACCTGTTCAAATAAATGAACAGGTTTATATTATTCTTCTTCAAAGCTTTAAGCTTAGACGAGATTATTTTTATATTTAAGAAGCAATTTCCATTCTCTTCAATAAATTTTTATTCAAAGTATGTTTTGCGTAATCTTTATCGATTGTCAACACTTTATCGTCTGAACTTGGTAATTCGTACATCGCATCTGTTAAGATTGCTTCGCATAAAGAACGTAATCCACGAGCTCCTAATTTATATTCTAAAGCTTTATCAACAATAAAATCTAATGCTTCATCTGTAATATTAAATTCAACATCATCCATCATGAATAATTTTTGATATTGTTTGATTAACGCATTTTTAGGTTGTGTTAAAATCGCACGTAAAGTTTCTCTGTCAAGAGGATCCATATGCGTTAAAACCGGCAAACGACCAATAATCTCAGGAATCAATCCAAAGTCTTTGATGTCTTTTGGAATGATATATTGCAATAAATTGTCTTTGTCTATATTATCTACATTTTTAGAAGTAGAATATCCAACTGCCTGACGGTTTAAACGTTTAGAAATAATACGTTCTACTCCATCAAAAGCTCCTCCTGCAATAAACAGGATGTTTTGAGTATTTACCTCAACAAATTTCTGGTCCGGATGTTTACGTCCTCCTTTTGGTGGTACGTTTACAACTGTTCCTTCTAATAATTTCAATAATGCTTGTTGCACTCCTTCACCAGAAACGTCACGTGTTATAGATGGATTATCGCTCTTACGGGCAATTTTATCAATTTCATCTATAAATACGATTCCTCTTTCGGCTTTTGTTACATCGTAATCAGCGGCTTGCAGCAAACGTGTTAAAATACTTTCAACATCTTCTCCTACATAACCTGCTTCTGTAAGTACGGTTGCATCTACGATCGCCAAAGGAACATCTAACATTTTTGCGATAGTTTTTGCTACCAATGTTTTTCCGGTTCCGGTTTGACCAACCATGATGATGTTACTTTTCTCAATCTCTACTTCGTCGTCTAATTGCTGTTGCATTAAACGTTTGTAGTGATTGTAAACCGCAACTGACATTACTTTTTTAGTTTGATCCTGACCAATAACATATTGATCTAAGAACGCTCTGATTTCTTTTGGTTTCTTTAAAATTAAATCACCAACCAGTTTTGCACTTCCGCTTGATTTTAATTCTTCTATTACAATTCCGTGCGCTTGTTCAATACACTTATCACAGATATGTGCATTAATACCTGCAATCAATAAATTGGTTTCTGGCTTCTTTCTTCCACAAAACGAACATTCTAATACTACTTTAGCCATTCTTTTTTAGTTACATAAGTCGCAAAGTTACTAAGTTTCTGAGATTTATTACTAAAACATCAAAAACTTAGTAACCTATTAACTTTTATTTTTTGTTTCAAGTTTAAAAAAATGTTTCAGGTTTCAGGTTTAAAGTTAACATCAGCAAACTTGAAACCTGAAACTTTAAACAAAATTTTAGCTTCTTCTCAATACTTCATCAATCATTCCGTACTCTTTAGCTTCATCGGCTTTCATCCAGTAATCACGCTCACTGTCTTTGTGTACTTTATCAAAAGTTTGTCCTGAATGTTGAGAGATGATATGGTATAATTCATCTTTTAGTTTCAACATTTCGCGTAAGTTGATTTCCATGTCAGTTGCAACTCCTTGTGCTCCTCCTGATGGCTGGTGAATCATTACTCTTGAATGTGGTAAAGCTGAACGTTTTCCTGCCGCTCCTGCACATAATAAAACAGCGCCCATTGAGGCTGCCATACCGGTACAAATTGTCGCTACATCTGGTTTGATATATTGCATTGTATCGTAAATTCCTAATCCTGCGTAAACGCTTCCTCCAGGAGAATTAAGATAAATTTGAATATCTTTTGAAGCATCAGCACTTTCTAAAAATAATAACTGAGCCTGAACGATATTAGCGATTTGATCGTCGATACCTGTTCCTAAAAAGATGATTCTGTCCATCATTAATCTTGAAAAAACGTCTAATTGAGAAATATTCAACTGGCGTTCTTCAATAATATATGGAGTCATGTTTGTTGGGTTCATTGCTGCTACGATTTTGTCGTAGTACATAGCGTTTACTCCTTGGTGCTTTGTAGCAAATTTTTTGAATTCTTTACCGTAGTTCATATTTTAAGTGTTCTAAGTTTTACGTAATATCTGTATTTATTCTTCCATCAAAGGTTGTACCTCTTTCTAAAGAATGTCAATTTGTCTTAGTTTTTTGTTTCAGGTTTAATTTTGTTTCAGGTTTCAAGTTTTCGAACTTGTTTCTTAGATAGCCCAGATAGTAGTTAAAAGCTTTTTGAAATGGCAACTATTTTTTGTTGGTAAGAAAAAGCGACCAGCGGAAGCTCTTTTTTTACCTTACAAAAAAAGGCAGCCGTAAAAAAACTTGTAACGGATAGCTGGATTAGCTTCTGAAAAGTAATCAAAAATAAATTAAAACAAAAGAGCGTCAGGAAAAAACTTCCTGACGCTCAAAATACTTATTGTTTTAGAAATTATTCTCCGTAAGACGCAGCAATAAATTCTTCGTAAGTTACTTCTTTAGTTGTAGGATTTGCTTTTTCTTTGAAAACCTCTAACAATTTTTCTGCCACAACTTGCTCAGAAAGTCTTTTTACTTCTTCCTGGTTAGATAAAACTCTAGCCACGATTCCTTGTACTTCTTCGTCAGTTGGGTTTGTTTGTCCAAATTGAGCCATTTGTTGTTTGATAGCGTTTGTTGTAAATGCTTTCAGGTCATCAAATGTAATTTGGATATTGCTTTGAGCCATTGCTTTTCCTTCGATTAATTGAAAACGTAATCCTTTTTCAGATCTTGCGTATTCAACTTCAGCTTCTTCTGCAGAAAGTTTTTTCTCTCCTACAGTTTGTAGCCATTTTTTAAGGAATTCAGCTGGTAAATCAAATTTTGTACTTTCGATCAAGAAATCCTGAACGTCTAACAATAATTTTTGATCTGCTTGTTGCGCGAATTGAGCTTCAGCATCTTCTTTGATTTTAGCTTTTAAATCTTCTAGAGAAGCTACTTTACCTTCACCAAAAAGTTTATCAAAAAGCTCTTGGTTTAATTCAGCCAATTCTGCTCCGTTGATAGCTTCGATAGTAAAGTTTACTTCGATATCTAAACCGTGAACATCATCATGACCTACTTTTAAGTAATCCATTAATTGGTGATCATCAGCAAATAAACCTTTTGTGCTTACTGCAACAACATCACCAACTTTTTTACCGATGAATTTATCAGCAGCAGCTTTGTTGAAAGTAGATACAGCAATTGTAGTTGTATTGTTGATTCCATTTTCTTCGTTTGAAAAAGTTCCGGTTAAATCTGAATCAGCTTCAACTTTATCCTGAGGAATTGCTTTTCCGAATTGTTTTTGGATACGTTCTACTTGTCCGTCGATTAATTTATCATCAGCAGTAACGATATATTTTACGATATTGTTTTTAGCTTCTAAGTCAATTTCGAAATTTGGCACTAAACCAATTTCGTATTCGAAAGTTAATTCTTCTGCATCCCAATCAAAGTTTTCGTTTTCTTTAGCAAGAGGAGTTCCTAAAAGATTTAATCTTTCAGATTGAACAAAACGCTCTAAAGCCAAATCAACTACTTTTTTAACTTCTTCTTGCTTGATTGCTTTTCCGTATTGTTTTTCAACAAGGTCTTTAGGAACTTGTCCTTTTCTAAAACCTTTTACGGTAGCCAATGGCATTTTTTCGTTTATTCTTTTTGCTACCTGACCTTTATAATCCATGTGAACAACGTTTAATACAATCGTTTCATTCACAGCATCTGTTGCTACTCTTTTAATATCCATCGTCTTCTTTAATTTACATAATAAAATTGGGTTGCAAAATTATAAAATTTTTGCAACCCAACCAAGTTTTTAATCTATTGTATTTGAAGCCGTTTTAAACATGCTTTCTACATTTTATTTTTTATCGTCTCCAAGTATTTTGTAAGTAATAGATTGAAGCAGAGACAATATAATACTAAAGAACAATGCTGTCCAGAATGAATCGACTGCAAAACCTCCAACAATATTAGTACACAACAAAATAATTATCGCATTAATTACCAGTAAAAACAAACCTAAAGTAATAAAGGTAACCGGTAATGTCAGGATAACTAATATAGGTTTTATAAAAAGATTTAATAATCCTAAAACGATTGCTACAATTACAGCAGTAGCAAAACTGGCAACATGAACACCTGGCAAAAGGTTAGCTATTAACAAAACCAAAGCTGCGGTAACAAGAAGTCTGAGTAAAAATTTCATATCTTTTTTTATTTAAAAGTTTTAATAAAAGTAATGATTTTTATATTGATCAGCTATTTGAATCCTTTTTTTTGCCACAGATTAAAAGGATTAGAAAGATTTTTTTCTAATTATGAAATTCTAATCTGTGAGAATCCTTTAATCTGTGGCTATAAAAAATTGACCTTCAATTACTCTTTTAAAAATTCAGTCGTTAATTCAAAAAACAATTTAGGATTTTCTGCATGAAGCCAATGTCCTGCATTTGGAATCGTTTCGAAGGTAACATTTGGAAATTGTTGACGAATCGCATCAAAATCGGCATCCTGAATATATCCTGAATTGCCGCCGCGAATAAATAAGGTAGGTTTATCAAAAACCAAATCACTATCTAAAGCTTTTCCAATGGCATCGAGATTATTATTAAAAGCTTCCAGATTAAATCTGAATGCTAATTGTCCCGGTTCTTTCCAATATAAGTTCTTTAACAAAAACTGACGCGTTCCAAAATCAGGAACATATTTTGATAACGTTTCCTCGACATCATTTCGGCTTGGTTTTATAAAAAAATCTATTGCATTTAATCCTGCCAAAATATCCTGATGATGTTGTTTGTAAAATCTGGGACCAATATCAGCAACAATTAGTTTGTCTACAATTTCAGGATGTGTAGTTGCAAAAAGCATCGCTACTTTTCCTCCCATCGAATGCCCCAAAATATCTACTCTTGTTAATTGATTTGCCTGACAATATTCGAAAACATCCTGCACCATTGCTTCATAAGTCCACTCATCTGAATGAAAACTACGCCCGTGATTTCTTAAATCTAAAATATGAACCTGAAATCCGGCTTCTACATATTGTCCTGCCAGGGTTTTCCAGTTATCAGACATTCCTAAAAATCCGTGCATGATGATGAAAGGTTTTCCTTCACCTTCTATTTTTGAGTATAACATTTATATTTTGGTTTTAAAAACTGAACACAAATGTAAAACTTATCTATGAATCTGACATGCAATAAGTTCTCCCGGATTTTATTTTAATTTTATTTTATTAGAAAAAAGTTTACAGTTTTACGGCTTCCCGTAAAAAAAGAACAAATACAAATACTAACTTGCGCCCTTGAAAATGAAGTCTTAAAAGCTTGATTTAATCCATTAATTAAAAACTTTCACCATGATCAAAAAATTACTTTTACTTTCTGTAGTTCTTTCTCAGTTTGCTATTTCCTGCTCAAGCGATGACAGCACGGACCCTACAACAGATCCTGTAACAGAAGAACCTACAAAAGACAAAACTCTTGCTGAGCAAATTGCAGAGATCGTTAAACAACCATATTCTAAATTAACTCCGGCAGAACAAAAAATAAAATTAGAAGCTGAAGCAAATGATATGTTGGTTCAGTTAGACAAATCTAAAAGCTCAAGCGCTATTGAAGCATTAGAAAACTTAAGCAGATTATTAGATATTTATCAAATTGATATCTTTAGCGGAAAAAATGACAATAATGTAGAAGACATTTTAAATATCTCTGGTGTTTATGGTGTATATACATGGAATAATACTGCAAAAAAATGGGACAAAACAGCTTCGACTACAGAATTAAAATTTGTTTTCCCTGCTAAAAAATCTCAAACAGCAAACAATGCAGTTCTTACTTCAAAAGGAGTTTCATCTGATGTAAAAGTTAAATATTATGATGGCTACAACGGAAACGAAAGTGTATATGATAATATTTTTTTACCAAGTTCATCAGATGCTGCTTTAACTGTTGATAATGCACAAGTAGCAACATTTACTCAAACTGCTAAATATTCTTCTAAAAACCAATCTCCGGATGAGTTTGCTTATAAAATGACTTTAAGCGATGGATATACTTGGGAAATGAACGGTAAAAAAGGTACTGAAAACATTTCAAAAGCACTTTTTACTTATAACGGAAAAACTTTACTTGATTTTAATTCAGGAAGTTCAGCTAATATTGATGCTCTTATCGATAATGACGATCTTGTTCAATACAGAGGTAAAGCAAATGGATTAATTAAATTAATGGACAATTTTATTATTGTTGCTGACATGAATTTAGAAACTGAAGGTGCTGATAAAATAGCTTTAGAAAAAAGCCTTGTACGTCCTACTTACCCAGATTCAAACAATCCTAAATCGAATTACAAAGAATATTACACGGCATTAAATGCATACGAGAAAAAATATTCTGAAGGTTCTGCTGCTAATTTTAATAAAAACTTAAAATTAATCTTAGTTTCTAAAAAAGACGGAACTAAAATTGCTGATCTTGTTCAGCATTCAGAAAAATCAGGTAATGATTATGTTTTTAATTTACCGGTTTGGAATGCTCAATATTCTTATTGGTCAAACAATGGTACTGGTGAATCATTTTCACAACCTTACCTTGAAGAAGTATTATACTTAAAATTCAACGATAATACAGAAGTTTCTTTTAGCACTTATTTCTCTAGTGGATTCGAAAAATTCGAAGCTAAGTTTGAAGATTTCATCAACGCTTTTGAAAAATAATAGCTTTTAAACATAAATTTAAAGCCGATTTGAAATGTTTCAAATCGGCTTTATTTTTTCCGGTGTTTTTACAATAAAAATACTTTGACCATATCCTGCCCAAATCCCAATTCCGCCGTTTATATTTGATTTTAAGCTTGTATTTGCCGGATAAATAGGGTTTCTACTGTTTACAATTTCATTTTGCCAGCTGTTCCAGAAATCTAACGCATCTTTATTTTGAGTTCTTAATTTTACAAAAATCAAATCTCCATCAGTAAAATAAGGCGTAAATTTAGTTTTAGGAAAAAGCAAAACACCTCTGTTTATTTGTATCGACATTGCTGATGCAGTGAAATTTTTATCATCTAAATTTCCATAAAATGCAGGAACAAAAATAGGTTCTTCGCCATCGATTTTTGTGGCAATCTGATAATAGTTTTTTTCATTTACAGGATCATCAAATTTCACAAAAACATATCCCGTTGTGTCTGACGGATTCTTTTTTATATACTCCGCATTAGTAATCTTTACTGATTTGGGGATTGTTGTTACAGCCTGAACTACCCGATTTAAATATTCTATTTTAATAGAATACTCTTTTCCGGCCTCTCCTATTAATGTAGTACCATAATATACAAATGGCGGCACTCGGTTTTTATCGTTTCTGACTCTTAAAACTTCAGAGTTTAATCCGTCAGAAACCGTAATTTTTGCAGATCTTATCACATGATTCAAAACGTTTGTTGAATCAATTACATCTGTAACCGGAATACTGCTCGACAATAAAACCTGTGCATAATCACCTTCTTCAATCCAGCCTTCGACTACAATTTTAGACTCAGTACTTTGCTCACTAAAATCATCTTTAGAACAGCTTACAGCGATTAACGTAAAAAGGAACAGTATATATTTTTTCATCTTTTTAAAATTTAAATCTCCAGCTTATCGAAGGTAATATTCGATACAACACCTTTTTTTCCTGTTTTACAATTACACTGCTTTTATCTTCGTTCACCTTAACATTCAATACTACGTAAATTGGGTTATCAATATTAAAAGTATTGTAAACTGAAAAATTCAAAGCACTTTCTTTTTTATTTGTTTTTAGGAAAAAATAATTAACAGAGAAATCTGTCCGGATATAATTTGGCATTTGTGCATTATTATATCCTGAATATTCCTTAACCGGATTGTTATTGATAAAATACCACGAAGTTGGCATTGTAAAACGATTTCCTGAACTAAATATCTGTGTAACACCAAAATTCCATTTTGGATTTAAATCATACATCCCAACTACTGAAAGATTATGGCGCCTGTCGTATTTAGCAAAATATGTATTTCCGTTATTCAGTTCATCAAAATTTCGATCAGACCAACTCAGGGTATAACTTAACCAACCGGTAAATTTTCCGTTGTTTTTTCGCAACATCATTTCAAATCCGTATGCTTTTCCTTTCCCAACAAGCAAATCATTTTTAAGTGTTGTAACCTCATTAAATTGCGTTATTCCATAAGGATATTCCAGTAAATTTTTCATCAAACGGTAGAATCCTCCAAAGGAAGAAGAAATATTTTTTGAAATATTCTGATTTGAACCAATAGAAAATTCATCTGAAGATTGCGGTTTTATGCCATCTGAACTTGCAATCCAAAAATCAGTCGGAATACCTACACTTGAAGTTGTTATCAAACTCAAATATTGATACTGTTTATTATAAGATCCGTAAAAAGAGTACTTCTCGTTTGCTATATAATTCAGTAAAACACGAGGCTGAAAATGCAAATAAGAATCATTAGAACCAGAAGTATAATAATTAATCCGGAGTCCTAATTCGGCATTTAAATGATCGGTTAATTTTGGCTTAACTGTCGTAAAAATCGCAAATTCATCAGCATTGATTGTATTATTTTGAGTCGTATTATTATCTGTGAGATTTTCGATATTAACTTTTTGTGGCTGTAAATCATGATGTACATATTGAACTCCTGATTCAACCGGAACATTTTTTATCCAATATCGAAAGGCATTATTAAAACCAAAATCTTTTACATATGAAGAAACCCCAAACTCAATTGTTGCTTGTTCCATATTCAGCTCATTAGAATATCTACTAAAATATACCGCATTCGACATATTAAATTTAGGCGAAAATGTAGTGATCAAACTTGGTGAAGCCGTAAAATTACTCCACTTCAGACTCGTTTTTAAAGCCAGATTATTATCCTTGATTTTTAGTTCGTCGCCACTTATAAATGCATCAACAGAGAATAGATTGTTTTTTGAAAGTTGCGAAATGAACGTTATGTTCCCATCAGAGAAACCATATTTCATATTTTGAACATCATTGTTTTTAGAACCGGAATGCAATAATGGCGCTACAATTTCATCGATATAAGTTTTTCGACCTGAGATATAAAAGCCGGATTTTTGATTAACAGGAACAGCTAAAGTAATTTGCGAGGCTAAAATGCCAACATTTCCCTGAATACCAAGTTCAGAAGGTATTTTTTTGTTGGGAATTAGAAGTGTTGTTGAACTTAAACGTCCGCCATATTTTGAATTTGAACTTGATTTATCAAACTCAACTTCCTTAATATGATCTGTATTATAGAAAGGAAAAATGCCCAGCAAATGCGACATTCCGTATACAGGAGTTCCGTCGTATAAAATGGCATTGTGCCCCGGATCTCCACCTCTAACATATAAATATCCGTTTGCATCTCCAGAATTCTGAACTCCCGGAGTCAGCTGCAAAAGTTTTATGATATCTGTAGTTCCCAAAACAGTTGGAACTGATGATAGTTCTTTTAAATTAAAAGATAATTTACCTCCTGACAAATTTGTAATGCCTCTTTTTTTATCATTGGCAATTAAAACTTCTTTTAATACTGAAATATCTTTTTCTAATACAATTGAAATTAAAGTGTCTTTTAGAAAATTAAAATGGATGGATTTTTTGAGATAACCCAATTGAGAAAGAGCAATCTCAACTTCTCCTAAAGGTATGTTTTCCTTAAAATTGCCAAGAGTATCTGTTATTGCGTAATAATGCTGATTATTCACCTCTAAAGAAATGCTTGCGCCAATAAGGCTTTCGTTTTCAGAAGATTTTACATTTCCAATTATAGTTGCTTTAGATTGTGCAAATACATTGGATAAACTGAGTAAAAAAAAGAGAATTATAGTTTTTTGCACTTGAATTTAATAAGAAAAGTGCGAAAGTAAACAATTATAAGCCAATTCTCAGGTGATGTAAATATTTATTTTGTGGTTGAAACTTGTAATCTGAAAAGATTATTGCGACTAGAATGCCGCATGAGGGATAGTAGTGAAAATCCTTCTATTTTTTCTTTAAAAATAGAAGATTGTAACGAATAGCCCGACCCGCTCCCGAGGCTTCGGGACTGCGGGTCATGCCCTAATTGCTTTATTTTTATTAAATTTTTATCTAAACCAATTGATTTAACTCAATAGTCTAAGTTTTACTTCAATTTATTCAAGTACATATTTACCACATTATCCAACCCCAAATACAACGCTTCTGAAATTAAAGCGTGACCAATAGAAACTTCTAATAAACCGGGAATATTTTGTTTAAAAAACTGAATATTATCCAGACTTAAATCGTGACCTGCATTTATACCTAAACCTAATTCGTTTGCTAATTCTGCGGCTTTAACATAAGGATCAATTCCGTTTTTGTTTCCTAAATCGTATTGATGTGCAAAAGCTTCGGTATATAATTCGATTCTGTCTGTGCCTGTTTTTTTGGCTCCTTCGATAATTTCCAAAACCGGATCAACAAAAATCGAAGTTCTGATTCCGTTACGCTGAAATTCCTGAATAACTTCGGTTAAGTATTCTTGATTTTTTATCGTGTCCCAACCTGCAGAAGATGTAATGGCGCCAATTGCATCAGGAACTAATGTAACCTGCGTTGGTTTACATTCTAATACCAAATCAATAAAATTATGCTGCGGATTTCCTTCAATATTATATTCTGTATAAACGATTGCTTTTAAATCGCGTGCATCCTGATAACGAATATGGCGCTCATCCGGACGAGGATGAATCGTGATTCCCTGTCCTCCAAATTTCTGAATATCGGCAGCCACTTTTAATAAATCAGGAACATTTCCTCCACGTGCATTACGAAGGGTTGCAATTTTATTGATATTTACACTTAACTTTGTCATATAAATAGATAATTAATTCTAGTAACACTATATTTGTTACGACAAAAATACAAAGTAAAACGTAGCAGTTTTTGCTATTTTTTGATTATTTTGCATGAAATATCCTTAACAGATTTATGACAGAAATTATAAACTATATCACCAATGATTTCAGAGCTATAGATAGCCAGGAAACGATAGCCTCGGTTCAGGACTATTTTGCCGATTTGAATTTTTCGCATTTTCCGGTTTTGGAAAACGGAATCTTCATTGGAAGTATCGCCTCTGACGATGTTGAAACTTTTGATACAGATAAAAAAGTCATTGATTACAAATATACATTGGAACGCTTTTTTGCGCGAAAATCAATGATTTGGCTTGATGTTTTAGAAGTTTTTGCTAAAAACCACACGAATATAATTCCTGTTCTTGACGAAAATAATATCTATATAGGATATTATGAAATGGAAGACATCATGAAATTTTTTCAGGAAACTCCATTTTTAAAGGAACAAGGCGGAATTATTATTGTTCAAAAAGGACTTCTAGATTATTCAATGGGTCAGGTAACCCAGATTGTAGAAAGCAACAATGGCAAAATTCTTGGCTGCTTTATATCTGAAGCTGATCTTGAAAATGTTCAGATTACCGTAAAAATTGGTGTTGGGCCTATGAATGAAATTATTCAGACTTATAGAAGATATGGGTACGAAATTATTTCAGAACATCAGGAAGATGCATACATCAACAGCTTAAAGGAGCGTTCAGATTACTTAGACAAATATCTTAATATATAATATAATCAGATAATTCGTCAATTAGATAATTTCTTAAATATTCTAATTTTCACATTATCAAATTGACGATTGCCACATTACCTAATTGACGAATTATCTAATTAAAAAGAATGAAAGTAGCTATTTACGGACAGTATTACCAGAACAGTACCGAACCCATTATCAAAGATATATTTTTGTTTTTTAACACGAATAATGTCGAAATGGTTATAGAAGAGCACTTTCTAAAAATGCTTCACGAAAAGCAACTCGTAAAAAAAGAATACAAAACTTTTTCAGCAAGTACATCGCTCGACAATAGTTTTGAGATGCTAATTAGTATTGGCGGTGACGGAACCATTTTGAGAGCAGCAACTTTAGTTCGTAACTCCGGGGTTCCTATTTTAGGAATCAACGCAGGAAGACTTGGTTTTCTGGCCACTGTACAAAAAGAAAATATTGATAGTTTCCTGCAGTTTGTAATTGATAAAAATTACACAACTTCTGAAAGAACGCTATTAAGCCTTACCTGTGACCCAAAAAACGATGCCATTGAAGAAGATTTAAATTTTGCAATGAACGAAGTAACGGTCAGCCGAAAAGATACTACTTCGATGATTACGGTTGAAACCTATCTAAATAATGAATATCTAAATTCGTACTGGGCAGATGGTTTAATCATTTCTACACCAACGGGTTCAACAGGATATTCTTTGAGCTGTGGCGGACCACTTTTAACTCCGGATGTAAAAAGCTTAGTAATCACACCTATTGCCCCACATAATTTAACAGCAAGACCACTTGTTATACCTGATGATACTGAAATTAAGCTTCGTGTTTCAGGCAGAGAAGACCAATATCTGGTTTCATTGGACTCGAGAATAGCTTCTGTAAAAAATGAATCTGTTTTAACAATCAAAAAAACAGATTACAAAATAAAAATGGTCGAAATTCCAGGCGAAACTTTCTTGAAAACCTTAAGAAATAAATTGCTTTGGGGAGAAGATAAGAGAAATTAAATTGTTTTCTGATTCATCACTATACGATAATAGCACTTTTTGCCGTTTTGCATGTATCGAATCATCATTAAATGTCTCAATATCATATTGTAAATTTAAAAAAAAGCACATTTAACTAAAGGAACGTTGATTCGTATCGATAATTATTATATTTGCACGCAATTTTGAATTAAATGAAGAAAATTTTTAATTTATTGTTATGTTTTTTCCCCTTTATCACACTAAACGCTCAGATCAATGAGATTGGTGTTTTTCTTGGCGGAAGTAACTTTGTAGGTGACGTAGGAAGCACAACTTATATTGCTCCTGAAAAACTGGCTTTTGGTATTTTGTATAAATGGAATAAAAGCCCGCGTCATTCTTACCGTTTTTCATACACACAATCAACTGTTTCCGGAAACGACAGGGATTCTGAAGAAACAGGAAGAAATAGAAGAGATTATAGTTTTGATAACACTATAAAAGAACTATCTGCCGGTTTAGAATTTAATTTTTTTGATTTTAATCTTCATGATTATCATCCAAAAATTACACCTTATATATATTCCGGTTTAAGTTACTTTATGTACGACAAATTGTACGTGACCGGAGGACAAACTAAAAAAGATAAAAACGGAGGTTCTATTGCCATACCAATGACATTAGGAATCAAATCGAATATAACACCTCATTTAATTTTAGGTGCTGAAGTTGGAGCCCGCTACACCTTTACAGATGATATTGACGGAAGTAACCCAAGCAGTGGTAATTTGAAATCGCTGCATTTTGGAAATTTAAATAATAATGACTGGTATGTCTTTTCAGGTATCACTTTAACGTATACCTTTGGACAAAAACCTTGCTATTGCGCAGAATAATAAAATGAATTTACTAGACTCTATAGATCAAACAAACTTACCCAAACATTTAGCCATTATTATGGACGGAAATGGTCGTTGGGCAAAACAACAAGGTTTTTTAAGAGCATTTGGTCATGAAAATGGGACAAAATCTGTAAAAAAAACAATTAAAACTTGTGCTAAACTTGGCATTGAGTATTTAACCCTATATGCTTTTTCGACAGAAAACTGGAACCGCCCTAAATTAGAGGTTGATGCATTAATGAAAATACTAATCAATTCATTAAAGAAAGAGCTTGTAACATTGCAAGAAAATAACATCAAACTGAATGCAATTGGAAATCTTGAAAAATTACCAAAATCAGCTCAAAAAGAGCTTCTGGATGTAATAGATAAAACCAAAAATAATACGCGTCTTACACTAACCCTCGCTTTAAGTTACGGATCAAGAGAAGAATTGGTAAATGCTGTGAGAATCATCAGTGATAAAGTTAAAAATAATATAATTTCAATAGACACTATTGACGATTCAATTATAAATGAGCATCTTTACACGCAAAATTTACCTGACGTAGATTTATTAATACGAACAAGTGGAGAACATAGAATAAGTAATTTTTTGCTATGGCAGATCGCCTACGCAGAATTATATTTTACTAATGTCTTGTGGCCAGACTTTAAAGATCAAGATTTATATGAGGCTATTATTAGTTATCAAAAAAGAGAACGTAGATTTGGAAAAACCAGCGAACAAATTAAATAATATTTTAGTGTTACAAAAAAGAATACAAATAGTCTTTACCCTACTTCTTTTGGGTAGTTTTTCACAAATAAAAGCACAAGAAAGAGTTCCTTTTGATCAGGGAAAAAAATATATTCTTGCTAAAGTTTCTGTTGTTGGTAAAATAAGCTTCAATGAACAAACCGTAGTTACATTTTCAGGTCTTCAAAAAGGACAAGAGATAACAGTGCCAGGAGAAGAAATTAGTGGCGCTATTAAAAAGTTAGGCAAACTTGGCCTATTCGATGAAATTGCCTTCTATATTAATAAGGTAGAAAACGACAGTATCTATCTTGACTTAAATATAGTTGAATTACCTAAACTAAACGAAGTAAAATTTGTTGGTATTAAGAAAAGTAAAGTCGAAGGATTAATTAAGGATAACAATTTGACCAAAAACAAAATTGTAAACGAAAACTTAATTACTACAACCAAAAATTATATAGAAAACAAATACAAAAAAGAAGGTTTTTATAATACCAAAGTTACCATTACAAATACTCCTGATACTATAAACGGACATCAGGTAAATATGCTTGTAAGGGTAGACAAAGGTGATAAAGTAAAAATTAGCAGTATTGATTTCATTGGTAATAAACAACTTACCGGAAATCAATTAAGATCTGCCATGAAAGACACGAAACAAAAAAACTTTTTTCGCGTTTTAAAATCATCAAAATTTATTCCGGAAAAATACAAAACCGACTTAGAAAAAGTTGTTGCTGCATATAAAGAAAAAGGATATCGTGATGCCCGTATCATTTATGATTCTGTTACTTATAACAAGAATAAAAATATGCTTGCGATCAAAATAAAAATGGAAGAAGGAAATAAATATTACTTTGGTAATATCAAATTCCTTGGAAACACCGTTTACTCAGATCAATTATTAAACCGTTATTTAGGTATCAAAAAAGGTGAAACTTATAATGGTGTTTTACTTGAAAAACGTATTGCTGACAAAACAAAACCTGACGCAGAAGACATTACAAACTTGTATCAAAACAACGGTTACTTATTCTCTAATATCAATGCTGTAGAGGTAAAAACAGTAAACGATACTATCGATTTCGAAATTAGAGTTACAGAAGGACCTATTGCTTACTTCAATAAAATATCAGTAGTAGGAAACGATAAAACTAATGACCACGTTATTTACCGCGAGCTTAGAACTAAGCCGGGAGAAAAATACAGTAAAGAACAACTGGTTCGAACTATTCGTGAGATTGGACAATTAGGATTCTTTGATCCTGAAGCTATTGATCCGAAATTTAAAAATGTTGATGCCGGAGCAGGAACTGTTGATATCGAATATCATGTTGTTGAAAAAGGATCCAGCCAGGTTGAGCTTCAGGGAGGTTACGGTGGTGGAGGTTTCATTGGAACCTTAGGACTTTCTTTTAATAACTTTTCTGCCAGAAATTTATTCAACAAAGAATCTTATAAACCATTACCAATGGGAGATGGTCAGAAAGTAGCACTTCGTTTACAAGGAAGTACGTATTTCCAGACTTATAGTTTATCATTCTCAGAACCATGGTTTGGAGGAAAAAAACCAGTACAATTTAGTTCATCTATATCGTACAGTAAACAATTCTTAAACAACTATGCTACAAGAACTGTAGATAAAAGCAAAAGTTTTAATATCTTAACTTTACAAGTTGGTTTAGCAAAACGTCTTACTGTGCCGGATGATTACTTCGTTCTTTCACAATCTGTGAGTTACCAACATTATGATTTGAATAATTATAATACTGGATTATTTACTTTTGGTAACGGAGCTTCAAGAAACTTAGCGTACACAATTGGACTTTCAAGAAGTAATAAAGGAGTTAACCCTATATTCCCAACTTATGGTTCTGATTTTAGTATTTCTGCAAAAGTTACTCCTCCATATTCCTTATTTAACGGAATTGATTACGGAGATTTAAAAAACCAGAAAGAATACAAAACTCAATATACAGGAGCTGCAACTTCAGGTATAGACGGACAACCACTTAATCCTGGAGATTATGTTAAAACCGAAACTATAAACGGACAATCAGGCTATGCAAGTGTAGGATCTGATTATGCAAATGCAGATACTGACCAAGGAAAAGTGGATCAAAAGAAATACAATTGGTTAGAGTATTATAAAATTAAATTTAAAGCAGACTGGTATACTAAACTATATGGTAAATTAGTTTTAAGAACATTAACTGAGTTTGGTTTCTTAGGTGCTTATGATCAATCAAGAGGTGTTGTACCATTTGAACGTTTCTATTTAGGAGGAGACGGTATGGCAAACTACTCCATGGATGGTAGAGAAACAGTACAGTTAAGAGGATATGAAAACAACTCATTGACTCCTGTAAATGCAAATGGGGAACAAATTGGGGCAACTATTTATAATAAATTCTCTATGGAGTTACGTTATCCAATTACATTAAAATCATCTGCATCGATTTATGCGTTAGCATTTTTAGAAGCTGGATCATCATACCCTACATTTAAAGATTATAACCCATTTGACCTTAACCGTTCTGCCGGTGTTGGTTTACGTGTATTCATGCCCGCATTTGGATTATTAGGTATTGACTGGGGTTACGGATTTGATCCTCAGCCCGGAGAAACTAAAGCACATGGTAAAGAAATTCACTTTATTATTGGGCAACAGTTTTAGTAGAAAATTTATTACATTTGTGTAAAAATTTTGATATAGACTAATGTTATGAGAAAACAATTTTTATTTATATTTTTAGCTCTGGTTGCAGTAAATGCAAGCCAGGCTCAGACAAGAACGACAAGAATTGGTTACATTGACATGGAATATATATTGGAAAATGTCTCTGATTACAAAGAAGCAAGAGCTCAATTAGAGCTAAAAGCCCAAAAGTGGAAACAGGATGTAGAAGCCAAAAAACTGGATATCAATAATCTTAAAGAAGGTCTTAAAGCTGAACGGGCTTTACTTACCAAAGAGCTTATTGATGAAAGAGAAACAGAAATTAAATTTCTGGAAACTGAAATGATGGATTATCAGCAAAAGCAATTTGGATCTGAAGGAAATCTAATGCATCAAAAAGCAGCATTAGCAAAGCCAATTCAAGATCAGGTTTTTACTGCTGTTCAGGATATTGCCGAGGCAAAAAATTATGATTTTGTTTTTGATAAATCATCCGATTTAACGATGCTTTTCAGTAACAAAAAATTTGATATCAGCGACCAGGTTATCCGTGTTTTGAACCGAACTGATAAAAGAGAACAATTGAATAAAAAACAATTAAAAGATCAGGAGGCAAAAGAAAAAATGGAAAATGCTATTGACGAAAATCCAGCAATGGCAGACCGTCAAAAAGCTTTAGATGAGAAAAAAGCAGCCAGAGAGAAATTAATTGAAGACAGAAGATTAGAGCAAGAAGCTAAGAAAAAAGAATACGACGACAGACGAAAAGCAATTGCTGCAGAAAGAGAAGCTAAAAAAAATGGCACGGTTTCTGAACCTGCTAAAACAGATGCAACAAAAACTGATGCAACAGCAAAGCCAGCAACAACCGGGACAGAAGCTACAACAACAGAACCTGCTGTTGATAAAGCTGCAGAAAGACAAAGACTTTACGAGGAACGTAAAAAAGAATTAGAAGAAAGAAGAAAGAAAATTTTAGAAGAACGAGAAGCGGCCAAAAAAGCAAAAGAAGCCGAAACACAAAAATCAAATACGACCAATAATTAATTAATATTTTTAAAAATGATGAAACAAATCAAAACTTTACTAATTGCTGCAATACTAATTTTAGGAGCAAGTAACACAATGAACGCACAAGCTAAGGTAGCTCATGTTGATGTTAGCGAGATTATGTCGAAAATGCCTGCAATGCTAGATGCACAAAATCAACTACAAAAATTAAGTGGGACATACGATGCAGAATACAAAAAAATGGTTGACGAATACCAAGTAAAAATCAAAAAATACGAAGGTGAAGCTGCAACTGTAACTGATGCTGTAAACGGAGAACGTTCTAAAGAAGTTCAGGACATGCAAAAAAGAATCGTTGACTACAGAGACAACGCTCAAAAAGAATTACAACAAAAAGAAACTGACATTGTAAAACCATTAATGGAAAAAGTTAGAGCTTCTATCCAAAAAGTTGGAAAAGCTAAAGGTTTCCAATACGTATTAGATGGTTCTACTCTTTTATTAGCTGATGGTCCAAACATAACTGCTGATGTAAAAAAAGATTTAGGATTCTAATAAACGGATTTCTTATAAATAAAAAAACTGCTTAAAACTTTTACGGTTTTAAGCAGTTTTTTTTTACAGTAAATTAAAATTAAAAAACTAAAATATTCGCAGATTTCACTTAAATTGGAATATAAATTTATTTGAAAAAACACTAAATTTGTAGTATGACGAATAACAACCCTATAGGCGTTTTTGATTCTGGTATTGGAGGAACTTCCATCTGGAGCGCCATTCACGACTTGCTTCCAAACGAAAAAACAATCTATTTAGCTGACAGCAAAAATGCTCCTTATGGTCAAAGAACCAAAGAAGAGATAGTTGCACTAAGCAAAAAAAATGTCGATTTTTTACTGGAAATGAATTGTAAACTCATTGTTGTAGCATGTAATACCGCTACGACAAATGCAATTGTAGAACTTCGTGCAGCATACAACATTCCGTTTATAGGTATTGAACCCGCAATAAAACCAGCCGCTAATAATTCAAAAACACAAGTAATTGGTATTTTAGCAACTAAAGGAACATTGAACAGCGAGTTATTTAACAAAACAGCTGAAATGTTCCAGAACACTAAAATAATTGAACAAGTAGGTCATGGACTTGTTCAGCTTATTGAAGATGGAAATCTGAATTCTCCAGAAATGACCCAATTATTAGAATCTTATCTTCAACCCATGATCGATGAAAATATTGACTATCTCGTTTTGGGCTGCAGTCATTACCCTTATCTAATTCCTCAGATCAAAAAAATTCTGCCGGAACACATTCAGATCATTGATTCCGGAGAAGCTGTTGCACGACAAACTCAAAATGTCCTGCGTGAAAAAGTTGGTTTTACTGATACACCAAATACAGATCCTCTATTTTATGTCAATTCAAATCCTGAAGTTTTAAAATCAATTTTAGAATATAAATATCCCATTATCGAAAAAGACTTTTAGAGATTAATCTATTTTTCTTTTGATAAACCAAATTCCGTCTAAAGATAAATTAAGGGATATTTTATGGTAATTTTCTTTGATCAGATTATCTGAAATTCTTCCTTTTTGTCCGTATGAATAAGAGATATGTAAAGCCGAATAGGTATTATCAATTGGCAAAGTAAGTCCAAGAGAAATAGCGGCATTATTAATCCTTTTTCCATCTACTTCAAGATATCCGGTATCAAAGTTTACACCTGTGGCATATTGAACCCTGTCCCAATATTTACGGATATTCTTTTTTGTACTATAAGTAAATCCTAATGCAAATCGATCCTGATTTACAAAATTTCCGTATAACTCAGATTGATTACTATCGCTCCATAAACTCTTTTCATAATCCAGTGTCATATTCAAATTGTTTTTAAAGCGTTTGCTTATCCCAATACCCATTTCTAAGGGCATATAATAATCATCCGTGTCAGATGCTACATCAGACTCTACCGTAGTAACAACATCATCATTTACAGTTTGTACCGTTTGAACTTTTGAAGCCTTAATATGACTTGGCAGCTTAAAAGTAGTCGCAACGGTAAAAGTTGAATCAATCTTATATTGAGCTCCCAATGTTGCTCTTACACCACTATAATTTGTTTTTTTCTGGATACTTGTAATCGAATTCATAATCAGGAAATTTCTGTTATCAGTGGTATTTCCAAATAATATAGCCGCAGAAGCTCCTACGGAAAGTTTTTTTCCAAATCTGTATCCGTACGAAAAATCAAAATTATTTAATCCGCCAGTTCCTGTCGCAGTCAAATAGTAGTAATCCTGACTATTATCTATTGGCAGTTTTAAATTAGAAATTTTGAAAGCTGAACTTGAATATGGTCGTAAAGCCACACTAAATCCGGAATTTTTAGTAACCGGAAAAGCAAAAGCAATATGCGAAAACTGAAAATTATTACGGCTTTCGCTTCTTGAACTGCTTTGATAAGTAGTAGAAATAGCTTTTCCGCCAATATCAAACATAAAGTGATTTTGAGGTAAATACCCTAACGATGCGGGATTTAGGTTATTTATAAACGTATCTGATGGCAAAGCAATTCCTGAAGAACCAATCGACGGAAGTACTCCGAAATCTGCATCATAAAGACTCCCTACTCCATATAATGAATATGGCGAACTTGAAACACTTTGAGAAAATGAAGTTATCGACATTAATATGAAGCAACTTAAATATGCTATTTTACTTTTCATTTAATAAGAGATATAATAAATTTTAAGCTGGATTTTATTGTTTATATGTTTTTGATCTCCCAGGACAACCCTATTCACAGATTTAGAAATTCCAGGCAATGTTAGAATAAGAGATGATTTAGAATCAGATGCTTTTATCATTTCTTTTTGCAAAAAGTTACCAACAGAAACGGTATATCCAACATTTTCGTTAAACTCATCCGTTTTTTTATTCAGGATACCAAAAACCGCTGTACCTGCAGAATTCACTAATGAACCACTGATTCTATTTAGATTATCGCCTACATAAATCTTTAAGGAATCTGCCAAAGGATACCGTTCTGAATAGGTATTATTAACCGGTTTCAGCAATAATTGAGCATCTACAATGGTACCTTTTTCAGAAATATATTTGAGTTGTTTAATATTGGGAAAATCAATTCTGCAAGCTACTCCTGTACCTGATTGAATAAATCCCTGCTGATTTGTTAATACGCTTGACAACTTACTACTCGAGACGGGTAAATTCTGAAGAAGGGTTCCAGTTCTGTCTAATGAAATAGAATTGAATTGCTTTGTGGCATCTAAAATCGTAAAATCTAATATAAAAGGAACTTCTTCAGTATCTGCCTGATATTTTGAATAATACAATCTTACTTTACTTGTTGCGACGTGAAAACCAATTACACTCGAAGAATTAGACGTTGATGGCACAAGAACGAGGCCTTTTAAATATTCATTGAAACTATCAAAATCCGTAATTTCTCTTTTCTTTAATTTCTGAAATAAAGCCGCACCAAACGCATCACTCATTTTAATATTTACAGAGTCCTTTTCTGTTGGTCTTGGCTTGTACGAAATTGTTCCAAGACTTTCATCACTATAACTTAAAACTGAGTTATTATAAAAATTATTATCATCAGTATTTGGTTTTACTTTTTGGGTCAATCGATGAATATCAAACGTTTGCACTTTTGTTGTATCGCCATAATAATAATTATCATATTTTAAAATCATAGCAATAGAGTCGAACACATAATTCGTTGTTTCTGTATCAGATCCACTGCTATTTAAGGTATACGATTCTGAAGCCAGTTGAAAATAACTGTTTGATTTTACCTTTCCGTAAATCGCATCATCATAATTACCAATCAGGATTCTGCTTTGATTGGATGTAACAAGCGAATCGAAATTTATCGTAGACATGTCCACCGTTACCGTATCGATCAAAATAACTTTATTGCCTAAAGCCAAATAATCAGATCCAACAACAAATTCGCCGGAATCAGAATCAGTTCCGCATGAGATTACGGTAACTGCCAGGAACAACATCAATATAAACTTGTGCATAATCTATTTTTTGAACAAATATAAAATGCACTCTTCTGCATTACACTATAACATATACAGTCACGTGTTTTTGCACTATAAACAGCAAAAAAACATCTACAATAGATTAATCGCCGGCAATACTTCATTCAACCTTAAAAAAGGCTGTTTAGTCTATTAAAAAGTACCATACATATATCTTCTTTTTTTTAAAACCATTAGCCTCCTACTTTTGAACCAATAAATAAGTAATGAAAACAAGGTTTTTAATTTGTTCGGTTTTTTTAATTTCAATTTTTAATATGAAAGCTCAGGAGAACTTTTCAGTAAATATGAATGCAAAAACAGCGTCTACTGATCAGATTGATTTTAATGAAACCAACATAAGTGTTTCATTTAACAAAAAAGCAGACAGTAAAAGCACTTTGACAAATACTTTAGAATATTCGAATTTGAAAGTGAATTATGAATTAGGCACCTATAAAACATATCAGAATTTGGATGGATTTAATCTGATTCAGGACAAGCTTAAATTTTCTCATGAGCTATCAGACAGAACAAGTTTAGATTTTTCTATTACTCCAATGGTAAATTTTCAAAGCAATTTAAACGCTTCTGATTTTTCTATATTAGGGAGTTTTGAGATCAAACAGCAATTAAATTCGAAAACTAATATTAGCATTGGTGCAGCACGAACAACTGTTTTTGGCACGCCTGAATTCATGCCAGTTCTAGCCTTAAATTATGTAATAAATAATAAAAGTTCTTTACTGATTGGGTTTCCGGATTCGAAAATTTCATACTCCAATAATAGTAGAAATAAGTTTAGTCTCAGCAATAGTTTTAATGGCAATTTTTACCATTTAGATTCACAAAACAATCTGGATAATAATGCCACAAAAGTTAGTTTATATCAAATGACTTCGGCTATTGAATATGAAAGAAATGTAGACAAAAACTGGTTTCTGAATTTGAAAGCAGGATATGATTTTGACAAAAAATACAATCTGATTGATAATGAAAATCATAAGGTTTATGATTTTAATACCGGCAACGGTTACGTTTTAGGAATTGGCATCAAATACAAACAATAAATAAATTTAATACACTATGAATAATTTTAAAAAAGGAATATTATTCGCGGCATTGTTTTCCAGTCTGGTTTTTATAGGCTGCAGCAACGACGACGATGATGATGATTTAATGGGGAACTGGGTGAAAAAATCAGCATTTGATGGCCCTGCAAGATCTAGTGCTACCAGTTTTGTTATTGGAGATTATGCTTATGTAGCAACAGGTTATACTGGTGATGTTTATTTAAAAGATTTATGGGCTTATAATTCTACCGGTGATTATTGGGAACAAAAAGCAGATTTTACAGGTGTTGGCAGAAGTTCTGCTTCTAGTTTTGCTCTTAACGAAAAAGGATATATTGGTCTTGGTTACGATGGAACAAATAAATTAAAAGATTTTTACCAATACGATCCAACCAGCAATAGCTGGACTCAAAAAACTGATTTTGCAGGAACTGGGCGTTACGCTGCCGTAGGATTTCAGGCGGGAGGAAAAGCTTATTTTGGCACTGGATATGACGGAAATTATCTTAAGGATTTCTACCAATATAGTGATGTTACCAATACATGGACGCTTGTAAACGGATTTAGCGGAAATAAAAGACGTAATGCCACTGCTTTTGTAATTGCAGATAAGGTTTATCTGGGAACCGGAATAAACAATGGCGTTTATCAGGAAGATTTCTGGGAATTTGATCCTGCTACTGATGTCTGGACCAGAAAACGTGATATCGACAAGGATACTGATGATGATTACAGCTATAATGATGACTATGCAATTGTTCGCTCAAACGCTTCGAGTTTCGCTATGAACGGACTAGGATATGTTGTGGGTGGAGAAAGCATCAAGACAATCTGGGAATATAATCCGGCAACAGATTTATGGACAGAAAGAACTCCTATGGAAGGAGCCAGCAGAACTGATGCTGTTGGTTTTGCGATTAATAATCGTGGTTTTTATATGTTAGGAAGAGTGGGTTCTACATACTTTGATGACGCATGGGAATTCAAACCTTTAGAAGAACAAAACAGCGATGATAATTAATATAAAAAAACAATTCTTCTGGAATAAAATCCAGAAGAATTTACTGTTTATTTTATTGGTTTTACAATTTACGGCTTGTGTAAAGCATGAGAAATTTAAAAGTACCTCCTTCAAAACCACAACAGGATGGGGATATACGGTTGCTTTTAAAAATAAAATCATCATCAAGCAGTCTGTTATTCCGGTAATAAATGACACTAAAAGTTTTTCGACAGAAAGCGATGCTTTAAAAGTTGCAGATTTAGTGGTAGAAAAACTCAACCAAAAGATATCACCAACGGTAACCAAAAATGATTTAATTTTATTAAAAATAAAATTATAAATGACACTAGATACCATCAAAAATACAAGCTCAAATAAAATTTTATTCCATTGCATTATATGGGTTTTCTTTATTCTGACTTCATTAATTCAATTTTATGAAAGTCCGTTTAGGATCAATAATGACTTTTATGTACAATGGAGTACCGGAATTTTGCTGTTTTATCTGAACTATTTTTATTTGGTTCCTGCGTTACTTTTAGAAAAAAAATACTGGCTTTATTTTGTATTTGTATTTGCTCTTATTTTACTTTTTATGATTATCAGGATTAATTATTTTATCCCTGAATTTAGGCATACAAGACCCGCAATGGGTCCTCCTCCTGAAGATCTTAAATTAATATTTAAAGGAAAACGGGTCAGAGCTATAATGGCTACAAGGCAACCCTTATTTTTTAAAATTGGGCCCTCTTTTTTCTATATTTTAATCATTACCATTAGTGCTATTATTAGAACACTAACTGAATTTTATAACAACCAACAAAACAAATTAATTGCCGAAACCCATAGAACAAATACTGAATTGATTTATTTGCGCAAACAAACCAATCCGCATTTTCTATTCAATTCATTAAACAGTATTTATTCTCTGGCACATAAAAAATCTGATTTGGTCCCTGATGCCATCGTAACATTATCAGAATTAATGCGCTATATGCTGTATGAAACGGATAATAAAACGGTGGCTTTAGAAAAAGAAATCAATTACATTCAGAATTATATTGAGCTGCAAAAATTAAGACTCAATAATATCGAAGATATTGTTATCAATGTTCATGGCGATACGCGCAACAAGTTTATTGAGCCTTTATTATTGATTTCGTTTGTAGAAAATGCTTTTAAATATGGAACTGATTACAAAGGCGCGGCACATGTAAAGATCAAAATTTTTATTCTGGAAAACAGTCTTGATTTCTGGATCGAAAATACGATTGAAAACTATGTTAAAGATCCTGACAATTCAGGAATAGGTTTGGTAAACATTCAAAACCGACTGGATTTGCTTTATCCAAATGCGCATGAACTTAAAATCACACAAGACAATGAATATTATCGTGTGCATTTGAATTTAAAATTAGATAAAATCCAAACTGCAATAAATTAAACAGAACTGACTATGGACAGAAAAAAATTCATTAGAAATGGTATTTTAGGAATTGCTTCGTTAGCAACAGCTTCTAAGTTATTAGAATCCTGTTCTAAAAATGATAATGATGACAGTGGCACAAATTCTTCGGGCGATGGAAGCTGCACTGTTTCTCCATCAGAAACTAAAGGTCCGTTCCCTATTAAAACACCTAGCCAATTGGTTTTAGAAAACATAAAATCTGATCGTATTGGAGTTGCTTTGCTGATTAATTTAGTTATCGAAAACAAAAACAATAATTGTTCACCGCTTTCCGGTGTTTTAGTTGATGTTTGGCATTGTGATAAAGACGGGAATTATTCAGAATATGGCGGGACTTCTATGCAGCAGACAGATTATACATCTGTTCATTTTTTAAGAGGCAGACAAACCACAAATTCTAAAGGAGAAGTTTCATTTATTTCGATTTTTCCGGGTTGGTATCAAGGTCGGGCACCTCATGTGCATGTTGAAGTTTTAAGCAGCAGCGGAGCTTCATTATTGGTCACGCAAATTGCTTTTCCTGAAACTGTTTCAAGTACCGTTTACTCAAGTACAAATTATGCCGCTCACGGTCAGGCTGACACTTCTAATACAAAAGATAATGTGTTCTCTGATAGTTTAGCCGATGAATTAGCAACCTTAACCGGCAATCTAACAGATGGTTATACTTTAAGCAAAACGATTACGGTAAACGGATAATTTTAACTCAATCAGTATTTTATGATAATTTTAAAACTTATTTTACTGGTTTAAAACTACTTTTGAGCACCAAACCAAATTTTTAAATCTAAAACTTCAACAAATGAAATGTGTAATTATAGACGATGAACCTTTAGCGGTTGAATTATTAGAAGATTTTGTTCGAAAGATAGATTCGCTGGAACTTATCAGCACTTTTAATAATGCTATTGATGCCGTTTCATTTATCAATCAGAATAATGTTGATTTGATTTTTCTGGACATTCAGATGCCTCATTTTTCAGGAATTGATTTCTTAAATACGATCGAAAAGAAGCCTTTAATCATTTTTACAACAGCTTTTTCTGATTATGCTGTTGAAGGTTTTAATCTTGGCGCTGTAGATTATTTGGTAAAACCCATCCCTTTTCATCGCTTTTTAAAATCAGTAGTCCGTGCACAACAAATTTTAAATCCAACTGCTAATGTTCAGACCATTTCTGAAAACACAACGGCACCGGAATTAGAACAGGATTTTATGTTTGTGAGAGCTGAATATGAAAATGTAAAAATGAATTTTTCGGATATTTTATTTATAGAAGGTTTAAAAGATTATGTCAAAATATATACTACAGATAATAAATTCACACTCACTTTAATCAGTCTTATAAAACTGGAAAACTTACTTTCAAGCAAAGGTTTTTCGCGAATTCACAGGTCTTATATCATCAATATAAAACATGTAAAATCAATTCAGAAAAATAAAGTTTTGATTAGCGATAAAAGAATCCCAATTAGCGAAAGTTATAAAAGTGCCTTTTTTGAAAGAATAAATTTGTAGTTTATTCTTCATTCTTAAACCATCCGGAATACATTACATAATTGTTTGAAATACGCTCAATCTCGCCGGCAAAGTCAGATTGATCAATGTCTTTTACTTTTTTTGCAGGAACACCGGCATAAATAGTTCCTGATGGCACAACTGTATTTTGTGTTACAACAGCTCCTGCAGCAATAATCGAATTACTTTCTACAACACAATTATCCATTACAATCGCTCCCATCCCAATTAAAACATTGTCATGAATTTTACATCCGTGAACAATCGCGTTATGTCCTATCGAAACATTATTGCCTATAATCGTTGGATGTTTTTGATAGGTACAATGAATAATTGCCCCATCCTGAATATTTACTTTATTGCCAATTGAAATAAAATTGACATCGCCACGAATTACAGCGTTAAACCAAACACTGCAAGAATCCCCAAAAGTAACATCACCAACAATTGTAGCATTTTCAGCAACATAACAGTCTTCAGGAATCGAAGGCGTTTTTCCGTTTACAGATTTAATAAGCATAATAAAAATTTAGTTAATAGCAGGACAATTACAATCGTAACGTTCCCTTTTACAAAATAAATTGATACCCAAAGTAATTTGATGGTATCCTCCTGTATCAAATTTTACATCGCCCGTAACTTGTGAATATGTATAAGCAAACATAAAATTCTTGTAATTAATACCAATTATTGGCGTAATATATTGCAGTTTTTGAGCTGCAACACCGCTTGTGGTACTATATTCTGTGCCATCAAAGCTTCTTCTATAGGATAATGCTGCCCACAAGCTTCCAAAATCCATACTCTTGTATGCTTTTAAGTTTAAATCGACAGATTTCTCTTTTGTTTTATCAAATAACTGAAATAAAACAGAAGGTTCCCAGGTAATTGTATTGCTTTTACCAAAAACATATCCGGCACTTAAAAGAAACTTTCTCACATTATCACTTTCGTAATCCGTATATAATTCGCGTCTGGTTTCAAGCAATCCCTGAACCGTCGCATGTGCATAAAAATCAAGATAATTATAAGAAGCTCCAACATCCATATTAAAATAAGAATCTTTTTGGATCTGCCCAAAAACAATTGGATCAAAAGTGCCCCCAAATTTAGTTTCATCCAGCTGACTCTGAATTATTCCTCCGCTTACACCAAACGAAAGTTGGTTTAAATCGAGTTCATCCCTGGAAAACATGATATGATGTGCATAAGTAAGCTTTACACCTTTTTGCGAATGATATCCATTTTTATCATTAAAAATAATAATTCCTGCTCCGGACCTTTCCCCTATTCTTCCGTTAAAAGTTAAAGTTTGAAGTGTAGGCGCATCTTCCTGACCAAACCACTGTTTTCTGGCTGTCAATCTTATCTTTGCACAATTGGCAGCGCCAGCCATCGATGGGTGAATCAGGTAATAGTTATCTGACAAGTAATCAGAATAAACAGGTATTCCCTCTTGCGAATAAGAATAAAATGTTGTTATTAAAAAAATAAATAAAACCTTGATCCTAAATTCCATAAAGGCAATTTTGTTTAAATATATTTTGGACTCTTATAATTTAATACGATTTATTTGAAAAGAGTCTTAATTATTTTATTAAAAAATCAAATATAGGTATTAGTAGAAAATAACTTTACTAAATTTGTGGAAAATTACAAATCATGACAAAAATCACCATAAAAGAAACTCAAAATCCAACTATACTAAAGTTTGAATTTGAAGATTTCATCACGCAAAATCAAAATTTTGAATTTAAAAATATTGACGAAGCACAATCATCTCCTTTAGCACAACAATTATTTTATCTTCCGTTTGTTAAAACAGTATATATTTCAGGAAACTTTATTGCGATCGAAAGATACAGTATTGTAGAATGGGATGATGTTAAAGATGCTGTTGCTGAACAAATTGAATCGTTTGTTGACAAAGGCGGCGTTATAATAAAAGTTGACGAAAATCAACCTAAAAAACAACCAATTACTGTTTATGGGGAAACAACTCCAAATCCTTCTGCTTTAAAATTTGTGGTAAGCAGAATGTTGACCAGAAATGCTGTTGAATATAAAAATATTGACCAGACCGCTTCTTCTCCGTTAGCAAAAGAATTATTCAAATTTCCTTATGTAAAAGAGGTTTTTATTGATGAGAATTATATTTCGGTAACGAAATATGATGTGAACGATTGGGACGAAATTACTTTGGAAGTACGAACTTTCATCAAACAATTTATTGAAAATGGCGGAACTGTTTTAGATGAAAATTTAATTGAAGTTGCTACAAAAAATGACATCACTAAAGATGAAGCATTTGATAAATTAGACGTTACCTCGCAACAAATTATTAATATATTAGAAGAGTATGTAAAACCGGCAGTTGCGGCTGATGGAGGAAACATTGCTTTTGATTCTTATAACGAGAATGATAAAACGGTTAAAGTAATCCTGCAAGGTGCCTGCAGCGGTTGTCCATCGTCTACTTTTACTTTAAAAAGCGGAATCGAAAATATGCTGAAAAGTATGCTAAATGACGAAGCAATAAAAGTTGAAGCAATAAATGCATAATATTTTGTTCTAAAAAATACAGAAAGCGTCTCAAATGGGACGCTTTTTTATTTTATTCGTATCTGCTTAATTTTCAATAAATTATTAGATCATAATGAGATAAAAATAGTTAATATTGTATTCTAAACTAATCAATATAAAACTATGGGATTATCTTCATTTTTCAAGAATTTATTTGGCACTGCCAAAGATTCTGCTTCAGATTTAACAACAGAAGCCGAGGTTAAATTTGAACAAGCTAAAGAAGCAGCCGCTCCTTACATTGAGAAAGCAGAGACTTTTGCTGAGGAAACTATCGCAAAAGCAAAAGAAGCTGCAGAACCAATATTAGATAATGCCGTAGAATATGCCCATAAAGCAAAAGACATTGTAAGCGAATATGTCGAAAAAGCTTCAGATTCATTAAGTGATGTAATCGATTCTGTAAAAGAAAAAACAACCGAAGTTTCCGGCGAAACCAAAACTGCTGTTGCAGAAACCACAAAAGATGCCAGTGAAAAAACGGAAACTATAATCGAAAAAAATACCGATCCCATTACAGATAAGGAATAAAGACATTTTTTCTAATAAAAATAAAATATCTCTATATTTGCACCACTAATATGCCTTCTCTTTGAGAAGGTTTTTTTATTCGAAAAAACATGAACATGAATCCAGATCAAATTAGCAATTATGTCACTAAATTTATTGATGTATTAGTTGATTATGCACCTAAATTAGTCTCTGCGTTTATTATTTTATTTGTTGGTATTTATGCCATCAGATTAATAAACAGGGTTATTACAAAAGTAATGGTTCAAAGAAATTTAGACCCTACCTTAACAAAATTTCTCTCGGACATCCTGATATGGGCGCTCCGTATTTTATTATTTGTAACGTTTATTTCAAAACTCGGGATTGAGACTTCGTCATTTGTTGCTATCTTAGGAGCAATGGGACTTGCCGTAGGTTTATCATTGCAGGGTTCTCTTTCTAATTTTGCAGGCGGAATGCTAATTATCGTTTTCAAACCTTTTAAAGTTGGGGATACAATCGAGGCGCAAGGAGTTATTGCTACTGTAGTCGAAATTCAAATTTTTGTCACTAAGATGCTTACGGGTAATAACCAGACTGTTTTTGTACCAAATGGAGCTTTGTCAAACGGAACAATAATTAATTACTCTATGCAGGGAGAAAGAAAAGCTGATTTGACATTTTCTATTTCTTATGACTCAGATATCAAGAAAGCAAAAGAGGTTCTTTTAGATGTTTTAGTCAAAAACCCAAAAGTACTTAAAACTCCTGCACCAGAAGTTTTTGTCAAGAATTTATCTGCCAGTTCTATAGATTTTGCTGTACGCCCTTGGGCAAAAAATGCTAATTATGGAGCTGTTTTTTCTGAAACACTTGAAAATTGCAAAATAGCCCTTGATGAGGCCGGAATTTCAATTCAGCCTTTTACACTTCAAAAATAAATGTTATTGCTTTTTTGATGGTGGTGCCATCATGAAGTCTTTTAAATAATATGGTTCAAAATAAGCGACATCTACAGTGTCGCTTTTTTGATATTTATCATAACTGATTTTACTCATTGCAGCTGCTGAAGGAAATTTAATTTCTTCTAGAAACACAAAGTTTTCTTTTGTTAAAACCGGCTTGCATTTGTCTGCGCAATCGCCCACGAAATAAACTGTCTCCTTATAATCTGCAAATGAATCTTCTTTAATAACTTCTGCTTCGATTGCTCTTTCAACTTCTAATGCAGCATTAAAAACTTCACTGTAAACTTCCATTCTTCTTGCATCAAGCATCGGGATAATTTTTCCTTCAGAGACTTTTGCCTGCGAAGCTAAAGTATGCAGTGTATCAATTGCGATTAAAGGTATATTCAAAGCAAAACACAATCCTTTTGCTGCTGATACTCCTATTCGTAAACCAGTATAAGAACCTGGTCCCTGACTTACTGCAACAGCATTTAAATCCTGAACATTTAGTCCGGCTTCGGCTATTGCTTCTTCAATAAAAACATGCAGCTTTTCGGCATGTGAATAGCCTTCTTCAGCAATTTCTTTACATACAATTGTTTCTCCATTTTTAGCAATGGATACGGAGCAATTTTTAGTAGCAGTTTCTATATTAAGGATAAAAGACAAGGTATTTATTTTTTAAATTATTATTTATGCCAGACTGAGCGTCCTGAAGTCTCGAGAAGCTCAGCCTGACAATATCTTTAAAGAAATTCTATTTACTTTTTAGGTAAATCAGCTTTTTTTAGTTTCACTTTATCGCCGGAGTTTAACTCTTTAGAAACCGTTGTATAAGGTCCGGTAATTACAACATCGCCGGTTTGTAATCCTGAAAGGACTTCAATATTCGTATCGTCCTGAATCCCTGTTTTAATGATTCTGATTTTAGCTTTGTCCCCTACTTTTACAAAAACACATTCGAATTTTTTATCGCTTTTCGGTGCTGTTTTTTTGTCATCATTTGGTTCTTCTACTTTAAAATCTTTTACGGCAGTTGTATCAGATTTTACTACAACAGAGCTAATTGGCACTGCCAAAACATTGTTTTTAGTTCTTGTAATAATATCAACAGTCGCAGTCATTCCTGGTCTAAAAGGCGAATAAGTACTTGGCTGGCCTTCTAATAAATCCTGATACGATTCTTTTAAAATACGTACTTTAACTTTAAAATTAGTTACCTGATCTGAGGTTAAGGTTGTACTTGCCGAGTTAGAAATACTGGTTACAGTACCTTTAAATTTCTTTTTTAGATAAGCGTCAACTTCAACATTTGCTTCATCACCAATTTTTACTTTTACAATATCATTTTCATTAACATCAACTTCAACTTCCATGTTGTTCAGGTTTGCCACTCTCAAAAGTTCTGTTCCTGCCATTTGTTGCGTTCCCAGAACTCGTTCTCCTAATTCTACATTTAAAACAGAAATTGTTCCGGCTGCCGGTGCATAAATTAAGGTACGTCCTAAATTATCTTTGGCTTCAGTTACAGATGCAGATGCGCTTTGAACATTATAGTAAGAACTTTGTTTTGTAGCTTTTGCCACTTCAAAAGTAGCAATTGATTTATCCCAGTCAGACTTAGAAATTACACCTTTGTCATAAAGTGTTTTATTACGTTCGTAACTAGCTTTTGCTTCTTTATAATTAGCTTCTGATTGTGTTAAACTAGCTTTTGTACCGGATAAATTGGCAACAGATCTGTCTAATCCTGAAGTATACAAATCAGGGTTAATTTTTACCAGTAAGTCTCCTTTTTTAACAACCTGACCTTCTTTTACATTCAGTGCAATAATTTCACCTGAAACCATTGATGAAAGTTTTACTTCGATTTCCGGTTGAATTTTACCTGTTGCTGAAACTGTTTCAACTATTGTTGAAGCTACTACTTTTGAAACTTCTACTTCTTTTCCTTCATCCTTATTTCCTATTACTCCTGCTTTCGAAAGAGCAACTAAAGCTACGATAAGAATTACTGCACCGCCAAGTAAGAAATAAATTGTTTTTTTTGACATAATAAATTATTTTGTGATAATTGGGACAATTGGAATTCCAAAGTAGAATTCAAGTATTTTTATTTTAAAAATGTAATCATATTTTGTTCTGATAACGTCTGACTGTGCATTCGTTAACAAAGTTTGTGCCTGTGTAAAATCAAATGAATTCATTAAACCTACATCATACTTTTCTTTGGCATAATTGTAAGCTTGTTGTCTTGCTTCTAAAGTTACTGTTGATGATTCATATGCATTTAATGCTCCTTTGGCATCTGTAAAAGCAGTATAAACGTTACGTTGCAAATCTAAACTTTTTTGTTCTAAATCTATTTTAGATTTCTCTAAACTTACTTTGCTGCGCTCTACATTATTTCTAACAGAAAAACCATTGAATATAGGAACGTTCAACTGAAAACCAAAATTGTGTCCTTTATTATCGCTAAACTGATCTAAAACTGAATGTGGTCCTGAATAAACCGGATTTCCATTTCCATCTGTTCCTATAAGTCTGTCACTGTAACTTGCACTTGTGCTAAATTGGTAAAAACCTCTAAGTGTTGGCTGAAAAGCACCTCTTGCAATAGCAACGCTTTTTTCTGCAATTTCAAGATTTGTCTGAGCCAATTTTAATTCTGTTCTAATTTCTTTAGCTTTTGCATAAATATCAACTGGAGTTTGCGCCATGATATTATTCTCATCTTTTGCATTTGTATCATCTATAACATCAAAATCGGCAAACTCTTTTAATTGTAAAAGCTGCGCCAGACTCAATTTAGAGATTAACAAACTATTTTCAGCGACAATAATCGCCTGCTGATCTGTTGCTTCAGTAGCCTTTAAATCATACAAATCGCCACGCGGGATTGTTCCTGCATTTACCATTTCTTCTGAACGCGCCAAACGTTTTTGATCAATAGATAATTGCTCTTTCTTTACTTTTAAATTTTCTTTGTTGAAAAGAATTTCCAAAAATGCATTTGCTACATTCAGTGAAATATCTTCCTGCATTTTTAAAAGCTGGTATTGTGATGCTACAATAGAAAGTTTGGCTCTTCTATAGGTATTTTGATTTTGCAGACCTTTGTAAATATCAACACCTGCATTAACGCCTAACGAAGAATATTGGGTTGTTTGGGTAGTAGCAATATTGGTTACCGGGTTAACGTTCAAACCAATATTCCAGGAGTGAGAAGCGTTTCCGCTTACTGATGGAAGATAACTTCCTAACGCTCCTTTTTTATCAATTGCAGCATTTTTTACATCCAGCTCTGATAATTTTATTGTGATATTATTATCTAATGCATAACGAACGCATTCTTCTAATGTCCATTGTTTTGATTGTGCCTGAGTCGATAAACCAAAACCGAACATGATGGCAAAAACAAGACTATTATATTTATTTATTTTCATATATTTTGAATGAAAGCATAGCAAGATGCTACGCAAATTTAACAATTTTTAAACCTCAAAAACTCTTTATACTTTCAAATTATTTTTTTTCTCCTTCATTGATCAAACCCTGATTCCAGATCTTAATTTTATCTGAATCTTTTACTCCGCTTTTAATCTGAACATAAATTCCGTCACTAACTCCTAAAACTAAATCTCTTCTTTCAAATTTTTGTGGAGCAGTTTCTATTTCAACATATGGCTTTTGAGTTTTTTTGTCAAATTGAACTAATGATTCTTTAATTGCTAATGTTTTTTCTGCTTTGTCTAAAATAATAGAAGCATTTGCACTTAAACCAGCTCTGATAAATGTTGCATCTCTATTTTCAAGAGAAGCTTTAATTTCAAACTGAATAGCACCATTTTCAACAACTCCTTTTGGAGCTATATCAGTTAAAACAGCATTGAATTTTTTGTTTTCAATTGCTCCGACTGTAATCTCGATTGGCATTTTTTCTTTTACTTTTCCAACTTCAGATTCGTCAATTTTTCCAATAAAAATCATTCTTCCAACATCTGCAACACTTGCAATTGTCGTTCCTTCATTAAAGTTATTACTTTCGATAACCTGATTTCCTACTTTTACCGGAACTGCCAAAACCATTCCGTTTACCGTTGAACGAATTAAGGTGTTTGCATAATTACCTAATGATGTAGTTGTTCCTGTTTTTACGATATCTAAACTTTGTTTAGCAGCCTGATAGTTTTGTTTCGCTTGTGTATATGCTAATTGTGCTGCATCAAAATCGTTTGCAGAAATTACCTCTTTATCAAACAAGGTTTTTTGTCTTTTATAGATTTTTTCCTGGTTATCCAAAGCAATTTTAGCCGTTTGTACCTGATTCTGAGTGTTGCTTACATTTGATACATTTGCTACAACTCTAATTTTGGCAATCATATCTCCTGCTTTGATTTTCTCTCCTGCTTTGATATACACTTCCTCAATAATACCTGAAATATTAGGTTTGATTAAGACCTCTTCGTCAGGTTGAATGTTACCAGTTGCAATTGTAGTTTTTACGATTGTTTTAATCTCTGCTTTTTCAGTTTTAAAGACAATTGGAGACTCTTGATTTTTGGCATACAAATAATATAGCGCGCCAAAGAAAACTATAGCAATAAAGATTAAAATGGTTACGGTTATTCCTTTTTTCATTTTGTTTTTGGTTTAATCGATTATTTTTGATTGATAATTTATTCTGCACGTAAAGCATCTACTGGCTTTACATTAATTGCGGTCTGCGCCGGGATAAATCCTGCCAGCAAACCTGATCCTACTAATATTATTAAGGCAACAAATACAACTCTTAAATCTACGCTTGGGTTGGCAAACATCATATTACTATCCGGCGGCATAGAGTCCAGCACCATATTTAAGATTGCAATAACTCCGGTTGCAACAGCAATTCCCAGCATTCCTGAAATAATAGTCAAAAATATAGATTCAGATAAAATCTGACCGCGAATTGCTCCCGGCGTTGCTCCTAAAGCTCTTCGAATCCCTATTTCTTTTGTACGTTCTTTAACCACAATCAGCATGATATTCGAGATTCCGATAACTCCTGAAATCAGGACCAAAGTTCCTACAAAATAAGCGATGATTTTTAATATATTAAACAAACTTTGCACTTTATTATATTGTTCATACAAATCGAAGTTTCCTACAGCACGATCATCCTTTGGATTTATAGAATGCAGGATTTTTATTTGTTCTAAAATCTTTGGTTTTAAATCTGTAATAGAAACTTCATCTCTTGATGTAATAGCCATCCATCCCACTTTATCACCATAATTAAAAGCTTGCTGAAAAGTAGTAAATGGTAAAAAGATATTTTTTTGTTCCTGTTCTGCGTTTCCACCGGTTCTTTTTGAATTGTAAACTCCTACTACCATAAAATTGATTCCGTTGACTTTGATGTAAGTTCCCACGGCTTCTTCTTCTTTTCCGTATAATTCAGTAATAACACCTTTACCTATTACAGCTATTTTTCGTCTTTCCTTAATATCCTGTTGGTTTATAAAACGTCCTTTTATAATATCCATTGGTTGTTGCTTGATCAATTCAGGATAATCTCCATAAATGGTAAACGCTGACGTTTTTGTACCACGCACTACATTATTTGTTCCGTTAAAATCCCCTAATTGATTACGGGGCGAAACATATAATAAATCCGGCAAAGCCGCTCTTAATGCTGCTACGTCACTGTTTCTAAAATCATATTTTCGTACTTTAGGCAAACCTTTGTATGCTTTAGAAGTCGTCTGACTCCACATAAACATTGTATTTGTGGCTATTCCGTCAAAATCTTTTTTTACCCCGTTCTCTAAACCATTTCCTGCAGCCAGTAATATTACCAGAATAAATATTCCCCAAAATACACCAAATGCCGTTAAAACCGTTCTAAAAACGTTGGCCGTTAAGGCCTGTAAAATCTCATCCCAATTATCTTTCTTAAACATAATTATTCGTCTCTAAGTGCTACAATAGGTCTAATTTTGGCTGCTCGATACGCCGGAAAAAATCCTGCCAATGCACCGGCAAACACCAGTAAAACAAGTGTTGTCAAAGCCACACTAAAATCGACCTCGGGATTTCTAAAATATTCACTCTGAACCATTGGTCCAACAAATTCTAATAACAGCAAACTGGCCAGCAATCCTACAAAACCTGCAATAGTGGTAATAAATATGGATTCATGAAGTATCATCGAAATAATAGAAAAAGGCGATGCTCCCAAAGCTTTTCTAATTCCAATTTCTTTCGTTCGTTCTTTAACTATAATAAGCATGATATTACTTACCCCAACAACTCCGGCAATAATGGTACAAATACCAACCCACCAGAAAAATAATTTGATATAGAGATTTAAGTCATAATACTGTTTTGCTTCTTGTACAGAATTATAAATTCCAATTGCGCTGTCATCGTCCGGAGCAATAATGTTTTTACTCTTCAGCAACTGTCTTACATCATTTGTAAATTGTTTAGATTGTGCTAATGCTTCGTCATAATCTGCTTTTTTATTTAAAACGAACATCATTCCTGTAATTTTATCTCCACCGCCATAAGCACGCTGAATAGTGGTCATAGGCATATATAATCGTGTCTCTTCTCTCTCGCCCGAAGGATCTGTAAAGACTCCAATTACTTTAAAATTAATACCATTTACTGAAATTTCTTTTCCAATTGCATCTTCTTCCTTAAAGATATCCTGCTTAAGTTTTAAACCAATTGCAGTCACTTTTTCATTATTTTTTAAATCATTATCGTTTAAAAATCTTCCTTGAATTATAGTCCCGTTTTCTATGTCTAAATAATCCGGATTTACCCCTCTGTACTGATAATTTCCAGATTCTTTGCCGTAAGTTACAATTACACCACGCGTGATATTTGTAGCGGATTTTTTATCGATTTGATCGCCAAATTTCATTACCGGAAGATCATAATCGCTATTTCGCAGCTGAATTTGTCTTCCCGGATTCAATCCTTTATATTCTTTTGTAGTGGTATTGGTCCAAATTTCGATAATTCCTACAGCATCATTTTCAAATTGTTTCTGAATTCCGTTTTGAAGTCCTTTACCAGCTCCAAGCAGAATCACCAAAATAAAAATACCTGAAGCCACAGAAATTCCGGTAAGAAATGTTCTTAGTCGGTTTTTAGAAATTGCCTCAAATATTTCCTGCCAACGCTCAATATTAAACATAAGATGCTGCTCTAACTTGTTCTACCAATTTATCATCTATAATTAATCCGTCTTTCAGGACCACATTTCTTTTGCACATTGCAGCAATATCAGGTTCGTGCGTAACAATTAAAATTGTTTTTCCTTCATCGTTAATTCCCTGAATAAGTTCCATAACTTCATAAGAAGTTTTAGTATCCAAAGCTCCTGTTGGCTCATCTGCCAATAAAACTTTTGGATTTGAAGCCAATGCCCTGGCAATTGCAACACGTTGTTTCTGACCTCCGGAAAGTTCATTTGGCAAATGGTGCGAATGCGAACCCAAGCCCACTTTCTCTAAATATTTCATGGCAATTTCATAACGTTCTTTTCTCTTTACACCTTGATAGTATAAAGGCATTGCAACATTATCAAGTGCCGTTTTGTAGTTTATTAAATTGAAAGACTGAAATACAAATCCCAGAAATTTATTTCGATATCTTGAAGCTATTGTTTCGTTTAGATTCTTTATTGGAGTTTTATCTAAAATATAACTGCCTGAATCTGCTTCATCAAGAATTCCCAGAATATTTAAAAGCGTAGATTTTCCAGATCCTGATGATCCCATAATCGCAACTAATTCGCCTTCTTCAATATTAAAATTAATACCTTTTAACACATGCAATTCTGAACTTCCCATTTTATAGGATTTATGTAAATCTTTGATTTCGATCATCGTACTGTTAAATTTTAAAACAATAATAATATTTTTTATAAGTAATTTATGGTAAAAAAACGTTAATAATTGCGTTTGGTTATTACAATAAGACTCAATTTGTTATCAATTGTTACACTTTTTTAAGATAATATAATTGTTTTCTTAATTTTGCATCACTTAAAAAATCTTAACGATGAAGTTTTTTTCAATTCTCTCTCTGTTTACAGCACTTACACTGCTTACAAGCTGTTCTACATCTCAAAAATTAGAAACTTTAAAACCGGAACCAGACGATGCAAGTCCGCTTGTTTATGACGCAAATCCGTCCTTTATCAATTTACCTATAACGGTAAAACTTAGCGACATTCAAAATCAAACCAACTCTTTGCTGAATGGTTTAATTTATGAAGACAATAATATTGAGGATGATGATATCGAAATGAAAATCTGGAAACAGGCTCCTATCAAGATTCAAAATGATCCCGCAAATCCGGATAAAAAGATAAAAACAATTTTACCATTAAAAGCCACCGTAAAATACCGTATTGGTACTAAAAAACTTGGCGTTGATCTTTACGATGTTAGAGAATTTAACTTAAATGGCGTAATTACTTTATCGAGTGAAGTAGCCTTGACCAACTGGAAACTAAATACTAAAACCGAGTTCAGATCATTAGACTGGAACGAAAGTCCTACGATGCTTGTATTTGGAAAAAGTATGCCAATAACTTATTTAGTAAATCCGGCAATTTCTATTTTTAAATCTAAAATTGAAAAGAAAATAGACGAAGCAATCGAAAAATCAATGGATTTTAAACCGAACGTTTTATCAGCATTAGAAAAAATATGTACTCCGTTCCAGATGAGCGATACTTATGAAAGCTGGTTAAGAATTGTGCCTGTCGAAGTTTATTCTACAAACGCAAAACTCAAAAATGATTTGTTTTTATTAGACATGGGAATGAAATGCAATATGGAAACTATTGTGGGTAAACAACCTGAATCGAGATTCAATGCCAGTAAAATTGTTTTGAAGCCTGTAGCAAAAATCCCGAATCAAATTTCAGCTAATATTGCAGCAATTTCAACTTATATTGATGCTTCGAAAATCATGACCAAAAATTTTGCAGGACAGGAATTTGGTTCGGGAAGCAAAAAAATAACGGTGAAAAATGTTTCTATCTGGCACAAAAACGGAAAAATGGTTATTGCACTTGACGTTTTAGGTTCTATAAACGGAACACTTTATTTAAACGGATTTCCGCAATATAATCCGCAGACAAAAGAGATTTATTTTGAGAAACTCGATTATGTGTTAGATACAAAAAGTAAGCTCATGAGAACGGCAAGCTGGTTAGGTCAGGGATATATATTGAGAAAAATGGAAGAAAGCTGTCGATATTCGATTCAGCCAAATCTGGAAGAAGGAAAAAAAAGCATGGCGGCTTATCTTAAAAATTATTCACCAATGCCAGGCGTTTTCGTAAATGGAAAAATGGAAGATATCCAGTTTGATAAAATTCAGCTGACCAATCAGGCTATTATCGCTTTTATAAAAATAAACGGAACGGTAAATGTTTCTGTAGATGGACTGAAATAAAAAATAAAAAAAAAACAGAATATAATTATTCTGCTTTTTTCTTTTTTGATTGGTACATTCTATAAATCAGATATCCAATTATGGCAACCAGTAAATAAGGAACGACCATCAAATAGACTATTCCATTATTTACAGCCTCGGCTTTTTTCACATTCGAATCTCCTGCAAGTGCTGCACGACACATCGCGCATTGGGCATTAGCTGTGAGAGAAGAGAAAAGAGAAAAGAGAATAGAAAATAGAAATACATATTTAGCTGAAAAACTTTTTTTAGCATTATCTTCTCTATTTTCAATATTCTGTATTCTGTATTCTTTATTCTGTATTCTATTTTCTATTTTAAACATAATAAGGAGAAATCATTAAGTAAACTACTACGCCTGTAACTGCAACATACAACCAAAGCGGGAATGTTATTTTAGCTATTTTTCTATGTCTGTCAAAACGTTGGGCAAGTGCTCTTACATAAGTAATCAATACCAACGGAATAATTGCAATAGACAATAAGATATGTGTTACTAAAATAAAGAAATAAATATATCGTATTGCTCCTTCTCCACCAAATTTAGTAGAATCGGCTGTCATATGATACGCTACATACATTACCAAAAAAGCAACCGAAAGCGCAATAGCAAAAGTCATTAAACGTTCGTGAAGTTTTTGTTTTCCGTTTTTGATAGCAATTACTGCCCAAACCAAAACAATTGCTGTAATACCATTTGTGGTAGCATAAATGGGAGGAAGAAATGAAAGCGGTTCTACATTGATTCCAAAATCTTTTAATTTTACTCCAAATAGTATTGCTACTACGACCGGAATAATAATTGAAACTGCAACAATAAGTTTGCTGTATTTTTTTTCTAATGAATGATCTTCCATCTTTATTCTTCTAATAATATTTTAATATCCTCTTGAATATCTCTAACTCCTTTTTTATCTAATCCGTCATAGTAAATGTTTGGATTACCAAATTCATCTTTTCTGCAACGAATATTTCCATCTTTATCAATTAAAGCAAACAAACCAGAATGCTCAAAACCGCCGCTTACTTTATCATTCTCGCCAGCATAAAGATTAAAACCTTTGTTTGATAAATCCATAATTGTAGCTTTATCACCTGTCAGGAAATTCCAGTTAGAAGATTTTACACCTAATAACTTAGCGTGGTCTTTTAAAACTTGCGGTGTATCATGTTTAGGATCGATTGTAATGGAAACAATCCCGAAATTTGGATTACCAAAAAACGTTTTTTCAATTTCTAACATGCTTAAATTCATCTTAGGACAAATCGATGGACAAGTTGTAAAGAAAAACTCCAAAACATATACTTTTCCTTTATAGGTTTCATTTGAAATTTTAGCATTATCCTGATTTGTTAAATCAAATTTAGGTGCCGGTCCTATTGTAATAAGTTTTGCATCAGATTTAGAGTTTTTTAATCCTACATTATCTAAACGGTTTCCTTTTACAACTTCACCATTTTTTATTCTGTCAACAATTTTAGGCACGGCATAAATTCCGAAGATTAAAATAATAAACGAAATTCCGATATATGATTTATTTTTAAACATGATATAAAGATTAAAGTTGTTTTGTTGCGTTGTGGTTCTTTTTCAATGCTGCCCGATATTCATATAATATGATTTTAAAATCATCAAGCATTTCGTTACTCAACTCAGAAGGATGAAAAGTATTATACCCTTCTTTATATTCATCTTTATCTTTTCTGCCTCTTAGGTTTCTTTCTTTGTCTACGATGTAAACATTTGAAGTTCCCAGATTCTGATCTAGTTTTCCTTTCAGATGCAATTGATCATAATAGGCTTTAATTTCATCAGGCGAAGCAAAAATAAAATGCCATCCCGAAACATCTGTAAAAGCACCCAATGATTCTACAATTTTCTCTGCATCTTTTTCTGTTCCCAATGGGCAGATAACTACAAATTGCAAATCTTTGAACCCGTTGTAACGCTGATATATTTTTTCGTTTAGATTGAAGAAATTACCTCTGTTTTTTAAAATCTCATTTCCTGAAAAACCAAGAATTGTAATTTTATTATTTAGGGTTACTTTTTCTCCTTTAAGGGATTTCCAATTACCAAAGTCGGCAATTTTAGGAGTTATTGTTGGAAGTTTAGTAAAGCTATTTACACCAGAAGCAAAAAACAAATAGGCTACAATTGGCAAAACAAAAAGTACAAAGAGAACTATATTTTTTTTCATTTTATTACCGGAAGTTATTGAGGTACAAAAATAAAAAAATCCCGATGTTATCGGGACTCTTTTCGAATTAATATCATGTTAAAAATTCCATTTAATAGTAGAATCTTTAAAAACCCCATAAATATAATGTCCTTCTGTTAGCAGAATAAACAATAAATATAAAACTAGGAAAATAACTGGTGAAACAACTGACCATCTAAGGCTGCTTTTTTCACCTTCCATGTGCATAAATGCCCATACTATATAATATGCTTTGAATATTGTCAGGATATAAAATATCCAGTTCAACAAATTCAAACCTACAAAATGATTAAACTCTAATGATGCTGGTTTTATAATCCCCAGGATAACTTCTACTGTAGTTACTGCTGATAGTAATGCAAAAACAAACCAGATTCTTTTTGTATTTGATACGTGTTCGTGTGACATAATAATTAAAATCTAAAATTAAACTAAGTAGAAAACTGTAAATACAAATACCCAAACTAAATCGACAAAGTGCCAGTATAAACCAACTTTCTCTACCATTTCGTAGCTTCTTCTTTTTTCGTAAGTACCTAATAACACATTAAAGAAAATAATGATATTAATGATTACTCCTGAAAATACGTGAAATCCGTGGAATCCTGTAATAAAGAAAAAGAAATCAGCAAATAATTTACTTCCGTATTCGTTTCTTATTAAGTTAGCACCTTCTACAACATATTTTGCCTGGCTTAAACGAGCTTCAGATTCTGCTCTTGACAAAACTGTTTTTTTCTTTTCTGCTGTAAGATGTTCTGTTCTTATTAATAATTCAGGATGCGCTTTAAAACCAGCCTGTACATCAGCTACTGAATATGTTGGCAATGTTTCTGCACTTTCCATAAACCATTTTGCTTTTGCTCTGCTAAGTTGTTCCGGTTGATTTGGTAATTTTACAGCAAACTCTTCAAGAGCAACTCTTTTACCATCTTTATCAACGAACTGTAATAGGCTTCCACCTACTGTTTCAACAGCACCATATTCTCCTTTAATGAAGTTTTTCCATTCCCAGGCTTGAGAACCCACGAAAATAAAACCTCCAATAATAGTTAAGAACATATAAATTGCAACTTTTGTTTTTTTCAATTGGTGACCTGCATCAACAGCCAAAACCATTGTTACAGATGAGAAAATCAAAATAAAAGTCATTAAGGCTACATAATACATTGGAGCCGAAACACCGTGCATAAATGGGAAGTGAGTAAACACTTCATCAGCCAAAGGCCAAGTTTCGATAAATTTAAATCTGGAAAAACCATAAGCCGCCAGAAATCCAGAGAATGTCAAGGCATCCGATACGATAAAAAACCACATCATCATTTTACCATAACTAGCTCCTAATGGCTGGATCTCATGTCCGCCTCCCCAAGTTTTTTCGTTGTTTGCAGTAGTAACTGTCGCTTCCATAAAAGATATTCGTTAAAAAGTTCCCAAATTTACGTTTTTTTCTTATTTAAAGAAATATAAAAATAAAAATAAATATACCCATAATAAATCCAAAAAGTGCCAATACATCGCACCTAGTTCTATACCAAGAGTTTGAGTCGAATTGTATTTTTGTTTAAAATGATTATAAATTATAATTAAAAGTGAAATTAAACCTCCAGCCAAGTGTAATAAGTGCGTAACAGTAACTACGTATAGAAAAGTTGTAGTAATAGAACTACCTTCTCCTGTAAAATAATAACCGCTTTTTACGATTTGTCCAAAACCTACAAATTGCAAAACCACAAATAAAACCCCTAAAGCCAATGTTCCCAAAAGTAATGCTGTAGTTGCTCCTCTATTATCTTTTTGAATGGCTTTTTTAGCCAGATAAAAAGTAACACTGCAACCAATAATAACTATTGTACTATAATAAAACGCAGTTGGCAATTCGAAATTCTTCAACCAGTCTGCTCTTGATTTACTTACTACAAATGCACTTGTAAGTCCGGCAAACATCATGGTCATACTTACCATTGCGAATAACAAAATCAGTTTAGCCGATTTTGATTTTCTTACTTGTTCTTCACTTATCGTGTCTTTTGTTAATGTCATTTCCATAACTATCTTAAAAATTTATCTACTATAAATACTATTTGCAGCAACGAAATATACGAAACGCTTACTAGCATTAATGTTCTTGCCGCTTTTGGTGTTCTTAACTGATACAAACGCACTGCATAAAACAACATCCACAATCCTAATAAGAACACTATTACAGCCGCAATTGGTGTAATAAACAATTGTCCTGTAAATCCTAAACAAGGAAGTAATGATGCTATTATAAGCCAAACTGTATATAAAATGATCTGCAAAGCAGTTTTTCTATCTTTTTTTCCTGTAGGCAACATAAAGATCCCTGCTTTTTCATAATCTTCATATAAAAACCAGCCAATGGACCAAAAATGTGGAAATTGCCAGAAAAACTGAATTAAAAAAAGTGTACCTGCTTCTATACCAAATTCTCCTGTTGCCGCAACCCAACCTAACATAAATGGAATTGCACCCGGAAAAGCACCAACAAAAACCGATAACGAAGTTACTGTTTTTAAAGGTGTATAAACGCTTGTATATAAAAATATTGAAATTGCAGCAAACATTGCTGACTTAGCATTGATTGTATACAACAATGCAATACCAATAATAGTCAATAAACTCGCTACAAATAATGCCGTTTTTGGCGACATACGCCCTGAAGGAACCGGACGATTTTTAGTACGATCCATTAATGAATCGATATCTTTTTCTATTACCTGATTAAAAGCGTTTGAAGCCCCAACCATACAATATCCTCCAATCATTAAAACCAACAAAACACTCCATTTAAATGGATTCTCTTCATTAACACCTAACAAATATCCTGCTATCGAGGAAAACAATACACTGATTGCTAAACCAGCCTTTGTAATCTCTTTGAAATCGTTAAATATTGATTTTATTGAAAATGTATTTTTAGTAGCGTTCAATACAGTATTATTTTGTATGTTTTTTTTGAGTGGTGCAAATGTACAAATTAGATTGTAGAATACTGACCTATAAAATTAGATTTTTTTCAATAAAACCTTTACAAAATAAGGACTTGCAAATCTTTAACACAATTATTTCGAAAAATCTTATTAAAAATACTAGTAATCAAAATACCAATTAAAGATATCTGAACGCAATCCGATAGTGAACCAGGTTGTATTTTGCTTAAAAGTAGTTGCTGTTTCTTGTGTTGGATCAAAATTTCTATAAAGAAAACTTCCAAAAAATTTCAAATTAGTCATTGGGTTTATCAAATAACCACCCTGAATATCTGCTATAAAAATATTGGTTTTATTTCCCTGTCCTACTTTTACATCTGTGTCATAAGGTCGATCCAGGTCATAACTTTTATAGATATTACCTCCGTAATTATAGCCATTCTCTGCAGTATCAAAATCAAGACCTCGTTTACCAACTGTAAATTTAGCATCAGCATAATAACGCCCTTTATGGTAACGTGCAATTGCCACAAGTTCTTCAAAATTACCACCCCATTGATGTCCAATGCTTTGATTGTTATGTCCGTAATTCGTAATAATAGCACTGTGCGAATAAACATAAGGACGCACATGATTGTACTCTAATTGCAGTAATAAATCTTTGACTTTAAAAGCATTAAAATATTTAGCCCCTAATTGATATCCAAATTTATTTGTCCAGCTATTTTCTCCCCCTGCCATGTCTCCTATCGAAAATTCATCAAGTAAAAACTGAGCATATAAATTGACATTGTTGTTCCATTTATATTTTCCTGACATTCCTAAAAGTGCATTTCCACTTTTTGATGATGATGAAAATTCTACAGAACGATAGAAAATAATAGGGTTTACAAAATTAATATCAAAACCTCGATTATTAGTATCTGTCCAGACTACAGATTCAAAAAAACCTAAATTCAGCTTATTAGAAACATTCCAGCTTAAGTAATGATTCGCCATGAATTTTGTTGCATAGGTTCTCTCTAAAGTAACATCAGGACGAACATCCTTAAGCCACATATAGGTATTGGTATATTTTATTTTCCAGAAATTGGTATTTATTTTAAAATAAGGATAAGGGCTTGCTCCGTCACTCTCAAACAAAGAACGATATCCGTCTCCAATAAAATTTCTTCCGTAACCTAGCTGCAAATCAAAAAACTTGCTTGGTACATAGGTAATATTAGCTTCAGCCAAAGGAAAATCGTAGGCATCCGTTTTAAATCTTTTTGCAATTCCCATTCCCGGAATAATTGCCGGATTTCCTCCTGAAGGTTTTAATGTTTCGGCATAATCATTAAAATAACCTGCAAATCGTCCCTGACTTTCAAAAACGGTAGTTGTAAAATTAAGGTTCTTACCTAAACCTCCTCTAAAATTTAAGGCACGCGTGTTTACATAGGTGTAAGATGCATCAAGATCTGAAGCTTTACCCATTTGCAAATCAAGAATAGGATTTAATGCCAACCAATAATCTTCTCCCTGAATCTGAACAAGGTTCTCATTCCAGAATTTTCTTCCCAGCCAGGTCGAAACATCTTTATGAAGGGACTGATTTACTTCTTTTAAATTGTAGTATTTTGAAACTTCTGCATAAGTATACGGTTTAGAAGCGGTATGATTATTACTTCCTACCTGATTCATTGCGCCATCAAATTGCGCATAATAACTATGAGAAAACGGAATATTCAAATGACTTTCGAATTCCGGATTATTGTATTTTTTATACACAATACTATCCAGTTCTGTCATTGGTTTTTGAGCAGGTTTCAAAATTTGGGCAGCAGCTAAAGCTTCTGCAGCAATTTGGCCGGAACTTTTTAATGGGATATCTATTGAAATCGTATATTTAGAATATGTAGGTTTTCCGTTATACGTAGATGGTTTTATTTTAGGGAATTTTCCAAAAACCCGTTTTGCTTCTTCTGACAATGCATCGTTTGCAGTATTTACATAAATTACTTTAAACTCTCCATTTTCATCTACTTCAAAAAGCACTTTTACTTCTCCTTTATAATTTGATTGTTTTAAATTATCAGGAACTTCAAAATTGTTAAAAACAAAATCCTGAACTTCTTTATAAAAGCAATCTTCCAGTTTTTTTGATTGCAAATTTTCGCAAGCAGGAAAAATAGGAAATTGTTCTGATGTAAAACCCGGTTTAACTGAAGTATTTGATTCTTGAGAAAAAACGTATAAGGCTGATAATGTCAAAATAAAAGATAGAAAAATCTTATTCACGTAGATGTAGGTTTTCAGTTAATATTGATTTGTGGTATTTTCTCCGTTTGCAATTGTTTTTGCAGCCGAAGTTCCGATACGTTTAACGCCTAAACGAATCATTTCTATTGCATCTTCGTAAGACCTGACTCCTCCGGCAGCTTTTACCGGCAAAGGTGATGCATTTTCGAGCATCATTATAATGGTTGGAATAGTTGCTCCGTTTGGCAAATCATTTTCAGTTTTATAAAAACCGGTTGAAGATTTCACAAACACAGAGCTATAATCATCTTCTTTAAAATGAGATATTACAACATTTTTTATCAAAGCCGAAAGCTGAATAATTTCTTTATCCGTTAAAGCTGCAACTTCAATAATCCATTTTACTGTTTTATTATTTGCTAAACCAATTTGGCTTCCTATTAAAATTTCTTGTTTGACTAATGCAATATCCCCATTTTTAAAAGCTTCATAATTACAAACAAAATCCAGATCATCTGCTCCGTCTTCGATTGCTTTATTTGCTTCTTTAATTTTAGTTTCTAGACTTTCTTTTCCTTCGGGAAAATCAATTACGGTACCAACAAGTAATGCAGAATGGGCTTTTAAAATCATTTCTTTGGCCAGTGCAACATGTTCCGGCCTAATCATAATAAGCTTAAAGCCTTCAAGAATTGCTTCTTCGATAGCAGTTTTTACTATACTATTATTCTCAGTTTCCGAAAGTCCGGCCTGAGCAGCAGTTTTTAAGTAAGTAGAATCTAAATATTGCTTAACATTCATGATTGTAGAGTTGCGACAAAAATACATTTTATATTCAGAAAAAAACACACTTTTTAAAGCTTGATTTTTTGGCAACAAAAAACCCACCGAAGTGGGTAATTATATTCTTATATTTTATCGATTTGTTTTTTAAAAGCCATTGCAGTAAAGATACCTATTAAAGCTCCTATTGCATTTGCTAAAACATCAGACACGTCAGACGCTCTTGTGGTTGTTAAAACACTTTGTAAAATTTCGATTGTGATTCCAAAAAAAACAGAAAATATAAACGAAATCAGGTATGCTTTATAATCATCAGGAGCTTTGCCTTTAAGTTCCTTTTTGAAAAACAAAATCCAGGAAATTGTGAATCCGAAATGAAAACAAAAATGAACAATCTTATCTATACTTGGGAAACTTACAGCAGGAATATTACTTGAATCTGTTAAACAAAAATAAGTAATGATCCCCGAGCATAATATTGCCCAGAGCAGTAATAATTGTTTAGGCACCGATAAGTTGTTTATAAGCTTCGTGAGACAATAATGAATCTATTTCTGATGCATTTGCAATTTTAATTTTAATCATCCATCCAGCTCCGTAAGGGTCAGAATTAACCGTTTCAGGTGCGCTTTCCAGACTATCATTAAAAGCAATAATCTCTCCTGTTAAAGGCAAGAACAAATCAGATACTGTTTTTACAGCTTCTACTGTTCCAAAAACCTCATCTTTATCAAGTGTCTGATCTAAAGTTTCTACTTCAACATACACGATATCTCCTAACTCTTTTTGTGCAAAATGAGTAATTCCTACAGTTGCAACATCTCCTTCGATGCTAACCCATTCGTGATCTTTTGTGTACTTTAAATTTGCTGGTATGCTCATAATACTATGTTTGAAAATTGATATTTTAATAATTAAGCCACAAATGTAATAATCTTCTAATGAAATCCTGTTTAGAAACCAAAAAAATTAATTTCCGAAATTATATCGAAGTGTGAATCCTGATCTGATGTTCGTTAAAGGAAATGACGTTGAAATTACAGCTTTCGAGAACGAATGATCGTAATAGAATATAGCCGTAAGATTTTTGCTGAACGAATAATCAGCAGTTAGTTTTAATGACCAGATATTTTGTCCTGCCGCTAACTGGTTGTTATCATAATCTAAATAACGCACCAATGTCTCATTATTTCTAAGAGAGAAATCAGCTTTGATATTGATATCACTTTTAATAATTCCGGTTGGACTATCTGCAAGTCTTGAGGAGAAAATAACATCTTTAAAACGATATCCTAAACCTACGATATACTCCATCCCTTTTACTTCTGTCAATAAATTGTTATCAAAACTCATTGATAATGCTCTGTCTTTTTTAACCTCAGTAAGTATTCTTAATGAACTTTTCAATTCAAAATCTACTCGTACAAGCGGACTAAACTGCTCGACTAAATTGACATTTGACATGATCGTTTTATTAAAGAAATTGGTATTTACGTCTTGTCCGTTTGGCGTTTCCTGATAATCAAAATTAGATCTAAACTGATTTATTGTATAAGATGCCCTGTAATTATGCTGTAATGAAAAACGCTTGAATTTATCTTTAAAATATTTATAACGCATCAAACCGTTGTATTTTACACTCCAGTTTGGAATTGGGAAACTTCTAAAAATATCTGTCGAACTGCCAGAAGCATTACTTCCTGAATAAGCTGCAAGAAACGCAGGCAACAGAACCGCCTGATTACTTTTTGTATACCCAATTGGATATCCCTGATTAGCAACATAAACTTTATAATTAGCGTCTGTTTCAGCCGGAATAGGGTTGTTTGCATCTCCATATCTAGGAATTGGGGCTCCGCCATAATGATCTTCAGCCAGACGATTAGCAATAACCAAACGGTTATTTCTAAAATCGTCAAACGCAGCAGATTCGGTTTCGCTACTAGTCGAAAACGCAGTCTTAATCAATACAGTCGAAATCGAGAACATTCCGTATGTGTAAGGTGACAAAGGCATATATTCTCCGTTTACTACACTATATTGTTCTGATGAATTTTCAGAATAAGCGCGATCCATTGTCAAGTCAACTTTTAAGTCCGGCAGTAAATCAATATTCGTCGTAATTTTTAAAAGCTTATTGGTTACTTGTGTAAAATTCTGGTTGAAATCCTGATAATCTGTCAACCAACCTCTTTTAGCTGCTTCATAACGCACATCATCCTGACTTCCAAAAATAAATCCTAAAGTAGGTCTTGATGACCCTAAGAAACCAACTCCAGGTGTATATCCAGGTAAAACTGTTCCGCTATTTTTAGTATAATTAACCTGAATATTTTTTACACTAGTCAAAATACCTATCATACTATCATAAAACGGACTACTGCTTGTAGCTGGTTTTGCCGTATTTACAATTTTCTCTCCCGGTTTTGGTGGCGCTGCTGCTTTAGGTTTTGCCGCTGTTTTTGACCCGGGTGTTAAACCTAAATACTTATACAATGTGTTCATGGTAAAAGTAGTAGTCAATGTATTTGAATTCGCATTCTGGATCGTATTTCCTAAGTCAAATTGATTTCCGTCCGGATCAATGTATTCAGAAAATGCAGTCGAGGAACGCTGCCAGTTATAATCAGCAGTATATGAATAAGAAGCTTTTACAAAACTTAAAACAGGAATTTTATTAATTGGAATATCATAATTCAACACTAATTGCTGCACATGTTGATTCGGCGTTCCTATATCCAGGTAATCATCCCAAATATTAAAATCTTCTTTTGGTGTATTATCATCATTCAAAAAGTTTCTTACGATATTATTTGAAGCCGCAGTGTAATTTAATTTTAATGATTTTGTCAAATTATAACCAAATCCGTATTGATAATTAAAGGCAAAATTTCGTCTGTATAAAGGATCAAGTCCAATTCCCTGAACTTCTACTTCTCTATATTGCTGACGGTTACTTTGTCTTAATATATTTGTATTGAAAGAGATATTAGATGGTAAATAATTAAAATTGAAATCACTTAACAATTTCCAATATTCACTTTTTTTCATGAATTTGGTTTTCTTGAAAGGCACTACTTCTTTTGGCTGAAAAGTATACGCATAATTTACAGCTGTATTTGATTGCTGATCTACATAATCTGCTACTTCATAATCATGACGTTCGACTTCGTTATAAGATTGTGATAACGTTAAATTTTCGACATCATAAATATGCGGTTTTTGCTCAGGCGCTCTATCTTTTCTAACTCCAATAAAGTTAATACTTCTTCGTTTTGTATAATCAATAGCACGAGTTCTGATATTTTCTTTTTCTGCCGGATCTGTAGTTTCTTTTATTAACTGATCTAATTTTATATCCTGATTAAAAGGATCATATTCCGGTGTTATTACCTCTTCTCCAATAGCATAATTAAAAGGCAGATTGATTCCCCATTTTTGAGGTAATAATTTACCCAAATTAAGATTGGTAACGATATTATATTGCTGTAGATCTTCACGATCTCTTTCGTTTGCACCTTGTTCCAGAGATCCAAAACCAATCGTACTCTTTTTACCTGTAGCAGATACAGTAGCGAAATCAGCCATATTAGTGTCAATATTTAATATTGCTGCCATCCCGCCTTTATTCTCTAAATCAGCTAAACGAAGTTCATTAAACCAAACTTCTCCTTTTATGTCTTTATGATCTGCCCTGCTCTTTAATCCTACCATTAAATTTCTAACCAAACCAAAGTTAGGATTTCCTTTTATCCCTAATCTCAGTTTACTGTCACCATCTCCTCCTGTGCTTAAGTCGTCATCCGGATAATAAATTCCGTTAACGTCACGCTTATTAGAGTTGATATCAATAGTCATGGCCTTAATTTTCATTCTGGTCAATAATTCAAGTGCCAGATCTATATTATTGTCTTCCATCCAGACCTGATCCGGGCTTATTGTACAAGACCCACCGGTTCTGGTTACTTTTAACGGAATTTCGACTTGATAAAAGTTTTGTGTAAAGTCATTTCCAAAACGAATAAAACCAATCATTTCATCATCCAGCAATGTGCTTTCGTTAGGTAAAGATTCAGCATGTAAAAACATTTTAAGTTTTTTGTACTGACGCATATCAACACTCACGTTTTTAAATACTGCTCTCGAATCCTGATATTGCAAACCTGCTCCGCCAACACGCAATGCCAATGCTTGTTCGTTTTGATTAATTATGGTATTGTTATTATACAATTGCTCTCTTTGCACTCCCGGAGGCACAACGTAATTTACAGGACATTTTGTACCATTTTCCTGAATATTAACTGCTGCTACATCAAACTCAGTACCGTCGTCATCAGGATTTGTATCATTAGCATCAAGCGTTCCTGTATATCTTCTCCATTCTCCTCTTACTAAATCTAATGCTCCAAAACGCATTGTCATCTGGTTGCTAAAACCAGTCATAAACATACGCATGAAACGGATAGATCTAAAATCTGTAATATTACCAACTGTATTTTGTGGCTGAGAAACCGGAATTTTAAACTGAATCCACCTTGCTGTTGTAGTCGATCCGTTTGGTAATTCGACACTACTTACTTCGCGGATATCAGTAATATAATTTTGTCCAACTTGCATTCCCGGTTTCACATCAATACTATATTCATAATAAGCATTGATGGTGTTCATGGTATTATCTCTATTGATATCTTCAACATCCGGTAAAGTTGTTGAACCACGATTAGGATCATCTACACTCACTGCAGAGTTGCCTTCGACTCCGTTATAATTTTTATAACGCTCAAGAACCCCTCCGTCTGTATTTAAATAATAGATATAATTATCTGCAGCTGGATCTGCTTCTCCTGCATAATTTGTATAAACTGAACCTTCTCTTGAATCTGGTAAACCATCTAAACCAACATCCTGGTTTTTACGATTGTCAGCATTTGTATCAAACGCATAAATCAAAGATTGTGACGCAGGAACATCTCCCCAAAGTGGTTGCGGATTTACCATTATCTGGCCAGGTCCTAATCCGTTTTCGTATTGTTTTCTTCCGTCTTTTAATACGTCTTCAGAAATCTCACCTAAGTTAAAATATATTTTTCCGGTATTACTTGTAGGCGCTTCAGCATTTCCTACATAAGGGTCCATTACCCAAAACTGAATATACTCTACATTTCCCTGCTCAAAGTTGGTTGAATTTAAAGCACGCATAATTCCTCCAAAATTAGAATTGGCAGGATTGGTACTAAAATTTGGGTTGTTATTATATGGTCCTCTGTCAGAAGGATAATAACTTAAATCAAGTGTATTAATTACCTGAATTTGTCCTTGTGCAATATCTGTATTTGGATATAATTCTTTACTATAAACTCGTCTTGTTGTGTTTAATGATAAATCATCGTTTGAAATACCAGATGGTTTTGAAGCATAAAAAACAGGATCGATTGTATACCATGCTAATTTTGCACGTTTAAATCCGTATTCTAATGTGTTTGAATTTGCATTAAACGTATTATCATTTATAGAATTCACAAAAGGTGTAGATGCCAAACTCCATGCATAAGCTGAGCGCATGTCTATTGTTGATTGTGAACCTTCAAAATCGTCAACATATATGGTTGCTTCACCTTCAAAATCACTTGCTTTTGGAGCATCAGGTCTTAAAAAAGCAACTTCTCCACGAATCGAAAGATTCGAAGGAACGTCTGTATCAATATTTGGTAATTTATTTACTAATCTGGTAAAGAAAGGAACTTCGGTTGAATAGTTTCCATTAAATCCAAAGATAGTATTGTTTACAGATTCCTGCCCATAACTCGATTTTTGAGTAAAAGGTTTCTCTGTCATTTTTAAAAAGGTTCCTCCAATAACAAAATTATCCGAAATTTTGTGCTCAATATTGAATCCCATAAATCTTCGGGTTTGTTGCCCAAAAATTGAATTGTTTTCTAAGGAAACTTCAATTGGTGTGTTTGATGCCTGAAGAGAAGGATCTAAAATCTGAACTCTCCCCAGTTGATAATCGACACTATAATCTATACCTTCGACTAATTTTCTTCCTGCTGCCATAACTACAACAGAACCTTGCGGAACGTTGAAGGCACCAATAGGAATACCGCTACTTCCTGACGATTTATATTTTCCTCTTAATAAGAATTTATTTTTATCACTGTCCTGTAAAGCGCCTGATTGTGTGTTTCGATACATGTTTCTAAACACATATTTTTGCTGATTGGCATTGTATGAATTTGGATCATCATAATTTTCACCAGAACCTGTATTTTGTAATTTTCTAAATAAAAGTTCTCCAAATGGCTCTTTAGTTGTAAAAATAATTCGTCCGTTTTGAACATCTACTGTTACTCCAGGAATATAATCAAAGAAACCGTCCCCTCCTGTTTGCGGATCATTATTATAATTCAATCGGTCTAAATTAAAGACATTTAATAATGGGGTTTGATCTACTTTGTTATCGGCTGTTGCATTCGCAGGAAAAGTAGTTCCCTGAACCGGTGAAATATAATTTATTGGTGAAGGATCTGTATAAAGTATATTTAATCTAAAATCATCTTGCTTAATTTGATATGCCTGAGGAATTTGATAAACGTTTTTCATCATCAGGTTCCAAACCGGATTTTGAACATTTGTCAAATTACTTTTCAGCATTTTCAACACTAAACTTTGTGTAATAATTGCCTGATTTGCATTGTTGTTTCCTGTAACTACAGTTGCATCAACTCCATCACTACCAAATTCTCCTACCTGATAGACTTTTCCTCCTACAGTATATTCGAAAGCTACGGCCAGAATCTCATCATTTGCCAAACGCTGCTGTAAAGAGATGTATCCTAATTGTGCATTAAAAGTATATTCGGTTGAAGTTAATTTTCTCGCATTTTCAAGTACAGAATAGTCTGTTCCTTCGCTTGTATTTGCATTATTGAAGCCAGACTTTGCCGTTACAATTTCTCTAATATTAGAATTTAGGTATGCTCCTGCCTGCCCAATTGTTGCAGGATCGTATTTATTGTTATTATTGTCTGTTGGTGTATCTATAGGATTGTTGAAAAAACCTGCTGAAGAACTTATAACAACAATCTGATTATCTGGAACACCTGTAACCTGACCTTCACCTAAATCCTGAAGGGCAATAATATTACGTAAGTTATTATTGTTTGTACTTACTCTGTTTTGCTTATTAGTTACCCAAACCTCTAATCTTGTTACCTGAACGCGGCTATCAATAAATGGATAATTTTTTAAGGAAGCATCGTATTTGTTTCTAAAGTACTGAGATAAGAAAAAGTGTCTGTCATTATCATAGTCTAATGCATATAAATCAAAGTTTTGCACTGTTCCGCCACCTTCTGCAACTATACTCTTTGTTTGTGACTTTTGTTCTGAGAAAACTCCTGTTACAGTTGTCTTACCAAATTGTAACTGTGTCTTAACCCCAAATAAACTTTGAGCACCACGAATAAGGGTACTATTTAATGGCATACTAACATTACCAACCTCAACTTTCTGGACGATATCATCTTCAGAAGGTGTGTAAGCCAGTTTAAATAAATTTTGAAAGGCAAATGTAGATTGGGTGTCATAATTAGCATTAACCTCTAATCTGGTTCCTACTTTACCCATTAAACTCATACTAATACGCTGATCAAAGTCAAAAGTAAGACTTGACCTGTTTCTTGGTGAAAACGAAGGGTTATCTTGTTTTGTGTATCGAACACCCAAGTCCATTTCTACTGACCCTGTGGGTTTTACATCGATTGTATTACTTCCAAAAATACTTTCAAAAAGACTTGAATTAATATAATATCGCGGTAATAAATCCTTTTTGGCAGCTTCACTGCCTACTTTTTTACCATCGATTGCATCAGATTTTTTTCTGAAATAATCTCTTCTCGATTCTTTCAAAACTAAATCTTCGTACTCTTTTGGCGTTAATATAATAGGGTAATTGATAGAAAATCCATCAACTGAATTTGTATAGATATATCGATCTGTAATAGGATCATATCTATAAGCAGATAGTACACTTGGCGGATCTTGCAACTCTACTTTCCCAACAGAGAATTGAGTTTTCGTTGTATCTTTAACCGTTGGATTAACTTGCGCACGCAAAACATTACCGCAAAACAAGAACAGTAAAAAAATACAAATTTTACGCATACAATTCGTTTATAAAAATTGAGTTTATAGGCTTTTTAACGCTTTCTTAATGATTGTTTCGACTGTAGCTTCCGGATCTTCTTTTACGATTTTCTCTACTACTTTTTCTGAAGTTTTTCTAATGAAACCTAAAACTTCCAAAGCAGATAACGCTTCATCTCGGTTTGTATTGTTTTGCACGACAGAAACTTCGTCTAAATCATACAACTTTAACACTTTTTCTTTCAAATCAAGGATAACTCGCTGTGCAGTTTTGTTTCCAATTCCTTTAATAGATTGAATAACGCCTACATCTCCGGATGCGATTGCGTTGATAATTTGCCTTGGTTCTATTGAGGATAACATTGTTCTGGCAATGTTTGCTCCAATACCGGAAACAGACAATAACATTCTGAATATTTCACGCTCTGATTTTTCGACAAAACCAAATAAAGTATGCGCATCTTCTTTGATTTGAAGATGCGTATACAGTTTTATATGTTCAGCATTGGGGATTAACGAAAAGGTGTGTAAAGATATATTTACCTGATAACCAACACCTCCACAGTCAATAATGACGTCTGTAGGATTTTTCTCTACTAATTTACCCTGCAAATGTGCTATCATAGTTAATGTATTAAGGGTCAAATATAACAAAAATGCAATAAAAATACGACAATATTATTCGATCCTTATTATTTGTACTATTTAGCTAATTTATTTTTTTTATTTTCTTTTTCCTGAGCATCAATGACTGCAATTGCTGCCATATTAACCATTTCTTCTACACTTGCACCTAATTGAAAAATGTGAACCGGTTTACCCATTCCCATCATAATTGGACCAATAGAATTTACTTTATACAACTCTTTCAATAATTTATAAGTAATATTAGCTGACTCTAAGTTAGGAAAAATCAATGTGTTTACTTTTTTACCTGCTAATTTAGAGAAAGGAAATTTCTCTGCAAGCATTTCCTGATTCAAAGCAAAATCTGCCTGAATTTCTCCATCAACAATTAATTCCGGATGATTTTTATGTAAGTATGCTACTGCTTCTCTTACTTTTGACGCTCCAGGACTTGTAGATGATCCAAAGTTAGAGAATGAAACCATTGCAATTACTGGCTCAACACCAAACATTTTTGCAGTTTTTGCAGTCATGATTGCAATATTAACTAAATCTTCAGATGATGGGTTAATATTAATTGCTGTGTCTGACAAGAACATTGGCCCTCTTGAAGTCATCATCATGTTTGCTGTTGCAATCAACGAAGCTCCTTGCGCTTTATCAATTAATTGTAACATAGGTTTTACAACCGTTGGGTAACTTCTTGTATGACCGGTAACTAATGCATCTGCTTCGCCTTCGTTTACCATCATAGCAGCAAAATAGTTTCTCTCGCGCATAAACTTTTGAGCATCAAGTAACGAAACTCCTCTGCGTTCTCTTGTTTCCCAATATGAAGTTGCAAATCGATTACGTCTCGCTTCTTCATCATTTGTTTTAGGATCTATGATTTCAAGTTCAGCATCAAAACCTAATTCAGCTTTTAATTCTAAAATTACCTCTTTGTTTCCTAATAAAATTGGAAGCCCAATTCCGTCCTCATGAACAATTTGTGCCGCTTTTAATACGTTTAATTGATCTGCTTCTGCAAAAACAATTCGTTTAGGATCCATTTTAGCACGATTTGTAATCAAACGCACCATTTTATTATCGTTCCCCATACGTTCGCGAAGTGCATCTTCGTATGCAGCCCAATCTGTAATAGGATTTTTTGCTACTCCTGACTCCATTGCTGCTCTTGCAACAGCAGGCGTCACAACAGTAATCAAACGTGGATCAAATGGTTTAGGGATAATATATTCCTGACCAAAACCTAGTTTCATTGCACCGTAAGCTACGTTAACTTGCTCCGGAACCGGCTCTTTTGCTAAAATAGCCAACGCTTTTACAGCAGCCATTTTCATTGCCTCGTTAATTTTTGTAGCTCGTACGTCTAATGCCCCTCTAAAAATATAAGGAAAACCAAGAACGTTATTTACCTGATTAGGAAAATCTGAACGTCCTGTAGCCATAATAACATCTTTACGAGTTTCTGTAGCTAAATTATAATCGATTTCCGGATTTGGATTCGCCATTGCAAATACAATCGGATTTTCTTTCATTGTCAATAACATTTCTGCAGACAAAATACCTCCTGAAGATAAACCAATAAAAACATCAGCTCCATTTACAGCTTCGGCTAAATCAATTTTAGCACCGTCTACAGCATATTTTAATTGTAATTCTGATAGTGCAGGATTATCTTTTGTTAAAAGTCCTTTACTATTAAACATTAAGATATTCTCTACTTTTACACCTAATAAAACATATAAATCAGTACAAGCTATCGCCGCAGAACCTGCACCGGAAACTACTACTTTTACATCTTCTGCTTTTTTTCCTGCTAATTCTAAAGCGTTAATTAATGCTGCCGAAGAAATAATTGCTGTACCATGCTGATCATCATGCATTACAGGAATATCCAATTCTTCTACCAGTCTTCTTTCTATTTCGAAAGATTCCGGCGCTTTAATATCCTCAAGATTAATTCCTCCAAAAGTTGGAGCAATATTTTTTACGGTCTGAATAAATTCTTCAATATCCTTTGTTCCAATTTCAATATCAAAAACATCGATATCAGAGAATATTTTAAACAATAAACCTTTACCTTCCATTACTGGTTTAGAAGCTTCCGGGCCAATATCCCCAAGTCCTAAAACAGCTGTACCGTTTGAGATAACGGCAACTAAATTTCCTTTTGCTGTATATTTGTAAACGTCATCAACGTTTGCTGCAATTTCTAAACATGGCTCTGCAACACCCGGCGAATAAGCCAAAGACAAGTCTCTTTGGGTTGCGTATTTTTTTGTTGGAACTACCTGAATTTTTCCTGGAGTTGGTTCTGAATGGTACAGTAACGCTTCTCTTCTTTTACTCTCTTTGTTCATTTATTTTAGCTTTTATTCTAGCTTACAAAGATATAAGTCTTGGTTTAAATTGGCGTATTTTTACAGCTTTCTTTTCCTAAAATAACAATTTTGGAAAACCAAAAAAAATAGTCCGCTATTATTTGGACTATTTTTTAAAGCTTATTTTTTAAATTTCTTTTACTGAGAAATATAAGAGTTTAGGTGATTTATTGTGTCTTTCTGAATTTCTATAATTGCTTTTACAACATCGCTTATAGAAATTATTCCTACCACGATTCCGTCCTCCAGAACTGGTAAATGTCTGATTCTTTTGGTACTCATAAGTTCCATGCAATCTTCGATATTATTTGAAAGTTTTACCGAAAAAACATTGCTTTCCATAATTTCATGAACAAAAGTCTCTTTTGAAGATTTGTCTTTTAAAACAATTTTTCGAGCATAATCCCTTTCAGACAATATTCCTTTTAAATCGGTGTTATCGATAACCAGAATTGCACCTATGTTTTTCTCTCCCATCACTTTTAAGGCTTCATAAACCGTTGTTGTTGACAAAACAGAATAAACATTTTTTCCTTTTGTGTTTAGTATTTGATTTACAGTCATATCTGAAAAATTTTAGATTCATAAAGTTAAAAAAAAATGAACACACACAACAACGAAATCGATTTTTTAAAACTTAACTAATTCATTTTAAACATAATAAGTTAAATTTCGTTTTAAAAGAATTTTACACTAAAATAATGAACGAATTTTAAGACTTTTTTGCGGAAAATGCAGGGTTTTTGATTTTCACGAATGAAATTCCAGCATTTTTGTTATCACAAACCAAATTAAAATTCCAATATGTTTTTATAAACTGGACTAAAGTCCAGCTCTACAAAATTAATCGAGCCGATGGCTCTTTATGATTTTTATAAATAAAACATACATCAGCTCTTTATAAAGTTCCAGAGGAACAAATTATATTGTAGAGCTGGACTTTAGTCCAGTTGAAAATATACAAAATGAAGGAAATATTATATTCCACCCCGATGGGGCTCAATTACGCAAATTATTTATTTTCTATAAATATATCATCCCGCTGGGATTTTCGCATTTTGTGAATTGTTATGTTTACTACAATTCAAAATCTATTTATCGTTACTTACGAAAAAAAATAACATATTATAGTATGTGAGAATTAATAAATATAAAACGGAAATTGCATGAATTAACCCATTAAATTTAAAGCCGACATTTATGTCGTAACTTTTTTCATTCCTGTTTAATAGATTTGTTCGCGGAAAAACAAATAGAATAGAATTTAAAATAAATAATAAAACATACTAGAAATGGAATCAAATGAAACTGAAAAATTAGAGAATCTTAGAAAATTAATTTCTCTGTATTTTAACCGTTCAAAGTCAAATAATAATAAATCAGATGTTTATACGACTCAAGTTAATATCAGTTATTATGAGATTGGTTGCGTAATTACCAATATGATAAAAATGTGTATTTTGACACTCGATAATGAAGGAGACAAAAGGTCAAGCACCAACAAAAATCCCATAAATGTTTCTCTTGTTTTAGAAATGGTTCTTGAAATGTTTCCTATAAATGAATTTGAATTGTTATCAGAAATTAACCAGATGTTTGTCACTGAAAATTAATCAAAATACACATTATTGACGTAAACTGGACTAAAGTCCAGCCCTACAATATAAATCGAGCTTAAAGCTCTATATAAAGTTCCGGAGGAACAAAATATGTTGTAGGGCCGGACTTTAGTCCGGTTGAAATATGTGATTACAGGATAACATTACAAATTAGTAATAATAAATTCGCTTCGTCTGTTTTGTTGATGTTGTTGTTCTGTACATTTTACACCATCGGCACATTTGTTTACCAATTGTGTTTCTCCAAATCCTTTTGCAGATAATCGACTTGCGTCGACTCCTTTACTAATTAACCAATTTTTGGTCGATTGTGCTCTTTTTTCTGAAAGAATCATATTGTTTGCAGCGGATTGTCTACTATCTGTGTGCGAACGAATATCGAGTTTTAAGGATGGATATTGTTTTAATACATCTACAATTTTCTGCAACTGAGGTTCTGATGATTTTCTGATGGTAGCTTTTCCTAAATCAAAAAAGTTCATAGGGATATTAAGCGTTTTTGCCAAATCTGTTCCAACAGCAATAGGTTTCATTTTTACAGATTTAACCGTCACTGTTTTTATCATTATGGTTTTAGCCACTAACGGAATCGCTTTCTTTTCTAACGAAATTGGCAAAATTGTTTTTCCCGTCCCTTTTTTTATTGCTACCGAAATTTCCTTTATATCATAATCGTTTCTGGATGTTTTTACGGTGTATTTTTTACCGCATTTTACATTCGGAAAAATATAATTTCCGTTTTGGTCTGAAACAACTTGTATGGCATTTTGTTTCGTTTCATCAAACAAAATCAAGGTTACGTTTGCAAGAACTTCATTTGTTTCTACATCTGTAATTGTACCTGATAATTCTTGTTCGCAAATAAGTCTTCGAGTTTCTGTGAAGCGATAAACATCGTCGAATCCGTGTCCGTTTTCTCTGTTAGAAGAAAAGAAACCGTTTCTATTTTTACTATTAATTATAAAAGCAAAATCATCTTGTTTACTGTTTATTGGTTCTCCAAGATTCTGAATTTCATCATAAGAACCGTCTTTATTTATTTTTGAAACAAAAACATCAAGTCCGCCTAAACCAGGTCTTCCGTCGCTGGCAAAATAAAGTTCATTATCACCGGATATAAAAGGAAAAGTTTCTCTGCCTTCAGTATTAATTGAAGTTCCTAAATTTTCAGGTTTTTCAAAACTTCCGTCATCGTTTATCTTTACTTTAAACAAATCAGATTGTCCTAATGTTCCCGGCATATCAGATGCAAAATACAATGTTTTATCATCCAGACTTAATGCCGGATGTGCCACGCTGTATTGATTACTATTAAAGGGAAGTTCTTCGATATTTGACCATTCACCATTAACTAAGGTTGCTTTATATAGTTTTAATAAAGTAATTTTCTTTTCGCTTCTGCCTCTTTTTCCGTCTAAAAAATTGTTTCGGGTAAAGTACATTGTTTTTCCATCTTTGGTAAAAACAGGTGTTGATTCATTGAATTTTATATTTACTTTTTTATGAAAGCGCTGCGGAATCCCAACACTTCCATCCGACATTAATTGTGCACTATATAAATTTGTAAAAGATGTATTTGTCCATTTAAAATTTTTCTTAACTACTGCGCCTGTATCTCTTGCTGAAGCAAAAATTAATTTATTGTCTAAAATAGCGCTTCCATAGTCAGAATAATTAGAATTAACTCCGGCATCGGCAATTTCATATCTTCCGGAATTAGACTTTATTTCTTCTAAATAATTTTTGTTGCTTTCGAATAAAATTCCTCTTTTATCTGCAGTTAATTTTCGATTGAACTTTTCTAAAATTGTATCTGCCTTGGCATAATTTCCTGCTGATTTCAGGCATTGTGCATATCTGTACAAATACTCCGGTTCTTGCTGCTCGTTCATGGCAAACAATTCATCGTACCATTTTAAGGCATTAAGGAATTCGCCATTAAAATAATAGGAATTACCAAGACGCTGAAACATTTTTTCGTCTTTATAGCCTTTATTTGCAATGCTTTCATAGGCTTTTATGGCATCTACATAAGCAAATTTTTCATACTTATTATTTGCATCATCCAAACTTTGCGTTTGTGCAATTGTATTGAAACAAAACAGTAAAAATAAAACGATATATTTTAAATTTTTTATTGTCATGGATTGAATTTGTTAGAAGAATCTTGGTGATGTAATTCTGTTGTAATTATTAAAAAACTCAAAACGAAGGAAAATTTCATGTGATCCGGAATTATACCTTCTTAAATTGGTCGTTTCATGATCATAACCATATCCTATATATAAACCATCTGACACCTGAAAACCAGCCATAGCACTTACTGAAGCGCTCCATCTGTAAGCAAGACCCAATACAAATTTATCATTAAACATAAAGTTTCCGGAAACATCAACCTGAAGCGGAGCTCCTTGTACCATTTTTGTTAACAATGCGGGTTTGAATTTGATATAATAATCAAGATCAAAAACATAACCTGCCATAAAATAATAATTGATTTTATCCTTAAAAATAGCTGTATCATTGTCATTATATCTATTGGTTTCGATAAAATTAGGAACTGATAATCCTAAATATGCTTTATCTGAATGCCAATAAACACCTGCTCCAATATTGGGTGTAATTTTATTATTTAAATCCTGAAACTGCGGATCTCCCTGATCTTCAAAACTTAATTTGTTTACATCTAAATTAAAAAGATTTGCTGTAGCTTTTATTCCAAAAGAAAGTTTGTAGGTTTCTGATGTTGGAACTGTATAGGATAAATCTGCAGACAAAGTGTTTTCGTTAGTTGGACCAATTTTATCGTTAACCAGGGAAACTCCTAATCCTAAATTGCTATTGCTTAAAGGAGTATTTACAGAGAAAGTACTCGTTTCTGGTGCACCATCAAGTCCAACCCATTGTGTACGATATAAACCAAAAACACTTAATACACCTCGAGAACCTGCATATGCGGGATTGATCGTAATAGTATTATACATGTATTGGGTAAACTGAGAATCTTGCTGCGCTGAACACACAACCGAAAAAAACATGAAAATTAAAATTATCTTTTTCATTTAAAAAGCTTTAATGAGCGGTCTGACTTAAGCAAACCGCTTGTATTTTTTTATTTGTTTATATATAAATAACCTGACATTTCATGCGAATTTGAACCGCTGTCTTTATATTTCAATATGTAGAAATAGGTTCCTACCGGTAATCCGTCTGCTTGTTTTACAGTTGTACGTCCTTCAGAAAAACCTTTGAAAGCACGATCTTCATTGTTATATTTATCAATATCATATACTAAAACACCCCAACGGTTGTATATTTCTACCGTATTATCCGGATAACATTCTAATCCTTGTATGTAGAATCTGGTGTTTTTCTCATCTCCGTTTGGAGAGAATGCATTAAAAACTTTTATAACACACCCGTTTAAAGGCATTACCGTTGGTTTGTCGCCGGTGTTATTTTCGTCATCAGACATGTCTTCGACTATTACTCCTTTATCACTGACAGCTTTTACTTTTGCCTGATTACTTACACTGCCTTTGTTTATATCACTTTGTGTAATTTTATAAGTACCAACAAAATTATTCTCATCTGATTCGTTTACTGCTAAATCAATTGCTTGTCCGGAAACTATAACGCCAGGCAAAGGATCTGAAACCATAACTCCTCTTAACGGAACGTTTCCGGTATTGGTTACTTTAAATTTATAGGTAATGGTTTCGCCTGCATTTGCATATCCGCTGGCATTTTCATCATTAAAGACTGCTGTTTTAATAATTGCAATTGCAGGAACTTCTACAAAAACATCAAGCGTTGCCGTTGCGCAATTAGTTGGATTTGATTTTTCGCAAACCTGATATATTAATGAATAATTTCCTCCGGGAGTATTTGGTTTTACATTTACGGTTCCGTCAGCATTAAATTCGAAATAACTGTTTTTTGGTGTATTTGCGATTATGACATCTAAAGGATTAATTGGTAAGCCTTTTAATAAATCATTATCCAAAATATTTATAAATTCAAGCGAACCATTTATTCCGTCCACATTTACTACTCCGTCATTAGTAAGAACAATTTGTGCTAATGGAGTCGCTGGCGGATTAGCACCCACAGTATTTACTACCGAAATTTTTATAACTGCCTGACTACAATTAGATGGATTTAAAACTTCACAAATTTGGTACGTTAACTCATAGTTTCCTATTGGAGTTCCCGATTTTACCTCGATTGTTCCATCTGCTTTTAAAATTAAATTAGGATTTGAAACAACAGTAGTTAAAACTACACTTGCAGGATTAAGCGCTGCTCCGTTTAAAGTATCGTTATTAAATATATTTGTTGTTGAAGTTTGCCCTTTATTACTATCTACAGTTCCTGCATTGTCATTGTTTGCTTGCAAAACTGCTCCAGTTACTGGTACATAACTTTTTACAGTCGAACAATTTGTTTGATTTACATATTCACAAATGCTATATTCAACTTCGTAAATTCCTATTGGAGTTCCTGCGTTTACTGTTATCGTTCCGTCTGAATTTAAAATTAACCCTGTTGGTATATTAACTGGTTTTAAAATTACTCCTCCAGGATTATTGGTGATAATTGCCGGATTTCCGTTTAAAGTATCATTATTAATTAATGAAAGTGTCGTTCCTCCGATACTTCCATTTATTGGAAGCGTATTTTCGGTCACTGCATTAATTATTCCGTTAACAATAACTGTAACTGTTCCTGTTGTACAATTAGGTGTTGTTGCACCTGCCTCACACAACTCGTATATTATTGTATAAGTTCCTGATGGTGTATTCGGAGCTAACGTTAATTCTCCGTTTGCATTAATACTAAGTGGTCCGTTTGTAATAGGCGTTACACTCGTATTGGCTGCCGTAACCGGTAATCCGTTTAACGTATCGTTTGAAGTTACGTTTCCAACTGTCGTTATTGTTGTTGCTGATGAAGTCTGAGTTGGATATGTATTATCAGCATTGGCAATAAGTGTATTCTCAACCACAACCGTTGCAGTATTCGATGCACAATTGATTGGGTTTGCGCCTTCTTCACAGATCGTATAGGTAATTGTGTATGTTCCCGATTTTGTATTCGGGTCCAAAGTTAATTCCCCATTGGCATCAATACTCAAAGGTCCGTTTGTAATTGGTGTTACACTCGTATTTGCTGCCGTAACCGGTAATCCGTTTAACGTGTCGTTTGTTGTAACATTCCCTATTGTGGTTGTTGTTGCTGATGAAGTCTGTGTTGGATATGTATTATCAGCATTGGCAATAAGTGTATTCTCAACCACAACCGTTGCAGTATTCGATGCACAATTGATTGGGTTTGCGCCTTCTTCACAGATCGTATAGGTAATTGTGTATGTTCCCGATTTTGTATTCGGGTCCAAAGTTAACTCGCCATTGGCATCAATGCTTAATGGTCCATTTGTAATTGGCGTTACATTCGTATTGGCTGTCGTAACCGGTAATCCGTTTAAGGTGTCGTTTGAAGTTACGTTCCCAACTGTCGTTGTTGTAGTTGCTGAAGTCTGAGTTGGATATGTATTGTCTACATTGGCAACAAGGGTATTTTCAACTACAACCGTTGCTGTATTTGATGCGCAGTTTACTGGGTTTGCACCTTCTTCGCAGATCGTGTAGGTAATCGTGTAAGTCCCTGATTTTGTATTCGGGTCCAAAGTCAATTCTCCATTGGCATCAATGCTAAGTGGTCCGTTTGTAATTGGCGTTACACTCGTATTGGCTGCCGTAACAGGTAATCCGTTTAACGTGTCATTTGAGGTTACGTTTCCTATTGTGGTTGTTGTTGCTGATGAAGTTTGTGTTGGATATGTATTGTCAACATTGGCAACAATCGTGTTTCCAACTACAACCGTTGCTGTATTTGATGCGCAATTGATTGGGTTTGCTCCTTCTTCACAAATAGTGTAGGTAATCGTATACGTTCCTGATTTTGTATTCGGGTCCAAAGTTAATTCCCCATTGGCATCAATGCTTAATGGTCCATTTGTAATTGGCGTTACACTCGTATTGGCTGCCGTAACCGGTAATCCGTTTAACGTGTCGTTTGAGGTTACGTTTCCTATTGTGGTTGTTGTTGCTGATGAAGTTTGTGTTGGATACGTATTGTCAACATTGGCAATAATTGTATTTTCAACTACAACCGTTGCTGTATTTGATGCGCAGTTTGCTGGGGTTGCGCCTTCTTCACAAATAGTGTAGGTAATCGTATACGTTCCTGATTTTGTATTCGGGTCCAAAGTCAACTCGCCATTGGCATCAATGCTAAGTGGTCCGTTTGTAATTGGCGTTACATTGGTATTAGCTGCAGTAACCGGTAATCCGTTTAACGTATCGTTTGAAGTTACGTTTCCAACTGTCGTTGTTGTAGTTGCTGAAGTCTGAGTTGGATATGTATTGTCTACATTGGCTACAATCGTGTTTCCAACCACAACCGTTGCTGTATTCGATGCACAGTTGATTGGGTTTGCTCCTTCTTCGCAGATCGTGTAGGTAATCGTGTAAGTTCCTGATTTGGTATTTGGGTCCAAAGTCAATTCTCCATTGGCATCAATGCTAAGTGGTCCGTTTGTAATTNNCGTTTAACGTATCGTTTGAAGTTACGTTTCCAACTGTCGTTATTGTTGTTGATGAAGTTTGTGTTGGATATGTATTGTCAACATTGGCAACAATCGTGTTTCCAACTACAACCGTTGCTGTATTTGATGCGCAATTGATTGGGTTTGCTCCTTCTTCACAAATAGTGTAGGTAATCGTGTATGTTCCCGATTTGGTATTTGGGTCCAAAGTTAATTCTCCGTTGGCATCAATACTTAATGGTCCGTTTGTAATTGGCGT
>NZ_MTQF01000005.1:0-273458 GCF_001975985.1 [Flexibacter] sp. ATCC 35103 | reverse complement strand
CGTTTAACGTATCGTTTGTTGTAACGTTTCCTATTGTAGTGATGGTGGTTGCTGAAGTCTGAATTGGATATGTATTGTCGATATTGGCACAAATTTTAGAATCTACAGTAACACTTGTGCTTAAAGATTCACAATTATTTGCTTTAGCAGTTATCGTATAACTTCCTGCTGGAGCAGTAATAGTATTTCCTGTCTGACTAACTCCTGTTGAAGGAGTTATCACATAAATATAACTTGCATTATAATTGGTTATAGTAAAACTACCTGTTGCTGTCGTACATGTTTGTTGAGTTACAGAACTCAATAAAGGTTGAGCCGGAGTGGCATTTACGGTTACTCCTACTGAAGTTCTTGCACTCTCACAACCACTGGCAGAAGTCTGGCTTACATAATAAGTTCCTGTTGCCAATAATTCTGTACCTGTGTAAAGTGTTCCGCCTGTACTGGCGTTATACCATTTTTTATTAGATCCTGTTGCAGCTAAATCATTAACTGTTTTGGCTTCAGCCGAACAAAAAGTCTGTGCCGATGCTGTTGGTGCAACTGGTGTTGTGTTTACGGTTACTCCTACTGAAGTTCTTGCACTCTCACAACCACTGGCTGAAGTCTGACTTACATAATAAGTTCCTGTTGTCAATAATTCTGCACCGGTATAAAGTGTTCCGCCTGTACTGGCGTTATACCATTTTTTATTAGATCCTGTTGCAGCTAAATCATTAACTGTTTTGGCTTCAGCCGAACAAAAAGTCTGTGATGAAGCTGTTGGTGCAACTGGTGTTGTGTTTACGGTTACTCCTACTGAAGTTCTTGCACTCTCACAACCACTGGCTGAAGTCTGGCTTACATAATAAGTTCCTGTTGCCAATAATTCTGTACCGGTATAAAGTGTTCCGCCTGTACTGGCGTTATACCATTTTTTGTTAGATCCTGTTGCAGCTAAATCATTAACTGTTTTGGCTTCAGCCGAACAAAAAGTCTGTGCCGAAGCTGTTGGTGCAACTGGTGTTGTGTTTACGGTTACCACGACTGGTTTTATATCTGAACATCCTAAAGTTGTAGTAGCTTTAATATAATATGTTCCTGCTGTAGCTGCTGTAGGTGTTGCATATGATGTTGTAGCAGTTGAGTTTGTCCAATATGTAAATGTTAAATTTGATGAACTTCCTGCAGTAATTGCCGGAGCTGTTATATCAACTTTTGATGGTGAACAAACTGATGCTGGATTAGTAATAACAAGTGTCGGTAAAGGATTAGGAGTAGTAGACACACTAGCCGAGTTATTTGCTAAATTACTATCTGTAGTCGTAGATGGTAATGCCGCTGTGTTATTGTAATTTCCTGTAGCGTTTACTTTTGCAATTATTTTTAATGTTTCTGTAATTCCTCCATTTACATCTCCAATACTCCAAACTCCAGTTCCGGCATTATAGCTTCCTACTGAAGGTGTTGCACTCACAAAATTATATCCGGAAGGAAGTAAATCATTTACAGAAACTCCCGTTGCATTATTTACTCCTAAATTACTTAGCTTAACCGTAAACTCAACATTAGAACCTACACATGGAGTTGCATTATCAACTGTTTTCGTTACGCCTAAATCCGTACACAAAGTAACACTTACAGGTTTAGATTGGGTTTGAACTCCACATGCTAAAGTCGAAGCAACTGAATAAGAACCTGTTTTAGTAGCTACATATGAATTTGAATTTGCTCCCGTTATAGCTGTACCATTAAAATACCATTGATAAGGTGCAAAATCTGGTGGGGTCGTTAATGTAGCTGTATTATTAGTACATCCGCCTCCTGAAACATAAGTCATTGTTGGATCTTCCGGCTGAGCTGCAAAATTTGAGAAAAACCCTGCCATCGAAAATCCTCCTCCTTGTTGCACAATCGAAACTGTTAATTTAGCTAAACTGGATATAGAAAGTACGTTTGGACTTCCAATTTGTGTATCTTCAAAATTGATTATATACCAGCCGGTAGATCCTAATTGATGACGCGGAGAAATACCAGATATCGTTTCAATATTAACCCCATTAACATTTACAACAGATGTGGCATCTTTTAAAAGTATATACCCAAAATAAGGTAACGAGCCTGTTCCGTAATTTCTAAATTTAGCAGTTTCTATAAAATTTGATCCACCACATTCAGATACGGGAGCAATTGTCGAAATATCTACCTCACATGATTGTGCTGTACCAGAATATACTGCTACATTTTTATCTGCAGAAACACGGGAAGCTGAAAAATTTGTATTTGAATTACCATTCAGGAAAGTGAAAAATTTACCCGCCGTTGCTAAAACAGTAGTTGTTGTTTTTGTTAATACTCCTGTGGCTGAATAACTATCAACTGTAACTGTTGTATTATCTTTTGTAGCAACAACAGTAGTTTGCTCTGCTGTATCATTTCCTTTTCCTCTTTCAATAAAATATTCTGATCCTAAAACTGATTCGGGAGGCACTTGATTATACGCTCCGTCTCCACATCCGCCAGGTGTATCAATGGCAGCAGAAGTATTCATTACTGTTGGATTAGAAGATTGTACCAAAGTACCTATAGGCGCTTTAAACAAATAACTCTGCCCAGCATCTAAAGTTGTCTTAACAACGCCATCTATAGTAATTGATGTGCCATTTGCAATAGCCATAATACTGTAAATAGGGCGTTGATCGCCATAACCATTAAAATTTCCTAAAGAACCGTCTCTATAATATCCTACTCTAAATCGTATACCAATTCCTGCATCACCAAAACTTGTTAATGCAGCATTTCCTTTAATATCCTGATCTGTACCATCACCGCCTAATGCATCTGAAGCCACATTTCTTAAGTTAATAGATATTGGTGCATCACCAGTAACAATTAATCCTGCCGCAGTCAAAACTGTATTTAATGCAAAAGCAGGAGCTGCACTTGGTTTTCCTGCAAATCTATATACTGCAGGAGTTCCTTTTGTAGCTGTAAGTGTTGTCACTAAAGTACCATCACTCTTAGCTACAGTAATATTTACAGTTGCTGTAGAATTCGTTGCGATTACGATCTCATTTGCTTTACTAAAATATTGCCAGGGTGCAGGTGCAATGTAGTGTTTGGTATAAAACTGTGCAGATGCGCTATAACTAATAAATAATGAAAATAAAACCAAGAAATTAAATCTAAACAATTTAGATCTGCAAAAAGTAAAGTTACGCATAAACAACTGTGAATTTAAAAATAGAAATACCAAAAACTGAATAGCCAATATTAGCATTCGATTGGATGTATGGGAGATACGATAAAATAGAAAGAATGGATTTTAAAAATCTGAAAAAAATATTTTCAAGATCTTCATAAAAATAAAGTAGCGTTTGAACCATAGATCGTTATAGGTGCAAGACTTAAATTGTCTCTCTGTTAAATTAGTAGTTTTTGGAGCGGCGAAAGTATACAAACACCTCTGTACTAGCTAGTTTAGTCGTCAAACTACACATATAAACGTTGAATTACACATTTTAACGATAAAAATTAACGTTGAAGTACAAAAAATATAACTATTTGATAACCAAACAACAGAAAATTCTTAATTTTTTAGAGAATTGTTACTATTAATAGATTTTGAAGATAAAAACGTAAAAATCTTACAAATAATAAAAATGAAGAAGCGAAAAATCTGAAAAGAAAAAACAAAAAGAAACTAAAATCTTACAAAATTATTCCAAGAATTTTACATTTCTCTTTAAGCCATCAAATTTAGTTCTTTTGATAGGAGAATTTTTAAAAACTGCACGAAAGGTTTCTTCTGTAATTTCAATCCAGTCTTTTTTAGAAAAAGAAAGCAGTTCCGGATTTGGATTAAATAAGGGTTCTGAATGTGGTTTTGAAAATCGGTTCCAAGGACAAACATCCTGGCAAGTATCACATCCAAACATCCATTCATCGAATTTTCCTTTCATTTCATAAGGAATATTCTCTTTGAGTTCTATTGTGTAATAAGAGATACATTTACTTCCATCAACAACATGAGGCGCAACAATTGCTTGCGTAGGACAAGCATCAATACAGGCTGTACAAGAACCACAATGGTCTGTAGTCGCATGATCATATTCCAGGTCTAAATCGAGAATAAGCTCTGCAATAAAATAAAAAGAACCTACTTTTTGAGTCAATAGATTTCCACTTTTACCAATCCATCCTAATCCGCTTTTTGCTGCCCAGGCACGATCTAAAACAGGTGCCGAATCAACAAAAGCGCGACCGGAAACATCGCCAATATTTTCCTGAATAGAATGCAGAAATTCTTTAAGTTTCTCTTTGATTACAAAATGATAATCCTGACCATACGCATATTTAGAAATTTTAAAACTTTCCTGAGTCTGGGTTTCTTCCGGATAATAATTTAATAAAAGTGACACTACACTTTTGGCATCATCAACTAACAAAGTAGGATCTAAACGTTTGTCAAAATAATTTTCCATGTAAGCCATTTGGCCATGATGGTTGTTATTCAGCCATTTTTCAAGACGTGGTGCTTCTTCTTCCAGAAATCCAGCTTTAGATATTCCACAAGAAAGAAACCCGAGGCGTTTTGCTTCTGATTTTATAAATTTTGAATATGTCTCTTTTGCATTAATGCTCATCTTTTAGAGAATAGAACTTCTACACCAACCGGTTTTAATGTAATTAAAGGATTGAATTCAACTGTATCAGTACTGGATTTAATCTCATACTTTTTTACAATTTGAGCAATGGTCAAACACATTTCATAAATAGCAAATCCCGCTCCGATGCACATTCTTGGTCCCGCACCAAACGGGTAAAAATATTGCATAGAAACTTTTTTCTGTTCGCCAAGAAATCGTTCCGGAATAAATTCATCCGGGTTTTTCCAATATTTAGGATTTCGATGCAATTCGTAGAAAGAAACTCCGATAAGAGTTTCCTTTTTTATATGAAAACCAGCAAGAGTATCATCAGTAACATTTTGTCTGTCTGTAATCCATGCAGGCGGATACAAACGCATTGATTCATTTAATACTGCATTAGTATAAGTCATTTTTTGAAGCTGCTCGACAATATTTTCAGTTTGAGATTCTATCTCAATAATCTCATCCAAAACTCTTTGTTGTACATTGGGATTTCTTCCTAAAAGATGCAAGGTAAAAGTCAAAGCATTTGCTGTGGTTTCATGTCCCGCTATAAAAAGAACTTTAATTTCATCAACTAATTGCTTAACCGACATACCTTCTCCCGTATCTTCATATCGGGTTTCTAAAAGCATATTAAGCAAGTCATTAATTTCTTCTTTCGAAGTCATTCTTTGTTCAATAATTTCCTGAATAATGCTATTATTTTCTTCAGCAAGTTCCAAATGTTTTTTTACTTGTCCGCTTAAAGAAAACCACCATGCTTTATGTGGAAGTCTAATTTCTTTGATTAAAAAATTCTGAACTTCCTCAATAATAAATTTAATTCGGTTTAATTTTTCGTCAGAGATTGAAAGTTGAAACAATGACTTCGCTACGACATTAAACGCTAACTGACTCATTACAGGAAAAACATCAATAGATTCTTCTTCTACTAAATTTTCTAACTCTGAAACAATAGTCTGATTCATGTTTTCAACCAGTTGATTCATCTTTTGTTTATGAAAAGCAGGTTGAATTAGTCTCCTTTGCTTTAGCCAAAAATCACCATCAACAGTCAAAAGCCCCTTACCTAAATATTTTGAAAGATAAACAGACTGAAATTTAGATTTATGATAATTCTTTTGGTTTTTCTGTAAGATATATTCAGCAATCTCATTGTCTCTGGATAAAATTATATGTTTAGAAAAACCAATTTTGAGAGAAAAAGAATCTCCAAATTTATCAAAATATCTTTTATGAAAGGGAATTGGATTTTTACGCACTCCTTCTGCATCCAGAAAAAATCTCAATATCGAAAGTCTGTTCGGGTAATTATATTTTCTATTTTCAGACATTTTGATAGAATTTAAAATAATCCTCCCTGAATGTTAATATTAATTTTTCCTAAATGTTTATAAGCTTTATCTGTTACCTCGCGTCCGCGTGGTGTACGCATAATAAAACCTTCCTGGATTAAAAACGGTTCATAAACTTCTTCAATAGTCTCACTGCTTTCAGAAACGGCAGTTGCCAAAGTTGAAAGTCCAACTGGTCCTCCTTTAAATTTATTAATGATAGTCAACAATATTTTGTTATCCATTTCATCCAGACCATGCGCATCTACATTAAGCGCTTTTAATGCATAACGAGCAATTTCAAGATCGATCGTTCCGTTTCCTTTTATCTGTGCAAAATCACGTACTCTACGCAACAATGCATTAGCTATACGAGGAGTTCCACGGCTTCTTCCGGCTATTTCTATAGCAGCATCTAATGAGATTGGCATTTTAAGAATAGAAGAACTTCTTTCTACAATTGTAGTTAAAAGTTCTGTAGTATAATATTGTAATCGGGATGAAATTCCAAAACGTGCACGCATTGGTGCAGTTAACAATCCTGAACGAGTTGTGGCTCCAATTAATGTAAAGGGATTTAAATTGATTTGAACTGTTCTGGCATTTGGTCCGGATTCAATCATAATATCAATCTTGAAATCTTCCATAGCCGAATATAAATATTCTTCTACAATTGGACTCAAACGATGAATTTCGTCAATGAATAAAACGTCTCTTTCGTCAAGGTTAGTAAGTAATCCGGCTAAATCACCGGGCTTATCTAAAACTGGTCCTGAAGTAATTTTGATCCCCACTTCAAGTTCATTGGCCAAGATATTAGCCAAAGTAGTTTTACCTAATCCGGGAGGTCCGTGAAAAAGTGTATGATCAAGTGCTTCGCCACGTTGATTGGCTGCAGCAACAAAAACTTTTAAATTCTCTAAAACTTGATCTTGTCCGGCAAAATCATCAAATGACAGCGGACGCAATCTTTTTTCAAGATCTAATTCTTCTGGATTGTACCCATTTGTAGTGGGATCTAGGTTCTCATTCATTTTACAAAGATAGACAAAGTAATCAGTTTGTAAAATAGATAAATCTCAAATAAAATACGCAAATCCATAAGATCAAATTCCTATATCTTAAATTAAGAATTTTAAATTATAACATTCTTTAATTTAGAATTTATAGCCAAATCTTAACCTAACCTAAAACAAAAAAGACCATCTTTTCAGATGGTCTTTCTTAAATATTTTTAGTGGTGTAAAACTTCTTCACCTTCTTTCATTGGTACATTTTGCGGTACAAAATCTACATCATGATTTGGGTTACTGTAGTCATATGGCCAACGGTATACATGAGGAATTTCTCCTGGCCAGTTACCGTGAATATGTTCTACTGGAGTTGTCCACTCTAATGTTGTCGATTTCCATGGATTTTGTACTGCTTTCTTACCATAGAAAATACTACTAAAGAAGTTGTACAAGAATACCAATTGGAACGCTCCTCCTACAAGAGCAAATGTTGTAATTAAAACATTCACATTTTGTAAATCATCAAATAATGGGAAGTTTGTATTTGTATAATAACGTCTTGGTAAACCAGCTAATCCGATAAAGTGCATTGGAAAGAAAACTCCGTAAGCACAAACTGCTGTTACCCAAAAGTGGATATAACCTAAGTTTTTGTTTAACATTCTTCCGTACATTTTAGGGAACCAGTGGTAAATACCAGCAAACATTCCGTAAAGTGCAGAGATACCCATTACTAAGTGAAAGTGAGCAATTACGAAGTAAGTATCGTGAACGTTAATATCTAAAGTACTATCTCCTAAAATGATTCCGGTTAAACCTCCAGTGATGAAAGTAGAAACCATTCCGATAGAGAATAACATTGCAGGGTTGAATTGTAGGTTACCTTTCCATAAAGTTGTAATCCAGTTGAAGGCTTTTACAGCAGACGGAATTGCAATCAATAAAGTTGTAAAGGTAAATACAGATCCTAAGAAAGGATTCATACCCGAAATAAACATATGGTGACCCCAAACAATGGTAGATAAAAATGCAATTGCAAGAACTGACATGATCATCGCTCTGTATCCAAAAATTGGTTTACGAGAGTTCGTAGCCATAATTTCAGAAACAAGTCCCATTGCAGGCAAGATTACGATATAAACCTCAGGGTGTCCTAAGAACCAGAATAAGTGTTCGAACAATACTGGAGAACCTCCTTGGTAATGTAAAACCTCTCCTGCAATATAGATATCAGATAAGAAGAATGAAGTACCAAAACTTCTATCAAAAATCAATAATAATGCTGCAGATAACAATACCGGGAACGAAATAACACCAATGATAGCTGTTACGAAAAATGTCCAGATTGTAAGTGGAAGTCTAGTCATAGACATTCCTTTAGTTCTTAAATTGATAACAGTAACAATATAATTTAAAGATCCCATTAAAGAAGATGCAATAAAGATAGCCATTGAAACTAACCATAAAGTCATACCTGTTCCAGAACCTGGAATTGCTTGTGGTAAAGCACTTAATGGAGGATAAATTGTCCAACCTGCAGAAGCTGGTCCAGCTTCAACAAATAGAGAAGACAACATAATTACAGCAGATAAGAAAAACAACCAGTATGAAATCATATTCATAAATCCAGACGCCATATCTCTTGCTCCAATTTGAAGTGGAATAAGTAAGTTACTAAAAGTACCACTTAAACCAGCCGTTAGTACAAAGAATACCATGATGGTACCGTGAATTGTTACTAAAGCCAAATAAATATCATTAGCCATTACACCATCAGGTGCAAATTTATCTCCTAATAAAACATTAAAGATCTTGAAAGACTCTTCTGGCCATGCTAATTGCATTCTAAAAAGCAAGGACATTGCAATACCAATTATACCCATAATAATACCGGTAATTAAGTATTGCTTAGCAATCATTTTATGATCAATACTAAAGATATATTTAGTAATGAACGTGTCTTTATGATGATGTTCGTGCTCGTGATCGTGTCCGTGATCGTGATCGTGCGCTTCTGCTGACATATATGTGTACTTTAAATTTTCTTAATAAATATTATTTCATAGCAACTTTAGCTATAGCTGCTTTAACAGTGTCGATTACCGCTTTAACAGTATCTTTAGCCGTGCTATCTGTAGTTGCTTTTGCTCCTTCAGCTGGTGCTTTAGCAGCAGCTGCCGCTTTAATATCCTGAGCTAAAGTAGTTTTTTCGCTTAACCATTTTTTATAATCTTCCGGAGTATCAACAACCACTTTCATTTGCATGTTGTAGTGAGAAGCTCCACAAATTTTATTACATAATAATAAATAATCAAATGTGTAAGGATCTAAAGCTGTACCTCCTTTAGCAACTAACTCAACGCTTTTTTCAGCTCTAAGTTTGTTGATGTTTGCTACTTTCTCCACCATAAATGGCAACTCTCTGTATTCAGCAGTTGTATAAGTTGGAATAAAAGCAAACTCAGTAACCATTCCTGGAACACAGTTCATTTGCGCTCTAAAGTGAGGCATATAAGCTGAGTGTAATACGTCTTGAGAACGCATTTTGAAATGTATTTTTTTACCTTTTGGAATATGCAATTCTGAAACTACGATATCATCAGCTGAATTTTTATCAGACATATCAACACCTAATGTGTTAACACCTTCGATCAAACGTACGTTAGCTTTTCCTAAAACATTATCATTACCAGCATACCTTGCAGTCCATTTAAACTGTTGTGCATATAATTCGATTTCGATAACATCTTCGTCTTTATCAACAAACATAATATTATTCCAAGCATACAATCCGTAAAGAATTAAACAAGCTAATACTACAGATGGAATAATACTCCAAATTGCTTCTAATTTATTACTATCAGCAAAGAATAATGCTTTTTTATCTTTATGACCTCTATTTTTGAAAGAGAACCAATACAATAAACCTTGTGTAATAAATTGTACTACAAAAATTAAAACCCAAGTAATATTCATTAAGTTATCTACTAAAAGCCCGTGCTCTGAAGCAGGAGTATGAAGTGCTAAATTACCCCATTTAAGTAAACCGTAAATCGTAAATATATATATGAATGCTAAAAAGCCAAACATAACATATCCCTGAATATTATTATCATTATCTGATGCAACTTGAGAATCGTCCGAAGAAGATCCCACTTGAGTAAGATCAAATATCTTGGTCAATTGCCATAATGCAACTGCTAATAAAACTAAAACTATAATTACCAACAAACTTGTCATCTGTTTACTTCTTTAAATATTAATAATGAAAATGTTTACTTTCTTCAATGAAAGGATTTCTTTTTGCTAACAAAGGAGCTTTAGTCAATGCAGTAAACACTACAAAAATAAATAAACCTAAGAAGAAAAGTATAGATGCAATTTCAGAAACTCCAATAAACCATTTATCTCCAACTGTACCAGGCATAATCATATTAAAGAAATCTACGTAGTGACCTAGTAAGATAACAACACCAGCCATTACAATAACCCAGCTAAGACGTTTGAAGTCTGTATTGATTAATATTAATAATGGGAACACAAAGTTCATAACCACAGCACCAAAGAATGGTAAATTGTATAATTGAATTCTTGTTACGAAGTAAGTTACCTCTTCAGGAATATTAGCATACCAGATTAACATGAATTGAGAGAACCATAAATAAGTCCAGAAAACACTAATACCAAACATAAATTTAGCTAAATCGTGAATGTGGCTTGTATTTACATACTCTAAATATCCTTTAGATTTTAAGTAAACAGTTACTAATGCAATAGCAGTAATACCACTTACGAAGAAAGATGCGAAAACATACCATCCAAATAAAGTACTGAACCAGTGTGGATCAATTGACATAATCCAATCCCAAGACATAATAGACTCAGATACGATAAAGAATACTAAGAAACCAGCAGTTAATTTGAAATTCTTTTTGTAGTATAGATCATCATTTGCTTCATCCTGAGCTAAACAATTTTTTCTAGATTGGTAACGGTATAAGTTCCATCCTACTAAAAAGATAGCTGCTCTGATAATCCAGAAAGTAAAGTTTAAATATCCATCTTTTCCAGCGATAATTTTATCATAGTTTGGACTAGTAGGATCTGTAACCCCTTCACCTAACCATACGAATATGTGATTAAAGTGTAATCCGCAAAGAATTAAAATAATAAAGAAAATAACTGAACCTACAGGCAAATAAGCCGTGATCCCTTGCATAACTCTAAACAAAACCGGAGACCAACCTGCCTGAGCAACTTGTTGAATAGCATAAAATGCTAAAGTTCCCATAGAAAGTAGCAAGAAGAAAATACAAGCAACATATAAAGCTGACCAAGGCTTATTTTGCAATTGGTGCAATACATGCGTTAAATGTTCTTTGTGCTCATCAGCAGCATTTACTGTTTCATGTTCGCCCCCTTTGTGCGATTCATGCGAAGCTTCAGCAGCTTCGTGGTGTCCAGCTTCTTGATGAGAAGTCTCTGCTGTTGCTTCATGTGCAGCACCATGAGATCCATGTGCATCTGCAGCTAGAATTTTTTCAACTTCTTGAATATCTTTAGGAGCAGTTAAAAAACCATATCCAATTCCTAATATACCAAGGGCCATTAGGATGATAGAAAAAGTTTTTAATTTACTTGAAAATGTATACATATCTATTACGATCAGTTTGTTCAACAATTATAATTGGCTTTTTAGTTTTAGAACATAGTCAGCAACTAACCAACGTTCGTGGGCACTTAATTGATTTGCATGTGAACCCATTGCATTTAAACCATAAGTTTCAACGTGAAAGATACTTCCTTCAGTGATTTCTCTGTCTTTATAGCTAGGTACTCCAAGAAATTTTTCTCTTTCAACCAATTTACCTTTACCGTTTCCAGCTGCACCATGACAACTGATACAGTAAATTTCGAAAAGTTCTTTTCCTTTTCCGGAATTTCTTTCGATTGAATCCAAAGGAGATTTTAAATTAGCTTTAGCCAATTCATAACCTGCTGTTGAATTTTCATATTCATAAGGCTCAAAACCTCTATTGATACTTCCTTCTGCAGGAAGTTGTCCTTCTTTTCCTCCTTTAAATATTTTTGCCTCTGAATATGGCTCATATGCCAAAGACTCATACATATTTGGGAAATACTGATAGTTTGGTGCCGAATTATTGTGGCAAGATGAAACTAAAATAGTTATACCAACTAAAAGTGTTATTTTATATATCCTTTTCATAGCTACAATTAATTCTTTTCAATTACTTTAACTTCAACAGCTCCTGTACCTTCGAAAAAAGAAACTAGTTCTGCTTCGTTATCATTTACAGCAACTTCCATTAAAAAATGGTCATCTGTTGTTCTTACATCAGGATTCTCTGCTTGTTTGAATGGCCATAATCTACTTCTCATATAAAAAGTAATAACCATTAAGTGAGCAGCAAAAAATACTGTCATTTCAAACATGATTGGAACGAATGAAGGCATATTCTGAATGAAGCTAAAACTTGGTTTACCTCCAATATCTTGCGGCCAGTCATGAATCATAATATAACTCATCATTGTTGTTGCAACAGAAATACCAACACATCCGTATAAGAAAGCACAAATTGCTAATCTTGTTGGTGCTAAACCCATAGCTTTATCCAATCCGTGAACTGGGAATGGAGTAAAAACCTCTTCAATATGATGATGAGCAGCTCTGGTTTTCTTTACTGCATCCATCAAAATATCATCGTCATTATAAATGGCGTATATTACTTTATTACTCATGATGTGTGTCTTTATTTGCTCTTTCTCTAATGTAATTATCTCCTGTTCCTTTCAAAATTGTTTTTACCTCTGCCTGAGCAATTACAGGGAATGTTCTTGAGTATAATAAAAACAATACAAAGAAGAAACCAATCGTTCCGATGAAAATTCCAATATCAACAAATGTTGGTGAAAACATTGTCCAAGAAGATGGAAGGTAATCTCTATGTAAAGAAGTAACAATAATTACGAATCTTTCAAACCACATTCCGATGTTTACTACAATCGAAATAATAAATGAAAACATGATACTTGTTCTTAATTTCTTGAACCACATAAATTGTGGAGAGAAAACGTTACAAGTCATCATTGACCAATATGCCCACCAGTAAGGTCCGGTTGCTCTGTTCAAGAATGCATATTGCTCATATTCTACACCCGAATACCAAGCTACGAATAACTCAGTGATATAAGCTACCCCTACGATAGAACCTGTAATCATGATTACAATGTTCATTAACTCGATATGTTGTAGTGTAATATATGCTTCAAGGTTAGAAACTTTTCTCATAACGATCAACAAGGTATTTACCATTGCAAATCCTGAGAATACCGCTCCGGCAACGAAGTACGGAGGGAAAATTGTTGTATGCCATCCTGGAATTACAGAAGTAGCAAAGTCCATAGATACAATCGTGTGTACAGAAAGTACAAGAGGAGTAGCTAAACCAGCTAATACTAAAGATACTTCTTCAAAACGCTGCCAGTCTTTTGCTCTACCACTCCATCCAAAACTTAGGATAGAATATACTCTTTTATTAAAAGGTGTTATTGCTCTGTCACGTAGCATTGCAAAGTCAGGTAATAAACCAGTCCACCAGAAAACTAATGATACTGAAAGATACGTAGAAATTGCAAATACGTCCCAAAGTAGCGGTGAGTTAAAGTTTACCCATAATGATCCAAATTGATTTGGAATAGGTAAAACCCAGTATGCTAACCATGGACGACCCATGTGAATAATTGGGAATAAACCTGCCTGAACTACCGAGAAGATAGTCATAGCTTCTGCAGAACGGTTAATCGCCATTCTCCAACGTTGACGGAAAAGTAATAATACCGCAGAAATTAATGTTCCGGCGTGACCAATACCAACCCACCAAACGAAGTTTGTGATATCCCAGGCCCAACCAACTGTTTTATTTAATCCCCATGTTCCAATACCGGTAGATACGGTGTAAATTATACAACCTAACCCCCAAAGGAAGGCTATTAATGCGATTGAAAATACAATCCACCAATGTTTGTTTGCCGGCCCTTCAACAGGGGCAGCTACATCTACAGTTACATCGTGATAAGATTTATCACCTATAACTAAAGGTTTTCTAATGGGTGCTTCGTAGTGAGACGACATAATCCTTTATATGTTTCTTAATTAATAATTTATTCTAAGTATTTCTAACTTTAACATGGTAAACCACATTAGGTTTTGTTCCAACATGCTCCAATAAGTGGTATGATCTATCATCAGCAGCTAATTTAGCAACTTTACTTTCAGCATCATTAACATCACCAAATATCATTGCTCCTGAAGAACAAGCATTTGAACATGCTGTCTGGAATTCACCATCAGCAACCGGACGACCTTCATTTTTAGCTTTTAGCTTAGTCGCCTGTGTCATTTGAATACACATAGAACATTTTTCCATAACTCCACGAGAACGAACGTTTACATCTGGATTTAATACCATACGTCCTAAATCATCATTCATGTGGTAATCGAATTCACTGTTTTTGTTGTACAAGAACCAGTTGAAACGACGTACTTTATACGGACAGTTGTTTGCACAATAACGAGTACCAACACATCTGTTGTATGCCATATGATTTTGACCTTCACGACCGTGAGAAGTTGCAGCAACCGGACAAACTGTTTCACATGGTGCGTGGTTACAGTGTTGACACATTACTGGCTGGAAAGAAACTTGTGGATTATCTCCTGCTTTTTCCATTTCATTAAATGTAGATAATGAACTAGACAAACCAGCGATATTCTCTTTTCTTTCGTTATCACCTTCAAAGGTACTTTCAGAAGAATAATATCTGTCAATACGCAACCAGTGCATATCACGGCTTCTTCTTACCTCTGCTTTACCTACAACCGGAACGTTGTTTTCAGCGTGACATGCAATAACACATGCTCCACAACCTGTACAAGCGTTTAAGTCAATCGAAAGGTTAAAGTGATGTCCTGTAGAACGATCAAATGATTCCCATAAATCGACAGTTGTAGCTTCAACTTCCTGGTGATCTAAAGATACCATTGGTTTTTCATTCCAATGTTCAGCATCTTTAGAGTTAAAAATTTCAAGAGAAGTTTCTTTAATGATATCTCCTCTTCCCATTAATGTTTTTTGGCCCTGAACACAAGCAAACTCATGAACTCCATTTGCTTTCGCAATAGAAACAGACTGAACACTATTGAAGTTTTTATATAATGAGTAAGCATTTAAACCTACTACCATTTCTTCTTTCAAAGCAGCCTTACGACCATAACCCAATGCTAAACCAACTGTACCAACTGCTTGTCCTGGCTGAACAATTACAGGTACATTTTCTAGTTTTAAACCATCAGCTGTAGTAATTGTAGCATAACTTCCGTTTAAACCTCCATTTGCAACAATCTCATTTGTAAGACCAAGTTTTTTTGCATCAGCATTCGAAACAGTTACATAGTTATCCCAAGAAACTCTTGTGATTGGATCCGGAAACTCCTGCAACCAAGGATTGTTTGCTTGTTGTCCGTCACCCATACCTGTTTTAGTATACAATACTAACTCGAAATCTCCAGCAGATTTTGATTTTGCAACAGCATTTGCAGCAGTAGCATAATCAACAGATCCGGCAGATAATGCAGATGAACCAATAACAAAAACACCATCATGTAAAACTTTGTTCCAAGAAGAACCTACAATAATTGAAGCTGAATTAGCTTTAATATAATCATAGAAATTTCCAGGAGTTCCATTTAAGGATAATAAAACGTCTTGAAATTGTTTTGTATTAAATATAGGACGAATAGTTGGCTGAGTCAAACTATAAGTTCCTTTCGTAATTACAACATCTCCCCAAGCTTCTAAATAATGAGGTACCGGAGCAGCAATTGTAGTTATTGATGCAGTTTCATCTTCTTTTAAAGAAAAAGCAACTGATGTTTTTACTTTTTTCAACCCAGATACAAATGAAGCTGAATCAGCTAATGTATAAACCGGATTAATTCCACTCATGATTAAAGTATGAACACTTCCTGCATTCATATCTTTTATCAATTGAGATACAATTGCGTTAGATCCTTTTCTAATTTGTCTTGTACCCGCAGTATTAAAAGCCTCACTAGCCAACACCTGGTTGATAGCTAAAACTAATAACTGAGCATTTTTATCTTCAAGCCCTGAAACTAAAACTCCTTTAGAACCTGCAAGTTTTAATTGCTGAGCAGCTTTAACCGCTTCGGCTTTAAATTTAGCATCTAAAGAAACAGCTACAGAAGAACCTGTAATAATGTTATAGATTTGAACCAAAGCTTGTTTTTGATCAGCTACTCCCATTGGAATACGCTTATCAGCTGCAGCTCCGGATAATGTCATATTTGATTCGAACTGAAAATGACGAGACATTTTTTTCGCTCCGTTAGATCCTGACGGGATTCTACCTTGCGCATATCCTGCATCATATCCTCCACCTTGCCAATCTCCTAAGAAATCAGCTCCAACAGAAACAATTAAAGAAGCTTTTGAAAAATCATAATCAACAAGAGCTCTTTCTCCGTAAACTGTTTCGAATGCATCTAATGCGTCAGATGAAGAAACTGCATCATAAACAACATGTTTTGCATTAGGATTTTTAGCAATAAACTCCCCTATCAATTTCTCAGTAGACGGGCTCGCTAAAGTATTTGTCAACAATACCACTTGTCCACCTTTTGCTTTTGCTTCAGCAAGACTTGATTTAATTTTCAAATCAACAGCAGACCAGCTACCATTTTTTCCATCCAATTTAGGCTCTTTCAAACGCATGCTATCATATAATGATAAGATAGACGCATGAATTCTAGCATTGGCTGAAAACTTAGATCCGGAAATAGTATTGTTATCAATTTTAATTGGACGACCCTCACGAGTTTTTACTAATAAGTTAGCAAAATCAAAACCATCAAAAACAGTAGTTGCGTAATAATCAGCAACACCAGGAATGATTTGTTCCGGTTGTAACACATATGGTATAGACTTGTGAACAGGACCTTCGCAGGCAGCAAGCGTAACTGCTGCTGTACTAAATCCTACGTACTTTAAAAAGTCACGACGTGAAGTTCCAGATTGAGCTAAAGCATCTGCATTTCCTAAGAATTCTTCTGTAGGAATTTCTTCAACAAATTCGTTATTTCTAAGCGCCTCAACAATAGAACTATTCTCTAGTTCTTCAACACTTTTCCAGTATTTTTTGTTTGATGACATTGTATATAAATATTAAAATCTTAATAATTCGATTAATAGTGGCATTTACCGCATTCTAAACCTCCCATTTGCGCTGCAGTCAATTTTTCTACACCGTATTTTTTAGAAAGTTCAGCATGAATTTTATCATAGTAAGCATTTCCTTCCATCTTAACATCAGTTTTTCTATGGCAATCAATACACCATCCCATTGTTAATTTAGAATATTGCTTCATGATCTCAAATTCCTGCACAGGACCGTGACAAGTTTGACATTCAACTCCAGCAACATTAACGTGTTGTGAGTGGTTGAAGTAAACAAAATCAGGAAGATTATGAATACGAACCCATTTTACAGGCTGCGTTTTTCCGGTATAAGCTTGTTTAGTCTTATCCCAACCAACTGCATCATACAATTTCTGGATTTGAGCATCGTAAAACGCTTTGCTATATTCAGCAGTAGCAGTAGTTTCAGCAACTTCAGAAATGTTTTTATGACAGTTCATACAAACATTCAAAGAAGGAATACCTGCATTTTTACTTACACGAGCAGCAGAGTGACAATATTTACAATTGATTTCATTATCTCCTGCGTGAATCTTATGAGAATAGTGAATTGGCTGAATTGGCTCATAATTCTGATCAACACCTACTTGCATTAAATAAGCATAAACAAAATAACCACTAGCCAAAAGCAAAAATATAGAAGTAACTAACACTAAAAATTGATTTTTAGCAAAAGCTTTCCAGATTGGAGTTCTTGCTTCTTTAGGAGCAACTACAATACCATTATTACTTGCTACTTTAGTCAATACTTTGTTCACCATGAACAACATAACAACTAAAATCGCCATTACAAGAGCAAGAGCCCCTAAAATAATGTTATTAGAAATTCCACTTCCGCCTTCTTGAGGACCTGTTGGCAAAGCACTAACAGCTCCAGCAGGTTTCTCAGGTATTGGCTGAGAAGTATAAGCGATAATATTATCAATATCACCTGTAGACAATTGAGGAAAAGCAGTCATTACAGACTTGTTGTTTTCTTCAAATAATTTAACTGCAGCAGCATCTCCTGATTTAATCATTTCAGAGCTGTTATGCACCCACTTGTAAATCCAGGCCATATCATGTTTACCGGAAACACCTCTTAAGGCAGGACCAGTTGATTTAGCATCTAATTTGTGACATGCAGCGCAATTTGCATTAAAAAGTTCTTTCCCTTTTACTGGATCACCACCTGCAGCAGCAGCCGGAGCAGCAGCTTCAGGCGCCGCCGGAGCAGCAGCATCTTGAGCAAATGAAGTTAGGGAGAAAATTAACGTTAGCGATAAGCTAAATAGTAATTTTCTTGAGATCGAATTATGGTTACCCACCTTTTTCATATAGTATAATAATTATCTACTAATTTTTGGTATGATTTTTTCTATAGGAAATCAACGAAAAACTAATACCTTCTTTTAAAACTTGCACAAAAATACGACTTATGAACTATTCTCAAAACCTTAAAATACTCTTAAATATCAATTTATATCAATTCTAAATAATATCAATATTTTCCATACAAATTTTAAATACTATTTTTGCATAAAAACCATCACATTATGAGAATTTTAACCCCTTCAAAAAGAGTTTTCTTAACATTAACAATGTTTACTTTAGCATATAATATTCATGCTCAAGACCAAAATTTAACACTAAATCAAGACCCTAAATTTGAGCAACTACTCAATGACAAACGTAAAATTAACACGTCAATAAACACAAACGATACTTATAAAATCCAAATCTTTAGCGGAAAAAGCGAAGAAGCAAAGAAAACGTTATCGGATTTTAAAAGGGAATATAGCAATATAGACGGAACAATAATTTTCAACACCCCAAACTACAAAGTAATGGTTGGGAATTTCAAAACAAGAATAGAAGCAGAACGTAACTTAGCTGAGATTAAAAAAAGATACAAAAGCGTCTTTTTAATCAAACCGAGCAAATAAAACAAACCTTATATACATTAAAAAGCGAGATCTTATCTCGCTTTTTTTATACTTAACAACAAAGCAATAACTTCAATCTTATTTAATCATACAAACAAAAAAAACAGTTAGTTAAGAATCCCTATCTAAAGCCAACCAAAGGAACAGTTTAACTCAAACACAGGATGCAAAAACACTATCAAAAAGACAAAATAAAGCTCATAATTTAACAACGCAAATTCATTACAATAAACCAACAATCAAATACTTTAATGCATCACAGAACCACCAAAAGCCTTATTACAAATAATCTTTTAACCTGTTTAAAAAATCAAAATACAGATCATTATTGAAAGGCAATTAACTTATCCAGCAAAAAAAAAGCCTCAAATGAATTGAGGCTTTTATATCAAATCAACTGCAAAATTTAAACTAATTCGCAACTTTTATTCCACTAGCTAAAAACTTTATTTCCTCTTTTGGAGAAACAATAGCATCTATAACAGCTTGTGCTTTTTTAGCGTCTTTAGCATAATGTTTTAGTTCATCTACAGATGTGACTTCTTTTTCGGCGTCTCCTTCTAAAACAACACTTTTCCCTTTTAAAGCAATGGGTACAAAAAAGGCATACTCTTTCATTTTAACAAAAACAGAAGAGCCATTATCCGCTTTAAGAGTTATCCAGCATCCTCGTTTTTTACAAACATCAGTTACAACTCCCTTTACCGAAACATTCTTTACTACTTTATCTTTATCCAACACATCATTCAACTCCATAATTGAAATCGCCTTATTCTCAGAAGCACTTGAAACATCAGCTCCATAATAATCACCCACCACAGCATTTCCCACTGGAGGTGATTTTTTTTCTACATCTTCCTGTCCAAAAGACTGAGCTGAAATACCGAAAAACAAAATAACAAAATATATTAACAGTTTCATATTTAAATAATTTTACCAAAAATAAAATTAATTTTTAAAACATCTTTATTAATTGTAAATCAATTCACACAACTGTTATCTTACCCCAAAAAACAATCATAAAAAAAGTCCCAATTTTCATTGGGACTTTAAAATATAATTATTGAATCTTATTTCAATTTCTTTTTAATTGCAACTTCATGGTATGCTTCAATAACATCTCTTTCTTCAATGTCATTATAACCTTTAATTTGAATACCACAATCATAACCTTTAGAAACTTCTTTTACATCATCTTTGAAACGTTTCAATGCTACAAGTTCACCTGTATGCACAACTACTCCTTCTCTGATAACTCTAATTTTAGAAGATCTCATAATTTTACCATCCATCACCATACAACCAGCGATTGAACCCACTTTAGAAATTTTGAAAATCTCACGGATTTCAGCAGTTCCTAAAATTTCCTCTTTCATTTCAGGAGCTAACATTCCTTCCATCGCATCTTTCAAGTCATCGATAGCAGCGTAGATAATAGAATAGTAACGAATATCGATTTCTTCTTTATCTGCAAGTTGTCTCGCATTTCCGGCAGGACGAACGTTAAATCCAATAATGATTGCATCAGAAGCAGAAGCCAACATAACGTCAGTTTCAGTAATTGCTCCAACACCTTTATGGATAATATTAATTTGAATTTCTTCAGTTGACAATTTAGAGAACGAATCTGATAATGCTTCAACAGATCCATCAACGTCTCCTTTAAGAATCACGTTTAATTCTTTAAACTGACCAAGAGCAATACGACGACCAATTTCATCAAGCGTAATATGTCTTTGTGTACGTACAGATTGTTCACGCATTAATTGAGAACGTTTAGATGCAATTTGTTTTGCTTCTTTTTCATCTTCAAATACATTGAACTTATCACCTGCAGTAGCCGCACCATCTAAACCTAAAACTGATACCGGAGTAGAAGGACCAGCTTCTTTAACGATATGTCCACGTTCGTCATGCATAGCTTTAATTTTACCATGATGCTTACCTGCCAACATATAATCTCCTACTTTTAAAGTTCCGTGTTGAACTAAAATTGTCGAAACATATCCTTTTCCTTTATCTAAGAACGCCTCAACAACTGTTCCTTGAGCCGCTTTGTTTGGATTCGATTTTAAATCTAAGATTTCAGCTTCTAATAAAACTTTCTCTAATAATTCTTTCACACCAGTTCCAACTTTTGCAGAAATATCATGTGACTGAATTTTTCCACCCCAATCTTCAACAAGTAAGTTCATACTAGCCAAACGCTCTTTGATTTTCTCAACATTAGCATTTGGTTTATCGATTTTATTGATTGCAAATATAATTGGTACTCCCGCCGCTTGTGCGTGAGAGATTGCCTCTTTTGTTTGTGGCATGATATCATCATCCGCCGCAACAACAATAATAGCGATATCGGTAACCTGAGCTCCACGTGCACGCATCGCGGTAAACGCCTCGTGACCCGGTGTATCTAAGAATGCAATTTTCTGACCATTATCTAAAGTTACTCCGTAAGCTCCAATGTGTTGTGTAATACCTCCAGACTCACCAGCGATAACATTTTCTTTACGAATATAATCCAGCAAAGATGTTTTACCGTGATCGACGTGACCCATTACAGTAACAATTGGTGCTCTGACAACTAAATCTTCTTCTTTATCTTCAACTACTTCAATAGCTTCTTCGATATCAACTGTAATAAACTCAACTTCGTAACCAAATTCATCTGCTACAATAGTTAATGTTTCAGCATCTAAACGTTGGTTCATGGTTACCATGATACCTAAAGACATACAAGTTCCAATTACTTTAGTAATCGGCACATCCATCATGATAGCAATTTCACCTACAGTAACAAACTCAGTAACTTTAATAGTTTTACTTCCTTCATCAAGTGCCCTTTGCTCCTCATCAGATTTCTGACGGTGCGTATCTCTTTTATCTCTTCTGTATTTAGCAGCTTTTGATTTTCCACCTTTCCCTTGAAGTTTTTCAAGAGTTTCTCTAATTTGGTTTTTTACTTCCTCTTCAGTAGGCTCAACTTTTGCTACAATTGCAGGACGGTTTCCTTTTACAAAACCAGGTCTTGCACTTCTGTTAGCATTAAAACCTCCACCACCAGTATTTGGTGTAATTTTATTAGGATTTGGAGTTCCCGGTGCATTACCTGTAGCAGGTTTTGGTGCACCTGGTGCGCCAGGCTTAGGAGCAATTCTTTTACGCTTATTTTTATTAGCGTTATTTCCGGCTCCTGGAGCTCCTGGTTTATTAGGAGTAATTTTTGGATCTTCCTTCTTTTTCTTAGGCTTATTAAATTGAGATAAATCAATTGTTTGCCCGGTAAGAGTAGTTCCGGATAATTTTTGATATTGTGTAGTAATAGTTTCCTCAGCTGTTGTAGGATCAGTTGAAACAACTGGTTCCTGAGCAACTTTAGGAGTTTCTACTTTTACTTCTTTTACTTCTTTTTTCTCAGTAATAATAGGTTTTTCTACCTTTTTCTCTTCAGAAACTACAGGAACCACTGGTGGCTCAGGCTGTACAATTTCTTTTTGAACAGGTTTTTCTGGTTGAGCTGGAGCAACAACTACTTTCGGTTCTTCAACTTTAGCAGGCTCCTCAACAGGAGTAGGAACAACTGCAGGTTTCTTAGGATTTAAATCAATTTTACCAACCTGAACAGGTCCGGTTACAACAGCTCTCGCTTTTATAACCTCTTGTTGTTTTTGGCGTTCCTCGTCTTGTCTGCGTTTGTCTTCAATTTCTTTTTCACGCTCTACACGTAAAGCTTCTTTTTCTTTTCTTTTCTCTTCCCCCACTTCCTTAGAAGCTTCTTTATTCCCCTTATCGCCCGCAAATTGGCTTTGTAGGATATTAAATTCGCTATCAGAAATTTTCGCATTTGGATTTGCATCAATAGCAATTCCCTTATCTTTTAGATAATCAACAGCTCTTTCTAACGAAATATTTAATTCCCTTAAAACCTTGTTTATTCTTATTACTCTCTCTTCAGACATATAACCTTTTTATTATTACCTTTTTCGTTGTGTTGTTAGAGCAGATAACTAGCTATCAAACTCTTCTTTTAGTATTTTCATAACATCAAGAATAGTTTCCTCTTCTAAATCTGTTCTTCTTACTAAATCTTCTACTTCTTGCTTTAAGATACTTCTAGCTGTATCCAAACCAATTTTTGCAAATTCTTCAATAACCCAGCCTTCAATTTCATCTGAAAACTCAGTTAATTCAACGTCATCATCTTCGCCACTGGCAACATCACCTTCTCTGATAACATCTAGCTCGTAACCCGTTAGCTGACCCGCTAATTTTATATTATGACCACCTCTACCAATTGCTTTAGAAACTTCTTCTAATTTCAAGAATACTTCAGCTCTTTTGTTTTCTTCATCAATTTTGATTGAAGAAACTTTTGCAGGGCTTAATGCTCTTGTAATAAACAACTGAATATTACTTGTATAGTTGATTACGTCGATATTTTCGTTTCCTAATTCACGAACAATTCCGTGAATACGAGACCCTTTCATACCAACACAAGCTCCAACAGGATCAATTCTATCATCATAAGAATCTACAGCTACTTTTGCTTTTTCACCAGGAATACGAACTACATTTTTCACTGTAATCAAACCGTCAAAAACTTCCGGGATTTCTTGTTCAAATAATTTTTCTAAAAACTTCTCAGAAGTTCTTGACATAATAATTTGAGGTTTATTTCCTTTTAATTCAACGCTTTCAATGATTCCGCGAACGTTATCTCCTTTACGGAAAAAGTCAGATGGAATTTGTTTTTCTTTTGGAAGAACAATTTCATTTCCTTCATCATCGACCAAAATTACAACTCTTGGGCGAACATGGTGCACTTCGGCAGTATAAATATCACCAATAATATCTTTAAATTGTTTATAAAGATTTGTATTATCGTGTTCGTGAATTTTAGATATTAAGTTTTGACGCAATGCCAAAATAGCTCTTCTTCCTAAATCAATCAATTTAACTTCTTCAGAAACTTCTTCACCAATTTCAAAATCCGCTTCGATCATTCTAGCTTCTGTTAACGTAATTTCTTCGTTCTCAAAATCAAGATCTTCATCAGCAACAATTACTCTTCTTCTCCATATTTCCATATCTCCTTTATCAGGATTAATAATAATATCGAAGTTATCATCAGAACCGTATTTTTTCTTTAATGCATTTCTAAACACGTCCTCTAAAATTGCCATAAGCGTTACACGATCAATAAGTTTATTATCTTTAAACTCTGAGAATGAATCGATTAATGCTAAATTTTCCATGCGAATTCTTTAATTAAAATGTTACTGTAACAATTGCCTCTTTAATTTCTGTATAAGGTATTTGTTGCTCTTTTTGAACTGTTTCTTTTCCTTTTCCTACTTTTTTCGGTTCTCTTGCTTCCCAAGACAAAATTATAAAAACATCGTTAGCTTCCACTAATTCTGCTTCAATTTTTTCAGTATTTGTAGTAACAATCAATGTTCTACCAATATTTTTCTTGTATTGCCTTGTCATTTTCAATGGTGATCCTACTCCAACCGATGCAACTTCAAGCGAAAAATCCTGTTCTTCACGATCCAGATTATTTTCGATTGCACGACTTACATCAATACAATCCTGAAGCGCTACTCCATTATCCCCATCTAAACCTACACTAATTTTGAAAGAGTCTGAAATAGCCAGATCAATCAAAAAGATTGATGGCTTTTCTAAAAGAGCCTCCGTAATTAATCCGTTTACTTTTTCTTTAAATGTCATAATTTTATAAAAAGAGGGGACACTTAGTCCCCTCATTATTTAGATTTTAATAAATAACGGTGCAAATATAGTGTTTTTTTTATAAATCAAAATAAATAGATTGCTCTAAAAATATTTCTTATCTTTATAAGAGCATTAAAACAAAAGAATTTCACATTATTTAACCCAAAAATTATGAAACTAATTCTAGTACCTACTGATTTCTCTGAACACGCAGAAGACGCTCTTAAAGTCGCCGCTCAAATTGCTAAAAAAAATAGCTCCGAAATCATCGTTTTACACATGCTTGAACTACCAAGCCAAATGAACGATGCAGTACTGGGAGGGGCAAGCATTCCTGAAACAATGCTTTTTATGAAAAAAGCAAATGAAATGCTGGACGAAGTTTCATCACGACCGTATTTAGACGGAATTCCAGTGACTGAAATTGTAAAAATGGACAAGCCAATCCACGGTATTTCGCAAGTAAGCAAAGATTACAATGTTGACTTAATCGTAATGGGATCTCACGGCTCTTCAGGAATCGAAGAACTATTAATTGGTTCTAATACTGAAAAAGTAGTTCGTAACTCTGAAATTCCAGTTTTAGTGATTAAAAAAGACGCTACAAATTTTAACACATCAAATATCGTTTTCGCATCTGACTTTTCAGACGAATCAAAAAAACCTTTTCAAAAACTTTTAAATTTTACTAAACTCTTCGAATCAAAAATACATTTAGTAACAATATGCACACCAAACAGCTTCAAACCAACGCATGTAGTAGAAAAAGCCATGAATGAATTTGCAGCCGAATTTAATCTTACTAACTACAAAACACACATTTACAACGACACTAATATAGAAAAAGGAATTATCAACTTTTCAAACAGCATAAATGCAGATATTATTGGAATGTGCACACATGGAAGAACTGGTTTCGCTCACTTTTTTAACGGAAGCATTAGTGAAGGACTCGTAAATCACGCTGTAAAACCAGTAATAACTTTTAAAATATAAATACAATTCTATTTAAATCAATATCTAAGAAAAGCCTTTCAACTGAAAGGCTTTTCTTTTACATAAAATCCAATATACTTTCATTAACAATACTATAAAATGAACTTTTCAACAAAGCTCATTTGAGCTTTACAACAAAGCCAACAGTGTTGCTAATACAGATCTTTGTCAAATAAAATTCATAAAAAATATAACATGAAAACAATAGACAAAATTTACATTAACGGAGAATTCACAACTCCACAAGGAAAACAATATTTTGACCTTATCAGCCCAACAACAAATGAAAAATTAGGACAGGTGCTTTTAGGAAATGAGCAAGACACCAAAAACGCGATAGCCGCAGCTAAAGAAGCCTTTAAAAGCTTTTCTAAAACCACAATAACAGAAAGAATTCAGTATTTAAAAAACATTCAGGCTTCTATCGAAAAAAGAAGAGAAGATTTTATCGATGTTATGGTTGAAGAATACGGCGGAACACTACAATTTTCGACTACAAGTTTTGATTATATGTTAAAAAGTTTTGACTCGGCAATTAACTTATTAAATTTTTACAGTTTCACCAAAACCATGGGAGAATCTGAGGTTCAGATGACTCCAATTGGCGTAGTTGGAATCATTATCCCATGGAATTCCAGCAATGGTTTTATTGCAAGCAAATTATCAACCGCAATTGCCGCAGGATGCACCGCAGTGATTAAACCAAGCGAAATGAGCGCGCAACAAACACAATTAATAACAGAATGCCTTCACGAAGCAGGATTACCAAAAGGAGTTTTTAATATCGTTAACGGATTAGGCGAAATAGTTGGAGCAGAAATTAGCCGTAATCCCGATATTGCAAAAATTTCTTTTACCGGATCCACAAATGTTGGAAAAATTATTGCCAAAGAAGCAGTAGAAACCATGAAGCGAGTTACACTTGAACTTGGTGGAAAATCACCCAATATCATTCTTGACGATGCAGATTTTTCAAAAGCCATTCCGCTTGCTATAATTGCAGCTTACATGAACAACGGACAAGCATGTATTGCCGGAACAAGACTATTAGTTCCGGAAAACCGACTTGAAGAAGTAAAAAAACTAATCACAGAAATTATCCCAAATACTATTGTCGGTAATCCAAAAAACAAAACAACAGCAGTTGGCCCATTGGTAAGCGTAAAACAATACGAACGTGTTCAAAATTATATCCAGATCGGGATTGATGAAGGCGCAGAAATTCTAACCGGAGGCTTAGGCAAACCAGAAGGACTAGAAAAAGGGAACTTTGCAAAACCAACTGTTTTTATAAACGTAAATAATCAAATGCGAATCGCAAGAGAAGAAATTTTCGGTCCAGTTTTATCTGTTATAACATACAAAACAGAAGAAGAAGCAATTGAAATTGCCAATGATACTACATACGGATTACAAGCATACATAAGTTCATCAAACGAAAAAAGAGCCCACAAAGTTGCCTCCCAAATAAATGCCGGACGTGTACAAATAAACGGAATTGGACATGATCCCATGGCACCGTTTGGAGGATTTAAACAATCCGGAATAGGCAGGGAATTCGGAACAATTGGTCTAGAAGCTTATCTTGAACCAAAAGCATTAATTCGATAACACGAAAAAAGATCCGAAAATTCTTCTTCAGCGAAAATTTCCGGATCTTTTAGTAATTTTACATTTATGACAGCAAAATCAACTATAAAACCAAAAATACTCTACTCTTGCTATTATAGCCGAAGTCGTGAAGGAGAAAACTTCATACCGGAACATGTATTTAGTTATCAGATTTCAGGAGAAATGATCGCTTCTGACAGCAAGAATACTTATATTTCGAAAGAAGGAGATTTTCGCTTTAGCAAAAGAAATCATTTAGCCAAATTTGTTAAGATTCCGCCTGAAGGAGGAGAATTCAAAACTATATCCCTTTTCTTAAATCAGGAAATCTTACAGGAAATAAGCAAAGAATATGATTTTAAAGTCACTAAAAAGCCAGATTCTAAATCAATGATTTCACTGGCACCAAATCCGCTTTATAAATCATTTATAGATTCATTAATATCGTATCTCGAAGTAGAACAAGAAAACAATGAAGCCTTATTCAATTTAAAAATAAAAGAAGCCGTACATCTTTTACTTAAAGTAAATCCGGAATTAAAAGATATTTTATTTGACTTTAACGAACCAGGTAAAATTGACCTTGAAGCCTTCATGAACAAAAATTTTCATTTTAATGTGCACCTAACCCGTTTTGCCTATCTGACCGGAAGAAGCTTAGCCACTTTTAAAAGAGACTTTCAAAAAGTTTTTCAGGAAACACCCGGAAAATGGCTGCTTAACAAAAGATTGCAAGAAGCTTATTATTTAATTAAACAGGGAAAATCCCCATCTGAAGTTTATATTGGAGTTGGTTTTGAAGATTTATCTCATTTTTCATTTTCATTTAAAAAGAAGTTCGGAGTTGTCCCATCTTCTTTATTTACAAAATAAGCTATTCAAGATCAGACAGATACACTTTGCACAATCACAAAACAGTAATAAAATTTATTCCATAAAAAAAGCCTCTCAATTGAGAGGCTTTTTATGTTGGTCTACAAGGACTCGAACCTTGAAAGACTGCACCAAAAACAGTTGTGTTACCATTACACCATAGACCAGTAAGAATGCTTACGAGAATGCAAATTTAAAGCTTTTTTTAGTTTTCACAACTTTATTTTTGAATAAAAAAGCCTCTCGATTGAGAGGCTTTTTATGTTGGTCTACAAGGACTCGAACCTTGAAAGACTGCACCAAAAACAGTTGTGTTACCATTACACCATAGACCAGCGTTGCTGTTAAGCGAGTGCAAATTTAAAGCTTTTTTTAGTTTGCGCAAACTTTTTGACAAAAAAAAATCATTTTTTTTCATTTTTCCGTCTCTCTAAACCGTAATGATCTTACAAGTATTTCACAAACAACGCATTACTACAAACAAATACTTTTGCAGAATTTTATGTTAATGCTCTTCTCTTTCAACAAAAAAACATTTTCTTTGTAGGATAGAAAACATACATAATTATAACACCTAAATATGGCACAATTCAATTTCAATAAATGGAATACAATTATTGGTTGGTTTGCATTTGCAATCGCATTAATTACCTATACACTAACCGTTGAACCTACCATGAGTTTTTGGGATTGTGGCGAATATATTGCCACAGCTGCTAAACTAGAAGTTGGTCACCCTCCCGGAGCTCCTTTATTCCAGATGATGGGTGCATTTTTTGCCATGTTTGCTATCGATGCGCAACATGTAGCCGTGATGGTTAATATGATGTCTGTTTTTTCAAGCGCATTTACTATTTTATTTTTATTCTGGTCTTCGTCTATGATTTTGAAAAAAATTATAGAGCGATTTGCAGAAATCAATCAAAATAATTCAATTGTTATACTAGGAAGTTCTTTTGTTGGGGCTCTTGCCTACACTTTCTCTGATAGTTTTTGGTTTAATGCCGTTGAAGCCGAAGTTTATGCAATGGCTTCTTTATTAATCGCATTGCTTTTCTGGCTTGGTCTTCGTTGGGAGCAAGACATGGATAAACCAAAAGGAAACAAATGGTTATTGGTTATTTCATTAGTTGTAGGACTTTCATTTGGAGTTCACTTCATGGCTTTACTAACTATTCCTTCAATAGGATTCCTTTATTATTTTAAGCATTACGAAAAAGTTACAATCAAAAACTTTCTTATTGCCAATGTAGTCGTAATTGGTATTTTACTATTTATATTCAAACTGCTATTACCATTAACAATGGAAGCATTTGCAGATACTGAAGTTTTTATGGTTAACAGCATTGGATTGCCTTTTAACTCAGGAACTATATTTGTTGCCTTAATATTAATTGCATTCTTTTATTTTGGATTAAAATACACCAAACAAAAAGGTCTGGTTTTCTATAACACCATAATACTTTGCATCTTATTTATTTTCATCGGATTCTCTACCTGGATGATGTTACCTGTTCGTGCTAACGCAAACACTGTAATCAATGAGAATAAACCATCAGATGCTGCAGAAGTTTTAGCTTATTACAATCGTGAACAATATGGTGTAAACCCTTTGTTTTACGGTCCGCAATACACAGAAGTTTTCTCTGGTCTGGATGCAAAAACGCCTTATTTAGATAAAAAACCTAATTACGAGAGAGATTATAAAACCGGTAAATATATTATTACCAATAATTTCAAAAACGCAGAACAAAACACTGACGACAATCAAAAAACGATTTTACCAAGAATGTGGAGTACTGAAACAGGACACATTCAGAACTATATTAGTTTTACAAATCCTCCTAAATTTAAAATAAATCCTAATTATGATTATGAGCAGGATTTAGGCAAATACGGAATCGATGCCAGCCAGTTAAGCGAAGAAGAATATAATAAAGCTACTGCGCAATTGCGTAATGAAGTTGAAAAAACAGTTTCTGAATTCAGAAAAGCATATGCTCAAAAGCAAATTGACAACGAAGGCTACACAAAATTCTTGAAAAGTTACGGTGATTATTTAATTATCGAAAAGCCATCGGCTGTAGATAATTTCAGTTTTATGTTCGAGTATCAATTTGGATATATGTATTGGAGATATTTAATGTGGAATTTTGTTGGACGCCAAAGTGATGTTCAGGGTAAATATGATAATCTTGACGGAAACTGGATCAGCGGTATCAAAGCTCTTGATTCTTTACACCTTGGATCCCAAGATAACTTGCCTTCAGACGTTTTAAACAATAAAGGAAGAAACGTTTATTTCTTCTTACCTTTTATTTTAGGACTTATCGGATTAATGTATCATGCCAATAAAGACCTTAAAAGCTTCTATGTACTTTTAGCTTTATTTTTATTTACCGGAATTGCCTTAAAAATATACTTAAACGAGAGACCTTTTGAGCCTCGTGAAAGAGATTATGCTCTTGTAGGATCTTTTTATGTATTTGCAATCTGGATAGGATTTGGAGTTTATTCGCTCTACGAAAGTATTCAGAAATATATTGCACCTAAAATTGCAGGACCACTTATTATTGGGGCAAGTTTATTAGCAGCTCCTATTTTAATGGCGTCTCAAAACTGGGATGATCACGATAGATCAGGAAAATATACTGCCGTTGCAATGGCAAAAGCGTATTTGAATTCTTGTGATAAAGATGCTATTTTATTCACTATTGGAGACAATGACACATTCCCGTTATGGTATGCTCAGGAAATCGAAGGCATCAGAACCGATGTTAAGATTGTAAATACGAGTTTATTTATGACAGATTGGTACATTGATCAAATGAAAGCAAAAGCATATGAATCTGATCCTTTACCAATATCGTTTACACACGATGAGTATGTTGGGGACAAACTTGATTATGTGGCGCACATACCAAAAATCGAAACCCGATGGAATATTAATGATTTTATTAGCTTCATTAAAAATCCAAAATCAACTGTAGGTTTACAAAACGGACAGACAATTCATTTTTATCCAACAAATAAAATCAGAGTTCCTGTTGATAAAAATACAATTATCAAAAACAAAGTTGTTAATCCTAAATACAACGATTCTATCGTTCCTTACATGGATATTGATATCAAAGGAAGCGCTATATATAAAAATCGTTTAATGATGCTGGATATCCTTGCTAACAACAATTGGAAAAGACCAATTTACTTTAGCGGAGGTGCTTTTGATGATGAGGATTATTTATGGTTAAAGGATTATTTGCAATTAGACGGAATGGTCTACAAATTAGTTCCTGTCAAAAACACACCGTCAAAAGACGGAGGCCCAATGGATATGGGACAGATTGATGCTGATAAAATGTATGATATAGTAATGAAATGGGATTGGGGCAATAGCGAAAGTGATAAAATTTATCATGATCCGGAAACCAGAAGAAACAGCATAACTTATCGCACGAATTTATCTCGTTTGATGAACCAGCTTATTGCAGAAGGTAAAATTGATAAAGCTAAAAACATCATCAATTTAGCAATAACAAAAATGCCTTTGGATAAATTTGGCTACTATTCATTAGTAGAGCCATTTGCTGGAGGATATTATAAAGTTGGAGAAACTGCAAAAGCACATGATTTGCTAAATAAGCTAGTTCAGAAATACAAAGAAGAACTAAACTATTACGCAACATTAACACCTGGTGATCAAACTGATCTGGCAATTGATATCATTACTGACATTGAGCGTTACAGAAGTTTATTACAAGTTATGAAAGAGAATAAAGATCTTGCTTTCTACGAAAAACATAAAACGACATTTAATACTTATGTAAATGTTTTTGAACGTTTTGGAAGAGAAAAAGAATAATATACGAAAAACATAGCAATTAAAAAAATGCAGCGCAATTTGATAAATAGCGCTGCATTTTTTATTTTTACATATCTGTAAATCAAATCAAAATGAGCTTTTATTGGGTAAAAACTAATTCATTTATCAAAAGGGTATTTTCTAAATATTGTTGGGATATTCCAAACAACGAAAAGAAAATATATCTAACCTTTGATGATGGCCCAACGCCGGAAATTACAGACTGGGTTTTATCTGAATTGAAAAAGTTTGATGCAAAAGCTACTTTCTTTTGTATAGGAAAAAACATAAAAGCCAACTTGGCTTTATTCGAAAAATTAATTACCGAAGGACATTCTATAGGAAACCATACCATGAACCACGTAAATGGATGGAAAAGCAGTAACAATGATTATATTGAGAATGTTAAAAACTGTGCTGCGATTTTAGAAGAAGAAAAAATGTGCAACATGATATTTCGTCCGCCTTACGGGAAGATAAAAAAGGCACAATCTAAAATTCTAAGAAAATTAGGGTATAAAATAATTATGTGGGATGTTTTAAGTGCTGATTTTGATCAGACTATTACTCCTGAAAAGTGCCTGGAAAACGTTACTAAAAATGTAAAATCAGGAAGTGTGATTGTATTTCATGACAGCATAAAAGCTTCACCTAATTTAAAATTTGCTTTACCAAAAACGTTACACTTTTTAAAGGAGAACGGCTATACGTTTGATATTATTCACTAAACAACATCAACAAAAGAGTAGTATTTATAAACTGAATTGTTCCTGAACAATTCCGATAATTGTATTTGCATCAAGTTCGCCAGATTGTCTCCAGATCATTTGTCCTTCTTTATAGATCATTAAAGTAGGAAGACCTTTAATACGAAGGGCTTCTGCTAATTCCTGATTTTTATCCACATCTATCTTAATCACTTTGGCTTTATCGCCTAGTGCAGCCGCAACATCCTTAATTACAGGATGCATCGATACAGATGATTCATTCCAATCCGTGTAAAAATCAATTAACACTGGGACCTGAGCATTTATAAGTTCTCCAAATTTTGACATAAAACCAAAAATTTAATTCTTTTTTATTCTGTTAAAAAGAGGTAATTATATACAAATGTAGCATTTTTAACGAATTAAGCCACATTGTTCCCTTTTTTTAGTTCAATCACTGTAATTTCGGGCATAATACCCACTCTTCCTGGATAAGCATGAAAACCAAATCCGCGATTTACATAAACATAGCGGCCAACATTTTCATATAATCCTGCCCATTGTTTGTAAATATACTGCGCCAGACTCCATTTAAAGTATCCCGGAATTTCAATTCCAAATTGCATACCATGCGTATGGCCTGACAAAGTCAAATGAAAGTTTTTAGGGTGATTTTTGATCTCATATTCCCAATGACTCGGATCATGGCTCATCAACACCTTAAAATCATGCTGATGCACGTTTTGAGATGCTTTATTTAAATCTCCTGCTTTCTTAAAATTCTGTCCCCAATTTTCTACTCCAATTAAGGCGATTTTATCATCTCCTTTTTGAATATAAGTATGTTCATTAAGCAAAAGCTCAAAACCTATCTGACCATAAAGACTTTTAATTCCCTGAAAGTTTTCGTCTTTTTGTTTCTCAGAAGGCCATGTAACATATTCACCATAATCATGGTTTCCTAGAACGGAAAACTTACCATATTTATACTCTTTTATCCTGTTAAAGGTTTCTAACCACGGATGCATTTCTTTAGCATGCGTATTTACAATGTCTCCTGTAAACAAAATCATATCTGCTTCCTGCTCATTAATCAAATCAATAGCATAATTTATTTTGTCCGGATCATCAAAACTGCCACTATGAACATCTGAAATCTGAGTGATTTTAAATCCATCAAAAGCATCCGGCAAATCAGGAAAATAGATGGTTTGCTTAAAAACTTTAAAATTATATTTACCTTCAAAAATTCCGTAAAGCAGCGATAAAAAAGGAACCGCAGCCAAACCTAAAGCCACTTGACTAATAAATTTTCTTCTGTCCGGCATAATATCTTTTCTTGGAACATTATACATGAAATAATTCAGGATACTTGCGCCAATCCTAAAAATATCTTCACCAAACATTACAAGCGTCAAAACTATTTTAGGAACATATACCAATAGCATCAAACCCATTGTAAACATGGTTTGTTTGGTCTGTCCAACAGAACGATCAAATTGTGTAAAAGAGTAAATGATAAAAATTAAAAGCAGCAAACTTATAATTTGGTAACTCACCAACACCCATCTCAATTTTACTAAGGTACGAAAGGCTTGATAAGAATAGAACTCAATAAATAAAAAAAGAGCACATAGAAGTACAAAACGTAAGATCATTATTTATAGTTTTAAGCAAAGTAACAAAGAATGAATTTTTTATTGCTTTTTATTATCAAAATTTTAACTCTGTCTCGTCCTAAAAAAACGATACTGATTTTATTAGATAAAAATAATTAATTAAACAGTTGCAAGAACGTTCTTGCAACTGTTTTTGGTTTTATATGTTCTTATTTGCATTTGATTTTGACAATGCATTTGATTTGGTGTTAGCATATGATTAGAATAATGAGGTCTTTGCTCATTATAAATATTAATAGATTCCCTTATAATCTGTTTTGTAATTTTTATTTCTTGATGATATTTATCGACCATAAATTCTTGCTTTAAAATTCCATTAATCCTTTCAGTTATGGCATTTTCATACGGATCTGAGTTTTGGGTCATACTGCATAAAACCTTGTTTTTGATTAGCTCCTTTTGATATTCATTAGCGCAATATTGCAATCCTCTATCTGAATGATGGATTAGAGTCAACATGTTGGATTTTCTTTGTTTAAGAGCCATTTTCAATGCTTTTAAACTGCTTTGTGTATTAAGATTTTTGGCAACATAATACCCCATTATCTTCTTTGAGTAAGCATCTGTGACTAAACTTAAATAACAGGGATGATCTCTTTTTCCGATATAAGTAATATCACAGACCCAAACTTGTTCAGGACGATTTATCTCTAAACCTAAAATTCGATTTTTATGTATTCTAAAACGATGATGTGAGTTTGTTGTTACATGATAACTCCGTTTTGGCACAATTAATAAATGATTTGCCCTGAGTATATCAAAGAATTTATCTCTACCGATTTTTAGTTCTTTAAGTTCTCGTGATAAAAGATAATACAGTTTTCTAGCACCAATCTTAGGCATCTTTTCCCTTATATCCCCAACTAGTAAAACAACTTCTTGGGCTTTGGTTTGCCTGGAGTTTTTTCTTCTAATTCTTCGATAATAAACCTGTCTGTCTATCCCGAACAAATAACAGGTAAATGCTACTGTTTGTTGTTCTTTTTGTTTGAAGTGGCCGATTGTTCGGGTGCAGAGTTTTTTCGGATATCAATATGGTATTCCTTTTCAGCCAAATCAATCATCATATCAAAGAGAATAGCTTTTTTGTCTGCAACAAAAGCCTGTCTCTCCAATAGTGCTTTTTGCTTTTCCAATAACTTTACTTGAGCTTCAAGTTCCATTATCTTCTGTTCAGGTGTTTTTGCCATTTGGGTGGGGTTTTGGTTCTCCCAATCAAAGTTACCAAATTTTCTTAACCAATTTAAAACTGTGGCATGACTCTGAATGCCATATTGTTTCCTTGTTTGAGTAATAGAAATATTTCCCTTTTCAATCTCACTAACAATCTGAAGTTTTAGTGACATACTATAGTCTCGTTGACTACGCTTTACATAATTTAATTCATCTTTCATAACGATGGCTTTTTGTGTATCGCTATTTCAGGACAAGACACTCAAATAAAACAAAAAGCCGATAGATTTCTCTACCAGCTTTTTCTCTACCAAATTTTTTAAAACCTTTATAATCCACAACATGGTTTAAATTACCAAACCTGTGTTGTTTTATTTTTTAGCTTCAGGCTTAGCTGCTTCTGGTTTTGCCTCGGCTTTTTTAGCTTTTTTATCTGCTTTTTTGTCTTTTTTAGGAGCTTTAGCTTCTTTTACCGGAGTTGTTTGAGCTGGAGTTGTTTGAGCGTTTACCATTGCAGTTGTTCCTAAAACAAGTACTGCTAACATTACTAATTTTTTCATGATTTGAAGTTTTTATGATTATTAATATTTTCATTTATTATACCTCAAAGATATATTCGCTAAATGAAGACAAAATGAAGATTGGGCAACTTTGAAAAAATTAACTTTTAATTTTGTTTTTGCGCCTCAGGAAATAATAACATAAAGGTCGTGTTTTCATTTATTTGCGAAGTAACCTTTATCTCAATATGATGAAAAGAAGCAATACTGGCTGCAATAGCAAGCCCTAAGCCCTGCCCTTCCTGATCTGAACTAATTCTCGCAAACCTGTTGAATATGTTTTCAATCTGAGAAGGATTCATACCAATTCCGGAATTAGTTATCGAAATAAAATAATTGTTTTCTAAAAAACCGTCTGCAACTTCAATACTTCCGTTTGGCTTATTGTATTTGATCGCATTGGTAACCAGATTATAAATCAGAATATGAATAAGGGTTTTATTTCCTGTAAAAGCAAAATCATGATCCATTTTATTCAAAAACTGAATTTCTCTATCATCAATACGATCTTGTAAATCTTCCTGCAGGTCCGTAATAATATCATGAAAATTTATATCCTCGTTTGCTTCGTATTGATTGTTTTCGATTCTGGAAATCAATAGTAAATTATTGATTATTTTTTTTAGCATATCCAATGTTCTTAAGGAACCTGCAATTTTATCAAAAGCATTATCATCTAAGGAATCATTTTGAAGCAGGTTCTCGAACTTATTTTTAAGCAAAGCAATTGGCGTAAGCAATTCATGGGAAACATTTGAGATGAATTGCTTTTCTTTTTTAAAAAGTTCTGCAATACGGTCCATCATCTGATTTAACACAAAATCCAGTTCCCTAAAATCCCTTGACCTGGCTTTTATTGGCGTATGATCAAAAGCTTCAGGTTCGTTTACACGCCTTATTTTAGTATCTATAATTTTATAGAAAGGCTTGAGCAGGTATTCTATATAAAAAGTATCTGCCAGAAAAGTTATAAAGAGTATAACGACAAATACAATTATAATAAAAAACCTGATTATAAAAGTGAGGTCATTTACCTCGCCAAGACTACTTCCTATTTCGAGCTGATAACCTTGATTTTCATAAATAAAATGATATTGCAGAATTCTGTATTCATTTTCTTCGCCCTCGATAATGCGATATTCATTATTAAAAACAGCTTTTTTTTGATTGGCTTTTACAGGGGATTTCGAAAGTACCAAAAACTCACTGTGTAGTGTCGAAAACTGCGAATATGTTTCAGTCGAGTCATCTGAGTTTTCTATAAAATCATTAATTTCATTTTTATCTAAATGCTCAATAAATTTTTGCTTTTTTTCAAGCAATCCATTATTAATATGTCGGTATACCACATCTTCGACCAATATTGGCAGCATTAGCCACAACACTAAAATTACCAAAAGTCTTGTTAGCGCATTAAAAATAGCCAATTGATGTTTTATTTTCACAATATTTATTTACTCATTAATACGATAGCCAACATTTCTTACGGTTTCAAACCAATCTATTGCAGTATGTTTATCCAGTTTTTTTCTAAGATTTCGAACATGCACATCTATAAAATTTGAATCTGAATTTACCTCCAGAATATCTCCCCAGATATGTTCTGTCAATTGCAATCTCGTTATTACCCTGTTTTTATTTAAAACCAAATATTGAAAAATATCAAATTCCTTTTTGGTAAGACTAATAGGTATTTCATCATAACTCACTTTATAATCCTGAAGCTGCAGTAAGAATCCATGAATACTTAAACTGTTCAAAGTAAACCCATGAATCCTGCGAATCACAGCAAATAATCTGGCACTAAGCTCTGTTAAGGCAAAAGGTTTGGTCAAATAATCATCTGCACCAAGATGCAAACCGTTTATTCTGTCATCTAATTCGCCGCGTGCCGTGAGCACAATAACTGCCATTTTTGACTTTGTTTTGCGAACTGTTTTTAAAACCTCAAATCCATCTCCGTCAGGCAAACCAAGATCAAGAAGCATAGCATCATAATCATTACTACTCACTTCTTCAAGAGCATCACCGCAATTATGAGCAATTTTGCAAACGTAACCTACATTACATAAAAAATCGTAAATCTCGACAGCAAGTTCCTTATTATCTTCAACAATCAGAATATTCATAATACAGCATTTAAGCGCAAATAAATTTAAGCAATTCTAAAAAACATATTGCGCATTATTAAAAAATTAACGAATCAAAAAAAGCTGATAAATTTCTTTACCAGCTTTCTCCATCTGCATTCTCATAATCATTACTTCTGTTTTGCCTCCTTTACAATTCTTTGAAAGCAAAACAAAAACAACTTTTATTATTTCACCTTAGCCGCTTCTGCTTTTGGAGTTTCAGCTTTTACTTTTTTATCAGCTTTGTTTTTGTGGTGTTTTGTAGCTTTAACTTCTTTTGCAGGAGTTGCCTGAGCTGGAGTTGTTTGAGCACTCACCATTGCTGTTGTTCCTAAAACTGCTGCTAATACGATAAATAAATTTCTCATGATTTCTAAATTTTAAATTAATTAACCTTTTATTTTACATTGACCTTTTCTTATTTTTTTACTTTAGCTGTCTCTACTTTTACAGCTTCGCTTTTCTCTGATTTCGCTTTTTTATCAGTTTTGTTTTTTAGGTGTTTTGTAGCTTTAACTTCTTTTGCAGGAGTTGCTTTAACATCTTTTGCAGGAAAAGCACTTACCATTACACTTGTACCCAAAACTGCTACTAATAACATCAATAAATTTCTCATGATTTCTACTATTTAAAAATTAATATCTTTTATTTTACAGATCAAATGTACCTCTGTAATATGAAGACAAAATGAAGAAATCCCTGATCATAAATATTTTAACTTGACATTAACTATTGGTTCTTTTTTTCACCATATAAGTAATATAAGTTCATTTAAATATATAATCGTAATAATAATTAGACGCACTGCAGTGCGTCTCTACAGAATGTGTGCTGCTAAAATGACCTTACAATCCTTATATAGTTGAAAACAAATTAAATTTTCAGAACCGAATCATTTTTAAAACCCAATTGTTTATTTTTACACACTAATATTTTTTCTATGTCAACTCAAAAACGTCTTTTTCTTCTCGATGCTTACGCTTTAATTTTTCGTGGTTATTATGCCTTCATAAAAAATCCCCGAATTAATTCTAAAGGAATGGATACATCAGCGATCATGGGATTCATGAATTCGCTTTTGGATGTTATTAAACGTGAAAAACCAGATCATTTGGCCGTAGCTTTTGATAAAGAAGGAAGTCAGGTAAGAACAGAAATGTTTTCTGACTACAAAGCCAATCGTGATGCAACACCCGAAGCTATAAAAATTGCCATTCCATATATTCAGGATTTATTAAGAGCGATGCATATTCCTATTATAGAAATGGCTGGCTGCGAAGCTGATGATTTGATTGGTACAATTGCCAAACAAGCCGAAAAAGAAAACTACAAAGTCTTTATGGTAACTCCGGATAAGGATTTTGCACAATTAGTTTCTGAAAATATTTTCATGTATAAACCAGCCCGAATGGGAAATGGTATCGAAATTTGGGGCGTTCCTGAAGTTTTGGCAAAATTTGAAATCGAAAGACCGGAACAAGTAATCGACTTTCTTGGAATGATGGGAGATGCTGTCGATAATATTCCGGGATTACCGGGAGTTGGTGAAGTTACCGCTAAAAAATTCCTGAAAGAGTTTGGCTCAATGGAAAATCTTTTAGATAATACCCATTTGCTAAAAGGTAAAATGAAAGAGAATATCGAAGCCAATAAAGAAAAAGGAATCTTATCTAAAAAACTGGCTACTATTATATGTGATTGCGATGTTGTTTTTAATGAAAATGACTATGAACTTTCACGACCTGATATTGAAAAAACCGACGCAATTTTTCAGGAATTGGAGTTTAGAAGAATGGCGGAGCAATTTGATAATTTATTTAAAGTTGGCGGCGGAAATGAATTAGCCAATAAAGGTGATGAAGCTAAATTATATAAAAAACCACAACCTAAAAACGAAGATCAATTTGATCTTTTTGGAGGTGGCGCAACTACAGATGAAAATACCGAAGAAAGAACATCTTTTTATAATACTTTAGAGAACACACCTCACTCCTACCAAGCTGTTGAAGGTGATTTAGGAATTAAATTGCTTTTACAAAATCTACAAAAACAAACTTCTGTTTGTTTTGATACCGAAACTACCGGTCTGGATGCTTTGCATGCAGAATTGGTTGGAATGTCTTTTGCTTATGAAAAAGGAAAAGCATTTTACGTTCCGTTTCCGGAAAGCCAGGAAGAAGCTCAGATTTTAGTTGATAAATTCAAACCGTTTTTTGAGAATGAAAATATCGAAAAAATTGGTCAGAACTTAAAATATGATTTAAAAATCCTTTCTAATTATGGCGTTGTTGTAAAAGGAAAACTTTTTGATACGATGATTGCGCATTATCTGATTAATCCGGATATGCGTCATAATATGGATATTCTGGCTGAAACCTATTTGAAGTATTCTCCAAAATCAATTGAAACATTAATTGGTAAAAAAGGTAAAAACCAAATTACAATGCGTGAAGTTGCACTTGAAGAAATCAAGGAATATGCCGCCGAAGATGCGGATATCACATTACAATTAAAAGAGATTTTTACTGCTGAATTAGACAAAACCGAGACTAAAAAATTATTCGATGAAATCGAAATTCCGTTAGTTAGTGTTTTAGCAGACATGGAAACCGAAGGAATTCGATTAGATGTTGAGTTCTTAAGCATTATGTCTAAAGAAATGGACATTGAAATTAAATCTCTCGAAGAAAAAATATACGAAACTGCCGGAGAGAAATTCAATCTGGCTTCTCCAAAACAATTAGGAGATATCTTATTCGACAAACTAAAAATTGGCGGAGCAAAACAAAAGAAAACCAAAACGGGTCAATATGCGACCGGCGAAGAGGTTTTAACGTATTTAGCAAATGACAACCCGATCGTAAAACAAATTCTGGATTGGCGCCAGATGGTAAAATTACAAAGTACCTATATCCTTGCTTTACCGGAACAAGTAGATAAAAAAACATTACGCGTTCATACTGATTATATGCAAACTGTTGCGGCAACAGGCCGTTTGAGTTCTAATAATCCGAACTTGCAAAACATCCCGATTCGTACAGAAAGAGGCCGCCAGATTCGTAAAGCATTTGTTGCCCGCGATGAAAACCACACTTTAATATCTGCCGATTATTCGCAAATTGAATTAAGAATTATTGCTGCTTTAAGTGGTGAAGAAAATATGATTGCCGCTTTCCAGAACGGAGAAGACATTCATAAAGCAACCGCCGCAAAAGTATTTGATGTTCCATTAGACGAGGTTTCACGCGAACAAAGAAGTAATGCTAAAACAGTAAACTTTGGTATTATTTACGGCGTTTCTGCTTTTGGGTTAAGCAATCAGACTTCATTATCCCGTAGCGAAAGTGCCGCTTTGATCGAAGCGTATTATAAAACATACCCAAGATTAAGATCTTATATTAATGAGCAAATAGAATTTGCCCGCGAAAAAGGATATGTACAAACTATTCTTGGTCGTCGTAGATATTTAAAAGACATCAACTCAGCAAATGCTGTAGTTCGTAGTGCTGCTGAAAGAAATGCTGTAAATGCACCAATTCAGGGAAGTGCTGCCGATGTAATTAAAATCGCCATGATCAACATTCATAAAAAATTAAAAGAAGAAAACTGGAAATCCAGAATGTTGCTTCAGGTTCATGATGAGCTTGTTTTCGATGTTCACAACGACGAACTCGAGAAAATCCAGCCTATGATTAAACATGAAATGGAAAACGCGTTTATGATGAGTGTTCCTTTAGATGTAGAACTTGGATTGGGTCTGGATTGGCTGGCAGCACATTAAAGTCATTGCGAGGAACGAAGCAATCTCATTTGCTGAATTAAACTTTGTGCGTCATTATTAGTGAGGTTGCTTCGTTCCTCGCAATGACAAAAATTAGATATAAAAAAAGGACTGTTCGAAAGAACAGTCCTTTTTTTATGAATTAAACTTTATGATTAAGCTTTTCTTGTAGATTCTCGTTCTTTCAATTTTGTTTTGATAACGATAGTTTCATAATCTGAAGTTTCTTCTTCAGATTCTTCCAGACGTTTGATTAATTGTTTGGCAGCAACTTCTCCAATTTCGATTCCGTGTTGACTTACTGTAGTCAAACTTGGCGATAAACGTCTTGAAGCTAAAATTCCATCGGCAAAACCTATTATTGATATATCTTCAGGAACTTTATATCCTTTCTTCAAACTTACACGTAAAGCCGCAACTGAATCATTTTCATCCAAAGCAAAAATAGCGTCGATTTTATTATCGAAAATGGCATCAATTCTAGCTTTCATATCTTCTTCAGAATCGGTACGAAGAATAATTTTTTCGTTTACAGGAATATTATTATCTGCTAAAGCTTTCAAATATCCATCTGCTCTTAATTTCCCAACGCTTAAATTATCTACTGAAGAAATTAAGGCAATATTTTTACATCCCAAATTAATTAAATGCTGAGTTGAATTTAAAGCTGAATCAAAATCATCAACCACAACTTTATCACATTCTACTTCATCTGCAATACGATCAAACATTACGATTGGAGTTCCATCATTTATAATCGCTGAAAAATGGCTGTAATCTTGTAGTTTTTGTGCTTCTTCAGAAACAGAAAGGATAAATCCGTCGATTGTCCCGTTGCTTAGCATTTCAAGAGTATGAATTTCCTTCTCTAAAGATTCATTCGAAATACAGGTAATTACATTATATCCTTTTTTATCCGCTACCTTTTCGATACCACTAAAAACCTTTGCAAAAAAGGAGTTCAATATATTAGGTATAATTACACCAATTGTTTTGGTTTTACGATTCTTTAAATTCAGACCAATAACATTAGGCTTATAATTTTTGAGTTTGGCATACTCCTTAATCTTCACCTTCGTTTGCTCACTAATTTCAGGGCTATCATTTAATGCCTTAGAAACCGTAGAAACAGAAACACCTAGTTCTTTCGCAATTTGTTTTAGAGTTGCTTTAGCTTTCATTTAAAAATAATTTTATGTAATTAATACAAATATAGTAGAATTACCTAAAATAAAACAAAAATCACCTACCAGTATTTGATTTTATAAGACCTTTTTAAAATAAAATTAAAATAGTGCGATTTTTTAAAACCGCATCTCATAAAATTTCGTTAATAACTTAATACATGTTATTAACCTTTTTAAAAACCTTGATTATGAAAAACGAAGTTAAAATTCATGAGGTTGACCCTTCATTGAATAACAGAAGGAGCTTTCTTAAGCTCAGCGGCTTGGCATTAGCAGGCGCAGGTCTTGTAATAGCTGGTTGCAGCAACGATGATAATGACAACGGACCGGAAGACACGTCGTTACCAGGAGTTAGAAATGGTGTTTTTGATTTAGGCTCTGGAGATTTTGGAGTATTAACTTATGCTTATGCTCTTGAACAACTGGAAGCCGACTTTTATACTAAAGTTGTAAACTCAACAAGTTTTAACAGCGCCTTTAATGATACTGAACGTCAGGTTTTAACTGATTTGTATCATCACGAAGTAATTCACAGAGATTTTTTTAAAGCTGCTTTATCAGGAGCACTTCCAAATCCAAGCTCACAATTACTTCCTACATTAGCTTTTAATTATGGCTCCCTTAACTTTAATAGCCGTACCGAAGTTCTTGCAACAGCAAAAGCACTCGAAGACACAGGAGTTGCTGCTTATAATGGAGCTGGAAAACTAATAAAAAGTGCCGATTATTTATTATTAGCAGGAAAAATTGTTTCGGTAGAAGCCCGACATGCAGCAGCTATCAGAAGTTTGATCAATCCTAATTCTAAGGATTTTGCCGGAGATGATGTTATAAGTGCATCAACAGGTTTAGATGTCGCTAAAGATCCTTCTAAAATTCTGCCAATTGCCGGAGGATTTATTACTACAAAATTTACTGCCAAATACTTACCTTAATATTAACTAGCTAAAACTTAGAAATTATGAATATTTTAAAATTTATAGAAACATTTACTGATGATAGCTTAATGAGAAGCACTACTTCCCGAAGAGACAGTTTTAATCAGTTTGGAAACATAGGAAAAACACTGGCATATGCATCAATCCCATTTGGATTATCTGCCATGGCAAATAAAGCATTTGCAAAAGATATTACTGCAACACCGGCAACTCCTATTGGTGCTTTGCAATTTGCATTAACATTAGAATACCTGGAAAACGAATTTTATGCAATGGCATTGGATTCAGGAGTAATTCCTGCATCTGAAAACGGAGGTCGTGATTTAAAAGTTTTCCAGCAAATAGCGGCACACGAATCAAGCCACGTTAAATTTTTAATTGCAGGATTAGGAGGTCCCGCAAGTGCAAACTTCGTTGCAAAACCAACATTTGACTTTACTGTTGGCGGTGCATTTGATCCTTTTCATGATTACCCAACCTTTTTAGCATTAGCTCAGGCATTTGAAGATACGGGTGTAAGAGCTTACAAAGGGCAGGCTGCAAATTTAATTTCCACACCTGATTTATTGACCGCTGCATTACAAATTCATTCTGTAGAAGCACGTCATGCCTCTGAAGTACGAAGATTAAGAGGATTAAAAGGCTGGATTTCGAATAGTGAAAGAGGAACAGGAATGCCACCAGCTACCCAAGCTGTTTATGATGGCGAAGGAGTAACTGTGCAGGCAGGATTTAATACCTCTTCTGCATTTGGACCTGCTGCAGGATCAGAAGCTTATGATGAACCACTTACGACGCAACAAGTCGTTGATATTGCAAATTTATTTATTGTTTAGTAAAAACAATTCTAAATATTGAACCACCTTCGCGTTATTGTGAAGGTGGTTTTTTTTATTGTTTTAAATACAAAACTGAAACCCTGATTTTCAGCAGATAAAATATTCTTTTAAGGTATTTGGTTTTAAAATAATTAATTGTACTTTTGCATCCCCTTTATTGGGGATGGAATGTTTAATTAAAATAATATTATGGACGCATTAAGCTACAAGACAATTTCAGCAAGCAAAGCCACTGTAACGAAAGAGTGGATCGTTGTAGACGCTGAAGGTCATAACTTAGGTCGTCTTGCTTCAAAGGTTGCTATGATCTTAAGAGGTAAGTACAAACCAAGTTACACACCGCACGTTGACTGTGGAGATAACGTAATTGTTATCAACTCAGAAAAAATTAACCTTACAGGTACAAAAATGAATGACAAAATTTACATGCGTCATACAGGTTACCCAGGAGGACAAAGAACTTTAACTGCTAAAGTATTGCAATCTAAAAACCCTGCATTATTAGTAGAGAAAGCTGTAAAAGGAATGTTACCTAAAAACAAATTAGGAGCTGAACTTTTTAGAAATCTAAATGTTGTTGTAGGATCTGAGCACAAACAAGGAGCTCAAAAACCTAGAACTGTTAACCTAAACGATCTTAAGTAATGGGAGTTATTCACAAAATCGGTAGAAGAAAAACCGCTGTTGCACGTGTATATGTTTCTGAAGGAACAGGAAAAATCACTGTAAACAAAAAAGAATTCGCAACTTACTTTCCAACTGCAACTTTACAATACAAAGTTTTACAACCAATGTCTATGACAGAAAATGTAAACAACTTTGATGTAAAAGTAAACGTTTACGGAGGTGGTTCAACTGGTCAGGCAGAAGCTGTAAGAATGGCATTAGCACGCGTTATGTGTGAAGTAAATGCTGAAAACAGAGCTATCTTAAAACCAGAAGGTTTATTAACAAGAGATCCAAGAATGGTTGAACGTAAGAAATTCGGTCAGAAGAAAGCTCGTAAGAGATTCCAATTCTCTAAACGTTAATATTACCTGTCTTGTTCAATTAGGACAAGACATGATCAATTATTTATTGAAATTAAAAAACACAGTTGTTGTTGCTCTCCTATCGAGGTAGGAAATAGTTTAGCATCTAAATGTATAAAGCCTGGGAAACCGCCATTTATACATTGCTAATCAACAGAACGTAAACTAGTACAAAAATGGCAAACAAAATAGAAGTAAAAGACTTACTAGAAGCAGGTGTTCACTTTGGACACATGACTAGAAAATGGGACCCAAACATGGCCCCTTACATTTATATGGAGCGTAATGGTATTCACATTATCAATCTATATAAAACTGCAGCTAAAATTGAAGAAGCTAACGAAGCTTTGAAAAAAATCGCTGCATCAGGTAGAAAAATCTTATTCGTAGCTACCAAAAAACAAGCAAAAGACATCGTTGCTGAAAAAGCAAAAGCTGCAAACATGCCTTACATCACTGAAAGATGGCCTGGTGGAATGCTAACTAACTTTGTAACTATCAGAAAGGCAGTTAAAAAAATGTCTTCTATTGATAAAATGAAGAAAGATGGTACTTTCATGACGTTATCTAAAAAAGAGCGTTTGCAAGTTGATCGTCTACGTGCGAAACTAGAGAAAAACTTAGGTTCAATTGCTGACATGTCTAGACTACCAGCTGCATTGTTCGTAGTAGATATCAAAGCTGAACATATCGCAATAAAAGAAGCACAAAAATTAAACATTCCAGTTTTCGCAATGGTTGATACGAATTCTGACCCAAGAGAGGTTGATTACGTTATTCCTGCAAATGATGATGCTTCTAAATCAATTGACAAAATTTTATCTTTAGTTACTGCTGCTGTAATCGACGGTCTTTCTGACAGAGGTTCTGACAAAGAAACTGAAGCTACAACAGAAGAAGCTACTGCTGCTCCTGCTGTAGAAGCTGCGCCAGCTGTTGAAGCTGCTGCTCCTGCAACTGAAGAATAAATCAAATTTAAATTCCAAATTTTAAATTCTAAAATCCAAACACAAATTAAAAACGTTATGTTGATAATTTAATAAAATTGGAGTTTAGAATTTAAAAGATGGAATTTTTACTTTTAACATTAAAATTCAAAATATTATGGCAACAATTACTGCTGCAGACGTAAATAAATTAAGACAATCTACAGGTGCCGGAATGATGGACTGTAAAAAAGCTTTAGTTGAGGCTGACGGAGATTTCGATAAAGCTATACAAGTCCTTAGAGAAAAAGGACAAAAAGTTGCTGCTAACCGTTCTGACCGTGAGTCTTCTGAAGGAGCTGCTGTTTCTTTTATCAATGCTGACAATACTAAAGGAGCTATCATCACTTTAAACTGCGAAACTGATTTCGTAGGTAAAAATGAGGCTTTCGTAACTTTGGCTAAAGAATTAGTAGAAAGAGCTATTAACTTCTCTAATAAAGAAGAATTCTTAGCTTCAGATTTCAACGGAATTACTGTTGCTGAAAAATTAATCGAGCAAACTGGAGTTATCGGAGAAAAAATCGAAATCGGTGGTTTCGAAATTTTAGAAGGTGCTTTTGTTGGATCTTATGTTCACGTTAACAAAATTGCTGCATTAACTGCAATTTCTGCTGCAATTCCTAACGCTGACGTTTTAACTAAAGATGTTTCTATGCAAGTTGCTTCTATGGGAGCTGATACATTATCTTACAAAGATTTTGATCCTGCTTTTGTTGAATCTGAACTTGCTGCTCGTATTGCTGTAATCGAAAAAGATAATGAAGAAGCAAAACGTTTAGGAAAAACTTTAAAAAATGTTCCTAAATATATTTCTTTCTCTCAATTAACTGAAGAAGTTTTAAAACAAGCTGAAGAAGATGCTAAAGCTGAATTAAAAGCTGAAGGTAAACCAGAGCAAATTTGGGACAAAATTATCCCAGGAAAAGTTCAACGTTTTATCTCTGACAACACTACTTTAGATCAAGAGAAAGCTTTGTTAGACCAAAACTTTATCAAAGATGATAGTAAAAAAGTTGGTGATTACGTTAAAGGATACAACGTTGAAATCACAGGTTTCAAAAGAGTTACTTTAGGTTAATATATTATTTCAATATAAAAAGCCCGAATATTAATTTATTCGGGCTTTTTTTTGTTTTGATAATTCCTGTTCAATTAGACATATAAGATTATTTAAAAGCTATAATTTAAATTTACCCTAAAATTCTAAAGCTTTTTAAGGTTATTTTTTTGTCAATTTCAACAAAAGAAAACTCGAAAGATAACAGATCGAATTCTCGTTGTAAAATTACTTGAAGAGCTTTGCTTCGCCTGTTCGTTATCGCTCGAGCCTCCTTCGAAACGGCAAATATTATTATGGAAATGATTGCCCGAGCCCCGATAGAAGTGGAAATCCTTTTGTGGCGGTGTTCGCTACAAAAGATTGGAACGTCCCGAGGCTTCGGGAGCAGAATTAGCTCCTGAAAAAAAGTTTTTATCATACGCTAAACCTCATAAAAAAAATCCCTGCATAAAATATTATGCAGGGATTTCAAATAAAATTTAATCTTATTATTTTTTATCCTTAATCGGGAAATTTCTCGCACGCATTAAAGCATCAGATTTAGGAGCTCTTCCTCTGAAGTTTTCATAAGCTTTCTCCTGATCAATAGTATTTCCTACACTAAACACATTATCATAAAGACGTTTAGCTACTTCTTTATCATAAGGACCTTTTCCTTCAGTAAAAGCTTCATAAGCATCTGCATTAATAACATCTGCCCATAAATAACTGTAATATCCAGCTGCATACCCATCACCTGAGAAAATATGTCCAAATTGTGGTATTCTATGACGCATTACAATTTCTGACGGCATATGAAGTGCATCTAACGTTTCTTTTTCGAATTTATGAGGATCGATAGGCGAAGTTGTTAAATGCAGCTTCATATCAATCAAAGAACTAGAAATTGTTTCTACAGTAGAAAAACCTTCACCAAAAGTAGATGCTTTTTCGATTCTGTCTACTAAAGATTGTGGTAACGGCTGATTTGTTTTGTAATGTAAAGCAAACTTGTTCAACACTTCCGGAGTAGCTAACCAGTGCTCTAATAATTGAGAAGGAAACTCTACATAATCTCTCGCAACACTAGTGCCTGCTAAACTTGGGTATGTTACATTAGAACATAATCCGTGAAGTGCATGTCCAAATTCATGAAAAAGAGTTGTAGCGTCTTCCCAGGAAATTAAAACCGGCTCGTTTGCAGTTCCTTTTATAAAATTACAATTATTAGAAACGATTGTAAGAACTTCTCCATCCATTTTTTGCTGATCACGGTAAGCATTCATCCATGCACCAGAACGTTTTCCTGCACGCGCATAAGGATCAAAATACCATAATCCAACCACTTTACCAGTGATTTTGTTACTTACTTCCCAAACACGTACATCCTGATGATATACAGGAACAGTTGTAATTTGTTTGAAACTTAAATTAAATAATTCTCCGGCAACCCAAAACATACCTTCACGCAAGTTTTCTAATTGCAAATAAGGCTTAACTTCATTTTGATCTAAATCGTATTTTGCTTTTCTAACTTTTTCAGCATAATAACGGTAATCCCAAGGCTGAATTTTAAATTTACCTCCTTCGGCATCTACAATTTTCTGCATTTCGGCAACATCCTGATGTACTTTTTCTACAGCCGGTTCCCAAACTGACATCATCAAATCTATTGTTTTCTTAGGATCTTTTGCCATTTTATTAGATAAACTCCAATCTGCAAAAGTAGGAAACCCTAACAAATTAGCTTTTTTAGTACGCAATTGTAAAATAGACACAAGAGTTGCATTGTTATCATTTGCATTACCATTATCACCACGTTTTACAAAAATATCAAATGCTTTTTCTCTTAAATCCCTACGGGTTGAGAAAGTCAAAAATGGCTCAATAGAGGAACGTGTGTTTGCAATACAGCCTAAAACATCTAACTTTCTGCTTTTAGCCTCAGCAATTGCAGCATTTTTTACCTCAGTTGGCAAACCATCAAAATCACTTTCTGTTTTTAATGCCACATATTGATTATGCTCTTCTGCTAATAAATTTTGACTGAACTTTGTAAAAAGACTTGCTAATTCCTGATTAATTTTAGCAACTTCTTCTTTGTCCTGTACATTTAACTTGGCTCCTTCACGAACAAAATCAGTATAATACAACCAAATTAAACGTTGTTGCTCACTAGTAAGTTTTTTACTTTCTTTTGAGTTATATAAAGTTTCTATTTTAGTAAACAGCTTTTTATTTTGAACAATTTTATCACTAAACTCAGATAATTTTGGAGACATTTCAGTTTCAACTGCATCAAATTCCGGAGTGCTTAAAGTTGAGCCATAAATTCCGTAAACGGTATAAATTCTGGACATCGTTTTTCCAGAACGCTCTAAAGCAGCAATAGTATTATCAAAAGTTGGTGCTTTTGGATTATTTACAATAGCATCGATCTCACTTAGTTTTTCCTGAATCGCAAATTGAATTGCAGGCTTAAAATCCGAAACCTTGTATTCATTAAAAGCAGGAACTCCACCATAAGGTCCTGTCCATTTTTTAAGCAATGGATTATCAGAAGTTGTTTGTGCGTTGGCCGCGAATAAGGTTGTTCCCATGAGAAAAATTGTCATTAATTTTTTCATTATCATTAATTTGATTTAATATAAAATATTATATGTTATTGTACCAAATGTAACTAAAAATCAGCATTCGAATGAAAATTTTAACTTTCAGATTCTCTATAAACCGTCGTTTAATTTAAAATTATCCTTTAAAAGTTATAGAGAAATAGTTTAAATTTGGCACATCATTTACCACATCACATGTTTAAAACCAGAAAAGAGATTGTTTTTGTAATTCTAGCAGGTATCTTTATAACAAATGCCGTAGTGGCTGAACTTATTGGAGGAAAATTAATTCAAATTGGTCCTTTTGTAATGAGTATTGGTATATTGCCCTGGCCAATAGTTTTTTTGACTACAGATCTAATAAATGAATATTTTGGCGAGAAAGGTGTAAAAAAATTATCTTTTATAACTGCATGTTTGATTGCCTATGCCTTTTTAATATTATTTATGGCAATCGTAATACCGGCTGCAAAAGGAATTAGTCCGGTGAATGATGAACAATTTCAAGCCGTTTTTGGTCAAAGTATGTGGATCATCGTAGGTAGTTTGATTGCCTTTATGGCATCTCAATTAATCGATGTCTGGATATTCTGGTTTTTTAAAAGACGCACTGGAGAAAGAAAAATTTGGCTCAGAACGACAGGATCAACTGTAATTTCGCAACTATTTGATTCTTTTATTGTGTTGGGAATTGCTTTTTGGTTACCCGGAAAAATTGATTTTAAAACTTTTATATCTTCTGGCTTAACAGGATATATTTTTAAGCTTTCAGTGGCTGTTTTATTAACTCCCTTAATCTATTTAGGACATCATTTGATTAAAAAATATCTTGAAGAAGACAAAGCTATAGAAAGAAAAGAAGACGCTGACGAATGAAAAATCAAAATTTAATTTTATTAATTCTTCTTTCATTATGTCTTTTTAATTGCAATCAAAATGATCGGAAAAACTTACTGGAATCTACCACAACTATTTCTGAAAAAATAAAAGACATCTCAAAAAGTACTGTAGAAACCGTAACGTCCATAAAAGATTCTATTGCAAAAACAATATTGCCAAATAAATTAAAGACTAATAAAACCGTTACCGAAGAAACAAAGATCACAAAAGACAGTACTGAAACAGGAACCTTAGATAATGAAAAAATAAAAGGATTCAGTTATTTCAAAAAATTACTTTCGATTTGTAAAACAGGGGAAACGCTAACACAAAAAGAATTAATTGAAGATCATAATATTCCAAAAGAAGGCGTTAAACTAATAAAAAGTATTACGAAAACTGCCGAAGATGAAATCGACATTAAATGGAAGTCAACTTGGTTAATTGAAAAGGTTTCTGATGCTAAATTTACTGATGCCCGAATGAAAATTAAATTCGAAGCCAATAAAATGTATACTTCAGGAAAGACAATTGGAATAAAATATAATAAAAAGATCTATAACGACTTAATTATAATTGGAACTTCGGCATATATTCCTTCTGTAAAAGGATATCACTGGAAAATTGGGGAATAGTTTATCTTAAATAAAAAGTCTCATTTTCAATACTTTAATTTTTAGCAAAAATAAACACGAAAAATCCTGCTTAAGTTTTGGTTTTAGAGAAAAAGATTTTACTTTTGTTAACGAATTTTTAACAAATAAAATCAACAAAAAAATGAAAAAACTAAGCATTTTATTTTTGTCAGTATTGACATTAGGATTAGCAAGTGTATCTTGTAGCAGTGACGATGATAACTCAGGATCTATTGAAGGAAAATGGGCACCTATAAAAATGGGAAGCGTTGTTAACGGACAAGAAGTATTAGTTAATATTCCAAATGAAGGAAAATGTGACAGCGATTATATTGAATATACAAGTGGTGGAAAATTTACTGAGCTTGAATATGAATTTCAAAACAATAAATGTACACCTTTAACTGATAAAGGAACCTGGACATTAAAAGATAAGATTTTATCAACAACATATGATGGAGAAACTGAAGTAAATACAGTAGAAATTATGGAATTGAATAAATCTTCTTTAAAAGTAAAATATACTGAAAAAATTGATGATACAAACTCTATGATTATCATTACTCTTTTTGAAAGAAAATAATAATTCTAAGCAATTATTTATTTAAACCTCAAACCTCACGTTTGAGGTTTTTTTATACATTTGAAATAAAAAAATGGAACAAATAAGATGCGGCTGGTGCTCAGCAAGCGATTTATACAAAAAATACCATGACGAAGAATGGGGCGTTCCGGTTTATGACGATCCTACTTTATTCGAGTTTTTAATTCTGGAAACCTTTCAGGCAGGTTTAAGCTGGATTACAATTTTAAACAAAAGAGAAAATTTCAGAGCAGCATTCGATCATTTCGATTATAAAAAAATAGCCAATTATTCCGAAGATAAAATTGAAGAATTATTACAAAACACCGGAATCATCCGCAATAAACTCAAAGTAAAATCAGCAGTTTCAAACGCTCAGGCCTTCATGAAAATTCAAGATGAATTTGGAAGTTTCTCTGATTATATCTGGAAATTCACCAACGGAAAACCCATCAATAATAATCCAAAATCCTTAAAAGATGTTCCGGCTACTACTCCACTTTCAGATGAAATTAGCAAAGATTTAAAGAAAAGAGGATTCAAATTTGTAGGTTCCACCGTGATTTATGCACACATGCAAGCCACCGGAATGGTCAACGATCATATCGAAGATTGCTGGAAAAGAGCCCAGTAATCAGTCACAGTTTTCGGTGCCAATTTTCAGTTTTATAAAAACCTGAAAACTGAAACTTGAAACTTTTTTAAACAACAAAACAATTTTTACATATATTTGCTTCACACTTTAGGGGTGTCTACAACATTGTAGGCTGAGATTTTACCCTCTGAACCTGATCTAGTTCATACTAGCGTAGGGAAAAGTAAGATGACTTCTGCGCGCATTTTTATGCGCAATTGTAGCCATTCCTAAGGTTTAGATGCACTGCTGTGCATCTCTACATTAACTAAACTTAAAAGGAATGGAACTAAAAATCAACCAACAAATCAAACATTTCAATGCTGAATCGCTAAGCGTTCAATCATTGCTCGATCTCGAAATTCCCAATAAACAAAACGGAATTGCTGTTGCCGTAAATAATACTGTCGTTCCAAAACTCAATTGGAACCAACATCTTGTACAAGAAACCGACGAAATTTTAATCATTTCAGCAACACAAGGTGGATAATATGGCTGCCTAAACGGGCTATCCGTTTCAAGTCCGCAGTCGTCAACCAAAAAAATATAGTCTTAGCAAAGCTTCCGTTGGTCGCTTTCCTAATCCTTATTTTTTACGGTTTCCTTCTTTACGGGCTTTCCACTTCTATCCCTGGCAGAAAAACAAATTCCAAAAACAGACAAAAACAACACTTCAAAAAGACACACTGCAGTGCGCTCTACAATTGACAATTACATTTTTACATCTCACATTTTACAACATACAATTCACAAGCTATGACTACAGAAGAACAAATTTCCAGAACTCCTTTTCCCAACTCCAAAAAAATATATGTAAACGGAGAAATTCACCCTATAAAAGTCGCTATGCGCGAAGTCATTTTAAGCGATACAAAACTTTCAAATGGAGGAATTGAGAAAAATCCGCCAGTGACTATTTACGACACTTCCGGAGCTTATACTGATCCAAATATCGAAATTGACATTCGAAAAGGATTACCTCGCTTACGCGAAAATTGGATATTAGAACGAAATGATGTTGAAGTCCTCGAAGAAATTACGTCTGATTATGGACAAACCCGATTGAAAGACGAAAGCCTAAATCATCTTCGATTTGAATATTTGCATCAACCAAAAAGAGCAAAAAAAGGTGCTAACGTAACGCAATTATACTACGCAAAACAAGGTATCATAACTCCTGAAATGGAATATATTGCCATTCGTGAAAATCAGCGAATCGAGCTTTTGAACGAACAAACCAAAGCAATGCAATGTCAGCATTCCGGACATAGTTTTGGAGCCAACACACCAAAAAGTAAAATAACTCCTGAATTTGTTCGCAGCGAAGTAGCTTGTGGAAGAGCCATAATTCCAAACAACATCAATCATCCTGAGAGCGAACCAATGATTGTTGGGCGCAACTTTCTGGTAAAAATAAATGCCAATATCGGAAACAGTGCTGTAACTTCAAGCATCGAAGAAGAAGTTGAAAAAGCAGTTTGGGCTTGCCGTTGGGGCGCTGATACTATCATGGATTTATCAACTGGTAAAAATATTCACGAAACCAGAGAATGGATTATTCGCAATTCACCGGTTCCAATTGGCACAGTTCCAATTTATCAGGCATTAGAAAAAGTAAAAGGAATTGCCGAAGATTTAACTTGGGAAGTTTTCCGCGATACTTTAATCGAGCAGGCAGAACAAGGAGTTTCATACTTTACCATTCACGCCGGAGTTTTATTGCGTTACATTCATTTAACCGCAGATCGCGTTACCGGAATTGTTTCCCGCGGTGGATCAATCATGGCAAAATGGTGTTTATTCCATCACAAAGAAAACTTTTTATACACACATTTCGAGGAAATCTGCGAAATCATGAAGCAATATGATGTAGCTTTTTCACTAGGCGATGGTTTACGTCCGGGATCAATTGCTGATGCTAATGACGCCGCTCAATTTGCCGAATTAGAAACTTTAGGTGAGCTAACAAAAATCGCCTGGAAACATGATGTACAGGTTTTCATTGAAGGTCCGGGTCACGTGCCAATGCATATGATCAAAGAAAATATGGACAAACAATTAGAACATTGCAGCGAAGCTCCTTTTTACACTCTTGGTCCTTTAACAACTGATATTGCGCCGGGTTACGACCATATCACATCAGCAATTGGAGCCGCTATGATTGGTTGGTATGGCTGCGCAATGTTGTGTTATGTAACGCCAAAAGAACATCTTGGCTTACCTAATAAAAAAGACGTCAAAGATGGTGTTATAACTTATAAAATATCTGCTCATGCCGCTGATTTAGCCAAAGGTCATCCGGGAGCACAGTATCGTGACAATGCCTTAAGTAAAGCACGTTTTGAATTCCGTTGGGAAGATCAGTTTAATTTATCCTTAGATCCTGATACGGCAAGAGAATTTCATGATGAAACTCTTCCTGCTGACGGAGCAAAAGTGGCACATTTCTGTTCGATGTGCGGACCAAAATTCTGTTCTATGAAAATATCTCAGGAAATTCGTGATGTTGCAGCAGCCGAAAAAGGCATGCAGGAAAAGTCAGAAGAGTTTATCGAGCAAGGGAAAGAAATCTACATATAGTGAGAAGTTTTCTGTAAAATGTGAGATGTAAAACATTATGTCATTTCACATTTTACAAACAACATTTCACTTCTAACATCTCACAAATAACATTTCACAAAATATGATTGTAATTACAAATCCTTCTGCTATTGCAAATGAAATCAGCTTAATTGATTCTTTATTTGAAGAAGGATTATCTTTACTTCATATTCGAAAACCTGTTTTTTCTGAGATTGAAATGGTGGAATTTATTAAGCAGATAAAATTAGAATATCGGTCGAATCTAGTTTTACACAATCATCATCAATTGGCAGAAGATTCGGGAATTAATAGAATTCATTTTTCAGAAAAGGACAGAAAGAATAGTTTTTTAGTTAATCCGGATCAAAAGATATTTTCAACATCAACACATTCAATTGAAGATTTCAATTCATTGGAAAATTTTGATTACGCTTTTTTAAGTCCCGTTTTTTCGAGTATTTCTAAGGAAGATTATCATCCGAAAGAAAACCTTTTTGAAGCATTAAAATCAAGAACTAATAACAAAACAAAAGTCATCGCTTTGGGCGGAATTAATTCTGAAAACATCAAAAAAACACTTGAAAACGGTTTTGACAATGTAGCGCTTTTAGGTACCATTTGGAATCATAAAAACCCAATAAAACAATTCAAATTATGCCACAAAATCGTCCTTTCGCACTCACTATAGCGGGCTTTGACCCAACTGGTGGCGCTGGTGTTTTGGCTGATATCAAAACATTTGAACAACATCAGGTAACTGGTTTTGCAATTACAACTGCAAACACAATTCAGACTGAAAATGAGTTTTTTGACATTGAATGGACAAATGTAAATTTTGTAATTCGTTCTATTGAAACCTTATTTCAAAATTATAAAATCAGTACAGTAAAAATTGGAATCGTTCCTTCTTTACATTATTTAAACCGAATTCTTTCGACTATAAAACTACTATCTCCAACTACCAAAATTGTTTGGGATCCGGTTTTAAAATCGACAACAGAATTTGAGTTCATTAAAATTGAAGATCGATTAGACTTGAATAACATTCTATCTAAAATCGAATTGATTACGCCAAACTATAATGAAATAGAAATTTTATTCCCCGGTTTTGTTTCAGAAAAACTTTGGTTACAAAATGAAATGCCAACTAATATTTTGCTAAAAGGAGGACATAATTCAGCTGAAATTGGCACTGATCGTTTGTTCTTGAAAAATGAAATTATTGATTTATTGCCCTCAGAAAAAAAATGCGTTGAAAAACATGGTTCCGGCTGTGTTTTATCATCAGCAATCGCCGCAAATCTCGCATTGAATCAAACTCCAAAAGAGGCTTGTAAAAATGCCAAAACCTACATAGAAAAATACCTGAGCTCAACTTCAACATTAATCGGATATCATTATGTACAATAAATTGCAATACATCTCACAGGGAAAAACAATCGAAGAACAATTGTATAATATTCATCATGCACTCGATGCCGGATGTGATTGGGTACAAATGCGTTTCAAAAATCAAACTGCCAAAGACACTTTTGCTTTAGCGGAAGCGGTAAAATTTTTATGCGAAGAATATCTCGCTAATTTTATCGTAAACGACAATCTATATCTCGCTCAACAAATTGCAGCAGACGGAGTACATTTAGGTTTAACCGATATGAATATTGCCGAAGCCAGAGCAATTCTGGGAAACACAAAAATCATTGGAGGAACAGCAAATACTTTTGAAGACATTGAAAATCACGTAAAAAATGGCTGTGATTATATTGGTTTAGGTCCTTTTAGATTTACTGCTACAAAAGAAAAATTAAGTCCCATTTTAGGTTTATCCGGTTATTTTGAGATTCTTCAAAAAATGAAAAAAAACAAAATTTCAATTCCGGTTTATGCCATTGGCGGAATCAATTTAAAAGATATAAGTCCGCTAATGGAAACTGGAATTCACGGAATTGCCGTTTCCGGAATGATCACGGAAAGCGACGAAAAGAAAAAATTAATTCAACAATTAAACGAAAAGTTATATGCAAACGTCATTGTTTAACATTGGAGATAAAACCTTTAAATCTCGTTTGTTTTTAGGAACGGGAAAATTTGGTTCGAACCTTGAAATGGAAGAAGCTATTCTGGCTTCTGAAAGCGAATTGGTTACCGTTGCCTTAAAACGTATCGATCTCGAGACAGAAACAGATGTTATTTTATCGCATTTAAAACATCCAAACATCAATTTATTGCCTAATACTTCGGGTGCCAGAAATGCCAAAGAAGCTGTTTTTGCTGCTCAATTAGCACGTGAAGCCTTAGAAACAAATTGGATAAAATTAGAGATTCATCCTGATCCAAAATACTTAATGCCGGATCCTATCGAAACTTTAAAAGCAACCGAAGAACTGGCTAAACTTGGCTTTTTTGTCCTGCCTTACATTCATGCAGATCCTGTTTTATGTAAACATTTAGAAAGCGCAGGAACAACGGCTGTTATGCCTTTAGGTTCTCCAATTGGCAGTAATAAAGGTCTTAAAACAATAGATTTTTTAGAAATTATTATCGAACAAAGTAACGTTCCTGTAATTGTAGATGCCGGAATTGGCGCTCCATCAGACGCGGCAAAAGCAATGGAAATTGGTGCCGATGCTGTTTTAGTAAATACCGCAATTGCCGTTGCCGGAAATCCAAAATTAATGGCTGAGGCTTTTAAGGAAGCTGTCATTGCGGGTAGAAAGGCTTTTGAAGCTAAAATTGCAAACCAACAAAATTATGCTGTGGCTTCTAGTCCTTTGACATCATTTCTTTATGATATTTAACCGCAAAGTTCACAAGGTTTTTTCGCAAAGTTCGCTAAGCTTTGCGAACTTTTAGACAAACATAAAGAACACAAAGCTTAGCGAACTTTGCGTAAATCTTAGCGTACTCTGCGGTAAAAAAACTCGCAGTTAAAACACAATCCAATGAAAACATTTAAATCAGTTTTTGAACAATATAACTGGGATTCCATTCAATCTAAAATATACCAAACCTCATCAAAAGATGTCGAACGTGTTTTGTCTAAAACCAAACGAAATCTTGATGACTTTTTGGTTTTGATTTCTCCTGCTGCACAAAATTATTTGGAGCAAATGGCGCAGCAATGCCATGAAATTACTAAAAAACGTTTTGGCAAGACAATTCAAATGTATGCTCCGCTTTATTTAAGCAACGAATGTCAGAACATTTGTACCTATTGTGGTTTTAGTTTAGACAATAAAATCAAACGAAAAACACTTTCTGATGCCGAAATTAAACTTGAAGTTGAAGCTTTAAAAAATGTGGGTTTTGATCATGTTTTATTGGTTACAGGTGAAGCAAATTATACCGTAAATATTAATTATTTCCTGAATGCGATTGCTTTAATTAGAAAGCAATTTTCGATTATTTCTGTTGAAGTTCAACCGCTTTCTACAGAAGATTATGTGCGTTTGCATGAAGCTGGCGTATATTCTGTTCTGGTTTATCAGGAAACCTACCATCAGGAGGTTTATAAAAAGTATCATACAAAAGGTAAAAAATCAAATTTTGATTACCGATTAGAAACTCCTGACCGAATTGGAACAGCTGGAATACACAAAATAGGTTTGGGCGTTTTATTAGGTTTGGAAGATTGGCGAACGGATAGTTTTTTTAATGCTTTACATCTGGATTATCTTCAGAAGAAATATTGGCAAACTAAATATTCTGTTTCTTTCCCCAGATTACGTCCTGCCGAAGGCATTATCGAACCTAATTTTATTATGGATGATAAAGATTTAACCCAACTTATTTGTGCGTATCGCTTATGGAATGAAGATCTTGAAATCTCAATTTCGACCCGGGAAAATGAAAAATTCAGAAACAATATCATCCCAATTGGTGTTACGAGTATGAGCGCAGGATCTAAAACAAATCCGGGTGGTTATGTGGTTGATCCGCAATCATTAGAACAATTTGAAATCAGTGACGAACGTTCAGCAAAAGAAATCGCCCAAATTATAACGAATTCAGGATATGAACCCGTTTGGAAAGATTGGGATAAGAGTTTTATTTAAAAATTGCAATATTCAAATTCCAAACTCTAACAATATAAAATCAACAATCTAAAATTGCAAAATGAGCATTATACAAGAATTCCTTCGCTATAACAGACAAACCATATTACCTGAAATTGGTGACGAAGGGCAGGAAAAACTAAAAAAAGCAAAAGTGTTAGTTATTGGCGCCGGAGGTTTAGGTTGTCCAATCCTACAATATATTGCCACGGCAGGAGTTGGTTTTATTGGAATTATGGATTTCGACACCATTGAAATTCACAATTTGCACCGACAGATTTTATATACCGAAAATGAAATTGGAAAGGAAAAAGTTCTAGTTGCCCAAGAAGTAATTTCAAAACTAAATCCGTTAATTGAGGTAATCGCAATTTCAGAAAAACTGACAATTCAAAATGCATCTCAAATTATTCAACAATATGATATTATAGTAGATGGTTCAGATAATTTTACAACACGTTATTTAGTAAATGATACTTGTGTTACTTTACAAAAAACATTAGTATATGGAAGTATTCTAAGATTTGAAGGTCAGATTGCTGTTTTTAATCATAACGGAAGTAAAAATTTGCGTGATTTATTTCCGGAAATGCCAGATCCAAAAGATGTTCCCAATTGTAATATGAATGGCGTTTTAGGAAGTGTACCAGGAATTATTGGTACAATGATGGCACATGAAACGCTAAAATTAATTTTAGAATTACCAACTTTAAAAAACGAACTCGTACTTTTTAATATGCTGGATTGGAGTTTTACAAAACTAAATTTTTAGAAAACAATCTCGTCTCCAACTGTAATAATTCCCGAGTTTAAACTCACAAGATTGGTCCCAAATAAAACAGAATTATCTACTACTCGATATTTACTTAAAGTTTTTAAAGGTTCTTTTTTTAATTTTCCGTTTTGAGGATCATTATTTACCATAATACATCTTCCACAAGGCTTGATATTTTTAAATTGTACTTCCCCAATCTTAAAAGTCGTAAAATCATCTTCTTCATGAGGAGTTTGGCTACTTATAACAATATTGGGACGAAATCTCAAAACAGTAATTTTATCTTCTAATTTTTCATTTAGAAAATCTAAACTTTCAGTTCCCACTAATAAATAGGGATATCCGTCAGCCAAACTTACGTTGAAGATTTGTTTTGATTTAGAACTTTCATGTTTGCGGTCTCCAATTCTAATAATTTTAACAAGTTTACATTCAAATCCCAAGCTCTCACTAAACCATTTTGAAGTGGCTTGATTTACCTCAACAACTTCACTTATATCATCCCAAACATCTACTTTTAAAGAATCTTCTAAATGTTCATCAATAGAAAATTCATGCTTTTGATTTTCAAAAGTAATAGAAATTTTTCCATTTGAAATCTGCGGATAAAACTGACTCATGATTCGGTGTTCTCTCTGCGTGATCATTTTATTTTCACCATCAATCAACATCCATCTTCGGTCATTTTCAAAGCCCATTTCTTCTGCTAAGGCTTTCTCACAACTAATTCCGGCCAAACTTTTTATCGGATAGATATAAATTTCTTTTACACTATAAATTGCGCTCATTGCTGTTGTTTTTTAATATAGACATAAATTCTTCACGATCAATTTCGCGGCAGCCTAAACTTTCCAGATGTGGGTTGTAAACCTGACAATCCAAAAGCTTGTAATTTTCTTTTTTTAAATGATTCACCAAAGCAATGAAAGCTACTTTTGATGCATTTGATACTTTTGAGAACATACTTTCTCCGCAAAAAACATGTCCTAAATTGATACCGTATAAACCTCCAACCAAAACCTCATCTTGCCAAACCTCAATAGATTTTGCAATTCCCTGTTCATTCAATTTACAATAAGCATCAACCATTTCGTTTGAAATCCAGGTTCCGTTTTGCCCATCACGTGTGATGTTTTTACAATTCGAAATTACATCTCTAAAGTTTTGGTTAAAAGTAACTTTAAACTGATTTCTATTCAGGATATTACGCATACTTTTAGACACAATCAATTCATCCAGAAATAAAACCATTCTTGGATCCGGGGACCACCAAATAATTGGATCTCCTTCATTAAACCAAGGAAAAATTCCGCTTTTGTATGCTAATTTCAATCTTTCCGGATCTAAATCTCCACCAATAGCAAGAATTCCTTCTTCATCGGTCTCTGAAACTGGAGGAAAAAATAAGTCTTTGATTATGTAGTACATTTATTAGATAAAATTCTAAATTTCTTAAATATCTGTATTCAATATTGTCATTTTGACGAAGTTGAAATCTTCACGAGAAACTCCGCAATCAAAATAGCCAATCTTTGTCAAATTACTTGTGTGATTTCTCCTCCCGAAGCTTCGGGATCGAAATGACAAAAACTGACGGTAAAAACAAAATTCCAAATTCCAATTACAAATAAATGAATTGGAATTTGGAATTTATTTTTTGAGATTTAAACTTATTAGAACGGTAAATCGTCTGGTTCGTCTTCGTTTAAATTAGTTGCTGGTGCAAAAGCTTCTGCAGCAGGCATTGGAGGAGTTTGTCCAGGACCTTCAGGTGCCAATCTTTCGATTCTCCAACCTTGAATACTATTGAAATATCTGGTTTCTCCTTGTGGATTAACCCATTCTCTTCCTCTTAAATTGATAGAAACTTTTACTGCCTCACCTTGTTTGTAGCTACTTAATAAATCACATTTATCTTGCGTAAATTCGATCAAAATATGCTGTGGATACTGCTCATCTGTGGTAACAACCAACTCTCTTTTTTTGAATGCAGCACTAACTTGTTGCTCTGGGTTCACCACTTTTACTTTTCCTGTAACTTCCATCTTCTTCTATATTAATTATTGTTTCTTTTCTTTATTTTTTTGCTAAAAGCACTTTCCATGCTGATGAAATATCATCATTGTTCAGGTATTTTTTAGCTTCTAAATGCACTTTTTCCTGATCATCTGAGCTCAGCACTCCTTTTACGGAAAAGTTTTCTTTCACAAATATACTAACTTCTTCCGTTGTAGGCAAGGCTTCAATATTACCTAATTTTCCAAGATCATTTCCGTTAAAAACGGGGCTTTCCTTGATGTAATTTGGTATAACATCTACACCAACTCCTAATGTTGTCAAGGGTTTTGGCACTTCAAACAGTCCTTGATTAGATCTTGAATACCAATTACTTCCTAATCTGGAAACCAGGTCAATTTTATGCTGATCAATGGCTCCGTCTTCATCTAAAACATCTTCGTGAATATGTATTTTAACGACTTCGCAAAGAATCAAATTTCCTGCTCCGCCCTGATCTCCTAACGGAATAATCTGCGTGACTTTGCACTCAAACTGAACGGGCGACTCTTTTACACGATATGGTTTTACAAAATCTGACGGAATTTGCGTTAATCCTGCTTTTATAAATTCGTTTACACCATCTCCATATTCCGTGCTTGCTAATGATGTTTGTTGTACCAAGTCATAATTTACCACATTAATCACTACTTCACGTGTTGCTTCTGCATTGATTAAGGTATGCTTTATGGTATTGTCACGAACACGACGGGCTGGTGAGAAAACTAAAATTGGCGGATTGGCACTGAACACATTAAAGAAACTAAATGGAGACAAATTCGGGATTCCTTTTGCACTAATTGTACTGGCAAATGCAATAGGTCTTGGCCCGACAGCACTTTGCAGATAACCTTGTAATTTTGCCGTAGTAATTTCTTTAGGATCGATGCTAATCATAGAATTTTTCGTTTTAACCGAATCTCATTTCGGCAAGTACAAAAGTATAGAAATCGTTTTTGTCAAAGAAATAGTTTAGGACTTAAAAACAAAAAAATCTTTTAAAGTCCCACAAAATATTAAATGTGTTTATTTCGTTATATTTATACCTCAAAAATTAGTTTATGCGTTTTTCTGAAAGTAGAAATACAACTCGTTGGATTATTATTTCAATTTCCTTTTTAATCATTTCTCTGATTCTGTGGAATACTTATACGTTTTTTCAAATTTTTAAGAATGAAGAGCGCTTAAAAATGAACCTTTGGGCAAATGCACAAAAAACATTGGTTAATGCTGATGAAAATACAGATTTAGATTTACCGCTTAATATTTTAAACAATAATACATCAGTTCCGGTGATGCTAACGATGTATGACAAAGTGATAAGTTCTGTAAATGTTCCTGAAGAGGTTCTGGCAGACAAGAAGAAATCAATGTCATATCTTAATAATTTAAAAAACGAAAATGAGCCTATTATTATCGAATATGCTCCCGGAAAACATCAGGAAGTATATTATGGAAACTCTGCGTTACTTAATAAACTCAAATATTATCCCGTTGCCTTATTGTTGATTATCTTTTTATTTGCTGCTTTAATTTATAATTTTTACAGAAGTACAAAAATGGCTACTCAAAATAAACTTTGGGCAGGAATGGCAAAAGAGACAGCACATCAAATTGGTACTCCTTTATCTTCATTAATTGGTTGGGTCGAAATATTAAAAACAGAAGAGATTGATCCGTCAATAACTATAGAAATAGAAAAAGACATTGAAAGATTGCAAACGATTACAGATCGTTTTTCTAAAATTGGATCTGTTCCGGTTTTAGAAGAACTCGATATTGTTGCAACAACTTTACATACTTATGAGTATTTACAATCCCGTTTTTCTAAGCAGGTTGCTTTTTCATATCATGCCCCAAAAGAACCTATTCTGGCTATGATAAACCCAACATTACACAGCTGGACAATTGAAAATTTAATAAAAAATGCAATTGATGCCATGAAAGGTAAAGGATTTCTTGATCTTCAGATTGAACAAGATGTTCATCATGTAAAAATAAATGTAAAAGATTCCGGAACAGGAATTTCTAAAAAACAATTCAAAACGATATTCGAACCGGGATTTACCACAAAAAAACGTGGTTGGGGACTGGGACTTTCTTTAACTAAACGTATTGTTGAAGAATATCATAGTGGAAAAATAAAGGTCCTTCATTCTGAAATTGGAAAAGGAACTACTTTTCAGATTTCTCTAAATAAAAAAGTGTAGCAAAATTTACTTTACTACACTTTATATACTTTTTTATTTCTGAACGCTTTGTGAGGTTGAGCGAAGTCAAAACCCTTTATGTTCAATCAGGACTTGGCTTCGACTTCGCTCAGCCTGACATCCGTCAAAACAATTATTATTAAGCTACAAATTTGCCTGAATACTTTTAGCTAAAGCTTCAAATTCTTCTTTCGAAAGTGACACTTTATTATGGAAACGCATTTCATCCATCTCGTTTAACGGAATCAAATGAACGTGTGCATGAGGAACTTCTAATCCTACAACTGCAATACCTACTCTTTTGCAAGGAACAGTTTTTTCTAAAGCAATTGCGATTTTTTTAGAAAACTTCATTAATCCCAAATACAGTTCATCATCCATATCAAAAATCTTATCGATTTCCTGTTTCGGAATACAAAGTGTGTGCCCTTTAGCATTTGGGTTTACATCTAAAAAAGCCAAATAATTATCGTCTTCAGCAATTTTATATGCAGGAATTTCTCCGTTTACTATTTTGGTAAATATTGATGACATTGTTTGTTCGGTTATTTGTTTATTCGTTAAATCGGTTAAACGATTAAAATCTTAATAGTGAGATTGCTTCGTTCCTCGCAAGGACTTAGTCTCTTGTAATTTCAAGAATTTCAAATTTCAAAACTCCATTTGGAACAGTAATTTCGGCTACTTCTCCAACAGATTTTCCTAGTAAACCTTTTCCAATAGGAGATGTTACGGATATTTTACCCGTTTTCAAATCAGCTTCACTTTCAGCAACAAGCGTATATTTCATTTCCATTCCATTACCTTGGTTCTTAATTTTTACATTAGAAAGCACCAATGCTTTTGAAACATCCAGTTGTGATTCGTCTATTAATCTTGCATTAGAGTACACTTCTTCAAGTTTGGCAATTCTCATTTCCAATAATCCTTGTGCCTCTTTTGCTGCATCATATTCGGCGTTTTCAGATAAATCACCTTTGTCTCTTGCTTCTGCTATATCTTGAGATGCCTTTGGACGCATTACACTTTTTAAATGCTCCAACTCATCTTTTAATTTTTTTAATCCTTCTGCGGTATAATAAGATACTTTACTCATAACTTCGTCGTTTATATAAATACAAAAAATCCCATCGGAACGGGATTTTGTATTACAAATATACTATTATTTTTAATAGTACATAATTATATGTTAATCATATAAAAATCAAATCTAAATAAATTATTTTTGTTTCACTAATTCTTATTAAAATAATGAAAAAATTCTGGCTCTTAATCGTATTTGTTTCTATACTTTTTTCTTGCAGTGACAATAGCGTCAGCAATAAAAATCCTAACATACCAAGCTACTCTGTCAACTTATCAGTTGATATGAATTTGCCTGCCTATTCAAATCTTAAATTTGTAAGCAACGGCATTATTGTTCCAAATTATGGTGCAAAAGGAGTTATTATTTTTAATGCCGGAAGTGGCTATAATGCATTTGATGCTGCATGTCCTAATCACGCCCTAACCTCGTGTACAGCTATGACACTTGACGGTATAAATGCAGTTTGCTCGTGCGATAAATCAGAATATAGTTTGTTTACGGGACTTGGCGGAAAAGAATATCCATTAAAACAATATAGGGTTGAAGTTATAGGAACGGTAATTCACGTATATAATTAAAATTAAAAAAGCCTGAAAGTTTATATTTTCAGGCTTTTTTAATTTTTAAATATTTTAGAATTTCAGGGTTAATCCTGCCAGAAAATTTATTCCGGCCTGAGGATAATAGTACGGATAAACATCATACATATATCCGTTTGAAACATACTTTTTGTCTAAAACATTATTTACCAATCCTGTTATCATAATTGATTTAAAGATTGATTTTGGTTTTATTTCGTATGAAACATTCAAATCATTTACAAAATAATCTGCCAATTTTGCTGCCGGTAATTCTATATTGTTCATATATTGTTCTCCCACATATTTCTGTAATAAAGAAATATGTAAACTCTGAATAGGACTATACACAATAATATTCCCTGCAATCACATTTGGTGAATATGCAATATTTGTTGTTCCGTAATACTCTCCTTCAACTGCTAAATCAAGATTTTTATTGCTGCTTAATGTAAAGTTTGGTCTAAGGATAAATTTCTCTGAAAGTTTAATTGTAGCATCTACTTCAAATCCCAAGCGATAACTTTTTTCAGTATTTGCACGAATTGGAGCACCAACATCATCAAGTCTTCCGGTTAAGATTAACTGGTCTTTGTATGCCATATAGTATACATTCGAATTCAATTGAAACTTCTCAGAATTAAATCTCCATCCTAATTCAAAATCATTTAATTTTTCCGGTTTCACATTTCCGCCTTCATAATCCGTTCTGTTAGGTTCACGATTGGCTCTGGCATAAGAAAAATAAAGTGTATTCCTGCCATTGATTTCATAGTTTAAACCTGCTTTAGGATTAAAGAAATTAAAATTATCATCTACTAATCCTGTTTCATTACTATTGGCTTTATACTTTACGTTTCTATATTGCAAATCACCGTAAAAACTCAACTTTTCAGTAAACTGATAATTGGCTTTTGCAAAAATATTTCCATCTGTTTTAGTCGATGAGTCATCATAATAATGATCTCCGGGTTCTGATTGAGAAGCATATCTGGCCCAGATTACTTTTCCAAAATGATCACCTTCATATTTATTCCAGCCACCGCCTAAGATAACGTCCAGTTTTTCTTCTTTATATTTTACTGAAAAAGTAGTTCCGTAAAAATCATTATCCAACCATTTCTGACGCACTAAATCGGTTGTGGTTATTGTGCCAACCGGCTGCAAATTATAATCAGCCATATCAGCATCTTCTTTATAATTTTCGTAATATCCTTTTCCTTTAGTATAATGAATTGCTAAATTGCTGCTCCATTTATCAGAAAATGATTCACTCCAGTGTAACTGATAATGATCTTGTTTGTAATTATCGGTCTCATTATTATAATAACGAATATTTCCGGCTTCATCAGTATATTGTCCTGCTGAATTGTAAGTTCTGTTGTTAACGAGTGTTTCAGCATCAATTCCGTTCCAGGATTGATATGTTTTCTCCGTTCCGCCAAAAACCAGCGCCTTTATCAAAGTTGTTTTACCTACGTAAGTCCCTTGCAGGAAATATGATTTCAGGTCAGAACTTCCCCTGTCTATATAACCATCGGATTTAAGTGTAGACAAACGCCCGGCAAGTTCAAAATGATCATTTAATAAACCGGTACTAAATTTCACGGTATTCTTATTCGAATTAAAACTTCCGTAAGAGCTTGAAACTTCTCCGGTAGCTTTAGTGGCATAATTATCTGTCAGCATGTTTAAACTAGCTCCAAAAGCAGAAGAACCATTAGTCGACGTTCCTACTCCTCTTTGTAACTGCAGACTCTCTACAGAAGAAGCAAAATCAGGCATATTTACCCAAAATGTTCCCTGGCTCTCAGCATCATTGTACGGAATTCCGTTTATGGTAACATTTACTCTCGTTGCATCGCTACCACGAACTCTGATTCCTGTATATCCAAAACCATTTCCTGCATCTGATGTTGTAACAACTGATGGCAAATAGTTCATAAGAATTGGAATATCCTGTCCCAGATTTCTATATTTAATATCCTTTTTATCCAGATTACTAAAGCTAACAGGTGTTTTTGTGGTGACACGAACTGCGGAAACCAATACATCATCAAGCTTGTTGACTTTTGTAGAATCCTGTTCTTGTGAAATGGAGGAAAGAGAATAGAAAATAGAAAATAGAAGAAAGAAAATAGACTTTTGAGTCAGCTTTGAGCCTTTGCTACTTTGTGCCTTTGTACCTTTTAAAGTACCTTCAAAAAATGTTTTCATCCGTAAAAAAATTACGAATAAAAGGGGGAATTATTCTTTTGTTAAATATTAATAAATGTTTCACGACAAAATATAGTGTGCACGCTAAAATTGTCGTTTTTCCCTTAGCGACATTACTCGCTCAGGTTCTTTGGGTATGATCTCAGCTCGTTATTTAGAGCACCCCTTTGAGACAGGGCAAATTTAGGAAAGATTTTTAGATATTTAGATGCTTTGGCAATTAGATTTTTGATTTAATTAAAATCAAAAAATGTTCCTTAATCTAAATTTGGTTTTCTGCGGGATTGTTTGATTTCAGAGATATTCTTTTTGTCTTTGATTCGCTTTTTAATTACCGATTTTGGAATTTTCGTTGCCTTACGAATTTTAGGAACAAACAATCCTTTTTTGATGATTTCTAAAAAACGTTTAATGACAATATCTTTGTTTTTAAGCTGACTTCTGTCTTCATCACAATTTAAAATAAGGATATTTTCTGATGTTAAACGTGATGCAATATTAGTTTGAAGAAGCAATTTTTCTTCTTCAGATAGTCCTTGAGAAGCATTTGTATCAAAAGTCAGCACTACTTTTGAAGATACTTTATTCACGTTTTGTCCGCCTGCGCCACTACTTCTTACCGCTTTAAAACTTAACTCTGATATGATTTTTTCTATATCCATTATTGAGGCTGATGAGCAGGTTTTAATAAATCATTTACCGTTTTTACAGGATTGAAGGTAATTAAAGGAACTGCAACAAAAATAGTTAGCCAATTTGCCATTGCACCATTCCATAATCCTGGCAATTCGTAGCTTTTAACAATTTTTCCTTCAACACTTTTCTCTACAATAAAACCCGCTTTGTGATCTACAAATTTTAATAAATCAAATTTTTCGTTTTTATAGTTTCTGATTCCGCAAATTAAATCAACCGGATTAAAATGAGTTGCTTCGGTAAGGATTTGCTGTTGTTTTTTATTTGCAAGATCTACTTGCGAAGTTTCTACTATTTGTAAAGAAACAGATCCTCTGTTATTCATTACCCAAAATGGTCCTCCTCCAGGTTCTCCTTCATTTTTTACCATTCCGCAAACCCGAATTGGTCTGTCTAGTAAATCTTTGATTTTACTGATCTTATTTTCAAAAGTAAATTTATTAAAATCACTATTTAATTCAACATTTAGCTTCTGTAATAAAAATGCAACAATTTCTTCTATATCTTTCTCTTGTATCTCTTGCTTTTCGATTGCATTTAGATATCCAAAAACTTTTTGCTGCACTTCAATTAAAACACCTGCTAAAGCTTTTTTATACAATGAAATTTTATCAATATGATTTTGAATTACGTTATCGATGTTTTTTATAAAAATAATATCTGAATCAAGTTTATTTAAATTTTCGATAAGCGCTCCATGTCCGCCAGGTCTAAAAACCAACTCATTATTATTATCCCTGACAGGAATATTTCTCGCATCTACACAAATAGAATCTGTGCTTTTATGCTGGTAAGAATAACCAATATCTATTTTAACTCCGGATACGTCCTCGACTTTTCCTTTAAGAACCTCAACTTCATTTTCAAATAAATTCTGATGTATTTCAGAAACAGTAAAATGCAAATTTGATATTTTATTTGCTGTCGCATAATGCACACATTCGTTCAAATGCTCTTCTATAGGATTTGCGATGTGAGTTTTATATTGATGAAATGGCAAAACTGCTTTTGGCTTATTTGCAAAATCAAAATAATCTGAAGCCAGTAATGTTTTTATAAAATAATAGTTTTTATAATCCCTGTCTAAAGTTTCAAAGTCTGGATAAATCTCTCTAAGCTTATTATCTAAAGCTTCAAAAAAAGGAAATTTATCCATTGCAACAATAAAAATAGACAAATTGCTGTCTTTTTTTCTATTGATATAAGCATTTATAGTTTCTGTTTGAAGATCAAAATCATTTAAAAAAGCGCTTAAAAACTTAAACATTCTACTTGCTGCACCTGAAGCGGGAACAAATTTCTTTAGTTTAAATTTCTCTTTCTGAAGATCAAAAAAACGAGCCTTTTCTTCAAATTCATCTTCTGATAAACTTAAAATACCGTGATTAATAGTAGCCGGGCTAACCAGGTTGCTTTTTAGAATTCCATTTTTAAAAACTTCTAACTGTTTCAAAATTTTATCAAAAGAGATTCCATGATCATAAATCTGAACAAAATCTGCTGATGAAATACCATGCTGTTTTGCAATCGATAAATTATCAATAATCGAAATCGCTTTTGCCAAACGGCTTTCCTTATTACCGGAAAGCGTTATAAAAGGTTTTTTAGCATCAATTAAAGTTTGTCTAAAAACCGAAAACACAGTTTCCCTGCCATCAGGAGTATCTCTGATATCATCTCTTTCCCAAGGCACATCTATATCTGTAAGAAAAAACAAATCGTATTCATGTTCTAATGCTGCTTCGTTTAAAAGCGGATCAGAGAAACCATAATACATCTCAGAAAAAACTTTGGTAACCATTAAGTTCGTATCCGAAAACAAATATTTTTTTGCTGATGAAAGTTTTTTGTTTTCTAAAGCCACTTGTCCGTAAGCGATAGGCAACATATCATCTGCAACACAAATATGTTGATTTTCTTCCCACTTTTTCTGCAAATAATCGCGTGCGAATTCAGGAACCCATTCGGTTTCATAATATTCCGCAAGTTGTTTTGCCAATGTGGTTTTACCTGTACTTTCAGGACCAAATAAAGCAATTTTTATGATAGCTGTTTTTTGCTGTCTAAGATTTTTCTCCATTCTAAATAAGCTGAAATAGCCAAAATTGTAAAAATTAAATACTGAAGTGACAACATTCCCAAGCCGCGATACGCATAAAGAGGCACTACAATAATATCGCCAATGATCCAAAGTGTCCAGTTTTCGATCTTTTTCCGGGCCATATACCACATTCCTGCAAAAAATATTCCTGAAGAAATCATATCGACATAATTGTCATTTTTGATCTCGTAATCAAAATATTTATAAATTCCGAAAACTACAAAAATGGTTACAAAAAATAGTATAACTCCAATTATTTTTTCGTTAGTATTCGTTCTCGTAATAGGTAAATTATCTTCTACAGTTCCTCCTTTTGCCCAAACATACCAGCCATATATACTCATTATAGAGAAATACCCGTTAATAATCATATCTCCAATATAACCGGCTACATATAATAAATATACAGAGATTAAAGTTGCGATTAGCCCTGTTGGATATACCCAGATATTTTCTTTTTTAGCAAACCAAACGCTTAATATCCCACAAACAAAAACCATAAACTCTAAAGCAATATGCCATAAAGGAGCATTTTTGTAACTTTCCAGAAAAAAATCTATCATTAGACGGGTTGTTTTGGGTTGTTTCTATTTATGATTCAAAGAAATGGCTGTCGTTTTCAAAAGCAGTTCCTATAACAACCAGATCTGCGCCAGCATTATAGGCATTTTGTATTCCGTGCAAATCTACAATTCCTCCTCCAACAATGATAGGAATATTAACATTTTGAGCAATTAACCCTATCATTTCCAGTGGTACTGTTTTTTGGGCTCCGCTTCCCGCTTCTAAATAAATTAATTTATTACCTAACATTTCTCCGGCTTGTGCAGTGGCCAAAACCAAACCAAAATTTTCCCTGTTTAAAGGTTTTGTTTTGCTTACACGGGCTACGGCAGTTTCATTACCGCTTTCGATCAAGATATAACCGGTAGAGATTACCTCAAGATTTGTTTTTTTTAGAATAGGTGCTGCCTGAACCTGATATTCTATTAAGTAATCCGGATTTCGTCCGGATAATAATGATAAAAATAAAATAGCATCAGCCTGAGGTGAAATTTGTGACGGATTGCCGGGAAATATTACAACAGGCAAATTTGTTTTTTGTTTTAATGCGGCAACTAATTCTTCTAAGATTGTAGATTCTACAATACTTCCTCCCACAAAAACATGTGTTGCAGGAGATTGACTTATTTTAAGCAATAAATGATCTAAATTTTCCCAAACAATTTTATCAGGATCTAAAAGTATTGCTAGTAATTTTTGACCGTTGCCTTTAGCTTCCAGAATTTGTTCGTGTATATTGGGTATTTTTTGTCTCATAACGGGCGTAAAAGTAAAAGTTTTTTAATGTAGAAGAACTATATTGAATGAATTATATTTGTGATATAGCTAAAACAGAATTATGATTACAGTTGATTTGCTGCAAAAATATGGTGCTCTGAAAAAATCTTTCGACAAAAATGAAATTATTTTCGAAGAAGGAAATTTACCGGCACATTACTACCAAATTATTTCCGGTGAAGTAAAAATGAGTAATTATAATGATGATGGCCGCGAATTCATTCAGGGTATCTTCTATAAAGGTCAATCTTTTGGAGAGCCGCCTTTATTTCTAAATCAAAATTATCCTGCTAATGCAATTGCTGTCGATGACTCTGAAATTCTTTTACTGGCTAAAAATAATTTTATGAAATTACTGGAAGAAAATCCAGCTGTCAGTATTAAAATAATCGAGAATTTAGCGCAGCGATTGTATTACAAATCAGTTATGGCGGCAGAGATGTCTACGCAAGAACCGGAACATCGCGTTTTGAAATTAATGGATCACGGAATTGCTTATTTTAATTTTAAGAAAGATGACAACGGATACCTCATTAATTTTACAAGACAACAAATTGGAGATTTAACCGGTTTACGTGTAGAAACAGTTATCAGAACGATAAAAGCTTTAGAAAAAAAGGGCATTTTGAAGATTATAAACAGAAAAGTATACCGATAAAAAAGTTCTTGTTTTATGATTTTAATCATAAAATAGAGCTCTAAAGTGCTTGTACCTTTGTTATTCTAAAAACAAATATTATGACACTTTATCAAACAACATTCGAAAATTTCAATAAAAATTATATGGGTTCTGCAGCAATGGCTGTAATTGGTCAAAGCTGTTTAGGCGGCGCAGCTGCAATGTATATTCTTTCTCACGGAACCTCTATTGCACAAATGATTCAGTTAGCAATTATTGTTCTGGCTTGTGTTTTTGCCAACACTTCTATCCTTGCACAAATGAAACATAAAGTGGTTTTTAACCTTATTATTTTAAGCGCTTTATTAAGTATTTTATTTATATTTCTGAACAGTTTTATATTATGAGAAAACAAATAGAAAACAGAGCTGATATTACTTTTTTAGTTCATCAGTTTTATGCTAAAATAAGAGCCGATGAAGAGATCGGCTTTTATTTTAATACGATGATTAAAGATTGGGACACCCATCTGGAAAAGCTGACTGATTTTTGGGAAACTAATTTGTTTGCGGTAAAAAAATACAAAGGCAATCCGCATGTTGTGCACAATGAAGTTGATGCGCATTTTAAAAATATTATAACAGCCGAAGTATTTGGAATATGGCTCAATCATTGGTTTCAAACCATAGATGAACATTTTGAAGGTGAAAATGCCGATACCATAAAACGTCGCGCCAGAAAAATGAGTACTTTTTTATTTATGAGCATGTTTGAGCATCGTAAAAAAATGAGTGAAGTTTCTTTAGAAAATTTAAATTAAACTCATTTTTTTGTCCTTGTACTGAAAACTGCCACCGAAAACTGAGACTAAAAACTACTTCTCAAAAGCATAAACCAAAGTAAAGTCCTGCCCTGAAGTACTTGATTTGATTTCCTGATAATGAACATCAAAATCTTTAACCAGGTTATCAAAATGCAGACTTGCTTCGGTTTGATTTTTGTTAAGAGAAAAATTTCCAACTTTTATATGGTCTTTAAAACTGATCCCTTTTTCGTTTCTTATCTTAAATATAGCTTCTTTCGCCCCCCAAATAATAGTAAGCTTTTTTATGTATTCTTCTAAAAAATCCGGGTTTAAATAATCGAATTCACCATCGACAAATTTATCAGCGATACGAAGGATTTTTTCGCGCTGTAATTCCATATCGATACCTACTGTTTCATGGCTTACAATTATTGCTGCAAAATTGTGCGAATGTGTAATTGAAATATAATTATGACAATCAAAATAAGGTTTTCCAAATTCGTCATAATGCAAATCATTATCTGTAAAACCCATTTCCTGAATCAACATACGTACACTCAAAAAAGCACACTGATGCATTTGTGACTTCATCCCGTTAAGTCGAAGCTGTGTTTTTTCTTTTAAAACTACCTTACTCAATAACTCTTCAAAAGGTTCTGTTATTTCCCAGATTAAAAGTTTAGTCGTTTCGTTGCATTGTATGGTTTGAAATAAAGGCATGCTTTTTTAATTCTGAATTATAAATGGTTAATTATAAATTATTCGTTACTTTTAAAATCTTAATGTTTATCAAATGTCTGATCTTTTAGCCCTGATGGAAGCGGCATCCTTTTTCTTGCTTCTTTAGCAAGGAAAAGATATAGCGAACTGCAGGAAACAGCTCCTGGTTCTCATAATCATCTTATCTCAGGTAAATTATTTAGCTAAAGTTCAAAAGATTAAGAAATTAAACATTTCACAAATCTTACAGAAGATAGTAAAAATTCTAAAGTTATTACGTAAATTTGCAAAAATTTTACAATTACAAATATACTATAAATGAGTACTACAACTACGCCTTTTGTGGCTTTCAAAGTAAAAGACATCTCTCTAGCGGCTTGGGGAAGAAAAGAAATTGAATTAGCTGAAGCTGAAATGCCAGGTTTAATGGCGCTTCGTGCTGAATATAAAGACGAACAACCTCTTGCAGGTGCTCGTATCGCCGGATGTTTACACATGACTATCCAAACTGCAGTTTTGATCGAAACTTTAATCGCTCTTGGTGCAGAAGTTACTTGGTCTTCTTGTAACATTTTCTCTACTCAGGATCAGGCGGCTGCTGCTATTGCGGCTGCTGGAATTCAGGTTTATGCCTGGAAAGGTCTTGATGAGCAATCATTTGACTGGTGTATTGAGCAAACTTTATTCTTTGGTGAAGACAGAAAACCATTGAACATGATTCTTGATGACGGTGGAGATTTAACTAACATGGTTATTGATCGTTTCCCAGAATTGGTTCCTGGAATCAAAGGATTGTCTGAAGAAACTACAACTGGAGTTCACAGACTTTACGAAAGAGTAAAAGCCGGAACTTTACCAATGCCTGCAATCAACATTAATGACTCTGTTACTAAATCTAAATTTGATAACAAATACGGTTGTAAAGAATCTGCTGTAGATGCTGTACGTCGTGCAACTGACTTAATGTTAGCTGGAAAAAGAGTTATCGTTTGTGGATACGGTGATGTTGGAAAAGGAACTGCTGCTTCTTTCAGAGGTGCAGGATCTATTGTAACTGTTACTGAAATTGACCCAATTTGTGCTTTACAAGCTGCAATGGACGGTTATGAAGTTAAAAAATTAAACACTGTAATTGCTAATGCTGATATCATCATTACAACTACAGGAAATAAAGATATCGTTCTTGGAGAGCACTTCGAGCAAATGAAAGACAAAACTGTTGTTTGTAACATTGGTCACTTTGATAACGAAATTGATATGGCTTGGTTGAACAAAAACCACGGTGCATCTAAAATCGAAATCAAACCTCAAGTTGACAAATATACTATCGCTGGAAAAGATATCATCATTCTTGCTGAAGGTCGTTTAGTAAACCTTGGTTGTGCTACAGGTCACCCAAGTTTTGTAATGAGTAACTCATTTACAAACCAAACTTTGGCACAAATCGAATTATGGAAAAACAGCGCTGCTTACAACAATGACGTTTATATGTTACCAAAACATTTAGATGAAAAAGTTGCTGCTTTGCACTTAGCTAAATTAGGCGTTGAATTGGAAACTTTACGTGACGATCAGGCTGCTTATATTGGTGTTCCGGTTGAAGGTCCTTTCAAACCAGAGTACTACAGATACTAGTAAAATTTAGATTTCTGTCCCGAACTTCGGGATAGATTATCTTATTTAATACCTATTTAACCCCTATAAGTTTTTAAAAACTTATAGGGGTTCTTTTTTTGATTTGAGATATAATTCCAGATTACATTTAATATATTTGAAAGAAAATTCACTTTATCCCTAAATCCACAACAATAAAACATGATTGAAAAAGTTTTATGTGAACAACATGGTTCAAAAGACATGTCTTTTGCGTGTATTCATATTGCGATGTCAATAGACTTAAAACAAAAGGTTGGCTTTTTTTATTCAGAAGCCGAAGAAGATCTTCCGCAAATTGCCTGGTGTGGAGAATGCGAACAATGGCTTCTTGACAATGGCGAAGAATGGACTGATGTTTTTCAAACCAACGCTGACTTTAAAATATTATGTGCTGATTGTTTTGATGAAGCCAAAAACAATGAAGTTGAAATTCATATTCGATAAATAAATCTCATGAAAAAAAGTATCCTTCTTTATACACTGTTTTTTACAACCTCTTTTTTATTTGCACAAAATAAAGATACCTGGATTTCATTTTGGGACAAAGACACCACGCATATAGGTTTTAAAGACAAAAGCGGTAAAGTAAAAATAGAACCCAAATTTATGGGACTAACTTCTGCCAATAAATTTGATGATATTATCGTAGTTTCTGAAGAAGTAAATGAAAGCTGGAAAAGTTACTATCTAACTAAATCCGGCAAAATAACAGGCCGCGATAGCTTGTACGTTTTTGATAATGGACCAGATTGCGAGAACGAAGGTTTTATTCGTTTTAAAGATTATAAAACAGACAAAATGGGATTGTTTAACGGTGATGGAAAAATTGTAATTCCTACCGAATACAGTGATCTTACACGAGTAAGAAACGGAATGATTATCGCATTAAAAGGCGCTGTTAAAATAATGGATCCAGGCGGAGACGGACATTTTTATTGGTCAGGTGGAAAAGAATATCTTCTTGATACCAATAATAAAATCCTAATCGAAAATTTTGGATATAACGACGAACTCAATTTTTATTCTCTACAAAAATCAAAAGAGCCAAGTAAAGATGCAATAAGAGAAAATTTTCTGGGTGTTGACGGACAATATTATTCGTTTATAAATTTTGACAAAGAATTTAAATTCTGGCTAAAAAACAATATACTTACTGATCTCTCAAAAGATAATTTATTGAGATTTTCTTATGATAAAATTACATATTGGAAAGAACCAAATGGCTGGATAAGTGAATCGAAAACTACATTCATCAATAAAAATTATAAACTTATAAAAGCCAAGTTAGCAGAACTCAATACTAAAAATTGCGACTATCATATTTTTTCTGAAAGTTTAAATCAATTTATCTACGAAGGAAAAGAATTTGAAGAATACTTTAATAATTGCAATCAGCCTAAAGACTGGAAATATCCTGTAAAAAATATTGTAATTTCTAATAAAAACGAAAAACAAGATCATTTTGAGTTTCTAAGAACTGAAAATGGATATGTGTTAATCAGTGTCTCAGTAGGGAAAGACAATCTAAAATAATTTATAGTCTTTTAACAAAAAAACCACTTCGTACGAAGTGGTTTTTGTTTTATTTATAAAATAACTTTAGATCAAAAAATGCAATTTTAATTAGCATTATTTAAATTGTGGTTAAATCGCTCATACTTTTTAGTTTAGTATTCAAATGTATAAAAAATATACATAAAACAATATTAATTAACATTTATTTCAAATGAATCACTCGTTTCTTTCTACACCATTAAAAATTGATTTAATGTCAATTCCATCAAGCTCAGAATCCTTAATTGCTTCAATATAAAGACCTCTATCTCTTAAAAAAGCTTCTTTTAAATTATTCTCTACTTCCTTACGCAAATTTAATATGTAACTTTCATCATTAATACTATTATTAATCAAGTCTCTTAGTTCTCTATTAAAATTACAAGCCATATTATAAAAAGGAATAGCCAAATTATTGTTTTTACTTATTAATTCTTTTAAAATTGAATTTGATGATTCAAATTGTTTTAAAAATTTACTTCTGATAAAAGCTTCATTTATCTTTAAAGAAATATCATCATTATTTAAATTAAATGCCCATGAATAAGCAGCAGCAGAATTTGAATATTCTTTCATTTGATATAATATTTTAGCTAAACGTTTTGCTAAATAAATATTATCAACCTTAATTCCATTTTTTGAAACGTATTTTAATATCTGAGATTTTTTCTCCTCACTAATAAATTTACTATCATCCTCTATCAAATCTGTAATTTTCATATCACTAGGATCTAAATTAAGATTAGATAATAAGGTCAAAATTGTATTATCACTATCAACTAAGTCTTTAAAAAATACCGTAATTGTAAGTATATAAATTAATACAAAACCAATTATTATAAATTCAATTATTATTACAGCAACCAAAACATTAATTGATAAATCAGTATTTATGAGTTTTGAAATAATTAAAACTGTTTGTTTGAAAAAAGTAAAAATGTTTTTCAATTCGACTAAAGTGATCCCGACAATGATTTTTGTAAGCCAATCTGAAATTTGCCGTAAAGATGTATTTCTTTCAAATCTATCATTCATATCCGCATCTTTATGATTAGGAATTCCAAACAGAAACCCCAATGCTCCTCCAAAAACAAAGCATGAAATAGAAATTAAGACAATAAGCGAAAACACTTTTAAAAAATCTATTACAGATATAGTATTAAAAGCATAAAGAAATATACACACATAGGAAATAATCACAATTGTTATTGTATTTAAAACATATTTATTTTCGGAAATTTTTACTTTCATATAATTCAATTTATTACGAAAGCAAACATATTATTAAAACAGGAAAAAACCTATAAATAAAACAATAGAAAAAATAAATCTTTAATTTAACTCCAATACAAAGCTTAACTTTGTAAAAAACGTGAAATATGAAAAACTTCTTCTTTCTGGGCATTGCCATTATATTCGAAATCATTGCAACTTCGGCATTAAAAAAATCCGAACAATTTACACAGCTTATCCCAAGTATTATTACAATTATTGGTTATTTTGCTGCTTTTTACTTTTTGAGTTTTGCCATTAGAACCATTCCTGTTGGTATTGCTTATGCAATTTGGTCTGGAGTCGGCATTGTTTTGATTACTTTTATAGGGGCTATTTTCTTTAAACAAATTCCGGATTTACCTGCAATTATTGGCTTAACCTTAATTATGATTGGAGTTGTTGTAATCAATGTTTTTTCTAAAACTACGGCGCATTAATATTATTAAAGAAATGATTTCAATACTAGCCTAGTAAATCTCTCGCAAAGTCGCAGAAACGCAAAGATTTATTTTTAAGGTTTAAGTCAATCTTTGTCGACATGCTTTGTGCCCTTCGACTTCGCTAAGGGTGACAATATTGCGAAAAAACTTTGCGACTTCGCGACTTTGCGAGCAAAAACATGGCGCACTTTGCGGTTAAGAAAAAAAACACCGCAAGTTTCGGATTTTATAGCCAAAGAATCCTGTCGATATTTGTATTATAAAATTGAAAAAAAATGAACACACAGGAAACCATCAATTATAATCGTATCGCGGATGCCATCGATTATATTAAAGTCAACTTTAAGGAACAGCCTAACTTAGATGAGGTTGCTGAAAAAGTACATTTAAGTCCGTTTCACTTTCAACGTTTATTTACAGAATGGGCAGGGACAAGTCCGAAGAAATTCTTGCAATATATAAGTGTTGAACACGCCAAAAAAATTCTAAAAGAAAGTAATCAGGTCACTTTATCTGATGCAGCTTTTGATACCGGATTGTCAGGAACAAGCCGTCTGCATGATTTGTTTGTAAACATTGAGGGAATGACTCCTGCGGAATATAAAAATGGCGGTAAAAATTTAGACATTAATTTTAGTTTCGCCGAAAGTCCGTTTGGGAATATTATCGTTGCTTCTACATCAAAAGGAGTTTGTTTTATGGCTTTCGCCGAAGATGAAGAAACTGGATTTGAGGATTTAAAAAACAAATTTCCAAATGCAACATTCTCACGAAAACTAGATTTAGCACAGCAAAATGCACTTTTTATTTTCCAGAATGACTGGAGTAAATTGCCTGAAATAAAACTGCATTTAAAAGGAACCGATTTTCAATTGAAAGTTTGGGAAACGTTGCTCAAAATTCCAATGGGACAACTTTCTACTTATGGCTCGATTGCGCAAAAAATCGAAAAACCTAATGCTTCACGAGCTGTTGGAACTGCAATTGGCAGTAATCCTGTAGCTTTTTTAATTCCGTGTCATCGCGTAATTCAAGCTTCAGGAACCTTTGGCGGATATATGTGGGGAAACACCCGAAAAACGGCTATTATTGGCTGGGAAGGTGCGCAAATTAGTTTGTAATTGAGCAAGAAACAGATTTTATTTTCCTGAATGCAAAGGTAATTTTGTCTCATAAATATTAAATTTAATAGAGATGAAAACATTTATTTTAATTCATGGTTCATGGCATAACGCCTGGAATTGGCATAAAGTTATTCCTGTTTTAGAAAGCAAAGGTCATAAAGCAATTGCAATAGATTTACCCGGAATGGGAAGAGACAAAACACCAATTCAGGAAGTAACATTAAAAACTTCGGTAGAGAAAATTTGCACATTAATTGATAGTTTGGATGAACAGGTAATACTTGTTGGACATAGTAAAAATGGAATTATGATTTCGCAAGTTGCGGAATACCGACCTGAAAAAATAGAGAAATTGATTTACCTCGCTGCCTATTTAATTCCGAATGGCAAAACCCAAAGCGAATATTCTATTCAGGATATTGGTGGTGTTTTAAAACCGTATGTAACCCGATTTCCAGAGTTAAATTCACATACTTTGCAAACAGAAATCTATAAAGAAGGTCTGTATCATGATTGTGAAGATTCTATAACACAAATGGCAAAGCTATTATTGAGTCATGAATCTATAGCGACAGGAATTACACCTTTACAATTATCCGAAGATAAGTATGGCAGCGTTCCTCGCTTTTATATAGAATGTACTGAGGATAAAGCCGTAACACCATTCATTCAAAGAAAAATGTATACTGAAACTATTTGCGAAAAAGTATATCGTATGCCAACCAGCCATTCTCCTTTTTTTAGTAAACCAGAAGAATTATCAAACATATTTTGTGAAATAGCAACACTATAAAGATGCAGAATATACAATCAAAAATTGCTTCTCTTAATTGGGAAAGCATCACTGAATCTATGCACGAAAATGGATTCGCCATTATCCCAGATCTACTCGATAACGAACAATGTGAAGACTTAAAATTCGATTATGACAATCCAAATTTATACCGAAAAACAGTTGTAATGGAACGTTATCGGTTTGGTTTGGGCGAATATAAATATTTTAATTATCCGTTGCCTGATTTGATTCAGACAATTCGAACATCCATTTATCCTAAACTTGCCCCAATTGCAAATGCGTGGATGAAAGTGCTGAATATAAATACCTTTTTTCCTGAAACTCATGAAAAATTATTAGAACAATGTCATGCAAATAATCAATTCAAAGCAACTGTTTTAATTTTAAAATATGGTAAAAGTGGTTTTAATACCTTACATCAGGATTTGTATGGCGATGTTTATTTTCCTATTCAAATTGTGATTTTTCTAAACGAACCTGACGAAGATTTTACCGGCGGTGAATTTGTATTAACGCAGCAAACCCCCAGAGCACAATCGAAAGCGATTGTCCTGAAACCTAAAAAGGGCGATATTTTGATTTTTACGACTAATTTTAGACCCGTAAAAGGTACAAAAGGATATTATCGTGTCAATATGAAACACGGTGTCAGCGAAATTCATTCCGGAGAAAGACATACATTGGGCATTATTTTTCATGATGCGTTAAGTTAAGGTTCAGAGGTTTCAACACACAGCATATCTGTAGAGGCGCACAGCAGTGCGTCTCCGCAATGATTCTCGACATGATTAATTACCTAACGTTAGACGCACGGCTGTGCGTCTCTACGGTAAAAAATATCTATAAAACAAATGATTGAACACAATAAAATTCTCGACCGTGATCTTCGAATTAAAATTAAAAATGCAGAAATTTGCTTTGGTGGAAACCGAAAACTAAAAATCTACGGAACTTTAAAGTGTTCGTCAGGAAAAAGAATGAAACAAGAAAATCGGGTTTTCTTTTTATCTGAAAATGAGGCCATCGAAAATGGTTTCAGACCTTGCGGACATTGCATGAAAAACGAATATCAAAACTGGAAAAATGGACTTATTTAATCCTGAAACTGACGAAACTACGAATTTGCTTCCTAAAGACGGAACTGTCAATTATTACGGAAAATTATTCTCAAGAGAAGATTCCAATCATTATTTGGATGTTCTTTTGAATACTATCGAATGGAAAAATGATGAAGCTATTATCTTTGGAAAATTAATTGTTACAAAACGAAAAGTAGCCTGGTACGGAGATTCAGGTTTTGAATATACGTATTCGAATACCACAAAAAAAGCGCTTCCGTGGACAAAGGAATTATTGAAACTAAAAGCCGTTATTGAAGAAAAAACAGGAGAAACATTCAATTCTTGTTTACTAAATTTATATCATTCCGGCGATGAAGGAATGGCTTGGCACAGCGATGCCGAAAAAGATTTAAAGAAAAATGGCGCCATTGGTTCAGTAAGTTTTGGTGCAGAACGCAAGTTTGCTTTTAAGCATAAAGAAACAAAAGAAACTGTTTCTCTAATTTTAGAACATGGGAGTTTATTAGTGATGAAAGATACCACACAAACACATTGGCTGCATCGATTGCCACCAACAAAAACAACATTAAAACCAAGAGTAAATTTGACTTTTAGAACGATTGTTGATTAAACCTAACAGGTTTATCAGTTTGTAGATTATCTTTTTTTTGATGCAACATTGTCATAAGAAAGCTTTAATGCATCTTCGAACATTTCCGCTCTTACTTTAGAAAGTTCAACAATTGTCCAGCCCTGTTTTCCCCATTTATTGGGTATTGGATAAAAAATCATTTCGCCTGACGCACAAAAAACAGATTGATCGATTTCGTTTAATTTCAAAACGGCCCAATTATTCTTTTCATCAAAAGTGGCAAATATTTTTTTGTTGATTCGGAAAGACGTTTTCTCAAAATGTGATTCTTCAGTGGCATTTTCAAACGCTAAAGCTAATTTTCTAAATGTTTCAATATTTACCATTTCGTACTGATTTATTAGACCCGACAGGTTTTTGAAACCTGTCGGGTTTCTGGTGAGTTTACTTAGCTTAGCTATATTTTACCAACCCTGATTCAAACCATTTTTAAGAACCTCATCATATTTATCCTTATCAAAAGTGTATAAATTTGGTGCTTTATGTGCCACATTACTTTTCTTTTCATCCAGTTTTGTCAGGATTCCAATGTTGGTTATTTTTCTAAGAAAATTTCTTCTGTCCAGTTTTTTATCCAAAATTGTTTCATATAATTTCTGAAGTTCCGGAATGGTAAATTTTTCAGGTAATAAATTATATCCAATTGGCATTAAATTCAATTCGATTCTAAGGGTGTTCAGTGCTTTATCCAGAATTTTTTTATGATCTAAAATAAGTTCAGGAACTTCTTTATGGTCAATCCATTCTATAATTTGCTGACTGTTTTCTTTTTGCGGAATGGCTTTTAAAAAATCAACCAGGGCATAATATCCAATAGTTACAAAACGTTGTGTGAACCATTTTCCTTTTTCTTCAGGAATTTCATAATGTTCTAAAACTGCTTTGCCAAAATGTTTATCATTGCGTTTTACTTTTCCAAAGGTCGCAAATTGTCGCAGGAAAATACCATCTATACCTGTACGTTCATTTAAAACCGTTACTGCCGCGGTATCTATATCCTGATCAATAGGAATAAATCCGCCAGGTAAAGACCATTTTTCTTCATAAGGAGTTTTAATCAATAAAACTTTTAACTGATTATCATGAAAACCAAAAATTACACAATCAATCGAGAGTCCCGGTTGGTAATTTTCGTTATCTTCTATTATTCCTTTCGCCATTTCATTTTTCTTAAATCTGTTTCATCTTTAAATGAGATGCAATTTAAGGCATTTTTACAAATGAGAAACATTTTCTGATTATTGAGTTTTTTAACTCTGCAAAAAAAGATGAAATTTCAAAAATATATCAATCACAATTTTCACTTAAAATTAAAATCGAATCAAAAAAATAATTACATTGCGTCATTATAACACATTTAAAAAATAATTTGTTATTATTTTGTTTTATATAAAGAATAATATTACATGATTTGTTGTATTTGTAATTTATTTATTTCAATTAAAAAAGTCGAAAGTTAATGCAGGAGATATGATTACCAATCCGTTAAAAAATTTAAATAAAAAAATCAGAACAAAAATCTGGACTTCGTTCGGTTTTGTTTCGAAGACTTATTTGTTAGAAGCTTCTTTAAAATATAGTGAGGAGCAGGAAAGAATTTTCAACCAGATGATTGTTGAAACTGAGGCAAAAGATAAAAAAACAAAACGTGAAGCTTTCGATAAAGCACTGTTTGCGTCTTATAAAGGAATAGGCGCTATGGATTTTATACATACTGTTTTGAAATAATTTCTAAGACAATTTTATCAGATTAATCAAGATTGATCTGAATTATCCAAAATTACTGGTCTGAAATTTATTGAACCTTGCTGAAAAAGCGAGGTTTTTTTATGCGATCAAAAAATTATCAGTTTTATTTTACATAAAAAACACTTTATACAAATGCCTAAAAGTCAAAACGTAAGTATTAAAAAATCTTTTATTTACACTTAAATTTAAAGTTCAACAGTAATAAAAACAGATATTTTTTTTAATTTGAATTGTCAATGTCAATAAAATGATGCAAATTTATTAAGAAAATTAAACACATTAATTTTTGCACAATCAGTTCGTATTCCTTGAAATTCCAGCCACTCAAGGCTGAACAAAATAAATGAGGATACTTACATTAATAATTTGAAAAAATAAAAAACAACGATGGAAAATCTTATTCAATCAGAGAATTACAAAATTCAAAAGCCGGCAGAATGGGCTGCTAATATTGATGACAATCAACTTATTGATTACATTAAAGAATCAGATTTTGCAAGTAAACAGATAGATGAAGGAAGAGATTATTGCTATTTTTTAGATAAAATTTATTATACAAATGATGAAGAAAATAGTGAATATGCTTGCGTAGCTTATACGCTTAACGAACCCTCTAATCTCGAAAACGCATCAGTAATGGATGTCGTGGTCGAAGAAAACGAAACCTATATCATACATAGAATAAGTGTTTTAAGAGAAGGTGTTTTAATCGATAAAATTGCTGACACAAAAATTAAAGTACTTGATAGCGAAAACCAAAGTGATGGTGGTGTTTTGAGCAGCAATAAAAAAATAAATATTACCATTAAGGATTTACGTCTTTATGATGTTTTAATAATGGAAGATTCGCGAGTAAAAATATTTACTGAACGTGACTTTTTGCGCAAGGAATTTTTAAAATTTGTTTGGGTGAGTCCAAGTACATATTGGGCTTACGGAAGTTATAAATTTACTTTTATCAATGATCGTAAGAAAGCAATCGCCTATAAAAAAACTTTTTTCAGGGATGAAGAAGGAAATGTATTGGCACCGGAGATCAGTTCTTTAGAAAAAGGACAAAAATTTACGATCGAAAGAGAAAATTACATCAATTTTGTTGATACAAATCGTGAGGTTGCTCCTTTTATTGATTTTGCGACTGACAGTAACTGGATCGATTTATCTAATTATATTTCTCCTTTATATGAAGATGTGTACAGTAAGGCTTCTTTACAGGATTTTGCACCAAATCTGGTCGAAAAACTGGATGCCATTACCAACAAAGATGAGCAATTGCAGTTTGCAATAGATTATGTTCAAAATCATGTTTATTATGTTTTTAATGCAGATGAAATGAACGGTCACAAACCTCAGGAACCTTCTGTAACATATCAAAACAAACAAGGAGATTGCAAGGCAAAATCAGTTTTATTAAAAGTGGTCTTAGATTATATTAAGGTAGATTCTTCTGTAGTTTTGGTTAATTTTAATACAGATCATTACCTGAAATATTACTTGCCTTCATTACTTACTTTTAATCATGTAATTGTAAAAATTGATTATAAAGGTGAAACTTATTTTATCGATGCTACAAGTCGTGATGAATTTGGATTGATTGAAAATCGTGGATTCATTTATTTCATGCATTATTTAGAAGTTAAACCAAATCAGGATTTACAGTTAAAAAAACCACATAGATTTCCATACTACGGTATAAATGAAAAGGCTGATTTTAATGTGGAGAATAACATTGGAAAACTCTCTTTAACGACTACTTACAAAGGAAATCGTGCAAATTATATGCGTAAGTATTTTAAAAATACAAATAAAAGAGAAATCATAGACAGCTGGAATAATTTCTTTTTTTATACGCTGAATTACAATAATGACCGAAACGGAACTGATGTCAGAAACATATTCAAAGAGGCAACAATTGAAGCTTTAAGCGATGACAAACAATTGAACGAATACACTATTCAGTATAAAGCGACTGTTGAAGATCCTTATTTTGCAGACTCGCAAAAGAATCGTTTCCTGATGTATTTTGATCGAAATGTAATTAAAAATAATGCAAGGGATTTTCTGCACACAGATATCGCCTTCTGGCATAATTTTGACAACGAAAAATATGAAATCAATCTTTATACGGATCAAAGAATTGATGTAGAAGAAAAATTTACTACTCAGGAAAGCACCATAAAAAACCCGTATTTTGATTATACGAGCCGTAAAAAAGTTACAAAAAATGGCGCAACAATCAATATTGATTACACTCCATTGGTAAATTTAGAAATTCCGGCTGCAGATTTTGAAGAATTCAGAAATGCACATCACGAGGTTGCAGATAGCAATTTTGGACTTGGAATTGATATTATTGAGCAAGGTTTTATGAATTTGATGAAATTTAATTTCAAAAAACTGGTAAAGTAATGATAATAAAAAAGGCTTCATTTTGAAGCCTTTTTTATTATTGTCTGATTTATTCTAACACATAAATTCTAACTTGATTTCTAAATTAAATTTATGTGTTTAGATATTTTTACGCAGATTTTATTTTTTTAAATATTTAACATTAAAGCAATTCAAAATTAGATTTTAATTTGATATCAGCTGATGAAGCTCCAATCATTAGTTCAAAATCTCCCGGTTCTGCAACAAACTCTAATTTATTATTGTAGAATGAAAGTTTCTCTTTGTCGATTGTAAACTCTATTGTTTTAGATTCTCCTGGATTTAATTTTACTTTCTGGAAATCTCTTAATTCTAAAACTGGTCTTACAACAGATCCAAATTTATCTTTTAAATATAATTGTACTACTTCTTCTCCGGCTGCTTTCCCAACATTTGATAATTGAAAAGAAACCTTAATTGTTTCATTATTCTTCATTTTCACCGAAGATAATTTTAAATCTGAATAATTGAATTTAGTATAACTCAAACCATATCCAAACGGAAATTTAGGGGAGTTTTTTAAATCAATATAAGCTGAAACATAATTGGTTTCACTTTCGGTTTTTGCCGGTCTTCCTGTACTGTAATGATTGTAATAAATAGGTATCTGACCTACTTCTCTGGGAAAAGTCATTGGCAATTTTCCAGACGGATTATAATCTCCAAATAAAACATTGGCGATTGCATTTCCTGCTTCTGTACCCAACCACCACGTATATACAATTGCAGGAACATTATCTGCAGTCCAGTTAAAAATTAATGGTCTTCCTGCATTTACCAAAACTACAACCGGTTTTCCTGTAGCCTGAATTGCTTTTACCAAATCTTCCTGAACGCCAGGTAAATGAAGATCGCTTCGGCTTTTTGCTTCTCCGCTCATGTCACGTCTTTCTCCAATACTCAAAATAACAACATCTGCTTGTTTGGCAGTTGCAACAGCTTCAGCAAAACCGTCTTTATTGTCTCCGTCAACTTCACAACCTTTGGCATAAAGCAATTTAGTATTTTTACCTACTTTATTTTGCAAACCATCCCACTGCGAAACGATCCATTTATTATAATCAACTTCAGGCAATTCGACAGACCAAAACCCCATGTTTTCTTTGTACTCTTTTACCATTGGTCCAATAAAAGCGATTGTTTTCAGATTTTTAGAAAGTGGTAAAGTCTCCTTTTCATTCTTTAATAATACAATACTTTTTTGTGCTACATCAAGAGCAGCTTTTCTGTTTTCAGGATCATTTAAGGCTTTGTCTGCTCTTTTTTGATCTGAATATCGGTATGGATCATCAAATAATCCCAGTTCATATTTCTTGCGAAGAATTCTTTTTACGGCATCATCAATTAAATCTACAGATACTTTGCCTTCTTTAACCAATTCTGCTAAATTATATCTGTAAGCATTACTTTCCATATCCATATCGCTTCCTGCAGTAATCGCAGAAAGTGCTGCAGCTTTTAGGTCTTTTGAATATCCATGTGCTACCATTTCACCAATCGAACCCCAATCTGAAACTACAAAACCCTGAAAGTTCCATTTTCCTTTTAAGATATCGCGTTGCAAATGTGCATTTCCTGTAGCAGGAATTCCGTTTAAGTCATTGAATGAATTCATAAAAGTTGCCGCTCCGGCATCCAGCGCTGCTTTGAAAGGTGGCAGATACGTTTCCCACAACATTCTTTCGCTCATATCTACAGAGTTATAATCTCTTCCTCCAACTGCTGCCCCATAAGCTGCAAAGTGTTTTACGCAAGCCATAACCGAGTTTAAATCACCCAGTTTATTTCCCTGAAAACCTTTTACTCTTGCATAAGCAATTTTAGATCCCAGATAAGTATCTTCTCCTGCGCCTTCCATAACACGACCCCAACGAGGATCACGACCTATATCTACCATTGGAGCAAATGTCCAGTGAATACCGCTTGCAGAAGCTTCTGTAGCAGCAACTCTTGCAGCTAGCTCAATTGCAGCTAAATCCCAACTTGCAGCCTCGGCCAACGGAATTGGAAAAGTCGTTTTGTAACCATGAATTACATCCTGACCAAATAACAACGGAATTTTAAGTCGGGATTGCATGGCCAGTTCCTGATATTGTCTGGTGTATTTTGTACCAATAATATTAAGCATTGATCCTACAATTCCGGCTTTAATTTCGGCTTGTTTGTTTGGATTAATCGTGATTGGTCCTGTCGCGGAATTATCTCCTGTGTACTGATTTAGCTGACCAATTTTCTCTTCGATGGTCATTTTTTTCAACAGAGCATTTACTTTCTGATCTATTGTTTCTTGTTGGGCGACGGCAAAAAAGGAGACCATCAACAAGGTAAATGTGGTTAATTTTTTCATTCTGTTTTAATTAATTTCTATATAAACCGGTAAGTGATCTGATGGATATTTTAAATCTTTAGAATCACTTAAAACTGCGTGTTTCTGAACTGAGAGTCCGCTATTTTTTGAAATAAAAATATAATCCAAAAGCAACGTAACAGGTTCATTATGTTTAAAATCATTGAAAGTTCCGGTTGGTCCAAAAGGCTTTTCTTTCGAAACCTCTTTGGTATCATCCATTACTTTTTTTATTGATGCAATTTGTTTTGTATCTGGTTCTGAATTAAAATCTCCCATTAAAAAAGCAGGGGATTTTTTTGTGTTTATCTCCTTCATTTTCGAAAGAACCAATTCTACTCCTTTTACTCTCGCCACTTCGCCCATATGATCGAGATGAAGATTAAAAACCCAGAACACTTTTTTAGTTTTCAAATCTTTAAAAAGTCCATATGTACAAATCCTGTTACAAGCTGCATCCCAGCCTCTTGAAACTTTATCTGGTGTTTCTGACAACCAAAACGTGTTTGATTCCTGTACCTGAAAACGATCTTTTTTATAGTAAATCGTGCATGCTTCTCCTTTTCCTTCTTCTTCTCTGCCTATCCCAAATCTATTATAACCTGGCAAAGCCAATGCTATATCTGTAACCTGATTAGGAGTTGCTTCCTGAACACCAAAAATATCCGGACTGTAAAATTGAATTTGCGAAGCAAAATAATCTTTTCGGTTCGGCCAGGCATTTTCTCCATCAGAGGCAACATCCAAACGGATATTGTAGCTCATAATTTTTAAATTCTGAGCATAAAACGGTGTAATTACAAAAAACAGAATTGCTACTACAAAAATTGAATTTATCTTTTTCATGTTAAAAAAATTTAATTCCGTAAAGCTACCATTTCACTGGCCTCAAAGAAAAAAAATAACTTTAAAACAATGTTAATTGTATATTTTTCGATAATTAATATTAAATACAACACAATCACTTACTAAAGTTTTTTCTCTCAAAAAAAACACATCTTCTTAACTCTCAGAAATCTTACCTTATTTTTTTGAACTTGCTTTTTTGCTTTCTGAAAAATCTAAATAATTTAAATTGAATCCTCCTTTTTCAAAAACTAATTTGATTTTATTTACACCTGTATGTAATTCTACATCAGATAAAATCATAGCTTTCCATTTATCATTTCCTCCGGTTACGGGAAGTGTAATTGTTTCAGATTTGTTTCCGTTTTCTGTTTCCAGATACAGTTTTCCTTCTAAATTTTCACTTGAATAACGAATTGCCACTTTGTATCTGTTTTGTTTTACAACTTGGGCAGTAAACTGCAACCATTCTCCATCTTCTATAAAGGAAACCTGATAACCGTTTGAACCTGAATCTTTACATGGTAAAATATCAACACCATCATTTCGCATCGTGTTTCCTTTATTCCATTCGTCAAATTTTCCGGTTTCTACTCTGTAATTTATAAAGTCCTTATCCAGATAAGCAAAACCATTTGTACCTAAATCATATTCGGTCGCAAGAATTTTTCCCGGAATTATATGTTTTTTATACGGTTTGGTATCATTCGTCTGCACTTGTCTGAACATCGCATCAATTACATCGGGCTTAACGGTTACGTTTTCCATTTTATAATTGTCGGCTATTTTCATTAAAGCTTTTTTTGCAAAATCAGCTGTTGGTTTTTGACCGCCATCTTTCCAATATTGCAATAAAACATCGTACTCAGGAATTTTTGTTACAGATGTTACTCCGGCAATATTTTCGATTTTTTTCATTGGCCAGAAAGCCCACCCAATATTGTTACTTTCTACTAATGTCAGTGCATCTTTAAACCAAACATTGGAGTTTTCTCCACTTTCGCCTAACCAGATTGGCACATTATATTGTGTTCTGTAATCCAGCATTTTCTGAATCGATTCTTTGGTATTATAGTTCCAGTATTTATGAAAACTCAACGCCATATTTTCATCCCATAAAGGAAAAATTCCGTTGTAATTATTTCCCCAACAGTTTCCTTCAATAAAAATTAAATGGTTGGTATCGACTTCGCGAATGGCTTTTGTAACCTGAACCATTAATTCTCTCAAAGGTCCGTTTGAATTTTCGTCACAGCCATTTTTATTCGTTCCGGTAAAATTCCAGTTTGGTTCATTGATAATATCATATGCTCCAATCCACGGATTATCTCTATAACGAGAGGCGAGTTTTTTCCATAATGCAATCATTTTTTTCTGATTGGCTTCACTTTCCCAAAGCGATGGTTTTGTGGTATCATAGTCAGAAATTGCAGCATCATTTCCTTGCCCGCCCGGAGCAGCATGTAAGTCCAGAATAAGATACATTTTATTTTCGGCACACCATTTCAGTAAATTATCGGTCATGGTAAAACCTTCTTCTATCCAGGTAATTTCACCATTTTTTTCTTCCTGAATTGATGGCGTATAAAGGTTATAATGCATCGGTAAACGAATGGAATTAAAGCCCCATTTAGCTAATGAATCTACATCACGTTTTGTAATTCCGTTTGCTTTATATGCGGCATAAAATTCTTTTGTTCCTTGTTCTCCAACAACTTCCTGAATTTTTTGTTTAATCACATATTGCGGACTTGCAAAAGGTTGTGTTTGCAACATATATCCTTCCTGAACCATCCAGCCGCCAACGCCTAATCCTCTTAATATTACGTTTTTTCCGTTGCCGTCAACAATATTTTGTCCCTCTCTGTGTAGAAATCCTTGTGCAGAAGCGGCTATTGAAAGCAACAATTGGAATATAATTACTAATTTTTTCATGCTGTTTTTTCTAAACTAATCAACTTTACTAAACTAAAAATACCTGCAAGGTTTTGTTCCGAGGCTTCGGGATTGCAGGAATGAGTACTGTTTATCTTAATTGAAAATCTTTCTTTTGATTTGCTATCTGAATTGTGAATGTTCCTTTTTCAGAAATCCATTTTAGATCTTCGTTTACAAATTGAAGGTCTTTTTGGTTTAAAGTAAATTTTACTGTTTTGGTTTCTCCCGGATTCAGGCTTATTTTTTCGAATCTTTTCAATGCTTTAAATTCAGGTGTAATACTGGCTACATTATCTGATAAATACAATAAAACAGCTTCTTTTCCTGCTTTTGATCCTGAGTTTTTAACTTCTACGGAAACATTTACTTCGTCTGTATTATTGATTTCAGATTTGTCAATTTTTAGATTTGAATAAGCAAAAGTGGTATACGATAATCCTGTCCCGAATTCGAATTGAGGAGAATAACTTTTCTCGTATTTGGCATCATTATTTTGTTCATTTTCAGAAATACTTTCGGTATATTTTCTATTGTATTTCTCTAATGAGTTAGGATATTTTGGGTAATTGTAAGGTAATCTTCCACTTGGGTTTACATCTCCGTACAAAATATCTACTAATGCTCTTCCGCCTTCATTTCCTGGCAAATAGCATTGTACAACAGCGCTCATTTTATCTTCGAAATCACTGATTAATCTTGGTCTTCCTTCGTTTAAAACTAAAACAATTGGTTTATTTAATTTTGATAAGGCTAAAGCTAATTTTATTTGAGACGGACTCATATATAGATTGCTGATATCGCCCGGAGTTTCGGTATAATTTTTCTCTCCTAAACACAAAACAATTTTTGATGCTGTTTTAGCTAATTCTACGGCTTTCTGAATTTCAGCATCATCTTCTTTTTCAAGATCAGCGCCTGGTGTATAAAGCACATTTTCTTTTCCTAATTTATTTTGAAAAGCTTCCAGTATTGTGAATTTATCAGCTGCATATGTATCTGAATTTTCACCTTGCCAGTTATAGGACCAGCCTCCGTTTAGGTATTTCATGCTATTAGCGGTTGCACCTGTAACTAATATTTTTTCGTTTTTACTTAATGGTAAAACTGAAGCATTATTTTTTAACAAAGTAATAGATTCTGCGGCTGTATTATAAGCTTCCTGAATGTGTTCTGCTGAACCAAATTTTGGATAATCTTTTAAATCTGCTACTGTATTTTGGAACAAATTCAACTCAAATTTCATTCTCAAAATTCTTGTTACCGCATCATCAATTCTGTACATTGGTACTTCACCATTTTGAACTAAATCTATTAAATCAGTATAAAAAGAAAATTCTTCGGGAACCATACTCATGTCAATTCCGGCCATAACTGCAATACGAACAGCATCACGTTTAGATTCAGCGACTTTGTGTCTTGTGTATAAGTAAATAATATCTTTCCAGTCTGTTACTACAACTCCTTTAAAACCCAATTCTTTTTTAAGAATGTCAGTAATCAAATGTTTGCTTGCGTGTACGGGAGTTCCGTTTATTTCACCAGAACTTACCATTACACTTTTTGCACCTGCATTTATTGCAGCCTGATAGATTGTTAAATCATATTGTCTTAAAAGTCTTTCCGGGATAATACTTGGAGTTCTGTCTTTTCCGGTAGTTGTGCTTCCGTAACCTATGTAATGTTTCATACATGAGGCAACGCTATATTTTGAACCTACATTATTATTTCCTTCAAAACCATTTACTAATGCAACGGCCATTTTTGAGGATAAATAAGCATCTTCTCCAAATGATTCCCACATTCTTGACCATGCCGGATTTCTTGGAAAATCTAAATCAGGAGAAAAAACCCATGGAATTGAGGATGCTCTGGTTTCATAGGCAGAAATTTCGGCTCCGCGTTTTACCAAGTCAGTATTAAATGTTGCTGCTAAACCTATTTGCTGTGGAAACAAAGTTGCTCCAGCTGTATAACTTGCACCATGAATGGCATCTATCCCGTATAAAACCGGAATTTTAAGTCTTGATTTATTCGCTTCGTTCGAAATTGCTGTTAAAGTTTCCTGCCATCTTTTAAGTGTTGGCGCTCCGGGATTTGGTACATTCAAAATAGAACCTATGTGATAATCCTGAATTCCTTGTTTTAGCTTTGCAGCATCAAAATAACCTGGTTTTGCGGGATCTTCAAATATAGTTACGGTAATCTGAGTCATCTGACCCACTTTTTCTTCAAGTGTCATTTTAGATAACAGTTCAGAAACTTTAGCATCAATATCTGATTTTTTATTTTTTATTTCCTGACTTGATGCTGCTCCACAAATTAGGAAAGCCAGCATTAGCAACTTGGTCTTTTTCATTTTAATTTTTTAAATTAATATTTCATAATTAATACTCTAATATTCCAGCGTCTGCATGGCATGAGCAGGTATAGTAATGGTTGTTTTTAGCTTGTTGTTTGTTATGGTATAAATCACTTCCTTATCAGATGAGTTCATGATAATTGTGGCGATTTTTCCATCGGTGTTTTTAAACGAAGTACTTAACAAGCTTTTATCGCTAAGAGTTGCCTCGATTCGTTTGGCATTTGGTCTGATAAATTTTGACAAATGACCTATGTAGAAATACATTGGTGTGTAGATCAATTCATCTTTTGTAGTATCTGCGTGAATAGGTGCAAAACAAAAATTACCCACATGATTTGGTCCTCCATTTTGATCTAAGAGAATATTCCAATCTGTCCATGCAACGGTTCCGTTGTTAAAATCATTGATCATGTTAAGTCCGTAACGTTCTGCATTTCCCCAAAACTGAAATTTTGAAGCATCAAATTTTTCGATACAACCTTCAGTAAAAATTAAATTTTTGTTTGGGAAAGCTTTGTGAACTTCGGCTACAGATTCGAATTTTGGTGTTCCTCCATTCCAGGTTTCGTACCAATGAAACCCAATTCCCCATGCGTATTTTGAAACTTCAGGATCTGAGAAAACAAGGTTGGCCCTTTTTACCAGCATGTCTCCACGGTTATGATCCCAAATAATTATTTTTTTAGAACCAAGTCCTTCTTTTTCTAAAGTTGGCCCAAGAAAGTTTTTTAGGAAATCTCTTTCGGCTTCAGGTGTATAAATGCAGGATTCCCAACTTTGGCTTGCCATTGGCTCATTCTGAATGGTTAATCCCCAAACCGGAATTCCTTCTTTTTCATATGCTTTTATAAATTTTGCATAATAGTTTGCCCATGATTGAGCAAATTCCGGCAATAAAACGCCGCCGTGCAAAATATCATTATTGTCTTTCATAAAAGCTGGGGGACTCCATGGGCTAACAAATAATGTTAATTTCCCGCCGGCTGTTTCTATTGCTTTTTTGATTAATGGAATTCTGTATTTTCTGTCGTGATCGATAGTAAAGGTTTTTAAATCTTTATCTCCTTCTTGAATGTAGGTATAACTTTCGCTGCTAAAATCGCAACTATGAATATTGGTTCTCGCTAAAGAATATCCGATGCCTTTATTTTTATCGTAGTAAGCGGTTAGAAATTCTTGTCGTTTTTTTGGTGATAATTTTGCGAAAACTTCTGCACTTGCATCTGTAATTGCACCACCAATTCCCAGAAAGGTCTGAAATATTTTTCCTGAATCTACAGTTATAGAAACAGTTGAATTTGTTTGTGGTGAAGCCGAGATTAAATCATTTGATAATGACAACCTTAAATTGGTGTTTTCAGCAGTTGTGTAAACATTAATTTTTGAATTCGATCTTGATTTAGCAATACCAGATTGCGCTACAACCTTTGATAAACAACTTAATTGCAGGATTAATATTGGAATTATTAAAATTTTATGGGTAGATTTCATTGTATTTTTTAAATGCTATTAAAAAAATAAGGGCTAAATAAATAGCCCTTAACTACTAAAAAAAATAAATTAATACACTAAGGTTTGTATTGCGTGCGCTGGTATTTTTACCACTGTTTTTTGAGTAGCAATTATTAAATTATACGTGATTTCATTATCAGTATGATTCATAACTACTGTTGATATTTTTCCGTCTGTGTTTAAAAATGATGTGCTTTGTAAATAACTTCTGCTTACTGCGGTACTCACACGTACTGCATTTGGACGAATAAATTTTGAGAAATGTCCAATATAATAATACGACGGAGTGTATATTAATTCTCCTGTTGTAGTATCAGCATGAATTGGTGCAAAACAAAAATTACCTACGTGATTTGGTCCTCCAAACTGGTCCAAAAGAATATTCCAATCTGTCCATCCAACGGTTCCGTTATTAAAATCGTTGATCATTGATGTTCCATATCTTTCGGCATTTGCCCAAAATTGATATTTAGCTGCATCAAATCTTTCGACGCAACCTTCAGTAAACATTAGTTTTTTGTCCGGATAGGCTTCGTGAACCCGAGCAACATTATCAAACATTGGCTGTGCGCCTGTCCAGGTTTCATACCAGTGAAATCCTATTCCCCAAACATATTTTGAAGCTTCAGGGTCTGAGAAAATTACATTTGCTCTTTGCACCATTAAATCACGATTGTGATCCCAGGCAATAATTTTTATTCTTTCAAGACCTTCTTTTTTAAGAGTTGGCCCAAGATAATTTTTTAGAAAATCTCTTTCGTCTTCGGCAGTATACAAACAAGATTCCCAGGTTTGCGTTGCCATTGGTTCATTCTGAACAGAAGTTCCCCAAATTGGTATTCCTTCTTTTTCGTAAGCTTTTATAAATTTGGCATAAAAATTTGCCCACGGCTGATAAAATTCAGGAAGTAATGTTCCGCCTTTAAGTACATTTTTATTGCTTTTCATAAAAGCATTTGGCGACCATGGAGTTGCATAAGTAACTAATTTTCCTCCGGCAGTTTTTATAGCTTGTTTTATTAACGGAATACGATATTTTCTGTCATGTTCTATAGAAAATGTCTTTAGATCTTTATCACCTTCTTCGATATAAGAATAACTCGCACTACTAAAATCCGAGCTTTGAATCGTGGTTCTTAGTAATGTGTAGCCTATTCCTTTTTGGGTATCGTAATAAGCATTTAAAAATTCTGTTTGTTTTTCTTTTGAAAGTTTTGCGAAAATTTCGGCACTTGCATCTGTAACGGCACCACCAATTCCCATAAAAGTCTGGAATTTTTTTGATGGCTCAACAAAAACTGAAATCTCAGTTTCTACCGGTTGTTTAGATGCTGTAAAAGATAAATTATCTGTAGGGGTTAACCTTAATTTTGTATTATCAGCAGTGGTATACACTGTGATTTTTTTGTTGTTTGTAGTAAATGCCTGTTTCTGTTTTTGATTTTTTTGCTGTGAAAAAACAGCTAAAGAAAAACATAAACAAGTAATGATAAAGCCGTTTTTTTTCATTGTATGTGTTTTAATAATTAAAACTCTTTTGCAAATCCATTCAAAATGATTTAAAAAATAGCCCATAATCACAGTGAACATGGGCTATTTTGGCAACCAAACTTAACTTAACTTAAACTTACTTTCGTATGCATTTATTTAGAAAGACTGAGGTTTTCATCTCAGCCTTTCTATGTATAAATGCTATCTTTTTATTCTTATAGATTAATTATATCCTTGGTTTTGAACCATTTTAGTGTTATTGAATTCACTGTAAGGAATTGGGAAAGCTTCATTTTTTCCGGCAGCAAATCCTTTAAAAGCCAATTTAGAAGCAGCCTGACCTGTTCTTACTAAATCAAACCAACGGTGTCCTTCTCCGGCAAGTTCTAATCTTCTTTCTGCATAAATTGCATCTAAAGAAACTGGTACCGGTGCTAAACCAACTCTATTTCTTACTGCATCTAAAAGTGCCTGAGCTCTTGATCCTGTTCCTCCTAAAGCTTCAGCTTCTAACAAATAGGTATCCGCTAAACGAATAATATAAGTATTGATACCAAAATTCAAGAAAGGATTCGATGCTTTAATATCTGCATTTACAGCTGCATATTTAATAAAATGGTATCCTGTCTCCTGATAGCTGTCAGTATACGTTATAAGCCTGGTTGGATCTGGTTTGTCAAGTGGAATACTAGTATTACCTCTTAAAACTCCTGTATTGATTATAGTAGAAGCGAAACGAGGATCACCTTGCATTGCAGTAGCCAATTGTGTACTAACAACACAAAAACCCCATCCGTTAATATAATCTGGTAACAGTGCTGAAATTCCAACATCTGTTCTATGATAATCTCTAATACCCATTAACTGAGCAGCAACGTTTCCTTCATCATCACCTCTTTCAAAATTACCCCAATCAGCATTTGATTTATCTGTGTAGGCAATTTCAAAAATAGATTCTGTATTAAATTTGTTTGCATGATTCCACAAATCTGAAAATTTAGGCATCAATTTATAACCATAGCTGCTTGTTCCTCCAGGAGTATCACCATTTACTTTTGCTAATTGTGTAGCAGCTTCTGCTTTTTTATTGTCGTATAAATATACTTTTCCTAAAAGTGCTGTTGCAGCTCCTTTACTAAACCTTCCTAATTCCTGAGCAGCTAATGTCATTGGCAAATCAACAATAGCTTCGTTCAAATCTTTTTCGATTTGAGCATATACTACTTCCGGCTTAGACTGTTCAACTAATGGAATTTCTTCTTTAAGAACTATAGGAGTTAAGATTAAAGGAATGTTTTTAAACATTCTAACAAGATCAAAATAGTAATAAGCGCGTAAGGCTTTTACCTCGGCAGTAAATCTTGCTTTTTTAGCAGCATCCATAGGAATCGCAGGAAGTTTTGCCAGCATGATATTACATCTTGCAACACCTTTATAGTAATCTGCCCAAATATTAGGCGGAATATTTGCTGAACTAACAGAATAGTTTGATGCAACCTGAAGTCCTGGCTGGTCATCCGGACCACCACCTCCTGCATAGAAATCATCAGATGCAGAGTTTAAGAATAATAATGGTGCATTTTCCATTGCTCCTGCAAACTTTCCTAATTTATCGTAAGCTGCAACAAGACCTGAATAAGCTTCTGTTTCGTTTCTATAAAAATTTTCTTCATATACTACTCCATCACCTTTCACCTCTAATTTTTCATCGGTATCGCACGACCCAAGTGTAAGCAACACTCCAAAGGCGATAAATGACTGTTTAAAACTTATAAGTTTCATAATATTTTATTTTTTTAATTAAAATTGCAAATTAACTCCTAACATGTACGATTTTGCCTGAGGATAATAACCTCTGTCAACACCTTGTACGTTGTTCATCCCTGCTGTTGTAGGGCCTCCAATTTCAGGATCATAACCAGTATATTTAGTTATTGTCCATAAATTTTCTCCTGTTACGTACAATCTTACTTTTTGCAATGAAATGCTCTCTATCCATTCTTTTGGAAATGAATATCCAAGTTGAATTGTTTTAAATCTAAAGAAATCTCCTTTTTCTAAGTTAAAATCAGATGGGTTTGTAAAATTTTTATTGGTATCATTTGTAGTAACTCTAGGATAACTGTTTGTTGATCCCGGTCCTGTCCAACGACCTAAAACTTCTGTTTGATAGTTTGCGTTTGTAATATCAAGTCTTCTTAAACCTTGATAAATCATGTTTCCGCCAGCACCCTGACCAAAAACTAACATGTCAAATCCTTTGTAATCTAAGTTTAAAGTAAATCCATAAGTAAATTTAGGTAATGAAGTTCCTAAGAAAGTTCTGTCATTAGATCCAATTGTACCATCGCCATCTAAGTCTTGCCAACGGAAATCTCCCGGTTTAGCATTTGGCTGAATCACTTTTCCTGCAGCATTTTTATAATTATCAACATCTGCCTGAGTTTGGAAAATACCGTTTGTTTTAAATCCGTAGAATGAATTGTAAGCTTGTCCTACTTGTGTTCTGTTAATTTCATAAGAGCTTGACTGAACAGTTTCATCACCTACTAAAAAGTTAGTTCCTTTATCAAGATAAGTGATTTCATTTTTGATGTATGAGAAGTTTCCGTTTACTGAAAGATTTAATGCTCCAATTTTTTTACGGTATCCTAATTCAATATCAATACCTCTATTTTCCATATCTGCTAAGTTAGCATATGTTTTTCCTGTTGCTCCAACATATCCAGGAACTGGAACTGGCATTAAGATACCTTCTGTTTTCTTGTTGAAAAAATCTACACTTAAATTAAAATCATGGAACAACATAGTTTCAAAACCAATGTTCGTTTGTTTTGTTTCTTCCCATTTCAAATCAGGGTTTGCAATTGCATTCGTACTTTGTCCGTTAGCAATGTTTCCACCAATAGTGTAGTTTCTTTGAATTCCAACTGTTGAAATATATAAGAAATCAGGAGAAGAGTCATTACCAGTTACACCGTAACCTCCTCTAATTTTTAAGTTATTTACAACATCATTTTCTTTCCAGAAACCTTCTTTAGATGGTACCCATCCTAAAGATACAGAAGGAAAAGTTCCGTATTTGTGATTTGGTCCAAAACGAGTAGAACCGTCACGACGAATAATACCTGTAAAAATATATTTCTCTTTATAATCATAGTTTAATCTTCCAAACAATGACTCAACTCTGTGTTCTAAAGCTTGTGCATTATAAGCATTTGCTATTTTATCTGCGATTGGAATATCAACATTGAAAGATGCATCTGCATGTGTTGTTGCAGGAACACCTCTGTAAGTAATATCGTTACCAGATGTAATATTATCTACATAAGTTCCTTTACCTATTAAAACACTAAAGTTATGATCTCCAAATTTTTTAGCATAGTTTAAAGTATTCTCCCAATTCCAGCTATATGATTTTTTGTATGATCTAAACAATTCGTTTACATCTTTTTTTGTAGCTCCGTTTAAGTAATAAACCGGAGTAAAATTATCTGAACCGTAATAAGCCAATTTAGCACCTGCTGTAGATCTAAATTTTAAACCTGGCAAAATTTCTGCTTCAACAAAGATATTTCCAACAAAATTTTCAGAGAAATCATTATTTCCTAATCTTGTTTGTGTATATGCTAATGGATTAGAAGTTTCCTGAGTAACGTTAGTAGAAATACCATAATAGTTTCCGTTTGCATCTCTAAGCGCATTTGCATTTACATATGGGCTACCTGCAACTGCAGCTTCCGGACCAACAAGTACTGGTGTTAATGGATCTAGGTTGATTGCAGATGATAATGGACCACCAAACTCATCATTTGTATTACCAATACCAATTGTTTTTTCATTAGAATATCCTAAAGTCTGACCAATTTTAATATACTTACCAAGTTTATGGTTTGAGTTTAAACGGATATTTTTTCTTGTATAATTAGAAATATCAGTTGTAATGATACCTTCCTGATCTGTTAAACCAAACGACATGTAAAAAGTAGATGTATCATTACCACCACTAAAACTTAATTCATGAGAATAACGCTGTGCATGATTGTTAAAAATTGCATCTTGCCAGTTAGTTCCTTTTGCTGTTGTTGGTGTAAAAGGTGCAGCTTTACCTCCATTAACATACGCTTCATTTAAAATAGTTGTATACTGAGAAGCATCTAATAAATCGATTTTTTTTGCAGCCTGAGATGTTCCGGCATAACCTGTATAGTTTACAGAAATTTTACCTGCTTTACCTTTTTTAGTAGTTACAAGAATAACCCCGGCAGCAGCACGAGAACCGTAGATTGCTCCTGAAGCACCATCTTTAAGCACCTCGATAGATTCAATATCAGATTGATTTAAGTAACCAATACCGCCATTATCTACAATTACACCATCAACAACCCATAAAGGATCGTTATTGTTTAATGTAGTAAAACCACGGATACGTATTGTAGACGCTGATCCTGGCTGACCTGCGTTAGCAGCAATAGAAACTCCGGAAACTCTACCTTGAAGAGCTTGTTCAACTCTTGTTATTGGTAAACTTTCTAAATCTTTTGCCTTAACACTAGAAATTGATCCTGTTACTACACTTTTCTTTTGTGTACCGTACCCTACTACTACAACCTCATTTAAGTTTTGAGATTCTGGTCTTAATTTGATATCCAGTTTTGTTCTTCCATTTACTGCTTCCTGTACAGTTACGTAACCTACAAAAGTAACAGTTAATGTTCCATTTGAAGGAACGCTAATTTGGAACTTTCCATCAAAGTCAGAAGCTGTTGCTTTATTTGTTCCTTTCACTGAGATAGTTGCCCCTGGGACGGGTAATCCACTTTCATCATTAATAGTTCCACTTACCGTAACATCCTGTGCCATTGCGATAACTGAGAACAATAGAGATGAAATACAAAACATAAGTAATTTTGTTAATTTCATTTTTCTAAAAATTTTGGTTAATTAATTAGTAATTTGATGCAATAATAAAGTTAAATTTTTACTATCAACAATAAAATTTCATTACAAAAACACATCAAAGCTTATTTTAATACGCTACAAAAACACATCAAAATATTTTTAAATTATTGATTTTAAATACTTTAAATGAAATAATATATTGTTATAAAAATGTTAAGTAAAAAAATAAACACTACATTTATAAAATAATAACATTTTCGTGATATATTCAAAATAATTGCATGAAAAGGCAAGATTGCAAATAAATAATTAAAAAATAAAACTCTTTATAAAACATTTCTAATAAAAATACATTATAAATTTTATGAAATTCATAAATACATCTTTTACATTAATTATAATTATTTTCTTACACTACAATAGCATAGCGCAGGTAAAAGATATAGGTTTGCCCGGAATTAAAAATTATAAAAGGGCTGATTATCGAGGGGGAACTCAAAACTGGAGTATAGATCAGGATGGAAAAGGCAATATGTACTTTGCGAACAATAATGGCCTGATACAATTTGATGGTTCGAGCTGGCATAAATTTTCTCTTCCTACTCAAACCGAAATAAGAAGTTTAAAAATAGATTCGAAGGGTAAAATTTTTGTAGGAGGAAACAATGAATTTGGTTATTTTAAAAATGATGAAAAAGGAAATTTAAAATATCATTCCCTTTCTGATTTGGTAGAAAAAAAAGACAAACAAAATATAAATCTAATATGGAGAATACACATCTTTAATGGCGAGGTAATTTTTCAATCCTTTACAAAAGTATTTTTTCTAAAAAACAATAAATTAACCGTCATAAATGCCCCAACAAAATTTCAGTTTTCATTTTTGGTAAATAATCATCTTTATTTTCAGGATAAATCACTTGGCATTCTTGAATATAAAAATCGAAAATTGAAACAAATAGAAGGAACGACTGTATTTAATGATAAAGAAATCTGGTCTGTATTTCCCCTGCCAAATAATAAAATGTTACTGGCAACCTTAGAAAAAGGTTTATTTATATCTGATGGTAAATCTGTTGAGCCTTGGGAAACGGAGGCTAACACTTTCATCAAAAAAAACACATCGCTTGGCGGCTCCATAATAAAAGGAAAGTTTATTGTTCTTAATTCTGTTTTAGACGGGGTAATTATTTGCGATTTAAAAGGAAAGATAATTCAACATTTAAATCGTCAAAAAGGACTTCAGAACAATACCATATTAACATCTTTTATTGACAATAAAAACAATATTTGGCTGGGACTGGATAACGGTATCACTTTTATTAATGAAAATTCTCCTTTCTCCTATTTTGATTACAGTTATAATATAGGTACCGTATATGCTTCGACTATTTACAACGGGAATTTATATGTAGCCACAAATCAGGGATTATTTTATCATTCCTGGAATAATCCTTTCAAGGACAGTCCGTTTATAAGAGTAGAAGGAACGATTTCGCAAGCCTGGAATATTCAGGTTTTAAATGGTGTACTTATTTGCGCCAGTAATAGCGGTGCGCTAGTCATTGATCAAAATAAAGTTTCTAAAAAGCTCGATACAAAAGGATATTTTGGTTTCAAGAAAATACCAAATCATGATAACTATATTATAGGAGAAAGTTATAACGGATTTACTATTTTTAAAAAGTCAGCATCAGGATTTGAATATTCACATCAGGTTTCGGGATTTGATGAAACCACAAATACATTTTCGATAGAACTGGACGAAAACTATTTATGGCTGAAAAAAGATCCTTTTCTCTACCAAATGACTTTATCTGAAGATTTAAAGAAGTTTGTTTATATAAAAAAACACAAAGATATAACTGCTTTACATCCTGGAATTGGCAGTCTTCAAAAGATTAATAATAAAGTTTATTTTCAGACCAAAAATCATTTCTACCGATTTTCCAAAGAGCAGGGAACTTTTTTTGAAGACAAGAAAATAACTGCCCTTTTTAAAGGTATTCCAACTATCAATACGTTAATAGAAGATTCTCAAGGCAGTTTATGGTATGCTTTTAATGAATCTTTAGGTGTATTAACAAAGAATAAAAACGGGACTTTTATAAAAAAACAAGCTCCATTTTCTAACCTGTCCGGAAATCTGGTAAACAACTATATTTCTGTAAATACGATTGATCCTGAAAATATTTTCATCGGATTAACAGATGGACTGACTCATTATGATTCTAAAATTTCGAATACTTTTATAACAAAACCAAAGGTATTTATAGAAAGCTTTTCGTTTCCGGGTGATACTATTTTAACGGGCAATATACCAGACAATGAACAAGCATATATGGTTCCTTACAGCTCAAATCACGTTAAATTTACATTTTCTTCCCCTACATATGAAAATCAGGAAAACGTAACGTATTCATACAAATTAGAGCCTTTTGAGGAGAATTGGCGCAGTTGGTCAGCGCTTTCTATAAAAGAATATACCAACTTGCGTGAAGGAACCTATATCATGAAACTTAAGGCTAAAAATAGTTACGGTATAGAATCAGATGTTTCTGAAATTACCTTTATTGTTTCACCGCCATGGTACAGACATTTTTTAGCGTATCTAATCTATATTATTTTACTAATTACGGCAGTTTACATCATTTCTAACCGAATCAAACTGAAAATCAGAAAAAACAGATATTATGAAACTATTGAGCAAAGAAGGTTATATCTGGAAAAAGAATCAAAAATCAGGCATGAACAGCATGAACTTGAAAAAGAAATAGAGAAATTAAAAAGTGACAAACTTCAAATAAAAATCCTGGCCAAAGACAAAGAATTAGTAAACAATTCATTGCAAGTAGTTAAGAAAAACAAGATTCTAAACGGAATCATTCATAAATTAAAAGATATTGATACTAATATTCTGGACGATTCGACTAAATTCGAATTCAATAAATTGCATAAAAGTATTGTAAAGGAGGTAAATACAGATAAAAGCTGGAAGGATCTGGAAAAACACATCAAAAACGTTCATTTTGAGTTCCTAAAGAGATTGAAAGAAAAATATCCCACAATTTCACCTCGTGAACTCGATTTATCAACTTATTTATTAATGAATATGTCTACAAAAGAAATAGCCGAAATTATGAATATCTCTACTGGAGGTGTAGAATTAGCCCGTTATCGTTTAAGAAAAAAACTAGGACTGAACAAAAAAGAAAACCTAATTGGTTTCTTAATGAGTATTTAAATAAAAACAAAGCCATTCGCAATAACGAATGGCTTTGTTTTTATAATTTTCATTCTATTGAATAAATTCTAATGTACGTTCCAGGGCCATACCTCTTGAACCCTTTACTAAAATTGTATTTTCATTAAAATGAATTGTTTTAAGATAAGCTACAAAAGCATCAAAGGTTTCAAAAAACTGAATATTATCTTTAACGATCTTATTATCGTAAAATGATTTCCCTATAAGATAACATATCGATTTATCCTGATTTACTAAAGAATCAACAATCAATTTATGCTCCTGATGGCTTTCCTTACCTAACTCAAACATGTCACCCAAAATCATTATTTTGTTCTGATTCTCGAGTTGAAGAAAGTTTGTTATCGCAACTGCCATGCTGCTTGGATTTGCGTTGTAAGCATCCAGAATAATCTGATTAGAACCAATTCTTAATAATTGCGACCTGTTATTCTCTGGTATATAATTTTCGATTGCTTCTTTTATATCCTTTTCATCCACTTTAAAATAATGACCAATTGCAACTGCTGCATTTATATTATTTGCATTGTATAAGCCAATTAAATGCGATTCTACACTAAAGTTATCGTAGTTTATCACAACAAAAGGATTCGCTGAAATATTTTTAATATTTAGATCCGCTGTTTCATTATTTACTCCAAAAGTAAATGATTTTATTCCAACCGATTTTTCAATTTGAATTGAATCTTCAAGATTTACAAAAACTACTTTATCATTTTTTGCAAGATATTTATACATCTCGCTTTTACCTTCAATTACACCTTCAACACCACCAAAACCTTCTAAATGCGCTTTTCCAAAATTGGTAATGTAACCATAATCCGGTTGAGCAATTTCACATAGAAACTCAATTTCTTTTTTGTGATTTGCTCCCATTTCAACAATTCCTATTTCAGTTTCTTTTGTAAAAGACAGTAAAGTCAACGGAACTCCAATATGATTATTTAAATTACCTAAAGTAGCTTTGGTTTTGTATTTTTTAGATATTACTACATTAATTAATTCTTTTGTGGTCGTTTTGCCATTACTTCCTGTTAAGGCAATTATAGGCAGCTTTAAATAAGCGCGGTGAAATTTTGCTAATTCCTGCAAGGTTTCTAAGCTGTTATCAACAAGAATAGTTCTTTCGTCAATAGCATAAGATGCATTATCAATAATAACAAACAAAGCCCCTAATTCTATTGCTTTAGCAGCAAAAGTGTTAGCGTCAAAATTTTCGCCTTTAATAGCAAAAAACATAGAATCCTTTTCAATTTTTCTAGTATCTATTGAAACAGATTTACATTGCAAAAACAAGTTATGAATGTCTTGAATATTCATTTATAAGATTTTTTATTGGTCATAAAAATAGAAAAAAAACAACAAAAAAGTTCCAAATTCCACACTGAATATTCAGCTTTTGGAATTTGGAACTTTTTATAATAAATTTTCTAAGACTTAGTTTCTAGGCGATTTTCTTTTTTCGGCTTTTGCACCTACTCTTGACATTGCACATCTAAACCCGATATAATCTGTTGCCATATCTTGAGGGAAATATCTTCTTTGAGCTGGATCTAACCAGTAAGCTCTATCTCTCCAAGAACCACCTTTGTAAACTCTTACGTTATCATCGATAAACGTTGTACGTTTACTAGAGTTGTCATATTTTCTAACCATTTGGCCTAAACTGTCTGTTGTTACATTATGTTTAGGAGCATTGTACATTGAATGATCTGCTTTAGATTCTGACTCGTCTCCAAAATCAAAATATTTAGATGATTGTTTATCACCATCTCTATAGTTGATATTATCACTTGTACTGAAGTTTTGTCTCAAATAAGTTTCATTTTCATCAACTGGAACCTGAGCAATTTCTCCTGGTAAGTTTGTAGCAACTTTTTTACCGTTGCTTAACGTTTTGTATTGAATGTTATCTTTAGTGATAATTTCAATTTTACCATCTTTACCAATTTTGTTTTTAGCATATTGATTTCCTCTAAAGTAGTTAAAATCATTTGCTTCATTATCAATAATAGGTCTGTAAACATCGGCAACCCATTCGGCTACGTTTCCAGCCATATCGTATAATCCAAAATCATTAGGAGCATAACTTTTTACAGCATTTGTAATATCTGCACCATCATCAGACCAACCTGCAATTCCACCGTAATCACCGTTTCCTTGTTTAAAGTTAGCCAATTGATCTCCTTTGTTTTTACGTTTAGATGAACGTGTATAATCCCCGGACCAAGGATATTTCTTTTGTCCTTTATATATATTGTATTCTCTTTGTCCAACATCAGCTGCAGCGGCATATTCCCATTCTGCTTCAGTAGGAAGTCTGTATTCTGGCAAGATAACTCCTGAAGAACGTTGTGCGTACACATTCTTTTCTTCCGGAACTACACCGTCTTTACCTGCTTTTGGTTTTCTACCGTTTGGATTTTTCTTCAACACAAGTTCTTCATTACCACCATAAGTAGTACTTGGAGACGCAACATAAGCTTCTGTGTTAAACAAACTTTCAGCGCTAACGTCTTGTGTTTTAGCTCCTTTTTTAAGGTAACCATTTTTCTCTAAGACAGCTTCGTTCACACGATCAGTTCTCCATTTACTAAATTCAACTGCCTGAATCCAGTTTACACCTACTACAGGATAGTTAGCATAAGATGGGTGTCTTAAATAGTTATTAGTCATCGTTTCGTTATACCCTAAACGATTTCTCCATACTAGGGTATCCGGAGACGCACCTTCGTAAATATTTTTGTAATTCTCTTCTGTTGGAGGGAAAACTTTCTTTAACCACTCCAGGTATTCTAAGTACATACCATTTGTAACTTCAGTTTCATCCATATAGAATGACTGAACGTGTTGTTGAGTAGGTGTGTTATTCCAATCGTGCATAACATCATCCTGTACTTTACCCATAGTAAATGTACCTCCCTCAACAAAAACTAAACCAGGACCAGCCTGTTGTTTTTTTCCTGCATTTCTGGCAGCAGTTCCATTCTGACTATCTACATCCCAACCAGTAGCTCTGGAAGCGTGACTGGAACTCGATTTTTTGCTACAACTAGCCGTGCCTAACATCAATACCATTGACATCATTAATTGCAAGACTACAATTTTGTTTACTTTCATACTCATTCTTAGGTGATAAATTTAGGTGCTGCAATATAATAATTAACATTTAATTAGCAACATCTGTTCTAATAATTTTATTTAGCTGTTTTTTACCAGAAAAATAACCTATAGTTACGAACGCAAAAATATACTTTTTATTATTCACTATAACATGAAATACTATATTTTTACTTACTAAAATACTTTTAATTTAAATCTCATTTATCAATCAATGAAACAAGCCCTAATCTTATATCTTTTTTTACTTCCTTTTATCTCCTTTTCCCAGATAAACAGGGACTTTACAATAGATTGGCAAAATAAAAAAGAAATGAGTTTTGGTGATTTGAAAATAAAAATCCCATACTTCTCCGGAGGCAGTTTTAGATATGATACTACTAAAAAAAGCATAACGTTATTGCTTAACCTGAACGAATCAGGTTATTCGAACAGCAATTCTATACAAATTACGAACATTGTATACGAATCAATTTCAATTACAGAATTAGGGGATTTAGCAATAGAAAACATTCCAGAAACGCCAAACGAAACATTAAAAGTAACTAATTCAAGAGATATAAGACAAGCTTTTTTGTTTTTGTCACCTATAATAAAGGAAGGTAATAGTTTTAAACGAATTAAATCATTTTCATATTCCACAACCACATCTACATCAAAAAGCAGCAATACATCCTCATTTCAAAAATCAAATTCCGTATATAATTCGGTTTTAGCATCCGGGGATTGGTATCGTTTTTATGTTGAAAAATCAGGTGTTTATAAAATTTCTAAATCTTTTCTGCAAAGTTTGGGTTTTGATCCTTCAAAGGCAGATCCAAGAAGAATCAAGATTTATGGAAATGGCGGAAAAATGCTTCCTTTAGCCAATAACACTTACTATCCCGAAGACCTTGCCGAAAATGCTATTCAAATCATAGGAGAAAGCGACGGAATATTTAATAATGAAGATTATATTCTTTTCTATGGTGAAGGAGTTGAAAATTGGAGTCCTGAAAGTCAGACCAATCTCAATTTATACGACACAAAATCGTATTACTATATTACGGTTAATGGAGCTGAAGGAAAACGTATTTCAAATATAAATCAGCCAACAGGAAATACAACTTTAGAGCTGACCACTTTTGACGACTATCAATTTCATGAAATCGACAAAACAAACATTGCGCATTTAGGCCGCCAATGGTTTGGAGAATCATTCGACATTAATCAGGAACAGGAATTTGAATTCAATTTTCCCAACATTGAAACTTCAGTTCCCGTAAAAATAGAATTAAATGCAGCTTCTGCGGCTTATACCCAAACCTCATTTACAATTTCTGCAAATGGTCAAAATATCAACACTATTAATTTCCCAACTTTAGTAGCGAATTCTGATGAGAAATTCTATACTCAAAAACTGGCTCCAAACAGTACATTTACAGGAGCAGCAAATGTAAAAATCAAACTTACCTACAATAATAATGGTGTTCCGGGATCAAAAGGATATCTTGATTATATTAATTTGACTGCCAAAAGAAAACTTCTGGGAACCGGAAAACAATTTAAATTTCAATATGATTTAGCAGGCTCAACCGGAGGAATCGTAAATTATACTATAGGTAGTGCTGCGGGAATTTCTCAAATTTGGGATATTACAGACCTATATAATGTATCAAAAGTAGAAAACAGCAATCAGGCGACTTTTAGTTTCAAAGCAACTTTAGGAGAAATCAGAAAATACATTGCCATTGATCCTGCTGATTATTTTACTCCGTTAAAAGAAAGTCAGCCAAAAATCACCAATCAAAACTTAAAAGGAAGCCTGTTCAAAAACAACCAAAACAGCTTTCAGGATATTGATTATGTAATTGTAACTCCAAAATTTTTAGTTTCTCAAGCCGAAAAATTAGCGAGTTTTCATCGCAGCTATTCTAATTTGAACGTAAAAGTAATCACATTAGAAAGTATCTACCAGGAATTCTCTTCAGGAAAACAAGATATTGCTGCAATTAGAAACTGCATTAAATACATCTATGCTAATGCATCTGCTCCGGATAAGAGAATAAAATATTTAAATTTATTTGGAGACGCCTCATTCGACTACAAAAACCGAATCACAAATAACAACAACATTGTACCTATATATCAATCTGTAATTAGCAACACTACCGGCGAGGCTTCATATGCTTCTGATGATTTTTATGGATTAATGGATGCTAACGAAGGCGTGGTTGTTTATCCTTTTGGAGGAATCGATATTGCTGTTGGCCGAATGTTAGTTTCAGATAATTCGCAAGCCGCCGAAATGGTAAATAAGGTTCTGGAATATCATGACCCAAAGTCTTATGGAAACTGGAGAAATAACATTGTTATGGTCAGCGATGATTCTGATAAAGCATCAGATGTAACCATACAATCTCATCAAAATAATCTTGCCGATCGAATATCTACTGAGAAACCTTTTTTAAACATGGATAAAATCATTCTGGATTCTTATACGCAAGAAGCCTCTGCAGGAGGATCGAGATATCCTAAGGCCAGAACTGATTTATTTAATGCTTTTGAAAAAGGCGCTTTAGTATTTAATTATCTGGGACACGGTGGCGAAGATGGATTGGCAAGCGAGCGAATTTGGGAAAAATCAGACGGACAAAACTTAAACAATCAATATAAGTACCCTTTATTTATTACTATTACTTGCGAATTTTCCCGATTTGACGACCCAACAAGACCAACAGCCGGAGAATACACGTTTTGGAACCCAAAAGGCGGCGCAATTTCCATGTTAACCACCATTCGCGCCATTGGCCAATACAACGCAGAAGATTTTAACGACAGCCTGAGTAGAAATTTATTCTCATATGGTTCTAATCAATATACCAGTATTGCAGAAGCACTTCGAATTTCTAAAAACGAAAATCCGAGTTCTGCCAGCAATGTTATTTTTTATCTTGGAGATCCAGCCTTAATGTTGGCAATTCCAAAGCCAAGAATTAATTTAACAAAAGTGAATGATATTGTGATTTCACAATCAATTCCGGATTTTAAATCTTTATCAAAAATTAAAATTACCGGTGAAATTACAGATGAAAATAATACCCTGTTAAGTAATTATAACGGCGAATTAGCAACTGCAATTTTCGACAAATTAATCACAACAACCACACTAAATAATGATGGATATAGCCCTGCAATGTCATTTAAAATTCTGGGAGAAACTATCTTTAGAGGAAATGCATCAGTAACCAACGGTCAATTTGAATTTAGCTTTGTTGTACCACGTGACATTCGTGTTCCTGTTGATTATGGCCGAATCAGTTTTTATTCGAAAAAAAATCAGCTTCTGGAGAATCAATCAGGCTACAATACCACTATAAAAATTGGAGGAATAAATGAAAATGCACCTCAGGACAATATAAATCCAAAAGTTAAGTTATATATGAATGATGAAACTTTTGTATCTGGTGGAATTACCAATGAATCTCCATTTTTATTAGCATTTCTTGAAGATGAAAACGGAATCAATACAGCAAGCGGAATCGGACATGATATTGTAGCAATTTTAGATGGAGATGTAAGCAACCCTTACATTTTAAATGATTACTACCAAACTAAATTAGACGATTATACGAATGGAAATTTACGATTTCCGTTGAGAAATTTGGCCGCAGGAATGCACACCATAACGTTCACTGCATGGGATGTTTACAATAATCCCGTGACAAGTGAGATACAATTTATAGTTGTTGGAGATGAGTCCCTGACATTAACACACGTTCTTAATTACCCAAATCCGTTTTCGACCTATACGCAATTCTGGTTTTCACACAACAGACCTTACGAACCTTTAGATGTTCAGGTTCAGGTTATGACAATCACCGGAAAAGTAGTATGGACAAAAAATCAGGTTGTCACCACAGAAGGCTTTTTATCCAGAGAAATAACCTGGGACGGAAAAGATGATTTTGGTGACAGAATAGGCAAAGGAGTTTATATTTATAAACTTACCGTCAAATCTAATTTGACAAATAAAAAGGCAGAAAAATACGAAAAGCTTGTCATATTATAATTATATATATATTTGTAATCTAAATACCATTAAGTTCCCTAAATGAAAAAAATATCACTACTTTTAATTTGTTCTTTTATTCTTTTTAAAGTACAGGCTCAGGAAAACCGACCTATTACCACAGGAGTCCCTTTTTTATTAGTTGCAGCAGATGCCAGAGCAGCAGGTTTAGCTGATCAGGGTGTCGCCACATCAGCTGATGCTTACTCTCAGCAATGGAATCCTGCAAAATATGCTTTTTCAGTAGACAAGCAAGGCTTCTCTCTAAGCTACACTCCTTATTTAACAGACTTAGCCAATGACATTTCTCTTGGACAAGTTACTTACTACAACAAAATTAATGAACGAAGTGCTTTTGCAACCAGTTTTCGTTATTTTGGTTTTGGAGATATTGAGCTAAGAACAACAGGAGACCCAAATGAAGCCGCAAGGATCGTTTCTCCAAATGAATTTGCCCTTGATGGTTCCTATTCTTTGAAACTAAGCGAAAAATTCTCAATGGCAGTTGCCGCAAGATACATTCGTTCAAACCTGAAAATCGCCTCAGAAGATGTAGACGCTTCACCAGCGAGTACTTTTGCAGTAGACATTGCAGGATTCTACCAATCTGAAGAAATTGCTTATTCAGACTTCAACGGAAGATGGAGAGGTGGTTTTAACATGCAAAATCTTGGTCAGAAAATAAGCTATGACAACGATGATTTAAGTTCAAACTTTTTACCGGCAAATCTTAGATTAGGTGGTGGGTTTGATTTTATATTAGACGACTATAATAAAGTAGCCCTTAGTGTTGAATTTACCAAACTTTTAGTACCTACTCCTCCGGGACCAGGAACTCCGGTAGACGCTAATGGAGACGGGGATTATAATGATGTTGGAGATATTTCGCAAGAACAGGCAGATGCAGCAAACTTCAAAAACTACAACAATATTGGATGGGTTTCCGGGATTTTTAAATCTTTTGGAGATGCTCCGGGTGGTTTCAGCGAAGAATTAAAAGAAATTACCTATAGTGTAGGTGCAGAATATATGTATCAGGATGCTTTTGCATTAAGAGCGGGATACTTTCACGAAAGTCCTGAAAAAGGAGCGAGACAATTTTTCTCTTTAGGAGCAGGATTTAAATACAACATCGTAAAAGTTGATGTTTCTTATTTATTTTCGACATCAAAAATTAAAAATCCTTTAGAAAATACACTTCGCTTTTCTTTAACCTTTAACTTTGGCGACAAATACGAAGTTTATTAAAAAGATAATACAATAAAACAATAACAATCCAAATTTCTATTTTTTAGGAATTTGGATTTTTTTTCCCTTAAAAACAAATGAAAGAAATTAGCATAACATCATCCTTTATAGTTTACGACAGCTTACAAGAACTTTCACAAGACATTCAGGATTTAATGAATCAGGCTGTCGAAGTTCGTAAAAAAGCATATGCACCCTATTCACAATTTAGAGTTGGAGCAGCTTTATTATTAGATAACGGAAAAATAGTTCTGGGATCAAATCAGGAAAATGCTGCTTATCCATCTGGATTATGCGCAGAGCGAGTAGCTATTTTTCATGCCGGAAGTATCTATCCTGAAGCTAAAATCTTAAAAATGGCTATTACAGCAGCTTCAGACACTAATCAGACTACAGCACCAATCCCGCCTTGTGGTTCATGCCGCCAATCTATTGCAGAATACGAAATCAGGCAAGATACCCCTATAGAAATCTTTTTTATGGGCGAAATAGGCGAAGTTTATAAATCGGCATCCCTGAAAAATTTACTCCCTTTTATGTTTGATAAAAAGTTCTTGTAAAAAAAAGCCAAAAAGTACCTTTTAAATTTTACTTCTTAATAGGAATGTCTTATTTTTGCATCCCGACCTTTCGGGCGCAAATTTGTGGGAGGAAACTATTTTGCGTTATAGGCAACAATTGATAACACAAACAAACTTTAGCAAAAGAAAGAATTCAGATGAAAGAAGTTACAAAAGAAGTATATTTAAAGTGGTACGAAGACATGCTACTTTGGAGAAAGTTTGAAGACAAACTTGCAGCATTATACATTCAACAAAAAGTTAGAGGTTTTTTACACCTATATAATGGTCAGGAAGCTGTATTAGCAGGTGCATTGCACGCTATGGATCTGACTAAAGATAAAATGATTACTGCTTACAGAAACCACGTACAACCAATTGGTATGGGAGTTGATCCGAGACGTGTAATGGCTGAACTTTTAGGAAAAGCAACAGGAACTTCTAAAGGTATGGGAGGTTCTATGCACATTTTCTCTAAAGAACACCGTTTTTACGGAGGACACGGAATCGTAGGTGGACAAATTCCGGTAGGAGCTGGTTTAGCTTTTGCTGATAAATATTTTGAAACTGGTGGAGTTACTATGACCTATTTTGGTGATGGTGCTGCAAGACAAGGTTCACTGCACGAAGCTTTCAACATGGCTATGCTATGGAAATTGCCAGTTGTATTTATCGTTGAAAACAACGGTTATGCAATGGGAACTTCTGTAGAAAGAACTGCAAACCATACTGATATCTGGAAACTTGGTTTAGGATACGAAATGCCTTGCGGACCAGTTGACGGAATGAATCCTGTAAAAGTTGCTGAAGCAATGACTGAAGCAATTGACAGAGCACGTCGTGGTGACGGACCAACTTTCCTTGAAATGAAAACGTACCGTTACAGAGGACACTCTATGTCTGATGCACAATTATACCGTTCTAAAGAAGAGGTTGAAGAATACAAAAAGATTGACCCGATTACTCAGGTTTTAGATGTAATTATGGATCAAAAGTATGCTACAGAAGAAGAAATTGAAGCAATTGACCAAAGAGTTAAAGACTTGGTTGAAGAATGTGTGAAATTCGCTGAAGAATCTCCATATCCTGAATTGCAACAATTATACGATGTAGTATACGCACAAGAAGACTATCCATTTACACCTCATAAACTATAATATATTATGGCGATAAAAGTAACAATGCCTCGTTTGAGCGATACTATGACGGAAGGAACGGTAGCGACTTGGTTAAAAAAAGTAGGCGACAAAATTAGCGAAGGAGATATCCTTGCTGAAATTGAAACAGATAAAGCAACAATGGAATTTGAGTCTTTCAATGAAGGAACTCTTTTACATATCGGAATTCAAGCTGGAGAAACTGCTCCTGTAGATTCATTATTAGCGATCATTGGTAACGAAGGAGAAGATATTTCTGCTCTTTTAGCTGGTGGTGACGCTCCTGCTGCTAGTTCAGAAGCTTCGGCACCAAAAGCGGATGCTGCTCCTGCTGCTGAAGCAAAAACAGAAACTGCTGCTCCTGCAAAAGCTGCAACTGAATTACCAAAAGGTGTTGTAGTAGTAACTATGCCACGTTTGAGTGATACAATGACAGAAGGAACTGTAGCAACATGGTTGAAAAAAGTAGGTGATGCTGTTGCTGAAGGTGACATTCTTGCTGAAATTGAAACTGACAAAGCTACTATGGAGTTTGAGTCTTTCAACGAAGGAACATTATTATACATCGGAATTCAAGAAGGAAACACGGCTCCTGTTGATAGCTTATTAGCTATTATCGGACCTGCCGGAACTGATATTTCTGGAATTGCTGATAATTATACTGCCGGAGGAACTACAACTGCAAGTGCTCCTGCAACTGAAGAAAAAGCTGCTCCTGCTGCTGAAAAAGCTACAGAAGCTGTTGCTGAAACTTCAAACGGAAGAATTTTAGCTTCGCCATTAGCAAAAAAAATCGCTTCTGATAAAGGAATCCAATTAAATCAGGTTAAAGGGTCTGGAGAAAACGGACGTATCGTAAAAAGCGATATTGAGAACTTTACTCCGTCCACACAAACGCAACCAGCTGCAACAGCAACTACTGCTGCACCAAAAGCTGAAACTGCTGCTCCTGCTGCACCAAAAGTATTTGTTCCTGCCGGAGAAGTTTTCACCGAAGAGATCAAAAACTCTCAAATGCGTAAAATTATCGCAAAACGCTTGGCTGAATCATTATTTACTGCACCTCACTACAACTTAGTGATCGAAGTAAGCATGGACGAAGCTATGGCTTCAAGAGCGACAATCAATACTGTTCCGGATACAAAAGTATCTTTTAACGATATGGTAATTAAAGCTTGTGCTTTAGCATTGAAAAAACATCCAAAAATTAACTCTCAGTGGAAAGAAGATGCTATCATCATCAACCACCACGTTAACATTGGTGTTGCCGTAGCAGTTGAAGACGGATTAGTAGTTCCTGTATTGAAATTTACAGACGCTATGAGTTTATCTCAAATTGGCGCTTCAGTAAGAGATCTTGCCGGAAGAGCTAAAAACAAAAAACTTGGACCACAAGAGATGGAAGGAAGTACTTTTACAGTATCTAACCTTGGAATGTTTGGTATTACTGAATTTAATTCAATTATCAACCAACCAAACTCTGCTATCCTTTCTGTAGGTGCAATTGTTGAGAAACCAGTAGTTAAAAACGGTCAGATTGTAGTAGGGAACACAATGATGTTATCATTAGCGTGTGACCACAGAACAATTGACGGTGCAACTGGCGCTCAATTCTTACAAACATTAAAACAATACATCGAAAGCCCGGTTACAATGTTGGCATAATTAGATGTTATCCTAAGCAAAGTCAAAAGATCATTTTGAGCGAAGTTTAAGGTTATTTATAATAAAATCCCGTTTTGTTTATTCAAAACGGGATTTTTTGTTTAATTTTCCTCCACTAATTCAATTCTTCATAAAATGAAAAAACTAATCCTTGCCACTTTATTCCTGACAGTAATAGCCTGCCAGAAAAAGGAACAAACCGAAAAAACCGCTGCTGTTACAGACGAACACAGTTATGCTAAACCAGAACTTGCTGTTGTAAAACATTTGGATCTGGATATAAAAGTTGACTTTGACACGCAGACTATTTCAGGAAAAGCTTCCTGGCTAATTGACAACGCAAGCAAAGGAAACGAAATTATCTTTGACGAAAACACGCTTAACATTACAAAAGTAACTTTAGGCGATGATGAAAAAGAGACTAAATTCGAGCTTGGAAAAGATGTCGAGTTTCACGGAAAACCTCTTCATATTACCATCGAACCTAATACGACTAAAGTAAATATTTACTATAGCACGACCAAAGATGCTGTTGCATTACAATGGTTAACTCCTGAACAAACGGCTGACAAAAAGAAACCTTTTGTTTTCTCGCAAGGCGAAAGCGTTTGGTCACGTACCTGGATTCCGTGTCAGGATTCTCCGGGAATTCGTTTTACTTATAATGCAAAAGTTACAGTTCCTAAAGATTTACTAGCTGTAATGAGCGCTGTAAATCCGCAGAAAAAGAATGATACCGGAGTTTATACTTTCAAACAAGACAAAGCGATTCCTTCTTATTTAATGGCAATTGCAGTTGGAGATATCGAATTTCAATCTATTGATAACAGAACCGGAGTTTATGCAGAACCATCGATGCTAAAAAAATCGGCTTGGGAATTTTCTGAACTTGGAAAAATGGTTGTTGCTGCCGAAAAACTTTACGGACCTTACCGTTGGGGACGTTACGATGTTTTGGTTTTACCTCCTAGTTTTCCTTATGGCGGAATGGAAAATCCTAACTTAACTTTTCTTACTCCGGGAGTAATTGCCGGCGATCGTTCATTGACTAGTTTATTAGCACACGAATTAGGACACAGCTGGAGCGGAAATTTAGTTACCAATGCAACCTGGGACGATATCTGGCTAAACGAAGGTTTTACAACTTATGTAGAACACCGCATTGGCGAAGCCATTTTTGGAGAGAAAGAATTTGAAATGCAAAACGTTATTACGCGTAAAGAATTAGTTGATAATGTAGCAGAATATGGAGACACAAGTCCGGATACAAGATTAAAAGTGAGTCTGACGGGAAGAAATCCTGACGACGGAATTAGCATGATTCCTTATGTAAAAGGATATGCGTTTTTAAGAGTAATCGAAAACGCTGTTGGACGCGAAAAGTTTGACGTTTTTATTAAAAATTATTTCGATGCACACGCTTTTAAATCTATCACAACAGAAGATTTCCTTAAATATTACAACGAAAACCTTATAAAAGGAGACAAAGCTCTTGCGGATAAAATAAAAGCAGAAGACTGGATCTACAAACCTGGAATTCCATCAAATATTACTCCAGTAAGTTCTGCTGATTTTGATGCAATTGATAAAATTCAAAAAAGCTGGAGAGAAACGGGCGTTGCAGGTTTAAGCAAAAAAATCACTACAACAGCCGAAAAACAGCATTTTATAGACCATCTTCCGGCTGATATTACAGCAAAAGAAATGGAAGCGATCGATAAAGAATTCAACTTTACAAAAGGTGGTAATTTCATCATCAAACGTCAATGGTTTGTTCAGGCAATCAGCCACCAATACAAAGCCGCCAATCCTGCAATCGAACAATTTTTAATTGGAAGCAGCAGAACCGGATCTGTAATGATGCTTTATAAAGAAATGGCAAAAACTCCGGAAGGAAAAGCTTGGGCAAACAAAATTTTTGATAAAGCAAAATCAGGCTATCATGCTACAACTGTTCAGGCAGTTGAAGGCGTTTTGAAATAGTTTTCAGTCGCAGTTTACAGTCTCAGTCGCGGTCTCAGTTTTCAGCTACAATCTGAACGGAAGACTTAGACTGAAAACTGCAAACTAAAAAGAATCCCCGATTATTAAGATAGTCGGGGATTTTTTTATTCTTATTTGTCATTGCGAGGAACGAAGCAACCACACTAACAATAAGCACAATTATCAATAACGACGAAAGTACCCGATGTGATTGCTTCGTTCCTCGCAATGACAAGATAAACGAAAAACATTCTTATGAAAACAATTGCCCTAACCCCGATAGAAGTAAAAATCCTTTTGTCCGCCGCGGCAGACAAAATATTGTACCGGTCCCGAGGCTTCGGGAGCGGGATTAGCTCCTAAAAAACACGTCAGGGAAAATTGTCCATTATATAGCGTAAATCCTCCATGTTCTAAAATCTGTAATCGTCGCACCTTTGTAATGTCAAAAGACAACAACTAATAAATAACATAAAAATTAAATACAATGACACGATTAACAGCATTAAACCCAGAAGAAGTAACAGGAAAAACTAAAGATTTATTCAACGCTGTACAAGCTAAACTAGGCGTTGTGCCTAACATGATGAGAACAATGGGAAATTCTCCTGCAGTTCTTGAAGGATATTTAAACTTAAGCGGCGCATTAAACCACGGAAAATTAAGCGCAAAAACAGGCGAACTATTAGCCTTAACAGTTTCAGAAAGCAATTCATGTGATTATTGTGTAGCTGCTCATACTTTTATTGGAGAAAAATTATTAAAAGCAGATGCACAGGTTTTACATGACGCAAGAACAGGAAATTCTGCTGATGCAAAAACTAACGCCATTCTTAAATTTGCTAAAACATTAGTTAGCAAAAACGGCTTAGTAAATGACGAAGATGTACAGGCAATAAAAAATGCAGGAGCATCAGAAGCTGAAATTGCAGAAACCGTAGCGCACGTAGCATTGAATGTTTTAACAAATTATTTCAATAATACCGCTAATACTCAAATAGATTTCCCGGCAGTTCCAAGTTTAGAATTACAAAACTAATTCAGCAAAAAACAATTTATAGAGATAGTCGTGAATTCTTTTTCATGACTATCTTTATATTTTCAAAAAAGTAGTTTTTATTATGAGCAATCAAAACGTATACACTTTAATAAATCCGCAAAATGGTAATTTAGCATTCAAATTACTTCCTTTTGATGATAACAGCCACTTCGATCATTTACAACGCAACAATTATTTCTCCCTAATATGGGTAACCAAAGGAAAAGGGAAAGTAAAAGCTGATTTTGCCGAACATCATTTTGAAGAAAACTCACTCCTCGCCTTTTCTCCTTACCAGCCATTTATGCTTTGTGTAAATGAACCAATTGAAGGCATCGCGATTCATTTTCATCCTGATTTTTATTGTATTCATTATCACCAAAAAGAAGTTTCATGCAATGGTGTTTTATTTAATAATGTATATCAGCCACCATTTACAATAATTACAGAAGAAGCTGCATCGACTTTTAAAATGGTTTTGGACCAGATGAAAACTGAAATCCAGAATACCGGATTAGCACAATATGACTTATTGATTTCTTATTTAAAGATATTTCTGATTACAGCTTCAAGATTAAAGAATCAACAACTGGAAGAAATGAAATCTGCTCCGGATTCTAAAGAACCTTTTATTCTTCAAAACCTGAAAGATGCAATTGAGCTTAATTTCAAGATTAAACATTCTGCGGGTCATTATGCTGAAATGCTCAATATTTCGGCGAAAGCCTTAGCGAAATTATCTAAAAATTATTTCAACAAAACCCTTACTGATTTAATTGCTGAAAGAATTATAATCGAAGCTAAAAGAGAATTATATATGACCAATAAAACGGTAAAAGAAATTGCCTACGAACTAGGCTATGATGACGAGCATTATTTTAGCCGATTCTTTAAAACCAATGCCGATGTTTCGCCACAATTGTATCGAGAAACAGTAGGTTTTGGAAAAATGGAAGTTTAATTCTTATTCTTGGCCTCAATCCATTTTGACATGTATTTTGTGCTTTTCAAAGTGTGATGCTGCAACAGACTTCCCATGAAATTATGCAAACGATGACTTTCTAAATTATCTAGTAATCCATGAACAACCTCCATTAATTGCACGGAATATTTACTGATTTTATAGCATTCATTTATGATTGTTATTCCATTTTTTTGAGATTCTCGCCAAAGATTTTCATCTTGATATAACGCAATCGCATGATTTGCAAACTCCTGAAAATCATCCGTAATAAAACCATTCCACGGCAGATTACTATGCATAGCTTCAGAACCAATTGTTGTTGTTACACTTGGCGTTCCGCATTGCATGGCTTCTAACAATTTACCCTTTAAACCTGCGCCAAAACGAATTGGAGCCAAAACAATTCTGGCTTTTTTTACAATTTCATTAGCATCAGCAGCCCTTCCCATAATAAAAAAACCGTTTTTTGGCTGATGCAATTGCAGTACTTTTTGCGAAGGATACGCCCCATAAACTTCTAAAACAGCTTCAGCAAATTGTTTTTTGATTAAAGGCCAAATCGTTTCTTTTAGATACTGAACTGTATTCCAATTAGGTTCATGAAGAAAATTCCCGATGAAAACAAAATTCTTTCGTTCCTGAAATGATGGCAATTTCACCAAATCTTCTTCAGATATTTCATCCACCAGAAAAGGCAAATAATGCAATAAATCCGGATCGATTTTAAAAACATCTTTTAGAACTTCCATCTCAAATTCAGAAATAATAAAAGACAAATCGCATCTTAAAATACTAGCGATTTCTCGTTTTGCGACTTCTTCAGACAATAAATTATTCAATTCAAATGTTCTGTTTTCTTTGAATGCTTTTTGCCTAGCAGTTCTCAAACAATGCAAATCTTCGGTATCTAATAAACGAATTGCTTTTGGACAATTTTCAGAAACCCGCCAGCCAAATTGTTCTTCGATCATAAAGCGATCAAATAAAACTACGTCAGGATTAAGTTCGATTATAAAATCATCAAAACTAGAATTATTAAGTTCAATTGATATTTTCTTTACGCCAAATTCAGATAAATCGACCATAAAATCGCTATCTAAAGCTGGGCTTGCAAACGTAATTTCAAATTCATTTGCTGCAAAAACAGAAATCAATTGCATCATTCTTCCGCCCGCCGCAGACGAATTTGGCTCAGGCCAAACAAACCCAATAATCAACAGTTTTTTTATCTGACTCATTTTACTTGTTTCAAGTTACAAAATAATGCTTTTTTGGTCGCATTTGCACACTATTTACTGACTTTCGGCGATAAAAAAGACTAATTTTGCAGTTAACTTTTTTTTCAATATAGTTATGTTAGGATTAAAATTAGCCACAGACCCGCGCTGGGTAAATATAGTAGAGTCGAATATCGAAGAAATTTTAACGGATCATGCCTGGTGTGAGCAAAAAGCAGCTTCAAACGCCATTAGCCTGGTTACTTACAACTCTGAATTAGAGGAGTTAGTAACTGAAATGCTTGTAATTGCCAGAGAAGAATTAGAGCATTTACAAATGGTTCACGATATTATTAAAAAAAGAGGTTTGACTTTGGGGCGCGAAAGAAAAGATCATTATGTAAATGAGCTTTTTAAATTCATGAAAAAAGACGGAAGCAGAAAAGATGCACTTTGTGATCGTTTATTATTTTCGGCTATGATCGAAGCAAGAAGCTGTGAACGTTTTAAGGTACTTTCAGAAAATATCAAAGACGAGGAATTAGCTAAATTTTATCGTGATTTAATGATTTCTGAAGCAGGTCATTATACTACATTTTTAGGATTTGCAAGAAAATATACAGACAATATAGATATCGATAAACGATGGAAAGAATGGATTGAATATGAAGGATCTATTATCACTAATTACGGCAAAAGCGAAACTGTTCACGGATAATACACTTTTTAACACAATACAAATCTTTCCTGTAAACACCTCAATTTGTTATGTCTACAAATAAAACGAAGTCCATTTTATTAAAAACGGCAAAATATCTCGCAATAACTTTTGTCGTTATTATAGGATTGTTGTTTTTGACCCCTATTATATTTGCTGATAAAATCAAGGAGCAAATTAAAAAAACGGCTAACGAAAAATTAAGCGCAGAATTAAATTATTCTGATGTTTCGGTCTCCTTTTTTCATCACTTTCCTTCCTTGACTTTAACTTTAAATGATTTAAGCCTTAACGGATCAGCTCCTTATAAAAATGAAAAATTTATTACCGCAAAAGAAGTCTCTTTTGGAATAAACGTAGCAAGTTTAGTTTTTAGCAAAGAAGTAAAAATTGACCAGATCTATTTGTCTGATTCTTTTATTAATGTAAAAGTAAACGAAAAAGGAGAAGCTAATTATAATGTTTACAAATCATCAAAACCATCAGATCCTAAAGATAGTACTGATGCCGACGCATCGCTAAAACTGGAAAAAATTGAAATCATAAACAGTAAAATTATTTACGACGATTTATCTACTAAAGTACATTTTGATGCTTTTGGTTTTAACTACTTAGGAAAAGGAGATCTAAACCAGGCTGTTTTTGATTTATACTCAAAAGCCAAAATCGAAAAATTAAACATTGTTTACGAAGGCGAACCGTATTTAATGAATAAAAAGATTGATGCTGACTTAATTACTAAAGTAAACGTTAACTCATTGTCTTTCTTTTTTGAACAAAACAACCTTAAGATCAATCAGCTTTTAGTCGATTTTAAAGGAAAATTTGATTTCCTGAAAGACGGTTACAATATGGATTTTATAATAAAATCTGACGATAGTAATTTATACGATCTTTTTACCGCTTTACCTCCAAAATACATTACCTGGCTTTCTAAAACAGAAATAACAGGTAAAACCAATCTGCTTTTTACCTTAAAAGGAAACTATATTGCCTCACAGAATATTGCTCCTGATTTGAATTTGGATGTAAAAATAGACAATGGCTTTGTAAATTATAACAAAAGTGCTTTTCCGGTTTCTAATTTAAATTTAGAAGTTAAAACTACAGTTCCTTCTTTAAATCCGGACCTTTTAACTGTGGATGCAAAAAATTTATCTTTAAATATAAATAAGGATTATTTAAAATCTAATTTTTCTGTAAAAGGTGTAAATACGCCTGAAATAAATGCTGCTTTTAAAGCTAAAATTGATCTTGAGAAACTAACAAAAGCACTTGGAATTCCAGACATCGTTTTAAAAGGAAGTTTGGCCGGAGATGTAAAAGCAAACGGAAAATTTGATCAGAAAAACAAACTGTTTCCTGTTACAAAAGGAATTATCGATTTGCAAAATGGTTATTTAAAAACCAAATATTACCCAAATCCGATTACTAATATTACAATAAAATCAAAAATTGAGAATCAAAAAGGAACATTTGAGGATTTGAAAGTAAGTCTAAAACCAACTCAGTTTACTTTTGAAGGAAAACCTGTTTTTGTAGAAGCTGATTTAAGTAATTTTAATGATCTGACTTATGACATTAAAGCAAAAGGTGAACTTGACATCCATAAAATCTACAAAGTTTTTTCTCAAAAAGGGCTTGATTTAGATGGTTTTATAAAAGCTGACCTGGTTTTGAAAGGCAAACAAAGCGATGCTGAAAAAGGAAATTACAGCAAACTTTATAATAAGGGAACTCTTGAACTAAGAAATATAGGAATCGCATCAGAATATCTTCCTAAAAAATTCATTATTAAAGAAGGGATTTTTAAAATCAATCAGGATAAAATGTCGTTTAATAATTTTCTGGCCGCTTATGGCGAATCAGACTTTAAGCTAAATGGATATCTACAGAACGTTTTTAATTACGTAACGACAAATACTGGTGTTTTAAGAGGCTCTTTTAAAGTTACATCACGATATATTAATGTAGATGAATTTATGTCAAGTACGCCGGCAAATACATCTGTAACACAAACAAAAACTCAAAGCCCTGCTCCTGCTCAAACCGAAGCAAAACAAACCGGAGTTATCATAATTCCGACAAATTTGAATTTGAATTTTACAGCTAATGCTCAAAAAGTAAATTTTGACAAATTGAATCTTCAAAATGCGACAGGAAATTTAAACATGAACAAAGGAAAATTGAGCATGCAGAATACCGGTTTTAATTTAATTGGCTGTAATGTTGGCATGAACGCCAACTATCAGGCGATAACTACACAAAAAGCGAATTTTGATTTTAGTCTTAAAGCATCTGATTTTGATATTAAAAAAGCATATAATGAAATTGAAGTTTTCAGAAAAATGGCCAGTGCAGCTGAAAAAGCACAAGGGATAGTATCTGTCGATTATCAATTAAAAGGCCGTTTAAACGGGAATATGGATCCGGTTTATCCATCGCTTACCGGCGGAGGAATCCTTTCTGTAAAAGATGTAAAAGTGCGAGGATTGAAAATGTTTAACGCAGTAAGCAAACAAACAAATTCTGAATCGATGAAAAATCCTGATGTCTCTAAAGTTGACATTAAAACTACTATCAAAAATAACATCATGACGGTAGAACGCTTTAAATTTAAGTTTGCAGGCTTTCGTCCAAGAATTGAAGGCACAACAAGTTTAGACGGAAAACTGAACTTAAAAATGCGTTTAGGCTTACCTCCTCTTGGTATATTCGGAATTCCGCTAACTGTTACCGGAACACAGAATAGCCCTAAAGTAAAATTGGGACGCAAAACAGAAGATTTAGAAGAAACAAAAGACACCGAATAAATAAAAAAACCTGCTCACTACGAACAGGTTTTTTTATGAAATTTACAATTGAATCTCTATTATTTCTTCCTTCGGTCGAAATGACAAGACATGTAGAATTAAACATACAACATTCCGGAAACATACAAAATACCTTTTGCCAATAACCACAATAATAACGCCATTCCCAAAAATCCCCAAGCCAATGTTCTGCTTCTTTTCCAGCTTATAAAAAAGGTTGGAATTTCCCAATATTTGATAATAATGTAGACGCTTGTCCCTATTAAGGATGCCCAAATCATTTCGGCAGAATGAATATAAAAGCTATAAAACAAAGTGAACAGAAGAAAAAGAACGGTAATTAATTGCAAATAATAATAATTCTTGTAATTGTATTTAAAATTATGTTTCAGCGATAAAAGTAAAAATGAGATAATCAGCAAACTTGTCAAGGCTACTATCACATAAGAAAAAATCGGATTTTGCTGTGCTATCAAAAAGCCATCGATAAGTAAAGCCACAATAACACACGCAGCAAGCGAATCAATACTTCTTTCTATATAACTGTCTTCAAAAGGAACAAGTATTGGAGAAATATATTTCTCTAATGTACGCCAAAATGGCAAAGCACAAATAACAGCCATACCAGAAACAACGATCTCATAATTATACAAAGTATCATCCGGATTTTTATATAATACGTACAAAAGTGCCAGTGTAACGATTATTGCAGGCAAACAAATTGTTTTTATTGTTTCCCAATTATTCCGACTCCAGAAATTATTTTTTATTTCAAAAATATATTTCTTTACTAAATATTTGCGGGTAAAAATAGCCGTTGACTGACTCCATAATAAAAATAAACCCGTATGAATTACTACCGTTCGCAAGGTCATTTCTTCAATATAACAACCAAAAACAACACACGCAATACCTATCAGCAACAATTCATAAGTTAGCAATATTGCCGAAAATAAAAGTCTGAATATTGGCGCAAATTGCCTGATAAGAATATCGATAAGCAAACCCCAATAATTGCGCAATAATCCTATTATAGAACATATTGCAATAAACGCCGCCAGATATAACATCCAATTCGTAAGTGATTGCGTCTGCATCCATAATTGAACCGCAGAATCTTTTACAGGAGTGTATGAAATGTGTGAATTGGCATAAATTTCGTTTGCCAATTGATTTCTTACTGTATCATTAATTGCAGAAAACTGATTCTTGTGTTGCTGCCAATATTCATTAGCATTAGAAGCGTTTTTTTGAAGAACTGCAAATTCGTATAAAATCTTTTTTTGATTCTCGTTTAATGATACAATTTGTTCAGCAGGATTAATTTCTTTTGCAAACAGACTTGCACTGAAAAGAAAGATAAAAAAAACTATTTTTTTCAAAATTTGGAGATTTGTTCAACCAAAAATACAAATAATAAGTCCAATATATAATCTGATATTTATTTCATTTTATTTATCAGTCTTCTGTCTTCTCGAAACTATAACAAATAAAAACCGGGATACAACATACAAAAATATTGGTCGAATACACAGATACAAGAATACACCAATTAATACCAATATAAATCCTATTGCAGTTGGCAACACCGCCCCAAATGTAAAAGTCATCCCCAAAACAAAGCCAAGAATACACTCTGCTCTGTAAACAGGAAAAAATAAGCCGGACATCAGAATTATTAAAAGTATGTAAGCTGGAAAATTTTCATATTCTAAAGTAAAAAATACCGAAAGAAGTATCCCCATGAATAAAGCGCCGATAAATCCATAAATTATATTTGTTTGAAAATCTGATACTTTCGATTCATTGCCAATATCTGTTACAGCTCTCTTTTTTATCCGGTAAAACAAAACCCATGAAAGCAAAGGAAGTAATATCGCTCCCCACCAATTCGAAATTTCAGGTAAATTTTTATCATTCAGAATATGATGACTTGGCACTCCTCCATTATAATAATTCCAGATTAATAATAGCCAAACAGAGATTGCTATTATACTTGTACAATACAGGCGGATTTTTAAAAATCTTTTTTCGTTCATAAATCCTGAGTTAAATAGTTAATTTCATAATGCCCTTATTTTTTCAACTTAATGTTAATTCCTTTAGAACATATGTTGCATTATTATAGAAATTGTTACACTATTTTATAAATCAGTATTGATTAAAAACAAAAAACCCGTTCGCAATGCGAACGGGTTTTGTAATAAGTAATCTAATGATTATGCTTCGAATGGAAGGATAGATACATAAGATTTGTTATCTCTTTTCTTTTGGAACTTAACAACTCCAGCTACTCTTGCGTGTAGTGTGTGATCTTTACTAATGTAAACATTTTCACCTGGATTATGTTTTGAACCTCTTTGTCTAACGATGATGTTCCCAGCAATAGCAGCTTGACCTCCAAAAATCTTAACGCCTAAACGTTTTGATTCTGATTCTCTACCATTCTTCGAACTACCGACACCTTTCTTGTGAGCCATGACGTATGAGTTTAAATATTGTTATTATTCTTTAGTAGCTTCTTTTTTTGCTTTTGGAGCTGCTGCTTTTTTTACTTTTGGAGCTTCTACTTCTTCAGTAGCTGCTTCATCTGCTACAACCGCTTTTTTAGCTGCTGCTTTTTTAGTTCCTCCAGCTGCAGTAATACCTTCAATTACAATTTGAGTAAGATATTGTCTGTGACCATTTCTCTTTTTGTATCCTTTTCTTCTTTTCTTTTTGAAAACGATAACTTTATCTCCTTTTAAGTGTTGTAACACTTTAGCTTCTACTGAAGCACCTTCTATAGCTGGGGCGCCTAAAGTTACGTTACCATTATCATCTAATAAAAGAACTTTGTCAAAAGAAACTTTTGAACCTTCTTCGTTAGTCAAACGGTTAACATAAACCTTTAAGTCTTTGCTTACTTTAAATTGTTGCCCTGCTATCTCTACGATTGCATACATACCAAATTGATTTATTGATTTTTAAGGTTGCAAATATACAATTAATAATTTACTGTGCAATTTCTTATTCTAAAAATATTTATTTCGTTTTAAAGTCTGTTTTTCAAGGGATTTCAGCTGTCAAAAAAGAAGTTTTAAACAGGAATGATTGTTAAAGTATCACCAAAATGAGACTTAACACTTATTTGATAATTAAAAAAAGTTAATTTTGATGTAACGATAATCAACTCTTGGCTACCTACATACTATAGGTAAATAAAAATTATTAATCTTTATGAAAAATTCAATAATGATGTTAAGTGCAGCAATAATGCTCGGCGGAGTGGCTCATGCTCAAAAGGTAGCTTTTGAAGAATACAATTTAGATAACGGCATGCATGTTATTTTGCACAACGATCCATCGGCTCCCGTTGTAATTACGTCAGTAATGTATCACGTAGGATCAAAAGACGAGCGCCCTGACCGAACGGGTTTTGCGCATTTCTTTGAGCATTTATTATTTGAAGGAACACAAAATATAAAACGTGGCGAATGGATGAAAATCGTCACCGCAAACGGCGGAGTAAATAACGCCAACACGTCTGACGACAGAACGTATTACTACGAAGTATTCCCTTCAAACAGCCTGGAACTTGGCTTATGGATGGAGTCTGAAAGATTGATGCACCCTATCATTAACAAAATTGGAGTTGAAACTCAAAACGAAGTCGTAAAAGAAGAAAAAAGAATGCGTTACGACAATCAGCCTTACGGAAATATTCTTCCTGAGGTTAAGAAAAACATGTTCAAAAATCATCCGTATCGCTGGACAACTATAGGATCTATGAAAGATCTTGATGCAGCTACTTTGGAAGAGTTTCAGGCATTTAATAAAAAATTCTATACACCAAACAATGCTGTTTTGGTCGTAGCAGGAGATTTTGATAAAACAAAAACCAAAGAATGGATTCAGAAATATTTCGCTCCAATTCCGAGAGGAGAAGAAGTAAAAAAACAAACTTTTGTCGAAGAACCAATCAACCAGACTATAAAAGCAACTTATGAAGATCCGAATATTCAGATCCCGATGATTGTTGCTTCATACAGAACACCGTCGATGAAAACCAGAGACGCCAGAGTTTTAGACTTGATCTCTTCTTATTTAAGTGACGGAAAAAGTTCAAAATTGTACAAAAAAATAGTCGATGATAAAAAGATGGCACTTCAAATTGGAGCCGTTGGTTTTAGTCAGGAAGATTATGGAACCTATATATTATACGGCCTGCCAATGGCTCCATATACTACAGCCGACATCTTGAAAGAAATGGATGAAGAAATTGTAAAAATTCAAACTGATCTGATTTCTGAAAAAGATTACGAAAAATTACAAAATAAATTCGATAATAATTTTGTGAATGCCAATGCCAGCGTAGAAGGAATTGCTGAAAATCTCGCTTCTTATTACCTTCTCTACGGAGACGTTAATTTAATTAATACAGAAATTGATCTTTATCACTCTATTACAAGAGAAGAAATTAGAGAAGTGGCTAAAAAGTACCTAAACCCTAACCAGCGTTTAATTTTAGACTACATTCCTTCAACTAAAGTTCAAAACTAAGCTTATTGAATCATGAAAAAAATACATACATTTTTAATCCTTTTATTCCTGACTGGAATTATGCAAGCACAAGATCGTCTACAACCAAAACCAGGCCCTTCACCAGTAGTCAACATCAAAAAACCTCAAACTTTTGTTTTGGCAAACGGCATGAAAGTTTTGGTAGTTGAAAATCATAAATTACCAAGAGTAAGCTTTAATCTAACACTCGACAATGCTCCTTTTACAGAAGGAAACAAAAAAGGTGTCGACGAATTAACCAGCAGCTTAATTGGCAACGGAACTAAAAAAACAACCAAAGAAGCTTTTAACGAAGAAATTGATTTTTACGGAGCAAGTATTAATTTTTCATCATCCGGCGCATATGCAAGTTCACTTTCTAAATATTCAGGACGTGTTTTAGAACTGTTGGCAGAAGGTGCTTTACAACCTAATTTTACTCAAATTGAATTTGATAAGGAAAAAGCAAAATTAATTGAAGGCCTTAAAGCCGATGAAAAAAGTGTTCCTGCAATTGCAAACAGAGTTGTTGATGTTTTAGCTTTTGGAAAAAATCATCCGTCAGGAGAATATCTTTCAGAAGAAACGGTAAAAAATGTAACTCTTGCAGATGTTCAGACAAATTACGCTACTTATTTTGTTCCTGAAAATGCTTATTTAGTAATAATTGGTGATGTTAAATTCAAAGAAACAAAAGCTGCTGTTGAAAAACTTTTTGGCGGATGGAAAAAACAAAACACACCAAAAAACACTTACCCAAATCCGGAGAATGTTTCTCAACTTCAGATTGATTTTGTGGATGTTTCAAATGCGGTTCAATCTGAAATTTCACTGGTTAATACCGTGAACTTAAAAATGAGCGATCCTGATTTTTTTCCTGCAGTAATTGCAAATCAAATTTTAGGAGGAGATTTTAACAGTTACCTAAATATGAACCTTCGTGAAGAACATGCCTGGACATATGGCGCAAATTCAAGCATTGGGGCCGGAAAGTATGTAACTAAATTTAAAGCTTCATCTGCCGTTAGAAACACGGTTACTGACAGCGCAGTTGTTCAGTTTATAAAAGAAATTAAAAGAATCAGAACCGAGCGAGTTCCTCAGGAAGTTTTGAGAAATGTAAAAGCAGGATATATTGGCCGATTTGTAATGCAGGTCGAAAAACCGCAAACAGTTGCCAGATATGCTTTGAATATTGAAACAGAAAAATTACCGGCAGACTTTTACGAAAAATACATTCAGACTATAAATGATGTTACTGCCGATGATATTTACCGCGTTGCAAACAAGTATTTTCTTCTCGACAATATACGAATTGTTATTGCCGGAAAAGGTTCTGATGTAATTACGGGTTTAGAAAAACTTCAAATTCCGATTTTCTATTTTGACAAATACGGAAATCCAGTTGAAAAACCTGTTACTAAAAAAGAAGCTCCAACCGGAATTACTGCTAAAACTGTTTTCGAAAATTACCTTAAAGCAATTGGAGGAGAAAAAGCAGTTTCTGCCGCAAAAACACTGGCAATGACCGGAACTACAACTGTACCGCAAGCTCCTGGACCTTTGACATTTACTTCTAAATTAGATTCTAAAGGCAAAATGATGGTTTCGCTCGCCATGGGAACCATGAATTTAATGAAACAGGTTGTAAACGAAAAAGGAGCTTATATCGAACAACAAGGTCAACGCAAGAATCTTGAAGGCGCAGATCTTGCCGATATGAAAGCCAGCGCTGCTCCTTTTGAAGAATTACAATTACAAAAAAGAACAGACTTAAAAGTTGACGGAATCGAACCTGTAAACGGCAGCGATGCTTATGTAATAAAAGATGGTAAAACAACGTATTACTACGATGTAAAATCAGGCTTGAAAACTGCAAAAGGCAAAGTTCGTGAACAAGACGGAAAATCGTCTTCTCAAATAACCAACTTTAACGATTACAGAGAAGTAAAAGGAATTAAAGTTCCTTTTAATCTGGTGCAAAATGTAGGTTTTGAATTGGATATTAAAATGACCGACATTAAGATCAACGAAGGAGTTTCTGAGAAAGATTTTTTATAGAAGAAATTCAAAGGTTCAAAGGCTCAGAGTTGCAAAGGTTCTGGGAGGTTATCCCGAAGCTTTGTCAAAGTTTAAAACTTTGACAAAGCTTTTTTTTATGTACTACTTCTACTCATTCCTTGTCAGGCTGAGCAAAGTCGAAGCCCTTTTTCACGTTATTATCATAAACACAATCTTGTCATTTCGACCGAAGGGAGAAATCGCACAAGAAACTCCATTCCTAAAATTATCAATCTTTGTCGCATTACTAGTGTGATTTCTCCCTTCGGTCGAAATGACAAACATACTTAAAACTTTACAAAATTTCCCAAAAGCAAGAAAGGCTGTCGATTATGACAGCCTTTCTTGTTTAATCATTCAACATCCAGATAAGGATTTAGAATTTCTGCTAATTCATTCAACCAATAAAAACCGTTTTCAAGATTTGTTTTATCGGTTTCGAGTGTTTCACAATCCCGCATTAGGCTTAAAGCAAGCAAATGATTTACTTGTCTAATTGTTTTTGCCATAAATTGTGGATCAATTGAATTGTTGAAAAAATCAGCTAATCGCAATTCTGTTTCTTTTGAAAGGGTGTTTGTACTCATAATTTGACGGTTAGGGAGTAAAAAACCCGCATAGCTAAGGTGTCCTACGCCGTCAAAGCGCGTTACGGTTGTTTCCAATACCGCCACCATACCACACGGGTAAAATTTCTTTAAGTTCATATTATTTGACGTTTTAGGACCGTGAAGATACTCAAAAACTTTCAAATAAGTAAGAATTTTCATATTTAAAATAAAACCCGCGTAACTTAGCTCCTACGCCTTTAAGAGCGTTACGGTTGTTTCCAATACCGCCACCATACTATACGGGTAATTTTTTATTCAATTAGTATATCATTTCGACGCAGGAGAAATCACAAATAAAGCTCCGTTACTAAAATCGCCAATCTTTGTCGAATTACAAGGGTGATTTCTCCTGCGTCGAAATGACAAAACCACACATAAAAAACCTCTCAAAGGTATTCAATTCAAAGCTCTTATTTCTTAGCTGATAAATAAACTCCAATCAAAATAATAAAAGCGCCAAAAAACTGGATTGGCGTTAGCATTTCGTTATCTAATAATCCCCAAAAAAATGCTACTATTGGTATTAAATAGGTTACTGATGTTGCAAAAACAGGCGATGACATTTGTATTAATTTAAAGAATACAACATTAGCGATTCCGGTTCCTAAAACACCCAGAATCATTACGAAAAAGATAGAATGTTGTGTAACATCAAGACTTATTCTTTGAGAAATATCTGTGGTGCTTAAAATAATCAAAGCAGGTATAAGCAAAACGGTAAAGTTTCCGGTTGTAATACTTACAGAATTTAAGTCAGACAAATACTTCTTGATTAAATTAACATTGATCGCATAACATAAGGTTGCAATTACAACAAGAACTACATAATAATAGTTTTGTCCAGGATGAGCAGATGCTCCGCTTAAAACCAATAACATACAACCAACCAAACCCACAAAAACGCCTAAAACCTGTCGTTTTTGAAACTGGATTCCAAAAGCAATTATTCCTAACACTAATGTATTTAATGGCGTAAGCGAATTTAAAATAGCAACGATTGAACTATCAACTTCGGTTTCTGCAATAGCAAAAAGATAAGCTGGGGTAAAAGTCCCAAAAAGTGATGTTATGGCAACAAATTTCCATTGGCGGCGCGAAATTTTCTTTAGACTATTAAACCCAAAAATTAATAAAAAGAGCGCTGCAAAAATAATTCGGAACGAGCCAACCTGAATTGCAGTTAAACCAACTAAACCTCTTTTTATTAAAATAAAAGAACTTCCCCAAATAAGCGAAAGAACAAATAAATACGCCCACTTTAATTGCTTTGCATCCATAAATACCATTTTGATACAAATTTGTAATAAATTTATGAACTGACCTCTTCATTTTTATTAATTTTGCAAAAGAACATCACTATCAAATTAAAAATCATATACAATGAAATTTACAAAGATCATAGCCACTTTCGCCATAGCAGGTTTAGTATTGGTAAGCTGCAAAAAAGAAGAAGATAAAAATCTGGCAAACATAAAATCAGAAAACACAGCTGTAAAAGAACACAAAGCAATTGCTGCCGAAAATGTACAAACTGCAAGTTTCGAGATCGAAGGAATGACTTGTGCAATGGGATGTGCAAAAACTATCGAAAAAGAATTATCTAATCTTGACGGAGTAGAAAAAGCAACAGTTGATTTCGACAAAAAAACAGCTACTGTTGTGTTTGACAAAACAGTTCAAAACCAAGATAACCTGACAAAAGTTGTTCAGGCAACGGGAGATGGAAAAACATATAAGGTTTCGAATTTTAAATCGTAATTACGGAATATAATATATAGAAAAAGGGCGCTCAATTTGAATTTGGGTGTTTTTTTTTGCTGCTAGCGCGAATATCTCGCTCGTAAAAACAGCGTTATATACGAGAAAGTGACTCGAAACAGTAGATTAAATAAAAAAAGTATAAATACCTGTTATTCAATATAGTAAAAATCTTTTATTTGCAAATAAATTAATTTTAAGAGAACTGATTGAAAAAAAAATATTTACTCATTCTAGTTAAATCATAAATATTACACTTTTTTGTATATTCTTCTTAGATTATATTTTAAATTTTAAACTAATGAATAAAAGAAATATGTTTACTTTAATTTTAGGAGTTTTGGGAGGTATACTTGTAATTTGTAGTGCATTTTTACAATATTATGAAAAGAAAGAAGCTGACTTAGAAACAAATGAGGCTAAAAAATCTGAAGAACAATTTAGAGCAAAAGCTGAGCAATTACAGAATAGACTGAATAATAAAATCTTTGGTGTGACTTATCCTAAAATTTTGGTTTCACATTCCGAAAAAGACAATTTTTTTGATATCTGTTTAGTTAACGAAAGCGGATATGATATTTCAAATGTAAAATTACTCGTCCGTAATATTGATAAAATTAATAATTGCAAAAAAATAATTAAAGGTGATCAATTATTAATTGACAAAAAATGTTTTACTGAAAATACTTTTGTTTCTAGTGATTTTTTAATTCAACCTGGAGTAACTCAACAGACAGGGTATTACATAGTAAATAAGGACGGGATATATCATTTGCAATTAGAAGTTTTTAATTCTTATCAACCTGTAGTTTATTTGTTAATATTAAAAATAGAAGCAAATAAAATTATTAAATCATATAGGTTATATGAAATTAAAGACGGGAAATTAAAATTTGTTTCAGAGAAAAATGACAAAGACCCTTATTCTGACGAATATTGGAATGAACATTTCAAACCAGATTTAAAAAAAGGACTAATTGCTATTCCATAATCTCCGCTGGAGCTAGCATCCCACTTGTGAAACTAAAATTTAAATCAAAAAAAATCAATTGTTTTTTTATTTCCACTTTAAAGTTTCCATCAGTCTCTGCATATCATTTTTGATATAACTTGCCGCCGGCATAATAGAATCAAAGTTGGGTTTTGCATAAAAATAAACTGATCCGGTTATAAAATGCTTTGTACTGTCTGTCACGTAAAACTGTGAGTTTGTAGCTGCATTTCCGTCAACTTGATAAAACATACCGTAAACCTTTTTTTGCGGGTTTAAATACGGTTGTTCCAGTATATCATCTGCTTTAATAACGTGCTCGTAAGTTAGTTTTTGAGCATCTTTTAGCAATTTCTCAATATTACCGTTTACCGGTTTGTAAGTCAGGTAAATCGTTGCTTTCATTTTTGGATATGTAATCGCAAATCCGCAGTCTTTTTCACCTTTAATTACTGCTGCTTCATTCATTTCAAAAGCAAACGGGCAATTGTTTTCAAAACTAACATATTTTGCTTCGGGATAATCTAAACGCAAATAACCTGAAGGTTTAGGCACTACATCATCTTTACAACTTAAAACAGTCAATGCCAGTAAAATTGTTGCTATTGAAATTGTTTTTTTTAACATTTAATCTATTGTTACTTTTATTTGTTTCACACGCTTTTTATCAACTGTTTCTATCGTAAAGACACAATTATCAAAAGCTACTTTTTGATCTTTTTTAGGAAAATTACCCAGAATTTCTAAAATAAACCCAGCTAATGTTTCGGCTTCTCCTTTATGTGATTCGAAAATATCTTCATTGACATCAACAATTCGATAAAAATCTTTCATGTTGATTTTCCCTTCAAATAAAAAATTCTTCTCATCTATTTGAGAAAAGTTTAAATTTTCATCATCAAATTCATCACTAATATCCCCTACTATTTCTTCGATAACATCTTCAAGAGAAACTAATCCGGAAGTTCCTCCATATTCATCAACCACAATTGCCAAATGACTTTTAAGGCTTTGAAAATCCTTTAGTAAGTTATCCAGTTTTTTATTCTCAGGAACAAAAAATGCTTCTCTTATCAAAGATGACCAGTCAAACTCTTCTTTATCAATATGAGGCAATAAATCCTTAACGAATAAAACGCCTTCAATCTGATCGATATTATCCCTGTAAACCGGAATTCTCGAAAATCCTTTTTCAATTATTTTAGGACAAATAACAGAAAACGGTTCTTCAATTTCTAAAGCAAAAATATCAATCCTTGGACTCATAACTTGCTTCGTATCTGTGTTTCCAAAAGAAACAATTCCTTCCAGTATTTTTTGTTCTTCGCTCGACGTTCCTTCAGAATCTGTAAGTTCTAAGGCTTGAGAAAGCTGGTTTATCGAAAAACTATTCTTTTGTTTCCCCAATTTGTTGTGCAAATATAGCGTAACACTACGCATAGGCAAACTTATTGGCGATAGTAATGTATCTAAAAATGCGATTGGATATGCAACGCGTTTTGCGAATTTTATATTGTTGCGGCTGGCATAAACTTTTGGTAAAACTTCTCCAAACAACAAAATAAGAAAAGTGACCAGAACAATTTCAAGAATAAACTTAAAAACCGGTGAATTTACGTCTGCAAAAATATTTTGTCCTATAAAGGAGAACAATATAACGACTCCAATATTAAAAAAATTATTGGCGACCAGTAATGTTGCGAGAAGTTTTTTGGGTTTATCTAAAAGATTTGAAATAATTTTTCCTTTCGGATTATTTTCCTGCAATGTTTCGTCAATGTCTTTTTGAGATAAAGAAAAAAGCGCAACTTCGGCACCTGAAACAATTGCCGAAAGAAACAGCAAAATAAATATTCCAACAAAACCAATTATTAAATTGGCATCTAATGTGGTATTAAAAAATAAACTGGGCTCCGGGTCCAAATTAAAAAAGATTAGTTAAACAATCAAAAAGGTAAATCATTTACAGGTAAACCTTCATTTGTCGCATCAAAGTTAGTGTTTTTTGCTGATTCTGATTCCTGATGCGGTTTATGATTTCCAGTTTCTTTTTTGGTAGTCAAGAAAGTAAACTCTGTTACCTGAATTTCAGTTGTATATTTTGTTGTACCATCTTCTGCCTGCCATTGACGCGATTTTATACGCCCTTCTATATAGATTTTATCTCCTTTAGAAAGGTATTTTTCGCAAATTTCGGCGGCTTTATTACGCACAACTAAATTATGCCACTCCGTTGAAGTTATTTTTTCATTGGTCGTTTTATTGATATAAACCTCATTTGTAGCGAGCTGAAAACGTCCAATGCAATTTCCTCCATCAAAATAATGCATTTTCACATCATCGCCCAAATGGCCAATTAGCATCACTTTATTTAATGTTCCGTTCATAATTATTTAGTGGTATTTACCCCAAAGATACATTTTTTTTAGCAATTTATTTCCTGCTTTTCTATAAAATTATAAATCACAATAGGAAAAGGAAATGTTTTTAATTTACTGACATTCAATCCGTTTTCTATTATTTCTTCAATCTTAATCTTCCAAAACTGAATATGAAGATGCTGGTGCGAGAGTTTATGAATTACAGTTTTTTCACTACACTCCTCTATACTTAATATAGTATAAGAAGAGAAAAAATCGTTTTGAGCCGCAACTGAAACAACATCAAATCCCACAATTTCAGCAGTTTCAAGTAAAGGAAACTCATATAAATTATGCCAGATTCCTTTAGCCGTTCTTTTTTGAATTAAGGTATTCCCCAAAGCATCTTCTAAAATCAAATAATTAAAGAAACGATTCGTCACTTTTATTTTTTTAGATTTTACAGGCAAAACCGATACTTTCTTTTTTTGCAAAGCCGCACAGCTCTCATTAAAAACACAAACAGAACAATCAGGACTTTTAGGCACACACTGCAAAGCACCAAACTCCATTATCGCCTGATTAAACATTGCAGGATTATCTTTTGGCATTAATTCGCGTGCCAGCTCTGTAAACTCTTTTTTAGTTGCCGGCAAAGCAATATCAGATTCTATATCAAAATAACGGGAGAGTACCCTAAACACATTTCCGTCGACAACAGGAACAGCTTCATTATAAGAAAAAGAGGCAATTGCAGCTGCGGTATATTCGCCAACACCTTTTAATTTTAATAATGCTGTATAGTTCTCCGGGAAAATTCCATCTAACTCATTTGCGACATATTGAGCCGTTTTATGCAAATTTCTGGCGCGGGAATAATACCCTAATCCCTGCCAAAGTTTCAAAACCTGCTCTTCTGAGGCATTTGCCAAATCAAATACAGTAGGAAATTCCTGCGTAAAAGCAAAAAAATATGGCGTTCCTTGCGCAACTCTAGTCTGTTGCAACATAATTTCTGAGAGCCAAATATGGTATGGATTGGCCGTTTTTCGCCATGGCAAATCACGTTTGTTTTGTAAATACCATTTTATCAATATGTTAGAAAAATTCATTGCAAAATACTTAGAATACAAAAGTAAATGTTTATGTAATTAAAATTTAACGAATTAGCTTGATTAATTATTTTTTTAATTCCTATATTTGCAAACTCAAAAAAATAGTACACCATTTATAAAAATAAAATAGGAAAGAAAATGACGAAAGCAGATATCGTAGCGAAAATTTCAGAGAAACTAGGTCTTGAAAAAGGAGATGTTCAAGCAACAGTAGAAACTTTTATGGAAGAAGTTAAAACTTCATTAGAAACTGGGGACAATGTTTACCTAAGAGGTTTCGGAAGTTTTATCGTAAAAACAAGAGCTGAAAAAACAGGTAGAAACATTTCTAAAAACACTACTATCAAAATTCCAGCACACAACATTCCTGCTTTTAAACCTGCAAAAGTTTTTGTGGAAGGAGTAAAAACGAATAACGAAGCAAAATAATATTAATTAATCATAAAATCGACACGATATGCCAAGTGGTAAAAAAAGAAAGAGACATAAGGTAGCTACGCACAAAAGAAAAAAAAGAGCGAGAGCTAACCGTCACAAAAAGAAAAAGTAGTTTTAAACTACTTTTTTCTTTTTAAACGTTCATTGAAATTGAAAAAAGATGAAAGAGTAAAGAAAATAGAATATAGACGCAAAAGTCTATACTCTTTGTTCTATTCTCTATTAATCTTCTTTTCCCCGGGTTCAATACCTGTTAAAAAATATTGTTTAATCCATCTGTAAATAAGATTTTAGATCTTAGTCCCGATAATTATCGGTATAGATTTTAGATTTTTTTAATCTATTTTCTATTCTCTATACTCTATTTTCTGAAAAAACAGATAAAAATTTACAGTGTGAATAAAGAATTAATCATTAGATCTAGTTCTGAAGCCGTAGATTTTGCCTTATTAAAAGATGGAAAACTAATTGAATTACACAAGGAAGAAGAGAAAAGCAACTTTCAGGTTGGTGATATTTTTATTGCCAAAATACGAAAACCCGTTGCTGGTCTTAATGCTGCTTTTGTAAATGTAGGCTTCGAAAAAGATGCCTTTTTACATTATCATGATTTAGGACCTAACTTAGCTTCTCAACTGAAATTCATAAAACTTGTAAGCGCAGGTAAAATAAAAGATTTCTCCCTAAAAACCTTTCAGTTTGAAAAAGAGATTGACAAAGATGGCATCATTACTGATATTTTAAGTGCCAATCAATCTGTTTTAGTCCAAGTTGTAAAAGAACCTATATCTACCAAAGGTCCAAGAATAAGCGCTGAGCTTTCATTGGCAGGAAGATTTATTGTTCTCGTTCCGTTTTCTGACCGCGTTTCTATTTCTCAAAAAATAGAAGACAAAAAGGAAAAGGATCGTCTAAAAAAACTTGTTCTATCTATCAAACCAAAAGGATTTGGTGTTATTGTTCGCACAGTAGCCGAAGGCAAAAACGTAGCCGAATTAGAAAAAGATTTGCAGAACCTGCTTGGCAGATGGACTGCAATGTGTAAAAAATTACCAACTGCTCATCATCCTTCAAAAGTATTAGGAGAGCTTAACAGAGCTTCTTCAATATTAAGAGATGTATTCAACGATACCTTTAGTGGTATCCAGATAGATGATGAAGAGTTGTACCATCAAACGAAGGAATATCTGCAAGAAATTGCACCTTCAAAACAATCGATTGTTAAGTTTTATCAATCAAATGACACTCCAATTTTCGAGAAATACAATATAGAGAGACAAATCAAAACTTCATTTGGACGAACAGTCTCCATGAGCAAAGGTGCTTATCTTATAATCGAACACACTGAAGCTCTTCACGTTATAGACGTAAATAGCGGAAATCGTTCGAATAAAGCAACCAATCAGGAAGACACAGCCATGGAAGTAAATATGATTGCTGCCGCTGAAATTGCCAGACAACTTCGTTTGCGTGATATGGGTGGGATAATCGTAGTTGATTTTATCGATATGTCTAATCCTGAAAACAGGAAAGTCTTGTTCGACTTCTTGCGAGAAGAAATGAGCGACGATAAAGCAAAGCATAAAATCTTACCGCCTAGTAAATTTGGTTTAGTTCAAATTACCAGACAACGAGTAAGACCAGAAGTAAATATTAAAACTAGAGAAGAAGATCCAAACAATGAACATGGCGAAATTGAAGCGCCAATTTTAATCATTGATAAAATCGCATCTGATTTAGACAGAATTTTAAAAACCCACAAGGGTGTTGTACTGAATGTACATCCGTTTGTGGCTGCATACCTCAGTAAAGGTTTTCCATCATTACGTTCAAAATGGTTTTTTGAACATAAGAAATGGGTGAAAATCATACCTCGTGACGCTTACACGTACTTAGAATACCATTTCTATGATAAAAAAGGAAATGTTATTTCAGAATAAAAACAAAACCGCCTTTCGAAAGACTGGCGGTTTTTTTGTGTGTCATTGCGAGGAACGAAGCAATCTCAATTCTATTTTTCAGCTTTGGATTTGGAATTTTAAACTTGTTTTTTTATCAGGAGCTATTTCCAGCTATCCGTTTCAATCTTTTATTTTTCTAAAGAAAAAAATAAAAGGATTTCCACTTCTATCCGGGCTAGGAATTAGTTTTCATAAGAATATTATTTATTTCTGAATACTTTTCTTATATTTAAATAAACAAAATACTCAATACCCCATAATGCTATTAAACACATCAAAACCTTATTCTAAAGATAAGCTTCTTTATATTCTGTTCGTTTTAATGCTTTTTACAATTAATATTTCTGCTCAAAATGACACTCTTTTTTTTGATAAAAATTGGAAAAACACTATTAAAGAATCGGCTATTTATTACAGAACTAAGCCTGTAAAAATAAAAACTAAAAATGCAATTGGTTACAAATTAGCATCTACTGATTCACTTTATGTGATTAATGATTATTATTTAAAAAATAACAAACTTCAATTTGAAGGTTATTCTGAAGACAATGAAGGCAAATATCTTGTTGGAAAAGCAAAATGGTACGATGAGAATAATAAACTTTTGGACTCAAGGGATTTCAATTACAAAGAAAATAACAAAAATAAATTTGAATTTCCAAAATGGCCAATTCTATATCTGGACTATAAAATTGCAACCAAAAATCAATTTATCGCCGGCCTGGAGTTTTGTTTAGATTGTGAAAGCAAAAACAAATTATTTTTAGGATTCGGATTCGGATTTACTTCCTATAATGATACTTACTACGGCTTACCCGATTTACATTTATCTTATAACACTGAAAAATTCTTATTTATTAAAAGTGGCGTTTCAGATAAACATGCATATGCCTTAGCAGGAGCAACACTACTAAATGTTTTAGATCTGGGATTCGGTTATTCACAACCCTTTAATAACGACAAAATTCCGGTAATCAAAGGTTTCACTTTTGGAGCCACTTTCAGGTTTTCGAGAAATCAAAAAGTATATACTCAAATCAGAATCATGTAATCAAATCTGAATCTTACTCCCTTACAATCTCAATTTTTCTCCTAATTTCATTGCCATAAGCGTCCACAACAGTAATATAATGTGTTCCTGAAGTTGGCGTAACAGGCAATTCGTGAAACGTTTTTGTAGTGGCTTTATAAACATCATCAACATACCAAAACAATTCCTTATCTCTTTCTGAATAAGCGACCTTAAGAATTACAGGCTGCACCTGGCTATTAAAATTCTTTGTTAGATATATTTTACTATTTGCTTTTGGATAAATAAAATCCATAGTTGTGGTTTGTGTTCCCTGACAATCTTCCTTAAAAGGTGGCAAAGGCAAATACTCAATATGCTGGCTTTTGTAATACCACGCCATTACAGGAGGTAAAACAAACCAGTTTTTAGTCACAATATTATCTATGTTTTCGCAACTGCTGTTGACCTGAAATTTCTCTGATTTATCTAAATGTACGGTTTTATGATACGGACAAACTACAGTTGATTTTCCTTTTTTAGGAACCCACTGCTTGATTTTAGGACATCCGTCTTTTGCTAAACAACCACTTAAACGACAAACCTCTACTTCATCCAGATCTTTATATGGCGTTTGAAACCATCGTTGTCTTGGTAATAAATTAAAAACATCAAATAAAATTGGCGCGGCACTTGTAACTCCCGTTAAAGTTGGTCTTCCTTCTCCTGTAGCATTTCCTACCCAAATACCTACTACATATTTAGAATTTGTACCAATTGCCCAGGCATCTCTGTTACCAAAACTAGTTCCGGTTTTCCAGGCAATTTTCAGCGAACTATCATAAAATTTCCAGGCTTCGTCTCCTTCCGGCCTATTTACTTCTTCCATTGCGTTATATGTTAACCAGATTGATCCGGCACCTAATATGTTCTTCTGATCCGTTTCTGATCCAAAATCAGTCTCAAAATTGTTTCTGTAATTAAGTTCTGCAAATTCTTTAGTTCTATATTTCTCTTGATTTTTAGTATAGTAATTAACCGTAGACGACAAATTAGCATAGGTTCTGCATAAATCCCACAAATTACTTTCAGCACCGCCCAGAATAAGTGATAAACCATAATGGTCAGGAGTTTTATTAATATCCCTTAATTTGAATTTTTGCAGTTCTTCATAAAATTTATTCACCCCAAAATCCTGCAACATCAAAACGGCAGGGATATTCAAAGATCGTGACAAAGCCCTGTGTGCAGGCACAGCTCCATCAAACGTAAGATTAAAATTCTCCGGTGTATAGCCCGCAATTTGTGTTGGAATATCTGCTATCAGCGTATTTGGCAATAATTCACCATCATCTAACATTGCAGCGTATAAAAGAGGTTTTAAGATACTTCCGGTACTTCTTGGGGCATCAATAATATCTACATCTTTTTGATGATCTTTATCAGTAGGCGCGTTGCCAACATAACTCATTACGTTTCGATTTGAAACATCAATAACCAAAATCGCCAAATTATTCACCTCATTTTGCTTATACTGATTATAATAATACCTCGCAATCTGATTTACCCTGTTTTGTAAAGCATAATCGATTGTTGTTTTTACTCGCGTTCCCTCATCTTCCTTCGCCGCTCTTTGCAATAAATGTGGTGCAATTTGAGGCAAATCATACGGTTTTTGTGGCAATGGTTCTTCGATCGCAAGCTCATATGTTTGTTTATCAATAATTCCTTCCTGATGGAGTTTTAGCAAAAGTCGGTTTCGTTTATTCAACAACTTAATCTGATTTTTACCCGGATAAATCAAACTCGGTGCATTTGGCAAAACAGCCAAAGTAGCATTCTCAGCCCATGATAATTGGTTTGATTGTACACCAAAATATCTCCATGCAGCCATTTCAAGTCCTACAACATTCCCCCCAAAAGGTGCATGAGCAGCATATAATTCCAGAATTTCATTTTTAGAATATCCTAATTCTAATCTCGTTGCCAGAATAATTTCGATAAACTTTTCAAAATAAGTTCTTCCTTTTCCCTTTCTGGATAATCGAATTACTTGTTGCGTCAATGTACTTCCGCCTCGCACAATTTTTCCGGCCTTTCTGTTTTGTTTAATTGCATTGACCATCGCAACCGGATTAAAACCAGGATGTTTATAAAAGTATTCATCTTCAAAATAAACAATACATTTCTTGAATTTGTCCGGAACGCTATCCTGCGCAGGAAAACGCCATTGTCCGTCACGAGCAATTTTAGCTCCAAGTAATTCTCCTTCTTTACTCTCGATAACGGTAGAATATGGTTCCTGAAACAACGTTCGGGGTATAGAGAAATAATAAATCAGCAAGAACAGAAATGCAATTGCTGATTTTATTTTATTCTTTTTAATCCAATTTATAATGCGTTGAGAGAACGCTATTAATTTATTTTTCAATTTAAGTTTATTGTTTTTTTAACGTATCCTAACAGGTTTTGGAAACCTGTTAGGTATCTATTTTGTTCCTAATAAAAAACTGTTCTTTGCTAATAATACCTAACAGGTTTTAGAACCTATTAGGATAGCCGATACAATTTTCTATTGGTCAAGTAAATTTATATCGTTAAGAACTCCTTTATAAATAATTCTTCTTTCGTTATGATAAAGCTTAAAATTCTCAAGATCGTCAAATAAACTCAAAATAAAACCTCTATCAATATTCGTTACCTTTTCAGATAAAAATGAACGATATGATGAATGTAAATAGGTTTCAAAATGCTTTGTAAATTTATGTTTAACAGGATTCAAATGCACGTACACAATTAAGTGTTTTAAATAAGTTTCAGTTTCTATTCTGTTTCTTTGCAAATGTTCCTGAAACAAACTTCCAGTTCTATTATAGGCTTTATTAATACTTTTAGAATAAGCATTAAATAAATTGGAAAATGGCAAATGAATTTTCTCTATGAATTTTTCTGGCAGATCTACTTTATCTTTTATTCTAAGAACAATGTGAAAATGATTTTTTAGTAAACAATATGCATAAATATCTGCAATTGGTAAAATATATTTCTTCACTTTTTCAAGAAAATAATTGTAATTTTTCTCTTCAATAAAAATATTTTCTTTGTTATTTCCTCTATTATAAATATGATAATATTGTCCTTCTTCAAAAACATCCTTCTTCACCTTCTTTAATTTTTATTATCCTAACAGGTTTTTATAATCTGTTAGGTATGTTTATTTTTTTTTAAATCTTTGACATAAATATAAATACCTAACAGGTTTTGAAAACCTGTTAGGATACGTAAACTTACTTCACCACCTCAACCCAGAATCCTTTGGTTCTGGCCAGGAATGTATTATCATACATCGCTTCACATTGCAGTCCTGGTAAATAATAATTACCTAAATACGATGCGTTTAGCAGGATTCTGAATACTTTGGTTTCTCTGGATTTTAATCCAAAATAGAAATTTGTTCTGTCATCTCGAATATCGATATAATCAGCAATATTGTTTGTCGCGTCTCCATAATCTGTAAAACGGGTATTCACAATTTCGAATCCTGAAGGCAGAATTTGTGATAATGCTACATTCTGAACTCCTTCATTTCTTTGATTTCTAATGGTTACCTCTGCAATAAATTCTGTTCCCTGATTTATTTTAGAAACATTTATAGTTGCTCCTTTTCTGTTTTTGAAAACAATAGCTGCCGAAACATCGCTCTGAATCACATTTTCTTGTCCAATTGGTAATATTCCGGTGTTTAAAACACGAATATAGATTGTGTTATTTTTATTGTTTTTCAAAGTAATACTATTAGACCCTGTTTGAACAACCAGACTTCTGTCTGCAATTGTTTTTTGAGTATTTATAGTTTCTCCTTTTCCATTTTTATTAAACTGAATATTTATTCCTTTTGGACCATTACCTGCTGCAAATTTTGACATTGCATATAAACAATAAGCAGTTGTTTGTGTACTCATCCATTGATTATTAGACATTTCTTTGGCTAATTTTGAAGCCATTGTAAATGCTTTTTGTTTTTGTCCCAAAAGCAACATCGTTTCCAGGGCCATTGCTCTGTTTCTTTCGCTTGAACCGTAATAGTAATAACTGTAATCACTCGATTCACTATCAATACTAGTATGCAAGAATAGATTTTGTCCTGCTGATTTTTGACCCGCTAAAACATAAGCTGCTGCCAAACGAAGTTTACTTTCGTTCGAAATTCCTTTTGTCTCGCGCAATCTGTTCATTGAAGATAAATCAGCATTTCCGGCCAAAGCGAGTGTGTATAATCTATAAGCTTGCGCCAAATCGTTACCATATTTAGCTTCAAAACGCCATTGCTTCGCTTCTTTTTGTTGATACGAAGTCCATTTTGATTTGAAGTTTATTGGCAATACATATCCTTTTTTCTCTGCTTCTATCAGGAAATGTCCGGCGTATGAAGTTCCCCAATCATCAGCGATTGTGTTGCCCTGCCAATACGGTAATCCTCCGTTTGACAATTGAAAACTTCCTAATCTTGTAATTCCTGCTGTGATATTTTTCTGGATTAGAACTTTACGATTTGCATCCAGATCAACTACATCGTCTAGAAATAACTGAGGAAAAACAGATGAAGTCGTTTGCTCTACACATCCATGCGGATATTGAATAAGAAATTGCAATCTTCCGTTTAGATTAATTGTTGGCATTGACGAAACTTCCAATCTCGCTTTATTACTTCCGGAAACTCCAAAAGTTTTCCAGGAAATTGTCTTTGTACTGTTTGGAGGTAAAATGACATCAGTAAAAGTACTCGTAACCGGGTTTGGGTTTGTCATGTCAATTTCGACATCATAAACTGATTTCTCATTTCCTGAAGTCGCAATAACCTGAACTTTAGCAATTCCGGTTGCAGAACCTACTACTAAATTAAAATATGCCATTTTTTCGTCAGGTTGTGCAAAAGTCAATCTTTGAGTTGCACTTCCCATTACTTTTAATCCTGTACTTGTTTTAATCTGAATCGAAACATTTTTAATCTTGTTTTCCGTCGCAAAAACCGTTACAGGAATTGTTACTTTCTCAGATGGTGAGATCTTTCTTGGTAACGAAGCCAAAACCATTAACGGACTACGAACCGGAGTTGCTTTTTCTACACTTCCGTATGCGCTTGTGTTTGCATCACCTGCAACAATCATAGTTCTAACGGAACCAATGTATTTTGGTAATTTTAATTGATGTGATTTCGTCTGTCCTTTTTCTAATTTAAACGGACCATAATACAATACAACCGGTTTAAAACGATTTGCTTTTTTAGCTTTTCCGCCGCCTAAATCCTGATCTCCACCAATACTGAAAATCTGATTTATTTTTCCGCCATAAGCACCAATTACGTCATCATAAATATCCCATGTTTTTACTCCCAAAGCTTCACGTACATAAAAACTATCCCACGCATTTGGAGTTTTAAAACGTGTTAAATCCAGCAAACCTTCGTCTACAACTGCAATAGTATACGTCATTTCTTTGCCTGTTTTCTCTCCTACTTTTACCGTAAATGCCTGCTCTGGTTTTAGCACATCAGGCATAGAAAGTGTTGGCGCAAGAATAGTATTTTTATCCACGACTTCGATAGGTACGATACCATACATGCGAATAGGTGAATCATTTTTAGTCGAAGCATGAGGTTGTAAAAGTGTAATATTAAAATACACATTTGGCGCCATTGCAGCTGTTATAGGAACTTCGACTTTAGTCTCTCCTTTTTGCGTTTTAGCCCAAAGTGTTTGTACCACTCTTGAACCATTTTCAATCGAAATCAAAGCGCGGCCGCCTTCACTTGACGGAAAAGATATTTGTGCTTTTTCGCCCACTGCATAATTTTTCTTATCAGTCGAGAATACTAACATATTAGCTGTCGAAGCATCTCTGTTACGTGTTTTTCCAGACCAAATTGGCCAATCGATGTTTACTGTCACAGCTGTCGCATGACCATTTGTATCATCTGAAACGCGAATTAAATAACGTCCCCACTCTTCGTCTGTCAAAGAAAACTGAATACTTCCGTTTCCGTTTGAATCGGTATTGATTACAAAGGTTTTATATGAAGTGGTTGCATTCGAAGAATTATAATTTGATAAATTGTCAGTCGAAGCATCCCACCACCAACGCCAATCGACTTTAAACACTTTTACTTCAAGATTTCTCACGGATTTTGGCCTTCCGTTTTCATCAACAGTAACGATATCAAAACGATTGTTCGTTCTTGTTTCCAGCATGTTGTACTTATTAAGCTCGGGCGCTTTTATACCAACATAAGTTTTATATGGTGAATAAGTTGTTGAAATAACATCTGTACTAAAATCTCCTCCTTCTTCATATACTTTTGTAATGAATGATGCACGAAGCATTCCCGGAGCCTGACCTTGTAATCTAGGCTCGATATTTACGGTTGCTTTTCCATTTTCATTTAATTTTCCTGAGAAAACATTAATTTCCTCTGTACTAAATTGTCGTACAATATCATCAAAAGTAAATTTTTCATATCCTTTGAATGTTGTTGCTTGCTGCGAAAATTTAGCCTGCATTTCTACATTCAGGTTTTTCGCAATTGCACCATGAAGCCAGGTAACTTCAAGATTACTGGTATTTGGGTAAGAAGATGAAAGTGTCTTTCTGGAGAAATTATTCTTTATTTTTAAACGATTCGGTTTGATCGTCTCAATTTTAATGCTCTTATAAAATTTAGCACCACCAACACTTATCATAGCTTCCCAATTTCCTGTTGGCGCTTCTGCACTTGTTGGAACTACAAAAGAATAATGGTTTAAATCATTCGTTTTCTGAATGGTTTGATACGTTGTTTTCCCGTTCGGGTCATTCAATCTAAATTTTATTGGGTGTGATTTTGGTAGTTTATTTGAAGCATCATTTAATATAAACGACAAATACAGATTATCCCCCGGACGCCATACGCCACGTTCTCCATAAATAAATCCTTTTAATCCTTTTTGTAAAGTCTCACCGGCAACATCAAAATTACTCACAGACAAAGAAAGTCCATCATCCAGTTTTACATATGTCGATTGATCGCCTAAAGTAACGATTGCAAAATAAGCGAATTTATCCAACTGAAAAGAAGCGATTCCTTCACTGTTTGTCGCTCCAGTCGTTATTTTTTGTTGCTGATAAGTATACAAATCAACCCTTGCATTTGAAACAGGTTCTGTTGTTACAATATTATTTACGGCAAATAAATACGATTTATTCTCTCCTCTTTTTGCAATAACACCTAAATCTGTAGCAAGAATATTGGTCGCAATTTTTGCATTATAGTAATACGAGTTTGTACAAGGATTTTCACTTTCTCTCCAGTCATAACCTTCATAATCATAGTCATAATCATCGTAGGAGTTTCCGCTGTAGTTTACATCATTTTCATCCACTTCTTCTTCATCTTCATCGTTCTGATCCGTATCTGATGTTTCGCATTTATAGAGCGAATATTTCTTTTTATAAACAAATTCTACCCTGTAAATTGCTCCCGGTTCCGGGGTAATTATTTTAGATAGATCCAGGGCAAATGTATTCCATTTACTTGGAGTTATTAAGCCGCTTTCATTTAATTTGAGCGTTGTTTTAGCAATGGGCTGTGCTACTTTTTTAAGATTCTGGCTTCCGTTTAATTGATTGTACTGAAGAAACTGGAGAATATTATTTTTGTAAATTTTATATACTTTGACATCAACGGCACTTAGATTTACAGCTTCAAAATTCAACTTTAGATTATTTGAACTTGGCAAAATTGTTCCATTTTTAATAAAACGAACACTTGGCTTTATTTGGTCAAAAGTAATTTTCTCGGTATAATTCGAGTCCATTTTTTTTCCGTATTGACTTTCAATGCCTTCAAAAACTTCCAGGAGCAATTCTCCTGTAATTACCGGCTCAGGTTCTTCGTCAGGAACAACTTCAACCACATCTTCAGAAACTGAATCTACAGCAACAGCAGCAGAATCAACAGTAACTACTGTAGAATCTGTTGTAACAGTTACAGGTTCTTCTACAACAACCGGGGCAGAAACCTCTTTTTTGGCCGGAGCTTCATTAGTAAAATAAACTTTTAGTACGTTTCCTTGTGTAGAAAATTTTAAGTTATTGGTATTCTGAATTGAAACCAATCCCTTAAAATCCTGTCCTTTTTGTAATGGTTCTGAAAAATTAATTAAAACTGACTGATTACTTCCTTCAGGAACATCAACTTTTACAATTTTAAATTCATTAATACTCGAAATCGGATAGTCTAATTGTCCTTTCTGATCAATGTCAAAATCGTTTCCGTCATACTCAATTTCAAGATTGGTTGCTTCATCGTAACGCTGAATACTATCAATTATAAAGTTGAATTCCTTAGCAGAACCTGATTTTTTTTCGAATTTAATTTTAAGATCATTTCCTTTTTGACTTGCCGAAACCAATTTTATAGCGGTTTCGAGATCAATATTATCTGCGGTTTTTAAGACACAGTTCAAATATTGATACTCTTTATTATACGACTGAATATCTGCTGTATTTATCGTAAAATCCTGTTTAATTGTTTTTACTGTAAAGTTGAATTTCGAGAGTTCTTTTTCTTTCTCTTTAGGAATCGTGATTAGTTTATCTAAGTTTAAAGTAACTTGATATTCTGTTCCGGGTTTTAATTTTTTCTCCGGAATAAAAGCAAGAGTATTGCTGGAGAGCGCAACAACTTTTCCGTCGACACTTGGCGAAATATCAAGCAAATCACTGTCTAGAACCTGATTGACTTTCCAGTCTTTTTTATCAAATTCCAAAACCACCCGAATATCAGATTCTGAAGAGACGATTCCTCCCGTAAAACTAACAATATACTCTTTAAATAGTGAAAAATCGGAATTAAAATCGGCAGCTGATTTTCTACCGCAAGATTGAAAAATAAAAAACACACAAAACACGAGAATTAATCCTTTTTTTTTCAATTTCATTTAGAGTTAATGGTTAGCAAATTACAATTTTAGTTCGATTTACCGTTGTAAGCGATAATAGCAAATTACAAATAAAACTATGATAAATGTAAAATATTTTCTTCTTCCTTTAAGAAGAAAATTCTCTAACAATAATTATTTAACTTTTGTTGAAGTTTTGCATGAAATCAAACAATAAATGTATTATATTTCGTACGCTTTAATTTTTATATGATGTCAAACAATTCACAAAAATATTCCTCCGAAAATGAATTTATTATAAGAAATAAAAAATTTGTAATTAATAGTCTATTGGTATTAACCTTTTTAATTTCTTTATTATTTATGGATTTTTATTTACTACCAAAGACTAAAACCAAAGACATTCTTATTTCTTATTCAACTAATAGAGCAAGAAAAAGCAGACAAGGTAAAGACAAGGAAATCGTTTCATATAACTACTACACTAAAAAAGGACACTCTTTTTCAACCAAAAATTTCCTTATAGAGGAAAATGAAATAGAAATTGAATATTCATTTTTATTAAAAATTGTTTCAGAAGTTAAATCAAAAGATGAAGATTATTCGAAATATCTAGTTAATGGTTTAAATCCTAACGGAATCCACATTTATTCTTGTACTGTACTTCTTCTTTCAATAGCAATAAGTCTAAAAATACTGATGCTAAAAAAAGGTTGTTCTGAAAATACATTTTATAATATTATCTGTTTTAACGGATTCATCTTATTTATATGCCTTTACATGGCGTATTTATTCTAATACAACAAAAGCAAAATTATTAAAGTAACTTTCCAAGTTTAGATAACATCTCATCCAGCTCAGTAAAATGTTCTTGAGAATTTGTCGCGTAAAACATTTGGTTACCACCCATAATTACAATGACATCATCATCATGGTTTCCATAAAATTTAATTCCCTCTAGCCATTGTTTAAATGACACTGCTTTGACTGAGAAATTTTTGATGATAAAATCCAGATCGTGCTATTCTAATTCATAAAATGTATTACCAGGAAATTGCAATCCAAAACCTGCCTGAAGAAACGCCATTGCAGTAAAAAATTCAGTTAAAGATTCTGTTTCGAGATACCAGTCTTTTTCATTTTCGCTCATATAAACCGGCGGATCAGGTTTCGATAAATCATTTTTATGGATTCCCCAAACGCATGCTTTTTGATTTTCAGAATAAAATATCAAATAATCATCATGTTTATAATATTGAAAACGCTCCGGTACAATCAATAGATCCTGAGTATGATTCAGATTTTCAATTTTACCCAATTCAGTATAGTAATCAATAAAGACTTTAGGAAGTTCTCCAAATATATCTTTCACAACCTGAATTTCATTTTCGATAAAACCATTAGGTTCAGTTATACCAAAAAGCTTTTTTATTATTGAAAAATCTGTCATGCTATCTGAGTCATTATTTACGTCTTTCAACAAAAAAACGCTTCATTAAATCGGCAGCTTCATTTGCCATAATTCCTGAAACCACAGTTGTTTTAGGATGCAATTTTGTTCCCATTGTCATAAAGCCGCGTTGTTCGTCGCGGGCGCCAAAAACAATTTTCGAAATCTGGCTCCAATACAAAGCACCCGCGCACATTTGGCAAGGTTCAAGCGTGACATACAAAGTACAATCCTTCAAATATTTTCCGCCTAGAAAGTTAGCAGCGGCTGTTATTGATTGCATTTCGGCGTGCGCCGTAACATCATTTAAAAGTTCAGTTAAATTATGACTACTTGCAATTACTCTGTCAGCAACAACAATTATGGCTCCAACAGGAATTTCGCCTTTCTCAAAAGCTATTTCAGCTTCCTGCAAAGCCTTTTTCATAAAATATTCGTCGGTGAAGGGGTTTATCATAATTGCAAAAATAAGGTTTTCATACTTATTTTTTATTACATTTAAATTCTGATATTCAAAAAATGGAAAGAAATTTTAAATTGACGATTCCTGAACCCTGCCATGAAAACTGGGATAAAATGAACCCTAAAGATAATGGGCGTTTTTGTTTAAGTTGCTCTAAAACTGTCGTTGATTTTACAACGATGTTACCAAATGAAATTCAGCATTTTTTCATTCAAAATCACGACAAGAAAATCTGCGGAAGATTTAAAAATGAACAATTAGAAAGTATAATTATTCAAATTCCGAATCGGATTTTATATACTCAAACGCAGTATCATAAGATGTTTTTACTCGCTTTATTTATTGCGATGGGAACAACTTTATTTAGTTGTGCTGATAAAGATGGAAACAAAAATAGAATTGATAAAATCGAGATCGTTGACAATTCAACGCAAAATCAAGATGAAAATGAGGCTGTTTCCTCCTGTTATGGACATCAAATCGAATCTAAAAAACAAAAGCCTAAAAACCCTGATTATAGCTACAGTTTTACAACCGGAATAGCAATTCCTGCTAATTTAATAGAAACTGGGAGCTTCAAGTATCATATTATATACAATTCAACAGATTTGGATGTTTTACCTGTTCCCGAAAACGGAATGAAAAAGTTCTATGATTTTTTTACCAAAAATTATGTCGCCCCAAACAAAACAGAAAAGTATAAAGGAAAAGTATTCGTTGTATTTGTTGTTGAAGAAGATGGCAGTTTGAGTAATTTTAACATCGCTAAAAATACTCCAAAAGAAATAGGAGAAGAAGTTATTAGAGTTTTAAAAACAGCGCCGAACTGGATTCCTGGGAAACTGAATAATGCAACTGTTCGTTCTTCTTATACTTTACCAATTACAATTGAAAAGTAAAACAGTAGTAATTGAACCTTACGTTAAATTTAAAACCGTAAATTTGCTTTTTACCTTACAATGAGAAGCAATTTACTTTCAAACATATACAATCCAGCTGATTTACGCTCATTAACCGAAGCGCAACTTCCTCAAATTGCCCAAGAATTACGTCAGTTTATTATAGATGTTGTTTCTGTCAAAGAAGGACATTTGGGCTCGAGTTTAGGCGTAATCGAATTGACAATTGCTTTGCATTATGTCTTTAATACGCCAGAAGATCAATTAGTTTGGGATGTTGGACATCAGGCTTACGGACACAAAATCCTGACCGAAAGAAGAGAAATTTTTCATACCAACAGGCAAATCGATGGCATATCCGGTTTCCCTAAAAGAAGCGAAAGTATTTATGATACTTTTGGTGTTGGACATTCCTCTACTTCTATTTCTGCCGCACTTGGAATGGCAATTGCATCTCAATTAAAAGGCGATTTCAACAAACAACATATTGCAGTTATTGGCGATGCTTCTATCGCATCCGGAATGGCATTTGAAGGCCTGAATCATGCCGGAGTAACTGATGCCAACTTATTGGTTATTTTGAATGATAATGCAATTGGGATTGACCCAAGTGTAGGCGCACTTAAAAAATATCTTACTGCTGTAAAAGAAGGTAAGAATCCCAGACAGAATAACATGATAAAGTCTCTGAATTTTGATTATTCGGGACCAATTGACGGTAATGATATTTTTGCTTTAATTAAAGAATTGAACCGTTTAAAAAACATAAAAGGACCTAAATTCCTGCATATTGTAACCACAAAAGGAAAAGGCCTGCAACAAGCTGAAGAAAATCAGGTAAAATATCATGCACCTGGCAAATTTGATGCTTCAACCGGAGAAATTCATTTAAAATCTGAAGAGAATTTACCTCCAAAATATCAGGATGTTTTTGGGTTGACGATTTTAGATTTAGCCAGAAAAAACGAAAAAATTATCGGAATCACGCCAGCCATGCCATCAGGAAGTTCATTAAAGTTTATGATGGATGAAATTCCGGAACGTGCTTTTGATGTTGGTATTGCTGAGCAACACGCCGTAACGCTTGCTGCCGGAATGGCAACGCAAGGCATGATAGTGTATTGCAACATTTATTCTACTTTTCTGCAACGTGCCTATGATCAGGTTATTCATGATGTGGCGTTACAAAATTTACCTGTTATTTTTTGTTTAGACAGAGCGGGTTTGGTTGGTGAAGATGGTGCAACGCATCATGGCGTTTTTGATATTGCCTATTTACGGGCAATTCCTAATATGATTATCTATGCACCAATTAATGAAATTGAGTTACAAAACATTTTATATACAGCTCAATTAGGATTAAATCATCCAATCGCGATTCGATATCCAAGAGGTCGGGGCGTTCTGCCAAAATGGGAAGTAGAAAATTTCGGACATTATGAGAAAATAAATATTGGTGAAGGAAAGTGCTTAAAATCCGGAACAAAGACTGCTGTTTTATCTACCGGAACTATCGCAAATAATGTGACTTTGGCAATTGCTGAATCCCGGGATCCGGAAGCGATTGCACACTACAACTTTTCTTTTATTAAACCACTAGATATCAAATTATTAAATGATATATTTTCTAATTTCGAAAGTATAATAACGATTGAAGACGCAACCATAAATGGCGGTTTTGGAAGCGCAGTTTTAGAGTTTGGAGCCCTAAATAATTTCAAAAATAAAGTACAAATTTTAGGTGTTCCCGATGTGTTTATTGAGCACGGAACGGTAAATCAGTTACAACAATTATGTAAGATTGACGTTAAAAGTTTGATAAATCTTTTTTCTAACGATACAAAATAATTATTTTGCACCACCAAAAAAAACTGAAATCATAATGAATTTATTGCGTTCTACCCTTTTGCTTCTATTGCTTTTGTGTACCTCACATAACTTTGCCCAAATTATACAAACGACTTTAGCCCCAAACGAATTACCGCCACCGCCATCAAACTGGACCAAGAAAAACCAAGTAGGTTTTGATATTTCAGAAATTGCCTTTGTTAACTGGAGCGCCGGGGGAACAAGTTCGATTTCAGGTTTGTTTAAAGGCGAATTTACAAGAACTTTTATAAAAGGAAATCATAAATGGGTAAATGAACTTATTGTAAAGTATGGTTTAAATAAACAAGACGGTACTGAGCTTAGAAAAACTGATGATGCCGTTTTGCTGAATTCAACTTATGGATTCAGAAAAGATTCGCTTTCAAATTGGTATTATTCGGCTAAATTTAACTTCAATACGCAATTTACAGACGGTTATAATTACCCAAATAGAGATATTGCAATCTCTAAACCTTTTGCACCGGCGTATGTATTTTTAGGAGCTGGAGCTGAATACTCGGATAAAAAGAAAAATCAAACATTTTATTTCTCTCCTATTACTTTAAAAACGACTTTGGTTTTAGATCAAACCTTAGCAGATCAAGGATCTTTTGGTGTTAAAAAAGCGGTTTATATGACAGATCCTTTAGATCCGAATAATAAAATTCTAATCGAAAACGGACAGAAAGTAAAAGCCGAATTTGGTATTTTATTAACCGGATATATGAAAAGTGAGATTTACAAAAACATTTTCTACGAAAACAGATTAAGTTTATATACAGACTATTTAAATAAGTTTGGTAACGTCGACGTAGATTATGATACTCGTTTAGATCTGGTTGTGAATGCTTATGTAAAAGCAAATATTGGGATTCATCTGGTTTATGATGATGATATCAAAACTAAAGTCGATGTTGTTGACCCTGTTACAGGATCTACTTCTCAGGTAAACGACGGACCAAGAGCGCAGTTAAGACAAGTTTTAGGCGTAGGTTTAGTTTACGCTTTTCAATAAATAGCTCGATATTGAGCAAAAAATAACCCATAAAATATAGTTTTATGGGTTATTTTTTTGAGATCAACTAAAATTAAGGTCTATTAATTTTTCTTTCTTCCGTTAATGGTTTCGAATAATTCTAACGCATTTCCGTCTGTTAGCAACGAAACATAATGACAAATATGAAGTAAACGTTCGTATAAATTTTCTTTTTCTAATTGATGCTTTTCCGGCAACATTTTCAAAATTAGCTTATCATAGTTTGATGCCATTCCTTCATTTTTATTATTAAATGCCGTTATAAATTTATCTAATAAAGTCTGGATGATTTCATAACCCACAATTTCTTTCTCGATAACCTCGCGGCTTTGATAGATTTTTTCAACACTTAAATTGATAATATCATTCATCTGTGCTTTATATTTACTCTTATCTGTTAAAGCAAAAGGAAATTTTCCCGCCAGAATAGCTTCTTCATTTTCAATAAAAACATCAACAGCATCATTAATCAAAGCGCCAATAGCCAAAGCACGCAAATAACTAATTCTGTCTTCTTTTGTTTCTAACAGTTTATATTTAGAAACGCCAATATTATCTTTTACCAGCTTAATAAGATATTCTAAAGCATAATCTTCAGATACAAGGCCTAAATTTATTCCGTCTTCAAAATCAATAATAGTATAGCAAATATCATCTGCAGCTTCAACAAGATAAGCTAGAGGATGTCTTTCGTAACCAATATCGTCTCCTGATTTATTGGCGATCATTCCCATATCTTTTGCTACTTCTTCAAAAAACGATTTATCAGTCTGAAAGAAACCGTATTTTTTATCTGCAATATCATTTGTTGGCTTTTTTGGTAAACTCTCTTTTGGATATTTCATAAAAGCTCCTAAAGTAGCGTACGAAATTCGAAGTCCGCCTTCGATTCCCGGGCGACTTGCCGTCAGTACTGAAAACCCGTTTGCATTACCTTCAAAATCAATTAAATCCTGCCATTGTTTGGCTGTTAAGTGATCTTTATATTTTAATCCTTTTCCTATCGAAAAATATTCTCCAATTGCTTTTTCGCCAGAATGTCCAAATGGCGGATTCCCAATATCGTGTGCCAAAGAAGCTGCAGCTACAATGGCACCAAAATCATTCATATGATAGCCGTGAATTTCTTTTAGATGCGGATATTTCTCAATTATTTTTTTACCAACTAAACGTCCCAAAGAACGACCAACGACAGAAACTTCTAAACTGTGGGTAAGTCTTGTATGAACAAAATCGGTTTTAGAAAGCGGAATAACCTGTGTTTTATCCTGTAATGATCGAAACGCTGCCGAAAAAATAATCCTGTCATAATCAACCTCAAAACCTAATCTGGTGTCATCTTGTTCTACACGTAATCTTTTGCTTGTATCGCCTTGGCGTTTGAGTGATAAAAGTTGTTCCCAGTTCATTTTGATATTTTAGATTGTAGATTAACGATTTTAGATTATTGATCTAAAACGTCAAAAATACATTTTATTTTAGGATAATATTGTATAAAACATGCCACAGATTAATTTGATCAAATGTTTTATTTACCACGAATTTCTACAATTTTACACAAATCATTGTGTTTAAATTAATTCGTGAAAATTGGTAGAAATTCGTGAAAAAAAATATTAAAACTCCAGAGCTGTACTATGCTTGATTTCTCCCATTACAAAAATACTGTTCGTGTTTCCTATGTTTTCTATTGTAGATAATTTTTGTTTATTATGTCAACTGGTGAGGTCGAAGTTGTTGTAGTTATTAATTAATTTCGACTTTACTCTGTTGGCTTTTTTATGTTTTTTTGAAAAAGAAAAATTATTATTCAAAAAAAGAATTTGAAAAAACTACTAATTTTATATTCCGACTAGATTACGATAATCGAATTTTTTATAGTATTCTACGTTTTCTTTCTCTTTATTTAACTCTATTAACTCATTCTTTACTTCAACTCTATACCATTGCTCAGGCTTTGTATGAGAAAATGTACTTAGCTTTAGAACTAATTTAGCATTTAGCTTTCTTTCTCCTGAAAGATATTTATGTAGATTGCTGTCTCGCATTTCAAAATAGGCAGCCAATTCTTTCTTCGTTAGATCAAGTGCTTTAAGATACATTTTTACAAAATCAAGAATTTTTAAAACTTCGCTATTTTCACTTTCATCCTGAATATAATCTTCTAGTTTATATTGAATAGAAAGTAATCGATTAGTTAATATTTGTTCTTTAGATTGAGTAGCAGAATGAGCCAATATCGCTTTTTTTAATTCCACTTTCTTCTTATCATTCCAAATATCTTCAATTTGAATTTCTTTAGTTTTCATATTCATTGATTTAAAAATTCATTTATTAATTTCTGACCTCCTTCTGGTGGAATAATCATAGAGGTATCTCCATATTTAAAAGCATTATATTTTGTAGAATATAATGTCATTAACTTAATTTCGTCTTTTTTGTCTTCTTCCAAAACATCAAATGCTAAATAGCCTTCAAAATCACCTTCTCCTTTTGCAAAACTTAACCTGCAGGCATATGCAATCAAACAACCTGCAATATTATCATACTTTTTTACCGTTCCTTTATTATGAGGTGCAATTTCAACATAAGCCATATAAGGTTCCATCTTTTCTTTCATTTCAAAAATCAAACAGCCTTCAATTTTTTCAGAAGTTTCTTCAGATACCAAAATATATGTTTCAAAACCCTTCTTTTTTGAGTGCTTGTTAAAATTAAATCTCCAGCCATTAGCTACTGACGGTAATTCTAATTTTAATAATCTCGAATCTGAAATTTTAGCATTAACCAAAACATTACCTTCTATTTTTAATATTTTTACATTCATTTAAGCTAAATTTTCATTACACAAATATAAGCAAAATTATACAAATTGTATAATTTTATATGATTTGTCTTGTTACTACAAATCTTAATGTACAACTTGTAACTTCTTGATAAAACACAAGAAATTCACAAATTGCAAGGTTTACTTCTTTATGTTCATTATTAGCACTATTTCTCAGAACTATCATCGTTATTCAAGATTCAAGTGAAATGCTTGTATTAAACCGGGATTTTACGAATCTGTAATAACCAATTGATTGATTTTACTTAACAGCTCAAATTCTTCCAAAGGAAACATTTCAAGTACCATTTCTAAAATCAGTGCCACATTAATAGAACTTTTGTTTGTGTCTAAAATTTTCTGTTTATCCTGATCAAGCGTCAAAACACACATTTTTAGCATATTGGTTATAACACAGCCAAGCTCATAATAATCCAGCATTTTTATTTGAGCCGTATACAATTCTGATTTATCATCCCGTTTTAAGGTGTTGAAATACGGAGCAATTATTTTTTTTAGATTCTCGTTTTGTTTGATTTCATGTATTCCCATAATCATTCTGTTTTTTTTGATTTGTGTTATTAACTTAAATGTCCGACTATTGTAATCACTTACAGAATATCTCTTTTTTACTTATTCTGTATTAAAAATCGTACTTTTGTTTACGGCCGCAATTAACCTATAGATAATTGTAGTAGCAAACCAAAAGTGATTGTATATCACAATTGGCGATTGTATTTCACAAACCAGAAAAATTTTACAGAATTTTTAAATATCTTTGACTTATGAACACAACAGCAAAACCAAAACATATTGGCAGAAATATTAGCCGAATAAGAGAGCTTCGAGGCATGAAACAAGAAGCACTTGCGATTGCAATTGGTGTAAGCCAGCAATCTGTTTCTAATATTGAAGGAAGCGAAAATGTTGATGAAGAAAAACTAAATGCAATTGCTGAAGTTTTAGGTGTTTCTGCGGAAGCAATTAAAAATTATAATGATGAAACAGTTCTGAACAATATTCAAAATAATTATGAAGGAGCAGTGATTAATAGCGGACCAACAGCATCAGTTAATCACAATTGCACTTTCAATCCTTTAGACAAATTAATTGAAGCTTACGAAGAAAACAAAAAGCTTTACGAACGTTTGCTTCAAGCAGATAAAGAGAAAATTGAATATTTAGAAAATTTCATAAAAGGGAAATAATCTTTTATAAGATATATATTAATTACAAAAAGAGACTTTCGGGTCTCTTTTTTGTTTTAACACCAATTATGTTAATATATTAGATAACATTGCGTAAGAATTATTTTATATTTATTATTGCTAAAAATAAGTAATAACCTACAAAATATATACACGCCATGTTTGACAATTTTAATGATTTTACCAATTATAGTACTTTTACAAAAGATGACGATTTGGGACAATATACATCTTATGCAGCTTATAACAGAGATTTATTGCGAGTAGTCGATTTTTACGGACGAACTCCGTTTGATTGGTATAGAAATAAAATAACAGGACAAATAATCTGGCTTGACGGAAAAGCTGAAATTAATCACTATTCTAATTTAGGACATACTTGGGGGAAAACCTTTGGTAACGGTAACAGAATATTATTAGATGGTGAGACCAAAAAAATATATTATAACGGAGAAGTTCTTTATAATTTTAAGAAAAAAAAAATCCTCATTTTTTAGTGGAGGAATTGCATTTTCTGACGGAGGAGGTTTTCAAAATCCAAGTGCATTACCACGAGGCGGAAGAAATGTTACCTGGATTGATTTTGGAGGTTTATTTGAAGCCCTTACTACTATATTTGCATTTGAGGTAAGAGGCAATAAACCAAAAGGAAAAGGAACAAATGGCGGAAAACCAACACAGGAAGACAAAGTTGATGATTTTATAAATGCTGTTGATTTTGGGGCTAATGGAATAAAAGCAGCGAAATCTGCAATTGAAGAAGCAGATAAAAAAAGGAAAAATCCGGCTACGTCCCAAAAAATGGAATATATTCAGATTGTTAATGATCAAAACGATCCAAATAAAAATGAATATATAAGAAAAGACATTTATGAAAAACAACAAAAAAAGAAATAATGAAAAATAAAATAATATTAGTTACCACTTTTTTTATACTTCTTGTAGCATTAATTTTTTATTTTAAGCATGAGAAAGTACATACTTTGAAAGAATATAATCACTCTGGAAGTTTATCAGGTATTCAAGAATATGTTCTTAGAAATGGAGATACAATTTTTAATGGAAAATTTATTAATTATAACGAGAAGGGAATTAAAATAGCAGAAGGACAATTTTTAAATAATGAACCAAATGGTATTTGCTCATACTACTATGATAGTGGCAAAATAGAATGTGTTCATTACAGAAAAAATAGCAAAATCACTGAAGAAAGCTTTTTTTATAATCCTAAAGGCTTACTTGAAAAATATGTTATTTATGATGATTTTGGTAAATCTTCTTTTATTATCAGCTATGATGAAAAAGGTGTAAAAAAGTATAGTGGTTATCCAATGTTAGAAGTGTATCAACGTAAATTAACTCATAATAAGCTACATAATATTAAAAATGAGCAAGTCTTAAAAGTCGGCGACACATTAAAATATAAATATTTATTAGCAAATATCCCAAAAGCAAAACGTAGTCTTAAAATACAAAATACAAGTATTGACAATGAAAAAGTTAAAAGAATTATCACAAAGAAACCACCAATAGGAATTGATGTAGAAGAAATTATAACCAAAAAGGGGAAAAACAAAATTATAGCAATCGTTAAATACGAATTTGAGGATAAAATTACTCCAACACTTAAGGATACAATTTCTTTCGAAGTTAACGTGAATTGATATAGCTAGAAAAGAGAATGAATAGAAAATACAAAATAATATTACTATTAACTATTATAATACTAAGTTGTCTATTAGTGTTTTTTCATTTTAAAGATGAAAAAGTATATTCCTTAAAAGAATATAATCCCCGATACGAAACAAACAGATATATCTGAATATGTTATTAGAAATGGTGATACTATTTTTCATGGCAAATTTGTCCGTTATAATGAGAAAGGAAATAAAATAGCGGAAGGGAATTTTGTGAATGGACACATAAAAGGAAAAAGTATTTATTACTTTGATAATGGTATTAGAGAATCAATTCATTATAGGATAAATAGTAAGATTACAGAAGAAAGCATTTATAATTATCCAAATGGCAAGGTTATAAAATACCTTATGTACGATGATTTTGGAATACTTGATTTCTTAATTCGTTATGATAAACTTGGAAATATAAAAAGCTATGAAGGATTACCGCTAATAGAAATTCATCAATATAAAATCGCAAATCCTGAAGAGTTTAAAACAAAAATTGAGCAACATCTTAAAGTTGGAGACACCTTAAAACAGCAATATTTAATAGCTAATATTCCTAATGCTAAACGTAGCCTTAAAATTGAAAATTTAGATATAGACAATACAAAAGCTAAACGAACATTCAAAAAAACATCTCAAACAGGTATTGAAGTAAAAGAATTATTAATCAAAAAAGGAATTAATACAATAAGAGCTGTTGTTAAATATGAGTTTAATGATAAAGACAAAACAGTTATTAATGATACAATTTCTTTTAAGATTCAGGTAAATTAAGCAAAGATCACGCAACCTTTTATGAGAAGTATTCAGTACTAAAAACAAAAAAAGCATCAGCCACGGCTGATGCTTTTCTGAAATTGAATATAAACTAAGATTAGAAGTTTTTAGAAATTCCAATGTTAAGTGTTTGACCAAAGTTGAAGTAGAACTTACTGTAATCAGCACCGTTATTATCATAACTTAATGTTTCGTATCCTAAACCACCAATACTGAAGTTAAGACCAAAACCTTTTTTCATGTTGATAAAAAGAGCCGGAGTTATTCCTGTGTATAAACCGTTTGCATTACTCTCTGCAACAAGTGATCCATTCTGATAATTCTTGTCTTTTTGATTTTGAAAGCCAGCTCCAAGATCAGCAAAAACAGAAAAAGTCTCACTTAAAGGAACTGTATAACGTACAAATGCACCGTATTTGTAAGCATTAAATTTACCTTCTGCTCCTCCGTTATTAGTTTTTGAAGACTGAATCGTAAATTCAGCACCAACTGTCCAGTTATCATGAAACTGATAACCCGCTTTTGGAGAAAACTCAAACGTATTTGTTTTTGATTCAGCGATTGGCTGGTCATTTTTTTGAGAAGAATATCCGATGTTTCCACCAACTAAGATTGTCCCTTTTTGAGCATTTGCAAAGCTAAACGTAGCTAGTGCAAGAATAAGTAGCATTTTTTTCATATATAATATTTGTTTTAAATTTTATATATAGTCAACAACTAAAATACCAATATTGAAGCACAACCCATTTGATAACATTTTATTAAAGTAGAAAAAATAGTACAAATAGACATTAATAAGCCTGGTTAAAAATTTAAATCTTAATGCTAATCACAAAAAAAGCATCAGCCGTGGCTGATGCTTTTCTGAAATTGAATATAAACTAAGATTAGAAGTTTTTAGAAATTCCAATGTTAAGTGTTTGACCAAAGTTAAAGTAGAACTTACTGTAATCAGCACCGTTGTTATCATAACTTAATGTTTCGTATCCTAAACCACCAATACTGAAGTTAAGACCAAAACCTTTTTTCATGTTGATAAAAAGAGCTGGAGTTACACCAATATACATACCATCTGCAGTAGATCTTGCGTAAGCATTTCCTGGACCGTATTCTTTGTATTTTTGGTTTTGAAAACCTACACCCATATCAGCAAAAACAGCAAAAGTCTGGCTCAATGGCACAGAGTAACGTGCAAATGCTCCTAATTTGAATGCATTTGTTTTTTCTTCGATAGTTCCGTTATCTTGATTAGAAGATGCTACTGTAAATTCACCACCAATAGTCCAGTTATCAGTAAATTGGTAACCAACTTTAGGAGAAAAGCTAAATGTATTTGTTTTTTCTTCACTAAATCTAAATTCAGATTTTTCAGAAGTAAATGCGATGTTACCACCAACTAAGATTGTTCCTTTTTGTGCATTTGCAAAGCCAAAAGTAGCTAAAGCAAGAATAAGTAAAATTTTTTTCATTATAAATTATTTTTTAATTTAATACTCCTTTAACAATAACGGTGCCGTAGCTGTTGGTCTTTAAGTTTTTTTTATGATTTCTTTAAAAGATAAAAATGTAGCAATCGAGCGTATTTCTGTTTACTTTTGTAACAAATAAATATTCATGTCGATAGAAGTAAACAACATATCAAAAAGTTACGGAACTCAAAAAGCTCTAAATTCAATTTCTTTTTCTATTCAAAAAGGAGAAATCGTTGGATTTCTTGGTCCAAATGGAGCAGGAAAATCTACTTTAATGAAAATTTTGACCACATATTTATTGGCAGATAACGGCTCAGCCCTTGTAAATGGTCATGATGTCATGACAAATGCAAAAGCAGTTCAGCAATCTATTGGATATTTACCGGAGCATAATCCGTTGTATCTGGATTTGTATGTTCGTGAGTATTTGGCTTTTAATGCCGATGTTTATAAAGTTGCCAAATCAAGAATTGAAGAAGTTATCAAACTGACAGGACTGACACCGGAAAGCCATAAAAAAATTGGACAACTCTCTAAAGGATATCGCCAGCGTGTGGGACTTGCGAATGCTTTATTGCATAATCCGGATGTTTTAATCCTGGATGAGCCAACTACTGGATTGGACCCGAACCAGTTAATGGAAATACGTAACGTTATTAAAAATGTAGGGAAAGATAAAACCGTTTTTTTATCGACTCACATTATGCAGGAAGTTGAAGCAATTTGTGATCGTGTCATAATTATTGACAAAGGACAAATTGTTGCTGACAAAAAATTAGATCATTTAGTATCTGAAGATAAAGAACAAGTAATCGAGGTAGAATTTGACTATCAAATCGAAGAACAACTTTTAGCAAGGCTTGAAAACATTACTTCTTACAGAAATATTCATGATATGACTTGGGAATTAACTTTTGTTGCTGAAAAAGATATGCGTCCTGCAATTTTTGATTTTGCCAACGCAAATGGTTTAAAAACATTACAACTCAATCAAAAGAATAAAAACCTGGAAGCTGTTTTTAGAGAAATTACTAAATAAAGTCACAGTTTTCAGTCTCAGTTTCAGTTTCAGTTTTCATAAAAAAGCCAATTCTTTTTATTTTTTAAAGAATTGGCTTTTTTATGGTATATATTATTTGTGTGTCTAATTCTCCGGATGCAAAAAACCTTATATTTTTAGGGCTTTTATCTTAAAACTCTGCGTTTATTTATAATTTCTGATTTTTTGCTAAATCAGAAATTACTAGTTATCAAATTATTACATTTTTAGCATACAAATTTTAACTATTTTTATTTAGACTTGATATAAATAGTATTATATTTGAAAACTGAAACTTCAAATACCACTGTAATGTTTTCCGCACTCAGCTCAATCAAAATCTATCTTTCGAAGCTATTAAGCCGTTTTTTGCATCTCCGAAAAACACTTTCTGACAAATTGGAAAGTATTGTTTTAAAATAAAAAAGCTTCTTAAATAAATACGTTCGAATTCCATTCTACATTAAGACTCCTACTCCAACAAAAAATCAAATCCAGATATCATGAAGAATTTTTTAACATCTATTATGCTCGCATTTTCGGTCTACGGATATTCGCAGACAGAAAAAGAAACGGACAGTATTGTCGAAACTTCTATCAATGTTTTAGATGAAATAGTAATCACAAAAAAGAAAGTTTTATACACTCAAAAATCAGACAGATTAGTTTTTAATGTCGAAAATAGTATTGTTTCTGAAGGCGGAACTGCTTTAGATGTTTTATCGCGCGCTCCGGGAGTTGTAGTTTCTCAGGACGGCGAATTGTCTATTAGAGGGCAACAAGGTGTTGGTGTGATGATAAATGGAAAATTAACACAGCTTTCGCAAAAAGAACTGGCGAATTACTTAAAATCGACAACCTCATCTAATATCAAACAAATAGAAGTAATTACAAATCCTTCATCTAAATATGATGCAACCGGAAAAGCCGGAATTATTAATATCGTTTTAAAAAAACCAAATGCAGGCGGACTTAAAGGAACTGTTTTTACAAATTACGGACGAGGACGAAAAAACAGAACAAACTCTGGCGTAAATTTAAGTTACAACAAAGAAAAGTTTGGGGTTTACGGAAACTATAGCTACACTTTTAGAGGCGAAGAAGAGCGCAAAGAATTCGATCAAAATCAATATACGGATGCAACACGCCAAACTATTTCAACTAAAAATCATCAAACGGCAACTACTGATGAACCATTGACATCTAATAATTTTAAAGTAGGAACAACTTATGAGATTTCTCCTAAAACAAATTTAGAAGTGTATGTTGACGCAAAAATTGGTCGTTATCAAAATATTTCCAACGGTAGAAACACATTGCTTAATGACTTAGATCAGGTACAATTTGATGCTTCGACCTATAATAACAGCAAAGAAAAATGGAACGATTATACCTATGCTTTCTCCGGAGTTCATAAATTTAATACCGAAGGAAAAAATATTTCATTTGATTTTGAATATGAAACTTCAAAATTCAGATCGAATCAGTTTCAAAGTGCCACGAATATAGATGCTACAAGTACAGCTAATATTAATGACCGAAGAGGTTTTATCCCGTCTCAATTGAAGGTTTTTACCGGAAAAGTTGATTTTACCAATCCGCTAAAAGAAAAGCAGTCTATAGAATGGGGATTTAAAGCTAGTGTAAAAAACAATGATAATCCATCCGTTTATGAATACAACGAGAACAACCAGTGGATTATCGATCTTAATTCGACCAATCATTTTGAATACAAAGAGCAAATTTATGCTGCTTATGCGAACTATAAATATCAAATGGAAAAATTAAACATTCAGGGTGGTTTACGTTCAGAATATACGGCTATAAATATTTTACAGAAAACCTTAAATGAAGAGCATAAAGATGATTATCTAAAATGGTTTCCAAGTGTTTCCATGAAATATGAATTGAATAGTAATCACTCTTTACACGCATCATACAGTAAAAGAATTAACAGACCAAGTCAGTTCGATTTAAATCCGTTTCGTTTTTATGATGACTCTTTTAATTACTCACAAGGAAATCCAAATTTGGTTCCTGAAATCACACATTCAACAGAAATTGGATATGCCTGGAAAAGTACTTTTATGGCATCATTATACTTTAGTAAAACTAAAGATGTATTTACTGAAGTTTACGTCTACAATCCTGATAATAACACAACAGTAACCTCACAAATTAATGTTGATAAATCGTATAATTATGGTGCAAATATTACAAACACAAATGAAATTTATAAATGGTGGTCTGTAAACACGCTTTTTAATATTTTCGAAAATAAATTTATGGGCAATGTTGTGAACACGGACAAAATTGATCCAATTGTTACTTTGAATTTAAGCGTTCAAAACTCTTTTACCATAACAGAAAGCTGGAAAGCCGAAGCAAATGCACAATATCAATCGAAATCAAATCTGGGTATTTATGAAAGAGATCCTTTCTTTGATTTTAGTATCGGAATATCTAAACAGGTTCTTTCTAAGAAAGGCAATATCAAACTTAATATTACAGACATTTTTAATACCAATAATTTTCACATCAATTCAGTTTTAGCCCAAACAAATATCAATAAAAGATATGATCTTGATAATCGAATTGCTACAATAGCTTTTACGTATAGAATCTAATATTTGGATCTTTAGTTTCCTTGTTTTTTGTTTTTTTTTGATGGAAAAGAGTCTGTTTGTAGTTAGCAGGCTCTTTCTGTTTTTGGTTAAATTGCACGCGGATGATACCGATTTAAATGGATTTACGCTGTTTTTATTTCATTGTAATGTTTATACAATGTCAGACTGAACGGATGTCAGACTGAGCGAAGTCGAAGTCCCGTGTACTGAATCACTTTGCGGGACTTCGACTTCGCTCAGTCTGACAAATAGGTTTCGCTCAGTATGGCAAACGGAAATCACTCAAATACAACTAGTATTGAATTAATACTTTACTTTTTAAACAAAAAAAAGTCTCTTGAAGAAGTTGCACTTCTCACAAAAGACTTTTAAGAAACTAACTAATAATAAATAAGTAAAATTAAACGAGGTTTTAAACTCTCGTTTTTTGCTTTTTCTTTCTTCCCCACCAGATATAAAATCCGGTAACGGGTAAACTGGCACATATTAAACTGGCTGTAAAATAAATGATCTTTGTAGGCAATCCTCCTATTGCGCCAATATGAAGACTATAATTAGATCGCATTAACCATTTTGAAAAACGTTCGTCACTGATATAGTTTTGAGATTTAGAAAGTAATTCAAGTGTTTTAGGATCAAAATATAAATCTCTCCAAACTCCTCTATGCATATCTGTACAGGCATAAATATCTTCTTTTGGGTCGTCTGGAAAATGAATGATAACTGCTTCTTTATTTTCCTTCGCAATTTCGGTTCTTACCTTTTTCCAGATAAAATCGGCAGCAGCCAACTTATCTAATTGTTGTTGCGATAAAGAATCTTTTTTAACCTCAATAACTTGTTCTTTATTTTCTTTTTTATCGGCCCAGCCTCCACTTATCCAATACGTGCTTTCCCGTAACCAATGAAAACTCATTAACATTCCTGTAAAGGCAATAAGCATAGCCAAAATAAGCGTATAAAAACCCATGACATTATGCAAATCATAATTAAGACGTTTGAATTTCGCGTCCCATTTTATCTTAAAACTACTATTTCTGGTTGTCTTATTCCATTTTTTAGGGAACCAAAGTATCAATCCGCTTATTAATAAAAAGAAAAAAACAAAAGTTGCCCAAGCCGTAATTTGAGAACCAAGATCACGCTCTAACCAAAGATTACGATGGCCTTCATCCATAATATGAAAAAAGTCTTCATGATCTGCCATTCCGGTAATTTTACCGTTATACGGATTTACATAAATCAACGAATCCGATTCGATATCGACTTTAATTGATTTATCTAAACCATTATACCAAACTCCGTGAATTTCTTTATTGGGTAATGCTTTATGAACTGCTTCGTAAATTTTAGAAGGCGGCAATAATTTATCCGGACTTTGTGCTTCGACAGTCAAATAAGGTGCTGTTAGTGTTTTAATCTCTTGTTCAAAAACTAAAAGACAACCTGTAATTCCCATAATAAATACAATTATACCTGAAGCAAGTCCAAGCCATAAATGAAGCCAGGCATTGATTTTACTAAAACGTGATTTTTGTTTGTTTGGAGGTTTGGAATTTTGTTTTTTGATCAGGCTCATATTTATTTCGAATTAATGGCATGCTGGCAAATCCAGCTGTTATTAAAAAACCATATAATCAGCATTTTAACAGCACTGACTATATGGTAGTTTTTGATAAAAAAAATCAGAATTTATTTTCTTATTTTTTCTTCGTTAATTTTGTAATTGCAGGTAAGTTTACACCTCCGGTAATAAGAGCTCCTTTTACAGCAACGCCTGAATTAACATCGATTTGGTAAACACGTCCTTCATCGTTTGTTACAAAACTTTTGTATGTTTTTCCGTTTTCTGTAAAAGCACTTCCAAAACCATAATAATTATCTCCCGCATGGTCAGGCAATCCTGTAACTGCCGTGATTGCTTTTGAATTAAGATCTACTATAGCAGATTTAAATTTAAAGGTACCATAGTTTAAGAAACTCCAGTTTCCTTGTGCTGCATCAATATCCGAAGGAATATAATTGATTAATACTTTTTCGCCTCCTACAGGATAAGCTGATACAACTTTTCCTTTAAGACTGCTTGCTTCCATATCTAAGAAATAAGTAGAATCAAATTCTGATTGTCCTTTTTTAATTCTAAGAACTCCTGAGTGAGAAGCTGTTGCAGTATAACCTGCCGTACGTGAATTTGAAGAGAATGTATAAATGTCTCCAGATTCTGTCTGAACCATTCCTGTATTAGTATAATATTGCCCAATAGCTGTTGTACGAGTATCTGTAATAGTTTTTACATATTTTAAAGAAGGATATTCATAAACTTTTACAACTGCATTTTCCTGATACAATTTCCAGTTAGCATCACGTTCAAATGTAGATACAAAAACTCTATTTCCTGATACATTTACACTTGTAGGCCATAAAAAATGTCCGTTAGGTAAAACGAAATCATCAAATACACGATTTGTAATACTTGTAGTAGCCGGATCATATAAAATTAATTCGTTTTGTGTTGAACTGGCATCCCAAGGAGAGTTTACCAAAATTAATTTATTATCATCTGTAGTTCCGTAAGCATAAGTATCTCCTGTAAAAACATGATTACTTGTTGCTAATTTACCATCCGTATTTAGGAAATAACCAACAGAACCTTCATTTTCTCCAGAAAGGGCAAAAAATGTATTCGCTACAGGTACACCTGCACTTGCTGGCTGCTCGATTCCTTTTCCAACCATATTGATTGTTCCAGTCAAAAGTTCATCTGTAGATTCAAACTGCCAAATGTAGGTGTCAAAATCAGTTGTTTGATAGGCAAGTACATAACTTACATCAGCCGGATCTTCTACAGGCGCTGAATCATCATTGCTACATGAAAATGTAACTGCTGATAGTATGAATAAAGCTAAAAGTGTTTTAGTTCTAGTTATCATTGTTTTAAATTTAAAAAATTATTAATTAGTTTATAAAATATCTGAATTTGATTGTAAACGATCTTCCTGGTTTTTGTACTTTGAAGTAGTCATATACTTTTGTGTCGGTAATATTATTGCATTCTAAACCCACATTGTACTTTCCTTGCCCAAACACATAAGCCGTAGCAATACTTTGTGTAAATTGTTCCGGTATTGTTCTTCTACTGTCTGGCGATCCGTTTTTGGTTGATACTAAATAGTATTCAGCTATATAGTTGGAGAATAAATTAACGGTTAGATTATCATCAGAAGTTCTGATTTTTCTAAAGTTGAAGCCTAAATTAGCATTCCCATAAAAAATTGGTTCATTTGCTATTTGAGCACCTTTTAAAGCATTTGGGATATTAGATCCGGCCGGATCAAATTTTCTGGTATCAATAGTTTTTTGATGTGTAGCGTTTATTTCAAAAGTCAGCCAGTTCATATAACCGTAATGAAAAGCGCCGTCGAAACCGGTAACTCTTACGTCTGCAATGTTTTCAAACTGAGATTGAGCTCCTTGTGCTTTTATTCGTATGTAATCTTTTGCATTTCGATAAATAAAATTTCCCTGAAAGCCAAATGAGTGTTTTTCATATGCTTTCTTAAAAGCAAATCCTGCATTAAAATTATCACTGGACTCTGGTTTTAATCCCGGCGTTGGCAAAATAAGTAAACCATCACCTAACATTTCTTCGGCTGCAGGTAAACGAAAAGCGTGTTCATAAGATGCTTTAACCTGTATTTCGCCAGTAATAAAATAACCTAAAGCTGTTCCATAACCCAAATCATCAAATGAATTTTTTAAGACATCGTATTGCTTGGTTTCTGCATAATCATCTTTTACGACCATCATACTGCTTTTTAAGAAGTATTTTTTAGTAAAAGCTATAAAAGATAATTTTCGATCAAATGCTGCCAGATTATAAGAAAGACCTAAAATATTTTTATTTAAAGTAGGAGAACCAGGTTTTGTAATTGTTCTGTACTCATCGTCTTCTTTACGCGTTAAATCAACAAGAGAGTGATTCAACACAAGATACTGCTGTTCATTTAAATCATATTTAAAATTGGTATTCGTCTGAAGCGAATGATTATCATAAACATAAAGCGTTTTTTCACGGGTTATTTCTCCCCCACTATTTAAATTTTCTATAGTACGGCTTCCATCCCATTTGTATCTGTAAGAAGAAGTATCTACAGATCGACTATTTACGATACTGTAAGATGCCGCTAAATTAACAGACAAATTTTTAGTAAAAAGGCTGTCTTTTTTATATTTAACAGAAGGAACAAAAGCCTTACTATCCTTAAAAGCATCACCTACAACTCTTTGCATTGTGCTTCCGGTTTGTATTTCTTTTTTATTGCCAGAGACCATCATTCCAAATAAAAGATAATCAGCATATGATTTATTCTTTACTCCTATTTCTGCCATAATCCCAGCTGATTGATAACCATCATGAAACTGTTTATAAGCCTGTTCCGGACCAAAATTTCCGTTTTTATCAGCAACACTCGCATCAACCTTATAACTGTTATCAGAATAATTACCAAAAGCATTTATATTGGCAACCAAACCATTTTTACCACTAAAACGGGTGTTAATTGCTAACTTATGTGTATTAAATGAACCAAAACTATAAGATGCATCAACATAACGCTTTACAGATTGGTTTGTAATTATATTTACAGCACCACCAAGAGCATCACTACCTAATTCTACCGGAACAACACCTTTGTAAACCTCAATACGTTCTGCCAGATTAACCGGAATATTATTTAGTGTAAAAGAAGATCCGTAACTGTCTATTGGGATACCATCCATAAAAAACTTAACCTGATTTCCTGAAAATCCATTTAATGAAAATTTAAAATCAGATCCCATTCCACCGGATTCCCTAACACGAATACCTGTTGTTCTGTTTAATACCTGATTTAAATCCTGAGAACTATTATGAACCATTTTCAAATCAACAGCAGCAACATTAAAAGCTTGTTCACGAACACGTTCTACTTTAGACTTTCCAGTTACCTGAACTTCATTCAGAGCAGCCATATCTTCTTCGATAGTTATACTTGGAGCAGTTTGGTCTGATTGAAGATTAATCTTTGTTTGTCTGGATTTAAAACCAACAGAACTAACAGATAACACATAATTTCCTGGTTCTGCTGCTATTTCATACTCTCCTTTTTCATTTGTTAAAGTAGAATAAGCCGTTCCTTTTAATGCTACAGAAACACCTTCGGCAGGTTTACCATTATTTTCTAAAATGATTCCCGTTAAGATTAATTTTTTATTTTGAGAAAAACCTTGAATTGAAGTTACAAGAACTAAGAGTAAGAGAAATATTCTTTTGATTTGCATTACCTGAAGTTGAAATTAATTTGGCACAAAATTAACTTCTATTAACAGTTTTTGCAACTTATATTTAATTATTCTAAATAAGAATACTAATTAACTTTTTAAATGCTTTTTTAGTAAAAAAAGAAATGATTTTTAAGATTAAATTAATTCTATCTTAAGATTTGCTTAATAAATAGTATTTAAAAAGTTAAAATTTAAAGCTAAAATTCAAGTAAATTTTAAATTCAAGACATAAAAAAGCCCGCTAACACAGTCAGCAGGCATTCAGAAAGTTTAAAAATTATACTACAAATCCAAATCAGAAAGTGTTGCGATTAATTCTTCTATAATTATTTTAATGTCGTTTTCAGTTGTCCTCCAATTAACAAAAGACGCTCTTATTCCTTTCTTATTTTGATAAACAGTTGGCGTCATAAATACTTTTCCTTTATCATTTAAGTGAGTTAAAAAAGCAGAAACTTTTTCCTGATTCTGATTTCCTTTTAAAGTAAAACAAACATTATTGAGACGAATTGGAGCCAAAAGTTCAAAATTATCATTTTCGATAAGTGCATTTGCAAAATGCAAAGCCAGTGCAGTACTATTCTCTATAATATCCTGAAAACCTTCTTTTCCATAAGCAACTAAAGAAAACCAAACCGGTAAAGCTCTCAAACGGCGGGAGTTTTCCGGTAATACATTCAGATAGTTAAAATTCTCGAGCGGATTTCCCAAGTACGGAGCATTAGAATTCTGAAAAGTTTCTACCTGAAGATTCATATGTTCTTTTTTAATTAAATAAAAAGCACTTTCATAAGGTACATTCAGCCATTTATGACAATCAATTGTAATACTATCTGCGCCTTCCCAACCTTCTACAAGGTGTTTAAATTTATCCGAAACAGCAGCAAAACCACCAAATGCAGCATCAATGTGCCACCAGAAATTGTATTTTTCTTTAAGTTTTGAAATGGCTTCAAAATCATCAAAATCTGCTGTATTCACAGTTCCGGCGCTTGAAATAAGGATAAAAGGTTTTCCGTTTAAATTTTGAATATGCTGTTCTAAATCAGCAATATCAATTGCTTCACGATTGCCTTCTATGGTTTTAATTGTCGTGTAATTATTACTGCCTACACCTAACATCGATAATGTTTTTATCGAGGATGAATGTGGTGTTGCAGTTAGGATATTTATCGTTTCTGATATCCCGTTTTTAGCAAAATCTTTCCCTGATTGAGCACCAAACCATTGTCTTGCCACACCTAAACAAGTAAAATTAGACATTGTTGCTCCGGTTACAAATCCACCTGAAAATGATTTAGGCAAGTTTAGTAATTGCAACAACAAATTGATCGTTTCAAATTCTATTAAAGCAGAAACTCCTCCCTGCGCTTTTACAGCTTGTGTATTTTGATCATAAACAGTTGTCAGCCAATCTCCAACAATTGAAGCTGGTGTAGAACCTCCGGTTACAAACCCTAAATATCTTGGTCCGGGAGAAGCAACCATCAAAGGTGCTAATCTCTCATTAAATTCTTTTAAAGCAACTAACGATCCTAATCCTAATTCGTTTAAATCTCGCGTTGGATCAATTGTATTTTTATTGGAAGTGGGAATACTATCGATATTATTTAAAAAATCTATTCCTTGTTGTTTTACCTGATTAAGTATGTTTTCGAAATCATTGAGATCGTGTTGAAGTACTGAATTCATTATATATTGCTTAGATGTTTAGCCCAAATATCATCTCGCATTAAAACAAAATGCAGACTTTATAGATTAAGCTGATTACTACTGACTTTAATTATAAAAAAGATTTGCCTTGAAAATTTTGTATCACCACTTGGTTTTTTCAGAAAAACGGGAGACCATCATAGAACAAATCACATCACCGTTTGCATTTAATAAAGTAGCAATTGGATCAACAAGCGTTCCTAATATCATTGCTACAGGCAAAGCTTGCTCCATTGGCAATCCATAAACCGTAATAGCCAAAACTTCTCCAATATATCCGCCATTTGGAATTCCGCCCTCAACAATCGATACAATTACTGTAATTCCTAAAGCCAGAAGTATTGTCAAAGGATCTGTAAAATCTTTTCCAAACATGGCAAAAAGAACGGTAATTTTTAAAATCGAAGACATACTCGAACCATCTTTATGCAAAGGCCCTCCAATTGGGATAACGAGATTCCTGACATGTTTTGGAATATTCATTTTTTCGGCAGCATCAAGATTTGCCGGAATTGTAGCAATGCTGCTGCAGGTTCCTATCGCAGTTAAAGAGGGCGTAATATTGTTACTCCAAAATACCACAAATGCGCGTTTACCTCCGGCTAATAAAGCGTATAAGCTAAAAAACACAAAGAAATAAAAAGTACATGCTGCATAATAAACACCTAATGGTTTTGCATAAGCACCAAACAATTGCGGGCCAAAAACGCCAACCTGATAAGCAAAATAAGCACCCAGACCAATTGGTGCCAATTTCATAATCATTGTCAGAAGCTGCTTCATGACTTCGTTTCCGGAATCGAGAAAATTTCTAAAACCAGCTCCTTTTTCTCCAGATTGCAAACTGGCAAATCCTAGCAAAAACGAAAAGATTATAAGAGCTAACATACTCTTTCTGGACAATAATTCGAAAAAATCATTTACTGTAACCAATCTTGCTATTTGATCACCAATACTTCCGGATTGAATATTTTCTATAGGAACTTTAGAAATTATAATACTCTGATGAATTGGAAATATATAAACCGCCACTATCATTACAATAGCCGAAATAAGAATTGTTCCTAAAAAAACGGCGAGCATAATTAGAAAAAGCTTTCCTAATTTTTCTGTTTTTTCTAAATTGGCAATAGACGAAGCAATCGTAAAAAAAATAAGCGGAATAATTGCTGTAAAAAGTAAGTTCAGGAAAATATCGCCAAGTGGTTTTATAACCTCAACATCTTTTCCAAAAACTAAACCCAAAATACTTCCAAGTATGATTCCGCCAAGAAGTAAAAGAATACTACTGTAACTTTTGAGAAAATTGATTTTTTTAACCTCCATAAATTTAAAGTATTACGATTCAAAAAAGAAACATGAAATAAAAATCAATTAAAGTAGTCAAAAAAAGAACTCGAAATATAGAATACTTTCTTTTCTTATTTTTCTAAAACTAAAGTAGTAAAAGCTCTGTCGACCAATTCACCAGTCTTACTTTTTACTTTCTCTGTTAAAGTTTCTTTGTTGATTATTTTGAAAGCTGTTTTTTGAACCAATTTTTCAGCTTTTTCAGTACTGTAAAGATCAAACTCAAATTGAGTAAAAGGAAGTTGTTTCATAAAACTTTCCTCGGCAAAAGTGATGCAGAAAATTCCTTTTGGCTGTAAAACCCTATAAATTTCTGAAAGCAATTTTTCAGGTTCCTGCCAGAAATAAATCGTATTTACTGTAAATATCTTATTGAAAAATGAATCTTCAAACGGAATTATATTTCCATCATAAATCGAAAAGAAGGCTTGTTTTTGAGAGACAAAATTTCTGTTGATCTGGCGTGCTTCCTGAAACATTAATTCAGACATTTCAAGTCCGTAGTATTTAATATTTTCTGCTTGTTCAAATATAAAACTTACATGTCCTGCGTTTCCGTGACCTAATTCTAAAATTAAATTCCCAGACTCGATATGTAGATTTTGAATCGAATGATGCGTCATGTTGATGTTGGTTTCATTCATCATGTTACCCATTTCGATTCCTTTTTCTCCTGTTGGATGCTTTAACTGAGAAGCTATTGCTTGTAATTCTTCTTGTTTCATAATGGTAAAAATTAAATTCCAAATTTAAAAATCCAAACCCCAAGCCGCTGGGTCATTGCGAGGAACGAAGCAACCACACTAACATAAGCACTAAAAATATATGCAGCATGAGATTGCTTCGTTCCTCGAAATGACATTAAAAAAGATGGCTCGCAATCTGGCGAATATTCTCAGATTTACCCATTGAATAATAATGCAAAACTGGAACTCCGGCCGCTTTTAATTCTAGCGATTGCTGAATTGCCCACTCGATACCCACTTGTCTGATTTCAGCATTATTTTTGCATGAATCTACGGCATGAATTAAATCTTCAGGCAAATCGATACGGAAAATTTGAGGTAAAACCTGTAAATGTCTTTGAACTGCAATAGGTTTAATTCCAGGAATAATAGGAATTGTAATTCCCATTTCTCTTGCTTTTTCTACAAATTTGAAATATTTTGAATTGTCGAAAAACATTTGTGTTACCACATAATCGGCTCCGGCATCAACTTTTTCTTTCAGTCTTTTTAAGTCTGATTGCAATGATGGAGATTCTAAATGTTTCTCTGGATAACCAGCAACTCCAATACAAAAATTGGCTCTGTTATCAGCATCCATTACTTCATGAAGGTATTTTCCCTGATTTAATAAACTAATTTGTTTTACTAAATCAATCGCATAATCGTTTCCTCCTACTTTTGGCATAAAATATTGCTCGTCTTTCATGGCATCACCACGCAAAGCCATCACATTATCAATTCCTAAGTAGTTACAATCTACTAACAGATATTCGGTTTCTTCTTTTGTAAATCCTCCGCAAAGTACGTGAGGGACAGTATCTACATTGTATTTATGTTTTATAGAAGCGCAAATTCCAAGCGTTCCCGGACGCATACGAGTTAATTTTTTGTCTAAAAGTCCGTTGCCTTTATCAATATAAATATATTCTTCACGTGAAGTTGTTACATCAATAAAAGGTGGATTGAATTCCATCAAAGGGTCAATATTATCGTATAACTCCTGAATGCTTTTCCCCTTTTGAGGCGGAATAATTTCAAATGAGAATAATGTTTTTCCTTTGGCGTTTTCTATATGTTCTGTTACTTTCATTTTTTTAGTAGTTGATAGTTTTTGGTTGATTGTTGATAGTTTATATGCAACTTAAAATAGCAACCTCAACTATATTATTTTTTTATAATAGTTAATAAACCCATTCAATAGCTTTTTGCAAGTTTGGATTTGTTCAAAAGCAATATTGAAATTATTTTCATCTATGTATTTTTGGTCAAATGCTAAATAATATTGTGTTTCTAGTTCATACAATGATCCTCTTGAAATATGAAGAAAATGTATTGTATCTTTCGATGTTTGTCGTCCACAACCTTCAGCAATATTTGATGGAATTGAAACCGCAGCTCTTCTCATTTGATTTGTCAAACCAAACAATTCATCTTTCGGAAACAATTTAGATGAATCATATAACAAATTCACTAATTTCCTGGCTGCTAACCAAACCTCTAATTTATTGTACTCCATTTTATTAGTTTAATAGTTGTCAGTTGATAGTTATTGAATAGAGCAGAATCTATCAACAAAAAACCATCAACCATCAACTAATTTAATCTGCTATATTAGGGTTTAACCATTTCATCGCGTAATCTGTTGGTACATTGCGTCGTTTGGCGTAATCTACTACCTGATCTTCTTTTATTTTTCCGAGTCCGAAATATTTACTTTTAGGATTCCCGAAATAATATCCTGAAACCGATGAAGCCGGCCACATCGCCATGCTTTCTGTCAAGGTTACTCCAATTTCGTCGGCTACATTTAAGAGTTTCCAAATTGTTGGTTTCTCCAGGTGATCCGGACAAGCCGGATATCCTGGCGCAGGACGAATTCCTTTGTAATTTTCTTCGATCAAATCTTCTGTCGAAAGTGATTCTTCAGCATCATAACCCCAGAAATCCTGACGTACTTTTTCATGTAGATATTCGGCGAAAGCCTCTGCAAAACGATCGGCTAATGCTTTAACCATAATCGAATTATAATCGTCAAGATCTTTTTCGAATTCGGCTGCCCATTCGTCTACACCAAAACCTGTTGTAACACAAAATGCTCCCATATAATCTGTAATTCCAGAATCTTTTGGTAAGATAAAATCAGATAAAGCGATGTTTGACGCACCTTTTGTTTTTTGTGATTGCTGACGGAGCGTTAAGAATTTCTCTAACACTTTTCCGTTTTCATCACGCAATTCAATATCATCATCATCAATTTGATTCGCAGGGAAAATTCCGTAAATTCCTTTTGCAGATAATTTTTTCTCAGCTAAAATCACTTTCAACATTGCCTGAGCATCTGCAAAAACCGAAGTTGCTTCAGTTCCCACAACCTCATCCGTTAAAATCGCCGGATATTTCCCGAACAATTCCCAAGTCCTGAAAAATGGTGTCCAGTCGATATACGGAACCAAAACATCCAGTTCTACTTCGATGATTTTTTTGCCAATAAACTTTGGTTTAGTCGGAGTATATTCGTCCCAATCCAATTGTAATTTATTTTTACGCGCTTGTTCGATCGTCAGGAAGTTTTTGTCTCGCGAACGATTCAAAAACGTTTCTCTAAACGCATCGTATTCTGCACGAATATCACTTGCATATATTTTACGATTATGATCTAACAGGTTTCCTGCCACGGTAACAGCTCTCGAAGCATCGTTTACGTGAATTACAGTTTCTCTGTATTGCGGAGCGATTTTCACAGCTGTATGCGCACGCGAAGTCGTAGCTCCACCAATCATAATCGGGATTTTGATTCCTTGTTTGTCTAATTCTTTGGCTAAATAAACCATTTCGTCAAGCGAAGGTGTAATCAATCCGCTTAAACCAATAATGTCCACATTATGTTCTATCGCAGCGGCAATAATTTTTTCCGGAGGCACCATAACACCAAGATCTACAATCTCATAATTGTTACAAGCTAAAACCACCGAAACAATATTTTTACCAATATCGTGAACGTCACCTTTTACAGTTGCCATCAATATTTTTCCGTTTCCTTGTTTATCTCCGGCTTGTTTGCTTGCTTCGATATAAGGCAATAAATAAGCAACGGCTTTTTTCATTACACGTGCCGATTTTACAACCTGAGGCAAGAACATTTTTCCACTTCCGAATAAATCTCCAACAACGTTCATTCCTGTCATCAAATTGATTTCGATAACTTCAATAGGTTTTGTTGCTGCTAAACGTGCTTCCTCTACATCTTCTTCGATAAAAGCGTCAACTCCTTTTACCAATGAATGCGTAATACGCTCCTGAACCGTTCCTAAACGCCATTCTTGGATCGCTTTTTCATCACTTTTTACTTCACCTTTTACGTTCTCAGCAAAATCCAAAAGTCTTTCTGTTGCGTCGTCGCGTCGGTCAAGAATTACATCTTCAACGTGTTCTAATAAATCTTTAGGGATATCATCATAAATCGAAAGCATTTCCGGATTTACGATTCCCATTGTCATTCCGTTCTTGATCGCGTGGTATAAAAACACCGAGTGCATCGCTTCACGAACCGTATCGTTTCCTCTAAAAGAAAACGAAACGTTACTTACTCCACCACTAATATGCGCATGAGGCAAGTTATCACGAACCCATTTTGTACCTCTAAAAAAGTCCAAAGCATTTAAGCGATGTTCTTCCATTCCGGTTGCAACGGGGAAAATATTCAAATCGAAAATAATATCCTGCGGCGGAAAACCAACTTTGTTAACCAAAATATCATACGAACGCTGACAGATCTCGACTCTTCGGTCAAAATTATCCGCCTGACCAACTTCGTCAAAAGCCATAATAATAGCCGCCGCTCCGTAACGTTTAATTAATTTGGCGTGGTGAATAAAGGCTTCTTCGCCTTCTTTCAACGAAATCGAGTTTACAACACTTTTTCCTTGTACTACTTTTAGACCTGCTTCAATGATTTCCCATTTCGAACTGTCGATCATAATCGGCACTCTCGAAATATCCGGTTCTGATGCAATTAAATTCAAAAATTTAGTCATTGCCTGAACCCCATCAAGCATTCCCTCATCCATATTAATATCGATGATTTGCGCTCCACCTTCTACCTGTTGTCTTGCAATATCAAGTGCCTCATCATACTTCTCTTCCTTGATTAAACGAAGGAACTTTCTTGAACCCGTTACATTCGTACGTTCCCCAATGTTTACAAAAACACTCGTAGGCGTAATAATCAACGGTTCTAATCCTGCTAATACAAGGTCTCTTCTATTTTCTGCCATTTCTTTTTTCAATTTTCAACGGAATAAATTCCATTGCTACAATATGTTTCGTTCCTCTGGAACTTTTATTTCAACGTTTTGCTTGTCTTTGCGAGGAACGAAGCAATCTCACTTTACTATTTTTAATCTTATTTTGGGCGTGTTTCGCCGCGGCGAACCGGGCTATTCGTTCATAGTCCTCGCACTTCCTTGGTCAGGCTGTGGGCTAACCACTTCTATCCCTCACGCAGTTTTGTGTTACAATTTGGCATTGCGAGAAACAAAGCAATATTATATATTATATATCTCTTTTTTTTTAAGCAATACTATCTTTGCAAACACTAACCAAGTATTTATATTAACTAGCTCTTATAATTTTAAAAACAATTAGTACTAACAGTACAGTTATATCCCCAAAAATTAACTTGATTTTGAACTTCTGCCAATTCAGAAACATCACAACAGATAGAGGTAAGTTTGGGATTATTTCCAAAATAGTAATTGTTCAAATTACTTCCGTTTTTTAACACCATCGATTGTAAATTTGCCATATTATAAATATCTAAATAATCAAGTTGAGGGCAATAACGTGCATCAAAACTGGATAAAAGATTATTGGATATATCTAAATTTTTTAATGCTGTCAAACCATTTAAATCGATTGTGGTTAACTTATTATTGTAGCCTCTTATAAAATTCAACTTACTACAATTACTTAATTTTAAATCTGATAAAACATTATTATCACAATAAATATCCATTAAACTAATACAATTTGAAACATTCAAAAAGGTCATCTTATTATTAGAACACTGCAACGAACTTAAATTTTTTAAATTGTTAGCATCCAAAGACGTCAATAAATTATAAGATATATATAAGTAACTCAAATTTTTTAAATGTCCAATTGTTAAAGTAGTTAATAAATTATTTGAACCTCTTAGATCACTAATTTTATTTGAGTTTTCAATGTTGAAACTGCTAATTTTATTTGATTCAAAATACACAGATTCAAGTGACGGCAATGAACTTAAATTTAAGGAAGTTAATTCATTTTGACTACACCAAAGAAATTTTAAGTTGGTCAAACCTTGTACATTTATATTAGTGATATTATTATTTTCACAATATACTGTATGTAGTTTTTTTAGACTTGAAACATCTAAAACTTTAACTTTATTACTCCTAAAAGATAAGTATTTAAGATTTCGAAAGGCAAGCAAGCCTTCCAATGAACTAATATTTGATTTATCAACAATCAGTTCACTAATGTTTTCGGCTTCACAAACTTGAATAATCCCATCATTATTAGCATCAATTTTAGTTACAAAACCTTCTAAATTGGAAGCCACAATATTATTTAAGTCTGCAGTAGCAGATAATAATTTAGCTTGAAAGTTTGCATCTGGAATATTTACTGTTTGAGTGCAATTTTTGTCAGAATTGATATTCTTAGAATCATCATCAGAATTGGAACAACTCAAAAAAATCAAACTTAAACAAGTTAACCATCCAACAAAGTAACTTTTAGTATTCATAGTATAATAGTTAGTCTTTTATTTTTCATTGTAATTGAGAGTGAAATAAATCCAACTTCCCTTAATTACCAACAAAAATTTGCAACAATTTTTTCTCGTTTATATTTACATTACCGCAGAAGGAACTCTCGGCTTATAATCCTTCGCAACTTCAGCAATTAATCGAATATGATCCGGAGTTGTTCCGCAACAACCACCAATGATGTTGATTAAATTATCATCTAAATATTCTTTGATTAAAGCCTGAGTTTGTTCCGGTGTTTCATCATATTGTCCGAAAGCGTTTGGCAAACCAGCATTTGGATGCGCCGAAACATTAAAACTTGTATGTTGCGACAATGTTTTCAAGTATGGTTTCAACAAATCGGCTCCAAGAGCGCAATTGAATCCTACACTCAATAACGGAATATGTGAAACTGAAATCAAAAACGCCTCAACAGTTTGCCCAGAAAGTGTTCTTCCTGAAGCATCTGTAATAGTTCCTGAAACCATAATTGGAATATCAAGATTACGTTCGTCTTTTACTTCTTCGATTGCAAAAAGTGCTGCTTTTGCGTTTAAAGTATCAAAAATGGTTTCTACCAAAAGTAAATCGCATCCTCCATCCATTAAGGCTTCTACTTGTTGTTTGTACGCAATTCGCAAATCATCAAACGTTACGGCTCTGTAACCCGGATCGTTTACATCTGGTGACATACTTGCCGTACGGTTTGTTGGGCCAATTGAACCGGCTACAAAACGAGGTTTGTCCGGATTTTTGGCTGTAAATTCGTCAGCTACTTCTCGTGCGATTTTAGCCGATTCGTAGTTTAACTCGTAAACCAAATCTTCCAGGAAGTAATCGGCCATACCAATTGTGGTTCCTGAAAATGTGTTGGTTTCTATGATGTCTGCACCCGCTTCATAATAAGCGGCGTGGACATCGCGAATTGCTTGTGGTTGTGTTATGGATAGTAAATCGTTGTTTCCTTTTAATGGATGCGGAAAATCCTTGAAACGCTCTCCACGAAAATCTTCTTCGGAGAAATTATAGCGCTGCAACATTGTTCCCATTGCTCCATCAAGGATTAGGATATTTTTTTTTATTGCTTCCTGAATTGTTATTGACATATCTTTTGACTTTTAGCTGCTAAGACACTAAGGTTCTATGTTGCTAAGTTTTTATTTAATTATAATTTTCGCTTTAAAAACCTGTCGGTTTTAATACGATTTTGATTCACATTAATTCCAAAAATTCACTATTGTTGGCTCATTAGCCCCGATTGAAGTGGAAATCCTTTTGCTTTTTTCTTTAAAAAGCAAAAGATTGCAACGAAAAGCGGGAACGATTGACGGCAAAAAATCGTCAATGATTCGCTCATGATACCAAAGTGAATTCGGTAAAATTATATTGTAAGTTGTCAGGAAGTGTTTTGAGAAATACTTTTATGTATTTGTGTTATCTATCTTAGATACTATGATTAGTACAAAGTAGAATGTAGCACCTTCTTTATGATAAAGGGTTGCTAAGGTTTCATTGGGTCTTTCCCTCCGCCTTTCGTGATAACTTTCAGTAATTTTAAGAACAGTGCAAAGTAAAGACATAACCTGAACAATTGCAAGTGTTTTTTAAAGTTTCTAAGTGGCTAAGATTCTGGGGGTCTAAGTTTCTTTTTAAAGGGGCTGAAAGGCTAAGATACTCAGTTTAATACTTTGATTATATTAAAAGATCCGGAGGAGCTTAATGTTTATAGCAAAAAAACATCATTCTTATAGAAAGCTCCAGCGGAGCGTAATATTTATAGAAAAATTATCCCCCACAAAATAAAGCTCCAGCGGAGCGACATATCGATCATGTTTTAAACATAATATTTAACCCCGCTGGGGCTCTATTTAAAAACTCAATTATGCTATTCTATAAATATATCATCCCTCTCGGATTCTCAATAATCAGTGAATAAAAAAGCCCAAACTAAAAGTTTGAGCTTCTTTATAAAATCTTTTATGATTAAATCCCTATAGGTAGCAGTCCTAACTTTTTAGTTTACAAATTGACTTTAATGTTTAGGCTTTTGTTTTGTTCCTCTAAAATTGATAATCTCAATACTATTTGGATTCCTTGTTTACTCTATAAATTAAATAATTATTTTTGTCTACAATTGCTTTATGTAGTGATGCGCTTTTTTCAGATTTTGGAAATTGTTCTGGATCGTGACTGATTTGATTTATTGCTGGATTTTATTTTCCAAGTTCAAAATTTCTTTTACAGTCCATTTTGCTTCCTAATAATCAACAACTTCATCAAAACCTTTTATAGCTTGTGAAGTCCAAATAAAATTTAATGCCATTTCGAAAACCTTTTCATAACATCTTCATGACTGGTAAATTCACCTTTTTCGGCTTGATCTAATCCAATTTGAATTTCGTTTTTCTCCGATTCTGATAATTCATCAAACCAATCATTTTGATTTGCTTTTAAAATCAATTCCAGTTTCTCTAAAATACTCTCATCTTGCACCTTAACTAACTCTTGAATAAATTGATATTTTCTAGCCTCTAAATTCATGATAATCAAATTTTATAATTACAAAGGTACTCTTTTTTTGAAGGTGCTGAAGGGCTAAGATACCAAGGTTCTAAGTTTTTCATCTTTTATATGATTTAGTTCCGGCGGAGCGTAATATTTATAGAAAAATTATCCCCCACAATAAAGCTCCAGCGGAGCGACATATATTTCGCTCCGCTGGAGCTCTTTTACAAACGAATAATTTCTTTTCTATAAATATTTTATCCCTCTGGGATTCTTCTTGATGAATAAAAAAAGCCCAAACTAAAAGTTTGAGCTTTCTATATAAAAACCTTAGCAACTTAAATTAAACAATTGCTTTAACAACTGCTTTTGGAGCTTCTTTACGAGTTCCGTCGAAACCGTCTACACCAGAAACTGTTGTGTATTTCAATACGTATTTTTTACCTGGATTGATGATTGCGTATGCTGCCTGACACATTAAAGTTGCTTCGTGGAAGCCACAAAGGATCAATTTTAATTTTCCAGGATATGTATTAACATCACCAATAGCGAAGATTCCCGGAATATTTGTCTGGTAATCTAATGCGTTGTTTACTTTGATTGCATTTTTCTCGATATCTAATCCCCAGTCAGCGATTGGTCCTAATTTTGGTGTCAATCCGAAAAGTGGAATAAAGAAATCTGTTTCGATTTTACGGTGTGCTCCGTTTTCTTCGATATCTAATGACTCAACGTGCTCAGCTCCATTAATACCAATTACTTCTGCAGGAGTAATTAGTTTAATTTTTCCTGAAGTTTTTAATTCCTGTACTTTTTCTACTGAATCAAGAGCTCCCCTAAATTCGTTTCTACGGTGAATTAAAGTTACTTCTGAAGCTACATTTGCCAGGAAAATACTCCAGTCTAAAGCTGAATCTCCTCCTCCGGCAATTACAACTCTTTTATCTCTGAATTTCTCTGGATTCTTAATGAAGTATTTTACTCCTTTATCTTCATAAAACTCGATATCCTCGATAAGTGGTTTACGTGGTTCAAAACTTCCTAAACCTCCAGCGATAGCAATAACCGGTGCGTGAAATTTAGTTCCTTTATTTGATGTTACTATAAACGATCCGTCTTCTTGTTTTTCGATTGTTTCAGCACGTTCTCCTAATGTATAACCTGGCTCAAATTGTTTAATTTGTTCCTGAAGGTTATCAATTAAATCTCCTGCTAAAACTTCCGGGAAACCAGGAATATCATAAATAGGCTTTTTAGGATACAATTCTGAAAGTTGTCCTCCTGCTTGTGGCAAAGCATCTAAAATATGACATTTTAATTTTAATAATCCTGCCTCGAAAACGGCAAATAAACCTGTTGGTCCTGCTCCAATTATAAGTATATCTGTTTTAATCATTATGGTATTTGTTTATAATCATTCTTAATAACACAAAGAAACGAATAATTTATTCTAATTTCAATGATTTTTATCATTGATTTCTTTGGGGGATTTTTTACTCTTTATTTTTTAATGAAGCGGTAATCTCGTTCATTCTTTTAACCTTATCTTCAAAATTACCTTTCAATGTTTTTCGATATTCATTAAGATTTTCAACCATTTGATTGATATCTTCCGGAATCATCGGGTTAAAACCCGACGCTACAATATTGACCGTTCCTTCGGAACTCTTACTATTCTTTATTTTTCAATGACGCCGTAATCTCGTTCATTTTTTTAACCTTGTCTTCAAAATTGCCTTTCAGTGTCTTTCGATATTCATTGAGGTTTTCGACCATTTGATTGATATCTTCAGGAATCACCTCTTCGAAAAACTCCCGCAATCTTTTGGCTGTTGTTGGTGATTTTCCGTTAGTTGAAATCGCGATTTTTACATTTCCTTTTGTTACGATTCCGCCTAAATAATAGTCACACAAATCTGGCGTATCGGCAATATTGCAAATCAAATAACGCTTTCGGGATAAATCATATACCTTTTTATTGACTTTTAAATCATCGGTACAAGCGATTACCATATGACGTTTTTTGAGCATTTTCTTTTTAAACTTCGATTTTGTTAATGTAATCGAAGGATGCTTTTCTGCCAAAACCTTTATTTCTAAATGGAAATTTGGCGCTACGACCTCAACATTTGCATTAGGACTTGACTTTAATAAAAAAGACAATTTTTCTAATCCTACATTTCCTCCTCCAACAATTAAAACATTCAGATTATGAAGTTTTAAGAATATTGGATATAATTCATTCTGTTCCATTTTTAATTTAATTTCATCCAAACAAAATTAGATGATTTACCAATGAATTGTTCCTGACGGAACATTTTTCTTTGGTAACATCGGGTTGATCTCCTCCGTTGTTCGCATGTGTACATCAGGTTGAAACCCGACGCTACAATATAAATCGTTCCTTCGGAACGTTAGCATCATACGGATTCTCTTTGACGACATCGGGTTGATCCCGAAGCCTCGGGACGACGCTACAATATTGAACGTTCCTTCTGAATTTTATCTTGTGATTTCTTTTGATAGAAATTCTTCGTAAAATCCTTTTAGTTTGTTGCTTTCGCGAACCACTTCTCCTAAAACAATAATGGCAGGTGAACTCAATTCTTTTTCCTTTACAATATTCAAAATCGAATCTACAGTTCCAACTCCTACTTTTTCATCAGAAGTTGTTCCATTTTGAATGATCGCTACGGGTAGATTTCCTTTGTCTTCTTTTTGAAACAAATCAATAATTTGAGGTAATTTGTGCATTCCCATCAAAATAACAACTGTTGCAGATGATTGCGCTGCCAAAGCTACATCTGAAGATAATTTTCTATCAGAAGTTGTTCCCGTAATCGCCCAAAAACTTTCTGAAACGCCTCTTTTAGTAATCGAAATTCCCTGACTTGCAGGAACAGCAACTACCGAAGAGATTCCCGGAACGACAATTGTTTCAATTCCGAAGCTTTCTACAAATTCGATTTCTTCGCTTCCGCGCCCGAAAATAAAAGGATCTCCACCTTTTAAACGCACTACATTTCCGTACGTTAATGCATTATCTACAATTAACTGATTGATTTGATCTTGCGTGTAAGCGTGATTTCCTATCTTTTTTCCAACAAAAATTTTGATGGCGTTTTTAGGTGCGTGTGCTAATATTTCGTCATTGGCCAATGCATCATACAAAACCACATTTGCTTCAGCCAGTGCTTTTACACCTTTAAGCGTAAGCAAATCCGGATCGCCTGGACCAGCGCCAACTAAAGTTACTTTTGGTTTAATATTAAGCATTTGCTAATTCTTGAGCTCTGTATTTTTCTATTGTATCAAAAAATGAAATTCCTTGTTGAATATATGCTTTTGCAAATGCTTCTGATGGTTCATTTTGATTGATTTGATATACTAATTCTCTAAATGTTGTTGCCTCCAATTCTATTTTAGAAGTTGTCACAAAAACAGTATCAAATAAGTCTACAATTCCAGCGTGATTATTAGTTTTTTCGTTTTCTGCAAGTAATAATGCTTTTGCTCCATTTACAAATCCAGCATAAGCATGATAAATTGCATCTGACCATTTTCCTTCGTCGAATGATTCCTGAGCGAAAGTCAATTTATCTTTTGCTTCTAATAATAAAGTAGCAACTAAATCGATCACAACTCCGGCACATTCGCCTACTCCAACAGCTTTTACGTAATTATCTGCGTTACCCCAGTCAACAAAATCAGCTTCGGTTAAATTGGTTACGTCTGCGAAAGGTTTTAAAATTTCATAGAAATATTTCTCTCCTTTCAGATCGTAATAGTTTAGGAATTTTTCTCCGTTTGCATTCGCATTAAAATCATTTAAGATCGTACGCAAAGCATCTGGTCCTCTTCGGCTTGGAATTTTAATTACTTTATCAGCAAAACGTCCTGATCCGTTTCCTAATCTTCCTCCGCCTAATAAAACTTGTAAAGCCGGAGCTACTAATTTCCCAGAATTGATCGACATTCCCTGAAATCCAATTGCCGACATATTGTGTTGTCCGCAAGCATTCATACAACCCGAAATTTTAATCTCGATCTCCTGATTGTTTAAATATTGTGGATATTCTGCATTTAGCACTTTTTCAAGTTCTTCTGCAATTCCGGTACTACTTGCAATCCCCAAATTACAAGTATCAGTACCCGGACATGCTGTAATATCCGCAGTAGAATTATAACCTAAATCAACAAAGTTAAGTTTGGCTAATTCCTGATAAAAGAAAGGCAAATTAGCTTCTTTTACGTGACGTATTACAATATTTTGACGCAATGAAAAACGTAATTCGTTTGCTGCGTAATTTTTAATTAAATCGGCTAATAATCTGGCTTTATCGGTATAAAAATCTCCTAATAAAACTTTGATTCCAATAGCATAATAACCTTCTTGTTTCTGTGCAATTACATTCGATTTTTTCCACGCTTCATAAGCTTTTGTATCTTCGATTGTAACTTGTGGCACTTCTAATAATGGTTCCGGAATTGGGCCTTCAAAAGCAGTTGTGTCGATTTCGTATGTTTCAAAAGCGATTGCTTTTTTCTCTTTTTCAACCAAATCAAGGAAAACATCTCTTCCCATTTCTTTGATTAAGAATTTCATACGCGCTTTCATTCTTTTTGCACGTTCTCCATATCTGTCAAAAATACGGATGATTCCTTCGGCTGTTGGAATGATTTCGTTTACCGGAACAAATTCTGAAAGCAATTCTGCATGCGCTGGCTGAGATCCTAAACCTCCACCAAACATAATTTTGAAACCTTTTTGTCCGTCTTTAATTTTCGGAATAAATCCTAAATCGTGTAAATAGCTCAAAGCTGTATCTTCGTCTGAAGAAGAGAACGAAATTTTGAATTTACGTCCCATTTCCTGACAAATTGGGTTTCTTAACAAATATTGAAAAAGTCCGTGTGCATAAGGCGAAACATCGAAAGGTTCGTTTACATCAACACCAGCCAATTCGCTTCCGGTAATATTTCTAACAGTATTTCCGCAAGCTTCACGCAATGTAATATCGTCTTTAGCCAAATTTGCCCAAAGTTCCGGCGTTCTGTCTAAACTTACATAGTGAATCTGGATATCCTGACGTGTTGTAATGTGCAAACGTCCTGTAGAATATTCATCAGAAACCTTAGTAATACGTACTAATTGTTCGCTCGTAACTTTACCGTAAGGCAATTTGATACGAATCATTTGAACACCTTCCTGACGTTGCCCGTAAATTCCGCGCGCTAAACGAAGACTACGAAAACGCTCATCATCAATTTTCCCTCCACGGAATAAATGAATCTTTTTTTCTAAATCGATGATCTCTTTCTGAACAATCGGATTTTCTATTTCTGTTCTAAAACTTTCCATTTCTCTTTAGTTGTTGGTTGTCAGTTGTTGGTTGTTGGTTTACTAGCTGAATAACTATCAACTAAAAACCATCAACTGTCAACTATCTTATGAATCCTACTCCTGCTGTTGTATTTGTTGCTGTATCAATTAAGATAAAAGCACCGTTTGATTTATTATCATTGTAGGCATCAAAATATAATGGTTTACTTAATTTAATGCTTACTTCTCCAATTTCGTTTATCGCTAATTGTGACGCTTCTTTTGTTCCCGAATAGTCAGTTGAGATGGTGTTTTTGATACTTTCTACTTTTGCCAAAACTGAATTGGTATTGTGCTGCACAATATATTTTGTTCCTGCAACCAGTTTTTTACTGTCCATCCAGCAAACTGTTGTGTTTATTTCTTTTTCAATTTTTGGAAGTTCTGATGATTTTACAATCATATCACCTCTTGTTACATTGATGTCGTTTTCTAATTCAATTGTAATCGAAGATCCTGCAACGGCTTCATCATATTGTTTATCGAAAAAGTGAATTTTAGATACTTTTGATTCGGTTAAAGAAGGAAGAACCGTAACGGCATCTCCAACTTTAATAGAGTTTCCGTATAATTTCCCTGCGTATCCTCTAAAATCATGATATTCTTCTGTCTTTGGACGAATAACTGTTTGAACCGGAAAACGCGCTTTTCCTGTTTCAAAAACATCATGAGAATGTAATCCTTCTAAATGTTCTAAAACAGTTTGACCATTATACCAAGGCATATCTTTTGACTGATCTACCACATTTCCGCCATTAATTGCACTTAACGGAATATAACTTACGTTTTGTTCCTTGAATGTACTTTTTGCGTTTAATGCCTGAAAATCGGCTTTGATTTTATTGAAAACTTCTTCAGAATAATCTACTAAGTCCATTTTATTAATGGCAACAATTACCTCTTTTACTCTCAATAAATTATTGATGAAAAAGTGACGATATGTTTGCTCGATTACACCTTTTCTGGCATCAATTAAAATAATAGAAACCTGAGAAGTCGAAGCTCCTGTAACCATGTTTCTGGTATATTCTACGTGACCCGGAGTATCTGCAATAATGTAACTTTTCTTTGCTGTCGAAAAATAAATGTGCGCAACATCAATCGTGATTCCTTGTTCTCTTTCGGCAACCAAACCATCTGTTGCTAAAGAGAAATCCAGATAATCGTATCCTTTTTGTTTACTGCTTTTTTCAATTGCCTCGATTTTATCTGTAGTCAATGATTTTGTGTCGTACAATAATCTCCCGATCAAAGTACTTTTTCCGTCATCTACACTTCCTGCTGTTGCTATTTTTAAAACTTCCATTCTAATATTTTTGTTTCAGGTTTAAAGTTTCATGTTCTTTCGAAACTTATAAATCTGTATGTTTTTTTGCTTTTTGATTCTAACTTTTAATTAATTCTGAATTGCATTCATAATTCACAATTCACAACTCATAATTATTAAAAGTATCCTTGTTGTTTTCTCTTTTCCATTGCAGCTTCAGAACGTTTGTCATCGATTCTGGCTCCTCTTTCAGAAATAGTAGATTCTCTGATTTCTCCAACTACTTCCTGGATTGTTGCTGCATAAGATTCAACAGCGGCTGTACAACTCATATCTCCAACGGTTCTAAAACGAACAATTCTTTCTTCGATTTGTTCGTCTTCTTCCTGATACACAAAAGGAGAATGCGACCAGATTAAACCGTCTCTCAAAAAAACTTTTCTTTTATGTGAAAAATAGATCGATGGAATTTCGATGTGTTCTTTTTCGATATAACTCCAAACATCTAATTCTGTCCAGTTTGAAATTGGAAAAACACGAACGTTTTGTCCATTTTCTATTTTTCCATTCAAAATATCAAATAACTCAGGTCTTTGATTTTTTTCATCCCATTGACCGAAATCATCACGAACTGAAAAAATACGTTCCTTAGCTCTTGCTTTTTCTTCATCACGACGCGCTCCACCAATACAAGCATCAAATTTAAATTCTTCGATTGCGTCTAAAAGCGTGATTGTCTGTAAGCTGTTTCTACTAGAATATTTTCCAGTTTCTTCAACTACTTTTCCTTCATCAATAGCATCCTGAACATTACGAACGATTAATTCCAAGCCTAGTTCTTCTACCAATTTGTCTCTGAAAGCAATTGTTTCAGGAAAATTGTGTCCTGTATCAACATGCAATAGAGGAAACGGAATCTTTGCCGGAAAAAATGCTTTCTGTGCCAAACGCACTAATGTTATAGAATCTTTTCCTCCAGAAAAAAGTAAAACAGGTTTGTCAAATTGTGAAATTACTTCTCTGAAAATGTATATCGCTTCACTCTCTAAAGCGTTTGTTTTTAATACTGAACTTGAACTCATTTGATATTTTGTTTAATGCTTGATAGTTTTTCAATTTAAGATCGTTGTGAGTTTAATCTAAAACCTATAAAACTATCGTTATTCTGTGTTTTTTGTTTTTGTTTTTTCAACGGATTTCAATCCCATTGCTTCATTCTAGATCCATCGGATAAATTGGCTACCTCATTCTAGAATCATCGGGTTAAAACCCGACGCTACAATATAAATCGTTCCTCCGGAACTTTAAATCTATTGTCTTGATTCTATATTCTTGCTTCTTGCCTCTTTATTCTATTCTCTATACTCTAGCTTCTCTACTCTTTCTTCGCGCTATGCAAGCCACACTCCTTATGACTTGATTCCCACCACCATCTTCCGGCTCTGATATCTTCACCTGGGAAAATTGCTCTTGTACATGGCGCGCAACCTATACTTACGAAGCCTTGTTTATGTAAAGCATTTTGAGGAACATTATTTTCTGATAAATAAGTTTCAACTTCTTCTAAAGTCCATTTTAATAACGGATTGAACTTTATAATTTCGAAACCTCCATCGTATTCAAACAATTGTAAATCGTTTCTATTTTCAGATTGTTCAGCTCTTAAACCTGTAATCCAAACTGAATTTCCTGCCAAAGCTTTTCTCAACGGAACTACTTTTCGAATAAAACAACATTCTTTTCTATTTTCTACCGAATCATAAAAGCTGTTTGGTCCTTTGTGTTTCAATAAATTTTCGACTGCTGTAGCTTCTGGAAAATAAACCTCAATTTGTTTTTTATACTTTTTTAATGTCTTATGAAAAACATCGTATGTTTCCTGAAATAATCTTCCGGTGTCTAATGTAAAAATGGTGATATCCTGATTACTTTTTGCAATAAAATCTGTAATCACCTGATCTTCCTGACCAAAAGAAGTCGAAAAAATTACTTTTCCCGGATATTCATTTGCTAAAAAAGCCAGTGTTTCATCTAGTGAAAAATCTTTTGTTTTATCTAATAATGATTGTATAATCGTCGCACTCATATTCTCTCTTTCTCTTTCTAAAAAATATTACAATAATTTAGATAATGTTTTTAAACTCAATAATATAATTAATATTCCAACTGCAACCATCATTGGTTTTCTTTTGATTTTATTTACCAAATAAGCTCCAATTGGCGCTGCAATTACTCCTCCTAAAATCAAACCTATAATAACCTGCCAACCATGAATTCCGCCAAAAAGCATGAACGTGATTCCGCTTGCAAATGAAATTGCAAACTCAGCTGCATTTACAGAACCTATTGTATATCTTGGATTTCTGCCTCTTCCTAATAATGTAGAAGTTACAATTGGTCCCCAGCCACCGCCGCCAACCGAATCCATAAAACCACCAAAAGCTGCTAAATATCCTAATTTTTTGGTTTTCTTTTTTACCACTGTTTTAGACAATGCTTTTTTTATAATAACAGCTGCCAAAATAATCATATAAACCGCAATAAATGGCTTAATAATATCTCCATTAATTACATCAGATAATAAATAAGCTCCTGTAATCGAACCTAAAACACCCGGAATTAATAAGTGTTTTGTCAATTTTTTATTGATATTCCCAAACTTATGATGAGAAAGTGCCGAAGCTCCTGTTGTAAACATTTCAGAAACGTGAACCGCAGTACTGCTAACAACCGGTGGAACTCCATAAGCCAATAAAAATGACGTTGAAGTTGCTCCGTAACCCATTCCTAATGTTCCATCTACCAATTGAGCAAAAACGCCAATAGCAAAAAATACTAAAAACTCCTGATCAAATCCTGAAACAAAGCCCTCTATAGAAAACTCAGCATAATGATTGTATACCAATACAGATAATAAGCCTGCAAGCAAAACAACAGGAATCACAACCCACAGTTTTTCTTTTAATAAGGCATCTGATTTGATACTAACATTATCTATTTTCAGTTCTTTCTCCATCGTAGAATGATTAAATTTGTTTCGAAAACCTATTGCCCTATCGGGTTAATAGATTACTTTGCAAAAATACTACTTATTTCTAAATAACAAAGTAATATTTTCGATTTTTTAAGTCTCTAATTACAGCCAGATTACGTTTAAAGGCATTTTGAAAAACTCAATAAGTTAATTTAACAAATAATATCAGATCAAGATATATTTAAAACATTATATCTTTCAAAATGATTTTTATTTTAAATACCTCTTTTAATCTCTACAATATCTATATGATAATCATAAAATTGTTGTTATTTTAGCAATAAATTTTTATTCATGGATTTTCAAATAGGTCTCGTAATTGCCGGTTTAGTAGTGGGTTTCGTAGTTGGACTAACAGGCGTGGGAGGCGGCTCTTTAATGACTCCAATTTTGTTATATTTTGGTATTCCGCCTACAACTGCAGTTGGAACTGATTTATTATATGCTGCTTTTACTAAAATGGGAGGCGTATTTGTACATCATAAAAAAGGAAACATCAACTGGAAGATTACTGGCTGGCTAACTTTAGGAAGTGTTCCGGCGGCTTTATTGACTTTGTGGATATTGAACAGCATCAAAACAGACATATCTACCATAAATGCAGTAATAAAATACAGTTTAGGTTGGGCATTGCTTTTTACTTCAATTGCTATTTTATTTAAAAAGAAGCTCTTAATATATTCTCAAAAGCATGCCGGCGATAAATTTCATAACGAAAGTCACACTCAAAACATGCTTACGATTGGGATTGGGGTTTTACTTGGAGCAACGGTAACGCTCACATCTATTGGAGCGGGAGCTTTAGGAACGGTAACTTTATTTTTTCTTTATCCGCTTTTACCAACACCACGTTTGGTAGGAACCGAAATTGCTCATGCTGTTCCGCTAACTCTGGTTGCCGGAATTGGACACGCCTCAATGGGAAATCTTGACTTAATTTTATTAGGCCAATTATTAATGGGATCCCTTCCGGGAATTTTTATAGGAAGTATGTTAAGCGGAAAAGTACCTGATACTTTCCTTAGAAATGCGATTGCAGTAATGCTTTTCTTAGCTGGATATAAACTGATTTTTTAAAACAGATTTTTTCACCATATAAGTTCATTCCAGACTTTGTCGCGTAGGTAAGTTAAATGAACTTATATAACTTATATGGTTTAAAACTTTTCTTAAAATGCAATATCTGCAAGAGAATTACTTTCTAATATTTTAAGTGTATTATCGCGAACTTCCATCATCAAACGTCTTGCTGCACAAGTAGTTTCATCGTCACAATCATCACATCTTTCATAAAAGTTATGGCTCGCACAAGGTAGTAACGCAATTGGACCTTCAAGAATACGGTATACTTTTGCCATACTAATATCCTTTGGATCTTTTATGAGATAGTAACCTCCGCCTTTTCCTTTTTTTGCCCCCAGAAAACCGGAGTTTCTAAGTAACAACAATATACTTTCTAAGAATTTTATCGAAATATGTTCACTTTTTGCAATTTCGGCAATTTGTACAGGTTCATTATTTTCACGTCTAGCCAGGTAAGTTAAAGCCTTAATTCCGTATTTTGTTTTCTTTGAAAGCACTTTTTAATATTTTAGATTTTAGAGTGTAGATTTCTGATTTAAATAAACAGTCTAAATATTTTTCTGCAACAAAAATAAGCTTTTTGAACGAGAATAATAACAGATTACAAAAGTAAATTCTACTAATTTAGTATAGTTTAACTAATCTACCTCAAGAACTCCAATTAAACTCAAATCATGTAATTTAATATCTCTATCTAAAGCATTTTTATCAACAACATATGTAGCAGAAAGAGCATCGTGCCATATCCTTCCTGACTTCCCTAAAAAAGATAGTGCATCAAAAGGAATTAAACGACATAACGTTCTTATTAGGATAGCACCAAAAGTTGGTTTTAAGCCATTTTTATTAACTACAACGGTGCCAGTCATTAATTTGCCAAATGATCTTCCAAAAAAATACTCCAGAAGTAAATAATTAAACATTATAAAAAAAAATAAAACTGAATACATGTAATTAAAAACAATATTTTCCCAAATTGAGAAAACATCCAAATTAAAAATATTACCTACAATTACAACAACAAGACCAGAAATAAATAAAGTAAAATATCCAAAAAAGAAATCTAAAAAGCAATTTGCAAAACGTCTTCTGTCTGAAGCCCATAATTGTTTATCTATAATATAAATAGCGTCTTTCATTCATTCATTTATTTAATTATTTTAAAACAAAAATATACTTTTTACTTCAACAGATATTATAAAAGAAAATGACGACTCTTAACTATAAATAATTTTACAGTTAAAATCGTCATTCCTATTTTTAATCAGAAATCTAAAATTCTTTAAGAAAGTGCTTGCTTTAAATCAGCAATAACATCTTCTACAGTTTCTAAACCTACAGAAACACGTACTAAACCTTGTGTAATACCAACTGCCAATTGATCTTCCTCAGATAATTTGCTATGTGTTGTTGAGGCAGGATGCGTTACAATTGATCTTGTATCGCCAATATTAGCAGACAGGGAACAAAGTTTGATTTTGTCTAAAAATTGTCTTCCTGCTTCTATTCCGCCTTTGATTTCGAACGCAATAATATTGCCTCCTAATTTCATTTGTTTTTTTGCAACTTCATATTGCGGATGTGATTTCAAGAACGGATATTTTACGCTATTTACATTTGGATGCGCTTCTAGAAATTCAGCAACTTTTAAGGCATTTTCGCAGTGTTTTTCGACACGAATTGCTAAAGTTTCTAAACTTTTTGATAAAACCCAGGCATTAAACGGTGACAAAGCCGGACCTGTATTTCTGGAAAACAAGTAGATTTGTCTGATCAAATCTTCACTTCCAACAGTAACTCCACCTAAAACACGTCCTTGACCGTCAATAAGTTTCGTAGCAGAATGTACTACTAAATGCGCTCCGAATTTAATTGGCTGCTGGATATAAGGCGTTGCAAAACAGTTATCGATAATTAATATCAGATTGTGTTTTTTAGCGATATCTCCCAACAATTGCAAATCGATTACATCTACACCAGGATTTGTAGGCGATTCTGCGTATAATATTTTTGTATTTGGTTTAATTAAAGCTTCAATTGTTTCCGGTTTATTAATCTCAAAATATGAAGTTTCAATATTCCATTTTGGAAAATAAGTTACAAATAATGCGTGCGTAGAACCAAAAACACTGCTTGCCGAAACGATGTGATCTCCAGCATTTAATAAGGCTGCAAAAGTAGAATACACAGCTGCCATTCCCGTTGCAAAAGCATAACCTGCTTCTGCGCCTTCCATTTTACAAATTTTATCTACAAACTCCGTTGTGTTTGGATTACTGAAACGGCTGTAAATATTTCTTTCTTTTTCTTCTGTAAAAGAAGCTCTCATATCTTCTGCATCTTCAAATACAAAGCTTGACGATAAGTATAATGGCACCGAATGCTCCAGATATTGGGTTCTTTCTAATTGTGTTCTTATGGCTTGTGTTTCAAAACCAAATTCTTGTTCGTTCATTTTTTTTGTTTTTTTTTTTTTGCTTCACCTATTCAGGCAAAGCTCTCGAGTCATGTTTTAAGTTTTTATTTGAGATAAAAACAAAACTTAAAATCGAAACTAAAACAAGTCAATTTCATTTATGCTCGATCTGAGCATCATCTAATTCTCAAATTGACTAATTTTCTAATTCTACAATTGTTCGTTATTCAGGACAACTTTATATTTGATTGTAGCTGTTGGCTCAACCGTTTTGGCTACTGAACAATATTTCTCAAAAGAAAGTTGTGCCGCTTTTTTTGCTTTTTCGGGATTGATATCTCCTTCTAAATAAAAAACCACATTGATTTCTTTAAAAGGAGTCGCTTCACCAGCCTTTACGCGTTCGCCTTCTACCTCAGCGTTAAATGAAGTTATTTCCTGGCGTTGTTTCTTTAAGATCGAAATCATATCAATAGCGCTGCATCCCGCAACTCCCATCAATACTAATTCCATTGGACTTGCACCTAAATCGCTTCCGCCAAATTCGGCTCTGCTATCAACATCAACTACATGACCACGTTCATTTTTGAGTTTAAAATGAAACGCGTCGTTTACTCTGTTTAAGGTTACTTTCATTCTGCTGTTGTTTTTTTGTTGTTTGTTGTTATTCTTGTCATTGCGAGGAACGAAGCAACCTCACTAACAATTACACAAAGCTTGATTTTGCAAATGTGATTGCTTCGTTCCTCGCAATGACAACTAGACTTTTTACCCTTTATCAGACAATCTTAAGATATCTCCAAAAACTCCTCTTGCTGTTACTGCAGAACCTGCACCGGCTCCCTGAATTACAATTGGTCTGTCTCCGTAAGATTCTGTATAAATTTCGAAGAAAGAATCAGATCCTTTTAATCCTCCTAAAGCAGTATCAGAAGGTACAGAAACTAATTTTACTTCCAGAATTCCTTTGTCATTTTGCAAATCTCCAGACAACTCACCAATGTATCTTAACACATGATTTGGCTTTTGATCTGCTTTTATTTTATCGTAAATTGGGTCGAATTCTTTTAGTTTTGTCAGGAAATCAGAAACATTTCCTTCGCGTAAATGTTCCGGAATTAGATTCTGAATTGAGATTTCTTCAAACTCATTTTGCAAATCTAATTCTCTTGCCAGAATCAATAATTTTCTTCCTACGTCATTTCCGCATAAATCTTCACGCGGATCTGGTTCTGTATATCCGTTATCGATTGCTTCTTGCAAAATCTGACTAAACGGAGCATCTTTTGCAGAGAAATTATTGAATAAATAACTTAATGTTCCGGAGAAAACTCCTTTTATTTTCGTGATATTTTCACCCGAAAGGTGTAATAATTTTATGGTATCAATTAATGGTAAACCGGCACCAACATTGGTTTCATACAAATAATTCTTTTGGTTTTCGGCCAAAGCTTTTCTTAGTTCTTTGTAGAAGCCATAACTTAATGTATTAGCTACCTTATTAGAAGAAATCAAATCGAAACTGCTTTCAGCAAGCGTAATATAGTTTTCTACAAAAGTGGCACTTGCGGTATTATCAATCGCAATTAAGTTTTCTAAATGATGTTGATTTGCGTAGGCAATCACATCGTTTATAGTATATTCAAGTCCGTCTTTCTGAATATCATTTTTCCAGTTAGAGGTTACGCCGTTTTTGTTTAAAAGCAACTTCTTAGAATTCGCAATTGCAAACACATTCAGTTTAATGTCTTTACGTTTTTCGATTGCTGCAGCCGATTCTAAAATCTGATTGATTAAAGTTCCGCCCACTAATCCGTGACCAAAAATAGCAATATTGATCTTTTTAGAAACTCCAAAAATCTCTCCGTGAATTACGTTTAAGGCTTTATTTAGTTCCGCTTTTTTAACCACCAAACTCACGTTCTTGCCTGTAACGGTGTTGTTAAACAATATTGGAACTATTTTATTTTTTATTAAAGCCGTATAAGGCTTGTGGAATGTGCTTAAATCCTGACCAATGATCGAAATTACCGAAACATTATCTGTAACCGTGATTTGGTTTACATCTTTAGAATAAAAATCATTTTCAAATTCTTTTTCTAATTCCACCATCGCAAGTGTCGCTTTATCAGTGGCTACAACAAGACCAATTCCTCTTTCAGAAGAACCTTGCGATATAATACTTACGCTGATATTATGATCGCCCATTACTTTAAAAATTCGGGCATCGACTCCGGCTTTTCCTAGTAATCCGCGTCCTTCAAGGTTAACCAGCGATACGTTTTCTAAAACCGAAAGGGTTTTGATTCCTTCTTTTGCCGAATCTGAAGTAATTAAAGTTCCGCGATTTTCGTGGTTGAAAGTATTTAAAATACGAAGCGGAATATTCTTTTCTAATAAAGGAATTATGGTTTTGGCATGCAAAATTGTTGCGCCAAAATTGGCCAATTCATTCGCTTCATTAAATGATAAAAATTCGATTTTTTTAGCATCAGCAACCAAATCCGGATTTGCTGTGTAAATTCCGTCAACGTGAGTGAAATTTTGTAATTCTTCGGCATTCAAATAATTAGCGATTAATGAGGCTGTATAATTACTTCCGTTTCTACCTAAAGTGGTGGTGTCATTATTATTGTTTGAACCAATAAAACCGGTTACAATATTTACGGTCGAACCATTATGATCTTTAAAATAACTGATAACGTTTTTCTTAGAAAGTTGTTCTAAAGGTTGTGCATCGCCAAATTTAGAATCGGTTTTTAGCAATTCTCTCGAATCGACAAAGTTAGCAGGAACGCCTTTTTCTTTTAAAATAGCGGTTAATAATTTAGCCGAAAGCAATTCACCTTTCGACAAAATCTGATCTTTGATTTTGTTGCTATAGTCTCCAATTAAGCTTACACCTTCAAAAAGTTTTTCTAAAACATTAAATTCTTCAGACAAATCTACTTTCGGATAATCTGATATTTGATAGGTTTTAAAATTCTCAAATAATGGTTTGTAATTGCCATTTTTAGCGGCAAGTTTCAAAATATATTCTAATTCGTCTGTTGCATTTCCGCGAGCCGAAACGACAACGGCAATTTGTTCTCCTTGATTTACTTTATCAGAAATGATTGAAACTACTTTGTTAAGTCCTTCTCCGTTTGATAACGATTTGCCTCCAAATTTTAATATTTTCATTTTATTTTTCTATTGTTTCTGCCTTAAAAATATCGGCAAGTAAATGATCTAGTTGTTTGTACTCGATTAAAAAAGCGTCATGTCCGTGAACCGAATCTATTTCGCTGTAAAAAACATTGTTTTTGAACTTCTTTAATTCCTGAAATGTTTCCCGATTTTCTTTTGGTGTAAAAAACAAATCTGAGTTGATCCCAATAATATGAATCGCGGCATTTGTTCTGGACAATAAAGTTTCAAAGTCGTCACTATTTCTGGTAATATCTATAGTTTTGAGCAATTGGTTCATCAATTTGTACGATGATAATTGGTATCTCTTTTGTAATTTTTCGCCATGATGCGCCAACCAGCTTTCAATATTAAAAATCGAAAGATTGTTGTTGATCGTACGTTGAAATTTTTCTTTGAATGATTCAGGAGAGCGATAACACAACATGGCGTGAATTCTGGCGTCTTCAATAGGTCTTGAAGAATTGTTCAGGATTTGCTCTTGCAAATAGCAATTAGCAATCATCCAGTCTGTCGATTTCCAGTCTGTCGCAATCGGAATTAAGTTTTGGGTAATATTAGGTTCTAATGCAAGGATTTCCCAGGCAATTCCTCCACCAACAGAACCGCCAATGATGGTGTGCACCTGGTGTATATTTAAAGCTTCAAGACCTTTTATAAAAATTGCTGCAACATCTCTTGTTGTAAAATCCTGATAGTTTTCTATCACAAAAGAATCGTTTCCGTTTCCGGGAACATCAAATGCTAATATGGTATATTTGTTAGTATCTATTGTTTTTTCGTTCCCGATTAAATCATTCCACCACCCATTTTCGCCTGTAACCTGAGCGTTTCCTGTCAATGCATGATTCACCAAAACAATAGGCGCGCTATGTAATGGCAAACCCGAAAGTGTAAAACTTAGCGGTATTAACGTATATGATGCACCACTTTGTGTGATGAAATCGTGAATTATAATGGGACTTGGTATATTTTCCAATTTCAAATCTTTTTATTATTGATTTGTATGTGGAAATATTAGAAAGAAAGTACTAGAGTGAAACTAGAAAATTCTTGTTGTTATCTTTCCACGTTTGGGCGTGGTAGAATGCAGCACCTTCTTCGATTTAACGAAGGGTTGCTAAGGATTCATCGGGTCTAATCCCTCGTCCTTTCTTTATAACATTTCAATACGTTTTTGAACTTAAAGGTGCAAATTAACTACTAATTTCTTAAACAAACAAATTTTATCGAAACTGATTCCGCAATTTCTTAAACATAATTCAAACAAAAACTATTGTACGCAAAAAATTACCGAACAAGTTGCCCAGTAAAATTAAGCAGGTATTCCCCTATTTTATGATACTTTTTGATTTAGATAAAAAGTGTTTCATTTTCTTTTGAATACATCAAAAACAATAATGAGTTTGGCTCTTTTTTCTCTGCTATTTTATCTGCTTCAGTAATTCCAAATCTTGGATGTACCAATTCATTTGCTGGTGGTGGCGGATTGTTTCTTCTAGCTTTCAAATTTTTCAATGTAGAAAATGTTTTTGTTATGTAGTTTAATTTGCTCATGATATTTAAGTTTATGTTAGTTAACGTTTTATAATCTTTATTGTTTGTTTATTTTTTTGTTACAGCTACTAAATGAAATAAAAAAACCCTTTTGGGTTTTAATACCAAAAGGGTTTAAGTTTTATACAACTTATATATACTTTTAGTATCAACAGACGCGTACACAAATACGTGCGACGTTAAACATCTTGTTCATCTGTAGGGATTTATTCATCTGTGATTTACCTGCTATTTTAAAAAATTCTTGCATTTGTTTAATTTTAATAAGCTTCTCGAAACTATTGAAAATACTTTTAACTTAATCTTCTTTTTAAAATCAATTAGATATAAAGTTCATTCAACTTTTGATCCCGATCGACATAACTATATGTTAAATTCTAAATTTATTTCTGGTAATTTTGAGGTATTACAAATGTGCGAATATTTTTTCAATTATGCAAGTGAGGATCAGCAAATTAATCCTAAAAAACGTTAAAAAACCTGTTTTTATCGTTAAAAAACATCTTACAAATTTAAGATTTAAAAAATTGAACGTTAAAACCTACAAAAAATACGTTAGGAACTTTCCTGTTTCAACATATCAAAGAACAACTAACTACTAATAGAAACCACTTACAGCCAAACTGCTTCTTTATTTTTTATTTTTTCAGCAACTTTCAAAATGTCAGTTATTATCCCTCTTGAAATAGCTTGTTTACATGCCGAAGCACTTTGAATTGCAATTGGCACATCTGCATATGATTGCGTATAAATCTCAAAAATGGTATCTGAACCTTTTAATTGTCCAATAGCCGATGAAACCGGTTCTGAAACTAATTTAACTTCGAGTGTGTTTTTCTGCACATCAAATTCTCCAACATATCTTAATACATGATTGTCTGCCTGGGTTATTTTTGCAATTTTAAAAGATCTGTCGATTGCTTCTTTATTAAGGATTCCGTTTTTCTCCAGGTGTTCTTCTGTAATAAGAGAATTGATTTTTATATCTGAGAGTTCAAAATCTTTACCAATTTCCCTGGTCAGAATCAGCAATTTTCTCGCTGTATCATTTCCGGACAGGTCTTCCTTAAAAGTAGATCGCATTAATCCCAGCAAACTAGCATCTTTTAAAAGAGAGGAAAAGGTGGCTTCTTCATTCGCAAATCTATTAAAGACGTAACTCAGATTATCAGAGAAAACACCTCGTATTTTGGTGATTTTTTCTCCGGAATAATACAAATCCCTAAGAGTCTGCAATACCGGAAAACCTGTATCTACTGATGTTTCATACAAAAACTCTTTGTCATACTTTTTAAGATTTGTTCTAATCTCTTTGTATAGATCAATTGGCAATGTGTTTGCTTTTTTATTTACCGCTACAATATTAAATCCGTTTTCGATCAAAGTATTATAATGGTGAATTAGCTCATCACTTGCCGTTGCATCAACCGCAATTAGGTTCTCAAATTCATTTTCTTTCGCAAATTCAATAATGTCCTGTACTTTAAAAGGAACTGCCAATTCTAAGAAATTGGTTTCCCAAGCATATCCTACGCCTTCTTTCTCGAAAAAAGCTACTGTTGAATTCGTTATAATCGGAAAATGAAAATCGACATTTTTACTTTCGAGAAAAAACTCCTGACTTTCGATAATTTGATTGATCAAAGTACTTCCGATATTTCCAATTCCAAAAAGGATGATATTTATTTTAAGCTTTGACATAATTTTTAATTTATTGGGTTATTTTAAACCATGTAAGTGATATAAGTTCATTTAATAATCAATCATGCACTGCCAGACAAACGATTTAGACGCACAGCAGTGCGTCTCTACTTATATGGTGAAAAAACTTTTATATGGATAGTTTTTTATAAAAAATCACCTCTAGCAGAACTCACGCTACTAAAGGCAATTTTTCAAACAAAAAACAAAAAAACCTAATTTTTATTAATGCTGTATTGCGATTGGGTAACGCTGGCGAAAGCAGCTTGCAGATCAGCTATTAAATCTTCGATATCTTCAAGTCCTACAGAAAGTCGAACTAAATCTTTTGAAACCCCTGTTTCTAACTGATCCGCATCAGATAATTGTTGGTGTGTTGTACTTGCCGGATGTATGATTAGTGATTTTGTATCACCAATATTGGCCAGAAGCGAGAACAATTTTGTTTGATCAACTACTTTTTTAGCGGCATCAAAACCACCTTTCAGTCCAAAGGTCACTACACCACTTTGTCCTTTTGGTAAATATTGCTGTGCGAGATCATAATATTTATTGTTTTTAAGACCTGGATAGTTTACCCAAACTACCTCATCTTGTTTTTCTAACCAAGAGGCTAATGCTAAAGCATTTTCACTGTGTTTCTGAATTCGGATTGGCAATGTTTCTAATCCCTGAATAATCTGGAAAGCATTAAACGGACTCAAAGCGGCTCCAAAATCACGTAAACCTTCGATTCTTGCTTTTGCAATAAATGCAGCATTTCCTAAAGCTTCGTGATATACTAAACCGTGATATCCTGCGGAAGGTTCTGTAAATTCAGGGAATTTTCCGTTTGACCAGTCAAAATTTCCTGCATCGATGATAACACCTCCTAATGAAGTTCCGTTTCCTGAAATATATTTGGTTAAAGAGTGAATCACAATATCTGCTCCGTACGCAATTGGGTTTAATAAATAAGGAGTAGCTACGGTATTGTCTACAATAAAAGGTACTTTAAAGTTTTTGGCTTCTGCCGAAATTCCTTTCAGGTCTAATACATCTAATTTTGGGTTTCCTAAAGATTCTACAAAAAAGGCTCTTGTATTTTCTTTGGCTGCTTTAGTGAAATTTTCCGGTTTAGACGGATCTACAAATGTTGTTGTGATTCCTAAACGAGGTAAAGTAACGCTTAATAAATTATATGTTCCTCCGTATAAACTGTTCGAAACCACAATATGATCACCCGCTTTTAGTAAAGTCAGGAACGTTGTAGAAATTGCAGAAGCTCCTGATGCCGTAACTACAGCTCCAATTCCGCCTTCAAGCGCTGCAAGCCTTTGTTCTAAAACATCATTTGTTGGGTTATTTAATCGGGTATAGATAAATCCGGCTTCGGCAAGACCAAATAAATTGGCAGCGTGATCTGAATCATTAAATACATATGATGATGTCTGGTAAATTGGTACAGCTCTCGTTCCTGCATTTTTAGTAACATCGTGTCCTGCGTGTAATGCGTTTGTTGCAAATTTTTGTGTGCTCATAATTTCTTAGTTTTTAGGTATTGTTAATACTTATATATTGATATTGTAATTAATTTTTGAATTGATTTAAACAAAAAATTCTTCTGCTTCTTCTTCAAGATCATACATGTGAAACAGTAATGATTTTTGACTTTTTATATTTTGCTCTGTATTTATTCTGATAACTTCTCTTGTTATGTCTTCTGATTTATTATTTTTTTGAGAATCGTTTCTCAATAAATACTCTATTGCAATTGAGTTTAGTGTTTTCATAATTTGAATTTTAAAAATGTTTTAAAAAAAAGCCCTTTCGGATGGCGACCAAAAGGGCTTATAGATCTAACTATAACAAAGATTTTATCTTTTACTTTTGGCAACAACGAATTGGGATGCACATTTGCATCATATCACAACATATCATCATATTATTCGCTATTGTTTTCATTTTCATTTTATTTAAATTATTCTTATTTTTAAACTCGACTAATTCGATAGAGTAAATATATAAATTATTTTTAGAACTACCAAATCAAAAAATGATATTTTACATTATTTTTTTCGAAGCCCAGTAAATACTGGTGTTTGTCTTTAAAAAAATTTAGCCCACGGGTTTTGCTGATTAAACGGATTTGCACAGATTTTTGTTTTCTTCTTAAACAATTTTAACTATTACCGAATCATGCATCTGTATGAAAGTTTATCCACTCCCGATAGCTATTGGGATAAAGGATTAAAATAATTATAAAACCAGCGTCAACCCGTTTAATCCGCAAAACCCGTGGGCAATCTTATCTTTAAAATTTGAAACTTAATCTCGCAAAACCAAATCTTCCGTTTAGTCCAAATTGTGATACTGCTCTTGAATACGCAAACTGATTTGCATTTGTTAAGTCGGCACTTGGTGCAGGAGACAATGTAGGTGTTGTATTCGTAAAGGCTGGAGTTGAAGGGTTGTTTCTGTCCGGATACACATCTCCTATATTATTAAAGCCAACTGTCAATCTGAATTTCTCGTTGATTTGATACCCAAAAGATAAATCAGTAACAATTTTTGAACTGTATTCAGGATGTTCGTAAACTGAAGATGATCCGTCTAAGTTTACATCTGTCGCTCCCGGATCTGTTACCTTTCCGAAATAACTGTTTCTTAAATAAATGTCCAGTTTTTTGATATTGAAAGTAGTCATTAAATTTGCTTTTAATTTCGGGATCGCTTCTTCTAAATAAATACGGCTTGATTCCGGGAAAAATGAATATATATAAGGATCTCCACCTGCATCAATAATAGATTGAGGTACATTTAATTTCCCAACTCTTTTTGTTGTATTGTAGCTTAAAGCAAAATCATTTCGAATTGTAAAATCCTGAATTACATCATATTTTTGAGAAATTACGACATCAATACCTTTCGTTTCAGAATTGATTCCGTTGGTCCAGAACGAAGCCCTTTCCACTCCTTTTAAATCAAATGCTTGTTGAAATAATGTCAATGCATCTCTTTGTTTGTCAGATGTTGCACCTGTTATCTGAGCATCAGTTGGTCTTGCATATTGTCCAGTTAATACCACTCTGTCATCGATTCTTGTAAAGTAAGCATCTGTTGTAATGGTAATATTTGCTTCTGGAATCTTGAATGTAAATCCTGTACTGATACTTTTAGATTTTTCAGGTTTCAGGCTTTCAACTCCAATACTTTTAGCTGCTTGTGAATCATTTGTAAAATAACCTACCTGATATGGAGAACCATTTATAAATTGGGTCGAACTTGCTTCAAAATACTTTTGTTGCAATGATGGGGCTCTAAAACCGGTTTGCCCTGAAATTCTCCAATTAATATTGTCAGTCAATTTTAAAAGAGATGCCAGTTTAAATATAACTGTGCTTCCAAAATCTGAATAGTTTTCATAACGCACCGCTCCGTTTAAAAGCCAGTTTTTAGTAGCGTTTAATTCTAAATCAACATAAGCCGCACCACTTTTTCGATCTTTTTCTTTGGCATCTGCCGGCTGAAATCCAGAAAATCCCTGTGCTCCTGCTCCACGTTTGTTGCCAAAGAAGTCTGTTACGATTAATGGTGAATTACTTGGCAGAATTCCTGAAACTAAATTTCCGTTTGTATCATACAATCCGTAAGAAGCTTCTTCTCCTGATTTAATCTGATAATTTTCATATCTGAATTCTCCACCAAAAGCTACGTTTAATCCTTCTAAAACATCAAGCCTTTTACTGAAATCTAAATTGGTTGTACTTTGCAAAAATGAAACTTTACCAGCATCAAAACTCGTACCTGAATTGGTTCCTAAAGTTGCATTGATCGTATTGTTTACATCATATTTAAAAGAATTTGTACCCAGGTTTGTACTAAGATCAGTATCAAAACCAAATAATTCTGTTGTAACTCCAACCGCAGATGAAGCATCTAAAATATCCGATTGTATTTCCGGTAAAAATCCGTTTTCATACACTTGCGTGAAAGTTCCGGAACCATTTGGCAATCTGTTAAAGGCATATGACTTACCATTTCTATATGAAACTCCACCAAAAGAGTATAAAGCAGTAGTTTCTGTCAGTGGATATTTAGTATTATAGTATAATTGTCCTGAAGCTAATTCTGACTGACCAACACTCATATTATAGTCGCTTCTTTCCTGACCTCTGTAAGCAATTTCATTATTGGTTACATCAAAATTCAAAGCCGTTTGCATTTGTGTTAATGTTGTTGCAGATGAGATTGCTGTTTGCTGTACCGGTGTAAAATAACTCACTTGTGGCGCATATTGCTTTAATGAAGTAAGAATTTGTGCAGAATTTGGCGTGTTATTTATATTACTATATAAGGAATTAATAGCAACACCATTTTGGGCAGCTCTGTTTTCGACAGCATTATAGGCATTAAAAATAGCGTTATTTCTAATTCCGGCTCTGCTTGTTGCTTGTCTGGTTACGGCACTTCCTGTAATATTCAGGAAACTTCCTGCTTTACCTAATGAGGTTCCGTAATTTAAATCTACTTGTAAATTCTGACCATCAGCTCCGCCTTTAAAATTATTAGATCCTGATGATAGATTTGTACCATATTGAATTCCTCCTGAAATAAAATTGGCATTCTTTTTTAATACAATATTGATAACTCCTGCAATTGCATCAGAACCGTATTGAGCCGCTGCTCCATCACGCAAAACTTCGATTCTTTCGATAGCAAATGATGGGATCGCATTTAAATCTGTTCCTACAGATCCTCTTCCCGGAGATCCGTTTATGTTTACCAAAGCACTGGAATGCCTGCGTTTACCATTTACTAATATTAAAACCTGATCTGGTCCTAAACCTCTTAATTGTGCCGGATCGACGTGATCTGTAGCATCTGCGGTAGAAGTTGCATTACTGGTAAAAGAAGGTGCAACATAATTTAAGATCTGTGTTACACTGGTTTGTGGTGATCCTTTTGTTATATCTGAAATATTAAAAACATCTACCGGAACCGGAACATCTGTTTTTACACGGTTTTTACTTCTGGATCCTACTATTGTTACTTCTGATAGTTCATTGTTCTTTAAAGTATCCTGCTCTTTTTTATTGTCCTGAGCATAGATTCCGGAAAATGTTAAAAGACCTAATGCTAGTACTACGTTTTTTTTCATTGCTTTTTTTGATTGATTATTATTTTGATTTGAAAGTGGTTAATAGTTTGTTGCTTTTTGGGCAAAAAAAAACCTCTGCGGTTAGCAGAGGTTCTATATATATTTTTGAAAAAAATCTACAATAGTGTCTCTGCGGAAGGCTCCGGCATCTTACAAGACATATTGCAAACTATTGATTTCATGTTTTATTTTCTTTTGATGGGGCAAATTTGCAAACTATTTTTTAATCGACCAAACAAAAACAGAAATAATTTCTATTACCCTATCAATTTAGTATGTTTGTGTTAAATTTATACTTATAAAAATAAAAAATGTTGAACTTTAATTTGCAAATCAAAATGGTTTTATACCTTTGCACCCGAATACAGAGGAAAAATTTGAACTGATTGCAACCTCTTCATAATGAAACCGTTCGTTATGAATGCTGAAAGATTAATTTCAGTAGTAAAAAATGCTAAAGCAGGATACCTCCTTTAGCACTTTCAGCAATTACTTTTCCTCGCTTAATGTTAATTTAATAAATTATTATGGCTTATTTATTTACGTCAGAATCTGTTAGTGAAGGGCATCCAGACAAAGTTGCAGATCAAATTTCGGATGCTTTAATTGATAACTTTCTGGCATTTGATGCTGACTCAAAAGTAGCTTGTGAAACTCTTGTTACAACTGGTCAGGTAATTTTAGCAGGTGAAGTAAAATCGAATACTTATCTTGATGTGCAGCAAATTGCCCGTGAAGTTATCCGTAAAATTGGATACACGAAAAGCGAGTATATGTTTGAAGCAAATTCTTGTGGAATTCTTTCTGCAATTCATGAGCAATCAGCAGATATTAATCAGGGTGTTGACAGAGCTAAGCCGGAAGAGCAAGGTGCTGGAGACCAGGGAATGATGTTTGGTTACGCAACTAACGAAACTGAAAACTACATGCCATTGGCACTTGATTTATCTCATAAATTATTACAGGAATTAGCAATTTTAAGACGTGAGAACAAAGAGATCACTTATTTACGTCCTGATGCTAAATCTCAGGTAACTTTAGAATATAGCGATGATAACAAACCAACTCGTATTGATGCGATTGTAATCTCGACTCAACATGATGATTTTGATGAAGAAGCTACAATGCTGGCTAAAATCAAAAAAGATATTATCGAAATTTTGATTCCAAGAATCATTGCAAAAAATCCAGCTCACGCACATTTATTCAATGATAAAATCAACTATCATATTAACCCAACAGGAAAATTCGTTATTGGTGGACCTCACGGAGATACTGGTTTAACAGGAAGAAAAATCATTGTGGATACTTACGGTGGAAAAGGTGCTCACGGTGGTGGTGCATTCTCTGGAAAAGATCCAAGTAAAGTTGATAGAAGTGCTGCTTATGCAACTCGTCATATTGCTAAAAACTTAGTGGCTGCAGGTGTTGCTGACGAGATTTTAGTTCAGGTTTCTTACGCTATTGGAGTTGCTGAACCAATGGGAATATTCATTGATACTTACGGAACTTCTAAAGTAAATTTAACTAACGGTGAAATCGCTAAAAAAGTAGAAGCTATCTTCGATATGCGTCCTTACTTTATTGAGCAACGTTTAAAATTAAGAAACCCAATCTATAGCGAAACTGCTGCTTACGGACACATGGGACGTAAACCAGAAGTGGTAACTAAAACTTTTTTTGCTCCGGGAGGACACGAAAAAACAGTTACTGTTGAGTTGTTTACTTGGGAGAAACTTGATTTCGTAGACAAAGTAAAAGCTGAATTTGGATTGTAATTCAATCTAAAAATATTTACATACAAAAAGAGGCTGTCTAAAATAATTAGACAGCCTCTTTTGTTAGTGGATTTTAATATTTAAATCCGGGTGTTTATTTGAACGCGGATGAAACGGATTTACTTCGTAAAGACGCGGATAAAAACGGATTTTTTTCCTTGGTTTATTCGTTACTTTGAATGCAAATAATTACTGCTGATTTAATACAATCTAAAAATATAGGTAACAAAAAGGCTTTCTAAAATTTTAGAAAGCCTTTTTTATTATATTCAATAAATCGATAATTTTCAAATATAAAATCTGTTTTTATCTGCATTTTCGCGATAGCGAATCCGTTTTATCCGCGTCTTAATTTCAACACAAATAAAATCAATCTGTAGATTTATCGCTCTAATTGCACATTTGGTAACGTTTTAGGACGAGAAGCATCATTAGATAAAATCCAGCCTGTGCGATACATCCATTCTGTCATTTTATGCAATTTTACGAAATCAATATTTTCAGATTCATCCATTGGTGTGTGATATTGACTGTGCAAAACACTGGTATAGAAAACAGACGGAATTCCTCTTTTTGCATATGGTAAATGATCTGAACGGAAATAAAAATATTCCGGATGTTCTGGTCTGTCCCAAAGTTTATCTAAATCAAATTTAGGGCCTTCATCATTTGCTCTTTTAGCAATTGCCACTAAATCAGATGAGTTTTCATGAGGAGAACTTGAACCTAAAAGAGCGGCCTGATTTACGTTGTTTCTACCAATCATATCTCCGTTTAAAACTGCAATAATATCTTTTTCAGGAACTGTTGAGTGTGCTGCATACCATCTTGATCCTAATAAACCACGCTCTTCTGAACCGTGAAATACAAATAGAGAAGTTCTTTTTCCGGGTTGTTTTTTATAGGCTCTTGCAATGGCTAACATAGCTACGCAAGTACTCGCATTATCATCTGCTCCGTTATAGATAGAATCCTGACCATATTTTTGTCTTACTCCGTCGTGATCCTGATGTCCGCTAAAAAGAACATATTCCTTTTTTAATTTAGCATCAGTTCCCTCGATTGTTCCTACAACATTTACAGATGGATATTTATAGGTTTCAGAAATTACTTCTGTAGACAATAAATCTTTAGTGCTTTTTAAGTATTCTAATTGGTCATTATGTACCCAAAAAACTGGCATTGTTGCACCAATTTTATCACGGAAACCTTCTATTCCATAAATACCTCTTGTCATTTGTGGTTCTACCTGAGACCAACTTTCTTCTGCCAATGCATCTGCAACCATAATAAGTGCTGTTGCTCCTTTTTTAACTACAAGATCATAATATTTATTTCTAACAAGACCTGGATAACGTCTGTCGAACAACGAAATATCATCAGCAATCCCATCTTTAGAAGCTAGTAAAACAACTGCTTTTCCTTTGACATCTGCTTTTTCAATTTCTTCTTTTGTAGCGGCTCCCAAATATACTAATGGTGCATCGACTTTAATATTTGTAGTTTCTGCTACCAGAACATCTTTCCACAATTTATATTCTTTTTGTCCAATTTTAAATTTTGTGTTTGGCGTTACCTGATGCCTGTACATATCAAAAAACTGAAAATAAGTTCCGTCATCACCAGCCGGAGCCATTCCTGCTTCTTTTGCTTTATTTGCCAGCCACATCGATACTTTTAACTCATCTAAAGTTCCTGCTTCACGACCGTTAAAATGATCACCAGCCATCTGGTACATATCGGTTTTAAGGTCTTTGTCTGTAATTGCTGAAACGAGAGGTTTTTTAATTGCCTGCGAAAAAACTACTCCTCCATAAGCAATCAAAACGAGGATCATTTTATTTTTCATACGTTTTAATTTAGTATTCCAAACTTAGTAATTTATTGAGAAAAAATCATTCATTTGGTTTTGAAATAGTATTGAAATGTAAAATCAATAAAATGCTGATAACATTTTTTTGTCATTACTATTATTATTTGGTTATCTCTTACAATTTACCTTTCTTAGTACAATATAACTGATTAAAAAATGAGCAGACTTCCATCATTACAAAACGTTCTAAACGCAACACTAAAAACAGTTCTCAGATTTCCCCTGGAAAATATAACGGCCATTTTAGGAACCATTTTCGCCATTATCCTTAATGAGAAAAACTATAATGATCCTAATAAAGAGTTTTATGAAAAAGCATTAATGAGTGCTTCTTTATGTCTGGTATTATTTCTTTCTGTGAGTTTGTTTTTTCTTGCCACAAAAAAGAATACTATTTTACGCTTTGTAACCAGTATTATACTTGGAAGCTTTATTGTTCTCTTTGTTTTTAATTTTCATAAGGATATTACAGATCTTGAAATACAACAGTTTTTAGTACTTAATATCGCTTTGCATTTGTTAGTTTCATTTGCCGGTTTCTTGCCCAGATCATATGATCAGGATGAGTTCTGGGAATTTAACAAACAACTTTTTCTAAGAATTCTAACTTCTGGATTATATAGTGTTGTACTTTATTGTGGTTTAGCATTAGCTATTTTAGCTATTGATAAATTGTTCAAGGTTGAATTTTATGATCACATTTATCTTCATATCTTTTTTGTGATTGCCGGAATCTTCAATACAATATTCTTTTTAAACGGAGTTCCTGAAACCAATAACAGTGAGAATCCTTTGATTTTAAAGTATCCTAAAGGGCTTAAAAATTTTACACAATATGTGTTATTACCTTTAATAAGCCTGTATTTGGTGATTTTAATTTGTTATGAAGCCAAGATATTAGTTACGCTTTCTTTGCCTGTTGGCTGGGTTTCGTATCTTGTTTTGGTATTCGCCATTTTTGGTATTTTATCTTTTTTATTGGTTCATCCTATTGCGACTGAAACTAATAATCTATGGATGAGAACTTTTAACAGATGGTTTTATTTTTTGTTGATTCCGTTACTTGGGCTACTTTTTTGGGCAATTTTATACCGAATCAATCTTTACGGATTCACACATGAACGTTATTATGTTCTTCTATTATCGATATGGCTTTCTGTTATTGTGGGGTATTTTTTAATTCAAAAACAGCCTAAAATAAAGTTCATTCCTGTAAGTCTGTGTTTGGCAGGATTGCTTTCTCTTGCGGGTCCGCAAAGTGCTAATTTTATTTCAAAAAAGAGTCAATTATCCCGATTTGAATCTTACATGAAAAAATCAAATCAAAAATTAACTTTCGAACAAGAAAAAGATTTAAGCAGCATTGTTTCTTTTCTTGAAGATAATTATGGTGTAGAAATAATGGTTCCTTATGCCAAAACAAAACTGGAGACACTTCTTAAAACAGATAAATTTCCTAGTGATTATGAAATCATGGAAGCTTTAGGATTTGAATATAGATCGCCTTATGATAAAAAAGAAAAAAATAAAGATGAGTTTTATTACTACTATTATGAAAATGATCAAAATAATGTAGAGAACATTCACGGTTATGATATATCCTTTACCCTTTCTTCTTATCAGAACAAATTTGAGTGTAATGATTGTATAAAAATTGAAAACAAAAGCTATTCAATTCAATCTTCTGATAAAGATTACGGTTTAGACCTCCAAATTAATCAAGATAATATTCCAATACAAATCAATGATTTTGTGAATAAAAACGCAAATTTTAAAGAAGACTATAATTCAAATAAAAAAATAACTCAGGAAGTAGAAACTCCAAAATATAAAATTATGATTACCTATCTTAATGCAAATGGGAAAATCAAAAACAATAAAAAGATATTAAACAACTACAACATAAAGGTTCTTATAAAAATTAAGAACTAAAAAAAAAGCCTTTGAAATTATTTCAAAGGCTTTTTAATTTTAATATGTTTCGTTTTCCATCTTACTTAATGTCTCTCGAATTTCAGTGACAGTTCCTTCTTCTACATAATCTGTTAGATATTTAACTGCCAGAGTCTGCGTTTGAATTGCTTTTTCTTTTTGTCCGTCTTTATAATATAATTGTGCTAATGTGTCCAGATAACGTGGGACATTCTTGTTAACATCCAAACTATACTCCGACCATTTAATTGCTTTCTTTAAATAATCTATATTCTCTGGATGCAATACTACATACCGGGCCGCATAATCACAAAGATTAGAATGCTCCCATTTAAAAGTTGTCAAATCAGACATAAATGACAATTTTGCAAAGAGTCCATCTTTATGCATTTGATCTAATTTTTGAATTGCATCTCCTTCTGTTGCCAAAATTTTATCGAAATAAATATCAAATTCTTTTAAATATATATTGTTTAAATTTCCACTTTCGGTATCATTCTTCAAATAATAAAAGTAATGGATATAAATATCAAAATTCTCTTTTCCGCAAGCAATCAATTTTTTATAGGCTTCTTTTATTCTTTTTGAGTCTGATTTTTGTTTAAGTTCCTTAAAATAGCAATATGAAATTTTATTTTCATTGAGTACATAAAAGATTTCTGTGCTTTCGAAACCTATTGTTACACTCCTCCCATAATGTGTTATCAAGTAATCTATCGATTTAAAATCAGTATTGTTTAAAACTTCCTGTATGTCAAAAAAGACTTTATTAAACCCAAATCCTTTAATTTCTTTCAAAATTACTTCGACTAGCATCTTATTGGGTTTTACATCGTTTTGGTGCACCTCAATAAGCTTATCCCAAACTTCTTGTACTTGCTTTTTATTCAAATCGAATGTAATAAATTCAAATTTTCCCTCATCAGCTTCTTTAATACGTCTGGGAACGTAGTGATCATATGTATTACAATATATCAAAACATCATAAAATGCTTTTATTAATTCATCATCACTGGATTTTTTATTAGTAATTATTCTGGTGAAATTTTCTTTCTTATAAATTTCTCTTAATTTATCTATTAAATAATCATAATGAGATAGTAGATAGGCTTTATTTGCTAAAGTTGATTTTGCGGTTGCTAAAACTTCTCCATTTTCCCCCAATATAATTATACATGGCGAATCGGTTATTTTGTTTTTCTTCAGCCATGACTTATTTTTTTTAGTCGCTAAATAATAATTAAACCCATTATATCTAGTTCTATGTTTACGAAAATAAGTCAATACAGCCTCTTTCTGATCTTTAATAAATACATCAAAATCTTCTTGCGCTGATTTATTATTGGGATCATTATATACAATCAAAAACTTATTATCTTCCTTAGTTGCTTTTAAAGCATCTTGCAAAGAGCCTTCTATTTTGTAGACAAATTTAAAATCTACTTCGTTTTCGTTACCATATGCCATAATAGTATCTTCTTTAGTTCTCTTCTCAATAGTTTGGTTTTATAAAAATGAGGATGATGTTACAAAAAAGTGCAACAAAAATACTCGACAAAAAACATTTTAGAACATTCATTATATCATCTGCTAATAATTATCGCTAATATATCTGATTTGTAAATTCTAAAAAACAATCTGTAAAAAAAACGCTACTTTTATATTGGTTCTAAACAACAAAAAACCCGACAAGTTTTTAAAACCTGTCGGGTCTGCTATTTATAAAAAACAATTACTAATATGTTCCGTTTTCCATTTTACTTAATGTTTCCCGAATCTCTGTAGCAGTTTCTTCTTCTACATAATCTGTTAGATATTTAACTGCCAGAGTCTGCGTTTGAATCGCTTTTTCTTTTTGTCCGTCTTTATAATACAATTGTGCCAGTGTATCTAAATAATAAGGATTGTTTTTTGTGACAACCAAACTATATTCTGACCATGTAATAGCTGATTTTAAAAATCCTAAATTTCCTGGTTTAGAAACTACTGTCCATGCTGCCGAATTGCATAAATTTGAATGGTATTCTTTAAATGCATTCCAGCCGTTATACGCATAATCAGAAGTAGGATCCATCGAAGTAAACATAGTATCTAATCTTTCGATAACACTTCCTTTATCCGTAGCCAGATTAGCATTAAAATAAGTACTAAACTCTTTTAGATAATTTGTATTTGAACCGTCTTTATCTTCTACCTCAGCTAAATAAGTAAAATAATTTTGATAACATTCAAAGTTTCCTTTACCTGCGGCGATTAGTTTTTTATAAACTGCAATCGTTTTGCTTTCATTTTTTTCTGCTGCAATATCATTTTCCGCAATATATTTATTTTGCTGTAAAGCTGCTGCAATCTCTGTATTTATACTTCCTATTATATGCGTTTCTCCTTCTTTAGCAGTAAAAGCTGTACGTTCTGCATCGATCGCATCATAATGTTTTATCAAATAATCTATAGCAAGAAAATCAATATCATTTAAAACCTTGTCTTCTTTAAAAAATTGTTTTGAGAATCCTTGATTTTTAATTTCTTTCAAAATAGTTTCTACCAGATACATGTTTGGTTTTGTATCTTTTTGATGTGTCTCTATTAGTTTTTTCCAGATTTGGGCAACTTCTTTTTTATCTAAAGTTGTATGTACAAATTTAAATTCAGCAGCATTGTCATCTGTTGTCACTGCATAATCTGTATCATAATCATAAGGTATTTCAAGAACTGCAACTTTATTAAAAGCCTGAATTAAATCAGCATCCGTAGCTTTTTTATTTTTTACAGTTTTACTAAAAGCCGCTAATCCATCTATTCTTTGCAGTTTTTTGTATAAACCGTCATAATAACTTAACTGATATTGTTTTTCTGTTAGATTAGATTTTGCCGTTGCTAAAATTTCTCCATTACCATTTAGAACAATTACACTTTGATTATCAGCAATTTTATTTGCTTTCAGCCATTTTTTATCATCGGCATTAGCCAGATAAAAATTATACAAGTCATATTCCGGATTGTATCCTTCATACATATTATAACTAACCTGAGTTTCCTGATTTTTTATAAAAGTATCAAAATCAACTTTCGCCGAAGTATTTTTACTGTCAACTGCCACTACTAAAAATTTAGTTTTAGTATTTTTTGTCGATGCAAGAGCGCTTTTTAGATTGTCTTCGATCTTGAACTTAAAATCAAAATTTGTAGATGGATAAGATTCTACTGCTACAGCTGTAGAATCACTTGCTAATCCAAAATCCTCTGTTACTAAAGGCTCTTTTCCTGCATAAGTCCAGTTTACAATTGTCTTATTTTCCAGCGGAACTACTTTTGAAATTTTTTCCGGCTGCACATCTTTTGCATTACGAAAAACCAATGGATCTTTTCCAGATTTTTCGGAAATCATCAACTCACTTGTTTTCTGATTAAAAAATCCTTTTATATTTAAATCACCTAAAACCTCAGGCTGATATTTGATTGTAATTTCTGAAACGTCTTTTGGCAAAGCAAATTTAGAGACTTTACTATTTCCGCCATATTCCTCATAAACCAAGTATAAATAATCTGCACGATCAATTTCAAAATCTACGTCAAGTTTATCATCTTCAGGATTTACTTTTTCTCTAATATCTGATAATCTTTGATATTGAATATCTCCTGAACCATTTTGTGTACCTACATAAAAAGAATAATAGTAAACAGCATCTGAGAATTTAACTTTTACTTTTTTTGCTTTTTTATCATTTTTAAACGCCAGATCAAAAGCACTTTCTGCTTTTACACTTGGAACAAACAATAATGAATCGCCTTTGACTTCATAATTACCGGAATAAAAAACCAATTCGTATTTATTATCTTCTAATAAATTTAGCTTGATCTTCTGACCTTTGTTTGTAGACAGGTAAGATCCTTTTTCAATATTTTTTGTTTGAGAAAAAGAAACAGAAATTAAACAAAAGAACGCTAAGAAACTCCATATAAAATTACGCATGCTTAAAATTTTAGTTGTTACTATTTAAACAAAGATATTTCTTTCTTATTTAAAAAAAGCATCAAAAATATAACGCATTGTAATTAAAATACTATAAATTATACTTCATAGAAAAAATGATGTATCGAGGCTGTACAGTGTATTGCGAAACTCGTGTAGAAAATTGCGAGAAGCTGTCATCGTTGAGATATTTGGTATTTAGTAAATTCGTAGTAGCAATTTTATACTCCCATTTACTATCCTTTTTTTGATAAATTAAACTGGCGCTTAAAAAATCATACTCATTATCGACCGTTTTATTCCCATTATAATAATGATAAAACTCGTACTCTGAAACAAACGAAAAGCTGTTGAGAAAATAATAATCTAATCTTGCAAAAGGTTTATCTGTATAATAAGTCGAACCGCTGTATTTGTTAATCAGCGCATTATATCCAAACTCTAAATTGGGGAAATTTTTATAGTTTGTTGAAGCTTTTACGGTATAACTTTGACTAAAACTTTCTGTAGTTGCCAGAACATTATTCTGGATATTATTGAATTTAGACCAATTGAAAGTCGCATTTACAGATGCTTTATAATTTTTAAGAAAAGAACGTCCATAATTTCCCATTCCTGTAAAAGTTTCATCTGCTAAATTTGAATTATAAGGAGTCGATGATTGATTAATACCATCAAAATCAGCTTTTGTTTTAATCGCATCAACTTTTTTGGTATACGTTGCATTAGCAAAAATATTTTCAAAATTGAACATATTATATTTAAAATAACGTAATGAATGCACTTGCGAAGTAGCATTTTCCAACAAACGATTTCCTCTAAACAAACTACTGTAATCTGATAAGACAAACCCCGAAGCCAGTTGATTAATATCTGTAAAATCATTTGACAGAGAGAAATTATACGTTAATGTTTCTGATTTTTTTATTTGATATAAAGCAAAAAAATCAGGCAGGACTTTCATAAAACTTTGAGAATAATCAGTTCCTAATTGCGTATTTTTCATCGTATACGAGTGTACACTAACTCCTGGTGTCAACGTAAATTTTCCGGCTAAAATTTTATAATGAAACCCCAAAAACACATTATTAAAATTATAGTTTACCTGATTATTATTTTCAGCACTATTCAGGTCATTTTTATCTCCATTATCCAGAATTTGAAAAATATGAGAATTAAAATCCTGATAAGAGAATGTGTTTCCAAGTGTGATATTGATATTGCTTTTTGGTGTCACCATATAATAGTAATCCAGTTTGGCATCTACTTTATTGGTTTTTACATATCGATTCTGATTAAGATCATTTCGATCCTGTCCTGAAATATAACCCGAAAAATCAAAAGGCTGCGTACGCAAATTGGCATTATAAAAAGGATTTTCGTCCTGATATAAATGCTGCATTTCAAAGGCGAAAATATTCTTATCGCTTTGTGTATAATACAAACTCAGGTTTTGATTTATGGATGTTGGATCTTGTTTTTTATTGGTCAAAATAGTTTCTAAAGACGAAACATTGCTTACAACTGATTCACGCAATAATTCTGTGTCTTCATTTTGTTTGGAAAGTTTCGTTAAAATATCATAATCAAACTGAAACTTATCGTTTGGTTTATAAGTTGAACTCAATTTAAAAAGACCTAAATTATTTTTTTGATGTGTTAATTCGTCTCTTTTTTGTTCATCCCCGGAATCCAGAATAGTAGTCTGCGACTTTGTTTCGAGATCTGTTTTTGAAGTTGACAGAATTCCGAAACCACTAATGTTCCATTTTTTTGTTATAGAATAGGCAAAATTTGTGGCTCCAAATTTCGTTTCAATTTCTTTTGCGCGGTTGTTTCTTAAAATCGAAATCCCCAAGTCGTTTGAAGAGATATTAAAATTACTTCCGCCCTTTTTCATCATATTTTTAAATCCGCCTGTGAACTTAAAATAATCCTGAGCTGTTAGTGGCAATTCTCCTATATTATTAAAGTTGGTGATTAAATTAATACTGTATTTAGGACTGTAATAAAACAGTTTTGGATTAATAATATATCGGCTATCCAGTTCTCCAACACCGGTTCCGGCGGTGACATCACCAAACCAAAAATTCTTTTTCCCTTCTTTGAGTTTTATGTTCATCGCAACATTATCCTGATCATTTTCTAAACCTTTTAAAGCTCCAACTTCATTATAATTTCTTAGAACCTGAATTTTATCAATGGCATCTGCAGGAATATTTTTTACGCCAAGTTTGGTATCTCCATCAAAAAAATCTTTTCCTTCAACCATTAATTTACTGACTTTTTTACCTTCGACTTCAATTTCTCCATCGGCATTTACCTCAACGCCCGGAAGCTTTTTAAGAACATCTTCCAGCTTTTTTTCGGTTCCGGATTTAAACGAATCTGCATTATAAACAATGGTATCGCCTTTTATAGAAACGGGCATTTCACGAACAATCTCAACACCTTCGAGTTCAATTCCGGCATCATCCATAACAATGTTCTGAACGATATTTGCATTTTGCGTGGCAATTGAAATTTCTTTCGATTTCATTCCCAGATAACTTATTTTAATAGAGTAAGATGTATTGGGTTTTAATGTAAGCTGAAATTTTCCTTTATCATTTGTAATTCCGTAAGAATCCATTGCTTTTGTAGCATTATTAACTGCCATGATATTGGCCATTTCTAACGGATTTTTTTGTTCGTCCTGAATAAAACCATCAAAACGAACACTTTGTGAAAAACATATGGAGGTAAACAGAAAAACCAGGATAAAGAGAGTCTTGTTCATTATAAAAATGATTAGAATAAATAAAAAAATTAGAATTGATGTTTATCTTCCCATCATTGGTGGTGGCCCTCCGGCGCGGCCACGATTCATTTCTCTAAATTCTTCCATTTTTTTAATTACGGTTTCGTCGTACTCTTTTTGAGAAATTACTTTTCCTTTTTTAGCAGGTTTTATCTCGACTTTATCTATAGCATTCAAAACAATTTTAGAGCACAAAATTGTTGTTCTTCCATCATTTACTTCTAAGATTAAACCCGGCAGTCCCCAATAATTTTCAGGACCTTGATTTACAGGAATCTCTGGCGAATACCAAGCTGTGATTGTAATTTCTTTTGGCATTTCAAAATTATCCTCAAAGTTGGTTTTTGTTTCTCCTGAAGTTTTCTTTGCATCCTCTTTTTTGTCTTCAGTTTTTTTATCGTCGTTGTTTTTTGGTCTGAAATTTCTAAAATCAGTTTTACTGGCTTCTTTCACCGCAGTTGCCTTGTAGCAGGTATATCCACCTATTTGTTTGGTTTCAGATTCCATTTTCCAGTTCAGTTTTGGTAAAGAATCTATAACCAGAAATTCTTTTCCCATAAATTCCTTATCAACTGTATATGATTTCGTTTTTACATCTTTATAGAAAGTTCCGCCGCCGCCCATGAACGAATTCATCATAATACGCATTCCGCCGCCTTGCTGTCCCGGAGCTTCTAATTTTTCTTCTTCTTTGTAAATAGAGGCCGATTTGTCAAAATTCAGAATAAAAGTTTTTTCCAGCATTTTTTTCATTCGCTCTTCCATATTTTTTTGCATCTCAGGAGTAATATCACGATTACCCCGCATACCTTCAAATTTTGGAGCTTGCGTTTTTGACTCATAAACAGCCATTCCCTGAAAATCTTTTTGAGCTTGCATCTGAGTAAATACAAGCATTAAGGATATATAATAGATTACTTTTTTCATTGTGTTTTCTTTAAATTGGAGTAAATCCGATAAAATGTATATTCAAATGTATTATTTATTTTAAAATACCGAAAGTTAAATATATCAATACCTGTAAGATATAGACAAAACCGACTATTACTTAGACTATTAAGATATAATGAGGTTTAAGCACGAAATCTCTAATTATTTAAGTATTCTTATTCTCGTTTTTTGTAATTTGGCTCTTTAGAAATTACTATTATGAGCAAAACGGTGCATTTTTTTTTAAACCTTCTTTTCATCGCCTGCTCTTTTTCAGCTGTATTTTCACAAAATCCAAAAATAAAAACCAGCTTGATTTCTCATTCTGCAATTGATGCTGATGAGTTTTCAGGATATGATTCTTTTGGATATTGGTACCAGATTAAAAATAATGTTTTTAGTAAAATCAAAGGCAAAGAGGTATTTGAATATAAGAATGTTTCGCTGGGACAAATCACAAAAGTCGATTTACAAAATCCGCTTAAAATTGTATTGTTTTACGAAGATTTTAATACCGTAGTTTTATTAGACAATCAACTGAATAAAATCACAGAGATTAATTTTTCTCTGAACAATACACCAATTGTTGCTTCAGCGATTGGAATGTCTACTCAGAATCAGCTATGGATTTATAATGCCTTAAATCAACAAATAAGTCTTTTTGATTATTTAAAAAATGAATACAAGACCGTTTCTACTCCATTAATAGAATCCATAAAATATTACCAAACAGACTTTAATACATTCTATTGGATCGATAAAAAAAATAACTGGTTTTCCTGTGATATTTTTGGAAAAACAACTTCTTTAGGAAAAGTATCTGATTTTGATAAAATAGAGATCATTAATAACCATCAATATCTTTATAAAAACGCTAATTTGTTGTATTTTAAAGACATTACAAGTACAAATTCCAATGCATTTTCTGAAATTGAAATTTTAGAAAAATCGTTTGACAAATTCTGCTACAAAGACCAAATTTTATCTATTTTTACAGCTAAAGAAATAACAAATTATAAAATCGTAACACCGTAATGCACATAGCAATAGCAGGAAATATAGGAGCAGGTAAAACAACTTTAACTAAATTATTAGCGAAACATTTTAAATGGGAACCTCATTACGAAGATGTAGTTGATAACCCGTATTTAGATGATTTTTACCATCAAATGGAACGCTGGTCGTTTAATTTGCAGATTTATTTCCTGAACAGTCGTTTTCGTCAGGTATTGCAAATTCGCGAAAGTGGAAAGAAAATTATTCAGGACAGAACGATTTATGAGGATGCTTATATTTTTGCTCCCAACTTATATTCGATGGGATTAATGACGAGCCGCGATTTCGAAAACTATACGTCTCTTTTTGAATTAATGGAATCATTGGTAAAAGCTCCTGATTTATTGATTTACTTAAGAAGCTCTATCCCAAATTTAGTGGGACAAATACATAAACGCGGACGTGATTACGAAAACTCTATTTCTATTGATTATTTAAGCCGTTTGAACGAAAGATATGAAGCTTGGGTTCAGACTTACACTAAAGGAAAATTATTGATTATCGATGTTGATAATATTAATTTCGTTGATAATCCGGAAGATCTCGGTAACATCATTAATAGAATTGATGCTGAATTGAACGGGTTGTTTTAAACACAAATTTCAATAATTGACACAAATAAAAAATGCCTCTAAATATTTTAGAGGCATTTTTGCTATATAACAATATCAAATCTTAATTTAATATAAATATTTTCTTACTTTTGTTTTTTTTTAAAACATATTTCCCGATTCGGGAAATAATAACTACATTTGCAATATCAATTATGAGAATAATAGCAAAAAGAACATTGCAACTTTTTTGGGAACGATTTCCAAATGCAAAACAACAATTATTATCATGGTATCAAATTCTTGACAAGAGTAACTTTAATAATTCTAATGACATAAAGGCTGTTTTTGGTTCGGCAGATTTTGTAGATAATAATAAAGTAATCTTTAATATTTGCGGAAATCAATATCGACTAATTGTAAAAATTAATTATGACACACAAATTGTATACATACTATTCGTAGGAACTCACAAAGAATATGACAATTTAAAAGATATTAAAAATTTGTAATATGGAAATAAGACCTATAAAAACAGAAAAGGATTATGATTTAGCTTTAGAAAGGGTAAATACTCTTTTTGATGCAAAACCAAATACAAATGAAGGTGACGAATTAGATATTTTAATAACACTTATTGAAAAATACGAACAAATACATTACCCAATACCTGAACCTGACCCAATTGAAGCGATCAAGTTTATGATGGAACAAAATGGACTTACTGACGCAGATTTAGGAATTATTTTAAATAGCCGCTCAAGGGTTTCAGAAATCTTTAAACGAAAAAGAGCTTTAACAATAACACAAATTAGAGTTTTAAACGAAAAACTACATATACCAGCTTCAACTCTAATAAAAGAATATGTTTTAATTAAATAAAAAATGCTTCTAAATATTTAGAGGCATTTTTATTTATATTCTTTTGATTTTCCTAACAGGTTTTAAAAACCTGTTAGGTATAATCTTATTTTTATTTTCTTACTATTTGTAATCCAAACAAATACCTAACAGGTTTTCAAAACCTGTTAGGATAGATATATTGCTAAATTATTTCGCAGCTTCAATTTTTGCTTTTACTTCAGCTTCTGTACCTTCATAAACTTCGGTAGTTGTTTTACCGTTTTCTGTTTTTGTTACAGTTCCCGTTGTAACACCATTCACAGTAGCTAAATTAACTTCAAGTCTGTTTTTGGCATATTTAGTAGTATCAAAACAATCTGTTTTTTGATGTGTATATTTTCCGTTTACATCATAATGAGCCAAACATTTTGCAGTTTCTTCGGCTGTGCATCCTTTTTCTTTGCACATTTTAATACATTCTTCTTTCGTCATCATTGAAAGGTCTCCGCATTTAGAAACTCCACCTGCGTGCATCTCTGTTTTGGCACAACATGAACCTTTTTCTGCCAAACCTGAAGCCGAATGTCCTTCACCTAAAATAGGTGCAATTACCAAACCAATCAAACAAGTTAATTTGATTAAAATATTCATTGATGGTCCCGAAGTGTCTTTAAACGGATCTCCAACTGTATCTCCGGTTACGGCAGCTTTATGTGCATCAGAACCTTTATATGTCATTTCGCCATTGATCATAACTCCTGCTTCAAAAGATTTTTTGGCATTATCCCAGGCGCCTCCGGCATTGTTTTGAAAAACTGCCCAAAGTACTCCTGAAACGGTAACTCCAGCCATATATCCTCCTAACATTTCAGCAATTAACTGATTGTTATCTGCGTAAACTAATTTTCCTAAAATTACAATTGCAATCGGGAAACCAATCGTTAATATCCCTGGCAGCATCATTTCGCGTAAAGCAGCTTTTGTTGAGATTTCAACACATTTTCCGTATTCCGGTTTTCCGGTTCCTTCCATAATTCCGGGAATTTCCTTGAATTGACGACGTACTTCGTAAACCATATCCATAGCAGCTTTTCCAACAGAATTCATCGCTAAAGCTGAGAAAACCACCGGAATCATTCCGCCCACAAATAACATGGCTAAAACCGGCGCTTTAAAAATATTTATTCCGTCAATACCTGTAAAAGTTACATAAGCCGCAAATAAAGCTAATGAAGTTAAAGCTGCAGAGGCAATCGCAAAACCTTTTCCGGTTGCTGCAGTTGTATTTCCTACTGAATCTAAAATATCAGTTCTGGTACGAACTTCTTTTGGTAATTCGCTCATTTCGGCAATTCCTCCGGCATTGTCAGATATTGGTCCAAAAGCATCAATTGCTAATTGCATTGCTGTTGTAGCCATCATTGCCGAAGCCGCTAGAGCCACTCCGTAAAATCCTGCTAAAGCATACGAAATCCAGATTGCCGCAGCAAACAATAATACAGTTGGAAAAGTAGAAATCATTCCTGTTGCCAAACCTGCAATAACGTTTGTCCCTGCTCCTGTAGATGATTTTTGTACAATTGCCATAACTGGTTTTGTCCCTAATCCTGTATAATATTCTGTTACTGATGAAATCGCTCCACCAACAACTAAACCAACTAAAGTTGCATAAAAAACACGCATTGACGAAATATCTTTAGAACCTTCGCCAAAAAAGCTCATTTGCATAGTTTCCGGTAACATATATTTTACCAGAAAGAAACAGGCGATTGCCGTTAACACAATCGAAACCCAGTTTCCTATATTTAATGCTTTTTGTACCTGAGCTTCTTTTGCATTGTCATCGGTAATTTTTACCAGTGTTGTTCCAATAATCGAAAATAAGATTCCGAAACCGGCAATTGCCATTGGTAATAAAATTGGACCAATACCTCCAAAAATATCCTGAATATTTCCGCCCATATCTTTAATAACATAGTTTCCTAAAACCATTGCTGCTAAAACTGTTGCTACGTACGAACCAAATAAATCGGCTCCCATTCCTGCAACATCCCCAACATTATCCCCTACGTTATCTGCAATTGTAGCAGGATTACGAGGATCATCTTCCGGAATTCCAGCTTCGACTTTACCTACTAAATCCGCACCAACATCGGCTGCTTTTGTATAGATTCCGCCACCAACTCTGGCAAACAGCGCAATGGATTCTGCGCCAAGCGAAAAACCCGCTAAAGTCTCTAAAACCTTAGTCATATCATCTGATGAGGTCCAAACCCCGTTCATGAATATTTGAAAGAAAACAATAAAAAAACCTGTTAAGCCTAAAACTGCCAGACCTGCAACACCTAAACCCATTACAGTACCACCACCAAAAGAAACCTTCAAGGCTTGTGGCAAACTTGTACGAGCAGCCTGAGTTGTTCTGACATTTGTTTTAGTGGCTATTTTCATTCCCATATTTCCGGCTAAAGCAGAGAAAAATGCACCAAAAATAAACGCCACCACTATTAATATATGTGTAGTAGGAACAATAAAAGATATTCCGGCTAAAACTAAACTGGCTCCAATTACAAAAAAAGTCAGCAATCGGTATTCCGCTTTTAAAAATGCCAGTGCGCCTTCATAAATGTGATCAGAGATCTCTTTCATCTTGCCATCGCCAGCATCCTGTTTTAAAACCCAAGTCCTTTTTATTCCCATGAAAAGTAATCCTATAATCGCCATGACAATTGGCAAGTAAATCATAAATTCGTTCATAATATTTTAATGGTTATTGGTTAATATTCAATAAACTAACTAAAACGAATTTAAACAAAAAAGCAATACTCCTGACGGTAGTATTGCTTTTTTTATAATAGAATAGGGTTAAATTTATTTAATACTAAATAATCCCTCTGGTTTATTTTCAATATCGTTAAAACGTTTTGTACACTCAGCAATAATTGCAAAAGCTTCGTTTACGTCTCCCCATCCTTCTACATCTACTTTTTTATTTTCAAGATCTTTATAAACCTGAAAGAAATGCTCAATTTCTTTCACTAAGTGTGGGTTCATATCTGAAAGATCTGTCAAAGAGTTCCAGATTGGATCTGAAACAGGTACACAAATAATTTTTTCATCCGGTCCTTTATCATCTGCCATATGGAAAACACCAATTGGTTTTACTTCCATAACACATCCTGGAAAAGTTGGTTCGTTTACCAAAACCAATACATCAAGAGGATCTCCGTCAAGTGCTAAAGTTTCAGGAATAAATCCGTAATCAGCAGGATACATCATTGAAGAGAATAACATTCTGTCAAAACGCATTCTTTTGATTTCAAAATCGTACTCGTATTTATTTCTACTTCCACGTGGTATTTCGATTAATACATCGAAAGTTGTTAGTTTGTCTGCGGTCATTTTCGTTTTTTATTATTTCTATAATTTCGATTGCAAAAGTAACTAAAGAATCCTTTTTTGCAATACAAAAAGCACATTAATCTATGTATTTATTCATTAATTAATATACTTTTCCATTTATATAACAGACAGTTAATAGGTAATCTTTCTATTTCGTTTATTTAAATAATAATGCCACAGCAAATATGTGGCATAAGAGCGATACGGACTCCATTGTTGTGCATGAATTTCCATTTCGAGTTTATCGTGAATATTAAGCAATTCTTTGATCGTATTTATAACTGCAATATCGCCTAACGGAATTAAATCAGGTTCCTGAAGACAGAACATTAAGTAAATATCGATGGTCCAATTTCCTATTCCTTTTAATTTAATGAGCTCTTCCCGAACTTCTTTTGCTGATTTTGAGGATAAACTTTCAATGTCAAGTTCTTTGCTTAAAACAGCATCAGCCAGAATTTTAATATATTTTGTTTTTTGCCGACTTACACCAAGATTTCTAAATTCTTCATCTGATAAAACCGACATTGTTTCTGGATTGCAAGTCGTGTAAGCTTTTATTTTTAAGAATGTGGCTTTCGCCGAATCTATCTAAACCTGCTGTTCAAGGATCAGCAATACCAAAGTTTCGAAACCTTGCGGACGTTTCGGGATTTGCGGTAATCCATACTTCTCAATGATTTCCTGAAATATTGGATTTTTAGTGGATAGAAAATCAATAGCTTCTTGCATATCTGAGAGTTTTTTTTAGCCCCGATTACTTCACTTAATTTTCATTTTAATCGGAGTTCAGTGAACTTCGTTTGAAGTGGAAATCCTTTTGTGCGGTTCGAAGCTTCGGGATCGGAATAGCTCCTAAAATTAAATAAAAATCTCTCGCAAAGATGCGGAGTCGCAAAGTTTGTTTTCACGCAGATTTTTAAATTATTCTATCCTGATATATATTTCCCATAAGGCAATTTATTTAATGAATATATAACCAAAATCGAAATCAATAAACAAATTAAAGTTACTAAAGGAATTGCAAATAAGGGATGTATAAAATCATAATCTATTTTAATTGCCCACAAGAATCGTAAAATTAGAATGTGTAGCAGATAAATCCCATAACTGTATTTACTAATAAAATTACTAATTTTTAGTACTGTTGGATTAGAGATTTCTAAATTCTTAAAGAAAAGAAAAAGACCAACACAGACCATTAAAACGTTTAAAGTATCATAATCATAAAAATATCCTTCAAAATTATTGTTCTCGTGAGATAAAAAATAGGTCCCGAATATAGTAATGCTAACTCCAATAAAGATTAGAAAGACCGCAATCACATTAATTATTCTCTTACTATAAGCAAAAGACTTAATTGACAAATAATATCCTAAAACCAAATATCCAATAAACCCCGAAAAATAGGTTAAATCGATATTAATTCTGAATGTGCATAAAACTGGCTGATTGATAAATAAAGTAAAAATCCATATGGATATAAAATATAAGATTTCTTTTTCCGTAGCGTTTTGAATCCATTTACTTATGATGGGTACAAATAGATATATCCCAATAATCATATAAATATACCAGAGATGATAAGAACTGCCATTTAGTAATAGATGAATTACCCATTCGATAATTTCCAAAAAAGACATTTCATGACCTGCAGAAATATTATCGTTTACTGCAAACATTGCATAAACAAGGCTCCAAAATAAGAAAGGTAAAACTATTCGTGAAAATCTTTTTTTGAGGAATTCGTTTAATTCATATGTTCTGCTTAACATCAATACTCCGGTTAGCATCACAAATACAGGCACACAAAAACGCGCTAAACTATCATAAACATTTCCTGTTGACCAAACAAAATTCGAGACATAACCATATTGATATAAAATCTCTGCTGTAACATGTACAACAATCACACTAATCGTTGCTACAACCCTAAGATTAGTTGTCCAGCTCATTTTATTACCCACTTGGTTTTCACTCATAAAATATTATTTGTTAATTATAATTATGAAAGCGAAGAATCTAAATGATGGTTAGAAATAAAATCCGAAAGATCCTTTTACTGCAAATTTATTAGCATCCGGAGTGTTTAAATAACTTCCTCTCCAGGAGAAATCGATACGGAATACCTTAAAGATATTTCCAATTCCGGCATTATATTCCCAATATACATTTTCTGGCGCATTGTACGGTTGATCTGATGCGTTGATTGCTCTATTAGCATTTGAGATTGTTCCGTAAACTCCTTTTACGCCAATGAATTCTCTCCAGTTTAGTTTTCTCATAAACGGCACTCTGGCAAATAATCTTCCGCCAAAATCATGATTCCATTGTAAAGTAGTGTACTGATCTGTAATAAACTCGTAGAAATTTAAGTTACTAAACGTGTTTTCTATCGTAAAATAAGTCTGGTTACCCGGAATTACACTCATTAATCCCAACGGAATTGTACCAAAGGTTTTCCCCGTTTCTAGAATAATATTTGATCTTCCTAATGGTCCAATAATAATAGGTTGCTTGTAGAATAATTGTATTTTCTCGTAAGCAAAATCACTTTGCATAACTCCTTTAAGTCCATAACTAAAATTAACAAAGAAATGACTAAACGGACTATCTACAAGATCTCTTTCAACTCCAAAACCAATAGTTTTACGTTTTGGCATAAGTTCAAACTGTACATTGGCTTCAAACTGTTTTACTGCACTTTGTATTACACCTGCAGGATTTGCTGGCGTTGGCAAAGTCGTATAATAATCTAAACTAAAAGTTGGTGATGCCGATTCTAATGTTCTATATGAAATACCAGCCTGAACAACAAAGTTTTTTATGGGCTCCATTTCTACCGAAACGTTACTCAAATTAATATTGGTTAGTTTTCCGTTACTTCCTGTTGTAAATAATGCCGAAGAAGCAAAACTTCGTCCTAAAATATCATTTGTCGTGGTTAAACTGGCACCAATTTGCTCGATATCACGCCTGTTTCCTCCAGAAATGATGACACGTTTTTTCTTGTCAACCATCCACTTTCCTGAAACTCCGTATTTGAATTTATTATCATCAAATCCGTAAGCGGTATAGGCTTGTACACGCCATGGATCGTTTGGTCCAAAATAAGTTCTTCCACCTACTCTTAATCTCAATCCTTCAACTTCATTATATCCAAACGTAGAAAAAATAGGACCGTAGTCGAAATTTTTAAACTCCACATAACCACTTCCTAAAATAGAAACTAAATTATAAAGTTGCTTAAATCGCTTGACCGTTTGCAAAGTATCCAGCATTTTATAAATACCGGCTTCATCCTTGTTTAATTTTTCAAAACGATTTTCATCCCAAAATTCCGGCGGTCGTTCATAAACAGCATTATCTATAAAATTGACTTCTTCTTTATAAAACTTCTCCGGTTTTTGAAGATTAAATTTATGGTTACGATACAAAGTTGTTCTTTTACCATAAACTCCTTTAGATTTTTCTTTTTTATTCAAAGCAAAATCCGACATCATATAATCGCGGGTCAATAGAAAAACAGAATCATTTTCTACTTCAAATTCCTGCTCTATATAAATATCTTTTACCCAGTTAATATTGGCGCTTTTAGTAACACCCATATTAATTTTCTTGATCGCAAAAGTGGTATCGTTTACCCAAAAATCTCCTTTAAAAGTTAATTCATTTTTACGTCTTGGATAAAATACAATGTTATAACACCATTTTTTATCGATGTAAGCACTGTCTTTCAGGACATAATTATAAACATCAATTCCGGTTTTGGAAAGCGGGCTTGTAAAACTTTTGTCAAAAAAGGTAAGGTGATTATCGTAAATATTATAATCTGAATAAAGATCTTTTACAAATGATAAGATTTGCTGATTTCCGTTGAAACCGGATGTTTTACTTCCGTTTAGATTTTCTTTTACTTTCTTTAATTTATTATCGCCATAAACATCATAAACAGATTCATTGATAAAGATTGGCAAATAAGTTTTTCCGGTAACATCTGAAGTATCAACATGATTAAACACAAACTCCATTCCTTTAAAGAGTTTGTTTTTCATAAAAGCACTATCAATTGTGTTCATATCAAACTCAACCTTCTCGTACTTTTGCATTTGATATTGGTTAAATTGGTAAAGCCCGTTTTTACGTTTTCTTTCCCAAATTTTTCTCAATATATCCAGTGCCGGATTATTTTTTTTAGAAGTTTTTCCCGTAAAGATTACAACTTCATTTAATGCCTCAGCTTCGCTTAAAACTATTTTAAAATCATAGTTCACTGCTTTCTCCAATGGAACTTCCCTATCTGAAAATCCTGCAGATGTAACTAATAAAGCCGTATAAGTAATTGGAGATTCCAGATAAAAACGTCCGTCTTCATTAGAAACTATTCCGGTATTCGAGCCTTTAAAAACGACATTTGCAAAAGGTATTGGCTGATTAGATTTATCCAAAACAATTCCGCTCACTTTCGTTTGTGCAGTAGCAATATTTGCAAGCGCAAATACAAAAAATAGGCTGAGTAAAATTATTCTTTTCATAATCTGGCAAAAAAAAACTTCATCAATTAATATGACTGATGAAGTTTTATAAGTATGTTTTGTTTACTATTTATACATTACTTTCTTTACTGCTTTTACTACATCAGCGGCATTTGGCAACCAGTCTTTTAGTAAAACAGGAGAGTAAGGCGCAGGTGTATCTGCAGTTGTAATACGTTGAATTGGCGCATCAAGAAAATCAAAAGCTTGTTCCTGAACGATATATGTAATTTCAGATGAAATACTTGCAAATGGCCACGCTTCTTCTAAGATTACTAAACGGTTTGTTTTTTTAACAGATTTTAAGATTGCATCTTTATCCATAGGACGAACTGTTCTTAAATCGATAATTTCGCATGAAATACCTTCTTTTTCTAATTCATCAGCTGCAATAAAAGCTTCTTTGATAATTTTACCAAAAGAAACAATAGTTACATCTTTACCTTCACGTTTAACATCAGCAACTCCTAACGGAATTGTATATTCTCCGTCCGGTACTTCGCCTTTATCACCATACATTTGCTCAGACTCCATAAAGATTACAGGATCATTATCACGAATTGCAGATTTTAAAAGTCCTTTTGCATCATAAGGAGTTGAAGGTACAACAACTTTAAGTCCCGGAGTATTAGCAAACCAGTTTTCTAAAGCTTGTGAGTGAGTCGCTCCTAATTGCCCTGCAGAAGCAGTTGGTCCACGAAAAACGATAGGCACATTAAATTGTCCTCCTGTCATTTGACGCATTTTAGCAGCGTTATTTATAATTTGATCAATACCTACTAAACAGAAGTTGAAAGTCATGTACTCCACAATAGGACGACAACCGTTCATCGCTGATCCTACTGCAATTCCTGTAAAACCAAGCTCAGCAATTGGAGTATCGATTACTCTTTTTTCGCCAAACTCAGCAAGCATTCCTTTTGAAGCTTTATATGCCCCGTTGTATTCTGCAACTTCTTCGCCCATTAAATATATGGATTCATCGTGACGCATTTCTTCGCTCATCGCTTCGCAAATGGCCTCTCTAAATTGTATTGTTCTCATATTTATATTGTATGTTGAATTTTCTGAAGAGCAAAAATAAATATTTTAAATAACTTAAAAGCATAAATTAGATTTAAAATCACATGATCTTACTCCTGCCCTGCGCTTTTAACTTTTTAAAAATTATTGTGACATTTACGAAATCGATATAATAGCATATTTTCATTATCAAAATGCTTAATTTACAAATTCAGGTCTTTTTGTTTAATTCTAAAATTAACAGAATTATTTCTCTAAAATGCAATCATTGGTAAAGTAAGATAAATTCAGCCCAAATTTAATAGTTGCTCAGATTCTCCGCTTTGCAAAATTCCTAAGAATCAGTACAAATGAATGAATTATATATTTTAGTTTGCACCAAAAAGAGTTCTAAATTTCATAATCTGCGAAATCGTAATAGTTTTTAAAAAATATTATGCACGCATAGTATATTATTCCGATTTTAATTTCTAAATTTGTCAAAGCATATTATAAATTATAAAATATATACTTATGAAAATATTAGTTTGCATCAGCCACGTGCCTGATACTACTTCAAAAATTAACTTCTCCAATGGTGATTCAGAATTTGATACCAACGGTGTACAATATGTAATTAATCCTAATGACGAGTTTGGTTTGACACGTGCTATCTGGTTTCAGGAACAACAAGGCGCTACTGTAACTGTAGTAAATGTTGGAGGTCCTGATACTGAACCAACTTTACGTAAAGCATTGGCAATTGGTGCAAACGAAGCAATTCGTGTAAACGCAAATCCTACTGATGGTTTTTTTGTTGCAAAACAGCTTGCTGAAGTAATTAAAAATGGTGGTTACGATTTAGTAATTGCAGGAAAAGAATCTTTAGATTATAATGGAGGAATGGTTCCTGGAATGATCGCAGGAATTACAGGTTCTAACTTTTTAAACTCTTGTACCTCTATTACTGTTGATAGTAATAATGTAAAAGCGGTTCGTGAAATTGATGGTGGAAAAGAAACTGTAAGCACTACTTTACCTTTAATAATTGGTGGACAAAAAGGTCTTGTTGAAGAAAAAGACTTGCGTATCCCGAACATGAGAGGAATTATGACAGCAAGAACAAAAGCACTTACTATTCTTGAGCCAGTTGATGCTCCTGTAAATACAAAAGCAGTGAAATTTGAAAAACCAGCTCCTAAATCAGCAGTAAAATTAGTTTCTCCTGATAATTTAGATGAGTTAGTTAATTTATTACACAACGAAGCGAAAGTAATCTAGTAATCAGTTTTTCAGTCGCAGTTTTCAGTTTACAAACTTGAAACCTAAAACTTTAAACTTAAACAAAAAAATTATGTCAATATTAATATATGCAGAATCTGCAGAAGGAAAATTTAAAAAAGTTGCTTTTGAATTAGCTTCATATGCTAAAAAAGTAGCAGAAACTTTAGGTACAACCGTAACCGCTTTAACTGTTAACATTAGCGATGTAAGCGAATTATCTAAATACGGAGTTGATAAAGTATTAAAAGTAACCAACGATAAATTAGCAGGTTTTACAGCTAAGGCTTACGCCGATGTTATTAAACAAGCTGCTGAAAAAGAAGGCACAAAAGTAGTTTTACTTTCTTCGACTACAGACAGTATTTATCTTTCATCATTAGTTGCCGTGGCTTTAAACGCTGGTTTCGCATCAAATGTTGTTGGATTACCCGTTAGCACTTCACCTTTTCAGGTAAAAAGAAATGCTTTCTCAAACAAGGCTTTCAATATTACAGAAATCAATACAGATATAAAAGTTCTTGGTTTAGCCAAAAACTCTTACGGAATTTTCGAAAGTGCAGGATCTGCATCTGAAGAAGATTTTAATCCATCAATTGGTGACAATGATTTTGGAGTAAAAGTAGAATCTGTAGAAAAAGTTAGCGGAAAAGTATCTATTGCTGATGCTGATATCGTAGTTTCTGGAGGACGCGGATTAAAAGGTCCGGAAAACTGGGGATTAGTTGAAGATTTAGCTGCAGTTCTGGGAGCTGCAACTGCATGTTCTAAACCAGTATCTGATTTAGGATGGAGACCTCACAGCGAACACGTTGGACAAACAGGAAAACCTGTTGCAACTAACTTATATATTGCAATAGGAATCTCTGGAGCAATTCAGCATATTGCGGGTATTAACTCATCAAAAGTAAAAGTGGTTATCAATAATGATCCGGAAGCTCCTTTCTTTAAAGTGGCCGATTATGGTGTTGTTGGAGATGCTTTTGAAATTGTTCCTAAATTAATTGAGAAATTAAAAGCTTTCAAAGCACAACATTCTTAATTTAAAAATTCTCTATAAAAATATAGCTGCCTAAAAATAAGATAATCGTATCTTTGCTTTAGGTGGCTTTTTTGTTCCATATTTTTTGATTAAAATTGCACCTTTATTTTCCAATCAAAAAAAGTATTAAAATGAGGCATTAATTGCCCTTTTTTACCCACATATATGAGTCTAGTAAAATTATCCATAAAAGGAATTTCATACAGTCAAACTCAAAATGGCGCTTATGCCTTAATTTTGAATGAAGTTGATGGCGAAAGAAAATTACCAATTGTTATTGGCGCTTTTGAAGCCCAGTCAATTGCTATTGCTTTAGAAAAAGAGATTAAACCTCCACGCCCGCTAACACACGATCTATTTAAAAACTTTGCAGAAAGATTTGATATTGTCGTAAAACAAGTGATTATTCACAAACTTGTTGACGGTGTTTTTTATTCCAGTTTAATTTGTGAAAGAGACAAAATCGAAGAAATTATTGATGCGAGAACGTCTGATGCCATTGCATTAGCGCTACGTTTCAACGCTCCAATTTTTACTTATAAAAACATTTTAGACAAAGCAGGTATTTATTTAAAATCAAATACTGCCGAGACAGATCAGGGTTCTCAGGAAATTGATGATGTGCTTTCTAATCCGGAAACTTTTGGTCATGAAGAAGAAAGCAATCAATCCGGAGATGTCTATGCTAAACATAGTTTGCAAGAACTAAATGAACTTTTAGATCAGGCTGTTTCTCAGGAAGACTATGAAAAAGCGGCTAAAATCAGAGACGAAATCTCAAAAAGATAATTCTTATTGTTTAATCGTGAATTTGTTTATTCGGTTAATCGATTAAACAATCCAACGAATAACCGAATAAACAACTATGAAGCAATACTTAGATTTAGTACAACATGTTTTAGAAAACGGTTGTCAAAAAGGAGATAGAACAGGAACAGGAACCAAAAGTGTTTTTGGCTACCAAATGCGTTTTGATTTAAGTGAAGGTTTCCCAATGGTTACAACCAAAAAATTACACTTAAAATCGATCATTTACGAATTGCTTTGGTTTTTAAAAGGCGATACAAACATAAAATATCTTCAGGAAAACGGAGTGAAAATCTGGGATGCCTGGGCAGATTCTAATGGAGATTTAGGACCTGTTTACGGACATCAATGGCGTAATTGGAATAGTGAAGAAATCGATCAGATCTCTGAATTGATTACAGAACTAAAAACTAACCCAAACAGCCGAAGAATGTTGGTTTCGGCCTGGAATCCATCGGTTTTACCGGATACAAAAAAATCATTTGAAGAAAACGTAGCTAATAATAAAGCAGCCTTACCTCCTTGCCATGCCTTTTTTCAGTTTTATGTAAGTAGTCCGGACCTTGAAAAAGGAGAAACAAAAGGAAAATTATCCTGCCAGTTATATCAACGAAGCGCTGATATATTTTTAGGAGTTCCGTTTAATATTGCTTCGTATGCATTATTGACCATGATGATTGCTCAGGTTTGCGACTTAGAATATGGCGAATTCATTCACACATTTGGAGATGCACACATTTACAACAATCATTTTGAACAATTAGAATTGCAATTAACACGTGAGCCTAAACCATTACCAAAAATGATCTTAAATCCAAAGATCAAAAATATTTTTGATTTTGATTATAATGATTTCACACTTGTTGATTATGAACCGCATGCGGGAATAAAAGGAAGTGTTGCTGTATAAAGTATAAAAAAATCCGCTTAATGAATTAAGCGGATTTTTTTATAGTCTCTTTTACACAACTAATACACTATTTTCACTTCCGGCAAAATCATTCCATTTATATGAATCTGCCTCCGGATCATTAACATAACTTCCATCAATTACGTATTTAAACTCGTAAATTGCATCTTTAACCAAGTCATAAGTAGCTTTAAAAGTACCGTTTTTTAACTTACTCAAAGTTCCTTCTTCAATATTCCAGTTGTTAAAATCACCAACAACCGCTGCCGAATTTGCGTCTTTAGCATCTATAGAGAATGTTACCTTACAAACCGGCTTTGTTTTAATAAATTGTTTCTTCAAAGACATAACTATTTAGTTTTTAGATTTATATACTAAATTACAGAAATTCACATGAACTTTTGATATCTTCACATCCGATTTGTGATAATATCAAAAACAAATTATTTTTTTAGATATATCAATAAATAAAGCCCGTTAAAATTTTGAATTTAAAACTCCCTGTCTATTTTAGACGAAATATTACAGAATCTAAATAGGGTGATTACAAAATAAATTTTAACTTTATAACCTCATTTAAATCTTATGGAAAAAGAAGTGCACGAACAATACGAATATGCCCGAAGAAGACTTAGACAAAAAAAAATCCTGTATTTTCATTTTGTACTTTTTCTCCTAGGAAGTCTATTTATATTTATTGCCAATAGATTTTTTGGTTTTGGGGCTAACACAGAACAAAACTGGTGTATTTGGGCCATCACAATATGGTTCTTTATCTTTATTTTGCATTTTATAAAGGTATATATCACAGACAGGTTCATGAATAAAAAATGGGAAAGAGAACAAATTGACCGACTTGTTGCTTTGCAGCAAAAAAGAATTAGTCAATTAGAATCCAGAATAAATGAGGATACTGAAAATAAAATTTAGTTTTAGAATACCATGATTATAATGATAGCGGCTGTTGCCGAAAATAACGCACTTGGAAAAAACAATGAATTGGTTTGGCATTTACCAAATGATTTTAAGAGATTCAAATCGCTTACAACGAATCATCACATCATTATGGGAAGAAAAACTTTTGAAAGCTTTCCAAAACCACTTCCTAACAGAGTTCACGTGATAATAACGCGTCAAAAGGATTACAATCCGGAAGGTTGCATTGTGGTTGACAGTATCGAAAATGCAATTGCTGCATGTCCTGAAAATGAAGATTCATACATTATTGGCGGAGGAGAAATTTATAATCTGGCTTTGCCTTACACTGATATCATAGAAATCACTAAAGTGCATCATACTTTTGAAGCTGATACTTTTTTTCCTAAAATTAATAATAACGAATGGCAGCTTGTAGAATCTGAAGAAAACCTTAAAGATGATAAGCATCTTTATGATTATACTTACGAAACCTACATCAGGAAATAAAAAAACATCCTCTTGTGAAGGATGTTTTTTAAAAAACGATTGACTTTTAGATCTGACTTATTCCAGAAATAGTTTTGGTAAAAAAAATCACAAATGTTAGAAACATTTGAATAACTGAATAACATTTAATGTTATTTGAGAACGAATCTCAAAAGCGCCTTTAATAACAAATACCACTAAGATATTAAAGGCAAGAAAATTAAAATTTCCAAAAACAAATTTAATCCTAAGAACGTATTTCGCACTTTAAAAAAGAGTATTGGCCCCAAGAACAATACTTTCAAAACTACTTCAGAACAAATGAAATTACCAGTGCAAAAAAGTATTCATTTGATTTAGCCTATTATTCCATCAATCATTAAAATTTTTCTTTTAACTGAGGCAAAGTTGGCTATAAAATAGGCATCCCACAATACCCACTTTCAGTGATTTTTTAGTGATACCTACTTCTGGTGATAGCCAAAAAATAAAAATTCAATAACCAATTACGAACCTTTGCCTAAAACATTTATTTACAAATTAAAAAACTCAATTACAGTTAAGTCAGATTGTATTATATTTGCGTAAATAAAAAAAATGTCTGAAAAAATAACCCCATATAAAGACTCTTCTTTAGGTAAAAAAGAGCAAGTTGCCCAAATGTTTGATAACATCTCTGGGAACTATGACAATTTGAATCGTGTAATTTCATTTGGAATTGACATTAAGTGGCGAAAAAAAGTACTAAAAATTGTTTCAGATAAAAAGCCCAAGATCATTCTTGATATTGCAACGGGAACTGGTGACTTAGCCATTTTAATGGCACAAACGAATGCCGAAAAGATAATTGGCCTGGATATTTCTGCAGGAATGCTTGAAGTTGGAAAAAAGAAAGTTGAAGAAAAAAAATTAGCAAACACTATTGATTTAGTTCTGGGAGACTCAGAAAACATACCTTTTGGCGACAATTATTTTGATGCTATAACAGTTGGTTTTGGCGTTAGGAATTTCGAGAATTTAGAAAAAGGATTTGCTGAAATTTTGAGAGTCTTAAAGCCAAACGGAGTTTTTGTTATTCTGGAAACATCTGTACCGGACAAAACACCTTATAAACAAGGCTATAAATTTTACAGCAAAAACATACTTCCAATCATCGGGAAATTGTTTTCTAAAGACAATTCTGCTTATGGGTATTTGTCTGAATCTGCTGCTGTTTTTCCTTATGGAGAAGCCCTGAACAATATTTTGAGAAAAATTGGGTTTATAGATGTTGTGGCTATGCCTCAAACTTTTGGTGTCGCAACAATTTATTCTGCATCTAAAAAATAGTATGAAAAAAACTGTAGTCTTAATTTTATTAGTCTTAACGACGACGCAAGGATATTCTCAATTTGCTAAAAGCATGTTTAGCAAGGATCCAATTATAAATCTTGAAAACTGGCAAAAACAGCGCCTGTATTTTGGATATTACTTGGGATTTAATAGTTTCGATTTTAAATTTGACTATAAAAATCCTGCTCAGGATATTCAGGTAAAAAAGACTACCGGTTTTAATGTTGGTGTTGTCGCTGATTTAAGATTACAGGAATATATTAATCTTCGTTTTGAACCAGGTTTATACTACACAAAACGCGATTTGTATTATCCAAACCTGGCTCTTGAAAAAGACTATTTGAGAGAAGTAAACAGTACTTATATCCATTTTCCTTTATTGTTGAAATTCTCTTCTTTGCGTACCGGAAATATCCGTCCGTATTTAGTTGGAGGAATGTCTACTACATTAAATTTATCTAGTAATTCGAAATCAAAAGATGATAATTTCGAGGGTAAATTCAGGGTAAAACAATGGACTGCGGCTTATGAGCTTGGTTTTGGAATTGATATTTTCTCTGAATACTTCATATTTTCTCCTTCTATTCGAGGTATGTTTGGTATTACAGATGAATTAATTCGGGACAATCCGGCAAATGGACCAAGCCCGTGGACAGGAAACATTGATTCAATGAAATCAAGGGCAATTTTAATAAATTTCACTTTTCATTAAAACAAAATCCTAAGTATTTCGTTTAAATTCACTAAGAATAATTGCAGTTGCGGTAGCTACGTTTAAACTTTCCGTTTTTTGCAGCTCTCCAAACCTTGGAATTGTAAGTCGGCTTGTAACCATTTTTTCAATTTCTAATGAAATCCCGTTGGCTTCGTTACCCATAATAATGATGCCGTTTTGAGGTAAATTAGATTGGTAAATGTTATCTCCGTCCATAAAAGTTCCAAAAACGGGAAGATTAGTTTCTGCAATAAAACTTTTCAAATCAACATAATTCACATTTACCCTTGCAATCGACCCCATTGTCGCCTGCACTACTTTTGGATTATAAATATCGACAGTTTCTTTTGAGCAGATAATTTGCTTGATTCCAAACCAGTCACAAAGACGTAAAATCGTTCCTAAATTTCCTGGATCGCGAATATCGTCTAAAGCCAAAATCAAACCCGAATTGATTATTTTATTTTCGGACGGGATTTTAAAAACCGCCAAACATGAATTTGGAGTTGATAAGGCACTTATTTTTTTAAGTTCCTGCTCATTAATAAGCGTACGTTTTGAAGAATGAACCTCTTCAAAATCATTTAGAGTCGTGTATAAATGCTCTAATTCAAAATTGGATAACAACAATTCCTGAATTACTTTTACCCCTTCGGCAAAAAATAATTGATTTGCAAAACGTTGCTTTTTTTGATGTAAACCTGAGATAAGTTTTATTTGGTTTTTACTAACCATAAAATAATGTACTTTTGAATTAAATATTTAAGAACACTTGAAAAAGAATTCCACAAAAATAACAGCATTTATTCTAATAGCAATATTTATTTGCGGTTGTAATGCTGTAAAAAGAGTTCCTGATGGAAAAAACCTTCTCGTTAAAAACAATATTCTGGTAAACGGAAAGCAAACCAATGATGAAATAGCCTCTAACCAAATGTACCAAAAACCAAATGGTACTCTGTTAGGATACCGTTTACGTTTAAATTTATACAATTTAGCCAATTTAAATCCAGATTCTACTTATCAGGCAAAATTTAAAAATCATCCGGGTTTATATGAGCGACAGGCAAAAATTTTATCTGCAAAACAAGTAGACAGACTTGGGCAGTCTTTTATAAATAAAGGAATTAATGAGTTCTTAAAAAATACAGGCGAGCCTCCTGTAATTATCGATACCGCAAAAACAAAAAAATCTCTTTTGCGTTTAAAGTTCTACTATTTTAATAATGGTTATTTTAATGTTGCTACAGATTACAGCATTGATAGTGTTGCCAGAAAAAAAGCTAAAATAAATTATCTTATTACAACTGGTCCGGCATATACCCTTGACACTATAAAAACAAATATCATGACTCCGGCTTTGGATTCATTATATAAAAACAACAATGAACCATCATTTTTAAAAACCGGAAAACAATATAAAACAGCTGATTTTGAAGAGGAAAAAAACCGCCTTACTACCTATTTTAGAAACCACGGTGCTTATTTTTTCCAGCCTACTTATGTTACTTTTGATATTGATACTATAGGTAAAAAGAATAAAGCCGATGTAACGCTGATTGTAAATAACAACAATATTCAGGAAAGAGACTCCAGCAGAACGGAGCCTTTTAAATTATATAAAATAAGCGATGTAAACATTTACACGGATTATTCTCCTGCAAATGCAAAGGCAAAAATTGCGGATAGTACGACTTATAACAACTTTAATTTATACAGTTACAAAAAACTAAAATACAAACCAAGAGCTATTACTGATGCTATCTTTATTAATAAGGGAAGCACTTTTTCTGACACCAGAACGACTCTTTCTTCCCGATATTTAAATAATTTAAAAATCTTTAATTATCCTTCGATTCAATATGAAGTAGATAAACGCGATTCTACCGCGCAATCCTTGATTGCAAATGTTTATTTAACGCCAAGAAAAAAATATAGTTTTGGAGCTACTTTTGACGTAACACATTCTAACATTCAGGATTTTGGAATTGGAGCAAGTATTTCTGAAACTATTAGAAACGTATTTAACAGGGCTGAAACTCTCGAGATTTCTACCCGTTTAAACATTGGTTCTTCAAAAGATATGGCCAACCCAAATGATAATTTCTTTAACGTATCAGAATATGGTGTCGATTTAAAACTGAATTTTCCAAGGATATTATTGCCTTTTGGAACTGAAAAAATTATTCCAAAAAGAATGATTCCTTCCACAAGTATTTCGGGAGGTTTCTCTAAGCAAAGAAATATTGGTCTGGACAAAGAGAATTTTACTGGTGGAATCTCTTATAACTGGTCTCCTAAACGAAACAATACGGCAAAATTAGAATTACTAAATGCTCAATTTGTTCGAAATTTAAATCCAAATAACTACTTTAAAGTTTATACATCTTCTTATAATGAGTTAAATGGTATTGCAAATACTTATAATACTGACGCAGAAAATCTTGACGCAAATCAAAATTTAAAAATCCCTGACGGAACTGCTAATTTTACAAATCAGGTATTAACCAATCAAACCGCTTTGCAGCCGGGAGATCCTGATTATAAAGATGTCGAAAGTATCGAAGAAAGAAGGGTACGTCTGACCGAAAATGACTTTATTTTAGCAACAAGTTATACTTTTACTAAAACCACTAAAAAAGATCTTGCTGATAATACTTTTTATCAGTTTAAAACCAAGATAGAATCTGCAGGTACTTTATTATCTGCTGTTTCAAGTATAGCAAATCTTCCAAAAAATGCAAATGGCAACTATGATATATTTAACTTAGAATATTCTGAATATATAAAAACCGAATTTGATTATATTAAACACTGGGATTTTGGAAAAGAAAAAGTATTAGCCGTAAGAAGCTTTTTTGGTATCGCAATTCCGTTTGGCAATTCAAATTACATTCCGTTTTCACGAAGTTACTATTCCGGAGGTTCAAATGATAACCGCGGATGGCAGCCTTATGCTTTAGGACCGGGAAGCACAAACGCGGTAAACGATTTTAACGAGGCAAATATGAAAATTGCCATGAGTGCCGAATTTCGTTTCAAAATCTTTGGAGATGTGAAGGGAGCGATCTTTGCAGATGCCGGAAATATCTGGAATGTGCTCGATAATGTGATTGATGACAAGGCAAAATTTAACAACTTAAACGATTTAGCTGAAATTGCTTTGGGTACAGGATTTGGTTTACGTTACGATTTAAGCTTTTTTGTTATTCGTTTAGATTTAGGCTTTAAGACTTATAATCCGGCGCATGAGAAGGGAGACCGCTGGTTCAAAGAATACAATTTTGGTCATTCGGTTTTAAATTTTGGGATAAATTATCCTTTCTAATGCTAATTAATTCTTATTTTTGCAACCTAAAAACTAAAAACAACTATAAAAAAAATTACAATGGCACACAATATTAAACCGGGAGTAGCTACAGGAGATCAAGTACAGGAGATTTTTAATTATGCGAAAGAAAAAGGTTTTGCTTTACCAGCTGTAAATGTTACAGGGTCTAGTACAATCAATGGAGTTCTTGAAACTGCGGCAAAACTAAACGCGCCAGTTATCATTCAATTTTCAAACGGAGGAGCACAATTTAACGCTGGAAAAGGATTATCTAACGCTAACGAGAAATCAGCAATCGCTGGTGGAATCGCCGGAGCAAAACACATTCATACTTTAGCAGAAGCTTATGGTGCGACTGTAATTTTACATACTGACCACTGCGCAAAAAAATTATTGCCTTGGATTGATGGTTTATTAGATGCTTCTGAAAAACATTTTGCAGAAACAGGAAAACCATTATTTAGTTCTCATATGATCGATTTGTCTGAGGAGCCAATCGAAGAAAATATTGAGATCTGTAAAGAATATTTAGCCAGAATGAGCAAAATGGGAATGACATTAGAAATCGAACTTGGTATTACAGGTGGTGAAGAAGATGGTGTTGACAACTCTGATGTTGATAGCTCAAAATTATATACTCAGCCAGAAGAAGTAGCTTATGCTTACGAAGAGTTATCTAAAGTAAGTCCTAAATTTACTATTGCAGCTGCTTTTGGAAACGTTCACGGTGTTTACAAACCAGGAAACGTAAAATTGACTCCAAAAATCTTAAAAAACTCTCAGGATTTCGTACAAGACAAATTCAAAACTGGTGCTAACCCGGTAGATTTCGTTTTTCACGGAGGTTCAGGTTCTACACTTGAAGAAATCAGAGAAGCTATTGGATACGGAGTTATCAAAATGAATATTGATACAGATTTACAATTTGCATACACTGAAGGAATTCGTGATTATATGGTTAAAAACATTGACTATTTAAAAACTCAAATTGGTAACCCAGAGGGTTCTGATGTTCCTAACAAAAAATATTATGACCCAAGAAAATGGGTACGTGAAAGCGAAGTGACATTCAATACAAGACTTGAGCAAGCTTTTGCAGACTTGAATAACATAAATACACTATAATAAAAAGTGATCAGTAACAGTTTTCAGTTTTCAGCCTGCAAGTGCTGAAAACTAAAAACTAATTATTAAACTGAACACTGGAACTGATTACTGAACACTGAAAACTAAACAAATGGCTTGGTTTAAAAGACAAGAAAAAGGGATTACAACTGCGACCGAAGATAAAATGGACGTTCCGAAAGGATTGTGGTACAAATCTCCTACTGGAAAAATTATTGATGCTGACGAATTAGCGAGAAACTTATTTGTTAGCCCTGAAGATGATTTTCACGTTCGAATTGGAAGCGCAACCTATTTTGAAATTTTATTCGACAATAATGAATTTGTTGAATTAGATAAAAACATGACATCAAAAGATCCTTTGCATTTTGTGGATACAAAAAAATATGCAGAAAGATTGAAAGATGTAATGGAGAAAACTCACCTTAAAGACGCTGTGCGTACCGGAGTGGGGAAATCTAAAGGAAAAGAACTTGTAATTTGTTGTATGGATTTTGCCTTTATTGGTGGATCTATGGGAGCTGTTGTTGGAGAAAAAATTGCCAGAGGTATTGATCACGCGATCAAAAACAAATTGCCTTTTGTAATGATTTCTAAATCTGGTGGAGCTCGTATGATGGAAGCTGCTTATTCATTAATGCAATTAGCAAAAACATCTGTAAAACTTGCCCAATTAGCCGAAGCAAAATTACCTTATATTTCTCTATGTACTGATCCAACTACTGGAGGAACGACTGCATCATACGCCATGTTAGGTGATATTAATATTTCTGAGCCTGGAGCTTTGATTGGTTTTGCCGGTCCTCGTGTTGTTCGCGATACTACAGGAAAAGATTTACCAGAAGGTTTTCAAACTGCAGAGTTCTTATTAGAACACGGTTTCTTAGACTTTATCACGCCTAGAAAAGAATTGAAAGACAAAATTAATTTGTATATCGATTTGATTCAAAATAATACGATTAGATAGTTTTCGGACTTCTTAAACATATAAAATCCCAAGATTTATTTCTTGGGATTTTTTTTTATATCAAACCTTGAATATGTGTCGTTCCTACGGAACTTCTTAATCTACAATTACAATTTCAACGGAATAAATTCCGTTGCTACCAATATTTAATTCCTCCGGAATATTTCCTGATTTACAATTTCAATCTTAATTGATTAATAATTGTATGAAAAATTGTACTTTTATCCTTTGCCTTTTACTAATAATGTTTTGTTCCCAAGCAATCTACATGAAAATGTATCAAACATAATTTTGCCTGTTTTTTACCAAAACCAATTTTCTTTAGAGTAATATAAATATCTTTGAATTATGAGCGAACAAATAAAACCAAATCATATAGGGCGAAAAATTAGTCGTATTCGCGAACTTCGCGACATGAAACAAGAAGCCTTGGCACAAGCTTTAGGATTGAGTCAGCAAACTGTATCTGCAATAGAAAACAGTGAAACCATAGATGATGAAAAACTTACAGAAGTTGCAAAAGCTCTTGGCGTAAATACTGAAGCAATTAAAAACTTTACAAATGAAAATATGATTAATTATACTAATAATTTTTACGACAATAGTTTTACTAATGGAATAAACGGAATGTTCAACCCTAGTCATTGTACATTTAACCCAATAGATAAAGTAGTGGAACTTTTTGAGCGTATGCTTCAGGCAGAAAAAGAAAAAGTTGAGTTTCTGGAAAAATTATTAAAAGAAAAATAAGAGTTTCAAACCGATTCCATTTAAAGTAATATAAATATCTTTGAATTATGAGCACAGTAACAAAACCAAATCATATAGGGCGAAAAATTAGCCGTATTCGTGAACTTAGAGACATGAAACAAGAAGCCTTGGCACAAGCTTTAGGAACAAATCAGCAAACTGTATCTGCAATAGAAAATAGCGAAACGATAGAAGATGAAAAACTTACAGAAATTGCAAAAGCTCTTGGAGTAAGTGTTGAAGCTATAAAAAACTTTACCGAAGAAAATATGATTAATTATTTCAATACATTTTATGATAATAGTGTTGCTAATGGAATAAATAATCCTGTTAATTGCTCTTTCAACCCATTAGATAAAATAATTGAACTTTATGAGCGTATGCTTCTGGCAGAAAAAGAAAAAGTTGAGTTTCTGGAAAAATTATTAAAAGACAGATAAGAGCTTCAAAAAGCATATTGAGCACAACAAAAAATCCCAAGAAATAAATCTTGGGATTTTTTATTATAATAGATTTTCTTAAAAAAGTATGATCTAAAATTATTTGGCTAAAGCCTAAATCTTTATCTATAATTAGATCTCCAGCTAAAGCTGGAGGCAATTCAAAAAAATCAATTTCATATTCAACGGAATAAATTCCGTAACAACAACATAAATAGTTCCTCCGGAATTTAAACAAACTAAAAACTTCTCCCCTTTGCAACTTTAAACTCTTTTACAAAACCTTTGTCCCTTTGCGACTCTGAGCCTTTGAACCTTTTTTTAACCTTTTGAACCTTCAAAAAAAAAATCTACATCCCGGTTCTAATCGCTTCAACCGGATCTAGTTTTGCTGCTGAAATTGCAGGAAGAATTCCGGAAATTACTCCAACAAGAATTGATAATCCTGCTCCGATAACTACATTCCAAAAACTCAAAACAAATTCAAAATCTAATAAATTGGTTAAAAGAACAGACATTAGAAAAACAATCAATAAACCAATTATTCCACCAATTAAACAAAGTATAACAGCTTCAAACAAAAACTGAAATAATATAAATCGATTCTTTGCTCCTAAAGATTTTTGAATTCCAATTAAGTTCGTACGTTCTTTTACAGAAACAAACATAATATTTGCAACTCCAAAACCACCAACAAGAAAAGAGAAGAAACTTATAAAAATCCCACCAAACCTTAGACTTCCTAAAATACCGTCAACAAAATCAGTAAAACCAGAAAGTACATTTATAAAAAAGTTATCCATTTCGCCTGCTTTCATTCCACGAATTGCTCTTAATTTTTGAGCGACTTCTGCCTTATAAGCATCCATATCTACACCTTTTACCGGTTTTAAAACAATAACCGGAGTCATAGCATCGCTGTCGCCGTACATTCTTCGTAAAAAATTAGTTGGCAAATAAACTGATGTGTCATTACTATCTCCAAAAAAACCTGCACCTTGTTTAGCTATTACACCAATTACAGTAAAACGCTGACCGTATAAACGGATATTTTTCCCGATGGGATCACTTGTTCCAAAAAGTCCTTCGGCAATATCATATCCTAAAACAATAACGGGACTTCCGGAATTTGATTCGGATTCATTATAAAACCTTCCTTTATCAAAACTTAAACCCTCAATATCGACCATTTCGTTAGACGACGGAACAATATTGACATCACTAACGGTTTTTGAATCGTATTTTAAAGTTTCATGATTTACAAAAAGCTGATAAGCGACCTGATCTGTATTATTTAGTGAGTTTTTCAGATTGATGTATTCATCATATTTTACATTAGGAAACTGCTCTCTTTTCCATTGTGGGATTTCAGAAGGCCCGAAACAATATTTCATTAAATAAATCGTATTTTTATCCAGGCTGCTTAAATCTTTCGAAATTTTTCGATCTAAAGAATCTACTGCTGCCAATACGGCAATAATCGAAAAAATACCAATCGTAACACCTAACAGTGACAATAAGGTACGTAATTTATTATTTCGTAAAGCGTTTATGGCAAAGCGAAAACTTTCTTTCAATAACCTTAGATAAAGCAGCATATTTATGTATTATTCGTTAAAGTAAAATTCAATAAATTAAAATCAAAAACCTAATAAAAGTTAACTTACTCATCAGTAGATTTTTTTAGCATAATGTTACATTAATTTTCTTTAAAATAATATTTAAAAAAACTACTTTTGCAGTCTGAAAATCATAACTACACAATGAGCACAACTAAAACAATACAATCAGCATTAATATCTGTTTTTTCGAAAGATGGACTAGAGCCAATCGTTAGAAAATTACACGAACAAAACGTAACACTTTATTCTACTGGAGGAACAGAAGATTTTATAAAAAATCTGGGAATTCCTGTAGTTCCGGTTGAAGATATTACTTCATTTCCTGAAATTCTTGGCGGAAGAGTAAAAACATTACATCCTAAAATTTTTGGTGGAATCTTAAACCGTCAGGATAACGAAAGTGACGTTCAGCAAATGAAGGAATTTGATATTCCGCAGATTGATTTAGTTATTGTTGATTTGTATCCATTTGAAAAAACTGTTGCTTCTGGTGCAAGCGAACAAGATATTATTGAAAAAATTGACATTGGCGGAATTTCATTGATTCGTGCCGGTGCAAAAAACTTCAAAGACACTGTAATTGTGGCTTCTGTTAACGAATATAGCTTGCTTCTTGATTTGATCACAGAACAAAACGGAGCTACAACTCTTGAAAACAGAAGATTATTTGCTACAAAAGCATTTCACGTTTCGTCTCATTATGATGGTGCGATTTTTAATTATTTTAATACTGACGAAACTATCTATAAAGAAAGTATTGCAGACGGTCAGGTTTTAAGATATGGTGAAAACCCACATCAAAAAGGTTTCTTTTTTGGAGATTTTGATGCAATGTTCAAAAAAGTTCACGGAAAAGAATTGTCTTATAATAATTTATTAGATGTTGATGCGGCAGTAAACTTAATCAATGAGTTTAAAACTGACGGACCAACTTTTGCGATTCTAAAACATAACAATGCTTGTGGTTTAGCTTCAAGAAAAACAATCAGTGAGGCTTATTTAGCTGCGCTGGCTTGCGATCCAACATCAGCATTTGGCGGAGTTTTGATTGCAAACACTAAAATTGATTTAGCTACAGCTCAGGAAATCAATAAATTGTTTTGTGAAGTAGTAATTGCTCCAAGTTATGACGATGATGCAATCGACGTTTTACAAGAAAAGAAAAACAGAATCATATTAGTTCAAAATGAAGTTGAATTACCGTCAAGACAAGTGAGAACATGTCTTAATGGTTTGTTAATTCAGGACAGAAATAATATTACAGATACTAAAGAGCATTTAAAAACCGTTACTATTACAGAACCTACTGCTCAGGAAATAGAAGACTTGATCTTTGCTTCTAAAATATGCAAAAACACAAAATCAAACACGATTGTATTTGCTAAAAACGGAACTTTAATTTCTTCAGGTACAGGCCAAACGTCAAGAGTTGATGCTTTGGTACAAGCTGTTGATAAAGCTAAAGCTTTTGGCTTTGATTTAACAGGCGCTTCTATGGCTAGTGATGCTTTCTTTCCGTTTCCGGATTGTGTAGAATTAGCTAAAAAAGCAGGAATAACAGCTGTAATTCAGCCGGGAGGTTCAATAAAAGACGAATTAAGCATAAATTATTGCAACGAAAATAATCTTGCAATGGTATTTACAGGAACACGTCATTTTAAACATTAATTTGTTTAACTTTGTTCAAAATAATTTATAACATTTTAAACCCCTAAAAAACTTATGGGATTTTTTGATTTCATGACCGAGGATATTGCGATAGACCTTGGTACCGCAAACACTTTAATCATACATAATGATAAAGTTGTTATTGATAGTCCGTCGATCGTTGCACGTGATAGAATATCAGGCAAAATCATTGCTGTTGGTAAGGAAGCCAATATGATGCAGGGTAAAACGCATGAAAACATCAAGACCATAAGGCCTTTGAAAGATGGTGTAATTGCAGATTTTGATGCTTCAGAAAAGATGATCAATATGTTCATCAAAAGTATTCCGGCATTGAAAAAAAGAATGTTTACTCCAGCTTTAAGAATGGTAGTATGTATTCCTTCTGGTATTACTGAGGTGGAGATGAGAGCTGTAAAAGAGTCTTGTGAAAGAGTAAACGGTAAAGAGGTTTACCTGATTCATGAGCCTATGGCAGCAGCAATTGGTATTGGTATCGATATTATGCAACCTAAAGGAAACATGATTGTTGATATTGGTGGTGGTACTACAGAAATTGCAGTTATTGCATTAGGCGGTATTGTATGCGACAAATCTGTAAAAATTGCAGGTGACGTTTTTACAAATGATATCGTTTATTACATGCGTACACAACACAACCTTTTTGTTGGTGAAAGTACAGCTGAAAAAATAAAAATTCAAATTGGAGCCGCTATCGAAGATTTAGACGGACCTCCTGAAGATATGTCTGTCCAGGGTAGAGATTTACTTACCGGTAAACCAAAACAAGTTGACGTTTCTTACCGTGAAATTGCAAAAGCATTAGACAAATCGATTCAACGTATTGAAGATGCTGTAATGGAAACATTATCTCAAACTCCTCCTGAATTAGCTGCAGACATCTACAATACAGGTATTTATTTAGCTGGTGGTGGATCTATGTTAAGAGGTCTTGACAAACGTATCTCTCAAAAAACAGATTTGCCAGTTTATATCGCTGAAGATCCGTTAAGAGCAGTAGTTCGTGGAACCGGAATGGCTCTTAAAAACATTGCAAAATTTAAAAGCATCTTAATCAAATAAGATTCAAACAAAAATAATAAATATACCTTTCTAAGAGTCATATTAATTGAATTTGACTCTTAGAAAATTTGAAACTTAATAGCATATCCTGAAACAAAATAACCGAACAAGAAATGCAGCAAATTTTTAATTTTATTATAAGAAACAGTAATCGATTGCTGTTTTTGCTGCTTTTAGGTATTTCGTTGGCACTCACAATTCAATCTCATTCCTACCATAAAAGCAGAGTAATCAGTTCAGCTAATTTTTTAAGCGGAGGTGTTTATGAAAAAATTAATCGTGTAAATGAATATTTGAATTTAAGAACCGAAAACGACGAACTGGTACTTGAAAACGCAAGATTAAAAAGTCTTTTATTCAATAAGGAAGACACTACAAAAGTACCTTTGGCCGATAGCATAAAAGGAGTAAAACCTGCTGACATTATTGTTTCAAAAGTAATTCACAACTCATACAATACACACGAAAACTATATCACCTTAAATTCCGGATCAAACGACGGGGTTAAACCAGATATGGGTGTAATTAACAGTTTAGGAATTATTGGTATTGTAGACAATACTTCGCCAAGATATTCTACTGTAGTGAGTATTTTGAATATGAAATCACAAATCAATGCCAAGATTAAAAAATCAAACCACTTTGGATCTTTAACCTGGGATGGTAAAAGCACTGGATTTGTTCAGCTGGTCGATGTTCCGAGATTGGCTTCAATCAGAAAAGGAGATACTATCGTAACCGGTGGTCAATCAGTAATTTTTCCTGAAGGAATTAACATTGGAACGGTTGATAAAATATACATTCAGGACAAAACAAGCTTCTATGTCATTAACGTTAAATTATTCAATGACATGACCAATCTTGGACATGTTTACATTATTAAAAGTAAAGACAGGGAAGAACTTATTAATTTAGAAAAAAAGGGAAAAGATGAATAGCGCATTGTTAGTCAATATTTTTCGATTTATTATGTTACTGGCAATTCAGGTTGTTATTTTCAACAACATGAATTTTCTGGGATATATAAGCCCTTTTCCATATATTCTATATATAATTCTTTATCCTGTAAATAGTAACAGATCAGGTCTTATCATTTCAAGTTTTTTACTTGGATTAACAATGGACATGTTTTGTAACTCTGGCGGAATCCATGCTACGGCTTGTGTTATTCTGGCATATTACAGACCTTATATTTTTAAATTCTCATTTGGACTGAGTTATGAATATCAAACCATTAAATTAAATGATTCATTAACACCTGAGCGATTCTCATTTATTTTAGTCTCGGTTGTGTTACATCATATTGTATTATTTGTGCTGGAAGCTTTTCAGTTTAAATTTATTGCAGATATATTACTCCGAACTTTATTTAGTTCCATTTTTACAATAATCACTTCAATTATAATAATTTACCTTATTAAGCCCAATAAACGATGAGAAAAGTTCTGCTGCCCTCTTTAATTATCATTGCAGCATCTTTGCTAGTGATCAGGGTATTCTATTTGCAAATTGTAGATGATTCTTTTAAATTAAAATCAGAAAACAATGCAATAAAGAAACAGTATGACTATCCGGAAAGAGGTTATATTTATGACAGAAACGGTAAATTATTAGTTGCCAATCAAGCTTCATATGATATAATGGTGATCCCAAGAGAGATCAAAGAAGACCTTAATATCAACGAATTCTGCGCATTATTAAACATAACAAGAGAAGAATACGACAAAAGAATTGCAAAAGCAAAAGTCTACAGTCCAAGACTTCCTTCTGTATTCCTGGCACAATTAAACAAAAATGAATTTGCTGCTTTTCAGGAAAAAATCAGAAAATACGAAGGTTTTTATTTCCAGAAAAGATCACTTCGTGATTATGAAGTAGATTACGGTGCAAATATCTTTGGTTTCATTACTCAGGTAAACGAACGTTTAATAGCTAAAAATCCCTATTATAATAGTGGAGATTTAATTGGACAACAAGGTGTAGAACAAAGCTATGAAGAAATTTTACGCGGTATCAAAGGTGTAAAATACATTCAGAAAGACAAATACAATAGAGAAATTGGCTCTTATAAAGATGGTAAATACGATACTATTGCTGTTGCCGGAGAAGATATTAACCTAACGATTGATGCTGAGCTTCAAAAGTATGGAGAAGAATTAATGATCAATAAAAGAGGCGGAATTGTTGCTATTGAACCTAAGTCTGGAGAAATTCTGGCATTAGTAACTGCACCATCTTATGATCCGGGTATTTTAGTTGGAAGACAAAGATCTAAAAACTATACTCTTTTGTATCATGACTCAATTGCAAAACCTTTATATGACAGAGGACTTCTGGCAGAATACCCTCCAGGTTCGCCATTTAAGATTTTAACCGGTTTGGTAGCATTGCAAGAAGGCGTTATTAATGAGCAAACTACTTTTATGTGTCACCATGGATTTAGCTATGGTCGAGGTCGTTTCATGAAATGTCATGGTTTTGGCCCTCACCAATTACACAACGGAATCTACAATTCATGTAATACTTATTTTGCACAGGCATATATGTTGACCATTAACAAATATGGAAATCCGGGTAAAGCTGTTGATGTTTGGAGTGATCACGTAAAAAGTTTTGGCTTAGGTCAATTTATGGGATATGATTTACCAATTGGTAAAAGAGGAAATATTCCGACTTCTAAAACCTATAAAAAAATCTATCCTAACGGAGGCTGGAGAAGTACAACGATTGTATCGAATGCGATTGGTCAGGGAGAAGTTTTAATGACACCAATTCAGTTAGCAAATATGATGGCGACAGTAGCCAATCAGGGATATTATTATACGCCTCATATTATCAAAAAGATTGAAGGTAAAAAAATTGATGCCAAATTCACAACCAAACATGTTACTACGGTTGATCAAAAATATTTTCCGCCTGTTATCAGCGGTTTATTTGATGTTTACAACAAAGGAACAGCATATGCCCTTAGAGTAAATGGTATCGATATTTGCGGAAAAACGGGTACAGCAGAAAACTTTGCCAAAATTAACGGAAAAAGAACACAACTTAAGGATCACTCTATTTTCGTAGCCTTTGCCCCTAAAGACAATCCGAAAATTGCAATCGCGATTATGATTGAAAATGGAGGTTTTGGTGCAACTGTCGCAGGACCAATTGCAAGTTTAATGATTGAGAAATACCTGAGAAGGAAAATTACAAGAACTGATTTAGAAGTAAGGGTTTTAAACAAAAGCCTTGCAGGTGAATATGCAAAACTAGGCGGAATGACAGAAGCAAGCGCAATAGAATCTACTCCAAAAGATTCTATTTTGAAAGCTAAAATTGTTGTCCCAAAACCAGTAGCAGTTACCCCTAAAACAGAAGTAAAAAAAACAGTATCAGACACTACTAAAAAGAACTAACAAAGATTATTTCAAATGAAAAATCAAAGTGTAAAAAATAACATTGACTGGATAAGCGTTTTTATCTATGCTTCGTTAGTGATATTAGGGTGGTTAAATATCTATTCCTCATCATTACTATCAACCGAAGGAACTTATCAAAAACAATTAATTTTTATTGGTTGTACTATTCCCTTGATTTTTGTCGTGCTTTTTGTTGATGGAAAATTTTACGAGAAATATGCCAGTATAATTTTTGGTGTGTCTTTATTATCATTGGCAGGTTTATTTCTTTTTGGAAAAACTATTGCCGGTCAAAGATGTTGGTATGCGATAGGAGGTTTTACATTACAACCTTCAGAATTTGCTAAAGCAGCAACAGCATTGGCGTTAGCGAAATATTTAAGTGATACTCAAATAAACCTTAAAGAAGTAAACAGGCAAATTCAGGCACTGGCAATTGTATTTTTGCCTGTAATGCTAATTTTACCGCAACCAGATCCCGGAAGCGCCTTAATCTATAGTATTTTTATCGTGGTACTTTATAGAGAAGGATTACCATCCTGGTACGTTTGGACTGGTTTTATTACTATTTTATTATTTGTACTAACACTGGTTTTAGAACCATATGCTGTTATTTTAACCGCATTAGGAGTCTTGATTATCATACACTTTAAAGGTCGGGCTGTTGATCGCAATATTATTCTAAGCGGGATTTTATTAGCTATTATATCTGCTTTTGTACTTTCTGTAGATTATGTTTTTGACAATATTTTTAAACAACACCATCGTGACCGTTTTAATATCTTACTAGGTAAAACTGTCGATATGAAAGGTATTGGATACAACACAAATCAATCTGAAATTGCTATTGGCTCTGGAGGCTGGCTCGGAAAAGGATTCTTAGAAGGTACTCAGACTAAAGGCGGATTTGTTCCTGAACAACATACAGATTATATTTTTACTACTGTTGGTGAAGAATGGGGATTTGTAGGCTCATTAGTTGTAATCTCTCTCTTTGTTGGTTTATTATTAAGGGTAATCTATCTTGCTGAAAGACAAAAAACAAAATTCAGCAGAGTATACGGTTATTGCGTGGCAGGAATTTTATTTACCCACTTCTTTGTAAACATTGCGATGGTTATTGGTATTTTCCCAACAATTGGGGTTCCACTTCCCTTCTTTTCATATGGAGGATCAGGACTTTGGGGATTTACTATTTTACTGTTTATCTTCTTAAAAATGGATGCAAATAAGGTAAATGAATGGTAATCTTTTCCTGACAAACTTAAAGGTAAAAATCCATATAAAAAATAAGTTAACAACGAAGATTCCTCTACAAAGAAGATTGTTCTGAATTGAATTAAAGACTTTCTAAAAGTTTTAATATCTTATAGAATAAAGAATAATAATCCCTTTTGAGGATTGTAAAAATTATACAGATTTCAAGCATAAAAAAAGTCCGAAGCTTTAACTTCGGACTTTTTTTGTGTGTTGTATTTCAACTATATCTTTTCGCTTGGTCTTTTCTTTAGAAGTTTTACTAATACCGGGAAAGTTGAGATTATAACGATTATAATAATGATATATTCAATATGATGTTTTAGATCGATTCCTTGTTTTAAAAACACTCCGTATAAATAGTGTCCTGCAAAAATCAGGATAAACGACCATAAAAAAGAACTCAAAATATTATAGAACATAAATTTCTTTTTATCCATAGAAACTATTCCTGCAATAATTGGTGCAAATGTTCTAAAGATTGGAAGGAAACGCGCGTAGATAATCGCTTTTCCACCATATTTTTCGAAAAAATCTTTAGATTGTAACAGGTATTTCTTTTTAAACCAGAAAGAATCTTCTTTTTTAAACAGGTAATAACCGCTTTTAGCTCCAAACCAATATCCGGTCATATTTCCTAAAACTCCCATTATTGCAACCAGAGTCGAAAGCACAAAAACATTTATAAAATCTGCCGGAATATCAACTACATTCAGCATCAAATCACGGCTGTAAATACCCGCCAAGAAAAGCAAACTGTCTCCCGGAAGGAAGAAACCTGCAAATAATCCTGTTTCAGCAAAAACTATAAACAAAACTATAAATAAACCAATTTGAAAGCCGCCGATACTTAAAGTGATATAAAATTCCGGGTTGATTAATTGAGTCCAATCAAAATTATTCATAAATGCGTTTGGTTATATTTATAAGTTTGTGAAATTAACAATAATTTGCTTCAACACCAATAAAATGCTATATTTTAAAGATAAATTAACTATTAAAAAGCCCAAGTATAAACTTGGGCTCTTTAGAATAATTATTCTCTTACATACTTACAACAAGAATGCAGATTTTCATAATCAGTTTCCGTTGCCTTAACATCCTTAGTATCATGACCTACTTTAGCAATAGCATTATTTAAATCTGCAGGAGATGATTTTTCTTCATTTAAAATCACTGCCAATTGATGCGAACTAATATCCCAGGTTGCTGTTTTTACTCCCGGAACACTAAAAGCTGCTTTTTCTATACGTTTTTTACATTGTTCACAGTTTCCATTTACCTCTGTAGTATATTTTAAATTTTTATTTTTTTTAGTCTGGGCTTGTGCTGAGAATCCTAAAAAAGTTACTAATGCAATTAAAATTATATTTTTCATGTTATTATTATTTATCGTTATTGAATTATTTGTTAAAATTGGTACTAAATTCTTTATTTTATTTTAAATCGTAATCCTGCATAATACATTTGCCCAAAAATTGGCGCATAGGCTATAGAAGCATCAAAGTTAGGGCCAAATGGATCTTCGGCACCTAAAATAGCTTTTTGCTGTTTATAATTCCCAATGTTTTCACCTCCGGCATATATTTCTAAAACTGGCGAAATTACTCTTGTAACCTGAACATTCATAACTGCATATGATGGTGAAAAATCAGGAAACTGATCTTGAGCAGGATTCGATGCAGTGTATGGCAATTGCTGTTTTCCGGACCAGTTAAAAGTATAATCAAACTTCCATTGTTTACCATCACTTACGTTTGTTTCGTATTCAAGGTTTCCTAAAAAACGATGTTTTGCCTGCAACGGACGCTGAAAAGTACCGGTTAAATAATCCGTCTGAATGTCGTAGTATTTATATGCTGTTCTTAAATTAAAATTATGAATCAGCTCATAATTAAATTCAACCTGTAAGCTATTAGCGAAAGAACTTCCTTTTAAATTATAGAAAGAGACATTTTGCGGACTCTGCATTAAATCTACAACTGCCTGATTTTGAAAATCTGTACGATAGAGATCAAATCCAGCTTCGGCATTTTTACCAAAAACTTTGAATTTCTGAGAAAAACTCACACCGTAATTCCAGGCAATTTCCGGATTCAAACCATAAATTTTTCCGTTTGTATCTAAAATCGAAAACGTTCTTGAACTAGCAAAAAGCTGCTGATTCTCTGCAAAAATATTCGCCGAGCGTTTTCCTCTTCCTGCAGAAAAACGAATTACCCCATCTTTCCAGGGATTGTATCGCATATGCAAACGCGGCGTTACAAAAAATCCCAATCGATTATGATTATCAACTCTTCCGCCCAGAATCAAACTAAAATTATCTGTATTATCATATGTATATTCAAAGAACGCCCCTACTGAATTATCGATTCGACTATAATCATTTACATTTACAAATTCCTGATACTGATCGTAAGTAAAATTCAAACCAGTCGAAAATTTATGCATCGTATTATTAATAATCGAATTGAAAATCAGGTTCGAATAAAAACTATTCTGTTTTATATCGTATAAATTCAAGCCAAAATAAGAGTTTTGATTATGACTATTAAAAGCATTCTGAAAACCAATACTTTGGTAAGGCATGTCTTTAAATACATATCCTATTTTTGTAGAAACATCAAAACGTTCTGTATTAATTTCTGAACCCCAATAATTTGTTGTTCCGCGATCTCTGTCTTTATCAAAATCGACTTCTCCGGTTTGTTTTTTATCATTCATATATCTAAAATTGATAAAACTGACCAAACCACTTTCAGGATTATAATATTGATAACGATTCAGTACATTGATTTGTTTTCCTAACGGATTATCCAGAAATCCATCATCGTTCATATCATTTTTTGCGACACGCGTATTTCCGTGTACAAACAAACTTGTGGCCCATTTATCAGATAATTTTTTATTGAAATGTGTATTCACCTCAAAACGCGCATCTGTAGAACCATAAACATTTAAAAAGAATGGGATATCGCTTAGCGGCTTTAAAAGCTCCGTATTTATTTGGCCGGAAATACTCTCATAACCGTTAATAACACTTCCTGCGCCTTTGGTAATCTGAACGCTTTCTATCCAGGTTCCGGGTGTAAATGATAATCCGTAAGCCTGCGAAGCTCCACGAACCGAAGGAATATTTTCTTCGGTAATCATTAGATAAGGACTTGTTAAGCCAAGCATTTTTATTTGCTTTGTTCCCGTCAACGCATCAGAGAAATTGACGTCGATTGATGGATTTGTTTCGAAACTTTCAGCGAGATTACAACACGCAGCTTTAAGCAGCTCTTTGCTTGTAATAACACTTGTATTAGAAGTAAGCGTATAGGATTTTTTGATTCCTTTTTGCTTTTTGGTGATTTTCACTTCCTCTAAATTTTCTTGCGAAAAAGCAGAAACCGAAAGCAAAACCATACACAAAAGCATAATATTTTTTTGCATAAAAAAGATTTTAATGTTAATTAGAAAAGCCATTTTATCATATTCTCAACAAATGAGAAATAAGCAAACAGCATAGCCCAAGCCATTAGAAGGCTTGATTCTAAACATTAAAATCAGGAATAAAAAATATATTGACTATATAGTTTAAATAACGGTGGTGCATTCGCATCAGAATAATACGAAGTGATCTGATTGCTTTTGAAATTTGGAATTGATAAAAAAGCAATTGGATTAAATTCCTGTATTACAGCAGGAAAAGCAAATTGAAAAAAGAAAAACTTAAGAGTTGCATTATCAGATTTTTTCTCAAAATGAACTACTTTGTCTTTACAACAAGAAGATTTTTTTTCAGATGCGCCACAACATTTTTTTTCAGGAGATGCAGCAACGGAAGTATTTAATGAAACAGAAGCGATTTCGCCTCCACAATAGTGCACATCAAAAGCAAACCCAATGTTGGAAACCAACAATAGGAACGCTAAAAATAATCCTGTACACTTTTTTAGATTCATATTGCAAAACTACCTAAAAAGACTTGAAAAAAGATTTAATGAAATGTTATTTTTTAAGATTTTGTTGCTGATAGTAAAAAGCAGGGATAAACAACAATACAAAAATGGGTTGTATAATAAATCTTCGCACATAAAAAAGAAGCCAATTACCGTCCGGAAAATAATTAAGAATGATAAAAAACATTCCAAAAAGCAGCAACAAAAAGAAACCATATATTATGGTACTAAACTTCAAGATTTCACGATCCCTAAATAAAGTATAAATTAGCATTAATGATAGAATTGTATTTAGAAAATACCGAAGCAAAAGCCCATAAAATAGATTAAAAGCATCTACTTGAGGCATTGGGTGATTTTTAAAATCAGATTCAAAATAAATCAAAAACGGATCATAAAACAATTGTACCTCAAAAACTCTTATTATAACAAAACATACTATAATAAGGAATGCAATTAGAATTTTGATTTTATGTTTAAGCAGACTATTTAGCATACTTTGAAAATTTATTTACCCATATAATCCATAAAATAAAAACTGCTCCATAAATCACTAACGGAAACAGAACACCATGCAGCATATGTTGTTGTTCAGGAACATGAAATAATAACACGGCCAACAAAGCAATTCGAACAACATTGAGAATATAAATAAACAAAATACCAAACACAATAAACAGGATTGTAGTTTTAAGTTTACCGGAAAAAGCAAGTACAAAAGAAATAAATAGAATAATAACACTTACGGCATTACATCCTTCTACGATTCTAATTACATACTTTTTATTGTACCAAACCTCTAACCAGGAATCTGAAAGACTTTTAAAAATTTTGATATCACAATTAAATGCATTCATTAACTGCAACACATTTTTACCAACAACAGATGTAATTCCGTCTACATCATTTGTTTCAAAAGTGTTCAAATAAAATTTATAAACCATTGTAAGCAAAATATATGCTGCAAAAAATGTGCTTATAAATATTAGGAATGGCTTAAATTGTATCAGGTATTTTTTCAACTTAAATTTTTTTCAAATTTATGTATTTTTGAGATTAGCTTTAAATACTTTTGTATAAAATTTTAATATCATGACATTTCAAGAATTACAACCAAAAATAAGCGCTATTGTCGCTGATACAGCATTAGTTAGAGACGAAAAATTATTAACCATCTGCCAATTATTAAATGAAAATGTAGAATATTATAACTGGGTTGGTTTTTATTTCGCCAATCATGAGAATAAAACGTTACATCTGGGACCTTATGTGGGAGCTGAAACGGATCATACGGTAATTCCTTTTGGAAAAGGGATTTGTGGTCAGGTGGCAGAAAGTAATGCAAATTTTGTCGTTCCGGATGTTGCAGCGCAGGATAATTACATTGCTTGCAGCTTTACGGTAAAGTCAGAAATCGTAGTTCCTTTATTTGTTAACGGTCAAAATATAGGGCAAATTGATATTGACAGTCATGTTATAGATCCTTTTACAGAAGCTGACGAACGATTTTTAGAATTTGTAAATCAAGAAGTTGCAAAATTATTCTAAAAAATCAGGCTTGTAAAAGATTAAAAAAATATTATTTTCATTCAAAATTGTTTAATCTTTAATTTTTTCAATCTTTAAATTTATTTTTTCCAAAAAAAAGTATTATTTTTGCACCGTCTTACAAGAGATGTAAAGACATACATAAAAATCATTAAATAATATTGGAATGTATTTAACTAAAGAAAAGAAGGAAGAGATTTTTGCACAACACGGTGAAGCAACAAACACTGGAAAAGCAGAAGGTCAGATTGCATTGTTCACGTACAGAATTTCACACTTAACTGAACACTTGAAAAAAAATCGTCACGATTACAACACAGAGCGTTCACTTGTACTATTAGTAGGTAAAAGAAGAGCTTTGTTGGATTACTTGAAAAAGAAAGAGATCAACAGATATCGTGAGATTATCAAAGTATTGAATATCAGAAAATAATCAATATAGAAAAGAGGTGCGAGAGTGCCTCTTTTTGTTTTTACATTACAAGCATTTTATAAGAAAAAAAGTTTGGTTTTTCATTGGGTTTTAGATTAACAACAACTACACACAACAACTACAACACAACTAAAACCCATTGTATAACCAATAAGGAAAAATTATGATTCCACAATTATTTGTAGAAAAGATCGATTTAGGTGATGGCAGAAGCATCACAATCGAGACAGGACGTTTAGCAAAACAAGCTGATGGTTCTGTAGTAGTAAGAATGGGCGACACGATGATACTTGCAACAGCAGTATCTGCACGTAGCGCTAACCCAGCGGTAGACTTTTTACCATTAACGGTAGATTACCGCGAAAAATTTGCAGCAGCAGGTCGTTTTCCAGGTGGTTTCTTCAAAAGAGAAGCTCGTCCAAGCGATAGCGAAGTATTAACAATGAGATTGGTAGACCGTGTTTTACGTCCGCTTTTCCCAGACGATTACCATGCTGAAACACAAGTTATGATTCAATTAATGTCTCATGACGAAACTGTTATGCCTGATGCTTTAGCTGGTTTGGCTGCATCTGCTGCATTAGCTGTTTCAGATATCCCTTTTTACAACTTAATCTCTGAAGTACGTGTTGCACGTATCGACGGTAAGTTTGTAATTAACCCTAGCAGAGAAGACTTAGCAAAATCTGACATCGATATGATGATTGGAGCTTCTATGGATTCAGTTGCAATGGTTGAAGGAGAAATGAAAGAAATCTCAGAAGCAGAAATGGTAGAAGCTATCAAATTTGCCCACGAAGCTATAAAAGTTCAAATTCAGGCTCAATTGCGTTTGCAAGCTGCTTTTGGTAAAAAAGAAATTCGTACTTACGAAGGTGAGAAAGAAAATGAAGAAATTTACAAAAAAGTAAAAGCGGCAGCATATGATAAAATTTATGCTATTGCAAAAGTTGGTTCAGCTAAACACGAAAGAAGCGCTGCATTTGCTGAAGTAAAAGAAGAAGTAAAAGCTTTATTTACAGAAGAAGAATTAGCTGCTGACGGAGATTTAGTTTCTAAATATTTCTACAAAACAAACAAAGAAGCTGTTCGTAATGTAGTATTAGAATTAGGTGTTCGTTTAGATGGTAGAAAAACAACAGACATCAGACCAATCTGGTGTGAAATTGATTATTTACCAAGAGTTCACGGATCTTCTTTATTTACACGTGGAGAAACTCAGGCATTAGCTACAGTTACTCTGGGAACTTCAAGAGAAGCGAACCAAATCGATTCTCCATCTGAACAAGGTGAAGAGAAATTCTACCTACACTATAACTTCCCTCCTTTCTCTACTGGTGAAGCAAAACCATTAAGAGGAACTTCAAGAAGAGAAGTTGGTCACGGTAACTTAGCTCAAAGAGCTTTAAAAAACATGATCCCTGCTGATTGTCCTTATACTATACGTATTGTTTCTGAGGTTTTAGAATCTAACGGTTCTTCTTCTATGGCAACAGTTTGTGCAGGAACAATGGCTTTGATGGATGCTGGAGTTCAAATGGTAAAACCAGTTTCTGGTATTGCCATGGGATTAATTACTGACGGTGAGAAATTTGCTGTATTGTCAGACATTTTAGGTGATGAAGATCACTTAGGAGATATGGACTTTAAAGTAACAGGAACTGCTGACGGTATTACAGCTTGTCAAATGGACATCAAAATTGATGGTTTACGTTACGATATTATGGAGCAGGCTTTAGGGCAGGCACGTGAAGGACGTTTACACATTTTGGGTAAATTAACTGAAACTATCGCTGCACCAAGAGCTGACGTAAAAGCGCATTCTCCTAAAATCATTACCAGAACTATTCCTGGAAACTTTATTGGAGCATTAATTGGACCTGGTGGAAAAGTAATTCAGGAATTACAAAAAGCTACCGGAACAACTATTGTGATCAACGAAGTTGATGAGCAAGGTGTTATCGAAATCTTAGGTACAGATCCAGCTGGAATTGAAGCAGTATTGGCTAAAATTAAGTCAATCACTTTCAAACCACAAATGGGAGAAGCTTATGAAGTAAAAGTAATTAAAATGTTAGATTTTGGAGCTGTAGTAGAATATACTTCTGCACCAGGAAATGAAGTTTTATTGCACGTTTCTGAATTAGCTTGGGAGCGCACTGAAAATGTTACTGATGTTGTAAACATGGGTGATGTATTTGAAGTGAAATACTTAGGTGTTGATCCTAAAACTAAAAAAGAAAAAGTGTCAAGAAAAGCACTTTTACAAAGACCTCCACGTGAGGAGAAAAAAGAGTAATCAGATCTTAGTTTACTAAAGGTTTATTCATAGAAAACCCCAATTCATTTATTTGAATTGGGGTTTTTCGTTTTTATTGCAAATAGTAATATAATTACAAGAAACATCTACTCTTTTTGTTTTTAACGAGAATAAAACTAAAAAAACACATCAATTTCACACTTTATTCAAAGAAAAAAAATACCTTTAGGCATCCAAAAATAAAACTTATTAACCCTAAAAAAACCCAATTATGACATTGAAAATTATTCAAATTACAAAAATCAACAGTGTAGACTTTAAATTCAAAGATATACAAAATCTAACTTTTCCTATTCCTCCTTTAGCTTCAGCAAACTTTTATAATAATGATGATGGAGTACAAATCTTAAAAATATGTGCTACTTTATACATCAATCCTGAAGAAACAGAAAAACCTACGGTGCAAAAAACATCAGAAAAAGATGGTACTTTCAAAATTTATTTTGATTATGAGTGGGACAAAGTCTCTCCGGATACTTATGATGTTTATTATGTAGAAACAGATTATACCTCTGATACTGTTGGTGACATTACAGAAGTTATCTCTTACTTACAATATACAGTTCCTGTTGTAGGCGGTGGAGATGGAGACGATCCAAAACTATCTAGAGGTACAAAGACTAATATTGCTACTTAATCAAAAATACTACTTATCTCAATTGATAGATTTAATTCTTTTTTCATTAACGCCTATGGTTTTAATACAAATAGGTGATGATAAGTAACTATCATTAATATAATAACATTTAGTGGATTTGTAAGATGTCAATAATGACCAAAAAAACACATAGATTTATTTTACTATTTCTTTTTTTAACTTCAATTGTTTTCTCACAACAAGAAAAACGTTTGAATTATTTTGAAGTTGCTATTCAAAAAAAATCAAATTCATTAAAAAACGAAATCAATTTCAATAAAGCGCAATACTTTTTTTTAAAAAAAGAATGGGATTCTACCTTGGTATATTCAATGAAACAATTGAATTCTAATCCTGATTTAGAAACAAAACAATATTGTCATTATTTTAGAGGTTTTTCATTAAGCGAGAAAGGACTTTATAAACAAGCAAGAATTGAGTTTAATTCAATAAACAAATCTTTCCAATATTATTATTTAGTCAATAATAGTATTGGAATATTGTTTTATTATGAAGAAAAAATTGAAAACGCCATTGTTTATTTTTTGAAGGCTGAAAAAGAAATACTGAATCATAAAGACGAAAATCAAATAGCCGATTTATATGCAAATATTGGAACTTGTTATTTACATTTAAATCAATATGCAAAAGCAGAGTTTTATTTTAAAAAAGATGTTCTTTTAAACCCTAAACAGGCTACAAAAAACGCAGTTCGTTCTAATTTAAATATTGCCAATTTATACTACGAACAATATAAAGATCAACAAGCTATATATTATTTTCAAAAAGCGTATATTTTATCTAAAAGCATAAAAGATTTTAAATTAAAAGAAAACGCAACATTTAACATGGCTGTTGTGGAAGAAAATAGAGGCAAGTACAAAAAAGCCCTAGACTATCGAAAAGAAGCAGAAGATTGGAAAGACTCCCTCAATAATCAAAATAAAATTTGGGCAGTTGCTGATTTTGAGAAAAAATTTGCCGTAGCACAAAAACAAAAACAAATCAAAGTGTTAGAGGTTGAGAATAAACTTAAAAACACAGAACGTAATAGCTTGTTTTTTGCTGCAATAGGACTACTTTTAATTTTAACAGGAGGAGTTTATCTCTATGGTCAAAAAGTGAAAAATGCTAAAACTATTCTACTTCAAAAAAACAAACTTGACGAATTAAATGCTACTAAAGATCAATTATTTTCTATAGTAAGTCATGACTTAAGATCTTCTGTAAACGCATTAAAAACGAGCAACTCGAAACTATCTGCAACACTTGAAACTAAAAATTACGATGAACTCAATAGGCTAATTATTCGAAATAGTACCATTGCTAATGGCGCTTATAGTTTATTAGATAATTTACTGCATTGGGCAATGTTGCAAACTAAACAATTGTACTTTCATAAAGAATCTATTCATTTGTATTCTATCGTACAGCAAATCGAATACAATTACAAACCTTTACTTCTCGACAAAGCGATTACTTTTGAAAATTTAGTTTCAAAAAATATTTTTATTTATGTAGATCTTGATTCGCTAAAGATTGTACTTCGTAATTTATTAGACAATGCTATTAAATTTTCTAACGAAAAGGGTAAAATAAGTTTTTATACCCAAGAAATTAATCTTGATTTTTGTGACCTTATTATTCAGGATAACGGAATTGGAATGAGTCATGAAACGATCAAAGAGTTACTGACTGATAGCGAATTGTTAGCCAAGAAATCGAATTCTGAAATTATAGGAACCGGTTTAGGAATGCAATTATGTAAACAAATGATCAAGAAAAATAGCGGAACCCTGAATATTGAAAGTGAGATCAACAAGGGAACTAAAATGATATTAACCTTCCCAAAAACAAGAACCAATGGATAATATTAATGTTTTAATCATAGAAGACACACCTGAACAAAGCGATGCACTTATCAAAGTTCTTGCTGAAAACAATTATACTATTACAGGTGTTGCTACAAACTTCACAGATGCATTAAAGCTTTTTTACGAGAATACTATAGATATTATTATTATCGATGTTTTTCTGGACGGAAAACCCGACGGAATCACCTTCGCTGAATCAATTAATATAATCCCGAATGCATCGAAACCTTTTGTGTTTCTAACTAGTTCTCAGGATCGCCAAATTTTTGAAAGAGCTAAACTCACTAAACCTTTTAGTTTTTTGATGAAACCTTTTAACGAACTTGAAATTCTGTATGCCATAGAAATGGCTGTAGAAAAATTCTACGCTCAAACAAATGTTTTTATGAGCGAAGAGCAAGACACTGTAATCAGTAATGATTTTTTATTTATAAAGAAGAAAAACTCACTTAAAAAAGTAGCAATAAACGATATTCTATATATCGAAGTCGAAGAACGTTATTGCAATATTATTACCGAGAAAGAAAAATTTGTTATTCAAATCTCGTTGACTAAAATCAGTAATTTATTGGATAAAACCAAATTTGTAAAAACACATCGCAATACAATTGTAAATAGAGATAAAATCGAGGAAATCATTCTTGCAGATAATCTAATTATTTTAAAAGGCGATCACAAAATAAACCTAAGCGACACCTATAAAGATTTTTTGAAAAAGATGAATATTTTATCTTAATAAAATCAGATAAACATATGAGTTGTCCTGAAAAAGGTTGACTGGATTAATATTATAAAATTAATTAAATCGGAACAAAAGAAATCTTATTCCGATTTAATTTTTTCCATGTTTTCAATTTTACTTGATTTTGTAAATGAGCTTGATTTGGAGTAAGCATATTTATTGATAAGTGTACTCTAATTTGATTATAAAGCAAAATAGATTCCTGAACCTGCTTTTTTAAGTTTTCAAAATTTTCAAAGATTTCGAACAATCCGAATTCTTCTTTCAAAATACCATTCACTCTTTCTGCAACTGCATTCTCATAAGGATCATAATTTTGAGTCATACTTATTAGAATATTATTTCTAATTAAATACTGCGTATATTCTTTACTGCAATATTGTAATCCTCTGTCTGAATGATGTATGAGATTACTATCTTGGTTTTTATTGGTAACAGCCATTTTTAAAGCTTTCAATGTAGAACTCGCCATTAGATTATCGGATAAATTATAACCAACAATTTTCTTAGAATAAGCATCAGTTATAAGATGCAGATAATGTGTTTTCTCTCTAGTTCTAAGATAAGTAATATCTGCAACCCAAATCTGTTCAGGTCTGTTAATCGCTATTTCTTTAGTTAAGTTTGGATATTTACGCATCCAGTGCTTTGAGTTTGTTGTCTTGTAATATCTTCGAACTTTAGGAACTAGTAAATATTCTTCGCGTAGAAAATCAAATAATTTATCTCTGCCAATTTTTATTTGATGTTTCTTAAAAGCATCTCTGAGCATGTAATGTAATTTTCTGCCGCCGGTTTTTGGAAGTTTTTGACGCACAGACATTATTAAACATCTCAGATGTTCCTGGTTTAAGTCTGATTTTAATAAAAGTGATTTTCTTTTATAATAGGCTTGCTTACTATACCCAAGCACTCGACATATTTCACAAGGGCTAATCTTGTAAATATGATTTATTTCTTGGACTGCTTGGAACCAGACTTTTTTACAATTTCAACTTTTAGCTCACGTTCGGCTATTTCAATAATTTTTTTAAAGACTAATAACTCCTGTTCTTTTTTAGCTAATTGTGCTTCAAGTTCTTTGATACGCTGAGATTGAGGATCTTTCATTGGTCGTCCGATGGTTAGTTTATCTTGATATGTAAATTTACCATATTTTTTTAACCAACGTGGTATACAGCTATTCCCAGCAATCTTATACCGCCGGCGAAGTTCCGCTTTTGTAAATAAACCCCGTTCAAATTCTTTTACAACTTGTTTTTTGAAGGCTTCACTGTAAATTTTAGGGGCTGACCCGTTTTTTAACTCTTCGCTTTCTATTGACATAATTTATTTAATTATAGTCAACTTTTTTCAGGACGAGA
>NZ_MTQF01000004.1:497620-722134 GCF_001975985.1 [Flexibacter] sp. ATCC 35103 | reverse complement strand
ACTTTTTTCAGGACGAGACAAAATATAAAAAATCCCTAATTACTTTTGCAATTAGGGATCTTATAATATTTCGAAATTTTATTTATAATTGATTTTCGGATTATAAAGTGTAATTCAGATTTACACTCCACCTGTAATTTGCCTCCATATTACCGCTTGATAAGTTCTGATTGATAGGTAACATGGCATTAATACCAACTGAAAACTTATCTTTTCCGGCTTCAATACCAAATTTACCAAACAAAATATCACCTGCTGTATTGGGTAAATCTAAGCCATATTGTTTGTTGGTTTGATAAAGTTCGCCTGCCAAACCTGCTTGCGGAACAATCTGAACCGATTTTAAATCGAACAAATAAAAGAACGTTCCGGCATAATTAAACTGATCCCCATATTGATAGTTTTTGCTGTTCTCTGTTTTAAAGATATAATTTAGTGTCGTGTTTAAACCTAAGTTTTTATGTTTAACAACATATTCAGAAACCACCGGAAAATCCCAACTTCCGGTTCCTAATTGAAAACTCTGGTTGACACTTCCTAAATTATTGGCTTCTGTAAATTTTCCTGTTGGAAGTTTTACACCACCGCCTAAATTTATTTTATGAGTAAAAAATGTACTGTCCTTTTTTGTTTCAAAAACAGTATACAAAGCCATTACCGTAATATCCCCTAAACCGGCAATATTTTCTGTTCCGGCTGTTAATTTCCTTTCGTTAAAATGATACGGAACTAATGCCGAAATCTGAATTTTATCCGTAACCGGAATTCTTGCCCAAGCCTGAATGGTATTAAAGTTTTCATCAATCCAGGGCGAATTGGCAAAGATTCCATCGCGACTCGTATAACTTTGTTTCATATATCTCAAGCCCACAAAATTATTATTGAGCATCGAGCCAAAGCCCATACTTCCGCCACTTGCTGAACATCCGCAGGCATCGCAATCAAAATCTTCCATCATTGCCAAACGCTGGAAAGTAAATCCCGAAATACTGTCTTTTACTGTAATACTAAAGGCCGAAAATCCAGCCAAAAGGGCAAACATTACTATTATTTTTTTCATTTTAATTTTTTTTAGGAGCTGATCCCGCTTTCGGCTATATCTTTTTTGAGGCGAAGAAAAATCGCCTCAAAAAAGGATACCGCCTCTATCGGGGCTAGGACTCCAGTTTTCATTATATATTTTATTTTTTGCTACTCTTGATAATTCTAGTGAGTGGCAAAGTATTTTACACAATCTTGTCATTTCGACGAAGGAGAAATCACACTCGTTGGTCGACAAAGATTGGCGCTTTTCTTTATGGAGTTTCTAGTGTGATTTCTCCTCCGTCGAAATGACAAACTTTGATGATATATTTTTTAAAATTCTGAGAAACGTTTATCTGTCAAATACTGATTATCTGTCAACGTTTTCAGGAAAGCTATTATTTGTTTTTTATCCGTATCAGAAAGTGAAATTCCCAATTTTCCGTTCTGTTTTAAAATTGGATCTAGAGTAGCCGAGTTTTCTATACCACTTGCATAATGATCGAGAACGCCTTCGAGGGTTCCAAATCTTCCGTCGTGCATATAAGGACCAGAAACTTCTACATTGCGTAAACTTGGTACTTTAAATTTGTAATAATCACTCTCTAATTCCGTCAGTTTATAACGTCCCACATCATTTACAAAAGGATTTACGGCTAATCCATTATTTCTAAAAGAGTTATCTGTCTGCAAATCGGTTGCATGACATGAAGCGCATTTTGATTTGAATAAATCGTATCCTGCCAACTCATCTGTTGTTAGGGTTCCGCCGGATTCATTACGTCTGTATTTGTCAAACCTTGAATTTGATGAAGTAACCATAACCATAAATTGCGAAAGTGCTTTCAGCATATTTTCGGTTGTAATTGCGCCATCATCAAAGGCAAGACCAAATAGTTTTTGATATTCTTTGTCGGCTTTCATCATTTTTAAAATGGCATTCAGATCTCCGTTCATTTCTATAATACTCGTTAACGGAATTATAGGTTGTAAGTCTAAATGGTCAGCAGCTCCGTCGTACATGAATATACTCTGGTAAGCTAAATTTTGAATTGGCGGTGTGTTTCGCGTTCCTTGTGCATCATTTACACCATGACTTACTGTGTGTCCGTGATGTGTAAATGCATTGGCTTGTATGTGGCAAAAACCACAGGAAACCACTCCGTCAGACGCTAAACGTCCGTCGTAAAATAGTTTTTTACCCAATTCAAATCCTTTTTCGGTTGGTGGATTCTGTGCAATATTGTATGCCAAGGCAGGAAAGTTTGACGGAACAGTAAATTCTAAAGGAACATCTACATATTCGTCATCCTGATTAGAACAACTCCATAACAACGGAATCATTAGCCAAAGAAAATATTTTATTTTCAGCATGATTTTTATGTTTTATTAGAAGCACAAAAGGTTCTGGAATAGCCCCGATAGAGCGCGGTATCCTTTTTTGAGACGATTTTTCTTCGCCTCAAAAAAGATATAGCCGAAAGCGGGACGTTATTTCTTGTAAAAAGAAACTTTTGTGCTCCTGAAAATAAAATTAGTCGTTATGTACGTGGTCTACCTTAAACATAGTCGAGATGTTCTGAGTAATCAACGGCAGGTTTGCCCCGCTCATAATCATAGCGCCCATTCCGCCCATATTGTTGTCAGAAAGTTTGATTTTGTTTGTTCCGTCAATAGTCTTAGACAGATCAATTTTTATGTGAACCGTTGGGGTAATTGTAGTACGAACCAATGCTTTTGTTGGTAAATCAAGCGTAACCTCTGTATAATTATAATCAGTTCCGGTTTTGCCGGTATGAATCATAAAAGGAGTTGCTGTAGTAACAGTTGGCGATGTAAAAGTACCTTCAAGAGCAAAGAATTTATATCCTGCAGCCCAAGACCACATCATTCCTGCCTTATCAGCCTGAGCAAGAAAATCTCCCTGACCAGAAGCGCCTAATTTCCATTGTTCTTCATCAACACCAATTCCGTATTTTACTTTTACGTAATCTCCTGCAGGAATATCTGTAAGTTTAAATTCGTGCCCGTCTGCAGAAGTTTCATCAGCAATAAAATAACTTTTGCTTTTTGGATATGTAAAAGTTGTTCCATCAGCTTTTGTTAAAACGACATTGCTAATGATGTATTTAACTAAACTTATTTTTAGCACTTCGTCATTAGAAGTTGTATTTCCTTGTGTGTTTAAAATCAAATCGTTTGCGCCAAAACCGTTATCATATTCCAGTACAAGGCTTCCTGATCCTGAAGTATCGTTTTTATTATCGTCGCTTGAACATGAAGTAAGTGCTATAGAAATTGCTACAAGAGCGATGGCTTTGTATAAAGTATTTTTCATTTTATGAATTTTATATAATTGTAATTTTAAATTTATGATGTGCGTAAACACGTTTTCATTGTTTTTTGAACAACGAAAAAAACATTTCAATTAAGAATCGAAATGGGATTTAAAAAATTATATAAAATAGGAAGGAGGGCGAAAAGTAGCAATTGAAACCGAAATAGGTTTTGCATCTAAAGAAGCAAAGAGTTTTGTTTCAGATGTTATTGGAGCTACTAATTTGAATTCGCTTGTGATTGTATTTTGAATGTAAACTACTTCTGATTTCTCTTTCAGGTTGTTTTGCATTTTTTTCTCGTTATCGGCATATTTTTTCAAACTTTTTTGAAGTTCGCAACGACCGTTACAAGTATTATAAACCATTTTGCGCTGTACACAAATGGTTTTGGAAATTTCGTCCTGATTTAATTTAAATGAGGTATAAACAACAAAGCTGCCAAAAGAGGGTACTAATAGCATACAGGAAAGTAATATGATAAAAAACTTCTTCAAGAGTTTATTTCGTTGTTTCGAATGCAAAAGTACTGTTTATTCGATTTAGAAAGAATTTATTTTTAAATTTTCCGAAAAAAAAGTTTACAGTCTCACTCTCAGTCTCAGTATTCAGTCTCAGTCTCAGTATTCAGTCGCAGATTGTAAACTAAAAACTATTTTAAAAGACAAAACCCGACAGATTTTAAATCTGTCGGGTTTATATAATTTAGAATATCAGACTGAATACTGAGACTGAGACTGAATACTGTAAACTGAGACTGTAAACTGAGACTGTAAACTATTTAACAAGAACCCAAGCACCAGAAGCGATTAGAGTTTCAGCTTTTTTAAATTTCATTTCTTCAGTTCTGCCTGTTGCAACTTCCTGAACTGTCACAGTATCATTACGGTTGATTTTTGGCATATCTCTCACAATTGTTTCTGTAACCTGACGTTGTTGTGTTTCTCCAGCTTCGCGGTTGATGTCTTCGCTGTTTACAATTTCGTCTTTGCTTAATTTGAAGTTTTCTTTTTGACGTACTTCTTTTGCTTCGTGAATTTCAGGAACGTTTTGAGCTGGTAAATCACCTTTGAATAAGAATGAAATAACTTCTTTGTTAACGTTGTCTAACATTCCTCTAAACAAATTAAAAGCTTCTAATTTGTAGATAAGCAATGGATCTTTTTGTTCGTGAACGGCTAATTGAACAGATTGTTTCAATTCGTCCATTTTACGCAAGTGTTTTTTCCAGGCCTCATCAACAATAGATAATGTGATATTTTTCTCGAAATCAGCAATTAACTGAGCACCTTGGCTTTCGTATGCTTTTTTAAGATCTGTAACAACATTCAAAGTTTTGATTCCGTCAGTAAATGGAACTACGATACGCTCAAAATGATTGTTTGGCTCCTCGTAAACTCCCTGAATAATTGGGAAAGCTTCTCTAGCACTTCTTTCTGTTTTTTCAGTATAGAAAGCTAAAGCTTCTTTGTACACTTTTCCAGTTACTTCAATATCTGATAATTTTGTAAAATCTGCTTCAGAAATTGGAGATGTAATTCCGAAATAACGAATTAAATCAAAATCAAATGTTTTGAAATCATTGGCTATTTTATTGTTGCTTACGATTAATTCGCAAGTATCATAAAGCATGTTTGCAATATCCAGTTTCAAACGCTCACCAAATAATGCGTGACGACGACGTTTGTATACAACCTCACGTTGAGAGTTCATAACGTCATCATATTCTAATAAACGTTTACGAACACCAAAGTTGTTTTCTTCTACTTTTTTCTGAGCACGCTCGATAGATTTAGTCATCATAGAATGCTGAATAACTTCACCTTCCTGAAGTCCCATTCTGTCCATCACTTTAGCAACTCTTTCAGAACCAAATAAACGCATCAGGTTATCTTCAAGAGAAACATAGAATTGAGAACTTCCCGGATCTCCCTGACGTCCTGCACGACCACGTAACTGTCTGTCTACACGACGAGAATCATGACGTTCTGTACCTACGATTGCTAGACCTCCGGCAGCTTTTACTTCTGGAGATAATTTAATATCGGTACCACGACCAGCCATATTTGTTGCAATAGTTACAACTCCGGCTTTTCCTGCTTCTTCTACAATTTGTGCCTCTTGTTTGTGCATTTTAGCATTCAAAACGTTATGTGTAACGCCTCTCATTTTCAACATTCGGCTTAATAATTCTGAAATTTCTACAGAAGTTGTTCCAATTAAAACTGGTCTTCCTGCATTTGATAATTCAGTAACATCTTCAATTACAGCGTTGAATTTCTCACGTGTAGTTTTATAGATATAATCTTCTTTGTCTTGTCTTGAAATAGCACGGTTTGTTGGAATTTCAACAACGTCTAATTTATAAATCTGCCATAACTCTCCAGCTTCTGTAACTGCTGTTCCTGTCATACCACCTAATTTGCTGTACATTCTGAAATAATTCTGTAATGTAACAGTTGCAAAAGTTTGTGTAGCGGCTTCGATTTTTACATTTTCTTTAGCTTCGATCGCCTGGTGTAAACCGTCAGAATAACGACGACCATCCATTATACGACCTGTTTGCTCATCGACAATCATAATTTTGTTGTCCATGATCACATATTCTACATCTTTTTCAAAAAGAGCATATGCTTTTAAAAGTTGAGTAAGAGTGTGGATACGCTCGCTTTTTACTCCAAAATCCTGGAATAATCTTTCTTTAGCTTCTGCTTCACCGTCTTTATCCAGTTTTTGTCTTTCGATAGCAGCAATTTCAGTTCCAATGTCCGGAAGCACGAAAAAGTCTGCATCTGTATCTCCTGAAAGGTATTGAATACCGTTATCAGTTAATTCTACCTGATTGTTTTTTTCTTCAATTACAAAATATAAAGCTTCATCCACTTTATGCATTTCGCGATTGTTATCCTGCATGTATTGATTTTCGGTCTTTTGAAGCAATTGTTTGATTCCTTCTTCACTCAAAAATTTAATTAATGCTTTGTTTTTAGGTAAACTTCTGTAAGCTCTTAACAATAAGAATCCACCTTCTTTAGTGTTTCCTTCTTTGATTAGTTTTTTAGCTTCTGCTAAGAAACCATTCGCTAACTGACGTTGTTGGCTTACTAAGTTTTCGATTTTTGGTTTCAATTCATTAAATTCATGACGATCTCCCTGAGGAACTGGTCCTGAAATAATAAGTGGTGTTCTTGCATCATCAATTAATACAGAATCGACCTCATCGACAATAGCGTAATTGTGTTTTCTTTGTACTAAATCTGCTGGCGAATGTGCCATATTATCTCTTAAGTAGTCAAAACCAAATTCATTGTTAGTTCCGTAAGTGATATCAGCGTCGTATGCTTTTTTTCTTTGCTCAGTACTTGGTTGGTGATTGTCGATACAGTCAACAGTTAAACCGTGAAATTCGAATAAAGGTGCTTTCCATGTGCTATCACGTTTTGCAAGGTAATCATTCACAGTTACTAAGTGAACACCGTTTCCTGTCAAAGCATTTAAGTAAAGTGGGAGTGTAGCTACTAAAGTTTTACCTTCACCTGTTTGCATTTCGGCAACTTTACCTTCGTGCAATACCATACCACCAATTAACTGAACATCGTAATGAATCATGTCCCAGGTAATTTCTTTACCTGCAGCATTCCATTTGTTAGCCCAAACCGCTTTATCACCGTCAATAGTGATATATGTTTTTGAAGCCGAAAATTCGCGGTCTTTTGGAGTTGCAGTAACTTCAATAAACGAATTGTCTTTAAAACGGCGTGCAGTTTCTTTAACAACAGAAAAAGCTTCAGGAAGAATTTCTAATAAAGTCTTCTCTGAGATTTCGTATGCTTCTTTTTCAAGAGAATCGATAGCATCATAAAGATCTTCTCTTTTGTCGATGTCTTCAATGTTTTCTACTTCTGCTTTAAGCGAAGCAATTTTAGCATCTTTATCAGCTCTGGCTTCTTTTATTTTTTGTTTAAAAAAAACGGTTCTGGCTCTCAATTCGTCATGAGACAAATCCATTAAGCTGGTTTCGAATGTTTTAATTTTATTTAAATAAGGCTGTAAAGCTTTGACATCTTTCTGTGATTTATCACCTACAAAGACTTTTATAATACTGTTTATGAAACTCATGATTTATTGTATTTCTATTTTGTGTAAATGTGTATTTGAACCAAAAAAAAAGCCTCGGTGATGAGACTTTTTTCTTTGGTTTATTTTTTAATATTCATCCTCATTCCAAAGATAATCTTCGTCTGTTGGATAATCTGGCCAAATTTCTTCCATTGATTCATATATCTCTCCTTCGTCTTCAATTGACTGAAGGTTTTCTACTACTTCTAATGGAGCACCAGCTCTAATAGCGTAGTCTATAAGTTCGTCTTTGTTAGCAGGCCATGGCGCATCACTTAAATAAGATGCTAATTCTAATGTCCAATACATCTGTTATCTTGTTTAGTTTGTGCAAAAATAAATTTTTTACTGAAAAAGACAAGTAAAATTTGATTTATTTTAATAAAATTTAAGAACGTCTCTATTTAGTATTCAGTTTTCAGTGTCAGTTTTCAGTCTTAAAACTGAAATTTGTTACTAATTGCTGTATTTTTTCGTATTCAGTTTTTGTTGCTGGCTTGCAGTCTGAAGACTGAAACTGCGACTGTTTACTTCTTTTTCAAAGTATTCAGTTTTCAATGCCGTTTAAGTATAAAACTGTGACTGCGACTGTAAACTTATTTACTTCCTCGGAATCCACTTCACTTCATCCGCTTTTAAGTCTGACGACAACTTCCGTGCCAAGACAAAAAGGTAGTCAGAAAGTCGGTTTAAGTACTTGATTGCGATTTCAGGAACATGTTCATTATGGCTTAAATGTACTGCCAAACGCTCTGCACGACGGCAAATACAACGTGCTATATGACAATGTGACACGGTTGGGTGTCCTCCTGGTAAAACAAAATGAGTCATTGGCGGAAGACTTTCTTCCATTTTGTCAATTTCATTTTCTAGCAGTTCGATATCAGTTTCAATGATTCCGAGGTTTTTTAGTCGAAGTTCACCGTTTTTCAACACTTCTTTTTCTGCCGGAGTGGCTAAAATAGCACCAACAGTAAAAAGACGATCCTGAATTTCTATTAAAATGCTTTTATAATGTGAATCGATTTCCTGATCGCGAATGAGTCCTATATAAGAGTTCAATTCGTCAACAGTTCCGTAACTGTCAATCCTGATATGATCTTTAGGAACGCGTGTGCCGCCAAAAAGAGCTGTGGTTCCTTTATCTCCTGTTTTTGTATATACTTTCATTTTTTTTGTTTGAGATGCTATCCCGAAGCTTCGGGACTGAGTTGCTAAGTGACTAAGTTTTTTCTTTTGCGACTAAACAATTAAACAACAAACGATTAAATTATTTTGTTGTATCGCTTTCTATAACTCCGTCACGTAAACGAATGACACGATGCGCATAAGCAGCGATATCCTCTTCGTGGGTTACTAAAATCACAGTGTTTCCCTGAGCATGAATATCTCCAAAAAGTTTCATGATTTCTACAGAAGTTTTACTGTCTAAATTTCCGGTTGGTTCATCAGCCAGAATAATCGAAGGTTTATTAACCAAAGCTCGGGCAATGGCAACACGCTGGCGTTGTCCTCCTGAAAGCTGATTGGGTTGGTGATCCATCCTGTCAGCAAGATTTACCTGATTTAGCACTTCGATGGCACGCTCATTACGTTCAGATTTCGAATGTCCTGCATAAATCATAGGTAATGCAACATTATCCAGAGCAGTAGTTCTGGGTAAAAGATTAAAAGTCTGGAATACAAATCCAATTTCCTTATTTCGGATTCCGGCCAATTCATCATCTTTCATTTGGCTTACATCTTTTCCGTTTAAAACATAATTTCCTGAAGTTGGCGTATCCAAACAACCTAATAGGTTCATTAAAGTTGATTTTCCGGATCCTGAAGGTCCCATTAAAGCTACATATTCCCCTTTGTTGATTTCTAAATCTATACCTTTTAAAACATAAACAATTTCGTTACCCAATACAAAATCTCGTTTGATGTTGGTTATTTTAATTAATGGATTTGCCATTTCGATTTACAATTTTGGATTTAAAAGTACAAAACACTTTTCAATAAACGATAAGTAGCCTTAAATTGATTTTTGTTACAAAAACTACTGTTTATAAGACTTTGTTTTTTGCGAACATTAATATTCACTCTTATTATATTCTATTGATTTAAAAATATGTTATATGATTATAAAATGATTTTATATAATTATCATATTTTTTAATTTTTATTGAATTATTTTACTTTTAAATATTAATTTTTTATTAATTATTCATTTTAATTCAAATATTTAACTATATTTGTTATCTAATCTTAAATAATCAGAATTATGAAGAACATACAATTATTATCGGGAATTGCATTAATTGCATTAGCTTTTACATCGTGTAAAGATGAGAAACAAGAAAAAGCTCAAAAAACAATCGACGCCTATGTAGCCTACGTAGATTCGGTTAAAAATGTCAAAGCTGACGATTTGAAAGCAGATTGGAAAAATGTAGAAGCTGAATATGACAGAAAAGCTGCAGAAGCTCAAACTGCACTTGCTGATATTAAAGACAATACAGCTGCTACAGAAAAGATAAATGCGAGTAAAGTAAAATACGAAGAATTTAAAAATGAAATGACCACCGTTTTTGCCCCTCCCGCTCCAAGCCCAAAACAACAATTAAGAAACGCCTTATTTGGTGAAGGAAAAATTGGTGATGATATGAATTTTGATTGGGTAAACGCTAAAAATATTCATAGTGTATACCAACAATTTGTTCATACTGTAGAGAACAATAAAGATAAATATTCTCGTGAAGACTGGGATGAAGTAAAATTGATGTACGAAGCACTTGACAGCCGTAAAAATACAGTTGAAAAAGAAGGTCTTACATCTGAAGATAATAGAAAAATTGCAGGTTTAAAAATCAAATTTGCACCAATGTATACTGTTAACAGAATGGGTGCTAAATCTGAAGAAAATAAAGAAGCTAAAAAATAATTTAAATAAATTGAATTAGTAAAAAAAAAAGACAATCAGCAATGATTGTCTTTTTTTTATGCACTAATCTTACTGAATCGTTCTGAAATTTATTTGATGATTAGTTTTTCAAGCCTTGTCATCATTTCATCTTTCTCTTTAAGCATACGCTCATATAATGCGATTTTTTCTTCATGAAGTTTCATTACTTCTTCAATAGGGTTAATATTGACTGTAGAAGTGGGATGATTCCCGACACAAGCATTATCTCCAAAAGTATTCGAAATCACATTTACTGCTTGATCTTCATCAAAATTTTGAAAAGCTTGAACAGGAATTTTCAAAGAATTAGAGATTTGTTTAAGTAGATTGTCTTCAATTATCTCTTTCTGTTCCAACATAGAAATTTTCTTTTGGTTCCAGTCTTCTCCCAAATCATAAGCTAATGCTTCTTGTTTAATGCCAAGCATTTCTCTAAAGCGTTTTACGTTTCTTCCTTGATGAATTTTCTGTTCCATAATGAGTGTCATTTTTCTGAAGATTCAAAGATAAAGCTATCTGTACTAAAAAAATGAATTTCAAAGATAAAAAAATATCGTAGTAAATATTTTTTTTGTCAGATATTAAGCACGAATTACAAAATGTTCTTTTTCCTGCTCATATCTAAAAAATACAAATCCCCATTGAAAAGTATCAATCGTTACCGTAACTTTTGGATGGTCTTTTATGATTTTCCAAGCTTCTTCCATTTCTGGAGACCAATGAATATCATCAAAAATCCAAACAGAATCATTGGTAATTGTTTGCAATAAAAGTTCAAAATAGGCCAAAGTGGCTTTCTTAGAATGATTGCCATCAAAGTATATTAAGTCGAAGTTTTCAGTCTCGGTTTTCAGTTTCAGTTGAAGGTCTTCCAGATAACTTTCGAATTCTGTAATTACAGGGTCAACATTATTATAGTCAAATTTATTTAATTGATTTTTCGCCACATTTGCCGTTTGTGGACAACCTTCAAGCGTAATCACTTTTGCGCTTGTGTTTCCTAAAGCTAAGGCAGAAGTTGCCAAACCTAAAGAAGTTCCAATTTCAAGAATGTTTTTGGGCTGAAAATAATTAGTTACGCGAAATAACAATTCGGCTCGTTTTGGAGAAATTCCTGCTGTCGATGCAATTTTCGAAATCTGTCTTCTATTCGATTTAAATACTTTTGAACCGGCGCCAAAATCAGTTACTTCAATAAAGTTTTTATTATTGAGTAATGATTTTCGATAGTTTCGTAAAATCGAATATTCAGGTTTTGATTTCTTGTCGTAAAAACATTTTGTCAATAAATTAAAAACAAACGGCGAATGTACTCCATGCTCGTTTTTGGAATCCCAAAGGAATTTTAAATAAGATTTAATTTGAAATAGCATATAAATGTTTAACAAGTAGGCGCGAAGATACAAAAAAGTCGAAAGTCGTAAAGTCGAAAATTTTAAAGGCATAAAGCGATACTTTACGACTTTTGACTTTGAACTTTATGACTTTCAAAAAGACTATATTTGTCCATTAAGCAAATAGTAATACGTTTTATAATGTTGAAGGAAGAAGTCGAAAGTAAGAATACAATAACGTCGGAAGAAATTAATAAATGCATTGCCATTTTAGCACAACTGAATGCCAATACAGATCAGATATTTGATATTCCGAAAGAACAACGAATCGCTTTAATCAAAGAAGCCGGAATGTTTTCGAGACCGGATCGTGATGAGTTTGCGAGAAGAGTTAAAGACGGTTTGCAAGCTGCCAAACGTAAAAAAGAAAAGAAAGACAAAACCGCTCGTAAAGAAACCGGAATTCGTCATGCACGAGAAGCGAGTATATTTGTGGCACCAAAATTATTAGCTTATACAGATCTTGCTCATAAAGAACAATTAGAACTAGAAACCCCAAGAAATTGTTACGTATGTAAAACAGAATTTACAAAAATGCATCACTTTTATGATACAATGTGTACAGATTGTGGTGATTTTAATTACGCAAAACGTTTTCAAACTGCTGATGTAAAAGGACAAGTTGCTATTATAACCGGTTCTCGTTTAAAAATTGGATATCATATTACTTTGATGCTTTTACGTGGCGGTGCAACTGTTATTGCTACAACACGTTTTCCGGTAGATTCGGCTTTGCGATTTGCTAAAGAAGAAGATTTCATGGAATGGGGACACCGTTTAAAAATTCATGGTTTAGATTTAAGACATATTCCGAGTGTGGAGATTTTTTGCAATTTTATAGAGCAAAAATATGAGCGTTTGGATATTTTAATTAATAATGCAGCACAAACAGTAAGACGTCCGGCAGGTTTTTATTCGCATTTAATGCCAAATGAAGAATTGCCTTTAAGCGCGTTACCCAAACAAGCACAAGATTTATTATCAGATCACTTGAATTGTCTGGAAGAATTGAAAATCCTGACAAGCGGAGCTTCTTCAAACGAAAATATGCCGGTAACGTGGCATGGTCCGGAACCAGGAATTGGTTTGCGGGCTTCGGCTCAATTATCTCAAATTCCGTATTCGTTTGATAATGCCTTGGTAGCAAATGAAGTTTTTCCGGAAGGAGAACTCGATGCTGATTTGCAACAAGTAGATTTACGTAAAACCAATAGTTGGCGTTTGCGTTTGGGACAAATAGAAACTACTGAAATGATCGAAGTTCAGTTGGTAAATTCTGTGGCGCCTTTTGTTTTATGTAATCGACTTTCTGAAGTCATGAAAAAAGACAATACAGGACAAAAGCATATTATCAATGTATCTGCAATGGAAGGAAAGTTTCATCGTTTCTTTAAAGAAGATCGTCATCCTCATACTAATATGGCAAAAGCAGCTTTGAATATGTTAACGCATACTTCGTCCGGAACTTTAGCAAAACACGGTATTTTTATGAATGCCGTTGATACAGGCTGGGTAACTGATGAAGATCCTGCTGAACTGGCGAAAAAGAAACAGGAATTAGAAGATTTTCAGCCGCCATTAGATATTGTAGATGGTGCAGCAAGAGTTATGGATCCTTTGTTTGATGGTATAAATACAGGAAAACATTGGTGCGGGAAATTTTTGAAAGATTACAACCCAATTCCTTGGTAGAACTAGTTTTCAGTTTCAGTCGCAGTCTCAGTTTTTCTTTGTGATTCAAAAATAAAAAACCACAACAAAATATATTTTGTTGTGGTTTTCTTTTAGAAATATAAGTTGATTAACGGTAAACGTTTTCTCCTTTGTTTGATTTCCATTCTCTTTCAAAATATTCAGCATCTTCGTCATTACGAGTATGAACTCCTAATACAACGTGACCATCTTTAATTCCGTCTTCATAAACTTTTGCTCTGTCTTCAGGAATACCAGATCCTACTAAGGCTCCAATTAATCCTCCGGTAATTCCACCTGCTCCGGCTCCGGCTAATCCTGCAGCAAGAGGTCCGGCAATTATTAATCCCAATCCAGGAATAACAAGGCTTGTTCCTAAAGCAGCAATAACTCCTACGATAGCACCAATTGTTCCTCCAATTGCAGATCCTGTTCCTGCAGTTTCAGCAGCTTTTGTACCCAATTCAGAATGATCATCTTTATCTGAGTAATGTTTTTTTCTTGTTTCATCAGACATGATAAGGTTTATTTCATCCTTTGTATATCCTCTGTCGTTTAAAGTGTTGTAAGCTCTTTCTGTGCTTTCACGATCTGTAAACATTCCTGTTAATACTTGACGTTTAGTTCCGTCAGGGTTATGTGTATTTTCCATTTTATGTAAATTTTATATTGTGAATTCATTTTCACTTACACAAAGCTCGTGAAACACTCCAGATAGTTATTTACATAATTTTTCTTAATAATTACATATTGAAATTTTCATTTTAATAAAATAGATCTCATTTTTTAATATTATTTCATTTATCTAAATTTTATAAAAAAAGAAAACCACAACAAAATATATTCTGTTGTGGTTTTTATTTATATAAATAATGCTTTAATTCCTTTAGTTGACTTTAATTAGTTTAACGTCAAAAATAAGTACAGAACCTCCGGCGATTCCATTATAGTCAAAACTTCCGTAGCCTAAACGTGAAGGAACTAATAAAATTCCGTTTCCGCCTTCTTTAAAATAGGTAATTCCTTCAGTCCAGCCTTTAATAACCTGATTTAATCCAAAAGAAAGTCCTTCTTCTTTACTTTTATCAAATACATTTCCGTTCGAATAATATCCTTTATAAGCTACAGTTACATTTGATGTTGCTGTTGGCTGTTTTCCAGTTCCAGGTTCATTGATGACATAATACAAGCCAGATTCACTTTTTACAGCCGCTAAATTGTTTTTAGCAATGTAATCTGTGATTTCTTTGTCGTTCTCAATAGTATAATCTTTTTCCGGTTCCTGTTTGTCTATTTCTTTATCACCGTTGCAAGAGATAAAAAGCGTTAAAGCTAGTAATGAAGTTAAAAGGTATTTCATGAATTTTTGATTTTTGGTAAATATATTAAAATTTTAGTCTCGGTTTTCAGTCTCGGTCTCAGTTTTCAGTCTCAGTTTTCAGTCTCAGTTTTGGGTTCATATTAAATTGTGCATCCAAACTTATTTGGATTATTGATCATATAATTTATAAGTTTTCCAATTTCAAAACTTTTAGTATTAAGTTTCTCAAATGTTTCTTGATTTATATAATTGCATTTAAGTGAAAATTCTAGCCAAACATTTGTTTCTGAGTTTTCAGCATCACTATCAGTCAATTTACTAATATAATGATTTACATATCTTCTCTTTCGATACGATTCTGCAATATTTGCTGAAACACTTCTTGAAGAACGTCTTATTTGATCTGTCAATGAATATCTCTCTTCTTTTGGAAAATCTTTTGAAAGTTCGAAAATTTCCATCGCAAGTTCAAAAGATTTTTTATAAGCCAATAATTCTTTAAAATCCATTATTTTTTCTCACAAGTATACAATAAATAAAGTAAGAAAAATATTATTTTTTAAAACAAAGAAATATCACAATCCAACTGAAAACCGCCACTGAGACTAAAAACTGAGACTGAAAACTGAAACTGAAAACTAAAAAAAAACTACCCTTCAATTTTAGCCGAAAGCTCAAACCAACGTTCTTCTTTCTGATCTATTTTATTGATAATGTTTTGTAGTTCGTTTGCCTTTTTCTCGATATCAGCATCGGCAACTTTTCCGTCAGAGAATAATTGCTCGATTTTAGTTTTATCAATTTCCAGATCTTTAATTTCTCTTTCTAGTTTTTGATATTCTTTTTGCTCGTTGAAAGTTAGGTTTCCGGTTGGATTATTTTGTTTCCAGTCTTTCTTTTCGGCTTTGTTTTCTTCTTTTTGAGCAACATCTGCACTATCTTCATAAGCTCTGAAATCAGAATAGTTTCCTGGGAAGTTTTCGATTTCACCATTTCCTCTAAAAACAAATAAGTGATCTACAATTTTGTCCATAAAATAACGGTCGTGAGAAACTACAAGCAAACATCCCGGATAATCTAATAGAAAACTCTCCAGAACGTTTAGCGTTACAATATCTAAATCGTTTGTAGGCTCATCCAGAATCAAAAAGTTAGGATTCTGAATTAAAACGGTACATAAATACAAACGTTTTAATTCTCCACCGCTTAATTTTTCTACAAAGTCATATTGTTTTTTAGCATCAAAAAGAAAACGTTCCAGCAATTGAGAAGCCGAAATCATACGCCCTTTTGCAAGCGGAATAAATTCTCCGTATTCCTTAATAATATCAATTACACGTTGTTGCGGTTTTGGGTTGATACCGGTTTGTGTGTAATAACCAATTTTTATTGTTTCACCTTTTATCACGCGACCACTATCTAATGGAAGTGTTCCGGTTAAAAGATTTAAAAAAGTAGATTTTCCAGTTCCGTTCTTTCCAATAATTCCAATACGTTCTCCACGCTGAAAATCAAAACTGAAATTGTCTAAAATAACGTGATCCTTGAATTTTTTTGAAATCTTGTGAAGCTCAATAATCTTGCTTCCCATACGTTCCATATTAATTTCAAGCTCGACTTTGTTTTCAAGACGACGGCTTTGTGCTTTTTCCTTAATTAAATAAAAATCATCCTGACGGGATTTTGATTTTGTAGTTCTTGCTTTTGGCTGACGACGCATCCATTCTAATTCTTTTACGAATAAGTTTTTAGCCTTGTCAACGCTAGCATTTTCAGAAGCAATTCGTTCTTCTTTTTTCTCTAAATAATAAGAGTAATTTCCTTTATATTGATATAATTTTCCGTTGTCAAGCTCGATGATTTCATTACAAACACGCTCTAAAAAGAAACGGTCGTGCGTAACCATAAACAACGTAATATTTTCTTTTGCAAAATAACTTTCAAGCCATTCGATCATTTCAAGATCCAGGTGATTGGTTGGCTCATCAAGAATTAATAAATCCGGACGATTGATTAAGATAATCGCCAATGAAAGACGCTTTTTTTGCCCTCCGGAAAGATTTTTTACTTTTAGTTTAAAATCTTCCAGTTTTAATTTGAAAAGGATTTGCTTGTATTGCGTTTCAAAATCCCACGCATTATGTTGGTCCATTCCGTCAAAAGCTTTTTGATATGCTTCTTCATCGTCTGGATTTTCAAGTGCTTTTTCGTATTTCTCTATAACTTTTAAAGTCTCATTATCTGAAGCAAAAATACTTTCTTCGATAGTCAGTTCTTCCTGCAAATTATTGTTTTGCGATAAAAAAGCCATTTTAATGCCTTTTCTTAAAACTACCTGACCAGTATCTGGTTCGTCTAAACCATTAATAATGCTCATAATGGTTGTTTTTCCAGAACCATTTTTAGCAATAAAAGCAATTTTTTGGTCTTTATTGATTCCAAATGAAATGTTGTCAAAAAGCGTTTTCTCGCCAAACGACTTCGATATATTTTCTACAGATAAGTAATTCATGTTGTAATGGTGCCTAAAATAGGGCTTTTTTGTTTATTTAAAAAAAGAGGTCTCTAATTAGGTCTCTAATTTTAAATAGGAGTTTAATTTAGACGGTGCAAAGATACCTTTTTGGATCAAAGAAAAAAATAGCTTAACATTAGTGTTCAAATGTAAAAATATAGTGGCTTTGGATATTTTTATTTGATTTTAAAAAAAAAGACATACAAACTAAATTAAAGTTTATGGATATAAGCTGTAAAAGGCAAGTCAGTTTAGAAGTTATAAGAAAAAAAGCAATATAATTGAAAGAAAATATTTACTTTTAATTTTTTAAAACTTCTAAATGAACCTGAATTTCAATACATATAATTTATCCGAAAGTAAAGATGAGAATAATAATTATTTAAGATATTATTTTATAAGTGAAGGTAAAGAATCAATTATTAAAATTATTGATTATCAATATGTTCAAGAATATGAGCAACATAATATTTATAATTTAGCATTTGGAAATTATGATGCAGAAAAAGATATCGTAGTTGATGATGCAAACTCAAATAATGGTGATGTTTATCCTGTATTCAATACTGTTTTACTTAGCATAACTGCTTTTTTTGAAATTTTTCCAAATGATAAAATAATAGTCCAAGGAAGTGACGGAACACAAGATTTTTTAGAAAAATGTAAAGAGAACTGTATAAAGAATTGCAAAGATAATAAATGCAGAAAGTTCAATCAGAGATTGAAAATTTATAAAGGCTACGTTGATAAAAACTATGATATTTTAATTAAAGAATATAAGTTTTATGGTGGCTTTAGAGATGAATTTCAAAACTCTTACTTAGAGGATTACGTGAAAAACAAAGAGTATTTTAGTATGGTAGTAGAAAAAATATGATACCTTTGTACTATGGAAAATAAAGTTATAAAAAACGACAAATATGTAAAAGTGTCAGAAAGTGCTCTTTTATCATTGGTTTCTTCAAAATTGAAGGAAAGAATTTTGTTTCCCGAAAAAGTTGAAACTGCAAAAAAATTCTTAAATAATTTACATTTTAAATCACTTGTAAAGAAGGTTTAAAAATAAAAAAAGTGTCATGAAAATGGCACTTTTTTTATGTCTCGTGATATATGATAATTACAAAATTATTTATTGATTAATTTTTCAAGTCTTTGCATCATTTCATCTTTCTCTTTCAACATACGTTCGTACAATGCAATTTTTTCATCATATAATTGAACAATTTTATCTACGGGATTAAAAGAAGGTTGATAGCTAAATCCAGAAGCGACTGCATTATCTTTAAAATCTTGGAATGAATAAGTATTTGCAATAATATTCACTGCTTGTTCCTCATCAAAATTCTGAAAAGCTTCAACAGGAATTTTTAATATCTCTGAGATTTGATTTAATATATCATCTTCAATTACATCTTTTTGCTCCAGCATAGAAATTTTCTTCTGATTCCAGTCATTTCCCAGATCAAAAGCCAATCCCTCTTGTTTGATTCCAAGCATTTCTCTAAAACGTTTTACGTTTCTTCCTTGATGTATTTTTTGTTCCATAATGAATATCAATTTTCTGAAGATTCAAAGATAAACCCATTTCGATGAAAAAGCATGAGTTTCAAAGATAAAAAAATATCATGTAAAATAATTTTTCCCAAAAAGGAAACTATTATATGTCTATTGCGAATTATTTATAAATATAGGTTTTTAAGATTTCGCTTAAATCAAAACGATGAATTTGCTGGATAACATTAATAATAGGTTTTCGTACCAAAGATTCATTTGTCACATAATAATGCAAACCATCTTGAGTTGCAATGCCTTCTATTTGAAGAATGGGAAATTTAATGCTAATCCGTCTTTTATTTCCGGATAAAAAATCATTGTTTTTATAATCGTATAATAGGTATAAAAATGGTTTTCCAATTTTCGAATATCCACAAAGAACAATTAATTTTTGCGATTCTAAATAAGTTGCTCCAGTTACTAAACCTTTTGTATCAAGAGTATCTTTTAGTCGTGCAACGTGATTGCCGGATTTATTGGGTAAAGCATAAATACTGGTTTTGGATGAGCTCCACTGTTTGGTGAATAAATAAATGCTGTCTTTTGACACGATAAAAGCTTCGCAATCAAAATTGGTAGTATTTGGTTTTTCTAAATTCAGATTTTTTTGGTCTGAATAGGTAAAAGAAATCGTTTCTATAATGGGATTTCCTTCTAAAAACGATTTTTTTTCAATTTTCAAAATGTTAAGATTACTTCGGTTTCCGGAATAATTATTGCCAAAATCACCAATATATAAATGAGAACTATCTTGCGAGATCTCTTCCCAATCCTGATTTGTTACTTTATCAAGAATGACTTTTTTCCGAATTTTTCCTAATGAATCTAATCCATATATTGTTTTGTCATGATCGTCATTATGTGTCCATAATAAATGATCAAAAGCAATTAATCCTGAAGTTTCGCGTATTGAGTCACTCAATTTAATAGAATACTGTGGTTTGATTTTGAGGTCTTTATACAAACAGCTTCCGTCATTTATTGTTGCATTAGGATTATAGTTTTTAGAATTAGGATCTGTACAACCGTGAATTTGCGCATAATTAGAAGTGAAAATCAAACAAAAAAATAAAATCGTTTTTAGCATATCCTGCAATGTTATATTTGCATAAGATAAAAGTAAAGTTTTAAAGAATAGCTTTAAATATTATTGAAAAAATATAATTAAAATGTTATTTTGCAGTGCTAATTTAATTTAGGCTTTTTCTCTGGCTGTAGCATAATTCCCAAATATGAAAATTTTACAACGACTTTCACATTATCGTATTTCACGCTATTTTAAAATTTTATTTGTAGGTGTAGATTTGGTATTGTTAAACTTAGCTACAATCCTTTCGGCATTAGCCAGATTTGGCAGTTTAGACAGGCTTTTGTCTAAAGAGGAAAGAACGGTTTCATTACTGGCAATTTTAATTTGGGTGGCTTTATTGCTTCAAAACGATTCAAACAGAAGCATTCGTGTTGAACCTATAGAATCTATATTGGTCAGAACAATAAAAAAATTAGTAATTCATGCATCTCTAATTTCAATTTTTGTTGTGTACTTAAACTACACTGATATTTCGCGATGGAGATTGCTGTCTTTTTACCTGATCTTCTTTGGTTTGTTAATGATTTCCCGTTATTTTTCGATGAAGCTTTTGAAATACATTCGGGCAAAAGGATATAATTTTAAAACCTTTGTGGTTGTTGGTGCCAATGAGTCCGGAGATAAAATACGTAAAATATTAGCTAAAGATTTAACTTACGGATATCGATTTTTAGGTTTTTTTGATGAACAGATAGAAGATAAAATTGTTAATCGAAATTTGGTTCTGGGAGGATTTGACGCTATTAGAAATTTTGTCCTTGAAAAAAAAGTCGATGAAATGTATGTGGCATTACATATTGATAATATTGAGATAATAAATGAACTGACCAGAATTTGCGAACAAAATATGGTGCGAATAAAATTTATTCCTGATTTTCAATTGTACACAAAATCTAGCAAAGTCGAAGTTGCTTTTTATGAAAATACTCCGGTATTAATGTTTCGTACAGAGCCTTTGGAATTTCCTGTAAACAGACTTATAAAAAAAATATTTGACATTTGTTTTTCTGCTTCGGTTATTTTCTTTGTGTTTCCGTGGCTGTTTCCAATCATAATGTTGATTATTAAGCTAGAATCGCCAGGTCCTATTTTCTTTAAACAAAAAAGATCAGGCAGGGACAATAGATCTTTTATGTGTTTTAAGTTCAGAAGCATGTATGTAAATGATTTTGCCCATGATAAAATAACAAAAAAAGGAGATAGCCGTGTTACTAAGTTTGGCGCTTTTATACGCAGAACAAGTATCGACGAGTTGCCACAATTCTTTAATGTTTTCTGGGGCGATATGTCTGTTGTAGGACCACGACCACATATGATGAATGTTGTAAAAGAATATAGTGATTTGATTAATAATTATGTGGTTCGCCAATATGCAAAACCCGGAATTACAGGTTGGGCACAGATTAATGGGTTTCGTGGTGAAACAAAAACATTAAACGATATGGAAAATAGGGTAGAATATGATATTTGGTATATCGAAAACTGGAGCCTGTTACTTGACGTAAAAATTATTATAGAAACAGTCATTAATATATTCAAGGGTGAAGAGAACGCCTATTAATGAAATTTAAAGAACTGATTGTTTTTAATCACTTCCTTTAGGTTAGAAACGCTGTTTGTTTTTATTTTTTCATCAAAAGAGGCAATATGTTTCATATGATGCACATCAGTTCCTGTAAAATCGTATAATCCTTTTTTTAGAAGTTCTTCTGCAATTTGAGTTATTGTGTCTCCATAATAGCCTACTGTCGACAATAAATTTAATTGAAATAAACAGCCTACTTTTTTTAGTTTTTTATATTCATCAAAGTCTTTTCGGTAATATAAATAACGTTCCGGATGCGCTAAAACTGGAGTATATCCTGCAACTTGTAATTCAAAAAGTGTTTTGTAGAGATTAATAGGAGCACTCTGGTACGATATTTCAACCAATACATAATTGTCTTTTAAAGTAAGAAGCTTTTCTTTTTTAAAATGACTTTCAAACCAATCATCTATAAAATATTCAGCAGCAGCCTGAAAAGGAATTGTCGTATTCTTTTCTTCTATAATTAGTTTAGTTTCCTGATGTTTGGCTGTAATAACTTCTGCAGAATTATTCCATACATAATGGCTGATATGCGGTGTTGTGATAAATTGAGAAACCCCAATTTTCTCAAAAGCACGAATAAGTTTTGTGGTATGTGTTATATTTTTTGCACCATCATCTATTCCGGGCAACAAATGGGAATGAATATCAACATAATTATCAGATAAAAGATCTTTTAGAACAGGTTTTGATTTGAGGAAAGATAGCATGTTGCAAAAGTATGAAAACGGAAGGGATTTGTTATTACTTAAATTTAATGTAACAAAATGTAACAACAGCTTTTGTAATTATGTTATATTTGGAATTGCTAAAAACCTACTATTTTATGAAAATTAAAGAAAATTTATACAATCAGAGGATTATTTCTATTGATGCTTTACGAGGAATTACAATTTTTGTTATGATTTTTGTAAATGAACTGGCGAGTATCAAAAATGTGCCTCAATGGATGAGACATATGCCGGCAGATGCTGATGCTATGACTTTTGTTGATGTTGTTTTTCCTGCCTTTTTATTTATTGTAGGTATGTCTGTTCCGTTTGCTTTTAATGCCCGATTGTTAAAAGGAGATAGTACAAAAACGATTTGGTCACATACTTTAAAAAGAGCTTTGGCATTAATTATCATTGGTGTTTTTATGGTAAATGCCGAGGATGGTTATGATGCTGCAAAAATGATAATTACTCCCGTGTTTTGGGCACTTTTAGCGTATACAATGCCAATCCCGATTTGGAATAAATATGATAAAAATTTTCCGGTCTGGTTAAAAAATATACTTCAATACGGCGGAATATTGGTTTTAGTTGCACTTTATTTTTTATACGTTCAGGATACCGGAGAAATTGGAATGACGCCAAAATGGTGGGGAATTCTGGGATTAATAGGCTGGGCATATCTTTTTACCGTAGTTTATTATTGGCTTGTTTGCGGAAAGTTATGGGCGATGATTGCTTTTTTAGTAGTTTGTGTTTTAGCCAATAGTATAAATTTAACCGAAGGCGCACCTTTGCAGCATTTGCCTTGGTTTAATTTTATTGCAGGACATTTAACTCATGCCGCTTTAGTTGCTGCCGGAATCGTTATTTCGTTACTATTTTTTGACCGAAAAGTGCCTGCAAAAATCAATTGGGCTGTTATAGGTTTTGCAGTCTTGTTTTTTGTAACAGGATATTTGCTACGACCATATTATGGAATTTCAAAAATTAAAGGAACTCCATCCTGGACCATGTTCTCGGCTGCTATTTGTACCGTTTTGTTCTACTTTCTTTATTGGTTGATGGAAATAAAAAAGAAAACTAGATGGAGTGATTTCTTTATGCCTGCAGCAGCAAACCCTTTGTTAATTTATATTTTACCCGGCGTGTTGTATTATTTCTGTAAAGCTATTAATATTCATATCATTCCGGGATATTTTAGAGTAGGTGTTCCCGGAATTATCTGGTCACTTGTGTTTTCTACCATTATGCTATTTGTAATGAAATTATGCAATAAATATAAAATTCAATTGCATTTGTAAAGATTTAAAATCTTCAGGTTTCAGATTAACGCAATGTGAGACATGAAACCTGAAACAACTTTCACCTCTCAACTATAACTGATTTTATTTCTAAAAATGCCCCCGAAACCGGAGTATAATTCACAAAATTGAATTTGCAAAGATTATGAATGTTTAAAACTTTTCCGTCAGAGAGTCCATCTTGTTTAAAATCTGACCACGGAATTTTAATTGTTGTAAATTTTATTGGTGAAGCTGCTAAATCAACTCTTGGGTGTGAACCTCCATGCACACATCCTGTTCCTTCCGGATTTCCTTCTCGTGCTTGTAGTTTTATAAGATGAGAAGATTTATAAGTAATCGTTACAAATTTAGAATCGTCAGATAAATTTGTTGCAGCGCCATCATTTGAATCGGACTCTGTTATTAAAACATTCAATTCAATTTCACCAACTGGATTATCTTTTGCGGTTATTCTAACAATCCCTTGTTCCAGACGAACCCGATTAATAATTTTCTGATTTTCTACTGTTGGACCTGCAATATACCAAGTCGAGGTTTTAACTAAATCTTTAGCCGAATTGTTTTTAATAGCGCTAAATCCAAAAACGAAAAATGCTATAGTTAGAATTAAAAGCAAGAATTTCGTTTTAATTAATATTTTCTTTGTCATAGAAATGAAATCTTATTTACAATCAAAAATATGATTTTATAGTTTGTTACAGGTTTTCTTTTTTTATTATTTCTAAAATCAGCTTTGGTTCTAAATTTAATTTTAAATTTGTAAGAAGTTGTTTCTTAAATAATTATGAAATGAAAAATGTAAAATCTCTAATTGTTTTGTTTTTCTTTTTTCTGAGTTCATTTTGTTATTCGCAAAATGATTCGATTTCGAATAACGAAAAAGATATTTTAGATGTTTTATATAAGCTCTTTCATAAAAATGACTCAGTACGAATTAATCCGGATAAAAAAGTTGCTTTTTCATTGCTTCCGGTCCCTATAGATGCAAATAAAAGTGCAGGATTAGTAGTTTCTTTTTTGACTACATTTTACCTTGGCGACAGCAATACAACAAAAATGTCGCAAGTTTCATTTTCGCCCTATTTTAGTTTTACCAAGCAATACGTTTTTCCTGTACAATCTTATATTTATACAAAAGACAATAACTGGAATTTTATTGGTGATTATCGCTATATGATCTATCCGCAGCCCACATATGGTTTAGGCGGACATAATACAGATAAAAAAATGTCGACTTTGGATTATCAGCAATGGCGGTTTTATCAATTTGCAACCCGAAAAATCATTGGTGATTTCCGTTTAGGATTAGGTTTATTATTAGATAATTATCAGAATATTTCTGAAGAGTCTTATATAGAAGACCAAACTGATTATTCGAAATATATGAATGACGATTTCTCAAATGAAAATTCTTTTGGTGTTGCTATTCAGGGATTGTATGATTCCAGAAAAAACAACGTAAATCCAGAACAGGGTTTGTATGTCGAAGCAGATTACAGAATTAATACCAGTGGAGTAGAAGGTGCAAAATGGAAATCTATTTATTTGGATGCACGAAAATATCATTCTTTCCATAAATACAAACACAGAGTTCTGGCGTACAGAGCTTTTTATTGGTCTACGTTTGGCGGAAAACCACATTATCTTGATTTGCCAAGCATTGGTTGGGACCGTGACGGAAAAACGGGCCGGGGTTTTACACGAAATAGATTTCGGAGCAATGCATTAATTTATTTTGAAAGCGAATATCGAACAGATATTTCTAAAAACGGATTTTGGGGAGTTGTGTTTTTTACCAATCTTTCTTCGGTTTCAAAGTTGGATACTTATGATTTCAAAAAATGGAATCCTGCCGTTGGAACCGGTTTGCGTATTAAATGGAACAAGCAAAACAATAGTAATTTAGTCTTGGATTTTGGTGTTAGTAAAAACGATTGGTCATTGCGGTTAGGTTTGGCTGAAAATTTCTAACTTTCCCAAAAATCAACAGATCAAATTTTCATGCAATTATCGGTAATTATTCTCAATTATAATGTGCGTTACTTTCTGGAACAATGTGTTTTAAGTGTTCAGGAAGCGCTTTTGACACTTGATGCCGAAATTATTGTAGTCGATAATAATTCATCAGACGAAAGCTGTTTAATGATGAAAATTAGATTTCCAAACGTAAAATTAATTCAAAACAATTCTAATTGTGGTTTTCCTAAAGGCAATAATATTGGTGTTGAACATGCTTCCGGAAAATATATTTGTATTTTAAATCCCGATACTATTGTTGCCGAAGATACATTTATAAAAGTTCTGGCTTTCGCCGAAAACCAAATTGATTTAGGGATTATAGGCTGTAAATTAATTGACGGAACAGGAAGTTTTCTGCCCGAAAGTAAACGAGGGATTCCAACGCCTTGGGTTGCCTTTACCAAGATTTTTGGTTTGTATAAAGTTTTTCCAAAATGGAGGATTTTTAATCAATATTATGCACAACACTTAAATAAAAATGAGACCGGAAAAGTTGAGATTTTAGTTGGGGCATTTATGGTAATGCATCGTAATTTGTATTTGGAACTGGAAGGTTTCGATGAAAAATGTTTCATGTATGCAGATGATATCGATTTGTCATATCGGGTATTGCAGAAACAGAAATCAAACTATTACTTTCATGAAACGACCGTTTTGCATTATAAAGGAGAAAGCACCGTGAAAGACGAAAAATATATGAAACGCTTTCAGGAAGCAATGAGCTTTTTTTATCAAAAGCATTTTAAAAGATCATGGTTTTTTGAATTTTTCATTCAAATCGGAATTTGGTTTTTCTCTATTGTAAAAATGTTTGAAGGAAAAACGAAGTCAAAACCTGAACCGGAAAGTGTTGTTTTTTATTCTTTAAATAAAAATTTGTCTGAAAAATTACCTTTTATTTTAAAAAATAAAGTTGTCTTTTTCGATTTGAAAAAAGAAAAAATGGTAAATTCGTCCCTGATTTTTAGGGGTAAAAAGGTGGAGATTATTTTAGATAATCAGTATGTTTCGTTCAAAAAATGTATCAAAATCATAGAAACTCTTAGAGATAAGAACATTACTTTTAAGATTTTCCCCAAAAATACAAATTTTATTATCGGGAGTAATTCCCGAAATGACAGAGGGCAAATTATAAAAATTGAGTAGAAAATTATATTAAGTGTAATTTATATTTAAAATATTCAGTAATTTCGCAATCAGAAAATCAAAATCATCCTTTAGATTAACAATATGGCAAGATTTGAATTAAAGCTTCCTAAAATGGGAGAAAGTGTCGCTGAAGCAACTATTACCAACTGGTTGAAAGAAGTGGGAGATAAAATTGAAGCTGATGAAGCTGTACTGGAAATTGCAACTGATAAGGTTGACAGTGAAGTACCAAGCGAAGTTTCGGGAATTTTAGTTGAACAGTTATTTGGCAAAGATGATTTAGTTCAGGTAGGACAAACCATTGCAATTATTGAAACAGAAGGTGATGCGCCAGCAGCAAAATCTCAAGAAGTTGCTGCTCCTGCTGAAGTTGCTGCAATAGAACAAACTATAGAAGCTGCGAAAGATGTTGTAGCTGCTCCGCAAGATTTTTCCGGATCAGATAAATTCTTTTCTCCTTTAGTAAAAAATATTGCGAAAGAAGAAGGGATTTCTGTGGCAGAATTAGAAAGTCTTGCCGGTTCAGGGAAAGACGGACGTGTAACAAAAGAAGATATTTTAAAATATATTGAAGATCGTAAATCTGGTGTTGTCGAAACTCCAAAAGCGGTAGTTCAGACTCCAAAAGCTGCAGAACCAGTAGTTCAGGCAGTTCCGGTTCAAAAAAGCCAGCAAGCAGTTCCTGTTTCTGTAAATGGAGGTGACGAAATTATCGAAATGGACAGAATGCGTAAACTGATTTCAGGATACATGACTGCTTCAGTTCAGACTTCGGCTCACGTGCAATCATTTATTGAGGTTGATGTGACGAATATTGTAAAATGGAGAGAAAAAGTAAAAACTGCTTTCGAGAAAAGAGAAGGTGAAAAGTTGACTTTTACGCCAATTATGATGGAAGCTGTGGCAAAAGCCTTAAAAGATTTCCCGGGAATGAACATTTCTGTTGATGGGGATTATATCATCAAAAAGAAAAATATAAATTTAGGAATGGCAGCGGCTTTACCAAACGGAAATTTAATTGTTCCTGTAATTAAAAACGCAGATCAATTGAATCTTGTTGGAATGGCAAAAGCGGTTAACGATTTAGGAAACCGTGCAAAAGCCGGAAAACTAAAACCAGACGATACGCAAGGCGGAACTTATACCGTAACAAACGTGGGAACTTTTGGCAGTGTTTTTGGAACGCCAATTATCAATCAGCCACAAGTTGGTATTCTTGCTCTTGGTGCAATTCGTAAAGTTCCTGCTGTTATCGAAACACCTGAAGGTGATTTTATAGGGATTCGTCAAAAAATGTTCTTGTCGCATTCTTACGATCACAGAGTGGTTGATGGAGCTTTAGGTGGAAGTTTTGTAAAAAGAGTTGCAGAATATTTAGAAGCTTTTGATATTGACAGAGACTTCTAAAATCAAATAAAAATAAATTCAAACCCGGAAAATTTTAATGATTTTGCGGGTTTTTTGTTTGTAAGAAAAGGTTAAAGAAATGAACGTTGTCTTTCTTTAAGAATATATTTTAAAGTTAAAGTCTGAAAATTGAATCCATTTTTGATTAAAAAAAATAAGAATACAGGAGGAAATTCGGCTTTAAAAATTACATTTGTAATCTTATAAAAATTAAAAATGGAACTCAAACTCAACAAACCAATTTGCTTTTTTGATCTTGAAACAACCGGAATTGATATCGGTAAAGATCGAATTGTAGAAATTTCGATATTCAAAGTTTTTCCAAACGGAAATAAAGAAAGTAAAACATGGTTAGTGAATCCTACGATTCCAATTCCGCCACAAACTACAGCTGTTCACGGTATAACTGATGAAAAAGTAGCAAACGAGCCTACTTTTGCAGAACTTGCACCTCAGGTTCATAATATGATTAAGGATAGTGATTTGGGTGGTTTTAATTCTGATCGTTTCGATATTCCGTTGCTTGCGGAAGAATTACTTCGCGCCGGAGTTGACTTTGATATGAAAAATAAAGTTTCAGTAGATGTGCAGACTATTTTTCATAAAATGGAAGAACGTACTTTAAGTGCTGCATTGAAATTTTACTGCGGAAAAAGTCTTGAAAATGCGCATTCTGCAGAAGCGGATACAATGGCAACTTACGAAATATTAAAAGCACAATTAGATCGTTATCCGGATTTAGAAAATGATATGAAGTCATTGTCTGAATTTACAACCCGTAAAAAAATCGCTGATTTCGCCGGAATGATTGCTTTCGATAAAGACAACGAAGAAATTTTTACCTTCGGAAAACATAAAGGCGCAAAAGTGGATAAAATTCTGGAAACTGAACCGGGATATTTCAGCTGGATTCAAAACGCAGACTTTCCATTATATACCAAAAAAGTTCTGACAGCAATCAAACTAAGAAAGTTAAATACGAAATAAGTTTTTAGTCACAGTCTCAGTATGCAGTTTTGTGCTGGAACTGATTTTGTATTTTGCAAAGACTGTGACTGAAAACCGAGACTGAAAACTAAAAAGAATGAAGATAATCTGTATCGGTAGAAATTATACCAATCATATTGAGGAATTAAAAAACGAACGACCAACCGAGCCTGTAGTTTTTATGAAGCCGGATTCAGCAGTTTTGTTGAAACAGCATCCGTTTGTAATTCCTGAATTTTCTGAAGAAATTCATCACGAAATAGAGATAATTGTAAAGATTAATAAAGTAGGGAAGTATATAGAGCCTAAATTTGCTCATAAATATTATGATGAAATTAGTGTAGGGATTGATTTTACTGCTAGAGATTTGCAGGATAAACTGAAAGCTAAAGGATTACCCTGGGAAAAAGCAAAAGCATTTGATGGTTCTGCGGTTATTGGAGAGTTTTTACCAAAAACCGACTTTGTTTCGATGGAAAATCTTACATTTGAGTTAACAAATAATTCTGAAACGGTTCAAAAAGGAAATACAAGTTTTATGCTTTGGAAAATAGATGAACTTGTGGCGTATGTATCGCAATTTTTTACATTAAAAATTGGAGATATTATCTTTACGGGAACTCCGGAAGGTGTCGCTTCAGTTAAACCTAATGATGTTTTAGAAGGCTTTTTAGAAGATAAAAAATTATTTAGAATACAAGTAAAATAATGGCTTTAAAATACAACCTTTCGAAAGTATATGCGCTTTCAGACAATGATCCGGAATTTGTAAACGAAATTCTGCAATTATTTGTTACCGAAGTTCCTGAAGATTTACAGCAAATCAAAGAAGGAATCAAGAAAAAAGATCATAAATATGCATATTCTTACGCGCACAAAATAAAACCAACATTAGATTTAATGGGGTTAAATGTTGCTTTTGAAGAAATTCTGCAAGTTGAAGCCTGGACAAAGGCCGAAGGCAAGAAGAAAGAAATTATCGAAACTTTTAAAAGTATTAAAGTTCAGGTAAAAGAAGCAATTAAAGAAATTAAAAAAGATTTCGATTTGTAAAAAAAGCACGTTCCTGTTTTTGAGTTTATGCTATAGGCTGAAAACAGGAGCGTATTAATAGTTATAGAGATTCACTCTATCTTTTGTTCCGGAAATATTTTACTTAAACAAACATCACTTTTGTTATAAAAGCAAGTTGTTTATATTCTTCAGGTAAAAACGGGAGCATAACATCCTCTTTCTAATAACCACTTACAACACAAGTAAGTAAAAATAATCCACAGCTATGAAAGCAACTATCATTACTATTGGAGACGAAATTTTAATAGGTCAGATTGTAGATACCAATTCAGGGTTTATTGCCAAATCTCTAGACGGAATTGGTGTTGAGGTTCATGAAATGATTTCGATAAGCGACGATAAAAAACACATTCTGGATACCTTTGCGCAATTGCAAAACAAAGTAGATGTTGTAATTGTAACAGGAGGTTTAGGGCCAACGAAAGATGATGTAACTAAAAAAACTTTCTGTGATTATTTTGACGATGAGTTAGTCGTAAATCCGGAAGTTCTGGCACATGTGACAGAATTGATCGAAGGATTTTATAAACGACCAATTTCACAATTAAATAAAGATCAGGCCTTGGTTCCGTCAAAATGTACCGTTTTACACAATAAAATGGGAACTGCACCGGGAATGTGGATGAAAAAAGAAAATACCGTGTTTATTTCGCTTCCGGGAGTTCCTTATGAAATGAAATATTTAGTCGAAGAAGAGATAATTCCTAAAATAGTTCGCGAGTACAAACGTCCTTATATCATTCATAAAACCATTTTAACCTATGGTCAGGGCGAGAGTCTAGTGGCAGAACGTATCGAGGACTGGGAGAATAATTTACCTGAATTTATTAAATTGGCGTATTTGCCAAATCCCGGCAGAGTGCGTTTGCGTTTGTCTGCCAGAGGGACAAATAAAGAATTGCTTGAAGCGGCAATTGAAGAAAATGTAAAAACATTAGATGCTATAATTCATGATATTATAGTAGGATATGAAGAAAATGAAACGATAGAATCTGTAGTTGGTAAAATTTTAACCAAACAAAATAAAACAATCTCAACGGCAGAAAGTTTTACGGGAGGAAAAATTGCTTCGATTTTGTCAGCGGTTCCCGGAGCTTCTAACTACTTTAAGGGCAGTATAGTTTCGTATGCAACAGAGGCGAAGGTTAATGTTCTCGGTATCTCGCAGGATTTAGTTAGTCAATTTTCGGTAGTTAGCGCAGAGGTTGCTTCTGCTATGGCTTTGAAGGTGAAAGAGATACTTAAAACAGACTATGCAATTGCAACAACTGGGAACGCCGGACCGACAAAAGGAGACTCAGATGCTGAAATTGGAACTGTTTTTATCGCTTTGGCTACTCCAAACGGTATAATTACGGAAGAATTTAATTTTGGCCAACCACGTGAAAAAGTGATAGATAGAGCTTCGATTAAGAGTTTAGAAATATTACAGAAAGAAATTTTAAAAAATGTGCTGTAATTTTTTGTTTCAATCGTTTATTTTTCTTTTCTTTGCACCCTGATTTTGAATAACGATAAAAGATAAGTATAATGTCAAGAGTTTGTGACCTTACAGGTAAAAGAGCGATGGTAGGAAATAACGTTTCTCACGCTATGAACAAAACTAAGAGAAAATTTTCTGTAAACTTAGTTAAAAAGCGTTTTTATCTTCCAGAAGAAGATAGATGGATTACTCTTAGAGTAGCAGCATCTACGATAAAAACAATTAATAAAAATGGAATTTCTGCTGTTTTGAAAAAAGCACAGTCAGAAGGATTTATCAAATAATCTTTTCCTAAATAAATATATAGCAAGATGGCAAAGAAAGGTAATAGAATCCAGGTAATTTTAGAATGTACTGAACACAAGACTTCTGGTGTTGCGGGTACTTCAAGATACATTACAACTAAGAACAAAAAAAATACACCAGACAGATTAGAGATTAAGAAATTTAATCCAATCTTGAAACGTGTAACTGTTCACAAAGAAATTAAGTAATAATTTAGAGATTTTAGTACAATCCTGAATGTTGATTATAGCAATATTACTAACATTTAAGATTTATTGAATTTCAATAACATTTAAATCATGGCAAAGAAAACCGTAGCATCGTTACAAACATCTTCTAAGAGATTATCAAAAGCCATCAAAATGGTGAAATCTCCTAAAACAGGTGCATATACATTCGTAGAATCTATTATGGCTCCTGAAGAAGTTGATACTTTCTTGAAAAAGAAATAATAACAATTACAGTATATAGAAAAGCTACTTTCATTCGGAAGTAGCTTTTTTATTTTTTATATTTGTCTAAAATTTTATAGAAATATAACAATTGGCTTTTTTTTAAGCATTAATTCCCGATATCCTCTATATCTTTACTTTCGGTTTTGTGAAGTCAAATGATATAAAAACTATTGGTTCATATGAAAACAATTGGGCTTCTATAAAAATTAGGATTATTAGATTGTCAAAAATCGTATAGTCTAAAAAACTAACAACCTATAAAAATGAGTTTTTTTAAAAAATTATTCTCTACTGATAAAAAAGAGACTTTAGACAAAGGTCTTGAAAAATCAAAAACTACTTTTTTCTCAAAGTTAAGTAAAGCCGTTGCCGGAAAATCTAAAGTCGATGATGATGTTTTAGATGATCTGGAAGAAATTCTTGTGGCTTCAGACGTTGGTGTAAATACAACCTTGAAAGTGATTTCCCGAATCGAAAAACGTGTTGCCGAAGATAAATATTTAGGTACAGATGAGCTAAATCAAATTCTACGAGAAGAAATTGGTGCTTTATTATCTGAAACCAATACTGGTGAAGCAACTGAATTTGAAATTCCAAAAGATAAGAAGCCATATGTTTTAATGGTTGTAGGAGTAAACGGAGTAGGTAAAACGACTACAATTGGTAAATTGGCTTATCAGTTTAAAAAAGCCGGTTATAAAGTTGTTTTAGGAGCTGCTGATACTTTTCGTGCTGCTGCTATTGATCAATTACAGGTTTGGGCAGATCGTGTAGATGTGCCAATTGTGAGACAAAATATGGGTAGTGATCCTGCTTCTGTAGCTTTTGATACCCTGCAATCAGCTGTGGCGCAAAATGCCGATGTCGTGATTATTGATACTGCCGGACGTTTGCATAATAAAGTTAATTTAATGAATGAGCTTACCAAAGTAAAACGTGTAATGCAGAAAGTAGTTGCTGATGCGCCTCATGATGTACTTTTGGTTTTGGATGGCTCTACTGGACAAAATGCTTTTGAACAGGCTAAACAATTTACTGCTGCAACTGAAGTAACTTCTCTTGCTGTAACTAAATTAGACGGAACTGCAAAAGGTGGTGTTGTAATTGGTATTTCTGACCAGTTTCAAATTCCTGTAAAATATATTGGTGTAGGTGAGGGAATTGAAGATTTACAGGTTTTTAATAAATACGAATTTGTAGATAGTTTTTTTAAATAATTTTCGAAATAATTTCAATGAGTTTTTCTTCTATAAAAAATATAACACCTCTTACTTTTTATTTCGGAAGTGTTATTTGTTTTGTTTTAGCAAATGTATTAAGAGATAAAGTTTTATCCTTTTACTACATTTTACTGGTATTGGGAATCGTTTTCTTTTTTATGGGAATCCTTAAAAGATTGGGTACCAAGCGATAGTTTAATATAAACGAATTTTCTTTAATAAGATTTCATCAAAATTGCATTGTTCTATTTTTGACAATGTTGATAACTTGATCGTGATCTTATTTTTGTTTTTAGCAATTTTTATTTCTTTTGAATTTATAAGGTTAACTTTGTATTACAAAAGATTCTTTTAAAAACAGGAGTTTTAGCCCTGATGGAAGCGGCATCCTTTTTCTTGCTTTTTTGCAGGAAAAAGATATAGCGGACAGCAGGAATCAGCTCCAAATTCTTCTACTGAAGCTTAAGGATATTTAAAATGACATTTGTTAAATTTAATAAGTATACTATGAAAAACACTTTTATGATTTTGGTTTTATCGTTTTTGTTTGTGAGTTGCAAACAGGAAATTAAACCGGCAGATATTGCTAAATTAAATGGCTATTGGGAAATTGAAAAAGTGGTTTTTGATAAAGGAGAAGATAAGGATTATGGAATGAATGAGAGTTTTGATTATTTTGATGTTAAAAATAATAAAGGAATAAGGAAGAAAGTTATGCCTCAACTTGATGGAACTTTTTTGACAAGTGATTCTTTTGAGAATGTGTCGGTTCGATTTAAGGAAGATCAGGTTTTTCTGGATTATAAAACAGATTATGCAAAATGGAGCGAGGAATTGATTTTGATTACAGATGAAAAACTGGTGGTAAAAAATCAAGAGAATAAGGAATATCATTATAAAAAAGCAGGACCAATAAATTTATTAGACAATGGCAAAAAGACTAAATAATCAGAGTACGATTGGGGCTGTTTTGCAACAGATTATCCAAGTGAATAAGCTAGGTCCCGGAATGGATCAGATTGATGTAAAAGAGGCCTGGAGACAGTTGATGGGGAATGGAGTAAATACGTATACGAAGAATGTAATATTGAAGGGGAGTACATTGTATGTAGAATTGGGTTCGGCAGTTTTAAGGGAAGAGTTAAGCCACGGAAAATCTAAAATAGTGAAAATGATTAATGAAGAATTAGGTCGTGAGGTGGTGAAAGATGTTGTTTTGAGATAGATTAGTTGGTGATTTGAGAATGAAGTTTTTGTTGTGATGAGTATAAAATCTAAGTTTAAATTTTGGACGATCCTTTTAATTTCTTATTTTACAATATTGCCACTAGTGGCGGTTTATTTTTCGGCTAAGTCGATAACGGCAGGTATGTTTTTGCCTATTTTATTTGTATTATTTATAGTGTTTTTTTGGCTCACAGTTTTTAGAACCAGGGCGTTTAAAGTTGAAATTGAAGATACTGCTATAATTATAAAACGCTATTTTGGAGCTGGAAAATCTGTAAGTTATGATTTTAATACGTTAGATGGTTTTATAACATTGATTGAATTCGCAAGAGGAGGAGTTTATGAATCCCTTTTTATTCTTAAAGACGGAAAAAGAATTGGTAGTATTTCTAACTTTTATCACAGTAATTTTGAGGAATTAAAGTCGGTTTTGAAAGATAGACTTACGGATATGGGAGAGAGGGAACCTGCTTTTATAAAAGAAGGTATTGAACTGTTTAAGTAAAAGATATAAAAAAACCTGTTTCAGATTTGAAACAGGTTTTTTTGTATTTGTAAACTGTCACTGATAACTGTGACTGTAAACTTATATTAGAATTGCTCTCTTCCAGCAAAGTGAAATGCACCTTCGATTGCAGCGTTTTCGTCGCTATCAGATCCGTGAACAGCATTTTCTCCAATAGAAGTTGCGTATGCTTTACGAATAGTTCCTTCAGCAGCTTCAGCTGGATTTGTAGCTCCAATTAAAGTTCTGAAATCTTCTACTGCATTGTCTTTTTCTAAAATTGCAGCAACAATTGGACCGCGAGACATGAATTCAACTAATTCTCCGTAGAAAGGTCTTTCTGCGTGAACTGCGTAAAATGCTTGAGCATCAGCTACAGTTAATTGAGTTAATTTTAATGAAACGATTTTGAAACCTCCATTAGTAATCATTGCTAAGATATTACCGATGTGTCCGTTTTGAACTGCATCTGGCTTAATCATTGTAAAAGTTCTATTTGTTGCCATTTTATATTTTATTAAATTTTGTGCAAAAGTATACTTTTTTTATGAATTGTTTTTAATTAATTCGTAATTAAAACATGGTAGAATGATGTTTTAACCAAAAAAAACTTTTTTTTGATCCATATGTATAAAGATGCACAGCAGTGCATCTACCCCAAGGTAAATCTTTAATAAAAAAAGACGCACTACTGTGCGTCTCTACATATATGGTAAAATTTAAACTTTGAATATTAGTTTATTTTTATAGAATATCCATAAAATAAAAGTCCAGATTGCAACATAAACCAGGGCTCCAGCTAATGAAGCTGTCATTGGATTACTGAAAAATGGTGCAATCCCGAAAATATATAAATAATTTAGAAGATTAATTTGTTCAGCAGGATTATGTGGATTTTTAAATTGAATCATCACCAGTGCTTGTGGGATAATCTGCGAAAAGAAAAAGACAATCATTGGATTTACTCCCCAGATTAAAAATAATTTAAATCCTTTTTTATAATCTGCAATATCAATTATATAATATAATAATGCCAGACAAGTTGCAGCTAATCCAGTCGTATACAAAACGTAGCTGCTTGTCCAGAGTGATTTATTTATAGGGAAAATAATATCCCAAAGTAGTCCTACAATAATAAGTGCTACACCTGCAAGAGCTATTTTTGAAGCTTTTTGTGTTTTGGTAATCTCGCGTTGTAAAATCTGTCCAATTAATAAACCTATGATTCCGTTTACGATTGATGGCAGAGTACTCAAAATTCCTTCAGGATCCCAGGTTATGGTTTCGCGGTACATATGTCCTTTTAGTAATATACTGTCAACCCATGAAGCAAGATTAGTTCCTTTTTCCAGATTTGGAGCTCCAATTCCGGGAACAGGTATTAATGTCATTGCTGCCCAATACCCTAATAATAAAACTGCACCGGTTATGATTTGTGTTTTTTTGCTGGTTTTTAAATATAAAAGAGAAACTACAAAATATACAATTGCTATTCGCTGTAAAACTCCGGGAAGGCGAACATCCTGATAGGCTTCGATACCGCTGTAAGCTAAAAACAGATAGATAAAGAGAATTGAAAAAGCCAGGATATTTTTAAGTTTAGAGCTAAAATCACCCATTAATGAATAACCAACTATAACAGTAATGATTAAGCGACCAATAAGAAGTGAAATTCCTTCTAACCCAAATAATTGTATTTTAGAAAAATAATTAAAGAAAATGCCCAGACAGAACATTCGTAAAGAACGAACCAGTATTTTATTAAAAGTGGTATCGTCCCAGGTTTTGGTTGGCATTGCTAAGGGAACAGCGACTCCCATGATAAAAATAAAAAACGGAAAAACTAAATCGGTTGGCGTGCAGCCATGCCATTCTGAATGTAATAAAGGGGCGTAAACATGTCCCCAATCTCCGGGATTATTAACAATTGTCATTAATAAAATCGTTAATCCTCTAAAGACATCTAAAGATATCAAGCGCTCTCTGGTCATAATTTTTGGTAAATAGGTTAATTTTTGTTTTTTAAAAGTTACTATTTGGTTTAGAGAGGCAATAATTTCAGACGAGGTGGTTATTTGTTTCTGAGGATTATTACTTTATTGTTTGCCACAAATTCAGACAAATCTATTTGTAAATTTATGGCGACTTTTTTTGTTGCTTTATATTGTTATGATGTTAAAATTCGTTTCTAAAGGTTTTAATTTTTGAATTAAAAGCGGAATCAATTGTTCGCCTTTTTCCAGATAAAATTCTGAGAAATTAGTTTGGCGTTCCTGCAGACTCTGATTTGGAAATAATTCGGATTGCAAATCTGTGACACGTTGGATTTCGTTATCTAATTTTCGTTTTTGAGCTTTTAATAATCTTTTTTCAAGATTTTCCAATCCTTTCTTTTGTTTGACTTCCTGTGCTTTTACAGCTCCTGTAAATGATTTATCCGTTTGTTCTGCTAATTTGTAAAGATATTCAAATTGATTTTCCAATATTTCTTTTTGAGGTGTCAGATCAATCGCAAAATCAGATAATTTATGAGTAATGGCATTTGTTAAATCTGCAGGTTTTGTAAAAAGGTCTTCCCAAGACAGATTTAATTTGTCTGCTTTTTTACCTTGTTTCTCTGTAGATATAAGTACCGAGTTACGAACTAAAAGCATTGGGAAAGTAATGTTTACAGCTTCAAAAAATGCTTTTAATTCTAACCAGTAAGCAATTTCTCCGCCTCCGCCAATGTAGCATAAATTAGGTAAAATAATTTCCTGATATAGTGGACGCATAATCACGTTTGGACTAAATTTTTCCGGATTGCTTTCCAGTAATTGTAAAATTTCATCTTTAGAAAATGAGATTTTAGTATTGTTGACAAAGTATTTATCATGCTCAAAAATAATTCGTTCACGTAAATCATCTTCAATATAGAATAAATTTATTTCACGTGGATTTACCTGAACATTATATGCTTGTAATTGCTCGATAGTTTCCTGAACTGCTTTAAATGAAGTTTGTTCAAATAATTCTTCTTTGATATACGGGATAAAAGCTTGTTTTAAATTGGCATCATCAGCATCTAAAATCACTAAACCATAATTAGCAAACAAACTATTGGCTAAAAAACGAGTAGCATCAGCTAGTTTTTCGTGTTTTAAATAAGCTTCTTCAAATAGTTTTTTCAGAGCATTTGCATTAGTACTTGATCCTAATTCTTTTGAATAAATTTCGAAAAATTCAGATAAACCTTCAGTCGAAAGTCTTCCCACAGGACCTGTGCTTTCTGTGTTCCATCTAAATTTTTTTCCTTTAAAATTGAAATAGTTGATCTCTTCAAAATCATGATCTTCTGTCGCCATCCAATAAATTGGAACAAAATTATTCGTTGGATATTTTAGTTTTAATTCCTTGGTAAGATTAATCGTCGAAATGATTTTATACAAGAAGTATAGCGGACCACTAAATAAATTTAACTGATGTCCGGTTGTGATGGTATACGTATTTTGAAGCGCTAAAAGCTCGATATTTTGTTTTGTCGAATCAGAGATTTCAATATGCTGATATTGCTTTTTTAAAGTTTCAACCAGAGGAATTCGGTTGTTGTTATTAAAGTTAGCAGCTTTTTCAGCGATCTGTTTTTCGAAGTTTTCTAAAGTAGGAAAGTTGTTGTACAGCGGCTTTAATTCTGATTTTTGATCTAAATAATCTTGCATCAATTTAGAGAAATATCCTGAAGTTTGATAGCTGATACAGTCGGTAGGCATAATTTTAAATTTATTTTTGACAGCTGTAAATTTAATGAAAATATGCAGTGAAAAACAGTTTTAACGATAGCTTATGATTTGATTTTTAAAATTTATTTTAAAGCTCCTGTAATCAAGTTTTTAATGTTGCATTATTTGATGGCTGAAATAAATTGAAAATTAGGAAAATTTGTTAAAAATACAGGATGATTTAAAAGTATTTATTCTAAAGGTGAATTATTAGTAGCGAAATTCTATTTTTGTAATTAAAAAAGATATATCTATTTACATGGAAACTACCCCGAAAAAGAAGAACTCATTAAAACATGTTCTTTTCGGTTCCTTAATTGGTACCACAATTGAATTTTTTGACTTTTATATTTATGCCAATGCAGCTGTATTGGTTTTTCCTCAATTATTTTTTCCGGGTTCTGATTCGACTATGGCGACTTTAGAATCGTTAGCTACTTTTTCAATAGCTTTTTTATCGCGACCTTTGGGCTCAGCCTTTTTTGGACATTATGGAGATAAGATAGGGCGTAAATTTACGTTAGTTGCTGCTTTATTAACCATGGGTATTTCTACTGTTACCATTGGCTTTTTGCCAAGTCACGCAAGTATTGGTGTTGCTGCTCCATTGTTATTAATGCTGTGTCGATTTGGACAAGGAGTAGGTTTAGGAGGCGAATGGGGAGGAGCTGTTTTATTGGCCATAGAAAATGCACCACCAAATAAACGTGCCTGGTACGGAATGTTTCCGCAATTAGGAGCTCCAATAGGATTGTTACTTTCAGGAGGAACTTTCTTATTGCTGACCGATTCAATGAGTAATGAAGCTTTTATGGATTATGGATGGAGGATTCCGTTTATTGCCAGTTCACTTTTGGTAATTGTCGGGTTTTATATTCGAACAAAAATAACCGAAACACCTTCTTTCGAAAATTCTAAAAAAGAACAGGAAGAAGTTAAAGTTCCTTTTTTAACGCTTGTCAAATCGTATAAAAATCAATTGATTTTTGGAACGTTTGCAGCAATTACCACTTTTTTGGTTTTTTATTTAATGACCGTTTTTACGTTAAGTTGGGCAACTTCAGATTTAGGAATTGTGAAACGAGACGGATTATTAATACAATTATTTTCGGTATTGTTTTTTGCGATTTTTATTCCGGTTTCGGCTGTAGTCGCTGATAAAATTGGCCGACGCAAAATGCTTATTATTGCAACAGTGGCAATCGCGATTTTCGGATTTTTCTTTTCTTACTTTTTAAGTTCAGGAAACATTGTTTTAGTGACCACTTTCGCTTGTATTGGTATGGCTTTAATGGGGTTTACTTACGGACCTTTAGGAACTTTTTTGTCAGAGTTGTTTCCAACAAATGTTCGTTATTCCGGTGCCTCATTAACGTTTAATATGGCAGGAATTCTTGGTGCAGCTTTTGCACCAATGATCGCAATTTGGTTAGCCTCTACTTATAGTGTAAGCTACGTGGGTCTATATTTAACAATTGCGGCATGTATTTCTTTGTTTGCTTTTTTGATGATTAGCAAAGAAGAACATAAGTTTTAATTATTCTTATCTTATATATAATATAAAGCCTTTTGAATCTTTTTCAAAAGGCTTTTTTAATTTAAAATGAATAAAATCTTTTCCTGAAAAGTCTCTAAATATCGCGTATTTTTGCAAAAAATAATGTTGCCTTGAAAACCAAACTTTTTGTCGTTACTCCACCTTTTACACAACTGAATACACCGTATCCAGCAACTGCGTATATAAAAGGATTTCTGAATACCAAAAATATCGAATCTGTTCAGGCTGATTTGGGTATTGATGTTATTTTAGAATTGTTTTCAAAAAAAGGATTAATTGATTTGTTTGAATTTTCAAGTTTCAAGTTTCAGGTTTCAGGTTCTGCAACATCTGATAACTCCAAACGTATTTTTGCCTTACAAGATGAATATATCAAAACCATTGACGCTGTAATTCAGTTTTTGCAAGGAAAAAATCCAACATTGGCATTACAAATTTGTCAGGAAGATTTTTTGCCTGAAGCTTCTCGTTTTGCACAATTAGAAGAACTCGATTGGGCTTTCGGAACAATGGGAACTCAGGATAAAGCAAAACATTTGGCGACTTTATATCTTGAAGATATATCCGATTATATTGTAGAATGTGTCGATGAAAATTTTGGCTTTAGCCGATATGCCGAGCGTTTAGGCCGAAGCGCCAATTCATTTGATGAATTATACGATGCTTTACAGCAAGAACCTACTTATATAGACAAGATTTTAATTTCGATTTTAAAAGCAAAAATTGAAGCTGTTCAGCCTACTTTATTTTTAATTTCGGTTCCCTTTCCGGGGAATTTATATAGCGCTTTTCGATCGGCACAATGGATTAAGCAACATCATCCCGAGATTAAAATTTCGATGGGAGGTGGTTTTCCAAATACCGAATTGCGTTCACTTTCTGACGCACGCGTGTTTGAGTTTTTCGATTTTATTACCTTAGATGATGGAGAAGTTCCGATAGAAGAGTTAATCTTCAATCTCGAAAATCCAAATTACAATTTATACAAACGAACCTTTCTTTTAGAAGACGGAAAAGTAGTTTACAAAAACGATTCATTAAAACAAGATTACAAACAAGCTTACGTAGGAACTCCGGATTACTCTGATTTGTCTTTGGATAAATACATTTCGGTTATCGAAATTGTAAATCCTATGCATCGAATGTGGAGCGACGGCCGTTGGAATAAACTTACCATGGCACACGGTTGTTATTGGGGAAAATGTACTTTTTGTGATATTTCGTTAGATTATATCAAAGTTTACGAACCCGTTGCAGCCAATTTGTTGTGCGATCGTATGGAAGATATGATGCTGCAAACAGGACAAAACGGATTTCATTTTGTTGATGAAGCTGCACCGCCTGCTTTGATGCGCGCTTTGGCATTAGAAATTCTGCGAAGAAAATTAGCCGTAACCTGGTGGACGAATATTAGATTCGAAAAAAGCTTTTCTAAAGATTTGTGTTTATTACTGAAAGCTTCCGGTTGTATTGCTGTTTCAGGAGGTTTAGAAGTTGCTTCTGATCGATTATTAAAATTAATAGACAAAGGCGTAACCGTAGAGCAAGTAGCAAAAGTGACACGCAACTTTACCGAAGCCGGAATCATGGTTCATGCGTATTTAATGTACGGATATCCAACTCAAACCATTCAGGAAACGGTGGATAGTCTCGAAATGGTACGTCAATTATTTGAAGCTGGAATTTTGCAATCGGGATTTTGGCATCAATTTGCCATGACGGCGCATAGTCCGGTTGGATTGTATCCGGAAAAATTTGGCGTAACAAAAAAGACCGAAGCTATTGGAACCTTCGCCAATAATGATATTGATTATACAGATTCTACAGGAATCAATCATGATAAATTTAGTTTCGGATTAAAGAAATCGCTCTTTAATTTCATGCACGGAATTTGTTTTGACTACGAATTACAGGATTGGTTCGATTTTAAGATCCCTAAAACTAAAATTGATCCCGATTTTATTTTTAATGCTCTCGAAGAAGGAAATGATTTTAATACCAAACCAAATGCAAAAGTAGTTTGGTTAGGAGGAAAGCCATTTACAGAACATTTTACAAAATCTAAAAAAGGCAGATCCTGGGAAATGATGACTTTTACTTTTCATGATAAAAAAGAAAGTTTCAACATTCAGACCAATAAAGAAGAAGGTGAATGGCTGGTAGATATTTTAACCAAAATCACGATTTCAAATGCTAAAAATTATACTTTTCAGGAAGTAAAAGCTGATTTTGAAGCCACTTTAGATGATTTTGAATTATTCTGGTATTCAAAACCTATAAACACTTTACGCGAATTTGGTTTGCTTGTTTTATAATTTTAATACGAAACCGTTTCTCCATCTTCCGGAATCGAAACTTTATCTAAAAGGCCATTTTGTTCTAAGGCTAATCTCAATTCAGATCTTTTTGTTGGGCAATGATTTAAGGCTTCTAAATGATTTGCTAAAACATATTTAGGTGCTAAGGCAACAAATTTGAGGATATCGTTCATTCGCATTAATAAAGGCTGACCAATATCTAATCTTGCTGTTCCGCAGGCCACTACAGCAATTTCCGGTTTAAATTCAACCAGAACTTTTTGTACGTGTTCAGTAAAAACGGTATCAGAGCTTATGTAAATTGATTTTTCATTGGGTAATTCAATATAAAAACCCATTACGTTTCCCATAAATTTGGCAATAAATCCGTAACCATGAATTGCGGGAATGCCTGTAATTTTACCGCCCAAAAATTCCTCAGGTTCCCAATAGTTTAAAGTTTGAAGAATGTTTAATCCTCGTGCGCTTAAAGCATTTTCATCTTTTGAACTGCAAATTACCGGAATGCTTTTTCGTCGAAGAAAAACTTCTCCGGCTTTGTCAATATGATCAGGATGTAAATGTGTAATCAGGCAAATGGTAACGCGGCTTAAAATATCCCTGCTATTTTTGGGCAAAGCGACAAGCGGATTTCTATGGGGGTTATAACGAAAAATTGTAAAAGGAGGAATCGTTTTTCTTTTTCCTAACATGGGATCAACCAATATAACATCGGTTTCAGTTTCAATAACTAAAGTGGCGTTGCGTAAATGATGTAATTTCATATCGGGGAAAATTAGATATTAAAAATACGAAAGTTTTTTAAAATTAATTTTACAGTTTTTTTCTAATTTGTATTAAAAATATAACTTTTCAGGATAATGTATTTATAAGAAGGTTTTCGTAAGTATTATATTTTTAGGATGCTTTGTTAATGCTAAAAATGTTCTATAATGCTATAAAAACGTTTATAAACAAAATTTACACCGTAAACCTAAACCCAATTCCGTGAAGATTTTCGATAGAAATCCCTTTTTCATTAATTAAAATTTTACGCAGTCGCGAAATAAAAACGTCCAGACTTCTTCCCATAAAATAATCATCGGTTCCCCAAAGTGAAGTCAAAATTTGTTCTCTTTTTAAAACCGAATTCTTATTGTCCAGAAATAATTTCAATAATTCGGCTTCACGTTGTGTAAGGCTGATTTTTTCAGTTTCATTAAATAAAATAAAATTGTTCGTGTCAAATTGATACTTTCCAATTTCATAAACAGATTTTTCTATCGGTATATTTTTCTGAGAACGCTTCAGAAATATTTCGATTTTCAGCAATAATTCTTCGATGCTAAAAGGCTTTACTAAATAATCATCGGCGCCCAGACGCAAACCTTTGATACGATCTTCTTTTAATGTTTTTGCCGAGAGAAAAATAATCGGAATATCAGTATTTAATTTTCTAACTTCTGTAGCCAATTCAAAACCATCCATTTTTGGCATCATGATATCAAAGATACAAATGTCAAAATTTTCTTTTTTAAAGGTTTCCAATCCCAATTTTCCATCGCAACAATGAATAACTTCATAGTTATTTTGTTCCAGATTGTCTTTAGTCAAAAAAGCTAAAGTTTCATCGTCTTCAGTATAAAGTATTTTGAATTGTTTCATTTTTTATGAGGAATAGACAAGGTTATTGTAATACCATTTGCGAGATTGTTTTCGACTTTTATTTTCCAGTTATGCAAATTGCAAATTTCTTTTACATAATACAAACCAAGTCCAAAACCATTAACTTCATTGCTTTTCTCGTTTTGTGCACGGTAAAACTTATCAAAGATAAACGATAAATTTTTAGGCAAAATTCCGATTCCGTTATCAATAAAAGCGAGTTTTAAAATATTATTTTCTGATGATATTGCAATCGTAATTTCCGGTTTTTCGTTGCAATATTTCACCGCATTATCTAATAAATTGTAGACTAAATTAGTAAAATGAAAAACATCAATTTCTATTTTATAATCGTGAGATAAAGTTTCAATTTTAATGGTTGCATCAGGATATTTTAACTGAATATTTTCGATTACTTCTTCGATAATAGGAACAATTAAAATCATTTCTTTTTTTAATGCTAAAGGAGCAGAATCTGATTTGGCAACATTTAAAATCTTCTCAATATGATTGTTCAGTTTATGACTCTGATTGATGATGATATTGGTATAAGTATGAAGTTTTTTATCGTCCTTAATAGGATTTTGTTCGCTAAGATATTTTGAAGCAATTAGTATAGACGACAAAGGCGTTTTAAATTCATGCGTCATATTATTAATAAAATCCCGTTGCAATTCAGAGTATTTTTTTTGCTGCAAAAGTGTAAAAATCGAATACACATAAATCAGTAAAATAAGAATTAAAGCGATCGAAAGCACAAACCAAAAACGCATCGAACTGAATAAATAAGTTGTTTCATTAGGAAATCGAATAGCAAAATAATAAACTAAATTTTTATGCTTAGGGAAAGAAACTGTTCTTTTGGTCTTTTCTTTTTCAGAAAATGAGATGTATTTTCCATAAACCATTTCATCACTCTGACAATTATATACCGCATACTCAAAATCAGTTATAATATTCACTTTTTTAAACTCTGATCTCAAATAGAATTCTAAAATATCCGGTTCAAAATCGTTTTGAATGTTTACAATATAATAGTCGTTTGATATTTTTTGAACAGGATTCTGGCAAGATGATTCGTGATCTTTTCCTTCATATAATTTTCTGGCAACTTCAAGTAAAGCAATATTTACTTTCTGGCTCAGTTTCTTTTGTTCTAAAGTAAAAGCCTCTTTTGTCCAAAGCAATTGCGCCACCAATATGCTAATAATGGCTAAAAGTCCCAGAAGGATAATACTATTGAGTTTATTGATTTTCAAGAAAACGGTATTTTAGAGTGTAATATTAATCAAATTTAGGTTTAAAAACACCGATTAACAAGTCATTAACAAAGATTTGAAAGCGGTTAACAGCGATTAGGATTTGTCTGAAATATCTTTGTAAAACAAAATTAGAACTATAAACCATTAATATCTATAACTATGAAAATGATTAAAATTTCGATGTTAGCTTTAGCTTTAAGTTTAATGTCTTTTTCGGCAATTGCTCCGATAAAATCGATTACAGCTGAAACAAAAATTGAGGCAGAAGCTGCTTCTACAATTGTATGGAAAGCAGAAACAATTGATGTAGGTCAAATTCCTCAGGGAACGCCAAAAGCAATTGTTTATGAATTTAAAAATACAGGGAAAACTGCAGTTGTAATTACAAATGTTCAGGGATCTTGTGGTTGTACAGCAACAGATTATACAAAAGAGCCTATTTTACCTGGTAAATCAGCTAAAGTTACAGCAACTTACAATGCAGCAAATAAAGGCGGTTTTACAAAAACAGTTACCGTAACAACAAGTGCTGAAACTGCTCCAAAAATCCTTACTTTAAAAGGAACAGTAATTTAAAAATAAAGGTTGGTTATAAAGTGGCAGCTCCGGATATGTAATGTATCCGGAGTTTTTTTTGCCTTTTCCTCAAGCAGAATAAAGATTGTGAAGGCAGTATTATTTTTTGCTGAAATGCTTTTTTTTCATCAAAACTTTTCTATTTTTATTAAAAAAAAGATTATGAAAATTTTGCATTCGCTTGTTGCTGTTGTGTTTCTTTTAACTGTTGTTTCGTGTAATAAAAAGGCAGAAAAAAAAGAATTAAAAAAGACTTCAGAGAAAGCGATTCCTGAACTTAAAATTACAATCGACAGTGCAGGTATTACTGCATTTTATGAGACATATCCTAAATTGATTAAATTTCAGAATGAAGTTCTGGCTTTATACAAAAAAAACAAATCGACTCAATTATGGCTGGATAACAGAGGTGTTGTAGAATACGGAAACACTTTGTTTAATAAATACAAAGGATTAGATCAGGAAGGTTTGAAAGCTAACTTTCCTTATAACGAAAAGATCAATCCTATTTTTGAGCATACTGCAGAAAATAAGCTGTCAAAAGAAGACACAGATTTGATGATTACCAATCTGTATTTTTATTATGTACAGAAAGTTTCGGGCGTAGACGAAAAAACGACCAGATCATTAGAATGGCTTTTACCTCGAAAAAAAGTTAACTATCAGGTTTTTTCAGATTCGATTTATAAAAAAGCGACTATTAGTGACGACAAAAAGAGTAAAATGTTCAGTCAGTACTATAAACTTCGTGATGCACTTCACCGATATAGAGAAATTGAGAAAAAAGGCGGATGGAAAACTATCGAAACCGCTGAAGATTTTAAAAGTCTGAAATTGGGAGATTCTGTAGCTACAATTGGGCAAATCAGAGAAAGATTATATAAAACGGGTGATCTTAAAGAAAATTGCAAAAGTAATATTTGTGATTCGACATTGATAAAAGCAATAAGAAGTTACGAATTACATCATGGTTTAACACCTAAAAATACTATTTTATCGGAGCATATTGCCGAATTAAACATTCCGGTTTCGAATAGAATAAAAACTATTATTGCCAACATGGAACGTTGCAGATGGATTGATCCTGAACTTGAAAAAGGAAAAGAATACATCGAAGTTAATATTCCGGAGTTTAGATTATACTTAATTCGAAATCATGAAATTGCTTTTGTTTCTCCGGTTGTGGTAGGAAAAGCAATGACAAAAACAGTTGTTTTTAGCGGAATGATGAATAATATTGTTTTTAGCCCGTATTGGAATATTCCTCCAAGTATTATCAAGAGTGAGATAAAACCCGGAATGGCTAAGAATAAAAACTATCTGGCTCAGAAAAACCTGGAATGGAATAATGGCGCGGTTCGTCAGTTACCGGGAAAAAATAATTCGCTTGGTTTGGTGAAGTTTTTATTTCCAAATTCAAACAATATTTATTTGCATGATACTCCGGCAAAAAGTTTGTTCGAAAGAGAAAACAGAGCTTTTAGTCATGGTTGTGTTCGTGTAGGAAAGCCTAGAGAATTAGCAATAGAAATTTTAAAACAAGATCCAAGCATGACTCCGGAGAGAATTGATAAAGCAATGCACGCCGGTAAAGAAAGCTGGTATACACTAAAAAAGAAAATTCCGGTTTATATAGGATATTTTACAGCCTTTGTAGATCGTGATGGCAATTTGAACTTTTATAAAGATGTTTATAATAGAGATGAAAGTTTGATAAAACTATTGACTGAGGAATAAGAGAGTTTTGCCATGAATTACACGAATTTTCACTAATTTATAATCTTAATTATAAAAAAATAATTCGTAAAATTCTATTTAATTCTTTGTGAAAGAAACGCGGATAAAACGGATTTACAAAAGTAAAAACGCAGATAAAAAACTGATTTTTAAAAAGTATAGATAAAAAATCCGTTTTTCATCCGCGTTCTTATATAGACAATTTAAGTTAGTAACTCTTTGTCAAATTACTAAACCACTTTCTTGAAATTCGTGGCTTAAAAAAACTAAGGCAATACATTAATACACTTATAATAACGTTTGCTATAATGATCAGAATCTAAATCGCTAATCGTTACGCTGCCTGCTTTTCCAGATGATGCGTGAATAAATTTTGAATGCATACCATTTGCCTCACAGATGATTCCCAGATGCCCAATAATAGTTTTATCCTTATAACCATAAAAAACTAAAATGTCTCCCACTTTAAAATCCTCAGGAGATAATTTGGCTCCTATATTTTTATAACCACTTGAACTTCTTGGTAAAGTGATACCATAATTTTTGAAAACATAATTTACGAAGCCGGAACAATCAAAACCTTTTTTTGGATCATTTCCTGCATATAAATAGGGCGTTCCCAAATATTGTTTTGCATAAACAATAATAGAATCTCTATCTATTGTGTTTTGTGTTTTTTGAATTGAATTTGATCGTATTATATTTTTATCTTTTGGCACAAAAGAAGATAGTAAAATAGTTGCAGCATAGGCAATATATATGATTGGTTTCATTTTTAAGAGGTAATTATAAGATTTAATTTACAAATATATCTCCTTACGTTCAATACGAGAAGAATGTTTTGCAATGTAGTCTATTAATAAACGATAAATACTAAGAATTAGTCTTATCGTTTTGGTGTTTTTTTATTGCTTTTTGATGTTTTAGTATCTTTCTGTATGTCGTTTTTCAGATATATTTGTGAATCGTATTTATATTTTAACAAATAAATTATGTTTCTCAAAAAAATATCATTTTTAATTTCGTTTTTGCTGATTTCAATTGTGTCGATTTCACAAAGCAAAACCAATACTTTTTTATATCAGGGTCGTGTAGAAAAACTTGAAAATAATGCTGTTATATTAATAGGAACGGCTTCCTCAGTTTCTTTTAATTTTACGGGTAGTATATGTTCGATTAGCTTGCAAAGTGTGGATTCGTGGGAACATCATAATTATGTTTCTTTGGTTTTAGACGGGAAATATATAGGGAAATTGAGAATCGAAAAAGGAGCAACACAATCTTTCCCAATAAAAGTCACTTCAAATAAAAAAGTTCATACACTCGAAATCTATAAAACTACAGAAGCTCACAGTGGCGGAATTTTATTTGCAGGAACAACGGCAAAGCTTACTTCTATTACTACTAAAAAGAAAAAGAAAATCGAATTTATAGGCGATTCCATTACTTGCGGAGCAGCTAGTGATCCGTCTGATATTCCGTGCGATAAAGGAGAATATTTTGATCATCATAATGGATATTATGCTTACGGGCCAGTACTTTCGAGAGCAATTGGTGTCGATTATTTGATGAGTTCTGTTTCGGGAATTGGAATGTATAGAAACTGGAACGACGAGAATAAAGAAGAAGGAATTATGCCTGACGTTTATCAGAATTTATATTTGACCAAAGACAATTCGAAGCCTAAATACGATTTTACTTTTCAGCCTGATATTATCAGCATTGCATTAGGAACCAACGATTTTTCTGGCGGAGATGGTAAAAAAGAACGTTTACCTTTTAATCCTGAAAAGTACGTTTCGAATTACATCAACTTTATTAAAATGTTGTACCAGCACAATCCGAAAGCGCAAATCGTGATTACGAATAGTCCGATGGTTGGCGGCGAAAGAGCAGTTGTTTTTGAAGATTGTTTAAATAAAGTAAAAGCAACTTTTGAATCTGATAAAATCCATAAACCTATCCTGATTTTCAAATTTAAACCGATGACTCCAAATGGTTGTGGCGGACATCCTGATGTGGCTGATCATAAGGTTTTGGCAGATGAATATGCTCCGTTTTTAAAAAAGTTGCTAAATGAAAAATAATATATTTAAGTTTGTTTTCATTCTGATGATTTCCAGTACTATGATGGCAAACGTTACACTTCCGAATATTTTTGGCGATAATATGGTTTTACAACGCAACTCCGAAGTGAAAATTTGGGGTTGGGCAAATCCAAAGGAAGAAATCAAATTGGTTTCGAGCTGGAACAATAAGGAATATAAAACGGTTGCTAATAATCAGGCACAATGGGAACTTCATATCAAAACTCCTGAAGCCGGAGGACCTTATACTATTTCTATAAAAGGGTATAATGAAGTTGTCCTGAAAAACATTTTGATTGGTGAAGTTTGGGTTTGTTCCGGACAATCGAACATGGAAATGTCGGCAAGTTGGGGAATCGACAACGGCGAAGAAGAAATGAAAAATGCCACAAATCCGAATATTCGATTTTTTACCGTTCCGAAATTAACGGCAACAAGTCCTCAAAATAATCTATCAGGAAACTGGGTCGAGTCGACTCCGGAAACCATGAAAAACTTTAGCGCGATTGGTTACTTTTTTGCCAAACGCTTAAGGGAAGATTTAAAAAATGTTCCGATAGGATTGATTTCTTCGAATTGGGGAGGAACGCCTGCGGAAATCTGGATGCCGGAAGAAGTGGTTCAGAACGATCCGGTTTTGTTAGAAAATGCTAAAAAACTAAACGAGCAAGAATATGGCCCGCGCCAACCCGGACGTGCGTATAATGCGATGATTTATCCTTTTGTAGGTTTTAAAATCGCAGGAACACTTTGGTATCAGGGAGAATCGAATGTTGGTTCTTTGGTTTATGATCAAACGTTATCGGCTCTAATTACTTCGTGGAGAAAAGCCTGGAATGATGATTTTCCGTTTTATTTCGTTCAAATCGCGCCTTATAAAACTGGCAGTAATAACTTCTCGAATGTTACGGTAAGAAATTCTCAACGAAAAGTATTGAAAGAAGTTTCTAAAACGGGAATGGTACTAACAAGTGATATTTCGGATACCATAGATATTCATCCAAAAAATAAAAAATCGGTTGGGATTCGTTTGGCAAATTTGGCTTTGGCTAATACTTATCCCGAAGTTTCGGGAGTAAATTCTAATGTGGTAAATGGTCCGCTTTTTAAAGATTTTAAAGTAGATAAAAACAAAGCTATCGTTTCGTTTGATTATGCTGATGGATTGTATTTTAAGAATAAAATTTCAAATCAGTTTGAAGTGGCTGGAGCCGATGGTGTTTTCTATCCTGCAGAAGCTTCGATAAAAAATAATGAAGTGGTTTTGGTAAGCAAGAAAGTTGTAAATCCTGTAAAAGTGAGATTTGCGTGGGGAAATACAATTCAGTCAGATTTGTTTAATAAAGCGAATTTACCGGCTTCTTGTTTTATTTCTGAATAAAAGTAATTGCCCACGGCTTGTGCGGATTTAAATGGATTTACGCGGATTTTTTGTCATTTCGACGCAAGGAGAAATCGCATTAGAAACTCCGTAATCAAAGTCGCCAATCTTTGTCGAGTTACGTGTGTGATTTCTCCCTTCGGTCGAAATGACAAGATTTTGAATATCTGTGTTTTAAGAAATGAAAAGCTCTTTTTTACCGTAAATTGCGTGAGGGATAGTAGTGAAAAGCCCACAGCCTGACGAAGGAAGTGCGAGGACTTGAAACGGATAGCCCGACCCGCCTTTTTTGGCGGGACACGCCCAAAAGATTAACTATCTGACTATTATAAAACCATGAAAAAAATAATAACAATTGGGGTTTTTGCCCTGTTTACTGTTGGAAATATGAATGCACAAAAAAAGCCTTATCTGGATAAAAATAAAACTATTGAACAACGTATCGATTTGCTTTTGCCTTTGATGACTTTGGAGGAAAAGGTGGGGCAAATGAATCAATATAACGGGTTTTGGGATGTTACGGGGCCAGCTCCAAAAGGCGGAACGGCCGAATTGAAATACGAACATTTGCGTAAAGGCTGGGTGGGTTCGATGCTGACGGTTCGTGGTGTGAAAGAAGTTCGTGCCGTGCAGAAAATTGCGGTTGAAGAAACGAGATTGAGGATTCCGCTGATTATAGGTTTTGATGTTATTCATGGTTATAAAACGTTGAGCCCGATTCCGTTGGCAGAAGCGGCGAGTTGGGATTTGGAAGCGATTAAAAAGTCAGCGGCAATTGCGGCTGATGAAGCTTCGGCATCTGGAATTAACTGGACTTTTGGCCCAAATGTAGATGTTGCAAATGATGCGCGTTGGGGACGTGTGATGGAGGGCGCGGGTGAAGATCCGTATTTGGGTAGTAAAATTGCGATTGCAAGAGTTCATGGTTTTCAGGGAGAAACAATTGCTGATTTGGCTAAAGTAAATACGATTGTGGCCTGTGCGAAACACTTTGCGGCGTACGGTTATGTTGAGGCTGGATTAGAATATAATATTGTAGATATTAGTAATTCTAAATTGTATAATTCGGTTTTGCCACCTTTTGAAGCGACGGTTGAAGCTGGAGTTCGTACGTTTATGAATTCGTTTAATACGTTGAATGGGGTTCCGGCAACGGGAAATGTTTTCCTGCAAAGAGATATTCTGAAAGGAAAATGGAAGTTTGACGGTTTTGTAATTTCGGATTACGCTTCGATTCGTGAAATGATTGCGCACGGTTATGCAAAAGATGAAGCCGATGCAACGGTAAAAGCTGTAATTGCAGGTTCTGATATGGACATGGAATCGTATTTATACGTAGCAAAATTAGTGGGTTTAGTGAAAGAAGGAAAAGTAAAAGAAGCTTTGGTTGATGATGCGGTTCGTAGAATTTTGCGTGTGAAATTTGAATTGGGTTTGTTTGATGATCCGTACAGATATTGTGATGAGAAACGAGAAAAAGCAGTTGTGGGAAGTAAAGCCAATAATGACGGAGTTCTGGATATGGCGAAGAAATCTATTGTTTTGTTGAAAAATGAAAAGAATTTGCTTCCGCTAAAGAAATCAGGACAGAAAATTGCCTTGATTGGCGCTTTGGCAAATGATAAAAATAGTCCACTTGGAAGCTGGAGAATTGCTGCAGATGACAATACAGCGGTTTCGGTTTTAGAAGGAATGCAGCAATATAAAGACAATCAATTGGTTTTTGAAAAAGGTGTTGATTTGCTTTCGCAAAAGGCGACTTTTTTAACGGAAACTATTTTTAATACAACCGATAAAAGCGGATTTGAAGCTGCAAAAAAAGCCGCAAAAAATGCTGATGTTGTGGTAATGGTTTTAGGCGAGTATGGTTTTCAAAGCGGCGAGGGCAGAAGCAGAACTGATTTGAATTTGCCAGGCTTGCAACAAGAATTCTTGGAGGAAGTTTACAAGGTGAATCCAAATATAGTTTTGGTTTTAAACAATGGTCGTCCGTTGAGTATTCCGTGGGCAGCTGAACATATTCCTGCAATTGTTGAAGCGTGGCAATTAGGAACGCAAACCGGAAATGCGGTTGCGCAAGTATTATATGGCGATTATAATCCAAGTGGAAAATTGCCAATGTCGTTCCCGAGAAATGTGGGACAGGTACCTATTTATTATAATAAATACAGTACAGGAAGACCTGTAGATAGTGATAAAAATGTGTTTTGGTCTCATTATATGGATGTGGAGAAAACACCTCAATATTCGTTTGGTTTTGGGTTGAGTTACACCAAATTCGATTATAAAGATTTAAAATTAAATAAATCGGCTTTCGCAAAAGGTGAAAAAGTTGAGGTTAGCGTTGCCGTTACAAACTCTGGAAATTATGACGGAAAAGAAGTTGTTCAGTTATATATTCATGATGAATACGCCAGTATAGTTCGACCAATAAAAGAATTGAAAGGTTTTGAACTAGTGAATTTGAAAAAAGGAGAAACGAAAACGGTGACTTTTACTTTAACGAATAAAGAATTAGGTTTTTATGACAATGATGGAAATTATTTAGTTGAACCGGGAACTTTTAAAATCATGGTTGGAGGAAGTTCTGATAAAGGTTTGGAAAGTGGTTTTGAAATAAAAGAATAGCAAGCTTAATATTTTAATCTCGCAAAGGCGCAGAGACGCAAAGTTTTTTCGCCACGAATTCACGAATGAATTGATTAAAAATTCGTGAATTCGTGGCATTTTTTTTGCATAGCCCTAGTTTTAACTAGGGGAATAAGATTTTAATAGAAAAGGGCTTTAGCCAAACTCGTAAAGTTTGGCTAAAGCCCTTTTATTTGTGTTTATATTTCCATCCAGCTAAAGCTGGACGCTATTCAATCTCATAATTCAAAAAAACTTTGCGACTTCGCGTCTTTGCGAGATTAATATACTCAACTTTATATTTACTTACTTTTTTTTCTACCTTTAAAACCTATTAAAAATTTTAACCATTAAATTACAATAATGAAATATAACAGATGTGGAAAAAGCGGGTTATTATTACCTGAAATTTCTCTGGGACTATGGCATAACTTCGGATCAGTAGATAATTTTGAAAACGCCGAAAGTATTGCTGTAGAGGCTTTTGATAAAGGAATTACGCATTATGATCTGGCAAATAATTACGGACCGGTTCCTGGTTCAGCAGAAACCAATTTTGGTAAGATTCTGTGGCATAATTTTCAGGGAAATCTTCGTGACGAAATTATCATTTCGACCAAAGCTGGTTATACAATGTGGGACGGGCCTTACGGAGATTGGGGATCCAGAAAATATTTATTGTCGAGTTTAGATCAGAGTTTGAAAAGAATGAAAGTTGATTATGTAGATATTTTTTATTCACATCGTCCTGATCCTGAAACTCCAATTGAAGAAACAATGATGGCGCTTGATTATGCCGTAAGAAGCGGAAAAGCTTTATATGTTGGAATCAGTAATTATTCGGCTGAAGAAACTCGTGTTGCAGTTGATGTTTTGAAGCAATTAGGAACACCATGTTTGATTCATCAGGCAAAATATTCGATGCTGGAACGTTGGGTAGAAAACGGTTTGTTAGATGTTCTGGAAGAAAAAGGAATAGGGTGTATTGCCTTTTCGCCTTTGGCACAAGGACTTTTAACGGATAAATACCTAAATGGAATTCCGGAGAACTCAAGGGCACATAACCCAAACGGGCATTTGAAGGAAGATGAGGTTACGGAGGAACGCATTAATAAATTAGTTCAATTAAACGAAATTGCACAAAACCGTAATCAATCTTTGGCACAAATGGCATTGGCATGGCTGCAAAAAGACAAACGTATTACATCGGTTTTAATTGGGGCAAGTTCTGTACGACAGTTAAATAATAATATTGATTGTTTACAAAGTCTTGAATTTACACAGGATGAATTGAATGCGATTGAAAAGATATTGGAATAAATGTATTTTGTAAATATAAATAACATATGAATGTCGTAGAGGCGCACAGCAGTGCGTCTCTGTCGTTTATACGAAACAATAAACCCGACAGGTTTTTATCCTAGGCTTCGGGACTGTCGGGTTTGAAATGTAAAAAGGTGTACTTTATCTATTTTTCAATTGTAAATTGTATTTCTTCACAATATCCAAAGTCGATTTGTCACTCGAAAAAACAGAATTTAATCCTTGTGGTTCTTGTGGAGGATCAGTTGTTAAGGGATCTCCCGGATTCCATTTTCCGTCTTTGGTTACTGCTTTTCCTTCTCCGCCAAATCCCCAGAAATTAGCGGCTTGTAACGGGCCATTATTTTTAACGCTTTCGGCAATTCTGCTAAAAATATAGTTGTAAAAAATATCTCTGTTTGCTACAGAAGTTCCGGCAGTTAAGTTTTCATTTTCTCTAGGTAAACCAAATTCTTCAATAATAATAGGACGTTTCAAATTATTGGCCACTTTAATATGATCATCAATATATTTTCCGGCATTTTCGAGTGTTGTTGGTATCGTTTTTTCGGCATTGTCAGCTTTGAACCAGTTCCAGTTTTTTGGCCAAATGTGCATGGTCAAATAATCAATGTGAGGATTTTTGTGTGTTCGTTCAAAAATTTCCATACTGTCGTTTGAGCTATTTTTTCCTTCAGAACCCGTAGAAACCAAATGATTTTTATCCAGACTATCGATTAGGTCTACAATATTATTCAGCCAATTCGTAAATTTTGTTTCATTTTCTACCGTAAAAAGTCTTGGTTCGTTGCCCACTTGCCACGCCATAATCGTATTATCTTCGGTATATTTCTTTTTAGAGTATTTATTGGTTCTTCCAATAATAAATTTAACATGATCTTCTAAAGCCTTCATACAAGGTTCACAACTATGAAATTGCTCTGTATACGCCATAAATTGCGGCCAGGTATTCGGAGCAATATTCGGAACCGGAATTGCACCTTTGCCATTCCACTCTAAATATTGCGACATTCCGCCCGACCATTCCCAGTTATTCGTCAAATACAAAACTGCATACATTTTGCGTTTGCTCATTTCACTGATCAAAAAATCCAATCCGTCAAGCAAATCATCATCATATTTTCCCTGTTCATATTGCAAGGCCGGACGAACGGTAAAATCATATTTTCCACCATCGGCACCAACTAGAATTCTCAGATTGTCGATTCCGTTTTTCTGCATCAAATCCAGTTCGCGAAGCAGTCTTTTTCGGTCACCCACTTTTTTAGAAGCCAATAAACTTCCGTACCAATAATTCGTACCAATATAGGCGTACGGTTTATCACCTTTATAAAATTGCGTTCCCTTTACAGTAATTCTTTCCTGCGCCTGACAAGCAATTGCAGAAAGCATTATACCGAATACAAGAGTTTTTAGAAATTTATTTTTCATGGTTATTTTTTTTGGAGCTATTTCCTGCTATCCGTTTCAATCTTTTATTTTTTTAAAGAAAAAAACAAAAGGATTTCCACTTCTATCAGGGCTAGGGATTTTCGTTTTTTAGTTTGTCATAATCTTGTCATTTCGACGAAGGAGAAATCACACAAGGGATTCTACAAAGATTGGCGATTTTGATTTCGGAGTTTCTAGTGGGATCCCTCGTTCCTCGGGATGACATAAAAAGCGTTGACTATCAATTTATACTTTAATACGCTCAATAAGTTCCAAACAAGCGCGACTATTATGATACGGACATTTCCAGAAACCGGCTTTGTCTTTTTCGATCAAAGAATAGTCACGGTTGATTCCCCAGAACCATTCACCGTTTTCTTTGTCCAGAATGTATTTTTTTATAAAATCCCAGTTTTTGTAAACGATGTTTAAATATGTTTCATCATTAGTTAATTGATAGGCGTTATAAAAACCAATTAAAGCTTCGGCCTGAACCCACCAATGTTTTTCGCTTACTAATTCATTCTTTTCCGGATTGAATTCGTACCATAAACCGCCATCAGAATCAAGACCTTCTTTTGTAACTTCGGCCATTTGAATGGCGTGTTTGGTATAATTCGCAATCAATGTTTCATCTTCAGATATTTGGGCACATTGCAGCAAAAGCCAGGCCGCTTCGATATCATGACCATACGAAATAACATCTGGTTTTTCGATCCATTTTTCATTAAAAAATAATCGTAAATGTCCTGTTTCTGTATTAATAAAATGTTTTTCTATTGTCTTTAATATTTCAATGATATCACTTTGCAGCTTTTTATCTTTCCAGACTTTATACAAATTCGCATACGCTTCAACAATATGCAAATGTGTATTCATAGTTTTTTTTTCGTTGGCATCTTTATCGCTCAAACGCAAATCATCAATAGGTTGCCAATCGCGCGTTAGAGCTTCAAAATAACCTTTGTGCTCAGGATCATAGCTGTGTTCCTGAATTTTTAAATATAAATTAATGGCTATTTCTAAAGCTTTGTCCTCTTTAGAAATGGCATAATATTCAGATAATCCGTAAATCGCAAAAGCTAAAGCATAAATCTGATTTTTGGTATCTTTTAGTGTTTTATCAGCGTTAATACTCCAGAGCAAACCGCCAAATTCATCATCATAAAAATATTCCGAAAGAAACTCAAAAGCGCGTTTGGCTATCTTTTTATGGCTTTCGTTTTTGGTTACTTTATAACTTGCCGAAAAACTCCATAAAATCCTGGCGTTTAGTACAGCACCTTTTTCGGTATTGGCAATAATATGATCGTTGTAATCAATTTGACCAATAAAACCACCATTTTTATTGTCTAACGTATTTTTCGACCAATATTTTAAAATAGAGTCAAGTTCAGCTGATAATTCCGTTTTAAGTTGCTTGAGTTGTATTGGCACGATAAATTAAATTGTATTATTTTTTTCGATTTGACTGATGATGGTTTTTACAGATCCTGCCGAAATAAAAGTATCTGCCGGAGCATTTGTAACATAATCAACCAGCTTTTCTACTGATGAAACAGCCACATGCATTCTCGTATCAGATGATGCGTAATAAACATAAACAGTTCCGTCAGTATCTTCGATCCATCCGTTTGAGAATAGAACATTCGAGACATCACCAACTCTCTCAATTCCTTCAGGTCCCATAAAATGCCCGGCGGGAACGTGTGTCACTTTCGAAATATCGTGCAAATCTGTCATGAACATATAAAGTGTATAACGTAATCCTGCAGCAGTATTTCGAACGCCGTGTGCGAGATGCAACCAGCCTTTTTCGGTTTTGATAGGAGCAGGACCAAGACCGTTTTTAAGTTCGTAAATGGTGTGATATTGTTTTCCGAAGATGATTTTTTCCTCTTTTACAACCGGATTTGTCATGTCGTCAACATATCCTAAACCAATTCCGCCACCAGCGCCAACATCAATAAATCCATCTTGAGGACGTGTATATAATGCGTATTTTCCGTTTACAAATTCAGGATGCAAGACTACATTACGCTGTTGTCCGGTATTTGAGATTAAATCCGGTAATCTTTCCCAGTTTATTAAATCTTTCGAACGAACAATTCCAGCATTAGCAATTGCGGAACTTGTATCTCCTTTTGGTGCTTTTGGATCTTTTCTTTCGGTACAAAAAATACCATAAACCCAGCCGTCTTCATGATTGATCAAACGCATATCATAAACATTGGTGTCCGGTTCTTCAGTTTGCGGAATCACACATGGTTTCTCCCAAAACCTAAAATTATCTACTCCATTTGGACTTTCGGCAATAGCAAAAAAAGATTTTCTGTCTATGCCTTCAACACGAACAGCCAATAAATATTTTCCGTTCCATTTCATGGCGCCTGCATTAAAAGCGGCGTTCATCCCAATGCGTTCCTGTAAAAATGGATTTGTTTTTTCGTTAAGGTCAAAACGCCAGTTCAATGGTACATGTGCTGCTGTAACAACCGGATTTTTGTAGCGTTCGTATATACCGTTTCCGGCGTGATCCTGTGGAGCATTTTTTTGCTCGATCAGTACTTTATGTTCTTTTTCTAATGCTACTTTTCTATCCTGAAATGTAGTTGAAGTGGCTATTGTTGTCATATTAATAGGTTTCTGTATCTGTATTTTTTTAATTGGTCTGGTCTCGTTTTTCGTTTAAATCCTGTTCGATTACCTGAAGTTTTTCTTCGGATAACGGATAAAACAGGATAAAAAGAACTGATATTATTGCTGCAATGGCAGGAAGTATGCTTAGCATTAATTGAATTCCGTTTTGAGTTATTGCAGTTTGTTCGACATTTGCCTGGAAACCATAATAGCCTAAAAGCCATCCGGTTCCGGCACCACCAATGGTCCAGCCAAACTTTTGGGACATTGACGAAGCAGAGAAAACCAATCCTGTTGCTCTTCGACCTTGTTTCCACTCTGAGTAATCTGCACTATCGGCATACATCGACCAGATTAATGGAAAGATGCAACCGGCACAAATACTGATTAAAACCTGAAATGTCATGATTAGGAAAATATCTTCCTTGCCGAATAAATAGAAAATCAAACTCAAAATCGCGGCTAATGCCATGGCGCCAAAAAAGGTTTTCTTTTTACCAATTCTGTTTGCAATTGGTGTGGCGGCAATAACGCCAATGATATTAGCAGCTTGTCCTAAAACCAAATAAATAGAGGTTGGTGTCATGTGAAAATCTGTTCCAAAAAGCGAAAAATCAAAGTTTATGCTGCTGCTTACATAATATTTAAAATAATAAACAGCTGCTCCGTCACGAATAGAATTGAAAACCAATGCACCAATTCCGGCGCCTAGTAAAATCCACCACGGTTTATTTTTTAATAAATCTTTTAAATCTTCTTTTAGATTTGTTTGTTCGTCAGAAATTGGTTTTACTCTTTCTTTTGTAAAGAAAAAACAACCCCAGAAAAAAGCAGTTGTTATAATTCCGAAAACTGAAATTGTAGCCAGCCAGCCTGATTTAGAATTTAAACTTCCTCCAAAATAATTTACTAAAGGTTCAATTAGCCAAAGTGCCAATAAGCTTCCTCCAAAGGCAAAAACCATTCTATAAGAGGATAATGTTGTTCTTTCTTTTCGGTCAGAAGACATTACGCCCAAAAGTGACGCATAAGGCACATTGATTAACGAATAAATCATCATCATTGCTGAATAGGTAATATAGGCATAAATTATTTTTCCTTTTTCGTCAAAATCAGGCGTATAAAAAGTCAAAACTCCGATAACGGCAAAAGGCACAGCAACCCATAAAAGGTAAGGTCTGAATTTTCCCCATTTGCTCTTTGTTCTGTCGGCAATTATTCCCACAATCGGATCAAAACAAGAATCCCAGATTCTGGTAATCAAAAACATGGTTCCTACAACGGCAGGCGCCAGTCCGAAAACATCGGTGTAGAAAAATAAAAGATACATGCTGAAAATTTTCCAGAACATGGATGATGCAGCATCTCCAAGACCGTAACCTATTTTTTCTTTTAAACTGATTTTGTCGTGCATTAGGCTTTTGTAGTTTTGTTTGGTTAATTATTTTAATGTTTCTGTGTGTGTTTTTTGACGCGGATAAAACGGATTTACTTCGTAAAAACGCGGATAAAAACGGATTTTATTTTGAATGCAATTTCTTAAAATCTATGTTTCTGTGTGTTGAATTTTTTGCACGCAGATCTCGCAGATTTTTAATTTTTAATTCTCAATTTTTTAATGTCTTTTTCGAATAGCGTTTTGTCCAGATTATAAAAGTCAACAAAATCTTTCTCACTTATCTGGCCGGAATATGGGGCATAGTAATGCATTTTTTGTTCTTTTTCCTGCCACCCGTGGTTTCTCCATAATAAAACATAAGAAATTTTATAATCACCAATTGCTTTAGACAAAGTTCCTGTCCACCATTTTGGGTCCGGAATTGCTTCATAACCAGCTTCGGCTATCGCAATTAATTTATGTTGTTTTGTGCCAATTTCGTTTAAGGTTTTAAGCTGATTTTGAACTTCGGCAATAAATTTTTCACCGTTTTTGTCATCATTATTCTGATAGGAATCAAAACTCAAAATATCAGCATATTCGTCACCTGGATAATTTGCGAGAAAATCTTCTGCAGAATTAAAACTACTGGTATTGTAAATATAAATTAAATTATGAACGCCTTTATTTTGTAGATATTCGAAAGTAAATTTCCACAGTGTTTTAAATTCTTCGGGTGTACAATTTCCTTTTCCCCACCAAAACCAGCCGCCGGTAAGTTCGTGATATGGTCTGAAAAGAATAGGAATGTTTTTTCCTTTTTTATCTTTTAAGGAGATAAAGAAATCCGCTGCTTTATCTAGCCAAATAGTAAATTTTTTATGATTTTCTCCGCCAGGCAGAATCGTTTTTAATGAATTTGGAGAATTATCCCAGGCACTTTTTCCTGTTGCCGGATTGTCAAAATGCATGCTTATTGTCGAAATTCCGCCTCTTTCATGTGCTTCTTCGATATATTGTTTCATTTTAATAAAAGGAATACCATCAATATTATTAGCATCATTTCTCTCGAGGCCGGCAATGTCCCAACCGTAAACTGCAGGATAATCACCAACCACATCTTTTACATCGCTGCGTCCGTTTTCGTATTTCCAATTTACACCATAAGCAAGATCGTCCTGATGTCCAAAAAGATATCCTTTTTGGGTTAATTGGATTAGGTTTTTATACAAGGAAACCGTTTCGGGTGTTGCTTTTTTATCTGAAAGTGACAAATTAGTATTAGTGGTAATAGGTTTAGCTGAACAAGAAGTTCCTATAAGTATGGTGACTATTAGCGTCAGGATGTTTTTTTTCATTATGATATACTTGTTGTTCAGTGCAGTAACTGCAAATTTGTAAATATAAAAGTCTTTAAAAAGGAATCAATTTCTGTAACGAAAATTTGCTACTCTTTTTAGACTAAAATTATCAAAACTATAAAAATATATTGCATTAAAAATGATTAATGTTTATTATGATTATTGTTTTTGTAAAAATGATAATTCTATTTTTCAAAGATAATCGGATGTTTATCGTCTAATTAATATTATTTTATCAATTATATATCATATTATTGCAAATAAAAATTCAAATAGTACTTCCTAAAATAGCTTTTAAAGATGAGTAATACTAAAAACTTTTACAGAGAAATCGCTCCGCTTTCAGCCGGAGACAGTTTTTTAGTTTTTGACAGGGTGAAAGACAGCTTTGATTTTCCGGTGCATTATCATCCGGAATTTGAAATCAATTTTATTTTAAACGGAAAAGGAGTGAAGCGTGTTGTTGGTGATAATATTGAAGAAATTGACAATGTCGAATTGGTTTTGATTGGTCCTAATTTATATCACGGTTGGGAATTAAGTAAATGTACCAGTAAAAAAATACATGAAATAACGATTCAGTTTCATAATGATTTATTTCATGAATCTTTATTGTCAAGACGTATTATGAACCCAATTCGTGATATGTTCAACCGCTCGATTCACGGCATTTTATTTTCTAAAAAAGTGGCAGAAGAATTGACTCCGCGTTTAGTAAAGCTTTCTAAATTAGACGGTATGGACTATTTTTTAGAAATCACTTCTTTATTATATGATCTTGCGAATTCCAGAAATCAACGTTTGCTTTCTACTTATACAGTAGATTATGATACGTTTGATGACTATGATAAAATGAAGTTGGTTTATGAATATGTGCAAAAGCATTTTGCTGATAAAATTACCCTTGAGGATGTTGCAAATGTTGCAAGTATGTCAATTATTTCTTTTAATCGTTTTATAAAAAAACGTACAGGTAAAACTTTTGTCAATTATATAAATGATATCAGGATTGGATATGCTGCGCGTTGGCTGGTAGAAAAAGATATGAGCGTTTCTGAAGTTGCTTTTAAATCCGGCTTTAATAATATCGCAAACTTCAATCGTAGTTTTAAGGCTATTAAAAATTGTACTCCCAGTCAATATAGAGAAGATTTTTCTGGATTAAAGCGTATTTTGTAGTGATACTTTTTTTGCACAAACAAATATTATTTTTAACGAAATCGTTTGCTTTTTCGCTTATTCGTTAATTTTTATTTATAATTCCTGGTGATTTAATAGGTGTGTATTGTGAATAATGTAATTTTTGACTGATTTTTTTTTCATATATGTTTTTTTAAAACGTTATAGTAAAAATATTATCATTAAATGATATAATACTATCGATTTAATGTTTTCTTGTGTTATAGATTTGTTAAATAATTTAAGAAAATAAATACCATCTTTTTTTAGGACTTGAATTATCAAACAAATTTAAACTAACCAAACATTTATTATGAAAAAACTAATGACTAACTTCATTCATTGGAATGCTAACCACAGAGCAGTTCCTTTGATTTTATTTTTGTTGCTGACCAGTAATTTTATTACGGCTCAGGTAAAAGTATCGGGAATTGTATCTGATGAAAAAGGATTGTCTATTCCTGGCGCAAATATTTCGGTTGTAGGACTAAAAACAACCGTTTCAACAGATTTTGATGGTAAATACACTATTGATGTTCCTGCAAATTCTACTTTAGTATTTTCTTTTATTGGTTTTAATACGCAAAGGATAGCTGTAGGAACAAATAAAACTATTAATGTCGTTTTAAAAACAAATGCCGAAGATTTAAAAGATGTAGTCGTAATAGGTTACGGAACTCAAAAGAGGAAAGATATAAATAGTGCTATTTCGAGTATTAGTTCTAAGGATATTGAAAATTTAAAAGTAGTTTCTTTCGACCAGATGATGCAGGGTAAAGCTGCGGGAGTTGTTGTGAGCAGCAATTCAGGTGAGCCGGGAAGTAATGTGTCTGTAAAAATTAGAGGGGTTTCGTCTCTAACAGGAACTAATGAACCATTGTATGTAATTGATGGTGTACCAATATCCGGAGATGCACGTAACTCGTCTACATCTGGTAGAAATGCATCCGGAAATTCTAATTTTTCTAATTCAGGAAATATTACATTAAGTCCTTTAGCACTTATCAATCCTAATGATATTGAGTCTATCGATATTTTAAAAGATGCTTCTGCAACGGCTATTTATGGTTCACGCGGAGCTAACGGAGTAGTAATTGTAACTACGAAATCCGGTAAAAAAGGTACAGGAAAATTATCATTCGAAAATTCATATTCAATCAGCAATCTTCCTAAGAAATTACATTCTATGAATCTGCAGCAATATGCAATTCATCAAAATGCACTTGCTGAGGTTTATGACCCTACGGCTAAACGTCCGGAATTTGCTCATCCTGAAGTTTTAGGACAAGGAACAGATTGGCAGGATGCTATTTATCAAACAGGTATAATGACCTCGAACCAGTTGTCTTTTTCAGGTGGTAAGGACGGAATAAATTATTATATATCAGGAGGAGTATTAAATCAGGAAGGTATTGTAATCGAATCCGGATTTAAAAGATATAATTTCAGAACCAATGTTGATGCCAAAGTAAATAGTTTTATTAAGGTTGGTATTAATGTAAGCGGTGCAATTACAGACGAAAAATTAACTTTAAACGGACAGTTTAACGGAGTTGTAGCAACTTCGTTATTAGCAACTCCGGATGTAGCTGTGAGAGAATTATCAGGTGCTTTTGCAGGTCCGCCAGCCGGAGGAGCAACATCATTTGTTAATCCTGTAGCAACATCATTATTAGGTTCTAATACGCTGGTAAGAAAAAACTATTCGGGGAATTTTTATACTCAGGTTGATTTATTTAAAGGTTTAGAATATCGTTTTGAAGCTGGTGGTTATATCTATGATAATTTAGGACAGCGATTTGATCCCATGTATTCATTGGGTAATGCGGTAAAAAGTTTTGCTAATTTATATTACAGTCCGTCTAGTGGTAATTCATGGAACTTAAAAAACATGCTTACTTATAGAAACACTATTGGCAAACACAACTTTACAGTTTTAGCGGTGCAGGAATCTAACAGAGCGCACTGGGAAGGATATACGATAACAGGAGAAGGTTATAAAGATAATAATGATAAATCTCTGGCGGCATCTGATTTGCCTAAAGCGGTAACAAGTGGTGTATATTCAGGAACTCAGACTTTAGCATCTTATTTAGGAAGGGTAGTTTATGATTATGGAGACAAATACGGAATTTCTGCTGCAGTAAGAACGGATGGATCTTCTAAATTTTTTGTTGGCAGTAAATGGGGCGTTTTTAGTTCTGTTGGCGGTTCATGGAAACTTTCAAATGAGGCTTTTATGGAAGGGACTAAAAAATATGTTGATGGAATAAAACTTAGATTTGGCTGGGGACAAACCGGAAATAATCAAATTGGTAATAACTTATATGATGCGAATTTGCACTTGATTAACAGTTCAATGGGAACTTCTTATTTGCCATCAAATACACCTAATAAAGATTTGAAATGGGAAACTCAGGATCAAACGAACTTAGGATTAGATTTTGCATTGTTTAAATCTAAGCTTACTGCATCTGTAGATTTGTATAAAAAAGTTTCTAAAAACTTCTTGTATCAGGTTCCTTTGCCAAATTTTCTTTCTGGTGGTGGAGATTATGAAGGTGGTGTAAATCCTCCGTACTTTAATCTTGGCAGCATGGAAAATAAAGGTATTGAGATTACGCTGGGTTATACGGAGAAATTCACGGAAAATTTTTCATGGAATGCGAATTTAAACTTTACCAAATATGAAAATAAAGTGACTAATATGGCAGGTTTAAATATTGTTAGAACAATGGGTACGCTTGCTTATAATACAGTAACAGTTTCAAGAACTCAGGAAGGTTTGCCAATAGGGTCATTTATAGGTTACGAAGCTTTAGGGATTTACAGAACAGATGATGATTTGACAACTTACGGACATACAGACGGAACCGGAGCTAAAGTAGTTTTGAAAAACGGAACTAACTCATTATTGCCTAGTTTTCAAAAAGGAGATGTTATCTATAAAGATCAAAATAACGATGGTGTTATTGACTTAAAAGATATGGTTAACATAGGAAATCCTAATCCTAAATTTACTTATGGATTTACCAACAACTTTAAATATAAAAATGTCGATTTATCTGTTTTTGTTCAGGGAACTGCCGGAAATAAGTTAATGAATTTAACTCGTGCTTCAGGTACAATGAATAGCAATATGGGGACGAATTATTTAACAGAAGCAGCAGATTTTTATTCCGCTTCTAATTTAGATGCTTCTCTTCCAAGACCATCAACTTATGATAATATAAACAATGCAGTATCAACCCGCTTTATAGAAAACGGATCGTATTTAAGAGTTCAGAACGTAACTCTGGGGTATTCTCTGCCTTCTGATATGATTTCGAAATTAAAATTATCAAGATTGAGGCTGTATGCTTCCGGGCAAAACTTATTTACGTTTACAAAATATAAAGGATATGATCCAGAAGTAGGTTCTTATAACCAGGATGCATTGTTATCAGGTGTGGATAACGGACGTTACCCAACGCCAAGACAAATAACTTTTGGTTTTAATGTTGAATTTTAATACGAATTAATATGAAAAATATACTAAAAATAAACAGTGCTATTGCTATGGCGTTGATATTGTTGATCTCATCGTCTTGTTCTCAGGATTTTCTTGATGTGCCGGCAGAGGGAACCCCTACAATAGGTAATTATTACGATTCAGATTCAAAACTTGATAATGCCAGTAACGGATTGTATGGTATCGTTTGGTTCAACATGAATAAATCGGCATTTTATGGTATTACAGATGTAATTTCAGGTAATATGTATGCAAGCCAGTACAATGATTTTGGTAAGTTCACAGATTTAAGTTTTACCAATTCTCAGGCTTTTATTTCTGATGCCTGGAGATCTTGTTTTGGGGCAATTGCAAATTCTAATGCCTATATCAGTAATTTGCCTCAAAGTGTGGGACCTAATGTGAGCAAGGAAGCCTTGAATAATGCATTGGGAGAGTCACATTTTATAAGAGCTTTTTCGTATTTCTTCTTAGTAAGATTATGGGGAAATGTGCCAATTATAGAAAACAATGCTGACTATTCTAAAAATTTTGTGATCCCAAGTAATCCTACTGAAGATGTTTACAAATTTATAGAGAATGATTTAAAATTTGCGATAGCGAATTTAAGAACAAAAAACAGAGGTTCAGATTATGCATCGAATGCGCATGTGTCAAGCGGATCTGCAAAAGCTTTTTTAGCAAAAGTTTATTTGTACCAAAAGAAATACGATCTGGCGAGACAAATGGCTCAGGAAGTAATTAATAGTGGAGAGTTTAAATTGTTGGGTGGAGAAGAATTGCCTACAAAATCTTTTGCCGATTTATTTTTGCAGAAAAACAATAATAATGAAGAGTCTATATTTTCATGGCAATGGACAGGTGCCGGAACTTATTTTGAAGGTAACTTCTCTAATACTTTGTTCGCTCCTGAAAACAGATTGGTAGAAACTACTTATTCAGGACAAATAGCACCATCTCAGGATTTGATTCATAATGTTTTTGAAGATGGTGATAAAAGAAGAAAAGAAACTTTTATGCTGCCGGGTGATTTTTATCCTAATTTAACTTATGCTCAAACACTTGCTGTTGATTCCCCGCTAATTTTAGGTTATACATTTGCGATAGAAAATGAAGCTCAAAGTTCAGGGGCGGGATTGAAAAAATACGTAATCGGAAAAGAGAATTTACCAATTACAGGTCCATTTAATCCTCCGTTTAACGGCGAAAGCAGTATGAATAGTTATATGATGCGTTATGCGGAACTATTATTAATTCACGCCGAAGCTATTTTGGGCGGACAATCAGGCAGTACTACAGATGCTATGGCATTAAAATCATTTAATGCAGTTCGCTTAAGAGCCGGACTTCCTGTTAAAGCATCGATTTCATTTGATGATATTTTCAAAGAAAGACGTGCAGAACTTGCCTGTGAAGGAGATTATTATTTTGACTTAGGACGTTTGCCTTTCGCTAAAGCAAAAGCAATTTTAGAAGCGCAAAACAGAGGGGATAAGGTTACAGAAAAACACATTTCGATTTCTGCAAGCAACCTTTTATTGCCTTACCCGGCAGATGATTTGATTAAAAATCCAAAATTAACAGAAGTAGCACCGTATACTTTTAAATAATTTTTAAAAATAAAAATATGAAAAATATAAAAATTGTTTCGTTAACAGCATGTATGACATGGATGTTATCTTTAATGTTTTTTAGTTCGTGCTCGAATGATGATAGTGCTTCAGTTTATACAGGTGCACCGGTTATAGAATCTATATCACGTTCAGGTTATGATACTGCCGGAAATCTTTTACCGTCAACTCCGGTTACTTTAGTAGATCCAAAAAACTACTATATCATACACGGAAAAGGATTATTATCTACACAAAAGGTATATTTTAATGATTTTGAGACGTATTTCAGACCCACTTTTGTAACAGATACAGATATTGTTATATTGGTTGATGAAAAAACGCCTTATGCTAATGCAGCAAATCAGTTAAAAGTAGTGACAGGAAGCGGAACAGCTGTTTTTAATTTAACCGTTGCACCTCCGGCACCAACATTTAATTGGTTTAATTCTATAAACGCTCAAGAAGGTGATATGGTTACTCTTAATGGTGATTATTTCCTGAATCCTATTGTAAAAGTAGGGACAGAAAATGTACCGGTTGTATCTTCTACTTTAACTGAAATTAAATTTAAAATGCCAGCCAATGCGACTGATAAATATGTGTCAGTTACTAATATTTCAGGTACTGCAGTTTCTGCAGAAGCTATTGGTTCTGCACTTTATGATGATGTAATGCAAGGAGATGCAGGTCACTGGATGTGGCAGACTGCAGACTCTTTTGATACGGGTTATAAAGTGGATAAAGTACAAGGAGAATCATCAATTAAATTTGTTTTTGGCGGATGGAATGGCGCAGATATGAAATTTAATTCAAGAGATGTTTCTAAGTATAAAGCTTTTAGAGTTAAGGTAAAAAGTATTTCAGCTAATACTAATGCAAGTATAACATTTGTTTTTGGCGGATGGGCTTACCAAATCAAGAAATCTCTGGCTACAAACTGGACTACCATTGAAATCCCTTTCTCTGAGATAGGAAATCCAACCACTTTTGATCAGTTAACATTGCAGGAATCCGGAGGTTTTGGAGGTAACACAATCCTGATGGATGATATGGGATTTGTTTTGAAATAGTATATTATTTTGAGTTTTGTTTTAAGTATTCCCTAATCTACTCAATTAGGGAATACTTTTTTAGAATTTGGTTTTTTTTTTTTTTTTTTTTTGATTCTTTTTAATTGATAATCAATTTGTTGTGTGATTTTATAATACTGCTATTTGAAGAAATAATATCATTTATTGTTTAATTTTCTGGTTAAATTTATTTTATTACTAACAACCATAAAAAACAAAAAAATCATGAAAAAAAATGACTCTTCAAGTGTTTACACTTTTAAAATTTTAAAACAAAATAGACTTTCGATATTAAGTTTTATTTTAATATTAATCAGTTTTATAACAAATGCTCAGGTTATTACAGGCGGAAATCCGTATTGTTTGTCTTCAAGTCCCACTTATACAGTTTCGGCACCTTCGGGTAATATCAGTTACACTGAAGTAAAATGGATTTGCAGTGATCCAAGTGTTACATTTTCAGGAAATCCATCGGTATTATCACTTTCTAAAGTGTTATATAAAAATCCGGGTTCTATTGCGGGCGGCACGACGCTTACTGTACAATTTCTGGATGGCAGTAATGTGGTTGCACAAAGTGTTTTTACATTTATTGCACCAGATGTTCCAGTGCAACCCAGTTATTATGTCACAAAAACAAACGATTATTGTACGACACAATATCATATAATAACACTTAATGTTGCCACAAATCCAAATCCGAGTCCTAATACCAATTTTACTATTTCGGCTAGAGTTCCTGATGCCAGTATTATAATTACGCAAACTTCTAAAAATGTATTTGAATTAAAACTGCCACTTAACGGACAATCTTATTTTTTATATGATATAACAAGTACAACTTCTTCGTCAGGTTGTTTGTCAAATTCAGTTACTTCAACATCATATGGCAATTCGGTTTCTTTAAACTTAACCGGATGTTCTAATAATACGCCGGGAGTAAATTATGATGTAACAATAGCTCCAAATCCTTATAGTAACGGATATATAACAATTTATGCTCCGGCAATTAGTTCAGTAGGAACGGGTACAATTTGCAAAGTATATAATGGTTCAGGTGTTTTAAAAGCTACTTTTCCTTTATCAGCTGCGTCAACATCATTTCCGCTGAAAGCAACAGTTGGAGCTTCTTTAACAGCAGGGCTTTATATTGTACAGGTAACGTATCCAAATGGAATTGTAAAGACTCAAAATTTGGTTGTAAATTAAATAAGGTTCTTTTTTTTTAAAATAAGAACTCCATTTCGAAATATCGCGATGGAGTTTTTTATATCATTTCCGGTTAATTCTATAGCTAACTATTAAACAACAATAGAATATAATAAAATATCAAAATAAATAAAAATGAAAAAAACAGTAGTATTATTGTTTGCTTTAAGCATATCAGGTTTAGGTTTCAGTCAGGGAAATACGCACACGCAACTGGCAGGAAAATTTGAAGGTTTGGCAATGACGCCTCCAATGGGCTGGAATTCCTGGAATACCTTTGGGACAAGTATTGATGAAAAATTAGTAAAAGAAACGGCTGATATTATGGTATCATCCGGAATGGCTGCCGCAGGATATAATTATATTGTACTCGATGATGGCTGGATGACCAGAGAACGTGATATAAATGGAGATTTGATTCCTGATCCGGTTAAATTTCCCGGCGGAATGAAAGCAGTAATAGATTATGTTCACAGCAAAGGATTGAAATTTGGTTTATACAATTGTGCCGGAACTCAAACTTGTGCAGGTTATCCGGGAACGCGTGGTTACGAATATCAGGATGCCCGTTTTTATGCTAAACTGGGAATAGATTTCTTAAAATACGATTGGTGCAATACACAGGGAATTACGGCTAAAGAAGCTTATATCACAATGAGCAATGCACTTAAAACTGCCGGAAGACCTATTGTGTTCAGTCTTTGTGAATGGGGAGATAATCAACCATGGGAATGGGGAAAACCAATTGGTAATTTATGGAGGATTTCAGGAGATATCTATCCTTGCTTTGACTGCGAATTCAAACACGAAGAAGGAAACTGGTCGTCCTGGGGATTTATGAAGATCGTAGAAATGCGTAAAGACATTCGTAAATATTCCGGTCCGGATCATTGGAATGATTTTGATATGATGGAGGTAGGGAACGAAATGAATGATACCGAGGATAAGTCGCATTTTGCAATGTGGTGTATGATGGCTTCACCGCTTGTTGCCGGAAATGATTTCAGAAAAATGTCAAAAGAGACACTTGCAATTTTAACCAATAAGGAATTAATTGCTGTTAATCAGGATAAATTAGGAATTCAGGGTTTTAAATATTCTGCTGAAGATGGCCTTGAAATTTGGGTAAAGCCTTTGGCAGATGGTAATTGGGCCGTGACTTTTTTGAACAGAAGTGAATTGGCAAAAAAAATTAATTTCGATTGGAAAAAACATAGTATCAAAGATGCTGATTTTGGTTATGAAGCTAATTTCAGTAAAACAATTTATAAGTTAAAAGATCTTTGGAAAAATAAAGAAGCTGGAAATACAAAAAAGAATTTTATTGCTGATATTGCTCCTCATGATGTAATTACACTGCGATTAATACCTTAAATCTGATACTAATGAAAACGAAAACAAAGCTCTTAATCCTTACCTTATTATTGGTGTTTTTTGTTTCGAATGCACAATTTGTAAAACATCATGGCCAGCTAAGTGTTCGCGGAACGCAATTAGTAGATAAGAATAATAAGCCAATTGTTTTGCGCGGACTAAGTTTTGGCTGGCATAGTATGTGGCCAAGATTTTATAATGAAAAAGCAGTAGGTTGGCTAAAAAAAGATTTTAATTGCAATGTAGTTCGTGCTGCTATGGGAATTGAATTAGGTGAAATGTCATATATAAAGGAACCGCAACTTTCAAAAGAGAAAATTGAAGTAGTTGTAAAAGGTGCCATAAAAAATGATATATATGTAATTATCGATTGGCACAGTCATAATATTAATCTAAAAGAAGCTAAAGTATTTTTTGATGAGGTTTCTAAAAAGTATGCAAAATATCCTAATATAATATATGAGATATTTAACGAACCTGATTATGAATCCTGGCCCGAAGTTAAAGCTTATGCCGAAGAGGTAATTAAAGTCATTAGAGAAAACGATTCACGCAATATTATCCTGGTTGGTTCTCCACATTGGGATCAGGATGTTGATCTTCCTGCTGCCGACCCAATTATAGGATTTAGCAATATAATGTATACAATGCATTTTTATGCGGCAACACACGGCAAAGAATTGAGGGATAAAACGGATGATGCAATAAAAAAAGGTTTACCAATATTTATTTCAGAATCTGCGGGTATGGAGGCTTCCGGTGACGGTCCTTTAAATATGAAAGCATGGCAGGAATATATAGATTGGATGGAAGCCCGAAAAATAAGCTGGATAACCTGGTCAGTTTCTGATAAAGATGAAACTTGTTCTATTTTAAAAAAGTTTGCTGACTCAGAAGGAAAATGGAAAGAAAAAGATTTAAAAGAATCCGGAATTAAAGTTCGTGAGTTTTTAAGAAAATACAATACGGAAAAGTAAACCTTACTTTGAATAAATTTAAAAAGTCTGCTCAATTTGAGTAGACTTTTTTTTTGTAGGAATTTTTACGTGCAATTTCTGTTATGGTTTCACTTTTAGTAAATGGCTTTTCAAAACATTATTTTTTATATAATTTTAACTTTGCCCTATTTTTTAAGGGGGTTCATTTATTTTAAAGTTGTTTTTGTGTCTATTTTCGTGTTTTAAAGTAGGTTAATTTTTATTTTGTTTTTAATTTTAAGGGTTTAGGCGTTAAAAACGGTTGTCGAATTTTCAAAAATAAAGAAGTATAAATGTCAAATCATGATTATTGCCAAGTTAATTTTTGTAATCCATAATTCTTTCCTGAAAACATCAAAAAAACAGAGTTCAATTATTCTACTCATGCAAAAGTTAATAAATTCGCTAATGAAAAAGAGAATGTTTTAGAGGCGAATAAGAGGTTTTAGAAATGACTTATACTATTAAATAGATATATAAAAGATTAACTAACCAGAATCAATTAATAACTAAAAACCAATTAACACATGAAAAAAGTATTACACGTATTAGCCGCGATGTTAACAAGTTCTTTTGCTTTTGCCCAAGATGAGACTGAAGCATCAGTTTCGCCAGCAACCACTTGGGGAGGATCAGCAGATGCTTATTATAAATATGATTTTTCAAAACAAATGAATGGATTAACGAGCTTTACCAACTCACAAGATTCATTCGAATTAGGGATGGCCTCAATTCAGGCAGCGCATACGTTCGGAAAAGCTTCAGTTTTTGTAGACTTAGGTTTTGGAAAAAGAGCAGGGGAATTTTCATATAATGAAACAACAGATAAAGATATTACCGCAAAATTTTTAATTAAACAATTGTTTTTTACTTATCAGGTTTCAGATGAATTTAAAGTAGTTGCAGGTAGTTTTGGTACACATATAGGGTATGAAGTATTAGATGCAATAAGCAATAAGAACTATAGTATGTCTTACGCTTTCTCTTATGGTCCATTTTTTAATACTGGAGTAAAAGCGGTGTATACTTCAGGAAAGTTTACAGCGATGGCCGGGATTACAAATCCCACAGATTTTAAATCTGCTATGGATGCAGGTTCTAGCCAAAAAACGTATATCGCGCAATTAGGATACATTGGTGATACCGGAAGTGCTTATTTAAATTTTACATCAGGCAGCAGTAATCCTGCATCTGATGAGAATAAAACACAAATTGATTTTGTAGCATCTAAAACAATAACTGATGCTTTTTCTTTAGGATTTAATGCAACATATGCTAAAACCAAAAACGATTTTGATAGTGAGTTAGACGGAGATTGGTTTGCATTAGTAGGATATGCTAATTATGCTTTTAAGCCATCTTTGAGTCTGGCTTACAGAATGGAATATTTTGACGCTAAAGATGCTGCTGCCAGTTTAGGAACATTGACAGGATCAAATGTTTTTGCTAACACAGTTTCTTTGAATTATAAAGTTGGAAAACTAACCATAATTCCTGAGCTAAGATACGATGCTGCATCTGAAGACATTTTTTTAGATAAAGATGCTGCTCCAACAGGAGGATCTTTCTTCGGATTAATTGCTACAACATACTCTTTCTAGAGATAAAGATTGATATTTTTTTTTTTTTTTTGGAGCTGTCGAAACATACTAATGTTTTGGCAGCTTTTTTATTTGAAACTTTTTTTGCGAGAACTACAGTTCTTATAAACAGTTGAAGTAGTTTATGGATTCTCTTCACGCAGATTTAAAAAAGATTTAAGCAGATACACGCAAATCTAGAATCTGCATGAAATAAAAACATTTACTCTTTTTAGAATTAAATCTTTTTATACCAATATCTATAAGCAGTAAAAAAGCATATATAAAGAAAATAGTAATCTTTTTTTAATCTGTGGCAAAAATCTTTTTTTAATTGTTATCGCATAAGTACAATAAATAAAAAAACGCGTCTCTAAATATTTAGAAACGCGTTTTATATTTTAATATCTTATCTTTTTACTGAAGTTGCTTTTTGTAAATCGAGTAGATGGTATCTATTGTTTTTCGATCTAAAGTAGGTGTTACATCGGTTTGAATGTAATGTAATTTAAAAGCCTGAATTGCTGCTGAAAGATTCTTGGTATTATAACCAATAATTCTCAAAGCCGGTTCGATTTTAAAATCAAATGGAGCCTCTTCTAAAATTTCATCAGGCCAGATTCCAAATCCTTTTTCTGCTAAGGTTTTCCACGGAAATAATGCGCTAGGATCTTGTTTTCTGCCTGGTGCGATATCTGCGTGACCTAATATGTTTTGAGTCGGAATATTATAATCTTTTTTTAATTTCGTTAAAAGAGCTACAAGGCTGCTAATTTGTGCTTCTGTAAAAGGTTTGAAACCATTATTATCAAGCTCAATACCAATAGAAGAAGAGTTTAAATCTGTGTTTTTTCCCCATGTAGATGCTCCTGCATGCCATGCTCTTAAATAATCATTTAGCATTTGAACGACTTTTCCGTTCTCAGAAATTATGTAGTGGGCACTTACTTGTGTTCTTGTTATGGTAAAAGTTTTTATAGTTTGCTGGATAGAATCCTGAGCAGTATGATGAATAACAATAAAGCTTGGTTTTCTTAAATTAAAGTTTACTGTTCCTATCCATTCCGTATTTACGCCATTTAATAAATAAGTAGATCCGGTTTTTGATAAAGTATCTTTTACGATCCCTAATTGTGCTGCATAAGTAGTGTCAATAACAACAGGACTAACAGCCGGAATTGCTTTAGCTTCTTTACTTGTAATTTGATTTTCTAAAGTTTTAAGCTGCTGATCATAAACCTTTTCTGTGGTTTTATAAGGGTTTGTTGAGCATGCAGTAATAATAAGGCCCAGAATCAGGAAACAAAAATGTTTTTTTGCCATGGTTAGTTGTGTTTTAAGACGAGTTTGAAACGTTATTCTTTAATTTCTTTAGTTTCTATATCTTCTTTAACGTCTTTTGTGTCTTTATTTTCTTTAGAATCTTTTTTCTTTTTTGATTTCGAAGGTTTTTTGATTTCTTTAAAATCTGCCATAAAAGCAGTATATTTTTCTATCTGATCAGGATTCAAAAAAGCAGTGATTTTTTTTGTAGTACTTTCTCTTAAAGCTTTAATTTGCTCTAATTTCTCATCCTGACTGCTGCTTTCATTTTTCAAAAGAATTCCTTGTTCCTTCATACTGTCAGTAAAAACATTTGTAATAGCAATCGCCTGAAGTTCATCAAGATTTACTACTGGTTTCATTTGTTCTACAATTTTAGCAGCTGTTTCTTCTACAGGAGCTTCTTTAGGTTTGCTGGTATTACCTTGTGGTCCTCCCATCATACTTCTGTCCATACCCATTCCACCACCTCTTCCATATCCGTTTCCTCCGTAACCGCCACCTCCGTAACCGTTATTGTATCCATTTCCGTATTGAGCTGAAACAGAATTGAAGCAGAATAAAGTAAAAACCAAAAGAAATAAAGATTGTATAGGTTTCATAAAATTGTTTTTATCTAAAATTGGTAATTGTTTAGCGTAAATTTAAGCAGGTTCTCCGTATAAATCAAATTCTGTTGCTTCTATTATTCTTATATTAACAAATTCTCCAGTTTTTACATAATGTTTAGAAGCATCAATTAAAACTTCATTGTCTACATCCGGACTGTCAAACTCACTTCTTCCCACAAAATGAGCGCCTTCTTTTCTATCAATAATGCATCTATAGACCTGACCTACTTTTTCCTGGTTTAAATCCCATGAAATTTGAGACTGCAATTCCATTATTTCATTTGCTCTGGCTTTTTTTACATCATCCGGAACATCATCTTCTAATAAATAAGCATGTGTATTTTCTTCATGAGAATAAGCAAAACATCCCATTCGGTCAAATTTCATTTCCTGAACAAAATCTTTCAAAATCTCAAAATCTTCCTGTGTTTCACCTGGATATCCAACAATCAGGGTTGTTCTAATTGCAATTCCCGGAACAGCTGCACGAAAATCTTTTAATAATTGAGTCGTTTTAGCCTGAGTAGTACCACGACGCATAGATTTTAAAATAGAGTCAGAGATGTGTTGCAACGGAATATCAATATAATTACAAATCTTAGGTTCGCGTTTCATTAATTCCAAAACATCCATAGGAAAACCTGTAGGATAGGCGTAATGCAAACGAATCCATTCAATTCCTTCTACTTTTGCCAAAGCTTCTAAAAGCTCCGCAAGGTTCCTTTTTTTATAAATGTCAAGACCATAATAAGTTAGATCCTGAGCAATTAAGATAAGTTCTTTAACGCCATTTTTAGCTAAACCTTCCGCTTCTTTTACCAGTTTTTCGATAGATTGAGAAACGTGTTTACCACGCATAAGCGGAATAGCGCAAAAGCTGCAAGGTCTGTCACAACCTTCCGCAATTTTCAGGTAAGCATAGTTTTTAGGAGTTGTTGTCAAACGTTCTCCTAATAGCTCATGTTTATAGTCGGCTCCTAAAGCTTTCAGCAACTGAGGTAATTCTGTTGTACCGAAATATTGATCTACATTAGGAATTTCTTTTTCTAAATCAGGTCTGTAACGCTCGGATAAGCATCCTGTTACAAAAACTTTATCAACTAATCCTCTGTCTTTTTTATCTGCATATTCCAAAATCATATTTACTGATTCTGCTTTAGCATTATCAATAAAACCACAAGTGTTGATTACGATAATGTTTCCTTCTTCTGCTGCAGGCGCCTCATGAGTCACTTCTTTTCCGTTTGCACGAAGCTGTCCCATTAAGACTTCACTGTCATATACATTTTTCGAACACCCAAGAGTGATTACGTTAATTTTGTTCTTTTTTAAAGACTTGGTTCTCATACTTTTATAAATTGGAGTGCAAAATTACACTTTTTTATTCAAACACTGGTTATTTACCTTTCTTTTAGATGTTTTTTATGAAGCTTTTTGATGGCTATCCAGACTGTTGATGTATCTTTTCATAGATAAAGGAGGAGAAGTGAATATGCTTCCCTATTGCTAAAAAAAAATCCGTCAAGTAAACCTGACGGAAATTTCAATTCATCTATTTATTCTTAATTACAATTCAAATAATAAAGTCAAAGTAACATTGTTTAGTTTCGATGTAATGTTAGCACCGTCAGTAAATCCGGTTGCGAAAAATCCCTGATTCGATTTTCTTTCTAAGTAAGAGTAAGCTAAATCTAGTTTAGTTCCTCCAAAATTATATCCCAGACCCCCTGAATAACTGTTTGTGTCTCCTATAGTTGTTCCGTTTTTATATGGACTTCCTTCAAAACGGTAACCGCCGCGTAAACTCAATTGTTTTATTTTATATTCAGCACCAACTCTTAATTCTCCGTTGGTAGTTAATTGATTGCTAATGTCATTATTTACGCCTCTAAAACCAGTATCATCAGTTGGTTTGTATTTGGTGTTTGCATAATCTTTTATGGCGTAGTCAACACTAATTAATCCAGATTTTCCAAATACATAAGCGGCGCTAAAAGTTGTTTTTCCTGGAGTTTGTAAAGTATATGAATCGTAAACGTTCACAATGTTAGGACTTACATCTGCATAATTTTCTGGTCCGTTCGCAGCTTGTGTAGTTGTATGAAGGCTTTGAGAAACTTCATCATACATCTCATACCAGGTATTTGATTCGTAAGCTAAACCAAGACGAAATGATTCTGTAACTTTTGCAATTGCTCCAAGTTGAAAAGAAAATCCATTACCGTAGGTATATAAGTCGTTGTTAAAACGCAAATTTGAAATTGTAGGTGTTGGTTCTAATGGATTGCTGTTGTCTTCGTAAAAAGTGCTAGATCTTCTATAATCTGTTATGTGTACATTTAAGTTCGCTCCCAGATAAATTCTGTCTTTATAGGATGTTGCGATATTAAAGCTTAGTTTGCTATTGTATCCGCTGGTGTAAACTTCGTTTTCATGATAGTAGTTACCACCGGCAGGTACATTTGATGTGTATTGAGTATTATTGTCAGTATCTGTGACAGGGTTTATTACAAAACCTTTATACCCAAAATAGGCTTGTTGTTCATCATAAAAAAGGTTTTTATAAGGAATTCCTGTAATAGTGCTTAAAGGAATACCATTAGCGTAGGCTAAGAAATATTTATCAATAGAATTTGTTGGATTTGTCCCTACTGATACAATACTATTGTCGAAATTATTTGTATTTTCATAAGTTGCTCCAATTGCAATTTTTTTCCAGTTGTTGCTTGGATTATGATCATGAAAAACAAAAATAGCACCTGCCTGGTTTAGGATAAATGAATTTTCTTTATCACTTGTCTGGGTTCCAAAATAATTAGAGTTATTTTTAATATTTTGGTTGCTAAAACTTATGCCAGTTTGATTATTAGAGAAAATGGCAGATCCTGCAGGATTGACACTCATCGAGGATAAGTCTCCGCCAACTGCGCCAAATGCACCGCTCATTGCTCTAAATCGTGCCGTTCCGGTTAAATTGTCTTGTGCATAACGAACAGCATTAGATACTTCTTGCGAATGTGAGACGCTAGCTGTTAGTCCTGTAATAAGTAGGAATAATATTTTTTTCATTTGGGTAAAGTTTTTATGTGATTTTTTAGATAAGTGAATGAAGAGATTATCTTCTTCCACCACCGCCTCCGCCATATGATCTTCCGCCGCCGCCGCCAGATGATCTCATGCTTCCGCCACCGCCGCCACTGTTCATAGAACGAGATGGACTAGGGGAGTAACTTCTTGATGAATTACCACCATCATAACTTCTGGTTGTTGTATTGCTACTTGATCTTCTGTTAGAGTAATCGTAGCTATTATTTTGACCTTGAGTTGTGCTTCGTCTGTTTGTAAAAGTTGGGCTTGAAGAGTTGTATGTTCTCCCGTTTACAGATGAGCTTCTTCTATAGTCAGAGTAGCCATTTTGTCTGTTGGTAGTATAACTTCCTCTATTTGTAGTATAGTTTCTGCTTGTGCTGTAGTTTCTGTTACTGTTATAGCCTCTGTTTGTAGCAAAGTTTCTGTTAGAAGCGTAATTTCTGCCTCCGTAATATGAAGCGGAACCTCTTCTTCCATAACTGTAAGAGTAGTTGTTGTATCCGTAATAAGGTCTGTAATATCCAGGGTAGCCCCATCCGCCTCCCCAGTATCCAGGATATCCCCAGCCGTATCCAGGGTAGCCCCAATAACCTCCTCCGTATCCGTAACCGTAATATGGGTATCCAAAACCAAATCCGAATCCCATTGACCATGTAGGGTCAGAGTAAACATTTACTGAAACTTCTGAATTGGCGCTTCCCCAAGCCGGGTAAGCAGTTGCGACTGTTTGTGTGCTGTCATTATCCTGATAATTGCCATAGCTGTCAACATCTGTGAAAATTTCAGTTGGCTGATTATCGTCTTGCAAAGATTTAAAATAATCTTTATATTGATTGTTAGCATTTGTAGTATTTGTCTGAGCATACGTTCTTGGTGAGCCACCATATACTCCGTCATTATCATTATATGAAGTATTTTGGTAAGAACCACACGATGCTAAAAGAAAACTCAGTAATCCAATTAAGTAAATATGACTTGAGTTTTGGCGAAGAGAAGTATAAGTTTTCATATCTGTGGTGTTTTTTATTGTTGCACATTACAAAAATAGTTAGTTTTGTCAAACTATTTAGTTAAAATTAATAAAACAAAATTTGTGCCAAACTATTCAATATGAGTAAGAACCTCACTACAAGATCAGAAGATTATTCAAAATGGTATAACGAGCTGGTTGTAAAAGCAGATCTAGCCGAAAATTCAGGCGTTAGAGGATGTATGGTTATAAAACCGTACGGATATGCTATTTGGGAAAAAATGCAGGCTGAGTTAGATCGAATGTTTAAAGAAACAGGACATCAAAATGCGTACTTCCCTTTATTTGTGCCTAAGAGCATGTTTGAGGCAGAAGAGAAAAATGCAGAAGGATTTGCAAAAGAGTGCGCTATCGTAACACATTACAGATTAAAAAATGACCCGGATAAACCCGGAAAACTAATGGTTGATCCTAATGCTAAGTTAGAGGAAGAACTAATTGTTCGTCCAACAAGTGAGGCAATTATTTGGTCTACATATAAAGGATGGGTGCAATCTTACAGAGATTTACCTTTATTAATTAATCAATGGGCTAATGTGGTTCGTTGGGAAATGCGTACGAGATTGTTTTTAAGAACTGCTGAGTTTTTATGGCAGGAAGGACATACGGCTCATGCTACAAAAGCTGAAGCATTAGAAGAGTCTGAGAAAATGATGAATGTTTATGCAGATTTTGTTCAGGATTTTATGGCTATTCCGGTTGTAAAAGGTATAAAAACTGAAACAGAACGTTTTGCTGGTGCAGATGAAACGTATTGTATCGAAGCTTTAATGCAGGATGGTAAAGCGTTACAAGCAGGAACATCGCACTTTTTAGGTCAGAACTTTGCAAAAGCTTTTGATGTGAAGTTTGCAAATGCCGAAGGGAAACAAGAACACGTATGGGGAACCTCTTGGGGAGTTTCTACTCGTTTAATGGGAGCTTTGGTTATGACACATTCTGATGATCAGGGATTAGTGTTGCCTCCAAATTTAGCGCCAATACAAGTTGTAATTGTACCTATTTATAAAACAGACGAGCAATTGGCTGAAATTACAGCTGCAGTAAATGATTTAACGGCTAAACTTAAAAAATTAAGAATATCTGTTAAATATGACGACAGAACAACTCAAAAACCAGGGTTTAAATTTGCTGAATGGGAGTTGAAAGGTGTTCCTGTGAGAATTGCTGTTGGGCCAAAAGATTTAGAAAATGGAACTTTTGAAGTGGCAAGACGTGATACATTGACAAAAGAGACGGTTTCTGGCGAAGGAATTGTTACTTATATAAATGACTTGTTAGAGCAGATTCAGGCTGATTTATTTAACAAAGCATTAGACTATCGTAATACACATATTACGGAAGTGAATAGTTTTGAGGAATTTAAAGAAGTTTTAGACGGTAAAGCAGGATTTGTATCAGCTCATTGGGATGGTACTGCTGAGACCGAAGAGAAGATAAAAGATTTAACAAAAGCGACAATTAGATGTATTCCTTTAGATGCTATTGATGAGGCGGGAACCTGTGTGTTTACTGGTAATCCTTCCTCAAAAAGAGTGTTGTTTGCGAAGGCGTATTAATTTTTTTTAATTTTTTTTGCATCAGGTATTGTACATCTTAAAAATAGTTGTATTTTTGCATCCGCATTAGAGAAGCAGGCCCGTTCGTCTATCGGTTAGGACGCATGGTTTTCATCCATGTAAGAGCGGTTCGATTCCGCTACGGGCTACTACTTTTTCTGCGAATTGTTCTTTAAATAATGAGAATTAAAATGGCCCGTTCGTCTATCGGTTAGGACGCATGGTTTTCATCCATGTAAGAGCGGTTCGATTCCGCTACGGGCTACAATAATACCTCTATTTAAATATAGAAAAAACTTAGAACGATATTGGTCTGTTCGTCTAGGGGTTAGGACTCCAGGCTTTCGTCCTGGTAACAGGGGTTCGATTCCCTTACAGACTACAAAATTAGTTGTGAATAAGTTTTGTAAAATAAAAATTGGTGTCTCGGTTTTTGTTTTATTAGTTAAAACCAAAGTGATTGTTTAACAATTGTGGGAGGTTTTTCTTTTTTAACTAGTATTTATAATAATTATTACATCTAAAATTAAAAGAAAATGGCAAATCATAAGTCAGCATTAAAAAGAATCAGAAGTAACGAAAAAAGAAGAGTTCTTAACAGATATCAACATAAAACTACTCGTAATGCTATTAAAGCATTAAGAATAGCTACTGATAAAGCTGATGCAACTTCAAAATTATCAACTGTAATCTCTATGATTGATAAATTAGCTAAAAAGAACATCATTCATGATAATAAAGCTTCTAACTTGAAGTCTAAATTAACTAAGCATGTTGCTAAATTGTAATTAACTACAATTTCCTAAAATATATAAAAAGTCCTCTTTTAGAGGACTTTTTTTTGTTTGAAGAAAACTGAGATAAATTCCAAAAAATAAATTCCAAATTCCAATTTATATGCGCTTACTTTAGCTGCTTTTAGTGGAATTTGGAATTTTTTATTTCGATTTGTTTGCAGTAATTCTTGCGGAATTGAGATTTTGTTGATTGTATTAGAGATAGCAGAGATATCCTTTTGTGATAACACAGATTTTATAAATATACGGAACAAAAGATTTAGCAGATAGTATAGCTTGGAGGGTAACGTCCATTAGAATCGAATAATATTGATTGAAATGTTATTTTGCTATTTTCTTCTTTAGATATTCTAACATGGGTTGTGTAATTGGTTTTGAGAGAAAATCTATAATGATAGGATATTTTTTTGCTTTGGCTAAATCGTCAGGATCAATTGTAGATGATAATACAATTACCTGTGCGGTATTAAAGTCTGCATAAGCGGCAGAAGTAAAGTGGTCCAGAAATTCCCAGCCACCCATGACAGGCATGTTTAGGTCTAAGAATATTAATTCCGGTTTTTTATTTACTTTGTTTTTATTGTTAGTGTATTTTAAATTATTAAAATGGTGTAGCGCTTCTTCTCCATTTTGAGCTGTGATGATTTCTTTTGAAAATGATGATTTTGAAATTACTTTTTTACATAACATTAATGTGATGGGGTCGTCGTCAATGCATAAAATTTGCTCCAGCATAAAAATTAATTTTTAAATGTTATTGTAAATGTTGTTCCTTTATTTACTTCGCTTTCAATACTTATTGTTCCTCCCATTGTTTCTACCTGTGATTTTACGAGATATAAGCCTAATCCTTTGCTGTCAGGATAGTTGTGAAATCTTTGATAAAGACCAAAAACTTTGTCGCCATTTCTTTCCAGGTCAATACCAATTCCGTTGTCTTTAAAAGTTAAAATTGCCTGATGGTCAATTTGTTCTGCGGTAATTGATATTTTTAATTTTCTATTCTCTGATTTATATTTAATGGAGTTGGTAAGCAAATTAAGTAAAATACTTTCGATATATGCTTTGTTTGTGTTTAATAAAGGAACTTTTTCAAAATTTAATTTGATTATTGGTTTGTGCAATTCGATTTGAAAAGATAATTGACTAAATACATTTTCGAAGACCTCTTTTAAAGATACTTCTTCTTTTTGCATAGAAGGGTTGTCTTTAATGATAATGACTTTTACTAAATCATTGATTGTTTCGTTTAAGAGATGAGTTGATTTGGTGAATCCGGCAAGAATTTCTTCTAATTCCGGATTTTCAATGGCAATATCTTCAATAAGATTTAATAATCCGATTAGATTTGATAAAGGCGCTCTTAAATTATGTGATGTGATGTATGAAAATTGTTTTAAATCCTTGTTGTTTTGAGTTAGTTCTCTGATAAGATGCTCTTTTTCTGTCTCTAATTTTTTCTCATCAGTTATATCTCTTTGTATAGAAATCCAATGCGAGATAACACCTTCGTTATTAAAAATTGGAATCATAGAAAATCGAACCCAGTATTCTTCATTTTTCTTTGTGTAGCTAATGGTTTCTATGAGGCATTCTTCTTCGTTTTTTATTGCTCTCAATAGTTTTTTTAATTCTTCAGAATCAGATTTTGGTCCTTTGAATATATTTGTAGACTTTCCTATTATTTCATGCGAAAGATATCCTGACATGTGTGAGAATGCGGGATTTACATACACTATTTTAGGAATTTTTCGGTCTAGTGAGTTTGCTTCAGTGATTAAGATTGAATCTTTAGATTGTGTAATTACGGTTTCTAAGAGTTTTAATCGTTGTTCTTCCTCTTTTTGCTTGGTAATATCCTGAATGGCTCCAATCATTCTGATGGCTCTCCCGTTTTCGTCTTTTAATAAAAAACCACGATCAAGAACATATTTATAAGTTCCGTCAGCACATCTGAAACGATATTGATCTTGCCACTTTTCTGTTTTTTGTTCAATAAATGAATACAGTTTAATCGACATTCTGATACTATCCTCAGGATGAATTTTGTCAAACCACCATTTTGATGTTTTTCCGACTTCTGCCGATTTGTAACCAAAAATATTTTCTATTCCTTTATTCCAGTTAATGCTGTCTTCCTGAATTTTCCAATCCCAAATTGTGTCGCTTGTTGCTTTTGCAACGATATCGTATTTTTCATTTGATTCCTTGATTTCTTCATTTGTGCTCTTTAATTTTTCAAAAACAGAAACATTTTTTCTTTCATTTTTTGAAAGTATATATTTGAAGATAAAACCTGTAGAGAGGATAAAAAGAATATCTTTTAATAAAAATAAATAAAAGTATTCCAGTTTAGAAAAGTAAGTAATAAGTATTTTATGACAGACTGATGCCATAATTAGCGATATGATAACGTAAATTAGAGTAATTTGGAGAGTTTTACTTTTCATTACTCAAATATAGTTAAATAAAGTATAATTAAACAACACACAAAGTCCATTTTGAGTGTAAAATTTACATTGATTTAACGAACTAATTACTTGTCTATACGCAAACTATCGCAGAAACGTTTTTTATATCAAAATAAAGTGTACCTTTGCACCCATTAAAAATCTCAGATGGAATCTATTAGAAATATTGCAATTATTGCCCACGTCGATCACGGTAAAACCACTTTGGTTGATAAAATTATGTATCACTGTCAATTATTTCGTGACAACGAAAACACAGGTGATTTAATTCTTGATAATAACGATTTAGAGCGTGAGAGAGGTATTACTATTACTTCAAAAAACGTTTCAGTTCAATATAAAGGAACAAAAATCAATATTATCGATACTCCAGGCCACGCGGATTTTGGAGGAGAAGTAGAACGTGTATTAAACATGGCCGATGGTGTATGTTTGCTAGTTGATGCTTTTGAAGGTCCAATGCCACAAACGCGTTTTGTATTACAAAAAGCGATTGACTTAGGTTTAAAGCCTTGTGTAGTTATCAATAAAGTTGATAAAGAAAACTGTACTCCTGAAGAAGTTCATGAGAAAGTTTTTGACTTAATGTTTGAATTAGGTGCTGAAGAATGGCAGTTGGATTTCCCAACAGTTTATGGTTCTGCTAAAAACAACTGGATGTCTGATCATTGGGAAAACGTAACTGATAATGTTGAAGCATTATTAGATATGGTTGTTGCTAATGTACCTGCTCCTAAAGTTTCTGAAGGAACACCACAAATGTTGATTACTTCTTTAGATTTCTCAGCCTTTACAGGTCGTATTGCTATTGGTCGTCTTGAAAGAGGAGTTCTTAAAGAAGGTATGCCAATCTCATTAGTAAAAAGAGATGGTACGGTATCTAAATCTCGTATCAAAGAACTTCATACTTTTGAAGGACTTGGTCGTAAAAAAGTACAAGAGGTTATTGCTGGAGATATTTGTGCAATCATTGGAGTTGAAGGTTTTGAAATTGGTGATACTATTGCTGATCATGAAAATCCTGAAGGTCTAAAAACGATTGATATCGATGAGCCTACAATGAGTATGTTGTTTACTATCAATGACTCACCTTTCTTTGGTAAAGAGGGTAAATTTGTAACTTCTCGTCATATTAGAGAAAGATTAACAAAAGAATTAGAGAAAAACTTAGCTATGAAGTTAGGTGAAACTGATTCTGCAGATAAATTCATGGTTTTTGGTCGTGGAGTACTTCACTTATCTGTTCTTATTGAAACAATGAGAAGAGAAGGGTATGAGTTACAAATTGGTCAGCCACAAGTTATCATCAAAGAAATTGATGGTAAAAAATGTGAGCCGATTGAGGAATTGACAATCGATTTACCAGAAAACCTTTCAGGTAGAGCAGTTGAATTCGTTACATTGCGTAAAGGAGAAATGCTTTCTATGGAAACTAAAGGGGAGCGTATGATTGTGAAATTTAATATTCCATCTCGTGGAATTATTGGATTGCGTAACCAATTACTTACTGCAACAGCTGGTGAGGCTATTATGGCGCACCGTTTTATTGGATATGAGCCTTACAAAGGAGAAATTGCAGGACGTAACAAAGGTTCATTGATTTCTATGGAAAAAGGAAAAGCGATTCCTTATTCTATCGATAAATTGCAAGATCGTGGTAAATTTTTTGTTGAACCAAATGCTGAAATTTACGAAGGTCAGGTAATTGGAGAAAACTCTCGTGCTGATGATATGTGTGTGAACGTAACTAAAGAGAAAAAACAATCTAACGTTCGTTCTTCTGGAAATGATGAAAAAGCAAGAATTATCCCTCCAATTATTTTCTCATTAGAGGAAGCTTTAGAGTACATTCAAAAAGATGAATATGTAGAGGTAACTCCAAAATCTATTCGTTTGAGAAAAATCTATTTGACAGAAACTGATAGAAAAAGATTTAAAATCTAAATACTTTTCTACATTTAATATAAAAATCCCAAATTCCTACCGAAGCCTCGGAACTGGAATTTGGGATTTTTTTATATCCTGTTTTTTGAATAATCTCAATCTTTATACTGTTGAGATCAAATGCGAATATTGTTTTTAGTTTTTTATCTCTTAAGACTAAAATGACCTTTTCTTTGTCTGCCATCCTCAAGCTGAATGGTAAACCAATAATCAGAAGATGGCATTGGTTCCTTATTGTAAGTTCCATCCCATCCTAATTCAAACGGTGATAATTGTTTTAACAGTTTTCCATAACGATCATAAATATAAATAACAGCATTCTTGTAGATAGGGTCATTTATTCCGCTAAAATTCCAATAGTCATTATAGCCATCATTATTGGGAGTAAAAAATTTGGGAGAATTCAATACGGCAAAACTTTTTACTATTCTTCCGCATCCATCAATGTTTTCAATAATTAGTTCATGGAATCCTCCCGGTATATTTTCGAAAATAGCTAAGTTTTGAAAATCACTAAATGTTCCATCCTGAAAATGAATTCTATATTTATAATCTTGAGGATTATTTACATCTATAATAATTTCGTTTAAGCTATTAAGATCATTAATTTCAATTTCATTTATAAAGGCAAGATGTGATGTTTTTACGGGAATATCAATTTTAGTAGAGCAACCTGCTTTGTTTTTTACTATTACATTGTAATTTCCTTCTTTATTCACAGTAATTGTGGGTGTAATATTTCCGGTTGACCATAAATAAGTGTAATTGTTAATTTCAGATAATTCAACTCCCGATTCTAAAATTACAGTTGCATTAGGGACTGATTCACATATCACTTTTTCAGATTGTGGTATTAAAGTGGGAATCGGGTCTACAATCAAGTCAAATTTCCCTGTTCCATAACAACCATCGGCATTTTCAGCTCGTACAAATACGGTCTTTGAACTTGTTGTAATCGTGTTTTTAAGTTCGTTCAATGATAAAGCAGCATTATTTTCGGTATCGTAAAAAAATAATTTAATATCGGAAGGCAGGTTTAATTGAGTTTTAATAAGTTGCTTTTTTTGTTCTAAGTCGAATTCTGCTTTTCTATCACCAGAATCACATTTGTGAAAGTCATCTGGAATAATAGAAATATTAGGATTTGCTTGTAATATTATAGTTGTAAAACTATAACATGATGAATTTGATTGACTTATTTTTGCATAAAGTTGTTCATTACGCGTAATGTTTCTGTAAATAGGATCAATTGACGAGGTATTTGTTATATCATTTTCAGCATCAGTTTTATTATGGTAGAAAAATACTTTGTAATCTTTATTCCCTAGTGAAATTGGTTCGTTTGCTGCAGAAAGATTAAAAGTTGCCAATCCGTCTAATGAGTTGCTATCCTGTGTGTCGCATTGAATTAATTTATAAGGAGTCGCAATTACTGAAGGATTTTCATAAATAGTTACCATTCGTTCGATTGGTTCTCTGTTTTCACCATTGACAGTTTTGATAAGTGTTACTTTATAATCTCCCGGTTTTGTATAAATATGAAAGGCCTCTTTTTTATTTGAAGTATTTCCATCTCCAAAATTCCATAAAAATGTATCTATTTTTTCAGAAGAATTCACAAAGAAATGTGTTGATTGTCCTAGACAGTTAAATTCGTAATCAAATGTGTAAAGGAAAAGAGAAGTGATAAATGGAGGAAGGCCTAATTTTGAAATCCCACCTTTTAGGTCGATTTTATTTTGAATATAATTGCAATTTATTCCGTCAAATTCAGGATTGTTTATTACAGATAACTTGTTGCCATTGTTATCAGTGTTTGAATAACCTGATCTGTAAATTTTTTCATCAATAGCAAGTTGTAATGCACCTGCAACATAATTTGAGGAATTGATTATTTGTTGAGAACCTGTTATATCTGCTTTTTTTAAATCAAATTGTATAAGAGTACTTCCAAGAGAACTACCATTAAGATCATTATACCTGTTAAAAGTAACATATAGTTTTGTTGTTTTAGGAGAAAACTCGACGCCATAAGGATCGATATTGTTTAATATTGTTATTTCATTATTTAAAATACCGTTATTTGTATCGAAATCATAGAGACAAACATTTCCTGTTTTTCTTTTTATCTGACCATTTTGATTAAAATCATTAGAGGTTTTTGTTGCCATATTTGCCATGGCAATTTTTTTACCATTTGGTGAAGCTTTTAAATAACCAATTGCATTTGTGTTGTATCCTCCCAGAGGAATATTTTGAGATGTTATTGTTTTTATTGGAGTTTGGTTTACGCCATCAGTGCTGATTTTGAAGCTGTAAAATGTGTTTTTGAAATGGGTGATTATCCAAAACGAAATACCATCACTATGTTGTACGGCAGTAATTTTCTCGGAGCATTTAAATTTTATATCTTCCGCATTATTAATGTCATATGTAATAAGATGAATGTTTTTTTGAGTAGAAATGATGTCCCCATTACCATTATTTAACCTAAGATCGACTACAGAAAAGTTTAAACCATTATTTGGGGCATCTTCATCATTGTTTGGATTATTATCCGCATTTTGAGGATTAGGTTCATCTACCGTGAATATATAATATAGATTTGGATCTTTTGGTTTTGGGACTATAATTGCTGATTGTGTGCTGGAGCGATGACCTAATAATCCTGTTCCGTTAGGCATAATCTGATTGTTTTTGTCATAAACAATCGACCCGTCTGTATAAAACAGAAGGCTTCCATTTTTATCAGAAATACTAGTACATCCTTCATTTGTAAATAGTTTTCCATTTGTTAAGGTCATTGGACTTCCAGAATTGAAATCTAATCCTGCTCCATAACCAAAATACCAGATAGCCGCCTCTTTTTGTGCAAAAGTAGGGATTGTAATGAGTAATAAAATGAATGGTATTAATCGGATAGATTTCATATATTTTTCATCAAACTCAAATATACAAAAACGTGTAAGAAATAAATTGAATATTTATTTTTTATCTCTTAAGACTAAAATGACCTTTTATATTTTCGCCATCTACAAATTGTAACGTAAACCAGTAATCATCTGAAGGTAATTGCTGACTATTAAAAGTACCATTCCAGCCATCGCTGTTTTGGTTCATTTCTTTTAATAATTTTCCGTAACGATCAAAAATAAAGATTTTATAATCAGGAAGCTGATCTATGTTTTTAATATACCATAAATCATTGTATCCATCTCCGTTAGGTGTAAAAAACCTTGGAAAGTCTAAAACATAAACAATAACGGAATTAGATAATCCGCAACCATTTTTGTCTCTGGCAATTGCATAATAAATTCCCGGATTTACAGCCGTAAATAAAGAATCATTCTGAAAGACGTTTCCATCTAATGAAAATTCGTAATTTCCAATTCCGGTATATTTTATAAGTACGGAATTGTCAGTTCCTGAAAAATCCTTTACAATAGTCTCTGTTATTAAAGCCGGTTCAGATGAAATCACTTTAAAATTTTTGGTTTTTTCACAACCATTTTCATCTGTAACAGTTATGGAATAATCGCCTGCTGAATTTATTTTTATTGCATTAGTTGTGTTTCCCGTATTCCACAAATAACTGATGAAATTTGAAGCAACACTTAATGTTATTTCTTCTCCTTTGCATACATATTCTGTTTCATTTTCAAAATTAGGAGGATTAAATGTATTTACCACAAGTGTTACAGGCTTTATATCAAAACAATCAGCTCCATTTGTTGCTTTTCCATAAATTATCTGGCTGTAAGGAGTTGTGTTTTTAAACATGTTGGGTAATGCATTTTTATCTATTAAAGCATCATTTGTACTTAAATAATATTTAAAAACCAAACCACTTGGTAAGCCTGTTGAGAATTGTGGAGTTACTTCTGCTTCAAGATCAAATTGATAAAAACCATCTTGTTTTTCATCACTATCACAAGTTGCTATTGGGTTTTGATCTGGAATTGTTGTGTTTGAAATTTTTAATGTTACTTCGGCAATTTTAAAACAGCCATATTGATTCTCCAGTCTGGCATAAACAATTTGGTCTGGGACTTTATTAGTATATTTTTCGGGAGTTAGAATTGGATTTGTCTTTGACTGAGCATCTGTTAAGGACTCATAAAACCCTTTATTAAGAGTTTCAGCGACATTATTTTTGATAATATTATCAACTTTTGTTAAATTGAAATCAGAAATGCCGTCTGTGTCATCATCACATTGCAATAGGCTTGTGTTGGTTGAGAGTATTTCAGGAGCATATTCAATCTTTATTTCGCCAGTAGACACACAAGTTGTGCCTGTTAAGGTTGCTTCGACTTTATAATTTCCTGTTGTTTTAACGTTATATACTGAGCCAGTTTCGGCAGGAATAATTTCAACATAATTATTACTTGCGTCTTGTTTTAGCCATTTAAAACTATACAAAGCACTATTTAATTGAGTATCCAGGGCTACATCTTCTCCAAAACAAGCTGGATTATTATTAGCAATTGTTTTATCGACCCCAAAATTTATTGTCGATACAAAACTTCCGGCTTCAATAAAAACTGCAGAGTTATACTGACCTGTTGGATCATCTGCAATTACTAATTTAAGATGATATGTTTTATTGGGAATAACTTCCGTTTGAGCGTTCATGACTACTGTTTGTCCGGCATAATTGATAGGACTATTTACGGTATTATAACCGTTAAAAAAGTTTTCATTTACAGCTTCGCATCCACTAAAACTCTGTCCGTTCATAAAAACAGGTTCTATTTTCGTATGAACTGTAGTAGATGAAACAGGAGTAGAAGTGTTGGGTAAAACGGCTAAGTTTTTATAATCGTCTGTGGTTCCTGCTTCTTTTATCAAAAAAGCGAAACCATCAGAATATTCACAAGGGTAATAGGTCTGATATTCATTAGAGGCAAAAATATAGTTGAAACTAATGGAGTTTGTTAAGGCTACAAAATCAAATTCCAGAACTGTTGCCTGAGTGCTTCCGTCTTTATTTATTGCTTTTTCTAAATCAGCGTCACCCTTCCAGTTTTTATTCGTTTGTCCCTGAGAAGTTGATTGATTAAAAGGACCCGCTGCATTTTTACTTGGAGATGTACTTAAAACAATTCCCCCCGAAAAAGGAAAACTACTGCCTGTAGAATTAAAATAAGCATAACTGTTTCCTGTATTATCCGGATTTCCAGAGGCATTAACAGTTCCAATATTTATGCAGGAACTGTTGATCAGGATGTTCTTTACTAATTCATCAGGCGTTTTTGTGGCATCTACAGTAATATTTTGTGCCTTAATCTTTACAGAAAACAAGCACATTAATGTAACAAACAAAGCAACTTTAAAATAATTCATAGTCTGACAAATATACTACAAATCTCTATTTTTTAGTAGTTTGTAAGAAAAGTAAATAAATAAAAATGTCCATACTAAAACAATCAGAATTGAGAAATAATGAACACTGTAATCTTTTGTATTCGCAACGCCCATCTGCGATCCTATACTTCTAATTACTGATAACCTTGTAATAGGTTCAATTATTAAATTAGACATTGATTCTAAAGGAAAAAATCGTGTAATATAATCTGCCTTATTGCTGTTTGGGAAAACTATAAAAATCAAAACAAGTTTCAAAATCCATTCAATAAAATTCCAAACCAATAAAAAACCTAATGCAAAAGCAGAACGTTTAATCAAAATTCCTAAAAATAAACAGAAAGAAAAGAACCCCGTTAATTTTATAAAAAAAGCCAAAAGATAGTTTAGATCTGAAAAAATGATACCAAATTCAGTATAAGATGAAAAACAAAGTCCTAAAATTAAGCTCATTATAAAAACAAAAATTGTAGAGATTAATGAAAATAGTACAACAGTTAAAAACTTTGATAAAATGAATTCTTTTTTACTTAAACCATCAATTAAGTTTTGTTTTAAAGTGCCGTAACTGTATTCATTTGCCATCATTGAAACAATTACAATAGCCAGAAAAAACTTTAGCAAAGCAGCGATATAAGTGGTAAGATGCCATATATAAGGAAAATTGAAAAATCCCATTTCTGAAGGATCAATACGAATTGGACCAATATTAAACTTAATGGATGCCAGCAATGCAATAAATGAAAGTAAAATAAAGTAAGTTAAGGTAAGTACACGACTGGCTTTGTTTTTCCAGATTTTTTGTAATTCTATAGCGATAAGTCTGTTCATGGTTTAGTTGGTTTTGGTAGTGGCGTTTTTGGTTAATTCTAAAAATTGAGCTTCTAAACTGTTTTTGCGTTTCACTAAATGACTCAATGAAATGTTTTTAGAAAATAAAAACTGATTTAGATCTGAAGCTGAAATATCGGACTTTAAGTATACCAAAATTTTTCCTTCTTCTTCCGTAATTCTGTCAACTGCTGAATGTTCTGCTAAAATGGTTTTCAGTTTAACAGTATCATCTGCCATAACTTCAAAAAAGCCTTCATTTGCAGACATTGCGTCTACAGAACCTGAATATAGAATTTCGCCTTTTCTTAAAACAATCACATGTGAACATACTTTTTCGACTTCATCTAATAAGTGAGAAGCAAGTAAAATTGTAGTTCCCTGTGATGCTATTTTTTTAATAATATCTCTAATCTGATGAATTCCTTGTGGGTCAAGACCATTTGTTGGTTCATCTAGAATTAAAATTTCAGGATCGTTTAAAAGTGCCGAAGCAATCGCTAAACGTTGTTTCATTCCCAACGAAAAAGCACTAAATTTACTGTCCTTTCTTTCGGTTAAGCCTACTAAATCTAATTTTTCGGTGATTTTAGAATAATCGATACTTTTTATTTTGCAAACTAATTTCAAGTTTTCTTCCGCAGTCATATACGGGTAAAAATTAGGACGTTCTATAATAGCGCCTACTTTTTTTAAAGCTTCGTGAGTCTGAATCTTTCCTCCAAACCAGCTGTAATTTCCTGATGTGCGGTTTACAACATTCAGGACAATTCCCAGAGTGGTTGATTTTCCGCTTCCGTTAGGACCTAAAATGCCATAAACGCGGCCTTTTTGTATTTCAAAAGAAACATTTTTTAAGGCCTGGATTCGCCCGTATCTTTTATGCAGATTTTCAATGGTAAGTATGGTTTCCAAATTTATTTCGGTTTTAGTTTTAAGTATGACGATTCAACTTGTATATTGTTACGCTAAATTTTATTTAATGTAAATTTGTAATAAAGATATTCAAAATGAACGAACCTTTAATGGTTTTAAAAAAGCCATCTTATCCTTTAACGCAATCTCTTTTAAATTATTTAGAACGATACGAACGTATTTCGAAAGTGTCTGTGTTCTATGATGATTTGTTGCGATTTTCAGGATCTGTAAATGTATATGATAAAAATGAAACAGATACTTTATGGATTCGGGTTTATTATAATGAATTTGAAAGAAATGAAATTGACTTAAACCTGAAAAAAATTTATTCGCTTTTACATTCTGATGGAAACAACGAGATTATTCAGTTTTTAAACATTGATGCAATCGACTATTGCACTTTTGGAAACTCAAAACCTTTCCGAATAAAAGTCCGAAATATTCTCAATGATAATTATGTTCATTTTTATATAAAAAAAGCAGATGCCTCCAGAATTTACGGACTGGAATTAGAAGATATCCTCTCACCGGATAAAATTAACTTTCTGGTATATAAGGATACTTTGATCGAAGAACATATTATAGGTATTCCGGGTGATGTTTTTATGGACACTTTATTGGATAGTTGTACAGAAATGGAAAAATCACAGATTGCAAAAGAATTTGTAAAGTTTAATGAGCGATGTATGATCAGGCTTTTAGGCGATATGCGGGCGTATAATTATGTAATAGTCCCTATTCACGATTTTGATCAGGTAGTGTATAAAATTCGTCCGATAGATTTTGACCAGCAGTGTTACGAAGGGAATTTTAAAGTCTATCGTCCGCAGTTTTTCAAAGAAAATTATCCAATGATTCAATTGATCAAAGAAAAACTAGAAGACAGATCTATAATACAGTATAAAGATGAAGAAAGGGCAATCCTGGCCAAACGTATTCATTCTGCTGAAAATAGAATTAAAAAACTACTGAATATAATGTGTCACGATACGATTTCGACAGAAGAACATCTGAATCAATTAAAAATGGAATTGTATCGTTATACAAATGATATGAAATTTAAAAATGCCAGATCAATGGGACATATCATGTTTGCAGCATTTGAATTTATCACACGTAATTTTAAAAACACGAATTTAATCTAGGTTTTTTATGCCTTAGATTGCACAGATTAAGAGTTCTCTTATTTCTATAATTACTTAATCTGTGGCTAATTAAATTAAAAATATAATATGAAAAAGTTTTTTTTACTTGGAGTTTCCATTGTTTTACTGGCTTGTCAACAACAATCAGATAGTGATTTAAAGACATTGTATTCACTTCCTAAAAAATTAAAAGAGGTTTCGGGAATTACCTATTTTCCAGAATCAAATTTAATTTACACATTAGAAGACAGTGGAAATAAAAATGAAATCTACGCCATAAATTCAAAAGGAAAAATTAATAAAACAATTGCAATTACAAATGCTACGAATGTAGATTGGGAAGATATTACAAAAGATAAAAATGGTAATATCTACATTGGCGATTTTGGAAATAATGATAACGAACGTAAAAATTTGTGTATCTATAAAGTAAATAAAAACCAATTAAATAAAGATTCGGCTGTAGCCGAATATAAAATTTCATTTTCGTATCCGGAACAAACTGAATTTCCACCAAAGAAAAAAGAATTATTTTATGATGTTGAAGGTTTTTTTGAACACGGAAATTATTTTTATCTTTTTACAAAAAACCGAAGTAAAAACTTCGACGGGACAGCTTTTATCTATAAAATCTTAAATGCTCCGGGAACTCAAAAAGCAACTAAAATAGGTGAATTTAAAACCTGTAACAATTACAATCATTGTGTTCTAACGAGTGCCACAATTAGTCCAGACGGCAAAAAAGTAGTTTTGTTAAGTCATGACAAAATTGTTTTGTTTAAAGATTTCAAAGGAGATCTATTTCATAAAGGATCTCAAACCGAAATAAAACTAAATCACTTTTCACAAAAAGAAGCTGTAGTTTTCAAAGACAATAATACATTATTAATTGCTGATGAAAAAACAAATAAAGTAGGAGGGAATGTTTATGAATTTGCTTTAAGCCGCTAAGTGTCTAAGCTAAGTTGCTAAGTTTCTGAGTTGCTAAGAGGTTAAAGTTTACCAGATGCTAAGAAAAAAGTCAGCCACGAATTCACGAATTATTTGTAATGAAAATTCGTGAATTCGTGGCTGTTTTTTTTACTCAAAGCTAAAAAATCTTAGCCTCTTAGCAACTCAGAACCTTAGTGTCTTACTAGAAGCTATATGCCGCTCCAAAAATAACTCTTCCTTCTTCATCGGGAGATTTAAAATAAGAGATTCTCGCTGTCAAAACATTGATTGCATTCAGCCAAAGTCCGCCACCGTAATCCTGGTGCCATTTTCGTGAATTTTCTCCGTCAAGCCAAATCCTTCCATAATCAAAACCACCCAGGATTCCGTATGTTAGAGGAGCAATTGTTTTTCGTATTTTACCAATGCTTAATCTTAAATCTGTACTTTGAGAGAAATAGGAGTTTCCTAAAAATCGTTCATTTCGGTATCCTCTCAAATCCGTATCTCCACCTAAAGTAGCTCCCTGATAAAATTCATAATTGTTATTTAGTATTGCTTTTCCTTTTAAAAGTGTAGCTAAAACCAATTTTCCGTTGTGATCAATTTTATGAGTAAATCCTAAAAGACTTTCAATAGCAGGGAAATTTTGTTTCGTATCATTTAGATTAGAAAGCCATGTTGCTGAAACCATAAAAGCCACTCCTAAAGTTGGTTTTGCAGCAAAATCAGCATTTTTAAAAAGGTATTTAATTTTTGCCCCGCCATAAACCTGACTGCTAAAAACATCTGGATTTATAATATTTGGTGTATCAATAAATCTGTTTTCAGTTTCTTCGACTCTCATTTGCTGCAACATCGGCTGAATACTAAACTCACTGCCGTATCTGCCAACATGTCTAATAGCTCCTGAAAGATTAAATTTTTGAATACGAACCCTGTTGTAATCCATTCCAAATTCTTCAGTATTGTTTGGGGTTTCATTTCCATATCCAAAATAATTGACCGCAAAATTTGGTGTTGTATATTGCGATTCAACATCAATAACCCATTTTCCTAACAACCCGGGAAAATGTGCAACATAATTAAATTCTAAACCACCGGTCGCAAAATAATAAAACGCATTTAAAACGTGTCTTTGTGTGTATGGATTCTGTTTGAAATTGTTAACAGTATAATTTAAATTAATACCCACTTTTACACCATCATCGGGATTAAAACCAATGTTTGGAAGCCCTGAAACAACATTGTATTTAGGTCTTTCGTAGTTGTATAAATTAACATCATAATCATCTGTTAATTGTGTTTGAGTTTTTGAATCCAGATTATATGTGTTTTCTTTTGATTTGAAATCATAAACAATAACTCTTTTTCCGTTTTGGATATTGTAGGTATCATTGTTCTGACCGCCAATCAAACGAATTTTTATTTTCGATTTATGATCACCAGTTACCTCAAAAATATCATTATCATCTAAACCATAGATCCAAAGATTTTTAGTTTTAGCATCTGTTACAGTTTTGGTATAAACTAATTCATCACCTTCTTTTTTAACTCTTAAAACCTGAATTTCGATGCTTTTTTTAGCATTGTGGTTGATAATGAATTTGTCTTTTTTATCTGTTCCGGCAATCATTACCGTATGGCTTAAGATATCAAAATATTCTGAAGCATATTTTTGAAGATCTTTTTTTCTGTTTTTTAATTTATGCTTAATATCTTCAATAGTTGCATCTTGTACTTCTTTGGGTAAGATTTTGAAAGCATTATCAATATCGTTGTCAGTTAAATTTTCCTGAATATATTTTGCCTGAGCCAGCCAGTCTTTTTCATCAGTTGTTCTTAAAAATGCCAAATCCATTGGGTAAGGTTCTCTGTTAAGCCATTTTACATTGTCGATCTTATTTTTGAAAGTTCGCATATGTCGCAATGCCGGAATATTCATTAAAATAGAAAGTAAAGTCCCGTCATATTTCACAAAAGCCTGATCGCGGTCACGAGGAATTGGGATGTAAGTAACTTTACCATCTTTTTTATGTTCTGCCCAACGCCACTGATCGCTATGCCTGTCCCAATCACCAATAAGCATATCAAATAAACGTGCTTTTATATATTCTTTTTCGTCAACGCTGTATTTTTCATCCTTATGAAGATTTTTCATCATATCCTCAGTACTAATAATATCAGTTGGATTTCCAAAATTTTTACCATCAAGATGATTGTCCGCAGGTCTTTCTTCAACCATGTAGAGTTGATCTCCAAAATTTGAATTAAACTCTTTTAAACCATTTTGTTTTGGTATATAATATAAGATAGGATTGGTATGTGCCAAACCAATTTTGTCTGCCATGCTCCCAACTGCAAATGGAGTATAAGGATGAGAAGTGGTGTAGAAATCAAATAAAAAGTTCTCAGCATATGTGTCTTCAAAATCATTCACAACATATTGATCTTTAAAAGCTACAGATTGTAAAAAGACAGTCGCACTTTTTTTCAGGGCACGCATTACATATTCTCTGCCTTTAGGATCAGAAACCCTTAACGATACAGATTGGTGGCCTCCGCCTTCACGAATAGGTTTTAAACCGCCCATTAAAGTATCTAAAGTTGCTGTTTTTGCATTTATAGGTAAGCTGTAATACTTTCTGTAATGTTGGCCAAATAAAAATTTATGAAACAAACTCTTATCTGTCATTTTTGTAGAATAAATGGATGTTGTAACCGTTGCAGGAAATTTATTTTCTACAGTCGCAGCCCAGTTAATTTCTTTAGCTTTTATGATTTCGTGCTCAAAAAGAAGTTTTTCTTTGTTGTTTTCATTTCCAAAGAAAGAAACTTTTGCATCACCGCTTTTAAATAAAGTCAGGGTTGCATATCCATTTCCGCCATAGGAGAATTCAGTTGGGTTTATTGCTCTTGCAGCTTCAGATTTTGATCCTGCACCACTAATAATTTGTTTGATGTTTTCTTTATTTACATACTGCAAATTATGGTCGTGTCCGGAAACCACTATTACATTTTTTTGTTTTTGTAAAAGGGTTTTAATTCGCTTGGCATAAATCGTGTATTGCTTATTTTGTATATCCTGCGGACTAACACCAGATGTTTTTCGAAGTAAATTGATAAAAGAACCAATTATTGGCAGCGGTATTTTTTGCTCTAACGGAAATAATTGTTTCTCTAACGAAAATTGTCCGCCGTGTGTTCCGTTGCTCATCAAAGGATGATGAATAGCAATGACAACTGTTTTTTCCTGATTTTTATTTAAAAGATTCTCAAGTTCGTCAAAAAAATCTTCTCTGGTTTTTATGTCGCAATTGTCGTTTATTGTAGGATGATTGTCCCAATCTTCCAGAAACCATTCGCTGTCAATAGTAATTAAGGTTGCAGTACTATCAATTTTTACATCTTCGATAGCACAGCTTTTTCTTGGTAAAAAGGCTTTTTTATCATTCAGATATTTAGTTACAAAATCTGCCTGACGCTCTAAACCTTTTATACCGTTATACCAATCATGATTACCGGGAATAACAATTGTTTTTCCTTTAAAACCTTTAGTAAGCTGTAATTGATTGGTAAGTTTTGTTTCGGCTAAAGCTTTCTCTGCAGCATTATCATCACTGGGAAAACCTTTTGGATAGATATTATCTCCTAAAAAAAGCAAAGTGGCTTTTTTATTCGATTTTTTCAATTTTTGATGCAGTAGTTCAAGCGTTTGCTGTGCTTGTTCTTCATCTGCATTTCCGGCATCTCCAACTAAATAAATTGTATGTGCAATTTTTATAGTATCTGTTGCGTTTTCCGTTTCGTTAGCACTAACATCTTTTCCGTATTGCGCTTTATGTGTGGCACAGGAATAAACCAGTACCAGCATAATTATTGCTAAAGACCGGTTTTTAATTTTAGTAATAAAATGATTATCCAAAAACAATTTCATAATTTAGTAGTATAAAAAAAATCTCCATGAATCTAATAGAACAATCCGAAGATTTCGTCAGTAATTTACTCAAAGATAAACTTTCTAATTTATATTCTTATCATAATTTTAACCATACTTTCACAGTGGTAAATGCTGTAAAAGAGCTATGCAAAAAGGAAGATGTGAATAGTGATGAAAAAGAAATGCTTTTAGTTGCCGCTTGGTTTCATGACACAGGTTATATAGATGGTTACGAAAATCACGAACAGGAAAGTGTGAAAATTGCTACAGCTTTTTTGAAAGATAAAGGACAATCTGATAAATTTATTGCAACGGTTTCAAGTTTGATTTTGGCGACCGTAAAAGAATACATTCCGAAAACACATTTAGAAAAAATAATTAAAGATGCAGATTTCGCACATCTTGTTGGAACAGAATATGAAACCACTTGCGAGTTATTGCGTATTGAACTAAAAAATACCTGGAATCTGGATTTTTCTAATGCTGAATGGGCAAAAGAGAATTTGAATTTCTTAATGAATAAACATCGCTTTTATACGGATTATGCACTTAAAAAATGGCAACCTCTAAAAGAGAAAAACCTGCTTTTGGTTCAGAAAAAAATTGCAAAGCAAAAAAAGAAAGAAGCAGATAAAATGGAAGAGGAAATTAAAAAGAAAGATAAAGTCGAAAAACCGGATCGTGGTGTTGATACTTTGTTTCGCGTTACTTTAGGAAATCATACACGTTTAAGCGGAATTGCTGATAGTAAAGCCAATATTTTATTATCTGTAAATGCCATTATTATTTCTATAGCACTTTCATCGATTATACCAAAATTAGACAGTCCTAAAAATGCGCATTTGGTAATTCCCACTTTTATAATGTTAATGTCAAGTGTAATTACCATAATCTTTGCAATACTTTCTACACGCCCAAAAGTTACATCGGGTGTTTTTACAAGAGAAGATATCGAAAATAAAAAAATTAACTTATTGTTTTTTGGGAACTTCTACAAAATGCCTTTAGAAGAATATGATTGGGCAATGAATGAAATGATGAAAGACCGGGATTATTTGTATTCTAATATGATTAAGGATTTATATTATCTGGGACTCGTTCTACAGCGCAAATATAATTTACTGCGAATAGCGTATAACTTTTTTATGGTGGGTCTTATTGTTACAGTAGTATCTTTTATAATAGCTTTTAAATCGATTTAAGAAAAAAGCTCAACAATTAGTTGAGCTCATCTAATAAATCCTGATAAGTGATTTTTTGAGTCACCGGATTGTTATTGTTATTGATCACTTTTACGCGAATCGCCCTTAAACCTGAAACACCTTGAAGATCTTCAACCTCAAATTGTTCAATTGATGGTTCAAGGATTTTCTTGTGCTGTAAATACTTGATATATTTCAGGTACTCAGCTTCTTCACTGTTTTGAGAATATACAATAGTAATTTTTTCTTTCTCTGTGATTCTGTCTTTTGTGCCTTTGATATTCGATTTGTCGATACGTTTTTTTACAACTTCATATCTTGCATTATAAGTTCCGTCAACATCAAAGCGTTTTTCATCCATTCTAAAACGAATAGAAAGTGCAGAACTAAATACCAGGATCAACGAAGTTACGTCAAGTTCATAAGGCAATGAAGCTTTAAGCTGATTGTGTTCTAATTCCATTTCGCACAATGTTTGCAATTGCCACAAACGTAAATTGTGCAAATACATAATATCAAATGGTCTGGTTGGGGCAATTGATGCTCCAATATATAAATTATGCTCGACACCATCTGTTTTAAAACGCTCATAATAATGTGGATAAATTTGTTGCGCCTCGATTTGTTTTTTATCTAAAACGGTTGCCAACCTTTTATTGATAATAGACATTGCGTTATCAAATTTCTTTCTTTCCTGATAAAATAATCCGGTTTTTTCATCCAGGCTTTCAAAATACAAACGTTCTAGTTTTTGACTCTTTTCCGTTTCTTTTGTGTTTTTTAAAAGCGGATGAATTTCTTCTTCAATATAACGTTGGATATGTTGCTCAGTATCTGCTTTTAATGGTGAATCTAATTCTTCACGAAACGATTCCAATTCAAATTTGCGTTGCTCCAGGAGAACAAGATTTGTATTAGGAGCCTGAGATTCAAAAATTCTCAATATCGCCGTAAGCTGATTTTTCAAATCTATTTTTACCGTTTCATTTCTGTGCTCAGATGAACCTTTAATGTCAATTTGCCCATATAAAGGATATACATTCTTAAAAACAATTTCCTTAAAAATATAATCTTTTGTATGGTTTATGTTTTGAAAATAATTTTGTGATTCTTTCTTGAATTTCCAGTAAACACTAGGATGAATCGTAGTGTATTCACGTTGTATAATAGCTTCAATCTGGTGTTGCATATCCGTATTATAACGATCGATCGTATCTGTTAAGTAGGGCAGAACCAGTTCCAGTTTTGTAGCATTGACACTATTTAAATCTCTTGCGTTTGCAGAAACCAATTCGACAACGCCCAATAAATGGCCATCTTTTATAACAGGCGCAAAAACGCAACTCTGAATACCTTGTTTTAATAAATGTTCACCAAGTCTTTTGTTAGAAGACTCTTCGATGAATTTTTTTACATTAGAAATCACAAAAGGCTCTTTGTTATCTAAAAGATTTTCGAAAGAACATCCAAAAAAAGCATTTTTACAATCTACTTCCTGTTCTTTTGAAAGCAAGAAACTCTGCAGCTGATTGTCAAATTTAACCGGCCTGATAAACTTCTCTTCTTCAGGGTTGTAAATAATAAAACCAACTTTTAAATCCGGGATTTTAAATATCGATTTAAAGATATTCGTCACTATTTCGTCAGTTGCAACCGTTTTTGCATCTGGTTTAAGCAAATTACTTTTTAAATTTGAAATAGCACTTTCTGTCGTTGCATCAAATAAAGAAACAATTCCAAATCCTTTTAAAATCCAGCTTCCTTTAGGGAATTTCGATTTCCAAAGCTCAATATCATTATAATTATCTAGTAATAAATCGATATCATCCTGAGTAAGGTGAATGGAGTTTTCAGTTGGAATTATTTCCATAAAATCTGCATTGTACAAAATGCGATAATGTTTTTCAACTCCCTCTTCATCCGGAATATCGTAGAAAAAAGGTTTATTAAAATCTATTCGTTGTTTGTAGTATACACCTAAAATAAGGCAACAGTTATTAACGTAGAACTGATGATCATCAAAATCACGAATTTCCATATAAAACTCATCACCGGCATTACGTAAAATTTTCCTGAAACGGTCTGTATAATTAAATGATATATTTTGAAATGGGATTGTAACTGCTTTTATTTCGTTTTGACTTAAAGCAGTAGGGAATAAGTCAGCCAGTAAATTTTTGATTAAGGCTTCATTGTTTTTAATAAGAGAAAAATCCTCAATGCCTGTTCTAAATTCAGGAATAGGTTCTATCTCTTTTAAAATAGCTTTAGCATAGTTCGAACGATAATCCACATCTGATAAAGCAATTTCTTCAAAAGACTCAATTAGTTTATGAAATGAAATTATGGTTTTAAAGGGGCTTTCGTTGAACATTTGAATATCCATCTTATTTTTATTTTAGGATACAAAATTAAGCAAATATTAAGAATGTTCGTCATTTTATTATTTCTTTCATTTATAGTTTAATAGATTTTACCCACTGAAAATCAGTGTTTTTAAACTTAATTTTTATTTTAACGAAATATTAACGTTAATAATAACGGAACGATCGTTCCGTTATTATATCTTTGTACCATAATAATGAAATAATCAATAATTTAAAAACAATAAAAATGAAAAATTTAGAAAACAAAGTAGCTGTAGTAACTGGTGGAAATAGCGGAATTGGGTATGCAGCTGCTGCAGATTTAGCAGCAAAAGGTGCAAAAGTAATTGTAACAGGAAGAAACAAGGAAGCTTTGGCTCAAGCCGAAAAAGAATTAAATGTTACTGGAATCGTAGCTGATCAATCAGATCTAAAATCTATTGATAGTTTGGTAGAACAAGTAAAAGCTCAATTTGGTAAAGTAGATATTCTATTTTTAAATGCAGGAACTGCATCTTTTGCTCCTGTAGATTCAGCTTCAGAAGAACATTATGACAACATTATGAATGTAAATGTAAAAGGAGTTTATTTTACAGTTCAAAAAGTATTGCCAATCCTGAATGATGGTGGTTCTATTATTTTTAATACGTCTATAAATGCTCATGTCGGAATGCCAAATTCTAGTGTTTATGCCGCAAGTAAAGCAGCTGTTTTATCTTTAAATCGTGTTTTTGCAACAGAATTAGCACCTAGAAAAATTAGGGTAAATGCTGTTTCTCCTGGTCCTGTAGAAACTCCTCTATACGGAAAATTAGGTTTAGAAAAAGAAGAAGTTGAAGGTTTTGGAGCAATTTTAGGAGAGAAAATTTTATTGAAACGTTTCGGACAAGCTTCAGAAATTGCTAAAACAGTTAGTTTCCTGGCTTCAGATGATGCTTCATTTATAACAGGAACCGAAATTGTTGTAGATGGTGGTCTTACTGTAAATGCAGTAGTATAATTTTTTTACACAAATTCAGGAACGATTGTTCCGTTTTTTATACCTTTGTAATAATAATTTAATTTTAAAGTCATGGCTAGAACAAAAGAATTTAATGAAGATCAGGCTTTAGATAAAGCGATTGAAATTTTTTGGCACAAAGGATATAACGGAACATCGGCTCAGGATTTGGTAACACATTTAGGATTAAGTCGTTCCAGTTTGTATGATACTTTTGGAGACAAGCAAAAGCTATTTGCACAATCTTTGCAGCGTTATCAAAAAAATGCTCAAAACCAAATCGTTGATCTGCTGGATAAGTCGGAAAATATTAAGGAGACCTTAAAAGAGATTTTTAAACAAGCTGTTGTCGAAAGTTTAGAAGACCGGATTACAAAGGGCTGTTTTATGGTAAATTCGTCTGTAGAATTAGCAATGCATGACGAAGAAATTGCTAAAATTGTAAAAAATAACAGCCAGATTATGGAAGATGTTTTTACAAAAGCCGTACAAAAAGGTCAGGATTCAGGACATATTTCAAAAGCAAATACTGCAAGAGTTTTAGCCCGATCCATTTTTAATACCTATTCCGGAATCAGGGTTTTGGCCCGAACAGGCGAAAGAGACAAACAAGTTTACGATGATATCATAAAAGCAATGTTTTCTATTTTGTAATGATTTAGGAGAAACTGTTAAAACAAAAAACGTTAGTTACGATTGTAATTAACGTTTTTTGTTTTTAATAGAGAATAGAGAATAGAGAATAGAGAATAGAGAATAGAGAATGGAAAATAGAAAATAGAGAATACTTACCTGTTTCCTTCCAGTAGTTTCATTTCATCTATAATAGTTACAATTGCTAATTGCTCTTCAGCCTGCAACTCTTCGGTATATAAAAGAGTAATCAGGATAGTATAAGAATCCTCTAAATTTGAATTTTCTTCAAGTTTGAGATCAGGTGAATTCGGATATTTTTGGAGTAATGTTTTGGCACACTCAAAAGCGCGTTTTTCTAATGTAGATTCTGTATTTTGTAGTGCTGCCATTATCTTTTGTGTTTGTTAAATATTGATCTTTAAAATCTAAAGTTTAGAATTGTGCTTAACTTAAGAATCAAATCTACTGAATTTTTTAATCCGTTTTTCTTTTTTTAAATGCTCTTAAATGGGGTTTTATGATTACAAAATTTAATATGTTTTATTAAACATAGATATAAGTCAATAAAAAAACGGCAATTACACCAGTAATTGCCGTTTTTTGTTTTAAGTAAGTAATAGAAAATGAACAACTACTAGCTTTTTTCTTCTTTATTGAAATAAACTAAGTAGTAATACATTTGTTTTTCTTCATCCCAGCCTTTTTCAACAAATTTCTCAGCGCTTTCAGGATTGATGAAATCCATTTTGATCTGAATATGAGTATCCAGATTAATAACGTTTTTAATCGATTTTCTGGCGTCAGAAACTGCTGCGTTGGCAATAGGGAACGAGGTTACATCTTCGATGCTGTATTTTTCTCCTTTATCAACTTTATAGTTTTTGAATTCAGGAATCAAGTCAGGATTGTCTAATACTTCATTCAGGAAGTTTTGCTCTTCAAACTGATCATTTTTAGCGAAATAATTCACAGATCTGTTCATAAACATTACTTCTTCTTTTTTGTCTTCTGCAGGTAAAACAACGTCTTTTGCGAAGTTCTGACAGAATTTCAAGTATTTTTTTGTGATGAAGTTTTCATCTTCAAAAGCATCAACAGATAAAAAGTGCTCTAACCAGTAACGTGCGTCATAACGGTTACTATCAACGGTTAGAATTTTGTATCCTTCTTCTTTTTTGTAATTAAAAATCAAACAGCCTTTATCTAGTTTGCTCAGGTTAATTCCTTGTTGCAAGATCATCTCCAGGTTACTGTTTTTTTCTTCGAATTGTAAAAAGTCGGCTTGTAACTCACTTTTAAAAATTCCGATAGCATCTACAACATTATTGTCAATACTTAGATTTGTTAAATACGTTACGTAAACTTCTCCGTTTTTAATGTGCGGATGATTTGATTGTTCAAATAAATGCGTGGTGATTCTTTTAGAAATCTCCTGCAGGTTATTCGGATTATCAAAAATCTCCGTTGCATATTTAAACATGTCGTTGTAATCCAAATCGACTTCGTGCGCAAACTGATAATAGTTTTCTTCTTTCTCTCTAAAAGGCTTAAAAAAGTACTCTTTTATCAAAGGCACAATTTCATCATTTAAGTTAAAAGGCTGTTCCGATAAAAAAATCGCTTCGTTTCTGCTTTTGTTTCCTACGCGGTGTATCGCAAGCGTCTCGATGTGGGTGTTGAATAAGTTGATCATATTTAAAGGTGCTGAGGTTCTAAGTTGCTAAGATTCTGAGTTTTTAGTTTCTATCTTTTAATTTCTTAATATAAGGAAACCAACATTCTCTCTACTTCTCGACTTTCCTCATATTTTGAGTTACTGAGATACTAAGTCTCTAAGATTCTAAGTTTTTAAATAGTGTCTTTTAATTTTCTAATTAACGACGCTAACATTCTTTCGATCTCTCGACTATCCTCGTATAAATTGTTAAATTCTTCTTCTTTTATATAAATAATATTTTTAGCAATTTCAAGCTGAGTCTGCATTTCAAATATAGAACCCATAGAAATATATAAAAATCGCAAAAAATCTTTAGTACTTTCTCTGCCTGATCCTTCGGCAATATTGCTCGGAATAGAAACTGAACTTCGGCGTATTTGAGAAGTTAATCCAAACATTTCTTCTTTTGGAAACGTTCTTGTTGCTTTGTAAATTTTAGTAACTAAGGAAATTGACTTCTGCCAAACTAAGATTTTTTTAAAATGACTCATTTTTTATTTTTAAATTATTCTTAAAAACAAGAAAAATCTCTCAAATAAAAAAACTTAGAATCTTAGTATCTCAGAATCTTAGCAACTAACGTTAGTTCCAATTTTCCTCAAATCCAAAATCTTCAAAGCTGTCATCGCCTTCGAACATATCCAGATCGTCTTCGTCAAGGTCATCTTCAAATTCTCCGTAGATATCGTCGTGCATATCTGCTTCAAAACTTTTTTCTGTAGCTTCATCTGGCATTTCTCCGTGAGAGAATAAAGTTTCCGGATAAGGAACTCCTGCAATTTGATCTTCAATAGCGGCTAATTCAACTAAGAAAGTCCACATATTAATAAAATCATATACATAGATAATTTTGGTATTATCCTTATCTAAGATATCAGATAATTGATAGTCACTCATGGTTTTTTGCTCTCCGGGAACATCGCCAGTATCAAAAAGAGCAATTTCATCTTCCTGATTCCAAGTTTCATCGCAGGTATAAAACGAAGCTACTTCCATTCCGTCAAAACCAAAAGCGTTGAAGATCGCATTGTGTAAATCCTCAAGAGTATCATCTTCAAGAATTGCAATGTCTCTAAAAATATCTTCTTCGGCGTCTAGAATTACTCTAAATTTATAAACCATAATCTTTGTTTTTTTGAAAGGTCAAAGGTAAAATATAAAAAATGAAATACGAATTGTGAATTACGTTTTGTTGAAAAGATTTTAAAAAGAGATATCGACGGCTAGTTTGTCATTGCGAGGAACGAAGCAACCACACTACAAAGAAACACAAAATGATTCAGCAAGTGAGATTGGTTTCGTTCCTCGCAATGACAAGTCAAAATTACCTCCCAACCAATCTTTTCCTGATCTTGTGATAATGTTTATGATAAGTACTATGACTTGGATAACTTCTTGTAGAAGTCATATTATTGAAAATTAATGCTGTTATAAACAGAATAAGTACGCCGTCTAAAACCGGAGAAAGTACATACATATAACCTAAATCTTTTATCTGGGCAGAACCTGTAACCGCAATAAGCGCAGTTGCACCTCCGGGAGGATGAAGCGTTTTGGTAATTTGCATAAAGATAATTGAAAGAGAAACCGCCAAAGGTGCGGAAAGCCAAATAATATCCGGAACCAATTTATTTATTGTAACCCCAATAACGGCTGAAATGACATGACCGCCAATTAAATTTCGGGGTTGCGAGAATGGACTTTGGATGATTCCGTAAACTAGTACGCTGGATGCTCCAAAAGAACCAATTAGAAAAACAATATCGCTGCCTGAAAAACGGATAGATTCAAGATAAGAGAGAATTCCAATACCAACAAATGATCCTATAAATGACCAGAAATGCTCTTTATAATCTATTAAAGTTTCTTTGTAAAGTATATAACGTGTTTTACGATACCCTCTTTTTATTTTTGGAGTTGGCATAGATGCTTAATATTTTTTTGTGGTATTATGAGCCATGAATTCGTGAATTCGTGGTAAAAAATTATTTAGTCAGGCTTGGGGCATAACTATATACCGTATAAGGGTAAATCATTTTTGCTGTATATTTTGAAATTAGACAAACTGCTAAAATCGGTAAAAATAAAGTATAGTCATTTGTTAGTCCGCAAACTAAGAAAATTGCGGTAAATGGAGCGTGAATACTGGCGCTTAAAACAGCTGCCATACCAATAATCATAAAGTTAACCGGAAGTACATGAACCTGAAAAAATGTGTTTAAAACTGATGCCAGTAATAAACCTAAAAATGCACCAATAAAAAGACTTGGAGCAAAAACTCCTCCGTCACCGCCAGAAGCAAGTGTAATAGAAGTTACAATAGGTTTAAGAAGTAAAACGCCAACAAAAGTAAAGGCTAAAGTTAATGTTAACGGAATTTCGGCTGTATTGCTGAAGATTCCTTTTATCGCATGATATCCTTCACCATATAATTGAGGAAAAATAAATAATGAAACACTTAAAACTACTGAACCTATTAAGATTTTATAATAATGTGTATCGATTTTACCAAATTGAGATTTAAAGAATAAAACACAACGTGTTAGATAAACAGAATTTAATCCGGCTAAAATTCCTAAAAGAATAAAATACGGAATAGCTTTTAAATGCCAGGTTGTAATCGAAACAGCAAATAAAGGTTCTTCCTTTAATATAGTAAGTAATCCAAAAGCGACTGAAACTGCAATTATGTTTGAAATAATAAAAGCGCGGGTCACTTTTCTGGAGATAACTTCGAGTGCAAATAAAATTCCTGCAATTGGACTGCTGAATAAAGCCGTAACTCCGGCTGCAACTCCGGCACAAATAAGCTCTGTTTTATACTTACGAAATACATTTTCTTTTTGTTGAGCAACAGATCCAATTGTAGCGGTGGCAACTACAGTCGACACTTCGATTCCGGTTGAACCTCCAAAAACAACCGTTAGCAATCCGTTTATAAAGTGCGATGGAATTTTGTATGAAGGCAAATTTTTTGAAGTTGACTTTGTACTTTCAAAAACTTCTTTGATTCCTTTGTTTTCTTTTTTCTTAAATAAATATTGTCTTAGAAAATAAATTACAGATAATCCGAAAGCTGGAAAGATGACATAAAATATAGGATTTACAGATACTTCGTGAAAGAAGATTTCTTCGTAATACTCCGTTATTTTTTTTAGTGAAATTCCTAAAAAGGCAGAAAGAAAGCCAATTAAAACAGAAACAATAATTAATTTTTGAAGGACAATGAATTGATGATTTTTTTTGATTTTCGCCGTTTTGTTCATCAGATGTTGATTTGTAGACCGCAGGATTATATTTGCGATTTCACAAAATTAAAGAATCATATTCGTTTTTTAATGAAAAACACTCAGTATATTGTGTTAAAGTTACTAATTACGGAAAATTCTTTCAGTTACGTGATTGGCGACAAAGGCACAAAGACTCTAAGTTTTTTTAATCAACTGATAAGTAAAAATTGGTAGATAACTCTCGCAAAGTCGCAGAGTTGCGAAGAAAACTTAAAAACTTAAAAACTTTGCGCCTTCGCGCCTTTGCGAGATTATTTTAAACTTATCTTTCATAAAACTCAATAGGCAAAAAATCAGGATCAGCGATAAAAGTAAATCGCTTGTCGGTTATCTCATCAATTCTGATAGGTTCTGATTCGATGTTTTTAGTATTTAAAAAAGCGATTGTTTCTTCCAGGTTAATTACTTCAAAAGCCAAATGCCGCAAACCAACAGCTTCAGGTCTTGAAGGACGTTGTGGTGGATTTGGAAAAGAAAACAGTTCGACAACATAAGAGCCATTCAACGCTAAATCGAGTTTATAGGATTGACGTTCTTCACGGTAAATTTCTCTAATAATTGTTAATCCTAAAATTTCAGTATAAAAAGTTTTGGATTTTTGATAATCAGAGCATAAAATGGCAATATGATGAACTTTATTTAAGGTAAGCATTAGATGTTTGTTTCTGGTTCCTGATTTAATTTTCGAATTACTTTTGCCGGATTTCCAACAGCTAATGAATTGTCCGGAATGTCTTTTGTTACAACAGACCCTGCGCCAATAACACATCCTTTACCGATAGTAACACCCGGACAAATAACAGAATTTCCGCCAATCCAGCAATCGTCACCAATAGAAACTGGCAAAGCATTTTCCATTGTTTTTCTTAATTCGGCGTCAAGTGGATGAGTTGCAGTGTAAATTTGAACATTGGGAGCGAAAAAAACATTCGATCCAATATTTACAGGAGCACAATCTAACACAACACAATTGACATTAAAATAAACGTTGTCCCCACAAAAAATATTGTAACCATAATCACAATGAAAAGGAGGTTCGATATAGAAACTCTTTCCAGTATTGGGGATTAACTCGGCTAAAATTTCTTTCGCTTTTTTTGTTAAACGATATTCGATTACATTTAAACGATGCAATAAGTTTTTTGCTTTTCGACGTTCTTTTACTAAAACAGGATCACCTGCAAGGTAATATTCTCCAGAAATCATTTTTTCTTTTTCAGTATTCATAAAATAATATTATATCTTTTTCGGTAAGCTTTTATGCTTCCTAGAAGTTCAAGATTATAAAGCTAATGTTGATTCAGAACAACAAAAGGATTTTAGATCTCATATTTTAAATTTATAAAGTTTGGAATTTTTTTATAATTATCATTTTCCCAACTTTTAAACGCAAAATCTTCAATTTGGTTATTCAAATCAAAGTCTAGTTGTAAATTAGTTTGTTTACAAAAAGCTAAAATTGTAGCATAACCAATAATAGTCGGATTAGTGTCTGTAGCAATTCTGCCCTCGACTTTTTTTACTTTCACAGTCCATTTTTGGGTAGTTTTAGAAAAAACAAATTCTATTCCCTTTATTACTGCTTTCCTCCAGTCATCATAATCTACTGTGTTTTTTATATCTTTTGTTGGAACACTTTCAATATCGCCTATTCTTATCCAACCTCGACCGATATATTCTTCTATAATCTCATTTTGATTGTCATTTAGACTAATTTCAAGATTTATTATAGCAAAAAATGGTTTTCCATTCTTAATCTTCAGCAATCGATAGTCTAATTGATCATTACTCATTTAAATGTTTTTTATTTGACCTTTCAAGACTTTATTAAAGTAATTTTTTCAAAATAACAATTTGTCCTAAATGATAAACATCATGCTGGATAATTCCGTGTATATGCTCATAATAAGTATGATTATTATGAGGGTATATTTTTTCGAAATCGCTATCATCAAAATCTTCAAAAAAGGCATCCCATAATTCTTGTGATTTTCCAAGACTTTGTAACGACTGTTCCCAGGCTGCCTCAGATGAATCCAGAATAGGTACAAAATAATTATGATCAGGAGTGATAACTGTTTCTCCCTGAACACGCCTCAAAATGTTTCTTCTCCATTGGATAAGATGGTTTACGATTTCCCAAATCGTATTTAATTTTGGATTTATTTTTCTGTAAGCCTGCTCAGCAGTTACATTTTCTAAAGTATGTGCCAAAGTGACCTCCAGCCAGGGATTTCCATTATAAATGGATTGATATAAATTCGAAACTCTTTTACTTTCTGACATAATAGTTCGTTTTTAAAACTTAAAAGCTAAGATACAAATAAGTATTTTACAACTCATCCCTGAAATTCTACAATTGGGTTATTTAATATTTTTTAACTAAAACTGTTAAAATATATTTGCCTCATCAAAACCAATGATATGAAAACCAATTTTACTTTAATTTTATTATTACTTGCTTCTTTCATTTATGCTCAGAATACTATTTCTGGTAAAGTAGTAGATCAAAAAGGCAAACCGGTTCCGGGTGCAAATATTTATATAGACGGAACTTATGATGGTGCAACAAGTTCTGAAACAGGAGATTTTTCTTTTGAAACCACCTCGACAGGAAATCAGACTTTAGTGGTTAGTTTTTTACTTTATGAAACTTTCAAAAAAGAAATTGATGTTACAAATTTCAAGGATCAAACCGTAAAGCTTCGAGAAAATGTAAATGCGCTTGATGCAGTTGTAATTACCGCCGGAACTTTAGAATCCGGAGACAAAGCAAGGGTTTCTGTTTTAAAACCTTTAGATATTGTTACAACAGCAGGTTCTGCCGGAAATATAATTGCGGCTTTGCAAACTTTACCGGGAACACAAACTGTTGGTGAAGATGGGCGTTTATTTGTTCGTGGAGGTGAAGCCAGCGAAACGCAAACCTTTGTAGACGGGCTTCGTGTAGCACAGCCATATGGTGCAACAACTAATAATTTACCAACCAGAAGCAGATTTTCGCCTTTTTTGTTTAGCGGAATCGCTTTTTCTACCGGTGGTTATTCAGCTGAATATGGAGAGGCTTTATCAAGTGTTTTATTGTTGAACACACAAGATGAGCCAGATCAGAATAAAACCGATATTGCTTTAATGACTGTGGGTTTAGGAATTGGAAATACGCAAAAATGGAAAAAAAGTTCGTTTAGTATTAATACCAATTATATTAATCTTGCGCCTTATCAGGCTGCAATTCCTCAAAATGTAGACTGGAATAATCCGTATCAGTCTTTGGGCGGAGAAGCAGTTTACAGATATCATTTTGAAAGAGGGATTTTTAAATTCTATGCTGCTTTTGATGCTGAAAAATTCGATTTGAATCAGAAAAATGTAAATTTTACCAATCCAATCAGAACAGATTTAAACAATAATAATTTTTATTTAAATGCTTCCTATAAAGGAGATTTTGGAACAGGATGGCAGCTTACCTCTGGAATTAGCTACGGTTACAGCAATAACAAAGTCAAATATGATATCAATGATGTTGATAGCAATGAAAATGCAGCACAGTTAAAATTGAAATTGAGAAAAAACATTTCTAACTATTTTAAATTGTCTTTTGGAGCGGACTATTTTATTACCAAATACAATGAAAATTTTAATGATAATGTTTCTATAAAAACAGCAAACGGTTACGATTCAAATATTGCCGCTTTTTATACAGAAGGAGATATTTTATTCTCTAAAAAACTGGCTGCAAAAGTAGGATTTAGACTTTCGAATAATAATTTGCTCGACGAAACTAATATTGCACCAAGAGCTTCAATTGCTTATAAGGTATCTAAAAGCAGTCAGTTTTCTTTTGCTTACGGAAATTTTTCTCAAACTCCCGTGGTTGATTATATCAAATATTCTAAATATCATCAGTTCGAAAGTGAAAAGGCAAAACATTATATCCTGAATTATCAGTTTACCAAACCAGGTCAGACTTTTAGGGCAGAAGCTTATTATAAAGATTACAGCAATTTAGTTCAATACGATACCAGAGATATTCAGTATAATTCTGTTTTTAATAATAACGGTTCCGGGTATGCAAAAGGATTGGATTTGTTCTGGAGAGACAGCAACTTATATAAAAACCTGGAATATTGGATATCGTATTCTTACATTGATTCTGAAAGACAATACAAGAATTTTCCAAACATGGCAACTCCAAGTTTCGTAGCCAATCATACTTTATCAATTGTTACCAAATATTTTATTACCGATTGGAAATCGCAAATAGGTTTCACCAACAGTTATAGTTCAGGCAGACCATACAATGATCCAAACCAAACACAGTTCATGAACGGAAAAACTAAATCATACAATAGTTTGAGTTTTAACTGGGCATATTTACTAACTACACAAAAAATCCTGTATTTCTCGGTTTCGAATGTATTAGGAACTCAAAATGTTTTTGGTTACGATTACGCAAAATTACCGGATCCAAACGGAGTGTATCAGAGACAAGCAGTTGTACCAAACGCAGACAGATTCTTTTTCATAGGTTTCTTCTGGACAATCAGCGATAACAAGAATGAGAATCAATTGAAAAATTTATAAAAGGAGGGACAAAGTGGCAAAGGTTCAGAGGTACAAAGTTTTTAACTTATTGAGATTTAAAGAATTTAAAAGAAAACCTTTGAACCTTTGCCACTCTGAACCTTTGTTCCTTAAAAAAAAACAATTCAGTAGCAAAAATCAACAACTCAGTATGATTTAATTTTAAAACAGTAAAAACCAACATACTTTTGAAGTATAAATTAATAAACAGAGTTTCATTTCATCAATCAAAAAACTTGAAACTTTAAACTTGAAACAAATATTAACACTATCAAAAAAAGAAACCATGACCAAAATTATTACAATAATCACATTATTTATCTGCAGTCTGATATCTGCTCAAAATGTAAAACTAACCGTTTCTGTTTCTGGTTTAAAAAACAATGCAGGAACTGTTAAAGTGGGTTTATATAACTCAGACGGTACATTTCTTAAATCGACTTACAAAAGTCTTGGATCTGAAATTAAAAACAACAAAGCAGTGGTAACATTCGACAATCTTCCGGCTGGAGAATATGCAATTTCAACGTATCACGATGAAAACAATAACGGAAAACTCGATAAAAATATGATGGGAATTCCTTCTGAAGATTATGCCGCTTCAAATAATGCAAAAGGATTTATGGGGCCGCCGGCATATAAAGACGCTAAATTTGACATTTCGAAAGATTCAAAAATTGAAATTACATTATAAAATAACGAACAAAAACAACTTAAAAACAACCATTTTAATTATTTATAAAATGAAAAAAATCATCACTTTAGTAGCATTATTTGTAGTCGTAGTAAGTTCTGCACAAACACAGTTTGAACAAGGAATGGGAAAAGCTTTCGGGCTTTGGAAAGAAGGGAAAAATACAGAAGCGTCAGCATTATTTGAAAGAATTGCTGCCGCAGAAAAAACAAGTTATTTGCCCAATTATTATGTAGCTTTAATCAACACTACATCAGCTTTTAGCGAAAAAGATAAAACAAAAATCGATTTGTTATTGACAAAAGCACAAGACGCACTAGATATTGAATTGATTAAAGATCAAAATAATGCTGAGTTATACGCCCTGCAGGCTTTGATTTACACAGGTTATGTAGTTGCAGATCCAATGACTAACGGAATGAAATATTCGGCTAAAGTGATGGAAGCTTATGCAAAAGGAAAAGCGATCGATCCAAATAACCCAAGAATTGTTTTTGGAGAAGCTGATTACGCATTAGGCGGTGCAAAATGGACAGGTGTTGACACAAAACCACTTTGTGCGCAAGTTGATAAAGCTGTTGAACTTTTTGCTACTTTTAAACCGGCAACTCCTTTTTCGCCAAAATGGGGATTAGACAGAGCTTTGGAAACTCAGAAAAACTGTAAAAAATAAAATTAAATAAAAGCAAATTATAATGAAAGATCATAGAAACTCATTTTCTAGTTTAAAAAGTGGAACAATAATATGTTTCAGGATTTCTATGGTCTTTACAGTAATATTCTCTGCTTTTTTAGGAGCTGATTTTAATGTAAAAAATGTAGCAATTACGTTCTTTTTAAGTTGTTTGTATTCATTTGGACTTGGTTTTGGAAATGGATTTTTAAATGTTCTTTTAGATAAAAAGTGGGATTGGCTCGAACAAACAAATCTCAGGGTTTATTACGGAATTCTGGTTACGGTTCTCTACACCGTTCCGGCGGTTTTAGGAATCAATTATATCATTTTTGTTGTAATTCAGCATTTACCTCTCGAAAGGTTTTTTAATGAAAGAATGATCTGGGTACACCTTTTTTATATCATTTTATCTTTAGGAGTTTCTACTTTTTTGCAAGCCAGAAGTTTTATGGTAAAATGGAAACAGGCATCAAAATTTGAAATAACACAACAAAAGATCATTGCAGGAACGGCAAATGCTAAATTCGAAAGTTTAAAAAATCAAATCGATCCGCATTTTCTGTTTAATAGTTTAAACGTTTTAAGTTCTTTAATTGAAGAAAATCCGGATAATGCGCAGCGATTTACAACTTCTTTATCTAAAATTTATCGCTACGTTTTAGAGCAAAAAGATAAAGAACTGGTATCTGTAGAAGATGAATTATCATTTGCAAAAACCTACATGAATTTGTTGAAAATGCGTTTCGAGAATAGTTTGTTTTACGAATTGCCAACAACAAATATAAATCCGGATGCAAAAGTGGTTCCATTATCGTTGCAGCTTTTATTAGAGAATACAGTAAAACACAATGTTGTAAGCGAGCAAAAACCATTGCATATCAGGATTTTTATTGATGGAGACTATCTGGCGATTCAAAATGATTTTCAAAAGAAAGAAGTTCTACAAGACAGGCAAGGAGTTGGTTTACAGAATATTGTAAATCGATACGGAATTATAACCAACAGAAAAGTATTGATTGAACAAAACGAGAAAAATTTCACAGTCAAAATTCCAATTTTAACCAAACAAGTTACAGTTATGGAAACAAGTGCAGAATACAGCGATGAAAATAAAGCCTATTTCAGAGCTAAAAAAAGAGTAGAAGAGTTAAAAGGATTCTATGCAAATATCATATCCTATTGTTGTGTAATTCCGTTTTTGATATTTATAAATTTAAGATTCTCTCCCGGATTTCAATGGTTTTGGTTTTCGGCTTTAGGCTGGGGATTTGGGATTACGATGCATGCTTTTAAGGTTTTTGGTTACAGCTCAGATTGGGAAGAACGAAAAATCAGAGAGATTTTAGAGAAAGAAAATAACAAGCAAAGCTGGAAATAGTCATGGAACCAAATTGCAACAAAGACCATGAAAACTTTGAATTTGAAGAATTTTTCAGCAAAAAGGTCATTAAGCTTAAGTCCTTTTATATTCATGCTTTTATTTATACTATTGGATTAATTGCTTTTGTTCTAAAAGAATATTACGGAGTGCCTCTGAATTTTTTTCCAATAAAATATTTAAATAATGTAGTCATGATAATCTGGACGAGTGTATTTTTAGTTTCGGCTATTGATTTGTTTGCCTCTTATAAAATCTTTAATGAAGAATGGGAGGAACGTAAAATGAAAAGTATTTTAGAGAAAAAAGTAAAAAAACAAAAATGGGAGTAATCATGGAAGTAAATTTAAACGAAGAGGACAAATATTATATTGCAAAAAAGAAAGTCGAAAATATTAAGGGATTTTACGGAAATCTGACTTCTTTTTTATTAGTAAACGCAATTTTAATTTTTATCAATTTATATACATCACCTAATCATTTGTGGTTTTACTGGCCTTTGATGTGGTGGGGATTTGGAGTTGTTTTTCATGGATTAAAGGTTTTTGAAGTATTCCCGGTTCTTGGAAAAGGATGGGAAGAAAGAAAAATCCAGGAATTGATGGAAAAAGAAAGACAGAATAAAAATAAATGGCAATAATTTAATTCAAGATAAAATGGGAAGATTTAGACAGCGTATGTATGAAGATTACAGACACGAATTTAGTACAGATGAAAGTTATAATGTTGCGTACAAAAAAGTAAAGAAGATTAAAGGATTTTATTCGCATTTGAAAGTTTATATTTTAGTAAATATTATTATCATTGTTTCAAGTTTGAATAGAACTTATCTTGGAAGTCATTTTTATGCAGGAAATCATATTGAAGTAAGAGGTTTTAGAGATTGGGAGATTTATTCGACAGCTTTTTATTGGGGAATAGCGTTGCTGATACACGCATTTGCAGTGTTTGGACCAAATATTTTCTTTAGTGACAATTGGGAGCAAAAGAAAATCCAAAAATATATGGATAAAGATGCTGAGAATAAAAATAAATGGGAGTAATTTTAGACTGAATTTTCAATTTTTGCATTGTATTAAATGACCACATTAATTATAGAAGACGAAAAACCGGCAGCGAGATTGTTGCAGCGTAAACTCGAAAAGTTAGATATTGCTGTAGAAACCATGCTGCACTCTGTAGAAGAATCAATTCATTGGTTTACCAATAATGAACATCCTGATTTGATTTTTCTGGATATTCAGTTGTCAGACGGTTTGTCGTTTGAGATTTTCGAAAAAATAAACATTCAAAGTGCCATTATTTTTACAACTGCTTATGATGAATATGCTTTAAAGGCGTTCAAACTAAATAGTATTGATTATCTTTTAAAACCAATTGACGAAGATGATTTAGAAATTGCCGTTACGAAATTTAAATCCCGAATTCCTAAAACAGATTCAGGAAATCAAAACCTGCAGCTTGACTTTGAGCAAATACGCCAAATGTTGTCAAATCCTTTCGAGAAAAATTATAAAAAGAGATTTACTGTGAAAATTGGTCAGCATTTAAAAGTAATTACTGCTGACGAAATCGAATGTTTTTTTAGTGAAAACAAAGGAACTTATATTCATACTTTCGACAATAGAAACTATTTAATCGATTCGACTTTAGAAGTTCTGGAGCAGGAACTGGACATGAAAGATTTTTTTCGTGTTAGCCGTAAATTTATTGTTCCGCTTACAGCAATAAAAGAAATTCAGGTATATACAAACTCCCGCTTAAAAGTGATTTTGCCAACTTATAAAGAAGATGAGGTAATTGTAAGCCGCGAGAAAGTACAGGATTTTAAAAATTGGCTTGGATAAATCTTGTTTAATCCGGTTGAACAATAAAATGTCTCATTACGAATAAAATATCTAGCAGATTAATTGCTCTATGGGTAAACCGGATTGAAATCCGGCTCTACAATATTAGCCATTCCTACGGAATTTGATCTAACATGAAAGAGCCGTAGGCTCGAATTATTTTGTAGAGCCGGATTTCAATCCGGTTAACACAAAGATTAGGCAAATATTTAGCATCAATTACAAAAAAATCCTTCGGCTGAAGGATTTTTTTATTTACAGTTATTTATTTATTTATTTACTCAATCTGTGCAAAGTAAAAGTCATGGCGCTTAAAAGGAAGAAAGCCATAATTTGGTGAATTAAACCTAAAGCCAGCGGAACACTATATAAAAGTGTAAAAACACCCAATGCAAACTGTATAAATACAAAAATAACTAAAGTTTTAATTCCGTTTGACTGCGTTCTGGTAAGCGCAAATTTTGTGCTTTTGTAATATAAAAACAGAATAAAAGCCACAACAACATAAGCAAAAGTTCTGTGTACAAACTGAACACCACTTTTACCTTCGATTAAATTTTTGACCAAACTAGATTGTTCTATAAAAACAGAATCATGTATAAATTGTCCGTCACTCATTAAAGGCCAGTGATTGTGTATTAATCCGGCATTTAAACCTGCTACAAAACCACCATAAATGATTTGAATTAGTAAAGCAACCAACGCAAATCGGGCGATATTTCGAAGCGGAATCACTTTAGTAATTGTTCTTTCCGGATAAATTAAATCAAGTGCAACCCACAAAGTATATGCAAAAGTGATAAAAGCAAAAGTTAAATGTAGTGATAATCTGAAATGACTAACATCAGGATTGTCAATTAATCCACTACGAACCATAAACCATCCAAGAAAACCTTGAAAACCTCCCATTGCCAGAAGAACAACACATTTTTTGATAGTGTCACGATCCAGTTTTTTTCTGATTAAGAAATAAACAAATGGTACAAAGAAAACCAATCCAATAATTCTTCCGATAAAACGGTGAAACCATTCCCAGAAGTAAATAAACTTATAATCGGCTAATTGAAAATCGTTGTGAATGTTGATTTTTTGATACTCAGGAAATTTCTTGTATTGCTCAAAAGCTTCATTCCATTTTGCATCCGTCAAAGGTGGAAAAGTATCCGTTACCAAATGCCAGTCTGTCATTGATAAACCTGAATTAGTTAAACGGGTAATTCCGCCAACAACAACCATTAAAAACAATAAAACACAACCTGATAGTAACCAAATGATTACTGATTTATTCTCTTTTTTCATTCTTTTCCAATTAATTCAATCTCGTTAATTTTGTTTTTGCTTTTTCTTTCTCTTCTTTTTAAATAAAGCTTTAATAAAGTAAAGTTTGCTATAATATTGATAATTAATATCACTGTCATAACTATTATTCTATATTGATAGCTTTCAATATTTATTGTTATTTTAAAATAATCAATTAAAACTACATTTTGAAATATCGCACCTGTAATCATTATAGCAGATATCGAAGCAATACTCATTAAAAAAAATAAGATTTTATATTTATAGTGACTATCGTTCGTTCTATTAATTTTTCTAATAAAAATAATATTAGTTACTAAGACTACTAATATTAAAATAATACAAAAAATAGTCCCTAATAGATCCATTATTTTTTAGGCGTTAATTTTAATTTTTCTGCTCTTTTAATTATAAAATCATAAGCAGCCTGATATTCATTTGGGATATCACCTTCTAAAATAGCTTCCTTAACGGCTTCTTTCAAAATTCCAATTTCGCGCGAAGGTTTTAAATCAAATATTTCCATAATTTCTTCGCCGGAAATTGGCGGTTGAAAATTACGAACATGATCTCGTTCTTCGACTTCAACAATTTTCTTGCGAACGATTTCAAAGTTTTTATGATATTTCTTGAATTTCGACGGATTCTTGGTAGTAATATCAGCTTCACATAATGTCATTAAATCTTCGACATCTTCACCGGCATCAAAAACCAAACGGCGAACCGCACTGTCAGTCACAATATCCTGAGCCAGAACAATTGGGCGCGAACTCATAATAACCATTTTTTGAACAAATTTCATTTTGTGGTTTAATGGCATATGCAAACGTTCGAATATTCTTTTAGCCATTTTTCCGCCTAAAAATTCATGTCCGTGAAAAGTCCATCCTTGTTTTTTAGTGAAACGTTTTGTTGGTGCTTTTCCAATATCATGCAGCAAAGCGGACCAACGCAACCAAACATCATCTGTATTTGGGCAAATATTATCTACAACTTCAAGTGTATGATAAAAATTGTTTTTATGTGTATGACCTTCAATTTCTTCTACCTGATTCAAAGCCGTTAGCTCAGGTAAAATGATGTCTAAAAGTCCGGTTTTATATAAAAGTAAAAATCCTGTTGAAGGTTTAGGCGTAGATAAAATTTTGTTTAATTCGTCTACAATTCTTTCGCCAGAGATAATTTTAATACGATCTGCATTTTTAGTGATTGCGTCAAGAGAGTTTTTTTCGATTTCGAAATTCAATTGTGTTGCAAAACGAATCGCACGAAGCATTCGCAACGGATCATCAGAATACGTAATATCTGGATTTAAAGGCGTTTTAATCGTTTTATTCTCTAAATCTGCCAAACCATTAAATGGATCAGAAAGATCTCCAAATGTTTTTTCGTTTAGTGATAAAGCCAAAGCATTGATGGTAAAATCACGACGATTTTGATCGTCTTCGAGAGTTCCGTTTTCGACAATAGGATTTCTGCTGTCAAAATTATAAGACTCTTTTCGGGCACCAACAAATTCAATGTCAGTATCTTCAAAACGCAACATGGCAGTTCCGTATGTTTTAAAAACTTGTACTTTTGGTTTTTTAGGAAGTAATTCAGAAACTTTCAAAGCCAGTTCGATCCCGCTACCAACAGCAACAACATCAATGTCTTTTTTTGAACCACGGTTTAAAAGCAAATCCCGGACAAAACCCCCAATAACATAACTGTCAACGTTGAGTTCCTGAGATGCTTTCGAAATTATTCCGAAGATTTTATGTTCTAATGCTGTTTTATAGTTTGTTTGTATAGCCACGAATTCACTAATTTTTATAAAATAATACGTTTGTATTCAAGTGAGATAGAATTAAAGTTTGCTAAAATTGTCAAATTGCTTTTAGAAACTTTTAGATAATTTAGACATTGTGAAATGTGTTTGGGATGTAGAAAATCACTTGATTTTATTTCAAGTATTATTTTATCAAACAAAACAAAATCAGCATAAAATCTGTGATTCAATATTATGTCTTTATAATTTACTAAATATTCTTTTTCTCTTTCAAATGGAATATTTGCTTTTCTAAATTCATATTCTAAAGCGTCTTTGTAAACGATTTCAGAAAAACCTCCACCTAAATTTCTATGAACATCAAATAAAATTCCCATTATTTGATAACTTTCCAGTTGATATAATATTTTTGTCATGATCTAAATTTTTCCGCCACGAATTCACGAATTTTTTATAATTAATTTAAAAAAAGTTAATTCGTGAATTCGTGGCTAATACTTAGAATACAACTTTCAATTTTATATTGAATGTTATTTGGAATTTTATAGCTGCAAATTTACAACATAGAAAATGCCTATAATAATGTATTGTTGACTTTTTTGAACAAATTCACAGTTTCAGGTATCAAATTTTATTAAAACAAAATAAGATAGCGTGGAATTTCACGAATCATAGTCAATTTAAAAAGAGAAATTCGTGAATTCGTGGCGTAAAAAAGTAGCAAAAAACATTTATACTACTATCAAACAAATCAATTGCAATAATATTTTTTTAGAAATTCAATTTGTATTTTTGAGTTCTATAAAAACGCACACATGAAAATTGTTATATCGCCCGCGAAGTCATTAAATTTCGAAAAAGAATTACCAACTCCTCAATATACAGAACCGGCTTTTTTAAAAGAAGCGCGCCAGGTTCATAAAGTTTTAAAAGAAAAAAAGCCAGCTGAATTATCTGAATTAATGTCAATATCAGATAAATTATCAGATTTAAATTGGAAAAGAAATCAGGATTGGAAAACACCTTTTACGCCTGAAAATGCACGTCCGGCAATTTATACTTTTGACGGAGATGTTTATACAGGATTGGATGCGTATACAATTCCGCTTGAAAAGGTTGAAGTTTTACAAAACAAACTTAGAATTCTATCCGGTCTTTATGGTGTTTTAAAACCATTGGATCTAATGCAGGCATATCGTCTAGAAATGGGAACGAAATTGCCAATTGGTGAATATAAAAATCTGCACGAATTCTGGAAACCAACCGTTACTAAAGCTTTAAACAAAGAATTAGAAAAAGGAGAGTTATTCGTGAATTTGGCTAGTAACGAATATTTTTCGGCAGTTGATGTTAAGGCTTTAAAAGTTCCTGTTATTACTCCGGATTTTAAAGATTATAAAGACGGAAAATTAAAAATCATCAGCTTCTTTGCTAAAAAGGCGAGAGGAATGATGGTTCGTTATATTATTGATACGAATGCTGAAACAATTGATGACCTAAAAGGTTTTAATTATGAAGGATATCATTTTGATGCCAATCTTTCTGAAGGAAATCATTTAGTTTTTACGAGATAGATTTTTTAGGAAGTTGCTAAGAGGCTGATTTGCTAAGGTTCTAAGTTTTTTATTAGAGAGTCGGAGACTCGGATCATATTGTAGAGAAGGATTTCAATCCTTCAAATTCAAAAAATATTGTAGGAAACAATTTCAATCTCTTCCAGAATATCATTATATAAAAATAAAAAAGCCGGACTATTTATTTAGTCCGGCTTTTTCGTATTATAAATCAATTATTATTAATGCATTGCATCAGCAGGATCAATTTTGTTTTTTCCTTTTTTAATGAAAAGAATAATTGGTATACAGAATAAGAACATGATTCCCAAATACATGAATATATCCATGTACGACATCACTGTACTTTGTTTTAAGACTGCGTAATCTATTGCCTGGTAGGCTTTTTTAAGGGCAACATCAGCGCTATAGCCTTTCGCTTCAAAAGCTTTTTGCATTCCAATAATGCGTTGTTGAACCTGATAATTTGCAGGATCTAAATTCGTTAATAAATTAACTCTGTGTTCCTGGCTCAAACGAGTAATAAAAGTGGTAATGATTGCAATACCAAATGATCCTCCTAATTGTCTCATCATTCCCGTAAAAGCAGCTCCTTCACCAATATGTTTTCCTTTTAATGTAGAAAGCGAAAGTGTTGTAATAGGCACAAAAAGTAATCCTAAACCAATTCCTCTTAAAATCAAAGGCCAATACATATGTTCTACTCCAGTATCAGGTGTAAGACGGTTTCTCATCATAAAGGTAAAGAAGAAGAAGATTAAAAATCCTATTCCAACCATATATCCTTGCGGAACCCCTTTTTGAATCATATTACCCACAAATGGCATCATTATCGCGGTTGTAATCGATCCCGGAATCAATAATAATCCGGCATCAGTGGCTGTCCATCCTAAAATAGACTGCGTGTAAATTGGGATAATCAAAGTCGATCCGTATAAACCAAAACCAAGAATAAAACACATTACGGTTCCAATTCTTAAGTTACCATCTTTTAAAACACTTAAGTTTACAATTGGATGTTTATAAGTAAGCTCTCTCCAAACAAATAAAATCAATCCAAGAACGGTAACTACACTTAAGGTTACAATAAGCGAATCATTAAACCAATCATCTTGTTGTCCGTGTTCCAGAACGAATTGTAACGATCCAATAAATGCGGCTAATAATATAATTCCCCACCAGTCAACCTGATTTGCTTTTAGTTTTTCTCCGTATTTCGGACTTCTTACGAAAGTAAGCGCCAGAATAGTAGCGATAATTCCTAACGGAATATTGATGTAAAATATATATGGCCAGGAATAGTTATCTACTAAATATCCTCCCAAAGGCGGACCTAAGGTTGGGCCAACAATTACACCCATTCCGTAAATTGCTTGCGCCATACCACGTTTTGCCACAGGATAACTTTCGGTAATAATCGTTTGGGCTGTTACAAGCAGGGCACCACCACCCATACCTTGCACAAACCTAAAAGCGACCAGTTCCCAAATATTACTGGCGTTACCACACAAAAAGGAGCAGACTGTAAATATTATGATAGAAGCCACAAAATAGTTACGTCTCCCAAATTGCTGCGAAAGCCAACTCGTCATCGGAATTACAATTACATTCGCAATTGCGTACGCTGTAATTACCCAAGCCACATCAGTCAAAGTAGCACCAAGGCTACCTCGCATGTCTGTTAGTGCTACGTTTACAATCGTTGTGTCTACAATTTCCAGCAGTGCACAAAGTACTGCGGTAATCGTAATGATCACACGTCTATATCCGTATTCTACTAAATCGTCGTCTCCTTGTACTGCTGTCATTATTTTATTTTAAATGTACGTCTACGTCAACATTCATTCCTGGTCTTAGTAATTTTACTTTTTCAGGATCGTTTGATTCATCTAAACTAATTTTTACCGGTAATCTCTGAATTGTTTTTACGAAGTTACCCGTTGCGTTATCAGGAGGTAATAATGAAAAACGTGATCCCGTAGCAGGAGAAAATGAAGTTAATGTACCTTTGAATTCGTACTTAGGATAAGCATCAACTTTTAAGCTTACTTTTTGTCCCACAACCATTTTGTTTAATTGCGTTTCTTTAAAGTTTGCAACAACCCAGGCTTCATTATTATTGATGATATAAAATAAAGATTGTCCTGGCTGAACTAATTGTCCCGGCTGAATGTCTACTTTAGAAACCTGACCATCAATTGCTGCAGTTACAACAGTATACGTTAAGTTTAAATGTGCAACATCCAACATTGTTTTTGCTCTTTTAATATTTGCAGCAGCAACTTCAGTTTGTTTGTCTGAAACTTTAGATTTTGACTGAATCACTGATTTTTGATAAGAACTGGCTCTTTGTTGTTGTTCTAAAACACGTACTTGATTTTCAGCTTCATCTTTTGCAGATAATGCCTGCTCATATTGTTGTTTTGTAATCGTATGTGTTTTATACAAATTACTGTAACGGTTATAATCGTTTGTAATTTGTCTCAATCTAATCTTAGCACTTTCGATAGAACCACTTGCAGATCTCATTTGAGCATCAGAAACTGAGATGTTTGCATTTGCACTTCCAATATCAGCCTTTGCAGCTTCATATTGACCTTCAGCACCTAGTAATGCAGCGTTAGCTTCATCAATCTTTAATTGGTAATCTCTTTTATCGATAGTAAATAAAGTATCTCCTTTTTTTACAAAGTCATTATCTTTTACATACACTTTGCTAATATATCCAGATACTCTTGGAATAATTGGATTCATTTTTTTCTCGATTTGGGCATCATCTGTTTCTTCATGAGCCAATGAGTGCATGTATTTTGTTATTCCGTAAGTTCCGCCCACTAAAATCAATACGGTTAGTATGATGATGAATTTAGTATTTGTTTTTTTCTTTTCCATGAGAGCTATCGATTATATTTTAGAAAGATTGAATGATTGTGATAATTGTCCTGATACTGAAAGTAATTCGTAATATTTTTGAATAATAGTTGCTTTAGATACAGCAGTATTGATTTTTGCGCTTAGTTGCTCAACATCGGCCTCAACCAAATCATTGGTGTCAGCTAAACCATTGTCGAACTTATCTTTTACAAGTCTGTAATTTTCAGATGCCTGTTGAAGCGCTTCGTCATAAACAACACTTTGATTAATAGCCAGGTCATAATCTTCAATAGATTTCTGAACCTCAACTTTAATACGATCTGTCATTACAGCTTCTGTATTTTTAACTTCAAGCGCTCTGCTTTCAGCTTCTCTTACGTGAGCACTATTTTTGTAAATTCCGGAGATATCATACGTTAAACCCAGACCAAAGTTCATCGCATATTTTACAGTGATAATATCTTTAAGATCTAATGCAGTATAACCACCAAGTAATGCTAATGTAGGATAGTATGCTGCTCTTGCTACTTTAATGTTAGCTTCAGAAGCTTTTTGTTGAAAACGAATAGCTTCTAAATCTTTTCTGTTTTGTAAAGCTAAAGCATCAGATGTTGGAGCATTACTCGTTTTTAAATTAAAGAAATCCTCTTCATTAACCTGAAGTTTTGTACTTGGATCCAGCTTAAGTAAAGTAGTTAGATAAAAGTTGATGTTATTAAGGTTATTAGTAGCTTCATCAATAGATAATTGTGTTTTTGAAACTAATAATTGTGACTTCAATAAATCATTTCTTGGGATGATTCCGTTTTTCTCTAATTCAATAAAATCAGTAACACGCTGTTTGGCGCTTTTTTGATTTTCATTTAAAACATCAAGGGTTTTTTGAGCCTTATACAAAGCAGTATAATACGTAATAACTCTTAAAGCAACATCTTCTCTTGTTTTAGAAGCATTTGCATTTTCAGCTTCATATAAGTTATCATATGCATTAATGCTATTTTGAATTTTAAATCCTGCAAAAAGAGGTAAGCTTAAATTTGCCATTCCAATCATTGCTCTGTCAGGAGAAGCTAAAGAAGAACTTTCGCCCTGATTAGGCATATCAATCGACGCCTTTGTAAGACGTTGGTATTGTCCGGAAACTTTAATATCCGGATACTGATTGTTTTTAACCTCTTGTAATTCGTACTTTTTTGTGTTTACCTTAGTACTGGCAAGCGTAACTTCGTTACTTTTTTCCCAGGCCAATTTAACGGCTTCGTCCAAGGTTAAACTTGTTTTTTCTTGTGCTTCTACTGAAGATATTCCGATAAAGAAAACTCCAAAGAGCATTAATTGACTAATTTTCATAAACAAGTAGCGCTTTTATAGTTTGTTGAATGTGCTTTGTAAGACTGGTTTTAATATAATCATTGTACAATGCGTCTGTTTTTAGATTCAATAATTCTTCGAAGAAAGGTTTATTCATATGAAAGTGAAAAAAGGTTCCAATGATAGTAGGAGTAATAAGCGGAATGATAACATCTTTCCTGAAAACACCTTTTGACTGACCTTGTGTAATAATACTTTCAACAGATTTTAAATTTCCTTTTTTTAATTCTGTAAAAGCTGCCATGCTTTTTTCTCTGTTTTTTGAGTTCAGTTCAAAATGTAAAACCCTGAAAATTCCTTTGTTACAGCTAATTCTGTTAATGTAAATTTCGATTAATTTATTGACTTTTTCAATAGGTTCGAGATTTTCCTGTAATAAATTTTCCAGTTGCAGTTTTAAATCTGATGTTTTGTAGATAATTAAAGCCTCTAGCAATCTTTCTTTAGAACCAAAATAATACGAAACCATTGCAATATTTATTTTTGCATGTTTGGAGATATCCCGTATAGATGTACCTTCAAATCCTTTTTCAGAAAATAGCTTTTCAGCAACCTCAAGAATCTGAATTTTTTTATCGTTAAATTCGAAGTTTGACATGGTATTGTTTCTAATTGTGTACAAAATTAAACAAGCGTTTAATTTAAACAGTTGTTTAATTTTATTTTAACAAAATTTTAACAGAAAACCATGTAGTGGTTTTTGGAGTAAAATGCGCTTTAAGGCTAATGTTTATAGCGAAAAAGCTGAAATAATATTATAAGTTATATTATTTCAGCTTTCTAATTAACGCAATTTTGTCATTTCGATTTCTGCGATAAAAATTATTTTTTGCTTTATTCAACGTATTAAAATCCGTTGCTACGAATAGATGATTTCAACGCAATTTTACAAAATAGTTCCATAGGAACAAAATATATTGTAGGGATGGATTTTAATCCATCATTCGCCATCAGAACCCAATCTTGTAATTTCGACGAAGGAGAAATCTCCACGAGAAGCTCGACAAAGATTAGATTCTCGTTGCGGAGTTACTTGCGAAGATTTCTCCTTCGTCGAAATTACAAACTAGATCTCATTATATATTTAAAAGAAAATCAATTATCGAATCTCACCAACAAACTGCTCAATTTTTCCAGAACCGCTTTCGCTCAAATGTTTGATAAAAGCACTACCAATTATAGCTCCTTTTGCAAATTTAGTAGCCTGATTAAAAGTTTCTTTATTTGAAATTCCGAAACCAATAATTTGTGGGTTTTTAAGGTTCATATTTGAGATTCTTTCGAAATAATCTTCCTGAATGTTCCCAAAACCTGATTGAGAACCTGTAACACTTGCAGAACTTACCATATAAATAAATCCGTTCGAAACGCTATCGATAAAACGAATACGTTCATCAGATGTTTGCGGTGTAACCAGGAGCACATTTATTAATCCGTATTTTTCGAAAATTGCTTTGTATTCATCCGCATAAACATCAACCGGCAGATCAGGAATAATTAAACCATCGATACCAATTTCGGCACATTTTTTACAGAATGCTTCCACTCCGTATTGTAACATCGGATTGAAATATCCCATAATAATCAATGGAATTTTTACACTTTTACGGATATCTTTCAGCTGATCAAAAAGAATTTGAGTGGTCATTCCGTTATGAAGTGCTTGTGTAGAACTCGCCTGAATTGTTGGTCCATCTGCCAATGGATCACTAAAAGGCAAACCAATTTCGATTAAATCAACACCATTTTTTTCTAAATCCTGAATGATTTGAACGGTATCATTCAAATTAGGATATCCTGCAGAAAAATAAATAGAAAGTATCTTTTTATCTTCTTGTAATTTTTGAGTTATTCTGTTCATTTTAATATCGTTTATTTTCTAACAGGTTTCCAAAATCTGTTAGGTATGTTATTAAGTTTTGCCACTGATTAAATGATTTTCACTGATTAGCTATAAATTTATTTCACGCAGATTTAAATTGATTTAAGCTAATTCGCGCAGATTTTTTTTTAATAATTTTAATTAAATCTGCTGTAATCTGCAGAATCTGCGTGAAATAAAAAATCTGTTTTAATCTGTGAAATCTGTGGCATTATTTTTTATTTTTTTACAATTTTACTTGTCCAATTATCATTTTGATTTTCGATCAATAATAATCCGGAATCTGAATCGTTCATTTGACCAATTAATTCGCCTTTGTTATTCCAAAAAGCACTTTGTCCTGCCGAAGGAGATCCCCAGGATTCACCACTGAAATTCGACATCAAAACATTCATTTCATGTTTCCTTGCATAATTTTGTAAATCACGATACGCATTCGGAATTCCGTTTGGTGAAAAGAAAATACTGGCGATATAAATATCTGTTTCTCTTTTGCAGGCATTTTCCGGATGTAACGGATTATCAATATCAGCGCAAATAGCAAATGAAATCTTTTGGTTTTCAATCGTAATCATTGGATTATAATTGAATGAAGATTGAAAAAAATCATCTTCTCCTTCATGTAAAAACTGCTTCGTATAGATTTCAACTGAATTGTCAGGAGAAATTACAAATTCACCAATAAACATTTCCGAATCAATTTGAATTGGAGCTCCGGCAATAATTACAATATTATTTTCGACAGCCAATTTTTTTAAATGATCTAATCTTGAATCTTCTTTTTTAAAAATCAATTGTTGCGCATTTTCTCTTTCATAACCTGTAAGAGACATTTCAGGAAATGCGATTAATTGTGCTTTATTTTGCACAGCCAATTCTATAAGACGATAATGATCTAATAAATTAGCTTCAATATCTCCTCGTTTTGGTTTTGTTTGTGCAGCGGCTAGAATCATTTTTACTTCGATTATTTATTTTCTATATAAACCCACGCAACAGTCCCGGACTTCAATTTAACCTGAACTCTTTTGTATGAATTTGATTCGAATATATCTACTTTAGCTAAATCCGAAGCCAAAATATTAAAAGCAACACCATGTATAGGATCTGAAGAATCTGTGCTGGGTACAGCTACAACATAGTCTGCCATTCCAAATTCTTCTTCAATTTGCAGACTTTTTAGTTTATAACCCAGCAGCTGGTCAGGAGTTCCAGTCAGGACTTTATTAAAAAGCTGCATTTGAATTTGTTTCGATCTTAATGTTCCGTATGAGAATAACTTTTCCATAAATTACTATTTTTCTCTTTGTTTGTTTTTTGCGTTAGGGATTACTTCACTTCACTTTATTTTTTAATGGAGTTCAGTGAACTTCGTTTGAGGCGGTATCTCCCGATTTAGAAAAACAAGGCTTTTTAGCTGTAGTTTTTGTTGATCGGGAATATAGCGGATAGCCCGCCCGCCTTTTTCGGCGGGAACGCCCAAATTACGATTTATATTACAATTTAAAATAATCAATATAATTATCTAAATCTTTATCTCCACGACCTGAAAGACTGATGACTACAATATCTGTTGGTTTAAATTTCTTTTGATCTAAAACGGCAAAAGCATGTGCACTTTCTATCGCCGGAATAATTCCTTCTAATTTAGTCAATTGCAAACCTGCATTCATAGCATCATCATCAGTAACAGAGAAAAATTCGCCACGACCGGTTTGTGCCAAATGTGCGTGCATTGGTCCAACTCCGGGATAATCCAAACCTGCAGAAATAGAATAGGGTTCCGTAATTTGTCCGTCTGGAGTTTGCATTAACAATGTTTTACAACCGTGAATAACACCAACTTTTCCTAATTTACTTGTTGCGGCACTATGACCGCTATCAACGCCTTTTCCGGCAGCTTCAACGGCAATAATTCCCACTTCAGGCTCGTGTAAAAAGTGATAATAAGTTCCTGCTGCATTACTTCCGCCACCAATACAAGCAACTACATAATCAGGATTTTCGCGTCCTTCTTTTTCTTTTAACTGCCATTTTATTTCTTCGGAAATTACACTCTGAAAACGCGTCACCATATCCGGATAAGGATGCGGCCCAATTGCAGAACCAATAATATAATGTGTGTCAACCGGATTATTGATCCAATCGCGAATAGCTTCATTCGTAGCATCTTTCAAAGTTCTTGAACCTGATAGTGCCGGGCGAACCTCAGCGCCTAACATTTTCATACGTGCCACGTTTGGTGCCTGGCGTGCAATGTCGATTTCGCCCATATAAACGATACATTCCATTCCCATAAGAGCACAAACCGTTGCAGTTGCTACGCCGTGTTGACCAGCTCCTGTTTCGGCAATAATTCTCTTTTTACCCAAACGTTTTGCAACTAATATTTGCCCAATTGTATTGTTTACTTTATGCGCTCCGGTATGGTTTAAGTCTTCTCTTTTTAAGTAAACTTTGGTGTTGTATTTTTCAGATAAACGTTTTGCAAAATAAAGCGGACTTGGACGTCCTACATAATCTTTTAGCAATTGGTCAAACTCGGCTTTAAAGTCTGGCTCGCTTGTTATTTTTAAATAATTCTGGCGTAATTCTTCTACATTTGGATAGAGCATTTCAGGAATGTAAGCCCCTCCAAATTCTCCATAATATCCTTTTTCATTGACGTTAAAATTCATTTTTTGAAATTTTAAAGGTTGACAATTTCAAGTTTTCTTTTGAAATTGGTTAATAAGTTTTTGTTTTTTAATCCAGGTTCGATTTCAAATCTACTGTTTACATCAATAGCGTAAACCGGTAATTTTAGATTTTTAATCGCTGCTATTTCTTCTATTCCAATACCGCCGCTTAAGAAAAAGGGCTTATCAGATTTATAATTTTTTAATATTTTCCAATCGAAAGTCGTTCCGTTTCCTCCCGGTAATTTTCCTTTAGTATCAAACAGAAAATAATCACACACATTTTCGAAAGGTTTTAAAACTTCAAAATCAAAATTGTCTCCAACTGAAAACACTTTTATGATTTCGATTTCCTTATTGATTTTATTTTTTAATTCCTCACAATATTCAACAGATTCATCTCCGTGTAACTGAACCGCTTGTAAATTGTGTTCTTTTATTTTGATTATAATATTCTCAATAGATTCATGTACAAAAACACCTGTTTTTTTGATAGTTTTTATAAGTTCTGGAATTGTTCCTGTAAAATATCGAGCAGATTTCTCATAGAATATAAATCCCATATAATCGGGTAGGAGTGCGCCTACTTCGAGAATATTCTCAGGATATTTCATGCCGCATATTTTGAGTTTCATTGTTTTGATGCTTTAAGCTTTAAGCTGTAGGCTTTAGGCTAAATTAGTAATTTTAAGAAGGCTTATTGCTTGAAGCTTAAAGCCTACAGCTGACTAATAAAGTCAATAGCTGCTTTCCCGGCATTGTCGGTTTTCATGAAGTTTTCTCCAATTAAGAAACCTTTATAACCGTAAGGTCTTAGTTCATGAATGGCTTCGATGGATGAGATTCCACTTTCGGATACTTTTACAAAATCATCCGGAATTTGCGATGCCAGTTGTTTACTGAAATCAAGGCTTACTTCAAAAGTTTTTAAGTTTCTGTTGTTTACACCAATCATATCAAGAGTTGGCATAATAGATTTTTCCAGTTCTTCCTGATTGTGAACTTCCAATAGAACTTCTAATCCTAATTTCTTTGCAAATTCTGATAATGATTTGATTTCTTCGCGTGTTAGAACTGCTGCAATCAATAAAATTAAATCGGCACCAAATGCTTTAGCTTCCAGAATTTGGTATTCATCGACAATAAATTCTTTTCGCAATAGCGGAATATTTACGCTCGCCCTTGCTAAAAGTAAATCATCAAGAGAACCTCCAAAATATTTTCCGTCCGTTAAAACCGAAATTCCGCAAGCACCTGCATTTTCGTAACCTTTAACTACTTCTTCAACCGTAAAACTATGATTGATTACTGATTTTGATGGAGAACGACGTTTGTGTTCTGCAATAATTCCTGTTGAACTTGTTCTTAGTTTTTGACTTAAAGAAATGGTTTCTCTTTCAAAAAAAACAGAACTTTCCAATTGCGAAACCGGAATGATCGATTTTTTAAGAACAACTTCTCGTTGTTTATCAAATATTATTTTATCTAAAATATTCATGATTTTTTTGTTTCAGGTTTCAGGTTTCAAGTTTCAGGCTGCGTTCCAATAACTTGAAACCTGAAACAAAGAAAACTTGAAACTAAATTTACTTATTTAATTCTTTCAATTTATTTAACGCTTTCAATCCTCTTCCGGAGAAGAGACTTTCTTTTGCCAATTCAAATCCTTCTAGTGGAGAGCATTTTGTAACGGTAGCAATTGCCATTGCGGCATTTGCACAAACTACATTGTTCTGTGCCTCAGTTCCTTTTCCGGATAGAATATTAATGAACATATCAGCGGATTGTTCGATGGTTTTTCCGCCTTCGATTTCGTTTTGTGATAAAAGTTTAACGCCAAAATCTGAAGGATTTAACATTCCTTCCATATTTGATGTGATCGTTTTGGTTGGACCTGTTAAGGAGATTTCATCATATCCGTCAAGCGAATGTAAAATCGTGAAATTGATATCCGTATTTTGATATAAATAAGCATACATTCTAGCCAGTTCCAAATTAAAAACTCCAACCAATTGATTTTGTGGAAATGATGGATTTACCATTGGTCCCAACATATTAAAGAATGTTTTTACTGCCAATTCTTTTCTAATTGGTCCAACATTTTTCATCGCCGGGTGAAATAGGGGAGCATGTAAAACACAAATTCCCGCTTTGTCCATACAATTTTCTAAAAACGCAGCATCGTTGCTGAATTTGATTCCCATTTTTTCCATGACATTACTCGATCCTGAAATCGATGAAACGCCATAATTTCCGTGTTTTGCGACTTTTATTCCTGCTCCGGCTGAAATAAAAGATGCCAAAGTTGAGATGTTGAACGTATCTTTTCCGTCACCACCAGTTCCGCATAAATCGATTGTATTGTAAGCTGATAAATCAACACGAACGCATAATTCTAATAAAGCTTCACGAAAACCCGAAAGTTCATCAATTGTAATGCTTCGCATCATAAAAACAGTCAAAAATGCCGAAATCTGACTTGGATTATATTGACCGCTCGAAATATTAATCAACACGTTTTTTGCTTCTTCTTTAGTAAGAACTTCGTGGTTGATTAATTTGTTTAATATAGTTTTCATTTTTTTTCTTTTTATTAATAATTTCGGTCTGTAATCATCTTCAATTCGATTAGAAATATTAATTATCAGATTTAGTTATACAAATTAGATTTTAATAAATTTTCCAGAATCTATAACTGATTTACCATTCATAATAATGTACAAGTAAGCTCCTTTATTAAGATTAGCAGGTGTTTTCCATTGATAAGATGATGTTGATTCGTTTAACTTAATTTCATCTATATTTTTACCATTGATATCGAAAAATTTGATTGAATCAAATGCCGAATTTTCATTAGTTTCAAAAGATAAATAATTGGTAGTTGGATTAGGGAAAACTTTTACACTTGTCACTTTAGGTTTTGTAATTACTCCTGTAGATAAATTTCCTCCCAATTCTTTTGCGCCAATATCTACGATTGTGCCATTCCATACAATTATTGAAGGATCCCCGGCATTGACCGCTGGTGAATCACTTCTTAAAGAGCAAAAAGTGCTTTCTGTTTGAATAGTAGATTCAAATTCTGGGTCAACAAATATGTTATAATAAGCATCAGATGGGATGTTATTTTTATTTACTGTAATTACCGAACCAACACCAACTGGTAAAAGATTTCCAACTCCCGAACCATTATTATATATTAAATTATAGGAAACTGAATCTGGTTTGTTTACTCCTTGAGAATGAATTCCATAGTACAAGTTATTAGTTATAATGTTGGAATTGATAATTGGATTTGTTATCTTGAATGTCTCATTATCATATAGCCCAATACCATTTTGGTTAAACATTACTGTATTGTTAACAATAGTTGGTTTGCTATATTCAGTAAATATTCCATAATACTTATTATTAAATACAATATTTCGTTCTACTCTTATATTAGATGAAACTAATATTCCCATATAATTACAATTATAAACTGTATTTCCTTCTACAATTATAGAATTGGAATCCATCCCAATATAAATACCGAATAATGTATTATCATGTACTTCATTATTGCGAATTATTATTTTGCCAGTTCCTCCAGATAAAATTCCGTAAGAACAATTGTAAATTTTATTGTTAATTATATTAACATTCCCATTAGAAGAACTACGAGTTCTTATCGCTTCCTTATTTGAATTCCTAATAATAGAATTAGTCAAGTTAAAGTTGCCATTTATATTTATAAAGGATTCGTAGTTATTATTAATATCATAGATTTTACCATATTCTATAATGCAATAGTCCATTATTGATGTTGTTGTACTATTGATTGTTATCTGGTTCCAATCTTGATTTGTTGGAATAGCTTTAGCAGATGTGAATTTAATATAATTGTCTTTAGAACCATTTGCAAGTATAGTCCCATTCACAGTTAGGGAGTAATAACCATCAAATTTTATTTCAACACCTTTCTCGATAGTTAATGTTTGACCAAACGGGACAATAATATCTCCTGTTACTTTATAAGTATTTCCTTTGGTCCATGCCCCACTTACATTACCACTTACAAGAATTAAGTTATTAGAAGACAGTGTTACATTATTTAATACTAAAGCGGTACTAACAAAAACGTTTAATAATTCATAGGTTTGGTAACCTGATTTTTCATATTTAATATTGTAAACTCCATTTGCCAAATTTGCAATAAAATTACCGTTTGATTGTGATGTGGTTTGCGCCTGTACAGCACTTGGCGAAACTGGAGTAAACGTAATTAAGCAATTTGAAAAATCGGTTAAATTATCTAAAAAGACATTGCCACTAACATCTGTAGCGAAAATTTTTGACGAGATTAAAATCAATAAGAGTAGTAAAGTTTTTTTCATTTTTTTTTGTTTATTATTTAAAGTTAAAATTTTAGTGTTCATCTCCCTGATAAATCCACATGGGTTGTGTTTTTACTGCGCGTTCAAATCCATTTTTTTTGTAGAAATTAACAGATCTTCCGTCAGCGGTTAACATTTGCATATGAAAGTGACTGTACTTTTCCTGCATTTTGTCCATAATCATTTTTCCAATTCCTTTTCCATGATAATCTGGAAGCACTAATAAATGTGGATAATAACGGTTAAGAATCCATCAGAAATTGCATTCTCAAGTCCGACTAATTTTTTTTCTTCCCAAGCCGTAATTAAGGTTTCTGAATTTATAAGTGCATTGTATAATTCATTTGGTTTATTAGCCGAACTCCATTCATTTGCTTTGTATAAAATCAGAATATCTTCGATGTTGACTTCTTTAGTTTCTGAAATAGTTATCATTTTTTAAGGTTCTGAGTTACTAAGCTTTTTTTCTGAGACTACATACTGTGACTGAAACTGTAAACTAGCTATTAATCCAATTTTCTAAAATTAATTTCCCCTTCGGAGTCAAAACACTTTCCGGATGAAACTGAACGCCTCTTACATCAAATGTTTTGTGTCTTAGCGACATAATTTGTCCGTTTTCATCTATTGAAGTTGCTTCAAGAACATCTGGCAGATTTGCATCAACAACCCATGAATGGTAACGTCCTACTTCGAATTCGTTTCCTAAACCTTCGAACAAAATTTCATCTGAAACTACTGTTTTTACGTTTGTTGCAACACCATGATATACTTTATCAAGATTAGAAAGCGTTCCTCCAAAAACTTCTCCAATGGCTTGTTGTCCTAAACAAACTCCTAAGATGCTTTTTGTTGGTGCATATTTTGCGATTACTGCTTTTAATAAACCGGCTTCATCCGGAATTCCTGGACCTGGAGAAAGTAATATTTTATCGAAAGTGGCGATTTCGTCAATTTCGAATTCGTCGTTTCTATAAACTGTAACTTCGCAATCTAAATCTTCTAAATAGTGCACTAAATTATAAGTGAAACTATCGTAATTGTCTATAACTAATATTTTTTTCATGATTTTATTTTTGTTTCAGGTTTCAAGTTTTGTTTGTTTCACGTTCCAATAACTTGAAACTTGAAACCTGAAACTTGAAACTAATTTTTTATTTTTCTCGAACGTATTTTTCTGTAATAATGCGATCAATTCCTAATTTCTCTACTTTTTCAATTCCTTTTTGAGTTAAGGTGTCATTTTTAATTTTCACCACAAACTCAAATTTTCCATTTTCCCATTGTCTGTTATTGAAGAACTCTAAATTCTCAGTATAAATACTATCTTTTAAAGTATATTTTCCGCCTCCGCCAAAGAATACTGCATTTGTTGAATCTTTACCATTATTCAAATCATGATTGAAAAATGCAAAATGACTATCATTTATAATTTTTATCATCTTCGTTTTTGCATTGAAAGTCGAGAACGTTGAATCTTTTTCAGTGGTTTCTGCTGATATCAGACGCCAGGTTCCAACTAACGGAATTACTGTTGTTTCTTTCTTAGATTCACATGATACTAAAAGAACGAAAGCAAAAGCAATGGCAATTAAATTTTTCATAGGTTTTATGGTTTATTGTTTGTTTTGTTTCAAGTTTCAGGTTTGCAACTGTGACTTAAAACTGCGACTTAAAACTAAATTTTCTCCGCCATTTCCAGCGCTGTATTCAAGGCTCTTAATTTATTATATACTTCCTGCATTTCGCTTTCTTCGTCAGAACTTGCTACGATTCCAGCTCCGGCCTGACAATGTAATTGGTGGTTTTTGCTCAGGAAAGTTCTAATCATAATTGCGTGATTAAAATTTCCTTCAAAATCCATGAAACCAATTGCGCCTCCGTAAAAATTACGATTTGTTTTTTCGTAATCTTCTATTAATTGCATGGCTCTGTGTTTTGGTGCGCCGCTTAAAGTTCCTGCAGGAAAAGTATCTGCTACAACTTGCATCGTAGTTGCTTTTTCGTGTAAATGTCCTGTAACTTTAGACACTAAGTGAATAACATGTGAGAAAAACTGAACTTCTCTGTATTTCTCTACATTTACATCATGTCCGTTTCTGCTTAAATCATTTCTCGCCAAATCGACCAACATTACGTGTTCGCTGTTTTCTTTTTTATCCTCAGAAAGTTGCTTGGCTAAAACTGCATCACGCTCATCATTTCCGGTTCTTTTAAAAGTGCCGGCGATTGGATGAATTTCGGCTTTTCTGTTTTTTACGATAATTTGTGCTTCGGGCGAAGAACCAAATATTTTGAAATCTCCATAATCAAAAAAGAATAAATAAGGAGATGGATTGATACTTCTTAAAGCGCGGTAAACGTTAAATTCGTCCCCTTTAAAACCTTGAGTAAAACGACGTGATAATACCAATTGAAAAACGTCTCCGCGGAAACAGTGTTTTTTGGCTAAAGCCACATTGTGTTTGAATTCGTCGTCAGTTAAATTAGAGAAACCTTCGCCTTCTTTAGAGAATTTATATGATGCAATATTTCTGGATTGTAATAATTGCTCGATTTCCGAAATGTTATTTCTTCCATCAACACTGTGACAAAAAATATAAGCTTCATTTTTAAAGTGATTTATGGCGATGATGTTTTGATAAACTGCATAAAACACATCCGGAATTAAAGTTGCACTATCTTTTTTAGCGATAGAAACTTTCTCGAAATAGCGAACGGCATCGTAAGAAATATATCCAAATAAACCATTATTGATGAATTTAAAATCGTTTTTCTCGGATTTAAACTGGCTCGAAAATTCCTGAATTACTTCCGGAATATTGGTCGAAGCGTCAATAGAAATTTGTTCAGTTGTTCCGTCAGGAAAAGTTTTTGAAATGATTTCATTTTCAATTTTAATAGTCGCAATAGGATTACAGCATATGTATGAGAAACTATTGTCATTTCCGTGATAATCACTACTTTCTAATAATAAACTATTAGGAAATTTGTCCCTGATTTTAAAATAAATACTTACCGGCGTAATCGTATCTGCCAGAATTTGTTTGTAATGTGTGTTGAGTATAAATGGTTTCAAAGTATGTTGTTTTTTAGTTTAATAATTTTGCTTGAGTTTTTACCAAAAAAAAAGGCTTGTCGTGATGACAAGCCTTTTATATTTATAGTTTTACAATACCATAGGAAGCTTTGTTCACGACGTTTGACGTAAATTCTTCCACCACCAAGTATTGTTCATTATTGTTTTCATATCTTATTTTGATGTCACAAATATATAAATGTAATTTGAATTACGGTATATAAATTTTTAAAAAAATCTTTTGATAATTCATGAAATTGTTAAATTCTATCAAAATTTATTCTTTTAAAGACTTAATTTCCAATTGCGATCGTATTATTTTGGTTCATTCTAAAGTCAGGATTACCTTTTATATTAGGCAATGTAAACAATTCAACATTCTTTATTCTTGTAAAATTAATCTCAAAATCAGGATTATTATAATATTTCTGAATTGTTGCATTTGCACCTCCGGCTTCGCTTGTAATTCCGCCATTGCAATTATTAACGATTAAGTTTTTGAAAGCAATTTTAGCTAAATTAACTTCTCCATTTCCAATATTTCCTTCCAATAACGCAAAAGGAGAGAAGCCTGAAATAATGCTATTAGATAAAGTAAAAAAAGTATCTTCTCTTACATAAACAGATTCTCTGACAAGACCTTGGTTGTTTTCTTCTAAATTCACCAAAGTAATGTTGCTGGCATTTATTTTGGTCATTTTTTTAGTCATATCAGTGTTTGCTATTTTGTCGTACGAATCTACTTCAAAACATCTCGATCCTGAAACATCAGATGAAAATGGATGGCGAATAGCAATACTATTATTGATATTAATCTGAGCTCCTTGTGTAAAATCGAAATCATCATCTGTGGTTCTGTATGAAACAAGGTTGTTCATATTTAAATCTCCACCATAACATTCGAAAGAATCATCGTTAGAAAAGCTAATCTGAATATTACTTAAAACTGTTTTTCTTCCAACACCCGCTAATGAAAGTCCGTTAAGTTCCTTTGCAGCGCTTAATTTTCTTCCGGAATATTCAATACGAACATATTTTAAAATTCCTGAATTATCTTCAGCATCCTGTCCTCCGTAATGATTTAACATTGGTTCTAAATCAAAAGGTAATGTATGTATACCACCAATCGTGTTTATTGGTGCTTTTCCAAGTATAATGATTCCACCCCAATCTCCGGGTTTTCTATCTGCAATTTCTTTGTTTGAAGTAAAAACAATAGGATCAGTTTCCAGGCCTTCAGCGATGATTTTTGAACCATTGGTAATAACAAGTGTTCCACAAGTTTTGTCGTCACCACGAATAACTGTTCCGGGCTCTATAGTTAAAACTGCATTTTTGGTTACGTAAACAACTCCAACCAACTGATAGGTATTACGTTTGGTTAGTTTGGTGTCTTTATCAATAGTTCCTGCGATAATGTTTGTAGCTTCGCTATATTCAGTGTTAGCTGGTTTAAAATTGGTCCAGTTATTCATCCAGTTAGTGTTGCCAATAATTCCTTTAGGTTGTTGGGCTTGTATAAATAAAGTGCTTAGAAGAGTAATAATTACAATACATGTTTTTGTTTTCATAACTATGATTTTGAATTTCTAGTTTTGTTTTTTAATTAGCCCAAAATTAGAAGCCAAATGTTAATCAAACCCCTGTATGTTGTTACGAAAGTGTTACGTGATTGTTAAGCAGGTTATGTTTTTGAAAATAAATAAAAAAAACAAACCCCAATAGTTATTAGCTATTGGGGTGTTATTATAAGAATTAGTAAGTCTTAAAATTAGAATTTTAAAGCTACTGTTAATTCAAAATCATCATTGATAGTTTTGTCTCCTAAGTTTTCGAAGAAGTTACCAGAGTTGTATTTGATATCGTATTTAGTTCTGTCAACTTTGAAAGCTGTTGTAGCAGTATTTCCGTTTACAGCGATGTCAAAAGTTACTGGTTTAGTAATTCCTTTGATAGTTAAATCAGCAGTTACTGTATAAACGTCAGTTGTTTTAGCTCCGATAGTTTTGAAAACTAATTTTGCAGTTGGGAATTTGTCAGTTCCAAAGAAATCGTCAGCTTTTAAGTGACCATTCAATTTTCCTTGGTATTCACCAGTTAAGTCAGTTGAAGTTAAAGAAGTCATATCAACAGTGAATGAACCACCAGTTAATTTTTTTCCTTTAAAAACTACAGCTCCATCTTTAAAGTTTACAGTTCCAGAGTGCTCTCCAGTTACTTTTTTACCTACCCATTTGATAGTAGATGCTTTTACGTCGATTTTTTTAGTTTGAGCATTTACTGAAATACTAGCCGCTGCTACGAATAATGCTATTGCAATTGTTTTTAAATTTTTCATGTTGTTAAAATTGATTTTGGATTAATAATAATTATATAGTGATAAATAATTCCTCGTGAGATTTTCTAACTTTTTTGTAATGTTGAGCGTCGTCCTCATCATGTCTGTATCCTACAGTAGCAATTACTGAGGCGTTTAAACCTAATTTATCTAAACCTAAGATTTCATTGAATGCAGCAGGATTAAATCCTTCCATTGGTGTTGCATCAATTTTTAATTCAGATGCAGCACTTAATAAAGTTCCTAAAGCGATATAAGTTTGTTTTGCTGTCCAGATATTTTTAGCATCTTGAGATAAGTTTGCAATTGTACCTTTCATCATATCAGCAAATCCAGCCAAAGCATCAACAGGAACACCTCTTGTTTCGCTGATATTCTTGATGTAGGCATCTACAGATTCTGCTCCTGCATTTAAGTCGTTTGCAAAAACAAATAGTTGCGAAGCATCTGTAATTTGAGTTTGTCCGTAAGCAGCAGCTTTTAATTGCTCTCTAATTTCCGGATTTTCTACGATAATTACTTTGTAAGGCTGTAATCCGTATGAAGAAGCAGCTAATCTAACAGCTTCTTTTAATGTATTTAAATCTTCAGTAGATATTTTTTTGGTTGCATCAAATTTTTTAGTTGCATATCTCCAGTTTAGATTGTCTAATAATGTGCTCATAAATATTAATTTTGTTGGGTTCGGTATTTTTCTAATAATTGATTTAATAATTCTAATTCTTCAGGACTTATATTCTCAGCAAACAAACGCTCATGTTCATCTACCTTCGGGTCTAATTCTTTTAATACATCTAATCCCTTTTGGGTGATCAGAACTTCAATTTTACGTCTATTGCCAGGGCAAACATTTCTTGTAACAAAATCCTTTAGTAATAATTTGTCTACCAATCGGGTTGTATTACTTGTTTTAGCCAGCATACGTTCCTGTATTACACACATATTAGCAGGATTTCCTTTTTGTCCTCTTAATATACGTAACACATTATATTGTTCTCCGGATAAATCATACGGTTTTATCAACTCGTTGAAATGATCCTGAATCACGTTTTGCGTGTACATGATATTCAGAATAACTTTTTTCGCATTATCCATCTTAACTGTACTTTTTATAACCTCTTCAATTGTCATAGTCGTAAGTGTATAATTTGTATATACAAATGTATATCTTTTAATAGTTGTATATACAAATGTCATGTTAATTTTTTGTTAATTGAAATAACGTAAAATTGCAGGTAATTTGGTTGCTTTAAAAACTGCAATAAAAATACTATATTTTTTAATTTAAATTATTGATTAATTGATATTTAACGATAGTTTAAAATACAGTATTTTTTGAGTTTTTCTTTTGTAGCAGATTGATATAAAACAAAAAAATAAACCCGACAAGTTTTTAAGAACTGCCGGGTTTAGTGAAAAAATAATTCTGTTTCGGTTTAAAATAATGAAACTCCAAGTTGCATACGAGTGTATTTTTCAGCCGGATTCCACATAATACCAGCAAAAACCGGAAGTTTATATTGGAATATCGAAATATCCTTAGAGGCTTTAAGTCCTGTATTTACGATGCCAAAATTATTATCCGGATCCTTTATATATAGATTTGTTTTTCCGTCAAGCGAAAATCCTGCTCCTACATAAGCATCTAATGTTATTTCGTCGTTTTTTATGATCGGATATCCTAATTCTACGTAAGTTGAATATCTGTTTTTATAATCAAGATCAGATTTTAGTTCTTTATCATTGCCATAAAGAATGATGTCAGCTTCTATTCGCAACGGGAATTCCTGAGAAAAGCGATACGAAGTTCTTAAATCAATAAGGTGAGTTGTAGTGTTTTTATCATAATTAAAAACTTCCGGATGTTCCACATTTGTAGTGTTGAATAAATCCCACAGACCAATTGTAAGTCCTTTATGTTTGTACTGAATGTAATAATCTACCTCAGTATATTTACCATCAAAACTGTTACCGCCCCAAACACCAACCGAAAAATTTCGTTTTTTATCGAAAGTATAATGAATATCTCCCATAGCTGTCATGCTTGGGCTAATGATTAATCCTCTCCAAAGGTGACTGGTTGCAAGTGTAACATTAAAATTTAATCGGCTTGGTTCTTTACTAGCCGCAATTTCCGGCGTTGTTTCCTGAGCATAGCCAGCTAGTCCTATGAAGATTATCATAGAAAGAAAAAGATTTTTCATAAAAATTTATGGATTAAAAGAAGATGTTATTAATTAAGAGTTAGGTACAATGCAGCGGCTAATGAAGCTCCAATTATAGGGCCTACAATCGGGATCCAGGCGTATCCCCAGTTGCTGCTTCCTTTTATTGGTAAAATAGCATGCATAATTCTTGGTCCTAAATCTCTTGCGGGATTTATAGCATATCCGGTCGTACCTCCTAACGAAAGGCCAATGGCCCATACCACTATTGCAACAGGCAGTGCGCCTATGGTTCCTAAACCAATTGTTGCATTAGTATCAGCTGCAATTTGTAAACTTGGTCCGGCGATATAGAAAATAGAAAATATCAAAACAAAAGTTGCAATTGCTTCACTTATCAAATTAGAAAAATTATTCTTGATGGCTGGTCCTGTAGAGAAACAAGCAAGTTTTGCGCCTTCATCTTCTGTTGCAGCAAAATGGTCTTTATGCGATAACCATACTAAAAATGCGCCCAACATTGCTCCAATCATTTCACCTAATATATAGGTAGGAACTAAACTCCAGCTAAATTTTCCTATAAGTGCTAAACCAAGAGTAACTACAGGATTCAAATGTGCACCGCTAACGGGGCCCGCAATAGTTACGCCTACAAACACGGCAAATGCCCATGCGGTGGTAACGACAATCCAACCTGAGTTATTACCAATCGTACCTTTAAGATTGACGTTTGCAACAACGCCATTTCCTAATAATATCATTACCATTGTACCTAAAATTTCTGCTATAAAAGGGGTCATATCGTTAGTTTTTAGTTATTCTTCAATCCAGTTTGATGCACGTCCAACAGCCTTATCCCAGTTTTTTACAAGTGTATGTACTTGTTTTTCTTCCATTTCCGGCGAAAATACTTTGTCTATTGACCATTGTTCTTTCAAATCATCTAAGCTTGCCCAATATCCTACAGCAAGTCCGGCGAGATAAGCAGCGCCAAGAGCTGTTGTTTCAAGTGTTTTTGGTCGGGTAACCGTAGATCCAAAGATGTCGGATTGAAATTGCATCAATAAATTATTGGTTGCAGCTCCTCCGTCAACTCTTAGTTCTTTTCCTTTGTCACCAAAATCAGCTTCCATGGCTTTAACTAAATCATTTACCTGATACGCAATTCCTTCTAAAGTTGCTCTGGCAATATGAGCATTTGTTGTTCCTCTGGTTATTCCAAACATTGCACCTCTTGCATATTGATCCCAATATGGAGCACCTAAACCGGTTAAGGCAGGAACGAAATAAACTCCGCCGTTGTCCGGTACAGTTGATGCCAGAGATTCAATTTCTTCTGATGAGTTTATCATTTTTGCTCCATCTCGTAACCATTGTACCGCTGCACCTCCTACGAAAACACTTCCTTCTAAAGCATAGGTTGTTTTTCCGTTAATTTTCCAGGCTACTGTTGTCAATAAGTTGTTTCTGGAAAGAATAGGTTTTTCGCCTGTATTCATTAGCATGAAACAACCTGTTCCATAGGTGTTTTTTACCATTCCTGAACTGGTACAAAGTTGACCAAAAAGAGCTGCTTGCTGATCTCCTGCAACTCCTGCAATAGGAATTTTTGTTGCAAAAAGAGTAGTGCAGGTTTCTCCGTAAATTTCACTGCTTTCTTTTACTTCTGGCAACATTGCTCTTGGGATATCGAATAATTCTAATAATTCATTGTCCCATTCTAAAGTATGAATGTTGAATAATAAAGTTCTGCTGGCATTAGAAACATCGGTCATGAATAATTTGCTGCGGGTTAATTTCCATATTAACCATGTATCAACAGTTCCAAAACAAAGTTTTCCTTCTTCTGCTTTTTTACGAGCTCCGGGAACATTATCTAAAATCCATTTTACTTTTGTTCCGGAAAAATAAGCATCCAGAATTAAACCCGTTTTTTTCTGAATCATATCAGCATGACCTTGTGCTTTTAATTCGTCACAAAATTTTGCTGTTCTGCGATCTTGCCAAACGATAGCATTATAAATAGGTTCGCTGGTTTCTCTGTCCCAGACAATAGTAGTTTCACGCTGATTGGTGATTCCAATCGCGGCAACTTCTCTGCCTGAAATCCCTACTTTTGCAATTACTTCGGCGGCAGTACTTATTTGTGAAGACCAGATTTCGTTAGGATCATGTTCTACCCATCCTGGTTTTGGAAAAATTTGTTCAAATGGTTTTTGAGAAAGACTTACGATTTCTCCTCCATGATTAAATAGAATAGCTCTGGAGGAAGTTGTTCCTTGATCTAGAGCTAAAATTAGTTTGTTTTGCATGGTTTATAATATATAATTAAGTTAATAAAGTTCTATTGAATTCAGATTTTCTATCGAAATTCTGACAGAAAAAATCCTTTTGAAATATCTTTGAAGTTTGCAATCTCCTGAGTTATCCAGGCTTCATCATGTCCTAGTTCTTTGGCCAGTAATCGTGCTATTTTTTCAGAAGACTGAACTGCAGCTCTGGCGTCTAAGAATAATAAACGAACACGTCTTGCTAAGATATCATCTACAGTTCTCGCCATTTCGTATCGAATTGCCCAGGCAGCTTCTGCCATTGTAAACTCATGATCAGGATGTATTTTTTCTTTTAATTCTGGTTCATTCTCTTGCAATTGGCGTATTTTAGGAATATCTGAACCATAAATATATAAATGGTTTTCTCTGTCTAAAGTTGTAGTAGGCTGATTTCCATGAATAGGAAGATGTTCTGTATTACATCCTTTTGCAGGTATTTTACGTGTTTTAATTGCTTTGTCTATGATGTCTTCGGCAATTTTTCTGTAAGTAGTCCATTTTCCCCCTGTAATGGTGATTAAACCAGTTTCAGAAACGATGATTTTATGACTTCTTGAAACTTCTTTGGTGCTTTTTCCTTCTTCTTTTGGTGCTGCCAAAGGACGTAAACCTGCATAAACAGATAAAACATCGGCTCTGGTTGGTTTTTTTGCTAAAAAGCGTTGTGCTGTTTCGAGTACGAATTCAATTTCACTTTCTAAAGCAATAGGTTCCAAGCTTTGTTTTTTAATTAACGTATCTGTTGTTCCTACTACAATTCGATTATGCCACGGCACAGCAAATAAAACTCTTCCGTCACTTGTTTTAGGAATCATTAAAGCATGGTCGCCAGGTAAAAACGATTTATCAAAAACCAGGTGAATTCCCTGACTTGGAACAATGTATTTTTTATAAACAGTATCGTTTAGTTTCATTATTGCATTGGTGAAAACTCCTGTTGCATTAATAATGGCAGATCCTTTTAAGTCATATTTATCTCCTGTTTCCTGATCTAATACCTGAACACCAATAACTTGATTGTTGTCGTCTTTTAATAAGTTTACCACTTTGCAGTAATTTAAAATACAGGCACCTTGTTCGGCAGCGGTTTGAGCAATATTTATAGCAAGACGTGAATCATCAAATTGTCCGTCGTGATAAATAACACCGCTTGTTAAACCTTTTTCTTCTACATTAGGAAGCATTTCGATTGTTTTTCTTTTCGAAATATATTTTGAACGGCCTAAACTCAAACGTCCGGCCAGTAAATCATAAATGGTTAAACCAATGGTGTAAAAATAACCGCCCCACCAATTGTAATTAGGAATTACAAAAGATTGGTTTTTAACTAAGTGTCCGGCATTTTGCGCCATTAAACCTCTTTCTTTAAGAGCTTCTTTTACTAAGTGTACATCTCCTTGTTCTAAGTAACGTACGCCGCCATGAACTAATTTTGTACTTCTGCTTGAAGTACCTTTTGCGAAATCTATCGCTTCTACTAAAATGGTTTTGTAACCTCTGCTTGCTGCATCAAGAGCAGTTCCAAGACCGCTTGCTCCACCACCTATTACAATTACATCCCACTTTTCAGTGTTTTTTAGTTTCGATAACTGTTCTGAACGTTTCATATAGTGTTTGTTTTTGTTTCTTTTGTTGTTTTTTATTTCTTTAAAACAAAATTAACGAAACTAAACGAAACTAAAGTAATAAAATAAGGTTTTTTTTGAATTATTTTTTTATCGTACATTTATACCTTCAAAAATCTTAATATTATCGGGCTATTATGGTTATTATAAACAAAAGACAAGAAGAAATACTTAAAGAACTGGATAAAAACGGACATGTAAATGTGGCTGATTTGTGCGAAATTCTTAATGTTTCAACCGTAACAATAAGAAAGGATTTGAACTTTTTAGAAAATGAAAACTTGTTACACCGTACACATGGTGGTGCAAGTAAACAGCCTATTTATGCTTTCGAAAGGGATTTAAGTGATAAAGAAGGATTGCAGGTAGAGCAAAAAAAGCAGATTGCGAAAGAAGCTTTAAAGTATATTAATAATTTTGATTACATCATATTAGGTTCAGGATCTAATATTCAATACCTGGCGCAAATTATTTCCGGATTCCAAAAATTAACAGTGTTGACACCTTCTTTAAAGGTTTCGTTAGAACTGAGTAATGAGACAAATGTAGATACAATACAGTTGGGAGGGGATGTCAGGAAAAGTTCAAATTCGGTTATTGGACCAATTTCTGAAGCAATATTGAATCAGTTTTCCTGTAATAAATTGTTTTTAGGAGCAGATGGACTTCATTTAGATTTTGGTTTAAGTACCTCGAATGCTTTAGAAGCGCATCTTAATCAAGTCATGATTTCAGTTGCAGAAAAGGTTATTGTACTGGTAGATTCTACAAAAATGAATGTCAGAGGCTTTGGTAAAATATGCAATTTAGATAAGATTGATGTTTTGATTACTGATGACGGAATCGATAACGAAACCAAAACGAAACTAGAAGAAATAGGCGTAGAGGTTATTATTGCATCAAAATAGTATTTTTATAAAGATTAGGAAAAAACGAAACTGTATTTTCTTTTAAATTTGCATTTAGTTTGCTTGTATGAAAGATAGTGGCTATCTGTCAAATCAGTGCGACAGCCCGAAGTTAAAAAAACAAACCCGACAGATTTTTAAATCCTGTCGGGTTTGCTTTATAATCCTGAAATTATATACTTTTTAGATTAACTTTTTTTCGAATGCTTTTCTTGCTGATCCTCTAAAATATACTTCGCCACAATAGGTATAACCTAATTTGTCCAGAATTTTGAGCATCGGTACATTATCAAAGTTCGTGTCTACTTTTATGCTATGTATATTTTTTTCGAGGCATAGACCTTCGATGTTTTTAAAGAATTTGGTTGCGATACCTTTTCCTTTTGCCAATTTTGATACCGCTACACGATGTACAACGCCATAATCTCCGTTGGTTAGCCATTCGCCTTCTATGTCTTCGTAAGCTGGTTCTTTGTCGAATATAATAGCAGAATAAGATAAAATTGTTTCGTTTTCTGTAAGTACATATCCGTAACCGTTATTTATATCATTGGTAATGCTAAGTTCGTTAGGATAACCGTCTTGCCATTGCGAACTTCCTTCCTGACGTCTTTGTTCGATGGCATCTTGTATGATGGTCCAGATAGCTGGCAAGTCTGTAATGGTTGCTTTTCTTAATAGTAGTTGTTCTGTTGTGTTGCTCATTTTTTATATTTTAAATCTTAATGAGGTAGTTTGTCTTTAATTAAACCGTAAAACCAAGTTCCTAAAATAGCACTTATTAAAGTAACCACAATTACAGTAACTCCAGTGCCAATTTGAGCAAAAAGCGGTCCAGGACAAGCTCCGGTGATTGCCCAGCCGAAACCGAATAATAATCCGCCATATATTTGCCCTTTGCTGAATACTTTAGGCTGAATTTCAATTTTTTCGCCTTGAATGGTTTTAATGTTGAATTTTTTAATTATTTGAACCGATATAACTCCAACCACAACTGCACTACCAATTACGCCATACATAAAGAAAGATTGTAATTGAAACATTTCCTGAATACGAAACCAACTTACAATTTCGGCTTTTACAAATACAATCCCGAAAAAGATTCCAACTACAAGATATTTTAAGTTTGAGAAACCTGAATCTTTAATTTGACTTCCGTTGATTCCTTCAGTGTCTGTATTTTTATTTTCTAAATTATTCATTTTTGAAATTTTAAAGTGAAAGAATATAAGGTAAAATCAAATTTGCCATGATAAAACCGCCAATCATAAAACAGATTGTAGCTACTAATGAAGGCCATTGTAAATTTGAAATTCCCATAATGGCATGACCGCTCGTGCATCCGCCGGCATAACGCGTTCCAAAACCTACTAAAAATCCTCCAACAACAATCATGATAAAGCCACGAAGGGTGAATAAGCTTTCCCACGAAAAAAGCTCTTTTGGCAATAATCCCGAATGATCCGTGATTCCGTAAGTCGCTAATTGTTCTGAAAGCTGCGGCGTAATTTCAACCGGATTTGGATTTGCAAGAAAGTAAGCTGCAATAATTCCGCCAAGGAAAATCCCGAAAACGAAGAATAAATTCCAGCTTTCTTTTTTCCAATCGTATTTAAAAAACGAAATATTCGCCGGAATACAAGCCGCGCAAATATGACGAAGCGAAGAACTAATCCCGAAAGATTTGTTTCCGATAATTAATAAAATAGGAACTGTTAATCCAATTAACGGACCTGCAACATACCAAGGCCAAGGTTCTTTGATGATTTCGATTAGACTCATGTTTTACTTTAAAAATTAGATTTTTATTTTTTACTATATAAGTGATATAAGAAATTATAAGTTGGAGCTTCTTACATTACTTTGAAAAGTTAAAATATAAGATGTAGACTTAAAATGATCCCAAACTAAAATGAACTTATATCACTTATATGGTGAAAATTTATGTTTAATGTTTATGCTTTCAGAATCTTACTTTGACAAACGAAATCTGATTTTGGGATATTCGTTTTTGCGATTCCTCCAAAACCACCGTCAATTTCGGTAAAATTTCTAAAACCGCGAGCTTGTAAAATCGAAGCGGCGATCATACTGCGATATCCTCCGGCGCAATGCAGGTAAAAATGCTCGTTTGGGTTAATATCTTTTACCCAGTCATTAATGTAAGCAAGAGGTTTGCTGTAAGCATCTTCGATATGTTCAGCTTCATATTCGGTTTCTTTACGAACATCGATTATTTTGTCCTCTTCAATTTTGAATTGATTTGCAAATTGTTCAGCCGAGATTCTGTTCACAGTATCCACTTCAAAACCTGCTTTTTGCCAAGCTTCAAAACCTCCTTCAAGATGCCCAATAATCGAATCGAAACCTACACGGCTTAAACGCGTTACAGTTTCTTCTTCAAGACCAGTTTCGGTAACTAATATGATAGGCTGTTTCACATCTGCAATCAAAGTTCCAACCCACGGTGCAAAATCACCGTTGATTCCAATATTTATAGATTGCGGAATAAATCCTTTATAAAAATCGGCACTTTTTCTGGTGTCTAAAATCAACGCTCCGGTTTCTTCGGCAACAGCCTCAAATTCTTTTACATCTATTGCTTTCATTCCGTTATTCAAAACCGATTCAAAGCTTTCGTAACCGCCTTTATTCATGGCTACATTCATACTGAAATAAGCTGGCGGAGGCAATAATCCGTCGGTCACTTCAGTGATAAATTCAGCTTCGGTCATATTGGCGCGTAAAGCATAATTGGTTGCTTTTTGATTGCCAATTGTCGAAACCGTTTCTTTACTCATGTTTTTTCCGCAAGCGCTTCCTGCACCATGCGCAGGATAAACGATAACGTCATCAGCCAGAGTCATGATTTTATCTCTTAATGAATGATATAGAATTCCCGCCAATTGATCTTGCGTCATTCCGGCTGCTTTTTGAGCTAAGTCCGGACGACCAACATCGCCAATAAATAAGGTATCTCCAGAGAAAATAGCGTGATCTTTTCCGTTTTCGTCAACCAGTAAATACGTTGTACTTTCCATGGTGTGACCCGGAGTATGTAACGCTTTAATTGTGATATTACCAATTTTGAATTCTTGTCCGTCTTTGGCAGAAATGCAATCAAATTCGCAAGCTGCATTAGGTCCGTAAACAATTGGCGCCTGAGTTTCTTTGCTTAAATCGATATGTCCGGAAACAAAATCAGCGTGAAAATGTGTTTCAAAAATGTATTTCAGTTTTACGGCATCGCGCTCTAAACGATCGAGATAAGGCTGGATTTCACGAAGCGGATCAATAATTGCCGCTTCACCATTTGAAGTAATATAATAAGCACCTTGCGCAAGGCATCCGGTGTAAATTTGTTCTATTTTCATGATAAGTATTCTAAAAATATGGGAATACAAAGGTAACCTACTTTTTGATTAAAATAGGTGACTAATGTTACACAAATTTGATTTTTGTGTAAAAAAACTTTGATTGGTTTTACCATATAAAGCCCATAGGAAATTCAAAAACTCGTATATAAATTCAAACAAGATCAAAGGGTTTCACCATATAAGTGATATAAGAAAATTTAAGACTTTGCTTTTTACGTTTTGCTAAAATGAACTTATATAACTTATATGGTTTAAAATTTTGACGGTTTCAATATATAAGTCATATAAGAAAATTTAAGATTTGGTTTAATATGCTTAAGGCTAAAATGAATTTATATAACTTATATGGTTTAAAAAAGATAGTTGGTTTTGCAATATCTCTTATATGGTGAGAAAAAAAATCTATGTAATTTTACAACTGACGAAAATCATGGCTATGAACACAGAAGATTTATTAAACCAAATTGCTTTTATAAAAGAAATTGATAAAGTAAAATACATTCAGCGAAAAACGAAGCTATTCAATAGTGACCGAAACGAAAATGATGCAGAACATAGTTGGCATTTGGCTTTGATGGCAATTGTTTTGGCTGAACATTCAAATGAACCTATCGATGTTTTAAAAGTCGTGAAAATGGTTCTGATACATGATATTGTAGAAATCGACGCCGGAGATGTTTTTATATACGATACACAAAAAAGTCACGATAATACAGATGAAGAACGATTGGCAGCAAATCGTATTTTTGGTTTGCTTCCGGAAAAACAAGCTCAGGATTTTATTGCCATTTGGGAAGAATTTGAAGCCGGAGAATCCAACGAAGCGAAGTTTGCAAGATCGATGGACAGATTAGAACCTTTATTGCAAAATACATCGAATAACGGAGGAACCTGGAAAGAGTTTGACGTACCTTATAATAAAGTCTATGAGAAAAAGAGCTTTATAAAAGAAGGTTCTAAAACTTTATGGAATTATGCTGAAGGATTAATAAACGAAAGCGTAGAAAAAGGAATTTTAAAAAAATGATTTTCACCATATAAGTGATATAAGTAAATTTAAGTGTAATTTTCTTTTGCGTAAAGCTAAAGTGAACTTATATCACTTATATGCTGAAAAAAAATAAATGTTCTAGAAACACTAAAAAGTTTAACAAATATCAGGCGATAAACTTTTTTTAAAGGCAGGAAATTCGGGTTTTAATGGGTAAATTTGTGGGACTTCATAAATAAAATACCACTATGGAAGAAATGCTTTTTTATGACCGAATGCAATTCGCCTTCACAATTACTTTTCACTATCTTTTTCCGCAACTTACAATGGGTCTTTCGCTGATCATTGTTTATTTTAAATGGAAATATCTGCGAACAAAAGACGATCAATACAATCACGCCACTCATTTCTGGATGAAAATCTTCGCTCTCAATTTTGCGATGGGCGTTGTAACCGGAATCCCAATGGAGTTTCAGTTTGGGACCAATTGGGCAAAATTCTCTGAACTAACAGGCGGAATCATTGGTCAAACCCTTGCAATGGAAGGAATGTTTTCCTTTTTCTTAGAATCCTCGTTTCTGGGAATTTTTTTGTTTGGAGAAAAAATAATAGGACACAAATGGCATTTTGTAACCGGATTATTGATTATGATTGGTTCCTGGGCAAGCGGGTATCTTATTATAGCCACACATTCGTGGATGCAAAACCCGGTTGGTTATGAAATTCTCGAAAACGGAAAATTTGTACTCACGAATTTTAAAGCCTTATTCCTGAATCCTTGGTTGTGGCCTTCCTATCTACACAATCAGGCAGCTTCTCTGGTTACAAGTTCATTTGTTGTGGCAGGAATTGGTGCTTTTTATATTTTAAGCCAAAAAAATGTTGCTTTTGGTAAAATGTTCGTTAAAACGGGTGTAATCTTCGGGTTGATTTCGAGTATTATCGTTGCAGTTCCTACGGGAGATTTGCTGGCAAAAAATGTCGTGAAATACCAACCTGTAACTTTTGCCGCAATGGAAGGAATTTTTCATACTGAAAAGAAAGGTTCTGAAATTGTTTTAATTGGGCAACCTGATGTAAAAGACAAAAAACTAGACAATAAAATCGCTGTTCCTAATATTCTGAGTTTCCTGACTTACGGAAGTTGGCATGAGGAAATAAAAGGACTGGATCAGTTTGAAGAAGATCTTCACCCAACCAATATTTCAGGATTGTATTACGCTTATCATATAATGGTAGGACTTGGAACCATATTTATAGGTTTGATGGCTTTTGCAATTTTTCAGTTAATCAGAAAAAAATTATTCGAAACCAAATGGGTTTTATGGTCCTTAATGTTCATGATGCCATTTCCTTATATTGCTAATACTACAGGTTGGTACACGGCCGAATTAGGAAGACAACCCTGGCTGGTTTATAATTTATTACGAACTGCCGAAGGTGCTTCGCCAACCGTTTCATCCGGAAATACCTTGTTTACTTTATTGGGTTTTATAGGATTGTATCTTTTGCTTGGAATGTTGTTTCTTCTTTTGGTTGGAAAAATTATCAATAAAGGACCGCGTCATGTGGAACTTTCAACAGAAAAAATATAAATATGGAATTTTTTTGGTACGTAGTTTTAATGGGAATCCTGGCCGTATATATTGTATTAGACGGTTATGATTTTGGAGCAGGAATTATTCATTTATTTTTTGCGAAAAACGAGAAAGATAAAAAAGCAATTACAAGCGCAATTGGTCCGTTTTGGGATGCAAATGAGGTTTGGATAATTGCTGCCGGAGGTGTTTTGTTTTTTGCTTTCCCAACTTTATATGCTTCTTCTTTTAGCGGATTTTATTTGCCTCTAATCATGATTTTATGGCTTTTAATTTTCCGTGCAATAGGTTTAGAAATGCGAGGGCAAGTACATCACCCAATGTGGGAAGCCATTTGGGATAAAGCCTTTGGAATTGCAAGTTTGCTCCTGGCTTTGTTTTTTGGAATTGCTCTAGGTAATATCGTTCGTGGTGTAAACTTAGGAATGGTAACCAATGGCGTTTCGACACAAGAAGCGCATTATTTCTTTTTGCCTTTATGGAATCCTACTTTTAGTCCGCAAGCAAATGAATTAGGGATTATAGATTGGTTTACGCTTTTCTTGGGTATTGTGAGTGTCGTAGCATTAACGATTCACGGCGCAAACTGGATAATTTTCAAAACTAATTCGGCTTTGAACCCGCAACTTAAAAATATAGTTTTTAAACTGAATATCGTTTTGCTGGTTTTAGTTTGTATTTCGTTGCAAATTTGGCATTTTATAGAACCAAAACCATTTCATAATTTTGTCGAAAATCCTATTCTTTGGTTTTTTCCTCTAATGACGTTTGTTGGAATTTTGGGCTTGTTTAAAGTTCGTTCCTGGCAAAAAGACGGTTATGGTTTCTTGTTTTCATCATTATTTTTAGTGGGAGGATTTGCTTCGACAGCCGTTTCGATTTTCCCAAATGTTTTGCCTTCTACGAATAAGGTGAATCCGTCCTTGACGATTTATAATACAGCCGCAGGAGAATACGGATTAAACGCCGGAATGAGCTGGTTTTTTATTGCTTTGTTTCTGGTAATTGTTTATTTTATTATTCAGTACAGAGTTTTTAGCGGAAAAATGGATGATGTTGGGTATGGGGAGCATTAAGTTTTTTTAGCCACGAATTGCGCAAATTAATTATATGAATAGCCGTTGGTTTTAACCAACGGTTTTTATTTTGTTGTGGAATGGCTTTAGCCAAAATGTTTTATATATTTGGCTAAAGCCGAGAAAAAGCTTTTGATATCCCGTTGGTTAAAACCAACGGCTATTTAAATAAATAAGACAAACTAAAGTATGATATAAATTATGTTTTTCAAAAAGAAACGGCTTAATGAAACTGAGTTTTCGCAAAAATTTGCTAAGCAATTAATCAAAAAAGTCAAGGGTTTAAAAATTACTTCAATAAATGAACTTGATATTAAAAGTGAATTTAATGAAGGTAAACACCAACATTTTTTAAATAATGCTTATTCTGAATATATAAATGATCCAAAATTTATTAAAGAGATTATCGAAAAATATGTTAATGGGACATCTGCAATGTTTTTGCCAAAAGAACTTTTAGATGAAGAAAGAATTCTTCCTGTTATTAAAGACAGAAGATTTATAAAAAGTTTAGAAGAGATAAATGCTAATTTCGAAGAGAATCATATTTATGAGTTTTATAATGAGGAATTAATTATTTTCTACGTTGAAGATAGAGAAACTTCAATTCATTATATCTCCAAAGATGATATAGAAGAGATAAATTTATCACTTGAAAAATTAAAAGAAAAAGCACTTGAAAATCTTTCAAATAATTTTGAAATTAAACGTCATGGCGAAAATGGATATTTTATGTTGACGGTTGGTGGAAATTATGAATCAAGTTTAATTTTATTAGACATTTGGCATCATGAGAATTTTTTGGTAGATGGTAATATTGTTGCTGGAATTCCTTCAAGAGATGTATTGTTGATAACTGGCAGTACAGATTCTGTGAATTTGCATCGTCTTTATGATTCGGTAAAGAATATAAATGAGACAGGAGATCATGTAGTTTCGGATAAAATATTTGAATTAATAAATAATAAGTTTGAAGTTTTAAAAATTTGATATAAAAGCATGAAAAAATGTTTTACTAATATTTATTACCTTAATTACGAGGGCATCATTTTAAATATTCGCCCATTAAAAATTATTTGATTTTTTTATCGTAAGTAATTTGTAGGAATAAATTGAAAATCATAATTGTTAAAACTAGCTCTGAAAGAGCCTAAGCAATAGCATGGTGCGAAGCACTATGAATAAAAAAGATTGTTAGTTTAAGCCCTGAAAGGGCGAAAGCCTAAGTGTAAAGGAAAACGTTTGTTATAGATTAAATTTTGATTATAAGACCGTTAAAGATTAGTTCTTAATTATATTTACTTTAACCCTTTCAGGGTGATATTAATCGTTAATTTAGTTCGTAGTGCGATGCACTACGCTATTGATTTTGTGCTTTCAGCCCATTTTTAAACATTTTTAAAATTTATAATCTTAAATAGCAGGTATTTCTGAAGAAATAAAGCTTTGTTATTAATTGCATAATTGTCATTTTAGATTCATAAATAGAAACCTGTCGTGAAACTACATTTTTACCTCCTTTTAAATATGTAAAACGTATCTTATAAAATAAACCTGTATTTTACCACATTTATATTTTTCTAAAGAATTTTAAATATCTTTGAACTATGAGCACAGCAACTAAACCAAAACATATAGGACGCAACATAAGCCGAATCAGAGAGCTTAAAGGAATGAAACAAGAAATTCTTGCAGAAGCTATTGGTATAAGTCAGCAAACTGTTTCCAGCATTGAAGGAAGTGAAGAAGTTGATGCTAAAAGACTTTTAGAAATCGCAAAAGCGCTTGGAGTTACAGTAGAAGCAATTGAAAATTTTTCGGAACAATCAGTTTTTAATTTTTTTAATAATTTTTATGACAATAGCGCAAGTAATGGTCAAGGTGCATCTGGACCTGTTTTTACTTTTAATCCTTTAGATAAAATGGTTGAACTTTACGAACGTTTGGTTCTTGCCGAAAAAGAATTAGTTCAGGCTGAAAAAGAAAAGGTAGCATATCTTGAAAAGCTCTTGAATAAATAGATATACGAAAATTTGCGTTAGGGATAGAAGCGGTATCTCCCGATTTAGAAAAACAAGGCTTTTTAGCCGTAGTTTTTGTTAATCTGGAATATAGCGGATAGCCCGACCGAAGGGAACGCCCAAAATATACAAATCCGTTTACTCTCAGGAATAAACGGATTTTTTAGTTTTTCATCTTTGATACTCACATTTTTGTCATTACAAGGAACAAGAAATCTTAGTAGAAATGATAATTATTGTGGCTATTTTGTAGAAAATGGTTTTAAAAAATCTGCCGAATCTGCTAAATCTGCGAGAGAAAAACTTAAAATAAAACCTCCTTAGTAATAATATAAAATCCCATCACCAAAACAAACCAGCCAAAAATGGGTTTTAATTTTGTACCGTCTATTTTTTTAGAAAGCTGACTCCCAATAATCATCCCAAAAAGTGCCATTGCCGAAACGCCTAATAAAAATGAATAATTTATGGGTGTGCCAATATATAAATCGCCGCCAAAACCTATAGATGAATTGATGGTAATAATCAATAACGATGTTCCTACGGCTTGTTTCATGGGTAAATTCGCAAAAAAAAGCAAGGCAGGAATGATAAGAAATCCTCCGCCAGCGCCCAGAAATCCGGTTATAATCCCTACTATAAAACCTATTATGCTTAATTGAATATAATTGGTTTCGGTTGCTTTTATTTCGGGTTTGTTTTTTCTAATCATCGAGATTGCTGCCGTAATCATCAATACGGAGAAGATTATCATAATCAAAAAATCTTTTGAAACAGAATAGGAAGCAATAGAAAATAGGGTAGAAGCAATTTGAGGAAAGATAACTTCGCGTATAATCAAGATAGAAATTACCGAAGGAATCGCAAAATACAATGCCGATTTGAGTTTTAAATTTCCCATTTTATAATGGCTATAACTCCCAAACATGGCAGTTAATCCCACAATAAATAAAGAATATGATGTGGCTTGTTCCGGATTTACTTTGAACAAATAGACTAAAATAGGAATGGTTAAAATTGATCCGCCGCCACCAATTAAGCCAAGCGAAATCCCGATTATGATCGAAGTAAAATAACCTAAATATTCCATTGTATTTGTTTTTATACAAAGATGCTTGGATAAAAATAAATCTACAGTAACATTTATCACATAAGGATATTTTTGATAGCAGATTTTTTGCCCACGGATTTTACAGGTTAAGCTGGTTTTCACTGATTATTTTTTTTGTCAGTTCGAGCGTCCCGAGAATTCGGAGAGAACCCGCAAAGCATTTCGACTCCGCTCAATGTGACAAACCAAAAAAGAGAAAACCCGCGAAAACCCGTTTCATCCGTAAAATCCGTGGGCAAATAACTTTTACTTCAATAATTCAATTTGGTTGCGATTTAGTTTTACCAAACCTCGTTGTTCCATTTTTTTGAGTAATCTCGAAACGACTTCTCTTGAGGTGTTTAATTCGGTTGCGATTTCCTGATGTGATAATTTTACTTCGGTACAGCCGCAGGCGTCAGAATGTCTTTTTAAGTAAAATTCCAAACGCTCATCCATAGATCTAAAAGCGATATTATCAACAACTTCCAGAACTTCTTCGAATCTGCTTCTATAAGTTTCGATTACAAATTCGTACCAGGATCTGTGTTCCATCATCCACTTGTCCATCATTTGCAACGGTATCATCATAACCGAAACATCTTCGACAACTTTTGCCATAATCTGGCTTTTCTCACTTTTGGCAGTACAAATCATAGAAATAGCACAGGCTTGTCCGGGTTGTAAATAATACATTAAAAATTCGCCGCCATCTTCGCCTTCACGATAGATTTTGATTTTGCCTTTGGTAATCAAAACGGTGTTTTTTATGTATTGTCCGGTTCGCATTAAAATAGTTCCGGCTTCAAAATCCTGCAGGCTTCCGTTTTCTTCAATCGTCGAAATAAGTTCTGTAGAGAAATTAGGAAATATATTTTTAAGTGAGTTTCGCATAAATGAATTTGGTATTATAGCCCACAGATTTTTACGGGTTAAACTGGTTTGCACAGATAAAATTTTTTAAATCAAATATTAAAATGTTTTAACACATAAAAACATAGCTTTTGGATTCTTAAAAAAGGCGTTTCACTTTGCATTAATACACATAGCTATGTGTAAATAATGTGTTATTTATTTTTTTCTAAACCGCAAAAATAAAACCTATGTTTCTATGTGTTTGATTTTTATTTTTTTTATCAATTTTCATAATTGCTACTAATTAATTTGTAAAAATTTGTGAAATTCGGGGCTAAATTTTTTATCAAATTAAAATTAAAGTGCACAATTTTATACAAAGATAGCAGATTGAAATGGTATTAATTATGAGAAAATCATTTTAAGATGCATTTTATGAAAATGAAAAAATCCTATTTTCTATCGATTTTATAGACTGTATTTTTAAAAATAGTAAGTAAATTTGTGTTTCACTGATTATAATACTTTCTCTAAAACGTTTTCTGAGAATAATAATCGAAATCGCATTTGGCACGTTTTTAATTAATAGAAACGTCGTAATTTTACAAAAAACAGATACTATGAATTTATCACAAGAAGATTGGGTTAATCAGCTTGCTGCTGACGAGAATGCAGTTATACTGGACGTAAGAACTGAAGACGAATTTAATGACGGTTATATCGAGAATGCCGTAAACATTGACATTAATAAAGGTCAGGGTTTTATTTATGAAATCGAAGAACTTGATAAAAATAAAAATTATTATGTGTATTGCCGTTCTGGAGCCAGAAGCGCTAAAGCATGTCAGGTTATGAATGAGTTAGGTATTAATAATGCCTATAACTTGCTTGGTGGAATCCTGGATTGGGAAGGTGAAACCATAAATCCATAAAACAAATCAAGAGGCACAAATAGCCTCTTTTTTCTTTTAATACGCTATTAATAACCAAACATAAATTACCAGACTATGAGTTTAATACCCGAAGAATATCAGATTAAAACCCTTATAAATCAAGATACTTATCTTGTAAATGGCGAATTAAAACAATGGACAGGGCAAACTACTCCTGTGTTTTCGACCATTTCATCTACAGAAAAATATACGCCAACATTATTAGGATCGATTCCGTTTATGGCAGAGAAAGAAGCTGCAGAAGTGGTAGAAGCTGCAAATGCGGCTTATAATAAAGGTCAGGGTTTATGGCCAACCATGAAAGTGGTTGATCGTATCAAATGCATGGAAAATTTCGTAAAACAAATGAAGGAAACCCGCGAAGAAGTGGTTAAACTTTTGATGTGGGAAATTGGAAAAAACCTTGGCGATTCGCAAAAAGAATTTGACAGGACTGTAGAATATATTCACGATACAATTGATAGTTATAAAGAATTAAACAGCCGTAGTTCTTACTTCTCAAAAGTACAAGGCGTGAATGCTATGATTCGTCGTGGACCTCTAGGCGTTGTTTTATGTCTTGGGCCATACAATTATCCTTTAAACGAAACTTTTGCTTTGCTGATTCCGGCTTTAATTATGGGGAATACAGTAATTTTTAAACCTGCAAAACATGGTGTTTTATGTATCACGCCTTTGTTAGAAGCGTTTAGAAGCAGTTTTCCTAAAGGAGTTATCAATATCGTTTATGGCAGAGGCCGTGAGGTGGCGTCGCCAATCATGAAATCAGGAAAAATTGATGTTTTGGCATTAATAGGGAATAGTAAATCTGCGATTGCATTACAGGATCAGCATCCAAATAAAAACCGTTTGCGTTTGATTCTTGGTTTAGAAGCTAAAAATCCGGCGATTATTTTACCGGATGCCGATTTAGATTTAGCAATTCAGGAATGTATTGCGGGAACTTTATCATTCAACGGGCAACGTTGTACAGCCTTAAAAGTGCTTTATGTGCATGAATCTATTGCTGATGAATTTAATAAACGATTCTCTGAAAAAGTGGATAGTCTGCAATTTGGAAATCCTTGGGAAAAAGGAGTTTCATTAACACCACTTCCTGAGACTGAAAAACCAGCTTACATTCAGGGATTGATCGACGATGCTACAAGCAAAGGCGCAAAAATCCTGAACGAAAAAGGAGGAAAACATACAGAGAATTATATTTTTCCGGCAGTTTTATATCCTGTAGACAAAAATATGCGTGTATATCACGAAGAACAATTTGGACCAGTTGTACCGGTTATTTCTTTTAAAGATATCAATGAACCTCTTGAAGATATGGCCGAATCAAATTACGGACAACAAGTAAGTTTGTTTGGTAAAGACATCAAAACCTTGGCACCGCTTATCGATGCTCTTGTAAATTTAGTATGCAGGGTAAACCTCAACAGTTCTTGCCAGAGAGGTCCGGACGCTTTCCCGTTTACAGGTCGTAAAGATTCTGCAGTGGGTACTTTGAGTATTCCGGATGCTTTGCGTTCCTTCTCCATTCGTACGTTTGTTGCTTCAAAAGATATCGATTATAATAATGAAATTTTACAGGAATTGCTAAACAGCAAGGAATCGAATTTTATTAATACCGATTATATTTTGTAGTGATCAAGGTTATATATTAATTGTAGATACCGTCTTTTTCTTCTTAGAATTAGACGGTTTTTATTTTTGAACGTTCTGAGGTTCTGAGTTGCAGTGCCAAACTTAACAGATTAATACAAAATTTTGCGCTTTTGCGACTTTTCGAAATTAATTTTTACAAATAAATGTAACTTTCGATCAAAAAAAGCCTCTAAGTAGTATAGCCAATATTTAATTATCAAAATTCTGAAACCACTTATGAAAAAAACACCATTTCAATTATTACTTGTTGCCTTTTTATTTTTGGCACAAAATACTTTTGCACAGGAACTTTATATGCCCAGAAATATAAAAAATGCTTATGCAAAAGGTACGCGTTCTCTTGACGGAAAACCAGGAAAAAACTACTGGCAGAATCATGCAAAATATACTATGGAAATAGCTGTAGATCCTAAAACTAAAATTGTTTCAGGAACAGAAACTATTGTTTATGAAAACAACAGCAAGGATACTTTAAGGAATTTGCCTATTCGGTTTGTAAATAACCTGCATAAACCTTCGTCTCCAAGAAGCGGTAGTGTAAGCAATGATTTTTTAAGTGATGGATTAACGATTACTTCATTGAAAATTGCTGACGAAGTTTATAAAGAAGATGGAAGAAAATGGGGAACAGTAGGAAATATAAAGATGAAAAAACCTGTACCGCCAAATTCTAAGGTAACAATCAATATCGAATGGAATTATCCTTTGTCTAAAGAAAGCGGAAGAGAAGGCCAAATAGACGAAACTACTTTTTTTGTTGCCTACAGTTATCCTCGTGTTAGTGTTTTTGATGATTATAATGGTTGGGACAGATTGCCTCATACAGATCGTCAGGAATTTTATAATGATTTTAATGACTATACTTTCTCCGTAAAAGCGCCTAAAAATTATGTGGTTTATGCAACGGGAGATTTTCTGAATCCTGATGAGGTTTTACAGCCGGGGTTTTCTGCCCGTTTAAAAAAATCGTATGGTACAGATGAAATTTTGCACATTGCAAACGAGCAGGAATTAAAAACTGGTGTTGTAACGAAACAAAATGATTGGAATGTCTGGAAATTTGAAGCTAAAAATATCTCAGATGTATGTTTTGGTTTAAGCGACCATTATTTATGGGATGCAAGCAGCGTTATCGTCGATAAAAAAACAAATCGTCGTGCAAGTGTTCAGGCGGCTTATGATATAAAAGGAACTGATTTTACAGACTCGGTAAAAAACAATCAATATGCTTTAAGTTTCTTTTCGAATAGTTGGCCGGGAGTTCCATATCCGTTTTCTAAAATGACCGCTTTTCAGGGATTTGCAGACATGGAATATCCTATGATGTGTAATGATTCGCAAATGGGAGATCCTGTTTTTGCACAATTGGTTCAGGATCACGAAGTGGCACATACTTATTTTCCTTTTTATATGGGAATCAACGAAACCCGTTATGCCTTTATGGATGAAGGTTGGGCAACTACTTTCGAATATTTAATAGGGATTGCAGAACATGGTAAAGAAGCTGCTGATAAATTCTACAAACAATTTAGGGTAGAAAATTATATCAAAGATAAATCGACTGAAGAAGATCAACCCATAATTTCGATGTCATCTCAGGTTTCTGATGTCGGTTACGGAAACAATTCATACGGAAAAGCCTCTTTGTCATATCTTGCCTTAAAAGATTTGCTTGGCGATGACTTATTCAAAAAATCATTGCATGCTTACATGGATAACTGGAATGGTAAACATCCTATTCCTTGGGATTATTTTAATTCGATAAATACAGCTTCAGGAAAAAATCTGAATTGGTTCTTTAATAACTGGTTTTTTACCAATAACTATATTGATCTTTCGGTTAAAAGTGTAACTAAAAATGTTGTTTCCGTAGAGAATGTAGGGGGTTTTGCGATTCCGTTTGATGTTGTTGTTACCTATTCAGATAAAACAAAAGAAATAATTCATCAAACTCCTGCAGTTTGGCAAACCAATCAAAAACTGGTTTCTATTGCAATCAAAAACAACAAACGTATTGAGCTGATAACAATTGATGGTGGCATTTTTATGGATGCTACACCAGAGAACAATACTTTGGCAGTAAAATAGATTTAAATAATAAACGCATAAAAATGTCAGGAGAAAAAGATTTGCAGCAATTGCTTAAAACGATGAAACCGGAGCACAATCCCGGTGATTACGTTTTTTGTAAAGTCGAAAATTTAGAAGGAATAAGTCTTAACGGGATTGAAATGTTTTTTAAAGAAAAAGAAGCAATTACATTAATTCTTAAAAAAGAAACCGCAGATATATTAAGGCTGGATTATTCGGTCGTAATGTCCTGGATAACCCTTACGGTGCACTCTTCATTAGAAGCTGTGGGGTTGACGGCAGCATTTTCGAAAGCACTTTCAGACAAAGAAATTAGCTGTAATGTTGTGGCGGCTTTTTATCACGATCACATTTTTGTGAATAAAAAAGATGCAGTTCAAGCCATGCAAATCCTGGGTTTATTCTCAAACTCAATGTAGTTTGTAAATCTTTAAAAAAATGAATATCGTAAAAAAAGGGATCTAATATCATAGATTCCTTTTTTTTATGATGCTAAGATGGTTTTTATTTAAATAAAACAAATGTGGGAAAACGTAAGCAATATTCAGAATAAAAAACTAGGTTTGCAAAAAATAAACCAACATTGTTAATGAAAAGAAAACTATTTTTTATTGTTTTATTAATCGCTTTTAAAACAGTGGCACAAAATAATTCAAAACTTGCCTTCCAAAAAAGCAGATATGAATTGGCTGTATCGTATTATAAAAAAGCAGATTTTAAAAAAGCTATTGATTTGTTTTATGTTGCCTCAAAAATTAAACCTGACAGTGAAATAGGGCAGGAATCTATTAAAAAAGTAGATACACTAAAAACGATTTTAAGAGAAAACATAATGACTCAGGCTTTGGGTACCTGGAAAATGATTGGTGATAAACCAATTTGGGCTGCCAATCAAGCAAATGCTGCTCCAGCAAAAGATTTTGATGAGTTGGTGGAAATTAAGCAAGACGAAATTTTATTTTTTGAGAAAAATAAGAAAACGCAGTTTAAGAAACTGGTTAAATCTGAGAAATTAGTTTACTACAATAAAGAACAGTCAGATGCAGGATATTCAGATATTATTTTATCAGATGGAACTGTTTGGAATTGTGCCATAAATGATAGTGCTAGTGAGTTACATGTTATTAATGTAGGTAAGACAGGAGAAAACGGTGTCGAGAAAATAACCAGCAATAATATAGAACGATTTTATGTTAAAGTAAAATAACTAAAAAAGGGAATCAAATAATTTGATTCCCTTTTTTTATGTGATTGAATTAAGTTTATAAAAATTTAAATCCAAGGGATATATTAGAAACGGCAGTTTTCAGGTTTCTTCCTGAAGGATCAAGATCTGTAACTCCGGCAAGATATCTGTAATCTAAAGTCAGTTTCCATAAATCTACGCCAACTCCGCCAAGAATACTACTGTTGTTTTTCTCAAAAGCAATGTAATTTAAATTATTATTTGCTTTAATATCGGAGTAACTTTTCCAGTTATATCCTGCAAAGATGCGAACATTGCCCAGTTTTCCTAAGGGAACTATTTTAAAACCCACAAGTAACGTAGCATCAGTTCCTGATAACTCATACTCAGTTTCTGCAATTCCGGTTTGAGCAACACTAAATTTGGATTTGGCATACCCAAATTCTCCCTGACCATAAAAAAGCAACAAATTTACTCTGGCAAATCCTGCAACTCCCATACCGGTTCCTGAGCTTTTTGAACTAAAGTCATCTGAAAGCGGAGAGGTTATATTATAAGAAACCTGAGGTCCAAACTGTATTAATTGTGCAAAACCATTGGCACTGATACATAATAATATTACTAAGATGAATTTTTTCATAACTGGATTTGTTTTTAGATAACATAAAAATAAATATTATTAATTAGAAAAGAATGATTTATCTTATTTATTTGATGTATGTTTTTGATAATGAAAGAAGTGTGATTTCGGGTAATTTGTAAGATGTAATTTTAAAATCCTGTAAATTTGTATGCTTGTTCAAAATATTGAGATATGAAAATTAGAGAGATTGAAGCTTCGAAAACCTGGCAGATCAGGCATGAAGTAATGTGGCCAGATATGCCTTTTGAGTTTGTACAGTTAGAAGAAGATGCTTTAGGATTGCATTTTGGCTTTTTTGAAAATGAAAAATTGGTTTCAATAATTTCCTGCTTTATAACAAATGATGAAATGCAGTTTCGAAAACTGGCAACTTTAGAAGATTTTCAGGGAAAAGGAATCGCTTCAAAACTGATAAATTATATTTTGGAGCTTGCAAAACAGAAGAATTTAAGAAAAGTATGGTGCAATGCCCGAAGCAGCAAAAAAACATTCTACGAAAAATTTGGGATGATTGACACGGGCAAAATTTTTAGCAAAGAAGGACAGGAATTTATTATAATGGAAATTTCGCTATAGAAACCATAATCATATTTATAGAATAACTTATAGAGCATCAAATATTTACGATTTTGATTGTTTTGATGGCTTCTTAGAATCATTCTTAATATAATTATGATTCGAGTCCTTTTTTTTATGATTTTTTCGCATAAAAGATTAAGAATTTAATATAATTTCCTGCTAATAAAATAATGAAAACGTTTTCGTTTTTATTAAATGTTAAAGCTTATAAAAAAATCTTTTTTTGTTTCGATACTTTGATTACTTTCGCACCCAAATGAGAAAGTTAATAGTATTTTTAGTATTCATGAATTTGCTTCTGCTTGGCGGAGGGCAATATCTTAATGCTGGTACTCCACAAAACTTTCATCAACATACTCTTGAGAAAAAGCACAGGGTAAAATTTACGAATCAGGATCAGGGGAGTTCAATTATTGAAGATGCCGATGTAGATCTTGAAGAGGAATATCTTGGAAGTGATGATCTTAAAGATGCACTTAGCAATAAATTTTTTGCAGCAAACTACAGTTTACTTGATAATTGGTATCTTTCATTTTCAGGTCAGACTATTGTAAATGATTACAATCGTTTCAAAATCTTCGCGCCATTTAATGGCCAGTCAAATCCTATTTACATTACTCAACAGGTTTTAAGAATTTGATTCAACAGTATACATCGGTTACCTAAGTTGTAATCCTGCATATCTTGTTGATGTATTTTTTTACTTCTTCTTGTATGAAAGTTAAGTTATAACTAAAGGCTGCCCGATGCATTTTTCATCTAAGGGAATCTCTGTATTCCAAGCATTCATCGCTTAATTTCCAATAAAAATCATGAAAAGAATTATCTTGTTCTCAGGCTTAATTGCCCTGATGTGCCTAACCAGTTGTACAACTAAAAAAGAAGAAAAAGAAGAAGCGGAAAAGTTTACTGTAACTAACCCCGTTAGAATTGATACTTCGTTTACAAAGGAGTATGTTTCGCAGATTAAATCTGTGCGTAATATCGAAATCCGTGCTCAGGAAAAAGGGTTTCTACAAAACATTTATGTAGATGAAGGTCAGTTTGTAAAAGCTGGTCAGCTGTTGTTTAAAATTATGCCAAACATGTACCAGGCAGAATTACTTAAAGCTCAGGCGGAACAAAAATCAGTAGAAATCGAATTACAAAACGCCAAATTACTGGCAGATAAAAATATCGTTTCCAAAAACGAATTGAGTGTGGCTCAGGCAAAATTGCAATCTGCAAAAGCCGAAGTTGCATTAGCAAAACTTCATTTATCATTTACAGAAATCAGAGCTCCGTTTGACGGAACAATTGACCGTATTCCTTTAAAATTAGGAAGTTTGATTGATGAAGGGGAACTATTGACAAGTCTTTCAGACAACAGTCAGATGTTTGCTTACTTCAACGTTTCTGAACCTGAGTATTTACAATATCAGACAGATGTAAAAGACCGTGCGGACAATAAAGTAAGTTTGGTTTTGGCAAATGGTGATACTTTCAAAGAAAAAGGAAACGTAGAAGTTATCGAAAGTGAATTTAACAACGAAACAGGAAACATTGCTTTTAGAGCAAGATTCCCTAATTCAGGCAAGTTACTTAGAAACGGAGAAACTGGGCAGGTTCAAATGCTTGTGCCGCTTAAAAATGCTATTGTGATTCCGCAAAAAGCAACTTACGAAATCCAGGATAAAAAGTATGTTTTTGTTGTAGATAAAAACAATAAAGTAAATTCTAGAGAAATTACTATTACAGGCGAAATACCTGATTTATATGTGATTAAAACCGGACTTACAGAAAATGATAAAATTTTACTTGAAGGAGTTCAGAAAGTAAAAGAGAATGACAAAATTAAATTTGAATTCCAATCTCCTAAAGCGGTAATGAACAATTTACGCTTAAAAGCAGAATAGGTTTAATCATTAAAAAAAATATAAAATGTTTAATAAATTTATTCAAAGACCTGTACTGTCGATAGTAATATCGCTGATCATTGTCTTTTTAGGGGTATTGTCGGTATTAAGTTTGCCTATTACACAGTTCCCTACAATCTCACCACCAATGGTGAATGTTACCGCAGATTATCCGGGATCTAACGGTGAATTAATGATCAAGGCGGTTGTAATTCCTCTGGAAAGAGCCTTAAATGGAGTTCCCGGAATGAAATATATGGCTTCTGATGCCGGAAATGATGGTGAAGCTACGATAAAAGTGGTCTTTAATTTAGGAACAGATCCTAATCAGGCTGCGATCAACGTTCAAAACCGTGTAGCTTCGGTTACCAATAAATTACCTCCGTTAGTTATTAGAGAAGGTATTAAAATTACCCGAGAAGTGCCGAGTATGTTGATGTATGTGAATCTTTACAGTACAGACAAAAATACCGACATGAAGTTCTTGTATAACTATGCTGATATCAACGTACTTTCTGAATTGAAAAGGGTAAATGGTATTGGTTCCGGAGATATATTAGGAACACGTGAATATGCAATGCGTATCTGGTTAAAACCTGATCGTATGTTAGCTTATAAAATTTCTGCTGATGAGATAATGGAAGCATTGTCAAGTCAGAGTTTGGAGGCTTCTCCTGGTAAAACCGGAGAAAGTTCTGGTAAGCGTTCTCAGGCATTTGAATATGTATTAAAATATTCAGGGCGTTTTACAACCAAAGAACAATATGAGAATATTGTTGTAAAATCAAACGCAAACGGAGAACTTTTACGTTTGAAAGATGTTGCTAAAATAGAATTTGGTAGCTCGATGTATGACATTTACTCGAACTTAAATGGTAGACCATCTGCAGCTATTGTATTGAAACAATCGTTTGGTAGTAATGCCAATCAGGTAATTGAAGAGGTAAAAGCTAAATTAGAAAAAATCAAGCAAAGATTCCCTAAAGGAATGGATTATGAAATTTCGTATGACGTTTCTAAATTCCTTGATGCTTCTATCGAAAAAGTAATTCATACCCTTGTAGAAGCTTTTATTCTGGTGGGTATTGTGGTGTTCCTTTTCTTAGGAGACTGGCGTTCTACGGTTATTCCGGCAATTGCGGTTCCAGTATCTTTGATTGGTACGTTTGTATTCATGACATTCTTTGATATTTCATTGAACTTAATTACATTATTTGCTTTAGTTCTGGCTATTGGAGTCGTCGTCGATGATGCCATTGTGGTTATCGAGGCTGTTCACGCCAAGATGGAGGAAGAACATCTCTCGCCACTTAAAGCGACTAAAAAAGCGATGCACGAAATTGCAGGAGCTATTATTGCAATTACATTCCTGATGGCGGCAGTATTTATTCCGGTTGCCTTTATGTCCGGTCCGGTTGGGGTATTTTACAGACAGTTCTCTGTTACTATGGCAACTGCGATTATCCTTTCGGGTATTGTGGCTTTGACTTTGACACCGGCACTTTGTGCGATGATGTTAAAAAATAATCACGGAGAAGTTAAAAAGAAAACGCCTGTAAATGTATTTATAGATGGATTTAATAATAAGTTCAATTTAGCACAAGGCAAATATCAAAACCTATTGGCTAAAATTGTAAACAGAAGAGCGGTTACTATTATTGCACTTCTTGTTTTTTGTGCCGGAACATGGTTGATTAGTAGTTCTGTTCCTTCAGGATTTATCCCAAATGAGGATCAGGGAATGTTTTATGCCGTTATTCAGACACCCCCAGGTTCATCATTAGAAAGAACCAATAATATTGCTGAAAAACTGCAAAAAATCGCTGAAAAAATAGATGGAGTAAAATCGGTTTCTTCATTAGCCGGTTATGAAATTCTGTCTGAAGGTACAGGTTCTAACTCAGGAACTTGTTTGGTCAACCTTAAAGACTGGAGTGACAGAAAACATTCTGTTCTTGAGATTATGGCTGAATTAGAAGAAAAATCCAAAGATATTGCAGGTGCAAATATCGAATTTTTTCAACCGCCTGCTGTACCCGGATATGGTGCTGCCGGAGGATTTGAGCTTCGTTTGTTAGATAAAACAGGTTCTAATGATTATAAAAAAATGGAGCAGGTAAATAATGATTTCGTTAAGGAGTTAAATACTCATCCGGAATTATCTAACGTGTTCAGTTTTTACAGCTCTAGTTTCCCTCAATACATGATGAAAGTAGACAACGATATGGCACAGCAAAAAGGAGTTTCTATTGAAAACGCCATGAATACTTTGTCAACTCTTGTGGGTAGTAACTATGAAATTAGTTTTATTAAATACGGAATTAACTATAAAGTAATCGTTCAGGCTTCTCCGGAATACCGTGCGCAGCCAGATGATATTTTAAAGTTGTATGTGAAAAACAATCGTGACGAAATGGTGCCTTTTTCTGCTTTCATGAGATTAGAAAAAGTATACGGACTTTCTGAGATTACAAGACATAACATGTACACTTCTACACAAATTAGTGGTTCTGCCGCTGCAGGATATAGTTCTGGAACGGCGATTAAAGTTATTCAGGAAGTTGCAGCTAAAAAATTACCAAGAGGATATGATATTGACTGGGCAGGTATCTCAGCAGATGAGGTTGCTCAGGGTAATCAGGCGATTTGGGTATTCCTGATTTGTTTGGGATTTGTATACTTAGTACTAGCAGCTCAGTACGAAAGTTTTATTTTGCCATTATCTGTAATTCTTTCCTTACCTGCTGGTATTTTTGGAGCTTTCTTATTATTGAAATTAACAGGATTAGAAAACAACATTTATGCTCAGGTTGCGATGGTAATGCTTATTGGTTTACTGGGTAAAAATGCCGTATTGATTGTAGAGTTTGCGATACAAAGACACGCTGCAGGAAGATCAGTTCTTGAAGCAGCAATGGAAGGAGCAAAAGCGAGGTTCCGTCCTATTTTGATGACTTCATTTGCCTTTATTGCAGGTTTGCTTCCGCTTGCGTTTGCCTCAGGACCAGGTAAAATTGGTAACAGAACCATTGGTACTGCTGCTGCCGGAGGTATGCTTATAGGAACTATTTGTGGGGTATTCGTGATTCCTGGTTTGTATTACATTTTTGCAAAAATTGCAGAGAAATACAAATTGGTGAAACATGAAGAAGAGAATCCATTAACAGAAGAAATTGACAACAATCATGTATAAAATCAAATCATATCAATATGGTATTGCATTAGGTATATGTCTTACGGTTGCAGGGTGTAAAGCCCCTGCACCTGAGACTGTAACGACAAGCACGCCAGTTCCTGAGTCGTTTGGCGCAACAGCTCAAACCCAGGATTCAAACAACACCTCAGCATTACAATGGAAAGATTACTTTAAAGATCAAAACCTTGTAGATTTGATTGATGTTGCCTTAAAAAACAATCAGGAATTGAATATTACTTTGCAGGAAATTGAAATCGCAAAGAATGATATTCGAGTTCGAAAAGGACTTTTGTTGCCAACTGTTGGTGTTCGCGCAGGAGCAGGGGTAGAAAAAGTAGGGCGATATACAAGTCAGGGTGCCGGTGATGCTACAACAGAGATTAAACCAGGTGTAGAAACTCCGGATCCGTTAGGTGATTTTACTATTTCTGCATATGCAAACTGGGAAGTGGATATCTGGAAAAAACTGCGTAATTCTAAAAAAGCAGCATTAAACAGATATTTAGCAACTGTTGAAGGTAAAAACTTTGTAATTACAAATCTTATTGCAGAAGTTGCTGATTCTTATTATGAATTATTGGCTTTAGATAATCAGTTAGATATTGTAAAACAAACGATCAAATTGCAGACTAATGCTTTAGAAATCGTAAAGATTCAGAAACAGGCTGCAAGAGCAACAGAATTGGGAGTTCAGAAATTTCAGGCTGAGGTTTTAACTTCACAAAGTCTTGAATTTGATATTCTTCAGAAGATAAAAGAAGCCGAAAATAAAATCAACTTTTTACTGGGTAGATATCCGCAGGAAATTAAAAGAACAGATAGTACTAACTTCTTAAGTTTATTGCCAGCGGCTGTAAGTTCAGGAATTCCGTCACAACTTTTAGCAAATCGTCCTGACGTAAAACAAGCAGAATTAGAATTGGTTGCTGCAAAATTAGATGTAAAAGTAGCGCGTTCTGAGTTTTATCCTTCATTGGATATTTCGGCTGCAGTTGGAGTAAATGCTTTCAAACCTTCATATTTGTTTACATTTCCTGAGTCATTATTGTATTCATTAGCAGGAGATCTTGCTGCACCTTTAATCAACAGAAATGCTATTAAAGCAGAATTTGCCAGTGCAAATGCAAGACAGCTTCAGGCATTGTATAACTACGATCGTACCGTTTTGAATGCTTATTTAGAAGTATCGAATCAGCTTTCTAAAATTGAGAATTTACAAAAAGGTTACGATCTTAAATCGAAACAAGTAGATGCGTTGAATACTTCTATTGATGTGTCTAATGATTTGTTTAAATCAGCCAGAGTAGATTATTTCGAAGTTTTAATGACACAACGTGATGCATTAGAAGCTAAATTAGAATTGGTTGATACTAAAAAAGAACAACTAAATGCTGCTGTCCATGTTTATAGAGACCTGGGCGGCGGTTGGAAATAATATTGCCTGTTAATTTGTAGAGAAAAAGCCTTTCAAGAGTAAAATTTTGAAAGGCTTTTTTGTTTATTGTGTTTTTATAATTTCAAATTCAATGCCCTTGCGGGTTCTCGTAAAGTTCATATGGATGTTATAATTATATTTGCTTATTAGGTAGGTAAGATGAAGCCACCTGCAAAAATATTAAATAATGAAGTAACTAGTCAGGAATGGAAAACACATATGGAAATTGCATCGTCGTTTTATACGTCCAAGTTGGGACTGGGCTCTAATTGTTAAAATAATCGATTTAATTTTCAGGAATTAAAAGGTCTTGATCATGCAAAGTAGATCCTTATGGCGCTAGATTTGCGCCACAATGGGTAAAAGAACAGTATAATTTAATTTGGAAATAATATGTTTAATTTATTTAAAAAAAAGAAGAAGATATTCCCTATGAAAGAAGAAGAAATATTGTTCTTTAAAAATGTTATAAATATTTTGCCAAAAAAATATTTATATCTGTATTCTCAAATAAATGATAATTTTCTTTTAGGGTTTGAAAAATATAGTCTAAATTATAAAGACAGTTATGTTATTATTTATAATGCTAAACTCGAGAAAGTATATTTAAATATAAAACTTCCTAAATTTTTTATTTTAAAAAGTATTAAAAGTTTGGAATATTAAAAAGAATGATTTTTGTACTATTAATTTAAATATATTAAGTGGAATTCTTGGAGGATTTAATTGTGAGAGCATTGATTTTTCAAGTTTTGATTTTAATAAAATTGACATTTCTGAAATTAATGAAAAACATTTTGAAAACAAGGATTTGGATGGATTAATTAAAAATTTCAAAGATGATGAAAAAGACTTAATCAAAAAAAATATTGGATACACTTATATAATAGATTTAAAAGAGGGTAAATTTTATTTTTTTGATGATTTAAGTGATGGTGATGTTATTGCTTTAGATACTTTATGGAATGTGTATATTTTAGCACATGATCCTTTTAAAGTTAAAAATATTTTTTCAAAATTGGAATTTGTTGAAATGCTTAAAAATGGAAATTTCAAAGAAGAGGTCTTAAAGAAGTATAATGCTTTTTAATGTATCTCCCGCTCTAAGAAGTGTTCTTAATAAGTACTACGCGAATATCTGACTTCGTGCCCGCAAAGTAATTAAATTTGGTGTAAAAGATTAGTTTGAAAAGGATTATTATTCTAAAGGCAATTTTTGAAAAGGTGGGTATAACTTTTTATTGTACTAGAACAAAAATAAAGAAGCAAAATTGAATAATTCGTTAAAATGTTGATATAGTTTATAAAGTAAAAAAAACAAAAAGAAACAAATATTCGTTTAATAATAAATTACACTTGGATTATTAAGTAGAGTTAATATAAAAGCCCAAACTTTGAAACCAAGTTTCTTAATAAATAATCATGGTTCTGTAAATACTTTTGTTGTTGGATATACATTTTAGTATAAAACTGTAGAAGTTCATATTGAACTTTAATTTGTATTTACTTAGGCATAGCTATTTTTGCTCTAAAACCTTTATCTGGTTCTGTGTCAAAATCGATAGTTCCTTTAACAGCCTGCATACGGTTTTCCATGTTTTGAAGGCCATTTTTTATAAGCTTCGTTTTTTCAGAACCCTTACCATTATCATTATAGTTTATTAAGATTGATTTTTGATCACTTTCAAATTTTATAAGAACTAAATTTGCATTACTGTGTTTTTTCATATTCACCATTAATTCCTGTAAAATACGACTAATAGTAATCTTTTTTATATCATCGATAATTTCCCAGTTTATATTTTCCAGATTAGTGGCAATAATATTTCTTTCGGAGGTATTATAGGCTGAAAGCATTTCTTTTATTCTGTTTGTAAAATCTATGCCAGTATCAATTTTATTGTTTTCTCTTGAAACACCTCTTACGCGTCCGTAAATGTCATCTAATTTTTGAAGTAGATTCTCTTTGGTGCTTTCCGTAGATAACGGCTGAGATTCGGCGAAAGCAATGACCTGAAAGACGTCGTTTGCCAATTCATCGTGGATTTTTTTAGCTATTCGGGTTTCAGTGTTATATGAAGTCTGGAATTCTATAGCTCTGTTTTTATTTTTATAATATCTTATCAATATGGCTATTAAAATGACTAAAAAAACAAATACAATTACAAAAACAATTCGGAGATATTTATCTTTTTGAAGGGATAACAAGTTTTCTGCTTTTTCTAAACGAAGTTTTGCGTTTTCGTCTTTTTCTTTTTTAGAATCGTACTTAATTTTAGCAAATTTATTTTTAAAGTTATTTCGAACCTTAATAATACTATCGTTTAGTGTAAAGTACTTTTGCACATATTTACCGTTTTGAGCACTGTGATCATTTGAAATTAGAATTTGAAGCGCTTCTAATCTTTCGTCAACACTATTTAATTTTGTGGCAATATTGTAAGCTGTAAGGGCATTTTTATTTGATTTTTTAATGTCTTTTTTAGCATAATAATCGGCAAGGTGCAGATAACTTTCAATACTGCCATAAGTATCCTTAAGTTTGTTTCTCGTCTGGAGCGCTTCATTCATTAAAGAGAATCCTTTTTGATCCATTCCTTTCTTAAAATAAGCATAACCGAGGTTGTCTAGAATTCTAACCTCATCAGTTATTGAAACTTTTTCTTTTAAAAAATTTTTACTTAAAAGAGATTCTAAAAGAGCAATTGCTTTGTCGTATTTTTTTTGTTGGATATAAACTGCTCCAATATTGCTTAAAGGACCTCGCTTATCAATAGGATCTTTAAAATCATCTGCTGCTGTTTTATAATAGACAATGGCATCATCATAAAGAGAAAGTTCTTTGTCAGCAATGCCTAATATATTATTTATAGCAGCTGTATATACACTCTTTTTCTTAACATAAGGTAATGCTTCAGTTACGGTTTCCTTACTCCCATAATAATCTCCATTCACTTGCTGAATTAAGGCCATTATAGTAAGTGTGTACCCAATATTGGCACTATCTTTTATAGTTTCAAAAAGTTTTTTTGATTTATTAAACTGATAAAAAGAGGTATTGAAATTTTGTTTATCGTGATTTTCATTTGCTATATTTCGTAGAGTAATTGCTTCTTTTCGTATCGATTCATTGTTACTGTTAACATTCTTTTTTTCTTTACAGGAAAAAAGCAAAAGAAGTATAATAAAAGAAAAAAACGGGGACCGTAACATATAAATTTACTTTCCCCGAAAATAGTAATAAATTAGACACTAAAAATAAATTTTTATATTAAAGTGGAGGTGGAGGTGGCTTAGTACCACCATCACCAGGACCATCAGCATAAGTTGCTTTTATGGGATTAATATTTTTTTGTGTTTCTTGTTTTGGTTGAGTTTCATACTCATCCGGAGTACAAGAAAATATAGTGAACAATAACGCAAAAGCGATAAATAGTATTAGTTTTTTCATTTTGATTTAATTTAGAAATTAGACATAGGTATTGCTGTCCGGATTTTATCCAGAACTTGATTGAGGCAATACCAAATTGCTTTTTTGGGAAGTAAAGTGTGTAGAACTGTAAGACGTTGTTTATACTTCCCGATTAAACTCGGTCTTACGGTTTTTTACACTCTTAATTTGAACTAGTTTATATTTATGTTTTAGTCTGCAGACAAAACCTGAACTAATTTCTTTGGCAAAGTAAAGGCACTTTGAGCCCTTTGTAGATAAGGGATTCCCAGAATTCCTGCGTTTTCCTAAGATTCCTGAAAATTCCCTAAAACAAAATACAATGCATAGTAATTTAGGTCTGTTAGAACCTTTTATTTAAATGGAAAACGAATCTGATCTCTATTATAATAGATACAAAAAGTTCTAAAAAAGTTGGATTGAACTATAAAAAAAGTTAAAATATAGATTTGAATGAATCAATAAATTGAGATTAATAGTAGAAGTAATCAAATAGTTGAAAAACGAGAAATAAATCATAGAATTACGTTTAGTTTTTGAAAAATGAAAATGAAGAGTCGAAAGAGAATCCTGAAACGGGAAATCTTTTGTTTGATTTTAAAGTTGTATTTTCTAAAAAAATAGTTTAGAAAATATATCAACGAAAAATAATTATGGTAGAAATTGGAGTTGTCGCTTTGAGACTATCTGTGTGTTTATACTTTGCACAGAAAAAAGATTGGGTAGAATAATTTCAAATAGAAATTGAAAAGCATTTTGAAAAATAAAATGCTTAAAGAAGTAAAATAAATAATTTTTTGAAGAGTAATCCAGAAGTTTAAAAAGTTTGTTTTTCGGCATATATTTACGTTTATTTACACTATAAAGATAAGCAAAATTTATCAATAAACCTACTGAAAACAAGGGAAATGATCGTTTTTTTTTGCTTTTAAACCCATATTTTTATCAAATTTTTTTCATGTGTATTACTGATCTTTATTGCAATAAAACTTGTTCTTTTGGGGTATTTAAATTGTAGTGAAATTAGTTATATTTATAAAATATTATTGTAGATTTTGATTGCTGGTAACTATCATTTTAAAAATATCTTTTATGAAAAAGCTTCTAATATTATTAATTGTTTTATGCACTTTTGGCTGTAAAAAGTATGTTGTTTCGTTTGAGCAGCCAACCAATATAAAACTTGATAACCTAAAACTGGAAATACTTCTGGATAAAAAGAAAGTTCAGGAAATTACCTTAAAAGCAACAAATGCAATGCCTGGTTATGAAACGGCAGAACTGCCAGTATCAGATGATGGAAAACACCTGCTACAGGTTAAAGTAAAAGATACAACCTTTAGTTATGAAATAAAGTATCCGGAAGAGAGATACATTCTTGTGACAGCTTACCTGAAAACGAATGGCAAGCTTCATATCGGGATTTTAAAGCAGCAATATAACTTTAGATTGCATTAATAAATGATTTTGTTTCAAACATAAAAAGCCTTTCACAATTTAATTGCAAAAGGCTTTTTATGTCTTTAAGTATAAGGGGTTAAGATAAAAAATCCTTAAACCACAATCCAGAATGCTTTATAGTTCTTTGCTGCGTTTCGAAATCAACATGTATTAACCCAAATCTGGCATTATAGCCTTCTGCCCATTCAAAGTTATCCGTGAGGCTCCATACAAAATAACCTTCGACATTTAATCCGTCTTCTTTGGCTTTAAGAATTTGTTCTAAATGATCCTGAATATAATGGGTACGTTTGATATCGTAAACTTTTCCGTTAGAAAGTGTATCCGGAAAAGCCGCACCATTTTCGGTTATAATGATTTTTTTAATGTTTTTATATTCGTTGAATTTCTTTAGGACATAATAAAGGGCAGGAGGATAAACTTCCCATCCCATATCGGTTGAGATCACGTTTCTTTTTTCAGCACTTATTAATTCGGCACCAATATACGGAATCAACATTGCCGATTTTACGACTTCGCGTGTGTAACATTGCAGGCCTATAAAGTCAAAATCGAAGGATAAATTGTTGAGATCATCTTCTAAAATATAATTATTGAGTTTTTTAAGCACAGGCAAATCAGCTTGTGGATAACCCAATCCTAAAATAGGCTCTATAAAAGTTCTGTTTAGTAAAGTATCGACACGTTTTGCGGCTTCAACATCTTTTGCACTTTGCGTTGCCGGTTCAATATGAGTACAAGAAAAAGTAGTTCCTATATTTGCATCCGGAACCAGATTGCGTACTATTTTTGCCCCCGCTGCCGTCGCCAGAGTTACGTGATGCATGGCTTTAAGGTAATTGGTAATTCCTTTTTTTCCCGGAGCGTGAATGCCCAGAAAATATCCTGCACCTGTAAAAACCGAAGGTTCATTGATAACCATCCAGTTTTTGACGCGATCCCCAAAATGTTGCGCACATATAGCAACATATTCTGAAAACCATGTAACGGATTCTCTATTGGTCCAGCCGCCTTTTTTTTCCAGCGCATACGGCAGATCCCAATGATAAAGCGTTATCCAGGGTTCTATACCTGATGCCAGTAAAGAGTTGATGATTTTGTTGTAATAATCTATACCGGCTTGGTTTACAGAATCAGTTCCTGTAGGCATAATTCTGGTCCAACTGATAGAAAACCTAAAATTAGGAATGTTTAATTCCTTTATTAAGTCAATATCATTTTGGTAAGAGTTATAGAAATCGCAAGCAGTTAAGGCATGATGTCCGTTTTTTATTTTTCCTTTTTGAGAAGTAAAAACATCCCAAATAGACGAACCTTTTCCATCAGCATCATGAGCCCCTTCAATTTGGAAAGCGGCGGTAGAAACACCCCACAAGAAATCATCTCCAAATTGGTCTTTGTTCAAAAATGAGTTCTCAATTTTATTCATTCAACTGTTTTTATTTCCTTTTCTATTATAATTTATTAATGAAGGAAAGAAGATTGCATAGCTCTTAAAAAAAGCCATTCTTTGAATGAAACCAGAAAATTTAGGTTGAAAAATTTCATAACATTTAGTTTTATTCAAATTAATAAAACAGATATGAATTTAACGTAATGTAAAGATTATTAAAACGTTAAGTATTTTTTTATTCCTTAATCTTCCCAACCGCAAAGTGTAAGACCTAAACCTTGTGCCTGTTTAAGCGATGTTTTTACTGCCCCGTGATGACAAGACGATAAACCGCGGCATGTTTCACTAAAATGGTATTTTTTTGCACCTGTCGAGCCGCAGATATAAACTTTGGTTTCGGGCGGACGAAAAGAGGTTAGAAAAACAAAGAGAACTAGTAATGTATATTTCATAACGTTTTTTTTATTTGACAATTAATTGGTATTCATTTCCATTTTTATCGCAGGCTTTTAACTTGCCATACGAAATCCATTCAGTATTAATTTCGACATCAGCAACAGTGTCATTAATTAAAATTCCGGCACCATATTTTCCCTGGACATTGATATTCCCATAAACCGAATCGCCTTTTATGTTGATTCCTTTTACATCATAATTATATTCATATTGTCCCGGATTTCCGGTTCTGTACTCATATTGGTACGTGTTGTTTACATGATATGTTTTTGCTTCTTCTGCTGTAATGGTTTTACGATCATCAGGTGTAATTACTTGTTTGAAAAGCGAATTTATTTCTGGTGGAGGAGGAGCAGAAGCTTTTTTGCAGGAAAGGGTTACAAGTAAAATAAATAGGATAAAGTAATTTTTTTGCATAGGCTTTTGGATAAAATTTTACATCTATAATTGGTGTTTTTTGCATCTGTAATAAATAATTATAACAAGATTTCAGGTTTTAAATCTAATTAGAAATACTTTCTTTATAATGCGTATTAATACTTGATTTTAACCTTTATCCAGTTTCATAAGGCGCGACAGTTTCGAGTAATTCTTTTTCAAATGTAAAACCAATAAAAGTCAATGTTTTATGGAAATCCGTAATTGGAAAATATTTTCAGGAAAGTTTTGGAGAGTTTTTAAATGGAAAAAAGAGGACAATAATTTCCTCTTTTAAATGTATAAAATTGATGTAATTCTTATTCTTTATTTAGAACAAAATCCTTTATAATATTTTCCATATTTGATGGCAGATCAGCATTTTTAATTTCAAAATGACGTATTTTCATTTCAGTAAACCACTTTGTCCAATATGATCTGATCACCTTTTCTTCGTACGGATTGTTTTTATTGGGATTAATACCAATCACCAAAACTTCCAGATTTGATAAGTCATCATTTGCCTTGATAAATCCATAATCCTGATCTTGTAATTTTTTATCCCAATCTTTCGTGTTTAGTCCATTTTTTCTGATGAGTTCCGGCGTGATATATGTTGTTCGATTTCCTTCTTTCATTACTGTACTTTCATCGAACATATATCCGTCAGTCAATATTACAAGTATATTTCTATATTTATTTTCAATGCATTGATCTTTGACTTTATTATCAAAAAAGCTCCAGATATCTGATCCTACATACTTATTATCTTTTATCGCCGATTCATAAATTTTTGAAGTCTTTGATGCATAATCTGAATTGATTGAATTCAATAATTTTTTTGAAGCATTATTTTTATCAATAGAAATTCTCAAATCCTGGGCAATTGTATTAATTGCAGGATCAAGAGGTTCCGGATTAAAAAACAATTGCATTTTATCATCAATCTGTCTGATTCTTTTTGATTTTAAATGTTCTGTAAAAGCTTCAGAAACAGATTTTATGTATCCTAAATCTCTCTGATAATATTGCATCGTTGGGTTAGGATTTTTCTCCAGACTAATTCTATCCGATAAATCAAGGAGAATACTAATGTTATAATTTTCTGAAACCGGACTTTTTGTTTCACTTTCTTTTTCTGCTTCCTTATCAGATTCCTGCTTGCACGAAACACTAAAAACAAGCAATAAGGACATTGCCATTATGGGTAAAATATTTTTCATAACTATTAATTTTTAGAATAAACCAAATGCTGAAAATCAGGATCGACGAGGTTTAATTTGCTTAAATGTTCTTCTGACGAAAGATCACAATTTTGTAATAACTCTGTTTTTTCGGTGTGTGGCAAAGCAATTTCGGTATTAATAGCCTGAAACCATCCTTCTTTATATTGATGATGATAATGCAGATATTCTTTTACAGGAAACACAAAACCGTCGATTTTAGATTGCAGTTCAGATATTTTTCCGGTTATGGTTACTATTTGCTGTTTAAAATCATTTACCTTATTGATATAATCTGTTTTTAGTTTTTCGAGATCAAGAAGATTTTCTTTTTTGCCTCTAATAAATGACCTGATTTTATCAATGTTTTCAAATTCTTTCATTACAAAATCAAAAACAAGTCCCCAGATAATATACACTACAAAACCGGCAAATATGATCATCCAGAACTCAGCTTCGCCCAATGCGATATTCAAATTATAAGGCGCAGAATCTGTCGTTTTATTAAATTCATATATTTTCTTTTCAATTTGATACGCCAAAAGAGCATCAAACAAAAAGGTTGTAACAAAAAGCGCAATCATTCTGAAAACGTTTTTAATCCCTTTTCCTTTTTGCACCATATGAATAACATAACCTAATCCCATAAATACAAACGGAATCGTAATTACCAAAACACCTTCGAGCCAGCTTGCCTTAAAAGAATTGGTCAACGCATTTGCATCAAAAATCGCGGCGGTTAAACTATCATTTGCAAATTCCTTGAAAAATGCAGAATATGATGCCGAAATATAAAACACTAATACATAAAGCGTTATAGGAAGCAATAAAAATAAACCAATATAAAATTGTGCTTTTAAGCCTTTTCCGTCTTCGATTCCGTATTTATCAGGATTGCGTTTTACCTCGATAATTTCATTCTTGATCTGGTCGATTTCATCCGTAACATCCTGTTCTTTCTTTTCGTAGATACCTATTGCGGCTTCAGATTTTTTAAGTTCAGTTCTGTTTTTTTCCTGCTCTTCTTTGTACGGTTGTTTAAGTCTGTCTTGCTCCAGTTTTTGTTTTCGGCATTGATCTTCAAAACTCATATATAAGTTTTGCAGACACGCTTTTAGAACAATTGGTTTTCCGGTTGCTTTTATCGATGCAGCAAATCCGCTTTGATAATACGTTATTCTGATTTGTTCTCTGTCTTCTTCATTTTCATCTAAAATTTTGATCTGAGAATCCTCTGTTTTTTTTAAACTGAATAGTTGTGATAGTGGTTTCATAACTTAGGAATTTAATTGACTAATAATTTCTTCTTTCTGAATATTTTTTTGGACACAATCAATAAGATAACTCGATAGATCATTGATGTTTTCATCTAAAAAATTAAATTTTCGGCAATACTTTTTCAGCATATTTTCTTCATCGTCAGTAATCTTTCCATCTGCCCAAATGATTCTTGTAAAATCATACAAGTATTCTATTTTGGTAATTAAATTTTCCGGTACAATAAATTCTGTACTAATAGGATTCAGAAAAAGTTTATCGAGTTCTTCTCTCGGAATTCCGCGTTCGTCTGCAAAATGATATAGCATCTGAAGTTCTAAAACATCAAATTGATCATCAGACAATGCCATTTGATATAATCTTAAAAAGTGGCTTTTTAGTTCTAGTGTTATCATGTTTTTTTGTTTTATTTTTTAGGCAAGCTTTCACATGCGCGTCCATTTCCGTCACCATCTAAGTTTTTATAACAGCTTCTGTTACTGTCAAAAGCTGCTTGCGCATCAGGTTGGTTTTTAAAATCTTCACATGTTTTAGTTGGGCAATTTGAGTCTGATGATTCTGAACAAGAAATTGCGAATCCAAATGTCATTGCTATAAGTAATATTAGCATGCATCCGTTATTTTTTCCTGAATAAGATTTAGATCTTGTGTTAGTAAAATGTGGCTGAACATACGTTCCGTTTTTTTTGAAATATCCTTTTCTGTATCCCATGATTGTTATATGATATATATTAAAAATGTTATGATTCCTGTAAATGCAATTAATACGATGCATCCGCTATTTTGATATCTTAATCCCGATATACCGGTTTTTGTAGAATAACCGCTTTTGCTAAATGTTCCCATTTTTGTTCTTAAACTTGGAGAAATTCCGGATTTACTTATATTAAACCCAAGTCCTCCTCCAAGTTTTATCCTTTTTTGAAATCGAAAGCCCATGATTTTTAAGTGGTATGACATGCGTTGCAACAAGTTTTGCAACCATTCGATTTAGAATAAGTTTTTTTTGCTTCATCTACTGCAGGTTTACAGCTAGAAAATTCTCCTAAGTATTTTTTACTTACAATACTTTTAAAATATTGACATTCATCTGTATGAACTTCATGATCGCCATTTGATTGTGCTGTGTTATTTACATAATACTTTTTCATGTTTTTTGGTTTTTAAATTATTATTAAAATTTTTAACAATTCAAACTTAGACCTATTTAAAACCAGTATTTTACGGAAATCCATAATCAGCAATTTTTTAAATTCAGGCAATAAAAAAAGCTCCCGAAGGAGCTTTTAAAATTTATAATTCTATGATAATGAGATTTTAAATAATCCCCATATCTTTTACGATAGAAACCAAATGAACGGTATTATTTGCTTTAAAGAAGTCCTTCAATTTAGAAAGTCTTTTTTCCATCGCACTTTTGCTATTGGGTTTTACACCCAAATCTTTAAATATTTGTATGATTTCGTCTTGTGGCGTTCCGGATGATAAATGTTTTAAGATTTTAATATCGAGATCGTCTATTTCGAAATTGCTTTTTTCCTGCAATGCAGAGGCAACTTCTGGCGAAATATATTTTGCTTCAGAGGTAGAAATGAGATTGATTGCTTTTTTTAGTTCTTCAATACTAGTTAGACCTTTTAGAACGAAGCCATCAATATCTGCATTATCAAAAAGTGACTTAATCCGATAACTTTTATCTTCTACAGAATAAGCTATAATTTTAATATCAGGTTGTAATTCCCGAACTTTTTGAACCAGTTCGTCACCATTGGCAATTTTTACTTCTCGATGATCTGTCTTGAACGAAAGATCACTAATCAATAAATCATAAGGTTCATTTTTATTAATAGCTGCGCGTATTTTCAAAAACGCATCATCACAATACTTTGAATGTTGAAACTCAACAATATTTAAATCTTTTAAAACTTGCTCAATTCCTAAACTGATAGCATCAAGATCTTCGGCTATTATTACTTTTTTAAACATAGGCTTTTATTTAGGCAGTGTTATTTTTACTTTGAATCCTTTTTCTGGTTCAGTGTCAAAAGTAATAGTTCCTTTTATGGATAAAATACGGTTTTCCATATTTTGCAAACCATTTTTTACAATTTGATCTTTTTCACATCCTTTTCCGTTATCTGTATAATCAATAAAGACTATTTTTCCGTTACTTTCAAACTTTACAACAACGATCGAAGCCTGACTATGTTTCTTCATATTGACCATTAATTCTTGTAAAATTCTCTGAATCGTAACCTTTTTAATGGTGTCGACTAATTCCCAATTTACTTTTTCGATATTATTAATAATCACGTTTGTATTGCTGCTATTATAAGTCGAAAGCATTTCTTTTAGATTAACTGAATAATTTATTCCGGTATCGATACTATTATTTTCTCTCGAAATTCCGCGAACGCGAGTATAAATATGATTCAGTTTTTGTAGCAGGTTTTCTTTTATTTCCTCTTTAGTCAAAGATTGCGTTTGTGTAAAAGTCATGGCATTAAAAACATCATTTGCCAGTTCATCATGAATATCTTTAGCAATTCTGGTTTCGGTATCGTAGGCAGTTTTTATTTTCTCAATCCTGTTTCGGTTTTGGTAAAATTTTCTGAGATATAATAATAAAAGTAGAAGAGAAGCAACGCCAATTATTAAAAATATTCGTTGATATTTTGCTTCTTGAAGCGATAATTCATTCTCTACTTTCTCTAAACGCAGTTTCTGGTTTTCGTCTTTTTCTTTTTTAGAATCGTATTTTATTTTGGCAAACTTATTTTTAAAGTTATTTCTAATCTTAATAATGCTGTCATTTAAGAAAACATATTTTTGCGCATATTCTGTAGTATGAATGCTGGATGTATTCGAAATTAAAAATGATAAAGCTTTTAAACGTTCATCGACACTATTAAATTTTGTTGCAATTTTATATGCAGATTGTGCATATTGATTTGATTTTTGAGGATTGGTTTTCGCATAAAATTCGGCCAGATGCAAATTACTTTCTATACTTCCATAAGAGTCATCTATCTTATTTCGCAAATCTAAACTTTGCAGCATTATTAAGAGTCCTTTTTGTTGTAATCCTTTCTTAAAATAAGCATAACCTAAATTGTCTAAAAATATCGACTTACGAATAGAATCTTTATCAATATATTTTTTAGTTAATATAGAACTTAAGATTTGAATTGCTTGATCGTGTTTTTTTTGCTGAATATAAACAACGGCAATATTGTTTAAAGGATATTGCTTTGATATTTCATCTGTACAATCTTTTAAAGCTTCTTTATAATAAAAAATAGCATCATCGTATAGAGAAAGTTCTTTATCTGCAATGCCAAACAAATTATTAATAGCAGCACTGTAAACATCTTTCTTTTTAATATAGGGTAATGCTTCGGTCAGGGTTTCTTTGCTACCATAATAATCGCCGTTTATTTGCTGTATAGTAGCCATTTGAATCAGGTTGTATACAATATTACTGCTGTCTTTGGTAAATTCGAATGCTATTTTTGATTTATTGAAGTTGTAAAAAGCACTATTAAAGTTTTTGTTTTCAAGAGTAGAGATTCCTTTTTCCCTTAAACTATAGCCTTCCTCTGAGACATTTTTTTTATGTATTGATGGTGTTGTTGTTTCTTTACAAGAAAGGACAAGTAAGAAAATAATAAAACATAAAAACGGGGACCGTAGCATAAAAGTTACTTTCCCCGAAATTACTGATTTATTCTATATCATCCAGATTCTTAGTCTGGTTTTTTTGGTGGTGGCACAGGTATAGTAGCATCGCCAGGACCGTCGGCATATGTTGGTACTGTAGGTTTAACTTCTTTTTTAACCTCATCGTATTCATCAGCTGTGCAAGAAACAACAGTTGTACTCAATAGCGCAAACGCTCCCAATATAAATAACTTTTTCATGTTTTTATAATTTTAAAAGTAAGCATGAGTATTGCCGTCCGGAGTTCATCCGGATCTTGTTAAAGCAATAATCATTTCGTGTTTGGGAAGTGAAGTGCGTAGAACTATAAGAGGTTGATTTATACTTCCCGGATAAATCTTGTCTTACGGTTTTCCGTACTTTTAATTGAACTAGTTTTGTATTTTTGTTTTAATTCGATATCGAATAAGAACTAATTCTGAAGCAAAGGAACAACGCTTATGAGCCTGTTTTGATAGGGAATTCCAGGAATTCCGATGTATTTTTTGAAGTCCTGATAATTCCGTAAAAGTCCTTAAAAATCCAAATAAGAAATCCTTAAAATTCCGCAAGCGTATGCCAAACAATACTTTTGAAGATTATAAAATAGCTGTTAAAAAGAAGTATGAGATTGAAAAAAACGGCGATCATTCTTTTTATTTGAGTAGTCCCACGAGAGCAAGACTTCGTAATTTGTGTTGGGAGTTATTTCAGCAACAAAACAGAAATCAAGATGATTTAAATGTTTTTAGTTCCTTATTAGGACTAGCTTTTGATGTGAATAAAAGAAATAAGTTTGATGAACAAATAGATAAATTCAGACCTATTGATAATTATTTTAAAGGAGAAAGTGATCCCGCAAATGTTGATGCAGTAAATATGGCTGCAATTCTGGTAGATTTTAAAGCAAGACCTTTTAATAAATTCAGGATTCAGGAGTTATTTGAAGATGAAATTCAAATTGAAAATGAAGATAAATTAGAATTGCCAAGTCCAGAAATGGAACAAAGAGTAGAAAAGGATAAAATTGATAATTCTGGAGATCTGGAAAAATTTCTTGTTGAAAAGGAAAAAGAAAAAGGAAGGGAAAAAGGAATTGAAGATGAAACTCCAAGATTTAGAACAAGAGAAAAAATAACTGATATTGAAGTAAGACAGCCCACAATAAATTCATTTGCAGGTATAGAGAAGAATCCAGAGAAAGTAGAGAAGCGTGAGGAATCAGGAAAATCAGGAATAAACTGGAAACACGCCATTGTATTTGCCTCAGTTTTTTTATTTGTTGGATTTGTAGTAATCTATTTTGCTTTTCCAAATAAGGAATGCATGCAATGGTCTGGAGATCATTATGAAATTGTAGATTGTGAATTGAAAATAGAAGGTATTGGTAAGTCATATAATATCGAAATTTTAGATCCAACTCTTGTTAATCTCAAAAAAGTAAAAGTTTGCGATACCACAACTTATTTTGATAAAAACGGAGTAGCGATTATTTGGTACGCTAAAACAGCAAACGGAATTGATTTTTTTAATATACACGGCAGACATCCGGAAAATAATAGTCCGTTGAGACCTGTGACGCATTATATCCTGAATAAGTATGTAAAAAAATAAACATTTAAGTAATTCTTATTGCAATAAAAAAGGGCGAGACTTTATATAAAGTCTCACCCTTTTTTTTGATATGTTACTACGGATTATTTTCCGTTTAATATTTTCTCTAAATATTCCAGTTTATCTTTTTCAGCCTGTAATAAACGTTCGTAAAGTTTTCTGTTTTCGTCAACAATTTCCATCATTTTATCTAAAGGATTGAACGAACAGCTATTTACGTTTGCATTAAAAACATTACCATTAATATCGTTATCACTGACGGTATTAAAAAAATTAATTGCAGCTTCGTCCGAAAAGTTTTTAAGAGCTTCGACGTTTACTCCCAATACTTTTGCTATTTCAATAAGTCTTTCTTCTTCTATGGTTTCGCTATTTTCGATAGCTGATATCGATTGTTGACTTATCCCTAAAGCTTGCGCCAAAGCTTCCTGCTTCATATCTCTAAGTTCACGAATACGGCTGATTTTTCGGCCTATATGATTTGGTTTTGTAAGTGTGCTCATAATTCAAAGATAATAATTAAGTGTAATCTGGCGATGTGTAAAAAACATATTTAGCATTGTACCATACCGTTAAAATAATTTGATATAGTCTAAATAGATTACTTGCCTGCCTTTATGAAGTAAAAATACAATTTTTTGCAGATGTAATGAGTATATGCAACAACATGTTTCTATAAAAGCGGTCTTGTTTATTGTATTTTGTTGAAGTAGCTAAAAAATAGTGTTACCTATATATAGGTAAAGGTGAAAATATTGCATATTATGCTTTTCTGAGATAAATACTACTGTATTTGTTGCAGGAATGTTATTTCGTAAAGCATTTCTTTAAACTTATGTGAAATTATGTAAATCAAATCGAAAATTATAGAACATTATTCATCGACTTTGAAAGTAATTTAGCATAAATAATTTTAAACAAAATCAAACAATAATTTTTAAAAGAAATCACATGAAAACTAAAAGAATATTATTCGCAGTATTATTAAGCATCGGTTTATTTGCAACATCTTGTAGTAACGATGACAACGACGGGGAAACAATTGTACCAATCCAGGGTAAATATAATTTAAGCCAAACAGGAACAATCATTAACGGACAAGAAGTGCTAATCGACGCTCCTCAAAACGCAAGTGGTTGTAACAGAGATTATCTTGATCTAAGATTAAGCAACGCTGCAGTTATTGGTGATTATGATGGTACAAACTGTGCATTGACAGAAACTACCGGAACTTATGTAAGATCTCACAACGATTTAACTCTTACAGTTGGTGCTGTAAGTTCGACAAGCGATATCATGAATCTTACTAATAAAGAATTAAAGATTAAAGATAAAGTTACTGGAGTAATTACTGTTTATACAAGATAATTATAAAGTAAATTTTCTTAATTCTTTGAGAGGATTAAAAAAATAAAAACGGAAATGACTTTTTTAAAGTTATTTCCGTTTTTTTTTAGTTTAGATTTTGAACTACAGGAATATAAATGTCGAATGTAGCTCCTTTATTTTTTTCTCCCGTTGCGGTGATAACTCCATTATGGTTTTCTACAATTTTTTTTACGATTGCCAGTCCAATTCCTGTTCCGGTATATTCTAGTTTTCCGTGTAAACGCTGAAAAACTTCGAATATTTTTTTGTTGTATTGTGGTTCAAAACCTATTCCGTTATCTGCAATACTAATATGGCAATATTCAAGTTCTTTAGATAAAAGTTCATGGTTTAAATCTTCGCCTTTGGCAAATTCACAATTTATTTTTATTACGGTACGAATATCCGGATTCGAAAACTTAAGCGAATTACTGGCAAGATTATACAATAATTGCCTGAACTGAAACGGAATTATACTTAGTTCGCACGTTTGCTTACTTTCGATTATGGCTTCTTTTTGCTCCAGTTCTTCTTTCAGGTCTTCTTTTACGGCATCGATAATTTCAGAAAGATTTACTTTTTCGTATTTTCTTTCCTGAATATTGGTTCTCGAGTACGAGAGTAAATCATTGATAAGAGTTTGCATTCGCTGTGCAGCATTTTGCATTCGCAGGAATTTATCTTTTCCTGAATCTGATAGATTCTCAGATTCTTTCTCGATAATTTGCGTTGCAAAAGTTTGAATTTTTCGCAAAGGTTCCTGCAAATCGTGACTTGATATATAAGCAAACGACTGAAGTTCTTTGTTCATTTGCTCCAATTCTACATTTTTTTGCTCGAGCTCTTTTGTACGTTCGGTAACTTGCTTTTCCAGTTCCTGCGTAAATGCTTTTTCTGTCTGGATATCAGTAAATGCACCAACCCATTTAATAATTTTATTGTCTTTATTTAAAACCGGTTCACCAATAACGGTGTGCCATCTATAAGTGCCATCTTTTTTCAGGACCCTAACGTCTGTTTTATATAATTCTCCGGTTTCCAGGCTGTGTTTCCAAACTCTGGCATTTTCTTCAAAATCAGCCGGATGAATCATAGCTTTCCATTCTGCTTCTCCATTTGGTATTATTCCGGTATAATCCATCCATTTGCCTGAGGTAAACAAGGCATTTCCTTTTTCATCTGTTTCCCAAATAAGCTGCGGGATACTTTCTGTTAGTGAACGGAATCTTTTTTCGCTTTCTTCGATTTTTTTTCGTGCTTCTACTTTTTCAGTTACATCAATCAATGTTATTTTTATTCCTGAAATGGTATCGTCTAATTCTCGTTGCGGTGCATATTCAAAATCAATATACATTTTATGTTCTATGTTATCATGATTTACATAAAACAATGATTCTGATTCTGAATGTACATTTCCGGTTGTGTAAACTTCATTTAAAAGTTTGGCATATTTTTGTTTTTTGAGTTCCGGGAAAACGTCTAATATATTTTTACCCTGAACATCGCTTTCTTTTTTTCTCCAGATCGTTTTCAAAAGTGCCGCATTGGCCATTTCGATTACCATGTCCTGGCCTTTTAGGATTGCTTTTGGTACGGGAGATTCCATTACTAGTTTTCGGAATCTTTTTTCGCTGGCTTCAAGTTCCTGCTGATGATTTTTTTCATCGGTAATATCTCGTACAGTGCCTAATAATTTTTCAGGACTATTGTCTGAGTCATAAAACACTTTTCCTTTGGCTTCGACCCAATGAATCGATTGATCGTCCCAGATTACTCTGGCTTCATAATGAATATTGCCTAAGGAAATGGCATCTTTAAAAGCTTTTTCGCGTATGTGCATATCATCCGGATGAACATGGCTAAGGAGTTGGGCGTGAGTTAAATATTCTTCTTCTTTGTAACCGGTAACGATTTCCAGATAGCGGTTAGAGTATTGAAGATATTTTGTTTTTACATACAATTCCCAGGTTCCTAATTCGCTGGCTTCGACTATAATATTCAGTCTTTCTTCGTTTATTTCTGTTTTTTTTCTGGATTCAACTTTTTCAGTAACTTCAGTTACAGTAACGATGATACCTGAAATTTCTCCATTTTGTTCTTTTAAAGGATGATATAGAAAATCAAAATAAAAAATTTCCTGTTTCCCATGTCGGTTTAACGGAATTGGTAATTCATTTCCATGAAAAGGAATTCCGGTTTGCAAAACAGTATCAAGTAGGGAACTAACGGCTTGTTTTACTTCCGGCAAGGAATCGAATAATGGTCTGCCAATAAAAGTTTTTTCTTCTCTGTCTACTAGCTTTAAGTAAGCTTCATTGGCCATTTCTACCACATGTTCCGGACCGCGTAAAATTGTGATTCCTACAGGTGCCTGTTTAACAGTATTTCTAAAACGCTTATCAGCTTCTTCAATTTTTTGTCTGGCGATAACCTGTGGGGTATTATCGAGTACCCAAATAGCAATTTTGGTTACTTTGCCATCAATATTTTTTAGTGGCGCATATACAAAAGTCACATATATAGTTTCTTCTTTTCCGTGCCTGATCAGGTTCATTTGTACCTCATTTGCATAAAACGGATTCCCTTCATCAATTACTTTTTGAAGCTCGGTTTCATAAGCAGATTTTACCTCAGCAAAAGCTTCCCAATAATGTTTTCCCGCAATTTCTTCATATTTTTTTCCTGCGACTTCAATAAAACTGTCGTTTACAATTTCGCTTACCAAAGTTTCTGCATCTAATACGCAAATACCAATTGGCGATTGCGAGACCATACTACGCAAATTTTGTTCGCTTTCTTCAATTTTTTTCTTGGCTAAATTCAAATCCGTCAAATCGACACCAGTATTCATTACGCCATATACAGTACCGTTTACGTCATATATTGGCGTTAAACTGTAATTGAAATAATAAGTACCTAATTTTCCATCAACAGTAAGATCAAGAGGTGTATTTTGTGTATGAAAAGATTTTCCGCTGGTTAAGACTTCACTAATTTGTTCAAAAACCAACTGATTATCGAGTTCCGGAACAACATCTTTAAATGATTTTCCGATAACGTCATTTCCTTTTCCCCATATTTTTATAATAGAATCGTTTGCCAATTCTACCATCATATCTTTTCCTGCGTATAAAGCAATCGGGAAAGGGGCGTTTTCAACCAACTCTCTTACTTTTTGTTCACTTTCTTCGATTTTTGAACGCGAAAGTACTTGTGGCGTAACTTCTATTGCAATTCCTACAACGCCAGAGATTGTTCCGTCAGTTTCTTTCAGCGCTTCGTAAACAAAATTTAAATAAGTATCTTCTATTTTACCGTCACGAGGCAGTTTAACCAATTGTTCATTGGCAATAAATTTTTCGCCCGTTCTGTAAACATTATTGAGTACATCTTCAAGGTATTGATTTCTTGTTTCGGGCAAAGCTTCAAAAACAGGTTTATTGAGGATTTCACTGGGTTCTACTCCCCATAACTGAATCATTTTATCGTTTGCAATTTCTACAACATGATTTTCACCGCGCATAACACACATAGCAACAGGAGCTTGCATAATGTTATTTCTAAATCTGGCATTGCTTTCTGTAAGAGCTTCAGTTGCTCTTACTTTATCTGTTGTTTCGATAACGGTAACCAAAATACCGCCAACTTCGCCATTTTCCTTTTTAATGGGGCTGTATGAAAAATTAAAATAGCATTCTTCATCAAATCCATTTCTATTTAATACCAGTTTTAAATCAGAGTAACTAACAGGTTTTCCTTGCATTACATCATTAAACATTGGGTATATAGTATCCCAAACTTCGGCAAATGTAATGTGCGAACTAATTCCTAAAGCTTTAGGATGTTTTGATCCCAGAATCTGGCTGTAGGTATCGTTGTATAATTGAGTTAGATCGTCACCCCATACAATATACATTCCAAAAGGATTGTTGAGCATTACAGCAACCATGGTTTTAAGGCTTTGAGGCCAGTTTTCAGGATCGCCTAACGAGGTTTCATTCCAGTTTTTGGCGCGCATCAAATCACCCATTTCGCCACCATTGGATAGAAAATAATGTTTATTATCTGTTAAGCTCATTCTGGAAACGAATTAAGGTTGAAGGATAAATTGCTCTCTTACAGGTTGCTTAAAGTTATTTTGGGATGCTGTAGTAAGAGCATTTTCGATTACTTTTTTTAATTTAGAAAATTCGGCTGGTTTACGAATATAATAAGTTGCCCCTTTTTCATACATTAAATCTACAATGTTATTGTCCAGCGAAGTAGAAAAAATAATAACAGGAAGATTTTTCAAGGCTTCTTTTTCCTTAATTTCTTTCAGACATTCAGAGCCATTTTTTCGAGGCATATTAAGATCTAGAAAAAGCAGGTCAGGCAAATTTTCTAACGAATGATCCGTTAGAAAATCCATAAGTTGTACACCATCATTAACAGTTACAAGAGATACAGGAATTGATAGTTCATCCAGTGCTTCTTTAAAAAAAGCGCAATCATCTTCATCATCATCTGCCAGCAATAAATTGTAATTCTGTTTAATCATTTGTAGTATTGTAAATTTTTTATTTTTTCCGAAAATTAATTCGCTTTCTAATTCTGTAATTCGATCTGTTCTTACATTTCTTTCTTTGCAGAATAGAGGCTGTTTAATTCAAAATCGATTTAATTCTGCTAAGATAGGACTAATTTAATTACTATTAATCAGTAATATACCGATAAATTTTACGCTTTTAGATGTAAATAAAAATTTTTTTATTTTTTGTGTATTGTTTTTAAAATTAGCAGGTTAAGAGTTTTTTTAAAGTGGTTTTTAAGTGAATTTTAAAAAATAAAAATCCATTTAAGGAAATAGAACAATTGTTAATGTATTAAAACCTTTGCTCTGAGTCTCAAATAATACTGATTGTTTCTGCGATGTTTATTTCTGAAGTGAATTTCAAAAAAAAATCCGTTAAAACTTAATTTAACGGATTCTAAGATGTAATCTAATTTGATTTTATGTTGATAAGGTTAAACCTTTCGCTTTAAAATTACTAAAAAGTACCTGACGCGCAGTGCTTATGGTTTCTTCGGTACGGTAAATACTGCACCAGAATTTTATTTGCAGTTTGAATTTCCCGTCGGCAATAGCAGTATAATAAATCTGTGGTGGTTTAGCATTATTGACTAAATCCATGCTCTCAAGAGATTCTAATATTAAGGCATTAATTTCCTCGGGCATAATGTCTCCATCGACTTCTGCAGCGATTTCTACCAGTTTAAAATTGTCTGTATACGTCCAGTTGGTAATGTTTTGCGACAATAAATTACCATTTGGTATAATGATTTCGGCACCGTTTGCCGAGTTGATTTTTGTAGTACGCAATCCCATCGATTTTACCCGGCCGGATTCTGAACTTATATTGATAACGTCCCCAATTTGTATTGGTTTATCAAAAATCAGGATAATACCCGAAACAAAATTGTTAACCACACTCTGAAGTCCAAGTCCAACACCAACACCCAACGCTCCCAACAAAATACTTAATTTGTCTAATGGCATTCCTGAGGCGGCAACAGCCAGAAGATAACCACAAATTAAAACAACAAGTCTTGTAATCAGTAATTTAGAATGTTGTTTTTTGTTGATATTTTCTTCGTTTTCATCGTCAACTTCACCAAAAAAGTACGCCACATAATTCTGTAATAAATGCGCAACCCAGATAATGATAAAAAACAATACGATGTTTCCTAAGGTAAAAGTGATGCTGCCAATGGTATTTGGGTGGATTAACAGTGAGGTTAAACCAGCGCGCAAAGATTCCCAAATATTCAGGTTAGCGGCGATTACCACAATCCACATATAACTAATTACGATGATAAATGGTTTTTTGAGTGTTTCAGATAAACTTTCGAAATCAAAAATCTTTTCGATTCCACGTTTAATTCTGGTGGTATAAATTTGTAAAAGAATAATTTCTAAAATTATTTTCAAGAATACGCTTAAGGCAACAATTTGAGTAAGCGATATAAAAGCAGTTATGCTTAACATATTGGCAAGAGAAACTCTCCCGAAAATGTTATTTAATATCGCCAGCACATTCAGGCCTATAAAAATAATTGTCGCCCATTTAAAAAAACCTTTGTAGTAAAGCTGATCTTTTAGTGTTTTGATTTGAACAAATCCATAACGAACACCCAAAATATTGATTACAATAAAAGCGCAGCGTTGTATAAATCCAACTGCAATAAATAAGTCAAGGAAACACAGTATTAAAAATAAAACTAAAAGAAGCAGCCAATTGCGCATCGCAACTTTTGACCAGTTATCTTTAAACAGAAAAGTAATAAGTCCCAAAAGAACCAGCTGAATCAATTCTATAAACATTGCCGGCGCATATAAATTGCTTACTACGGCAATATTAAGACCAATGACAGCAACGGGAATAATTACACCACGATTTAGATATTTAAAGTTAAAATCAGACAAGTGACCCTGATGTCCGTTATTTTTCAGGTATTTTAAATTGCGTGAAATATACCAGCCCAATAAACACATTAATAAAGTCAGAAAAATTAATCCGCCTGCCCTGTAACTTAAATAATAAGCAGCAACGTTTTCTTCGATAATGATTTTGGCTTTAATATTTTTGCCTACTATTTTCTTAGCTGTAGAATCGCTTGTACTCCATAAAACTGGATATTCTTTTTTAAGCATGCTTATTCCGGACTGTTCAAGTTTGCTTTCTACAGTAATTAAAGCATTCGATACCGCTATTTTTCTTTCTACAGTCAGCCTTTTATTTTTGTTTAAAATATTCTGATTTTTGGTCATTAAACTGTCTGTGCTCAGGTATCGGTTTTTAAGATTGGCAAATTCTTTTTTAAATTGCTTACGTTTAATAGTATCTTTCAAAAGTCCCATTAGGGTTTTGTCCTTGCGTAAATCAATTACACGGCCTTTGATTTTTTCAAGTGCAAGATTTCGGGAATTAATGGCTGTATTTTGTTCGTTAAGTTCCTGTTCGATTTCTTTTAGAACGATACGGTACATTTGCTGGTTGCGCACATTAGGATTTGCTCCTTTTAAACTCGCCAGAATAAGATCAAGTTTGCCTTGTGTTCTTTTGATTTCTCCAAATAAACGATGGCTGTTTCCATCAAACTCAGTGTCATTATGAGCAGATTCCAAAACTTCTCCGGCTTTTTCGATTGCCATCAAATAATCACTGTCAGTAACAGTTTCCTCAAAAAGTTTTGATTTGTTTTCGGTTTTGGCAGGTGTAGTTTCAGTTTTTTCCGGAGTAACTTCTGTTTTCTCCGTTGAAGTTTGAGAGTAGGTTAACGGCGCGTAAAAAAAGACGGCCAACAAAGTAAGTAAACCAATAAAATTTCTTTTCTGAATCATAATACGGGGCATAAATTTAAGGCTCAAATGTAATTTTTTTTAGCATATTTATGATGGAAAGTATGATAAAATTTGGTTAAAAGAGATTTTGATCGTTTGAGTAATTGCATGGCAAAAAAAGAACCCATAGAATCAAAGTCACAACAAAGATTTAAAAATATTATATTCGTACACTAATACCAGAATTACCAAATAATCAGAAAATGGAAAATATTACCGTTATTATCATGCTACTGTTTGGAGTAGCATTTTTGAGTCTTATCAGTAAAAAATACAATTTTCCAATCCCTATTGTGCTGGTGCTTTGCGGAGTAGTTATTAGTATTATTCCGGGACTTCCGGTGATTGCCCTAAGTCCTGAAGTTGTTTTTATTGTGTTTTTACCGCCACTTTTATATCACGCTGCGTGGTACACAAGCTGGTCTGATTTTAAGCAAACTATTCGTCCTATTACTTTGGCGGCTGTAGGTTTAGTACTTTTTACTACTGTTGCCGTAGCTTTTGCAGCACATATGCTGATAGATGATATCTCCTGGCCGTTAGCTTTTTTATTGGGTGCGATCGTTTCGCCTCCTGATGCAGTTTCAGCTACTTCTATAACAAAAGGTTTAGGTTTACACCCACGATTAATTGCCATTCTCGAAGGCGAAAGTCTGGTAAACGATGCCAGCGGTCTGGTAGCGTACAAATATGCTTTGACCGCTATTACGGCAGGGAATTTTGTACTGTGGCAAGCCGGACTGAACTTTGTTATTATGTCGGTTTTAGGAATAGCGATAGGATTGGGCGTTGGTTATATCATGAGTTTTATTCATAAAAAGTTTGTTTGCGATGAAGTTATCGAAGCGACATTAACTTTATTAACACCTTTTGCTTCTTACTTAATTGCAGAGCATTTTGAATCTTCGGGAGTTTTGGCGGTAGTGGCAACGGGACTTTTTCTTTCGGCAAGATCAGGAACGATTTTCACTCACGAAAGCCGAATCATGACAGGAACAATTTGGAGTGTTTTAACGAATATCCTAAACGGCTTAATCTTTATCTTAATCGGATTGCAGTTGCGCCAAATTATGTTGGGAATAGGGGATTATTCCGGTTGGTCATTGTTTATTTGGGGCGCTTCGGTAAGTCTGGTTGTGATTTTGGTGCGCTTTTTATGGGTGATTCCGGCGACATTATTACCAAGAGTAATCAGTAAAAAAATCCGACTGCAGGAAGAGTTTGATTTCCGGAACATGATTGTTTTCGGTTGGTCCGGAATGCGTGGCGTGGTTTCGATGGCAGCCGCATTGGCGCTTCCGCTAATGATGAACGAAACGGAAGCATTTCCACTCCGAAACCTCATCATTTATCTGGTATTTTGTGTGATACTTTCCACTTTGGTGATTCAGGGACTTACTTTGCCGTGGCTAATTAAAAAACTAAAAATTGAAAAATATTCGATTCTTGCTGAAGAATACGAGATCCGAAATATTATCGTGTCGCAAACCATTACACACATCGAAGATAATTTCTCATTACTTAACGATGACTTGCTGCACAACATAAAAAGCAAATATGAAGTAAAATTCAACCGCCTTCAAAAAACCGAACTCCCAGCCAATTTCTTCGGAAAAGGGAAATTAATGGGGGGCGAAATCTTCAACGATTTTACTAAAATACAAATTGATCTTTTGAATGTAGAACGTAATAAGCTGGAATCGATGCATAAATCCGGTTCTGTAAATGAGGAGATTTTCAGGAAGATTGAGAAGGAACTGGATTTGGAAGAAACCAGGCTATGGATGGAGATGTATGAGGAGTAGGGAAATTAGAGTGTCGTAGTTTAATATCGTATATTGCGATATGGCGTAAATCTTTAAGATTAGAAACATTCTTCTAAAATAAATAAAGAATTCTTTTTATGGAAGAAATGTGACAACCATGATGAATAAAAATTATTTTGATTAGAAAACTGAAAATTATTGTTGAAAAATCACAATGATCAAGAAGGGCTAATTCAAGATTATAAACTGTACAGAAATGAATACCGAAATAGAGATATACAAAGGTTTACTAACCAATATTAAAAATAGGGTTCGTCAGGGACAACTAAAAGTCAATCTCGCGGCCAATGCCGAAATGTTGGCCACCTATTGGGATATTGGTCGAATGATTCACAACCAGCAACAACAAAAAGGTTGGGGAAAAGGTGTTATCCCAAAATTGGCGAATGATTTAAAGAATGAACTTGCTGAAGTAAAAGGATTTTCTGTGAGAAATCTTCAGATGATGGTTCAATTTTTTAATGAATATCCGATGTTAACTTCAATTGGGCAACAACCAGTTCCTAAATTAGACAGTCAATCAATTACGCCACTACCCGTTGCGCATTTAGAAAATACTGTAATTACGCAACTGACAGTTGCGCAATTAGAAGATACTAAAAATCAAGCTCAATTGATTGCTTTAATAGGTTGGACACAACACACTATTCTTTTACAAAAAATAAAAGACCTGCCCATACGCTATTGGTATATGCAACAAATTTTAGAACATGGCTGGAGCCGTGATACTTTGGTCGCGCAAATCCAAAACAAGGCTCACGAACGGCAAGGTGCATTGGTTCATAATTTCGACACTACGCTTACCAATTCTCACTCACTTTGGGCAAAGCAAACCTTTAAAGATCCTTATATTTTTGATTTTATTACGCTCGCAACTGAGTTTTCTGAAAGAGAATTAGAGTTGGAACTCGTAAAACACGTTGAAAAATTTCTGCTCGAATTGGGTGCTGGTTTTGCCTTTGTAGGCCGACAATACAAATTAGAAATCAGCGACAAAGATTTTCAACTCGACCTGCTTTTTTACCATCTCAAAATGCGTTGCTTCGTTGTTATCGATTTAAAAAAAGGCGATTTTATGCCTGAATATGCAGGCAAAATGAATTTTTATTGCTCGGCAGTCGATGATTTATTAAAACATGAAACCGATAAACCTACTATAGGACTGATATTATGCAAAGGCAAGGACAAAATTTTTGCCGAATATGCTTTGCGTGACCTAAACAAACCCATTGGTGTTTCTGAATACGAATTCACACAATTACTGCCAGACGATCTTAAATCGAGTTTACCTAGTATTGAAGATATTGAAAAAGAATTTTTTGACCTCAACAATAACCCTGAAAATGAAAACTAGCCTGCAATAACGCAAACCTACAAACGAGTGTTGTAGAAGCGATGCATAAATCAGGTTCTGTAAATGAAGAGATTTTCAGAAAGATTGAAAAAGAACTGGATTTGGAAGAAACCAGGTTGTGGATGGAGATGTATGAGGAATAAAAAATTGACTTATGTACTTACAGTTTGTACTTTTGCGGTATGAATGATAACTTTATAAATGAATATTTTGGAATAGGAATTCAAAATGGTAAAACACCTGAAAATCTCGGTGTTTTGTGGCGATCTGCTCAAAATTTAGGTGCTACTTTTATCTTTACCATAGGCAATCGATATGCCAAACAAGCCTGTGATACGCATGATGCGGTAAAAGCAATTCCGTATTTTCATTATGATACTTTTGAAGCTTTTTTTGAAAACCTGCCTAAAGGAGCGCGATTGGTTGGGGTTGAATTAGATGATAAAGCTGTCGATTTAGAGACTTTTGAACATCCAAGACGTTGTGTTTATCTCTTGGGAGCAGAAGATCATGGCTTATCTCATAAAGTAATGGCTAAATGCCATCATTTAGTAAAATTTAAATCAGAAAAAAGTTTAAATGTGGCAGTAGCAGGAACTATTATTATGTATGATAGGAATTTAGCTAAGCCGAGGTCTTAAGAATTAGGCTAATCTCATGATATTTGTTAATTGATTTTCTGATATTTGAAATTAGCAAACCTGTTTAGAAAGAGAAATTGCTAGCCAAAATCAGGAGCCTTTTGTATGAAGGGATGTTTTATCAATAAATCGATTAATAACTTTTCCAATTGTTTTTTGCCATTCTTTTATTTCATTTTCTACATTGATTAAAACAACGCTACATATTTTATCATCATGATGATTTCCATCCTTTTTTAAATAAATTCCTGCTTTACTATCTTTATTGTTTCCAGGATAAACCAACGCTACTTTTGTAGCGTCAAAATATTCATGGTATACATACATTTGTCGTAAATCATCTGGAGATGGATTAAAGCCGTTTAGATTTTTCCATTTAGTGTCTAATACGATGTTGCCATTATTTGTTTCAATATAAATATCGGGCTTCATTGCTGTTCTTCTGCCGTTTTCAGGTTTCCAAAAAAACTTAGAGGTTTGTGCTTTTATTTTAGTGAAATCAGTTTTATTTTTCTTTAAACTCACAAATATAAATTGTTCCCAAAGCATATTCATATCAAACATCAGAGCCAAAACGTGGTTTCTTCCTTTGCTTACATCAGGATGGTATTTCAATAATAATAGTTTAGCGATTTCTATAGCTTTTTGATAATGTTGATTTTTTCTATTGTAAACCAATTTCTCAAAAGTAGCATCTGAAACTTTTATTTCTGGCATTTCAGGAAAATGCAAAAGCAAAGTCCCAATTCGGCTATGCAAATCATTATTGGTATTGATCTGTTTTAATAATTTTAGAGCTTTATAAAGAATGAAATGCAAGGTATGTTCAACATCATAAGTAGAATGTCGAACATAAAATCGCTCCTGATGAATTAAATTTTGCTGGATATGTTTACTGAATTGTAAACTGCCTTTTAATGCAGTAACATTTCCTTCTTTTTTTCGATATTTTTTTACTAAACCATTATGAAGTAAATATTCTATTTCTTTAATGAATAACTCAAAATATAAATCAAGAATAGTATTAGGTTTTATTTTTAAATTACTGGAGCTTGTAGATTTTATATCAAAGCTTCCTACAGCTCGTAACATTCCAATTAATAGGTCACGCCATTTTTGATCTTCTCCTGCCGAATGAGGAACTTTATCTGCCTTTGGTAATACTTCGATTAAAGTATTACCAACTTGTATAACACCAACATGTTCGTTAAATTGAACTCCATTGTAAACTAATTTATAGAAAGGTTTTCCGTTACCATAATAGCGTTCTAAAGCTTCGAATTGATTTTTAGTGATTTTCTTTTCACCTCTATCAAAACGAAGAATTTCATGTTCAAAAGCAACAATATTTTCTTTTATTTTACTCAAATTACTTTTTCATTAAAACTTGAATAGCTTGGCCGAAATTAATTTTGCCGTTAAGCTTATCTTTTCTGTAATCAATAATTTCATAGACATTTCTATTGTCAAAATCTTCGGCAACGTCATAAAATTCGGCAAAAATATCCGATCCCTCCGATTCTTTCAAATGCACAAACCCTTTTCCTAATACCAAACCAATTTTACTATAATCTCCAAAGAAATATTCTTGAAGCAAGGGGATAATATTTTTATAAAAAGAATCTATTATTGAATTTTCATTTTTGTTTAGTAAGTAGGAGTGACCTATTTTATGATCTTTGTCTAACAATTTTTCAATCCTTAAATTGATTTTTTCAAGTACTTTAGAAGCTTTATGTCCAAAAATTTCATTTTGCAATTCTTTTAAATCATATGATGGAGGCATTTCCTCAAAACAAAAACGTCTTCTTAGAGCAGCGTCCAACGCTTCAACGCTTCTGTCGGCTGTATTCATTGTACCAATCATATAGAGATTGGCAGGAACTCCAAATTTATCTTTGCTGTAGGGTAAGGTAACTTCCAGCGCTTCTTTTTTTCCTAAACGTTTATCTTCTTCAATCAGTGTAATTAATTCACCAAAGATTTGCGAAACATTTCCTCGGTTTATTTCATCAATAATTAAGACAAAAGGTTTTCCTTTTTTGCCGATAAAATCTTTTTTTGAAAGAGAAGATACTACTTCTTTTTTTTCTTCAAATGTGTATTTCCTTTTTTCCGTATTTCTGGGAATATTATGTTTTTCTTTTTGAATAGCATTGAGAACAGACCAGTAGGCTGAAGAATTACTACCACCAATGACAGATTTAAATTCATCAGCAATATTAGTAACTTTGTCAAGATCTTTAATTACTGAATTTAATTTTGTTAATCTGTTTTTCGAAACAGTATATGTTTTTTTTCCGTTAATATGTTTGATAATAAAGTTCCCGTTTTGAGAAATGCTATCCACTAATACTTTTGCACCGGTTTTAATTTCTAACTCAACTGAATTTCCTGCAATTAGTTCTTCTTCTATATTTTCAACTAAACTATCATAGAGAAATGAGAAGTCTAACACTTCGTCAGTGATATCATCTTCTCGTAATTGGGCTATTTCGAAAGAAGCTTCAATACATAGATTTCGTAAAATCCCATACTTAATTTTATAGATTACAGGATCTCCTTCTTTTTCTGGTTCTTCAGGTTTTATTCCTTCAATAAAATCTTCATAATTCATACTTTGATGAAAAGTAGTAAATACAATTCTGCCTTCAGTTACCCTTTTGTCAAAAAGATTCTTGACAGCATTTCTGTCATCCCAGTTTAATTGTTGCTCTTCCTCTTCATTTATTATTTTAAGAGCGCTATCAATACTATTGTATGTTTTTCCTGTTCCAGGTGGACCATAAAGAATTTGATTTAAAGGTTGTTTCATAGATTCAAGCTTATTTTCTATAATATTTGCGTTTGTTATTGACAATTCACTAATTATTTCTCTTATAGAATCTCCTATATTATCCTCAATATATTCAAGAGCAGAAGTAATATTGTCAATTATATCCTCATCATCTAATTTATATGCTTCCTTAAAACCAATACTTTTTGAATTCTGCCAATCAAACCATTCTAGATTTTCGGGTAAATTTTTTATTGTATTGTAGAAGATATCTTTTTCAGTTTTTGTATTGCCTTCAAAATGAATATCAACATATATTTCATTTTTGTTTGCTGAAATGCTCCTAAAACCAATTTCATAATGTGCAATATGATTTCCAATAATTTTCGATCCATCAGAGATCCAAATAAACCTTGATCTAGAAGTTAACTTATCAAACGAAAACTCTATTTTTTCGGAAATGAAGTGGCTTTCGAGTTTTTTAACTAAATCTTTAAATTTTAAGCTGACTTTTGGTTTCCATTCATTTGCAACACTGTATATTAATGAAGAAATATAAAAAGTATAATTTTCATCATTTAAAACGGATAAGCTATAGTTTTTAAATATACTTTTACAATCATCGGTAAAGTCAGCTGAATTGTAATCTTTTTTTAAAAAGTACTCAACAATAAATTTTCTATGGTTTTCACTTAAAATGGTGGTGTTATTGGTTGGGTCAAGAAGATAATTGAAAGCATTTTTTATTGAACCACTTACATTCTGAGAGTTAAATTTATATTCTACTAAATTCCTAATCCACGCTCCCATACGAACACCTGCATTTGCAAAAGTTCTGCTATCGTCATATTGATTATGATGTTTTTTGCCATTTGCTTTATTATCGCAATAGGAAATTATCTCGAAAAGTAATTGAGTTATGGGAAAGAGTTCTCGATTTGAAGTATCTATTTTTTTAAATTCATTATAATCTAAACTTAATGAAATTATGGAATCAGCTTGTTCACTGGTTAGTTCCATATTTATCCATTTATTCAAAGCATCCTGACCTTTTTGATAAAAGAAATTCTGCTCACTACTGATACGTTGAGCAAATTCATTTTCTATATATAGCTCTATTCTTTCTTTCAACATAAGTTTAAATATCTTTTTCTTCTTTATTATTCAAAAAATCTTTTAATTCTTTTTCTAATTTTTTTACGTCTGTTTAAAAAAAAATTTCAAATTTTGTTGGGTCTTCTTTTGGATGTAAATCATACATATTTGTTGTAGGAAAATAACCTTTTTTTATTGAGGCCTCACTAACATCGTATGTTTTTCTTAAAAAATACTTATTTTCTTTGATATTTCTATTGTGTTGTATTAACTCAATACTTTTATCGAAATAGGCACCTTTATATTCATTCCAAACATGACCTACACTTTCAATATCGCTTTCGTCTTCAAAATAGGTTATAAGAAATCCCTCGGCAATGGTAATATCAGTTATATTTTCTGCAATTTTATAACTATTGCGTAGACAATCTCCTGGTATAACTGGCACTTTGTCAATTTCATCTTTATAAATTTCAGGATTTTGGCTATATTGATTTTAAGGCATTCAACACCTTTGAATTCTAACTTTTCCATATCTTTTTCAATAATTATAATTTACTTACTATGTTAAGTAAAGTTTATAAAATAATTTATTTCGGTTCTATAATTTCTTTCTGAATTTCGCTAACTGTAATTTGCCCATTCATTAACATAGGTAACAACCAATCTCGAAGTGAAGCGAGTTCTTGATTTTCTTTTAAATTATTTGCTATTTTCTCATTTGACTGGATAACCATTTTACCAAATAGTTTAATTAAATCGTTCGAAGGTACTATGTAATTCAATATTTTAATATCACTTGGATATACATGTGGTTGTGCAGACCCGGTGGCTTGACTTAAAATATAATTTTGCAATAATTTTAAGTGATATAGAATCATTAATGTTATTGTATCATTTTTCCCCCTTACAGTTATACAGTCACATGCAAAAATCGGTTCTCTCCAAAAATTAATATAACCTGCATTTGCTCCTGAGCCACTTATAGTAATTGTATTTTTCTCTCTATTTGAAACAGAATGAGTATATGCATAACTTATGCCAGCTGAAATAACTTTTATATTACCTTCTTTTGATTTTTTTGCTGTTATTAAATCACCTTTTTGAACTACTGCATATTGATCAATTCTTTTTACTTCCCATTTTTCAGGAATCTCCCTCTTCAATTTCTCATCCCAAACCATTTTTCCACCAGAAGATTTATAAGGTTTTCCGTTGGCATCTGGAAAGTCAAACTGTACAAACCAATAATCATAAAGCGTTTTTGCCATTGCTTCAAGCTCTGTATTGATTTTATTGTTGAGTTCGATTTTAGCATTAAGAGAATAAAGAAAATCTCCTGCTTTTTTTTGTTCCTTAAAATCAGGTAGAATTAATTCTAAATATGAAAAAATTTGTTCATTTAAACTAGCTCTCAAAGTCATTATAGAGTTATTTGTCATTGTTTTTCTAAACAAATCACTTCTTAAATAAAATGCCATAAATTTATCGTAAGTTATGTCATCTTGAGTAGGTCGTAATCTTTTTAAAAAACCGCTAAAAGATGATGCTGGATAATCTTTTACAGCAACACAACTCATTCCTAATTCATCTAATGTTTCACTAGTTCTAGTTAGAAAAATATCTCCTTTTTTTATCGAATAGATCTCTTTTTCTTTTTCAGAGATGTCCATATACTCCGATAGAGCATCGGGTAAAAAAAAGTTATTGAAAACTGTTTTGAAAGAAACAAATTGTGATCCATGTCCAGCTTGTTCAGGTTTTGATGAAATACCAGAACTCATTTCATATAAATCACTGAATTTATATGTTTTTAGTTTACTCATATTTCAATCCTTTCAAATTATTCTGAATTTCTAATTCCAAAGTTTTACTTTTACTAAAAAGTTCACTTAAATTAGTTTCAAAAGTTTTTATTTTAGTTGCAAACTCTTCAGGTGTAATATCAGTATATTCAATTTTTACTTCAAAATATTGTCCGGCGCTTAATGAATAATTTTTAGCTTTTATATCTTCATACGAAACTACTACCGAGAAATCTTCTTTGGCTTCGTGTTTATTAAAAGTATCAATGATATAATCTTCTTCCTGATGCGATAAAAGTGTTTTTTGGTTTTTACCTTCTTTTACCGTTGTTCCCAGTTTAGAAGCATCCATTAAAACAATATCGCCTTTGGTATTTTCTCTATCCAGAAACAAAATAGAAACGTTGGTTCCTGTTGTGGCAAAAATGTTTGAGGGCATACTAACCACACCTCGCAACATTTTACGTTCGACCATTTGCTCGCGTATTTTGCGTTCGATGCCACTTTGTGCTGTGATAAATCCTGTTGGTACCACAATTGCGGCTTTTCCTTTTGCGGTAAGCGAATACATAATGTGCTGTACAAATAAAGGATAAATGGCCATACTGTCTTTTTTGGCTTTCGGAATATTAGGCATTCCTGCAAAAAAGCGTTCGTGGTTTTCTTTTGTATTTAAATCATTTACATAATCAGAGAAATCTAATTTAAATGGAGGATTTGAAACAATATAATCAAATTGTTTCAAGCGTCCGTTTTGTTCTTTATGATACGGTTCGAGAATAGTATTTCCTTTTACAATATTAGGAATCGAATGCACCAAATCGTTCAAAATTAAATTCAAACGCAATAAATTAGATGATTTTTGGGAGATATCCTGAGAGTAAACCGTACATTTTTCTTCACCAATCTGGTGTGCTAAATTCATCAAAAGCGTTCCTGATCCCGCACTCGGGTCATAACAGGTTACATTACTTACGGTTTCATTTACTAAACAACGCGCCATGATTTTAGCAACAGCATGAGGTGTGAAATATTCGGCATATTTTCCTCCGCTATTGGTATTATAATCGCTTATTAAATATTCGAAAATAGTAGCGTAGAAATCGAATTTTTCATGAAAGATATTCTCAAAACTAAAATTGATTAGTTTGTTTATAATTGCTCTGCAAAAATCATCACGTTTGTCAGTGACATATTTGCTTATATTTTCGAATAATACTATTTTTTCTCCACTTTCGGTAACAACCGAAAAAATCGCACTGTTTTCTTTGGCAATATCTAGTAAAGTATTGTCGAATATATCGGCAAACTTTTTTTCGTTTTGGCGTTCAAATAAGCTTGAAATCAATTGATCTGGATGAATGTTAGCGGTACTTTCGCTCATTTGCATCGTCAACATTTCATAATCAGCTGTTGAATAACTTCTTAAAGTTTCTTCCCAATTATCTGATGCTGCTATTTTTTCATCGAGTTGTTTTACTTCATGAACGAATTTATCGTTAAGGAATTTATATAAAAATACTTGGGTGATAATCTTAAACTCATTTCCATCATTTCCCAAACCATAGTTGGCACAAACACTTTTAAGATCGTCTATAAGTGCTTTGGTTTGTTTTTCAAACTGTATTGTGGTAATCATTGTATTTTTATGTTATTTTTTCAATTTTTTAATATCTGCTTCAATTTCTTTCAGGCTTTGTTCGATCTCTATTGTTTTTCTGCTTTCTTTAAATTTTTCAAATTCTTTTGTAGACTTGTCTAAAGCCATTTGATAAGTAATTTTTCATGAGTACGACAATAATTTTTGTTCATATTAAGCTGTTCGTCCATAAAACTCATTCATATATTCTTTTACCACTAGACTGTTAATGCGCTTGGAAGTTTCAGGATTTAAAGGAATTTCGTTTTTATTCTTAAATTGATTAATTACAAATCGCATGATCATTTTCTCAACATAATTCTCGTTTTCTAACACTTTTGAATTTTGTAAAAGCTGATCATCAATTTCTTTTTTTAATCCTTTTAAAGCATCAAAAAGTTTGTTTTCACTATCGGTTAACGGATCTTTTTCCATCAATCTTTTATGCAAACGAGCGTATTTCTCATCATTATCATATTTGGCTCTAAGTAATTGGTTTTTTCTTTCTAATTCTTTGGCTTTACCATAAATGTATTCCAACTGTTTAATGTTGTCTTCCATTTCTTCTTTGTTAACTTCAGTTAAATTTTTCTTTTTAAATAAACGTTCCAATTCTTCTCGCAAAGATATAAAAACAGGGTCTTTGGGGTCAAAATTACCACCGAGTATTTCACGGGTTTTTTGTAAAGTTGTTTTCAAAGTATCTGCCAAAACCATTTCCTCCTCTCCAATCTTTACAAATGCAAAAATGACATCTTCTAAAGCTATATTCAATAAATTGGTAGTATCAACATTTTTTTCTAGTGCTTCCTTAGTATTTATTAAAGCCAAGTGATTGTTAGCTTCACGGGATAATATTGTTAATTTATGAAAATCAAGGCGTTCTAATAACTCATAATTTCCAGATAATCGAATAAGATTGTACAAGCTTTTTGCATTATTCAATACTCTATTAATTTTCAGCATTTCGCTTCGATCCTGAATTTGCGAAATTTGCTGCGAAAAGATCTCAGCATTTAAAGTATCAAACGGGAATAAAATTTCCTTGATCTCATTGATTTCTTCCTTAATTTCTGCTGCTGATTTGAAGATGTTAGAGTAATGTTCCATTTCATCTCCTAGCTCTGACTGTAGCTCGTTAAAGTAATCCTGGTTGGTTTTGTAAAACTCTTTTTGAATATCAGCAAAATCAACTACGTATCCGTATCTGAAATCTTTGTAGGTTCTATTAACCCTGGTAAGGGTTTGTAACAGATTATGAGCTTTAATGACACGTCCGATATATAATTTCTTTAATCGTGGTGCATCAAAACCAGTAAGTAACATATTATAAACGAAGAGAAAATCTATTTTGCCATCCTTAAATTCCTCAACTTTTGCCTCTCTTTCTTTTTTAGTTCCAACGTCATGTAGAATTATAGCGGCTGTAGAAACTTTACTTTTGTTCTTTTTTTGAGAACCATAACTTGCACGTGGTTCAGCAACCATTTGATAAAAGTTCAAATCTGTTTTTTCTGTGGCATATTTAGATTCGAATATCTCGAATAACATTTTTGCCTGTTCTGAAGAATCACAAACAACCATTCCTCCAATCGAATTGTCATTTGATGCTATGCGTGCTTTTTCGAAATCCTGAACAATATAATCTAACATTGGCTCTACAAATGTCGGGTGCGCATACACCACTTTTTTATCTGTATTGCCTTTTAGAATTTCAATTTCTTCCAGTGCTTGTTTTAAAGTAAGTTTATAATTGGTTTCAATTTCTTCTCGAATCAATCTCAAAGTATAACCATCTGCAATAGAAGAATTGTAATAATATTTATGAATGTAACTTCCAAATAATGCTTTAGAATTATAGTCAGTTCCTAATAAAGGTGTTCCGGTTAATCCAATTTTTATGGCATTACTGTCAGATTCATTTAAGTTCGCTAAAAAGCTGCCTTTTGGGTTATAACTGCGATGTACTTCATCTAAGAAATACACTCGTTGTATGTTTAGGTTGTAATCTGTATTTCTAATTACATCAGGATCATCCTGAAATTTTTGAATGTTTACAACTGTAATTTCGGCTTTACCTAAATTATTATGAATTACAGAAGTAGATTTGATATCTCTGGAAAATTCTTCTCTGGAATTAATATTATGAACAATTAATCCTCGACTTTTAAATTCTTTTCCTGCCTGAACCAATAAATCTAATCGATCAACAATAAAATAGAATTTAGGAATAATACTTTTCTTTTGAAAATAATGAGTCAAATACTTGACATTATAAAAAGTTAAAGCTGTTTTTCCGCTTCCTTGTGTATGCCAAATGATACCTTTTTTTCCTCCTTCTTCCAGTTTTTGTTCAATTGCTTTGGTAGCAAACAACTGAGGGTAACGCATAATGTGTTTTTGTAAGCCGGAACTTTCTTTTACATAAGCTATTCCAAATTGCAATACAAAAGCAAGACGGTCTCTTTGGAATATAGAAGTGCAAATTCGATTCGTTGGAGTATTATAATGTTTATTGGTAAGGAATTCGGGTGAGTTTTTGATACTTAATAAGTTGGTGTCTTTTAGTACAAAGTTTTCATTTTCTTCATCTATATTTTTAAATAAATTATCAAAATCAAATTTGTCTTCTTCTCTAAAATAGTTGAAGATAGGTTTGTAATAGGATGGAGTAGCATAAAAAGCACCTTCAAGAGCTAAAGGTGAGCTATCATCATATTCCATATTATTTGAGAAAACCATTAGCTGCGTAATGTTGACAAATTGTCGAAACTTTTTGTTTTGAAAACGAGTTTGTATACGCTTATGTTCAGCAATGACACCATCTTGATTGTTTGGCTTTTTTACTTCTATAAAAACCAAAGGCAAACCATTTATTAATAAAGTAATGTCAGGTCTAAATTCTTCGTCATCTTTTTTGTAAGTTAACTCAGTAACTACATGAAATGAGTTATTATTGAAGTTTTCAAAGTCAACTAACCTTACATTCGATTGATCTACCAATTTTTCATAGAAAACTTTTCCTAAATCTTCATTTTCCAAACATAAAGCTACTTCGCTATAAGTTCGATCGATATCACCTGATGATAACTCAGGATTTAATCTTTTAACGTTTTTATTAAAGATATCAGTGAAGATATTAGTTGATTCGTCCCATTTTTGATTTGATAATGATAAATAGGAATAACCTAATCGCATTAAATGCAAAATGGTAGGTATTTTAACACGAGAATCTTCGTTGAAAGCCATGAAAAGATTTATATAATTACTACAAAAAATAATCGGATTGCTAAAGTATCGAATATTTAATTAAGAAGAGGAAGGAAAACCATAAAGCATGTAAATAGATTCATATTTAACTGATAATAATTTAGTTTTTCCTATTCCCGATGGAAGTGGAAATCCTTTTGTGCTAGTGTTCGGCATAAAAGATTGAAAAGGACAGCGGGAAATAGCTACATAAAAAGAAATTCCAATCCTGAAATCCAAAATCCCAAAATCTTTTCAACTTTATTCAGTATAACAATAATAAACTCCAAAAACCGTTTTTACTAAACTTCGTCATACTCAAAGACAACAAATCTCAACCCAAAAACTCCCAAAACCCCAACAAAAACTGTATACTGTATCCTAAAAACGTATAATAATTACACACATTAAAAACACTTAAAATACCTAAACAACTCAAAACCAGTAAAAACTGATAATGGCACAACGCTTGCAAAATGGGATAATGTAAATTCCTTTTAGATAAATGAAAATTACGCATCGGGAGGGAAACAAATTAAATAAAAGCCATACAAAGCAATCAAAAGTAGTGTCATATGAAAAGTGAAACCTTAACAACAGAACAATTTTATACGTCGAAATCAGATCTTAGTAACGAACAAGCCTTAAACAGTTCCATTTTTCGTATTAGCAATGACAATGTAACATCAAAAAAAGTAAGCGAGCGAACCAAAAGTAAGTTTGGATTATTTGTACTTGTAAGTACTTTTATCTTAATGTTTGTTGGTGCTTATTCTGTATATTATTTACAGGACGATTTTGATCAGTTTCAGATAGACAGAATGAACTCTTCATGGGGATTACCGTTTTTGATAGTTGCAGGAATTTTGTTTTTCTTCCAGACAGGAGTTTTCCTGTATAATGCCTATTTATATATAAAATACAAACCAATCGAATCCGTTTCTGATGAAATGTTGCCAACTGTTACCGTAATAGTTCCTGCGTATAATGAAGGGAAACTGGTTTGGGATACTTTATTGAGTTTGGCCGAGAGTGATTTCCCGGCACATAAATTAGAAATATTAGCAGTAGATGACGGAAGTAAAGATGATACCTGGTACTGGATGCAACAGGCCAAAATAAAATTAGGAGATCGTTTAACGATTTTTCAACAACCGGCAAACGCAGGAAAACGTCACGCTTTATACCGTGGATTCGAATTAGGAAAAGGAGAAATCTTTGTAACGGTAGATAGTGATTCGATCGTCAAAAAAGATACGTTACGTAATTTAGTGAGTCCGTTTGTGGTTGACGAAAAATGTGGAGCAGTTGCAGGAAACGTTCATGTTTTGAACAGTAAAAAAGCAATCTTGCCAAAAATGCTGAATGTAAGTTTTGTAATGAGTTTTGAATTCATGCGTTCGGCAGAAAGTAAATTAGGTTCAGTTCTATGTACTCCGGGAGCAGCAGCAGCATATCGTAAAACAGCCGTTTTTGCTTGTCTTGACGAATGGATTAACCAGACTTTTATGGGACAACCGTCAGATATTGGCGAAGATCGTGCGATGACGAATATGATCCTGAAACAAGGTCAGCATGTATTGTTTCAAAGAAATGCTTATGTATTGACAAACGTTCCGGAAGAATATACCGGATTGTACAAAATGTTTATAAGATGGAGTAGAAGTAACGTACGTGAAAACATTGCAATGGCGAAATATGTTTTTACAGATTTTAGAAAAGAATCTAAATTTGGTGCCCGACTTTTATGGTTAAACCAGGCTACAAAAATTGTTATGGCGTATCCGTTCATGCTTTTTATGTTCTTTTTTATCATCATGCATCCGTTATTGTTTTTAAGTTCAACACTTTTAGGAATCTTAATCGTATCCAGTTTTCCGGTTTTATTTTACGCTAAAAGATATAATTTGTCTGATTCGCTTTGGGCATATTCATACAGTGTTTTTTACACCTTTAGCTTATTCTGGATTACACCTTATGCCATCGTTACTGCCAACAAAAGAGGCTGGTTGACACGCGGATTAGCATAAATTAAATAGTAGAAGTAGATTAGAAATAGAAATTAGATTTGTTTTAAAACTCCTGTTCATTTTGAGCAGGAGTTTTTTTATGGAATAAAATTTCTTGCGTTTTATAGCCACAGATTAAAAGGATTAAAAAGATTTCTATTTATGTGGCGAAAAATAATTCACGCCGCTATAGAATAATTCACACAAAAACGAGAATCATTTTAATCCTTTTATCCCGATAGCTATCGGGAGTGGCAAAATAATTCCAACTCCAATTCATTGATTATTTATCTGAAAAAAATAATTAATAAAAGAATGTTCATTCATTTATTATTTTATCTTTGTAAAAAAAATACCATGAGAATACGTGATGTAGATAAAGAGAAGCTGGTTATTACCACTGCAATTGATCAAATCGTACGCGACGGATTTCAGGGTTTCAGCATGAACAAACTGGCAAAAGCCTGCTCAATTTCTGTTGGAACATTATATATATACTACAAAGACAAAGATGATTTAATACAAAAAATAGGCGCAGTGATTGCCCTTAAGTTTTTTACCGGTACAGTAAAAGATTTTTCGCCCGAAATGTCGTTTGAAGAAGGATTATGGAAGCAATGGGAAAACCGCGCGGCGTTTACCATGAAATACCCGAAGGAAGTTGCTTTTTTTGAAATCGTCAAACATTCGCCCCATTCAGAGATCATTCTTGATTCTATTCAGGAGTTTGCAGATTTTAGAAAGATTATGAAGGAGTTTATTGATAACGGACTGCGTAATAAAGAACTGGTCCCTATGACATTTGAAGCTTTTTGGGCTGTTGCCTACGGGCCTTTGTACACGCTGTTGAACTTGCATACTGAGGGTAAGAGTATGGGAGGGAAGCCATTTAAACTTACCAAAGAAATTATGAAAGAAGCTTTTAGCCGAACCATAAAAGCTTTAACACCATGAAAAATTATGGAAACAGAATTAAACTCAATACACGTTTTTAAAACAAATATTAAGAATATTGATCCGGCTTGCGAATTGCGAAAAACGCTGGACGACCATTCTGATATAAAACACTGGAGTATCGATCATGAAGATGTTGATTGTGTACTTCGTGTCGTTTCGGATGTCTTGAAACCCGAAACAATTATTGGTATGATCAACGAATTTGGTCACGAATGCCAGGAATTAAATTAATAAAAAATAACCAGTTTATATGGAAAAAACAATAGGGGAAAGCCCCGCTTTTACATCTCACCAAAAAATCATTATTGCCATCCTGGCACTTTTACAGTTTACAGTAATACTTGATTTTATGGTAATTTCTCCGTTAGGAGATATCTTAATGAAAACACTTGACATGACAACGTCAAACTTTGGGTTTGCTGTTTCTGCTTATGCTTTTAGTGCCGGAATTTCAGGATTGCTGGCAGCAGGTTTTGCAGACAGGTTTGACCGAAAAAAGTTGCTCATCTTCTTTTATACAGGATTTATTATAGGAACAGTTTTCTGTGCACTTTCATCCAGTTATATTATGTTGCTGACTGCCAGAATCGTTACCGGACTTTTTGGTGGCGTAATTGGTTCTGTTTCATTGGCAATCGTGACTGATTTATTTGTCATTCATCAAAGAGGCCGCGTGATGGGATTCATACAAATGGCCTTTGCAACAAGTCAGATTTTAGGAATTCCCGTTGGTTTATACTTTGCCAATCACTGGGGCTGGCATTCCGCTTTTATCATGATTGCCGCTCTGGGAGTATTAATTCTTATCGCGATCATCACCCAAATGCAGCCTATTACCAAACATTTAGAAGTACAATCAGATAAAAGTCCGTTTTTGCATCTTTGGCACACCATAAGCAACAAACAATATCAGATAGGTTTTGCTTCGATTGCATTTCTGTCTGTAGGAGGTTTTATGTTACAGCCTTTTGGGAGTGCTTTTTTAGTCAATAATATTAAAATAAGCCAGTTAGAATTACCAATGGTGTTTTTCTTTACCGGACTTTCAGTACTTTTTATTATGCCTTTAATTGGGAAATTAAGTGATAAAGTCAGTAAGTTTAAATTGTTTGCCGCAGGATCTTTAATTTCTGTGATTATGATTTTAATTTATACGAACTTAAATCCTATTCCGTTATGGGAAATCGTAGTCATCAATATGATTTTATTTATGGGAATCATGAGTCGTATGATTCCGGCAACTACGCTAAATACAGCAATTCCAGGATTAGAAGATCGTGGCGCTTATATGTCGATATCTTCATCTTTACAGCAAATTGCAGGCGGAATCGCAGCAGTTTGTGCCGGATTTATCGTGCACCAAAAAACGAAATCTTCTCCTTTAGAAAACTATGATATACTAGGATATGTAATTGCTGTGATTACGGCTTTTACTGTGTTTTTGATATGGAGAGTAAATCAGTTGGCAAAAAAGAGAGAACTTGCTGCAAAAGAAATAAAGTTATAATACATTCTTATTTTAAGAATATAAAAGACTGTCTGAAAAGGCAGTCTTTTTTTGTTATTATAAATTATTCATAATATGACAAAAAAATAAGATTATCGGTTTATTTGGCTAGATTTATAATTCTTAAACAACAAAAACAGGATTACTTTTATTTAGTTCTGGGGATATAGGATCAAAGTTTTGTAATTCTTCGATTCTGCCAGTAACAGTTTTAAGAAAATCAGCAGCATTATCTATGTAAAGTAATATTAGTTTAGGTTCCTTTTTAATACCAAAAGGTAAACTAAGCTGAATCTTCTCTTTTAATTCAATCGAAATATTATGCGGTTCTAATTTACCCAGCAAGGCAAATTTTACGAGTTCATTGCTTTTTTCATAATCACCTTCGAACTTTTGTATGGTATTTATTGAATCAAGAGGTATTTCGAGAGTATCGAAAAGGCCATAACGAATTACAATTTTTTGTGACAAAAGAAGATGGCTTCTAAAAAAAATCGCTTTTAAATGCCCTATCAAATTAATGAGCAAATAAACATGAAGCACCAGAATAACGATTGCAACAATTTTGTTTCTTGAAATTAGATACGCATGCAACGCAATCGCCTCAAAAACCGAAGCTAACATTAAACCGATATAAAGCGCACTAACGCCACTTTCGCGATAACCTGAAAAATTATTTTCAGAGCTTTTATTCCCTTTCCATTTTATAAAACAGTAATAGAAAGAACAAACCTCAAACGAGATCATTTTTCCCAGTTTTTTAAACGGAATAGATTTTTTTAAAGAATCTGAAATAATAGAATAGTCATCCTGCTCCGTATTATCTTTTTGTTTTACGGCTTTTCTAAAGTTTCGTATAAATTGAAAAGCTTTCCATACTAAGAAAATCAGGAACGCAATGTTTAAAAAGATTTTCCATTGAAAAACAACCTGAAACAAGTTATTTTCCATTTCGAATATATAAGGCGTAATCTTGAAAACAGAATAAAAAACAAACCAAAAAGTAAATTCAGTTTGTTTTTTGTTTGTGAGATAATATAATGCCGGTGTCACAATCAAAAATAGAGCCGTGAAGACCGATAATAAAGTCGAATTGTTTTGGATATGAGTATTAAAACTGACTAATGCGATTGCGATTTCAATTGCAGTAAAAATAATTAAAGCGCTGTATTTTTTTAGCATATGGTTTCTAAAATGTATTGAAAGATACTTTCTAAAATTAGAAATTTAAAATGAATACCAAGGTTTTTATGTTAGTTTTTTCGTTCAATAAAAATCTGCGTTTTCGCTTTAGCGAATTCGTATTATCAGCGTCAAATAGTCTCAAACATTCCAGATTCCAGTCTTGGCTGTTTCTGTCGCGTACGCAGAAAAATCTTTCGCTTTCCTGCCCAGCACTTTTTCTACATCAGATGTTATACTTGAATTTCTGCCATCTAATACCTGTTCAAAAAGATAATTCACCAACCAAATCTGGTCTTCAGGAACCTGATATTCTCTTAATATTTTAATATATTCTGCTAAGGATAACCCCTGAAAAGTGATATTTCTGCCAGAAGCATTGGCAATTTCGTTTACCGCTTGTTCAAAAGATAATAATCTCGGACCCGTTAATTCATACGTTTGTTTGTTGTGTTTTTCTTCTAAAAGCGAAACTGTAACCACCTCAGCAATATCATCAGCATCTATAAAAGGTTCAAGTGCTTCGGCTCTTGGCAATGCAACAATTCCGACTAAAACAGGATCTAAAAATATGCTTTCGCTAAAGTTTTGATTGAACCAGCTTGCTCGTACAATCGTCCAGTTTTTAGCATTTGTCTTTACAATTCCCTCACAAATCTGCGCTTCTTTTTCGCCTCTTCCCGATAATAAAACCATTTTTTGAACTCCTGATTCTGTAGCCAGTTTGGTGAATTTTTCGATAGAATCTGCTGCAGAAGGAATAGCGAGATCCGGTTGAAAAGTAATGTAAACCATTTCGATATCTTCCAAAACTTTTTGCCAGGTTTCGGGTTTTTCCCAATCAAATGGAATTTTCTCGTTTCGGGAACCCAAACGAATTTCAATATTTTCAGTTTTTTCTAATCTTTCAACAACTCTGCGTCCTGTTTTACCGTTTGAACCCAAGACTAAAATTTTAGTTTTTTTCATATCAATATTTTTTAAATGGTTATTGATACAAAGATGTTTAGATTAAAAAAGAATCATTTGTCGCAAAAGAATTAAGATTTGTCTGAAAAGAATTGTTGCCGAACATCGTTTGGGCGCATTCCGAATTTTTTATAAAAGGCATTCGAGAAAGAACTCAAACTTTCGTAACCAACTTCCCATGCCGACTCTTGTACGGTTTTTTCCCTGTCACGCAGTAATTCATATGCTTTGTGCAAGCGTTCTTCCTGTACATATTTAAAAACCGGAATACCAAAAAGTTCCTTGAAATTCTTTTTTAGTTTATTACTGTTTAAGCCAACCATTTGAGATAATTGCGTAATCGATGGCGGTTTAGAATAACTGTTTGTGACAATTTCTTTCGCTTTATACAATTTGTTTTTATCTGTTTCTGAAAAATCAATTTTGGAACCAGTTGCTAAAAGTGCATAAAAATGTGCCAGAAGTTCGTTGACCTGACTTTTTAAAAACAACAATCTCGTATTGCCGGTATACGTGGTATTAAAGATTTTCTGAACGGCTAATTGCATGTCTAAAGTCATATAAAAAGAAGGACCTTTTACAAAATGTTCTTTAGGATTCAATAACTCCGGAAGATAATTTTCGAAGATCTCTTTTTCAGCTTCGGGCAAATTGTTGAGGTATTTTAATTTCGTAAAAACACTAATAGATTGCAACGGTTTGTCCGGTTCTATTTTATGTGAGAATGCTACTTTTTGATTTCCGAAGAAACAAATCGCCAATCCTGTCGTATTTACTAAATACTTGGTTTGCTGATTGTGCTTGATTTCCAGTTCGACATTTCCGGAACCATAAAAGGCAAATCCAACTGCATCACCATCGATTTCACATTGCTGCACAAATGTTTTATAGGTATTCGATTGTTCGATTAAAACAATAAAATCATTTAACTCTATGATATCTGTTGTCATGGATTTTTTTGATATTGGTCTGAAAAAAGCATGAAAAGTTACCACTTATTTTAAATTCTGAATTTAAAATAACTCAGGTTTTAAAATATAATAAGCTGAATTAGATAGGAATGACTTTAAATAATAAAGGGAATAGCTGTTAGACTATTCCCTTTATTATTGAATCACCAGAATTAATTTGATTAATCCTGCTCAGCAATTGTAGCTTTATTAAGTTTAAGAACCCTTATCTTTTTATTTGTGTTATCAGATAAAAATAAGCGGTCGTTAAGTTGTGCAACACTTACAATGCTTCCAAAAGGATTTACTCCCAAAACGTCAGAAACATTTAAACTTGCCGTAAAGTTGCGCGCCATAAACTGAGCTTTAGGATATATGCGTAAATAATTGACATTTCCCACATTTTCTGACGTAACTGCCCAATCCTTACTAAAAGAAACCGCAATAGGTTTTGCATCAAAAGCAGATACAACCGGTTTTAATGGTTCAGTAAGAGAAGCTGCCGCATTTGCCTTAATACCTGCAATATCATAATACAAATAGCTTTTTGCATCACGTCCTGCAACAACCAGATTCCCGGCTTCTACATCCAGGGCATAAACCTGATCAAAACCGTTTAAAGTATTTAGTTTCGCAATAGGTTTTAAATTCCATTCGCTGGTTTCGGTAATTTGAGAAGTTTCAAAAACTTTTATAGACGTTTCTTTTTCTTTCACGAATACCAATCCGTCTTTAACTACAACCCCAAAAACGTGTACAAAAGTTTGCCACCATTGTCCGTTACCTACCGTACTAATTCCCGCATTTGTATTTTCGTCTATCACAAAAAGTCTTGATTCACGACTTCCTATATAAATCCTGCCATTATCAACAGCAACCGAAGTAATTTCGCTTAAAGCAATTGTAGTGGTTCCTTTTTTATATTCGGTAATTGTTTTGATATGAGCCAGGGTCACAGCATTAAAAACTTCCAGCACATTGCCATTTGCCACATATAATTTTTCGTTCGCGATCGTGATTCCCTTAGGATCTAAAGTTCCGGTTCCATTGCCAATTTGCGCAGCCGTTATCGATGCTTCATCTGTTGGATATAAATAATCGTAAGTTGTAGGATTTCCATCCGAAGAGTCTTTGCTGCAATTCGTAAACAGACAAAGTAATAGTAATAAAAACGGTATTTTGTTCATGATAGTTTTGTAGGTTATTTCCATTTTCCTTCTTCTTTATATTTTACTAAAAATGGATTTTTGGGGTTGATCGTAAATACAGGTTTTTTATACGTGCCTGTTAAATATCCCGTTTTTGAGTATCCTTTTAATATATCAGGATCCGTAAAAGGAAGATCATTTAAATGAATCAGGTATTTATAAAAGTTGGTTAACATTTCCTGCTGACCACCGCCTTCGCCGCTATTGGCTAAATTACTGCTATGATTATAACCACTATGATGTGAATATTCGTGTGACCAAATCGACATTTCTCCCACCCAGTGCGCGGTTACATAGCTGGATTCCCATTGAGATGCCAGCGGACCGCCTCCCCAGGCAGAATCTCCGCCAACCATTGCCATATTCAAATTTCGGCTGTCGATATAAGTATTATAAGCCTGATCGATTTGCACTTTAGTAAAATAATCATAAACCCCGTCTTTATCATCAGCGTTCCCGTGCCAGTTTAAGGCACCGTTTACTGCAGTTCCTGCTGCCGCAGCCTGCTCTCGTTTGTACAGGTCAAAATTCATGAAAGTATCATAATATATAGGATGACTTATAGCATAAGAGAAATTGATAATCATGGTAATCGCTTCTTTAGCCAAAACAGGGTTCATAGGCAAATATTTACCATATTCGTTTTTATGGTACTGATCGCTAAACTGAACCAATCTTGCCGATTTGATTTTTTTGAATTTAGCAAATAAAGGATCTGCTGATTCTACAGAAAATTCAATCGCTCCGGTTGAAAAACCGTCGATTTTATCGATAGTAACTGTTTTTCCGTTTTCTAGCATATAATCATGTTTTCCTTCTACTAAAGGAAGCTGATGAAAAGAACGATGAAAAGCAGGAACTTTAGAAAACTCATAAATCAAAAAACGCTTGTCGTAGTTGGCTAATTTTGCATAGACTTTTACGTCGCTTAGCCCAACAGGCGAATAAAGAGAAACCTGTACGGAATCTTTTCCTTTCTGAAGGATTTGCATGGGTTGGTTTACGCGAAACCAGCGATCTTTATTGTCATACATTCTTGAGGGACTTTCATCGTCCTGAAACATCGTCATTGGTTTATTTTCTGCCGGTAAATTCGTAGCATCAATAATAGCCAGATAATTGGGTTTGTAACCGTCTCCTTTTGAGTCGTCATCACTGCAGCCAACAATTACGCTGGCGAGAATAACAAAAGGGAATACATAAGAAAGGATTTTTTTCATAGGTTTGTAAGTGAAATTTGGGGTTTGTTTGTGAAAGCGCAAAACTATCAATATCATTATTAAAAACAAGTTTATTGACAAGAATTTGCTGTTTTAATTTGTTGTAAAAGTAAGTTTTTTTAGATTTTTTTATTGTAAAAATATTTATCTGCTAATATTCAAAACGTTTAAAGGCTTCGATTGCTTCATATTCTGCCAATCCTAAATCATCGTATAAAATGGCGGTGTTTTTGTTACGGTCTTCGGCTCTCACCCAGAACTCCCTGGAATCATTTCCCTGAAACATAACCCTGTCTTTTTGGGACTGGTGGTACAAAATTGCGTGACGTTTCAATAATACTTCTGATGGCGAAAGCGGAACGGCCATATCAATTTCGTGAATGTCCCATTCGTGCCACGCACCTCTGTACAACCACAACCAGCAATCATCCATGTATTTCTCCGGTTTTAATTGTTTCATGGCAGCAAAAATAGCATTCAGACAAACTTCATGCGTTCCGTGCGGATCTGCCAAATCTCCCGCTGCAAAAACCTGATGTGGTTTTATTTTGGCAATAATATCCTTTACAATGGCAATATCTTCTGGTCCTAACGGGTTTTTCTTAACCTGTCCGGTTTCATAAAACGGAAGATCCAAAAAGTGGGTATTCTCATCTTTTAAACCAATGTATCTTGTCGCGGCATAAGATTCCCTTCTTCGGATAAGTCCTTTTAGTTTTCTCACTTCCAGCGAATCAATCTGGTTTTCTGATTTATTATTTAAAAAATCTATTACCGACTGAAAGTTGATTTGTGTTGCCGTATCGCCCACAAAATCCTTGGCTACCTCAGCAAATTTCAAGGCTTCGTCGTCTGTAACGGCTATATTTCCGGAGGTTTGATATACAACGTGTACATCATGGCCCTGTTTTATCAATTTTGAAAAAGTTCCTCCCATAGAAATCACATCATCATCAGGATGCGGACTAAAAAGGATCACTCGTTTTTTTGCAGGATTGGCTCTTTCGGGACGATGTGAATCGTCTGTATTGGGTTTTCCGCCCGGCCATCCTGTGATGGTATGCTGCAGGACGTTGAACATATTGATGTTCAGATCATAAGCAGAACCTTCCTG
>NZ_MTQF01000004.1:112063-480483 GCF_001975985.1 [Flexibacter] sp. ATCC 35103 | reverse complement strand
TTCATAATCGATGCAATATTGATTCAATTCTTCAATGGCAACGGTTCCGTCGGGAACATTCACGTTCTCGGGCTTGATGTCGATATGGTTAAAAAGATGCTGGTGCATGAAATAATGATAGCTCTGATTGTTTTCCCTGCTCATTGGATAGTATTCATCCAGGTTGAAAGTGATCACGTTGCTAAAACTAAGGCCTTCTTCTCTGTGCATTCTCACTAATTCCTCATAAACTTTTATAGGAGAAGAACCTGTTGCTAAACCCAATACACAAGATTTTCCTTTTTCTTGTTTAGATCTAATTAATTGCGCGATTTCCTGCGCTACAATTACTGAAGCTTCTGCTGAATTTTTGAAGATTTCGTTATGGATTTTCTCAAATCTGGTCTCTTCAAATTTTCCCGCGCTTTTATAGCTGATATCAGGTTTGGTGTCTAAATCAGTTTCCATTTTATTCATTTTATTTGGTTAAATTATTTTATTACTATTGATGTTTTAATGCATATTCTCAACAATTATCAGGATGGAGAATTGAATGATTTGTTTCTCACAGATTTGGCAGATTGCTTTGCCTGTTCGCTATCGTTCGAGTGAGCAGATTTAATTAAAATTAATTTGCGAATATCTGCTTAAATCATTTTAAATCTGCGTGAAAAATGTTTTAGCTGCTCTCGATAACGATCAGATTAAAGGATTAAATAGATTTAAAAATGAAATCTTCGAGAGAAAATATATGCTCAGTTCATGTTTTTATTTTTTATCAGAAGAAAGCGTGGCATACAATCCAATTATAACAAATACAACTCCAAAAAGGGTGTATAAAGTAAGAGGTTCGTCTACCATAAAATAGGCTATTATAAATCCGAAAATCGGACATAAAAAAAGCCAGTACGAAGCTTTGATCGGGTTGATTTTTAATAGGTACAGCCAAAACTGAACTGCACCAATAGAAACCGCAATTGCCAGCCAGGAAGTCGAAAACCAGAAATTGGTGTCGAAAATATTTTTATCAGATTCATACGTTAAAAATAAAACCGGAAGCAGAAACACAGCCCCAACAATGGTTTGCCACCCATTTATGGTAAGAATATGCAGTCCGTTCCAGTTTTGTTTAGAGTAATAAATCGTTCCTACTGAATATGCAATCATACTAGTAACTAAAATAAGTATGCCGCCTGGGGTTGCAAAACTGCTTTGTAATAAAGGATAAGCCGCCAGAAATACACCTGTAAAACAAAGAATCAAACTAAGAATGTTTTTGAATCTGATTTTGTGCGATAACCAAATAGCCGAGATCAAAACAATAAAAACAGGATTAGTCGCTACAGCCAGACTCCCCAAACCGGCAGATACTTTTTGCATGGCAATGACATACAATCCCAAATAAAAAGTAATATTGAACAAACCGTAAATACTGATCTGAACCCATTCTTTTTTTTGAGGAAGGCGTTTTGCCATTACGATATGTGAAACAATAAGCATAATACTCCCGGCTATTATAAACCTGAAAATAGAAATCACAAAAGGCTGTGCGGCATGTAACCCAATTTTGGTCGCTGTTGAAGCAGAAGCCCATAAAAAAGCAAACAATATTCCGGCAATAATGATTTTAAATTCTTTGATTTTAGCCGTAATCGGGAGCATTTTTTCTTTCATCTTTTATGAAATAAAGGTTGATGTTTTAGAAAAATTCAACGTTTCAATTTCAGATAAATCATCATTAAACTGTACAAAACTCGCCGGAAAACCAGCTTTTATTTTTCCGAATTTATCTTCTAAACCAATCGCACTTGCAACACGCGAAGTTGCCATTTTTATCGCTTCATCTGCGGTAACTCCTAAATGATTATACGCATTCTGAACGGCTTCTAACATCGAGATTGTGGCTCCGGCAAGATTGCCATCGTCATTTCTATAAAAGCCATTGTCAAGATGTGCATCAAAATTATCCCATTTAAAGTTGGCTACTTTTCGCCCTAAAAAAGTCGCATCGCTAATCAAAAAGAATTTATCCTGTTTGAGTCTGTAAGCTAATTTTGCGGCTGCATAATCGCAATGTGCACCATCTAAAATAACGGGAGCATACACATTTTCGTTTTCAAAAACAGCTCCCACCAATCCCGGTTCACGATGCCCGAATTGCGTCATTGCATTAAATAAATGGGTGACGAGTTTTATGCCTTTCGAAAAATAAATCTGCGCTTCTTTGTGCGTCACAGTCGAATGCCCAATTGAGATTTGAATATCACTTTCGAGCAGCATATTGAGCTGCTCGTCAGTGAAACATTCCGGTGCAATAGTAATAACTTTTATAACATCTTTTCCAACTCTGATAATTTCTTCAAGCTCTGCATTCGTTGGTTTACGAACCTGATCAATACTGTGTGCGCCACGTTTTAAGGGATTCATAAACGGTCCTTCCAAATGCATTCCGATTACGCCATTATCATGCTTTTTCATGTAATTACGAACGGCTTCGATTCCCTCAAGGATTGTTTCATGCGAGGACGAAATCAAACAAGGTAGTACATGAGTAGTTCCGTATTTTAAACTCGCATCATAAATATCCTGAATCGTTTCTTCGGTAGGAACCTGACTGAAATAAAGTTTTTCACCACCATTGATCTGAATATCGATAAAGCCTGCAGCAACATGTTTTCCTTTTAAATCAATCGTTTCAATATCATTTGGAATTTCTTTCTGAACGGAAACAATTGTTCCATTTTCGATAATAATGACTCCGTTGGTAATGATTTCATCACCAGTGTGCACGGTCGTATTGATAATCGCTTGTTTCATTTTTTAATTTTATTTCTTAATTATTTTACGGCTAAGTGTTGTTTCTGAATCACTAATTTGTAAAAGATAAATCCCACTTGTTTTATTTCCTAAAGAGAAGGTTTTGCTCGTTTCAGAATTACTAAGTGTTGTCTTTTGAATTACTTTCCCTGAAACATCCACTATTTTTATTGTAACGTTTCCTTTTGCATTATTAATGGTAATATTAAAGATATCACTTGTTGGATTTGGTTCTGTCAAAACATTAAATTTTGAATCAATATCAGAATCTGATGTTTTCTTTGTTGAAAGTGCTGAATACGCACTTACGGGATAATCATTAAAAGTAAGAGCGCCAATACCTTTTGTATTTGTTAAATAAGGACCAGCATAAATGCCCGAATTATCATTATACATACTATTAGATAAATAAGAGATTTTTTGAGCAGAACTTGATGTTGCCAAATCTAAAGTTACAGTATTCCCGGTAATTGATAATGAAGCTATTTTACCTGAAATACCATCCAGATAGAAGTAGTCTTTTAGAGCATAACTTGCTACATTACTTTGGGCAATTAAATTATTATTATCAAAAATTAATTTAATCTGAGTTTTGTCACTTTTACTAAAATAAGCGTCTATAATGTTTGGAGCCAACGGATTTTCTGTAAAAGATACCTCATAAAGATCTTTTTCGACTACATACGAAACGCGTTCTCCCATTATTTTATAACCCTGTAATCCGTAATGGCAGTAAGGAGATTCATTTCCGTCCCCGGATTGCATCGCAGGAGTTCCTACCATAGGAAAAACGGTAATATCATTATGTAATTGTGGCAAAGTACGTTGCCATTCGCGCATTTTAGCTTGATTTACACTGGCGGCTCCATAGCATGAATTTAGATTGGTCTGAAAAACATATACTTTTGCAAGAGCCGGATAATCAGCTTTCCAGTTGTTGTACATCGTTTCAAAGTTTGTTGGATAATTGGTAAATGTTCCATCTGCATTTTTCTCTCCCTGATGCCAAAAAACAGCTTTAATATCGTTCTGAAGACCTGCTTTTTGAACTCTGTATAAAGTTCGACCGTATACAGTTGACAAATCTAAACGGTTTGCAGAACTTGGGATATTTTGCTCGATTGTACTGGAACCTGCACCTCCGTTAATTACACAAATCGGGATTTGTAGTTCAGCAGAAAGTTTATCCATCATCTCTAATCCCCAAACGCCTACCATATAAGGCCCTGCAAAATAAGTTGGGTTCGCAGAACTTATTGCTCCGGTTTGATTCGCTTGTGCCAATCCCCATGATTGTTGAGTTGCATCACTGGTATTGTAAGTATCGTAATTAGTGTTGCCAGTTTGAATACCGTAACTTCTTAAAAATGGATTGGTGAAAGTATATCCCGGACGTGTAGGATGAGAATTAGATTGTCCCATAATCACGAATGAATCTCCGGCAACCAAATCTTTTCTTTCTGTTATTACTTTTTTATTTCCAAGCAAATCAATCGTGCTTACAATAATCTTATATTGTGCTAATTCTGATTTAATAGTTCCGGATAAATCAAATGAAGCGCTTCCGTTAGTATAATCCAATTTTTGATTTACTGATTTTAGAAAAGTATCATTACGATAAAAATCGACTGTAATAGTATTTAAATTCTGAATTTGTGTTGTTCCTGCAATTTTTACAGTTGCGTTATTGTTACTGTTTCGTGCATAGAATTGCAAATCCTGAGGTATTGAAGAAAAGGTAACAGCACTGTATGGAGCTGTATAAGTATCAGCACTGTTGGTTAACCAATTCAGACTAAAACGAACAAAATACATTTGATACGTAGAGCTTTCTCCGTTTTCATAATAAATACCTATAGTTCCGTCTGGCAATATCGTTAAACTTGAATATGCCGAAGCTCCTGTAAAAATAGTTTTTGGAGCTCCCCAAGTTGTTCCTTCATCTGTACTTAATTGTACGCTCACATTTTTTCGGCTTCCTGAAAACGGAATAGAATGCAATAATCTGTTTTTGTCATAACCGTCAAGAGTAGAAGTATAGCGAATAAAATCACCATCGCAATTTGGGTCAGATATACTCGTCTGATTATAAGCCGTTCCCCAGGTTGCGCCTTTGTCTGTAGAAACATTAAAGCGACGTGTTCCGGGATTACGAATACTCATCATAATATTTCCATTATTTAACTCTACAACTTTCGCTTCATCGCCGTCTATTTCTGCTCTTCCGGTTGATGCCGTCCAGGTAACTCCGTGATCAACACTTGTAATCATGTAATTGCTTATACGTTCTGTTCCTGAAACATTTTCGCGTACAGCAATTGCGGCAACAATTTTTCCATCACGCAATTGATGTGCTCTTCCTGAAGCTACAAATAAGCCTTTCCAGCCTGGGTTTGGTCCATAAATTTGACTTGTAATATCAATGGGAGTTCCCCATGTTACGCCATTATCTGTACTATGAATTACCAATACTTTGGCTGGAGCTGCATTTGTAGAAGCAAAAAAGCCTTTCTCAGCGGAAACCAAACACAATAATTCACCCGTAGTTTTATCTAGAACCAAAGCTGCATCGCCTGCTCCGGTTGAAGCTCCAAAATTAGCAATGGTTACAGGTGCTGACCATGTTTTTCCGTTATCTGTGCTACGACGAACTACAGGATCTATTTTTGCAGCCAAATCTCCGGCGCCATTCCATCTTTTATCCGTAACCGTTACCAATGAGCCATCGGCAGCAGTAATAATTGCAGGAATACGGTAACTCGCAGAACCTGCATCTCCGGGCGTGAACAATAATGTATTCGCTAATAAAACAACACGGTTTCCTGAAACGGTATTTGATGTTGTATTATACGTAATGCTGTTTGCGACGATCGATTCGCAGGTTGCATCTAATAAATTTCCTTCTGTGGCTGTCGCCGAAACATCATACGTAATCCAAAAATAATTGTCTCCGTTTACTAATACTTTTGATCCGTTTACAATAAGATTTCCGCTTGACGGAGCAACATTTCCAAATAAGGTTGCTGTAACAGGATTGAAAATTGCAGTATTTCCGCTTGAGTAAACTTTGATATTTGTAACATCAGAAATATTAGTAGTTCCTGCCATCGTAAATTTTAAGGCACTCACCGTAAGCGGATTTATTGTACCACTTACAGCAGCTTTTACCGCAATTATACGTTGGTTTAGATCTCCAATTCCGGTTGGCAATTCGGTTTGAACCAATGAGACCGAGTTAATCTGCATTTCGTTGGTTTGCGCAATTACCATCGCTCCGTTATTTAAAGTTCCCGGATGATTGTTTCCTGAAATATCAGGAACGGTTGTACCGCTAATATTTTCGAAATCCCAGGCAGCGATTAAATTGGTTTGTGGCCCGTTGACAATGGCCGTTTTATCGGTTACGATTTCTGCGGCAGTCATGGCTTTATTCCAAAAACGAATATCATCTAATTGCGCATTCATATATGATGCAAAATTGCTCAGTGTTCCAAATAATAAATCTCCGGTATTTGCAACCGTATTGGTTCCGCCAATGTTGGTTGTCGTTTTGGTTTGTTGTAAAATGCCGTCAACATAAATTTTACAGCTTGTTGATGCAGCATCAACAACCATGGACAAATGATGCCAAATATTATTTGCGATATCTGATGTTCCATACGGAGGTCCGGCAGATCCGGCACTTGTAGTTAGATTAACGCCAAATTGTCCGCCACCGGCAGATGTATTATTGATAAATTCATAGCCAATCCCTGCGCCTCCGGGACGTTTGCTTAAAATACGTTTGCCAAAATCAGAAGTTTTGATTTTGCAGGTTATTGTAAGACTTTGACCCGCCGCTATATTAAAATCAGCATGATTCACAACCGACATATAATCGTTTACGCCATCTAAAGATAGAACCATCGGGAAAGCATTCGAAGTTGTTGGCGATCCCACAAGAGTTGCGGAATGACTATTTCCCGAAACATCAGGAACAGAAGTGCCGCTTATGTTTTCAAAATTCCACGCTGCCAGAAGATTTGTCGCCGGAGCATTGACAACTGCAGTCATGTCAGCTTGTAATTCAAGTGCAGTCATGGCTTTATTCCAAACGCGAACGTTATCGATTTGACCTGCCCATTTATAACTGTTTCCGGAATCTGAACTAGCTCCGATAACAAAATTTAAAGTGTTCGAAAAATCGGATGTTACAGAAGTAAATGTCTTTCCGGTATTGGCTAAAACGCCATCAATATAACCGTACATCGTTCGATTGCTTGAAGCGTCAAGGACTAAAGCGATATGATGCCAGGTTCCGTCAGCAATAGAATTGGCAGAATATCCTGCGGTACTAATATTATTAGGAGTTCCGGTTCCGCTCATATTCAGCGCAAATTTTCCGGCATTAGTTCCGTTTCCCGTCCAAAATTCGTAACCATTTCCAGTAGCTCCGTTTCGTTTGGCAAAAATTCTGGGTGTCCCGGTTGCTGTTGTGGTTTTTATCCAGCACGTAATGGTTTTATTTTGGCTTGCGCCGAAATTTAAATCAGGATGATCCGGAACTGTCATAAAAGTAGAAATTCCATCGAGGTTCAAAACCTTACCACTTTGTGCTTGTAAACTGCTGGTACAGTATAAACACATAAAACACGAACAAAATAAGCGTAATAAATTTTTCATAGTTTTTATATTTGGTTAAAAAATTGGTTAATAAGCATAAGGTTGAGTAACGAATTACTTGATGGAAATACTGGATTTTACAATAGCATATTGAATAGCATTTTTTTTGTTTTTTTCAATACAGAGAAATATATATGGAATTAAAATTGTACCTAAAGGCACATCTATTTATAGGCTTTGATTTTCATGTTTGATTGTTTTTTCAAAATATTCGTTTAATATTTGTGTGCAATACCATTCCTGACGCGGCAAATGAAATGGACCTTTATAAAGGTTTCCTTTAGCAGTTTGCGCCACAGTTCCGTCTCTGTGTAAATACCCAAACCATTCTCCGTTTTCTTTATCATGGAATTTACTGTATGCATAATCATGAATCATTTTATGCCATTTTGCATATTTTTCGTCACCGGTCATGGTATATGCCAGTAATGTTGCAATAATTACTTCGTTGTGAGGCCACCAGAATTTCATGTCCTGCCAATATTCCTGAACTGGTTTACCATATACATCACAGAAATATAAAATTCCGCCATGTTCTTTGTCCCAACCGCGTTCCCACATATAATCGAGCATTTTACAGCCCAATTCAATTAAATGAGGATCGTTATTTCTATATTTTGCTTCATGTAATATGAACCATGCGCCTTCAATAGCGTGACCGGGATTTAAAGTTCTTCCGTCAATATGATCGATTATTTCACCATCTGGAGATACTTGTTCCATGACACATTTTATGTCGTGTTTTACAAAATCACGTTCGATTTCGGCAATCCACTTCGTGATCCATTCATCGCAACGCGGATCTCCAATGGTTTCCCTGATTTGTTGTGCCGTATTGATCATAATCATCGGAGAACCAATTCCTTTCGACGGGCGTTCTCCTGTATATTTTGGTTCTAATAATCCCGGAGTACTCGAATATTTGATGCATTCTCCAAATAAATAACGTGCCTGCTCTGCCACAACTTCATCACCGCTCGCTTTTGCATAAGCACTCATCGCAATCACAGCAAAGGTTTCAGAGAAATAATAACGTCGTTTGCGAATTGGGTTTCCTTCGCGCGTTACATGAAAAAACATTCTTCCATCCGTATCAAAACAATGTTGGTTCAGGAAATCGATTCCGGATTTTGCACCGTCCAGCCATTCTTGTTTAGGTTCAATTGTGTTATAAAGTGTTGATAATAACCACGCAGTTCGGCCCTGAAACCAAACCGATTTATCATCATCGATTAAAGTACCATTTTGATCACGCATTAATAAATAACCGCCGTGAATGGTGTCTATAGATTGTGGAAACCAAAAAGGCACGGTATCCTGTAATAATTGATGCTGATAAAAATCTTTTAGTTGTATTAGATCAGTATTTGAATAACTCATTTTATATATGATTTTGACTTAGTTTTTGTATTTACTAAGTGTTGATTTTTTATTTTTTTGCCACAGATTAAAAAGATTATTATGATTTTAACCCGTGCTTATTTTTTGCACGCAGATCACGCAGATTTAAACAGATTTTATTTCTTCCCACATCTTGCTTCTTTCCTCTTTCCTCTTTCCTCTTTCCTCTTTCCTCTCACATCTTTCTTCTCACATCTTTCCTCTTTCACTATCTAAATCCATTTGAAAAGTCGAACACGGCAAATTTGCTTCATTAACCAAATTTGCTGTTGTATAGGGTTTCCAGGCGTATAAAACTTTTTTTATTTTCTCGTCTTTGGGAATTTTTAATATAACCTCATCGTTTAAAATTCTACCCTTACTTTCGATTCGGATTCCTTTTTCGGTTACCAATTCAAAACCTGTTAATTCTTTTTTGTTGGCTGTTAATAATGATTTGGCGTTTGAAAAAGAAACGATAATTTCATCTCCTTTTTTTATTGCTTTTATCGCTGATGGTCCGTTTGCGATTACATTTTTTCCGTAAGTATATTTTAAAGCTAAAAGCGCCAGACGATCTCCAACCTGCTTTTTTTGAATAGGATGAACATTTGTAGCATCACCATAATCCATACTAATTGCCATGCCGCTATTGGCGATATTTTTCTGAATTTTGGTTTGTGCATCTCTAAAGGACGGCCAGGCTGGACGATCTGTTGCTGACAATTGAACATAATAAAAGGGTAGGGAACTTGCCCAAGCTTTACGCCAGTTTCTAACCAAAACAGGCATTAAATGTTCGTATAATTCGATGTTATGTGCGTTACTTTCGCCCTGATACCAAATAATTCCTTTTATAGGGAAATCGGTAAAATGGGTTACTCCGGCTTCATAATTATAACTTGGTCCGTACGGATGTCGTTGTTTTGGATTTTTGGCATTTTTTAAATTTTCATCGGCGCGCGATCTTACCCATGGCATCATAAAATCAGATTTTCGCCAATTGGTCAATACATCAACAACTTTATCATCATGTTCTAAAGTATATCTGTCAATCCAGGATTCTATGGGAGATCCGCCAACGGCAACTTGTATTAAACCAATCGGAATATTTTCTTCCTGTATTATATTTTCTCCAAAGTAATAGGCTATGGCTGAAAAATCCTTGGCACTTATAGAATCACTGATCTTCCATTTTCCGGAGAAGAATTCTAAACGATTTGTTTTTTCTAAAGTGATAGAATCCCAGGCTTTTTCATCGGTTTCGGCAATGGCTTCAAAATTGAATAATCGAAGATTGGTGTTTTTGATCGCGTTTTTGACCTCAGCCATTCCGTTTTCTGATTTATAAAGCGGAAATGCCATATTCGATTGTCCGGAACAAAACCAGACATCTCCAATCAGAATATTTTTTAGAACGATATTTTTTTCTTTTGATGATATTGTAATTTGATGTGTTCCACCGGATTTCATTGCTGGAAAAATTGCTTTCCATTTTCCGAATTCGTTTGTGGTGACAATTTCTTTTTTATTATTAAAAGTGACTTCGATTTTGTCTCCGCCATTTGCAGTTCCGTAAATTACAATGGGCTGGTTTCTTTGCAATACCATATTATCACTAAAAACGGGAGACAATTTTAATCCGCCAAAATCTTGTGTAATGTTGCTGTAAACGGTTTGTGCGAGAATTGTTGCGCCTTCTTTTATGGGATGTAAAGCATCCGGAAAAAGATCAGGGCGATTGTATAATTTTTCGTGAAGATCAATTAAATCCACATTATTCGCTTTTGCAATTGCTTGAATATGTTCCTGAATTTGCCAAAACCAATCACGTGTTCCCGATTTAAAACGCGGATGTTCGTTGAATATCGGCGTCATTCGGCAAATGAAAATTTTTACTTTCGGATTTTGTGTTTTTAAAGTATCGATCAGCCAGGAATAATCGGCATCAAAATCCTCTTTATAATTGGGCCAGTTTCTTGGATCTGTATCATTTAATCCTAAATGAATAATTGCAATATCCGGACGATAAGCGATTGCTTCGGCACATTTTTCAGTTTTAAAATATGGCGTACTTCCTTTTTTTAAAAGCGTTGCCCCGCTGTGTCCAAAATTTTTGATTTCATATTGATTTCCCATCAAAAGTTGAAGCTGCGAAGGATATGATTCTGTTGAAGGATTATTCAAAAGATATCCAGCAGTAACAGAATCTCCAATACAAGCTATTTTTATTGCAGTTTGTGCTCTCGTTTCAAGATTTAAAACCATTGAAAAGAGTAGGATTATAATATGAATATTTTGACTTTTTGTTCTCATTTTTCTTAGAACTATTATTAAAAATGTGGCAATTATAAGCTGGGCAGAACGCATAGCTCCGCCCGGGCTTATAAAAAAACCAAAAAACAACTAACTCTTAAATTGTAAAAAGGGGAATGAACTTTATATCCTACGCGTCGGCAAAATCATTGACTTTAGGACGCAGGAAACTAATTTGAACCAGTAAAGCAAGCAACACAACTCCGGCCATTAAAGCAAAACCAAAACCTAAAGTTCCTGAATCTGCTGATTTTCCGAGTAATGATGTAACCAACGCTCCACAGCCAACTCCTGTCATATTGAGGACGCCATAAGCGGTTGCCCGATGTTTTGATGAAACAAACTGACAAATGATAGGCATATTATTCGCATCGAACATTCCGTAGCCGATACCAAAACATAAAACAGCTCCAACGACGTGAAATAAGGAATGTCCAAAACCAATCAACATTAAGGCAGGAATGGTTAAACTCAGTCCAATGGCGCTGGTGTAAACTCTTCCTTTAATATTTTTCTGAACCCATTTGTCGGATAAAATTCCTCCGAAAATAACACCTATTAAAGACGAAACTGAAATTGTAATTGTGGCTATAGGCCCGGCTTGATCCATTGAAATATTCAGATTATCTGAAAATAGGGTAGGAAGCCAGTTTTTTGTTGCCCAACCCGGTAAACTGATTATGGCGAAATAAAATAAAATCACCCAAAATGAAATATTGGTAAATAATAACGCGAGGCCTTTGAAAAGGGAATCTTTTTCGTGGGTTTTATTAAACTCAGGATCAAACACTTTGGTTGATACTTTTTTCTCGTATAAAAAGAAAACCAAAACGATCGAATATACAATTCCCACAATACCAAAATGATGAAAGGTTGTATGCCATGAAAATCTTGCGGCAATTGTAGCGCCAAAACCTCCTAAAGCAGATCCTACATAAAGTCCGGTCATGTGAATACCAATTGCAAGTGATCTTGTTTTTTGCTGATGATAATCGGCGATTAAAGATAATCCAGCCGGAATATACAAAGCTTCACTCACGCCCATAACGGCTCTTAACCAGTAAATTTGGCTGAATGTTGTGGCATATCCCATTGCATAAGTTACGGCTGACCAAACAAATAAACTACCGATAATCAACCATTTTCGGTTTAATTTGTCGGCTATGATACCGGAAACAGGGCTCATTAAAGCATAAATCCAAAGGAAAATGGCCATTAAACGTCCGAAGTTTTCGCCCGAAACCAATTCCGGAATGTCGGCTTCCATTGATGGTCTCATGGTCGCCAGCATTTGTCTGTCCATATAGTTGAGCAACGCTACAATCCAGAGTAACGCAACGACTAACCAAGGATAATATTTAGAGTTTTTCATATTTTGATTCTTGTCAGACCTAACAGGTTTTTAAAACCTGTTAGGTCTTTTAGGTTAAGTCTTATTTTTTTCTCTGTGTCTAATTTTTGCACGCAGATCAACGCGGATTGAAACAGATTTATTTTGATTTTTGTTAAACCTGACAGGTTTTTAAAACCTGTCAGGTTTAGTAAACGGTTGAATTAATTATTTAATAGTTCCCAACATTACGTCAGGAGTACGGATTCCGGGTTTTATTTCTCCATTCGATAAAACGATTTTATCATTCCAAATCGTTGCGGTTGTTGTAACATGAGCAAGAAAAGGCAATTCGCCAATTTTTGACCATTTATTGGTGTGTGTGTTGTATAGTAAAATTTCGTTGTAAAAACCTTTGTGTGTTGTATTTAATATGTTTTTTTCGGCGATAAGTTTTGCTTTTTCTTCTTCAGAAGTAGCGCTTGCAATTTGAGATATATAGGTTTCGATTTTATGAAAAGTAGTGCCGTTATCTCCACCCAGAATTAAAATATATTCAGTACCAATGGCAATTCCGGCGCCGGCAGAAAAGTTGGTAGTTTGTTTTCCGTCAGAGATATTGGCTTTGGTTTCCCAGGTTTGTTTTTTTAGATCGAAAGCTAAAGTTGTGTTGTGCAAATCGCTAATTGCTGTTGACGTTTTAGTTCTTCCTCCAATAACATAAATCTTTTCATTTTGAATTATCGAAACTGAATTCGCTAAAGCGAAAGGCAATTTCGTCAACAATTTCCATTCTGGTTTTTCGGCATTCAAATCAAGACTAAAAACTAAATCTGATGATTGTTTTGCTTCGTCTCCGCCAATAGCATACACTATATTATCTAAATGTGTAAGTGCAATATTGGTAATCGCTATTGGGAAATCGGGTAATGATTTTGTTTCGATTTCATTTTTATCAGCATTCCAATTTAAGAGATAAGCTTTATTCGAAAGTCCGTTTTCATTTTCTCCGCCTACGTAAACGATTCCTGAATTTGTGGTTACATTTCCGGGATATGCGATTGGTTCCGGTAATGTATGTATTGCTTTTGTGTTCCAATTAAAATCGTCGGCTGCTTTTTCTAAAACATGAATTTCATTCGAATAATGTTTTTTTCCTCCTTCCCAAGGCATTTTATCGGGAAAATTAGCTCCTCCGGCAACAATCAAAACATTATTGCTAATTCCGTTTATTGGACCTGCAAAGCCTAAAGAAAGACTTCCGTCAGTATTTTGCAATTGTGCTGCTTTTTTCCATTCGACATTTGTAATCTTTGTTTTTTGCGAAAAACCAACTGTTGTAGACATAATTAAAATAGTAAGGATTAAGGAAGAAAAAGACGTATTCATAGGGTTTGTTTTAGAGAAAACGAACGGATTTATTTGGATTTAAAAGTATCGAAATCTAAACCTGCGACATCTTTTTTGAATAATTCAAATTGCTCTGCGCTCATGTTTTTAACCGGTAATCTAAATTCTCCTAAATCATGACCGACCAATTTCATATACGCTTTTCCAACAGAGATTCCGCCGTATTTACCTAAGAAACGAATCATATCAATTGATTTTTGCTGAAGCTGACGCGCTTTTACCAAATCATTATTATTGAAAGCATCAATTAAATCATAATATAATGGAGCAGCATAGTTAAACGTACTTCCTACAGCACCTTTCGCACCAAGAACTAAGGCTGATAACATGTTTTCGTCACGTCCCCAAAGCATATCAAATTTTCCATTTTCGTAGCTCATACAACTTTGAAAATCCATAAAATCTTCGTGTGTATATTTCACTCCGGCAAAATTTGGAAGTTTTCCGTCTAATGCTCTCACTAAATCATACATGGCAACGTTTACCCCTGTTAACACCGGAATGTGGTAGTAATAAAACGGCATATTTGGAACGCTTTCTCCCACTTTAATACAGATTTCGGCAAGTGTATCAACATTATTTGGTTTGAAGTAAAAAGCTCCGGTTAGTGAAACAGCGTATAAACCAATTTCGTAAGCATGTTGAGCCAAATCGATACAATCTGAAAGGCAAGTTCCGCCAAGGAAAACCATTACTTTAAAATCGGCATCGTGGTTCGAACAATCTGCCCAGGCTTGTGCTACGGCTTTTTTCTCTTCTAAGGTAATAGAAACTCCTTCGCCAGTTGATCCGTTAATAAAAGCTCCGGTAATTCCGTTTCTTTTTAGAAATGTATAATAAGGGGCAATCAAGCTTACATCTAATTTTCCGTTGCTGTCAAAAGGAGTAAAGGGAGCAGAAATAAGACCTTGTAAATGTTCAATTTTCATGAGTATGTTTTTTTGTTGTTTTGTGTATTTTGTTAAATTAGACTGAGAATTTTTAGATTCTCAGCCTAATTTTAAACTATAATTTTAAACTTATTTGCTAAGCGGATTTTGAACAATTTTTGGATTAAAGTTGATCGTGTTTTGAGAAATCGGAAACAAAACTTCTTTGCTCGCTGTCATTGACGGAACTAAACTTGTTTTATTAAAACGAACTAAATCCCACCACGCTTTTCCTTCAAAAGCCAATTCTTTTAATCGTTCATTCAAAATCACATTATCATTGTTTGCAGGAGAATCATTGATGAACGAAGCCGAAGGATCTGCTCTTTTCATTACAAGGTTCATTTCTGTACTTGGATCTTGTCCTAAAGCATTTTTAATTTCTGCTTTCATCAATAAAATATCTGCCCAACGGTAAATGATAATGTCACTTACAAAGCGTCTTAATGTTCCGTCTACAGTTCCGTTATATTTTACTAAACCTGTAACTACAGGAACTGCTCCGTTGTATAAAGTTAAATAAGTAGCTGCTTTTCTGCTATCTGTAGTTGCAAAGTTAAATCGTGTAATATCAGGCTGAACTCTTGAGATTCCGGCATTACCAGCACCTGTTCCTAATGTTCCAAAAGTTGCAGTTGCGGTTGCAGAGGTTAATGGTGCAAAATCACTTGGTCCCACAAACATAAACTGATTCCAGTTGTCTGCTAAATTCGATGGTAAATCAGCAAGAGAATAACGTACGGCAAAAACTACCTCAGCATTTGCTTTTTTGTCATAAGCAAAAACATCTTTAAAGTTAGGTAATAAAGTTGGAGTTCCTATTGCATCAATAGCAGTCAAAGCAGTATTTAAATCTGTTGTTCCTCCGCCTAATTGTTTTGCTGTCCATAAATTTACATCGGCTTTTAAAGCATAAATTGAAGGAAGTGATAATTGCGTTTTATTATTTGATGCATCCGGAAAGTTTGCAATTGCAGCATCAATATCTTTTTTGATGAAAGCAAATGTTTCTTCGATCGTATTACGCGGAATTATGTATTGTGACTGATTGGCATTTTCTGTAGGATCTGTAACAATTGGAACACCTCCCCAAGAACGTGCCATGATAAAATAACATAAAGCACGCATAGAATACGCTTGTGCCATATATCGTTTTTGTTCGTTTACCGTTGTTGGACTAAAGGTAATTTGCGGCACATATTTTAAAACTAAGTTTGCAGAATGTATTACGGTATATAATCCAGCCCAGTCTACGTCGATATTCTGTGGCGTAAGCAGGTTATTATAATAATTAGCTAACGTTAATGGTGATTGAACACCAGCCGTTATTTCGGCACTTCTGGCTCCGCCCAACAAGTAATAATTTTGTTGTGTCTGAATTCTAAAGTTTACATACATTCCGTTTACGCCAGCTTTGGCATCATCTTCAGTTTTCCAAAAACTATCAGATGTGATGACACTATCAGAGGTTAGTTCTAATTCGTCCTGACAGGAATTGAATATAGCGAGACTAGTAAAAAGTAGTGTATAGAGAAGAAATTTCTTTTTCATGATTTTAGTATTAAAATTTACAAACTGATGTTTAAACCAAGGATAATATTTCTTGGAACTGGATAGGTTCCTGTTGAACCTGCTGCAGACAATCCTAAACTAGATCCTCCGTCGATACCTTGTACTTCAGGGCTTAATCCGCTGTATTTAGTAAAGTAATATAAGTTACTTCCTGTTATATACATACGAAGTGAGGCTAACTTCGCTCTCTCAACCCATTCTTTTGGGAAATTATAACTAAAGGTAATTTCTCTAATACACAAGTAATCTCCACTTTCGTAGTAACGGCTGTTTCCCTGAAACATATTGGTGTTGTAAGCAGCTCCACTAGCTTCTGATCTAAATAAGTTATTTTGGTTCGTTTGATCTGCCCAACGGTAACGAGGTACATCTGTAATGTCACCTTCTTTTTGCCATGATTGTCCGCTTTCTGCCAATAATCCGTAGTTACCCTGAAACTGACCTAAGAAACGTGCTCTTGCTTCGTTGTAAATTGTAGCGCCTAAAGAGTAATCTGTTCTTACCGTTAAAGAAAATCCTTTGTAAGCAGCATCAAAATTAAAACCTCCTACAAATGTTGGGAACATATTACCCATGTATTTTCTGTCTCTGCTGTCGATTACACCATTGTTGTCAGTATCTTCAAATACGGCATCTCCGGCGAATTTTTTACCTTCAGGATTACCACCTCCGGCAGCTGTTTTAGTTACATAAGTATCATGCACTTTTAAGTTATAAGCATCTGCTTCTGCCTGAGTCGAAAGAATATATAATTGTTTGTGTGCGTAGAAATTTCCAATTTTTTGTCCTTCCTGTAAGCCTCCAACATATTGGTATGTACCACTATTTTGATCGAAAATCTCAGTTCCGCCAATTCTGTTGTTTAAATTTCCGTTTGATGGAAGTTTTTCAATCGTGTTGGTATTGTGAGAAACGTTTGCTCCAACATTAATTTTCCAGTCGTTTTGGTTGTAAACATTTGCTTGAATTTCTAATTCGAAACCTTTACTTCTTAATCCTCCAAGATTGGTTAAAACTGTAGAGAATCCACTATTAGAAGGAAGCGTTAAGTTCGTTAATAAATCAGATGTTAACTTGTTATAGAAATCTCCAATAATTCTGATTTTATCTTCATTGAAACCTAAATCGAAACCACCATTTACGGTTTCAGATTGTTCCCATTTTAAACCCGGATTTGCAATTTGTGAGTTTATAATTGCTGATTGTCCGTTGTAACTATTTGCGATACTGTTTGTTGAACCTGAATATAATCCGCCAGCCTGGAAATCGCCTAATGTTCCTAAGTTACCATTTACACCATAACTTCCACGAAGTTTAAGCGAAGAAACAAATTTTGGCATTGCAGCTTCCCAGAATTTTTCTTCCTGCATATTCCATCCTGCCGAAATTCCCGGAAAGAAACCGTATCTGTTATCAGGTCCTAAACTTGATGAACCATCATAACGGAAAGATGCTGTTGCAAAATATCGGTTTTTGTAATCGTAGTTTAAACGGCCAAAAACACTGTTTAAAACCAATTTAGTATTGTTGCTGTAAACCGAAACCGGAATAGGAGATGAGTCTAAAGTCTGTGCTAAATCTGACGGGCTTCCTTTTCCTGAAGCGTTAAAAGATTTTATGGTTCTGTCGTATTTAGAAGCTCCTAACTTAGCATCAAAATCACCAATATTTTCCCAATCTTTTTTATAAGCAAAAACTCCTTCATATTGTACTTGCGAAATTTGATTACTTAATCGTGTTGCTGTACGCGTATTGTCTACCAAACCGCTGCTTCCGCTTAAAAATGCCTGTTGAAAAGTGTTGTCATTTTCGTTTTCGCTATAAAGCGACATAGATGGAGTGAAGGTAAAATCTTTGGCAAGTTTCAATTCACCATCAACGCTCATTTGTAATTTATTATTTTCGTTGATTCCCTTAACTTTCCCCATTTGATACAATGGATTTCCGTTAATGTTATTTTGACCCGGAGCTAATGTTCCGTCTTCTAAATATAATTTTGTTGTAGGTGAGTTTCCTAAATATCGGTTGAAAACAACACTATTGGCAACCACTTGATTATTGCTCGCTTTAGAAAATAACATACGGCCATTAATAGTAAAGTTGTCTGCTACTTTTAATGAAGCATTCAATTTACTGGTAAATCTTTGATATCCTGTAAATATGGTAATACCATCACCTTTTAAATATCCTAAACTTAGATCGAAAACTCCGGTTTCATTTCCTCCACTAAAACCTAATGTATGACTTTGGGTCATTGCAGTTTGAAATAATACATCGTTCCAGTCTGTACTTTTGTACATAATAGTGCTGTTAGGATTTAACGGATCTTGTAGTTCCTGCCATCCTTTTGCTTGTAATTGTGCTACTGAATCCGGTGTTAAATTAGATTTTAATAAGGTAGCAAACGGAGTATTGTTTTGAAGATTATTTCCCGTACCTGCAGGAGTTGCACCTGTAAGCTGACCCAATCTTGCAATACCTGTTGTGGTAGAAAGTCCTGCAATTTCGGCAGCATTATAAAGTCCCTGACGTTGAAATTTGATATAATCTCCGCCACCCATAAAGTCGTATTTTTTACCAATCGTGCTGCTTTGAGTCGAAACATTGTAGGTAACTTTCATTTTACCAGCTTTTCCGGTATTTGTAGTAATGATAATTACACCATTAGAAGCTCTTGCTCCGTAGATTGATGTTGCTGCAGCATCTTTAAGAACCTGAAGTGAAGCAATATCAAGAGAGTTGATATCATCGATCTGAGTACGAATAACACCATCTACTATATATAAAGGAGTTGCACCAGCCGGATTATCGATAGAAGTACCTCCACGAACTAAAATATTCGAAGCTTTTCCGGGTTGACCAGATGAAGTTTTTACGACCAAACCAGTTACGTTTCCTTGCAATGATTGTGTTACGTTTGAATAAGGTACATTTTCTAATACTTTTTTATCCAGTTTAGAAACTGCAGTACTTAAAGTTCTTCGGTTTTGAGAACCATATCCTACTACAATTACTTCATTCATTTGTTGTCCTATTTCTTTTAGAACAATAGTAAGAGGCGCAGTACCAATTGCAACTTCTTGTTCCTGAAGACCTATATAAGATACAACTAATGTAGTGGCATTATCAGGTACTTCGATCGTAAATTTTCCGTCAAAATCAGTTTGTGCGCTAAATGTAGTTCCTTTGGCAATAATATTTACACCAGGTAAAGCTTCTCCTTTTTCATTTGTAACGGTACCGGTCACTTTCTTTTGAACCGGATCAACTCTGTTTACATTTTTGTTTGTAAGTGTAATGCTTTTTTCTGTTTTTGCAGTTGCGAGTTGCATGGTAAAAACTAAAAGCAACGTGGACGTCAATTTTATAACTTTTCCGTGTTTAGGAGTAAACCTACAATTTTTAGGTTTACTTTTAGGCAATAATTTCATACTTTTGTAATGGTTTGGTTAATAATAACTTTGTTAAAGGTCTGTTTATTAATTTTCAAGTCATTGTTCCAGGAGGAACCGGCCAGCGATGTTGCAAGCATTAGCTGGCTTTTTTATGTTTGAAAATTATTATTTACGCGATGATTGTATTTGTATTTATGCTGATCTTTAAATTTTACTTGATATAAAAAACTTGTATTTTTCTGATGTTATTAAGATGCTTTTATCATCTTGGGTTTATTTATTTTGTTTTTTGAAATGCGGGGTTATTAAAAAGCTATTCTATTAATAAAGATCAGTTTTAGATTTATACTTTTTTTTAAAACACTTAATATACTATTAGAGAACTTTTAACATTGAAAATTCACTATTAATTTAAATGTTATGAAATTATTATGAATAAATTAATTTATTATTACGAAGTAAAGATATAAAATATTTTAATATAACAATATTAGTTATTAAAATATTTTAATAATAAAGAAGTAGTTGTGAAATTTAGTTATTAATTAGAGGAAATAACATCTTCTCTTTGATCACGCAACAAGCGCCTATAACGCCCGCACGACGGCCTAAAGCAGACCTTTTTAGCTTCATGTCGCGGTTGACTAAACCTAATGAATATTTTTTTAATGCAGATTGAATGGGTAGTAATGCGTAGTCTCCTAATTGTGCGAAATCTCCGCCAATTACCAGTAGATCAGGATTGAAGATATTTAATAGAATAGATAAATAACGTCCCATTTTTTCGCTTTGCTGGGTAACAAGATCAACACAAAGGGTGTCTTCAAGATTTACTGCGCCGGCAATAATGGCATTATGCTGTAATGCAGAAGAAGTTTCGTCAAGTACAACTTTTGATTGTTTACCTTCTTTTACAGCTTCTTTGAACTGGTTAATTAAGGACCAACCTGAAATTTCGGTTTCGAGACAACCCAGTTTTCCGCATTGGCACATAATATCATTATTAAAAATAGTACTATGTCCAAATTCTCCTGAGTAACCTGATTTTCCGTAATACAGTTTTCCATCCGTTATCATCCCAATAGCAACTCCCCAGCTATAATTTACAAATATTATATTTTGTTCGTCGTCTACAACACCTTCGCAATATTCGCCAAAAGCCATTGCGCGCGTATCGTTTTCCAGATGAACAGGAAGATCTAATTGCTCTGATATGATCTCGTTCAAAGGCCTGTTTTCACTAAAGAAATAGTTATAACTAAAACCTTCCATAGAATTGATTCGGCCTGAAAAGTTAATGCAAACCCCAACAATAAGTTTTTTATCTACAGAGCTGTCTTCTATAAATGAGTTGATGAGTTCGCAGAATTTTAATAATGATTTCTGGGTATTTTCTAAAATAAATGATGCTCCAAGTTCTACGCTAACCAATTCATTTTTTATATTTTGTAATCCAATAGACATGCTGCTTATTCCTACCTCAACACCTAAAAAGTAAGCACAGGTTGGGTTGATACTATATAAGGATGGTCTTCGTCCGCCGCTATTGGTAATTTTTCCCATATCGACTACATAACCTTCAGTCAGTAATTCGTTGACAGCTTTGGTAACGGTTGGAACACTTGATTGTAATTCAGTACTTAATTCGGCAATAGTTGCATTGCCTCCTGACAGCAAACGCTTTGTTATAGATTGTCTTAGCATGTGCCATTTTTGGCCTGAAAGACTTTTATCTTTACTATTGTCTAATAAATCTTTTAAACTCATCGCTTTTATAGTTAGGTGTCCTTTACAAACTTACTATATTTTTTAAATAATTATAAGAATTACGCTCAATTATTAAAATATTTTTTTAATGTGAATTATATTTTAAAATACAGATTAAAAACTATCATTTAAATATGATGTAATACTGCCTGTTCCAAGAAATTTCAGTTATAAATGTTTCGTGTTTATTGTCTCTTTTTTTTTATAAATATGTAAATGTTTGAAAAAAAAGCTTGAATAAGCAGAATGATAATTTTTTAATTTATTGATAATAAGAGATGTATCTACGTGTCATGAAATTCTAATGTTATTCTAATGTAGCAGCGAAAATTTAGATTTAAATTGCGCGCTTGTACATTTTTTTGATAAAAATGGATTCAATCAGGATTGTTTCAGTATCCAAAAACAGAGCTGAAACGGTCCTTATGATTTTGATTTTTATCTCATAATATAACTTTGATTTCTGATAAAATGCTGAATAAAATTAAAAATAGTCTTTTCTGTAAATGCCTTCAGGTGTTACTAATTGGCTATTTTTTATTGAGTAGTATTAATATATCAAGCAGTATCAGCCATATAATAAATGATAATTCCGAAACGCATTCCGTTAAGGGAATTACCTGCAATTTGCTTAAAAAAATATTCAAATGTGACGGTATCCGTGAAGAATTGGATGATTACGAAACAAAAGACACCAAAACTGCAAAACTGGCAAAAGGAAGTATTTTATTAGATTATTTAATTCCGCATCATGCTTCGATAACACCATTATACTTTCTAATAGATTCTAAAGGAAAAAATCATATTGATAATCCTGTTTTTTTGTTTGGATTTTATGGAAAAATACATTTAAGACCACCCCGCGCTATTTTATAAATGCTTAATTTTGATAGGAGTAGATAAATTCTATAATCCTTTGTATGGTATTTACCGTATATTAATGTCTAATATTAATCTTGTATTTATACTATAAATTCATGACACCATTAAAACGTTTTTTTAATTTACTGGCGCTTGATAAGCGTGACGTATATCAAATTATATTCTATGCTGCGTTTGGCGGTATTGTAAATCTCTCTCTGCCTTTAGGAATTCAGGCTATTATTAATTTTATTCAAAGTGGGCAAGTCAGCGTTTCCTGGGTAGTACTGGTTTTTCTGGTGACTGTGGGTGTTGGTTTTGGCGGTGTTCTGACGATTTTGCAACTTCGAATTGTTGAAAACCTGCAACAGCGAATTTTTGTGCGATCTTCATTTGAATTTGCTTACAGAATGCCTTTAATCAAATTTAAAGAAATGTATTCTGAATATGCTCCCGAAAAAGCCAACCGATTTTTTGATACATTAATGGTTCAAAAAGGAACGGCGAAACTGCTTTTAGACTTTTGTACTGCTTTTTTGCAAGTAGGACTCGGGATCATTTTATTGGTTTTATATCATTCCTTTTTTACGGTAATTGGTCTTTTGTTTATCGTTATTTTATATATCATTTTTAAATTTTCGTATAAAGACGGTTTGGAAACTAGTCTTAATGAATCTAAGTTTAAATATAAAGTCGCGGCCTGGATTCAGGAAATCGCTCGTAACCGCGAAAGTTTTCGAAGAAAAGGCGGTTTTGAATATGCATTGAACAGAAACGACGGTTATGCAAGCCAATATGTAAATAATCGCGAGAAGCATTTTCAGGTCATGAAAAAGCAATACATTCAGCTTACCATTTTTAAAGTTATTGTTACGGCTGCCCTTTTGTCGATTGGTGGTTTTCTGGTAATTCATCATCAAATGAACATTGGGCAGTTTGTGGCAGCAGAAATTGTTATTGTATTACTGATTAACTCGGTAGAAAAAATCATATTTGGGTTAGAATCTTTTTATGATGTTCTGACTTCGGTAGAAAAAATTGGACAGGTTACAGATATGGAGATTTCAGGTATTCCGCAAACCTCAGCCGTAAGCAATACCGGAATTAATATTGAGACAGAAAGTATTGCCTATAATTATCCTAATCACAATAAAAAGTCACTAAAAAACATCAACCTTAAAATATCTCAGGGAGAGAAAATTATATTAAAAGGAACAAACGGTGCAGGAAAAAGTACGCTGTTGCGTTTACTTTCAGGTTTGCTCGAACCGGAAAGTGGTGATATGTATGTTACAGATAATTATATGAACCGTCTTAACGAAGATACTTACAGGGAACAGGCGGGAACATTCCTGCAGGGTGATACGCTTTTTGCGGGTACGATTAGGGAAAATATTCTTTTTGGAAATCAAACCATTAATAATGATGATTTAAAATGGGCGCTTGATAATGTGTGTCTTACGCCGTATATTAAAACTTTTCCTAACGGATTGGAAAATCAGATTCATCCGGGCGGAAGTGAACTTTCGGCATCAGATATTCAAAAAATTCTTTTGGCACGAAGCATTGTCCATAAACCTAATATATTATTCCTGGAAGATCCTGTTGATAAAATGGACGAACTGACTTCGAATAAAATTGTTGATTTTTTACTTTCTGAAGAAAATAACTGGACGGTAATTATTACTTCTAAAAACGATATCTGGAAGAATAAATGCGACCGTATGATCACGATTGATGATGGAAAAATTATTAACGACATAAAGCTTTAATCATATGCTCAACATATCTAAAGATAATAATATACTGATAACGCCGGGACAATACGCGTCGATCACCAGTGTTGCGAGAAGACCGCACTATAAAATTTTAAACAGAATTATAATTGGGTTTTTGATTTTTGCATTTGCCTGCCTTTTTCTTCCGTGGACACAGAATATTTCAGGAAGCGGATCAGTTACGACTTTAAAACCAGACCAAAGACCGCAAACGGTTCACAATGCTATTGCCGGAAGGGTCGAAAAATGGTTTGTAAAAGAAGGTGATTATGTAAAAAAAGGCGATACGATTCTTTTTATTTCAGAAACCAAAGAAGATTATTTAGATCCCAATTTGGTTGGAAATACTAAAGATCAGGTTGATGCTAAAAAAATGGCTGTAGAATCTTATGGCGATAAAGTGACTTCGCTTGATGTTCAGGCAAAGTCGCTGAATACTGAAAGGGAATTAAAATTACAGCAAGCGCAAAATAAAATCAAACAAGCCCAACTGAAAATAAAAAGTGACAGTATGGATCTTGAAGCGATTAAGACGCAGTTACGAATTGCCCAAACACAATTTACCCGTTCGACGGCACTTAACAAAGAAGGATTAAAACCGCTTACAGATGTGGAACAGAAAAAACTGAAACTACAAGAATCCGAGGCTTATATTATCACGCAGCAAAATAAATTGCTAAGCAGTAAAAATGAACTTATAAATGCGAGAGTTGAGATAAACCGAATTACGGCAGAGTATTCTGAAAAAATTTCGAAATCAAGAAGTGATAAGTTTACCGCTTTAAGCACCCAATATGATACAGAAGCCCAGGTCAATAAATTACAGAATCAATATGTAAATTATAGCATGCGAAATGGAATGTATTATATTACAGCGCCTCAAAGTGGCTACATAAATCGTGCTTTATTGACGGGTCTTGGTGAAACAATCAAAGAAGGAACGCCAATAGTAAGTATAATGCCTGCAGATTATGATATTGCGGTTGAAACTTATGTAGATCCTATCGATTTACCGCTGGTACATCGTGGTGCAGGAGTTAGGGTTTGGTTTGACGGATGGCCAAGAATCGTATTTTCAGGATGGCCGGGATTGTCGTACGGAACTTTTGGAGGTAAAGTTGTGGCAATCGAGAACTTTATAAGTGCCAACGGAAAATACAGGGTGCTCATTGCTCCAGATGGTAATAAAGAAGAAAAATGGCCAAAAGAACTGAGCATAGGAGCCGGTGCGCAAAGTATTGCCTTACTGGAAACCGTATCTGTATGGTATGAAATATGGCGTAACCTAAATGGTTTTCCGCCTAATTATTACAAGTCTGATGCAAAAGAAGAAAAAGGAAAGGAGAAAAAATAAGATGAAGGATATGATAAAATTGTTTTCCTTTTTATTTCTATTTGGATTTTCGGCATCTTATAGTCAGGATTTTAATAAAGAGGAATTAAGTTACAGCGAATTTTTGGGATATGTAAAAAAGTATCATCCGCTGGTAAAACAGGCTAATCTTGAAGTAAGCAGTGCACAGGCAATGCTTATGGCTGCCCGCGGTGGATTTGATCCAAAAATTGAAGTAGATTATAATAAAAAAGAATTTAAAGGAACAGAATATTATTCGCTGTTAAACAGCAGTTTTAAAATTCCTACCTGGTATGGTGTCGAAATCAAAGCAGGTTTTGACCAAACCGACGGACAATATTACAACCCTCAAAATCGTACTCCCGAAGCAGGATTAACTTCTCTAGGAATTAACCTTGCCTTAGGTCAGGGAATGTTTATCAACCAGCGAATGGCGGATGTAAGAGAAGGAAAATTGCAGATAAAATTGAGTGATGCGCAGCGAAAGTTACGAGCAATCGAGGTTTTGTACAAAGCAAGTGAAGCGTATTTTGAATGGAGAAAAAGTTATAACGAAGCCCAGCTTTATAAAAGTTATCTTGGGTTTGCAAGTACGCGTTTTGCAGGCGTAAAAAAACTGATAGAATATGGAGATTCTCCTGCAATAGATAGCGTCGAGGCAGGAATTACGGTTAGAAACAGAGAGCTGAATGTAGAAAACGGAAATCTGAAACTGGCAAAAGCAAAACTTAATCTTTCTAATTATTTATGGATCGAAAGTGTTCCGGTTGAGTTAGAAGATAATGTAAAACCGGAACAAAATTTAATTCAGACACTTGAAGAAACGCTAAAAACGGCAGCAATGATGGTAAATTCAGAAACACTGGAAACACATCCTAAAATCCAGGCTCTGGAAACTAAAATGTCTATGCTCGAAATTAATAGACAGCTTAAAGCAAATTCGCTGTTGCCAAAGGTAAATGTGGGGTACAATTATATTTCTGAACCGTCTTATTTTGATTCTTTTAATGCCGATGATTACAAGTTTAATATCGATTTTAGTATTCCAATTTTTCTAAGGAAAGAACGCGGAGGTCTAAAATTAGCCAAACTAAAAATTCAGGATTTAAAGTTTGATATCGATCAGCAGAGACTCGAGCTTAAAAACAAAATAAAAGCGCAGCAAACTGAAATTGCATCACTAAAAAGACAAAAAGCAGTGATAGACAATCTGGTCAAAGATTATATGACGATGCTAAGTTCAGAAGAAAAGTTATTCTCTTTTGGTGAAAGCTCGATATTCCTGATTAATTCGCGTGAAAATAATTTGGTTAGTGCAAAACTGTCTCAGATTAGTATCGAGAATCAGTTTTATATTTCGAATGCTGAATTGTATAAAATACTGGCAAATCCGGATTGATTTTGATTTAGGATTGTCTAATATTGAAAATAAAAAAGCCTGTAAATTTAGTGTTTACAGGCTTTTTTATAAAGTTTATAGAAGTAAACGAACATAGAATCTCTTATAACGTGTTTAGATTTTGTTTCGTTTTGTTTATTTCGATACTATTCTTTTCATTTGTCCTCGATGAAATTGATTTTGATATCATTTTTTTATCGGATGTTCTGGCACTTGAAACATTGTTTTTATTATTTAAAGTATTCATAATGAAATTTTTAAATTAGTATGTTTCAAATGTAACTGTTTAAAAGCATATTATGTTACACTATTTGATTTCTTAATTTGTATTATTTTAAGTTAAACATAAAAAAAGCAGGGAAGATATTGAAACACCTTCCCTGCTTTTTATTTTTTTTATTTTTCTATGTGAAATTTTGGATCTATTGTAATTAAAAGTTTTTTAAAGAGTTGTATTAATCGATCTCTTACCGATTTGAGGATCAATGTCATTGCGTCGAAATTTTCTACTTCTTTTTTTGTCTTTATAGCAATAATATTGCTGATTATCGAAATTCCGTCACTCACTATCAATAAGTCCATTACTACGGTTACGAACCATTTAAAGTTGTAATTGAGTCCTATACTCATTAATGCCAATGCAGTTGGAATTAGCAATACGGCTAATTTGGATACAAATCCTAAAGCCAATTTTTTAAAACTAAAAGCGTTACTTAATACTATGGTTTTGATAATGCCTAAAAAAGTATCCATTACCATAAGGTAAAACAGTACTTTAACAATTTCTATATCCATTTCTAAGTAAATAAAAATTCCGTAAAGCAATAGTTTTATTTCGTTTGAATATTCTGAAATTTTATGCATCACCGTTTTTTATAGGTTATAATCTTCTACGATAGATTTTTTTGGGCGTAATCAAAACTAATAACGTCAAGTAAGTTGGTAAATTTCTTTCCTAAAATCCATAGTGTTTTATCTTTTTCATTCGCCTAAATTATCACTTATGGTTTCCTGAACAGCACCAAACTTATTTGTTGAAGATTCCATAATAAAGTTGTCGTTTAATAATGCTCCGCATCATATGTTCTGCTTATGTCAATGCATAAACTAATTTTTCTTAAATTTCTTTAAAACTCTTTCCATTCGATTGTGGCATATGTAAAACACAATTCTTTTTTTTAGTGATTTAGTTAAATAATCTTTTGGGGTTTTCAAGCCCCAAAAGATCGTTATAATTAGATATTTAGATTTATTTTTAAATTTTTCAATCCAATGCCTAGATGTTAATTGTATCGGTCAATTTTTATTCATCTTTTATATTTGGGTCCCCTTTTACTTCAATTGCATTAGTAGAATGAGAAGTAGGTTTTCCATCAGCATCTAATACGACTACGTAATAAGTATAATTTAAATCACTATTTATGGTTCTGTCAATATAATATGTTTCACTCGTTTGATGAATTGGTTCAAAAAGTGTATTGGGGTATGTCTCTTTTCTATAAATTTCATAAACGACCCCAATGTTATTATTTGTATTTATGATCCATGAAAGGTCTATTCTATTAACACCCGTTAACGCAGCAGTGAAATTATCCGGAGTTGTTGGTTCTACAATTGACTTTGTAGTTTCTTTTACAGTATTGGAAGTTGATATATTTCCGGCTGCGTCTTCTGCTGTAATATAAAAACTGTAAGTTGTTCCTGTTGATAATCCTTTAGCATCATAGTAAAGAACATTGCCTAACGGAATTGGCAAAGCACCACTTCTATATAAAATATAATTAGTAACAGCTACGTTATCGCTTGAAGCTGTCCATCTTAAAGTTATACTTGTAGTTCCAATATTTGATATTATTAAATTTGGAGCTGTTGGTGGGATTGTATCACTAGATCCTCCTGTATATTGTATAAACTGAACTACTCTGTAAGGGTTTGTAAAATCTATAGGTGCAGCAACATTTGAATTATTTACTGCGCCTGTATATGTTTTTAAACCTCCATATTGCTCATCTGAAGCATTAACATAGTAATAATTACCACCGCTATTATCATCTGCCGAAACTGGTAAAGTTATATCTAGTGGTGGGATATTTTCTTTTTTCAATATTCTGCCTATTCTACCAGCAGTTTTCCCCATAGTATCAAAAGGAAATACTACAGAACCATTAGCATCTCTGTAATACGTTATACCATTACCTCCGTCTCCATCCAGAAGATCACCTCTCTCTTGTGGAGTTGGATTAAATAACCCTACAGGCATTTTTCCTTTTAATGGCACATATTCTTCCCAACCTGACGGAATAGGATCTGTTTTACCCCAAATAGCTATCATTCCAATAGGGACAGCGACAGCAGCTGTAATTTTGCTTTCTAAAGCTGTAATACGATCCATTAAATCGATTACCATATTGTTTTTAGTAACCTGATTTGAGCTGTCTATTGCTAAGAAAGAGCCAATAGAATTTGATGTATTTAAATTCTCTAAGTAGACTTTTCCTCCAATAGAAGTATTTTGCCAATCTGAATTATAATTTAATGTAAGTTTTGTATTATTGTTTACTAATGCTCTGCCTAAGGTTGATCCCAATCTAAAATCTGTAACTCTTACATTGGCTGTAGGGGTTTCTTTTATATCTAATTTTGACAATTGATAAATGTCTAAATCCAGATCGCCTTTCATTGCCTTTGAACCATCCAGAGGGAGATATGTTTGATTAATAGTATCAATATCAGCTTGTATCGACTGAATATCTTTTACGATTTTAAAATTTGCCAAATCATAATATTCTATTCTTAATGCATCGCTATTTTGAGAAATCCCGTTACCATATTCAGTTTCAGTGATGTATTCTGCTTCATAATCAAAATAAGCAGTTTGCGAAACTCCGGTTCCGTATACCAGATTTACCCCTGTTCTGGTGGTTTTTAGATAACCAGTATCAGTACCTTTGGCAATAGGGTATAAAATTCCTTCTGTTTGAGGTAGTGCCCTTCCGGAATCTTTGAGGTTATTTTCGTCTTGTTGGATAATAGCCCAGCCTTTTGCAGCATTAGTTGCTGGAGCTACAATATAATTATAACCTGTATTGATGCTTAAATGGCTTTGTAAAGCTCCAAATAATTCAGATCTGTACGCGGTTTGAAGTCTTTCTAAAGTTTCTTGCTCGAGAGGAAATCCTCCTGAATGACTAAAATTTACTTGTTTCATTTTTATGGATTTAAATGTCTGTTGTTTTATAGTATTTTGTTGTCTTGCTTTTATATTCTATTTCCTGATGTGTACGAATAGCTTTCGTAACTTTTACCAGCCAGTTTATAAAAGTTTAACAAATTGTGGTATTCAATATTAGCAACCTTAATTGCTTCTGATTGTACAGATTTATTGGGCTCGACAATTATAGTTTGATTTGTTATTAAACTTTCCGGAATAAATACCCTGAAATTGGCGTAAGCAATTGTGGTATAATCTGAACGATGAGCGAGATAAACAGTTTTATTGTTTCTGTTTTTATATTCCTCATGCGTAAAAACTTTTAATTGCGGAATTATTAAAGTGCCATCTGGTTCGTAATACTCTTTGTGCAGATATACATACTGTAAAGTTGGTTTGACCGATTCGTCTATATAAATTAACTCTTCTAATCGTTTCTGTTCGGTGCTTAAATTAGGATTGTAGATTTTCGTTGGATTATAGGTGTCGTTCAGCACTTTTTCCAGGTAAATAACCTGACCTGTATGCTGCATTTTATACAGAATCTCCTCGTAAATGGTATGAAGCGGAGTCAATAAAACATCGAGCCAGTCAAAATGTGTTTTTTTTCGAAGAATAGGAGGGATGAGCCATAACAACAGCTTTTCCCATTTTAAAACGGTGTATTTATTCATTTTATATATATTAGACTATTGTTTATCTCGGTAGAAAGTATAAGGAATGTAATTTACCTCAACCTGAAGTGTATCCATATCAAAATATCCTGCATTTGGAATAAAATATTCAATATTGGTTACATCCTTAAGGGTTTCAGGATCATCGCTGGGATTTGTTGCCCAGCCCGTTTCGACCTTTTTCAATATCGGAATTTTAACTCCCGTTGCTTTCTGAACGGCATCAACAAGATATGTTTTTACAAAAGCGCCATTAAACTCAATGTTTTTTAAATGATCTTTTGCTGCATCCAATACCGGAAAAACTTCACTTTCTAATATTAATGAGCCGTTTCTTGTATCTAATGGTTCTTCTAATAAGGCTAATTCGTAAGCCGCTAATTTGATTTGTTCTTCGTCATTTAAATCCCTGCTTAAACTTTTGAGTTGATAATATTCAATGTCTTTTGGATTAATATAAATCGTTAAAGGATCGATGTAAACATTCAGATTTAATTTAAGATTATCGCCCTGATCAGATGTGATGAAAACCTGATTTCCCGCATCTTTAATTTTAGCGATATATTCCTTAAAAGCAAAAAGCTCGTTTGGTACATCGATTCTCGAAATTTTGTCTTCTTTTACCGTAGCCACTTTTATAAAAACAACCCCAACTTTATTGTGGAAATAATCAGAGAAAATTTCTTGTACATCGCGATTGGGTTTAAGCACTGTTTCTAAGTCAATTTCGCTAACAGCGCAATATTTTATTATTTTTGCCTGTTCAATTTCGTCTTCAGATAAATCTGTAGTATCAAATTGATATGAACCATCTTTCCAGATAAGTGACATTCCGTTACTCGAATCCGGATCTAAAGGCATTCCGTAATGAAAATTTAAAGCCTGTTCGCGATACCAGTTTAGAGTGTGAGGTCTTGATATCAGGGCATTTTTTTCTACCACTTTTTCGTGAACCCAAATCGCAGTAGCGACGATATTAATCCAAAGTTTCCAAATCGCAGTCTTTGAATTCGATAATGAATCTGTTAAGCCGTTTAGGGAAGATTGTTTCCCTTTCTCAATCAGAATTTCATTCTGTATTTCAGCAATTGTACGTGCCATATTTTGATTTTTTAATATAGATTAGCCTGTAAGACATGTAATATGCTTATAGATAATTGTTTATGTTTTTTTTTTGTGAATGCTACAGAGATGTAGTTTCAGTTTTTTAAATTTCTAAAAAGGTGAAATTTAAATGAGGAATAGTTTATTAATAAATGATAAAATCATCTTCAATAATCATGTAATCAATTCCGGAGAAGTTATCCAGTAAATATTGCTCTTCGTCAGAAATGGCCGTTGCAGGTTTTAAGTTTCTCGAATTATAATATTCGACAATATCCTTTTTAAACGCTTCTCTGCCTATTTTTAAATCTTCGTATACAGAAATGTCATCTGTCAGGTTAAACTGGTCATTGTCTTCTAAAAGATCGAATACTTTTTCGATACTTCCATACTCTTGTAAAGAGATGTCAAAAATGTTTTGGTTTTCTTGTGGTTTAATAGTTCCCATCGATTTTAATGTTTTGTAAATCGTTGACGTCTAATGTTTTTACATAGAAGTTGTCATACGATAATTGTTTGTCTATTTCGTTTTCTAGTCTAAGCCTGGAGGTTGCATCCGGACTGTTAATGTATTTTTTTATTCCTACTCCCAGAATAGGAAACTCTTTATAACTTCCTTTCTGGCTTAACAATAGATGTTCTATATTTTGCTGATCTGCCTCATTAATGGCGAAATCTCCATTTGTAATTAACAAGTCCTCATCTATGATAAAATCTTTCATATGTCGTTATTATTTATTGTTTTTATTAATGAATATCTTCCTTTGAATTTGCGCGCCATACTCAAAAGATGATGTTTTATTTGATACTGTAAAAATACGCCATGATTTGCCTTTAACCAAGATTTTAAGGGGTAGTAATCAGTAGTTTCAGTAAGTTGATTTTTGTAGTTAAAGTTTTTAAAATCAGATAATTGATTTAGTTTTTTTTAGTCTAAAACCAGATCTTTAAACACCAGGAATGATCATGTCGATAATCACTTTAAAAATCATTTTTATGATGTTGTTTTTAATAGCATTCAGTTTTATTTTTGAAATTCCGGTAGTTTGAAGCGCTTGTAATGCCACTAAATCGAGTTGACTTTTTAAGAGCCATTCTAATTCTTCTTCGGTTAGATTTCCAGAAGCAAAAAGAATCATCCAGCGTTCCAGTTTTTCTTTAGATGTTTCTAAAAACGCATTTAGATCTTTTTCTAATTCGGCTTTGTTGTCTTTATAACTTTTTGTTATAATCGTTATTAATTTACTTTTTAACTCTTCTATAAGTTGCTCGCTATTCATGGTTTTAGGTATTGCTGTTGATTAAATCTAAAAGGGCATCTTTTGACTCTTTGTCTTTTTTAATTTCATATTGAATCAGTAAATCCAAAGCATCTGAAATTTGTTTTTTGGATTCTTCTATAAAAAGCGGAGATAAAATAACTTTCGTTTCCCAACGCTTGAAAAATCCGGATAAAAGATTTTTTTCTTTATTGGTTAGAATTTTCCACATCTCAAAAGAGATTTCGTTATTGGGTTTGTTTTTTTCGTATTCGATCAATTTTTCAATGTTGAGCTGTAAAGTCTCAATCTCTTCTTTATAATTAGTATAAGGTGTATTTGCCTTAGTCATTAATTTAGAAGTTTCTACTTTTAACTCTGTTGTTTTTTGATAAGAGTAAGGATCAAATAGGGCAGTTCTGGTTGAGGTACAAGAGCTAATTGCAAAAGTGATGGCAATTAAAAATACAGTATGTTTTAATTTTAAATATTTCATCTGATTATTTGTATAAGATTACATAGTTTTTTTTGTCGCGTTTTAGCTTGCTGAGTACTTTCCAGTCGCTATATCCTTTTTTATCAAAATGCGGAAGATCCTTAAATGTTTTCCAGTCTCCACCCCAATTCCAATTATATTTGGCGAAAATTTTGACACATTCCTGCCAATCCGAAATTTGATCATTATCCCAGTCTTTCACCGTATCCCAAGAAGCCACTTTACCATCTATAATTAAACAAATGTCTACTGCAAAACCATAATTATGAATGGATTGTCCGCCTTTTGCATTTGTTACTTTTTTTCCGGGTTTCGTTCTGCCAAAAGCATAAAGGTTTTCTTGTTCCTGAAATGATCTGAGTCCTTGCGTAATGCGAACTTTAGCCTTTCCGGTTAAGGCAAGATCACATTCCCCGATGATTTTAGTAACTTCTTCCCTAACCGAAGGATGAAGCAAATCAATGTGTTTTTTTGTTATTTGATCCATATTTGTATGTATTAAAGATTTTAAATTTTGAGAATAAAAAGCCTTTCTGATTGTTTGAAGACAATCTGAAGTTTTAGTATTTAGTAAGATTATTTGTGTTTTGAGATTTACTTAAGATGAAAGAATTTCTTAAGTAAATGATGTAAATATTCCTTTTTAAAAATGTGATTTTAATGGAATAAGTGTTTTAATTATAATATAAAAATACGCCGAAATAGTGTGTTTTTTAAAAATTTTAATGTATTTTAAGTCAGTAGTTTCAATAGATTATCTTGATTTTTTTGGGTTGAAAATCAAGATAAATGATAAAAAAAATCCATTTTTCCAGATCAGAAAAACGGATTTATAATAGAGAATAATAATTTTTTTAATCTATTATTTTATATTCTTTTTTAATGGTTGTTTTCTTAAGAGATTTGCCAGGTTTTCTCTTTTGAAAAAAATGTCTGGAACCTAGTGATTCAATATAATATTCTCCTTGATGAATCCCTTTTTCATAACCCAGCCAGGAATTTGTACCACCAGTTGGATCTTTTTCGGGAAATAGTTTGGATTTTATTACCGCAGCTATTGTATTTTGCATGTCGCTGTCCATTGAAGTTGTACCACGTGCATCCCAAAAACGTTTACCAGTTTGATTTTTATATCCGCCAGAGAAATATTTATCTTTTTCTAGTCTTCCACTTGCATCTTGCATCAAATATAGATAAAGTCTGCTTTCCCTTTTTTTTGCAATGTTTTTATCATTATAGGCATTTTCGATTGTATAAGCATAAAACTCTGGTATTTTGTATCCACCTTCAGCGTATATCCAATTGGCTCTATCTAACATTTGCGAATGAGTCAGCCCTGTTTTTTCAGTTAAATTAGTTATTTTGCTCTTATCCATTCTTATTTCGGCAGTTCCTTTACCAGTATTATGAATTTTATAGCCATCATTTTCAACTATATATACTTTGTTTTCAGGTAGGCCTTCATTGCCCAAATAACGACCGTCTTTTGAATAGAAGTCTCCAGAATATTTATAATTTGGATCAGTTAATTCAGATTGATCATTTATTGTATAATAATCAATATTTGAATCTTTTTTAATTAAAGATCCAATATTCTCATTAATAAATCTCTCCATTTCACTAGCATTTTTATCATCTTCGATCTGCTGACGCCAAATGCCAAGCATAATTCGTCTAAAACGGGCCATTTCAGAAGCACTAGTATCTTTTAGTTCTATAATATGTTTTCTGGTACTCATTAGGATGGTTTTTTATGAAAGGGCAAAAAGGTATTTACTATAGAATTTCTATTTTAACCGGTTTTGGCTGAATATGATCTGAGAATGCTGTGGTAATATTAAGACGTAAATCGTCTTCTTGCTCAATTTTGGCATCACCGCCCAAATAGCAATTTTTAAATAATACTTCAAGCGCTTTAAATTCATCCATTTTTGAAGCTTGTAATACGGCTGAACGAATACTGATATCCGGTTTTTTGAAATAGGCAAATAAGATTGTTTCGTCATCATCTGCAATGGTGAGTTTAATTACTTTTTTATGTTTGTATTTCCATTGGTTGAGTTGTGCCTGAGTAATATTTCCGTCAAGAACGTCGATATTTTTTGAGTTTGCTATTTCCATTTTTAAACTTATTATGGGTTGTATGATAGAGGTAAGTTGATGTCTGATTTAGTGGTGTCTTTTTGTTGTTTCTTAGACACGGGTAAAAAAGAGGCTGCCTGAGTTATTTTTTTTGAGTTGAATAATCTCAAAACAGCCTCTTGAAGTAGGTTCCCTTTTTAAACGGACTAATAAAGAGCTTGTAGAATAAATTTGCTGGCAAAAATCATGTTCCAGGAACTCCTTTTTTGCATAACGCAATAGAATTGGGTTTCTCTTTTAAGTCGGTTTTAGAGGGGAATGGGGATTATAATTTTAGGAATTTATCAGGATGATTAATTCCATTCAACGTGAGAACAAATCAAGTCAAAAGAAACTGCAATTTTAGTATCTCCCTGACTAATTCCTCTGCTGTTTGAGTTGAATTCGCAGTTTCTTACTGTGTGTGTAATTACTTCGTTGCTGTCATCAAGGTAACTCACAATGATGCTAAACGGATTAATATCCTGCAATCTTTGCCCTTTTGGTAAAGCTGCCAAAATAGCTTCGACTTCGTAGTTATATAAAGTAATTGACGCTTTTGCCTCATATTTTCCTCTGCCTCTGTGTACCGGCATATCTCCGGCTCCGTAATGGTTTTCTTTAGAAACTGAGTCACTATAGTTTACAGCTGTGATTCCGGTAACGATGTTACCTGCAATACTTACTTCGATAGATGACCAGCTGTGTTGTTGTCCGTTAATTAATGGTAATTTATTCATATGTATCTTGATTTGTTTTTTATTAATCCTGATAACGCTCAGGAACTATCACCTTTGTTTTTAAACAATTGAAATGTGGTAATATTATTGATGAAATTTTATTGTTTTTGAATTATAAGAAATTCAATAAATTATGCTTTTTCGATTCCAAAAGGATTTTTGAACCCTAAATCAACAGTAATTTTACGGGCAGTTCCAATTGGTGTGATTTCTGCTTTTACTTTTAATTCTGATGTTGCCAAAATGTTTTGTTTTGGATCTACATACACATCAAAAGCAGAAACTTCCTGATTAGCTACCATTCCTTCCAGAGCACTTCTGCATAAGCCTTCAAAGCTTTTTGAAACGGATTGTGGCAATTTTCCATCAATGTCTACTAAAACCGGAGAAGCTAATTTTGGTAACAAAGCAGTACGCAATAAACGGGTTGCTTTATTGATTGTACGGTTGTTTTCTACATAAGCAAAGTCAGATGTTCCTGTAGTACAAGTGTGGCTGTCATTAAAATAAACACCTGCTAAGCCAGTATGCGTTTTTGCAAAAATGAATCTGTTATCGTTTAGCTCACTTAAAGTTCCAAGGGTTTTAATTTCTTGTCCGCCAATGAAACCAGCTTTTGAAAAACCTTCACCGGTAAGATTGAATTTTTCGATCCAGGCAATGTTTTCAGATACTTTTGCTCTTGATACAGCTCCTAACGCAAGTCCAACTGCTGCTGTGTTTTTGTATACCTCTCTAAAAGTGAATTCAAGAAAAGCGCCATCTTCTTCTTTGTAACCGTCTTTAGTTTTTACGTTAAAAACATTTGTGTCTTCTATTCGGGCCAATTTCTCCCCGGGAGCCAGATTGTAAACCGTATTATTGTCCTCTCTCACTAACTTTTGTTCAAGCGCTTTCTCGACATCCATAGCAACTACTACAGATACGTTTTCTGCGTTTAATTCGGCTAAACTAGTAGCAGAGTCAGCATCAAATCCTTTTCCTTCAAGGATAACTTCAAAAGGAATGTAATCTACGTATGCAAGCTCAGTTTGCGTTTTTGCTACAGCCGCAGCGTCTAAAGTATCTTCAAATGTTGCCGCTCCAGAATATATAATTGCCATTTGACGAATGTTTCCGTTTGCTTTTTCCTGCATTTCTTTTGCTTTTCCTGCAATCTCTGCGTATGAAGCTCCTGTAGATGCCATGATGTACAAGTCTCCGGAAGGGTTCATTCTAAAAAATTGTTGAATTTGGTAATACGCTGATTGTCCATTTACATCATAATCAGCAGTAATTCCTAATGCTTTGGCATCTTCTAGAGAAACCAGGCGCTCAATTTTGTTTACTGTTAATTTTGTAGTTGCAACACCGTCAAAAAGTAATCCTGAAACCATATCCTGGTCTGGATTTCTTCTTCCTAATCCGCCTGATAGTTTGTTAATCACTACATCGTTTAATGTACTCATAATATAAATTGTTTTAATTGTTTAAAATTTGTTTTTGGTTTTTGCCTGAAAAAAGGCAAAAGAAGGACTGTAACAAGTTGCTAAGCTTATTATTATCAATGATTTAATTTTTAAGAAAAAGTATTCGTAATCTGGAATCCAAAAAGTAGATTGGTATTTTTGGACGGTTTATAAAAACTGGTTTTTCAATTGAATTTTGCTCTTGGCCAAGAGATAAATTTGCTTTTGATATCGGGTACAAATTTAAGGTTCAAGGTTGCTTTTTCCAATTTTTTTGGTTGTCAAAGCCAGTAGTTTCAGTGTTTTAAGCTCGGGCCTCTGTAGCGAGTCCTTCATTTATAATGGTATAAATAGTGCGCTCTGTGAGGAACAAAGTATCCGAAAGTTCAGATACCACAACTTTCATTTGTTTAGCTTGATTTCTATTTAGGTAGTTGATCACATAATCTCTCCTTTTGTCTAATAGTGTTCTGCTTCTTTTCATTTTTGGGGTTTTAATAAGGATGGGTTAATTTTATTTAAGATCTGGTTTTGTATGCTGTGGTATTGTTATGCCATTTATCTGTAAATTAATAGACCGTTTAGATTATCTTGTGGTATCTAACTCTATATTTCCTTCAACTTGATTAGGGTTGATTCCTATTATTCCGGAAGTCAGGTCATATCCCAATTCTTCTAATGCTTCATTACTTAAGCCATTATTAAAAAGGATATATTTCTTTTTTAGGATATTTTCAATTAATGTTGTTTTATAAGTGATCTCCCAAATAAAATGGTCATTTTTATTCCAGTAAACTTCCTCGTTATTGTATTGCTTTTCTTTTACTTTAAAAGTCGAATTGGTATCTATAAAAGCATTATTGCTCGTTGCAGACAAGACGGCTTTGTCTAAGCGATGTGCCATTTCGAATACTTCTTCATAACTTGTAGAGGAAGCAGAACCAATAGGTAATACAATGTATAAACAAAAAGAGACATCTGCTTTATAGTTTTTCTCAGACGATGTTTCCCATGAAATAGAATCATATTTAAACATTACTAAAGGCGCTTCAATAGCAGTTTTAAAAACAGCATCACTGTAAAGCTGTACTGTTGGCGCATTCGTTGAAAACTCCGTTTCGATTGCGCTCTTTTTCTCGTTATAAAATTCTTTTAAAATCATATGATGGATTATTTTTTACAAATATACAACATATGTTTTAAAATATACAACATATTGAGACAAAAAATGCAATAGTTTCAGTAATATGATTTGCTTTTTTATGCCATATGTTCTAGTAATACAATAAGAAAGAGGTTACAATTGTATTGAAAATCAGTTGTTTTATTAAAAAAATATAAAAGAGTGCTGTTATTTGCATTATATTTTTTAGTTTTGCAACATATAGTGGAATGTTTGATAATATTCAAAACATATTACATAAAAAAAATAAATGCAATTATAACATGGAAATACATACTAAGATAAAACGTATTATAGACGAGATGAAGTTAAACAATAACTCATTTGCGAAATTAATAGGAGTTACAAGTACAACAATTGATAGTATCACGATTGGACGATTGCAGGCAGATGGAGATAGAAAAAGAACAAAACCTGGATTTGATCTCCTTCAAAGTATAATTAAGCACTGTAACGTAAATCCGGATTATTTTTTTGGAGAAAGTGATGAAATATTTACTACTAAACCCAATGCTGAAGTTGGATTGCATTTACCAAAGATTATTACGGTAAATGAAGCTGGAGAAGAAAATATTAATTTTGTTGGAGTTAAGGCACGTGCGGGATATTTAGACGGTTATGCTGATCCTGAATACATGGAAAGCCTTCCTTCGTTTAGTATGCCAATGCTAAAAAACGGAACGTATCGATGTTTTGAAATAAAAGGGAACTCAATGTCGACAACGATACATGACGGAGATTATCTTTTTGGAAAATATGTAGATAATTTTGATGATATTCTTGACGGAAGAATTTATGTAATCATCAGTAAAAATGATGGAGTAGTGGTAAAAAGGGTTTTAAATCGAATTAGGGAAAGCGGAAAATTAATCCTGAAATCTGATAACAGAGACGGAAATTACCCCATGTATTCTATTTATGCCGAAGATATCCTGGAAGTTTGGTACGCAAGTATGTATGCCTCTAAACAAATGCCGGATCCTATTAATATTTACGAAAAGATTCACGATCTTGAAAGTAAATTCTATGAAATGGAAGAAAGTTTGAGAAAAAAACTGAATTAAACTAAAAAAAGAGAAAATTTCAGTTAACCTGAAATTTTCTCTTTTTTTTAGTTTTTCAATTATTTAGTTCTTGTATTACGATTTTCCGATCTTTACTAGGTTTAACATGAATAGTATCTTTATTAAAAATTAAACCTATATCACCACTTAATGCTTTTGTAATATTATCTTTATTCCAAATTTTTTTTTCTTTTTTTCCTTTATCCGAAATATTTTGAGAAAAATAACTTGTACGAATTAAAAATGAAAAAACATTCCCTTTTCTTATTGGAGCTTTCCACAATTCATAAGAAAAATAATTTCTATCTTCCTTTTTGATTGAATATATTATAAATTCTCTTAGTTCTTTATTTTCAAACTTTTTAGCTATAATTGAGTCATTGACTTGAATATCTATAATTACACCTGGCTGTTTTTCGTAATCTAAGTCGATATACTCGATTTTCTCTATAGAGGTAAGAGGTTGTGTTTTTTTATCTTTGCTGCAAGAAACAGCTAATAAAAATAAAAATAGAAATGATATTTTTTTCATAAAGTGATGTTTTTACCTGGTACATATTCAATAAATCCTTGATAATCTTCCTGTTTTCCAAATGCTTTTTTAAAGTCATCTTTATACATGTTTGAGCTTGCTGGAGTATTAAAATACATTCCAGCTTTAAATCGAAATGACACAAAAGGCCAATTTTTGTCAACTAGAGTTTGATGAGTATATGCTCTGTTTTCTGAATTTATCTTGGTATTATTTTGTAAATCTTTTATACAATCTTCAAGATGTTTATGTTCATGTGCACAAATACTCATAATGTCATAACCGGTGTCAAAATTAAATCCAAGATGGGAATAACAGATGCTTATTTCACCTTCAAATTTTTTCAAATAATCAGAATAATTAGTATATCCTCCAATTCTGGTTATTGCAAATCCGGTGCCTTCGAGTTGAAGTCTTCTACCTTCCGTATATTTATCATTTCGTCTTTGAATTTCAGCCTTATCTAAATGTCTGTCTAAGTCATCTGCATCTGTAATTGTTCTATATTTTAATTCATTCAAATTAAAACCTGCCTCAGTATAGTAATGATTAAAAATTCTTTCAACGATTTTTGATTTGGTTTCAATTGATAAATCAGTAATTATAGTTCCGTATTGACCACCAATTTTACTGTTTACTATATTGCCTCGCCCATCAAAGGATACTTGTTTGTCATAAAAATCTTTGGGAAGATTATTTCTGGAATAGGGATTTTTTATAAAATCCCTACCCAAAATATAAATCTCTTTTTTGCTTTGTTTCGTTGAACCCAAATAATTTCCAGACACATCAAAAAAATCTCCTTCTACTGGATTACTAATTTTTAAAGAAACTTGTTTAAAATTAGTATTACCACTAATTTCTTTTATTTGAAGTGTTATATCCATGTTGTATTTTGTTTTGGTGATTCGATTTCTATAATTTCTTTCAACTCTGCAAAACCATTTTCATTGACTATTCCACTTAAACTAATTTCTTTAATACCTTGATTTATATCTTTACCATCTTTTTCATCTACAATTATAGTGATTGTTTCTCCGGCTTCATAATTAATAGTTTTAACTAAAAGACTTATTTTTTCATTATATGAGGCATTTTTTATATTGTTTTTAAAATCTCCAGTCATCCAGGAAGCACTTACAATTTGCTTTGTTTTTATGATTTCCGAGGCTGAATAATTATCAAATATAACAGTTCTAGATCCAGTTTGTTGTGGATCTGTTATACTAATCTCCCCTCCAACATCACATTTTAAGGTTGAGGTTTGTAAAAGAGCTTTTTTATCTCCTTCGAATACATTACTTGCAGGTGTTTCCCATTTAGTCAATAAAGCAGGTTTACATGCTTTTTGAGTTATTGAACAGAGTCCAGTAAGAGGAACTTCGAAAGTTAAATCACTATCAGTAGCCATCAATTTTTCCTGAATAAAAATGTTGCTTTGAGATTTTACTTCTAAAACGCCTCCTGTAGCGCCCTTATTGCAGACGCATAACGCACCGTTGCATACATATTTGGTAGCCATAATTTAATTAATTTTTACTTTTTCTCCGCTTATAATAGTATCTCCTGTGGCATTTATATTGATTTTTTCAGTCGATTTCAGATTAATATTTTTTGCTTCAATGTTAATATCTCCTTCGCTTTTTAAAGTAATGGCTGTTTTTCCTTTCAGTTCGATTAAATTCTTATCGTTTTTCCTTAATTGGATACTGTCATTCTCACTATTTAATTCAAAAACTAATTTTTCAGCTTCCTGATCATCATATAGTAAACCAGAAATTTTATTCTGATCTATTGTGATAGTACTTTGTTTTTTACCTTCTTGATTATTTAATTTTAAGGTAGCTTCTCCTTGTCTAAGAGTGAATGCCACACGTTCTTTTACTTGCTTGTCTTTAATCGAATTAAAAGTTGTTGTCAAGCTCTCAGATGTAAAATGTGTAGTTGCCAATGGTTTTTCATCGTCATCAAAGTAGCTTACCTTAAAGTTTTTATCTTTGTTAAATTCGATTTTAGCTACATCAATAATTTTTGTTTCGTCGGTTTCTGTTATTATGTCAGTTTTTACATAACGAATTTGTAATAACTCGCCATCGCTGCTATAATCAAAAAGCAATTTTGGTTCATTTGTTCCTTGAATTCTTCCCATAAGTCTTTCAACTTCAGAAAATTGCGAAACAAACGCTCTCGTTTCTACTTTGTCAATAATTGTGGCCAAAACCCAGCTGTCTTTTTTAGGAATGGTAATAATTCCTTGTTCTACATCAAGGATTGAAGCTTTCAATCTTACGTTTTTAAGTATGGCGCCATCAGCGCGCATAATATTTACCGTATAAGCATCATTTGTATTATGAGGTGATTCTGTTTCCTTATTTATTTCGATGACTTTTGCCGCAAAAGTTTCAATCAATTGATTTTTATTGGCGACATCTTTTATTAGATCTGTTATATTTCCCATTTTTGTTTTTTTAAATTGCTTCTACTCTTCGTCCTATAAAAATCCTTTGTCGATAACCGCTTTCGCCAAAACTTCGTTCTACTTTTTCGACCTGAAAAGTGCCGTTTTTTTCTTTATCCTTTGCGTTTTCAAGAATTACCTGATCTGTAGGTCGTACAAACGGTTCTCCAAATGTTAGAAAAGAACCTTCAAACCCGCTTGGTTTAGATTCCATTGCTCTTAAAGCAGCATATTGATACAATTCTGAAGCTATTTGTGTCGTTGCTTTTTTGAAAGCAGTTGGATCATTTGGCAAATCATCCGTATCATTATGTAAAACATGGGTTTTTGTTAATTGCCCGTTCGGATCGCCCAATTCAATATAAATTGGAGTGTTTGAGTTTTTAAAGTATTTTTCTACTCGTAAACGTGTATTTTTTGTAGACTCTTTGACCACAACTAATTTATCTTCGATAATATTATAACGAAACCTAAAACGTACTTGTCCTAAAAAACGATCAGAAAGGGATTGAGTGGCTTTACTTAATTGAGCACTTAAAAGAGAAATCCCCTGATTAATCAACTTTTTTACAAGTGCTCCTGCTAACGGACTTTTAATAAAATTTCGATCTATAAAACCGGCTAATTCAACTGCAGTATGTTGCTGCGGATTATTAGTAATTGTAAGTACTGGCGCAGCATCTTCGATTTTAAAATAAGTAAATATTCCTTTTTCTTTTAGCATCTCAAAAACCTGGGCAAGACTTTGGTTTCTGTTGATCATTATATTTCCTAATTCTTCGTCAAGGGCATTTACTTTAAAAGGTAATTTCAATTCTTTGATTCTCTTTTCGAAAAAGGTTTTTGGATTAAAATTTTCGACATTCGTAGTTGGATTTGTAGCCACAAAATTCAGAGTATCATTCTTATCCTGAACATCATCATCTTTTACTGCCTTTACTTTTTTAAAAGCATACATTGCATCTTCGCAAGTTATTACAGCATTTATATCAGCTTGTACTCCTGTAATATAACCTCTAAAAGCAGGTTTGTAATCTCCATCATAGCCTAAAAATATTTCTATGAAATTTTCGAGTTTAAAAAAGTCATGAATTGTTTTTTCGGTACCGTTTGCAATTGTAAACAAGCTCTGATCAAATCCTTTTGTATCTGTATATACTTTTTGAGGCATTACAATAGTGGCTGTATCAGTAAGGGATTTGTATGAACTGCTTATGTCTACATTTTTTACATAGGTAAATTCATAAAATTTAGGAGTTGGGATAAGTTTTACTGTCTCGTAAACTCTAATTTTAGCATTTAGTTTAAGCATTGTCTCTAATTATTAGTTCTACAGTTTCATCTGATGTGGCGCTGGCAGTAAATTTTTGAATGTTTTTTGTTCCAGAAATAGAAGGAATAGAGTAGGAGTCTATCACCAATTCATAAATACCAAATCGGTTCAAAATCGCATGCGTTACTCTTAAGGCATAAGGAGCATTCAGGAATTGTTTCAGTAAAAAAAGTTTCTCCTTTGGATATTCATCTCCTGTTTCACTGGCGATTAATCCTTCTATCGAAATGCTGAAATCACCATTTGTAATATGTTCCTTAATAGTTGAATCTCTTCCTTCTATCCCTTCTTTTTTTATAATTTTTGAACGATTCAGATTAACCGTAACAGCATCTATTCTTAGAGAGGGTAAATTTAGATCTGTTTTTATCAGAGGTTCAAAAACCAAAGGAGCAAAAACCCTTAGATTAAATTCACCTCCGGTTTTGTCGATAATAAAATCTTTCGACTCTGATTCGTTATAATTTATACCGCTATATTCAGTGTCTTTTGTATTTAAAATTTCGTTTACATTAAAATTGAATTTCATAATGATTTATTTTTTGTTTTTTAATTTGAAAATGTTTGTGCAAGAGCTGTCATGAAGGTGTTTTCCAGTCTTTTATCGTTATGTTTTTGCAGCCAAAGAGCTTCTTCAAGTAGTTTATAAAACTCATCTATTGATAATTGATACGGATCTACCTGAAACGCATGACGAATAAGCGCAGCAGATTTTTTGAATTCATCTTTTTTTGGCGTCGAATCGATGGTGAATTCGCTATCGTTTTTGACCATTGCTACAATAGAATTTCCTGCCGAAAGCATAAATTCATCATCATAATTTTGCTTGTCAAGAACACATTCCTTAAATAAAAACAAGATCGCTTCATGCGGATTGTCTTTGTATTTATTTTGATACTTTATAAATGTGTTAAAGGATGGTTTCTTGCAGTAAGTAGTTGTTAATTGATCATCAGAAGTCAGTTTTAATACTGTTCCGTATTTTTCTTTTAGTTTTTCTATGGCTATTTCGTCTGGCATTTTTTAGGGTTTTAGATTTTGTTTTTTTTGTGATGCAGAATTGTGGGTTGAAAGCTTTAGAATATTTAAATACTGCTGTCCCTGCTTTCTTTTTTTATAATTTCGGTCAGGTTTTCTCCTTTTTCGGATAGATTTAAAGGCGTGATATTAAAACTTTCTATAAAAATGCTTCCTTCTGATGCTTGCATTAAAGGATTTTTAAAATTACTCATGTCTGGTGTTTTAGGTGTTTCTCCTAAATCTCTGGGTGTATAATCCATGATTAGTTATTGTTTAATTGTTACTATGATTGCTAAAAGTTATTTGTATAGTTGAGGTGCCCACTTTCACAAATATTTTGAAAGCAGTAATTTTTTTTCGCCTTTCAGGCAAACCAATTGTTGGAATTAGAGTATGTAAAAATACGGCGGAAGAGTGTGAAAAACGAAAAAATGAAGGTCTGTATTCAGTAGTTTCAGTAAGAAAAAAATGTTTGTAAATTATTGTTTATCAGTGTTTAAAAGTTTTTTTTGTTCAGATAATCTATTAAATATTTTAGAATAATTACAATCATGTTTTTCTCAAATACGCAGAAGCAAAAATACCCAGGAAGCCAGAGAATTTATATTCTCAGGCATCTTGGATGTTTATTTTAAAATGGTAATGAATTGTTTTTATGCTCTAATTATAATTTCATTTTATGGCAAAGGAGTTGCATATGTCTTAACGGTTAAAACATCTAATGCATCGCGCTCTTCATAGTATAACTTATGAGTGTATTTATTCATTTTAATTTGAATTTCATTTAAATCTGTTGAATTGGTGTAAATATCCCTTCCTGACACAGATGGCGGTGCATAAAAAACGTTGCTTAGTATATCATTAAATATGACATTACCCAATTTAGATCTGTTGAAGATTGACATTGAAAGCATGAGGCAATTATTAAATATTAATTTGCTGTTTTCATAAAATAATATTGAATACTCATTACGTTGATTATAATAGAAAAACAAAGTACAGTTGTTAATTTGAGAATTATTAAAATTATAATAAGTTGATGAACCGCCTAAAAGTACTTTTTTTAAAAATGAACCTTGTATGTTTTCTATTCTTAACCATCTAACAGAAGGATTAGGAGCACTACTATAATTATTAGTATTAACCCCAATTACAGAATTAAAAATTTGCGAAGAATTTGCTCCCTCAATCATGAAGTACGGTAATGACTTTATTTTACTAATCACGATTTCTGCCTTACTATTATCAGATGTGATATGAAAACTATCTAAAAATAAGCTTTCATATATTTTACTAAAAGTTCCGCTGATTGTAACAGAACATACAAATGTTGTATTGCTTAATACTTCAGCATCTATATTAGTATCAAAATTTATTTCACTTAAATTATTTTGAATCACGGTATTGTCAAAAGATCCGGAAACCTTCATCATTTTAATATTGACGGGTTGATGATTTTGATCTATTTTAAAGATTGTAAAATCTTTGGCCTGATCATAAGAACTAACCTCCATTGTGAAATCAATAATCTTTGTGTCAGCATCTATAGCTAATGATTCACTATCTAAATCTGACGCTATATAAAAACGTTCAGTTGTTGTTTTAGTTGAGTTTGTCGCTGTAAATTGGTAAACACCAGCAAATCCGGTTAACGAAGTAACTGGTTGATCTTGATTAAGTATTTTTAAAATTGAATCAGCAGAAATTTTCCATCTGCGATAGCGTTGCACTCTCCAGTCAATTTTTAAATCAATATTAAGAGCATTATTGTATCGTCTTAATATTGTGCCTTTTGTTGCAACATTGCCTGCAACAGGCAATCTATATTCGATAATATCGTCAGGATATGTGATTGATTTTCCTTCTAATTCAAATTCGTTGCTGGATTTTGCCCTTAAAATAATTGATTCTAGCTGAACTCCAAGGTTTTCATCTGCTAACATATTCATATACTGCGTACCATTATGTACTTCAGTATTTAATACTCCTCCGGGGCGTATTACAGGTTTTCCGTTAGAATCGTTAACAACTAAATTATCAGCAATTCCATTAGAATATCTGGGCATTGAATATTCAAATTCTAATCCTAAAACATTTTGCATTCCATTAGCAAAACGGAAATAATAACCCATATATGAAAGGGAAACAGTTGTGCTTGAACCAACGGTTAACGCCCCTGAATAACCGGCCGGAAGCTTACTAATTACCACAGTTTTGCCTACAATTAAATTTAAATCATATCCACCGTTTAGAGCAGCGTAATTTGCCGGAAAAGAATCAATTCGTTTTGTTGTTATTTTTGGAGCAGAGTCTGAACCGTTAATTGTATAAATGGTTTGAAAATCATTTATCAAATAATAATTACCCGGAATCAAAGAGTTAGATTCAACCAGATTTAAAATATCTTCAGTATTTAAATTGTTTTCGGTTTTTACAAATTCATTTACAAAATCATAAACCGTTTTTGAAGACGGATAATCATTGTTTGTTGATGATGAGGAAATGGTTAAGCTTTTATTTCCTAAGTTTTCCTTAGCATCCAGTGAACTTACCAGATTTGTTATGCTGCTTTGCGGGATTGTTTCGTCCTTGTGCCAAAAGCTTTGCCAGGTACTCCAGAATTGTTCCTGAGTTGGCTTTTTACCGGTTTTAAACCAGTTGAGAATGGTGGTGATATTTGTTGCCATATAAATGAATTTACTAGGTAATTGAATTTTAGATTTTGAAAAATTTAGATTATTACTCTTTAAAAAAGTACAGTTTTTGGGATTGTTTTTAAAAGGATGAGGCTTCAGATCTAAACCATGTATTAGGTGCCGTACACCAGTATATATAGCCCGCTACTAATCTAATTTCTCCTGGCTCTCCTGTATCAGTAGATGAGCTGGGAGCATTTGTCCCTATTTTAATATCTTTGGTAGTTGCCAGAGTATAGTTACCATTTGCTTTATTTGGCATAAAATAAGTTCCGTTACCACCTTCTCCCCATATTGTTGCGTGATTACCAGTTCCGTCAAGGAACTGTATATGACGGCTTCCGTAGTGACTGTGTTTTTCAAATGTACCAGATTCATATATTGATATAACTCCGGGACCTACAACCGTTCTTCCTGCTCCAAGCTCATTTATAATGTTTTGACCATTAGAAATTATTGGGTTTTGTGTAACGACTTGCTGTAATGTGGGGTTTGCTGCTATGTCATCTGTGGTTGCTAATGTCCCTGATCGTGATGGAAAATTAAAATCTAAAGGAGTTTCTACATTAGTATTAAATCGTATTGGTTTGTCAGCGACAGATCCAATAACAAATTGATGGTCATTTGATGGTAATAAAGTACCTCCATCTCCATATTTTAATCCGGACAATACTATAACATTGTTATTTGTATTACTTCTTCCTGCATTTATTCCTATACCTACTGCACCTGATCCAGAATTAAGATTACCAGAAAAAGATCCTAAAAATGTATTACTCATTCCTGAACTTGATTGTCCGGCATAAGTTCCAAACATACTTGAATAATAATTTTCTGATGCATATGCTCCAGCTCCAATACCAACTATTGTATTGTAATTGCTATTAGGTAAACCCTGTCCGGTATTGGCAGATCCTAAAAGTACATTGTTTCCTGGTGTTGGATTTATCCAGACGCCTCCTATATTGGCAGATTTGCCGGAAGTATTGCCATTTTCTAATACTTGATCTAATGTTTGTGAACTCTCAACACCTTCAATTACAATATTTCCAGTTTCATCTGCAAAGTTTCCGTTTACAGACAACGGCATAGTTTGGTATCCTGCTGTATTAGGTACATTTACGGTTAACGCCTCAGTAAGAAGGTCAGATCTAAGATTAAAAGAACCTCCTTGTCCCATCTTTAAGAACAGACCATTAAGATGACCAAAAAAAGCTTGTCTTGTTCCGCCATTAACAGAAAAATATAATTGTTCAGTACCAAAAGAAGATTCTGTTAAAACTTCTGTTTCATTTTGAGTAGTCAGATATGAACCATTGCTTGAAAACTCAGCCCATTGTTTGTCTTTAGTTGATATATATACTCCATAATCTTTTACATGAACTTGCTGTATTGATTCTTCTCCAATAAATATTTCTTGAGATGATCTATTACCATTTGTTAATACCTGATCTAAATTTTCTGATCCCACATCTCCTACAGATATATCTCCGGAACCTATTAAAGATTGACCATTGATTGTTTTAAAATCAGATTGTTCTGTTTTTGATTTAAGCAATTCATCAATTCCCTCAATATCTTTTACGGGAACTTTGTCATATTTATGTCGGAAGGAATCCCAAGTATCCCAAAATTGAGCTTGTGTTGGTTTTGAACTAGTTCTAAACCAGTTTTTTATCGTGTTTAATGTTTGTATTGCCATTTTTTAATTTAATTTATGTATTGTTTTTTTTGGGGAAACCTTTCAAGATATACCCAAGATCTTAGGAAATTTAGGCTCTTTAGAATCTTGGATATATTTGTTTAAATGAGATAAGAGTTTTTTTTAAATCTCAATAAATTTTTAAGTCTTTTTAGAATCAGTTTTTACTTTTCTTCTTTCGAAAATAAAGGTGTAATGCCAGGTAATGCAGCTGATAAAAACAACCCAAGTAATTTGATTCTATTGATGGTTATCAATGAAAAACCTGCTTCTTGCAAAAGATCGAACTTCGTGTCTATAAATCCTGTTAAGACAATTAATAAACTAACGATTACTGCAATTTTTGTTTTGTTCATATTTTGATTTTTAAGGAGTTACTTTTTTAAATGAGTATTCTATCCATCCTGTAGAGGTCTTTTCATACATGATAAATTTTGATGTGTCAGAAGGGTCTACAATTTGCGTTCTAACTTTAAAACCATTTGGGACATTTGTAAAGTCTGAATTTAAATTTGTTGCTGATATTGCTGTAGTTGCAGAACTGTCATAGGCAAACTCATCTCTTAAGGCCAATTGACCGTTATTATCAGGCATTGTGACAAAAATTTGTGTGCTTGATCTTTGCGTTGAAGATTTTGATAATTGAATACATGAACCTCCTGATAAAAAAGACAAAGCATTATTTCTTAAATAAACTTTTCCGGATGAACTCTGTGATCCAATCTCATTATTCTTCATGTAAGTTGAAGTTATATGATCATTACTTTCTAATTTAAAAGTTTGTGTTCCGGTAACAGTACCATTTGTAGTAACCATTGTTCCTAAATCATCTGTAGAAGCCAAGGTGTATTCTCCATTTACCTTATCGGGAAATCTATAGGTACTTGTTTTAGTGTTGTCTTTTGTTGGTGATCCTTTTAATCTTACATTAGTTATGAAACTATCTGAAATTTCGTTGCTAAAACTAATTCCATCATTGAAAACTTGTGTAGCATTATTTGCTCCATAAACATGTATTCCATTATATAGCATAAAAGCACTATCGATATAACCTGTATTTGGAGATTCAAATTTTAGTAGTTGCCCAGTTCTATCTGTGCTTCCTGATATTAGCACTTGACTTAAATTAGGTACTTGGTCTCCACCTTCTGAAATTTCAATGTTACCGCTTGAATCAGCAAAGTTCCCATTAACAGATATTGGTAAGGTGTGAGTATTGTAACCGGAAATAGGTTTTGGAAATTTTAATTCTAATTGGGAATTATTACTTTGTGGCCATGTAGCATTCCCTTCTAACCAATAATTTATACTTGAGTCAGAATAAGTTGTCTGAGCAGATCTTCCTTCATTGCTTTGAGATTCTTTTTTATAATATTGAAAACCTCTGTCTGGATATATAAAACAGTAGGCCGTAAAAGGATTATCAGAATAACTTGCTCCATTTGTTGGATAACTGGAGTTGATTATATATGGATTGTTTATATCCCCAGATCCGTTGATCGTTATGTTGTAACCAGCTGTAATATGAGTTGATGAGCCAGCTCTGAAACTGCTTTTAGGTACAAACTTCACAATTTTATCTTTGCCCCATACAAGTACACTATCGCTGGCAAATCCTTTGTTTACTGTGTTAAGTTGTAGTGGTTTAGTTGTAATCTGATTTTGTGCATCAGCCACCATCCAGATGATTAACATGCACAGTATAATTGCTTTTTTCATATTGATTTGTTTTAATGTTTATGCTTATTTTTCTACGTTTGGTATTATAAATTCTTTCGAATCGTCAAAATCACCAATAGTATCTCTTAATTTAATAATAGTGCCAGGAGTTAATTCAAGCCATTGTACCGATGTTTTTGGGTAGGAAGCACTAAAATATTCTGCTGAAAATTCGAATTGTCCCGGTCTTTTAGACATAAGTGTAACTCCATTATATGTTCCACAGCTATAATCCCTTTGCAATATTTCATCATTAAGCTCATAAATTATAAAGTCACCATAGTTTGGATCGTTATAACCGAATGTTATAATTTTTCCTACACTATTATTTGATTTAGTAAAACTGCTCATCAAACTCGTATCTCCGCCGTAATAAGTTGCTTCGTTAAGGAAATTACCTTCACAATATCCTATTACGCTATCACCAACTTCTAATTCATTGGCTGTATTTGGATTAACCTTAAAAATTAAAAACTGTCCGGACGGAATAATTTTATCTCCGGCTAATAATTCATCAATTCCTTCAATGTCTTTTGCAGGAATTTTTTCGTATTTATGTCTAAAGGAATCCCAAGTATCCCAAAATTGAGCCTGTGTTGGTTTTAAACCAGTTCTAAACCAGTTTTTTATGGTGCTTAATGTTTGTATGGCCATATTTCTTGTTTTTAGTTAATTAGATTATAAATTTTGCTGAAAACCAACATTTTTCAATGGTTGATCAAAAGAATATTGACATTTATTCTTGTCTGGAATTTTTGGCATTTTTCTCCTGCCTTTCGATAATAAATAATCCATAATGGCTATCGTTTTTAGTTTGATTAATATATAATGTGGTGATTGTTTTTAAGAAAATAACAGCAGAATTTGCAAATAAAAATTGCATAAATGTTACTTTTTTGAGGGTGTAAAAGTAGAACAGAAGAATAGAAAAACTGCAAAAAAAAGCCTTGTGAATTCGGTAGTTTCAGTAAGTTGTATTTCTGCTGAAACTACTGAATACAAGTGTTTTAAAATTTAGAAAACCTAAATATTGATATTACTTTTACACTCAGAAAAACACCTAGCGATGAGTAAAAATTCAATTCACAATTTCAATCTTTCAATAAAAAATACTGCTGATTTAAAAAGCTCAGAAGAACTGACCAATGCAATTATAAAAGAGTTAGCCAAAGTCTCCAAAGAAATGAGCCAGCAAAGAGATATAGTGCAGGAATGGCAAGAGCAAAATAATAAAAATACTACCGCAATCGAAGAAGGCGCTGCCAATACCACTGCTGAAACTATCAAAAAAACAGCAACATCGGTTAGCAATACTTCTTCGGTTTTTGGAGAAACAACTTCAAGCGCTCTAATCGGGGGAGGCGTTGCTGATAACACTGGAATAACAACAATGAGTTCTTCCTCATCAGGCAACATTACTCCTCTGATATCAGGAGCAGGAAATAATACATTAAACTTCAGTAACGGTATTACTACGCAGACCTATGCGGGTGTTGCTGTAAATCAAACCTTAACAATACCTCAAACAAAGAGCAATGAACCTACATTAGAAACTATTAAAGCAGAAATCAAAAAGAAATTAGATGCTGCTATTGCAATAAAAAATACTGAAGAAATAGCATATTGGAGACAGATTACTATGGCTTTTAAAAAAGGAGCCACTGTTCAGGATTTTAATGGTAAAAAGGATCATGAACTTTTTACAAAAATGTATTTTGGATTGCAAAAATGGCGTCTCGCTACAATTGAAGAGCCTGCAATTAATAATATAAATTGGGGAGAGACAAGCGAATTAATGATTCTGAAATTATTGCAGTTATCAAAGGAAGAAACAAATGAAAATTTGAGAATATATTATAAAAGGATGATTAAAGAAATTAAAAATCCTGATATAAATGTCCAAAAGCTATTTTCAGAACATGACGAATTATTCTTATTATTAAAATCAGTTTTCCCTAATTTGCCTGGCAAAATAACTATTCAGACCCAAAAAGTAATATATCCAAACTTAAGTCCTCAAAAAATGTACCCTAACATTGGGTTAGAAGACATGTATTTTATTTGGTCAGGAACATTGTTAGATGAGGTAGAGATTAAATATGGTATAGGTGAAATAGAAAGTGATATATTTTGGAATTATCCCGCATTAAAAACCGGTGAATGGTATGACTACGACAGAATTGATAATCCAACCAAAGAAGGATCTACTTTTTGGGATGCATCCTTGTATAATACCCTTAATGGTCAGCATTATTTATATCATACAATTGCGCAGCGTCACGCGTATTATCAATTCGTTGATGCTTATTTAAAAACTAAAGGTATAATATCTGAATGGTTTGATGCTGCAGCAAGAGTAACAATGGGGTCTATTAGAACTGCCATGGATGGTGAAATGGCATTAGGAGCACCAGAAATGCCTGTAAATCTCTGGTTCTTATCTGATGAAACTGATGATTTCTTAAAAGGAGGAAACAAATATTTGTTTGCTGATAATATGAATAATGTCAAACTACTTTTAGAAGGTAAAGGAAGTTTGAATGGAGAATTTATAGATGCCAAAGGAAATAAACAAAGTTTTAAAAATTTATCTCAGAAAGAATTAGATTTTAAATTGGTAGAATTTGAACAAACTCTAGTTCAGGATTATATAAATTCATCTTTTAATGATTTAAACAATAGTTTTCTGAAAAAATCATTAGATGAGGTTTCAGAAACTACTGGAAATAAGGAATTAGACGCTATTATTAAGCAGATTAATGAGAATTTTACACTTTGGATGGCTCCTGATATCACAGAAGATATTATGGAAAAACATTTTACCACAAACAAAAAGATAACTTTCAATTTTGCAAAATATGATGATAGGGTAAAGCTTGGGCAATTGATGGTAAAAGAATTGTATTATTTAAAACTGAGCGATACTTTTAAAGTGGATAATATTGATAAAATCCTGAAAGATCCTGGAAAATATAAAGTTGAAACGTTTGTGCATTTTAAGATTGATCCAAAAAAGGCAATAAAAGAAGAGTCAAAACATTTAAAAGAATACAAGTTACTTGAGCGTTTATCAAGAATAAAAGGTAAACTTAATGAAAAAGTAATCTATGTATTGTCAAATTTAGATGAGGTTGTTATACTTGTTTTGAATACTGGAATTTCTGCAATTGAAGAAGTAATATATTCATTAATAGATATTGGTGAAGAAGTAACAACAGACCTAACAGATCTTTATGATGAAATTAGGGAAGAATTTGAAAGAACGAAATTAAGTGATCATTATAGTGAAACATATGTTGATTTAATTAAAAATTTATATAATGAAATAAAAGAAATTAATGATATAAGAAAAAAAATAGAGGAAAAGATAGCAGAAAAAATAAAAGAAAAAAGAATAAAAATACGTGAAAAAATTAAGCAGGAAATTAGTGATTTACCTAATGAAATAGCTGGAAACGTATTGGCTAAAACTGCAAACCGAATTTATCCAGGAGTTAGAAGACTGGATCATGAAAACGAAAAACAAGCATTGTTTAGAAAAAGTTACGAAGCCTCAGTAGCTATTTTGCTTTATGAATTTGCAACAGGTACAGGACCAAAGGAGCGTAATTTCGATTTTTATCAACATAAATTTGCTCAGGCTATCTTACAAGACCGAATGATCCAGGAAATCATGGAAGAAACTTTAAAGTTATTAAGACAAACGAATTACGACTTTGTTAATAAACCTAATAGTAAAGAATTATTAATTAGTTTAGAATTTAGTCCAACGCTTACGTATGCTATCGAAAGTCTTGATAAACATTTCGATTCTAACCTTGCACAAATTTTTATCGGCGGAGCATTTGCTTTAGTACGTATAAACAAAGGGAAGTTAGAAGGTTACATTTATAATGAGACATCAAGAGAATCATTGGTACTTCATTTAAATGTTGGAAATATAAAACGTAACGACAATGGAATTGAAGAGCAAAGATTATCCACTATTATACAAAGGTTTTATTTTACTTTTGAATTGCCGTACAATATTAAGTAGTTAAAAAAAATGTTGTCGGCATAATGTAGGCTAAAATGTAAAATAAAAAATCGCAATTACCATTATTATAGGTAAATGCGATTTTTTTTTGTGGAGTCGCCGGGAATCGAACCCGGGTCCAAACAAGCAACTAAAGAGCTTTCTACGCGTTTATTTCCTGATTGGATTTTCGATGTTAAGCTAGGTCAGGAACAACCACTCAACACTTATCTTCTTAATTTCGATATCCACCCGAAGCTCATGGAAATCTAGGTCTATTTTTACGGTTCCCCTGTACTGACCGCCACAAACCAAGGCTTTCAAGGAGAATCCAGCTTCCCTATCTGATAGGGACGTGGCTTAATCTTACTATAATTCGGATTATGCAGCTAAAGCGTAGTTATTTTCGCCGTGTAAAATTGTAAGATCTTATATTTACGAGCAAGGTCTCAATGCTCGACGTGCTTACTTTTCAATTCGACTTGCTGTCAAAACCAGTCGACCCCAAAAATGAGTTTGCAAATTTATACTATTTGAAGTTAGGTTTGTAATAAATTTTGCAGAAAAATAATATTATTCTTCATCCTTAAATTTAAATGGATAATCACCAAAAATAGGAGCCAGTTTACGAACCGCATAAGTGTTTCTGGTCATTTTATTTGATAATGCAATAATAGTAACATGCTCTTTCATCAACGGAATATACGATGAGGTATTACCATGCCACCAACCGTTATGAAAGTAATAGTTTTGTCCTGAATCCCAATTGATCATTCGAATACCAAGACCGTAATTTTTTGTTCCTTTGCGTTCGTTGCTGTAACCTGCATAAACTTGTTTTAAAAGTTCAGGCTTTAAAAATCCCGGGGCATTTCTCGCTCTGTCAAATTTTAAAAGATCTCGTACTGTAGAAAAAACATTTTTATCTCCGTAAACATTATCCAGATAATCAAAACCAATTTCTACACCATTTCCTTTATAAGATGGAACAATCTTTTTTCTGTCTTTATCATCATCAAAAACATAAGTATGTGTCATTCCCAAAGGTTTAAAAATCATTTGAGACATAGCTTCTTTATAAGTCAATCCTGTTATTTTTTCAATAATAAGAGCAAGCATTGCATAATTTGTATTGCAATAACTAAAACGTGTTCCGGTTCTTGATTCTAACCCAACATCTTTTGTTGCTAAAATATCTAGGATATCCTTATTGGTAAGTTGATTGTGTCTGTCCCAAACAGTTTTATCGTGATCTGTAAAATAAGCGTAATTACGCATTCCGCTGCGATGGCTTAAAAGCATTCTGATCGTACAATCTTCATATGGAAATGTTTTCAGGATTGTATTTACTTTTTGATCTAAATCGATTTTACCGGCATTTACCAATTTTAAAACTGCTGTTGCAGTCAAAACTTTACTTACAGAGGCAATTTGCACCGGTGTTTCTGCCGTAATTTTAGTTCCTTCATTTTTATTAGCAAAACCATTATATCTTTCAAAAATAATCTGACCGTTTTTTGCCACTAAAAAACTTCCGTTCATACTATTGTTAGGCCAGTTTTTAACATAAAAATGATTTATTCGTCCAGTTACTGAATTTATATAAGCTTGCGAAATCTTAGTTTCCGGACCTAATGGTTTCATTTTAGGTAAAGTATCTTCGACTTCAGGAGTTGTATTTGTTTGAGTCTTTTTGTCATTACCACAAGAGCTCAAAACTAGTATTGAGAAAAGTATTTGTGGTATCTTTGTTTTTTTAAGGAAAATCATTTTCATCGTTCTTTAAAAACAAATATATAGAATTCAATATTTATGTTTTGGCATTTTTCGATTATTGCAAACGTTTTTTTAACAAAAAATTAAGACTTTGTTTAATTAGTTGATTGTAAGTCAGCTTCTAACGGTTTCAAAACATTCTAAATTGTATTTTAACAACAAAACTTTAACTAAATTTGTTATATTTGAAACAAATTGAACTTAAAAAGTTATATTAATAATTATTTTAATCAGCTATAAATGAAATTTGGAATTATAAAAGAAAGAAAAAGTCCGCCGGACAGACGTGTTGTATTTTCACCAAATGAACTTGCAAAACTTAAACAAACATATCATGATGCTGTTATAGAGGTAGAGAGTTCGGATATTAGGATTTTTTCGGATGTTCAATATAAAAGTATGGGAATTACGATTACAGATGACGTTTCTGAATGTGATGTACTATTTGGCGTAAAAGAAGTTCCTGTTGAAAATTTGATTCCAAATAAAGCCTATTTCTTTTTTTCTCATACCATAAAGAAACAGCCTTATAATCAGAAGTTGATAAAAGCAATTTTAGAAAAAAATATTGACCTTTATGATCATGAAACAATTGTTGATGATCAAAATCGTCGTTTAATAGGTTTTGGTAAATATGCCGGAATGGTTGGTGTTTATAACGGAATTCGTGCTTTTGGAATAAAATTCGAATTGTTTAAATTACCCAAAGCAGAAACTCTTGCAGGAAAAGATGCCTTGATTATGCACTTGAAACGTATCAATTTGCCGGCATTAAAATTTGTACTTACCGGAACCGGAAAAGTGGGCAGCGGGGCAAAAGAAATTCTCGATGCTATTAAAGTAAAAGAAATTACGATTGAGAATTATTTAAGCAAAAATTATGCTCAGCCAGTTTATGTTCAGCTAGATGTTTTAGAATACAATAAACGAATAGATGGAGAAGTTATTGATTTTAATGATTTTGTAGCACATCCGGACGAATATGTTTCTGACTTTGAAAAGTTTACGAAAGTATCGGATATTTATTTTGCAGGACATTTTTATGCTAGCGGCGCGCCAATGATTTTAACCAGAGAAATGCTGAATGCCAGTGATTGTAAACTAAAAGTCGTTGCTGATATTTCTTGTGATGTAAAAGGGCCAATCGCTTGTACATTGCGTTCTTCGACAATTGAAGAACCTATCTACGGATATTTTCCTTTGGAAGATAGAGAAGTTGAGGTTTTTCATCCGGCGGCAGTTGTAGTAATGGCAGTGGATAATTTACCATGTGAAATTCCAAAAGATGCCAGTGAAGGTTTTGGAGAACAATTTATGGAATACGTGATTCCAGCTTTCTTTAATGATGATAAAGACGGAATCCTAAAACGCGCCAAAATTACAGAAAAAGGAAAATTAACAGAAAGATTTAGTTATCTGCAAGATTATGTAGACGGGAAATAAGTAAAAAGTCTCAGTTTTCAGTCTCAGTGCAGAACTTTAACAAAGTTTGACCAATTAGAAGAACTGAAAACTGAGAATAAAAACTGAAAACTTTTTTATACCATTTCCTCCGGTTTTACCCAGGCATCAAAATCTTCCGGAGTCACATAACCCAAACGAACGGCTTCATCTTTAAGAGTTGTTCCGTTTTTGTGAGCGGTTTGTGCAATTTCAGCTGCTTTGTAATATCCTATTTTTGTGTTTAAGGCAGTAACCAACATCAATGAATTATCTACTAATTCTTTGATGCGTTTGTAGTTAGGTTCAATTCCCTGAGCGCAATGTTCGTCAAATGAAACACAGGCATCGCCTAATAAACGTGCTGATTGCAAAAAGTTAGCCGCCATAACAGGTTTAAAAACATTTAGCTCATAATGTCCTTGCATTCCACCAACAGCAATGGCCATATCGTTACCAATAACCTGGGCACAAACCATTGTTAAAGCTTCGCATTGTGTTGGATTTACTTTTCCGGGCATGATAGAAGATCCCGGTTCATTTTCTGGAATATGAATTTCTCCAATTCCGGAACGTGGTCCTGATGCCAGCATTCTAATATCATTTGCTATTTTGTTTAGCGAAACAGCCAGTTGTTTTAATGCTCCATGAGTTTCTACAATTGCATCGTGTGCTGCAAGTGCTTCAAATTTATTTTCGGCAGTAACGAAAGGGAGATTTGTGAATTTTGCAATATATTCGGCAACTTTTACGTCGTATCCTTTTGGGGTATTTAATCCGGTTCCTACAGCGGTTCCGCCCAAAGCGATTTCAGATAAATGTGCTAAAGTATTTTTTAATGCTTTTAATCCAAAAGACAATTGAGCAGCATATCCTGAAATTTCTTGTCCTAATGTGAGTGGAGTAGCGTCCATAAGATGTGTACGGCCAATTTTTACAACAGCTTCAAATTCGGTTGCTTTTGCTGATAAAGTAGCGTGAAGTTTTTCTACACCTGGAATAGTAGTTTCAATTACCATTTTGTACGCTGCAATATGCATGGCAGTAGGGAAGGTATCGTTTGAAGATTGTGATTTGTTTACATCGTCATTTGCTTTTATAAAAGGTTCACCTTCGCCAATATTGAATCCTTTTAAAACTTGCGCGCGATTGGCGACGACTTCGTTTACGTTCATATTACTTTGTGTTCCAGAACCGGTTTGCCAAATTACCAATGGAAATTCGTCTTTTAATTCTCCGGCCAGAATTTCATCACAAACTGCGGCAATGGCATCACGTTTCTCGCTTGGTAAAACTCCTAAATCGGCATTGGCATAAGCAGCAGCTTTTTTAAGATAGGCAAAACCCTCGATAATTTCCTGTGGCATAGATGCCGAAGCGCCAATTTTAAAATTGTTTCGGGAACGTTCTGTTTGTGCTCCCCAATATTTATCTGCCGGGACCTGAACTTCGCCCATTGTGTCTTTTTCTATTCTGTATTTCATTTTATTTTATTTATGTGAGTTGTTATATATTATTATTTGAAATGTGGATTGTTTAATGTTGGTGTAAATAGAACGCGGATGACGCTGATTTACTTCGTAAAGACGCAGATTAAGATGGATTTTATCTCTTGTTCGTTCACTTTAAAAGTCTGTTAAGATTCTGATGCTTAAGATTTCTTATAAAAACGTATATCCTAGCCGCGATAGAAGAGGAAATCCTTTTATGTTTTTTCTTTAAAAATCATAAAAGATTGTAACGAATAGCGGGAAATAGCTCCTGAAAATACTCATGTTCTTATAGTTTAGATAGTTAAATAATAATTGAAAAAATCCTTATTTAAAATGAGTTTAAATATACGGATTATTGTGATTTTACGAAAATTGATTTGGATTTTATTGCTAACGAAAAATATAAAACATACATTTGTGCTTACATTCAAAAATTCCGGAAAACATGTTTGAATTTTCACAGTACTTAGGTTTTTTACTTTTCTTGACCATACTAACTATAGGGTTTTGGTTGATGTTTTTCTTAGTTGGTTTCGTATCTTATTGGGTTACGGGAGCAAGCTGGGAACTTATCAAAGAGAAAAGAGCAAAAAAGAAACAAGAACAAGCAATTTAATTTTAAATTGTCTGCATAAAAAAAGGACCCGTTTTTACGAGTCCTTTTTTTTATGCTTTATGTTTTTTAACTCAAAAAAAAAAGGACCCGTTTTCACGAGTCCTCTTATAAATTATTTGTTGAAGATTATCCAGGAAATTCTCCTCCGCCGTCACCTTCATTTTTAGGTGTTCCCGGTTTTTCTCTATCGCTTTTAGCTTTGTTGAAACGATAGGTAAACGATAAGTTGAACTGACGTTTACGAAATTGCATTTCTCCATACGACGTTTGGTTCTCTAGATACGTGTATGATTTCATGATTCTTGAATTGAAAACATCACTAATATTAAAAGCAATTGTAGCTTTATCTTTTAGGACATCTTTGCTCAAAGCAGTATTCATACCAAACTGACCTAAGTTTTTACCCTGAGCCGTTTTTTGCTCTCCGTTATACATACCGGTTAATTGCCAGTCGATTTTGTATGGTAAAGTTACTTTTGAGTTGATTCTGGCGAACCATGAGTTTGCCTGATTGTCCAGATTTTGTACAACAAGTAAACCGTTTGCATCTGTATAACTGTTTTCTCCAGTTGTTTTTACATTGTAAAAATTGAAGTTACTGTTTAATTTCCACCATTTAAACGGAGTATAATTTAGTGTAAATTCAAAACCGAATTTTTGCTCTTTTCCTAAGTTAATAGGTCTGCTCAAAATAACAGGAATTCCATTTACGTCTTCGCCCGTAGGAGAACGAACAAAACTGAAAACATCTTTAGTGTCTTCAAAATATGCTGAGGTATTAAAGGTTACTTTATCCCAGCGTTTGATAAATCCTATATCGTATTTATCTGTAAGAGATGGATCTAAGTCTGGATTACCCTGAAAAATATTGATATTACTGGAGTAGTTTACCGCCGGATTCATAAAACGTCCTCTTGGTCTTGATAAACGCTTGCTGTAACTTGCAGTAAAATTGCTTTGATCAGAGATTTCATAACTAATAAATGCACTTGGAAACAAGTTGTTGTATTTTTTAGTATTAAAATCGTTTGTGTCTAATAAATTAACCTGAATGTTTGTGTCTTCCCAACGTAAACCAAATAAATAAGAGAATTTATTAACTTTAAAACCATATGAAGCATAAAGTGCATTGATGTTCTCTTTATATTCTAAGGTATTTGATAAATTAGGAAGTGCTTCTCCCTGATCATCACGAACAAAATATTCGTTATTCAAATCTCCAAAACTTCCTTTGTATCCAGCTTCAAACTGACTTCCTTTACCTAATGGCAAAACGTAATCAGCCTGTAATTGTACTTGTTTTTGAACTTGATTGTTTAGTGTATTGTTAAAATCGTCAGAACCTGTAATAACACTATTACTGTCATCAGTATTTCTTGAAATCGATAAATCAGCAGTTAATTTATGACCTTTATCGTTGAAGTTCTTAATTAAGTTCGAAGTATATTCTACGTTTTCACTTCCGGTATTTCCGGTATTTAAACGATAAGTTGAACCGGTAAAGTTGCGACCGGCATCGAAGTTGTTATAATTGATTAAATCTCTGTCTTCACCAGTATTCTTTTGGTAATTAATGGCATTTGTCCAGAATGTATTTGGTGCAACAGTCCATTCGATACCAGCTCTACCGTTAAAACCTTCTCTGGTTCTTTTGGTATCACGATCTTCATCAAGGAAGTTTTTAGTTGTACCGTCCGGATTAAAATATTCAGAATTAGTTAAACCAGCTCCTTCATTTGTTCTGTAGTTATATCCGGCAGTAGTAAAATAGTTCAATTTTTCAGTCTTATAATTCAAATTGGCACTTGCACCATAAGTTTCCGGAAGACCTGTTGAGGCAATAAAAGTTCCGTTGAAGCCTTGATTTTTTCCTTTTTTAAGAATAATATTGATAATCCCTGATCCACCCTCAGCATCATAACGCGCAGATGGGTTTGTGATTACTTCTACTTTGTCAATCGCATCAGCTGGAAGCTGGCGTAAAGCTTCGGCAACATTGATGGCATTAGAGGGTCTTCCGTCAATTAATATTCTGATATTATCACTTCCTCTTAAGCTTACATTCCCTTCGGTATCAACAGAAACAGATGGAACGTTGTCCAGAACATCACTTACTGTTCCGCCCTTAACCATCATATCCTGACCAACATTGTATACTTTTTTGTCCAGTTTTATTTCTACAGTCGATTTTTCCTGACGTATAACAACTTCATTTAATTGTGCTGCATCTTCAGATAAATTTACAACACCTAAATTGGTATCATCCTGAATGTTTCTTCCTTTGATTTCAGTAGGTTTAAACGAAATAAATTCAATTTTTATATCATAAGTTCCCGGTGCAACCGCTATATCAAATTCTCCTTTCGGATTTGTAATTCCGCCTGCAATAACTTTGGTGTCATTGGGCGCAGTGATTGAAATTGTTGCATATTCAAGGGGTTGTTTACTTATTTTTTCGAAAACTTTTCCCGTTACTTTTACCTTATTCTTGGCAGGTGGTTCCTGTTGTGCATAGTTGTAAAAACTTGTAAGAAAGAATACAAGCAATACAGCAAATTTGATTTTTTTCATTGTTATTTTTGGTTTCAATTACTTTTTAGACCGCAAATGTAGCTTTTGGTTTAAAGAGGAAAATCACAAAAATATGTTAATATGGTTCTTTATAATCAATCTAAAAAAGAGGCTACACGATCTAAATCCCGGCCTATAATAGCTTTTCCGTCTTTTATTACAATTGGACGTTCAATCAAAATTGGATTATCAATCATAGCCTGAATAATATGTTCGTTTGTGAGTTCTTTTCCTTTATAATTTTCAATCCAGATTTTTTCCTTAATTCGAACTAATTCAATTGGTTGAAGATTTAGTTTTTCCAGAAGTTTTTTCAATTCATCAAAATTTGGAGTTTCTGTTAAATAAGGGATTATTTCATATTCCTGATTTGTTTGCTCAATAAAGGCAAGACAGTTTCTTGATTTTCCGCAACGAGGATTATGGTAAATTTGTATCATTTTACTAAATTTAAAGTGTTGTAAGATAATTAAACTAAAAAATCGGTATTTTAGCAAGACCAAAAATAAGATTTACTTATCAAATCGAATTCTCATTTTTAAATTATTATAAATATGTTTTTAGAACAAGGAATTAAACCTCAGAATAAATTTTGGCTCTATCTTATAGGATCCGTTTTAATTATTATTGCGTCATTTATTGGTCAGATTCCTTTTTCGGTTGCAGTGTTATATAAAACTTTTAGCAGTAAAGAGGTTTTCCCAACAGATAATGCTGCTGTTATGAAAGTATTCGAGCCCAATATGACCTTGTTTCTGGTAATGATATCTTTTGCTTTTGCGCTTGCAGGAATTTATTATGTCGTAAAATATTTGCATCATCAAACATTTTTGTCCATTACAACCTCAAGAAATAAAGTAGATTGGAAACGTGTTAGTTTTTCTTTTTTCTTATGGTCTTTCTTTTCAGTTTTAAGTTTTCTGGCTGTATATTTAAAATCTCCTGAGAATTTTATATGGAATTTTAAATTAATTCCTTTTTTATGTTTAGTTGCTGTAGGGGCGATTTTGATTCCAATACAAACCAGTACCGAAGAATATGTTTTTAGAGGTTATTTGATGCAGGGATTTGCTAATTTGGCACACAACAGATGGTTTCCGTTATTGATGACGTCGCTTATATTTGGTTCAATGCACGTTTTTAATCCGGAAGTAACAAAAATGGGTTACGTTATTATGATCTATTATATTGGTACAGGATTATTTTTAGGAGTTATTACCCTTATGGATGAAGGTATAGAATTGGCCTTAGGTTTTCATGCTGCCAATAATTTGGTTGGTGCTTTACTGGTTACTTCAGATTGGTCAGTTTTTCAAACACACTCTCTTTTTAAAGACATGTCAGATCCATCTGCCGGTCTTGATGTAATACTTCCTATCGTAGTGATTTATCCTATTTTGCTTTTTATTTTTAGCAGAAAATACAATTGGACAAACTGGAAAGAAAAATTAACAGGTAAAATAAATGTTTTAGAAATTTCAAATCAATAATATCATGTCACATTTAACACATAAAAATGTTCACAATTATTTTAAAATAAATGGTTTTCATTTAAACGCAGAAGAGTTGCGCCGTGTTGCTTATGATTATATAAAAGAAGGTAATAGCAACGAACAGGCGATTGGTGAATTTTTACTGGATTGGTTCGATGATAAAGAATATATCGAAATGAGAACTTCCGGAACTACCGGATTACCAAAATTAGTGCAATTAGAAAAGCAAGCTATGATTCAGTCAGCTTTAGCCACAGGTGACTTTTTTAGATTAGAGCCCGGAGATAAAGCTTTACTTTGTTTGCCTGTAAAATTTATTGCGGGTAAAATGATGTTGGTGCGAAGTATAATTTTAGGACTTGAACTGGATATTGTAGAACCAAGTACACATCCATTGGCATTAAATTCAAAAGTTTATGATTTTGTAGCCATGGTTCCTTTGCAAGTTCAAAATTCTATTGAAGCGCTAAAGAATATTAAAAAATTAATAGTTGGCGGAGCTAAAATGGATGCTTCACTCGAAGAAAAAGTTTTGCCATTAGTTAAAACAGAAGTCTACGAGACATATGGTATGACTGAAACCATTACTCATATTGCAGCAAAGAAAGTGGGAGAAAATGTTTTTACAGTTTTACCAAATGTAAAAATTGCCCAGGATGATCGTGGATGTTTGGTTATTACGGTTCCAACTATTTCTGAAGAGCCTATTGTTACCAATGATTTAGTTGAGGTAGTAAGAGAAAATCAATTTATATTCCTGGGTCGAATTGATAATGTCGTAAATAGTGGAGGAGTAAAGCTAATTCCGGAGCAGATCGAAGCAAAGCTGATTGGTAAAATAAACACGAGATTTTTTGTTACCGGAGTTCCTGATACGAATTTAGGCGAAAAATTGATTTTGGTTATCGAAGGCGAAAAGCAGGATTTTGCTTCAGGCTTTTTTGATGTTCTTGATAAATACGAAAAGCCAAAGGAAATTGTTTTTGTTCCTAAATTTAAAGAAAATGAAAACGGAAAGTTGTTACGTAAACCAAGTTTGCTGTAATACTATATAATAATGAAAATAAAAAAGCCTTTAGAGATTGTTTCTAAAGGCTTTTTTATAAAGTAATGTTGAATTTATTCAGCTATTACAGCATTTTTGCGTTCTAATAATGCCATGTAAAATCCATCGAAACCAGACTCTGAAGCTAAAATTTTACGATCTTTTATGAAAGTAAATTGTTTTCCGATTTCTGTTTTTAAGAATTTTTCTACTTGTTCCTGATTTTCTGATGGTAAAACAGAACAAGTTGCATAAACTAATTTTCCGCCCGGTTTTACAATCTTAGAATAACTTTCTAAAACTTCTGCCTGAACTTTGCGAATGTTATCAATAAACTCAGGTTGTAATTTCCATTTAGCATCTGGATTTCTTTTAAGAACTCCTAAACCACTACATGGTGCATCAATTAAAACACGATCTGCTTTTTCGTGTAATTTTTTAATAACCTTTGTAGTGTCAATGATACGGTATTCAATATTAAAAGCGCCATTTCTTTTTGCTCTTAATTTTAATTGCTTCAATTTACTTTCATACAAATCCATTGCAATCAATTGTCCTTTGTTTTCCATTAAAGAAGCAATGTGCAATGTTTTTCCTCCAGCTCCGGCACAAGTATCTACAACACGCATTCCTGGTTTTACATCCATAAAACCGGCAACTAATTGTGAGTTTGCATCCTGAACTTCAAAAAGTCCTTGTTTAAAAGCATCTGTCAAAAATACATTTGCTCTTTCTTTTAAAACTAAAGCTTCCGGTTGATCTTTCAAATATTCTGTTTCAATATTCAAATCCATCAACGTATTTCTAAGGCTTTCTTTAGTTCCTTTAAGTGTGTTAGTTCTTAAAATAACTTTGGCAGGTTGGTTTTGAGCAGCAATTTCTGTAGCCCAAACTTTTTCGCCTAATTCTTTCACACCCAATTCATCCATCCAGTCCGGAATAGATTCTTTTAATGCTCTGATTTTAGAAAGTTCATCAAAACGTCCTTTTATTTTTCTTTCAGGAGTTCCTTCCAGTTGTTTCCAATCCGGAATAGGATATCCTCTTAAAACAGCCCAAACTGCGAACATTCTCCATAGATTCTCTCTGTCGAAAGGCTCTTTTACTTCGGCAATTTCTGCGTATAATCGTTTCCAACGAACAATTTCGTATATCGTTTCAGCAACAAACTTCCTGTCAGAACTTCCCCAACGTTTGTCTTTTTTTAATGCTCTTGCTACCACTTTGTCTGCATATTCTCCTTCATTGAAAATTGCATTTAAAGAATCGATGGTAGTATAAACTAAATTTCTGTGTAATCTCATTTTAATTATTTGAGTTGCAAAGGTACTATTAATTGATTGAAAGTTAAATTTTTAATTTTGTTTGTTATTTTAACTTCTTTTAAAAAGAAAAAAAACACTCTGATAAAGTTTAAAAGAGTGTTTTTTTGATGTATTTTATAAGTGCTTATTTTATAATTCTCGTTAATCCGATATTTTCCGGAGCGTGAAGCACCATTGGAAATTTCTCTATTTTTACAGAACTACTGTCTAAACCAAATGCTCTTTCTTCAGATAAACTCAGTTTCTTGATAAAGAAATAAGAGTTCATGATAATGTTTTCGTGCCATCTTAAATCGTTGTCATTCGATAGGAATTTCTCAGACAATACAAATTTAAAGTCACCAATAATATTGTTTTTGTTCAATGATTCGTAACGGCTTGTAATATCTACTTCTCCGCGTTTTACCATATCACGAATTACTTCCCTGAACATTAAATTGATTTTTGTAGGTTCTCTAAAACCTAGGTTAAAATCGATTCTGTAGATATCATCTTTTGCAATCTCAGTAACTTTATATTGTGTTTTATAAGGTTCAGTAAGAATGTTTACATGTACAAACCAATAAATATCAGCTCTTTTAGGACGTTTTTGTAATATAGAATAAATTACTTTTTCCTCTAATTCATCAACACGATTTGCATTGGTCATGTAAACCAAATGCGTGGCATATTTAGGAATTGATAGATCTTCACTCAACTCCATTAATACTTTTTTATAATCGTCAATTTTGATGATTTTAGTATAGCTTTTATTAATTTTCTTAGCCAAATACCAAATTGTCATAATCGAAATAAGGATCATTGCAATGATAAGTGTTACATAACCACCTTCGGCAAATTTGGTGATATTAGCAATTAAGAAGCTAAATTCTATCAATAAATAAATCGTGATAAGCGGTACCATCAAATACAATTTTACTCGTTTCATTATTAAATAATAATTAAGTAAAATGGTAGTCATGATCATACAAAGAATGATAGCAAGACCGTAGGCGTGCTCCATATTGCCTGATTTTTCGAAATGCAGAACGATTCCAACACAACCAAAAAACAATAACCAGTTAATCGACGGGATATATAATTGTCCTTTGACTTCAGTAGGATATTTGATTTTTACTTTTGGCCAGAAATTCAATCGCATTGCTTCATTTATCAAAGTAAATGAACCACTAATAAGTGCCTGAGAAGCAATAACCGCTGCTAAAGTTGCAACGACAATCCCAAACGGAAGAAACCAATGTGGCATGATGAGGTAAAAAGGGTTCCCGTTTTCTCCGCCTAATTGCTGTAAAGTGCTTCCTTCGTGGTGAATTAAATAAGCTGCCTGGCCAAAATAGTTTAGTACTAAAGTTGTTTTTACAAAAATCCAACTAATTCTGATATTTTTTCTTCCACAGTGTCCCATGTCAGAGTATAAAGCTTCTGCACCTGTTGTACATAAAAACACAAAACCAAGTACGAAGAAACCATCAGGATGAATAGATAATAAATGGTAAGCATAATAAGGATTTACTGCTTTTATTACCTCCGGATGATTTATAATCTGGATAGTTCCAAGGGTTCCCAACATGGCAAACCAGATAAGCATCATTGGAGCAAAAAACTTTCCAACCAGCTTGGTTCCAAATTGTTGTATGGTAAATAATATGAACAAAATTCCGATAACAATATATACAATTGTCTCGGTTTGCATGGTAGGATAAAAAGCTCTGATTCCTTCTACTGCTGAAGATATCGAAATAGGAGGGGTTATAATTCCATCGGCAAGCAAAGCACTACCTCCAATTATGGCGGGCACAATGAGCCATTGAATTTTAGTTTTTTTGACCAGTGCGTACAGTGCAAAAATACCACCTTCGCCGTGATTATCAGCGCTTAAGGTAATAAGAACGTACTTTATGGTAGTTTGTAGGGTCAAAGTCCAGAAAACACAAGAAATTCCACCCAGAACAATATCAGAATTAATGGCGTATTCACCAAGTATGGCTTTCATTACATACAATGGAGAAGTACCAATATCCCCATAAATAATCCCTAATGTTATCAATAAACCCCCTATAGACAACTTACTATGTAAGTTTTTATGCGATGCGCTCATGTATGTTTTTATAAAAGACGGTTGCAAATTTACTGTTTTAAAACAAATTAGCATCAATTATAATTAAAAAGATAAAAAAAAGCACAATCGTCAAATTGTGCTTTAGTTTTTTATTTAGAAATGCGAATTTATTATTAACCTCTTCTTCCTCCTGAGCTTCTTCCTCCCGCACCACTTTCTCTTTGAGGCTGGCTGCTTCTTGATTCCTGACTTGCTCTTGGAGCTTCAGAACGTTGCGTATTTTGAGTTCTCATTGAAGATCCTCTATTTTCAGTATTTCCTCTGTTATCAGAATAACTTCTGGAAGTTTCAGTTCTTTGAGTTGGAGCAGGTCTGTTAGTATTTACAGGATTTTGTGAATTTCCTCTTGAAACATTCGAATTGTTCTGACTATAATCTCTTCTGTTTTCTGTTCTTTGAGTGTTTTCAACTCTTACAGGATTATTTACTGGAGAATTGTTTACGGAATTTGATGTGTTTCTGTCTGAAGACACTGAACGATTCGTATTATAGCTTCTGTCAGTATTAGTTCTGTTTTCAGCATAATTTCTGTTTGGAGCAGTTCTGTTGTCTGTTGAAGATACTCTTCCTGTATTTGATCTGTTTGTGCCGTAATTTTGGCTTCTGCCTGATTCTCTGCTTGCAACACGTCTTTGATCCAGATCATATCTGTTAGACACATTCGAATGTCTTTGAGCAAAGCTATAGTCAGGACGCCTTGTTTCGTAACCGTAGGTACGTCTGGATTGGTATAAAACCGGTGCAACATAACTTCTTCTTGTATTTACATAATTGTAATGATTATTTACGTTGATACATATATTGATGTTGTTTCTATATCTGTAAATTGGGTAAGGTCTCCATGCTGCATAATAAGTTGGATACATATTCCAACCCCATGTAGAATAATATGGTCTGTAATTTGTAACCCAAAATGAGCTGTAAATTACCGGAGCAACGCTATAAACCGGCTCGTAGATATAATTGTCTCCGTACAAATAAGTGTTACCAACAACCTGAACGCTAACTTTATTATAATTATCTCTTTCTACATCAATTGTAGCAACATCCTGATAAACATCACGATCAAGAACTGCTTGAATAATTACAACATGGGTTCTGTTTTCTACTGATTCTATCACTCTTAAATAATCAACTTCATTGTCGTCATTTAAGTCAAGATTTGAAATTTGATATTTTGGGTCATTCAATCTTCTTTCAAAATCCTGAAGATTGGCTGATTCTCCAAACATAGATGCCACAGCTCTTAAATCTAAATTATCGCTTATATCTGAATTTTTTGCATATACAGTAGTTTGGCTTTGTACTTGTACAGAACTAAAACCTAGTGTTAGCAGGGCTATAAAAAGTAGTTTAGTTTTCATTTTAAATCATATTAAGATTAATATTGTGAGATATCCAATTACTGTGCCAGAAAAAAACACCTAACTTATTTTATATTTTGTAAATAATTGTATTTTAGCGCCGAATAAACTTTAATTTATTATGAAAAAACTAATTTTATTTTGTTGCGCTTTCGTTTTGTTTATGTCTTTTAAGACGCTGAATTACAGTGATAAAATAGGGTTGAATGGTTATTTTTCGACTGTGAAAATTGATACTTTATTTAAGGATAAAATTAGTATTCGCGCCATCTCAATAGATAAAAATAAGGTCTGGTACGGCGGCGATAATTCTCGTTTTGGATACTATGATTTAGATAAAAATGAGAAATTTGAAGAACATATTTATCGTGATACTTTAAAATTAGAATTTAGAAGTATAGCCCAAACTTCAAACGATGTTTTTTTATTAAGTATAGGAAATCCCGCACTACTTTATCAGGTTTCTAAAAAAACTCAAAAAGTAAAATTAGTATACAAAGAAGTACATGATAAAGTATTTTATGATAGTATGCAATTCTGGAATGATAAAGAAGGAATTGCTGTAGGTGATCCCACCGAAGATACTTTTTCAATTATTATTACACGCGACGGAGGCGAAAACTGGACTAAATTATTGTCTGATAAACTACCTACAAACGCTACAGGCGAGTCAGCCTTTGCAGCCAGTAATTCGAATATTATTATAAAAGGAAATGAAACCTGGATTTTTTCAGGCGGAAAAAAAGCCAGGACTTTTTATTCTCCGGATAAAGGTAAAACCTGGAAAGTAATTGAAACTCCGATAGTTCAGGGTAAACAAATGACCGGAATTTTTACGGCTGATTTTTATGATGCAAAAAACGGTTTTATTGCCGGAGGCGATTATGATTTACCAGATGAAAAAAAGGATAATAAAGCCTTTACAAAAGATGGGGGGAAAACATGGAATTTGATAGGACAAAATGAAGGTTTTGGTTATGCTTCTTGTGTGCAGTATGTTCCGGGAACAAATGGACAGCAACTCGTGTGTGTGGGATCAGGAGGATTGCAATATTCAACTGATAACGGAGCTTCATGGGTGCAATTGTCAGATGATACCAAACTTTTTACAATTCGCTTTCTAAATAAAAATACTGCAATTGCTGCAGGTTATAATAAAATGGTTCGAATTAATTTTAAATAACAAGAACCCTAAATAATAAAGTAAGTATTATTATATAGGGTTCCTGTCGCTGTTGTACTGTAAAATGTGTTTTAATCTTTACCTGCTTTATCTCGATATTGCTGCAGTAATTTGCGATTAAAATCGTCTTCTGATTTTTTAAGTTTTAGTATTTTTTTTGCTGAAAGTACTTTCTTTAAATTCGTCATGTATTTATCGCGCAAAAGATACAATTCTTTGTCTGTACTTTCCATCTGTGATAAAAGTGTTACGGCTTCCTTTTCAGACATTGAATTGATATTGTCATCATCTAATTTGCGCATGTACGTTTTCATTTTCTGATGTCTTAATTCAAATTGTTTATCGTCATAAGCATTATAAATGGGCCAGAATTTTTCAGCTTCTGTAGAAGTTAATTCCAGCTCAGTCGTTAAAAATGAAACTTTATAAGCTTTAATTTTTTCTCGTTTTTCATCCGTTTTACCACTTTGGGCATAAAACGAAAAACTAATCAGAAAGAGTATTATCGGAAGTATATTTTTGATTTTCATTTTTTAATTGTTTTATTCGGATATTAAATGCTCAATATTTGGATTTGTTGCCAGAATATCCTCCAGGGTTTCATCTTCAATTGCAACATTTTTACTTAGTTCCTGAATGTCTTTTGTATCTAATTTTTGAATCAAATCATATTGATTTAAATTCGATTGGTAAGATAAATAAGTTTCTAAGGTATCTTCATCAAGATCTTTAGAAGTGTTATTGTAATTGTTTATTATAGGAATCATTAATGCAATAACAACAACTGCTGCAGCAAGAAGCGAAAGCACTTTTTTACGTTTGTAAATCGGGATTACTTTTACTTCTTTTTCTTCGTTTACTTGTTGTAAAACTTTTGCCGAAAAATTATCAAAGTAATGTTCCGGAGTTTTAAATCCAGTTGTTATTTTCGGTTCGTTTTCTAATTTAAATGCTTTCATAATGTCTATAAGATATGTTTTATAACAAAAGGTTTAATTTGATGTAACATATATTTCAATTTTTTTTACGGCATGATGATAAGATGCTTTCAAAGCGCCAACTGAAGTTCCCAGAATTTCAGCTATTTCTTCGTATTTTAATTCTTGAAAATATTTCATTTTAAAAACCAATTGTTGCTTTTCCGGCAAGGTTACAATTGCTTTTTGAAGTTTTATCTGGATTTCGTCGCCATCAAAATAAACATCAGCTTTCAGATTGTCAATGGTTTTATTTTGTAATGCTTCAGATGTTAATCCGTTTAATTTGGCTTTCTGATTTAAAAAAGTTAGGGCTTCGTTAGTTGCAATGCGGTACATCCAGGAAAAGAGTTTACTTTCTCCCTTAAAATTCTTTAAATACTGAAAAACTTTTACAAACGTATTCTGCAATACATCATCTGTATCATCATGGTTCAAAACAATGTTTCGAATATGAGAATATAATGGTTTTTGGTAATCAGACAAGAGTTTTTGAAACGCTGTATTCTGCGTTTTAGGATCTAATAATTGTTGTATAAATTCCTTCTCGTCTGTCAAATTTTTCGATTTATCTTATTAGAATGAACTTTAAACAAAAGGTTTAATGCATCATTTATTTTAAAATTCTGACTGCTCTTCTTCCGTAGTAGGTTTTGGTGCTGGTTTTGGTGTTTCCGTTGCAGGTTTAGGTGTTGTAGGTTCTGCTGTTGGAGTAGTATATACAGGAGTTTTGACTACAGGAACTACTTTAGGTTTTACAGGAAAATAAATTTCTGTCATCAATTTAGAAGGGCTTTTTACATCCAGTTTGCTAATAGTCAGAATTTCAAGATGAGACCAGCTTAACTCAGGCGTAATTTTTTCTTTGTTGATAAAAGCTGTAGTTTTTGCAATTGCGGCATTCAAATGTGTGTAATCGCCTTTTAGAGTTGTTTTTACGGCTTCAAAACCATTGAGTTTTCCTCCTAAAATATCACTTCCGGATGTGGTCATGATTTCTTTATTTGTAGGTAAACAAATCGATATTTTTGCTAATCCCTTTTCCGTATCGTAAGTGTGATAAATTATAAAAGGTTTTCCGTTTGTAGATAAACCATTGTTTTTACTAAACTCAATAAGTTTCGGAATTACAATTCTCGCATTTTTGTTTATTTTAGAGATTTCGCTTGTAAAAGTCTGTTTGATATATGGTGTTTCAGTTTTCTTTACGACACCATTTACGTTAATCGCAAAAGTTTTGGTTTCGTAGTCTAAATTTTTGTCGATGTTGGCAAGGCTTTTTTCATAAATAGTTCCAATAACTTTATCAGAACCTCCGTTTAAGGCAGTATAAACTTTAAATAAAAAACTCATTGTTCCGCTTGCTTTCCAGGTCACTTTTGTTTTTCCTGCTAAAGTATCTTTAAATGTCCAGTTTACATCAGCTTCTGTACCGTCGTATTTCATTTTTTGCTGAATACTTTCACCGTCAATTGCTTTTAGGGTAATGGAATTTCCTTTTCCTTCAGTTCCGTCCCAATAATAAGAAGCCCCGTTGCCGGATGTTTTATTAGGGAATGTCATTTTTATTGATGAGTCTTCGACATACCACGATTCAAAATCTTCGTAATTTCTAAAATCATTTATGTAATTATAAACTGTTGCTTTTGGCGAATTAATCACTTTGCTTCTTTCAACAGAAAAAATCCCTTTTTGGGTAGCGACAAAAACAGTAAGAGCAACTAAGCTTAATAATAATAGTAGAAATAAATATTTTAGAATCTTCATTGTAGTCGTTTATTTTGTGTCGTAAAGTTATAAATTTAAATTACCTGTCGCAATAATAGCGGAGCAATAAAAGTACACTTTATAAATTATATTGGTCAAAAAAAGCTTTTAAATAAACGTTTTTGAAGATGTTTAATTGTAAAAGCTCTTAAAATTATTTTATTCTAAATATAGCAATAAATTCTATAAATTATCTTTTAAAGAAGAATTTAATAACAAATAGAAGAGCAATAAAAATCAAGAATACAATTAAAACTTTGTAATTTCCTTTATAAAAAACTTTATGCAAAGCGAGATCTTTACGGTAAGCAAATATCATTACGATTACAAATGCAATAAAAAAACAGAGAGCGAATATTAATTGTCCTTGACTAAACATAGTTGAAAATTATTTTTGACAAATTTAGAGAATTGTACACGAATAGTTGCTAATTTGCCATCTCATTTAATCAAATAATATCATGAAGAAACAACTTGATGCCGTAACAGAATTTCATACTGCTTTTAAAATTGGTCATAGTCAGACCCCAATTGCTGATTTAGGCGAAACAAAGAAAATACTTCGCTATAATTTGATGAAAGAAGAAAACGAAGAATATCTTGAAGCAGTTCAGAATAATGATTTAGTCGAAATTGCTGATGCTCTTGGTGATATGATGTATATTTTGTGCGGAACAATTATCGAACACGGTCTGCAAGATAAAATTGAAGCCGTTTTTGATGAAATTCAGCGTAGTAATATGAGTAAATTAGGTGAAGACGGACAACCTATTTACAGAGAAGACGGTAAGGTAATGAAAGGGCCGAATTATTTTAAACCTGATTTTTCTAAACTTCTATAAATACAAATCCCTAATAAGTTTCTAAAACCTATTAGGGATTTTTTGTTTTTTAGATTTGTTATTCCGCATTAGGAATATCTTCTAAACGATAATAAATTTCCAAACCTCTTTCCTGAGCAATTCTAACATCGTTGTCAGCTCCTTTTGATTCACCTTCGAGACGAAGAACAGCATCGCATTTTTCTAAAAGCCTGTGTGCAACAGGATATTGTATTTCGTCCCATACACTATCACCAATATATTTAGAACCGGCTAAATTCAATAAAGGCAACGCAAGCCATTCGCCAATTATGGGCAAATGTCCCATTCTGAATAAAGGCAGCGCTACGGCTTCTAATTTTTCTAAATTTTGTTGAATTAATTTGGGATCATCATTTGTCCCACCACGATATGGTCCTGCAATAAGTATAAGCATGTCTTTATATTTTTTACAAAGCACGTGAAGTTGTTATTGTAAAAAAATAATGTAGTTTAAGAAAATGCCTGTTTATTTTTGTTAGCGCGAATCATGCTTAAAAATTCAGGAGTAATACCTAAATATGATGCAATTTGTTTTTGTGTAACTTGTTTTGCAACCTGAGGATATTTTTCCAGAAAGATATAATAACGCTGTTCTGCAGAAAGTGATAGATTTTGAATAACTCTTAACTGCTCTCTTATGTAGGCATTTTGCATGATAATCCTGAAAAAACGCTCGAATTTTGGAACTTTGAGATACAATTCATCCAAATCTTCTTTTTGTAAAAAAAATACCTGACTGTCTTCAATTGTTTCAATATTGAGCATCGCAGGTTGTTGCTTTATAAAGCAAGCCATATCTGTAATCCACCAGTCCGAAATAGCAAACATAATAGTAGATTCTTTTCCTTCCTGATCTCTGTAGAATGCACGTAAAATTCCGGATTGAACAAAATTTATCGTTTTACAAATTTCACCTTCTTTTAAAATAATACTCTTTTTTGGGTATTTCTTTTCTTTTAGAATAGACAGAAAATAAGCTGTTTCATTTTCGTCAAGCGAAATATGTTTAGCAATATTTTGTAAAACCAGATTTTGAATCATTCTTTGATGAGGTTTGAAAAGCAAATATAAAAAATAAGCCCGACGTTTCGATTCATTCGTACGTCGGGCTTGTATTTATTTTATAAACTTTTTTGGTTATTGCACCTTTACAGTCCAGCCAAAAGTATCTTCAGAAAGTTTGTTTTGAAGATTAGTTAGTTTTTCTTTCAATTGTGAAGCATATGAATTTTCTACCGGAGTCATTTCATAATAAACATCCTGATAAGAGAAACCTTTAATAACGCTTATAACTGCAGCAGTTCCGGCGCCAAAGATTTCTTTTAAAGATCCGTTTTTAGCCGCTTCTACCAATTCTGAAACAATAAGAGGACGAACCTCTACATTAAGACCTTCTTTTTCTGCCATTGCAATCAAACTTTTTCTGGTAATACCATCTAAGATTCTTTCGCTTGTAGGAGCAGTCAATAATGTATCGTTAATTCTAAAGAAAACGTTCATTGTTCCCGCTTCTTCCAGTTTAGTATGCGTTGCGTCATCTGTCCAGATAACTTGCTGAAAGCCGTCTTTATTAGCTAAATTTGTTGGGTAAAATTGTGCAGCATAGTTTCCTGCAGCTTTTGCAGCTCCAATACCGCCATTTGCTGCCCTGCTGTAATGTTCAGCAATAATGACTTTTACTTCGCCTGCATAATAAGATTGTGCCGGAGAAAGTAAAATCATGAATTTATATTCGTCAGAAGGATTGGCAACAACACCGGCACCTGTAGCAATCATAAAAGGACGAATGTACATACTGCTTCCGTTTCCTCTCTGAATCCATTCCTGATCAATTTTTAATAATTCATTTAGACCATCCATAAAAATAGCTTCCGGAACTTCTGGCATTGCCATACGAACTGCAGAATTATTAAAACGTTTGAAGTTTTCATCAGGTCTGAACAACCAAACATCATTATTGTCATCTTTATAAGCTTTCATTCCTTCAAAAATAGCTTGTCCGTAATGAAAGACTTTTGAAGAAGGATCCATTAAAATTGGAGCATAAGGCTTAATGACCGGGTTTTGCCACTCTCCATTTTTAAAATCACATTCGAATAAATGGTCTGTAAAAACAGCACCAAAGCTTAAGTTTTGAAAGTCTACTCCGCTTATTTTTGACGAAGTGGCTTTTCTGATTTCAATTTTGCTTGTTTGAGTTGTACTCATAATTATATAAAGTTTTTATGTAATTTTCATTTCAATAGAAGATTCTAAAGTAATGATTTGGTGTAAAATAGAATTTAATAAATGCAAAATTAAATAAAAATATATAATTTGCTTAGTAAAACTGCATTATTTATGGGCTTTAACTGAGATTTATTTATCTTATAATAAAGTGAAAAAATTAGGACATTTTTATAAAGAATTTATGAAAAAACAGCCGTTTTTTAAGGCTTTACGCATTTGTTTTGACTAAATTTGACTCGCAAAAAGCGCTGAATACCAATAAAATCAGATTATAAATTCCGAAAAAAGTGAAAAGAGAAATAATTAAAACGCTAGATGGTTCAACGACAATTCATCTAGCAGAATGGGATGAATGTTATCATTCAAAACATGGAGCTATACAGGAAGCAAAACATGTTTTTATAAAAAACGGACTTTCTTTATTTGAAAATAATCCGGTAAATATTCTTGAAATAGGTTTTGGAACAGGATTAAATGCTTTTATCACTTTTTTAGAGTCAAATCAAAAAAATCAGAAAATTGATTATGTTGGAGTAGAAGCTTATCCTGTTGAAGCGGCAGAAGTTTTAGAAATGAATTATGTGAGTGAACTGAACGCATTGGAATTTGAGAACATTTTTGAGAAAATGCATAAATCAGAATGGAACAAAAAAATTGAAATTTGCAATGCTTTTTCGTTAACCAAAAGGAAACAATTTTTTGATGAAATAAACGATTTTGAAATTTTTGATTTGATTTACTTTGACGCCTTCGGATATAGGGTCCAACCGGAGCTTTGGAGTACTGAAATCTTTAGGAAAATGTATAATAGTTTAAAACCAAACGGAGTCCTGGTAACTTATGCAGCTCGCGGAGTTGTTAAAAGAAGTATGATCGAAGTTGGGTTTACTGTCGAAAAATTAGCAGGTCCTCCGGGAAAACGAGAAATGTTTAGAGCCTTTAAAAAGGTTTAAATGAGTTGTTTAGAATCGTTCTATATTGATTTATATATATTAAGAAAACGTATTCGTTGCTAAAGTTTTTAAAAAAAATAGTTAAAATGAATGCGTATGAATGATATTTGATTAAATTTGTGCGAGTTTAAAAATATAGATAACCCCCAAAAATCTTATTTTATTATGTCAAAAATGATGTTTGATTACACGAAATCAATACTTGAGAGAGTAAGTTTCGATCCGATACTTTTCTGTAAAGAACTAGAGAAAGCTATCAAAACACTGTTACCATACGAGATGGAGCAATTACAAGAATGGTTATTGAACTTTATTGTTGAAAAACCAGAACTAAAACAAAGTTTACTACTAATTAAAGTATAAAAAAAGGAGCCAATTTGGCTCCTTTTTTATTTCTATTTCTTTTGTAGCGGACTAACGATTTGAACGTTCTGAAAAACAATTGCCCCTTTTACAACTCCGGCGATTGTAGATCTTAGGGCGTCAATGATTTGCATTTTTAATTCGCTCTTTGGGTAAATTAAACTTACCTCACGGGCAGGTTTTGGTTCCTTAAAATTTCGTAGTTTCAGTTTGTCGGAATCTTTTAAGTCTAAGGTGTGCAAGTACGGAAGTAACGTTGTACCCAAACCTTCATCGGCTAGTTTTATTAAAGTTTCAAAGCTTCCGCTTTGTATCTGAAAATTATTCTGGTCGATATCAGTTCCGTTTTTACATAAATTCAGGATTCCGTCCCTAAAACAATGTCCGTCTTGCAAAAGCAGGATTTCATTAATGTTTAAATCGGCAACTTCAATTTCTTCTTTCTGGAAACTCACATGATGTTCCGGAATATAAGCCACAAATGGCTCGAAATATAAAACGATCTCTTTTATTTTTTCATCTTCCAGAGGAGTTGCAGCAATTGCAGCGTCTAAATGACCGTTCTTTAATTTTATAATAATCTCATCCGTATTTAATTCTTCGATTAAGAGTTTTACTTTAGGATATTTTTTTATAAAGTTATTTAGAAACATAGGTAAAAGAGTAGGCATAATCGTTGGGATAATTCCTAAACGAAATTCTCCGCCAATAAAACCTTTTTGCTGTTCTACTATATCTTTAATTCTATCTGCTTCATTTACAATATTCTTTGCCTGATTGACAATTTTTTGACCAATATCAGTAAGTTGGATAGGCTTTTTACTTCTGTCAAAAATTAAAATATTAAGTTCCTCTTCGATTTTTTGAATTTGCATACTTAATGTTGGTTGGGTAACAAAACATTTTTCGGCAGCAAGTGTAAAATTTTTATGTTCGGCAACAGCTAACACATATTGTAATTGAGTAATCGTCATTTTGATAGTATTTTGTGATGCAAAAATAAGAAAATATAATTTTTTTTTATAATATTTTTAAAGAAGTTGTTTTAAATTTGTAGTAAACTTATTATAAAATGAATACTATGAAAACAAATATTTTAGGATTGCCGGTAAAAGAGTCAGAATTATTAGTCAATGAATTGAATATTCTGTTATCAAATTTTCAGGTATACTATCAGAATCTAAGAGGAATACACTGGAATATTCGTGGCAAACGTTTCTTTGATTTACATGTTAAATTTGAAGAATTGTATACAGATGCACAGTTAAAAATCGATATGATTGCAGAAAGGGTTTTAACAATAGGCGGGACTCCATTACATACATTTGAAGATTATATTAAAAATAATAAATTAGCGGTAGGAAAGAATATTTCAAATGATGAGAAAGCAGTTCAGTTAATTGTAAATTCTTTATCAGATTTATTAAAAATTGAAAGAGAAATTTTAAAACAATCAGATGATATTAATGATGAAGGAACAAATTCTATGATGAGCGACTTCATTGCAGAACAGGAAAAAACCATCTGGATGATGAATGCATGGTTAGAAGAATCATTGTAATTAATTGTTTTTTAATACTATATAAACAGAATAAGGGTCTTTTCTTTATTCTGTTTTTTTATGATTGTTAAATTTGTATAAATTTTTTGCCCTTGCGCTTTGATTTTATTTCTTTAACACTATTTTTGCTGCAATGAAACTAATCGCTCGCATATTATTATTCATATTTATTGCCTTCTTATCGACCCCAACAATTGTTCAGGTGATAAAGAAAGGGACGAATACGGCTATATCTTTTAATTGCGCAGAAGAAGAAGTTCATAAAGAACTTAAATCAGTGGTTCATGCTACAATATTAGAGCATGAAGTTTTGTTGCCTGTTTATATTCAAAAGAAAACGATCGTTTCTGAAAACATCGTAAAATTAGATAATATTTCTCCGAGCATCTTTGCTCCACCTCCTAACTTAGTATAATACTTCCGATTATTTTGAACTACAACTGCATTTTTAATTAAATGTGGTAAATCTTTAATGAATAATTTTTTTAGTATTGTATTATGACAAAAAAAATCAATCTTTTTGCCAACCTCAAATCTGATTTTGCTTCAGGTTTAGTGGTTTTCCTGGTGGCTCTTCCGTTGTGTTTAGGTATTGCAATGGCTTCTGGAGCTCCCTTGTTTTCTGGAATTATTGCAGGTGTTATTGGTGGTATTGTGGTTGGTTATTTAAGCCAGTCGCACATTAGTGTTTCAGGACCTGCAGCTGGGTTAACAGCTATTATTTTAACAGCTATTAGTGATCTTGGCGCCTTTGATGTGTTTTTAATGTCGGTTTTTATTGCTGGATTAATTCAATTAGCATTAGGGTTTTTAAAAGCCGGAAGTATATCAAATTATTTTCCAACCAATGTTATTGAAGGAATGTTAGCCGGTATCGGGATTATTATCATTTTAAAACAATTGCCTCATGCTTTTGGGTACGATGCTGATTTTGAAGGAGATCAGGCTTTTGTACAAAATGATGGAAGCAATTCATTTTCATTTTTATTCGATGTTTTAAATCACATTCATTTAGGAGCAGTAATTATTTCACTTGTTTCACTGATTATATTGATTTCATGGGAAAAAGTCTCCTTTTTAAAGAAATTAAAATTAGTTCCGGGCGCACTTATTGCAGTTATTGCAGGAGTCGTTTTAAACGAATTTTTTGTTTCTTCAGGAAGCTCATTGGCAATTGCAAAAGAACATTTGGTTTCATTGCCAGTTCCAAAATCTTTTGATGAATTTAAATCTATTCTGATTACACCAAATTTTGCTGCCGTTACAAATCCGCAAGTTTGGGTAGTTGCTGTTACAATTGCCATTGTAGCTTCTATAGAAACATTACTTTGTATTGAAGCTGCTGACAGAATGGATGTTCAAAAACGTTACACCAATACAAATGTAGAACTTAGGGCACAAGGTATTGGTAATATCCTGAGCTCACTTTTAGGTGGTTTACCAATGACATCAGTTGTGGTGAGATCATCAGCAAATAATAATGCAGGAGCAAAGTCAAAAATGTCAGCGATTATTCACGGTGTACTTTTACTGATAAGTGTTATGTCGATACCAACAATTTTGAATAAAATTCCGTTGGCAACTTTGGCAACCGTTTTAATCCTGGTTGGATATAAATTAGCTAAACCTGCAACTTTCAAACACTTTTGGGAGAAAGGAAAATACCAGTTCATTCCTTTTGTGGCCACATTAGTATTTGTTGTAGCAACAGACTTACTTAAAGGAGTTGCGCTGGGAATTATTATTAGTATAATTTTTGTATTGAGAGGGAATCTAAAAAGAGCCTACAGTTTCAAAAAAGAGGAGTACGAAGACGGAGATGTTATTCATATTGATTTAGCGCAGGAAGTTTCATTTCTGAATAAAGCAGCAATTAAATTAACATTAAACGAGATTCCTCAAAACTCAAAAGTTATCATCAATGCACATGATACAGAGTATATTGCCCATGATGTTTTAGACTTGATCCGTGAGTTTAAAGAAACAAGAGCTATTGATGAAAATATCAAAGTAAAACTAAAAGGATTTAAAGAAGCATACGAACTTGAAAACTCTCCTGATATTAACAATCATGTATCTATAGAACATTATTATGATGTTGCAAAAAGAGCATTGGTTAAAAAAGAAACGGTAAAAGAAGATTTTTAAACAAATTAAATTAATTAAAGGTATTTCTTCATTGTGAGAAGTATGAAAATTGGATAACTTTACAGTAAAGTTATTTTTGATATGTTTAAACATGTAGAAGTACCATCAAAAAACAAAAAAAATGAGAGAGTTTTATAAACAATTACTAGAAAACAACAAACAGTGGGTTGAAAAATCATTAGCATTAGATCCTAATTATTTTGCTGATTTAGCTAAGGGACAAACACCACCATTATTATGGATTGGATGTTCTGACAGTCGTGTTCCTGCAAATGAAATTATTGGTGCTAAACCTGGAGAAGTTTTTGTACATCGAAACATTGCCAATATGGTAGTGCACTCTGATATGAATATGCTGAGTGTTTTAGATTATGCTGTAAATGTTCTAAAAGTAAAACATGTTATTGTTTGCGGACATTATGGTTGTGGTGGTGTAAAAGCTGCAATGGGAAATCAATCTGTTGGAATAATAGACAACTGGATACGTCATATCAAAGATGAGTACCGTTTACATGATAAATACCTAAACTCTATTGAAGATGAAACAGAACGTTTTAATGCTTTTGTTGAGGTAAATGCTAAAGAACAGGTTTACAATTTAGCCAAAACATCAATCGTACAAGGTGCCTGGAAAAACGGTCAGGATTTAATGCTTCACGGATGGGTTTATGGTTTAAATTCAGGATTTGTAACAGATCTTAATGTAAATATCGCATCAAACGAAGAATTAGATGAGGTTTATCAACTAAGCAATCTGTAAAAAAATAAAAATCGCCTCAAAAGGGCGATTTTTTTTATTCGTTTTCGTCTAAATTTTCATTAAAAGCAGATGGTAATAAGGTTGGAATAAACTTTATTAAAATAGGCAATAATAAACTTCCACCCGGTAGTAAAAATATGGTCAGTGACGGAATCGTTTTGCAAATATCCAATAACTGTTTTTTTACCTTCTTCTTTTCTTTGGCATCCAGATCTCTGGTTGTAGAATAAGCCAATAAAACCATTAATTCCTTACTCTGGATAATCTCCTTAACAAGTCTGTTTTTGTTTCTTACAATCAGTTTTACAACGCTGTGCGTCATTTGATCATAAAAATGTTTTACAGGATTTGAATAATTAAAATACGGAATTTTCTTTTTATGGGTTGTTATAAAGGTGTGGGTTGTATCAATACTTTTGGTCACAAAATCATCAGAAACACCCATCATTGATCCTAAAGAATATAGAAAATAAGATTCTTCATTTTCTACAACGCCATCACTCCATAGCGCCATTCCGGCCATGTCAATAAAATAATAGTGTTCCAGTTTGTTGCCAAAATTTTCTAATTGCAAAGTTTCTAAAGTATCAACAGTTACTTTCGAGAATTTAGAGTATCGTATTGAAGCTTCAAAAAGTTTAATCAATAAATCATCGTGTTGTGATTTGACCGTTTTGGTTTTTAGGGCTAAAGCTACAATGCCTAAAACAGTTTCTTCAATTCGTTTTAGATATTTTTCAGGAATTGAACCGTGTTGAAGGTATTGTCTGAAAGCTAAAACATCAATAAACAAAAGCGCATTAGTAACTAAATGCGAAAAGTTTTTGCTTATAATACTGTCATTGGTTTGTACCCTTTGATCAATTATATTTTCTAAAGAAAGGGAAGGAGTATCTTTAGGAAGTAAAATTTTAAATAAATTAAATCCTTCCGGATTCATTTCATTATAAAATTTCAATACTTCGGTTATAAAGTTTTTTGGTTCAGAACTTCTTTTTTCCAAACAAAAAACGTGATATAAAGTATTTAGTAAAGCAACTTTAGAAATCTCGGTTTTAAACCAGCCTTTTATAGGTACCGGAACCTGAGAATCAATTGCTATGATATGACCATAGATAAAACCGGTTTCTCTGACTTTGTAGTAAAAAGATTCTGTAGTCTCAAAAGGAATTGCCTCTGAAAACTTTTGTTCACTAAAAAACTTGTCTATCCAACCTGATGCCGATGGGTTAATCATTAACTTTAATTTATAGCTGCAAAGCTATATCTTTTTCTTGTGTTAGGATAAGTTTTTAAATGAAATAACCACTAGATTTTGTGAAAATCTAATGGTTATTGTGTTTTTTTATTTGATGATTCCTGCACAAGCAACTCTTCCGCCTGCATTTCCTGTTGGCTGAGTTGTAAAATCATCAGTTCCCTGATGTACAATTAAACCTTTTCCAAGAACATCTTTGTTGGTATCTCCACAACCAATACACCATTCATCAGTTGTTAGTGTAATAGTTCCGTTACCTTTTGCATCTGCAGTAAAGTTTCCAATATCACCTTTGTGGTATTCTCCAACACCCCATTTTCCGTGCTTTTTAAAAGTAGGATTCCAATGTCCTCCGGCTGAACTTCCGTCTGCAGAGCTGCAATCTGCTTTTTCGTGAATGTGAATCGCGTGTACTCCCGGTTCTAAACCAGTCACTTTTGCAACAAATGTTACTTTACCATTTTTCTCTGTAAAAGTAGCAGTTCCTCCAACTTTACTATTACTTTTTGGTTCTAAGGCAACAGTAAGTGTTTTGGCATCATTTGATTTTGTATTGGTCTTACAGCCAATAATTAAGGCTGTAATTATAGCGAAAGAAACGATTATTTTTTTCATATGAAAGGCTTTTAAATTAAAGATTAAGTAAATTTAACATAAAATTCCGACATTGATTAGCGCCAAGAGTTAAAAAAATCTAAAACTATTACTTGTAATTTAATGCTGCTTTAAGGGAACAACAAATTATTATTGCGTAATTTCGTATACCTCGAATTGAAAATTTCAAAAGTCAGTGTTGATTATTTTTTAATTTAATTTATAAAATTATGATAAAGAATGTTTTGATTTTAGTTTTTTCAGGAATTGTGTTACTGTCATGTAATGCATCTAAGACTCCAAAAAATGATTCTGTTTCGCAACTCGAAGGAAGCTGGGAACTTAATTATATAACCGGACCTCGAATAACTTTTGATGGTTTGTATCCAAATAAAAAACCAACCCTAAATTTTAATACAAAAGAAAATCAGGTTTCCGGAAACAACAGTTGTAATTCGTTTACAGGAAAATTAAAAGTAACAGGTAATAAAATTGATTTTACACAACCTATGGCTGTTACCAGAATGATGTGTATTGATGCGCAGGGCGAACCCGTTTTTATGAGTACTTTGCAAAAAATAACTTCATATGATATTACTGATGATGGAAAAACCCTGAATTTTATTTCAGGAGATATTGCGATGATGCGATTTACGAAAAAATAAAAATACTTTTTTAGTTCTGTTAAATATTTATTTTATGAAAACTAAACGACCCATTTTATTAATAGTGTTAGTATGCTTTTTAAGTTTCGGTGTTTTTGCACAAGAAAAAACAAAGAAGGAATTAAAGGCAGAAAAAGATTTGCAGCAACAAAAAGAAATTGAAACTCTGATTGATTCTAAGAAGTTTGATTTTGAAGCACAAAAAGCTAATCCGCAAGGAGGAAGGCTTATTTTTCTGGATTATAATACTTATTTTCTAAAGTTTAATACTGAAAAAACGACTTGTGATTTACCCTTTTTTGGACGAGGTTTTAATGTACCATACGGTGGCGATGGCGGAATAAAATTTGAAGGTACTCCCGAAAATATAAAAATTGAAAAAAATAAAAAAAATTATATCATAAGAGCGACTGTCCGAGGCAAAGACGATTCATATGATTTAATGCTTTCTGTTTTTTTTAATGGAGGTGCAACACTTTCTGTAAATAGTAATAACAGAGGACCAATTTCTTATGACGGAGAAATTAGAGCTCCTAAAACTGAAAAAAGTATTAAATAAAGTTTTTTAGATTTTTAGCATTCACGAATCCTTATAATTTATGCCGAAAAAAATCTTTAATATAATTTTTAAAAGGTATCATTTTATAATGATGTTTTTTTTATTAGCAGTGTCTGTTAATAGTCAGGACCTTGAACCAAGAGTTTATGCCAATGTTGCCAAAAACTTAAATGTAGCATCAATTGGCTATCTTTTTACAGATGGAAATGTGCTCACAGATCCATCATTGCCTATTACTGATTTTACACTTCAAAGTCATAATGTCGCTCTCAATTATATTAGAACTTTTGGGATTTATAATAAACTGGCCCGTGTTCAGGTTGCACTTCCATTTACTTTTATGGATGGGTCACAAACGCGCACAAGTGGTGAGGTTATAACAGGATCGAGAACCGGTTTTGCTGATACAAAAGTTCGCCTTGGAATCAATATTTTGGGTTCGCCGGCTCTTGATAAATCTGAATTTAAAAATTTTGAACAAAAAACAATTTTAGGTGTCAGTCTCGTAACCTCAATTCCTACAGGAAGATATTATGATGATAAACAAATTAATATAGGGACTAACCGTTGGGCATTTAAACCAGAAATTGGAGTGTCAAAACGATTTGCTCATGTGTATGCTGAGGCTTATGGAGGAATTTGGTTTTATACTGATAATAACGATTTCCTGGGGAAAAAATTAGAACAGAAACCCACTTATAGCCTGCAAGCACATGCGAGTTATTATTTTAAAAACAATATGTGGATAGGTTTCAATACGAATTGGTTTTTTGGAGGAAGAACAATTACAGACGGAATTTCAGGCGATAGTGAAATAGATAATTGGCGAGTAGGAGGAACCTTTTCGACACCTGTTGCAAAAGGCCAATCTATCAGGTTTCAATACCATGTAGGTGCCTACACAAATAACGGATTAAATTATTATGCTTTATCTGTATCTTACCAATATTCATTTTTTTAATGTGTAAGAATGTTTTTATAATAAATAATTTAACAGGTTAAAAATCAGTATATTTGATAGTGCGTGAATTTTTAAAAAACAAATTAAAATTTATTACTATGAAAAAATTAAGTTTAATTCTTGTTATGGCCATTGCGTCGTTTTCATCTTATGCTCAATCTTCGTTTAAAGAAGATGTTGAGGTACTGCAAAGTGTTTATGGCAAATCAAAAAGTGATCTTGTAAAACAGTATATGAATTTGTCTGATACTCAAAATGCTGCTTTTACAAAAGTTTACGATAATTACGAAACAGAACGTAAAGCTTTAGGTCAGGCAAAATTTCAACTCATTAATGATTATGCAGCAAATTATGCGACACTTACAGATGAAAAAGCTGATGAATTGGCAAAAGGAACACTCAAGAATCATTTAGCTTATGAAAAATTATACTCTAAAACGTATGGGCAGGCTAAAAAAGCTGTTGGCGCCATAAATGCTGCAAAATTTCTTCAGTTAGAAATTTATTTACAGACTATAATTCGTGCTGAAATTTTAGAATCAATTCCTTTTATAGGTGAATTAGATAAATCAAAATTGCAATAGCTCTCTTTATAAAAAAAATGGCAGTTATAATTTTATAACTGCCGTTTTTTATCCTTAAAAGCTTGATTTATTTACCTGTTTTTACTTCGTAAATTGCATTTACCATTCCGTCATGCGGACTATCTAAAGTAAGTTCCCAGAACATAATACCTCCTAATTTCTTAGATTTTACATATTCAGTTTTTTCTTTTATCGATTTTATATCATCAGATGTTGCAAAGGTTTTTGATGCCGCATTATACCAATATGGCGCTTTTGCCTTATCATCCCAAAAATATTTCCAGCCATTGGCTTCAGTATAAGTCGAGGCAAAATTTTTAAAATCAACACCTTGAATGTGCTCTCCAGCCTGGTAAAGTCCATTGTTTATATTTTCTACATTTTTCCATGTTCTGGAATAAAAAGCACCTCCAATGATTAATTTCTCAGCAGGAACTCCTTGTTTTATTAAGTACGTAACTGCTCTGTCTGTAGATTCTTCTTTTGGGTTAGTACTATACAAAGGCGTATGATGTCCGGTAACTTTAGAATATCCATTTACTAAATCATAGCTCATAATATTAATGCGGTTTACTAATGGTGATACAGTTTTCCAGTCTATAGATTCGTCAAGATATTTCTGAAATCCACCAGCTGCAAAACTTAGTTCGTATTTTTTGCCTAAAGTAGAACGCAAAATTTTAATTAATTCTGTAAAATTAGGCTTATCCACAGCTTGGTATAAATGTCCAGGCAGTCCCTCAATTGCCGGATATTCCCAATCTAAATCTAAACCATCTACTTTAAAGTAATCACTCACTTCTTTTACTGATTTTGCAAAAGTCAATCTTCCTTCAACAGTAGAAAACGCAGCAGAACAAGGCTCACAACCTCCCCAGCCACCAAGTGAAAGAATAATTTTAAGTTGCGGATTTTTTGCTTTTAAAGAAACCAGGTATTTAATTGTGGTGGAATCCTTAGGAGAATCAACACTAAGTTTACCATCTTTAAGATGACAAAAACTAAAAATAATTTGATTCAGTTTATTTACTTCGTATTCGTTAATTAGTTTATCATCGCCTGTGTAATAAGCAATGATGTCAAATTTCTTGTTTTTCTGAGCAAAAATATTGGTAGATATCAGGCAAAGAAATAGAAGAGCAATTAGGTTAATTTGTTTCATTTTATATTTTTTGAAGTTTTAGAACGCTAAATATAAAACATTAGATTATAAATTTTGCTATTGATCTTGTATCAGAAATGCAATTTTAATAAAGATTTGTGAAATTGAATTTTTTAAACCATATAAGTCATATAAGAAAATATAAGCCGTATGTTTAAAATGCGCTATAGAAATATAAGAAATAAATTAGCGAACATGTCTTCTAAGTAATTATATGAACTTATATAACTTATATGGTGAAAAACAAAAAAATAAACCCGCACTGTTTCGGATTAGTGCGGGTTTAAACAAATTAAAAGCTAAAAACTATTTTTATATTAGAAGCAGTATTCGTTTTCTGCCACTAATTTAGATGTAATAACCTCTCTTAAGGCTACAACATTTGGATTGTTTGTATATTTTGTGAAACGTTTAAGTCCCATTAACATCATACGTTGTTCGTCTCCTTCAGCAAAAGAAATAATTCCTTCTTTACCTCTTGAGTTTACGATATCTACCGCTTTGTATAAGTATAATTTTGCCATAGCGATTTGCTCTTGTACTTTAGCTTCACCTTGATTTTTAGCTAATTTTTCAGTTCTAAGAATGGTACTTTCAGCCATGTAAATTTCGATTAAGATATCAGAAGCAGCCATTAATAACTGTTGGTGAGAATCTAAATCCGGTCCGTATTTTTGAACAGCACTTCCGGCAACCATTAAGAAAACTTTCTTAAGGTTAGCGATAATTCCTTTTTCTTCAGCAAATAATTCAGAGAAATCAGGAGTATCAAAAGATGGAATTCCCATTAATTCTTCCTGAACTTTCATAGCTGGTCCAAGTAATTCAACGTGACCTTTCATTGCTTTTTTGATCAACATACCTACAGAAAGCATTCTGTTGATTTCGTTTGTTCCTTCGTAGATTCTAGCAATACGAGCATCTCTCCAGGCACTTTCCATTGGAGTGTCTTCAGAGAATCCCATTCCGCCAAAAATTTGGATTCCTTCGTCAGCACAAGATTGTACGTCTTCAGAAACTGCAACTTTAAGGATAGAACATTCGATAGCATATTCTTCAACACCTTTTAATTCAGCTTCTTGATGAGAAGTTCCTTCAGCTTCACGAGCAGCAATTCTGTCTTCGATATCTTTTGCAGCACGGTAAGAAGCACTTTCTCCAGCGTATGCATTAGTTGCCATTTCAGCTAGTTTAGAACGGATCGCTCCAAAAGATGAAATCGCAGTATTAAACTGAATTCTTTCGTTAGCATATTTTACTGCATTTGTAGTAACTCTACGTTGAGCATCTAAACAAGCCGCAGCCAATTTAATACGACCAACATTCAAGGCATTCATTGCAATTTTGAAACCGTTTCCTCTTTCAGACAACATGTTTTCAACAGGAACTTTAGTATCGTTGAAGAAAACCTGACGAGTAGAAGAAGCACGGATTCCTAATTTATGTTCTTCTTCATTCATAGAAATTCCGTTAGACGGATCGTTTTCTACGATGAAACCTGTAATATTTTTGTCATCTCCAATACGTGCAAAAACGATGAAAACGCTACAGAAACCTGCATTCGAAATCCACATTTTTTGTCCTGTAATAGAGTAGTGTGTTCCATCTTCAGATAAAACTGCTTTAGTTTTTCCTGAGTTTGCATCAGATCCTGCACCTGGTTCAGTTAAGCAATAAGCTCCAAACCATTCACCAGAAGCCAATTTAGGAACGTATTTTTTCTTTTGTTCTTCAGTTCCATAAAGCGTAATTGGCATAGTTCCAATACCTGTATGCGCACCAAAAGCAGTTGAGAACGATCCTGTAGCACCAGAAATGTAATCACAAACTAGCATAGTAGATACGAATCCCATTCCTAATCCACCGTATTCCTCAGGAACCGCAACTCCAAGAAGTCCAAGTTCACCAGCTTTACGCATAGATGATTCAGTATAAGCATAATCTTTTTTCTCAAAACGATCTTTGTGTGCCCATAATTCTTTGTCTACGAACTCTTTTACAGAGTCACGCATCATTAACTGCTCTTCCGAGAAATCTTCTGGTGTAAAGATATCTTCGCACTTTGTTTCCTTAACTAAAAACTGACCACCACGGGTTACGTTTTTTTCGATTGTATCTGCCATTTTGTTTTTGTTTTTTTTGAAAGAAAATAGAAAATAGAGTATAGAAAATAGACTTTACTTCAGTCCGTTTTGAAAACCCATTGTCATCCTTTGGAATTCTTCTATTTTAATTTCTAATTGGTTAAATTGTATCTCGTTTATATATTTTCTATGTTTAGCAATCAATAATTGTGTAACTAGCTCAAATGAAGAACCAAGAGAAATGTCTATAAAGTGACTAAAAGACTTATCAGTTCTTGAAGATCCTTCGGCAATATTACTAGGCATCGAAACCGAACATCTGCTTATTTGAGAACTCAAATCGTATCGTTCGTGTTTTGGAAATTCTATTAATACATCTGAAATTTCATTAGCAATTGCAATCCCGATCTTCCAAATCTTTAAGTTCTTATAATTATGTCTCATGTTTTTTTGAGCCAATGTAAGAAACTATAATTTAAAAGTAAGTTTTTTATTACTTTTTAAAAATCTTTGTTCTTGTCTCTTTCATCTAAAAAACATCTATTCTCTTTATTCTATACTCTTTATTCTTTGCTCTATCCTCTTTTTAAAGAACCTCGTAAATCCCAGCACTTCCTTGCCCAGTTCCCACACACATAGAAACGATTCCGTATTTATTACCTCTGCGTTTCATTTCGTCGAATAACTGAACAGAAAGTTTAGCACCAGTACAACCCAGAGGGTGTCCTAAAGCGATAGCTCCACCGTTTACGTTTACGATTTCCGGGTTTATCTTTAATTCGCGAGTTACTGCTAAAGCTTGTGAAGCAAAAGCCTCGTTTAATTCAATTAACTCGATATCGTTCAATGTTAATCCCGCTTGTTTCAACGCTTTCGGAATTGCTTTTACAGGACCAATACCCATGATTCTTGGTTCAACACCAGAAGAAGCAAAGTTTACAAGTCTTGCAATTGGCTCAAGATTTAATTCTTTTACCATATCCTCGCTCATGATCAAAACAAAAGCAGCACCATCACTCATTTGAGAAGAGTTTCCGGCAGTTACGCTTCCGTCAGCAGCAAAAACAGGTCTTAAACCCGCTAAAGCAGCAACAGAAGTTCCGGCTCTTGGACCTTCGTCTTGTTTTACAACATAAGATTTAGTTTCTTTTTTACCATTTTCATTGATGAAAGTCTGTTCAACAGTAATCGGAACGATTTGTTTGTCGAATTTACCTTCAGCTTGAGCTTTCAAGGCTTTCATATGAGAGTTATAAGCAAACTCATCCTGATCTTCTCTTGAGATTTTATATTGATTAGCGACCGCTTCCGCAGTTAAACCCATTCCCCAATAGTAATCTTCGTGACCTGCAGCAGCAACTTTATAATCTGGAGTTGGTTTGTAACCTCCCATCGGAATAAAACTCATACTTTCTGCACCACCGGCAATGATACAATCTGCCATTCCTGATTGGATTTTAGCAGTTGCCATTCCGATAGTTTCTAATCCAGATGCGCAATAACGGTTAACCGTTACACCAGGAACATCCTCAACTTTTAATCCCATAAGAGAGATCAAACGTCCAACGTTAAGTCCTTGTTCCGCTTCCGGCATGGCATTTCCTACCATAACGTCATCGATACGTTTTTTGTCAAAATCAGGCAATTCATCCATCATAAACTGAATGGTTTCTGCAGCTAATTCATCAGGTCTTTTAAATCTAAAAACCCCTTTTGGTGCTTTTCCTACCGCAGTACGGTAAGCTTTTACTATATATGCTGTTTTCATTTGTTTCGTTTTTTTTAAGATTATAGAAAATAGATCATAGAAAATAGACTATTACTTTGTCTCAAAATCTATATTCTTTTCTCTTTATTCTATTTTTTTAAGAGTATAGAAGATAGAGTATAGAAAATAGACTTTACAAAGTCTGAAATCTATATTCTATTCTCTTTGTTCTATTTTCTAATTTCTAAGTGGTTTTCCTTTAGTTAACATATATTGAATTCTCTCTAAAGTCTTACGTTCTGTACATAAACTCAAGAAAGCTTCACGTTCGATATCTAATAAATATTGTTCAGATACTAAAGTTGCTTCAGATAAATCACCACCAGCCATTACGTAAGCCAGTTTGTTAGCGATTTTCTTATCATGCTCAGAAATGTATTTTCCAGCTTCCATTTGATCCGTTCCAACTAAGAACATTCCAAGAGCTTGTTTTCCTAATACTTTCACATCAGTTCTTCTGATTGGTTGCGTATAACCAGCTTCAGCCATTAATAAAGCATGTTTTTTAGCTTCAGCGATCTGACGATCTTTGTTTACTACAATAACGTCTTTACCATGTTGAAGAAGTCCTGTATCAAAAGCTTCATAACCAGAAGTCGAAACTTTTGCCATAGCGATTGTTAAGAAATACTCTTGAAGAACGTTTAATTCCACATCATTTTTGCGGAATAAATCTGAAGCTCTCAAAGCCATTTCTTTAGATCCACCACCACCAGGAAGGACACCAACACCAAACTCAACTAATCCCATATAAGTTTCAGCAGCAGCAACTACTTTATCAGCGTGTAAGCTCATTTCGCAACCACCACCAAAAGTCATTCCGTGAGGCGCAACAACAACAGGGATAGAAGAGTAACGAACGCGCATCATCGTGTCCTGGAACAATTTGATAGCCATATTCAATTCGTCGTATTCCTGCTCAACTGCCATCATGAAAATCATTCCGATATTAGCACCTACAGAGAAATTAGCTGCTTGATTACCAATAACTAAACCTTGATATTCTTTTTCAGATAAGTCGATTGCTTTATTGATAGCCTGAAGTACATCGCCACCAATTGTATTCATTTTAGATTGGAATTCTAAGTTCAAAATTCCGTCTCCTAAATCCTGAATGATTGCACCACTATTGCTCCAAACTTTTTTGCTTTCGCGAATGTTGTTTAGAATAATAAATGAATCTTGTCCAGGAACTTTAACTTGTGATTTTGTTGGAATGTTATAGAAATAAGTTGCTCCTTCTTTTACAGAATAGAAACTTTCGCTTCCAGAAGCCAACATTTCAGTAACCCACGCAGCTGGCTCAAGACCTTCTGCTTTCATGATTTCGATTCCGTTGGCAACACCAATAGCGTCCCAGATTTCGAATGGACCATTTTCCCATCCAAAACCAGCTTTCATCGCATCATCAATTTTGAATAATTCGTCAGAGATTTCAGGAATTCTGTTTGACACATAAGCAAACATTCCAGCGAAACTCTTACGGTAGAATTCTCCTGCTTTATCTTTTCCTTTCACAAGAACTTTAAAACGATTGATAGGTTTGTCGATAGTTTTTGTAAGTTCAAGCGTAGCAAAATTTGCTTTTTTAGCAGCGCGGTATTCTAATGTATCTAAGTCTAAAGAAAGAATATCTTTATCTACTTTTTTATAAAAACCTTGACCGGTTTTGCTTCCTAACCAATTGTTCTCCATCATTTTTGTGATGAAATCAGGAAGTTTAAACAATTCGTGTTGTTCGTCATTTGGGCAGTTTTCATAAATACCATTGGCAACGTGTACCAAAGTATCCAAACCAACAACGTCAACAGTACGGAAAGTAGCCGATTTTGGACGACCAATAACCGGACCAGTCAATTTATCAACTTCTTCAATTGTTAATCCCATTTCTTTAACCAAGTGGAATAAACTCTGGATTCCGTAAATACCAATTCTGTTTCCAATAAACGCCGGAGTATCTTTAGCAACAACAGAAGTTTTTCCTAAAAATTTAGATCCGTATTCGTTTAAGAAATCCAATACTTCAGTTGAAGTTTTTGGACCAGGAATAATTTCAAATAACTTTAAGTAACGCGCAGGGTTAAAAAAGTGAGTTCCGCAGAAGTGTTGTTGAAAATCTTCGCTTCTTCCTTCGCTCATAAAATGAATTGGAATACCAGAAGTGTTTGAAGTAACCAAAGTTCCCGGTTTACGGAATTTCTCGATTTGCTCAAAAACTAATTTTTTGATATCCAAACGTTCTACAACAACCTCGATAATCCAATCAACATTGGCAATTTTTGCCATATCATCAGTAGTATTTCCAGTCGTAATTCTGTTAGCAAATTTTTGACTGTAAATAGGAGACGGTTTCGATTTTAATGAATTCGCCAAGTGCTCGTTTACTACACGGTTGCGAACAACTTTACTTTCAAGCGTTAATCCTTTTTTAGCTTCAGCTTCTGTCAACTCGCGTGGTACGATGTCAAGTAATAAAACTTCAACACCAATATTGGCAAAATGACAAGCTATTCCTGAACCCATAATTCCGGATCCAATTACAGCAACTTTTTTAATTGTGCGTTTCATAAGTCGTTAATATTTGTTTTTTGTTTGAATTTGAGGTTTCCTTACTATATAAGGTTATTCATTTTCCTGTTTTTCTGTTTGATTAAATATGTTTTTGTCCTGAATCAATTCATTGATAATTTCCGAAACCTCGATAAAATGTTTCAGCTTTTCGTCAGAGACATGTTTTCTGATTGTTTCATTAAATTTCAGAACTGTATTTTTAGATAATTCTCTTTTTTCTTTTCCAAAATCCGTCAGGTATATCAAAACACCGCGACCGTCAGTTGGGTTTTTTTTGCGAACAATCAAACCTTTGTCTTCCATCGATTTCAATGTTCTGGTAAGGCTCGTAGCTTCCATTCCCATTCTTGGGCCTAAAGCTGTCGATGGAGTTCCATCTTCTTTATCAATACTCAAAAGTGCAAATCCCGTCGCCATTGTAGCATCGTATTTGGCTGCTTCTTCGTTGTACATTCTTGATACAGCTTGCCATGTAGCTCTTAAAATATAATCTATTGTTTTGTCTTTCATATGTAACTATATCGATTTCAAATATAATCAAAAAATACTATGCATGCATATTATTTTTTGATATTTTTTTGGTTAGTAAAAAAATATCTCTGATTTAGAGTGGTTTATGGTTTAATTTTAATTGAAATATACTATTCTTTTTTGTGATTTTAACAATTTTTATGTTGTAAAAATTATTTTATGGATTTAAATTAAGGTTTAATTCCACATTTTGTAAAAAATCATGATTTTAATTCAGAAACAATTTCAGGTTCATATCGCGAGATTGCCTTTTCTAGAATCTTTTTCATACGATTTCGCAAGTTTTCCGGTTTCAAAACCTCGATTCCGTCACCAAAACCTAAGAGAATACGTTCCATTTCATAATTAGGAGAAATGAACAAATGTACAATGACACTTTTATCCTCATTTTCCTTAATCAGCCTTTGTGTATGATGCAACGGTTTGGTAATAACATAAGGCGCATTTGTCGCATCAACCCACAATTCGATTTTTCGGGGCTGTAAACCGGAATTTACCGTCACGCCAATTACATTTTTATAAAACAATTCAGCATCAAAATCTTCTTCTAAATAAGGCAGGTTAAAATCATAATCGATTCCAATAATTCGGTCCAAAGCCAAATTGGTAATAGGAGCAGAACCCTTTTTTTTTCCCACTAAAAACCATCTGTTATTAAATTCCTTGAGGATAAAAGGATGAAAATGAAATTTAGTTTCCTCTATAGATTTAAAAGATTTGTAACTAATTACCAGAACGATCTTCTTGATAATCGCCTGATATACTTCATCCAGATAATGTAAACCTTTTAATTCTTCATTTTTATCCAGATAAATAACGGGTTTTGTATGCGATTTCTCTGCATAGATTTTATCTTCCAATCGCTGTAGAATATCAGATACATCATTAAATAAAGAAAAATCCTTAAACTGTTTCAACATCGAAACCGTTTCTGTCAAAACATTCATATCCGTTTCTGTCAGCGGAATATCGGTTATCGAAAACTCATCGTCTTCATATTTATAATACTTTTTATCATAAACCACAATTGGCGCATTATAACCCAGTTTTTCACTTCGCATCAGCTGAATATCCATTTGAATAGTTCGTTTGCTAATCGGGTTTTCGCGACCTTCATATTCAAATAAAGCTTCAGAACAACATTCGATTAAATCCTCCAAAGTCCATTGCCTGTATTTATTTTGTAGGCATTTATCAATCGTTTTGTATCTTATTAAGGCATTCTTGTTTTGTGACATAGTTTCATGTTTTGGGCGTGTCCCTCCGGGTCGGGCTTTCCGTTTCAATCTTTTGTTTTTTAAAGAAAAAAACAAAAGGATTTCCACTGCAATCCCTCACGCATTTTAGGCAACAACAATATTTTATTATATCTGTTTTTAAAAGCAATTTCCGTTTCCAATTTCCGTTCCAATTCCTGTAGAGACGCACAGCAGTGCGTCTAACACAACGTAACCACAATTTATTCACATTTCGATGAACCTAAATAGTTACGGACATTCGTTGCGTAGACGCACTGCTGTGCGTCTCTACAATATACAAACGTCAATAGAAAATCTGTTTTTTGGCATCATTGACAAACCTGACAGGTTTTTAAAACCTGTCAGGTTTAACATCGTAAATCATTACGTCAATAATAAAATTTCCTGTTCAATATTTTTTCTTGCTTTCTCTTCATATAAATTCCTGAATTCCTCAGTTTGGAAAATAAATTCATTCTCCAGAAAATGTTTCAGGGCTTTTGCGCGTCCGGGTTTGTATAGCAAATCAGGATAAATGCGATATTCTTTCCTAATTTGTTCGAAATAGATTTTATAATCTTCCCAATCTCGCGCAAGAATCTTCAAATCAAAATCGATTAACCAATTAATATCATCCTTTATATTTTGCTGATGCAATTGTGTAGCATAAATGGCATCAAAAACCAATTGACGATCAAATGAGATATTTTCAGATAAAATCGACAAAGCATATTCTGCACTTTTAAGTTCGTTGTCTTTCTTAGAACTCTTATAGATATAATCGTGATAAAAAATAGAATATAGTATTTCGTCAGGTTTTTGAAGTTTATTGCGATACGTTTCAAAACTCTCAATCATAGCCGAAATATGCGTCAGATTATGATAATGTCTTGACTTTTTAGAATATGCTTTTTCTAAATCCAGCCAGTTTTTCTGAATGTCATGTGCTGAAAAGCCAATATTGGAAAGTAATTCAGAATAAATTTTCTCTAAATTCATATTGTTTTTTTATTTAAACGTTATAAAAACTCCATCGGAGCGTAATATTTATAGCCGATTTTGCATTATTCAGCATTGAGCTCCAGCGGAGCGTAATATCTATAGCAATTTATTAGAAAGAGGATCAAAAGCTCCAGCGGAGCGACATTTCTGTTTTTTGATTTAATCAATAAATATATCACCCCGCTGGGGCTTTTTAAAATGTATTCTCTAAAATGGCTATAAATATGTCGTCCCTCTGGGACTTTATTGTTTTATCTAAATCTATAAATATGTCGTCCCTCTGGGATTTTATTGGTTTTATTTAAAATGCTATAAATATGTCACCCCACTGGGGCTTTTAAAATGCATTCTCGAAAATGGCTATAAATATGTCGTCCCTCTGGGACTTCATTGTTTTTATCTAAATCTATAAATATGTCATCCCTCTGGGACTTTATTTAAATGCTATAAATATGTCACCCCGCTGGGGCTTTTTAAAATACATTCTCGAAAATGGCTATAAATATGTCGTCCCTCTGGGACTTCATTGTTTTTATCTAAATCTATAAATATGTCATCCCTCTGGGATTTTATTTAAATGCTATAAATGTGTCACGCCGCTGGGGCTTTTTAAAATACATTCTCGAAAATGGCTATAAATATGTCGTCCCTCTGGGACTTTATTGTTTTTATCTAAATCTATAAATATGTCATCCCTCTGGGATTTTATTGGTTTTATTTAAAATGCTATAAATATGTCACCCCGATGGGGCTTTATTAACTTTATCTAAAAACTATAAATATGCCGTCACTCTGAGACTTACGCGGTTTGGTAAATAAATATTTACTCAAATATAAAATTCTTTTTTTACTGCGCAAAATAATTGCGTAGTAGTTCTGAAATCTTTGCTCAGGAAATAAAACAAGTTCATTAAAATATTTACAGAGTTCAACAGGTCAAGTTTAAGTTACTTCAAAAACCATTAAGAGATATACTTACACCATTACCTTTTTGCTCAAAAATAGATTTCTTTTTTTACTGCGCAGAATAAATGCGTAGTACGATCGAAATCTTTGTTCAGGAAATAAAAACAAACGTTCATAGAAATAAAATAAAGAATAAAACAGGTCAAGTTTGAGTTACTTCGAAAACTTTCCAACGTACACACTTACACCATTATCTTTTTATTCTATTATTATGAGGCAGTAGCTCAGCGGTAGAGCAGGTAGTTTTGAAATTATCCTTAAAAGGTCAATCAAAACTTACTTCGTACACTTTTAATGTCTGGGTCGTGGGTTCGAATCCCATCTGCTTCACTATTAATGGTCAATTAAAACTTATTTCAGGAAATTGGTAACTTTCGGTTCGAGTCCGAACAAGTTTTAAAATCATCATTAATAAAAAGGAAGGTCAAGATTAACTTACTTCTCGGGGAAACCCATCAGATAAAATAGTTCATCAATTACACTCCAATTTCAGGTCAAGTGTTTCTTACTTCAAAAACTCTTTTAGGTAGAAATCAGAAACGCAATTATCTAAATTTTAAAAATTAAAAAAAATGAAAACACAAGAATTATTAAAAATCAGTTTACGTCAAAATGCTATTTTCATTCCATCAGCAATGATTTCGAATGATATCAAAAAATTATCAGGAACAACATCGGTTTTAGTGGCCAATGTTTCAAAACTTGGATTTACATTTTCTGAGTCGTTATTACACGCTTTAAATAATGTAAACCCAAATTATAAAGTTGAAGTTTTAGAAGTACTAAGAGAAGTTTTAGGAACCAATAAAAACTGGACGCCTTTAGTTAAAGAATGGAATATCCCAACCGGAGAATCTGTTTTAGATCATATTGTTACGTATTTCTGGAATGTTCTAAACATAAAGAGCGGAACAACTTTGCAATGCGGACATATTATTCCGGATAATACTTTTCCGTTAGAACGATACAATGGTTGTCCGTTTTGCGGAACTCCGTTTGAATTTGGTAAAATCGAAAATTACGGACAAGGAAGCAAATTAAAAGTATTGGATTTATGGTCAGAAACTGAATTAGAAGATTTCTATAAATCATTGTTGCAATCAAAAACGGCTTTAGACGCTACGCAGATAGATAGTTTAAAAACGGCATTAAAATATTTGCCTTTGCCAAAAACAGATGTTGCAATGAAGGAAACTTTAATGCTTGTTATTGATGTTTTAATCGAAGAAGGTCAAGCCGAAAATGCGTCTCAGTATTTTAAATCTCCAACAGATATCTTACGATATTTATGGTTCAAGAATACAGGATTATTGCAAATTATCGAGCCAAAAACGATCATAAAAAGAACATCAAAAAATGCTCAGCACTTTTTCAATATTTTAGATACAAGTGCGCAAGCCAGAATTGCATCTGCAAATGATTTGAAAGTTAAATATTCCCGAAAAGAATGTTTAATGGTGGCAAACTGGTTGAATAATCTTGATATGGATGTTGAAACAATGTGCGAAATCATGCACCCAAAAAGAGGAATGTGGGTTCGTTTTATCCGTGCATTACGTTTAGCAGAATACAGCAAAAGAAAAGGATTTGAGAAATTGAATTTTTTATTGGATGTATTCTACAACCAGGTTTATGATGTGTGGCAAAGCAAAGTAAACACGTCAAGATTGAAATTTGATGCCGATAAAACATTTGCATTATTAAAACAACGTCCGGGATTGTTTGCACGTTCGTTATTCTCGAATATGTTATGGTTTGGTGCAGACGAAACTGTAGCACATTTTGAAGAAATTATCGATAAAGTTCCGGCAAGATTGGTGTTTACAATAAACATGTATGCTCAAAATTATTTTGACAAAAACATGCAAAGAAGTGTGAAACCTTTAGGCGGAACAAACAAACGAATTGCACCAAATGCATTATTAAACTTATATGACGAAGAACAATTAGAGGCGATGAAAAATCAAATCGAGGCGTTGTGTCTTTTGGCAATGAAGAAAAGATTTGCTGCAATCGCAAACCCAAATAAAACGATGTATATCGATCCGCAATTGTTTAATATGCCAGTTTCTATTGGTGATAGAAGCGAGACTGTTCAGGATTTACCGGTTGCTTTAATGGGAACACGTTTTCCAGTTGAAGGTAACGAAGTGCGATTGTTTATGCAATGGGGCGCAGGTTTATCGGCACAACACCTTGATATGGATTTAAGCTGCCATATTGCTTACGAAGATAAAGCTGATATATGCTCTTTTAGCCGATTGGAAACTGTTGGTTGTAAACATAGCGGTGATATCAGAAGCATTCCGAATAAAATTGGAACGGCCGAATATATCAACATCAACATTGACGAATTGGCGAAAGCCAAAGCTAAATTTGTAACTTTTACTTGTAACGCTTATTGCAACGGAAGTATTACGCCAAATCTTGTTGTAGGTTGGATGAACAGTAAACACCCTATGAAAATCTCTGAGAAAACCGGAGTAGCATACGATCCGTCGTGTGTAGATCATCAGGTTCGTGTGACGCAAAATGTTGCCAAAGGTTTGGTCTTTGGAGTTCTTGATGTAGCCAAAAGAGAAATCGTTTGGTTAGAGATGACCTTTGGAGGACAAGTTGTTCAAGGTTTGGATTTTAAAGGAGTTCAGGCTTTGTTATCAAAACTAAGCAGCAAATTGAATATTGGTAGTTTATTACAACTTAAAGCGGAAGCCCAGGGTTTAACCATCACCGAAGATCAAAATGCTGATGAGGTTTACGACGCAAAATGGGCGATAAATGCTGCGGCAGTTACGCAATTATTGATAGATTAAGAAAAGGTACAAAGGTTCAGAGGTGCAAGGCACAAAGATTTTTGTAGAGACGCACAGCAGTGCGTCTCCGCAAAGATTGGTAAATTTAATCTCGCAAAGACGCGAAGTCGCAAAGTTTTTTTTGCCATAGATTATGAGGATTAAAAAGATTATTAAAAATCTCCAGAATCTGCAAAATCTGCGAGAAAAAAATCTTTGAGTTACAGTAGTAACCACACAGTTTGTCATTTCGAAATAAGGAGAAATCTTCACGAGAAGCTCGACAAAGATTGGCGACGTACTTTGTGGAGTTTCTAGTGTGATTTCTCTCCCGAAGCTTCGGGATCGAAATGACATAAAATGAGAAAAAAATCATTTTAATCATATTAATCTGTGGCTAAAAAAAACTTTACGACTCTGCGACTTTGCGAGAACTATCTCTTCGCTGAGCAAAAAAAACTTAGAATTAAATATATCTACGCAAAATAACTGCGCAGTACATTTAAACCTTTGTACTATCAAAAAACAAAAACAATGAAAACACAAATAAACGGTACAGATATATTAGAATTAGGATTCCCTGAAGGAAAAATAATTGGGATTGCCTTAAAAATAAACAGCAAAAGAAACGGATTCACAAGAGACGAAATGATTGCTAATTTCAAAAACGTTCTTGAAACACCAGAGAATTATATAGACGATGCTATTTTTAGTAAACTGGCAATTGCCTTGATCGAAAAAGCAAACGAAAAACCAGAAGATTTTATCGCTTTAAATCAAAACCCAAATGCATATTCGGCTTACGGATTAGAAGCTATCGAAGACGGAGCCAGAAAACAAATGGAAGTGGCCATGAGATTGCCCGTGACCGTTGCAGGAGCTTTAATGCCAGACGCGCACCAAGGTTACGGATTGCCGATTGGCGGAGTTTTAGCGACAAAAAACGCCATTATTCCGTATGGAGTTGGGGTTGATATTGGATGTAGAATGGCATTGTCAGTTTACGATATTCCGGAAGCTTTTTACTTTGAAAACGAAGCAAAATTCAAAAAGGAATTAATTGCGAATTCGATTTTTGGAGCAGGTCACGGTTTTCACGGTCAATACAAATCAGATCATGCGGTTTTAGAAAACGATGCTTTTAATATGACTCCGTTCGTGAAGAATTTAAAAGATAAAGCCTGGTCGCAATTGGGATCTTCAGGTGGTGGAAATCACTTTGTGGAATTCGGAATTATGGAGTTTGCCAAAGACGATGCGGTTTTGAATATCCCAAAAGGTAAATATGTTGCTTTGTTAACGCATTCCGGTTCACGCGGAATGGGTGCAACCATTGCCGGACATTATACTAAAATGGCAAAAGACGTTTGTAAACTTCCGGAAGTGGCTAAAAATTTAGCCTATCTGGATATGAACTCACAATTGGGTCAGGAATACTGGATGGCGATGAATCTTGCGGGAGATTACGCTTCGGCTTGTCATGAGATTATCCATAACAAAATGGAACGCGCTCTGGGAGCCACAATTTTAGCCAAAGTAGAAAACCACCATAATTTTGCCTGGAAAGAAATCTGGAACGGCGAAGAAGTGATCGTGCATAGAAAAGGCGCAACTCCAGCCGGAAAAGGCGTGATGGGAATCATTCCGGGAAGTATGACCGCGCCGGGATTTTTAGTGAGAGGAAAAGGCGAGGAGAACGCAATCAATTCCGCTTCGCATGGAGCAGGAAGACAAATGAGCCGAACTCAAGCCATAAAAAATATTACTAAAACCGAAATGCAATCGATCTTAAATCATCATGGGGTAACACTTATTGGTGCAGGTCTTGACGAAGCGCCAATGGCGTATAAAGATATCAATCAGGTGATGGAAGCGCAACAGGATTTGGTTGATGTCGTAGCGAAGTTTACACCAAAATTGGTTAGAATGGCAGATGACGGAAGCAGGGAGGACTAAGTGTTCAGTCTCAGTCTCAGTTTTCAGTGTAGAGACTTATTTTTAGTGTTCAGTCACGGTCTCAGTTTTCATTGTAGGGGCGTGTTTTTAGTGATCAGTCGCAGTAACAGTTTTCAGTGTAGAGGCGCACAGCAGTGCGTCTAACACATTCTGAGGAAAAATTTATCCTCATTTTATGTCATCCTGACGGAGGAAGGATCACACTAGAAACTCTACAAAGATTGGCAATTTTCTTTGAGGAATATTGTATGTGATCCTTCGTTCCTCAGGATGACAAACGGGGTGGTTAAAGATTTTTCACGCAGATTTAACAGATTCCAACAGATTAAAATGATTTTTATAAAATAATCTGCGAACATCTGCTTAAATCTTTTTAAATCTGCGTGAAACAAAAAACTTTGTGCCTTAGCGCCTTAGTGGCTAAAAATATAAGAAAACAAAAAACTTTGCGTCTTAGCGCCTTAGTGGCAAAAAAAAACAGACATGGAAATACTAAACAGAGACTTCGAAATACTCACAGATTACATCCTGACTTTTCATTTTTATGAATATCTAAATGTTGATCTAATCGAAGACTGGGCAATCGAATTGATCAATTCAGGTTATGAGAGTGAAGCTATTTATAACCTGGCTTGTTTCTATAAACCAATTGATCTTCATGAAGTTCAGCCTTATCTCGAAGCCGTTCTCTCAGAATTGAATCTAACGCTAAAAAATAAAGAGGAATCAGAAAAATGCCATATAAGATATTTTCTCAATAAAATAGTGAAACATGACGATGTAAAAACCAATTTGAAAAGATTGCTGTATATCGATTACGATTTTAATAAAGAAATAGATATACGTGATTTGTATTCTCTTCAATATGTTTGGGATGATCTGTTGGCAGGCGAAGTCTATTGGTATAATAAAGATCTTAATCTGGATACTATCGAACAAGAAGTTGTCGAAAAAGCAGAGAAATGGCTTAGTGAAAATTGAAAATTGAAAACTGAAGGTTCAAAGGTTCAGAGTTGCAAAGGGACAAAGGTTTATCCTCATTTTATGTCATTTCGACTCAGGAAGGATCACATAAGAAACTATACAAAGATTAGCGATTCTCTTTGAGGAATATTGGATGTGATCCTTCGTTCCTCAGGATGACAAACGGGGTGGTTAAAGAATTTTTTACGCAGATTTAACAGATCCAGCAGATTTAAAATGATTTTTATAAATAATCTGCGAACATTTGCTTAAATCTTTTAAATCTGCGTGAAACAACAAAACTTAGCGCCTAGAGCCTAAGTAGTAAAAGAATAAAAAATAATAAAAAGACTCAAAGAGAAGAAACCTTTGTCCCTCTGTCCCTTTGAGCCTTTATAACTTAAAAGAAAAAAATGAATACATATATAGACATAGGAATTAATTTAACCAATAAACAATTCCACAACGACATAGACGATGTTGTACAAAACGCTCTGGATGCTGATGTATCGCAAATGATACTCACTGGAACAAGCGTGAAAAATAGTGAAGCTTCGGCTCAAATGGCAAAAGAATATCAGGGAATATTATATGCCACAGCGGGGATTCATCCGCATGATGCGAAAAGTTTTGATGCGCAAAGTATTGCAAGACTTCGCAATTTATTAAAGCAGAAACAAGTCGTTTCGGTTGGCGAGTGCGGACTCGATTTTGATCGTGACTTTTCGCCCAGAAATGTACAGGAAACCTGTTATAAAGCACAACTAGAACTGGCGATCGAAGTTCAGAAACCTTTGTTTTTGCACGAGCGTGCTGCTTTTACAAGGTTTATGAGTATTACCAAAGACTATTTGCCACAATTGCCAAAAGCCGTTGTGCATTGTTTTACCGGAACTTTGCAAGAAGCCAAAACTTATTTGGATAACGGATTTTATATTGGTTTTACCGGTGCAATATCCGACAGTAAACGTTTTGAGCATTTAAAAGAAGTGATTCAATACGTACCACTCGACCGAATGATGATCGAAACCGATGCGCCGTTTATGTTGCCGAAAAACGTACCCAATAATCTCCTGAAAAAATACCACGAACGCCGTTGCGAACCTGCTTTTCTGCCTTTTGTTGCAGCAACTGTAGCGCAGTTTAAAGGAGTTTCGGGGATTGTAGTTGCGGAGGAAACTACTAGGAATGCTAAGAAGTTTTTTGGTATTTAGAAATAGATAAATTTAAAGGTCTTTTTGATTTTAAATTAAATAATCAATAAAATGTTATTTTTGTTTTGATTTAAGTAGTTTGTTAACTAATATTTAGGTATAATTGTGATAAAATTGTTAATATGAAGATTTTACACATCACGGATTTACATTATACAAATACAATTGGAAGTTTAACTAAGCAAAATAAAATAATAAGAGATTTTCTTGATGACATTTCGAAAAATATAGATTCGATAGATTATGTTATTTTTGGTGGAGATTTGGTGAATTCGGGGGATAATATTTCTATATTTAAGAAAGCTAAGGAGGAGTTTATCTCGAAAATTATTGAAATTTTAAAGATTGATAAAAGCAATTTTTTTATATGTCCTGGGAATCACGACGTAAGTAGAAGTGGAGTGTCAAATTCATTAATAAAATATTTAGATGAAGATATTACTGATAATAAAAAATTAGACAATTTTTTTAAAACAACTTCTCAAGATTTAAAGAAAAGTTTTCTTCCCTTAGAAAATTATAATTCTTTTGTTAAAGATTTTTATGATGGATCAACATCAGCTAGAGATTATTTTGATGATATGTTTTCCACACATATTCGTGAAAATAGTTTTGGTAAAATTGGTTTTGTAAGCATCAATTCTTCTTGGAGGGCTGTTGGAATTAATGATGATAATAATCTTTTATTTCCACTTGATAAGATTAATGAAGCACTAGATAAAATAATTTCGTGTGAAACAAAAATACTTATTCACCATCATCCAATTAGTGATTTTAAACCCTTTAATAAATATGATTTAGAAGATTTAATTCATAAACGTTTTGATTATATTTTTAGTGGTCATATTCATAAAAATTCATTGAGTGTAGATTTGACTCATAATGAAGGTGTTGTGAAAATTGGAAGTTGTGCTAGTTTATCATTCGATAATTTTTCTCAAATTGGATATTCAGTAATAAAGATTAATGAAGGCGAATTGAAAGGAACATCTTGTTTTAGGCATTACGATATTAAAAATGAAATTTTTTATTCTATAGAAGATAAAAATTTTGATATTCCTAGTACTGAGCTAAAAAGAGATCAAAATAAATTACGAATAAACATTCGAAAAAGATTTTTTAGTGAACTTGAGGATTCCAAAGATTTATTTGTAGAGAATGAAAATGAAAGTCAAGGAAAGACTCTTCTGGAATTGAGTACTGAGCCTGTTCTAAAGGTGAAGTCTCAATCTGAAATAGTTAAAGATGAGAATAATATAGAAACAGATTTCAAATGGAGTAATTTTCACAAGTTTGATAATGATTATATCATTTTTGGTAAGGATAAATGTGGGAAAACAATTTTATTAAAGAAGATAGAATTAGAGTTGTTGGATAATTATTCTTTACATAATTACATACCATTTTATATTGATATTAAAGAGTGGAAAAATTCTAATAAACGTTTTGATTTTAACAAAGAATTTTCAAAATATTATTATGTAAATAAGTCAGAATCTGCAAAGTTACTAGAGGAAAAACAAATTGTTTTGTTAATTGATAATTATCATGTTGAAAATAAAGGGATTAAAGATAATATTGAGGATTTTGTAGAAAAGCATGAAAAGGTAAGATTAATAATTTGTTCAATTGATTCTACATTTACTTCTTTTGATACTAATAGTATTGATGGCAGAACATTGTATAAGTTACATTTCCACAGATTAAGAAAAATACATATTAAAGAACTTGCTAAAAAAAATTCTGACTTATCGGAAGAAAAACAAGATGAAATAGTTGATAGAATTGATAATATTTTTAAAAAACTATCGATTCCATTTAATTACTGGACAATATCAGTTTTTTTGTGGATTTTTAAAAAAGATCTTAATGCTAGTTTTAATAATGATGTTGATTTAATAAATTTATATATCGAAAGATTAATTGAAAAAGATCAATTAACTTTAACAAAATCGTCGTTTACTTTTGTTAACTATAAAAAATTACTTGCCAATTTAGCTCATTATTTACTTACGAATTATCATCAGACTTCATATTATGCTAAATACTCAGATATAATTAGTTTTATAGATGGTTATTTGAGTAAGAATCCTAGGTTTAGTGTTACTTCTAAAGAAATATTTGAGTATCTAGATCAAAAAGGAATTTTGAGGAAGAAAAATGATGATTTATATTCTTTTAGGCTAAATGGTGTTTTTGAATATTTTATAGCTTTCTATATGACTATAGATGGTAAATTTTTAAAAAGTGTCATTAAGGACGAAAAATTTTATTTGTCATTTGCTAATGAATTCGAATTATATGCAGGTTTCAATCGAGAAGATCATAAATTTTTAAAAAAAATTTATTCAAAAACTCAAAAGCATTTTAAATATCTAAATAAAGATTATTCTATTACCAGCGATAGTATTGACGTATTATTAATTAGTAAAATAATTGAAGTTAGAGATTTTAGTGAAATCATTGATAAATTTTCGAAGAGAATGCAAGATGGTTTGACGGCTCAAGAACAAGATACAATAGAAGAAGATCTAATTAAAGAGTTAGGTATTGATGATTCGAATAGTGATATTAGAACAAAACAAATAAAGATAATTAATGACCAATCAGAATCTTTAGAAGCTAGTTTACAGATTTTAGGTAAAGTGTTTAAAAATATTGATGACATAACTGATGTCAGTTTAGTTTATGAAATATTTGATTATATAATTGACCATGCAATTTTATGGAGTTTTAAATTAATAGATGAATTTAAAGAGCTAGATATTTCTGAAATAATGAAAGCTGGGAATGAAGTCGAGGCTAAGCATCTATTAAAATTCATTGGGAATTTTATCCCTACATTAGTTCAGGTAAGGTTAAATGAAATGATTGGACATAAGAATTTGGAAAAAATTATTATCGAAAGGTTAAATCAAGCAAAAAATAATCCATCGAAAAATCAATTTAAAATTTTTATTCTAGCATTCTTATTAACAGATATTAATTTGGAAGACAACGTGGATTTATTAGAAGAATTAATACCCATGATAAAAATACCGATAATAAAGTATTCATTTATTTTAAAAATGAATTATTATCTAGGATTTAAAGTTAATGCTAATAAAGATTTACAAAGGATTTTACGCAAAAATATACAAAATCAATACTTGAAATTTAATAATGATACCGATTTAGGCTCGATTCATAGAAGTTTTTCTGAAAAGCAAAATAATAAATTAAATAAAAATTAATACATCCGTTTGTAAGAAACTGATTGTATATAAAACCAAATCTGATCTGCGAAATACTGACTTCTAATAACAGATATCTTTAAATTAAAACTAATCTAATCTCAATAAAACAAATAAAATGCGCAATTCTCATTGCGCATTTTATATATAAAAAATTCTCTTATCAAGAATCCTATTTCCCTTTTATAATATTTTCTAAATACTCAACCTTTTCTTTTTCAGACTGAACCAAACGTTCGTAAAGCTCCACAACTTTATCAAGAGGATTGAAAGTACAATGATTATTACTGTTATTTAAATAACCATTATTAGCACTATTGTCATAAAAATTATTAAAGAAATTAAAAACAGATTCTTCCGAAAAGTTTTCAATAGCTTCTACGGTAACTCCCAGGATTTTGGCAATCTCTGCAAGTCTTTTAGTTTCAACTTCCTCACTTCCTTCAAGACTGGAAACAGTTTGCTGAGTTACGCCAATTGCATCTGCAAGCGCTTCTTGTTTCATTCCGCGAAGTTCTCTGATTCGGCTAATATTTCTGCCAATATGTTTTGGTTTAGTTGCTGTGCTCATAATTCAAAGGTATTTAAAATTCTTTAAAAAAATACGGATCGGTAAAAAACAAGATCGAATTGATAAAATACAATTTTAGTTGTTTTAGGCTAAACTCCTTTGAGTGGCAGTTCTTCTATTAGTTTCCCGTTTTTGTCCCATTCTGTATACGTGTTTTTTATTCTGTCCCTAATAAAATGAATTTTTCCATTTTCATAATAAGCATAAAATTCCCCGTCAGGGATTCCATTTATAACATTTTGGGTTAGTGAAATTTTTCCATTTTTGAAATAGCAAATAATTTTTCCATTATATCTTACATTGTCTTTAAAAAGAATATTTTTTTTATAAAGTCCTGAAAAAACTAAATCTCCATTTTCGTTAAAATATTCTATGTAATATTCTCCTTTTGTTTTTTGTGTATATTTTTCCATGAAGTTGCCATTAAAATAATGATAACTTTGTGATACGTTTATTATAAATTTTAATTTTGGTTCTCCATTTTCCCAATAATCAGTAAATTCATTTGTGTCATTATTGTAAGCGTATTCGAGTTTTCCATTTTCTCTAAAACTTGTGTTTCCTCCAATTTGCTTGCCATTACTATCATATTCGCGAACATTTTTAAGTTTTCCGTTTTCATACCAATCGACCGCTTTATCATAAATTAGATTCTTGTTTTTAATATTGACAATTGATTTCTTTTTTCCGGATTCATAAAAATCAACCTTAATATAATCTGATTTTGCTTTGTAAAACCGTATTGTTTTTATTTTTTTATTTTCATAATAAAATGTGTCTCTTACCTTATAATTTTCTTTAGTAATTCCTATTCTGCTTAATTCATTTTCAATTACTGTTTTTTTCTCACAGCAACAAAATAGTAAGCAAATTAATATTGGTAATAAAATATTTTTTTTCAATTTTCTCTTTGTTTAATTTGGTTGATGTATAGTTAAAGCGAAGTCTCTTTATTAACGGCGTATCTTATACAACCTTAAAAAACTTATTTCTGAGTGCGATTCTTAATAACCAACACTTTTTTCGTAACTCTAAATTCGTTTGTAATTATTCGTGTCAGTATATCGCCTTTTTCGTCTTTTTCTCCAATTTGAATCATGACTTTATCTGTTATTAAACCATCAATATAATTAACACCCAAACTGTCAAATCTAATAGCATATAAAGGAATACTTCTGTAATGTTCGGCTGTAAATGTATCACTGGTTATTTTTTTTAGATATTCATCAGTATAATTTACATTTTTTGTTTTTACAAAATAGTAATCAATATATCTATATTTTTTGGGGTTATTTAAAGTAGTATCAATTGTATCTAAATCATTTTCGTAATTTATTTTTCCATCATATAATTCATTTACAAATACAGTGTCAGGAAAAACAAAACTTATTTTATAATTATCACTTGTTTCCACTATCTTTTTCTCTTTTTTACAAGAAACTAGAAGTACAAATATAGTTGTCAAGTAACAGGTTAGATTTTTTATTCTTTTAGTGTTCATCCTTACAAAGTCAAAAAATTATTTTTTTGTACGATCCTTAATCACGAACACTTTTTTTGTAACCCTAAATTCATTGGTTATAATTCTTGTACGTGGCTGCATTATACCATCGTGGAGCATAATAGTATCAATTCTAACCTGGTCAGTAATTATCCCGTCAATAAAATTTACTCCTAATTTGTTAAAGTAAATATTGTATAAAGGGATAGTTCTATTAGTTTCTGAGTAAAAAGTATCTATCATATTTTTTTTTAAATATTTATAATCGTAGTTTAGTGTAGTAGTTTTTAAAAAACCAAATTCTATAAATCTTAACCTTCTAATGTCAAGTAATTTGGTTGTTACTGTATCTAAATCATTTTTATAATTTATTTTACCATAATATCCTTTACCAAGAAAAACAGTATCTGGAAAATCCATAGTTATTTCATAATTGTTCTTGGTGCTTCTGTCTGCTATCTTTTTCTCTTTTTTACAAGAAACTAGAACTACGAATATAGTTATCACGAAACAGGTTAGACTTTTTATTCTTTTATTCATTTTGTTGAAAGTCAAAATTACTTTTTGGTACGATTGTTAATCACAAACACTTTTTTTGTAAATCTAAATTCATCAGTAATTATTCGTGTCAATATATTGCCTTTCTCGTCTTCTTCACCAATTTCAATCATGACTTTATCGGTTATGATGCCATCGATGTAATTTAAACCCAAATGATTAAATCGAATGTTGTATAAAGGGATTTCCCTATTATTTCTTGTAACAAATGTATCAGTTACTATTTTCTTTAAATATTTGTCACTGTAATTTATAGTTTGAGTTTTTATAAAAGCATATTCAATAAACCTTGCTTTATGTATGTCATCTAAAGTTGTTGTAATGGTATCGAGACTGTTTTTATAATTTATTTTTCCATTATAGGGTTTATTTATAAACACCGTATCTGGAAAAACAATACTTATTTCATAATTGTCCTTAGCGCTTTTTTCTACTATCTTTTTCTCTTTTTTACAAGAAATTAGAACTAATATAGTTATCAAGAAACAGGTTAGTTTTTTTATTCTTTTATTGTTCATTTCTTGAAAGTCAAAATTACTTTTTGGTACGATCTTTAATTACTAGCACTTTTTTCGTAACTCTAAATTCGTTGGTAATTACCCTAGTCATAAGTTCACCTTGATTATTTTTGCTAACGTTTTCAATTTCTACTTTGTCAGTAATAATTCCGTCAATGTAATTAACTCCTAATTGATTAAATGATATTATAGAAAGAGGAATAAATTCACTGCTATTTGTGTAAATAGTATCTTGCTCTATTTTTTTTAAATGTGAGATATTGTAATTAATGTCTTTTGTTATCGTAAAAGCATAACTAATATATCTAGGCTTTTTTGCATCGAGAACTTTAGTTGTTATACTGTCTAAACTATTTTTATAATTAATTTTTCCATCATATAGCTCATTTACAAATACAGTGTCAGGAAAAACAAAACTTATTTTATAATTATCACTTGTTTCCACTATCTTTTTCTCTTTTTTACAAGAAACTAAAAGCACAAATATAGTTGTCAAGAAACAGGTGAGACTTTTTATTCTTTTATTGTTCATTATCTACATGATCAAAAATTACTTTTTGAGTACGATCCTTGATAACTATTACTTTATGAGTCGCTCTAAATTCATGAGTGATAATTCTAGTACTTGGTTGCATTTTACCTTCAAGAAGCGTTATACCGTCTATATTTATCTCGTCAGTAATGACGCCATCAATATAACGCACTCCAGGATTATTAAAACTGATATTGTATAATGGAATCATTCTATTGTTATCAGCAATAAAAGTATCAGTTATTGACTTTTTTAAATTTTCAATATCATAGTTTAAATTTTTAGTTACCGAAAAACTATATTTAATAATTCTAAGTTTTTTAATATCTAGTAATTTAGTTGTTGCTGTGTCAAAAATATTTTTGTAAAATATCTTTCCATTGTAATATTTACCAACATAAACTGTATCTGGGAAATTAAATTCTATATTGGAATCAGTAGTTTTTTTTTCTTGAATTTTTTTAGTTTCTTGCTTGCAAGAGACTAGAAGTACGAATATAGTTGTCAAGAAACAGGGTAGGCTTTTTATTGTTTTATTGCTCATTTCTTGAAAGTTAAAATTACTTTTTGGTACGATCTTTAATTACTAACACTTTTTTTGTGACTCTAAACTCATCGGTTATAATTCTTGTACGTGGCTGCATTATACCATCGTGGAGCATAATAGTATCAATTCTAACCTGGTCAGTAATTATACCGTCGATAAAATTTACTCCTAATTTGTTAAAGGAAATATTGTATAAAGGGATAGTTCTATTAGTTTCTGAGGTAAAAGTATCTATCATGTTTTTTTTTAAATATTTATAATCGTAATTTATTGTAGTAGTTTTTAAAAACCCATATTCAATAAATCTTAATCTTTTAATGTCCAGTAGTTTGGTTGTTACTGTATCTAAACCATTTTGATAATTTATTTTACCATCATATCCTCTACCAATAAAAACGGTATCAGGAAAATCCACAGAGATAGTAGAACTTTTCAAATACTTTTTCTTTACCATATCATTATCATTGTTCTTCTTACAACAGATTACCAACATCAAGATGATTAATAAGATTGCATTTTTTTTCATCGCTTATTTTTGTATTAATGTTTTATTTCTTGAGCTCTCGTTTAATTGAATCTAATTTTTTTTCTTGAATATTTTTGTTTTTTGCATTGATTGTATCAATATTTTTTGATTGTGATCGTGTTACAGTTGTATCATGATGCCTAGATGCAATCACTTTACGCTCATTGTTTGCTATGTCAAAAACATTATAATGATACAACGGCATACGAATTGAATCGGGATCAGATAAAGTTGCATTTTTTGTAACTAATGGCTGTCTGACAGGAACTCCATATCTTAATCTCATTTCTAATTCTAGAAGCCACGGCATCATTAATGAAGATTTAGGAAATAATTTACCTAATAAATTGCCTAAATCAATACAAGTATTAAAATCATGACCCGGAGCATCAATAGATCCGGCACCTCTGTCGTTTTTTATACTTCCGCTTCCTGCAATTGGGTCTGCACCAAACCCAAAAACTCTTATACCATCGCTTTTTACTCCTATACTTACTAAATGTTTTACTACAACTTCGCTCAATTGTGTCGCTCTTGTCCAGCTGCCGTCGCGGTTTCCTCGATAAATGGTATTGTCTTTACTCTCAAAATAAAGTTCTCCTTCAGTAGCTCTTCTATTTGGGCCATCAGCAAAAAAATTATTGCTGGAAGAAAAGGAATCAAAACGATCTTTACTTTTTCTGGCGTCCAGCATTCCTCCCATAACATCTTTTCTTTCCCAGATGTTATCACTCATAAAATCATCGCTGTCAAATGGATTTCCATTTTTTCCAAATCTATCTCTAAACATAATAAAAATTGTTGGTTTATACTAATTTGATATTATTGTAAAATAAAATATTTCTTACTTGTTCTTTGTGTTGAAGAAATAAATTGAGGTAAAAATATTACAAAATAATATAGTAAACAATTTTTTAAACATAAATTTTATAAAATAATAAGAAATAATCTAAAAAATAATTATTTATAAAACTAATCTTAACTGTTGTAGAACAAAAAAAAATGTGCAATTTTCATTGCACATTTTATATAATGAGAAATTCTCTTATCAAGAATAGTGTAGATTTTATGATATTTTCTAAATATTAGGTTTTCTTTTCAGCCTGAATGAAACGTTTGTAAAATTCAACAAGTTTTATGAAGACGATTAAAAGTAAAATGATTTACAAAAAAGTATAATTTTAATTGTTTTTCTTATTTAATAAATATATTCTTTTTCTTACTTTATAAAGGGTAAAGTAAATAGTAAATTTATAATCTTTATATTTGCATTATAAACTTCATGAAAAATGAACTACAAAATATCATTTCAGGAAAGAGCCAAGTTAGGCATGGAAATTCTATCCAAACAATCTCCGGTTACCTTAGAAAAAGCAAGAGCCCAAGCGGAACGTTTGAGTCAGGCAAGCAAATCAAAAGTGAAGAAACAGCGCTAATAAAACAGTTCTGTGACAGGAATGGTTTTTGGATTACAGCAATTAATATCAATGCTTTCATTTCCTCGGGAGCAGAACAAAAAGTTTACCTTCAAAACAAACATAAAGTAATAAAGCTAAATGATAGTATTTATTATGAAAGTTGGGAAGATTATTTGAATAATTTATTATTAAATAATTTCTATTTTCCTGATACTGCATATCAATTAATTGGTTTTTATGAACAAAATGAAATAGTATATGCCGTAGTAGAACAGCAGTTTGTAAAGTCTGATAGTGATACAGAATTAGAAAACGTAAAAGTTTTTTTAACTTCAAACGGTTTTATTAACACTAGAAATAACGATTATTTTAATCCGGAATTAGGGATTATCCTTGAAGATTTACATGATGAAAATGTTTTGACTTTTCAGGGGACTTTATTTTTTATCGACACCGTTTTTTATCTTACAGAAGACTTCTATAAACTTTAAATTATTAAAGCAATAATCAAAAATCCTTCTACATCAGCGTTTTCGCGAAAGCGAATCCGTATAATCTGCGTCTAAAATCGCCCCAATATCAGGGCGATTTTTATTTTTATATAAAAGTTATCATTTCTAAGAAACCATCATCTTAACTCCCAAAATATGTTTGCAAATTCCTCTTTTGCCCTGATAAGCCGTAAACCAGTCGCAAGTACATCTTTGCGAATTGTGGTCGATTATTACTTTGTGCAAAACGCCTGAACCTTTTACTTTGGCTTCGATATAATCAGCTCTTCGCTCTACGATTTCGATGTCTTCGTTATCGATTAGTTTTTTTGCATTTTTAAGTCTTGGGTTTAGCGATAAAATACGTTCAGTCTTAAACGGAAGACGACGGTAAAAATGCGCCTTTTCGCTCAAATCATAACCCAATAATCCCATCGATGATAAATTTGAAGTCAGGTTGTCCATTGTGCCAAAATCGATATCATTTTCGATAGAAAGCATTGTTGGGTCAAAAGTTTCGTTTGATTTTAATAAACTGTTCAAACCGTAAACCCATTCTATTGGCAGGTTTTCGGTCATGGTTTCGAGGACATTTCCTTCTCCCGAAAATCCTCGGTACGAATCAGGAGAAAAAGCCATGAGAAGCTGCATTTTTCCAAACTCGGCCACAATCGCACAAGTTTGCTTGTCTGATGATTCGTAGATGAAAATTTTATCTACAATGGCCAGAATTCCTTCTAATAATCGTAATCGCTGTACACCGCCAATTCTAACACTATCGGCTGTTGCCAAAGTAGAAAACATAAATTTTCCGGCTCTTTTGGTTATGAAAAAATCACCTTTTACAGCTCCTTTTGGTAAACTTTGAAACAATTGAATGGTCTGAATTTTATTCAATTCAAACTTAATATCCATATCTGCCAGATACAACTGAACGCTTGTTAAACCTTTTATCCAGCGCATGGGCAAAGTCACTTTTTTTTCCGTCACTTTTGCTTTGCTGGTAATTACCTGAACATCCTGCTGACCAACGGCAAGGGTTACTTTTTCGTTTTTCTGGATAGCGTTTAACGCATTCAGCATCGGGTCGTTAAAGTCGACATTTGTCGTTCCGTTCGCGATAAATTCTCCGTCGATGGCTTCGGGTTTCATGTCGAGTCGCACATAAACACCGTTGCAAGACGAAAATCCTTCGAAACGCAATCGCTCAGATCCTGCTGAAACAATAGGATCGCGAAGACTTGGCGGAATTGATCCAAAACTGGAACGAACCACTTTGGCAATCGTAGTCCAGCATTTTGCGGTAATGTAAGGATCAGTCAAACTTCCCCAGAAAAAACACGGAATGTTATTGACTTCTTCAATTTCGGTTTGGTGCGCCAGAACCAGATTGTTGATGCCTTTGGTTTTACTGTAAGTCGAAATTCCTTTATAATTATATTCTAGATCTGTCATTTTCTTTATTTTAAAATTTGCTTAATCAATGATTTAAGCGATGCGTTATCTTTCCATTGCTCAAAGAAAACAATTGCCTCAGCAGATGGTTTCTGATTTGTTTTGGTTAAAATATCAAGATAGTTTTCTATAATTTTCTTGAAGTTGGTTGGCAACTTGTCTTTTAAATCAAGAGTTGAAAAAAATGAGTTCAACAACTTCAATAAAGCATCATTATGCAAGGACGAAACATCCTTGATGGCGATTAACCCGTCGACCAATCTTAAAAACACACCATATTTTTCGGTTGCGAGATAGGCAATTTTCTGGGCAAAAAGTTCAATGTCAATCGCTTGTTTTTCGATTAGCTGAATCAAAACTTCGGATGCCATTAATCGTAAATCTTTCTTTTCCTGAAAAAAGCAACACGCATACAAAAGCAAACTAATGTCTGAGAATCTAAATTCTGGTCGGTTTATTACGTCCAGAAAACCTTTTAATTCCGGTTTTGCACCATCGGCAGTTCCGCAATTTTGTAATAAAGTCAAAGTCAGCGCATCTGAGTTTTGTGGTGTAAGACTGTGCCAGTAATAGGTATTTCCGGCATAATTTATTAGATAATCCCAACTGTTTGATCGCTGATAGATATCAAGGCTGTACAGCAAATAATTAGGAATTTTAGCATAATTAGGCAAGTCGAATCTTAATTCATACCACGACGGCGTTCTCTCTTTTTCTTTGGTTTTGTAATTCGTCCATTCGTTCCATTTTTCCTTAAACTTAAGCTGAGGTTGAAAAGGAGCAACCACAAACGGAATCTCTTTTAGATACGTATTCTCAAATTCAGGGAAAGTATTGTCCGGATAAAAAGTTCTTGCCGCAACCGCCCATAACGATAAATTTCCGGTTTCTTTGGTTGTTTTACCCATTGTTGCCAGAAGTTTCGAGAATAAAGATGTAGGATCTAATTCGACTTTTTCATTTACGCCCAGGCAAAATGATAATAATTGTTTGAGTTCGCCTTCGATTTTATCTAATAACGGAATCGCTTCTGCTACATTTTCTCTCGGCATACGTACAATTGCAATTGCTAAATCGACAGAATCAATTTCTTCATTGGTATTTTGGTACGCAATAACTCTTTCCAGTAAAACCTTTGGAGCAACCCAATATGGTTTATGACTCGGTAAAGAAAGCAGGGGCAAAGTAGAGCCTGAATCTATTTTTTGCTGTACTTTTTCCATCAAAGACTGCATTAAGGTAAGGGTATTAATCTTAGAATAATGATTGACTTTGCTGTTGAACCTGTTATCGATATTTGCTATTTTGTTTTGTAAAAATGCTTTCACAAAATTTTTATGAACGGCTTCAAAATAATGTTTCTGCAATTGTTTTTCGTAAGGCTGCAATTGCGAAGCATAATCTGCCGGAAATAAATCTCTTTGTGAAATATAGATATTCAATAGAATTTCTGAATCTACGGTTTCTTCTGAATTGATGAAATTTCCAAACTGAAAAACAACATCATTCCAATCCTTTGGCAATTGAACTTCCTCATTAAGCAATAACTCTTTTTGAGGATTAAATGTATATTCTTCAAGTGCAGAATCATCAATTGTCAAGGAATCTTCATCTATAAATTGCGTCAATCCTGATTTTATATTTCCCTGCATCAGCGTTACATACGATGATAATTTCTCTTTGAGTACTTTATCTTTTACGTTCGCAATTTTGGTAATAATTTTGGTAGCACGTTCCTGCAGCGCCAGATCTGCAATGACATAAATATCTGCAATGATAGCAGCAATTGATGGGCTTAATTTCGGGTTTGATTTGGTGATTTTTTCCAGAATTGGCAAAACATTTTTAATAGCTGCTTTGCAATCACTTCGCATCATTAGCGGTTCAAGCCATTCCAGAAATGATTTGGTTTTGAATTTTGGATGATCGTAAATTTTCTTGATCAGTTCAATTCCGTAACTCGTTATTGGTGGATACGGATTGTGCAAATACGAGAATATATTTTCCTGATGAATAATAAGTTCGTCAGCAGTAAGATTAAATTCTTCGATTCTTTTTCTAAAAAAAGATTTCAGGTTATTGTTCCATTCTTTGGTCTGGATCAGGATGGCATTTTCGATAAAAAAAGCACGATCCATCTTTTTCTCTTCTAATAATGATTGATAAACAACTGCCCAAGTTAGATATTCATCGTGTTTTTGCGAGTCATTATCTCTGAAATAACTATTGTGCAGAATCGTTTCATAATTAAATAATTCCGGAATATCCCTTTCATAAGCGAGTTTGTCCTTTAGTAAATTATTGATAAAAGCCCGTGTTTTTACTTTTGCGCGCCACTCATTTGTCGCGGCAAGTGCTAAGGCATATAATTCAGGATTAAATGGCATTAAACCTTGTTCTTCTAATTTTCGCAGCGTATGATAATTGAAACCTACCCAATCTTGTCTTTTTACTTTATCTAAAATAAAAGTGTCAAGCCAGTTGGGTTTTGCCCACTGTAAAACTTCCAGTACTTGTTTTTTTTCGTCAAGCTCGTTCAATAAACTCAATGCTTCATCCCAGGAATTAATTTCGGTTTTATCAAATAAGGCGATGGCGCTAAGTATGATAATATCGCTTTGCTTTTTATCGCCGCGGGTTCCCCAGCCATAATCGTGTTTGTCTTTTTTTGCATAACCCGGATCTTTTGTAAGATCTGTATAGGTCATAAAATAACGTTTGCTTTTTTTTATCAGCTTTTTTAGGGCTTCAATATTTCCTTTAGATTTTTCTTTAAGAAGAGGCAGTAATAAATCTATATTTTTAGCTTTTACAATAGCTTCATATTCTTCCAGAACTTCATCAGATTTAGCGCTTTTAGCTGTTTTGGGTTTTGAAGCCACAGCAGCGTCACCAGTTTCTGAATATCCTTTTTTAACTTTTTCGGCCAGTATTTTTTCTGCTGATTTCAGACATTCTTCGTCTGTAGAGAATGATTTGGTTTGAGAAGTTCCTGATGTTCCGTTTTTTCCGTAAGTCACAGTATATTCTAATCCTGTAACTTCAATTTGCCAAAACTTATCAGAGTTTCCGTCGATGTATTTGAGGTATTTTTTCATGCTATTTTAGGGACTGTATTGATAAAAAATAAAGTGTGCGTATATTCTCAAAAATATAAAATTATTAAGGTTTATCAGTGTTTTTAAATGAAAATTTTGGTTAAAATTCGTCTCCGTTTTATAAATAATTATGTGAGAATATTTTAGAAATGTTAAAATATATTGTAGATTTGTACCTGAAATGGAAATGAAAAACATAAATATCAACTTGTCAGAAAGACAATATAGTGATCTTTTAGCCGGATTTGTTCTTGCTAAAGGTTCAGGATGTGATATGTATTTTAATGAATTGAAGTGTAAATGATAGTTACAAAATCAACATAAATATATAAAAGCGTCCTTTTCGGGGCGCTTTTTTTGTTTTTGTGAGATTGCATAAAGTCGAAAAACGACATTATAGATTACTTATTAGGATAGAAAATGATAGAAAATAACAGTTGACTAAAAATAATTAAAAAAATAATGAACCAAAATTTAATGATTAAATCTAATAGCAAAATATAATCTTGAAAAGTAATCTGGTGAGATACAATCAATTGATATAATTAAGAATCTGCTCAAGTATGCGGACAGGAATTCTTATGCTCTTTTTTGGTTATAAGTGATTGATTGTCAGTAAAATAAATGTTAAAAATGATTTGGATAATTGATCTTTTACACTATATCTTTGTCGAAGAAATCTGAAGATAGAATTTCAAACAACAATGATTTAAACATACAATAGAATAAATACAACACAACAAATAAAAACAAAATGGATTTTAAATATAACTCATATAGTACAGAATTACACGCCCCAGGATTCGTTTTGGGATGTTTTACAATACAGGTGCATGAATGGCAGTAGGATATACATATCTTATGCAATCTCATGAAGCACCTTTAATCGGGTGCTTTTTTTATGCAAAAAAAATAAAGTTTGCCACGAAGGCACTAAGGCACAAAGATTTTTTATAAAGAACTGAATTAAAAAAATTAGTGACTTAGCAACAGACTGAAAAAGTAATCCGTAAATGATTTTCGCGCAAAGTCGCAGAGGCGCAAAGATTCAAAGTAAAAAGCTTAGCGACTTGGCGTCTTAGCGAGAGACAGACAAAATATTGATGAAACAAAAAAGCGAGTGATTATCTCGTAAAAATAAAAAATAAACCTTAGTGTCTTTGAGCCTTAGTGGCAAATTACCTAAGATTAACAATAACTAACCAATTAAAATAAAATATTATGAATAACAATACATTAGACCAATACAAAAAAGCGATCAGAAATAAATATGAGATCGAAAAAGAAGGCGAATACTTCGATTATTTGTACAGCCCTTCTCGTGGAAAACTACGTGATTTTTGCTGGCTTATTTTCGAGAACAACGCAACTCAGGATGACTTGAATGTTTTTAGAAATTTATTTTCTATTGATTTCGATCATACCAAAAAGAATAAATTTAAGGAGCAAAAAGATAAGTTCAGACCTATTGAAACCTTTTTTAAAGGTGAAACAGATCCATCGAATATTGATGCAATAAATCTGGCAGCGGTTATGGTTGATTTTCAACCGCGTCCTTTTAAAAACTTTAATAAAATGTGTAGAATCGAAGATGCAAAACAAGTTGAAAATAGCTACAATGCTAAACCGGTTGTTCGACCAGAGAAGAAAAGAAGAGAAATAGCGGGTTTTGGACAAGATAAAAATGAAAAATCAGGAGAATATCCTAAACAAAGAAATCTTTTTTCAAATTTCGCAACGCTGTTTTCTAAGAAAAGAGATCAGGAAAGCTATCCGGGAAACCCAAGGTTTTCAAGTGGCTAGAACGCCATTGTTCAATTGAGAGAAATCTTCGTGAAATAAAAAACGGCTGTCTTTGTAGACAGCCGTTTTCCGTTTGGTTATATTATTTTGATTTAATTATGATCGTAGATTTTAGCGTAAAGATCTTTGTAAATTTCTTTGATAATTTTACGTTTCAGTTTCAAAGTTGGCGTCAATTGTCCGCCATCGATAGACCAAACATCCGGAGTTAACTCAAAACGTTTGATTTTTTCCCAATGACCAAATTTTTCATTAATTCCTTCTACTTCTTCGTCGATACGTTTTATTACATCAGGGTTTGCACTAATTTCTGCATTACTGCTTCCTAAAGTTATTTTGTGAATCTTTGCCCATTCTTTTACAAACTCAAAATTTGGCTGGATAAAAGCTGCAGGCATTTTTTCTCCGTCACCAATCACCATGATTTGCTCAATAAAACGAGATTGTTTCATGGCATTTTCAATCAATTGAGGTGCAATATATTTTCCGCCTGAAGTCTTGAACATTTCTTTTTTACGGTCTGTAATTTTCAGGAAACCTTCGCTGTCAATTTCTCCAATATCTCCGGTATGAAAATATCCGTCTTGTAAGGCTTCGGCAGTTTTTTCAGGATCCTTAAAATATCCCAACATTACATTGGGTCCTTTGCAAAGGATTTCTCCGTCTTGTGCAATCTTAACTTCAACGTTACGAATTACTTTTCCAACGGTTCCTATTTTAAAACCTTTATTTCTTTGGTCGTTTACGGCAATTACAGGCGATGTCTCAGATAAACCATAACCTTCCATAACCGGAATTTCGGCAGCAGCAAAAACTCTCGTTAAGCGGGGTTGTAAAGCAGCACTTCCTGAAACCATTAAGTCTAAATTACCTCCCAATCCTTCTTTCCATTTACTGAAAATAAGTTTGCGGGCAATTTTTAACTGAAATTCATACCAGAAACCGTTTGCTCCGTATGGCTCATATTTTAAACCTAAATCGATAGCCCAGAAAAATAGTTTTTTCTTGATGCCGGTCAATTCACTTCCTTTAGCATAAATTTTATCGTAAACTTTTTCTAAAAGTCTCGGTACAGCTGTAATTACTGTAGGTCGTACTTCTTTTAAGTTGTCACTAATTTTATCAATCGATTCTCCAAAATAAACAGAAACACCATAATATTGATAGATATACAAAATCATTCTTTCAAAAATATGGCAAATAGGCAAGAAGCTTAACGCGGTACTTTTTCCTGCATCAAACGGAATTCTTGGTGCGCTGTCTAAAACATTAGACACAATATTTTTGTGCGACAGCATAACCCCTTTTGGTCTTCCTGTCGTTCCTGAGGTATATATAATAGTAGCTAAATCGTCTTCTTTGATACTGTCTTTACTTGTTTCAACTTCGTTCTGATTACTTTCGTCTTCACCAAGCGTCAATAATTCTGACCAGTGTTTGCAGCCTTCAATTTCATTAAACGAGTAAACCTCTTTTAACGCAGGCACATTTGCTTTTATAGCATTTACTTTTTGAAGTACTTCTTCATCAGACACAAAACAGTAAATACTGCCGCTGTGATTTAATATGTATTCGTAATCTTCTTCGGCAATTGTTGGGTAAATTGGAACGTTTTGAGCTCCGGTTTGCAGAATACCAATATCCATGATATTCCATTCGCTGCGATTATTTGAGGTAATTAAGGCAATTTTATCATCTTTTTGAACCCCCAAACGTAATAATGCTCTGGAAACAGCATTAGCTTTTGCAATATATTCCTGGCTAGATGTTTTTTCCCAGACTCCATTTTTTTTGGTTGCCAAAGCAACTGGAAGGTTGTAAGTTTCTTGTTGATAATAGGGAAAATCAAAAAGGCGTGTGATTGAAACCATGTTTAATATATTGAATTTTACCGCAAATTAAATAAAATTTAGGTATGATTTTTAATTTTATACAATTTTATGGGAAAAATTATAGGTAATATAGAAATTTTACGAAAACGTTTTCTTTTTTGTAGTAATTTTTTGAAATACAGAGAAAATCTTATAATTTGATCAAATATCAATTAAGATTATTGCACATTATAATCTACATAATCTTTTACTCTTTCGCCCATTAAAAACATTTTTTTCTTGGTAAAATGAATAGAGAATTGAGAATAATTCCAGGCTTCACTTCCGTTATTTCTATACCAGAATGTATAAGATGCACTATTGAAACCTTCTTTAAAAACCGGAATTCCTTCTTCAGTACATTCGATTCCCCAGTTTATTTTTGTTTTAGTCAAATCATCTGCCTGAATTATACCTGTTCCATCCGGATTTAAAATCGTACTTGGTGCTTTTTGACCTGTTGGGATATAAGTTCCCGGAGCAGGATAACCAATAGTAGTTGTAATATAATGATCACGACCGTTATAGGTAATTTGGTCAACCTGAACTTGAGAATAGGATTGTGCAGAGACAAAAAATAACGTGATAAGCAATAAATGTATTGATTTCATTCTATGTAGGTTTAAGTGTTCTTTGAAACGTAAAAAAAATTTGGTGGCAGATTTTTTTTGGCGAATATAGTTCAAATTTCATAAATAAAATGAATCTGAATTACAAGAATGAAATTTTTATTTACTTAATAATTTTACTCTGTAGAAAATTGATTTTCCAAAAGTTTTTCTTTAAAATCAGACTTAAAAGTATAAGCAAAAGTTAGCATTATTGCACGAGTGTCTGATTTTGAAGTTCTGTTATTACTAAATAACAACGTATTGTTTTTATAGCCGCTTTCAAGTGTGTTGAACATATCTGTGACCACTAATCCTAAACGCGCATTTCCTTTACCAATCTTTTGCTGAAAACCCATATCAACATTATAAATAGGAATTCTTTTTCCTTGCGGAGTTGCCAATGCCGAATTATAATTACCAATTATTTGTAGTTTTCCGCCTTTCCAGGGAGCAAAATTATTGATAATTTTTCCGTACCAGCTAAAAGCGCTATTTACAACATCTTGCGCCAGATTTGAAGCATCAATATTCTGCTCAAAAGCTGTTATGCTAATATTGGCGTCATAAAACCCAATTGGTTTTAGACTAAAAATAGTTTCCAAACCATACGTTATGGTACTTCCTATATTACGAGGCTGCAGCAAAATCACTCCATTATCCTGTAGTTCTGCATATTGTTTTATCGTATTAGTAGCATTTCTGTAAAAAGCATTCGTAGAAAACGAGTATTTCGACCAGTCTTTATTATAACTCATTTCGGTAATATGTATGATCTCAGGTTTTAGATACGGATTTCCACCATGAGGATTCAGGGCATCTGTAATATCTACAAAAGGATTCAAATCATCTAAATCCGGGCGATTAATACGTTTGCTATAGCCAATTTTCACAAATTCATCCTGAGATAAATTCATTTGCAATGATGCCGAAGGAAAAAGTTTTAGATAATCATTATTAAAACGATCACTATTATTTAGCGTTGCTCCGGTGTTAGAAACATTTTCTGCACGCAATCCCAGATTGTATTTCCATTTTGGGTTCTCTTTATCACCCATAAAAGAATTCAACATTCCGTAAACTGCATTTATTTGTTCGTTGAATTTAAAACTATTGCTCGCTAGCGGATTTATTACATATTCTCCATTTGTAAAATCAGCACTTTCAAAATCAGAATTAAAAAAACGAAAAGTTCCTTTATAACCCGTTTCTACAATTGATTTTTCAGAAATAGGAAAGGTATAATTTACAATAGCATTAGATATATTTTCATGCTCATAATTGTGTGTTCTTTGTAAAAAAGCATCAGCAATCTGAGTATTATACTGATCATAATTAAAAGTGTCAATATTGGTATTTTCCCTATGTTTATTAAAAGAGGAAGTGATACTGGCGTTGAGGTTTTTGCGGTCATCAGTAAATTTGCGATCATAGCTAAAAGCCAGTTCGCCCACTTTTGAACGTTCTAATTCTAGAGAATGTCTTCTGTTATAGGAGTAAAACTGATTTGTACTAGTGTTTACCTGAGTGTGTAAAGTTTCATCATTATCCTGACTTTCCATATTGCCCAAAGCTTCAAACGAAAAGCTGTTTCGATCGTTTGGCGAAAAATCAATATTCAGTTTTAGATTCTGCAATCCTTCAGTTCGTTCGTCATTTCTGTTTTGATTGATAAAATGTTCATCATCAATAAAATTATTAATTCTTTCGCCTTTTATCTTTTTTGTTCTTCCCGCAAATCGATTGTCGTAACCTAAACCAAAATTCCATTTCTCGGTTTTCTGATTTAAAAGTACAGAACTGTTCAGTCTTCCCTTTGCACCAAATCCGCTGCCCAAAACCACAGCGCCATTAATACCATTTTGATTGTTTTTCTTTAGCTTGATATTGATGATTCCGCTTTCTGCATTTGCATCATATTTAGCCGTAGGATTACTAATCACCTCAATGCTTTCAATGCTGCTTGCTGCAATCTGATCCATATTGGTAATGGCAGAATTTTTTCCGTTGATTAAAATCATAGGCGATTTTCCTCTCAGTGTTATTCCTCCATCTGCATCAACGGCAACCGTAGGAATACTTTTTAGCATATCTGTCGCTGTTCCTCCGGATTGAGAAATATTCGAAACAGCATTAAAAACAAAACCTTCGTCTGTTTTCTGGATTTGTTTTTTCTGGGAATTTACAATAACAGCATTCAGTAAATTAGTGTCATTTTGTAAAATTATATTTCCTATAAAAAGAGGAGAACCGTTAAGCTTTACTTTTTGAGAAATACTTTTGAACCCAATTAATCTGAATGATAATTGATAATCACCGGAAATTATATTCTCTAAATCAAAACTTCCGGAAGCATCCGTAACAGTATAACTTGCAACTTTTGTAGAATCGTTTGCATTTTTTAAAATAACATCTACAAATTCCACAGGAAGTTTTCCGTCAGAAACAGTTCCTTTTATAGAAGAGTTTTGTCCAAATGAAAATTGACTTAATATAAATAAGATACTTAAAAGCGATAGATTTTGACTCCATTTTTTCATGAGACAAAGATATTTATCCCAGTAAATACAGCTTCTTAAAGTACCTTAAGATATCATTAAATTAGGCTTAGAGTAGTTTAAGTGTTTTTTTGCCACGAGTTTTTTTTCGCCACGAATTTCATGAGTTAGCACGAATTAATTATGCAAAAAAATGCCACAGATTAAAGGATTAAAATGATTTTAAAAGTTGTTCATTTATTTGTAGTTAGCGCAAATAATTAAAAAATAATTCGTGCTAATTCGTGAAATTGCTTCGCCTGTTCGCTATCGCTCGGGTCGTGGCAAAAAAAGCGCCCGAATTTATCGGGCGCTTTTAGTAAAAATATATTTTTTAGATTTTCTCAATCCATTTTCTTGCGTTAACAAAAGCTTCATGCCAAGGCGAAACTTCGTCGTTTCTGTCTTTTGGATAATGAGCCCAGTTCCATTGAAAAGTCGAACGCTCAATGTGAGGCATCATAACCAAATGTCTTCCGGTTTTATCACACATCATTGCTGTGTTATAATCAGAACCATTAGGGTTTGCAGGATAACCTTCGTAAGCATATTTAGAAACAATGTTGTAGTTTTCTTCCGCAAGAGGCAAATTAAATTTTCCTTCTCCGTGTGAAACCCAGACTCCTAAAGTACTTCCGGCCAAAGTTGATAACATAACCGAATTATTCTCTTGTACTTTTACAGATGTAAAGATACTTTCGTGTTTCTGGCTTTCGTTATGAAGCATTTTTCCGTGAACTTCATGCTCCGGATTAATCACTTCCAATTCCATGAATAATTGGCAACCGTTACAGATTCCAACAGATAAAGTATCTTCTCTTTTGAAGAATTTATCCAAAGCTGTTTTTGCTTTTTCGTTGTATAAAAATGCTCCGGCCCAACCTTTAGCAGAACCTAAAACATCAGAGTTAGAGAATCCTCCAACTGCACCAATAAACTGAATGTCTTCAAGCGTTTCACGACCAGAAATTAAATCCGTCATGTGAACATCTTTTACATCAAAACCTGCTAAGTACATAGCATTTGCCATTTCACGCTCAGAATTACTTCCTTTTTCACGGATAATAGCTGCTTTTGGTCTTGGTTTTGAAGCATCGATTACTGGTTTTTTTCCTGTAAAGTGCACTGGGAAAGTATATTGTAAAACCTGATTTTTATAGTTTTCGAAACGTGCCTGAGCTCTTCCGTTTTTAGATTGTTTTTGATCTAATAAATAAGAAGTTTCAAACCAAATATCTCTGTACTTTTTAATGTCTAAAGTCCAAAGTCCAAGGTCTAAAGTCTCAGTAGTTGTCGCTTTTCCTAATTTGAAAAATTCGATATTGTTTGCTTTTAATTTAGCTTCAACAGCTGCATCAGATTTAGCCTGAAAAACGATTCCGATGTTTTCAGCGAAAAGGATTTTCAATAAGTCTTTTTCCGCGAAAGCGCTGAAATCAATTTTTGCTCCAAGATTTACATCAGCAAAACACAATTCTAATAAAGTGGTAATTAAACCACCGCTTCCGATATCGTGTCCGGCTAAGATTTGGCTTTCGCCGATTAATTCCTGAACGGTATTAAAAGCATTTTTGAAGAAAGAAGCGTCTTTAATTGTAGAAGTTTCGTTTCCGATTGTGTTCCTGATTTGTGCAAAAGATGAACCTCCTAATTTGAAATCATCCTGAGACAAATTGATATAATAAATAGAATCTCCGTTTTTCTGTAAAACCGGTTCAACTACTTTTCTAATATCTGTACAGTTTCCTCCAGCCGAAATAATAACCGTTCCCGGCGCGATTACTTCGTCGTTTGAATATTTTTGTTTCATCGAAAGTGAATCTTTTCCTGTCGGAATATTGATTCCCAATTCGATTGCGAAATCGGAACAACCTTCAACAGCAGCGTATAAACGAGCGTCTTCACCTTCGTTTTTACAAGCCCACATCCAGTTTGCAGATAATGAAATTCCTTTTAAACCATCTTTAATTGGTGCCCAAACAATGTTTGATAATGATTCGGCGATAGCATTTCTACTTCCTGCAACCGGATCAATCAAAGCAGCGATAGGAGCGTGGCCAATAGAAGTCGCGATTCCTTCTTTTCCTAAATAATCCAGCGCCATAACCCCAACATTATTCAAAGGCAATTGCAATGGTCCTGCATTTTGTTGTTTAGCAACTTTTCCACCAACACAACGGTCCACTTTATTGGTCAACCAGTCTTTTGAGGCAACAGCTTCTAAACGTAAAACGTCTTTTAAGTATGATTCGAAATCTCCTGCGTTGTAAGCAACATCAGCATATTTTCTATCGATAGTTTTATCCGTCATAACCGTTTTAGGAGAACTTCCGAAGAAATCTTCTAAAGCATAATCCATTGGTTTTAAACCTGTAGTTTTTGATTCGAAAGTAAAACGGTGATCTCCCGTTACATCTCCAACCTGATACATTGGCGAACGCTCTCTGTCAGCAATTCTTTGTAAAGTATCAATATCTTTTTGACCAATAACCAATCCCATTCTTTCCTGAGATTCGTTACCGATAATTTCTTTTGCAGAAAGTGTAGGATCTCCAACAGGCAATTTATCTAAGTCGATTAATCCACCGGTTTCTTCCACCAATTCAGAAAGACAGTTTAAGTGTCCTCCAGCTCCGTGATCGTGAATCGAAACAATTGGGTTATTGTCACTTTCTACTAAACCACGAATCGCGTTGGCAGCACGTTTTTGCATTTCAGGATTTGAACGTTGGATTGCATTTAATTCAATTCCTGAACCAAAAGCTCCGGTATCTGCAGATGAAACCGCAGCTCCACCCATACCAATTCTATAATTTTCTCCACCAAGAATTACGATTTTATCGCCTTCTTGTGGTTTCTTTTTGATTGCCTGATCTAATTTTCCGTAACCAATTCCGCCCGCTTGCATGATTACTTTATCGTAACCAATTTTACGGTCGTTTTCTGAATGTTCGAAAGTTAAAACCGAACCTGTAATTAATGGTTGCCCGAATTTATTTCCAAAATCAGAAGCTCCGTTTGAAGCTTTGATCAAAATATCCATTGGAGTTTGGTACAGCCATTTTCTTTCTTCAACAGCATTTTCCCATTTTCTGTCATCATTCAAACGAGAATATGACGTCATGTAAACTGCAGTTCCAGCTAATGGAAGTGAACCTTGTCCTCCAGCTAAACGGTCACGAATTTCTCCTCCAGAACCTGTTGCAGCTCCGTTGAAAGGTTCTACAGTTGTTGGGAAATTGTGCGTTTCTGCTTTTAAAGATAAAACTGAATCAAATTCTTTTATCTCGTAATAATCAGGTTTGTCAGCTGTTTTTGGTGCAAACTGCTGGACTTTTGGTCCTTTTACAAAAGCAACGTTGTCTTTGTAAGCAGACACTATATCGTTAGGATTTTCCTGTGATGTTTTTTTGATTAATTTAAAAAGAGAAGTTTCTTTTTCTTCACCGTCAATTACAAAAGTTCCGTTGAAGATTTTGTGACGACAGTGTTCTGAATTTGCTTGTGAGAAAGCAAAAATCTCAGAATCGGTTAACTTTCTTCCTAGTTTTACAGCAAGATTGTCTAAATAATCTACTTCTTCCTGGCTTAAAGCCAAACCTTCAACTTTATTATAAGTCGCAATATCATCGATCTCCAGAATTGGTTCAGGCTGAACGTTAATCGTGAAAATCTCCTGATCTAATTGATTGAATTTTTGTGAAAGCATCGGATCAAAATCGGTAAAATCTTCCGTTGCAGGATGAAATTCTTCAATTCTGATAATGCCCGGAATACCCATATTTTGAGTGATTTCTACAGCATTTGTACTCCAGGGTGTGATCATAGTGGCACGAGGACCAACAAAAAAATCCGACAGCGCGGATTTTTCGATCTTATTAGAGTTGGCAAAAAGCCAGTTTAGTTTTGAAATGTCTTGAGCCGAAATTTCGTTTTGCGTTTGTACGGCAAAAACAGTTTTGCTTTGGTTTTCAAAGAAATGGATCATTGTGATGTGTAGTTTGTTGTATTGAGGTGCAAATTTAGTGTAAATAAATAGTAAGCGCAAATTTGAAAACAAACTCTTTTGAAAAAATATATGCGGTGCTTTTTTGAATCCTACATACGTAGAGACGCACAGCAGTGCGTCTATCTCACAAACATTTTTTTTTAATCTCGCAAAGTCGCAAAGACGTAAAGTTTTTTTGTTTCCCGCAGATTTGGCAGATTGAGCAGATTACAAAACTGAATAAAAAATTTATGCAGATTTATGATAAAATCCGAATCAATTTAAATCTGCTCAATCTGCCAAATCTGCGGGAAAGATTAATTTTAAAACTTTAGTAAAATAAAAAAAGCGGCAATATTGCCGCTTTTACTTTAGTAAGCACTCGTTTTAATTAGTTGATAATGATTTTTTTTGCAAAAGTTTCAGCATCTTTATTAATACGAACAATGTAAATGCCTTTTGGCAAATTGTTTATCGTAGATAATGAATCAGTAATGTTTGATTTCTCAAATACTTTTTGACCTAATATAGAAATTATCTCGATAGAATATGGTGAACTTGTATTGTCAAAGTAAATAGTAAAGCTTCCGTGAGATGGATTTGGATATAAAATAACGCCTCTCAATTCAGTAATGGTTTCTTCCGGAGTTTCAACAGATAGAGTTTGTCCCGGTTTAGCGCCCAGGTTAGAGCAAGTATCTACTGCGTATGAATCCCATTGTGAGCTTAGGCTGAATGTTGTACTTGGAGCAGTTACTGTTGATTTTCTTCTTAAAGTAACATCAGCAGCGAAGTTGGCAGTTCCGCCATTAAAAGTTCCTATAATGTCAATCAAAACTCCATTTTTGAATAAACCTACAGCGTCATTTCCGTTAAAAGTCAATTCAGTTGCTGTTGTCGAGATATTTGCAGAACTCGTTGCAAAACAAGTTGATGACATCGAGCTGTTTACAATCGTAAATTTACTTCCCGTTGCTAATGTTCCGCTTAATGCTAAACCTGTGCTCCATGATCCGGCGCCATTGGTTTGTTTTTTTACCGTATAAGCAGATAAACTCACAGAACTTCCGGTATTATTGGCGATTTCAAGGGCTTTGTTGTTTCCGGATCCTTCTATGTATTCAGAGAATAAAATATCGCTTGCCGTTCCGCCGGTTCCACCGCTTGCATTTGTTGTAACAGAAATTACGTTGCTTGATCCGGAAGTATTTCCTGCCGCATCTCTTGCCTTAACATAAACGCTGTAACTTGTTGAAGCAGTCAATCCTGTAATGGTGTAATTTAAATTGCTAACTGTGTTTTTCAGGACATTATTAGCATAAACATCATAACCAGTCACGGCAACATTATCTGTAGAACCATTCCAGGCAACCGTGATTGAAGTCGCTGTTTTTGCTGTAGAAGCCAGACTTGCAGGAGCTGTTGGAGCCTGAGTATCTCCTGAAGGTGCAGTACCACCCCAAATTTGATTTACATATTCCGGATGATCTATATATGGGTTTCTATTATTCTGACGTGCGTAAATGGCATTGTTTCTGGCAATTTCTCTCGCGCTTACCGGATCTTGTGCGTTCCAGGCTAAGAGCATATTTAAGAAGGCAGTTGTAAAAGCTTTATTACTTGAGCCATCAAACATTGGGTAAGAATATCCGGCAATGTTATTTTCGTATCGGGTTGCAAAATAAAAATACATTCTGGCAATATCACCTTTAAAAGCATTTATAGGTTCAAAAACAGTTCCTGAATATCCAGATACAGAACTTGATCCTAATTTGCTTCCATTTTGTGAAGTGTAAGTTACAGAACTTACAGTTCCATGTGGATAATTAGAACGCATTCCGTTTACTTTTCCGTCGGTTGGAGTTATAAAATGTGCATCAGCAACCATTGGTGATTGCTCATTAAATACAGATTGAGGTATAATGTGTTCTCTATTGTAACAATCGCCTTCTGCAGAGTAATTTCCGCATCTTTGTGTGGTTCCGGTACTGTAATTGTAAGGATCTGTTCCTGAAGGATTTTCAGAGTACATGTCTAAAACAGTTCCGTCATTTTCGTAGAAATTATCAACGTCGGAGGTTTGATAAGTAGTGTACAAACCGGCATAACCATTATTAGTATGATCTTTAATAATATTGTACAATTGAGTTTTTAAGGTGTAACCTGTTCCGGTTGCTGTGTTATAATAGCCTGAAGGTATTTGGGCAAAACCCAGCGTAACAAAAATCAATAAGAGCAAAGAGTAGTTTTTTTTCATAAAAATAGTTTAAGATTTGGGTTTAATAAATTGAATTCTAAAGGTCTAATTTATTAATTGTATCAAAAATACTACTTTTAAGAATACACTGTGTTAAGTGATCTTTAATTTTAGAAAAATTTTCTTACTCTTTGACTTTTAGTTGTATAAGTACATTTTGAAAGTTTTTTAAATAATCTCGCAAAGACGCGAAGTCGCAAAGTTTTTTTTATCATTAAGTTTGTTATTTCGATCCCGAAACTTCGGGATCGAAATGACAAATAGCACATATAATGTGTATTCAAAAATATTGAGGCTTCGTGAGTTTACGAGCAAAAAAAACTTAAATTAACTTATATCACTTATATGGTGAAAACAAAACTATTTAGGAAATACCGCATTTTGATAAGCGCCTAAATCTGGTGGAGAAGTTCTGGTTGCCCCAATAATGTCTAACGGAATTATATAAGCAGGATTCCCTTTCGCGAAAGCGGCAGAAGTATTGTCGATATTGAATTTGTTTTTTGAAACATTCAAAAACTTAGGATTTTCATTTAAGATGATTTGGTTGTAATGCGCCACATCGGTTTTAAACTGATAATCAGGATTTGAAGTAGAACTAAATTTTAATAAACAATTGTTTAATTGATAAACGAAAGCAGTATTTGTATTTTTACTTAAATTAAATTCGTTGGTTCCTGAACCATAAATAATGCAATTATTGAAAGTTGCCTGAGTTAAAGGATTTGTTTCCGGTGTTGCTCCGGCTAAACTGTTGCTTAAATTAACGGCAAACTGCGAACTTCCCTGCCAATTATTATTGAAGGTACAATGCGTGAAAATATAATTTCCGCCATAAACACAGGATAAACTTGCTAAACCAGCATAATTGATTACAATATTTTCTGCATTAATATGGGCATTTTGAGCCAGGATTCCATATTCCGCGCAATTATAAATCTGTGTATTTTTTATTTGAATTGTAGTTGTATTATCAGGGCTTTTTATGTTTAAGCCTGTAATAGCATTTTTTAGTGTAAGATGATTTACTGAGTGATTTTTACTTCCTTTGGCAAGAATAACGGAGTTCCATTGTCCGGGAATATCATCGTAAAGAGATTCTAAACGGTCACCTTCAAAAATAACTTCATTTTCCAGTTTATCAGTTACAGATGCCGTACCGTTGATTTGAAGTGATGCCTGATTGTCTACATAAAGTCCTGAATTAGCATGAAAAAAAACTCGTGCACCGGCTTCAAAAGTAACGGTTTTACCTTCAGGAATGCCTGCAAAACCATAAATCACATACGGTTTCTGTTTGGTAAAAAGCAATTCATTTCCATTTACAGCGTCACTTTCATTTAGATAAAAACCATCAACATCTTTTCCGTCTATTTTAATTTTTTCTTTAGTTCCGTCAGGATTTTGTTTTGGATAAAGAAAAACAGCATCCTGAACCAAAGTAACCAACGCCACTTCCTGAAGATTTGCGCCACTATCGAACTGAATTTGATCTGTGTATAAAAAATCTGCAGGATTTGCATCTGTAATATCTGCTGTAGTTTCTATAAAAATATACAAACTGTCTTTGGCTAAAAGCGTAATATCTTTAAAGATTTTTCCGTTATTTCCGCTCATTCCGTCAACCGTCATTCGGTATTTTGAGTTTAATCCGTTTTTTAACTGAATCACAGGAATCGAAATATCGTCTTTACTTTTGTTATATACTTTAAGCTGATACGTACTTGAACCAATATTTTTAAATACAGTATCTAAGTATACGGTATCTTTTGAAAACTTTAAATCTCCGGAACTGGCAACGGTATCAAAATCAGTTCTGCAAGAGCCGAAAGTTATAAGTAAACCAAAAATAAAAAGTATAAAGTATTGACGCATTTGATAGGTTTGTTTTTTGCCAGAGATTAAAAAAGATTTTAATGATTTCCTGCTCAAGGGCAAAAAAATAATAATCTGTGATAATCTGTGATAATCTGTGGCGAAAAAAATAAATTTTCTTCCGCAGACAAATATTGATTGTTTTTGTAAAAATAACAAAAAACTTACACGCTTGCAGATGATTTTTAATTTAGAATTGGATTTTCTAATTTGTATCTCTTCTTTTCTTTAATTTTACGATTTTAAAGCCTGATTTAAATGAATTATACAAAAGAGCAAATATTAGCGCGTTGTAATGAGTTTTCTAAAAACACGCTAATGGAAACGCTAAAAATAGAATATATAGATGCCGGCGAAGATTTTTTGACAGCAAAAATGCCAGTAAATCCGTCAGTTCACCAACCAATGGGACTTTTGCATGGAGGTGCATCTGTGGCTTTGGCAGAAAGTGTGGGAAGTGCAGCATCATTTTTTTTCATCGATCCAAAAGAACAAGAAGTACGCGGAATTGAGATTTCGGCCAATCACTTAAAAAGTATTCGTGAAGGCTGGGTTTTCGGGACGGCAAGAATCATCCATAAAGGGAGAAGTATTCATCTTTGGGAAATTAAAATTACAGACGAAGCCGGAAATCTCATATCGCTTTGCAAACTGACGAATATGGTTTTAGAAAAAAAGAAAACAGAATAGAACATGAATGACTTTTTTTCTAAAATAAAAAAACATTACGAAAAGCAATTGCCTTTTGTAATGTATTCTAAACCCAATTCCAGAAATATTTTTGGGCTTTTACAGCAAAATGATACGTTGCATAAAATCTTTAATTATAAAGAAAAAGGTTTTGTATTTGCTTCTTTTGATGAAAAACAACTGATTTTGATTCCGGAGAACGAGTCTGAAATTATAACAGCAGAACAAGACGAAACTTCTTTTGATACGATCGAAATCGAAGATTTAAATTTTGATTCAGATGCGAAAGCACAATATGAAGATTTAGTTTCGAAAGGAATTAAAGCCATCAAAAACGATGAATTCAAAAAAGTAGTTTTATCCAGAAGCGAAAAAGTTGATCTTGCCGAATTTGATTTTGTAACGACTTTTCAGCATTTGATCGAATTATATCCAACAACTTTTTCGTATTGTTTTTTTCATCCAAAAGTTGGACTTTGGATGGGAGCAACACCGGAACAATTATTAAAGGCAAACGGAAGTGTTTTTGAAACTACAGCTTTGGCGGGAACTCAAAAAGCCAATTTAGAAGCTGAAATTTCGTGGCAGCAAAAAGAAAAAGACGAACAGCAATATGTAACTGATTTTATTGTAAAAAGATTGCGCGAAGTTGCTTCTTCAGTGAATGTAACAGAGCCATACAGTGTAAAAGCGGGTTCAATATGGCATATTAAAACTGATATTTCAGGAGTTTTAAATGATAATTCGACTCTGGAAGAAGTCATTGATACTTTGCATCCAACTCCTGCGGTTTGTGGTTTGCCAAAGAAAAAAGCAAAAGCCTTTATCATAGAAAACGAAAATTACGACAGAACTTTTTATACCGGTTTTCTGGGTGAATTAAACAGCAGTTTTGCACATAATGATATTAGTTCTGATTTATTTGTAAATTTACGTAGCATGCAAATTCAGGAAAACAAAGCCATTTTATATATGGGCTGTGGAATCACCAAAGAAAGTATTCCTGAAAAAGAATGGGAGGAAAGCGTGAATAAGTCAATGACGATGAAAAGAGTTTTGAAAAAATAGTTTGAAGTTTAAAGTTTCACGTTTCAAGTTGCTAAGAGAACGTGAAACGTAAAACTTGAAACAAAAAAAACAAAAGACAAAAAATGAAATTAGATATATTAGCCTTTGGTGCACATCCGGACGATGTAGAATTGGGTTGTGCGGGAACAATTTTAAAAGAAGTATCTCTGGGCAAGAAAGTAGGTATTGTTGATTTAACGCGTGGTGAATTAGGAACTCGCGGCACGGCAGAAACCAGAGATCAGGAAGCAAAAGATGCGGCTGAAATTTTAGGGGTTTTAGTTCGTGAAAATTTAGGTTTGCGTGATGGTTTTTTTGCCAATAATGAAAAGCACCAATTAGAAGTCATAAAAATGATTCGAAAATACAAACCTGAAATCGTGTTATGCAACGCTATTGATGATCGCCATATCGATCACGGTAAAGGAAGCAAATTAGTATCTGATGCTTGCTTTTTATCAGGATTGATGAAAATTGAAACTGCTATAGATGGAGAACAACAAGAAGCATGGAGACCAAAAGTCGTATACCATTATATTCAGTGGAAAAATATCGAACCAGACTTTGTAGTCGATATTACAGGATTTGAAGACAAGAAAATTGAAGCTGTCATGGCGTATAAAACGCAATTTTATGATCCAAATTCAAAAGAACCTACTACGCCAATTACAAGTAAAAACTTTATGGAAAGCTTAAATTATCGTGCGCAGGACTTAGGAAGGTTAGTTGGTAAAGATTTTGCAGAAGGTTTTACTGTCGAAAGATGTTTGGCAGTCAATAGCTTAGAAGATTTGATGTAATTTTGATATAAAAATTTCATTTTTTTCTTTGGAGAAGCGAACCTTTGTTGTATATTTGCAACCGCAAAGAAAAATGGTGGTTGTAGCTCAGCTGGTTAGAGTATTGGTTTGTGGTGCCGAGGGTCGCCGGTTCGAACCCGGTCAGCCACCCAGAATTGTAAAAGCCTTGAAGAAATTCAAGGCTTTTTTTGTGCATTTATTTTTTTGAACGTTTTTTGTCATTTCAATTTCTATCATAAAATATAATCTTTTTGTTTAGGAGCTAATCCCGCTATACATTCCAATCTTTTGTGGCGAACGCCGCCACAAAAGGATTTCCACTTCTATCGGGGCTAGGACAATCATTTCATCATAACATTTCCGTCTGGTTTGCCGTTTTTCGAAATAAAGAATGAGGATCTTCGTTAATACATTATCTAAAACGAACTTAAATCACTTATTTAATTTAAAAATAAATCAAAAAAAAGATCAATGTTTAAATATTGATTTATTGATTGTTACGGTTTAGTTTGTGAAATGTATTGTTTTATAAAACCATTTTCTTGCCTGATATCTCCGGTTTTTAAAGCCTTTTTTTTGCATAAATAAACCTTTGTTGTATATTTGCACTCGCTAAGCAAAAATGGTGGTTGTAGCTCAGCTGGTTAGAGTAGCGGTTTGTGGTGCCGCGGGTCGCCGGTTCGAACCCGGTCAGCCACCCAGAAATTTAAAGCCTTGAAGAAATTCAAGGCTTTTTTTGTGCGTATAATTTTCTTAGCCCATAAAACATTAAACCGGATATAGAAAATTCATCTATATTAGATGGAAAAAAATATAAAAAAAGCATGACGATTAAGTCATGCTTTTTTGGTTGTTATTTTTGGTTTATGAATTATCGTATTTCGTCGAAAGTATCTCCCTGCTTGATATCTCCGGTTTTAAAACCTTTTTTAAACCAGTACATTCTTTGTTCAGATGTTCCGTGTGTGAAGGAATCCGGCACAACATGTCCTTGCATTTTGCTTTGAATCGCGTCGTCTCCAACGGCATTTGCAGCACTCAAAGCTTCGTCAATATCACCAACATCTAAATTTTTCTCGTTGTAATGTGACCATACTCCGGCATAAAAATCAGCTTGTAGTTCTAATGCTACCGAAAGTTTATTGGCTTCGGCTTCGCTTTTTCCTTCTTGTTCCTGACGCATTTTTGCTGAGGTTCCTAATAAAGTCTGTACGTGATGCCCAATTTCATGCGCGATAACATACGCAATTGCAAAATCACCACCCTTGGCACCAAATTTATTTTTTAGCTCCTCAAAGAAGCCTAAATCCATATAGACTTTTTGATCGCCCGGGCAATAAAACGGACCCGAAGCAGATGATGCACCACCACAGGCAGTATTTACAGAACCTCTAAAAAGTACTAATTTAGGATTCTTATATTTCATACCGTTTTCTGCAAATATTTTGTTCCAGATATCTTCATTATCGGCTAAAATAACTCTGACAAAATTTCCCATTTCTTCATCTTCCTTGCTTAACGGAGCTGCAGCTTCGGTTTGTGTTTGCTGTCCGCCTTGCATTTGCTCCAAAACATTTCCTACGGTTTGACCGGTTTCACCTCCAAATACGTTTAATAATAAAATAATGATACCAATAACTCCGCCTCCAAGAGCGACCTTACCACCGGAAACACCTCTTCTGTCTTCTACGTTATCACTTTGTCTTCTGCCTAACCACTTCATATTATAGTGTATTTTTAGTTTATTATATTTTTTTTCTTGTACGAATTTATATATTTTTTAGGAGATACACATTACAGTTACAATTTAGTTTTTACTATTTTAACCATTTTACCAAAGCTTCTTCTACCGTTCCTTTTATGATTGGTTTTGAGATATAATCATCCATTCCTGCAGAGATACATTTGTTTCTTTCGTCTTTTTCTGCTCCCGCAGTTACGGCAATTATAGGGATATCTTTACCTATAATGGTGTTTCTAATTGCTTTTGTAGTTTCGTAACCATTCATGATTGGCATCTGGATATCCATAAAAACAAGGTCCGGATTAATAGTCTCAAATTGATTTACGGCTTCATAGCCATTTTCACATTCGTAGATATAAGCTGTACTGTAGAGGTTTTTAATAATGGTTTTTAGTAATAACATGTTTACTTTGTTATCCTCTACAATCAAAAACGTAATGTGTTTATGGTTCGTAGTGATTCCATTTGAGCTTAATTCAAGATTGATTTTTTTAAGTTCGGAATTGTATTTTTCATTAATACTCTGATTGCTTGTTTTTAAATTTAAATCAAAATAAAAGTTACTTCCTTTATCAATTTGGCTTTCCAGCTGAAGTTTACTTTCCATTAAGGCTAATAACTGATTCGAAATTGTTAAACCTAAACCGGTGCCTCCAAATTTTCGCGTTGTGGAACTATCTTCTTGTGAAAAAGCTTTGAAAATTTTCTTTTGGTTTTTCTCCAGAATTCCAATTCCGGTATCTACAACAGAGAATCTAATAACGCAATTGTTGTTTTTATTTTTTTCTAAAACAGAAACATTCAGTTTGATAGAGCCTTCATTCGTGAATTTTACCGCGTTCGAAAGTAAATTGATTAAAATTTGCTTGATCCTCACAATATCAGTCCAGATATATTTAGGAACATCCGGATCTACATTTAATTCTAACTTAAGATTTTTCTGGTTTGATTCATAAACAATTAAATCAAAAACCTGACCCAGCACTTTTTTAATATCATACAGATCAATAAAAAGTTCGAGTTTTCCGGCTTCGATTTTAGAAAAATCAAGAATATCATTTATAATCTCTAACAGTGAATGTGCTGACTGATTGATGGTTGTCATGTATTTTTCCTGAATTTCCTCCAGTTCAGTTTTCATCAATAAATGCGTAAAACCTATGATCCCGTTTAGTGGCGTTCTGATTTCATGCGACATATTGGCAAGAAAATCAGATTTGGATTTATTAGCTGCTTCAGCAAGTTGTTTGGCTTTTATGGCATCTTCAGTTTCTTTTTTGTTGGTGATGTCAAAATAAATTCCGCCCACAAATTCAATTTCATCCCCTTTTTTTATAACGTCGCCAAATTCTTCTACCCAAATGTATTCACCGGTCTTTCGACGAATTCTATACACATTGTGCAGTGGCATTCCGGCTTGTAAATTATCAATCTGATTGCTAATAACTTCATCTTTGTCGTCCGGATGAATTAGCGATAAAAAGGATAAATTATTCTCTATGAATTCAGATTTTGAATATCCTGTCAGGTTTAGGATTTCATCGTTAAGAAATATCTTGGTCGAAAAAGCATCAAACTTAGACAAGTAAACTGTGCCGGGAATATTGTTGGCAATTAATTTAAATTTCTGTTCGCTTTCGAGAATTCGGGTCTCATTTCTATTTCTTTCCAGAGCTGATGAAATGTTGTTGGCAAGAACCTGAAAGATATAAATCTCTTCATCAGACCATTTTCTTTCTTTTGTACAATCATCAAAACCAATAAAACCAGTAAAAATATCGTTGATGTACAATGGTAAAATCAAAATCGACTGAATTTCGTTTTCGATTAATAATTGTTTAAAAAAAGTATCTTCGAGTTTACGGGTATGGGTGTTTAAAATCTTTTTGTTTTGCGCCGCTTCGTAGATTTCCTGCAGATTATCTTTGGTAAGTTGTCGTAATTCGGTTATTTGGTGTTCGATTCCTTTTCTCGACCATTTGTATTTTTGAGAAACAGTATCTGTTGTAAAGTCTCTTTCATAATAGTACATATGATCGACTTTTGCGGCTTTACCAATTAAATCGTATGTTTCCTGAAACATTTCATGAGTTGTTTTGCTCAATAAAAATTTCTCGGTACATAAAGAAAGCGCAGAAAGTAACTGACTTTTAAACTCTAACCTGCGTTCAGCTTCAAGGCGCATTTGCGACGAAATGGCTAAGGAAATCACATCAGAGATTGTTCTGGCATAATTAATATCCTCATTATCCCAATCTCTTTTTTCATCTGTACTTTCAAAACAAACCACACCTGCCAATTGTCCGTTTAAAAAAATCGGGACATCCAGCATTGACTTAATATGATTTTTAGTAAAATATAATCGTTGGAATTCTGATGTTTCTAATTTATTAAAAACATCCGGAGCATTTATGATGGCCTTGCTTTTTAAGGTTTCAAAATAAATGGGATAGGATTCCTTATCCAGAATATTTTTGTCACTTAAGTTTTGATTGTCTACGCTAAATAGATTTTTACAAGTAATTAAATCGTTGTAATATTTCCAGAAACTTACGCGATTTGTTTTGCTGACTGTCGCTGCTTCTTTAATAATATAATCTATGACAGAATCTAAATTATCGTATTGGCTAAAATCTGAGGTCGATAATTTTTTTGTAGAACTGTTATAAGACTCGATTTTTTTAAGACGCTTTTTCTTCTCGTTTTCTATGTTTTTAATATCTGTAATATCACGTGCTATACCAGCAAAACCAATAGTTTGTTCGAGATCATTCTTGCGAACAATTATTTTTTGTGAAATCCATAATGTTTTTCCATTTTTCTTTAAAATCGGAATTTCGATTGTTGGAAAATTGTTCTCGTTGATCTCCAGATTTTCGTAGAAGTCAACCGCATTTCTCTGATAATTTTCATGAATAAAATTAGAATAATGCTGTCCGATAATTTCATCTTCAGAATATCCTAAAATCGAAAACCCAAATTCATTTACAAAAGTAAAATAACCATCAGTGTCAATTTCAAAAATAATATCAGTAGCAGTCTGAATTAGATTTTTGTATTGATCGCGAACATTTATTTGTTCTGTAACGTCCTGACCAATACTGATAATTAAATCTTCAGAGAATTTTTTGTCTTTCCATTGAATGTATTTATACTCACCATTTTTGCTTTTTAATTTCCGGATATACAGTTTGTTTTCTTCGTGATTGAGGTTTTTTATATCAGCAATAAACTCTGTTTCTTTTGTTAATTTCCAGAATTTCAAACCCATTACATCATCTGGCAAATAGCCTAAGATTGAGGTGATGGTTTCGCTGCAAAAAACGACTTCATTTTTTTTATTGGTAGCAATTGTCAGGGAATTTCCTTTATGAACAATTTCATTTGTAAACCTGAAATTATCTTTGTTATTTAATAAAACAGCATATTTAACCTGATTAATTATAAAGACAATAATACAGTAGTTGATCAGTAAAATGGATGATTTTATGGGGATAAGATGAAAAATAACATTTATAATCAGATAGATAAACACAATCCCAACAAAAGCCCAATATACTTTTATGGGTTTTAAAATGCTGTATGAAAAGTAAAATGAGATTAAAAAAGCCACGATAGGAACGACATCATTATCCAGATATATAATGTTATAGCCTACATAAACAAGAAAGCTTAAAAATAGTGCAATAAAAATTTGCTGGACTTTGTTGCGTAGAAATTGGACTTTATCTGTGATGAGGTAAATCAGGAGAACTGCTGAGCCAATTGTTACATTTAAAACCAATAAACTGCGAGGTCTGATTTTAAATATTTCATTGATGATTTCGATAACGATAATGGCGATACCAAAAAATAAAAGATAAAGCTGATATTCTCTGTTGGCAGTTTCGGTTTCTAATTTCTTTTCGATAAAATAACCAATCCTGGCTTTGATCTTAAAAAATTGGTAAACGAGAATTCCCAGAAACCCAAATAATGATAATCCTAAAATAATGAGTTTAGGATTATTATAAAAAATAATATCTGAAGTAAAAACATACCAGTTTGCAATAATTGATTTTAGGCCATTGCCAATAACGGCAATTCCAGAAATCAACGAATTGAAGAAACTATAGTTTTCTACCATAGAATTCGGGGTATGTTTGGTTTAGTAAATGTCTTTTTGAAAAAATCTAAAAGTAGAGTAGGTTAAGCCCTGCTTGTGCTTAGAATTTTCGGTTTTATTCTAAATCCGATTGCCCAATAGTATCAATTGGATCTTCTTTGTCATTTTTAAAAATTGAAAAATATATAGTATATGTAATTGAATAACTAAGCGGAACAGTAAAAAGGATTCCTATAAAAAGTGCCAGAAAGCCTACGAATAAAGCAACTACAATAGTTATCATTAAACTTAAGAGGACAAAAGGCTGTTTTAAAATAAGAATGAAGCTTGATTTGATTGCATTAATGGCATTTAGGTTTCCAAATATTATAAGAGGAACCATTAGAAACGTAAAATAGGAGATCAATAATGAGATTATAATGCCTAAACTATTTAGCTTTTGAGTTTCAAGATAGGTCGTTATTATACCTCCTAATAATGAAATAAGCAACGTGCCAATAAAAAGCTGGAAAAAATGACGGGTTTTATAATACGTGAAAATTGTAGAAACTTTAAATTCCTGATCTTTATCTGCGCACTCTGCCATTTTTAAAAATCCGGCAGCAAAAGGGCTTAATATGGCAGAAAAAAATGCTGTTCCCAACAAATAATAAACAAGGTTGATTTGTGATAAATGTTGTGTTTGTATGTTGAAAAATTCAGGGTTGCTTAATTTATTGATTCCATAAATTGCAGCTAAAATACTATAAGCGATTACACCAAACAATATCGAAAATACAAGAAGTATTAATCCGGCATAAAGCGCTATTTTTTTATAGTTTTCAAAAGCATTGTTAAAGACAGTTGAAAAATCTAAGGTATAGCCATGATTCTTAATGTCTTTGATTTGATCAATTGTGGATTTCATTTTTTGTAAAAGTAGAATTGTTTTATATTCTGGGATTTAAGATAAATAATGTGACGTAAATATAATATTTTTAATCAAATTCATATGAAAATCTCAAAAACATTACGAAATTGTTTTTTGTTGTTACATCCAGTCCAATATTCTTTTAATAGTGGCTAATTTATCTTTGTAAGGTGCGTATCTCATGGGTAAATCCAGCCAGTTTGCTTTTTTTACAACTGCTTTATGATGCGAAAAAATATCGAAACTCAACTGACCATGATATGCGCCGATTCCGCTATGTCCAACACCGCCAAAAGGCAGCCTTTTATTAGAAAAATGAACGACTGTATCGTTGATACAACCACCTCCAAATGAGTAGGTTTTGATTAATTTTCTGGCAAACGATTTATTTTCGCTAAAAATATAAAATGCAAGGGGTTTCTCATAACGTCTGATTACGTTTTCAATGTCAGCTTCTGTTTCATAAGTAAGAATTGGTAAAATGGGTCCAAAAATTTCTTCTTTCATCACCGGACTGTCCAATGCGGGTTCTTCAATTAATGTTGGAGATATGTAAAGTTTATTAGCATCTGTTTCTGCGCCAAAAATTACTTTTTCGGCTTCTATCATATTAGCGAGCCTTAACCAGTTTTTAGTATTGATAATACGTGCAAAATCAGGTGATTTTTCTAATTTTTTACCGTAAGATTTTATGATTTCTTCGATTAAAAAAGAGATGAAATTAACTTTCATGTTTTTTTGAACCAAAATATAATCGGGAGCAATACAAGTTTGTCCGGCATTAATGAATTTTCCCCATACAATGCGTTTTGCGGCCAGTTTTAGATTCGCAGTTTCATCAACAATACAAGGATTTTTTCCGCCTAATTCTAATGTTACGGGCGTTAAATTTTCGGCTGCGGCTTTGGCAACAATTTTTCCAACAGAGACACTTCCTGTAAAGAAAATATAATCCCAACGTTGTGCCAGTAATTTATTAGAGACTTCAACACCGCCTTCAAAAACTTCGACATGACTAACGTGGAATGTTTTTTCGATTATCTTCGAAATGATCGCTGAGGTATTGGGCGTAAGTTCAGAGGGTTTTAAAACAACTCTGTTTCCGGCTGCCACAGCAGAAATCAAAGGGCATAATGCCAATTGAAAAGGATAATTCCAAGGTGCAATAACCAACACGTTTCCGTAAGGTTCTTTATAAATATAATCTGTAGAAGGAAAGTTGAGAAGTGATGGTAAAACACGTTTTCGTTTTGCCCATTTATGGATGTTTTTTATCGTGTCTTTCAGTTCCGAAATAACATAATTTGTTTCGGTTAAAACAGCTTCAAATTCTGGCTTTTTAAAATCATCGTATAAAGCTTTTACAATTAAGTCTTCGCTTTTCTGAATGTTATACAACAATTTTTTTAGCGTTTCTTTTCTGTATCCGATGTCGTTTTTATAGTCCATTTTTGTGATTCGCTTGATTTTTCCTATGCAAGTTAATCGATAAAATTTAAAAATTTCTGAATTGTATCATAAAATCAGAGTGCATTCCAAATTGTTTCATCCGGAGTTGGCGCAACAATTGTAATGTTCTCTTTAGAAACAGGATGTACAAAAACCAGTTTTCTGGCATGAAGGTGAATTCCTCCGTCTGGATTACTTCGGTCAAAACCATATTTTAAATCCCCTTTTATAGGAGATCCAATCGCTGCTAATTGTGCCCTGATTTGATGATGACGCCCTGTATGTAAATTGATTTCCAGCGCCACATAATTCTGAAGCTCCTTAAAAACAGTATAGTCTAAACTGGCTAATTTACTGTCCGGAACTTCTTTTAAATGTGCTTTTGAAGTGTTGTTTTTTTCGTTTCTCTTTAAATAATGAACCAATTTAGCACTTGTTTCCTGAGGTTTATTCTTGACAACTGCCCAATATGTTTTTTGCGTTTCACGATTGCTGAACATTTCGTTCATTCGGGTTAAGGCTTTGCTCGTTCTGGCAAAAACAACAATTCCGGTTGTAGGACGATCTAAACGATGAATTACACCCAGAAATACATCGCCGGGTTTATTGTATTTGTCTTTAATGTATTCTTTTACAACATCAGATAAAGGTTTGTCACCCGTTTTATCACCCTGAACAATATCGCCCACACGCTTGTTTACGACAATTATATGGTTGTCTTCGTGTAGAATTTGGAGGTTATTTTTATTGGATAGAATTTTCATTTTAGACTGGCTTAGATTTTTAGACTGACTTAGACTGACTTAGACTTCTTAGACTTAGATTTTTTAGATTTATTTTTTTATACTATTAAAGTCGCTCTAAATCTGGATGTCATTTTTGTAATTTCTTCTAACATATGGATTAATTCACTAGTTTTTTCTTCATTAATGAATCCTAAATCAGATGAGATTAAAAGTTGCGTTTCTACTTCGTAAGCAGAACCAATTGCAATTTCTAAAAATCTCGCAAAATCTTTATTGGATTTTCTTGAGGAACCTTCTGCTATGTTTGAAGGAATAGAAACAGAAGCTCTTCGTAATTGATTCGTTATTCCAAATTTCTCTTCACTTGGAAAAGTAGAAGTTACGCTATAAATTTTAGAACAAAATAACCTGCTTTTTTTCCAAATTAAAAGCTCTTTAAATTGATGCATATTTTAAGATTTAGATTAGATGTCTCAGATATTAGACTTCTTCGATTTATGTTTTAATGAACTAAAGAGTGAAATCTAAGAAGTCTAAGTCAGTCTAAAAATCTAAGTAAGTCTAATCTAATATTGTTCTCTCTCGTTTGGGAAATCACTTGACTTAACATCAGCGGCATATTGGCCAATTGCTTTTGTCATTTCTTCGTATAGGTTTAAGTAACGACGCAAGAAACGCGGACTAAATTCGTTGTTCATTCCTAACATATCGTGAATCACCAAAACCTGTCCGTCAACACCACCTCCGGCACCGATACCAATAACAGGAATTGAAATACTTTCAGCCACTTTTTGAGCTAAATCGGCTGGTATTTTTTCTAAAACAATTCCAAAACAACCAATTTTCTCTAAGAGTTTGGCATCTTCAATTAGTTTTTCAGCTTCCTGGTCTTCTTTGGCACGAACGCTGTAAGTTCCAAATTTATAGATAGACTGAGGTGTTAAACCCAAATGTCCCATAACCGGGATTCCTGCGTTTAATATTTTTTTGATTGATTCTTTAATTTCTTTTCCTCCTTCAAGTTTTACAGCATGTCCGCCGCTTTCTTTCATGATTCTGATAGCAGAACGCAATGCTTCTTTAGGATCAGACTGGTAACTTCCAAAAGGTAAATCTACCACAACCAAAGCTCTTTCTACAGCACGAACTACAGATGAAGCATGATATATCATTTGATCTAAAGTAATTGGCAATGTCGTTTCGTGACCTGCCATAACATTTGATGCTGAATCGCCCACTAAAATCACATCGACTCCTGCGGTGTCAACAATTTTAGCCATTGTAAAATCGTAAGCCGTTAGCATAGAGATTTTTTCTCCATTGCTTTTCATTTCGATTAATGACTTTGTTGTGATTCTTTTATAATCTTTTTTTGCTACTGACATTTTGTTTTTTTTTGAAGATGTAAAAGTATTGAATAATTATAGATTGAAATCAGCAATAGAAGAATATTTCGATGGTAAATAACTTTCCATCTTTAAATTCTAATCTAAATTCGCTGTCTTCTATTTGTATTGAGTAAGAATGTGGTGCTTTTATAGAAGCGCCAATATAAGTACCGTATTTTTCTATAAATGCCTTTTCAGATAGTGTGTGATCTAATATTGCATTTGGATTTAAAACCAGTTTATTGTTTTCGTTTAGGAATACTTTAGTGATTTCTGCCTGATTTTTTTGCTCGTCTACAGAAGCTTGCAAGTCTGGATAATAATAAAAAAGTTCGCTTAGATAAACACCGCATTCATCGCTTACATTTGCCTTTTTGGGAGGTTTTCCAAATATTTTTACCAGATCTTTTTGAGTCAGGTACCAGGCTTTGGTTTTTAATCCTTTCAAAACGAATTCTGATTTTTTAACGAAAGCCAGGATCTCTTCCGGTTTTTTATGTTTGGATACTCCTTTGGCTATAGCTATATTTAGCTCTGTATCAGCCAGAAGTTTAGGATCGTTTAATTGCTTTACAACTTCATAATGCCTTTGATAAGCAGGAGCTAATGTTGTGTTGTCACTATTCCAGGCGAGTTCTACAAGTCGTTCACCAATGGTTTTGCGTTCTGTAATATTAGTAACATCGAGTTTGTCAAATTCTTTTATTAAAGTATTGAAATCAGGTCTGTTTCCAACAAATTTTCTTAAGGTAAATTTGGCATATTCGTCACTAAACTGACCGCTAATATTTACCCATTCATCCTGATTTTTTGGTAAATAATTTATGGCTACAGGATCGCCGGTATATAGGATTTCCTTAATTTTTGAATTTTTATCTGGTTGTGCACGTGCCTTTAAACCGGCTACTAAAACAAAAAGGTGGTTTCCTCCATAGTAATTGTCTCCGCCTTCTAAAATAGGATTTTCATTGTCTTTGACTTTAATATCTTTTGCATTTAATCTTGTGGCGACATATTTTTCAGGAATATAACCCTCAGATAAGTTATCGGCTTTTATTTTATACCAGCCATTTTTGCTTTCGGATAATAATTGTACTTCGGCACCATATCTAAAATAGCCCAGAAATTCAGCAGAATTGTTTGGTGAAGTATATAAACGCGTATCCGAATTAAGGAAATAGCGTTCTTGTGAATGCAATAAAACGGAGCAAAATAATAAGATTAAGAGAAAGTACTGTTTTTTCATGAAGTTGATTTTGATTTTTTGCCACGAATTCACGAATTATTTTTTCACGCAGATTTAAAAAGATTTAAGCCGATAAGCGCAGATTAATTTAATAAAAATCTAAAATTAATTTGCTCTAATCTTTCAAATCTGCGTGAAACAAAAATATTTTTTAACAATCTGCCATATTTACGGCAATTGCCAATCCGCCTTCAGAGGTTTCTTTGTATTTAGAATTCATGTCTTTTGCGGTTTGCCACATGGTATTGATCACTTTATCCAATGGCACTTTTGCATTTTTAGAATCAGTTTCAAGCGCTAATTCGGCAGCATTTATGGCTTTTATGGCACCCATTGTATTTCTTTCGATACAAGGAATCTGAACCAATCCGCCAATTGGGTCGCAGGTTAAACCAAGATGATGTTCCATTGCGATTTCGGCAGCCATTAAAACCTGAGCAGGAGTTCCGCCCATTAATTCGCAAAGTGCCGCGGCGGCCATAGATGATGAAACGCCAATTTCGGCCTGACAACCGCCCATAGCGGCTGAAATGGTTGATCCTTTTTTGAAGATACTTCCAATTTCTCCGGCAACCATCAAAAATTGTTTGATTTCTTTTTCGCCTGCATTATGGTTTTCGATTACCAGATAATACATTAAAACAGCCGGAATTACACCAGCGCTTCCGTTTGTAGGCGCTGTAACTACGCGGCCTAAAGAAGCATTTACCTCATTTACGGCAAGTGCAAAACAACTTACCCATTTTAAGATCTGACGAAATTTTACTTCGGTTTTTCTAATTTCTTCCAGCCACGTTTGCGGGTTCGAATAATTCGATAAACCTATTAAGTTTTGGTGCATATCAAAAGCTCTTCGGCGAACGTTTAATCCGCCCGGAAGGACGCCTCCGGTATGACAACCAATATACATACATTCTAACATTGTGTTCCAGATACGCATTAATTCAGAATGAATTTCTGCTTCGGGACGCATCGATTTTTCGTTTTCATACACAATTTCAGATATTGATTTGTTCTCTGAAACCGTATAATTTAAAAGCTCAACAGCATTTTGAATCGGGAAGGGGAAAGCACATTTAATAACCTCTTTGATTTTGGCATTTGTACGTTCTTCTTTAACGACAAAACCTCCTCCAATAGAATAAAAAGTAGATTCATATTCAGAATCATCCTCTTTATAGGCAGTGAATTTTAATCCGTTGGCATGAAAAGGAAGAAACTCTTTATTGAAAACAATATCCTGAAGAAAATAGAACGGAATTCTATATTCGTTTGCCAGAATAATTTCGTTTGTATCTTCGATAGTTTTAATGATTCCCGCAATATCATCAATAGGAATATATTCGGGATCTTGTCCGCTTAAACCCAGCATCACAGACAAATCTGTAGCGTGACCTTTTCCGGTTAAAGAAAGAGATCCGTATAAGTCTACTTTTACACGTTTAATCTGGTCTAAAATTGATTCGTCTTTTAACTCTTCTAAAAAACGTTCTGCGGCTCTCCAAGGCCCTAAAGTATGAGAACTTGAGGGACCAACGCCAATTTTAAGCATATCAAAAACAGAGATACATTCTTCCATTGTGCAATATTTATTAAGACAAAGATAATTGAATAATGCAATGAACATTTATTTTCGTTTGTTAATGTTGCAGTTTTGTTAAAAAATATATTAAATATTAATAATTTGGCAACGAAACATTTTTTATTGCTTAATATGCGGTTTTCGTGAAAAGTTCGCATTTTTTTTAGGTATTTTTGTAATGAAGCAATCACTAAAGAATCCGATTTTTTCGTTTTAAATAAATCGGTAAATACTTCTTGGTTTTATTTTAATTTGAATACTCTTTTTACGAAAAACTAAAATAACTCAGAGAAGATAAAATTACATTATGATAGAATTTTTCAAGCATTTTTTACAAGAATTCGAATTACCACTCAGCAACCCAGTATTGATTTTTTCTTTGATACTTTTCATTATTCTGTTGTCACCTATTTTACTAAAAAAAATAAATATTCCAGGAATTATCGGTCTTATCATTTCCGGAGTTATCATTGGGCCACACGGACTTAATATTCTGGCAAAAAATTCAGCCGTAGATTTATTCTCCACAATCGGACTTTTATACATTATGTTTATTGCGGGTCTGGAATTGGATATGAATGAGTTTAAGGCCAATAGAAATAAGAGTTTATTATTTGGTTTCTTCACGTTTATTTTTCCTTTAACGATTGGTTTTCCGGTTTGTTATTATTTATTGCAATATGATTTTAATGCCAGTTTCTTGACTGCGAGTATGTTTGCAACGCACACGCTTGTAGCTTACCCAATTGTGAGTAAACTTGGTATCGCAAAAAATCAGGCCGTTGCCATTACCGTTGGTGGAACTATTTTAACGGATACTGCCGTTTTGATCATTTTGGCGGTTATTATGGGAAGCAGTCAGGGAAACCTGAATCAGGCTTTCTGGATAAAATTAACGGTTTCACTGGCAATTTTCTCCGCTATTATGTTTCTGGTTATTCCAAGAATTGCCAAATGGTTTTTTAAGAAATTGGAAAGTGAAAAACATGCTCATTATATATTCGTATTATCTGTCGTTTTCTTTGCAGCATTTTTAGCCGAAGTAGCAGGAGTAGAGCCAATTATTGGGGCGTTCGTTGCTGGTTTGGCATTAAATCCACTGATTCCGCATTCGTCTGCATTAATGAATAGAATTGAGTTTATTGGAAATTCATTGTTTATTCCGTTTTTCCTGATTTCTGTAGGAATGCTGGTAGATATTAGCGTAATCCTTAGCGGACCAACGGCTTTAATTGTAGCCGGTACTTTGAGTGTTGTGGCTATTTTTGGAAAATGGATCGCCGCTTTTTTTACACAAATCGTTTTTAAATATACAAAGACCGAAAGACAGCTTATCTTCGGGTTAAGCAGTGCACATGCTGCAGCAACTTTAGCAGTTATTCTGGTTGGATTTAAAGCGAAAATCCTGGATGAAAATATCCTTAACGGAACTATTATTCTAATTTTAATTACGTGTATCGTAGCTTCTTTCGCAACTGAAAAAGCAGCAAAAAAAATTGCGATTTGCGAAGAAGAAGTTTCACATGAAGATGCTCACAGCGATCAGATTTTAGACGAACATATTTTGATTCCTTTAGCAAAAACTTCGGCTACAGCCACTTTATTAGACTTTGCACTTTTGATAAAGGATAAAAAATCAGCTAATCCAGTGACTTTATTAACGATTGTTCCCAATAATGATCAGGCTGAGAAAAATATTTTAAAGTATAGAAAAGCAGTTGATAAATTTGTAATTCAGGGATCAGCATCTGAAGTGAAAATAAATACGATTGCGAGAATCGACCATAATCCTGCAAGCGGAATTGCGAGAACATCAAAAGAAATCATGTCGGATATTGTGATTGTGGGCTGGCCAAGAAAAACAGGTTTCCTGGATAAAATTTTTGGAGAAAACGTAGATTCAATTATCAACAATGTAGACAAGAGTTTATTTATCTGCAGGTTTCAAAAGACTTTTATAGAAGAAAAAAGATTGGTTTTTATTTGTCCGCCTTTTTCAGAAAGAGGAGTTGGTTTTCACCTTTTATTACAGAAAATATGCCGTTTGTCACAAGAATTAAGTATTCCGATTGTGATTTATGCCGAGTATAAGACACATCAGGCGATCCAGCAAGTTGCCGCTAATTTAAAACTAAATGCAAAATTAGGCTTCAAAAGTATTCTGGATTGGGATGATTTCGAATCAATCTCAGATGAAATCAAACCAACCGATCTGATTGTATTTAATTTATCCAGAAAAGGTTCTGTTTCCTATCAGTCGATCTTTGATAAATTGCCTCAGAAATTCGAAAAATCATTCAATGAAAACAACTTGATTTTAGTGTATGCCCATGACGATCGCAAAGGAACTTCTATGGATGCATATGAAGATTTTACTGCTACGCCATTGACAAAAGGTCTTGAAGCGATAGAACAAATAGGTCGTGGTTTAGGGAATATCCTGAAGAAAGGATAAAAAATAAACCTATTTTAAGATAGTTTTAATTATATGAAAAATTCTGAAAAAGTAGATCAATTTATAGCTAATAATGATGAATCAGTAATTAAGGATTATCATGATAAATTGTTTGAAAATTTAACGGTATTGAATGAAAGACATGATAAGTTAATTCTGTGGGAAATTATTATTATTTTTCTTTATTTATTTGCGGGGAATATTAAAATTGAAAATTTGAATTTAGGACCTGTATCTATAACTGATACTTCTTTATTATTGAAATTAATACCTTTGGTTTTTGTGTATCTTTTGTATGATTTAAATTCAGTAAGTTATCAAAAGAAAGAAATTTTGTTCGCATTTAATATTATAACCAGAGTTAGATTTGATAAATTGTTTAAAGAAGAAGATTCTAATAGTTACTTGAGCAGAATTTATAAACCTTATGCTTTTACAAATTCAATTTCAAATTTTATTAATGAAAAGGCAAAAAAAGTCGAAATTACTTTTGGTTTACTTGTATTGATTCCCGTAATTTTAATCGGATTTATTCCATTTTATATTATATTTTCAATGTTGAGAGATGTTTATACTAATCACATGAATGACTTACTAGGTAAAATTTCTTTTTTTATTACTATATGGTTAACTATTGTCGTTGCCTATAAAAGAATTGCTACGGTACTGATGAATGGTCGTAAAGAAAATTAATGATGTTTTTAATGTTGTAATAAAAATGAATCACAAAACCATAGCCATATCAACACTTCAATATTCTGAAAGTTTTATTGTAATTTAAGTTTTGAAGAGATAGTTTGAGGTTTAGGTAATATTTTAAAGAAAGGATAATTATATTATATTAATTTTTACAATTGAAAAATGATAGTAAAGTTTCCATTAATTGTATTGACATTTATAACTTTTGCAGTAACTGCACAAACCAAAATGAAAAAAGCAGAAGAACTTATAGATAAAGCAGATCCGGGCTGGACAATTGTCGAAGATTGGATTAAAACAGCAAAAAACAAAGTAGAAGTTTTACCCGTAGATGCATCAAAAGCGAAAGATGCCTTATACAAAACCCAGGTTACAACGCGTTCGTCAATGGGAGCAATAGTTTTTATGACAGGCGGTCTTTTAATTGATGACGGCTGGATCAGGATTTTGGGTTCAGGAAATTTAAAATTTAATCGTACACTTCCGGATTGGAACAAAGGAAAATCGTTTAAGGAGTTTGGTGAAACACCTCCTTTTTTATTGATTGCAGATGATGCAATAGGTGGTTTTTATCTTTTAAATGGAGGAGGATTAGGAACGGATGTTGGAAAAGTCTATTATTTTTCGCCTGATAATCTGGAGTATGAACAACTGGATATTACGTATTCTGAATTTTTAGGATTTTGTTTTAATAATGATTTGGATAAGTTTTACGAAGGCAACAGATGGAATGGCTGGAGACAGGAAGTTTCTAAATTGAAAGGGGATGAAGTTTTTAATTTTTATCCATTTCTTTGGTCTGCCGAAGGAAGTGATATAAATAAAAGTTCCCGCAAAATTATTCCGGTTCAGGAACAATACAGTCTAAATCTGGATTTGAGAAAACAACTTGGATTTGATAAATAAAAATTAGTTTTGAGTGGTGTAAATAATTTTAAATAAGAGAAAGATGAATCACAAAGCAACATCAATCCGACCTTTTATTGGAGCAAAAGATTTTGAAGTCTCCAGAACTTTTTACTGTGATTTAGGTTTTGAAGAAACCGTATTAGAGTCTAATTTTTCTGTTTTTAAAACAGGGGATTTAGCCTTTTATCTTCAGGATTATTATGCAAAAGAATGGATAGAAAATACCATGATTTTTCTTGAAGTCGAGGATGTCGATTATTATTACAATCAGTTATTAGCTTTGAACGTAACTGAAAAATATGGTGTAAAACTAACGCCAATTCGCCACTTAGACTGGGGAAGCGAATGTTTTTTACACGATCCTTCAGGTATTTTATGGCATTTTGGCAAGTTTAATAAATAATTTTAATGCTTGAAGTTTTCCACGAATTACACTAATTAGAATAAACTTAAAAATTCCAATTTTTGAAATTCGGGACTAAAAATTCAAATAATAAAATCAGCCAGATGAATGGTGTTTTCTTCTCTCTGGTACCAATTATTATAAACCAATTCTAAGTTTTTTACTTTTAATTCTCCAAAATCATAATCACGAAATTTCTCTGTGATTTCTATTAACTTTTCTGGATTTTGAAGCGTTTCCTGAAATCGCATTACAGTAGAATGTGCTGCTGCAATGGCGTATCGGCTATCGATACTTTGTTCCAAATCTGATTTTTTAAAGTTCTCACGCAGTTTATCCCTGAAGTTATTCAAAGATTCATCTGTAGGGAAACCCTGGATCATCACTGCAGAAGGAGAAGCTGTTACACCGCGAAACTCAATATTTATTTTATCCAGATGCACAAGACTTTGCTGAATCACGTTGATATAATCCTTAATCTCGATTTTGTCTAAAGTAAACCCTTCGTAACACGAAATAATTGAGAGCACGGTAATGTGAAGATCTGAATCCGGATAATAATATTGTTCAGGATTTGTCGCCTTTAGTTCTTCTAAAAACAACTGAATATTTGCTTTAATAGTTTCGTTTGGGCGGATAAGTAAAGTGATTCCAAATCGGGAATCTGAAGTGTCTTTTATTTGTGTATCAAATTTATAATTTCCTTCTAAAATAGATTCAGATGATGTTTTGTAAAGTTGATTGTAATGCTGGATTAAGTTCATTTAAAATTATTTCTTTTTTACTTTTTCAATATTTTCTTTTACTCTGAATTTTACAATTCTGGTAATCAATTCATATGGTATTGGCTGCTTCAAAGGAAATTGTACAGAACCTTTTCCTGATTTATATTTTAAAAGTTCTTCCTTAAAAGCTTCATGACCGCTTGGCAAAGCATATAAACCAATATGATTTTTGAAAGCGGCAAAATAAACTACGATTCCGTTTTGATCAAAAGCTGGCATCGAATAACTGATTTTCTCCTTGGCATCAGGCGCTGCTTTCTGAATCGTTGTTCTTATTTTTTCTAAAATCTCCTGAACATCATTAGGAAATGCACCAATATATTCATCAATATTTTCCGGTTTTTTTGTATCCATGGTTTTGTTTTTTTTAGTTTCAGGTTTCACGTTTCAAGTCCGCTTAGTAACTTTAAACTTGAAACCTGAAACTTTAAACTTTTTACGCTAATCCCTTAGGAAATCGATCTAATACCAGATTCAACTGAATATTGTGTTCTAAATATGCTTTTGCTCCTGCTAAAACTAACGTAAAACCTTCTGTTGAATTGCGAACCTGATCGATTATTTTATCATGATCTCCTTTTAGACCGGAATTAATAATGCTTACAAATGTTTCATTTTCGTCTAACGCATTAAAAATCCATTCTACAATGGTGCTTTCATCAGGATTTCCCCATTCGATTACGATTTTTTTATTTTCCTGCAAAACATGAGTTGTTACGGTTAATGAAAAACCATACATTTCCCAAGTCCATTCGGTTTTTGTGTCTTGTTCTAATTTTCCGGAACCTTTTGTGAACCAAAATTTACTTGTTATTTCCGGATTTATAAAAGCCTGAAAAACTTCTGAAACAGGTTTTCTAATCAGCATTTCGGCTTTTGCGAAGTGGTTGTTTTCTGTTTTCATTTTTTATTGGTAAAAGATTGTTTGTAAAATGTTGTTTGTAAGATGTAAAATTTGAATAAAGTTTAGTTTGTCATTTCGATCCCGATGCTTCGGGATCGAAATGACAAAAATGGCGCATAACCTGAAACTTGAAACAAAAAAACTTGAAACATTTTTCCAGCCCCTAATTTAAGAAAGAAATCTCAAATACATTCAATAAAAAAATCCACAAAGGTTTTCACCTGTATGGATTTTAAATGCTGGAAATATATTCCTATTCCCGTATTGTAGTTTATTATTTAGTGCCATTTCAGCAATACACGATTGCCTTTAAAATAAAACGAATTTATACCTTATTCTTATCGATCCATTTTCCCACGGCAGGAGCAACATAATTTTTCATTTGATCTAATAAATCATCAATGTTATCGCTTACCAAAAGCATTTGTTGATTTACATCTTTCAATAAACCTTTCTCTACCATAACCTTCGTTAATTCGATCAGGGCATCATAAAAACCGTTGATGTTCAAGATGGCAATTGGTTTTTTGTGAAGTCCTAATTGTGCCCAGGTCAGCATTTCGAAAAGCTCTTCAAGAGTTCCAAAACCACCCGGAAGCGCAATTACACCATCGCATAAATCGCTCATTTTGGTTTTTCTTTCATGCATGCTTTCCACCAAAATTAATTCGGTTAAACCGAGATGGGCAATTTCTTTCGATCTTAAAAAATTTGGTAAAACGCCAATTGCTTTCCCGCCTTCATTTAAAACTCCATCGGCTACAGCACCCATTAAACCAACGTTTGCTCCACCGTAAACCAATTCTATATTTTGTTGTGCTAATTTTTTTCCCAGTAATTCGGCTTGTTCTTTATAAATTTCTTCGGTACCAAAGCTTGATCCGCAGAAAACTGTAATTCTTTTCATTCTATATATGTTAGAAGTTATATGTTGTTAGTTAAATGTTGAAGTTATAATTTTAATCAAATATTTTAAATCTGTGTTCTGTGCCGTTAGGTACTAAATATTGGTAGAAAAGATACATTATAATATATTTAGCGTGCCGTAGGTACGCAATAGTATTTTTATGTTGCATACTACGGCACGCCAATGAATTTTGAATCGAAATTGTTACCAATATTTAGTGCCTAACGGCACATTTTGAAGCTAAAGTATCAAAAAATAGAAAAGGTTTCCCAATAATAATTAATAACTTATAATTGTTTATTTATATCTTATAATTTAAAATTTTCAATCTTTAATTCATATTCAAAATGAGGTAAATTGACCGGAATATTACCTATAATATTTACTTCGCCAATATTTACAGCGCCTAATTTTGATACTGCTTTTTGCGAACGTATATTATCTGTACCAATATGAAATAATACCGAATCTACATGTTGAAAAGCATAATCGATCAATAGTTTTTTATTTGATTTATTGTACAAACCTCCCCAGAATTTTCGACCAATAAAGGTAAAACCAATTGCAATACTGGATTTCTCCGGATTGTAATCATAATATCTGGTATTGCCAATAACTTCATTAGTCTTTTTATCTAAAATCAAAAAGGAACTTTTAGAATTTATGGCTGCATCAAAAAACGGTTTGAAAACTTCTATTTTATAACGGTCTTTCATGGGATGCTGTTCCCAAATTAATGGATCTGAAGCTACTTTAAAAAGTGCGTCAAAATCACTTTCCTGCAGCGGAACTAATTTTGTAATGTCGTCTTCTAAAATTTCAGGCTGCAAATTGAATTCTGATTTATTCATTTTTTTAAGTTTTGTTTTTTTGTCAAGAAGACACGAATTTATTTTTTTAAACTGTAAATCTGCGGATTATTATATCTTTTTGATTTGAACGCAGGTTACATTTTCCATTTTAACTTCATTTCCAACTTTATCAAGTAATCCTGTTTTAGAATTTCTCTTAAAAACAGTGACATTTCCGGAATTCATATTGGTTGCAATCAAAAAGTTTCCACTTTCGTCGAGGGCAAAAACTCGCGGATGATTGCCAAAAGTCGATTGATAACCAATGTTTTTCAAAAGTCCGTTTTTGGCAATAGAAAAAATAGCAATGTTATTTTCTTTTCCCCGATTTGATGCGTATAGAAATTTTCCGTCAGGCGAGATATGAATATCTGAACTTTCGAAACCGGATATTATCGTATCCGGATGTGTATTGATACGCTGAATCTTTTTTAAAGTTCCGTTTTTGTATTGATAAACGCTTATTGATCCTGACATTTCTTCGATGCAATATCCAAATTTTTGATTGGGATGAAAAGTAAAATGTCTTGGTCCGGCTTCTAAATCTGTTTTTGTAAACGGAACTTTTGTTTCGACTAAAGGCTGTTTCTGATTTTCATCAAAACGATAACAACGAATTTTATCCGCACCTAAATCCGGAAGAAATAAATAATCATTTTGAGGAGAAAACACAGTCGAATGAACGTGCGATTTGGTTTGTCTTTCTTTATTGACACTTCCGTCTGTATACTGGAAATTCTGTGCAAGCGAATCGATTTGGCCATTTTCTAATATCGGATGAACTGAAACACTTCCTGCTGTATAATTGCCATTTACGAGCCATTTTCCGCTTTTATGAACTGACAGATAAACGGGATTTTCACCACCACTGGACTGCTTGTTTAAAAAAGTCAGGTTTTTGTTTTTGGTATTAAATTCAAAACTGCTTACACTTCCTGCATTTGGCGTTCTGGTATCCGTACAGGCATATAAATATTTTCCGTTTGGCGAAACAGTCAAATACGATGGATTAATGGTGTTTTTTGCTGAGGTTACTTTGGTTAAGTTTCCGTTTATGGTATCTAATTGGTAAACCTGAATAGATTCAGCCGTTTTATCCCTGTTATAACTTCCTAAAAACACATATGTATTTTGAGAGAAAATAGTATAGCTGATCAGGAAAATAATCGTTGTTATGAATTTTAGTTTCATTTTTTTGTTTTCAGTTTTTTTTAGTCTTTAGTCTCAGTCTCAGTTTTCAGTCTCAGTTCCAGTTTTCAATCTAAAATCTAAAATCTAAAATCTGCAATCTAAAATTACTTAATCCCTTTCCACCATTGCTGAAATTCTTGTTTTTCATTTTTTAATTCTACCAATTCTCCAATTTTTGGTGTGATTAGCGGAATTGGATTTTCTGAAGCGGCATTCGATTCTGTTACTTTTATCAAAGGTTCATCCCAAGGGTGAAGCGCCAGTGAAAATTTTGAGGAATGAACCGGAAAAACTCTTTTTGCTTTTATGTCTTTCATCGCTTTTATGACATCTTCGGGTAGATTATGAATGTATTTCCAGGCTAGATTATATTGTCCGTTATCGATAAGTGCAATATCAAAAGGACCAAATTTAGCACCAATTTCAGCATAATGAGAATCGTAACCGCTGTCTCCGCCCAAATACATTTTAAAATTGCGGGCTTCTAATACAAAAGAGGTCCAGAGTGTATTGCAGCGTTTAATGCTTCTGCCTGAAAAATGCCTTGAAGGCGTAGTATAAAGAGTTAAATTTTGGTCGAGTTCTATTTTTTCATGCCAGTCTTTTTCGATAATAGTATTTTTAGGAAATCCCCAAAATTCAAAATGCGAACCTACGCCAAGCGCGCAGATTATGTTTTTAATCTTCGGTTTTAATTCCATAATTGTTTTATAATCCAGGTGATCATAATGATCGTGTGTGATTAGTAAATAATCAATTTCAGGAAAATCTGCGGCGGTATAAATATCAGTTCCCTTAAAGGCTTTTGTAGTTCCGTAAACAGGGGAGGCGTTACCACTAAAAACCGGATCGATTAAAAACCGTTTTCCTTCAAGCTGAATAAAATAGGACGAATGCCCAAACCAAACCAAAACATCCTGACCTATAGAAAGTTCAAGCAAATTGGTTTTGATTGACGGAATCAGATCAGTTGGAATTTTTCTCTCTACTTTTTTAAATAAGAATTCAGAAATTACATTAAAATACCCGTAACCTTCTGCAAGTTCAGGCGTAAAGTTGACGTTCTCGAATTTTCCGTTTTTATAATTAGGTGATTTTTGAATCAAAGCCAATCTCTCGCCTGAAGGTTTTTTACCATATCTGGGATGTTGAAAAACAAAAATAAGCAAGGCGAATAAAAGAATAATAAGGGTAATAATCATGGTAGTATTTAATTTGAGGGATATGTTTTTTTAAAATATTCTAAAGAAAGTGTAATCATATTTTTAAGGACTTCGAGATCAATGTCGGCTAGTTTTTTAATATAAATGCACCCTTTTGATGCTTTATTTTTTCCCAGCTTAGAAAGTAACTCTTCTCTATTTTTTGGCGAGTTATAAATGTAAAGCGAAATTGCGGCTTTTCTGGGAGAAAAACCAACAATTGGTGCATCGCCTTCGTGACCGCTGGCATATTTGTAATGATAACTTCCAAAACCAATAATACTTGGTCCCCACATTTTGGGTTCAAAATGAGTAACTTCCTGCATTATTCTGATAATTTCAAAAGCATCATTTCTTTTGGTTTGGTCTTCAACAAAAGCATTTATAAAATCAGGAACGCTGCTTTGTGTTTCTGTAGTTTTATTTTTTGCCATATTATTTAGTTTTCAGTCTTCAGTCGCAGTTTTCAGTCTCAGTCTCAGTTTTCAGTCTCAGTTAACAGTATACAACTGCGACTGAAAACTGAGACTGTATACTATATTACTGCGAACTAGAACATTCCATTTTCGTTAATAGGTTCTTTTGGGATGGGTTGTCCTAAATCCCAAAGTTCAACAATTTTATCTGCTTTGAATTTTAGAATATGAACTACGGCAAAACCCAAATCTACGGGAGTTTGTTTTAAATGAGAATGTACGGCGACCAGATCTCCGTCTTCGAGAATGTGGTGAATTTTAAAAACTTTATTAGGGTTTGTTCTGGTCGATTCTTCCATTGCAAGCATCAAAGTATCTGCATCGCCTTTGAAATAGGCATTATGATGTTTGAATTTTTCGCCAACATAAAGACGGAACGCTTCATGGGAATGTCCGTTTGCAGCAAGTTTTAAAAAGTCCCGGGCTATTTCTTTCTTAGTCATAATTTTAAAATTTAAAAGCTAACTAAGTTATAAAATATGTGTTTAGGAAAACCAAAAAGGACTTAATAATTTATTCCAGACGCTTAAATTCGTATACATCATTGTAAGTTTGACCAGCCCAAAAAAGAAATAGTAGCGCACCTGTATTATCGACGGCTTCATTTATAATTAAATTATAATTTTTCGAAACAGCAATTCGCCTTTTATTATTGTTACATCCTCCAAAAAGATATGGGATTCCGGTACATTTCAGATAATTATTATCCAGATAAAACATTCCGTCTTTTTTTAAGGTCCCTTTTATTTGCTGCTTTTTCAGGCTGTTATTATTTTTAAATAATTCAACACTTAATTCAGTAGTATTAAGGATTTTTAATTCAATGTAATACTGGGAAACATTGTTTACGGTAGAATCTATATTTTCAAATTTTAAAATATCATTTGTGATATAATTATAAGAATTGATATATTTTTTTATACTTTCTAAATCAGAATGTTCATTTTTTTTATCGTATTTCTTTATTGGTGCAAAAGTATATTTTCCGTTAAATTTGTAGATATCAACTGGATTTAAACTGATATAGTCCTTTTTAAAATCTTTTTTAGAAAACGAAGCACAATTAAAAAGTAAGGCTGAAACTAATAAAACAACAAATATTCTAAAGAGATTTTTCATAAATGATTTTACAGTTAAAAATAATTCGGGAATTGTTGTTTTTTTAAGAGAGAATAAAGTTTACAATAGCTTCAGAATGTATTTTGGTTGTATCAAAAACCGGAACCGAAAAATGAGATTGATCGATCAATAACGGAATTTCGGTACAACCTACAATAATACCTTCGGCACCACTTTTTATCAGTTCATTTGCTATTTTAATATAGTTTTGTTTTGAATCCGGATTAATAATACCTCTGCCAAGTTCTTCTTTTAGAACGTGTTGAATATAGTCTCTTGTTTCCTGCTTTTCAGGAATCAGCACATTAAGTCCAAAACTTTTCAGGCGATCTTTATAGAAATCCATTTCCATAGAAAACGAAGTTCCTAAAAGTCCAATCGTGGTAATTTCTTGTTGTTTTACAGCTTTAGCCGTTTCTGTACCAATATGAATTAAAGGCAAATTAATTTCTTTTTCGATTTTGTCTGCATACATATGTGCGGTATTGGCACATAATACGATGGCATCGACACCGCTATTTTTTAAACTTAAACAAGCATTTAAAATAATTTCATAGGAGTCTGTCCAGGTTTTTTCCTGAATATCGGCAAAGTTTAGGGAATAAATCAGGCATTCTACAAAGTGCAGTCCGCCCAGTTTTTTATTTACGCCTTCGTTTATTAATTTATAATAATCTATGGTAGAAACCCAACTGATTCCGCCTACAAGTCCAACTTTTTTCATTCTGTTATTGTTATTATTATGGGGCAAAATCAGCTGTGTATTTATAAAACTTCTGATTTTATCTGCGAAACATCTATACCTAATTTCACAAATTCTTTTTGTCCTAAATCAGTAATATAAAAATTTTTATCGGTTGGTTTGTTTTTAGCAATCCATCCTTTATCGGCAAAATTTTCCAGAAGCAATTGGCCTAGTTTTCCACCAATATGTTCGTAGCACATTTTTGCCGGTTTTCTGGTGTTTGATTTCTCATTCATTTCGACAATAGTTTAAATGATACTTTTTTATGATTTTTTGCCAGCGACTATTTTTCTGGCAAAATAAGCCATTGGCAAATATGCAAATGCAAGATCTATAATATTATACCAAATTGGTGAAGGCAATGTACAAACATTTACAATCCCGCCCAATAAAAAGAAGGCACCAATTACCAAAGCCAATTCTGTTTTGCGGGTTGCTGCAATTAATGCGGTTGTTGCCGCGCCTGCAAAAGTACCAATGGAATGTGCCAAAAATGGAAAAATAAAATGTTTGGGTTCAAATAAATGCATCGTAGCTTTTAGTCCTTCCATGGTTGTAACATCTGCACCATTTGGAGGAGGAATTACAGAACCACTCATTAAAATAATTGCCATATTGACAACGCTGCCAACAAAAAGACCAATTATTACAGCTAAAGTATTTTTAAAAACTGGATTCATAAAACTTTTTTTGTAGCGAATTTACTAAAAATAAAGTTTTGTTTAGTTAAAAGATTGTCGGAATTCTAGAGGCGAAACATTGGTTTTGGTCTTAAATAATTTACTGAATGATTGCTGGTGCTCAAAACCCAGATCAAAAGCAATTTCGCTTATTGATAAGTTTGTTGTAGATAGTTTTTCTTTGGCTTTTTCGATCAGTTTATCATGTATATGATGTTGCGTACTTTGACCGGTAAGTGATTTTAGCAAACCGCTTAAATAATTGGGCGTAACATTTAGGGTTTCTGCAATATAATGCACGGTTGGCAAGCCACTTTTAGCCAATGAATCTGTGCTGAAATAATCCTCAAGTAAAGTTTCTAAGCGGGCCAGAATTTGATGATTGCTTATTTTTCTGGTAATAAATTGTCTGTTATAAAAGCGTTCAGCATAAGTAAGCAGCAATTCGATTTGGGCGATAATAACATCCTGGCTGAATTTATCAATATTGGATTGATATTCGTGCTGGATATTTTTCATGATGCCTATAATCATTTTCTCTTCTTTATCTGATAAATGCAAAGCCTCATGAACTGAATAACCAAAATATTCGTATTGTTTGATTTTTTTTGCCAGTGGCGTATTCCACAAAAAATCAGGATGAACAATTAATGCCCATCCTGTATGTTCTAATTCTGCATTACCTTCTATAGAAAAAACCTGTCCAGGCGAAATAAACAATAAAACACCTTCGTTAAAATCATATTCCTGTTGCCCGTATCGCATCTTGGCATTTGGGCTTCGTTTTAGGGCAATCGAATAAAAATCCAGCATTAAACTTTTGGGTTCATCTTCGTTAAGGCGTTTAAGATCCTCAAAATTATAAACGCTCACTAACGGATGTTCCGGTTTTTGCAAATCTCTAAATTTATGAAATTCGCTTATCGTTTTTATTCGAACAGGTTGATGATTTGACATAGTCTAAGGTACTTATTTCTGATTATAAATTGCAGCAAATTCTTTGGCATAATCTGCCAGTTTTACTTTTCCCATAACAGCAGGTTTGTTGCGCAGGTAATCTTCAGATAATAAACCATTGTAAAGTCCGGCATACATTTCGACTAAACCTGCAGCTATTTTGGGTTGCATACCAACATGTACCAAACCGTTTAATGTTTCTTCGTCGCTGATTAAAACCCATTTTAAATCTGGTTTTCCTATAGCTTCTCCTAAAATTTGTGCCGTTTCATCGCCTGTAAGTTCTTCACTTGCTACATAACGAATAGTATTTTGTTGAGGTAAATTTACTATTTCTTCAGCAATTGCAGCGGCAATATCGTTTGGTGAAACCCACGGAATCATGCTGTCTCCGCCATAATTTGCGGAAATTATCCCTTGCGATTTAATCTGCGGAATATAAGGCAATAAATTATAAAAGAAAGAAACCGGACGCATAAACGTAATCGAAACATTCTGGAGTTGTTTCAAAACAGTTTCGATCTCATTATAGCGCTGGATAATTCCTGAATTTTGCTCTAAATGCGCGCCAATACTACTTAAAAATACGACACGTTTTACACCTGATTTCTGAATGGCTTCTGCATAATTGTCTCCAATTCTTTGGGTAAAAGCATCGAGATCAAGATTGGGATCAAAATAATTTGCACGCGGAATCATGCAATACACGGCATCTGCACCAGTAAAAGCTTTTGTTAAAAAAGCTACATCTTCAACAGAACCAATTGTTGCGTGAGCTCCAAGAGTTTCAATTTCCGTTTGTTTCTCTTTACTGCTGCTAATCACTGTAACGTGATGTCCTTTTTGTACTAACTCTTGTGTTAGCGGTTTGCTAATGTTCCCTAAAGAACCTGTAATTGTAATTTTCATTTGTCTATATTTTTATAGTACAAAGTTGCGCAACATTCATCAGGCAGATTTAGCCAAAACTATTTTTGTCGTAGTCTAAAAGTGGGAAGCAATAAGAGGATGAAATTAATTTTGAGCTAATCCTAACAGGTTTTTAAAACCTTTTAGTTTGAATATCTATTCAATTCTCTTGACCACATTATCAAGGTTATCAACGACAAGTTTCAGGATGATTTTATTATCAGGGAAATATTTCTGCATATCATTTCTTAATTGTACAAATGGTTGTGCGGCTGCGGCATCGTCTTTAACTGATTCATTGCATGAAATAGAAATTTCGTAATTGTTATCGATTTTTTCCAGATAGACATATTTAGTTATAGAATCGTCAAAAAAGGTTGTCTTCTCAAAAGCGGCAGCAATTTTGTCTGCTTCATTTTCATTGATATTGCTTTGATAGGCAATTTCATGATTCATGGTTCCATATTTTTTTGTTGATTCTGTAAGTCCTCCGTTTACAGTTTCTGTCAAAAAGGAAATGCTGAATATTGCACCAAGCAAAACCGAAATCCCTATTATCGAAATTAATAGGGTGCGCCACCAATTATAATGTTCCCCGCCATTCTCAATGTGTGTATTGATTTGTTTTTCCTGATATTTTTTGGTAAAATAAGCTGCGATTCCCATATAAATAATTGGAAAAACCATATTTGGAATATTTATATTTTCCGGAATCAAAAAAATCAGGCCAAAGATAAACAGAGTTGCCAGAATCGTTATAATCCAGGTTTTTCGTGCTTTATCGAAATCACCAAAAACTTTAAAATTTTCTGCCATAAAATAACCGGCTACTAATGGACCTCCTAAAAATGTGCCGACAGTAATGGCTTTTTCGGTATAAATTTTTTCTGTTGGGATTTCTTCAAAAACTGATTTTTCGATTACTGCTTCTTCCATCAATTTCTGATTGGCTTATTTATATTTTTGCAATTCTTTTCTACTGAACGAAAATACAAATTAAAAACAGATTAGATAATTAGATAATTAGAGAATAGAAAATAGAGAATAGAGAAAAGAGAATAGAGAATTGGAGTGTTAAGGGTATAAAATAAAAGTCTGATTTTTTTAGGGTTAAAAAATCAGACTTTTTAAGGCTGTTTGCGATTTAACTTTTTTAAAATGCGGCAAGATTTATACGCGTATATTCTGATGTGTAACAATCTAAACATTCGTCTCTTAAGTATAATTTGTCGCCAACAATTTTAAAAGATTGTACTCTGTTAATGTCATTTGCTATTGAATTACTTTGGGTAACGATCATTTTTCTAATGCCTCCAAAAATCGATTTTTTTGTTTGAAAACTATAGGTCTGCGTATTTAATAAAGTACCATTTAAATAGGTTTTTAAAGTATTCTCAGAAAATTCTAAAACCATTTGCTGATCTGCAGGGTTAGGATATGTTGTACCGGTGATACCTCCAGAAGTATTAGTCAGGTTCCATTTGCCTTTTAATTCGTTTTGAGACGAATGGTTATCATCATTACTGCAAGAACAAAATAAGACAACTGCGATTAACAAGAACAATTTTTTCATAGTTATAAATTTTACGTTGGTTTAATTAATAGATGTAAGATTTATTAAATGGTTGCGTTGTTGTTGCTTAATATCTTAAAAGAGTTGTTTATTATTTTCTCTTTGTAAAATTTAATGCAGATATGTGTTAAGTCTCTTATTGAACAGCAAAAATAATCACGTCGTTAAACTTCTCTATTTGTTCTATAATAAATAAGCTATCGTTAAAATAATCCATATCAAAATCGTCATCGCCCCAAATTTCAAATCTTTTATGGCAGGTTTCTAATTTTGCTTTATCTATGACATTTTCATTCCAGTCAAGTTCATTTTCCTGTGCAAGCTCTAGTGCTTCTTCATTTACATATTCTTCTTGTGAGAAAGCGATGTAAAATTGGTATTCATCATCAAAAACAATATCAATTTGTTGATCGTTAAGTACAATTTCGGGTTTGTTTTCTATTTCTGATTTTTCATAAAAAGTTTCTAAATTGTTTTTTAAAGTAATCAGGCTTGCGTCAGAACCAGGTGTTATAAATGCTAAATAAGAATAGAAAGTATGGGCCATTATTGTTTATTTTTAAGGGATGTTATGCTGTAATTATTGGTTTTGATTGTAAGGTGTAATTCGCAAATATCTCATTTACTTCATTATCGTTTAATACTCTAAATTCGGTTTGATTTCTTACTTTGCTTTCGTCCATCATGGAGCGGGATAAAATCAGTTTAAAAGCTTCAGATTTTTTTTCTAATGTAATTTGCGGGTCTTTAGAAACGAATTTTTCATAAGCGTTCATCATGTTATACCACACTCTAATTTCGTTATCCGGATTTCGGTCTCTTTTAAAGTTTTTTATAGAGTCTTCGAGTGATATAGGATAAACATCTGAAAAAACAGATTGAATTTTGGTGATTTTTTCGATTTGTTCATCACTTAACTTATCATGAACTATTGGTCCGGGAATTAATTGATTTGGATCTATATCTTTGAGACTTTCGTTTTTCTGGGCTTTTCTATAAGAAGTAAAAATAGAAATTAAAATAAGTATTAAACCTGCGAGTAGAATAATGGTATTTGTTTTCATGTTTTGATTTAGGTTATTGTTTGGTTTATTTGGGTACTGTTATTGTAAATTTTCTGCTAATTCAAATAATATATAATCTCCATTTTCAGATGGACCTCTTTCTATGGCAATAAATCCTTTTTTTTCATAAAAATTGATTGCCTTGATATTTTTCTCTAAACATTTTAAGGTAATTGGCAGGCCTGTTTCCTGAATTGCAGCTTTGAGTAATTGAGTTCCAACGCCTTTATTTTGGTATTTTTGATCGAGAAATAAATGATGAATAAACTTATTTGGCATCCAAATAGAGATAAATCCAATTGGAATTTCCTGATCTAAAGCAACTAAAACTAATTCTCCTTTTGTATGCTTTTCAAAATCGTCGAGTTTAAATTTTAAAGGATCCAGCCACGAGAACGTGTTTTTTCTTTCTTTTAAAAATAGTTTTCTTAAAGCGTCGTAATGATTTTTTTTGATCGTTACAATTTTCATAATAATTTTATTCTTGCCTTATTTATGCTTGTTTTATTTTAATCGTATTAAAATTCCTTTTCGCTTGATTAGGTTTTTATAATCCCATTGTATTTCCTGTGCTTTTTTGAGCCAGCGTTCTAAATCTTGAGTATCGATTTGTTGGGCATTTGTATAGCGTAATTCTGCAGCTTTGAAGGAACCTTCGTCAATTAGTTTTTCTTCGTCAAAGGATTGTCCGCTCCAGAATAATAAACGAACGCTATCTTTTAGTTTGCTGTAACCAGCGACAGGATTACCGTCTAGAAACCAAACCGGATGCGCGTGCCAGATTTTGTTTTCGGCATTGGGCAAATTTTTATCGATTATAGCGGCTAACTGATTGCAGATTTCTTGATCTGCCGGAGCTTGTAAATTGTTGTATTCCAGTATTTCTGCATTCATAATAATACCTTTTTTAGATTGTAACTAATTGAATGTATTTGCTTTGAAGCTGAACCTTAAACAAAGCTAAAATAATCTTTTTATTATAATAATCTAGTTTACAAATAAAATGTTCTTATAAGAACCGGTTTGCGTTAGGGATAGAGGCGGTATCCTTTTGTGAAGAGGAACGGAACAAAAGATAAAGCCGAAAGCCCGACCCGCTTTTTCTGCGGGTAATGCCCAAATAAAAATCCGACTTAATTTTATAAATCGGATTCCTGGGTTATTTTCTTGTCAAATCTGTAATCAGCAACGGATTATTTTCTTTGAGTTTATTTACTAATTCTTCGGCATATTCAGGGTTTTCTATCAACTGATCATATTCAGCAGATGTGATTCCTACGATTTGCAAAAAGGTAACTTCGCCATGTGGCGTTTGTATTTTTTCCAGCTCCGGATCTGTCACAAAAATCAACGCAGTTATATCCGTTTCAGTCTCAAGACGTATTGGTCCGTTTGCGGGCATATAATGAAACTCCTCAAACCAGTTTCCGCTGTCAAAAACATATCTGGCAATGTTTTGCAAAAGTGCAATTGCCCAGCTTGGATTTCCGTTATCTGCTTCAAAAGGTTTAAGTCTAAAGGTGAGTTCGAAACCCCATTTGCTAAATTCGCTTTCTAGTTTTGCTTCGTCATAATACAACTCCGAAAAACCATAGGTTACAAAATGCAAATGATCTGTTTGTTTGCTGCTTTCGTAAACACTTATACCGTCAAGCGGATCCGGGCCGCCCAGCATATAACTTATTGGCGGTACATAATGTTTGGGTTCCTGATCCGGATAAAGCGCATCAAGCTCTTTGTCTATAGACAACCAGCCTACAGCATCATCATCTGAAAATTGTTTTTTGTATTCGTCTAATGTCATGTTTTGAGCTTTGAATATTGATATTATAAATTTAAAACTTTTTTTAAATTGTCCTAATAAAAATTGAAATACTCAGAAAATACAATAAAAAAATCCGACTTGCTTTTCACAAATCGGATTCTTATTCTTTTTTATTCTGGAATTATAACTGAATTATTTTTCCGGTATGTACATCGTATTGCATCGAAACGATTTTTACTTTTTGTTTTTTCAAAACCGGATTATCTTCTATTAATTTTGCCGAGTGTTTGATATTGGCATTTATGGTGCCCAGATAATTGTTTATTTTAGGAGTAATTTTATCGGCTTCGATTTCTTCATTTTCTAAAGAAATTGTTTCAACAATATTATCAATATGATTAAAATGCTTTTTGTAAGCGCCGTCTTTATCATTGATATAGGCTTTTATGGCACCGCATTCTGTGTGTCCTAAAACTACAATTAGTTTTGTATCTAAATGTTCTGCCGCATATTCGATGCTTCCCATATCGATATCAGAAATTAAGTTACCAGCATTTCGTATCACGAACAAATCGCCAATACCCTGATCAAATACAATTTCTGGAGAAACCCTGCTGTCTGAGCAGGTAATAATTACAGCAAAAGGTTTTTGTGAATCCTGATTTTCTAAAACAGATTTTTTGTTTTGATGCGGATGTAGTGATTTTTGATCCAGAAAACGTTGGTTTCCGGTTGTTAGTTTTTCTAAAGGAGTAAGTTCTTTTTCAGTAGGATTATTATTTTGTGATTCTCCTTGTTTACAGGCAAGTACAGTAAAGAATATTAGGGATAATATTGCGATTTTTGTTTTCATAATTCAATTTTTAAAAGTTGTGATCTATTATTTTTAATAGAACCGTGCAAAATTACTTGCCTTTTAAAATTGAAACTGCCACAAAAAGTTTTTTATATATTAAATAAAATCTAACTTTTGAACTTATTAAAGGTCTTCGTAAGATTCTCTACAAATTCTTTTGTGTATTGACCTGTCGGGTCAAGATCAGGATCGAGAATTGTTATTTCGAGTCCGCATAGTTTATCACTTTCAAATAAAGAGGAGGTAAGTTCATTGAATTCTTCATAAGTAAGTCCGTCCGGAGTTGGGCTGTCTACGCATGGCATTATGGAGTTGTTTAGAACATCGACATCGATATGAAGCCAGAAACCATCAAGATTTTTAGTTTTAACTTCTGAAAGAAAAGCTTCAATGCAATTTGAAATGCCTTGTTTTCGTAATTCATAAAGACTTATATAAGTGGCAGCCGAATTGCGAATTTCATTTTCGTATTCATCGTCGTATTCGCGATTTCCTGCGCACCAAAGATTTTCTTCTTTTATATAAGGCGCCAGATTAAGAATATTGGTTAGTTTTTCAGGTCCTTTTCCGGTTACGATCGAAGCGGCCATTCCGCCAACTCCGCCAGTTTCAGACAAAGAAACATCCATAAAATCAGTATGGCCGTCGAGATAAAATAATCCGTAATTGCCTTTTTGTTTTAAAGCAATTGCAGTACCTAATAATATGCTACAATCTCCGCCAAGTACAAACGGAAATTTATTTTGAGAAAGTAAATTGTTTATTAAATAAGCTTGTTCTCTGGCATAATCTACTAATGTGTTTGCGTTGAGAATATTAGTTTCCGGATCCTTGATAGTGGTATATTTTGGGGCATCAAGTCTTAGAATATTTTTAGGATCAATTGCTTTATGCAAATTATGTTTCCATAACCAGTCCGGCAATTTTTTTACGCCTGGTTCTTTTCCGGGTTGAGGTTCTTTTAGACCCAAATTTGATGGAAATTCAACAATGCATATTTCTTTCATGACTTTACTTATTTAGGTATAAAGTTATAAAAATATAGCCTTTAATTTTTGTTGAATTATTAAAATAAGATCATTTCTCCTGATCGTCAATAGTAATTATGAGCCTGTTTATTTCTTGTGCTACATTTATCATTTGTCCCTCGTTGAAACCTAGTTTTTTAAGCCATTTGCCTTCAAGTCTTATCACCGGAATTTTTGTAGGCATATGCACTCCAGATTTGGACTTTGTGTGAATTTTTATTTTTCTTGAGTTTATCATTGTCAATTAATTATTGCCTTCTTAGTTTGTTTCGAATTGAAATCAAATGTGATATAATTCTTTGAGAAAGTTGTCATATTAAAAGTTGACGAGGTTAATTTTTTTTTAAACTTGTTTGCAAATCAGTTTTTTTGATGAGTTTAAAGAATACTTTGTAATAAAGTATAATTGGATTATAAAAAAACCGACTTGCTCTCACAAATCGGTTTTTAAATAATTTAATTTAAGATTGGAATTAAATGTTCCCATTTAAGTTGTTCTGCAAAATCTAAAGCAGTTTTATTATTGTGGGTTTTTGCATTTACATCTGCGCCGGCATCTATTAATATTTTTACCGTTGTGCTGTTTCCTGCAATTGCCTCTCGATGTAAAAAAGTATATCCTGATTCGTCCTGAGAGGTAAGTTCGGCTGGATTGGTTTTTATAAATTCCAGAAGACTTTCGTTCATGTTTTTACTCATTGGATGCTCGATCAGGTTTTCCGGGTTTTCTTTTTGCTCATATGCAACCAGAATATCGTTGTAATCACCAAAATTTAATCCCCAGGCTTCATCGTGTTCTTCTCTTTCGGTTTCGTTCATTTCTGATCGCATGGCGTGTATTGTGAAACCTCCATATGTTTTATCCTGAGTAACAAATAGCCAGTCGCTGATTTGATTTGCAGGAATTTCGACATATTCGCCATTGCTGACATTTGTTAATTCATTAGGATCGTTTACTAATATGCCTTTTATTTTATCGCCATCAAAATTGATTTCGTTTATCCACATATGTTCTACTACTGTTTCATTATCTATTTCCTGGGTAAAAGCTAATTTTACGCAGGCAACATCCAGGGCAGGAACTATGCGGCGATATTCCCAGGATAATTCTCTCCAGAAATATTTAAAAGTTTCTTGTGCCTTTTTGAATGCTTCAATCATTTTTGGGTTTTCTCCGTCTGCAAAAAATATTGGTGTATTTTCCATTACTGATATTTTAGAATATTATTTCATATTAGGTAAATATAAAATTTTTGCTACAAAATGAAAATGTTATCGATCAATTTTTAAGATTTTTTTATGCTGTTTAGCTTGATTTTTCAAGAGCTTTCAAAAAAAATCCGACTTGCTTTCACAAATCGGATTTTTTAAATTGAAAATAATATGTAACTCGTATTGACGCAAAAGCATCAATACAATATTTTTTTACAAGTGAATTACTTCGCCGTAAGCATCAGCTACAGCTTCCATAACAGCCTCACTCATTGTTGGGTGAGGGTGAATAGATTTAAGGATTTCATGACCTGTAGTTTCTAGTTTACGCGCTACAACTGCCTCAGCAATCATATCTGTAACACCAGCACCAATCATGTGGCATCCTAACCATTCTCCGTATTTAGCATCAAAGATTACTTTTACGAATCCGTCCGGAGTTCCGGCAGCTTTCGCTTTTCCTGAAGCTGAGAATGGGAATTTACCAATTTTTAATTCGTATCCTTTTTCTTTAGCTTGTTTCTCTGTTAAACCTACAGAAGCGATTTCAGGAGTTGCATATGTACAACCAGGAACGTTTCCGTAATCGATTGGGTCTACGTGTAAACCGGCAATTTTCTCCACACAGTTAATTCCTTCAGCAGAAGCTACGTGAGCCAATGCTTGTCCCGGAGTAACGTCTCCAATTGCATAATATCCTGGAATGTTAGTTGCGTTGTAAGCGTTTACTAAGATTTTATCTCTGTCAACAGCAATTCCAACTTCTTCTAAACCTATGTTTTCAATGTTAGTTTTGATTCCAACTGCCGAAAGTACGATGTCAGCTTCAAGAACTTCTTCACCTTTTGCAGTTTTAACAAATGCTTTTACTCCGGCACCAGTTGTGTCAATGCGCTCAACAGATGAGTTAGTCATCACTTTAATTCCGGCTTTTTTCAAAGAACGCTCAAATTGTTTTGAGATATCTTCGTCTTCAACAGGAACAACGTTTGGCATAAATTCTACAATAGTAACATCAGTTCCCATTGAGTTGTAAAAATGAGCAAATTCAACCCCAATAGCTCCAGAACCTACAATAATCATAGATTTTGGTTGTGTTGGTAAAGTCATTGCTTGTCTGTAACCTATTACTTTTACACCATCTTGTGGTAAGTTTGGTAACTCACGAGAGCGAGCTCCGGTTGCGATGATAATATGATCAGCGCTATATTCAGTAACTTTATTGTCTTTATCAGTAACGTCAAGTTTTTTACCTGGTTTTAGTTTTCCAAAACCTTCAATAACGTCAATTTTGTTTTTTTTCATCAAAAACTGAACTCCTTTGCTCATTCCTTCAGCAACACCACGGCTGCGTTGTACTACTGCAGGAAAATCTTTATCGAATTCAGAAACCTTCAACCCGTAATCAGAAGCGTGTTTTAAATAATCAAAAACCTGAGCTGATTTTAATAATGCTTTTGTTGGGATACATCCCCAGTTTAAACATACACCACCAAGGTTTTCTTTTTCAACTACAGCTACTTTAAAGCCCAATTGTGAAGCTCTAATTGCTGTTACATATCCGCCAGGACCACTTCCTAAAACAATAACGTCGTATTTCATTTTTTTGGTTTTTAGTATTTATTACCGAAAACGAAGTTTAATTCCGAAACTCATTTTCCGATTTTATTCTTTTGTTATTTGTGATTGCGAATTTAAGGATTTATTTTAAAAAACTAGTAAGTTGTAAAAAAGTAAAAGGTAAATTGTGAAAAATGTGAGCTGTATAAATGTTTAAGATGTAAAAAGAAAAAAGGTAAAATGTGAAATGTTGATTTAATATTCAAACATTTCACATTTTACCTTTATCATTTAACAAAAAAAGACAATTAAACTTTAACGTGTCCCCAGTTTTCACCGCTGGCAATACGTCTGATTTGCATTTCGCTTACGCCAAATTGTTTTGCGATCATTTTTAGGCGGGTTTTTTGTTCAGGTCTAGCCAGGATTTTCTTGATTAACATTACTTTGGTCGTTGTTAATTTTCTTCCGTCGGCTTTTAGGTTGTGTTCAATCAGGTTCTTTTTAGCCTGAATCACACGTGGACTTTTACGACTGTGTGCCATCATTTCGGCTTTTGTCGCCCAGCGTAAGTTATTTACATCATCATTGCTTCGGTTATAATCAAGATGCAAAACATATGTTTGATCTTCTGATGATTTCGGAATAAAATATTGGGCAACTAATTTGTATAAAAAGAGATATTTATTGACAATTTTGTCGTCATTTTTAACCTTAAATCTAAAAGTTGGATAACCATCGCTTAAACCGCCTTTTAAAAGACGTCCGTTTTGTATTTCATCAGAAAAACTAATTAGACGACCTTTATTTGAAATTGCATATCTAAGTTGTAATGATGCGTTTATTTCTATTTCTTTAAATTGTTCGTTTGGATAAAATCTATTTTGTGGCATTTTCTTTTACATTTAATTATAGATTCTCAAATATAATTAATTCAAAAAGCACTATTGTTACATAATTTCTATGTAATACCAGTTTTATGATTCCTATAACGCTAATTTAACTTTTTTAAGAAATTTTTTAGCATTTAAAAATCTAGTTAGCGACCGAAAATTGGGAGTCATAGAGGTTTTTGTAGTAACCGTCGGCTTTATTCAGTAATTCCTGATGCGTTCCCTGCTCTACAATCAGGCCTTTATCCATTACTACAATTTTGTCTGCGTTTACAATTGTTGCCAATCTGTGCGCAATAATGATAGAAGTTCGTCCTTTGGTAATTGTTTCCGTTGCACGCTGAATCAATTCTTCAGAATAAGTGTCAATTGATGATGTAGCTTCATCTAAAATCAAAATACTAGGATTACTCACGTATGAACGTAAAAAGGCGATCAATTGTCTTTGTCCTGACGAAAGCATCACACCGCGTTCCTTAACATCAAAATCATAATTATCCGGCAAACTCATGATAAACTCATGTACACCAATTTTTTTGGCAGCATTTAAAACTTGCTCACGCGTAATTTCAGGATTATGCAAAGTAATGTTGTTGTAAATCGTATCAGCAAACAAAAAGACATCCTGCAAAACCACTGCAATTTGTTTTCGCAACGATGCCAGCGTATAATTTTCGATGTTGTGACCATCAATAAAAATAGTTCCGCTGTTTATTTCATAAAAACGATTCAGTAAATTTATTATAGTTGATTTTCCTGCTCCCGTAGAACCTACAATTGCAATAGTTTGACCGGAAGCTACAGAAAGATCAATACCTTTAATAACTTCCTCTTCCGGAATGTAGCTAAAACGAACGTCCTTAAATTCAATGCTTCCATCAAAAACAGGCGCTTCAAGAGTTCCGGTGTCCTGAATATGATCCTGAGTATCTATAATATCAAAAACACGATTGGCAGCAATCATTCCTAATTGCATCTCGTTGAATTTATCCGCAATCTGACGCAATGGGTTAAACAACATCCCAATAAACATGGTGTACGAAAATAAATCTCCAAAAGTGGTGAAATGATCGCCGTTAAGGATTTTAAATCCACCATAAACCACTACCAATCCTAGAGTAATCGACGAAATAATATCAGCAATCGGGAAGAATATCGAGTTGTATAAAATCGTTTTAATCCACGCTACTCTGTGTTTATCATTAATTACCTTGAAATTTTCGGCTTCGATTTTTTCACGGTTAAAAAGCTGTACGATTTTCATTCCGGTAACACGTTCCTGTACAAACGAGTTCATGTTGGCAATTTGAGTTCGAACCTCCTCAAAAGCTACTTGCATTTTACGCTGAAAAATTCGGGTAATAAAAACCAAAATCGGCATTGCAACCACCACAATCCAGGTGAGTTTCCAGTTCATGTAAAACATAAAAATCAAAACGACCAACATTTTCATCAGGTCACTGATAATCATGAACAAACCCTGACTAAAAATACGTGCAATCGATTCAATGTCAGAAACTGATCTGGTAACCAATTGTCCCACCGGAACCAAATCGAAATACTTCATTCTAAAACTCAAAATGTGCTTAAAAAGTTTTGTCCTGATATCTTTTACAATATCCTGACCCAGCCAGTTTGCCCAATACACAAAATAAAACTGAGAGAAAACTTCAAATAAAAGAACCACACCCATTAAAATAATATACATCAACAAACCTTGCTTATCATGCGTCTTGATATAGCCGTCGACCGTTTGTTTTAATAAATAGGGACGAAGTGCTGCAAAAATTGACAGCGAAACAGCAAAAATGATAACGCCGTAATAGCGCCATTTATAAGGTTTGGTATATTTTAAAATTCGTTTAAATAATCCGGTATCAAATGCTTTTGCTTTCATTTTTGTTTTCTGGAGCTATTCCTGCTTTTCGTTACAAGTTTTTCTCAAAAATATGTTTTTGTATTATTTTTATAAAGCTTCCGTTGGTCGCTCCATAAAAATCACAAAAACTACATTTTTTTCAAAAAAGCTTTTCACTGCAATCAGGGCTATTTTATGATGTAATTGTATTTTATTTCGGTTAAATATAAACCGTGTGCCGGAACCGAAAATCCGGCTTTTTCCCGACTTTTACTGGCAATAATATTTTCGAAATCACTTAGGGAAATTTTATGTAAACCAATATTCACCAAAGTTCCCACAATAGAACGAACCATATTTCGCAAAAACCTGTTTGCCGAAATAGTAAAAATCAGGTTGTTGTTTTCTATTTTCCAATACGCTTCAAAAACCGTGCAATCAAAAGTATTTACATCTGTATTTACCTTCGAAAAACATTGAAAATCCGTATGATTCAGTAAGATTTTTGCCGCTTCATTCATCAAATCTACGTCTAATTTTTGATTAAAATACCAACTCAATTCCTGCAAAAACGGATTTTTAACAGTATTGATATGGTATTCATAGGTTCTTTTAGTGGCGTCAAATCTGCAATGCGCATCATCGTGAACCAATATAATATCAAAAACCGCAATATCTTTTGGTAAATACGAGTTGAGTTTATGTATTAAAACCGGAATATCGATTAAAGTGTCAAAATCAAAATGTGCGTACATTTCCCGTGCATGCACACCAGTGTCAGTTCTTCCGGCACCCATTGCATTAATAGGCGAATTTAATAAAACCGAAAGAGCTTTGTTTAAAGTCTCCTGAACAGATGAGGCATTGGGCTGAAATTGCCAACCGTGATAATGGGTTCCGTTATAAGCGAATTGAATAAAATATCTCAAAGTGAAGGTTCAAAGGTTCTGAGTGGCAAAGGTACAAAGATTTTTTCTTTATAGGTTCAAAGGCTCATAGATGCAAAGGTTCAAAGGTTTTTTACATGACACTATTGTAGAGATGCACTGCTGTGCATCTTACATAACAGATGATGTAAAGGTATATGGCGTATTTAACTGGATATTTAACATTGAGTTAGACGCACTGCAGTGCGTCTCTACGATAAACGTTGCGGAAATCTTTTCTCAGAAAAATGTTTATTTTTTTTATTGCTGTATTTTTAAAAATCAAATATAAAAACCTTTGAACCTTTGCATCTATGAACCTCAGAACGTTTCTAAAAACTGTTAAAACCAAAAATACCAATCATAGTTTACACAGCAAAAAATCGTGTCAGAAATTGACAATTCCAACGATTTAATCAAAGGCTTTTTTTAACATTATTTTGAAAAAATTGACAATAGTTAATTTTAAAATTATTTCATTTTAATAGGAAATATTTCTACTATGTTTGTAATCTAATATAACCAAAAATTATGAATGAAATTACTTCTTATTGGTGGATAATTTTAATCTTATTCTCCATTATTTTTTACAAATTTATTTTACGTGTATTCTTCGGAATGGTAATGGTTCCGGAAGATAAAATTGGTTTAGTGACCAAGAAATTCGTTTTGTTTGGAGCGGATAAATCGCTTCCTGATGGTCGTATTATTGCGACAAAAGGAGAAGCAGGATATCAGGCAAAAACGCTTGCCCCGGGTTTATACTGGGGAATGTGGATCTGGCAATATTCGATAGATATGACGGGATTTACAGTTATACCGGAAGGTAAAATTGGATTGGTTTTAAGTAAGGACGGACAGGAAATTCCAACCGGACGAATCCTGGCCAGAAAAGTAGACAGTGATAACTTTCAGGATGCTACTTTTTTCTTAAACAATGGCGGACAAAAAGGACGTCAGACTGCTTTTATCACAACAGGTTCGTATCGTATAAATACGTTCTTGTTCGAAATTGTAATTGCAGATCAAATCAAAATCTACGAGAACATGATTGGGATCGTAACGGCTCTTGACGGAGAACCAATTCCGCAAGGACAAATTGCGGGTAAATTTGTTGAAGGCCATAATAACTTTCAGGATTTTGATAAATTTCTGGACAAAGGCGGAAACCGTGGATTACAGCCTCAGGTAATGTTAGCAGGTTCGTACTACATTAATACTTGGGGAATTTTAATTGAACAAAACCCAATGACAGATGTGCCTATTGGATATGTTGGCGTCGTGATTTCGTATATTGGCGAAGATGGGCAAGATGTTACCGGAGATACTTTCAAACATGGAAATATTGTTTCTAAAGGACAACGTGGTGTCTGGATGGAGCCTTTTGGACCAGGAAAATATGCATTGAATAAATACACGACAAAATTAGAGCCGGTTCCAACAACTAACTTAGTGCTAAACTGGGCAAATGCCAGAAGTGAATCACATGATTTAGATAAAAATCTTTCTACAATTACGGTGCGTTCAAAAGATGGTTTTCCATTTAATCTTGATGTGGCACAAATTATTCACGTTCCGGCAAACGAAGCACCAAAAGTAATTGCGCGTTTTGGAAGTATGAACAATCTGGTTTCTCAGGTTTTAGAGCCTACAATTGGTAATTATTTTAGAAACTCGGCGCAGGACAGCGATGTTATTTCTTTTTTAAGTACAAGAAAAGAACGTCAGGAATCAGCTAAAAACCATATAAAATTAGTACTTGACGAATATAATGTAAACGCTGTTGATACTTTGATTGGGGATATCGTTCCGCCAGATTCATTGATGAAAACCTTAACGGACAGAAAACTGGCAGAAGAGGAACAAAAAACGTATCAAACCCAAAGAATGGCGCAAGAACAGCGTCAGGGAATGGAGAAAGAAACCGCGATTGCAGATATGCAAAAAGAGATCGTTCGTGCTTCGCAAAGTGTCGAAATCGCACAACGTACCGCAGATGCAACGGTTAAAAAAGCAGAAGGAGATGCAACCAGTTTAAAACTGAATGTAAACGCTGAAGCAGAAGCAACAAAAATGCGCGCAAATGCCGAAGCCGAAGCCACAAAAGCGAGAGCAGGAGCGCAGGCAGAAGCGACAAAACTGAACGCAAGTGCAGAAGCTGAAAGAATCTCAAAAACCGGTTTAGCCGAAGCAGAGAAAATCATGGCAATTGGTAAATCAACTGCAGAATCGTATCAACTTCAGGTTACAGCAATGGGTGGAGACAATTTTACAAGATATAAAGTAACTGAGGAAATTGGTAAAGGAAATATCAAAGTAATTCCGGACGTATTGATTTCAGGAAATAGCGGTTCTGATGGTTCTATTAGTGGTTTATTAGGATTAAAACTAATGGAAATGATGGATACCAAAGATTCTAAAGACGTAAAAAATCCGAAGAAATAATAATTGTTGTAAAATGTTAGATGTGAAATATCAGATGTGAGATGTAAAATACATCTTATAACGTAGAGATGCACAGCAGTGCGTCTAAAGCAAAGTTTCAAATCCGATTTGCGTAAGCGAATCGGATTTTTTTAATTGAAAGCTTAGCAACTTAGTGTCTTAGAACCTTAGCATCTTTAAAGAAAACCTTTGTATCTTTGCGCCTTTGAATCTTTTCCCCTCAAAAAAAATGAAAAAAATCCTTCTCCTTTCCGATACTCACAGTCATATTGATGATACTATTTTAAAATATGTTAATCAAGCCGATGAGGTTTGGCATGCCGGAGATATTGGTGATTTGAATGTGACGGATACAATAAAAAAGCTAAAACCTTTGCGTTGCGTTTACGGGAATATAGATGATGCACAAGCCAGGTTAGAATTTCCTTTGCATAACAGATTTTTATGCGAAAATGTTTCTGTCTGGATTACTCACATTGGTGGTTATCCGGGAAAATACAATCCGGCAATTAGAGAAGAAATGGCTTTAAATCCGCCTAAATTATTTATTTGCGGGCATTCGCATATTTTAAAAGTAATATTCGATAAAAAGAATAATTTATTGCACATGAATCCCGGTGCAGCAGGAAAAAGTGGATTTCATCAGGTGCGAACCATGCTGAGGTTTGTAATTGATGATGATAAGATAAAAGATCTGGAAATTATCGAGATCGGCAAGAAGTAGTTCGGGCTAATGGGGAAGCGGAATTTTAATTTTAATCAAGGTTCCTTCATTTGCCTTTGAAACAATTGACAGACTTCCTTTGTATTTTTTGATTCTGGCTCTGATTTGGTTCAGACCAAAACCCTCGGAGTCATTTAGTTTTTCGGTTTTAAAACCTTTTCCGTCATCATTTATGATAATGCTGAATTTGTTTTCTTTTTCCTCTAGTAAAATGCTGGCTTTTTTTGCGCAGCTATGTTTTATAATGTTGCTGAATAGTTCTGAAACAATAAAATAGACTTTCATTTCAAATTTTTCGGTATACCTTTTATCTGTTGGGATTTTACTTGAAAACTCAAAATTAATACTGGAATTTGAGTTTTTTTCACATAAATCTTCCAACGCAAAAATTAAACCAAAACGAACCAAAAGTGCTGGAATCAGGTCATGTGAAATATCTCGTAAAAGATCATGCGCTTCTTGTAGAATTGCTTTTGCTTTCTGGATTTCTTCAGATTTTATATTATTTTGTGCAGTAAAAGTGTTTAAATGCAAACCAACAGAAGACAATAACGAATTGATATTGTCGTGTAAGAATGAGGCGATTTTTTTGCGTTCGATTTCATTACTGTCAATTCCGGCATTAATAATATTAAGTAATATCTTTTGCTTGGTATCCTTTCGTTTGATTTTTTGTTTTAGTTTGTTGTTCTGGTAAAAGAAATAGAATAAAAAACAAAGTATGATTATAATAACAATAGACAGGCTGACTATTTTTTTATTGCGTAATTGCTCAAATTTTTGAATTTTGGCATCAGTTATTTTCTTTAAATTTTCCTGAGTTACTATACTTAATTCATTCGTGTTCAAGGACAATTTTTGCTGACCAAATACGGTATTTCCGCCTATGGAAGTAAAGAAAATAAATGCTATAAAAACTCTGATTAAAGTCATAACCAATTGTGAATTACGAAATAGATTTGATTTTTTTGAATGTGGTTAAGAATTTATTAAATTGTTTTTCAATGCATATTTTACAAGACCAATAGTGCTTTTAATCTGTAGTTTTTTCATGATGTTTTTTCGATGGGTTTCAACTGTATTCATGCTTATAAAAAGTTCCTCGCTTATTTCTTTGCTGCTGTATTCGAGTGAAATCAATATAGTAATTTCGATTTCTCGGGCACTTAAAACCGGATTCATAACATAGAGATCCCTGTTTAATTTAGGATTATTGTGAGTGAATCTATTAAAGATTTTTTCTCTGACTGCATCACAAAAATATTCCTGGTCCTGATAAACAGCTTCAATAGCCTCAATAATGTTTTCACCGGCACATTTTTTTGTGAGATAACCTCTGGCGCCTAATTTCATCACTTCCTTTATAAGTTTTAGATCATCATAGCTGGATAAAATAATCACTTTACAGGGAAACTGTTTCTGACTGAATTCTTTTAGCGTTTCAATTCCATCTTTTTTAGGCATGCTTATATCCAGGATCAAAATATCGGCTTTGTCCAGAATGACATCATCATAAACAGTAGTTCCGTCTAGTGAACTGCCTACAACCTCAAAGTTGTTTACGGTTTGAAGTAGATTAGTAAGGCCATCGATAAGTACTTGATGATCATCAGCTAGATGTATCCTTATTTTTTGTTTCATGATTTTTTTGGAACTTAAAAAAGCAAATTTATGAAAAAAATATCTTACAAAGTTGTTTTAGTCTTTGTTTTAAATCCTATAAGATAATTTTGAAAACAGGAGATACAAAAAAACCCGAATTATAAAATTCGGGTTCTCTTCGCACAAAAAACTTAAGTTTATAGGTTTATCTCAAACGATCTACAGATTTTACGAGATCTTCATCCTTTTTGATGGCCTTATTAGCTAAAACTAATAATACGATAGCAACAATTGGTAGAAACATCCCAATACCTTTCTCTGAAACAGCTAGTGTTTCTCCAGATAAATTTAGAGAACGATATACAAACAATCCTAATAAAATTAAATTTAATATTATGTTCAGTCTGCCCATTACAAACTGATTTTGTCTTTTCTTGTATGAAATGATACTTATAATAGTAAGCATAGTACTTAATCCAAGCAAGATTGTGTAAAACTGATCTTGCATAAAATAAAATGTTTTACCATTATTTAATGTCCAAAGCGGAATAAAAAATAATAATACTCCCGTAATTAAAAAGGTAAGAATTAAATATACAGTTTGAATTCGTTGTATCATGATGTAAAATTGTTTTACAAAAATATATTTTCTTTTTTTAAAATACTATTGTATGATTAAATTTTATTCGTATTATTGCATCATAATACCGTAAGCACTTCATACTGCGGTCAATCGAAAACAATTATCTACCTATTCTTTTTACAGTATTTCCGTTAAAATAATTAAATTCATAGAACATTCATGTTTGATATTTCTGCATTAAAAGAAATGAAGCTTTCTGAGCTTCAAGAAATAGCTAAGTTAGCTAAAACTATAAAGTTTACCGGTGTCAAAAAAGAGGCTTTAATCAGCCAGATTTTAGCACATCAGGAAACAACTGTAGCACCACCTGCTAGTGCTGTAACTGAAACTGAAAAAGTTGATGATAAGCCGAAAAGAGCAAGGATTGTTCCTGTAAAAAAAGCGCCTATTAGCAAAAATGCTCCAGTATTAGAATTTGATAAAGTAGAGGAAACTCCAGAAAAAATAGAAACTCCGGCAGTTGTAAAAACCCCAGTAGCAAAAATAGCTCCTAAAACGAAACAAGCTCCTGTAGTTAAACAAGCTCCGGAAGAAAAGATAGTTGCAGAGCAGGAAAATCCTGAAGTTCAGGAAATAGCTGAGGATACTGTGCCAGAAAAAAAAGGACCAAAAATCGTAAAATTTAATAAATCAGCTTACGAGAAAAAAGTCGCTTTGCAAAAAGAAAAAGAAGCCACAAAGGAAGTAACTCCGGAAGGCGAAGCTGTAGCAGAACCTTTAACTGCTGAAAAAACAGAAGCACCCGTTGCGGTTAAAAAGGTTAATCCGAACCAAAATAAGAACCCAAACCAGAATCCAAATCAAAACCCGAACCCAAACCAAAATCCAAATCCAAATTCTAATCCAAACGCTAATCCAAATGCAAATGGTAACGGAAATGGCAATAATGGGAATCAAAATCCAAATCATAAAAACAAGAAAAATAATTTCAGAGATTCAGACTTTGAGTTTGACGGAATTATCGAAAGTGAAGGTGTTCTTGAAATGATGCCGGACGGTTATGGTTTTTTACGTTCATCAGATTATAATTATTTAGCTTCTCCGGATGATATTTATTTATCAACTTCACAAATCAGATTATTTGGTCTTAAAACCGGAGATACTGTAAAAGGGGTGGTTCGTCCTCCTAAAGAAGGCGAGAAATTTTTTCCTTTAGTTCGTGTACTTAAAATCAATGGTCACGATCCGCAAGTGGTTCGCGACAGAGTTTCTTTTGAACACCTGACACCTGTTTTCCCTTCTGAAAAATTTAAATTAGCCGAAAAAGGCAGTTCTGTTTCAACCCGTATTATCGATTTATTTTCGCCAATTGGTAAAGGACAACGTGGTATGATTGTCGCACAACCTAAAACAGGTAAAACAATGTTATTAAAAGACATTGCAAATGCGATAGCAGCAAATCACCCTGAAGTTTACCTTATTGTTCTTTTGATAGATGAGCGCCCTGAAGAGGTTACAGATATGCAGCGTAGTGTGCGTGGAGAAGTAATTGCTTCTACTTTTGACAGAGAGCCGCAAGAACACGTGAAAATTGCTAACATCGTTCTTGAAAAAGCAAAACGTTTGGTAGAATGTGGTCATGATGTTGTAATTCTTTTAGACTCGATTACACGTTTGGCAAGAGCTTATAATACTGTTCAGCCAGCATCCGGAAAAGTTTTAAGTGGTGGTGTTGATGCAAATGCATTACAAAAACCAAAACGTTTCTTTGGAGCTGCCAGAAATGTAGAAAATGGCGGTTCGTTAAGTATCATCGCAACTGCACTTACTGAAACAGGTTCTAAAATGGACGAGGTGATCTTTGAAGAATTTAAAGGAACCGGTAATATGGAGCTTCAACTGGATCGTAAAATTGCCAACAAACGTATTTTCCCTGCAATCGATCTTACGTCTTCAAGTACACGTCGTGATGATTTATTATTAGACGAGAAAACATTACAAAGAATGTGGATCATGCGTAAATATCTATCAGATATGAACCCTGTAGAATCTATGGATTTTGTAAATGATCGTTTCAAGAAAACAAGAAATAACGAAGAGTTTTTGATCTCTATGAATGACTAGAGGAAGGTTCTAAGTTTCAAAGTTACAAAGGTTCTGATGTTTTCTTTTTGGAATCTACAATATAAAAAAGGGATGAGTTTTAAACTCATCCCTTTTTGTTTGTAAATTTTTAAAACTTAGTACCTTAGTCCCTCAGCAACTTAGCGCCTTTATTTAATAGGTTTGTCAACTACCGGTCTATTCTCTCTATTGGCTAAATCCCAAGCGATTGAGAATGCTAATTGAGCTCTTTTAGTCAAAGCATCATATTCGATTTTTTGAGGTTCATCACCTTTTCCATGGTAATCTTCGTGAACTCCGTTGAAGAAGAAAACTGCAGGAATTCCAAATTTGGCAAAGTTATAATGATCAGAACGCTCATAGAAATGATTTGGATCTTTTGGGTCATTAAACTTAAAATCCAAGTCTAATTTGGCATATTTTTCGTTTTGAGCTACCACAATATTGTGTAAATCTGTTGAAAGTCTGTCGGCACCAATTACATATACATAATTATTAGTTTGAGCATGTTCTACGTCACGACGGCCAATCATATCAATATTGATATCTGCAATAGTATTTGCGATTGGAAACAAAGGATTTTCAGAATAATAACGTGATCCGTGTAAACCATGTTCTTCACCGGTTACGTGTAGAAAAAGGATCGAACGTTTTGGTCCATGTCCGTCTTTTTTAGCTTTTGCAAATGCTTTTGCCATTTCGATTACAGCTACAGTTCCGGAACCATCATCGTCAGCTCCGTTATAAACTTCGCCATTTTTTATTCCTACGTGATCATAATGTGCAGAAATTACAAGCACTTCATTCGGTTTTTCAGAACCTTCAATATAAGCCCAGATATTTTCTGAATCCGGTAAATTTTCGTTTCGTCTTGCGTTCAGGAAAGAAGCCGGAATATGTTGGTAGTAATCTGTTGCACCTTTAGGAAAAGAAATTCCACTTTTTTTGTATTGTTCAATCATATAAAGACCCGCTTTTTTCTGTCCTTTTGATCCGGTTTCGCGACCTTCCATTTCATCAGAAGCAACAACATATAACATTGTTTTAAGGTCTTTTTCGCTAATTGCTTTGATGTATTTGCTTGGGTCCGAATTGTCTTTTGATGCGGTCGACTGGAGACTCTTGCAAGAAAAAGCAGTACCGATTAATAATAAAATTATAAGTTTTTTCATTGTTGTTTAATGTAAGTTTAGAAATGTATAAAACGCATATATGATTAGTAAAAATAGAATAAAAAAGGAGTTAATAAAAAACAAAGCGACACTTTTTAGAAACGAAACCCATCTGGTTTCTCCATAAAAACGGTGATGTGCCGGATAAAAATAATAACTCATCCATATAAAACCCACAAAGTCAGCTATATCTGAAATAAAAGTAAACGGATTGTCTTCTCCAAATAAACCAATCAATTTTCGAATTATAAATAAAATCAGGAATATTAAGAGCAAGAATGAAAAATAATGCAGTGTAAATATGCCATGATCAAAGTAATACCATTTTCGTTTATTGTGAAAAAGCCATAAAAAGAAAGCAAAGAATGGCATTATAATGAATAATACTTTAGGTATGTTATGAACGAATGACTCCGTAAATTTTTCTATGATGTTTTCTTTCGTATTATGATCCTTTACGTATTTAGCTTTTTTGATAATCCAATAACTAAAACTATCCAGCTTCTTTTCTTCCGGAGCAAACTTTTGTAACGAATCAACATTCTTTGTAAAATTGTCAAAATCTTTTCCGGGTTTAAGATCATTGAGATCTCCTGTAAAAATATTTTTAGGGATTTCTTTCTTACCGGATTTTGTATAATTATCAGATGTTACAATTTCTTTATCATGACCCGGAAATAAGGCGATCATTAAAAAAGTAATAAAACTAATAAAGATATAAAGCCGGACAGGGGCGAGGTAGGACAATCTTTTTCCGGAAAGATATTCTTTGGTTAATGTAGCAGGCTTAAAAAGCAGATTTCGAATGGTTTTCCAAAAGGCATTTTCGTAATGCGTCAGATCTTCAAAAAAATGAATAAATAAATGATGAAATGTTTTTCTGCTATCTGTATTTTCCTGTCCGCAATGCGGACAAAAATTTTGTTCGACAACGTGCCGGCAATTCAGGCAGGTTTTATCTTTTCTAATCGGACTGTGTGACATTGGTTAATTGGTTGGTTTGGTTTTGGTTGTTAATTTTTGCCCACGTATATCACAGATTTAAAATGGTTTACGCTGTTTTTTTTGCCACGAATTAACGCAAATTTTAAATTTAATTTAATAGCGTAAAATCAGTGTAAATCATTTTAAATCCATAACATCTGTAAGCTATTCAAAATTTATTTTTTCAATACTTCATTCAGGAAAAGCTGTAAATGCTCAAATGATCTTTTTGCTGCAACTGCATTGTAAGCTGCGCCTTTTGAGTTGTCGTTTCCGGCTTCTGGATTTGTAAATGAGTGAACTGAATTTGCATAATAAATCATTTGCCAATCGGCTTTTGAGTCACGCATTTCTTGCTGAAAAGCAGTAATTTCTGCTGGAGATTCAAACGGATCATCTGCACCATGGCAAACCAGAACTTTTGTGGTAATTGGCTCAACTTTACGGGTTGTATCTTTACCAAGACCTCCGTGAAAAGACACAACACCTTTTAGATTCAAATGTCCGCGTGCTGCCTCAAGTACTCCGGTTCCTCCAAAACAATACCCAATAGCGACAATATTATCAGCATTTGCGCCTGATTTTATCAATTCCTGCAAAGCAGCATTAATACGTTTTTGGTACACTTCGTAGTTCTTTTTGTAATAACCGGCTTGTTTTCCGGCTTCGGTTGTATTTGTTGGATAATTACCTTCGCCATAAATATCAGCGATGAAAACATTGTAACCTAATTTAGATAAGTTTTCTGCAATATCCTTTGATGCTTTGTCGATTCCCAGCCACGCCGGCAGCAATAAAATTCCTGGATTCTGATTGCTTTTTTTAGTGGATTTTGCAAATAATCCATTTAATGCCTGAGAACCATCTGTATATTTTACAGATTTTAATTGTGCTGCTATAGTGTTAGAAAACAGTATGGTAGCAACTAATACAAGGGCTGAATTTTTCATAGTAATACAATTTTAAACAAATATCAGAAATATTATGTTACAAAAAAACCTCGAAAAAATATTTCTTTCGAGGTTCGTGTATGTTACTTTATTTTATAAAATCATTCGCCGGGATGATATGTTTTTTCTGCGTTTTTAAGAACATCTTCTTTATAGAATAAGACATCTTTAAATTGTCCGTTTTGATACATTTCGGCCTGATCATCAAAATGTTTTGAATTAGGATCACCACTGTTTCCTCCGGCTAATAATGATTTTGCTTTTATTTTTGTACCAAATTCAACGGCACAAACAAAACTATTGCCATTATATCCGTAACGTTTTTTTGAATCCTTTTGATAACTGCTTTTAAAAGAAGGCAAACTTCCCCAGGAACCCGGACCAAAAGCAATTGGTAAACTTGGTTTAGAGTCGTCGTATTTTAAATCAATATCACCGCTGGAACGCTGAAAACGGTTGATTTCTCCCCAAGCCACTTTCCAGGAACCCCATTTTGATTTTAAATCTTTTAGAACTTCCTGCAGTTGTGGTATCAGTTGTGCTACGGTTGCATTTGCAGCAAAAATTTTGGTGTTTTGAACCTGATCTGTCTGACCTTCATTAATATAAGCTTTTAAGATAATGGGATCTAATTTATAAGCCCATTCTACCGCTAATGTTGTTGCTATTGAATTTTCTCTGGCATAATAATCCCAATTTTTTAAAATCGAAATTGCTTCACTAAGTTCTGTATAGTCCGGATCTGTAGTTTTGATGTTTTTTTCGAAAACAGAAATAAGGCTTGGAATCAAAATTTCAAAAATAGATAGTTTTGTGTCGTATCCGTCAGTAATTACCTTGTCCAGAGTATATTTGTCGCCTTTGCTAAAAATTCTAACGGCATTTATTCCCCTGAAGTTTTCTCCGTCAGGCGCCATATAAGGCAAATAATTCTCTCTTTTAGGACTGTTTTCTCCGGCAACAGAATAAGGAGTTGAGTTACAATTTTGCAGCCAGCCATTTACGGGATTATATATATGAACAGTTTCGCTGACTTCATGCAAACCTTTCCATTGTGTAGAAGAAATTGATCCGTCGACTACTTTTGACCAATTAAGGCTTTTATCTCTTACAGGGATAAAATTGCCATGCCAGTATGCAATATTTCCTTTACTGTCTGCATATACAGTATTATTGGAGGTATTTGCCTTTAAATCCATTGCTTTTTTATAATCGTCAAAACTGGTTGATTTAGTTCTGACCCAACTCTGGATCAAACTTGTCATCGATCGATTATTCGATTTTAAGCTGATCCATTTTCCGTCCCGTTTGGCCATAATTGGACCGTTATTAGTATAATAAGTTTTGATTTTTTTGGGAATTAGTTTTCCACCTTCGGTATATTTTATTATGATTTCTTTTTCGATAACCGGTACAAGCTTTTTATCAAATTCATAATATAATTTATTGTTTTTTGTGGTGATTTTCTCCGCATACATATCCGCAACATCTACGTTTGATGAAGTGTGCATCCATCCGCAATAATCATTAAAACCCTGATAAATAAAAAATTGCCCCCATGTTACGGCTCCATAAACGTTCAGTCCTTCTTCACTTGTTGCCTGAACTTCAGGCCTGAAATAAAATGTTGTGTGTGGGTTAATGTATAAAATAGCATTTCCGTCAGCGGTTTTAGAGGGAGAAAAGGCAAAACCATTCGATCCGGTTTGTACATTTTTCTCGCGTTCCACGTAAGCTACTTTATCATTATTGCCGGAATAAAATGCTTTTAATTCTCCTGTAGAAAGATCTGCCGTACTTATGGCGCCTATACTTCCGTCTGTCCATAGTAACGGAAACCAAGGCTCGAAATGGGTTAAAAGTGCAGGTTTTATTTCGGGATGTTTGTATAAATAGAAATTGATGGCATCAGCATAACTATTCAAAAGTTTTTTGAGCCAGAGTGGTGCTTTTTTATAATCTGATTTTGCTTCGTCAGCATCAATCAAAAGACGAATTTCTAAATCATTGTATAAAACGGATTGTCCTTTTATTTCTGAAAGGCGACCGAGTTTTTCAATATAATTCATCTCAATGCGTTTAAAATCATCTTCGCATTGCGCATATAATAATCCAAAAACAGCATCAGCATCCGTTTTTCCATATACATGCGGAATTCCCCATTTATCTCTGATAATAGAAACTTGCTGCGCTGATTTTTCCAGACGATTGACTTCTTTTTGATTTATTTTTTGTGCCGAAATCTGAAAGTTGATGCAGCAAATGATAAAAAGCAACTTTAGTATTTTTAAGTAATCGAACATGATTATTGATGTTATTACAAGCTAATATTGCGTTTAAAAGCACAACCTAATTCAATTATAGAATCTGTCTTGGCAATACCGGGAATGCTGTCGATTTTTTCATAAAGAATCCTGCGCATATGCTCGTGATTTGTTGCAATGATTTTGATATATAGTGTAAAAGAACCTGTTACATAATAACATTCTGTAATTTCAGGAATATCTTTGAGAGCTTCAATAATTCGGTCAGAATCAGAATCTTTATTTAGGGTGATTCCCGTAAAAGAAGCCCAGTCATAACCAATTTTCTTTTCCTGAATAATGGGTTTTATACCGCTAATAACACCTTGCTCGACCATTCGGTTAATACGCTGGTGCACCATTGTGTTTGATATCTTTAAATTAGCAGCAATTGCAGAAAACGCCATTCGGCCATCTTTTTCTAATTCTTTAATGATGCTAATATCAAATTCGTCTAATATATCCATTATTTTAAATTGAGTTAAAATTCTACTTTTCAGATTCATAAAAGTAATTATTTTTTTCAATAAATAGGATAAAACTCTTTATAAGGACAAGTATATTTGATTTTTTAATGGTTTAAAATTGTTATTTTTGACTTTAATATTAGTTTTAAAAGTCAAAATTATGGTTTTAGAGGCTAATAATGAATAAAATTTAATACTTTTGCCCTTTAAAAGAAATAAATCATGATACAAACTGAAAAATCACTTTCGTCAAAATCAGAAGTTTTGATAGAAAAAGAAAATAAATACGGAGCTCATAATTATCATCCGCTTCCGGTAGTGTTAGAAAGAGGAGAAGGTGTATATGTTTGGGATGTTGACGGAAAAAAATATTATGACTTTTTATCTGCTTACTCTGCAGTAAATCAAGGACATTGCCATCCTAAAATTGTAAAAGCAATGGTAGATCAGGCGCAAAAACTTACGTTGACTTCCCGTGCTTTTTATAATGACAAACTAGGTGATTATGAAGAATTTGTAACCAAATATTTTGGTTTTGATAAAGTTCTGCCAATGAATACCGGAGCTGAAGCTGTTGAAACTGCACTAAAAGTATGTAGAAAATGGGCTTATGAAGTAAAAGGTATTCCGGAAAATCAAGCGCAGGTTATCGTTTGTGAAAACAATTTTCACGGTAGAACAACAACGATTATATCATTTTCAAACGATGAAGGTGCCCGTAAAAACTTTGGTCCATTTACAGAAGGATTTTTAAAAATTGAATATGATAATCTTGAAGCTCTTGAAAAAGCTTTGGAATCATCAAAAAATATAGGAGGATTTTTAGTTGAACCAATTCAGGGAGAAGCTGGAGTTTATGTACCTTCAGAAGGATATTTATCTAAAGCTAAAGCATTGTGTGAGAAACATAATGTGTTGTTTATTGCAGATGAGGTTCAGACCGGAATTGCACGTACCGGAAAATTATTAGCGGTGCATCATGAAAATGTACAGCCTGATATTTTGATTTTAGGGAAAGCAATTTCTGGCGGAGTTTATCCGGTTTCTGCGGTTTTGTGTAACAATGAAATCATGAATGTAATTAAACCAGGCCAACACGGATCTACTTTTGGTGGAAATCCTGTTGCTGCTGCCGTTGCAATTGCCGCACTTGAAGTAATTAAAGAAGAAAATCTAGCCGAAAATGCAGAACGTTTAGGAATCATTTTAAGAAAAGGTTTAAACGAAATTGCAGAGAGAAACAATCTGATCACGCTCGTTCGCGGTAAAGGATTACTGAATGCTATTGTAATTAATTGCGGAGAAGATTCTGATCTTGCCTGGGAAATTTGTCTTAAATTTAGAGATAACGGATTACTGGCAAAACCAACTCATGGTAATAAGATAAGATTAGCGCCGCCATTGGTTATGAATGAGGCACAAATTCAGGAATGTCTGGAAATTATCGAGAAATCATTAAATGATTTCAGAGAATAAAAAAGAATATGAATATTGTTATAAAAGTTGCAGAAATGTTCTGCAACTTTTTTGTTTTTATAGGAAGACTAAAAATTATGTAACAATGGACATTAATTGTATAATTTTTTAAAGCGACTTGATAAGTAGTTTTGAAATGTCTTTAAAACGAAATTAAAACGAATCTTAAAATAGATTTTTATTTAATTTTTGATGAAGACGAATAACGATTAAAACGGTTTTATTAACTTTTATAAATACAATTCTATTATAATGGCTTACTCAAATAATGACATAACACGTTTTTTAGATGCGCAGAATAAACTTTATCTTACCGCTTTTTCCGAAATTAAAAAAGGAAAAAAAGAAACACATTGGATGTGGTTTATTTTTCCGCAAATAAAAGGATTAGGAACGAGTAATATTTCTAAATATTATGCGATCGCTGATCTTGAAGAAGCTAAAGAATTTTTAGATCATCCTATTTTGGCAAAACATCTTATAGAAATTTCAGAGCTTCTGCTAACATTTAAAAGAAAATCTATCGAAGGTATTTTAGGAGATTTAGGTGCTCGTAAATTATGTTCGTCTATGACACTTTTTTCTCAGGTCGAAGGTGCTCATCCTGTATTTCAGGAAATATTGAATACTTTTTTTATGGGATATTCAGACCCGTTAACTCTATCTATTACAAATGTAGAAGTAATGTCGCCAGCTGTTGAAGCATTAACATAAATTTCCACTTACAAGGAAAAAAAGCCATTCCACTAAAAGTGGAATGGCTTTTTCATTTATAAAAAAGCGACTGTCCTGAAACAATCGCTTTTGGGTTATAATTACTTAAAATATCAAAAAAAGTAATTATTTTTTTGAGAAGAGGCCTAAGACATTCTTCTACGTTATTTAAATCTTTTAAGTTCCCACAAAGTTTTAATAAAAGTATCTACATCCTGTGTGGTATTGTAGAAAGCCAAAGAGGGACGAACTGTTGTTTCTACACCCATTCTTCGCAAAATAGGCTGTGCACAATGATGTCCGGTTCTTACTGCAACGCCTTCCTTATTCAACGCCTGACCTACCTGATCGTTCGTATAACCCTGTAAAGTAAAAGAAAGTACACTTGCTTTATCTTTTGCCGTACCAATCAATCGAACACCCGGAATTTCCTTTAGCAATTTTGTCGCATATTCCAGCAATTGATGTTCGTAATGTCCAATAGCTTCGATTCCTAGTTTGGTAACATAATCTATTGCAGCTCCAAGGCCAATGGCATCTGCAATGTTTCCGGTTCCGGCTTCGAAACGATTGGGCGCTTTGTGGTATTTGATTTCCTCAAAAGTAACATCCTGAATCATGTTTCCGCCAGACTGATACGGTTGCATTTCGTTTAGCAAATCTTCTTTTCCGTATAAAGCACCAATTCCGGTTGGACCAAAAAGTTTGTGTCCGGAAAATACCAGCCAGTCCGGATTTAGATACTGAACATCAACTTTCATGTGCGAAACAGATTGGGCTCCATCAATTAAAACTTTTGCTCCAACGGCATGTGCCATTTCTACGATTCTTTTAGCAGGAGTTACGGTTCCTAATGCATTCGAAACTTGTGTAAAAGCTACCAGACGCGTTTTTGAATTTAGCAGTTTAGCATATTCATCCAGTAAAATTTGTCCGTCGTCATCTACAGGAATTACACGAAGTTTCAATCCTTTTTTATCTGCTAATCTTTTCCAAGGAACAATATTTGCGTGATGCTCCAGATTACTGACAATGATTTCGTCTCCGGCAACTAAATTATGATCGCCCCAGCTTTGAGCAACCAGATTGATTCCTTCTGTAGCACCGCGAACAAATACAATTTCGTTTACAGAATTTGCATTCAAAAAAGTTTTTACTTTTTCGCGCGCAGCTTCATAAGCATCAGATGCACGAGCGGCAAGTTCGTGTGCTGCACGATGAATATTCGAATTTTCGTGTTCGTAGAAATAAGCAATACGATCAATAACCAATTGTGGTTTTTGTGTCGTAGCCGCATTATCAAACCAAACTAAAGGTTTGCCATTTACGGTTTCTCTTAGAATAGGAAAATCTTTTTTAACAAGATTAGCATCAAAACGAGAACCTGAAATGTTACCAAAATCTGGTTTTTCAAAAGTATTTCCAACAACTAAATTTGTATTTCTCTGATCAAAAGCAAACGGATTTTGATCCAGAAAATAATACGAATTTGGATTTTCATTTCCGTTTAACGGAAAATCTAAACGTTTTGTAAATTGCGTATCAACAAGTTTTAATGCCGCATTTAGTTCCGTTTCAAAAGAAGAACTTTCGGTTTGAAAAGGGAGATAATCATTGTTTAAAAGCAATTTCGAAAAAAATGTTTCTTCATTTGATTGCGCCGTTCCGCCATTCTTAAAATTGGAATCGTTAAAACCCGTTTGCGGATTGTTGACATTCACGTTATTCCCGTGTTGAATTCCTGATGCAGAAACCCCACTTTGAGGATCAAATCCCGCTCCGGCATTAGGATATAAAGCCGAAGCTCCTGAACCATAATTGGCAACAGTTGGTGACGCTCCAAAACCGCTAAATGCAGATGGGGCAGAAGGTTCAATTGCCACATTTTGTGATGAAAGAGGCGTGTTGTTACCGCTAAAATTCCCGGCACTCAACAAGGTCTCTGCAATTTTTGTGGCACGAGGATGTTCATTTCGATCAGGACTTAACGAGATTTCCTTAGGAAATTCATTAGGTAATGTCCTGAACAATTCGTTCGCCAAAAACTGCAAATCATCAATGTTAGGTAAACCGTCGTTGTTAGTATTTATACTCATGGTACTTTCCTATTTCTACATCTTCAAGAACAGCGATGGCATCGTCTACCAATATGGCCAATGAGCAATAAAGAGATACCAGATATGATGCAATTGCTTTTTCATTTATTCCCATAAAGCGAACAGATAATCCTGGTGATTGTTCGCCTTGTAATCCCGGCTGAATCAACCCGATAACCCCTTGACGGCTTTCACCAGTACGTAATAAAATGATTTTAGATTTTCCGTTTACTATAGGTAATTTATCTGATGGAATAAGCGGAATTCCTCTCCAGGTTAAAAACTGAGATCCAAATAAAGAAGTTGTAGGAGGCGGAACACCACGACGTGTACATTCGCGGCCAAAAGCGGCAATGGCTAAAGGGTGCAGCAAGAAAAATCCAGGCTCTTTCCATACTTTTGTCAATAATTCGTCTAAATCATCAGGAGTTGGCGCACCGGTTCTGGTTTTAATAATCTGCGATGGTGCAACATTACTTAACAAACCGTAATCTTTATTGTTGATTAATTCACTTTCCTGACGTTCCTTGATCGTTTCAATTGCAAGGCGAAGCTGTTCAGAAATCTGATTGTATGGTTTGCTGTATAAATCAGAAACCCTTGTGTGTACATCAACAATAGTTTGAACTGCCGCAAGATTATATTCTCTAGGATTATCGATGTAATCGACAAAAGTATTTGGTAAAACTCTTTCGTCTCTTGCAGAACAATCTACCTCAATGTGGCTTCCGTCTTTTACTTTATTCAAACGAAAAACCCCTGATTCTACGGGTGTCCAATGTAAAAGATGGGTTAACCAACGTGGGGAAATTGTACCAATTTGAGGAACGGTACGGGTTGCAATTGCTAATTGTCTTGCTGCAACATCTCCTAATGCTGTCTGTTGTTGTTTTGTTTCAGCCATGGCTTAATGGTTTAGTGGTTAATTTATTTTGAATGTACTAATTTAAGAATTTATTTACATCTCTGTTTTCTGCTTAAAATTTGAATTACTTTTTTAATGCCGCTCCGCCAGGCATTTGTTCCGGCTTTAATTTGAATTTGCTATATTCTACAACTCCTGTTTTATCTGCCCAGTCAAAATAAGCCGCAGAAAGGGTATTGACAACTCCGGGATTTTGCTGTGCCACATTTGTCGTTTCGCCACGATCTGTTTCTATGTTATACAGTTCCCATTCATAAGAAGGATAAGTCGAAACTAATTTCCATTTTCCATCTCTCACAGCTCTGTTTCCTGCTCTTTCCCAGAATAAGGGAACTCCTCTGTTTACTTCAGCAGCATTATCGAACAATACAGGTAATAAGCTTTTTCCTGGTAACGGATTTGAGTTTATGCCGTTATATTCTTTTGGATATTCGATTCCTGCCAATTCGTAAAAAGTAGGCGCAAGATCAATGATATGCCCAGTTCCTTTATCTATTCTGCCTGCTTTTATTTTTGATGGAAACCAGGCAATAAACGGAGAACTGAATCCGCCTTCATGCATATTGTTTTTATATTGCTGAAGTGGAGTATTAGATAAATATGCCCAGTTTTGTTCCTGATAATCAAATGATCCTGAAGTTCCAACAGGACCTTCATTTCGAACTAAACCTCTTCCTAACGGATTATAGGTGTTAAAACCGCCTTGCGCACCATTATCAGAAATAAAAATAATCAGCGTATTTTTGTCTTTCTTAAGCGCTTTTAATTTCTCCAGAACTTTACCCACATTCTGATCCATATTATCCACCATTGCGGCATAAACTTCCATTTTTGCTTTCCAGAATTGTTTTTCGTCATAGGATAATTTACTCCATTCCGGAACTTCAGGATCTCTGGCAGAAACCGTTTGATTACTTGGTAAAATGCCGTTTGCTTTAAGTTTTGCAATTCTTTTTTCTCTTAGAATATCCCAACCTTCATCAAATTTGCCTCGGTATTTTGCAATATCAACCGGTTTTGCTTGCAATGGCCAATGTGGAGCCGTAAAAGCCAAATACAAAAAGAACGGTTTGTTTTCTTTGTTTTGCTCGTCTAAAAAAGTCACCGCATTGTTGCCAATTTCATCTGTAAAATAGTACGAATCATCTTTTGGATGTAATTCTTCATTATTCCGAATCAGTTTTACAGGATAAGGTGTTTTTCCAAATGGCAACGGTTTGGTATCAAAATAGTTGGAGGCACCTTTTAGGATTCCGTAAAACTTATCAAAACCTCTTTGATTCGGCCATTGCGCCTGATCTTCAGAGCCTACGTGCCATTTTCCGGAAAGTAAAGTGCTATAACCTCCCGAACGAAAAACTTCTCCTAATGTCAAAGATTCTTTGTTTAAATAGCCCTGATACGCCGGTAATCCTAAATTGACATCAAAAAATCCCATTCCGGCCTTATGCTGATATTGTCCCGTAAGTAACGATCCTCTTGTTGGTGCACAAATCGAATTATTGTAGAATTCGCGTAGGCGTAAACCTTCATTGGCTAATTTATCTAAGTTTGGCGTTTTAATTTCTGAGCCATAATTCCCTAAGTCAGAATATCCCATATCATCAACCATTATTAAAATGATATTGGGTTTTTCAGCAGTTGTTTTGTTTTGTGCCGAAACTAAAACGACTGATAGCAGAAGGTTTAGCGTAATAATTGTTTTTTTCATTATTGTTGATATTTTAATTTTTTGAAAATTGCTGAGTTAACTTTGTCAAAGTTTTTTTTACGCAAAGTCATTGCGAGGAACGAAGCAACCTCATTAGCAAAGTGAAATGTTGTATATCATTGTTAGTGTGGTTGCTTCGTTCCTCGCAATGACAATATTGCGTTTAAACTTTGCGCCTTAGCGCCTTTGCGAGATTATTTTTTTACTTACCAAACAGTAAAAAAGCAATAATCAGGGTAACAATGACATTGAATAATTGCGCTATTAAAAAGGCGTACAAAGGTTTACGGCTATTATTACTCAGTAAATCCTTAAAGTTGGTTTCGAGACCAATACTGGTAAAAGCCAAAGCAAACCATATGCCTTGTAAATTCTTCAGGCTGTCTTTTACACCATCTCTGGTTTCAGAAGTTAGCAGGAAAGAAAACAGCAATGAAGCCGCAATAAATCCAATTACAAACTTTGGAAAACGTTCCCAAATAACACTTAAAGTAGGTTTTGATGCTATAACTTCTTCTGATTTGTTATGTGTATAGGTCCAATATACTGAGATTGCAAAAGCAGCTATGCCTAATAATACATTTTGAGAAAATTTTACAATCGTGCTAATCTTCAAAGCAGTTTCGCCAACCAAAGATCCGGAAGCTACCACAGCGCCTGATGTATCGATACTTCCGCCTAACCATGCGCCGGTAACTTCTTCAGGAAAATTGAAATATTTTGCAATTATGGGCATGAAAATCATCATTGGAATTGCGGTTACCAAAACAATCGAAATAACATAAGACAGTTTTTTAGAATCACCTTTTATCGCTCCTGAAGTGGCAATGGCTGCAGAAACGCCACAAATAGAAACTGCACTTGAAATCATCATCGTCAGTTCATCATCGACTTTTAGTTTTTTACACAACCAAAAAGCAAAATACCAAACGGATAATACTACAATCAAAGCCTGAATTAATCCTAAAGAACCTGCTTTTAGAATGTCTGAAAAGATAACGCTGGTTCCTAATAAAACCAATCCAACTTTTACAAAAACTTCTGTAGAAAGTGCTGATCGAAACCATTCCGGAAGTTTAAAGAAATTACCAATTGCCAAACCAATAATCAAACTAAAAATTACAGCTTCTAAATTCAATGCTTTTATTTGAGTATTTCCTGCAATAATCAGTGCAATAACAGTCAGGATATAAACAACTGGAAAGCCAAGCAAAAAGTATTTTACCGATTTACCGATCAGAAAAGCTCCCAGAGTACCGATAATGATAAGATATAAAAATTGTAATCCGATAATTTTAAGGTTTCCGAAATCAAATACATCCTGGAATAAATCGGTTCCGGTTGACCATTTGAAAACCGGAACTTCGGGCAGGAATACAAAAAGGGAAATCCCGATGATTATAAATCCGAGAATTACGACAGTCCAGTCTTCGTGAATGTTCAATGATTTGGTTGAGGTTGACATTGTATTATTTTATTAGCCTAACAGGTTTTTAAAACCTGTTAGGTATTTATTTTAGAGTTATTAAAAAAAAGTTATAATTTCTATTTTGAATAGACTCCAGCTCTGGCTGGAAGTTATTGTTATTTCAATGAAATTGGCTTTAGCCTAACTTTTATTTGACTTAGCTGATTTAAAACTAAATACCTAACAGGTTTTAAAAACCTGTTAGGATACCAGAAGGATTACAAATCGACAAAATATTTTTGTTTGCCAAAATCAAATTCATAATGTGTTAGATTTGGCCATAAAGGTTTTACCAGGCCTTTTTCCCAGTTTTGTAAAGCAAGATGTAATTCTGTTACTTTCGCCGGATTTTTTTTGGCAAGATCTGTAGTTTCAGATTTGTCTTTTGCTAAATTATAAAGCCATTCTTCGTGTGTTTTTCCGCTGATGATTAATTTCCAATCACCGCTCCTAATGGCTTTTGCATCGCCGGATCGCCAATATAAAGTTTTGTGTGCTTCTTTGTTTTCATTAACGGTACTTACGAGATCAACTCCATCATAAACACGGTCTTTTGGTAAATCAGAATTAATGGCAGCGGCAATTGTACTAAAAATATCCAAAGTACTTACCGGCGTTTTATAAATGGTGTGTGGTTTGATTTTTCCCTTCCACGAAAGTGCAAACGGAACATTTACTCCGCCTTCAAAATGAGAAAACTTTCCGGCTTTCAATGGCGCGTTTGTTGTTGCAAAAGTATAATCTGCACCACCATTATCGCTGGCAAAAAAGATTAATGTATTATCTTCCAGACCTTCTTTTTTAACTTTGGCCCTGATTCTTCCCACGGCATCATCCAATGCGCTGATCATGGCAAAATAAACCCGTTTGTTTTCGTCTTTTACATTCGGGAAACGATCATAATATTTTTTACGAACCTGAAATGGCGTGTGTGGTGCATTAAACGGAACATATAATAAAAAAGGTTTGGTTTTGTTTTTTTCAATAAAAGCTTCTGCTTCATCAGCGAATGTTTCGGTTAGATATGCTTTATTATGTATGATGGTGGTGTCGCGACGAATTTGTCCAATGCCAACACGGCCATTTCCCCAAATCATTTTATCGGTAAAATCTTTATGATGATGGTTGATAATATCCGGATTATCATCTTCGGGAGTATAAAGCGAGAATGCCTGATAGAATCCGTAATGATAATCGAAGCCACGATCTAAAGGAAAAAATCCTTTGTTATGTCCCAGATGCCATTTACCAATAATTGCCGTGCTGTAACCTTCTCTTTTTGCCAGATCTGCAAAAGTAATTTCAGATTGTGGCAATCCTTGTGTTGCAATCGAAGCTTCGTTTGGATAATTGATTTTATCATTCAGTCTCCAATTATTTGTATTGATCAAATACTTAAAACCATAATATTCTAAGTTATTTTTGGGATATCGGTCTCCAGGTTGAAATTCATGTCCAAAACGTTCCTGATAACGTCCCGTTAAAATTCCGGCTCGAGAAGGCGAACAAATAGAAGCTGAAACATAACCATCCTGAAAAGTTACGCCTGAAGCTGCCAGTGAATCTATTTGTGGTGTTGGTGTAGATTTTCCTCCGTATAGCGAAATATCATATTTTCCTAAATCATCAGCAAGAAGAATGATAATATTTGGTTTTTTGAAAGAACTGTCTGTAGAAATTTTTTCAGAAAGAAATGCTGCTTTTCCTGCTAATAATTTTTTATCCGGTTGTATTAAAGTTCCATCCGTATTGATGGGCCAGAATAGAAATAATGCTATTAGAAAAAGGACAATAACTATTGACAGAGTGATTTTTTTTATTTTGGATAGCGCCATATTTTTTTTATTTCGAAGCCAAAGCCACATCAACATTATTTTTTAAGTCTCCTAAACCATCATTTTTAAAAACAATTTTACCATTTTGATACAATATCAAAGTAGGAAAGACTTTTACTGTTTTTAAATCGGCGATAACCTGCGGACTTTCTTCTAGCTCAATTTGAACAATTTTGAGTTTTTCTCCGTATTGGGTTCTCAGATTTTCTAAAATAGGTTTTACGGTTTTGCAGGTTGCACAATATTTTGATCCGATATCTACCAAAACATACTTATTTTCAGCGATTATTTTTTTGTATTCCGATAATGATAATTTGCTTTTTAAATTGGAGTAAAAAGGTTTTCCACCACCAATCCAGGCTGCAATTCCGCCTTCTAAAATATATACCTCAGAGAATCCTTTTTTTATTAATTCAGTTGATAAAAGACCACTTCTGTATGCGGCAATCGAATAAATAAATACCGGTTGTAAAGGATTTAAAGCAGCTACGGCTTTTTCGTAATTCTCTGATTTAAGGTTAAAATTTAAAGCACCTTCGATATGGTTTAAGGCAAATTCTTCCGGACCTCTCGCATCAATTATCTGTGGATTTTTTTGACTTTTAATTTTTGCATAAAAAGCATCCAGTAATACAATACTGCTGGCACCTTTGTCCTGAGCAAAACCCAGAGTGGTAAAAAACAGGTATATAATTGTACTGGTTTTAAGTACTATATTTTTCATAATTATTGTTTTTATAGCCAAACAGTGTATTCATCTTAATGAAGAATACACTGTTTTTCTAAATTTTTTTATGATTGAGCTTGCTCGTAATAAACCGGAGTTGGAGAAATACTTTCTTCTTTTTGCTTTAGCGGAACAGCAAAAACGCCTTCGGCAAGGGCACTTCCTTCTTTTTTAGATTTGAATATTGGCCACAAAAACTGCGCATACCATTCTTCTTGTTTATACGATTTGATTCCGTACGATTTTGGAAATTTACGTGTGATTAAACCAGTCCCAAAAATGACATCCCAGATAAAGAACATATTACCAAAGTTGCCTTTAAAATGGCCAACTCCATCGCCACTTGTATCAGCATGATGCGCGTGATGCGTTGCAGGAGTAGAAATCAAACGTTCTAAAACCCATGCAATTGGGTGTAAAACTTTGTATTTGTAAAGTGGTTTATCCCACGCAATGCTGGAATGCGCTCCCAGAGTAATAAAACTTTTGATGACCAAAACAAATAACGCAGGTAAACCTAAACCTAAATAAGTTAGAGCCGCTGTTAAATAAATTTGAGAAAAGAAAATGGTATAAATAAAGTTTTGTCTCGAAAGCATCGCCATACCCATATAAGGAGCGGAATGATGTGTTCTGTGAAAACGCCACAAAAACGGAACCTGATGGTGCAATCTGTGATACCAATATTGTGTTAAATCATCTGCAACAGCGATTAAAAAGAAACCTCCCCAAAACGGAACCCATGAAAGTGAGTTGGCAAGATCAGGAATTAAATAAGGTAAAGCTGTTAAGCTGAAAAAAGCAATTACAGGAGGTAAAATTAGTTTGGGTGCCAGGAAAGAAATGATATCTATTTTGCGTTCTTCACCTGTCCATTGATCGTCATATAAACCTGCGCCAAACTCAATGATTCCTAAAACAAGCATAAAAACGGTTAATCCCCATGTTCTGATATTAGCAAACGCAGGCTGCGCAAATTCTAAAAATGAGGGTAAAGTAATGTGAGAATCAGTTATCAGGCCATTGCCTAATTTGAAATAAAGATAAATTGCCACTACCGGCAGTGCATACAACAAAAGACTAATACCTAAATCTCTTGTTAGTTTTGATTTTTGAACTATTGCCATGATTTCTTATTTTAAAATTTGATTTACTAATGCTAAACCTCCGGCCAAAATAGCCAGCGGAACTAAAAAGAGAATTGTTCCCACAACAATCTTTTTTCCTATAATTTCATAGTCTACTCGTTTCATCTGTTTCTTTATTCTGGTTTATAATTCTTTTTGAATGTTCTGATAATCAGAAATTTTAAAGTATGGTAAAATTAAAAATATAAACTTCTAATTCTATGGATTTAGTAGAGTTTTATTTAATTGTTTTCCAGAAATTTGTTATAATACTTTTATTTTATTTTTTTGATAGACGGTAGTGTTTCAACCGTTAAATTGTCTCTGAGTTTTTCTGATGGTAAATACAAACGTATAATCAAAGTTGCTTTTTTGACATTGTTGACAGGCAACCAGTTTTCTTTTTGTGCAGAACCTGAAAGATTGATCTGATAAGAAGTGCTGTCGGCTTCATATTTTACATCTTCAAGATTATAGCTGTATTTATTGATTGGATTTTTAATTAAAAAACCATTTTCATCATACGCCGTAATACTCCAGTATTTAGCATCCAGCTTTTTTCCGCTTATGATATAATCTGATTTAGGATCCAGTTCATTTCCATCGCTGTCTGTGTTTGTACTTAAATAGATTACCTCTTTTTTTGTCAGGGCATAAGGACCGTAAACAGCTACTTGTGCAATTGTAAGTAAATCAGCTGAGTTGAGGTCTTTATCTTTGTCGATGGTTTGCCAATTGCCAATAATGCGCTGCGAATTACTTTTTCCGGATTTAATGTTGTAAACACCAACGGCACTTCCTAATACTATCGCAAGAATGATCAATGCTACTGCAAGACCTATCTTTTTAATTTTTTGATTTAAAGCCATTTTATTTGATTTTAAGTTGAACGTTTTGTTTTTGCGTAATCTTGTCATTTCGCTCTAGATGACATTTTTTGGAATTAAAATAAAAAATCCGTTTAAATCTGCGTTTTTGCAAAGCAAATCCGCGTCATCTGCGTCCCATGACAAAGATTTTGCTTACTTCCCTAATTTTTCTACTGTAACATCATGTTGCAATTCTGCCAATGTTCTTACCGGATAGGCTTTCGAAACTAAATAACGAAACAAAATCAATCCTTTTGTTGTGGGACTGTAAATGATTCTTTCTTTCGGAATATTTTTCAAAACTTCAGCAGTGCTTCCTTCAGGAGCTAAGTAATATTCGAATTTTGATTTTACTTTCTCTTCATTTTCCACAAAAAAGTTGGTGGTGTTTTCCTGATAGGCAGAGATGGACCAATACGTTGAATCCGGTACAATTCCTGAAATTTTCAGTACGTTATCTTTCAAATCATAATTGATTGTAGAATATAAAAAGTCCGGATTTGGTAACGGAATTACTCTGCTGTTTTCAGCATTTGGCTGATCTCCAAATCGGGCTGTATTGATATCTCCCAAACTTTTCTCGGCAAACTTTTTTTGCACATAATAAGGAGTTATCCAGATCGTCAGGTAGTAAAAACTTACCGCAATTACTACAAGAATCAAGGCAAAAATGCCCTTTTTCAAAATTGGTTTTGTTGCTGCCATAATTTACTTGTTTTAATATCAGAGCCATTAACATATACTTGTGGAGAATAATTAATAGCTCTGATGGTTTTTTATTTATTTTCTTCTAAAAGATTATTTAGAGCTTCCGGCATCTCCGCCTTTGTTGACTTGTTTTACTAAATCCTGTAACGTTTTGCCTTTGTCAGCTCCGGTATTATGAATTCTTCTGTTGTATACATCCTGCCAGTCTATAAGCGGATAAACATTGTTTTCTTTGGCTTGCTCATCAAAAAGTTTTTGCAGTTCAGCTAATTTTTCAGGATATTTTTTGGCAAGATTATTACGCTCGTTAAAATCTTCGTTTAAGTTGTATAATTCCCAAACATCAGAGTCAAAATTGCTTTCGGCAGGTTTTTCATTTTTTCCCAAAGCTTTTTTTACGGCAAATGAATCTGGTAAATGTGCTGCTCCGGCTTTCCATCCATCTTTATAGATAGCTCTGTTTCCAAAAATATAGTAATACTGGATTTTGTGTAAAGATTCTGCTTTGGCATCGTTCAAAGAAGCATATAAAGAAGAACCTTGTATGGTATCTTGTTTTACTGATTTGATATATTCCGGAGCTTTAATTCCCGCAATATCCAGTGTTGTAGGCAATAAATCGGTTACATGACTGTATTGATTTCTGATTCCGCCTTTTTCTTTGATTCCTTTTGGATAAAAAACAATCAACGGATTATGTGTTCCACCTTCAGATTGTGCATCTTGTTTCCAGTTTTTAAAAGGTACATTTGTTGCCTGGGCCCATCCTAAAGGGTAATTTGTATTTAAACCTTTTGCAGTACCAATTTCATCAATATTAGCCAGGTTTTTCTTTAGGTTTTCGTCGTCAGATGTTCCCTGAGAAAATAAACTTTGGTTAATTGTTCCTTCTGTAGTTCCTTCTTTACTGGCTCCATTATCACCAATTGCAACAAAAATGACTGTATTGTCCAACTGATTGCTTTCTTTTAGATAGTTTACCACTCTTCCAATTTCATAATCTGTATACGTCAGGAATCCGGCATAAACTTCCATAAAACGAGCATATACTTTCTTTTGTTCCGGAGTAAGTTTTTTCCAGTCTGTAATAAGCGGGTTACGGTCCGGTAATACAGCGTTTGCAGGAATTACACCTAGTTTCTTTTGGTTTGCAATTACTTCTTCACGATACGCATCCCAGCCTTTGTCAAATTTTCCTTTATAAGGATCGCTCCATTTTGTAGCCACCTGATGCGGCGCATGAGCTGCTCCGGGAGCATAATACAAAAAGAACGGTTTTCCCGGCGCTGCTTTTTGTTGTTTCTGAATAAAACTAATCGCTTTATCCGTAATAAGTTCGTTTAAATGACGCCCATCTGGTTTTATATGTGTTTGATCTTCTACTAAATCAGGATTGTACTGATCTGTTTGTGAACCTAAGAAGCCATAGAAATGATCAAATCCTTTTCCGGTTGGCCATCTGTCAAACGGTCCTGCATCTGTAGCTTCTTCATCTGGAGTTACACCATATTTACCAACGGCAAAAGTATTATAGCCATTCTCACGTAAAATCTCTGCAATAGTTCCTTTATCTGACGGGATTCTGCCATCCCAACCCGGGAAACCTGCTGAAAGAATAGTGTGAGAGAACCCGCTAACGTGTACTTTACCTGAATTTCTACCGGTTAATAATGCCGCACGGGTAGGAGCGCAAATAGCAGTCGTATGAAAGTTGGTGTATCGCAAACCATTATTTGCCAATTGATCAAAATTTGGGGTTTGAATCAAACCTCCAAAAGCACTTGAAGCTCCAAATCCTACATCGTCTAATAAAATCCAGACAACGTTTGGTGCACCTGCAGGCGCTTTTACAGGATCTGGCCAATATTCTTTAGAATCGGCTAGAGTTTTACCAACTACACCTTTGAATTCTACATTTTTATCTTGTGCAAAACCGAATTGTACAACAAGCAATGCAGTAATCAAAAGCCCTTTTTGCGAGCTTTTGATTGTACTGTTAAATTTAAAATTTTTCATAATTCTAGTTTTTTGGTTGTGGTTTATGTTAATATCCAGGGTTTTGTGGTAACCCTACAGGATCAATATTTCTTTCGCTTTGCGGAATTGGATATAAATTATTTCTTTCGGAAACGGAGTTTTTAGCGGTTACTTTTTTTACTTCGGTAACCAGAGTTCCCCAGCGAACTAAATCATACCAGCGTTGTCCTTCCTGAACAAATTCTTTTTTGCGTTCTTCCTGAATAGCAGCCCTGAAAGAGGTTTGCGTTAATCCAATTAGATCTACAGTTGCATCCGGTGTTGTAATTGGTTTTGCAAAAGCTCTTCGTCTTACCTGATTGATCAATTCATATGCTTCTGCTGTTGGTGCTCCCTGTTCATTTATCGCTTCCGCCAGAGACAATAGGATATCAGCATAACGAATAACAGGAAAATTAATGGCTACGTTGCCGGGCGTTGCCAGATTGGTTAAATCCAGGTATTTTTTAAAAATTGGTTTAGGAAAAGTGTACGTGTTTGCTGTACCCGGAATTGGTAATGTTTTGGCATAACTTACATCTCTTCTGGTATCTCCGGTTGCGTATATATCATAAAACTGAGCTACATCAGAAATAATATCTGCCGGTTCTGTGGCTGTAAATCCAGTAAAAGAGGTAGATTGAAACGTACTTCCGCTAGATCCGTTTCCAGCCATATTAGGCTCAAACTGAACAGAGAAAATATCTTCTTTTCCGTTCTTTTTTGCTTTTGCAAATATATCTCCAAAACTTTCAAAAAGTGCATATCCGTAACCGCCATTGATTACTTCTCTTGCTTTTAAAATTGCATTTGGATAATCTTTTCTGGTCAGGTAAACTTTAGCTAAAATTGCTTTTGCAGCTCCGGATGTAGCTCGTCCAGCATCAGTTGCAGCATAAGTCGCAGGTAAGTTTTCTGCATCTTTTAAGTCTGTAATGATTTGTGCATAGACTTCATCTACAGTTGCTCTTTTAGATTTTAAACTTTCTACCTGAATAGAAGTTGGTTCATGTAAAACAATTGGAACTCCGCCCCAAAGACGAACTGCCTGAAAATATAATAAGGCTCTTATAAATTTTGCTTCATTGATTAATCTTGTTTTAATAACCTCTGTTCCGGCTACTTTAGGAATGTTGTCTATAGATACGTTTGCTCTGTTTATTCCGGCATAAATCTGGCGCCAGGCTACCTGAACACGATCAGAAGTGGCATCATGGGTCAAACTGCTCAATGCGCGTACTTGCGGGTTTGTAGCAGAAACTCCGGCTGCAGCATAATCTGTCGCCATATCTGTTAAGAAATACAGGTTTCGGCCAAATAAACTTTGTTCTCCCGGATCAAGACTTAATGAAGCATAAACAGCAGTTACACTTGCAATAGCATCATCCTGGGTTTTAAAATAATTATCTTCGGTTACAAAAGAAGTTGGTGTTACCTCCAGATCTGTGCACGATGCAAATAAACCGGCACTTAATATGATTGTGAATAGAATCTTTTTCATGGTATATTTTTACTTAAAAAGTTACGTTCAGGCCGGAAATGAATGTTTTAGAATTTGGATAAGATCCAAAGTCAATTCCGGGATATAAATTGTTTTGTTCGTATGAACTTACTTCTGGATCATAACCAGTGTATTTTGTCCATGTAATTAAATTTTCTGCAGAGACATAGAATTTAATACTCTTGGCACCCAGTCTCGAAGAAAGGCTTTTAGGAAGTGTATAACCCAAAGTGATCAGTTTTAATCTTAAAAAAGATGCATCTTCTACATAACGTTCAGAAACAATACCCAGTGGTGAACTTGTGGCTCTTGGGATTTCATTGCTTGGGTTAGCAGGTGTCCAGCGATCTTCAAGAGTTACATTAGCATTTGTTCCAAGAGTAGAAATCTCTAATTGCTGATTTAGTGCATTGAAAATTTTTCCTCCGTAAGATCCCTGAAAAGAGAAATTAAGATCAAAGTCATTATAAGAAATCGTGTTGCTGAAACTTCCAACAAATTTTGGCTGTGAGCTTCCAAGGTTTCCTTTGTCAAGTGCTGTAATTACGCCATCTCCGTTAGTATCTACATATTTTCTGTCCCCCACTTTTGTATTGGCCAAACTGTTTATTTTAGGCTGTGTATTCACTTCTTCCTGAGTCTGGAAAATACCATTTGTTTTGTATCCCCAAAAAGTTCCCAATGGCAATCCTACTTTTACTGTAACAGGTTGTTGCTGTAATAAAGAACCATTTGGTACGACCGGAAAAAACTGGTCAACTCCGTTTCCTATAGATACTACTTTGTTTTTGTTTGCTGAAAATACAATATTCGAATTCCACGAGAAATTTTCTGTTTTCAGGTTTTCTGTCGTCAGGCCAATTTCGACACCTTTGTTCTCAACACCACCAATATTCTGAAGAACTGTGGCATATCCTGAAGTTAACGGCACAGGTACATTAATCAATAAATCATTTGTTTTCTTGTAGTACACATCAAAAACAAAATTGATTTTTCGATCTAATAAGGATAAGTCTAAACCAACATTATATTGATCTGTTTTTTCCCATTTCAAATCAGGATTTGCCAATCGGGTAGGAGCAAGACCTGTTTGCAATGTACCTCCAAAAGCATAATTTACAGAACCCATTGAGGCAAGAGAAAGATAATTTCCAATTTCCTGATTTCCTGTTGTTCCAGCTGTAATTCTAAGTTTGGCTTCGGTTACACCTTTTATATTTTTTGCAAAGTCTTCGTCTGTAATATTCCATGAAAATCCTGCTGAAGGAAAGTAACCCCAAAGAGATTCAGAACCAAATCGTGACGAACCGTCAGCACGTGCCGAAAGTGTAAAATTGTATTTTCCTTTATAAGAATAATTTATTCTGGTCAACCACGATTTTAATACACTTTCGAATGCATCACTATACGGTTTTACAGGAACACCATCTTGCAAAGCATTGTAAGTATTGGCATCATTTACAAAAGTATTGGCACCTGCATTTACAACTTCACCCTGAGTGTATTGAAGCGTATAACCTCCTAAAGCTGAGAATTTATGATTTTCGCCAAAAGTAGTATTGTAGTTCAAAGTATTTTCATTCAATACAGAACTTACCAGTCGATCACCAACAGATGCTAAACCTTTAGTTCCCGCACCTGATGTAGTAGTAGCCGGAGCATAATAATTTTGTTTAGTATTAATTACATCTCCGCTAACAGCAACTTTAGCCACAAGTTTTTTGGTTATTTTATATTCACCAAATAAACTTGTCAAAATTCTGTTTATTTTAGTTTCATTGGTTGTACTTACCAGATCATTAATTGGGTTTGATATGATTCCGTTTACTGCAGTTGAGTAAGGGTTGTTAGTTAGATTGTAACTTCCGTCTGCATTTTTAATAGGTACTACAGGCGGTTGATATAAAGCAACAACCAAAGGGCTTGGAGATCTCCCTGCAGAAGCCCCGCCATTTGTCCCCACACCATTTGAAACAGAATTGCTGTAATTGGCATTCACCCCAAATTTAAAAGCCTGAGAATAATTTCTTTCATAGTTCACACGAAGAGAAATTCGTTTAAAATCTGATGCAATTACAATTCCATCCTGTTGAAAATAACCTGCAGAAACAGCATATCTTGATCTTTCATCGCCACCAGAAAATGACAATTGATGATTTTGAACCGGAGCTGCAGTCCTAAAAAGTGCAGATTGCCAGTCATATCCTCCGGACGTTTTTAACGCTTCTATCTGATCTGCAGAAAACGCAGGTGCCTGACCAATACTTGCCTGAACATCATTACGTAAGCTTGCCCATTGACTGGCATTCATTAAATGTAATTTTTTTGAAACATCCTGAAACCCAAAATAACCCTGATACGAAATGTTATCTTGTCCTTTCGTTCCTTTTTTAGTGGTGATAATTACGACACCATTTGCACCACGAGATCCATATATTGCAGTTGCTGATGCATCTTTTAAGACTTCAATCGATTCAATATCGGCAGGATTTATAGTCGATAATACATTGACAGAAGCGCCGGCATTCGAAACTCCGGCTGAGCTATTATTGTTATCATTATAAATCAATATTCCGTCTACTACATAAAGAGGTTCATTTCCGGCTGTAATCGAGTTTCCTCCTCTGATACGAACGCTTGAAGAAGCACCCGGACGACCTGAACTTTGCGTAACTACCACTCCGGCAATTGCTCCTCTTAACAAATTATCTGCAGATGAGGTAACCTGAGATAAATTGGCTTTAGGAACTGATGCTACAGAACCTGTAATGTCTTTTCGTTTTTGAGAACCATATCCCACGACTACAAGCTCATCTAATTCCTGGCGTTCTTCCTTCAGGTGAATTATTACAGGATTTTTATCAACGATAACTTCTGCTTTTTTATATCCAATGTAACTAACAATTAAAGTATAAGGGAATTTTTGTCCGGTTTGAAAATAAAATTTTCCTTCAGCATCTGTAACAACTCCGTGAGTGGTACCTTTTATATTTATCGAAGCTCCAATAATAGGTTGATTTGTAATATCATCGACCACAGTTCCATCGAGCTTAGATTGTATGAGAGGAGTCGTATTCTGGGCATTAATTCCTGCTGATAGCAACAGGATAAAAAGCAATGAGTATATGTTTAATTTTTTTTTCATTTCTTTGTACTGGTTTAAGTAATTAACAAGGCGCCTTGAAAGTTGAATATTCAACTCTCTAGTGTTTCTCCTTGATTTAGTGATAAATGTTCTTTAAGCCTTGCCATTTCTGTTGCCGCAGAAATGGCTTTTTTTATTTACAGCAACAGCCTTGCATATTCTTCATCTTAGTTTTTTTTTAGTTATTAGTTGTTTTTCTTTTTAATTTATAGGTATAATTTCAATAATCCTTTCGATACAAATGATGTATCAAACAGACTTTTTGTAATTTCAATAAGGTAAATCTTGTGATGTATTTTTAAAGATTCGTTTTTTAATCGATTCGATAGTAAAGGGAAACCGAATGCAAACGAAAAAAGCTAAGAATTAGCAACAGAAGCACATATAACAAAAATTGTTATATGTATATTTTTTAGGAAGAATGTAATACGATATGCTTTCGGTTGTTTTCAAAATATAATTCTTTATGGTTTCAAATATTTTTATACTCTACTAATCCTATAGACAAAGTTAATTTTAATATAATAAAATCCAAAAAATTGTTCGTTTTTTTTAAACAGAAATATAAAAATAGCTGTTTGTTTGGGGTTAAAATATTGATTTTTAGTTATTTAATTATTTTTTAAACTCAAACAAATGTTAAAAAACAGATTAGAAATGTATAAAAAATGTAGTATTTTATACTTGTTTTTTTAATTTTTAAAAACTTAGAGAATTCAAAATCAACACAAAAACGTCAACTAGAGAGCATTTAAGATCAAACACAAAAATATTTCATCATAGACAAATTCTCTTAATATATTAATTTTATAAGAAAAAGATTAAGCTTGTTAAGCTCTATAAATAAAGACTTTAATAAATTTAAAGACATGATATTTTAAAGTTTTATTGTAAATAACTCATAATTAATTATTTAGCCTTAATATTTTTCCTATTTTTATTGTGTTAAATGTTAACCTAAAAAAGAGAACATTATTATTTATAATACTTTAAGATCATTAACCTCAAAAATAATTATTCTTACAAAAGATCTTAAAATGGCAGAGCCGCTGCCTGTAATGTTATTATTGTTCTTGATTGAAACCATCTATTTTATAAGCACTTATTATTGATTTGTATAAAAGACAAGAAAGTCTTTAGTATGATATATATCATATTTTGTAAGAATCTAACGATTTAATTTTGCGTCAAATTGAGGAATTTAGTACTCGATAAATCTAAAATTAGATGTTTTTAATATTTCTATATGGATAATTTATCTCAATCGCACAGAATTTTATTTTTGAATACACTGGCTTTTTCAGTGTGTTTCGCTTGCTGGACTTTAAATGGTGTTCTGATCACTTATCTTGTAGATAAAGGGATATTTAATTTTACAGTTGTTGAAACAGGCTGGCTCTTAGGAATCCCCATTTTATCAGGATCTGTTTTCAGGCTTCCTATTGGTATATTGACAGATAAATATGGTGGTAAAATTATATTTTCTATTTTACTGTTTTTATGTTCAATTCCACTATTTCTCCTTCCTTTTGCTAATTCCTTCTGGAGTTTTGCAGTACTAAGTTTTTTCTTTGGTTTAGTAGGTACCAGTTTTGCTGTAGGAATAGGATATACCTCGATCTGGTATCCTAAAAATTGGCAGGGCAGAGCGTTGGGCATTTTCGGAATGGGAAATGCAGGTGCCGCAATTACTACTTTTATTGCACCTACTTTATTAAATAACTTCTCAGAAACAGATCCACAAAACGGATGGAAATTACTTCCGGTCATTTATGCAGTTGTTCTGGTACTTATAGGAATTCTTTTTGTTGTTTTTGCGAAAAATAAAACCAATCCAGGAGTTTCAAAAACCATGACAGAATTATTGTCTCCTCTTAAAAATGTTAGGGTTTGGAGATTTGGAACTTATTATTTTTTAGTTTTTGGATGTTTTGTCGCGTATTCGCAATGGCTTGTTCCAAATTTCATGAATGTATATCATACTTCATTGGTAATGGGAGGAATGTTTGCTACAATGTTTAGTTTGCCTTCCGGAATCATCAGAGCATTTGGAGGATACCTGTCGGATAAATTTGGAGCCAGAAAAGTAATGTATTGGGTTCTGGGCTCATCAATTGTCATAAGCTTTTTATTAATGTTTCCTAAAATGGAAATTTTTACCGCAGGACCCGGAGTTCTCGCAACTAATAGCGGTGTAGTTACTGAGGTTTCTACAAATGCAATAGTTGTTAATGGTAAAGTACATAATATCAATCAAAAAGAGACTTCTAAAGATCATGAAACGGCTATTTTCCCGGTAAAAAATTCGTGGCAGGAAATCGTAGTAAAACAAAACCAACAAGTAAAAAAGAAAGAATTACTGGCTCAGGGTGTGACACAAATTAAGTTTAGTGCTAATTTATGGGTTTATGTAGTTCTGGTGATTCTTATTGGTATTTCCTGGGGAATTGGTAAAGCAGCAGTTTACAAACACATCCCGGAATATTTTCCTAATGAAGTAGGAGTTGTAGGCGGAATGGTTGGTTTAATAGGCGGTTTAGGTGGTTTTGTTGGACCAATCATTTTTGGTTATCTCCTTAATTATACCGGTCTCTGGACCAGTTCATGGATATTTATTTTCATAATATCAATTCTATGCCTGCTTTGGATGCATCGAACAATAATAAATGTCATGAGAACAAAATCTCCAAATTTTACCAGAGATATCGAAGACAATCATTAAAACAAATAATTTAAAACATATACATATATGAAAACTTGGTTAGACAAATGGGAACCCGAAGATGAAGCGTATTGGAGTTCTACCGGAAGTAAAATTGCATGGAAAACCTTAACGATAACAACTCTTACGCTCGTATTGTCATTTGCCTCATGGTTTATGATGAGCGTTATAGCAGTTAAATTACCCGGATTAGGATTTAATTTTTCTAAAGATCAACTTTTCTGGTTAACAGCAATTCCCGGATTAGCAGCAGGATTTTTACGAATCATACATACTTTTATATTACCCATTTTTGGAACAAGGCATGTTGTTTCTTTTGCTACAGCCATTAAATTAATTCCTGTAATAGGAATTGGTTTTGCCGTGATGGATATAAATACACCGTTTTGGGTATTTGCACTTCTGGCTTTTACAACCGGTTTTGGAGGAGGAGATTTCTCATCTTATATGCCAAGTACAAGTTTATTTTTTCCTAAAAGACTTAAAGGTACAGCACTTGGTATTCAGGCAGGAATAGGAAATTTTGGAGTTTCAGTAGCTCAATTTGTAACACCGTTAATTATTAGTGTTGGAATTTATGGAGCAGCATCTGTTTTTACGAGCATTAATCCAAAGGAAACAGTAATAATTTTTGAGAATTCGACTATACAAAAACAAAAAGAAGTTTTTACAGCACTTAGTTCTGATGTACAGACTAAAATATTATCAAACGTAAATAAAAAAGTAATTGATTCTGTTACTACAGCAATACAGTCAGATAATCAAGTAGCTATTTTTACCTCATTGCCAGTAAAAATGAAAGCAAAGGCTGTTGCAAATGCAAATCCAAAACTGGCAGAGAAAATACTTAATGCTATAAGTCCCGATAATACAGCTGTGAGTAACAAAGAAATATACCTGCAGTCAGCAGCATTCTGGTACGTTCCCTTTTTAATCATATTGTCTATTATAAGCTGGGTTTATTTAAGAAGTATTCCAATGAAAGCTTCTATAAAGGAACAAATGGATATTTTCTCTAACAAACATACCTGGTATTGTACTATTACCTATGTAATGACATTTGGAACTTTTGCAGGTTTATCAGCAGCATTCCCATTAATGATTAAGTTTTTATATGGTGATTTTCCTAATGCACCAGATCCGCTGGTATATGCCTTTTATGGCCCTCTGATTGGGTCTGCAAGTAGAATTGCTTTTGGTTTTGTTGCTGATAAAGTAGGTGGCGCAATCCTTACGACAATTACCGGTTTAGGAATCCTGGCTGGTTCTGTAATTTTAGTTACAGAGGGATTAGTAGCGCCAACAAGTATGGATCAATTTCCATTATTTGTAGCGGTTATTTTAGGAATGTTCTTCTTTACAGGAATTGGAAACGCAGGAACATTTAGACAATATCCAATTATTTTTGCAGAAAACCAGCGCCAGGCAGCTGGAGTTATAGGATGGACAGCCGCAATTGCAGCATTTGGACCATTTATATTTTCTAAATTAATTGGAAATAATCTTTCTTCTAATGGTACTGTAAATCAATTCTTTATAGGCGTTGCTTTTTTCGCTACATTAGCTACAGGTATCAATTGGTGGTTCTATAATCGTAAAGGTTGTGAGAAACCGAGTTAAGGAGTAATCATTAAATTAAAATTAAGGATGAAAAATAAAACATTTAATACCAAAGCTTTACTGGTTGCAACCCTGGTCTCTGCACTAACTATTGTGCTTGTATTTTACGGATCGAGACAATTGCAAAATTTTGATGCTGCACTAGTTACCTATTTATTTGGAACTGTGTTCGCTTTCTTCGGGATAGTTTACCGCTATTCTGTTTGGTTGCAGCGCCCGCCAACCTGGATGTATTTCAAACGTAGTATTAAATTTCTGTTTACAGGAAAAATGTTCTCGCATTTCTGGTTTTTAAGTAAAGAGACCGTTGGGAATATTGTGGTTCAAAAGTTCATTTATCCCAGAAGTAAGTACCGTTGGGCAGCGCATTTTTGTATTGCATTAGGATGTTTGTCTGCATTTGCGATAACCATTCCGCTTACATTCGGATGGATACATTTTACATTGGCTCCCAATTCAATATCAATTTATGAAGCTCATTTTTTTGGATTTAAAATGATGGATTTTAAAATTGGATCTGTATTGGCATTCTTAATTTTCCATGCTTTAAACTGGTCTTCATGGTTAGTAATATTTGGTTCTGTATATTATTTGAGAAGACGATTGACAAATCCGGGACTAATAGCCACCCAAACTTTCGAAGGAGATTTGCTGCCGCTTATTTTATTAATTGCAATATCAGTTACAGGATTATGTCTTACCTATTCGTATCAGTTTATGAAAGGATTTGCATATGATTTCTTGGCCGTAATTCATGCCGTAACCGTAATTATGTTTTTAATATGGATTCCGTTTGGTAAATTCTTCCACATTATTCAACGTCCCGCTCAAATTGGGGCTCATATTTACAAGAAAGAAGGGATGAAAATGGGAATGGCAGTTTGTCCGCACACCGGAGAAGAATTTGCAACAAAACTTCATATAGACGATTTGAAAATTGTTACCAAACAATTGGGTTTTGATTTCACCCAAGAAGACGGAACTTCACATCTTGATTTAAGTCCCGAAGGAAAAAGATCGCGTTTAGCTCAGGCACATTTAAAAGCAAGATTAGAAAGCGGCGGAAGCTTATTTGGATAATTTTTAGAAAGTATACAGTCACAGTTTTCAGTTACAGGTTGAACCTGAAACTTGAAACCTGAAACAAAATAAACAAAACAAAAATGGCAAAATTACCCGTATCAACAGAAAAGATTATTGAAGATTTTGGACCGCATTTAAATTATGCACCAAAAGATGGTTACGCAGGTAGAGATGAACCGGATGACGTAGTAAAAACGCATTGTTGTTTTTGCGGTATGCAATGTGGAATTCAATTATTAGTCAAAGAAAATAAAGTAGTAGGTTTTGAACCCTGGATGGAATTTCCTTTTAATGAAGGACGTTTGTGTCCAAAAGGAGTACAGCGTTATTTACAAAATAATCATCCTGACCGACTTTTACATCCTATAAAAAGAGTGGAAGGAAAAGGGTTCGAAAAAACTTCGTGGGATGAAGCAATGGATAAAACCGTATCTGAAATAAAACGTATTCAGGAAAAATATGGTAAACATGCCTTTTCAATGTTGTCAGGTGTTTCGCTTACCAATGAAAAAAGTTATTTGGTTGGAAAATTTGCCCGTGTAGCATTAAAAACAAGAAATCTGGATTATAACGGAAGACTTTGTATGGTAAGTGCCGGAGCCGGAAATAAAAAAGCGTTTGGTTTAGATCGTGCTTCAAATAATTATTCGGATTTAGAATATGCCGAAGTAATAATCGTTGCAGGCGCAAATATTAGTGAAACGTTCCCAACATTAACACATTGGATCTGGAAAGCCAGAGATCGCGGAGCAAAATTAATTGTTATTGACCCCAGAATGATCCCGTTAGCCAGAACTGCTGATGTTCATTTAGACGTAAAACCCGGAACAGATTCAGCCTTATATGGTGCAATGCTTAAATATCTGGTTGATCACGATATGCTCGACCATGATTTTATAGACAATTATACCTCAGGTTTTCAGGAAACAATCGATGCAGTGAAAGATTATACACTAGAATGGGCAGAAGAAATTACGGGTATCGATAAAAATAAAATTAGAGAAGCTGCAGAATTATGGGGAAAAGCAAAAACGAGCTTTTTACTTCACGCCCGCGGAATCGAACACCATTCAAAAGGAGTTGATAACGTTGTAGGCTGTATTAATCTTGTTTTGGCAACCGGAAGAATTGGCAGGCCATATTGTGGTTATGGCACAATAACCGGACAAGGAAACGGACAAGGAGGTCGTGAACACGGACATAAATGTGATCAATTACCGGGAAATAGAGATATAGAAAATCCTGAACATAGAAAATATATTTCTGAAGTTTGGGGAATAGACGAAAAAGATATGCCGGGCAAAGGATTGACCGCATACGAAATCATAGAAGCAATTCATAGCGGAGAAATCAAAGGATTGATTTCTATTTGTTTTAATCCGCTGGTTTCGCTTCCTAATAATAATTATGTTAGATCTGCACTCGAGAAATTGGAATTTTACGTTTGTATCGATTTCTTTTTGAATGAGACCGCGCGTCATGCTGATATTGTTCTTGCAGGATCTTTACAGGAAGAAGAAGAAGGAACTACAACCTCTGCAGAAGGTCGTGTTATCAGAATCCGTCAGGCAGTAACGCCTCCGGGAGATGCGAGAACTGATACTTCAATATTTTTAGAACTGGCTAAAAGACTGGGTGAAGAAGATAAATTTACTTATGAAAACAGTGAAGCTATATTTAATGAATTGCGTGTAGCATCAAAAGGAGGAACAGCAGATTATTTTGGAATCTCCTATAAAAAAGTAGAAGATAATATGGGCGTTTTCTGGCCTTGTCCAACAGATGATCATCCGGGAACACCCAGATTGTGGGAAGATAAAGTATTTGCTACCCCTGATAAAAAAGCCCATTTTAATCCTGCTCCTTACAGAGAACCGGGTGAAATTACCAATGATGAATATCCTATAACACTTACCACAGGACGTGTAGTGTCACAATATTTAAGCGGAACACAAACACGACGAATTGGTAAACTGGTAGATCAGTTTCCGGAACCTATGTTAGAAATTCATCCGGAACTGGCTTTAAAATACGGAATCAGACAACGAGAATTAGTTCGGGTAGCAACTCGAAGAGGTGAAGGTACTTTTCCTGCGAATATTGTAGAAACTATCCGAAAAGATACAGTTTTTATACCGTATCACTGGCCAGGAGCAAAATCAGCAAATCAGCTTACAACCGGAATTTTAGATCCTGTTTCTAAAATACCTGAATTTAAAGTATGTGCTTGTTTATTAGATCCGCAAGGAATAATTGCCCCGCCATCTAAAGAATCTGAAGCATATGCAAGTGTTTAATCTATAAAAAAATGACACGATGAATTTAACTAATTTCAATAAAAACGAAGAGTTTTTTGTAGATCTGCAACGGTGCATTGGCTGTAAAGCTTGTGAAATGGCTTGCGCAGAATGTGAAACAAACGGGCAGGAATCATTAATAAGCGTAAACTATGTAGAGCGGTCTTCAACAATTCAAACCACCGTACAGGTTTGTATGCATTGTGAGGATCCGGTATGTGCAAATGTTTGTCCTGCTGATGCGATTTCTCAAGATGAATTTGGAGTGGTACACACAGCAAATACAGAAAGATGTATTGGCTGCTCAAATTGTGTAATGGCATGTCCGTTTGGAGTTCCAAAAAAGATGGAAGAGTATGATTTGATGATGAAATGTACTATGTGTTACGATAGAACAAGCGTTGGTAAAAAACCAATGTGTGCAACTGTTTGTCCTAGCGGCGCTTTGTTTTACGGAACAAGAGCCGAAATCGAAGAAATGAGACCCAATAGTTCGCCAATCAATACTTTCATCTTTGGGAAAGAAACGGTAAATACCAAAGTAAATATTATGATGCCTAAAGGAAGTAAAGAATTAAGAATATATTAAATCTATATCCATGTCAAAAGAAGATAATTTAAATGAAAACTGGAAAAAAGATTTCCCAATAAAAAAACAGGAATCAACTCAGGTAAGCCGTCGGGATTTTGCTAAATTCCTGACTTTTGTTTCCGGAGGATTAATGGTAGGAAGCGGTTTTGTTGCTGCCAAAGCATATTTACTGCCAAAAGAAGGTGTTCAGGGAGAACATTTTATTTGCAATAAAGAAGAAGTTCCCATAGGAGGAACCCGAGGATTTGTAATAGAAGGAAGTACAATTCCTTATATACTGATACATCTCGAAAGTGGTGATTTTAGGGCTTATGAACAAAAATGTACCCATCTTTCCTGTTCAGTATTCTACAAACCCGGCACAGGAATAATTCATTGCCCTTGTCACGAAGGCTCATTTGATGCTATGACCGGAGATGTAATTGCAGGACCACCGCCAAGAGCTTTACCACAATTAGAAGTGTTTTTTAAAGATAGCGCCGTATATGTAAAAGCACTTGTAGAAAAAAAAGACATTTATTTATAAATCAAAATTCATAGCAATGAGTACATTTAGAAGAAGCCAGAACAGCGCAAATCCTAACAAGCTTAATAATATACTTTCTACACTTATTTTTGTTTTAATTTTAAACGTGAGTATTCAGATTTGGCTATTGTATGCGTCATTAAATAATGCATTAGATAATAATAAAGAAATACTGTTGCCAGCTTTTATAGCTTCTGCAGTCTTATTTTTTATTGGATTTGCATGGATGTATTATTTGCCAACAGGAAATTTTAAAAGGAAATAATTTAGAAACCTTCATTAAAAAAAGCAAATAAGGCTATTTATCACTTTTTCTGAAAGTTTATGGAGAATTAAGCTTAAATTTATATTCTTTAAAATTTTTAGATTATTAAGAATTAAAACTAAGTAAAAATACTTATATTTGTAATAAGTATTTTGCTTGTATAAAATAGTAGCCATGATCCAAGTCGCAGAAGCATTATCAATTATTGCAGAGAATAGTACTCGTATGCCAGTTCAGAAAATTCAGGTGAGTAAATCATTAGGATATATTTTGGCAGAAACTGTTTATTCGCCCATTGCAATGCCGCCATTTCGTCAATCAGCAATGGATGGTTATGCTTTTATTCATAGCGAAAAACATCAATATGATATAGTAGGTATTTCTCAGGCGGGAGATCATTCTAAAATAAAGCTGAAGGAAAACGAAGCAGTACGCATTTTTACAGGCGCACATGTTCCCGATAATGCTGATACTGTGGTTATGCAGGAACATGTAATGGCTAATGAAAATTCGATTTTGATTACCAGAATGCCTGAAAAATATACAAATGTCCGCAATAAAGGAGAACAAATTGGTAAAGAAGAAATTGTTTTTGATGCGAATACTTTGATTACACCTGCAGCTATTGGTTTTCTGGCCTGTTTAGGAATAACCGAAATCGAAGTTTACAAAAAGCCTAAAGTGGCTATTTTAGTCACGGGAAATGAATTGGTAAAACCCGGTAAAAAACTTTCTAAAGGAAAAATTTACGAAAGTAATTCGGTGATGTTGCAAGCTGCCCTTCAAACAATTGGAATAAAGAAAACGAAGGTCTATAAAGTTAAGGATAGCCTTAAAGCTACGAGAAAAAGTCTAAAAGAAATTTTAAATAAATATGATACGGTTTTAATTTCTGGCGGAATTTCTGTTGGAGATTATGATTTTGTGAAAGAAGCTTTACTCAAAAATGGAGTACAGGAACTTTTTTATACAATCAATCAGAAACCTGGAAAACCAATGTTTTTTGGTTCTAAAAAGGATACTTTGGTTTTTGCTTTGCCAGGAAATCCAGCGTCGTCTTTAACTAATTTTTATATTTATGTATATCCGGCTATAAAAAACAGAATGGGTTTTTCTGATACACATTTACCAAAATTAGTTCGAAAACTAAATTCAGCATTTACCAATACAACTGGAAAAACACTGTTTTTAAAAGCATTATATGATGAAACAAATGTAACGATCCTAAACGCACAAAGCTCAGCAATGCTCAATACATTTGCAATTGCCAATTGTTTATTAATTGTTCCAAATGATGTTGAAAATCTAAAAAAAGGAGAACAAGTAACGTTGTTGCCGATTGATTAGAAGTTTTTTTAAGAATGAAGAGGATAGAAGAAAGAATATAGAATAAAGAATATAGAACAAAGAAGAAAGAGGATAGAATAAAGGGAAAATATAATCTGCTTAGAATTCGGTGTGTAAATTAAAACATATAGCATACAACCTGAAACTTTAAACAAAGAAAACCTGAAACAAAAAACAAACCTGAAACAAAAAACAAATCTGAAACAAAACTTATGAATTTATTGAGTTCCGAAAATATCTTTTTATTCAGCTTCGCTTTAGTTGTGATTGCTTTTTTGTATTCTAGTGTAGGGCACGGCGGCGCATCAGGTTATTTGGCTTTGATGACTATTTTTGCTTTTCCTGTTGCTATTATGAAACCTTCGGCTTTGCTCTTGAATTTATTTGTATCAAGTATTTCGTTTTTCTTTTATTACAGAATGAATTATTTCAGGCCAAAACTCTTTTATCCGTTCGCAATAGCTTCAGTTCCGGCTGCATTTATTGGTGGTTTTGTAACATTAGATAATACGATTTATAAAATTATATTAGGTATTGTTCTCGTTTTTGCAGCACTGAGACTATTTGGATTATTTAATTTTAAAGAAAAAGAAGCCGTTGAAATTAAACTGCCATTTGCATTGGCGATAGGATTTATAATAGGATTATTATCCGGAATGTTAGGTATTGGTGGCGGTATTATCCTGAGTCCTATTTTATTGTTTTTGGGCTGGGCAAATGTTAAAGAATCTGCAGCAATATCCAGTTTATTCATTTTTGTGAATTCATTTGCAGGAATGTTAGGATTTTTTCTAGGAGGAAAAACGATTCCGGTTGAAAGTTTTTATTTGGTTCCAATCGCAATTATTGGAGGAGTTTTAGGCGGATTTTACGGAAGTGGCTATTTCTCTAATAAAACATTAAAATTTGTTTTAGGGACCGTGATTTTAATGGCAAGTATAAAATTGATTTTCCCTTGATGAGTTTAAAAAAGCTATAATAAAATTATAAATGATTTGATATGGAATCTCTAACCGTTTTTATTCTATGCGGAGGAAAAAGTTCTCGAATGCAATCAGAGAAAGGATTGGTTTTGTTTCAGGGTAAACCATTTATTGAACATATTATTAAAGCTGTTTTACCCATAACTTCAACTATAAAATTAATAGCAAACAATAGACAATATGATTATTTAAGCTATCAAAAAATACCGGATATAATTACTGATAAAGGACCTTTAGGAGGGATTTATACGGCTTTGATAAATTCTGAAACTGAATTTAATTTGATTCTGAGTTGTGATATTCCGTTAATTTCAACCGAATTATTGTCAGAACTAGTTTCAAAACATAATCAGGAAGCTGAAATTACCGTTTTTGCTTCAGAAAGCAGGATGCATCCGTTAATAGGCATTTATTCAAAAAAAATATTACCCGTTATCAAAAACGCAATTGATAATGAAGATTTAAAAATGATGAATTTAATAGCGAAAGTTCCGCATCAAATCATCAAAATAGAAGAGAGTGAGAATTTTCCTTTGACCAATATTAATTCGGCTGACGAATTAAACGACCTGAATATCAATTTAAGTTAAAAGCTATGCAAAATTTAAAAACACCAAAATTAACAATTGTAGGCGCAGGTCCGGGTGATGCTGAATTGATTACATTAAAAGCGATAAAAGCTTTAGAAAAAGCTGATGTTGTATTATACGATGCACTTGTAAACGAAGAATTATTGCAATATGCCACAAAAGCAGAAATCGTTTTTGTTGGTAAACGATTAGGCTGTCACGCTTATACACAAGATCAGATTAACGAATTGATTGTTTCAATGGCAAACCGTTATGGTCATGTGGTTCGTTTAAAAGGTGGTGATCCGTTTATTTTTGGAAGAGGAAGTGAAGAAATTGAATATGTAGAACGATTTGGATTAGAAACGGATATTGTTCCGGGAATTTCATCTGCTTTAGGTGTTCCGGCCTCAGTTGGAATAAGTTTGACGCAACGACAGATTGCAGAAAGTTTTTGGGTAATTACAGGAACAACTTCCAATCATGAATTGTCGAAAGACGTTCATTTGGCTTCAAAATCAAATGCGACAGTTGTGATTTTGATGGGAATGCATAAATTAGAAGAGATCATTTCTATTTATCAAAAAAATAGGGAAGATGATTTACCAATTGCGATTATTCAAAACGGAACTAAAGATACAGAGCAGAAAGTAGTGGGAACGATTAGTTCAATTAATAAATTAGTAGCTGAAAATAAAATTTCATCACCGGCAATTATTGTAATTGGAGAAGTGGTAAAAAACACTTCAAGACTGACGTCTTATTTTCAGGAACATTTTGAAGATGAATTTATTTTTCAGAATTTAAATTTAAAATAATGATTGAGATAAAATATTTTGGTGCTGTAGCCGAAAAAACGAAATGTAGTTTCGAAAAGATATCATCTTCTGAATTATCACTGCAAAAATTATTGCAGGATTTAGAACAGAAATATCAATTTGAATCCATTTCTTTTAGTGTGGCAGTTAATCAAAAAATTGTACCAAAAGCAACAGATTATAAGTTACAAACAACAGATATTGTGGCGCTATTGCCTCCTTTTGCAGGAGGATAAACTAAATTGAAATGAATACAACAGCACGTTATAACAGGCAAATAATTCTTCCTGAAATAGGAGAGATTGGTCAGGAGAAATTATCGAAGGCTAAAGTTCTGGTTATTGGCGCCGGCGGTTTGGGAACTTCTATATTACCTTATCTGGCTGCGGCAGGTGTTGGTGAAATAGGAATTGCAGATGATGATATTATCGAAATTTCGAATTTACATCGTCAGGTAATTTACAAAAATTCAGCTGTTGGAAAATACAAAGTGGAAGAAGCTAAATTGATGATTTCTGAATTGAATCCGCTTGTAAAAGTAAAGGCAATTACAGAGAAATTATCGGGAAGCAATGCAATTTCCTTATTTGAAAATTATGACATTATTGTTGATGCAACAGATAATATTGCTATTAAATATCTCATAAATGATGCATGTTTAATAACAAATAAACCCATGGTTTATGGATCTGTTTTTAGATTTCAGGGTCAGGTTTCAGTCTTTCATTATCAAAACGGACCTACTTACAGATGCCTGTATCCGGATGAAAATACTCAATCTGCAAATTGTGAAGATGCCGGAGTTATTGGAATTACGGTTGGAATTATTGGAATGCTTCAGGCCAACGAAGTAATCAAAATGATTCTGGAAATAGGAGAAGTCTTGAGTGGGAAAATATTAGTTTACAATATATTGAATAATGAGCAGCAAAAATATGATTTTGATAAAAGTCATGTTCAGTTAATAAATAGAGAAAAATTCGACGAAAAATATAATAAATCTATAAACAAGATTGAAGAAGTAAATTTTGAATCCGTTTTTGATGAAATTAATAACGATGAGATTTTATTTTTAGATGTTAGAAATGAAGATGAATTGCCAAAAATTAGCTTAAAAAATCAAATTCAGATTCCTTTAAAAAGCTTAGAAACTCAGATTCTAAAGTTGAATAAAAATCAAACAATTTATATTTTTTGTCAATCCGGAATCAGAAGTAAAATTGCAGCAGAATTACTTCAGAAAAATAAATTTATAAATATAAAAAGCATTGCTGGTGGAGCTTTAGCAATGAAGCTATTATTAGAAGAAATAAAAATATAGCCACAGATTACACAGGTTAAAAGGATTATAAAAAAATATTTGTTAGCCACGAATTTCACGAATTTTCATGAATTTAATTTTTAATTTTTACCAATTATTAAGAATAAAAATTAGTGAAATTCGTAGCAAAAAAATCATTGTAATCAATGTAATCTGTGGCAAGAAAAAATAAAATATAATGAGTAAAAATGTATTTGTAGAAGGACCAATTGCTCCTGAATTTATCGCTGAATCGATCGCGAAACACCAATCGAAACATACGATTGGGGCACATAATATTTTTTTAGGGCAAGTTCGCGCTGATGTTATTCATGATAATACTGTAGTTGCAATCGATTATACAGCTTATACTGATATGGCAAATGAAGCATTACATACAATTAGAGAAAAAGCATTTGCTAAATTCGACTTAACCTGTATGCATATTTACCACAGTTTGGGTGTTGTAAAAGCAGGTGAAATTTGTTTGTTCGTATTTGTTTCAGCAATGCGACGCAAACAAGTTTATGAAGCAACAGAAGCCATTGTAAACTGGATTAAAACAGATGTACCAATTTTTGGTAAAGAAATGTTTGAAAACGATACATTCACCTGGAAACAAAATACCAATGGTTGATATTACACATAAAATAAACACCTTAAGAACAGCAACAGCAACCGCAATTGTCAAAGTAAGTAAACAGGAAACAATTGATGCTGTGGTAAATAATCTGGTTCCGAAGGGAAATGTTTTTGAAATGGCTAAAACTGCCGGACTTTTTGCCGTAAAAAATACGCATTTGTCGATTCCGGATTGTCATCCCATTCCAATTGAATTTACTTCGGTAGACTATAAAATTGACGGTCTTGAAATTCAGATAATCTTCAATGTAAAAACCGTTTACAAAACCGGAGTCGAGGTAGAAGCCATGCATGGCGCTTCAATAGTTGCGTTGACAATGTACGACATGCTAAAACCAATTGACAAGGAAATCGAGATTTCGACGATTAAATTAATCAATAAAGAAGGCGGAAAGTCATCTTTCAAAAATAAATTCCCGAATGTTTTAAAAGCAGCGGTTTTTGTTTGTTCTGATTCGATTTTTGCAGGCGATAAAGAAGATCGTTCCGGTAAAATAATCGTTGAAAAACTGGAAGCTTGCGGAGTAGAAACATCACATTACGAGATTATTCCTGACGAAATTGATATTATTCAGGAAAGAGTAAAAGCATTAGCAAAAGAACATCAGTTAGTAATTTTTACCGGAGGAACGGGATTATCACCAAGAGATGTTACGCCGGAAGCTTTATCACCATTACTGGAAAGCAGAATTCCGGGAATTGAAGAAGCTATTCGCAATTATGGGCAGCAAAGAATGCCGTATGCAATGTTGTCCAGAACTGTTGCTGGAACATTAGGAAAAAGTTTGGTTTTGGCTTTGCCGGGATCAACAAACGGAGCCAGGGAATCTATGGATGCTGTTTTTCCTCATGTATTGCATGTTTTTCATATTTTAAAAGGAAAAAATCATGATACCCTCTAAAACTATTTTAACGGATGATTTTGGGCGAAAACACAATTACTTGCGTATTTCGCTGTTAGAGAAATGCAATTTGCGTTGTACGTATTGCATGCCTGCTGACGGAATCATATTATCTCCAAAAGCCAGTTTGATGACGGCTGATGAGATTTTTTCGATTGCCCGGACTTTCGTAGAAAATGGTGTGGATAAAATTAGATTAACAGGAGGAGAACCTCTTTTACGGAAGGATTTCCCGGAGATTGCATCAAAATTAGCAAGTCTTGGAGTTTCTCTTTCCATTACTACAAACGGAATTTTAATTGATCGTCACATTGATGTTTTAAAACAGTATGGGATCAATAAAATCAATTTGAGTTTAGATACGCTAGTTTCTTCTAAATTTCATTCTGTAACCCTTAGAAATCAATTTGAGAAAGTGGTAGATAATTTGCATTTACTTTTAAATAATGATTTTAAGGTAAAAGTAAACGTAGTTTTAATGAAAGGTTTTAATGAAAATGAAATTGTTGATTTTGTAAAACTAACACAGTTTCTCCCTATATCGGTTCGTTTTATCGAGTTTATGCCTTTTGCCGGAAACGAATGGGACAGAAGTAAAATGGTATCTCAAAATGAAATTTTATCAGAACTGGAAAAAATATTCTCTTCTGAAGAAATTCAAAAACTTGAAGATGAAAAAAACTTTACTGCCAGAACTTATAAAATAAAAGATTTTCAGGGCGATTTTGGAATCATTAGCTCTATTACAAATCCGTTTTGTGATGGCTGCAACAGAATTCGGCTTACAGCAAACGGAAAAATAAAAAATTGTCTTTTCTCTAATTCTGAAACTGATTTACTTACGCCTTTTAGAAATGGCGAATCGATTACGAATTTGATTTCAGAATCTATAAAGACCAAAAAGAAAGTCAGATCCGGAATGGTTACTATTGAAGAAATGGATGATCCATCATTGCATTTTGATAATCGTAGTATGATTGCTATTGGGGGATAAGTTTGCATAAAAAAAAGGTTCAACTATAAGTCAAACCTTTTTGATATTATTTTTTCTTTTTCGCTTTTGCTTTTTTCTGAGCTTTTGCTTTCTTTTTTGCTATTTTTTTCGCTTTCGCTTTATCTTTCGCTTTTTTCGCTTTTTCTTTTTTCTTAGCGGCAGCTTTTAGTTTTGCTTTTTTAGCTTTTTCTTTCTTTTTGTCTTTTTTAGCCTGATCTTTTTTCTTTGCTAATTTCTTTTTCTCTTTGTCCTTGTCTTTGTCTTTCACTTTTTTCTTCTTTTTATCTGATTTATCTTTCTTAGTTTCTTCCTTTGAAGTTATCTCAATTTCTTTGTCTTGTTTTGGTTCTGTAACTTCTTTTATAACTTCTGGTTTTATAGAAGAAGCCGGAGCTGTAACTTTTTTTGCCGGAGTTCTTCGAACTGTAGGTTTAGGTGTGGTTGATGCTGCAGTTTTTGTTGTGGCTTTTGGTGTAGCTGTTGTTGATGTAGCTGGTTTTACAGGAGTTGCTGGTTTAACTGGCGTTGTTTTGCGAACTGGTGTTTTTGCAGCAGGAGTATTTACCGTTTTTTTATTTTCTGTAGCAGGCTGAATATTTTCAGGTGTTGGTGAATCGATTTTTTCTGGGGTAACTTCTTCGTTGTTGTTTTCCATAATAAATGTGCTTTTAGATGATGATTTCGCTAACAATGTAACTAAATTGTTAATTAACAGTTAAGTAAAGATAAACAATAAACAAATCTCCCAATGTTAAGTTTTTATATAAAAATTAATCATAAATAGCTTATTTTTAATAGATTAAGTTTTTAGTGAATTTTAATGAGTAAAATCTCTTAACAATTCCACTGACGAAAAAAGCATTTAAACTCCTAATTATCGCTTGTTTTTCGATTATTTTAAGTGAAAAGTAAAAAAAAATGAAATGACATAGTTATTATTATATGTGTACTTACTATATTTGCGCTTATTAATTTTAATTTAAAATATAATGTGGTCAAAATCTCATTCAATAGTAACAAAAAAGGTAACGAAAGAGCAAATGTGGAATTTATTTGCAGATGTAAACAATTGGCATACTTGGGATACAGGGATTGAATATGCTAAATTAGAGGGTAATTTTGAAAAAGGAAACCATTTTTTACTAAGACCAAAAGGAGGTCCGAATGTAAAAGTTGAATTATTGGAAGTTGTAGAAAATAAAAGATTCCTTGATGTAACTAATTTTCCTTTGGCCAAAATGTATGATGAACATTTGTTTGAAGAAACTCCTGATGGATTAAAAATTACCAATATTATAACCGTAAAAGGATTATTAGGTTTTCTTTGGGTAAAATTAGTAGCAAAAAAGATCGTAGATGCTTTGCCGGTGGATGTTCAGGAACAAATTAAAGCAGCTTCTAAATTATGAGAACAAAGAAATATTGGATTGCAACAATCTCAAAAGAGCATGCACAAAGAGCTATAAGTGGCGGGTTTATTCAGGTTTGTCACGGAAAAGAGGGACCGTTGAAAAGAATGCAAAAGGAAGATTATATTTTAATATACTCTTCTAAAATAACGATGGAAGGAAATGAAAAATGCCAATCTTTTACCGCTTTAGGAAAAGTAGTTGGTGATGAAGTATATTCCTTTCAGATGACTGAAAATTTTGTCCCTTTTAGACGAAATATTCAATTTATGGAAGCGAATGAAGTTTCGATACTTCCGTTAATTGAAAATCTGGAGTTTATACCTAATAAAAAATCCTGGGGATATCCATTTCGTTACGGATTTTTTGAAATCAACGAAAATGATTTTAACTTTATAACTTCAAAAATGATTTCTAAATAAAGGTTACCAACTATTCGTAACAGAAAAAATAAAAATGAGTAAAGCAGAAGATAATACATTTAGTGTTGAAAAACCGGAAGAGAGTTCTGGTTTTTTGTTGTGGCAAGTAACGAATCTTTGGCAACGAGAAATCAAAAAAGCTTTAGAAGACCATAATATAACGCATTCGCAATTTGTATTGATGGCAAGTATACATTGGCTTACGCTTCATGAACAAGAAGTTACGCAAATTATTCTTTCGGCGCATACTAAAATTGACCCTATGACAACTTCTACGGTTTTGAGAACTCTGCAGCAAAAAGATCTCATTGCAAGGCAGGAACATGCTACAGATACAAGAGCAAAAGTAGTTGTGCTTACTGATTTTGGGAAAAAAATCATAAAGAAAGCGATTGTAACCGTTGAAGATTTTGATCGAAAGTTCTTTGCTATTACAGGAGTAAATACAAAAAATCTAAACCAAAATTTAATAGCATTATTAGAACAAAAATAAATTCTACTCAGCTGAAGATATAATCCAGCTGAGCAGAATAGATAGATTAATTTGCTGCAACTTCCAGGATTTTAAAATTACTTTTTGGCGCTTCGCATAAAGAGCAGCAATAGCTTTCGGATAAATCAGTAAATAAAATACCTTTCGGGATTCCTTGGCTTTCATCTCCGTATTCTGATTTATAAAGCGTTAAACATTCCTGACATTGGTAAATATCGAGTTGTGTTTTTTCTTTTTTCTGTGGATTTTCGGTTACTTCCAGTACAGAATTCCCTAGTTCTTCAAAGTATTTACGACTTAATTCGATTAAGATTGTAGGCAACTCGAGTTTGTCAATATCTTGCGAATGAATTACATATTCCCGGGTATTGGGATCAAAATTCCTGGCATATAAAACATTATAAGTATCTCTGATTTTTATCGATTCAAGATCTTTTGGTAATTCATTTTTTTCGACTACAATCGAAGTAAAATAATGTCCATCACGATTGTATTCAGAAATTCCAAAAGTTAATCCGTACGTGCTGATATCAAACTGATCAAGTGTTCGAACAAGATATGTTTTAAGGTTTAGCGCCCATTCCATAGCCACAGGCAAATGCCAATTGAGTTCTAATAAAGAATGCCGAACGTTGATGCCTCTTTTGCCTAAAAATTTTTCCCACTCCAGTTTTCTATCTTTTGGTATTCCTTTTACTATAAAAGATTTCCAGGGTGTAATACATAATTTTCCAATTTTGCAATCAAAACACAAATCACACATTTCTTTTAGAAAACCTAAATCATATAAATTATTTCTCCAATACAAACCCAGCCAATATTGATCGATTCCCATACGATTCATACCTTCGTAATACGGAAAAGGATAAAAAGGAATATTCAAAGGCTTATCAATTGTTCTGTTATTGGTATCTAAAGCCTCGCTGACAAGTGCAAATATCATATCGATGCCAAGAGATTCTCCGGCTGAAATTTTTTCGATTTCATAATAAAATTTCGCAATATCCCAGCTGTAAATCAAAATTGGATAAATTTCCATGCGTTCCCAATTGGGCAGACGAATATATAAATACCAATAATCTTCATGCTCTGAAGCAATAAAATTAAGATGTCCGGTAAACAAAGGAACCAATTGTTGCTTGGGATCGTTTATATTGACTTTCAATTTTGGCTGCTCTTTGAATTGTTCTAGAATATATAGGAACTTATTACCCGTAAGCCAATTCGTATTTCTAAAAATATCGGTAGAAACATAAGAAGAAACAATATTATTGCCACTTTTTTGTTCCGGAAACACAAAATGATGTTTGCCTAATTTTTCCTTATCTAAAGTTTTAAACCCTTTGGGGAAAATTATATCCTGTCTGGAACCAAACGAAATAGAATCCAAACCCTGATCCATCGCCATATTGACAACTTCTCTTAATTCTCCCGGTGAAATAACGCCTCCTTTTACTATTAATCTTGTCAACTCCATTTTTTTTAGTTTTCAGTTTTCAGTCGCAGTCTCAGTTTTCAGTTTCAGTATACAGTCGCGGTAATCAGTCTCAGTTTAAAGCCTTGGTTTACTGTGTACTGAGACTGAAAACTGCGACTGTATACTGCGACTATAAACTATTTACATTTCGCGAATATCTCCTTAACTTCTGTTTTGCAACTTCCGCAGCCTAGTCCTGCGCCCGTGTTTTTGCATAAATCGGTAAAATTGTTTACGCCACTTTTTATGGTTTCTTCAATGTTTCCGACGCCAACCTGACTGCAGGAACAAACTAATTTTCCCAGAACAGGTTTTGCATTTGAACTTCCTCTTAGTAATAAATTTCGTTTATCTGATAATTCGATTTTGCTTTCGATCAGGGTTTTAAACTCCGCAAATTCATTTTTATCTCCCATTAAAATAGCACCAACTAACAAATCATCCTTTACAATACATTTTTTGTAATATCGTTTTTTTAGATCGGCAAATATTATTTCCTCATAGGAATCATCATTCTCTGGAATTTCGATATCACCAATACTGCACAGGTTAATATCCTCTAGTTTTAGAATATTCATTAAAATAGAACCTTTGTAGAAACTGCTGATATCTCCAGCCAGAAAGTTAGCCAGAATATCAGCTTGTTCTTCAGCGGCTGATGTGATTCCGAATAATTTATTATTGAATTCGGCTATTTCGCCAATCGCAAAAATATCTGGATTTGAGGTTTGTAAATACTGATTTACTTTCACGCCACGTCCGCACGAAAGACCACTTTCTCTGGCAATTTCTATATTAGGGATTGTTCCAATGGTATAAACAATTGCATTAGCCGTGATGATTCTGCCGCTTTTTAAGGCAATTTCTATTTCATGCGGATTATCAGTTTCAAAAACAGTACTTACTTCATTATCAAAGTAAATCTGAATATCACGAAGCTGAACTTCTTCTGCCAATAGTTTACTCGAAACCCTATCTAATTGGCGTTCCATCAAGCGGGAAGCTCTTTGAATTATGGTTGTTTTTACTTTTTTATGTTTTAAGGCAGCAGCCAATTCTAATCCTAATAATCCTCCGCCAATAATTACAACATGTTGCTCTTCAGGCGGTAGATCCGTACTGTCCAGATGCTTTTTTAAACGGTCAGCATCTTCTTTGCGTCTTACGGTGAATCTGCCGGAAAGATGAAGTTGTGCATTTTCAGGAACAAAAGGTCGGCTTCCGGTGGCTAAAATCAAAGAATCATAAGTATGAATTTCACCAAGACTATCTTTTATTGTTTTTTCTTTGGCATTTATTTTATCAATTGCAACGCCGGTTTTCATGGTAATCTTTAACTTATTTAAAGCTTCTCCGTCTTTTACTTTTAAAAGTTGCTCCCATGTAAATTCGCCTGTCATATATTCCGGAAGTAAAACCCGATTGTAAAACGGATTCACTTCATTCGAAAAAACCACAATCTCATCTGTCGAATTAAATTCACGATAGTTTTGAATAAACCTGAAAGCCGCTGCTCCGGCACCTACGATTGCAATTTTCTGAAAAGGCTTTACATATTTACTAATATTAACAGTGGTGTATTTAAAATCAGGTTCTTTCGAAACCGGATCAACAACTGTATTGGTCAGATTATTAGTTCTATTCAAATCATTTTCGAGCTGTTTACCCCAATGCATGGGTAAAAAAACGACTTTTTCTTTGATAGAATCCGTTACTTTTGCTTTTACGCGAACTTCTCCATTTTTGCTTGAAACAATGACAATATCACCATTTTTAATGTCATTTTTAAAAGCATCAATTGGGTTAATTTCTAAAACCGGACTTGGAGTATGTGTCATCAATCTTGATACTTTTCCGGTTTTTGTCATGGTATGCCATTGATCCCGAACTCGTCCTGTTGTTAGAATGAACGGAAATTGCGGACTTGGTTGTTCTGATGTGTTTTCTATTGCTGTTGGTAAATTAAAAATTGCTTTTTGCGATGGCGTATAGAATTTTTTATCGGTAAATAGGCGAGGAGTTCCAGAATGTCCGTAATCCGGAACAGGCCATTGAAAAGTACCTTCAGTTTTTAATCGATGATAATTTAAAAAGGAGATATCAATGTTTGTATTTTTGGTAAGGGCGCAATGCTCTTTATAGATTTCTTCGGCACTATTAAAATTAAAACCGTTAAAGTTCATTTTTTTTGCAAACCGAATTAAGATTTCTATGTCAGGAAGTGCTTCTCCGGGAGCATTGATTCCTTTTGGCAAATAAGAAATTCTACGTTCTGAGTTGGTCATTGTACCTTCTTTTTCTAACCAGCCAGCGGCAGGCAATAATAAATCGGCATATTTTGCCGTATCAGCATTATGTGAAATATCCTGTACGACAACAAATTTGGCATTTTGCAACGCTTTTTCGATACGTCGGGAATCCGGTAAACTTACTAATGGATTTGTGCAGATAATCCAGACCGCTTTCATTTTGCAGGACTCAAGAGCATCAAACATTTCAGTTGCTGTTAAACCTGGTTTATCTGATATTTCATCAACGCCCCAAAAATCAGCTACTTCTTTACGATGTTCCGGATTTGCAATGTCTTTGTGTGCGGCTAAAAGTGTTGCCATTCCGCCAACTTCACGTCCGCCCATTGCGTTGGGTTGTCCGGTTAGCGAAAATGGACCTGAACCAGGCTTTCCAATTTGACCCGTTAATAGGGATAAATTCAATAAAGCCGTATTTTTATCAACGCCAACTGCACTTTGATTGAGTCCCATAGCCCAAAGTGAAATAAATCCTTTTGCTTTGCCAATAATATCGGCCGCAAGTTTGATATCACTGACTGAAATACCACAAATCTTAGAAGCCTTTTCTAATGAAGTGCTTAAAACCAGATCTTTGTATTGTTTGAAATTTTCGGCATTGTTTTTTACAAAATCGTGATCTACGTATCCTTTTTCGATAATGCGTTTGGCAATAGCATGGTACAATATAATATCAGATCCCGGAATAATCTGCAAATGCAAATCGGCAAAAGCAGCTGTATCTGTACGTCTGGGATCAATAACAATAATTTTTACTTTCGGATTTTTTTCTTTGTGCTTTTCGATTCTCCTAAATAAAATAGGATGACACCAAGCCGGGTTTGCGCCTGTAATCAGGAATGTATCAGCCAGTTCAATATCATCATAAGCAATTGGAACAGCATCTTCGCCAAAAGTTTTTTTATATCCAACAACTGCAGAACTCATGCACAACCGGGAATTTGTATCGATATTATTCGTTTTCAAAAAACCTTTAACCAATTTATTGACTAAATAATATTCTTCGGTTAAACACTGGCCTGAGATATAAAAACCAACGCTGTCCGGTCCATGTTTTTTTATAATAGAAGTAAAAACGGCAGCAGCGCGATCTAGTGCAGTATCCCAACTTACGCGTTCCAGCGGATACAATTTACTGCCGCGCATTTCAGGATATAAAATTCTGTCTGAAGTATCATTGACTACGTAGTGCAAATTCATTCCTTTAGAACATAACATTCCTTTATTCACCGGATGGTCTTTATCGCCCGTAACTATTACGCCATTTTTGGAATCCTTAGTAACGATTATGCCACAGCCAACGCCACAATACGAACAGGTAGTTTTGATTTTGGTATTTTGCATTACAGGTCTTTTTGATAAAAGTAGATGAATCTGCTTAGATTCTAAATAATCCACTTATTTAGTTTGAAACAAAAATAAGTATTTTTACGTATTAATACTTATTTTTGGAATTAATTTTTATATTTTTGATAGAAATAAATGAGCACCAAATAATTAATTGTAAAACAATAAAATTAAAACTCATGAAAGATGAAAATCCTGTTTGTGATACCTGTTCTAATGAAAATTGTTTTATAAAAAGACATTTACATTTGCCAAAAATGCAGCAATATATCTTAAGAAAACAGACTTTCATTTGCAAAAAGTCGAATTCTTTTATTAAAGAAGGTGCACTTATAAAAGGACTTTACTTCATTTGTTCCGGGAAAGTAAAAACGATAAAAACAGGAATAAATGGAAGAGAACAAATTGTTCGATTAACAAAGAATGGAGATACAATAGGTTTTCGCGGATTTGGAACGGGTAAAAAATACTTAATTGGTGCTTCTGCCTTAGAAGACACTGTTTTATGTAATTTTAGCAATGAAACGATGCTAGAAATTCTTCAGAATATCCCTGAATTCACCTATGCTTTAATGTTGTTTTATGCCGATGAACTGAACAAAAGCGAAAACAATATTCGTAAGATTGCCCATATGAATGTTCGCGAACGTGTAGTTGATTTATTGCTCTACATTCATCGCAAATTTGGGCAAATAGATGGTTTAATTGATATTGAACTTTCCAGAAAAGAGATTGCTGATTTTGCAGGAACTACAGAAGAACAGGCAATTCGGGTAATTTCTAATCTTAAAAAAGATATGCTGATTAAAACCGTTGGAAAAAAAATTGGAATTTTGGCTGTTCCTGAATTACGATCTGAAATTATGGAACATAAATATTTTAAGTAGTAATACTTAAAAAAGTGTTCAGTTTTAAATTTACGAAATCATATTCTATAAATGTTTCTTTTGAAATTTTTTGTAGAGACGCATAGTAGTTTTATGCGTCCCTACGAAACGTTATGAAAAGAGATTTATTTTTTCTTTCCAACAAATCGAATAACTGAACCTTTTCCGTTATGGAATAGTCCTTCATTTAATTCAATTTCTTTTTCTTCTAACTCAATGATCTCATAATTTGGGAAATCAGATTGTAATTCTTCAATAGAAAATAAAGATTCAATATCTTTTGGTCCGCCAACTTTATCATTTACAGCCAGATATTCTAGGTGTTTTTTACTGAATGCTTCAAAAATAATGACTCCGTCTTTACGTAAATAAGTCTCTAATGTCTTGTGAATAGAAGATTTGATATCTGCCGGAAAGTGTGCATAAATTAAGGCAATTGCATCAAATTGTTCTGTTTGATAATTAAGAGTTTCTAATTCTCCCACCTGATAATCGATTTCGACATTGTTCGTTTTTGCAAGTTTAAGGGCTTTGTTTTTTCCTTCGGCACTAATATCAAAAGCTGATACTTTCCAGCCCAGTCTGGCTGCAAAAACAGCATTACGGCCTTCGCCTTCAGCAGGGAAAAGGATGTTTCCGGTTTTTAGTTTTTCTAATTGTTCTTTTAAGTACTTATTGGGTTCTTCGCCATAAGCAAATTCTTCGCTGCTATAGCGGTCGTTCCATCTGTCTGTCCAGGTGTTGTTCATAATTAACGTTTTAAATTCTAAATCAAATATACCCAAATTAAAACATAAAAACTTTTAGCATAAACATAAAAAACACCCTTTTTCTAAAGAAGAAAAAGGGTGAATTATAATATTCAGATGTAATAATATCTATTTTTTCCAGGTAAAAATTCTTGGATTTACAGAAATCATTAACCATGCCCAATTGTTAGTATGACCGGCATCTCCCGGAGCTTTTAAGTATTCTAATGTTTTTGAACCAAACATTTGAGAATACCCTCCTGAAACCACAATTTCTTTTTTGAAGTTATATCCAAAAGTCAAATCTACCTCAGTTCCCAGATAAGAATCCATTTTGTCATTTAAAGGTGTTACTACATCAGCAGCAGCTAAGAAAACATGAGGAATCAAAGCAAATTGCCATTTTTGAATGTTGTAATTTAACTTTAAAAAAGCATCTTGTAAACCAACACTATTTAAATGATTGCCTACATAAAAATAATCCATATAACCGTTGAATCCGTGATTTGTTCCAAAGATTGGATTAAAAGATTTGATTACTGTACTGCCATCGTTTGTAGCTTTTCCCGATAAAAATTCATATCCTAAACCAGCTTTAAAGGCATCTGTAACATTGTATCCAACATTTATTGCAGCATCCCAGGCGCTAACTTGTCTGTCTGTACTTTTTCCGGTTTGACCGTAGAAGCTCAGGTTAGTATCTAATTTTCCGGTTTTATAAGTAAGGTAAGTTCCAAATGTTTGTTTGTAATCTACTAATAAATCTGCATCTGTATTGGCATATTCATAACCTGTATTCAGCAATAATAAACTTAATCCTAACTTATCAAAAGTAGTGTGATACCAGGCATATTGCATTGCTTTATAATTAGCAACAGTATATGGAGTCTGAAAAGTATTTTCGGCAGTTGAGTTGTATGCTAATCCCATATCCAACTGATGGTTTTTGGGATGAAAAGAAACCAATAATGCATCGTGGCTTTGACCTTGTTGCCCCCAGTCCATTTCGCCCATGATACGTTGATTATCGTATGAAAGTACCTGACGTCCCATTCTTGCGCTCCATTTTTCAGTTAATTGGTATTGTGCCCATGCTTCAAAAACGGCTACGCCATTTTTATCTGCGGCTGCTGTCGTGGGAACATCTCCCCAGGTTCTCGTATTTTGAAAAGTTAATTTTACAGTTAATAAATCCTGTTTATAATTAAAATTTAATCTGGAACGCTGTGAGATTTGTGAAGTTCCTTCCTGACCTTCCGGTATTAGTGTTTTATATCCGTTGCGGTATTCAAAACGAGGTCTGATCTGTAAATTTGCATCTAATTCTTGTGCCTGAATTTCAAAGCTTGTTCCCGCTAACAACAGGAAAAGAATTATTTTTAGTTTTTTCATAATTGGTTTTTAAATATGGGTAAAATTATAAGAAAAATACTTCATGTTATGTGATAAAAGTCATATTTATTTTTTTTATTCAAAATTTAATATTTAAACTATTGTTTATCAATTAGTTTTGACAAAACTGGCTGTTTTTCGTTCATGATTTTGGTAATGGTATAATGCATCCAAATCAGGCATATAGCTGAAAACACCAATATAAAAATCCATGAACTGGACCAAATTCCGGTTACAGTCAGTAAATATCCAAAAATTATTGGACCAAAAAAACCTCCCAGTCCACCAATCATGCCAACCATTCCGCCAACGACTCCAACCTCAGTAGGAAAATATTCCGGAATATGTTTGTAAACAGCGGCTTTTCCAATTCCCCATGAAATTCCTATTAAGATTACCAAAACGAGAAAAACCCACATATTGGCATCAAATTTAATTACTGTAATTCCTTTTGCAAGAAGTTCTTTTTTCTTCACTTTCTGATTTTGTTCTACAACAACTTGCTGCCAGGATGTGCTTGTTGGAAAAATGCTGCTTTCGTTTAGCTCTTGCTTTTTTGGAGCAACTGCAAAATCTGTTTTTCCAATTTTAATGGTATTGTTTGATATGGCAGTTACAGTTCCTTTTTTGGTGGCTAAAACTCCCGGACCTGTAGTCGTAATTTCCATTTTTGGAATCATTAATAAGGCGCTTAAAATCACAGATGAACTCAAAACCCAATACATTACTTTTCGGGCTCCAAATTTATCCGACAAATATCCTCCAAAAGCCCGAATTACACCAGAGGGCAAACTGAATAATGTTGCAAATAATCCGCCCATTACCAAACTGGTTTGATAGACGTTCATGAAATTGGGTAAAAGCCATTGCGAATAGGCAACAAAACATCCAAAAACTAAAAAATAATACGCTCCAAAACGCCAGACTCTGGCTGATTTTAAAGAACTAAGCATTTGAGAAACGTTTTTTTTGTTATTTTCTATTTTTTTGTTTTTCGCAAAAATCAAAAATGTAATGCCTATCACCAGCAAAGAAATGGCGTAAATAACAGGAAGCATTTTCCAGCCATTTTGTGGATCATCAATAGAGAAATGATTTAATAATGAAGGCGCAAGGAAAGTAGTTATTGCGGCTCCGGCATTTCCCATGCCAAAGATTCCTAAGGCGCGTCCCTGCCATTCTTTTGGATACCAGATTGAAGTATAACCAATCCCGACAGCAAAACTCGTTCCTACCATTCCAAAAAAGAAACTCAATAAGGCAAACATAAAAAAACTGTCTGCATAAGGAAGAAGGAATAACGGAATGGAGCAGAGGAGAAGTAAAAGTGAAAAAACATATTTTCCGCCAAATTTATCTGTTAAAATTCCAATTGGTAAACGCATAACAGAACCTGTTAATATTGGAATCCCCAGAAGCCATCCAACCTGAAGAACACTCCAATGAAAAATTCCGTTATCGACTAAAAAAGTAACTAAAACACCATTTAGTGTCCAGCAGGCAAAACACACTGTAAAAGCCAGTGTGTTCAAAATTAAAATTTTGTGAGATTGAGATAATGAGTTTGAAGTTTTCATAGCACTTATAATTTTTGATAAAAATAAGTACTATAACCTAGTTTAAAACTGCTAAAACGCAGTTTTTGAAAAATAATTACGTATTTATACGTAATTTATAATAAAGAGTATTCAGTCGCTTTATTCGAGAGTTCCATTAAATTTTTTACTTTTAATTTCTTCATCAGGTTAAAACGATGTACTTCGGCAGTACGTTTACTGATATCAAGGGCTTCAGCGATTTCTTTGTTCCCTTTTCCGGATAATAAAAGTGCTAGGATTTCTTTTTCTCTTTTAGTAATCATCATTTCTTCACCTAAATTTTGTTTCGGTTCTAATGATGCTGAAGCGTTTGTCAATTGACTAATTAATATTGATGAAATATCGCCGCTAAAATATTTTCCTCCGGCAGCAACGGTATGCAGTGCTTTTAGGAATTCTTCTTTGCTTGAACCTTTTAATAAATATCCATCGGCTCCTGCTTTTATAGACTTTAATACGTATTCTTCAGATTCGTGCATAGAAAGCATGATGATCTTTACGTTATTATTTTCGTTTCTAAGTTTTTCTACTACCTCAATGCCCGTTAAGTTGGGCATACGAATATCTACTATAAGTAAATCCGGTTTGCTTTCTGCAACCACTTCAAAAGCATCGGCACCATCAATAGCTTCGCCCACAACCTCGATATTTGCTTCGTTTTCAAGTAATGATTTAATTCCATCTCTTACAAAAACATGATCATCTGCCAGTACCACACGAATGATATTACTCATAATTTACTTAAATTTTATTTTGGGTATTTACGTATATTCATCTATAAAGAAGATGCTAATATACGTAATTTTTGAAAAGTAAATTCCAATTTTATGAAATTCCAAATTCTAATATTAAAGAGAACATTAAAATATCATTAAAAAATAATAATAATTGCAATGAACTTTGTCAGGGTTTAAAATTGTAAAAAAGGAATACTAAATAACAGGATCTTTTGAAACCATTTGACCGCGAGAGGGATAGAAGCAAGCTACCGAAGTAGCGCGGATAGCCCGACAGCATCCGGATAAGAGGGTGAATAAAGACAAAGTAAATTTGCCCTTTTATCCGGATGGTGTCTCGCCCAAATAAATGAGATAATTAGTCATTTGAAAATGAAATAATTTGATGGTACTTATAAGTTATTTTAAGTAATTATCTAACTTTCTAATTGACACATTATCTAATTATCTAATTCTCAAATAGGAATATTAAAAGTAATTCTCGTTCCTTCTCCGGGAATAGAATTAATGAATACGCGACCGTTTATGTATTGAATTCGCTCTTTCATGAACAATAATCCCATTCCGGATTCGCTGTTACGCTTTTTGTCTACAGCATTAATATCAAAGCCTTTTCCGTTGTCATCTACAATAATACTTAACAAAGTATTACTGTGCGAAAGTTGCACAATAATATGAGATGACTCGGCATATTTGATGGCATTGTTGATCGCTTCCTGAGTAAGTCGGTAAATATTAATTTCGATCAAAGAATCTAAACGCTGATTAAAATCGGTTTTATTGTAAAACAGAATTTCTTTTCCCGTTAATTTTGAAAGTTCCAGCGTGAGTTTTGCCAGAGATGAAACGATACCGTGATCACTCAATTCCGGAGGCATAAGATTGAAAGTTGCCGTACGAACGCCTTTGATAATATCAAGGGATAACTTTTTGAGATATTCAATTTTCTGGGCAGATTTCTCTTTGTCTTCCAGATTAATACTTTCTAAACTAAACTTTAAACCGGTAAGCATTTGTCCAATTCCATCGTGAATTTCTTTGGCGATTCGGTTTTGCTCGTTTTCCTGATTTTCAACAATTTTGCTTGAAATAACTTTTTGCTGATTGATTTTTTCGGTGCTGTTTTCGATATTTAGTCGTTCGACTTCACGCTGTGCTTTTTTACGCTCCGTAATATTGAAACAAATAATTAAAAGTTCCGATTCTTCTTTTTTAATTGTTACCGGAACCATGGATAAGTCGAGCCAAAAAGTCTGCGCTTCTTTATTGGTGATTTTTATTTCGCCCTGCCAGCCACTTCTGTGTTTTTCAAAGATAATTCGGTCAATATTCAGTTGTTCCTTTTCATCTGTTGTTAGAACTTCAGAGAATTTTTTGTTCGAAGAAAATCGGGTATAATTGATCAGTTTTGCAAATTTTTCTCCAATATGAATAATGGAACCATCAGGGGCAATACGGCAATAAAGTAGCGTATTTTCCATGGCATAATTTAGGGATTTTAATTCCTTAACTGAATTTTCTTTGATTTCACTAATAATTTCAGTGTCATAAGCGAGCTTTAAAGCTTTCTTTTCAGAAGATAAAAGCTTAGCAATCAGTTTTTCAATTTTTTTATTGGTAGGTTTAAAAATAAAGAAAAATTCCATTAGCAAAACGAAAAGCGTAAATGCAAAAATCCAATATTCTATTTTGCGTTGTTCCGTAACTTTTTCATGCGCTTCAAGATCGTATTGGCTTACAATCTGATTCATTTTCAAAAGAAAAGTTCCTTCGTTTTTCAGGATAGTCTGAACTAACTTTTGATTTTCGGGTAAGCTGCTTTTTTGTTTTAAATTTAAAAGAAACGAATCAGTTGCCTGGCTGATATTGTTAAAAATCGGATTTATTTCTGTATATAGCGTCTTTAGGGTTTCGCTTTTTTCTTTTGGAAAAGCTAAACTGTCGCTGCCATTTTCAAGAGCATTCTGAGTTGTTCTCCAAAGTTCCAAAACGTTCTTTAAATGTGAAATCTGTTTTTGTGAAACAGTATCTGAAACATAATTTAAGATCAAAACTTCTTTGACAATTTTTTGGCTTAACATTCTTTGTTTACCGGAAATATTAATGATTTTAGAATCGCTTAATTGCTGTTTCAAATTGTATTGAACCAATATCTGACTTAAGATGACAGTTACAGCAATTGTCCAAAGTGCAAAAAAATACCAACGGCGTAAATTTTTGAAAGTAATTTTATCTGCAGTTTCCTGATTGCTTTTTTTTATCATAAAAAATCAGATTACAATCCCAAAGATGCTTTTATTAAGTTTAAATTTTCTTCGGAATAGTTGATTTTTAAGGCTTCCTGATGTCCTTTGTCAGACATTTTTTCCCAGGTTTTTTTGATGATATTTTTTAGTTTTTCATCATCATGTTTATGTACAAAAGGATCTAAATAATATTCTAAAAATACCAGACAAATAACATCTTCAAGAAGTTGTGTTTCAGCATCTTTTTTAAGTAATTTCTTTTCGATTAAAAAAGAAACACGATCGATAAAGTCTTGATTATATCCTGCTTTTTCTAAAATTTCGGCAGTAGTTTTAGCATGAAATTTTTTAAGATCTTCTCTCCATCTCAAATATCCCACACGATCCATCGGGTAAGATTCGCGAGCAACTTTCCATCGGCAAATATGCTGGGCTTTTGAAGCAATCTGAATTTGTTCTGAAGCTTCAGGTTCAAACTGCATCAGTCTTTCGTACATTCTGTTCGAATACAATAATTCCTTTGGATATTCAGTGTTTTGATCGATTTCGATATTCGGATCCTGAGCGTTTTCAGCATCAATCCATTCGCTTGCTTTTTGAAAAGGTGTGTTCATTTTTGGTTGGATAATAGAATTTCAAAGATACGGAATTAAGTAGAAAAGTTTGAAGTTGAAAGTCTAAAGGAGAAGAAAGAAACAAGAAGCAAGACTTGGAAAACTATATTATCTTTCCTCTTGTTTCTTTCATCTTGCGTCTTTCATCTTAAAAGTCTAATCTACAAAACCTACAAATACTTCGTTTTCAATAATTTTAATTGGATAAGTTGCTATTTTAAAATCGTCCCCGTTTAAGTTGGAACCGTCTATTAATGAGAAAGTTTTTTTATGCATCGGACAAGCAATTTTCGGAATATCATCTGTAGATCCTGTCATTCCTCTTGCCAAAACCATTTCCATTTTATGCGGACAGGCATTTTGGCAAGCATACCATTCGTTGCGGCGTGCAAAATTGAAAATAGCAATTTGTTTGTTTTTGTATTTGATGCAGCCGCCACGATTGGTTGGGAAATCTTCTACTTTACCAGCTTTGAACCAGATTGTTGCTTCGCTTGGATGAACTGTTGCGTATTGATTTAAAATTTCTTCCATTTTAATAAGTTTTTTGTTTCTGTTCTTATCCCTCTTTTTACAATCAGGAGAGTTTGATGGCGCAGTAAAAAAGAGGGTAAGAGGACAGCAAACGTTTGTGATATTTTTTTCTTTTTTGGAGCTGATTTTTGTTTAGATTGAAAATTGCTCGCAAAGACGAAAAGACGCTAAGTTTTTTCTTTAAGCTTTTATAATTTGACTTTGCGACTCTGTGTCTTTGTGAGATTAAAACAACTTTTTAAGTCCACGCTTTTGGCGCTTTCTGATCTCGTAACGGAACAAAAACAACATTGTCATCTTTCTCTTCTGAGTTAACAAAATGATTGAAACGTTTTAATAATCTTGGTTTTTCTAATACTTGTTTCCATTCGCATTCAAAAGTATTTACCAAAGTCTGCATTTCGGCTTCTAAGGTTTCGCATATTCCTAAACTATCTTCAATAATGACTTTTTTCAAATATTCTAAACCACCGTCGAGTTTTTCTAACCAGGTTGCAGTTCGAATTAACGGACCAGCGGTGCGGATATAATACATTAAAAAACGATCCAGATATTTTATAACGGTTTCTTTATCGATTTTTTCTGCTAATAAAACAGCGTGTTTTGGGTTTGCGCCGCCATTTCCTGTGATGTATAAATTCCAACCACCTTCAACAGCAATAAGTCCGAAATCTTTTCCGCGAGCTTCAGCGCATTCACGAATACAGGCCGAAACGCCACCTTTTAATTTATGCGGAGAACGGATTCCTTTATATCTGTTTTCAAGTTCGATTGCAAATCCTGCGCTGTCATCCATTCCGTAGCGACACCACGCATTTCCAACACAACTTTTTACGGCTCGAAGCGATTTTCCGTAAGCGTGACCACTTTCGAAACCATTATCGATTAAGATTTTCCATATTTTTGGCAAATCGCTTAAATGTGCGCCAAATAAATCAACACGTTGCGCTCCGGTAATTTTAGTATATAAATCAAATTGTTTGGCAACTTCTCCAATCACAATTAATTTCTGGGCAGTAATTTCTCCTCCAGCAACTCTTGGAACAACAGAATAGGTTCCGTTACGCTGAATATTAGCCAGAAATCTATCGTTTGTATCTTGTGTTGTAACATGTTTATTCGCAGTATCATTATAAATACTCGAGAAAATAGAAGCTACAACCGGTTTGCAAACTTCGCAGCCGTCGCCTTTGCCATGATGATCGATAACTTCATAGAAATTCTCGTATTTGTTGATTTTTACCAAATCAAATAGTTCCTGACGTGTATAACTAAAATGCTCGCAAATCACATCTTTGATTTCTTTTCCCAGTGATTTTTGAGTGGCTTTTACCAAATCAGAAACCATAGGTTTGCAACCACCGCAGCCAGAAGTAGCTTTGCTATGTTTGACAACATCTGAGAAATTGGAGCACGTTTCGTCTAAAATTGAACAACAAATAGAACCTTTCGTAACATTTTCGCAAGAACAAATTACAGCAGAATCCGGTAAGTCTAAAACGCTTCCTAAACTTGAACCTTCAGAACCATCTCTGGAACCTAAAATCAAATCTTCGGGATTTTTAGGCAATACCATTGCATTGCTGTAAATCTGAAATAGTGAATTGTAATCGCTTGAATCTCCAACCAAAATTCCGCCTAATAAGGTTTTAGAATCTTTGGTAACATTGATTCTTTTGTAGATTCCGCTTAATTTATTCTCATAAATAATGGCAGTTACATCATTATTTTCTGCAAAAGGATCACCAAAACTAGCAACTTCAACACCAATTAACTTCAATTGTGTCGACATATCGATGGTTTCTCTCATGGTTTTAGAACCCTTTAAGATTTGTTCGGCAGCTACATCGGCCATTTCGTAACCCGGAGCAACAAGTCCGTAAATGTTTTGATTGTAAAGCGCCACTTCGCCAATCGCATAAATAGAAGGATCTGATGTCTGCATTTGATTGTTTACCACAACGCCGCCTCGTAAACCCACTTCAAGCCCTGAAACCCTGGCCAGTTCATCACGAGGTTTGATTCCGGCAGAAATAACCAACATGTCTACTTTTAACAATTCATCATTGGCAAACATCATTCCTGTTATGCATTCCTTTCCATCGATATATTGTGTCGCTTTATTGAGATGAATGCCAATATTTAGTTCCTCAATTTTAGATTGCAGCATATCGCTCGCGCCTTTGTCTAATTGTCTCGGCATCAAACGCGGAGCAAATTCGACCACATGCGGATTCAAACCTAAATCGCGAACCGCTTTTGCAGCTTCAAGACCTAATAAACCTCCACCTAAAACAGCTGCTTCTGTAGCGCCTTTTTGTTTTATTTTTTTTGCGTAGGTCATAATCGCATCCAGATCTTCGATAGTTCTGTAAACAAAAACACCTTCTTTTTCGACGCCATCAATAGGAGGGACAAATGCTGAGGATCCTGTTGCTAAAACTAAGTAATCGTACGTATGGATTTTTTCTAAATGGGTATGTATTGTTTTTTCCTGACGATTAATATCTGTAATTAATTCAGAAGTATTTAGCGTAATATTGTTTTCTAAGTACCAATCACTTGTTGATAATGATAAATCATCTGCCGTTTTTCCTCCAAAGTATTCACTTAAATGAACACGATCATAAGCACGTCTTGGTTCCTCGCCAAATACGGTAATCTGATACTTTTCATGTCCTGATTTTGAAACGAACTTTTCGCAAAATTTATAACCAACCATGCCGTTTCCAACTACTATTACTCTAATCATGATTTCTTTAATTAAGTTTTACTATGCAAATATAAGTATTTATACTTATTATAATACTTAAGTAATTTGTTTTTTTTAATTAAAAGAGAGTTTAAATTACGTATTTTATCTTAATCTTTTGCGTAGTGTGGCTTTTGAGGAAATTCGGTAAGTGATAATTATTATAAATTTGAAAAGATTCTAAATAAGGATTTCGAAAAAATGTCGTAAATTGATAAGAATTTTATATATGTTTTATTTAAATAAAATATTCTTAACATAAATTCTATGAAAAAAGCACTTTTATTTTTGCTATTGCTATCATTAATAGTAGGTTGTAAATCTACAGCCGGCAAAATCTCAGATACAAAAGGAGCCATTTCTGAGTATGGAACTCAGGAAGATCAAATGAAATATTACTTTACTGCGACCGGAAATGAACCTTTCTGGGCATTAAAAATGGGAATAGAAGGTATTGAGTTTACCTCTTTAATTTCCGGGAAGGAAAAACTTATTTTTCCGGCAACTGAACCTATAAAAGCGATGGATGCCAATATAAAGATGTACAAAGCGAGTAATGAAACTGCTACCGCAACAATTACGGTTCAGCAATTAGAATGTCAAAATTCTATGTCCGGTGCAATTTCTCCTTATAAAGTTTCAATTGAAGTTAAAAATAATACGGAACTTACTTTTGCAAAATTAAGCGGATGCGGCAATTATAATACAGATTATCGTCTTCACGATATTTGGGTCCTGGAAGAACTAAACGGTTTTAAAGTTTTTATAACTGATTTTCAAAGAGAATTACCACGTCTTGAAATTAACTCTTCTGAAAATAAATTTATGGGTTATGGAGGTTGTAATGCCATCAGTGGCAGTATTTTTTATGAAAAAGAGGTATTAAGATTTACAAAAGTAATTGCAACTGAAATGGCTTGTGGTACAGGAAATAAGGAAAACCAGTTTATAAAAGCGCTGCAAAATATAACCACTTATTCGATTGGAGATAATAGACTGACGCTTTCTAATCCTTCAGGCAAACTTTTGGTCTTTAGAAAAGTAGATTAGAATCTTTTCTTTTAATACGTCATAATTTGTTTAAGAAAGGTTAATTACAAAAGAAATTAAATATTTAAGGCTTCGCTAAATTATTAGCGAAGCCTTTTTTTGATTTTGTTTATTTCAATTAACCACCCTCATTTGCTTGATCAACTAATGTCAATAGTAGTGTGGTTGCTTCGTTCCTCGCAATGACAAATATTAAGCTAAAAATAAAAAAATCCGCGAAAATCCGTGTTTTCGCTTTAGTGAATCCGTTTAATCCGCGTGCTATTTCTCATTGCTAATCCAACAATTCCTTAGGATCTTCCTGTTGTTCTTCTTCAATAAAATCCAGTTCTAAAGCTCGAACAGTCTGAACAGCATTTCCTGCAATTCCGCGAATCGATCCGTACATTCCTAAAGTATTATGAACTACTTTTTCGATTTGCTTTTCGCGTTGCTTCCAGATACGCTGCATCGCTCTTTTTTCGGCATCAAGATCGCCCTGCATTTGGGTAAAACCTTCAACAATTCCTTCTATCTGCAAACGGAATTCATTGCTGGTTAAAAAATCATATAACATCGACATTTTATCGCCTTTATTTTCCTGTGCCTGAACGGCCTGACTAATCTGAATCAGGGATTGACGTAAAACAGCGCTTAATCCTTTAAATTCTTCATAAGTACAAATCCATATTCCGTCGCGCATTCCCATTCGGTCCATTCCGGCTGGCATAACTTCAGTAACCAGAACTCCAATATTGGCTCTTTTTGTTCTGATATCGTTTTTAAATTTCTCAATCCAAGCCGGTTGAAAGGCCTTGGTACGTTTACTTTCGTAATAAATTGAACCACAATTTTGTAGTTCACGTGTATTTACAATCTGAAGACAATCTGCTCCATTAGCTCCTTTTTTAATCTCATCGATGCTGTCTAGTGGAAAGTTATTTGCCAGCCATTCTTCGATAGCTAACTCCATTACTTCGCCTTGTAATTGCATAGAACCTTGTTCCTGCTTGCGTTTCATTTCCTCGATCAACTTTTTTTGATCATCAGATTGTTTTTGATATTCTTTGATTTTTAGCTCGTTTTTTTCCTCTTCCTGTTTGCGTATTTTATCACGTTCCAGAACAAGAGTAGCGTTAAGCTGCTTTTGAGCTTCGGCTTCGATGGCTTCTTTCATCTCCAGTTTTTCACGCTGAAGTTTAGCAATTTCGCCTGTCATTTTATTAAGTTCACGAAGTTTTTCTGATTTTTCAGAAAGTTCTTTTTCCATCGAAAGTAAACGATCTTTATTTTCTTCGTCGAGTTTGGTTTTTAGTTTTTCGGTAATTTCTTTTTCTGCTACCTTTTTTTCACGTTCCAGGCGTTCTGCAAAAAGTTCATTTTCCTGTTTCTTTTTGGCTTCAAATTCGGTTTTTGCTTTTTCGAATTGCTCGTTTTTAAGTTCTAATTCTCTGGTTTGAGCATTTGCCTTTTGTTGAAATTCTTTACGAATACTATCTTCTAACTGATGTTTTAGAATATCATTTACATCGATAGTTGTTCCGCAATTTGGGCACTGAATTGAAGATTGCTCTGCCATTTTTATTGATTTTATTTAGGTAATGTAATAATCTGCTAAGGTATTTAAAAGTTCTCTTTTTATGATTGAGATTTGTGTGATAAATTGTAACGATTTTTATAGCCAAAAATCCACGAATTGTTTTTTGTTTTATTACTTGAGTGCAATTTAAATGTTTTTTAGAATTAAATTTTACGGATTTCCTTTATTGTAAATTAATCTCGCAAAGTCGCGATCCCGAGGCTTCGGGAGCAAAGTTTTAATAATTATTGGATTAACCGCACTATTTGTCATTTCGAGGAACGAGAAATCTCCGCAAGAAACTCCGAAACGAGAGTATAAGCTTTGTAGAGCTACTCACGGAGATTTCTCGTTCCTCGACATGACAAAAAAGAGAAAAAACTTTGCGCCTTGGCGACTTTACGAGATTAAATTATAAAACATCTCAGTTTGAACTACTTTTTATTCAATAGAAAATCGACAGCAGTTTTTGTAATTTCAGAATCGTCTTCTTTAGATGTGATAATCGAAACATCGGTAAATAAATTGACTTTCTTTAATTCGATAAAACCTATTTCCGGATCTTGATTGTTCTTAACTATATTTGATGGAACAATAGAAATTCCCAAACCGTTTTTCACCAATTGTACAATCGAATTAATATTGTTTGATTCATGAACAACTTGTGGCGTAAAACCATAAAAGGCGCATAATTCAAGTAAAACTTCGTGATAATGAGGAGCGTAATCTTTATTGAAAAATACAAAAGTTTCGTCTTTTAGATTCGGAATTTCCTTCTCGGAATTAATTTGAATGATACTTTTGTTATAAACGACTGAAAATCCATCCTGAAACCACAATTGCGATTTTATTTTTGGTGATTTTACAGGTGATCGAATAATTCCTAATTCAATTTTACCTTGTTCTAAAGCGTCTAATTGTTTTGTGGTAGAAATTTCAAAAAGTTTAAAATTGACATATGGAAATTGGTCTTTTAAATATTTTATTAGTTCTGAAATTACGGATGAGTAAATAGAACTGATATAGGCGATTCTGAATTCCCCCGAAACATTCTCTGCTATTTTCTTCGTTTTTGCTGACATACGCTCCAAATTCTGAAAAAGTTCCCGCACTTCCTTTTCAAAATATTTTCCTGCTTCTGTGAGTTCTACTTTTTTATTGTTTCGGATAAATAAACGCGCCTGAATTTCTTCTTCGAGTTCGATAATTTGTCGGCTTAATGGAGGTTGAGAAATAAAGAGTTTCTCAGCAGCTTTTGTGAAATTTAATTCTTCGGCTACAGCCAAAAAATATTTTAAGTGACGTAATTCCATGAATGCTTATTAAGTATTAATAATTGACAAAATAAGTATTTTCAAAGTATATATCAAAGTGGTAGTTTTGATAAAAAATAGATGGCTCACGGATGACACAGATTTAAATGCTTTGCACGAATTTTTTCTTTGTGCGCTAAAAAAGTTATGCTACAGATTAGAAGGATTAAAATGATTTTTAAAATTATGCTTAAAAATCTGTGTAAATGTTTTTAATCTGTAGCAAAAAGGACCTGCGTTAATCAATTAAATCTGTTTCATCCGTGGGCAATTAAAACAAAAAGTTATGAAAAAATCAACTATTACTGAGATTAAAGAAAGATTCGATAATGATGTCGAACGATTTTCGAATTTAGAAACCGGTCAAGTTGCGACAATTGATGCTACAATTTCTTTAGAATTAATTACGGAAGCTTCTAAAAGAATTGTGCCAAATGCTCAAAATATATTGGATATAGGTTGTGGCGCAGGGAATTATACTTTAAAAATGCTTTCGAAAGTTTCAAATTTAAATTGCACTTTGGTCGATTTGAGTTTACCGATGCTGGATCGGGCTTTTGAAAGAGTATCGGCAGAGACGAATGGAAAAGTAGAAGTGAAGCAAGGTGATATTCGTGAGGTTGATTTGTCTGAAAATCATTTTGATATTATTTTGGCCGGAGCGGTTTTACATCATTTACGTGATGATCAGGATTGGGAAACAACTTTTGATAAAATATTTAAATTATTAAAACCCGGTGGCTGTTTTATGATTTCGGATTTGATTACACAAGACACAGATTTGTTGAATGAATATACCTGGCAGCGTTATGGAGATTATCTGGAAGGAATTGGCGGTGCAGAATATCGCCAGAAAGTTTTGGATTATGTTGAGAAAGAAGACACGCCCAGATCTATGAATTACCAATTGGATTTAATGAAAAAAGTTGGTTTTAAAAGTGTTGAAATTTTACACAAGAATATGTGTTTTGGCGCTTTTGGCGGGATTAAATAGTTATTTTCTACCACGAATTCACGAATTTATTTTTAAAATCTGTACGTAACATATTGGATTAATTCGTGAATTCGTGGCGAAAAAAAATTATAAGATTTGAACCGTTTTGTAAACCTGAATCGGAGATGAAACTAAACTTTCGCTTTTGCCAATAAAATCAAGTAAATACGGTTGATTATTATGGATATCAAGACCTGTCTGATCTTTCCATTCTTCCCAAATAATAAAAACATTTTCACTATGGTGAAGATCGTAACGAACACAAGCAGCTTCTTTTCTGGTTTCAGTAACCAAATGATTTAACATACTTTGAACTTGTTCTATATTTTCGGTTTTGCTTTTAAATATTGCTGTAATTGAGATCATAATTATAAATTTTTAAAAGTTTGTTCTAAGTGATTTGTGTAGTTTTTCTTAAAGATGTCAATGTTTTCTGCAGTTGCACCTTTTTCAACGTCGTGAAAGTGGAAACCATCTAGTTTTTCCATACCTACAAATTTATTCATTTTATGAAAACCAAACATCGCTCCGTCATCTACAGATGTTTCTTCAAAGAATTCTCCCGGAAGTGTAAAAGCAGTTGCAGGCGCATTCCAGCTTGTGGTAAGCATGTATTTACGACCGTGTAATTGTCCGCCGGTTCCGTAATTAATATCCGGGTTTGTTCTGGTTCTTCCGTCACTTTTGTAAATTCCTTTGTTGTGTCCGGCGGTGAAAACGTCGTCAATGTATTTTTTGAAAAGATTAGGTAACTGAAACCACCAAACTGGTGTATGATATACTACAACGTCTGCCCAAACAAATTTTTCGACTTCTTCGTCAAGATCAAAATCTTGTTTGATGTCGGTTGTTTTAATTTCGAATTGCTTACTGTTTTTTAAGTATTCGATTGTCCAATCGGTAACGGTTTGGTTGAATTTTCCACCTGAATGTGCGAAATTTTGACTTCCGTTGATGATAAATATTTTCTTCATAATTGTAATGTTCTTATGTATTCGTGATTTTGTGTGAGGGATAGAAGTGAAAATCCTTTTTTATAAATTTTTCTATTTATAAAAAAGATTGTAACGAATAGCCCGACCCGCTTTTTCTGCGGGTCACACCCAAATTATTTTTATAAATTTTTGAGATTTTTTAAACACATAGAGACATAGATTTTTCTTTTTTGGAAAAGGTAGTTGAAAGAAACTAGTTTCTAACACATAGCTATGTTTGTTAATGTAAGTGAATCGCCTTTTTAAGATTGCTAAAAGCTATGATTCTATGTGTTTAAATATTATTTTAATTTTGAAATTGCCTGATTAATGAAATCTAATTCAGAAACTGATAAGTCAAAATCTAATGTTTTTGCGTTTGAAATTGCTTGTTCTGCGTTTCTTGCTCCGGCTAAAACTATGGTAATTCCTTTTTGTAAAGTGGTCCAGCGTAAAACTAATTGCGAAATTGAAATGTGTTTTGCATTTGCAAGAGAACTCAATTCTTCGACTAAAGTTTTTACTTTTTGAAGATCAAACTGACCGAAATATCCGTTTCTGTGATCGTTGTCTTTTAGTTTACTGTCGGTGAAATATTTTCCGGTTAATAAACCTCTTTCCATTGGGCTGTAAGCAATGATTCCGATGTTTTCCTGAATGGTAAGCGGAACTAAATCAGTTTGAATTGCTTGGTTCAGCATACTAAACGGAACTTGATTTGATGCTAATTGAATTGTTTTTTGCGCTTCCTGAATTTGTTCTGTGCTATAATTACTTACTCCGGCTGCTCTGATTTTTCCTTGCTGAATCAAGGTTTCCAATGCTTCCATAGTTTCATGAATAGGCGTTGTTGCGTCTGGCCAGTGAATTTGAAGTAAGTCGATATAATCAGTTTGAAGGCGTTTTAAGCTTTCTTCGACTTCTTTGATAATGTTTGCTTTTGAAGCATTTTTATAAACCGGGATTTTTTTTCCGTTGTCTTCTGCATCAAAAAAGAATTCTCCTTTGCCGTTATTGCTTCCGTCCCAAACTAAACCAAATTTGGTTAATAATTGCACTTTTGATCGGTCTTGGGTTTTTAAAGCTTCACCGATCATTTCTTCGCTTAATCCAAATCCGTAAAAAGGAGCGGTGTCAATTGTGGTAACACCGTGATCGATTGAAGCATGAATTGAAGCGATAGAATCTGCTTTCTCGTTTCCGCCCCACATGTTTCCACCAATGGCAAATGCACCGTATGTAATAGTTGATAATTCGAGTTCGCTATTGCCTAATTTTCTATATTCCATAATGTTGTATTTTAAATCTTAAATTTCACTTGGCAAAATTATACCATTTTTAAGAGTGTTAAGTTGTATATATTTGTCTTTTTTATGTAAATTTGTAGCCGAATTAATAAAGTACATTATGAAAAAAGAAAATTTATACGAGCCTTTTACGGTTTCTTTTGAAACTCTGGATGAATATCCGGATGTTGGAGATCGTCATAATTTCTTTGAATTGGTTTATATTTTAGGCGGAACTGGAAGACAATGTATCAACAAAAATATTTTTGAATATGATGCGGGACATATGTTTTTGTTGACGCCTGAGGATTGTCATAATTTTACGATTGAGACTAAAACGAAGTTTTTCTTTTTGAGATTTAATGATATTTATTTGAAAAATTCCAGTTTGCAAAATGAGAATATTCAGCGTTTAGAATATATTCTCCAGAATGCGAATCATCAGCCGGGTTGTATTTTGAAAAATGATGCGGATAAATGTCTGGTAAAAGTGATGGTTGAAGCGATTATTCGCGAACATCAGGATAAAGATGTTTATAATAAAGAATTGATTCAGCAATTGGTGAATACCCTGATTATTGTGGTTGCGAGAAATATTGCGAAGTATTTGCCGGAGCAGGTAAATATTGGTTGTGAAGCGAAAGCGATGGATATTTTACAATATATTCAGAATAATATTTATTATCCTGAAAGAATTAAAGCGGAATCACTTAGCGAATATTTCGGGATTTCGAATACGTATTTAGGACGTTATTTCAAGAAACATGCTAATGAAACGATGCAGCAATATATTAGCAATTATAAAACGAAATTAATCGAACATCGTCTACAATTCAGCGATAAACGAATTAACGAAATTGCATATGAATTTGGCTTTACGGATGAAAGTCACTTCAATAAATTTTTTAAGAAACAACGCGGGAATAGTCCATCTGAATTTAGGAGAACGATTCGTGTTAGTGCGTGATGTAATGGCACGCGGATAACACGGATTCGCAAGCGAAAACACGGATTATCGCGGATTTTTTTTAGATTAAAATGATTTTAATCTTGATTTTCTTTGCCGTTTATAAAATCGAAATGCTCTGTTTTACCTGTTTTTAGGTTGTTGATTTCGTTTTTCAGAAGTTCTTCTAAAGATTCGGCTACTATATTTCGTTCCCAGGATTCATTTTGAAGTTCTATGATTTGTCCAAATTTTCCTTTTTCGGCCGGATCAGTATCGTAGAGTAAATAATCTCCATTTCTTCCTGTTGCAAACGGAATCCATTTTGGGTTTGCGTAGTTATTAGTTTGAATTTTTTCAAGATCTATTTCCAGTTCGGGAAGATCGTCTTCGTCAAATTGTAAATCTTGTATCGAATTCCATTCTTCTTTAATATCTTCAAACGGAATAAGATCGTAAGTCCAGCTGCCTATTAAAAACTGAAAAGCAGAAGTCACAGCATCATATTCTACATTTTGAATTTTATAAAAATTCTGAAGTGCTGCCGGTATTTCGATTTCTTCTTCAAGGATTGAATGTTCTTCTAAATCTTCTGCAGAAATACCATCTGTAAGATTGTAATAATCATTGTCTTTAGAAACAATTTTGCTTATTTCCTCAATCCATTCTTTCCATAATGACTCAAAATGCTTGAATTTTTCATCAATAGGCATTTTCTGTTTTTCTACTTTTTCTTCGTATGCAGAAATGTCAATTGCTGTAATTTTATCTTCTTCTTTATCAAACCATACGCTGATTCCGTTAAGGATAAAAGCGCCTGTTTTGTCGCCTTTAAAAAGCTTTACCAATTGACTTTTGTTAGATTCGTAAAATTTAAAAAGTTCTTGTCCATCAAAAATAAAATCTCCGGTAAAAGGATTTTTCGAGCAATAATCATAATGGCCAAATTTCAGGTCAAGCATTATGTTTTCTGCATTTGTTCCTTCTTTAGAAAATGCAATAATACCGTGATTATCCCAAGTATAAATATGGTTGTATTGTTTTTTTAAATGTCGACATTCTCCCAAAGTCTTTTTTAAAATATCTATAGCAATCGGAAACTGAACGGTAGTATTATTAATTTGAAAATCCGTTTTAGATAATGAAAACTTTGTCAAGATTACTATTTTTAGAGGTTAATAAGAAAAAGAAAGATGCATTAAATTATTTTTTTGATCACACGTAGTTTATGGGTGTGTTTGTTGATTTCAGGATTATAAATCCCCAAATGATCCAGGCGGTCAATACGCACTTTCCCACTGGCGTGAATGATGTAATTATTGTCCATAATAATTCCGACATGAATGATATTTCCTTCGTCATTATCAAAAAAGGCCAAATCACCAGCTTCGCTTTCTTCAATAAAACTCAATGGTTCTCCCTCAAGTGCTTGCTGTGAGGCATCACGATGTATTTTGTATCCGTTTAGCTTATAAACCATTTGTGTAAAACCGGAACAGTCGATTCCAAAAGGTGTTTTCCCTCCCCAAAGGTAAGGTGCGTTCAAATACATAAAAGCAGTATTTATTAAAGCGCTTTTAGGCTTTGTACCACTTGTTTTTGTGCCTTCGAATTCGAAATTTGCTGTATTGATTTCATTATTATTTAAAAAAGATAATGATGCACCAAGCGGAATAGGTAATAATAAATTTTCGGGTGCACTAATATAATCAATCAAATCAGCATTAAGAATAATGGCGTCATTGCTTAGTTGATTATAATGTGCTTCAGAAATTACCTGATATTGCTTAGAATCTACCCAGCCTTCGTAATCATCGTATTGTATTTTTATTCGTGCCCATTGATTTTGGCGTTCTAAAATCTCGATGTGCTCGCCAAACAAAAGTTGTGTAACGATTTCACTTCTGTCACTTGGCTCAGATCGAACGGGTACTATGGCTAGATTACAAATTCCGAACATTTAAGGTCATTTATTAGTTGAAAATCAGGAGTTATTTACAATGAAATAACTCCTGATGTAATTTTATTTAAGCTCTTTCGATAACAATTGCCGAAGCACCGCCACCGCCATTGCAAATTGCTGCAGCTCCGGTTTTGGCATTATTTTGTTCTAAAACATTTAGTAAAGTTACAATGATTCTTGCTCCTGAGCACCCAAGAGGATGACCTAAAGAAACTGCACCACCATTTACGTTTACCTTATCGTTATCAAGACCAAGGATTTTTGAATTGGCTAGTCCAACAACTGCAAATGCTTCATTGAATTCAAAATAATCAACATCGCCAATCGCAATTCCTGCTTTGTCCAGGGCTTTTGGTAAAGCTTTTGCCGGGCTTGTCGTAAACCATTTTGGTTCCTGAGCAGCATCTGCATAACTTTTTATGTAGGCTAGAGGTTTTAATCCTAATGCGATTGCTTTTTCTTCAGACATTAGAACTAAAGCTGCAGCGCCATCATTTATTGTTGATGCATTTGCAGCAGTAACAGTTCCGTCTTTTGTGAAAACAGCACTTAATGAAGGTATTTTGTCCAGTTTTACATTGGTGTATTCTTCATCTTTAGAAACGATGATTGGTTCACCACGTCTTTGTGGAACTTCTACAGGAACAATTTCGTTATCGAATTTTCCAGCATCCCAGGCTTTTGCGCTTCTTTCATAAGACTGAATGGCAAAATTATCCTGTTCTTCACGGCTGATGTTATATTCAGTTGCACATAAATCAGCGCAAACTCCCATTGCGTTGTTATCGTAAGCATCTGTCAAGCCATCTTTTTGCATTCCGTCAAGCATTGTTGAAGGACCAAATTTAGTTCCGTTACGCATTTGTACGTAATGCGGAATCAAACTCATGTTTTCCATTCCACCGGCAACAACAATTTCTGCATCACCGCAAGCGATTGCCTGTGCAGCAAACATTACGGCTTTCATTCCTGAAGCACAAACTTTGTTTACAGTTGTAGCGGCAACTTCTTCAGATAAGCCTGCAAAAAGTGCTGCCTGACGCGCTGGTGCCTGGCCAACTCCGGCTTGCACCACGTTGCCCATGAAAACTTCATCAACTAATTTTGGGTCTAGGTTAATTTTTTGTAGTGCTCCTTTTATAGCGGCAGCACCTAATTTTGGTGCGGGTACGGTAGATAACCCTCCCATGAAACTTCCGATAGGTGTTCTAACGGCAGAAACGATAACAACTCTTTTGTTCATTTTCTGTATTATTAGTTAATAAAGCAAATTTACTCTTTATTTGAATAAATTCAAATTTTGGGGCAATTCGATTGGATTTTAAATTTAATATCAATTTTTTGTTAATTCTATATGTTTGATTGTGAAGCGGTTTAAAAAAAAGATTGAAAAAAGTGAAAAAAAAGCGCCGAAATACTTGTGAGATATGGAATGTTGTCTTACATTTGCAACCGCAAAACAGAACACGTTTCTTGAGCTTGGAGAGGTGCCAGAGCGGTAATGGAGCAGATTGCTAATCTGTCGACGGGTAACCGTCGCCAGGGTTCGAGTCCCTGTCTCTCCGCTTAATAAATTTGCCTTCGGGGTGTAGCGTAGCCCGGTTATCGCGCCTGCTTTGGGAGCAGGAGGCCGCAGGTTCGAATCCTGCCACCCCGACAGAAACTTTTCCATAAAGTTTTAAAACAAATGGACGCATAGCTCAGCTGGATAGAGCACCTGCCTTCTAAGCAGGCGGTCGAAGGTTCGAATCCTTCTGCGTTCACGAAAAGCCACTCATATCGAGTGGCTTTTTTGTTTTGTATTAAATTGGTTTTAGTAGCGTAGCTCAGCTGGACAGAGCATCCCAATTTTTAATCGGGACGGTCGAAGGTTCGAATCCTTCTGCGTTCACGAAAAGCCACTCATATCGAGTGGCTTTTTTGTTTTTTATTAAATTGAAAATTTGATGAGCTACTTTTATATTTTATATTCCAAGTCTTTAGATCAATATTATATTGGTCATACATCTGAAAGTTTAGAGGAACGATTGCGTAAACATTTATCAAATCATTCTGGATTTACAGCAAAAGTGAAAGATTGGACTGTAATTTATTTTGAAGAATTTGAAACCAAATCATTAGCTTATAAACGTGAATTGGAAGTAAAGAAATGGAAAAGTAGCGTGAGAGTTAAAAAGTTAATAAATGATTCATATAAATAATGGAGAGCTGGATAGAGCATCCCGATTTATAATCGGGACGGTCGAAGGTTCGAATCCTTCTGCGTTCACGAAAAGCCACTCATATGGAGTGGTTTTTTTGTTTTGTATTAAATTGGTTTTAGTAGCGTAGCTCAGCTGGACAGAGCATCCCGATTTTTAATCGGGACGGTCGAAGGTTCGAATCCTTCTGCGTTCACGAAAAGCCACTCATATCGAGTGGCTTTTTTGTTTTTTATTAAATTGAAAATTTGATGAGCTACTTTTATATTTTATATTCCAAGTCTTTAGATCAATATTATATTGGTCATACATCTGAAAGTTTAGAGGAACGATTGCGTAAACATTTATCAAATCATTCTGGATTTACAGCAAAAGTGAAAGATTGGACTGTAATTTATTTTGAAGAATTTGAAACCAAATCATTGGCTTATAAGCGTGAATTGGAAGTAAAGAAATGGAAAAGTAGCGTGAGAGTTAAAAAGTTAATAAATGATTCATATAAATAATGGAGAGCTGGATAGAGCATCCCGATTTTTAATCGGGACGGTCGAAGGTTCGAATCCTTCTGCGTTCACGAAAAGCCACTCATATCGAGTGGCTTTTTTGTTTTGTGTCAGTATCAGATTTGTCTTCATGGATTTTTTGAATGATAAGATTGAGTTTTAATTTTAATTTAAATGACATTTTAGCAACTGGTAATTCTCTAAGAAATATGTATATTAGTAGTATACAATTTAATCCGATTTAAGGTTGTTCTCTAAAAAATAAATATTTCTAAAACCAATATTTTTTTATGAATATTGCCTATAATTGATTTTGAAAATAAATATTATGGAAAATTTAAAAAAGGTTTATATCGCCGGTGGATGTTTTTGGGGCATGGAGGAACTGTTTCGTGTACGTCCGGGTGTAAAAAATACTGAGGTTGGTTACATTGGAGGAGATAATGAAAATCCAACTTACGAAAATCATCCAGGGCATGCAGAAGGGATGGAAATTACGTATGATACTGAAATCACTTCTTTTAAAGAGTTGTTAGATTACTTTTTCAGGATGCATGACCCAACTACAATAGACAGGCAAGGCAATGATAGAGGTTCAAGTTACAGATCAGCTATATTTATTCAAAATGAAGAGGAAAAACAAATTGCTGATGAAGTGATTCAAATCGTTGATCAATCTGGTAAATGGCCAAATAAAGTAGTTACAACTCTGGAACCTTTTACTAAATTTTGGCCGGCTGAAGAGTATCATCAGGATTATCTTATCAAGCACCCGAATGGATATACCTGCCATTTTGAGCGATTTGGCACTTCGTTTTTGTAATTTTATAATAAGTTGATAATTTCTATTATCAATTATAAAAAAAATAAGCCAGACATTNNAATGTCTGGCTTATTTTTTTTCTGATTATGAGAACTAGTTTACAACTACTGCTTCATTCGTATAAACAACACCTTCGTAGCAGGCATTATAAATATCTTTTAAATCGTCTACGTTTGTTACTCTTGGATTAAAACCGGTACATGGATCAATTAATGCATTATTTGCAATATAATCCAGGTTTTTTATCCAGTCTTCTTTTGAAATTCCAAATTCTTTTATAGAAGAAATATTGTTGACTTTTTTTCTTAATCCTTCAATTGCCTGCGCCAATTCTTCGGCTGTTTCAAGTCCGATTACTTTTGCTAATGACGGAAATTTAGAAGTAGCTGCAGCATTATATCGAATAACGTTAGGAAGGAAGATCGCATTTGCACATCCGTGTGGAATGCCATATAAAGCGCCAACCTGATGAGAAAGTGAGTGAACAATACCTAACCATGCATTATTAAAAGCTAAGCCTCCCATAAACGAAGCATCGTGCATGTTTTGACGCGCTGTAATATTTGACGGGTTTTTTACAGCTTCTTCCAGATTATCAAAAACAATTTGCAATCCGCCTTTCGATAATACATCAGCAAAATTGTCATCAATATTAGAAACATAAGCCTCAACGCAATGTGTTAAAGCATCTAATCCCGTATTTGATGTTACGTGAGCTGGCATCGAAGCACAAATTTCGCCATCGATTATGGCAATATCAGGCGTTAATTCATACGATACAATTGGATATTTTACCCCTTTTTCGCGATCTGTGATTACGGCTAAACCTGTCGTTTCAGTTCCTGTTCCGCTGGTAGAAGGAATTGCTATAAATCTGGCTTTGTTTCTAAGTACAGGTACGTTAAAAGGTTTAATAAGTGAATCAAATTCTGTATTTGGGTGTTCATAAAAAATCCACATTGTTTTAGCGGCATCAATTGCAGAACATCCACCAATACCTACGATCCAGTCTGGCTGAAACTCAAGCATTGCTTCTGCACCTTTAAAACTGGTTGCTGATGACGGATCTTCTTCTACACCATCAAATACAAAAGTTTCTATTCCTGCTTCGTTCAAAAATGCCAGAGCTTTGTCCAGCGTTCCGCTTTTTTTCATTGAACTTCCGCCGGTTACGACAAAAGCCTTTTTACCTTTTATATTTTTTAATTCTTCAAGACTTCCGGGACCATGGAAAACTTCTCCTGCAACAAATAATTTGCTCATCTTTAAATAGTATTTAATTATTGATGCAAAGTTAAATAGGAGGGCAGGGCAGGATGTTATACAAACAGGACTATGCTGTATAAATTTGCGCCAGTTCCTGCTGAAGTTCCGTAGGTGTTTCTTTGAGTTTTGCCCGGACAAATTTATTCAGGGCTGATGGAGAACTAAATCCCAAATCGAATGCAATTTCTTTGTGTGAGAGATCAGAAAACAACAATTGGCGTTTTATTTCTGTCAATATCCGGTTATGAATCGCATTTATAGCAGTTTCTCCACAATGTTTTTTTGTTATTTCATTGAGCTTTTTAGGACTGATGGCAAGTTGTGAAGCGTAATATTGTACCGTGCGTTCGCTTCTATATTGTTGATTTAATAGTTTTTTAAAACCAATATAAATATGCTGATTTGTTTTTTGATGCAATACAGGATGTTGGCCATGCACTGATTCTATAAGTCCTAACAAGAAAACTTTGATGTAAAAACGGGCTTGTTCTTTTTTTACAAGACTTGGTTTGTTGTAAATATTCTGAATGCTTTTTACAAGAATAATTGCTTCTTCAAATTCCGGGTTTGAAAGTGCTGTACAATTAAGGTTTGCAGAAAGATTTACATTATAAGGACTTAATTCGTTTTTTAATATATCGGAACAAAATAGTACTTCTTCAAATAAAATTATTTTACCGGTTAAATCATCAGTGAAATTAGAGATAAAACAAATTTGTTCTGGAAAGATAACAGAAATTTTCCCTGCCTTAAGAAAATGAATTTTGTCTTCGATCTGTATTTCAACTTTTCCTGTTTCTACGATTAGAATAAAAAAATGATCGTTTTTATGTGGCTGCTGATAGTGCTCTATATGTTCTTTTTCTAAATCAAAAACACGGAAAGACAAATTTTTATCTTCTGCTTTTTGAAGGATTTTCTTAAGCTCGGATCTTTTTATGTTCATTAAATTATATTTCTAAAATCAAACCACTTTAAGAAAAAGCAGCCTGATTTTAAGGGATTTTAGTATTGAATTTTTATCGGTTTAATGAAGCGCTTTCTTTCCAGAATTTATCAAATAAGGTGAAAAGTTCATTAGCATCAACATCAATTTCAGAAGCTGAATACATTAATGTCAATAGATTGGTATTGTTGTTATAAGCGATATTCCAAAGCATTTTTGAAAGTCTTCCTTCGTATTTTTCAGGATTGTTAATGCTAACAACGACTAAAGTATCTCCTCCGGTTTTTTGTAATTGAATATCAGCTACATCTTGCCATTTTACAATACCAAAAGATTTTGAAACAGGTGTGGTTTTGCCATAAAAATTTTCTTTATTTAATTCAATTAATGGGCTTTTATCTTTTAAACTCAGAACGCTTTTTAATAAAAGAATAAACATAATTAAAAATGCTCCGGATGAAAACACAAGTGGTTTGATTTTTAGTTCGCCATCAAATATTCCGGCGCTATAAATAATAACAAGTAATAAAATAATACAAACTCCCAGAGAAGTAAATAATAGATTTTTTGTTTTTTTTGAATTTCTAAATAATTTAATTTCTTTTTCCATCGTGTCTTTCGGCTTAGATTTAATTTGTTTTGTAGAATAATTTTAACAAAGGTATGAAACTCATTAAAAATAGAGTCCTCTTTTAAAGTGTACCAAATCTGGTTTTTTTATAAAATTATTAATATGCTTTGATTTTTTTTCTTTTAGAAAAGAATTCCGGATGTGTTTTTTTTCTTTAATTATTTTTTAGAATATCTTTTTTATTTTTTAAATACGCAAGTTTCTCAATTTCTTTAAGGAACTCAGCATCAAACTCAGAATAGGCTCTTAAAGTGTATTTTTTATCTCTGTTTTGCATGACCAAACGAATTTTTTGAACCATTAACCAGATCGGTTCATATCGTTTGTGTCCCAGAAGATATTGTATTTGTAATATGGAGAATTTTCTTTTCGAAAGTGTCATTAATTCGATACAAATCATCCAGTATTTAACAGGTAAATTAGAGTTTTCCATCACTGTTCCAGAGCGAAGACTAAGTCTGTTGCCACATTTTTTGCATTGAAATTTTAGATCTACTCTTCTGAATGAATGCAAATTGTGTTGGCATTTCTTGCAAACTAAACCATTTTGAAGACGTTTATTTTTTAACTCTTCAATGCAGTTTTCTTCATTTTGATATTTTTCAAAGTATTCCCTTAATTCCATTTATTAAAATTTCATTTAGGCAATAAATATAAAAGAATCTGTGTTAGAAATCAGATTAAATAAAAAAAGAGAACATTCAAGTCGAATATTCTCTTTCAGAATTATAAAAAAAATACAATTACAGTTTTTCTACTATTTCTTTTTTGTACTTATTAAGAATAGATTTTGTCATACCCAAATTAGCTTTGGTTGAATCTACTGCTAAATAAATAAAATATTCGCCATTATCAGAAACATCAATAATATGAATTTGAGAAGTAAGCGTAATCATTACATTATCTATTACCTGACCTGTTAAATTTAAGGCTTTTATAGCATTCATTTTTGCTTTAACCACTTCAAGATTAAATGCAGACGCTAATTCCGGATCGAAATCGCTTAGAACAGATTGTGAATAATATGACATTCCGCTTTTGATTTCGGCTACAGAAACCGCAATAAAACCAGGTACATTTTTTTTGAGATCTTCTCCAAATTGTTTTAAAAAATCAGACATAGGTATTTATTTAAATTAGGTTTTTGGAAATCCTTTCTTGTGGATTTTTTGCAAAATTATAGATATCAATCTATTTAATTATCCGCAATACGTACCTGTAATTGTTTTTTTTACCACTAATAAGCTTTTAAGTTAAAAATCAGCAATTGTTTAAATAAATAACCCAGATTTTAAATCGGTTTTTGAAAAACTGTAGAATGTGAGATATTTATTGGGTTAATCCTGTTTTTTATTGAGTCAATGTAGTTCATCCAAATGAGGTACATTTATTTTTAAAGCTCAAAATAACCTCAATTTAATTCTTATAAATGCATTTCAAATATCTTCTGATTTTTTTAATTTTATTTTCAATCAAATCAAATTCGCAAATTTTAGAGACTAAAAAAAATTTCCGTGCGGCAGATTCGCTGCTGAAAGAACCCAGTTTTTCGGTTCATAAAGACAATTATTTTTTAACAGGCGTACCCATAAATACAGATATCACGCGTGATAATGCAGATGTTAAATATCAGGTAAGTTTTAAACTTCGATTGAATTCAAAACCGTTATGGGGGGGATTTTTTCCTTATTTGATGTATACTCAAAAAGCCTTTTGGGATATTTATGCAAGTTCAAAACCATTTTCAGAAATTAATTTTAATCCTGGTGTAGCTATTGTTCGTCCGTTTTATTTAAAAGGAAACAGATTAACATACGGAACAATCTCCCTCGAACACGAATCAAACGGAAGAGATTCTATTTATTCCAGAACCTGGAACATGCTTGCATTTTCGTTAAAGTCTCAGATTTCCCCACGATGGATTGTTGGTTTGCGAGGATGGATTCCGCTTGTTGATAAAGAAGATAATCCTGAACTGACCAAATATGTAGGATATGGTGAAGCAAGTGCAACCTATCAAATACAACCCGGAAGATGGAGCGCCGATATTCTTTTCAGGAAAGGAAGCGGTCTTATTAATTACGGATCCCTGCAAACGCAAGTAAACTGGCGACCGTATAAAAGCGAGAATTATTATCTCACGCTGCAATGGTTTGTGGGTTACACAGAAAGTTTAATAGATTATCAGGAACATAAAAGTATGGTGCGTATAGGATTTACGATTAAACCTGAAAATATGGGAATTTTTTAAATTTAAAACCTTAAAAATTATATCAAAAGCTACTTTTCTTAAAGTAGCTTTTTTTGTTTTGTGCAATAGTAAAACATCAAAAATACGTCTCTAATAAATTTATAATCATTACCAATACTCTTTTAAAAATGTTGTTGGTCGAAATAGTATCAAATAGAACATTCATTTATTTTAAATTTATGCGGTAGTTAACCTTCAAACCGAATTATTTAAAGTCCAGATGAAAAATATTTTTTTATTACTGAGTTTTTTTTGTTTCATAAACCCAATCTCTTCGCAGGAATTGACAAAATCTCCTGAACCATTTGGTCCTTTGCCCACTCAAAAACAAGTCGACTGGCAGGAAATGGAGTTTTATGCTTTCGTGCACTTTTCCTTAAATACATTTACAAACAAAGAATGGGGTTATGGCGATGAATCTCCGGAACTGTTTAATCCAACCAATCTTGATGTAAGGCAATGGGCGAAAGTTGTAAAGGCGGCTGGTATGAAAGGTATCATTTTAGTTGCAAAACATCATGATGGATTTTGCTTGTGGCCATCTGCTTATACAGAGCGATCGGTAAAAAATTCTCCGTGGGAAAAGGGTAAAGGCGATCTTGTAAAAGAACTGGCTGCTGCTTGCAAAGAATATGGTTTAAAATTAGGATTGTACCTTTCTCCCTGGGACAGAAGCCGTGCAGATTACGGAAAACCTGAATATGTTACCTATTTTAGAAATCAGCTAAAAGAATTATTGACAAATTACGGCGATGTTTTTGAAATGTGGTTTGATGGCGCAAACGGAGGTGACGGATATTATGACGGTGCAAATGAAACCAGAAAAATAAATACGCTTGAATATTACAACTGGGATGAAACCTATAAATTAATTTATAAAACCGCACCAAAAACTTTGGTTTGGGGCGTTGGACCATCAGAAGCAAGATGGATTGGAAATGAAGAAGGACGCGCAGGAAAAACAAATTGGAGTCTTTTACGCCAGAAAGATGAACTGGCAGGAAAAGTACATTATACAGAGTTTATGTCCGGTCATGAAGATGGAGAAAAATGGGTTCCGGGCGAAGCAGATGTTTCAATACGACCAGGATGGTTTTATCATGCTGTTGAAGATGATAAAGTAAGACCGCTGGACGAAATGGTTGACATTTATTATGAATCAATAGGTCGAAATGCAACTTTACTGCTTAATCTTCCGGTAGATAAAAGAGGCTTGGTTCATGAAAATGATGAAAAAAGATTAAAAGAATTAGTTGCGACGATCCAAGAAGATTTTAAAACGGAATTATTAGCAGGCAGTAAAATCACAACAGATAATATAAGAGGAAACAACGCTGAATTTGGAACAAAAAATGTAACTGACGGAAATAAAAACACGTATTGGGCGACGGATGATAAGGTGAAATCTGCTTCGATAATTTTTGAATTTAATAAGCCAACAACGTTAAACCGTATTCTGCTTCAGGAATATATATCATTAGGACAACGTATTAAAGCATTTAATATTGAAGCAAAAGTAGACGGAATCTGGAAAACCGTTGCAACGGAAACTACTATAGGTTACAAAAGAATTTTAAGAATCGACCGAGTTATGGCATCAGCACTTAGAATAAATATTACCGATTCGAAAGCAAGTATTGTGATTTCTAATATTCAGGCATATAATGCGCCAACTTTTGTTCGCATGCCGGAAATTCAACGCGATAAAAACGGGAATATCACAATGAAATCTGAAGAAGGAAATCCTGTTTATTATACGATTGACGGAAGTAATCCAACAAAAAAGAGCACATTATATAAAGGAGAATTCAAATATAATAAAGCGGTTGTGATTAAAGCAGTTGCAATTAATGCCGATGAAAACATTAGTAGCGCAGTAAAAACTTCAAAATACGGTGCTTCTAAAGAAAATTGGAAAATAGTAACGGTTTCCAGCGGAGACTTAAATTCAGCAAACCGAATTATCGACGGAAATCCAAATACAGACTGGAGCTTTGGTGGTGATTCTAACAAACTCCCGCAGGAAATAACGATCGATATGGGAAGTGTTTTGAGTGTAAACGGATTTACTTATGTTCCGCAGCAAGTAGGTAATAATCTCAATTTAATTTCGAACTATGAATTCTACACCAGCGTTGATAATGTAAAATGGATTTTGAAATTTCAGGGAGAATTTTCGAATATAAAGAACAATCCAATCGAACAGGTAAAGACGTTTAAAAAAGATAAAGCAAGATATATTCGTTTTGTTGCCAAGTCAGCGGTAGGGAAGGGAGCGACGGTTTCGATTGCAGAAATAAATGTAATCGAAACACTATAACGGCTTTTGATTTGGGATCTTTTTTCTTAAAGTTTCGAATTATGTTTTCTAGCGAAGGTTACAGGTTATTAGTCGAATTTTTGATTATTTACATTGTGTAATATTTAATTTTATATCAAATAATCACAACAACACACAAATGATTAAAGAAAGTATAAATTTTAAAGAAGCAGGGAAGTTTGAAGAAACCCGTTTTGAGAAGATTCATAATGTGATTTTCGATTCGTCTCAGGAAGCTTCAATATTAGTAGCTCAGGAAATAGCCAATATAATTCAGAGAAAAGAAGAGTTAAACGAACCTTGCGTTTTAGGATTAGCAACAGGATCTTCGCCAGTAAAAGTGTATGAAGAATTGGTTCGATTACATAAAGAAGAAGGTTTGAGTTTTGCAAATGTAGTGACCTTCAATTTAGATGAGTATTATCCAATGGATAAAAATAATATTCAGAGTTATTGGTACTTTATGCATGAGCATCTTTTTAATCATGTTGATATTTTGCCTCAAAACGTTAATATTCCTGACGGAAACATCAGTAGTGAAGACTTACAGCAATATTGTATCGATTACGAAATGAAAATTAAAGCCTATGGCGGATTAGACTTTCAGCTTTTAGGAATAGGAAGAACGGGACATATTGGTTTTAATGAACCGGGATCTCACGTTAACTCGGCAACACGAAGCATTACACTGGATCATTTAACGCGACAAGATGCAGCATCATCATTTTTAGGAATTGATAATGTACCCAGAAAAGCAATTACAATGGGAATTGGTACGGTAAAAAATGCCAAAAGAGTGGTGCTTTTAGGATGGGGAATCAGTAAGGCAGAAATTATAAAGAAAACAATCGAAGGCGAAATTTCTTCACGAGTTCCGGCAACGTATTTACAACAGCACAACAACACAACATTTGTTTTAGACACTGAAGCTTCATCGGAATTAACGAGAGTGAAAACGCCTTGGTTGGTTAAATCTGTAATCTGGACCGAAGAATTAAAACTAAAAGCCGTAGCATGGTTAAGCGAATTGACCAAAAAACCTTTCCTTAAACTAACAGATAAGGATTATAACGATAACGGAATGTCTAGTCTTTTGACTGAGGAAGGAACTGCATACGATTTAAACATAAAAATGTTTAATAAAATGCAACAAACTATTACAGGATGGCCGGGAGGGAAACCAAATGCAGATGATACTTACAGACCGGAACGTGCAACGCCGGAGAGAAAAAGAATTATCATTTTTAGTCCGCATCCGGATGATGATGTTATTTCTATGGGAGGAACTTTTGACAGGCTTGTAGAACAAGGTCATGATGTGCATATTGCGTATCAAACTTCTGGGAACATTGCGGTTTCTAACGAAGAAGCTTTAAAATTTGCTGAAATTTCGAAAGCGTTAAATAAAAATTCTGAGGAGTCAGAGAATATTATCAATTTTTTAAAAAATAAGAAAGCGAATGATATTGATTCATTAGAAGTTCGAAGATTAAAAGGATTAATTAGAAGAAGTGAATCTGTTGCAGCAACAAGATATTTAGGTGTACCGGATTCTAATGTTAACTTTTTAGATTTACCATTTTATGAAACTGGAACAGTTAAGAAAAATAACCTTGGAGAGGCTGATATTCAAATTATGTGTGATATTATCGAAAGGATAAAACCACATCAGATTTATGCAGCAGGAGATTTAGCAGATCCACACGGAACCCACAAAGTTTGTCTGGATAGTTTGTTTGAAGCCCTGAAACGATTAAAACATAAAAGTTTTATGGATGATTGCTGGGTTTGGCTTTATAGAGGTGCCTGGCATGAATGGGAATCTTACCAAATTGAAATGGCAGTTCCTATGAGTCCGGATCAGGTGTTGAAAAAACGTCACGCTATTTTTTATCACCAGTCTCAAAAAGATGGTGTAATGTTTCAAGGTGATGACAGCCGTGAATTCTGGGTAAGAGTAGAAGACAGAAACCGATTAACAGCAGAAAAATATCACGCTTTAGGATTAGCAGATTACTCTGCTATAGAAGCTTTTAAACGATATTTCTTCTAGAAAATATATTTTAAAAATATAATAAACTATTTCATGTGGTTTATTTGGTTAGTTACCAAGTTTTTTGAAAATGCAGCCCTGGTTAGGCTGCATTTTTTTTGTTTTTATGAAGACGGATTTTAATCCATTGAAAAAAGACAAACCCGACAGGTTTTAATCCCGAGGCTTCGGGACTGTCGGGTTTACATTCGACTTTGTTCAGGATAACAAACGATTTTTTTATAATTTTTAAAGTAAACTTTCTAAATCGAAGAATTTAAAATTCTCTGTTTTACATGATCGATATACGATCTTCCAATTACATATCTAAGACCTTCAATTTCTATGCTGTTTCCTTCAACCGCATCAATTTTGTCAATTGCAATAGTGTAAGATCGGTGTATTCTTAAAAAATTTCGTTCAGGAAGTAAATCTGTAAAATCAGATAATGTGCTGTGAATGATGTATTTGCCTGTTAATGTATTTATTTTTAAATAGTCTTTTAAGCTTTCGATAACCAGAATTTCATTAAAGAAAATCTTTTTCATTCTTTTTTTATCAATTTTTACAAAAATAAAAGGGCTTTCCGGACTGTTTTCGTGAGGGACATTAGTTTTGTTTTCGAGTCTTTTGCTGATCTTGTTCAGCGTTTTCATTAATCTTGGAAATTCGATTGGTTTTACCAGATAATCTAAAACGTCCAACTCATAAGTTTCTATCGCAAACTGACTGTACGCACTTGTAATAATAAGGATTGGCGGGTTTTCCAGGCTTTTTATAAAATTAATACCATCGAGCACCGGCATATTAATATCAAGAAAAATGACATCAACCGTATTGTTTTTTAAAAAATTTAAACCTTCAATCGGGTTACTAAAAGTATTTATTACCTCAAAATTTTCAACTGGCTCTAAATAATTTTTAATAACATTAATTGCCAATGGCTCATCATCTATAATCAAACAATTTATTTTCATTTCTATAATCTTAGTTATTTGAGCGAAATAATTTAGCAGGTAAATTTATATACGAAGAAAAGTTGTGTTAGGATACTTTAATCACAAGCTTTACGACAAAAATATTCTTTTTATTCTTAAAAGAAAGCTTATAGTCATTTTTATTATAACCTAACTCTAATCTTTTTTTAACGTTCTCGATGCCTATACCACTTGACTTGTTAAAATTGTCTTTGTGGTGCGTAATTTCTGCCATCGGGTTTGAGATTGTAAAATGCAGGTAATCTCCTTTGATCTTAAAGTTAATATTGATCGTAACTTTTCCGGTATTTTTATTTACTCCGTGTTTAAATGCATTTTCGATAAAAGTCAATAAAATTATAGGCGAAATTTCCTTGTCATGAATATCACCGGAAATCGACATATTAACTTCTAATCGGTCATCGTTTCGAATTCTTTCTAAATCAAGATAGTTCTGAATACATAGAATTTCATTTTCCAGAGTTTGTCTTTTGCTTTTTGTATCATATAACATATAACGCATTAACTCAGAAAGTTTAAGAACAATTTTGGGCGTTTTATTCGATTTCTCTACAGATAAAGAATAAATATTGTTCAGTGTATTAAAGAAAAAATGCGGAGAAATCTGCGATTTCAGGAAAAGCAATTCGGTTTCCAGCTGAGATTTTTCAAGATCCGTAACCCTTTTTTGTTCCTTCAGGAAATCTAAAGTAATCTTAATTGCAGTTACAAAAGTGATCACATACAGTTCGCCCATCATCATATCTATCGTATAATTAAGGGTTAGTTTATTGATAATTTCAGGTCCTTCCGGCCATACATTATGAGTTATGAATAAATAGGTAAGATTAAATTTTAAAATAACCATTACAAATATCGACGACAACACCGCAAGTACATATAAAAGATATTTTTTACGATACACCAAATATGGCATAAATATCAAAATATTGAGATAACACAACGTCATGTGAATAGGAAATCCCAATAAGTTTGTTTTTAACGAATAGAGGTAATCGTTGAAATAGCTTCCCCAACGAAATGTATTAAATAAAAAGTAAGTTAGCCAAAAAAGGATGTGATAATGCAATGGTATGCGATATAGTTTGCTGGAATTGAAATTCATAATAATGATGTGTTTTGTGACTTTTTTTGATGTTTATCCTAGTTTATATGTCGTCCGTCTAAATTACTTTTAATAAAAATCTAATTTATCTAAATTTAAAGTTAAATTAAGGTTTGTTTTATATGAAGAATTTTACCCTGCTCGTCTTATTTGCAATTCTGATTGCAAGTTGTAAAATAAAGACATACAAAAATAATAGTCAAGCAAATATTTTTGTTAATCATGTAGATCCTTTTATTGGCACTGGCGGACACGGACATACATATCCAGGAGCAACGGTTCCTTTTGGGATGTTGCAGGTGAGTCCTGATAATGGTATATCGAACTGGGATTGGTGCTCAGGATATCATTATTCAGATTCTATAGTATCAGGATTCAGTCATTTACATCTAAGCGGAACCGGTATTGGCGATCTGGCAGACATTTTATTTATGCCAACCAATAAAAAACTCGACTTAACAAAAAAAACAACTTCACGCGATCAATTACCTTATAAATCAAAATACAGTCATGTTAACGAAAAAGCAGCACCGGGCTCTTACCAGGTTTTTCTTGAAGATCCTAAAATCAATGTAGAATTAACTTCTTCACAACGCACAGCATTCCACAAATACACCTTTGCAAACAATGATAAACAATCTGTAATCATTGATCTGGGATTTGCCATTAATTGGGATAAAGCATTAAAAACCGAAATTGCAATTGAAGATAAATATACGATTAGCGGATATCGTTATAGTACAGGCTGGGCAAAAAATCAGAAAGTATTTTTTGTAGCAAAATTTTCAAAACCTATTTCAGAATCTGTTTTATTAGCTAATAAACAGGTTATTACAGGAAATAAAGCTGAAGGAGAACATACAACAGCACAATTATTTTTTGATGCTAATAATACCAATGAATTATTGGTAAAAGTAGCCTTATCATCTGTAAGTGTGGCTAATGCCAAAGATAATTTAGACGGCGAAAAATCTACTTTCGACAATACAAAAACTAAAGCAGCCACAATTTGGAATACTGCTTTGAGTAAAATTGAAGTTGAAACACCAATCGATTCATTAAAAACCATTTTCTATACCGCGATGTTCCACGCTCAAGTTGCCCCTGTAACCTATAGTGATAAAAACGGTCAGTTTAGAAAAGAGGATAATCAAATTGCTACAGCAAAAGGTTATACCGCTTACTCGACCTTATCACTATGGGATACTTTTAGGGCAGAAAATCCTTTATTGACTCTTTTGGCACCGGATAAAACCTCAGACATTGTAAACTCAATGTTAGCCTATTACGATACAAAAAAAATATTACCGGTCTGGACACTTTATGCCAACGAAACCAATACCATGACAGGATATCATTCGATTCCCGTAATTGTAGATGCATACCAAAAAGGAATAAAAGGTTTTGATGCCGAGAAGGCTTATCAGGCCATGAAAACTACAATGATGCAGGACGAACGCGGATTGAATTTCTATAAAAAATACGGTTATATTCCGTATAATTTATTAGATGAATCTGTTACCATAACATTAGAATATGCTTACGACGATTGGTGTGTGGCACAAATGGCAAAAGCATTGGGTAAAAATGACGATTATCAATTTTTCTTAAATCGTTCTAAAGCCTATCAGCATTTATTTGATCCAAAAACAGGATTCATGAGAGGAAAATCTGAAGATGGTAAATCCTGGAACGAACCTTTTGATCCCAAACATTCCAACCACAGAGAACATACAGATTATACCGAAGGAAATGCATGGCAGCACAGCTGGTTTGTACCGCAAAACGTAGATGATTTTATTTCATTACACGGAAGTAATGAAATCTTTGTAAAACGTTTAGAGCAGCTATTTACAGAAAGTTCTGAAATTACCGGAAACAATGTTTCTGCAGATATCTCCGGATTAATTGGTCAATATGCACACGGTAATGAGCCAAGTCATCATATTGCATATATGTTCAATCATGCCAATCAGCCTTGGAGAACGCAATATTGGGTACGTCATATTCTGGATACGCAATACAATACAACACCAAACGGATTAAGCGGAAACGAAGATTGCGGACAAATGTCGGCTTGGTACATTTTCAGTTCAATGGGATTATATCCTATGAATCCAGCCTCTGGAGAATACGAAATTGGAAGTCCTATTTTCGAAAAAGCAAAAATCAATCTCGAAGGAGGAAAATCTTTTGTAATAGAAGCAGAAAAAGTTTCAGATAAAAACTTTTATATCCAGTCAGCAACCTTAAACGGAGTTGCTTTTGATAAAACAGTAATCACGCACCAGCAAATATTAAAAGGCGGCATTTTGCATTTTGTAATGGGATCGCAGCCAAATAAAAACTGGGGAACAAAAAAATAAAAACGAAAACAAAAATAAAAACAAACCGTAACTAACCAACAAACAAAAAATTAATGGATATAATTGACGTATCGATAATCGTAGCATATATTCTACTCTCAGTAGGAATAGGAATTTGGATTTCAAGAAAAGCATCAAAAGGATTAGATGATTATTTCCTGGGCGGAAAAACAATCAAGTGGTATTTTTTAGGACTGAGCAACGGATCAGGAATGTTTGACGTTTCAGGAACTTCCTGGATGATTGGCGTACTATTTTTATACGGAGTAAAAAGTTTTATGTTTATGTGGCTTTGGCCCATATGGAATCAGATTTTTGTAATGATGTTTCTGGCAGTATGGATCAGAAGATCAAAAGTAATGACAGGTTCTGAGTGGATTTTAACCCGTTTTGGAAGCGACAGAGCCGGAAAAGCATCCCATATTATAGTAGCCATTTTTGCCATAATATCTACCATTGGTTTTATCGCATACTTTTTTGAAGGAATCGGGAAATTTGTAACCATTATTCTTCCGTGGGATTTAACGCTTCATTATGGCGATTTAATTTTATTGACTTCGGAACGTTCTTATGCCTTGATTATTATACTTTTGACTACGATTTATACCGTAAAAGGCGGAATGTTTTCTGTAGTTGCCACAGAGGTTGTACAATATTTAATCATGATTATTGCCGGTGTTTTAATTGCCGGATACGCTTTTATCAATTATACAGATCTTCAGATAAATTCGGTTATTACCGAAGAATGGAAAAATGTTTTCTTTGGTTGGCAGTTTGAAACTCAATGGAGTGATAAATTTCAAACCTTTAATAATTTAATAGATTCCGAAGGATACAAAATGTTTGGCGCTTTTATCGGGATGACTTTGTTCAAAGGTTTTTTTGCCAGTATTGCAGGACCTACCCCAAGTTATGATTTACAAAGAATTCTTTCTACAAAATCTGTAAAAGAAGCCGCTTATATGAGTGGATTTACCAATTTGATTTTATTCATTCCAAGATATTTATTAATTACAGGAATCGTAGTAATTGCATTGGTGAATTTAGCACCGGAGTTAAACGCAAACACCGGTTTAACCGGAGCAGATCTGGAATTATTAATGCCAAAAGTGGTTAATTTATATATTCCGGTAGGAATAAAAGGAATTCTTCTTGCAGGTTTATTAGCCGCATTTATGTCCGGATTCTCTGCTTTTGTAAATGCAGGACCAGCTTATATTGTAAATGATATTTATAAAAAATACTTCAAACCCGTTGCTACAAATCAGCATTATATAAAAGTAAGTCAGATTTCTTCTTTTCTGGTTGTAGGTCTTGGTGTTTTTATGGGATTCTTTGCAGACTCGATTAATTCATTAACCTTATGGATTACCAGCGCTTTATACGGAGGTTATGTGGCAGCAAATTTCTTAAAGTGGATTTGGTGGAGATTTAACGGCTGGGGTTATTTCTGGGGAATGTTCGCCGGATTAGTTGTAGCGTCGTTACAATTTGCTTTAGGTCAGGCCAAAGGAAGTTTATCCGAAGGATCACTTTTATATGACTTGGCACAAGTTCAGGCCATTTATCTTTTTCCTATAATATTTGGATTCTCTATTTTAGGATGCCTTTTAGGAACATTCTTAAGTAAGCCAACAGATATTGAAGTCCTCAAATCATTTTATACCAATGTAAGACCTTGGGGATGGTGGAATCCGGTTTACAAAACATTAAAAATCGAAGATCAGGCTTTCGAAAAAAACAATGATTTCTGGAAAGATATGCTCAATTGCGTCATCGGAATTGTGTGGCAATCGAGCATGATTTTATTGCCGATATTTTTTATCATCAGAGATTATCCAAAAGCCATTACGGCATTAATTGTATTTTTAGTGACTACAACAATATTGAAGTTTACTTGGCTGGATAAAGTTCGAAAAATAGAAGATTAGTTAATTAGATAATTAGTCAATTAGATAATTAGAAAATAAAAAGAAACTGGTTTCTCACACATAGCTATGATTGTTAATGTAAAGTGAAACGCCTTTTTTAAGCGGTTTACTAAACTATGATTCTATGTGTTTAAAAACGACAAAGCTTAGACAAAAAAACAAACTATAATAAAAACAAACAAAATGAGTACTATTCCTTGGCAAGACAGACCCGAAAACAGCAATGACGTAATGTGGAGATATTCTGAAAATCCTATTATTGACAGATATGCAATTCCCTCATCAAACAGTATTTTTAATAGTGCAGTTGTTCCTTTTGAAGACGGATTTGCGGGTGTTTTCAGATGTGATAACAAAGCGGTGCAAATGAATATTTTTGCCGGTTTCAGTAAAAACGGAATCGATTGGGACATTAATCATGAACCAATTGTAATGCAATCCGGAAATACAGATATGATCGAATCAGCTTATAAATATGATCCGCGTGTTGTTTTTATCGAAGATCGTTACTGGATCACGTGGTGTAACGGGTACAACGGACCCACAATTGGTATTGGATATACGTTTGATTTTAAAGAGTTTTTTCAGTGCGAAAATGCCTTTTTGCCTTTCAACAGAAATGGGGTTTTGTTCCCGCAAAAAATAAACGGAAAATATGCCATGTTAAGCCGTCCGAGTGATAATGGTCATACACCATTTGGAGATATCTGGATTAGTTACAGCCCGGATATGAAATATTGGGGAGAACACCGTTTAGTAATGAAACCATCTCCTTTTGAGCAAAGTGCATGGCAATGTACTAAAGTTGGGGCAGGACCAATTCCTATCTTAACAGATGAAGGCTGGTTAATGATCTACCACGGAGTTATCAATACCTGCAACGGGTTTCGTTATGCAATGGGATCAGCACTTTTAGATATAGATTCACCGGATCAGGTAAAATACAGAACGCAGCCGTATTTATTAGGACCTGCAGAAATTTATGAAACAGTTGGAGACGTAGCAAATGTTGTTTTTCCTTGTGCTGCTTTGCATGATATCGAACAAGATAAATTAGCCGTTTATTATGGCGCAGCAGATACTGTTGTAGCAATAGCATTTGGTAAATTAAGTGAAGTGATTCAGTTTACAAAAGATAATAGTTTATAATAAAAAGCATGCGTTTAAAAATTCAATGGTTAGTAGTTTTAGGCTTTCTTTCGATTGTGGGTTTCTCACAATCGAAGAAAACCATTGTGCCAAAAACTTATGTTGCCGCAAAAACTACAACCCCAATTACAATCGACGGAGAAGAAAATGATGCTTCCTGGAATAAAACAGAATGGACTGATCTTTTTGAAGATATAGAAAATAATATAAAACCAAAATATGCAACAAAAGTTAAAATGCTCTGGGATGAAACCAATTTTTATATTTTAGCAAAAATTGAAGAACCGCATGTTTGGGCAAATTTAAAACAACGTGATACCATTATTTTTTACAACAACGATTTTGAAGTTTTTATAGATCCTGACAGCGACACTTTTAACTATTATGAATTAGAAATAAATGCCTTAAATACAGCCTGGGATCTGTTTTTGTCAAAACCTTACAGAGAAAATGATAATGTTGTTTTAAATGACTGGAATATTCCAGGTCTGAAATCAGCGGTAAAAATTAACGGAACGCTAAATAATCCCAACGATATCGATCAGGGTTGGGTATTAGAAATGGCGATTCCCTGGGCATCTTATAAAACATCTTATTTTGACAAAAATGTTCCTGTCGATAAGTTTTGGAGAGTTAATTTTTCACGGGTAAATTGGCAGCATGAGATTACAAACGGAAGTTATGAACGTAAAAAAGATGCCACCGGAAAGTTCTTGCCGGAGTACAATTGGGTTTGGTCGCCAATGGGTGTCATCAATATGCATGAACCGGAAAAATGGGGATATGTTTATTTTTCTTCCAAAGAAGGCAAGGACAACTTTACCATTCCGCAGGACGAAAAAGTAAAATGGGAACTTTATAACCTGTACAGATTTCAAAAAGAATATTATGAAAAAAATAAAGTCTGGGCAAAATCAGTAACAGATCTTACCAAAGAAACCATCAGCGTTGCCGGTAAGATTTTAAAACCAATAATAGAAAATCACGCTTCTGGATATAACATCTCAGTAAAAAGTCCATTTTCTAATCAAACCTTTATTATCAGGCAAGATGGCAAAATAATACAAAAATAAACCACTATGAAACTACCAAAACTATTACTTTTTTTATTCGCACTTACTATTTTTTCGTGCGCTAAAAAAGAAGAACAAACCAATTTTAAATTTGGAGTCTGGACAACGGCAGATCCCAAAAAATCTGACGCTGAATATACAAAAGAATTTAAAAAATATAAAGAAGGCGGAATCGATGAGGTATTAATAAATACGAAAACAGATCCTGAACTTTTAAAAAAATTAGTACCGTTAGCCACAAAAGAAGGCTTAAAAGTTCATGCCTGGATTATGGCCATGAACAGACCGGATGATGCTGTAGCATTAAAACACCCGGAATGGTATCAGGTTAGCAAAGAAGGAAAATCATGTTTTGATAATCGCCCTTATGTAGATTATTACCAATGGTTATGCCCAACCAGAAAAGAATCCAGAGAACACGTTTTAAATTTAGTGGAAGAATTGGCAAAAGTAGAAGGCGTAGAAAGTGTACACTTAGATTATATTCGTTTTCCGGACATTTTTTTACCAATAAGTTTATTGCCAAAATACAATTTGGTTCAGGATACAGAATTACCTCAATTCGATTTTTGTTATTGTGATGAATGTGTAAAAGCATTCGAAAAAATCCACCATAAAAACCCGAAAACAAGCCACAATACTTCGATTGATATGGAGTGGAAAAACTTTAGGCTAAATGCCATAAAAGCAGTTGTTGATGATGCGTACAAAATTGCACACAAACACAATAAACAACTAACGGCAGCAGTTTTTCCTTATCCGGAAATGGCAGATCATATGGTGCGCCAGCGCTGGGATAAATGGAATATCGACGAAGTTTACCCAATGATTTACCATAGTTTTTATAATGAAGAAATTGACTGGGTTGGATATGCTACAAAACAAGGTGTTGCGGATCTGGAAGATAAAAAAACGAAAATCAATACAGGAATTTATATTCCGGGATTAAAAAACGATAAAGAACTGAAGGAAGCTATTTTACTGGCCAAAGAAAATGGAGCAGTGGGTGTTTCATTCTTCGACGGAAACGCTTTGACAGAAAGTAATTTGAAAACGATCAGAGAAACAAAAGCAAGTTTGAAATAAGTATTAAACACATAGAAACATAGTTTAAATGTGTGAAAAAGAATAAAAAATATCAGATTCCATTTAAAAGTAAGCAGCATGTCAAACAGAAGAAATTTTATCAAAAAAGCCACTTTAGGTACATTAGCAGTAACTTCTGTTATGGGCTTTAGCGGATTTGCGAAAAATCAGGAAGATGAAAAAGAAGGTGTTTTAAAATTTCCTTCAAAAAAAATAAAAAAGCCTGTCATTATTTCAACATGGAATCATGGTTTGCCTGCAAATCAGGAAAGCTGGAAACAATTAAAAGCCGGGAAACCAGCTCTGGATGCTATCGAAGCCGGCATGAAAATTCCAGAAGCAGATCCTAATGTTCGCAGTGTAGGTTATGGCGGATATCCGGACCGTGAAGGAAAAGTAACCCTTGATGCCTGTATCATGGATCATAACAGCAATTGCGGATCAGTTTGTTTTTTACAAGGTATTATGCATCCAATTTCCGTTGCAAAAAGAGTACTTCAAAATACACCGCACGTAATGTTAGCCGGACAAGGAGCTTTGCAATTTGCATTGTCTGAAGGATTTAAAGAAGAAAATTTACTTACTCCGGAATCTGAAAAAGACTGGAAAAAATGGCTGGAAGATTCAAAATACAAACCGGTTATTAATATAGAAAATCACGATACCATAAGCATGCTAATGTTGGATCAAGACGGTAATCTTTCCGGAGGCTGTACCACAAGTGGAGCTGCCTGGAAAATGCATGGTCGCGTCGGTGACTCCCCAATCATCGGCGCGGGTCTTTTTCTGGACAACGAAGTAGGTGCTGCTGCTGCAACAGGTTTGGGTGAAGCCGTAATAAGAACCGCAGGAAGCGCAATGGTGGTCGAATTAATGCGTCAGGGAAAATCGCCTTTTGATGCCTGCAAAGAAATTACAGAACGTATTTACAACAAACATAAAAACCATAAAGATATGGAATATCTGCAAGTAGGATTTATTGCTTTGAATAAAAACGGAGAACATGCAGGTTACAGTCTTAGATCCGGTTTTAACTACGCCGTTTCTGATGACGAAAAAGGACACAGAATGGAAGATGCAAAATTTAAAATGTCGTGGGATAAATAGTTAATGTTCAAAAGCTTTGTAATTGCAATGGATGGATTAAAATCCATTCCTACAATATGTTTCGAGCCTAAGACTCGATTGTAGAGTTCCGGAGGAACGAATTATTTTGTAGCAACGGATTTTAATCCGTTGAAAAGAATGAAGATTGAACACAATAGTGTGATTTCTCCCGTCGGTCGAAATGACAAACTTTGAGATTTCCAACTCGCAAATACACAGAGAATAAAAAAATAAAGAATGAAAAAAACAATATCCATATTATCCTTATTAATTACTTCAGTTGTAGCTGTACAGGCACAGGAAAAAGTTCCGTTCTGGCAGAACGAAAAAATCAATGAAGATAATAGAGAACCCATGCATGCTGCTTATTATGTTTTTGAAAATGAAGTATTGGCGAACAAAAATGAATGGCGACAGTCTAAAAATTATCTGGATATAAACGGAGCATGGAAATTTAAATACGTGGATAATCCGGGCATTCTTCCAAAGGATTTTGAGAAAAGCAATTTTAATGATAAGTCGTGGGATAATTTTAGGATTCCGGCAAGCTGGGATGTAAACGGTTACGGATATCCGGTTTATGTTAATACAACTTATGATTTTGATTATTTAATGGCGCCAAATCCGCCTTTTGTACCCACAAAATACAACCCGACCGGAGTTTACAGAAGAGAGATTACCATCGATAAATCCTGGGAAGGTAAAGATATTTTTCTTCATGTTGGTACCGCAAAATCAAATCTTACGGTTTGGGTAAACGGCGTTTATGTAGGATATGGCGAAGATGGAAAATTGCCGTCTGAATTTAATTTAAATAAATATGTAAAAACGGGTAAAAACACCATCGTTTTACAAGTAATGAAATGGAACGACGGTTCGTATTTAGAATGTCAGGATATGTGGCGAATGAGCGGTATTACCAGAGATTCTTATTTGGTAGCCAGAAATAAAACACATTTAAAAGATTATGAAATTATTCCGGATTTAGACGCTTCTTACGTAAACGGAACTTTAAAAATCTCAACTGAATTCTCTGATTTAAATAAAAAAGACTACTATAATTTAGACGTTCAGCTCAAAGATGGAGACAAAATCATTGCTTCAAAAAATATTTCCGCTTTAAGCGAAAAACAAACTTTTGATTTTGCTGTAAATAATCCGAAGAAATGGAGCGCTGAAATTCCGAATTTATATCAGGTGAGTTTTCTTTTAAAAGATAAAAAAGGAACTGTTGTTGAGGTAATCAATCAGAATGTTGGTTTTAGAAAAGTAGAAATAAAAGGCGGACAACTTTTAGTAAACGGAAAAGCAATTTATATAAAAGGAGTAAACCGTCATGAAGTAGACCCGGTAACAGGACAAACGATTTCAAGAGAAAGAATGGAGCAGGATATTAAAATCATGAAAGAATTTAATATCAATGCGGTAAGAATGTCGCATTATCCTAACGATGAATATTTCTACGAATTATGTGATAAATATGGTATTTATGTGGTTGATGAAGCTAACATAGAATCACACGGAATGGGGTATGATATTACCAAAACACTGGGAAACAAGCCCGATTGGGAGTTGGCGCACATTCAGCGTATGCAGCGTATGATCGAAAGAGATAAAAATCATAGTTCGATTATTATCTGGAGTATGGGTAATGAAGCCGGAAACGGTTATAACTTTTACAGAGGTTATTTGTGGATTAAAAACCGTGATAAATCAAGACCAATCCAGTACGAAAGAGCAACAGCCGGAGCTTGGGACGGAAAGGATTTAAAATTCGAATGGGATTCTGATATTATCGACCCAATGTACAGTTCGCCTAATAAAATGGAAGAATATATTCTGGCAAACCCAAATCCGTCACGACCTTATATTCAGTGCGAATATGCTCACGCAATGGGAAATTCGATGGGAAATTTTAAGGATTATTGGGATGTGATTCGTAAATATCCTAACTTTCAGGGCGGATTTATTTGGGATATGATCGATCAGTCAGTTTATAAAACACAACCAGACGGAACTAAAATTCTGGCCTACGGAGGAGATTTTGGTCCAAAAGATGTTAAAAGCGATAATAACTTCGTTAATAATGGGGTATTTACAGTAGACAGAAAACCAAATCCGCATGCTTTTGAAGTAAAAAACGTAATGCAAAATATCCTGACTTCCTGGGAAAATAAAGAAACTGCAACTATAAAGGTGTACAATGAATTCTCGTTTAAAGATTTAAGCAATGTGACTTTGCATTGGAAATTAATTCTGGACGGAGTTACACAAGATACAGGAGTTATCGATTATCTGGCAATCGATCCTACGCAATCTAAAACATATACTTTGCCTATTAAGTTAGGCGATAAAAAATTTCAGGAAGCTTTTATAAATATCAGTTATCAGTTAAAACAAGAGGAACCGCTTTTACCAAAAGGTTTCGAAATTGCAACTGAACAATTGGCGTATAAAGGAGCCTGGAAAAATGATGTAAAAATCGATGGTGCATCAAAAATTACGGTAGAGAAAAAAGCAAACAGTACATTTTTTAAAAGTGATAAAGCCGAAATCACTTTCGATAAAAAGACCGGATTTATTAGTGGATATTCTTATAATAATCTTCCAATTATAAAAGAGGGTTATCAATTGCGTCCAAACCTTTGGAGAGCGCCGAATGATAATGATTTTGGAGCTAATTTTCAGATCAATTTAAAGGCCTGGAAAGATGCAACAGATAATCCTACGCTTATAAACTGGACGTTTTCTGCCACAAAAGACAATAAAATCCTGGTAAAAGCAACGTATAGTCTGCCTCAGGTTTCTTCGACTTTAGAACTGAATTATGAATTTAACGGAAATGGAGAATTAGTCGTAAAAGAAGTTTTAAATATCGATAAAACCAAAGAACAGCCAATTTTACCCAGATTTGGTATGGAAGTAATTGTTCCAAAGGATTTTAGCAATATGACGTATTACGGTAGAGGACCACACGAAAATTATATCGACAGAAATTACAGCTCAAAAGTCGGGCTTTATACACAAACCGTTTCAGAACAATATTATCCCTATATCCGTCCGCAGGAAACCGGAAATAAAACAGATGTACGCTTTTTAGAATTATCAGGAGATAAATTGAAATTAACAGTTACATCTGATGAATTGTTGGCCGTGACCGCTTTACATTATTTAAATGAAGATCTGGACGACGGATTGCAAAAAGACCAAAGACACGCAGCCGAATTGAAAGAAAGAGATTTAACGAGTTTAAAAATCGATTATAAACAAATGGGCGTAGGCGGAATCGACAGCTGGCAAGCCTGGCCAATGGAAAAATACTTACTTAGAGATAAAAATTATCAATATCAATTTAAACTAACACCCTCTTTAAAATAATAATTATGAGAACATTAAAACCACTATTTGTCTTAATCTTCTTTACTGTTTTAAGTTTGGGTTACAGTCAAAAAATATATACGGATAAAGACATTCACATTATCCCTAAACCGAATCAGTTGTTGCTGCAATCCGGAACTTTTGAGTTTTCTAAAAATACCGTTTTTGTTGCCAATACAGATTTTCAAAAAGATATTTCGAATGCCTTAATCAGTAAGTTTCAAATTGCAGCAGGATTTAGTCCGGTTTTAGGAACAAAAGCGCCACAACGTAATTTTATTCAGTTTAAGGTAGATCCGGCTTTTCATAAAGAAGCTTATAAATTAGACGTAATTAATAATAGTATTACGATTACAGCAAACGGAAATGCCGGTTTTATTTATGGTTTGGAAACGATCAGGCAATTGCTTCCGGTTGCGATTGAAAGCAAATATGCCGTAACATCAGAAAAATGGCAGATTCCTAATGTTACCATTACAGATGAACCTCGTTTTAAATGGAGAGGTTTGATGCTCGATTTATCGCGTCATTTTTTTGATAAAAATTATATAATGGAAACTATAGATCGTTTGGCAATGCACAAAATGAATGTTTTGCATTTGCACTTAGTTGACGATCAGGGTTGGAGAATTGAAATTAAAAAATATCCAAAATTAACCGAAGTTGGAGCGTGGAGAGTCGATCAGGAAAATGTGTCCTGGAATGCAAGACTGACCACAAACCCGGATGAAAAAGGAACATATGGAGGCTTTTTTACTCAGGAAGAATTAAAAGAAATCGTAAAATACGCTGCAACAAAAAACATCGAAGTAATTCCAGAAATCGAAATGCCGGCGCACGTAAGTTCTGCGATTGCATCGTATCCGGAACTGGCTTGTTTTGATCAGCGAATTGGTGTTCCGTCAGGCGGATTATGGCCTATTACAGATATTTATTGTGCAGGAAAAGAAACTACTTTTGAGTTTTTGCAAAATGTGATTGATGAGGTTATCACTATTTTCCCTTCAAAATACATTCATATTGGCGGGGACGAAGCCACGAAAACCAATTGGGAAAAATGTCCTCATTGTCAAAAAAGAATGAAGGATAATGGTTTGAAAGATGTACATGAATTGCAGAGTTACTTTGTAAAAAGAATGGAGAAATACATTAATTCTAAAGGTAAAAAAGTAATTGGCTGGGATGAAATTCTTGAAGGAGGTTTAGCGCCTGAAGCTACAGTAATGAGCTGGAGAGGTACAAAAGGCGGAGTTGAAGCTACAGAACAGGGACATGATGTTATTATGACGCCGGAATCGCACTGTTATTTTAATTTTTACCAGGGACCACAAAACGAAGAACCTTTAGCTTTTGATGCGTATACTCCGTTAAGCAAAGTCTACGAGTTTGATCCTGTTGTACCCACAATGACACCTCAGGAAGCGAATCATGTTTTGGGTGGTCAGGCCAATTTATGGGCAGAACATCTTGCGGGACCAAAGGATTCAGAATACATGATTTTCCCGAGATTAGCGGCTTTGTCTGAAGTTTTATGGAGTAATAAGGAAAGCAGGAACTGGAATGATTTTACGACAAGATTAGCACCAATGCTAAAACGTTATGATTATTTGGGAATCAATTATGCAAAAAGTGCTTATTTAGTTACAGCCTCTTCAAACGCAGATTTGACTAAAAAACAAATTAATGTTACGTTGAAAAATGAATTTCCAAATCCGGATATTCGATATGTTTTAGGTGATAAAAATATAGATCATAATGCTTTAAAATATACAAATCCAATTCAGTTTACTGAAACAACAGTTTTAAAAGCGTCGTTGTTTCAAAATGAAAAACCGGTTGGTAAAACGTTTACAGACACCATTATATTTCATAAAGCCGTTGCGCATAAAGTAAATTACCTAACGCCATTTAATGACAATTATAAAGGCGACGGACCTTTTACTTTAGCAAATACAATCAGAGGATCAAAAAATTTCCATGACGGACAATGGCAGGCATGGCTGGTAAATGATATGGAAGTTGTGGTTGATCTGGGAACGAAGGAAAGTATAGAGCAGGTAATTGTAGGAACTTTAGAAAGTCAGGGTTCAGGAGTTAATTTTCCAGTAAAAATCAAGGTTTTAATTTCTAATGATGGAATCAAATATCAGGAAATAGGGAAAATTTCACGTCCGTATGCTGCAAATGTAACTTCGGAATTGAAAGATTTCAAAATCAATTTTCCAAAAGTAAATACGAGATTTGTAAAAGTAATCGCCGTTAACCTGAAGAAAAGCCCAAAAGGAGAATCTTCGTGGTTGTTTGTCGATGAGATTTTAGTGAATTAAGAACAACATATTTTATCACAATTTTGTCATCCCAAGGAACGAGGGATCACACACGAAACCCGACCAGGATTGTCCTTTACTTTGCAGAATTTCCAGTGTGATTTCTCCCTTTGGTCGAAATGACAAAAAACAGAATAAATTAGATGAATTACGCATAAATTTTAAACACATAGTAACATAGATTTATTTTGCGAAGTGTATAAAAAGAGATTTTAAAAAAAACTAGTTTTTTACACATAGCTATGATTGTTAATACAAGTGAAACGCCTTTTAAAAGCTATCAACGATGTCTCTATGTGTTAAAAAAATAAACCAAAAAACAAAAAGAAAACCATAAAATAGAATAAAGATGAAAAGAGGAATATTCATAATTGCGATATTATTTTCAGTTCAAATGTTTTCGCAGGCCATTTATGAAGATGAGCGCTATGTACCGGAGACGGATCCGGCTGTGTTAAAGAATTTAGAACAATGGCAGGGTAAAAAGTTTGGATTGTTAATGCACTGGGGAACTTACAGCCAATGGGGAATCGTAGAATCATGGTCTATTTGTCCGGAAGATTATGGATGGTGCGAACGTAAAAAAGGCAGCAATCCGGCTAATTATAATCAATATGTAAAAGATTATGAAGGATTGAAAAAAACATTTAATCCAACCAAATTTGATCCTGTAAAATGGGCAAAAGCAGCAAAAGCAGCAGGAATGAAATACATGGTTTTCACTACAAAACACCATGACGGATTTAATATGTATGATACAAAATATTCTGATTATAAAGTAACAGATCCAGCTTGTCCTTACAGCACGAATCCGAAAGCGGATATTTTGAAAGAAGTTTTTAATGCTTTTAGAGCCGAAAATATCTCAACCGGAGCTTATTTTTCTAAACCGGACTGGCATAACGAAAATTACTGGGATCCTTATTTTCCTCCTTTCGACAGAAATGTAAATTATGATCCGTCATTATATCCTGAAAAATGGCAGAAATATGTTGATTTTACACACAATCAAATCTTAGAAATCCTTACAAATTACGGTAAAGTAGATATTCTTTGGTTAGACGGAGGATGGGTTAGAAAAAGAGACCAACAAAACTTAAAAGAGAACTATGATGAAAAGTTTGCTGAAAATGAATCTAAAAATGGTTTCATCAAACACAGAGTTGTAGATCAGGATCCTAAAATGGACGAATTGGTTGCAAAAGCACGTCAGAAACAACCGGGATTAATTGTTGTTGACAGAGCTGTTCACGGTAAAAATCAAAATTACCTGACACCTGAAGGTCGCGTTCCTGCAAAAACGCTTCCTTATCCTTGGGAATCTTGTATTACCTCTGGTGGCGGATGGTCGTATTCTCCAGACGCAACATACATGACCGGAAGACAAGGTATTCATATGCTGGTTGATATTGTGGCAAAAGGCGGAAACTTATTATTGAACGTTGCGCCAAGTCCGGAAGGTGAATGGCAGCAAGGCGCTTATGATTTACTGGCAGCTTATGCAGACTGGATGAAAGTAAACAGCTCAGCAATTTATGACACAAAACCCATTGAACCTTTTAAAGAAGATAATATTTGTATGACGCAAAATAAAACAGGAAACGTATTTTTGTTTTATTTGGCAAAAGAAGGAGAAGATAAAATTCCTGCAGAAGTAATTGTAAAATCGATCAATCCTAAAAAAGGAACAAAAATTACGATGTTAGGTTCTAAAACTGCTCTTAAATGGACAAAAGAGGCACAAGGATTTAAAGTGGTAATTCCGGAAAGCCTAAGAAAAAATTTGCCGTGTAAAGAAGCATGGACTTTAAAAATTGAAGCTATTAACAGATAGAAATTATTATGTTTTTAAATAAAACAAAACACCTTAAAACAGTATGTATTTTTTACATACTGTTTTTTAGCATAAGTATTTTTGCACAACAGAGTCCGGTGGATTATGTAAATCCGTTTATCGGAACTTCTAATTACGGAGCTGCTTTTCCCGGACCAATTGCACCACGCGGGATGGCAAGTATTAGCCCGTTTAATGTTGCCGGGCAAAAAAATACCCCAATGGAAAAAGACAGCCAATGGTTGTCGAATCCTTACGTAAACGAGAATAATTTTTTAACCGGATTTAGTCAGGTTAATTTAAGCGGAGTTGGTTGTCCTGAACTGGGCGTTATTTTACTAATGCCTACAACAGGAAAAGTAGAAATCGATCATTTAAAATACGGTTCAAATTACTCGAATGAAATTGCAAAAGCAGCTTTTTACAGCGTAAATATTGATAAGTATAAAGTAAAAGGCGAATTTACAGCTTCAACGAGAGTAGGCGTAAGCAGATTCACTTTCCCAAAAGGACAATCGAATATTTTATTAAACCTGGGTTTAGGATTAACCAATGAAGAGGGAGCGATGATAAAAGTCGTTTCACCTACAGAAATTGAAGGAATGCGTTCCGTTGGTTCATTTTGTTATAATAGTCCTGAAGATGCTTATCCTGTTTATTTTGTAGCTAAATTTTCTAAACCTGCAGATAAATTTGGCGTTTGGAAAAAAACACCAAAATATAATGGTGTCGAAGCACAATGGATGGGTTATAATGGAAAAGCCAGAATGATGGAAAATACCATTAAAACAGTGGTTGGCGATAGTATTGGAAGTTACTTTACGTATAAATTCGACAAACAGGAAACAGTAGAAGTTAAAGTAGGAATCTCTTACGTTAGTATCGAAAATGCCCGTGAAAACTTAGAAAAAGAAACCGGAAAGAAATCATTTGATGACGTTTATAAAGAAACGTATAACGAATGGAACGAAGAACTTTCGAAGATTTTAGTAGAAGGAGGTTCAAATGATGACAGAACGATTTTTTACACGGCTTTGTATCACACCTTAATTCATCCCAATATTTTAAATGATTATAACGGACAATATCCGGAAATTAAGAGAACTAAAATTGGTAAAACAGATGGCACACGTTATACCGTATTTTCATTGTGGGATACATATCGAAATATGCATCCGTTAACGTCTTTGGTTTATCCCAAACAACAATCTGATATGATAAAAAGCATGTTAGAAATGTATGATGAAAATGGCTGGCTGCCCAAATGGGAATTAAATTCGACTGAAACATTTACCATGGTAGGAGATCCGGCAAGTATCGTAATAGTTGACGCTTGCTTAAAAGGAATTCAGGATTTTGATATTTACAGAGCCTATTATGCCATGCTTAAAGGTGCAGATAAAACAGAAGATAATCCGTTGCGTCCGGGACTTAAAGAGTATATCGAAAAAGGGTATTTATCGACCAGTTATCCTGGCCCGGTTTCTACAACTTTAGAATATAATACGTCAGATTATGCCATTTCACTTTTAGCGAAAGCATTGGGCGAAAAAGATGATTATAAGCGTTTTGCCAAACGTTCGTTATCCTACCAAAAATTATATGATAAAGATTTAAAGTTACTTCGACCAAGAACAGCTAACGGAAAATGGTACGAACCTTTTGATCCCGAAGCAGGATCTAATTTTCAGGAGAATGTTGGTTTTATCGAAGGCAATGCCTGGCAATATGCTTTTATGGTGCCACATGATATGAGGGGATATATAAAATTAATGGGCGGCGATAAAGTTTTCTCAGATCAGTTACAAAAAGTCTTTGATCTCAAACAATTTGATATGGCAAACGAACCTGACATTGCTTATCCATATTTATTCAATTATGTAAAAGGACAAGAATGGAAGAGTCAGGAAATGGTTAAAAAACTGGTACAGGAATATTTTCAAAACAAACCGAAAGGATTACCGGGCAATGACGATACCGGAACAATGTCGGCGTGGTTGGTTTATTCCATGATGGGAATTTATCCTATATCGCCGGGAGATCCAATTTATACCATTACAACGCCAATGTTTCATAGAATTACAATCAAATTAGATCCAAGATATTATAAAAAAGAAAGTATTGTAATCGAAAGACAAGAAAATAATGATGGTAAAATCAATTCGATTGAGGTAAACGGAAAACCACATAATAGTTTTTTTATTTCGCACGAAGATTTTGTGAATGGAAAAACAATGAAAGTGATTCAAAATTAAAAACAACACAACTATGTTACAATTAAGAATGAAAAAAACAGCCATTATACTCGTAATGGCTGTAGGTTTTTTTAACCAGAGTTATGCGCAGAAGAAATACCCTTATCAAGATTCAAAATTACCTGTTGAAGACAGGGTGAAAGACTTGTTAAGCCGAATGAGTCTGGAGGAAAAAGCGCGCCAAATGGACATGTACAGAGGGGAACTTTTTAAAGAAAAAGAAGATTTCTCGAAATCTAAATCAAGTCCCAGAATTGGAAATTTAGGAATTGGAGCGATTCATGATCTTTATCCGCGTTCGGCAAAAATGATCAATGATCTTCAGAGCGAAGTAATTAAAAATAATAAATGGGGAATTCCTGCCCTTATTATGTGCGAGATGCTGCACGGATATCTGGATGACGGAAGCACGGCTTTCCCTATGAATATAGGTTTAGGCGCAACATGGGATACTGGCATAATGGACAAAGTGGGTAAAGTAATTGCTACAGAAGCCAGAGCACACGGGGTTCATTTTGGTCTGGGACCAAATTTAGATCTTGGCCGTGAACCACGTTGGGGAAGGGTTGCTGAAACTTTTGGTGAAGATGCGTATTTAAACAGCGAGATTGGTCTGGCAATGATTAAGGGAATGCAGGGCGATGATTTAAGATCAGATCGTACTATAATTTCTGAACCAAAACACTTTGCAGTTCACGGTATTCCGCAAGCAGGAGGAAATTCTTCTCCAATTTTAGTCGGAGAACGTTCTGCTCGTGAAGATCATCTTCCGTCATTTGAAAAAGCATTTAGAAAAGGCGGCGCTTTAGGAACGATGTGCGCGTATTCTGAATTAGACGGAATTCCTTGTGCGGCAAATCACTGGCTGCTAACAGATGTTTTAAGAAAAGAATGGGGTTTTAAAGGTATTGTAGTTTCTGATTTGGGTGCTATAAAATACCTTCAAACAACTCATTATGTAACTAATTCTCCAAAAGAAAGCATTAGAGAAGCTGTTGCTGCCGGAGTCGATATGCAGTTTTATGATTTTACAAATGAGTTTTGGCAACAAAGTATCATTGAATTAGTAAACGAAAAGAAACTGACAATCGAGCAAATTGATCGTGCTGCGGGTGGAGTTTTAAGACTTAAATTTTTATTGGGATTATTCGAAAATCCATACACGGATAAAAATTTAATCAAAGAACGTTTTCATACGAAAGAAAATCAGGATGTTGCTCTTGAAGCAGCTCATAAATCGATGATTTTATTGAAAAACGATAATAATATCCTGCCTTTAAAAAAAGACATTCAAACTATTGCCGTTATCGGACCAAATGCTGATGCATCAAGATTGGGCGGATATGCTGTAAAAAATAAAGTTGGAACAACAGTTCTCGAAGGTGTTAAACAAGTTGTTGGTGCAAAAACAAATGTTCTTTATGAAGAAGGTGTTCCTTTAATTGTAAAAGGACAAATTATCCCGTCGAAATATTTATTTACGCCGGATGAAGCTCAAAACGGATTAAAAGGAGAATATTTTAATAACAGAAATGTAGAAGGAACTCCTGCATTAACACGTATTGACAATCAGTTAGAGTTTGACTGGCCTTGGTCTCCGGGTGATGGCGTTACAGATGATGATTTCTCGATTCGCTGGACAGGATATATCAAATCAGATAAATCCTTTGATGGCTGGTTAGGTTTAAGTTCTGATGACGGAATCAGAATGTGGGTTGACGATCAATTGGTAATCGACAACTGGACAAAAGGTGCTACAAGTATGGTTACGACACCAAAAAATATCGAAGCAGGAAAAAAATACAAAGTCCGCATCGAGATGTGGGAAGGCGGTTGGGGAGCCAGAGCGCACTTGCGTTGGAATCTGGAAAAAGTAAACTTTCAGCCGGCGATCGACATTGCTAAAAAAGCAGATGTTGCGATTGTTGTTTTGGGAGAATCGAACGAATTGGTTGAAGAAAACAGAGACGTTGCTTCGTTAGACTTACACGGAATGCAGCAAGATCTTATCGAAGCAATCCAGAAAACGGGAACTCCGGTAGTTTGTGTGTTATTAAACGGACGTCCGCTTTCGACAAACTGGATCAGCGAAAATATTCCGGCACTTATCGAAGGATGGTTTCCTGGTGAAGCAGGAGGAAGAGCCGTTGCCGATGTTTTATTTGGAGATTATAATCCGGGTGGAAGATTGCCAATTACCGTTCCTAAATCTGTTGGGCAGTTACCTATATATTATAACCAAAAACCATCTGCGATTCATAGATATGTTTCTGAAAGCGAAAATCCGCTTTATACATTTGGTTACGGTTTGAGTTATACCACTTTCGAATATTCGAATCTTGCAATCAGTTCTGCAGCAATCAAAACCGACGGAGAATTAAAAGTAAGTATCGATGTTAAAAACACAGGTAAGTACGACGGAGACGAAGTAGTGCAATTGTATATAAATGATGTTTACAGTAGTGTTACAACTCCAAGAAAAACATTAAAAGGTTTTAAGAGATTGTTTATTAAAAAAGGAGAAATTAAAAAAGTAGAATTTACGTTAACCCCAGATGAATTATCTCTTTGGAATCGTGAGATGAAAAGAGTTGTAGAACCCGGAGATTTTGAAGTAATGGTAGGCGGAAACTCCGTTGATTTACAAAAAACGAATTTTAAGGTTTTACAGTAATTTGGTAAAAACGAATAAAATGTTTAGCGTTTTAAGTATTAAGCAAAGAATACCTTTGAAAAAACGATAAATTGGTTAGATTTAATTAAGAGTAACTTCTTCAAATAAAGAGGGTTTATATTACAAAATAAACCCTTTTGTTGTTTTTAAATGTTAAAGTTTACCCAACACCTTTTCAAAATTGTCATTTGTCGAAATAATATTTTGTTAACAAAATGTATTCTTAAGTTTAACATGTTATTAACTCTAAAAAAACAACTAATATGATTAAGGACGTACTAAAATTACTGTTTCTGTTTTGTTTGTTTGCATTCCAAAGCACACAAGCACAAACTACAGTAAAAGGAACGATAACAGATGCTTCAACGGGAATTCCGATCCCAGGAGCAAATGTTGTGGTTAAAGGAACAAAGACAAGTGCATCATCAGATTTTGATGGTAAGTACAGTATAACAGTTCCAAATCAATCAGCAGTTTTGGTTTTTACCTATGTAGGCTCTGCCCCAAAAGAGATAGCCGTAGGAACACAAACAACAATTAATGCCGCTTTAGGTGCTGCTACACAACAATTAGGAGAAGTAGTCGTAACTGCTCTTGGTATCAAAAGAGAGAAAAAAGCAATTACCTATTCTGCTCAGAACATTTCTGTAGACGAACTTTCAGAAGCAAGATCCTTAAACGTTGCCAACTCACTTTCAGGTAAAGTTGCAGGTCTTAACTTCTCTACCACTTCAAACGGGGTAGGTTCTTCTTCCAGAATTACACTAAGAGGAAACAGATCACTTACAGGAAACAACCAGCCAATGTATGTGGTAGATGGTGTGCCAATTAGTAACGGAACAACAAATACAAATCCGGATATCGATACAGGAGGAACTACACAACCTGACGGTATTTCGAATATTAACCCTGAAGATATTGCTTCTATGACGGTTCTTAAAGGACCATCTGCAGCGGCACTTTATGGTACGAGAGCAAGTAATGGTGTTATCGTAATTACAACAAAATCAGGTAAAGCAGGAAAAACTTCGGTTTCGTTATCGTCTAACTTTATGGCTTCATCAGCATATAATTTGATGAATTTACAAAACGAATACGGACAAGGAACTCTGGGAGCTTATAACCAAACTTCAAGCTCAAGCTGGGGTGGTAAATTAGACGGAAGTCAGGTTCCTGCCTGGCAGTTAGTTCGTAATCCTAATTATGCAGGGCCTGCAACAACTAGTTACAGCGCTCAGCCAAACAACGTTATAGATTTCTATAAAACAGGTTATAACTTAGCAAATACATTAACTGTAACAACAGGAAATGAAAAAGCACAAGGTTATTTCTCTTATACCAATACACGTGCTGAAGGTATCGTGGGAGGAAACCAGTTAGACAGACACAATCTTAACTTAAGACTGACAAGCAAAATATCTGATAAATTATCATTAGACGTAAAAACAAACTACATCGTTCAGGATATCGATAATTTATTAAGAACTGGAGAAGAATCTATTGGTACATCAGCTTATTTATTGCCACGTAGTATTAAATATAGTGAATATAAAGATTTTGAATATTTTGATGCTGCGGGACAAAGACAAATGAACTATTTCTTAGATGAAGCCGGAGCTCCTGGTGGAAACCCTTTCTGGTCTGCATTGCGTGATGATGCACGTAAAGATAAAAGAAACAGATTTATAGGTCTTGCTTCTCTTAAATATGATTTTACAAATACAATAAGTTTACAAGTTAGAACTGGTTTAGACCAAATGACAAACAAGAATGTTAGAAACAGATATGCTACAGTAGCTTTTAACAACAATCTTGGTTCATACAGTGAATCTTATGAAACAGTAAGCGAATTCAATACTGACGCCTTACTTTCTTACAACGAAAAATTTGGTGATTTCTCTATTGGGGTTAATGCCGGAGCTAACACGTTACAACAAAATAGTTCTTCATTATATTCAGGAGGAGTTTTAAGTAAAAGAAACTTTTTTGCCCTGTCAAATGTATCTACTATTCAATCTACTTCTACAGCTTCAGAAAAACAAATTAACTCTGTTTATGGTTTCTCACAAATTGGTTTTAGAAACTATTTATTCTTAGATTTAACAGCAAGAAATGACTGGTCATCTACTTTACCGGCTGCAAACAGATCTTTCTTTTATCCATCTGTAGGTTTATCAGGGGTTATCTCTGATATGGTTACTTTACCGGAAGTTATTAGTTATGCAAAAGTAAGAGGTTCTTACGCAAAAGTGGGTAACGATACTGATCCTTACCAAACAAGTTCAAGATTATCTTATATTGGTGGTAATGGTGGTATGTTGTATTCTCAAACAACAGCAGCAAACCCAAATTTAAGACCGGAGATGTCAAGCTCTGTTGAGTTTGGTGGTGAGCTTAAATTCTTGAAAAATCGTGTAGGATTGGATGTAACTTATTTCCAGACGAATACAAAAGATCAAATTTTCTACATCAATACTCCGGAGTCTTCATCGACTTCAAGAGCGGTAGTTAATGGTGGGGAAATTCAAAACAAAGGTATTGAGGTTGTTTTTACAGCAACTCCAATTCAAACAGAAAATTTCTCATGGGATCTTACTGCAAACTACGCAACATACAAATCTGAAGTAAAATCTATTTATGGAGGAAGAGAAGAATTGGTTCTTGGTGAAGGTAGATTAGTAAGAAGTAAAGTTATTCAGGGTGGTGAATATGGAGATTTATATATTAAAGGTTTCCAAAGATCTCCTGACGGAAAAATTATCGTAAACAGCGCAGGTATTCCGCTTGCAACAAATAGTTTTGATGTTCGTGCAGGAAACTTTAACCCGGATTGGACTGCAGGTTTAAGAAACAGTTTTAAATACAAAGATTTCTCTTTAAGCTTCCTTGTTGATTTTAGAATTGGTGGTGAAGTTATTTCATACACTCAGGCAAGACAAGCAGGATTAGGGGTAAGCGATGTTACTTTAGCAGGAAGAGAAGGCGGAATTGTTGTTGATGGTGTTGTTGCAGGTGCTGGCGGAACGTATACTCAAAATACCGTAAGCATTAATGCAGAACAATACTGGACAGCAATTGGACAAAGAACACCTATTGCAGAACCTTTTATTTACGATGCTACAAACATTAGATTAAGAGAACTTGTTTTTGGATATTCTTTGCCAAAACGTGTATTAGGCAGCTCAGGTTTTACAAGTATTGATTTTTCACTGGTAGGAAGAAACTTATTCTTTTTCGTGAATAAAGCTAAATATTTTGATCCGGAAGCAGGTGCTGGTACAGGAAACTTACAAGGTATAGAATCCTTCAACATTCCTTCAACGAGAGATTATGGGGTTAATGTTAAATTCGGATTTTAATTAAAAAAGAGACATCATGAAATATAGTTTTAAAATAAAAACACTGGGAATTGCATTAATGGCAGTTTCTATTTTATCAAGCTGTACAAGCGACTTCGATCATATAAATACAGATCCTAATGCGCTTACAGAAGATCAGTTGGATGCTACAATGGCGGGACCATCATTTGCATCTGCGCTTTATGCGGGTATCCACAACGGATCTTACTCTTCACCAGGTGTAGATGATCAGGGAACCTGGGGTATTGCAACAGGTATTTTGTCTTCTACTTTTATTCACTATCTAAATTGTGGATATGGTACAGAAAGAAATGCCTTCGTTAATGGTTATGAAGGACGTGGATGGACAAGATTTTACACCGTTGCCGTTCCTGCTTTAAATAATGCTATAAAAGCATCTGAAGGAAATGCAGAAGCTTTGGCAATCCTTAAAATCTGGAAAGTTTTTATGTACAATCAAATGGTTGATGCTTACGGGCCAATTCCGTACACAGAAGCTGGTAATAAAAAAGAAAAAGTACCTTATGATAGCGTAGAATTTATTTACGAAGACTTTTTTAAATTATTAGATGAGGCAAATGCTACACTTAGTGGTTCTGCTGTAACTACAGTTGCTTCATTTCAGCCAAATGACCGTTTGTATGCAGGAAATGTTGCAAACTGGAGAGTATTTGGAAACAGTTTAAGATTACGTCTTGCATTAAGAATTTCTGATATTGAACCTGCAAAAGCAAAAACACAAGCCGAAGCTGCAGTAGCTGCGGGTGTTATGCAAACAAATGAGCAGGGAGCTTTCTTTAAAGCAAGTAATATTACACCAAACAACTTAAACATGATCGTAAACAGCTGGGGATATACTATGACAGCTTCTATGGAGAGTATTCTGGTAGGATACAACGATCCAAGGTTAGCAAAATGGTTTGCTCCGCTTGATCCTAAAGCGACTACACTGGTTTATCGTGGTCAGCCTGTTGGAGGTTTAGAAGATCAGTTTGGAACTACTAAATTCTCTGCTTTTAACAATGATATTATGGGTAATGGTGCTGCCGGAAATCTTAGTGAAACTAAAAATATCGAGGTATTTATGGCTTCAGAAAACTATTTCAGCAGAGCCGAAGGTGCGATGAACGGATGGAACATGGGCGGAAGTGCTCAAAGTTTATACGAAGAAGGTATCAGATTATCATTAAGACAATGGGGAATCACAGATACTGCGGCAATCAATGCTTATATTGCAGGAAATACATTGCCTACTTTACCAAACGTTTTAACTGTTTATCCAACTTTAGACTTGCAGGATATACCGGTTAAATTGCCTGTTGCATGGTCTGCTTCTGTAGCTAGCCAACGTACTCAAATCGCAGTTCAAAAGTATTTGGCTATTTTTCCTGAATCTTGGGAATCATGGGCTGACTTACGCAGAAGTGATGCTAAAGTAATTTATGCGCCGCTTAATACAGATAATAATGATGCCGGAGTTGGTAAAAGCCTGATGAAAAGAATTATTTATACAACAAATGAATATTCTTCTAATAAAGATGCTGTTACTGACGGAATCACAAAATTAAAAGGACCTGATACCGGAGGAACAAAACTTTGGTGGGATACAAAATAAAATAAGTAAAGATAAAGAGGTTCGTTACTTAAAATTGACAAAAGGAGAGGTAACTCTCCTTTTGTTTTATACGATAATTACGATTTTTAGAGAAAAGAGAAAAGAGAAAAGAGAAAAGAGAATAGAATAAAGAATAAAGAATAAAGAATAAAGAGAATAAATTAAAACAGCATTTTAATAGAGATGGCAACTGATTTTTATTTAAAAAACAGTATCATAATTGCCGGATCATCAAATAAAAAATTATGGTTAACACTACAATTTCCTCTTCTGATAAGAAAAACACATTAATTCCAATTTTAATTATAGCCAGTCTGTTTTTTGTTTTTGGGTTTGTAACCTGGATCAACGGTGCTTTGATTCCGTTTATGAAAACAATCAATGAGCTAACATCTGCCCAGTCACTTTTAGTCGCATCGGCATCTTATATTTCTTTTGTAGTAATGGCACTGCCGGCATCGTATATTCTGGCAAAAATTGGATATAAAAAAGGAATGTCCTTGGGTTTATTTATAATGGGTTTTGGCGCTTTAATATTTATACCTGCTGCCGAAGCAAGAACCTATTGGATGTTTTTGACCGGTATATTTATTCAGGGTGCAGGAATGACTTTATTGCAAACAGCATCAAATCCTTACATTACTATTTTGGGACCAATAGACAGTGCCGCAAAACGAATTGCCATTATGGGTATCTGCAATAAAATAGCAGGTGCTTTGGGATCGCTTATTTTTGGTTCTATCTTATTATCCGGAATAGATGAAATCAAAGAAAAACTAAGCGTAGTTACTACCATCGAAAAAGCAAAATTACTAGATACAATGGCAGACAGCGTTGTAACGCCTTATATAACAATGGCTGTCGTTTTGTTTATTTTAGGAATATTAATTAGAAAAGCACCTTTGCCTGATGTAGAAGCAGAACCTATTGCCGAAGCAAAAGAAGGCGAAACAACCAAAACAAGCATCTTTCAGTTTCCGCATTTGTGGTTGGGAGTTTTAACTCTTTTTATGTATGTAGGTGTTGAGGTTATTGCGGGAGATACTATTATCGCTTACGGTATTGCCTTAGGTTTTCCGGCGGGAGACGCTAAATTTTTCACCACATTTACATTACTGGCAATGGTTGTAACGTATGGTTTAGGAGCATTTTTAATTCCAAAATATATTAGTCAGGCTTTGGCATTACGCGCCAGTGCCGTTTTAGGAATTTTACTTTCGTTTTGTATTGTAACTTCTACCGGATTTACTTCTATTTTATTTGTTGCCGCTTTAGGTATTGCAAATGCTCTGGTTTGGCCCGCAATATGGCCTTTAACTCTAAAAGGATTGGGTAAGTTTACCAAAACAGCTTCGGCATTATTGATTATGGCCATTTCTGGAGGCGCAATAATTCCGCCATTATACGGGAAATTTGTAGATATCACAAAAGCAGATATGCTTGCTCAGGGTATGAATGATGTAACTGCGACTGCAAAAGCGACTACAGAAGGATATTGGATCTTGTTGCCATGTTATGTTTTTATTTTATTCTATGCCATTATTGGACACAAAGCAGGTTTAAAGAAAAAATAATTTTCTGTTTATTAATTACACTTTACCATGATTTCAAAATTCAAATATCTGTTACTTTTATTAGCCTTAATAAGTGTTTCCTGTTCTTCGACAAAAAAGCAGGAAGCCATTAATATCACTCAAAATTTTATTACAGATCACCCGGTTACGGTTAACAGTCATGCATCGACAATAGTAGAACTTGAACCCAATAAATTAATGGCGGCCTGGTTTGGAGGGAAATATGAAGGCGCTAAAGACGTAGGGATTTATTTTTCTGTTTATAAAGAAAATAAATGGTCCGTGCCCAAAAATCTTATAGAGCCCTTAATTACTCAAAAAGATACTTTGCCTTGTTGGAATCCGGTTTTGTTTAAAAGTAAAAGCCAGCAGTTGTATCTATTCTATAAAGTTGGAAAAAATCCCAGAGAATGGTTTGGAGCAATGATTGTTTCAAAAGACAACGGAAATACGTGGAGCGCTCCTAAATATCTCCCAAAAGACATACTTGGGCCTATTAGAAACAAACCAATAGAAACTACTCCGGGTATTATTTTATGCGGCAGCAGTACAGAAAGTGTCAGCGATAACAAGTGGAGAGTTCATGTAGAAAAATATACAGAAGCGACTGATAAATGGGAAAAAATAGAGATCGAAGACAAAAAAGAATTTGAGATTATCCAGCCCACATTTCTTGTTCATTCTGCAAATGAAATTCAGATGTTGTCCAGAAGCAAACATAATAAAATAATTTCGAGTTGGTCTACAGATAACGGAAACTCCTGGCAACGCACAGACAGTATCAATGTTGTAAATTCTAACTCCGGAATCGATGCCGTAACGTTAACTAATAAATCTTTTTTATTGGTCAATAATCCTTTGCGACAAGGTAAAGACTGGTTTAATGGGCGAAATGTATTAGATGTTGAATATTCTAAAGATGGTGAAAATTGGAAAAAACTATTTGATCTTGAAAACCAAACCGAAGGAGAATTTAGTTATCCGGCAATTATCGAAACCTCAGATCATAAAATTCATATTTTATATACTTATAACAGAAAGTATATTAAGCATGTAACATTTGAATTGAAGGAATAAGGTAAATAAGTTTTGAAATAATTGCTAAATTGTGTGAAAAAACTTTTAATTTGAAGATTAGAAGTTTTAAAAACACAAGAAATTATGCAAAAACATTGCCTTACTTTAGATTTAAAAAACGATCCTGATTTAATTCATGAATATATAAAGTTTCATCAGGATGTTTGGCCGGAAATTAAAGAAAGCATTAAAGATGCAGGAATTGTTTCTCTGGAAATCTACAATATTGCAGATCGCTTGTTTATGATCATAGAAGCAGATGCAGATTTTTCATTTGAAAAAAAGTCAAAATTAGATGCAGCAAATCCCAAAGTCCAGGAATGGGAAACTTTGATGTGGAAATTTCAACAAGCCTTACCGGGGGCAAAACCGGGAGAAAAATGGATCTTAATGGATAAAATTTTTGAACTTAAATAAAATACAATCAATTTATTGGACAATAAAAAAATGAAACCTTTTCAATATTCAGCATTCAAAATCTTTTTTATAAGCGTACTATTTTCTTGTATTACTACAAATGCCCAGAATGGTATTAATGCTAAAACCTTTTATAAACACGATAAATATCTTTCATCAGATAAATTAGAGGGACGTTTTCCGGGTACAAAAGGCAATAATAAAGCAGCAGCATATATTAGAACCCATTTTAAAAAATACGGACTAAAAGAATTCGATAATAATTATTATCAAACCTTTAAAGTATTTGTAAAAGAAGGAATAAACAAAATGAAATCGGATAGTGTTAGCACCCAAAATGTTATTGGATATCTTGAAGGTTCAGATCCCAATCTTAAAAACGAATTTATAGTAATTGGCGCCCATTATGATCATTGGGGTTGGGGCGGAATTGGATCGAGCAGTAAAAAAAAGGAAGTTGTCGCAATTCATAACGGCGCAGATGATAATGCTTCCGGAGTTTCGGCTTTACTTTGTATGGCACAGGAATTATCAAAATCCGGTATAAAACCCAAAAGAAGCATCATTTTTATTTCGTTTAGCGGTGAAGAAGAAGGATTATTGGGTTCTAAATATTTTGTCAATCATTTACCGGTTCAAAAAGAAGCGGTAAAAGTAATGCTGAATATGGATATGGTTGGACGATTAAATACCGAAAAACAAATATATATGGGCGGTGCCGGTACTTTTCCGGATGGAGTTGAACTCATGAAGAAGTTAGGCGAAAATAGCGGTCTTAATCCTGTTATTCACGCTGGTGAAGTAGGAGGATCTGATCATGTTTCGTTCTACAAAGCTTCGATTTCGTGTATTGGGTTTCATACCGGAGGACATCCGCAGTATCATACTCCGGAGGATGATATTGATTTAATTAATACAGATGGCGGTGCTTTAGTCTCAAAATATATTTACAATGCCTTGATTAGTATTGCCAATTATGAGCAATCGCTGTATTTTATCCAACAGGATTAGCAAATTTAGAGAAGTATTAATTTTGTAACGTTTTGTTTTTATGTGTTTTAAGAAATTTTATTAAATTTGGTGTACCAATTTCTAGCAACAATTGTTATGGAAAAATTAAAACGACCAGTTTATCTTAAAGCCGGTACCGATGATTTTTTTAAAAAGATGCGCACAGAAGTGAACGATACTATTTTACAAAACTCATCCCTGTACCTTTTCAATATTATAAAGTCTTTGGGACTTTTAATTCTCTTCTTTCTATTTTATTACTGTATTTTGCGGTTTGGAAACAGTACTCCGCTATTATTCCTTTTTTATATTTTGTGCGGAATCATGATGATTGTACTTTTTATAAATGCATTTCATGATGCGGCACATGGAGCACTCTTTAAAAAAGCGAAACATAACGAATGGTTTATGTATGTTTTAGAACTTTTTGGAGGTAATCATTGGCTCTGGACGCGACGGCATATCAACCTTCATCATGCTTATCCCAACGTTCCGGATTGGGATATTGACATCAAGCAAAGTGATATCATCCGGATTTTTCCTAATAGTCCGTTGTTTAATTATCACAAATACCAACACATTTATATGTGGCTGATTTATCCATTTTACAGTCTGAACTGGATTTATATCAGAGACTTCAAAGACTTTTTTGGCAAGAAAGACAACTACGTAAAAAAAGTAGTAGATAAAATTCCCCCAAAGGAAATTTTTATGTTGTTTGCAGCAAAAATCATCAATCTTTTTTACTTGCTTTTTATCCCAATGTACGTACTTAATCAGCCGTGGTATTTTGTTTTGGGCGCTTGGTTTGCCATGCATTTATCCGGAAGCGTTTTAGGTGTTGTAGCACTGGTATCTACACATGTAGATGAAGATGCTCACTTTCCTGTTACAGATCCTGACGGAAATCTTTCAGCAACCTGGGCGATGCATCAAATGATTGTGACTAAAGATTTTAGTACAAACAGCAAACTTGCTAATTTTTTATACGGAGGTTTTACGCATCATGTCGCGCATCATCTCTTTCCCGGAGTCGGGCATACCTATTATCCTTATATTACACCCATAATACGGCGTTATGCTCAGGAATATGATCTTCCGTATACTTCCTATCCATTTTATCATGCGGTTCGTTCGCACTTTAGAATGCTAAAAAATAAAGGCGTGAAAGAAAATATTATGATGACAGGAGAGATTTAGAATAGATAAGAAACGTTATTTCTTTATTATTTTTTAGCATCCTTATTTTATTTCTATATTTACTTTATAGAAAATCTCTCTCATCATGCAATTCACAAAAACTTTATTTTTTATAGTTCTACTTTTCTGGATGGTTTCTTCAAAAGCCCAAAATGAAATGTATTCAACTCCTGCAAAACAAGAAATTGCAGATACGACTTTTGTAAACTTAAGAGATTACAGCAATGATTTTATCTATGATATGAAGTATGCAACCGAGGATAATTTTCTAAAAGCAAAAGTATATGATTGTGCAGAATGTCTCTTGCGTTATAAAACCGTTCAGGCTTTGATAGCGGCAAATAAAGATTTTATGAATAAAGGTTTTAAGATAAAACTTTACGATTGTTACCGACCATTATCAATCCAGAAAAAAATGTGGGAGATTGTTTCGAATCCGGAATATGTAGCAGATCCCAAAAAAGGCTCCATCCACAATAGAGGAGGAGCCGTTGATATTTCGTTGGTTGATATAAAGGGAAAAGAAGTAGATATGGGAACTCCTTTTGACTTTTTTGGTATTCGTGCCAGTCATAATTATACCATGCTTTCTAATGACGTAAAATCAAATAGAAAATACCTTAAGAAAGTAATGATAAAAAATGGCTTCAATTCATTTGATTCAGAGTGGTGGCATTATAATTTAAAGACAGGCCTAAAAGATAAAGTCTCGAATCAAAAATGGAATTGCGAGTAATTATTCAACGCATCTTATGTTTTCCATAAAGTACGTATTCGGATTGTAAACTTTACCGTTTAACTCAGAGGTTAATTCTCTTTTTACAATATAATCTTCTGTAGTAGTCAGGTATTTAATACGCATAATTGCAACAGGGGATTTTTTTAGTTCTTCGAAATTTTCTTTCATAAACATAAAAATTCCGGTATTTATACGATTATCAAAACCTTTATCATCATGAATAAGCGTTCCACAGCTTTCTCTGTCAATATGGATAAGCGTTACTATTTTTCCGTTTTCTAATTGTAAAAAGACTTTTGAGTTTTTGTCGAAACAGTTCGCTTTGATAAAATCTTTACTCTTCTGGATAAGCTGTAAATTTAATGTTGGCAAACCATCAGTTTGTGCCAGAGAAAAGAAAACATAGTTAAAAGTACCTCCAAAATATTTTTCACTGATCAGATATTCGTTAGTTACCTTATAAGTACCAATTGAGTCGTTTACATTTGCGCTGTATTCACATGGTTTTTGAGCAAATGCGGTAAGGGTTAATAAAAAAAGAGTTAGTGTAAATAGTTGTTTCATTTTTCAGTTATTTTTCTGCAAATTAAAACTATTTTGTTATCATTTTTATCAGTTGTAAAAAAACAATACAAATTTCCTCCATTTTTTATTTTCCATTTTTTTCTAATGTTTTCTACTGTGTCCGGAAAATTTCGCGTGGTAACATTTGCCTGTTGATTGGCAAGTTCCGTTTTCATTTCATTTTTGCTGTACGGGATCACTTTTTCGATTTCGAATGTTCTTCCCGGAAAATCAATTAACTCGTCTGAAGTGTACAAATGCGAGTGTTTGTGCAGTTTATTGATATTGAAAACAGTACTAACTTCATCAAAACCACCGGATTTCATAATAGCAGAATTGGGTTCGTAAAGGTATTTTTGAGGTAAATGATAGTTTGCAAATACAGTATCATCACCCAAAATAAATTCAAAAGTTTCTATTTTATCTTTTACTAAGTTGGCTGTTTTTATGGTTATTTCACCTGAATAATGATTGTGGATTTCGAAAAGCAATTCTTTTACTTCATTTTCAAGCGCAATAATATGTATGTTTTTTACGAATTTTAATTCAAATAAACCGGCAGAAAGATCTAATAAAGGTGCCGTTTTTATTAAAATCGAATCCGTTTTTTCAAAATAAAAATCCAGTAAATCAGGTACATTTGGCAAGCAGTCTTTCAGCATAAAAACTTTGCCTTTTGCATCATTTCTTCTGGAAGGATCAATATAAATCCAATCCCATTTTTGATTATTTTCTTTTAAAACATTGATGGAATCTTCTGCATAAAAAGTACAATTTTCGACTTTTAACTGTTCGAAATTATGTTTTACAATCGCAGATAAATCTTCGTTTATTTCGCAATGTGCTACAACTTTAAAATTTTTAGAAAAGTAATAATCATCGACTCCAAAACCTCCGGTAAGATCTATTAAACTTTTGCCTGAAATCAAGGAAGCTTTATAAGCCGCAGTTTTTTCAGATGAGGTTTGTTCTACAGAGATTTTACTGGGATAAATAATATTCTCCGTCAAAAACCAGGTTGGTAATTTATCTTTTGCCTTAGACTTGGCTTCAATTTGATTTAAGATTAAAATCCAGTCGATTTCAGGAAACGGATTCTTCTGAAGCGCTAATTTTGTAATTGGTGCACCACTATTTTGAGTTATAAATTCCTGAATATTTTGGCGCAAAATAGAAGTGTTCAATGTTAGATTCTTTCGGTTAATACGGAGACAATTTTGTTTTCAGGAAAAAATTCTTTCAAAATTACTTTTACCATTGTAAAAACCGGAATGGCAATAATCATCCCAACAATTCCAAAAGTAATTCCGCTTATCAAAGTAATCAGGAATATTTCCAGCGGGTGCGAATTTACACTTTTTGATGAAATTATAGGCTGGCTAATATTATTATCAATAGCCTGAACCACCAAAAATCCAATGATTACATATATAGTTCGTGGTAAAATTTCGGATTGGAAATCACTTCCAATCATACTGATCATGGTTAAAATTCCAGCGAGAACAGTTCCAATAATTGGTCCTATGTACGGAATGATATTCAAAATGGCACATAAAAAAGCAATTACAAAAGCATTTTTATTTCCAAAAATCATTAAAACAATCAGATATAAAATAAATACAACCGTTAACTGAAGCAGTAAACCAATAAAATAACGGGTTAAAAAGTGGTTGATTTTAGTAATTGAGTTTAGAATTTTATCTTCATTAGTATCCGGAAGAATTTTTCTGGCACTTACTTTAAAAGCATCCTGATCTTTAATAAAGAAAAAAGTGATAAAAAATACAGATACCAATCCCATTCCCATATTAGCCATAAAACCTAAAATTGAATTTAGAAAGCCGGTAAAGTAACTGAAATCAATTATAGAGGTAATTTTAGAATCTTTTAATACCTTATTCAAATCAACATGCTGAATATTAAAATAAGCCTCGATACTTCTCTCTGTTTCAATAAATTGGTGCTGCAGGTTATTGGTGTCCAGAAGTGATAAATTATTTGCCTGAGAAATAATTAACGGTACAAATAATAATATAAAACCCACTATTGCCAATATAAAAACAATTAGAGTTGTTGTGGCAGCCAGTGAGTTACTGAATTTTAATTTATTTTTTAAAAATTGTACTAACGGATTTGCAATTAAACACAGTAATAGTGAGATGCACAAATAAACAATTACTGTTTGTATTTCGTATAGAAAATATAAAATGACAGCAATAACCAGGATTGTTGTTAAAGCTCTTAAAATTCCGTTAGAAATAATTTTTGATGTTATCATGATTCGATTTTAGATTATAAATATAGCAAAAAGCTTTTATATATGGGCGGTAAACAAAAAAAAGCGAGATGATATCACCTCGCTTTTCCCATTTATTTTAACCTGTTTTTTTAGATTCCAAATGCAGCTCTTGCTCCACCGGTTACAAAAATAGCGGCCATTCTACTTTTTTGCCCGTTAGAGAACATGTACATTGCGTTATCATCCACATAATCCATGTAGTTCATTGTCATTTCTACAGGAGTTCCTGAACAAGTACTATAGTGAGGATAAGCCGGTACACCGTAATTTGCTGTGTTATGAGTTGGCGTGTCAGATACTAAATCACTTCCGCAAGTTGCATCCCCCCAAATGTGACGTAAATTCATCCAGTGACCTACTTCGTGGGTAGCAGTTCTTCCTAAGTTGTAAGGAGCAGCTGATGAACCTGATAAACCAAAATATTTAGAGTCAACTACAACTCCGTCTGTAGCAGATGCTCCACCAGGAAATTGAGCATAACCTAATATTCCGCCACCAATTGTGCAAGACCATAAGTTAAGTTTTGTTGTTGGTGAAGTTGGTGCTAAACCACCTTGTGCCACTTTTTTTACTGCATCATTTGTTCCCCATGATGTTTTTGTAGTCGATTTTCTGATAACCTGATCTAAAACAAATGAAATTCCAACATTTGCTTTTACACCTGCAAATAAAGCAGGAACGCTGTTGTAATCAGAATTTAATGCATTAAAATCTTTGTTTAAAACATCGATTTGTGTTTGGATTTGTGCATCAGAGATGTTTTCTGCAGTTGTTCTGTACAATACATTAACAACAACCGGAATTTGAACTTTACCATTTACAAGTTTGCCTGTAAGTAAGGCTTTGTCTGTAAAAGCTTCGATTTCATTCATTCTGATTGCTAAAGTAGGATCAGCTTTTAATTGAGCTTCTAAAACTTCTTGAGTTGCGCATCCGCGATGGGCAATAGCACTTACATTTGAATCTGCTGATTCTGTTTGGTCGTTTTGACAAGAAAACAGCACTAATGCTGTGAATGCGGTAATAAGAACTTTTTTCATAATAATTTAGGGTTTTGTTATAAAAAATTAAATTTGGTTATTTATACCGCAATTTTATAACAAATAAATTATTGTAACAAAATTTTTACAATAATAATTTTGTCAGAATTTTACAATCCCTTGTATAGTCTAGTTCTTACAAAAATTAACACTTTTTTATTAAGAAGTAAATTCGTACAAAGCTATACTTGCAGCTTGTACAACATTCATGCTTGAGTTCTTTCCGAACATATTTATGTGAACAATTTGGTTCGAAATTTTTAATAATTCATCTGAAATTCCATCAATTTCACTTCCAATTAAAAGTGCAATTTTTTGATTTTCAGGTATCACAACTTCTTTTAGAGGTTTACTATTACTTGCTATTTCCAAAGCAATAATTTCAAAATTATTTTCAAGTAAGTAATCAACAAGTTCAGTTGTTTGTTCGATTACAGTATGAGGCACATGAAGATGCGTGCTTCGTGATGTTTTATTGATTTTACGGGGCGTAAGCGGAATATCTTTTCCTAAAAAAATAATATTTTCTACTCCAAAAGCCTCACTTATTCTAAAAAGCGAGCCTATATTCTGCTGAAAATAAATGTGATCGCAAACTAATGTGATTGGAAATGTTTTTCGCTCAAATTGATTTTCTTCGTGAGTAAGCTGCACTTTTAAAATTTTAATTAGTAAAAATATAATTGATAATATTGGCACCCATTTTTAAGGCTTTTTCCCTAACTGCCGCAGGATCATTATGAACCTCTGCATCTTCCCAGCCATCACCCAAATCACATTCGTAAGTGTATAATAAAACCAATTTGTTTTCTATAAAAATTCCAAAAGCCTGAGGACGCGTTCCGTCATGTTCATGAATTTTAGGTAATCCTGTAGGAAACGGAAAAGGTTTTTGAAATATGGGATGACTCGCCGGAATTTCGACTAAATTATTGTTAGGGAATATTTTTTTTATTTCTTTTCGAATGTATTGATCCATTCCGTAATTATCATCAATATGAAGAAAACCGCCGCCGTTTAGGTAATTTCTAAGATTACTAATGTCAGAATCGCTAAAAACTACATTTCCGTGTCCGGTCATATGTACAAAAGGGTACGAAAGTAAATCAGGATTTCCCGGTTCAACAGTCGAAGGTTTTGCTTTTATTCTGGTGTTGATATTCGCATTACAAAACTTAATTAAGTTAGGCAATGAAGTAGGATTTGCATACCAATCGCCACCTCCGCTATATTTAAGCAAAGCAATTTCCTGAGAAAAGGAAGAAAGGGAAACGAGAAATAATAAGCAAAATATTTTTTTCATATAATTTATATTTTTTTGAAATACTTGTTTTTTCATTTCGATGGAATCTTTGCAAGCAACTCAGCATAAAACCCGACAGGTTTTTAAAACCTGTCGGGTTTACGTAATGTAATCAATCAGTTAGATATTCTCATTAAAAAAAACAACGCTATGACACGCTACAATTGCAGCGGTTTCAGTTCTTAAGCGTGTATTTCCTAATGTAACAGGCTGATAATTATTTTCTAAAGCCAATGCGATTTCCTTTTCAGAAAAATCACCTTCGGGACCAATAAGCATCGTAACGCTTTCATTAGGTTTTAGAATATCTTTTAATGATTTTTTATCTGTTTCTTCGCAATGTGCGATCAATTGCAAGCCTTTATTTTGTTGCTTAACGAATTCCTTAAAAGAGATTGCTTCATTTAATTTAGGCAAATATGTTTCGTTCGATTGTTTCATTGCCGAAAGAATAATCTTTTCAAAACGCTCTGCATTAATTACTTTTCGCTCAGAGCGATCACAAATAATGGGTGTGATTTCCTGAATACCTATTTCGGTTGCTTTTTCTAAGAACCATTCAAAACGATCGTTCATTTTAGTTGGGGCAACGGCTAAATGCAAATGAAATTTTGGTTCAGGAGATTTTTTTATCGAAAGCACCTGAACAATACATTTGTTGTCTGATGCCAATGTAATTTCGGTTTCAAACAGTAAACCAAAACCGTTTGTAACATGTAAAATGTCTGAATCTTTTTTTCTGAGAACCTTTATAATATGTCGGCTTTCTTCTTTATCAAAAGTAAAACTTTCAGTTGATTCGTCAATATCGGGATTGTAAAATAATTGCATAATTAAAATTGAATTCGCGCTTTCGAAACTACTGCTGAAGTTTCGAAACGACTTGATAAATATTTTTGATACCCTACAATTCCTATCATTGCGGCATTATCTGTAGTGTATTCGAATTTGGGAACAAAAGTTTTCCAACCGTATTTCCCTTCACTTTCTTTTAATCTTGTCCTGATTCCTGAATTTGCAGAAACTCCTCCGCCAATGGCGATTTGTTTGATTCCGGTTTCTTTTACCGCTAATTTCAATTTATCCATCAAAATTTCGATAATAGTATATTGAATAGATGCGCAAATATCATTCAGGTTTTCTTCGATAAAATTGGGGTTCTCCAGTTTTTTCTTCTGAATAAAATACAAAATAGCTGTTTTTAATCCGGAGAAACTAAAATCTAATCCGGGAACTTTTGGTTTTGTAAACGCAAATGCTTTCGGATTTCCTTCTTTGGCATATTTGTCGATCAAAGGACCGCCGGGGTAAGGAAGTCCGAGAATTTTAGCACTCTTGTCAAATGCTTCTCCAACAGCGTCATCAGTGGTTTCACCGATGATTTCCATATCAAAAAAGCCATTAACTTTTACAATCTGAGTATGACCGCCACTAATAGTCAGGGCCAAAAAAGGAAATTCAGGTTTATCAAAACCTTCTTCGTCTATAAAATGTGCCAGAATATGGGCATGCATGTGATTTACAGCGATTAACGGAATTTTTAAGGCAAGTGATAGTGATTTACTAAAAGAACTTCCTACCAGCAAAGAGCCCATTAAGCCCGGACCTTGCGTAAAAGCAATAGCTGTTAGTTGATCTTTTTGTACATTTGCTTTGCGAAGTGCAGCATCTATTACCGGAACAATATTTTGTTGATGTGCTCTCGAGGCTAATTCAGGAACTACACCACCATATTGGTTGTGAATTAACTGATTGGCCACAACATTTGAGAGTACTTTGTCGTTATGTAAAACCGCGGCGGCAGTATCATCGCAGGAACTTTCGATGGCAAGAATAAAAACCTCTGAATTTTGCATATAAAGGCACGAATTTTGAATTATATTTGACAAATCAAATATTTGATTTTCTTTTATTATAAGGAGAAGCCAAAATTAAAGAATTTTTATCAAAAACAGTCGTTCTTTGTCTGTTCAAAATAAATTAAAAGAAAACTAAAAATAAAAGCAGCTATCAAAACAGTAAAGAAAATAATATCCCGAACCCTAATTGGGTTAATTTTACTTTTGTTGGCACTCGCTATAACTTTGTCTTTGCCGTTTGTTCAGACAAAAATTGCACACTACGTAACAGAATCTCTCAAAACCGATTTTAAAGCAGATATTAACGTTGATAAAGTGGCGATAAACATTTTTGGAGGCGTTAAGCTTAAAAATGTAGTAATCCTGGATCATCATAAAAAAACTTTAATCTATTCTGATATTATCTCAACAGATATTTTGAGTTTTAAGAGGCTAATCGATGGAGATTTGATTTTTGGGGATCTTCGTTTAACAGGTTTGATTTTTAACCTGAAAACCTATAAAAACGAAAACGAAAATAATATCAACAAGTTTATTAAATTATTTGAGACGGGTAAAAAATCCAAATCAAAAGGACATTTTTTGCTTACAGCCAGAAATGCATACATATCTAATGGGAAGTTTTCTGTGGTAGACGAAAATAAAACGACACCTTTATTTCTGGATTTCAAGAAATTAAACGCCTACATCAGTGATTTTAAATTGTACGGACCAGATATAAATACAAACATTCACAGGTTTTCTTTTTTAGATCACCGTGGTTTATATGTTTCGAATTTTGCGGGTAAATTCACGTATACCAAAAAACAAATCAAAGTAGAAAATCTGGCAATAAAAACAAAAAGATCCTGGATTTACGGTAAAGCTATTTTAAATTATAAAGTAGAAGATTTTCTGCATTTTACAGATAAAGTAAAGTTTGATGTTGCCCTGGATTCCGCTTCTATTGCATCAAATGATATTCGTTATTTTTATGACGGATTGGGTAAAAACCAGCATTTTAAAATCAAAACCAAGATAAAAGGAACTTTAAACAATCTTAATTTGAGGCATCTTAAATTAAGTGATACAAATGGTTCTAAGATTAACGGAACGATTAACTTTAAAAATCTGTTAGGCAGTAAAACCCAAAAGTTTGCCATGGATGGAAAGTTTGACAAACTGATATCAAGTTATGATAATTTAGTGGTGATATTGCCGGGAATTTTAGGAAAAAAACTTCCAAAAGAGCTTAAGAGAATTGGTAAATTTAATATTGTTGGTAAGGCTAAAGTTTCGACAACAGCTTTAGAAACTAATTTTAAAATGATTACTGATTTAGGAAACGGGCAAGCCGATTTACATATGAATAATATGGATTTTATCGATAAAGCATCCTATTCAGGAAATATTATTTTAGATAATTTTAATGTTGGTGCTTTGCTTAATCGAAAAGATGTTGGCAGGACAACCCTGAATTTAGATGTTGACGGTGTTGGATTTACCGAAAAATATCTGAATACAATTATAAAAGGTGATATTTCAAAATTAGATTATAATAAATATACCTACAATAATATTGTGGTTAATGGTAATTTTAAATTGCCGTATTATAAAGGACAACTTTCTGTAAATGATCCCAATTTAAGCCTGACTTTTGATGGTTTGGTTGATTTAAGCAAGCGCGAAAGCAGATATGATTTTCATATTAATGTAGAAAATGCCAATTTAAGAAAACTGAAATTCATAAACGATTCTATTTCCAGTTTTAGGGGAGATGCAGTTGTTGAAGTTACCGGAAATTCTATAGAGAACCTGCAGGGTAATATTTCGATCAAAGATGCGGTATATCAAAATCCGAAAGCAACGTATGCTTTTGATGAAATAATAGTTAATTCTAATTTTGATGCGGATAAATTACGTACGATTACGATTAATTCAAAAGATGTTGTAAATGGTCAGATAGTAGGTAAATTTCAGTTTGCACAATTAGAAAAGCTGGTTATGAATTCCGTTGGAAGCCTTTATACCAACTACAAACCTTATAAAGTTAAAAAAGGACAGTTTCTGCGTTTTAATTTTCATGTTTACGACAAAGTAGTCGAAATGCTTTATCCTGAAATTAATATTGATTCAAGTACGGTAATGCGTGGAAAAATTGATTCTGATTTACAGGAATTTAAATTTAGATTCAAATCTCAGAAAATTACGGCAGCAAAAAATACTTTCGATAATATCCGAATTAGTATTGATAATAAAAACCCGCTTTATAATGCGTATGTCGAATTAGACAGTATCAAAACTCCTTATTATAAAGTACGTGATTTTAATTTGATTAATGTAACATCAAAAGATACTTTGTTTGTTCGATCGGAGTTTAAAGGTGGAGAAAAAGGAGAGGATTATTTTAATCTGGATTTGTATCATACCATTGATAAAAACAAAAATAACATTGTTGGAATCAAGAAATCAGAAATGAAATTTAAAGACTATTTATGGTATTTAAACGAAAATTCTGAAGAGGATAATCAGATTGTTTTTGATCAGTATTTTAAAAACTTCACAATTGATAATATTATTTTATCGCATGAAAATCAGAAAATTGATTTAAACGGAGTGATAAAAGGAAATGATTATAAAGATATTGTACTGAATTTTGAGGATGTGGATATAAATAAAATTACACCTCTGAATTCTAAATTTGTCTTTAATGGTAATTTGAACGGGAATATAAATTATAAGCAGAATAAGAATGTTTATCAGCCAACAGCTGCTATTACCATCGATCATCTTAATTTGAATAAAATAGATTTAGGAACCTTGAATTTTGATATTTCAGGAGATGAAAGTTTTAAAAAGTTCACGATAAATTCGTCGATTCAAAACGGTTTTACAGAATCGTTTAGGGCAAACGGAACTTTTGCAATCGAGAATAAAGAGACTTTTCTGGATTTGAATTTAAAACTGGAAGGATTTAATCTTGCAACCTTAGGGACAGTTGGAGGCGATGTGTTGTCGAATGTGCGAGGATCTGTTTCCGGGAATGCCGCAGTTATAGGAAATCTTAAAAAACCGGAAATAAACGGACGATTATATGTAGAAAAAGCCGGAATGACAATTCCGTACCTTAATACAGATTATGAACTGAGCGATCGAACTGTTATTGATTTAACCGATGAAAAGTTTTTATTTAGAAATAATCAGCTTACTGATACCAAATATCAAACAAAAGGATTGCTGAATGGTAGCATTGAGCATCATAATTTTGCAGACTGGAAGTTGGATCTTACCATAACATCAAAACGATTGCTGGCGCTGGATACAAAAGATAGTGAAGATGCTGCCTATTTTGGTACCGCATTTATTAATGGTACGGCAAGTATAAAAGGGCCAACAGAAAACTTATTTATAAAGGTAGATGCGAAATCTGAGAAAGGAACAGAAGTTAAGATTCCTATCAATAACGCGCAAAGTGTGGGAGAGAGCAGTTGGATTCATTTTGTAACGCCAAAAGAAAAATACAATCTGGCCAATGGTATTATCGAAAAAACCAGAAATTATAATGGTCTTGAATTAGAGTTCGATTTTGATATTACCCCGGATGCAGAGGTCGAAGTGATCCTGGATAGAAATTCCGGACACGGTATGAAAGGAAAAGGATACGGATCATTATTATTCAAGATAAATACGCTGGGTAAATTTAATATGTGGGGAGATTTCCAGGCATACGAAGGAACTTATAATTTTAAATACGGTGGATTAATCGATAAAAAATTCTCAGTCAAAAAAGGAGGATCTATTATTTGGGAAGGAAACCCTATGAAAGCTCAGCTGAATCTTGAAGCGGTTTATAAAACCTCTGCAAATCCTGCTGTATTGTTAGATAATACTTCGTCATTTAATAAAAAAGTACCGGTAGAAGTTGTTATTGGATTAAGAGGGGATTTAACCAGTCCGGAACCTAATTTTGATATTCAGTTTCCATCTGTCAGCAATGTTCTTAAATCAGAGATACAATATAAGCTGGATGATAAAGATATTCGTCAGACTCAGGCATTGTATTTATTGTCTACAGGTTCGTTTATGAGTACAGACGGATTTAGTCAGGGCGATTTGTCCGGAACATTATCAGAAACCGCTTCCAGTTTATTGGGCGGAATCATAAAATCTGATAATGATAAAGTGAATATTGATTTAAATTATATTTCTGCTGATAAAAGATTAGGTCAGGAAGCTGACGGTCAGTTTGTGGCAAATATAACCTCGCAGGTAAATGAAAGAATCACGATCAACGGAAAATTAGGAGTTCCTGTTGGTGGTGTAAACGAATCTGCTATTGTGGGAGACATCGAGATATTGTACAGGGTAAATGAAGATGGATCTATGAACCTGCGCTTGTTTAATAAAGAAAATGATATAAATTATATAGGACAAGGAATTGGGTATACGCAAGGAGTTGGTATTTCGTATGAGGTAGATTTTGATACTTTTAGCGAATTGGTAAATAAACTCTTTAAAAATCATAAATTAGAAAAAGCCATAAAAAGCTCTTCCGATGATTTACAGGATTCTTATCTAAATCCTGATTTTGTTAATTTCACCAATAAAAAAGATGCTGAAAAGAACAAAAAGAAAACAGATAAAAAACCAGATAAGAAAGAAGAAGAGAAAAAACCGCCACCTCAAAATAATAATGAAGGGCTGATTCCTGACAATGATTTCTAAAAGATTGTTAAAATAACCATATATAAAACCATTCGTTACCGCGAATGGTTTTTTTATGCTAAATTTAGCGGCTCATAAATTTTACGATATATTTAAAGTTATAGATTTTTATAACACTTCATTTATGTATTGTTAATTTTAAAGATTTAATTAAAATAAGTGGCTTTTATTATTTTAAATGAATTTTTTACTATCGAAAAACTTATTAACGAAAACGTTTGAATTTAACATATTTTATTAATTTATTATAAACATAACCCGAAAAGTGGTGAATGTTTGCTAATTTTACACTTTAATACTTAAATAATGCCAAAAACAATAAAAAAAGTTGGTGTTCTTACATCGGGAGGAGACTCACCAGGAATGAATGCCGCAATACGATCAGTTGTTCGAACATGTGCTTATCATAATATAGAATGCATAGGAATTTATAGAGGGTATCAGGGAATGATCGAAGGAGATTTCAAAGAAATGGGACCCCGAAGCGTAAATAATATTGTAAACAAAGGCGGAACGATCTTAAAATCTGCTCGTTCAGTTGAGTTTAGAACACCGGAAGGTAGAAAAAAAGCCCACGAAAATCTATTAAAAGCAGGAGTTGATGCTCTGGTTGTAATAGGTGGTGACGGAAGTTTTACCGGAGGATTAATATTCAATTCAGAATACGGTTTTCCTGTAATGGGAATTCCCGGTACAATCGATAATGATATTTTTGGCACCAGCCATACTTTAGGGTATGATACTGCTTTGAATACAGTAGTAGATTGTATTGATAAAATTAGAGATACTGCCAGTTCACATAATCGTCTGTTTTTTGTAGAGGTTATGGGTAGAGATGCCGGACATATTGCTCTTAATGCCGGAATTGGTGCAGGTGCAGAAGAAATTCTTATTCCTGAAGAAGATTTAGGTCTGGACAGATTACTGGACTCTCTTCAAAAAAGTAAAGCTTCAGGAAAATCATCAAGTATAGTTGTTATTGCCGAAGGGGATAAAATTGGTAAAAACGTATTCGAATTAAAAGATTACGTTGAAGCTAATTTGCCTGAGTACGATGTAAGGGTATCCGTATTAGGACACATGCAGCGTGGTGGTTCACCATCTTGTTTTGATCGTGTTTTAGCAAGCCGTTTAGGTGTAAAGGCAGTAGAATCACTAATCGAAGGTAAATCAAATTACATGGTGGGTCTGCAAGCAGATAAAGTTGCTTTAACACCTCTTGAACAGGCAATTAAAGGTAAATCTGAGATAGATAGAGAGCTTTTGAGAGTATCTGATATCATGTCAACATAAAATAAAAGTTTAAAAAGGAAAGAAGTTTATTGTGAGGAAATTAGACTTTAAATTAGTGTAATAAAAACAAAAGCAAAAATTAAGTAAAATGTCAAAAGTAAAATTAGGAATAAACGGATTTGGACGTATCGGAAGAATCGTTTTTAGAGAGTCTTTCAATAGAGATAATGTAGAAGTGGTAGCAATCAACGATTTGTTAGATGTTGATCACTTAGCTTATTTATTAAAATATGATTCAGTTCACGGTCGTTTCGACGGAACTGTAGAAGTTAAAGAAGGAAAACTTTTTGTAAACGGAAGAAACATCCGTATTACTGCAGAAAGAAACCCTGCTGACTTAAAATGGAATGAAGTTGATGTTGATGTAGTAGCTGAATGTACTGGTATATTCACAACTATCGAAACTGCAAATGAGCACATTAAAGGTGGTGCTAAAAAAGTAATTATTTCTGCTCCTTCTGCAGATGCTCCAATGTTTGTAATGGGAGTAAACCATGAAACTGCAAAAGCTTCTGATTTAGTTGTTTCTAATGCTTCATGTACTACAAACTGTTTAGCTCCTTTAGCTAAAGTTATTCACGATAACTTCGAAATTGTTGAAGCTTTAATGACAACAGTTCACGCAACAACTTCAACTCAAATGACTGCTGATGGTCCTTCAAGAAAAGACTGGAGAGGTGGACGTGCTGCAAGCATTAACATTATTCCTTCTTCTACCGGAGCTGCAAAAGCTGTTGGAAAAGTAATTCCTTCTTTGAATGGAAAATTAACAGGAATGTCTTTCCGTGTTCCTACTGCTGACGTTTCTGTAGTAGATTTAACTGTAAAAGTAGCAAAAGAAACTACTTACGAAGAAATCCTTGCTGTATTGAAAAAAGCTTCTGAAACGGACTTAAAAGGTATCTTAGGATATACTGAAGATGCTGTTGTATCTCAGGATTTTATTTCTGATAAAAGAACTTCAATCGTTGATGCAACTGCAGGAATTGGTTTAAATTCAACTTTCTTTAAATTTGTATCTTGGTACGATAATGAGTACGGATACTCTAGTAAATTGATTGATTTATCTGTACATATCGCAGGTTTAAAATAATATTATATATTTTTGCAAAATCCCGTTATTTCAAAGTAACGGGATTTTCTTATTTTGTTATGCCTTTAATTAATGTAAAAAACACACTTTTTATTTAGTTAAAGAAAACTAATCCAAAAACTAAATAAAATGAAATTAATAGTTGATAGTGGATCTACTAAAGCCGATTGGATTGCAATTGATGATAATGGAAAAGTATTATTCACCACACAAACTTTAGGATTAAATCCTGAAATTCTTGACGGTCCTGAAATTATTTCAAGATTAAATGACCGTTTTGATATTCTGCAAAATAAAAAAAATGCCACTCATTTGTTCTTTTACGGAGCAGGTTGTGGAACGGAGAGAATGCAAACATCACTTTCTCAAATATTTCAGGAATATTTTAGCAACGCTATAGTAGAAGTTCATGAAGATACCTATGCAGCGGTTTATGCAACAACTCCAAAAGGAGAAGAAGCAATCGTAAGTATTTTAGGAACAGGTTCTAACTGTAGTTATTTTGATGGAAAATTATTGCATCAAAAAGTTCAGTCATTAGGCTATATTGCTATGGATGATTGTAGCGGAAATGTTTTTGGAAAAGAATTAATCAGAAAATATTATTTCAATAAAATGCCAAAAGAACTGGCAGTAGAATTTGAAAAAGAATATGATTTAGATCCTGATTTTATTAAAAACAAATTATACAAAGAGCCAAATCCAAATGCTTATTTAGCGACTTTTGCAAAGTTCCTAATCAAACATAAGGATACTGAGTTTTGCAGAAAAATCATTTTTAAAGGAATGAAATCTTTTGTAAAAAACTACATCAAACAGTATGATAACTGTAAAGAAATTCCGGTTCATTTTGTAGGTTCGATTGCTTTTTACCTGAAAGACGAATTACAAGAGACATTTGATAAGTATGAACTTCAATTGGGTAATGTTTTAAGAAGACCTATTGACGGATTGATAGCTTATCACGTTGCTAATCAATAATAAAAGTAACATATGGAAATTGCTATTATAGCTCACGATGGAAAAAAAGCAGATATGGTTCAGTTTTTAAACAAAAACAAAACCCTTCTTCTTCAGGAAAACATTAAATTGATCGCAACAGGAACAACCGGAAGTAAAGCTATAAATGCTGGATTTAAGGTAAAAAGAAAGCTTTCAGGACCAATGGGAGGTGATGCCCAGATTGCTGCCCGTGTAGCCGAAGGCAAAACACAAATGGTTTTCTTTTTTAAAGATCCGCTTGCAAGTCACGCTCATGAAGTCGATATTAACATGCTTATTCGTGTTTGTGATGTACATAATGTTCCCCTGGCAACAAACGAAGCTTCTGCTCAGTTATTGCTTAATGCCATCGCACTGCAATTATAGAAAATTACTTATATAACTAATATTCAAAAAACCGTTTCATTTATTGAGCGGTTTTTTTTTGTTTAAATCTTAGCTATTCTGTTGTTCTCATTGGTTTTTTAATTTTTGCATCTGTTAAATATTTGATATTCATTGTTTTAATTTCTATAAGCTTGTTTTTTTAATGTAATTTCGGTAATAAATTTATTGTTAAAATTATGAAAAAACATATAATTGCAATTATTGCACATGATAATAAAAAAGCAGATATGATCCAGTTTCTTATAAAAAACGGTATCACACTGAAAAATGAAAGAGTAAAACTTATTGCCACAGGATTATTAGGCAGGAATGCAGAAAAATCAGGATTTAAAGTAAAAAAAATGTTGCCTTGCAGTATGGGAGGTGATGCTCAGATTGCTTCAAAAGTAGCAGAAGGCAGTATTAATACGGTCTTTTTCTTTAAAGATCCTTTGGCAAGTCATGCTCATGAAGTTGATGTGAATATGCTGCTCAGGATTTGTGATGTTCATAATGTGCCGCTGGCGACTAACGAAGCAACGGCACAATTAGTATTGAATGCTATTGTACAGCAATTATAGAAATTTCTACATTTACGTTTTTTGGTAAACATGCAACTTGCACCGTTTCACGTGCCGGAGCTGTTTTTTCATTAAAATAAGAACCGTAAATAGTGTTTATTGCGGCAAAATTATTCATATCCATGATGAAGATAGTAGCTTTAACTACGTTTTCAAAAGTCATACCTGCAGCGTCTAAAATTGCTGCAATGTTTTCCATTACCTGCTTTGTTTCATCATTAATGTTTTCTGTAATAAGTTCTCCTGAAGCCGGGTTTATTGCAATCTGACCAGAAGCATAAAGTGTATTTCCTGATAATACAGCTTGATTATAAGGCCCGATTGGAGCTGGTGCTTTCTCTGTAAAAATGATCTTTTTCATAGTAATAGTTATTAAGATACTAAATTGAAGAATTATAGTTTAATCAGGTATTATGAAATTAAGATTAAATGTTTAAGCCTAATTTCACGATAACCAACATATGTTTTGAATGATAATGTTATCGGTTAGAAGTGCTTCGTTTGTTCCATTTGATGTCACTAAGCATTCCGGATTTAATTCCGATAAAGAAATTCCAGTTTGAGTTTACACCCAGTGGAGTCCAGTTAAAAGCCATTCTCCAGCTTAATAAATCCCTTTCGAAACGAAATTGGGTAAAAGTAACCCCTTTTTGAACAAAATCGTAACCGGTTGAAACTCCACCTTTCCATTTAGGAGTAATATCCATATTGGCTGAAATCATGATAGAATTACCGGTAATTTTGTTTTCACGATTGACATTTGAATACGTTAATGAATAAGCCATTGTCATATCCCACGGAATTTTAGAATTAAAAAATTCGGTTATAACATCTTTATCATCATCTTTTTCATTCGCAAATTGACTATTTCTGCTGTCATTTAAGTCCGTATTTGTTCCGAATAAATCATCTTTACGACCACCATTCCGTTCACTTTGCTTATTTTCCTCTTTTCCGGTTCCTTTGTTTGAGAACGAATAATTCAATGTAACGTTAGCGCTGGTCATTCTAAACAAACTTCCGCCATTATCAATATTGTAAGTGTTTATTCTGGCTCCGCCATTGTCGATAGCATATGGATCTAACGTAGCACCAAAATTGACATTCATTTTATTGTCAAAAAGCTGAGTTCCACCACTTACAAGTACTGGCTGCCAGGCTAAACTTTCTTTTCCGTCAGCATTAAAATTATAACTTGTACTGAAGTTTAAGTTGTTTAACAGCATTATTTTTTTAGGCTCTGTTTTTGTGCTGTCACTGTCCCTTACTTTAGCTTCAAAAGTATTGCTTAAAGCAAAAGATACAATGTTTGAATTGCTTTTTCCAGGAGCTCCAAAAATACCGCCATCAAATCTCGAATAAGTAGAGATTCTTCCGGTAGCGTCAACGGTATAATTGTTGTAATATTGATCGAAACTTGGTGTGTAAGAGTAAGTTACGGTTGGTCTCATGACGTGACGAATTGATTGGATTTTTTTGTCACTTCCAAAATTAAATGTACCGTAAATCGTAGTTCCTAAATTTGTGCTGAAATTATACGTTCTGTAAGCGTCAAAACCATTTACCGTTTTATCGATCACTTTACTTTGATCGTAATCGTAATTTTTATCTATAGTTTTGGTAACCCAGGTTTCCTGATAATTTGTAGATGCTCCGGCACTGAAATATTTAAATACTTTAAAATTGGTGCTGATAGGAATACTGTGCTGCATACCTATTTGTGCATCTCTAAACATCTGTGGCTTGAAAAACAAGGAATCTGTTGTGTTAAAATTGTTTTTACCACTCAGGTTATATTGTAAATTGATGTTTTTGATAAGTCCTTTTTTAACACCATCTTTTCCAACAAAAGGATATACACGATCAACACTGGCCTGTAAAGCCGGTAAAGTCATCTGAATTTGTTCTGTTTGTGTATTTTGTGAATGTGTCGCAGTCAATGAAAAACGTGCTTGTGGTATGGTATTAAAGGTTTTGTTGTAAGAGATCGATGAATTTAATGTGTTATTTAAATTTGATCCTACGTTTGCCTGATTAATAGATCTTTTAAAGTATTTACTACTACCCATATTTACAGAGGCAGAAAAACTTGAATTTGGATTCGATTTTGTGTCTTTTGCATGAGACCACTGGATATTGTAAATGCTTTGTTTGCTGTAATCAGGATAACCACGCTCACTATTGATCAGATTTTCAAAACGTACATTAATATTTCCTCTGTATTTATAGCGTTCTGCATAAGCTGATTCAAAACGCATGGCGTAACTACCATTTGTATAGTAATCTCCTAAAACGGTCAGATCATAATTTTCGCTTAAAGCAAAATAATACCCCATGTTCTGCAAGGAGAAACCTCTGGTATTAGAATCGTTATAACTTGGTATAATAATACCCGAAACACTTTTTTCCTGACTCATAGGGAAATAAGCAAAAGGTAAAGCCAGTGGAGTAGGAACATCAGCAATTACCATATTAGTTAAACCGGTAATTACTTTTTTACCCGGAATAAACTTTACTTTATTAGTCTGGAAATAATATTCAGGATTATCGATGTCTTGTGAAGTCGTAAAGCGCGCCCCTTTTAAGAAATAAACCGAATCGTTCTCTTTTTTAGTAACTGCAGCTTTAATTTTAAATTCTCCTTGTTCAGTTCTCGAATTATAAATTAATGCCTTTTTAGTTTTAAAATTAAAACGAATAGAATCAGGCTGAACTTCGCTGGCGCCTTGTTTAAAGTTAGGATATTGTACTAAAACGCCCGCAGAATCTTTAATTCTTCCTGCATAAACTTCATCTTTTTCAGTATTAAGTACAATAATACCTGATTTTAGCTCAACATCTTTATAGTATAATTCCGCTTCATTATATAAAGTTAGCGTATTTGTTTTCTTGTCGTACTTTGCGTAATCTTTGGCTTTGTATTTTGTTGGAGCATCAAGAAAAGTCTTTTTTGCCCTAACAGTATCAAGTTTTATAGTGTCTTTTACTGTAATTTCAGGCTTATCTGATTGTTTTACAGTTGATAATGGCTTTTTTTTGTTTTTTATCTCTTGCGAATATAAATTACCACATCCTAATGTTAGGAAAAATGATAATAAAACGATATTAAATAAGTTTGTATGCAAAGGTTTAAATGCTATTTTTGTAAAATTATGGCTTGTTTTTTGACATGTCAAACTTACATATAATTTTTTGTCAAAAATAATCAATTGTAAAAATTATAGCTGTTACGTTTTATTAAAATTAACTTTTACATTTATGAATAGATTTAACACAATTAAAGTAATATTTACTTTTTTTCTAACGATATTGTCTTTTTCTGCCTATAGCCAATCAAATGTTTTTAAGGTAACACTTGATGCGGGACATGGTGATCATGACTTTGGAGCTGTTTATAGCGGGCGGATTGAAAAAAATATTGCTTTGGCTATTGTTTTAAAAGTCGGGAAAATATTAGAAGCCAGTCCAAACGTAAATGTAATTTATACGCGTAAAACAGATGTTTTTATCGATTTGGTCGAAAGAGCCAATATTGCGAACAGGGCAAATTCAAATATTTTCGTTTCTATTCACTGTAATGCCAATAAAAATACAGCTGCAGATGGAACAGAGACTTATGTAATGGGTTTAAGTAAATTGGCATCGAATCTTGAGGCTGCAAAAAAAGAGAACTCCGTTATTACCTTAGAGAAAGATTATAAACGTAAATATGAAGGTTATGATCCTAACTCTCCTGAATCTATGATCGGATTGACCCTAATGCAGGAAGAATATCAGGATAACAGTATATCATTAGCGAGTAAAATTGAAGATAATTTTGAAAAACTAGGAAAAAAACTAAGACAAGGAGGCGTAAAGCAAGCACCTTTTATGGTACTTCATAAAGCGTATATGCCAAGAGTTTTAGTAGAAACCGGCTTTGTTTCTAATCCAACAGAAGGCAATATTTTAAATTCAGAAGAAGGACAGGATGATATTGCAAAAGCGATTGCAGAAGCTATTTTAAGTTATAAAAGAGAATATTTTGGGTCAGGTAATACCGAAATGATAGAAGCAAGACCTGCAAAAGATACTTCGACACCAACTAAAACAAAGGTTGTAGAAAGTGCTGCAGCTGCGAAGAATGCTCCAAAAGGAATTTTCTTTAAAGTACAGCTTATTGCCAGTATTAAAAAAACGCCGCTGGAACCTAAAAACTTTAAAGGTTTGAAAAATGTAACAATGTTGTATGAAAACAACATTTACAAATATTTCTATCAGGAAACTTCAAATTATGAAACTGCTAAAAAATATTTGGAAGAAGCTAAGGATAAAGGATATGGAGCCGCTTTTTTAATTGCAAACAAAGACGGAGAAAAGATCAGTATTCAGGACGCCATTAAATAATAGCCACAAGTTCGAATATTTATATTAATTTTGTACAAACACTAAGAATTTTGAAACTAACAAGAGAAATTAAAACGGCTATTTTAGTCATCGCGTCAATCTTATTATTTATTTGGGGCTACAGTTTTTTAAAAGGCAAAGACCTTTTTACAAATTACAAGACATTATATGTTGAATATGATAATGTTGAGGATTTGTCAGCATCAGCACCCGTTACCATAAATGGACTCTCAATTGGTAAAGTAAGTAAAATTACAATTAACGAAATAACAGGTAAACTATTAGTTGAACTTCAATTAAAAACAGATTTTCCTATTTCAAAAACAAGTAAAGCTGCTTTGTATTCACCAAGCTTAATTGGAGGAAAACAAATTAAGATTTTACCTAATCTGGCAGATAAAGATCCGGCTGTTGAAGGACAGACTTTAGAATCTGCAGTAGAATTAGGATTAACGGAATCTCTGGGAGGTAAAATTGAGCCTATTCAGCAAAAATTAGATTTAATGCTTCTTAATATTAATACTCTGGTTGCAGGGTTAAATAATGTTTTGGACAAACAAGGACAGGAAAATCTAAAAAAATCATTGGCAGAATTGAGCCAGACTATGGAGCAATTTCATAGAGCTTCAGGAAGTTTAAACTCAATTTTAGATACAAACAAAGGTCAGATTAACGGAGTGGTGACAAACTTTAATAAAATGTCAAACAACTTCAATAAAATATCTGATTCCTTAAACAAAGCCGATTTAGGAAAAACAGTTAGAAATCTAAACCAGACTTTAGCTAAAGTAGATGGTATAATGAGTAACTTAAATTCAGGAAAAGGTACTGCAGGAAAATTATTAAACGATGATGCTTTGTATAATAATTTGTCTAAAACTTCAAAAGAGTTAGAATTATTATTGCAGGATGTTCGTTTATATCCAACACGTTATGTAAATGTTTCTCTTTTTGGAAAGAAAAACAAGCCATATGTAGCACCAACAGAAGATGCAAATTCAACTACTAAAAATTAATTAGAATGAGTTATTTAGATAATATTTTATTCGCTATCCTTCTTATAGTTGGTTTCGGTTTTTTTGCAACGAGCGTAAAAAAAATAATCCGAAACATTAATTTGGGAGTAGATGTAAATCGAAAAGATAATTCTAAAGCACGTTGGAAAAACATGGCAATGATTGCTCTTGGGCAATCTAAGATGGTAAAACGTCCTGTAGCTGGAGTGTTGCATATCGTTGTTTACCTGGGTTTTATAATCATTAATATAGAATTACTCGAAATCATCATTGATGGTTTATTTGGTACACACAGGGTTTTTGCTTTTCTGGGAACTGCTTATGATGTACTGATAGGTTCTTTTGAAATATTGGCGCTTTTAGTTCTGGTTGCTGTATCCGTATTCTGGATCAGAAGAAATATTATTCGTTTAAAGCGTTTTATTAATCCTGATTTAAAAGGATTTCCTAAAAGTGATGCCAATTACATCTTGTATTTTGAGATGGTATTAATGACATTGTTTTTATTGATGAATGCATCTGATTTGCATTTGCAAAATGTTCCGGGAGGATTCTCGCATTTTCATAAAGCAGGAAGTTTTCCTGTAAGTCAGTTTATTGCACCAATCTTTAACGGAATGTCTAATGAATTGGTAATGTTGTTGTCTGAAGTATTCTGGTGGTTGCATATTGCAGGTATTCTTGTTTTCATGAACTATTTATACTTCTCAAAACACTTACATATTTTATTGGCTTTCCCAAATACTTATTTTGCAAACTTAAATCCGGAAGGACAGTTTGATAACCTTGAATCAGTTACAAAAGAGGTAAAGCTAATGATGGATCCAAATGCAGATCCTTTTGCGGCTGCTCCGGTAGACGAAAATGCTGCACCAAGTAAATTTGGAGCTAGTGATGTTCAGGATTTAAACTGGGTTCAGTTGTTAAACGCTTATACTTGTACAGAATGTGGACGTTGTACATCATCATGTCCGGCAAATCAAACGGGTAAAAAATTGTCTCCTCGTAAAATTATGATGGACACAAGAGATCGTTTGCAGGAAGTAGGAAAAAATATTGATGTCAATAAAGGCGTTTTTGTTCCGGATAATAAAACATTACTAAACGATTATATTACTCCGGAAGAATTATGGGCATGTACATCATGTAACGCCTGTGTAGAAGAATGTCCGGTAAATATTAGTCCATTATCTATTATTATGGATATGCGTCGTTATTTAGTAATGGAACAAAGTGCTGCGCCAATGTCATTGAATGCTATGATGACAAATATTGAAAATAATGGTGCGCCTTGGCAATACAATCAGCAGGATAGACTGAATTGGAAAAACGAGAACTAAAATAGTTTAAGTAGTTATTTATTTAACCATTTAATCAATTCATAAAATAAATTTCAGTGTTAATGTTAGTGAAATGGTTATTTCAAGAGAGCGATTAACCAAATTAACAATTAACCGATTTAACAACAAAAGAAGATGTCAGAAAGTTTAGTAGTACCAACAATGGCAGAAATGCTGGCCGAAGGAAAACAACCAGAAGTTTTGTTTTGGGTAGGTTGTGCAGGAAGTTTTGATGATAGAGCAAAGAAAATTACAAAGGCATTTGTGCGAATCTTAAATCGTACGAATGTTTCTTTTGCGGTTCTTGGTACTGAGGAGAGTTGTACTGGAGATCCTGCAAAACGTGCCGGAAATGAATTTTTGTTTCAGATGCAGGCCATGATGAATATCGAGGTTTTGAATGCTTATGAAGCTAAAAAAATCGTTACGGCTTGTCCGCATTGTTTTAATACTTTAAAAAACGAATATCCTGAATTGGGTGGTCAATATGATGTAATTCATCATACAGAGTTTTTGAAGTCCTTAATAGATGACGGAAGACTTACTGTTGAAGGTGGTCAGTTTAAAGGAAAGAAAATTACTTTTCACGATCCTTGTTATTTAGGAAGAGCCAATAAGATTTATGAAGCACCAAGGGATTTAATCGAAAAACTTGATGTAGAATTAGTCGAAATGAAACGTTCTAAAGCAAATGGTTTATGTTGCGGAGCGGGAGGGGCACAAATGTTTAAAGATGCTGAACCGGGAAACAAAGAAGTAAACGTATTGCGTACAGAAGATGCTTTAGCAGTTCAGCCTGATATTATTGCTGCGGGTTGTCCGTTTTGCAATACTATGCTAACGGATGGTATTAAACATCAGGAAAAAGAAGGACAAGTAAAAGTGATGGATATAGCAGAGTTAATTGCTAATGCACAGGATTTGTAAATAAGGTTTTGAGATGTTAAGGTTCTAAGTTTTTTCAACTTGAAACCTGAAACAAAAAATACTAAAAGAAAAAATTAAAAATGTATATACCTTTTGAAGATTTACCGGGTGAATCCAAAATTTGGATTTATCAATCAAACAGAAAATTTTCTGAGGAAGAATTTTCTGAAATAGAAACTGACCTGAAAGCTTTTGTTGAAGGTTGGGCAGCACATGGAACAAGTTTAGAAGCTTCATATGAACTAAAATACAACCGATTTATTATTTTGGCTGTAAATCAGGATGTGCAAGCTGCGACTGGTTGTTCTATTGATAGTTCAGTGGAATTTATCCAGAGTTTAGAGAAAAAATATAATGTTGATTTGTTAGATAAAATGAACGTTACTTTTAAACTTGGTGAACATATTGCACATAAACCATTAATCGATTTCAAGAAAATGGTGAAAGATAAATCGGTTTCTGAGAATACGATTGTCTTTAATAATTTGGTAAACAATATCGAAGAATACAATGAATCCTGGGAAGTTCCTGCTGCCGATAGCTGGCATAGCAGATTTTTCTAAGAGAAACTATAATATATTTAAAAAGGCATGAAACTTAGTTTTGTGCCTTTTTTTTGTTTTAAGAAATATCACATTTACTAGTTAAACCCGACAGGTTTTAAAAACCTGTCGGGTTTGTATTGGTTAAGAGATTTTTGATTGAATACTAGTTGTTTTTGAATTTTTATTTGCTGCGAAAACTCCATCGGAGCTGAATATTTATAGCAATTATGTAATCATTATTGCAAGCTCCGGAGGAGGGACATATATTGTTTAAAAATATGCCGCTCCTCCGGAGCTTTTTGTGTATGAAATAAATTGTGCTATAAATATTCAGCTCCGCTGGAGCATTTTTTTATTATTTAATCCTTAGCTTAAGGACATTGCCCGAAGTTTGAGACAAAACCGATTGGGTTTCATGCACAATCTTAGTTAAACCCGACAGGTTTTAAAAACCTGTCGGGTTTGTATTAGTTAAGAGATTTTTGATTTAATACGAGTTTTTTATGCATTTTATTTGCTGCGAAAGCTCCATCGGAGCTGAATATTTATAGCAATTATGTAACCATTATTTCAAGCTCCGGAGGAGCAACATCTATTGTTTAAAAATATGCCGCTCCTCCGGAGCTTTTTGTGTATGAAATAAATTGTGCTATAAATATTCAGCTCTGCTGGAGCATTTTTTTATTATTTAATACTTAACTTTAGGACATTGCCCGGAGTTTGAGACAAAACCGATTGGGTTTCATGCGCAATCTTAGTTAAACCCGACAGGTTTTAAAAACCTGTCGGGTTTGTATTAGTTAAGAGATTTTGATTGAATACTAGTTATTTTCGAATTTTTATTTGCTGCGAAAGCTCTATCGGAGCTGAATATTTATAGCAATTATGTAACGATTATTTCAAGCTCCAGAGGAGCGACATATATTGTTGAAAAATATGCCACTCCTCCGGAGCTTTTTGTGTATGAAATAAATTGTGCTATAAATATTCAGCTCCGCTGGAGCATTTTTTTATTATTTAATACTTAGCTTAAGGAGATTGCCCGAAGTTTGAGACAAAGCTGATTGGGTTTCGTGTACAATCTTTGACAAAGCTGTTAAGAAAAGTTCTTCAAAAAACGAAAAACAGCTATTCTAGCCCCGATGGAAGTGGTATCCTTTTTCTTGCTTCTTTAGCAAGGAAAAGATATAACGTACAGCGGGACAAGTGGTTTTTTGAATGAAATTTTTCTGCTGCAAATAAAAATTATAACGCAAAGCCTTGTGAATTTGCTGAGGATAAAAACGAGAATAGTGATATAAAGGCCTAACAATCTAATACTGTGATAAATCTAATATTCACAAAAATCTAACAATCGAAATCTTCGAATAACGCTATTTTTGAGTACTTTCGTAGTATTAAATTTAATACATGAAAATAGCAATAGTTTGTTATCCAACATTTGGTGGTAGTGGTGTAGTTGCAACAGAACTAGGCCTTGAATTAGCCAGACGCGGACACGAAATCCACTTTATTACTTATAGTCAGCCAGTTAGATTGGCACTTTTAAATCCTAATGTTCATTATCACGAAGTAAACGTTCCTGAATATCCTCTTTTTCATTATCAGCCTTATGAATTGGCTTTGTCAAGCAAACTGGTCGATATGGTTAAGTTGTATAAAATAGAAGTTCTTCATGTGCATTATGCTATTCCTCACGCTTATGCGGGGTATATGGCAAAGCAAATGCTAAAGAATGAAGGAATTAATCTTCCGATGATTACAACACTTCACGGAACTGATATTACGCTGGTTGGAAATCATCCGTTTTATAAACCGGCAGTGACTTTTAGTATCAACAAATCTGATTATGTAACCTCAGTTTCGCAGAGTTTGAAAGATGATACTTTGAAATTATTCAAGATTAAGAATAAAATTAAGGTGATTCCGAATTTTATCGAATTGGATAAGATGAGAAAAGATCCGCAACAGCCTTGTCACCGATATGTGATGGCGAAGGAAAATGAGCGTATCATAACGCATATCAGTAACTTTAGAAAGGTAAAACGTATTCCGGATATTATCAAGATTTTCTATAATATCCAGAAAGAAATGCCTGCAAAATTAATGATGGTGGGTGATGGTCCTGAAAAAGAAAAGGCGGAAGCTTTATGCATGGAATTAGGAATCTATGACAAAGTAATTTTCTTTGGAAATAGTAATGAAATTGATAAAATTTTATGTCTTACGGATTTGTTTTTACTGCCATCAGAAACTGAAAGTTTTGGTTTGGCAGCTTTAGAAGCAATGGCTTGTGGGGTTCCTGTAATTTCGAGTAATTCAGGAGGTTTACCGGAAGTTAATTTTGATGGTATTTCAGGATATTTGAGTAATGTTGGAAATGTTGAAGAAATGGCTGCAAATGCAATTAGAATTTTGAAAGATGATAAAACCCTGAGCGAATTTAAAGCTAATGCTTTAGAGGTGGCGAAGAAATTTGATATTCAAAATATATTGCCTAAGTACGAAGCTTTGTATCAAAAAGCAATAGACGATTATAAAGAGTAAGACATAATTTAAAAATACGCGTAAATGAAAAAAGTAATTTCGGTTTTATTAGTTTTTGTTTTGATTTCTTGTGGAGCAAAAAAAACATCAGATTCAGGTTCTAAAGTTTTGTATGAAGTCTTGACGGAACAATCTGATGGAGGTGGAAATATTAAATTTTTTGAGATTTTGACAGAACCTAATGAAATCAAAATGTTAGAAAACGATCCGCTTTTGGCATCTAAAATGAAACATGATGATATTAGTAATTCTAATTATGTTATTTTAAACATGGGTGAGAAAAATACTGGAGGTTATTCTATTGGGGTTGAAAAAGTAGAAGAAACAGACAAGAATATTATCATCACGGTTAAAGAAATAAATCCTGCTCCTGATGCTATGGTGATGCAGGTTATCACGTATCCTTATACAGTTGTAAAAATACATTCTAAAAAAGAAATTATTATTAAGTAGTTATAGTAATAAAAACAAAAAAAACCTGTCGCAGTTAAACGACAGGTTTTCTTTTACAATTATTTTTTATTTTTATTTAGAATCTAAATTTAACGCCTAAACCAACGTCAAATCCAAAATTGTCATCATCATAATACCCAGAACCAATTTCCGGTCTTGCATCTAATGATAATGTAATTGGCGCTTCGCTAAATCTGTATTCTATACCGATGTCTCCAGCTGCAAACACATAAGTTCCGCTGTCGTTGTATTTAAAATTGTTTGAATAGTAATCATGATCCCAGGCAGCAATACCACCACCAACACCAGCATACCAGTTAAAACCTCCGTCGATGTTCCAAACCCATTGGTAAAGAGCAACACCTTTTATAGCGTCTACATCGCTGCTGTTTCTCCAGCCTAAATCAAATTCAAGTCTGTTTTTTTGGTTTAATCCTAGTTGATATGATACTTCTCCTCCAAATCCGTTATTGTCTCCTAAACGCAATCCTAAAGCGTTTTTAGAAATTTCTTGTGATTGAGCCGTAAACGCTAATCCTAATAGCATAATGGCTGATAAAATAATCTTCTTCATAAAAATGGTTATTAATTTTTTCAAATGTACTGTGACGTGTAATTTTCAAACGTATATTATTATTGAAAATTGTTATATAATTCACATTTTGAAACTAACTAATACCATTTTAAAGACCTGTTTTTTCTTAATAAATCAAGGCCTGGCCTATTGAGAAGTTATTTTTTAAGAATAATAGACGAAATTAATTGAGAGCTTAAAATATCTTCCATTTCAAAAAGATTTTCTTCTTCGGTGAAATTGCTTTCAGCGTATGAATATAATTTCCATCGTTTTTTATGGTATTCTAATGCTGTAAGATTTTCGACCCAGTCGCCGGAATTTAAATACAAGGTAGAACCGTGTTTGTTTTCTTTAGTAATAATTTTTGGTTCATGAATATGTCCGCATATTACATAATCGTAATTTTTTTCGATTGCTAAATCTGTAGCTGTAGTTTCAAAATCAGAGATAAATTTCACTGCTTTTTTTACGCTTGCTTTTATTTTTTTAGAAAAAGAGTACGGTTCACGTCCTAATTTTGCCAAACACCAATTTGCGAAACGATTCGTCAGAATTAGATAATCATAGCCTAAACCGCCCAGTTTTGCGATCCATTTTGAATGTTGTACCGAAGCATCAAAAACGTCTCCGTGAAAAATCCAGGCTTTTTTATTGTCCAGTTCTAAAACTAATTTATCGACTAAAGAAAAATTTCCCATGTTCATATCGCTGAACTTTCTAAGAATTTCATCATGGTTTCCAGTAATATAATACACTTTTGTACCTTTTGAAGCCATCCCAATAATGCGTTGAATCACTCTTAAATGTGCTTTTGGAAAGTATGATTTGCGAAATTGCCAGGCATCAATTATATCTCCGTTTAAAACGAGTGTTTTGGGTTTAATGCTTGATAAGTAGTTGTTTAGTTCTTTCGCGTGACTTCCGTAAGTTCCTAAATGGACATCTGAAAGAATAACCAGTTCGACATTTCGTTTTTTCAATTTTTCTTTTTTTGAAGTTTAACAAATAAAAGAAACTTTGGTAAGATATATTTTATCAAAAGGTTATCAATTTGGGTACAATTTTAATAAATTGTGATTTTTAAACTGCTTAACCTTTAGTTAATAATACTAATTTTAAATTTTTTAATTTAATTCATAAAACTTACATTTGCTCAAAACAAATTACAATGGCAGGAAATAGCTACGGCACCCTATATAAAGTAACAACATTTGGAGAATCTCATGGTGAAGCTTTAGGCGGAATTATAGATGGTTGTCCATCAGGAATTGAACTTGATTTAGAAGCAATTGAACTTGAAATGTCCCGCAGAAAACCAGGACAGTCAGCAATTGTAACACAACGTAAAGAACCGGATGCAGTTCAGTTTTTATCCGGAATTTTTGAAGGTAAAACTACCGGAACCCCAATAGGTTTTATTATCCCGAACACCAATCAAAAATCTGATGATTACTCGCATATAAAAGATAATTACAGACCAAGTCATGCTGATTATGTATACGACCAGAAATATGGTTTTCGTGATTATCGTGGTGGCGGAAGAAGCTCAGCGAGAGAAACTGCCAGCAGAGTAGTTGCCGGTGCAATTGCAAAGCAAATGTTACCTGAAATTAAAATTAATGCTTATGTTTCATCTGTTGGACCAATTCATTTAGATACACCATATCAGGATTTGGATTTTTCTAAAATAGAAAGTAATCCTGTTCGTTGCCCTGATGAAAAATCAGCTGCGATTATGGAAGAATATATTCGTGATATCCGTAAGCAGGGAGATACTGTTGGAGGTATTGTTTCATGTGTGATCCAGAATGTTCCGGTTGGTTTAGGCGAACCAGTTTTTGATAAATTACATGCTGAATTAGGTAAAGCAATGCTTTCTATAAATGCAGTAAAAGGTTTTGAATATGGCAGCGGATTTTCAGGTTCTGAAATGAAAGGAAGCGAACACAATGATTTATACAATCCTGACGGAACTACGAAAACAAATCTTTCAGGAGGAATCCAGGGAGGAATAAGCAACGGAATGGATATTTATTTCAGAGTTGCTTTTAAACCTGTTGCGACTATTATGCAAACCCAGGATTCGTTAGATAATAAAGGGAATATTACACCAATGACCGGAAAAGGTCGTCATGATCCGTGTGTGGTTCCTCGTGCTGTGCCTATTGTTGAGGCGATGGCAGCAATTGTTTTGGCTGATTTTTATTTGATCAACAAAACATATTAATAAAAGTTAAGACAGTGAGGGTCTTAGTATTTTAATCTAAAAAAACAAATTAATGCAAGTTACAGAAACTAAAAAAAAATCATTTCTTAAAGGGTTAACAGGGCAAATTATAATTGCAATGGTGCTTGGTGCAACTCTTGGAATTATTATTCATAATTCAATTTCAGAGGAGGCAGCATTATCGTTCAGTAATAAAATAAAAATGCTTGCCACGATCTTTATCAGATTAGTGCAAATGATTATTGCTCCTTTAGTATTTACCACTTTAGTAGTTGGAATTGCAAAATTAGGAGATATAAAAACAGTTGGAAGAGTTGGAGGAAAAGCTCTTGGATGGTTTTTTACAGCTTCGTTTATATCATTATTAATAGGATTGTTTTATGTGAATATTTTACAACCAGGAGTAGGTTTAAAATTAGATCATGTCGATATGGCTGCTGCATCTGAGGTTACGGCAAAAACAAAAATATTATCTGTTGAAAATTTTGTAGAACATATTGTTCCTAAAAGTATATTTGAAGCAATGGCAACCAATGAAATTTTACAAATTGTAATTTTTTCTATCTTTTTTGGTTTAGCGGCAGCTTCATTAGGAACTACAGTAAAACCAATTATAAATGCTTTTGATAAAGCTTCGCATATTGTTTTAAAAATGGTAAACTATGTAATGAACTTTGCTCCAATTGGAGTTTTTGGGGCTATTGCAGGAGTATTTGCCATTAGAGATGCCGAAGAATTAATAATTACCTATTTTAAGTTTTTCGGATCATTTTTAGTCGGGATCAGTACGTTATGGGTAGTTTTGATTGCGGTGGGTTATATTTTCCTTAAAGGAAGAATGACGGAGTTATTAAAACGTATTGTTGGGCCATTGGCAATCGCTTTTGGAACCACAAGCAGTGAAGCAGTTTTTCCTAAATTAACAGAAGAATTAGAAGATTTTGGTGTTAAGGACAAAATTGTAGCATTTATGCTGCCATTGGGTTACTCGTTTAACCTTGACGGAAGTATGATGTACATGACTTTTGCCAGTATTTTTATTGCTCAGTTTTATGGCGTTCATTTAGATTTAGGAACACAAATGGCCATGCTTTTGGTTTTAATGCTTACCAGTAAAGGTATTGCAGGTGTGCCAAGAGCAAGTTTGGTTATTGTTGCGGCTACTTGCGGAATGTTTAAGATTCCTGTAGAAGGTATTGCATTAATCCTGCCTATTGACCACTTTTGTGATATGTTCAGAAGTGCTACTAACGTTTTAGGAAATGCATTGGCGACATCTGTTGTTGGAAAATGGGAAGATGATAAAGACTTAGGAGAGAATTCTATAGACTAAATATATCTTATTTTTTCGTTAGAAAAACCCCGGAATATTTAGTAAAATTTAAATAAATAAAGAAAAGCTGTATTTTTATATGAAATACAGCTTTTTTTTATTTTTAAGTGTATATTTGATAAAATTAGCCTATTTATGCCCCAAATACGGATTTTTTTATCGCTCTTTTTATTCCTGAATTGTTTTGACAATTCGGCAATTGCGCAGTCAGATTCTATGCCTGAAGATAAAATTGCAAAACTTGTTAAACAAGCCTGGAATGATTATAAGGATTCTAATTTCGAAAAATCATTAATTACTTCACGAATAGCCCTCAATTACGCTACAGCTTCAAAGAATGATTATCTAATAGCAAAATCATACAAGATTATTGCCGGTAATTATAGTGAATTATCAGAGTTTGATAAAGCTATTTTCTTTTACAATAAAGGAGTATATTATGCTAATAAAACACAAAATGATTCTATTAAATACAGCCTTCATAATAACCTGGGGAATATTTATTGTTTCGAAAAAAAACAATTTAATAAAGGAATCAATTATTATAAAAAGTCTATAGCTTATAGTTTAAAAATTAATGATATGAGCCAGGTTTATTTTACAAACGTAAATATAGCGTGGGCTTATTTTGATATTGGTAAATTTAAAGAGGGATATCCTTATCTGAAATTTGTTGGCAATAATGTCGAAAAATATGGTGATGAATCGACCGAAATTATTGTGAATATGCTGAACGGAATGTATTCCGATTATCTGAATGATAATGAATCAGCAAATGCATTTTTTTTGAAAGCGATAAAGACAAGGAAAAATAACGAAGAGAAATCAGATCTTTCTTATGCTCATTTAGAATACTCAAAATTTTTGATCAAAATCAAGAATTACAAAGAAGCATACGAAAACCTGGCTGCATATAATAAAATTACGGCAGAATTATACAATGAAGAAAAGCTAAAGAAAGCATCTATTGCCGGATTTAATCTGGAATTAGACGAATATAAAAGGCAAATAGATAAAATCGAGAATGAAAAAGACTCCCAATATCAAAGTCTGAAAAAATCCAGAATTATTGTCATTTTGTTTGTACTGATTTCTTTGATTCTTCTTTTTCTGATTATTACTCTGGTCAAAAACATCAGATTTAAGAAAAAACATAATTTAGAGCTTTTAAAAGCAAAAGAAATTGCTGAAGAAGCCTCTTTGCTCAAAACTCAATTTATTTCGACTATAAGCCACGAATTGCGTACTCCGTTATATGGCGTCGTAGGTATTACAAATATGCTGCTTGAAGAACATAAAGAATTGTCAAGAAGCCAGCATTTGAGTTCACTGAAATTTTCAGCCAGATATTTGTTGTCGCTGGTAAATGATATTCTTCAAATTAATAAAATTGAAGAAAATAAAGTAGTGCTGGAAAACTTGACTTTTAATATTTCGGATGAAATTACAATGATCAAAAATTCCCTTTCTTTTTTATCTCAAAAGAATAATAATAAAATTACAGTGTCAATCGATCCGCATATACCAGAATATCTAATTGGAGATAAATTAAGGTTAGCACAGATTTTAATGAATTTAGTGAGCAATGCCTTGAAATTTACTAAAGATGGCGAAGTAGAAATTATAGTACAATTAAATAGAATAGAAGAAAAAATATATTTTCTGGATTTTCTTATAAGAGATAATGGCGTTGGAATTGCAATTGTTGATCAGGGTAAAATTTTTGAAAAGTTCGTTCAGGTGGGCAGAAAAGATGAAGATTATCAGGGAACGGGATTAGGCTTGAGTATTGTAAAAAGATTGTTAGGTCTTTTTGGAAGTACCATTAGCTTAAAAAGTGATATTGGCGAGGGAACTTCTTTTTCGTTTATAATTCCTTTCGAGCATGATCCTGAAAAAACCAAAAATATTATAGCTGAGATCGAGGTAGACTTAACATCAAGTGATGTTTATAAAATACTGATTGTAGAGGATAATCTGATCAATCAGCTGGTAACAAAAAAAATCATCGAAAAGAACAATTATATCTGTAAAGTAGTTGATGATGGTTTTGCTGCTTTGGAAATTCTCGAAAAAGAAAATTTTGATCTTATTTTAATGGATATCAATATGCCTTTGATGAATGGGTTTGAAACCACGAAACGAATTCGTCTAAAAGATATAAAAACACCAATTGTAGCTTTGACCGCTTTTGATAAAGACGAAATTACAGATGAGGCAATTTCATCCGGAATAAATGATATTATCATTAAACCTTTTGAACCTGTTAAGCTGTTTAAAATTATAAGTTACTTAATACATGAAGCAAAAAACGTTGGTTAGTACCAACGTTTTTTGTTTTGCTTAGAAGCATTTGATTTTCTTGATTTGTGAGCTCCTCCGCTTCGGTTTGAGTTTTTAGGTTTCTCTTCCGTTGCTTCAGGACTTCCTGCATGCCATTGATAAGGATGGTCTGTAATGGTTTTTACATCTACTTTTATCAATTTCTGAATGTCTTTCCAGTAAGGATGTTCATCTTTGCTGCAAAATGAAATTGCGATTCCGCCATTTCCTGCGCGACCTGTTCGTCCAATTCTGTGTACGTAGGTTTCCGGTATATTTGGTAAATCAAAATTGATTACAAATGGCAGCTGATCAATATCTATTCCTCTTGCTGCGATATCTGTTGCGACAAGAACGCCAACTTCTTTGTTCTTAAAAGCATCTAAAACACGTTGTCTTGCATTTTGTGATTTATCACCGTGAATTGCTTCAGCAGGAATATCTTTTTTACGCAATGCTTTTACAACATTATCAGCTCCGTGTTTGGTTCTGGAGAAAACCAATACGTTTGATAATTCTTCGTTTTTTATAAGATGATATAATAAATTTCTTTTTTCTGTTTTCTCAACAAAATAAACACGTTGCTCAACGTTTTCTGCAGTTGATGAAACCGGAGAAACTTCGACCTTTGCAGGATCCTGCAAAAACATTTCGGCTAATTCGCGAATTGCAATTGGCATTGTTGCAGAGAATAATAATGTCTGACGGTTTTTAGGAGTTAGTTTTACGATCTTTTTTACATCGTTTATAAATCCCATGTCCAGCATTTGATCTGCTTCATCTAAAACTAAAGTATGCAAGTGATCCAGATCAAGAAAACCTTGTTTTTGTAAATCAAGTAATCTTCCCGGTGTTGCTACTAAAATGTCAACTCCGTTTTTCAACGTGTCTACTTGTGGGTTTTGCGAAACTCCGCCAAAAATTGTCAATTGGGTTAAGTTGGTGTACTTTGCATAAGTATCAAAACTTTGTCCAATTTGAACGGCTAGTTCACGTGTTGGAGTAACTATTAAGGCACGAATTACTTTGGCTTTTTTTGATGAACCTACAATTCGGTGTAATTGATGTATGATTGGGATTGCAAATGCAGCAGTTTTTCCTGTACCTGTCTGGGCACAACCAATTAAATCCCTTCCTGCTAAAACAATCGGAATAGATTGTTCCTGAATAGGAGTGGGGTTTAGGTAGCCTTCTTCAAATACGGCTTTTTGTATACTTTTTGAAAGGGATAAATCTTCGAATAACATATCTTAGGTATTAAGAATTTAGTTTTAATTACTAAAATTCTGTGCAAAGATAGGTTTATTCGACCAATCGTTTATTTGATTCTTGTTTTATTTGGCAAATGAGCTAATTTTCAGCTGTTCAACTTTCGATAAATTATTCTTTTTCATTATTGGCCTTGATAAAATCAGTAACTAAATAACCAATTAATTTACCTATTAAATTGTTGTTAGGAGAATCGGCTAAATCTGGCGCTCCTTCACAAATGTGTAAATAGGCAGCATTTCTGTTTTGCCCGAAAAAGGACACGAACTGGCGCAATTCTTCGACTGAAAATCCGCTGATAGTCATGGCGCTGCTTGCGATATTTGGAATTGCATCCAGGTCAATTTCAATACCAAAAGAATCTGTTTTTATAAATTCCAGAGCCAAAGCCATTTCTCTGTCAAAGTCTTTTTCTTTACGAATATTTACACTGTCGTAAGTATTGTACCGAACGCGGTCTTCTAATTTTTTGATAATATCCAGAACACTTTTAGACGTGTAGTTCTCGTGTAAACCAAAGATGAAGTATTTTTTCAGGAACCCTTCTTCATAAGCATAAGAAAAACCGTTTCCGCTATGGCGGCCTTCCAAAATTCTAAAATCAGAATGGGCATCAAAATTTATGGCATTTATAGGTTTTCCTTTGGCTAAAGCCGATCCTTTTATGTTTCCATAAGCATTATTATGACCTCCGCCAATTATAATTGGTGTTTTGCCTGCTTTTATGATATTAAAAATAATATGTGAAACTTCTTTGTCAATTTTTTCAACAAGCTGACTTAATTTTGATCGGTCATCAATATCATTAAAATCAAGATTTTCGACATCACGCATTTCTTCTGAAACATTAATTTGTCCTAAAACAATAATCTGACTTCCTTTAGAAAAACGATTGTGCTGAATGTTGGCAATACTTTTTATGGCACTTTCCCATGCTGATGCTGCACCGGGTCTTCCGTAATTTGCGCGCACACCAATATCTTCCGGAATTCCCAGCAGTACATATTTAGCTTCACTTTCTTTTAAAAAGGTTATTTTATCAACTCCTTTAGGAATGATAATCATCTTTTCGCCAAACTTTATTTCACCGCTTCGATGATTTGTGACTTTTGCTAAATCATTAATAGTAAAAGGGATTAATTTCTCCATGAAAAAAATTTATTTTCCAAAAATAATATAATTGTATTAACTTACGTTATTACCTTATATTAATTCTTAAATTTGTTTTAAAGAAAATTTTTTTAAATATGGAAAACCCAAAGAACAACAACTCAAGTCTAAAAGCGGTAATCGCAGTTTTAGCAGTCCTACTTATTGGTAGCTTAGTGTATATTTTTAAATTATCGTCTGATACTGATACAGTTAAGACTGAACTTACAACCACAATGACAGAGAAAGATTCTGTTATGAAAGATTTGCAAGAGTTAAAAGCGACTTATGATGCTGCAATTGCTGAAAATACTTCTATGTCTGATGAATTGATTCAGGAAAGAGATAAAGTAGTAGCTTTGATGGATGATTTGAATAAATCGAAAGGTGATGTATCTAAATACAGATCACAAGTTCAGGCAATGCAAGGTAAAATGAAGACTTTAGTTGCTGAAAACGATGAATTGAAAAAGCAAAACGGTACTTTAACAGTTCAAAGAGATAGTACAATTGTAGTTTTAGGAGAGTCTAAAAAGTATAATGAAGTATTAGTTGGTCAAAACGAAGAATTGGCTAAAACTGTTGAAAAAGGAGCTAAATTATCAGTTCTGAATACTAAAACTGCTGCTTATAAATTAAAAAGCTCAGGAAAACAAATTGAAACAGATAAAGCAAGCCGTGCTGATGTTTTGAAAGTTAGTTTTACAATTGCTGAAAACCAAATTGCTAAATCAGGAGACAAAACCTATTATGTACAGGTTATCGATTCTAAAAACAATGTTTTAGGCGAAAAGAAAACAGAAAGTTTTGGTGATAATACTTTAACTTACAGTTTTAAAACAACTGTTAAATATGAAAATAAAACAGTAAATGTGAGCGAAGATTTACCAGGTAAAGATTTTGCTAAAGGTGCTTACTTTATCAATGTTTTTGATAATGACGAATTAGTTTCTAAAACTAGTTTTAACTTAAGATAACACCAAGTCGCTTAGGCAACAATACCACTAAAATATTAAAGGTCTGTGAAGTTTTTCACAGACCTTTTTTTATGGAAATCATATTAAAGAACTTTGTTGATTAGTTAAAAAGGGATTTAACACATAGAAACATAGTTTTAGATGTGTGTAAGAATGTAAAAAAGAAAACTAGTTGCTTTACACATAACTCTATGTTTGTTAATACCAATGAAACGCCTTTGATAGCTTTACAAAATCTATGATTCTATGTATTGAAAAGGAATTAAAATTATAATTCATTTTATAGAATTTCACCTTCGACAAAAACACTTTCGATTAAATTGCTGCCAAATGCGTATGGAATTTGATAATAAGATGAAATTGGTTTTGTGAGGATCAGGTTGGCCTTTTTACCTTTGGTAATACTTCCGTGGGTTTCTGAGATTCCCATTGCATAAGCGCCATTTATAGTTGCTGCATTTATGGCTTCCTCAGGAGTCATTTTCATTTTGATACAAGCTGTTGCAACGACAAAATTCATGTTTCCGGATGGAGTAGAACCTGGATTGAAATCTGTTGCTAATGCTAACGGAAGTCCTGCTTTTATCATCTCACGGGCTGGAGTATACGGAATACTTAAAAAATAAGAACATGAAGGTAATGCTACAGGCATTGTTTCTGTGTTTTTTAAAGCTTCAATATCTTCCGGTTTCATAATTTCGAGATGATCGACAGAAAGAGCTTTGTATTTAATTCCGGCTTGTATTCCTCCAATAGAATTAAACTGATTCACGTGAATTTTTGGTTTTAAACCCGATGCTATTCCTGCTTGCATAATTTTTTCGGTTTCTTCCACAGAAAAATATCCGGTTTCGCAAAATACGTCAACGTAGTCTGCTAGATTATTTTGAGCAATTTCAGGAATCATTTGGTTTATGATTTCGTCTATATAACCGTTTTTGTTGTCTTTATAATGTAGCGGAAAAGCATGTGCGCCAAGAAAAGTAGCTTTTATAGTAATTGGATAATTCTGAGCCAGTTTTTTTATCACACGAAGCATTTTCATCTCGCCTTCGATTGTTAATCCGTAACCGGATTTTATTTCTACAGCTCCGGTTCCTAAATGCATGACTTCTTCTAGACGAACTTTAGATTGCTCATAGATTTCATCTTCTGAGGTTTCATTGAGTTTTTTAGCTGAGTTTAATATTCCGCCACCGCGGTTGGCAATTTCCTCATATGAAAATCCGTTGATTCTGTCTACAAATTCCTGTTCGCGATTGCCAGCATATACAATGTGTGTATGACTGTCACACCAGGATGGTAAAACAATTTTTCCAGTTGCGTCGATAATCTTGTCGGCTTTGATTTCAGGAAGATTTTCCATCGAACCAAAATCATGAATCAAATTGTCTTTTAAAATTAAAAAAGCATTTTTTATAGTAGGAAGAATAGCCATTTCAGCACCTGAAACCTTAGAAACAGAAGTTTCCCGAACCTGAAGTAATTCTTCTATGTTTGTAATTAATGTTGTCATTATTGATATTGTTATAAAACACAAATTTCACAAATTATCACGAACTGATCCGTGAAATCTGTGAAATTCGTGTTTTTATTTTTTTGTATTTTATTCTGAAACTGTAATTTCGAACATTTTGCTCCAGTTTTTACCGGTTACAAAAATGGTCTTCGTTTTTGGGTTATAAGCAATTCCGTTTAAAACATCATCAGTTGTAATATCATTCATAGATTTACGCAGGTCTGAGAGATTTAAAATTCCTTCAACAGCTCCATTTGCCGGGTTTACAACAGCAATAGCATCTTTAAACCAAACATTTGTATAGATTTTTCCGTTTATCCATTCCAGCTCATTGATAGATTTAATTTTTGAAGATCCTGAATAAACATTAATATAGTCTACCATTTTTTGGGTTTCAGGATCTACTTTCCAGATTTTTTCAGTTCCGTCAGTTTGATAAATATATTTCCCATCATTTGTCATTCCCCAGCCTTCAATTTCTTTTTCAAAATCAAAGGTTTTTTCCAGTTTTAATGTTTTTGCATTATAGATAAAGCCTTTTTTATTTTTATAAGTCAGTTGAAATAATTTGCCATTTATAAAGGTGATTCCTTCTCCAAAATATTGTTTATCAAGATCAATTTGCTTGAAAATTTTTCCTGTTTTGTAATCATATTTTTTTATGAATGAAGCGCCTTCTTGTCCGGTACTTTCGTATAAAGTATCATTGTAAAATTCAAAACCTTCCGTAAAAGATTTTTTATCGTGAGCATATGTATTGACTACTTTATATTTTAATAATTTTGGTTCAATATTCGAAACTAATTCGATTCGCTTGGTAGCATCAGATGAATCAGATCCAAAATAAACGGTTGCTTTTATATACTGATATCCTAATCTTTGATCTTTTAATGCAAAATTAAATTTTTGAGCACCTTTTATGCTTCCCACTTTTTTATCGTTAACGAAGTACACAATGCTGTCGATTTCTTTCGAATTTGGGTTTAAAATTCCGATAGAAACTGCTTTTTCTTGTGTAAAATGTGCCGGAAAAGCAGAATCATCGATAGTAAACAAAGAATTTTCACCTTTTTTTGTGTCTCCACATCCAATTAATGTGATTCCTAATAAAATGACAGTTAGGAAGTTATATTTTTTCATAGTTTAAAATTTGAATAAGCCAATATACGACGATATTTTTATAGCAACAAAGGTCTTGCAAAAATATAAAAAGATTGTATATTTGCACCGGCAAGTCCTACACGACCAGCTCCTGCAGACTCCCCCAGGATGGGAACATAGCAAGGGTACGTGGTTGAGCGGTGCGATGTAGGTCGCTTGCCATTTTTTTTATTTTTTAGAATTTATACAAATGAGTCTTCCTTTATGGAGGATTTTTTTATTTTTGGCTGGTTTTAAAATAATAATGCATATTGGTTTAAAATATATAGGTGTGTTAAGGTTTTAAAATGATTACTAACCATAAATAAATGAAAAATAAACATGCTTTTTAATTCCTTGAATTTTGCGTTTTTTTTACCATTAATTTTTATATTATATTGGTTTGTCGCGAATAGGAATTTAAAATTACAAAATCTACTTTTATTAGTTTCAAGCTATTTCTTTTACGCTTTCTGGGATTGGCGCTTTTTATTTTTGCTGGTTTTTTCTACCTTATTAGATTATTATTCCGGAATTAAAATTTCAGATACTTCAAAAACAAGTTCAAAACGATTTTGGTTTTGGCTAAGTATTTCTGTAAATCTTTGCTTTTTAGGCGTTTTTAAATATTATAATTTTTTTGTTGAGTCTTTCGTAGATCTGTTCGCGGGTTTTGGTTTTACAATAAATGCCACTACATTAAATATCGTATTGCCCGTTGGTATTTCATTTTACACTTTTCATGGATTGTCATATGTTATTGATATCTATAAAAAAAGAATCACAGCAGAGAAGAGCTTTGTTGATTATGCTGTTTTTGTTAGCTTTTTTCCATTATTAGTGGCAGGTCCAATTGAGAGAGCGACACATTTATTGCCTCAAATTAAAAATAAAAGGATATTTAGTTATGAAAAAGCCTCAAATGGATTAAGACAAATCTTGTGGGGACTTTTCAAGAAAATAGTTATAGCAGATACATGCTCAATTTTTGTTGATGATATATTTCAAAATTATTCTGATTATTCAGGAGGTACTTTAATACTTGGTGCGGTACTTTTTTCTTTTCAGATTTATTGTGATTTTTCAGGATATTCAGACATTGCTATTGGAGTAGCAAAATTGCTGGGTATTGATTTAATTACAAATTTCAAAACACCTTATTTCTCAAGGAATATTGCAGATTTCTGGAGACGTTGGCATATTTCATTATCTTCCTGGTTCAGGGATTACGTTTATATTCCGTTAGGAGGTTCTCAGGTTTCTTTGATTAAGTCAATACGTAATATCTTTATTATCTTTATCTTAAGTGGGTTTTGGCATGGTGCAAATTGGACTTTTATATTTTGGGGAGCATTGAATGCATTGTATTTTATTCCGTCATTTTTAATGAAAAGTAACAGGAAATATTTAAGTAATAATCATAGTTTAAAAAATGATGTTCTTTCAAAAGTTAATGAATTTAAAGATATTTTTATCACTTTTGGTCTCACAACTTTTGCCTGGATTTTTTTTAGATCAAGTTCTTTAGCAGATGCTATAAAATATATAAAAGGAATTTTTAAATACGAGGGTTTTTTTACGATCCAATCTGCTAAAACATATGAATTAAGTATTAGGCGTTTGTTTTTTTATATAGGCATGTTTTTAATTATAGAATGGTATTATAAAAATGAAGAGGTAATTTTTACAAAATTTCATACTACAAAAACGTCAACAGTTCTAAAATATTTACTTTATATGTTCGCAATAATTAGTATTATGTTTTCAATTAAAAATCAAGCGGCCAGTTTTATTTATTTTCAATTTTAGATATGAAAAAATTTATTTTAAAATTCATCGCTGCGGTTATAATCGTTTATCTGCTATTATTTAGTATGCAGAGTGCGATAGATTTTTGTTTAAAAAAAGATAATATATGTGAAAATAATACCTGGAGTCAAATTTATAATGGTAAAATTAAAACAGAAATAGTTATTTTAGGGACTTCCAGAGCAGAGGTGCATTATGATACTGAGGCGATTAAAAAATTAACAGGTCTGGATACCTATAATTTAGGTGTGAGTGGTACACATTATGATATTTTGCAAATGAGGTGGAAATTATATCGGGACCGTAATCCTAAGCCGAAAATATTAATTTTGGACTTGGATGATAATTCGTTATTTGAATCGGAAGATTTATTTAATAAATTTCAATATTTGCCTTACTTAAATACAAGTGAATATGATGCTGTAGCTAAAGAAATAGATGGTGATTATTATTATGAAAAATATATTCCCCTTTATAAATACAGAGGATATGAAATGACTATTTTTCAGCAAATAATGTCTTTAAGAAAAGCATCTTATTGTCCTAAAAATGTCAAAGGTTATGTTGAAAGTGATATTAACTGGATCGATAAAGACTATCTCAATTTTAAAAAAATAATAGAAGATGGTAAATTAAAAGATGATTTTAATTTTAATAAATATAAAAAAGGGTTTGTAGTTTTGAAGGAGATTATAGAAGACTGTAAACGCAATAATATTAAAGTTTTTTTTGTCTGGTCTCCGTATTATTTTGAAGCTAATTTATACAGGCCATATAATAAAAAATGCATAAATAATATTTTAAATAAAATCGCACAGCAAAACAATATTAAATATCGTAATTTTTCACGTGATTCTATATGTTTAAAGAAAGAAAATTTCTACAATTATACGCATATGAATAAAAATGGGGTTGCTATTTTTTCTAAGAGAATAGGTGAAATGATTAACGATAAAAACTAGATTTTTTCTTTTTAGTACAAGTTAAAGTAATAATTTATAATAAATTAAATGAGCAAAGTCGTTTTAATTACCGGAGGATCTTCAGGGATTGGAAAATCAATTGGAGAATTTTTACATAAAAAAGGTTTCGTAGTATATGGAACGAGCAGAAATCCTGAAAAGGTTCTGAATTCGGTTTTTCCGTTAGTTGCCTTAGATGTTCGAAATGCAGAATCTATAAAAACTGCCGTAAATAAAATTATTGCCAATTCCGGACGATTAGACGTTGTAATTAATAATGCAGGTGTTGGAATTACAGGACCTCTTGAAGAAATTCCAACAGAAGAAATCAAGAATAATTTTGAAACTAACTTTTTTGGTCCAATTGAAGTAATGAAAGCAGTTCTGCCACAAATGAGAGAACAAAAATCAGGCTTGATTATCAATATTACCTCGATTGCCGGTTATATGGGATTGCCATATCGTAGTGTATATTCAGCTTCAAAAGGAGCTTTAGAGTTGATTACGGAAGCGTTGCGTATGGAGGTAAAATCATTTGGAATTGAAATTACAAATGTAGCACCGGGAGATTTTGCAACAAATATCGCGTCTGGTCGTTATCATGCGCCGGTTATAGCTGGTTCTGCTTATGAAAAAGTATATGGAGAAACGCTTTCAACGATGAATGAACATGTTGATGCAGGAAGTAATCCAAATGAAATGGCTGAAGCGGTTTATAAAATTATGCAGCAAAAAAAGCCAAATGTGCATTATAAAGTAGGGGCTTTTATGCAAAAATTTTCAATTGTATTAAAGCGCGCTCTTCCGGATAAAGTTTATGAGAAGATGCTAATGAATCATTATAAGTTATAATAATTTGACTGGAGCAAATTTTGAAATTATTCTACAGGAATAAAGATTTCAAATTTTGCTCCTTGATTTAAAATTCCTTCTGCCTTAATAAAACCGTTGTGGTTTTCTACAATTCGTTTTACTATTGTAAGTCCAATTCCGGTACTTTTAAGTGGTTTTGTATGTAGGGCCTGAAAGAGACCAAATATCTTTTCGTTGTACTGCTGATCAAATCCAATACCGTTATCAGAAATCGTTATTTTGTAATATTTGGTAAGCGGAGAAAGCTTTTCGAGCTCTCCATTTGTCATTTTTGCTGATACTGTTATGATTAAATCTCTGCCAGGACTTGCAAATTTCAATGAATTGCTGATTAGATTATATAGTAATTGTCTAAATTGAAATTCAATTACAGACAGTTTTCCTAATGGTTGTATATCAAAAACTACATTTTTATTATCAAATTCATCTGTAAGGTCTTCAATGACATCTTGGGCAATTTGATTTAAGTCTTTTAATTCAAACTTTCTGTCGTCAAATTTTGTTTTGGAATATATTAGAAGATCACTAATGAGGTTTTGCATTCGATAAGCTGACATTTTGATTTTATGAAATGCGGCTTTTCCTTTTTCAGATAAATTATGCGCTTCTTCACGTTCGATTGTATCTGTAAAAAGCTGAATTTTGCGCAAAGGTTCCTGAAGATCGTGACTTGAGATATAATTGAAAGCTTCTAATTCGCTGTTCATTTTTTCAAGTGAAATATTTTTCTGAAGAAGCTTTTTCTCTATATCCGAATTTAATTTTTGAATCTCCTTTTTCTCAACTTCTGTTTTCTTTAAGAGATTGTTTTTTTCTTTTAGAGCTATTTCGTTCTCTGTTTCCTGTTCAATTACTGTGAGGTGAAATGCAATAAGATCTGCAAATAAATTAAACATTTCACGGACTTTAAATTCTTTTAAACTGTTTGGTTTGGGGTCAATAGCGCATAAAGTCCCAAAGAAACTACCATCCTTGCGTATTATAGGAACTGAAATATAGCTTTGCAGTTTGTACATTGCCGGAGTATGATGGTTGTGGTATTCCGGATCTTCGCTTACGTTATCAATAATTACTGCTCTCCGATTTTTTCTAATATCGTCGCAGATTGTTGTTTTTATTTGTAATTCGTCTCCCGGTTTTAGACCAAATTGAACATTGTCCTGAACGCTGCAAGTAATCCATCGATCATCTGTAACTCTTGCTATAGCTGCAAAACCCATTCCGGTAGTTTGACAAACAACGTTAAGTAAAGTAGGAACAATTGTGATGTTCTCAATGTTAATTATATCTTGTTTAAAATGATCTTCTAGCACTTTTTTGGGGAGTATTTTTAATTTTTTAAAAATACAAAAATAAAATTAGCTTTTATATAAATGTTTTTATAAGGATGAATTTGTGATATTTACAATTATTTTTTTAGTTTTTTATTTTATGGAAATTATAAATTGTAATTTTGCACCGAATTTGCGTGAGATTTGAGATTAAGAGGAGAACAGCCGGTGGCTGTTAGGTATTTTTATTTTTAGAGCTTCTTAAGATAAAGCCGAAAGCCGGTTCGCCGCGGCGAAATCACGCCCAAAGTAAGAACACAATTAAATAGATATAATTATGAAATTTTTTATTGACACAGCTAATTTAGCTCAGATTAAAGAAGCACAGGCTTTAGGTGTTTTAGATGGTGTAACAACTAATCCGTCATTGATGGCGAAAGAAGGTATTACCGGAAAAAACAATATCTTAAAGCATTATGTTGACATTTGTAATCTTGTTGAAGGAGATGTTAGTGCTGAAGTGAATGCGCTGGATTTTGATGGAATGATCAAAGAAGGTGAAGAATTGGCTGAATTGCATGAGCAAATCGTAGTTAAATTGCCTATGACAAAAGAAGGTGTAATGGCTGCAAAATATTTCTCTGATAAAGGAATCAAAACTAACGTAACGCTTGTGTTTTCTGCAGGTCAGGCATTATTGGCTGCAAAAGCCGGAGCAACGTATGTTTCTCCTTTTATTGGTCGTTTAGATGATGTTTCTACAGATGGTTTGAATTTGATCGAAGAAATTAGATCTATTTATGATAACTATGGTTATGAAACTCAAATTTTGGCTGCTTCTGTACGTCACACTATGCATATTGTAAACTGTGCTAAAATTGGTGCTGATGTTATGACAGGACCTCTTTCTGCAATTTACGGATTATTGAAACACCCGTTGACTGATATTGGATTGGCTCAGTTTGTAGCTGATTTCGAAAAAGGAAATAAGTAATACTCAGGTATTTAAAATATAAAATCGTCATCTTTTAAAAAAAGGTGGCGATTTTTTTTTACATTTATATGTCTAAAAAAGAAGTACATATGAAAAAAGTTATTGTGGTTTTCGTGTTTTTGGTCATTGGTATTTCTGTAAATGCACAGGCTGCTAAAATAATAAAGCAGGTTAGTGAAGCTGGTGATGTTGCAAGTTTTGAACTGGATTGTTCTGTACAGTTTCAATCTCTGGCAAAAGGTTTGCGTTACAATATTACGCGTCATGAGTTTAAAGGTCCGGAATTAAAAAACTCATATCGGCTACTGTTGGTCATGGATGGTTTTTATTCGAAAACGCTCAATACAACCATGACTATCTCTGCGGTATTAAGTGACGGAACGATTATCGAAGCTAAAAAAATCATTGAAGATGATGGCTTTTTTGACGGGGCTTGTACATTGAAAATAAAAGATCCAAAAGCGCTATTAGAAGCGAATATAGATAAAGTTATTGTTCATGCTGACAAAGATGTTGTTTATACTTTATCAGCGAAAAATAAAGAGGTTTTTAAAAAGAATCTCAGTAATATTATAAATGCGAAATAAAAGGTAAAAAGTTGCAAAGGTTATTGGGTTTGAAAATTTGCAGCAATAAAAAAATCCCAAATTCCTATCGATAAAATTGGAATTTGGGATTTTTTTTTATTTTTTATGTTTTGGCTTAGTGACCTCCACCGCCACCTTCAACGTGGTTAATTCCTTGTCTTTTTAAGATTTTAGGGCAATAGAAACCGTAGAATCCTAAATAAGCAAAACCAAGAAGTGGAACGATGTAAGAGAAGTGAGTCCAGGTGATTCCGAAGATTCCACCCGGGCTTGTTAAGTCAATATCGCAGATACTTCCCTGAATTAATGGAATAACTCCTCCACCAAGAATCATCATAATTAAGAATGAAGACGCTTTTCCTGTGTTTTTTCCTAAACCTGCAATAGCTAAATCGAATATCGATGGCCACATGATAGATAAGAATAAACCTCCGGAAATAAAGAAGAATTTAGCAATTGACGGATCTGGCCAGGCTAATCCTGCAACCATCATTAATAAACCTGATATTCCAAAAAGCATTAATGTTTTTCCCGCATTTTTACCACCTACAAAACTTACAGCGATAAACAATAAGATCCAGATTGGGTAAATGTAAAATGCAGAAACGTCATGAGCAGCAAAAATGTTAGCTCCAATAATTACTCCAAAAGCTACAGCCGGTACAATGAATTTTAATGCCGTGTTTACTAAGTTTGAAGTATTAAAAACGTTAACTCCGCCATTCCAGCGACCAATCATTAAACTTCCCCAATATAAGGCGATAAATGGTGCAATGGCATCTTCTAATACGTTTCCGAATTCTGCAGTATGAAGCAATGCAGGTAAATTACTGATAATGGTAACCTCTGTTCCAACATAAATAAAGATTCCTAACATTCCTAAATATAATTGTGGGTAATCCAGGATGTTGAATTTTTCGTGTGCTACTTTAACTACTTCTTCCTCTTCTTTTGCAGGATCTTCGATTTTAGAGAAGTTCATGAAAATGGCCACTACAATAAATGCAAGCCCAAGAATAACGAAAGGTAATTTGATATCTTCTAATGAAAGTGATGTGTTTTTGTTGTCTCCCATTCCAAACAAAGCGATTCCTAAAAGGATAGCTCCAATTGTTGTTCCAAAAGAGTTTATTCCTCCGGCCAATGTCAAACGGTGCGCTCCTGTTGCAGGACTTCCCATTTTAATAGCTAACGGATTGGCAACGATTTGTTGTATTGAAAATCCTAAACCTACTGTAAATAAAGCGGTTAAAAAGAAAGGAAAACTTTCCATTGTTGCAGCAGGAATGAATAAAAATGAACCAACTGCAGAAAGAAGTAAACCGGCAGAAAGTGTTTTTTTGTATCCGAATTTTTGTAAAACATCTAATTTTAAGGAAACTAAAAAGAATATCATAGATCCTACAAAGTACGCAGCATAAAATGCCCAGGCTACTAATTGAGATTGTACTTGTGATAAAGTGAATACTTTTTTGAATACTGGAATCAGGATATCATTGGCTGAACCAACAAAACCCCAAAAGAAGAAAACAATTATCAAAGAGATAAACTGTCCCCATTTGGTTTGAACATTTTCTGAACTCATAATTTAAGAGGTTAATTTTTTATTTTATTGTTTTTTGAAGACCGTAAATATATTTGTTAAGTATATCAAAAAAAAATAAAAAGGCACAAATAATGTTAAATTTAAACCAACGGCATCATTTTTTCAACAATGTGTTAATTTTTACTGAGTTATAAAATGAAATTGAGAATAAGAATTTATTCAAGAATTTTGTTTTTGACCTCTTTGCTGTAATTTCTGCCAATAGGAATGGTGTATGACTGGATCTGAATGCGGTTTCCTTCGATAGATTTTACCTTATTTAGTGCAATAACGTATGATTTATGAATTCTTAAAAAGCGATCTGCAGGCAATTCTTCAGATAATGAAGTCAATGATTTATGGGTAATATAGGTTTTATCAGGAGTAACAACCTTGATATATTCCTTCATTCCTTCGACAAATAAAATTTCTTCGATATTAATTTTCATCATTTTTTTATCGACTTTGATAAAAATATGAGAGTCCCCTTTTGTGGTTTCGACCTTAATATTGTTTTTTAAATTGTACTCGGTTGTAATTTTATTAATGCATTTTATAAATCGAGGTAACGGAATTGGTTTTACTAAATAGTCTAAAACATCAAGATCATAGCTTTCGGCAGCAAATTCCCTAAAAGCGGTGGTGATGATAACCTTGGTTTTATTTTCGATTAAACTAATGAGTTCAAAACCCGTCATCATAGGCATGTTGATGTCTAAAAATACGGCATCAACAGCAGTACTGTTTATAAAATCAAGCGCTTCCAGAGAATTATTGAATGTACCAATGACTTCAAAGTCTGTAAAATTTGTAAAATAATTTTGCAGGACTTTGATTGCTAATGGCTCATCATCAATCAACACGCATTTAATCTTCATTATTAATAGGTATTTGCAAACGGATTATATAGTAATTTAATTTCGTTTTATGTTTTAAACTGAAATCACTTTTGTAAATTAATTTTAATCTTTTCTTGGTATTAACTAAACCAATTCCGCCTTTAGTATTAAGATTTTGTGAATTTACAAAATTATTTAGGATTTCAAAATCTAACGTTTTATTGTTAACAACCTTACAATTGATCTTAATTTTTAAGTTATTGTTGTTAAAACCTCCGTGTTTAAAGGCATTTTCAACTAATGATATAAATATTAAGGGCGGTACAACGATATCTTCTATATTGGATTCCAGGTTAATCGTAACTTCAACGTTTTCAAAGCGTAACTTCTCAATTTCGATATAATTTTGAATGTAATCTATCTCTTTGATTAATGGAACAAATTTGGTCCCTTTTATGTCATATAAAACATATTCCATCAAATTCGACAGTTTTATAATTACATCCGGAACCTTATCAGAGGATTCTAATGATAATGCGTACAGATTATTTAAAGTATTGAAAAAGAAATGAGGCTGAATTTGATTTTCCAGGTATTTCAATTTTATTTTAAACTGATTTTCTCTTAATGATCGGTTTCTTTCGCGTTCTCTTAACCAGGTTAATGTCAGGTAAACTGATGAAGCCATAGCCAGAACATACAATTCGCCAATACAAACAGCAACAATATGATTGATTTCAAAAGGATGGTATTCTCTGTTTGCTTCAGGCCAGATGTTTTCTGATATAATATAATAGGTAAGAGCTGTTTTTAATAAATAAATTCCAAAAAGACTTACTATTAAAGAAAATGTATATTGAATATATTTCTGCTTAAGTACAAAACGAGGTACTAAAACAAAAAGATTAAAATAGACCAGAGGAATGTGTAAACAGAACTCAATTAAGTTTGATTTAAACGAATAGGGATAGTCATTAAAGTAAGCTCCCCAACGTAAAAAGTTAAGAGTGAAGTAGCTGCCCCAAAACCAAACGTGATTTTTAAGTTTAATATCAAATTTTAATTTTTGAATTTCAGTCAACTTTAAGTAATGATTTATTGTTATTGGCTTCTTGCCTGTAATTATTGTGCAACTTTAAACAATTACTTGCTAAAACACAATTCTTTTGAAGAAAATTTTGGAAAAAAAGATTAAAACTAAATTATTTTTAGAGGATATCGTTTTCGTAAAACGCATTATTGAATGTTTTGCGTCGTTCGTTTAAGGTTTTGTGTTGTTTGTTTAAAATGTTTTATTTATGTTAATTTTAACAATAGATTTATCGCTTAACCAACAAAACCATGATAAAATGAAACGAATTATGTTAATCTTTATGATTGTTTTTACTGCGCAATTTTCAATTGCACAAGTAAAAACAATCAAGGGTTTAGTAAGCGATCAAAACGGATTGCCATTGCCGGGAGTAAGTATTATTATTCAAGGCACAAAAACGGCAACACAGTCTGATTATGACGGAATGTATGCGATACAGGCATCGACAGGTGATGTTCTTGTTTTTTCGTATATCGGCATTAAAACTAAAACGGTAACCGTTGCAAGTTCAGCTACAGTAAATGTTGTGCTGGCTGAAGATGCACAAAATTTAAATGAAGTTGTAGTTACGGCTTTAGGTATTAAGAGACAGAAGAAAGAATTGGGTTATGCCATTCAGGATGTAAAAGGAGACCAATTGAATAAAGTGATTACCACGAATGTAGCCTCGGCACTTTCCGGTAAAATTGCCGGTGTTGATGTTTCTATGCCTGCTACAGGTGCAGGAGGAAGCGCCAGAGTTATCATTAGAGGTATTTCGAGTATAGGCGAGAATAACCAGCCGCTTTATGTCGTAGATGGAGTTCCTATTGATAATACAGGTTTGTCTAATGATAGTGCTGCAGCAAGTAAATGGTTCGACGGACGTGATAACGGTGACGGATTATCCAGTATTAACCCAAATGATATCGAAAGCCTGAGTGTATTAAAAGGAGCAGCAGCATCTGCTTTATATGGATCAAGAGCATTAAATGGGGTAATTTTAATTACTACTAAAAAAGGAAGTAAAGGTAAACTACAGGTAGAATTAACAAGTGGTGTTAGTTTTGACAGAGTAAATGCTAAATATGAAGATTTTCAGGATGAATATGGTACAGGTTCACACGGAATTTTGCCGGATCCTGCAAAAGCACCGAGCGAAATTTATGGATATACTACAAGTGCATGGGGACCTAAATTCTCGCAAACGGTAGGACAGCAGGTTAAAATATTTGATGGTTCGATGAGACCTTATGCTAAAGTAGACAATAATATTCAGAACTTTTTTAAAACCGGAGTTACTACAACTAACGGAGTTGCGCTTTCCGGAGGTAGTGAAAATGCATATGTTCGTTTTGGATTTAATAACCTGAAAAATGATGATGTAGTTCCTGGTTCCGGGTTAGAACGAAATAATGCTACTTTAAATGCTACTTTAAAATCGGATAAATTTACTTTGGATGCCAATGTAAATTATATGGTTGAAAACACACAAAACAGACCAGGTTTGGGAGATTCTCCTAATAACGTTGGTTATTCTTTAAGCGGATTGGCGCCAAATATTGATCAGGCGTGGTTGAAAAATTACGGAAATCCGGATACAGGAGAAATTTATAAATGGAATAATAACATTTATCAGTTGAATCCTTATTTTACTGTAGATGCAAATCACAACTCTTCTAAGAAAAATCGTTTTACAGGAAATGTCGCCGGAACATATCAGCTTAAAAAATGGGTTGGATTAACTTTTAGAACAGGTCTTGATACTTATGTTTTTAATTCTAAAGATTTTATGGCGCCCGGAAGTACTTGGCCGGGAAGAGATACTGGATATTTAGGTTTGAATGATATTACGGTTTCTGAAATGAATACGGATATCATTGCCACTTTTAGTGAAATTAAACTAGCTACAGATCTTACTTTCTCAGGAATTTTAGGAACAAGCAGAAGAAATTTTAACAGATCTGAAAATTCCAGCCAGGGAACAAATATTATTCAGCCGGGAACAGAATATATCAGTAATTTTTCTACTCAGACCATTAATGCACCATCAGAAACTAAAACAAGAACAAATTCGGTTTACGGTTCTGCAAAGTTTGATTACAAAGGATATTTATATGCTGAATTTACGGGAAGAAACGATTGGTTTAGCGTTATAACAAAAGATGCTTTTTATCCTGCGGCTTCATTAGGTTTTGTATTCTCTGATGCGTTTAATATTAAGAGCGATACATTTTCTTATGGAAAATTGAGAGCGTCGATTGCAAAAGTTTCCAATGCACCGGGAGCATATAAAAATGCCTTGAACTACACTACTTATTCTGCTTATGACGGACAAAGTGTTGTGAATATTAAAAATACATCGGCACCAAATGCTAACCTGACTTACCAATCCAAAACAGGAATCGAATTTGGATTAGAAACCGCTTTCTTTAAAAACAGATTAAAAGCGGATATAACAGTTTATCGTGAAGACACATCTGACCAAACACTTGATTTAGCATCTTCTGCAACATCAGGATATGAATTTCTTTCTGTAAATGCCGGAGAATTACGTAATGAAGGTATCGAGATATTTTTATCCGGTTCACCAATAAAAACTAAAGATTTTGAATGGGGAATTGATTTGAACTTTTCGAAGAATAAAAACTCAATTCTTTCTTTGCATCCGGATATTAATACGTACACTATTTCTGAGGCTCGCTGGGCTGGTGCAGCAATCGTAGCACAAGTTGGCGGTCAGTACGGAACTATTATTGGAAAAGATTTTCAAAAAACGCCTTCAGGAGAAATGATCGTTGGTGCTAATGGTCTTCCGTTATACACAGATACAAAAGTTACTTTAGGAAAAGGGCTTCCGGATTGGGCAGCTGGTTTAACAAATAGATTTTCTTATAAAGGAATTACGCTTCAGTTTTTATTAGATATGAAATTTGGTATGGATGTATATTCTATGACAAATTCAGTTGCTGCAACAAAAGGACTTTTAGATGTCACTACAGAAGGCAGGGATGAATTTAATGCAGCCAGAGCGCAAGCCGCCGCAAACGATCCTAATTTTAATGTGGGAACATGGGTTCCTACAGCCGGATATGTAGCACATGGAGTTGTAAATACAGGAACAGCTGATAATCCTGTTTATGTAAAAAATACCACTCCGGTAGATCCTCAGACTTATTGGACAAATGTTTTTGATAACACGCCTGCACCTTTTATATATGATGCTTCTTACGTAAAATTAAGAGAGGTAAGTTTAGGATATACAATACCTAAAAGTGTTTTTGGCGGTGCAAAAATAAATTCAATCTATGTTTCTGCATTTGCAAGAAATCTGTTGACTTTTAATAAAGATTTACCAAACATTGATCCGGAATCGATGTACACGTCAGGAAACGGACAAGGTTTTGAGTATGGTTCATTGCCATCAAGAAAATCATATGGTTTTAATATTAAAATTACATTCTAAAAAAGTAAATTATGAAAATCAAATATATAATAGCCATACTTGCAGTGTTTACAGTAGTTGGCTGTACCGAAAATTTTGACGAACTGGTAAAAGATCCGGTAGCGTTATCACCAAATCCTGCTGGTCAGCTTACCTTTACTCAATTGTGTATGTCCGGTGACGGATATTACCAACACAGAACCAATTTAATATATTCTGGAGGTTTTGTACAGCATTATGCCGGTTCATGGGCAGTAACACAATACGGGAACAAATTTATAAACAGCGAGGAGTATGCAGTAGCCTTATGGCGAAATGTATATGCACACGAAATGAAAAGTATTGTTGATATACTTGAAAAAACAAGCGCAGATCCTGCAGCAATAAATATGAATGCCGTTGCAAAAATTATGAGAGTAATGATCGCACAGCGTTTAACGGATATTTATGGCGATGTACCTTATTCTGAAGCTGGTTTAGCTTTTTCTCAAGGAATTGTAACTCCTAAATATGATAAACAAGAGGATATTTATGCTGCTTTTTTCAAAGAATTAGACGAAGCTTTTAATCAGTTAAATGCTGGAGGAGATTTAGTAAAAGGAGATTTGTTTTATAACGGAGATATTTCAAAATGGAAAAAATTAGCGAATACTATGCGTTTGCGTTTGGCCATGAGAATCTCTGAAGTAAAACCTGCCGAAGCTGAAAAACAGGCAAAAGCAGCACTTCAAAATGGAGTTTTTGAAAGCAATGCGGACAACTGTATTATGCATCATTTAGATTTTCCTTTTAATGATGATCCTTCTAAACTTGATTTTAGAGGAAATGGATTGTCGTACGGATTTATCTCTGATGAAGATGGTGATCATTTTAGTTCTTTATTAATAGATTATCTAAGAAATAATGGAGATCCCAGATTAACGATGATCGCAACGCCAAAAACTAGCAGTAGTATCGTTTACTGGTCTCCAATACAACCGGGCGAAACATTATATGAAGGTGTTAGGCCAGGAGTATTTAGATGGGAACTTCCGGGAGGATCAAATTCAGCTTCAGGAATTCAGCCTTATTTAAAATTAAGAACAACTCCTTTTTTACATGTTAGTTATTCAGAAACAGAATTGTTGTTAGCAGAAGCCGCTTTTAGAGGATGGGTTTCAGGTTCTGCAGCAGAATATTACAAAAAAGGTGTTGAAGCCGGTATCAAACAATTAGAAATTTATGGTGCAGCTCCTGCAAGTCAGGCAAGTATTGATGCTTATGTAAATGCTAAACCTTTAGTTGCAGGAAAAGAAAAAGAACAAATTGGAACTCAAATCTGGATTACCTATTTATTTAATAGTATCGAAGCATATTCAAACTGGAGAAGAACAGGATTCCCTCATTTACTTCCAATAACCAATACAGATTCTGAAACTGGAGGAGTTACACCAACACGTTTGTATTATCCAAATGATGAAATGCAGAAAAACCAGAAAAATTATTTAGATGCAATATCCAGAATGGGAGGAAAAAATGACTGGTTAGGTAAAGTTTGGTGGGATGCAAACTAAAAAATAAATCTCAAACATAAAGTTATGCCTAATAAGGTGTTATTTTCATTCTAATTAAAATTAAAAACAACAGTTTAAATTAAAATTATGATAAAAAATAAAGCCTTATTAGGCATTCTCTTTTTTATAAGTTCTCTTTTTTCGATCTATAGCGCTTCAACAAAAAAAGAAACGAATCCTGAAAATTCAAAAACAAAAACAGCAAGAGTTGTAGGTTATTTATCTTCGGATAATTTTAATAAAATGACTTCAGTTCCGTTTTGTAAATTGACACATCTTAATATCGCATTTGCGAATCCGAATAAAGATGGAAGTTTAAATTTTAGCGCAGATATAGATGCACTTATTAAATATGCAAAATCAGTTAATCCGAATATTATAATCAGTATTTCGCTCGCAGGCGGAGTTATATCTGAAGAACAAGCTGCAAATTGGTCATTTTTAATTGATAAACCTGAAAACAGGCCGGCTTTAATTCAGAGCATAATAAATTTTGTAGCACTCCATCATCTTGATGGCGTTGATGTAGATCTGGAATGGGACGCCGTAACAACAGGTTATAGCGGATTTGTTTTAGAATTAAGAAAAACGCTCACAGAACATAAAAAACTTCTCACGGCTGCATTGCCAAATAATTCCCGATTCGATAATATAAGCAGTCAGGCATTAAATGCTTTCGATTTTCTGAATATTATGTCTTATGACGGCACAGGACCGTGGACTCCAAATAATCCGGGACAACACAGTTCGATGAGTAATGCTAAAGATGGGATTGATTTTTGGCATAAACTACAAAATATACCAAGTGAGAAATTAACACTCGGCGTGCCTTTTTATGGTTATAATTTCACTTATCCTGAAGTAACCAGTTCAACTTATGGGCAAATCGTTGAAGCAGGATCTCAATTTGCCGATCAGGACGAACTTGGAAAAACATATTATAACGGAAGACCTACAATTTCTCAAAAAGTAGAATTTGCTTCTCAAAATGCAGGTGGAATTATGATTTGGGAATTAGCACAGGATTCTTTTACTGAATATTCTTTATTAGATGTTATTCATAAAAAATATACCAGTTTAAAATTTAAAACTACAGGACTTTGTGGTAATTAAAGCGATTGATAGAATTGTCTTTAAAAAATAAATAAAATCAGAATCAAAATAAAGATTCTGCTAAGTGATGCTAATCTGGGTTCAGATAATGATATCTTGTTAAATATACCCTAATTTTTATGTATCTGGCAGTATTTCAGAGCTTTATTGATTAATTGATATTTTAAACAAATGGTTAATTTGATAAATAAAACTTTGAAAAATATATAAAATCATGTGGTTTATTTATTTGAAAACGTTTTCGTAAAACGTATTGTTGATTGTTTTATGTCGTTCGTTTAAAATTTAAAGTCGTTTGTATAAATTATTTTTTTTAACAATCCCTTAAGAATAAATTTACACCATAACTAACAAAATAAATAAACATGAAAAAAATTTTCTTAATCTTTATGATTGTTTTTACGGCGCAAGTTTCACTTGCTCAGGTAAAAAATGTCAAAGGTGTGATTACAGATTCTGACGGGTTGCCATTGCCAGGGGCATCTGTTGCAGTACAAGGAGGTCAAAAAGGTACTACTACCGATTTTGACGGTTTGTACACTATTGAAGCACAAAAAGGACAAACTTTAGTTTTTACGTATGTAGGTCTTGAAACACAATCAATAGTTGTAGGAGATGCTGCTACAATTAACGTAAAAATGCAACAAGGTGCATCTAATGCATTAAATGAAGTAGTTGTAACTTCATTAGGTCTTAAGAAAACTAGAAAATCTTTGACATACGCAGCTCAGGAACTTAAAGGAGAAGAGTTAACTCGTGTAAAAGATGCAAACGTTATCAATACAATTGCCGGTAAAATTGCTGGTGTTGCCGTAACAAAAAGCTCTGGAGGTACTGGTGGATCTACTAAAGTTGTTATTCGTGGAAACTCTTCTGTAACAAACAACCAACCTTTGTATGTTATTGATGGTATCCCAATGCTAAACTCCGGATCAGGACAGCCAAATGATACATTTGGTAGTTTATCAGGAGGTAATCGTGATGGTGGAGATGTTGTGTCTTTGATTAATCCTGATGATTATGAAGGAATGACAGTTCTTAAAGGTGCAGCAGCATCTGTATTGTATGGTTCTCAGGGAGCAAATGGAGTAATTTTACTTTCTTCTAAAAAAGCTAAAGAAGGAAAAGGAAATATTTCAGCATCATCTGTTACTACTTTTGATACAGCGGCTTATTTACCAGAATTTCAATCTGATTACATTGCTAATGCAGGAGAAGATGAAACTTGGGGTAATAAACAAAAATCAAAAGATCACGTAAAAGATTTCTTTAATACAGGAACTACACAAATTACATCTTTAGGATATTCTACTGCATCAGCAAATTCTTCTACAGCATTATCTTATGCTAATACATCAGGAACAGGAATTATGCCTGGAAACAGTATCAAGAAAAATAACTTTGGTATTCGTCAGAGTGCTAAGTTCTTAGATGATAAATTAACACTTGGAGTAAATGCAAATTATACAACTCAATCAATTATAAATAAACCAGTTAACGGACTTTATTTTAACCCATTGACTGGAGTTTATTTAATGCCAAGAGGAAACGATTTTAATGCTTACAAAGACAATTTTGAAGTTTTTGATCCAAACAGAAATTTAATGGCTCAAAACTGGATGACAAACAGAGATATTATGCAAAACCCATATTGGGCTATTAACAGAAATAAATCTGAAGATAAAAATAACTTCTTTAATGGTGCAATTACAGCTTCTTACAAAGCAAATAATTGGTTAACAATTGCTTCAAGATATAGCTATAACAGAATTGACAGCGAATTTGACAAAAAGATATTTGCTACAACTCAAGGAACACTTTCTCATGCAAATGGTCGTTACATCAACGAAAATTCATATAGCACACAACGTTACGGAGATTTAATTGCTACAATCAATACAAAATTTTCTAATGATTTGACATTCAATGCTAACATTGGTACCAGTATAACTAATACGTTAACAAATCAAAAAACAATTTTAGATTCAGGAATTGGAGGAGGATTAACACTTACGAACTGGTTTACACTTCATAACTTTGTAAATAACACAGGAAATTACCAAACAATTGGTTCTAAAAGAGAAGTACAATCTGTGTTTGCAACTACAACTTTTGGATATAAAGAAATGTTGTATTTAGATTTAGCAGCTAGAAATGACTGGTCATCTACATTAGTTAATACAGATAGTCCATCTTATTTTTATCCTTCAGTAGGGGTAACAGGTATTCTTAGTGAAATGTTTACAATGCCGGACTTCATCAGTTTTGCTAAAGTTCGTGGAACTTATGCTGAGGTTGGTAACGATATTAATGCTTTTGTTACTACTCCGGTAAATTATTTCCTTCCAGGACTTCCTGCACAACCTCAGGTTGGTGTACAAAGCGGAACTACTTTAAAACCAGAATTAAAATCTGAGTACGAATTTGGTACTGAGTGGAGAATGTTTAACAACAGATTAGGTTTTGAAATTTCATACTACAGTTCTGAAACTAAAAATCAATATTTACAGGTTATTGCTCCAGAAGGAAATCCAGAAGGAGTTAAATATTACGGATTTAATGCAGGAAGTATCGAAAATAAAGGTTTTGAGATTGTATTGAATGCTGGAATTGTTAGAGGTGATAAATTTACTTGGGATTCATCTGTAAACTTTTCTCAAAATAGAAATAAGGTAAAAGAACTTCCTGATTCATTAGGAAAAGTAGTTAACCTTACAGATCCGGGAGTTAATAATTACCAATATTCATTAATCGAAGGAAGACCATTTGGAGCTATTATGGGTAAAACTATTTTAAGAGATGCTCAAGGTAGAATTTTATTAAATTCAGACGGAAACATTCAAAACAACGGTTCAGGTTTTGTTGAAGTAGGAAATGCAAATCCTGATTTTATGTTAGGTTTTTCTAACTCTTTTAAATTAGGGGCATTCTTTGCAAATGTATTAGTTGACGGACGTTTTGGTGGTGAAGTTATGAGTATGACTCAGGCTCAAAACGATTATTTTGGAGTATCTAAAGCTACAGGTGATGCCAGAAATGCTGGAGGAGTTGCAATCAACGCTGTTATGCCTGATGGAACACCAGTTACTACAATGGATGCTAAACAATATTACAAAACAGTTGGAGGAAGAGACGGAATTACCGGAGAATATATTTACAGTGGTACAAACGTAAGTGTAAGAGAGATTTCTATAGGATATACTTTTAATCCTAAAAGACTTCCTGTTTTTCAAACAGCTAGTATCTCTTTAATTGCCAGAAACTTATTCTTTATTTACAAAGACGCTCCTTTTGATCCAAATATTGCATTAAGTACAGGAGAAGGCTTGCAAGGTGTTGATATCTATGGTTTACCATCTACTAGAAGTGTCGGTCTTAATTTAAATGTAACTTTCTAAATTCAAAAAAAATGAAATTAAAAAATATAAAAACAACAGCTGTCTGTATTTCATTACTTGCTGCAGTAGGTTGTACAGATAATTTTGAGGATATTAATACAAATCCTAATGGTTTTAGTCAGGAGCAACTAGCGCAAGACTTTAATCACATCAAAGGAGGATTTGCTCCAATGTTTAATAATATTCAGGTATTAGGAAATCAAAGAGAAGATCAATACCAGCTGCAACAAAACTTAAATGCAGATATTTGGTCAGGTTATATGGCTACACCAACTGGATTTAGAGGAGGAAGTAATAATACTACTTATGATTTGATTGATCCATGGAACGTTGCTATATGGAGTAATGCATATCCTAACGTCATGTTTAATGCATATGATATTGCAAATAAAGCAAAAGGAAAATACGATCAGTTTTATGCACTTTCTCTTATTTTGAAAGTAGAAGGAATGCACAGACTTACAGATATTTTCGGACCAATTATTTATTCTCAATACGGTAAAGAAGCACCAATAGCTTACGACTCTCAGGAAGAAGTTTATAACCAAATGTTTTCTGAGTTGGATATTGCAGTTACAGAATTAACAAAAAGAGTAGATGCAGGTGAAGCTACAGCTTTTGCCGCTACTGATTTATCAGGTTATAAAGGGGACTATAAACAATGGGTAAAATTTGCTAACACATTGCGTTTAAGATTAGCAATGCGTATTGTAAAAGTAAAACCGGATATCGCAAAAGCACAGGCTGAAAAAGCAATCGCACAAAAATTTGGAGTAATGACTACAAATGGAGATGCGTTTAAAATTGTATCTCCGGACTTTACAAATCCTATTGCTACAATTAGCGGTTCATGGTTAGACATTCGTATGTCTGCAGATATGGAATCTATCTTAAAAGGATATGAAGATCCTAGAATAGCAGCTTATTTTGATACATCTGCTCAATTTCCGGGACAATACAAAGGAGTTCGTACTGGTATTACAATTGGAGGAAAAGGAGATCACCAGGATTTTTCAGGAATTGGAGCTGTCGTAAAATCAAAAGAAATTTATTTATTTACAACTGCCGAAGCTTATTTTTTAAGAGCTGAAGGAGCTTTAAGAGGCTGGAATATGGGTAGTGATGCTGAATCACTATACAAATTAGGTATTCAGGCTTCATTTGATCAAAGAGGTGTTTCAGGAGCTGCGGCTTATTCAGCAGATAATGTAAAATTACCAGTAGCGTATACAGATCCTAATTTTCCTGTAAATAATGCTGCACCGGTAAATAATGTTACAATTGCCTGGGATGGTGCTGCAACTAATGAAGTAAAATTGCAAAAAATCATTACTCAAAAATGGATTGCAGGTTTTCCTGAAGGACAAGAAGCATGGTCTGATTACAGAAGAACAGGTTACCCAAAATTATTTCCTGTACTTGTAAATAACAGTGGAGGAAAAATTTCTACACCCCTTGGTCCAAGAAGAATCAACTTTGTACAGTCTGAGATTGCAAACAATAAAGAAGGTGTAGCAACTGGAGTGGCTAAATTAGGAGGTCCTGATACAGGAGGAACCAGACTTTGGTGGGATGTTAATGCTCCAAATTTCTAAAAATAAATATCAAAGAATATAAGAATTTAAGTTTGGTTAGTAAATGGTATAAGCAGTGCAAATTGCTTATACCATTTCAAAAACCAAAATTGTAAATACAAAAAAGAAAAAAGAAATGAAAAGTGCTTTAGAAATAAAACCTGATATTAGCTATAAAAGCGCGGGAAAATTTGAAGAGACCAGATTTGAGAAAATCCATAACGAAATCTTCAAAAATTCAGCAGAAGCTTCAGTAATTGTAGCGCAGGAAATCGCGCAATTAATTAGATCTAAACAAGAAAAAGGAAAATCTTGTGTATTGGGTTTAGCAACAGGTTCTTCTCCTATAAAAGTTTATGAGGAATTAGTGAGAATGCACAAAGAAGAAGGCCTTAGTTTTAGCAATGTGATCACTTTCAACCTGGATGAATATTATCCAATGAGCAGGGAGAACAATCAGAGCTATCATTATTTCATGCACCAGCATCTTTTTAACCATATCGACATCAAACCCGAGAACGTAAATGTTCCCGACGGAACCGTTGCCATTGAGGAACTCAACCAATATTGCATCGATTATGAAATGAACATTAAAAATGCGGGAGGACTTGACTTTCAGTTACTGGGAATTGGCCGTACGGGTCACGTAGGTTTCAACGAACCGGGATCGCACATCAATTCAGGAACCAGGATTATTACACTGGACCACATTACAAGAGTAGACGCCTCATCTGACTTTAACGGAATCGATAACGTTCCCAAAAGAGCCATCACGATGGGAGTTTCTACCATTATGAGATCCAAGAGAATCGTACTAATGGCATGGGGACAAAACAAAGCCGATATCATCAAGAGAACCATTCAGGGAGATATCAGTTCTGAAGTTCCGGCTACATTTTTACAAAACCACCCTAATGCGACTTTCGTATTGGACCAGTCTGCAGCTGTAGAACTAACGCGTTTCAAAACGCCTTGGCTTGTTGGAGAATGCATCTGGACACAGGAATTAAAAAGCAAAGCGATTGTTTGGTTGTGCCAAAAAACAAAACAATCGATCTTAAAATTAACAGACAGAGATTACAACAACAACGGAATGTCTGATCTTTTGGCGCAGGAAGGTTCTGCTTATGATATGAACATCAATATGTTCAACGACTTGCAACATACAATCAAAGGATGGCAGTGCGGAAACACCAACACAGAT
>NZ_MTQF01000004.1:0-111970 GCF_001975985.1 [Flexibacter] sp. ATCC 35103 | reverse complement strand
CAGGAAGGTTCTGCTTATGATTTGAACATCAATATGTTCAACGTCTTGCAACATACCATCACAGGATGGCCGGGCGGAAAACCCAACACAGATGATTCGCATCGTCCCGAAAGAGCCAATCCTGCAAAAAAACGAGTGATCCTTTTTAGTCCGCATCCTGATGATGATGTGATTTCTATGGGAGGAACTTTTTCAAAATTGATAAAACAGGGCCATGATGTACATGTTGTATATCAAACCTCCGGAAATATAGCCGTTACAGACGATGAAGCCTTAAAATTTGCTGAGGTTGCCAAGGATTTTGTGGGCGATACGGCAACACAAATCAACTTTCAGTCGGTAATAGAATTTTTAAACAATAAATCAGAAAACCAGATTGATTCTCTGGAAGTGAGAAAACTAAAAGGACTTATCCGCAGAAGAGAATCTTATGCTGCCACAAGATACATTGGTTTAAAAGATGAGAACACCCACTTTTTGGATCTTCCGTTTTACGAAACCGGACAAGTAAAAAAGAATCCGTTAGGCGCAGAGGATATTGCCATTGTAAAAGATATTATTGCCAAAATAAAACCACATCAGGTTTTTGCAGCGGGAGATCTGGCAGATCCGCACGGAACCCATGAAGTTTGCCTGAATGCTATTTTTGCTGCCATGAAACAGTTAAAACCGGAGAAATACATGGATGATTGCTGGTTATGGTTGTACAGAGGTGCGTGGCACGAATGGGACATTCACGAAATTGACATGGCCGTTCCGCTTTCTCCATCAGAAGTACTCTTGAAGCGTCATGCAATTTTATACCACCAATCCCAAAAAGACAGGGTAATGTTTCAGGGAAATGACTCTCGTGAATTCTGGGTGAGAGCTGAAGACCGTAATAAAAACACCGCCATTTTATACGATGATTTAGGATTAGCAGAATATGAAGCAATCGAAGCCTTTAAACGTTTTGATTACTAGAATAAAGAATTAAGATTCGGGTGAGAGCGAATCACATTACAAAATTCAGATTGATATCATCAGGATAGTGAGGGTTCAATAGAGATCATTCTGAGTTTTGTTCCTTATTATTTAATACTGTTATCTCAGGGTAACATCTTTTCAAAAACAGTAAAAATGAAATATTTATTAGTCCTACTATTAGCAGGTGTAACTTCTAGTGCTCAAATTCAAAAAGAGCAGCTTAATCTTATGCCATGGCCTCAAAATGTTGTTTTAAATGACGGAAATTTTGCTTTAAACAAAAATTTTAAAGTAAACATTACCGGAAATCCTAATCCAAGAATTTTTGGTGGAGTAACACGTTTTTTGCGTCGTTTAGATGGTAGAACCGGTATTTTTTTCGAACAGGGTTTTATTACAAAACTAAATGAATCTCCTACAGCTTCACTTCAGATTAACTGTGAGAAAAGTGGGAAAATTGGTTTATATGAAGACGAAAGTTATCATTTAGATATCAAACAAAACCAAATCACTATAAATGCAACAAGCGATTTAGGCGCACTTCACGGGCTTGAAACGTTATTGCAAATGTTGCAGAATAATAGTAGTTCTTTTTATTTTCCAAACTCGAAAGTTTCTGACTTTCCAAGATTTACCTGGAGAGGTTTAATGATTGATGCTTCGAGACATTTTCAACCGGTAGATGTTATTAAAAGAAACATTGATGCCTTAGCTGCAGTAAAAATGAATGTTTTTCATTGGCATTTAGTAGATGATCAGGGATGGAGAATCGAAATGAAAAAACATCCAAAACTGATAGAATTAGCATCAGACGGAATGTATTATACACAAGAGGAAATTAAAAATATCGTAAAATATGCTGATGAGCGCGGTATTTTGATAGTTCCGGAAATAGATGTTCCGGGTCATGGATCAGCCATACTTACTGCTTACCCGGAAATAGGGAGCAAGGTGATCACATTGACAGGAGGAACTTCTGAAAAAAATATTCAGGGTACGGCAATTGCCACCTATGGAATTGAAAGAAATGCGGGTATTTTTTCGCCAACATTAGATCCTTCAAATCCTAAAACATATCAATTATTAAGTGAAATTTTTGATGAGGTTTGTCCATTATTCCCAGGTGCTTATTTTCATATCGGGGGCGATGAAAATGAAGGTAAGGACTGGGATGCAAACCCAAAAATTCAGGAATTTAAAAAGAAAAATAAATTAGCAACTAATCATGAATTGCAGACCCATTTTACGATGCAATTAGTACCAATGCTTAAAAAACATGGTAAACAGTTAATGGGATGGGAAGAAATTTTGACAAAAAACATGTCAAAAGATGCTATTATTCATTCCTGGAGAGGTCCTAATGAAGGAGTTGTTGCAGGACAATCATTAACAGATGCAGTAAAAAAAGGATATAAAACAGTTTTATCAAACGGATATTATATTGATTTAATGTATCCTGTTGCAAGTCATTATTTAAACGATCCAATGCCAAAAGGAGCAGATCTAACAGCAGATGAAAAAGCAAGGATTCTGGGTGGAGAAGCCACAATGTGGACAGAACTTACCACATCTACAACAATAGATTCAAGACTTTGGCCAAGAACAGCAGCAATTGCTGAAAGACTTTGGTCAGCAGAAGATATTACAGATGTAGCCAGTATGCGCAAACGTCTTGAAGTGGTTTCTTTTAGATTAGAAGAATTAGGGTTGACACACATTCGCAATAAAGCGGTGATATTGAGAAACATTTCAAACAATCAAAATATTAAATCATTAAACGAATTTTCTAATGTTTGTGAGCCGTTAAAAGGATATACACGTAATAAAGGCGGGACAGAATATCAGATGTATTCTCCATTAACCCTTTTTGCTGATGCATGTACGCCGGATGCGAAGGATTCTCTGGCTTTTGATGATGCAGTAACGCAATATTTAGCCAGTAAAACACCTGAAAATAAAGCAAAGCTAGTTGCCTTTTTCAATAAATGGATTGCTGTAAACAAAGGCTTGGCAGAATTAAGTGCCAATGCGCCTTTAGTGCAATCAATTTTACCATTATCTAAAAAATTAAATGACGCATCGCAGGAATTGTTACTTGTTTTAGATAATAAATCAAAATTAAAAGCAGATGATCTAAAGAATTTAATAGAGCAATGCAATACAAAAGACCATGCAGATGTTGAACTATCTGTTTATGCAAGTCTTAAAAAATTAATTTAAAATTTGGTTTGAGTTAGTATTTAGTATGTTACCTATGAGTATTAGTAATTTATTTATCTCTGCCAGAAACATCTGGCAGGGGTAGATATGGTAAACACAAATACATTTAAACCAGTTAATCAAAATATATAAAATAACCATCAATAATAGTATTAACATTTTAAAACCAAATAAAGAGAATAAAAAAACATGACAAGTAAGTAAAGTATTAAAATTGATAAACCCCAAATTTATCTTTTTTGTTTAATCTAATTTTTTTAAAAAATTAAATAAATATCAATCAGTGCTATTTACTAATGATTATGGATAATCGGTAATAGTAGTATTTATTTTTAGAAGTAATATGAATTCATTTCCAATGGGTTGCAATGTTTTCTATTTGCAATCAATTGAATCCCAGTTGTTGTATTTACATGCTTTTTTGAGTGTGTAAGGTATCGTAATTGGAATATTTATTTTCTATTAACCAATATTAATTTAATTATGAAACATTATTACAGATTGCTTTTTTTGTTACTGTTTCCCTTACTTGCGTTAGCTCAACCAGCTCACGGTAAAAAGGTAGTAGGGTATTATGCGCAATGGTCTATCTATGCCCGGGATTTTAATGTCCCTAAGATAGACGGAAGTAAATTGACGCATTTGAATTATTCGTTTTATGGTACAACTTATGATCCGGCACATCCGGAGAATACAAAGTTGTTATGTTTAGATTCCTATGCTGATTTTGAGCATATGGAAGGTGGAATTCCGTGGGATGCTCCTGTAAAAGGGAACTTTTATGACTTAATGAAACTTAAGGAAAAGTATCCGCACTTAAAAATCTTAATCTCTGTTGGAGGATGGACCAAAGGTCAGGATCTTTCTCCAATTGCTGCAAGTCCTGTAGCAAGAGCCGCTCTGGCTGCAGATATGGCAAACTTTATTACCAAATATCCCTTTATTGATGGATTCGACATTGACTGGGAATATCCTCTTCTAGGCGGAACAGACGGTACCGAAGTGATAAACGGAGCTCCAATTCCTCCACAAAAGTACAGTCCGGACGACAACAAAAACTTAGTATATTTATTAAAAGCGATGCGTCAGGCAATGCCAAATAAATTAGTTACGATTGCAGCCGGAAACAATGTTCGAAATGTATCTAAACAATATTTAGGACCAAACAACAGAACACAATACGGAATGACAGAAGACATTTCGACTTATTGTGATTACATCACTTATTTTGGATATGATTTTGGTGGAAACTGGTATGATAAAACCTGCTACAATGCACCTTTATATTCAAGCGGAAACACAAATGATCCATTATATGGTGCAACGCAATCAGAATCATTAGACGAATTAACCAATCAATACTTGAACGTTGTTGGTTTTCCTGCGAACAAATTAATCATGGGATTGCCTTTTTACGGAAAGAAATTTGATAACGTTGCTAATAACGGTACTAACCCTAATTTACCCGGATTATTCGTTTCTGCACCAAGATATGTAGTTTCAGGATGTACAAATCCTCAAAACCCAACAGGAACCTGGGATGGTCCTGCAGCGTGCGAAAAATCAGGAAGCATCGAAATATGTGATTTAGTTGGAAATCCCGTTACAAATTCACATGCTTATTTAGATCCTAATACAATGCAGGTTACATCAACTGCTGCAGCAGCAGGATGGGTACGCTATTTTGATAATACAACAAAAGTACCTTACTTATATAATGCTTCTTTAAAACAGTTTATCTCTTATGAAGATAAACAATCGATGGATTTAAAAGTACAATACATAAAATCTAAAAATCTTGCCGGAGGTATGATTTGGGAGTTATCTCAGGATACCAGAGGTTCTGTTCCTAACTCATTATTAACTCAGGTTGATACATCATTTGGGAGCGCAGTTCCTGGAACAGTAAGTATTGCAGGTTCTGTAAAAAACGGAACAGCTTTAGTGACTGATGTTACAGTTGAATTACGCAATGCGAGTAATGTAGTATTACAAACTGTAGTTTCAACTGGAGGTAATTTCACATTCAGCAACCTGACTTCAGGACAAAATTATATCCTTACAGCTTTAAAAGCGACGTATACTTTTACTCCTGTAAATTTAACAAATGTAACAGTTAACCAAACTGGTGTGGTAATCAACGGTTCGCAGTCAACTTACACAGTAAACGGAACAGTTCTTAACGGATCAACTCCGGTTTCTGGCGTAACGGTTACAGCAACATCAGGATCAACAGTTTTAACTGCGGTTTCTAATGCAAGCGGAGTTTACAGCGTTACAGGTTTAACAGCCGGGCTTAATTTTACGGTTACAGCTGCAAAAACAGGATTCTCTTATACACCAACTTCAACAGTTTATAATGCGATAAGCGCGAATCAAACGTTGAATTTTGCTCAGGGTGCGGCAATTGTATATTATACAGTAAGCGGAACTGTCCTTAACGGATCAACTCCGGTTTCAGGAGTAACGGTAACAGCAACTTCAACCGGAGGAACTTTTACTGCAACTACAAACTCAACTGGAGCTTATTCAATTGCTAATTTACCGTCAGGCGGAAATTATACAGTAACGGCAGCTTTAGCAGGTCAAACATATACGCCGGCTTCAACGGTTTATACAAATTTAACAGCTAATAAAACATTAAACTTCACACAAGATGTTATTGTAGTTCCTTCAGGTAAAATTAGCGGAACAGTTAAAAACGGAACAAATCCAGTTGCTGGTGCAAAAGTAGAAATCGTTTTACCTTGGACAGATAATACACACAACTGGAAAAGTGTTATTGCTGTAACAGATGCACAAGGAAAATATAGTTTTGACAATTCAGTTACAGCAGGATATACAACAGTTACAAGTTTAAAATTAAACTCTTGGGAGAATGGAGAAACAGCTTATTTCCCAAATAATCTGGCGAACTTTGCAGTTCCTGCAAACCCAACAATTTACAACTTCAATACGAGTTCTACAGCAAAATCAGCATTGGCTGCTGCAAACTTAATCAGCGGAACCGTTAAAAACGGAACGGTTGCAGTTGCTGGTGCAAAAGTAGAAATCGTTTTACCATGGACAGATAATACACACAACTGGAAAAGTGTTTTAGCAACAACAGATGCATCAGGAAATTATACTTTCGATAATTCAGTTGTAGCAGGTTATACACAAATTTTAAGTTTGAAATTAAATGCTTGGGAAAATGGCGATGTGACTTATTATCCAAATAACTTAGCTAACTTCGCAGTTCCAACAACTGCAACAGTTTATAATTTTAATAGACAAGCGGTGGTTGCTACTAAACCAGTGGTGACTATTACAGCGCCAACAGCTTCAGCGATTGCTATAAATTTAGGATCGTCAATTAATTTTGTTGCAAGTGTTGGATTAAGTGCTGCAGATGCCACTACAATCTCCTCTGTTGTATTTAGTTTAGACGGACAAACCATAAGTGCTACCAATTCTTCGGGAACTTATACATCGGTTTGGACACCAGTAGCAAATCAGTTTTCACTTTCTCATACGTTAACTGTTACAGCAACTGCATCAAACGGATCAACAGATGTAAAAACATATAGTTTTACATTAAATTGTTCAGGTGCAAACTGCCCTAATTCATTGCCGGTAATTACTTGGAATTCACCATCGAATACTACTGTAAACCAAAGTTCTTTCCAGGTTGTGCCAATTTCAGTTACAGCTGTTGATAGCAACGGATCAGTTTCAGGTGTTACTATTACAATAAATGGAGGTACATTTAACATGACAGCAGGTACAAATAATACTTATACGTATAATTTTACACCATCTGCTTATCAGGATTATCCAGTTGTAATCAAAGCAACCGATAATCAATCGGGTGTAACTACATTAAACAATACGATTAAAATTGCTCCGGTGAGCACAAATAGATTTATCCCGCTTCCTTCTAAAATTATTTTAGGATACGCACATTCTTGGGAAAATGCTGGTGCTCCATTTTTATATTTTTCTCAAATGGTGGGAAGTAAGTTTAACGTAGTTGATTACTCTTTCGTAGAAACAGTTAATCGTGATGGTTATACGCCAGTATTAACTACAAATGACAATAGATATTTGACCAATGGAGTTTTCAATAAGCAATTGTTGAAAAACGATATAAAATCCTTAAGAGATAGCGGCGTTCCTGTTATTGTTTCTATTGGAGGTCAAAACGGACATGTTGTTTTAGACAATGTAACTCAAAAAAATATTTTTGTTAATGGTTTGAAAGCAATTATCGACGAGTATCAATTTGATGGAGTTGATATTGATTTTGAAGGCGGATCAATGAATTTTAGTGCAGGAGGTTTAAGAGATATTTCTTATGCAGGTATTTCTGCTTATCCAAGATTAAAAAATGTAGTAGATGCTTTCAAAGAATTAAAAGCGTACTATGGTCCTGGATTCTTATTAACTGCAGCTCCGGAAACACAATACGTACAAGGAGGATATTCTACTTATACAGATACGTTTGGTTCTTTCCTGCCAATCATTCAAAACCTACGTAATGAATTAGATTTGTTAGCCGTACAATTGTATAATACAGGAGGAGAAAACGGATTAGATGGTCAATACTATGGTTCAGCTAAAAAAGCAAACATGGTAACAGCCCTAACAGATATGGTGATAAAAGGATATAACATTGCTACAACAGGAATGCGTTTTGATGGTTTACCGGCCTCAAAAGTTCTTATTGCATTACCAGCTTGTCCAAGTGCAGCAGGTAGCGGATATTTAACACCGGCAGAAGGAATTAGTGCTATGAATTATTTAAGAACCGGAACGACTTTTTCAGGAAGAACATACACTATGCAGCCAGGCGGACCATATCCTTCTTTAAGAGGTTTAATGACCTGGTCTGTAAACTGGGATGCATCTTCTTGTGGTAATTCATCTGAATTGTCTAAAGCATATGCCGCTTATTTTGCTTCGCAGTCATCAGCAAAAACTTTAGCACTTGACAAAATCGAGGTAAAAAGCAATACAATCGTTTACTTTAAAAACAATGCATTATCGGTAACAAATGAAGCCGAAGAAATTGTACATGTAGACGTATTTAATACAATTGGACAATCATTGATAAACTATCAAAATGTTCAGAATAATAAAGAAATACTGCTTCAAAACCAAAGTTTCTCAACTAAACAATTGTTTATAGTTGTGGTAACAGACAAAGCAGGAAATAAAAAATCATTCAAAGTAATGAACTTTTTAAACTAAAGTTAAACGAATGAAAAATCTAGAAATAAAATATTGGAACGGTTAAAATTGAGTTTGGTTATTTATTTTTTAATCTAATTTTTATTTCGAATAAATGCGTCGAATTTAGGTGATTTGTTATTTGGTTTTCACCCGAAGGAGAACATTATGAACCTGGCAATTTATTGCCAGGTTTTTTTATGCTCTAAAACATCGCTATTAATTATTTAAGCTTCTAAATAAGGATCTAAAATTTCTGCAAGTTTATTAAGCCAGTAAAAATTATCATCAATATTCTTTATTTCAGATTCGATGGTTTCACATCCTCTCATAGCACATAATGAAAGTGCATTATTTACTTCTCGTATCATTTTTGCCATTTCTTTAGAATCAATATTATCAGTGAAAAAATGTTTTAATCTGGACTCAACTTCATTTGAAAGTTTTTCTGTAATCATTATCTTGTTTTTAGCAAAGTTACAGAACTGTTATTTTTAGTATGACACATATTTGTGCCAAAATGATGTAAATCTTGATATTAAGTGATTTATTAGGAGCTAATCCCGCTCCCGAAGCCTCGGGACGTTTCAATCTTTTATTTTTTTTAAGAAAAAAAATAAAAGGATTTCCTCCCGAAGCCTCGGGACTATCGGGGCTAGGAAATTTGGTGTCGTGAAACATTTTATTAAATAATCTAAGTCATTGCGAGGAACGAAGCAACCACAATATTTCGAACAAGATTGTCGATTATAACCGCGTAGAATGGATTAAAATCCATCCCTACAATATGTTTAGTTCCTCTGGAACTCTTTTATAAAATTCCGAAGGAATGATTTATTTTGTAGCGAGGGATTTTAATCCCTTGAAACGTAATGTAATCACAATATTGTCATTGCGAGGAACGAAGCAACCACACTAACAATTGATTTAGCAAATGAGATTGCTTTGTTCCTCGCAATGACTAAAATGAGCGTAATAACAAAAAAATCCGTGTAAATCCGCGTTTTCTCAAAGCGAATCCGTGTCATCCGCGTGCCATTTCTTTAGTTAAAACTAAATTCCAAACTATTTTTGATTAATTTTGAATCCCAATTATTCTTCTAAAAATGCAAAAAATAATCACCATAATAATCTTCCTTATATTTATATCAACTTTCGCCCAAAACAAATACGGAAACCCAGAAGTTGATCCCATTCAAATTCAAAAAACATATACAGATTGGTCTGCTTATCAAAGCAAAAAAATAATGCTTTCAAGAGATTTTACAGCATTAGATTCAAATTCAAAAGAAATCTCAAAAGAATCGTTTTTAGATCAGTTAGCAAACGGAAACTACATCCCAATCCGATTAAAATCAGAAGATTCAGTTTACTATTATAAGTTATTCCTGATTCAGCCAAAATCAGATACAAGCATAAAAGCAACAATCAACCAAATAGGTTTCGATGCTCATAAAAATTTCGAAATGGAAGGGAAGCCTTTTCCTAAATTCTCCTTTAAAGATTTAAACGGAAATTTAGTTTCTAATGAAACCATGAAAGGAAAAATAATCGTGATAAAATGCTGGTATATCCATTGTACTCCTTGCATAAGAGAATTTCCGCAAGTCAATCAATTAGCAGAAGATTATAAAGATAGAAAAGACATTCTTTTTATAAGTCTCGCCGAAGATACTCCGGAACAATTAAAAGTATTTTTAGCGAGAAAACCTTTGTCTTATTCGGTTATTCCAAATATGAAAGAATATATGAACGAAGCTTTACAACTCAATTCATTTCCAACGCATTTTATTCTAAACAAAGAAGGAATGATTGCAAAAGTGTTGCCTAATTTCGAAAGCTTAGAAGTAGCGCTGGCGAAAGAAAGTAAACTATAGTTTTTTTTAAACCATATAAGTAATAATAGTATAAGTTTCGTAAAATTTGCACGTAAAGTCGCAAAGTCTCAAAGTTTTTCATCTTTTTGAGGTTAGTAAGTTTCGTTTAAATGCACTTATATAACTTATATGGTAGAAAATTTTCACACAAGTTACTTTTCTTTTCGCCTTTGCGAGAAAAAACTCTTTCAGGTAAAAAACTTTGCCTCTTTCTACCTTTGCAACTCTGAACCTTTTTCCGTACTTTTGCACCAAATTAATTAAAAAGACATTCATGTTAACAGTCAATAATTTATCAGTTCAATTTGGCAAACGAATTTTGTTTGACGAAGTAAATACCACATTCACACACGGAAATATTTACGGCGTTATTGGAGCCAATGGTGCTGGAAAATCTACTTTTCTAAAAATCATTTCGGGTGATATCGACCCAACTTCTGGCCACATTCATTTAGAACCAGGAAAACGTATGTCCGTTTTAAACCAAAATCACAACATGTTCGATGAGCATACGGTTTTGGAAACTGTTTTGATGGGAAATAAAGTTTTGTATGCTGTTAAAAAAGAAATGGATGAACTTTATTTAGACTACAACGACAAAAACGCAGACAGAATAGGGGAGCTTCAGGTTCAGTTCGAAGAAATGAACGGATGGAATGCAGATTCTGATGCCGCATCAATGTTGTCTAACTTAGGGATCAACGAAGAACACCATTATACTTTAATGGGAGATCTTGAGGGAAAAATTAAAGTTCGTGTGCTTTTGGCGCAGGCACTTTTTGGAAACCCGGATTTGCTTATTATGGATGAGCCTACCAATGATTTGGATTTTGAAACCATTTCCTGGTTAGAAAATTTCTTAGCAAATTATGAAAATACTGTAATTGTAGTATCTCACGACCGTCACTTTTTAGATTCGGTTTGTACACATATTTCTGATATCGATTTTGGAAAAATAAACCACTATTCAGGAAACTATACTTTCTGGTACGAGTCTAGTCAATTAGCGGCGAAACAACGTGCACAGCAAAACAAAAAAGCAGAAGAAAAGAAACAGGAATTAGAAGAATTTATTCGTCGTTTTAGCGCGAACGTTGCAAAATCAAAACAAGCAACATCTCGTAAAAAAATGATTTCTAAATTGAATATTTCAGATATTAAACCTTCAAGCCGTCGTTATCCTGCGATTATTTTTGATCAGGATCGTGAAGCGGGAGATCAGATTTTGAATGTCGAAAATTTAGAAGCTTCTGTAGATGGAGAGCTTTTGTTTAAAGGCGTAGATTTGAATATGGCAAAAGGCGATAAAATCGTTCTTTTTTCAAAAGATTCACGTGCGACAACCGCTTTCTACGAAATCCTTAACAATCAGCAAAAAGCAGACGCAGGAACTTTTGATTGGGGAATTACAACCAATCAGGCATATTTACCAGCAGAAAATCATTCTTTCTTTGAAAATGATTTAACGTTAGTAGACTGGTTACGTCAGTACGCAAAAACAGAAGAAGAACGCGACGAGGTATTTATTAGAGGATTCTTAGGAAAAATGATTTTCTCCGGAGAAGAAGCTTTAAAAACCAGCCGTGTATTGTCAGGAGGAGAAAAAGTACGTTGTATGCTTTCAAGAATGATGATGGAACGTGCTAACATTTTAATGCTTGATGAACCAACAAATCACTTAGATTTAGAGTCGATTACAGCATTCAATAACTCATTGAAAAACTTTAAAGGATCTGTAATTTTTACAACACATGACCACGAATTTGCACAAACTGTTGGTAATAGAGTAGTAGAGCTTACGCCAAACGGAGCAATCGATCGTTATATGACATTTGATGAATATTTAGACGATGAAAAAGTTCAGGAATTAAGAGTGAAAATGTACGCTAAATAAAGCATAGCTTCAAATAAAAAAAATCCCGTTCATTAAAGATGAACGGGATTTTTTATGTTTTTTACTATTTGAGTTTTATATTTATTTAGAAAAATAATCAAAACTCATTTTGTAAAATATGGTATAGAAGCTATTAATTTTCATGTATTGTTTATATTAATTAACAGCGGGACAATCACAATCGTATCTTTCTTTTTTACAAAATAAGTTTAGGCCCAATGTAATTTGATGATATGCTCCGGTATTAAATTTTATATCCCCAATTATTTTAGAGTAAGTATATGCCATCATGAAATTCTTATAATTGACGCCCATAACAGGAGTTATATATTGTAATTTTTGAGTAGCTACAGAGGAACCATTATAATATTCTGCCCCATCAAAACTTCTTCTGTAAGACAGTGCTGCCCAAAGACTGCCAAAATCCATGTTTTTATAGGTTTTTAAGTTGATGTCAATTTGTTTTTCTTTGGTTTTATCAAATGATTGAAAAAGAATGGATGGTTCCCACAATAATGTATATCTATTACCAAAAACATATCCTGCGCTTAAAAGATATTTTCTAAGATTATCACTTTCAAAATCAGTATAGACTTTGCGTCTTGTTTCTACAGCACCCTGAACTGTGGCATGTGCATAAAAATTGAGATAATTATAAGATGCCCCAAAATCGGCATTGAAATAACTACTGCTTTGAATGTTACCAAAAATAATCGGATCGTATTCAGTAAACGCGGTTTCATTGAGCTGGTTCTGAATCATACCCGCATTGATTCCAAATGAAAGTTGGTTCAGATCAATATCATCCCTTGAAAAAAGAATATGATGCGCATAAGTAAGTTTTACTCCTTTTTGAGAATGATAGCCGTTTTTATCATTAAAAATAATAATTCCTGCGCCGGATTTTTCTCCTATTCGTCCGTTAAGACTCAAGGTTTGTAGTGATGGAGCATCCTCCTGATCAAACCACTGTTTGCGAGCTGTTAATCTTAATTTGGTACAATTGGCAGCTCCTGCCATCGACGGATGGATCAAATAATAATTATCTGATAAATAATCAGAGTAAACTGGTATTCCTTCCTGCGAGTAGGAATACATGAATGCGAATAATAAAAATATTGAAAACTTAATTTTTGGCCGCTTTAAACTATGTCTGTTCCAAATTTGTATTATGAATATTCTCTTGGATAACATTAATGAAATCATTTTTTTTATTTTAAAAATTTAAATTAGATCAGAAAGAATGTTTTTTTTAGGATTCTTTCTGATCAATGTATACAATTGAATATTATCTTTTCAATGTAAAATGTGATTTGAATACTTTATTGATTCCTTTTTCTGTATATTCTACGGTAAACCAATAGTCACTTGCCGGTAAAGGATATCCATTTAAGGTACCATCCCATCCAATATCTTTTGATGTAATCTGTTTTAATAATTTACCATAACGATCAAATATGTAGGTAGTAAAATGGAAATTATCATTTAAGCCAGTCAAATTCCATATATCATTATAACCATCTCCATTGGGTGTAAAGAATTTAGGATACCCAATAATGAAAATCTCTTTACTCAAATCAGTACAGCCTTCTACATCTCTGACCGTTATAATATGTGAGCCGGGTTTTACATTATGAATTTTGTTTGAGGTTCCAAAACTGTCGTTGTCTAATTGGTATTCATAACTTGCATTTCCTCCTGACACAGTTATGGTTACTGTTGCATCATCACTTCCAAAAGCAGGAGTTTGATTTATTTCTAATTTTAAACCTGGTGAAACAGCTTTTACATTGGCTATTTCCGGATATGATACACAACCGGTATTTTTATTTATTGCAATTACAGCATATTCTCCTGCTTTTTTAGCTTCATAGGTACTTGTTGTGGCTTCCATAATTCTGGTAGAATTATAATACCACTCAAAGATATTTTCAGATTTATTTAGCCCGCTATCAAATGTATATGATGCAATAGTAGCTCCTGTTGATTGATTTACACATATAATACCATCATATAATGTTGGTATCGGTAAAGGATCTACTGTAACTATAACCACGGTTTCTTTTCCTGTACAATTATTATGTGTTGGAGTAATCGTATAAATTGCACTTCCTTGTTTGTTTCCGGAAGTTTTTAATTCCTGATCAATGAAATTACCGTCACCATCTGATGCTCCGGTAATTCCCTTAGAGATAACAGTCCAGCTATAGGTTGTTCCGTCTAAATTTGATCGCAAGTGAATATTTGATGATTCGTCACTACATATTGTTATCTCTAAGGCGTCTGTAATTATCTCAGGCAATGGTTTTACTGTGATTATTACCTCTATTGCAAGTCCATCGCAGTCATTCACTCTTGGAATAATAGTGTATTTTACCTGTCCGGGTGTCGTATTGGATGTTGCTTTTAATAATTGTTGTATAGAATTACCAGATCCGTCCGTGGCTCCTGTTACTCCGGTTTGTACTACTGTCCAACTATAAGTTGTATATGCAATCGTACTTTTTAGCTCAATGTTGGTAGTTTGGTTTGAACAAATTACATTGCTCAGTGAGCTTGCTGTTACTACAGGCAGCGGTTTTACTGTTATGCTTACTGTTCCTGTTTGTGCTTGCTCACAAGTAGTTGCGCCGCCATCTTTGACACTGAGTAATTTATAGATGTATGTTCCTATAATAGTGGTTGGAGCCTCTACGGTAGTTGTATTGTTTTTTGAGGTAGTGACCTTTTTTGGATTACCATCATTTATACTATAGGTAAAAGTATAAGGAGGAGTTCCGTTAGATCCTGTAAAGATAATTTTTGGAGCTGTTGAATTATTACAGACCAATGCTGTTCCTGAAATGCTGGCTGTTGGTAATGGATTTACCGTTACCATTATATCATAGGGATTTCCTGTACATCCTTGGGCTAGCGGAATTACAGTATAAGTTACCGTTTTTGGCTCACTGCCCTTGTTTTCCAATTTTTGCAGGATAGAGTTTCCTGTACCGTCCATAGCTCCGGTAATCTCAGCTTGCGCAACTGATTTCCATGTAAAGGTTGTGTTGGCAACCGTACTTGTCAGGTCAATAGCTGTTGTTTCTTTGGAGCAAATAGTTGCACTCGATGTGGTTGTTACTTTAGGAGTTGGGTTTACCGTTACAATTATATCATAAGGAGTTCCTGCGCATCCTTGAGCTAACGGAATTACGGTATACGTTACCGTTTTTGGTGTATTGGCATTATTTACCAATGTCTGCAGGATAGAATTTCCGGCACCGTTCATAGCTCCTGTAACCTCAGGCTGACCGACTGCTTTCCATGTAAAGGATGTGTTGGCGACTGTGCTTGTCAGATCAATAGCGGTTGTTTCTTTCGAACAAATCGTTGTATTATTTATTGTAGTTACTTTAGGTATCGGGTTTACCGTCACCATTATATCATAAGGAGTTCCTTCGCATCCTTGTGCTAGCGGAATTACAGTATAAGTTACCGTTTTTGGCGTATTAGTATTATTTACCAATGTTTGCAGGATAGCATTTCCTGCACCGTCCATAGCTCCTGTAATCTCAGGCTGACCGACTGCTTTCCATGTAAAGCTTGTATTAGTGACTGTGCTTTTTAAGACAATAGCTGTTGTTTCTTTGGAACATACTGTTGCATTGTCTATTGTTGTTACTTTAGGAATTGGGTTTACGGTTACAATTATATCATAAGGATTTCCTTCGCATCCTTGTGCTAGCGGAATTATGGTATAGGTTACCGTTTTTGGCGTATTGGTATTATTGACCAATGTTTGCAAGATAGCATTTCCCTCGCCATCACTAGCTCCTGTGATCTCAGTTTGAGCAACTGTTTTCCATGTAAAGGTGGTGTTGGTAACCGTACTTGTCAGGTCAATTGCTGTTGTTTCTTTGGAACAAATCGTTGCGTTATTTATTGTCGTTACTTTAGGAATTGGGTTTACCGTTACAATTATATCATAAGGATTTCCTTCGCATCCTTGCGCTAGCGGGATTACAGTATAAGTTACCGTTTTTGGTATATTGGAATTATTGACTAATGTTTGCAGGATAGAATTTCCTGCACCGTTAATAGCTCCTGTAACCTCAGGCTGTGCAACCGCTTTCCATGTAAAAGTTGTGTTGGTAACTGTACTTGTCAGGTTAATAGCTGTTGTTTCTTTAGAACAAATCGTTGCATTATTTATTGTAGTTATTCTAGGTATCGGGTTTACCGTTACAATTATGTCATAAGGATTTCCTGTACATCCTTGAGCTAGCGGAATTACGGTATACGTTACCGTTTTTGGTATATTGGAATTATTTACCAATGTTTGCAGGATAGAATTTCCAGCACCGTCACTAGCTCCTGTGATTTCAGGCTGGGCAACTGCTTTCCATGTAAAGGTTGTGTTGGTGACTGTACTTGTAAGGTCAATAGCGGTTGTTTCTTTCGAACAAATCGTTGCACTCGATGAGGTTGTTACTTTAGGAATTGGGTTTACCGTTACCATTATATCATAAGGAGTTCCTGCACAACCTTCGGCTAGCGGAATTACGGTATACGTTACCGTTTTTTGTGTATTGGCATTATTTACCAATGTTTGCAGGATAGAATTTCCGGCACCGTCACTAGCTCCTGTGATTTCGGGTTGGGCAACTGCTTTCCATGTAAAGGTTGTGTTGGTAACCGTACTTGTCAGGTCAATAGCGGTTGTTTCTTTGGAACAAATTGTTGCACTCGATGAGGTTGTTACTTTAGGAATTGGGTTTACCGTTACAATTATGTCATAAGGATTTCCTGCGCATCCTTGTGCTAGCGGGATTACAGTATAAGTTGCCGTTTTTGGTGTATTGGTATTATTTACCAATGTTTGCAGAATAGAATTTCCTGTACCGTCCATGGCTCCAGTAACTTCGGGTTGGGCAACTGCTTTCCATGTAAAGGTGGTGTTGGTCACGGTACTTGTCAGATCAATAGCTGTTGTTTCTTTGGAACAAATCGTTGTGTTATTTATTGTAGTTACTTTAGGAATTGGGTTTACCGTTACAATTATATCATAAGGATTTCCTTCGCATCCTTGCGCTAGCGGGATTACAGTATAAGTTACCGTTTTTGATGTATTGGTATTATTAACCAATGTCTGTATGATAGAATTTCCGGCACCGTCACTAGCTCCTGTAATCTCAGGCTGTGCAACCGCTTTCCATGTAAAGGTTGTGTTGGTGACTGTACTTGTCAGATTAATAGCTGTTGTTTCTTTGGAACAAATCGTTGCATTATTTATTGTAGTTATTTTAGGTATCGGATTTACCGTTACAATTATGCCATAAGGATTTCCTGCACATCCTTGAGCTAGCGGAATTACGGTATACGTTACCGTTTTTGGTATATTGGAATTATTTACCAATGTTTGCATAATAGAATTTCCGGCACCGTCACTAGCTCCTGTAATCTCTGCTTGCGCAATAGCTTTCCATGTAAAGGTGGTGTTGGTGACTGTGCTTATTAAAGGAATAGCTGTTGTTTCTTTGGAACAAATAGTTGCGTTATTTATTGTCGTTACTTTAGGTATCGGGTTTACTGTTACAATTATGTCATAAGGATTTCCTGCACATCCTTCAGCTAGCGGAATTACAGTATAAGTTACCGTTTTTGGCGTATTGGTATTATTGACCAATGTTTGAGTAATAGAATTTCCGTCACCGTCACTAGCTCCTGTAATATCTGCTACCGCAACAGCTTTCCATGTAAAGGTGGAGTTGGTAACCGTGCTTATCAGGTCAATTGCTGTTGTTTCTTTCGAACAAATTGCTGAACTCGATGCGGTTGTTACTTTGGGGATTGGTTTTGTATTTACAAATGCCGATTTAGAAGTGAAATCTGTTATTGTACAATTAGTGATTGTGTTTCTTACACTTAACAAATCGTATTTTGCATTAGCTGTTAGTTCTCCTGTATCTAGTATTTTATTACCTGTTATATCAAGAATAATTGTTTTTGTTGTTCCATTATTTATGGTATAGGTTATTTCAGCATTTGGGGTTCCGCTAAAAGAAATATCGGTTTTTGTTCCCGAACAGATAGAAATGTCTCCACTTATATTTGCTACAGGTGCCGGATCTACAATTATTGCAGCTATTTGATTTGATAAAGACATTATACAGCCCGTATCAGTGTTTCTTACACTTAGCGCAGTATAAGTACTACTACTGGTAAGGTTTCCTGTGGCTAACACATAGCTGCCAGCTGCACTTAGAGTCACTGTTTGTGAAGTTCCTGAGTTTATTTTATAAGTAATCTCTGCGTTAGAAGTTCCGTTAAAAGTAATGTTAGTTCCTGTTTCATAACAAATTAAAGTACTTCCTGATATCGATGCTGTAGGTAATGAATTTATGGTTACCTCAGTAGTTGTCAAAATATCAGAAGCTCCATCTTTAAAAGCATAGGTTACTTTATACGTACCAGCAATACTGTCATCAAGATTAATATCACCTGTTGTTCTGTTTATATTTAATCCTGCCGGAGCTGTATAAGATCCTCCTGTAATACCATTTCGGGTTACATTGGCTGTTCCAGTTGCACAAAATGGTGTTGCATATTGAATAGATGTTTCTGTAGAACCAACTCTAAGTGTTGTTTGTGTCGTATTATTGCAATTTTCGTTGCTAAATGAATAGGTTATAGTATAAGTTTCATTAGGCACGGCAGTTCCCAGATTAATAGCTCCCGTGCTTGCATTAATATTTAAATCTGCAGGTGATACACTATAAATACCGCCGGATTGGCCGCTCTGGATTACACTGGCAGTTCCCCCCGTTGTAGTATAAGGTCCCTGATAAGCAATTGAAGCTGTAGGCAAGGGGTTTATTACAACCTCACCATTCATAAAAGTTTTGCATAAAGAATTAGAACCAGTGACTTTATATTTTCCGGGATTGTTTATAGTAAAAGATAATGAAGATCCTATTCCTTTTTTAGGGCTCCCAATAGGATTCCCGGATTCATCTTCTAATTGATAATTGATTCCAATTTGAGAACCCGACAGTGTAAATGTTGAACCACATTTTATTCCGTTGAAATCATATGTAATAATGGAATTTATATTTATTGTATTAACAGGTGACGCTGATCTGCATTTTGAGTTTTCTATATTTCCTGATTCCGAAACAAGCATTCTATAGTCACTATTTTCTGTGATACCAATAGCTGTATAACTATTGTTTGTTGCATTGGTAATATTTTCCCATTCTGATGTTGTTTTATTCATTTTCTGCCATTGGTATACAGGATTTCTATAAAAATAAGGTTCAACAATACAACTCATAGGAACATTATCTCCTCTACAAACGGTTGGGCTAAAATTTACGCCTCTTATATCAGGATTTAAAGCTTCGAAGCTAATGTCATCATAACCAGTATGATTAACACCATTAACGCCACTTACAATTTCTAACGTTAATGATGTGATTGATGGATCAGTAAGCGTAAAAACAGTAGAGACTCTTTCCCAGGTAAAAACAGAAGATACAGGAATTGTTCGTGAAGTTGCAGTAGCTATTATCGCATTATCTCTACTATTTCTAATATTAAATGTGGCTTTTGAAATAGCGTTTCCAAAATTCTGGAGATTAGCAATCCAAGCCGAAAATTCATATTTTGTGTTGATGCATAAGCCACTTATATCTTTTTTATATATAGACACACCTTCAGCGTGTGTATCTAAGAGCATCATATAACCATATGTGTCCCCTGGAGTATGATCTTCTCCTGAATGATAACCAGATCCACCAAAACGTTTTGGATCTGGTAACAAAGTGTAAAGTCCGTCATCTGTTCCACCTTCAGGTTCATAGCGTAAGGAAGTAGTCCCATCTACAGGGAATAATGGACTTCTTATATGGGGGCCGGGAGCTTCTCCAAAAGTAATGGTAAAGATAGAACCTTGACCAAAGCAGCAGGAAGTAATTAAAAAACAAAATATAATCTCTAATAAAAAGCGTTTTGAATGTAATTTTTTTATCATAATTTAATCAATAGCGCTTTTTGTTAAAACATTGTAAATTAATGTGTTATGTTTTTTTTTATTAAAGCTGGAATAACTGCGAAATTTCAGATTTAATTATATACGCTGTTGCCTCTAAAAGTTTTAAATCTTACACGAAAAGACTTTTTTAGAGTAATTAAATTATGAAGTAATAAGGGAGGTAAAATTGAATTTAAACTCAATATTTAATTCTTTTTATTGAAAATTAGAATAAAAAAAAGGATTGAATGTAAGGGAAAAAGTTTTGGCAATTATTACAATTAATTATGTTGCCAAGAGTTGAATATCTAAGTTTATCTGTGTGAAGTATTGAATACAAAATATAAAAGAGACTTAAAAAAGAAATCCCGTTCACCTTAAATGAACAGGATTTTTTTATGTTTTATTTTTTACCAAAAAGCTTAGCGAATATAAAGATGATAATCGCAACAATAAAGATTACGATAAATATCCCGAATCCCATTCCGGCTTTAAAAATGTCTCCAATAACTTCGCAACTTGTAAATGAAAATAGTATTACGAATACCATTAACAAACGTGTAATGTTCTTTTGCATGATTTTGCTGTTTTAATTGTTTTAAAAAGAATTTTGTATTCTAATTATCGTACAATAAAATTACTTCAAACAGCAAAAAAATGTCTTACACAATTAAGTTCAAAAGTTCTATGATTTGGATTAATATCAAAATTATATTGATTTAAGTTTTATTTTTAGGCTCCAATAGTACCGGTTTTTACTTTTCCCGCACATGTATAATTGGCAATAATTACTCCATTTGGTGAAACGGTACTTTCTGTCAATCTAAAAGATGTTGGAATTGCATCATTAAACAGTTTTTTTCCTTTTCCAAGTGTTAAAGGATAAATTTTGAGCCAAAGTTCGTCTACTAAATCATGCTGAAGTAACAGTTGAACAAGTGTAGCACTTCCCCAAACCTTAATATCAGATCCTGCAGAATCTTTTATTTTTCTAATATCTGAAATATTTTCAAGAAAAACAGAGTTTTCCCAATCTGAATGCTTTCTGGTCGAAGACAAAACATATTTTCTAACCTCATTAATTCCAGGCCATAAATCTGCATGTTCCGGCCAGTAAGACTCAAAAATATCAAAGGTTTTTCTGCCCAGTAATATATCTGCCGGTTCCATCTGTTTTTTTATGATTTTTCCGGAAACTTCATCACCATATGGCGCAACCCAGCCTCCATATTCAAAACCTCCGGATGTATCCTCTTCAGGTCCGCCCGGGGCTTGCATTACTCCATCAATTGTAATCATTGATAACACGATTATTTTTCTCATAATAAAAGGTGTTTTTGTTTATCACATATACTTAATAAGAATTTAATATAAAATGTTACAACATTTCGATGAGCTGAATTTTATTCCCGCAAGTATCATCTAAAATGGCAATTTTTACATTTCCCATTTCAGTTGGTTTCATGCTGAAATCAACACCAAGATTAATCAATCTATCATATTCTTCCTGTAGGTTATCTACATTCAGTTGCGTATACGGAATCCCAGCTTCAAATAAAGCGCTTTGATAGGTTTTGGCAGGTTCAAAATGATTGGGTGCAGGTTCTAATAAAATTTCAACTCCGTCTGGTTCCTCTTTAGAAACTACTGTTAACCATCTGTTATTTTCGCCTAAAGGCACATCGTGTTTTTTTATAAAACCCAATTTCTCCGTATAAAATTGTAATGCCTTTTCCTGATAGAGAACAGGGATCCCTATGACTTTTACTTTCATAATTTTATATTTTAAACTGATTACTTTACTGCACTTTACTCATTTTATTTTTTTATAATTAATTTTTTGGTAGCTGAAAATCGACCCGCTTTAATTTCAACAATATAAACACCATTACTTAAATCTTTTACATTTACAGTTCTTTGATTCTCATTTAAAACCTTAGATTTTACTATAACGCCATTTACATCAATAATATTTATTTTTAAAGTTAAATTTTCATTGTTGTGATAATCTACTGAAAAAGAATCAGATGTAGGATTTGGATATACCATAACCACAGCATCTTCTTTGATATTTTCAGCAGTACCTAAAGTAGGAACATCAGTAATTATTTCTCCTTGATTTGTCACGGCAATAAATCTGTTATTAATGTAGATAATATCATTTATAGCTTTAGCAAAACTTACTCCGGAAACTTCTGGTGTCCATGTTGCTCCACCATCGATAGTTTTAAACATTTTTCCCTGAGTACCTCCTGCATATCCTGTTGATGCATCTTTGAAACAAATACAAGTTAACCAGTCAGTAAATCCTGTATTTAGGGCAGACCATGTTTGTCCGCCGTTAGTTGTTTTAAGTATCGTACCGGTTCCTCCGGCTATAAAACCTGTATTTGCATTTAGAAAAAAGATATCATATAGATTTTCCGTAGTTCCGCTCGCTATTGTAACCCAGGTTGCACCACCATTTGTTGTTCTTTTAATTTTACCTCCGTCTCCAACACAGATACCAGTATTCACATCAAAAAAATGTACTTCTTCTATTCCTGTCGTTAAACCTGAAGCCTGAGTCGCCCATGTTGTTCCGCCATCGGTTGTTTTTCTGATCGTTCCTGCATCACCAACTGCATATCCGGTATTTACAGTGGGGAAACTTACAGAGAGTATTGCATACGGACTTGCATTTGGATTCTGATTTGTCCAGGTTAAACCTGCATCAGTAGTTTTTGCCACAATGTTATTATTGCAGCCATAATACCCTACAGTTGCACTTGGAAAAGAAAAACTACTTATTAAAAAATTGCTAATCGATTTTGATGTCCAAGTTACGCCACCATCAGTGGTTTTTAAAATGGCAGTATTTCCGCCAATATATCCATTTTGTGCATCAAAGAATTTAATAGCCCATAAATTTCCGGCGTATGGCGATGTAATTTTAGTCCATTGTGCATGGCTGTTTTGTAAAACAATTAAAGATAATACTAAGAGTAATTTTTTTTTCATATTTACTGTGTCCGTGTTTATGGTGTTGACGCCTCACATTATTAAAGGTTGAAAATAGAAATATTTATTATGTAACGTTCTTGAACTTTGTGTTGATTTTGATGAAGCCAAATTACTTAATTTTTGTATTATTCTTCTTAAAAATATTTGTTTTTTCAATCTTATCAATATTCTTTTCGTTCAAATAATAATATTCTGTTTAGATCTTCTTCAATTGATTCCAAATAATCATTTTCGGTTAAATATCCGTCATAATATTGTTTCCACGGAGAAGTCTGATCTTCATTAGAATTCAAGTATTTTTGAATATTATTTAATAAGAGTTCGCGATTAAAAATTGGCGTATTAAAATTTTCAATGCGATTATATTCTTCCTTGTTAAGCAGAATATTATACAGCTTCTCTAAATTAATTTTGAAATTATTTTTGCCTAAAACTTCAATGGTATATTCAATATCTGATAATTGTGGATCGATGTATAAATTGAAAATTGGCGTTATAACATCGTAAGGTTCTCCCCAGTCAAATTTCTTTTCTTCAATATAACAATGTGGGAATGTGGTTTTATTGATGTAAATCATTTTTTTTACTTGAGTTATTCGCTTTGTGGACATCTATGCTATGGTTGTCAATATATGCGCGATCCGGTACGACAGAGTTCTTATGAATTTATTGGATACATATTTGTATATGATTTTCTTGGTTTTAAATATTTAAATTCTCTTCTTGTTGAGGAGTAAAAAAGAAAAAAATAATTGAAATAGAGACCCAAAGTGTTATTGAAAAAGATATTATTCCCGATATAGTTTCAATTTGAGTTTTCCATAAATTACATAGCATTAAAATAACTATCAAAAAGGGGAGTATTCCTATTATGAAAAAAGGTATTAATAATATAAATCCAATAACAGTTAGGGAAATTGTCTTTCTAGCTGTAATAAATGATGCGAAATTTCCAATTGAATTGGGAAGATATAGTCTATAAAGTGTGTTGTTTAGTAGTTCATCTTTTGATTCAGAATTAATTAAACTACTTGTTAATTGCGATGTAATTTCCTTTAGGCTATCATGTAAATCTTGTCTATCTTTCCCAATGCGAAAGAGATTGAAAAATAATGTGGAAAAAATAATAGGTATTAGTTGAATAACTAAATTTGCTGGATTTGTTATTGTAAGTATACCTAGGGAAACGTCAGATAATGATTTATAATCTACAAAGAAATAAAGAGTAATCAAAATCAATAAAATAAGTGTTTGTTTTTCTTCTTTTTTTATAACTTCTTGTAAATTGTTGTAAAGCTTTTCTCTGTAATCAATAAGGATTTCCTTTTCATTATTTTTTATAAATTCTTTTAAATGATTTCGATTTATCATATTTGAAAAATATTGAATTTTTGATGTTACTAAAATGATTTTATTGACTTTAGATATTAAATATAGAAAGATACCAAAAATCCATTTCCTATATTCAAAATTCATTACAATTTCAAAAAAAAATATTTCCCCACTCAACACCCCAACAAATAAATTCTGATTTCGTATATTTGTCCAACCAAACATTACACTTAATTATGAGCCAAAAAGTATTACTTAATTCAAAAGAAGTTACTATCATACTCCATCGTTTGGCTTGTCAGTTGATCGAAAAACACCTTGATTTCTCGGATACTATTTTAGTGGGAATTCAGCCAAGAGGCGTTTTTTTAGCTGAACGTTTAAAACAAATATTAGAAAACGAATATCAGGTTCCTGAAATTTCTTTGGGATATCTTGACATCACATTTTTTAGAGATGATTTTCGTCGTACTGATAAACCGCTGGAAGCCAATAAAACACAAATAAATTTTATAGTCGAAAACAAAAAAGTCATTTTTATAGATGACGTATTGTTTACCGGACGAAGCATTCGTTCTGCCTTAACCGCAATTCAGTCTTTTGGGCGACCTTCAGAAATCGAATTGTTAGTGTTAATCGACAGGCGTTTTAGCCGCAATTTACCTATTCAGCCCGATTATCGTGGTCGTCAGGTTGATGCAATTAATGGCGAAAAAGTAAAAGTGAGCTGGAAAGAAAATGAAAGTGAAGACGCCGTTTACCTGATAACGAATTAGTGTAATCGTTAAATCGGTTAATTGTTTAATCGCAAAAAAAAGACGATTAAACAAACAATCAAAGAATCAACAAATAAACGGTTAAACAAATAAACAATAAAAAATGACTGAGAACGAAACTTTTATTTACGAATCAATTTTTAATCAGGTCAGAATGGGATTTCTTTCTCTTGATGAGATTCAGGAAAACATACTGGAAGAAATTGAAGACAACGAATTTGAAGACGAAATCTCAGAAGAATGGGCTTTTGATAAAATAAGAGAAGAATACCAAAAGTTACTTGCAGAAAGTAAACTATGGATAAGTCCAACAGATACTGAAAGACTAATAAAAGCGTTTGATGAATTGGGTGATGAAAATATCATTGCACTTCACAACGCAGGTTACACCACAACCGACGGTGAATATGAAGTAGTTGAGGTTGAAAGGGAATTACAGGAAAACGAAGTAGAGTCTGATGGTTATTGCTTTTATCACGAACAAGATTTGGCGAGAGCAATCGATCTTGAAAATCCGGGTTTGTATATCGCTTTTCAAAAAGTAGATAATTCAGATGATACAATTACGATAGAAGTTGGAAAACGAGTTGCCGAAGTTTTAATAAATAACGATTTTAAAATAAAATGGGACGGCTCTGCAAGAACTAAAATTGAAATTCCGGGCTTTAGATGGCAAAAGATTTTTGATGAAGACGCAAGAGATCTTCAGGATTACAGTGAGGTTGTAGACAGGATGGTTCAATAGAGTAGCTGCTCTTAAAAAAAGTATGGAAAGGCTGAATGTTTCAGTAATTTAGTAATTTGACAATTAAATATTAAAGAAATAAAAATGAAAGAATTAAGCGTAAATCATTTATTAGGAATAAAATACATCAACGAGAATGATATTAACCTGATTTTTGAAACTGCCGATCATTTTAAAGAAGTCATTAACAGACCCATTAAAAAAGTTCCTTCATTACGAGATATTACCATTGCTAACATTTTCTTCGAGAACAGTACCAGAACAAAACTTTCGTTTGAGTTAGCACAAAAACGATTATCAGCAGATGTTATTAGTTTTTCTGCCGCACAGTCTTCGGTTAAAAAAGGTGAAACCTTAATTGATACTGTAAATAATATCCTTTCCATGAAAGTAGACATGGTTGTAATGCGCCACTCCAACCCCGGAGCGGCTTATTTTTTATCCAAAAATGTCAAAGCAAGTATCGTAAACGCCGGAGACGGAGCACACGAACATCCAACACAAGCTTTATTAGACAGTTATTCGATTAGAGAAAAACTAGGTGATGTAGCTGGCAAAAAAGTAGTTATTGTAGGTGATATTCTGCATTCCAGAGTTGCCTTATCAAATATATATGCGTTGCAAATGCAAGGTGCAGAAGTTAAAGTTTGCGGACCAAAAACACTGATTCCGAGATATATCGAATCTCTTGGGGTTACGGTTGAACCTAATTTAAGAAAGGCCCTGGAATGGTGCGACGTAGCGAATATGCTTCGGGTACAAAACGAACGTATGGATGTGAATTTTTTCCCGTCAACACGTGAATACGCACAACAATACGGAGTAGATAAACCATTACTGGATTCTTTGGCAAAAGAAATTATAATCATGCACCCGGGACCAATAAACAGAGGAGTAGAGATAACCTCAGAAGTGGCAGATTCAGATCATTCAGTGATTTTAAATCAGGTTGAGAATGGTGTAGCAATTAGAATGGCAGTGATTTATTTACTGGCTTCTAAGATTCAATAGTTTTAGTTTTCAGTCTCAGTGAAAACCGCAACCGAGACTGAAAACTGACACTGAAAACTGTTACCGCGACTGCGACTGAAAACTAAAAAAATTGTACCTTCGCTTTTCAATATTATAAGATGAAAGTAGATCAAAAAGGACATACCGTTACGATTAAAGATACTCAGAAAGATTTTAAATCTTTTCTGGAGAAAGTAACACAGCAATTTAAAACCTTTGAAAAACAAAATATTATAATCGATTTATCAGCAGATGCCGGATTGTCTGAAAGTGATTTAAAGCTTTTTTTACCACTTGCCAAACAACAAAAAAAAGCCAAAAAGTCTTTTGTAATTGTAGTCGATGATCTCGACTTTAATGCTATATCTGATAAATTAACTGTGGTTCCATCTCTTTTAGAAGCACACGATATTATCGAAATGGAAGAAATCGAAAGAGACTTGGGTTTTTAGAAAATTGGATAATTGTTTAACAGTTTAGTCTGTTAATCGTTTCACTGTTTAATCCATTTTAAGGTTAAACAAATTACCAATTTTACGATTAAACTAAATAAACAATTAAACGAATCAACAAAAATTGAAGCTTACTATACTTGGCTGTTATGCCGCAACTCCCAGAACGATTACAAACCCCACTTCGCAGGTTTTAGAAATCAAGAACAGATTATTTTTAATTGATTGTGGCGAAGGAACCCAGGTTCAATTGCGTAAAAACAAGATTAAATTTTCAAAAATTAATCACATTTTTATTTCGCATTTACACGGTGATCACTTTTTTGGTTTAATAGGTACTATTTCGACTTTTGCACTTTTAGGACGCACAACTGATTTGCATATTTATGGACCAAAAGGAGTAAAGGAAATCATTACTTTGCAATTAAAATTATCCAATTCCTGGACTACTTACGATCTTTTCTTTCATGAATTAGAATCGAAAGAAAGCGAAGTTATTTTTGAAGATAACAGAGTGATTGTAAAAACGATTCCGCTAAAACATCGTGTTTACACCAACGGATTCTTGTTTCAGGAAAAACCAGGAGACAGAAAACTAAATGTCGAAGCTGTTCAGCATTACAATATACACACCGCATATTATCAAAAAATAAAAGGTGGCGGAGACATAACACTTGATGATGGAACAGTAGTCGAAAACAAGAAATTATCTTTTGACCCAATTCCGGCATTGAGTTATGCTTTTTGTTCTGATACAGTTTACAATGAAGATATTATTCCGATTATAAAAGATGTAGATGTTCTGTACCATGAAACTACATTTCTGGAATCTGAAGCCGCTTTGGCTCAGAAAACATTACATTCTACTGCAAAAGAAGCAGCACGAATTGCATTGAAAGCAAATGCTAAACAATTAGTTTTAGGTCATTATTCTACACGATATGATGGAATTGAGCGTTTTAAAGAAGAAGCACAAGAAATTTTTCCGAATGTACTTTTAGGAGATGACGGGAGAAGTTTTGAGTGGGAATAAATTAAGTTGCTGTCCCGAAGTTTCGGGATTCTGAGAAACTAAGTTACTAAGTTTAAAAAGTCCAGCGAAATCTAAAATCTAAAATCAACAATCTAAAATCCTCAATCATGAACGATTTAAGCAATTATAGAAAATCTTACGAGAAGAGCGAACTATTAGAAACCAATATTCCGGAGGATCCTATTAATCTTTTTAACAGATGGTTTCATGAAGTAGAAGATTTTGGCGCAAGCGGAGAAGTAAATGCAATGACCGTTTCTACAATTGGACTGGATGGTTTCCCGAAATCAAGAGTAGTTTTATTAAAGAAATTTTCTGAAGAAGGTTTCATTTTCTACACCAATTATAATTCTGAGAAAGGAAAAGCAATTGCTGCAAACCCTCATGTTTGTTTGTCTTTTTTTTGGCAGGAAATGGAACGTCAGGTAATCATTAAAGGAATTGCACAAAAAACTTCTGAAAACATATCCGACGGTTATTTCGATTCGCGTCCTGACGGAAGTAAATTAGGTGCAATCGTTTCAAATCAGAGTGAAGTGATTCCATCAAGAACTTTTTTAGAAGAAAACTTAAAAAAACTCGAAGCAGAATTTGAAGGAAAGCCAATTACCAGACCTGATAATTGGGGCGGATTTTTAGTGACTCCATTAGAGGTAGAATTCTGGCAGGGAAGACCTAACAGATTACATGACAGGATACGTTATCAAAGTCAGTCTGATTTTTCATGGAAGATTGACAGATTGTCTTCTTAAATGTAAGAAAAACACTTTATATAATAGATTTATGATGCATTTCATCGATTAATTTTGTAGTTTACCGATAAATTAAATATGTTTGAAGAAGAAATAAACGATTTAATTTATAAAAATTTATTAAGGAATTTGCCCCAACATTTACTTTAATATTAACCTGCACTGATTATGAAAAAGATGATGTATGCCATGATGTTCGTTGTAATTTTTATTACAATGAACTCATGCTCTGCAGATAGCGCCGAGGCAACAGAAGAAAATAGTACTACGACCCAAACTCTGATCACGAACTACACTTATAATGACTCAGAGATCGAAACCATGAAACTTATTAATGATTATCGTGTAAGTATTGGTTTAAATACACTGGAAAAAATAAATCACGTATCGTTTAAATGTCAGGAGCATAATGCTTATATGATTGCAAACAATGTGGTAGATCATAATGATTTTACTTCAAGATCTAATAATATTATGAGCGTTTTAAGCGCTAAAAAAGTAGGCGAAAATGTAGCTTATAATTATAAAACATCAGAAGCCGCCGTAAAGGCATGGCTGGAAAGTCCCGGACATAAAGAAAACATTGAAGGGGATTATACTCATTTTGGTTTATCAGTAACAACTGATTCTAAAACGGGAAAAAAATATTACACGAATATTTTCGTTAAAATTTAAATATTATTGGACTGGTTGGTTTTTAGTAGTCGTTGTAGATCCTTGATTTACAACGGCTTTTTTTTTTTAGCTGTCTGAAGATTCTCAGACAGCTTTTTTAAAAATAGGATACTCTTAATTAACTATAATCCTGTAATAATAAATTCACTTCTTCTGTTCATTTGATGTTCTTCTTCGGTACAATTTACACCGTCAGAACAACTATTTACCAGTTGGGATTCTCCATAGCCTTTTCCGGTTAACCTGTTTGCGGCAATACCGTTTTTTATCAGCCATTGCAGGGTAGATTTTGCTCTTCGGTTAGACAAAGCTTCATTATATTGATGTGTAGCCCGGCTGTCAGTATGTGAGCGAATATCGAGTTTCATTGTTGGATTATGGTTTAATACATCCAGAATTTTCTCTAAATCTATTGCAGCTTCTGTTCTGATATTGGATTTATCGAGATCAAAATAAATCATTTTTATACCAAAGCATTTTCCAAGATCATCGCCAATAGTAACTTTGCAAGTCGATTTATCCAACGCAATAGGAAGGCTTGTTTTTCCGGTAAGTTTTCCAATAGTTATCGTTACTTCTTTTGTGGTATAATCTTGTTTTTCAGCCCTTACATTATATGTTTTACCACATTCGACAGCAAAACTGTAAAATCCCACAGCGTCAGAAATAGTGGTGTTTTTTATAGTTGTTCCCTCATATAAAGTAACCTTGGTTCCTGGTAAAACAGCAGCTGTTTCTGCATCTGTAATGATTCCGTTTAGTTCTTGTATACATTGTAGTTTTCTGGTTTCCAGAAATTTATAAATATCATCAGAACCTTGTCCGCCATCTTTATTAGAACTGAAAAATCCTCTTCGGGAAACCGGATCAATAATATACGCAAAATCATCTTTAGGAGAGTTTATATCACTTCCCACATTTTGAATGCTGCTGATGGTTCCGTTATCTTCAATTTTCCCCACAAATACGTCGAGTCCGCCCAATCCGGGATGACCATCTGAAGCAAAATAAATTTCATTTTCGCCCGTAATATAGGGGAATGTCTCTTTGCCTTCGGTATTAATACTTTTGCCAAGATTAGTTGGCGGTCCATAACTTGAATTGCTATTGATACTCACTTTATAAATATCAGATTCCCCGACGGTTCCCGGCATATCTGATGCAAAATATAAAGTTTTCTCATCAGGACTTAATGCAGGATGTGCCGTACTATAATTGTCACTGTCAAAAGGAAGCTCGGTAATGTTTGTCCATTTGTCGTTTTCAAACGTAGCTTTATAAATTTTTACTAACGTTATTTTGTTGTCATCTTTTCCTTTTTTCCCGTTTGCATAATTGTTTCTTGTAAAATAAACTGTTTTTCCATCTTTGGTAAAAACCGGAGATGATTCGTGAAATTTGGTATTAAGAGAAGTCTTAAATTTATTTACTTTAGAAATACTAGTATTGTTTACAGTATCAATATCTGCAAAATACAAATTGGTAAAATATTCATTTGTCCATTTGTGTTTGCGTTTCGAAAAATTTCCGGTATCCCTCGCCGAAGCAAAATAGATTTTGTTATCGTAAACAAATGATCCATAATCAGAATATTTAGAGTTGATGCCGGCATCTTCAATTTTATAACGTCCTGAATTTGCTTTTATCTCATCGAGATAATTAACATCTTCTTTATAAAGTTTTCCTCTGTTATCGTTTTTAAATTTAGCGTTAAATTCCGTTAAGATCTGGTTGGCTTTATCAGTTTGCCCCGTTGATTTTAAAGACTGAGCATATCGGTAATAATATTCAGGCTCAACAGAAGAATTCAGTGCAAAAAGTTCGCTATACCATTTTACAGCTCCGTCAAAATCAGAATTGAAATAATATGAATTACCTAGTTTTTTGAACATATCCTCAGATTTATATCCTTTATTGGCCACGCGTTCGTAGGTTTTAATAGCATCGATATAAGCATAACTGTCATATTTTTTATCTCCGGCAGTTACTTTCGATTGTTGCGAATAACTGTCAAATGAAAAACAGATCATTGTTAAGCAAAGAAGTATATAATTTTTCATAATCATTTTATTTTAAAAGAAACGAGGGGTTGTCAGTTTACCGTTGTTTTTTATGAATTCGTAACGCAGGAATATTTCATGTGATCCTGAATTATAATTGTTCAGATTGGTGGTTTCACGATCATAACCATAGCCCAGATAAAGTCCGTCTGTAATCTGAAAACCTACCATGGCACTTACAGAAGCACTCCATCTGTAAGCTACACCCACAACAAATTTTTCTATGAACATAAAGTTGGCCGAAACATCTACCTGGAGTGGTGCACCTTCTACTATTTTGGTTAATACTGCCGGTTTGAATTTTATATATTCTAATTTGTCAAGATCAAATACATATCCTGCCATCAAATAATAATTGATTTTATCCTTAAAAATGGCAATGTCATTATCATCATATCTATTGGTTTCGATAAAATTAGGAACTGATAATCCCATATAAGCTTTATTGGAATGCCAATATACACCGGCACCTACATTTGGTGAAAATTTATTGTCCAGATCCTGAAACTGCGGATCGCCCTGATTCTCGGGATTTAATTTATTGATATCAAGATTGAATAAATTGGCTGTTCCTTTTATCCCAAAAGACAATTTGAAATCTGGCGAAGTCTGAATCGTATACGAAAGATCTACAGAAAAATTGTTTTCGTTTGTTGGGCCAATTTTATCATTTATTAATGAAACACCAATGCCAATATTACTATTATTGATAGGTGTATTGACAGAAAAACTGCTAGTTTCCGGAGCTCCGTCAAGACCAACCCATTGTGTACGATACAATCCAAAAACACTTAAAGCTCCTCGTGATCCCGCATAAGCCGGATTAATATTGATGGTGTTGTACATGTATTGCGTAAATTGTGCATCTTGTTGTGCATAACCTGCAATACCTGCAAACAGTATAACGATGAAAAATAATTTTGTTCTCATAGTAGATATTATTAAATTATTATTACTATCGATTTTATTTAGATAAATATAAATACCCATCTTTTTTATTATTTTGAAGGATATTATTTCCGTCTAATGATTTGTAATTCACAATGTAGAAATAAGTTCCGGTTGGTAATCCGTCAGATTGTTTAACAGTTGTTCTTCCTCTTGATGTTCCGTCAAACGCATTGGTTGTATTATTATAATTATCAGTTTCAAAAACTAATATTCCCCAGCGGTTATATATTTCTACATTATTTTCAGGATAACACGTTATATCATCAATACTGTCAATTCTGAAATAATCATTTATGCCGTCACCATTAGGGGAGAAAGCATTGTGAACGATAACATTTCCGCAGGCCAATACTTTACAATCATCATTTATTTGCATGTTAAGGAGGATACTTCGAGGACAATTCTGGTCTGTTATTCTATATTCAAAAGTGTAGTTACCAAGTGCCAGGCCAAACGCATTTAGTGTATTTCCTTGTATAGAATTACTGTTGCTGGTATCAATCCAGGATCCCGTTAGAGGTGTGTTTTCAGGTAATAAAGAAAGTAAGTTTATCAGTGTTGAATCATTATTACAGGCAGAGATCGCTATGTTGGTATTTCCGTTTGGGACCACAATTACCGTAACAGTGGCGGTATCGCAATTATCAGGACTTAATTTGTCGCAAATTTGATAACTGTATTCATAAGTTCCCGCTGGCGTTAAACTTGATACCGTTACATTCCCTAAAGTGTCAAAAGTTATGTTTGGATCTGTCTTTACAGCATTATTATTTTGAGTTAATAATGTAAAGTTCACAAGATCTAAAGAAGCTTTTGTTAAACCTTTAAAGTCATTGCTTAAAAGATTTCCTGCTAATCCAAATGTGTTGCAGCCAATATTTGCATAAACATCATCTGTGGCAACAACCGGAGTTGGTGGAGCAGGAGGTGCTGATATTGTAATGGTTACAATGGCAGTATCACAATTGTCTGTCTGGTCAGCTTCGCAAATTTGATATACCATTGTCAAAACACCGGCAGGCGCATTTGGTAAAACATCTACAGAACCATCAGGATTTAATTGCAAAAACGCATTTGGTGTTACTGTGGTAATAATCACATCAGAAGCTGTTACAACTATTTCTTCGAGTGTATCATTATGCAAGACATTAATCACATTTGGAGTCGTAATATTTCCTCCAACAATTGGACCCGGTGTATCATCATTAGCCACAATATCAGAGTAAACTTTACAATTCACTCCAAAGTCAGCATTTAAATGAACTAAATCCTCTGGACTGATGTTTACAATATATCCACCAGCGCCTCCAGTTATACCACAAATGGTATGTAATTGAGATTTAGCTGTTTTATTTATTGCTTTTTTGTCTGTAATCGACGGAAGAACTTTTACTAAACCTGTTGCGCCTAAATTTGTAGCAACAGCATCAAGATTAGCATCTTTTACTAATTTTATCCTGTATTCTCCATACGGATTTGTAGTTTCAGGTCTGTTTCTCCAGAATCCTTCAATACCTACAATTACTTCAGCGTGATATCCGTTAGGACCGTCAATAATTACGTTAGGACTTAGTGCATTTCCAAAACCACCGGCATTTAATTCGCCAACATTTAATGGTCCGGCATAACTTCCGTCACCGTTAAGATCAATCCATTCCCATTGACTGAAGTCGATAGCACCATTTTCGTCCGGAATATTTTTAGTAACAACGCCATCATTATTGGCATCATACCATTCATCCTGAATTCCGTTAGTATTTGTGTCATACCAAACATAATCTCCAAGAACCGGAAGAGTTGATTTTCCATATTCAAAATTATGCTGTTGAAGTTTACAATCTTCAAGTGTCGTAAAAAACAAACTTGAATCGATAGGATATAATTGATACGCACTATTTAAATTAGCATCTTGAACCTGAACTAAATAACTTCCGGCAGACATGCCTGAAAAACTATAAAAACCATCAGTACCAGTGATGCGTAATAAAATTGGTCCAGTTGTAGCACCTTGAGGAACTAAGGTTACAGGTACGTTTGCAAGTGGAATATTAGTGTCTTTGTTTATGAGTTGTCCGGATATTTTAATCGTATATGCAGGTTGTGTAATTACAACTACAGCAACTGCAGAACAAGTTTGATTTCCGGTATTTACAGATGATGTTGCTGTAAGTGTGTATGTTCCGGCAGGTAAATTGCTGTTTCCAACAACTTCGTTATTTTCATTTTTTACAACAACAATAGCTCCCTGACTATTAGTAATTATGATTGAACCATCTTTTCCGCCAAAACAAGTTACGTTCGAGGCAACTCCGGTTACAGAAACTTTGTTTTCGACAGTAAAAGTTTGTTTTAATTCTGTTTTATTTCCGGCGCAATCCGTCAAAGTATACGTTCTGGTCAGGATATAAGCATTTCCGTCGCAACCGCTTCCACCATTATCAGTATCGTTTACGGTAATATCGATAGCAGTACTGCAATTATCAGCGGCATCTTTTATATCACTCGCATTTCCCACAGGAATATCGGCAATAGTTTGCAGATTAGTAACATCTGTAGGCGCAGTTCCGGTTGGAGGAGTCGTATCTCGAACTGCTATAATCTGACTATAACTGGCTTTATTTGCGCTGCAATCGCTAGTAGTCCAGGTACGTGTTAAAGTATAATTAGTGTTACAGCCATTCTGAATATCACTTTTAATTTCACTGAAAACGATTGGCAAATTATCATTACAATTATCTGAAGCTTCGATATTTGCAGGTTCCGGAACAGCATCACAAGACACAGTAATGTCCAACGGAAGATCTCCAGTAAAGGTTGGCTTTGTAGTATCCTGAATTGTAATTACTTGCGTGAAAGTATCAGAAGTATTTCCGCAATCATCTTTCACTGTCCATATATTGGTGTAAGTTCCTGCATTCGAACAATCAGCAGAAGCTACAAAAGCACTACTAACTTTTATAATATTCGAAACATCGGCATCACATAAATCTGAAGCTGTAGGGAATAACGCTTGCGCGGAAGTTAAAGCAACTGCATCACTGCATTCGATAGTTTTATTTAAAGAAGAAATAGCAGTTGTCCAGGTTGGAGCAGTAGTATCCTGAATCGTAATTACTTGCGTGAAAGTGTCCGAAGTATTTCCGCAATCGTCTTTCACAGTCCATGTATTGGTGTAAGTTCCCGCATTCGAACAATCTGCAGAAGCAACAAAAACTCCACTAACTTTTATAATATTCGAAATATCAACATCGCATAAATCTAAGGCCGTTGGAAATAACGCTTGCGCGGAAGTTAAAGCAACTGCATCACTGCATTCGATAGTTTTATTTAAAGAAGAAATAGCAGTTGTCCAGGTTGGAGCAGTAGTATCCTGAATCGTAATTACTTGCGTGAAAGTGTCCGAAGTATTTCCGCAATCGTCTTTAACCGTCCATGTATTGGTGTAAGTTCCCGCATTCGAACAATCTGCAGAAGCAACAAAAACTCCACTAACTTTTATAATATTCAAAACATCGGAATCGCATAAATCTGAAGCCATTGGAAATAACGCTTGCGCGGAAATTAAAGCCGTCGCATCACTGCATTCAATAGTTTTGTTTAAAGAATTAATTTGAGTTGTCCATGTTGGCGCAGTAGTATCCTGAATTGCGATTACTTGTGTGAAAGTGCTTGAAGTATTCAAACACACATCTTTTGCAATCCACGTATTGGTGTATGTTCCGGAATTTGCGCAGGAACCCGCAACAAAATTTCCGCTGGTCTTAGTATACGTTACTGTTCCTCCACAATTATCGGTAGCAACCGGAGCTTGGTTTTGTGCAGTTGTTAATCCTGCTGTATCACTGCATTGCAAAGTTGTGTTTAATGCTGTTGAAGTCGTTGTCCAAGTTGGAGCTGTATTATCGATAATGGTAATTACCTGAGTGAAATTGGTCGAAGTATTCAAACACACATCTTTTGCAATCCACGTATTGGTGTATGTTCCGGAATTTGCGCAGGAACCCGCAACAAAATTTCCGCTGGTTTTAGTATATGTTACTGTTCCGCCACAATTATCGGTAGCAACCGGAGCTTGGTTTTGTGCAGTTGTTAATCCTGAGGTATCACTGCATTGCAAAGTTGTGTTTAATGTTGTCGCCGAAGTTGTCCAGATTGGAGCAGTAGTATCTATAATAGAGATAGTTTGCGAAGCCGTAATACTTCCACAAGCTGTCACAACTTTAAAAGTTCTGGTCACAATTGTTGGGCAAGTACCTGTAGCAACGTCAAAATATGATATTGTGTATGTTCCTAGTAAAGCACTATTTGGTAATGATCCTCCTGCAGCGACTAATTGTGCCAAAGTAATAATACTATTTGTCGTACTGTAAGCAAGTCCGGTTATAGCACCAGTTCCACAACCCGAAATACTTGCGTTTGCAGGCGCTGTAAGTGCTGCAGCAGGACTTATCGAAACTGTTGATTCTGCTGAGGTTAATTCACAATTTGTTGTGCCATTTTTGACTTTCACTTTATAAGCGCCACTAGCTGTTGCAACAAGTGTAGCTGAGGTTTGTCCTGCTAAAATAACATTATCTTTATACCAAACGTAAGTTGGAGAAGTTGCATCTGTAGTAGCTGTTAATGTAGTAGATCCGCATGCCGATAAAATTCCTGTAATTAATGGCACGCACGGAACAAAATAACTGGATGTATTAATAGCTTTAGAATCATTGGCACAAGATGAATTTTGATAATTCAAGGTCGATGTACTCACAATCTGATTTCCACAGGCAGTTCCGGTTGGTGTTAATTGATAATTTAAAGTAATGGTTTCCGAATTCAAAAAATCAGTATTCCAGGTAATTACCTGTCCGGATAATGAAGCTGTTCCTTTACTTGTTGTAATCGAACCTATTGTAAAACCCGGAATTACAGTTTCCTTTGTAATTAAATTTTGGGCAACCCATGAAATCTGAGTTGCGATTTGATTGTATATGGAGGTTAAGTTCGCGCCGCTTTGCGTAATATATGCCGGATTTCCCTGTATACCGTCTAAAGTAAATTTAGCAATGTTTTGTTCACTGTTATTCGTATTTATATTGCCACTGATACCTCCAAAAAGGCCAACAGAAAAAAGTTGATTGTTGTACACAACGCTTGATTTTGTTGTTGTTTTTGCATTTGTCGCAGCATTTATGGCATCAGTAACACATTGCGATGTTTTACTAATATTACAAGTAGTATTTCCGTTAGTTCCTGTTACGTTTGCTACACCATCAGTGAGTAAAATTATAGCTCTTGCACTGCTGCAGTCAAATCGGCCATTGGTTTCTAATTCAGTTTCTGATCTAACAATTCCTCCATAAAGATTGGTTGAGTTAGTCGCTTGCAAATTATTAATCTGAGTGGTTATGGCAGCAACACCAGCAGCATTCAAATAAGTCAGTCCTATTTTTAAAGACGCAGTTGTACTGTACGCGACAATTGCAATTCGGTTCTGAGGATTTACTTTTGCCTGCGTAACAAATGCCAGTGCAGCATTTTTGGCATAATCCATTGATGTTTTAAAATCGCCCGGAATAGTATAACCCATACTACCGGAAATATCAATAGCCAAAACAACATCTGAATTTCTCGTAATAGGGTTTGCTCCCGTAATATCTACTTTTACATTCACAATACCACAATTGGCTGTATTTGCGGTTATGGTTTTATTAGTTGTTATTGATTGTGCTAAACCAATTGAAGACCACAGAAGAAATAATACAGCAAAGTATATTTTTTTTATATCTAGTAAATAACTGCTTAAAGAGAGTAATAGTTTTTCCATTTTAAATTATTTTAAGGGAATACTTGATATATTTATTTTAATCATTAATCGGATTAATGATGTAAGTGTGTAAAACAGTATCTACAGCATAATTGATACAGTTTTTTGAGGTAGCGGTAATCTGGTCACAAGACCATTTTTGTATAGAAGTCCCGGCGGGCACCGTCACGTGTATATAAAAACTTAGTGATTGTCCGGGGTTCAAAGTGATTTCAGTAAGAGAGTTTCTTTCAGAGTCTATAAAATCAGTATTAATTGTCACATTTCCTGTAGTTGAACTTCCATCTGTGTTGGCACAGGAAGAATTGATGTTTTTACTGCTTAAAATAAAAGTATCAGTAAAAGAGCTGTTGTTTGTAAGTACCATCGCATAGTAAGTTCCCTCAAGAGGAGTACTTCTTATGTTTCCGTTATTTTCAACTACCAATGTGGCGTTGCACGAAACAGATTGAGCAAATGAAATTGTAGTTACCAAAAAAAGAAATAAGGAAAACAAGTTTCTGCGAAAAATGTTTTTTTTGAAAGAAAAAATAAACTTACAATTGTTAACAAATTTCACTGCTTTTTCAAGTGTAGTTTTAGTTCTCATAACTTAGGTTTTTTGTTTTTGTTATTGATTTAATTTTAACAGAATCAAAGTTATAGAGAGTGTTAACTTTTGATTTTTTTTGTCTGTAACTAACCTAAAAACTCGTTTAAGTGTATGATTTTTGTTAAATAAAGCTATAAAAATTGTTTTTTTATGTGATTTTCAACAAATAAAAAAGTAAGTATTTTTTGATTTTTTACTCAAAAAAGGAATTTTTTAAATATTTTAAATGATTAATAATCAGATATTTAGTTAATTTATTGTAAATATTCATAAATCGACCAACTGTTTGTTTTAGCAGATAAAGAACATCTTTTTATCAAAAGGGCATATATTTATTTTTTAAGAAAATTAAGTTTGAAGAAACATTTATTCTTGTTAAAATTTCTATTTAATGTTAACAGAAATAAAAAAAAGGGAGGGTTTGATTTTTCTTTTGTAAATTAGAAGTTCAATAAAAAATAGTAACCTTAAATAAGGTTTATAAACTTGCTGCTTATGAAAAATTTAATTTTAATACGACATGCTAAATCAAGTTGGGAAGCACCTTTAAAAGATTTTGACCGACCTTTAATGAAGAGAGGGATTTTAGATGCCCACGACGTGTCTTCTCATATTTCAAAGTTTCTCCCTAAGACCTATATTATCTGGAGCAGCACAGCGGCAAGAGCCTCAGAAACGGCACTTATTTTTGCTCAAAATATTTCATACCCTATTGAAAGTATCGTTTATAAAGACGACCTTTATACTTTTGATGATAAACAGCTCGAAAAGGTTATCAAATCATGTGATAATAGTTTCGAAAGCGTTATTCTTTTTGGACATAACGAGGCTATTACAAATTTTGTTAATAAATTTGGGGATGTTTTTATCGAGAACGTTCCTACTTCCGGCTTTGTGTCATTACAGTTTGATGCAGAAAGTTGGAACACCATCAATAAAGGTAAAACTCATAAAACAATTTTCCCCAAAGATTTAAAATAATAATAAAGTGTACGAACAGAAATATATCGATAGAGAAAAAAGTTGGTTAGCGTTTAATGCAAGAGTGCTTCAGGAAGCAGCAGATAACACAGTTCCGCTTTTAGACAGACTGCGTTTTGTTGGGATTTTTTCGAACAATTTAGATGAATTTTTTAGAGTTCGGTATGCTGCTATTAGACGATTAAGCCTTTCAGGAATTTCCGGAGAAAAATATTTAGGTGGCGTTTCTGCTCATCAGTTAATTAAGGATATTACTGAAATTGTAATTCAGCAGCAATCTGAAAGTTTACGTATTTTAGGAAATATTGAAGCCGAACTTGAAGCCGAAAATATTTTTATTATAAACGAAGATCAAATTACACCGGATCAGGAAATATTTCTAAAAGACTTTTTTACCCAAAGATTAAGTCCGGAATTAGTGACTATTATTTTGAATGATTTGGCCGAATTTCCAATTCTAAAAGATACTTTGGGATATCTCGCCGTTCGTTTAGAAATGAATACAAACGATGAAGTTCGTTATGCTGTAATCGAAATTCCAAAAACCATAAACAGATTCGTAGTTCTGCCATCGCACGATGACAAACACTATGTTATTTTAATTGATGATGTAATTCGTTACAACCTTAAAAACATATTTAATATTTTCGATTATAAAAGTGTTTCAGCACATATGATCAAAATAACCCGTGATGCACAGTTGGATATTGATAGCGATTTGAGTAAAAGTATGCTCGAAAAAATTGCAACATCAGTGAAAGACAGACGAATAGGTGAGCCGGTACGTTTTATATACGATAGTCTTATCGAAGAAGATACACTTCATTTCTTCCTGGATAAAATGAAAATTGTAGAAACAGACAGTATTATTCCCGGAGGAAGATATCATAATCGTCGTGATTATATGGGTTTTCCAAACTTAGGAAGATACGATTTACTTTATAAACCAAACGAACCATTACCAATTCCGGGTTTAAGTCTGGGAGGAAGTATCCTGGAAAAAATCAATAAAAAAGATTATTTACTGCACGCGCCATATCAATCTTTTTCCTATTTGACTAAATTTTTGCGTGAAGCAGCTTTAGATCCCAAAGTGACTACTATAAAAATCACTTTGTATCGATTGGCAAAAAATTCGCAAGTCATTAGTTCTTTGATTAATGCCGCAAAAAATGGTAAACAAGTTACTGTTCAAATCGAGCTTCAGGCACGTTTTGATGAAGCAACAAATATCTCGTATGCAGAACAAATGCAAACAGAAGGTATTAATCTTATTTTTGGAATAAAAGGGCTAAAAGTACACAGTAAAATATGTGTGATAGAAAGAGTTGAAGAGGGAAAAACACGTCGTTACGGATTTATTTCTACAGGAAATTTCAACGAATCTACAGCAAAAATATATACAGATGTGACACTTTTAACCTGCCATCAGGGAATTTTGAAAGACATTTCTAAAATATTCGAATTTTTCGATATCAATTACAGAGTACACAGATACAAGCACTTAATTGTATCACCACACTATACACGAACAAAATTTATTAAACTTATTGATCGTGAAATTCTGCATGCATTAGCAGGTAGAAAAACCCATATTAAATTAAAAATGAATAGTTTATCTGATTTTAAAATGATCGATAAATTATATGAGGCCAGTAATGCAGGCGTAAAAATCCAGCTTCAGGTAAGAGGAATTTGCTCCCTGATTCCGGGAATTCCGGGAATGAGCGAAAACATTGAAGCCATAAGTATCGTCGATAATTACTTGGAACATTCAAGAGTCTATATTTTTGGAAATGCCGGTTTAACCGAAGTTTATATTTCATCTGCAGATTTTATGACCAGAAATCTTGACGGAAGAGTTGAGGTAACCTGCCCAATTTATGACCTTGAAATAAAGAAAGAACTAATAGATAATTTTAATATTGCATGGAAAGGGAATGTTAAAGTGAGATATCATTCCTATAAACTGGATAATAAATACAAGCCGCGAAATCATCATGCCCCGTTTAGAGCCCAGCTTGAAACCTATAAATATTATCAAAATAAGATTTTAGTATTAGAGCAGGTTCCACAAAAAATAAATTAATAAAAAATAAAATTCAAATCATAAGTGAGCATGATTAATATAAAGAAACTTGCAGCAATAGATATTGGATCAAATGCCATGAGGCTTCTAATATCAAATGTTGTAGAACAAGATGGCAAAGAACCCCAATTTAATAAAAGTTCGCTTGTTCGTGTGCCAATTCGTTTGGGACAAGATGCCTTTACAGTTGGAGAAATTTCAGAAGAAAATATAGATCGAATGGTCGATGCGATGAAAGCATTCAACCTTTTGATGAAAGTACATAAAGTAGAGCGTTATATGGCGTTTGCGACCTCGGCAATGCGTGAAGCTTATAACGCTAAAGAAGTTGTCGAAATAATTGAAAAAGAAGCCGATATAAAAATCGAAATCATCGATGGTAAAAAAGAAGCAGCAATTATTGCATCTACTGATTTACATCATTTATTAAAAACTGACGAAACCTATCTTTTTGTAGATGTTGGTGGCGGAAGTACAGAGTTTACGCTCTTTTCTGACGGAAAACTGGTTAATTCCAGATCTTTTAAAGCTGGAACAGTTCGTTTATTAAATAATATGGTTCACGATGTAGTTTGGGATGAAATCGAAAAATGGATTAAAACAAACACAGCAGGTTATGAAGAAGTAACCTTGATTGGTTCAGGCGGAAACATTAATAAGTTATTTAAAATGTCCGGAAAACAACAAGAAAAACCACTTTCATATATTTATATTAATTCACAATATGCATTTTTAAACTCTTTAACTTACGAGCAAAGAATCGCCGAATTAGGTTTAAATTCAGATCGTGCCGACGTAATTATTCATGCGACCAGAATTTATCTGAATGCCATGAAATGGAGTGGAGCGCGCCAAATTTATGTCCCAAAAATAGGACTATCTGACGGAATCGTAAAAGCAATGTATTACGGCAAAATTTAGAAAAAAATCACCCACAGATTAAACGGATTAGAAAATTTTTTAAAATCCTTTTAATCTGTGGCAAATAAATACAAGAAGAGCATAAATGAATAAAACAAGACTCGAAGCCTTTAGTGATGGTGTATTGGCCATTATTATAACCATTATGATTTTAGAAATTAAAGTTCCTGAAGGACATGAATTTGCCGATTTGAAACCTCTTATTCCTAAGTTTCTAAGTTATATTTTGAGTTTTATTTATGTGGGCATTTACTGGAATAATCACCATTATTTATTTCACGGATTAACAAAAGTAAACGGAAAAGTTTTGTGGAGCAATCTGCATTTACTTTTTTGGCTGTCCCTAATTCCGGTTTCTACAGGATGGATGGGAGAACATAATTTTGCAAAAGCCTCAATGGCCTTATACGGAGTTGTGCTGTTTTTATCTTCAGTGGCATATTTTATTTTACAGAAAATTGTAATTAATAACGAAGGTCAAAATTCGATATTGGCAAAAGCGATTGGAAGGGATATGAAAGGAAAAGTTTCTTCTATATTATATGTAGTAGGTATAATTTCTTCATTTTATAACGAATGGATTGCCGGAGCTGCATACTTTATAGTTGCTATGTTATGGTTAATTCCTGATAAAAGAATTGAAAGAGCTTTTGCTGCTAAAAATTAATTTTTTTCTTTTACAAAAAAGGATTATTTTCTACAAAAAAAAATCCTGTTAGAAATAAATATCAGCTTAGAATATTTCAACTGATTGAATTCACGTTTAATACTTTAACGATCATTTATTAGCTCCGTAGGAGCGATATTCTATTAAGTATTAGTAAAAATCTTCAGCTTCTCATTAATAAAAATTACAATTTATAATGAAATCAGTTTTTCAATCGATTCAGGTGCTGCCTCAAAATGAATTAGATCTTTTAGAGGATTTAATTACATTTCGAAAACTTAAAAAAGGAGCGCTTTTATTGAAAGAAAATCAGGTTTGTAATGAAATCGTTTTTATTAAAAGCGGCATTTTGCGTTCATATTTCTTCAACCATCAAGGCGATGAAATTACAAATTGTTTTGCCTTTCAAAATGAATTTATGGCTTCATTTTCAAGCTTTATAACACAAAATGTAGCCGAAGAAAATATTCAGGCGCTTGCTGATACAGAATTACAAATCATAAGCCGCGAAAGTCTCGAAAAGCTTTATAAATTAGGAATTCATTGGCAGGAAATAGGTCGTAAACTAACCGAAATGGAGTATGTAACGCTTCAGAAACGAATGATTTCATTCCAGAAATTATCCGGAACACAACGGTATCAGGAACTTTATGAAAATCATCAAAAATATCTTCAGCTGATTCCGCTTCAATATTTAGCTTCTTATTTAGGCGTAACCCCAAGACATTTAAGCCGGATTCGTAAAGCGGTTTTATAGGACATTTGTCCTGTAATGATTTTTATCAGAATAGTATTTTTGTAAAAAAAGGAAATATGAAAAAAATAGTGATTATAAATGGACATCCAAATCCGTCCAGTTTTAATTTTGCAATTGCCCAATCTTACTTAAATGGTGCAATTGAATCTAAAGCTCTGGTAGAAACGATAACAATCGCCGAATTACAATTTAATCCAAATCTGAAATTTGGCTATACAAAACGAATTGAGTTAGAACCGGATTTATTAGAATCGTGGGAAAAAATTAAAAGGGCAGATCACTTGGTTTGGATTCACCCAATTTGGTGGGGCGGTTTGCCTGCGATCACAAAAGGTTTTATAGATCGTTTGTTTTTACCTGGAATGGCTTTTCAGCATCGCGAAAATTCAGTTTGGTGGGATAAATTGCTAAAAGGAAAAACCGCGCATATAATCACTACTTTAGATCAGCCAAGCTGGTATTATCGATTGTTTTATGCCAGACCAAGTGTGAATCAGTTAAAAAAAACTGTTTTGGAATTTTGCGGCATAAAACCTGTAAAAGTCAGTTATATTGGAATCATAAAAACGGCTGATGAAAAGCAAAGGGAAAAATGGCTTAAAAAAGTTTTTGACTTTGGATTTCGAAATAAATAACAAACTCTGCGGCTAAAAATATTAGGCATTTAAATCCAATCCAAATGTAGAACGTAAAAGTTCAATATTTGGGTTGATTTCCAATAAACGATTGTATCGATCCTGATCGTTCAGACTTCGTTTGTTTTCTACAGCTTCATTTACATTAATCTGTATTGTAATATTATGATTGTGCAAATGTCCTTTTAGATGCCCTAAAAGACCAAGCATCTGGCTTTCAAAATCTAATTTAGAACCTTCATTTGGTAATTCAAGCGTAATTGTCGTTCCGTCTAAAGTTGGGTCGTTGATCAATAATAACGATTCCATGATCTTAAATCCTTTATCGCCCAAACGCTGTGCATATTTATTCCATTGCACTAACATTTCAGTTTCTGTAAATTCTTCTGTTGGTAATACCGAAGATGGCTTTACATATGATTTAGTGCTGGCTTCCAGTTCTTTTTTCTTACGGATACTGGATAATGAAAAAGCAGAAATTTTAGGTTCAGTACTAACTTCAGCTTTTGGAGCAGATACAGGTGTTTCCTCTTTTTTTGGAGTTTCAACTACAGTAGAAGTGTTTGCATTTGCAATTTCCGAAGTTGGTTTTTCAGCTTCAGCTTTAGGCTTTTGACTTTCAACTTCAACTATAGAATATCCGCTATTTTTATAATAAACAGGAGGAATTATGAATTGCTCAACTTTTTTTTTTCTCCATCAAAGTTGATAGAGGCCAATTGCATCAAACATAATTCAACCAAAAGACGTTGGTTCTGACTTAATTTATATTTTAAATCGCAGTCGTTAGCAATATCAATTCCTTTAAGTAAAAATTCCTGAGAACATTTTTGTGCTTGTACGCCATACATTTGCTGCGCTTGTTCACCTACTTCAAGCAAAGAGATTGTTGCAGGAGTTTTGCTCACTAATAAATCCCTGAAATGCGAAGCCAGTCCGGCAATAAAATGATGTCCGTCAAAACCTTTTGCAAGAATATCATTGTAAGCCAGTAAAAGATCCGGAATTTTATTCTCTAAAAGTAAATCAGTAATGCTAATGTAGGTTTCGTAATCTAAAACGTTTAGGTTTTCTGTTACAGCCTGACGTGTTAAGTTTGTGCCGCAATAAGAGACTACACGGTCAAATATAGACAAAGCATCACGCATTGCGCCATCTGCTTTTTGAGCAATAATGTGCAAAGCATCATCTTCAAAATTAATTCCCTGACTTGTTGCAACTTCTGCCAAATGTTCTTTAGCATCTTTTACGGTAATTCTTTTGAAATCAAATATCTGACAACGAGATAAAATTGTTGGAATAATTTTGTGTTTCTCTGTTGTCGCCAAAATAAAAATAGCATGTTTTGGCGGCTCTTCCAATGTTTTCAAAAAAGCATTAAAAGCTGCCGAAGACAACATATGGACCTCGTCAATAATATAAACTTTGTATTGTCCAGTTTGTGGTGGGATCCTAACCTGATCGATAAGACTACGGATATCATCAACAGAGTTGTTTGAAGCCGCATCTAACTCAAAAACGTTAAAAGCAAAATCCTCATTGGGATCGTCGTATCCGGGCTGGTTTATTTTACGGGCCAGAATACGGGCGCAAGTTGTTTTACCAACTCCACGTGGTCCGGTGAATAAAAGGGCAGAAGCAAGGTGATTGCTGTCGATAGCATTCAGCAAAGTGTTGGTAATGGCTTTCTGGCCTACAACATCCTTAAAGGTTTGTGGGCGATACTTACGAGCCGATACTACAAATTGTTCCATATTCTTTTTTATTCGATAGCAAATATAGGCTGAAATTTACCAAATCACAAATCTGAAATTCATAAATATTAGACGTAATTTTGATTGTTTTGAATGTGAGTAAGTAAGGTTTTGTTTTTAGTTTTATGAGAATTTAGAAACCGTAATTTCTGCTTAATAAAAACAGATTAAACATTATTTTAATTTAGTTTATTTGTGAGAAATTTTTTCCTGTTTAGCATATTTATAAAATTTAACGGCAAAAAAATAAATTAAATCATGATTTCGAAGAAGAGAAACGGATTTCGAAAAATAACAGTAGACAATGCAATTTACTATTGGAGATTAAACAATGTTATTGAAATTAGACCCGATCAAAACCAATCTAATAAGCTTGAAATTGATTTTGGATATTTTGATCATTGGGAGTTTGCCAATCATCCTGAAGAACGTCCTGAAGATTTTGAACCTAAAATTGTAACTCCCGGGTTTATCAAAAGAATAATTCAAAATGCAATCCAATTAGATTGGGACATAAATGATAAAAATAAAGTATTAAAATTAAGTTATAGAAATAATGAATTTCGAATTTTGGAATAAAAAAACCAGACTATTAAAAACAATCTTTTCTCCTCCTAAAAACTAACTTTCTATGAAAAAATATTTTGTATTAATCACAATTGTATTTTTTTCTTTTCAGCTTCAGGCTCAAACTTCGCAAGATACAATTGATATCAAACGTGTTGCCTTGGCTTATATTGAAGCGCAACATACCCTGAATCCTAAATTGATGGAAAGCGCCTTGCATCCACGATTGGTAAAGAGATCAGTTTTTAGAAGTAAGGCTGCTCAAAAAGATTATATATCAGAATATTTTGCAGAGAATATGGTTATTCTTGCGGAGACTTATAATGCAAAGGGAGATAAATTCCCTAAAAATCCTAGAAAAGACATAAAGCTTTTAGATGTTTCTGCAAGAACAGCATCTGTTAAACTATTAGCAGATGCATGGATAGATTATATGCACATTGTAAAAACAAATGGAGAATGGAAAATAATAAATGTACTTTGGCAATATAATGATGTATCGCAACATGAATAGTTTTTATACGTAAAATTCAATGAAAATATACTACAATGAAAAAAAAATTAATTACTGCTGCTATTGTTATTGGGATTTTTGCACTTTTTTTTGGATTGATTTTATTCTATTTTTTTAATATTCATAATTTTAATTTTTAAGATATCTACAAATACAATTTTTGTAAAACTAATTAAACCTTATTTCTCAATGAGAAGTCCTGAATCTCTAAATTCAGGATTTTTTATATCTGTAAATCGCAAGAATGTGAATAGTGTAAAAATTGTAGGATTATTATGTAATATTTAGTATTTTTATTCGTTTAATTTTATATGTTTAATACTAAAAAAATATCATTATGAAAATTAAATCTATTTTATTGGGGATGGTGCTTGCCGTAACATTGGTGGCTTGTGGACCAAAAGATGCGGATATTCAAAAAGAGATTTCTGCAAAGATTAGCGGTCTTCCGGGAGTAGAAGTATCTGTTGTAAAAGGAGTAGCAACTATTTCAGGAACTTGTAACGATGAAACAGTAAAACAAAATGCTGAAAGTATTGTAAAAGGAGTTAAAGGGGTTAAAACAGTTGTAAACAACTGCGAAATTCCAGCTCCGGAACCTGTAGCAACAGAAGCTCCGGTTGAAATTAATGCTGATAGTGTTTTAAATACTTCGGTAAATGATGTGGTGAAAACTTATAATGGTGTAACAGCTACAGTTAAGGATGGTGTGGTAACACTTACAGGAGATATCAAAAAAGACCAATTGCCTAATTTGATAAAAAGTGTACAGGAATTGAAACCTAAAAAGGTAGAAAATAAATTAACTATTAAATAATGTCGCTATGAGTTTAAAAGATAAATACAAAGAATTAACAGATTTAGCCACTAATTTAGGAATATCTAATTTGCAAATTAGAGAACAAGACAATGTATTGTATGTTGATGGTAAGGCAAAATCTGCAGAAGACAAAGAAAAACTTTGGAATGCTTACGGAAAAATAGATCCTGAATTCAGATCGGCTGATGTAGTAATGAATATTGAAGTGGCTGAAGGAACAACAACAGAATATACTGTAAAAGGTGGCGATTCATTGTCTAAAATAGGAAAAGCACATGGTGTTTCATGGCAGGCAATTTACGAAGCCAATAAAGATGTTATTAAAAATCCTGACCTGATTCAACCAGGGTGGAAATTAAAAATACCAACAGCATAATTTATTTATGCGTCGTTATAAAAAGTCCGTCTTATGATGGACTTTTTTAGTTTTAAATCCTTTCCTTATAGAGTATTAGGAGAAAAATTTTATGTAAAGTGAACACAGATAGAAATTACAAATAATAATACTTTTGAAATGTTACCAAAAATTGGTAACTTTGGATGAATTTATAAAATTGCTATGGGACGAAATACTTCAATATCACTAGGAAATCATTTTGAGAACTTCATTGAAAATAGTCTTGCCGAAGGAAGATTTAAAAACGTAAGCGAAGTTGTTAGAGCCGGATTACGTCTTTTGGAAGAAGAAGAAAATAAACTAATTATCTTAAAGAAAGCAATTCAGGACGGAATTGACAGTGGACGTGCAGAAAACTTCGATGCAAAAAAACATCTTGAAAGTTTAAAAGCGAAGCGAAAAAATGAATAAATATCATTTAACCAATAAAGCAGTTGAAGATTTAACCAATATTTGGAATTATACTTATGATGAATGGTCAGAAAGTCAGGCTGATAAATATTATCCTTTACTTTTAAATTCATGTAAGGAAATAGCAGAAAATCCAAATCTTGGTAAAAAATATGATAACATAACAGATAAATTATTAGGTTTTAAATCAAATGAACACATAATTTTTTATCAGATTATTTCAAATAGTGAAGTTGAAATTATTAGAATTCTCCATAGAAGAATGGATTTGAAAAGTAAGTTTTAAATTTCAGAATTTAGGCAAATTTTGCTCTCATTTTGTCATTTCGAATAATGAGACCAAGCGTAAATTCTCTTATAGATGCTAAATCTCCAGCCTTATGATAGAACAGGAAATTCTTTTGTGTCTCCCGCCGCGTACAAAAAAAGGTTACTTTTATTTTAATAGAAGTTCAATGAACTTCGTTTGTAATGAATAAGCAGTATACCTTCTGGAAAAATTATTCAGCATTATCACTTAAAGGTTCTTTAAGAATAGATTCTCTTAAACGCTCCTGATTTTTATCTCCCCAGTTTCCTAAATCAGAAATTATTGGTATGATTGTTTTTCCAAAATCGGTCAGGCTGTATTCGACTTTGGGCGGCATTTGTGCATAAATAATTTGGATACTAATGCATGTTGTTCCAGTTCTTTTAACTGAATATTCAGAACTCTTCTGGAAGCATCCGGAATTTTTCGTTGTAGTTCGCTTGGTCGCTGAAATCCTTCATTGATGAACCATAGCAAACGAATTTTCCATTTGCCGTAAAGCACTTCTCCAATCAGGTCCAGGCCACAATTTAAGTTCAAAGGAATTTTTCTTTCATACATATATACAAATTTAACTTAATGTTCTAAACTGTACAATAGGAGAAAAATTTATCCCTATGCAATTCGGTTTTCCGTAATTGTGGGAACCCGTGATACTGTCGAAATTTGTCCTGTATAAAACAAACAACATGGAAAAAGAATTTAATTTTAATAAGGAGTTATCGGGCAAAACTGCTTTGGTAACAGGCGGAACAAAAGGAGCAGGAAAAGCAATTGCTGAACGATTATTGCAAGCCGGTGCAACGGTAATTATTACGGCAAGAAACAAACCTGAGTTTGAGAATGAAGGAATGCATTTTATTTCGGCAGATTTGAGTACTTCAAGTGGTACAGAAAAAGTTATTGAAGAGATAAAAACAAACTTTGGCAAACTTGATATCCTGATTAATAATCTGGGCAGTTCAGAAACTCCCGGCGGTGGTTTTGAAGTTTTAAAAGAAGCAGACTGGGAGCGTACTTTTCAGGCGAATTTGTTTGCACCTGTAAGGTTAGACAGAGGTTTTTTGCCCGGAATGATAGAACAAAAAACAGGTGTTATTATTCACATTGCTTCCATTCAGGGAAAATTGCCCTTATTTGATTCGACTTTGCCTTATGCAGCAGCAAAAGCAGGATTAATTAATTATAGCAAGAGTTTGTCTAATGAAGTTTCTCCAAAAGGAGTCCGCGTACTTACGGTTTCACCGGGATGGATCATGACAACATCAGCAAACCGAATGATGGAAAGAATTGCAGAAAGCTCAAATAGTACAGTCGAAGAAGCAACTCAAAGTGTTATGGATGCGTTGGGTGGCATACCGTTTGGCAGACCTGCAAAACCAGAAGAAGTAGCAGAACTAATTGGTTTTCTGGTTTCGCCGCGAGCCAACTATCTTACAGGAACTGAGTTTGTAATTGATGGCGGAACGATTCCTACGATTTAAAATTTAATGAAAACTAGTACAAACAAAAGAGATGAATTTACCCGTTATAATTTTAGAGCTGCTTAAAGCACAGGCAGATTTTGACAGCAAAGCTTATTCAGAATGTTTCTCGGACACAGCTTTAGTGTATGATGAAAATGAAATACACAAAGGTCCGGATGAAATAATGAAATGGAATGAAAAGACCAATAAAATGTATCAGACTCAACTTGAAGTATTAGAGTTTGCGACAAGTAACACAACAAACATACTGACTACAAAAGGCACAGGAACTTTTGAAGGAAGTCCTATTGTTTTAAAATATCACTTTGAATTAAAAGATGGTAAAATCAATAGTTTGAAAATAACCGCTTAAACATTTTATGTCGCTGAGTAAAATTTTTACTCAGCGACTTATTATCATCTTCCTTTAATACTCAAATCGGATAAAAACTTGGCAGTTTCCTGATCAGAATCAGCTGAGAAGCCTGCTACATACACGCCTTTTTTTCCGTTATTTGATTTAATTCCGTATACAACCGCCTCATCGCCGGGATCTGAATCCCCTTCGTATCGATACACATGTACAATTTCAAATTTTTCAGGATTTTTTTTAATCATTTCTGAGTTTAGATTAAAGTCACAAGTAAATCCTTTTTCATGTAATTGATCCAGAGCTTTTGAAACAGTTGCGTAATGATACATTCTAGTCATGATAATTGAATTTAAAATTATGGATTTTAAAGATAACTAATTTAAAATTAAATCATTATGAAAATGAGGCTAAAATCTAAAATTTAAAATCATTATTCTTAGTAGATAAATCGCTACTTTTGCGCCGCAGACCGCCTTATCGTCGTCCTGATTTATTGGGAGGGAGGAAAGTCCGGACACCACAGAGAAGCATAGCGGGTAACACCCGTCGGTGTTAGAAATAACGCAAGGACAAGTGCAACAGAAAGTATGTACAGGTAATGCTGTAGTGAAACCAGGTAAACTCTATGCGGTGAAATACCAAGTATATCAGCATTTAAGGGCTTCTCGTCCGTTGTTGAAGGGTAGGTAGCTTGAGTCTCGTAGTAATGCGGGATCTAGATAAATGATAAGGCTCTGATTTATCAGGGACAGAATCCGGCTTACAGGTCTGCATTTTTTATATATTTGTGAAACTCTCTAATCTACTTTCATGAATATAACCTCTCAAAAACCTACTGCTAAATCTAAAAAAAGTATTTTTTATACTATAATTACCAATCTTACTTTTTGGGTTTTGATTGCTATAATTGAGGGAATCTTACTGGGACATTTTTCGCCTGCAAATGGCGTGAAAATGGAAATTCTGGGAGCTAAATTTATAACACTTATCAAAATTTTTATTGGTCCGATAATCTTTCTTACGATCGTTTTGGGAATTTCAGGTATGGGAAACCTGAAAAAAGTAGGGCGAATTGGTGTCAAGGCACTTGGATATTTTGAAGTAGTTTCGACAATTGCACTCGCGATTGGTGTTGCTGTAGCTTATTTTTTTAAACCCGGAAAAATTGATAAATCAGGTTTGACACTTGGTGATGCCAGTCAATATACAAATGGTGCAGCAAAAGATTTTTCCTGGCTGGAATTTTTCTTTTCGAATTTTACCTTACAAGTTTTACTCGCAGCAATTATTTGCGGAATCGCTTTGAATTTTTATAAAAAAAGAGAACAAACGATTTTGGTTTTAGATCGCTTTTCAAAAGTGGTTTTTCTGGGCTTGAAATATGTCATGTATCTTGCGCCAATTGGTGCATTTGGCGGAATGGCGTATACAATTGGCAAGTTTGGATTACAGACTTTGATTCCGCTTGGCAAACTGATGTTGTGTGTTTACCTGACTATGGCGTTGTTTGTATTCCTGATTTTAGGCAGTATTCTGAAATATTATAAAATCAGTATTCTTTCTATTTTAAAATACATCAAAGAAGAACTTTTACTGGTTCTGGGAACATCGTCTTCTGAGGCAGCTTTGCCAAGTATTATGGTAAAACTGGAACAAATGGGGTGTAGTAAATCGGTTGTAGGATTGGTGATTCCCACGGGATATTCTTTTAATCTCGACGGAACTTCGATTTATTTGTCTATGTCGGTGATATTTCTCGCCCAATTATATGATGTTCATTTGAGTTTTTTCGAAATCCTGAGCGTTATCGGGATTCTGATGATTACCTCAAAAGGCGCGGCAGGTGTTACCGGAAGCGGATTTATTGTTCTGGCATCAACTTTAACGGCATTGCATAAAATTCCGGTTGAAGGTTTGGCTTTTTTATTGGGAGTTGATAAATTTATGAGTGAAGCAAGAGCGATAACTAATTTAATTGGAAATACAGTTGCAACGATTATAATTTCGAAAAGTGAGCATGATTTTACGGAGCTAAATCTTGATCCTGTTTTAGAAAAGTAACGTTGCGTTGAATGGCACGCGGATTTTACGGATTCGCTATTGCGAAAACGCGGATTTTTATCTCAATTTTGTCATTTCGACGGAGGAGAAATCACACAAATAATTAATGGCTAAAAAATAAAATTTATGACAAAAATTGGAATTTTAGGACTCGGTGGAGTAGGTGGTTATTTTGGCGGACTTTTAGCAAAAGCATATTATAAGTCTGATAAGGTTGAAGTGGTTTTTATCGCACGCGGTGAAACCCAAAAAGCCATTGCTGAAAACGGCTTGAAAATTATTACTGATGATTCGGAAACCGTTGTTTATCCAAAATTAGTTTCTAATAATCCGGATGAAATAGGCAAATTAGATTATTTAATCTGCGCAACCAAAACCTATGATATTGAGGAAAGTTTACTTTCGTTACAAGACTGTATTACGCCCCAAACAACAATTCTCCCCTTATATAATGGTGTTGATGCACCGGAACGGATCAGGAAAATATTTCCGTCAAATGAAGTTTTGCAAGGTTGTGTCTATATCATTTCGATGATTTTTTCGCCGGGAACAATCCGAAAAATTGGTTTTTATGAAAAATTATTTTTTGGATCTAAAACTGCCTCATTTTCAAAATTAAACGAGTTGCAAAACATTTTTCAGAAAGCTAAAATCGAAAGTTATTTAGCAGATAATATTGAAGAAACAGTTTGGGAAAAATTCATTTTTATATCAGCTCTGGCCTCAGCAACTTCTTATTTAAACCAAAATATAGGTAGCATATTAAGCAATAAGGATTCTAAAGCAATTTATGTAGAATTGCTTCATGAAATCGAATTAGTTGCCAAAGCAAAAGGCTTACAATTACCGCATGATATTGTAAATCAGACTATCATAAAACTAGAAAAATCGCCTAAAGAAGCGACTTCATCTATGCACAGAGATTATTTGGCAGGTAATAAAATAGAGGCTTCTTCGCTAACAAAATTTGTTGTTGAAGAAGGTTTGAAATATGGCGTAAAAACCCCTCTGTACGAAAAAATAAGTAATGTATTATTGTCTTAAATTTATGCTTCGTCTTTTGTTGCGCGCACTAAACTTATTCCTGACATGAAAAATACAATACCTAATATGCCGTAAATAATTAATGATTTAATGTCTCTCGTTTCGCCTGAAGTACCTGCAAATATAACTGCTGTGTAAATCAAACCAACTATTCCAAGGATTGTTAATAATCCTCCGAAAAATCTTTTTAGGTTCATGATGTTTGGTTTTAAATGTTTCATTACAAATGTATTATGCTTTGTATGCGAAACGTTATACAATTGATTTTAAAACTTATATCATTTACAGTAAAAATTAGGAAGTTATTTTAAATTCTAAACCAATATTTCGAGTGCTTTCAATACTGATCTTTGGATCTGAATTAAAATATTTTCTAAGCCTGCTGATAAAAACATCCATACTTCGTCCTGAGAAATAATCATCTTTTTTCCACACTGACATTAAAATTTGGTCCCTTTTTAATAACTGGTTATGGTTTAGATATAAATATTCAATAAGAGAAGCTTCCATTTCTGTAAGCTGCTGGACATGATTTTTATTGCTTAGGGTCAATCTTTCATTATCAAAAATATAAGAACCAATTTCGATTATAGTATCTCCGTCCAGACTTCTTCTTTGTTCGATTCTCTTTAGAATATTCTGCAAACGCAGAACGAGTTCGTCGACTTCAAAAGGTTTTATGATATAATCGTCTGCACCTAGTTTTAATCCAATGATTTTGTCTTCTTTTAACTTTCTGGCAGTTAGAAAAATAAACGGAATCTCAGGACTGATTGTAATTATTTTTTCGGCCAATGAAAATCCGTCTAATTTTGGCATCATGACATCAAAAATACAAATGTCAAAAGCCTGATTTCTAAAATAGTCTAAAGCTATTTCGCCATTTTCTGCCCAGATTACTTCAAATTGATGCAGTTCTAAATATTGTTTTAAAATTGCAGCAAAATCAAAATCGTCTTCGGCTAAAAGTAATTTTTTCAAAATAAGGTAATTAAACTTTTAATAAAATAGTAAACTGAGTTCCTTTTCCTAAATCACTCACAACCCTAACAGAGCCCTGATGCGCTTTTATAATTTGATCGACATAATACAATCCTAAACCTAAGCCTTTTGTATTATGAAGATTTCCTTGTTCTACGCGATAGAATTTTTCAAAAAGAAGTGATTGTTTGTTCTTTTCAATTCCAATTCCGTCATCTTCAACACTAATCGAAAATTGATTTTGAATTAGATTTGTTTTTATTGTAATCGTATTAGAACCGTATTTTACAGCATTTTCAAGAACATTTAAAAGTGCCGTAGTCAGATAAAATTTATCCAGAATTAGATTTGTTTTCTGCGTTTGAAAATTGGTTTCAATATTGATTTTCGGATAAGTGAGTTTAAAATCGTTTACAATAGCAAGCAGAAAATCTTCAGTTTCTATTTTTTCCTTGTGTAATTCTATGTCGTTTTCTGCCAGTGAATTAGCCATAACCTGATCGATTAAACTTTGTAAACGATTGTTCTGTCTTGAAATAGTATTTACAATCGAATTGAAATTTACATCATTATCCCTAATGTTTTTCTGCTCCAGGATTTTAGTAGAAATACTCAAAGTTGCCAAAGGTGTTTTGAGTTCGTGCGTAATATTATTGATGAAGTCAGTTTTGACATCGCTCACTTTTTTTTGTTTTATTAAAGCTCTGATAGCAATTACAAAAAGCATTATAAGTGTTAAAATCGACAGTAAAGATAAAATTAGTATAAAAGTCATTCGTCTTAAAATGATCATTTCCCAATCGATTACAGAAATATACATCGAATCTTCTGTCAATAATTTATAATCCTGGTTTTGATAAATACCATTTGTAGTGCCAACATAATTCCGAACCAAAAAAGCATGATTTAATGACGCCAGATTTCCATATAATTTATTTTGAATAAAAGGCTTTTCAGAAAAAATAGTGTCCGCTTTTTTGGCGTTTTGGTACAACACAAATTTATTCAGGACAATGGCAAAATCTATTTTTAGATTGGGTAAATCTCTTTTGAACTTACTTTGAATTTTCTGTGTTAAAACATCATTGTATTCGTTTTCAAGAATATAAGTTTTAACTTGAGATTTGCTGTTTTTTCCCTGAATATAGTTTTCAGATAATTGTTTGTAAAGTGCTTCCTTTTTAGCAACAAGTACCGAATCTATATCACTGTAATTATTTGAGATTTGAGCAATTTTATTCTTGATTTCAGTATGAAACTGTGCCACTTTGTAATCATAAGTAGTTTTAACGAGATAGCATTGCACCGTTGATAAGACAATCAAAGCGATGACAGAAAATGCTATTAATAAATTGATTCTTTGTTTCATAAAAGTTTAAATGCATTCCAAAAATAAAGCTTTTATAAGACAATTTTCGTATTAACCTGGCATTAACCTTCCATTAACCTACGGAACCTTTTTTTAAAAGCACTTTTGCAGAATTCAATCTAAAATTTAATTAAAAATGAACCTTTATTTACCCGTAAAACTTTTTCTGATTCTGTTTTTCTTCCTGCTTTCCTTATTGGGATACGCATAAAAGAAACTGATTTTACAGGAAAAAGTATGGAAGAAACTTCAAACCGATTTAAGTAAAAACAAAAAATTCCCTTGAATTTCAAGGGAATTTTTATATTTTAAATTGAAAGATTATCCTTCATCATCTTCTGTAGCTTTGCCGGATAAATCTATTGTAAGTTCTTCGTCATCATCAGTTGAGTTTAATTCGAAGAAACTAAAAAATGAACCTCCATAACTTTTCTGAAAAGAGAAATTACTTAAATGTTCCATTTTGGTATATTTTGAGTGTTCGATAATCATCATTCCGTCTTCGTGAAGCAATTCTCTTTCGAAAACCGTGAGAACAATTTTTTCAAACGCAGTCTGATCTAATCCGTAAGGAGGATCAGCAAAAATAATATCGTAGGAAGTTTTACAGTTTTCTAAAAATTTATAAACATCACTTTTAGTTGCTGCAATTTCAAAATCATATTCTGATGAAACTTGTTTGATGAATTTTACGCATCCAAAATCTCCATCAACAGAGGTTATTGGAGCGCTTCCGCGTGAAGCGAATTCAAAACTTATATTTCCTGTTCCCGCAAATAAGTCTAAAACCTTTAAGCCGTCAAAACTAAAATGATTGTTCAAAACATTAAATAATGCTTCTTTACTCATGTCAGTAGTAGGTCTTACAGGAAGGTTTTTTGGCGGAGAAATGCGACGTCCTTTGTATTTTCCTGAAATGATTCTCATGATTGAAATAAGATATAATGTTTTTGATTTTGTGCAGTTGAAAAACTATTTTTTTCTTGTAATGTGCTTACATCCAAAAAGGATATATGACGAATGTATTTATATGCAATGGCATAAAATGCATCGTTTTGATGTATTGTCCCTAAAAGTTCCAATGGAAAACTTTCCGGATTTAAACTTAGTTGTTCGGCCGTAAAAAGTATATAATATAGAAAATCTTCAGGAGTCTGGTATTCAAATGAATTGAATAATAGCAACTTTTGATTTTGTACCACAATAATCTCAAAATGATCCGGATTGAAATTCACCACCATTTTTTTCTGGTCGTTATTTTTTGAACTTTCAAGAAGTTTTTCGACCAAAATACTGTTAACATGTTTATAGTCAAACGATCCAACATTGTCAATTAAAAAATTGTTGATATTGATATACGGAATATAAACCGAATGCATTTCATAATTCGAAATTTGATCGAAAGTAAAAAAATCAGTCTCAAAAACTTTTGTGGTATATTGTAAATAGCTTCCCAGGAAATTTTCGTCGAATAAAGCTGTAGGTACAAAAGTCGAAAGATTATTATTATGAATGACTAATATCTCGTCGTAAGTATCTTTTAATTCCGGATGATTTTTAAAAGCAGCACTATATAAATCTTCAATTTTTGATGTTTTTTGTGTAGCATCAAAATTGACTTCATTAAATGCGGTAATCGTATTATTTAGAGTATCAAAACAACAAAACGAAAATCCATTCAATGAAACCTGAATAGAAAGCTTTTTGTAATTTTTAGAAGTGATGTTAGTATTTTGCAATGACATATTGATTTACAATTCGTTACCTGTTTTACAAGAAAGAATTTAAGGCGATTACAAACTTACAAATTAAAAAGGAACAATTACAAATGCAATTTCGAAAAACAATTTCAAACTAAAGTTAGCAACATGTTATATTTGTATTATTTTTCTGAAAAATATAAGTAATTTAAGTTCATATTAATTGAGTGCAATAAATATAAAACTTAAACTACTACATTACTTATATGGTGAAAGAACGCTATAATTTAAATTGATTTTTTGAAATTGACATTGATATTACCATTTAAAATAAACCTTAATCTATTTGATTGTTATGTGAAATCTTTTGTATTGATTCCAGAATAATATGAACTAATATCACTTATATGGTGGAAAAGATTAATTGAAATTGCCATTAAAAAAGCCGAACTTTGTATCTCAAATTTATTTTATGAATTCATCATTGTTTTACGGCGTTTTACAAAAACGATTTCCTTTTGCTCCAACATATAAACAGGATATTTTTTTTCAGAAAATCGCTATTTTCCTGACAGATACGCATAATGATACCATATTTGTGCTGAAAGGATATGCAGGAACCGGAAAAACAACCGTGATTTCTACAATCGTAAACAATCTGGGCGACATTAATAAAAAGTTTGTTTTGCTGGCTCCAACAGGCCGCGCGGCAAAAGTAATTGCTAATTATTCGAATACGCCTGCTTTTACGATTCATAAAAAAATATATTTTCCTAAAAAATCTGCTGGTGGAGGTGTGGCATTTACCAAGCAATTGAATAAGCATAAAAACACCATTTTTATAGTCGATGAAGCTTCGATGATTTCAGACAGTAACTCTGATTCTAAATTGTATGATAACGGATCTCTTTTAGATGATTTAATTTCATACGTATATTCCGGTACAAATTGCAAAATGATACTTTTAGGAGATACAGCGCAGTTGCCGCCCGTGAATTTAGACATAAGTCCGGCGTTGGATATTCAGACTTTAGGAGTTCATTATGATAAAGAAATCGAGCATATCGAACTTGATGAAGTAATGCGTCAGGAAGAAAGTTCAGGGATTTTGTACAATGCAACTGAATTACGTGAATTACTCAAGGATTCTTTTATAACTGAGTTTAAATTTAATGTAAAAAAGTTCAAAGATATTGTTCGGCTTACTGATGGATATGATATTCAGGATGCTATAAATTCTGCATACAGCAATTATAGTATTGAAGATACCGCTTTTATTGTTCGTTCGAATAAAAGAGCAAATCAATACAATGAACAAATCAGAACCCGAATTTTATTTAAGGAAAGTGAGCTTTCTGTTGGGGATTTCCTGATGGTTGTCAAGAATAATTATTTCTGGCTTAAAGAAACTGATGAAGCAGGATTTATTGCCAACGGAGATATTATTGAGGTTTTAGAACTTTTTGGAATCAAGGAATTGTATGGTTTTAATTTTGCAAAAGTAAAAATTAGAATGGTCGATTATCCGGATCAAAAGCCTTTTGAAACTGTTTTACTTTTAGATACTATTAAAAGTGAATCTCCATCTTTGACTTACGAAGAATCAAATCGCTTGTATGAAGAAGTGATGAAAGATTATGAAAATGAAACTACAAAATACAAGAAGTTCCAGAAAGTAAAAGAGAATGAATATTTTAATGGTCTGCAAGTGAAATTTTCTTATGCCATTACGTGTCATAAATCGCAAGGAGGACAATGGAACACCGTTTTTATTGAACAGCCTTATTTACCAAACGGAATCGATCGTGATTATATCAGATGGCTTTACACGGCTATGACGCGTGCTAAAAATAAATTATATTTGATAGGATTTAAAGACGAGAGTTTTGAGGAATAGTTTTTAGCCACGAATTTCACGAATTAGCACGAATTATTTTTTATAGCCTTACAAATTAGTGTAAATTAGTGAAATTTGTGGCAAAAACTTCACAGAGATACATTTTACAATGACAACACTAAACGACTTACATTCGATTTCTTCTACGTTTTCGAATACAGATAAAATGCCGGTTTTGTTTTTAGGACATGGCAGCCCGATGAATGCAATTGAAGAAAATCAGTTTGTGGCTGGTTTTCGCAATCTGGCTAAAACATTGCCGCAACCCAATGCGATTTTGTGTGTATCAGCACATTGGTTTACAAACGGAACTAAAGTGACTTCAATGCAAATGCCAAGAACAATCCACGATTTTGGAGGTTTTCCGCAAGCCCTTTTTGATGTGCAGTATCCTGCAAAAGGAAGCCCGGAATTAGCTCTGGAAACTAAAAAAATATTAGAACCAGTAGCTGTAGATTTAGACGAACATTGGGGACTGGACCATGGCGCGTGGAGTGTAATCAAACATTTATATCCGGAAGCAAATGTTCCGGTAATTCAGCTGAGTATCGATTATACAAAATCAGGTCAATATCATTTTGAATTGGCACAGAAACTTCAGTCTTTGCGTCATAAAGGCGTTCTGATTATAGGAAGCGGAAACATTGTTCATAATTTGCGTTTAGTTGATTTTAGAAATTTTGACAAAGATAATTATGGTTTTGATTGGGCAATTGAAGCCCGTGAAACCGTTAATAATTATTTGTTAGACGGAAATTTCCAGCCTTTGATCGATTTCGAAAAAATGAATAAAGCGATTCAATTGGCAATTCCAACACCGGATCATTATTTGCCTTTGTTGTATACTTTAGGACTAAAAGAAAAATCAGAAGAGCTTAGCTTATTCAATGACAAACTATTGGCTGGTTCTTTGAGTATGACTTCTGTAAAAATTATGTAATAATAACTTAACTTTTGAGAATCTTTGCGTGACAATTCTTTTATAAAGATTTACTTAAGTTTCAGCTAATAATTATAAAAAATAAGGGATAATATCAAAAATATTATCCCTTATTTTTTACTGTTTCACCTCTTCAAAAACGCCCATAAATTCTAAGTAAGGCGTCATCAGGTTTTTATCAAATACAGGCGGAATCAAATTAGAATCGGCTAAAAAACGTTTTGTATTGCTTCGATCGTAATAATAGGTATTTTCATAAGCTTCTACCAGTGATTTGCCTTCATGTACATCTTCGGTAAACAAGCTGAGTAAAGGATAAATAGGTAAATTGGTATCATACTTCCATTGATTAAGCCATTGATGATATTCCATTCCTTTTAAATTTACATTATAATATTCATTCATTTTTGAGCAAAAATCAGTCAGGGAAACATCATTTTCAGCCAAAGGAGAAAGATGGAAATTGAGTCCCACGGCTTCCTTTTTTTTACTGATATGCGTAATCGCTTTACACATATAATCTACTGTTGTTAATTCATCTTTTAGCCCCATAACCAGCGGAAATGATTTAAGCTGTACACAACTTCTTATTAATGCTCCCCACCATTGATTCATAACTGTAGCGCCAGAAGTGCTGTGACAAACGGCAAATCCTAATCTGAAATTTATAATAGGGAGACCTTTACTTTTTGCTTTTTCAGCAATACTTTCCATGACCCATTTAGTTTTTATGTATCCTAAATCACGCGATACGGCATCCATATTTTGATCTATGGAATCATCTTCATACATCCATGTTTTTTTTGTAAAAGGTCTTCCCCAACTAAAAACTCCCATTGATGACAGCAAAACCAGATATTTTATTTTTTTGGTAACAGCAAGATCAATAACATTGTGCAAACCATCAATATTAGATTTTTTGATTAAAGGATATGGCTGTACATAACTTACGGAGCTTCCGGAATGGTAAATAACTTCAATGTTTTCTGTGATAAATAGGTAATTTTCTGTAGTCATCCCAAAAAGAGGCAATGACAAATCGCCAATCATAGCAATCACACGATAATGATTATCAGAGAGCCATGGAAGTTTAAATTTAGAAAAAGTTTCTTTAATTCGCTCTAATCCATCTTCCTGAGATTTAGCACGTACTAAGCAATAAATTTTTGCATTGGTATGAAGTAAAAGTTCTTCTAATAAATGAGATCCTACAAATCCTGTTACACCAGTTAAAAAAATGGAATTAGGATTTTTTAAAATTACCGGATCAGGAACTTCATTCACTGTAAAATCAATGTGCAGTTCAGCATCATTTATTAATTCATTAACCATTTCCTCGGCTTTCTTTTTTTGAGAAACTTCTGTTTCAAGCATCCGTTTTTCAACCTCTTTTACAAATGACGAAACGGTTGTAAAAATATAAAGTTCAGGCAGGCTGATGCGGTTTCGAATTGGCTCCGGAAGATTGATATGAAGTTGGGCGAGTAATAAAGAATGACCGCCAAGTTCAAAAAAATCAGCATTATCTTCTATGACATTTAGGGATAATAAATCTTTCCATATGTGTTTTACGATTTCTTTCAGATTATCATCTTTCCATTTAGGAACTGAATTGTTTTTGGTTTGATTTTCGGGAATTTCCAATATAGACTTATCGATTTTTCCGGCATGTGTCAATGGCATTTTGTCTATTACGATATATTTATCGGGTAACATATATGCAGGCATTATTTGCTGCAGCTTTGCCCTTATATTTTGTAAAGATTTTGCTTCATCATCTTTTGCCGTGTGCAATTGAATGAAAGCAACTAAAACAGGCAGACCATTTTCTTTTTTCTGAACTTTTAATGCTGCTTGCGAAATTTGAGGAAGTTTTGAAATATGATGCTCAATTTCTGCCAGTTCGATTCTGTAACCTCTTATTTTGACCTGATCATCTTTTCGTCCGTAAAATTCCAGATTCCCATCTTCTCGTATTAAAACCATATCTCCCGTTTTATAGAGTGTATTTTTATGATTTACTAATTCTAAAAGCCATTTAGGAGTTTGTATAAATACATTTTTAGTATCTGCCGGACGATTTAGATAGCCAAGTGCCAATTGATCGCCGCCAATATAAAGTTCTCCAATAACACCTTTGTCTGAGGGATTTAAATTTTTATCTAAAACTAATAAATTGGCAAAAGGTATTGCTGTTCCAATAATTCTTGGGTTTACTTCGGTTTTAAACTCATAATTAGTAACCGCAACAGTTGCTTCTGTTGGTCCGTAACTGTTAATTAATCGAATTTTTTTATACCAGTTTTTTACAGTGTTTTCACTACATGCTTCACCGCCAATTGCTATTGTTTTAAGATTTCCAATTGTTCTGTTATGAGGAATTGAGGCCAAAACCATAGGAGGCAGTAAAGGAACAGTATCAATATTATTATCTATGATAAAGTCTAAAAGAGGTTCTCCAACAATTTTATTATTTGGATATAAATAAATCGTAGCACCCTTGATTAATGGTGTCCAGATATCTATTATTGCGGCATCAAAACTAGGAGATGCAAATTGAAGGGTTTTGTTTTCAGTAGATAAATTCAAAAAAGAAGCTTGAAATTGTACAAAATTAGAAAACGACTGATGTCCAATGATGACTCCTTTAGGTATTCCTGTGCTCCCGGAAGTATAAATTATGTATGCCGGATTATCAGGCAAAATGGGAGTTAGAATGTTTTTATCTGATAATGCTTTAAATGAGTCAGTTTCTACCAATAAATCTATCGCAGTGAAAATAGTATGATCACTTTTGATTTTATCCAATAAAGTATCTACTGTAAGCATTAGGTCAATTTCCGAATCAGAAATCATCATATTTATTCTGGCTTGCGGTAAATCACCATCAATGGGTAAATAAGAAGCACCGGTTTTTAAAATTGCTAAAAATGCAATAATTCGGTTTAAGGATTGCGGAATACAAACGCCTACTTTGCTCTTTGATTTGATATTATTATCCTTTAAATAACGCGCTAGCTGATTTGCTTTTTCATTAAGATTTTGATAAGTAATCTTTTGCGAACCATCAATTATCGCATTCTTTTCAGGATAAAGTGCTGCGATTTGTTCAATAAGCTGTACAACATTTGTTTCCTGATTGTATGATCCATTTATAAACGAATCATTTTTGTCATGGTCAGTGATTTTAATTTTGTGTTTCATCGTGTTAAATTTAAGTTAGAGTGGGGTGTTTGTAATAATCTTAATTACAATTTATTATAGATATATTGTATTAAAATTCAGATAAAATTACTTAAAAAAAATCTTACAATTTGTAATTAAATTGATAAATTAGAAACATCAAATTGTAATTTGACAGATGTTTATAAAAAGGTCATTAAAAAAGAGAAAAATGAAATTGGTGTATTAAAAAGAGCCAAAACCCATTGGTAATGTAAATTCTTTCAAACTTAATTTTGAATAGTTACATTTGTTTTACTTAAAAACAGAGTTAAAATGAAAATAATAGCGGTAATTCCGGCACGATATGCTTCTACACGTTTTCCTGCAAAACTGATGCAGGATTTAGGAGGGAAAACAGTAATTCTAAGAACTTATGAAGCGGCAGTTTCTACTAATTTGTTTGAGGATGTGTTTGTAGTAACAGATTCAGATTTGATATTCGATGAAATTGTTTCTAATGGCGGAAAAGCCATTATGAGTATAAAAGAACACGAATCAGGCAGCGATCGTATTGCCGAAGCTGTTATGAGCCTAGATGTTGATATTGTAGTAAATGTACAAGGTGATGAACCTTTTACTGAAGCAGGACCTTTAGAGCAGGTTTTATCAGTTTTTAAGAATGATGAAGATCGCAAGATTGATTTGGCTTCACTAATGCGCGAGATTACAGATGAAGACGAAATTAATAACCCAAATAATGTAAAAGTGGTTGTCGATCAATCACAGTTTGCTTTGTATTTTTCCCGTTCTGTGATACCGTATCCAAGAGATAAAGATGTTGGTGTGCGTTATTTTCAGCACATTGGAATTTATGCTTTTAGAAAACAGGCTTTATTAGATTTTTACAGCCTTCCGATGAAATCTTTAGAAGCTTCTGAAAAATTAGAACAGCTTCGTTATTTAGAATTCGGAAAACGCATCAAAATGGTCGAAACTACACATGTAGGTATTGGGATTGATACTGCAGAAGATTTAGAAAAGGCGAGAGCTATTTTGAAAGCTTAGTTTCCGTATAATGTCACGCGGACGAAATAGATTCGCTATCGCTAAAGCGCGGATTTTTGTCATTTCGAGGAACGAAGTAATCTCACTTGCTTTATCACCTCATATTTTGATAGTGTGGTAGCTTCATTCCTCGCAGTGAAGTAATTTGCATATAAAAAAAGCTTGTAAACAATTGTTTACAAGCTTTTTTTATATCCTAAAATCAATCTAAATTCTTAGTACAAACCAGGAAATTTAGAAGGATTTACTTCATTCATCATACTGTAAACTTTCTCGAAGATATCTTCGGCAGAAGGTTTAGAGAAATAATCACCATCAGTTCCGTACGCTGGTCTGTGTGCTTTTGCAGCAAGAGTTTGCGGTTTACTGTCTAAATGGATGTAAGCATTTTGTTCCTCCAGAATTTGTTGCAAAATAAATGCCGAAGCTCCACCAGGAACATCTTCGTCGATTACTAAAAGACGATTTGTTTTAGCGATACTTTTTACAATATCCTTATTAACATCAAAAGGAAGCAAAGACTGAATATCGATTACCTCACAATCAATTCCTAATTCAAGTAATTCATTTGCAGCTTGTTCAACTAATCTTAAAGTTGATCCATAAGAAACTAATGTAATATCTGAACCTTCTTTCAGGGTTTCAACCACACCAATTGGTGTTTTGAATTCACCAAAATTCAAAGGTGTTTTTTCTTTTAAACGGTAACCATTTAAACATTCGATTACTAAGGCCGGTTCGTCAGTCTCTAAAAGGGCATTATAAAAACCTGCTGCTTGTGTCATGTTTCTTGGTACGAGAACGTGAATACCACGAACTGCATTAATAATCATTCCCATTGGAGAACCTGAATGCCAGATACCTTCAAGACGATGTCCGCGGGTTCTGATGATTAACGGTGCTTTTTGTTTTCCAACAGTTCTGTATTGTAATGTTGCCAAATCATCACTCATGATTTGAATCGCATATAGTAAATAATCTAAATACTGAATCTCAGCAATTGGACGTAAACCTCTTAAAGCCATTCCAATTCCCTGACCAATAATAGTAGCTTCACGAATCCCAACATCGGCAACACGAAGTTCACCGTATTTTTCCTGCATGCCTTCAAGACCTTGGTTTACATCACCAATATTACCAACATCTTCACCAAAAATTAGTGTTTCAGGATATTTGGTAAACAAAGCGTCAAAGTTATCACGCAAAATCATTCGGCCATCTAAATCAGCTTTTGCATTATCAGCATATTCAGGAAGTACTTTTTCTACTGAAAAAACATTTAGATCTGAATCTGAATGTAAGTTACTGCTGAATCTTGGCTGCGTAATTTCGATATAATTGGTAATCCAATTAGATAATAAAACTTTGCTGTTTGGGACTTCGATAAAACGCAATATTTTTCTGGCGATTACCAGCATTTCCTTTTTTAGAGGAGATTTTATAGCGCTTAATTCAGAAATATATTTTTGAATTTTATCTTTATGGTTGATACTCGCACTTGAAATTTGCTCTAATAAAACCAAAAGATTTTTTTGATCTTCTATAATTGGGTTGATAAAAGAGTTCCAGGCTTCTTTTTTGGCTTCAAGAACTTCTTTTTTCAATTCGGCATCAATTTCAGCCAATTCTTCAGGCGATGCTATATTGATGGCGATCATCCATAAACGCATCTGACGAATACAATCAAAATCTCTTTCCCAAGCCAGTCTTTCTCCATTTTTGTAACGCTCATGAGAACCTGAAGTCGAGTGACCTTGTGGTTGTGTCAATTCGTTTACGTGAATTAAAACCGGAACGTGCTGCTCTCGGGCAACTGCTGCGGCTCTTTCGTAAGTAGAAACCAACTCTGCATAATCCCAGCCTCTTACTCTAAAAATTTCATATCCGTTTGCATCTTCATCACGTTGGTATCCTTTTAGAATTTCAGAAATATTTTCTTTAGTAGTTTGATGTCTGGCATGAACAGAAATTCCGTATTCATCATCCCAAACACTCATTACCATTGGTACTTGTAAAACTCCGGCAGCATTTATGGTTTCAAAAAATAAACCTTCAGACGTACTTGCATTTCCTATAGTTCCCCATGCAACTTCGTTTCCGTTTACAGAAAACTTGTCTTTGATGGTAATTCCTTCAACATTTCTGTAAATTTTAGAAGCTTGTGCTAATCCCAATAACCTTGGCATTTGTCCTGCTGTAGGCGATATATCTGCGCTTGAATTTTTTTGTTTTGTTAAGTCTTTCCAGGATCCGTCTTCGTTTAAACTGTGCGTTACAAAGTGTCCGCCCATTTGTCTTCCGGCAGACATTGGATCATATTCTAAATCAGTATGACCATATAAGCCTGCGAAAAATTGTTTAGGAGTAAGTTCACCAATAGCCATCATAAAAGTTTGATCGCGATAGTATCCGGAGCGAAAATCACCGTTTTTAAAAGCTTTTGCCATAGCAAGCTGTGGCACTTCTTTTCCGTCACCAAATATTCCAAATTTGGCTTTTCCAGTTAATACTTCTTTACGACCTAAAAGGCTACATTCACGGCTAGTTACTGCAATTTTGTAGTCATTCAATACCTCAGTTTTGAAATCTTCAAATGTTAATGTAGTATTGCTTTTTTCTTTTATCATAATCTTTAGTGGTCATGTTAGACTGCGAAATTACTTAAAAACAATCAATAATCATAATTCTTTAAAATAAATATAATTTAATTATATGTATTTAAAATCAAAAAACTACGTATATTTTTTGAGTTATTTTTATGTAAAAATGTAATTAACTGATAATAATGTATGTTTTTCTTTAAAATTTATTCAATTAAAACCATTTTCTAGTAAAAAGATTGAGTAATGTTTTTGGTGATAAAGTGATAACAAATCGTATTTTTTCGTTGTACTTATTTTGAGAAATTTCCCATCCATTATTAGAATAAACAGGAAAATAAAGTTCGAAGTAATCCGGAACCAAATTTAATCTGATACCGCTATCATATACAAAGTTCTCTGCCTGATGTTTGTTTTTCATAAAACCAATATCGCCATAAACCTCAATCCAGTTCCAGATCGAATAACTGGCATTTAATGTCGTCATCCATTGATTGGCATATGCCGGTTCCAGTTTTGATTTAAAGCCGCCTTCAGCCATGATATATTGCTGACTAAAAAAACCGGTGCTTTCTGATCGTCCGTAAAAATTATAATCAAACATATAATCCGTTGGACGGTCTAAACCAAAACTAAAATAATCTGAATTTGTTGTGTTGTACAAGAAGCTTCCTGCATATAATCTAGCATTTAGTTTATGATTGTTTTCAAACAATCTGCGATATTCAACTTCTCCGGCAATTTTTCCAAAATTTCCACCAAATTGAAGATCGGTCATGAAACTAAAGTGATCAATTAATTCTGTTTTTGTATTCGAATAACGTGCATTAAACACAGAATAATTCGGTTTTGAATTGTCTGTTATATATTCACTTGCTTCACGATTTACGATTACCTGACGGAACATGAAAAACTGCTTTCGATTGTCCCTGAAATTTTCTTCCCTGATTTTAAACTGGACCATTGGATTCAATCTTAAATAAGTAGCATCCGGAGCATAATGAAAATAATTTTGACTAATAGAATATCGCACATTATAAAGTGTACTGTTTCTATAATATTCATTCCATACAAAAGCAGATGAACCTGAAAGCGTTCCGGCTTTTAGAGAATAAGCAGGATTAATGTCGAATGTAAATGGTTTGTCAAGAATAGTTTTATTATGAAAACGTACTCCGGGCGTAAAGCCGTCATAAAAATTATAAGTTAAAGTAGGGATGTATAAAATCTGGTTGTAATACGGATCCTCAAGATCTTTTGCAAAATTAAATTTGACAGGACGATTGGTTATTGCCAGACTTTTTAAGGATTTCCAGTTGTTTCTCAAATTATATTCAGGAACCTCATTATCATAGTTTAAAACAATTTTATCTGCGTTTTTTCGGTCGAATTCATAAATTGAATCCGTATTTTTAGGCTCGATCCAGTTCTTAAAAACGATTTCTTTTTTCTTAAGTCCATAAACCGGAATTGGGGCATAAATATTGGTTTTACTTTTTACTGAAAATTGAACGCTGTCTTTTGTTCTGGAAACATTTGAAAATTTATAATCGATTATTTCTCTGGAATCTATAATGCTATTAAAAAACCAATCGATGTTTTTTGAACTGTTTTTTGTTAATATTTTTTCAAAATTATAACGGTTTGTCTGCTCGGTTTTATTCAGGCTATAAAATTCCTGCACACTTTCCGGAACGATATTATGATCCAGATAATCGTCTAAATAACTCAGGCTTAAACCTGCGCGATATTTACTGGCAATTTGTTCGTTAAATTTTATTAAAGTATTTTTTGGATCTCCTAGTGGCTGATCAAGGTTTTTTCTGGCCATCAGCATATAATAATAGCTGTATTGCTCATTAAAAGTAAGATTGGTTATGTTATAACTCTTAAAGAGTTTCATGTTTGATAATCTTCCAAGCATTTTTTGATCCGGATGATTTTCCTCTATGTATTTCATCATGGCATAAATCTGAATCCCGTCATAAACCCAATTATCTTTTCTGGGATCTAATCGCAAACTATTTTTTAGATAATTATTCAGATAAGTTTTTAAGAAAGTGATTTCGAAAATAAAATCATCAGAAAACGGGCTAATAAAAGAGGGTAATTGATTCAATCCATAAAACGGATTTCGGTCATAATCAGTCTGAGAAACGGTAATTTTTTTATGTGGATATTTACCAATAAAAGCACTTGCAAAACTCACCACATGATTGATGATAATTGCTTTCTGAATTTCGGTTATTTTTTTGTTTTTAAGATTTGTAAGTACTTCTAAAGAGCCGTTTTCATAACTTCTAAAATTATTTTGTTTTTCGATAAAAAAATTGAAATCGGTTCTGTTAGTACCAGAAAATGAATAGGTAATAAAAGACGGATCTGTTTCTTCCTTAGAAATCAAATCCAAATCAGTAGTAATCGAATATAAAGCAGGAATCCTGATACTAACCTCATAATCAGTACTTGCATTCGCAATATCATCTAAATTAAAGTTATTATATCGTGTAAAACGATGATTCTCAAAACGCGCAGGACTCAAAAACCAATTTTTCAGGTTCATTCCGCCATTTTGGTCAAAACCATAACGCGTAAATTTATCACTTGGAATTTTTGAAATATAAGTTAAATGCAAATTAATTTTTTCGCCCGGAGCTAATTTTCGGTTTAGTTTTACTACAACAAGGTCAGGATTTTTGGCAGTTCTTTCCCATTCAAGCGCACTAAAATCTGAATCGGTAAGATTCAATATGGTTGTGTTTCCTCTTTCTGCGGCTTTTGCTAAATGAAAACCTCTATAAAACTCATCCGAAAATCTTTTGGCCAATGGCGTATTTTTATCAGAGAATGCATTATTCCAGTCGTTTAAAACAATCGAAATCAAAGAATCGTTAGAAGTGTTGTGATATGTTATATCCTGTTTAATGTTTAGAGTTTTAAGCTCAAGATTGACCGCCACTTCCATCTTAGACTGATGTTGTGCGTATTGTTTTAATGAACTCATTAAAACGAAAACGAAGAATATAATTTTATAAAATAGTTTCAATGATTGCCCGGAATAATTAACGATATAAAGTAAGTTACGAATCTAAAGCTGTTTTGGTTTGCTGTAAAAATAGCATAAAAAAAGCTGTTTTTTAAAACAGCTTTAATTTTTTGTAATACTTAACGTATTCAACCATAAAATTGATAGAAGGTTATATTATTTTAAAGTATACTTAACTCCAATTTAAATTTACTTATATCGCTTTTGCAGCTTGAGGTATTTTTAGAAATTCGGACTTAAATCGTATTTCTTGTAGAATTTATCTAATACGTCAACAACTTCATCTTCAGTGTCTACAATCTTAAATAAGTTTAAATCTTCCGGGCTTACAGTTTGCATTTTTTCAACTAAAACTGTTTTTACCCATTCGATTAATCCAGACCAAAATTCAACGCCTACTAATATGATAGGGAATTTTCCAATCTTTTTAGTCTGAATCAATGTAATTGCCTCAAACATTTCGTCAAGAGTTCCAAAGCCTCCTGGCATAACCACAAAACCTTGTGAATATTTTACGAACATAACTTTTCTCACAAAGAAATAATCGAAATTAAGGTTTTTATCGTGATCGATATAAGGATTAAAGTGTTGTTCAAAAGGCAATTCGATGTTTAAACCAACAGAAATTCCGCCACCTAAATGTGCACCTTTATTACCAGCTTCCATAATTCCGGGACCACCTCCTGTGATCACACCGTAACCAGCTTTACTGATTTTGTAAGCAATTTTTTCTGCCAATAAATAGTATTTATCGTCCGGTTTGGTTCTCGCTGATCCAAAAATAGATACACACGGACCAATACGTCCCATACTTTCGTAACCATTTACAAATTCGGCCATGATTTTAAAAATCGCCCAGCTATCGTTTGTTCTAATTTCATTCCACGTTTTTTGTTTCAAACGATCCTGAATTACTTTATCCTCATCATTATCAAAATCTTCTAATCTCATTTTAGGTATTTTAATTATTTATATTTTTTATTTCTAGCTGTGTCGTTTTTGTTATTCTCATCCTGTGTGTAGTCGGAGGTAGGAGCTTAATCCTGCTGTCCGCTATATTCCCGATAAACAAAAACTAAGGCTAAAAAGCCTTGTTTTTCTAAATCGGGAGATGCCGCTCCCATCAGGGCTGGCGCAGCAATTTTCAATTGAAACATTAGTTTATAAAAGGAAGAATTCTTTATTTAATAGGTTTGTTCTTCAATTGATTTCGTAATGTTGCTTTTAACTTTTCCGGTATGTTCTGTGGTTTTGGATTCAATCAACATTATTGAACATTCTTCAAACGATGAAACCCTGTGATTTATACCTTTTTTTACAACAAATAAATCACCCTTTTTCATGGTAAATGATGGTTTGTTTTCAATTTCCATTAAAAGTTCGCCGTCGACAATGTAAAATAATTCATCTTCATTCTCATGATTATGCCACGGCACTTCCTGACCTTTTATTTTAGCCACTTTAATGTATTGATCATTTACTTCATCAATTATTTTAGGTGAAAAATATTGGTCTACGCTATCGAATTTATCTTTTAGATTCATAGATTTTTATCCTTCTATTTGTCAAAATCAAAACTTTGACAAAAAGGGCGTACTAAATTAGTTCTTTTTTTGAGAATTGTTACAGAAATGGGGATTTATTAATTTAAATGTAACATTTCTGAGACTTTGTTTTTGGTTGGGTATTCATTATCAGTAAGTTGATGAATTGAATAATGATTTCGATATTTCACAACAATCAACGGATTGAAATCCGTTGCTACAAAATATGTCGTCCCTAACGGAACTTGGTTGTGGTGGTATTATATTTTCAAAGGATTAAATTTCGTTCATTCTGTAAAAGATTTCTTTGTTCCAATTCTTTTCTCAAAAAGGTAGTGATATGGATTTTTTACTTTGGTTAGTGGTTATCTAATTTCTTTTTTAATTCTTTATCAAAATCTGAAATAAAGTTTTCATCTTGTATAATTCTGAATTTCTCATATTCAGATTCTGCTTTCAACTTTGCTTCTAACATATTTATTTTTCCTGTATTGGTAAGAATAGGGTAGTCTGCCAATTCTAGAAATTGGATTAGAAATTTTTCCCAATCTTCCATGTTCATAACTCTTCTATTTGTGGCTCTGCTTTCTGCCAAATCTAAATAAGCGGTTACAATTCTTTGCAATGATTTTATATGCTCTTCGTTTAAGTAATTTTTAGCAATAACAACATCGCTTTTTAGTATTTTCCCTTCAGGTGCTTGTTTCCAAGTTTTTAAACCCATAAACAATTTTGTAGCATCAGCTTCAGTATAGATTATTTCGGCCGCTGTTTTACCAGTAATTGCCCAATGTAATTTATTTTGTACAGCGGCGAAAAATTGCTGTGTAATGGTAGATTGATTATCGTAATCTGCAGAAAGTGCATAAATGTCAGTTATTTTTTGATAGAGCCTTCTCTCGCTTAACCTAATTTCTCTTACTCGTTCCAGCATTTCGTCAAAATAATCTTGACCAAAATGTTTCATTTGCTTTAGGCGTTCATCATCCATTGCAAAACCCTTGATGATGTATTCGTGTAAAATTTCTGTTGCCCACTTTCGAAATTCAATAGCACGTTCTGAGTTTACTCTATAACCAACTGCAGTTATTACTTTTAAATTATAAAATTTTGAGGTGTATACTTTTCCGTCTTCGGCAGTATGTCGGAAATCCCGACATACTGAAATTTCAACTAACTCTCCATCCAAAAAAATATTTTTTAGATGCTCTGTTATAGTAGAACGACCTTTCTGAAATAATTCGGCAATTCGTTTTTGAGATAACCAAAGAGTTTGATCCTGAAAATAAACATCAATATTTATCTTTCCATTTCCCGTTTTAAAAATAACAAAATTGGAAAGTATTTGAAGATTTTGTTCTTGATCCTCCATACTTACGTTTTACTTTAATTTCTATTATAAACAAGCTAATATTGGTTGTTATTTTGATGTGTTTTGAGCTAAACTATTAAGATAATTCTTTTTTCAAAAACTTAGCTGTATAGCTTTTTTTATTTTTTGCCACTTCTTCAGGAGTTCCTTTGGCGATTAATTGTCCGCCGCCTTTTCCGCCTTCTGGACCAATGTCTATGATATAATCGGCAAGTTTAATCACGTCCATATTATGTTCGATCACCAGGATTGTATTTCCTTTGTCAACTAGTTTATTTATTACATCCATTAGAACTCGAATGTCTTCAAAATGCAATCCGGTTGTAGGTTCGTCTAGAATATAAAACGTATTTCCGGTATCTTTTTTAGATAATTCTCCAGCAAGTTTGATACGTTGCGCTTCACCACCAGAAAGTGTTGTACTTTGTTGACCAAGTGTAATATATCCTAAACCAACATCCTGAATTGTTTTTACTTTTCTATAGATCTTCGGTATGTTCTCAAAAAACGGAACAGCTTCATCAACCGTCATATTCAATACATCTGAAATAGATTTTCCTTTGTATCGAATCTCTAGTGTTTCTCTGTTAAAACGTTTTCCCTGACAGGTTTCGCATTCTACATAAACATCCGGTAAAAAGTTCATTTCGATAGTTCTAACTCCTGAACCTTCACAGGTTTCGCAACGCCCTCCTTTTACATTAAAGCTAAAACGTCCTGCTTTATAACCACGAATCATACTTTCTGAAGTCATGGTAAACAGGTTTCTGATTTCGGTAAAAACCTCTGTGTAAGTCGCTGGATTCGAACGTGGTGTTCTCCCAATCGGACTTTGATCAATATCAATTACTTTGTCAATATGTTCAAGACCTTCAATCTTTTTATAAGGTTGTGGTTTTTTTACACCATTAAAATAATACGCATTCAAAATAGGGTAGAGCGTCTCGTTGATCAAAGTCGATTTTCCACTTCCTGAAACTCCGGTAACGCAAATCAATTGACCTAAAGGCAATTCGATAGAAACATTTTTAAGGTTGTTTCCTGTAGCTCCGGTTAGTTTTAAGAATTTTCCGTTTCCTTTTCGACGTTCTTTCGGAATCTCTAATTTCATTTTACCATTCAAATACTGAGCGGTAATCGTGTCTGATTTTAAAGTTTCTGCGGGAGTTCCAATACTAATGATTTCTCCTCCGTATTTACCTGCTTTTGGTCCAATATCAATCACATAATCAGCACGCTCAATCATATCTTTATCATGTTCTACCACAATAACCGAATTTCCTATATCGCGTAATTGTTCCAGAGAATGAATCAGTTTTTCGTTGTCTCTTTGATGTAAACCAATACTTGGTTCATCCAGAATATATAAAACACCAACCAATTGCGACCCAATTTGTGTTGCCAAACGAATACGTTGTGCTTCACCTCCCGAAAGTGATTTTGAGCTTCGGCTTAAAGCCAAATAATTTAAACCTACATTCATCAAAAAGTTCAAACGGTCTTTGATTTCCTTAACTACTTCTGAAGCGATTAAAAGTTGTTTGTCTGATAAATGTTTGTTTAGATCCTGAAACCAAATAGTCAAATCAGAGATATCCATATCGCACAATTCAACGATATTTTTTTCATTGATTTTAAAAAACAAAGCTTCTTTCTTCAAACGTGAGCCATCACAAACGGGACAATTTACTTCGTCCATGAAGTCTTTTGCCCAACGTTTTATAGTTGTTGAGGCACTTTCGTCATATTGATTTTTGATGAAATGTGAAATTCCTTCAAAATCTATTTTATAATCTCGTGTTACCCCTAAATCTTTTGAGTTTACGGTAAATTTATCTTTTCCACCATGTAAAATCATGTTCATGGCTTCTTCAGGAATCTTCTCGATTGGATCTGTTATCTTGAAATTGAATTTTTCTCCAATAACTTCTAATTGTTTAAAAATCCAGGACGATTTATATTCGCCAAGCGGAGCAAAACCACCACTTTTAATCGATAATTTAGGATTTGGAATGATTTTTTTGACATTAATTTCGTGTACAGTTCCCAGTCCGTTACAATGCGGACAAGCTCCTTTTGGAGAGTTAAACGAAAATAAATTAGGTTCAGGGTTCTGATATGATATTCCGGTTGAAGGACACATTAAATTTCTACTGAAAAAACGGACTTCATTTGTATCCTGATCTAAAATCATCAATACATTTTCGCCGTGATGCATGGCAGTATTTATGCTTTCAGATAATCTTTTTTGATTGTCTTCAGTATCTTCAATCAACATTCTGTCGACTACAATTTCAATATCGTGGGTTTTGTATCGATCCAGTTTCATTCCTGCAACCAAATCCTGAACTTCACCATTTACACGAACTTTAAGGAAACCTTGTTTGGTAATTTGTTGGAATAGCTCAGCATAATGACCTTTTCTCGCTCTAATAATAGGAGCGAGAATATTGATACGTTTTCCTTTAAAATCCTGGATAATCAAATCTTTAATTTGTTCATCAGAATATGAAACCATTTTCTCGCCTGTGTTGTAGCTGTAAGCATCGGCACCACGCGCATAAAGAAGCCTCAGGAAATCGTATATTTCTGTAATTGTTCCAACAGTTGAACGTGGACTTTTACTGGTTGTCTTTTGTTCAATCGCAATTACTGGCGAAAGACCGTCAATTTTATCCACATCAGGACGTTCTAAGCCACCTAGAAACTGTCTGGCATACGCCGAAAAAGTTTCTACATAACGACGTTGTCCTTCGGCATAAATGGTATCAAATGCCAAAGAGGATTTTCCCGAACCTGACAAACCAGTAATAACCACCAGTTTTTCACGCGGAATAGAAATGTCTATATTTTTTAGATTATGAACTCTTGCACCAAGAACTTCAATAGTATTGTCTTTTTCTAACATAATTTTGAGCAAAACGCAAAGTTACCACTTTGATTTGTTCTTTTTGTGCTCGATAGCAAAACTTTATGTTACAATTAGTAACAAAATTACGCTAGCCTAAACTAGCGTTTTCTTTTTCTGGTTGCTATATATTCTTCGATGGCTTCTTTGGTTGTATACCAGTTTCTACCTTCTTTATAAGCGTCTATTTTTCCGGTTCTGGCTAATAAACTCACGTATTCCTGACCGTAAGGTGTTTCAGGTTCGCTTACTATGTTTATTATCGGTTGATAGTCATAGCTACTTCCCGGCATCGCACTTAAATAGATATTCAGCGTACGCTCTAATGCCTGACACATCAAAAGGGTTAATTTTTGATAATTGCCATTATTAGCCTGATTGAGTGCTTCGTAATATTTCTTTCTGTCATTTTTAAGTATAATGGCAGGCGGAAAACCACAACGCATCAATAATAAATTCATGCTTAAACGAACTGTACGGCCATTACCATCAAAAAAAGGATGAATCCAGACTAATTTATGATGATAAATCGTCGCCAGTTCAATATCATTTAATCCTAACGGATTTGTATTAACAAAATCAATTAATTCATCCAGATAATCAGAAACTTTATTGGCATTTGGAGGCATAAAATTAGCTCCTGAAATACGAACACCTCCGTTTCTTAACCGTCCTGCAAAATCATCTTCGATAGAACGTAAAACTAATCCGTGAATTGAGAGAATATCAATACTTCGCAGATTATAATTATCATCTACGATTGAGTACAAATAATCAATTGCTTTATCGTGATTGTGGGTTTCAAAGTGTTCCCGAAGGGATTTTCCTTTTATAGTAATACCTTCCTGAATGACCATTTGGGTTTCACGCAGGCTCATGGTGTTTCCTTCAATACTGTTAGAATTGTAGGTCCATTCGAGAGATAGGCTTTCACGGATTTTGTGCAAGGCAATATTGGGCAATGGTCTGCTGTTTTGCAAATCAAGGCGTTTTTGGTACAGTCGATCAAATGTCGATTGAAATTCTTCTCTGTATGTTAGGTCTATATTCCACATAATCCCCAAAGATACTTCTTAATATCGGATATTCTAATTTTTTAACTTATCCGATATTAATCTTACTCAATTGTCATGGAGCGCAGTTTTGTTCTGTAGGCTTCAAGTGCTATAGATTTTGAGATAAATCCAAAATATTTGTCATTTCTTATAACCGGAAGAAATGCTGATTTCGATTTTTCGAATTTGCTCATTACAATTTCCATGCTGTCATCAGATGAAATTGTTGCGGCAGGCGTTTTCATAACATCTTTAATCAAAGTATATTTTACACGATAATTATTAAAGATTATTTCTCTGATATCATTAAAGTGAACCACTCCTACAAGTTCTTTTTCGTTGTTTACAACAGCAAAAACCACTTGGTTTGAGTGCGAAATCAGATCAACTAATTTACTTAGGTTTTCATCTGGATGTACAGTTAAATAATCACATTGTATAATGGTATCAATATCTAAAGTAGATAAAATATTAGAATCTTTATTGCTTGTAAAAGCGTGACCTTTTTTAGCCAGACCTTTTACATCAAGAGAATATTTTTCAAAACGTTTAGAGATTGCAAAGCTTATTGAGGAAACTATCATAAGCGGAATCATGAGGCTATAACCACCAGTAATCTCAGCAATTAAGAAAATTGCAGTTAGAGGTGCATGGAATAATCCGCTCAAAATACCTGCCATTCCAACCATGGTAAAATTGCTGATTGGTAGTTTTGATAAACCAATAAGGCTTATAAATTTTGAGAAAAAATAACCCAGATAAGACCCTAAAAACAAGGATGGGGCAAAATTACCTCCATTTCCACCACTACCAAGTGTTAGTCCGGAAGCGAATACTTTTACCATCATTGTGCATCCCACAAAGAGCAGTAAAACCCATTGGTTATTTCTGAAATCGGCAAATAACGTATTGTCTAACAGTTTTCCGGGATCACTTTCAGAGAGTGTCTTAATACTTTCGTATCCCTCTCCAAAAAGTGTTGGAAATATAAAAATAAGTAATGCCAATAACGAAGAACCAATCAATGCCTTTTTATAAGGGCCAACTTTTAGTGTAGAAAAATAATGCTCGACCCTTTGAAAATTTCGGGCGTAGTAAACGGCAATAAATCCGGTTAATATCCCTAATAGAATATAAAACGGAATATTATGATAATTAAAAGCTTCTTGTTTTTTGAAAGACAATAAAATAGTTTCATCTAGTAAAATAGCAGAAACTAAAGCTCCGGTAGCAGCAGAAATCATAATAGGAGTAAACGCAGAAATGCTGACATCTACCAATAAAACTTCAATAGCAAAAAGAACTCCGGCAATTGGGGCATTAAAAGCGGCAGATATTCCTGCAGCAACACCACAACCAATAAGTAAAGTTCTGTCTTTGTAGGCTAATTTATAATTTTGAGCATAATTAGATCCAAAAGCAGCTCCTGTAATTACAATTGGACTTTCTAAACCCGCAGAACCTCCTAAACCAACCGTTAACGAACTGGTAACGATTTGAGCATACATTTGCTTTTTCGGAATTATACTTGCTTTTTTTGCAACGGCATATAGAATTTGGGATGTCCCTTTTTGAATTGTTCCGTTCAGTACTTTTTTAATGACAAAAACAGTTAGTAAAATACCAATTATAGGCAAAATACTGTTTATGAAACTCAATTTCAAAATTCCGTTGATGTAAGTAGCAAATGAGAAAACACTATGTGCAAACGTTTTTAAAACAATTACAGCAAGTGCACAGGAAATACCAACGAGAACGCTTGATAAAAAAATAAATTGCTTAGGCGTCAATATAGATTGAGCCAAAGCAATAATACTTTCAAGTCTTCGAAAAAGTTTTCTTAACATTATCTTTTTAAAAAGTTAGGGATATTACAAATTTAGCTCTAAACATTCGATTTTTTATAATCTTTCGTTATAAATCTTTTAAATTTTAGAAACCAACTGCCGTATCATCACCGCGAAAATCAGCTCCTCCTTCCAGAGTATTATCAGGCAAAACCAATATACAATCCAGTTTACCAATCACCGGAGTATTTTTTTCATTGATCAGATATCCTTTTGCTTTTAGCTTATTTATAGTGTTTGTATCGAAAGCATTTGGTTCAAAATTAATTAAATCCGGTAACCATTGGTGGTGAAAACGCGGTGCATTTACAGCTTCCTGCATGCTTAATTTGTATTCATAAACATTTAATATAGCTTGTAATACCGTTGTAATAATGGTTGAGCCGCCCGGAGAACCTACAACCATAAATAATTTTCCGTTTTTCTCGACAATTGTTGGTGTCATAGAACTTAGCATTCTCTTTTGCGGCGCAATGCTATTGGCTTCATTTCCTACCAGACCAAACATATTTGGAGATCCTGGTTTAGCACTAAAGTCATCCATTTCGTTATTCAAAAAGAAACCTAATTCATCACAATAATATTTTGATCCGTAACCGTCATTAAGAGTTGTTGTGGCGGCAACGGCATTTCCTTGTGCGTCTACAATAGAATAATGAGTAGTTTCTGTGCTTTCGTTAAAATTGACTTTTCCTTCTTTTATTTCTGATGATAAACTGGCTTTGTTTACATCAAAACTTGACATTCTGCCTTTTAAATAAGAATCAGATAATAATCCGTTAATTGGGATTTTCACGAAATCCGGATCTCCCAAAAACTGACTTCTATCAGCATAAGCTCTCCTCTCAGCTTCTACAATTACCTGAATAGATTCCTCAGTATTATGTCCCATTTTGGCTAAATCATAAGGAGCAATCATTTTCATGATTTGTGCCAGACAAATTCCGCCGCTGCTGGGAGGTGACATCGAAGTGATTTTTAGATCCTTATAATTAAACTGCAATGGTCTACGCCATTTTGCTTCATATTTCTCTAAATCTTTAAGAGTAATAATTCCCCCTTTTTTCTGAATATAATCAACTAATATTTTACCGGTTTTTCCTTTATAAAATTCATTTCTTCCATTTTTTGCAATTCTTTTTAATGTATTGGCAAGAGCAGGATATTTTATGGTATCATTTTCTTTAAAACTACCTGCTAAAAGTGTGTTTGGCCCGTTTATTTTCACAATAACATCATGATAATCCTGAAGTCTTTTTTCTTGTTTTTTGGTTACAATTACACCTCTTTCTGCTAAAGCTATAACGGGTTTTAAAATTTCAGACATTGGCAATGAACCTAGTTTTTTGTGTACAGCAAAAACTCCGGCAATAGTTCCGGGAACGCCAATTGCTAAGGCTGTTTCAGTACTTTTACCTTTAATAACATTTCCGTCTTTATCAAGAAACATGTCTTTTGTTGCTTTCAATGGTGCTTTTTCGCGATAATCTAAAGAACCAACTTCACCATTTGCTTTTCGATATACCATAAATCCGCCGCCGCCAATATTTCCTGCATAAGGATAAGCAACTGCAAGGGCAAGTTCTGTGGCAATCATAGCATCAAAAGCATTTCCGCCTTTTTGTATGATTTCTGCACCTACTTTCGAAGCTTCCTGACGGGCAGAAACAACCATAGCTTTTGTTGTCACTAATCCGGTTGGTTTTGCAGTTTGTTGTGCGAAACTATAAATAGAAATAAAGCTGAGTAATAGTGCTATTTTTTTCATGTAGGTAATCGTAATTTAATTTTATAGAATCTCAGGGATTTTATAAAGTGAGTAATTTTTGTTTAGCATGTTCCTTAATATCTTCAAAAAAAAGTGTGAATTCCTGTTCAAATTCCGAGTAAAATTCTACAAGCTCTTCACTGGCAAACTGCATTTTTGAAATGTTTTTCGATCTTCGGTCCATTTGAGTTAAAATCTGATGAATTCCTTCGACAGTCTGATAACTCAAAAGCCAGTTTCTTTCGATCATATAAGGCATTAGGTTTTGTGTTTTTTCTGTCAGGATATCATAATTTTCGTGTAATGATTTATAAAATCTGTTTATAAAATCTTCCAGTTTTTCATCAGAATATTTTGTCCAGTTCTTGGCTAAAAAGTGGTCATAAACAATATCTACAATTACCCCGGCATAATGATGGTATTTTTCATGCAATCGTTTGGTACTTTGTCTAAAAACATCATGCGAATCTGTATAAGTATCTATCGAACGATGCAAAATTATGCCTTTTTGTACTTCTTCAGGAAAATGTTCAAACTGTTTCCCGCGAATTCCATCGGCCATAAAATTACCAATTTTGATTAGATCGTTGTCTCCGGACAAATAGATGTGGGCTAGGAAATTCATTCTTTTTTAAGTTTCTAAGGTTCTGGATTGGCAAAACCCTGAGGTTTTAGTAAAAGTATGAAAACTTTTTCAGATCGGTTTTATAATAAGACTTTACAATATAAACTTAACATTTTAGTCTATTTAAAATCTCAGAAACTTAGTCCCGAAGCTTCGGGATAGCCTTTTAATGACTTTTTTAAAAAATCTTAGCAACTTAGTCCCTTAGTAACTCGGCAACTTTTTTATATTTGTAACTGGTAACTATAACTCAAAAAAATGACTTTAATAAAATCGATATCAGGAATACGAGGAACAATTGGCGGAAAGGTAGGAGATAACCTGACTCCTGTTGATGCTGTAAAATTTGCATCGGCATATGGTACTTTTCTGAAAAACAATACTTCAAAAGAAAAATTAACGGTTGTAATTGGTCGTGATGCCAGAATTTCAGGACCAATGATTCATAACCTTGTTGTAAATACTTTAGTAGGTTTAGGAATTAATGTAATTGATCTTGGACTTTCGACAACGCCAACGGTTGAAGTGGCGGTTCCGCTGGAAAAAGCTGACGGTGGAATTATTCTGACGGCTTCTCATAATCCAAAACAATGGAATGCCCTGAAATTGCTAAATGAAAAAGGAGAGTTTTTAAGTGGGGCAGAAGGAGCTAAAATTCTTGAAATTGCTGAAGCTGAGGCTTTCGATTTCTCGGATGTAGATAGCTTAGGCGAAATCACTATAAATGATGCTTATATGGATATTCATATCGACGAGGTTTTAAATTTGCCTTTAGTAGATGTTGAAGCTGTAAAAGCAGCAAAATTTAAAGTAGTTGTTGATGGCGTAAATTCATCTGGCGGAATTATTATTCCGAGACTATTAGAATTAATGGGTGTTGAAGTAGTAAAATTGTACTGTGAACCAAACGGACATTTCCCACACAATCCGGAACCTTTAAAGGAGCATTTAACGGATATTTCTGAATTGGTAGTAAAAGAAAAAGCTGATTTGGGAGTTGTAGTAGATCCAGACGTAGATCGTCTGGCTTTTATATGCGAAGACGGAGAAATGTTTGGAGAAGAATATACATTAGTAGCTTGTGCTGATTATGTTTTAAGTAAAACTCCCGGAAACACAGTTTCGAACATGTCATCATCACGTGCATTACGTGACGTAACTGTTGCTCATGGCGGAAAGTACGAAGCCAGTGCAGTTGGTGAAGTAAATGTAGTGGAGTTAATGAAGAAAAATAATGCTATTATTGGTGGTGAAGGTAACGGTGGAATCATTTATCCGGAATCTCATTATGGAAGAGACAGTTTAGTAGGAGTGGCTTTGTTCCTGACACATTTAGCAAACAAAAAAATATCAGTTTCGGCATTGAGAGCTTCGTATCCTGAATATTATATGAGCAAAAATAAAATCGAATTAACACCACAAATTGATGTTGATGCGATTTTAGTTGCGATGACAGAAAAATATAAAAACGAAGATATCACAACAATTGACGGTGTAAAAATTGATTTTGCTACAGAATGGGTACATTTAAGAAAATCAAATACAGAACCAATCATCAGAATTTATACTGAAGCTCCGTCTCAGGAAAAGGCAGATACTCTGGCTCTTCGAATTATAGATGAAATAAAAGCAGTTGCCGGAATTTAATTTTAGCAACTTATTTTAAAAAAAAACACCTCTTTCATGAATTTTGAAAGAGGTGTTTTTTTAGTTTTTACACAAATCTATTCTATTCTGTGTTTCCATCTTTTGTGGGTCCATAAATAAAATTCAGGAGCTTCGTAAATTTGTTTTTCTACTTCTCTCAAATATTTTTCAGTAATTTCAAAGTTGTCATACTCTTTAGGATCTTCGGCAATGGGTACAATTGTAGCTTCATAATAACCGCGTGCTACTTTTTTAACCTTAACAAAAATAACGCTTAAATCATATTTTTTTGCCAGCATTTCGGCTCCAGTATGTACAGGAACTTCGATTCCCATGAATTTCATCGAATGAAAAATTCGGTCCAGTTTAGGCGATTGATCACTTGCTAATCCGTAAAGGCTTAAAATACCATCACGTTGGTTTTGTGCCATCAACGGAATTGTTTTTCTGGTTTCAACTAATTCAGCATCATATTTTGAACGTATTTTTCTAATTAATTTATCAAAATATGGATTTGCTATTTTCTTGTAAACCCCAATTCCTCTAAAAGCAATACGTTTGTTAATGGTCAAAAGCCATTCCCAACTCGCATAATGTGATGCTACCAGAACAACGCTTTTTCCTTTTTTTTCATATTCGCGAAGTACTTCAATATTGGTAACAGTAAATCGTTTCTGCATTTCTTCAGGAGAAATGCTCATTGTTTTTATCATTTCTAAAAACATATCACACATATGCTGGTAGAATTTTTTTTCAATTTCTTTTCGTTCTTCTTTCGTCAGGTGTGGTAAAGTAAGTGCGAGATTTTCGCGAACTACTTTTAAACGATATCCAATAACATGATATACCAGAAAGTATACACAATCTGATAACCAATAAAATAATCGAAATGGGAGTATAGAGATAAGCCAAAGTAAAGGATAGGCTAATATATAAACAAGAAATTGCATGTAATTTTTTTTTACAAATATAAAGCAAAAATGAATAACCAGTGATATTTTGGTTCTACGCTAACATATGTTTAAGAATGACTATATTTACAATTCACATTAAATATTATTTATGAATACCGTTAATACCGTTTTGGTTGGGATTATATTAGCCAATGCCTTAATTAGTTACAAAGGTTTTAATGATCTTGCTTTTTTTAGAAAATACGAATTTCATGTTGGAAGTATTCGTTCCGGAGAACAAATCAGAATGCTTTCATCCGGTTTTTTGCATGTAGATATGATGCATTTAATCTTTAATATGTTAACACTTTGGTTTTTTGCACCGGTAGTAATTCAATGGTTGGGTACGATTTCTTTTGTTTTGATTTATTTTGGAAGCTTAATTTTTGGAAGCCTGCTTACCATGTTATTTCATAAAAATGATTACAGTTACAGAGCAGTTGGGGCTTCCGGAGCTGTAACAGGAATTTTATATTCTGCAATATTGCTACAGCCCGATATGATGTTGGGAATCTTTTTTGTCATACCAATGCCGGCCTATTTATTCGGAATTTTATATTTATTATATTCTATTTACGGAATGAGGGCTAAAAATGATAACATTGGTCATACAGCCCATTTTGGAGGCGCAATTGGCGGTTATTTGATTACCTTGGTAAAAGAACCTTCACTAATAGTAGATCATAGTTTAATGGTGATTTTATTAGCAATCCCTATTTTGATACTTTTTATAATGGCAAAATTGGGAAAATTATAATGCTGGCATAACTTTTGAAATGTCCTTATCAAATAACTTAAAATATAACAAAAATGAAGAAAGTAGTATTATTTTTAACAATCATGTTTATGACTATGTCTTACGGCCAAGAAACCAAACAAATTCCTCAAATCAATGTAAATGGAGAAGGGAAAGTAAAAGTAGCACCTGATCAGGTTTGTATTTCAGCAACTGTTGAAACAAAAGGGAATAATGCTAAAGATGTCAAAAAGCAAAATGACGAGAAGATTGACGCTGTTTTAAAATTCATTAAAAAAATGAATATTCCAACAGCAGATTTCAAAACAAAACAAGTAGCCCTTAATCCGCAATACGATTACGAGAAAAAGAAAACAAGCTACAATGCAACACAAACTATTGAAATTGTATTAAAAGATTTATCTAAATACGATGAATTAATGGAAGGTTTGGTTCAACAAGGAATTAACCGTTTAGACAGAGTTTCTTTTGAAACTTCTAAATTACTACAACTTCAGACAGAAGCTAGAAAATTAGCAATAAAAGATGCTAAATCAAAAGCAGAGGATTATGTTTCAGTTTTAGGTCAAAAAGTAGGTAAAGCAATTACTATTTCTGATAATTCAGTATACCGTCCGCAACCTATGTATGCCGCTATGAAATCAATGGCTATGGACAGCAACGGTGGTGCAGAGAATGAAACTTTAGCAGTTGGAGAAATTGAAGTTACTGCAAACGTAAGCGTGAGCTTTATTTTAGATTAAATAAAACTTCTATATAAAAAAATCCCATTCGTAAAATGTACGAATGGGATTTTTTTTGCATTGAACTATAAAACTACGAAATTAATCTTGCGTAAATTGGTTTAAAGGGATACTATACAGGATAAATATGTTTTTTACGGGTTGTATGTTGTTAAACTTAATTATTATCTTTGAATTATGAGCACATCAACAAAACCAAATCATATAGGGCGAAAAATTAGCCGTATTCGTGAACTGAGAGACATGAAACAGGAAGCATTGGCACAAGCTTTAGGAACAAACCAACAAGCTATTTCTGCAATAGAAAACAGTGAGACGATAGAAGAGGAAAAACTTGCCGAAGTTGCAAAGGCTTTAGGTGTTACGGTAGAAGCAATAAAGAATTTTTCAGAAGAAAACATGATTAACTATTTTAATACTTTTACAGATAACACTTTCAACAATGTACAAGGGGCGTTTGGAGGTAATAATGCTAACAATGAATGTACATTTAACCCGCTGGATAAAGTGGTAGAATTGTACGAACGTTTAGTTCAGGTCGAGAAAGATAAACTTGAATATTTGGAGAGAATTTTAAAAGAAAAATAAGCTTTATAAAAAATAATAATTATTAAAAATCCCATTCGTACATTTTACGAATGGGATTTTTTTTGAATTGAATTTAAATATTTTTCTATAAATAATTCCCTCCTTTTTCAATGTGAACTAAAGATCTTTAGAAGTTTTCGTTTTCATGAGTAGATTTTGTAGTTTTCTTTTATGAAGAAAGACAACAATAATTTTGAAACAGTTTACAATTTTTGTGTAAAATAAATAGATTCGTCAAAGACTATATTTACGGAGCTAAAATTCCAGATATGATGAAGAGCACTAGTATTTTAAAAAATTAAACTCAAGCAAATGAAAAGTGAAAGCGGTAAAAAGCGAATTGCAATTTTAGGAGGAGGTCCAAGCGGTCTTTTTATGTATAAAAGACTGATAGAATCAGGAAATGTAGATTTTGAAGTTGATATATTCGAGCGTAAAAGTACTCTTGGTTCTGGTATGCCGTATAGTACAGAAGGAGCAAACGATGAGCATATTACAAATGTATCCGATAATGAAACACCCGGACTAGTTACATCAATTGCAGAATGGATTCTAACTATTCCTAAAGATATACTGGATAGATTTCAGATTGATCCCGATAAATTTAATGAATATAAAGTTTTACCCAGATTACTTTTTGGCTATTATCTTGCTGACCAGTTTTCGCTATTACAGCAAAGTGGTGCTGAAGCCGGTATTTTGACACGCGTTCATTACCAAAGCAATGTTATCGATGTTAGTTATAATGAAAAAGATAAGGAGGTTTGGGTTGAAACAGCAACAGATAAAATTAATTTTGACTATGCAGTTATTTGTACAGGACATAATTGGCCTGTGCGTTACGAAGGAAAAGTCAAAGGATATTATGATGCTCCCTATCCGCCATCAAAATTGTTATTAAAACTGAATCATCCGGTTGCTATAAAAGGTTCTTCGCTTACTGCTATTGATGCAATACGAACTCTTGCGAGAGAAAACGGTTCCTTTAAAAAAGACGAAAATGGCAATACAAGTTTTTGTCTCCATGATGAGAGTCCTGATTTTAAAATAGTAATGCACTCCAGAAGTGGCATGCTTCCGGCAGTAAGATTTCATCTCGAAGATTCACATCTTAATAATGATTCTTTGCTGACTGAAGAGGAAATTGAGTTTCACAGAAAAAATAATGATGGTTTTCTTTCTTTGGATTTTGTGTTTCAAAAAGATTTCAAAGAAATAATACGCAAGAAAGATGTTGAATTTTATAATCGTATCAAGGATCTTAGTCTGGAGGATTTTGTTTTAGAAATGATGGAACTTCGCGAGCGGCTTGATCCATTTCAACTTTTGAAAGCAGAATATGTTCAGGCAGAGAAATCAATAAAAAGACAAGAATCAGTTTACTGGAAAGAAATGCTGGCAGTGCTTAGTTTTGCGATGAATCATCCTGCAAAATATCTTTCGGCAGAAGATATGCAGCGTTTACAAAAAGTATTAATGCCGTTGATATCTATTGTAATTGCCTTTGTTCCCCAAAAATCATGCATAGAATTACTGGCACTTCATGAAGCCGGAGTTTTAGATATTATTCCGGTTAGTGCAGAAAGTACTGTAGAACCACAGCATAATGGCGGTGTGGTTTATAATTTTTTAAGCGATGATAATAAGACGCAATCCGTATTTTATAAAACTTTTGTTGACTGTGTTGGTCAGCCGCATTTATCTTATTCTGATTTTCCTTTTAAGAGTTTACTTCAGCAAAAAGCAATTAGTCCGGCCAAATTAAAGTTTAAATCTGGTGAGGAAGGACATTTAGCATTTATAGAAGGCAATTTGCCAGTTGAAAAAGACAGTAACGGAAGTTATTTTTTAGGTGTATCGGGAATTGCAATCAATGATAATTTTCAAATTATTGATCATTACGGAGCTTACAACGAAAAATTATATATTATGGCAGTACCTTACATTGGAGGCTATAACCCTGATTATTCCGGATTGGATTTTTGTGAAGCAGCTTCATTGCGTATTTTGAAAAGCATGTTTACCGTGTAAAAAGTATTTTTGTTTAAGAGATTTCTTTTTCAAATTTATGGTTATCTAAAATATTTCAGGTCTTCTACATGGTTTATTATGGAGAAACATATGATAAATATAAAGTTATGAAGCTAAAAGTTCTTTTTTGTTAGTGATTTTAAAATGAAATAAAAAAGATAGTTTTAATTTAGATATTAATTGATTTCTTAGATTTGTATAGCGTACCCATAAAACTTTTATTGTCATGCCTGTAATTGAACAATCAGAATATAATTTTCCTTCTATTATTCATAGGAACAGGCATATTTCTACCATTTATGCAGCTTTGTTTAAAAAGTTTGAAGTTCCCGGATACACAAGAGTAAAACATGAATTAAATGATGGAGATTTTATCAATATCGATTTTATTATACATGATCCTAAAAAAGCAGTTATTTTATGCCATGGCTTAGAAGGCGATTCACGCAGAACCTATAATAATAGCTGTGCAGCTTATTTCCAGCAAAAAGGTTTTTCGGTTTTTGCATGGAACAACCGTACTTGTGGCGGAGAAATGAACCGTTTGCCAAGACTTTACCATCATGGTGCAGTTGATGATCTTGACGAAGTAGTACAATTTGTTTTAAAACAAGGTTTTGAAGATGTTTATTTAATTGGATATTCGATGGGAGGTGTTCAGCTTTTGAATTATTTAGGCTGGACAAAAATCGATAAACGAATAAAAGCGGCCGTTTCAATTTCAGTACCCACTCATATCGCAACAAGCGCAGCGATACTCAAACAAGGCTTTAACAGAGTTTATTTAAAGAATTTTACAATTGATATAAAAAGAAAACTGAAATATAAAGCAGCACAATTTCCTGATTTTATAAACCGCGATCAAATTGATAAAATTTCTTCTTTTGATGAAGTAGATCATTATTTTACAGCACCGCTACACGGATTTGCGAGCCGAGATGATTATTATGAGCGCGTTTCTCCGGAATTTTGCCTTAAAAATATTACCACTCCGGTTTTAATTATCAATTCGCTTGATGATCCTTTTTTAGGCGAGAGATGTTACCCCAGAGATATCGCTCAGGACAGCGCATATGTTTATCTGGAAACCCCAAAATATGGAGGCCACTGTGCTTTTCCGCTGCGTGATTCGATGTATTCATATGCAGAAAAAAGGGCTTATGATTTTTTTGAATCCTGTAAAGAGCGTACTTAATATATTGAAAATCTTTATTTTTCAGGATTTTGTAAAATGTATTTGGCTAAAATTTCAAAAGCCTGTTTCGCTTTAAAAGAGCCGTAGTTGCCTTGTGTAAAAACAACGGTCAGGTTTAAACGTTCTATTATAAAGATATACTGACCTCCATTGCCGGATGCAAAAAGTACATTTTCGTCTATATTATTTGTCTTTATAGTTTCACGATACCAGTAATAACCATAATAGGCAGGCTGCGGAAATCCCACCTTACTTTTACTGGATTTCATAAATGAAAAATCAGGAATCATAATATTGCAGACCGTAGATTCTGCAATCCATTTTTTTGAAATAATCTGTTTGTGGTTATAAACACCCTTGTCCTTTACCAATTGACCAATTTTTAACATGTCAATAGGCAGTATATAAAATGAACCGGCAGTCATCACATTACCGCTTGGATCTACAGTCCATTTATAGGAGGAAATGTCAAGAGGATCAAAAAAGTATTTTTTTGCAAAGTCCTTTACAGACATATTTGTTGTTTTTTTTATAATTCCACTTAGAATCATAGGATTAACAGAGGTGTAAGCCCAGACTTCACCGGGTTTATTTTTCATTGGAAGATTAAGAGAATATTCGACCCAGTTTTTGCTTTGACTCATATTGTCCTCACAATCTTTCGTATCATTAAATTCTTCACAATCAAAACCGGATTTCATTTCAAGAAGATTTTTTATGGTCAGGAGCTTCTTAAGCGGATCTGTTTTCAGGGATGGATATTCCGGAAAGAATTCATAAACCTTCTGATTAATATCCTTAATAAATCCTTTATCGATCGCTATTCCAACCAGAAGGCTTGTGATTGATTTAAACGAAGAGCGGGAATCATTAAGGGAATCTTTTGTGTAACCATTAAAATAGTGTTCATATATTAATTGATTGTCTTTTGCAATAAGTACGCTATGAATTTTAGGATAGTGATTACTTAATATCGAATCTGTCATTTGGTCCAGAGCAGAACGATATTGTGTTTGATGAACCTGTCCGGATATAGGAAAGATATTTAGCATTATTAAGATATAAGCAAAGAGAAAATCTTTCATATTGTGTGTTTTTTATATTTGGTTAGGTTAAAAAACTGATATTAAGCATTTACCAAGAACATCATTAGAGGTTTTTTATTGTATGGATGAAGATAAACAATTAGTTTAGAGTTTGGTAATTACCAGATTAATAGAGAATATTCTAATAAATCAATTTCGATAAATTATTTGATTTTAGATCGGTATTCCGAAGGGGAGAGGGCAGTACGTTTTTTAAAGAAAGTACTAAAAGATGAAGCATTACTAAATTCTAATTCGTCAGCGATATCAACAATAGTTATTTCGGGGTTTTCCAACAATTCCTTAGCCTTGGTAATTAAAGCTTCAGAAATAAGATCTTTGGCATTTCGATGGGTAATTTTCTTGACAATCTTGTTTAAATGTGCCGGAGTGACACAAAGTGCATTGGCAAAGAATTCAACACTATGTTGTTCTTTGCAATGTATATTGATCTGACTTAGAAATTGTGAAACCAAAAGCCCTTTTCTTGTTCGGGAAAAAATGATATCACTTTTTTGATATTTAGTATAAAGTATTCGAATCTCATGCAAAAACAAAGTAATAGTATGGTGTGTTGATTCGCCGTTGTTTACAGGATGTACTGCGGTTTTGTTTTTAAGATATATTACTTTAAAAAGCGACAACATCAACTTAAAATCAGCGGTATCAAGAGAGACACTGGAATAATTTACCGAATTTAAAAAGTGAAAAAATAATTCCTGATGTACAATCAAATGCTCTTTTACGACATATTCCCACGAAAATGCCATAATACATGCCTGAAATTGCTCATCAATACTGATTACGCGGTAATTGGTATCCTTTGGCACTAATACTAATTCCTGAGCAGTAAATTCCTGAATTCGATCATTCATCTCAAATTCTATACTGCCGGACCTAATCAGGAGTATGGTAAAATTGGCGGTTTTAAAAGATTTATCTGTATTCCAGCCTTTAATTTGTTTTATAAAGGAAACAAATAATCCTGTTTTGTTTTCGTTTTCCGATTCAAGTTTGTTACTGATAAAATACTGAATCATGATTAATTATTCTTTTAGTAATTTAATCAAAAAAAATATAATGCAATTTACAGTTTTTGTGCATTTACTGGAAAATAAAAAATCATAAGAAAAGCAATAATTGTTTAAATATTTTAGAAAATGCTGTAAACAACTATTGCTTATCCAGAGTTAGTAGTTAGTTAATGCATCAATTGTCAATCGAGTTGTTATATCGTATTCCGGTTACCAAGGCCATAGTCACCGGCGATAAAGAAGAATCCAGCGCACCCGCTGTTCCTCCTATAAAATTCCCCACAGAAGTATCCCAATCTCTATCTTTAACCATGTCATAATAAACAGAGTAGCGTACAATCGATGAGGTCGTTAATATAATTCTCTTGTCCTGATTAGTCAGGTCAGTACTGGAGAGAATTTCAGATTCATATGATGTAATAAAGTCGTAGACATCCTGATAAGACTCAGAGTTGATCCCGGTTACAGAATCAATAAATGTTGTAAGGCTGGCTTTGCCCGAAGTAGTTAATATTGAATTTTGAATAATGTCAGAGGCACTATTTTGCGGATTAGTGACAAGAGCATTAATCGTGTTGTAGGCAAAGGGAGAACGGCAATCTTCAACAATATTGATGGTATTAGAACTGGTAATCGACTGAATTTCGTTCATTATATCTTCTGTCAACGTATTATTCGATAATGCATTATCGAAGGTATGTGACAGATAAATTTCAAGTACTTCATTGTGAAGTCTTCCCACACTATCATAGGGATTCGTATTATTTTCAGGGCCTGATAAACCCGATAAATTTATACCGGGTTTTTGAAAACTGGTTTTGTTAGTAGTGGTTAGGACCTCTGCACTGTCTTGAGAAGTGCAGGAAATCAAAAAGATTGGGAATATTATAATCCCTATTAGCGTTTTTTTTTTCATGTTTTCTTGGTGTTTTTAGAAATTATAGAGTTTTTCAGGCTCAATTCATTTTACCAGGTAAGCAGAATTTTTATTTGGTACGATACCAAACTTTAGCTATTGTGAATTCTAAACAAAACTAGAATTAGAAATGATTTCTCACAAATCATTATATATTGAATTCCACGAATTATAGTATTGATTTCGTGAAAAAGCATAGTAGTTTTTTTTTAATAATCCTTTGTTTGTTAATACTTTATGTTACTTTTGAAGATGTAATACTTTAAAAATATTTTAGCTGTCAAATATTATGAAACTTTCCCCAAAATCTACATACTATGGCTATTTCTTACCCCATTCTATTCTTACTATCGATAACACAATTTGTTATTGCGCAGCAAAAAACCTACGCTGTTTCTGATTCATTAAAGTCTAAAAATTATGAATATCTCGACGAACGAATTGATATTTTTAAAAGGGACCCTTCTAAAGCAGAACCTTATGTTGTTTATTATTTATTAAAAGCAAAATCAGAAAAAAATTCCCTCGAAATTGTAAATGGCTACAAAAATTCCCTTTTACTGCAAAGTGATGATAAATCAAAACTGATTTATACGGATAGCATGGTATATGCTGCTAGAAAATCTCAAAATAATGCCCTCATTGGTTCCGCATATCTCTCTAAAGGAATCGTTTATTATTCGCAAAAAAAATATGCCGATGCACTGGATAATTACATTATAGCAAATGATTTTATTTCTAAGACAAAAGATGAATACCTGATTTATAAGGTAAAATACAATATGGCGCTTATAAAATATTATCTGGGTTTGTATGATGAATCTCTTGCGTTGTTTAAAGATTGCGTAAATCATTTTAAAAACACCAATGACAGAGCATATCTCAATTCCTTGCATTCCCTGGGACTTACCTACAATAAATTGGGTAATTATGGTCTTTGCAGTGAAACAAATAAAATAGGATTATTAGCAGGAAGACAGCTCAATAACAGAGAAATGGAATGTTACTTCATGCAATCTGAAGGAATTAATCAATATGCAAAACAAAATTATGCTTTGTCTATAAAAATCATAAAGAGTACTTTATCGTGTATCCGTGCTAATAAGGATTTTGCAAATGAAACATTAGGAGACTTGTATATTGGTAAAAGCTATTGGGCATTAAATAGAAGGCAACAGGCATTGCATTATTTTGATAAAGCAGATAAAATGCTTGACGAAAGACAATATGTGCGTCCCGAGCTTCAGGAAATGTACGAGTTGTTGATTGATTATTACATTACAAAGAAAAAATCAGAAGTAGGGCTGTATTATATCAACAGATTACTAAAAGCAGATAGTATTTCTAATGCTACTTATAAATATTTATACGGCAAGGTTGTTAAAGATTATGATACTAAAAAATTGCGAACCGAAAAGAAAAAAATAGAGATTGCCCTGAACAGAAAGAAATACAGGGAAATAATCTTTATAGTTATTATCAATCTATTGGTTTGCACCTCCTGTTATCTGGTCTATAGAAATCTTAGAAACCGAAGAAATTACAGAAAAAAATTCGCGGAGTTAATGAGTAAAAATGAAAAAACAAAAGACTCAACAAAGCTAAAAAAGATTCCGATGGAAGAATTGGATATCAATCCTGATGCTGTAATTATCCTGCTGAAACAATTAGAGAAATTTGAGCGTGATAAAAAATTTCTCGAAATGGACTGGACATTAGTAAAATTGGCCGCCTCTTTTAATTCCAATACAAAATACCTCTCGAAAGTAATTTACTTTCACAGAGGTAAAAAATTTGCAGATTATATAAATGATCTTAAAATTGATTACTTGATTGAACTTATGAAAACAAATAGAATGCTCCGGAATTATACCAATAAGGCATTGGCCGAAGAAGCGGGTTTTAGTACAACGCAGCGTTTTACAAATGCCTTTTATTCAAGAGTAGAAATTTCGCCTACTTTCTTTATCAGAGAGTTAGAGCGCCAGCAATTGTAATAATAATTCTATAATTTAAATTAGTAAAAAAAAGATGTAAATGTTTATATCATAAAAGTACAAGTATTCGATAAGTTAAAAATGCTGGTGATGTTTTATTATGTATTAGTATTCAAATAATTTTCATTTGTGTAAATCATCAAATTTTAATTCAAAATCGAAATTCAGCAAATCTTTTGGATGAACGCCTAAACCCGTCGCAATTCTAGCAATAGTTTCAAGTGTCGGGTTGCCTTCTCCTGTCTCATATTTATTATAATTGCTGGCATCAAATCGGGTTAGACTATCCACGGCACTTAGGGTTTTTATCTTTTCCTCCCTGATTTTTTTTAAATTTTCACCAAATCTTTTTCTATAATCCTTCAGTAGTTCTTCTTTAGCCATATTCTTAATTTGATGGTACAATTTTTAACTTTTAATAAAAATATTTATGGTGATATATCACCATGAATATTTTTTTTTTATATTTGTGCTAATTCATGGTGTAATTAGCGTCGTTGTTATTCTTATATGAACATTGAAAGATTCGCTTTGGATCTTGTTATCGAAAACTGGGTTTAATAAACCTTGAGATGATAAGTAATTGTGCTCACGTCTTGCGGGGATGTGAACTCACTCATTATTCCTCGGTATTCTTATTACCCACATAGAGTTTAAGCTGAATTAAGCACCATTTTTGGCTAAGCTCTTCAGCTTTATTGTTAGCATTCAATCTTCATTGTTTTTAGGCTTGCAGTAATATTAATCCAATAACAAAAAAAAAATTAATGCCTATGATTCAACAGAAATGGTAGTTGATACCATAACCATTTAATTTACTACATAAAAAAATGGTCCTCTAATTCGTCGCCAAACTAGTATAGAGGACCATAGCTAACAAACTAATGTTTCACTTAACTAACCAATATTATGAATAATTTTTCATTTTACAAAGGTTGTAAGGCTTTTTATTGCCTATTTTTTTTAGGATGTTTCTTATCTTCCTCCTTTGTTCTAGCTAGTAATTCGCTGCGGCAACAGCAGCCGAATTTATCTCAAAAACTTGTTCAGGGTAGCATCACAGATGGTACCAATCCGTTACCTGGAGTAACCATTGCTATAAAAGGCAAAGCCAACTCAGCAACTATTTCTGATCATACAGGACAATATAGTATGATCGCCGCCAATTCTGACACTCTTGTTCTTGCTTTTATTGGTTTTAAAACCGCTCTGGTTCCTGTAAATAACAGGCAAACTATAAACGTAGTATTACAGTATGATGTAATGGCGCTGCAGGAAGTCAGGGTCAACGCAGGATATTATACCGTAAAAGAAAGTGAACGTACCGGGAGCATTTCCAGAGTTACATCTAAAGATATCGAAATACAGCCTGTTACAAATGTTCTGGCCGCTATGCAGGGCCGAATGGCGGGAGTCGATATTACTCAACAAACCGGAACTCCAGGAGGAGGCTTCGATATCAAAATAAGAGGACAAAACAGCCTTCGCAGCGATGCAAATTCACCACTCTACGTTATTGATGGAGTACCTTATTCTTCAGATCCCATAGGATCCAGTCAAACTTCAACACCTTATCCTTCCTTTTCAAGTCCGCTTAACGGCATTAATCCTGATAATATCGAAAGCATTGAAGTACTCAAAGATGCCGATGCAACTTCTATATATGGATCAAGAGGAGCCAATGGAGTAGTGCTGATTACTACAAAAAAAGGGAAAAAAGGCAAAACATCTTTTAGTATCTCAAGTTCTACCGGAGTAGGCAAGGCGACCACATTTCTTAAATTAATGAATACGCAGGATTATCTTGCCATGCGCAGACAAGCTTTCATTAATGATGGTCTCACACAATATGGGCCGCGTGATTACGACATAAATGGTACCTGGGATCAAAATCGATATACAGACTGGCAAAGGGAAATCCTGGGGGGAACTTCTCAAATAAATGATGTACAGGGGAGTGCATCAGGAGGATCTGAGAAAACCCAATTCAGGCTGGGAGGAAACTACCATCAGGAATCCACGATTTATCCGGGAGATTTTAGATATAAAAAAGGAGGCGCACAGCTCAATGTAAACCACGTATCTGAAGACAACAAGTTTCGCTTTGCCTTCTCTGGAGGTTATGACAGTCAGAACAATAAGCTGCCGTCTTTTGATCTGAGTTCAGTTGTACGATTTATTCCTCCCAATGGTCCTGCACTCTACAATGCCGATGGAAGCCTTAATTGGGAAAATGGCACATGGCAAAATCCGCTGCGAAATCTCAATGCCGAATATCGGTCTAAAACCAATGATCTTATCGCAAACACAGTTTTGTCTTATGAAATTATAGACAATCTTACTGTAAAAGGCAGTTTTGGGTTTACAGATCTGCATACTATTGAAACCAGAACTGTACCTTCGACAATCTACAATCCTATCTTTAATGTATCAAGCGATCGTTCTGTAATTTATCAAAATAATACAGACAGATCTTCGTGGATTATCGAACCTCAAATAAATTACGAAAGAACACTTGGCAAAGGTAAACTTGATGTTCTCCTTGGCGGGACTTTCCAGAATCAGGTTACAAGCACACTTTATCAGTTAGGTGCAGGATTTATATCTAATAGTTTGATATACAATTTGTCAGCAGCAAAATCTGTTCTGGTCACTAATAATGATGAAACACAATACAAGTATCAGGCATTTTTTGCCAGGGCAAACTACAACTTGCAGCAGCGTTACATTCTGAACCTTACGGCCAGACGAGACGGATCCAGCCGTTTTGGGCCTGGTAATCAATTTGCGACATTTGGGGCAGTGGGGGCTGCCTGGGTTTTCTCCCGTGAGAGTTATTTGCAAGAAAGCCAATGGCTAAGTTTTGGAAAAATTCGAGCTAGTTACGGTACAACGGGTAATGATCAGATTGGGGACTATCAATACTTGAATACGTATAGCACCACGGGGGTTAACTATGGCGGAACGGTAGGAATTCAGCCTTCAAGACTTTTTAATCCGGATTTTGGATGGGAAATCAATAAAAAACTGGAATTTGCACTCGAATTGGGCTTTTTACAAGACCGCATCTTTACAACAGCTTCCTGGTATCAAAACAGATCTTCTAATCAGCTTGTAGGAATACCATTGCCGGGAACAACAGGTTTTCCTTCTATACAGTCCAATCTGGATGCTGAGGTTGAAAACAAAGGACTTGAACTGACTCTTAGAACGGTCAATTTTAATAATACAGATTTTAAGTGGTCCACGAATTTCAACATAAGTTTTGCCCGAAACAAACTCTTGCGTTTTCCCGGTTTAGAAGGTTCTACTTATAGCCAGCAATATCGTATCGGACAGCCGTTGAACATCAATATTCTTTATCAATATAAAGGTGTTAATCCTCAGACTGGTGTTTATGAATTTGAAGATTACAATAACGATGGAAACCTAACCATTGCTGACGATGCTAAAGTTCTGTCTAATCTTAATCCAAAATTCTACGGCGGTTTGCAGAATCAGCTTACGTATAAAAGATGCAGCCTTGATTTTCTTTTTCAATTTACAAAACAGAAAAAAAGAACCTATCCGCTGGGTCTGGCAGGAGTAATGTCAAACCAGTATCGAAAAATAAATGATTCGTGGATGCAGCCCGGAGATAATGCGCCTTACCAAATCTTTACTACCGGCTACAACTTTGATGCTGTTCTGGCTGATTATTATTACTCGACCAGCAGCGCAACGGTTACTGATGGTTCTTTTATCCGTCTTAAAAATATAGCCTTTTCTTATAATCTTCCATTACTACTTAAGGAGACAAACTGTAAAATAATAATAGAGGGGCAAAATCTGGTGACTTTTACCAAATACGAAGATGGGGATCCTGAATCTATTCCTGGTTTTTTACCTCCTCTTAAAGTGATCACTGCGGGAGTACAATTAACGTTTTAAAGCTATGAAAATGAAAAATCTAATAACAAAACTGTTATATTTAGCTGGCTTTTTGCTATTGCTAATTTCCTGTGATTCTTTTGTAGAAACGGATCTCCCTAAATCACAGCTGAACAATGAAGCCGTATTTGAAGATTATGCGACGGCTACTGCTGCTCTAACGGATATTTATTCTAAAATTAGAGATAACGGAATGCTGAACGGAAATGGTATACCTGTACAGCTGGGAAGTTATACTGATGAAACCGATTCTTTTCAGAGTCCCTCCAGTCCTTCTGAAGCTTTTTATCAAAACAGGCTTCTTCCGTCTTCTCCAACAATTCAGGATTGGTGGAATGTGGCTTATAATCAGATTTATGCTGCCAATTCTCTTATAGAAGGAGTACAAAACAGCAAAAATCTCTCGGAACAAAATAAAAAACAACTGCAGGGAGAAGCATTGTTTATTCGGGCACTTATTCATTTTTATCTGGTAAACCTTTTCGGGGATATTCCGTATGTCGTTGAAACAGATTACAGAAATAACAGTAAAATCCCAAGAACAAGTACTCAAAATATATACAATAACCTGATTGCTGACCTGCAAAATGCGTCCTCGATGCTGCCTGAAACTTACAGTCCTGCTCAAAGAGTGCGTCCTAATAAGTTTACCGCCCGTGCTCTTCTGGCTCGCGTATATCTGTACAACAACCAATTTACCGAAGCAGCTAATGAAGCTTCTGCTGTATTAAACCAGACAGGATTATTTTCACTTGAACCAGATCTTGATCAGGTATTTCTAATAAATTCAAGAGAAACAATCTGGCAATTGCAATCAGCAAACGCTGGGGAAAATACGGTAGAAGGCAGCATATTTATTTTTGTATCAGGTCCTCCTGTTCTGGCTCTAACTGAAAATTTTGTGAATTCATTTTCAGATACAGATCTTCGAAAATCAAATTGGATTAATTCTGTTACAGATGACAGCACAATCTGGTATCATGCATTCAAATATAAAGAACGCAGTAATACTCCTGCTTCGGTAGAATATTCAGTTCAGTTTCGATTAGCAGAGCAGTACTTGATACGCGCTGAAGCCCGCGCCCATTTAGGTAATCTTGGCGGAGCCAGAGAAGATCTCAACAAAATAAGAGAACGCGCCGGACTTGGCCAGACAACCGCACAAAGCCAGACCGAAATTTTAAATGCCATCCTGCAGGAAAGAAGATGGGAACTTTTTAGTGAACCGGGACATCGTTTTTTCGACCTGAAACGTTTTGGACAACTGGACAATATATTGTCAGCCGTGAAACCAGGATGGAATAGTGAAGACAGAATTTTTCCGATTCCACAGAACGAATTAAATGCAAATCCTAATCTGTTACCACAGAATCCGGGATATTAATAAAAGTCCTGCTGAAAAAACTTTATTAGTCACATAGTTTTAGATGCAAGTCTTAGAATCAATACCTATTTTAATTGTTTTTTGCCTTTTTGGAAACCTGTCCCTCTTTTGGGACAGGCAGGCAAAAAAAGATAAAATTTTAAAAAGCATTTACAATTCTACAGAAATCAATACAAATTCCACTTACTTCCACAGGCCAGGGGGTATTAAATAAAACAATCATGTCAAAAAAAAATATAAGTTCCACTGCTTTAGGTGGAAACTTTAAAAGCAAATACCAATTTTTATTTTTAGTTTTATTTTTATTATTTATTTTGCCATTAGTAGCCTGTCCCCTTTGGGGACAGGTAAGGCAAAAAAAAGATCTGACAGAAGCGGATTATCATCTATGGGGAAATACCAGAATGGATAAATTTTCTCCTGATGGACGCTGGGCAAGTTATATAAATATACCTGAGAGTGGAGGAGATACTTTATTTGTACGAAGTACATTTAATGGTAAAAAGTATTATATCCCATCTGGTCGAAACTCGATTTTTACACGAGATAATTTTTTTTATTGTCAGAATGGGAAGGATCTTGAATGCATAAATCTAAAAAACGGAAAAAAACAAACTATTTCTGGTGCTGCTGATTATCAATATTCAAACAAACAAAATTTACTGATATATCTTAATCGGGCTTCGCCAAACAATAAAACGCTTCAGATTCAATCTCCTTCAGGAAAATTTTTAAAATCAATAGACAATGCAGTGCAATATTCGCTTAGTCCTAATGAAGAACTGCTGTTGTGCTGTGTCCTTACAAACGGAAAATACGGATTATTACTCATAGATCTTAAAAAAATAAATTTTGAAAAATGGGTTATATCTTCCAATTCAAACCAACCAACCCGGTTCGTTTGGAGTAAAGACAGTAAAGCTGCTGCCTTTTTCTCGATATCTAAAAACAATACCATTGAACCACTTTTTTACTATAGAGCTGATCTCGATAAACTCTTTGAATTTAATCCCGCTTTGCAGTCTGGTTTTCCTGAAAATTCAGCAATTGCCAGATTATCAGATAAAATTATAATTTCGGATGATTTGCAGCGTGTTTTTTTTCGTATCAGGAAAAATACAATAAATTCACCTCCAGCTTCTTCTCCTGAAATATGGAATACGAATGATAAATTGGTTTATCCTTTAAAAAATAGTGAGGGTATGCGGCAAGAGCCTGAAAAAGTAGTAATGTGGCGACCTGTTACAGGAGGATTTTCACAAATAACAACTCAGGATCTCCCCAGAATTACACTCTCAGGAAACCAGCAATATGCGCTTTTATCTAATTTGCTTGAATATGAACCGCAGTTCAATTATGAAGGCCCAAGTGATTATTATCTTTTAAATCTCAGTAAAATGCATAAAAGGAAAATTTTTAGCAAAGCTTCCTTTTCTCTTAATTATATTATTCCTTCACCAGACGGACGTTATATTGTCTATTTTAAAAACAATGATTGGTGGACCTATGACATTGAACAAGATAAACATACCAATATTACAGACAAGATAAATACTTCATTTACAGGAAAATTGAGGGTTTTAGTAGGCAGCTCGGCATTTGGAAACCCGGGATGGAGTGCTGATAACAAAGAAATACTGCTTTATGACCAATATGACATATGGGCTGTGAAACCTGATGGAAGTGCTGCAAGAAGATTAACCCGCGGACGTGAAGATCAAATAAGATATAGAATTGGGGACACCCCAGATGACAATAGGTTGTATTTTGTATACGATGGCCTCACAGCATTTAAGTATGATTTAGAGAAAGAGCTTATTTTAAATGCAAAAAGCGATGAAGGGAAGTCGGGTTATTTTATATGGAATAAAAACAGGATTGAAAAAAAAATAGTTTTTGAGGATTCCTATGTCGATCAGCTGCATTATACTGCCGATAAAAAGAAAATAATTTATCGCAGACAAAAGTTTGATCTTCCCCCACAGTTTATTTTCAAAGAAGGAAACGGTAAAGAAAATGTTTTCCTGCAAAGCAATCCACAGCATCAAAATTATCATTGGGGAAAAAGTGAATTGATTCATTTTGAAAATTCAAAACATCAAAAACTAAAGGGAGTATTATATTATCCTGCGGTTTATGATTCACAAAAGAAATACCCAATGATTGTTAATATTTATGAAGTACAGTCAGAAACACTTCATGATTATATATTTCCTTCTATATATAACGAGACCGGTTTTAATCCTGCGGTTTTTACTTTACAGGGATATTTTGTTTTTTTGCCAGATATTTTAAACGAAGATGAGAATGTAGGCCCATCTTCTTTGGACTGTGTTTCTGCCGGAATCGAAAAAGTGATTTCAATGGGAATCATTGATCGGGATAAAGTAGGATTAATGGGACATTCATTTGGAGGATATGAAACTGCTTTTATAATTAATCATACAAAATTATTTAAAACCGCGATTGCCAGCGGTGCCATAACAGATCTCACCAGTTATTTCCTGACTATAGGATGGGGAACCGGAAGACCTGATATGTGGCGTTTTTATAATGAACAGTTTAGAATGAAAGGAAAAACGCCATTAGAAAACCCGGAAGATTTTAGTCGTAATTCTCCACTAGCTTCCATAACAAACTTAAACATACCTTTATTGCTATGGAGTGGGAAAGTAGATTTGCAGGTTGACTGGCACCAAAGTGTTGAATATTATCTGGCAATGCGCCGTCTGGGCAAAAAAGGAATAATGCTTCTTTATCCGCAGGAAGGACACGGTCTTACAAAACCCAAAAATATGGAAGATTTGACCCGGAGAGTATTAGAATGGTTTGGATACTTTTTAAAAGACGAAAAAAACATTGAATGGATTAACAACGGAATTAAATAATTCCGAAAATGTGCAAATAAAAAAATGCCATTCTATTAGAATGGCATTTTTTTACATTCTTATGACTTTGTACTCTACCAAATAAGTATGCAAGATGTCTTGAGTTAATTATAAGCGTCGAAAAACGTATAGTATTTTCATGATTTGTTGAGGTATTGGTTTACATTAGATTATTTATGGTTTACTCTTCCATAGAATATTAAGGCACATTCCATAAAAATTTTTACCAAAAGCCATGGGGCCGTTAGGATAGGTTACACGACACATGGTTTGTGATACGATATCGCTGCATTCTACCGAAATGTCACAGAAACCCTCAGAATCTAAGCTGAAGCCCGCGACATTTACATAATTCTTAGAAGCACTCTGCATCGAAGAGGTTGCAAAGGCTAATGCAATTGCCAAAACAGCGGTGGCAATCGGCATTCCACTTTTAAAAAAAAGCATTTTCATAATATTAAATATTTAAATTAAACTGGTACTTTCTTCTATTCTATTTTTTTCTCGGAATTACTTTCCATTTTTATACGTATAACTTTCCGGAGAAAAATCCCATTCAGGTCAATCAAAAATAACAAAGCCATAAGGTTTGAATACATTGTCCCTGAGGGTTTTTGCCAAAGGCTATTGGTCCATTGGGATACCATGAACGGCATATTTGTGCACTGGGAACATCGCAACATGATATGGGAATATTGCATTCGTTTTGGTCGCTTAATATGTAGCCGGTTTTTGGTGCAAATTTGCTGGATGCAATCTGTATAGAAGCGGTAGCAAAAGCAACTGCAGTTGCAAAAATAGCTGCAGCAATTGGTATTTCGTTTTCAAAAGACAGAGTTTTCATAATAGTATTTTTTTAGATTTAGGTTTAGTATTGTGGTTCTATAAGTTGTTGTTAAAAGTAAATTGGTTATAATAATTACAAACAGTGCCGCTCCAGATTATGGAACGGCACTGAGTTTTGTATTAAATACCTTTATGTGAATCTTCATATAAAAAGAACATCTACCTGAGTATTTTACCAAAGGCAGGTGATTTCCGGATAATAATCCGGTTAAATATGCTCCTGTAATTGCCAAAATAAAGGTGGCAATCAAGCATAATGTATTATAAAAGTTGTTTACATTAAATTTTAACCTGTTTTGTTTATTGGTATTCGATTTTTTCCTGATTGATAGCTCATTCAGGTTTATATGCTGATTTTGATCAAGACTTATATTTTTATATGAAGAAGTTGCATTAAAGGCGCCACAAGGTATACATACAATTTCCAAGAAAATTTTTCTCGAAAGCTATTGGTCCGCCAAAACCATAACGACATATATATGAACTTGGATAATCACTGCATACAGTAGCAATATTACATTCTCCGTTAGGTTCTAATACGTAGCCGGTTTTTATTATAAAATTACTGGATTTACTTTGCATTGAATTAGATGCAAAGGCTCCCGCCATTGCCAAGACAGCTGTGGCAACGGGTATTGCTTTTTTTAAAAATAAGGTTTTCATGATAGTGTTTTTTTGTTAAAATTTGATCTGCTTGCTATTTGCAGGCATCCGTTTTTCCTTGACAAGCTCAGGTTTTTATAGTGGTTTTAATCCGAATTTTTAATTTAGATAAAAATCTTATTCAAGCCGATCAAAAGGATAAAACACAAAGAATGCTGGTATTTTTGAAAGCAGGTCGATTAAATGAAGTAAAACTTTATTTAGCCAACAATGCCGTTCCGGATTATGGAACAGCATTGCAGTATCTACCAATTTATTGTCATTATGGACGATACAAAACAGTATTACAATTTCCTGTAATAGGAGTTTTTTGGAAGGCTTGATCACCAATAGGATACGATAATCTACAAACTTGAGATGATGGGATATCGCTACATGCCACAGCAATATTACATTCACCACTAGGTTCTAATACGAATCCGGTTTTTAGTTGAAAAGCACTTGATGAACTTTGCATTGAAGTAGTTGCAAAAGCTCCGGCAATTGCCAAAACAGCTGTGGCAATCGGCATTCCTTTTTTGAAAAATAAGGTTTTCATAATGTTAAAATTTTAGATTAATTAATTTTTTGATTAAACGTTGATCTGCTTTCTAATTACAACATTTTGTTTTCCTTGACTGGCTCTTCGGTTTGTATAGGCTGGTTCTCATGAGAATTTTTATCTTAGATAAAATTCCACTCAAGTCAATCAAAAAGATAAACATAAAAGATCCTGATATTTTGAAAGCAGGTCGATTAAATGAAGTAAAACTGTATTAGCAACAATGCCGTTCCGGATTATAGACCGGCATTGCAGCCTGGATAATCCATTATGATTATGGACGCCATAATACAGTATTACAATTTCCTGTAATAGGAGTTTTTTGGAAGGCTTGATCACCAATAGGATACGATAATCTACAAACTTGAGATGATGGAATATCGCTACATGCCACAGCAATATTACATTCACCACTAGGTTCTAGCACGAATCCGGTTTTTAGTTGAAAAGCACTCGCTGAGCTTTGCATTGAAGTAGTTGCGAAAGCTCCTGCCATTGCCAAAATAGCTGTGGCAATTGGCATTCCTTTTTTTAAAAATAACGTTTTCATATTACTAAAAATTAAAATTATAAACTTTGATCTACTTTTTTCTACAGGTATTCGATCTTTTTCCTGATACAGGCCTGTATATTTTAAAATGTTAGCTTTTTTACATTAAAGCTTTCATTTTTTATTTCTTTTTTCAAAATGTCCCTAAACTTATAAACTACCAGCTGATTGCCAATTAAGGCATATAAACTATCATCTGTTACTAAAAAATCTTTGAGTTTATCATCTCCAATATTATAAATGGCCAGGCTCATTATATATGCATGTCTATTTATGTCATAAACATCAATTATAGAAGCTTGTTCCCAAAGCTTGTCATCTTCAAATTTTCCTTTTATCTTAGAGTTTACAAAAAGAAGATTCCCATAAACGGCTGCATTTGCATTAACAATGAGAGGTGGTGCTTTCATTGTTCGTTCATTCTGTTTTTCTTTTTTCAAATAAGCTACTTTAATTTTTGCTTTCGAAATCGTATCGATAGTGCGACCGCGATGAATTAATTCTCCATTTTTGTCTGCAATGATATATTGGTTACGATAAAAGTATAAGTATATCTGTTTTTGCAGCCCTTCGTCGTATAAAAGGACACCATCTGTATCAAAAAAACCATCAAGCTGTTTTTGAAGAAGCGTACTTTTAAATTTTACCTGAGGCTTTTGATTTTCATTGTAGACTCCCAATATATTAGCCATACTTTTGGTATTAGATCTAAATGCCATGCTGCTGCTGTCCATTGGCTGAGCCAGCGTAAAATAAGGAACTCCTTCTATCTCATGATCGAGTTTCCAGTCTCTTGTGCTTCCTCTAAAAACAGTTGGCACTTTACCATCTTTTAAATAAAAATAAGAGCCTCTTACTGAAATTTTAGTACTCTGAAAAGGAATCTTTTTCTCAGGATTAAAAATAATTTTTTCGATTTTAATACTATCCAGATCCTTATCTACTGATTTTAACATCAATGGCGCCGTATAATTTGCCAGATATATTCTCCCTGCAGACTGGCCTGCGAAGTAATAGGAGTTGTATTTTAAATCCAGCTCTTTTTTATATTGTGCCGGATGTTGAGGATAACGTCTTATAAAAGGATTTTCGTAATGCATGATTTTTTCTGAGTACAGAAATAAAAGCATAACAATAGTACTGCTAAATACAATAGTTACAAATAACTGAAGATAATATGGTGAGGTTTTTTGGATTCTATCTCTTGAGTTGTTTTTAGTATGATTGATCCAGAGTGCCGCTCCACCTAAAACTACAAACGCAATATTGAATGCTAAATGCTGTTTCCAATTCATTTTTTCTAATATACCACCACATGAGCACGGAACAAATGAGCTATAATTCAATATAATATAGATATAAGCAGTAAACATTGTCATTAAACAAAAACCTGCATAGAGAGCCATAATCCTTGTTCTGCGAAAAATGAGCAATATTGCAATAGCAAATTCCACAATAAGTACGATCCAGGAAACCCAATCGGCGAAAGCACTTAATAAAGGGGATTGTCCTAGTTGAATTTTAAAGTTTTCAAAATCAAGCCCTTTGCTCATGGCTGCATAAATAAATAAGAATATATACAGCAGACATACAATTTCAATAAATAATTCCTTAGGTTTTTTAATTAATCTCATATTAGTAGGGTGTTATATTGAAAAATTAATAATTACACTACAAATTTAGTTTCGTGATAGTCAAAATTGATTCTAAAAAATGGGGCAAAAGTTTATAAAAACACGCCATTTTATAAGAATTTTTATATAATATGAGTGATGGAACAGTTTCGAGATAAAAGCAATAGTAATTGCTGAGGTAAGATTACTATTATTAAGTACAGATTGAATTAAGGAAGTAGAAATAAGTAGAAAATGAAAAAGTCAGCGTTAATTTGCTTTAGATTCATTTTTGCTGGTTGCAAAGCTTCCAATTTTATAAGATAGCGAAAACATTACATAACGTTTTAGAACTGTATTTTCTTCATCGCGTATCGATGTAGGCGAAATTGTTCTCACGGCACTTTGGTTTTGGTTTAAAACATCATAAACCTTCACTTTTACAAACATTTTTTTATTTAAGATTCCATAAGATAAGCTCGTATTCCATAAGAAATAATCTTTTCTGAAATCACTCGAAATAGCAGCATTATAAGTGTATCCAAAATCATTTCCAAAAACAAAATTTTCCGGCCAATAGGTTGTGGTTTCTAAATTTATTTTATGAATTACATTAGAACTTGCTGCTGTTGAATAATTTTCATAGTTAGTTTCATAATAGGATAAACTGTAGGATGGCGAAATAATTACAGATTCCCCGTAAGCATATGCTAAATGTATCTTGGGCGTTATTGCTTTAGATTTTGCATTATATAAAACACCATTTGTATATCCTTTATTAAAAGAATAGCTACCATCTAATCCTAAACTGTAAATTAAGGCATTAGCGTTCTTTTTTATGCATTGATACCAATTTGCACCAATAAAATTTGCATAAGTACCAGAAATATTTGTGAAGGTTGTTGTCATTTTTCCGCTACTATCATATACTGAAATTGGTATTATAGTATTGTTGTAATAATCCGTATGTGTGTATAAACTATATCCTGAACGTTTATGAAAATTAAAGTTTCTAAAATTGAAATTAGCACTGCTTTTTTCAATAGGATTTAAATCAGGATTTCCTATTATTGTGTTCAATGGATTACTCAAATTCATAACCGGCAATAATTGGGCAGGAGTAGGAAGTATGTTAGAATGATCAAATTTAAAAGTAATGTCCTTCATTTTGCTAAACCGGTATCGAATCAGAAAATCTGCATTAGGTAAAGCATATTTCTTATTTAAAGCAGTTGATTTATCCAAATACAAAGAATAATTGTCATAATCTGTAATGGCAGTTGCCGAATTCATGTTTAAGATAAATTTATTCTTTTTCCATGTAATCCCTACTTTAGGACTCATTATATTTTGTTTGGATGTTGTATAATTGGTCAATGCTGAATTTAAATCAGAATAAGATTGTGTATCCGGATTAAAATTGAAAGTTTTCTCGTCGTTTATTGCATTAGCCCAGGAAAAATTAGACCCAATTCTTATTTTCAAAGAATCAGTTATAGGTTCCGTATATTCAAAATCAAAGGAGTAAAAATCGTTTGTAGTGTTGTTTTTGGTATTTTGGTTTCTTTGGTCATTGGGTTTACTGTCCTGATAAAAAATCGTTTCAGAAAGATTTAAGGATTTGAGATCGTTATTACTATTATTCTGCGAAAAAACGACACTCAGGTTCCGGGATTTTCTAAAGACTTTATTCAAATTGATGCTGTTGCTAAAATTGATATCCGAAGTTTCTGTATAAGATTTTGAATTACTTTCGTTTAAAGACTGCCCGTTTTCATCCTGAGAAAAACTCGAAGCATCAGACTTATTATTAGAACGGGACTGATCGAATACAGGAGAAACGAAAATTTGGGTAGTTGGATTGATTTTATAATCTAATTCCAAATTAACTTTATTCCCGGTATTTTCATTTCTCGTATTCGATTCTGAACTGGTTTGGATGTTTCCAGTAGGCAATAAATTGGTTTGATTTGATTTTCTTTGGTTTTTATTGGTTGTATTTATGAAATTATAATTTGTTCCGGCTTCAAAATTCCTGAACCACTCATCAGAATAATTAACTCCTATCAGGTTAGACTGTGTTATTCCAGTACTGTTTTCCGGATCATAAAGAATATTTTTGCCATTGTTATTTCTTCCGCCTCCCATAGCGCCAAAAACATCATCCATAGAAAAACCTGTAGAATTAATGTTATTAGAAGATGCTAAAACACTTATCTTTTGTTTGTTATTAAAATAATTTAGGATCAGACTACTTTCATATCGATCATCTGAACCCAGGCCTCCAACTATTTTCCCAAAGAAGCCCGTATTTTTCTTTTCATCAATAGTTAAGTTCACACTCGAATAATCCGATGTCGATTCCTGTTTTGACAATTCTTCCTTTTTGGTTTTAAAATCAGAAACCTGAACCTTTTTTATAATATCTGCAGGTAAATTTTTGATAGCAATATTCCCGTCTTTATCAAAAAAAGTTTTTCCATTTACCAAAAATTGATTTACTTCTTTTCCGTTTACAGTAACTTTTCCATTATTATCAATATCAAAACCCGGTAATTGTTTTAATAAAGTCTCGACATTTGAATCTGGACGCACTTTATAAGATGAAGCATTAAATTCCAGTGTATCTTTTTTGATTGCAATGGGCGCCGTTCCGTTCGTTACAATTACATTCTTTAAAGTATTAATCTTGTCAAGAAAATATAACTTCCCGTAATCCTTACTTGCAGGAAACCCTTTTTCTTCTTCATAATACAATTGATATCCGCGATAATCCATTTTCATAAAAACCGGTTTGTCGTATTTCGTGGTACTTATGCTAAAAAAACCATTTTTATCTGTTGTTGCACGTGCTATAATAGAATCTTCGACCGTATTAAAATAAATCGTAGCAATTTCTACAGGAAGTTGCGTTTTAATATCAATCACAGTTCCTTTAATAATAATATCATCTTGAGCACTAACTACATGACTTAAAAGAAAAAACAATAAAATCGAATATAGTCTTAACATAAAAGAATTTTTAATACTATAAAGACTCAAAAATCCTAATGGCTACTCTTTTTACTACTATGTTATTGTCTTTTCAGCGCAGTTTCATTCAAAAAACGTTTAAGTAAGTAATAAATACATTCAAGGATATAAAAGATACCATAAAATTAAACCTGAGATTAGATAAAATTAATTTATTCAATTTAGATACACTTGTCAAAAATGATCCAAAACTTTATAAAAACGTTCCAATTATCCCAAAAATGAAATATGTTCATTTTTTATGAGACCTATAAACTCTCAAAATCTCTAAAAAAGGGCATCACTAAATACGGAATCAACTACTGAGATAAATAAAATGATCCGTTATTCAGATATTAAAAATGAATAAAATTATTTGTTATAGGAAAATTCTTTTAAAAGACAAAAATCATTGAAATCTAATTTTTTTGTTATCAGTGTGTTAGGGAAAAATTTGAAAAAATATTGAAATTATATAAAGAAAATGCTTGGAAATGTAAATTAAGTGTCTACTTTTGCACCCGCTTTGCAACACAAGCGAAACAAAAAGAAACACACGTTCGTAGACATATTGA
>NZ_MTQF01000030.1 GCF_001975985.1 [Flexibacter] sp. ATCC 35103 | reverse complement strand
TGTCGTCGCCTTTCTTTTTAAGAATCCTCATCATTTATTTGATGGGGATTTTTTGTTTTATAACGCTTTTGAATAATTTAACCGCAAAGAACGCAATGGTTTTTATTACTCAGTAATTAATAAAGTTCGCAAAGCTGTAGGGTTACTTATTAGGATTTAATCTAAAATATGTGATAAGAATCTTTTTAATGATTGGAATTTGGAATTTTATCATCAAATTTAGGAATTGGAATTTCTTTAATAGATCAATCTTCTGTTTGCGCGAAAATGCGTTAGGAAGCGATATCCTTTTGTGATATGCTAAATTTTAAAAATCTCATCATTTAGTTGGTGTTTTTTTTTTTTTTATTTAAAATTCAGAAAGTTTAAATGTTTTGCATGAGTTTGTTTGTGTGAATAGTCGCTTTGTTGATGAAATGGTTGGCTTTTGAATTTATAATCTTTGTTGAAGTTGTAATTATCGATATTATGCTGAGAATTTACTCTTGAATATTTTTCATTTATCTCTTTTGGTTTTTGTGTTCAGTCCTGGTTAGGGTTGTTTTTCTTTTAGGAAAGCTGAATAAATTGTTTTTTATATGATTTTATTGTTCTGAATGATCATCTAAAAGATGGTTTTGCATTTGGTCAATTTGCTTAAAGCTGGATAAGGGAATGAATTGTCAAATTTGCTGGGTTGTTGGTTTCTTGCGAAATTGTTAGAAGTAATGATAGTGTTGCTTTCTTAGAGGTTTTACTTTTTAGTAAGGCTCAAAATGTGCATTAATTCGCCTATTACAAAGTAATCATCAAGCGATATAAAAATCTGCGAGTCTATAAGAAAGAGAGTTTTTGGAAAGGGTATATTGCGAAAACGTCCTTTGTGTTAGGAAAGTCCTTATAAAGCCAAAAAAAGGCAGTTGCGTAAGTTTGGTGTTATCAGTGTGTTAAGGAAAAGTTTTCAAAAACATTGAAATTATGCAACAAAAAAGCTTGTAAATGTAAATAAAGGGACTACTTTTGCACCCGCAACAACGACAGACGTTCACTGAAATACCGGAAATCAAGACGAATCAAAACGAAAAT
>NZ_MTQF01000029.1 GCF_001975985.1 [Flexibacter] sp. ATCC 35103 | reverse complement strand
AAAAACTTTAATTTTTATAATGAATACGGGCCAACAGAAACTACCGTTACATCGATAGAATTATTGTATGATGAGAATAAATACTTATCAATAGGAAAACCGATATTCAATACGCAGATTTATATATTAAATAATTCATTAATACCTGTAGCTGTAGGAGTTAAAGGGGATATTTATATTGGAGGATCGGGTTTGACAAGAGGCTACCTGAACAACCCTTTGCTTACCTCAGAGAAGTTTGTCGTAAATCCTTTTGCGGAAGGAGGCAGAATGTATAAGACGGGGGACCTTGGATGCTGGGATGCAGATGGGAATTCCGATTAAGTTTTTAGGCAGAAAAGACCATCAGGTAAAAATTAGGGGATACAGAATAGAGCTCGAAGAAATAGAGAGCCAGATTTTGTCCTATTCAGCAGCTTTAAAACATGTTGTGGTTGCAGTAAAAGAATCAAACGATAACAAAAGTTTGGTAGCCTATTTTGTATCTGATACGGTAGTTGACAAATCAGAACTTAGGATTTTTCTGCAATCAAAATTGCCTGAGTATATGGTTCCTGGTTTGTATGTGGCCTTAGAGACCCTTCCCTTAACGCCCAATGGCAAGATTGACCGAAAAAGCCTGCCTGATGTAGATTCTGCAGATATCATAAAGAATCAGTACGTGGCAGCAGGCAACAAACTGGAAGAAAGCCTTGTGGCGATTTGGCAGGAGGTTCTTGGAATAGAAAAAATAGGGATTAAAGATAATTTCTTTGAACTGGGGGGACACAGTTTAGTTATGGTTCAGGTAATCAATAAATTACACAAAAGCTCCGGAAAAAGCATTTCGTTTAGTAATTTTTTCAAAAACCCCACTATTGAATCCCTTTCGCTGCAATTACAAGAAGACCAATATACGGCCATTGGGTCAGCAGGGTTTATGGAAAGCTACCCTATGTCTGCTTCCCAGGAAAGGTTTTGGCTGCTGAGCCAGCTTGAAGGCGGTTCGCTTGCCTATAATATGCCGGCTGCAGTTGTTTTTACAGGCAAAATAGATGCTGATAAACTCGAGGAAAGTTTCAGGCATCTGATAGCGCGCCATGAAATTCTAAGGACTAATTTTAAAACAGACCAGTCGGGGGAAAACCGTCAATATATCAGATCG
>NZ_MTQF01000028.1 GCF_001975985.1 [Flexibacter] sp. ATCC 35103 | reverse complement strand
GTTTCTATTTCCCCAAGTTCAATTCTTATTCCGCGAATTTTAACCTGCTCGTCTGCCCTGCCTGCAAAATCAAGTGTACCATCGGCAAGCCATTTGGCAAGGTCACCGGTTTTGTACAATACTTTATCATCTGCAGACCTGCAATATGGGTTTGCTATAAAAACCTGTTTTGTTTTCTCATCGTCATTCAGATATCCTTTTCCAACTCCTGCGCCAGAGGTATACAAATCGCCTGTAACACCCTTTGGTACTAAGTTTAGATTTTTATCCAGAATGTAAATGTGCATGTTTTGAATAGGTTTCCCAATAGGTACATAACCCGTCCAGTCTTGCAAACAGCTCTCAAAAATATGATGCGTAATATCATCTGAACATTCTGTAGGGCCATAAACATTTGCCATGGAAACAGATGGATAATATTCGAACCATTTTTTGCAGTATTCAACAGGCAAAGCCTCGCCGTTCATCATTAAATAACGGAATGCTTTTAAATCTGGGAGCACTTGTTCTTTGGACAAAAAGTCTAACAAAATAGAAAAATGTGCCGGAACACTCTCAAATATGGTTATAGAATTGGCAGCAATATGACTCAATAGTTTTTTAGGATTCCACGCATCTTCTCCTGTCAAAATAGTCGTTTTTCCTCCAACTAATAACGCAACGGTAAATTGCCAGATACTGACATCAAAAGTATGGGTGGAAGTTTGGGCAACATTATCTGATGCTGTAATATTAAAATCATTAATCTTTGCCCATAAATGATTTAACATTCCCGAATGTTCCACCATTGCCCCTTTTGGTATTCCGGTAGATCCGGAAGTAAAAATGATGTAGGAAAGTGAATCGCCCAATAAAACAACATCATGATTATCTTTACTGTATTGGTTTATAATACTGTCATCATAAACCAATATCGTAGCGTCTGCCTGCATTTCCTGCGCCTGAGAAACAAAATTTTGTGTCGTAACAACAAAACAATCCTTCACCTGTCCAATGGTACGTTTGTTTTTCTCCAGGGGTACTTCAACATCCAAAGGCGTGAAATAAGCACCGGATTTCCAAACACCCAGCATACAAACCAAATAATCTATTCCTCTTTCCAGATAGAAAAAAACATGAGTATTTACCGTAACTCCGCTTTCTGTTAAATAGCCTGCTAACTGGTTTGATTTTTCGTTTAGTTCCTTATAGGTTAAAGACGCTCCTTCAAACACAACGGCAATATTATCAGGGGTTTTACATACCTGATTCTCAAACAAGTCAATTACACTTTTATCTTTTGGATAATAAACTGACGTATCATTAAATTCAAATAATAACTGCTCTTTTTCTTCTGTA
>NZ_MTQF01000027.1 GCF_001975985.1 [Flexibacter] sp. ATCC 35103 | reverse complement strand
TGAACTTGGGGAAATAGAAACCGAATTGGCTAAATCTCCATTAATAAAACACAATAGAATAGTAGTCAAAGAAGATGCAAGTAAGAACAAATTTTTGGTTGCTTACATTGTTCCTAACGGAGAATTTAACAAGGAATCGATTCAGGATTTTCTAAAAGAGCATTTGCCAAATTATATGGTTCCCGGTTTTTATGTAGCACTCAGCGAATTGCCCTTAACACCAAATGGTAAAGTTGATCTTAAAAAATTACCCAATATTAGCGAGCAAGACGTTACAAAAAGCGAATATGCAGCTCCACGATCAAAAGAAGAAAAATTGTTAGTGAACGTTTGGGAAGACGTACTAAAAAGATCCCCAATTAGTGTTAAAGATAATTTTTATAACCTGGGAGGAGATTCTATTAAATCAATTCAGATAATTTCCCGTTTGAAACAGCAGGGTTATAGCTTAAAAATTAAGGACATCCTTCGTGTTGCTGTATTAGAGCAATTAGCAAAACATATGGAGGTAAGCAATCGAATTATTGATCAGTCTCCGGTTGAAGGAGAAATTGCTTTTACTCCGATTCAGCATTATTTTTTTGAAAATAATATTTTTAAGGTACACCATCATTTTAATCAGTCTGTAGTATTAAAAAGTGGAGCAGAACTTAATTCAGATTTTTTATCTAAAAGTTTGACCTTTTTAGTTCATCATCATGATGCTCTTCGAATGATTTACAAAAAAGAAGGTGATAATTGGAAACAATACAATAAGGGTATTCAGAAAGATGATTTAACTGTCGATTTTCATGATTTGCGTAATTCAGATGATGAGTTGTTGGCCATGGCAAAAATAGGAGAGCAGCTTCAATCCGGTTTTAATCTGGAAGGATCGTTGCTTAAAGCCGCACATTTTAGATTAACGAGCGGTGATCGTGTGGCATTAATTATACATCACTTAGTTGTAGACGGAGTTTCATGGAGAATTTTACTCGAAGATTTATCTGTGATTTATACACAATTATTATCTGGCGCTGCTGTACAGCTGCCATTAAAAACAGATTCATTTAAACTATGGTCTTCATTGCAGCAGGATTATGCCCATGGCGAACAGATTAAGCTTGAAAAGCCTTATTGGGAATCTGTTAGTAGTCAGGTAATTTCATCTTTTCCAACAGATAAAAACAGTCGGGAATTTAACGTAAAAATTGATAGCAGTATTTCATTTAGTTTGAATAAATACACTACAGAATTATTACAGACTAAGGTGCATGGAGCCTATAATACTGAAATAAATGATATATTATTAACAGGTCTTGGTCTGTCATTAAAGAATGTTTTTGGATTGGATAAAAGTATTCTTAAAATGGAAGGACATGGTAGGGAAGAAATTATTCCTGATGTGGATATAAATAGAACAGTAGGCTGGTTTACTTCTTTTTATCCGTTCGTATTAGATGTTTCTAATCCTGATAGTAACACTTTAATAAAAGTAAAAGAAGATTTAAGAAAAATACCAAATAAAGGTGTTGGATACGGGATTTTAAAATACTTGACAAAACAGTATAGCGATAAACTTATTCCTGCTATCGAATTTAACTATTTGGGAGATTTTGGCAGTGGCGTAACAAATAAAAATGAAGATTCAATATTTGAATATGCTTCTGAATATATTGGAGCTAATAATGATGATTCAAATGGAAACGACGTATTGTTAATCGTAACGGGAATTTTAGTAGATGAAAAACTTTCTATAACAATAAATTTTAATAAAGAAGTATATCATAAAAAGACAATTCAGGATTTAGTTGATTCTTATAAAGAAAATCTTGTTGCATTAATTGAAGAATTGAGTGCGATCAGGGAGAATTATTTAACTCCATCAGATTTGACCTTCAAAAAAATAAGTATTTCAACACTTTCAGAACTTAATAAAGATAATGATATAGAAGATATCTATAAACTTTCTCCATTGCAGCAAGGTATTTACTTTCACTGGTTGTCTAACGGCATGTCTTCATTGTATTTTGAGCAGATATCTTATAGAATTAAAGCATCTGATCTGGACATAACAGATATAAAAGAAGCTTATGATAAATTGATAACTAGACATGCTGTATTGAGAACCGGTTTTAAATATGATCAAACCAATGAGTTACCAATACAAATAGTAAGGAAAACGGTTTCGGGAAACTTTTTACATAAAAAACTCCCTTCATCTGTAATTGACTTAAATGAGTATGTTGAAAAGATCAAATTAGAAGACAGAAATAAAGGGTTTGACTTAGAATCAACTTCTCAGATGAGATTACAGATACTGGATCTCGGAAATGATAACTATGAATTTATTTGGAGTCACCATCACATTTTAGCAGATGGCTGGTGTATGAGTATTTTAATTAAGGATTTCTATCAGATATTGAATTCAATAAGTCAAAAATCAGTATTGAATCTTCCAAAAACATTTCCATATTCTAATTATATTAAATGGTTAGATAGTGTCAATACCAATGATTCAATGACGTATTGGAAAAACTATTTAGAAGGCTATAATCAAATTGCAGAAATCCCGTTTGGCAAAACAATTCAGGAGGATCAAAAATATACAGAAGCCAAAGAAACAGCTACTATAGGCGAAAATCTGTATAAAAAAATTAATAGTTTATGTGCCAGTATTGGTGTAACACAAAATACATTCATTCAGGTCGTATGGGGCTTTTTATTATCAAGATACAATAACACTCAGGATGTGGTTTTTGGATCAGTTGTTTCAGGAAGACCTGGAGAATTGGAAGGAATTGAAGATATGATTGGTTTATTTATCAATACAATTCCTGTGCGTATAAAATATGCAGATGTCGATACACCTTATGATTTATTAAAAAGAGTTCAGGAAGATGCAATATACGGAAGTACGTATCATTACTCCAATTTAGCAGAGATTAATGCTCAAAGTGAGTTGGGAATGAAGCTTTTTAATCATATTATGATTTTTGAAAATTATCCTATTCAGGATATTCTTGAAAATGGTGTTAAAAATTCTCAAATCAATCAATATAAAGAAATCAAGATTGAATCGGTTGCAACATTTGAACAAACAAACTATGATTTTGATATAAGTATTTTACCATCATCTTCATCATTAGCTATAGATTTTAAATATAATACCAAAAGATATGAATCTAAATTCATGAAAAATCTGGTGGAACATATTTATAATTTAATAGAGCAATTTACAGAGCATATTAATAAGCCCTTAAATACTTTCAATTACCTCTCTACAGAAGAAAAAGAGCAGTT
>NZ_MTQF01000026.1 GCF_001975985.1 [Flexibacter] sp. ATCC 35103 | reverse complement strand
AGATAATGCGCCAGCTGATTGGCTTTTTCGTTAAGTTCTTTATAGCTTAATTCGGTATTTTCGAATACCACGGCAATATTATTTGGGGTTTTCCCTGCCTGGTGTTCAAATAAATCGATTATGGTTTTTTCTTTTGAATAAACCAGTTCAGTATTATTAAAGCCATTTAAAAGCTGGTCTTTCTCTGCCATGCTCAGGTAGTCTGCCTGCTGAATTGCCTGATGGGGATCCTGCATAAATGCCGTAAGAAGATTTTCAAAATGACCGAAAATTCTCTCTGCCAGATACTCATCATAAATATCTGTATTGTACTCAATGCTCAGGTTTAATACCGATGTTTCTACAAAGGTAAAACTCATATCCAGCTGTGAGCTCTGACTTTTAAAACCATAGTCGCTTACCCGAAGCTCTGAAAGCTCCTCGGACTTAAAGCGGTTTAACTGGCTTTGGTTCTGCAGTACAACCAAAACATCAAACAAGGCCGAGCGGCTGGTGTCGCGCTTTAAATTCAGGCTGCCAACCAAAGCGTCAAAAGGATAATTCTGATGGTCATAGCCCTCCAACAGGGTTTCTTTCTGGCTTTTTAACACATCCAGAAAACTGCTCCCCTGCTCCAGCGTGCTGCGTATGGCAAGGGTATTGAGGTACAGGCCGATCTGGTTCTCCAGATCCGGATGTTCCCTGCCCGCTACAGGGGTACCAATTATGATGTCCTGCTGTCCGGTATAGCGCGATAACAGCGCATTTATGGCCGTGGTCAGGACCATAAACAAAGTAACGTCCCACTCTTGGGAGAACTTCTTTAGCTTATTTAAAAATTCTTCGTTAAAGGTATGCCGGATCGTATCGCCGTTGTAGGTTTGCACAAGGGGACGGCTCTTAAAGCCCGGAAGGTTCAGTACCGGCAATTCGCCTGAGAACTTCTTGAGCCAGTATTGTGCCGATATGGTATGTTTCTGATTTTGGAGTTCTCTATTCTGCCACACTGCATAGTCCTTATACTGGATACCAAGCTCAGGCAGGCTGACTGGTTTTCCCGCTTTAAGGGAATTGTATATTTGTATAATCTCTGAGATCAATATTTCTATCGACCAGCCGTCACCTATGATATGGTGTAGGGACAGGAAAAAAATATGCTGGTTTTCTTCACAACGCACCAAAGAAATCCTCATAAGGGGACCTTGTTCCAAATCAAAAGCTGTCCTGTTCTTTTGCTGCAGGTAATTTAAAATCTTCTCCTGCTGGTTTTCAGTTCCCAGAAAGTCTTTTTGCTCCATGCTAAATGAACTTTCTCCGCTGGCTGCAATATATTGGCGAACCTCTCCCTGAGCATCTATCTTAAAACTGGTTCTTAAAATCTCATGACGATCGATCAGCAATCTGAAGGATTCCTCAAATAGTGCCGCGTCAATTGGCCCTTCCAGCTTAACTGCCGCAGGCATATTATAGGCAAGCGATCCCCCTTCAAGCTGGCTCAAAAGCCATAACCTGTTTTGCGAGGCCGTTAACGGATAAGAGTCAGAGACTGCACATTGGGCAATACCCTTGTAGCTGCTCTCTTCCAACTGTGCGCTTATACCCGAGATAGTCGGGGATGCAAAAAAATTCTTAAACGAAACGGTTCTGCCAAGGCTCTTGTTTATGGCGTTGATAACCTGGGAAACCGAAAGACTGTGTCCTCCAAGTTCAAAAAAATTATCGGTGGTACCTATTTTTTCTACTCCAAGTATTTCTTCCCAGATAACGGTAAGATCCGCTTCAAGTGCCGTGGCTGCGGGAACATATTCTTTTTTTATAAGATCGCCCTGGGTAATGCCCCCAAGGGCTTTGCGGTCTATTTTGCCATTTGGGGTAAGGGGCAGTTTATCAAGCAGTACATAAAACGCCGGAACCATATAATCCGGTAATCGTGCCAGTAAAAAATCCCTTAGGTGCGATTTATCGATACCTGATTTGCTAACCAGATACGCCACCAGTACTTTCTGCTGATTGTTTTCCCTAACCTCTACGGCCAATTGCCTGATGTCCTGGCGATATTGCAATATTGTATTTTCAATCTCCCCCAATTCAATCCTGTAGCCGCGAATCTTCACCTGATGGTCCTTTCGTCCCAAAAAATCAATAGTGCCATCAGAATGCCAGCAGCCCAAATCTCCGGTATCGTAAAGCAGGGAATCCTCATTGAAAGGATTAGAAATGAATTTCTCGCGCGTTAATACCTCTTTATGCAGGTAGCCGCGGCCTACGCCTGCTCCCCCAACATAGAGTTTTCCGGCAACTCCCACAGGCAAAGGCTCCAGGGCATCGTCCAGGATATAAATCTGGGTATTGGCTATTGGGCATCCGATGGAAATGGCCGATTTGCCAGAGTCTTTTTCAGTCACCTTATAAATCGAAACACAAACTGCGCATTCGGTAGGACCATAAGCATTGTAATAAGATATACCTGTACCGGTAATGGCCAAGGCATGCGCCGCATTGGCTGGCTCTCCTGCCGTAATAATGCATCGAAGCCCCGAAAGGTCATCCCCTGTCATTAAACCAAGGTAACTGGGGGGAAGGGTAACTACCGTAGATTGGCTCTCTTTTAGAAAAGCCGTAAATTTATCTTTGTCTTTTATGGTATGTTCATCGGGAATGCATAATGCCGCGCCGCTATACAGGCTCATCATGATCTCTGAGATCGAGGCATCAAAGGACACTGAGGCAAACCATACGATCCTGTCCTGCGGGGTAATCTCAAAGCTGCGGATCTGGTCCAGGGACATGTTTATATTACTGGTATGCTCAATCATAACACCTTTTGGCTTTCCTGTAGAACCTGATGTATAAATTACATACGCTAAATCATGAGCATCAATAGTTTTACTTAGATTGGCAATATCCTGAGAGTCGAGATCTGCGTTCTCCAAAAACAGGACCTGAACCTCTCGCGATACAAAAGGATGGCTGCCAGAGGTACTGCTGATCAAAAATTTAAGCCCGCTGTCCTGGATCAGGTAATCGATTCGTTCTCCCGGATAATGAGGGTCGATGGGAAGATAAACGCCTCCCAGCTTGAGTATCGCCAAAAGCGAGATAACTCCATTGGATGATTTAGGCAAAAGCACCCCAACGATATCCCCAGTCCCAATAGCACAGTTCTGGGAAATATAACGGGCCAGCTGATTGGCTTTCCCGTTGAGTTCCCTATAAGTTAGCCGGGTGTTTTCAAATATTAAGGCAATATTGTCCGGCATTCTCGCTGCCTGCTCTTCAAAAAGGCTCACAATCGTGGCATCAGTCGGATAAGATAGCCCCGTGTCATTGAAGTGATATAAAACCTGCTGTCTTTCCTGCTGGGACAACACAGGAAATGCTGATAAAATGCCCTGCACATTGCCTTCCAGATTAAGGATAAATTCCCTCATGCAGTCCGCCAGGCGCTCTACAAGTCCTTTATTTACAAAATGGTCCGAATAGTAAAACTCAAACTCCAGATCGCCCCCTGAGCTGAGCATCACATTAAGGGTTATGCCTCTGGATGATGCATCACGGGAATTGAAATTGATTCGGTAATGCGACAAATGGTCAAAGCCATCTGCAAATACGCTTCCAGAAAGATCCCCGTACTCCAGGCTTTCAAGCACCTCATGTCTGCAATATTGAAGATAATCCTTAAAGGATGTTTTAAGATCGGTTGGAAAAAGAAACAGCAGCGAAGCATAATCCGAACCGTAACCCGAAACTATACAGCCATCAAAATCTGAAGTCAGTCTTTTTAATAAAAAACAATAAACAGAACTTACAACGGTAAAACCTGCTAGTGCATTATTACCTGTAATTTTATGAAAATATGTTAACTCCTTAAAATCAAAATTAACAACAGCCAAGAAGTCAGCATCACTATCTTGATGAGATAAATCTTCTCGACCAAACGTCTTTTTATTCCAATATTTCGAAACTAGATTAACATTACTAGAAACACCGTCTTTATTCATAAAATTTAAA
>NZ_MTQF01000025.1 GCF_001975985.1 [Flexibacter] sp. ATCC 35103 | reverse complement strand
TTTAGAAAGTTTCTTCCCCCGATTTGCATCGGGGGAAAAGGGTGTACATAAGCTTACGGATTATTAGTACTACTCGACTATGACATTACTGCCTTTACATCTATAGCCTATCAACGTGGTCATCTTCCACGATCCTTAAAAGAAATCTCATCTTGTGGTGGGTTTCGCGCTTATATGCTTTCAGCGCTTATCCCTTCCAAACGTAGCTACTCTGCGGTGCCCCTGGCGGGACAACAGATACACTAGAGGTTTGTCCAATTCGGTCCTCTCGTACTAGAATCAGATCCACTCAAATTTCTAACGCCCACAGTAGATAGAGACCGAACTGTCTCACGACGTTCTGAACCCAGCTCGCGTGCCACTTTAATGGGCGAACAGCCCAACCCTTGGGACCTTCTCCAGCCCCAGGATGTGACGAGCCGACATCGAGGTGCCAAACCCCCCCGTCGATATGAGCTCTTGGGGGAGATCAGCCTGTTATCCCCGGCGTACCTTTTATCCTTTGAGCGATGGCCCTTCCATGCGGAACCACCGGATCACTATGCTCTACTTTCGTACCTGATCGACCTGTATGTCTCTCAGTCAAGCTCCCTTATGCCATTGCACTCTACGCACGGTTACCAAGCGTACTGAGGGAACCTTTAGAAGCCTCCGTTACTCTTTTGGAGGCGACCACCCCAGTCAAACTACCCACCAAGCAATGTCCCCCACAATATGGGGTTAGGCCTCAGATAAACAAAGGGTTGTATTTCAACAATGACTCCACAACGCCTGGCGACGCCACTTCACAGTCTCCAACCTATCCTACACATCATTTATCCAAGGTCAATACTAAGCTATAGTAAAGGTGCACAGGGTCTTTTCGTCCCACTGCGGGTAAACGGCATCTTCACCGTTACTACAATTTCACCGAGCTCATGGCTGAGACAGTGTCCAGATCGTTACACCATTCGTGCAGGTCGGAACTTACCCGACAAGGAATTTCGCTACCTTAGGACCGTTATAGTTACGGCCGCCGTTTACTGGGGCTTCAATTCAATGCTTCTCCGAAGATAACATCTCCTCTTAACCTTCCAGCACCGGGCAGGTGTCAGGCCCTATACTTCATCTTACGATTTTGCAGAGCCCTGTGTTTTTGATAAACAGTCGCCTGGACCTCTTCACTGCGGCCCTGATTGCTCAGGGCGACCTTTCTCCCGAAGTTACAGGTCTATTTTGCCTAATTCCTTAGCCATGAATCTCTCGAGCACCTTAGGATTCTCTCCTCAACTACCTGTGTCGGTTTACGGTACTGGTACTAATTACCTGAAGTTTAGAGGTTTTTCTTGGAAGCCCTTAGGCGCACTATCTCTTTGTCCGAAGACTCCGAGTACTATCGTATTTCCCCAAGACGCGTGGATTTGCCTGCGCATCTTATAGGTAGGTACTTCAACGAACTATTCCGTCAGTTCGCGGCGCTTTCATCACTCCGTCACCCCATCACAGTAATTAGTAGTACGGGAATATTAACCCGTTAGCCATCGACTGTCCCTTTCGGGTTCGCCTTAGGACCAGACTAACCCACAGCTGATTAGCATAGCTGTGGAAACCTTAGTTTTTCGGTGTGCGGGTTTCTCGCCCGCATTATCGTTACTTATGCCTACATTTTCTTTTCTAACCAGTCCAGCATACCTTACGATACACCTTCAACCCTGTTAGAATGCTCCCCTACCACTTACAGTTGCCTGTAAATCCATAGCTTCGGTAATATACTTATGCCCGATTATTATCCATGCTCGTCCGCTCGACTAGTGAGCTGTTACGCACTCTTTAAATGAATGGCTGCTTCCAAGCCAACATCCTAGCTGTCTGGGCAGACAAACCTCGTTCTTTCAACTTAGTATATATTTGGGGACCTTAGCTGATGGTCTGGGTTCTTTCCCTCTCGGACTTGGACCTTAGCACCCAAGCCCTCACTGTTATGAAACATTATATAGCATTCGGAGTTTGTCAGGAATTGGTAGGCGGTGAAGCCCCCGCATCCAATCAGTAGCTCTACCTCTATATAACTTTACGCATAACGCTGCACCTAAATGCATTTCGGGGAGTACGAGCTATTTCCGAGTTTGATTGGCCTTTCACCCCTACCCACAGGTCATCCGAAGACTTTTCAACGTCAACCGGTTCGGTCCTCCACTGTGTGTTACCACAGCTTCAACCTGCCCATGGGTAGATCACACGGTTTCGCGTCTAACACTACTGACTAAAGCGCCCTATTCAGACTCGCTTTCGCTACGGATCCGTGACTTAATCACTTAACCTTGCCAGCAACGTTAACTCGTAGGCTCATTATGCAAAAGGCACGCCGTCACCCCACGAAAGGGCTCCGACCGCTTGTAAGCGTATGGTTTCAGGATCTATTTCACTCCGTTATTCACGGTTCTTTTCACCTTTCCCTCACGGTACTGGTTCACTATCGGTCTCTCAGGAGTATTTAGCCTTAGCGGATGGTCCCGCCAAATTCAGACAGGGTTTCACGTGCCCCGCCCTACTCAGGATACCACTATCTATTATACTTGTTACCCATACGGGGCTATCACCCTCTATGGCGTCACTTTCCAGTAACTTCCGGTTCCTTGTACATAAAATATCGTGGTCCTACAACCCCAACATTGCCGTAACAACATTGGTTTGGGCTAATCCGCGTTCGCTCGCCACTACTTACGGAATCACTTTTGTTTTCTTCTCCTCCGCCTACTTAGATGTTTCAGTTCAGCGGGTTTGCCCACCTATCGGTGTACTATGTCTTCAACATAGTGGGTTGCCCCATTCAGGTATCTGCGGATCAATCGGTGTGTGCCCGTCCCCGCAGCTTTTCGCAGCTTATCACGCCTTTCATCGCCTCTGAGAGCCAAGGCATCCCCCATACGCCCTTATTTTGCTTATTGTACCAATCTTGTTACTTAAAACAAGACCGTTTTTTTTGTTTTTTGTTAGTTATAACAAAAAACGCTTTCTACTTTTTATTATTTTCTTATCTCAATATGTCAATGAACTTTGTTTCGTTTAATCGTCAAACCGTAAATTCGGTTAACCGCTTAAACAAATCAACGATTAAACGTTGAATTGTGGAGAATAACGGAGTCGAACCGTTGACCTCCTGCGTGCAAGGCAGGCGCTCTAGCCAGCTGAGCTAATCCCCCATTTTTTAGTTGTCAGTTAACAGTTCTCAGTTAACAGTACTTAAAACGGTTACTCAACCTCTAAAATTTCCTTTTTCTAAGCGCACAGTCTTCTTAAATTTAGCTGCTCCTTATAATTTACAATACATAATTTATAATTAGCAATTTAAAAAGTAGTCCCGGGCAGACTCGAACTGCCGACCCCTACATTATCAGTGTAGTACTCTAACCAGCTGAGCTACGAGACTCTGTTTTACTTAAAATTTATTATTTGAACTAACAGCAAGAGTAAAATAAGTCTTAAAATTAAAACCTCTAAAGCTTCTTCTTTTTTCCTCAGCGTGTTGATAAATCAACTAACACTCGAGGCTCTAGAAAGGAGGTGTTCCAGCCGCACCTTCCGGTACGGCTACCTTGTTACGACTTAGCCCTAGTTACCAGTTTTACCCTAGGCAGCTCCTTGCGGTCACCGACTTCAGGCACCCCCAGCTTCCATGGCTTGACGGGCGGTGTGTACAAGGCCCGGGAACGTATTCACCGGATCATGGCTGATATCCGATTACTAGCGATTCCAGCTTCACGGAGTCGAGTTGCAGACTCCGATCCGAACTGTGACCGGTTTTATAGATTCGCTCCTGGTCGCCCAGTGGCTGCTCTCTGTACCGGCCATTGTAGCACGTGTGTAGCCCAAGGCGTAAGGGCCGTGATGATTTGACGTCATCCCCACCTTCCTCACAGTTTGCACTGGCAGTCTTGTTAGAGTTCCCGACATGACTCGCTGGCAACTAACAACAGGGGTTGCGCTCGTTATAGGACTTAACCTGACACCTCACGGCACGAGCTGACGACAACCATGCAGCACCTTGTAAATTGTCTTGCGAAAGTTCTGTTTCCAAAACGGTCAATCTACATTTAAGCCTTGGTAAGGTTCCTCGCGTATCATCGAATTAAACCACATGCTCCACCGCTTGTGCGGGCCCCCGTCAATTCCTTTGAGTTTCATTCTTGCGAACGTACTCCCCAGGTGGGATACTTATCACTTTCGCTTAGCCACTGAAATTGCTTCCAACAGCTAGTATCCATCGTTTACGGCGTGGACTACCAGGGTATCTAATCCTGTTCGCTACCCACGCTTTCGTCCATCAGCGTCAATCCATTAGTAGTAACCTGCCTTCGCAATTGGTATTCCATGTAATCTCTAAGCATTTCACCGCTACACTACATATTCTAGTTACTTCCTAATAATTCAAGTTTAACAGTATCAATGGCCGTTCCACCGTTGAGCGATGGGCTTTCACCACTGACTTATTAAACCGCCTACGGACCCTTTAAACCCAATGATTCCGGATAACGCTTGGATCCTCCGTATTACCGCGGCTGCTGGCACGGAGTTAGCCGATCCTTATTCTTACGATACCGTCAAGCTCCTACACGTAGGAGTGTTTCTTCTCGTATAAAAGCAGTTTACAATCCATAGGACCGTCATCCTGCACGCGGCATGGCTGGATCAGGCTTGCGCCCATTGTCCAATATTCCTCACTGCTGCCTCCCGTAGGAGTCTGGTCCGTGTCTCAGTACCAGTGTGGGGGATCTCCCTCTCAGGACCCCTACCCATCGTAGCCTTGGTAAGCCGTTACCTTACCAACTAGCTAATGGGACGCATGCTCATCTTTTACCGTTGTGACTTTAATTTCTGGATGCTGCCATCCTTCAATGCTATGAGGTATTAATCCAAATTTCTCTGGGCTATCCCTCTGTCAAAGGTAGATTGCATACGCGTTACTCACCCGTTCCCCGTTCTCAATTTACGCAGCACTCTACTCCTCGACTTGCTAGTCTTACGCCTCGCGCTA
>NZ_MTQF01000024.1 GCF_001975985.1 [Flexibacter] sp. ATCC 35103 | reverse complement strand
AAACCCCTGTTTTGTTAGAAACAGGGTTTTAAAAAGAAAGGCGACGACATACTCTCCCACATAACTGCAGTACCATCTGCGCAGGCGGGCTTAACTACTCTGTTCGGGATGGGAAGAGGTGAGCCCCGCCGCAATAACCACCTTAAGGTTTTTAGTTGTTGGTTTTTGCTTGTTTGTTGATAGATTTCTCCAACAACTGGCAACTATGAACCATCAACTGCTCTTGCGTCGAGCAAATATCTTAACATACTGAGATAAAGAAAAGGACTTTTATTTACTATTTTAGAAAGTTTCTTCCCCCGATTTGCATCGGGGGAAAAGGGTGTACATAAGCTTACGGATTATTAGTACTACTCGACTATGACATTACTGCCTTTACATCTATAGCCTATCAACGTGGTCATCTTCCACGATCCTTAAAAGAAATCTCATCTTGTGGTGGGTTTCGCGCTTATATGCTTTCAGCGCTTATCCCTTCCAAACGTAGCTACTCTGCGGTGCCCCTGGCGGGACAACAGATACACTAGAGGTTTGTCCAATTCGGTCCTCTCGTACTAGAATCAGATCCACTCAAATTTCTAACGCCCACAGTAGATAGAGACCGAACTGTCTCACGACGTTCTGAACCCAGCTCGCGTGCCACTTTAATGGGCGAACAGCCCAACCCTTGGGACCTTCTCCAGCCCCAGGATGTGACGAGCCGACATCGAGGTGCCAAACCCCCCCGTCGATATGAGCTCTTGGGGGAGATCAGCCTGTTATCCCCGGCGTACCTTTTATCCTTTGAGCGATGGCCCTTCCATGCGGAACCACCGGATCACTATGCTCTACTTTCGTACCTGATCGACCTGTATGTCTCTCAGTCAAGCTCCCTTATGCCATTGCACTCTACGCACGGTTACCAAGCGTACTGAGGGAACCTTTAGAAGCCTCCGTTACTCTTTTGGAGGCGACCACCCCAGTCAAACTACCCACCAAGCAATGTCCCCCACAATATGGGGTTAGGCCTCAGATAAACAAAGGGTTGTATTTCAACAATGACTCCACAACGCCTGGCGACGCCACTTCACAGTCTCCAACCTATCCTACACATCATTTATCCAAGGTCAATACTAAGCTATAGTAAAGGTGCACAGGGTCTTTTCGTCCCACTGCGGGTAAACGGCATCTTCACCGTTACTACAATTTCACCGAGCTCATGGCTGAGACAGTGTCCAGATCGTTACACCATTCGTGCAGGTCGGAACTTACCCGACAAGGAATTTCGCTACCTTAGGACCGTTATAGTTACGGCCGCCGTTTACTGGGGCTTCAATTCAATGCTTCTCCGAAGATAACATCTCCTCTTAACCTTCCAGCACCGGGCAGGTGTCAGGCCCTATACTTCATCTTACGATTTTGCAGAGCCCTGTGTTTTTGATAAACAGTCGCCTGGACCTCTTCACTGCGGCCCTGATTGCTCAGGGCGACCTTTCTCCCGAAGTTACAGGTCTATTTTGCCTAATTCCTTAGCCATGAATCTCTCGAGCACCTTAGGATTCTCTCCTCAACTACCTGTGTCGGTTTACGGTACTGGTACTAATTACCTGAAGTTTAGAGGTTTTTCTTGGAAGCCCTTAGGCGCACTATCTCTTTGTCCGAAGACTCCGAGTACTATCGTATTTCCCCAAGACGCGTGGATTTGCCTGCGCATCTTATAGGTAGGTACTTCAACGAACTATTCCGTCAGTTCGCGGCGCTTTCATCACTCCGTCACCCCATCACAGTAATTAGTAGTACGGGAATATTAACCCGTTAGCCATCGACTGTCCCTTTCGGGTTCGCCTTAGGACCAGACTAACCCACAGCTGATTAGCATAGCTGTGGAAACCTTAGTTTTTCGGTGTGCGGGTTTCTCGCCCGCATTATCGTTACTTATGCCTACATTTTCTTTTCTAACCAGTCCAGCATACCTTACGATACACCTTCAACCCTGTTAGAATGCTCCCCTACCACTTACAGTTGCCTGTAAATCCATAGCTTCGGTAATATACTTATGCCCGATTATTATCCATGCTCGTCCGCTCGACTAGTGAGCTGTTACGCACTCTTTAAATGAATGGCTGCTTCCAAGCCAACATCCTAGCTGTCTGGGCAGACAAACCTCGTTCTTTCAACTTAGTATATATTTGGGGACCTTAGCTGATGGTCTGGGTTCTTTCCCTCTCGGACTTGGACCTTAGCACCCAAGCCCTCACTGTTATGAAACATTATATAGCATTCGGAGTTTGTCAGGAATTGGTAGGCGGTGAAGCCCCCGCATCCAATCAGTAGCTCTACCTCTATATAACTTTACGCATAACGCTGCACCTAAATGCATTTCGGGGAGTACGAGCTATTTCCGAGTTTGATTGGCCTTTCACCCCTACCCACAGGTCATCCGAAGACTTTTCAACGTCAACCGGTTCGGTCCTCCACTGTGTGTTACCACAGCTTCAACCTGCCCATGGGTAGATCACACGGTTTCGCGTCTAACACTACTGACTAAAGCGCCCTATTCAGACTCGCTTTCGCTACGGATCCGTGACTTAATCACTTAACCTTGCCAGCAACGTTAACTCGTAGGCTCATTATGCAAAAGGCACGCCGTCACCCCACGAAAGGGCTCCGACCGCTTGTAAGCGTATGGTTTCAGGATCTATTTCACTCCGTTATTCACGGTTCTTTTCACCTTTCCCTCACGGTACTGGTTCACTATCGGTCTCTCAGGAGTATTTAGCCTTAGCGGATGGTCCCGCCAAATTCAGACAGGGTTTCACGTGCCCCGCCCTACTCAGGATACCACTATCTATTATACTTGTTACCCATACGGGGCTATCACCCTCTATGGCGTCACTTTCCAGTAACTTCCGGTTCCTTGTACATAAAATATCGTGGTCCTACAACCCCAACATTGCCGTAACAACATTGGTTTGGGCTAATCCGCGTTCGCTCGCCACTACTTACGGAATCACTTTTGTTTTCTTCTCCTCCGCCTACTTAGATGTTTCAGTTCAGCGGGTTTGCCCACCTATCGGTGTACTATGTCTTCAACATAGTGGGTTGCCCCATTCAGGTATCTGCGGATCAATCGGTGTGTGCCCGTCCCCGCAGCTTTTCGCAGCTTATCACGCCTTTCATCGCCTCTGAGAGCCAAGGCATCCCCCATACGCCCTTATTTTGCTTATTGTACCAATCTTGTTACTTAAAACAAGACCGTTTTTTTTGTTTTTTGTTAGTTATAACAAAAAACGCTTTCTACTTTTTATTATTTTCTTATCTCAATATGTCAATGAACTTTGTTTCGTTTAATCGTCAAACCGTAAATTCGGTTAACCGCTTAAACAAATCAACGATTAAACGTTGAATTGTGGAGAATAACGGAGTCGAACCGTTGACCTCCTGCGTGCAAGGCAGGCGCTCTAGCCAGCTGAGCTAATCCCCCATTTTTTAGTTGTCAGTTAACAGTTCTCAGTTAACAGTACTTAAAACGGTTACTCAACCTCTAAAATTTCCTTTTTCTAAGCGCACAGTCTTCTTAAATTTAGCTGCTCCTTATAATTTACAATACATAATTTATAATTAGCAATTTAAAAAGTAGTCCCGGGCAGACTCGAACTGCCGACCCCTACATTATCAGTGTAGTACTCTAACCAGCTGAGCTACGAGACTCTGTTTTACTTAAAATTTATTATTTGAACTAACAGCAAGAGTAAAATAAGTCTTAAAATTAAAACCTCTAAAGCTTCTTCTTTTTTCCTCAGCGTGTTGATAAATCAACTAACACTCGAGGCTCTAGAAAGGAGGTGTTCCAGCCGCACCTTCCGGTACGGCTACCTTGTTACGACTTAGCCCTAGTTACCAGTTTTACCCTAGGCAGCTCCTTGCGGTCACCGACTTCAGGCACCCCCAGCTTCCATGGCTTGACGGGCGGTGTGTACAAGGCCCGGGAACGTATTCACCGGATCATGGCTGATATCCGATTACTAGCGATTCCAGCTTCACGGAGTCGAGTTGCAGACTCCGATCCGAACTGTGACCGGTTTTATAGATTCGCTCCTGGTCGCCCAGTGGCTGCTCTCTGTACCGGCCATTGTAGCACGTGTGTAGCCCAAGGCGTAAGGGCCGTGATGATTTGACGTCATCCCCACCTTCCTCACAGTTTGCACTGGCAGTCTTGTTAGAGTTCCCGACATGACTCGCTGGCAACTAACAACAGGGGTTGCGCTCGTTATAGGACTTAACCTGACACCTCACGGCACGAGCTGACGACAACCATGCAGCACCTTGTAAATTGTCTTGCGAAAGTTCTGTTTCCAAAACGGTCAATCTACATTTAAGCCTTGGTAAGGTTCCTCGCGTATCATCGAATTAAACCACATGCTCCACCGCTTGTGCGGGCCCCCGTCAATTCCTTTGAGTTTCATTCTTGCGAACGTACTCCCCAGGTGGGATACTTATCACTTTCGCTTAGCCACTGAAATTGCTTCCAACAGCTAGTATCCATCGTTTACGGCGTGGACTACCAGGGTATCTAATCCTGTTCGCTACCCACGCTTTCGTCCATCAGCGTCAATCCATTAGTAGTAACCTGCCTTCGCAATTGGTATTCCATGTAATCTCTAAGCATTTCACCGCTACACTACATATTCTAGTTACTTCCTAATAATTCAAGTTTAACAGTATCAATGGCCGTTCCACCGTTGAGCGATGGGCTTTCACCACTGACTTATTAAACCGCCTACGGACCCTTTAAACCCAATGATTCCGGATAACGCTTGGATCCTCCGTATTACCGCGGCTGCTGGCACGGAGTTAGCCGATCCTTATTCTTACGATACCGTCAAGCTCCTACACGTAGGAGTGTTTCTTCTCGTATAAAAGCAGTTTACAATCCATAGGACCGTCATCCTGCACGCGGCATGGCTGGATCAGGCTTGCGCCCATTGTCCAATATTCCTCACTGCTGCCTCCCGTAGGAGTCTGGTCCGTGTCTCAGTACCAGTGTGGGGGATCTCCCTCTCAGGACCCCTACCCATCGTAGCCTTGGTAAGCCGTTACCTTACCAACTAGCTAATGGGACGCATGCTCATCTTTTACCGTTGTGACTTTAATTTCTGGATGCTGCCATCCTTCAATGCTATGAGGTATTAATCCAAATTTCTCTGGGCTATCCCTCTGTCAAAGGTAGATTGCATACGCGTTACTCACCCGTTCCCCGTTCTCAATTTACGCAGCACTCTACTCCTCGACTTGCTAGTCTTACGCCTCGCGCTA
>NZ_MTQF01000023.1 GCF_001975985.1 [Flexibacter] sp. ATCC 35103 | reverse complement strand
GTATGTCGTCGCCTTTCTTTTAAGAATCCTCATCATTTATTTGATGGGGATTTTTTGTTTTATCAAATTCCAATCTTTAATTTTTGACTGAAAAGAATACAAACTACTTGGAATTGCCTACCAATATAAATTTCCGGTTTACATAAAAATTGCGTTAGGAATGGAAGCGGTATCCTTTTGCGATACTCTGTATTTCCGGCAAAGCCTCACACAAAAATGCTCTCGCAAAAGATTTAGCGGACAGCCCGACCCAAAGGGAAACGCCCAAAATATTATATATTATTAAAAAACTGCAATTTTCCCTGTTTGAGTTTCACCTAAGTTTGTAATTATCTTATAGATATAAATTCCTGAGGCAGTATTTTTTAGGTTAATGTTATTAGTTTTGGAAAGTAATGGAGACGTAATAGTGTTTTGTCCATTACTATTGTACAAATAGAAAATAGCATTTTCCTCTTTTTGGGTTTCAATATTTAGTTCTTCATTTTTGCTTAATAGAGTGGGGTGTACAAAAAACGAAGTATTTCCTAAATAATTAGTATCAAGAATTGGAGAGCTTATGATATTATTGTTTTCTAAAATTATGTTTATTTTATATTTATTACTGCCTTTTGTAGGCATAGCATCTAAAAAAGTGAATGTTTTTGAGTTGATTTCATTTATTGTACTAATAAGATCTTCGGTACCATTAGTTATTTTTACTAATTCAATTTTTTTAATATTGTACAAGCTGAAAAGACTGGCATTAACCTTTATTTGGTTCTCTTCGTAAACTTCTGCCAAAGCCAACTCGAAGTAACAATTTGAGTTTTGAGCGTACTGTAATGTTGACTCACTTTTTATTCCCTCAGTATTGTCAAATACAGGAATAACAGTGTAAATTTTTCCATCTGTATAGGTGTAATTAGCATTTGTTATTTGTTCTTTAAATTCTAGATTATCTCCTGTAAGGTGATAAATATTAAATGAAGTAACATCTGCAGGTTTGTCCCAATTTATTTCTGTTGTACCGTCACAAACTAAGCTGGAACTTATATTTAAATCATATGAAATCGTAAAGCTATCAGAGATGTAATCAGTATTATCAATGCTCATTTTTAATTTAGCTTTTGAAAATTTTTGTTCTTTAGGCGTATAAGTAAATTGTTTACTGTCCAGATTTATATCATTTGCGATAATTTCCCAAGTCTGTCCATTATTATAACTAATAGATAATTGTCCGGGGATACCAGAAAATGTAGAATTCCATTTGAAAGGAGAAATGTTCTTACCGTCATAAGGGAAATTGTCATTGTTAACTGGATAATTCCATTCAAATTTATTTTTTAATTCATATTCGTAAGCGATGCTGTATGCTTGGGAAGTATTCGAGACATATGAACCAATAATATTGATGGTATAAGATCTCGATTCGGGATTTTCTATAGTTACTTGCTCTATATTATTAATTTTATCTTTTCCTCTTACAGCTTGTTGCTGAGGAATATCAGGATTAAGAATCCATGGTAAGAAAGTGGTGGTGTCGGGTGAAATAACTTCGATGTCGAGATCGTTTACCAAACTTATATTACTGTTAATTTCTGCAGGCAAATCGTTCCAGACTAATGTGATTTTTAAATTTTCGGTATTTTCAGGCAGTGTAATTGAATGTGTATTTGTCTGACCAGATGTCAAATTACCGACTATGATCCTATTTTCGCTGATTGTTTTTAAGCTTTTATCAGCATTGATGTTACCATAACCATAGGTGAAATCCGGTCCTGGATTGCCTAGATCTTTGGCACTATTAATTAAAATTGCTTTTGTCAAGGCATTTGTCAAAGAGATATTGTTTATGACTTTATAATGTTGTTTCATAAGGATAATAATTCCTGTAGCTAATGCTGTAGAATTTGAAGTTCCTTGTGTACTAAAAGCTACCAGCTCAGGCTTTATTCTACCGTCATATGCAGGACCTTTTGATGAAAAGGACATGATTACTTCGTTTTGGTCAATACAGCCTAATACGACACTATTTTTTGATTGCTTGAAATTACCTGTAATAGATTTATAACCCTGGAGTCCTGTATTGCCCGAAGAAAAACAATGTGTTAAATCAGGATTTGAAAATAATTGTGCGTCGTATACATTAGCGAGGGAACCATAAAAATTCTCAATTACTGTCCCGTACGAATGATTTTGAGTGGCAGCATTTTGTAAGGATGCTATTTCATCAGGATAAATATTCAAAAAGTCAGACGATTGTATCCTGGCCTTTTGAACGACTCCTTTTCCTAATTTAGAACTATTTCCTAATCCGGAAATTATAGTCGCCATAGCAGTTGCGTGGCTTGATATAATAGAAGATTCTATTGGGGAGGGAATGTGTTTGTTTAACAGGTCAATATCATTTATATCAAAAAGATCATCTTTTATAGATACAATTTGATTTTCGCCAGTCAAAAGAGGAAAATTTGCATTGGCTTTATTTATAGAATTAATGCTGAAATTTTGATCTATTATTTTAGATTCTCCTTTTGGTTGTAGAGCTTCTTGTGAAACAGAGGATACACTGCTCAAAGTTATAATCTCATCAATAATTTTTTTTGAATCACTTTTTATCATTACAAGATGGTTGTCTACTATTTTGATATCAGATATGTTCATTGATTTTAAGTCAGTAATTAATGCTTTGATAGTATCAGTTGCTATTATATACTGCTTATCTTCTTTATGATTTGAAAAATTTGATGGTAATTTCCATAAGCTATTAGCCGGGAGATTTTTTTTTAAAGACAGATTAGATTTTAAACTTTCATTTTCCACAATACAAAAGGTATTATCCAATTTTTTTACAATTCTGTATTTGTTATAATAAGCATTTTCTAAAGTTGTAAAATAATATTTCTCAAATTTTCTTTCATTCTCTTTTTTTATGTATTGTTTCCATTTTTCAGCACTTTGTGAGAGACTGATTGCTGTTATCATAAAAAAGAGAAAAGTAATTCGTTTCTTCATTTATTGTAGATATTAGGGCAATTGTAAACATTCTTATCAATCTTATAAAAATCGACTATTACAGTTCTTTATTACAACTTAATTAAAATAAAATCAAACAAGAAATTTGTGTTTAATGATTTCTCCTTTAAATATTTATCTGTAGCAGGTTAACCAAAGTTATTAAAATATTTGTAAAAATTTTACTAGTTTTTGTTTCAATGGAATCTTACATATCTGTATGAGTAATATTCTGTTTTTATACCCCGGTTTATATTTTAAATCTTATAAAAAATAATAAAATCATTTTTAACACATCCTGAACAGAATAAAATATTATAGTAGGAATATTAAGTTAATAAGCTGATTTGTATTTAATTATTGATTTTACTGGGCTTGGCGTAATAATCAGATAATTATTATTAAAAATACAAAAACAATAATATAACAAAAAATATTAAATTTGTTAAATTGTTGTTTTATAAGTATTTTAAGATTAAAAATTATATAAATTTGAAGGCAAATATTACAATATTTTGTAAAGACCCCTAATTTATCAACTTAATTAAACAACCAAAAAAAACCTATTATGAAAAAAGTTAAATCAATTATGGCCTTGTCATTTATGGCGCTAATGCTGTTCTCATGTAATAAAGAAGATGAGACAGTGCAATCAGATCAGGGATCGCTTAAAGTAACACAAGATGTGTTAAATAAAATTAGTTCACTTTCACTTAATAATACAGATGTCCAGGTTATTAAAAACACTAAGTTAGATGGTACTACTGAAGATGCATTTTTAGTAGAAGGAGATATCATAGTAACGCAAGACCAATTAAATAAAATGGATCTTCACGGAGGTATTACGACAGAACAATACCGTACTACTAATTTAGTATCAGCTCCAAGAACTATTAAAGTTGTTGGATTAACAGGAACTGGTACAACAGCTCTGTCTACAAATATGCGCGCTGGATTGCAGGCTGCAATAAACAGATATAATAATTTAGGATTGTCTATTAACTTTACATTGACTTTTAGCTCAAGTACTTCGGGTGCAAACATTGTTGTTAGAAGACAGACCGGATCAGCTGGTGGAGTAGCAGGTTTTCCTTCAGGAGGAGCGCCTTATAATTCAGTTACGTTATATTCTGGGTTAGATACTTATTCTACAGGTGTAAATGCGCACGTAGCTGCACACGAAATAGGACACTGTATTGGTTTACGTCATACAGACTGGTTCAGCCGTCAAAGTTGTGGACAGAATTCAAACGAAGGGACAGCGGGTGTAGGAGCAATTCAGATCCCTGGAACACCTTCAGGATATGATGCAACATCTTATATGAGAGCATGTTTCGGTTCTAGTGAAACGGGGGCTTTCAATGCCAATGACGTTACAGCTCTGAATTATTTATATTAGAATTTGAATTAGAGATCTCTTTACAAAATATAAGAGGCTGCTTCATAATTTATGAAGCAGCCTTTTTTGTAGATATTAAATACTAAGTGGTTATTATTTAAGAATTAGCTTTATATATAATATTTAGAGATTGTAAAAGCCAATGTTGAAATTGATGATAATTTTATAGGTTAATAATTGCTTTTAATGACAGCATTTATTGTTCAGGAATTTTAGTAGACAAAGAAAATATCTTGGTGAACCTTGGAGGATGGCAATTCGAAACGGAAATAAGTATAGAAACAATATATATATATCCTACTGAAAAATAATCTCGATATGTTTTATAGCTTTGATGATATTGAATGGCATAAAATGGAAAATTCTGCTGAAGTTTCTTCTTAATAATTATAATATATTAAACCAATTTTTAGGACTTAGAATAGCATTTCATGGGATAGGATAGGAAATGTAATTTAAAATTAAGTATTCAAACCTGTAAATTACTCTTTAGAGATAACGAAGTTTTTTGGTAAGTGTGAGATTAAATATATATTAAACTTTCTAATTCAATAGTTATTATCTGAGTAAATGCATGTAAAAAAATGAATTTTGCTTTTTTATCATAAAAAAAATGAGAAATAATTATTGAAAAGCCTTAATGGTTTTATTATTTGGAATAAATATAAATTATTTGGTTTGCTTTAGCACAAAATATAAATTTGCGCTATTAAAAACAATTCTAAATAAACTATGAAAGTAAAAATATTAATCCCATTATTGAGCTGCTGTTTAATGCTGCTTACAGCTGCAACTTCGTTTGCACAAACTGGTACTATAAGAGGTACAGTGTCTTTGTCTAATGATGAAGCTGCTGACAACATCTCTGTAACTCTTAAAGGAACAAAGATTGGAACGACTACGGATGCTCAGGGAAACTATGAAATCAAAAACGTAAAACCAGGTAATTACATCCTTAAGGCTTCTGTAGTAGGGTTTTCATCTAAGGAAAAGGATGTTACTGTTAGCTCTGAAAATGAACTTGTAGAAAACTTTGTGTTAGTGACTACTTCTGAAGCTCTTACTGAAGTATTTGTTAAAGGTAATGCTAACAAATATACTAAAGCAGAAAGCCAATATGTGTCTAAAATGTCTATTAAAAACCTTGAAAATTCACAGGTTTATAATGTGGTAACTAAAGAATTGATTAAAGATCAGTTAGTGACAAATCAGGATGAAGCTTTAAAAAACGTTCCGGGTTTATACCAATTATGGGGAGCTACTAATCGTGCAGGTGATGGAGCTTCATGGTATTCACTACGTGGATTTACTACGCAGAGTTTAGTAAGAAATGGTCTTGCAGGAAAAGTAAACAGTAATACAGACGCTGTCAATCTGGAAAGAATTGAAGTTATAAAAGGACCGTCTGCTACACTTTTTGGAAACGTAGTGTCTTCATACGGTGGATTAATCAATCGAGTTACTAAAAAACCTTATGAAAATTTTGGAGGAGAAATTTCATATCAAAACGGAAGTTATGGTTTTAACCGTTTGACAGCTGATATCAACACTGCAGTTAACGACGACAATACAGCATTGTTCAGACTGAATGCTGCTTTTGGAAATGCGAATACTTTTCAGGATTTTGGTTCTTCAAAAAGCTTTTTTGTAGCACCGTCTTTCTCTTATAAAGTAAATGATAAACTGACAATTTCTATTGATGCCGAAATAGGAAATCAAGACAACTCAGGTATGTCTTTAATTTATCTTCCTTTTGGGGTTTCAATTGCTCAGTTAGGAGTTAACAATGCTAAAGATTTAGATATCAACTTCAAAAGATCGTTTTTAGGAGATGAATTCCTGACCAACACTAAAACATTAAACGTGTTTGCACAGGCTAATTATCAAATCTCTGACAAATGGACTTCACAGTCTGTATTTAGCAGCAGTTCTAACAAAGCAAGTGGTTTACAAACCTGGTTTTACCTTTTGCCAAACCAAAAATTATCAAGAAATGCATGGGATGCAAATGGAAAAGATAATGCTATAGAATTCCAACAAAATTTTAATGGTGATTTTAATATAGGATCAATGAGAAACCGCTTTTTAGTAGGTGGTGATTTATATTTTGGTACAAATAAATTAGGATATCAAAGTTTACCGGGTTACGCTCCATATGATGAAATAAATTATACTGGAACAGCAGCAAATTATTATGATTTTAACCCAACCAACGTAAAAGATGCACTTGCAGGAAATGGTAATCCTCCATATACGACTAACAGCTCTATAGCAACTTATAGTGTATATGTTGCTGATGCAATTAACATTACAGAAAAATTAATCGTTTCAGCGGCGGTACGTTTTGATCATTTTGAAAATCAGGGATCATTTGATGCAGCATCAAATACAAAGGCAGATACTTTTTCTCAAAATGCATTCTCTCCAAAATTTGGTGTAGTTTATCAAATCGTTAAAGATCAAATTTCTGTATTTGGTAATTACCAGAATAGTTTTACCAACAAAGGATTCTTAAATGCTAATGCTGGCGGTGTTCTTGAAATGAAACAATTTGATCCGGAAAAAGCGAATCAGTTTGAAGGTGGTGTAAAAATTAATGCTTTCCAAAATAAAGTAAGCGCAACAATTAGTTACTACGATATTAAAGTTAAAGATATTGTAACAGCAGATCCTAATTTACCAAATGCAAGCATACAAAACGGTACACAATTTAGTAAAGGTTTTGAATTAGAGATTACTGCGAATCCAATTGCAGGATTAAATCTTCTTGTGGGGTACTCAAACAATAACTCTAAATTGAATGAATTAAGACCTGTAACGGCAGGACCGGAAAATCTAATCAATTATTGGTTTAGTTATAATCTTCAAAATACTAAACTAAAAGGATTAGGTTTAGGATTTGGAGGTAATTATGGAGATGCAAACTATATCTACAATAGCGGACCAGGTGAAACTTTTGCGCTTCCTTCATATTCTGTGGTAAATGCTGCATTGTATTATGATCAGCCTAAATACAGAGTATCATTAAAAGTTAATAACCTTACAGATGAATTGTATTTTAATGGTTATACAACAATCAATGTTCAGGCTCCACGCACAGTAATGGGAAGTGTAGCATATAAATTCTAATTGAATTTTAACAATAATAAAAAATGGCCCTAATAATTATTAGGGCCATTTTTTTGTTTTGACCAATACTAGTGAATTATCAGTTATGGCTTATTTTTTAGTAACTTATGATTTATTTTTTAGATTATTCCTGGTTGTTTCTGTATTCTGTCTTTTAGATCAAAAACTACTATTTATCACAATATGCATTTTTCTAAGAACTGATTCATCTTTAAAATTTGCTACCATTGATACTATCATTTCATTATCTCTCGTATTCAGATTATACGCAATGGGTTTGGTTAAGTAATTTGAATCTAGTCTGTTGACAAACTGCTCATATCCTGTGTTATAGTCATATCATCTATAGAACCAAATTCCTGATCTGATAAACTTAATTGTTTTGCTTATTATGAATTACACTTTTTATGATTCATAACAGCAATTTTATATAATAAAATTGATTTGTATTTTTCAATTTCCAATGAACTTAAAGTGGCAGATTATATTCCTTTTTCAATCTAATTAATTTCTAAGCCTGTGCAAACAACATTATAAAAAAAAGCTCAATATTATCTGAAATTTATTAATCTGTATTTAGTTATTTACTCAAAGATTCCGTAAATTTTATATAAAAACTCCGTAATATGTTAATTCATTCGTTTAATATTTTTGAAAAAAAAGAGTTGCTTTAAACAACAGCAATTTTACATTTTTAAAAATACGAATTTTAAATTTTATGAATAAAGA
>NZ_MTQF01000003.1:433425-892444 GCF_001975985.1 [Flexibacter] sp. ATCC 35103 | reverse complement strand
TTGCATAATTTCAATGTTTTTCAAAACTTTTACTTAACATACTGATAACACCAAACTTACAACATGATCTTTTTTTAGCTTTATAAGGACTTTCCTAACACAAAGCACGTTTTCGCAATATACACTTTCCAAAAACTCCCTTTCTTGTAGACTTAACAGATTTTTTAAACCTTTATTGATTAATTTGTAATAGGAATTTAATTACTATGGACTAGTTTGCCATGAAGACTCTAAGCACAAAGCTATTTTTACTGAGTTTTTCAATCTCGCAAAGGCGCAAAGACGGTAAGCTTTTCTTATACTGGCTCAATGGTTTACTTTGAAGTCGCGAAGTTTCTTTTCTATACTTATCTATAAAGACTCTTTTTATGAAAACCTATACCTTAGCTCCGATAGAAGTGGAAATCCTTTTGTGCCGGTCCCGAGGCTTCGGGAGCGGGAAATAGCTTCTAAACAAAATTCCAAATTCTAAAACTTAAAGGCTTCCGACTTCGCTCAGCCGATCATGTTGCTCTTTATGTATAAAGTATAAAAAACAAAAACCCGACAGGTTTTAGCAAGCTGTCGGGTTGTAAAGGTTTATAGCTATTTATTCGAATCGAATGGCTTTTACAGGTGAAATCTTGGTTATTATATAGGACGGAATTAATAACACAACAAAACAAACTGTTATAGTCATTAAATTTAGTAGTACAATATATCCCCAGTTTAAGTAAACCGGCGCCTGATTGACATAGTAGTTTTCGGGATTTAACTGTACTACTCCAAATTGCTGTTGAATTAACAAAATCGCAATACCTATTAAATTACCCCAAAACAATCCTCTTATAATAAGATAGAATGCATTGTATAAAAATATTTTACGAACTGTCCAGTTATTTGCCCCCATAGCTTTTAGAATCCCAATCATTTGAGTACGTTCTAATATAAGTACTAATAAAGCAACAACCATATTTATTGTCGCTACTAAAATCATAACTCCGAGTATAACAACAATATTAAAATCGAAGAGTTGCAACCAATCAAAAATATAACTGTATTTTTCGATTATTGTTTTTGTATCTAAACTCGATGATGTTTGCTCGTATATCTGATTTCCTGTGATTTTTATATTATCAAAATCTTTAACAAATACTTCAAAAGCCCCGACCTGATCAGGACCCCATTTGTTGATTCGCTGAATATGACGAATATCTCCTATTATATATGTAGCATCGAATTGCTGAAATCCCGAATTAAAAATACCCGCAATTTTAAATCGGCGACTATTTGGCATTTTACCTTGTTCTTCTTTAATAAAGAATGTATTGAAATTATCTCCTACCTTCAGATTAAGACGGTCTGCCAAAAGTCTTGAAATTAAAACATCCTCGTTTAGGGTTTTAGAAAAATCAGGCACTTTACCTTCAACAATATATTCTTTTATATTGTTCCAATCATAATCTCCTCCTACTCCTTTGAAAACAATTCCTTCAAAAGCATTTTCTGTTCTAATAATTCCAGCTTTACTAGCGATTGCCTGAATATGACTGACATCCGGAACTGATTTGAAATTGGGATAAAAATCCTGTTTTTTTGAAATTGGAGTTAACGTAACTTCAGAATTGTTATTATCATAATTTGATATAATAATCTGACCGTTGAAAGCAGAAACTTTATCACGTATCTTTTGCTGCAAACCAATTCCGGTAGCAACTGAGACTATCATCATAATAATACCAATAGCAATTGCCGAAATGGCGATTTTTATAATTGGCGCCGATATACTGCTTTTATAATCTTTGGCAGTAATAAGTCTTCTGGCTATGAAATATTCTAAATTCAAATTTTAGTTTCTTTATTTATTATTATATTGGAATGGTTTCACCTGAATCAAAATTACATTTTAAAAATGAAACCAAATTGCTTCTAAAAACAATTACAATAATTTTAGTGTTTTACAACGGAAGTTTCTTTTTCATTTCCTCTACTATATTATATGCTGCAGGACAAATAGCAACATTTTTTAAGGTAAGATCGGTAATTTGATTAAACTTTTTACGATCAGTATGCGGAAACTCTCTGCAGGCTTTTGGACGAACATCATAAATCATACAATAATTCTCGTTATCAAGAAAAGTGCACGGAACACTTTTTAAAACATAATCTTTATCCTCATCAATTCGCAGATATTGGTCGATGAATTGTTGTGGTTTTTGCCTGAAAGATTTTGAGATCCTTTCAATATCTGCCAAAGTAAATAAAGGCCCGGTTGTTTTACAACAATTAGCACATTTTAAACAATCTGTTTTCTTAAACTCGGCGTCATGCAAATCCTGCATGATATAGTCTAAATTTTTAGGCTGTTTTTTTTTCAGCTTATCAAAATACTTTTTGTTTTCGATATGCTTATCTTTGGCTAACTTATCTAAGTTATTTAAAATTTGTTTCAAGTTTACTTTTTAAAGTTGATCTGCAAAATTAAACAACTTTAAACTTGAAACCCTAAACTTTGAAATAAAATACAATGAAAGATCTATTTGGAAAGGCGATGTTTGACTTTCAAACTAATAATTCGCCGGAAGACATCATTACAGAAACAACAATTTCCGAAGAAGACGAAATGAGCGTAGATTATTTGTTTCGCTCTTACAATGAAATGCCAAAGTTGGAACAAAAAGCACTGCAACTGACTTTTGGAAAAACATTAGATGTTGGATGTGGTGCCGGAAGTCATAGTTTGTCATTGCAAAATGATCGCAATATAGAGGTTACATCAATCGATATTTCAGAAAAAGCAATTGAGACGTGTAAACTTCGTGGCGTGAAGAATGCAAAAGTTCAAAATATACTAGATTTTGAAGGAGAAAAATTCGATACCATAATTTTACTAATGAATGGTGTTGGTATTTTTGGCAAACTGGAAAATTGTAATAAATTTTTATCTAAACTAAAATCTCTTTTGAATCCAGGAGGACAAATCTTATTAGATAGTTCTGACATTATTTATATGTTTGATGAAGATGAAGATGGCGGAAAATGGATTCCGTCTAACAATGATTATTATGGCGAACTTGTTTTTAATATTTCTTACAAAGGAGAAAAAGAAGAACCTTTTGATTGGTTATATCTGGATTACAACACACTTCAGAATGCTGCTATTGCAAACGGGCTAAAATGCGAGCTGGTTTTAGAAGGTGAACATTATGATTATTTAGCCAAACTTTCGATTTAAATAACACTTACCAACCATGGAAGCATCAGATTTAGAAAAATTGAAGTATCCAATAGGAAAATTTGAATTTCCGAAGGAATATAGCCTGGAATATATTTCAGACAAAATTCGCGAGATTGAATCTTTTCCCAAAAGATTAAAACAAGAAACTATTCATTTAACTGATGAACAATTAAACACACCATATCGTCCAGATGGATGGACTGTTCGACAGGTTATTCATCATTGCGCCGAAAGCCATATGAATTGCTACATTAGAATAAAATGGGCTTTGACAGAGAACAATCCGGTAATAAAACCATATGATGAAACTCTATGGTCTGAGTTACCCGATAATCTGAACATGCCAATTCAACCAACATTAACATTACTGGAAGGTTTACATTTTAGACTGGCTTATATTATGAGAAATTTATCCAATGAAAATCTAGAAAAATCTTTTATTCATCCTGAAAATAATTCAGAATATAAAATAAAACAATTAATAGCAACCTATGCCTGGCATGGAAATCACCATTTAGCACATATTACTACTTTAAAAAAATATAAAAACTGGAAATAAAATAAATGTTTCTTTTTTATACACTGTGTATTATTTACCACAAACAAAAAATCTCTTCAAACGAAGAGATTTTTTTATAGCAATTAAGGAATATTTAAATATTTATGCGTTTGAAGTGAAACTCTCCATTTTGGATTGTTCATCACATAATCAACAATTAACGGTGTCATTTCTTCTTTTTTACTCCATTCAGGCTGTAGAAACAAAATTGCGTTCCCATTTACCAATTCTGCTTGCTCTTCGGCAAAAATAAAATCATGTTTATTATAAATAATCACTTTTAATTCATGTGCATTATCATAAACGGTTTGGGTTGGCAATTTATTCTTTTTAGGAGAAAGACAAATCCAATCCCAACTTCCTGTTAATGGATATGCTCCGGAAGTTTCAATATGAACTTTTAGATTTCTGTTTTTTAGTTCCTGAGTCAATAAAGTCATGTCCCAAGTCAAAGGCTCTCCACCAGTAATGACAACAGTATCTGCGTGGGTTGCTGCATTATTTACAATTAAATCAACACTCGTTGGCGGATGTAATTCTGCATTCCAGCTCTCCTTCACATCACACCAGTGACAACCAACATCGCAACCTCCAATTCGTATAAAGTAAGCCGCAGTTCCTGTATGAAAACCTTCTCCCTGAATGGTGTAAAATTCTTCCATCAAAGGCAACATAGCTCCTTTATTTACTTCTAATTGTATTTCTTTTGATAACATTATTTCAATTTAAAGTGCAAAGATAGTCAATTAAATACGGAACAAAAAAAACCGATAGTTCTTTGAACTATCGGTTTTATATTTAATAAAAGATCTTACATTATTTTAAAGCTTTTACAGATTGTGCAGCATATGTATTTGCAGGATCTAAAACTAAAGTTTTGTTGAAATACTCAATTGCTTTTGCTTTGTCAGTATTTGCATAAGCAGCACCAATTGCATTGTAAGATTCAATAACTTTTTTAACAGTAGCAGGTTTCGCTAATTCTTCAGCACCTTTAGCTGTAGTTTTAGTCAAATACTCATTATAGTTTTTTATAATCAAATCATCTTTGTCTAATAAACTGTTGATTCTTCCTTTGTATAAATACGCTTCATCATAAGTAGGAGAAGCCGTTAAAACTTTATCAAAAGTAGCATCCGCTTTTTGCAATGCAGCTGTATCACGAGTTTCTGCAGTTTTACCAGCGTTACCGTAATAAACTGAAATACCATAATAAACTAAATCATCAAGATAATTTTTAGATTCTGCATTACTAGCACCAAGTTCAAAGATAGAAGCTGCCTGAATATATTGTTTTTTACCAAACAAAGCTTTTCCAAAATCAGCAAGTTCTTCTACTACTAAAGGCTCTAATTCAATAGCTTTTTTAATATCTGCAACACCTGCATCAAAAGCAGCCTGATCTACAACTCCTTCAGCATTGGTTCCTTTTTTAATTTTAGATAAACCTAAATATAAATAATCTCTACCAATTACTTTATTTGAAGGTACTTTAATAAAATCTTCAATAGATTTAATTGCTACATCAACGTTTCCGTTTTCATAAGCAGCATATCCTAAATATCTAAAAATTCTAGGATTAACTTTATCTTCAGCTATCATTTTGTTTGCTACAGTCTCAAGAGTTTTATAATCTTTTACTAAGATTAAGAAATCTGCATGACGCATTTTAGAATCTAAAGAGTAATCTGTAAGACTTAGGTATTTTTCGTAGTTTGTAATTGCATTTTGCATATTAACTTTAGCGGTAGATGTTTTGTTTCTTCCCCATTTGTAATATGTTTCAGCCAATTCTCTGTAAACAGGACCATAATTAGGATTTAATGCGATAACTTCATTAAAAGATTTAATTGCTTCTTCATAAGATTTAGCACCTTTTAATAAAACTCCTAATTGCATTTTTGCTCTTAAAAGTGTTGGATCTGCAGTAAATGCATCACGGTAAGCTTTGTAAGCATCATTTTGATTGTTTGCTCCATAATAAGCATCTCCAATTGTCAAAAGTGCAGTTGCATTTTGAGGCTCAATTAACAAGGCACGTTTTAAAACAGCAACTGCATTTGTATAATCCGGACTTGTTGAGTTAATATATGCTCTACCGATGTAAATAAATTCCTCTACATCTTTACGTTTCATATCTTTTGTAGCCAAACCAAAATTAGCCTGAGCCGCAGTAGCATTCTTGCTATCAAGATCTATTTGACCTAACCCAATATAATTTAAGTTCTTTTTATCTGATGCCTGCAATCCGTTTGAGTAATAAATTTTAGCTGAATCAACAATAGATTGATTTAAATATACATTACCTAAAACAAAATTTGCTTCTCCATCAGAAGGTTTTGCTTTGATGATTGATTTAAGCAAAGATTTTGCTTTTTGAAATTGTTCAGCATCGATTGCTTTTTTAGCTTCTTTGATATCTTGCGCTTTTGCAACAGTAGCTGAAGCAACTAAGGCAAGACTAAAAATTTTAAATTTATTCATCTTAATTGTAATTAATTTATTCTTTATCGTTTATAATTTGACTTCTAATTTTAAGCTTTCTTCCCGGAGTTCTAATAGGCAATAAACCTGATTTTAAAACAATACGCTGACCAATGTCACCAGATATAAATGAAGCCAAGCCCATTCCTAAGCCAGTATATCCCTGACAATTTATAATAAACAAATCACGTGCCAAAGGATATTTCATTTCTCCAAGATCATTTTGGGTCGGATCGTAATATTTATCATCATTTAGCCCCTTAACGCTCATGACGTTTATTTTTTTTATAATATCGAGCATGTTTGGAGATGGCTGATAAAGCCAGTTTACTCCTACTACACCAATCATACCGTCATTCTCTGAAACGAATTTAATAACTTCGTCATTAGTTTTAAAAGAAAATACATTTTTTGAAGGAATATCTTTCACTTTAGCCAATTCCTTCATGTATCGGACCGTACTAGAATTTGGATTATCAAACACAAGACCTTTTATTCCGGAATCTGATTTACCTTGCATAAAATCAATTACCGTTTTCAACGCAATTAATGTATCATTATTGCCTTTATTAGTAACAAAAGCAATTGCATCTTTAGCAAAAAGTGTAACTCTGGGATTGATTTTACTTTTTTCGAATCTGGCTTTTTCTTCCTGAGTCAAATCTCTGGTTGTAACAGCAACTTTTGCTTTTTGATTTAACAAATCGTTTATAAGTTCCGCTTCAGATTTGGGTTTTATAGAAATCTTTGCATCATAATAAGTTCCTTCAAAAACAGCCACCATATCTTCTACGATGGGCTTTACTGTTTCATCTACAGTAATGTCTATTGATCCCTTTAAAATTGTTTCATTATCAGCTTCATTTTTACTTTTTTGGTTGCACATGGCAAACAAAAAAACAAAAACTATGAAAGCTACAATTTTACCATATTTCAACATAATTATTCTGCATTTGAATTAATTAATCTTAAAAAACGAATTGCTGAGTATACGATCAATAATCCGCCAAAAGCATATCTGTATTTAGGCTCCATATCTAATGGAAGTTTTTCCCAGAACATAATCATTAAACCCAGTACAAGATATATCAAAAAAAACATTATTCCTAAAACAAGAAGAAATCGCTCTTTGAGCGATTTCTTCTGAATATTATTAAGCTTATCTTTTAACATTATTCTGCAGATTGAATAGTAATAGGAAGCGAGTAAAGAACCCTAACTTTTTTACCATTTTGCTCGCCGGGAGTCCATTTTGGACATTTTTTAAGAACACGAATTGCTTCTGCTCCTGTACCGTAACCGATATCCCTTAAAACTTTAATGTCGGTTAATGAACCGTCTTTTTCAACTACAAAAGTAACATAAACTTTACCTTTTAAACCTTCTTCTTCCGGAGTCTTGTAATTATTTCCTACGAATTTGTAGAACTTTTCAATACCTCCAGGGAAATCTGGTTTTACTTCGATACCTGCAGTATTATAAACATTGTTATCTTCCTGAATGATCTCTGTAACTGGTCCTTTACCAACTGGCTCATCAACAGTTAAAACTGCATCCGGATCTCCTTTGATAGTTTCGTTACCAACTTTTTTATCTTTAAGATCCACAATTTTTGGTGGGTCTTCAGTAACTTCATTTGCTTTAGCAACTACCGGTTTCACAAACTTAACCTGGTCCACTTTTGGTGGTGGTGGTGGTGGTGGTGGTTGATTTGGCTTAATTTCCTCTTTCTTAGGAGGTAATTTTACTGTAGCAATTTTAATATCGTTATTTACCACTTCTTCTTCAGAATCTGGTAAAAAGCTTGCAATAAGAGGAGCTGCAACAGCAACACTGAAAATAAGCGAACCAATAATAAGAGCCTTTACAGTAGTCTTATTATTTGATTTTCTTAATTCATATGCCCCATATATCTTATTACGTCCTTCGAATACGATATCAAGCCATTGATTTTTAATTATATCTAATTTCATTTTTCTTGATTATTAAGGATTAAAACTAGATTACTCTGGTTTTTTATCTATTAATTTCGTCTCTTCCGGAGTAAACTCAGGAACAATAGCATAAGTATCTACACCTGAAATAGCCATCTCATCCAAAATATCAACCAAATTACGATAATTTGATTTTTTAGTTGGCTTAATAATAACTATAATTCCATTTTTAGGTTTCCCTAAAGCTGTAGAATAAGCTAAAACTGCTTTTTTCTGAGTCAATAATTCTTTACGAATTCCATCTTTACCATAGGCGATATCTTTAGGTCCAATTTTAGGAGTTGCAAGCAATCCCATATAGTAAACCATTTTATTATCACCACCCAGCATAACTGTCATCGTACGATTCTCATCTACTTTCGTATCAACTTTCTTTGTTGGATCATCTTCTTTATCTGGCAATGACAAATCCATTGATTGAGGTTTTGACAACGATGTGGTTAACATAAAGAATGTGATCAATAAGAATGCTAAATCCACCATCGCTGTTAAATCGACTTTAGAATTCTGCTTTTTACTTCTTACTTTACCACCTTTTCCGCCACCACCGTCGCCGGTATTTAATTCAGCCATTTTAGTGTATATTTTTTAATTAAAAGTCTCTTCCTCTCGTACCTGTAACTAAGTTAAAGGAATTGATTTTCTGATCTTGTAAAATATCCATTATCTTTTTGATTTGTGGATATTGTTCTTTAGCATCTCCTTTTATCGCAATTTGCAATTCTTTATCATCAAGATCAATCGCAGCTCTTCTTGAAACTAAAAGCCACTCTTTTAATTGATTGTCTAACGAATCGATTGGAATTCCAGGTTGATCAGCTTTAGTTCTGTCAGCCGCTTTCATGTCAATGATTTGCTTCAAATTTGTTATTGGCACACCGAAGTCATCCATTAAAGCAAATTTAGTTTTATCATCTTCTGAAAAAGTCACACCGAATTTTGCACCCATTCCTTCAAGAGTTCTTTTACGAATCTCTCTTCCTTTAATGTCAAAAAACACTTTGCTTTTTCCATCTTTTCCTGTTCCTATTGTAATAATTGCTAGATCAGAATCCGGCAATTTAGTTTGAGCAACAGATGAAGGCATATCTACAGGAAGTGCTTCAGGCACTTTAGCAGTAGCGGTCAAAATAAAGAACGTAAGCAAAAGGAACGCAACATCACACATGGCAGTCATATCTGTCGATGTTGACTTTTTTTTCATTTTTATTTTAGCCATTATCTTTTATTTTAATTTGATATAATTAATTGTAATTATTAATAATCAAAAATTAATTATTGTTTCAAACTTCCTCTGAATCTTCTGTAAGTGTTTACAATTGTAGTACCCGCCTCATCGATAGAGTAAGTTAAATCATCAATTTTAGCAGTAAAGAAGTTATAAGAAACGATCGCTAAGATTGAAGTAGAGATACCTGTTGCAGTGTTGATAAGTGCCTCAGAAATACCTGTTGCAAGAGCAGCCTGGTCTGGAGTTCCAGCAGAAGCTAACGCACCAAACGCTTTAATCATACCTGATACTGTTCCTAATAATCCTCCTAATGTACCTAAAGATACTAAAGTAGAGATAATAGTCATGTTTTTTTCTAACATTGGCATTTCTAATGAAGTTGCCTCTTCAATTTCTTTGTGGATTACTTCTGCAGCTTCCTCACTGTTGAATCCTTCTTTTTTAACGTCTTGGTATTTAATCAAAGCAGATTTAATTGCATTTGCAACTGAACCTTGTTGTTTGTCACATGAAGCGATTGCAGCCTCGATGTTTCCTTCTTTAATATTTCCCTGAACGCTTTTCATGAACTTGTCTAAGTTAGCTTTTCCTGCTGCTTTACCAATAACGATAAATCTTTCAATAGAAAAAACAACAACCATTAAAAACATACCTAATAATACTGGTACGATAAAACCTCCTTTATAAACCTGTCCTAATGTATTGATCGGATGACCTGTTTCTGGATTACCTCCTTCGAAGTTAGCAGCATCTCCCATGATTACTTTCCAAATAAACACCCCAACTAAGATACACGCAACAATAATGATTCCTGTAATCATTCCTCCTCCATTTGAAGTGCTTTCTTTTTTAACTTTAACGTTTGCCATTTTTTTTAATTTTAATAGTTTTAAATAATTTTTATTTTTTAGTTATATTTAACTTGTAGAGGAGCAAATTTATACGTTTAGTTTAAATAAAAAAACTTTTTTTAATTTAATTGAACGAAATTTAACGTCAATTTAAAAAATATCTCATTAAATTGCCGGCATCATTTTTTAGATAAAACAAAAAACGGGACGATTAATGGGAAAATTACAACGTTTTAGTAAATATTCAAACATTCCTTTGATATCTTCTTAAAAAGTTGCGAAATAATTTTTTATATAATTTTCAATCAAAAATAGTTTTTTCCTACTAAAAAAAATGAGCTTAAAATGTTAAAAAACCAAGCAATACTCTTATAATCATCTAAATTACAAATAAAAACATGAATAATAAAGAAAATTTCATTCAGGATATAAACAATGGTTATACATCAAAAGGGGATAGCATAATACTGGGAGGAGCCATTTTTGATAGGGAACCACTTGCTGAAGCTCATGTCAAAATCCCATTAAAAACCTTAAATCGCCACGGACTTATAGCCGGAGCAACCGGAACAGGAAAAACCAAAACTATTCAGGTGTTTTCAGAACAGCTCTCAAATGCAGGAATTCCAGTTTTGATGATGGATATAAAAGGGGATTTTAGCGGAATTGCTAAAGAAGGTAAAGAAGAAGGCTTTATTACAGAACGACATGCAAAAATAAATATACCTTATAATATAGCATCATTTCCTGTTGAACTAATGTCTTTATCAAAACAAAACGGAGTTCGTTTACGAGCTACTGTTTCTGAATTTGGACCTGTTCTATTTTCAAGAATTTTAGATTTAAATGACACACAAGCCGGGGTTGTCGCAGTAATTTTTAAATATTGCAACGATAACAATATGCCTTTATTAGATTTAAGAGATATTAAAAAGGTTATCAATTATATTACCGAAGAAGGCAAGGAAGAAATCTCAGCAAATTATGGCAAAATTTCGACTGCAACTACAGGAACTATTTTAAGAAAAATAATAGAATTAGAACAACAGGGCGGTGATTTGTTTTTTGGAGAATTATCATTTGAAATTGATGATTTAATGCGAATTGATGAAAACGGAAAAGGATATGTAAACATCATCCGTTTGACAGATATACAAGACAAACCAAAATTATTCTCGACTTTTATGTTGAGTTTATTGGCTGAAATTTATCAGCAAATGCCTGAAAAAGGAGATGTTGCACAACCTGAATTGGTCATATTTATAGACGAGGCTCATTTGATTTTTAATGAAGCAAGCAAAGTATTATTAGAACAAATTGAAACGATTGTAAAACTAATACGTTCTAAAGGTGTTGGTATTTATTTTGTAACTCAAAACCCAATGGACGTTCCAAGTGGTGTATTGGCTCAATTAGGTTTAAAAATTCAACATGCTTTAAGAGCTTTTACAGCAAACGATCGTCAGGCTATTAAAAAAACAGCTGATAATTATCCTATTTCACAATATTATAAAACAGATGAATTATTGACCAGTTTGGGGATTGGTGAAGCATTAGTTACAGCATTAAACGAAAAAGGGATTCCAACGCCGCTTGTCGCTACTATGATGCGTGCTCCAATGAGCCGAATGGATGTTTTAACTTCTGACGAAATAGAAGCCATAAACAGCAAATCGAAATTGGTTAAAAAATACGCCGAAGAAATTGATCGAGAAAGTGCGTATGAAATCCTAAATAAAAAAATTGCAGATGTAGCGCAGGCAACTGCTGAACAAGAGCAACAAACACCAACGAGATCTTCAAAATCTGAGCCAAGCACAACAAGTGTAGTAACAAAATCAGTTTTGAAAGTCGTAACGAGTGCTACTTTTATCCGTGGTGTTTTTGGCGTTTTATCCAAGATATTTAAGAAATAATGTAAATAAAATCCAACCATATAAGCTATATAAGTCAATATAAAACTTTGCGTATAAATTGAATAAACTCATATCGCTATTCTTGTTTAAAAAGTTTTATTGTATAATAAACAAAACCCTACAGATTTTAAAAATCTGTAGGGTTTCCTATTTATAAATTAAATGAACTTATATAACTTATATGGTTCAAAAAAAACATTACGCTTTTTGCAACAGCTCAAGAATCTTGTTTTCGATTTCAGGAGTGTTCCAGATATTTTCGATATTTTCTGTTCTTAAAACTTCTTCCATAATTCCGTTTTGAAAATCTCCAATAGCTAAAGCTTCGGCATATGGCCGATCACTAAAAGTTACACGACTGTAAAGCGGAATCCATTTATCAGGATGTTTATCAGAGAATGTTTTTTCAATTTTCTTTTGCAGTAAGAATTTCTCATCAGCCGTTTTAGTACTCATTTCCATAAAATTTCGATACGAAAGTTCTGCAATTGCATCAGCATTTGGTTTACGTGAAATTTCATATTCTGAGAAAATTTTCTTCCAATCGTCTCCATACTTTTCGATCATTTCATTTAAAACCGTGATATCCTCAAAACCGGCATTCATGCCTTGTCCGTAAAACGGAACAATCGCGTGACAAGCGTCACCAATCAAAGCAATTTTGTTTTCATATGTCCAGGGAAAACATTTCATGGTTACCAAAGTACTTGTTGGATTCTTAAAGAAATCTTCTGCTAATTTTGGAATCACTTCAATCGAATCCGGGAAGTTTTTCTCAAAGAAATCTTCCACCATTTTTCGATCTGTAAGTGATGCAAATGAATTTTCACCCTCAAAAGGCATAAATAATGTACACGTAAAACTTCCGTCTAAATTAGGAAGCGCGATTAACATGTACTCGCCGCGTGGCCAAATATGAAATGAATTTTTATCCAGTTTATGAGTTGCATCAGCGTTTGCAGGAATATTCAATTCTTTATATCCCATATTCAAAAATTCCTGAGAATAATTAAACATGCTCTGACGCTGCATTCTATGACGTATTCTTGAAAAAGCACCATCGGCACCAAAAACCATATCATATTTTATCTCTTCCCACTCGCCTCTTTCGGTTTCACCAATATGCAAAGTTGCATCACTAAGCGTTACATCCCAGATTTTTTGCTCGAAGTAAAATTCTGCTCCGGCTTGTTCAGCAAGATCAATCATTTTACGGTTCAGTGTTCCTCTGGAGATCGAATAAATCGATTCACCTTCCTGCCCGTAGTTCTGAAAATTGAGTTTATCGACCAAATGAATTGCTCGTTTATCCATAGGAATCGCAATTTCCCGTACCGAATCGCCAACTCCAACGCCATCAAGCGCTTTCCATCCACGATTAGACATCGCTAAATTTATAGAACGACCCGAAAAATTAATTTTACGAATATCAGGACTACGATCATAAACATGAACGGTGTGACCTGCTTTTTTGAGATAAATTGCCAATAGTGATCCTACCAATCCAGAACCTACAACAGCAATTTTTAGTGGAGTTTGCATCAAGAAAAATCTAAATATAAGATCGTAAAAATAAGTAATAATTCTACAAGAGCTTAAAAATAAAGGAAATATTTATGATTAATATGGCATGTCCCGCTCATCCCGAAGCCTCGGGAGCGGGTCGGGCTTTCGGCTTTATTCCCTATTAACAAAAACTACGGCTAAAAGCCTTGTTTTTCTAAATAGCGAGATACCGCCTCTATCCCTCATGCGAGTCTCATTTTCATAACAAATTCCATTTTTTAATGATTTATTAGAAATATAGAAAAGCCTATTTTCGCTTTATAAGAAAAAAAATCAGCACATGAATCTGACGGATTAAACAGATTTATGCAGGTTTTTTTATAAAACCCAAAACCGCATATCTTAAGAAATCAGTGTTCATCCGTTCAATCCGTCAGATCTGTGGGCAATAACCAAACTACTTCATTTAAATAAATACCATGAAAAGCGAACTATTACAATCCGATATAATTCTTGAAAACGAAAAAGTATTATTACTCCCATTTGAAAACGAAAGAAACATCGAACTCAAAGAAATTATTTTTGATGACGAAATCTGGAAATACATGGGAATGTATATTAGAAATGATTCAGATTTTGAAAATTATATCCTAAACACCTTAAAGCAAAAAGCAGACGGAATTTGTTATCCGTTTCTAATTATAGACAAAGCAACAAACAAAGTTGCCGGAAGTACCCGTTACGGATACCTAAATCACGCAAGTCAGAAATGTGAAATTGGCTGGACCTGGTACGGAAAGGAATTTCAGGGAACTGGCTTAAACAAAGCCTGCAAATACGAATTACTAAATTTTGGTTTCGAAAGCATTCAATTTAAAAGAATACAATTTAGCGCCGATCTTGAAAATAACAGATCCCAAAGGGCGATTGAAAAACTGGGTGCTTTAAAAGAAGGAATTTTTAGAAACAACTATGTAGACTCTGAAGGAAAAAGTAAAGATGATGTTTATTATAGCGTGATTTTAGAAGATTGGAAAAATACGAAACAAAAGCACTTTCCTGAGTTTATCTAAACCTCTATTAGTTCTTGTCATAGAAAAAAATAGTATTTTAGCTTATTCTAAAAACTATTCTATTTACGATGCAATTACAAGCTATATATCAAAACACTATAAAATTTGCTGCTAAAAAACATACTGATCAAAATCAGGTAATTCCTGGTACTAATTTGCCTTATGTGGTTCATTTAAGTAATGTCGCAATGGAAATTATAATTGCTTCGCAAGAAACAAAACAGTTTAATACTGCATTTGCCATTCAAGTTGCACTACTCCATGATATACTCGAAGATACAGAAACTACATTTGACGAACTTGCAGATGAATTTGATGAAGAAATTGCCCAAGCAGTTCTAGCCTTAACAAAAAATGCTGAAATTGCTAAAGAAGAGAGAATGAATGATAGTTTAAACCGAATTAAAAAATTATCAAAAGAAGTCTGGGCGGTTAAATTAGCCGACAGAATAACTAATTTGCAAATTCCGCCTGAAAACTGGAGTACTGAAAAAATAAATGAATACCATAAACAAGCCTTACAAATACTAACTACATTAAAAGGTGGAAATGAATATTTAGAAAAAAGATTATCAGAAAGAATTCAAAATTACTTAAAATACTGTCAATAATACTTCATCGCAAACAATAATAAAATAAGACGTTCAAAGATAACAACAACAAGTCAACAATAAACTTACTCTCAAAATGAACCTATATTCAGAATATTATGTAAGTGAAATTTGCGAACGATTTGTAAATAAAATTTGGTGTCTTGATAACAGTATTGGCGAAAGTCTCATCGAAAACAAACTTGTTTTACCCAATGGCTGTTTTAATCTGGCTATCGTGAGCGGGAATGCTATAGAAGTGCATACGAGTAAACAGAAATATGAAATGAACGAAGGTTTTTACTTTTGTTCTCAAATGACCAATAAAGTTTTAGTACATATTGAGCCCAAAACTAAAGTCACTATAATTCAATTGCATGCGTCGACACTTTCGATGTTTCCTAGTTATGATTTGAGTAATTTTAGTGATTCTATTGTCAAAATTAATCCCACAGAATTACCTTTTAAAACTACAGTCGACACTAATTTAAAAAGCAATATCGCTTTATTATTAGATACTGTAAATACTTATTTTGAAGAATTAAACACTTTACATCCCAATAAAAATACGGTCGAAAAAATTTGTGAGATTATCAAACTCCATAATGAAGAAATTACAGTTTCGGAAATTGGAAAAATGCTGAGTTCTTCGCAAAGATCACTTCAAATTAAATTTAAAACAGCAACAGGACTTACCATTAAAAACTACATTCAGATTCTGAAATTCAGAAAATCAGTCGATCAAATGGTAAACTCTAATATAGAGAAGCTCAGTTTGACAGAAGTGGCACTTTACAACAAATATTTTGACCAGTCGCATTTTATAAAAAAATTTAAAGATGTAACAAAAACAACTCCGAAAACGTTCAATTCGGATTCCTATTTTCTTTCTAAAAAAAGATAACATTTCGCATTTATACAATTTCGCAAACAATCTTTACTGTAATATTGCAAAATCATCAATCAATCAAATCAATCAAATCAATCAAAAATGAAAATCAACAAATCATTTTTTCAGCTAAAAGCAATTTTAGTTGGAATCCTGCTCATTCAATTCCATCTTGGATTTTCTCAGGAAGAAAAAAATTCAGCATTATACAAGACTATCATGTTAAAAGACAGTCTTTTATTTAATGTTGGCTTCAATACCTGCGATGTCTCACAGTTCGAAAATTTACTAAGCGACAACTTTGAATTTTATCACGACAAAGACAGCATTCAGGATAAAGCTTTATTTCTTAAAAACATTAGAAAAGGCTTGTGTGGTTCTACCAAAACGTATCAGGCCAGAAGAGATCTAGTACAAGGAAGCACTGAAATTTATCCGTTATCTAAAAGCGGAATTTTGTACGGAGCTTTACAACTTGGAATTCATCAGTTTTTTGAACCTGTGCCGGGACAAAAAGATAAATTTGGCAGCACAGCAAGATTTACACATCTCTGGATAATAGAAAATGGCACCTGGAAACTTAGAAGATCTTTTAGTTACGATCATCAGACTGTAAATACTGCCGGAACTAAAGCAAGTATTTTTGACAATGATCCGGAAATTGAAAAATGGCTGAAACAAAATAATGTTCCTGCTCTTGGAATTGGAATAATTAATAACGGAAAACTACAGCAAATAAAAGTATTTGGCGAACTCAAAAAAGGAGTTCCAGCGCCATATAATACGATTTGGAATGTAGCTTCACTGACGAAACCTGTAACGGCAATCGTGGCGTTGAAACTGGTAAGTTCAGGAAAATGGAATTTAGATGAACCATTATATAAATACTGGACTGATCCTGATATTGCAAATGATCCTAATACCAAATTATTAACAACAAGAATTATTCTAAGTCATCAAACTGGTTTTCCTAATTGGAGATCTATGAACGAATCCGGCAAATTAGATTTTAAATTTAAACCCGGAACAAAATATCAATATTCAGGTGAAGGTTTTGAATATCTGAGAAAAGCGTTAGAGAAAAAATTCAACAAAACATTAGAACAATTAGCAGATGAATTAGTCATTAAACCGCTAAAAATGACTGACACCAAATTTGTGTGGAATAACATTACGGATGTTTCAAGATTTGCAATTGGATATGACAACAAAGGAAATGCGTATGAGCCAACTAAAAATAAAACGGCAAATGCGGCTGATGATTTACTTACTACAATTGAAGATTACGGAACGTTTTTATGCAGCGTAATGAATAGCGACGGATTGAGTAAAAAGGTATTCGATGACATGACATCGCATCAGGTAGAAACAAAGAAAAACAAATATTTTGGGCTGGGTTTCGAAATATATGATTTAGGAAATAATGATTATGCTTTATCACATGGCGGAGCAGACGAAGGAGTTCAAACCATTACTTTGTTGCTGCCTAAAACCAAACAAGGCTTGATTATTTTTACTAATGTAGACGACGGTTATAAAGTTTACGAAAAAATAGTGAACCACTATTTAGGCGAAAACGGAAAGAAAATAATTGATATAGAAACGAAATAAAATGGATATTAACAAGAACACAATTATGACTCCCATGATAAATATAATGGTGCTTTTTATTCTATTTTTAAGTAGAGAAGCGACTGGACAAATGAATAATGAGGTTCTAAAATTGAATCTTCTAAAAACTGAAATCATTAAGATGGACAGCTTACTTTTTGATGTTGCATTTAATCAATGCGATGCCGCGCAATTTAAAAGAATAATTGCTGATGATGTTGAGTTTTACGACGACCGTTTTGGCTTAAATGTTTCGAAAGAAAATGAAATTAAATCATTAAACGAAAAATGCATAAGACCGGAAAAGCTTACCAGAAAATTAAATTCCTGCACAATTGACAAATTAGGAGATTTTGGTGCTGTACAAATAGGTGAACATACTTTTTATGTTGACGGTAAACCCGAAGGAACCGGCAAATTTATTCATATCTGGGAACGAAAAGACAAAGACTGGAAACTAAAAAGAATTGTTAGTTATGAGCATCGGCCAATAAAAAAGTAAAACTTGATAATTACTTTAATATTATTATTAATGAAGATTATAAAAATAATGCGATGATCGTGAAACTTATTTAAAAATGATTCGTCTAACTAAAAGACTACGGGATAATCATAAAAAATTATACAGTTTCAATCATCAAATCAAAAACTAATATTCCGTAAAAAACTAATATGTAATAGCGGTAATCTTTATCTTACCAACTCTGACAGTTGTGGTGAAAACCAAAACTATCGGAGTTTTTTATTTTAAAAATGCTTTTCCAATTCCATATTTACCATAAAAAAACTATTTTAGCAGTGCCCAAAAATGATTATTTCAATAACCCAAATCAATCTGATTTACAATCGTTAAAGTTGTAACTAGTATTTAATTGACCTATGAAAAATTTAAAGATTTCCTCTCTTTTAGTTTTATTACTATTCGTATTTATTCCAACTATTTGTATTTCTCAAACTACTGTAAAAACAGTACCAATGCCTACCCAGCAAAACAAAATTATAATCGACAAAATTGTTGAAGCTGCACATTACAAAAACTACGTTGTCGATTTTTGTTTAGAGACTATAAACGAAGCCGCTCAAAAAGAGAAATGGAATGATCAAAAAACAGTCGAAATAACTGAAAGTATTAATTACAAAAATTTCAGAGATGCTGTTTATAATATGTTTGCATTTTACAATGAAATTGAACTGGAAACATTGCTAAATACATACAAACAAGATACAGCATATCGAACTACAAATGTTATGATCGCAAATGATGCTCTGGCTTATAATCTTGAGATTTTTGCAAATGACATTGTTCGGGGAAAATATAAAAAATAAGGTTCTAAGCGACTAAGTTGCTGAGATACTAAGTTTTTTTTGATCTTTGTCAAAGTTTATAACTTAGACAAAGATCAAAAGCTTAAATCTTTGCGATCTGCAGTAAACACAAAAAAACTTTGAGAAAAAACTTTGCGCGCATTCCGATAAACCACACAAGCAAAAACCTGAAACTTGAAACCTGAAACTAAAAAAACTATTCCTTTGCCGGTTTAAAAACCAATTTAGTTGATGTTTTTATAATCTCGTCTTTATTCAGTTTCATTTTTCTGAATTTGCCTTCATTATACATTTCAGCCTGATCATCATAATGTTTACTAAACGGATTTCCGGATTGTCCGGTTGGCAAAATACTCCAGCTATTTTCAATATCCGAGAAATCAACAATTCTTCTGGTTGACGGGCCACCTTTTACATAATATTTACCTTCTTTATTATATCCAAAGAACTGATTGTTTATAACCTCGTTTGATCCCGGAGCTGCAAACGGTCCTACATCAAAAAGCCTGCGTAATGCAGCTATTTTCCCTAATGGATGTTCATGTTCTACAGTATGTACTTTTCCCCAATTCCAATCAGAAACCTGATCTCCTAATTGTTCCTGGAGTTCTTTTACAGATTGATGAAATGATGTTGAAACAATTTCAGTTCTGGTTTCTTTTACATTTTTGGTTTTAATATTATCCCACCAAACCGAATTTTCATTTTCAATTTGTCTTGCAATAATTTGTTTCCCTAAACTGGTTCCTAAATACAGATTAAAATTATCCTCTCCCATTTCATCTTCAAAAGTATTTTTCAGATATAAGTAAATCCATTTATTATAAATCGTTGGGGCAACATCTTCCAGATTATTAGTTCCTTTCCATGATTTTAAAGCCGTAATTACTTCTTTTTCTTTTGCTGAAAGTGAATTGTTATTTAGATTTGAAATCAAACTTTGAACAACATCTGGCGAAACTGGCGATGTATTATCGAAAATCATTTTACTGATTGCTTCTTTGTCCCAGTCAGATTTTGCATCCATTAATGCAGAAATTCTTTTGGCACGATCTTCCGGCAAATAATAACCGGGATATAAATAACCATCAATCGCTTCAGGCTGATTATTAGCTGAATAAACATATCCCCATTTTGGATTTTCGGCAGATGGATTTTTAGAAAAATCAAGATATTCCTTAATATCATCTTTACCGCTTGCTCCATCTAGTATTAAAAATGAATTAACTCCTTTATCATGTTTATAAAGAGTACCTGTTGCCCACCACGCTACATTTCCTTTGGCATCGCCATACATCACATTTAATCCCGGAGCAGCAACTAATCGAACTGCTTTCCTGAAATCTTCTTTGTTTTTAGCATGTGATAATCCGTAAACGGCATCCAGAATCTGAATAGGCTGTTGCGTATAAATCCAGGACATCGCGATAGGATTTTTTTTATCTAATCGTTCTAATAAATCATTCATTACAGGTCCGTGACGACTTGATTTAACAGTAAGAACCACATCTGAAGTATCTTTTACTTTTATCGTTTTTTTTCTGGTTTCGTAAGCTGCAAAACCCGTTGGAGTCTGATATTGATTCGAATCTCCTGCTTTATTCTTTTCCTGATAAAAATCGATATCATCATTTTCGAACATGGTTAATCCGTAAGCATAATCTCGATTGTGTGCCAATAACGGATATGGTGTTCCAGCCAGATAACAGCCATATAATTCAAATTCAGGCGTGATTAAATGTGCCTCATACCAGGTTCCGGGCTGAGAGAATCCAATATGAGGATCATTGGCAAAAATTACTTTTCCGCTTTTGGTTTTATTTGGTCCTGCAACCCAACTGTTGCTTCCCACAAAAGGCGGAATTGGTGAATTGTCTAACAATGCTGCTACAGATTTTGAGATGGAAGTATATTCTTCGATATTTTCTTTTGAACTTTTAATTTGTGTGGTATTAAACTCGCCTTCAATTCCTAAATCTTTCAAATATTCAGCTCCATATTTATTTCGGATATCCGTTAATAAAGGATCCGTTTTTTGAGCCATTGCAAAGCTAAAAGACATGTATCCAAAAATATTATAAACATCTTTTATTGTAAACTTTTCTTTTTTAACGCCCACCAAAGTAAACTCAATTGGCGTTGTTCCTTGTTCTAAATATTGATTAATCCCGTCTAGATAAGCCATTGTCATTTTATAACTCTGACTATTTTTATCCAGTTTCGCAATGGCCTTCGCCGAAGCTTCCTCGATACCAATTCCGGAGAAAAATTTATCATTTTTAAGTGCTACAGATCCAAAAATTTCAGATAATCTTCCTGGTGCAATTCGGCGTAACAATTCCATTTGCCATAATCTTTCCTGAGCATGAACATATCCTAAAGCTGTCATTGCATCTTTTTCAGAATTGGCATAAATATGAGGAACTCCAAAATCATCAAAATATACAGTGGTTTCTTTTTGAATGTTTCTCAGCCTTACCTCTCCTTCATATTTGGGTTTTAAATGAAAGATATACGCACATAAACCAATACCCAGAACAACAATCAATAACAATAAAACCAGCAGAATTTTTTTTATTTTTCTCATATTCAAAATAAGTATAATGATAAAGGAATCTGTAATGATGTAACTTTAAGATTGAATCGTATAAAAAACATCATTTTTAAAAGTCTAAATTTATGTATTTAAAATCAATACAATAAATGTCAATCTACAAAAAAATAGCGATCGGTATAATTTCTGTGTTTCTTTTTGTCATTTTAGTCAATATTGGTCTCAATTATTGGATAAAAAAACAATTACCCATAATTATAAACGAAAAAAACAAGACGGCATATAACATTCAATATGAAAAAATTGAAGTCTCGCTTATTTCCCGAAACATCAATGCTACAACATTATTAGTAAGTCCAAAAAATCAACCAAAAGATAGTAAAAATGGGCTTTTTTCTAAAATTGAATCCATCACGATTAAACACTTTAATATTTGGGACCTTGCTTTTCATGATGTTATTCAGGCCGAAAGTATTATTATCAATAAGCCCAGAGTAATTTTATATAAAAAAGGAGATAAACTTTTAAATAATCGTAAGAGTATAAAGAGTCAGATTATTGAGCCGTTTCGTAAAATCGTAGCTGTTTCGAATATCTATCTAAATGAAGGAACAATCGATGTTGTTTCCTTAGATAACGACAAACCCATTCTAAGCATCAGGAAAGTTATCTTAAAACTGGAAGGTATTCTGCTTACAGACGCTACTTTACAGGAAAAAATCCCAATGCATTTTGACAAATACGTTTTGGTATGTGATAGTTTATATTACAAACCAAGTTCGTTTTATTCTATGACTATTGGTCAAATAAGCACAGAGAATGCCTTTTTAAAAATCAAAAAATTTGCTTATTTACCGGAATTCAGCCGTAAAGTTTTTGTGAGTAAGTTAGACAAGGAAAAAGATATTTATACAATTAAATTAGATTCAGCCCACATCGAAAAAATGGATTGGGGATTCAAAAATGATCAATTTTATTTTAAAGCAAATTCACTTATTGCTAATCATGTAGACGCTAATATTTACCGCAATAAAATTCCGAAAGATGATTTGAGTAAAAAATATCTTTACAATCATTTGTTACGAAAAATCAAGTTTCCTCTTGAAATAGATACCATACAAATTTTAAAATCAAAACTCGTATATGAGGAAGAAATTGATTTCTCGAAAGGTCCGGGAATTTTAAATTTCGACCATTTCAATATGCAGGTTACGAATTTAAAAAGCGGTTTTGGCTTAAAAAAAATGGCCGATGTAAAAATCAAAGTCAATTGTCTTTTCATGAAAACATCACCTCTTGATGTCGACTGGAGTTTTAATGTTCTGAGTCTAAATGACAGCTTTCATATTCAGGGAACGATCTCAAATTTTAATGTTGTAGCAATGGAAAGATTTACAAAACCTTACATAAATACTACGTTTAGCGGAAAATTTAATAAATATCATTTTAATTTTTACGGAAATGATGATACTGCAAAAGGAAATGCAACACTGGATTACGAGAATTTAAAAGTAAAATTATTCAAAAAGAAAAATCGTGAGAAAGAAGCAAAATTAAAAACTGCAGTTGCCAATTTATTACTTAAGAATGATTCTGACGACGAAACTAAAAAGGCAGATGTAGAATTAGACCGAATTCAGGAAAAATCATTCTATAACTTTCTATGGAGAAGCATAGCCGAATCTTTAAAGAAGATTTTAATTTAATGTTTTTCTATTACATTTTTTTTAGCCACAAATTTAATTAGCACTAATTCTTTTAAATCATTACACTAAAAAAATTGGTGCTAATTCGTGAAATTTGTGGCAACCTTTTTATTGACCATATAATTTTCAACTATTTTAAAACCTGATAATTGTCAGCTTTTTTAAGGATTTATTTTCCAACATTTGCTTTTATTTTTAATTTAAAAACAAATGACAAAACTACCTTTACACACTTTTCACATTCCTGTAATGGGGCTTGCCTACACGATCGACAGCCCAATTCGTGTGGCGCAATACGGTATTTCGTCTGTGGTTTCTATTGCTGATGATGATCTGATTGAAAAGATGCGTAACTTTTATAGCACCAAATTCAATATTCCTTATGAGGAAATAACACAAAAGTTTCACGACTACAGAGCCGAAAGAATTACTTCATATCTTAATTTAGTTGATAAAATCGTAAAAGAAAAGTTCGAAAGTTTTAAAACTGAATTAATAGAAAGCAAAGCTGCCGTAGAAAATTATATCACAATGTTGCCTAATACATCAGATATAAAAAAAGGTTTCCAGAGCTTATTAGACGATGGAATCTCTTTTAAAGAAAACATCCAAAATTATATCGAATCGCATCTTTCTCCAGGATTAATTGATGTAAACATCATGACCAAACTGGACAAAGATAATTTTGAAAAGAACGAACAGCTTCCTATCGAATTTAATGATGCACATGCTGCTTTAAGAGGATTCGCAAAAAGTAATCTTGAATCTTCTGTGGTGCTTTCTGCAGGAATGAATCCTCGATTATTTAGCTATTTTGAGAATTTTTCAGATTTTTTTCCAAATTTAAATAATGAGCTGAAAAAGAAAATCATCTTAAAAGTAAGCGACTTCAGATCAGCGATGATCCAGGGAAACTTTTTAGCTAAAAAAGGACTTTGGGTTTCTGAATATCGCATTGAATCCGGATTAAATTGTGGAGGACACGCGTTTGCTACTGACGGGCTTTTGTTGGGACCAATATTAGAAGAATTCAAACAGAAAAAGGATCAGCTTATTCAATCAGCACATGAATTGATGACAAAAGTATTACAGCAAAAACAAATTTACGTACCAGAAAATCCCTTACCGCTTAAAATCACGGTTCAGGGCGGCGTAGGAACTGCTGAAGAACATGAATTTTTATTAGAAAACTACAAAGTAGATTCTGTAGGCTGGGGATCACCTTTTTTGCTGGTTCCGGAAGCCACTTCTGTAGACAAGGAAACGCGTGAATTATTAATGAATGCAAAAGAAGAAGATCTGTATCTTAGTCATATTTCGCCATTAGGAGTTCCGTTTAATACTTTAAGAGGAACAACCAATGAAATTTTAAAACAAAAAAGAATAGACCAAAATAAAGCCGGAAGTTCCTGCCCGAAGAAATTCCTTGCCTTAAGCAAAGAATATGATCCACACGGAATTTGTACAGCTTCGAAAAAATTTCAGGATCATAAGCTTGAAGAATTAGAAAACGTAAAAAATACGATGTCAGAACAAGCATTTGAAAAAGCAAAATTCGCCATTACAGAAAAATCATGTTTATGTGTGGGTTTAGCAAATGCTTCGTATTTAGAGAATGATATTAAAATAAAAGGGCAAGCGCAGGGAGTTGTTATATGTCCCGGCCCAAATATGGCCTATTTTGACCAAGAAGTTTCTTTGGCTGATATGTTGGGTCATATTTATGGAAATAAATCGATTCTGCGAACGGATAACAGACCGAATTTGTTTGTGAAGGAATTAAAAATGTATGTGGATTACTTCAGAAATGAAATTGAAAATAGTTCAGGGGAAATCACCAATTCTCAACTAAAAAAATGGAATACTTTTAAAGCCAATATCCTGGAAGGAATTGAATATTACAATACTTTATTTTCTCCTGCTTTATATTTTAAAGAGGATTTAAATAAAATTAAAAAAGATTTTGAATTTTATAAATTAGAATTATCTAAAATACAAATACCAATTTTAGAATTAGCTTAAAACACAAAACCCCAATTTAAATTAAATCGGGGTTTTGTTTTTATATAAAATAAATCTATTCTTTTTTCTTTTTGCTATCGATAACAGCACCAGTTCCAGTTCCTAAAGCAGCACCTGCTAAACCACCAATAATAGCACCTTCACCTTTTTTCTTACTCACAATTGCCCCGGTTGCAGCACCAACTCCAGCACCAATTACGGCACCTTTAGCAGTAGCACTCCATCCTTTTTTCTTTTGGGTGGTTGTTGTAGTTGCAGTTCCGTCTGCTTGTTGTTGATGTACTACCACAACTTTTTGAGATTCTACTTTTTGTTGCTCTACCTTTTGTTGTTCTTTCAGGTTGGCCATTTCTGTTTTCATTGAATCAATAACTCTTTGTTTATCAATTTCAACTTTCATCGAATCAATGCTAGCTTGTTTTGCTTTATTTAAGTCTTGTTTTCCTTGATTTTGACAAGAAACGATTGATAAAGCGGCGAATAATATATATAAGGCTTTCATGATTGTAGTGTTTTTAAATTATTACACTACAAATTAAAGCATATTCGTTTTGCTGGAGTTACATGATTTAAGCGAAAGGTTACAGAATTTGAAGATTACGCTTAAATTTAGACGCGGATGAAACGGATTGCTGAAGCAAAACGCGGATTTTTTTAATAACTACGCGAAAAAAATCTCGCAAAGTCGCAGAGCCGCAAAGTTTAATTTAGCCACAGATTAAATGATTAAAAAAAATCTGCTTAAATCATTTAAATCTGCCTGAAACAAAAAACTTTGCACCTTCGCGTCTTTGCGAGATTAATTTACTTTTACTTTCCTAAAATTCCTTTTTTGAGGATTTGTCCAAAGTCGTACATATCTTCATACGAACAATATAATGGAACTGGTGCCAAGCGAATAACATTAGGTTCACGCCAATCTGTAATGACACCGTTTTTCATTAAATAATCGAATAAACTTCTTCCTTCTCCGTGTAAAAAAACCGATAATTGAGAGGCTCTTTCTACAGGATTTGAAGGTGTTATAATCTCGAAATTACCTTTTACTTCTTTGTCTATTTCATGTAAAATAAATTCTAAGTATGAAGTGATATGGTCTCTCTTTTTTATTAAAGCATCCATTCCAACTTCAGCAAACATTTCTACCGAAGCTAAATAAGGCGCTAAAGAAAGTACCGGTAAATTACTAATTTGCCAGCCATCGGCTCCGTGAACCGGATCGAAATTAGGTTCCATTTTAAAACGGCGCTCTTTATTATGTCCCCACCAACCTGCAAAACGAGGCAGATCCGGGTTATTATGATGTTTTTCGTGTACAAAACAACCAGAAGCATTTCCCGGTCCTGAATTCATGTATTTATAACTGCACCAGGCAGCGAAATCTACATTCCAATCATGAAGTTCTAATTTAATATTTCCGGCAGCGTGAGCTAGATCCCAACCTACTTTTGCTCCGGCTTTTTGTCCGGCTTCGGTAATGGTTTTAATATCGAAAACTTGTCCAGTATAATAATTTACTCCGCCAATTAAAACTAAAGCCAGTTCATCACCAACTTCTTCAATTTTTGCCAAAACATCTTCAAGACGAATATTGTGTTCGCCTTCACGACGTTTGATTTCAACTATGGCATCTTCTGTTTTATATCCATGAAAATGTACCTGACTCTGAAACATGTATTGATCTGAAGGGAATGCTTTTTCTTCGCAGATAATTTTATAACGCTTGCCTTTTGGCTGATAAAAAGAAACCATCAATAAATGAAGATTTACCGTCAGAGTATTCATAACTGTAACTTCTGATGGTAAAGCACCCACAATTTTGCTTAACGGTTCTGCAAATCTTTCCTGATAATCCCACCAAGGTTTTTCGGCATAAAAATGACCTTCTACAGCAAGATCTGCCCAATCGTTCATTACTTCGTCGATATAAGCTTTGGTACGTTTTGGCTGTAATCCTAAAGAGTTTCCTGTAAAATAGATTACGCGTTTGTCATTTACTTTAGGAAAAAGAAACTGATCCTGATAATGATTTAATGTGTCTTGCGAATCAAGCTCTCGTGCGAATTCGCGTGTATTTTGAAAAGTCATTTTATTTGTTTTGAATCGTAAAAATAGGAAATGTTTCTTTTGTTTCAAGTTTCAGGTTTCAAGTTTAACGTTCTGCAAAACTTGAACCTGAACAAAAAAAACTTGAAACCAGTTTTAAATAAAAAAAACCCGCCATTGCTGACAGGTTTTATATTTATTTTAAATATCTAATTAGATAATTAACATTGCATCTCCGTAAGAATAGAATTTATATTCTTCTTTGATTGCTTCGTCGTATGCTCTTTTCATTAAATCATGTCCACAGAAAGCAGAAATCATCATTAATAATGTTGATTTTGGTGTGTGGAAATTTGTAATCATACAGTTTGCAATACTAAAATCATGAGGAGGGAAAATAAATTTATTTGTCCATCCTTCGTAAGGATTCAAAGTATTTTGTGATGAAACTGAACTTTCAATCGCACGCATAGAAGTTGTTCCAACAGCACAGATACGTTTTTTCTTTGCTTTTGCTTCGTTTACAATATCACAAGCTTCTTGTTTGATGATCAATTCTTCAGAATCCATTTTGTGTTTAGATAAATCTTCAACCTCAACCGGGTTAAAAGTTCCTAAACCAACGTGTAACGTTACTTCAGCAAAATTGATTCCTTTAATTTCTAATTTTTTCAAAAGGTGTTTTGAGAAGTGTAATCCTGCAGTTGGCGCAGCTACAGCTCCTTCTTCTTTTGCATAGATAGTTTGGTATCTTTCAGCATCTTCAGCTGTTACTTCTCTACTGATATATTTAGGAATTGGAGTTTCTCCAAGTTCTGTCAATTTGTTTCTGAATTCTTCATAAGATCCATCGTATAAGAAACGTAAAGTTCTACCACGAGAAGTTGTATTGTCGATTACCTCAGCAACTAACGAATCGTCATCACCAAAATAAAGTTTGTTACCAATACGGATTTTTCTAGCCGGATCAACTAAAACGTCCCAAAGACGTTGCTCTGAATTTAATTCTCTTAATAAGAAAACTTCAATTCTTGCTCCTGTTTTTTCTTTGTTTCCGTACAAACGTGCAGGGAAAACTTTAGTATTGTTAAGAATCAAAACGTCTCCGTCATCAAAATAATTGATAACATCTTTAAACATTTTGTGCTCTATAGTTTGTTTTTGACGATCGATTACCATTAAACGAGATTCGTCTCTGTTTTCTGCCGGGAATTCTGCTAAAAGTTCTTTCGGTAAATTAAATTGAAAATGTGATAATTTCATTTGAGAAAGTTATGAGTTATAGATTTTCGATCAGGATTATTTGAAGACCTGATTTTTAATCGTGTGCAAATATACGACTGTGAGATAGGCGTTGTCAAGTGTTTTGATGTTTATTTTCAAAAGTCGTTGATTTAGTGGTGTTTTGGTGACATAAAAAAATGGGATTTCACCATATAAGTGATATAAGTTCATTTAATTTGGATTCTTAAAAAAATTGTTGATGTTTATATTTGACTAAAGTCGAAAAAATATCAACAAAAAACCCCTAGTTAAAACTAGGGGCTATGTTTTTTCGCCACGAATTCACGAATTATTTTTTAAGCATCACCATTAAATTAATTCGTGAATTCGTGGCGATTATTTTATTTCTACAATTCTGAAATTTTGAAACTTAAAGCTTTTAAATCATTCCAGAAATCAGGATATGATTTAGAAACTACTTCGGCATCTTCTATAATAATTGGCACTTTTAAAGCTAAAGGCGCAAATGCCATTGCCATACGGTGATCATTATAAGTTCCGATTTTCACATTATGATTAATATTTTCTGAAGCTATTAAAGTCAGACTATCATTGGTAACGGAAATGTTTGCTCCTAATTTTGTCAACTCAATTCTAAGCGCTTCAAGTCTATCCGTTTCTTTAATTTTCAACGTATGAAGACCTGTTAAATGACAACCGATTCCTAAACCTAAACAAGTCACAACAATTGTTTGTGCAATATCAGGCGTATTGTTTAATTCAAAATTTACTGTTTCGTATTTAAAATTTTCTTGTTTTACCAAAGTCATTTTATTGTCCTGAAACGTAGTCTGAACTCCTAGTTTCTCATAAAGTGAAACCAATTCAGAATCTCCTTGCAAACTATTTTCTTTATAACTGCTTAAAGTAATTGAAGCTGTATCTGCCAAAGCTACTAAACTAAAAAAGTAAGATGCTGAACTCCAATCTGATTCTACAACCATTTCTTTAGTTGCAACTTCCGCTTTTGGAAAAACTTTAATCACGTTTCCTTCAAAACTGGTTTGAATATCTAAATCTTTTAGCAAAGCCAATGTCATTTTGATATACGGAATCGAAGTAATTTCTCCTTCTAAAGTAAGCTCTAAACCATTTTCTAATTTTGAAGCGACTAATAAAAGTGCCGAAATATACTGACTGCTTACATTTGCTGCCAAAGTAACTTTTGAAGCAGTTACTTTTTTTCCTTTAATTCTAATGGGCGGATAACCTTCCTCTTTTTCATAAGAAATCTCAACTCCCAATTGTCCTAAAGCTTCCACTAAAATTTTTATCGGACGTTCCTGCATTCTGCTTGAACCTGTCATAACTACTTCGCGACCTTCATTTACGGCAAAATAAGCTGTTAAAAAACGCATTGCCGTTCCTGCATGATGAATGTCTACAATTTCGTCATTCCCAATCAGGGCTTTTTGCATTACTTCGCTATCATCAGAGTTTGAAGTATTAGAAAGTGTAATATTAGGAAACAATGCTTTTAATAACAATAAACGATTCGTTTCGCTTTTTGACCCTGTTACTGCAATTTGTCCTTGTAAATTATGTTGAGTTGTTTGAAGTAGTAAATTCATTTTTTAATTATAAATTGTAAATTATGAATTATGGATGATTAGAAACGTAATTCGCCACGCAATTTACCACTCCACATTCATAATTCAAAATTCAAAACTCATAATTCAAAACTTATGAGTGATATTTCACAATTATTTTAATTTATCGTTGTTTTTGTGACGATCTTTATCACGAACTGATTTTAAATCCATTTTTTTATCGAAAGCAGCTTGTAAATCTATTCCGGTTTGATTGGCAAGACATAAAACTACAAAAACAACATCGGCTAATTCTTCACCTAAATCTTTATTTTTATCACTTTCTTTTTCTGATTGTTCGCCATATCTGCGCGCAATAATTCTGGCAACTTCTCCTACTTCTTCTGTAAGTTGTGCCATATTAGTAAGTTCATTAAAATAGCGAACACCATGTTCTTTTATCCAGGTATCTACATCAAGTTGTGCATTTTTCAAATCCATAATTATATTTTTTCGACAAAATTAACCCTAATCTTTAATACCTCTATATTCTTTTTAAAACAATTTTTTCTGTTTCTTTTGCAATCATACTTTTGTAATATTCTTTCAGCATTTCGTATTTATCATTAGTAACAATTGCTTCATTTATCTGATGTTGAATACTAATTTGTAACGTATTTTCTTTTGCAGCAATATTAAACTTAAAACTTCCTAAATTTTCTTCCATATTGATAACAACTGGCTGAGGCAATGTTTCTGCAGTAAATCCTTCCGGTATTTGAAGCGTAATATTGTACTTATCTGTAAACGGAAATCCAAAATCCACAGGATATTCTCTAACTTCTTGTTTAAAAGGATTTTTTTCATTTGTAAAGAACAACATTGGACTTACATATATTTTACCACCAATAACTTCACACAAATTATTTCCTGTAAACGAATATGTTTCTATCGTAGGCAATAACAACTCTTTTTCATTTGTTCTTGAATAGTCACTTATCTCTATTTTATTATTCTGATTTTCCAGTTTTTCTAAATACTCATCTTCTTTTAAACCAGCAATTTTATCTCTGGTAATCATAGCATTATAATCCGTGCATTGTCTTCTGGTTTTCCCAGTTACTTTGCCTTCAGGATCGATACTATAATTCATAAAAACAATATCGCTTGAAGCTTTTTTAGGCATTAAATCCACTTCTTCAGAACTTCCGTCTTTTCTAATCAGTCTTCCTGACCAGTTCAAAGCTCTAAAGGGTAAAACATTTGGGGTTGAAAATTTATCAGAAGCGTCTAGTAAAATATTTCCGTTTGGAGTTTCAACTGCGGCAATCACATAGTTAAAAGCAGTTCTGTTTGGAAAAATAGAAATTCCGTTTGAACGTGTGCTTACTAAAACCGGATTTGCTGTTAAACCCGCATAACGCAACATTGCAGTTAGCATTAAATTAATGTCGGCAATATTTCCTGTTTTTTCCTTGTATGCTTTTTTAACACCATTATCACAGCTATATCCTGTGTAGTCATTCCATTTTACACTCGATTTTACATGATTTAAAATAACCAATATTTTTTCATCAACTGTATTTTTACCATCTAATATTTTCTTTAAATCCTCTTCAAAATAACCTGTTTTATTTAATTCCGGTCCAAAATCATCATAATTATAAATTGTTGTTACAACTGAGTTCCAATCTGTAGAATATGGCTTTATAGGTTCATTCGGAAATTTAACCATCGACAATTCATGCTGAACACTTGAAGTATAATTTTCAATATTATTGACATAATCCTCCTCTTTCATAGCTGGAAAATCTGTAGCTATATATGTAGTTTGGGTTTCTGTATAATCTAATTTATCTTGTGTAAAATTAGTTTTTTGACCTGTCATGGTTCCAACCCGTTCTTTACTATTAAAAATAATGGATTTTGAATTTTTCTGTGATGTAATTTTAGGATAAACAAATCCTTTCTGTCTGGAATTAAAAACGTAATACTCTGGCACAAATGTTACAAACTCTGAATAATTTACAGGAATACCGGTCTGAAAATTCCATTCTCTAATCATTCTATCGCTAGGACTTCTAACCTGATAACTAAATTCAATAACAGATCCTTCTTTAACATTAGGCATTGTTATTTTTTTTTGTCCTCTAAATTTATTTAAGATTTCATCAAAAGAACCATCGCTCTTTAATTTCGTTTTTTCGATTTTACCATTTACCAAATTATAAGTAACTGCATCAGAAAAACTTACTTTTTCTTTAAATCCATTCTGATTATAATACCAAACATTTTGATTGGCCCAATTGTAACCTTCTTTTTTATAAATCTTAATTCTTGTTTCTACTTCTGTAACAGTAATAAAACCGTCAACAACATCATATTCAATTCTGGTTTTACCTTTTTTATACAAAATTGCCGCTGCAGCCGATGAATCTTTAGGATGCACTTTTTGCTCTAATTCAGCAATAGATACTTTTCCTAATTTAAATTCTTGCGCTGACACATTTGTAATAAGCAACAATAGAATTGAAAGACTAAAAAGTTTGATAATTTTCATTTTTTGATTAGTTCTTGGTTAATATAATTTTGGCATTATCGTTTCTTGAAATCTGCTCCATAAAAAGTCGATATTCATCATATTCTTTACTGGAATACTTTCCTTTATTTAAAAACATAGAGCGTTTATAAGTCAGTTTATTATTTTCTTTTTTGATTATTTCGGTTTTATATTCCCCGTACTTTCCTTTTAATTCAAAGTTTGAAGGCAAAAACTCAATTGTAAAACCAGCAGGGAAATTAATCTCGATTTCATCTGTATCTAAATAGCCACGCTGAATTTGAAATGGATTTTTTCTGTTTCGGATTCTTTTAATATTAGCAGCACTTTGATTGAAAGCATCAACCGTAAAAATCATTTTATTGGCAGAAATTGTAGCATAATTTATTGCGCTAAGCTGAATATCTTCTATAAAACGAACATTTTCTTTGTTATTGCTAAAGGTTATTTTACCCAATTTTAAATTATTGATATTATCCCAATATTCTTTATAATGCGATTCTTTTTCTGTTGGCTGCAGCGTTTCGATTCTGGCTTTCGAGCTATATTGAGAACCTTCTGAAGTGATTGCAATTGAGCCTGAAAAATTACCATTTTCGTCTATTGTATAAGTTCCTTTATCTGTTTGTGTGTTTCCAAAATCTTCATATACTTTGGTTCTCACAATTTCTCCGCCTTCGGGTTTAATGATTAAAACATCACGATCGTCTGTAAAAGTTCCCTGATATCCAAAAGGATCATCCTGACTTGTACATTCTAACCAGATATAATCATTACCGTTTGGAATAGACAGAATCATGTGATTTCCCTGCATCGAAACAAAATCTGATTCTATGTTTGTTTTATAACTGTCTCCATATAAAACGGTATTATACGAAGGAACATCGACTGCTTTCAAAAGTGCTTTTGTATAATTTGTCAAAGCTTTACAATCTCCATAACCCAAACGATCTACATCTGTAGCTAACATTGGTTTCCAGCCACCAATACCAACCTGAATACTCACATATCTGGACTTTTTTTGTACAAAATCATAAACTAGTTTTGCTTTTTTAACGGGATCTTTTTCATCTCCAACAATAGCTTTGATTTTTGTTTTTGTTTCTTCCGGTAAATCTGTTGTTCCGGCTAAGATTTTTTCTGAGTACCATTTCCCAAAATCAGTCCAATTTGTAGCTGTTCCATCAACACCTTCCAGATGAAAACGTTCTAAACCCATCATTACTTTAGGAAAAAGATCTTTGTATGACGGACTGTAATCTTCTTTTTTCTGAGCTAAAACATTTGTGGCAACATATGAAAGCTGCGTATTTGTATCTGTTATTTTCTTTACATTAAAACCGGAGAATTGAAACTCTTTCTTTTTAAAACCTAAATCTACAGGATAGATCATATTTAAAGAAGCTTTTTCTATACTGGTATAAAAATCCCTTAAAGGCATCCAACCTGGAATAAAAGCTGTCGATGAAGTTTGGACTTCACTACTAAATTCAATTGTAAAGGGATATAAAATTGGGGTATAATCCAGATAAACGTATCGACTGTCTGAAAAAAGTGTGCTTCCGCCAACAATACTTTGGTCTTTAAAATCTTTTCTTTTAATTCTTTTGATCTCTTTTCCAAACGCATCATAAACTATCGCTTCAATACTTTTAACAGAAGTTGATTTATCGTAAAATTCATATGCTCGTGTAGCATCAAAACCTTTTTCGTTTAAAACAGTTACTACGCGATGAGTTTTGGTATTCATATTTCGCTGCGACTGAATCGTTATATCAATTTCATCCAAACGAACAACAGCATTAGCATTTTCTTTAAGACTATCCGCAATTGCAGTTACAGCATATTCGTTTTTTTGAGCAGAAGAAATATTGATAAATAAGAAAAAAAATAACCCGAAAAAAGTAAATTTCATTAGTAAGTAATTTCGCCAAATATATATTATTTTTAGAAATCCTTAACACCCTTCTAATGATTTTTAATCTTTGTTTTTACTGTCTACTAAAATCGTTACAGGTCCGTCATTTAAGAGACTAACCTTCATATCTGCACCAAAAATTCCGGTTTGTATTTTCTTACCAAAGTCCTTTTCTAAAGATCGAACAAAATTCTCGTACATTGGGATCGCAAAGTCTGGTTTTGCCGCTTTTATATACGATGGACGATTTCCTTTTTTTGTGGAAGCATGAAGCGTAAATTGGCTTACTACAATAATATCTCCGTCAATATCCTGAACAGAACAATTCATGACGTCATTTTCGTCTCCAAAAATTCTCATTTTTATGATTTTTCCAGCCAGCCAGTCTATATCTTCCTGAGTATCCAGATCTTCAATCCCAACTAAAATCAATAAACCTTTTTGAATATCAGCTATTATTTTTTCATCAACCGTAACTGATGCATGGGAAACTCTTTGAATTACTACTTTCATTATAATAGAAGATATTTTGGTTACTATAGATTAAAAGATTTGACGAATTTTAAATGCTAACGTTAGATGCACTGCAGTGCATCTCTACATTCAAACTTTTGTCGAAAATTTTTGATTAGGAATTAACAATTACTTTCTCAGTTCATCACTGGCTTTACGATCTTCATCATAAGAATCTGTACGATAATTTTCGTCATCACCTTCTAAAATCTTTAAGTAACTATTATAACGGGACCAGGCGATCTCGTCTCTTTCTAAAGCAGCTTTAATAGCGCAATGTGGTTCTTCTTTATGCAGGCAATTGTTAAACTTACATTGATCTTTTAATTTAAAGAATTCAGGGAAATAACCGCTGATTTCTTCTTTTTCCATATCAACAATCCCAAAACCTTTGATTCCCGGAGTATCGATAATTTTTGCATTAAAAGACAAATCATACATTTCAGCAAAAGTAGTAGTGTGCTGACCTTGTTTACTGGCCTCAGAAATAGTTTTGGTTTTAAGATGTAAAGATGGTTCCATTGCATTTACCAAAGTCGATTTTCCAACTCCTGAATGTCCGGAGAACATACTCACTTTGCCAATCATCATTTCTTTCAACTCCTCAATACCTTTCATTTCTGTAGAAGAAACACGAAGACATTTATACCCAATTTGCTGATAAACGTATTGCATATATAATTGATCTTCGAGCGTTGGTTCATCAAAAGTATCTATTTTATTAAAAACCAAAATTGTTTCAATATTATAGGCTTCAGCAGTTACTAAAAAACGATCAATAAAATTGAATGTTGTTGGCGGATTATTAATCGTAATCAATAAAAATACGCGATCAATATTTGATGCAATAATATGCATTTGATGCGATAAATTAACCGATTTACGAACGATGTAATTCTTTCTTTCATGAATATTAAAAATCGTTCCGGTCAAAGCATCAGAGGTTTCTTCGAGTTCATAATCGACAATATCGCCTACAGCAATAGGATTAGTACTTTTGATCCCTTTCATCCTAAACTTCCCTTTCATACGGCATTCTATAAAATCGCCTTTTTCTGATTTTACAGTATACCAACTTCCTGTAGATTTATATACGAGTCCTGTCATTCAAATTTTAGATTGCTGATTTTAGATTTTAGATTTTTCTGAAAAACTAAAATATATTAAAAGGCAAAATTACGTTTTTAGAATTGAACAACGCAACTTCGCCTTTTAAAATTAAAAAACAGACGCTAAAATTGACTCATTTACCAAACAATTTCGGCTAAAATTTCATTTTCTTTGATTTTTCCTAACTGAATTGTTTTTAAGGTTTTTGTGGTTTTTCCTGCTCTTGTGGTATAAATTTCTACCATAATTGTTGCAGGACCATTTTGAGTAAGTTCAGTTTCTCCAAAATAATTGGTTTTTATTTGATATTTTCCTTTAATCGCATTTCTGATTAAATATTGTTCAGGTCCATAACCTTGTGTAAAATCTTTCGAGAATCTTGCGCCGGCTTGTGTGTCTTTATGTCCATAATAACATTCTTCGCCATTTGGCTCAATAATATGTAAATCCAGATCTACATCCATCAGGTTCCAGATCATAATTATTCTGATATCAACCGGCATTTTCTCCAAATATTTTTTATCGAGTTTACCCGTTTTCAAACCTTTGTGTTCAATCGTCAAGCGGTTAATATCCATTAAAATAATATCTTCAACACCTTCATATTGTCCGCTCATTTCTCCGTAATAATTTACTTCCAATGCTTTAATCAATTGGTCAAAAGCTTCCTGATACTTCCCTGCATCTTCAAGAGCCAAAGCATAATCCCTTAAACTTTGTGGTTCATGCGCTCTCCATTTTGCAATTTGTCTTGCCGTAAACTCAGCATCATCATAAGCTTTCCATTGTCGTAAAGTATAAGTAAGTGTTTTATAAAGCTGATGATTTTCTAAACCTAAATCGGCAATATTGCTAATGATTTGCAATGCTTTTTTTACATCGCCCTGATTGTAGAAAAAATGTGCTACATCAAAATAAAAGCTTGGATTGTTTTCTTGTCCGTTTCTTAATTCTAAATACAATTCATATTGTTTGTCTTTTGGAGCTTTTGCCAACGCTTTAAGATATAATCGATCCGGATTCCAGGTTTTAGTCTGATTTTCGATTACCTGAGCATCGCCGCTTTCTATAATCAAATCTTTTTTAGAATCTTCATTCGATAAAATTTCTTTATTTAAAGATTTATCAGTCTCAATCGCTTGACTTACTTGAACTCCCGCAATTTTTCCAGCAAGTGCTTGAGATACATTAGTGTTTTTTGAAATAGTTTCAGACGAGATTGTTTGTACAGAATAGGAAACCTCAGATTTTTTAACTGTTCCATAACCAACAACGACAACTTCTTTTAACTCAGATTCTGCTTTTTTTTCTGAGGCATCTAAAGTAATTTCAGAAGCTCTTGCCGGTACCGGCGCAACAAATTTAACCTGATCAGCTACCGGACTTGATTTCGTTTCTTCGACTATAGATAATACAGGTCCTGAACCAACAGGCTCATCAATCGTAAGCACAGCATTGGCATCACCTTTTATAGTTTCAGATCCTCTGCGTAAGTTTTTCTTGGATTTTGGTAAAACTTTTGGAGCTGAATATTTCAGATCTTTTTTCCACCAATGATTTAAATCTTCAAAATAACTTTGGATACTTTCCCAGTTATTCTTTTGTTGTGCCAGATTATTATTCTGCTCCTGTTTTTTAATTCGGTCAAATTCAGTACGCAATTCTGCCGGCGGAATAATATCATAAGAAATATAATCACGAATATCTTCCAGAACAATCAACGATGTGCTTTTGGTTATGATTCCGTATTTTTTTCCTAGAAGTTCAATCTCATCAGCATTTTTAGCATATTGAAAATCAAGATTAGCTATTTTTTTCTGTGCCCAGAGTTTTTCAATATTCACATCATTTGTGTTTTGAACACTAGCATCCAGAGTTATTTTTCGCTCTAAAACAGCTTCGTTATTATAACCAAATAACAACGTAATTTCATTTTTAGGATTCAGGGAAATCCCCGAAAAACTAAAACTACCCGAAACTGAAGTGCCCTCGATTGGATACAAATCAGTTATTGTATAATTATCTTTTATTCCTAAAAATTTCAGGTTTGTATTTATCAACTTATCCAAAGCATTTTCCTGATTTATCTGGTTTAAGTTGATCAAATTACCGCCAGTTTGCATCGAAGAATAATTCAGGAAAGAAAAATCAGCAGAAACAGATGATGTAATTGTATAAATTGGCTTTTTAGTCTTTGGCAGAACATTATCACTCAAAGAAGACAATCCATCAGAAAAAAGCAAAAATTCATCATGAACTAAAAGGTTTATTTTAGAAAATCTCGTTCCTCCATCATATTTGGTATTCTCTAAAACAGCTCTTAATGCTATCCAGTTTCCATTAGTAATTATATATTCATTTTGTTTTTCAAAAGTATAATTCAAAAAGTACAAAGTGACTTTAGTGTTTTTTATTTTTTGGAAGTAAGCATCAAGCAAAGCCAGCTCTTTTTTCAAATCACGTGTTTTACAACTCAACGAATTGTCCCAAATCAAGCCAATTGAAACTGGTATTTTTTTGGTAATTTTATTTCCTTCGATAAAAGTGTTTCCATAAAAATAATGCTGACCCCCAACATTCTGCATAATTACACTTGGAATATTCTGCTGAATTGGAATTTTAAAAACTAATTTTTCAGATGGCTGATAGTTTTCTTTTTTTATGGAAGTCTGAAAAGATTGATTCCATTTTGAAAAAGCAATTTCATTACCCGAATTTTCAGCAATAGTTGGTGATGTCGCAGTTCCTAAAACCGAAACATTTATTTCAAACAGATCCAGCTTTTTAGGATAACGACTCACTAGTTGATACGCCAAATTATCTTTATCAAGTGCCGAAAGCTCTTCTTCATACCCTATAATTACAGTTCGTTCTCCGTTTGGCATCAACGGATAAATTCTGGTTCTGAAATTATTTCCATCTACTTTTTCTAACAATCCCGGATCAACACGACGATGTTCGATTGCTTCAAAAACCTGTTTTCCTTTATTTTTATTTACGGGAACTGCTTCTCGCATTTTACCATTAATATCAATAGCATACCTTGAAACCGAAACATTTTCAGGTAACGGAAAAATAAGTTCTGCTTCCATCTGGCGGGATCCTGAATTAAAAAAATGCATTTCGGCAGTTGTATAAGCAATATTACCAACCACTTTTACATTGACGATTAATTTATTCATTCTTACTTTTTCAGCATCTTCTCCTTTTACCGTAAGTTCAGGACTTTGTGCGAAAGATTTTGTTCCTAAAAACAATAACATATAAAATAACACTTTCCAATTTACTTGAAAAATTAATGGCTGAGAAAAACGTCTTTTTGATTTCATAACACGAGAGTTAAGTTTGTATATAACTATAGAGTATATAAAATCTAAAAAGGTTGGAATGGGTTATAAAAATCAAACCATATAAGTTATATAAGAAAATATTAGCCTAAGATTGAGATTAAAAGCTTTGAAAAATATTGCCCACGGTTGAAACCGCGGGCAATGCTATATAGAAAATTCTATTTAACATTAAATTTATATACTTTATAACTAAAAATCTCCAACACTTTTTTTACAAAGTGCCAGAGATTCTTAAAAAACAATCTATTTTCAAATAATGCTATAAGAAAATTTTAAAATAGTTTTAATAAAACTTAAATTAACTTATATCACTTATATGGTTTAGAAAATTATGCGTTGAAAATTTTCTCTTGGTGAACAATACTTTCCTGGTGAATTACTTTAAACATTTTCGTAAAAAACCATTAACGTACAAAATAGATATTTACAAAAAAGATTATGAAATATAATTCACAACCTTTTTATTTCATTTATTTCTCTAACAATAATCGTCCAAGTTTATCTTGTTTTTTTCTGGAAGAATACAAAATTAACTCACTTTCATTTTTTCTGTAATAAACACCTGGTCGAAGTACTAATTCATTTTTAATGGCCTCATCAGGATCCTTTCTTGTGATTAATCCGTTTTCATCAAATATAAAAAGAGACGGAACTGCATTATTGTAATTGCCAAGTGCTTTAATTTTTTCTATATTAGTAATTCCTTTATTTTTAACATTATCATTAAAAATCACATTCAATTTCCCGTTTTTATACATTGGTATTGCTCCCAGATATTCTGGTCCTTTTCCTAAATCTATCATTGGAATCATTAAAGATGCCCCAACGGTAAAACTTCCATTACCAGCCATAGCTCCTAATGACAAAGACATTGTGGTTACAGATGCAACTTGTTCTTTTGGCAATACATTACTCCAATCTAATGAACCATCAGGTTTTAAAGAAGTTACTATAATCTCATTTTTTGTATAAGTAACAGGGGTAAATGCCAATGGTCCGAATCCTGCACTTTTGCCATAAAAAACATTCTGTAATTCTGAAAGAACAATTAAACCTCCATCATTTCGTTCAATTATAGTTGTAATTGTATAGAGAGGTTTTACGTCTTTACCATTTTTAGCACGACGTTCTCCTATCAGCTTAACCTTTGTTTCGTAATCAAACTCCTCAAATTTTATATCAGGACTTGCTGTACTTGTCAAATCTATAGTTGCATTATAAATTCCTTTTAGATCTTTATTTCCTTTACCATTTTCACGTACACTAGAATAAAAACCAACAAGCTTTAGAGTATGTTTTACGGTAGAAATCATTTTACAATTAATAATTTCTTTTCCTGTGACATTTATATCAACAATTTCTTTTTTATAGTTATTGGCCTTTTTAAATTTATGGATCTGAAATTTTTCTATTTTTTCTTTCTTTTTTGAGTCACGATAAGATTCATTAATTACTAAAAAAACATCATTCTCAAAATTTAATTCAAAATCCGAAATATCGAATTCATAATCTTTTTTATTATCATCAAATTTTACTTTCTCGGTATTTGTAAAAAGCACATTTAGTCTGTCATCTAATAATTTTATCTCATATTGAACCGCATCTTCTTTAGAAAACAAAGAGGTATGCATAACAAGCAAAGAGTTTTCGTCTTGAGAAATTTTAAAATAAAAATCCCCTTTCTCTGATTTTTTATCTACAACAGAATTAAACAATAAAATTGATTTACCACTTAAAACCCCAGTGTCTGAAATCTCCAGACCAACCAGATTATAAGTTTTATCCTTTTTTTTATAAACACTTCCTATTGCATATAATTTTTCATTTAACAAAAATATTTCCTCAAAATCAACTTCTCTATCATCAAGCTTAGGAATAACAATCCCGTTTGAAGAAATCATTCTCATCGATTTTGATTCGAAAATTTTTAAGAAAAAATCTTCCTTTCCCGAAAGAGCTAACGCATAAATTTTATCATTTGCTTCACCGATAATTTTTATAATCTTTTGCTTGTCATCTGGTAATTCATCACCATAAGTCATATTTAGATTCTCAATTTTATTTTGTGCATGTAAATTTATAAAGCATAATGCCAGTAAAAGAAAAGCAAATGTATTTTTCATGGATCTTTTTTTAATTAATTTTAACAAGAATTTAATTGCAAAGAACGCAAAAAAATAACCTCTCGCAAATTGTAAGAGGTTATTTATTAAAAAATACTTTTAATGATAACTTTTTAAATATTATGCATTGATAACTTTTTCCTGGTGACCAATACTTTCCTGGTGAATTGCTTTGAACATTTTTAAAACAAACTCTTCAGTAAGACCTTTTTTCTCACCTTCAAGAATCATTTTTCCTAAAATTTCATTCCAACGGTTGTTTTGAAGAATCGCTACGTTTGCATCTTTTTTCACCTGACCAATTTCGTCCGCTACTTTCATACGTTTTCCTAACAAGTCTAATAAGTTAGCATCAAGTACATCGATGTTCGCTCTTAGTTTTGTCATTTTTTGAGTGTACTGATCTGTAGTATCATCCGTTTTTCTAATTGTCAAATCTTTAATGATTTGTTTCAAAGCGTCTGGAGTAACTTGTTGAGCAGCATCAGACCAAGCGTTGTCCGGATCGTAGTGCGTTTCGATAATCATACCATCGTAATTCAAATCTAAAGCCTCTTGCGTTACTTCAAAAATCATTTTACGATCTCCTGTAATGTGAGACGGGTCGATGATTAATGGTAAATCAGGAAATTTATTTTGCAATTCGATAGCAATTTGCCATTCTGGAATGTTTCTGTATTTTGTTTTTTCGTAAGTAGAAAAACCTCTGTGAATAACTCCTAATTTCTCGATTCCAGCCATGTGTAAACGCTCAACACCACCCAACCATAAAGCTAAATCAGGGTTTACAGGGTTTTTAACCAAAACAATTTTATCAGTTCCTTTCAACGTATCAGCAATTTCCTGAACTGCGAAAGGGTTTGCAGTTGTACGTGCACCAACCCATAAAACGTCGATATCATGTTCTAAAGCCAGTTTACAGTGCGCTGCAGTCGCAACTTCAGTACCCATTAACAAACCAGTTTCTTTTTTAGCTTTTTGCAACCATTTTAAACCAATTTCTCCAACACCTTCAAATCCTCCCGGACGCGTTCTTGGTTTCCAGATTCCAGCTCTGAATACACTAACTTTTGAATCTTTCAATTCGTGAGCAATTTTCAATACTTGATCTTCCGTTTCTGCACTACATGGTCCAGCTATCACAAGTGGGTGATTTAAATTGAAATCTTCTAACCACTTTCTCATTTCTTTCTTATTTTCCATCTTAATTTTTAGTTTATTTTTATTTTTTAATTGTTAATCCGTTTAATATTTCTTTGATTTTATTCGTGCTTTCCATTTCTTCAAAAATGGCATTGTAATTTTCATCTTTCAACAAATCCCTAAACCGACTGAGATTTGAAATATATTCTTCTAATGTTTCGATAACGTGTTCCTTGTTTTGCTTAAAAATCGGTGTCCACATTGCCGGAGAACTTTTTGCCAAACGAACCGTACTTTCAAATCCACTTCCCGCCATATCAAAAATATCCTGTTCATCTTTTTCTTTGTTCATTACCGTTTTCCCAAGCATAAACGAACTAATGTGCGACAAATGCGAAACGTAAGCAATGTGTTTGTCGTGCGAAGTCGGATCCATATATCGAATCCTCATTCCTATTTCGCTAAAAAGCTTTAACGCCTTTTCCTGCAATTTAAAAGTGGTTTTTTCCACTTCACAAATTATGTTTGTCTTTCCTTTAAACAAACCTCTTATCGCCGCCGAAGGTCCTGAAAACTCTGTTCCTGCTATCGGATGTGTGGCGATAAAGTTCCTTCTTTTTGGGTGACTGGCAACAGCATCACAAATTGGTTTTTTAGTCGAACCTACTTCAAAAACAATCGTTTTATCTCCAACTAAATCCAGCACTTTTGGCAAAACTACCAACGCTACATCCACCGGAACCGAAACAATTACAAAATCAGCATCAGCCAATTCCTCAAAGCTTCCTGCCTGATCGATAACACCTAAATCAATTGCTTCCTGCAAATGTTGTTCGTTACTATCGATCCCAAAAATAGTTGCATCAGGATGTTGGTCTTTGATGTCCAGCACCATCGAACCGCCTATTAACCCTATTCCTATTACGTATACTTTCATATTTATTTTTATTAGAAGCTAAGCTTCTTTATAAATTCCAAATTTTAAAATCAAAATTCCAATTGGAATGGGCTTCGACTTCGCTCAGCCTGACAAACTATACCAAAAAATCTTGATTCTTTACTCTTTGTTCTTTGTTCTTTACTCTTTTTGCTCTTGCTTCTAAAATCTATCAATCGCTTCTTGTACTTTTTCTTCTTTCACACACAACGAGAATCTGATATAACCTTCACCATTACTTCCGAAGATTGTTCCCGGTGTGATGAAAATGTGTTTCCCGTATAATATTTCGTCAATGAACTTTTCTGATGATTCAATTCCTTCCGGAAGTTTTGCCCAAACAAAAAGCCCAACTCCTTCTTTATAAACTTCGCAGCCTAATTTCTCTGCTAGTTTTTCTGTCAATTCTCTGCGGCGTCTGTAAATCTTGTTTTGATCTTCGAACCATGATTTATCGCAATTCAAAGCTGCAACTGCACCTTTCTGGATTCCGTAAAACATACCGCTATCCATGTTGCTTTTTACTTTTAAGACTGCATCGATAATTTCAGGATTTCCTAAAACCATCCCCACTCTCCAGCCTGCCATGTTAAATGTTTTACTAAGTGAATTCAATTCTAAAGCCACCTCTTTTGCGCCTTCAACCTGCAATAAACTCATTGGATTATCATTCAAAACAAAACTATATGGATTGTCGTTGATCAATAATATGTTGTGTTTTTTAGCAAAAGCAACCAATTTTTCAAATAACGCTAAACTTCCTCTCGCTCCTGTTGGCATTTGCGGATATCCCAGCCACATAATTTTTACTTTCTCCAGATCTAATTTTTCTAAAGCTTCAAAATCCGGTTCCCAGGCATTTTTTTCTTTTAGATCATAATAAACCGGAACTGCTCCAACCAAATTTGTTACCGAAGTATAAGTCGGATAACCCGGATTCGGAATCAAAACGTGATCCCCTTCATTCAAAAAAGCTAACGAAATGTGCATAATTCCTTCTTTCGATCCCATCAAAGGCAAAATCTCATTATTCGGATTTAATTCAACACCAAACTGATTCTGATAAAAATCTGCCATCCCTTTTCTCAATTCCGGTAATCCCTGATAGCTCTGATAACCATGTCCGTTTTCATCTTGAATTGCTGCGGCAACCGCTTCAATTACTGCTTTCGACGGACTCAAATCAGGGCTTCCAATTCCCATATTGATGATAGATTTTCCTTCAGACTGCAGTTGACGAACTTCTCTCAATTTTGATGAGAAGTAGTATTCTTCAACTGTATCTAATCTTTTTGCTGTTGTAATCATTTTTTTTCTGCTTTAGGCTTTAAGCTGTATGCTTTAGGCTCTTTTTATTTTGGACTTTTTGACTTTCGGCTTTCTAACTTTAAGACTGACTTAAAGGTTTGGTATTTTTATATTCTCCCAATATCTTAAAATATTCTGCCATTATGTTTAATAACGTTTTGGCTTTTGCAAAATCTTCGTATTTCTCGAATGTCACGTCTACGAAAAATGAATATTTCCAAGGAGTTTCAATTTTTGGCAGCGATTGAATTTTTGTCAAATTCAGTTTGCAATCACTCATTACATTCAAAACCGCTGCTAAACTTCCTCTTTTATGATCTAGTTCAAATTTGATCGAAGCTCTGTTGATTTCGTTTTCCGGCAAAAATGAATTTTGCTTTTTGATAATCACAAAACGAGTCATATTATTTTTTATCGTTTGAATTTCCGGAGCGATAATTTCAAGATCATACATTTCCGAAGCTACTTTACTTGCAATTGCTGCAATTCCGGTTAGTTGTTTTTCCTGAATTCTTCTTGCTGTTTCAGCGGTATCTTTGTCTTCAACCAACTTAATGTTCGGATATTGTTTTAAGAAATCCATACATTGCAAAATTGCCATTGGATGCGAATGAACTTCTTTTATATCCTCAATTTTCTGACCTTTTAAAGTCATTAAATTTTGGTGAATGCTTAAATAATGTTCTCCAATTATGTGTAAATTGTTCTTATCAATCAAAGCATAATTTGGAATAATTGGCCCTGCAATCGAATTTTCTATTGCCATAACCGCCTGATCAGATTTTCCTGAAAGCAGGCTGTCAACCAATTCTTCAAAAGACAAACACTCATCAATAGCCACATTTTCAGAGAAATACTCTTTCACAACCTGATGATGAAAAGAACCTTTAATACCTTGTATTGCAATTTTAGTTGTCATATATTCAAAAAAAAATCCTGATTTTCATCAGGATTGTATATTAGTTTTATTTGTCTTTTTTAATTTTCTCAAATAACCATAGCACAATCCTCACTTCTACTAAAGAAGAAATAAAAAGAGTTGCTAAAATAAAAACGGTTATTAGACATTTTGTTTGTGTTTTTCAATAAATTCTCTGCGAATGTATAAATTATTTTCACCTCACCAAAACAAATAATGCATTTTATGAAACAAAAAAGGATTTCTTAACAAATTTATCAAGTTTTGTATGATAATATAAAAAAACAGGCTTAAAATGAGATTTAGGTAATTGTTTTTTTCTAAGATACTAAGGTTCTGAGTTGCTAAGATGCTGAGATTTATCTATAACTCTAACCTTTTAGACCAATTTTTAGGAGAACGTGAAGTATGAAAAACTCCAATAACAATTATTTCATCTTTTTCCAATCGATAATGAATTCCATAAGGAAATCTCGAAATAAAATGCATTCGTATATTTTTATACTTCTTTTGAAATAGATCTGGATTTCTTGAAATAGTATTAATTCCAGCTTCCAGACAGAGTTCGAAATCATAAGAAAGTCCAATTCTTTGTTTCTCGTACCAAAAAACTACATTTTCAATATCAAATAAAGCTTCTTTGACAAAGCGAATTTTGTTCATTATCTTATCGACTTTAAATGTGCCTTGACTTCATCCCAAGAATACAATTCAGCCTTGCCTTCTTCCAAATTCTGGATTCGAATATCTAATTCTCTTTTCACATCATCAGATATTTCTAAATCTTCTTTAGAAACACTATCCCATAACTGCTCAGCTAAAACAATTTTTTCAGCATTGCTATATCTAGATAAATTTTTGATTTCCATTCTTTTCATATTAGTTTTGAATATTACAAATTTACACAAAATTTACTTTGAAACGAATATTGTCACTACCCATGCAAATCCATTATATCACATTGCAAAGAATTACTTAAAAAAACAAAAGCAGCTATCATTACAATAACTGCTTTCTATTAATTCAGAATAAATCTTTCTTCTTTATTCTATTTTCTTTCCTCTAAATAATAAAGAATTAAGACCCACACATTTCACAATCTTCAGGATCTCCGGCTTGTGCTTTTAGCAACATTGCTTTATAATCCTCAACACTGATAGATTCTGTTTCCGGAACTAAAACTGCCGGTGCATCTTCTTCTTTTTTATCGTTGTTTAAGGTGAATTTAATCGCATCAACCGCAGATTTTGTTCTTAGGTAATACATTCCTGTTTTTAAACCTGATTGCCAAGCATAAAAGTGCATTGACGTAAGTTTAGAATAGTTTGCATCTTGCATGAACAAGTTTAATGATTGCGATTGGTCAATGAAATAACCTCTTTGACGTGACATATCGATAATATCTTTCATCGACATTTCCCAAACTGTTTTATATAATTCTTTCAAGTCTTGCGGAATCACATCAATATTTTGAACAGATCCGTTATGACGCATAATTTCTTGTTTCAAAGTTTCGTTCCACAAACCTCTGTCTACTAAATCGTGAAGTAAATGTTTGTTTACTACGATGAATTCTCCAGACAATACACGACGTGTGTAAATGTTTGATGTATATGGTTCGAAAGCTTCGTTGTTTCCAAGGATTTGAGAAGTCGAAGCGGTTGGCATTGGCGCAACTAATAATGAGTTACGAACTCCATGCTCCATTACTTCTTTTCTTAATGAAGCCCAGTCCCAACGGCCTGATAATTCTTCATCTTTCATTCCCCACATATTGTATTGGAATTCTCCTTGTGACATTGGAGATCCAGCGAATGTAGAATATGGACCTTCTTCTTTTGCCATTTCCATAGAAGCGGTTACGGCTGCGAAGTATAATGTTTCGAAAATTTCCTGGTTTAATGCTTTTGCTTCATCGCTTGTAAACGGCATACGCAACATGATAAAAGCATCTGCTAAACCTTGTACACCTAAACCAACCGGACGGTGGCGTAAGTTAGAATTTTCAGCTTCTTTTACTGGGTAGTAGTTTCTGTCGATTACTTTATTCAGGTTACGCGTTACACGTTTTGTAACATTATAAAGTGCTTCGTGATCGAATTTACCGTTTTCGATAAACATTGGTAATGAGATAGAAGCTAAGTTACAAACTGCGATTTCATCTTTAGAGGTAAACTCCATAATCTCTGTACACAAGTTTGATGAACGAATTGTTCCTAAGTTCTTGTGGTTCGATTTACGGTTTGCTGCATCTTTGTACAACATATAAGGAGTTCCTGTTTCGATTTGTGATTCCAGGATTTTCTCCCATAATTCACGTGCACGAATTGTTTTTCTACCTTTTCCTCTAAATTCATAATCCAAATACATTGTTTCGAATTCTTCTCCGTAAACATCATATAATCCAGGACATTCGTTAGGACACATTAAAGTCCATGATGCATCTTCCTGAACGCGTTTCATGAATAAATCAGATGTCCACATTGCGAAGAATAAATCACGCGCACGCATTTCTTCTTTTCCTGTATTTTTCTTTAAATCCAAAAAGTCGAAGATATCAGCATGCCAGGTTTCGATGTAAATCGCAAAACTTCCTTTACGTTTTCCACCACCCTGATCTACGTAACGAGCCGTATCGTTGAAAACTCTCAACATCGGAACGATTCCGTTTGAAGTTCCGTTTGTACCACGAATATAAGATCCTGTTGCACGAACGTTATGAATAGAAAGACCAATTCCTCCCGCTGATTGCGAGATTTTAGCCGTTTGTTTTAATGTATCATAAATACCATCAATACTATCATCCTGCATTGCCAAAAGGAAACAAGAAGACATTTGTGGTTTTGGAGTTCCGGCATTAAACAACGTTGGCGTTGCATGCGTAAAGAACTTTTTAGACATTAAATCGTAAGTTTCAATTACTGATTTTAAATCGTCAAGGTGAATACCAACCGAAACACGCATCAACATATGTTGTGGTCTTTCGACGATTTTACCGTTTATTTTCAACAAATACGAACGTTCTAAGGTTTTGAAACCAAAGTAATCGTAATTAAAATCTCTTGTATAAATAATATGAGAATCAAGGAACGCTGAGTTTTCCTGAATTACTTTGAATACTTCATCCGAAAGTAATGGCGCTTCCTGACCATTTCTTGGATTTACGTAATTATACATATCTTTCATCGTTTCTGAGAACGATTTTTTAGTATTTGAGTGTAGGTTCGAAATTGCCACACGCGCTGCTAATTGTGCATAATCAGGATGCGCAATTGTCATAGAAGCTGCCGTCTCTGCCGCAAGATTATCAAGTTCAGATGTAGAAACACCGTCATACAATCCTTCGATAACACGCATGGCTACCTTAACAGGATCTACAAGCTCATTCAAGCCGTAACACAATTTTTTGATTCTTTCTGTAATCTTATCAAACATTACCGGCTCTTTGTGGCCATCTCTTTTTACTACATACATAAGCTTACTATTTTAGTTATTGAAAAAATGAAAGACATTGGAATAACGAATTCCAAGACTTAAACATTGCGTGTTTTTAAATTATTTTTTGAGAATTGCAGGATCCTCAATAGTTACCCTATTCAAATTCGAAAAATGAATTTAAATACATTAAAAATTGTTATTGAATCAGCGATTTGGGTTAAAGATTCAATCTTAAAAAATTGTAATTTTTCTTAGCGCTTTTAGATTGCGCTAAAAGTATTTTGGTGTCTAAAAATCTGCATCGAATGAAATTTTCTGAGCATCACTATCTGTGTTCATCACACCAGACTTTTGATACTCGGCAACACGTTTTTCAAAGAAATTAGTTTTTCCCTGAAGAGAAATCATGTCCATGAAATCAAACGGATTCGCTGATCCATACACACGTTCGCAACCTAATTCTACTAATAATCGATCTGCAACAAATTCTAAATATTGCGTCATTAAAGTAGCATTCATCCCTATTAAACTCACCGGAAGGGATTCTGTAACAAATTCTCTTTCGATATCTAATGCATCAACGATGATTTCTTTAATTCTGTCTTTTGGAACTTTATTGATTAAGTGATGATTGTGTAAGTGTACTGCAAAATCACAGTGTACACCTTCGTCACGGGAAATCAACTCATTAGAAAAAGTCAAGCCTGGCATTAAACCACGTTTTTTTAACCAATAAATAGAACAGAAAGCACCTGAAAAGAAAATTCCTTCAACTGCTGCAAAAGCAATTAGTCTTTCAGCAAATGAATCAGATTCAATCCACTTTAAAGCCCAGTCTGCTTTTTTCTTAATTGCAGGAAAAACTTCTAATGCATTAAACAATTCTGCTTTTTCCGCTTCATCTTTTACGTAAGTATCAATTAGTAAAGAGTAAGTTTCGCTATGAATATTTTCCATCATGATCTGGAAACCATAGAAAAACTTCGCTTCTGCATATTGAACTTCGTTTACAAAGTTCTCAGCAAGATTCTCATTTACGATTCCGTCAGAAGCTGCGAAGAATGCCAAAATGTGTTTAATAAAATATCTTTCGTCGTCACTAAGTTTATTATTCCAATCTGTCAAGTCCTGGTGCAAATCGATTTCTTCAGCTGTCCAGAAACTAGCTTCCATTTTCTTATACCATTCCCAAATATCATGGTGTTTGATAGGAAAAATAACGAAACGATTTTTATTTTCTTGTAATATTGGTTCAACTTGTGACATGGTAATTTTTGTTTAATTTTTGTACTGAATTTTTACTAATTCAATAGACTACAAAGATTGTCATTTACAGCCAAAAATGAAAGCCAAACTTATTCACAATTCGACGTAGTTTTTAACAAAGCATAAAAAATGAGATATTTTTCAGACAATAATTAAATATTTGTAAATGAGACATTTAATACTACCTTTTACACCTAAAACCCCTGTAAAATATAGACTTTTTGCAATAAAAAGCAAGAAATTTTAAATTGTTTTTAAAAGTTTTTTTTTGAGTTAAAACTTTATTTTTTGAGTCAAAATTTCTCCCTTAAAAGTGGTAACTAAGAGGCGTAAATTTTTAAGATTTTTTAAGTTCTTCAGCGACTTTTTCAAGCTCTAAATACCAATCTTGCCCAAAGCGGCGAATTAACGCTTCTTTGACAAATTTATAAACCGGAACTTCTAATTCTTTTCCTAAAGAACAGGCATCATCACAAATATCCCATTTATCATAATTTACGGCAGCGAACTCTGTAAAGTCTTTTACACGAATTGGGTATAAATGGCATGAAACTGGTTTTTTCCAGTCTACGATTCCCTGATTATAGGCTTGTTCGATTCCGCAAAGCGCTGTTTTACCATCAAAAATAACATATGCACAATCTTTATTATCTATTAATGGAGTTTCAAGATCACCATCAGTTCCTTTTACCCAGGTTCCCTGAGCTTCGATTGCTGCAATTCCTTCTTTGCGTAAAAAAGGTTTTACTTTAGGATAAATTTCTTCCATTATTTTAGTCTCAGCCTCGCTTAATGGCGCACCAGCGTCTCCATCAACACAGCAAGCTCCTTTACAAGCTGACAAGTTGCACACAAATTCTTTTTCAAGAATATCTTCTGAAATAATGGTTTTACCTAATTGAAACATGATAATAAAATACTGAAATTTATAAAGTGCAAAGATAGACAAAGAAAACAGATATATTTTTATTCTTTTCTTCCACGCAGATTTGGCAAATTAAAAAGATTTAAAACTGTTTATTCTACAAAGCTTTGTGGACTTTGAAAATATTTTCAAATCTTAATTAAATTAAATTTTGCGAATCTTTGCGAGAAAACTTTGCGCTCTTTGCGGTAAAAAAACCACAACGCAACTAAGCTAATCCATTGCAAATATGCAAGAGAAGTTATCAATTGTTACAAATATCACTTTTTTAACATGCTAAGCGTGTTTTTATAACAAAAATACATCGCATTAAAAAAACACCTACCTTTATTATCTACCTTTGCAAAAATTTTAAACCCTTAAAACCAAAGTAATATGTTAGAAATCGACTTTAAAGAAATAATTACTGTTGGGATGGTACTTTTTGCTGTAATTGATATTGTAGGATCAATTCCTATTATTGTAAACTTAAGAGCAAAAGTTGGACATATAGAATCTGAAAAAGCTTCGATAGTTGCCGGTGCAATCATGATTGTTTTTCTTTTTGTTGGAGAAGGCTTTCTTAACCTGATAGGTATAGATGTTCATTCGTTTGCCGTTGCAGGTTCTTTTGTATTGTTTTTCCTGGCTTTAGAGATGATTTTAGGAATCAGGATATATCGTGACGAAGAACCGGGATCTGCTTCTATCGTTCCCTTAGCATTTCCGTTAATCGCCGGAGCAGGAACAATGACAACTTTACTTTCTTTGCGATCTCAATTTCATACCATTAATATTATTATTGCCATTTTATTGAATATCATATTGGTATATATTGTTTTGAAATCTTCTAAAAAAATCGAGAATTTATTAGGAGAAAACGGACTTGGCGTGGTTCGCAAGACTTTTGGTGTCATACTTTTAGCGATTGCTGTTAAATTATTTGCCGCTAATGTTAAAGGTTTGTTTGTCTAACAATTATTTTTATAAATTTACCCCATAAAATTTCTAAAATACAACTTTAGGACATTTTTTAGGTCAAAGGGTTTTACTTTATTATTTTAGGCAAACAAACAACCATTATGAAAATTTTCACTTCAATCTTAGTGCTTCTAGCATTAGCTTTAATTGTTTTTAATATTACGTTGCTAGACTTCAAAAATCCTTTTCAGGGAGACAGTGTAGTTGCTTTTATTGGAATTGCAGCTTCATTTTGTGCCGTTTTGATTCTTTTAATTTTTAGAATTTCTAAAAGAATTGAAGAAAAAACAAACGGACGATAATATGTTTGACATTTTAATTATTGGCGGAGGCGTTTCTGGCATGTCTTGTGCCCTGGTTCTTGGATCAGCAAAAAACAAATCCTTTGCAGCCGATAAAAAAATTGGAATTTTTACGCATCAAAAAAATTCTTCCTTACAAGAAGCAATTTTCTACAATGCTTATGGTATAACGCCAGGCAAATTAGGTTCTGACTTACTGATAGAAAGTACACAGGATCTGGCATTGAGTTATCCGCATATAGCACAGATTCCAAATGAGAAAGTAATAAAAGTTGAAGGGACTTATCCTGAATTTACTGTTACGACAAACAAAAACTCATACAAAACAAAAAGTATCGTTGTAGGCATTGGTTCTGCGAATACTTTTGATATTGAAGGTTTAATGCAATATATTGAACCTCACAAAAAAGCACTTCCGGAAAAACAACGTATACAGCTCAAAAACGACGATCATAAAGTTGCCGACGGCATTTATGTTATTGGAACTTTAGCAGGCTGGAGAAGTCAATTGGCAATTGCTGCCGGAAGCGGTGCTGCTGTAGCCACAGATATTCTTACTTTATGGAATAATGGTGTACAAACTCACGCTCACGATAGTATTCGATAAAACTCTATAAAATTATTAAACCATATAAGTTATATAAGTTCATTTAATGCATTGCGTATATTATCAACTTATATAATTTATATGGTTTCTTTTTTTTCACTTAAGTTTATTTCTTTTAATAGTTATTGCTTCACGCATAGTATTAAATGAACTTATATGGTTTAACCCTTTATTTCACCGAAACAATTTCTTTTACTTTAATATGTTTCTCTGTATCTGTTTTCCAGATTTCTCCTTTTAAGGATACCTCATCACCTTCTTTTAATTTCTTGTAGTTTTGCGGTCCTCCAACATTTACGATGCTAATTATTGCATAATAAACCTCATTTTTATCAGTATTGATTTTGGCAGTATAACCGTCCTTTCCAAATTCTATAGATTCAACTTTTCCTGAAATTGTATTTTTATCTTTCATACATGCACAAGAAATTACAAAAGCCATTAGCAGTATTAAAAAACTTGCTCTTTTTAGATTTTTCATATTTTATATTTTACTGTAAATCTCGTCCATTTTCAGGAAAGGTTTATTACACTATATTTTAAAAAATTATTATTATTTTATTGTAAAACTACGCAACTTCCGGCAATCACTTTTACAGTTTCATCAAATTGTTTCCAAACCCTGTTATACTTATAAGTTCCATTCAAGGAATTACCTTCATAATTTCCTTTCAACAAAATAGTTACGGCAACTACAGCAACATCTGCAATTATATTTATAATTTGATCTGAAGCTTCTACAGTTTCGATTTTCATTTTACCGGAACGATAAGATTCCAGATCGAACTGTTTGGTAATGGTTTGTCCGTCTGGCAAATTAAAAAGCAAATCATCATGAAGCATTTTATCCAAAGTCGCAACATCAGCATTTTTAATTGCCGTTAAAAGTTCGATTTCAGCATTTACAATAGTTTCTATTTTCATCTGACAAAAAAATTAAGTATTACTTTTTCGGATTCAAAACTGCTTTAATCATGGCATCATCTTTCAATATAACATCATAATAATACAATTCGCCATAAAGCTGACGTGCAAATTCTGCGGTAATGTAACGGTTTACCAATGCTTTGGTTTTATCTAATTTCAAATCCAGTCCTGTTAGTAAAATATAAGTTCTGAACTTTTTAAAATAAGCATCAGAGTTTTTCATCTTTGCCAAAAACTCATTAAAATGAAGTCCTGCAAAAGCACTTCTGTTTTTATCCAATTCTTCAAAAACAAAATGACCTACGATTCCAGTCTGAAGAAGATATGCTACATTTTCGTTTCCGTGTTCTGCCTCAATTGGCACAAAAACATCCGGAACGATTCCGCCGCCACCGTATACAACTTTACCTTTTGGAGTTTTAAATTTTAATGAATCTGCAACTTTTATACTGTCTTTTGCATAAAGTTCTCCAGATTTTATACGTGATTCTGATTCTTTATAGTATTCTTCATTTCCTTTTTTATAAGGTTTTTGAATTGATCTTCCGGTTGGCGTGTAATATCTGGCAACTGTTAACCTAACAGCAGATCCATCGTTAAAATCCATTTCACGCTGCACTAATCCTTTCCCAAAAGAGCGACGTCCTACAATCGTTCCGCGGTCATTATCCTGAAGTGCTCCGGCCAGAATTTCACTTGCAGATGCACTGTTTTCATTAAGTAGAACATACACTTTTCCTGTTTCAAAACTTCCTGCTTTTGTAGCGAATGTTTTTTCGGTTGTACCATTTTTATTTTTGGTAAAAACAATCAACTGTTTGTCTTTTAAGAATTCATCTGCAATTGCTATGGCTTCTTCCATATAACCGCCGCCATTATCACGAAGGTCAATTACAAGCGATTCAATTCCGTTTTGTTTCAATCTCACCAAACCGGTTTTGAATTCGTTAAAAGTAGTTTCTGCAAAACGGTTGATTTTTATATAACCCGTTTTATTATCGAGTAATAAAGAGGCATCAACACTTTTAATCGGGATAATATCCCTTTTTACTTTAAACTTAAGTTTCTTTTGTTCTGATTTTCTAAAAACAGTCAATTCAATCTCAGATCCTTTTATTCCCTTTAATTTAGAGAATAAACTATCCGAAGGTAATTTTCTGCCAAATAATTTCGTTTTTCCGGCAAATAAAATCCTGTCTCCGGATTTTATTCCGGCTTTTGCAGAAGGTCCGTTTTCAATTGGTTTTATAATGGCAACAGAATCTTTGTACATATAGAAATTAATCCCGATTCCTACGAAATCACCTTTCATACTTTCGGCCACTTCAGCCTGTTCTGTTGGCGGAATATATACGGAATGCGGATCTAATTTTGATAATATATTATCTACTGTAAGGTTTACAATAGAATCTGTATTGATACTGTCAACATATTCATTATTGATAAAATCAATAAGTTTGTTGAGCTTGGTTTTCGAGTAATTTTTAGCCAAAAGCTGGTCATCAACGGGAGCATTCATAAGGCTTCCGATGACTATTCCGAGAGCAAAAGTTGCTCCGATAATAATGGGTAAATATTTTGAATTAAATTTCATTTACTCTTCTAAAACAGGAATATGTTCGACTTCGATACCTGCTTTTATTAAAAACTGAATTCCTGAATCGTCACGATATCCATTATGATATACTACTCTTTTTATTCCTGACTGATGTATCAGTTTGCTGCATTCTTTACATGGCGAAAGTGTAATATATAAAGTTGCGCCTTCACATGATTGCGTTGATCTGGCTACTTTTAAAATTGCATTTGCTTCTGCATGCAGTACATCCCAACGGGTTAATCCGTCTTCATCTTCGCAGCAATTTTCAAAACCGGATGGTGTTCCATTGTATCCATCAGAAATAATCATTCGGTCTTTTACGATAATGGCGCCTACTTTTTTTCGAATGCAATAGGAAAGTGCTCCCCATTCTGTCGCAATTCTTAAATAAGCCTTATCGTATTTATTTAACTTTTTTTCTTCCATTTATTTTATCTGTGCCAAATTGGACTTTCAATAATCATGGGAACTACTACTCCTATAATAAAAGCCGACATTACAAGCGCCCAATCGCGCTTTGAAAAGCGAAATACGGTTTGTACAATATATGATATAATCAGAACTACAAAAACCACCACTAACTGAGCTGCTTCGATCCCTAATGCAAACTCGCCTAAAGGTAGTAATTTTGAACTAGGTGATCCTCCTAAAATTGTCTTGAAATAATTTGAGAATCCAAGTCCGTGTATAATTCCAAAAAACAAGGTTACAAAAAACACTAAATTCAATCCATCACTCTTTGATGTTTTTCCTGCTGTAAAAAGATTGAAAATCGCCGTTATTAAAATTGTTATCGGAATTAAAAACTCAACCGTATTAACTTTTATTGCAATGATTCCGTAAACTGAAAGCAATAAAGCTAATGTGTGTCCAATTGTAAAAACAGAAACTAAAAGTAAAATACGTTTCCAGTCTCTAAACAAATAAGGTGTTGTTAATGCAATTAAAAAAAGAACGTGATCATAAGCGTGAATATCTAAAACATGCTTTAATCCTATTTGAAAATAAATCCAAAATTCTGACATACGGGTAATACTATTAAATGATTAGGGGTTGTAAACTTACGATTTATTTTGAAAAATTTATGGTGCAAAACATTAAATCACCGAATAATAATAAGTTAAATTTTATGAGAAATTTAAATTTGTTAAATTAAAATAAGATTTATCTTTGCTCAATAAAAACTAATTAATTATGCCATTTTCAGAATTATTTGATAACGAATTCAAACAAAGAAACAGAGGTCATTTCTCTGCCATTGTTCGTGTAGCTTTTGCTGACGGCAAAGTAAGTCCAGAAGAAAAAGATTTTTTAGATAAAATAGCTTCAACATTACAAATTTCAGAAGAAGAATACAACGAAATCCTTAAAGATCCGTGGAAACATCCAATAAACCCTCCTTATTTATATACGCAGCGTTTAGAGCGTTTATATGATTTGGCAAGAATGGTTCACGTAGATCATCATTTAGGAGATCAGCAGGAAGTAATGTTAACCCGTATGGGATTAGCTTTAGGATTTACTCCAGGAAACGTAAACTATATTGTTAGAAAAGCATTGTCTTTGGTTGACAAAAAAGTAGATTTAGACACTTTCGTTTTCGAAATGGAAAACATGAATAAATAGTATTTAGTTTACAGTCTCAGTCACAGTAAACAGTTAATAAAAAAACAAAATAAACCCGACAGATTTCAAAAATCTGTCGGGTTTGCTATTTATAGTTCAGACTGAAACTGAGACTGAAGACTTATTCAGCTGCCATAAACTCTTCCGCTTTTTCTACCATATTATAACTTCCGCAGAAAAAAGGAACTCTTTCATGCAGTTCTGTTGGCTGGATTTCCATAATTCTTCCAAAACCGTCTGTTGCTTTTCCTCCTGCCTGCTCTGCAATAAATGCCATTGGGTTACATTCATATAATAAACGTAACTTTCCTTTTGGCGCTTTTGAGCTCGTTGGATATAAATAAATTCCGCCTTTGATCATATTTCTATGAAAATCAGAAACTAAACTTCCAATATATCTTGAGGTATATGGTCTGTCTTCTTCTTCTTTTTGACAATACTTAATATAATTTTTTACTCCTTGCGGAAAATGAACATAATTTCCTTCGTTTACTGAATAGATATTTCCGTTTCGAGGAAATTGCATGTTTGGATGTGAAAGATAAAAAGTACCAATTGCAGGGTTTAGCGTAAAACCATTTACACCGTGACCTGTAGTATAAACCAACATTGTAGAGGTTCCGTAAATTACATATCCCGCTGCCACCTGATTTACACCCGGTTGTAAAAAGTCTTCGATGGTTACCGGAGTACCAAGTGGTGTAATTCTTCTAAAAACGGAAAAAATGGTCCCTAAAGAAACATTTACATCAATGTTCGAAGATCCGTCAAGCGGATCCATCAAGATCACGTACTTATTATTATTACTGTTGTCGCTCCCCTTGACAGTAATAAATTCGTCGTTTTCTTCTGAAGCAATTCCACAGACAATCTCACGGTTAATTAACGTCTGAATAAATACTTCGTTTGCATACACATCTAATTTTTGCTGGTCTTCTCCCTGGATATTTTGTTCGCCTGCAGCGCCAATAATATCCACTAATCCGGCTTTGTTGACTTTATAGTTTACAACTTTCGCCGCTAAACGTATAGAGTTAATAATTCGGGAAAGCTCTCCCGACGAATACTGAAATGCTTTTTGGTTCTCAATAATAAACTCTCCTAGTGTTTTATTGCGTTCTTCCATTACTATATCGTTGTAGTTTTAATTTTAAGTCACAAATATCGTTTTTTTTGTGAGAATGATTTAAAAATTATTTCGTTAGTTTGCCACTATTGTATATTTGCTAATTAAATACTCAAAGTACCGAGCAAAGAATATTTTTTTTAGCTAATAAACGCTTAATAATAAGAATACACGAATTGGTCTTACAAAAATTTTGATCAAAATAAGTTCTTAAAAATTAGGCAACAATACAGTACAGAATAAAAATAAAATTTGATAATATGAATATTAGAAAAGGAAATCCTGAAGACATGGAATCGGTTTTGGGATTAATACAGGAGTTGGCAATATTCGAAAAAGAACCGGAAGCTGTTGTTATTACTGTTGACGATTTAGTGCGTGACGGCTTTGGAGAAAAACCGTTATTTCATGTTTTTGTTGCAGAGGTTGAAAAGGAGATTGTTGGAATCGCATTATATTATTACAGATATTCTACCTGGAAAGGAAAAACAATACATCTTGAAGATTTGATCGTAAAAGATAAAATGCGTGGTACCGGTTTAGGATCTGCACTTTATAGCGAAATAATGAAGCAGGGAAAAAAAGATAATGTACGAAGGGTAGAATGGAATGTTCTGGACTGGAATACTCCTGCCGTGAAATTCTATGAAAATTCAGGCGCAAAAATTCTGGAGGAATGGAGAGTAGTTCAAATGGATGAAAATGGAATTAATTCGTTTCTGGATAAAATGTAAAAAAATATTTGCCGCAGATTAAGATTAAAAAGATTTCAAAATAGTTGTCTTTTTTCGCCACGAATTAGCACGAATTAATTAGTGTAAATTCGTGAAATTCGTGGCAAATTATCACAGATTGAAACAATCTTTTTAATCTTAATAATCTGTGGCAAAAAAAAGACGCACTGCTGTGCGTCTCTACAATTTCCTTCAATTGGAATTTGAGATTTAAAAAATTGGAATTTTATAAAAAAACAGCATATATACAAAATGAGAGTATTTAAATTTGGTGGTGCATCAGTTAAAGATGCTGATGGAATTAAAAACGTATACGACGTTTTACAAAAAGTAGGTTATGAAGATGTGATTTTGGTCGTTTCGGCAATGGGAAAAACGACAAATGCTCTTGAAGTTGTTATCAAGAATTATTTTGATAAATCGACAGAGTTAAATTCATCCGTTCAGGAAATTAAAAAATATCACAATCAAATCATACTGGATTTATTTGAAGATGAAAAACAGGAGGTTTTTGAAGCTGTAACAGCTCAATTTTCTGAATTAGAATATTTTCTGGCACATAATAAATCTCCTAATTACAATTTTGTTTACGATCAGATTGTAAGTTTTGGAGAATTGATTTCGACTACGATTTTAAGTCATTATATGAATTTTAGAGGAATTCAGACGCAATGGCTTGATGTTCGTAATTTTATTAAAACCAATGCAAATTACAGAGATGCCGAAGTAGATTGGGAAACCACCCAACAAAACATCAGCAAAAACGTAAAACGTAAAACATTAAACATTACGCAGGGATTTTTAGGTGCTGACGAAAACAACTTTACTACTACTCTTGGTCGTGAAGGTTCTGATTATACAGCAGGAATTTTTGCCTATTGCCTAAATGCAGAAAGCGTAACGATCTGGAAAGACGTTCCGGGAGTAATGAATGCGGACCCGCGTTATTTTGAGAATGCTAGTTTGTTAAATCAAATCTCCTATCGCGAAGCAATCGAGTTGGCTTTTTACGGTGCAACGGTTATTCACCCAAAAACGCTACAGCCTTTACAGAAAAAAGAAATTCCTTTGTATGTAAAATCATTTATCAACCCATTATTAAAAGGGACATGCGTTTCTAAAGGTGTTGATCTTGAACCTCAATATCCTTGTTTCATTGTAAAAAGAGACCAACTTTTGATCTCACTTTCATCAATTGATTTCTCTTTTATTATGGAAGAAAACATAAGTGAAATTTTTGCTTTGTTTCACCAATTCAAAATAAAAGTAAATCTGATCCAGAACTCAGCAATTAGTTTTTCTGTGTGCGTAGAGGATAAATTTGAAAATTTTAATGAATTGAACGCAATACTTTCAAAAAAATTCAAAGTAGATTACAATGAAAATGTAACTTTATATACCATTCGTCATTTTACAGAACAAGCTGCACAAACTGTCGAAGAAAACAAAACCGTATTACTAAAACAAGTAAGCCGTGAAACGATGCAAATCGTTACCAAAGAGATTAAATAAAATCTTTTTATAAAAGTTAATTATACAATTCAACTATATTTAGAAAAGGCTTCACTAATATGTGAAGCCTTTTTCTTTATCTCGCTCTGTTATTTTCGCTTTGTTGAATCTCTGTTTTCTTAAAAGCTTGTTTCTTTGAATTTCCAAAACTGTATGTTGCTATCAGTTTAAAATAATTGGTGGTGTAGGTTCTGTGATAATATATTTCGGTTTTACCAACATCATAATTACCGGACACCATAAAGTCGTGAAAGATATCATTTGCGGTAAAATTGATTTTTAGCGCCTCTTTAAAAAAGTTTCTTTCGATTCCTACAGTAACTGTCGATCTGCTATTTTCGCTTCTTAATCCGTAGCTTTTATCGCCAAGATACCAGGCAAGCAATTGAACTTTAAAAAGATTCGGGATCGTAAATGTATTATTAGAATACAGATAGATTTGAGGTTTGACAGGACCCAAAGCATATTCATAAAAATTATCAATCGATTTGCTTAAATTCATACTAATGGTATTCGTTGAATTCCACCATTTGTTTGTAAATGATCTTGAAAGCGAAGTAAAAAAAGTATGTTCTTTTTCTATATTTAATGATCTCAAAATATAACTATTTGGTGTATCGCCACGCAAAGCAGCTCCGGAAATTGGATCGATTTTATAAGTATATCCTATTTTAAAATCCAACTTTTTGTACATCGAACCAATTTCAAAAGCGTGAGTCTTTTCAGGAAGCAAATTAGGGTTTCCTTCTATAGTAGTAAACGGATCCTGATAAATAACATACGGATTCAAAGCCTGATATCTTGGTCTTGTTATTCTGGAAACATACGATGCATGCAGTTTTAAATCATCTGAAACATCCATATTTAGTAACACATTAGGGAAAAAATTGCCATAATTTTTTTTGAATTCCTGGACTCCGTTTTCAGTAGTATACAAATTATAACTCGTCCATTCGCCTCGGGCGCCAAAAGAAAAATTGAACTTCTCCCCTAATGAACTTTCGTAATTAAAATAAGCGGCACTAATTTTTTCAACATATTTAAAATCACTCGAAAGTTGATCATCAGGTTCAAAACCGCCATTTTCTACATCAGAAATTAGGAAATCTGTTCCTGATTGTACTTTCGCATTGCTAAATTTCACTCCGGTTTCGAGCTTTGTATTTTCATTTATCTTTTTAGAATAATCTGCCTGAATACTTATAATATTAATTGTATTGTCAACATTATTCTTCAAATACTTTTCAGCATTTCGTTCGTCAACCCAACTATTTTCATCAATAAAATCTTTTACAGTTCCATTATAATTAGAGTATTGTGTTCCTATAAATAACGACGAACCCTTACTGTCTGTTATCGCATTATAATTTAGATTAATGAACTGATTTAGCAGCACATCATTTTTAGCAATATCCGTGGCATAAAAACTATTTTCCCCATTATTACTGATAGAGTTTCGGCTTTCTACGACTCCGCCCAAATCATCAATATTGCCGCTATATGCCAATGAAATATAATTCTTCTCAGAGAACGTGTATTGCAATCCAAAACCAAAATTCGAATAATTATTAAACTGACGTTTCCAATCTGTGGTTAATTTAGATCGCATATAATCATCGGGATTTGGTCTTATTCTGGTCGTATATAATAATTCGCGGCCATTGCCCAATTGCAATCCGTAATTGGTTATGAACGAAAATTTGCCTTTAGTATAATTAAAATCCAAAAGAGTATTCGTACTCGTTCCGGCAAACTCAGAAACAGTCACTTGTTGACTCGCGCTTCCTAACATTCCGTTTTCGATATTTTTTTTGGTAATAATATTGATAACCGCTTTTCCTTCGGCATCGTATCTTGAAGATGGATTTGAAATTACTTCGATTTTTAAAATTTGAGAAACCGGAATCGCAGCAAAACGTTCGTAATTAATTAAAATTCCGTTAAGATAAATAATCGCTTCTCCTCTTCCCAAAACACTTATTTGTCCTTCGGCTACAATAACATTCGGAACCCTGCCCAATAATTCATTGACCGAACTACTTGTCGAAAGCAATGTATTGGCGACATTTACATCAAGCGTTCCGTTGGCGACATATTTTACTAACGATGCCTGTTTTTTAATAACCACTTCCTTTAATTCGTTATTTTGATTTGTAATTTTCTCAGGAATTGTTGGCTTGGATTGTGCATTTATTTCTAAGGCATAAAAAAGAAAGAAATAAGTGTAAATGAAAACAGAAACTAGGAATCTCATAGATTTGGCAATTTAAAATTTGACTTTGTTTTGACAAAAGTCTATTCTAAATTGCAGGATGAAGTAATCGAAACAGAAATCAGGAGTACGAATTTATAAATTCACACTAAGGTTTAAGCTTGTAACGCCTGATTTTGATAGTTGGAAGGCGTTGTTCCGGTATGTTTTTTAAAGGCTGCAAAAAATGTCGATTTAGAATTAAAACCTACATCGTAGCCAATAGATTCTAAAGTAAGTTTATCATTTGAAGTTATAATTTCGCAAGCTTCTTTTATTCTGAACTCATTTACAAAACTGGTAAAGTTTTTACCCAAATTATTATTTAAAAGTTGGGATAATTGATGACTTGAAATGTTTATTTCTTTAGACAAGTCCTGCAATGTAAGATTGGGATTTTTATACAAAGCCTTTTCGTCCATTAAACTTTCGAGTTTTTGTGTAAAAATTTCCGCTTCGGTTGCCTCTATTTTTTTACCGGAATTCTTTGATCCGTTTAATAAAAACAAATCATCGGTTTTTTTACGGTATAAAAGGATAGAAATAATTAAATAGAACATAATCGAAAAAACAATTGCTCCACTAATATAAGTAGCGGCCGGAGCACGCATTATGGCAAGAAAATAGAAAAAGAATAAAAGCGAATTGCCCAGAAAAAGCATTCCGAACCACATTTCTGCCGGAGTTGCTTTGTGTTTTTTACTTATGATTTTTTGTAGAATGTCTTTAATGGTAACCCCGGAAAAAATAATATACACAAACCATTGAAAATAAATGGCTTTTATAAAATACTGTCTCCACAGTTCCGTATAATATTCATAAGGATATAAAAATCCAATTGTACTTATAAATAAAGCCCAGAATAAAAGGCTAAGTTTCCAGGATTTGGGCATTAAATTAATTTCAGCAACGGCTGATTTCAGGAAATAATATAAAAAAGGACCAATAAAAAAGCAAGCTGTAAGTCCAAATTGCAAATACATTTTTGGCAACGTGGGATTAAAATACACAAACACTGATTTTCCAATTCTGATGCTTAGTGCAAATAATAATGCACCCAAAAAATAATTGGTCAGGAACTTTTTTTTGGTAAAAAAGAAAAAATACACACTTAAAATAATTCCGTTAAAAACTCCTAATGCGCTAAAAAAGAATAAGAGTTCTTTACTGGTATCCATAATTTAAGTTAGTTTTATTCTCACAAAGCTAAAAAAAATTATGACTTTAACGATTTTTTATCCTCCTTCAAATCCTTAATTACTTTTTTTAATTCACGTATTCTTTCTTCGTACTGCTCTATTACAGTATCAGACAGTTGATTGAAGATTTGCCCGGAAGATATTTCCTTATTATTAACTTCTAACTTTAATAATTCATCCGGAGTTATACCAAAAATTTTACAGATTCTTAAAATATGACTGGCCCAGGAATGACTTTCACCACTTTCCATTCTGGCATATGCAGATTGTGATATATCAAGATAATCTGCCACTTCTTCTTGTGACATTTTTTTACTTTTCCGAAGTATTTTTAACTTATTGCCTACAATAACATTCATAATTGATAAAGTTTTTATAAAACAAGAAAAATGTTTTATAAATATATACTCACAAAAATCAGATATTTTTTTAAATAAAAAAATAGCTAATACATTTCTTATTAAAAATACCCGATAATCACATAATACAAACGCTTACAAAACAGTAATTTAGGCATGCCCAAAAAAACAATAAATATTTTCTCTCAAATAAAAAAAAACCAAAAATGACCCATTCTGCTTTGCTTCTTTCCCTTTTTATAATAATTGTAGTGCTAGGATATCGATTCAGCAAAAGATATCCCTAAAAATATCTGTCACAATTATTAGAAAGAAACATATTTTAAACCTACAAAATAATGAATTTTAATAACGACCCCTCCGAAGAAACTAAAAATGAATGGAACAACAATCCCAATAATTGGATTTGGGGAATTTTCTATTACAACCCAAAAGACACCAGATTGTTTCCTTCTAAAAGAATAAAGAAACTGGGATGGACAATTAATTTTGCGAATCCTAATTCAGTATTTTTAGTATTAGTTGTCATTGCAATTATTCTTATAGTTGCAGCACATCTTTAGCAATCAAGTTTAAAAACAAGTAATTCTTCCAACTAATTTATTCATTGAAAACATGAAATTTTTTATTTTCAAATATAGCATCGCTATTATTAGCTGTATTTATTTAGCCTACTTTTTTTACAACCCTAACCATAGCGGTAATATGATAAAAATGGGAACTTCGATGGCATTGGCTTTTTTTATTTCGGTCTCTATGTTTACCCAAATAAAAAACGGAAGATAAATTATAGTTCATTATTATATAAAATTCCGGGACGATACATTCATTAACTCTAAGTTTTCAATAACAAAACTAAAATATCCTCCATAACATTTACCAATTATAAATACTACTTTTGATTTTTTAGAGTTAAAGTATTTATGTTGAAAAAATTACTGTTTTTAACGGTTTTTATCTGGTATTCCGGGCTTCAGGCGCAGGAAACGGAATCATCGTACAAAACCAAAAAAGTAATTGCAACGCGTGATACTATACATCTCGAAGAATTTAGTATAAATTCCAGTTTTTTCGAAATTCTAAATACTAAAAATGAACCGCTGGATTCTATTTTTTATAAAATTGATTTTGAAAAAGGAACTTTGATTTTAAAGGAACAATTGGCTTTATCATCTGATACCTTAATTGTAAATTATTTAAAATACCCTGATTTTTTAACCAAAGAATACAGTCTGTACAAATCAAATCAAGTCGTTACGAATGATGTAGGTTCTGAGAAATTGTACAAAATAGAAAATACCAATACAAAAAAAGTTACTCCGTTTGATGGTTTAAATACTTCTGGTAGTATCACCCGAGGTGTAACTGTTGGAAACAATCAAAACACTGTTTTAAATTCTAATTTAGATCTTCAGATTACCGGAAAAATATCTGATAAAATTAGTTTGCGGGCTTCACTTCAGGATAATAATATTCCGTTGCAAGATGGCGGATATTCTCAGAAACTCGATCAGTTCGATAATATTTTCATGGAACTTTTTAGCGATGACTGGAACATTCGCGCCGGTGATGTTTTTTTAGAAAACAGAAAAACTCAATTTTTAAATTTCAATAAAAAAGTACAAGGACTTTCTACCAGTTTCAATTTTGGTGATGACGAGAGCAAAACCAATATTTTTGCTTCTGTTGCTTTTGTAAAAGGCCAATATGCCAAAAGTACTTTTACCGGTCAGGAAGGCAATCAGGGACCTTATAAATTAAAAGGGCAAAATGGTGAATTATATGTGCTGGTAATTTCAGGATCTGAGCGTGTTTATGTAAATGGTGTTTTGCTGAAACGTGGCGAAAACAACGATTATGTGATCGATTATAATGCCGGAGAAATCACTTTTACGTCTCTTTTTACTATTACTTCTGAAATGCGTATTAATATTGAATACCAATATTCTGAACGAAATTACAATAGACTGGTTACCTATGCGGGAGCAACTCACGAAAATAAAAACTGGAGTTTTGGCGGTTATATCTATTCAGAAAACGATATGAAAAACCAGCCGCTGCAGCAAAATCTTTCTACAGAACAAGTTAAAATTTTAAGTCAGGCCGGAGACGATCCTAATTTAATGAAAGCGCCATCAGCATATGAAGATACTTATGCGGATAATAAAATTTTATATAAAAAAATACTGGTCAATTCTGTAGAGGCATACGAATATTCAAACGATGCAAGTACTGTTTTGTACAACGTAAAATTTAGTCTTGTAGGTAATAATGCCGGAAACTATATAATTCAGAACAACAATTCCGTAGAACGCATTTATGAATATACCGCGCCAATAAATGGGGTTTTACAAGGAAATTATGAACCAATTGTAAATTTGGTTGCCCCAATAAAACTACAGGTTGCTACTTTTTTGGGGAAATATAATCCAGATGAAAAAACCTTGGTCGACTTTGAAATTGCAGTAAGCAATAATGATAAAAATTTATTTTCGAAAATTGATGACAGCGATAATGATGGAATTGCGCTTAAAACAAACATAAAAAAACGTCTTTTTACCAGAGACTGGACTTTAGATGCTTTTGCAAATTACCAGTTTGTACAGGAAGACTTCAGATCTGTTGAACGTTTGTACAATATAGAATTTAATAGGGATTGGAATTTAAATGAGACTCTTTTAGGCAATCATAGTTTATTAATGACAGGATTAAATTTTGATTTATTTGCAAAAAAGGAGACTTCGAATATTGGATTATTTACGTATCAATTTGAAAAATTGGATTATACCGAAAGTTATTCCGGAACCAGACATACCGCAACTGCTTTTTTCAAACTAAAGCAATGGACAATCGAAAATCAGGGCAGTTATCTAAATAGTGACGCTACAAGTTCGAATTCAAAATTTATCAGAAATCAAACCCGGACTAAATATCATTTTGGTAAAAACTGGATTGGTGCCAGCATGCAAATCGAGGATAATCAGCAAAGGAATAAAGTTACGAATGCTTTTTCGGCTTTAAGCCAAAGATTCTCAGAATACGGTACTTTTATTGGTCGCGGTGACAGTACAAAAGTATTTGTTGAAATTGGATATCTGCAACGTCGAAACGATAGTTTGCAAAACGGATTGCTGCAGCACGTAAACAATTCGCAAACTTATTATTTAAAGTCAAAACTGATTCAGAACAAAACAACAGATTTAGCCGTTTATGCCAGTTATCGCAATTTAGATTTTACAGATCCATCAAGAAAAAATGAACCTTCGCTAAATTCAAGAATTTTATATAATGATCGTTTTTTTAACCAGTTCATGCAAATAGGAACGGCTTATGAAACCAGCTCCGGAACTATTGCACAACAAGAGTTTACTTATATTGAAGTTCCTACAGGACAAGGTGTTTATACCTGGAATGATTATAATGGTAATGGAATTCAGGAATTAGAAGAATTTGAAATTGCAGCCTTTCCGGATCAAGCACGGTATGTCAGGATCTTTTTGCCCAATCAGGTTTATATTAAAACCAATCAAAACAAATTCTCACAATCTGTTGCTTTAAATCCGCTGCAATGGCAAAATGAAACTGGTTTCAGGAAAATCGCTTCTTATTTTTACAATCAGACTTCGTTTATTATGGACCGTAAAGTAAAAAGCCAGGGCGAACGCTTAGAACTGAATCCATTTGATTCATCAGAAGAAAATATCTTAGGATTAAATTCCAGTTTTAGAAATAGTTTATACTATAATCGCGGGAAACAAAAACATTCTGTAACGTATACTTATCTTATTAATAAGGGGAAAAATCTACTTTCGATTGGATCACAAAATATCACAAACAGTTCAAACCAATTACAATACACTCATTTGTATCAAAAAAGCTGGTTATTCAACCTTTTTACGAAGACCATTAAAACCAATTTAATTTCTGAAGATTTTGAAGAGAAAAACTACGATTTAAATGGATATCAGGTAGCACCAAAAATCAGTTATTTGTTTTCGAAAAATACGAGTTTAGATTTCTTTTATGAATTTCAGAACAAAGAAAATCAGATTGGGAATTTAGAAACTTTAGTTCAAAACAGGCTTGGAACTTCTTTTTCTTTTGCGGGAGAGAAAAAAGTAACCTTAAATGGAGAATTCTCTTTTTACCAAAATAAGTTCACCGGAAATGAATTTTCATCTGTAGGTTTTCAAATGCTTGAAGGACTTCAGCAAGGACAAAATTTAGTATGGAAATTGCTTTTACAAAAAAATCTAACACAGTTTCTGGATGTAAATTTAAATTATCAGGGACGAAAAAGTGAGACCGGACCTGTTGTTCATACGGGCAATGTACAGCTTCGCGCTTATTTTTAACAGTTTACGAAAAACATATTAATAAATTGATTAATTTTAATTGAAATTTAAACTCGTAACCCTATGAAAAAATTATTATTACTTTGTTTTATGGTTGTTTTTTCTTCTAGTTTCTATGCTCAGGAAACAACTGCAAAAGAGGCAAAAAGCAAAACCGAAACTGCTGCCAAAAAGAAAAAAGCAACTGCTGACAAAGCTGCATCTGATGCGAAAAAAGAAGCTTCAAAATCCAAAAAAGCAGCGAAAGAAGCTACTGATGCATCTGCAGCAGCAAAAAAAGAAAGTGCTTCAGCAACTAAAAAAGCAGCTGACAAAGATGCTGCAAAAGCTAAAAGTGATGCTGCAAAAGCCTCTAAAAAAGCAACTACTGCAGCAGATGGTGCAAAAGCTGACGCAAAGAAAGCAGACGCAACAGCTAAAAAAGATGCTGCAGCTAAAAAAACAACTACTAAAACATTAAAAGAAACTACGGAGAAAGCTCCAAAAGTAGCTGATAAAGTTACCGGTGAATATAACGGGAAAAAAGTATATACGGGTCCAAAAGGTGGTAAATACTACATTAACAAAAATGGAAATAAAACGTATATTCAGGATTAGTTAAGGTGCTGAGATCCTAAGATATTAAGGCTCTAAGATACTAAGATGGTTATTAGAAGATAAAAACTTTGAAGCCGAACATAATGTTCGGCTTTTTTATTTAAAAAGCAAAAAACTTAGCATCTTAGTACCTTAAAAACTTAGAAGCTTAAATCAGAGTTAATAATTTAGTAATATGTGCGAAATAACATAAAAAACATATTTCTCTATCTTCGTTTTTAAAAAGCGTTAAATTATGAGCATTGACTATTCTGCGAACAAAACAATTTTAGTTGCTCCATTAAACTGGGGATTAGGCCACGCCACAAGATGTATCCCAATTATAAAAGCGCTTCAGGAAAATAATTTTATCCCAATAATAGCCTCAGATGGTGTTGCATTGGCGTTATTACGAAAAGAATTTCCATATATTCAAACTCTTGAACTTCCTTCTTATCATATCGAATATGCTAAGAATGGTAAAAACTTTAAATGGAAACTGATTAAGAATTTACCTAAAATGATTGTCGCTATTCTGGATGAGAAAAAAATGGTAAAAAGCTGGATCAAAAAACACGGAATCGATGGAATCATTTCTGATAATCGATTAGGTGTGTTCAGTAAAAAAATTCCCTCTGTTTTTATGACGCATCAATTGAATGTAATGACTGGAAACACGACTTGGTTTACCAGTAAATGCCATCAACATGTTATAAAAAAATATACTCAATGCTGGGTTCCTGATACTAATGATGAAATAAATTTAACAGGAGAACTGGGTCATCTTAAAACAACTGATCTTAATCTTAAATATATTGGTCCTTTAAGCAGAATGCGTAAAAAGGAAACTCCAAAATTATACGATTTGATGATCATTTTATCCGGACCGGAACCTCAACGTACATTTTTAGATGAAAAATTACAAAAAGAGGTTGCTGATTATAAAGGTAAAGTTGTTTTTGTACAAGGTATTGTAGAGAAAGCACAAACTAAATGGCAAGCCGGAAATGTGACGTATTATAATTTCATGAACTCAAAACAACTGGAACAAACTTTTAATGAAAGTGATTTTGTTTTATGCCGTTCCGGGTATACAACGGTAATGGATCTGGCAAAACTAGGCAAAAAAGCCTTTTTTATCCCTACTCCGGGACAATATGAGCAAGAATATCTGGCAGTAAAACTGCAACAGGAAAATCTGGTACCGTTTGCAATGCAAGACGACTTTACTATCGAAGATCTTTCAAAAGTAAAGTCGTTTAAAGGTTTAACTCAGTTCAACGAAGATATCGACTGGGATTCGTTATTTAGTGTTTTCGAAGATTAATCTTTAGAAATTAAACTGCGCTTGTAATCGTAATAAATTACCTTGCTGGCGGTTTATGGGAAGTACGCTGTCTTCAAAAGTACGGTCAGCAATAACATATTCCGCTGTAAGCTCAAAAGCTTTCAGCGGTTGCCACTCGATGCCAAATTCATAATCTCTTACGACATAACTTCTGGCATCTTTTTCATATTTTTTTCCTCCATCATAATATTGAAATTTAGCAAAAGGATAGATGCGATGCTTTTTAATGTCTAATTTATAGTTCAGCAAAACATAACCTCCGTTTAAGTCTGTTTCATCAACTGTATTTGTTACTGTATTATATCGTGGTCCTGTACCAATGTTATACTCGGTCTGAATCCCGAAAGGCCTGGGATACAATACAAAAGTTGCCCCTACTCTTTGATCTTTTACATATTGAGGATCGTCTACTTTTACTCCTGGTGAAATTTCGCCGGTAAAAGCCCATTTTCCGGTATAAGCCTGAATTCCGGGTTCGATAATCTGACTGCCAATAACAAACGGATAGGTTAATCTTGCTACCACATTCAAATCACGGTTTCCGTCAAGTTTATTGGCAATTTGACCGTTGTAAACTCCAAAGGCAAAAACTCCATAATCACCTGAACCTTTGTAACCGTCTTTTACCAGCATAGCAAAACGCTCTCTAATTTCGGCTGGTGCCCAATAAAAGAATATACCTAAATCACGCTCATTTAAGATCGCGCTATTCATTGCATCATTACGGTCTAAAGCTAAACGCTGCGAACTGGATTGCATGTTTTCGAAACCATACGGAATTTTACTTTGCCCCACACGAACGCGGTATTCTCTTTTCTTATCAAAAGAAAGATCAAAGTATAAATCACGAATCTGAACAAAATTCTGAATTCCGGTACTTGGCGAACTGGCGAAATCAGGCTGAAAATAGAAAAAGACATTTGGGTGAACCTGACCTGAAAACACTAAACGTGCACGACGAATAAATAGTCCGTTATTTGCTTGTGCATCCGGTGCTGTTGAAGTTGTTCCCCAGGATTTATCACATTGTTCACAGGAAACTTTATCATTTGTAGAGAAAAGACCGTTGTAGCGTATTTGTGCATAACCTCTTAAAGATATTTTGTCATACCAGTGTTCTTCAACTCCTCCGCCAGATTTAGTATCTGGAAGTTTTGCTTTATTGATAGAATCTAAAATACGCATTACTTCGTTTTTTACATCCTGTTTATTCAAATCCTGCGCATTTGCTGTAAAACTTATCAGTAATAATATGACAGCTATTTTTCTTTTTATCATTATTTCTTTAGTTCCCTTAATTTCAGGGTACAAAGATGACTCACCTATGTTAAGAAATCATTAACAAGATGTTACTATAATAAAAATTTAATGTTATGAGGTTTTGCTGTATCTTGATTTATTGTTAAAAAGCCATCTTTTACGGCAATTTATTAAAATCTGCTTACAATTTTTTAACCTCAGGTTTTTGTGCTTTTAATGCTTTTTCAAGTGTAAATGAGAATTCAGAACCAATACCGAATTCACTTTCTACATATACTTTTTCTTTATGCGCTTCGATAATATGTTTTACAATGGCCAATCCAAGACCTGAACCACCTTCTGATCGGGTTCCGCTTTTATCAACTCTGTAAAAACGTTCAAAAAGTCTTGGGATATTTTGTTTTTCAACTCCTTCTCCGTTATCGCTAATTCTGATTAAGACTTTTTTCTTGGTCAGGTTCACAACACCAACTTCGGTTAAACCGCCGTCTTTACCATATTTAATAGAGTTTACAATCAGGTTTTCGAGAACTTGCTGAATTCTGTCCTGATCGCCACGCACAATAACCGACTGTACATTTTTGCTTTCAAAAGCCAGTTTAATTTTCTTTTTGTCGGCTTTCATTTCCAGTAGATCAAAAACATTCTGAATCAATTCAACAATGTCAAAATCGGTAATCATTAAATCCAGATCACCAGATTCTAATTTGGTAATCATATCAAGATCCTCGACGATATAAATTAATCTTTCTACTCCTTTTTCAGCACGTTTCAGATATTTTTTTCGAATGGTTTTATCATCCATTGCGCCATCAAGCAAAGTAGAAACATAACCCTGAACAGTAAACAAAGGCGTTTTAAGTTCATGTGAAACGTTACCCAAAAATTCTCTACGATATTGCTCCCTGATTTCCAGCATTTCGATTTCCAGCTTTTTATCTGTAGCAAACTTTTTTACTTCGCGTGAAAGAGTTTCCATATCGGTAGTAATAGGCTGATTGATAAGCGTTGTAGATTCTAATAAGGAAACCTCATCATAGATTTTTTTAACCCTTCTGTAAATAAAACGTTCTACACGATATTGTAAAACCAGAAATGAGAATATATAGATTGAAATAATAAAAATTATTCCAAATGCAACTTGATGTTTTAGTTCATTTTTATAGAACAAATTCATCAATATCAAGACAAATCCTGTCCCAAAAAGACTAATATATAATGCAGACTTTACAGCAAATTTGTATGTTTTTTTAAAATTAATTTTCATCGAATTATTGAACCATTAAGAGATTATTTTTTCTACCATATAAGTAATATAAGTTCATTTAAAATAAAACGCAATTGTATGAATTACATTAAGAACTTAAAAAAAGAAATCTTTGTCAAAGTTCAAAACTTTGACAAAGATAAACTTTGATTCGAAAAGTATGTTGTACTATAATTTAAATGAACTTATATCACTTATATGGTTCAAATTTTTATTGATTGTCTAAACTTCAAATTTATACCCAACTCCTTTGATAGTTTTAAAAAGGTCTTCTCCTATTTTTTCGCGTAACTTTCTGATGTGAACATCGATTGTTCTTCCTCCTACTACAACTTCATTTCCCCAAACTTTATCGAGGATTTCGTCTCTTTTAAAAACTTTTCCGGGTTTTGAAGCCAGTAAATAAAACAATTCGAATTCTTTTCTTGGCAAAGCAATTTCAACATTGCCTTTAATAATTTTGTATTCTTCTCTGTTAATCTCGATTCCTCCTACATTCAGGGTATCACTAACAACTTCTTGTTCTTTTAACCTTCTTAACAAAGCCTTTACTTTGCTCACCAATAATTTTGGTTTAATTGGTTTAGTGATATAATCATCTGCACCTGCATCAAAACCAGCAACTTGTGAGTAATCTTCGCTTCTCGCTGTAAGAAATGTTATGATAACATTATTTAATTCAGGAATTTTTCTGATGTGTTCACAAGCTTCCATTCCATCCATTTCAGCCATCATTACATCCATAATAATTAAGTCCGGCAATTCTTTCTGAGCCTTTGCTATCGCTTCTTTTCCGTTTGAAGCAGTAACAATCTGGTAGCCTTCCTGAGCAAGGTTATAGCCAACGATTTCTAAGATATCTGGTTCATCGTCAACTAATAAAATCTTGGTTTGTGTTTTTTTCATAAATAGCAAAAATTGAGATTTTTACATCAAATTTTCTTCATTAAATATTCGATGTTTTTTATTTCACAGCGTAAATATACTAACAAAATAACCGTTAAAAATTGTGGTTAACGGTAATTTAATCTGGTAACAATTTGATAATCTACAAGACACAAAAACATAACAAGTGCCTAACATGAACTTTACACAGCGTTTCTTTCTTTGCACAAAAATAAATTAAACACAACACTGAAATGAAATTCAATTTAAAATTTCTATTTATTGCATTATTTATCTGTACGATTTCTATCGCCCAGAACAAAGGTACAATTTCTGGCGTTTTAACCGACAAAGAAACGAACAATGAAGTTTTACCTTTTGCTAATGTACTACTTAAAGGTACAAATATTAGCGCAAACACTGACATCGACGGAAAATATTCGTTGAATGTAAATCCGGGAAATTATATTATTATTTTTAGTTTCGTTGGATATGAGTCTGTAGAACAACCAGTAACTGTTAAAGCAAATGAAACTGTTACAGTTAATCAGGTGCTTTCATCAGGAGGATATACTCTTAAGGATGTTGTTGTAAAATCTTCAGCAGTAAATAAACAAAAAGAATCTGCTTTATTACTAGATCAAAAAAATGCAGTTTCTTTTAAAGCCGCTATTGGTGCCGAAGAAATATCAAGAAAAGGTGTAAATGATGTAGCTAATGCAGTTACTAAAGTAAGTGGAGTTTCTAAACAAGAAGATTCAGGGAATGTTTTCGTGAGAGGTTTAGGAGATCGTTACAATATTACTACTTTAAACGGATTACCATTGCCATCAAATAATCCTGCAAACAAGAATATTCTTTTAGATATTTTTTCTACTAATATTGTAGATAATATTGGTGTAAGTAAAACATTTGAATCCCAAAACTATGCTGATTTTGGTGGAGCAAACATTGATATTAGTGCAAAAAAATTTACCGGCAATCCTTTCCTTACTTTCTCAATTGGTACTGGAGCTAATACAAATGTTTTAGGACAGGATCATTTTTATTTACAAGACGGACCTTCTTATACTGGCTTTAAATCAGTAGGTGTGCCTAATTCTCCATTACAACCATACAGCTATGCAACAAGCTGGGACAGAAAAGAGAGCAAAAATGTAATGAATGCTTTCTATACATTATCAGGAGGTAGAAAATTTAACTTAACTGACGAAAGTTCATTAAGTACGTTTGTTACAGCTTCTTTTAGTGCAAAAAATAGATTTACTCAGGGTTACAGCAGAGGTAGTTTAACTTCTGATGGTGATATACAAAGTGATTATGTTAGAACTGCATACAAACATAACACTACATCAACTGTTATGGGTACGGCCGATTACAAAATCAACAACAAACACTCTATCTTTTTTACCTCATTATTTTTAAATTCAAGTGAACAAGATTATAGCGAGTACGAAGGAACAAACGTAAACTTTGATGGTGGTGGTGATGCACAACAACAAATACAAGGTTTTATTAAACGTGGAACTTTCGAAAGAACACAGTTATTTGTTAACCAATTAGTCGGGAAAAACAAATTTAATGACCAATGGAATTTAAACTGGGCGGTTGGATATAGTATTTCAAATAATACAATTCCGGATCGTATGCAAAATACTTTTGTTCATGCTTTAGATGGAGTAAATTATACTTTCTTTACGAACTCTAACATCAACAACCACAGATTTTTTCAAGACTTAAAAGAAAAAGAATTTTCTGCAAATATTGCTCTTTCTTATAATTTCAACAAGAAAAGTGAAGATGATGCATACAAAGGAAAAGTAACTTTTGGATATTCAGGAAAATTAAAAAATGTAGATTACACTACACAACAATTCTCTTTCTTTCCAAACAGAAATATATTGTCTTTTCCAAAAGAAGATATTCACCATGTTGACAATTATTTAGACGAAGCACATTTTGGATCTTCTTACTCAAATAAAATCAAACAATCATACGATGGTAACCTAGACATCAATGCTGGATTTGCCAATATACAATATGCATTGACTGATAAATTAAGCGTTATTTTAGGAGCGAGATTAGAACAAACAGTACAAAATGTTTCTTTTTATTCTACTATTAAGCCAGATGGTGATTCTTCAGATAGTTCAAAATTCAACATTTTACCAAGTTTGATCTCTAAATACACCTTAAATGACAAACAGAATTTAAAGTTCTCATTTAGTAAAACGTATACTTTACCTCAGTTTAAAGAACAAGTAGAGATTATGTATGAAGATGTAGCACAGGCTTATGTAGGAAATGCAAACTTATATGCTTCTACAAATTACAACGCTGATTTAGGATGGGAATATTTCCCAAATCCTGGAGAATTATTTTCTGTAACTGCATTTGGTAAAATTATCCAGAATCCAATTAACGAAATGTTTCTAAATTCTTCCTCAAATGATATTACGTATGCTAATACAGGTGATAAAGCAACAGTAGCGGGAGTTGAATTAGAAATTAGAAAAGACATTTTTGTACTTGAAAATAGTAAGGATTTAAAAACAAAACTTTCATATGACTTGAACGGATCTTACTTATATAGTAATCAGGATTTAAGTAATGATAAAGTAAATTCTGAGAATGATTTTGGAGCTAACTTTACTTTTAGCGATAGTAAATTAACAGGAGCTTCTACGTTTTTAGCCAATGCTAACTTATCATTTTTAAAAGAATTAGCAGAATACAAAGACATATCAGCAACAGTTTCTTATTCTTATTTTTCAGATAAATTAGCGGTAATAGGGACATCAAGAGTTGGTAATATGGTTGACAAAGCTGTAAACAAATTAGATTTTATCGTAAACTCAAGCCTAACTAAAAACATAAAGTTAGGTTTAATCTATAACAATATTCTAAACCCTACATTCAAACGCGTATTAGAGCAAGGTGAAGTTCCAGGAAAAAGTTCTGTGGGCGATATTCCGGTAACTACTTACAAAGCAGGTTCTGATATTAGACTTACTTTAAACTACACGTTCTAAGAATACATCTTAGCAATACTAAAAAAGGTGATTGGCTTATACCAATCACCTTTTTTTATTACATCAAAAGTCAATGTAAATTTTACATTAAGTACAATTGACTTTATAGCCATATACTTAATATATTATTAATACCGTCTTAACTCAGCAAAAACATATGTTCATTTACTTTGCCTTAAATAAATAAAACAATAAAAAACACAACAACAATGAAAAAATCATTTTTTGCAGTAGCTGCAATATTAGGACTTGCTTTAACAAGCTGTAGTTCTGACGACAATAACAAAAGCGACGAAAACAAAAGTACTTTCGTTTTAAAAGTTGACGATTTAAAAGGAAACATCAATGATGGTGTTGTTACTTTAGACCCTGCTCAAACTTATACTTTAACTGGAGGTTTAGTAGTAAAAGCTGGAGCAACTTTAGTTATTCCTGCTGGAACAACTATCAAAAGTTCTGCTACTGCAGAAGCTACTTCTTTATTTATTGCTGTAGAAAGAAATGCAAAAATCAACATCAACGGTACTGCTGCAAAACCAGTAACTATGACATCTGGAAAAGCAACTCCGGCTCAAAGTGATTGGGGTGGATTAATTATCGCTGGTAATGGTATCGTAAATACTGGAGCTAACGGAACTTCTGAAGTAGGTGGTTTAAGCTACGGAGGAACTGACAATGCTGATAACTCAGGAAACATTAATTACTTAAAAATTGCTTACACTGGTTCTAAATTCTCTGCAACTAAAGAATACAATGGTGTTTCTTTCTTCGGAGTAGGTTCAGGAACTGTAGTTTCTAACATCTATGCTTTCGAAAGTGGTGATGATGGTATCGAATTCTTTGGTGGAGCAGTAAACGCTTCTAACTTAGTAATTGTAAATTCTTATGACGATTCATTAGATTTCGCTGACGGATGGCAAGGAACTGCTACTAATGTATATATTAAAGGTGTTACTAAAGCTGGTGTTGAAGGATCTAACAATGAAAAAGATCCAAGTGGAGCTCTTCCTTTAACTAATGCTAAATTAGTTAACTTCTCAATCATTAAAGGTGGTGCAGCTTTTACAGCTGACGAAAAAACAATCAACTACAAAGAAGGTGGTGGAAAACAAGCTTACACAAACTTATATGTTGCTGATGATATGCCTGCTGCTCTTGCTAAATTAGCTACTGATGCTGGTGCTGTTGCGAATCTTACTGCTGGTTTCTTTACAATTACAAACTATACTTTTGGTGCCCAAATTACTGATTTAACTGGTCCTAAATTATCTGGAACTACAACTGGAGCAATTGGAGCTGGAGCTGGTGCAACTTTACCTACTTGGGCTGATTGGACTAAATAATTAAAATACGAAAGATGATAAATAACTAACAATGGATCAATAGCTGGTCAGTTGGTTTCTAATCACTTCATATATAAAATGTTAAAAACATCCTAAATATTAGGATGTTTTTTTTTTGGCGTAGTTTTTGTATTTTTTTTTGTATATTTACATTAATCAAAATAATGCGATGGTAAAAAACTACTTTTATATTACACTCTTATTGGCTTTTTTCTTTACTCTGGGTGCTTCGGCGCAAGAGAGCAAGCAATTACCAAAACCTCAGGATGCAACTGCATCTGCTATTGAGGGTTTAAGCTTGTACCCTAATCCGGTTACAAGCGGAAAAGTATACATTTCCTCTAAAAATGATTTAGAAAAAGAAATAACAATCTTTGATGTGCTGGGTAAAAAAGTACTTCAGGCACATTTAAGTTCGAGAGAATTAAATGTTTCAGATCTGGTTCCCGGCGTTTATATCATCAAGATAAGCGAAGAAAATGCTTCTGCAACACGAAAGCTCATTATTCGATAAATTATAAAAAAAAGCTCCTTTTCAGGAGCTTTTTTAGTTTTCAGTCTAAGTCTCAGTTTTCAGTTTCATTACATGCAAAAACTGCAACTGAAAAACTGGGACTGAAAACTAAAAACAATATCTTTGCAAAAAAAAGTTTTGATCACAGCCAGCGATATATTTACGATTTCGAGTCAAAAACAATTTGAAAAAATAGCCTTAAAAGTATTTCGTTTTCAACACGAGAATAATATCGTATATAGGGAGTTCTGTGATTTTTTAAAAGTCAATCCACAACAGGTAAAATCACCGGAACAAATTCCGTTTTTACCTATTCAGTTTTTCAAAAGCCATAATGTAGTTTCTAATAATGATCCTGCTCAGGTTACTTTTACCAGCAGCGGAACTACCGGAATGATTACAAGCCGACATGTAGTGACCAATGTTTCCCTATATGAGGAAAGTTACCGCAATGGGTTTTCTCAATTCTACGGCAATATCGAAGATTACGTTGTTTTAGCTCTTTTGCCGTCTTATCTCGAACGCGATGGATCTTCACTTATTTATATGGTCGAAGATTTAATAAAACTATCCAATCAGCCGGATAGCGGGTTTTATTTGCACAATCACGATGACTTAATTAAAAAATTGACAACTCTTGACGAATCTGGTCAAAATGTTATTTTAATTGGTGTTACCTATGCTTTATTAGATTTGATCGAAAAACACCAATTCAATCTTCAGAATACCATTATTATGGAAACCGGAGGAATGAAAGGAAAACGTAAAGAAATGATTCGCGAAGAACTGCACGAAGAACTTTGTAAAGGTTTTGGCGTTACAGCAATTCATTCAGAATATGGAATGACCGAACTTTTAGGACAAGCCTATTCTTTAGGAGAAGGAGTTTTTGAATGTCCGTCATGGATGCACATTTTAATTCGTGATCCTGAAGACGCTCTTACTTATGTCAAAAACGGAAAAACAGGTGGAATCAATGTAATTGATTTAGCCAACATCAACTCATGTTCTTTTATCGCTACCCAGGATTTAGGCAAAAAAAATCCCAACAACTCTTTTGAGGTATTGGGACGTTTTGATAATTCGGATATTCGTGGTTGTAATTTAATGGTGCTTTAAAATTTAATCGTTGATTTGTTTAATCGTTTTCTTTATGTAACGACTAAACGATTAACCGATTAAACAGTTAAACCACTCTTATTACAAAGTAGTTTTTCTTTCCGCTTTGTAACAATACAAACTGATTATTGATCAAATCATTTGCTGTCAAAACAAAATCTTCTTTTATTTTTTCTCTGTTTACAGAAATAGAATTAGCTGTCAAAGCTCTTCTTGCTTCTCCGTTTGACTTAAAAAACCCCGTTTTTTCGTTTAAAACAGTAACAATATCCAATCCGTTTTCCAAATCTGCTTTTGCGATTTCAGCTTGAGGAACTCCATCAAAAACTTCTAAAAAAGTAGTTTCATCTAATTTCTTCAAATCATCTGCAGTAGAACTTCCAAATAAAATATTCGAAGCCTGAATTGCTTTTTCTAAAGCTTCTTTTCCATGTACAAAAGTCGTAATTTCTTCTGCTAATTTTTTCTGTAAAACCCATAAATGCGGCGCTACCTCATGTTCTTCAATCAACGCATCGATTACCTCTTTATCTAAAAAAGTAAAGATTTTGATATATTTCTTCGCGTCAATATCAGTTACTTTCAACCAGAACTGGTAAAATGCATAAACTGAAGTTTTATCAGCATCCAACCAAACATTTCCACCTTCAGATTTACCGAATTTAGAACCGTCTGCTTTTGTAATCAAAGGCGTTGTCAATGCAAAAGCTTTTGCATTTTCTCCTCCCATTCTGCGCACTAATTCTGTACCTGTGGTAATATTACCCCATTGGTCAGAACCACCCATTTGCAGCACGCAATTGTTATTTTTATATAAATGATAAAAATCGTAACCCTGAATTAATTGATAGGTGAATTCTGTAAAAGACATTCCTTCGCCTTCTCCGGCAAATCTCTTTTTTACTGAATCCTTCGCCATCATATAATTTACCGTGATTCGTTTTCCAACTTCACGTGCAAAATCAATAAACGAGAATTCTTTCATCCAGTCATAGTTGTTTACCATCACCGGAGCATTTGCATCTTTTGAATTAAAGTCTAAGAAACGAGATAAAACACTTTTTATTCCCGCAACATTTTTAGCCAAAGTTTCTTCGTTCAACAAATTTCTTTCGTCAGATTTACCGGATGGGTCACCAATCATTCCGGTTGCACCACCAACCAAAGCAATAGGCTGATGACCAAAATTCTTTAAGTGAACCAATAAAATAATCTGAACCATACTACCAATATGTAGTGAATCTGCCGTTGGATCAAAACCTATATATGCCGTAGTTACCTCTTTAAGCAATTGTTCTTCCGTTCCTGGCATGCTATCATGATATAACCCTCGCCACTTTAATTCTTCAACTAGATTCTTCATTTTTAAAATAATTTGTGCAAATGTAATCAATGTCAATATCAAAATCAAAAGGCAATGTCAATATCAGAGTCAAAAAACAATATGAATGTCAATTTAAAACACAAAATCAAAAACCTTTGCAACTTTGTCCCTTTGCAACTTTGCCCCTTTCACACAAAAACTTATCTTTACAAAATGGTATTAGTAACTGGAGGAACAGGTTTAGTTGGCGCGCATTTATTGCTTCATTTAATTGAGAATGGAGAAAATGTCCGGGCTATTTATCGAAACCAAAACAACATTCAAAAAGCAAAATCGGTTTTTGAGTTGTATAAAAAAGGAGATCTGTTTGAAAAAATCAATTGGCTTGAAGCTGATATTTTAGATGTTCCTTCTTTAGAAAATGCTTTTATTAATATTGAATACGTTTATCATTGCGCAGCTTTAATCTCCTTTGATCCCAAGGATGAAGATGCTCTGAGAAAAACCAATATTGAAGGAACAGCCAATATGGTTAATTTTTCTATTGCTAAAGAAGTAAAGAAATTTTGCTTTGTAAGTTCTATAGCTGCTTTAGGAGATATTGCTCCACATGAAACTTACATTACGGAAGAAACCGACTGGAATCCGGAAAAACCTCACAGTGATTACGCTATTTCTAAATATGGTGCCGAAATGGAAGTTTGGCGCGGACTTCAGGAAGGACTTAATGTTATTATTATAAATCCGGGTGTGATTTTGGGACCAATTCCTAAAACAAAAATTTTCGAACAAGGAAGCAGCGAATTGTATCAAAAAGTAGCGAACGGACTTTCGTTTTACACGCTTGGAAATACTGGCTTTATAACCATAACTGACGTGGTTAGAATTGCGTACGAATTAATGAAAAGCAATATCAAAAACGAACGTTTCACTTTAATTGCTGATAACATTGTTTTTAGAGATATCCTAAATACAATTGCTGACACCTTAAAAGTAAAAAAACCAAGGATTCACGCTAAACCATTATTGATGAATTTTCTCTGGATTGCAGATGCGATTTTCTCTACTTTATTTTTCCAGAAAAGACGCCTTACCAAGGCAACAGCAAAAGCCTCTTATTCTAAAAATCTGTATTCAAATGAAAAAATAAAAACCGCTCTTGGAACGGTTTTTCTAGATGTACATCAATATATAAAAGACGTTTCGAAGTTATAAAACTACTTTTTCTTTCTTGACTGTATTAATTGTTTTATCGAATCGATATTTACTTGTTGCTTCAAAGGTTTTTTAACCGCCTCTTTAATAGAATCTTTAGGCTTGTTTTTCTTTTCTTTGGCTGCTTTTTTATCTTCAATTTTAACTATTGAATCTGTCGCTCTTTGATTCACTGCCAATCGCTTGCTTATTTCATCAAACATTTCTTTGTAAGATTCATAATCAGTTGCATAGTACATATTACTTTGCGCAAACTGCAGGCTGTCTACTTTATATTTTTTCAGAATAAATTTAGTAGGATCCGTTTCAGTTGAATCCAATGATAAAGGATTTTGATATTTCATCGCATCCAAAAGAGACAAATCATACATAATATCAATCATCTTTCCTTTCTCTATAAGTTTTGCAGGTTGTTTGACCAACTCTTTTTTACAACTTACAGAAAGAAACAAAACCAATATTATTATTACTAAATTCTTCATTTCCGTTTTTTATCTATCAAACAATAATCTTTTTCCGTTGCGAACGTCTTTTACTTTAAAATTATTATAAACCAGTTCACCATTCACAAAAGTGTGTGTAATTCTGGATTTAAAAGTATAATTCTCAAAAGGTGACCATCCGCATTTTGCCAGGATATTTTCAGGTTTCACACTCCACGGCAAACTTGGATTTACAATTACCAAATCAGCAAAGTAGCCTTCTTTGATAAAACCTCTTTTTTCTATTTTGAAAATTTTAGCCGGATTGTGGCACATTTTCTCCACTATTTTTTCTACAGTAATTTTTCCCTGATGATGTGCTTCAAACATTGCCACAACAGCATGTTGCACAAGCGGACCTCCGGAAGGTGCATTTAGATAAGACTGCATTTTTTCTTCTTTAGTATGCGGTGCGTGATCTGTAGCAATTACATCAATACGTCCGTCATTTAAAGCTTTCCAAAGTTCAGCTCTGTCCTCAGCGGTTTTAACGGCAGGATTCCATTTGATGAAATTTCCTTTTGTTTTATAATCTTCATCGGTAAACCAAAGATGATGTACACAAACCTCAGCGGTAATTTTTTTATCTTCTAATGGGATTTTATTTGTGAACAATTCCATTTCTTTCGCAGTCGAAAGATGAAAAATATGCAAACGTGCTCCCGTTTTTTTCGCCAATGCTACTGCTTTTGAAGACGAAATATAACAAGCTTCTGCACTACGAATTAAATGGTGCGCCGTTACCGGAACATCATCTCCGTATTGCTCTTTAAAAGCTGCAAGATTATTTTGAATCGTTGTTTCATCTTCACAATGCACAGCGATTAACATAGGTGTACTTGAGAATATTTTTTCTAATGTCGCTTCATTATCTACCAACATATTTCCGGTAGAAGAACCTAAGAAAATCTTGATTCCGGCAACATTTTTTGGATTGGTTTTTAAAACTTCTTCCAGATTATCATTGGTTGCACCCATCATAAACGAATAATTCGCAAATGATTTCACGGCAGCAATTTGATATTTATCTTCTAAAATTTCCTGAGTTACTGCATTAGGAACTGTATTAGGCTGCTCGATAAAAGAAGTAATTCCTCCTGCTACTGCAGCTCTTGATTCTGATTCTATATCGCCTTTGTGCGTTAATCCGGGTTCTCTAAAATGTACCTGATCATCGATTGCACCAGGAATTAAAAAACTTCCTTCGGCATCTATTACTTTACAATCGGATGTTTTTAAGCTAATGCTATCTGCTACTTCTACGATTAAGTCGTTTTCTATCAAGACATCACCTTCAAAAATAGATCCCTCGTTTACTATTTTAGCATTCTTTATTAAAATCCTGTTCATCGTCGTGGTATTATAAGGTATTGACTAATTTTTTTAATCGAAGTGAAATTACACCCAGAATAGCTTCTTTGATAATGGCATTACTCATTTTCGATACGCCTTTGGTTCTGTCTGTAAAGATAATAGGAACCTCAGTAATTTCAAATTTAGCACAATAAGTTCTGTATTTCATTTCGATCTGAAAAGCATAACCTACAAACTTAATTTTGTTAAGATTAATTTTCTCCAGAACTTCTCTTTTATAGCAAACAAAACCTGCTGTAGCATCATGAATTTTCATTCCGGTAATAAACTTTACGTATACTGATGCAAAATAAGACATTAAAACACGGCTCAAAGGCCAGTTTACAACATTTACTCCGGTTACGTAACGAGAACCAATAGCCAGATCTGCACCGCCAAAATGACAAGCATCAAATAATTTTTCGAGATCATTGGGGTTGTGAGAAAAATCTGCATCCATCTCAAAAATGTAATCGTATTTGCGTTCCAAAGCCCATTTAAAACCATGAACATAAGCGGTTCCTAAACCTGATTTTTTAGCTCTTTTTTCTAAAAACAACCTGTCCGGAAATTCTTCCTGCAATGCAATTACCTTATTTGCCGTAAAATCAGGCGAATTATCATCGATTATTAAAAGATGAAAAGGTTTATGTTGCGAGAGTACAGCTCTAACTATACTTTCAATATTTTCGATTTCGTTGTAAGTGGGAATTATGACAATACAATCATTCATTTTTCTGCGTAAATTTCATCGCAAAAGTAAACTTTTTATAGCATTTGATTCATAATAAATATATAATAAAAGTATTGATACAAAAAATTACTAATTTTGTATCGTTATGATTGAACACCTTCATCCTAGAATTATCGAAAACAAAGACTGGGCGACACTTTTATTTGTGTTGACCTTTGCCGTTGTTGCTATGACTAAATCAGCTTATGAAACTAGATTTAGCGAATTCAGCAAGCTTATTTTTTCAGACAAGTATGCAAAAATCTATCGTGATAACAGCCATCTAAAAAGCAGTTTTACTGTTGGTCTGTTTTTTGTACAGGTTATTTCATATGCTTTTTTCATTCAGTTGACGATGCATATTTTTGGATATGCCTCAAAGACAGATTGGATTCTGTTTATTCAGATCGCTACATTTTTGCTTTATTTTATTTTAGCGAAGTTTTTAATCGAAAAAATAGTAGCGACTTCATTCAACATTGATGAGTTTGCCGATCTTTTTAACTTACAAAAAGTCACTTACAGAACTTATATTGGCGTTTTAGTCCTTCCTATTAATGCTATTTTGTTTTATTATGACAATATTCCTAAAATTATACCACTCGCAATCATAGGTATTTCGCTATGTATCAGCTTATACTCATATTTTATTTCAATAAAAACGTATCAAAACGTAATAATCAGTAAGTTATTTTATTTTATTTTATATCTTTGCGCTCTTGAAATAGCCCCTTATTATTTTCTCTATTATTGGATTACAAAAGGGAGTGCTTAGAAAATGTTTATAATATGAAAGTGAAAACAATTTTGGTGTCACAGCCTGAACCTAAAGTGGAAAATTCTCCTTACTTTGAGCTCCAACAAAAACACAAAATAAAAATTGATTTCAGACCATTTATTCATGTGGAAGGGGTTAATGCAAAAGAGATTCGATTACAAAAAATCGATCTTAATCATTATACTGCAATAATTTTGACAAGCCGTAATGCGGTGGATCATTTTTTTAGGGTAGCAGATGAAATGCGTTATAAAGTTCCTGAAGGATTGAAATATTTCTGCCAATCTGAAGCTGTTGCATTTTACCTGCAAAAGTATGTTGTGTATAGAAAACGTAAAATTTACGTTGGAGCAAAAGATTTTGCGGATTTGTCACCTCTTATCAAAAAGTACAAAGACGAAAAATTCTTATTACCGGCATCTGATCAATTAAATGCTGATGCCCCTATTACATTAAACAATCTGAAAGTAGATTGGGCACAAGCTGTTTTTTATAAAACGGTAATGAGTGACTTATCTGATCTTGCTGATGTTTATTATGATGTTTTAGCATTTTTTAGCCCAACCGGAATCAAATCATTGTTTAAAAACTTTCCTGATTTTAAACAAAACGATACCAGAATTGCCGTTTTTGGAAGCACCACTCAAAAAGAAGCTCTTGATCATGGTTTAAGAATCGATATTCTTGCTCCAACTCCTGAAACTCCTTCTATGACGATGGCTTTAGAAAAATATATCGCAGAAGCAAATAAAGGAAAATAATTCCTTTTTTAAATACACAAATTAGAAATTCCAAATTTCAACTTAACTGTTGGTATTTGGAATTTTTCTTTTTAGATCATTTAAAACTTAGACAAAGATTTAAAATAACAGATTTACGTTCAATTAAAAGTTTTATCATTAAATTTGATTTCTAACTAAAACCAAATAACTAAAATTAGTTTCAAATTATAACTGTTATGAAAATCAACTCTCTTTTAATTGAAATTGACGGCATCGATAAAGAAATCCTTCGATATTTAATGGATGATGCCCGAAAACCTATTTTGCAAATTGCCAATAAAATAGGCATTTCCGGAGCGGCGATTCATCAGCGTTTAAAAAAACTCGAACAATCTGGCGTGATATCAGGTTCTAAATTTACTGTAAATCCAAAAGTTTTAGGATATAATACAATGGCCTTTATTGGAGTTTACCTCGATAAAGCTTCAAGAAACTCAGAAGCCGTAAAAGATTTAAAAAAAATCCCTGAAGTTTTAGAGTGTCATTACACCACAGGAAACTGGTCTGTTTTGATTAAAATCATCTGTCGCGACAACGAACACCTTATGCAGCTTTTAAATACAAAAATCCAGGCTATAGAAGGCGTTTCAAGAACGGAAACGTTTATATCACTAGATCAGCAAATTGACAGACAAATACAATTGTAATTAGAAAATGTGTCAATTAGATAATTAGATAATGTCCTGAATTAGAAAATATACTAATTCCATAATTTCGAATAATAAATAAAAAGCCGATTAGTTTAAAACTAATCGGCTTTGTTTGTAAATTATCTAATTGGCACATTATCTCATTGACACATTAATTCCTTCTGCTTCCGGAATAAATTGAGATATAGTACAACAATGTAGCGATTGATCCTATAGCCGCTACAACATAAGTTCTTGCAGCCCATTTTAAGGCATCTTTTGCTCCGGCTTGCTCTTCCAGAGTTAACATGTGTTTGTTTTCTAACCAGGCAAGCGCTCTGTTACTGGCATCATATTCTACAGGTAAAGTAATAATTGTAAACAATGTTGTTGCGGCAAAAATGACAATTCCGATTAATAATAACTGTGGAAAAGTTCTAATCATTAAAATTCCGGCCAATAAAATCCATTGTACATAACTTGATGCAATACTAACCACCGGCACTAACTTAGAACGCAAAGTCAACCATTCGTATCCTATAGAATGCTGAACGGCGTGACCACATTCGTGTGCAGCAACGGCGGCAGCGGCCGCATTACGATGATTATAAACAGCTTCACTTAAATTTACCGTTTTATCTGCAGGATTATAATGATCTGTTAATCGACCCGGAGTCGAAATAACACGAACATCAGTGATTCCGTTATCGGCTAACATTTTCTCTGCAATTTCAGCACCACTCATGCCATTTCTTAATTGCAATTTAGAGTATAATTCGAATTTACTTTTTAGTTTTGAACTTACGATCCAGCTGAATAACATAATTGCTCCAGCGAGTATTAAATATCCACTTCCCATATTTTTACTTTTTTTGATTGATTATTAAAGTTACAAAACAAACTGCAATTTCTGAACCAATTTCAAAAAATGTCATTTTGGCATTTCTGGAATAATCAATTTAATAAATTGTTTTTCAATAAAAAAGCGATCAATTCGGCTACATTTTTGGTTTTATACTTTTGCAGAATATTACGTCTGTGTGTTTGTACCGTTAGAAAGCTCAAAAACAATTCATCTGCAATTTCCTGGGTCGATTTTCCTTTTGACAACAATAGCGTAATATCTTTTTCTCTTCTGCTCAAACTCGGAATATGCTCCAGATCATCTGATACTGGCTGACTTATAATTGTTTTAACCTCATCGCTAAATACAATTTCGCCCTGAATAGCATTATTGATACAGTTTCCAAACTCTTCAAACGAAGCGCTTTTTAGAACATAACCATTACCGCCATTTTGAATAAACTGCATTACCAGACTTCTCTCAGACTGGCTGCTCATACCAATAATGATTATTTGAGGATATTTTTGTTTGATTGTTTTACAAAGATCAACACCATTAATTACCGGCAGAAAAATGTCCATTAAAATTAAATCGACCTGATTTTCTTCGATATAATCCACAAGTAAAACTCCTGATTGTAATTTACCTACGATTTCAACCGTTTCTAAATCTGCTAAAAGCCCTGAAATTCCCGAAATAACAATGGGATGATCGTCTACTATTACTGTTTTATATACTTTATCCATTTAATTCATTTTTTATCTTTAATTCTATATAAGTAGACGTTCCTTTATTTAATTCGCTTTCTATTTCCAGCTTGCCTTTTAGAATTTCAAGACGGTTTTTTATATTTCGCAATCCCATTCCGGCACTTTTTTCAGCTACATCAAAACCAACTCCGTTATCTTCAACCGTAATAAAAAAAGTGTCTTTATTTTGAGAACAGGAAACTAATATTTCTGATGCTTCGGCATATTTTAAGGCATTATTCAACAATTCCTGAATAATTCTGTAAATCACAATTTCATAGTTTTTAGGCAAATTAGGTTTTTGTATCAAATATTGAAATTCAATTTTAGTTTTAGCATTAGAATTAGCAATACATAAATCTCGTAAAGCATGTTCTAAACTTAGTTTCAGTAAACTTTCCGGCATTAGGTTTTGAGAAATATTCCGTAATTCCTTAATCGAATTATCCAGCAATGAGTTGATATCAGCCGGACTTATTACATTTTCTTTTTCCGCCAGTTTTAAATGAATTTTTAGTCCGGAAAGCATACTTCCCAGTCCGTCATGTAAATCTCTGGCGATTCTCTTTCGCTCTACTTCTTCCCCTTCAATCAAAGCATTAGAAACTGATAATTTTTGCTGGTTTTCGAGTGATATCAATTCTTGTTCATGATTAATTTCTTTTTGAGCACTTAGCTTTTTTTGATTCTTATTCAATATCCACAAGAACAAAACGATAAGAAACAATAATACTGACAACACCGCAAAAAGAATCGAGTTTAAACGATTGTTATTGACCAACAAAGCCGCTTTTTCGTTTTGAGACTGAAGCAAGGTTATCTTTTTCTCGTCTTCGGCTTTTTTATATTTTGCTTCAAGTTCTACGATTTCACTCTTAAACTTAGAATCATTCAAACTATCATTGATCATATTAGACTTATTGGCATAAAAATAAGCCTTATCATAATTCTTGGTTGCGTTATAAACTTTTGACAACTCGTTATAATAGTTTTTTTGATCTGTAATAAAAGGCGTTTTTTCCAGAAGATATTCCAGATTATCTTTGGCTTGATTATAATTTTTTAATTTAAAAAGCACTTCATATTCTGCAAACTTCAATCTGTTTAAAGCAATCTGATTCTGGTGTTTTTCTGCTGATTTATTTCCTTTTCCAAAACTTTCCAGAGCATTTTCATTCTTATTTTGTTTCGCATAATAAATTCCTTCTGAATAAAAATAAGAATCGTTTAAGTTAGATTCCGGAAAGTCTTTTAAAGTAGAGAATGCTTTATCTAATATTTTTTTGGCATCATAAAAATGCTTTAACTCTACTAAATTCTCTGCATTTATTATGTAAGTTTCCATTTTTGATTCAGCGATCGTTGGCGACTTCTTAATCGCTCTTTCGACATAATTTTGCGCCTCATTTAAATATTCACTGGCTTTTTCACGCTCGTTATTATTCATAAAAATAATAGCTACTGCTTTATACAAACCACTTATTAGTTCATAATCCCTGCTTCTTTTTGCAAGCGGAATAGCTTCATTAACCAGCAGTTTCATATAACCTTTTTCATTGTTCTTTCGCTGCAGCATAACCCCATAATTTTGGAGTATAACGGCACGAAGACGATACGCTTCTATATTATGGTACTTTTTAAGCTTGTCGTTGCTATCGAGAAGTGCTTTTTCGAAACCATCGTGATCTCCTTTTTCTAAAAAAACAGAGGAATTATAGAAAATCGATGCATCGCTTAAAAAAGGGAATTTAGCCTTGAGTTTGTTTGCCTTTGCCAGATATTCTTTTGATTTTCGAACATCCTGAACCATCAAATATAATTTCGACAATTTAAAACTGTAAAAACATTTTAAACTATCAGATGGCGTATTTTTAACAACTTGGGCAATACTGTCAATATAAACTGAATCATCGTCTAGAGAAAGAATAACCTGTGAATGTGTAATGGCAGATAAGAATAAAAATAGTACCGAAAAGTAGATTTTCTTCATAGAGTAGGATTTGTTCAAATTTATTAAAATTAAAAATATTTCAGAAAAAAAACCAGGCTTTTTACCTGATATCAGGTAATAGGAATTACATTTTATCAGGTATTGCCCCCTCTTTAATAAGGACTTAGTTTTGCCGGATAGAATATTAATTATTAAAGAATTTATTATGAAATCAATTTTGAAAACTTTAGCGATTGTATTAACTCTAACTTTTACAGTAGGATCTTGCAGCAGTGACAATGATGATAATTCAGGATCAAACACAAGCTCAAGAGATGTAAAATATGAAGTAACCGGAAATTACACGGGAAAACTTAGTGTAACTTATATTGAAGAAGGAGGAGCTGCATTAATAGAAGATATCACTGCATTACCATGGAAAAAAGAATTTACAGCCAAAACAGATAGCCAAGCTGCATCAATAAGCACAAGTGGTTATGGAGGTGTTAAAGGACAAACCCTGACCGGTAAAATTTATGTTGGAGGAAAAGTGGTTAAAGAATTAACTGCAACTGCAACTGAAGACGGAATTATTGTACTAATACCAGGTACATATGTATTCCCGCTTTAAATATTAGTTTTAGAATTTAATATTTTGTTTTTGGATAAAAGAAAGCTTCGTACTATTACGAAGCTTCTTTTTTTATGGTCAATTGATTTTCTATTTCTTCAAACTTATTAATCAGGTTATTAATTTTAATTCGCATTCAATTCGTGGCAAAAAAAATCTAAATATTTTTATTTAGACAAGTAGAAATCACACAAGAAATTCCGAAAAGAAAAATGATAAATCTTTATCAGGTTACGTGTGTGATTTCTCGTGCCTCGAAATAATAAAGTAGACCTAAAAAAAAATCCAAACCCCAACAAAAGTTGAAATTTGGAATTTATAATTGAATTTTAATTATTATCCCACAAGATTAATGATTTTACCAGGAACGATAATTACTTTATTTGGCGTTCTGCCATCTAATTGTTTTTGCGTTCTTTCGTCTTTCATAATGATTTCTTCAATTTGCGCTGCAGTCAAATCTAAAGGTAATTCGATTGTAAAACGCATTTTTCCGTTAAAAGAAACCGGATATTCTTTATTCGTCTCTACTAAATGTTTGGCATCAAAAACCGGAAAAGCAACTGTTGCAATCGAAGTTGTATGTCCTAATTGTGACCATAATTCCTCTGCAATATGTGGTGCATAAGGCGAAACTAAAATTGCCAAAGGTTCTAAAATCGCTCTTGAATGACAATTTTGAGTCGACAATTCATTCACACAAATCATAAACTGTGAAACAGAAGTATTAAAAGAGAAACTCTCGATATCTTCTGCTACTTTTTTAATCGTTTTATGTAATGATTTTAAGTTGTCTTTTGTTGGTGCGTCGTTGTTTACGATTAAACCGTTATTTTCATCAAAATACAATCTCCATAATTTTTTCAGGAATCCAAAAACTCCAGAAATACCTGCAGTATTCCACGGTTTTGCCTGTTCTAATGGTCCTAAAAACATTTCGTACAAACGTAATGTATCTGCACCATATTCATTACAAATATCATCCGGAGTTACTACGTTATAATATGATTTCGACATTTTTTCGACTTCACGACCTACAATGTATTTTCCGCTTTCATCAAAAATAAATTCGGCCGTATTAAAATCTTCTCTCCAGTTTTTGAACTTTTCGATATTCAATTCATCTGAAGAATTTACAAAATGAACATCAACACGAATTGGCTGTACATTTTGACCTTCAATTTTATTTTTAGATACAAATGTATTCGTTCCTTCCAATCTGTAAACATAAGCCGTCGTTCCTAAAATCATTCCCTGATTGATCAGTTTTTTGAATGGTTCTTCTGTTGGAGCATAACCTCTGTCTTTTAAGAATTTATTCCAGAAACGAGAATACAATAAATGTCCGGTTGCGTGCTCGCTTCCTCCAATATATAAATCGACACTTTCCCAATATTTTAAAGCCTCCTTGCTTGCAAATTCGGTTTCGTTGTGTGCATCCATATAACGCATCCAATACCATGAACTTCCTGCCCAACCTGGCATCGTGTTCAATTCAAGAGGAAAAATTTCGAAATTATCAACCAAGTCCGTATTTACAACTTCATTGTTTTTAGTATCCCATGCCCAGATTGTTGCGTTTCCTAACGGAGGCAAACCATCTTCGGTTGGTAAATATTTTTCTACTTCCGGCAAAATAATTGGCAAATATTCAGCATTGATCATCTTTGGCAAACCATTTACATAATAAACCGGGAAAGGTTCTCCCCAATAACGCTGACGAGAGAAAACAGCATCACGCAAACGGTAATTTGTTTTACCGGTTCCCTGACCAATTTCTTCTAACTTAGCTATTGCTTTTTGAGTAGCTTCTTTATAATTTAATCCGTTTAAGAAATCAGAATTGGCGATTTCAACATTGTCTTTTGATCCGTAAGCCGCTTCAGAAATATCAACATTAGCGAAGATATTCTTGATTTCCTGCATTCCGTTTTGACCTTTAAAGAAATTTGCAAAAGCATAATCTCTTTCGTCTCCGCAAGGAACCGCCATTACAGCACCAGTACCATAACCTGCTAAAACGTAATCCCCAATCCAAACCGGAATTGCTTCTTTTGTAAATGGATGTTCTGCATAAGCTCCTGTAAATACGCCAGAAATAGTTTTTACATCAGCCATACGCTCACGCTCTGAACGTTTTGCTGTTTTTTCAATATACGCTTCAACATCTCCTCTTTGTTCTTGAGTAACTATTTTAGAAACTAAAGGATGTTCCGGTGCCAAAGTCATAAAAGTAACTCCGAAAATAGTATCAGGACGAGTTGTGAATACTTCGATGAAATTTGTTTCAGGTTTCACGTTTAAAGTTGCATCACTTTGCACATCGTTCTGAGACTTGAAACTTGAAACTTGAAACTTAACTAAAGCTCCAACCGATTTCCCGATCCAGTTTCTTTGTGATTCTTTTATAGATTCGCTCCAGTCGATATCATTTAAACCCTGAAGCAAACGTTCTGCATAAGCCGAAATTCGCATACTCCATTGTGTCATTTTTTTACGAATAACAGGATATCCTCCACGCTCAGAAACTCCGTTTACGATTTCGTCATTCGCCAAAACAGTTCCTAAACCAGGACACCAGTTTACTTCGGTTTCTGCCAAATATGTCATTCGGTATTGCAAAAGGATTTTCTCTTTCTGATCATCAGAATATGAATTCCATTCTGCTGCAGTAAAAACGGCAACATTATCATCGCAAACTGCCTCAACCAAAACATTTCCTTCTTCAGTAAAAACTTTTACAAGCTCAGAAATATCAAATGCTTTTCCTTGCTTTTTGCAATACCACGAATTAAACAATTGGATAAAAATCCATTGTGTATGTTTATAATAATCCGGATTTGAGGTACGAACTTCACGACTCCAGTCAAATGAAAATCCTATTTTATCCAGTTGTTTTCTATATCCGGCAATTTGTTTTCCTTCTTTATCTACTCCACCATCAATATTTACACGTGTTGTATCTTCAGGACGCTGCCCTGTCTGAATCGCATATTGTTCTGCCGGTAATCCAAAACTATCATAACCCATTGGATGCAAAACATTGAAACCCTGATGTCTTTTGAAACGAGAATAAACATCTGAAGCAATATAACCCAGCGGATGCCCAACGTGTAATCCTGCTCCTGACGGATAAGGAAACATATCTAATACATAATGCTTTGGTTTTTCAGAATTGTTTTCTGCAGCAAAAGTTTGGTTCTCAGCCCAATATTTCTGCCATTTTTCTTCGATTTCGTTTGGATTGTATTTCATTTCTTTGAGTTGCTGAGTTACTGAGTAACTGAGTTGCTAAGTTTTAATGTATTGAATAATAAGTGCGCAAATTTACATTTATTACAGATTGTACCAAAGCTATTTCGTTGCAAACAAATAAAATAACAATATACGTATTTGTAATTAAGTAAAAATACTTATATTTACATCGCAATACTTAGTAAAATAAAGTTTCGCAGGAACGAATTATATTGTAGGACTGGATTTCAATCCAGCATAAACAAACAAGCAGCGAAAGAATATTATTACATTTTAATGCCTATTTTTGTATTATCACTAAAAGTATCAAATGGATAATAGCAAAAAATATTCTGTCGAAGTTCGTCTTTGGATTGAAGAAGCCGACGGTCCATTTTTAGGAATAGGAAAAATTTGGTTATTAGAGAATATTCAAAAAACAGGATCTATTACCAATGCTGCCAGAGAGATGAAAATGGCTTATCGTCAGGCTTGGCAATTAGTCGAAGAAATGAATCAGCGTGCCGAAAGTCCCTTGGTAGAAAAACTTCTTGGAGGAAAAGGCGGTGGCGGAGCAAAACTAACCAAAGCAGGGGAAAAAGCCATAATCGTTTTTTATGAAATCGAAAAACGTATTAAAGATTTTGCCCTAAAAGAAACACAGAATTTAAAGTTTTAAAAAAATCCAAACCTTAATATTTTATAAAAAACCAAAATCAAGTTTCACTAATCATCAGTATTCATTTTAAAACATACTGAAAATAGTACTTTCAATTATGAGATTATACCTTTATATCCTATTACTTTTCGTAAGTCTTAAAAGCTTTTCTCAAACAGAAAGTTCTAAAAAAAACCAGGACAGCATCAAAAAAGAGACCTTAAATGAGATTGTAATTACAGCTTCCAGACGTTCCGAAAAAATAATGCGTTCTCCTATAACTATAGAACAGTTAAAATCTGCGGAAGCCAAAAAAATGGGATCCCCAAGTATTTATGAAGCACTTGAAAACGTAAAAGGTGTACAAATTATCACGCCAAGTTTGGGCTTTAAAGTCATAAATACAAGAGGTTTCGCTAACTCGACTAACGTTCGTTTTGCACAATTGGTTGACGGAATCGATAATCAGGCACCACATTTAGGCGCTCCAATTGCCAATGCACTGGGCGCAAATGATCTTGATATTGATAAAATCGAAATTATTCCGGGAACTGCGGCAGCTTTATACGGAATGAACGCCATAAATGGTTTGGCAAATATTCAGACTAAAAACCCATTTGAATATCAAGGTATCAGCATTCAGCAATTAACGGGTGTAAATCATGTGGGGAATATCGATCGGTTTTCGCCCAAAATTTATTCGCAATTTAATTTGCGCGTTGCAAAAGCATTCAACGAAAAATTAGCTTTCAAAATTAATGCTTCAACAACAGGCGGAACAGATTGGGTTGCAGATGACAGAACAGATTTGGCTCCAAACGCCAATGCATCAACCAATTTATACGGCACAGATAATCCGGCTTATGATGAAGTGAATGGCTACGGAAACGAATCTGCAAATAGAAAAACATTAAACTTAAATGGTAAAAATTATGTCGTTGCCAGAACAGGTTATCGTGAAACGGACATTTCTGATTATGATATTAAAAACTACAAAGCTGATATTGGTTTTTATTTCCGTCCGAAAAAAGGAAATGAATTGGCCGTCACTTATAAAACAGCACTTATTAATACAATCTACCAGCGCTCGAACCGCTTTAGATTAGATAATTATACGCTAAACCAAATCGCTGTTGATTATCATACTCCTATTTTTCAGGTAAAAGGATATGCTACTTTCGAAAATACCGGAAACTCATACAACATGCGTTCTCTTGCAGAAAACATGGATCGCGCTTATAAATCTGATGATAAATGGTTTGCAGATTATGCAACAGCATATAAAAATGCAGTAACAAACGGAGCGACAATTGCCGATGCGCATAAAATGGCCAGAACATCATCTGACCAAGGTCGTTTTGAACCGGGAACTGAAGCTTATGAGCAAAAGAAAAACGAATTAATCGATATTAATAATTGGGATATTGGAGCGGCTTTACGTGTAAAATCGACTTTGGTTCATGCCGAAGGCTTGCTAAATTGGGATAAAGCTTTCCCTTCATTCTTCGAAAAAATAGACGCAAAACTATTAAGCGGTTTCGATTACAGAACTTACATTATTGTTCCTGACGGGAATTATTTTATCAATCCGGTAAATCCTTCAGAAAATTTAACATACCAAAAAACAGGTGCTTTTACACAATTAAACAAAGATTTTCTAGATCGAAAAATAAGCCTGGGCGCAACTATAAGAATGGATAAAGCCGATTATTTTAATACTAAATTCACGCCTCAGTTCACTGCGGTTTATGTTCCAAAAGAAACAATAAGCTTCAGGGCTTCTTATCAAAACGGGTATCGCTTTCCGAGTATTTTCGAAGGTTTTTCGAATGTAAATAGTGGCGGTGTAAAACGTGTTGGCGGATTACGCATTATGTCTGATGGCATTTTTGAGAATTCATATACCAAAGCTTCAATAGATAAATTTCAATCGCAGGTAAATAATGATGTAAATACACTTGGAATTACTCAGGCGCAAGCCATTGAAAAGAATAAAAACACGATTCAAAAAAATCCTTATACCTATTTGCAGCCTGAATTTGTAAATTCTTTCGAATTTGGTTTTAGAGGAATTGCATTAAAACAAAATCTTTTTATCGATGCTGATTTCTATTACAACTCTTATAAAAATTTCATCGCTCAAGTCGAAGCCAGTATCCCAAATACAAAAGATGTTACCCAGATTCCAACCGCTTTATATTCTAAAAACACACAAAACAGATACCGTCTCTGGACCAATTCTAAAAGTAAAATTTATAATTACGGAGGAAGCTTAGGTTTAAAATACCGTTTTGATAAAACTTTCACCGCTTTAACCAATGTTACTTATACCAAACTCGATCGAACAGATGATAAAGATGGTCTCGAAGACGGATTTAATACTCCTGAATTCAATATCAACGGAACATTAATTGCAAAAAACATCTGGAAAAATCTTGGTGCAAGTGCAACCGCACGTTATCAAAACAATTTTGATTATGTTTCTTTTTTAGTAACCGGAACTGTTCCCGATTATTGGTCGATGGATGCGCAGGTGAATTACAATTTCGAAAAAGCCGGTATTACTACAAAAATTGGAGGGACAAATATTTTAAACAAACCTTATAATTCTATTCTTGGTGGTCCGGCAATTGGCGGGTTGTATTACTTGTCATTAGTTTGGGAAACAAACAAATTCTAAAAACACAAATAATATTAATATGAAAAAACGAATCTACATTCTTGTCCTTATAGCTGCATTTATCTGCACTATGTGCAATACATCAAAAAAAGAAGATGTTGTTGCAACAGAAAAAACTGCCGCACCTGAAAAAGAAAATCATCATTCGGCAATGACAGCTTCTGATAGTTTAAAACTAGTAAATCATCAAATTGAAATAAAAGGAGAAGTTGAATTTCCATTACAATTAAATATCGATTCTTTACAAAAAATGAAAGTGACAACAATTTCAAATTTCAAAATAACGGGTCAAAATGGCGAGATCAAAAAAGAGGATAAAACCAGCAAAGGCGTTTTATTAAAAGATATTTTGGAAAAATCAAAAATCATACAAAAAGACCATAAAGATCGTAACTTCTATATTGTTGCCAGAGCTTCAGATGGTTATAAAGCTACTTTTTCATGGGCAGAAATTTTCAATAATCCAACAGGAGAAAATACATATGTTCTTTTTGAAGAAAACGGAAAACCAATTAAAAACGGCGAGATGGTTTTAATTTGTAAAAACGATATTAAAACAGGTCCGCGACATGTTTATTGGCTAAAAAGCATCGAAGTTTATAGGGTAAAATAGGTTCTGAGTTGCTAAGATTCTAAGTCTCTAAGATTTTGAATTTCACTGCAAAGTGTGCTAAAATTTAATGTGTAATATTAGAAAAAATACAAAGTTCGTAAAGCTATATATAAATCAAGCTTTGCGAATTTTGTGTGATTATATAAGACCAGGTATTAAAAAAACTTAGCGTACTTTGCGGTTAAATAAACTTTACATTAAATCCTGAATTGTATCTTTATGGTACTAAAGTTAAAACTTTGGTCGTTATTAACTTCAAATAAAGAAATTCTTTATTATTTTTACCACATAATTTAAGCAAACTATGAGTTCTAACTTTGATAAATTTCAAAAGCGCAGGTTAATTTCCTCTTATTTTTCGGTTGTACTAAGTGTATTTCTTGTTTTATTCCTTTTAGGAGTACTGGGATTATTCATTATCAATTCTAAAAAACTGGCAAATGATTTTAAAGAAAAAATCGCGATGACGGTTTTCTTTAAAAATGAAGCTAATGACAGTGTGATAAAAGCATTTGATACACAATTAAAAAGAGCTCCTTTCGCCAGATCTTATGTGTATGTTACAAAAGAGAAAGCAGCAAAAGAGCATACTGATATTATTGGAGAAGATTTCCTGACCTTTTTAGGAGAAAATCCTTTATTGAATTCTTACGATATTCACTTAAAAGCTGATTATGTAGAAAGAGACAGTATTTTGCAAATCGAAAGCAATTTGCGTAAAAACACCATGATCGAAGACATTGTTTACGACAAACAATTGGTAAACCTGGTAAATGACAATATCAAGAAAGTTAGTATGTGGATCTTAATTATTAGCGGATTCCTTGCTGTAATTGCTGTATTATTAATCAATAGTTCATTGCGTTTATCAATACATTCAAACCGTTTCATCATTAAAACCATGCAAATGGTTGGCGCAACAAAATCGTTTATTCGTAAACCTTTTGTGATGCGAAGTGTAAAATTAGGAATGTTAGGTGCCGGATTAGCAATTATTGCTTTGATCGCTCTTTTACTTTATGTAGAAAACAATTTCCCGGGATTAGGTATTATGGAAGATCAGGTTTTAATAGGACTTGTATTGCTAGCTGTTTTCGGATTAGGTGTTCTAATTACATGGGTAAGCACGCATTTTGCAACACAGCGTTTCCTGAATTTAAGAACAGACGATCTTTATTAAAAAAGTATTCAGTCTCAGTTTTTAGTTTACAGTAAAAAGATAATTCATATAAATAGAGGTTGCGATTGCTTCGCTCCTCGCAATGACAAGATGAAAAATAACAACAATACAGAACCACAACAGCCCCAAAAACAAGAATTCCTTTTTGATGGTATTAACTACAAAATCCTATTAATTGGAATTGGCGTTATTGCATTAGGCTTTATCTTAATGTCTGGCGGAGGAAGTAATGATCCGAAGATTTTTAATGAAGATGTTTTTAATTTTAGACGTATACGTTTAGCACCAACAACTGTTTTAATTGGATTTGGAATCACGATTTATTCTATTTTCAAAAAATCTAAATAAATTTCTTAGACTGCTTAGACAACTTAGATCTTTAGATTATTAGATTAATCTCTTTAAAAAGTCTGACATCTAAGAAGTCTAATACTCTAACAATCTAAATTTAATGAATACATTACAAGCTATTGTTCTTGCCATAATTGAAGGAATTACAGAATTTTTGCCTGTTTCTTCAACTGGGCACATGATTATTGCCTCTTCTTTTTTTGGAATTGCCCACGAAGATTTCACTAAACTTTTCACCATTGTTATTCAGCTTGGCGCTATACTTTCTGTAGTGGTTTTATACTTCAAACGTTTCTTTCAGACACTTGATTTTTATTTTAAACTTTTGGTTGCGTTTATTCCGGCCGTAGTTTTAGGATTATTATTAAGCGATTTTATTGATGGATTATTAGAAAATCCGGTTACTGTCGCGGTTTCACTTTTAATAGGAGGATTAATTTTATTGAAAGTCGATGAATGGTTTAATAAACCAAACGCTGCCGAAACTTCACAAGAAATCACGTATTTGCAAGCTTTTAAAATTGGAATGTTTCAATGTTTGGCCATGATTCCGGGAGTTTCACGAAGCGGAGCCAGTATCGTTGGAGGTATGTCTCAAAAATTATCCAGAACAACAGCTGCAGAATTCTCATTCTTTTTAGCCGTACCAACCATGTTGGGTGCAACAGCAAAAAAATGTTATGATTATTATAAAGCCGGATTCGAATTATCTCACGACCAAGTAAATTTATTAGTTATTGGTAATGTTGTGGCTTTTATTGTAGCACTTTTGGCTATAAAAACCTTCATTGGATTTTTGACTAAAAATGGTTTTAAAGTTTTTGGTTATTACCGAATAATTGCCGGGATCGTTTTATTATTGATCCACTTTTTCATTCATCCCCTTACCATTATATAAATGACGCCTGAAGATTATTTAAACGGACAACTTTTATTGATAGACAAACCTTTAAAATGGAGTTCGTTTCAAGCTGTCAATAAATTAAAATACCTTTTGATCAATAAAGTCGGACTTCCTAAAAAGTTCAAAATTGGTCATGCCGGAACTTTAGATCCTTTGGCAACTGGTTTATTATTAATTTGTACCGGAAAATTCACTAAACGAATTACAGAGTTACAAGGTCAGGCAAAAGAGTATACCGGAACTTTTTATATTGGAGCCACTACTCCATCGTATGATTTAGAAACAGAAATCGATGAAGCATTCCCTACATCACATATTGATGAAGCTTTGATTCACGAAACAGTCAAACAATTTCTAGGTGAAATTGATCAAAAACCGCCTATTTTCTCAGCGATTAAAAAAGATGGTGTTCGTTTATACGAACATGCCCGCGCAGGAGAAACAATAGAAATTGCAAGCAGAAAAACTACTATCCACGAGTTTGAGATTACACGAATTGCATTGCCTGAAGTAGATTTTAGAATTGTTTGCAGCAAAGGAACTTATATCAGATCTATAGCTTACGATTTTGGAAAAGCAATGAATTCAGGATCGCATTTAACAGTTTTGCGCAGAACAAAAATTGGTGATTACGATGTGAAAAATGCTATTGATGTTACTTTATTTGAAGAAAGTCTTAAGTAGAAAGAATACGAAAAGCACATTACAAAAAAATTAAGTAATGTGCCTACTCCAAAATATTTCTATTTCATAACTTTCTTTTTTGCGGTTAATAATGAGGGATATTTTTCCCTTCAAACAATAACTTCGAAACAAAATCGTAAAATCTTTCAAATAACTTTTTCATAATAGTGTATTTTTTAATTGTTAAACATTAAATAGACACCAATAAAAAGAGTAAATCAGAAAATAAATAATAGAAGTGGGATTCAGTCACCAAGATACAAAATATTTTAATTCAAAAAAACATTTTAATGATTTTTTAAACTATAGAATATTTATTTTCAACACATTACCAATCCAAAACCTATTTTAACATTATTTTCATGTAGAAATTACAAGCGATTATATGCAATATTATCTATTATTTGCATGAGTTCTTCCTGAACTGAATTTCCTTTATCAGCCAGATACCATAATTGCAGATCAGTTTTTATTTTTTCATCAAGTACACCAAATTCCTTTTTATATTCTGCTAATAATTCTGTTGCACCTTTTGGTCTTGGTCCCCAATCAGCACGAACAATTCCCGCTTCTTTACAAATTACAATAACTTTTGGTATTGCTTTTCCGCCATTTGTCAGGTATTGATCCATTAATTCAGCATTTTCATCCCGTAAAACAATTCTGAGATCTATTTTTTTATGTGATGCCAAAGCCATTTTATTGATAACAGGAAGAATTTGAGCCGCATCACCACACCAGCCTTCAGATAATACCAGCCAGATATATCTATTCTCTAAATGATCAAGTTTTGAAAGGATTTTTTCAGAAATCGTAATCGTTTTATCCAATCGATTCATTCTGGCGTCATTCAATTTACTATAATTTGTCAGACTTTCAGACTGTTCGTTTCCGGTTGATTTTTCTTCTACTAATAAGTCTGCGACTAGTTTCCGATATTCAGGATACGAATGACTATTAAATAAAGCTTTGGCTATGGTGTTTTTCATATTGGTTTATTTTTTTGAATTGTATAAAAATACAAATTTCAGCAAGACTCAAAGTATGACTTTTATCACATTCAAAAAATTTCTGAAAAATCCTTATAAATTTAAAAATAAAAGAACAATTAATTTTTTTAAAACATTATTTTTAAAAATGAGAATATGTCTATATTTGCACAAATTAACGCAACGACACATGAAATATAAAAGGATTCTTCTAAAACTAAGCGGTGAAGCCTTGATGGGTGATTTACAATACGGAATTGACCCTAAAAGATTAGCCGAATATGCTGAAGAAATTAAGCAAATTCACAGTAAAGGAGTAGAAATTGCTATTGTTATTGGAGGAGGAAATATTTTTAGAGGCGTTGCAGGTGCAAGTGCCGGTATGGATAGAGTACAAGGCGACTATATGGGAATGCTTGCTACAGTTATCAACGGAATGGCATTACAGGGTGCTCTTGAAGACAAAGGAATGAAAACCCGTTTGCAAACTGCCTTAAAAATGGAATCTATTGCAGAACCTTATATTAAAAGAAGAGCAGATCGCCACCTTGAAAAAGGAAGAATTGTAATTTTTGGGGCCGGAACCGGAAATCCTTATTTTACAACTGATACTGCTGCGGTTTTAAGAGGTATTGAAATCAATGCAGATGTGATATTAAAAGGAACCCGTGTTGATGGTGTTTATGATTCTGATCCTGAAAAAAATGCATCAGCAGTAAAATTTGATATGATTTCGTTTGATGATGTCCTTAAAAAAGGATTAAACGTGATGGATACAACAGCTTTTACATTAAGTCAGGAAAATAAATTACCAATCGTTGTTTTTGATATGAACAAAATTGGAAATTTATTAAAAATCTGTGAAGGCGAAAACATAGGAACAGTAGTAAATATATAGTCATCAGTAACAGTTTACAGTCGCAATTGCCGACCTGAACTGAAAACTGAGAATGAAAACTGAAAACTTAAAAATAATGACTGAAGAAATAGAATTTATATTAGATAGTACAGAAGAATCAATGAATGGTTCGATTGCGCATTTAGAGAAAGAATTTCTTAACATTCGTGCAGGAAAAGCTTCTCCGGCAATGCTTGGAAGCGTTTTTGTAGATTATTACGGATCAGCAACACCACTTTCGCAAGTGTCTAAAATTAGTGTTCCTGATGCAAGAACAATCACGTTGCAGCCTTTCGAAAAAAACATGTTACAAGTTATCGAAAAAGCAATTATGGTGGCCAATATTGGTTTTAACCCAATGAATAATGGTGACGTTATCATTATCAGTGTTCCGCCATTGACAGAAGAGCGTCGTAGAGATTTAGCGAAACAAGCAAAATCTGAAGCCGAAGATGCAAAAATTGGTGTTCGAAATGTGCGTAAAGATGCCAACACAGATATCAAAAAATTAGAAAAAGAAGGAACTTCTGAGGACATTTGTAAATCTGCCGAAGAACAAGTTCAGAATTTGACAAATACTTACATCAAAAAAATAGATGAATTATTGGTTGCTAAAGAAGCCGAAATCATGAAAGTGTAATATTAATCATCACAAAATAAAAATCCGTTTAGTTAAATTGTTACTGGACGGATTTTTTTATTCTTATTTTTGCATACCAAAATCACATTCTATTCGTTTTTGAAACTATAACATTCTGTATGAGGCTATTTTGTTTATTGACTTTGTTTTTCACGCTTACTATTCAAGCCCAATTTCAAATAAACGGAATTGTAACGGATTCCAGCAACAAATCACTTCCTTTTGCGACTATAACCACTTCTGACAACATCAATACAATTACTGATGTTGATGGAAAATTTATTTTTACGGTTTCTACAAATACAACCCATTTTTCGGTTTCGTATATTGGTTTTCAAACCAAAACTGTTAACATTACAGATAAAAAATATTACTCGGTTTCACTTTCTCAAAAAACAGACGATTTAAAAGAAGTTATTATTTCTAATGAGAATCCTGCTTTAACCCTTATAAAGAAAGTAATAGCGAATAAAAACAAAAACAATCCACAAAAAAAACTTAGTAGTTTTGAGTATAAAAGTTACAATAAACTTATAGTAACTGCCAATCCGGATTCTATAGACGGCAGAATTGATTCTACAGCAGCTTATAAAGACCTGAAGAAAAACCGTATCAATATAGATTCGTCTGATTATAAGTTTAAAGAGATCATTAGCAAACAGCATTTATTTCAAACCGAAAAAGTTTCACAATATCAATTTGGCAATAACAAGCTAAAAGAGACTATTCTTGGAACAAAAATGGCTGGTTTTAAGCAGCCTATTTATGAAGTAATTGCGTTTAACTTACAATCTATATCTATTTACGATCCTAAATATGAGCTTTTCGAAACTAAATATGAAAACCCAATTTCGAACAGCGCCCCGGCAAGTTATAACTATAAAATACTGGATACCGTAAATATAAAGGGACGCGAAACTTATGTAGTTTACTTTAAAAACAAACAAAAAAGAAAAGCTTCAGGTTTAGAAGGTGTCTTGTATATTGATCAGGAAAATTTTGCTGTGGCCAAAGCTGTAATGCGTATAAAAGGCGTTCTGGATATTAGCGGTATTCATGAATTTGAATATGTACCAAGCGAAAAAATATGGTTTCAGAGCAATACAACTTTTAAAATCGTAAAAGGAAAAAGCGATGACGACATTAAGATTCTAGGCGGAACAATTCAGTTTGACGGAGATGTAGAAGACAACTTTGAAACGCGAAAAAAATCAGCCTCTGATTTTACTTATTTACTTTCAGAAAGCAACAACTTCGACATTCATTACAATACAAATCCTCCAATAAAAAACCCGGCGCTTTATATTGAAATTAAAGACGATGCAAACAAAAAACCGGAAGAATTCTGGGATGAATACCGAAAAGAAAGTTTAGACCTGAAAAGCCAGAAAACATATCAATTGATAGACAGCCTTTCGATCAAGAAAAGAATTGAAAATCGTTTAGGATTTGGACGAAAAATAATCAATGGTTATGTACCTATCGGACCTATTGATCTCGATCTGAAAAAAATCATCAGTTACAATAATTATGAAGGTTTTCGTCTTGGCCTTGGCGGAATCACAAATGATCGTTTTTCTAAAAACTTCAGAATCGAAGGATATTCGGCTTACGGAACAAAAGACGGTGAAGTTAAATACAGTTTAGGAACCGGGGTTTTACTGGACAAAAGTACAAACACCTGGGTAAACGGATATTATACAGATGATGTTCGGGAAATTGCGAGTACCGTTTTTGCAGTAGACAAACGAGTTTTTAAAATCTATGATCCGCGGCCAATCAACATTAGTACTTTCTATAAATATACTGCATGGAAAGCCAATGTTCAGTCTAAAATCATTCCAAAAACCGAAGCTGTTTTTGAATTGGCAAGAACAAATGTCGAACCTCAATTTGATTATCTTTTTAATTACGACGGAAAATTATATTCCAGTTACGTCATGACAACGGCAATGATTTCGATTGTCTGGGCTCCGTTTAGCAACTTCATGCAAACGCCAACCGGAAGAAACGAATCTGAAAAAAGATTTCCAAGATTTACTTTTCAATACACGCAATCTTTACCTGATGTTTTAGGAAATGATTTTACTTTTGGCAAAATAGATTTCAAAACCGAGTATGAAAAAAATTACCTGAACGGTCAAAAAACAAGTTTGCTTTTGCAAGGAGGTTATGCAATTGGCGACGTTCCGCTTACGCATTTATATAACACAATGCCCAACAACCTTACTAAAGAAACGGTTATTCAACGTATTACTTTTGCCGGCCGAAACAGCTTTGAAACCATGTATTTTAATGAGTTCTTCTCGAGTCAATATGTCTTTTTCCAAATCAAGCATGGTTTTGACCGAATCAGAATCCTTAAAAAAGTTCGTCCTTCGTTAGTATTAGTTACCAGAATGGCGTGGGGAAATATGGAAAATCCGGAACAACATGTAGGACCTGAATACAAAACTTTAGACAAAGGTTACTTTGAATCCGGAATCGAATTAAACAAAATCTACAAAGGTTTTGGTCTTGGAGGTTTCTACAGATATGGTCCAAATCAATTATTAAAATTTGAAGACAATATTGCCGTTAAGATTTCGTATGTTTTGGATTTGGGACTTTAGGTTTTAAATTTCAATATTTTAAGTTTAATTAGAATTTTCAGGAGCTATTTCCTGCTATCCGCTTGTATCTTTTTCTTGCTAAAGGAGCAAGAAAAAGGATACCGCTTCTATCAGGGCTAGGACACCCGTTTTCACAATAAAAAATATAAACCCCAATTATCCGTGTAGTTTGTCATCTCGACGTGAGGAGAGATCACATTCGAAACTCCACACAGAATATCGCCAATCTTTGTCGATATACTTGTGTGATCTCTCCTCACGTCGACATGACATAAATGAGAATAACAAAACATAAAAAAATCCGCCTAAATCCGTGTTTTCGCATAAGCGAATCCGTGTCATCCGCGTGCCATCTCGCAATCAAAATCCTCAAAAAAGCCAAAACAAAAAAATCCCAAACCCCAATCATAAAAATTGGAATTTGGAATTTAAAAATATTATAATTTAAAACCCTCTTACGGTTTCAAAATCAAAACCGAAGGTGTATTATTCAACCATGTGCTTTGAGATTCTATTAGTTTTTTCCAACTGTCTAAACTAATAATCATCAGGTTCTGACTTTCCAAAAATTCTTTTTTGATGGTTCTGTCGTGCATAATCATAATATGATTGGGTGCAATTTGCTCAATCGAACGAATCGTTTCCTGAATATCTCTGGTATTTTTTACTTCACCACTTGCATCCAGAACTGTAATTTGTGATCCGTTATTATTGATTAATTTCTTTGCATATTCAATCAGGAAAGAATCTTCTTTAGTAAAAATAGGCATAAAAACCTGGTTTACATCTTCTAACTCTTTATCGATAAAAATACCTACCGGCATTTTACTCTTTAAAATAATATGACGCGTTCTTTCATCAAAAGGAGAATTTTCGAACAAACCTTCTTTTCCTGTAAACTTATCGATCAAACGATCCGGATTTACGATTCGGGTCGTGAAACCAAGAATCTTCCCTAGTAAAGTTCCATCAAAAATAGACTGACCTAAACCAACTAATAATAAATCATATTCACCTTGATTGGCGGTGTCTATAATATCAGTATCGATATCATTGGTTACTTTAAAAACGCTCACCATATTTTGGTTCAAACGTTCTGATTCTTCAATTACCGGAACCAGCATTTTTCGTTCGTGATCTTTTACATCAAACGAATGTATCTCTGTACTTAATGACAAATGCATTGCTGTTACAATCGAATTATCGCCTTGTTTTTTAACTAAACTGTTAGCAATTTTCAATAATTTCTTTCCTCTTTCCGGAGTTCCAAACGAAAGCAGAATCTTGTATTTACTTTTATTTCCAATTTCCTGAGGAACGGCTGTCACTTTATCTTTAAAAATAAATCCTATAAAATCTAACGCCGGACCGGTCATAAAAGTCGTCACCAAAGCCATAATTACCATCATGGTGAAAATTTCTGTAGAAAGAACTCCAAGATCATAACCAATATTTAAAACCACCAATTCCATCAAACCACGTGTATTCATTAAGGCTCCAATAGCTAAACTGTCTTTCCAGTTTTGTCCCACAAACTTCGCGGCCAAAGCACTACCAAGAAATTTCCCGGCAACGGCAACGGCAATAATTACTCCCGTAACTTTCCATAAATACGGATCATTCAATAACCCTATTTGTGTACGCAAACCTGTAAATACAAAGAATAATGGTAATAAAACGATGATGGCAACGTCTTCTACTTTTTCAATAAAAATATTTCTGAATTTATTATTTTCCGGCATTATTGCTCCTGCTAAGAAAGCACCAAACAAAGCGTGGATTCCAATTAATTCAGCCGCATAAGCAGAAAATAAAAGTGTAAGGAAGAAAATCGCAACAACAGGTTTGTTTAAACTTTCCCGAGTTGAGTTTAAATCTCCAACACGTTTTAAAAACGGACGAACTATTTTTAGCATAATTATTACATACAAAATAGCCAAACCAATTACATATAATGCACTTGTAAATGAACCCGCTTTTACAATTGCAATTACAACAGCCAGAATACACCAAGCTGTGATATCATCTGCAGCTGCACAAGTTATGGCAATCGTACCCAGTTTTGTTTTTTGCATGCCTCGCTCCTGCACGATTCTGGCCAATACCGGAAATGCAGTGATACTCATGGCGATTCCCATAAATAATCCAAACGATGCAAATTCAACTCCAACGGGAGCAAAAGTGTGGTAAATAAAATAAGCTAACGTCAGACCCAGGGCAAAAGGGATAACAATACTTGCATGACTTATAACTACAGCGTCATGCGCTTTATTTTTTAATACTTTCAGATCTAATTCCATCCCAATTACAAACATGAAAAGTATCAAGCCTATCTGACTTAAGAATTGTAAATTACCTAAAGATTCTTTTGGAAACAATGCCGCTGAGAATTCAGGAAAATACATTCCGACCAAAGATGGTCCTAAAACGATACCTGCAATCATTTCTCCAATTACAGACGGTTGCCCTATTTTTCTAAAAACCCATCCAAACAAACGGGCTACTAAAATAATAGTAACGATCTGAGCCAGTAAAATCGCCAGAGGATGTTTTAAATTTTCGATCATCGAATTTAAAAAATCATTCCAGTGATTGCTTACTATTTGCTTGTGTACGATTCCGCGCCCTACTTCGAGTGCAGCACCTTTTGAAATTACCCAATATATCAGAGCTGTAAAACCGCCAATAACAGTAACGTAAAATAAGGAGTTCTTTATGTTATTCATAACTCATTTTTTTGATTTTAATGGTGCAAATATCAGAACTGAGAATTAAGTGAAAAAGTAAATTTTAACCTAATTTTAAATGTATGTAACAAGTCCGAAAAACTTTGTAATAAGTTCTGTTTTTCTCAAAAATTGCTGTCATTCTGAGCGAAGTCGAAGGCTTGACAACTGTGAATGGGCTTCGACTCCGCTCAGCCTGACATGTGTAGTATAATCTAGATTTTTACCTTTTTCAAAAAGTCTGAACGGTAGGTTTCGCTTAATATCATCGTACTGTTTTTATCATTTTTTTCTAAATGATGCAAGACAATTTCGTTATGATTAAAAAATTTAATGGCTTTTACCGCAACAATTTCCTTTTTGTTTACACGGCAAAAATCAGCATCGGGTAATTCGTGCAGCAACGTATCGAATTTTACATTTTTCAGGTTCAGGAAACTTCCGTCTGTAAGCAAAACTGTTTTATCACGACTGTCGCTCACTGCGGTTTTGATGTATACAATTTGATTAAAATACAACAGCGTTTTTCCTTTGTCAGTATTAAGCTGAATAAACTTTTTAGCTGCATCCGGTTTATGAAAACGTTCATACGCTTTTGTGATTGCTTTTTGCAAACGTTCGAGTTTTACCGGTTTTGTAATATAATCTACCGCATCAATATTAAAAGCATCGGCAGCATAATCTTTATAGGCGGTACAAAAAATTACTAATTTATTGTCCAGCATTTCTGCCAGATGCAAACCATCAATTCCGGGCATTTCGATATCTGATATTAACAAATCAAAATCGAGATTTGGAATATCAGCAAGGAGTTTCTCCGGATTATTATACGTTTTTACAATTTCGACTTCGTGAATTTGTTCGCAAAGCATTTTCAGGTACGTCAATCCCGGTAACTCATCGTCCAGAAGCAAGCATTTCAGTTTTGTATTCAAGTAAATCTATTTTAAGATGAGCTATGTAAATATCGTTTTCTACAAACTTATCGAGTTTGAAGTTGTTTTTATAAATAATGCGCAATCGGTGTTCTAAAGTCGCATGACCAAAACCGCTTCGTTCTTTTTTTAATACTTTTTTATCTGATATCTTATTCGAAACCGTCATAAAAAAAGCATTATCCCTAAACTCAAAAACAACCGAGATAAAGGCATCGGCACTTTGCAAATCAGCGTGTTTAAAGGCATTTTCGATTAAATCAATAGAAATTAACGGCGCGAGTAAAGGCTGATCGTATAATTTGTCTTCTTTGTTGATATTGGTTTTTATCTTCAACTCAAAAAGCGGACTGATCTTGATTTTATTTATTTCGATTAAATTCAAAGCAAAATCAATTTCTTCTTTTGCCGTCACGAATTTCTTTTTGCTTTCGTATAAAATATAATCCAGAACATTGGCCAGTTTATCTAATGCAAAATAAGTTTGATACGCGTGCGACTGAATAGAGTTTAGAATATTCTTAAACAAATGCGGATTCAGTTTTGATTCTAACGTTTCTAACTGCAAATCGTTAACTTTCATTTCGAGTGCATAAAAGCTTTTCTCGGCATCGTCTTTTGCTTTTTTAAATTGCATCAATTGATACATTAAAAAACAAATAATAATGATAAGCAATAAAAGTATCGCCAGAAATATAAAAGTAATAGTGTTGTTTTCTTGCATTGTTTATGTAAAATTAAAAGTTTTTTTCGCCCACGGATTTTACGGATTAAACTGGTTGTCACAGATTTTCTTTTTTTATACTATTTCAACAAATAAAATTACCCGCTTAAATCTGTACGCTGTTTTTTTTGCCACAGATTAAAATGATTAAAAAGATTTTTTCTAATAATTTACTACAAACTAATCTGTGAGAATCTGTGCAATCTGTGGCATACTTTTTAAACGCACCGCTAAAAAAAATCCGCGTAAACCTGTTCAATCCGTAAAACCCGTGGGCCAATTCTTAGTGACTAGAAACAAACTTTAACCCAATAATCGAAGCAATTAAAGTTGAAAGAAAAAATATTCTCCAGAAAGTTGCCGGTTCTTTAAAAACTAAAATTCCAACTAAAACAGTTCCAACGGCTCCAATTCCTGTCCAAACGGCATAAGCAGTTCCTATTGGTAAAACTTGCGTGGCTTTATATAATAATAACATACTGATCGAAAGACAGATAAAAAATCCAACCATCCAATAGGTCGAAATCATTCCGGTAGTTTCTTTGGCTTTGCCTAAGCAAGATGCAAACCCTACTTCAAAAAGTCCAGCTATGATTAATAAAATCCAATTCATTTTAATCTCATTTTTAAATTACGTACAAATATGAGAAAAGCTGACCATTAAAACACAAAAAGAGAGAAATATATCACAAACAACAAGTGCGCAATTTGTGTTAACATTAAGTAAAATACAATCGATTATTTATGATTTTGAGCACTTTTCACTACATTTGCATCCATTTTAAAGATTTTATGAAAAACGCTGTACAAGTTGGATTCTGGGAAAAACTAGCCCGAATCATACTTAAAAACCGAATAGTAATACTAGTAATCCTATCTGCTTTAACGATTTTCCTTGGTTATCAATGGAAAAACCTTTCTATGACTTATACTGAGGCAAACTTGCTTCCTAAAGATCATATCGTAAATAAGCAATACCAACAGTTTCTTGATAAGTTTGGTGAGGAAGGAAATTTAGTTGTAATTGGGTTTCAGGATCCGAAATTTTTTACGCCTAAAAATTATGCCGCCTGGAATGAATTAATGACAGGTTTAAAAAATTCTAAAGAAGTAGATTTGGTTGTTTCTTTGAATGATTTAAAGAAATTAGACAAAGATACTGTTAACGAAAAATTTGTTCTGACTCCGTTTATTGATCAAAAGAAAGCACTAGATCCGGAATATTTAAAAAAGATTCAATATGATTTGTTTCACAATTTACCTTTTTACGAGGGATTATTGTTCAACAAACAAAGCGGTAGTATTCGTTCAGCGATTTACATTAATAAAAAACTGGTAAATACACCTGAAAGAAAAACTTTTATCCTTGAAAATCTGGTTCCCAAAATCGATAAATTCGAAAAAACTACGGGAGTTGATTTAAAGGTTTCCGGAATGCCATACATCAGAACTATTAATGCTGATAATATGAAAGGCGAAATCGGACTCTTTATTGGCGCTGCTTTGTTTACGGTTTCCCTGATTTTCTTTTTCTTTTTCCGTTCATTCAGAGCAACTTTTATCTCGATTTGTATTTTGGTTATTGGTGTAATCTGGTCTTTTGGGACACTTGGATTATTTCATTATAAAATCACGATTCTAACAGCCATTATTCCGCCATTAATTATCGTTATCGGAATCACGAATTGTATTTTCCTGATCAATAAATACCAGCAGGAAATTAAATTGCACAACAATCAGGCAAAGGCTTTGCAGCGTATTATTTCGAAAATTGGAGTTTCGACTTTAATGACGAATTTAACTACGGCGATAGGTTTTGCAACGTTTATGATTACCGGAAACGATTTGCTTTTTGAGTTTGGTCTGGTGACTTCTATCAATGTAATTTCTGTTTATTTATTGACTCTTTTAATTGTGCCAATTGTGTACAGTTTTATGTCGGTTCCTGGAGAAAAACATTTGTACCATTTGACTAAAACATATATTTCGACTTTATTGGATTTTGTTGAAAATGTGGTAAAAAACAAACGAAAAGTCATTTATACGATTTACGGTTTACTTTTGGTTTTTAGTGTAATTGGAGTTTCGCAAATGAAAGTTTCCGGAAGTTTGATTGGTGAAATGCCTAAAAGCGCTTCATTTTATAAAGACATTTTATTTTACGAAAAAGAATTCAACGGCGTTATGCCACTCGAAATAATGATTAATACCAAACATAAAAAAGGTGTTATGAAATTATCGACGATGAAAAAAATGGATGAATTGCAAAATACGATTGCAGAACTTCCTGAATTATCGAAACCGGTTTCTATAGTGAATTTGGTTAAATATTCGAAACAGGCTTTCTATAACGGAAATCCGGAATATTACCAATTACCGACTTCTCAGGAACAAACTTTTATTTTGTCGTATGCAAAAAATGCCACAAAAAATAGTAAAGACAATTTAATGAAATCATACGTAGATTCGACTGGACAATACGCCCGAATCACGACTTTCATGAAAGATATTGGAACGCAGGAAATGGCAAGAGTAGAGAAAAAATTACGCTCTAAAATTGCTGAAATCTTCCCTGAAGATCGTTACGAAGTAACATTAACCGGAAAAGCATTGGTTTTCCAGAAAGGAACATCTTATCTGGTTGACAACTTAATCGAATCATTAATTTTTGCGATTTTAGTAATTGCTGGATTAATGTTGTACTTATTCAGATCATTCAAAATGGTAATGGCGTCTGTAATTACGAATGTTTTACCACTTTGTATTACGTCCGGATTAATGGGTTATTTCGGGATTCCGTTAAAACCTTCAACTATTTTGGTATTTAGTATTGCGTTTGGTATTTCGGTAGATAATGCGATTCAGTTTATGGCTAAATACAAACATGATTTGATTCAAAGTAACGGAAAAGTAAAGAAATCTGTTTTCAGCGCTTTGAGAGAAACAGGAATCAGTACTTTTTATACTTCGGTAGTTTTGATTTTAGGTTTTGCGACTTTCACACTTTCAAGCTTTAGCGGAACAATCGCACTTGGTGGATTAATTTCTTGTACTTTGGCTTTTGCAATGTTTGCTAATTTATTGGTTTTACCTGCTTTGGTTTTGACTTTTGAAAAGAAGAAAGCGAAGAAAGAGGATTTGGAGAATTTGGAGGGGTAAAAGTTTTTTGCCACGAATTTCACGAATTAGCGCGAATTCTTTTTATTAAACGCTAAGTCTTTGCGAGGAACGAAGCAATCTCATTTGCACGATCCAGTTTTGTATCTTATTATAGTGAGATTGCTTCGTTCCTCGCAATGACAAAAATGCCTTATAAAAACTAAAACCCTAGCCCCGATAGTCCCGAAACTTCGGGAGCATCCTTTTTATTGCTCCTTTAGCAATAAAAAGATATAGCGGATAGCGGGAAACAGCTTCTAATTTTAATTATTATCGTTTATATTTGCAGTTATTACACAACAAATAATTTAATTTCAATATTATATATAAAATGAAACACACAAAAGTTAAAGACTTATTAAACAGTACGACGACGCTTCAGGAGGTTAATGCAAAAGGATGGGTGAGAACTTTTAGAAATAATCAGTTCATCGCTCTTAATGACGGTTCTACCATTAATAATATACAATGTGTTGTTGATTTTGAAAATACGCCTGATGAAACTTTAAAAAGAATCACTACTGGTGCTGCGATTTCTGTAATTGGTACTTTGATCGAAAGTAAAGGTGCTGGTCAGAAATATGAAATTCAGGTGAACAAATTGGAAATCTTAGGAGATTCTGATGCAGAAAAATTCCCGATACAGCCAAAAAACAAACCTAGTTTAGATTTCTTACGTGAAAATGCACATTTACGTGTTCGTACGAATATGTTTGGTGCGATTATGCGTGTACGTTCGGTATTATCGTTTGCGGTTCACAACTATTTTCAACAAAAAGGTTTTGTGTATGTAAATACGCCAATTATTACTGGTTCTGATGCTGAAGGTGCTGGAGAAATGTTTAAAGTTACTGCTTTACCTTTTGACAACACACCAAGAACTGAAGACGGAAAAGTAAATTATAAAGAAGATTTCTTCGAAAAAGAAACCAACTTAACAGTTTCTGGACAATTAGAAGGTGAAACGTATGCAATGGCTTTGGGTCAGATTTATACTTTTGGACCAACTTTTAGAGCAGAAAATTCAAATACTTCTCGTCACCTGGCAGAATTTTGGATGATCGAGCCAGAAGTTGCTTTCAATAATCTTGATGACAACATGGATTTGGCTGAAGATTTTATTCAGTACGTAATTAAATATGCTTTAGACAATTGTCAGGATGATTTGAAGTTTTTAGAAGGAAGACTTTTAGACGAAGAAAAATCAAAACCTCAGGCAGAAAGAAGTGAAATGGCTTTGTTAGAGAAATTGAACTTTGTATTAGAGAACAACTTTAAGCGTGTTTCTTATACTGAAGCAATTGACATTTTGAGAGATTCTACTCCAAACAAAAAGAAAAAATTTCAATATATCATCAACGAATGGGGAGCTGATTTACAATCAGAACACGAGCGTTATTTGGTTGAAAAACACTTTAAATGTCCGGTAATCTTGTTTGATTACCCAGCAAATATTAAAGCGTTTTACATGCGTTTGAACGACAACACGGAACCAGGAAGAGAAACGGTTCGTGCAATGGATATCCTCTTCCCTGGAATTGGAGAAATCGTTGGTGGTTCTGAAAGAGAAGAGCGTTACGATGTTTTGGTTGAAAAAATGAAAGCTTTAGAAATCGACGAAGAAGAATTATCATGGTATTTAGATACCAGAAGATTTGGATCAGCAACTCACGCAGGTTTCGGACTTGGATTTGAGCGTTTGGTATTGTTTGTTACAGGAATGACAAACATTAGAGACGTAATTCCTTTCCCGAGAACTCCTGGAAATGCAGAATTCTAATCAATTTAGTTTAAAAAGTTTCAGGTTTCAAGTTTCAAGTTATTGGAATGCGAACTAAAATAATAATATTTGTTTCAGGTTTCAGGTTTCAAGTTGCGGCAAGTTCAGCAACCTGAAACCTGAAACTTGAAACTTTTAATAAAAATAAATGCTAAAGCAATTTTTAAATTTAAAATTATCCCAAAAATTATCTCCTCAGCAAATTCAGCTGATGAAGTTAATTCAATTGCCTACGCAAGCTTTTGAGCAACGTTTATTAGAAGAAATGAACGAGAATCCGGCTCTTGAAGCTGGAAAAGAAGATGAATACGAAGCAGATGAATTCGCGAATGAAGAATACGACGATTACGACGATGCAGAATCTGACAGAATCGAAGCGGACGACATTAATATCGATGAATACTTAAGCGACGATGATACTCCTGATTATAAAACTCAGGTGAATAATTATAGCGAAGACGAAGAAAGAGAAACTCCTTTTGCTTCTCCGATCAGTTTTCACCAGGATTTAATCAATCAGTTGAATACTTTTATTTTAAATGATGAAGAACGCGAAATAGCGGAATTCCTTGTTGGAAGTATTGATGACATGGGTTACATCCGCAGGAGCGTTCCGGATATTGTAGATGATATGGCTTTTACTCAGGGTATTTATACAGATGAGAAAATGGTCGAAAAAATGCTGCATGTAATTCACGAATTAGAACCTTCTGGAGTTGGAGCACGTGATTTGCAGGAATGCTTATTATTGCAATTGAAGCACAAAACGCCAACTGAATATGTTGATTTAGCAATTGATATTATCGAAAATCAGTTTGATGCTTTTACCAAAAAACATTACGATAAGCTGCTTCAAAAATATGCGGTTTCAAACGAACAGCTTAAAAAAGCGATTCACGAAATCGAAAGATTAAACCCAAAACCGGGCGGATCATTTACAGGAAACAATAAAGTGACTGAAAACGTGGTTCCTGATTTTGCGATTAGAATTATAGATGGCGAACTTGAACTGACCTTAAACGGAAGAAATGCTCCGTCTTTGCACGTTTCTAAGGATTATCAGGAAATGATGCAAACCTACAAGGATTCTCGCGATAAATCATCAGCACAAAAAGATGCCGTTCAGTTTATCAAACAAAAACTGGATTCGGCAAAATGGTTTATTGATGCGATCAGACAACGTCAGGAAACGCTTTTTGTAACCATGAATGCGATTATGCATTATCAGGAAGAATTCTTTTTAGATGGTGATGAAACCAAACTAAAACCAATGATCTTAAAAGACATTGCAGACATGGTTGGTTTAGATATTTCGACTATTTCGCGTGTTGCCAACAGCAAATATGTTGAAACGCCATACGGAACAAAACTAATTAAGGAATTTTTCTCTGAAGCCATGAAAAATGATCAGGGAGAAGATGTTTCGACTTTAGAAATCAAAAAGATTCTTAAAAATACAATTGAAGAAGAAGATAAAAAGAAACCTTTACCAGACGATCAATTAGCTGATATCCTTAAAGAAAAAGGCTACCCAATTGCTCGTAGAACTATCGCAAAATACCGTGAACAACTTGATATTCCGGTTGCCAGAATGAGAAAGAAGATCTAATTCTTTTTTAAACCATAAAAGCAATATAAGTTCATTTAAATACCAAGCCTAACAGGTTTTAAAAACCTGTTAGGCTTTTTTATGCGCGACAGTCGTTTTCAGAAACAACAAACCCGACAGGTTTTAAAAACCTGTCGGGTTTCATTTTACATTATCATTACCATATTAAACCGGACTAAAGTCCATCTCTACAAAATGGTTCGAGCCGAAGGCTCTCTGTAGTTCCAAAGGAACCAATTATATTGTAGAGCTGGACTTTAGTCCAGTTTAAATTAGGAATGTTATTAATTTAAAACAGAAAACCCAACAAATCAAAATCTGTTGGGTTTCTTTATATTCAAACATCAGGTTATTTATACTGATCCGGCAATATATTTATCTTAAACAAAAAGACTTTTTTCTTATCATAATAATTATAAATCAGCACATAATCACTGTCTCTAAAAACCTGAAGCCCGGGATTTGCTTTAGCGGTGCTTAACAGGCTTTTTTCGATTTCTTCTTTTATTACATTAATTTCTGCAGTTTCTTTTGCTACATTCAACAATGTCAAATTATACTGAACAACTCTCTCGTCAGGTAAACTCACGCTGTCTAAACGAATGCCTTCCTGAATTGTAAGCGGGCAATTTTTATTGTATTTCTCAACTAATTGGGTTATTTCGCTATTTACTTCATTTGCGTTTTTAGAAAGATAAAACTGAAATAAGACAACTAAAACTAAGGCGATTCCAATTACAATTAATAGTAAAATATTTTGTTTCCTTTTACTCTGTTTTTCTTCCATATGTTTACTAAAACTTAATTGAATATTACTTTTCCTGACTTTTTTTCATTGCATTATAATATGCCGCACGACTTAATGGTTCATATTCTTCGGTTTCACCAAGCATCACTAATTTATCGTTATCTGTTTTACGGAAACTATAGTTGGCCAGATTTCCTGTTCTCGTACAAACGGCATGAACTTTAGTTACATATTCGGCAGTTGCCATAAGTGCGGGCATTGGCCCGAAAGGATTTCCTTTAAAGTCCATATCAAGCCCTGCAACTATCACACGAATTCCCTGATTGGCAAGATCATTACAAACTGTAACAATCTCATCATCAAAAAACTGTGCTTCATCAATCCCGATAACGTCACAGCCTTGTGCTAAAATAGCAATGTTTGCTGCAGCAGGAACCGGAGTTGAGCGAATTTCGTTCGAATCATGAGAAACTACCATTTCGTCATGATAACGGGTATCAATAGCGGGTTTAAAAATTTCGACTCTTTGTTTGGCAAATTGGGCACGTTTTAATCTGCGGATTAATTCCTCGGTTTTACCCGAAAACATTGATCCACAAATAACTTCAATCCAACCAAATTGTTCTTTGTGATTTACTGTATTTTCGAGAAACATTTTGTATTTTTCTACCTTTAAAAATGAATAGTTTTTATTACTTTGTACTGGTAATAAATCGACGTGAAAAATTGCTGTTTTTACACTTTTTCAAAAGTAGAAAATTTTTATCAAATCGAAGATTCGCAAACGCTTATTAACAGAAATAAAAAAATATCTCTCAGATTTCTACCCGTAATAAAGACATTCAAATACAAAATATACTAAAATACCCTATTCACTATAATTTCAACAGTCATGAAAAAAAAATTGGAAGCCGATTTAATCAGTATTGCACATCGAATTTTAAAGCTTAAAAATAAATCCGATATCAATCAATTATATCTTGAAACGCAGAAATTATATGAAAAATTAGCGGTTTTAAAATTTGTCGATGAAAATTTCGATGCTTTAAAACCCACTATTGGTCACAGCGAGATTAACACTGAAATTGAATCTATCTTTGATAAAGAAGAAACAATACCAGCAGAAGTTAAAACCGAAGAACCAGTTGCAGCTGAAGAAACTCCGATTGAAACTATAGCTGAACCAGAAGTTGCAGCAGAAATTAAAACGGAAGAAGTTGCAGCAGAAATTGTTGCAGAAGTTCCTGAAGAAGTAATTCCGGAACCAATTGTTGAAACTATTCCTGAACCAGTTGCTGAAATTATAGAAGAGCCAGTTGTTGAAAAAATCGAAGAACCAATTTTTGAAACAAAAAAAGAAGAAATACAAACTCCTGATGAAACTTCGTTTAGAACATTCAGTGATCTTAAGCCAATTCCTGATTTTAAACCTGCTTTTGAATTAGATCAGACTGAGGAGAAACAACCGGAAAAAGAAGAACCAAAAGCGGAAACTCCATCAAAACCAGAACCTATTACGATTTCATTTGAGGATTTTGGAATTAATTATGCCGACGCGCAGTTTGTAAAAGTAGATAGTTTTGAAAACGTTACTCCTACTCCAACTCCTGTAACCAATGAATACAAAGAGAAAAAAGAAATTATAGAAACGGTTGTTATAGAAAAACCAGCCGAACCTAAAAATGTAACTCTAAACGAAAAACTGGCAAAAGGTTTCCATATTGATTTGAATGACCGAATTGCTTTTACAAAAAACCTTTTCGGAAATAGTTCTGAAGATTACAGTCGCGTTTTAAACCAACTATTGACTTTTGACAGTTATACAGAAGCTCAGGATTTTATAGAGAATATGGTAAAACCGGATTATAATAACTGGGAAGGAAAAGACGATTACGCAGAACGTTTTCTGGGAATTGTAGAGAAAAAATTCTCGTAACTTTCATATCTCACATTTTACATTTCACATAAAAAATTATGTCTAAATTATATATCGTTCCAACGCCAATTGGCAATCTTGAAGACATGACTTTTCGTGCCATCAGGATTCTGAAAGAAGTTGATTTAATCTTGGCGGAAGATACCAGAACTAGTGGTAAATTGCTGAAGCATTTTGAAATTGGCACGCACATGCACAGCCATCATATGCACAACGAGCACAAAACAACCGAAAACTTAATTGCGCGTTTGAAAGCTGGTGAAACTATTGCTTTAATTTCGGATGCTGGAACTCCCGCAATCTCAGATCCGGGTTTTTTATTAACACGCGCTTGTGTCGAAAATAAAATCGAAGTCGAATGTTTACCCGGAGCAACTGCTTTTGTACCTGCTTTAGTAAACAGCGGATTACCAAACGATAAATTTATTTTTGAAGGTTTTTTGCCTGATAAAAAAGGACGTCAAACTCGATTTTTGGCTTTAGCTGAAGAAACCAGAACGATGATTTTATACGTTTCTCCACACAAACTCGTTAAGACTTTAGCGGAGTTTATACAGTATTTTGGAGAAGACAGACAAGTTTGCGTTTCGCGTGAATTATCAAAATTACACGAAGAAAACGTACGCGGAACTGCAAGAGAAGTTTTAACCCATTTTGAAAAAACAGCGCCACGAGGTGAAATTGTCGTAGTCGTTGCCGGAAAAACAATAATAAAAGAACCTAAGAAAAGTAAGTTTTCTAAGGACGAAGAAGAATAAATAATTATTTCAGCCACAGATTAAAAAGATTAACACAGATTAAAAATAAGTTTGCCACGAATTTCACTAATTTCCACTAATTAAATTCGTGCTAATTCGTGAAATTCGTGGCAAAAAATCCTTTTTAATCCTTTTAATCTGTGGCAAAAAAAAATAAATTAATCATGAGCATACAAGCATTTTTAGAAAAAGTAAAACAAACTCCAAACGAAATAACATTTCCGGAAACTATTGCAGTAATTGAAGAAAATTACAATTTTACGCCCACAGCTTTCCAAAACGGCACACAACACAATGCAGCCGGAGAAAACTCTGGTTCTTGTAAATTATTTTCTTTCGCAAAATTGCAAAATCTAAGCAAAGAAGAAACTTTAGCTTGTTTTGGAGCCTTCTATTTTGAAGAAGTTTTAGGAGATCCAAACGGAACAAATCATCAAAACATTAGAAACTTCATCAACTTAGGTTGGGACGGAATTAAATTTGAAGGAAGTGCTTTAGAAGCAAAATAATTTTAGATTTTAGATTACCTAGAATCTGCTTTATCCTACATCTGAATTCTAAAAACCTTTGTCAAAGTTTTAAACTTTTAGAAAGATAAAGCCGAATACTTTTGCCAAAGATTAGAAGATTAATACAGATTAAGAATCCTTTTAAAATCATTTAATCTGTGGCAATAAAAAAAAATACACATCCGATTAAACGATTTTTGATTTCTACAATCTAAAATCTACACTCTAAAATCAAAAATCAACCATGCGTTGGACAATAAAACCAAAACCTTCTGAAGATAAAGTCAAACATTTGGCGCAAGCCCTAAATGTAGAAGATTTTGTAGCAACACTTTTGATTCAGCGTGGCATTGAAACTTTCGAAGATGCCAAAAATTTCTTTCGCCCTTCGTTAAAACATCTTCATGATCCTTTCCTGATGAAAGACATGGACAAAGCGGTTTCCCGAATAGAATTAGCTATCGAAAATCAGGAAAATATCTTGGTTTTTGGAGATTATGATGTCGACGGAACAACGGCGGTTTCATTGGTTTCTGCCTATTTAAAATCACATTATCCTAATATTGCTACTTATATTCCGGATCGTTATGCAGAAGGTTACGGAATTTCGTTTAAAGGAATTGACTTTGCAGATGATAACGGATTTTCATTAATCATAGCTTTAGACTGCGGTATAAAATCTATTGACCATATCGCTTACGCAAAAGAAAAAAACATCGATTTTATTATTTGTGATCACCACCGTCCAGGAGAATTTCTTCCGGATGCGGTTGCTATTTTAGATCCAAAAAGAGAAGATTGCTCGTATCCTTATGATGAATTATGCGGTTGTGGAGTTGGCTTTAAATTAATTCAGGCTTTAGGAACAAATAGAGGCGAAACGATCGAAGATTTAATTCCGTATCTGGATTTAGTGGCGACGGCAATTGCTGCTGATATTGTACCTATTACAGGTGAAAATAGAGTTTTAGCTTATTTTGGTTTACAAGTTATCAATTCAGATCCAAGACCTGGAATTAAAGCTTTGGTTCATCAGGTTAAAAAGAAAACACTGGATATTACTGATGTTGTTTTTATTATTTCTCCCCGAATAAATGCTGCCGGAAGAATCAAACACGGTAATCATGCGGTTGAATTATTGACAGAATTCAATTTTGAACAAGCGCAACAATTTGCTTCAGAAATAGAACAATACAATTCAGATCGAAAGGATCTGGACAAACAAATTACCAAAGAAGCTTTTCAGCAAATCCTGACTAATAATGAACAAGATCGATTTTCGACGGTTGTTTTTCAGAAAGACTGGCACAAAGGCGTTATCGGAATTGTAGCGTCACGACTTATCGAAACCTATTATCGTCCAACTTTAGTTTTTACTAAAAGTGGAGATAAATATGCCGCTTCTGCAAGATCTGTAAAAGGATTTGACGTTTACAATGCGCTTGATGCTTGTTCTGAACATTTGGAACAATTTGGAGGGCATATGTATGCAGCAGGAATGACTTTGAAAGCGGAGAACTACAAAACCTTCAAAGATGCTTTTGAAAATCAAGTTCAGGAAACCATTTTGCCCGAAATGCGTACTCCGGAAATAGAAGTAGATGCCGAAATTAACTTTACAGATATTACTCCAAAACTAATTCGGATTTTAAAACAATTCGAACCTTTTGGACCTCTGAATATGACGCCTGTTTTTATGACTAAAGAGGTAAAAGATACAGGTTATGCTAAAACTTTAGGCGCAGAAGAAGAACATTTGAGACTTTTTGTGAAGCAATATAATTCTGATGGAATTGCTGCAATAGGTTTTGGATTGGGAAAAAAAATAGACATTACAAAAAATCAAAATACTTTTCAGCTGGCGTATTCATTGGCTGAAAACGAGTGGAACGGAACCGTTTCGACTCAACTTATGCTAAAAGATATTAGAACAAATGACGAATAAAACAGAAAAGCGCGATCCTTATCAGGCATTGCGCTACAGAGAATTTAATGTTTTTTTACTATTGCGTTTTGCTATGGTTTTTGCCTGGGCCATGCAATTTATCGTGATCGAATGGGAAGTTTATAGTTTGACTAAAAACCCGCTTTCGTTAGGAATTATTGGTTTAATGGAAGTTATTCCCGCCGTTGGTATGGCTTTATTTGCCGGACATATTGTGGATCAAAAGGAAAAGAAAGGATTATTGGTAAAGTGTATTCTGGGATTTTCTGTAATTAGCTTTGGATTGTTTTTATTGACCTGGCCAAGAGTTGTAGGTGATTTATCTCCAACTGTTATTTTATATTCAATTTATACATTAGTTTTTTTAGGCGGATTAGTTAGAGCTTTTCTTGGACCAACTATTTTCTCTCTTCTATCGTTGATTATTCCTAAAAAAGCATATCCAAATGCTGCTACATGGAGTAGTTCAGTTTGGCAAATTGGAGCCGTCATGGGACCGGCGTTGGCTGGATTCTCAATTAACTGGATTGGAGTTCACTGGTCAATGTGCCTTGTTTTTGGATTCTCAATTCTTTCCTTAATTGCCTTATCGCAGATCAGCAAAAAACCTATTACAAATCCAAAGATTGGAGAATCGATAAAAGATAGCCTTGCAGAAGGTTTAAATTTCGTGTTTAAAAACCAAATTGTTTTAGGTGCATTATCGCTTGATATGATTGCAGTACTTTTTGGAGGCGCTGTTGCGTTATTGCCTGTTTTTGCTCAGGATATTTTAAAAGTCGGGGCTGAAGGTTTTGGTGTTTTAAGAGCCGCTCCAGCAGTAGGAGCTTTCATTACGATGCTAGTTTCTGCATATGTGCCTTTGTATAAAAATGCAGGAAAGAAACTTTTAATAGCCATATTTATTTTCGGATTATCGATCATCTTATTTGGTCTTTCTACGTCATTCTGGCTTTCTGTTTTCGCTTTATTTTTAAGCGGACTTGCTGACGGAATTTCTGTAGTAATTCGACAAACGATTTTACAGCTTAAAACTCCCGATCATATGCGTGGACGAGTTGGTGCTGTAAACTCAATTTTTGTTGGATCTTCGAATGAATTAGGCGCTTTTGAAAGTGGTGCAACGGCTAAATTAATGGGAACTGTAACCTCTGTTGTTTTTGGAGGAAGCGTTACACTTTTAACTGTTATTGTAACAGCATTAAAGTCGCCAACATTTAGAAAATTAGATCTTAATAAAGATATGGAAGATCATCAAAATATGGAGTAATCTTTTTAAAACCATATCAATACTATAAGTTCATTCAAAATACTGAACTTCATCTTGAACAGACTCCAGTTTTAACTGGAGTTTTTTTATGAGTCATCGATTCGGCTTAGCCAAAATTAAAAACTCTGTCATAATCTTATACGGTGAAACATTTTTTCAAATTTTATGATTTTTTATTTAGAACTAATATAAATAGTATTTATATTTGTTGTAATAAAAGTATCTGTAATGAGAGAAATAGAACAATTATACCACAACAACTTCGGGATTGCTTTTTACTGGAAAAAAGAAAACGAAACTATAACGGATAAAATACAATTGGTTTTTAAGGAAACCGGATTTTATTTTACGATTCAGGAGTTGAATTATTTTTGTGATTTAATCGAAGACAGCATGATAGAAAATGCTTGTTGTGAAGCTTGTGAATTAAAAAACTCTTGTCATAAATTTTTACTTAAAACACCTTGTGCATCGATAGATTTAGCAGTTTCAATCAAAGAATTAAAATCTATTAAAGATCTTGTCGAAGGATCTTTATTTAGAATCGAGCTAGATGAGTATGTTTATGGAGTTGGCTTAAATTAAGAAGCATTCTAAATATTTTAACAACACTTTTTTCATTATCTAAATATATTTTGATTTTATTCAAAAAAAAGTATATTTACCATAATGAAAATAATACGTATTCTTTTTACTTTGATTGTTTCGATTGCTTTTCTAACGAGCTGCAAAAACGAAGATGACAATTACATTGACCCACGCGGAACGGATTATGCCGGTTCTCAAAGCTGTATTCAATGCCATCAAGTACAATATGAAAATGCTTTTCATAGTTCGCATTTCAAAGCGACTTCTCCTGCTACCAAAGAAAATATTTTAGGACATTTTACCAATGGCCGTAATACTTTTGTTTATGATGCAGAAACGAAACTGGTTATGGAAGAGCGCCATGATAGTCTTTATCAGGTTCTTTACAAAAACGGAAAAGAAGTTGAAGCACATCCATTTGAAGTTCTTTTTGGGACAAAACATGCCCAAACCAGTGCTTTCTGGCAAAACCATTATACATACGAATTACCTATTTCTTACTACAAATCCTTAAATAGTTGGGCAACAAGTCCGGGATATTCTGCATCAAAAGTAAACTTTGAACGAAAAATCGATAAGGAATGTTACGGCTGCCATAGTTCTAATATTGCAAGCAGATATGTAACTACAAGTTCAGACAGTATTACTTTTATGAACCAGGAAGTAGAAGATTTTATGAATCCGAAAACCTTAGTTTACGGAATTGATTGTGAACGTTGTCACGGACCAGCCAAAGAACATGTTCAAAAACATTTGAAATTTCCTGATTTAAAAATCGCACAGAACATAACTTCATTTAAAAAACTGAGCAGACAGCAAAAAATTGATGCTTGCGCCTTATGCCATTCCGGAAATGATAAACTAAAAGTAAAATCACGTTTTGAATTTAAACCCGGAGATGATTTATTAGAATATTTCAGGGGAGTTCCGGGATCTAATGACAGTATTAATTTTGATGTTCACGGAAATCAATTGGGATTATTATCTCAAAGCAAATGTTTTAAAAAGAGCGAAACCATGGATTGTATGACTTGCCATAATCCGCATGCCAATGCTTCTCAAAATCTGGTGAGTTATTCTAAAATATGCATGAGTTGCCATCAGGGAATAAAACACAACGCTACGACCGTAAAAACAACCTCAGCAAGCATATTGGCTAACAATTGTGTGGAATGTCATATGCCAAAGAAAATGTCTAATGCAATCACTTTTCAGCTTTCGCAAAATAAAAACAAGTCAAATTACATTTTGAGAACGCACAAAATTGGAATTTACCCTAACAATAAAAAGTAATTATTGTTCGAATTTTTGAAGTTCAAAAGTTTCTCCATCAAAAACTCCGTAGGTAAAATAACCAATCCAGTCGCCCAGATTTGCATATTTAGCATCTTGTCCCACATCTATAATCATGGGTAAATGACGATGTCCGAAAATAAAATAATTATAGTGTTTCGTTTCCAGCTTACGTTTGGCATATAAAACCAGCCATTCGTTTTCTTCGCCTAAAAATTTCACATCTTCATCTCCTGAAATCAGTTTATTTTTAACAGATAAATATTGCGCCAGACTTACGCCAACATCAGGATGTAACCAACGAAAAAGCCATTTAGAAAACGGATTTGTAAATACTTTTTTCATTCGTTTATATCCTTTATCACCAGGACCTTTTCCGTCACCGTGACCAATCAGGAACGTTTTTCCGTTAAAAGTAAATTCCTTATTATCATGATAAACCGGAATATTTAACTCGGTTTGAAAGTAATCGTTCATCCATAAATCGTGATTTCCCACGAAAAAATAAATAGGAATCCCGCTATCGCGTATTTCAGCCAATTTACCTAAAACACGTACAAACCCTTTTGGAACAACCGTTTTATACTCAAACCAGAAATCGAACAAATCGCCTAATAAAAAAATAGCTTCGGCATCTTGCTTTACAACATCTAACCACGCTACAAATTTTTGTTCACGCGGCAAACTCAACTCAGGCGTTGGAGCACCAAAATGCTGATCTGAAGCAAAATATACTTTTTTCATTTAGATTATTAGATGTTAGACTTCTTAGATTGTTAGATCGTTGAATTTTGACTTATGACTTGTGACTTTCGACTAACTAGTTATCACTTGCGTACCATTCTGCAAATGATGATTCTGTTTCCTGAAGTTTAAGGGAGTAAAGAGATATATCTTTTGGTAAACGCGCTATGATTCTGTCTGCAAAATCAACCACCATGTTTTCGCTTGTTGGCTGATAATCTACTAAAATCACATGATGACCACGATTTTTTAATTCATTTGCCAGTTCGATATGTGGCGTCGTTTCATTAAAAACAGTTGCATGGTCAAACTGATCGACGATTTCTTCTTTTACAATTTTCTTTAGATCCGAAAAATCAATTACCATCCCAAATTTCACATTCGATCGATCCGTGATTGGTGAACCAATAACCGTTACCGATAATTTATAACTGTGCCCGTGAACGTTTTTACATTTTCCGTCGTAACCGTATAAAGCATGTCCGGTTTCGAAACTAAATTGTTTTGTAATTCTGATATTACTCATCGATTTGAATTTTAGGTTGCAAATTTACAAATTAATAACCGTTTTCATCTCTTTTTTTAGCGCTGTTGTACATCCAATATGCAATTACTATTAAAACTACAAAAGGAATAAACGATCCAATGACTACTCCAATCTCATAACTGCCATCAGGAGCCGTTTTAATTTTCTCTGCAACATCTACATGTTGGAATAATGAAATGATATACATCTTGAATAAATTTTGATTTAACACATAAAAAAACAAACACTTACGAAATCCTCAACTTTATCAAAGTTTAAAACTCTGACAAAGTTATCGCACTGAAAACTGAGACCGGGACTGAAGACTGAAGACTGAAGACTAAATCTAAAAAACCTTACTTTTTAAACTGTGTTAAAGCATTTCTTGAAAAATCAGACAAAACCAATTTTCCTGTAATTGCTGCACGTTCTATAAGGAGTGATTCCCAATACTCAGTTCCTTCCCAGATAATTTTCTTCATTTCAGATAGTGCTTCAGGATTGTATGAACTTAATTTTTGAGCAAAATTTGCTACAGCATTATCAAGATCCTGCGCCGTATGAATTTCAGAAAACAATTTATTTTGTAATGCCCATTCTGCCGATTTCCATTCGTGGGCTGCCAAAGTCATTTCTGCCATTGCTGCTTTTCCTATTTTACGTGAAACAGCCGGTTCAATCACAAACGGACCAATACCAATGGCTAATTCAGATAATTTTACTGCACTTTCCGGAGTTGCCAAAACATAATCACAAGCGGATATGATCCCAACTCCGCCGCCTACAGCTTTTCCCTGAACTCTGCCAATAATAAGCTTCGAACAATTGCGCATCGCATTTATCAAATGTGCAAAACCAGAGAAAAATTCTGTCCCTTGCTGCTCATTTTCAACCTGCAAAAGTTCATCAAAAGAGGCTCCGGAACAAAAAACTTTAGATCCTTCGCTTTGCAAAACAACAACCGAAACTGTTTCGTTAAGACTTAAAGCATTAATCTCAGCCGTTAACCTATCCAACAATTGTCTCGGAAAAGAATTACTCGCCGGATGACCAAATTGTACTGTTGCCACAGCATTATTAAAAGTAGTTTGTAAAGAACCGTTTTGATTTTCTGTACTCATAAAAATATATTTGATCGTAAAGTTACGGTTTTGCTAAATATTTTTAGCCGAACGCGATTTGAAATTTGTTTTTTGAAAATTAATTGACTTTATTTGCTAACGCTTTGGGGGATTAGCTCATTTGGCTAGAGTATCCCGATACAATCGGGATGGTAACGGTTCGAATGCAGATCTTAAAGTTATAAAAAAGGGGGATTAGCTCATTTGGCTAGAGTACTTGCCTGGCAGGCAAGGGGTGACCGGTTCGAATCCGGTATTCTCCACAAATATTTACAAACAAATACCCAAACATAAAAGTATGTTTGGGTATTTTCATTTATGTCAATTATGTTTTACACTTACATTCTATATTCACTTACGATTAACAAGTATTATACAGGATCTTGTGAAAATATTGAACAACGCTTGCAAGATCATTTAAACAGCAGAAGCAAGTTTACATAAGTCGCTAAAGATTGGGAATTAAAATATTTCGAAACTTTTGTTAGCCGAAGTGAAGCTTGCAAAAGGGAATTACAAATCAAAAAAATGAAAAGCAGGAAATACATCGAAACTTTAATACAGATAAAAAAACTAAATTATCCCAACGTATCGGCTAGATGATCGATTCTCCCGAAGTTTCGGGAAGGTATTCTCCACAAAAAAACCGTATTACTTAATTGGAATACGGTTTTTTTATTTAAGACATTTTACTGTAAACTATCGTTCACTCGCATTATTATCAAAATCCGGTTCATCTTCATCCGGTTTCTTAAAATCATTATTTAGTAAATCGGTTAGTTTCTTTTTCTCTTTCTGATTTCTTTTTGTTGTAAGCACAATTAAAACAATTGCTACTGCAACTACAATTCCTATTATTATCCAATTGATTTTCATCGTTTTAATTTTTAAATAAAAATAAAGTTTTAAATCATTGAGTATATTATCAAAAGGTTAAGTATTAATCTCAAAAAATCAGCACTTAATTGAATATAATAATACTATTTGCAGGATATTTCTTCATATAGATTTTATATTTTTGAATAAATCCGTAAACTAATAAAAGCAACAACTTAAACGATGAATCTTAAAAAACTACAAACCATCTGGAGAGTACCAATATACCTGCCTTATCTTCAGCCGGAACTTACAGATGATATTTTGAAAAATGCAGAAAAGCAAATTGGCTTTAAATTACCAACAGAATTAGTAGAAATCCTAAAAATTCAAAATGGCGGATATATTCGATATAAATTTCCTGAATTACCTCAAGAAATACTTAACGGAATTGGACCTCACTTTCCGTCTTTAACTGATTTTGACTGGGAAGAATCTAAAGAATATGTGAGTTTTGAACTTGACGGACTTGTGCCTTTAGACGGAGATGGTCATTGGTATATTTGCCTGGATTACAGAGAAAACAAAGAAAATCCTAAGGTTTATTTTATTGATATTGAATGCGATAATGAAGAAGAAATTGCCGGATCGTTTAAAGAATATCTGGAACTTTTAGAACTTGATATTGAGAATGAATTGGTTATTGAGACAGAAGATTCAATCGAAAATACAGCAAAACTGCTTGAAAATATTCTGGAGATTAAGTTCTCAGAACCAGATTATTTCAATAGCGGATATGCTAATTATCAAAGCAAATACAAAAATAGCTGGCTATGGTTAACGCCCAATAAAGTTACTGCAGGTTTTGTGAGAGAAAACGATAAAAGATATGAGGAACTAAAAAATCAAATGAATAGTTTTTCTGAAATTCATCCTGAAATTGATGAAAACTATTTATTTCTTGAACTTTCTGAAGAAGATCTAAACGAGGAAATAATCAAGAAATTAAGAGAAAATAATATCAGGATAAATTTTCTAACAGAAGTAATTGAACAAAAATCAGGACTTATTGAACAATTAATTAAATGGCACGACTCTGACAAGCACACTAAAATAATTGAGAAAATTGAAGCGATTCCAGAATCTGAATTAAATTATGAGTTAAAGAATTTATTAGGACGCGCTTATAATAATAATTCAGAATATGATAAGGCTATCAAAATTCTCCTAACTGAATCTGAAAATGGAACAGAAGATTTCTTATGGAATTTTCGGGTAGGTTATGCATATTATCATAAAAATGAGAAGGACAAAGCTTTACCATATTTCAAAAAAAGTGCTTTATCAGGATACGAACCAGCAAAAAATTACGAAAAATGGTGCATTGAAGAATTAACACCTATTATACCTGTGAATATTCCCAGATCAAAAATGACATTAAATAATATTGCCTGGTTTTTTTCGAAAAAATTCTATGACGATGCCGAAAAGTTCAATCAGGAAGTTATCGAATATCAAAAAAGAATTTACAAAACTGATGAGAACTGGAAACCAAGTGAAATTGTTTTTGATGTTCCGGAACTTCAGATTCAGTACATGAGTTGGATAACAAAAGCTGCTGATGTATTAGAAAATGAAACTTTAATTGATGAAGACCAAGATGTTTTCGAAAAATATCCTAATGAAACCGAACATCAGGTCGAGATTTTCGCCAGACTGAAAGCGGATAATAATAAAAACTTTACAGCTTTAGAGTTTTTACTAAAAACACATAACCAGCAGGCAAATAAAGAATTGGGAGATCATGTGTTTTTTGAAGGAACAGATGAGAATCTTCAAATTATTAACGAATTGCCAACTTGCTACATTGCTTGTGGAAGCTAGAAAATCAGAAATATGAAACAAGAAATACTACTTCAAATTCAGAAATTAGGAGGAAATATTGACAATGTAAAAGGAAACTCATTACAGAAAGATTTAGAATCTATTGAATTTAAACATCCTTTATATCCAAACGATTTTGAAGATGAATTATATGGTGTTGATGAATTTTACAAAAGTAACCAGCAATTATATGTAACCAATAAAAAAGCATTTTATGATAGTTTATTAGATCATTTTTTCTCTGATCATGAAATTCCCTATGGTCAGGCTTTTTTTAGAAATTTTTTATTTACACCATTCAGGAAAGATTCGGATGATTTTGATGAACTTGACGGACTTGTAGAAGACAGTGAAATAAGGGAAGTTGTTACCGGCGGAGATTTAGAATTTATGTGCATTTGCTATTCTTACGGATTTCCGGATCAATATTTTATTTGCCTCACAGATCCTAATCAAGAGAATCCAACGGTTTACGGAACAGACCATGAAGTTTTTTTCCAGGAAATTGAAAATGAAGGAACTTTAGAAGAATTTTTTAAACGCTTTTTAACAAAAGATGAATTTTTAGAAATAGTCGAAAATTATATCGAGAATGTAAAAACAGATAAATAAACATGGCATTAATTTCTCAAAATAAATTTATCTGTTTTTTAAAGAAATATATCCTGGTTGGGTTACTTCTGTTTACAAGCACTTTTTTAGAAATCTACTGGTCAGTGGGAAAATTTTCTAAAAACATTTCAAGTGGCTGTTTAGATTGTACTTTTTCCGAAGATGTTTTTTTAATGTCATTATTTACAACCATTTTCTTAACCTTCTTATTTCTTGCCCTTTCGCTAATTAAAAACATGCATTTGAAAAGAACAATCGAAATTTTAATCTTAATTTTAGCCTGGCTTTTCTGGAATCATACTGTTTTTGTCGATCGCGAATCGTCATGGAGTACATATACTTTTAGAGAAGAAGTTCTTTATACATTTTCGAATTCGATTTTGCCGGTTTTGGTTCTGTCAATTGTCACAATATTTGCCTTAAACTATATCTCAAAAAGCCATGAGCCCAAATAAAAAATATATAATAATACTTAGAACTTATCTGATTCTCAGTTTGCTTCTGGCAATAAATTGTTTCTTGTATTATTTTAAAGATATTAGCCTGCGTGGTTATTATAGCGATGTTGCTTTATTTTGGCTTTGGTTTGCAACAAGTTCTTTGGTAATTGTTGTGTTCTGGAAAAAAATTATGGCAAAATTACTTTTGGTAGCAATAATAGGATCAATACTACTCAGCATTTTGCCTATGATGATGCCCTTTTATGCATGGGTTCTTTCAACAACATCCTTAGGACTGCTGATCGATAAAAATCTAAATGAAAAATATCGGGCACAAATTGTAAGTTATAGTGCAATGGCGCCACCATGGCTTGAAGTGATAGAAAAAAATGGCGTGATCGAAAAAAGAATCTTTAAAAGCACTGATCATGAGCTTATGAATGATAATTTGGATGTAACAATTCGAACAGCAAAAGATATCATTTTCAAAAATGAAACCGACAGTACACTCACGCTCACACTTTTTTACGGAGGACCAAATAAAACAATTACCTTCAACAAAAACACTGGAAATATCACTAAAATAGAACCAAATTAATGTAAGTAAAAACGAAACGCTATGACACTATTACTCCGCTGGTTATTAATCCCTATAATCGCATTGATTGTATTACTGTTCTGGAAAGGCAGTCCAGTTATTATAAAATCGACATTATTAATTGTTCCTCTGGCAATTATAGTTAGTTGGTTTGCACACGAAGGAGCCTTTAGCGGAAGCGGCGGATTAGAGCGATTATACGGGATATTAACCCTAATTGCATTTTTGGTTTGCTATGAAATTGGTTTATTATTCAACCGTTTTTACCTCGCCAAAAAAAGCATAGATACCATGCAAGATGATGTATTGCTTACTATTGCGTTGATTCTCTTAATAGCATCGATTGTATATTTTTTAGTCCTGATTTCGAAATAAAACAAATAATAATAAAAATAGTTTACCAAAACCTAACCTTAAATCCATATCTATTTATGAATTTTAAAATACCTGTACTTCTTGGCGCTTCGTTTCTTTTACTATTATCCTGCAACAAAAAGGAAGAAACCAAAGACAATAACTCTCATCCTGACAAAACTACAACAACACAAAATGATACTCTACAAGCCGAAGAAGCGCCCAGAAAAGAAAGTATAAATTTATTTACGCTTACTTATAGAGACAGTACCGATGTGGCTTTTGTATCTCTTTCAGACATTTATCCTCTAAACGATACTGCTTCAGACACGCTTGCTTTACCCAATATTGAAAAAATGGAGAAGAGTGCTTCAAAATATTTCACTTTAGAAAAAAAATACAGAAATCATTTTTTATCTAAAACAAATATATCAGAAACCGATTCTCTTTTTGTTTACGATTATGCAAAAAACAAACTGGCATCATTTGCAATAAAAAACCTTAAAGCTGCTGCATGGATAAACGGTTACTCCTCTGAAGAAGATTGGCCGTATCGCCGATACGATTATATGATTGGTTTTGAAATCAGCAAACAAAATTTAAACGGATTTGGTGATTATTATTCGAATGTAATTGTCTATGCGGGCAAAGAAAATCCGTTTGCAAAAGGACCATTAAAACCAATTGTCTGGAAAAAAATTGCGCGTAAAGAATATCCTTCTAAACCTATGAAGGCTGAAGATATCACTGCATTAAAAAACACAATTCCCGGCAACACTTATTCGTATACAACAGAAAGCCATCAGTATTTTTTACAAGATTATCTTGATAGCCATAAAATAATTTATACCAGACGCCTTTTAATAGCCGATTCTAAAACCAAAGAAATCATAATCGATAAGGTTTACACCCAAAGCGAAGGCACCTCTCCCGCTCCACTAAACGGTGAAAACGGAGACGAATCGTTTGATCAATATACAGGCAAATTGTTTAAGAATAAACCGGAGGTTGTTTTTGGTTTTCAATACGAATCTTTTGGTTGTCCGGCAATTTCGATAATTGATAAATCAAACGAAGATATTTATCTACAATGCGATAATCGTCATTAATGGATAATCTAAAAAATCAGAGTAGGGAATTATTTTTTAAAATAAAATCGCAATCAAAATTAAAATATATCTTAAATTAAATGCATTTATTAGAAAATAAACCATAAATAAAATTTAAATCAATGTGTTTTGACTATATTTGTAAGAATTATTTTCTTTACCAACAATAAAAGAGAACTTATCTGTAAAAAATATAAAAACCAAATTTAAATCAAAAGGTTTTTTAAACGTATCCTACATAAACATAATACCCAAAAGCTTGACACTAAAACCGTATTACTTGATTGTAATACGGTTTTTGATTTTATAAAACATTCTTTAATTTTGTTTATGACCAATAGATAAATAAAACATTGAGTTATAAAAGATCCAGACAATCATTTAATGTTAACTAAATAATCTTGTCTAATTATAAGATGAGGAAGAAAGCAGAAATTTTAGAATTGCATAATTCATAAGAAAAATTGTATTTTTACTTATCGCAAAACGACACAAAATTGTATCGTACACGAACAACCTTGTTTTTTACTAAAGTTTATTTTGTAAAAGAATTTTAAATACCTTTGAATTTATGAGCACAGCAACAAAACCAAATCATATAGGGCGAAAAATTAGCCGTATTCGTGAACTTCGAGATATGAAACAAGAAGCTTTGGCACAAGCTTTGGGCATTAGTCAGCAAACAATATCGTCTATTGAAAATAGCGAAACTATAGACGATGAAAAACTTGTCGAAATAGCAAAAGCACTTGGTGTAACCGCAGAAGCAATAAAAGGTTTTTCAGAAGAAAATATGATTACCTATTTTAATACTTTCAATGATAGTCCCGGAAATTTTGGAAAATTTGAGAGTGGTGCTATTTGCAACTTTAATCCACTTGACAAAGTGGTTGAACTTTACGAACGTTTGGTTCTCGCTGAAAAAGAAAAAGTCGAGTATTTAGAGAAGTTATTGAAGGAGAAATAAAATATTTATATAAAATTAAAAAAGCCATTCTAAAATTTTTAGAGTGGCTTTTTTGGTTTAGAATACTAGGTTAAAAATATAGCTTATTTTGACAAAAAAAATAACTTTTGGAGTAAAGAAAGAAAAATCAATTAATATATTTTTACTGATATAGAATCTATTTAATTATTCAAACACAAAATAATATCTGAATTAAGAACATCTTTTATATAAAAATGATCAATAATAAGTTCGAAACAACCATTGAAAATGGGCTGAAAGTCCAAAAGCAATAGTGTAGTGCATCGCACTATGAACTAAATAACACAAAATAATATCTGAATTAAGAACATCTTATATAAAAATGATCAATAATAAGTTCGAAACAACCATTGAGAATGGGCTGAAAGTCCAAAAGCAATAGCGTAGTGCATCGCACTATGAACTAAATAAATCACGAATATTGCCCTGAAAGGGCTAAAGCAAAAACAATATGTCACAATCACTATCTAAAGTATATGTTCATTTAACTTTTAGCACTAAAGGACATTATCCGTTTATTGACCATAATATACAAGAGAGATTATGGCAATACCTTGGTGGTATTTGCAAAGGATTAGAATGCAATCCAATTCAGATTGGAGGATATAAAGATCATGTACATATCTTATGCTTGTTATCTAAAAAGATTAATCAAATGAAATTGGTCGAAGAAGTAAAAAAGCAATCTTCAAAATGGATAAAAACGATAGATAAAAATTACGTAAAATTTTATTGGCAAGATGGATATGGTATATTTCTGTCAATCCATCACAACTAGAAATAGTGACGCAATACATTCAAAATCAAGAAGAACATCATAAAAAACGCACATTCAAGGAAGAATTACTGGCTTTTTTAAACAAATACCAAGTAACATATGATGAACGTTTTCTTTGGGATTAGGCTTTCGCCCTTACAGGGCTTAAATAATAATCTTCATTTATTCATAGTGCTTCGCACCATGCTATTGCTAAGGCTCTTTCAGAGCAGTTTTCGAATACTTTAATTTCGTAATTTGTACAAGAAAAGACAACCGATAGCGCGAATTTGCGATCATAAGTGTTCTAAACTTTCAAAAATGGGCTGAAAGCCCTAAAAAGCAATAGCGTAGTGCAACGCACTACGAATTAAATCAAAAGTAGAAATTGCCCTGAAAGGGCAAAAGAAAATTGAGAATAAAGATTCAAAGAAAAAGGTGTTTTCTAACAACATCGTGTAAAATATGGTAAACATCTTTTTTAGGATTAGGCTTTCGCCCTTACAGGGCTTAAATAATAATCATTATTCATTCATTGATCATAGTGCTTTGCACCATGCTAATGCTAAGGCTCTTTCAGAGCAGTTTTAGAATACCTTAATTTTGTAATTTTTATAAGAAAATAGGATCGTTTTTTTTAACCAATCATAAAAAAATTAACGCCCCAAAACCGTAGTCTTTTTAGACTTACTATAAATCAAATCTGGTTCATTATCCCAGGAAATCACAAGACTATCTTTTGCGGCTTTTTTAATTATTCCCAAATAAATTTTATTAGGTGAATGCACTAAAATAGTATCACCCTTGTAATTACAATCATAAACTTCGCCATTGTTATCATTTATAAAATAATTAGCATTGATTTCTATTTTACTGAAATCACTTTTTTGCCGAGATTCCCATTTACCATAACAATCAGAAATATTTAAAGGCTCTTTTTTCTTTCCAAAAGTTAAACTGAAAGCTTCACTTCTTGAGAGTTCGTTTAATCCTTTGTTTTCAGTTTTATTAAAAAAAGCTTTTTTGTCATAGCTTTTTAGTAATTTATTATTGCCATCTAGAATTGAAATTTTAAAATCTTTAGGAAAACCAATCGATATATCGTTACCATGCAAAGGCAATACCACATATTGTTCCTCACCTTTATCTAATATAATCGAGCGTATCATACTATATTTTTTTCGTAACAACCATTCATCATTTACTTCCTTTATAATTTGTAGTGAATCTGACGGCTTAAAAACTAATCGATGTTCTTTTTCATCTTGGTTAATAAATCTTTTGTAATTATCTACAAGAATTTTAGTCTGCTGTTTTTTATACGTCACAATTTCATTTTCAGAAAATTTAAAATTTATTAGAACCGTTATTTTTTTATCGGTTTCGTTATTCAGATGCAAATATGAAAAACCATCCTCAAACGTTTCAGGTTCCTGTGGCTTTGAAGTTGCAACAAAAGAGAAACAAGAAAGAAGAAAAATCAATTTCAGAAAAACGGGCTGAACTTTATATATGACAGATTCTCGCTTTAATAACCAAAACGAAACCAGAATACTTACCAAGGCCATATTATCTAAAAAATCTACAACACGATAAAGACCAAAGAAATTTACAAAAGCTTCTGAAAAAGGACTTTTCCAAAAAACAAAAAATAAAGCAACAGCAATATGAATTTCTTTGATTCTTTTTGGAAAAAGAACACTCCAAAAAAATGAAAAAGCAAGAAGTCCTGCAAAATCAGATAACTTTCCGGTGAGATAATTATGAAAGACCGTTTTTAATATAAAATCATTTAAAAGAAGAATAAATAACGAAACAAGAAAAACAGGATGTGCTAATCGATTTAATTTTTTTATCATATTCGACATTATTGATTAATGGATATCTAAAAACCAGCGTAGTCAAAAAATCAAATTTCAAGCCAACTCCACATATTATACATTAAAGTTTAATTCATTTTCATCAAAAAAACTTAGTCCCTTAGCAACTCAGAATCTTAGTAACTTCAAAAAAACTAATTCAACAAATACCCAAACCTAATCGATCCATAAAAATAACCAGAATTGGTATTTGTTTCCGGATCTTTTAATTCTCGTCCTCTATAAATAAATGAATAAGACATATTGAAGTTGTTGTGACGGTATTTTAAACCAAACTCGGCATTAAAACGAAGTGGTTCCAGATCAAAAGTTACCGGACTTGTATTGCTAAACATACTGCCTTGAATTGTAGCGTCATAAAATTGATAATTAACGCTTGGCATTGCATAAAAGTAAAATTCCCTAATATTGTATTGCGGCTGAAAACTTATCGAAGCATCGTGCAAATTAGAATCATAAATTGGGAGTAATTTCTTAAAACCAATTCTGGTTAGAAATCCCGTAGAAACCCCGTCAAAAATAGTTCCCAGATTTGCTTCTGACTGAAAATGAAGATCCATAAAATCATTGTGTTTCGATGGAAACATTTTCTTGGAATACATCACATTTGCCTGAACAGCAAAAGCATTGTGTAATTGATTTTCCCAACCAAAAACTTCTTTATAACCAATTATATGATGAAAACTTTCCTGTGTTTCTCTACCAAAAGCATTTGGCCCCATAAAACCCAACTGAAAATTGGTCTTTAAGACAGATTCACTTTGGTAGAAAAAACTTCTTCCCGCTTCGGCAAAAAGATATCCTGTAAAAGGGCGGTCATTTATATCCACCGCCGTTTCATTAATAAACCGCGGATTATAGATGTATTGCCCAATACGGAATTCGGTTATTTTTTTGTTGATTTTTTCGTTGTTATTCTTCGATAAAAAACGGTAGAAAAGTTCTAAACCGTTTGTATAATACATATCATTTTTTGACGATGTATATAAATCGTTATCAGAAATAAACCCAATCTCTGAGGTTTTTGCCTGTCCAAAAGCTAATGCAGATGCCAATAGAAAAAGCGCAATAAAAGATTTTTTATTTCGCATTATAATTTATTTTTCCAACAGAACGCATTTCACGAACAATTCGTTGTTTTCTTCTGTTAATATAACTTGAAGAACCTGTTGCTTTAAACTTTCTTGGGTTTGGTAATATGGCTGCAATTCCGGCTGCCTGCATGGCTGTTAAACTCGATGCATCACGACGGTACCAATGTTCTGTAGCAGCATACGCTCCGTAAACCCCATCTCCCATTTCAATACTATTCAAATAAACTTCCATGATACGCTCTTTTCCCCAAATAAGTTCTATTAGAACGGTAAAATATGCTTCCAGACCTTTACGTAAATAGCTTTTGCCTTGCCATAAAAAGACATTTTTTGCGGTTTGTTGCGAGATCGTACTTCCGCCACGAATACGGCGTCCGCGTTCGTTGCTTTTATAGGCTTTTTGAAGTGCTTTAAAATCAAAACCATTATGTTTCAAAAAAGTTCCGTCTTCACTCGCGATTACCGCTTTTTGTAAATTCATCGAGATTTTCTCAATTGGTTCCCAATCGTGATCAAAATAAACTTCTTTACCATCTAATTTATTTTCTATGGCCCTAATCAACATCAAAGGTGTAAAAGGCACCGGAATGTATTTAAAAAATACAACTGATGCGATCGAGACTCCGAAGAACCATAAGCATAATTTTATAAAAAACCATTTTACTTTTTCACCAAAAGAGCGATTGCCTTTTTTGGGTGCCGTTTTGGGTTTTGGTTTGTTTGCGGTTGTTTTTGGTGCCGGTTTTTTGGTTACTGCCATTATATTAAATCTGCTAATTCTGTTCCTATTAAACCCCCAATTGCTACTCCCATTCCGCCTAAACGCACTCCACAGAACACGTTTTCAGACAGTTGCTCAACAACGGGGTTTTTACTATTTCCTATTCCCATGATACCGCTCCAACGATGCGCGATGTGGAAATCCTGATTTGGTAAAATTACATTTTTAAGTAAATCCTCCAATTTATTTTGTACAATTTTCGTTTGTCCAAATTCTATTGTCGTTTCGGCTTCAAAATCAAGATTTCGTCCTCCGCCCAAAAGAATTCTGTCGCCTATATTTCTAAAATAATAATATCCGCGATCCAGATGAAAAGTACCTCTAATATCTAAATTCTTGATAGGTTCTGTAATTAAAACCTGTGCTCTTGCCGGTTGAACTGCTCCCTTTGTTATGGAATTGGCAAACCCATTTGTGGCAAAAAGTATTTTATTAGATTTAAAACTAAAATCATTTAATACTATTTCGACCTGGCTTCCTAAGTCAGCATATGAAGTTACGGTTTGTTGGTTCAGGATTAAAATATTTTCAGAAACGGCTTGTCTCATCAATTCCTGCATCATGTTTCCAGTATCGATCTGAGCTTCAAACGGATTAAAAATTAAATATTCATGGATATTTTCAAACCCAAATCTGTCCACTTCTTTAGAAAAAACATCAGCTTTAAAAAGCGGTTTCAAAATTTCATTTATAAAAGGCAATCTCGAAATACAAGCATTAAATCCAGTTTCATCTTCTTTCAGGAACAATTCATATCCGCCGTGAGGTTTAAAATCTATGGCAGCATCTCCTAATCTTTTACGGAGTAATTGCAAACCTTTCCAGCGTTTTTCGATCAGATTAATTACATCTTCTTCTGAATGTGTTTTGAGATCTTCCAGAATTTCAGAAAGGCTTCCAAAACAAGCAAAACCTGCATTCTTGGTACTCGCGCCTTGTGGCAGCATTCCTTTTTCTAACACCAGGATTTTAGCTGCAGGGAATCTTTCGCGTAAGCGCAATGCTGCATGCAAACCTACAATACCGCTGCCTACAATAGTATAATCAACATTTGTAAACCAATTTTTAAGTTCCCAATAACTTAATTCCATTTGTCAATTTTTTATAAAAATACTGATTTTTGTTTTACCATATAAGTGATATTTTAAACCATATAAGTAATATAAGTTCATTTAAAATTTTCTTACCTCAGGCTGAGCGTCCCGAGAATTCGGGAGAAGCCAGTTTCAATTGGCACGCCATTCTAACACTCAGCGTCAAAATTTGTACAATAACAAATCAAAATTTCGCAATTTAAAGGAACTTATATTCCTTATATGGTTTAATTCTTTTAACATTTAGTGCTAAAATATATTTGTACTTTTAGGCCCACGAATATTAGAATTATATTATGAAAAAAGTATTATTTACAACCTTAATAATGATGAGTTTAAACGCTATCGGACAAAATGTAATGTCGCCAGAGTTGTTATGGAAATTAGGAAGAGTGAGTGCTCTTGGACTTTCAAAAGATGCGAAAAATGTTGTTTTTAAGGTTTCAACTCCTTCAATTGAGGAAAACAAGTCTTCTTCTAAATTTTATATTATCCCTGTAAATGGTGGTAATGCAACTGAAATCAAAGACACAAAAGAAGTTTTGGCCGATAAAAATATTTCGCCTGACGGAAAATTTTTAGTTTATAACGAAGAGGTAAAATTAGACAAGGTTTTAGGTAAAGATTTTTATCCAAAACTGGACAAGTCTGATGCTCAAATTTATGATGGTTTAGATTATCGTCATTGGGATACCTGGAATGAAGGTAAATTTAACCACGTTTTTTATAAAGAAAATAAAGACGGCGCAACCGGAATTGACATTTTGAAAGGTGAAAATTTCGATTCTCCTCAAAAACCTTTTGGTGGCGACGAAGATTATATCTGGTCTCCTGACGGAAAAAGCATTATATATGTATGCAAGAAAAAAGCCGGAACACAATATGCAACTTCTACCAATACAGATATTTTTGAGTACAATCTTGAAACTCAAAAAACAACAAACAGAACCGAAGGTAATTTAGGTTACGATACAGCTCCGCAATTTTCTCCAACAGGAAACTTAACGTGGCTGCAAATGAAACGTGACGGTTATGAGTCTGATAAAAATGATATTATTGTTGATTTTAAAGGAATCAAAACCAACTTAACAGCAAATTGGGACGGAACCGTTGATAATTTTATCTGGAGTAAAGATGGTAAAAATGTATTTTTTGTAGCACCGGTTGATGGTACAAAACAAATTTTTACTGTAAACTTTCCGGGATTAACCAGAATTGCAATTACAGTTCGTCAGTTAACGAATGGAGATTTTGATGTAAATGATTTAGTTGGTTTTGCAAGCGATGATATTATTGTAACGAGAAATGATATGAATCACGCTCCGGAAGTTTATTCTTTTAACTTAAAGAAAAATAGCTGGAAACAATTGACTAATGTAAATACTGAAACGTATAAAACATTGGCAATTAGTAAAACGGAGAAACGTTATGTAACAACTACAGACGGTAAAAAAATGTTGGTTTGGGTAATTTTACCTCCAAATTTTGATGCTTCAAAAAAATACCCGACTTTATTATTCTGTCAGGGAGGACCTCAGTCTCCGTTGACACAATCGTATTCTTTCCGTTGGAATTTTCAATTAATGGCTGCAAAAGGTTATGTGGTTGTAGCGCCAAACCGTCGCGGAATGCCTGGACATGGTGTAGAATGGAATGAGAAAATCAGTAAAGATTGGGGCGGACAAGTTATGGACGATTACTTATCTGCAATTGATGATGTATCTAAGGAAAGTTATGTAGACAAATCTCGTTTAGGTTGTGTTGGTGCAAGTTACGGAGGATATTCTGTGTTTTATTTAGCTGGAATCCATAAAAACCGTTTCAAGACTTTTATCGCGCATGATGGCGTTTTCAACACGGTAAGTATGTTAGGAACTACTGAAGAGGTTTTCTTTAATAACTGGGATTTTGGTGGTGCTTATTGGGAAAAAGATAATGCTGTAGCTCAAAAAGCATACACAACTTTTAACCCTGCAACTTTAGTTCAAAACTGGAATAAACCTATCTTGATTTTTCAGGGAGGAAAAGATTTCCGTGTACCAATTGGTCAAGGACAAGAAGCTTTTCAGGCTGCTCAATTAAGAGGAATCAAAAGTAGATTCGTTTATTTTCCGGATGAAAATCATTGGGTTTTAAAACCACAAAATGCTCAGGTTTGGCAAGGTGAATTTTTTAAATGGTTAGACGAGACACTTTAATCGATAATAAACTGATAAAAATAGCCGTAGATTTTACATAATCTACGGCTATTTTGTTTTTCAGAACTTCTAATTATATAAAACATTAGCACTTATTTATATTTCTAAAACAGAAATTTTGAATAAATTGCAGGAGTTTCAAAGTATAAAACCTTAAAAATCCCCACACCACTTATGGAGAGTAAAAAAAGTTACATGCCTATTAAAGTACTTTTCAGTTATGTTGCATTGCTGGCTTTGGTCGTTACTGTGGGATGGTTTTTATATTCTGAAAATGTGGTTTATAATAAATTAGAAGATAAAATTGCATTCGAAAAAACTAAGATCCTCAGGGTTAGTAAATTATTTTCGAATGTGTATAAAACCGAAAGCTTAGCAAGAAAAACAATCCAGACCAACTCTGAAGCAGATTTTAAAAGTTATATTATAGAAACCGATTCTCTAAAATCAAGAATCGATACTCTAAAACAAATCGTTACTACACAATATCAAAAAACATTACTGGATAGTGTTACGTATTTATTGTCTGAAAAAACGAAGAATATCAGACAATTAAAAACCATAAAAAATAAAGCCGACGATGAAGTTTCTGTCAATACTGCTATTGATGAAATCACTAAAATGGAGTTTAAACTTAGGAAATTAGAACTTCAGGATTTTAACAAAAATCCAAATCAATTGGGCAGTTATCAGCGAAATGTACTTCAAAAGTATGTTGATTATCTCAATCAGAATATTCCGGACGACAGCACAAATACATTAAGTAAAAAAGCTTCGGATTCTATCTTGGCAAATTCAAAGAAGCTTTTGAGCAATGTAAAACTAAAGGCCGAAAAGAAAAAAGAATCCCTGAACTTTGAAGAGAATAAATTGCTGAAAAATGAAATTGCCATTTCTGATCAACTTCGTAAAGTACTTCGAATTATCGAAAGAGAAATTATCATCAATTCGATAAAAAACAATTCGCTTAAAGAAAAATCGCTTAAAAAAGTCAACGAGATCGTAACGGCTTCAGCTATTATTGGTTTGGTTCTTACGTTGTTTTTCTCGATTTTAATTGTGAGTGATTACTCAAAATCTCAAGTGTATAAAAAACAGCTGGAAATTGCCAATTTCAAAACTAAGAACTTACTTAAAAGCCGCGAACAATTAATCTCGACAGTAAGTCACGATTTAAAAACACCTTTGAGTACAATTGTGGGTTATTCTGAGCTTTTAGGCAATTCTGATGTCAATACAAAACAGTCTTATTTTATCAAAAACATCAAAAATTCATCTGAATATATCACGCAATTAGTACAGGATTTATTAGACTTTTCTAAAATTGAAGCCGGAAAAATCACGATTGAAAAAGTTCCGTTTTTATTACCGGAAATTATTGATGGAGTTGCTAAAAGCATTCAGACCGTTTACAAACAAAAAGACATTGATCTGATTATTAATGTAGATGAAAAACTGAATACAAAAATAGTTGGTGATCCTTTTCGACTCAAACAAATCCTGAGCAACATTATAGGAAATGCGTATAAATTTACCGAAGAAGGTTTTATAAAAATCAGCGCTTATACAACAGATGAGGATGACAGCTATATTATTGCAATTCAGGATTCAGGAATTGGAATTGAGAAAGGAAATCAAAAATTAGTATTTGAAGAATTTGCTCAGGCGAATGAAAACATTGAAAAAAAATATGGCGGAACTGGTTTAGGTTTATCGATTTGCCAGAAAATAATTTCGATTTTAGGCGGAGATTTAAAACTGGAAAGTACGTTCGGGAAAGGAAGTACTTTTGAGATCCAGTTGCCGTTGCAATTTGATAATAGTCCAAGTGTCGTTGCTGAAGTAACCAAACCTGTAATTCGAAATACCAAAAAGCAAACTTTTATTGTTTTAGACGACGATATTAATCTTTTGAACCTCACAAGCGGTGTTTTAAGACAGGAACAACATCAGGTTTTATCCTTTAATAGTGCTATAAAAGCATTAGAAGCGATTCAGAACACGAACTTCGACTTTGTAATTACAGATATACAAATGCCGGAAATGGATGGTTTTATGTTCCTTAAAAAATTAAAAGATTCCGGATATTCCAGTTATAAAAATCAACCTGTAATTGCTTTAACCGGCAGAACAGATCTTGATGCCGCGGTTTATAACGAAGCTGGTTTTACAACGGTAATACAAAAACCGTATTCGCCTAAAATATTACTGGAAACGATTCATCTTATTTTAGAAAATGACACGTTACCCAATGTTGCTATTAATGAAAATGAAGAACAGGCAAGTACTAAATTATATTCTGTTGAAACTTTAAAAGAGTTTTTAGGTAATGATAATGATGCGCTTCATGAAGTTTTAAAATCATTTATAGAAAGCAGTACCGAAAATCTGACTTTACTTGAAAATGCAATATCAGATAAGAATACTGTAGAGATAAATTCTATTGCGCATCGAATTGCGCCCATGTTCAAACAAATTCAGGCGCGCGAAATTGGAGAAATTTTAAAGGTTTTAGAAAATAAAAACCTGGACACTTCTGATTTAAAAGATATTTTTAAAGTTTTACAATCAAAAACAGATTTGCTTTTTACAGCTTTAAGCAAAGAAATTGCTTAATCTATATTGTATTGTTTCAATTTATTGTAAAGTGTTTTGCGGGTAATTTTCAGTAGTTTTGCTGCTTCAGATTTGTTATTCTGTGCTTTTGACAAGGCATGAATAATAGCTTCTTTCTCGTTTTCAGATAAAGAGAAATTCCCACTACTGGCTTGTTGTTTCTGAACCTGGAAAAATTCAACAGGCAAAACATCACTTTTTATAAAATCTCCCTGAGTTAAAAGTGTAGCACGTTTGACACAATTTTGTAATTCACGTAAATTTCCCGGCCAATTGTAATTTTGAAATATAGTAACGACTTCCGGCGAAAATCCTATGATATCTTTATTCAATTGCTGATTGGCTTTTTCAAGAAAATAATCTGCAAAAACCATTAAATCTTCGTCTCTGTCTTTTAATGATGGAGACTGAATCGAAAATTCATTAATTCTATGGTATAAATCTTCTCTGAAATCACCGTTTTTAACCGCTTCGCGTAAATCTTCGTTTGTTGCAGTAATGATGCGTATATCGACATTAATTTCTTTATTGCTTCCAACAGGCTTTATTTTACGTTCCTGAAGTGCTCTTAATAACTGTATTTGATTTTCGTAGGATAGATTTCCTATTTCATCTAAAAAAAGAGTTCCGCCATTTGCGGCTTCAAAATAGCCCATTTTATCGCTAATTGCTCCTGTAAAGGATCCTTTTAAATGTCCGAAGAATTCACTTGCTGCCAATTCTTTAGGAATAGCTCCACAATCGACTGCAATAAAATTATTGTTTTTTCTTAAACTTTGCTGATGAATACTTTTTGCAATAATTTCTTTTCCGGTTCCGCTTTCTCCAATTATTAAAACAGACATATCAGTTGGGCTTACCAAATGAATGTGATCCAATAATTTTTTTGAAGCTACAGAAATTCCTTTTACAAACTCATTTTCAGTATTAGGATTTGCTGTTTTCTTTACAGATTTTTTTTCCTTAACGGGAGCTTCTTCTGTTTCTGAAATTTTTAAGGCATTTGTAATAACCAATAAAACCTCATCAGGATTAAAAGGTTTCGAAATATAATCTGCTGCCCCATTTTTAATAGCTTTTACAGCCGTATTTACATCTGAATATCCTGTCATAAGGATAACGGGAATTTCAGGATATGCAGTTTTAAATTCAGTCATTAATCCAATACCATCAGAGTCCGGCAAACGAAGATCAGTCAAAATTAAATCGAAAGATTCTTTTTTGATTGCTAATCTTGCTTCCGCAGCAGAGAAAGCTATTGTTACCTCGTATGCTTTTTTTACCAGAAACTTTTCTAATAATTTGCAAAACGAAATATCATCTTCTATGAGTAATATCTTTGGCATTTGTTTTTAGGGACTTTTTTGCTAAAATAAGACTATTAAAATTGTCTTTTCACAAAATTATGCAAAAAAAAAGAGATTGCGTATCGCAATCTCTTTTTCACCAAAAACATAAATCTAAATTCACCTAATTTATATCTTTAACCAGTTGCCATTGACATCTGAAAAAACAGTAGCCTTTTGGTCGCCAACCGATATTTCGAGTTTATACTCTTTTTTTTCATTTACAAATGCTTTGTCCAGTTTTGCTCCTGGATAAGCAGTTTGCAGTGCGGTTTTTACAGCCGGCGGTACAGCTTCTGCACTCACCTCTGTGTATTCTGCCTGAGCAGCAACAACCGTCTTAGTTTCTTGCGGAGTTATCTCCTCACTTGCGTAAGTAGATAAACTTCCTAAAACTAATACTGCTGAAAGAATTAACTTTTTCATATTGCGATCTTTTTAATATTTCTCGGCGATAACGCCTTTACTGTCGGTAAAAACAAAACGTTTGTCATTATCATCTCCGGCAGAATTAATTTCTAATTTATACTGCTTTTTTGAATTCACGTATGCCTTTACCAGTTTAGAACCAGGAAAAGATTTTTCTAGTGTAGCTTTTACTTCTACAGGAAGAGCCTCAGCTTTAATTTCTTTAAAACCATCTTGAAATGTAACAACATCCAAATTTGATTTTTTTGATATTGCAGCTTCTGCATTCATAAATAAACTTCCTAAAACAATTACAGCTGACAGAATTAATTTTTTCATAATGTTTGAATTTTTAATTAATAATTAGCTGATAAAATTAGGGATTATTTTTTTATAATATTTCCTGAAGCATCAGTATAAACTGTATACTTTTTTTCACCACTAGAAATCTCTAACTTGTACTCATTCTTTTCGTTTTTATAGGCTTTTTCAAGCTTTGTTTTCGGAAAAGATTTTTCGACAGTTGATTTTACAGCTGCCGGAACAGCATCTGTACCAATTTCAGTAAATTCATCCTGAACCATCACTGACTGAGTCACTGAAGCTTTTACTACAGGATTAGCTGCCTGAACTGACAAACCTCCTAAAATGATTGCTGCTGATAAGATTAACTTTTTCATAATATTAGTTTTTATGGGTTAATAAATTATTTTTTAATAATGTTACCAGAAGCATCTGTATAAACAATAGATTTTTCTCCTCTTACAGTTACTTCTATTTTATACTCTTTTTTGTCATTTACATATGCTTTATCCAATTTCACACCTGGATATGCATTGTCTAATGATGTTTTGATAGCTGCCGGAACAGCATCAACTTCTTTATATTCGTCCTGAATGTTTACTGATTGAACCATTGAACTTGTCACGGCTACATTCCCTGCTTGCATTGACAACCCTCCTAACAGGATAGCTGCCGATAAGATTAACTTTTTCATAGTGATAGTTTTTTACGGTTTAGTTTTAATTATTTTTTAATCCAGGTTCCATCTGCATTAGCAAAAAGAGATCCTACTTTGTCACCTACTGTAACGTCTAGTTTATACTCTGATTTTGCATTTTTGTATGCTTTTGAAAGTACTGCATCCGGATATGCTTTTTTAAGAGCTTCTGTAACTGCAGCTGGTACTTCTTCTAATTTAATTTCAGTGTATTCGTCCTGAATTGAAATTGTTTTTACGATTGAATTTGTAATTGGAGAAGTTGAAGCAAATGATGTTAAACCTCCCAAAACGATTGCGGCTGATAAAAATAGATTTTTCATAATAGTTATATTTTAATGTTGTTAATTTTATTTTAGTATTGCTAATTTGAATCTGCATGAGATGAGCATCTAAAATTTAGCGTGATTATTTTTTGATCCAGGTTCCGTCTGCGTTAGCAAAAAGATTCCCTACTTTGTCACCCACGGTAACATCTAATTTGTATTCTGATTTTTCGTTTTTATACGCTTTAGTAATTACTGCATCCGGATATGCTTTTTTCAAAGATTCAGCAATTGGAGCTGGTAATTCTTCTAATTTAATTTCTGTATATTCATCTTCAATAGAAATCGTTTTAACGATTGTATTTGTAATAGGAGATGTTGAAGCGAATGAAGTTAAACTTCCTAATACAATTGCGGCTGATAAGAATAAATTTTTCATAATGTGTATATTTTAATTATTACTAGTTGTTTACGCTTTAGATAATGAAATAATTGTGCCGCAACTAAAACATTCACTCTTCAACCGCGTAAATCCTTATTATTAAAGACTTTAAGCAGGCTATGCCAAAAAACAAGATTATAAAAAGTGTATAATTTTATGAAATACTGTGTAAAAAGTATACACAAATAGTGTTTACCTAACGTATTTAACAACAAAACCCGACAGGTTTTAAAACCTGTCGGGTTTGATATATAATTTTGTAAATAAAAAAAGGCTGTCTAAATTGACAGCCTTTATATTATTCCTCTATAGGTTTCATTTTAAATGTATCCATAAAAGCAGTTGTATAGTCTCCTGCAATATATCTTGGATCATCCATTAATTGTCTATGAAAAGGTATTGTAGTTTTAACTCCTTCAATAACGAATTCATCAAGAGCTCTTCGCATTTTGCTAATTGCTTCTTCACGAGATTGAGCAGTTGTAATTAACTTAGCAATCATTGAATCGTAATTTGGCGGAATCGTATATCCGGAATAAACGTGAGTATCTAAACGAACTCCGTGACCTCCCGGCATATGAAGTGTAGTAATTTTTCCTGGTGAAGGGCGAAAATCGTTATAAGGATCTTCAGCATTAATACGACATTCGATAGCGTGTAATTCCGGTAAATAGTTTCTGCCTGAAATTGGAATTCCGGCTGCAACCATAATTTGCTCACGAATTAAATCGTAATCAATTACTTGTTCTGTAATTGGGTGCTCTACCTGAATACGGGTATTCATTTCCATGAAGTAGAAATTTCTGTGTTTGTCCACTAAAAATTCTACAGTTCCGGCTCCTTCGTATTTAATGAATTCCGCAGCTTTTACAGCAGCTTCTCCCATTGCAGCACGCAATTCGTCAGTCATGAAAGGCGAAGGTGTTTCTTCAGTTAGTTTTTGGTGACGACGTTGTACAGAACAATCTCTTTCAGAAAGGTGACATGCTTTTCCGTATGAATCTCCAACAACCTGAATTTCGATATGACGTGGTTCTTCGATAAGTTTCTCCATGTACATTCCGTCATTTCCAAATGCTGCAGCTGCTTCCTGACGTGCACTTTCCCATGCTTTCAATAATTCATCTTCTTTCCAAACGGCACGCATTCCTTTTCCACCACCACCGGCAGTTGCTTTAAGCATAACCGGGTAACCAAATTCTTTAGCTAATTTTTGTGTTTGTTCGAAAGACTCTAATAATCCGTCAGAACCTGGTACACATGGAACTCCTGCTGCTTTCATTGTAGCTTTTGCAGAAGCTTTATCTCCCATTTTATCGATCATTTCAGGAGCGGCACCAATAAATTTGATTCCGTGTTCCTGACAAATTTTTGAGAATTTAGCATTCTCAGAAAGAAATCCATAACCTGGATGAATTGCATCTGCATTTGTAATTTCTGCAGCGGCAATAATATTTGACATTTTCAAATACGATAAGTTACTTGGAGGAGGACCAATACAAACCGCTTCGTCAGCAAACTTAACATGTAGACTTTCTGCATCGGCTGTAGAGTAAACTGCTACAGTTTTGATCCCCATTTCTTTACATGTACGAATTACACGAAGTGCAATTTCCCCTCTATTCGCAATTAATATTTTTTTAAACATCTTATTTTAATTAGATAATTAGACAATTTGATAATTAGATAATTTTAGATGATTAACAAAACTATTGTGAATCCTTCTAAAATCTAAAATCTAAAATCTAAATTTATTTATGATGGATCAACTAAGAATAAAGGTTGGTCAAATTCTACAGGAGACATATCGTCTACAAGAATTTTTACAATTTTACCTGAAACTTCTGATTCGATTTCGTTAAATAATTTCATTGCTTCAATTACACAAAGAACATCACCTTTAGAAATAGTACTTCCAACTTCAGTAAATACTGGTTTATCCGGAGATGGTTTTCTATAGAAAGTTCCAATAATTGGAGATTTAATAGTAATGAATTTAGAATCTTCTGCTTGAACAGATGCTTCACTAGTCACGTTTACAACCGCTGGAGCTTGTTGAGGAGCAACTGCTTGTGGCAATGCAGCCTGAGCAGGCAATTGTTGTACATAAGTAGTTTCAGTTACATTTCCTTCTAAAGTTGTTCTAATAGTGATTTTTACATCATCCATTTCTAACTTTACCTCTGCAACTCCCGAATTTGCTACAAATTTGATTAGGTTTTGAATTTCTTTTAAATCCATAATGATTTGTTTTTAGTTTTAATTTATTTCTTATCGTAAGCCCATTTTAGGTAAATAGATCCCCAAGTGAATCCACCACCAAAAGCGGCAAAAATAATATTATCTCCTTTTTTGAACTGGTGTTCAAAATCGCTTAATACCAATGGCAAAGTAGCCGAAGTTGTATTACCATATCTTTCGATATTCATCAATACTTTTGATTCTTCAAGATTCATTCTGCTTGCAGTAGCATCTATAATACGTTTGTTTGCCTGATGCGGCACCAACCAGTTAACATCTTCGTTAGTTAAATTGTTTCTTTTCAGAATCAATTCACTCGCGTCAGCCATATTTGTTACGGCATATTTAAAAACGGTTTTTCCGTCCTGAATAATATTGTGTTGATTGTTTTGAACGGTTTCTAAAGTAGTTGGTATTAGAGAACCTCCGGCAGGAATTTTAAGAAAATCGCGTCCTACACCATCGCTTCGTAAGTATTCATCTTGTAAGCCTAAGCCTTCATAATTTGGTTCGAACAAAACGGCTCCCGCTCCATCTCCAAAAATAATACAAGTTGCTCTGTCTTTATAATCTACAATTGATGACATTTTATCTGCCCCAATTAACAGTACTTTTTTGTATCGCCCTGACTGCACATAAGCTGCAGCAGTTGACATTCCGTATAAAAAACTTGAGCAGGCAGCTTGCAAATCGTATGCAAATGCATTTGTAGCTCCAATTTCTGTAGCAACATAAACTCCTGTAGAGGCTACCGGCATATCCGCTGTAGCTGTTGCCATTATAATCATATCAATCTCTAAAGGATCAATATTTGCTTTCGCAATTAAATCTTGTGCTGCTTTTATTGCAAGAAACGACGTTCCTTTATCAGCATCTTTCAGGATCCTTCTTTCTTTAATTCCAGTACGGGTAGTGATCCATTCGTCATTGGTATCGACCATTGTTTCTAATACTTTGTTCGAAAGAACGAAGTCAGGAACATAAGCTCCAACAGCGGTAATTGCGGCTGTGATTGTATTCATTATATTCTATTATTTCGTTTCAGGTACGGCTGTATCTGAAAAATTTTTAAAAGACTTGAAAATTACAAAAAAAAACGAAATGAATTTGTATGCATTTTCTTAAAAACAGAAAATTATAACCAACAAAAAAAACTCTCACTATGTGAGAGTTCTAGTATCATTTACAAAAACGTATTAAGCAACCGCTACAGATTTATCGATAACAACTTGCCCTCTGTAATACATTTTACCTTCATGCCAGTAAGCTCTGTGGTATAAATGTGCTTCTCCAGTAATAGGACATGTAGCGATTTGAGCTACAGTAGCTTTATAATGTGTTCTTCTCTTATCTCTTCTTGTTTTCGAGATTTTTCTCTTAGGATGTGCCATTTTACTATATTATTTATCCGTTAATAGTTGCTTTAATTTGTCCCAACGCGGGTCAATATCTTCTTCTTTTTTACTCTCTTTTTTCTCTTCTTTGACTTCTTTTACGGTCAGTTCATTTAATTTTTTCAAAGCTTCGGTTTGCAAACTTCCGTCTTTTACTCCTGGATGAACTCGTTTTAACGGTACCGAAAGTGCAATCATTTCATAAATGTATTGTGCAACATCTATTTCATGCTCTCCGTGTGGCAGGATCAACAACTCTTCGTTATCGTTATTGAATTCATCTCCAAAGCGAACAATTAATTTCATTTTCCCTTTTATAGGAAGATCAAAATCTTCGCCTGTCAGATCACAAGGCACATTTACGGTTCCTTTGTGTTTGAATTCCAACTCTAACATGTTGCTTTTCTTATCTAAAACTAAACCAACTTTGATATCTGAACTTTGAAATTCATCGTAATCAAAGTTCTCAAAGAACGCGTTACTTATTTGATACTCAAAATGGTGTTTTCCTAGCTTTAACCCTATGAAAGGAATTAAAAATTCTTTTGTTTTGCTCATTTCAACATCAATTTCTCCAACCCAAATCTAAAAATCAGATACCTGAATTGGGGTGCAAAGATATAAAATTATTATAAAACTAATAATCTTATTCACCTTTTTTTGTTTATAACTGTTTTTCTTTTATTTTAAGAGGTTTTTTACTAATCTCCTCATACTGATTACGCGAGTGAAAAATATCGATTGCAAGATAAATTGCCTCTTTAAACGAATTAAAATCTGCCATGTCTTTTCCAGCAATATCATACGCTGTACCGTGATCCGGCGAGGTTCTGACTTTATTTAAACCTGCTGTATAATTTACTCCTTTTCCAAAAGATAGTGTCTTAAAAGGAATTAATCCCTGATCGTGATAAGTTGCCACAATAGCATCATATTTCTCATATTGACCACTTCCAAAAAAGCCATCTGCAGGAAAAGGGCCAAAAACCATAGTTCCGGCATCGAATATTTTCTTTAGGGCAGGCTTCAAAACCAGATCATCTTCTTTTCCTATTACACCACCATCACCAGCATGAGGATTTAATCCTAAAACAGCAATCTTTGGCTTTACAATACTAAAATCCTGAATTAAAGACTTTCTAATTGTTTCGATCTTTCTTGTAATTAATTCTTCAGTCAAATGCGAAGAAACTTCACTTAAAGGAACATGATCCGTTAGCAAACCAATTCTCAAATTATCCTGAACCATCATCATCAGTGCATTTCCTTCTAATTCCTGATCTAAATAATCAGTATGTCCGGGAAATTTAAAATCTTCTGACTGGATATTGTATTTGTTAATTGGTGCTGTAACCAAAATATCAATTAAATCTTCTTTTAAGGCTTTGGTAGCTGCAACAAACGATTTAATGGCATACTCACCAATTTTCTCATCATTTGTTCCTAAATTAATATCAACACCTTCTTTCCAGAGGTTATAAACATTTACTTTTCCGGGTACAACCTGATCTAACTTATCAACTCCATGGAATTGAACTGTAGAAGTAAAGCTTTTTTTAACAAATGAAAGTATTTTGGCATTGGCAAAAATAACCGGTGTACACATTTCTAACATACGAGAATCTTCGAATGTTTTTAATATAACTTCGCTTCCAATACCGTTTAAATCTCCTATTGAAATTCCAACAATTATATTTTCTGCTTTTTTATTCATGAGCTCAGGTTATTTATTACTAATTTTGATGTGCAAATTTAGTAAAATAAAACAACAATGTTTACAGGAATTATAGAAACCCTTGGAAGGATTCACGAAATAAAGAAAGACCAAAGCAATCTTCATGTTACAGTAGAATCTTCAATTACAACCGAATTAAAAATAGATCAAAGCGTATCGCACAATGGAATATGCCTGACGGTTGTAGCAATAAAAGATTCATTTTACATCGTAACTGCTATCGAAGAAACCATTTTAAAAACAAATATTGGAGACTGGAAAGAAGGTGATATCGTAAATCTGGAAAGAGGAATGAAACTTGGCGATCGTCTCGACGGACATATTGTACAAGGTCACGTAGATCAAACAGGAACCTGCATTAAAATAGAAGAAGCAAACGGAAGCTGGAATTATACTTTTGAGTATGATAAAAACCTTAGCAACATTACGATCGAAAAAGGTTCTATAACCGTTAACGGGGTTAGCCTTACTGTTGTAAACTCTAAAACAAATGAATTTAGCGTTTCGATTATTCCGTATACTTTTGAAAATACTAATTTCAAAAATTTCGAAGTTGGAACAAAAATAAACTTAGAATTTGATGTTGTTGGAAAATACATCTCAAGACTTTATTCTATCAACAAATAAAATTCAAAACCTATTTCACAAAAAGAAAAGCTTCAATTTACATTGAAGCTTTTCTTTTTAAATTATGATTATATACCGTGTAAAACCCTAAAAATAAGGCAGCCACTAATAATAATAGTATATCTTGATTTATATCACTAGTTGGAGGATTGACAGGAACACCCATAGGTTGCATTGGAACAGGTGGTTCAGCAGCAAAAACCGTAAGATTAATCAAAGTGAAAAACAACGCAAAAAAAATAGTCTTTATCTTCATAATTTTAACATGCTGCTATACAGCAAGGTAGGTTGCTAAATTTATTTAATTTAATATAATTCGCACAAAAACAGGGGCTTACACTTAATTATTCGACAAATGTATAAGTTTTTTGCAAAAACACAAGATTTAAATCAAAAAAACTTAATAAAACTTCCTTTTCTTTTTTGACGTAAGAAATAAACCCAAAAAAATAATTTATTTTAAAATCATTTAAATTCATTTACGTAAAAACTCAAAATTTGGATTTACAACAAACGAATTTACTCAAAAAAAATTATTACTTCCTTATCAAAATATAATGGATTGTTAATTTTACATTTTCATAACGCAAGGACACAAAAAACCTTAATTAAACCTCTTTAATTCGATTCAATAAAACTTAAAAATAGAATTAATAAAAAAGCCTTTACACTGCTGTAAAGGCTTGATTGAAACTGTGGTCCCACCTGGGCTCGAACCAGGGACCACCTGATTATGAGTCAGGTGCTCTAACCAGCTGAGCTATAGGACCGGTTTGAGGATGCAATATTACTACTATTTTTAATTCACTCCAAATATTTTGGGATATGATTTCTATTTAATTTCAAATAATTGTAAGTCTTTTTAAAACACAATTGATTTTCAACACCTTATTTCAAATAGTCTAAACACTTTTTTTTATCTAATTTCCTGGCAAAGCTCGACTAAAACGCCATTTGTGTTTTTTGGATGCAAAAAAACCACCAATTTATTATCGGCACCCTTCTTTGGAACTTCATTTATCAACACGAAACCTTCATTTTTAAGTCGGGCAATTTCGGCATGAATATCTTCCACATCAAAAGCGATATGATGAATCCCTTCTCCTTTTTTTTCTAAAAACTTTGCAATTGGACTTTCCGGATTCGTTGCCGTCAAAAGTTCAATTTTATTTACTCCTGTCTTAAAAAAAGAAGTCAGCACTCCTTCGCTTTCTACAGATTCCATTTTATAGCACGAAACTCCTAATAATTTTTCGAACAATACATTTGCATCATCCATATTTTTAACCGCGATCCCTATATGTTCTATTTTATTTACCATAACATTCAATTATCGTTTATTGATTAATATAAGTATTAAAATATCCACATTCTGCAATAACATCCTGATAGTATTTAGTATCTGAATAGTCCTTTTTTAAAGTTTTAAAACTATTCCAGGCAATAAAATTAATTTTATCATCATTTGCATCCCACCAATTCTTCACACTATTATACTTATTATTATAATATTCGTTACGCTCGCATTTTGCTAACATATAAATACATTTTGCTTTTTGCTCTTTTGTTGTTGCTGCATCAAGTGCTTTTTGATAATACATTTTGGGAACATCACAATTGGTAATCATTTTTTTCATCGAATCTCTGAACGAATATGGACTTGAACCATAACCTACGATACTAACTTCATAAAAAGTCCTTCCGTTACCAAAATGGGTGATATTATAAAATGCATTTCCCAACAACAAACTATTCGTATAAACATCTTCTTTCTGCGCCAGTTTATCCTGCATTGATTTTATCGTATTTAAGAAATCAATCTGCGTGTATTTCTTTTTTTGATATGCCTCGTGATCACAATCATGGCAATCTTTTATATTCCCGTTAAACGGATTGCCCAGAAAAGTGTAATATTGAACTGAATCTGTTTGCTGAATAAAAGCAATTGCTTCCGGTATCTTATTTTTAAAAGTTGCCTGAACCGCCTGAAAACTATTAATATCTTTTAATTTTAAATTATAAATTCCGGCGCCAATTTTTTCGATCTCCGTTTTATTTGGCTTAACCAAAAATGATTTCATGTCTAACAAATTCTTTTCGTTATCATAAAAAGCATTTCCTCCGCCCCAATAATAGGAATTAGAATGAGAATCCCCGCCAAACAATTCTACCATTACAGGATTTGATTTCGCTCTGTATAAAGCAGCTAAATAATTCTTGCTCCACTGTGCTGCATTTTGATAACGAAATTCGTCGCCTTTATATGTTTTAGGAAGTTCCTGATATAGCCAATTCAAGTCTGCCAGGATTGTTTTTTCGTTTTTATCCGTAAGCTTATCTATTTTACTCATATTATTTACAAAGCGCAACAACCTCAACTGATAATTTGCTAATTCCGTTTTAGGCATTGTTTTCTCTGCTTTATTCAAATTGGTATCTGCGGCGGCATAATCTCCTTTTAGAGTTTGCAAATATCCTAATGAAATATCCCATAAATAAGGTTTCTCTGTATTTCCGGCAGCAGCAATTTTAGCCACTAAATCAAATGCTTTAGTATTGATCTTGACTTTATTTGCTTCTCTGTTTTCAGCAACTGATTGTTTAACCGCAGGCGAACTATAATCATCAGGGTTTGTTCTTGCCTCAAACGAATTGTTCAAACTCTGCTCCTGGTTATTCACCAATCTGGTCAGTAAATAGTTCAGGTGTTCACTTTTAGGATCTAATTCATAAATTTTTCCTATTGCCTGAGTTTCGTCTTTATAATACCCATGAACTGCCCAAAGAGCTGCTTTTTCTTTATTGTTTTTGGCCATTGCCAAAGACTTATTCCAATCGGCATCATTTTGAGGATGAAAACTATACGCCGTTACAATCCTGAGTTCAGGACATTTATCAAATACTTGTGCATAAAGATAATTAGATGCAGCATATTTTTTTTGTTGATAGTTGATTCCCGCCACATAAGAAAGTGCACGGTAATATAATGTGTTTTTAGCTACAGAAGCTTCTGTTTTATTAAAAAATTCAATTGTTTTTTTCTTATTACTGCTATAGAAATACGCTTTTGCAGTAAGAAACCAATATCTGTTTTTCAGGAATGAATCTGAAGTTGTGTTGTAAACATTTTCGATGGACTGAATCATTTTCAAATCATCAAAAGTTTTAGCCACAACAGGATCATAACTCCAATAATCCGTATTAATAGATACAGTTTCTATTTTTTGTGCCAAATATAAAAACTCAATAAAGCTTTTTACTTTAGCATCTTTGAGATTAATCTTTTTACCCCATTTTAACGAAGTTTGATTTTCTTTTTTATTTTTAAAAAAAACATGAAGCTGCGTAATATCGGTTTTGTTCTGAGCTGTTTTTTTCTCAGAAGAATACATTGGGGTTTCATCACCAATTAAAAAATAATTTACGGTTGCCGTATCTACTTTCCCTTTTAAATAATTTTCCCAGTCTGATTTTATATCTTCATTAAATCTGGAATTATGTTGGGTATCAAAACCAATTCCGTAGAAAATAGAACCGGATAAAAAAAGTGGCGAATATGACTTATCTGTAAATGTTTCTGGCGTAAAATTAGAATTATACCCAAAAAAGTCCCAGTCATCACCTCCTCCGCAAGCATAAATTATTCCGTAAACAGAAAGTAAAGCAGCACTAGAAACAAGAAATAACTTGTTTAAAAATATTCTTTTCATGGTTTTTAATATTGAATTCGTCTAAATCGTAAAATATAATTTCTTTTGGGGCCTGAGCTAAATTATCGTCTAAATCATGGGCCATTTCTTTTAGGTCTTCTGATGAAATTGACTCTGTTTTCAACAGATCGTTCTTCTCATAAAAAACTCCGTTTTTATAGTTAGATTGTTTTACCTTAAAATATATGGTACCCATTTTCTCAAAATTAGCATCTTTACTCAACTCACTACTATTTAGTTTTGAGCGTAAACCAATCACTTTTTGATTCCTGATATGAACTGCCCAGGAATATATTGGCAAAGCAAAATCAAGATGCAAAGGATATTTCTTTAAACTTTGAAGATATCTTTGGGCAATTTTTTTGCTGTAAATAGAATTCAGGGAATCTGGTGCAATTGTACCTATATTATAATACATGAGAACGCCTGAATCGACATTTGGAATTTTTGTTTTCCTGAAATATTTAACCTGATGCAATCGAATTGTAGCCGAAAGCTTTTTATGTGACAGCTTTTTAAACCGTTCTATAAATTTAAGATAATTGTCTTTACTTTTCAAGGTCCAGTCGCAATCGATTTGAATTTCCTGACAAACAATTTTGTTCTTAGTATTAATTTCTTCAATTAAATGAATTGTTTTCTGAGCTAAATCGTCAATATCAGGATGAGATTGCAACATGACTTTGTTTTGAATAAAAACTACCGGAACAATATCAAATTTATCAGTGCTTTCCAGAAAACGAACAGGACTTACAGGAATTGGATCTTTTGTTTGTGGATGCAAACCAATATCAAAATACCGAATATAAAGTTTACTTACTTCATTATCCTGCAATACTTCTTTCTCAGTTTCAGATAATTTAAAGATGGTTTTCCAGTAATAAAAAGCTACAATTGGCTTTTCATTTTTACCACAAGAAATCAGTAAAAAAACCAGCAAACCAACGTAAAATCTTTTTATCAAAACGGGGGGAAATTATATTTAAAATCAAAAGTAAGAAATTATATCCTGCCGATGATTTCAAATTCAAAAAAAATAGCAAGGAAACAAAAGCCTTAAATCCTAATAAATGGATAAAAAATTTCAATTAAAGCAAATATAATCGTTATTTTGTGCAATCAAATTTAAAATTGTTATGTTGAAAAACAACTTCAGATATATTTCCTTTTTACTGGTATTTTTAATGTTCAGCTGCGCCAAACGAGGCAGTATTACCGGCGGATTAAAAGATACTCTTGCCCCGGTTTTAAGATACAGTTCACCTAAAAACTTCAGTACTAATTTTGAAGGAGATGAAATCATTTTAGGATTTGATGAATATGTTAAGCTTAAAAACCTAAACAAGCAGCTTATTATTTCACCTCCAATGAAACATGAACCATTGATCTTGCCTACAAATGCAAGCAAGGTTATTACCATAAAAATAAAAGATACTTTACAGCCTAATACTACTTACAGTTTCAACTTTGGTCAAAGTATCGCAGATAATAACGAAGGAAATGCGATCAATCAATTTAAGTATATTTTTTCTACTGGATCTTATATCGATTCGTTATCTATTAGCGGACAAATTAGGGACGCTTATGAAAAAAATGTGGACAATTTTGTATCTGTAATGCTTTATGAAGTAAACGATACTTTTAAGGATTCTGTAATCTACAAACAAAGTCCAAGATATATCACAAATACACTGGACAGTTTGAGAACTTTTAAATTAGAAAATCTAAAAGCCGGAAAATATTTACTCGTTGCCCTGAAAGACAAAGGAAGCAATAACAGATACAATCCAAAAGATGATAAAATTGGATTCCTTAAACATTATATCACAGTACCAAATGACACGGTATTTGAATTGGAATTATTTAAGGAAACGCTTCCTCTAAAAGTTTTCAAACCTATTCAGGCATCCGGAAACCGAGTATTTTTGCCTTACGAAGGAAAACAAAACTTTAAAAATTCGAAACCTAAAATTGTCCTGAAACACAATAATGAAGTTGTGGAAACAATTGTAACTGCTTTTCCTAAAAAAGATTCCCTGCAAGTTTGGTACAAACCAATAAAAGCAGATTCATTATCTATGGAAATCAGCAGAGATAAGTATGATAAAAAGTTTACTTTTAAAGTTAAAGACCAGAAAAAAGACACCTTAAATATAACTGCAGTACAAAGCGGAACCCTAAATTTCAGGGAACGTTTTACACTGGAATCCGCAACTCCGCTTGTTAAATTTGATAAGTCAAAAATTAGGCTCGTAAATAAAGATTCTGTTGCTGTAGATTTTACTACGGAATATGATGAATATGATCAAAAATTATATTTCGATTTCAAGAAAGAACCGGTACAAAAATATAACTTCACCTTTTTTCCGGGTGCTTTGACTGATTTTTATGAAAAGACAAATGACACACTACATTATAAATTAACGACAAAAGAATACTCTGATTATGGTAATCTGGTGTTGAATTTACAAAACGTAAAACGATTTCCTATAATCGTTGAAATCACCAATAAAAAGGGAGATGTGGTATATGCCACTGATTATTCTGAAGGCAAAACCAAACTTGAATTCAATTTACTTGTACCAGAAATTTTCGCAGTTCGAATTATCTATGATGATAATAAAAACAAGATGTATGATACCGGAAGTTTCTTAAACAAAACATATGCTGAAGAAGTCTTCTATTATCAGGGTGATGTTGACGTAAGAACAAATTGGGATGTAGATCAGTCAATTGACTTAAGTGTTCCTTTTAATCCTGAGGTTGAGAAAAAACTACTGGATAAAAAGAAAAAAGAAGATGCAAAGAAACGAAAAGCGTTTTAGATTTTAATTTCGAAAACATCCTTATCACTCAGGAAATCTAGTTTTTCACGTGTTTCCAACATTGCTTTTTTGTCCAGATCAACTACAAAAACAGCTTCGGTTTCCTGAGGTTCCAGAATAAAATTGCCTAAAAAATCAATTACTTGCGAATGTCCAATATGTTCGTAATTATTAGCATCTAATCCTACTCTGTTTACACCAATTACATAACTTAAATTCTCGATTGCTCTTGCTTTTAGCAGAGTATCCCAGGCATTGGTTCGTACTTTTGGCCAATTTGCAACGTATAACAGCAAGTCATAGTTCTCGACATTTCTGGCAAAAACCGGAAACCTTAAGTCGTAGCAAACCTGTAAACAAATCTTCCAGTCGAGATATTCTACGATTACTTTTTCATTTCCGTTTGCATAGAATTTATCTTCTCCGGCAAGCGTAAATAAGTGACGCTTGTTATAATACTGAATTTCTCCTGACGGAAAAACGAATACCATTCTGTTATAATATTTTCCATTTTCAACAATAACCAAACTTCCCGTAATGGCGAAGTTTTTTTGTTTTGCCAAAGCTTGTAACCATAACACCGTTTCACCCTGCATACTTTCAGCAACCTGCTCAGCATTCATGGTAAATCCTGTTGAAAACATTTCCGGAAGTACCACTAAATCAGCTTCTGAATCGATCTGATTTATTTTCGATTCAAAGGTTTTTCTGTTTTTAGAAGCGTCTTCCCAGTAAAGATCTGATTGTATAAGTGCAATTTTCATAGTTCAAAAATACGAATTTTAAGATTAAAATTATTTTTTGCATTAAAAACGTTATCTGCAAAAATTTCTCAAAACATCTCTTAAAGTGGGAGATCTTTTGGATATTAAAAATACTTCAATAAAAAATATTGCAAAAAATATGCATTTTGTGCAAAAAATATGCAAACGTGAAAAATATTTATATATATTTGATCGCCAACAAAAACCAAAAAAACATGAAAACCACACAATTATGAAAACAAAGCTAATTTCATTAGTATTTATTGGGGGGATGATCTTCTCAGCAAATGCAAAAGAGGCTGCAATAAAAAAGCACCTTTTTGAACAAAAAAGCAGTCAGATTGAAATTTCAGGCCAAGTAATTGGTCAGGACGACGGAATGCCAATTGCCGGCGCAACTATTTATGCAAAAGGCAATACTAAAATAGCGACCATAACTGATGAAACCGGAAAATTCAAACTAAATGTTCCGGAGAACGAAACCCAAATCATCATTACTTACATGGGTTATGGAACTTTAGAATTTAAATTAGATAAAACGCAAGACTTAACTATAAGCTTAAAACCTGCCGAAAATGTTTTAGATCAGGTTTTAGTAACAGCATTAGGAGTTAAAAAAAGCAGTAAATCCGTTGCTTATGCTGTAACTGAACTAAAAGGAACAGAATTTACAAAAGCAAAAGAAACCAATATTGCCAACGCTTTAGTTGGTAAAATTGCCGGTGTAAACGTAAGCAGCACTGCAACCGGCCCAAACGGTTCGAGCAGAGTAGTAATAAGAGGTAACGGTTCGCTAAACGGAAATAACCAGCCAATGTATGTAGTGAATGACTTGCCAATTGATAACACACAGCTAAACTTACCGGGAATTGGCAACGGTCCCGGATCTACCAGAATAAATGTCGACCGAGGTGACGGAACTTCTGTTATAAATGCTGATGATATTAAAACCATCACCGTTTTAAAAGGTGGAACTGCTGCTGCATTATATGGCGCAAATGCTGCAAATGGTGTTATTTTGATTCAGACCAAAAGAGGTGCCGCACAAAAAGGGATTGGGGTTGATTATAATACTTCATTTACATTTGAAACGCCATCGATCATACCAGATTGGCAGTACGAATACGGTTCAGGAGCAAACGGAAAGAAACCAACAACTCAGGCTGAAGCCATTGCAGACGGACGCTGGTCGTGGGGAGCAAAAATTGACGGAACTGATGTTGTACAGTTTGATGGTGTATCAAGACCATATGTGGCTCAAAAAAACAACATTAAAAATTTCTACAATACAGGAACTACTTTTATCAATTCCCTGGCTTTATCAGGAGGAACTGAAAAAGCAACCGGACGTCTTTCTTTTTCGAACATGGAAAACAAAGGTGTAGTACCAAATTCAGATTTTAATCGAAAAAGTATCAACATTGCCAGTAATGTAAACTTAACAAACTGGTTGAAGTTTGATGTTGTAGCGCAATATAATTTAGAAAAATCAAACAACAGAGTTACCGTTTCTGATGCTGAAGCTAATCCAAACTGGGGAACTTACATGATCGCAAACACAGTTGACATCAGAAATCTTGCCCCGGGTTATGATGCAAATGGTGTAGAAGAAGCGTGGAATCCTGTTGCGGTAGCCACGAACCCGTATTTTGTTGTCAATAAAATTAAAAACAACGATACTAAAAATCGCTTTATTGGGATGTTGAATGTAAAATTAAACTTTACGCCTGAATTATTTCTTCAGGGTAGAATTGGTCAGGATTTTACAGATTATGAATTCTTTGGATACATTCCAAAAACTACTTTAAACAATCCAGTTGGATACGCACAAGGTTCGAGAATGAAAATATCTAACCTGAATTCTGAGGCAATTCTTAATTATACCAAGAAAAACATTTATGATAATTTCTCTCTAAATGCTTTAATTGGAGTGAACTCCCGAACCAATTTAAGAGACGAAACCAGAGTCGAAGGATCAAATTTTGTATTAGATGATTTTTATGCCTTAAGTAATTTATCTACTCTTACTTATAGTTATCCTTACGGAAAAACTAAAACAAATTCAGTTTACGGAGCTGCAGATTTTGACTATAAAAACATTGTATTTTTAAACATTACAGGACGTCAGGATTGGTTCTCGACACTTTCGAAAGAAAACAATACGGTATTTTATCCTTCGATAGGAACCAGTATCATTTTATCAGATATTATAACAATGCCGGATTGGGTTTCGTTTACAAAAATTAGAAGTTCATGGGCACAAGTTGGTGGTGCAACACCAGATCCTTATGCATTGAACCAATCGTATTCTATGATTCAGGGCGGACATAATGGCCAGCAATTACAAGGGCCTACAAGTACAAGAGTTTCAAACCCAACTTTGAGTCCGTTGACGTCTACAACTTTTGAAATTGGAACTGACTTAGGGTTTTTTCGCAACCGCTTAAATCTTGATTTTGCTTACTACAACCGCGCCACAACAAATGATATTGTAGAAACTACAATTTCAAACGCGTCAGGATCAAGCTCTGCTTTACTGAATCTTGGAAAAATGAGAAACAAAGGAGTTGAAGTTTTATTGAGTGGAAAGATTATCAATTCTGAAAATTTCTCCTGGGATGCAAGTTTCAACGGATCTTATAACGAAAACACAGTTGAAGCGCTTACAGATCAGCTAAACTCAATTACAATGGCAACATCTGTAAACGGATATGTAACTATAACCAGCGACGTTGGCCGACCATATAGTATTATAAAAGGATATAAACCACGCGTAGATGCTAACGGAAACACTGTTTATAATGTAAGCGGCGGATCTGCAACTATAGCACAAGGACCGCTTCAGGAGTTAGGTCAGGGAGTTCATCCCTGGGCAGCCGGAATTAGCAATGAATTTAAATACAAATCAGTATCATTCAGCTTTTTGATAGACGGTAAATTTGGAGGAAGCCTATATTCAGGAACTGATTTATACGGAACCCGCATGGGATTAACAAAATTAACGCTTGAAGGTCGTGAAAACGGATTACCAATAAAAGGTGTTGACACAAACGGAAATCCTGTTGATATGGTTATTGCGCCTGAAAACCTAAGAACATATTATGATGGTCTAAGAAACATATCCTCAACTTTTGTTTACGATGCAAGTTTCATAAAATTAAGACAAGTAATCCTGGGGTATGATTTGCCAATTCAAAGCATCAAAGGATTGTCTAAACTTCAGGGAGCTTCGATTTCATTCGTGGCAAGAAACTTATTCATTCTTTACAAGAAAACACCAAACGTAGATCCGGAATCTGTATTTAGTGCAGGAAATGCTCAGGGTGTAGAACAATTTGGAGTGCCAAAAACCAGAAGTTTCGGTTTAAGTTTAAATGTAAAATTTTAAACTCACTTAATTCCTAATTTTTAAATTAAAAGACATGAAAAAGATATCCATTTTATATATAACAGGCATACTTTTAGCAAGTATGACAGGCTGTACCAAGGATTTTGAAGAAATAAATACCAACCCAAATGTGGTAGAAAAACCAAATCCAAATTACATTTTCAGTAAAGCGCAACTGGACGGTTTAAATAATAATTATTTTTTTACCAATATTCTCGAATGTGGCGGTATGATTCAACATTATGCGACTTACAAAGAAGCATCCGGAGTTGGAGACAAATATTTGAGTAATGAAGTTTATTTTTCAGCTTATTTCAATCAGTTATATCCAACGGCATTAAATGAAACCGAAATTGTAATTAATGCTTTAAAAGCAAATCCTGCAGATAGTAACAGACTTAATATTGCCCGAATCTGGAAAGCCTATTTATATCACAGAATTACAGATTTATACGGAGATATTCCGTACTCAGATGCCGCAAAAGCAACCAGTTCGCAAGTTTTCCTTCCTAAATATGATACACAGGAATTCATTTATAAAGATTTATTAAAAGAACTTGATGAAGCTGCAACAGCATTAGATCCCGCGAAAGCAAGTTTTGGCAAAGCCGATTTTATTTATGACGGAGATGTCGCGAAATGGAAAAAATTCTCTTATTCCTTAATGCTTCGCTTGGGATTAAGATTAAGTAAAGTAGATGCCGCATTATCAAAAACTTGGGTAACCAAAGCTATTGCCGGCGGAGTAATCCTTAACGGAAGCGACAATGCCATCATGAAATATACAGATGGACCAAATGATTTCAACAGAAATCCGGTTGGTTTTGATGCCAGAAAACAGGATTTCACTGCAGGATCATTTGGACAAAAAAATGTGGAAGGCGGAAAACTAGCCAAAACATTTATCGATTTATTAAAATCTACTGCTGATCCAAGAATTAGTGTTTACTCAGGTGTTTGGCAGGGAACAGTGCAAAATACAACGCTTGCAGTGCAAAAAGGTTTTCCTAACGGAACTAAAATAGCACCGGCAGCAGCAGAACAAGGCACTTACTCTGAACCAAACCAAAGTACTGTTTTTAAATATGATGCACCACTCGTTCTCTTAAGCAATGCCGAAACAAATCTATATTTAGCCGAAGCTGCAGCAAGAGGATGGTATACCAATGAAACCGACAAAGATTTATACGAAAAAGCAGTTAAAGCTTCTTTTTTAAACATGGGAATCTACGGCGCAGGTTATGCCATTACAGATGCCACTGCTTATTTAACACTTAATCCGTACAACGCAGCAGGATCTTTTGAAGCGAAAATGAACCAAATTCATACCCAGGTTTATGTTGCCTTATTTGTAGACGAACAAGAAATTTATGCCAACTGGAGAAGAACCGGTTATCCTGTTTTAATCCCTGTAAACTTTCCAGGAAATGTTACAAACGGCACAATCCCAAGACGTTTGAAATACTCAACCAGCGAATATTCAGTGAATTCAGCTAACTTAGCAGAAGCGGTTAAACATCAGGGAGAAGACAGTTTTACAACAAGAATGTGGTGGGATAAATAATACGAATCAAGAGTTAAAAATGTGCCTTTAGGCACTTTATATTGGTAGTTATAAAGTTTCAAATTCGTTAGCGTGCCGTAGGTACGCAACAAAATGACAACTATTGCGTACCTACGGCACGCCAGAATTGTGACTTGTGTTTTTACCAATATTAAGTGTCTAACGACACAAATTAAAACTCTTAATACAAAAGATAAATGAGCATATTAATTCTTACGGCATGCATTGCATTTTTAATCATTCAGATAGCTTGGCTTAAAATCAATCCGTTTATTTCCTTTATCATAACAGCTCTGTTAGCAGGTCTATTTTTAGGATTGCCAATAGAAACTTTGTCTCAAACCGTACAAAAAGGTTTAGGCGAAATGTTAGGATCTATCACTTTGATTATTGTTTTCGGAACCTGTATTGGTAAACTCACCGTTTCATCAGGCGCCGCCAATGTTATTGCCAAAACAGTTATGGGATGGACGGGTAAAAAATATGTTCGTCTTGGCTTAATGATTACCGGATTTATTGTTGGGATACCGCTGTTTTATAGTGTTGGATTTGTTTTGTTAGTTCCATTAATCTTCTCAGTAGCTCATCAATTTAAACTTTCAAAGGTATATCTCGGTATTCCAATGCTGGCGTCGCTTTCAGTAGCACATGGTTTTTTGCCCCCACATCCGTCTCCAATGGCTTTAAGCAGTATTTTAAATGCTGATATCGGACTCGTTTTAGTCTACGGAATCATCATTGCGATTCCAACTATTTTTATTGCGGGATTGTTGTTTTCGAATTTATTAAAAAACATCAAAACCGAATCAGATCATGAAATTCTAAACGTAGAAGAAGTAGTTAATGAAGGGAAACAACCTAGTTTTTCTCTTAGTTTATTCTCCGCCCTATTTCCGGTTTTCGGATTAACACTGACTTCGATATTACCTATGATTTCTAAAAATGAAACTCTGGTTAATATCTGCAAAACGGTTGGAGAACCAAGTATGATTATGCTGATTTCTTTATTGATTTGTACCTATACGTTAGGAATCAGAATGAACAGAAGCATCACATCAGTAATGGATGATTATGCCGTTGCAATAAAAGATGTCGCTTTAATTGTTTTAATTGTTGGTGGAGCCGGCGGATTAAAAGAAGTTATGATTGTAAGCGGTGTAAACGAAACTATTGTAGCATCATTAACACAAACAAACATTCATCCGTATTTATTGGCCTGGATGATGGCGGCAATCATACGCGTTTGTGTGGGTTCTGCTACAGCAGCCGGATTAATGACTGCCAGCGTTTTACTACCTTTGTTACAAACTACCGGCCTCGATCCCAATCTGTTAGTTCTATCTGTTGGAGCCGGAAGCTTAATGTGCTCACACGTAAACGATCCAAGTTTTTGGATGTTCAAAGAATATTTTAATATCAGCCTGAAAGATACATTCAAATCATGGACCGTCATGGAATCTCTAGTATCTGTTTTAGGAATCATTTTCGTTTTTATTTTAAACTCTATAATACATTAATATCATGAATTTATTACCACAAGAAAAATTTGAAACATTAGGCTTATCATTACCTCCGGCGCCGCAGCCACTTGGTATTTATAAACCTTATTTAGTTGATGGTAAATATTTATACCTTTCAGGTCATGGACCTGTTAATGACGACAAATCCCTGATCATTGGCCGAATTGGTGATGATATGGATATCGAAGAAGGAAAATTAGCAGCAAGACAAGTCGGATTAACAATGCTTTCTACAATTGTAACCAATTTTGGAAGCCTGAATAAAGTAAAACGTGTTATAAAAGTTTTAGGAATGGTCAATTGTAATGGCGAATTCTTGAGACATCCGTACGTAATAAACGGTTGTAGCGAATTGTTTGCAGAAGTTTGGGGACAAGAAAACGGAATTGGAGTAAGAAGCGCCGTAGGGATGGGTTCTTTACCAGACAATATTCCTGTTGAAGTTGAAGCCGTTTTCGAATTATTTTAGATTAAAGAATTTAGCCCACGTGTTTGACGGATTAAATATTTTTCAGCCACGAATTCACGAATTATTTTTCACATACTGATTTGTAAAAATTCGTGAATTCGTGGCGAAAAAAATCATAAAAATCATTTTAATCAGTGGCAAAAAACAAAAAATATGAATACAACACCACAAACTAGAATTGCAACTTTTGGAGAATTATTACTTCGGATGAATGTTGCTGATGGAAACAGATTTACGCAAGCCAATGAAATAAAAGTTCATGTTGGCGGTGCCGAAGCAAATGTTTGTGTTTTACTTTCTCAACTCGGGATTCAAACCGATTATATTACACGATTACCCGAAAATGATTTAGCGCAACTTGCCTTAAACGAACTTCAGAAATACAAAGTAAATACCTCAAAATGTGTTTATGGCGGAGAACGTTTGGGATTGTATTTTGTCGAAGCCGGAAATCAAATCAGGCAATCACAAGTTATTTACGACCGAAGCAATTCTTCATTTGCAACCATCCAAAAAGATCAAATTGATTGGGATTTGGCTTTAGCCGATGTTACGCATTTTCACTGGTCAGGAATTAGTCCGGGAGTTTCAAACGAAGCAGGTTTAGCTTGCAAAGAAGCAATTCTTGTCGCACATAAAAAAGGTTTACCTATTTCTTCCGACTTTAATTACCGATCAAAATTGTGGCAATACGGAAAACATCCTTCTGAAATTATGCCCGATTTGCTTCAATACAGCACAATTACCGTTGCAGATTTAGACGCAATTGAAATTTATTTCGGAATCAAAACCGATAAAAATGAATCGGATGAAAATCGCTTTCAGAAAACATTCGAATTATTAAAAGTAAAAATGCCTTTCCTAAAAACATTAGCGATGAGTTTTAGAAAATCAGATGGACCAGCACATTTATACAAAGGATTATTGATTCATGAAGATAATTTTTATCAAACCCAAGAACACAAAATACACGTTGTAACAGATCAAATTGGTTCCGGAGATGCTTTCAACGCAGGATTATTATATGGATTATCGAATAAATTTTCCGGACAAGAATCCATCGAATGGGCAACAGCTTGCGGCGTAATCAAACAAAGTATTCACGGAGATTTTGCCATCACAAATGAAAACGAAATAAGTCATTTCATCAAAAATGGCTCAAGTAATAGAATTAATAGATAAAATAAGAAAATGTACAGCATATTAAAAACGCAAGGTGTACTTCCGTTAGTCACCCAAATCAACATTGAAACAGCCCAAATAGTATTGCAATCAGCGGCTGATGCTGGCATTAAAATTATCGAGTTTGCTGCTCGTGCAGATGATGCTAAAGAAGTTTTTAGCCAAATGATAGCCTTTAAAAAAGCAAATAATTTAGATGTAAAAATAGCCGTTGGATCAATTTTAAGCGTTGATGATGCCGAAACTTTTCATCTTCTTGGAGCTGATTGTATCGTTTGCCCACATACAGATCTGGAAATTGGAAATTATTGCTTCAAAAATAATATCTATTGGATTCCCGGAGCTGCAACATTAAACGAAATATTGCAAGCCAATAAATTAGGAGCCGAGATTGTAAAACTTTTTCCTGCCGATAAAATTGGCGGCCCAGGATATGTAAAAGCAATTAGAGCACCTTTTCCGAATTTGAAAATAATGCCAACCGGAGGCGTAACGCTAGAAGAAAGCAATTTAAAATCATGGTTCAAATCCGGAGTAGTTTGCGTGGGAATTGGTTCTAATTTATTTTCGAAAGAAATGCTTTTGAACTTAAATTATGAGCAATCACTAAAGGCATTTCAAGATTTAATTGAAGTTGTAGAAAAAACCAGAAACTAAAGTTATGCAAAACAATTGGTGGAAAATTAATTCCGAACTCCGCATTGATACGCCATTTTTAGCCGTTTACGAAGATCGTATTCAGTCGAATATTGAGCGCTTGATTGAAGCAGTAAAAGGCGAAACCCAAAAATTAAGACCACACATCAAGACGCATAAAATAGGTGAAATTCTGGATTTGTTTAAAACCTACAACATCAATAAAATAAAATGCGCGACAATTGCCGAAGCAGAATTGGCTGCAATACATGAAATTCCAGATGTGCTTCTCGCCTATCAACCTGTTGGCGCTAAAAAAGACAGATGGATTTCATTGATTCAGAAATATCCAGATATTGCTTTTTCAACTATTGTTGACAATTTAGATTCGGCGAAAGCTTTAAATGAAAGTGCCGCAAAAAACAATCTAAAACTCACCGTTTATCTGGATTTAAATACTGGAATGAACAGAACCGGAATTTCAATTTCTAAAAACTGGAAAGCTTTAATTGATGAAATTGTTCTATTAAAAAACATTCATTTTGCAGGAATTCATATTTACGACGGTCATTTAAAAGGAGATTTAGAACATCGATTTGATACCGCTTCCAATTTGTTTTTTAGTATAAACGAAGAAATTCAGGCGATTAATAAAAAACTGGGTTACGAATTAAAAATCGTCGCCGGCGGATCAAATACATTTCCGTTTTATGCTACTCAGAAAAACGTAGAATGCAGTCCCGGAACTTTTGTTTTTTGGGATTCTAATTACCAGATTCATTTACCGGAACAACATTTTGAACCGGCTTTGGTAATTGTTGGAACCATAATTTCAAAACCAACAAGTTCTACTTTTTGTATTGACATTGGATACAAAGCCGTAGCTTCTGAAAACCCAATTGATAAAAGATTAGTTATTCTTAATGATGATAATCTAATCCCAACGGCACATTCAGAAGAACATTTAATTATAGAAAACAGAGGAAAAAACGAGTATGCAATTGGCGATACCATTTATGCCCAACCTTATCATGTTTGTCCAACTTGTGCACTTTACGATTCAGTTCAGGTCGTGAATTCGGAACATGAAATTTGTGATCAATGGCTGGTTGTTGCCCGCAGCAGAAAAATTAATATCTAGCAGCAGAAAAAGTAGAATAAAGAAAAAAAGAATAGAAAATAGAGCGAAGAAGAAAGAGAATAGACCTCATAATAACACTTGTCTGGAAAACCTCTGAGCCTTTGAACCTTTGTGCCTTAAAAAAAATAATATGTTTATAATAGACGCCCATTTAGACCTGAGCATGAATGCAATGGAATGGAATCGAGATTTAAGAAATAACGTACCAACTTTGCGTCATCTCGAAAAAGGAATGACAGACAAACCAGATCGCGAGCGCGCAACGGTTTCGTTTCCGGATTTACGACGCGGCAATATTGGTATTGTTGTCGCTACTCAAATCGCACGTTTTGTAAAACCGGACAGTATTATTCCGGGTTGGAATTCTCCTGAACAAGCCTGGGCACAAACTCAAGGTCAGCTTGCATGGTACAAAGCCATGGAAGAAGCCGGAGAAATCACAGCAATTACCGATAAAAAATCATTACTAAAACAAATTGATTTATGGAATGACGGAACGCCTAACGACAAAAAACCTATTGGTTATATTTTAAGTTTAGAAGGTGCTGATTCTATTATTGATGTTTCGTATTTAGAAAAAGCATACAATTACGGATTGCGCGCCATTGGTCCTGCGCATTACGGACCTGGACGTTACGCAAACGGAACGGATGCAACCGGAAAAATGAACCAAAACGGTCTTGATTTATTAAAAGAAATGGAGCGTTTGAACATCATTCTCGATGCAACACATTTATGCGACGATGCTTTTTGGCAAGCTTTAGATCATTATCACGGACCAGTTTGGGCAAGTCATAACAATTGCAGAAGTCTTGTTGATCACAATCGTCAATATAGTGATGAAATGATCAAAGCTTTAATTTCTCGCGGAGCCGTTATTGGCGGTGCTTTAGATGCCTGGATGTTGGTCCCGAATTGGGAAAGAGGCGTTTCGACACCAAAAGGTACAAATTGTAATCTTGAAACTGTTTTCAAACACATGGATCACATTTGTCAATTGGCCGGAAATGCCAATCATATTGGTGTGGGTTCAGATTTGGATGGTGCTTTTGGTACAGAACAAGGTCCGTATGATTTGGATACCATTGCCGATTTACAAAAATTAGTTTTGATCTTTAAAAGCAACGGATATTCTGATGAAGATTTAGATAAAATCTTTCACCAAAACTGGATCAATTTTTTAATGAAAAATTGGGATTAAATAAAGACTAAACTTGGAACTGCCTTCTTATACGACTGTAATTTTTCGTCGGTTGGATCAACTTCTGTAACCACATAATCAACCTCGGATAAGTTGGCAATTTTCATTTTTAAAACCGTGTCGAGTTTTTCAGAAATAGTCAAAATCGCTGTTTTTTCAGAAGCCTGAATCATCGCTTTTTTTACCTGAACAGTTTCCCAATCAGAATCTGAGAAACCACCTTCGATATCTAAGGCATTGGTTCCTAATATTAATAAATCAACTTTAATATTAGCCAATTGATTATAGACATCGCCACTCACACACATTTGGCTGTAAGATGAAATGCTTCCGCCAATCATTATAATTTTAACATTGGGTTTATCCAGAAGTTCCACCGCAGATAAGACGGTAACAGTAAAAATAGTAAGATTTAAATCATCAGGGATTAAACGGATGAATTCGCGAATTGTAGTTCCTCCGCCAATTAACAACACCATTCCGTCATGAAGTAAACCTAAGGTTTTTTGCGCAATGATTTGTTTGGATTCGCCTGCATAAGTTTGATTTGATGAAGAATGATGATAGGCTTTTGTCATGGCACCACCTTTTACTTTAATCAATAAAGATTCTGATTCAAGTTCGTTTATATCACGCCTTACAGTATCTTCTGAAACAAATAATTTTGCCGAAAGCGTTTCAAAACTTACACGGGTATGCAAATTTATCTCTTTTAAAATAAGATTTTTACGTTCTTCCTTAGTGTAATTTACCACTTCATTATCATTGTTCATGCAAATTCGTTTTTGTTAAGGCAAATGTAATCAATAAATGCAATAATATTGCGAAACAAATTATAACAGTACGTAATAAAAAAGTTAATTCATCTATTTTAAAGTCATTTATACATAAAACCATTTGCATTTTTTTTGCAAAACAGCAATTACAAATTCTAAATTTGTTTACTGCCAAAAAATAAATTCCAGCTTAACATGAAAACAACATTCTTCCTCTTTTTAATATTCTGCTGCACGGTCATAAGTGCCCAAACTTCTTTTGAAAACAAATCTATAATTCCTGCTCCAAATTCATACAAAGCAAACGGAGACAGTATTCGTTTAAACGGACAAATTAAAGTTATTTTCGAAAAGAATAAATTTAGTGCGAAAGAACAAAAAACGGCAAACATTTTTGAAGCTGCTATTAACAAAAATGTGTCTTCAAAAAAGAGTGCTATTGAAGTTTTATTCATTACTAAAAATCCATCCGCTTCCTTAAAAAAAGAAGCGTATAAAATCAATATTACAGCAAAAAAAATAACCGTTACCGGAAGTGAAGAAGGATTATTTTATGGCGTTCAGAGTTTATTGCAAATGCTCCCGAACAAAATCACGAATCAAGAAGTAAAATTACCTTGCGTTACCATCGAAGATGAGCCTAGATACAACTACCGCGGGCTTCACCTCGATGTTTGCCGTCATTTTTTCTCTGTCAATGTTATAAAAGATTTTATCGCACAAATGTCCAGTTATAAATTAAATAACTTTCATTGGCATTTAACAGACGATCAAGGATGGCGAATCGAGATAAAAAAGTACCCAAAACTGACCGAAGTAGGTTCAAAAAGAGCACAGACTTTAGTGGGAAATAAATTCGAAAGATTCCCGTATTTTTTTGACGGAAATCCATACGGAGGATTTTATACGCAGGAGGAAATCAAAGACGTTGTAAAATTTGCCGAAGAACATTATGTGAATATTATTCCTGAAATCGAAATGCCCGGTCATGCAACTGCAGCAGTTACGGCTTATCCAAATTTGTCTTGTTTTCCGGATCGTCAATATAAAGTTATTGAAAGCTGGGGCGTTTTTGAAGATATTTTCTGTGCCGGAAAAGAAGAGACTTTTACTTTTCTCGAAGATGTTTTAACGGAAGTTATGGCTTTATTTCCAAGTAAATACATTCATATTGGTGGAGACGAGTGCCCGAAAACAAGATGGAAAGAATGTCCGAATTGTCAAAAAAGAATCAAAGATTTAAGATTGAAAGACGAACATGAATTACAAAGTTATCTCACAACCCGAATCGAGAAATTCCTAAATAAAAACGGAAGACAAATTTTAGGCTGGGACGAAATGCTCGAAGGCGGATTAGCACCAAACGCAGCTGTAATGTCATGGCGAGGCGAAGCTGGAGGAATTAGCGCTGCAAAACAGAAACATAACGTAATCATGAATCCGGAACAAGTTTTATATCTTGATTATAACCAGGGCTATTCGCCACAAGAGCCTTTAACAATTGGAAGATTAACCACGGTTGAAAAAATGTACAACTACAACCCAACTCCGGTTGATAGTTTGACCGTTGAGGAACAAAAATATATTATAGGAGTACAATCTAATCTTTGGTCAGAATACTTAACAAGTCCGGCAAAATTAAATTATATGATTTATCCGCGTGTATTTGCTTTAGCAGAAATTGCCTGGACAGAACCTCAAAATAAAAATTACAACCATTTTATTCTGAATCAAATTCCGCATCATTTGGAAAAACTGGAAGCGCAGAAAAGATTGTATAAAGTTCCGAGTCCTTTTGGTTCTAATGAAACAGCTTTAATTGGATCAAAATATGTTTTGGATTTAAAACCAACGATCAAAAGCGGACAAATCTTCTATACAATTGATGGATATAATCCTGATGAAACAGCTGAACTTTACACAAAACCGGTCACAATAAATATCCCAAAAGGAGAATTTCGAATTATAAAAACGGTTCAAATTAGTCCTAGCGGAAGAAGAAGTTCTATTAATAAAATATTGGTTAGAAATCCGGAATTAAAATCGGCTTTAGCTATAAAACCAACTAAGAAAGGTTTGAAATTTGATTATTATACCGGAACATTATTCCAGCAAGTTCAGGATTTAGATTTAGCAAAACCTGTTAATTCAGGCATTTTTGAAGGCGTGATAAGCAGCGAAAAATGGAAAACGAAAACAGAGCGTTACATCGGCTTAAAATTCGACGGATACATCTATATTCCGGAAACGGCAAATTACACGATTTCGACGCTTTCAGATGATGGATCGAAGCTTTTTATCGATAATGAATTAGTGGTTAATAATGATGGTATTCATTGGCTAAACGAAGCATATGGAGCTGTAAAACTCGAAAAAGGTTTCCATAAAATAAATATTGGTTATTTTGATCAGATTGGAGGAACGACTTTAACGTGCTACATTCAACAGGAAGGAAGGGAAAAACAAGAAATAAGTGCTTCGCAATTGTATTACGAATAACAACATAAAAAAGACGCATTTGCTGTGGCAAATGCGTCTTTTTTTTAAAGCATCAATTTAGATTATTAAAAATCTATTTGGATGCTGCTTTACTAATATTTTTAAAATCGTCATCTTTTAAATTATATGCAAAACCGGCACCATAAAAATAATAGGGAGCATCACCAGTCTTAGCATTAACTACTTGCAAATATTTATTTCCATTCATACTTACATATCTCAAATAATAGATATCTTCATTATTTAAAATCTTCTTTTCCAGATCCTCATCTTTAATAAACTGATATTTGTATTTATAATCTTCAACAAGTTTTTTAAGATCTTTTTCATCTCTAAGCTTTTCAGTTCCTTTCCATGGGCTATATTCCATCATATAAGCTTCCGGAATATAAAGTGTAGCCTCTTTTAAGCTCTTGATTTCCGGTTTTGCAAAATCATCATAAAGTCCGCAATGTTCTCCTTTACTTATAATTTGATTAATCTGTTGAAAGTAATTTTTCAACATTCCGAGATTGGTATTGGTAAAACTTTGTTCCGTATACATTTGTTCATACAATTCGCTCAATGTCTTTTTTACCTTACTAGTTCCCATTGCATCATTTAAAAATTTATTATTGGCAGAAAGAGGAGCTCTCGCTATATAAATCAAATTTTCATTTAAAACCACGTTCAGTTTTTTATCGTATTTTTTGTCGTCTGACTTCAGTTTTGCAACTCCTTTATCGAATTTCTCTTTATCTAAAATTCGTATTGCAAAATTGGTATGAATGTAAACGGTACCTTTTGAGCTTGTAGTTATATCACCCATGAATTTTGCAATTGAATACTTACCATCTGTATAATCCATCATATTAAAATCCTTATAGTCGACGACTTTATACGGAGTAACTGTCCAGACTTCTTTCAGGATTTTTTCATAATTTTCTTTTTTATTCAACTGAGGCAGTACAAAAACGGTAGTAGTAGCTTTAAATTTTTCTAGCTCTCCTTTTTCAAAGGGATCGTTTGAACCACGGTCAGAAGGAGTTACCGCTACCTGAGCATAATTTTGAATACTTAGGGCAAGCATTACAATAAGTAAAATTCTTTTCATTTAATAAGATTTGTTTTTTGGTGTATATTATTTTTTAGGTGCGATAAAAATAGTACAAAAAAAAACGCATCCAACTTAATGAATGCGTTTTTATATAAACTAAATGTATGTTTAAATTATCCTTTCAAACTTGCAGATAAATACTCACGGTTCATACGTGCGATATTTTCAAGTGAAATTCCTTTTGGACATTCGATTTCACAAGCTCCTGTATTTGTACAGTTACCAAAACCTTCTAAATCCATTTGGTGAACCATGTTTAAAACACGATCAACAGCTTCTACTTTACCTTGAGGTAATAATGCATATTGAGATACTTTTGCTCCAACAAATAACATTGCTGATCCGTTTTTACAAGTTGCAACACAAGCTCCACAACCAATACAAGCAGCAGCATCAAATGATTTATCTGCATCATGTTTGTTAATCGGAATTGTATTTGCATCAATTGTATTTCCTGAAGTATTTACCGAGATAAATCCTCCTGCATGTTGAATTCTGTCAAAAGAACTTCTGTCAACTACTAAATCTTTAATTACCGGGAAAGCTTTTGCTCTAAATGGCTCGATAAAAATCGTGTCACCATCTTTAAACATACGCATGTGTAACTGGCAAGTAGTAACTCCTCTGTCTGGTCCGTGTGCTTCTCCGTTGATAAATAATGAACACATACCGCAGATTCCTTCACGACAATCGTGGTCAAATGCTACTGGCTCTTCTCCTTTATTGATTAATTGTTCGTTAAGAACATCAAGCATTTCAAGGAAAGACATATCTGGTTCGATTCCGTCGATTGGGTAATCAACAATTCCCCCTTTATCCTGGGCGTTTTTCTGACGCCATATTTTTAATGTAAGTTTCATACTGTTTTAGTTTGAAGGTCATAAAGTCGAAAGTCGAAAGTCACTTAACATTTAGTCATTTGACTTTAAGACTTTAGTCTTTTGACTAATTGCTATTTGTAGCTTCTTTGTACTAATTTAATGTTTTCGTAAACCAGAGGTTCTTTGTGTAATACTGCATCACTTGGTTTTCCTTTGTATTCCCAAGCTGCAACATATGCAAAGTTTTCGTCATCACGAAGTGCTTCTCCTTCTTCTGTTTGGTATTCTTCACGGAAGTGACCTCCACAAGATTCATTACGGTGTAATGCATCTTTCGCGAACAATTCTCCTAACTCTAAGAAATCGGCAACACGTGTCGCTTTCTCTAATTCCTGATTAAATTCATTAGCGCTTCCAGGAACTTTTACATCTTTATAAAACTCTTCACGTAAAGCTGCAATTTCTTCGATAGCTTCAGTTAAACCTTTAGCATTACGAGCCATACCTACTTTATCCCACATGATTTTTCCTAATTTCTTATGGAAATAATCTACAGAATGAGTTCCTTTATTATTGATAAATCTATCGATTTGATCTTTTACTTCTTTTTCTGCTGCTACGAATTCTGGTAAATCTGTAGAAATTTCTCCCATTTTAATATCCGGAGCTAAATAATCTCCAATAGTATAAGGTAATACGAAATATCCATCAGCTAAACCTTGCATCAAAGCAGAAGCTCCAAGTCTGTTTGCTCCGTGATCAGAGAAGTTAGATTCTCCAATAGAGAAACATCCCGGAATTGTAGTCATTAAGTTATAATCAACCCAAGTTCCACCCATTGTGTAGTGAACCGCTGGGTAAATCATCATTGGTGTTGTATAAGGATCTTCGTCAACGATTTTGTAATACATCTGGAATAAGTTTCCGTATTTACTTTTCACGATTTCAGCTCCTAATTTAGTTACCAAAGCCGCATCATTAGCGTCTAAACCTTTAACGAAAGCTTCTTCAGTTCCGTAACGTTTGATCGCTGCTGCGAAATCTAAGTAAACAGCTTCTCCAGTTTTGTTAACACCAAAACCAGCATCACATCTTTCTTTTGCAGCACGAGACGCAACGTCACGAGGTACTAAGTTACCAAAAGCAGGATATCTTCTTTCTAAGAAATAATCTCTTTCTGCTTCAGATAAATCTGTTGCTTTTTTCTTTCCTTCACGAATCGCTTTTGCATCTTCTTGTTTTGCAGGAACCCAAATACGACCGTCATTACGTAACGATTCAGACATCAAAGTCAGTTTTGACTGGTGATCTCCTGAAACCGGAATACAAGTTGGGTGAATTTGCGTGTAGCAAGGATTTGCGAAAAACGCTCCTTTTTTATGTATTTTCCAAGCTGCTGTTGCGTTACTTCCCATAGCATTTGTTGACAAGAAAAATACGTTTCCGTATCCTCCAGAACCAACTACTACCGCGTGAGCAGAATGTCTTTCTATTTCTCCGGTGATTAAGTTACGAGCGATAATACCTCTCGCTTTTCCGTTTACGATAACTATATCTAGCATTTCGTGACGGTTGTACATTTTTACTTTTCCACGACCAATCTGACGGTTCATTGCAGAATAAGCTCCTAACAATAATTGTTGTCCAGTTTGTCCTTGTGCGTAAAAAGTACGAGAAACCAAAGTTCCTCCAAAAGAACGGTTATCTAATAATCCACCATATTCACGAGCCAATGGAACTCCTTGAGCCACACATTGGTCAATAATATTAGCAGAAACTTCAGCTAAACGGTGAACGTTTGCCTCACGTGCACGGTAATCTCCTCCTTTTACAGTATCATAAAATAATCTGTAAACTGAGTCACCGTCACCTTTATAATTTTTTGCTGCATTGATACCACCTTGTGCTGCAATAGAGTGCGCACGACGAGGTGAATCCTGAAAACAGAAAGCTTTTACGTTATATCCCTGCTCAGCCAAAGTAGCCGCAGCTGAACCTCCAGCCAAACCTGTACCAACAATGATAATATCTAAATTACGTTTGTTAGCCGGATTTACTAAATTAATATGATCTTTATAATCTGTCCATTTGTCCGATATTGGGCCGTGTGGAATTTTTGAATCTAATGCCATTATAATTTATATTAATTATTGAAATGATGAAATAATGCGATAATTATGAAAAGTGCCGGTACTACAACTGCAAAACCATAACCTACTTTACTTAAAAATCTAGAATACTTATTGTGCATCCCCATTGATTGAAGAGATGAACCGAATCCGTGCCAAAGGTGAAAACCTAATAACACAAATGAGATACAATACAATCCTGTACGGATTGGGTCATGAAACTTATGAACCAGTTCTCCATAATATCTTGTAGCATCTGGTGTAGCCCCTGCAATATACTTGTAGTTAACCTCCGGAAACCAGAAATCATAAAAATGCAATCCTAAGAAAGCCAAAATAACCAATCCAGAAATAATCATATTTCTAGAACTCCAGGAAGCATTTGCAGCTCCGTTGTATTTTGCATACGCAATTGGTCTTGCAGCAGTATTTTGAGCTGTCAAAACAAATCCCATAACGAAATGGAAAATTACTCCGATTGCCAAAACTGGTTGCATTACATATTGAATCAGCGGATTGTATCCCATAAAGTGAGACGCTTCGTTAAAAACATTTTCACTAATAATAGAAATAAAATTTAAGGAAACATGCAGCGCTAAAAACGTGATTAAGAATATTCCCGAAAGGGCCATAGCCACTTTCTTTAAGATGGAAGCATTCAATAGTGCAGATTGTGCCATAAGTGTTTAAGTAGTTTGTTTTAAAAAATTACACAAAAATAACTCAATTAACAAAGAACTACAACCATTTCGCTGTTATTTATAATCATTTTAAAATAGCCTACGTATTACGTACTTTTACGTATAAAAAATACTGTATCCCAAATTATTTTATTATAAAATTTTGAAAAACTGTTTTTTAGCAAATTTATTCACCACAAACAAATAGTGTTACGCTGCTCTAAAAGTTTATCATATTATTATTTTAAGTAAACTTTTAATTTGTTTTCTTTAAAAGTTTCTGTGCATTGGAATTTTATAGGATTAAAAAATTGTCATTCCACAACATAATTTTACCTTTATCGGCTTCAAAAAAAATATAATGAAAACAGGAATTGACGCTATCTCTTTTGATGTAGCCAACATACATTTACCCATAAAAACTTTGGCAATCGCCAGAAATATTGAACCAGAAAAATTAGAAAAAGGTCTCGGATTAATTAAAATGACCTTGCCTGACGTTCATCAGGATGCTGTAGTTTTTGGAGCAAACGCTTTAACAAAACTAATTCTTGAGAACGAAATAAACTTAAACGAAATAAGCCGGATTTATGTGGGAACCGAAAGCGGAATAGACAGTTCTAAACCTATTAGTTCTTTCTTAATAAGTTTAATGGAACAAAAATTTGGAGAAGATTCTTTATCTGAATGTGATGTTGTCGATTTTACTTTTGCTTGTATTGGCGGAGTTGATGCTTTGCAAAACTGCATAGATTTCGTAAAACTGAATCCAACTAAAAAAGCAATTGTTGTTACGACAGATTTTGCTAAATACGATTTAAATTCAACCGGAGAATACACTCAAGGCGCGGGAGCTCTTGCAATGCTGGTAACTTCGAATCCAATAATTATTGCTTTTGATGAAAATTGGGCAACATCTACAAAAGGCGTTTTTGATTTCTTTAAACCTTACAGAAGTCTTTCTAAACAAGCAATTACCCAAAACGAAAATAACGATCCGTGGTTTGATAATCTGGAAGCCGAAATCGAAATCCACAAAGATCAACCGGTTTTTGATGGTCAATATTCGAATCAATGTTATATGGATCGTACGCGAAATGCGTATTTTTCGTTTAAGAAATTAAAAAACACTACCGAAACTTTATACAATACCTGGAACAGCATTATCATGCATTTGCCTTATTCTTTTCAGGGACGCAGAATGTTATCTGAAATTTACGCTTTAGATCATGCCGATAAAATCATTGCAGAAAATATCGAACCTGCAGATTATCAAACTAAAATCAAAGAAGTTGGGAAATCTGATGAGTACAGAAAATTTGTAACCGAGAAATTGCAACCTGCAGAATTGGCTTCTTCTTTAATAGGAAACCTTTATACAGGTTCTATTTTCATGGGATTATTATCGACTTTGGCTCATTATTACGATACAAAGCAAGAAGTTGCCGGAACTAAATTTGGATTCTTAGCTTACGGAAGCGGATCGAAATCGAAAGTATTCGAAGGAACAATTCAACCAAACTGGCAATCGGCTTTAGCCAAAACTAAACTTTTCGAAAACTTAGAAAAAAGCACAGAAATTGGTTTTGAAACTTATGAAAGCCTTCATAAAAAAGAACAAAAACAAAGTATTCGAACTCCTAAAAACGAATGGATTTTAGATAAAATCGAAAAAGAAATCCCAAATTTAATTGGAGCGAGATATTATAAATGGGTTGATTAATAAAATCCCAATTTTAAATCATAAAAAAACCGAAGCACTTAGCTTCGGTTTTTTTATATCAGTTCATTAATCTTCACTATAATGTTGCTTGATTTCTTTTAGGATTTCAAAAACAACATCATCATTTTTTTCTTTATGTCGTCTTGCCCAGAAACTATAAATCCAGACTGTATTAAGTTGCGAAGCATATTCTGCATTACTATTATCTTTCTCTGAACTTGTTTCTGCATTTTTGCTTACTAAACTCAAAACATTCTCTGATGCATAAGGTTTTATCTCACTATAATAATAATTAGGAAACTCTTTTTGCGCACCAAAAATCATTGTTTTATAGATTTTAGTTAATCTTTCATCAGGATTTTCTGTTTCATAAATATCCTCATGAGTTTTTATTAAGGCATCTACAATTCGATTTAAATTGGAATCAAAATAAATTTTATTCGATAAAAAAGCATACAACAAAGTATTATAACTATCAAAAGCTTCCCGAATCGCTTCAGGATTTCGCCTTATTTTTTCATCTACTTTTTTTATTTCCTCATCATAAGCGAATCCTCTTTCTATTGCAATTCGGATTCCTGTAAAGGACTGATCTTTTTCTAATACTAAAAAATCCGATAAAAAGTTCTTAGTAAGATCCTGCGTTTTGGTATTATCATAACTCGAATCCTCAAAAAGTTCTTTGAAGTATCCGTTTATATTTACTTCCGGAAAACTCATTTCGTTAAAGCCATAATAATCAGATTCTGACTCCTCGCCTTCTCCTTCGCCTTCACTTTCATGTTCGACATCTGTAGCAACTTCTTCGGTTTCAGAGACTGAATTTAAGGTTCCAATTATACTATCACCACTATAAGATCGTACTGTTACCACATTTAATACCGCTAAATACAAGGAAAAAGAAAAAATGAGTATCGCAATAAACAGCATTAAAAAACCAAGAAACTTAGTTATTTCAATAACGGAATCTTTTATTCTTAAAACCAGACTTATTATTAAACTGGCAATCATTAAAATATCTAAAGAGAAAAAAAATCGATAAATATAATCTGAACTCACAACTCCAACTTCTAATTTTAAAACAGAAGAAATAATAGAGGACAAAAAAGTTAAAGCTCCAAAAATTACATTGATAAAAAATGCATTCTTCCAAAATTTATCAATTGGCACTTCCTTATTCACTTCATCATTTGTCGAATCAGAATGTATTACAGCCACTATCAATCTTTGAATTATAATTGAAATGGCCAATACAATTAAAGGCGAAAACCCAATTACCAATAACTGAATCAAAGGTATTAACTGGATATCATCGTTATATATTTCATTAAAAACAAAACTAAAAATCAGCAATATTATGCACTGGATTATTATAACTATTTTATAAGACTTTATCATTCTTCTTCTGAGTTTGAATTTGCGTCGTACTGCTCTTTTATTTCGTTTAAGATTATTGCAATCTCTTTTATATTTCCTTCATTATTTCTTCTTGCCCAAAAACTATAAAACCACATTATATCAGCGTTTTTAAAATCTGCATTATTAGAAAACTTATAAGCCTGAAGTTTTTCGATTGTTTCTACAGTGAAATATTTTCCAAAATCCGAATAATATTTTTCCATATTAGGTCTGGAACTGCCATAAGGCTGATGCATAGCGTTGTAGATTTCTTTTAATTTTTCATTTTCGGCACCAATGTCATCGTATGTCAAAAGCAACCCGTCTACAATTTTATCAAAATTTGCCTTGCGATAGATTTCAGGCGAAATAACGCTATAGATTACGGATCTGTAATTCTCGAATCCTAAATAAAGTGCATCAGGATTTTCTCTAATATTATCAATGTATTGAACAAGATAATAATAGTCATTTTCGGTAATATGATCATCTAAACTTCTGCCCATTAAAATTCTGACATCATAAAAATCATATTTCCCGTCAAGTCCTCCCCAATCCGGAATTAAAGAATTCCATGACGATAGCAATTTAGACTTTTCGACCTCTGGATCAACTTGTTCGTTGTCTGCTTCTACATAATCTTCTGATGTTTCTGCGGCATCAGACGAAAGTCCTTTTTCATCTCTTCGATTGATATAATTTTCTGAGGCATTCATAAATTCACCTATAAAAACAACTTCATAAGTAAAGGATGCAACAATTATGAAAAAGCTAAAGATCAATATAAAAAGTGCAAGTGTTTTATTTGATTTCCAATAAATCCCCGCCGCTAAAAAAAAGGAAGCCGTTACTAAGCTTAATATTATAATGAGAAAAGATCTTAAAACCACTAAACTATAAAATAGAGTTGGCTGATCTATTATAAATGGATTTTTTCGATATAACCCAAATGCAAAAACAGCAATGATTATTAAGAAGAAAACATTGCAGTAAAATGCAAATTTCCAAAAGTTTTGCTGGCGAACTTTCTTTTGCATATCAGCTTCATCTTCTGTAACCTCCTCTTTTTTTAGAAACACAATTAAAATAGAAACAAGAAAACAAACGCCAAAGAAAATTAAAGAAACTGCGTGTCCATAATTAAATTCATGCGGATGAAAATCTCTAATATTAAGAAGTTTCTGCTTTCTATAATTCATTAAAATCAAGAGACCAAGTAAGAAAGCGGGAATAAATTGAAGTAATATAACGGTTTTAAAAAATTTGGTTTTTTTGTCCATAATAAGGATTAGTGGTTGTGTAGGAATTTGCCCAAAACTATTAAAAAAATTTTAACATTTAGGTTTGAAATTCATTTTTTGAAAGAAAAATAATTTAAATTTTAACTTTAAATATATTACAACTATAACGCTCTGACTTGCAGCAATTCATTTTAATAAAATAAAAAAACCGAAACTATAATTGCTCCGGTTTTTATTTTAAATTTCAAATTATTAATCCTTTTTATGTTGTTCCGTATAATTTTGATTTCCTTTAATGGTTTGATCGTGAACATTCATTCCGTTTGACATTCCTAACATAAAGGCTGTTATTATTACCACCATTTTTCTTTTTATCCAATGAAGTGGTCGTTTAGATTGTACTAAACGTGTTTTATTATTGTGTTTATACATTTTGAAAATGATAAATGATTAGACATTATTGTATCATCATATGCCTTGAAAAGCATAAATACTTAGAAAAGAATTCTCTAAGCGCTGTATAAACTTTTGTATAAGTTGTTTGAGGTTATCATTTCATTCATGAATACAAATTGTCTCATAAATGAATGTATGTTTTGATAAAGAAGTGTTTGTAATTTGTGAACAATTCTAACCTGAAAATTAAAAACATCCTTAAGTCCAAGATAAAGTACAGGAATTAAAAATACCGTTTTAAAAAAAGATTTTGAATAACTAAAGATGAAACGAGAGTTTCTAAAATCTAATTCTCTCCTTAAAATAACACAGGAAGATTGATAATAATCTGCGGATTTCGACTGAGAATCTATCGTACAATCATTTGCAATCAGGCTAAAAACCAGAAAGAGAGAAAGCAGATATTTTAGATATTTATTCAATCGATTTAATTTGGAGTATTTTTTTGATCAAACGAAAATACGAATTAAAACAAAAACTACAATTTTACAACTTGTTTTGTTTATCCAATACTTTTTCAGTTTCATTTCTATACAACAATAAACCCAATCCCAAGGCAAAAACCAAACAACTCAATAACATATAAACTCCGTTTTTTAATATAAAAAACGAAAAACCAATTGTTGGTGCGCTTACAAGAACCATGATTGAACTTATAAAATTAGTTTTTATAAAATTGACCGCGTGCATTGCCAATCCGATAAAAAGCAAAGAAGGTTAAACCAATGTGCAAAATCGATTGGTTTTTGAAAGTCAGGCAAAACTTTAGAAAATAATAAATAACTAGTAACAAAAAAGAATAATCCGAGAAGGCAAAGATGTTTTGTTTTCATAATTAATTTTTAAAATTGATGAAGCAAAACTAAAATGAAAAATCTTCGCGAATCCTTATTTTACTGGCATAGGTATAAAACTATCTATTTTAGGTACGAAATTACAAAGCCAACAAAGCTCCTTTGTAATTCTTAGCAACCGGAAGTTCTATTTGAGTTAAAATAACAGTATTTTGATTTCTCCAGGATTTAAAATGCCTTGTATTTATTAAATGAGACCGATGTATTTGTACTAAAAAAGTAAAATCTTCCTGAATTTTTTTTAGCGAAGAACGAATAAGTTTTGAGGTGAGTTTTTCGTTTTCGATATAAAAAATCTCTACATAATTTTGAGCGTTTGAAATACAGACCAAATCTTCTTGTTTAATTTTTAAAACATCTAATTTATTTTCTCCTCTAAAAGTTAAAATATCTTGTTGTACAGGAATCAGCTTGAGTAAATATCTTCTCGCCAGAATAATTACAGGAGTTAAGATCAAAGCAACTTTTATAAATATGATGATAAAGAACGCTGCAAAACTATATCCACCGTTTAAAATTGGACTTTTATAATAGGTATAAACGGCAATTAAATAAATTAGATAAAAAAATATCAGACTAATTGCTTCAAACTTTAAATTCCATATTGAGGTTTTTTCATAAACTCTTTTTTGAACAACCGCAAGAACGCCATAACACAAAAATGCCATAGAACTAAAGCCAATGCTCATAAAAAGCCACGACCTGAAATTTAAAGTTCCGTCATCAAAAGGTCTTATGATAAAAGCAAAAACAAAAATCCATAACGCAATACATAAACCTACTATTAGATTATGTTTTATGGATGTATTGAGTTGTTTCATTTTTTCTTAAAGCAATTATTACTATACAATATTAGACTTTAATTCAACATATTTCAAGTTAGATCTACCAGTTTTTCACTTATTCAGAAAATCTACGATTACAATAAAAACACAAAAAGAAGGAAATTACCTCGAATTTATCTTTAAAAAATCAAGAAGATTACAGATTCTTAAAGAATCAACAAAATAGCAATACCTATTTTTTGTAAGTATTTATTTAAAAAATAATTTGTATTTTTATCAAAGTCGTATCCGAAAAACTTATAGAGTAGGAAAACCCAAAAAACAAATTACTTATGAAAAATTTCCAAAAATTATCAAAAGAAGAACTGAAATCAATTAACGGTGGTACAGGAAACTGCGAACCATGGCCATTATGTAACGGTCAAGAAGTCACTTTTTATACTATAAACTCATGTGGTTGGTACTTATACAAAACAGCAACAAATAGTGTTTGTATGGAATATGGAGCTGTATAACAACATAATCATTAATGTATTAAAACTGCTATCTTGTCGATAGCAGTTTTTTTTTATGTTAATCCAAGACGTTCAAATTTAACCTTATATTTTTGAACATACTTATTCCATTCCGGTTTATGATTTTCATTATTATAAATAGAAGCCGCATAATCAACAACTTCGGCACTAAAATGATTCCCAAAAACAGTATCCAAATATTGAATTCCGGAATCAATTACTCGTTTTAAAATCTCTACTTTATCAATTCCGTTTTCTTTGCAGGCTTTATCAAGCCATAATCCCTTACCTATTATTACATATCCTACGAGTAAACTTTTGGTAATAAATTCAGAAGGAACATCATTGATATCCGGTTGATGTTTTCCGTTCTTGAAAACTGACAAGATCAGTTTTTCAGAATAATATGCTGACGGAATTAATCGTAGCGCTGTTCCATTTTCAGCCGCTTTAAAGCAAAGTTCTTTTGTCATAAATTCATCAGGAATAACCTGAATTGCAAAACCATCTTTGCTAACTAATTTATCGCAGAATTCAGGAGTTATTAAGTTCTGATTAATAAATGGTAAAGCATGATAAGTAGTATTTAAGGCCAGATTACAAAGTTCTTCGGTTTTAAATTCTTTCGGAACCAGTTTAAGATCTCTATAATTTGATAAAACGCGATCGCGCCAATATTCGTAAGTTTTTGCAGGAGGATTATTTTGTTTTAAAATTAATTCTCCAAATTCTAATTCCCGTTTCAACTCTTCGAAAGTCTCTATTAACGGGTTATCAAGATGTTTTCGCAACTCGACTGAGATAATATCTTCACCTGAATCCTCATCATATGTGCACTCATTTTTTGGATCTACTTCATCTGTTTTATCATTATAATAAAACAAATCGTTTTTTCGATCTGTAAAAGTCGTGTAATGATCTTCGGCTATAAAAACGGGAGAATCTATAACGCCGGAACATTTAAAATTTCCGTGATTATAGGAACTCATTACCAATTCTTTTGCTTTGACATTTCCTTCTATTTCAACATATGAACCGCCTAATAATAAACTTTGGCAAGTCACATTTCCGCTAATAAAAACATACGGTCCATAATCTCCTTCGGCATTTATAATGGTTCCGTTTGTGGTGAAATTTCCGTTTATGAGAATTCCTTCAATTTGTATTTTTTCAATTTCTTTTAATGGTAGATTTAAGATATTCGAAAGCCATTTCTTTTCTTTTTCTTCATAAAGATCTAAGTAGAAATTATCTTTAAAGATTACATCTTCGTTTGCAACAATAAAGAAATCTTCGTCGTTCCATTCATCAAAATAATCAAATCCTTCATGATCTGTCAAAAAAGGATATTGGGCTTTAACTTCTTTTATTGTTATTAATTTGAAAGCTGAATTATGCATTTTATTATTTTAAACTGTTTTATTTGTGTAACCGTTTGGTCACTTCTCAATAATTTATTTTATAGTTATCTAAAAACTCTCATTCATCTTGGATCTTCTAAACCCGACAGGTTTTAAAAACCTGTCGGGTTTAACGCAATCGTCAGAAAAATTGTATTTTTACATTTTAGGAAACAATTTACAAAATGTATCTTACAAACTCAGGCTTGTTTTCTACCAAATCAAAAAATATAAAAAGAATTTTAAATATCTTTGAATCATGAGCACAGCAAAACCAAAACACATAGGCAGAAACATTAGCCGAATCAGAGAACTTAGAGATATGAAGCAAGAAGCTCTTGCAATTGCTATTGGCGTAAGTCAACAAACTATTTCGAGTATTGAAGGAAGCGAAAGCGTTGATGAAGAGAAACTAAAGGCAATTGCCGAAGTTTTGGGCATTCCTGCCGAAGTAATAAGGAATTTTTCTGAAGAAGCTGTTTTTAATATTATGGGGAATACTTTCGAAATAGAAAACAATACTGGTTCTTCTGTAATAAGTTATGGATGCACTTTTAATCCGTTAGATAAACTTCTTGAAGCTATTGATAAAAATGAAAAACTTTATGAAAGATTGGTTGAAGCTGAAAAAGATAAAGTTGCTTTTTTAGAGAAGTTATTGAGCGAGAAATAAGTTTTACAGAAAGATATATTTATAGAAAAAACCGAAGTTTTTAGAGGCTTCGGTTTTTTTTATGGGTTTTGATTATTTTTTATTGCGGGCGCAGATTGCAAATCATAAGTGTTCTAAATATGCTCTGAAAGAGCTTTAGCAATAGCATGGTGCGAAGCACTATGAATGAATAACGATTAAGATTTAGCCCTATAAGGGCGAAAGCCTAATCTCAAAGGAAGTGTTTGGTAATGTTTTGAATCGTTTTTTTTAAGCTATCTTGTCTTTTTCATATTCTACATTGCCTGTTTGCTTTTGCTCTTTCAGAGCAATATTCGTAGTTAATTTAGTTCGTAGTGCTTTGCACTACGCTATTTCTTTGAGGCTTTCAGCCTTTTTTTAAAGATCTTATACCTGCGTGATTTAGTTTTACTCTATAACATAAATTAATTTTGGAGCACCGGTATCATGTTCAGCAACTGCTAAATAAAATGGTTTTTTCAGATTTAGTTTTTCAAATAAATTTTCCTCATTTGCTCTTTCAAACAATTTATTTATTTCGATTAATGCAGTAGCTTCAAACAGCTCATAAATATTATTTACATCAATAAAATCATCAAATTTATCTTCTTCTCCTTGAATATTCTCTGTTAGATGGTATAATGTAGGCGAAACAAAAGCGGGTAATGAAGAAATATTATCTAAATAATCCATTCGATCATCTATTATTTTAAATTCTGATAATTCAAAACTTGAATCATCAAAATTAATAGAAAAAGCCTCTAATTCTCCACCATACAAACCGCCATGTTCAAAATAAATCATATTGATTTTTTTTTCAATATCCTTATTATATTTTTCAGCGAGCCAATACGTATCAATATTCAATTTTAAGTCTTCAACCATTAAGTCGATATGATCTTTTCTGTCCTGATTTTTCCATAAATTATAAAAAGCCAAGTAGGTTTCATTTTCTGATTCTTCTAAATCTTCCTTGACAATTGCCTTTGCTTCCTTTTCTATTTCTTTTAAATTCTCAATAATTGAATCATTAATTTTCCCCATATTAATTTTGTTTTAAAAATTATGATTAGTGTAGCAATATACTAAATATCAGAATCCGCAAAGTGTAATTTTTCTCTTCTCACAACTAAATTTATTATGAAACCAAAAATCGCGTGAAGGATTGAGGCGGTATCCTTTTATGAAGCGGAGCGGAATAAAAGATATAGCCGAAAGCCTGACCCGGAGGGACACGCCATTATTGAGGTTTTAAGATTTTTTTTCAAATCTTTGTCGAGTTACTTACGAAGATTTCTCCTTCGTCGAAATGACAAAGATTACAGTGAAAAACATAATGAAATAAAAAGAATAAATCTGCAAAATCTGCGAGAGAAAAAATCTCAAACAAATAAGAAAACTTTAATAAAGCAATCTTATGCCATTGTCTAAAAATTAGTAATTTTGAAATTCGAAGTTCAAAAACTAAGTTATTATGAAATATCATCAAATAAACAGCGCTCTTTTTATAAAAAATCGCAGAAAATTCACGGCAGAAATGAAGCCTAACAGTGTTGCCGTTTTTAACTCAAATGACATTTACCCGGTTAGCGCAGATAGTACTTTGCCATTTGCACAACACAGAGATATTTTTTATCTGAGCGGTGTTGATCAGGAAGAAAGTATTTTGCTTTTGTTTCCGGATGCGCCTTATGAGAACCAAAAAGAAATTCTTTTCCTAAAAGAAACTAATGATCATATCGCGGTTTGGGAAGGCGAAAAACTAAGCAAAGAACGTGCTTTTCAGGTTTCGGGAATTAGAACGGTTTATTGGTTGCAGGATTTTCATAAAGTTTTGAACGAAATGATGACGTATGCAGATACAATGTACATTAACACAAACGAACATTATCGCGCAACAGTTGAAACTGAAACTCGCGAAGCTCGTTTTGTAAAATGGTGGAAAGAACGTTATCCAGCACATAATGTCGCAAAAAGTAACCCAATCTTGCAACGCATTCGTTCTGTAAAAGAAAGCGAAGAAATAGATTTGATTCAGCAAGCTTGTGATATTACAGAGAAAGGTTTCCGTAGATTATTGTCGTTTGTAAAACCAAATGTTACTGAATATGAAATCGAAGCCGAATTGGTTCACGAATTCATCCGTAACCGTTCTAAAGGTTTTGCTTACACGCCAATTATTGCTTCGGGAAATAATGCAAACGTTTTACATTATATCGAAAACAACCAACAATGTAAAGCCGGAGATTTAATTTTATTAGATGTTGCGGCAGAATATGCTAATTATTCGAGCGATATGACGAGAACAATTCCGGTTTCAGGAAGATATTCTGAAAGACAAAAAGCCGTTTATAATGCTGTTTTGAAAGTGAAAAATGAGGCTACAAAAATGTTGGCTCCAGGAACACTTTGGAAACAATACCATATTGAAGTGGGTAAAATCATGACATCTGAACTATTAGGTTTAGGATTAATTGATAAAGCCGATGTTCAGAACGAAAACCCGGAATGGCCAGCTTACAAAAAATATTTCATGCACGGAACGTCTCACCACATGGGTCTTGATACGCACGATTATGGTTTGCTTCACGAGCCTATGAAAGCCAATATGGTTTTTACGGTTGAACCAGGAATTTATATTCCGGAGGAGAAATTCGGGATTCGTTTAGAAGATAACGTTGTGGTTCAGGAAAAAGGAGAACCTTTTAACCTAATGCGCAATATTCCTATAGAAGTAGACGAAATCGAAAGCTTAATGAATCAATAAATCATGATAAAAAACAAAGCCCTTAATAAATATTAAGGGCTTTGTTTTTTTATATAAATCGATATTTATCCGATTTTTGAAATCTGAACATCCAATTGAAATTTTCCGTCAGCTTCGTTTCCGTTGATTAGTTCAAAAAGCTCTAAAGCTCTTCTTGCATTTTTCTCTTCTTCTCTTTGCTCAGCTACATACCACATCATAAAATCTTCTGTAGCATAATCATTCTCAGCTCTACATTTTGCAATTACTCTATTAATCGCCTGAGTAACTGCAATTTCGTTTTGCAAAGCAATTTCAAATACTTCTCTAAAAGAAGCAAATTCCTGCTGCACTTCCGGAACAGATGGCGTAACTGCAATCCCTCCCATATCTGTAATATATTTGAAAACTTTTAGAAAATGCTCTCTTTCTTCTTCGGCTTGCTTGTACAAATAAGATGCTGTATTTTCAAAACCATTTCTATCTAACCATGCAGCCATAGCTAAATATTTATTAGAAGCGTCGCTTTCTATTTTTGCCTGTAAGTTCAATATATTTTCTATTCCTTCAACTAATGAAGTACTTGTTCTTAGTAAATCTTTCATAACCTTTGTTTTTATCTATGTAAAATTACAAAAATTATACAAGGCAGCTCTAAATGCCTTAAAATTTGGATTTAATCTAAGTAAGAATCTAAATAAGCTCTACATTGACAATATTGCAAAGCATAGAATGTAAAGTGAGGGTAAATTTTGTTCCGTTTAATAAATCTCGTAACTGGACTATTTCGCAGATAGTAAGATTTCTGGAAAAATTTCTTTTAGTAGTTTCAATCAACTGTGCGTCTGACTGATCAGATAAGTCATAAAGCATATTGAGAATGTCAACGCTATTAACCTTTCTTTGAAAAATCAAAAAATCATGGATTTTATAACTTGACACCGTATCAACAAAATTGATAATTATACTATTGGTCAAGTCACATTGATAACTGTATCCTTTTTCGGTTTCAAATAATACTTTGGAGGTCAAATCACTAATTAATGCCATTCTGATAAAATATAATAACGATGCAAAAATATAGAATTTAAAGTAATAACAAGCATAATTAAGACTAATTTAAAATAACAAAATCATTTAATGTTCTTAAAAACAGTTCGAATGACCGTATTTTTTGAACCATGTAAGTGATATAAGTTCATTTAAATCACAATCTTTATGCTTTTTTTCAAACTCACATAAGCTTATATGCTTTGAATATTTAGTATAAGAGTGAATTGAATAACTTTTTTTAAACTAAAATGAACTTATATCTCTTATATGGTTTAAACATTTAACATAAAGTTGAACGCGATAACTACTATTTTTAACTCAAATGAACTTATATAACTTATATGGTTTTGTCATTTCTTATCTTTGTACTTTAAACTTAAAATATCATTTTGAAAACTCTATCATATAAAAACACCAAGATCTCGTATACTGATTCAGGTCAGGGAACTGCAATTGTACTACTTCACGGCTTTCTGGAAAACAAAAAAATGTGGAAAGACTATGTTGCTCTTTTCTCTGAAAAATATCGGGTTATAACAATTGATTTATTAGGTCACGGCGAATCTGACTGTTTGGGATATGTGCATTCTATGGAGGAAAATGCCAACGTAGTTCAGGAAGTTTTACAACATTTAAAAATTGAAAAAGCGACAGTTCTTGGTCATTCTATGGGTGGTTATGTTGGTTTGGCTTTCGCCGAATTATTCCCAAAGAACATCAATAAACTGGTTTTATTAAATTCGACATCAAAAGCCGATAGTCACGAGAAAAAAATAAATCGAAATCGCGCTATAAAAGCGGTAAAACAAAATTATGTAAACTTTGTAAGTCTTGCGATTGGTAATTTGTTCAGCGAAAACAACCGAACCAGATTAGCTGATGAAATCGAAAAAGTAAAAATTCAGGCTCTAAAAACACCGCTGCAAGGAATTGTAGCTTCGCTTGAAGGAATGAAAATACGAAAAGACAGAGAATCGCTTTTGCACAAAAACTTATTTCCGGTTTTATTGATTCTAGGCAAAAAAGATCCGGTTTTAAACTATGAAGAAAACATTGCCCAAATAGAAAACACAAACGTAAAACTGGTTTCTTTTGAAGACGGACATATGAGCCAGATCGAAAACAAAGAAGAACTTGAAACTATATTGTTAGATTTTTTTGAATAATCTAACAATCTTAAAAACCAAAAAAGGCTGTTCATAATCATGAACAGCCTTTTTTCATTATTGGGGGCAAAAATTATAGTTTTGTAATAATGTCTTTTTTAAATTTAGCCAAAGTTGCTCTTGTTAATCCAAGATTCGCTTTTGTTGAATCAACAGCTAAATAAATAAAATATTTACCATCTTCAGAAACATCAATAATGTGAATTTGATCTGTTAATGTAATTAAGATATCATTGATTTTTTGATCTAATCCTAAAGCTTTAATTGCATTTAGTTTTGCTTTTACAACTTCTAAATTATAAGCAGATGCTAATTCCGGGTCAAAATTTGGATTTAAAGAAAGTGAACAGTATGACATTCCTGTTTCCACTTCAGTTACTGATACAGCAATAAATCCGTTAACGTTTTCTTTTAAATCGTTTTGAAAATCTTGTAAAAAATCTGACATGTTTTGATTGTATTTAAATTAATTATTGAAAAACAGAGTCCATTTTGCGTAACAAAAGTCCCATTTTACTTATATCTTTAGAAAGCAGTGCAACACAGTTATCGTATTCGTCTTTATTGGCAACCACGATACCATCTTTATTCTTAATCATTACTTGTTTAAGATCTCCGTTATTTACATCTTCAGACATCTCCAAACACATTTTTAATATCATCCCAATCATTGCCGCTACATTCCCATCATACTCTAAATTAACCGATTCCAGCAAGATGCCATCTATATTAAAAGTTAATCCAGATTCAGCGCCGGTTTCTTGTACAAGTGTATTTAAATCAATCATAATCTTATCGTTTCATTTTTAAGAAGAGCCAAAGATATTTTTAATAAACAAAACTGTTCGATAAACACTTGTTAAAAAAAAGACACTCGTAACCATTTGAATTACTTTTATTTATACTATAATGTTTCTTAATTTTTAAAATAAACTTTTTAAAAAAGTTAAACAAAAAAAGAGGATTTATCTATAAAAATAACAATCTGATTCATATCTCTTAATTATTACTTTAAGCCGTGTAACAAATTCCGTTTACCGCAAGTTTTTAATAACTTTGCAAAAAAAATGTAACAAATGAAAACAGTTGATGAATTACGATTTGACCTAAATGTAAAATTGATGAAGTTTAGAAGATTTCGTTTTGAGAATGGAAGTTTAAACAATTTAAATTCGCAAGAGAGCGAAAAGAAAGGCTTTTTCAAAAAAATATTCAGTTAAAAAGTACTTACAAAAACCCCAAATCTACCAAATAACCTTTTTGTACCAGTTCTGCATTATGTTTGACATAATGTGTTTTACCATCTTTAATCAAAATGATTTTAGATGAAATATTGATTACATTTTTATAATTGTGATCTGTAATAACAATTCCTTTTTGAGAAGAATTTTTGAGTATCATTTCGTTTACCAGTTCAATCATTAACGGAGACAATCCGTTGTAAGGTTCATCGAGTAAAACGAATTTTGAAGGATTCGAGAGAACTATTTTTATCTCCAGATAACGCAATTCGCCACTAGATAAATGACTTATTCTTTTATCTAAAATAGACTGAATGAACTCATCTTTGTTAAAAAAAATTATTTTTTGTTTATCGACCGATAATGAGATTGCCTTTTTTACGGATAAATGATTCGGTATGAATTGCTCTTGTGATAAATAGCTAACTTCACTTAACAGACTGCTTTCATTATTTTTAGAAACAGAATCTATACGAATACACTTATTTGGGGCTGATATTATTCCGAAAATTATTTTTAGCAAAGTTGATTTTCCGGATCCATTTCTTCCTAATAAACCAATAATCTGAGATGTTTCACATTTCAGGTATACATCTGAAAGAATTACTCTTTCACCATACTTTTTTTGAATTCCGTCAACTTCTAAAATATGTTTCTTCAAAATAAATTCTTTATTAAAAAAGTCAACAAACCAATTAAAATTGTAGTGCAAAAAGTAAAAATATAAGCACAAACTAAAAGCTGAAGTTTTGAAATCCCATTATTCGAATAAAATAAATACTCATTCTGGCGGTATAACTCCTTAAAAGCAATACTCATCAAAAATCCAAAACTTAGAAATATTATAAAAAAGTAATCAAAGCCACCAAATAAAACTGCTATAGCGCAAACACTTAAATTAATAATTAGAGTGGTTTTAAAAAATTCGAATATGTTATGCAGCTTTCTGATATCTTAATTTATTTTTTCTGCAAAAGGAATATTCTCATCAAAAATCTCAGCCAATAATACTACAACTTCTTCTAAATAGCTTTTTAAAATTTCATTTGTAACTGTAGAATTCAACTCTTTATCTTCTTTAAATCCAAAAGGCAAAAAACCTGATTTTAGATTTTTAAACGAAATAATTCCAACTTCGATAGGTAATCCTGCAGCTTCGTTTTCGAACATGAACGCATAAGCCAGAACCTGAATAATTTTGTCGTTTTTGAGGTCTTGTGCTAATCCGTTCCAGGATTTAAGCACAACGTTCGTTTTTTCTACTTTACCGGTCTTATAATCGATGATTCTAATTTTTCCGTTACGCAATTCAATTCTATCGACATTTCCTTTAATTAAAACCGGAAATGGCAAGTTAGGATGATTCAGTTCACGTTCGTATGTTTTCTCTAAAGCAATGATTTTTACTGCGTCACCATTTTTGATTGCTTCTAATTCCATTTTCAGGAAATTAAAAACATTTCGTTTTGCGACTTCAAACGCCAAAAGGTTACGTCCTTTTTTAATTTCACCTTCTTTATAAACTACTTTGAACTGATTTAATACTTCATTATCTAATAGTTTAAAGCAATTTTCGATATCAGCTTCAGATATAAATTTACCAACAAAAGGATCATACAAAGCTTTTAAACTTTCGTGAATAATTGTTCCCAGCGTATTCAATGCAATATTCTCTTCTACTTCTTCGACTTCACGAATACGCAGGATTTTTTGAAAATAAAACTGAATAGGATTTCGAATATAACTCGTTAATGCAGACGGAGAGAAACCATTTGCAGCAATTTCTTTTAAGCGTTCCATTACAGCCTGAGATTTAGGAACCACCATTGGCTGATAAGCAGATGTAGGCAAAACAGGATTATAAATATCAAAAGTAAGATTGTGTTTGTGCTGTTTCTCGACCTCTAATTGTGTTATAAAACGACTTCGTTCGCCGGCATCTAATCCATCATTCTCTGTATTATAAATAAGATAAATATTTTTAGCCCTTTGCAATAAGTGATAAAAGTGATAGGTATAAATAGCATCTTTTTCTTTGAATGTTGGCAAACCTAATTCTCTTTTTACATCATAAGGAATAAATGAGTTTTGAGATTTTCCAGCCGGAAATTTTCCTTCATTCATAGAAGTTACAATTACAGTATCAAAATCCAGAACACGACTTTCAAGTACTCCCATGATTTGTAATCCTCGCAAAGGTTCTCCTTCAAACGAAACCTCGGCAACATCAATAATTTGCTTGTAAATAGCATGCAAAGTATCAATATTATCAATATGATGATGTTGCGAATAATAATTAATCAACTTATTAATGACTTTAAAAACAGCAAAAACAAATGCTTTTGCAATCTTTTCTTCTTCGCTATCGTTACTAAAATTCTCTTTTATTAAAAGCAAAAGCGCTGACACATTTTCAAGAACAGCAATTGATCCATTTTCCCATTTTTGAAACAATAAGCTAAATAATTTTGATTGGCTTGAATTAAGTTCAATTATCCTGTTATGAGTAATAAAAGTATAATTATTCTCCTTGATAATTCTCACCAGATTTCCCGCGTTTGCATAAGGCTCAATAAGAGGATGCGTTAAAATATCAAGCACATCTTTATAGTAAAAAACATAGCTATCCCCTTTTCGCGAAAGAGCATTGGTATGCATTTTAAATAATTTTGCAATTAATATTTGAGACGGATTATTTTTTCCGGAATATCCCATAGTAATATTCAAACTTCCAACAGAAGAAGGCAATGAATATAAAACTGGTATTAATAAATTCTCTTCACCCAGAACGATCGCAACTTTATCCAGAGATGTAGTCGGGTTTTCATTTATTATGTTTTCGATAATACTTCCCGCCAATTTTGCCTGACCAATAGTTTTTGGAGTCCCTATAACCTGAATATTTTTTGATTGTGAAAAATCATCTACAATCCATTCAAAAATATGTGATTTATAATGTTTCCAATTTTCTTTAAAACGACGCACAAACAGTCCGGCATCGTGATAAGGATCATTTAAAAAAACCTGATCAACATCCCAATAAATCTTAGCCTGATCGAGAGCTAAAAGATGTTGCACAATTTTTTCTTCAGCAGCATTTAAAGCATTAAATCCGGCAAAAATAAAAGACCTATTTGAAATGGTATTCGAAAAGTGATTTAGATTATTTACTGCTTCTCTATATATTAAACCCTGATATCCTATTCCTTTATTTAATAAATGATTATATAATGAATCATAATATAATGGCAGAAGTTTCCAGAAATCAATATAATTTTCTAAAAGTTTAGTACTGTTTTCAACTTCAATTCCCCATTTTTTTATGTCTTCAATATCTTTTAAATACGACAGTATATGAGTTGGATCTAATAAGTAACGATCGATTTCATTAAAATCCTGCAAGAGTGTTTTTGCCCAATTGGCAAACAATTCAAATGATTGTTGGTTTTGCTTATCGGTTATAGAAAGATACACTTCATAAAACTCAAATAAAAGCTCAATTGCATCTATAGATCTTATTGATGCTACATCTTGTACAAAGTCTTCAATACTAATAATTTCAGGCGAAAGAATCGTATTAGCTGTTTCATTTTTTAAAGCTTCGATCAAAAAAACCTTGGCTCTTTTATTAGGTAAAATAATAGTTGTTTCAGCAAGTTTAGCTGAATAATCCTGAATTACAACTGATGCTATTTTTCCGAGAAAAGAATTATTTATCATTTTATAAAAATAAAAAAAGCCATTCAATTAAGAATGGCTTTTAGTCTTTATTTAGAAAGTAAATTAAAGTTTACCTTGGTATTTAGAACCAATGTGTCTAATTTCTGTTCTTCTGTTTTGTGCTTTACCTGCAGCAGTTTTGTTGCTTGCAACTGGTTGAGACTCACCAAAACCTTTAGATACTAAGTTATCAACGTTTACTCCTCTTTCGATCAAAGCGTTCATTACAGCAGCAGCTCTGTCTTCAGAAAGTTTTTGGTTCAATTTGTCAGAACCATCGCTATCTGTGTGACCTTCAATGCTGAATTTCGCGTTTGGATAGTTTTTAAGGATTTCTTTGATAGCATCTAATCTAGCTGGAGTTTCTTTGTCTCCTGTTTTGAAAGTAGCTTTTCCAGAGTTAAAGTAGATTGCTCTAGCTTGAACTTTAAGATCTTCTAATGCTTCATTAGTAACTTCTGGACATCCTCTGTTTGAAGCAGGACCGTAAACTGTAGGACAATCATCATCTTTATCAGCAACACCGTCTTTGTCAGCGTCTAAGAAAGGACAACCACCATTTTCTTTAGGACCAGCAACTGTAGGACATTTGTCATCTTTGTCAGCGATACCATCACCGTCAGTATCAGGACAACCTTTTAAAGCAGCTAAACCAGCAACATCTGGACAAGCATCATCTTTATCAGCAATTCCGTCTCCGTCAGTATCAGGACATCCGTTTAATGCAGCTAAACCAAATACATCTGGACAAGCATCACTAGCGTCAACGATTCCGTCTCCGTCAGTATCAGGACATCCGTTGAATTGTTTCAAACCAGCAACATCTGGACAAGCGTCATCTTTATCGTAGATTCCGTCTCCGTCAGTATCTTTACCTCCGAATTTGAAAACTAGACCTGCAGTGTGTTGGAAGTGAGATGGAGCATCTGGAGCACCAGTTCTATCTTCTCTATCACCACTAACTGCCCATTTGTATCTTGTAGCAAGCTCAAGACCAATTGCATCTGTAAACCAGAAAGTTACTCCAGCACCTGGATTAACTGTTCCGTAGCTACTATCACCAAAGAAAGTATAACCTCCACCAACAGATAACGAAGGATCAACTACTTTAGATTTGATTAATTCCTGGAAGCTATATTTAATAGTAGCATCAATTCCATAATACATCAAATCACCAGGATTAGTTACAACGTTACCTCTTGAATCATGTCCAACAGCGTTTGGAGCGAAAGTAACATATTTATCAATTTTGTTTACAGATCCTTGTAAACCAACAGAGAAACCACTACCTACATATCTAGACACACCAATGTAAGATAAAGAAGGAAGAATATTCCAGTTGTCTTTTACAGCGAATGGCTGAGAAAAGTGTTGATCAAAGAAACCACTTCCTGCACCAGAACTGGTTCTAGTGTCAACGGCATTAACTCCAAAAGAGATAGCCCATGGATTGTTACTGTCTTGTGCGTGAGAACTTAAACCCATCACCATCATCACAGCAACTAAAAGTTTGTTAAGATGTTTCATACTTAATTTTTTTAATTACAATTTAGTTAATTACAGACAAAAGTAACACCAAAATTTTTAAATACAAAATGAAATGTTAAAAAAAACCTACAAAAATTTCAGTAAATGGAAATTATATAACTTTTAACATTTTACCGACAACTATAAAGGCTGCTATCGCTCTGTCTAAGTGTTCCTTGGTATGCGCAGCTGATAGTTGTACTCTAATCCTTGCCTTTTCTTTTGGCACCACAGGAAAGAAGAATCCGATTACATAAATCCCTTGTTTTAAAAGCTCGTTGGCCATTGTTTGAGACAATTTAGCATCATACAACATTACGGGTACAATTGCTGAATCTCCGTCTATAATATCGAACCCGGCTTTTTTCATTCCTTCCTTAAAATAGTTCGTATTCCACTCTAATTTATCTCTTAAAGAAGTGTCTTTTTCAAGCAATTCAAAAACTTTTATAGAAGCTCCAACAATTGCAGGCGCTAAAGAATTAGAAAATAAATATGGTCTTGAACGCTGACGTAACAATTCAATTATTTCTTTTTTTGCTGTTGTATAACCACCCATTGCTCCTCCTAGAGCTTTACCAAGTGTACCTGTTATAATATCAACTCTGCCCATTACTCCTTTTGCTTCAAGTGTTCCTTTACCGGTTGCACCAATAAATCCGGCAGCATGACATTCGTCTACCATTACCATTGCATCATATTTATCTGCCAGGTCACAAATTTTATCAAGAGGCGCTACAAGACCATCCATAGAAAAAACTCCATCAGTAACAATTAATTTAAAACGAGCTCCGGCTTCATTAGCCTTAATCAATTGCTGTTCTAAATCTTCCATATTACTGTTTTCATAACGGTAGCGAGCTGCTTTACACAAACGAACTCCATCAATAATTGATGCATGATTTAAACTATCAGAGATAATTGCATCGTTTTCTCCTAATAAAGGTTCAAAAACACCACCATTAGCATCAAAAGCTGCAGCATATAAAATCGTATCTTCTGTACCGTAAAAATCTGCGATTTTTTTCTCTAATGTTTTATGAATATCCTGAGTTCCACAAATAAATCGAACTGACGACATCCCGAAACCATGCGTATCCATAGCATCTTTTGCAGCCTGAACCACTTCCGGATGTGACGAAAGACCCAAATAATTATTTGCACAAAAGTTCAAAACCTTTTCTCCGGTAGAAATAGTAATTTCTGCATCTTGTGCTGAAGTTATAATTCGTTCTTTTTTAAAAATTCCGTTTTCTTCAATAGACTGCAATTCACTTTGCAAATGTTCTTTTATTTTACCGTACATCTTTATTTATTTAAAACGTTAAAAATTAACAATTTAGCCTTTAAAAGGCCTCATTTACCCTTAACATCTGATTAATTTTTTCACAAATTTACTACATCGATTTCTGTTCCTATATACACCAATGCCTTTTTTAACACTTTGTATCCTAAATCTTCAATAGCATCTTGATATTCTTGAATTTGCTGTGTGTATTTTGGATTTATAGCGCCAGTTTTATAATCTAAAAGATAAGCTTCTTTATTTGCGGTAAGAACTATCCGGTCAGGTTTTAAAATTCTTCCTTCTTTTTGAACAATTGTCTGCTCATTTAAAATCTTAAAACTCCCATCAAAACAATGAACTAATTCTGGATGATTTACAATTTCATGGAGTGATTTCAAAACCAAATCTACCTGATCAATTTTGATCAAACCATTTTCGATTGCTTTTGTGATTGCTAAATCAATATCTGATTTATCTTTAATAAAAGCCAGAATCTCATGAACAATATTTCCATAAGCAATTGCCTCTTGCTGATGAGTTCCCCACATTAAGGATTCCCGTTGAGCAATTTTAATATTTTTGGGATTTAAAACTTCTGAAACAACAGGAATTGTCTTTATCAGATCGACTGATTTTACATCTTTTGAAAGCCTTGTTTTATTTCCGAATTCATATTCTAATTTATCCGTATCAAAAACACCTTTATGAATTAAATATTTAATAAAAAATGAAGCCATATTGTTTGGAAACTCTCCATCTTTTCTTTCTTTTAAAGATTGCGAAATAACATATAATTGCTCTTCTGCCCGTGTTAATGCGACATACAGAACATTAATATTATCAAGTAATTCTTCTTGTTTTTTTAAATTAAAAACAGCTGATGCACTTTCACCAAAACCTTCTACCGCGCTGCTGTTATCAATTAAAGCTTTCGGAACATCCAAATCAACATCATCAGTATCCAACCATAATTTATCTTTTGGCTTTCGATTATAATCTTCTTCGGCAAAAGGCATAATCACAACAGGAAACTCTAATCCTTTTGACTTGTGAATTGTCATAATACGTACTGCATTATTGCCTTCCGGAGAAGGAATACTAAATTTCTCTGCATTTTTATCCCAGTAACTCAAAAAATCAGCAATTCCTGCCTGATTTCTAATATCTCGCTCCAGAACAATATCCAGAAAAAATTGCACATAAGCATTTCCTTCTGCAAGAGGCACGAATTTGGAGATAATTATTTCTACCGCTTCATAAAGTGATTTTTTCCTAATATTTTCAAAAGAGAGCGAAACATCAAAAGTCAAAAGCCATTTTTCAAAATCTGCCTCTAATCTTTTTGACATTCCATCTGCTATAAAATCATGAACTGGTATTTGAATTTCTTTATTAGAAGCCAAAAAATGAAGAAAATTAGCCTTTGATTCCAGATCCGCACTATTGTTTAAATATTTTAGCAAATGAACTATCAAACGAACTTCGGTCGCATTTTGAATCATTAATGTTTCTGATGATAAAAGCGGAATATTTTGTTCTGTCAAATAATTCGCAATTGCAATTCCCTGATCTCTTTTTCGGGTCAGAATAACAATATCCCGATATAAAAAACCTTCACGAACCACATTCTGAATCGTATTTAAAGTAGCCAAAACATATAAATCCGACTTTTCTACAACTTCTTCTTCATCGGCAAAATCATTTTTTTCGATTATTGGAAGAAAAGAGATATTTACATAACCTCCTTTTTTTGAATTTGAATTCTGAAAACTGTGATTCTCATATAAATTTTTATAATCATCATTTGAAAATTCAGTTGAAATTAATTTAAAAAAGGCATTATTAAAATCAATTACTTCACTATAACTTCTATAATTTGTATCTAAATGCTTTATTACTTTTTCAGGATTATTAAAAGGATTTAAACCTTTACTCAATTCTATAAATTGTTCCGCTTTACCACCTCTCCATCGATAAATAGATTGTTTAGGATCTCCCACAATCATCAAAGTACCTTTATTACCTAAATCATCTAAACCAGAAAGTGAATTATCAATTAACGGAATCAGGTTTTGCCATTGCATCTCAGAGGTATCCTGAAATTCATCAATAAAAAAATGGCGATACCGCTCTCCAATACGTTCGTAAATAAATGGCGCGGGCTGATTCTGAATTTCACGATGAATAATAGCATTAAATTCAGAAATAGATAAAATATTTTGTTCTGACTGAATTTTAGCAAGTTCATTACTAACGGTATTTAATAATGAAAGCGGTGTTATATTTTTTAAAAATGCTTTATAAAAATCTCTTTTTTCGAAATTCTTATAGATTTTTTCCAAAACCTGAAGCAGTTCCGGAATTATATTTTCTATTAAAGCTCTGTCTTTGGCCGTTTTATTGATTGCAATATCATCAAACTCATGAAACGTTTTATTTCTGGGATTAAATTTTCCGTCACGAATACTTTCCAGATGATTTGGAAAAGTACCACGAGAAAAAGATTTCAAATCTATTCCGTTCTTATCAATTAAAGCAAGTGCTTCAGTAGCTAAATTTTCGTTTTCCGTTTCCAACTCTTTACAAAGAGCCAGCATTTTCTTTTTTATAACAACAAATTCCTCTATAGACTTATCCTGAAAATGCGAAATCTCATTGCGGTTATTCTCATTCAAAACTAATCTTCCTGTATCCAGGATTTCACGCGAGATATCCCAACTTTTATCATCGTCGGTTTTTTCCATCGTAAAATCAATCAGTAATTTAGTCAGAGTTTCATCCTGTCCGGCTTGCGCGATAATAGCATCAACAGCTTCTGTCAATAAATTCTCCGTATCTAAAGTCACCTCAAAAGTCATTGGCAAATTAAGATCGTGCGCAAAAGCACGTATTACTTTATGCGTGAACTTATCGATTGTAGAAATATCAAATGCAGCATAATTATGAATAAGATGCTTGATAATATTTTCGGACTTCGTTTTGATTTTAATAATCGAAAGTCCTGTATCCCGCGACAAGTCCTCCATTAAATCCATTGCTTTTGAAGAAGGTTCCTCTTTTGTAAATTCAGATAAACTTCCCACAATACGGCTTTTCATTTCATGAACCGCTTTATTAGTAAAAGTTATGGCAAGGATATTTCGATACGCATCATTTTTAGGAGAAGAAAGAATAATTTTAAGATATTCTTTCACCAAAGTATAGGTCTTTCCTGAACCTGCAGAGGCATCATAAAGGGAAAAGGACGGACTTTGCATAACTTTAGTTTTATAATGTAAAAATAGCACAATAAATATTAAACCCCAATAATACAAAATTCCAAATTCCAATATCTACCTGCAATCAATGCGTTAAATATTGGAATTTGGAATTATTGGAATATTTTAAAGAATTATGCTGTTTTAGGAAATGCTCTTTTATTAAAAACCAGTAAAATCCCAACTCCTGTAGAAATTGCCATATCGGCAACATTAAAAATAGCATTAAAAAAGGAAACTTCTTCACCGCCCCAAACCGGAAACCAGCTTGGTAGAGTACCTCTCCAGATTGGGAAATAAAACATATCAACCACAAGACCATGAAACCAGGTTCCGTAAGGTTCCGGAGAAAAAATTGTAGCAAGATTGCCATGGCTCGCATCAAAAATAACACCGTAAAAAACAGAATCGATTATATTTCCGGCAGCTCCAGCAAAAATAAGTGCTATTGCAACTATCAAATATGTAGAATGGCGTTTCTTGATTGAATCAGATAACCAATATGCAATCCCGAATACAGCGAAAATCCTAAAAACGGTCAAAATTAATTTACCATATTGTCCTGGTATTTTTGTACCCCACGCCATTCCTTCATTTTCAATAAAATGAATTCTAAACCAATCAAAAATAACGACCTCTTCACCTAAAACAAAATTTGTTTTTACATAGATTTTTGAAAGCTGATCAACAATTAAAACTAAAAATATAAGGAAATACGCTTTTGGTAATGACATTTTATTAAAATTTGATGGGGCAAAAGTAACAATTTAATCAAAAAAAACGCTCCTAAAGGAGCGTTAATGTTTTCTAATACAAACTAAGTTGCATTATATGGTTCGATTTACTTATTATAAAGTTTATTTTCTAACATTTTGCTGAACAGTTGCCTTTGGCGGGTCACTAAAAAACTCAGAAATAGATTTAAGCAAACCTTTTCCTTCTTTTCCAGCAGCTGCCTTTTTAGCTTCAGCTTTTTTAATATCCGCTTTAAATTTAACGCGAATTTTTTCAAAATCTTTCATTTTACTCTCTACATCAGAATTTACATCTTTGAATTTCAATACTTTAGCCATAGTGTAAGTTTTTTATGTTAAATAAATAAATTATTAGTGATTTGGTATTACAATGATACATAATTTAATTTATATTTGTTAAATAAAATTAACACTTGTTTAGATTGAACAACAACTTTTCCCGCCAATACACATGAAAATGAATTAATTTTAACATTCTCCCCAAATCCTACAAATATGAATGAAATAACATCTACTCTAAATGATTTCCTAGTTACTACAAAATCTTCAGCCGCTTTAATCATAAACGGAAAAGGAAAACTAATCACATCACTACACATAGATTACGCAGACAGCGTTGCAGCAATGAGCGCCGCAATTTTATCAATGAGCGAAAAATTCTTAATAGATTTAGACAAAGGAGCCTTAAAACAACTTTTTCTAAAAACTTCTGAAGGAGTTGTCATTGGAAACAAAATAAGCGGCACCAATTTTATAATCGCGTTTTCAAAAGACGGAAGCAATCTGGGTTTATTGATGCGATCAACTGACGAAGTGGCCTCAGAATTAAGTAAAAATTCCCTGTTAAAATAACATAAATCTATTAACACCAAATACCACAAACTATGAGTAATGACTTTTTAAACGTTTTTTTAAATGAAATCAAAACTAACGTAAACGGCTTCATAGCTGTCGCAGTAACCGAAATTGAATCAGGATTAAGTTTTGGAAATCTAACCGTAGATCCTTCCTTTGACCCTGAACTGGCAGCTGCTTACAACCTTGAAGTTGTTAAAGCAAAACTGAGCGCAGTAAAAGCCTTAAACCTGAATCAGGATATTGAAGATATTTTGATCACACTTTCGAATCAAATTCATATTATTGACATTTCACCAAACAAAAAATTCATGATTTACCTTGCAGCAGACGCAAGTAAAGCAAATTTAGGAATGACAAGAGCAGTTTTAAGAAAACACAAATTAGAATTAGAAAAAAACTTAGCTTAGTTTTTAGCCTTATTTTTTTAATTAGAACTATTTTTCTATTAAGATAGTTCTAATTAAAAAATATTTACGCCGCCCCAAATCGACTTCATTTTTCTTCTTACAAAAAACAGACCTTTATTTGAACGCTGTTTTTTCGAATTATAATCAAATTCTTTCAAATGATTATTAGTTCATTCAAATCCAATTACGCAAAACATTAAACAAAAAAAACGCCCCTAAAAGGAGCGCTTATTTCAATCAGATATTTTTTATCGTTGCAAGTTCTTCGCTTCGATACTCATTGTAGCGTGAGGAACGATTTTTAGCCTTTCTTTGCTAATTAATTTCCCTGTTACTTTACAAATACCATATGTTTTGTTTTCAACACGGAATAAGGCGTTTTTTAGATCGCGTATAAACTTTTCCTGTCTGATAGCCAACTGTGAGTTTGCTTCTTTAGACATTGTTTCGCTTCCTTCTTCAAATGCTTTAAAAGTTGGAGAAGTATCATCTGTTCCGTTATTCAAATCATTCATGTAAGCACTTTTTATTAAATCCAGATCGGCTTGTGCTTTTTGTATTTTATTTTGAATTATTTCTTTAAACTCTGCTAAATCTGCATCAGAGTATCTTGTAATTTCATCTATCATTTTATATTTTATTTTGAAATTAATATCATTGTTTTAATATCATCAAATTCAATTTCTGTGCCGCTTTCTAATGCGTCCACAAAAATCAATTCATCTGTTAGTGTTTCAGACTTAATATAGTCTTCATTTTTCAGAATTGCTTCTTCTAAGATACCGTTTCGTTTTATTTTTACTTTAATTTTATCAGTAACTTCAAATCCAGAATCTTTACGGATATTTTGAATTCTATTTACCAATTCTCTGGCGATACCTTCGTTTTTCAATTCTTCAGAGATCGTTATATCAAGCGCAACTGTTATTCCGTTTGAATTTGCAACCAACCAGCCTTCAATGTCCTGAGATGTTATTTCGACATCTTCTAATGATAAAGTTACATTATTTCCAGCAATAACAATATCTAGCGTTCCCTGCTTGTCCAGCTCATTAATCTGATCTGCTGAAAAAGATTGTATTTCTTTGGAAATCAGACCCATATCTTTACCAAAACGCGGTCCTAATGCTTTAAAATTAGGCTTAATTTGTTTCACTAAGATACCCGAATCATCATCTAAAAGTATGATTTCCTTAACGTTTACTTCCGCTTTTACAAGGTCAGAAATAGCCTCAATTTCGGCTCTCTGATTTTCGTCAAGTACCGGAATCATTACTTTTTGCAAAGGTTGACGCACTTTAATCATTTCCTTTTTACGAAGCGATAAAACCAAAGATGAGATGGTTTGCGCTTTCTGCATTTTGCTTTCTAACGTTTTATTAACAAAGTTTTCGACAAATTTTGGAAACTCAGCCAAGTGAACACTGGCATATTGCTCAGATCCTGTCGAAATTGTCAAATCGCGATACAATTTGTCCATGAAAAATGGAGCGATCGGAGCGCTTAATTTACTGATCGTTAATAAGCAGGTATAAAGCGTTTGATATGCAGCGATTTTATCATGAGCATATTCGCCTTTCCAGAAACGACGACGACATAAACGAACATACCAGTTACTCAAGTTTTCCTGAACGAAGTCAGAAATAGCTCTTGCTGCTTTTGTTGGCTCATAATCTTCGTAACATTCGTCAACGAATTTTATTAAGGAATGCAATTCAGACATGATCCATTGATCGATTTCCGGTCTTTCGTTTAACGGAATTTCAGCTTCTTCGTACTTAAATCCATCGATATTTGCATATAACGAAAAGAACGAATAAGTGTTGTATAAAGTTCCAAAAAACTTACGACGAACCTCAGCAATTCCTTCTAAATCAAATTTCAGGTTATCCCAAGGATTTGCATTCATAATCATGTACCAACGCGTAGCATCAGGACCGTATTGCTCAATGGTTTTAAAAGGATCAATAGTGTTCCCTTTACTCTTAGACATTTTTATTCCGTCTTTATCTAAAACCAAACCATTTGAAACTACATTTTTATACGCTACTTTATCAAAAACTAATGTTCCGATTGCGTGTAAGGTATAAAACCAACCACGAGTCTGATCAACACCTTCTGCAATAAAATTTGCAGGAAAATCTTTATTCTCGTCTATTTTATCTTTATTCTCAAAAGGATAATGCCATTGTGCATAAGGCATTGCTCCTGAATCAAACCAAACATCAATTAAATCACTTTCGCGTTTCATTGGCTGGCCTGAAGCCGAAACTAAAGTAATTTGATCGACTACATTTTTATGTAAATCGATTAAATCATAATTAGATTCAGACATATTACCGATTTCAAAACCTTTAAACGGATTTTCTTTTTGAAAACCTGCTTCGATAGATTTTTCGATCGCATTGTACAATTCTTCTACAGAACCAATAAGAACTTCTTCTTTTTTGTCTTCAGTTCTCCAAATTGGCAACGGAATACCCCAATATCTAGAACGAGATAAGTTCCAGTCGTTGGCATTTTTAAGCCAATTTCCAAAACGTCCTTCACCAGTAGACTTAGGCTTCCAATTGATAGTTTCGTTCAGGTCGAACATTCTATCTTTTACATCGGTTACTTTAATGAACCAAGAGTCTAGTGGATAATATAATAACGGTTCATCAGTTCTCCAACTGTGTGGATAACTATGTACGTATTTTTCAACCTTAAAGGCTTTATTTTCTTCTTTTAATCGAATAGCAATTTCAACATCAACAGAACGCTCTGGTGCTTGTCCTGCATCATAATATTCGTTTTTCACATATTTACCTGCAAGTTCACCTAAATGTGAAGTGAATTTCCCTTGTAAATCTACTAATGGAACTGGCGTTCCGCTTTCGTCAAGAACCAACATTGGCGGCACTTCTGGTTTTGCTTCTTTTGCTACTTTAGCATCATCAGCACCAAAAGTTGGAGCAGTATGTACAACTCCTGTTCCGTCTTCTGTAGTAACGAAATCTCCGGCAATTACTCTAAATGCGTTCTCAGCATTTTGATAAGGTAATACGTAAGGCAATAATTGCTCGTAACGAATTTCAACTAAATCAGCTCCTTTTGCTTCTGCTAAGATTTTGTACGGAAGTTTTTTATCTCCTTCTTTTACATTATCAAAATCAGCATCGTCTTCGCTTGCAAAAAATCCTTTCCCCAACTGTTTCCCAACTAAATTTTTAGCCAAAACAACATTTACAGGTTCAAAAGTATATTGATTGAATGTTTTTACTAAAACATAATCGATTTTTGGTCCAACTGTTAAAGCTGTATTCGATGGCAATGTCCAAGGAGTTGTCGTCCAGGCTAAGATGTGAATATCTCCAAAACCTTGTAAAAAGCTTGGTAGCGTTTCCGGTAAAGTCTTGAATTGTGCTACAATCGTAGTATCTGTAACATCTCTATAAGCTCCAGGCTGGTTTACTTCGTGAGAAGATAATCCTGTTCCTGCCTTTGGAGAATACGGCTGAATTGTATATCCTTTGTACAACAAACCTTTATCATAGATTTGTTTTAAAAGCCACCAAACAGACTCCATATATTTGGGTTTGTAAGTAACATATGGATCTTCCATATCTACCCAATATCCCATTTTTTCGGTCAAATCATTCCATACGTCCGTATAACGCATTACGGTTTTTTTACACGCTTCGTTATATTCTTCGATAGAAATTGTTTTACCAATATCTTCTTTTGTAATTCCAAGTTCTTTTTCGGTACCTAATTCTACAGGTAATCCGTGCGTATCCCAACCGGCTTTTCTTTTTACCTGAAAACCTTTTTGAGTTTTATAACGACAAAAAATATCTTTAATCGCACGCGCCATCACGTGGTGAATTCCCGGTAAACCATTTGCTGAAGGCGGACCTTCAAAAAATACGAAAGGCTCTGCGCCTTCGCGAGTTGTTACACTCTTTTCAAATATATTTTCTTTCTTCCAAAAATCAAGTACTTCTGACGCCACTACAGGCAAGTCAAGTCCTTTGTATTCAGTAAATTTTGTGCTCATTTTATCCTTTTCTTAAACGAGGTGCGAAAGTAAGGAATTTTGGATTATTGTCCGCCTATTTATTAAAATTTCACAAACTTTTGTTGAGATAATAGATACAAAAACAAAAGAATTGATTAGTTTCCGGTATTAATCTCAAAAAAATGAGCTAATAAACCAAAAACCAATCAATTCTAATTATTCTTTTTTATAGCGATTGAATCCTATTTAAATCCTCCGAAATAAACTTCTTTCATGAAAATTCGATTTCCAAAAACAGCATTTACTTCTATTTTTTCACGGTTTTCCTGATAAAAGGTATCACCATAAAAATCTTCTATTTCATAATTGATCTTGTACGGAATCTTACCTGAATTTAAAGTCGCTACAGGACGATAATCTTTAAAAAGTTTTCGTTCAAAAAAACTTTTATTTCCATCATCATATTCTGTTCTTTCAGTTGCAACGATCGAAAAATTTTCTTTATCAATAAAAAGATGATAATCTGTTTTAGGAATTGTTCTATTGCTAACATTCAGGGTTTTCTCAAAATAATTTAAATGATAGCATAATTTTCCTTCGATCATTTCATCTCCTAAAAGATCTAATTTATTCCATAAATCAAGTCTCAGGGCCGTTAAAAAATTCACCGGATCAAGATTTGTCGAAAGACTATTGTACGTATACATAGGCAACTTTGCCCATTTAGCTTCTATGCCGCTTTCACGATCGCTGTGACTCCATGCTTCAGGTCCATTTACGATTTCGTAATAGGCTTCGGGCATTTTCTTTTTTAAAAGATAATTTGTCGTTGTTGCCCATCTTTCTTCCGTTTGAGGGATATTACTATCTTCTAAAGTAAGTTTTGACAATAAATGTGTTTTTTCTACTTTTTTCAAAACTTCACTTCCTCCTAAATTAGCGATGATCTTTGCCAACAAATCCGGATTTGATTGATATGCAATAGAATCTAATATATTCTCACGCTGAATTTTACTTTTTTCTAAAGCTGCCGTTCTGTTTTCTTTTTCAACAACCCAATCAGCTTCCTGGCGATCAATTTTTTCAAAAAACGCCAATCTCAGTTCTTCTTTTTCTTCGGCGATTTTCAAGCCTAATTTTTTAAGATCTGCAAAACGTGTGGTATGACTTCTTATTTTTTTATCTGCAAAATTCGCTCTGTTTACTCTTTCAACAATTGCAGATCCTCTGGAATCTTGTTTGTCATTTTCGATCAATAAATTAGCATATAGCAATGCTTTTTCTTTGTTTTCGAGTAAAAAATAAGTTTCAGCTAAATTGTTAGTAACAATAAAACGAATGTCTTCATTTACCGGAGAAAGCGGATATTTAACCAACAAACTTTCTAAATACTGCAAATGTGGCGCTAGTAATTTTTCGTCCAGACCTTTCTCAAGAGTTATTTTCTCCATTTGAGCCGTAATTTCTGTTTCAAAAGCAAACATTTGTTTGTATTCTGAATGTCCTTTTGATGTTACAAATTCGAACTTTTCTTTTGATTGATCTGTGGAATATCCGAATTTATAATTCAAAAAATCCTGAATCCTGATTGCGGCTTTATACATAACATTATCAAACCCAAGCCCAACATCACTGTAATCTGAATCTTTTACAGCTGTTCTTACTTTTTTATCATGTTCTGAGGCTGCAATTTTCATAGCGCCCAAACTATTCCCTACACTCATTGAATACGATTCTGAACCTCCAAAATCCTTCGTCAATAAAATTTTATCTCCATACTTAACATCCAGTTTCACACTGGTCAAATAATTAGAATGCGCACTATAAGTCCATTTATTTTCTTTCTTATTATAGGTACTGTCTATATTTGTATCTGTATATCTGGGCATCGCATAGGTCAAATAAAATTTAAGTTTTCCATTTACCGGATCCTTTATAAAGCCATCAATATTAAAAAAATCTTTCTTTAAATTAGATTCTTCTTCCTGCAGCGATTTATCCATTTGATAAAAAGCAGTTTGCGTTAATACGTTGTCAAGAGCTGCAAATTCTGAGTATTTAATTACCGGGATTTTAAATTTCTTCGTCTTTGAGCTTATTTTCTCTTGTGCCTGAACTGAACCAATTACAAGCAAAGCAATTAAGAGTAATGTTTTTTTCATAGGCAAAAAAAAAGCCATCAGAAGTAAATCCTGATGGCTTTCTGTATTTATCATTATTTCTTATTGAAGATTTGAATAGATTTATCAGACACATAAAAAATATTTTGTGTTGCCGGATCTATTTCATAAAGAGGTTTTGTATTGTTGAAAATAATTTTATCAACTTCAACTCCATCAGATTTACTTACTTTAACCAGGATTTTTTCCCCAGTATCCGCTTTTGCAAAAATATAAGAGTAATCTCTGTTTTGTTTCATTGCGTTGAAACGTTTGTCAAATTTAGCTGCTACTAATCCTAAAGCTGCTGAACCAGCCGCCATATCTTTAGATTGTTTCATTTTTGATGAATTCTCTTCTCTAACGACTGTAGATCTCATATTTCCTTCAGAATCACGGTATGTCATTGTTAACTCAGAACCTTGTATAGCACTTACTCCTGAACCAACTCCTAAACCAATACTTCCTGCAATTGCAGCACTTTTTAGTAAACGTCTTGTACCTTCACCTGGTTGTGTATAAATATGGTGGTATTTTACAGTTCCATCCATATTAACTCCCATTACCTCAACTGGTCCTGAAAGAACAACTCCCCAAGGAAATAATTCGATGCTGTTTAATTCTTTTTCTTTCTTGATGTTTACTTTTGCAAAAGGCTCTGGCTTGTCGCTGATGCTTGGATCAAATTTGTATAATTTTTCGTCATTATACACTAAATAAGAATTTGTCGCTTCGTCATAAGTTGGCAAAACCGGACGGTTTTTATCAAAATTGATATTACGTTTCCAAAGTTTAACTCCGGTTTTATAATCCACCATGTTTCCATAAGTACCGGTTAAGTACATTACTTTTTCACCTACTTTTCCTAAATAGTAAATTGGATCTTCTTTGTCATCAGAAATTTCAATGAATTTTTTCCAAAGTTTTTCTCCGTCTTTATTGATCAGCATCATTTCATTTTCTGCAACGTATAAGAAATCCTGCTCGATAGGAATTACCCTTTTCAAACCGTCTCCACGTGCATCTTTTTTCCAGATTTTTTCTCCTGTTTTTAAATCATAGAAATTAAAACCACTATTGTGAGCCACTAATAATTTTGTTCCCCAATCTTCTAAATAAACAACTTGTTTAGTTTTGATAGATTCTTTCCAGATACTTTTTCCGTCATCTGTACTCAAAACATTTAAATATTGTTTGTTAGAAAACAAACCTGCAGCATTCACTACAACAATATTTTTATCGTTTTGTGTTTCATAGAATTTTGTATATTCTTCTGCTGCTTTCCAGTTTAACTTTCCAGTTTCTTTATCAAAAGAATACAAATTACCATAAAGTAAATAATACACGGTGTTTCCGTTAATCTTAGCTTTATTCGTATTAGCAGATAATTTTAAAGAAAAACTAATCATTGCTTTTGCCTTGTCAACAGTTGTAGTCCATTTAAGTTCTCCTGTCGCCATATCCAATAAAGCGATTGCCATATCTCCGTCTTTTTTCAAAGTAAGAAGATATTCATTAGTTTCAGGAATAAAATCTGATTGAAATACAAAGAAAGATTCTTTAGACGAGTTGTAAACTACTTTTCCTGTATCAGTATTGATAATTAAATACTTTGAATTGATGTAAGCTTCAACATAAGGACTTCCTGGAACTGTAGTTAAATCTCTTTTATCTTTAAATACATTTCCAAAATCAGGATCTGTTAAGATGTCTTTTGATGTAATTGTTCCAAAATCTTCTTTCGTTAATGTCCAGACAATTTTTTTTGTTTCAGGATCTAAACCTTTTACAGTTCCACCTTCTTTAAAAACAACAATTCCTGTTATTTCGTTTTGAACAATATCCTGAACATTGTTCTCTGTTGTGATTATTTCGTCATATTTTCTTTGTGCAGTAACCGAAAAGGCAACCAAGAAAAGTAAAACAATCGAAAAAGTAATTTTCTTCATAGTAGTTTTTTTCTTTAAAAAAATTAATAATTAAGCTGGGGATCATGTTGTTGAATTAACTTACTAAAATAAAAATTATCAAAATTTTAATAAAAATTCACTGCGCAAATATATAAAAATAGCATTCAGTTTAATAAAATATTTCCTTAGGAAATTTCAACTATTTCATCTTCTTAAACACCTCTAAATGAAAACTATAGTAAGTGGTTAAAACCTAAATAAAATCTTACTTTTTAATCAAAGAGATAACTTTTGTGTAGTATTAGATTTAAAAATAAAATCTGTCTTTTTTAATAAATTTCAGTAGGAATACCATTTATAAAACTTATTGTCAATTTCATTTAATTTATTTTAATACTAAATGATAATGTTCTTTTTGAGAATAAACACAATTAATGCAAACGTTTTCTACAATCTTATTAAAAATTAAAACGAAATCATTTTTCACATTAATTTTACTATTAAATATTGTAGTTTTATCGAAACTTTTAAAAGAATTATATGAAAACAAAATTACTTATTTTAGCCCTATTCAGTTTAGGCATTGCTCAAAGTCAAAATCTTCTTCAAAACGGTAGTTTTGAACAATTCACCACAGATGTTCCAAATTCGTGGAATGTTACTATGGGAACTTCATTACAAGAAATGATTACTTTTAATCATGGTTCTTCAAGTCTTGACATTACACCAGTAGGTATTATACCTTTTCAATTGCCTGCCGCTATGTTTTCGCAAGATTTTACAATAAGTGACTTAGACACCTACACTTTAAAATTTGATTACTTCATTCCTGGAACGAGTGCAACTAATTACATCAGTAATCTTACATACGAATTAAGTTTAAACAATTCTGCCGAAGCTTTTTTCTTTCCAACTAATTATACTGCAACTCCAATTGTGTATGGAACATGGAAAACTATAACTTACGATTTTAAGTTATTAGCATTCAGAGCGCCAAATACTTCTGCCAGTATTAAACTAAATTATACAGTAAGTCTTGATCAACAATTAGCTGGTCACCACGTACACTTCGACAACGTAGTTATCGCTAAAAAAAGCTCGTTATCTACAGTTGATTTCACTAAAAAAAGCAACCCAATTGTCTCTATATCTAAAGATGCAATAACACTAAACAGCGACTACAAAAACTCGTCTTATGTAATTTATTCTATAGATGGAAAATCAGTGAAAAGAGGAAAAAATTCTTCTGAAAGCATTGAACTTTCAGGATTAGCTACAGGAGTTTATTTTTTAAAATTAGAAGATGTAAGCACATCAGTTAAATTTGTAAAACAATAATCAACTATTATTTTATCATAAAAACGGGCTTAATTTAGAATCTAAATTAAGCCCGTTTTTTTATTTATATTTAAGAATTAAGAAAATATTTCTTTTAAAACATCTAAAGACTTTGGCTTTTTAAAACCGTCTAAATGAAAACTATAATAATCAATTATAATTTTTAATAATATCTGTCTTTCGGTTACATTGAAAACTTTTTGAGTATTATCAAATTTTAAATCTATTAGTTTTTTAAATAGATTTGTTTCGTGCTCTGTAAGTGCGCTTAAACCATGAAAAAGCGTAAAAACGCCATCATTCATTTCGAAATATGGCAAATCAATCTCTGAAACATCCGGATAAAAACCCAGATACTTTGTAATTTCTAAAAGTAAAATCAAATGAAAATTAGAAATTTCGTCATGATGATCGAGCCACGTCAATGCTGTTTCTAAAAAAACAAAAAGCGATTCGTTCTTTTCTTCTTCCTGAATTGAATAATGAAGCATCTCAGACAAAAACATGACCATTGTGCTCTTTATAATATCAGTATGAATACTTTGAAAGTGAACTGCCGCCTTAATTTCTTTAAAGTTCTCTAAAGTCCCTTTATTTTTATGTACAGCTTCGATTTCGAGGATTGAAAATGGCTGGAAATAAGCAATTTTCTGGCTTGCTTTCCTACTAGAAAATGCATCGCGAACAAAGTAAGATTTTAAGCCATTTGAAAGCGTAAAACATTTTACAATCAGGCTTTTTTCCTGAAATTTCAATGACGATATTACAATTGCTTTGGTTTTGACTAACATATAGTCGGAATTTGCTTTTTATTGTTATTTTTAAACCTGTCCAAAAATCTTTTCTCCACAAAAAACCAAGACATAATTGCAAAGAAAAAAGTAATCAAAATTACAGCAAATGACATTAAAAAAGGATTATACTTTTCGAATAAATTATATTGCCTGAAAAGCTGAATTATTGGAAAATGATAAATATAAAGACCATATGTAAAGTCGCCATATTTTCCAAAATTATTTAAAAAAGAAAGATTATATGCTGCAATTATAATGATTAGACCAAATGCTGCAGGATAAAGAAAATCTAATGGAAGACCTGAGAAATAATACCCTGTTAATACAACAACGGATGATAATAAAAGTATTATTTTGTTTTTCATAACAAATTCAAAATTCAGAAACATAAAGATTCCCATAACAAAATAAGACAAATAGCCGGGCAATTGCTTCGCTAATACAGGCATATTTAGATAATCATTCATTATGAACCAATATACTAATGACAAAACATAAAGAGTTCCAAGTATAAATAATGGCATTCTGGTTTTCTTAATTGCGTAAAAAATCAAAGGCAAAACAATATAAAAACCTTCTTCAATTTTTAATGTCCATAAAGCTCCATTTACAGAACAAAGGAGATTATTATCAAAAAGTCCGGGCAAACAAGGATGCACAAAATTCAAAAAGACTAAATTCCATCCTAAATATTTGTAAACACTACTATCTGCAAAATAGTCTAAAAAACTATAACTGCTAAAAAAAGCAAAAATTGCAGTCGAAAATAAAATAACAACAATATAAGCAGGTAAAATTCTCTTGGCTCTTTTTATAAAATATTGTTTTAAAGAAGGTGTATTTACAAAACTCTTGGCTACTAAAAAACCACTTATAATAAAGAACCCTTTTACTCCTATAATTGCATTAGAAAAATAAGATAAAAAGGCCAGATTACTATTTTGAGATAGCTCACAAAGATGTGCCAATAGAATATTTGCAGCAAAGAAAAACCTTAAAAAGTCGAAGCAATTTTTATTATTCATATCTGAGTTAAGCTTATCGAATAATCATTACTTTTTTAACTTTGGTTTCGCCACCATCCTGAGCCGAAATAAAAATCATATAAACTCCCGAAGCTACCTTGTACCTTCCAAAAGCTGTGGTATCCCATTCTATTGTACCACCTTCTGAAGTTGTTTCATATACAAGATTACCTTCAATGTCTGTTATTTTAATATTTGCTTTATCCAGTAAACCAGCAATTTTTACAGTTCCCGTAAATTGAGGACGAACCGGATTTGGATAAACATATACATCATTCAAATTTTCGTTAGCAGCAGTTGATGTTCCTTTAAAAGAAATTAATCCTTTATCTGTAGCGATAAAAACTTCGCCCGTTGTACTATCTATATCAATATCATTTATAGTATTACTAGGCAAAGGCGAATTGTTTATAGTAAAATGGTATTTAGTTTCCTGCCCGTTAGGAGAAACCATAAAAACACCGGAATCAGCCGTTGCAATCCATTTATTATTCGAGCCGTCAACCACAATATCTGTAATAAACTGTTCGTATAATAATTCTTGCGCTAATCCATCTTCAACAATAATAATTGGTTTTGTAGTTAATTGGCTGTCTGTTTGAAAACTATTTACACTGGATAAAACTCTTAATCCTTTTGTTGTTCCTATCCAGAGCTGACCATTATTATCAGGAGTTGCCACACGGGCATCTATAAAAGGAAGATTCCCGGTATCAGCTCCAGATGTGATTTTTTTGATAACATTTCCTTTTTCATTAAATCCTATAATCCCACTATTATAAGTTGCCATCCATTTTGTTCCATTCTTATCAATAGACATTCTCCCAAAAGGACAACTTGAAACATTTGCTATTACGGATTTTGTCGAAAAAACCTGCCAGTCTCCATTTGGTTTAAGCATCTTTATTCCGTTATCAACCAAACTGTTATTCATCCATAAATTTCCGGACTTATCAAATACCATCCCATTAACCCAAATATCCTGAGTATTAGGAACCGCTTGTAATGAACTATTTGCAGTACCGTATAAATAAGTGGGCACATCATTTTCGAGTTTTAATAAACCTGCATCAAAAGAACCTATATAAACTTTCTTTTCGTTAGCAGGATCAACAGCAATTCGTACCAGAGATTTTGCTCCTAAAACTTTTTCATAAGGAATATTCGACCATCCGGTCTGCGTAAATTTACTTATTCCGTAACTGTCTTTTGGGTACGGGTTATAAGCTCCGGAGTAATCTCCGTAAACGGCCCATAATGAATTTGAAGTAGTCTGAATAGCAAAAAGACTATTTCTTGAAGGTCCGCTTGGTGTATTATTTTCGAAAGTTGAAGAATTTAACAACATCGACGAAAACAATCCTTTATCCTTTGTCCCTATATAAAGTAAATCGCCTATAACTGTTGCACAAGAAAAACTCAATGTATTATTTAAGACCTGAGTGTTTGTAATTTGACGATTTAAAATCATTTGATTATTATAAACAAAAACGGTATTTGGCGTTGTAATCAATAAAGTATGATTTACAGCACGCATATCTGTCGATGCTTGCGAAAGCTGTAAAAATCCAACAAATGTATTTGAATTATAACGATGAATATATCCTCCTGAATTTATTGCTATAAGTTCTGAATCTAAAGTTTCGACACTTGACCAATTTCCTGAATTTACTAAAAGCCACTGATTAAAATCGATTAGATTTGCATTTATACTATTTGCTTTCCTGATTCCGTTTGAAGTTGCAGCATAAATAAATCCATCAAAATAAGCCGTTTGTTTTACACTAATTTCTGCACCATTGTCTCCAATAAAATAGGTGTCTCCAAATTTTAAAGTCGTTAAATTAAATTGTACAATTCCAAAATCGCATGAAACATAGATCAAACCATTATGTTCCATAAAATGATTGATTCTTTTAAGATTCGCCGGCAATTGTTTGCTAATAATGTCAACTACTTTTAAAATACTTCCATCAGTTTCATTAACTGCAATCATTAGTCCATTTTCATAACCTATTATAGTTTTCTTAAAACCTTCACTATGATATAAGGCAGAAATAGTCTGACCAGAAAGTCCATCAACTGTAGTGGTTGTTTTGACCGCATTTGTTGCTGCCTTTTTTGAAAACAAGGCGTTTTCTGAAGCTGCAAAAACTGCTGTTGAAGATTGTGAAATATCTTTTATTTCGTTAAACGAAAAATAACCCTGCCAGGACAATTTATTCTGAGCGAAACTAAATTGGCACAACAATAAAAACAAAATATACAGAAAGCTTTTCTTCATTATTTGATATATTCGGATAGACAAATATACTACAAACGAAAGTATTTGAATTTTGTTCTGCATAAATAAAAAAATGCCTTCAGACATCTTTTCAAAAAGATAAATGAAGGCATCTTAAAATTGTAATTAAAAACTTAAACTACACCCTGAGCAAGCATAGCATCGGCAACTTTTACAAATCCTGCAATGTTAGCTCCTTTTACGTAGTTTACATAGCCATCTTCGCCCATACCGTATTTTTTACATTGGTTGTGAATTCCAACCATGATATCTTTTAATCTCAAATCAACTTCTTCACTAGTCCAGTTTAAACGAATTGAGTTTTGTGTCATCTCTAATCCAGATGCAGCAACTCCTCCTGCGTTTGCAGCTTTACCAGGAGCAAAAAGAACTTTATTATCTAAAAACAATTTAATAGCATCTAATGTAGAAGGCATATTCGCAGCTTCAGTTACACATAAAACGCCATTATCAATTAATTTTTTAGCATCATCTCCATTTAATTCATTTTGAGTAGCGCATGGAATAGCAATATCAACTTTTACTTCCCAAGGGCTTTTTCCTTTGTGGAAAACAGCATTTGGATATTTATGAGTATAAACTTCAGCTCTGTTGTCTCCAGTTGCTCTCATTTCGACCATATGTTCGATTTTCTCTCCAGAGATTCCTTCTTCATCAAGAATATAACCGTCAGGACCAGAAATAGTAACTACTTTTCCTCCAAGTTCATTTATTTTTAAAGCAACTCCCCAAGCTACATTTCCAAAACCAGAAATTGCTACTCTTTTACCTTTAATTTCATGTCCGATAGTACGTAACATTTGATCTGTAAAATAAACAACTCCATATCCTGTAGCCTCAGGACGTATTAAAGAACCACCGTAAGCAAGACCTTTACCCGTTAAAACACCAGTAAATTCGTTTCTGATTCTTTTATATTGACCAAATAAATAACCAATTTCTCTTGCACCAACACCAATATCTCCTGCAGGAACGTCTAAGTCAGGACCAATATGACGACACAATTCCGTCATAAACGATTGACAGAAACGCATAATTTCTCCGTCAGATTTTCCTTCCGGGTCAAAATCAGAACCACCTTTACCACCACCCATTGGAAGTGTAGTAAGACTATTCTTAAAAACTTGTTCGAAAGCTAAAAATTTTAAAACTGATAAATTTACAGAATGATGAAATCTGATTCCACCTTTGTATGGTCCAATTGCTGAATTCATCTGAATTCTAAAACCTCTGTTTACAATTATCTCACCTTTATCATCAACCCAAGGGACTCTAAAAATTATAGATCTCTCCGGTTCAGCAATTCTTAGAAGTAAATTTTTTCCATCATATTTTTTTCGATCAGCGATAAATGGAATTACCGTTTCTGCAAATTCTCTAACGGCTTGAAGAAATTCTGGCTCGTTTGGATTTTTAGACTCAACAAGAGCCATAAATTCATTTATTTTTTGTTCCATTTTTAAATAAATTATTCAATAATAGTTTATAAACTTTAATTATTTAAACAAGAAAATACGTTTTAAGAAAACGTTTTCGTAATAACACGCAAAGTTAAAACAAAACTATCATGGTTTGTTATTTTTTTTCGTTTTTCAAACAGAATTGTGTAATTTTTAAACATTACTTAAAATACGATTTTACAGTTCTCACTTTACATCAAATCACCTAACTTAAAGTCAAGAAATTAAGTCTTTTGTTACTAATTTTTTAATACACGTATTTTATATTTTGTTTAGACTAGGTTTTTTATATATTTGCCATGATTTGAAAGCCCAAAAACATGCTCAAACCTATAATCCTAACGTTATTTGCCTATTTTGGCATTACCACAATAGCGACTGCACAATCTGATCTTGCTCAAGAAGTAGGAATAATATTCGGTCCTTCAACTTTTCAATCTGACTATGGTCAAAGAAATAATTTTGATACGAATGTTGGAAACAACGGATTTGGAGTCGGAATTGTTCACTTCATAAACTTTTCTGCGAATAACAACAGAGAAAGTTTTTTTACAGAACACTTCAAAGTCAGATCTGAATTATCTTTCAACCAGACCAAATTAGAACATTTTGGAGAATGGGTTGAATTAGAAAAAAGAAAAAACCTTGTACAACACCTTAGAGGGATGCACGGAACTTCGACTTTATTAAATCTTGGAGGTCAGTTAGAGTTTTCTCCTTTTATGAAAATTCATGATTTCGAAAACACAATAGGTAGCTTTAGTCCGTATATAAGTGTAGGATTCCAGGTTAGTTATTACAATACCAAAGTAGAGTCAAGATTGGGTCAGTTAGGACTTCCTTTAACAACGTACCCAAAATACTTGGTTCCTTCTGACGGTCGACAATATGGCTTTTCAAGCGAAAGCGGTATCGTTTTATCAGGAACAGTTGGTGTTGGTGTACACTACAAACTAACTACAATGAGCGATTTAATGTTTGAAGCCCGTTATCAGGGTTATAATTCTGATTGGGTTGATGGTTTAAATCCAAATAAAGACATTTATAAAGAAAACAAATCAAACGATTCACAAGTTTGGTTTAATGTAGGATATATTTATTACTTAGAATTTTAAGCCAATAAAAACAACAAATAAAAAACCCCAATTCTTTCGAGTTGGGGTTTTCTGTTTTTATGCTAAAGCTTGTTCTATATCTGCGATTAAATCTTCGGCATCTTCAATACCAACGCTCAATCGAACAAGATCATCTGTAATACCAACTTCTGCTCTTTTATCTGCCGGAATTGATGCGTGAGTCATCAAAGCCGGATGATTGGCTAATGATTCAACTCCGCCTAAAGATTCTGCCAGGGTAAAAACTTTTAGTTTCTCTAAAAAGGCAATAGAATCTTCTTTTTTACCTGATTTAAAAGTAAAAGAAACCATTCCGCCAAAAGCTTTCATTTGCTTTTTAGCAATTTCATGATACGGATGATTTTTTAGTCCCGGATAATAAACCGTATTTATTTTTGGATGGTTACTTAAAAACGCTACCACTTTTTCTCCGTTTTCACAATGTCTTTGCACTCTTAAAGAAAGCGTTTTGATTCCTCTTAAAACCAAAAAGCTATCCATTGGTCCAAGTGTTGCACCAGTTGCAAATTGCTGAAAGTGCAATTGTTCTCCTAAAGCTTCATCTTTTACTATCAAAGCTCCTGCAATAACATCAGAATGTCCTCCTAAATATTTTGTAGCCGAATGCATAACAATATCAGCTCCTAAATCAAGAGGTTTTTGTAAATATGGTGTTGCAAAAGTATTATCAACAGCAAATAAAATTTTATGTGCTTTAGTAATTTTTGCGATTTCCTCGATATCAGCTAATTTCATTAATGGATTTGTTGGTGTTTCAACCCAAATCAATTTTGTGTTTTCATTGATTAATGATTTCAATTTTTCAATATCTGTCATATCAACAAAATGAAATTTAATTCCTGAATCTTTATAAATTCGAGAGAACATTCTATATGTTCCACCGTATAAATCATCCATTGCAATAATTTCATCACCAGCCTTAAACGATCTCAAAATACAATCTGTAGCCGCTAAACCTGATGAAAAAGCCAATCCCCGAGTACCGTTTTCTATACTTGCCAAAGCATTTTCTAAAGCTGTACGAGTTGGGTTCGATGCTCTGCTATACTCATAATCCGCTAAAGGTTTCCCCGGACTTGTTTGTATAAAAGTTGAAGTTTGATATACCGGAGGCATAACAGCTCCTGTACTTGGATCATGATGCTGACCGCCATGTATTACTTTAGTATTGAATTTCATATAGTTACAAATTTTAAATGCTTAAACGTGGTACAAATTTACCGTTTAATTTATTTTAATCCTGACACAACTTCTTACCTTTGTATATAATTAACACTTTTTGATATGAAACATTACACTTTTTTAGTCTTTTTTGTTCTAACGCTTACAAGTTGCAACAAAGAGCTTTCATTTGAAAATGAGACATTTGAAAAAGAATCTACTATTCCTTGCAAAAAAGATTGTCCTAAAATCACCATTGACATTCCAATTGCAAAAAATATTCCTATTGTGGCTGACAGCATCAATAAAAAAGTATTTTCGGTTATAAAGGATATTGTTTATTTTGAAGAAGATCCATCAAAAGCAAATGATTACAAAACTTTAGCAACATCTTTTATAACTTCTTATGAAGAAATGCATAAAAAATTTCCAACTGAAACTTTTGGCTGGGAAGGAAAAATAAAAGGAAATGTAGAATTTGAATCGGATCAGATTATTAACATTAAAATCGATCATTATACTTTTACCGGCGGAGCTCACGGCTATCAGGGTTTTCGATCCTTATTATTTCATCCTAAAACCGGAAAAACGATTTTTACAGATGAAATATTCAAAAACGAAAAAGAGTTTAAGGCTTTCGCCGAAAAAGAATTCAGGAAGAAATATAAGGTTCCCACAAAATCAAATATTAATGCAACGGGGCTAATGTTCGAAAATGACAAATTTCAGTTACCACAGAATATTTTTTACACCACTGAAGGTTTGCTTTTATATTACAACTCCTATGAAGCAGCTTCATATGCTGATGGGCCAAAAGAGATTTTGTTTCCTTATGATAAAGTGAAGAAATATTTAAAATATGAATAAGTATTATCAAGGAATGAACTAGAATAATTTGGCTAAAGCCAATGAACAAATCCTAAAACCAGCTGAAGCTGGAAGGCTACGCAAAAAAACCTCTTGAGTTAGACGCACTGCTGTGCGTCTCTACGGAAAGCCTTTGTTGCTTTGAACCTTTATTCCTTTGTTCTTCTATTTAGCTCCTTCCTGAAAATCGTACTTCATCTTTCTCAAAATTCTAAGCGCTTCTTTAAATGATAAATAAATGCTTCCGAAAGGCTTCAAAAGTAATTTAGCATCAATAAGTTTTTGTTTGGCATCATCAAAACCATTCAGATAACAAATCATAAAAGTAGAAGGAAGATTTTCCAGGTCTTTTAACTCACGTTCTGATAAAGCAATACTTTTTTGCAATTTTTGAAGCAATGCCATATTTGCATTATAAATATGATATAACATTTTGCGATTGAATTCCGGAGGCTGAAAAAGCATTTCGCGATCGATTTTGTAATAACCATTATCAAAAAAATGAATCGTTTGCTTTTCTAAAGGATAATAACTCGTTTTGTCATTTAATCCCAGCGGAACATATTCGGTTATTGTAAAAGTATCGTCATCAAAAACAATAGTGACCACATCCTGAGCCGAATAAAAAAGTTTAATCTGCTCGTTTATCAATTCAATATCTACTCGCGACAAGAATGTTTTATCACGGGATTTATGTGGAACTCCCGCCCAGCAAATCACAAATAATTCTTTAAAAACATGATATTTAGGCGCCATGTCTTTGTGTCTGAAATTCATGAAATCAATAACGCCGTCAAGTGTATATTGAATACTATTTCGGGAACTATTTTCGATTCCAATTACGGTTTCGGTATTTTGGTAATTCTTTTCAATTTCACCTTCAACAGGAACCGAATTACTGCCACGCCTAATAAAAACACTATTCGCTACTATAGTATGAATTCCTTTTTTAAAATACGAGATTTTACTTTTAGGTTTTATCGTAACCAAACCAATCACTTTATCTTTTGGAAGATTTGGAAAAGGCACATTCTCATATTGAATCTTAGGAGGATTTTCTAAAAATGCATTTACAAGATTCTGAATTCGGCTATCGTCAAAAAAATCATCACCTACAATTTCGTTATCCTGATCTTCAACTCCTACAACGATATAAGAATTATTGGTTGGGTTTGAATTAGATAAGGCACAAATATGCTTTAGAAACTTTCCTTTTCCTTCTCTGGAATGCAAATTCAATTGCCTTTTTTTATCATAAAAACTGCTCTCGTCATTGTGAGCTAGTAGATTTTTTATCAAAAGGCGCTTGTTAATCATTTTTTTAGACTTCTTAGATTGTTAGAATTTTAGACTTCTTCGACTATCGAACTTTTGAATCTTTAACTTCTTAGATTAATTGGATTACATAAACTTCAAATCTAAGAAGTCTAAAATCTAAGTTAGTCCCTTTTGACTATCGTGGATGATGCCTGCGCGGTGCTCATCACCACTAAATCGGCAATGTTTACATGATACGGTCTTGAAACCACAAAATGAATAATATCAGCAATATCTTCTGCCTGCAAAGGATCAAAACCTTTGTAAACATTCGAAGCTCTTTCGGTATCACCTTTAAAACGTACTTCGCTGAATTCTGTTGCTACCATTCCCGGATGAATTGCTCCTACTCGAATGCTAAACGGATTCAGGTCAATTCTCATTCCTGCTGTAATTGCATCAACAGCGTGTTTTGTTCCGCAATATACATTTCCGTTTGGGTAAACTTCTTTGGCAGCAGTTGATCCAATATTAATAATATGACCGGAATTTTTGGCTGTCATTTTCGGAATTACTGCTTTCGAAACATACAAAAGTCCCTTTACATTAATATCGATCATAGCATCCCAATCGTCCAGATCTCCAGTTTGAATAGGATCTAAACCATGTGCATTTCCTGCATTATTAATCAAAACATCAATATCTGAAAATGTATCCGGAAGAGAATTTATTTTTTCAAGAACTTCATTTTTATCGCGAACATCAAATGATAAAGAATATACTTCGGTATAAGCCGAAAGTTCTTTTTCAAGTTCAGCTAAACGATCGATACGTCTTCCGCAAAGGATAATTTTATAGTTATTTTTAGCCATTATTTGTGCGGTTGCTTTTCCAATTCCGCTTGTGGCTCCAGTAATTAAAACTGTTTTTTTCATTTTAAATATTTTTTTTTTATTTTGCCACAGATTAAAATGATTTTCACTGATTAAAAATCCGCTGGATCTGCTAAATCTGCGTGAAAAATTACTCTCGCAGATTTAGCAGATACGAGATAAAAAAATCATTTTAATCTGTAGTAAATATTTTTTCATCCTATTACTGAACACTTAAAACTGAGACTGTAAACTATTTTAAGCAACATCATCTCCCATACTTTCTGTCCAGATAGCAAACCAGTCTTCTTTGTCCATTTCTAATTCAACAGCTTTCATCAGCGCTTGAATTCTGGCAATATTTACGGTTCCTGCAATTGGAATCACTCCTGACGGATGTTTTAAAATCCAGGCCAACAAAAGTGTATCCGAACCAAAACCATATTTTTGAACCAGATCAGAAAGTAATTTCTTCAAACGACGTGTTTTTTTGGTGTCTTCCCTAAAAACAGTCCCAAGCGGATTCCATGATAATGGACGAATACTGTGTGTTTGCATATAATCAAAACTTCCGTCAACCATTGGTTCATAATTCGTTGCCGAAAATTGCACCTGATTATAGCTTACTTCAGTTTTCTGACGAATCAATTCGGTTTGAGAACTCGTGAAATTCGAAAGTCCAAAATCAATAATTTTCCCTTCTGCTTTCAATTTTTCAACAGCTTCTGCAATTTCATCCGCTTGCATTAACGGACTAGGTCTATGCAATAAAAAAACATCAACATAATCAGTTTTCAACTTTTTTAATGACTCTTCAAGAGACCAAATAATATAATCTTTAGAATAATCGTAATGTTTTATTTTATTTTGTCGGCTTTCAGCAATCATCTGAATTCCGCATTTGGTTATTAATTGTAATTTCTCGCGTGAGATTTTACTGTTGTGAAATGCTTTTCCAAAATCTGCTTCTGTGGTATAAGATCCGTAAATGTCTGCGTGATCAAAAGTGGTAATTTTGTTTTCGATACAAAGTTGTATCAGGTTTTCCATTTCTTTAGTTGTAAGGTTTTTATCCCAAACTCCCCAATTCATAGTGCCCGAAATTATAGGCGATAATGCTGTTTTACTCATGGTTTTATTGCGTTATTTTTGGTAATAAATATGCTTTTCTAAAACATAATCATCAAAGTTCTTAAAAATATAAAAATAGATTCACAATTAGTCCTTAAAATTAGGTCATTGGTCGAAGTTTTAACCATTCTTTAACATCTTACTTCTCAAAAAATATTCAATTTGCACTCTCAAAAGCTACGCATAGAAATCACCGTTTTAAAAAGGTTTTAAAAATATTTATATGGAAGAAAATACAACGACTTTAGACATTAGAGCGATAAATGAAAAAATTGAAAGAGAAAGTGCTTTTATAGACCTTCTTACAATGGAAATGAACAAAGTTATTGTGGGCCAGAAACATATGGTCGAGCGTTTATTAATTGGACTTCTTGGACAAGGACATATTTTGCTTGAAGGTGTTCCGGGATTAGCCAAAACTTTAGCGATAAATACTCTGTCACAAGCAGTGCAAGGTTCGTTCAGCCGTATTCAGTTTACTCCCGACTTATTACCTGCCGATGTCGTTGGAACGATGATTTATAACATCAAAGCAAACGAATTCTCAATTAAAAAAGGGCCAATCTTCGCTAATTTCGTCCTTGCCGATGAGATTAACCGTGCTCCGGCAAAGGTTCAGTCAGCACTTTTAGAGGCAATGCAGGAAAAACAAGTAACAATTGGCGACACAACTTTTAAACTTGATCGTCCGTTTTTAGTACTTGCAACTCAAAACCCGGTGGAGCAAGAAGGAACATATCAACTTCCTGAAGCGCAAGTGGACCGTTTCATGCTTAAAACAGTAATTGATTACCCAAAAATTGACGAAGAACGTTTTGTAATTCGTCAAAACTTAAAAGGATCTTACGAAAAAGTAAATCCTGTTGTTTCTGTAGAACAAATTTTACGTGCACAAGAAGCGGTGCGTGAAGTATACATGGACGAAAAAATCGAAAAATATATCTTAGATATCATATTTGCTACTCGTTATCCAGAGAAGTACAAACTAGCCGACTTAAAACCTCTTATTAGTTTTGGAGCATCACCACGTGGAAGTATCAATTTAGCTAATGCAGCAAAATGTTACGCTTTTATCAAACGTCGTGGATATGTAATCCCAGAAGATGTTCGTGCTGTTGTACATGATGTTTTACGTCACAGAGTTGGGATAACATATGAGGCTGAAGCCGAAAATATTACTTCTGTAGACATTATCAACAAAATCGTAAACGAGATTGAAGTACCTTAAAAATTTGTTTAATGTTTCAAGTTTCAGGTTGTTGTAAAGCAAACTTGAAACTTGAAACTTTTAAACTTTAAACAAATAAAATGGATACAAAAGAGCTTTTAAAAAAAGTACGGAAAATAGAAATCAAAACCAAAAGACTGAGTAATCACATCTTTTCGGGAGAATACCACTCTTCATTTAAAGGACGAGGGATGACTTTTAGTGAAGTACGTCAATACCAATATGGCGATGACATTCGTAATATCGATTGGAATGTTACTGCACGCTATAACGAAGCCCACGTAAAAGTTTTTGAAGAAGAACGCGAATTAACCATGGTTTTAATGGTTGATATTTCGGGTTCTGAGGGTTTTGGTTCAAAAAGTCAGTTTAAAAAAGACATCGTCACCGAAATTGCGGCAACGATGGCTTTTTCGGCTACACAAAACAATGACAAAATTGGTTTAATATTATTTTCTGATAATGTCGAATTGTATATTCCACCCAAAAAAGGCCGTTCACACGTTTTGAGAATCATTCGTGAATTAATCGAATTTGAACCAAAAAGTCAAAAAACAGATGTTGGAGCTGCTCTGAAATTCTTGTCAGGAACTCAGAAAAAGAAAGCGATTGTTTTCGTTATTTCTGATTTTATGTCTGAGAATTATGAGCAAACTTTAAAGATTGCTTCTAAAAAACATGATATTACAGGCGTTAGGGTTTATGATATTCGTGAAGAAAAAATCCCGAATTTAGGAATGGTAACAATGCTTGATGCTGAAACCGGAAAAATTCAATTAGTCGATACCGGGTCAAAAACCGTGAGAATGAATTACGAAAAACACTATCAGGAAAGAGTAAATTATTTCAAAGATATTTTCAGTAAATCCGGAGCAGGAGTCGTAAACACAAGAGTCGACGAAAATTACGTGACGAAATTATTAGGGTATTTCAAATCAAGATAATGATTTAAGAATTTAGATTAACGATTTTTGATTTATGATGGAGGTGATAATTAAAACTAGAAAATGAATAAACAAGAATTGGAAAATAGATTAATTGATTTTGCTGCAAGCATAATTCTATTAACTTTTAAATTTGAAAAAAATTACGCCGGAAATCATTTATTAGGTCAAATAACTCGATCAAGTACGTCGCCCGCCTTGAATTATGGTGAAGCACAAAGCGCAGAAAGCAAAAAAGATTTTATTCATAAAATGGGAATTTGTTTAAAGGAGCTAAGAGAAACTTTTGTTTGCTTAAAAATAATTGAGAAAGCAAATTTATCGACAGATTTACAAAATTTGTCAAAAGCCAAAACAGAAGTCAATGAATTAATATCAATATTTGTTTCAAGCATTAAAACATCAAAAAATAATTCATAAAAAAACAAAAGATTAAAATTTTATTTTCATCATAAAATCTGAAATCAAAAATCGTTAATCTTCAATCGTTAATCATAATGAAATTAAAGTTTTACATATTTTTATTTTTACTTTCCTCTTCTATTTTTGCCCAGCAAAAACAAGTAGAGACGAGCATTGATACCACAAAAAATAAAATTGGGGCAGAATTTAAGTTAACGCTTAAAACGGTTGTCAGTTCAAAATCTAAGGTTGTTTTTCCTAAACTAAAAAACATTGGTCAGCTTGAAGTAATTCAATCGTATCCAATTGATACCGTGAAGAAAAATGATACTTATGAATTGATCAAAAAATATGGTTTAACGCAATTTGATTCCGGAAAATACGTAATTCCGAGTATTCAGATCTTAATCGATAAAAAACCTTATCAAACTGATTCTATTCGTGTTGAAGTTGCGAATGTAAAAGTGGATACTTTACAACAAAAAATGTACGACATCAAAGATATTACTGTTGTAGACAGCGGTATTAGCGATTGGTGGTTTTACCTTTTAATTGTAGTTGTAATTCTTACAATTGGAGCTTTCGTATATTGGTATGTTAAAAAATGTCAAAAGAAAAAAATTGAAGAAGAAGTTTATAAAACTCCTATCGAAAAAGCGACAAGTTTACTGAACAATCTGGAACAAAAAGAATTGGTTCAGAAAGGTGAAATTAAGGAATACTACAGTGAACTGACTGATATTGCCCGTAATTATATCGAAGAAGCGATTCATATTCCGGCTATGGAAAGCACAACATCTGAATTGATTCAGGCGATACGATTGGCTTCTACCAAGAAAAAGATGACACTTACTCCTGAAACTGTAGAGAATCTTGAGCGTGTTTTACGTCAGGCGGATTTAGTAAAATTTGCTAAATCTAAACCTTTAGAATTTGAAATTACTGAAGACAGAAATAAAATTCAAAGAGTAATTCTTACGCTTGATAATGCGATCCCAACTGAAGTTCCGGCTGAAGAAGAAGATCAATTATTGAACGAAGCACAAAGACAAAAACAAATAAAACTTCAGCTGCTTAAAAAACGCAATAAACGAATTGCTATTGCTGTTGGAACTGTTTTGTTTTTATTCATCGCTACAACCGCATTCTTTATTGCTACGAAAGGTTTTAAATACGTAAAAGACAATCTTATTGGTCATCCTTCTAAAGAATTATTAGAAGGCGAATGGGTAAAAAGTGAATACGGAAATCCAGGTATTGTGATTGAAACTCCAAAGGTTTTAAAACGAATGGATGCTCTAAAAGTACTTCCTAAAGAAACCATGGCTTTAATAAAAGAAATGCAGCTTTTTACGTATGGAAGTATGGTTGGTAATTTTTACGTAACCGTTTCAACCAGTAAATTTAAAACCCCAACAGATATAGATTTAGCAAAAGCATTAGAAGGTTCCCTAAAAGTTATCGAAGCACAGGGCGGACAAAATATTATTGTAAAACAAGAAGATTTTCAAACTAGTGCAGGTATTCAGGGTGTAAAAGGATACGGAACAATGACCGTTTTTAACCCTGTTGACAAAACAAGTACAAAGGCTTATTATGAACTTTTACTGTTTAAACAAGATCAGGGATTACAGCAAATTATGATTTTACACGAAGAAGGTGATACTTATGCCAATGATATTACAACCAGGATTTTAAATTCTGTTGAACTTAGAAAAGCGAGCAACTAATGGGAAAGATAACTTTTTTAAATCCAGAATTCTTTTGGTTATTTCTATTAATTCCAATTGCAATCGCTTGGTTTTTCTGGAAACGCAACCAGCAATCGGCTACTTTAAAAATGAGTTCAACTCAGGGTTTTAAAAACAGCGAATCGCTTTTAACAAAATTAAAACCTGCTTTATATGTTTTTAGAATTTTAGGATTAAGCTCTTTAATTATAGCATTGGCAAGACCTAGAACCGTAGATATTAGCAGTCAGACTAAAACAACAAAAGGAATTGATATTGTTCTTGCAATAGACGTTTCAGGAAGTATGCTGGCAAAAGATTTAAAGCCAAACCGTATGGAAGCTTTAAAAAGAGTTGCCGCAGATTTTGTTGGCGAAAGACCTAATGACAGAGTTGGATTGGTTTTGTACGCATCTGAAGCTTATACCAAAACGCCGGTTACAAGTGATAAAGCGATTATTCTTGAAGCCATAAAAAGCATTAAATACGATACGGTTTTACAAGACGGAACCGGAATTGGGATGGGATTAGCAACCGCCGTAAACCGTTTAAAAGATAGCAAAGCAAAAAGCCGGGTTATTATCTTGATGACAGATGGTGTTAATAATGCCGGTTTTATCGAACCTGAAACAGCATCAGACATTGCAAAACAATACGGAATAAAAGTTTACACAATTGGTATTGGTACTAACGGAATGGCTGCGTCTCCATACGCGTATGCGCCAAACGGAGGTTTTTTATATAAAATGCAGAAAGTTGAAATCGACGAACAATTAATGAAAAATATTGCGCGTAAAACCGATGGAACTTATTTTAGAGCAACAAGTAACGATCGATTAGCAGAAATATATAATGCAATTAATAAATTAGAGACTACTGAAATCCAGGAATTAAAATTCTACGATTACGACGAAAAATACCGAGGTTTTGTTTTACTAGCAGCATTTTTGTTATTGTTAGAAGTAGGTTTAAGAAATACGGTTTACAGAAGCTTTATATAATATTTTAGTCTCAGTCACAGTTATCAGCTACCCACTGAAAACTGCCACTGAAAACTGAAAACTAGAATTAAAAAATGGAATTAGACGAAAAAAAATATTTATATCTTTTATTATTACTCCCAATTCTGGTGTGTATTTTTCTTTTCAATATGTATTGGAAAAGAAAAAAACAGCGCGAATTTGGTGACTTAGAAATGGTAAAAAGGCTAAGTCCTGAAAGATCTGTTTTTAAACCTGTGCTAAAATTATCAGTAATCCTTTTGGCACTTGCCTGTTTAATTATTGGGTTGGTAAATCCGAAGATTGGGACTAAAATGGAAACTGTAAAACGTGAAGGAATTGACATTGTTTTTGCTGTCGACGTTTCTAAAAGTATGCTTGCCGAAGATGTGGCACCAAGCCGTTTAGAAAAAAGTAAACAATTGGTTTCGCAAATCATCAATAATTTAGGAAGCGACAGAATAGGAATTGTAGCTTATGCAGGAAGTGCTTTCCCGGTTTTGCCAATTACATCAGATTATAGTGTTGCTAAAATGTTCCTGCAAAGTATGACTCCGGATATGGTTTCATCTCAAGGAACTTCATTAGATGAAGCCATTAGATTATCATCGACTTATTTTGATGAAAAAAGTAAAACCAGCAAATTATTAATCTTAATTTCTGATGGAGAAGATCATTCTGAAGGAGCTTCGGCAGCAGCTGAAGAAGCTAATAAAATGGGAATGAAAATCATCACTATTGGTGTTGGAACAGAAAAAGGAGGTACAATTCCGTTAAGAGAAAATGGCGTAATCAAAAGCTATCAAAAAGATCAAAACGGACAAACGGTTATTACAAAACTAAATCAGGAAGGCTTAACAACCATTGCAAAAGCGACAAAAGGCGGTTATGTTTATGGCGGAAACACAAAGGAAGTTTTAGAATATATCAAAAATGCGTTAAACAACATCCAGAAAACAGAATTTGAGGCTACACAAATGGCCGATTTTCAATCACAATTTCAGTGGTTTATTGGCTTTGGTTTCTTATTGCTGTTTATTGATATCTTCCTGCTGGAAAGAAAAACGAATTGGATTAAAGAGTTGAATTTATTTAACGAAAAGAAATAATAAAGTTACCCACTAATTATCCGGAATTAGAAATAATTGGTCCTATTTGTGGCAAACTAAAAACATAAAAAATTAGAATGAAAAATTTACTTCTTTATATTTTACTAACGTTTTCTTTAGCTGTTTCGGCTCAGGAGAAAGACAAGACATTGCCTGATGCCAATGAAGAATATAAGCAGAATAAATTTGTTGATGCTGAAGCTAATTACAGAATTTCAGAATCAAAATTTTCAAAGCGTGCAACTGCTCCATATAACTTAGGAAATACCATCTACAGACAAAACCAGGCTTCTGAAGCTAAATTCGCTTATGCAAAAGCCATAAAAAATGCTAAAACAAGACCAGAAAAACATAAAGCTTTTCACAATTTAGGGAATGTTTTAATGAAAGAAAAAAATTATACGCAAGCCGTTGAAGCCTACAAAGAAGCTTTACGAAATGATCCTACTGATGATGAAACGCGTTATAATTATGCTTACGCCAAACAAAAACTAAAAGAAAATCCGCCTAAAAACGATAAAAACAAAGATAAAAATAAGGATAAGGACAAAGACAAGGATAAAAACAAAGATAAAGACAAGGACAAGGATAAAAATAAAGATAAGGACAAAGATAAAAAGGACGACAAAGGCGATAAAGACAAGGATAAAAAAGATGGTAAAGATGATCCGAAGAAAGATGATAAATCTGATAACAAAGGAGAACCAAAACCACAACCTGGAGGAATTTCTAAAGACCGCGTTCAAAATTTATTAGATGCCGTAAACAACGAAGAAAAGAAAATTCAAGATAAAGTAAACGCTCAGAAAGTAAAAGGAAACCCTAGAAAAGCAGAAAAAGACTGGTAGTTTTTGGGTTAAATCATTTATTCGTTTGACCGTTAATCCGGAGCACAAAAAAACGACTAAACAATAAAACTGCAAAAAAACCGATTAAACAAGTTAACAATTAAACAGTTAAACAAAAACTGATAAACAATTAATGAAAAGATATTTAATTCTATTACTATTCACTTTTCAAGGGCTTATGGCTCAAGTTCAATTTGAAGCCAGAGTAAGCAAAAATACCCTTGGAGTAAACGAAAGATTACGTATTGACTTCATCATGAATGTTGATGGGGATAACTTTGACCAACCTTCATTTGACGGCTTTAGAGTTGTAGGCGGACCAAGTCAGCAAATAAGCCAGTCGTGGGTAAACGGAAGAAGCTCTTTTCAAAAAATATATTCTTATATCTTACAGCCCAATCAAAAAGGAACGTTTTCTATTAAACAGGCTTCTATTGAATATAACGGACAAATTTATAAAACACAACCTATAAAAGTTGTAGTAACAAATGCAGTTGCCCAGGAAAGAGATCCTTATGATAACAGCAGACCGCAAGGTCAGCAAGGTGTGCCTAATGAAACTTTGAACCTTGTAGCCGAAATCTCTAAAACAAGTCCGTACTTAAATGAACCTATAACTGTAGTTTACAAATTATACTTTAACAACATTAATGTTACCGGTTTTAAAGAATTAGCGAAACCAAAGTATAATGACTTCTGGAATCAGAATATAGATATTAAACAACTTTCTATCGAAGAGGGAACTTTTCAAGGACAAAGATGTTATTTTGTTATACTGAAAAAGACTATTTTATATCCTCAAAAATCAGGAAGATTAACTATTGAGCCTCTTTCATTAGATATTAGCGTACAATTGCCTTCAAATCGTCGTGACATGTATGGCCAGATGATCTTGACAGATGATAACAAAATTGTTTCAGCCGGCGCTAAAACTATTAATGTAAGACCACTTCCGGAAGCAACTAAACCAGAAGGATTTGGTGGTGCTGTAGGTAAATTTAATTTTACTGTTACACCATCTAAAACGACGCTTAAAAGTGGAGAAAGTCTGGATTTAGTTGTGAGCGCATCAGGAAGCGGAAACATGAAATTGTTTACTTTGCCAAAACCTGTTGTACCAAATGCATTAGAAATGTACGATCCGGTTCATGATGAACAAGTGACAACTTCGCTTTCAGGAATGTCAGGAAGAATTACAGACAAGTATTCTATTGTACCTCAATACAAAGGAAAATATGCAATAAAACCAATGCAGTTTTCTTATTTTGATTTAAGTACCGGTTCTTATAAAACTATTACTTCATCAGAAATAATGGTTGATGTTTTAGACGGACCAATGCAGGCAGAGGCCAATGCAACAGCAAGCGCATCTAAAAATATAATTTCGAAAACAGAACAATTTAAATACATAAAACCAAAAACAACTTTAGTAGCAATAGCTAAAAATGATTTTTACGGTTCTAATCTGTATTATATTTTATTATTCATGCCTTTCGTGATTCTGCCAATTATTATTCTGGCTAAGAAGAAAAAAGAAGCTCTTGACGGTGACGTAACAGGAAACCGAATTAGAATGAACAACAAACTGGCGAAGAAATATTTATCTGAAGCTAAAAAACAACTGAACAATAAAGAGCCATTTTATATTGCTTTGGAGAAAGCGATGCATAATTTCCTAAAAGCAAAATTGCATATCGAGACTTCAGAAATGAGTAAGGATAATATTCGTGAATTATTAGTGTCCAGAAATGCCAATCCAGAATCAGTACAAAATTTCATCAGCCTGACAGAAAACTGTGAATTTGCACGTTATGCTCCGGCATCAAGCGCTTCAATTCAGCAGGATTATGATAAAGCTGTTCTGATAATTTCAGAATTAGAAAAACAGATCGTATAAACTTAAATTCAAAACCAATAGAATTTTATCCCAAAGCTTCGGGACTGTTAGGTTTAAAAGAAATAAAATGAAAAATATAGTCTATCTTTTTTTATTAATCACTCAGGTTTTCTTTGCTCAAAGCAGCTTTGAAAAAGGAAATGCTTTGTACCAAAAGGGACAATACCAACAAGCTGTTGATGTTTATGAAAGTATTGTTAAAGAAGACAAACAGCATTCTGCAGAATTGTATTTTAACTTAGGGAATGCGTATTACAAATTAAATAAAGTAGCACCTTCTATTTACAATTACGAAAAAGCGTTGGTTTTAAAACCTCATGATCCTGAAACATTAAACAATTTAAAGTTCGCCAAAAAATTAACTATCGACGAGATTAAAGAGATTCCTAAAGTAGGATTTGCAAAACTGATTCAAAGCTTTACAGGAATTTTTGATTATAATACCTGGGCAAAAATTTCTGTTGCAATTGCATTTGTTTTTTTATTGAGTTTTATTGGCTATTATTTCTCGCAAATTACAATTACAAAAAGAATCTATTTTATAGGAATGTTTGTTCTTTTAGTTGCTTTGTTATTAACTGTATCTGCAGGAATTACAGAAAAAGATCATTTTAACAATGATCGTCCGGCTATTGTTTTTTCAGAGTTAAGTGAAGTCCGTAGTGAACCACAAAAAGCTGGTGCAGCTATTTTTCTTTTGCACGAAGGAGCAAAAGTTTATGTTACTGAAACTGTAGGCCAATGGAAAAAAATCGAATTAACAGACGGAACCGAAGGTTGGATTGATGGGTCTACAATTAAAGAAGTAAAATAAAGTTTTTTTAAAATTTAATAAAAAAATCCCAAATTCCAACTTGATAACAATTGGAGTTTGGGATTTTTTATATCAATTTGAACCTTTAAATTGTATAAGTGATATAAGTAAATTTAAGTTTGATTGCAACTAACCAAACGTTTTATTTATAGCACAATATACGCACAGCATATTGTAGAGACGCACAGCAGTGCGTCTTACCAAAGATTGGTATTTTAAATAACCCTAACGTTTTATGTAAACAGAGACCTGACAGGTTTTGAAAACCTGTCAGGTCTAACAGTGGCAGTAAGTCTATTGAAACATTAGACGCACTGATGTGCGTCTCTACAATTTTGATTGTGAAAAAATATGGGATATTGAAAATTGTAAACCTTCTCAGGCGTCATAAAAATTTAGCTTGAACTAAAATGAACTTATATTACTTATATGGTTTAAACCTAAAATTTATAAACTTTCTCAGGCGTCACACAATAATCCAGTTTTACATCAGATTCGAAAACATCTTCGATTTCGTTTTCGGCTTCAAAGAACGAGAGTCCAATTTTGATGGTTTCCGGTTTGCATTCAGATAAGAATTTATCGTAAAAACCTTTTCCGTAACCTACCCGATTTCCTAATAGATCAAATGCCAAAAGCGGCACAAAAACTACGTCAATAGTTTCTGACGGAACTGATAAACCATTTACAGGTTCCGGAATATTATATTCGTTTTTTTTGATTTTGGTATTATCTGTCAATAAAAAATGTTTCATTTCTCTTGTTTCAAAATCACTTTTAGAAACTACAATTTCTTTATCTTTTCCGGAAAGCAAATGCAAAACATATTCAGTGTTTACTTCTTTTTGTTCTTCGATAGGCAAAAAAACATGATAATACATTTTATCCCAAATAGGCAATTGAATTAGATTATTGGCTATAACCAAACTCTTTTCTTCAAGATCATCGAGCGTAAGTTCTTTGCGAAGATTTTTATAGTGTGATCGTAATTCTTTTTTATTCGTCGGCATTTTCAGGATTATTTTTAGACATATGATAAATCGCATCGCCTTCGTAAACAATTGGCGAATGATTTGCGTTAATGACAAAGCCGTCATGTGGCGCTTTTACTTTCTGTTCAAATTTACCAAACGGATCTGTAATGATGGCCAAAATTGTTCCTTTGGTTACAAATTTTCCAATCAAATTATAATCGTGCAGCAAACCCGAACATTTAGCGCGCAACCAAACCGAATTTTTGATGTAAATCGATTGCTCTTTAGCATATTCAACTACTTGTTTAGGATCAAGCATATCTAGATAATGCAGCAAACGCTTTACTCCCATTACACCTTCATTTGCAATAACATTATTTATATCTAATGATTTCCCGCCTTCAAAAAGCAGCATTTTTATATTGGCTTTTTCACAGGTATTTCTAAAAGAGCCATTTATATTTTTAGAATATAAAGTAAACGGCGCATTAAATACATCGGCTAAAATTTTCAATTCGGGATTATTCTCTGTGACCCTAATTTGCGGCGCATTAAATCTACTAGCACCACCGGCATGAAAATCGACAGCATAATCAATAATCGGCAAAACTTCGGCAACGATATGATAGGCAAAACGACTGGCCAGAGAACCTTTTTTACTTCCCGGAAAAACGCGGTTTAAATCACGTCCGTCAGGAAACTCACGGGATTTATTTACAAAACCATACATATTGATAATTGGGATACAAATAATAGTTCCTTTTGCAGGACGATTTATTTTTTTGCTGATAATCTGACGCACGATTTCAACACCATTAATTTCGTCGCCATGAATCCCGGCTGAGAATAAAACCACAGGACCTTCAATCTTTGATCGACGCACAATGACTGGAATATTTAGTTTTGTGGTGGTGTGCAGCCTCGCAATTTCAACATTTATTGTTTTGTTTTCTCCCGGCAAAATCGATTCGCCAAAAATAACCAAGGGTTTACTATTTTTCATGTAGAATTATAAAATCTAAATATAGAAATTATTCTTTTGATTTCGTAAATTTGAAACTAAATCCGTGTTAAGCTTTTTTTCTTAAATCAGAATGATTTTTGAAAATGCTTATCGATTATCTTCAGAAACAAAACAGAATGCAAAAACCGTCCTTAGATCTTCAAATCCTTACGTTGCCGGACAATCCCGGCGTGTATCAATATTATGATAAAGATGGAAAGATCTTATATGTTGGGAAAGCCAAAAATTTAAAAAAAAGGGTTTCCTCCTATTTCAATAAAATTCATGATACGGCCAAAACAAATGTCTTGGTTAAGAAAATTGTAACCATAAAACACATCGTTGTTCCTACTGAAACAGATGCTCTTTTGCTGGAAAACAATTTAATCAAAACTTTGCAGCCACGTTATAATGTATTGCTTCGTGATGACAAAAGTTATCCCTGGATTTGTATTAAAAGAGAACCTTTTTCAAGAATATTTTCGACCAGACGAATGGTCAAAGATGGTTCTGAATATTTTGGACCCTATACCAGTTTCAAAACCGTGCATACTATTCTTGATTTAATTAAAGAATTGTATCCGCTTAGAACTTGCAATTATGATTTGAGCAAATCGAATATCGATTCAGGCAAATTCAAAGTTTGTCTGGAATATCATATTGGCAATTGCAAAGGACCATGCGAAGGTCTGGAACCTCTCGAAGAATATCAAAGGCAGGTTGATGCGATCCGCGAAATCCTGAAAGGGAATTTTAAAGAAAGTATGAAAGATTTTAAGCGATTAATGAACCAATATGCTCAGGATTTACGTTTTGAAGAAGCGCAGAAAATCAAAGAAAAGATAGAAGTCCTTGAAAATTACCAATCCCGATCAACGATTATAAACCCCAAGATTACCAATATCGATGTCTTTTCGATTGTCTCTGACGAAAGTGCCGCTTATGTTAACTTTCTTCAAATTTCGCACGGATCTATTATTCGTTCACATACTTTAGAAATGAAGAAAAAGCTGGATGAAACCGATGAAGAGTTGCTGGAACTTGCGATTATCGAACTTCGCGAACGTTTTCAGTTATTATCAAAAGAAATCATTGTTCCGTTCGAAATTAATTTGGGCGAAAACATCAAAACAACTGTTCCGCAACTCGGAGATAAAAAACAAATTCTGGATTTATCCATTCGAAATGCTAAGTTTTATAGAATCGAACAACTCAAACAATTGCAAATTGTAGATCCGGATCGACATACCAACCGAATCATGGCACAAATGCAAAAAGATTTGCGATTGCCTGTTGAACCACGCCATATAGAATGTTTTGATAACTCGAATATTCAGGGAACAAATCCTGTTGCGGCTTGCGTCGTTTTTAAGGACGGAAAAGCAAGCAAAAAAGATTATCGCCATTTTAATGTAAAAACCGTCGAAGGTCCTGATGATTTTGCTTCGATGACTGAAATTGTCTATCGCCGATACAAAAGATTATTAGACGAAAATGAGCCTTTGCCACAACTTATTATTATCGACGGTGGAAAAGGACAGCTTTCTGCAGCCTTAAAAAGTATAGACGCCTTAGAATTAAGAGGTAAAATTGCTATTATTGGGATTGCAAAACGCCTCGAAGAATTATTTTATCCCGGAGATTCGATCCCGTTATATCTCGACAAAAAATCAGAAACATTAAAAGTAATTCAGCAATTACGAAACGAAGCGCATAGATTTGGGATCACATTTCATCGTGACAAACGTAGTAAAGCAGCACTAAATTCGTCTGTAGAAAGTATTCCGGGTATTGGAGAAAAAACCATGCTTACATTAATACAACATTTTAAAAGTGTTAAAAGATTGAAATTGGCAACCGAAAAAGAAATATCTGATGTCATAGGAGTATCAAAAGCCAAAAAAATTGTCGACTTTTACAAAACCAACTAGTTATTTTTTATGCGCCCAATCCAGCTGTCCATTTCAAATACTCGGTCAAAACGATTTTTTTCTACTGCAAAAAAAGGAGCTTCTAAAGTCGCTCTTTTTTTACAGGAAAAAATATCGCTTTTTCTTTCGCAGTTTTCCATTTCCATCTGGGGCGTACAGTTGGGTCTTTTTATACTTTTATTTTTTAATACACAAAACTCTTTTTCACAGGAAAATAACGAAAAAGCAAAACAAGACGAAGCCAAAAGACCCAAAATAGGATTAGTTTTAAGTGGCGGCGGCGCAAAAGGTTTTGCACATATTGGAGTCTTAAAAGTTCTGGAAGAAGCAGGAATTAAAATCGATTATATTGGTGGAACCAGTATGGGATCTATCATTGGCGGACTTTATGCTTCCGGTTATAACGCTTCTCAAATTGACTCCATTTTCAAAAGAACCAATTTCGACGAATTGATTAATGATTACATTCCGCGTTCCTCTAAAAACTTTTACGGCAAAAAAAATGATGAATTGTACGCCATCGTTTTACCATTTAGCAAATTTAGAGTAGGAATTCCGGAGGCACTTTCAAAAGGAATGTACAATTATAATTTATTAAGCAGTCTTACCCGTAATGTGCGCCATGTTCGAGACTTTAATAAACTCCCAACTCCGTTTTTATGTATTGGTACCAATATAGAAACAGGTGAAGAAGTTTTATTAAACAAAGGAAACCTGGTTCAGGCTATGATGGCGAGTGCAGCATTTCCTTCGTTATTTACTCCTGTAGAAATCGACGGGAATTTACTGGTAGATGGAGGTGTTGTAAATAATTATCCTATTCAGGAAGTTCGAAATCTCGGTGCTGATATAATTATTGGTGTGGATGTTCAGGATGATTTAATGAAACGAAAAAACCTGAAAAATGCAACCCGCATATTAGTTCAGATTACCAATTTGCAGTCTATTGATAAAATGAAAAGCAAAATAAAAGACACTGATGTTTATATCAAACCTGACATTAGGGATTATGGCGTTATTTCATTTGACAAAGGCGAAGAAATCATAAGAAAAGGCGAAGAAGCAGCTTTTGCCGTTTATGAAAAAATAAAAACATTGGTAAATGAAGACAATTTTTATAAAAAACCAAAACTAAAAATCGCCACTGACACTATACAAATAGACAAAATAAACAGTGATAAATTAGACAATTATACGCGTGAATACATACGCGGAAAACTTCGTTTTAAACCTGGAAGCACCATTACATATGATGATCTTAAAACAGGAATCAACAACTTAAATGCTACTCAAAACTTTAGTACAATCTCTTATTGCCTGCAACCAGACGGCACAAAAGATGACCTTGATTTAGTACTAAAAGAAAACCCAACACAGACTTACTTAAAACTAGGTTTGCATTATGACGGATTATACAAAAGCGGTATTTTATTAAATCTTACCCATAAAAAAACTTTCCTGAAAAATGATGTAACATCTCTGGACATAATTCTTGGTGACAATTTTAGATACGATTTAAATTATTATGTCGAGAATGGTTTTAACATCAGCTTTGGGTTTCGTTCCAGATTAAATCAGTTCAATAGAAATGTAACGACAAGCATTAGTAATATTTTTGCAGAAAATTCAAATGTTAACTTGATTAATGTTGACTTTTTAGATCTTACAAATCAGGCTTATTTTCAAACGATCTTTGTTCAGAAGTTCTTAATGGGCGGAGGATTTGAGTACAAATATTTAAAAATAAATTCACCAACGCTTTCTAATACAGAAAACATCATAGAAAAGAGTAACTATTATAGTGTGTTTGGATATTTAAAATACGATTCGTTCGACAATAAAAGTTTCCCTCATTCCGGAGTTTATTTTTCCGGAGATTTACAAACTTATTTAGCGTCATCAGATTACACCAATCAGTTTAAACCTTTCTCGATTGCAAAGGCCGAAATTGCATTTGCCAGAACCTTATTTAGAAAAGCTACAGTAAAAATTGGAGCCGATGCCGGATTTAATATTGGCAGCGACAGCGTTCCGTTTTTCGATTTTATATTAGGAGGTTATGGCTACAACAAAATCAATAACTTTAATTATTTTTACGGATATGACTTTTTGAGTATCGCCGGAAATAGCTTTATAAAAGCCGATATTACTTTAGATTACGAAATTTTTAAAAAGAACCACGTCAATTTTTCTGCGAATTTTGCCAATTTGGGCGACGATATTTTTACTACTGTAGATTGGGTTTCAATGCCTAAATATTCCGGTTATGCAGTTGGTTACGGACTTGAAACTATTATTGGACCAATTGAAGTTAAACAATCATGGTCTCCTGAAATGTCAAAAAGTTATACGTGGTTTAGTATTGGATTTATGTTTTAAGACAAATAAACATTAAATATTACATAGGAAAGATCCATTTTTTTGTGCTAAAAAATATCTTTCGTATTTTTTTAACGTTAATAATTGATATAATATATAATTTAAATCAATAAAAATTACGACATTTGTTATAATGAAAACAAAATGGACAGGTTTATTAGAGTATCTTCAATTCCTCATCAAGAGAAATCCTGAATGAAACCACCGAATTGAGATGATTGGTCGATTATAAAAATTGAGCTGATTATCTGTTCACACAATTCAAATTTTTCGAATTATCTAATTTACAAATTATCTAATAGAAAAGCCATGCCATTATATCATAAACTCGGAAACTTTCCTCAAAAAAGACACACCCAATTCGAAAAACCTAACGGAGGTTTCTACTACGAACAATTATTTGGTACCGAAGGTTTTCACGGACATTCATCCTTATCTTATCATGTTCACAGACCAACTCAGGTTAAAGAAATTTTAAACTCCTACTCTGTTGAGCCAAAAATTGCAATTGGAAAAAACATAAAATCATTGCTTTTTAAAGGTTTTGAATTAAAACCTGAAAACGACTTTTTAGATAGCCGAAAAGCAATGCTTGTCAACAAAGACTGTATTATTGGTTTAGCAGCTCCTAAAGAATCTCTTCGAAATTATTTCTATAAAAATGCCGATGCTGATGAAATGCTTTTCATCCATAAAGGAAAAGGAAAATTAAGAACAATGCTTGGGAATATTCCGTTTGAATATGGAGATTATCTTATTATTCCAAGAGGTATTATTTACCAAATCGATTTCGAAACCACAGAAAACAGACTTTTTTACGTAGAATCTTATTCCCCTTTTTACACTCCAAAACGTTATAAAAACCAATCAGGTCAGCATTTAGAACATTCGCCATTTTGCGAGCGCGATTTTATTTTGCCAAACGAATTGGAAACACATGACGAAAAAGGCGATTTTTTAATTAAAATCAAAAAAGAAGGCATGATTCACGAAGTGGTTTATGCTACACATCCTTTTGATGTTGTGGGTTGGGATGGATATAATTTCCCATACGGATTTTCGATTCACAATTTCGAACCTATAACGGGACGTGTACACCAACCGCCTCCGGTACACCAAACTTTTGAAACGGCTACTTTTGTCGTTTGTTCATTCTGCCCAAGACTTTACGATTATCACCCAAAAGCAATTCCGGCGCCATATAATCACAGCAATATAGATTCTGATGAAGTACTGTATTATGTTGATGGTGATTTTATGAGCCGTAATAATATAGAGCAAGGTCATATTACTTTACATCCAAAAGGAATTCCGCATGGTCCCGCGCCAGGCGCGATGGAGCGCAGTATTGGCCACAAAGAAACTCAGGAATTAGCTGTTATGGTTGATACTTTCAGACCATTAATGGTAACGGAAGAAGCGATGGGATTGGATGATGGTCAGTATTACAAATCCTGGACGGAGTAGCTAGTCGAATTTAACCGCAAAGTCCGCAAAGGATTTTACGCAAAGTTCACAAAGTTTCTAACGAAATTTTATCAAAACAAATTCGCAAAGCTTTGCGTTCTTTTGCAATTTTACAAAATCTAACTCAAAAAAAACTTTGCGCTCTTTGCGGTAAAAAAAAACTTAAACACAACATTTCGGCAAATCAAATAAACGATTCACCGATTAAACAAATAAACATCATGTCAAAAGAAGTAAAATCAGTAGAATACGGATTAGAAAAAATCTTTGAAGGAGCACAAGATTTCCTTCCGTTATTAGGAACAGATTATGTAGAATTCTACGTAGGAAATGCAAAACAATCGGCACATTATTACAAAACAGCTTTCGGATATCAGTCGTTGGCTTATGCAGGATTAGAAACCGGAGTAAGAGACAGAGCATCGTATGTTTTGAAACAAGATAAAATTAGAATTGTTTTAACAACGCCATTAACTCAAGATTCACCAATACATGAACATCTTAAAAAACATGGCGATGGTGTAAAAGTTGCTGCTCTCTGGGTTGAAGACGCCAGAAGTGCTTATGAAGAAACCATGAAACGTGGAGCTCGTTCGTTTATGGAACCAACTGTAGAAAGCGATGAATTTGGAGAAGTTGTTCGTTCCGGAATTTATACTTACGGAGAAACTGTTCATATTTTTGTAGAAAGAAAAAACTACAATGGTGTTTTCCTGCCAGGTTATAAAGAATGGAAATCAGACTATAATCCAGAACCAACAGGATTAAAATACATTGACCACATGGTTGGAAATGTAGGTTGGAACGAAATGAATACCTGGGTAAAATTCTACGAAGAAGTAATGGGATTCGTAAATTTCTTATCATTCGATGACAAACAAATTACGACAGAATACTCCGCTTTGATGAGTAAAGTAATGTCTAACGGAAACGGAAGAATCAAATTTCCAATCAATGAACCTGCAGAAGGAAAGAAAAAATCACAAATAGAGGAATATTTAGATTTCTACGGCGGACCCGGAATTCAGCACATTGCCATTGCAACAGATGATATTATAAAAACTGTATCACAATTAAAAGCTCGTGGAGTTGAATTTTTATCTGCTCCTCCTCATACCTATTACCAGGCAATTCCGGAGAGATTAGGAGTTCATATGGATATGATGAAAGAAGATATTAATGAAATAGAAAAACTAGCCATTATGGTCGATGCCGACGAAGATGGTTATTTATTACAAATATTTACGAAGCCAGTTCAGGACAGACCAACGCTTTTTTTCGAAATTATTCAAAGAATGGGAGCAAAAGGATTTGGTGCAGGAAACTTTAAAGCCCTTTTTGAGTCGATTGAGAGAGAGCAGGAATTAAGAGGAACTTTGTAAAAACGCAATATTTTTACATTAAATAGAATAATTCTCTGTAAAAGGGTGCTTTTTATGCAAATGTTATGTTAAACTTGCCTTTTGCTATTTCTTTTTTGAACTTTCTATCTATCTTTGCACTCGCAAATCAAGAAGGGGTGGTTTCCTTCTGAATTGATATAAATTTCATAATTTATAGTTTTTTGGTTAGTTAATAGCATAAAAACTCAGTCATTTCTTGACTGAGTTTTTTTGTATCAGTACATTTGGAATAGAATTTGCATTTATTTATCTTTATAATGAAATGTAAAAATTGTACTATGAAAAAATTCATCCTCACTATATTAATTCTCACGACACTTTCTTTCGACACTCAAAAAGAAGACGCTTTCGATACGGGGGAATACTTTAAATTCAGAATTCATTACGGAATTGTAAACGCAGGTTATGCCACACTTGAAATAAAAGATGCTACCATAAACAACAAAAAAGTGTATCATGCTGTGGGTAAAGGTTACACAACCGGAATGTCTAAATTTTTCTTCAAAGTAGAAGACTTATATGAAAGTTATTTCGACAAACAAACCGGAAGCCCCTATCGTTATGTTCGAAAAATAGACGAAGGCGGTTATACAAAAAATCAGGAAGGTTTTTTTAATCAAACCGAAAACAGGATTTTAGTAAAAGATTATAAGCGTAAAACCGAAAAAACAATTGTGATTACAGATAATGTTCAGGATATTATCTCGTCTTTTTATTACTTAAGAAACCATCCTAATATAGACAAACTTAAATCTGGTGAAGCAATTACAATCGATATGTTTTTTGACGAAGAAATCACAAAATTTAAGTTAAAATATATAGGTCGTCAAGATATTACAACTAAATTTGGAACCGTTTCTACGATGGTATTTAAACCATTAGTACAAACCGGGCGTGTTTTTAAAGAAAAAGAAAGCGTAACGCTCTGGATAACAGATGACGACAACAAGGTTCCGATTAGAATAAAAGCGGATCTTGCCGTTGGATCACTTAAAGCAGATCTTGACGAATATAAAGGATTAAAAAATCCATTTAAAGTAAAAAAATAATGAATACCACAGATCATTCAGAATCAATTCTAAAAGAAATTGACCTTAAATTTCAGGCTATAAATCAAAAAACTGATGTTCAGCTAGAAGGCTTACTTTGGTCAAAACCTATCACTTATTGGGATTACATTCAGACTGATGCTCTTTTAAACTTACAAATACAACGCACTACACTTCCTGATGAAATGGTTTTTATTATGTACCATCAGGTAAATGAATTGATATTTAAAATGATTTTGTGGGAAATTGATCAAATTGCCGACACACAAAACATTCAGGTTGATTTTTTCAGCGAAAGATTATCCAGGATTACCCGTTATTTCGACATGCTAACAAATTCTTTCAGCATCATGGAAAACGGAATGGAGGTTGATCAATACATGAAATTCAGAAATACATTGACTCCAGCAAGTGGTTTCCAGAGCGCACAATACAGATTAATAGAATTTGCCTCTACAGATGTGATCAATTTAACAGATCGAAGATATAAAGCGAATTTTGATGAAAATACAGCTTTAGAAACCAGTTTTGAACATTTATACTGGCAGGCTGCCGGAAAAGATTATCATACCGGAGAAAAATCATACCTTCTGAAAGAGTTTGAAAATAAATATAAAGATCAGTTTCTAAGACAAATATCTGCGTTTAAAACAAAAAACATTTGGCAGAAATTTACACAACTTCCAATTGAAGATCAACAGAACCAAGAATTAATCCAGGCAATGCGTCACTATGACGAAACCGTTAATATTACTTGGGTTATGCAGCATTTAAACACCGCAAGAAAATATATTTTAGAAAGCGGAAAAGGTAATGGCGAAGCGACAGGAGGAAGTGACTGGCAAAAATATATGCATCCAAAATACCAAAGACGCATCTTTTTTCCTAAATTGTGGACCGAAGAAGAATTGTCTAATTGGGGAAATGAAACAGCAGTTTAATTTCTAAAAAAAATAAATAAGTTTGAAAAAAGTATTCGTAATTATAATCCTATTATTATCAATTGTTTCATGTAATAAAACCGCTGAAAAAGTTGAAAATAAAATTACAAAACCAAAGACTAAAAAAGTAGAATTCGGTTTTAATTACGCTGATTTTAATGTTCTTCAGGACACGATAAAAAAAGGAGACTCTTTTGGTTCTATTATTCAAAAACAAAATATTGGTGACAAAAAAGTATTTGATATTGTCGAGCAGGTAAAAGACTCTTTTAATGTAAGAACAATTCGATACAACAAACCCTATACTCTTCTTCGTTCTAAAAACAAAACAAATAAACTACAGCTTTTTATATATCAGCCTGATGCTTTGACGTATTATGTAATTGATTTTAGAGATAGTATTACAAAAGCTTACAAAAAAATAAAACCTGTTACGCTGAAACGTAAAATTATTGGTGGCGTTTTAAAAAGTTCATTATCTGAAACTTTAGGAAACGAAAGCGTAGAAACGGCACTTGCAAGCAGAATCACAAAAGTATTCTCCTGGTCTATTGACTTTTTTAAACTTAAAAAAGGAGATCGCTACGGATTAATTTTCACAGAACGCTTTATAAACGGTAAAACTTACGACGGGGTTGAAGATCTTGAAGCTGCATTTTTTGAATATAAAGGCAAAATCGTTTATGCATTTCCGTTTGAAAAAGATACTATTTCAGGGAAAGTAGAATATTATGATGATGAAGGAAAAACACTGAAAAACTTTTTCCTGAAAACTCCAATCAAATTTAGCCGAATCACTTCAAGGTTTACTGCAAACAGATTTCACCCGGTACAACATACCTGGAAAGCACATAAAGGAACTGATTATGCTGCTCCAACCGGAACACCAATTTCGACAACAGCATCCGGAGTTGTAGAAGCAACAGGATATACAGCAGGAAACGGAAACTTTGTAAAAGTAAAACATAACGGCACCTACTCTACTCAATATTTACACATGTCCAGAATTTTAGTTCGTCGCGGTCAACGTGTTACCCAAGGTCAAACCATAGGATTAGTAGGAAGCACAGGACTTGCAACGGGACCTCATGTTTGCTATCGTTTCTGGAAAAACGGAATTCAGGTAGACGCATTGAGACTTAACTTACCAACCGGAGAATCTTTGACCGGATCTGATAAAAATCGTTTCATGAAACAAATGGAGCCTTTAAAAAGAGAATTGGATAGTATTGGGAATTTATAACTTTTATTGAAATTTCAAATTTTAAAAAATAGTCAAACATGAAAAATGCTCGTCTTAAAGCAATTTATAATGAAACTTTTTCAGGTTTAAAACTTTTTTACAGAGACACAAATCTTACTGAAGATATAATTTCAAATTATAAAGTTGGACAAATAATTCAAGAAAAAGGCTTTACTGATATGTCTTCAATGGGCGGAGGTCTTTTGGGAAACACCAGATATTTAATTGCAAGTGCCCACGCAAAAGATTTATCAAAATTTAATCCTGATTCAGCAAAAAATGGTCACTTTCTTTTAGACACAATTGCTTATTTTAAAGTGTTGGATATTCAGAAAATCGATAACAAAACACAGGTTTTCCTTTTAAACATTCCTGATAATTCATTAACACTTCTTAAAAATTCAACTTCAAACTTAGAAGAAGAAATTATAGAAAAAGCAAGAAAGAAATTTAATGATAAAATTAATCTGCCTTTAGTGCCGGAATTACAAACAGAAAACTGGAAAGAAAGAACCAAATCCCCTATTGGAATAGATGAAAATGGCAAACTGTTTTTTGATGATTCTAAAATTAAAATAGAAGAATTAAAAAAAATAGAGATCGATATGACCAGAAAAACAATTGAGGTAAATAAAAAACCGTGGTGGAAGATTTGGTAATAAAAATTAATTATTTCTTATTTTAAATGCATCTTTCTAAATGCTGTTGGATTCATTCCTTTGTATTTTCTAAAAACTTTATTGAGGTGACTTTCATCGGAAAAACTCAATTCATCTGCAATTTCATTAATTCGCATATCGCTGTTCAAAAGCCTCGCTTCAATTAATCTTAACTTATAATTAGAGATATATTCCTGTAATGTCTCTCCGGTTTGTTTCTTAAAATATTTTCCAAGATAATTTGGTGAAATATTAAAACTCTCACTTATTATATTTGCTTTCAGTTTTCGTGGATCATAAATATTTTCCTGAATATAGTGCAATATTTCAAGAACGAGTTCTCCGGTGGTTTCCTTAATGTTTTTAGGAAGCTTTAAAGCAATATTTCTGGCAACAACCGTAATTATGGTATTTACAATTTGCTCGATAATCTTTTGATGATAAATTTGCTGATTACTTTTCTCTGCAATAATACTTTCTATAAGCGATGCAATTAATGGCTTGTCAATATTATTTTTAAGAATACATCCTGGTCGATGACTGGCATTTTGAAGAATATATTCCATTCGCAACACCGTTTCCATTTGTCCGTTTTGAGTATTTGTTTTGATATAATATTCATTAAACCGAAGAAAAAAGAATTTCGTTGGAGTTAGAATTTCAAACGACTGAATATCTTTTGGGGTTACCAGAAAGAGATTTCCTTTTTTGTATTGAAATTTATTATCATTAATAATCTGAATTCCGTTTCCATCGACAACATAAATTAATTCAAAGAAATTGTTTTTCCAGCTTGATTTTGGAAACTGTTCCAATTCTTTAAAATCTACTTCAAAAGGAAGATATAAATTTTTATCTGTCATACTGCTAAAATACAATTTTAGTACCAATAAGTACAATTTTAGGACAAAGCTAACCTCTTAATTTTGTTTCAAATAACATACAAAATACTATCAAATGAAAATACTATTAATTGGAGCAAATGGAACAATTGGCAAAATAATAAAACCTGTTCTGGAGGAAAATCATGAAATTATTTCAGCCGCAAGAAACAGCGGAGATTACAGAGTCGATTTATCAAATACAGATTCAATAGAGAAATTGTTCTTAAAAATCAACAACATAGATGCTTGCATATGTGTTGCAGGTGATTGTTATACGGGAGATTTATTTTCGCTCGACGAAGAAAAAATAAACATTGGTATTAAAAATAAATTATTAGGTCAGGTCAATCTAGTATTAATTGGACAAAAATATTTAAACGATAACGGATCATTTACCCTTACATCTGGCAAAATGGCTGACAAACCTGTAAAAAACAACATTAGCAAAGCAATTGTAAATGGTGGAATTAACAGTTTTGTTCTCGCAACATCTCTTGAATTAGAAAGAGGAATTAGAATAAATGCGATTAGTCCGGGCAAAGTTTCAGATATTCCGATTGAAGATTTAATAAATGCTTATTCTAAAAGTATTGAAACACCAATAAATGGAGAAATTATCAAAGTCAACTATTAAATTTTAAAAATGAGAAACACCGCAATTATATTAATTTTACTTATGACTTTTACTTCGGCAATTGCACAAAAGTCAGCAATACAAACAGAAATTTTAGGTTCATGGACTTTGGTTTCTGTTGAAAACATAAATTCAGACGGAAAAATAAATCTTCCGTACGGATTAAATCCAAAAGGCATTTTATTCTTTGATGAAAAAGGAAATTATGCAATCGAAATATACAAAAATGAGAGAGCTAAGATAATTTCTGACGACAAAAACAAATGCACTCCGGAAGAAAATGCTTCAATTGTTCAGGGAAGCAATTCGCACTTTGGCAAGTATGAGGTTGATGCAGATAATAATGCTATTATTTTTAAAATAACAACAGCATCTTTTCCAAACTGGGAAGGAACGATTCAAAAAAGAGCATACAGTTTTGTAAATAATGAATTAAAATATGTGGTAACGAATACCACACAAGGAGAAAAATCTATTACTGCTGAGGTTGTATGGAAAAAATTATAATAAAATTCATAAATCGTTTTCGTAACTATTTGTTATATAATTGTGAACCGATATTCTATTAAAACTAATTTCAGTATTTTTGTTTTTTATAACCACATTTTCAATTAAACAAAAAAAATGGCTTTAAACACAACAAACCCAACCGGGACTGAAGCGTGGAAAAATCTGCAAAACCACTATAACGCAATTCACGAAACTACGATACAAGAATTGTTTCAACAAGATAATACTCGTGTTGAAAAATTCAATTTACAATGGAATGATTTCTTAGTTGATTATTCTAAAAACAATATTAGTCAGGAAACCATTTCTCTTTTATTGGAATTAGCGAATTCAATTGGATTAAAAGAAGCTATTGCTCAATATTTTGATGGAGAAATCATCAATCAGACAGAAAACAGAGCTGTTTTACACACTGCATTACGTGCTCCTGAATCTGCTGTCATCAAAGTTGATGGAGAAAATGTAATTCCGGAAGTTTATGAAGTAAAAAATAAAATCAAAAAATTTAGCCACGAAGTAATTTCTGGAGAAAGAAAAGGATACACCGGAAAAGCTTTTACAGATGTTGTAAATATTGGCATTGGAGGTTCTGATCTTGGTCCGGTTATGGCAGTTGAGGCTTTACAATTTTACAAAAATCACTTAAATCTTCATTTTGTATCTAATGTAGATGGTGATCATGTTAATGAAATTATCAAAAAATTAGATCCGGAAACAACGCTTTTCCTGATTGTTTCTAAAACTTTTACAACTCAGGAAACTTTATCAAACTCTGAAACTATTAAAGAATGGTTCTTGAAATCTGCTTCTCAGGAAGATATCGCTAAGCATTTTGTGGCGGTTTCTACCAACATTCAAAAAGTAACAGAATTTGGAATTAATCCTGACAATGTTTTCCCGATGTGGGATTGGGTTGGAGGAAGATTCTCTTTATGGAGTGCCGTTGGGTTAAGCATTAGTTTAGCAATTGGTTTTGATAATTATACTGATTTATTATCCGGAGCACATGAAATGGATGAACATTTCAATTCAACAGAATTCGACGAAAACATACCGGTAATTCTTGCTTTATTAAGTGTTTGGTATAATAATTTTTTTGGTGCAGAGAGCGAAGCATTGATACCATATACACAATATTTACAAAAACTGGCTCCTTACTTACAGCAGGCAACTATGGAAAGTAACGGAAAAAGTGTTGGCCGAGATGGAAAACCTGTAAATTATCAAACCGGAACTATTATCTGGGGAGAACCGGGAACAAACTCGCAACATGCCTTTTTTCAATTGATTCATCAGGGAACAAAATTAATCCCAACAGATTTTATTGGATTTGTAAAACCATTATACGGAAACGAAGATCATCATGATAAACTGATGTCTAACTTTTTTGCTCAGACAGAAGCTTTACTTAACGGTAAAACTACTGAGCAAGTTCAGGCAGAATTTGACAAACAAGGACTTCCTGCAGATAAAGCGTCTTATTTATTACCATTTAAAGTTTTTACAGGAAATAAACCAACTAATACAATTTTGATTCAAAAATTGACTCCAAAAAGTTTGGGTTCTTTGATTGCATTATATGAACATAAAATTTTTGTTCAGGGTATTATCTGGAACATTTTTAGCTTTGATCAATGGGGAGTAGAATTAGGAAAACAATTAGCCAACTCCATTTTAGACGAAATTAACACTAAGAAGGTGAAAAATCATGATAGTTCAACTTCATTTTTACTAAATCACTTTTTGAAAAATAAATAGATTGTTATAAAAAAAATTCACAACAAACTGAAACGCCTTAATTTAAAACAAATTAAGGCGTTTTTTCATACAAATAACCCAATAAGCGCCTTTTAAACACTCATTATTGCAAGTTTAGCACTACAAGACTATGCATATCATTATCATTTTAACAAAATACAATAGGTAAAATTCAAAAAAATGTTATTTTATTTAATAAAAAAAGGAATAATCGTTTTAATGTGCAATGGATTAAACAAAACTTATTTTTCTTAACATTTTGATAACACTATCTGATTTAATTGTTATAATTTTGCCAAAAACAATAAACTAATAACAAATGAAGACAATGAAAAATTGGTTACTCACTGGACTATTGTTCATGATAGTTTCAACCGCATTTTCTCAAGGAAAAATTACAGGTATGATTACCGACGGTGTTGGTTCATTACCGGGAGCAAATGTAGTGATCAAAGGATCTACAACTGCTACTTCTACAGATTTTGACGGTAACTTTACTTTGAATGCAACAACAAGTACAGGGGAAATCGTTATTTCTTTTTTAGGTTACGAAAACAAAACTGTAAAATTTTCAGTTTCTGGTGGTTCAACTGCTAATTTAGGAACAATCGTTTTAACTTCTAATTCAAATGAATTAAGCGAAATTGTTGTAAAAAGTACAGTTGTCGATATTGCAAAGGACAGAAAAACTCCTGTAGCAGTTTCTACAATTAAAGCTGCTGAAATTCAGGAAAAATTAGGAACTCAGGAATTTCCGGAGATCTTAAGAAACACTCCTTCAGTATACGTTACTAAATCAGGTGGTGGTTTTGGAGATTCAAGAATCAACATTCGTGGATTCAACCAAAATAACATTGCCGTTATGATTAACGGTATGCCAGTTAACGACATGGAAAATGGTTCTGTTTACTGGAGTAACTGGGCAGGTTTATCAGATGTAACATCTGCTATGCAGGTTCAAAGAGGTTTAGGAGCTTCTAAACTTGCAACTCCATCAGTTGGAGGAACAATTAACATTGTAACTAAATCTTCTGACAAAAAAGAAGGTGGATCATTCTCTTCTGGTTTTGGAAATGGAAGAAACTTCAAAATTCAAGGTTCATACAATACAGGAAAATTAGACAATGGACTTTCTGCTTCTATCTTATTATCTCAAACAATGGGAGATGGTTATGTTGACGGAACTCAATTTGAAGGTTCTAACTATTATGTAGCATTAGGATACGGTACAAAAAGTGGGAAACATGATTTTCAACTTACTGTAACAGGTGCTCCACAATGGCACAACCAAAGATCTACAGTATCTACAATTGCTACTTACCAACAATATGGCCATAATAATGAGCCAAATCTTAGATACAATGCTGATGCAGGATATTTGAATGGTCAAGAATATAACATCAGAAAAAATTACTACCATAAACCTATTGCGTCTTTCAACTGGGATTATAAAATCAACGAGACAACAAAACTTTCTTCTGTTCTTTATGCTTCTATGGGGCGTGGTGCAGGAGCTAGTGCAACTGGAGGAATTAAAGGAAAAGCATACAGCGACGCTATCGCTTTTAGAAGACCTGATGGTTTAGTAGATTATGATAAAATCGTAGCTTATAACTCTGGTCAGCCAGTTACTATTGCAGGTTTAACAGGTCCTCAACAAAGACAAAAAATTGGTGGTGTTTACCAAAACAGCTCTTACTTTAATTCAAGTTCAAATATAGCTGATTACAACCCACAAACAAATACTAATACTACTGGTATCTCACAAACTTCATCTATCAACTCTCATGACTGGTTTGGTGCAGTAATCAACTTAAACAAAAAACTATCTAATACATTAACTTTAGATTTTGGTTTTGACGGAAGAACTTACAAAGGATATCACTATACAGTTTTAAATAACTTGTTAGGTGGAGGTGAGTATTATGACAATTTTATCGCTGATCAAAAACCAGCCGGTAGACATTTAACTACAACTTACGATACAGATGTTCAATGGAATGTTTTCCAAAAGAAAGACTATGAGAAAATTTCTTTCAACAGTACTGGTAATGTAAAATGGTATGGTGTATTTACTCAATTAGAATATGCTAAAGATAACTTAACAGCTTTTGTTCAGGGAGCAGTTTCACAACAAGGTTACAAAAGAGAAGACAATTTTGTATACAAAACAACTGATCCATTATCTTCAACTCCTTACAAAAACATCACTGGTGGAAACGTAAAAGGTGGAGCTAACTATAACATCAACGAGAAAAATAATGTTTATGTTAATGCAGGATACTATTCAAGACAACCGTTCTTTAATTCTATTTATCCGAACAACAGATCTACAGTAAACCCTAACCTTACTAACGAGAAAATCACTGGATTTGAAGCTGGTTACGGATTCCGTTCAAGATTCTTTAATGCTACGGTAAACCTTTACAACACTACCTGGAACGACAGATACTTAAAAGGTAATGCACTTACTGCAACACCAACTATTCCTGCAAACTCAACTTATACAGAATTCGTAGGTCTTAACGAGGTTCACTCTGGATTTGAATTTGAAGGTAGTTCAAATATTACTGAAAGATTAAAAGTTACAGGTATGTTCTCTTACGGAATTTGGGAATACAAAGGTAACGCTACTGTAAATGCTTACAACCAGTCAGACAACACGCCAGTTGCAGGATATACTGCTGCTACTGTATACATGGACAAAGTAAAAGTAGGTGATGCTGCGCAAATGACAGCTTCTTTGGGAGCTTCTTACGAAGTTGTTACAAGAGTAACTGTAGATGCTAATTACAACTATAATGACAAATTATATGCTGGATTAAACCCTGTTAACTTTACATCTGCAACAAATAAAGGAGCTTTAGAATTGCCTTCTTACGGATTAATGGATGCTGGTTTCTCATACAAAATGTTAACTGGTAAAAACAAAGACAAATCTGTAAACTTCAGATTAAACGTAAACAACGTTCTCGACAAAATTTATATTGCTGAGTCTAGAACTAATACTTTTGCTGATGATAATCTTCCTGTAGCTACTGGTCAACCAGCTGGTTCAAAAGGAACTTATGCTTCTAATGGAATGCTTTATAATGGAGTTGCCAATGTAAACCAGGTATTCTTCGGTTTTGGAAGAACTTGGAACTTTACACTACGTTATGATTTCTAATATTTAGAATCTAAATAAATACCAAAAACGGCATTGACTTTTAGTCCAATGCCGTTTTTTTTATACCCTTTTTTGCTATATTTGTTTTAACAAAAAATAAAATTTATGTACTATTTTCTACAAAAATTCCATTCTGGCTGGGCTTATTTAGCACTTTTGCTTTTATTAATTGCAGTTGTAAATGCTGTGATTGGCTTGACTTCAAAAAAAGATTTTACTGGTAAAGATCGCAAAATCGCATTATTTGCCTTAATTGGAACTCATACTCAGTTATTGATTGGAATAATTCTTTATTTTGTTTCTCCTCTTGGAAAAGCAGCATTTGGGCAAATGTCTAATGCCGAATTGAGATTAACTTCATTAGAACATCCATTAATCAACCTTATCGCTATTGCATTGATTACTATTGGATGGTCAAAACATAAAAAATTAATTAATAGCGAAGCTAAATTTAAAACTTTTGCTATTTATTACGGATTAGGATTATTGCTTATATTAAGTAGAATCCCGTGGAATCTATGGTTCTAAAAACCAATTAAAGCCCTAAAACAATAGGGCTTTTTTTATCTCGGCATATTATTTGTACAAACTCCCCAAGTCTGAAAAAAAATAACCCATGAGAAGTAAAAAACACATTATACTTACTACACTTACATTAACTTTTTTAAGCTGTTTTACTTACGTTATAAGTCAAACTAAACCAACCACAGAACCAAAGCCTAAAATTACTCAGGATACAGTAAAAATCATTAAACCTGATATACTTGCTATCCCAACTGATTCTATCTTTACTGATAAAGGTTTAAAGTTAAAACCCTATAAAAAGAACGCTCACGCCTCATATTATGCTGACCGATTTAACGGAAAAAAAACAGCCAGCGGAGCCAGATTCAACAACAGTAAATATACCGCAGCACATAAAAAATTACCGTTTGGTACCAGAATAAAAGTAACAAATGAAGCTAACGGAAAATTTGTTATAGTAAAAGTCACTGATCGTGGACCTTTTGTAAAAACAAGAGAATTAGATTTATCTAAAAGGGCCTTTATGGAAATCACCAAAAATAAAGGTGCCGGTGCCATGAAAGTTACAATTGAAACTATAGTAGAATAAAAAAGTCCCGTAATACGGGACTTTTTTGTTTTAAACAAATTTTCTAATACTCATGATTACACCCGTATGAAGTCCTTCATGATAATTATTAAATTCCAAAGCTCCGTTTACGTCTCTAATTGTATTGCCTAAGCTGGTTGTATACTCCTGAAAATTTACAAATAAAGCATCACTAAAGTCTTGTTTTGTCTGTTGCAAAGTCGTAGATAGTAACACTTTAATTTCATCTACCTCTTCTTGTGAAACATCGCCTTCGGGTTTTGCTCCTTTCGAATATTTTACTATAAATTCTTTAGAAACCATTGTTGGTAAACCTGATAATTTATAAACTAAAGCTTGTTGAACTGCAACACAATGTGCCGCATTCCAAATAATATTATTATTAAAGCCCTGAGGAATTTTGTTTAGCTGTTCTAATGAATAATTATCTAAGATCTTCACAAGAACTTCTCTAATGGTTTTCTGTACTTCAAAAACTGAATTCATAATTTTATTTTTTTCTAAAATTAGGCATTTTTCAGTTTTAAATGAATTTTCTTTGTATTCACTTAAATTTAAAAATCATGAACAAAATATATTACTTAGCTTCTTGCGATACCTGTCGAAAAATTATCAAAAGTCTGCCTAAAGAAAACAATCTGGTTTTTCACGATATCAAACAAAATCCAATAACTGAAGCAGAACTTGAAGAAATGTACCAACTTGCAGGAAGCTACGAAGCTTTGTTTAGCAAAAAAGCACAGTTATACAAATCGATGGATCTAAAAAACAAGTCTTTGACTGAAGCTGATTATAAAAAATACATTTTGGAGCATTACACTTTTATAAGCCGTCCGGTTTTTATTATTGACGAGAAAATTTATATTGGTAATACTCAACCTGTAACCTTGCAGGTTCAGAAAGCTTTAGAAAAATAAAAAGTTAGCCACGAATTTTCACGAATTACTTGTTGAGCTTAAAAGCTGCCACAGATTAAAAAGATTCTCACAGATTGGTAAAATCTATAAAATCATTTTAATCTGTAGCAAAAAAACTTTAAGTTGTTCAGCATAAAACAGATTAGTTATTTACACCCCAAGACTGCAAAGTTTTATTTATCTTTGCGCCTTTATACTCAATTATATGATACAATCTATGACAGGGTTTGGCAAAGCTTCTTTGCAATTGCCTACAAAAAAAATTACCGTTGAAGTAAAATCCTTAAATAGTAAAGGTTTAGATCTAAACGTGAGAATGCCGTCGCTTTATCGCGAAATGGAATTAGGTCTGAGAACTCAAATCTCTACAAAATTAGAAAGAGGAAAAATTGATTTCGGGATTTACATCGAAAGCACTTCTGAACAAACTTCAACTAAAGTAAATGTTCCTGTTGTAAAAAATTACATCGCTCAGCTTAGAGAAGTTTATCCTGATGCCGATGAAACTGAATTAATGAAAATGGCAGTTCGTATGCCTGACACATTAAAAACGGAGCGTGAGGAAATCGACGAAAATGACTGGGAACAAATTCAGGTGATCATTGAGGAAGCTTTACAAAATATCCTGACTTTTAGAAAAGACGAGGGTGAATCTCTTGAAAAAGAATTTAACTTAAGAATTGGTAATATTCGCCAATATATGAACGATGCTTTGGCTCTTGATCCGGAACGCGTTCAGGCTATTAAAGATCGTTTGCAAACGGCAATATCTGAGTTGAAAGTGAATGTTGATGAAAATCGTTTCGAACAGGAATTGATTTATTATTTAGAGAAACTGGATATTACTGAGGAGAAAGTTCGTTTAACGAATCATTTAGATTATTTCCTGGAAACCATAAAAGGTACAGAAGCGAATGGTCGTAAATTAGGTTTTATTACTCAGGAAATGGGTCGCGAGATCAATACAATGGGTTCAAAATCGAATCACGCTCAAATGCAGAAATTAGTCGTGATGATGAAAGATGAATTGGAAAAGATTAAAGAACAGGTTTTAAATGTTTTGTAAAAACGCTGTAAGCTTTAAGCTATAGGCAATAAGCTAAAAACGAAATCAAATTAAAGCCCAAGGCCTAAAGCCTAAAGCTTAAAGCATAACAATAATGAATAAAGGAAAATTAATTGTTTTCTCAGCACCTTCGGGATCAGGAAAAACAACTATAGTAAGACATTTACTTGGGAAAGAGGATTTAAATTTAGAATTTTCGATCTCAGCGGCTTCACGCGACCCACGCGGAGAAGAAGAACACGGAAAAGATTATTATTTTATTTCGTTAGAAGAATTCAAAAAACACATTAAAGCCGAAAATTTCCTGGAATGGGAAGAAGTATATCGCGATAATTTTTACGGTACTTTAAAAGCTGAAATCGAGCGTATATGGGCTTTAGGAAAAAATGTGATTTTTGATATCGATGTTGCAGGCGGATTACGTATCAAACATAAATTCCCGGATCAGACTTTGGCTGTTTTTGTAAAACCACCAAGCGTAGATGAATTAAAGCGCCGACTAAAAGAGCGCTCTACTGAAAGTGATGACAAAATCAATATGCGAATTGCAAAAGCTTCTGTAGAGTTGGCAACTGCCCCTCAGTTTGATACGATTATAAAAAATTACGATTTAGATACTGCTAAAGAAGAAGCTTATCAATTGGTAAAAGCTTTTGTAAATAAAGACTAGAAACTTTATAAATCAATACTTTTTTAGAAAAACAGCCGTTAGCTTTTGATGTAACGCTATTAATTTTTTGTATTATGATTAATTTATTTGAAATAAAAAGAAACGAGAACTACCTGAGCATTATTATTCTTGTAATTAGAATATCAATTGCAACATTAATGATTTCTCATGGCTTATCTAAATTGAATATGCTTATATCTGGAGGTCCAATTGAATTTCCTGACCCGCTTGGAGTAGGAAAAACGGCTTCTTTAAGTCTTGCTGTTTTTGCAGAAATAATATGTTCATTTTTACTTTTCATTGGTTTAGCAACCAGATTGGCAACTTTACCTTTAATAATTACAATGCTTGTCGCTGTATTTATTATACATGGAGCTGACCCAATCGATGTTAAAGAAATGGCAATATTATATCTTTTATTTTATTTGCTTGTGCTTGTTACCGGAGGCGGCAAATTTTCTGTTGATTATTTGATTTCAAAGAAAAATCGTTTTTAAAAACTATTTTTTAATATTACAGAATAATTCAGAAGTAGAAATATTGGTATAATGATTACTATTTGAATTATGAAAAACACTCTTTTATGAAGATAGGCCTTTATTTCGGAACGTATAATCCCATTCATGTTGGCCACTTAATTATTGCCAATCATATGGCTGAGTTTGCCGACTTAGATCAAATTTGGATGGTAGTTACGCCACATAATCCGTTAAAAAAGAAGGCAACCCTGCTTGACGATCATCAACGTTTGCAAATGGTTTATCTGGCTACTGAAGATTATGCTAAAATTAAGCCTTCGGATATCGAATTCAAATTACCTCAGCCTAATTATACGGTAAATACTTTGGTTCATTTGCATGAAAAGTATCCCACTCATGATTTTTCATTAATCATGGGCGAAGACAATCTGAAGACGCTTCATAAATGGAAAAACTACGAAGTGATTCTGGATCACTATGATATTTATGTATATCCTCGTATTTCTGAAGAAGAAGAAAATATTGAATTAAAATCACATCCAAAAGTGCATGTTATCGATGCTCCAATTGTAGAAATTTCTTCTACTTTTATTAGAAACAGCATTAAAGAAGGAAAAAATATCCAACCATTATTGCCTCCAAAAGTTTGGGAATATATTGATCACAATAATTTTTATAAAAAATAAAAAAAACAATATTGTCATTTTGACCGAAGGGAGAAATCACAAGTAATTCGACAAAGATTGACGATTTTGATTTTAGAGTTTCTGGTGTGATTTCTCCCTTCGGTCGAAATGACAAACAAAAAAGTAAAAAAAAGCCTGAATTTAAAAATTCAGGCTTTCGTTTTTTAATATAATTTATTTCAGAAACAGCTCCAGCGGAGCTAAATATTTATAGAAAACAATTTACAAACATTTTAAAGCTCTAGCGGAGCGACATATATCACCCCGATGGGACTTTTGAAATAGAATACTTAAATGCTACAAATATATCGTCCCTCTGGAACTTACATCAATTCAACTGATAGTTGAATTGTTATGCTTCAACATTAATATCACTTTTAACTCGGGATCTGATATCCGTCAAAGACAGATCTACTAAAAGCTTTCCATCTCTGAAAACTTCTTTCAATTCACCTTGTTTTTCTTCTTCCCATGAAACATTATCGGTTAAATGATAAACACCGTCTATTAAGTCGATTTTCATTAATCCTTTAGCAGATTTTTTAGTTCCGTCATCTGTAACAGGATCTTTAAAAATGGCTCTTCCTTCGCCGTCTACTTCTCCGTAAGTTGCTTTCATGGCAAAACCAAAAGTATCTCTGGTATTGTATTGATATGTAAAAGAACCAATTCCTAAAACCACATTGGTAGAAGCAAATCCTTTTTCTTTTAATCTTTCGCAAATTTGGGTCGCTCTTGCCACGGTAATACTATCACCGTAAATAGCCCCAATTTGAGGAACAAGCTCTTTATATCCTTTTGCATTTGTTGTGCCTCCAAAAACATCCAAAAGCAGCTCAATTACGCCTTTCTTTTCTTCTTGTGTTTTTCCATTTGGATTTCCGCAGATAATATCAACCGGATCACCACTATCAGGACGAATTACAACTTTACCTTCTCTGGCAACAATATCTTCTTTTAAACGAGGCAAATAATCGGTTAGAACTTTCCATAAATCCCAGGTATCAGAAACGATAGATACAATTCCTTTTGGATAAACTTCAGTAACTAATCTTTTGAATGTTTCACATTCTCCTTCGGTAGTTCCCATACACATTACAGAATGTTCTGTTGCGGCAACTGATCCTGCAATTAATTCAGTATCAGAATTCGCGTTGTAATAATCTTCGAAGAAATCAATTACCGGAATGGTATCTGAACCTGTAAAACTCAACAAATGTCCTGCAGCAGAAGTTATTGCTGCTTCGATTCCGCCCATTCCTCTCATCGAAAAATCATGTGCTTGCCAATCTACAAATTCAGGAACAGAAGAGGTTTCATCTGCATATTTGTCTAATACTTTTCTATATTCTCTTGCAAGTGTAGCAGAATTACAAGGCAACCAAACTACAGCAGAAAGTAACGTTTCGAAATAATTTGTTAACCAGAAAAATTCCGGAATCGTATTATACATTGTAAACATTGGCACTCTCAAAGGTACGCTTGCTCCTTCTGGCAAGGCTTTAAAAACCATTGGAATATATCCTAAATCATGCAGATCTTCGATATGTTTTGTTCCAACTTGGTTTTCACCTAAATAATTATTGATTCTTCGTGCATATTTTCTAACTACTTCTTCTTTTGGTTTTTTAAAAAAGTCAGCGTCAAAATCATGAATAATATATTTTTTGATGAAATATTGCAATCCAAAAAATACAACCTCATCAAGACCTTCAATTCTTGATTTTCGTGGTGTCCAGTTGGAATATACTAATGTGGTTTTATCCGGGTATTGTCTTCTGTGGTCAACTTTGTAACCGTCTGTTAATAATAATGGGTTCATATACTTTAATTTATATTTTTTGATAATCGTTCTGCTAATTCTTTTATATCATTGGCTCTAACCAAATTTTCAATCCATTTTTCAGGAATACCTTCAATCCCGTAATAAATACCTGCCAAACCTCCGGCAATAGCGGCAGTTGTATCTGTATCTCCTCCTAAATTAACCGCTTTTAAAACTGTTTCTTCGTATGTTTCGGAGTTTATAAAACACCAAAAACTAGCTTCCAGACTATGCAAAACATAACCTGATGATCCAATTTCGTTTTCAGGGTACTTAGAGATATCATTATTTAAAATTCTGTCAAATAAATGAATTTCATTTGGATTATACTCTTTGTCTTTCAAAAATTCTGCGAGAATATTTTGTGTTGCTGTGTATGCTTCTTTTTTATTTTTCTCTTTTAAAATTTCCAAACAAAAAATAACATAGACAAAACAAGCAAATACTGAACGAAAATGAGCATGAGTAATAGAGGAAACTGCTTTTACTTTTTTATAAACAACTTCGATATCTCTTTCATTTTGAAGGTAAAAAACTAAAGGTAAGATTCTCATCAAAGACCCATTCCCGTTATCTTCCTCAAAAAAATTACCTGAATCTCTGGCCGAATCACCTTTTACAATTCTGGCTAAGGAATGCTTTGTAGTTCCTCCTATATCAAATACTTTGTAATGTGCTCCCCAATATCCTTCCTGCATCCATTTTACAAAAGTTATCGCCATATCTTCGATATCAAAACCTTTGCATAAACTTTCGGCAGTACAAAAAGCCAATGAACTATCGTCACTAAAAGTTCCCGGTGGCTGATTCCAACTCATATAGCCCATCATATCAGTAACTGGGTTTTCTTTTAAAGAAATTCTTGATTTAAACTCAACCGGAACTCCTAAAGCATCACCAATTGCTACACCAAATAAACCTGATTCTATTTTGTTTTTCATCTCTATTTATTTCTTCCTTTTTCTGCTGGATAAAAAGATTGTACGACATCACTTTGCCAAAATGCTTTGGTTTCGATATCAATACAAGTTAATTTTCCATAAAAACCTGCGCCGGTATCAATATTCCAGACATTGCAGCCCTGCATTGGAATTTCAACATTATAATGAAGTGTTGGCGTATGACCAATATAAATTTCATTAAAAAGCAATAATCTTTTTGGGTAAGAAAGCGAATCTTTCCGGATTCTTTTATCCATTGTTAAAGCCATTTCCCACAAAGTTCTGTCCCAGGAATAATTTGTTTTATAATGTTCTTTCTCTGGACCGTGCATCGATGAAAAACCAGCGTGAATAAACAAATTATTATTTTCGTCTACAAAGTAATCTTTCATTGTGTTGAAAAAATGACGATGTTTTTCTTTTTCTGAAAGATCGATATCGGCATAACTTCCCATCGTCGATTTTCCTCCGTGTAAAAACCAAACATCGTTTATTACATCATTCTCTAACCATTCCTGACACCAGGCATCATGATTTCCTTTTATAAAAACACATTCCTGTTTCTGGGATAAATCAATAAGAAAATCAATTAATTGTTTTGATTCGCTCCAACCGTCAACATAATCTCCAAGAAAAATAAATCGGTCATTTTCTGAATAATCGATTCTTTCTAACAACTGAATTAAGGCTTTTAATCCGCCGTGAATGTCTCCAAAAACTAAAGTTCTTTTCATAAATTTATGTCGTCTTTAAGTTTATACATAATATCACTTCTTAAAACATACTTTATTCCTGAAATCAAAGCTGCTCCTTCATGACGTTGACTATGTTCAAAAATAAGCGCTGTTCCGGTTTTGGGCATAATAATTTCACCCGAAGCAAATTTTGTTTCTCCACCTTCATAACTATCATTCAAATAAATGAGAAATGTATAATAACTATATTCAGATTCACTGCGTTTATAACTTCCGTCACGGTGCATTTTAAAACGTTGACCAGGGTTATACTTGTAAAACCTGAACATCTCATTTAATCCTATAGCTACACTGTTTCCTACTTCAGACTTAACATGAGGCTGCAATTTTTTCCATAAAAAAGATGCATAGTCATCGTCTTGATACATTATACGTTCATTATTACGTACCATTTTCATCATTGTTTGTGCTCCGTCAATATTTATTTCTGCTTCCTGAAAACCGACTTGTTCGCTTTTTTCTATCAACTTATTACACTCATCAATCGTAAGAAAATTATTGATTGTATAAATTTCCGTTGCTTCATTAATAATGGTTACCATAATTATACATTTGAATTAAATAAACTTATTATCTAGCTCAACATCTAATTTTACCAGAAAATCTTTCCCGAATTTATCATTCTCTAAACCTTCATACAAAAATGTTGGCAGCAATTTATCACAGTTTTCTTTGTGACTTAAAATTGCCATACACAAAGCAGCAACAGTATCTGTATCTCCGCCATAACCTATACTTGTTTTTAGGCAATCGCTCATAGAAGTAGCTTCAGAAACTATTTTAATAACAGATTGTGTGGTTGGATATCCGTGCATATCGATTGGAGACGTGATCTTGTATGTTTCATTCTCTTTTAAAGTTTCATTTAAAAATGGGATCAAAGTCGATCCGTCTCCTAAATTATATTTAAAATAATGAACCGCCAAAGCGATACGTTTCGCACAACTAATCCCTTCGATTGTATGATGAGAAGTCTTTGCCTGAATTTCGCAAAACTCCATCAATTGCTCTATATTTTTTAGATAACCAATAGAATACGCTCGCATTGCAGAACCGTTTCCGTTACTGCCATTATCGATTATTTTAATAAAATCAGATCCATTGGCACTGGCGTCTAAAGCATTGTAAACTCTGTCTGAATACCCGCGTCTTTTATCTCTGTGAAATACTTCGACAAATTTATCTGCAACTTTAACCTCGTTCCAATTATCATCTTCTAACAGCAATTCCGAAATTGCAATTGCCATTTGAGTGTCATCTGTATATCTTTTATAAATTTCAGTATAAAGTCCGTGTTTATGATACTCAGTCAAATTGTTGTTTTGAGTAATAAAATCTAAATCACGAAATTCAAAACCTGCACCGTATGCATCGCCTATTGCTGCTTCTAGTATCATAATCAGTCTTTTGTTTGTTAATTTGAAATGCTTGTAACTCTTTACGATTTAAACTCAATATATTTTGCCGGAACCTCATCTGTAAGCCAAACATTGTTTTCAGACAAATAAAATTTAAATCCGTCTCTGTGCATGGCACCACTTCTAACGGTTAAAATTTGTGGAACACCGCGTCTACTTCCTACTTTTGTCGCGGTTTCTTTATTTTTTGAAAGATGTACGTGCTGACGGCTCATTTTTTTCAAACCTTCTTTCTGAATATTATCCATAAACTTTGCAACGGTTCCGTGATATAAATATTCTGAGGGTTCTGTTTCAGCTAAATTCAATTCAACCGAAATCGAATGTCCCTGACTTGCTCTTATTTTCGTTTTATCTTCGTTAAAAGCGAAACGTTTTTTATCGTTGTTTTCTACGACGTAATCTAACAGGACTGCGTCTAGTTTCTGTCCTTTTTTAGAACATTTTAAAATTAATTCATCTACATCTGCCCAGCCGTTTTCGTCTAGTTTTAATCCTATTTTTTCTGGAGAATGTCGAAGCACTAAGCTTAGAAATTTACTCACTGTTTTTGCTATATTTTCATTCATGATTTCTCTGAAATTTTTAATTTTTTATTCAGTTCTTCATCCTTAAAAACGAATGGCTTTTCAGCAGGAACTACTAATTTTTCTAATTGCTGGTTCTGAACAAACGAATATTGTTCTTTTACAAATTCCGAAATATCTTCGATTAGCACAATATCATCTTTGGCAAAAGATTTTATAAAGTCATCTCTTAAACCTATTTGAATGGCTCTTCGTTCTAATTTATTTCCGTACGGATCGTGATCAGGATCCCATTGCAACCTTACAGACGACGTTTTAACCTGTTCTTGCCATTCTTCATGACTTATTTCAAGCGAAACATCATAAGAAGAATAAACGGCATTTTGCAAATACTTATTGAATGCTGAGATTTTAAGATGAATTGCCAAAACCACTTCCTGTCCTTCTTTAGTTCCCCATCCGTTTCTGTACATCATCCAAAGAAAATTTGGTTTAATCCAGGTCATTCTGGTAAGGCTAAATTCTCCTCCAAAAAACTGATTTTTTACGGCAAATTCTCCTATTTCCTTTCGATAGGATTGATATACTATTATTTCTTCATCATCATATTGAGCCATAATGTGATAGCCAGATTTTGGCCATGCTGTTATTTGCTCATCATATTTTTTTAATTCTATTTCCATTTTATTCTGTACACAATATCTTCATTGTGTTATTTATTATTTTAATCTGAGTTATTTTTATGTTGAAAATCCCAGAGGATGACATATTTATAGAAAAATTAATTTATCCCAAACGAGCCCTATCGGGGTGACATTTTTTAAATAAAAATATAAGGTGATATATCGCTCCGCTGGAGCTTTTTCCTAAAATATATACATTTAACTATAAATATTACGCTCCTATGGAGCTTATGGACTTATATCTTTCTTGAAAATTCTAAAATCATTTCTGAATCTATCATTCTAACATTAAAAATCTTGTTATTTCCATACCTGTTATTCTAATTCATCTCTAACTTCCATTAAAGCAAAACCTAACAAATTCAAGCCTTTCCATTTGGCAGGATTCAAAACATCTTTGTGATCGCAAGCCATTCCTATTCCCCAAATGGCATCGACCGGACTTGCTTCTACTATAACTCTGTCTTTTGTGTTTAGTAAAAAAGTTTTTAGCTCCGGATTCTGACTGAATTTATGATAATTCCCTTCTTTCACAATGTCAAATCTTGCGGCTAACCAAAGGGTTTCATTATAATTCTTTACTTCTCTTCCGTACTTTTTGGCTTCAGCAGGAGATTTAGCCTGAAGGATTTTCTCCAGAACTTTATCATCTTTAAACAATTCGGCTTTTTTAGCCATCATCCAGTGTTCTGCTGTTTTATAAGTTACTTTATCAACTTCAAAAGAACTTAACCACCATTGACTAAAGCAGGTTTTAGAAATGCTTCCGTCTTTATTGGGCTGATGTCCCCAGAAAAATAAAAATTTACTTTCTGTGGCTATATTTTCTATATTATATTTCATTTTTTCTTTTATTGAAACAAAGAATTCAGCTGTTTAAAATCTCCAGAATCAGGCGAAAATGATCCATATATTTCAGCAAACTGTGTAGTTAACTTTTCAAATTCATATCCCACTTCAATCTGATCCATACACGTTACAACCAAATTTCTTTTAGTACCTGGACTATAAGCAGCGTCCAGCTTTAAACTATAATTTAAAAGATCATAATCTAAATCGCCTGTTCGTAATTCTTTCTGAAAATCGTTGTAAACACAGGTTTCTTCTTCGTTATTTTTTAATTTTAATTCTCGCTCATTACTCATCCAGCCACTTCCATGTCGGGTAGAATAACTTCGGGTAACATAATACATTTCGATATCTTCGATTTGTAATTTCCGGCAAATTTCATACGCGTTTTTTGAAGTTGTGTTGGCATAGGTAACATTTGGGAAAACGCCATGATCCATGTCGAGTAAAATGCCCTGGCTTCCTTCGAAAATAAGATTCGAATAGTTTTCTAAAAAGCTGTAATCATTAATATTCCAATTCATTTCATCAATAATTTCAAGGAAATGATTTAGTTCTTCGTCGATTTCACTTTCATTTAGAAAACCGTAGTAATAGGCGATCTTCTCCAGTTTTTCTAAAAGCATTTTGCGAGGCGCAATCAAATCTATTGCGTATAATTTGTATTGTCCTTCATTACGTTTCATTGTGGCTCCAACTCCTTTACCACAAGTTCCGTGATCCAGATTTCTAACATTATTTCGGTTTTGCCAAACATCAAATGGTGTTGTGATTTTTGCCAAAGGATGAATATGAAGTTCAGTGTTTCCTTCTAGTTCTTCCAGCTCTTTTCTTTCGTTATATAAAAAAACCGGATGAATCGTGCAATGTTCACTGTAATAAGATGGCAAACCGCGAAGTGCTCCGCTTGCAAAACTAGAATGAACGTGCTTTTTATCGCCGATCATTACCGTATGTGCCGCTTGTTGTCCTGCTGAAAACCGAATAACTATAGATTCAGGATTTTGCTTCGCCAGAAAATCTGTCGTAATTCCTTTTCCTTCATCACCAAATCCTAAACCTATAACTATTTGTGCTGTTTTCATTTTGTTGTTATTATTATAATCTCTCAAAGTCGCGAAGTTTTTTTAAAGCATATTCATACGATATCTTTAAGTAATCTCAACTCATCAACTCTTTAAAACTTAATCTTTTTTATAAAAATCTTTGCGCCTCTGCGAGCAAATTTATCTTTGCTGAAAAAAAAGCTTGATAATTAATCTCGCAGAGTTCCAAAACTTTTAAAGCATTTCTATATTATCTAATCCGTCAAGCGGAATAGTTCCTAAACCTAATCCTGAATTTTTATGTTTATCGCAAATAATTTTCTTGATTACATTCGGAATTTCTTTATGATCTTCGATAGATAAACAATTTTGTCCCAGTAATTCTTTCCAGGCCACATTTGCTCTTACCGCCTGATCAGAATGTAATACACTAATATGATAAACTTCGTAACGTTTTTGTGCTTCTTTTAATAATTCAAGATGTGTATAGGTTTGTTGTCCTGAACCCATAATTTCTTTTATAGCAGATGCTGGAAGTGTTGGCAAATTAGGTTCGTCACCAACGGTAAACAACAATCCTTTTTGACCTCTTTTTTCGAAAGCATCCGTTTTAGTATGAAAAGCGGCAAAATACCAGGCCAACAAATAACTTTCACCTGCATTTCCTCCTCCTCCGCTTTCAATATAAGTTCTGGTTAACCACATATCAAGTTCTTCATCACCAGATTCAAATTGTCCTACTTGCAACGGAAATCTATCGCATTCATGATCCCCAATTCCTAAAAACAAAAGTGCCGGATCCGGAACTCCGCCCTGAATAATTCCTCCCATTAATTTTGGAAGTCCTTCTTTGATCAACTCATGCGGAATATGTCCCATGCTTCCTGTAACATCCAATCCTAAAATAATTGGAACTGAATTTGGATGAACTTCTGAATCTCTGGCTTCTCGAAATGTAATGCCGTTCGGGTTCATAGATTCATGTGCCATTCCTATTTGGTTTTGCACGAATATTTCGCTTGCAGATTTAAATCCGTAACCTGCATCTTTTGCTCTGCTTGAACGAGCGCCTAAATCATATCTTGTACCTCCCATAACTAAAATGTTTTACCAAATAAATATTCGAATCTCTTTTTTGTCACTTCAAACTGAATGTTTAAATTTCTAATTGTCAGCGACAATTCCATATCTTTTTGCACAAATGCTTCCGGTTGAAAATCAGCAAAAGTTAAACTGTTTTTATCCAGCGGACTAATATCTATAAGTCCTTCTTGTTCTCTTTCTAATCTTTTTATTTTCAGTTCAATATCTTCAACCCGGCGTCTGTAAATTAACTCAGAATCCTCGCCAATTGTTTTGGCTCTGTCTTCTCTAATCTGATCATTGTTTCTTTTTAAAGACTCAATAAATCTTGGTTTTAAATCATCACTCATATCTTTTGTGGTTTTTGTTTCAGGTTTTTCTTGTTTCAGGTTTCAAGTTGCTTATTGAACTGGAAACTTGGAATTTTAAACTTGAAATGGTTAATAGTGTTTTTTTTGTTTCAGGTTTCATGTTTTTCAAGTTCTCAGCAGTAACCTGAAACTTGAAACAAAAAAAACTTGAAACTTTCTTTAAACTAATTTATCCAGGCTGATAACTGTTACATTTTCACCTTCAAAATCTTTTACTGAATTTGTGGTGAATATTTTATCAAAGCAGTTTAGAACTTCGAAACCTTTATTAAAAATTCCGTGGCTTACGGCTAAGTATAATTTTCCGGCATTTTTCTTTTTTAATTCTTCGGCTAAGCCAACGAAAGTTCCTCCCCCATCGCAAATATCATCTACAATTAAGCAATCTATTCCGTTTAGATCGTCTTCGTAAACTTTAAAACCAGATAGTTTTCCGGTTTTAACATCGCGGCTTTTACTGCATTCTACAACATCAAGTCCGCCTAAAAACTCAGAAACTTTGTAGATTTTTTTAAGAGCGCCACCATCCGGAGAAATTAATTTTACGTTTTCACCAATTACTTTTAAAACTTCCTGAATAAAAGTATGATTCGGAATCACTTCGCAATTGTTTACCAATGCCGGAGTAACTTCAGAATGAGCATCAAAAACAAAAACTTTATTTAATTGAAGTCCATTAATAATATCCGCATACACTTTTACTGATAAAGATTCTCCTTTTATCATCACACGATCTTGTCTAGCTGCTGGGAAATACGGAATAAACAAGTCGATTGTGTTGACATCCATTCTGCGCAAAGCATCTACTGTGATACACAATAAGCCCAAATCATTGAATGAATTTAAGCGGTGTGTGATGGTTACTTTTTCATTATGATCAAAATCAGGATTGATTTTAATATGAGGTTCTCCTCCAGAAAATGTAAAACTTTGAAATTTGATTTCTTCCTGATTATTAAAAGAAATGAATTTTGGGTCGAGATTTAGTATCATAGTTTTTTAGTTTGCGTTAATTATACGCAAATATAGATTAATATTTTTATTAAACAATTTATTTTGTGTAAAAATTACGCAAACTTTATTTCGAAGTGAAAGCCTTTTTCGATTAACTCATTGTATTTTAAATCATTAAATTTAAAAAGTTTTGCAGGACGACCACTTTTTATGGGCGAAAAATGTTCTGTTTGATCTAAAAATCCGTAACTGAGTATTTTTTTTCTAAAGTTTCGTCGGTCAATTTCTTTTTCAAGAATCGTACAATAAAGGTTTTCAAGATCCGAAAACAAAAATTCTTCGGGAAGTAAATCGAAACCAATTGGCTCATAGGTTAATTTAGCTTTTAATCTTGTTATTGCAGTTTTAAGAATTAAATTATGATCAAATGCTAGTGAAGGAATTTCATCTATTTTAAACCATTGTACTTTCTCTGCATCAGTATCTGCTTTAATTTCAAGATTCGAAGCATCGACCAAAGCATAATAGGCTACAGAAATTACCCGGTTTCTGGAATCCCTGTAAATATCATCACCAAATGTGTACAACTGTTCCATGAAAGTGAGCTGAACATTAGTTTCTTCGTGCAATTCTCTAATTACTGCATCGCTCAAAGACTCATCATTTTTTACTAATCCGCCCGGTAATGCCCAATACTTATCTGCGGAGCCAAATTTCTGCTCAATTAAAAGCACATACAAATTGTTGTTCTTGTAACCAAAAACAATGGCATCAACTGCAATTCTAATATTTTGTAAATTTTCCATAACTTAAAAAGGATCTGCCACGAATTGCACTAATTTTCACAAATTACTATTTAATTGATTAGCAAAAAATTAGTATTAATTCCTGGAATTCATAGCCCAAAAAAAGATTTTGTGGCTAAAAAAAATTATAATCTATTACCAAAGAACAATTTCAATTCTTTAGCAACAATATCAAAAAACGAATTTAAATTATTATTTTTTGGTGCTAATAAATACACAAATTCCTCCGGAACGTGAAAACTATTCCATAATAACTGCAATTTATTTTCTTTAATATAATTTCTCGCATTACAATTCCAGGTTACGGCAACTCCTTCATTTTTGGATAAGAGCCTGAGCATATCAGATTCTGAAGGAATGATATAATTAGGAACCATAGAAGGTCTTTTTTTATTAAAAGCATGAAGCCAGAACAATTTTATATGCGGAATTCTTGCGTCATGACTGTACCATTTTTGACCGTTGAGCCATTGTTCTATTTCGGTGTAATTATCTGCTTTTAATTTCTGGCGAAATTCTGTTATGTCTAAACTTGTTGGCGCAACCATTATCAGTTTAATTTTTCCAACAATTTCATAAGTAGTATCAAAAGTATCAAACCTTTTTGTGGTAATGGCAAAGTCAAGTTTTTTAGCATCTACCAAAGTAAAAAGTTCATCATTTTCTGCAAAAGTAAAATCGATTAAATCAAACTTAGAAATTAAAAGATCACCCACACAATTAAAAAGATGTTTTGAAATTCCCACAGAAATTAATCTGTTGGCATCTTCTGCTTTAGCCCGAAAACCGGCTTCGACACTTTCGAGTCTGTCCAGCGCATCTATTATTAAATTATTCAGTAACTTAGCGTATTCCGTTGGTTCTACGCCTTTTGACTTCCGGTTAAATAATTTGTTTCCAACATGAGCTTCCAGCATAGAGATTTGCTGGCTAACTGCAGGCTGACTCATAAATAACTCTTTTGCAGCGATAGAAAAATTTCCGTTTTTATAAACCGCTTTAAATGTTCTGTACCATTCGAGATTTACCATGACATAAATTTATTTATAACAAACATAGTTTATTTTATTTTTACAAATATCACTTTAGCTGTAAATTTGATCAAAATTTAAACTTATGAAAAAGATAGCTTTACTCGCGATTATAACATTAACAGCTTTTAGCACAACGGCTATAGCTCAAAAAACAAATAAAAAAAGCATGAAAAAAGTATTATTTGTTGTGACCAGTAACGATAAACTGGGCAATACAGGAGAAAAAACAGGATTCTGGTCAGAAGAATTTGCTGCACCTTATTATGAATTATTAGATCAGGGAGTAGAAATTACAATTGCGACCCCGCTTGGAGGTCAACCGCCAATTGATCCAAAAAGTGCTGATCCGGCATCTGCAACAGAAGATACTAAACGTTTTGATGCTGATAAAACATTGCAGGAAAAATTAAAACACACACATAAATTATCGACTATTAATCAAAAAGATTATGATGCCGTTTTCTATCCAGGAGGTCACGGACCACTTTGGGATTTAGTCGAAGATAAAAACTCAATTGCTTTAATTGAATCTTTTTATACGCATAAAAAACCTGTAGCTTTTGTTTGTCATGCTCCGGCAGTTTTAAAAAATGTGAAAGTAAACGGTGAATTTTTAGTAAAAGGTAAAAAAGTAACCGGTTTTACAAATGAAGAGGAAGAAGCTGTAGGTTTAACTAAAGTTGTTCCGTTTTTATTAGAAGATGCTTTGACACAAAATGGAGCTAAATTCTCAAAAGGACCAAACTGGGCACCATATTCTGTAGAAGATGGCCTTTTGATTACAGGACAAAACCCGGCTTCGTCTAAATTAGTCGCTGGTAAATTATTGGAAAAATTAACTAAATAAGATGCTAAGGCACTAAGTCACTAAGATTAAAAACTTAGCCACTTAGTGCCTTAGCATCTCAGAAACTATAAAAAAACATGCTAAACTTTGAATTATATAATCCGACGAATTTAATTTTCGGAAAAGGACAAATTGAAAAACTATCTACTTTAGTTCCTAAAGATGCTAGAATTCTTTTGGCTTATGGTGGTGGAAGTATCTTTAATAATGGAATTCATGAACAGGTAATCAAAAATTTAAAAGGTTTTGATATTGTAGAATTTGGCGGAATTGAGCCGAATCCGCATTTTGAAACGCTGATGAAAGCTGTTGAAGTGATTAAAAAAGAGAAAATTGATTTTATTCTGGCTGTTGGTGGCGGATCTGTTATTGATGGAGTAAAATTTATTTCGGCAGCTGTTAACTTTGACGGAAATCCGATTGATATTTTGCAAAAACGTTTGTTGATTAAAGAAAATGCAATGCCTTTTGGAACTGTTTTGACTTTGCCTGCAACAGGAAGCGAGATGAATTCCGGTGCTGTCGTTACAATTACAGAAACTCAGGAAAAACTTGCTTTTGGCGGAAGCGCCATGTTTCCGAAATTCTCCATTTGCGATCCAACCGTAATTGCATCATTACCAAAAAGACAATTACAAAATGGTGTTGTAGATGCCTATACACATGTAATGGAGCAATATTTAACGTATCCGCACGAAGGGTATTTACAAGATCGAATTGCTGAGGGGATTTTACAAACTTTAATCGAAGTTGGGCCAAAAGTGGTTGAAAACCCAACAGATTATGCTTTGGCTTCTAATTTTATGTGGAGCTGTACGATGGCTTTAAACGGATTGATTCAAAAAGGTGTTCCATCTGACTGGGCAACGCACATGATTGGTCATGAATTAACGGCTTTGTACGGAATTGATCATGCCAGAACTTTAGCTATTATTGGCCCAAGTTTATACAACGTGATGTTTGACACCAAAAAACAAAAATTAGCGCAATACGGCCGAAGAATCTTTAATCTTGAAGGTTCTGAAGATGAAGTGGCTAAAGAGGCAATCAATAAAACCGTTGAATTTTTCCATACCATGGGAATGGACACTAAACTTTCTCAATACATTGAAGATTATGGCAAAACGGCCGACTTTATTGTAAATCGTTTTGACAAAAGAGGCTGGAAAGGTTTAGGAGAAAAACAATTGATAACTTTAGACAAAGTAAAATCGATTGTTGAGATGAGCTATTAGTCACAGTCGCAGTATTTAGTCGCAGTTGAAACTTAAAACTGTGACGGTAAACTGAAAACTAAAAAAAAGGCGTTCTTAATTTTTAGGAACGCCTTTTTACAATACTAAAACAAAACTAACTAACTCAATTTTTGCTAAACTCATTAAAATTCTAATTTATAATCACTTATAACGTTGAGTTTTTATTTTTATTGTGTTTAGTATAAAATATTTCTTATTTTTTTATTCGGGAACATTTTAAGTATATTATTTTTAATTCATTTATTTCTTTATAAAAAGATCTTTTTTGGATGTGTTATATTATATGAAACTTAATAAGTTGCATTTATCTATTTCTTTTTAATGCTTTACAAGAACCTTAAAGTTCATTTTACAAATTTTCTTAAATGAGATTTTGTATTATTACTACATTATTAAGTACTTTTGTTTTAAATTATTAAAATAATGAGCGAAAATTTAAAATTTGCGGTAATTGGAGGAGGAAGCTGGGCAACGGCAATTGCAAAGATGTTATGCGTGAATCTTTCAGAAATTGCCTGGTACATGCGTAATGATGCTGCGATTGAGCACATTCAGAAATATAAGCACAATCCAAATTATTTAAGTTCTGTTGAATTTGATACCCATAAACTTAAACTGACTAATAATATCAACGAAGCAATTGAATATGCCGATTATGTAATTTTTGCAATTCCATCTGCTTTCTTAGATGCTGAATTAAAAAACTTAACGGTTTCTTTGAGCAATAAAATTATTTTTTCAGCGATCAAAGGAATTGTTCCTGAGACGAGTTTAATTGTTGGAGAACATTTTCATATTCAATATGACATTCCGTATTATAACATTGGTGTTATTACTGGTCCTTGTCATGCTGAAGAAGTAGCATTAGAAAGACTTTCATACTTGACAATTGCTTGTGGAGATCCGGACAAGGCCAAAGTTGTTGCTAAAACATTATCCGGAAATTATATCAAAGCCAAAATTTCTGATGATATTATTGGTACTGAATATGCGGCAATGCTTAAAAATATTTATGCAATCGCTGCCGGAATTGCTCACGGTTTAGGTTACGGAGACAACTTTCAGTCGGTTATGATGAGTAACGGAATTCGCGAGATGAAAAAATTCATCAAAAAAGTACATAAAATGAAACGTAACATTAATGATTCAGCTTACTTAGGCGATTTATTGGTTACAGGATATTCTGTATTCTCCAGAAACAGAATGTTTGGGAATATGATTGGAAAAGGTTACACTGTAAAAAGTGCCATGATGGAGATGAGTATGGTTGCCGAAGGTTATTATGCTACAAAAAGTGCTTATAAACTAAATCAGGGTTATGGAGCAAAAACTCCAATTATAGATGCCGTTTATGCCATTTTATATGAAGGAAAAGATGCTAAAACTGTCTTTAAAAAACTAACAGAATCCTTGGATTAGGTTTGCAGTCGCAGTGACAGTTTTCAATCGCAGTCTTAAAAATTTTTTTTAATACAAAAATAAAAAGAGTCAGGAAATATAAATTTCTGACTCTTTTTTTATGTCAAATCCATAGAAATGTTAAGCTGCAGCAAAAAAACTACCCAATTAACAAGAAATATTCTGCTTGAGAATACATCAAACATACATCTTACTCTAAAAAATCAAACTCTTTACTCTTACAAAACCACTAAAAGATCATTTCATTGTTTCTCAATAAGATATAATAAATTCTTAAAACTTATTGGCTGTTTTTTTCTCACAAATTGATGTACTTATAATTTTAAACTTCCTTATTTTTCATTGCTTCACAAAGAATTATTGATACATTTGCGTCATTATTTTTATTGATTCTAATTAAAAACAATGCGTTCTATTATATTTCTTCTTTTAATTTCGAGTTCTGTTTTTTCTCAAAGAGTTATAACAGGTAAAGTTATAGATAAGGAAACTTCAACAACATTATCCGGTGTTTTCATTCGTGATACAAAATCTGACAATTGGAGTATTTCAGATAAAAACGGAGCTTTTCAAATTACAATTCCTTATTTTGAAGATATAGTGCTAAATTTTTCTTTATTAGGAAAAATGGAGTCTAATATTGCTTTAAAGAATGGTCAAAATTATATCGATGTTTCTTTAGAAGATAATACACTTCGCCTTAAAGAAGTTGTTGTTACTGCTAATAAACAGAGACAATATTCTGAATTAACATTAGGTAAAAATGCGATTAACAATGTTCAGGCTTTTTCGCTCGATGATGTTTTGCAGCAACTTCCGGGACAGACTACTACAACTTTTGACTTAAATAATTTTAAAAATATAGTATTTCGAACTGCAACTCCAAACTCAACTTCCTACAACACAAAAGCATTTGGGACTTCATTTGTTATAAATGACATTCCGATATCAAATAATGAAAACATGCAGGCTTTCAATCCAAATGGCCTTACGTTTGATACTTTTGGCACGAAAAACAAGACTTTTACAAACGCAAATAAGGGCATTGATTTAAGAGAAATTTCAACAAACAATATCGAAGAAATAAAAGTTATTCAAGGAATTCCATCTGCAAAATATGGTGATTTGACATCTGGTCTTGTTTTAATAACAACTAAAATAGGGAGAAGTCCTTATCGTGTATCTGCATCGATTAGGGATGCAACATCTGAGTTAAACTTAACAAAAGGGTTTCAATTAAACTCAAATAACTCTATGAATGCTGCGATCAATTATCTGGATTCTAAAGCTGATCCAAGAGATAATCTTTTAGACTATCAGAGAGTAAGCGGAAACATGTCCTGGTTGTTCAAAAACAACTCTTCCAGCATCAAAAACATAGTAAGTACTTCTTTCAGAATGAATTTAGATGAGGCTAAGACGGATCCGGATGATATTAATGCGGCCGTTGCCAGAAATGAAAAAAAGGGTTTTTCTATTTCAAATAATCTAATGTGGAAACCAAAAAACTTATGGGTCGATGGTATAAATATAAATGGAAGTTTTAGTTATGACAAACAACTTTCTACAAGAGATAGATTTACAAATGTTGCCAATGCAGCAGCCACAGACAGTTATGATGAAGGGATCCATGAAGCGATCATATTACCTTCACAATACACGAGTGTTAGCATGGTAGAAGGTATTCCGATATCGACTTATATAACTTTAGAAGCCAACAAAACGCTCACGAATGAATCAAAATGGATTCACAGTCTGGTTTTTGGAGTTTCAAATAGAACAAGTGCCAATAAAGGGGCAGGAAGAAAAAATGCAGTGACTGGTTTATTAACTTTCTATGCACTTACACAAAATCGGGATAATGCGTTAGGATACAGAGATTATTCTTTTAATAATACTAAGACAGAAAATCAAATGTCTGCCTATTTTGAGGATAGGATTTTTAAAAAGTTTGAAAACGATCAAATTCTTAATGTCGATCTTGGATTAAGATTCGATAATCAAGTAGGAAATATGTCATTTCAGCCTCGTATAAATTCTTCTTTTGCATTTGATAAAACAGTCAAAATACGTGGTGGATTTGGATTATCATCAAAAGCCCCTTCTCTTAATCAGCTTTATACAGGAGATCGTTATTTAGATAAAATTGTGGGCAGCGGAATTTATACCTATCCCGGAGTTTATCAAAAAGCATGGATTCAAACTATAATAACACCTGGCGACAATTTAAATCTTAAACCAAGTAAATCATATCGATCTGAGGTTGGATTTGATCTTAACCTTCCTTTTGCGATACTGAATTTTACAGGATATTATAATAAACTTTATAATGGCTTTTCAGACCAAAAAAACCCTGAATATAAAGTCATTCCAAAAACTGAAGTGGTTATTGTGGGAGCTGAAATTCCTACTTATCAAATTATTGGAACTGAAAATTTTTATTATTTCACTAATACATTAACCAATAATAGCACAGCAGAAGACAGAGGAATTGAGGCCACAATAAACTTTCAAAAGATAGAATCTTTAAATCTCGATATTAGTATGAATGCTTCTTATGTGGCTTCTAAAGATTTCTCTGATGTAAAATCTTATATCGCATCTACAAGTCTTTTATCACCGGAGCGATATGGTGTTTTCAACCCACAAACAAGTATGAATGATAATTTTACCATGGGTTTTAATTTTAATTATCACATTCCGTCTGTAGGTTTATTAGTTTCTATGCGAAGTGAACACATTTTATTACGAAATACAAAATCGGCTACTTCAAATTTTCCAAATGGTTACTTAGATTCAGAACTGGTATATCATGAAATCCCGGTAGAGGAAAGAACAAACATCCAAAAATATGGACATCTTATACAGAACTACAGCGAAAAGGAAAACAATTTAGACAATGCTCTTCATAATTTCCATTTACGCGTTTCAAAAGATTTCTTAAATGGGTTCAGCGTTTCTCTATATGCTACCAATTTCCTGAACTTAAAACCTCATTATTATGATGAATTCGGCAATAAAACTTTATCAAATATTGCAACTTTTTCATTTGGAACAAGGCTTGACTATGAATTTTAAACTAAATATATAAACACCATGAAAAAAATTCTTCTCTTACTTATAACTTTATTTGGATTCTTAATACAATCCTGCAGCAACAATGATGAAAATGAGGCATTAAAACCTGTAAATTTTTCGATTAGCGTCAAATATGACGAAACATTTAATGCTCAAATTACAAAAAAAGCTGCTGTTACTATTGTAAATAATGAAACAGGAAATAAATATACAGTAGAATCAGATGCTAGTGGTATTGCACAATTTAAACAGATATTACCCGGAGTTTATTCCGTTTCTGCTACTAAAGTTATGCAATCTGCAGAATTCACTGAGACTTTTGGTTATACTCCTACTGAAACCGAAATTAATTTTAATGGATCTGAAAGCAGTCTAACGGTAAACAACACAATAGATTCAGTCAATATTGTAATGAAAACTTCTAAAGTAGGTGATTTTGTAATTAAACAAATTCATTATGGTGGTTCTGATACTCAAAAAGGAGCGTCGATCAGAGATCAGTTTATTGAAATTTACAATAATTCAAATACAGTACAATATGCAGATGGTTTATACATCGCTCAATTATACGGTTCTTTTGCTACAACAGTATTTCCTTATACTTTGGCAAACGGACAATATGACTGGAGTAAATCTGCAGGTATGACTTTAGGGGACAAAGCGAATACAGATTACGTGTATGCCTCTAATATTTTTATAATCCCTGGAAATGGAACACAATATCCAGTTCAACCGGGTAAAAGTATTGTAATTGCTCAAAATGCAATTAACCATAAATCTAATTATATGGATAATAACGGAAAATCTGTAAGCATATTAAGCCCGGAACTAACACTTGACTTAAGTACTGCTGATTTCGAATCATTTTTAGGAACCTATCTGGGTGATACCTACATATATGACATTCAAAATCCAGCCGTTCCGGATTTAGGCATTGCGTATTGGGGTAATAAAAACAAAGACATGATATTAGATACGGCGGGAAGATATGGTTATGCAATTTTTAAAATGACCAGTACGGATTTTGCAAGCCTAAAAAGCTACAAAAATCCAAAAGGAGATACTGCTTTATATTTGCAGGTTCCTAATACAGCACTTGTGGATGGAGTTGATACAACAAAAGATTTAGGTGCAAATTATATTCCAAAAAAATTAGCTACTCAAATAGATGGAGGTACTACTTATTTGCCATCTGGTGCTTTTTCATCTAAATCAGTAATTAGAAAGACTAAAACAACAATTGCCGGAAGAATCATTTTGCAAGACACAAATAATTCCAGTAATGATTTTGTAGAAATAACAGCAAATCCCCGAGGATTCAACTAATTTTTTTCATTAATGAAAATCTACATTTTTAAAACTAAAAGTAATGCCTGGGAATACTGGGCATTATTTCTTTTCTTTATTTTTTTTACATCTGTCACACAAGCACAAGACAGCATTGTTGTGACTAATAATAGTATTGATTCACAGGTTAAAAATCAAATATTTCAATACCCAATTGCATATACCAATAAATACATTAAAGATTTTACGTTTACTGAAATCTCTTATGAATATCAAAAAAATGAATTTGCCCGAACACAAATTGCAAGTAAAATAAATTCGTATCAGTTTCTGGCTCAGGGTTATTATACAACAAAATCTAAATGGAAGTTATTTGGTAATTTATCTATTAAAAAAATGGATGAGAAAAATTTAGGATGGGTACTTTCAGATGATCGTTCAGAAGAGCAGGAAGTCATAATGCCGCATTATTTTTTTGTTCCCAGGAAAGCAAACTGGACTAGTCAAAAATACAATCTAAGTGGTGGATTTTCTAAACAAATTACCAGCAAGATATCAATGTCTTCAAAAATTAATTATGATACTGAAAAACTCAGCAGAAGTGCTGATCCCAGACCACAAATTATTTCAAGAAAACTTGGAGGAGAATTACAACTAGGATATGATATAAAAGAGAATCACAAAATATTTACTCTCGTAAATTATACAAGGGCCGATAAGGATTTTAGTTATTTATACAAAAATGATCATCTAAATTTTGAAGCAAATCCTGATACTTATTTACGATTTAATACAGGTTATGGCAGAATTATTAATTATATCAAATCTACATATTCATCTTCTACCCGTTTTCTATATAAAGAAATAAATAATAAAATTGGCTTAGGTTACAATTTTAGCAATAAAAATACAGCGTTTACAGCGTTGTACTATAGGCAAAAATCAAATAATGACTTCTACAATAGTGTATTTGGTACTCAGGATAATGAAAGATATCAATTCGAAACCAAAACCAACCATGCTGAATTATTTACTCTCCACAAATGGGATAAAAAAGAAATAAAATCAACTTTAAAATATGACAACAGCAATAGTATCAATTATGACGTAAACAGTAAAGGACATAATTACAAAAATTCATTGAATACAATCAATTGGCTGGTTTCTATTTCTAAAAAGACAAATACCAAAATTGACTATCTATTGGGTTTGGATGTAAATTACCAACAAAACAATTACAATGATATTCTCGCGACAAGCAATATGGATATCAATTCATTGAACACCGGTATTTTTGGAAGCCGCGATTTTGCATTTGAAAAAAGTAAGCTAAATACAGCTGTAAACTTTAATATGTATTTTGCATTGCCATCATCTAATTTGGATTATTATGATACTTCCGGTGGTAGCAACAGCACCTTTTTTAACGAAGTAGTTATTCATGATTATGTCGTGAGTACAACCAATTATTTTGCTCCTGCAATACGATTAGAATACAGTTATCCGGTAAAAAACAATAAAACAGTGGTTTTCTTTACCAATTTGAAAGAAAAAATAGCACTAAAAAAACAAAATGATTACAACGCCATTATCAATACCAATACTACTTATTGGATTCAATGTGGTGTACAATTAAATTACTAAAAATGAAAACAAAGTTTATTGCCATTGGGGTAATGGTACTTTCACTTATTATCGTTTCTTATACTAAGATTAATCCAACGCTTTCTATTGCTCAATTAAAGAGATTATACAGCAGCGGAGATTATCAAAAATGGCCAAAACCAGAGGTAGATTCACTTGTTTATGCACAGGGTTTTCAAGATATTGGAACTTTGGGCCAACCTGAATTTCCTGAAGACAACAAATACACCGAAGAAAAAGCAGCATTGGGTAAGATTCTATTCTTTGATCCCAGATTATCCAAATCCGGTCAAATTTCTTGTGCTAATTGCCATGATCCTGAATTAAACTGGGGCGATGCCAGAAGGGTTTCTTACGGAGAAGGAAGACTTCAGGGTATTCGCAATTCTCCTAGTTTAATGAATATCGCTTATGCGAAAGTTTTCTTTTGGGATGGCAGAGCAGCAACTCTCGAAGATCAGGCAAGCTTCCCGATAAAAGATACTAAAGAAATGAACTTTCATATTGACCTTGCCACAAAAAGACTCAATAAAATAAAAGGTTACAGAACTCATTTCCAAAAAGCTTTTGGAAAAGAAAAACTCAATCAGACCGAAATTCTAAAAGCTATTGCCACTTTCGAAAGAACTTTAATAAGTCCGAAAAGCCGATTCGACAAATTTGTGGCGGGCGATTCAACTCAACTCAGCAATAAAGAAGTCGAAGGTTTACACTTGTTCCGTACCAAAGCACGTTGCATTAATTGCCATAACACCGCTAATTTCTCTGATAATAAATTTCACAATATTGGTCTGACCTATTACGGAAGAGAATATGAGGATTTAGGACGATATAATTTGACTGGAAAAAAAGAAAATGTAGGCGAATTTAAAACGCAATCTTTAAGAGGAGTTGCTCAAAATGCACCTTACATGCACAATGGTTTATTTCCTAATTTACGTGGTGTTCTAAACATGTACAATGCAGGAATGCCTCAACCTAAAAGAAAAGAAAGTCAGCAAAATGATACTTTGTTCCCTACAACTTCCAGATTGATTCAAAAATTAAAACTCAACCAATCAGAATTAGATGCATTAGAAGCTTTTATCAGTAGTTTGTCTACGGGCGCTTATAAAATGAGACCGCCTGAGTTACCGCAATAGTTTGCAGTATTCAGTCGCAGTATTCAGTCGCAGTTTACAGTAAAAATTAAAAAGTCAGAAATAATTAAAATTATTCCTGACTTTTTTATTAGGCGACTGAGACTAAAAAACTTACTTCACCATCACACCTTCAACAAACAAAATAGGCACTTCTTCTGTTTTATTTTCGTTGATTAGATTTGATTTAAAAATGAATTTCTTATCGTATAAAGTGTTTCCAATGAAGAATGTTACCATGAATTCATTGTTTAAAACCAACAAACTCTTTTCGATCATTTCGATTTTCACTACAGAAACAGCTGGAACTTCAACAAATGCGTGACGTAAAACTGATGTTTTTTTCATTTCGCCATCAATAGTTCCAAATGCTTTAGAAACTACCATTACGCTGTCTAAATTAAAGTCACTATCATTTACAAGATAAGCGTACCAGACTTTTTCCATAAAATCGTCGCTCCATTCCTGAACAGCGGCAAGAAATACGTTTTCTACTTCGGGGATTGTTATATCTTTTTTCATTAATTAAATTTTAAAAACCTTTGTCAAAGCCTGAAGCTCTAACAAAGGTTTGTTTTATTGTAAAGGTAATTTATAACATAAAGCTCTAGCCCTGATGGAAGCGGCATCCTTTTGTTTTTTTCTTTAAAAAATAAAAGATACAGCGGACAGCAGGAAATAGCTCCTAAATATTTGCTTTGAATTGCTCTAAGAAACGAACATCATTTTCGTAAAACATACGAATATCACCAATTTGGTATAACAACATTGCAATACGCTCTACTCCCATTCCGAAAGCAAAACCGTTGAATTCTTCCGGATTGATATCGCAATTTTTAAGAACATTTGGATCTACCATTCCGCAACCTCCAATTTCTAACCAACCAGTTCCTTTTGTGATACGGTAATCAGTTTCGGTTTTTAAACCCCAATAAATATCAATTTCGGCACTTGGTTCTGTAAACGGAAAGTATGAAGGACGTAAACGAATCTTTGATTTTCCGAACATTTCTTTAGTAAAATAAAGTAATGTCTGTTTCAAATCAGCAAATGATACATCTTTGTCAATGTACAATCCTTCAACCTGATGGAAGATACAGTGTGAGCGTGACGAAACTGCTTCGTTACGAAACACACGTCCCGGAGAAATAGTACGAATTGGCGGCTTGTGATTTTCCATATAACGCACCTGAACAGATGAAGTATGCGTACGCAACAACACATCAGGATTGGTCTGAATGAAAAATGTATCCTGCATATCACGCGCCGGATGATATTCCGGTAAATTAAGCGCCGTAAAATTATGCCAGTCGTCTTCGATTTCCGGTCCTTCGGAAACATTGAAACCAATGTTGGCAAAAATATCTATAATTTGATTTTTAACGATAGAAATCGGGTGACGGGAACCTATAATTACAGGCTCTGCAGCACGTGTTAAATCACCAAACAGACCTTTTACTTCTTCTTTACTTTCCAGTTCTTCCTGAATAACCCTTACTTTCTCTTCGGCAACAGCTTTTAAAGTATTTATTACTTGTCCAAAGTCTTTTTTCTGGTCGTTTGGAATATTTTTGAACTCTGTAAAAAGTTCTTTTAACAACCCTTTACTACCTAAATATTTAACACGGAATTGCTCTAAAGATTCTTTATTTTTATCATTAAAGGCTTTGGCTTCCTCTATATGTTGTTTTATCTTGTCTATCATTTTCCTTCAATAATTGAGGGAACAAATTTAAGGAATTTGTTCCAAGTATGGTATTTAAAGTTTAAAGTTTCCTTTTAAATCAAATAATCTATCTTATCAGGCTAATTTTACTTTCTATTTGTTTCACTTTTTCCATCCAAAAATTTATTCCTTCCTGATTCTTAATAATTTCTTTTTTGGCATTCGATGAAACTTTACTTAATTCATACCAATTTTTCTGGTATTCCTTTTCTCTTTCCTGTTTATCGGTGGGTTCAGTTCTTGAACGCCAAAAATCAATATTTTTAAGGTACGTGTTTTTTATACCTTCAAAATATTCGATTATCTTTTCCTTAGAATTAGGAATGTATCCTGGTCCGCTGCAGCCACAAGAATGAAAAGCAATCCCAACAGAGTACAAACTTTTAATATGTTCCCATTTTTTCAGATCATCCTTTTTTGGCGATTCAAAATCAAGTCCCATATTCGCTGTTAACGCTCCACATTCTGGGCATTTTGCTTCCAGAATTGATTTTTCGCCTCTTTTTATGTCATTCATCAATCTTCTCTTAAATGTCTTCCGACAATTAAAACAAGCATAATGTGGTTTATAAGAAACCATTGCATATCTACACATTTCTTTTTAGTTTTCAGTCGCAGTCTCAGTCTCAGTTTTCAGTCTCTGTTTACAGTTTACAGTTTAGCACACGCTGAAAACTGAGACTGCGACTGTAAACTAAAAAACTACTCAATAAGTTCTCTTTCTAAAAAATAATTCACAATGGCTTCTTTCATCAAAACCGATTGTTCTCCGGCTTTAAGCGGCGGCAATTCTTCTTTTACTTTGTAATGTGGCCATCCTTCTGCATCAAAAAAGTCGAATTCATAAAAACCGTAAGGTTCTAATAAACGGCAAATAGCGATGTGCATCAGGTTTAATTTTTCATCTTTTTTGAATTCACGGTGCACTTTACCAAGTTCCTGAACTCCAATTAGGTAAATTATGGCATCTAAATCTAAGTCTTCGCCTTGCGAAAACTGATTAGATAATATATCGACGAGCTTTTCCCATCGCTCTTTTAGTTGTGTATCTCTGGACATTTTTATTTGTGGATTTTAGATTTCAGATTTCAGATTGAAGAACGATTTAAAGATTATTTAAACTTAATTTCTACTATCACAGCTCTAAAATTATTATTGCAAAGATAGGAAGTTCAAATCCAAAGACCTAAAATTAAAGATTTCTCATACATTATTAAATAAATCACCCACTGATTAAGCGGGTTGAACGGATTCACACTGATTTTTTCTCTACTGTTAATCCTTCCCGATCTTTACTTAAAAGCCTTAGTCTAAATCTGCCAACTAATTTTACTTTGTATAAACCTGCTATAATCCGTATAATCCGCGAGCTAAAAAACATTAGTCCCGAAGCTTCGGGATTGCAACTTTGAACCTAAAAAAAGATCTATATTTGCGCCTCATAAAACAACAGAAAATATGAGTTTTTTTGACATGCTTTTTGGAGCACTCTTAGCTTTTAGTTTATACAAAGGAATTAAAAATGGACTTTTTGTAGAAATAGCTTCTTTTATTTCTTTATTACTTGGAATTTATATTGCGATTAAATTCTCTTCGTTCATGAAGGAACTAATCATGAAGCACGTTTCCTGGAACCCAAACACGATACAAGTTACAGCTTTTATCCTGACATTTATTCTGGTGGTAATTGGTGTTTATTTCTTAGCAAAAATCCTTACCGGAATTGCTGATTTTGCTTTTCTGGGCTGGGCAAATAAACTGGGTGGAGGTTTTTTCAGAATTCTAAAAACGATCCTGATTATGAGTATTTTCATTGCGTTGTTTGAGAAAATAAACTTCAATGAAACTTTTGCTAAAAAGGAAACGCTCGATAAATCCATTTTTTATAATCCGGTAAAAAAAGTTGCAGCTTTTGTTTATCCTTCGATCGAAAAATGGTATGAAGAATTTAAAGATAGTCGTGCTAAAGATTCTGAAGAAAAAAAGGAAACGATTAAAGAAGAATAAATCCAAAAAGGGAGAAAATATTTCGTTTTGTGAAGGAATTTATATATCGCTCCGCTGGAGCTCTATATTGTAAATGTTTATGCTATAAATATTTCGCTTCTATGAAGCTTTCCTAAAATAAACCCAACAATTATTTATAAAAAGTAAACCCAACAGGTTTTAAAAACCTGTCGGGTTTGAACACTTTTTGTTTAAAAAAAATTAAGTCCCAGAGGGACGAAATATTTATAGAAATTTAGCGTGTCTATGTATAAAAGCCCCAGAGGGATAAAATATTTCTTTTTGTGAGGAATTTATATATCGCTCCGCTGGAGCTTTATATTGTAAATTTTATGCTATAAATATTTCGCTTTTATGAAGCTTTCCCAAAAATAAACCTAAGAATTATTTGTAAAAAGTAAACCCGACAGGTTTTAAAAACCTGTCGGGTTTGAACATTTTTTGTTTTAAAAAAGAAATTTAAGTGCCAGAGGTACGAAATATTTATAGAAATTTAGCGTGTCTATGTATAAGAGCCCCAGAGGGGTGAAATATTTCGTTTTGTGAGGAATTTATATATCGCTCCGCTGGAGCTTTATATTGTAAATGTTTATGCTATAAATATTTCGCTTCTATGAAGCTTTCCGAAAAACAAACCCTATAATTATTTTACCAGTTTACTTCTAGCTTTTCTCCTTTTTTCAAAACAATTTCTTGTTTTTTATCCCCGTTTATTAAGGTTGTTTTTCCTCCTGTTTTCGAAGAAATTATAAGTTTCTTTATAAGCTTGTTTTCCCAATTCATTTCGATTTCAAATCCGCCACGGGCACAAATTCCTTTTACGGATCCGGTTTCCCAGGCATCTGGTAAAGCAGGAAGTAATCTGATTTCGTTTTCGTTTGACTGAATCAGCATTTCAGCAACGGCTGCGGCTCCGCCAAAATTTCCATCGATTTGAAACGGCGGATGCGCATCGAATAAATTTGGATACGTTCCTCCTCCTCTTCTGGGTTTATCGGTTTTCTTGCCATCCGGATCAACATATCGCAATAATTCACGAAACATTTTATAAGCGCGGTTTCCGTCCCAAAGTCTTGCCCAAAGATTAATTCTCCATCCTTTTGACCAGCCGGTTGTTTCGTCTCCTTTTATTTCTAAAGTCTTTTTTGAAGCTTCGGCTAAATCTGGTGTTTTCTCTGGTGTGATATGATCTCCGGGAAAAAGTCCGAATAATTGAGATTGATGCCGGTGCTTAGGATCTTCGTCATTCCAATCGAAATACCATTCCTGCAAATTTCCTTTTTTGCCAATTTGATACGGATAAAATTTAGAGAGTGCCATTTCTAGTTTTGCCCTGAAATCAGCATCGCTATTTAAAACTTTTGATGCTTTTATTGTTTTCTCGAAACATTCTCTAATCATGGCTAAATCTGCTGTTCCTCCGTACATTGTGGCTCCAATAAAACCATCTGGGGCAATGTATTTATTTTCAGGAGAAGTTGATGGCGAAGTAATCAGATTTCCGTTTTTATCCGTAACCATCCATCCTAAAAAAAATTGAGAAGCTCCTTTCATGATTGGATAACCTTCATTTTTCAGGTAATTTTTATCCTGCGTAAAAACATAATGTTCCCAAATATGTGTACTTAACCAAGCACCTGATAACGGCCAGCAAGCCCAACTGGGATCTTCTTTGCCAAATTGCCCAACCGGATTAGTCATTGCCCAAATGTCTGAATTGTGCGCTGCGGCCCAACCCTGATTTACGCCATAAAAAGTCTTTGCCGTAACTTTTCCGGTTACCGAAAGATTTTTGATGAAACTTAAAAGCGGCAAATGCATTTCGGATAAATTGGTATTTTCAGCCAGCCAGTAATTTTCTTCCAAGTTGATGTTCATGGTATAATTACTGCTCCATGGCGGATTTAGATGTGGATTCCAGATTCCTTGTAAGTTGGCGGGAACTCCAAGTGTTCTGGAACTGCTGATTAGTAAATAACGTCCGTAATTGAAATAAAGGATTTCAAGGTTTTTATCTTCTTTGCCATCAGCGTATCTTAATAAACGCTCGTCTGTAGCTAAATCCGGTGCGGTTGTTTTTCCTAAATCTAAAGTTACTCTGTTGTAATATTTTTGATAATCGGCGATGTGGGCTTCTTTTAGCTTATCGAATGATTTTGCAAATGATTTGTTCAGGTTTTGCAATGCAATCGATACGTCATCTAATCCTTCTGTTGCGGGATTTTTGTCGAAACCGTTAAAACTTGTCGCAACAGATACATATACATAAGCTTCGGTTGCATCTTTTAAAGTTAAAGCATCTCTGGAATTTGTAATTTTTCCGTCGGTTTTTTTAATTTGGACTAAAGTAGTGAATCTTGTTCCTCTTTCTTTTACTTGCAGGTATTTTGGTAAAACGGTATATCCTGCATTTTCATGAATTGGAGCTGATCCTGTCATGACCAGAATATTATTTCTTACTTCAACATTTGATTGCAGTAAACTCCTTAAATTAATATCGAAATTCAGAGTTCCTTTTACGCTACTTGTCAATTTTATGACCATAATTTGGTCCGGTGCCGAAACAAAATACTCACGGGTAAATTTTACGCCGTTCATTTCATAACTCACCTTTGATACGGCATTCGAAATATCGAGTTCACGATAGTAATTGACCGCTTTTCCTTTTTCGGAATTATTGATTTCTAATGTTCCTAAAGGTGCATATGATTCGGAGTTTTTACCTTCGAGTTTTTTGTTTAATTCGTCGGCTAGTTTGTAGTTTTCATTTTTGAGCGCTTCACGAATTGCCGGAATATTTTTGTAAGCTTCCGGATTCATATTAGCATTTACAGGTTCGCCTGACCAAAGTGTTGCATCGTTCAAATAAATTTTATCTGAATTTGCTCCGCCAAAAACAGTGGCTCCCATTTTTCCGTTTCCTAAAACCAAACTTTCCTCAAAGAATTCTGCGGGTTGATTGTACCACAAAACATGATTGGATTGTGCCGTCATGTTTAGACAGAAAAAAGTGAATAGTAGGATGAAAAATGTTTTTTTTATGACGTTTGATTTCATTCAATATTTCTTTTTTATTGATGATATCCTAACCGGTTTTTCAACCTGTTAGGTATTCTAATTTTTTAATTGCTTTGACAAATATACCTAACAGGTTTTGGAAACGGGTTAGGATATCGAAACCAATTTGTTCGCGTGAGGGATAGAAGCAAATTACCGAAGTAATGCGTATAGCCCGACCGTATTTGCGAAAGGCGCATATAAGCGATTTGTTAGATAGCGCCTTTTGTAAATGTGGTCACGCCCAAATATTACTTACTAACCTTATATATTTCGTTTGCCGTAATCATTTCCCAATTATCGGTTCTAAAAGGTGATGCAGGAAATTTTTCTTTGTTAAAAAGATTGATTTCTGTATCGTCGTCTGCCCAGCCATAATGCACGGCAACGGGATTTTTAACATTTTCGCTTGAAACTATGACTTTATTATTTTTAATTATCGCTTTTGCGGAATGAAAAATTTTGTCGGTTCCGGCAATTTCGAATCCTTTTAGGTTTTCAGAATTGTCAGAAGCAAATAATCCGCTTCCGATATTGTCGAAAGTAAGGATAATTTCGTTTCCTTTTATTTCCTGAGATTTAAAAGTTGGACCGCTATAGATTTGTTTTTTACCGTAAACATTATTCAATGCAATTGCTGCCAAACGCAGACCTACATCTTGTTTATTTTTTGGGTGAATATCTTTTGCATTTCCAATATCGGTAGTTACGACCATTCCGGTATTAGGCAATTTTAGTGTTTCAAGTTGTGCTTCGCGAAGTTCTGCCCAGCGGCTGCCGACTTTACTATTGCCATTAAACTCATTAAAAGTAGACAATTGTACAAAGTAAAAAGGAAAATCCCCTTGCTTGAATTTTGTTCGCCAATCTGAAATCATTAACGGAAAAGCTTTTTTGTATTGCTTTGCTCTCCACACATTGGCTTCGCCCTGATACCATAAAACGCCCTGAAACGCATACGGAACGAGCGGATTTACCATTGCATTGTATAATAATGAGGGATAACTGTTTGGTGAAACTGCGATTTTTACCTGAACGACATTAAATTTCCAAAGTCCTTCAAGTGGAATATTGTTGTCTTTAAACTGAATTTTTAAATCGGAAGGATCGCCGTAGATTCCGCCACCTCCTGAGTAATCTGCAATACGAACTGCGATTACATTTTTGCCTTCTTTAAGAATTCCTGATGGAATTTTATAAACGCGCAATGTTTCCCATATTTTGTTAGTTCCTACCTGAACTCCATTTACATAGGTAATATCTTCATCATCTACTTTAGATAAATGCAAAACGGCTTCACTTTTGGCTTGTTCCGCAGATAATGTAATTGTTTTTCGCATCCAGACAATTCCATCGATATTGCCTATTTGTTGGTTTTCCCACAAGGAAGGAACTTTTATTTCCGGCCAGTTTTTATCTTCGAAATTAAACTCTTTAAATTGATTTTCGTTTTCCATCGAAACATCAAAACCCTGAATTTTCTTTAAGTTGTCGAGAACTGACTTTTTATAAACTTCAAAAACAGCATCCATATCTACCTGAGGAACATCTGCAATCATGGCTTTGAAGTTATTACTTTTTTCAAAAGCCTGGCGGCTTGTCCAGGTTTCGACATTGGTTCCACCCCAGGAAGTATTTATGATTCCGATTGGGATTTTTAATTCTGCATATAATTTCTTAGCAAAAAAGAAACCTGCTGCTGTAAAATCACGAATATTTTCTTTGTTGGCAACTGCCCATTTTCCTTCTTTAAGATCTTCTTTTGGTGTTCCGCTTAAATCCTGAGCGACTCCAAAATGACGAATCATAGGATAATCAGCATCGGCCATTTCTTTTTCGGCATTTATGACTTTATACATCTGAAATTCCATATTCGATTGTCCGCTGCAAATCCATACTTCTCCAACCAAAACATCTTTGATAATGATTTTGTTTTTTGCTGTAATGGATAATTCAAAAGGACCTCCGGCTTTTTCGGCAGAAAGTTTTATCATCCATTTTCCGTTTTTATCGGCCTGAATGGTTTTGGTTTGTTTGTTAAAATGAACTTCGACTTTTTCGTTTGGTTCTGCCCAACCCCAAACCGGAATTTCTTTATTGCGCTGCAAAACCATTCCGTCAGAAAATAACAAGGGCATTCTAACATTGGCATTTACTATGATGCTGCACATCAAAAAAAGAAATATTATGTTTTTCTTCATTTTATTTGTTTTTTAAACCATATAAGTGATATAAGTAAAAATAAGTTTCGCATATCGTTTGTACTTATAATTTCTTATATCACTTATATGGTGAATTTGTATTTTTCATTTAATTAAATGACAAGATGGTGAATAAAATTGAAAACTAAGTTCGATTTTTTAAGCCGGACTTATAATTCTTATATCACTTATATGGTGAATTTGTATTTACTGTAATCCCTCTTTCATTGCATTTAATGCCTGTGTATCAAAAACAGTATTATTGGTTCTGTTGATAATTCCGAAACCATTATTACCTAAGTTTCCTTCATCCCAATAAAATGGTAATAATCCGTTTGCTTTCGCTGTTTTCACGACAGTCTTTAAATAATAAGCTCTCGAATTTAAATGCAAGGTCAATGCATTACCTGTTAAAGTAGTACGACGAATTGCGCCAAACTCGCCTAATAAAACCGGAATTCCTTTATCGACAAATTGGGTTTTCATTAATTTGAAGTTTTTCGTCAAATCAGCTTCTTCTCCATAACTTGCATTTCTATCCAGTTCTGTTGTCGAATGAAATCCTGCACCCCAATAATAAAACATTTTACCCCAGGATTCATCTTTGGTTAATCCGCCAAAATTCCATGGTGCATAATAATGTACTTCGACCATCATACGGCTTGCCGTTTTATCTGTTGGCAAAGTGGTCATTAATTTATTTGTTTTTTCGATATCTGTTGTTGGTCCCTGAACTATTAATGTTCTGTAAGCATTTTTTCCTCCGGTCGAACGTACTGCATCGATAAAGGTTTGGTGATACGAAGTTAAAACTGCCATTTGAGCAGCATCTTCAACTGCTGGTTCATTGGCGCCTGCAAAAAGCAAATGCTCGTCAAATCCTCTTAAATGTGTGGCTATTTGTTCCCAAAAAGCTTTCTGTTTGGCGTTATTTTCTACTTTTTTGGCTTCGGTAATATTATTTTCTAACCAGCCACCGTCCCAGTGAATGTTAACGACTACATACATATTATTGTCAACACAATATTGCACGACCTCTTTTACCCTGTTCAGCCAGTCTGTTTTTAATTTGGCTGTTGCCGAATTTTCTAAGTATTGATTCCAGGAACACGGAATTCTTATCGCATTGAATCCATTGGCTTTTACAGCATCGATTAAGGCTTTTGTTACTTTTGGATTTCCCCAGGCTGTTTCTCCGCCGGTTGCTTCTAATGTATTCCCAATATTCCAGCCCAGTTTTATTTTTGCTGCCAATTGTACTGCATTACTGGACATTCCGGTTGCATCGGCTGCAATTGGATTGGTATTGTAACTTGGATATAATCCGGCAGCAGCAACTTTTTCTATTCCTGCTTCGGCTTTTACTTGTGCTTCGGCTTCTTTATCAGAACTGCATGCCAAAATACTTAAAAAAGACAAAGATAAGATGGCACTAAACAAATAACTTTTTACGTTTTTTTTCATTTTTTGATTTTTACTATTAATTGTGTGATTCTCTTTCTAACTTAAACAACACTAAATGCATCTGAAAAAATAGTTATTCTAAACTATTAAAGCCCCACACAATTAATGTAAAAACTCTTATTACTTTATCGTTACAACAACTTCTTTCTTGATATCTCTAGAAGAGTTTCCTAATTTTAAAGTATATTTTCCTGGCTCAACTGTCCATTTTTTATTGGCTACATCGTAGTAAGCTAATTCTTTTACCGGAACTTTTATAGTTACTGTATTAGAACTTCCTGATTTTACCAATATCTTCTGGAACCCTTTTAATTCTTGTGCAGCACGTGTAATTTTAGAATCAGATTTAGAAGTATACAACTGAACCACTTCTTTACCATCTACTTTTCCTGTGTTTTTTACTTCTACAGAAACTGTGATTGTTTCGTTTTGTGCGTACGATGCTTTGTCTGTTTTTGCATTATCAAAAGCAAAAGAAGTGTATGATAATCCGTATCCAAAAGGATATAATGGCGCAATATTTTTGGTGTCAAACCAGCGGTATCCTACCAAAATTCCTTCGGCATAGTTTACTGTTTTTCCTCCTGGGAAACTGTTTGTTGCGTGAGCAGGAGAATCCATAATTTGCTTAGGCATAGTCCAAGGTAATTTTCCTGACGGATTTACTTTTCCTAATAATACATCTGCCAAAGCATTTCCTCCTTCTGAACCGTTAAACCACGTCCATACTAAAGCTGATGTTTTTTTGCTGATCGCATCGATATCAAAAGGTGCTCCTGCAACCATAACGACAATAGTTCTTGGATTAACAGCCAATACTTTCTGAATTAATTCTTCTTGTCCAAATGGTAATTTTAAATTTCTACGGTCAGATGCTTCTGTTTCGTAATCACGGTTTGAACCTGCGAAAATAATTGCAACATCAGATTTTTTAGCTGCTTCAATTGCTTCCTGTAATTTTGCCGGATCTAACTGATCAATTGTTACAGGACCATTTGAGGTGATGTTTCCTAAATTTCCTTTGTTTTTCTCGTCGTAACGTTCTAAATATCCTTCGGCATAATTAATTTTAATCGATGATGGCAATCTGTTTTTTAAACCTTCAAGTGGTGTAACTTCTCTTTTGGTTTTTACTCCTGCTCCAAATCCGCCAAGGGCATTTTTCTTTGTAGCATTGTTTCCAATTACGGCAACAGATTTAACGCCTTCTAATTTTAATGGTAATGCATTATTATCGTTTTTCAATAAAACTACTGCTTCTGCAGCAATTTTATAAGCGTCCTGATAATGCGCTTCGGTTGCAATGCTTCCTTTTGCACGGTCTTTTCCGCCCATTGCTTTTACCTGAAATAATGTGCGCAGGATTCTTTTTACGTGTTTATCTAATTCTGCTTCTGAAATTTCTTTGTTTTTAGCAGCAGCAATTAATTTATCGGCAAGGAAAAATTCATTAAAAGGTTTTGGTGTTCCCATTTCAATATCCAATCCGCTGTTTAAAGATTTTACTGTCGAGTGAACCGCAGCCCAATCTGAAACTACAACACCTTTAAATCCCCATTCGTCACGAAGGATTTTGTTCAGCATATAATCATTCTCGCATAAATATTCTCCTCTAAATTTATTGTAAGCACCCATAACACTGTAAGCATGCGCTTCTTTTATTGAAGCCTCGAATGCCGGAAGATAAATTTCACGAAGTGTACGTTCGTCAATTTGTACATCGACAAAATCACGGTTTGTTTCCTGATTGTTTGCTGCATAATGCTTCACACAAGCCATAACATCGTTATCCTGTAAACCAACAATTAACGGCACTGCAATTTTTTTGTTCAAAAACGGGTCTTCAGACATATATTCATATGTTCTTCCTCCAAGTGGCGTTCTAACAATGTTTATGGCTGGTGAAAGCAACATATCTTTATCTCTGGCGCGCATTTCCTGTCCAAGGCTATTCCCGAAGGTATAGGCCATTTCAGCATTCCAAGTTGCAGCAAGTCCTCCACCGGCTGGGTAATAAGTCGCAAAATCATCTTTTAATCCTGCCGGAGCCCAGTTGTCACGCGAAATTTCTTCACGAACTCCCAATGGTCCGTCAGCCATTTTAAGTTCCGGAATTCCTAAACGTTTTACACCACCGGAAGTAAACATACTGTTACCGTGCAGCATTCCGATTTTTTCTTCCAATGTCATTTGAGAAACCAATTTGTCGATTTCTGCGTCAAATTCTGATCCTATTTCTTTTCCTTTATATTCTTCTGTCTGTGCCGAATCAGAACTTGTGCTTTTTGCATCATTTTTACAAGAAGCAAATGCCAGGAATGCAAATGCAGCTGATAGGCATATAATTTTGTTTTTCATGCTTAATAAATTTATTTTAGTTTTTTGGAATTCGTTAGTCTTAGAAACTACTGCTTTACAAAATTGAATAAAACTACGTCGTTTTCATTGATTTTATAAGTGGTACTATAAGTTCCTTTTGCATTAATGGTTACTTTTTCTGTTGCGATCAAAGCGCCATTATTTTTTTCTTTTATACTTTTTACCTGTTCACGTGATAATTGAGCAGGTTTTCCCATGGCCAGATAATCGGCGTAAGCGTCATTGACTTTATAACCTACTTTATAAATTTCTAAAGTATAGTTGCCTTTCTCTAAACCATCGACTTCAATTTTTACACTGCCTTTTGGTTTTGATGGTAAATCCTTTATATAATAGGTTTGATTATTGACAGAATCTCCGGGATGTGTGTTTGTAAAATCCCAAAACAACAATTGAACATTTCCTTTTGAATTTTTAGTCGCCCACGAAGAGGTGTCTTTATTTTGAAGTTCTGTTTCGCCTAATTTATTCAGGAAAGAATAAGAGAAATAAGCCGGTTTTTTGATTCCCTGCGTATTCAATAATCCAAAACCTCCGTGAAATGGTGTAAATCTTGGACCTGCTTCTTCAAATATATCGGTAAAAACCCAATAAGACATAGAATTTGCAGCATTGCCAACTTGTTTTAATTTTTGAAGAATATAAGCTGCCGAATGATAACTGTCATGAACAGGATCTGCGGGAGTATAAGAAGAACTCCATTCTGTATAATGCAATTCAAGTTTTGGCTTAGCCGAATTTGAAATCTGATTACGTGAATTGATTACGTCGCCGCTTATACTTGATTCTTCTTTATTTAAAACAGTTCCTGTAGTTCCAAATTCATCCAGAAATCCTTGTTTTACTCCGTAAGTATGTGTCGAAATAAAATCTAACGGAACATTGTTTTTAGCACAAAAATCAATTGTTTCCGGAACCCATGCTGCTCCGGCTGTTGCAGGTCCGCCAACTTTATAAGCTGAGTTTACGCTTTTTATTCCGCGAGCTGCATATTCATATAATTTGAAATATTCTGCCTGCGTTCCTGTCCAGAAACCCGGAGATAAATTAGGCTCGTTCCAAACTTCAAAATACCATGTTTTTACTTCTTCAGCTCCGTAACGTTCTGTGAAATGCTGGGTTAAGTTGCGAATTAAATCTTCCCATTTTTTATAATCTTTTGGAGGCGTTACGTTTCCTTTCCACCAGAAAATAGTTTGACTTCCGCTCGCTAAAGCCGATGGCATAAAACCCAATTCTACAAAAGGCTTCATTTTAATACTCAATATAAAATCATACAAAGCATCGATATATTGGTAATTATATTCAGGATTTCCTTTTGAGTCTTCACGATAAACTGCCATATCATCAGATAATAAACCGTGCATACGAATGTATTTAAAATCGCATTCTTTTTTGGTCATTGCCAATTGTTGTTGCCAATCTGCACGTAAACCTTCATTTGCTCTTCCTGCGCCAATACATTCTTTGAACATGGTGTTTAATTCGCCTGCCGTTTTGTTATAATCGACTTTTATCGTTCTGTTTTCAGCAGTAGTATTTTGTCCAAATAAATTAATATTTATTAGAGTTATGAAAATCAGGAATGTTCTTAAAATTCTTTTCATATTAAATTCGTTTGGGTTGAATTACGTTGTGTTAGTAAACCCGACAGGTTTTAAAAACCTGTCGGGTTTGATCATCTACATCGACAATCTGTATCAATAATTACAATTTTTTAAATCTAATTGCTGTTCCGCCAGCGCCGCCTAAATGTAATTTTAGTGAATCTGAAGCTTTTACTGTTTTCTTAGAAATTGCTACTGCTGATGGATTGTGTGTTTCATCAGTTCCTTCGGCGTCAGCATAAATCTGCGCTTCATACGTTGCATTTGAATCTAAAAATGATAAGGAAACATTTACGTCTCTTGCATTTTCGTTTGTGATCGTTCCTAAATACCAATCGGCGCTGTTTCTGTCTTTACGAACTGTTGTGATGTATTCTCCAATTTTTCCGTCTAATACTTTTGTATCTTCCCAATCTGTTGGAACATCTTTTAAGAATTGCAAAGCTGGTTTTCCTTCGTAATTTTCAGGAAGATCTGCCATCATCTGGATTGGGGCATAAATCGTAACGTACAATGCTAATTGTTGCGCTGTTGTTCCGTGTACTCTTTTTCCAGGATATCCTTGTTTTACCTCAACATCAAAAATTCCCGGTGTAAAATCCATTGGCCCCGAAAGTAATCTTGTAAATGGAATAATCGTTAAGTGATTTGGCGGATTTCCTTCGCTCCAGGCGTTATATTCTTGTCCGCGCGCTGCTTCTCTTGAAACCATGTTTGGAAAAGTTCTGCGTTCTCCCGTATCTTTTATTGATTCGTGGTATAAAACAGCTAAATCATATTGTGCTGCTTTTTCTAAAATATATCTGAAATAATTTACTCCAAATTGTCCAAAGTGATTTTCTTTCATGTTCAATTTAGAACCAACGTGACCAATTTTAACGGAATGCATTCCTAACTTTTTGTATAAGGCAAAACCTTCATCAACTTCTTTTAAATAGTTAATTAAATTTGAACCTGTTTCGTGATATCCAATAAGTGCAACGCCTTTTTTGTTTCCGTATTCAACTACTTTTTCTAAATCAAAATTGTCTGCACTTTTCGTGAAGCTAAACATGTGCATATGATTTTCATACCATTGTGGCGTCCAGCCTTTGTTCCAGCCTTCGATCAATAAATGATGAAATCCTTCTTTTGCGGTAAAATCAATATATTCTTCGGCGTGTTTTGTTGTTGCTCCTTGTTTGTCACTTTCCCAAAAAGTATATTTTCCAATGTGCATTCCCCACCAAATCCCGAAGTATTTGTATGGTTTGAAATAACTTGCTGTATTCTTTAATTTGTTTGGATCGTTCAGGTTTAAAATCAAATATGAAGTAATTAAATCTGCCGGAGTTTCGCCAATTTGAAGTGTTCTCCAAGAAGAAGTGAAAGTATCTTTTACACGAACTTTTACGCTATCAGACCACGGCACCAAATCAGATTTAAGTTGTGTTCCGGTTGTGTTTACCAAAGTCATACTGGCAAAATCAACTAAGTTTGCTTCGTGAAAACTCAATGCTAATCCGCTTTTGCTTTCGATTGTAAGCGGCGTCAAAACGGTATCAAGTGTACTTACAGGCGCATCTTTAAAAAGATATTCGTCACGGTTTTCTCTGTTTGCCGGAATCCACCATGCTTTTCCATCTTCTTTTAAGTTAAAAGTCGTTTTTTCATCTATAATGAAAATACTGTCTTTTACACTTTGTTTTGGATATACATATCTGAAAGCGATTCCGTCATCGAAAGCACGAAACTGAATTTCAAGCTTGCGTTTGTTTCCCGCTTTTTGCTGTAATTCTACAGAAAGCTGATTGTAATGATTTCTGATGTTTTTCTTTTCTCCCCAAACTTGTTCCCAGGTTTCATCAAAAGTGGAATTTTTCACGCTTTTGATTTCGAAATCAGAACTTAAATTTTCATTTCCTTTTAATAAAAATCCCATATCTGATGGCGTTATCACTTCGGTTTTTCCGTGTGACACCGCATATTTTGGAGCGTTTTTTACTAATTCGAATTTGATTTTGTTTTGCCCGTTTGGCGATGCCAATTCATAAGCATTTTTATTTTTCTGACTGTATCCAATCGAAACTGAAAGGATTAAAGCGGGAAGAATGAGGTAATTTTTCATGATTTTTTTTCTTAATTCATTTTTAATAAATCGGGTGTCGCTTGTGCTTTCACCCGATTTAGAAACTCAACAAAAACTTATTTTTATCCGACTAAGGATTTATTTTTTTTCCACAGATTCAAATGATTTTTTATTATTCTCTCGCAGATTTGGCAGATTGAGCAGATTTTAATCTGTAGCTATATTTTTTACTAATCTTAAAGATTAAAAAAAATCTGCTCAATCTGCCAAATCTGCGAGAACAAAAACCCTTTAATCTGTGTCTTTTCTTTTGCCACGAATTTCACAAATTATCACCAATTTAATTCGTGAAATTAGTGTAATTCGTGGCTAACTTTTTTATTTTATCCACTCTGTTTTAAGAGTTGTTTTTCCTTGTAACGGGTTTGAAGTTACGTCAAAATTGTTTCCGTTTTTGATTACTTTAATTTCTTGTACTGCATCACCTTCCGGTAAAAACACTTTGGCCGTAGCCGATGTGGTTTTGTCACTTGCATATACTTTTAAGGTTAATTTACTCCAATCCATATCTTTTGTAGATTGTGCTAAAGCGATGTGGGGCAAAGCTGTTCCGTCTTTTACTAAAACTACGATTGGTACTTCGCCTGCTTTAATTTTATGCCAGCCGGATTGGTATACTTTTTTAGTTTGGTAATCAATCCATGTTCCTTCCGGAAGGTAAACGTCTCTTTCTGTCACTTCTTCAAAAAGTGGTGCAACCAACATACTTGATCCAAATAAATATTCATTATCTACTAACCAAGCGCCCGGATCATTTGGATATTCTACAAATAATGCACGCATCATTGGCAATCCTTTTTGTGAACTTTCTTTCGCCTGAGCGTAGATATATGGCATTAATTCGTAGCGCATATTATCTGCTTTTCTAAATCCTTCAAGAAAATCTTTGCTGTATAACCAAGGTTCGCGCGGAGGTTCTCCGTGGCTCCTTACGTGTGAAGTAAACATTCCGAACGGCGCCCATCTTCTGTATAAATTCTCTGGTGATTTTGTTGCAAATCCTCCTACGTCATGACTCCAGAAACTGAATCCGCTTAATCCTAATGAAAGTCCGCCACGTAATTCTGCTGACATTGCTCCGTTTGTAGTTTCGGCATCTCCACCCCAATGTAACGGATAACGTTGAGATCCTGCCCAAGTACTTCTTGCCCAAATTAAAGTATATCCTTTTTCTTTTTGTGTAATTTCGGCGACAGCCTTATTGTATCTTAACGGATATAAATTATGTTCGTAAAATCCTGTTCTTCCTGAATGGTAAATTCCGTCTGGCGGAGCTGCTTCTCCAAAATCTACTTTGAAAACCGAAACTCCCTGGTCGAATAAATGTTTCAGTTTTGCCTGATACCAAGTTACAGTTTCAGGATTTGAGAAATCAAGAACAGCATCTTCATACGGAAGATTTCCTTTGCGATCTCTCACGGCTAAATTCTTATCCATGATTTCATTAAACAACGTATTCTTTGGCGAGAAATACGGCAATTGCCATAAACAAACATGAAAACCGTCATCTTTTAAATCTGACATCATTTTTTCGGCATCTGGGAAACGGGCTTTTGCAAACTCATAATTGTTTCTCCAATCTACATCAAACCAGCCTGTATCAAAGTGAATAACATCTGTTGGAATTTTATATTTGCGTAAATCTTTTGCTACTTCTCTTCCTTCTTTTTCAGAGAAATAAGTGATTCGGCTCATCCAGAAACCAAATGACCAAAGTGGCGGCATTGCAGCTTTTCCGGTTAAATCTGTGTATTGATCTAAAACGTCTTTTGGTTCTCCGATAAAGAAAAACAAATCGGCTTCGTCGTCGCCAATATACATTTCGTTTGCACTTGAATAATATCTTCCAAAGTCAACTGTAATTGGTGTCGAATGGTGCATGAAAACTCCGTAACCGCGGCTGCTCATATAAAACGGAACAGGTTTGTACATCGTTTCATTCTGGATTCCGTTGGCATCATCTGCCCATAAAACTACTTTTTGTCCGCGTTTATTAAATTGTGTGAATGATTCTCCACAACCAAATATTTTTTCGTCCGGTTCTAAGCTAAAAGCAGCGCCCATACTTCTTGAATAATCGCTATTTCTACGAACATACGAGAACGGAAGTGTTGGTGTATAGGTATTTTTAAAATCTGAATCGTGAAGTGTACTTGTCAATAATTTTCCGGTTTCATCGTAAATTTTTACGTGCCACGGTTTTGTCAAAATTTCTACTCTTCCGTGTTTGCTGGTATAACTGTGACCGCCTTCGATTTTAGAATATTTCCATAATTCAGGATGATTTGGCGCAACGCCATTTATCAGCATTAAGGATTCTTTTTCAGGATGAAATTGTGGTCCTGAAGTCGTTTTGATTCGAATCGTTCTGTCTGAAACAAACTGAATCTGAAATGGTAATTCTGGTGAAGCCTGGTATTCTGTGGTTGGAAATTCGTTTGCTTCAACAACATCTGGTTTCATCATCATATTGTTGAAAGCCTGACGCGTTTTATAATTATATCTCAGATATTTTATCGTTCCTTTTCCTGTTGCAGGATCAAAATTGGTTAATTCATCTGCAAAATAAAAGGTGTTCAGATAATTCTGAAAATCCTTGCTGATGTCTATTGGAGCATTCAGTACATCTGCGTTCTGAATTTGAGCTGAGGCATTTGGAATTGTAAGAAGTCCAAAAGCGCAAATCGAAAACAAGGTTTTTAAATGTGATTTTTTCATTAGTTATTTTTTTATTTTTTTGTCACAGATTAAAAGGATTCGAAAGGATTTTTTCTTTTCTCTCGCAGATTTAGCAGATCATGCAGATTTAAATCTTTTTAATCTGTGGCTATATTTAAAATTTCAAAAATTATAAGACTTATTCTGCTGTAATTACAATTGTTGCTGGTTTGAGTCCATTCGCTTTAGCGGTTAATTCTAATCTTCCTGTTTTATTATCCGATTGAACTATGACTAAACATTTTCCGTTAAGCGCCGTATGTTTTGAACCTTTGTACGGTTCGTGACTTACTGGATCTCCGCTGCAAACACCTACAATTTTTCCGTTTCCTTTTAATGAGAAATTGATTTCGTTATTCGCATTTGGCGCCAAAGTTCCTTTTGTATCGAGAATATCTACGGTTACAAAAGACAAATCATTTCCATCGGCTTTAATCGTACTTCTGTCTGCTGTAAGTTTCAATTTTGACGGATCTTCAGCTGTTTTAATTTCGGTTTCTAATACTGTTTTTCCATTTTTACGGGAAACTGCTTTTAGTGTTCCGGGCTGAAACGGGATTCTCCACATTACATGTAAATCATCTCCTTTTTTACTGCGAACTCCAACTGATTTTCCGTTAAGGAAAAGTTCAACCTCATCTGCATTGTTATAATAGGCCCAAACGTCAACGGTTTGTTCCGCTTTCCAGTTCCAATGCGGGAAAATATGCAGCACGGTTTTGTCTGTCCATTCGCTTTGATACATATAATACACATCTTTTGGAAAACCGGCTAAATCCACAATTCCGAAATAAGAACTGATTGACGGCCATTCGTATGGAGTTGGTTCACCAATATAATCGAAACCTGTCCAGATGTACATTCCCGAAAGGAAATCGTGTTTTTTAATGACTTTCCAGGTGGCTTCGTGCGTTGAACCCCAAGGCGTTTGTACCTGATCGTAAGCAGAAACCGTGTTACCCGGATTTCCTCCAGTAAATTTTTTATCCCAGCTAACTGGCCATTTTTTTATGGTGTCTGAAACGGCATCATAATAACCTCGGGTTTGTAAACCTGATGTAGTTTCTGTGGCGATAAAAGGAATTCCCGGAAAATTTTGTTTGTGATATTCATACGTTTGATGCGCATAATTGTATCCAATAATATCCAGAGCACCAGATTTTGCAATTTTATTGTATTGAACAGCTGCTTTTTCGAATTGCAAATTAACTCCGTCAAGATTCATGTTCACAGGCGGATTCATCGCTGCGGTAATTGGACGTGTTTTATCATACTGACGTGTAATTGCGGCTAGTTCTTTAGCAATTGTTACTCCGTCTTCGTTCCATTGTTCAGGAATTTCGTTACCAATACTCCACATAAAAATACTTGCATGATTACGGTCGCGCAGCAATTGATCAATCAGATCTTTCTTGTGCCATTTGTCCCAGTCATTGCCGTAATCGTATTTGGTTTTGGTTTGTTTCCACATGTCAAAAGCTTCATCCATGACAATGAAACCCATTTTATCACATAATTCTAAAAGTTCCGGAGCGGGTGGATTATGAGAAGTCCTGATTCCGTTCACTCCCATTTCTTTCATGATTTCCAATTGACGTTCGATAGCACGTGTATTGATTGCTGAACCTAACGGACCTAAATCATGGTGTAAACAAACTCCTTTTATTTTTACTTGTTTTCCGTTAAGGATAAAGCCTTTATCTATATCGAATTTAAAATTCCTGATTCCAAAATCAGTTTTATATTGATCGACAATTTTATCATCTACCGAAATTTCTGTAACAGCGGTGTATAATTCCGGTTTTTCTACAGACCATAAAATTGGCGTTTCAACTTGTGTTTGTTGTTTGATGGTTTGATTAGCGTTTGCAGCAATCGTTATATTTTGGGTAACCGAGGTTACTTTGGTATCTTCTTTAAAAATAGTGGTGGTTACTGTTGCTTTTTTTGAAGCGGTGTTTTGATTTTGAATGGTAGTTTCAAAACTTACCGAAGCTTTTTGCGCAGTAACTTTTGGTGTTGTCACATAAGTTCCCCATTGTGCAACATGCAATTTATCGGTAGTTTCGATCCAGACATTTCTAAAAATTCCTGATCCTGAATACCAACGTGAATTGGGTTGCTTTGAATTGTCAACCTTTACAATAATTTCATTGTTTTTATCTCCGTAATTCAAGTATGGAGAGATTTCATATTGAAAACCAATATATCCGTTTGGACGTTTTCCTAAATAGTGTCCGTTTATCCAAATCTGACTGTTTTTGTAAACGCCGTCAAAAGTAATTGAAGTTATTTTTGTACTGTCTTCAGCATTGACCTTAAATGTTTTTTTATACCAGCCTAAACCTCCGTTTAGGGCTCCGCCTCCATATCCGGCAGGACTTTTTTCGTCAAACTTTCCTTCGACGCTCCAATCATGCGGAAGGTTTAAAGTTCTCCATTTTGTTGCAACCCCAATAGTATCTTTATCTTGTATACTATCGTTTAAATGAAAACTCCAATCTGAATTAAAAGAAACTTTTCTATCGCTAAAATCATCCTTTTTTTTGCTGCAGGAACCTAATAAAGTAATTGCGAGCAGCATTAATAATGGTAATCTACTGTTTAAGTATTTTCTGTTATTCTTCATTTCGAGAGGATTTTATTATTTTAAAAACGAATATAAACATACCGATAAGTGACTTTACCAATCCCTTATCGGCAGTTTTATATCTTTAAGTACTTACGGTTTTGGTTTGTAATGAAAAACAATCAAACAAACTCCTTCGCCTTTTCTACTTTTATCTCTAATAACTCCTAATCGTAATGATGTTGCAGTAAGTTCTACCACTTTTACACTAGTCCAGTTGGTAACATCTCCATGATAATCTCCTCCGTAAAGCATTTCTACTCCACCATTGAAGGCTAATTTATTGTTTACAACATCAAATGAATATGTTCCTGATTTTGCTGTTTGTGCATCAGTATCAAGAGCGGTTTGTTTTACACTTGTATTATAATTTCCGTTTAGGTCAAAATGCATTTCTCCCCAGTTTTTGCTTGGCATTACCCATGAGTTTCCTGCGTAATCCGGAAACCAGTTCCAATAATCTGTTCCTTTTGGGTTATTAGGATAATCCAAACCGGCCCATCCTACAGGATCAATAAAGTCTAACACCCATGTTTTACCCGTTTCTCCATTAGAAAGCATGTCCCATTTTGGGTCTCTAAAATACGTTTGATCGTTTTTAGAAATATTTACCACAACCGGAGCTGCATCTACAGAACCTCCTCTTGTGTAAGCAGTGTAATAAACAGTGTATTTACCGGCGAAAGGAAAAACGACCTGATCATCACTTTTATTTGAATGTCCTAATTCGTTACCGCTTGCATCAACATATCTCCAATATGCAATGACATTTGGATCCGGATTTTTTAAAATCACTTCGTTTTCATTGGCTGCATTTTGAGTTACTGAAAATTTAATTGTTTCCGGTGTCAAACTTACAGCCGGTAAGCTGTCACGATCTTCTGCAGGCTCACATGAAAACAATCCTGAGCCTATGGTTACTGCAGCTATTACTATATATAATATACGTTTCATAATCATTTTTTTTAGTTAATTACCAACCTGGGTTTTGTTGGATAGTACCATTAGAAAGTACAATTTGAGATTGTGGTAATGGCAGCCATCCTAACGTTTCTGTTCTAAAAGTTACATTAAACTGAGCATCAGTTGCTGTGTTGTCTATTGCTGCTTTTGCAACATCTACACCTTGTCTGATTAAGTCAAAATAACGTTGTCCTTCAAGTGCCAATTCTAAACGGCGTTCTTCCATAATAACTGTTTTAGAAACTGTTATTCTATGAGTTGTACTTTTAAAAGCACGGTCACGAACTTTATCTAAATCGGCTTGAGCCAATGCATTATTTGTACCTAAATTCAATTCTGCAGCCATTAATAAAACATCTGCATAACGAATAATAGCATAATCCTGATAGTTATCAATCTGGAAATTTCCGCCGTTAACTTCTACAATAGCTGTTCCGGCTGCATTGGTAATTGGGCAATATTTTTTCCATGAATATCCGGTGTACTGACGTTGTTCTCTGGCTTCGGCATTAAAATTCAAACCTTCACCTGCATAATTTATAATCGTTGCATCTCTACGTGTATCTCCTGTTTCATATGCATTATATAATTTTGGGTTCACAGTTGCTCCACCCCAACCTGTTGCATATTTTCCTATTGATCCTCCACGAGGTGCAATGTTTACCTGAAAACGGTTTCCTTCGTTCAGGGCCCAGTTTCCTTTTCCTGAGCCATTAAAACGTACTGCCCAAACCATTTCGGTATTATCTTCTCCTGCAAAATTTTCGAAAGAAGCTGCTAACCAAAGATTAGCAAAATCAGCCACTAAACCATGTCCGCTATTACTTACTACATCATTAATATAAGCTGTAGCCTGTGCTTTTGTTATTACTCCGGCCATATCCGCTTTTTTGTAATAATCTGTATAAAACAAGAACGTTCTCGCTAAATAAGCTTCGGCTGCCCATTTTGTAATACGCCCGTAATTCGCGTTTCCGCTTTGAGAGTAGTTGTCATTATTTAACTTATCAGCAGCAAATTTCAAATCATTTGCAATCAAAGCATAAGTAACCTCAGCACTTTGTCTTGGCAATTGAAACTCACTAGAGGTGATAATGTGATCTAAAGGCACTATGTCTCCAAACATTTTTGCTACCTGAAAATGAAAATGTGCTCTTAAAAAACGTGCCTCAGCTTCGTATCTTGTTTTTAGTGCAGTGTCTGTTCCCCAGTTTATTTTATCAAGATTTGCTAATAAAATATTTGCTCTGTAGATTCCTAAATAGGAGTTTTTCCAAACATCGCTATTCATGTCTTTATTGGTCACGAATAAAAAACGGTCCCATTCAACATCTGCCTGTGCATCAGCCACTCCATAACCTCCAAAACAATCATCAGAAGCCTGCTCACTAATCAACAAAGGCCCTCCGTAAGCTTCACGCTGCAATACATCATAGATGGCAACCAATCCCTGATAAGCATCATTTGGCGTTTTATAAAAATTCTCTTCCACCTTAATTGTAGAAGGTTCTGTGTCTAAAAAATCAGTCGAACAAGCTCCTAAAACGAACAAGCTTGAAACAGCAAATAATTTTATATATGTTTTCATCGTTTTCATCATTTAAAAGTTAACATTAAGCCCCATCATGTAGGTTCTTGGCTGCGGATAATATCCTACGTCGATACCTTTTGCCCATGGTTGGGTCAAGTTACCGCTACTGTCTCTGTTTGTGTTTCCAAATCCAATTTCAGGATCCATTCCCTGGTATTTTGTAAACGTAAACAGGTTGTTTGCCGCAACATACAATCTGAATTTGCTAAAGAAACTTAACTTGTTTGTTAATTTCGTAAAATCACATCCAATAGTAACACTTTTAATTCTGTAGAAATCTGCATTTTGAACATACAAATCAGAGAATTTTGTGTAATTACCATTAGTATCTGCTCCGTAAGTTACTCTTGGTACTTTGTTAGAACTTCCTTCTGTTGTCCATCTGTTTAAAACATCTGTTGTGTTGTTTGTGTACGCGCGGGTTGGATCGTGAATTCCAAAAACGTTTTGACTTCCTGCAACTCCATACGTATAAACTGACAAGTCAAATGCTTTGTATGAAAGATCGAAATTTAAACCATATGTAAAATCAGGATTTGGATTTCCGATTTTAGTTTTATCATCTGCATCAATTTTTCCGTCGCCATTTAAATCTACAAAACGAACATCTCCCGGTACTGCATTTGGTTGTACACCGGCAGCAACTTCAGCAGCATTCTGGAAAATTCCTGCTGTTTTTAATCCGTAGAAATAGCCTATTGGCTGACCAACCTCAACACGGTTCATCTCATCAGTTCCCTGAAACAATAAGTTTGTTTCTCCATGAATAATTCCTTCGCTGTTTGCAACTCTTAAAACTTCATTTTGGTTATGCGAAATATTTCCGTTTACAGAGAAATTCCAGTCTTTTCCAAACTTAGTACGATACGCCAGCGAAAGCTCGACACCTTTATTCTGAATATCACCACCATTAATATAAGGAGCTGTTGCACCTGCATAAGTTGGGATAGAAGCAAGAACTAACCAGTCTTTTGTTTTCTTGTCGTAGTAATCAAATGACAATGTAAAATTAGTAAACAATGTAGCATCAAAACCTAAATCTAACTGCTCTGATGTTTCCCATTTTAAGTTACGGTTAGAAAGCTGATCCGGGCTCGAACCTGTTTGCAATGTTTCGTCAGTTGTACCAAAATGATAGTTTTTATTATAAGAACTAATGGTTGACATATAAGAGAAAGCAGGTATTTGGTCGTTACCATTTTGTCCCCAGCTTGCTCTTAATTTAAGATTATTTACTACTTTATTTTCCGGGAAGAAACTTTCTTTATCCACGTTCCAACCTGCAGAAACTGATGGGAAATTTCCGTATCTGTTTGAATCTGCAAAGTTTGATGAACCATCTCTTCTGATTGTTGCTGTAAATAAATATTTGTTATTGTAATCATATAATAAACGTCCAAAATACGATTGAATCGCATAATCAGCGCGGTTTCCTTTTACTGTATTTGATGTTTGATCTGTGGCGTTGCTTAGATAAGCGTGTGCAAAATCATCAAAAGTTAAGTTTCTTCCTGTCGCTTCCATAAAATCAGATGTATTTTTTTTAGCAGATGTTCCTACTAATACATCAAAGTTATGTGCTCCGGCAACTGTAGCTTTGTACTGAACTGTGTTTTCAAAAATCCATCCTAATGATTTAGTGGCGTTTTGTGTTACACTTGAAACTGTGTTATTATCATTTGAAGAAAGAGAATAAACCGGTCTGAATGAACGGTAATTACTATCTGTCATATCAACACCAAAACTTGTTCTGTAAGTAAAGTTTTTTAAGAATTTTAATTCTGCAAAAATATTCCCTACATAACGGTTTGTTTTTGTTTCGTTGAAGTTATTGTAGTATAAAGATCCTAATGGATTGCTGATATCTGCAGAAATAACAGAATGAGCATAACCTCCATTTTCATCGTAAGCAGCATCGATTGGAGCCGCATTTAAGAAGCTTCTGATACCGTTGCTGTAAATTCCCTGATCTGCAACTCCTGAACTTTTGATGTTTGCAAAAGAGAAATTTTCCCCAATTTTTAAGTGATTTTCAATTACTTCCGAAGTTGAGTTTACATTAAAAGTAACACGATTATAATCAGATTGATTGGTTACCCCGCCAATTAAACCTTCTTGTCCATAATAAGACAATCCTGTAGAAATGGTAGATTTTTTATCTCCGCCACTAATAGTAAGCGAGTGATTTTGTTTCATTGCACCATTATTGAACAGATCTTTCTGCCAGTCGTGATTTGGGAAAGCGGCAATTTGAGCTTGTGAGTATAAAGGCGTTAAACCAGAATTTACACGAGCTTCATTCATAATAGTAGTGTATTCTTGTGTGTTTAATAAATCCAGTTTTTTAGCTACTTGCTGAAAACCTGTGTAAGTATTAAAAGCTACATTTATTTTACCTTCTTTTCCTTTTTTGGTTGTCACCAAAATAACTCCGTTTGCTGCTCTTGCACCATAAATAGATCCTGCTGAAGCATCTTTAAGAACGTCAATTCTTTCTATGGCTGATGGATCAAGATATCCAATTCCGTTATCAACCACTACACCATCAACAACATAAAGCGGTGTACTGTTTCCTGCTGTACCAACCCCACGAATGTTTACTGCCATTCCTGCACCCGGCTGTCCTGAAGTCGAAGTAACATTTACCCCTGAAGCCTGACCCTGTAATGCATTTACAACATCAAGACTGGCAACGTTCTGAATGTCTTTTCCAGATACTAGCGAAGTTGCAGCTGTGTTTACTTTTTTCTTTTGAGTACCGTAACCGATAACTACAATTTCCTTAAGTTCAGCAGTTTCAGCACGTAACGTTACATTTATTTTTGTTTGTGTTCCTACTGTAATTTTTTGTGTTTTATACCCCATAAAACTAAATACCAATACATCACCGGCTTTAGCCTCTATCTTATATAATCCATCAAAGTCAGTTGCTGTACTTGTTTTTGTTCCCTGGACTGAAACAGTTGCGCCCGGAACTCCCATATTGTCATCTGCAGATGTTACATTTCCGCTTACATATTTGGACTGGTCTTGTGCAAAACCAGACTGCATTGCAAAAACGCTTAGCAGCAGCGCCATACAAAACGGAAGCATTGTTGTTTTTATACAATATTTGCTTTTCATAATAATTAAGAATTGGTTAAATTTATAGTTAGTTACCTTATAATTTAATTTAGTATGCATTCGAAATGATTTGCTCGAATAATTCCTGTCTTCCACTTAATGGTTGAGGTTCTCCACTTGCACGTGCAATTTTGCTTAGATCTTCAAGGGTTAATTCTCCATTTTCGAACTTCGCTCCGTTTCCACCGTCAAATGAACTGTAACGCTGTGTGCGTAATTTTCTGTAATCTGTATTTTGAAGTATGTGATCTGCACAGATTAATCCTCTTGCAAAAACATCCATTCCTGAAATGTGTGCAATAAATTTGTCTTCTAAATCGATTGAATTTCTTCTCACTTTTGCGTCAAAGTTTACGCCTCCACCCTGAATTCCGCCTCCTTCAAGGATTACTAACATGGCTTGTGTAACTTCCTGAAGATTGATTGGGAACTGATCTGTATCCCAGCCGTTTTGGTAATCTCCTCTGTTTGCATCAATGCTCCCTAACATTCCGGCATCAACGGCAACTTGCAATTCATGCTCAAAAGAGTGTCCTGCAAGCGTTGCGTGGTTTACTTCAAGATTTAGTTTAAAATCATTTTGAAGTCCGTATTTATTGATAAATCCTAATGAAGTCGCAGCATCATAATCATATTGATGTTTGGTAGGTTCCATTGGTTTTGGCTCGATCAGGAAGTTTCCTTTAAAACCTTCTTTACGAGCATAATCTTTACATGTATTTAAGAATCTTCCTAAATGGTCTAATTCTCTTTTCATGTCTGTGTTCAACAAACTCATATATCCTTCACGTCCTCCCCAGAAAACATAATTTTCACCTCCTAAAGCAATCGTTGCATCAATAGCAATTTTTGCCTGAGCTCCGGCGTAAGCCAAAACATCAAAGTTTGGGTTTGTCGCTGCACCATTCATGTAGCGTGGATTACTGAATAAGTTTGAAGTTCCCCACAACAATTTTATACCTGATTCCTGTTGTTTTTGTTTCGCATATTCAACCATTGTCTGAATACGGGTCTCAAATTCTGCTAATGTTGGCGCATCATCAACTACATCAACATCATGAAAACAGTAATATGGCAAACCTAACTTTGTCATGAATTCAAAAGCCGCATCCATTTTGTCTTTAGCTCTTAAAATTGCATTATCATTTTTATCCCAGGAAAAAGTTTCAGTCGAAGCTCCAAACGGATCTCCACCTGTATTACATAGCGTATGCCAGTAAGCCATCGAAAAACGTAAATGTTCTTTCAATGTTTTTCCCGCAACAATGCGATTTTCATCATACCATTTAAATGCTAATGGGTTATCACTCTCTCTGCCTTCGAACTTAATCGTATCGATGTTTTTAAAATATTGATTGGTTGTGCTCATTATTATTGTTCTATTTTAATTTGATTTTTCCATTCCTGATATAAATCCTGATATTGGGCAGTCAGGATTTTGTTTGGTTCAATTCTGTCTAAACATTGCAATCCCTGAAAAGCTTCTTCCAGCGAGTTATAAAAACCCAATCCGTAAGCAGCTCCTCTTGCGGCACCTTCGGCACCGGAAGTATTGTATAACTCTAAAGTTGTTTGTGTTGTATTGGTGAAGATTTCCCTGAAAACCGGACTTAAAAATAAGTTCGAATTTCCAGCACGAACTACAGTTCCTGAAACTCCCGTTTCTTTCATGACATCAAAACCGTAATTCATGGCAAATACAATTCCTTCGCAGGCTGCGCGCACCAAATGTGAGGGTTGATGAATATTGAAGTTTAAATTCTGGATTCCTGAAGTTGCATTTTTATTATTGAAGATTCTTTCTACACCATTTCCGAAAGGGTAAAAACGAAGTCCGTTACTTCCTGCGTCTACTTTTGCAGCTTCGGCATTTAGTTTCTCGTACGCAATTAACTCAGCTCTGTCAACCGACATGATTTTTCGCAACCATTGGTATAAAATTCCTGAACCATTAATGCACAGCATTACGCCATTTCGTTTTTCGACTTCCGTATTATTGACGTGTAAAAAGGTATTGATTCTGTTTTGTTTGTCGTAAGCATCCTGATCGCTTACGGCATAAACTACTGCCGAAGTTCCGGCTGTTGTAGCAATTTCGCCTGGTTTCAAAACATTCAATGACAAAGCATTGTTAGGTTGATCTCCGGCTCTGTATGTTATTTTTGCATCAGGATTTAATCCTAATTCTTGCGCTATTTCCGGGTGAATTGTAGCCTGAATGCCAAAATTTGAAACAATTTCCGGAACAATATCTGCTGATAATCCCATTTGAGAAAGGATACCAGTTGCTAGTTTTCCTTCTGAGAAATTCCATAAAGCTGCTTCTGATAATCCCGAAGTACTAATTTGAGCCACTTTCGACAATTTCGCAGCAATAAAATCGCCCGGAAGCATCATATATTTTGCTTTTGCGAAAACTTCAGGCTGATTGTCTTTTACCCATTTTAGTTTTGAAGCGGTAAAATTTCCGGGACTTCCTAAAATTTGTCGCTGAGAATTTTCAGCACCCATTTTAGTATAAATTTCGTCTCCAATAATTGCGGCGCGACTATCACACCAGATAATCGAAGAACGAACAGGATTTAAATTTTCATCGGTTAAAACCAAACCATGCATTTGATAGGCAATCCCGATTCCGGCAATCTTTTTTAAATCAATATTAGATTTTGCGCCTAATTGTTGTATTCCGTCTTTTACAAATTGCCACCACGATTCAGGATCTTGTTCTGCCCAGCCAAATTGTTGGGCGATAATTGGCATTTCAAAATCAGGAACGCTAACGGCTCCAATGGTCGTTCCTTTTTCAGGATCGAAAACTGATAATTTTATCGAAGAGCTTCCTAAATCAATTCCTAAAAAAAACATTTGGTGGTATTTTAAGTTAGTTATAGATTTGTCCTTTTTAAACTTATAGTCAAAACGAACTTATCTTATGGTTAATTTGACTACAAGTGTAAAACATTTTTTCTATATTAACAAAATATTAGGGTTATTTTTTTTCAATTCTGATAATACGAACTTCATTTTTATGAATACAATAAAATATGTTGATAAATGGAATAAAAAAATATCAAAAAAATAACGAATTAGCAATTTGACAATCAGCCAATTAAGAATTAATATTTTAAAACGGCATTTTTAGCAGAATTCCAAATGATTGATTGTCAGAAAATTGTTGCGTTAAAAAAAATATAAAGCTTTTATAAAGGCTAGTATTCATTTAATTTATTTAATTTGTCAAAATTTTAATAGCATATGGTTAAAAATGTATCCGACGATTCAGCTTTAAAAAGCGAGCAAACCGCAATGAACGCGATCACGATTGACTGTGTCATATTTGGTTTTGATAAAGGAAGCCTTGAAGTGCTTTTAGTACAACACGGAGAAGGAATCAGCAAGGGAAAATGGGGACTTCCGGGAGGTTGGATTTATAAAAAGGAAAGTACGGATAATGCTGCACATCGATTATTGAACGAACTTACCGGTCTTGACAATATTTACTTAGAGCAATTGAAGGCATTTGGAGATCCGGATCGTTTTCCGCTTCGACGTGTTATAACGATTGGTTATTATGCTTTGGTAAAAAGAGAAGATTATAATATTAAGGCAGGTTTTACAGCTTCTGATGCAAAATGGTATAAAATCAATAGCATTCCGGATTTGATTTATGATCATAATGAAATCTTGTCTTATAGCCTGAAACATCTTCAAAACAGGGTACGTCAGGCGCCTATTGGATTTAATTTATTGCCTGAAAAATTTACTTTATTGCAACTGATGCATTTGTATGAAGAAATTCTGGGAATTGAAATGGACAAATCTAATTTTAGAAGAAAAATTCTGCATATGAAATTATTAGTGGCCTTAGACGAAAAACAACAAGACGTTTCTCATCGGGCTGCAAAATTGTATAAATTTGATCCTGACATTTACAATAAATTGACCGAAAAGGGATTTAATTTCGAATTTTAATGAATTTTTCCTCTTCTCAAAATATTCCGCAAACTACTACTATAATAACCAGAGGCTCAAAATCAGTTATTGATGGCATATCGATTGACTGTGCCATATTTTCTTTTGATAAAAAAAATCTTGAAGTGTTGTTAGTACAACATGCTGAAGGAGCAAGTATTGGAAAATGGGGACTTCTGGGAGGAAATTTATATTTAGAAGAAAGTCTGAACAATGCAGCACTTCGAATATTATATGAACTTACCAGTCTCGACAATATATTTCTGGAGCAGTTGAAAGCATTTACAGATCCTGATCGTGTAAAAAGCGAAAGAGTTATCACCGTGGGATACTATACTCTACTCAACAGAGAAGATTATAATATTAAGGCAAGCGTTTCAGTAATTGAAGCAAAATGGCACAAAATCGAAGATGTTCCGGACTTAATTTTTGATCATAACGAAATTCTGGAATTTAGTTTACAGCAATTGCGTAATCGGGTTCGTCAAGCACCGATAGGATTTAATCTCTTGCCTGAAAAATTTACTTTATTGCAATTAATGCATCTTTATGAAGAGATATTAGGAATTGAACTGGATAAATCTAATTTCAGAAGAAAAATTCTGCACATGAAATTACTTGTTGCCCTGGATGAAAAACAGCAAGACGTATCGCACCGGGCGGCCAAATTATACAAGTTTGATCCGGAAATCTACAAGAAGTTAACCGAAAGAGGATTTAATTTTGAGTTTTAAAAAAACTAAAGAGGCAATTAAAAAGCTTGTGAGATTTGAGATAGCTGCATGGTTTGTTTTTATTCTTTTTTTTTATAATCACGAACATTAATCTTCTTTTTAACAAAAACATTCCTTGAGTTTTTGATATTAACTGTACTATTGATTATAAATACATTACGCCTTCACTAGTCAGTTTCTATACGTAAAATTCAAAATCGAACAACTACATTCCAGAATCCAAAACTTTGCGCTATCTTTGCGCCTTAATTACCTGCTCTAAAGCAATTGCTGCAGTGCAAATTTATACCCTGAAATTACTTAAAACTCGTTTAGAGAATTGATATATTAAAATGAAGAAGATACGTAACTTTTGCATTATTGCACACATTGACCACGGTAAAAGTACATTGGCAGACCGTTTACTGGGCGCTACACAAACCGTTACAGCTCGTGAAGAAAAAGCACAATTGCTTGACAACATGGATCTGGAGCGCGAGCGTGGAATCACCATTAAGAGTCACGCCATACAAATGGAATATACTTATAAAGGAGAAGAATATATCTTAAATCTTATTGACACTCCTGGTCACGTTGATTTTTCATACGAAGTTTCACGATCTATTGCTGCCTGCGAAGGTGCACTTTTGATTGTTGATGCTGCACAAAGTATTCAGGCACAAACGATTTCTAACTTATATTTAGCTTTAGAGAATGATCTGGAAATTATTCCGGTTTTGAATAAAGTAGATTTACCAAGTGCAAATCCAGAAGAAGTTAGTGATGATATCATTGATTTATTAGGATGTAAACTGGAAGATATTATTCATGCTTCTGGAAAAACAGGTTTTGGTGTCGAAAATATTTTGGCAGCAATTATCGAAAAAATTCCACCTCCTTCAGGAAATGTTGATGAACCATTACAAGCTTTGATTTTCGACTCTCATTACAATCCGTTTCGTGGAATCGAAGTAATCTTTAGGGTTGTAAACGGTGAAATCAGAAAAGGGCAAAAAATTAAATTCATGGCCACCGGAAATGAATATTTTGCTGATGAAATTGGAACTTTAAAATTAAATCAGGTTCCTAAAAATGTAATTTCTGCAGGTGATGTTGGTTATTTAATTTCAGGAATTAAAGAAGCCAAAGAAGTAAAAGTTGGTGATACGCTAACAGATGCTAAAACGCCTACTACTAATATGATTACTGGTTTTGAGGATGTAAAACCAATGGTATTTGCCGGAATTTATCCTGTAGATACTGAAGATTATGAAGATTTGCGTTCTTCTATGGAGAAATTGCAACTTAATGATGCTTCGTTAGTTTTTACTCCTGAAAGTTCTGCGGCTTTAGGTTTTGGTTTCCGTTGTGGGTTCTTAGGAATGCTTCACATGGAAATTATCCAGGAACGTTTAGAGCGTGAGTTCGACATGACTGTAATTACTACAGTTCCTAACGTTTCGTATCTGGCTTATACTAAAAAAGAACCAGAAGTTCCTTTCGTTGTAAACAATCCTTCTGACTTGCCTGAACCTTCTCGTTTAGATAGAGTTGAAGAACCATATATTAAAGCAACCATCATTACAAAATCTGATTTTGTTGGAAACGTAATGAGTTTATGTATCGAAAAACGTGGTCAGATTACGAACCAAACATATTTGACAACAGAACGTGTTGAATTGAATTTTGATATGCCTTTGGCCGAAATTGTATTCGATTTTTATGATCGTCTTAAAACGGTTTCTAAAGGTTATGCTTCTTTTGATTACTCTCCGATAGGAATGAGAACTTCAAAATTGGTAAAACTTGACGTTCTTTTGAATGCTCAAACAGTTGATGCACTTTCAGCATTGATTCACGAAGACAACGCGTACAACATTGGTAAAAAAATGACCGAGAAATTACGTGAGTTAATCCCAAGACAACAATTTGATATTCCGATTCAGGCTGCAATTGGAGCAAAAATTATTGCTCGTGAAACAATTAAAGCGCTTCGTAAAGACGTTACCGCAAAATGTTATGGTGGAGATATTTCACGTAAACGTAAATTGCTGGAAAAACAGAAAAAAGGTAAAAAACGTATGAGACAAGTCGGAAACGTTGAAATTCCGCAAGAAGCTTTTATGGCTGTTTTGAAATTGAATGACTAGATTTTTTTAGAAGAAAGAATTTCAGAATAAAGAATCAAGAGAATAGAATATAGATTGAACCCGATGACTTATGTTATCGGGTTTTTTGTTTTTATCAATTTAACAATAAATATAAATTCTTACCATTTTGGCAAAAAAACATAATAACTAAATGTGTTTTAAAAAGACTGACAAAGTTAAAACAGTCACAAATCACAAATACGCAACAATACAATAAAAATCTTACAATAATAAGTAATGTTATAAGTTTTTACATATTTTTACAGAAGTAAATTCTTATAAAACAATTATTATGAAAACAAAAATTACAGCAATTTTAGCATTCTTTGCTTTCTCTTTTACAAATGCACAGCAAGCACAAGTTGATCAGGAATTAAATTCAGCTAAAGGTATTCAGTTTAAAAAAGGAGATATGTTTATTGAAGGTTCTGTCAAAATTAGTACGGGAGGCGAGAAGGATTATTACGGTTTCAGTCCAAAATTTGGATATTTATTAAATGAAAAAATTGCCATTGGAGGAAAACTAAATTATTCGAGTGAAAAAGTAGAGGCTACGAATGTAAAAACAAATATATTTGGAGTGGGCGCTTTTGCACGTTACTATTTTTTAGAATTAGACAAAAAACGTTTCAAAGCTTTTGCTGAAGCTGGATTAGGTTACGGAAGTAATAAAATCGAAACTCCCCCAAACAGCGATACCAGTAATAGTGTTACAGCAGATATTACTGTTGGTCTGAACTATTTTGTTACCAAAAACATTGCGGTAACTTTTACATTAGCTAATGTTTTATCATACAATAGTGTTTCTCCGGAGAATGGTTCCTCATCAGATACTTTTAATTTAAACATTAATCTATTTGAAAACATTTTTGATCAGCCACAGTTCGGTCTTTTATATAAGTTCTAAAAATTATTTAGAACAAATTATAAAAATTAAATCTATAAACAAACCCGATGACGAAAGTTGTCGGGTTTGTTGTTTGAAAAACCTTGTTTTCCCTCCATTTATATGACTTTTATCATAATGAAATATTAATTTATCGTGCAAAATAAACAGGTAAATACTTATAAAAAAGTAGGATTATTAACTCAATAACTTCATTTTTAATCCTATTGATTGTATTTTTTAAAGTTTTAAAATGAAAAACATAATTTTAATCCTACAACATTTAAAAGCAATTATTATGAAAACTAAATTTTTTATTATTTTATCAATGCTGACTTTTTCATTTGCGAATGCGCAGCAAGAAGAAGTAGACTCTGAAATGAACTCTGCGAAAGGCGTTACTTTTCAAAATGGAGATATGTTTCTTGAAGGTTCCATCAAAATTAGTACAGGCGGAGAAACAGATTATTACGGATTTAGTCCAAAATTCGGTTATTTGTTAAATGATAAATTTGCCGTTGGAGCAAAACTAAATTACTCCAGTGAGAAAGAAGAAGCTGTTCCAGAAATAAAAACTAATATTTTCGGGATTGGTGCCTTTGCCAGATACTACTTTTTAGAATTAGACAAAAAACGTTTCAAAGCTTTTGCTGAAGCCGGTTTAGGGTTTGGGCAAAACAAGACTAAAATTCAAGGAATCGAAGACGACACTGATAATAGTATAACAGCAGATATTACTGTTGGCTTAAACTATTTTGTTACTAAAAATATCGCGGTAACTTTTACATTGGCTAATGTGCTAGCATATAATAGTGTCTCTCCAGAAAATGGTGCATCATCAGATACTTTTAATTTAAACATTAATTTATTTGAAAATATTTTTGATCAGCCGCAATTTGGTCTTTTGTACAGATTTTAGATTTATATAAAATCAGGTATTGAAAAGCTGTCTCAATTTGGGACAGCTTTTTTATTTCTTCAAACTCTGAACCTTTGTATCTTTGAACCTTTAACTTTTCAAAACCTCAAAAGAAAAAAGATGCTTGATGAAACTCCAAAACGATTCGACCGCATTGTTGCAATTCTTATTCAATTACAATCTAAAAAAATTGTAAAAGCACAGGAATTAGCAAATCGTTTTGAAGTTAGTTTAAGAACTATTTACAGAGACATAAGAACTCTTGAAGCTTCGGGAGTTCCTATTTACAGCGAAGCCGGAGTTGGTTATGCATTAATGGATGGTTATCGTTTACCGCCGGTAATGTTTACGCGCGAGGAAGTAAGCAGTTTTATTGCTGCCGAAAAATTGATGCAAAAATTTACTGATCCGTCCCTTGGATCACATTATGCAGCTGCGATGTATAAATTGAAATCAGTTTTGAAAAGCTCAGATAAAGATTGGCTTTCCAATATTGAATCAAGAGTCATAATGCAAAACGCTGAGTCTCTTTTTCATGATAAATCACCCAATACGCTGGCATTACTTTTTGAAAGTATTGCAGAAAAAAAACAGATTATCTTATCGTATAAAACTCTGGAAGCCGAAGAACCTACAACAAGAAATATTGAGCCGGTAGGTGTTTTTCACGATCATAACAATTGGTATTTTCTGGGATATTGCCATTTGCGACAAGATTACCGCCAATTTAGAACCGACAGAATTCAGGGTATTAAAAAAACGGAGTGTGATTTTACAATAGAACATGATTCTTTAGAAACCTATCTCAATAAAAATGAAACAATCCCCACAACTAAAGTGCGAATTTTAATTGATAAAAAAATTGCCCGATATTTAGAATTCGAAAGAAAATATCACGGTTATGTATCTGAAAAAGAAGTAAACGGACAAATAGAAATGACTTTTATGTGTCGCGATATAGAAAGCGGTTTTCCGCGCTGGTTTATGATGTTTGGAGATTATGCCACAATTCTGGAACCGGAAAGGCTAAAAGTCAGAACACTGGAATTATTAGACATCAACCGAAAAAGATTATTATAAAAAAACTCCTAAAGCTGAAGTAATTCATCAATAGGAGTTTTTTTATTTAGCACTCTTCAAAAATGCTATCTTTCCCAGAAAAAAGGAGGTTCAATTCCCAGTGCTCTTAAATAAACATAACCTTGTCCGCGGTGATGTACTTCATTATCAATAAAATACAGGATGTTCTGAATTACCGGAAATTCATATTGACCAAAAAGGTTAAAGGTTTCGTTAAAATCTTCAATCGATAATTTTTCCCAGTACTGATTAAGTTCGGCCGTTGCTTCGTCCCATTTTTCAAGATATTGCGCTTTAAAAATCAATTTTTCTGATTCTTCTTCACTAAATGCTTTGACTTCTTTATTGACAATTCCTTTAAGTCCCGGAACAGCAATTGCAAGAAGTTCATCGGCCAATTTAGAAAAAGGTCTCATTCCTCCTATCGAAAATTCGAAAAAATCCTTTTCAGGAAACAATTCAATTACACGACGTGTAAGGGTACGATGACCTTGCCAGTGTTTCAACAAATCTTCTGGAGTAATTACTTGGGCAGCTAATGTTTTCATAGTTTTAAAGTTTAAATATTTTTAATACTTCAAAATTATTGAGGGTCGGTGACAACAGTTTGTCAACAGGAAATAAAAAAACTTTTTTATTTCCTGTTGACAAACGTAGAGATGCACAGCAGTGCATCTCACGCCCAGTAACCACATTTTATAAACAAAATAAATAACACAAAAGAGATACAAGAAAAGAGTTGCGAACCTAAACGTTACAAGATATTATTTCTAGTGTAACAGTATAAATTTTGGTTATGTTGTGGAGACGCACTGCTGTGCGTCTCTACGATATAGATCGTGGATATGTCTTGTTTTATTTTGATTTTTATTTATTCTTCAACCATTCAAACAAACGATTTGCATCTTCGTATTTAAATAATTGTGTTCCTTCGTTCATTGTTGCTGCTGATCCGCAGGCAACTCCCCAACGAATAACTTCTTTCAGGCTTTTGTTTTGAGACAATGCCCAAACTATTCCGCCTACCATACTATCTCCGGCTCCAACGGTGCTTTTTTTGGCAACATTGGGCGCAGGAACATATTCATAATCGTCTTTTGTAACTAAGACTGCTCCTTGAGGACCAAGGGAAACCACAACGATTTCAGCTCCGCCTTTTGCAATAATTTTTTTGGCAGCTTCGTTGACTTCTTCCATTTCCAGTCGCTCTGCTCCCACTAATTTTGCAAGTTCACCTACATTGGGTTTTATGAGATATGCTCCGGTTTCCAGCACTTTTGTTAAGGCTTCTCCGGAAGTATCAACTATTAGTTTTGAATTTGATGCCTGGGCAATTTCTGCCACTTTTTGATAAAAATCAGTCGATAAACCTTCATTTAAACTTCCGCTTGCCACCAGAAATTTTGGTTTCAATTTCGAAATTGTTTCTAAAACTTCTTTCACTTCTGAATCTGATAAAACATCTCCGGAAAACCCAAATCGATATTGTGAATTTGTGTTATCATCAACAGCAATAAAATTTTCTCTGGTGGGTGTTTTGGTTTCAATTGCTTTAAAATCTACTGATTCATTTTTTACTAATTCTTTCAGCATTTCACCAATTGGTCCACCTGATGTAAAAACGGCAAGTGAATTTCCGTGTAAGCGTGCAATCGCTTTGGATACATTTATTCCGCCGCCGCCGGCATCAAATTGTGGTTCTTTGCATCTAATTTTCTGCTCTGCAATTAATCCTGAAAAGTGGGTGCTTTTATCTACTGAAGGATTTACGGTTAAAGTAACTATATCGAATGTTTTCATTTTATCTCTTTTTTAATTCTCTTAAAGATCCGAAAAAAATATTGTTTGCAAAAGAAGAAAATTCATGAAGCATTTAGACGAGCTGCTTTGCGCCTCAACAATTGATATCTACATTTGTGTCTCTGCCCTATTACGCAATTAAAATTTGTACCTTTGCGGCTTAGAAACTTTGGAACTTAAAAAGAAATGATCGAAGATAAAAATCCGCAACGTACCAGTATAGCGCAATTAGGTGAATTTGGCTTAATTGAACATTTAACCAAAAATTTTGATGTAACTCAGGAATCTACTTTAAAAAGTATTGGTGATGATGCAGCAGTTCTTGATTTTAAGGATAAAAAAGTAGTTGTTTCTACTGATTTATTGATTGAAGGTGTACATTTTGATCTGGCTTATATGCCTTTAAAACATTTAGGATACAAGGCAGTTGTTGTAAACCTGTCTGATATTTGTGCCATGAATGCCAGACCAACGCAAATAACGGTTTCTGTGGCTGTTTCTAATCGTTTTCCGTTAGAAGCCTTAGAAGAATTATTTGAAGGAATTACACACGCTGCAAAAGAATATAAAGTTGATGTTATAGGCGGAGATACTACCTCATCGCAAAAAGGATTGATTATTAGCATCACGGCACTTGGTGAAGCTGATGAAGAGGAAATTGTTTATAGAAACGGTGCAAAACAAACAGATTTACTTGTTGTAACGGGTGATATTGGTGCTGCATATATGGGATTACAGGTTTTAGAACGCGAAAAACAAGTGTTTCAGGTAAATCCAAATAGTCAGCCTGATCTTGACATGTACAGCTATTTAATCGAACGCCAGTTAAAACCTGAAGCCAGAAAAGATGTACGTACGTTATTGCATGCCCTTGAAATTAAACCAACATCGATGATTGATATTTCAGACGGATTATCCTCTGAAATTATCCATTTATGTAAACAGTCTAAAGTGGGGTGTAATTTATATGAAGACAAACTTCCGTTAGATCCTCAGTTTATTTCGACTTGCGAAGAATTTAATATCGACAGTACAACAGTTGCTATTAATGGTGGTGAAGATTATGAGTTGCTTTTTACAATTGACATTAACGATTTTGACAAAATAAAAGGAAATCCAAATTTCTCTATAATTGGTCATATGGCAGATGAAAGTGAAGGAATACATTTAGTGACGCGCGCAAATACACAAATTGCTTTAAAAGCTCGTGGCTGGGATGCTTTGAGTGAGTAAATTTAGTATTCAGTCTCACTGTTCAGTCTCAGTGTTCAATATTAGCATATAAAAAATCCTAACAGACTTTAAAGTTGTTAGGATTTTTTTTGTGCTTGAATCTAAAACTCTTAGAAAAGCCCCTTGCTTTTTGCTTCTTTCAACAATTCTTCATCTGAGCCTGATTTAATTTTAAGTAATTCTTTAAGACTTACCCTGCGTTTTTCGATTGCATTGAGTGAAATCGGAATATATTGCGGCATATCTTCAACTGGTGTTCCTTTTGACAGATGAAATAAAATTTGCTTATCAAATTCGTCAATTTCAATTGAATTATGGGGAGATTGATTCAGTATTTTTTGAACTGACTGGCTGTAATATTTATCGTTTTTCATCACTTTATCAAACGCAAAAAGCAATTCATCAAAAGTTAGGTCATTTTTTATCACTAACCCATTGGGCTTTATGGTTCTTATTATGGTTTTAATTTTAAGCAATTCCGTATACATCGTTAATAAAATCACTTTGCAGTTTGGCATTTTATCCAGGATTAGTTTCGCCAGATCTTCGCCCGAAAAAATGTTTTTTTCCTCATAAGCTGGCATGCTGATATCTAAAAAAGCGACATCAAAATCAGGAGTTTCAGGATTTTTTATTAAATCGTATCCTGATTTACAATCGTGAGCTTGTGAAATAAGAAATTCATATTGCTTGGGATTGTAGCGCGTTATTGCATTTTTATATCCTTCGATAATAAAAGGATGATCATCAACAATTAATATATTTTTTTTAATTAATTGAGAATCTGTGGCGTTTGGGGGAATTGTCATGTATTCTGTAGGTTAATTTTCTGATCTATAGGGACTTTAATCACAAGGAGCGTTCCTTCTCCTTTGGCAGATTTTATAGTAACTGTACCGTTACATTCTGCAGCTCTATATTGAATGTTGTGCAAACCTATGCCATTTTTTGTTCTTTTGGTATTAAATCCATCTCCATCATCAGAAATCGACAAAACCAAATGATCTATTTCACTTTTAAATTCAATTGTAATAGTATTTGCATCTGCATATTTATTACAATTCTGAAGGGCTTCCTGTATAATTCTGTACAAATTAATTTTAACGGCATTACTCACAAGATCCCATTTGATGTTAGAATCAAACGAGGTAATTAATTCTGAATCATATGTGTTTTGTTGATCTTCGAATAATTTATTTAAAATTGCGATAAAATTATTAATTAATTCTGATTTCTCTCTATTTAAATCATGCGAAATTTCGCGGATATCTTCTTCAATATGTTTTAGTTCTGTGAGGTATTTTTTTCGTTTTGGAGCTGCTTCTGCTTCTTCTATTTCATCTAAGCTGTCTAAACTAATCCTGACGCCAAACATTCTGCCCAGAACGCCATCGTGTAAATCCTGCGCTACTTTTTTCTTTTCTCTGATACGCGTCAGTTCAATATCATTTTGCTGGGAAATCATCAAATTATAAATATCCTCGTTTGCAATTTGCTGTTGCTGCTTAAAAATCAATTCCCTGTTCTTGGCTTGCTGCGTTTTATAAACATAGAAAAACAAACCTATCAGGGTACAAATGCTAAAAACATAAATAAGGGTTTTGTTTTTTTCCTGCAGATTAGAGTTTTGATCTTTTATTTCGTTGGTTTCATATTCTATACGGGAAAATTTTTCGCCCATCTTGCGCTCCGCTTTTTGCAATTTTTCATTTAAGCTGATATATTCTTTAGAATACACCGATTCTTTTTTAGGATCAACAACTGCTATTTGTTTAAGGGCCGCTAATGTACCGTTTAATTTACTTGAAGTACGAGATAGAATCAAAGCTTGCTTTGAAAACTGAATCGCTTTGAAAGTATCCTTTTTTGCCGCATAGTATTCTGATAAATGAATTTTATTCGATACTATAGCTGATTTCAACATCAAACTATCTCTAATTTTTAAAGACCTGAAAAATAACTTTGGCAGATCCTCAGACTCTTTTAGTTTTAACTTAGAATACGCAAGGTTATCTAAGAGCATGGCATATAAAATTGTATTTTCTTCGAATAGTCTTTTTTCATTTAAACCTCTCTGAAAATATAATTTTGCTTCTTTATAATTGTGCATTTTCATGTAAATGAAACCCAAATTATTTAATGAAGTTGCTGTAAAATGAAGTTCTCTGGGAATTGATTTATCTTCTAAAGCTTTCAGGGCTTTATTTTGAAATTCTAAAGCTTTAGTATATTCTTCTCTTTCGTTGTATAAAATTCCCAAAAGATTATAACACTCATAATATTGATCGTTTACATTTTTTAGTCCTTTTAAATTACGTAAGGCTTTAAAAACGGCTATTTCACTTTCAAAAAAATCGCCTTCATTATATTGAAGACTTGCTTTGCTGAGATACGTTTTTGCTAAATTATATTCATCACCTATTCGTATATAAATTTTCTCAGCTTTGAAATAATTCAAAAACGCACTATCAGAAATCGACACAGACACATAATAATCACCAAGATAAGTATATGACTTAGCCATATTTACAGAATCCTTGGTAATACGCGAACGTTCTAAAATTAATTTGGTTGTTTTAAGATACGCTTTCCAATCACTCATATTGTAATATCGATTGGCAACTTTAAATAAATTTATTCTATTAACGGAATCGTTCTTCTGATTTAAAATAATATCAAGAGATTTCTGGTTGTATTTTTGCTTAAAACTTAAAGGCAAATTAATATCATTTGCTAATTTAAGATATACGGGAAGGCTATCTTCTGAAGACGCAATACTTTTATTTACCTGATTTTTTCTATTACAAGCAAATGATAAAACAATAAGTAAAAAAAATAATATTTGACAATTTTTTTTCAATTGTGTTTTTGAATTTCACCAAAAATAGTAAAACTATTAATACAAAAGAAGGCTGCCAAAAAATTGACAGCCTAAGTGCTAAATACTAAATGAATTATTTTAGTCTATTTTTTTATTTCCTCCTAATGACTGATTAACATTAGTGAAATTTAATTGATTGTTATTATCCAATTTATTACCTGTTTCATGAAAATCAAGTTTTCTTTTTTGATTTGTTGTAGCACCACTACCACCTTCTTCAAAAAAATTTGCAGTATTTGAGTTTGATGAAGAATTTGTTTGCGGAGTTGTAAATGAAGTTGCTACTAATACTGTAGAGAATAATGCGAATGTTAAAGCTGCTTTTTTCATGATCTGAGGGTATTAAATGTTTGATTTTTTGTTTTGGGGAATCACCGCTTTGTGCGAATCATGGTGTAAAACTAATACCGAAATCAAAAAAAATACATACAAAAAAACAGGTTTATGGTAGAACATACCCAATTGATAGTCAATGAGTACCAAATGAATGTAAACTCTTAATTATTAGACTTCTAAGTAATTTCCTATAGAAAAATCAGCAATAATTAGGTCGACATTTGATTTGTAAGTTTTAGAAAAAGGAATCTTTTTCGAAGAGTTTTTTATGTAACAAACTGAGCTTCCGTTATGAATTCTCGAAATATAATTTTTATTAATAATATAACTATTATGAATTCGGATAAAAGGATGCGATAAAATACCTTCAAAATGCTTTAGTGTTTTAAAAGCAGTTATCATTTCGCCTGAATTAAGATAAATATCCGTAGAATTATTATCAGCTTGAAAATAACAAATATCTGTTGCTGTAATATAACGATAATCCCCGTATGATTTAATACATATAATAAGTGGTTCTGTTATATTTTTTGGACTTCGTACAAACGGAAGTACCGAAGAAGTGATTTCGTGGTGCATTTCAGCTGAATTTGCATCTAAAACACTTTTTTCAAGTTTTAAAAGGGTCTTAATTAAATCAATTGCCGAAACTGGTTTTATTAAATAATCAAAAACGTTATACTGAATGGCCTCAAATGCCAGCTCTTTTTTTGTTGTGGTAATTATTATTTTAGGAATATGGGATAAAAACCGGTGAAGTTCATTTATAAAAGCAAGGGATAAATTACTTGATGAGTTTTCAGGATCAATTTCCAGAAAAACAACAGAAGGTTTATATTCTAACACCAAATTTAATCCTTGCTCATAATTCGTAGCCGACGCAGCAAAAGTTAATCCTGAAAAACCTTCTGCAATTGTTTTGGTTTTCAAAATACTTTCAGCATCATCATCTATGATTATATAGGAGTACTTTTTCAATAGTAGTTTTTATTAACTTTCCCTCTAATTTTTTTTCAAAATTTATTTTTAGCACTATTCGCACTTAAATTTACGAATTTCAATTGTCTTACTATTTCATTGTTAATACATTCTAAACAAATGTTAACACATAATACTAAAATGCAAATATGCATGACAAAATACACATTTAGAATTAAAAAAATCCCAAACTCCTATACGGAATTTGGGATTTTATATGTGGATAATTTTAAATATTACATTTTCATTAACCAGTTTTTCATAGAAACCTCGTTTTCAATAATATCTTTCAATTCAGAAATTTTTACACGATCTTGTTTCATTGTATCTCTATGACGAATTGTTACTGTTTCGTCTTCGATTGTTTGATGATCTACTGTAATACAAAACGGAGTTCCAAGAGCATCTTGTCTTCTGTAACGGCGCCCTACAGCATCTTTTTCGTCATACGCTACATTGAAATCCCATTTTAAATCTTCGATAATTTTTTTAGAAATTTCCGGCAATCCGTCTTTTTTAACTAATGGTAAAACAGCTGCTTTTGTTGGCGCTAAAACTGATGGTAATTTTAATACTGTTCTTGTTGATCCGTCTTCTAATGTTTCTTCCTGCAATGATGTTGCAAAAACAGCCAGGAACATACGATCTAAACCTACTGAAGTTTCGACTACATACGGAACGTAGTTTTCGTTTAGTTCAGCATCAAAATATTGTAATTTTCTACCTGAGAATTTTTCGTGTGCTTTTAAATCGAAATCTGTACGAGAGTGAATTCCTTCGAGTTCCTTGAAACCAAATGGAAAATTAAACTCAATATCAGCTGCGGCATTTGCGTAGTGTGCTAATTTTTCGTGATCGTGAAAACGGTAATTTTCTTTTCCTAATCCTAAAGATAAGTGCCAGTTTAAACGGGTTTCTTTCCAGTGGTGGTACCATTTCATTTCTTCTCCCGGACGCACAAAAAATTGCATTTCCATTTGTTCAAATTCACGCATACGGAAAATGAATTGTCTTGCAACAATTTCATTTCTGAACGCTTTACCGGTTTGAGCAATTCCAAAAGGAACTTTCATACGGCCAGATTTCTGAACATTTAAAAAGTTCACAAAAATACCCTGAGCCGTTTCCGGACGCAAATATAAATCCATTGCAGAATCTGCAGAAGCACCTAATTTAGTCCCGAACATTAAGTTGAATTGCTTTACATCTGTCCAGTTTCTGGAACCGGTTTCAGGATCAGCAATTTCTAATTCTTCAATTAATGCTTTTACATCCTGAAGATCTTCGCTCATACCTTTTGCAAGTCTTTCAAGAATTTCTCTTTCTTTGGCCAAATACTCTACAACGCGGGCATTTGTAGTTACAAACTCCTCTTCGTTGAATGCATCTCCAAAACGAGCTTTTGCTTTTTCGATTTCTTTTTTAGCTTTTATATTTAGCTTTTCAGCATAATCTTCTACTAAAACGTCAGCTCTATATCTCTTTTTCGAATCTTTATTATCAATTAACGGATCATTGAAAGCATCAACGTGGCCTGAAGCTTTCCAAGTCGTTGGATGCATTAATATCGCAGCATCAAGGCCTACAATATTCTCGTTCATCTGAACCATTGATTTCCACCAATATTCACGGATATTCTTTTTTAACTCGACACCATTTTGTGCATAATCATACACTGCACTCAATCCATCGTATACTTCGCTTGACGGAAAAATAAATCCGTACTCTTTTGCGTGCGAAACCACATTCTTAAATATATCTTCTTGTTTTGCCATAGTGATGCAAAAATATAAAAAGTCCGTTTAAAAAAAAGAAAAATAGTAAAGATTGAAGGAATCATTTCGTTATTTTTGTAACTAAATTCTTTCTATTTGTGTTTAATTATCTTATTAATCTGTTTTTCCCTAAGGTTTGTGCCGGTTGCCACACTATTTTACTTACCAGTGAATCTGTTTTATGTACCAATTGCCGACATGAAATGCCTTTGACCCAATATCATTTAGATCCAAAAAACGAAGCTGTCAAGAAATTTTATGGCAAAATTGTGATCGAACATGCTTCGGCACTTTTATATTTTAATAAAAAAGGAATCGTTCAGGAACTCATTCACAATTTAAAATACAAAGGCCATGAAGAAATTGGTACTGTTCTGGGAAATTGGTATGTTGAGGATTTTAAAGAATTAGTTTTAGAAAATCCTTTTGATATTGTGATTCCCGTTCCGCTGCATCCTAAAAAGTTTAAAGAACGAGGTTATAATCAGGTTACCACTTTTGGCAAGGCTTTGGCCAAAGGTTTAGATATTACTTACAATGATTCAATATTATATCGAAAGAAATACTCTAAAACACAATCAAAAAAAAATCTCGCGGGAAGATCTGATAGCATCGACGATATATTTGATGCATTTGAAAAAGAAGAAAATCACAACAAACATTTTTTAATTGTTGATGATGTTTTAACAACCGGTGCAACTCTCGAAGCCTGTTCACGGGCATTATTAAAAATTCCAGGTGCTAAAATTAGTATTGCCTGCATGGCAATGGCAAACTCATAACTTTTCAATTCTAATTTAAGTCTTTAACGAAAAATTCCAGATTCTAAATTGACATATCAATTTGAAATCTGGAATTTTTAGAATTTTATTTTTTCTTAATTAATGATTATTTTCTTTACAATTCTACGATCGCCATCTAAAATTGTGACAAAGTAAAACCCGGAAGACACATTTGATAATTGAATATTTTGATTAAAGTTAAATGTTTTATCAAATGAATTCGAATAAATATTCTTTCCTAAAATATCGTATACAAAAATCTGTATTCTATTGATGGAATCACTTTCAAACTGAATCGTAAAATTTCCTTTATTTGGATTTGGATATAAAGTAAAATCGATTTTGTCAACATTAGGTTCGCCTAAAGTAAAAGTTTGATTGCAAACATTTAGTGACGCCGAATTGATTTTTCCAAAATTCCCCGCCACTGCATCGCGAACTCTAAAAGTCCAGGTTCCTTTAGGATCTTCGCCATTAAAAACACGCAAAGCATCGACCGGAACAACGATTTGACTTATTGTTTTAGAACAATCCAAATCCGTTCCGTCATCATCATATTGCAACGACAAGGTAGACGATATTGATCCGCAGCTTCTATTATACAAATTTACGATGGTTCCTTTAGGACTTACAATCTGAAGTTCCAGATCAGAAAGTCTGGCATGTGTAACATTAACCATCACATTTACATCAGAAACTGATCCTGTCGAAGCAGGTACATTTACAGTTCTGGTGGTATATGTATTTCCAAAAGGAATATCATAAGCATTACCAAAACTATATGAATCACATGTTGTTGCTGATGTATAACCTACCGCAAATGATTTGCTGTTTACGGCATAATATATATTTGCTGTTGGCTCAATTAACAGCCTGCAATTTGTTGAAGCTTGCACACTTGTAGGGATCTGAATAACTTCAGAACCATCATTTGCTGTGTTTGAAGCTAAAACTATCGGAAATGTCAAACCGCCGTCTATAGATAATTTGATGTTTACATTTGCAGAACCTTGTAAAGTATTGGTGTTATTCACGCTCCAGGTTACAGTTTGAAATGATCCTAATTGCCAGCTGACATCATTAGTATTTTGAGACGTAACTGTAAATGGCCCTGCATTGGCAACCACATTTACAATCATAGCATCTGTATTAGTCTGCGCCATTGCCTCTGCTCCATTATCTCTTGCTGTTAAAGTAAAATGTAATGTTCTTGCGACTGATGAAACAGATTCCCAGGTTGTTGTAAGTGTATTTTGAATTACAGAACTTAATGCAGGCATATATCTAACGGGAGAATTACCCGGAACTATAGATCTAAATAATGGTCCGTCCGGTTTTGTTGCATACGCAATACTATTAGAACCAGATGTAGTTGTTGCATTATCATTTTGTTCCCAGGCATACGTAACTGCAGCATTTGCAGGATTTGATCCTGTACCGGTTAAAACAAATGGTGTACTTATTGGAATCGTATAATCTAAGCCTGCGTTGATCGTTGGCGGATTATTTGTTATGGCCGTATTTACCGGACAACTTTTAAAAACAAGATTGTTTTGAATTTGCAATATACTGGCATAAGCAAAATAAGCATCAGAATTAGCCTGAACATCATAATCTGTAATTCCGGCATAACCCATGATTGTGGAACCACTCCCGGGCTCAACACTTGTTCCGGTTCCTTCAATAGAATACGAAAAAGTATGAGTAGCCCCTAATTGATGTCCCATTTCATGCGCTACAAAATCAATATCAAAAGTATCGCCTTGTGGTTTTCCATCTGAAGGTGATGTATATCCACTTCCTTTTGCCGTAATATTTGATGATGTTGGGCTATTGCAAACACATCCTATACAACCGGCGTTACCGCCACCTCCGGAAGCTCCAAACAAATGACCAATATCATAATTGGCCTCACCAATTACACTGGTTATATTATTTTGTGTTTCTACATTCCAGACCTGAATATCTGATCTGTCCTGATAATCAGCTGTTCCAGCATTTGCATTAGAATAAGGATCAGTTGCGGCATTTGTATATATTATATCTTCTGTATTAGCTATTAAAACTAATTTTAATGCCAGATCTCTATTAAAAAGTCCGTTTACTCTGGTCAAAGAAGCATTCATTCCTGCTAATGCGCCTGCTTTTGTACCACCAAAAAAAGCAGTATATTCTCCCGTACAAGACAACGCTAAGCGCATTGTTTTAAAAACTTTATTGTTTGCCGTAGTTTTTGATGTTGACGGGTTATTTTTATTCGAAACTAATTCAGTCGTTTTACAACTTAGTCGCTTTGAACTATCATCATTTTTAGCAGATAATACATATTGTGATTGATTATCAGAATCCTGTTCTATATATTCTGATGGTTTATCTGCACGAAGTACCATAGTTTGTAAGCCTATTGGAGCGACACTAAAATTAATTCTGGCTGTTTTATCGTCTAATCCAATTCCTTCATAAGATCTGATTTCAGGATATTTTGCCTGTAATTCAGGTTCAAAATTAGAGGATTCCCAAACTTTAAATCTTTCTAAAATACCTTTTGAATTAGGAATCGTAATTTCAGAAGTATTATTTGACGATTTCCCGGTTGATCCTGAAAGTTTTGACTTTAAAGAATTCGTATTTAGCTTATAATAAAGTCTTTCTGAACCGGATTCATTTATTCTTTTATTTACAGAACCTGAACTCACTTTTTGCCACAAGTCATCACCCTGAGCGTGAATAGCGGTACAACAAAAGATAAAAAACAAAAAAAGTAGATTTTTTTTCATACTCGAATTGGAATTGAATAATCAAAATTAAGTGAATTAAATTAAATTCTTACATATATACGACAATTAATGCTTTTTTGTCGACGAGTGGATTCATTTTTATAAAAAGAAACATGATCTCATTAAAAAATCGATTGTGCTTAGCATTAAATTTAAAATAGATAGTATAAATTTGCACCATCTTAAATTATTTGTTTTGAAGCTCTTTCATTCTATAAACGATTTTCAGTCAACCAAGAAAACGATTTTAACTCTTGGCACCTTTGACGGCGTACATATTGGTCATAAAAAAATTCTGGAGCGAATTACTCAAAACACAGAAAACGGAAAATATGAAAGTTTAGTACTTACTTTTTTCCCGCATCCAAGAATGGTTTTACAGGAAAAATCAGAAATAAAACTTTTGAATACCATTTCTGAAAAAACAAAACTGCTGGAAGCAACCGGAATCGAAAATCTTGTTATTCATCCGTTTAACGAAAGCTTTTCGAGATTAACCGCAGAAGAATTTGTGCATTCGATATTAGTGGACCAGTTTCATATTCAAAAAATAATTATTGGTCACGATCACCGTTTTGGAAGAAACAGAACTGCCAATATTGATGATTTAATTGCTTTTGGAGCAGAATATGGTTTTGAAGTTGAACAAATTTCGGCTCAGGAAATTCAGGATGTATCGGTAAGTTCTACCAAAATCAGGAAAGCTTTAAATGAAGGCAATATGGCTTTAGCAAATGAATATTTGGGGTATGCTTATTTTTTATCAGGCGAAGTTGTAAAAGGAAAACAATTAGGAAGAACGATTGGATTTCCTACGGCGAACATCAAAATTGAAGAAGAATATAAGTTAATTCCAAAAATTGGTGTTTATGTTGTAAAAGCCCTTATTGATCAAAAAGAAGTTTACGGAATGATGAATATTGGTTTTAATCCTACTGTAAATGGTCAAAATCAAACTATCGAAGTAAACTTATTTGACTTTGATGCTGACATTTATGGTCAGAAAATTGAAGTTTCGTTATTACAATATCTTCGCGGGGAACAAAAATTCGGATCAATAGATTTGCTTAAAGCTCAATTAAACCAGGATAAAGAAGATGCTTTGGCTTTTGTGAACAGCCTTTAAAATTTGTTTTTATATTTTTACTCATGAACTTTTATTATTAATAGCAGATAATTCACATCAGGTTATAATTTCGCATCATAAATAATCCTAGCAGATCTTCATCAAAATTACTCCGCTAGGAGTTAAATGTTGGCAGCAAAACAAATCCCCCCTAAACAAATGTCCCGTAAGAACTAAACTTCTGTGGTATATTTTTTAATTTCTATTCTTTACTCTTTATTCTTTACTCTTTCCTCTTCCCTCTTTCCTCTTTCCTCTTTCCTCTTCCCTCTTTCCTCTTTCCTCTTTAATTAAAACTACTCAGCATACTTTTCACCGTTTTTAAATCATCGTAGTTATTTTTTTAGTAAATTTGATATAGAACTCTGTTTATCAAATATTTACTATTAACTTCTTTAAAAATAACCACTATGAAATTACCTAAAGAAATTACCAACGGTTTTTTGATATTCCTAGGGATAGGAATTTATTTTTTATTGATGAACGTATTGGGTTTAGCCCATTTATTCTATTTACGTGTTCTTAATGTATTCTTTATATTTTATGGCGTAAACAGGACAATGAAAATGAATCTTCATGAAGGAGAAACCAATTTTGTATCGAATGCTGTTTCGGCAATGGCAACTTCTGTAGTTGGTGTAGCTTTAAGTGTTTTCGGATTACTGGTTTACAGCTATGCAAGAGGCGGTGATGCTTATGTAAAAACATTATCTGAAACTTTTATGTTTGGAGGAAATCCATCAGTACCTACCTATTGTATCTGCTTGCTTTTTGAGGGACTTGCCTCTTCGGTAATTGTCACTTTAATGATGATGTTGTATTGGAATAACAAATACATAGCCGATTAATATTTAAAATCATAAACTTTTTAAAACTCTAAAATCATATGAAATAAATTCTATGCTTTTAGAGTTTTTGTTTTTAGGAAAACCGCCTCAAAATTCATTTGCATAATTCTGCATTTGGTGATTACAACTATTTAACTACTTTTGAAGCATCAAAAAACAATTTCTCCATGAGCATTACAAAACACAACTGGACCAAAGACGAGATAATCGCCATATATAATAAACCTATGATGGACTTGCTGTATGAGGCAGCAACGATACACAGACAAAAGCACGATCCTAATGTAGTTCAGGTCTCTACATTACTCTCTATTAAAACCGGAGGCTGTCCGGAAGATTGCGGTTATTGCCCTCAGGCTGCCCGTTATAATACAGGGGTTGAAGGCAATGATTTAATGAGTGTAAGTCAGGTAAAAGCTCAGGCTTTACGAGCAAAATCCAGCGGATCATCCCGCGTTTGTATGGGAGCAGCCTGGAGAAATGTAAAAGATGGTGAAGAATTTGATCAGGTTTTAGAAATGGTACGTACCATTAATAAACTGGATATGGAGGTTTGCTGTACTTTGGGTATGATTACCGAAAATCAGGCGCAGCGTTTAGCCGAAGCCGGTTTATATGCTTACAATCACAACTTAGATACATCTGAGGAATATTATAAAGATGTCATTTCGACTCGCGGTTTTGAAGATCGTTTGCAAACAATAGAAAATGTTCGTAAAACGAATGTTACGGTTTGCAGCGGAGGAATTATTGGAATGGGAGAAAGTATTGAGGACAGGGCAGGAATGCTTGTAGCGCTTTCGACTTTAAACCCACAACCGGAATCTGTGCCAATTAATGCTTTGGTTGCTGTTGAGGGAACGCCAATGGAGGAAGAAAAACCGGTAGAAATTTGGGAAATGATCCGTATGGTGGCGACCACAAGAATTGTAATGCCGGATACACAAGTACGTTTATCAGCAGGACGAACAAATATGAGCCGAGAAGGACAAGCCATGTGCTTTTTTGCCGGGGCAAATTCAATTTTTGCCGGAGATAAATTGCTTACAACGCCAAATCCGGATGTACAGGAAGACATGAAAATGTTTGACTTATTAGGATTGATTCCGCAAAAACCATTTGTTAAAGTTTCTCAGCCACAAACCGTTGAAGCAGCAGATTCTCAGTTTACATCACTAGGAGAAAAACCTAAATGGTCAAGACCGGGACATACGATAGAAAAAAATTTAGAGGCATCGATTAAATCAAAAATTTAATTCATAGAGTTAATAAATATCAATAAATATTTTTAAATTGCTTATGACCAGAGTTATAAGCAATTTTTTTTTATTATAAATATGAAATTAACGCAAATTGAAAGGGTAAAAAAAATCTCAAAATCGGATTTTATTTCCCAATATGTAAAAAAACAAATACCAGTTGTTGTGGAGGAGCTGACTGAAGACTGGCCTGCTTACCATAAATGGAAATTATCTTATATTAATGATATTGCCGGTGATATTACCGTGCCTTTATATGATGACAGGCCTGTAAATCATGAAGAAGGTTTTAATGAAGCTCACACTAAAATGAAAATGAGCGATTATATAGCTCTTTTAGAATCGAAACCTACAAATTACCGAATCTTTCTTTATAATCTCATGAAACAAGTGCCAGCGCTTAGAAATGACTTTTTATGGCCAGACATCGGATTAAAATTAGTCAAGCAAATGCCTATGTTATTTTTTGGTGGAGAAAATGCCAGGGTATTTATGCATTATGATATTGATTACTCGAATATTCTACATTTTCATTTTCATGGAGAAAAACAGTGTATGATTTTTGCTCCTGATCAGTCTAAATATATGTATAAAATTCCGCATGCCTTAATTTCAAGGGAAGATATTGATTTTGACAATCCGGATTACGAAAAATTTCCTGCTCTTAAAAATGCACAAGGTTACATCACTAATCTTAAACATGGTGAAATGCTATATATGCCGGAGGGTTACTGGCATTATATGAAATACCTGACTCCGGGATTTTCGATGAGTTTACGCTCTTTCCCAAAAAGTATTTCTAATTTATCCAAAGCTGCTTATAATGTTTTTATCATGCGCCATTTTGATATTTTAATGCGAAAGTTTAAAGGTCAGAAATGGATCGATTATAAGAACGAGAAGGCAATCAGGAATACACATGAAAATTTAGAAAAAACTTTTTTGAGAAAGGTTTCATAAACAAAAGCAGTTGGAGATATAAAACTGCAACTGCTTTTTTTCTCTTTCATTTCTAAAATATAATTTTCTTTGTTGACGTAGAATCGTTTTCTAAAATCACTTTTATTAGTAATACTTGTCTGCCTGATGATACGTTTTGAATATACAATTCAGTAGTTCCAACTTTCTTTTTATTGTAAATCATTTTTCCTGAACTATCAAAAACGGCTGCTTCTTTTATATTTTCCTTTGATGATGCCACTTTGATTACTTTATTTTTTACTGAAATTAATAAACCGTTTTCAAGATTTTCAAAATCTTCATTTGCCAATGTTTCCTTCGTATATCTCAGAATAAAACGATCTGTAAAATTTCCAATTTCTGAGACAAAGGTGTATCTGCTATTTTTTAAATCGTGGATAATTCCAGTTGTTTTATCTTCGATATAAATTGCCTGATTTTTCATATCGCCATCCGTTTTATCGATAGAAATTGTGAATTCACCTGTCATTGTTGTGAGATATCCCAGCGAAACTGTATCTGTATCTGCAAATGGCATAGCACGTCCCTGAATAACTAAATTTTCATTATCTGTTCTACTGTAAAAATCTACATATTTATTGCCATTAAAAGAAGTTGCATCATAATCATCATCGTATAAATTTGTTGCTCCCTGAATATAACCAATCAAAATTTGCTTAAATATGCCTTGATTGTTTTCAAAGTTCAACCAGACACGGTGCTTTTCAATTTCGTTTAAAGGGATTTCATTACCTCTTCCGGGTTTAAAAAAAGTTGCATTTCTTTCGCGAATCCGCATACTATTATTAAATTCTAAAGTACCTGAATTTTTACTGGCAATAAAAAAAGCCTGACCTGAAGCAATTGCCCCATTAGGTTCTGTTTCATTTACTCCATTAGATAAGGATCCTCTGGTACCAACTCCTCCCAACGAATTGTATACAGCATAATCATCTGAAGAATATTCATTATTGAGATAAGGCGTATTATGAGTCCAGAAATAAAGCGCACCTTTTAGGTTTGATCTATTCTCAAATAAAAACAAGTCAGCATTTAAAGCAGATGGATAGGGATTTCCTATTAAGTTGAAAATATCTGTTCCTCCTAAATTCAAAATAACTTTTCCGTTGTTTGGCACTCCTTTAAATGTGGCTTCAAACCTGGATGCAACAGTTGTAGAAAAGTCCTGGGGTCCTCGAATAATATATCCTTTCGCGGGTATCATGCTGTGAGATGAATTTTCTTCTTTCCAATCGCCTAAAATATAATCAAAGGAGAAATATTTGTCTGATAGCGTATTGGGAGAAACATCAACTAATTTTTGATTCTCAACCGGAGAAGACCAATAGGTATAATCAAATTTTAAAATAGGAGATGACTTTCTTTTTGCGTGAACAATTCCTGTATTAATCACTTCATCATCTGACTGATATAAACTGGATGAATCTTCCAGAACCAAAGTTCCAAGTCCGGAATAGTCAAATTCCAGACCTAAAGTATTTGCACTTAAAAGTGTTACTGTTTTCCCTTCATCAATTGTACAACTACAGATATCAGCGGTTGTTAAATTTGGATAATCTACTTTAAAGGTTACTTCTTTTCCTCCGGAAGGAATGCCATTTGACCAGGAAACGCCGTTCCAGATTGTTGCGTCAAGACAAAGTTTCAATCTCGCAATTCTATGTTTTGAAAGTGCTGATACCGAGTTAAAATCCCCGCCAATCATAAGTTTGTGATCTGCTGTAAAACTCATTGTATTAAGCTTGCCATTGAGATCTGCCTGAAATGAACCATCATAATCGCCTGAACTCAATAAACGCATTAATCGAAAAGAAGGATTGTTATTATAGTTGCCGGAAAAAGTTCCGCCAACTAAAATTCGATCATCAGGCTGGATTAAAAGACTCAAAACATCTCCATTACTAAAGCCTGTGCCAGACTCAAAAGTTGTATCTAAACTGCCATCGGTATTTAGTCTGAGAATTCGTTTTTGAGAGGATCCGTTATAACTTAAAAAAGAACCGCCAATAATTATTTTATCATCAGATTGCAACGCCAGGGCATATACAAATTTATCAAAACCCGCTCCAACATTAAAACTCAAATCGATGCTTCCGTTATAATTCAGTCGGACTAAGCGAGAAAATGGCTGACCATTAAAAGTATTAAATCTTCCCCCAACCAGAATTTTTCCGTCAGGCTGAACCAGAATGGTTTCGATTATTGCATCAGCGCCAAGCCCGGGATTAAAACCTAAATCTCTTGAACCATCTTCTAACAATCTCACTATTCTTGCAGCTGGTGCATCATTAAAACTGGTAAAATTTCCTGCTACAATTACTTTTTGACCCTGTATAGCGAGCGCGTATACCTGACTTTTAAATCCTAAACCGGTATTGAATGTATTATCGATTGCTCCATTTGGAAAAATCCGAACTATACGATTAGAAATTGTTTCGTTATATTTTGTAAAATTCCCTGCTATAATGATCTTTCCGTCTAATTGTAAAACTGCGGTCTTTATACTGTTATTTGCTCCGGATTGTCCTGTATTAAAAGCGTCGTCAGACAAACCACTTTCTAAAAGCCTGATTATTCGTGATGCTAAACCGTTATTGAACTTAGTAAAATTACCAAATACCATTGTTTTTTTATCTGGTAATGACAGTACTTTTTGTACTGCATTATCAAAACCAATTCCTGCTGCCAAATAGCTTGTGTCATGCTCGCCATCTTCATTTACCTTTACGAGTCTGCCTTGATTCTGACCATCAAAAACTGAAAAAGAGCCTCCAAAATACCATGAACCGTCTGTACCATTTGCCAGAGTCAAAACAGATGCCGAACCGGGTCCTGAACCAATATCAAAATCTGGCTTTATACTTCCGTTTGAATTCAGGAAAAAGATTCGGTTAACCTCAGTTCCATTATAAAAACCCTTAAAAGATCCGCCAACCATAATGTTACCCTGGTTATCTGTTTTAATAACCTGAACAACGTCGGCATTTAAACCTGAACCTGATAAAAAATCATCATCAATTCTCCCGTTTTCATTAAGTCTAACAATTCTATTTGACGCGGTTCCGTTATAATCAGTAAATTTTCCGCCTAATATAATTTTGCCATCAGGCTGCAAAGTCATCGCATTGACATCATCATTAAATCCTGAGCCAGTATTAAAACTAATATCTATGGTACCATCAGAAAAAAGGCGGGCAATTCTATTTAATGCAACTCCGTTAAAAGAAGTAAAATTACCCGAAATCAGAATTTTTGCATTCGGCAATATTGCCACATTTGTTATGTTCAAAGCTGCCCCAGAACCCGTAGAAAAAGAGGTATCCAAAGTTCCGTTTTGAAGAAGTCTCGCGATTCTGTTTACTGTAACATTATCATATTTTGTAAAACTTCCTACGATTATAATTTTACCATCTGGCTGAGGGCAAGCTTTATAGATAATTCCGTTAGTTGCTCCTGTCGAAGTATTAAATGTAATATCTTGTGAACCATCTTCATTTAAACGAATAAGTCTTCCTGAGCTATTTCCGTTATAAGCAGTAAAACCTCCTGCTACCATTATTTTTCCGTCATTCTGAATATACGAATCGTAGACTTTACCGTTTAAACCGGTTCCGGTATCAAAACTATCATCGATAGTACCAGTTGGTTTTAATCGACTTAAATAAGAAGTTGGGATTCCGTTAATATTAAGATAATCTCCACCAACAATAAGTTTATTATCTGATTGTAAAGACAAAGTCCGAACGGTTTTATCAAAACCATCTCCGTTTAATCCGTTATCTATTGTATTGAATTTAATATCTACTTTTCCTTGTTGCGCGCAAAGATTAACATTAGAAAAGAAACCAAGCAGAATAAATGTGAAAATGATTTTTTTTATCAAAACAGGAATATTGAATTACAATCATTTTTTAATTGTAAGAATTAACTGCAATTATAGTCTTTTAAATCAATTGTCGCAATACCTACTTTATGTGATATTTTTGAGTCTAAGGCATAAAAAAAATCCATTCCGCAAAACGGAATGGATTTCTATAATAGGTATTTTATATTTTATTTGAATATTACTTTTTTGGTTACTGTAGATCCGTTTTCCAAAAGAACCTTAACCAAAAGAACCTGATTGCTAAATGGTAGATTTTGTAATTGCAACTCGGTTGTTGCTATTTTATTTTTATCATAAAGCAATTTTCCTGATACATCAAAAATAGTAACTTGTTTGATATCTTCTTTTGTCGAAGTTACCTTAATCACTTTGTCTTTAACAGAAACAAGAACATTGCTATCCAGATTTTCTACGTCTCCTACTCCTAATGTTTTATTAGTGTAGCGTAAAACAAAACGGTCTGTAAAATTTCCTGTTGCTGTTGTAAATGTATAATTAGAAGCTGTTAAATCGTGTATTTTACCTGTTGTTTTATCTTCAATATAAATATTTTGACTCGCAAGGCTTCCATCAGTCTGATCTATCGAGATCGTAAAATCTCCTTCGATTGTAGTGCGATATCCTAAAGGAACCACATCAGAATCTGTAAATGGTAATGCACGACCCTGAATTACATATTTGTTTCCGTTATTGAAACTGTAGAAATCAACAAATTCATTGGCATCAAAACTTACACCGTCATATCTGTTTTCAAATTCATTTGTAGCTCCGTCTATGTAACCAACAAGCAGTTGTTTAAACGCTCCGCCATCATTTGTTAGATTTAGCCACACACGATTTGCCTCTGTATTGTCAGATGTTTTTCCGGGTTTATAAAACTGCGTATTATCTGCAGCTCCAAAACGCATTGAATTGTTAAAGGCAACTGTTCCACCGCTGCCGCCAGTACTTGCGAAAAATGATTGTCCTGCGGCTATTTTACCTGATGGAATTCGAGAATCATTTCCTGGTGTACTACCGCTAGGTGCTGCATAAGTTGCTGTACCTCCGGTAACATTATAAGCGGCATAATCAGTTGAATAATATTGGTATCCGGGAGCAAAAACTACTGCAGTATTTTGGGTCCAGAAATAAAGAGTACCATTTAAAAAGAGATTGGCATCTAAAAATTTCTTTGCATCTAAAGCTGATGGATAAGGATTCCCTATTAAATATGCCTTATCTGCAGCTAGTGTTTCACCAACAAGATTTCCGTTATTTGGTACCCCGATAAAAGTTGCGGGATAATCTGCTTTTGCAGTTCTTGAAAAGTTTTGAGGACCACGAATAATATATCCTTTACCAACAGTCATTACAGTACTTGAATTTGTTCCTATCCAATTATCTCCATCATATCCAAAATATTTATCGAATAAAGTTAAAGGAGAAACATCAAATAATGTTTGAGGGCTTACGGGAGTAGACCAATATGTAAAATCTGCCAGACGAATTTGCGGGCTGATACGTTTATAATTGATATTTCCTGAATTTATAGTTGGGCTATCATTTACCTGAATTAAACTTGCATTGTTTTCGAATACTAATGATCCTAGTGGCCCTACTACTGTTACAGCATCTGTAACTGTTAAAGTATTTGCACTATTTACGGTCAAAGAGGCACTATTGTTTACGGTAAGTGCTTGCGCAAAACCATTTACTCCTGTTCCGGTAATAATAGGCTTAGTTGTAACATTTGGTATCACAACACAATCTGCAGCTGTTGGCACACCGCTTGGACTCCAGTTTCCACCTACATTCCAATCTGTACTTGTTGAACCTGTCCATGTTTTAACAGTTGCCGCATTAATATTTATTGCTGTTACGGCAGAGGTACATCCTGAACTATTTTTGGTCGTAACATTATAAGGCCCAACCGCTACTCCTGTAAATATTCCTGTTGTATTTGTATAGGTTGATCCGTTTATGCTATAAGTTATACCCGCAGCAGGCGATGGTGAGGTAATTGTAATAGTTCCTGTATTTACTGTACAAGTTGGCTGAGTCGTTGATACTGTTGGAGCTGTTGTGTCATTAATAACAAAATCAACTTTTGTTCTACAACCTGAATCACCCGAGCACGCTGCATAGTAAGATGTGGTACCGGCAGTACTCGTATTTGCAAGACCTGAACCTGCAACACCAACCGGATTAAAAGGAGATCCTGATCCTATCTTTGTTCCTCCAGAAGCTACAGTATACCAATCTATTGTTCCTGGTAAAGTGTAATTAACTGTAATAGTAATGTTTGAAATAGTCGCATCCGGATTAACACCATTATCATCATAATTTTCTCTAAATGCAAATACCCAGTTACCTGCAGGATTTCCAGTTCCCCATGTCCCTAATGGAAGATTAGAAACACTACCTGGCGAATCATTAGCAGCAGATGTAGGAGCTGGATTTAAATCAGACTGTGCTGCACCAAATGCAGCAGGAGGTGTTGCTCTAACCAGTAACTCACTTTTCCAGGAATTACCTAGCGAATTAAAGCTTATTGTAATATTAGTACTTGTTACCACTGCCCCAGCTGGTAATGCTGGAAAATTTACAGTAATATTTGTATTACCTGAACCTCCATAAGTTGTAGCATTAGATGTTCCTCCAGTTCCTGAAGCAGTCGATGGTGTTTGTGCAACTGCTCCACAACTAGCTGAAGAGGTTAGAGAACCTGAACTTCCCTGACAAATTGAAACACCCGTTGCAGCTGGATTTGTAATCATTACTGATCCAGTTGAAGAAGTTTGAACCGGACAAGTCCCGTTTTGTACTACTGCACGATAATAAGTTGTAACTAAAACATTTGTTGCATTAAGTGTTGCAGTTGTATTTGTTATTGGTGTAATAACCGATGCAAAATTATCTGTAGATGATTCCCATCGAACAACACTTCCTGTATTTCCTGCTAAAGTTAATACAGTATTGTTCGTTCCCGCACAAACTGAACTACTTCCGGAAACTGTACCTCCAACACTTACCGAAGTAACTGTGACAGTATCATAACCGGAATTTGCCGGACAACCTGCATTTTGAACTACTGCTCTAAAATAAGTCGTAGCAGTCAAATTTCCAATTGTAGCACCTGTTAGTGTATTTGTTGTAACTGCAATATCTGTAAGACCTACTGTAAAACCAGTATTATTTGCTTTTTGCCATTTTGTAACAGAACCAGTGTTTCCCGCCAAAGTAAGATTTCCGGGCTGTGTTCCTGAACATATTGTTGTTCCGCCAGTAACTGTTCCTCCTACAGTTGCAGCACGAGTAGTTATAGCAAATTCATTACTATTGTAAGTACAAGAAGAAGCATTTGATGCGACTGCCGAAACATTACGTCTATACCATGTAATATTAGGGGCTGTCGTTGTAGTTATTGCTCCGGGAGTATAATCTTCAGATGTTGCTGATGCAATATTAGACCATGTACCAGGAACTCCCGAAACATCCGGAGCTGATTGCCATTGGAATTTTATTGTTTTATTTACAGTCGTACCATTGTAAGGGTAAGAAGACCCGTCTAAAAGGCCTGGCGAAGTTGCACTACAAACCGTTGTCGAAGCAGGAACAGTAACCGTATTTGATGATGCTGAGAAAGGAGTTATACTAAAACTAAGTTCGTTTGCCCCGTCATTTTCGTAATAATCTAATATAAGATCAGAATTCCCATTTAAATAAACGAGTAAACTTGAGTACGTTGCAGCACTTTGTTGTATCCATTCATCAAAGACAAGTACATTATCAACATACAAACGTACACCGTCATCTCCTTTTATGGTTACTAAATAACAACCCGCTGGTCTTGTAGATTTCATGCGAGATCTTACAGCAAATTGCTCCGTATAAATATTCGTAAGTTGTGCTCCATTTGAATAAATAGGAAAACAAGCCGTATTACCATTAAAATTAAATGTTGTTGGTATTGTTTCTGCACCTGCATCATAATAACCTGCATATTGTGCAGCTGCAAAAGGATTTGTATTTGCCGGATTTGGTGGAGAACTTCCTCCCGGCGGCACACCACTTGTAAAATTGTAGAAATGTGCCATCCATGTATTATTTCCTGCAACCGTTTGGTCATCGAGAGTATTAGTAGAAGAATTTAAAGTAAGAGTTAATGCCCCTCCCGTACCAGCTGTTCCGCAATCTTTAGAGAGTAACACTTTGATTTGTCCCGAAATTGGAGAAGGCCAATTAGAAATCGTTGCACCGGTCTGGCTTCTATCATAACCTCCTGCTAAAAACGAATTATTTGAAGCGTCAAATATTGTTAAATTTTCACGATTTGTAGTTCCATTATTATTCCAAGCATCTCCAACACTGAAGGTATATCGATATCCTTGAATTACATTTACTAAGACATACCTACCAGCATTAATACTTGGTGTAGTAAAAGTATTTGTACCATCAATACAAAAAGTATAAGCTGAACCAACAACAGTCGCTCCACCTGGATAAGCACATTGCCCATAATTGTTTGAAAAAACAAAAAACATCCCCAAACAAAGCAATTTTACATTTGGAGCAAAAGACCTTCCTGAAGAAGAATTAAATTTCAGAAAAAAGATCGAACGAACGAACAAAAGTAGTTTTTGAATCATACAGGTATTGGTGTTTATTTTTATTTTGGAATTGTATTTTTCTTAAAAAACCAAAGTGCTGTTATTTAATACTTTACTATTTTCCATCACCACTGTTTTGCATGTTCAATTTCTAAAACATTTTTCTGCTGACTTGAAAGTTTTTATTTACAAAATAATTTTCAAATAAAGCAGGCAAAATATACCTCAACTACATCAAAAAGATAACTATTTAAATTTCAACACTTGAAAGAACGTAAATTCTTCTTTTAAGAAATTTCACTTCAAATAAAGTATAAAAAAGAGTGTTTCACAAGTCTTTTTTTTGAAAAACACTCTTTTCCGATAAACAACATAAATATCCGATGAAATACATCTTTTTGACAAACTTAAAAATAATTCAGATAAATAAACTTACTTTTTGAACCTTAATTTTTTGATTTTTTGCATAAAAAAATCCATTTATAGATTTATAAATGGATTTTTTTAACTCAAAAGTGAATTATTTAATAAATTATCTTTTTTGTGGTTACCTGATTGGTATCTGAAATGACCTTTACAAATAAGACCTGATTATTTACTTTTAAATTGTTAATTCTTAAAATGTTATCTAAAATATCTGTTTTTTTATAAACCAACTTTCCGGATAAATCATAGACAAAAACAGTGCTTAAATTTTCATTTTTAGCAGCATTTATTGTAATTATTTTATTACTAACAGACACTGTCAAATCCTGATTAATTAATTCATTATCTATAACTCCTAATGTCGAATTAGTATAACGTAAAACAAACCTGTCTGCGAAGGTTCCTGTTCCTGTAAAAAATGTATAATTGCTGGCTTGAAGGTCGTGAATAACGTTAGTAACTTTATCCTCAAGATAAATAGCGTGATTGCTTAAACTTCCCTCGGCATGATCGATGGCAATGGTAAAATCACCGGCAATAGTACTGCGATATCCTAAACGCACCAGGTCTGTATCGACAAAAGGCAACGAGCGTCCCTGAATAACATAATTATTTTCATCACTAATGCTATAAAAATCTAAATATGGATTTGCATCAAAGGTTATACCGTCGTATCTGTTTTCAAAATCATTTGTAGCACCATCGACATATGCTACTAGTAGTTGTTTAAAAGCTCCTTCTTCATTTGTCATATTCAGCCAAATGCGATGTGCTTCAGCTTGTGTTTCTTTTGAGGATTCACTGGCTTTAAAAAACTGACCATTATTATTTCCGCCTATTCGCATTGTATTATTAAATGCAATAGTTCCCGAACCATTGGCAGTTGCAAAAAAGGATTGTCCCGCAGCAATTCTTCCAGAAGGTGTGTTATTATTATTTCCGGGAATGCTTCCGCTTGGAGCAGGTGCAGTCCCTACGCCACCACTCAAATTGTAACTTGCATAATCTCCTGAATTATATTGATATCCAGGACCAAAAACCGCTGCGGTATTATGTGTCCAAAAATACAAAGTACCATCTAAAAATGTATTTGCTCCCAGGAAAGTTTCTGCTTTTAGAGCTGATGGATATGGATTTCCAATTAAGTAAAGATTGCCTGTTTGTACAGTTTCAGCAGATACGTTCCCATTGTTTGGCACACCAATAAACGACGCTGTATAATCTGCTCCTACTGTAGTCGAATACGTTTGTGGTCCGCGTATAATATATCCTTTGCCAACTACCATACTTAAACTTGAATTGGTGCTTACCCAATTTGTTCCGTCAAACCCAAAATATTTATCATATAACGTTAGAGGAGAAACATCTACCAATTTCTGTGGGTTAACCGGTGTAGACCAATAAACAAAATCAGCAAGACGAACGTTTGAAGCTGTACGTTTATAAACAATATTACCTATGTTAACAGCATTTGTATTTTGTATTAAACTGGAACTATTCTGAAAAGTTACCGTTCCGCTATTATTTGTTAATGCGTTGGTTAAAGTTAGCGTGTCAAAAGACTGAATAGTAACATTTACTCCGGAATTAACCGTACAGCTACAGGCCGTAATATCTCCTATACCTGCTCCGGCGGAGGTATAATTTCCTGCAAAAACAATATTCTGGTCAGCAGTTGGTGTACCGTTCGACCATGAAGTTGTGTAAGTATTTGTAACCAGTCCAGGCACCAAAGCATTGGTTGAACTTAAAGAAGTACAACTTCCGTTGCTAACTGTAAAAGTATACGTATTGGCAGAAAGCCCCGTTACATTAGCCGTTGTGCCGCTGTAGGGTTTTACAGTAGCACCAGGATACATGGTCAAAACTCCGCCGGAAGGTAATCCGCTTAAAGCGACACTTCCTGTAGGAACAGCACAAGTAGGTAATGTAATTGTGCCTACAACCGGAGCTGAAGGCAAAACATTTACAGTAACAGTTGTAAAGCTAGAATTTGAAGTACTGCATGGTCCGTTTTGAACTACAGCTCTGAACTGAGTAGTTTGTGTTAGAGCTCCGGAAGTATATGCTGTAAGTCCGGCTGTTCCTGCAATATCTGTCCAGGCAGAAAATGGAGTTACTGAAAATTGCCATTTTACAACCGTCCCGGTTTGTCCGGTCAATGGTAATGAAGCACTTGTAAGACCACTACAAATTGTAGTACCTCCGCTAACTGATCCTCCTGCACTTGCTCCAAAAATTGTAACATTAGCCACATTTGTTGTTGAAATGGTAGAGGAACAAGTTCCTGATGCTATTGCCGTGATAGTAATAGCGCTGGTTCCTACATTAGTCAAACCAACTGCTGTAAATGTTCCTGTACCTGCTGTACCAACTGTCATTGTTGCTGTTAATGCGGTTAGTGCAGGATTGCTTCGGTTATAAGTTACCGTATAAGTACCCACAGGTAAATTTGCAGCACTTCCTGATACGGTTATTGTAGAATTTCCGTCAGTAGCACAGGCATTGGATCCTGTAGCTCCGGTCATGCTGTAAGTTGGACATGTGTATGTTATTTTTATCTGGCCGTTTCCACCATTTCCTCCTTTGTTGTTACCAATACCCAGCAAAACCAAACCGCCGCCGCCGCCGCCGCCGGGTGTAACACCATTGCTTCCGTTCCCGGCTAAAGTTGCACCATTACCTCCGGCTCCGCCTCCGGTAACAGCAGCTCCACCACCGCCAGCAGCCGCGTCATTACCATTTGAAGCAGTACCTGCGCCACCACCAGCGCCCCCTGAATATAATAATGCCAGTACAAGACTTCCATTAGATCCTTTCCCTCCGGAAAAACTTGTACCTGTACCAGCTGCGCCACCAATACCTGCAGCACCACCAGTACCACTTGTACCGCCGCCGCCGCCATTTGCTGAAACTGTCGAAAAAGTTGAAGCTGGTCCGCTAGCACCACTTGCAGTAGTACCTGTTGGTCCAACACCAACCAAATAATTTATTGTTGTATTTGGTGTTATAGTTATTGTAGCTTTACTGTAACCACCGCCACCGCCACCGCCAGCTGAGGCACTTGTATCATTACCTCCTCCGGATCCTCCTGCTCCCCAACATTCTGCTGTTAAGGATGTAAGTCCTGCCGCGACGACAAATGAACCATTATTTGTAAATGTGGTAGTGGTCTGAGACCATGAATAAAAAATAGAAAAAAAGGCGAGTAAAAGTAATTTTCGTCTCATAATAGTAGGAATTTAAGATTAATGCATATTTTATGTGCTACCAGTAGGAAATCCTGAAAAAAAAGATTTTTTTTGCGGTTTTAAGATTAAATTGAAAATCTTAATTTCTTAAAGAAAGCATTAAGTCTAAGTTACTGAATTAAAGATACTTATGAAATAAAAAGTGATATTTACTTACAAAAATTATGTATTCCCAAATTATTTAACATAGTTTTCCCAAAAAAATAACGTTATAGTTGTAAATTCTTACTTTTTATAACGAAAAGACAAAATTTTATAATTTGAAAAATTAAATTGCCAAAGTCATGATAAACAAAGAGGTTTTGTTAAAATTAGAGCACTTTTGCGCCTATCAGGAAAGATGCCATACAGAGGTTGTAAGCAAATTATATAGCTTAAAAATGGCTCCTGACGAAATTGATTCTATTGTGGTTCAATTAATTGAAAGTAACTTCCTGAATGAGACTCGTTTTGCATGTAGTTTTGCACGGGGAAAACACCGCATAAAAAATTGGGGAAGAATTAGAATTACAAATGAACTTAAATTAAGACAGATTTCGTCTTTCAATATCACTTTAGCATTGAAAGAAATCTCCCCCGAAGAGTATGAAACGACTTTTGACTTGCTTTCTGAAAAATGCTGGAATAGTATTACGGAAAAAAACACTTTGAAAAAGAGAAAGAAATTCTGTGATTATATGTTGAGAAGAGGTTATGAAAGTTTTTTAGTTTACGATAAAGTGACTTTTTTAGAAAAGAATTTAGACAATTAAAATTATTTCCTCTTAAGTGACTAAGCAGCATGATTTTTCCTATAATCTAATTAGTTGTATTTTATAACTTTTCTACGAATTATTCACTCAACAGACGTTTTTTATAACTATCTATCTAAAAAGAGTGTTGTTTTTATCGTTATTTTACGATTTTTCCTATATTTAAAATTGTGATTTTATAAGAAATTCCACAAATCCTTCATTTTTACAGTGCATTTCATCGACTTTTTTAACATTTCATCGATTAAATGACCTTTACAAAAACCCTTTTGAATTACAACCCGTAGATGTATCTATATTTGCGCGGGCTTATTTCTTATGCCAGCATAACAAGTTGATAGAAAACACATAACATGAAAAAAACTTTACTTTTATTTTTATTTTTACCGTTTCTAGGATTCAGTCAAGTTGATTTGGTAAAATGGAATGCAGCTAATGCTAATACTTTAAGTCCAACTTATTCTGTTGCTAATGTTACCTCCCAAAATTTATCTACAAATAACGGAGTAACCAATAATTACACCTCATACAACAGTAGTGACACTTTTTTTCAAACAGGAGGATGGCCAACTCCCGCAGATAATGGTGGTGAATATAACCCAACAAAATATATTCAGTTTACCATAAAACCTAATACTGGTTATAAAGCAGATTTAAGCAATTTTATTTTTCAGGTTAGATCTGGTTCAGGAAAATTTAGAATTAAATATTCTAAAGATGCTTCTTTTGCTACGGGAGTAAAAGATTTAATTACAGAAACTACAACTCCAAGCTCATGGACAACTTATAACCTAAGTTTTTCAGCAGAGATAAATCCTGTATTAGAATCTGAAACCGTTTATGTAAGAGTCTATTCTTATAGCACTTACAATACTTTTGAAGTAAAAACGGGAACTGATACCAATAATGTTGTACCTCTTATCAGAGGAACTATCACAAGTTTTGACTCTTCTAAAATATTAGCGATCAATGATTATGTGAGCACTACAAAAGAGTTGGCGGTGAATATCAATCCTTTAAGTAATGATGTTAAAAAAGAAACTGTTACTACTTTAACAATTTCTAATCCAGCAACATCTGAGGGAACTGCTATAATTAATCCGGATAAAACTATAACTTTTAATCCTGCACAGGGATTTACAGGTTCATCTTCTTTTAACTATACAATTACAGGACCAAGTGGTACTTCTACAGCTACCATAAAAGTAACAATTACAAATACTACAGATGATAATTTATCTCTTTGGAATGGTGCTTCATCAAGTTTTAATCCTGTTACAAATACTTATGTAAATCCTAATTCACCTTTAACAGCAAGTGGAGCATCGCTTTCTTATGTTTATGAAAATACTACAAGCGCTTTTTTTCAAACAGGAAATTGGCCTGATCCCTCTCAAAATGGGGGTAGTTTTGATGCTAATAAATACATTCAATTTAAAATTAATCCTGCAGATGCCAACCATCAATTAAATCTAAAGCAATTTAATTTTAGTTACAGAGGTGCAAATGGTCAAAAATTTCAAGTTAGATATTCAAAGGATATAAATTTCGTTACCGGAGTAAAGACTTTAATTCCTGAAACGAATAGCGCTACAACATGGACTGCTTTGACGAATACTTTTGCATCAGATATAAGCCCTGTTCTTCCTAATGAAACAGTATATGTGAGATTTTACGTTTACAGTACTTACAATACGTTTGAAATATTAAATGGAAATGGAAATAGTGTAGGTCCTGTTATCACCGGAACTGTAAAAGACATTAACACTTTAACTGCGAACAACGATTACCAGACAGTCCCAACAGGTCAAGCGACTGTTATCCCGATCATTTCAAATGATGTTATAGGTGGTTCTGCATTACAACAAATAACAGTGACGCAACCAACAAACGGAACTGTAACTGTAAATGGTACTTCAAGCGTTACCTTTACGCCAGCAAGTAACTTTAACGGAACAACTTCGTTTACTTACACATTAAAAAATGCTGCTTCAAATTATTCATCTGCAACTGTTGGACTAACTGCAGCTTGTACTGCAGCTTTAACGGCTGGAAATAATTACTGGAAAGGATATGTTTATAATTATACCGGAAACACTCCGGCTGCTACAACATATGCAGGATCTGTAGCTGAAAAAGCTATTTTTGACCGTAATGTAGGCGACGGTGCAATTACAGGTGATGCTAGTGTTGAGGCAAATGTATTTTGTAATACTGCTCCAAGCGACAAATTTTTTGTACGCTACTTAATGAAAGCTACAACAACAGCAGAAACTTATAATATTTCTTTTGGTGCTGATGATGGTGTTCGATTGTATATTGACGGAACATTAGTTCCTGTAACACCAGCAAATTCATGGACTGATCATAGTTATGTTAACTATTCAGCTCAATATACTTTTACTGCAGGTACACATGATTTCGTTTTAGAGTATTATGAAAATGCAGGTTCTTCAAGAGTTTCTTTTTCATATGGTGCTGTAAAAGGTAACCCAACTGTTTATGGAGATTTTAAATGGAATGTTTACGGTTACACATTGCCGGATATATCATTACCAGCTTCAAGTTATGCAGGAACTTATGTAGATAATAATCTAAATATAAACACACAAACATCTTGGGACAGAACTAAGTCACCATCATACGCTTCTGGTTGGCAAGGTGCTCCTATGGGTATTGACCAATTTGCAATTGCTTACAAACGCCAAGGGTTTCCTTGTGGCCGTTACCAGATACAATTGGTAAATTGTGATGATGTTGGTGAAATTTATATTGATGGTGTAAAAGTATTTACACAATCAGGTTATACAAATGCTTCTGTATTAATAAATAACGGACAACAATACTCCTTAAATAAAAATTCTAAAGTAGATGTTCGCCTTAGAGAAGATGCCGGAGATGCAAATATTGCTATCAATTTTATTGATGTCCCTTTTAGTTATGATGGGTCAACTGCTCCGCCAGCAAATTCTTCTATCATAATAAACAATGATTTTACGCTAACAAATGATTTAGAGGTTTGTTCATGTACAGTTGCTGCGGGTAAAACACTAACAATTGCAACAGATAAAGTACTTACCGTAAATGAAAATGTTACAGTAAACTCAACTGGTAAAATTGTCGTTCAAAACAGTGGTTCTCTTGTACAAACAAGCAACACTTCTACTTATACAGGTAGCACAACTTCATTTGAACTTTATAGAAATACGACTCCTATAAATCGTTTTGATTATACGTACTGGTCTTCTCCAGTAATAAATCAGACTTTATATAATTTGTCTCCAAACACATTATTCGACAAATATTTAGAATTTGATGCATCGATTAATGACTGGAAGTATCTAAATGGAGGAAATTATGTAATGCAGCCAGGAAAAGGATACATTATCAGAGGGCCTCAATCTTATGCTGCTATCGGGAATCCACAAATTTATACAGGTAAATTTGTTGGTGTACCAAACAATGGTATAATCTCAACACCGGTAACAAATAAAGCCGGTAATACAACGACAACAAACTTATTGGGTAATCCTTATCCATCGGCTTTAAATGCAGATCAGTTTTATGCAGACAATAGTTCAGTTATAAAAGGAACTTTCTACTTATGGACGCATTCAATTACGCCGGTACCTAATGCAAATGGTCAATTTGTTTACAGTGATTCCAGTTATATATCTTACAACGCAACGGGTTCAACCGGTGCCGGAGACACCACAAATTGTACAACTTGTGGCGGAAACAAACTTACCGGAAACATTGCATCTGGTCAAGGTTTCTTTGTAGAAGCTAAAACAACAGGAAATGTAGTTTTTAATAATGCATTAAGAGTAAAAACGACTGCAAGTAACAATCAGTTTTCAAGAACAGCTAAAACTACTGTTGAAAAAAACAGAGTTTGGTTAAACCTTAAAAACAATGATGGTGCTTATAACGAAATGCTTTTAGGTTATGTAACCGGAGCAACAAATGAGCTTGACGATGCTTATGACGGAGATACATATGCGTCAGGAACTGCTTTATACTCTATTTTAGGAGAAAATAATTTAGTTATCCAAGGTCGTGCTTTACCATTTGAAGAGCAAAAAGAAATAATTCCGTTAGGATATATTGCAAGTTCAGCAACTGAATATACAATTGGTATTGAAAGTGTAGACGGTTTCTTTAAAGATAAAAATGTTTACTTATTAGATAAAACTAATAATGTAGTAACCAATTTATCTGGTGAGCGATATACTTTTAAAACTGAACCTGGAACTTTTAATGATCGTTTTGTGCTTTCATTTTATCAAAAAACAACAGAAACAGTAACTCCGCCAGTAGTAACTGACCCTAAAGATCCAACAACTGATACTCCTGTGGTAACTGATCCTAAAGATCCTGCGACAGATACTCCTGTGGTAACTGATCCTAAAGATCCAACAACAGATACGCCTGTGGTAACTGATCCTAAAGCACCTATAACTGATACACCAGTAACGGAGCCTAAAACACCAAGTACAACAGTTCCTGGAGGAAGCCCAACTCCGGAAAATCCAACATTAGAAGTTCCTGACACACCGGAAATCACTAAAAAAGAGATCATCATATACCAATCAAATAATCAAATATTTATTGAGTCTGATCTTCTTAACATTGAATCGGTTTATGTTTATGATATTTTAGGCAGAAATGTTTTTAGTAAAGAAAATATCCACAATACCACTTATAGTACGAATCAGTTATCGATTCAAAAACAAATAATAATTGTGAAGGTCAGAACAGAAGACAACAAAATAATTACTAAGAAAATAATTCTTTAAAAACAAAAAACCATTCGCTGCGGCGAATGGTTTTTTGTTTTACCTCTATTTTTAATTACGCTTTATCAATCAAAATACTAACAGCGTTACCGCCAAAACCCACCGCATTTATTAAAATCCTTTTTATAGCTTTTGTCTGGTTTTGTTTGGGTCCAAAAGGCACATCAATAAAAGTATCATGCTGAAGCATTAAAAGCGCCAATTCTAAACTCAATATTCCGGATGCTCCAAAAGTGTGTCCAATCTTCCATTTATTTGTCGTTAATAAAGGTAATTTAGGGCCAAATACTTTTTCGATCGCGCGCAGTTCTGTCAAGTCTCCTTTTATTGTTCCCGGAGCATGCATTACAATTGCATCAATAGTTTCTAAAGCTACATCTTCCAAAGCCATTTTCATTGATTTCTGAAAACAGGTTGCTTCTGCAGAAATAGAGATATTATGTTCTAAGATTTCTGTAGCATAACCAACTCCTGTGACATATGCGATTGCATTTTCTTTCTCACCGGCTTCTAAGCAACAAACCGCAGCACCTTCTCCTAAAATCATGGTGTTCTGAGTTTTCTCAAAATCAAAAGCCAGGTTTGGCCACAAATCCTTATTCTGATCAATTCTCGAATATATCTTTAGTGCACGCATTTGAGCAATAGTAAAATCAGTCAACGGAGCCTCACTTCCTCCTACCAAAAATTTATCTGCCATTCCGGATTTCAACCATGCAATACCGTTTAATAAAGCATGAAGTGCTGTTGAACATGTTATAGAATGTGAAATTTCTGGTCCTTCACTTTGCAGATCATGTGCAATCCAGGAAGAGATATTTCCTAAAGTTGTCGTTGGTGAAGCTAAAGTCTGCGCTTTTCCAGTGTCGAGATATGCTGCATAATGTTTTTCGAATAAATCTGTTGCGCCACGCGATGATCCAATGTTGATCCCAAAAATAGCATCAGAATTCCAACCTGCCTGCTGAACTGCTTTTCGAGAAGCGGCCAAAGCAAACAAAACCGAATCGTCTAAAAATTTATATTTAATATCTGATTCTCGTATTTCAGCAACGATTTGTTTCGATTTTGCATCAAGAGAAGCCACCGAAGTTTCTTGCTGATCTAAAAACTGCTTGGAAAAACAATGTTGATTATCGAGATATTTCTCCCAAACTCCTTCAGAAGTATTTCCTAAAGGCGAAATAGAAGAAAAAGCTGTTATAGATATTTTATTATTCAAGGTTGTGGATTTTTAATAGCAAAGTTCGTAAAAACTAGAATATGAATTAAACCATATAAGCTATATAAGTTAACATAAGCGTACGTTTATTAAATGAACTTATATAGCTTATATGGTTTACAAAAACTTATACTATTTCGATCGCTTCTTCAATCGTTTGATATACTTTACTAAGTTGCTCATCTGTCATAATGTATGGAGGAAGAATATAAACAATATTACCAACCGGACGTAAAACAACTCCTTTTTCAATAAAGAAATTATAAAGTTTCGTTCGCATTGATCCATAATAACTCTCTACAGAATCTGATTTAATCTCAACTGCAAAAATAACTCCCAGGGTTCTCGCTGTAATTACTTTTGAATGTTTCTCTATCTTCTTTTGAAAGTTTAAATGACTCGCATTTATTCTTTTTATATTGACTTGCATTTCTTCAGTCTGCAGCAACTCCATACTTGCCAATGCCGCGGCACAACCTGTAGGATTTGCTGTAAAAGTATGTCCGTGAAACAACGCTTTATTAATATCATCGTCATAAAAAGCGTCAAAAACTTCTTGTGTAAAAGTTGTAATTGCCATTGGGATTGTTCCACCCGTTAAAGCTTTAGACAAACAAATCATGTCCGGTTCTTCAGAAACATAATCCATCGCAAAGTTTTTTCCTGTTTTACCAAAACCCGTCATCACTTCATCAGCAATGGTCAACACTTTATTTTGTCCACAAATCTGAATGAGTTTTGCCAATGCTTCCGGTTCATACATCACCATTCCTGCGGCTCCTTGTACCAAAGGTTCAAATATAAAACCGGCACAATTATGATTTTCAATTACATTTTTTAAGGCATCGAAACTTTCCTGTTCCTTACCTTTTACCGGAACCGGAATTCGAACAACATCTATAAACATTCCCTGAAAAGCTTGTGTATAAAATGAAATTCCGCTTGCTGCCATTGCCGCAAAAGTATCTCCGTGAAATGCATTTTCGAAAGCAATTATTGTAGTTCGTTTTTCATTTTTATTAAAGAAATATTGCAACGCCACTTTTATTGCTACTTCAACTGCAGTTGAACCGTTATCAGAAAAGAAGATTTTCTGTTGATTTTTTGGTAAGATTTCAAGAAGTTTTTCCGCTACTTTTATAGCGGGTTCATGTGTGAAACCTCCAAACAAAACATGCTCTAAAGTCGTTAATTGTTTATAAATCGCATTGGCAATAAATTTATTACTATGACCAAACGGATTCACCCACCACGAGGCAATTGCGTCAATATACTCCTTTCCGTTTTCATCCCACAGTAAAGCGCCTTCACCTTTTGAAATTACAATTGGAGCTTGTGACGTTTTGTGTTGTGTATACGGATGCCAAAGATATTGGCTGTCTTTTTCTGTTAATGTCATATTTAGAATATAGATATTAGAGCATAGAAAAAAGACTAAACTCTATAATTCAGACAAAGATAGGAAAGTCTGTTTTCTTTATTCTATCTTCTCTCTTCTATAAATGAAGTAAATTATCCCGAAACAAATCAGCGTATTCCTTTATTACATTTTGATCAAAATAAGGTTCTTCCTCAATTCTGCCTATTAATTTAATTCCGGTTTTATTTAGAATTAAACTTTCAGTCGATTTGTTTTCGTTTCCGCTAAAGATAATTCCTGCAACTGTTAAACCTCGATTTATAATTGCTTCTATAGTCAATAATGTATGATTGATGCTTCCTAAATAATGTCTTGAAACAATAATTATTTTGTAATCGGGCTGAATTAAATCGATTATAGTATCATTTTCATTCAAGGGAACAAAAATTCCACCAGCTCCTTCGATCACTAAATGGTTATTCGTTTTTGGCTCTTTTATATGGTTCAGATCAATCTTAATTCCATCAATTCCTGCTGCTAAATGCGGACTTGCTGGTGTATTTAATTTGTAACTATTATCGTATATCTGAGTTTTCTCATTAGAAATTCTTGCCTTAACTTTATGACTATCAGAATTGTCTAAATCTCCAGCTTGAATAGGTTTCCAATAATCAGCTTCTAAAGCCTCAACAATAATAGAAGAAGCAATCGTTTTTCCAACATCGGTTGAAATTCCTGTTACAAATATTTTCATAATAATTAGACCACAGATAACACTGATTGAACAGGTTAAAGCGGATTTTTTTTTATTAATTGCCAACAACCAAAAAGTAAATAATGGGTGTAAATCTGTTACACCCGTTTTATCCGTGGGCAATGATACAAAAATACCACTAAAAACAAAACCCATCATTACGACGGGTTTGATTGTTTTTATTTTTCTTCTTTAAGTTCGTCAATTACTTTCTTGATTTCTTTTGCATATTTTCCGTAATAAAAACTCACCCACCATTCTGTAAACACACCAATGAGTAATATTGTTATCACTAAAATGGCCACTTTTACAAGTAATTTTCCATTTTCAAAATTTCCTTTCAAAATTTCTATTGAATCATGATTTTTAAAAAACAAGTAACCCGCCAGATAAATCATCAAAAAAGGAGCCAGCACAAACGTAAATGTTTTATACAGCTGCATATTAAGTCTAATGTCATAATAGGTTTCATACAAACTGTCTTTGGTAGTCAATGCTGCTTTATCCAGTCTCTTATAAAATAGAAAAAGTTGTGCCAGATAATAAATGCTTATCGCGATAACTATTCCGTATATAAAATAATATGGACCTGTTAATCTTGACGGAAACTCGCTGTGTAATGGCAGAAAACCTATAATAACCAAAGCCAGGATCTGTCCAAAAAGCTCTTTACGCAAGTTTTTTCTAATTTTATCTAATGGCATATTTGCTGATTGTATTTTTGATAAAGTATCGGGAACAATAACATTATCCGTTTTTTCGTTGTTCCATGCGTTTTGTATATCGTTAAAATCCATATCCTTGATTTTTAATTATTTCTTTTAATTTTTCTTTTGCTCTGTTTAATTTTACTCTTGCATTTCCTTCTGATATTCCCAGGTTCTCTCCTATTTCTTTATGAGAGAAACCTTCTAACTGATAGAAAATAATTGCCTTATCTATTTTTTCAAGTTTCTGAACAGCTTTATAAAAATGATCGATCTGACTTTCTTTGATGTGAGAATCGCTTTCATCGTCTTTGATATTTTCAGAGGCAATTTCATATTTATCTACTTTTCGCTTTTCCTTCCTTAAAAAAACAATCGCTGTATTTACTGCAACGCGATACATCCAGGTCGAAAACTGACTTTCGTTTCTAAAAGAATCATACGATTTCCAGAGCTGGCAAATAATCTCCTGAAACAAATCCTGCTGATCATCAGGATTATCCATATACATTTTAGAAACCTTATAAAGTATTCCTTTATGACTTTCGATCCTTTTTAAAAATTCTTGTTCTTTCTCTTTCAAAACGATTCTATTTCGTTACCGGTTTTACTTTGTATCCTGCTTTTCTCAACAAACTAATTAATCCTTCTTCACCAGCCAGATGTGCTGATCCAACTGCCACAAATAAGCTTTCTTTTTTCATCATTTCAGGCAAACTTTTTACCCAATTTATATTTCTTTCATAAAGCATATATTTTTTTGCTTTATCGTTCATTACTTTTTCTGCCGTTATAATTTCATATAAGTCTTCTAATTTTTCTTGTTTATAAGCCACAACCATATCTTTCGATAATTCTGTATCAGATTCCTCCAGCATTGCAATCATTTCATCAACAGAATAAGCATCTTCAAACGATTTGAATTGAGATTTTACGGTTTCTAATCCTCCAATTTGTTCCTTACGTTTCTTTGCACTTGCTATAAAATCCATTTCATAAAACTTCATATCGGTACATTCAAAACTTTTCGATAAGATCAAACTCATAACACTCATTAAACTAAAAGAATCAACTTGCTGAAGGGTTATTCCGGCGGATTTTTTTAATATCGCATCTAATTTAGTCAATTGTTCCGGAGTTAAACTTTTACTTAAAGGTTGTTTTCCCATTACCATTTGCTGCATATCAGTCATTTCCTTTGGATCATCAAGATTAAATTCCAAAATTAATTTGTCAGATGCATCAAATGCTGTTTTTGTTTTTTCCGAAAGAAAATAATCTCCTGAACAAATCATATGTATCGTTCCATACAAATAAGTAGGTTTTGACAATCCGTTTCCTGATACTTCCCATAAAAGTGAATTTTCAAGTTTTGGTGAGTTCGTTTGTGCCTGAGTAGTTGTGCTTAAAATTAAAGCAATTATGATTACTGCTGATGTAAATAAATTTTTCATTTTGTTGATTGATTACTGTTATTGATTGATTTGATGATTAAAACTCCTTTTATTTTTTACTGTATTGCTCTTTTTTTATCGAAGCGAAAGTTGCCACAAGCAAACAAACAATTATAATAAAAAGATGAGGATAAGGCTTACCATATAAATGATGGTTTACCAATGAATAAGTTACTTGTAATGAGGTTAAAAAAAGCAATACATTACAAATGATTCTTTTAACAGAAGTGATTATAGTTTTCATAATTATTTTGGTTTATTTGATTACGACTCGTAAGTAATCAAACAATCAAAACGTTACAAAAAAAATTAAAGTTTTTTAGAAAACCGAATAAAAACAAGACCTTACATTCGATTTTTTAAGAATAAAAACTGTGAAACAGGCCACTGATTGAACGGATCAAACTGATTCTCACAGATTTTTCATATTAGATTTTCTGTTATTTGTATAAACCAGTCTTTTAAATTCCGGGGTTTCACCAAAATTAAGAACCAAACCAACTTCTATTTTAGTTGCTTTTAAATAATTCATCAATTGTGCAACATGAGGATTAATAAGATGTTCGCATGCTTTTAACTCAACAATTATAGTTTCTTCAACTAGCAAATCAGCATAAAACTCTCCGACTAATTGATTCTTAAAATAGACTTTTATTTGTTTCTGAGCTTCAACTTTATAGCCCTGTGCCCTTAATTCAAAGTACATCGCATTTTGATATACTTTTTCTAGAAATCCATAACCAAGTTGGTTGTATAAATCATAAAAGACTTGTAATATTGGTTTTGATATTTCTTTATGTAGTAGATCAGTCATAATCATCCGCGTAAACCAGTTAAATCGGTTTCATCCGTGGGCTAAAATACGAAATTTCCTAACAATTCTAATATTTGGTTAATTTCATCTTCAGAGTTATAACTATGAATACAAAAACGCAAACGTTCCTGACCTTCCGGAACGGTTGGCGAAAGAATTGGTTTTACATCAAAACCTTTATCCTGTAGTTGTTTTGCTAATCGCTTTACCTTTTCGTTTCCCGGGACTATTGCTGATTGTATTGCTGATTTGCTTCGAACAAACATTGGTTTTAAACCCAGCAAGTTTTTTTGCTGATTGAATAATATGATATTCTGACGTAATTGAACAATTGCTTCTTTATCGATTTCTAATTGCTGATATGCCACCAAAATTGTAGCAACTGAATGTGGGGATAATCCTGTTGTGTAAATAAAACTTCGGGCAAAGTTTACTAAATATTCTTTAAGTTCTGTGCTGCCTAAAATCACAGAACCGTGACATCCTAAACCTTTCCCAAAAGTCATGATTCGGGCAAAGATCCTATTATGTATTTGAAGGTATTGTGCCAAACCTTCACCTTTTTCTCCAAAAACACCTAAAGTATGCGCTTCGTCAACCACCAAATAGCAATTGTATTTTTCAGACAACTCTGCTAATTCTTCCAGATTAGGACTATCACCATCCATCGAGAAAACGGTTTCAGTAACAATATAGATATTGGTGTTGGGAAATTTCTGGATTAATCGCTCCAGATCTTCAAAATCATTGTGATTGAATTTATACGATTTGGCATTAGCCATTACAATTCCGTCGCGAATAGAAGCGTGACTCAATTCATCATAAAGTATAACATCATTTCGCTGCGGTACAGCGCTAAAAAAACCAACATTGGCATCGTAACCCGAATTAAAGATTAAAGCCGATTCTACGTCATGAAATTGCGCAATAAATGTTTCTGCAATTTGATAAACAGTATGGTTACCTGAAATTAAACGAGAACCTGTTGCGCCATTTTGAATAATTTCATTTTCGATTAAATAATGGTGCGCTAATTTGAAAATCGTTTCAGATTTTGAAAATCCAATATAATCATTAGAAGAAAAATCGACAAGATTATTAAAACTTGGCAATTGTCTTAATGAATTATTTTGCTTTCGGTTTTCAAGCTTCTGAATAAGATTTTCCGGTAATTTCATAAAAACAAAGTTATGAAAATTGAAGTTGATATTGAATAAACAGCGGGTTTGATAATACCCGCTGTTTTTAATTTGCTTTTTAAATCGAACTTATGAAAGGCGATTGTCTGCTGAATTTTGACTCAGTCATTTCCTGAATCATAAATTTGGCGATATCAATTGCACTTATTTTATCTCCCAAGCAATCTTCTAAACTTATTGAAATCTGAGAACTTATATCATTAAATTCAATAAACGGAACCCGAACCTGAGTCCAATTGACATCACTTTTTAACAAAAGGTCATACGCTTTTTGACGGTCTTCCTGAATTATAGGGAAATTTGTTTTCATCCATTCAGTTGCCAAAGTAGTTTTGGGGCTTTTTTTATCAAAAGGTGTATCAATATTTAGTCCGGCCAATAAAACATATCGTTCAATTTTGTACTTGTTCATTACTTTCAGAATATTATTGGTCGCTGAACTGGCAACAAGAGGTTCTTCTTTTCGCTGACCAACTGTGCTCATTACAGCCTGACAATCCTGAAGTAATACTTTTATGGATTCAATATCAAGTGCATCACCTTTGATAATTTCGATTTCTGAACTTTGAATAGTAAAATTTTCAGGATGTCTCAACAGAAGTTTTATGCTGAATCCTTCTTTTAATAACTGGTTTACAAGATAATTTCCAGCTCTTCCTCCACCGCCTAAAACGGCAACTTTATGTATAGTTTTCATTTGCATTCTTTATAAAATTTGACATAGATAAATACGCTTTATCAAGCCGATAAAACGAAATAATAAAAGCTTACTGAGCTTTTATAAATAATCAATATTTTATAAAGAGATTCTAATAGTTCAAATATACGGATTTTAGTAAAACAAAAAAGCCCTTCGTCTCTGCGAAGGGCTTTCATTTATTTTATATTATCTTTTTCTATCCATTTAAAGTTTCCTTTTTCTGTCGCGTCGAGCAGATCAACATTTAATCCAGTTGCTATATTTATCGCCAGTTTAAAAGCCTGTTTTGAATCTAAATATACTGAAACCGATTTCTTTTTAGTTTCTGTGAGATAAATATTGACTTCAAAATCCCGATCTGTATGATTTTTATAAACTGACACATATTGAACATTCTTAAATATTGTGTCTTTACATAACGGAATTCCAAATAATGTAAAATTAAAGCGAACGTTTTTATCTCTTGAATTTGTGTATACTTTTTTAGTAAATGTTATTCCTGCTGCACAAACAAATAAAAAAAACATTGTAACCAGAAACTGTACAGCATACCAAATTCTGCCAGCATAAAACAATTCAACTGTTTTACATGTTGTCCGAAACATAAAATAATACAATGGAATAGAAATTAAAAAATTCCAGAAAGGCCTATCTGAAGTGTATACTAATTTATCTTGTGGTAAATCTTTCATTATCCAAAAATAAAAAAAGCCATTCACCGCAGCGAATGGCTTTTAAAAATTATTTTAAAATCGTCTTAGTCAACTAAAACAATTACTTTATTGTCTTTCATCTCGATAGTTCCTGACTGAATCTCTAATGTATAAGTCTGGTCGTTTACTCTCGTGAATTTACTCGCTACGTCTTTAGAAAAATTAAAACTTGGCGCTGCAATCTTTACAGTTCCTTTTTCCAGAATAGAAACAATAGGAGCGTGATTATTCAATATTTGAAAGCTTCCATCAACTCCAGGCAATGTAACAGATGTTACTTCTCCTGAAAATAATTTTGCCTCTGGTGATACTATTTCTAAAATCATCTTTTTTTAGTTTACAGTCTCAGTTAACAGTCTCAGTACTGAATACTGCGACAGAATACTGAAAACTAGATTATGCTTCAGCTAACATTTTTTCTCCAGCTTCGATAGCATCCTGAATAGAACCTTTCAAGTTGAAAGCTGCTTCTGGAAGATGATCTAATTCACCGTCGATAATCATGTTGAATCCTTTGATAGTATCTTTAATATCAACCAAAACTCCAGGAATACCTGTAAATTGCTCCGCTACGTGGAAAGGCTGAGATAAGAAACGTTGAACACGACGTGCTCTTGATACTGATAATTTATCTTCTTCAGATAATTCTTCCATACCAAGGATCGCAATAATATCTTGCAATTGTTTGTATTTTTGAAGAATTTCTTTTACTCTTTGTGCACAGTCATAATGCTCATTTCCTAGGATTTGAGGAGTCAAAATTCTTGAAGTAGAATCTAACGGGTCAACCGCTGGATAAATACCTAGCTCAGCAATTTTACGAGACAATACAGTTGTTGCATCTAAGTGAGCAAATGTTGTTGCCGGTGCCGGGTCAGTTAAATCATCCGCAGGAACGTAAACCGCTTGCACAGATGTAATAGATCCTTTGTTTGTAGATGTAATACGCTCTTGCATTGCTCCCATCTCTGTTGCCAAAGTTGGTTGGTATCCTACTGCAGAAGGCATACGACCTAAAAGTGCTGATACCTCAGAACCTGCTTGTGTAAAACGGAAGATGTTATCAACGAAAAACAATACGTCTTTACCTTGATCAGTTCCTGCTCCATCACGGAAATACTCAGCGATAGATAATCCTGAAAGTGCTACACGGGCACGAGCTCCAGGAGGCTCATTCATTTGTCCGAAAACGAAAGTAGCTTTAGACTCTCTCATTCCTGGCATATCTACTTTAGATAAATCCCATCCTCCATTTTCCATAGAGTGCATGAAATCATCACCGTATTTAATAATTCCTGACTCTAACATCTCACGAAGCAAGTCATTTCCTTCACGTGTTCTTTCTCCTACTCCTGCGAATACTGAAAGTCCACCGTGACCTTTTGCGATATTGTTGATCAACTCCTGAATTAATACTGTTTTACCAACACCAGCACCACCAAACAATCCAATTTTACCCCCTTTTGCATAAGGCTCAATCAAATCGATTACTTTAATACCTGTGAATAAAACTTCAGATGAAGTTGATAGATCTTCAAATTTAGGCGCTTGTCTGTGAATAGACAAACCAAATTCTCCTGTTTTTGGCAAGTTTCCTAAACCATCAATTGCATCTCCAATTACATTAAATAATCTTCCATATACATCTGGACCGATTGGCATTTGGATTGGATTACCAGTTCCAACTACTTCATATCCTCTAGACAAACCGTCTGTAGAGTCCATAGAAATGGTACGAACAGTGTTTTCTCCAATGTGAGATTGCACTTCTAGAACTAATAATGTTCCGTCTTTTTTAGTGATTTCTAGTGAATCATAAATTTTTGGAAGTTCAACATCCTTACCGTTGAAAACTACGTCAACTACTGGTCCAATGATTTGAGCAACTTTTCCTATTACTTTTGACATTACTTATGTATTTATTAAATAGCTATTTAGGTTTATCGAAAATACCTCTTTTTTCAGAGCGCAAAGATAATTTTTTAAAATATAAAATCAATTTTTTTTTATAAAAAATACTATTATTTTGTTTGATTCCTAAAACTCAGGCTTCAAATACCGAAAAAAGCATTTTTTAGCAAAAATAAAAAAAGCCACTACATTTTGCAAACGAGTGACTTTCTTACTAAAAAAATTGGCATTATTTTATGGTTGCCCCATATTGAATTGGATATAAAGCCAAATCTACGTGACGTAATGTTGAGCCATATTTTGTATTAATAGCATCTATAAATATATTTGCAATCAAACCGTAACCTCTTGGACTTGGATGCACTCCATCAAGAGAAAAAGCGCCCCCAACAGCATAAGAGGAAGTCATTGTAAAATTGCCAAAACGAATTCCTCCGCTAGACAACTGCGTTAATACACTTCTTGTATCAACAAAAGCCAATCCTTTTGCCTCTGCAGCGGCAGCAATTATTACATTATAAGCATCTGTTGCTACTTTAATTTCAGCAATCTCAGAAGGAATCAATACATGTTTATCCTGTAAAGGAAACGATACACCAAATGCATTTAATGGATATGGAGGAGCAATTCCCACACCAGAATCAAGAGCAGTTGGCGCTGTACCAATTGCAGCTCTGGTAGTTAACAATAACAAATCTGTAGATTTAGCCTGTCTCGCCTGACCAAATATCGCACCATAAAAAGCCGCAGTCTGCGCTCCTAATGTTGGCGTAAATGCTGCTGCTAATTGTGCAGATAAATTAGGCAACGTTTCGTCTTTTATCAATACCGGGCTGGTAGAAGTTTCAGACAGCAAATTAATTCTGTCTCCCGCACCAAAAGCAGTTAAGGCTTGTTTTAGCGGACCATATAATTGTGCATTAAGCAACTTAATCGTTGCCAGACCAACTACTTCATTGTCTTTACCAATTGATTTTGCCGTAAGCGGATTATAAGGCACTGTTGTAAAATGTGGCAAGGTTGTAATGTATGGTAAATTTGCAACTACACCTTTTGCGCCATTTGCAGTCAAAGTATTAACCAAGGTATTATATGCAAAATTAAAAGTTGCTGTTGGAGTTATGTCATCTCCCAAAACAGGATCCTGCGAAGTAGGCACTCCTCCGTTTGTAGCATAACCCAAAACATCATTACCTCCAATAAATAAAGAAAAGAATGTAGGAGCCTGTGCTACAGCATCAGCAAGAACACTAGTAGTAGGCGAGGAAGAAAAACGTGCAAAATAAGGATTTGCTGTAGCAGGAGTTGCAAAAACCCCGGCAAGATTTCCATATCCAGGCGCGATTAAGTGAAAACTTTTTGCACCGGGAATTCCCATATTACTAAAAGAACCGGTTAAATGTGCTGTTATCGCTGTTCCGGAAACACCAGGAATATTTACAGGAGCGCTTGTAGCCGGATTAAAAATTAATCTTGTTGGAAATTTAGCCACTTGTACCCCTCCGGAAGAAAACCCTCCGGTATTATCCAGCATTAAAGGCGTAGTAAAAGCGCCGCCGCCTGCCGCTGCAAATTGCTGCGATAAGATATTAGCATATGAATTACTTTGTCCTTTTGCAAACAAAGCACCATCACTATAGCCTGCAGCAAACGAATCTCCAAGTGCTATGTATTTTGTAAAAACTGCAGATCCTGGAACAACCGGAACTTCGGCAGGAGTATCATTACTATCATCATTATTACATGCCATAAAGGTTAAAGAAACCAATAATAGCCATTTCATATTTTTTATCATGTTCTTAAGTTTAAAATTATTACGTCTTTCTATTTAATTTTCAAAAAAAACAAAAAGAAAGAAACCTGCTTCATCTACTTTTATAATTATGGATTAATCGTCCAGGAAACAAACCATTGCTGACCAATTGCTCCTGCCCCAATTACCTGGATATAATCTGATCCAAAAAGGTTCGTTGCCCCAACTTTAAAAACTGATTTCCATTTTGTCAAAGCATAATTTATCTGAGCATCAAGCACTGTGTTTTCCGGAACAATACCATCTCCAAAAGAAGATTGCCATAAATATTCTGTATTCCATCTTACATTAACATTAAAACCTAAATTTTTAATCACTTTAGCATTTCCAAGAGACGCTTTAATTCTATGTTTTGGAGTATTAAAACCTGCTATAAAACTTGGATCGTCTGCCTGATTAAAATCAAACTGCGCGTAGTTATAATTTGCACCTACTTCAAAATCTTTATATACTTTTTTAGACAAACCAATACCAAAACCTAGTGATGAAACCTGAGCAGTAGTATTAGTATATACCTGATAGACTCTTCGATCTCCAAAAGCCAACGCCTGATACGTTTGTTGTACTGAAGGATTAGAAGAATCCGTACCAACGGTTCCATAATAAGGAGATATTACTCTTGCCGTATTCATGAAATCATTATAAATATTGTAATAAGCATTCAAATCAATTGACAAATCATTTTGAACCACTGAACGATATCCTACTTCAAAAGCCTGAACTTGCTCCGGTTTAACCAATCCGATATTTGCCACTTTAAGATCAGCAGGATTAGCTGATGCAGCAAATGCCTGAACAGAAGCCACAGTATATGCATTGTGATATGCATTTTGACCAGACATTGCGATAGTAGCAGGCTGACCTGCGACTGTTTGTCCTGCTGCACTCACATTAACAGTTTCCTGAAAACGATCTAAATTTTCCGGCGCCGAACCAATTAATGCAAATGGCCCTAAATCTAAACCAATATATTGATCTTGTGTTGTTGGATTACGGAAACCTGTTTGATAAGACAATCTGAAATTATGTCTTTTAGACTCTCCCGCAGAATAAACAAATGAAACTCTTGGAGATAAATTACCATCAAAGTTTTGACTCTTATCATAACGCAATGATCCTGTGAATTTCAATCTGTCATCCATGAATTTTTTAGTCAACTGACCATAAGCTCCATATTCTCTATAACTGATTGGTCCGTCATAATCTGTAAAAATAGTTCCTTCAGAATCCATTACATATTCTCTCCATGAACCACCAACCTGAATCTCAGCCCATTTAATCATATCTCTGAAATTATAATTCACATCAGAGTGATATAATTTCGAATGATCAATAAATTTTGCTCCCTGCGTTAAATCAGGATTAGAAACCACTGTTGCAAGAGCATTATTAAATTGAGCAGAACCCGGTTCAAATCTTGCCGAACCTTTAGGTTTTGGTATAAAAGAAATTTGAGCAGGAAGCACGTTATAATCTGCAAAATTTCTTGCGATTGCAGCAGACTCATTTGCATTGGTTCCCATAACAGCACCAGATAACTGATAAGCTGTTGCGTAATTAGTAAACCATTCCTGGTCTGATTTTGCAGCTCTGTTTACATTCCATGCAGCGAATCTCATATCATATGAATTTCCTGCATCTTCATCTGTAGCATATACTCTTGCAAAAAAGTTTTTTCCTTTTACTTCAACTTTTCCTTGCTGCATCATAAAATCTTTCAAAGCATATCTATTAGCTCCTTGGTAAATTGTACTTCCCAAACCAATTTTATACTGCATGATAATTTCTGTATCATCAGCAAAAGGTCTAATGTGAGCAGAGAAATCTGCTTTCACGTTTTTAACTTTATTATCTGTCAGATCTTGTTCACGATAACCTGTTCTGCTTACCTGCCCCACGTTAGGGATAAAAGTAGTCACCTCGTCACCATAAATATTTAATCCATCATAATTTTGATTATTCGCATGACCAATAGATCCGCCAGTCATACTTCTGGTATCGGCAGCAATCCATTCTGTCGCTTCCATATAAGTAAAATTGGCTTTTAACGCAAAATGTTTGGTAAATGCTTTCGCTGCTCTAATTCCAAAATCATTATAATCATTTGTTCCGGCAGCTTTTTGAGTTGTCTGACCGTATTTGTAGTAAACACTAATTCCTTCATTTGTAAAAGGACTTTTACTATTCATAAACATAATACCATTAAAAGCATTCGCTCCGTAAAGTGCCGAAGAAGCGCCAGGTAAAAGCTCTACATTAGCCACATCTATATCCGAGATTCCTATTAAATTCCCTAATACAAAGTTTAATGCCGGAGAAGAATTATCCATCCCATCAACTAATTGCATGAAACGGGTATTAGCCACAGAAGCAAAACCACGGGTATTAATAGATTTAAACGAAATACTACTTGTATTAAAATTTACCTCTTTTAAATTTTCTAAACCATCATAAAAAGTTGGCGCAGTAGTATTTCTAATTTCCTGAATTCCCATTCTTTCAATAGTAACAGGCGACTCAATTACCCTTTCAGGGGTCCTCGAAGCCGAAACAACAATTTCATCCAGTTTTGTTTCTTCATCTTTTAATACCACATCTACTTTTTGACTCGTTGATGTTACATTAATCGTTTTAGATTCAAACCCCACTGCCGACACTTTGATCGTCAAGGGCAATCTTGCAGAAGTACTTAGTTTAAATGTGCCATCAAAATCGGTTGAAGTACCGCTTCGTTCTCCTACAACACTTACGTTAGCACCAGGAATAGATTGTTTGTTACCATCAGTAACAGAACCGGTAATTGTATTTTGAGCGAAGGATATTCCGCTGAAAAACAACATAATTAGTAAATATACTCTCATTTAGGTTTGTTTTTGGTTAGTTTATATAGCCAAAATACAAATAATTTTGATATTAATAAAAAAATGTTAAATAAAATCAATATTCTATATTAATTTCGTTACAATTTTAACTATTCATCAATTAGATTTATTAAATTAAAATCAAATATCAAAGTTTCAAAACCCGCAATACTATGCATACATATTATTTTTAATTAAAAAAATGAGGATTTAATAAAAATACACCTTTAAGAAAAAAAATATGACAATAAAAAAAAGCGAGACCTAAATCTCGCTTTTTTAACACTACTCTTTTCTTGTAGTATTTTCTATTTACTTTCTACTTTTTCCAAGCGATTTTTCAAATCAATAATTTGCTTATTTTGTTCGATTATATACAAAGTCATTTCTTCCATTTTTTTAAGCAAACTCATATTCATTTCTGCAAGCATTAAACCGTTTCTTTCCATTTCCTGAGCAGATGGTATTTCCGGTAAATGACTATTTTGTTTGATATATTTTTCAACTTCCTGCAATGACTTTAATTTGTAGTCGTTAGCAAAAACATAATCCGGAACCTGACCTGCATTAACAGTTACTTTTACTTCTCGGGAATGGATATTTCCTGCAACTGTAAGTCTGGAGTCCGGGGCTGTTGTGCCGATACCTACATTACCATTTCCCTGAATTCTGACTTTTTCTGTTTGACCGGTTCCATGCGAATCCTGTGTAAAAAACTGCATTCCGTAAATATTAGAACCTTCGCTTTCCGTGATTGACCTAATAGAAGTACCAAAAGTTACAAGATTGCCATTTGCAATAGAATGTGAGATCATTATAGCAGAACTGTTATTACTATTTGATAAATTTCTAACCGATAAACCACCATAGAATGTTTGAATCCCTTCAGGATTTAAATCCGAACTTTTAGTTCTAAAAGAAATTCGATTGCCCCCATGTGGACCGTAATCAGCACTAATTTGACAGTCGTATCTATTATCCAACCCTCCAAAACTTATTAATGCACCGTTCCACGGTGTTCCTGCTGTTGCATAAGAAAAAGTATATCCTCCCTTAAAAGCATCTGCAGCACCAGGAACTCTTATACTATTAGTCGGGTTTAAAGTTTGCGCTACTAAGTTTGTCGCATTAAATAATACAATTGCCAGTATTATAATTATTTTACTAGTTTCGTTTTTTTTTATACATCTGTTATTTTAATTTTTGTTCAATTTAGATAATGTTTCAAGAATGATTTAAAAACTTTATATTATTTATTTTATGGATTCAATTTTATTTATTTTGGTAATGCATCTTAAATCATTAGACACATCCTTAAAAATACTTCAACGGCTTATTGTCTAATTATTTTAAAAAATATTTTGAAACAACTCAGATTTTCATAAAACTAAAGTCTAAAAAATTTCCTGCAAAAATAACATTATAATAGTAAAACCTATATATTAAACAATAAGTTTAAAAAACGAAAAAGCGAGACCTAAATCTCGCTTTTTTAACTTTTACTGAATTCAATTTCCAATTGTAATTCTGAACAACATTCTCTAGTCTTTTTATTTTTTCTCTAATTGATTCTCAATTTTAGAAAGTCTGTCTGAAAATGTTCTAAGAGCTTCGTTTTCCTTTTTCAGATTTTTTATTTCTTTTCCTTGTTCGATCATATACAAAGTCATTTCTTCTATTTTTTTGAGCAAACTCATATTCATGTCTGCGAGCATTAAGCCGTTTTTCTCTATTTCCTGCGCAGATGGTATTTCTGGTAAATGACTGTTTTGTTTGATATACTCTTCTACTTCATTTAATGATTTTAACTTATAATCTTTTGCAAAAACGTAATCAGGAACTGCTGTTCCTGCACTAAGTGTAACTTTTACTTCCTGGGCATGAATTTTACCGGCAACTGTAAGCTTTGAATCTGGGTTTGTTGCGCCGATACCAACATTACCATTTTTCAAAATTCGAATAAAACCATAACTATCACGATAACTTGCCACTTTTAAATCTGTAAAATCCCCTATAGCATCAGTATAACCAGTTTCAATTATTGAAGTACTTATCCATAAAGAATTCCCTACCGACAGTTTAACACCATGATTGTTTCCTACTGAAAAATTTCCAGCTATATAACCATCTCCTTCAATTTTTAGATTACATGTAGATTCAACATCATTTTTTGAATCTAATATGTTACGCCACTCAGTCCAATCATTTTGTCCATAAAATGCAGTTCTGTATTTTATTTTATCATTGTCAGCTCCTGAACCAACAAAATAAAGCTGAGAAACTAAATGATTCACTCTCCCATTTATTTCTAACAATGAACCATATTGAGAAGGTGAATTGGCGCTATTATAATTATCCCAAAGTTTTATAGACATAGGATCAATACCAACTCTTGGAGGACTTGTAAAATCTTTTTGATTTTGAGTCCAATTCAAACTTTTAGTGCCCAAATTACCATCAAAAGTTTGACTATAGGAAGATGCATAAGAGAGTATAAAAAAAAGGAATGTTCTTTTCATGTATTTATTTTAGTTTAGTTTTTATTCAATTTTAGAGAATCTTTCGAGAATGCTTTTAAAAGCTTCATTTTTTCTTTATCGATTCAATTTTGTTTGTTTTAATATAGCCCGATCTCACGAATTTGCAATCCGTGCCCAAAAAGTTAAACCTTCTAGATTTAATACTATTATTAACACATCATTTGTCTTATTGAAACGGGCAAAGAATTTCCGCACTACAGGTGCAGATATTCTAGCTATCAGGATTTTATCCTGGAAATCAAAAATCTTTAATTTTCATAATTTTGAATTTAAAATCCACCTTCCATTTTTGTAAATAGAAAGTGTGGTTAGTAATAAGGTTTTTTGGTGGTATTTATAAAATTTGGTATTGTAATCGATGAGAAAAAACATCGATAAGTGAGGATTTACCTCTTGAACACAATCTATGAATTATAAAAAGTGTACTGGTATTATTTGCATTATTTCCTGTTCATTCACTATGAACTTTATCTTATTGGGATTAGAATAGAAATAATTTAAGGTGGTATTGTTTTTAAATCTTATTGATCTTTATCGCTACGAAGTTAGGAGATTTGCAGAGCAAAGATATAATCTTAATAGCATTATTTAATCTTCATTACTTCTTCCAATAATGGTGACAATCCGCTTTCTGTAATTGTATCATTATTCCAAAAACTCATGCAGCAGCTTACATAATTATTTCTCACTTTACTTGCTACATAATATATTGTTAATGTCTTTCCACCGGATATTGCTGCAAACAAAGATTTCACACCTGTAAAATCATATACTATTTTTTTTGCTTTAGTTTCATTCCCTTCAAAAATTACATTTACATTTTCTTCAGAAATAATTTTTCCTCCTTTTTTATTTTTTGTAGCCTCAAACTGATTTGTAATTGCTTCATTGGCACTTTCAAATGTTTTATGAACTGACCAATTCATTTCTCCATTATAAGGGCATTGTACCGTATTGACATTTGTCCAATAACAATTACTTGCAAGTTTTATTTTTTTTCCTGCAAAGTCAATACTATCAATTGTCCTGGATTCATATACTGAAGCAGGAATTTCATTTTTTAAAATTCTGTTTACATATTTTCTCTCAAACTCTTTATCAGGCTTATTAAAATAACCAAACCAAAAAACAGAAATCGTTTTATTTTTATCTTCGACAAAATAGTAAGAATTAATTAGTTTAATTTTTTCTCCACTATTTTCAGCTCTTGTAATAAAGAAATTATTATACAAAAGAGATGAATCTTTAACCTTTGTATCACCGTCTTTTATTGAATACTTTCGATATAACTTTTTCAAAGATTTATCGCTAAACTCATAATTAAATGTCTGAGTAGAAAAATCAACACCATCAACATTAAAAAAAGAAATAGTATTATTATTTATTCCTTTTAATCTATTTTCATAATCATCATTTTCCTGACTAAATCCAAATTTTGAAAATAGAAGTACTCCTAAAAAAATCACTGTTTTTATTCTCATTATTTTACAATTTTAAATATGTAAATCGGATTGCCATCCTTACCAATAGTTTTTAACCAGTTTTGAGTCTGCTTTGGATCATTATAATCGAAAATATCAGCCGGAAATATTTCAAATTTCTCGACCCCCTGCTCCCGCACGAATCCTTTCGTGTGGCGCAACAGCTAAACATCAAACATTCTAAAAATAACAACTTCATCAATTAGTCCTTTTTGACCTGAATAATCAATGGCACTACTGTAGACATAATCTTCCGCTTTATAAACTAATCCTTCTTCAACTGGATTCTTGTGAACATAATCAATTTTTTGTTGAATAACTTTGTTGCTCCAAAGCTCAATTGGTCTGTTATCATGTCGCCAAAATTGATAATGATTTACATTAGAACTTTTTTCAGCTTCTTTCTTAAAAAAATCCAACAAAAATTCTCTCCTACTTTCTTTTGGATTTTCTTGTATGCTTTTTACAATAGACCTACTAGTAAATCTCTTTAAATCACCTACCAGCAATTCTGGATTTTGACCATTTATACTCCTAAAAACTAAATGCACATGATTTGTCATAATGCACCAGGCATGAATTTCTAATCCTTTATTTTTCTGGCAAAACTCTAAACTTTCCAGAAACAAATTTTTATATTCATTCCTAGTAAATACATCTAACCAACCCACAACAGCAAAGCTTATAAAATACAAGCCTTCAGGATTATGAAATTTATAATTTCTACTCATTTTTTAAATATTAAGCATACTCAACCTTAATCAGCATAACGCCACACGAAAGGATTCGTGCGGGAGCGGGGGAAATCAGGAGACTTCGCAGAGCTGGTATTGAGAAATATTGTAGAACAAAAAACATTTGTAGCACGTTAATACTCATTTTGACATAAATATTTAATTCTCCTTTCTCTTATAGACCCATGAATCCAATGTCTCAAGATTTAAAAAAGTCTCGTTAGAAAAAACACATTTTTCCTCTACTTCTAAAAAATCAATATCACTTAAAATCTCTCCTGTAACATCACTTAAGATCTCATAATCATCTTCATTTGGTTCTCTGTCTAAATAACATACGATTGTAAATTTATCTTTATTTTCAAACCCAACTCCAATAGCTCTTATCTCAGGATATATCATTCCTAAAAGAGCTTTTTGAGTAGATAATAAAACAATTCTTCTTAATTCAATATATTCCATTTTTTACTTTTTATTTTTTTATTTAGGGTGCTGAAGGAATTATATGTACACCAGTTTTACTTCCAGTAATAATTCCGTTGGTAGTTTGAAATGCTTTTCCATCAAAATCAATATAAGTACCTATAGTTTTTCCAAAGTTTACTCTAATTTTCACGTCATTAATGACTTTTATCGAATTAACATTTCCTGAATGAAAATCCCCCGCTCCCGCACGAATCCTTTCGTGTGACGCAACAGCTAAGCATCCTACAATTCCATTTTACTTCAATTTTTTCAAACTTCTCTTTAAACTTTAATTATCATGAATAATATAATTAAAACTTTAACCTTCGCATACCACCACACGAAAGGATTCGTGCGGGAGCGAGGGAAGCTATATTAACTGGATTAAAAGCAGGTTTCGTGCGGGAGCGGGGGCCATTCTGTAACTATCTCCTGTATCACCTAAGCCTTTTTCTAATATATCTCTTAATAATTATTAAAAAAACGAGGTTTACAATTTAGAGCTTTATTTACATCATATTCTTTAAAAAAATATGTGATATTTAAATTTTCACTTATCCCATTTCTATAATCATATTTAGAAGATATATTAAACGATTTATTATCAATAATTACACCTCTCTCTTCAACTAAATAATAATTGCCAAATCGATTATAAAAATATTGAATCTTTATTTTACCTTCTTTTATTTCAAATCTACCCCAATCCCATATCTCAGAACTTCTGTTCAAGAAATTAGTCTCAATTTTAAAAAAGTTATCATAATTATCAATCATACATTCCAAATTTTTAAAACAATTACTTTCAATATTATCACAATACTTTTTAAAATATTTATTGTTAATTTCTGAATTCACAACTCCTAATTCTTTATAAAATCCATCTCTAAATAGTAATCTTGCAACAATAGATTCATTATTTCTATTATTAGAATAATAGTATCCATATGTTTTAATTTCATCAATACTTTCGCTTTTTTTAATGTCAAATTTATTTTTATTATGTGTTATCGGGACACATGAATAAATAATTACTAAAAAAATTAAAACTGAATATTTATTTATTTTTACCATAATGTCGATTGATTAGTTACTGGAGTTTGATATTGTAAATAAGAGTTCCAATTTTTACTCATCATATTGAACCTAGGCTGTGGTGATATCCATGTATGTGCTAGATAATTTTGAAAGCCATTTCTAATCCATTCCGAATTTGTACCTGCCCTATAACCTTTATAGCCTAAACTTAAAACACCAAGTCGGTATTTATCAGCTTCAGGGTTTCCCCAATAACCATTTGGTCCTCTCGAGCGATCAATGTTATTCGATTGCCCTTCAACATCATTACCTGATCTTCCCCGCTCCCGCACGAATCCTTTCGTGTGACGCAACAGCAAGCATCCTACAATTCCCTTTTACTTCAATTTTTTCAAACTTCTCTTTAAACTTTAATTACCATAAATAATATAATTAAAACTTTAACCTTCTGCATACCACCACACGAAAGGATTCGTGCGGGAGCGAGGGCTTTAGGTAGGAAACCTAAAATTCAATCTTCACATCTCTATATTTCTTCAGAAAAATATTAAAATCTTCTTGACTTTTAATTGGATAATGCCCTAATAAAAGACTTTTTTGAGGATCCTTTTTATTATAAGCGACAACAAATTTATCATTAACATTAGGTGAGTAAGGTAATTCGTAAAATGAAGCATCATAATTATTCACATATCTAATATCATTCACGATATAAGAATATGTAATAGAACTAAAGCGGACATTATATCCAACTGGACTTCTATAAAAATAAACATCAATATTGCCAACTGAATAATCATAATCCCCTAGATCTTTTTCAATTTTTTTCTTGTTTATTTCTTTTCCTAATAAGAACATTATTAAACCAATAATTATAATTAAAATGAGAATATATTTTTTTTTATCCATATTATTATCCTTTAAATTTATTTTGAGAAAAATTGTAATTGTATTTCGGAGGAATTACTGTTCTCTGTGGTATAAAAACATTCGTTGTAGCCGCTCCCGCACGAATCCTTTCGTGTGACGCAACAGCTAAGCATCCTACAATTCCCTTTTACTTCAATTTTTTCAAACTTCTCTTTAAACTTTAATTACCATGAATAATATAATTAAAACTTTAACCTTCAGCATACCACCACACGAAAGGATTCGTGCGGGAGCGAGGGAAGCTATATTAACTGGATTAAAAGCAGGTTTCGTGCGGGAGCGGGGGATAATCCCTGAGTTATTTGCCCGCCTATATAAGCTGTTGCTAAACTCATTCCGGTATCGCTAAAAACCTGACCTATATCCAGACTATTCCAACCTCTGGCAGATACCTGACCAGTAACACTATTCCCTACACCAAGAACAGCTGCACCAGCCATTGTCCCTCCGTACAGTGTTGCAATTCCGGCAGCCGCACCGGTACCAAAATAAGCTAGTCCTGTACCGTTAAATTGAAAACCATGACTTGCCCAGTTAATAACAACTCCTACTACTCCTGCAAACAAATCATCCAATCCACTCTCCACTGTAATCCGTGTACTTTAAAGGATTATTAAGAACGTAGCTTTAGAAGTTCTAAATTCACAGGACACTCATTTAATTTTGCTTAATAGCATCTTCAGGAATTTTGTCCTTAAATAGATCTTTGTACCGTTCTAAATCCTGAGACGAATTAACAGGATAATTCAAAAGAATAAAACTATTTTTAGGATTTGTTTTTTCGTAAATAACCAAATACAGAATACTTAAATCTGGTTTATCATTTGGAATATCAACATAATAGTTCTCTCCATAAGAATGAACAAAAAAATGATTATCAACAGAGTAAATATATTTTATGGAATTGCCTGTATCTCCTTTTCCTTTAAGATTAGTAACAATATATTGATCTATACTCCCCGTAGTTAAATAAAAATTATTTTTTAACAATTCAATATTTTTATCTTGTTCACGATTTAAACAAATACCCGCTACTAATCCTATAATTAATATAATTAATAAAAATTTAAGTTCAATATCAATTGTTTTAAAATTCTTTATAAAGTAAAAAACAATGAATAACACAATTATTCCAAAAATTGATATAATTATTTTTGTATAATCACTTAGATTAAAAAATTCTTTCATAATAAATAATGTTTCAATAAGTTATCCTTTAAATTGTGGTTTTAGCTTAGGAGTATAAAACGAAGGTGGAATCACATTTCTTGCTGGTATAATATAATTAGGAATCACAAGACTTGGGTTTATATTAAAAGGCGTTATTGGTCTTAACTCTAAGGAATATATTAATGGCGATACTGCTTGAGGAATATAAGAAGTCTGCGACACAAATCCGAGCGATCTGGATATCGAACCTTGATAATCCTGCTATAAATATTACTAATTTTGCTTAATAGCATCTTCAGGAATTTTTTCTTTAAATTTTTTTTTATACCGCTCTAAATCGTCTGATGAATTAACAGGATAATTTAAAAGGATAAAACTATTTTTAGGATTTGTTTTTTCGTAAATAACCAAATATAAAAGAGCTAAATCAGGTTTATCATCTGGAATATCGACATAATAATTTTCTTGATATTGATTCTCCATAAATATGTTATTTACTTTAAAAACATACTTGATTTTTTTATGCGCACCTCTTCCTGTTAATTTAGGAATAAAATACTCTTCTATACTTCCAGTCGTTAACGAAAAATTATCCCTAAGTAAGCTAACATTTTTATCTTCATTAATACCGTAGTAAATAATAAATAAAAAACCGCAAAACAGCAAAACTAATATACTTTTAAGCTGAATATCAATAGTTCTAAAATTTTTCAAAAAATAAAAAACAATAGATAACAAAACTATTATATAAATTAAGGTTGTTATTTTTGTATGAGTCCCAATGCTAAATAAATTTTTCATTACAAATAAAATTAGATAAAAAAAACATTAAAGTTTTGGTGTATAAAAGGAAGGAGGAATTACTTTCCTTGAAGGAATTATAATAACTGGAGTTATAGTAGGTCTTAAATCAAAATAATTCAAAAACGGTGATGAGGTTTTTGGAACATAGCTTGGCTGCGTATTAAATTCATTGCTACCTAATAAACCTCCAGCAACAGCCCCAAAACCTAAATTAACTGGATCAAGAGCTTTTTTAAAACTTATATCAGGATTTTCAAATTTAGTTGCGATTAAATCATTGGTTACATTTCCCCAAAAATTAGCTAGCACTTCTCTGGTCGCCCCTGTGATTATTGAATTAAAAGCATTATTTCCACCTATTAATCCATTTGTAAATGTAGCATTAAATTGTACTCCAATGCCACGAGTTACAAATCCTCCAACAGCTCCTCCAATTGTATTAAACACTGTTTGCTCCATGCTTGAACTTTCGATCATAGAATTTAGAAAACTCTGAACTCCGCCAGCCCATACAACTCCATAAGGACCTCCATAAACTGTTAAAGCACCAGAAGCTGCTCCAGAAATGGTATATCCAGCAAATTTACCCCATTGAATGTCTGAGAATTTTCCTGTTCCATTAGTAATATTATCCCAATTTTGATACACATTTATGGCAGCACTAACCACAATTATAGCGGCTATAACTAAAGGTACAATTTCTCCGCTAGGGTCTGTATATTTTAGCGGGTTGTTCCAGCAATACCCGTAACGATTAAAATTCTGGGTACTAAAAGGATCCTGCACAAAATTATCCGGCTGTAAAAAACGATGCAGTTTAGGATCATAAATACGGCCGTTCATGTTGATGAGCCCAACACTTTGCAAATGCTCATGACCAGTATAACCTCGATCTAAAACCGTTAATCCTGCCAGTATATTTCCTGCGCCATCCTGTACACTTACGATGGCTCCCCAGGCATCAAACAATCTTTTTTCTAAAACTGTTCCTGCCTGATTCGTTATTGCTAGTATTGAACCCTGATAATCGCGTTGTAAATATAAATAATCCTGCGTTGTATTATTGCTTCTAAATACTATTGGTGCAGTGTAGCCATCACCGCCAATATAGGTTATAAACTCAAAAGTACCTGTTACGCTGTTTTCCTTAATTTCCATACTACCGTCAGCAGAGTAGTATTTGCGCAATGGCCTGTCTTTTATTTTATCCTGCAAACCTCCATAAAACATGCCGGTACGACTGTTGTTATCATTGTATAAAAAACTTATTTTATCAATGTCTTTGTCTTCAATTTGTACCGGACTCTTAAAAGCATTATAGGTAATAATTTGTCTTGGCTTTGTTGTATAATACGATAAGGATTCCGGCAAAAGTGCAATTGCTTCATTTTGATACGGCTTTTCTTTTGAGTAACTGTACGTTCCCAGACTGTTTTGCGTAATCCTGCCCTGATCGTCGTACAATTGTTTTTCCTGAGCGCCCTGAATATTTGTAAACTCTGTTAAGCGGTCCTGCGCATCATAAGCAAAGCTTTCGGTCCTGTTAAACAAACTATTGCTTCTGCTTGTCAGATTCCCTTTTTTAGGATCAAAAACAGTATTTAAGGTTAAGATATTTGCCCCACCCGCTGTTTTGGCATACTTAAACTGCGATGCAAAACCATAGGTATCGTATTCGTTAGTTATAGTTGTTGGTCCGTTTTGAGCATTTGTGAGCTGTCCTCTTGCATTAACTGTATTGGTCTGCCATATTATCGCACTTGTTGCATTGTCTTTTATTTGCCAGTGTGATCCATTTTTATAGGTGTTTTTTATGGTTTTCGAGCTGGATTTGCCTCCTGCTGACGCTGCTGAAGTCTCTGTATCGATGCGCCCAAAGTCGTCATATTTTAATTCTTTTGTAAATTGGGCAAAAGGAGTATTTTCGACTGTAGTACTAATTCTTTTCGAATCATCGTAAACAAATGAATTCAGGATCGTATTGCCATTATTTAAATCCTCAAACGTACTGCCTGATAATAACTTGCTTGAAGAATCATAATCATACGTTGTTTTAGAATTTGTAAGTGTACCATTGATTGTTTTTTGCGTGACTTTACCAACGGCATCTAATAGGTAAGTTGTCGCTCCGTTGGGTGTAGTTTCGCTTGTAGTTTCTCCAAATGCATTATAGGCATAAGTGTAAACTCCTGCAGAGGAATCGTTCAGTTCTGTTTTTCGTCCCCAGCCATCTTGTTTAATAGTGGTTTTTACACCGGCATAATCAGATTCTTTCAGATTTCCGTTGGCAAAATAAGTGTACCGTATTGTTCCGCCCGGAGTATCTGTCATTGATATTACATTGCCTATTGCATTTTTGACAGAAGTTTTAGATTTTGTTCCGTCATTTACTGTTGTCGTAAGCCCGGAATAGTTGATATCTGTACTTTTTCCTGTAAAGGATATATTTTGTTTTACCCTGCCGTAAATGTCATATAAGGTTTCATTCCACTGGGTTCCTGATGATCCAAAATAAGGTTCGCTTACTTTATAATTGCGGTCCTGAATATCATATACATAATCAACATAGGCAAAAGTGCCCATTATGGTTTTACTGCCTGCTTTTGTCTTTCTGCCTAAATCATCAAATGTTTCCTGAATGATACTGCCATCATCAGCTGTAGCCGTTACAATTGTTTTGTTACCGGATCGTGTATAAACATAACTATTTTTTTTGCCCAGATAATCTGTAGTTCTTGTTTTTTTGAACCAGGAATCATACAAATAAGAGGTCGTTAATCCGTAAGGGTTTGTTTCAGATTTTAATGACCCGTCTGCATTATAAACAAATGATGTTGATAATCCTTCGATATCTATACTCCTTGTTAAAAAACGCCCTGTAGGATCGTATCCATAACTGGTAATTCTTGCCGGAAGCCCGGATGCCGTGATTGTCTTTTGCGTAATATTACCAAAAGCATCATAGCTATTGTCTTCTGTAATATAATCTGTATTGGTTCCTTTTTTCTTAATTTGGGTTAGTAAGCTATTTTCATAAAAATATAATTCTTCAGTAGTCATGACATCTCCGGAAATCGCAATGCTTTGATTTTTTCCGGAAGGTCTCCCAACGATATACGGAGATACGGTTGGGGCATTATAACTAACATTTGAAACCGTCGTTTGCACAACGCCCCCCGCTTCTTTTAAAAACGTCGTAGATTTTAGCGGATTATTATAAGCATCATATTCTGCATACGTTTCTGAACTCGTATTATCCAAGCCATTATAATGCTTGGTATTTGTGTTTTTTATTTTAAAAACTTTATTAGGCAGTAATTCGCTTTCATAATTCAATCTGGATTTAGTGATGTAACTGATTGGGGTATTAGATGAATTATTAGCCTCTTCATCTATTTTTGCCAAAAATGTACTGCCGGGTTTTATCCAGGTATCCGGTTTTAAGATGATACTTTGTGTCGCAACCAGATTATCTGTTCCTGTTACTGCATAAGATCCTTCTTTTATAATTACACTCTCGATTTGATTATCTGTAACCTTCAAAGGATCGTGCATTCCTAACTCAGTATAATTTTCAGTATTGGCACCTCTTAAAGTGATGTCATTTTTTGAGATACTTGAAATTATAGCATCGTCACGATCGTACCAATTGGTTCTTACTGTAGACCTAAAACCCAGAAAACCCAGACCCTGAACATTTGATACTGCACCATAATAACTAAAAGATTGCTTTTTAAAAACGTCCTGACTGCGTTTTTCTAATTTTGAAACGACCTGAAAACCCGGAGCAACCAGGATATCAAAATTAGGATAGCTCTCTACAGCAGGGCTTCCGGAATATGTTTTGTTATACTCATATTTTAAAGGCTCATAAGTAATGGCTTCTTCAACTTTATTTCCGGTAATAATTTTTCTAACCAGAACATCCTGTCGGTTGTCTCTTGGACCATTAAAAGATTGAATGCGATCATCGCTGATTAGAGAATATTCTAAATTTTGATTTACCTGATTGTGATTGGTAAATATCGGAATTGGAAATCTTTTAACACTAGCAAGTTGAGATTGCTTATTCAATAACTTAAAAGTAATTGCTGTACCATTGAATGAGGTGTTTTCCAGTAAAACTATCTTAGTTACTTGGGGTTCTCCTCTTCTTCTATAATCAGCAGAGCCATTTAAGTTCATGATGTACTCTAGAGTTAGGTTTTGCTGATACAAAATATCCGTTTTTCCATCTCCATTAAAATCATTTGCAATAAAACTACCCTCATTTAAGCTATAAGTCTCCGCAGGAAAACCAACAACACCAAAATATTTTGTGGTTGAAGTATAATAGGCTATCCCAATTGCAGTATTTATTTTATTGAAATTATCACCTGTTGAAAAATAAAAATTCCAACTGTCTTTATTTAGCTCATTTGGTATTAAAAAATCAGTCTTTCCGTCTCCATTGTAATCCCCCATCAAAATTTGTTTATCCAGAACGATTCCGTCATCTGTCTTAGTAAACAATAATTTAAACTGATTCTTATGATCTAATTCATAAACAGAAACTTTTCCTTTATCAAATACATAGATATCTGATTTTCCATCTCCGTTAAAATCTGCTACGATGATTTTACTTTCCTCAGAGATATCAAGAAATCCTGATTGATTTACAAAATTGGATGATACTCTTTTATCCAGATTAACAAAATAGGTTTTACCACCGGTATATTTCTGAGCAATTGTGGTTGAGCAATCTTTATTGATATAATAAGTAAGCGGTTTTTCTATAACAACAATATCGGTAAGCCCATCACCATTAAAATCTCCGCTAACATATATTTTAGCAATATCACTTTCTACGCTTCCGTCTTTATATTTAGGCGGATTTGCCGTTAAATTAGATATTGTATTTTTAGTATCAACAGATTGCAGCATTGGCTCTGCTCCGCCACAGGGATAAATGTAGTTGCGTATAAATTGCGGAAAAATATATTCTTTTTCATTATCTACATATATGCCCGTAGGCCCTTTAACATGAGTAGCAAAGCTATTTGTTTTGACCACTACCCAAGCCTGCCTGGCCATTAACTTATTATCCGGACTTAATCCTGTTAAAGGAAAAATTTCTTCGAATGCACCAACGGTCTGTTTGCTGCTTAAATTGAAATTAGCCGAGATATTTGTATAAAGGCGATATTCCTTTTTTTTATTATCTCCCGTCTTAGGATATAAAATAAGATCCAGCTGACCATCCCCGTCAAAATCACCTGAAACATATTCCGTGTTATTATAGTCAACACCTGCTATATCAATTTTTCCTGAAATTTTTACTTTTAAGGCATTATCATTTGTTTCCGTACTATATTCAAATACTGTTGGATTATAACTTTTTGTATTATCGCCGCTTTTTTCGGTAATACCAGTTAACCTTTGATATCCCAGGGATGTAGCATCATGACTTAATACATAATTTCTAAACCCAATACCATTTCCAGCTACTTCTATTTTATCTAAAATAGCACTTCTTACAATACTTTGTCCTCCCACAAATACTTGTTCGGGCCTTTGCTTTTGCTTGTAGATAAATTTTACCTGATTAATTGGCGTTGCTGTTCGCAGGGTTCCGTAATTAATACTGGCAATACTTAGTATATTATCAGATAAAAAGTAGGTATAACTAATCCTGACACCCTGAGGATTTTCCCAATATGTAATTGCCCAATCTGTTATGGAACAGGAATCACCTGAGTTACCATAATATGCTTTTGATCCATCAGGATATTCAACTATAAAATAAGCTGGTCCGTAATTTGATCCGCCAGGATGAACACCATAAGATGTAATCTTAACATTCGAAAAACTCTCCGTCTCATATACTGTTCCGTTTCCTCCGTAAGCACTACCAGTTCCGTTTTTTACCAGCAGGCGTTGACCATCAAAGGCAAAACGGTCTAATGCGTTAAATGCAACAGCACCAACTACGTCGTCATGAAATTTTGTTGCAGGAATTCTGGTAATTGCAGATACTCCAGAAACATTCCATCCATATCCTGCCATACCATTGCCGGACTGGCTATTATAAGACAAACTAATTTGTGGCACAACTCCATTGATTCCGGGAGGAACAGCAATAGGAATCGTATAACCAGCGCTTCCGGATAATGAAACAGACAATTGCCCTTCAGTAATACCAACTTCAGACGATGTTTGTGCAGAAACAAATAAGCTAATTAGTAAAAACAATATTGTATAGTAAAAGTTCTTCATAATTAATGGCTTTATTGTTTGATGATTTTAATAGATTTCTCTCCTCCGTCTTTGTACGAAAGCAATACGAGATAAAATCCGGCAGAATAAGTTTGAAAAGGGATATTAAGATTATTGAGCCTTTCATTTCCTGAATAGGATCTTAAAAGTTGTCCCGTGACAGAATAGACATTAATAGAGGTAACATAATTCTCCTTAGTCAATTGCCATTGCAGATACAACTCTTCTTTTACAGGATTTGGATAATAGGAGATTACATCTTTTTCGAAAAACTGATCTAAATCATCATTTGTAATTACCTCGATTTCTTTGACTTCTTTTGCTGTTTTAGAAAGGCAATTAATGCACAATATTCTGCTGGTTTGGTTTCCGGCAGCATCATAACTGAAGGTAATTTTTGTCTGGGCCCGGGCAGTGAAACTAAATAAAAACGAAATTATAAGTAGAAATTTAATCATATGGCAGATACTAGAATATTTCTTACAAAAATGTTTTATATATTTCAATAAGTAAAATAATTACTGTTAAATAACATTAAAGTAAAATAAAAATCATACAATTAACATAGATTTCATTTAAAATCTCATAAATCAGATCATTAGGTAATTTTAGTTCCTTCTCTTAACATCTAAAAAATAAGGCATAAAAAAAAGCGAGACCTAAATCTCGCTTTTTTAACATATAAATATATTTTCAATCTGTCTTATTCTACAGTAACTGATTTTGCCAGGTTACGCGGCTGATCAACATTACAACCTCTCATTACAGCAATATAGTATGAAAGCAATTGCAAAGGTATTGTCGTAATTAATGGAGATAACGCATCTGAAGTCTCAGGGATTTCAATTACATAATCTGCCAGTTCACGAACCTGAGTATCACCTTTTGTAACTACAGCAATAATTTTACCGCTTCTTGATTTAATTTCCTGAATGTTACTTACAATTTTATCGTAATGCCCTTGTTTAGGCGCAATAACAATAACCGGCATATGCTCATCGATCAAAGCAATAGGACCGTGTTTCATTTCGGCAGCAGGATATCCTTCAGCATGAATATAAGAGATCTCTTTAAGCTTTAAAGCACCTTCTAATGCAACCGGGAAATTATAACCACGACCTAAGTACAAACAGTTTGGAGCATCTTTAAAAGCTGCCGCAATCTCTTTTGCTCTATCATTGGTTTCTAAAGCTTCTGCTACTTTTTCAGGGATTATTTCTAACTCCTGTAAGTAGGTATGAAAATCAGTATTTGACAAAGTACCTTTAGCTTTACCTAAGCGCAATGCGATCATCGTTAAAACTGTGATTTGAGTTGTAAATGCTTTAGTAGAAGCAACTCCAATTTCCGGACCCGCGTGTGTATAAGCACCTGCATGACTTTCTCTGGAAATAGAAGAACCCACAACATTACAAACTCCAAAAACAAAAGCACCGTTTTCTTTTGCTAATTTAATAGCTGCCATAGTATCTGCCGTTTCTCCGGATTGAGAGATTGCGATAACCACGTCATTTTTATTGATGATTGGGTTTCTGTATCTAAATTCAGAAGCATATTCTACTTCAACAGGAATACGCGTAAACTCTTCAAAAATATACTCAGCTACTAAACCTGCATGCCATGAAGTACCACAAGCCACAATAATTATTCTGTCAGCGTTTAGGAATTTTTCTAAATTATCCTCAACACCTGCCATTTGAACAATTCCTTCGTTTGCATGAAGTCTTCCTCTGTAAGTATCTTTAATTACACTTGGTTGCTCGTAGATTTCTTTAAGCATAAAATGATCGTAACCGCCTTTTTCTATTTGCTCCAAATTCATTTGAAGTTCCTGAATATAAGGATCTACTAAAGAGTCATCTTTAATTTTTCTAACTTTAAGAGGCTTGTGCAATCTAATGTTTGCCATTTCACCATCTTCAAGATAAATCGCATTAGAAGTATATTCAATAAAAGGCGAAGCATCAGAAGCAATAAAATATTCTCCTTCTCCAACACCAATCGCTAACGGACTACCTAATCTTGCAGCAACAATTTCGTTAGGATTCTTTTTATCAAAAACAGCAATTGCATATGCTCCTACTACTTGATTTAAAGCAATCTGAACTGCTTTCCCTAATTTTATTCCTTCTTTCTTTTGAACTTCTTCAATTAAGTTTACTAAAACTTCAGTATCTGTATCTGATTTAAAAGTATATCCTCTTTTGATTAATTCCTCTTTAAGCGGCGCATAATTCTCAATGATTCCATTATGAATAATCACCAGCTCTCCTGAATTAGAAAGATGTGGATGTGAGTTTACATCATTTGGCACTCCATGTGTTGCCCAACGTGTATGCCCAATCCCTATATTTCCGTTTGTAATAAGATCTTCTTTTGCTTTTGCTTCAAGATCTGAAACCTTACCTTTAGTTTTACAAACTTTTACACCAGTTTCATCATCATATAACATGACGCCGGCACTATCATATCCTCTGTATTCAAGCCGCTTTAATCCTTTTATAACTATAGGATAAGCCTCTCTATGACCGATATATCCAACAATTCCACACATATATTATTTATTAATTTGGTTTCGTGTAGTACACTTGCAGCTGAAGTCTTTTAGCATAATTCACATCGGTTGAAGGAATATTTCCTCCAAACAATATTGTACCTAACGGACTCATTACTGAAGCTCGTGGCGCATCTGAAATAATATCATTTTTAAGTTTCAATTTACCTGAAGTTATTGTATTTATATCTCCCGTAACTACTAAACCTAACCTCACATTTTTTACAGTTGCATTTTTAATTATATTACGAATATGACTCGTTAATCTAATTTTATAGGTTGTACCTTTTTTAGTAGTAGCATCTACATTAATAATACCGCTATAAACTACTTTTGTCATTTTAGAATCAGTAGTAATACTTGATGTTCCATCAGTACTGTAATCTAAAATGGGTATACTATTGTCTAAATCATATAGGTAAACTCGTTTTGGCTCGTAGGTGTTTTTCATTTTATCTGAATCTATAGAAAAAATCAAATTCGCCTCATTTACCAGCCAATTATTCGTTCTTAGCTCATCTAATTTTGCAGCGAATCCAGTAAGTTCTACAACAGCAAGAGAACCCTGACCACCTTTTAAATAAAGCCTTTCGTCACCTGCAGTTTTATTTGGATTTTTTATAGCAGTATCATAATCAGGTTTTTTATTGTCCTGATACAAACTAGCCTGAGCTCCTGATAAATTTATAACCAGAGTTTTATCTTCGGTTAAATTCGCATCATCTGTTGTACTGGCTGTTTTAGCTTTATATTTAATCGTAATTTTTGCATTTCCTGCTTTCGCAAAATCCAGCAATGCCATATTCGAAGGGCTGCCGCCAGATTTTTCTACTTTAAAATACAATCCCCTAAAATACTCCTGAAAAACGGTAGGAGAAGAAAGTTTTGAAGCATCTGCTTTAAGAATTTTATTCAGGAAATAATTTTTATTTAAGTTCAAACGCATTTCCGGAGCAACTCTCGTCGTAACATCTTTACCTGCATCATCTTTAGTTATATCTACAATTTCTGCAGCACTAAAAAAGAATTCTTCATTCTGTAATACGCTTGGATCATCATTTAAAGGCTTACCAGTTTCAGTATTTACTATTTTATAACTGTCAAAATCAGTATTCTGATCTGTATAATACAATTGGGCAAATTGCGAACCTCCTTCAAAATAAGAAGAACGCATTTGAACACCTGACTCATAAACACTTAATTTAATCTTACCGTTAGGATCTCCATAAATAGAGTCTAAAGCATAAACACGGCTTCCATCAGTATTTGTAGTTTTAACATGGCTAAAATAAGGAACACTAAGCACAACACTTTGAATTACATTATCAATTCCGGTTATATCTCCTATAGTTGGAGCATCAGTAGACAACGCAACCTGAGATACAAAACCTGCTGTAGTTGTACCAAAAGCATCACTTTCATAAATACCTAAGCCATTAAGCGTAAGTCCATTTGACTGAACCGGAGTTACTTCTTGATTATACGCTAAAACATCATATTTTTCAGATTGAAGATTAAAATGATCATCTCCGATCAAACCATCACCAATCGCATTAAAATCTTTATCGCAAGAATATAAAAGAACAACTGTTGCAACTAATAGAATTTTCTTAATAAAAGAAGTATTGTACATGTTTAATAATAAAGTTAAAATTTAAAGACCCATCGTTTTATAGAAATTTGTATACGCTTCAGCGAATGCATCTTTCGTGGCGAAAGGTAAAAAAGGTTTTCCTGAAGATTCTATAAATTTTGTTAAACTTGGGGATACATTTTCTGATGCAATAATTACAGCATCAGAGTGTAATATACTGGCTTTTAACACATTTTCATAATTTGGTGTTTCTAAATCAGAGACTGCTTCATGCGGAACTCCATCAAATTTCACCTTATTAATCATTTCTAAATCAAGATTTTCATCAAAAGATTGCCCATAAACAGAGGTAACAATTTTTGTCTCAGAAAACAAAGCCTCATTTTTATAATAATGCTTCATGTAAATTGGCAACATTGCTGCCAGCCAGCCATGAACGTGAATGATATCCGGAACCCAATTTAGTTTTTTCACCGTTTCAACAACTCCTTTAGCAAAAAATATCGCTCTTTCGTCATTATCGGGATATAAAACTCCTTCTTCGTCAGCAAAGGTTGCCTTACGTTTAAAATATTCATCGTTATCAATAAAATAAACCTGAATTCTCTCTTTAGGAATTGAAGCTACCTTGATAATCAACGGCATATCTAAGTCATTCACTACCAAATTCATTCCTGAAAGTCTAATAACTTCATGTAACTGGTGTCTTCTTTCGTTGATATTTCCATATCTTGGCATGAAAATTCTTATCTGGCCTCCTTGATCGTTGATCATTTTTGGAACGTCATAAGACATTAAAGAAACCTCATTTTCAGCCAAATAAGGCACGACTTCAGATGATACATATAATATCCTCTTATCTTTCATAATAGTATTTTACTTAATTTTTGGTAATAAAAACGTTGCAAAATTACAAAAATTTATGCAGTTTATAACTAATATATTATGTTTGCACTAAATTTTAATAATACTGCCATGCATATTTTCTACGGTAAAGTAGCTTTGATAGCCTATTTGAAAACTATCAAAACCACAAATTCAACCATCGGATTTGTACCAACAATGGGCGCTTTACACCAAGGTCATCTGGCGTTAATGCAAAGATCAATTAAAGAAAACGACGATACCGTTGTCAGTATTTTTGTGAATCCAACCCAATTTAACAATCCTGAAGACCTGGAGAAATATCCTAGAACACTTGAAGAAGACGTAAAAAAAATGCGCAACTTAAGTGACAAAATAATTCTTTATGCCCCAACTGTAGACGATATTTACGAAGGACATACCATTTCACAATCTTTTGACTTTGACGGACTAGAAAACCAAATGGAAGGAAAATTCAGGCCCGGACATTTCAACGGTGTAGGAACAATTGTAAAACGTTTGTTCGAAATTGTAACACCAACAAACGCTTATTTTGGAGAAAAGGATTTCCAGCAATTGCAGATTGTTAAAAAAATGGTCGAAAAAACACAATTACCTGTAAATGTTATTGGCTGTCCTATTTTTAGAGAAGACAATCAATTGGCAATGAGTTCCAGAAATGAACGATTAACTCCGGAAGAACGCAAAGAAGCCGCTATTATTTATAAAACTTTGACTGAGGCAAAAGAAATTTTTAAAAACGCCAGTCCTGAAGAAACCATAAAATTCGTAGAAAATTCCTTCAAAGACAACGAACGTTTTGACTTAGAATATTTCGTAATTGCTGATGAATCTACATTATTACCTATCGATCATAAGAGTAAAGACAAAAACTACCGTGCATTTATAGCAGTATTTGTTAATTCTATAAGGTTGATTGACACCATTTCATTAAATTAAATTACCTTTGCACCATGCAAATTCAAGTTATAAAATCAAAAATTCATCGTGTAAAAGTAACTGGAGCTGATTTAAATTATATTGGCAGTATTACTATTGATGAAACTTTACTGGAAGCCTCAAACATTATTGAAGGTGAAAAAGTATCTATTGTAAATATCAATAATGGCGAACGCTTTGAAACTTACGCTATAAAAGGAGAGAAAAACTCAGGAGAAATTACCCTGAACGGACCTGCTGCAAGAAAAGTTCAAAAGGACGATATCATTATCATTATATCCTATGCAACCCTGGAATTTGAAGAAGCCAAAACCTTCAAGCCATGGATCATTTTCCCTAATGAAAACGATAATTCGCTAACATAAGCTTCCTTTTACACTTTATTATTTCTATTTGTTTGTCAAAATGATTTTTTGAACAAACAAGATCTCTTATGCCTTGAATCAAAATAGGCTTTATCTAATAATACCATTGCTTTTTTAAATTCCTACATAAACAAAAAAGCAAATAAAGTATTATATTGCTACACTATTTCAATACTTTTTAATTCACTGAAATGCCCAAATCATGAAAAAAGTTTATTTACTACTTACATTAATTTCTATTTCTGTCTTTTCGCAGAAAACATTCGACAACATCAAATCTGAAAAACTTGGTACAGAAAGAAGAATAACCATAGGACTTCCAGAATCTTACGAAGCTAATCCTGAAAAAAAATACCCTGTTTTATATTTATTAGATGGAGATTATTTATTCGATCCTTTTTCCGGAGCTCTAAGTTATGGCTCATATTGGGGAGATTTACCCGAAGTAATTATAATTGGTGTTCATCAAAATAAAAATGATGAGCGTGAAGACGACACCACGATTGATCAAAATACCGGGCTTCCGTTTGAAAAAGGAGCTGATTTTTTTGAATTTATTGGTGCTGAATTAGTTCCTTACATCGAAAAAAAATACCGCACTACACCTTTTAGGATTATTGCCGGACATGATGTAACAGCAAGCTTTATCAATTTTTATTTATATAAAGAAAAACCTCTTTTTAACGCTTACATTTCTTTTAGCCCTGAACTTGCAAATAAAATGGAAGTTAGAATTCCGGAGAAATTTGCAAAAGTAACAGAACCATTGTTTTATTACTTATCTGTCGCTGACGGAGACAATAAAAAGATCAAAGAACCTATCGAAAAATTAGACAGCAATATTAAAATTGCCAATAATCCGTTAGTAAATTATAAATACGATTTATTTAAAGGTACAACACATTATACACAGGTTTTACATGCGATCCCGAGTGCTTTATATCAAATATTTGAAGTTTACAGACCTATAAATTCTGCCGAATACAACAACAAAATTGCTATTCTTGAAACAGGATATGCAGATTATCTGGAGAACAAATACAATGTAATGTCTAAAGTTATGGGAGTTCAGATTCCGGTAAGAATCAGTGATTTTAAAATCATAGAAACACTTATCCTGAAAAAGAATGCGTACGACGAATTAGGCAAAATGGCTGAAATAGGAAATGTAAATTATCCAAAAGCCATGTTAGGCGAATATGAATTAGGACTAATGTATGAAAAAATGGGTGATCCAAAGAGAGCATCAAAAAAATACCAAAATGCTTCGCAAATGGAGCCAATTGGAGATTTGAACAAAGATCTGATGTACGAGAAAATCGATCAGATGAAAACACTTGAAAAAACTACTAAATAATGTCAAAAGTTAAAACTTCTTTTTTTTGTCAGAACTGCGGAACCCAATATGCCAAATGGCAAGGGCAATGCAATGCCTGCAAAGAATGGAATACTATTGCTGAAGAAATTATTCAGAAACAAGAAAAAGTGGCCTGGAAAAGCGAACCAACACCAACTGGCAAAGCTCCTCGCCCTTTAAAAATTAATGAAATTGACTCGACTCAGGAAATCCGAATGGATACTACCGATGGTGAATTGAATCGTGTTTTAGGTGGCGGAATTGTTCCTGGATCTCTAACGCTTTTAGGCGGTGAACCTGGAATTGGAAAAAGTACGCTTTTACTTCAAATCTCATTAAAATTACCTTATAAAACTTTATATGTTTCCGGCGAAGAAAGCCAGAAGCAGATAAAAATGCGTGCCGAAAGAATAACACCAAATAGCGATAATTGCTATATTCTAACGGAAACTAAAACGCAAAACATATTCAAACAAATTGAAGCCATTCAGCCTGAAATTGTCATTATAGATTCTATCCAGACTTTACATACGGATTATATTGAATCAACCGCCGGAAGTATTTCTCAAATTAGAGAAACTACTGCCGAATTGATCAAATTTGCCAAAGAAACCAATATTCCGGTTATTTTAATTGGACATATTACAAAAGACGGAAACATCGCAGGGCCAAAAATCCTGGAACATATGGTCGATACGGTTTTGCAATTTGAAGGCGATCGAAATCACGTGTACCGAATTCTACGTTCTCTAAAAAACCGTTTTGGTTCTACGGCCGAATTAGGAATTTATGAAATGCTTGGAAGTGGTTTGCGCGAAGTAAGCAATCCGTCCGAAATATTGATTTCCCACAAAGACGAAGAAATGTCTGGAACTGCCATTGCCACAACCATGGAAGGCATGCGCCCGCTAATGATCGAAATACAATCGCTTGTAAGTACCGCAGTTTACGGAACTCCGCAGCGAAGTACAACAGGATATAATGCAAAAAGATTAAACATGATCCTGGCCGTTTTAGAAAAAAGAGCAGGATTTCGTTTAGGAGCAAAAGATGTATTTTTGAATGTAACCGGAGGAATTTCTGTTGATGATCCTGCAATTGATTTAGCAGTTGTAGCCGCTATTTTATCATCAAACGAAGATATTCCGGTAACAAAAGGCTTTTGTTTTGCCGGCGAAGTAGGACTTTCCGGAGAAATTCGCCCTGTAAATCGTGTCGATCAACGCATTCAGGAAGCCGAAAAATTAGGTTTCACCACTATCTTTGTATCTAAGTACAACAAAATTGCTTTAAAAAATCCCGGAATCAAGATTGAACTTGTCGCTAAAATCGAAGATGTTGCCGGCATTCTTTTTGGGTAATTCTGTTATAATTTTACTTTATGAAATTTCCAAAACAAAAAATATTCAAAGCACTAATAATACTTGCAGCAGTATTACTGGTGCTTTTTTTAGGTTTTTACTTTTTTCGTGATTCGCTTTTAAAACAAGCAATTGCTAAAGTGACCCATAAAATGAATACAGAATATAACAGTACATTTTCTGTAAAATCGGCTACGTTTGATGGATTGAACGGAATTAAATTAACCAATGTAATTTTAGTTCCCAAAAATGCTGATACCCTTTGCAATATCGAAAAAATCGAAACCAGCGTAAACTTATCCAGTTTATTAATTGGCGATGTCCAGATTGGAACTTTAAAAGTAAACAACGGATACATTCAGTTAGTAAAAAAAGGAAATGTCCGCAATTTTGATGCTTTCTTAAAAAAGGATAAAGCCGATACTGATAAAAATGAAAAACGGAAATACGCGACTTTTGCCTATCGAATTATCTCAAAATTACTGAATCTGGTTCCAACAGATATGAGGTTGGAAAACCTGAATTTCAAAATTGACGATAATGGCAAAAAAACGTCTGTCGCTGTAAACAAACTTGTTTTAGACAACAAACAGCTCGAAACTAACCTTCATGTTCAAAGCAAGGATTTTGACCAGCGCTGGAACATAAAAGGATTTGCTGACCCAAGAAATAAAAAAGCAGATATTCGTTTCTTTAACCTAGATACCGGAGCCATCCGCGTTCCGTATTTAGACGAACGTTATAATTTAAAAGCAAGTTTTGATTCTATAAGATTAAATGTTCAGAATATAGAAAAAGACGGAAGCGAATTGCATATTGATGGTTATACATCGATCACCAATTTAAAAATCAATCATCCTAAAATTGCCAGTAAAGATGTAATCATTAAGAATGCGCGTTTTGATTATCGCTTTTTATTGGGAGATGATTTTATTTCAATTGACAGCACGTCGACCATGCAATTAAACAAGATAAAAGTAAAGCCTTATATCTCGTATAGCACAGAAAAAGATACGATTTATACTTTGAAAGTAAACATTCCAAAAATGCAGGCACAAGACTTTATTGTTTCTTTGCCAGACGGATTGTTTACTCATTTTCAGGGAATGGAAGCAACGGGAAATTTTGATTATAAACTGGATTTTAAATTCAATAAAAACAAACCAAACACATTAGTTTTTGACAGTAAACTAAACAAAGAAGATTTAAAAATCACCAAATACGGCGAAGCAGATCTTAATAAACTTAATGGAGAATTTGTTTATCGCGCCATTATTCAAAATGTATTGCAACGTCCGGTTTTGGTTGGAAACGGTAATCCGAATTATACACCTTTAGATCAGATCTCACCTTATTTAAGAAAATGCGTCCTTACTACTGAAGATCCTTCTTTTTTCTCGCATCGCGGATTTATAAATGAAGCTTTCAAACAATCTATTTTAAAGAATATCAGAACCAAAAAATTCTCTCGTGGTGCCAGCACGATTAGTATGCAGTTAATAAAGAATGTCTTTCTGACTCGTGAAAAAACACTTTCGCGTAAGCTGGAAGAAATTCTACTGGTTTATATTCTCGAAAACAATCGTGTAGTAAGCAAAGAAAGAATGCTCGAAGTATATTTTAATATTATAGAATGGGGACCAAATGTATACGGAATTGGCGAAGCGAGTCATTTTTACTTTCAAAAAAGCCCATCTAATCTCAGTTTAAATGAATGTTTATTCCTGGCGACGATTATTCCAAAGCCCAGAAAATTCATGTATCAGTTTAACGATCAGGGAAATCTGAAAGACTTTGCAGTACAAAACCAAAAGTTTTTAAGCAACTTAATGTTACGTCGTGGCGTTTTGGTTTCTGAAGATACTATTGGCGTACTTTCTCCTGTTTACATCTCCGGAAATGCGCGTTCATTGATACGAATTAAAGCCCCGGATTCAACAGCAATTCCGGCAGATTCCTTGGCTATTGGAGAAGAATTTGATTTGTAAACACGAATAGACTGATTATCCTCAATTATTTACATAAAAAATTCCACAAATTTTCACATTATGAATTAGTGAAAATTTGTGGAATATATCTTTATTATAAAACTGTAATTAAGGCGCCGGATCAGGAATTATTGCCTGAACGGCTGCAATCTCCGTTAAAATTTCCTTTGATAAAAACACATCTATTGTATCGATGTTTTCTTTTAATTGTTCCATTGTGGTTGCACCAATAATAGCACTTGTCAAAAACGGTTGTTGTAATACAAATCCCATTGCAAGCTCTGTTAATGTCAAACCATGTTTTTTAGCAATTTCCTGATACAATCTTGTCGCTTGCGTACATTGATCGCTATTGTAACGTGTATATTGCGGAAAAAGATTAATTCTCGCATTTGGATGTGCTTCTCCGGTTAAAAATTTACCCGTTAAAACCCCAAATGCTAAAGGAGAATAAGCTAATAAACCCACATTTTCATACTTTGAAACTTCGGCAGAACCTACTTCAAAAAGACGATTTAATAAATTATAAGGATTTTGAATGGTCTTGATTCTTGGCAGATTGTTGTATTTACTTTCTTCCAGAAAACGCATCATTCCCCACGCATTTTCATTAGAAACACCAATATGTTTTATTTTCCCTTCTTTGATTAGTCCGTCAAAAGTTTCAAGAACTTCTCTGAAATTATCTTCCCATTGAGATTCATAATCTTTAAAACCGCGTTGCCCGAAATAATTAGTTTCTCTTTCCGGCCAATGCATTTGATACAAATCGATGTAATCTGTCTGAAGACGTTTTAAGCTGTTTTCTAAAGCATATTTAATACTTTCAGGAGAGAAATCTACTTTCTCACGCATGTAAATAAAATTTGGGTTTGGACCTGCGATTTTAGAAGCTAAAACTACTTTGTCGCGATTTCCTGATTTCTTAAACCAACTTCCTATAATTTTCTCCGTGCTTCCGTAAGTTGCTTCTTTTGCAGGAACAGAATACATCTCGGCAGTATCAAAAAAATTGATACCTCTTTCAAGCGCATAATCCATTTGTTGATGTCCTTCGGCTTCTGTGTTTTGCTGCCCGAAAGTCATTGTTCCGAGGTTTATTTTACTAACTTTTATATCGGTGTTGGGTAGTGTAGTGTATTTCATTTCTTTTTGAGTTGCTAAGTTGCTGAGTAACTAAGATTCTAAGATAACAGCTTTTTAATTATAAAACTCAAAGATACGACGGGATTTTTCAAATGAAAATTGTACAAAAGTTAAAAAAAGGATAAGAATGTATATTACAGTTCAAGCGGAGCAGTATGTTTCTCTAATACACATGTCACCCCGCTGGGACTTAAAGTGAATTCAATTTAGATTTTAAAATCGTAACTAATTTCTAATATAGCTCCAGAGGAGCGATATATTTATAGCAATCATTAAAAGTCCGGAACCAAAGCTCCAGCGGAGCGGCATATTTATCTAATATATATGTCACCCCGCTGGGGCTTTGCTGAAAAAAATAATGTTTTCTATAAATATGTCGTCCCGCTGGGACTTAAAGTGAATTCAATTTAGATTTTAAAATCGCAACTAATTTCCAATATAGCTCCAGAGAAGCGATATATTTATAGCAATTATTAAAAGTCCGGAACCAAAGCTCCAGCGGAGCGGCATATTTATCTAATATACATGTCACCCGCTGGGGCTTCTCTAAAAAAAATGGTGTTTTCTATAAATATATCGTCCCGCCGAGACTTAAGGTGAATTCAATTTAGATTTTANNTTTAAAATCGCAACTAATTTCTAATATAGCTCCAGAGGAGCGATATATTTATAGCAATCATTAAAAGTCCGGAACCAAAGCTCCAGCGGAGCGGCATATTTATCTAACATACATGTCACCCCGCTGGGGCTTCTCTAAAAAAATGGTATTTTCTATAAATATGTCGTCCCGATGGGACTTAAAGTGAATTCAATTTGGTTTTATAAAAAAAAGGTCCAAAGTAAAACTTTGAACCTTTTTGATCTTTAAAAAAACTTAGTCCCGAAACTTCGGGATAGCAACTCAGTGCCTTAGCAACTTAGTTTATACTATTAAGCATTTCAGCGATTTCATCTAATCTTGGTGTTAAGATGATTTCGATTCTTCGGTTTTTTGCTTTTCCTTCCGGAGTTGCATTACTGGCAAGCGGAGAAAATTCGCTGCGACCAGCTGCTGTTAGTTTTTGTTTATTGATTTTAGCATTTTCGCTTAAAATATTTACAATTGCTGTAGCTCTTTTAGTAGATAAATCCCAATTGTTTGCAATTGGTCCTGAACCTGCATACGGATCATCGTCTGTATGACCTTCGATAAGAACTGAAAGATCCGGATTGTCTCCCAATACTTTCCCTAATTCTACAACGGCTTTTCTACCTTCTACCCCAACGGCCCAGCTTCCTGAGTTAAAAAGCAATTTGTTTTCCATAGAAACATATACTTTCCCGTTTTTTTGCTCTACTGTTAAACCTTTGCCTTCAAAACCGTTTAAGGCTTTAGACAATGTTTCTTTTAGTTTGCGCATTGCTTCTTCTTTAGCAGCAATCATGGCTTCAAGTTCGTTTAGGCGACTTGCCGTTTTATCAAGGCGTGCTTGTTCATCTGCCAGTTTTTTAGATTTTGCTTCTAGTTGAGCCAGCAATTCGCGATTTTTTGCCATATTGCTTTCTAATGCATCGTTGCTGTTTTTCTCTAATGCATTATAAGAATCCTGCAAAACTTTATATTTTTTTTGCTGAGCGACAAGATCTGCTTTTTGTTTTTCAAGGTCAGATTTTGTTGCATTTAAATCTTTTGTTAATGCATCGCGATCTAATTCAAGCTGATTTTTTAATTTTTGCAAATCGGCATTTTGATCTGCGATAGAACGGTTTTCTTTTTTAAGATCTGAATATTTCGTTTCCAGATCGTTGTAAATTTTCTTGGATACGCATGAAGTCATAGACAAGGCTAAAACTAGTAATCCGATGGAGGCCTTTTTAATCATTTTACTTTTTTTATTTATTTGGGGCGCATTAATAACTCTAGAACTTTTTTATTGAACAGAATTTCTAGCCCAGATAGCAGCGACATCCTTTTCTTGCCTTCTTTAGGCAAGGAAAGATATAGCGGATAGCTGGAAATAGCTCCTAAAAATCCAACTAAAGGAAGTTCTTTATTTAAACAGCTATTCTCTCAACAAGAACAATACCAAACTTTACTCGATTTCGACTAAAACCGGACAATGATCTGAGTGCACAGCATCCGGAAGGATAACGGCACGTTTGAGTTTATGCTGCAAAGAGTCACTTACCAGATTATAATCGATACGCCATCCTTTGTTGTTTCCTCTGGCTCCGGCGCGGTAGCTCCACCAGGAATAATGATGCGGATCTTTGTTGAAATGACGAAAACTGTCAATAAAACCTGATTTCATAAAGCCATCAAGCCATGCACGTTCAGCGGGTAAAAATCCTGAAACAGTTTTGTTACGAACCGGATCATGAATATCGATCGCTTCGTGACAAATGTTGTAATCGCCACAAATAATAAGGTTTGGAATGGTTAGTTTTAACTCGTTTACATAGGTTTGAAAGTCATCCATAAACATAAATTTATGATCTAATCTTTCGATATTGGTTCCTGACGGAAGATATAAACTCATTACAGAACAATCGTCGAAATCAGCACGAAGGTTACGACCTTCAAAATCCATGTGCTGAATTCCGGTTCCGTAAAACACATTATTAGGTTTTATTTTTGATAAGATAGCCACGCCACTATATCCTTTTTTGGTGGCTGGATAATAATATTGATAAGGATAACCTGCGGCCGTAATATCATTTACCGGAATTTGTTCTTCTGTAGCTTTTATTTCCTGAAGACAAATAACATCAGGATTAGCTTGTTGCAGCCATTCGATAAAGCCTTTAGCGATTGCGGCACGTATTCCGTTTACATTATAAGAAATAATTTTCATCAGTGTTTTTTTAGGATTCCAAATGTAATAAAAATGTGGAAAGTTTGTGTTTGAATCAACGAAAAGTAGACTTTTTTGTTATCTTTGTTCGCTGCTCTAATAAATTAAAAATAGTACATGGGTTTAGTTACCGCGAAAGAAGTTGCAAAGGCAATAAATGTTGACAAGTACGGAGTTTTAGGTACTTTTTCAGGCTGGATTCTTATGAAGGTTCTTAAGATCTCTACCCTTAATAAAATTTACGATCATAATAAACATTTAGAAGACGTTGCGTTTTTAAACGGAGTATTAGATGAATTACAGATTAAGTTCGAAATTCCTGAGGAAGATTTAAAACGTTTGCCTAAAGATGGCGCTTACATTACCATTTCGAATCATCCGCTTGGAGGAATTGATGGTATTTTGCTATTGAAATTAATGCTCGAAAGAGAACCTAATTTCAAGATTATTGCTAACTTCTTATTACACCGAATTGTTCCGCTAAAAAAATACATCATGCCGGTTAATCCTTTTGAGAATCATAAGGATGCTAAATCAAGCGTGGTTGGAATCAAAGAAACTTTACGCCATTTAAGTGACGGAAAACCGTTAGGTATTTTTCCGGCAGGAGAAGTATCGACTTATAAAGATGGCAAATTAGTTGTAGACAAACCTTGGGAAGAAGGTGCATTAAAACTAATCAGAAAAGCCAAAGTTCCGGTTGTTCCTATTTATTTTCATGCTAAAAACAGCAGATTATTCTATTGGCTTTCTAAAATCGATGATACTTTAAGAACTGCAAAATTACCATCAGAATTGTTAACGCAAAAAGATCGTGTAATTAAGGTTCGTATTGGAAAACCAATTTCTGTAAATGAGCAAAATGAGTTTGAATCGTTTGAAGATTACTCAGAATTTTTAAGAAAGAAAACCTATATGCTGGCTAATCCTTTTGAAAAGGACAGCAAATTACTGGATACGGCAAGCTTAAAAATACCTAAAGCACCTAAAAAAATCGTTACGCCTGCAAATGAATCAAAAATGCTTGACGAAGTTAATGCGTTAAGAAATAGTGATTGCCGATTGTTGCAAAGTAAAAACTACGAAGTGTTTTTTGCAAGAGCAAAATCTATCCCTAATATCCTGCACGAAATTGGCCGTTTACGAGAAATCACTTTCCGCGAAGTTGGAGAAGGAACCAATGAATCTATTGACCTGGATAAATTTGATCAATATTATCACCATATGTTTTTATGGGATGATGACACAAAAAAAATCGCCGGTGCATATCGTATGGGATTGGGTTCTGAAATTTACCCAAAATACGGAATAGAAGGTTTTTATTTGAACGACTTATTTAGATTCGAACCTGAATTGCATGATATGATGCATAAATCAATCGAAATGGGCCGTGCGTTTATCATTAAAGAATATCAGCAAAAACCAATGCCTTTGTTCTTATTATGGAAAGGTATTATTCATACCACATTACGTTATCCTGAACATAAATATTTATTGGGCGGAGTAAGTATCAGCAATCAGTTCTCTGATTTCTCGAAATCATTGATGATTGAGTTCATGAAGTCTAATTATTATGATCCGTATATTGCTCAATACATTCACCCTAAGAAAGCGTATAAAGTAAAACTAAAAGATGCTGATAAAGATTTTATCTTTGATGAAGCAGAATCTGACTTAAACAAATTCGACAAAATCATTGACGAATTAGAACCAGGAAATTTACGTTTGCCGGTTTTAATTAAAAAGTATATCAAGCAAAACGCACGTGTTGTCGCTTTCAACGTAGATCCTTTGTTCAATAATGCTGTAGACGGCTTAATGTACATTAGAATCGCAGATATTCCTGAAAGTACTATGAAACCTGTTATCGAAGAATTTCAAATAGAATTAGAGCGTAAATTATCTGAGAAAGAAGATTAATTAACAACATATAAATAAAAAAAACTCATAAGCCGCAACTTATGAGTTTTTTTATGTTTTAAAACCAAATAGACTGATGCAATATATCATCAAAAGAATTATTCCTGATAAACAGAACCAATCGTATAAAATGATAAAAGGCTAAAAGATAAGCCATGTTATAAGCCAGTTTTCTATTGTATAAAAGTCCTGTAAAGTATTCCTTTTTGGTAATAATTTCTGTCGTTAATATAATGATGGTTAACCAGCAAAATATAATAACAAAAGGCCCCAAAATATGATAACTCAAACTTTTATAGATATCTCCCTGATAAAAATAAACTAAGGACTTTGTTATGCCACAACCCGGGCAAGGAAATCCTGTAATCATTTTAAAGGGACAAAATGACTGATCAGTTTCTAAATGATCATTATGATTGTTAAGCATTAGTAAAAACGGAATTATAAGTGTAATTACTGCACCTATAATTCCGTAAACTTTACGCTTTACTCTGCTATTATTTGTATAATCTGTTGATATCACCTTGTACAATCATTGCTGCTGCTACTGGAAAGAAAAGTCCCAAAACAATTAATAAAGTAGATTGATCTTTTTGAAGTTCACCAGTTTTCTCATAAACTTTTGGCAATGCCTCTTTACCAGCCAGGTAATAAAAATAAATATTTACCGGCATACAACATCCTGCAAAAATTGCAATTGGCTGTGAGATAACTTCTTTTCCGGCAACTGCATTAAAAACTTCAGATACTTTAATATTCCAATAAATTAAATACAAACCACAAGATAAAATTCCAAAAACCAATACCATTATTGGATCTACTTTGAATACCGGAATCTGCTCATTAAAATTATTAGACGTTTCTTGAAAATTGTTTTCCATTTTTTATTATTTAATTAAGGGTTATGTTATTTCTAATTCTAAGCATTAGACGGGCTTTTTATTTTTAAAGGAATGCGAAAATAAATTACTAAAAACCAACTTTCGTTCCTTATATGTTATTATTGTATTAAAAAAGTTCACCTATTGGCGTTCCCAATATTTTGTAAAACTTTATTATTCGGTTTACATTAAAACCAGCCTTTATAACCTATCTGATAGGTTTGATAAAATTCTTCATCGGTTTTTAGTAAATATAAAATACCTTCTACAATTCCAATTAATCCGCCAATTCCAAACATGAATCCAAGAATAAGCTGAATAATTCCCTCTTTGGTATAACCAAGATAAAATTTATGAATTCCCAAAGCGCCTAACACTATGGCCAGAATTCCCGCAAGCACTCTTTTGTTTTCGACTCCGTATCCTTGTGGATTATTCCACTCTTCTCTTTTTGTATTTTCCATTTTTTATTCCCTTTTATAGTTAATAATAATATGTTACAAATTTGCTGAAAACCAAATCCTGACAAACAGCCCAAAACTATTTATCGACAACCATTGTTCTTGCCGCTAAATCATGAATGGCCCTTTTATCCTGATTCAGTGATGAAGCCATAAATAAAGGGGGGAAATAAACACAAACTCCTTTAATAAGGTTTCGTAAAATTATATTGTAAGCAAGAATCTCCTTGTTTTCTTCAAAATCAACTGTTTTTATAGACAATGCCAGTTTCCCTAAAGAAGATCCTTTCAGGGCAAAATCACAAGCTATAAAATAAATGAATCCAATAAACATAAAAAACATGGAGATCGATGGCACCAGGAAAACTATCGTTAAACTTATGGCATACATAATGGCTAGATCAATTGCATAAGCCCCAACTCTTTTTCCAAAATCGCAAGGCTCCAGACCTAATCTATTATTTTCTTCATAAGAAAGATTTCCTAATTTATTTCTTGTATCATATTGTTCCTGAGACAAAATAGATCCGGGAATATAAACCGTATTACAAAAGAAACAGTTTAATTCATCACCAAGGTCCTGAATTTTAAACAACGGAATAAAAAAGATATGAAAGTACTTTTTATAGTTTTTCAACTTGTAGCTTTCTTCTCTTCTGCAATTTGGACAATCAAATTTTCCTGATTTAACAGTACTTCCAACAGTTTTACTTCCGAAGATAATCATAGACTACAGCAAATTAGTTAGTTAAACCTTGTTTTTAAGATTTTAAGCATAATATTTTTAAGATATTTAGCCAAATCGGAAACAATATTATTAAAAATTAACATTAAAAACTAATTATGGATGCAGAAATATACAGAAATAACTCGTTATAAAAATCTAAAAATTTAAGATTATAAAAATTGCTAATTCCTTAAAATTTATTTTGAATAAACTGCTTTTATCTTATCTACAATTACTTGCGCTAATCGTTCATGACTTTCAAAAGTCCAACCGGCAATATGAGGTGTTAACAAAACATTTTTAGCTTCTAAAAGATATTGAAAAGCCTCCGGAGTATTTTTATCCTGAAAAAGTGTTTCAAAAGACAACTTCTCATACTCTAAAACATCTAAACCAGCTCCCAAGATCTTTTTAGACTTCATTGCTGCGACTAAATCAGCCGTAACTATATTTTTACCGCGTGACGTATTTATGATCCAAAACGGCTTTGCAAATGCATTTATAAAGTTAGCATTTACCATTTTATCCGTTTCAGGAGTCCAAGGTAGATGTAAACTCAGAACATTTGCTTTTTGCTGTAATTCCTGCAATGAAACTTGTCTGGCATTTTCGTCTGCAATATTTTCTAGAATATCATAAAAAATCACTTCTACATCAAAACCACGAAGCTTTTTAGCAAAAGCTTTTCCCATATTTCCATAACCAATAATTCCAACCGTTTTTCCATCCAGTTCATGGCCTCGATTACTTTCGCGATTCCATTGTCCGGATTTAATTTCAGCGTTTGCCTGATTCAGATTATTAAACAAGGATAAAATTACACCAAGTGAGTGTTCTGCAACAGCGTTGCGATTACCTTCCGGCGCTGCAATCAAGTGAATGCCTTTAGACTCAGCATAATCACAATCAATACTTTCTAAACCCGCGCCAACTCTGGCAATAAACTGTAAATTGGTGGCTTTGTCCAGAAAGGTTTTATCGATTTTAAAACGGCTACGAATTACGATTCCGTTATAATCCTGAATTTTAGCTTCAATTTCTTCTTTAGAAGATTTAAAATCAGCGTGGTTTTCGAAACCGGCATCTTCTAATTGTTGCCATAAAATTGGATGATTGCTATCGATATGTAAAACTTTAATTGACATGAAATTATAACTTAAATTAGAAAAACAAAGTAACAAAAAAAATACGGCTTTCTCTTTTAACCCAAAAAAATCGCTAATAAATGTGTAAATTCGCATAAAACGGTTTTTATGAAAACAATTGGTTTGATTGGAGGTATGTCATGGGAAAGTTCTACATTATATTATCAAATAATCAATAGAACCGTTCAGGAAAAACTAGGTGGCGTTCATTCGTGTGAGTCGATAATGTACTCTGTTGATTTTGATAAAATTGCAGAATTGCAAAAAAAAGGAGAATGGGACAAACTAGCAATTTTAATGATCCAGGCAGCTCAAAAACTTGAAAAAAGCGGAGCAGATTTCATTGTATTATGTACCAACACCATGCATAAATTATCAGATGAAATAGAAAAAAACATATCGATTCCTCTAATCCATATTGTTGATGCAGCTGCCGAAAAAATTCACGAAAAAAAGATTAAAAAAATAGGACTGCTAGGAACCTCTTTTACAATGGAACAAGATTTTTTCAAACGCAGATTACTAGATAAATACAATATAGAAACCATAATCCCAAACCAGGAACAAAGACATCAGATTCATAGAATTATATATGACGAGCTTGTAAAAGGAATAATAAAAAGCAATTCAAGAAATATTTTTTTAGACATAATTACTGATTTAATTCATCAGGGAGCTGAAGGTATTATATTAGGATGTACAGAAATAGAATTATTAATTACTAATGAATATACGAATGCTGAACTATTTAAAACAGCAGAAATTCATGCAAAAAAAGCTGTTGAATTTGCATTAGAATAAATATCAAATTTAAAAATGAAATTAACCAAGACTTTTAAATCCTTTTTTAACAACGAAAAATCAGGAGGATTACTCTTGCTCTTTGTCACGATTATATCGTTATATCTTGCCAACTCCTCTTTTCAAACAGAATATATTGTTTTTTGGGAGAAAGATTTAGGCGGACATTCTATCACACATTGGATCAATGACGGTTTAATGGCAATATTCTTTTTATTGATTGGCTTAGAGTTAGAACGTGAAATTTATCACGGCGAACTATCGAGTATAAAAAATGCTTCTTTACCAATTATGGCCGCTTTTGGCGGAATGCTGGTTCCGGCTGCCATTTTCCTGGCTTTAAATTTTGGGACAGCAACACAAAACGGTGCAGGAATACCAATGGCAACGGACATTGCTTTTGCAATTGGAATTTTATCTCTCTTAGGCAAAAAAGTCCCTTCGTCATTAAAAGTATTTCTAACTGCTTTGGCTGTTATTGATGATTTGGGTGCTATTATTGTAATTGCCATTTTTTATACTACAACAATTGCTTTTGTAAATCTTGCCATTGCTTTAGGAATATGGATTTTATTGTTTGTTTTGAATCGAATGAAAGTTCAAAATCTGATTCCTTATTTAATTGGAGGAGTTGTCATGTGGTATTTCATGCTAAATTCTGGCGTTCATGCTACAATTACCGGCGTTATTCTGGCTTTTGTTATTCCGTTTGGAGATGGCGGAGAAAACTCTGCTTCCTATAAATTACAGCATTTTTTACATAAACCGGTTGCTTTTGTAATTCTACCACTATTTGCTGTCGCGAATACTTGTATTGCAATAGAATCTGACTGGCACCAGGGATTAAATCATCCAAATACATTTGGTATTATCTTAGGTTTAGTAATTGGAAAACCATTGGGAATTTTACTTTTTTCATCTATTGGAGTTAGTGCCGGCTTGTGTTCATTGCCTAAAAGCCTTAAATGGGCTCATATTTTAGGCGCAGGAATGTTAGGAGGAATCGGTTTTACAATGTCAATTTTTATCACCATTTTAGCTTTTAAAGACCCTCAAACTATCATTTTTTCTAAAATTGCAATTTTGATCGCTTCCGTTCTTTCCGGAATTTTAGGCTTTATATATTTGAAATATATTCTGGCAAAAAAATAAAAACTCTTAATTTTATGAAATCCATATCTAAAATTACAACTGCATTTTTACTAATATCATTTCTTTCTGCATGCGAAAACAAGCCAAAACCTGTAGTTGAAAAAGACACATCAAACGGTAACATTTCGCTTGAAACAAAAGCAAATAAAGAATCTATTGAAGGTTTATACGAAACTCAAACTGAGCCGAACAATACAGAGGACTGCAAAATTTCTATTGAAATCACCAAAACAAAAAATGGATATACTTATTTTCTAAACACGAAACTTCGCAAGTTAAAAGGCAAAGCCACTTTTATTACAAATGAATCCGGAGAAAAAACTATAGTTTTAGAAGGTATAGAATGGGATGAATATGAAGGAGATATCAGCCACGAAGAAGACAACGATTCTATCGCTGAGTCTGAAACAGATTCTAAACAATTAGAAATTCCCGTAGGAATTGGCGCCAGTTATGCAACAGATACACTTACAATTCAGAATTATGGCAATGCTATGAATTCTTATACTAAGATTTCGGAATGTGGGAGAAAGTATATACAATTGATTAAGAAGTAAAATTTTCAAATTCCAAATTCCAATTATTTGATAACTTGATTTCTGTCAATCTCTGACGAGTTACTCGTGTGACTTCTCCTTCGTGGAAGTGACAAAAAAGCCAATAACACTTTTAAACAAAAAAAATCCCAAACCCCAACAAAGTTGGAATTTGGGATTTTTTATATTAGAATTTCATTTTAAAACTAGCCTTTAATTTGTTTCAAAGAAGTTTTGATACCTTTTATTAATGATGAACTGAAACCATTATGTTCCATTTCGTTCAAACCAACAATTGTACAGCCTTGCGGTGTTGTTACACGATCAATTAATTGTTCCGGATGTACTTTTTCCTCTAATAACATTTTAGCAGCTCCTTTTACGGTTTGTGCTGCGATTGCCAAAGCCGTTTGAGAATCAAAACCTATTTCGATTCCGGCTTGCATCGAAGCACGAATATATCTTAAAGCATAAGCTGTTCCGCATGCTCCAAGAACTGTTGCTGCATCCATTAGCTTTTCGTCGATTACCGGAGCTGTTCCCAAATCCTGAAACAAGTCAACAATTGGCAATGCTTTTTCTCTGTCCTTTTCGGGGAAAGAAATACAAGTTGCCGATTCACCAAACTGTGCTGCGATATTTGGCATGATACGAATTACCGGAAAAGCATTGTTTGTTTTTTCCTGAAGTACATCTAAAGACAAACCACTCACTGCCGAAGCAATAGTTTTTCCCTGAATTACAGGCAAAATCTCAGCAAAAACAGTATCAACCTGATACGGTTTTATGGTTAAAATCACCACATCGGCTTCCTGAATATTATGTTTATTATCTGATGAAACCGTGATTCCGTATTCAGTTAAATATTGAATACTCGCGATGTTTCTTCTGGTAACAGTAACCTGATTATTTTTTGAGAATTTAGCAATTCCCAAGGCTATAGAAACCCCAAGATTCCCTCCTCCTATGATATGTACTTTCATTGCTTATTTATTGGCTGGTTAATAGCGAATTTTTCTGCCACAAATTACACAGATTTTACAGATCTTAAATCACTGTATTCTATTAATTTGTTGCAAAAAACTTAGAAACCAAGAATCAATTTGGCTACTCCAAAGTAGAGCATAATTCCAAAGACATCATTGGTTGTGGTAATAAACGGACCGGTTGCAATTGCGGGGTCAATTTTATTTTTATGCAAAAATAACGGTACCAAAGTTCCCAATGTCGCAGCAAATAAGATTACTACTATCATCGAAATAGAAATCGCGATTCCCACTAAATATTGTTGGTACATTACAGAATGATACGCCAATAAAAGCAGGGAAATAATAGTTCCTGAAATCATCGAAACGCTTATCTCTTTACTAAAATAACCGCGGCTAAATTCTTTTAATGTTCCGTTTGCCAAACCCTGCACCACAATTGCAGATGCCTGAACTCCAATATTTCCTGCAGTCGCAGAAAGTAGCGGAACGAAAATAATTAAGGTTGAATATTTTTGAAAGGTTGCCTCGTTTCCTTTTAGAACAAATGATGCTACAATTTCGATCACCATTCCTATTAAAAGCCAGGGCAAACGTGCTTTTGTAAGTTCAAGAACACTATCGTTTGATTCTACGTCTTGCGTAATACCCGCTGCTAATTGGTAATCCTTATCTGCTTCGTCCTTGATTACATCTACTATATCATCAATGGTAATTCTTCCTACTAATCGTCCTAATTCATCTACCACCGGAATGGCCTCTAAATCGTATTTTTGCATGATACGTGCTACCTCAACATCTTCAGTATCTACATTTACAAAGTTTAATTTTCGAATATAAATATCAGAAATCTGCGTTTTGGTCGAAGTGGTTAGTAAATCTTTTAATGACAATCTTCCTTTAAGGCGGTTTTCATCATCAACTACATAAATAGAATGTACTCTGGAAACGTTTTCTGCCTGAATACGCATTTCTTTTACACAAGTTAATACATTCCAGTTTTCGTTGACTTTCACCAACTCTTTTCCCATCAAACCACCGGCAGAATTTTCGTCGTAACGCAACAAATCGACAATGTCTTTTGCGTGTTCAACGTCATTAAGTTCTGAGATTACCTCCGCTTTTATTTCCTGCGAAAGTTCACCAATAATATCCGCCGCGTCATTGGTTTCGAGCTCATCAAGCTCTTCTGCAATTTCTTTTGGCGAAAGTCGGCTTAAGATATTTTCACGTAAATCATCTTCTAGTTCCAGAAGAATTTCTGCCGTTTTATCACTATCTAAAACCTTGAAAATATAAGTTGCCTCGTCGAAATCCAGCTCATCCAGGATTTCGGCGATATCAGCGTGGTGTAGATCATTAAGTAAAACTTCAAGTTCTTTGTCGTTTTTACTAACGATATGTTCCTCTAACTGGTGGATTAATTCTTTGCTAACTTTGAACTCCATCGGCTTCTATTTTTTGAGTCAGAACAATAAATTCGTCTACGCTAAGCTGCTCAGGACGTTTATCAAAGATAGTGTCTAATCGCAATTCATCAGATAAATTTAATGTTTTCAAACTGTTACGTAATGTTTTTCGTCTTTGCTGAAAAGCCGTTTTTACTACTGTAAAAAACAACCTTTCTCCGCACGGAAGGCTATAATCTTCCTTTCGGGTCATTTTCATCACACCCGACTTGACCTTGGGCGGAGGAATAAAGACGTTTTCATCTACTGTAAACAGATACTCTGTATCATAGAAAGCCTGAGCCAGTACGGATAAGATTCCGTAAGCTTTTGAGCCTTTTTTCTCGCATATTCTTTCAGCAACTTCTTTTTGAAACATCCCCGAAAATTCCGGAATCTGATGTTTGAATTCTAAAGTCCTGAAAACAATTTGCGTTGAAATGTTATAAGGAAAATTTCCAATAATAGCGAATTGTTTATTTTCGTAAACCTCGTTTATATTGTATTTCAGGAAATCCTGAGAGATAATTTTATCTTTTAGTTTTGGATAATTTTCACCCAAATACACCACAGATTCACCATCGATCTCGATTACGTGTGTATTAATTGGTTTGTCAAGCAAATACTTAGTCAACACACCCATCCCTGGTCCTATTTCTAAAACCTCATCATATCCTTTTAAGCTTAAAGTATCTGCAATTGCTTTTGCGATGCTTTCGTCTTTCAGGAAGTGTTGTCCTAAATGTTTTTTGGCTTTTACTTTTTCCATTTTCTTTATTGTTTTGCCTTTTTACAAAGACACTAAACTTTTCTTTCTTATCAATTTAGCCACAAAGGCACTAAGACGCAAAGTTTTATTTATTTTTATGTTTTGCCACGAATTACAAAAATTATCACAAATTTTAAAATCTAATAATCTGCGAAAATCCGTTTAATCCGTAAAATCAGCGGGCAATCTTAATGTTCCGAAATCACTTCCAACTCTGTTCTGAAAGAAAGCATTTTATCTGCAAATAATCCCAAAGCTTCCTGATGAAATTTTGGTTCATCTTCAATATAATATTGGTCTAAAGTTTCTTTGCTATCCGTAACATACTGAACCGAATAAGTGATTCCACCCATTTCTTCTTCAATCAAAACCCTTACGATTCTTGCCGAAGAAAATTTATTGGTAGCCAGAATTTCCGGTATGTGTTTTTCCTGCATCCATTTTAACCATTGGTCATGAACGCTTTCGTGTATATTTGTGGTGACGTTGTAAATAATCATTTCTTTAAAGGTTCTGAGATTCTAAGCTTCTAAGAGACTAAGTTTATTTTTAGTTCTTGAAATCTTATGCAATCATCATATTACTAATTCTTTTTTAATCGTTTTTCGGTTAATCGGTTAAACGAATAACCAATTAAACCAACTTATAAATTCTTGTCTCCTCTCAGCTCTCGGTATTTTTTTCTGGCATCAACAAAGTAAATACTATCCTGATGGTTAAAAATTACCTTCTCATATAAAGGTTTTGCCTTTTCTATATCTTTGAATTCGTCGTTGTAAATTTCTGCCGAAAAAAACAGCGCTTCATCTACATAAATTCCGTCACTATGATTGTCTATGATTTGTTGATATTGGCTTAAAGCCGAATTAAAATCTTTTTGACTTTCATATATTTTACCCAAACGCAACAATGTTACAGCTTCTATTTCCTGCCCTTTAAAGGTTTTAAGAATACTCTGAAACTGAGCAATTGCTTCTGGTTTCTTATTTTGATAGATTAAAAAATCACCTTTTGCAAACTGTTTTAATGCCGTTTGTGTCGAATCTGCAACCGTATTATCATTTATCAATAAAAAATATTCAAGAGCATCATTTGCAATCAATTGCGTGTTTGCCGCTTTTAACTCTTTAAACTGTTTTAAAGCCCATTCGAAATCACCTTTATAATAACTAGTTTTCGCCGCCTTTAAACTTGCTTCATGCGCCATGACATCATTCTTTAAATCCAATTGAATCTGAGAATAATAAATCAACGCCTGATTGAATTTTTCTTCTAAAAGCAAGATGTCTGCCAACTCCATCTTCGCATCTGCTTTTTGATAATCATTCAAGTTTAAATCCAATGCTTTTTTAACGATTGCTTTCCCTTCTTCAGTCTTTTTGAGATTAAAAGCCAGGAAATGCGCCTGAATTATTTGCAAAGATAAGGTAAAAGGAGTTATATCATAGGTTGTAAGCAATTGTTGTAACTCAGTATTAATGGCGGGATAATCTTTTTCCTGCGCTTTATCGATTTTAATCTGCATTAAATACGAATTGGTCTGTACCAATAAATCTAAATCTTTAGTGTTTTGAAGTATAAAATTCAGAATTTCTGCAGCAGTATCTGTATCGTCTTCGTTTAAAGCAAACTGACTTAAATTGACAATACTCGAAAGCGATTCAGGATCACGTTTGTAAATGGCTTTTTCCTGAATAAAGGCTTTCCCGAATTCTTTTTGCTGTACATAAAACCAACTTAAATAATGGTTCCAGAAAACGTCCTGATCTTTTTGGGTTCTCAGGATTAAAGCTTTACGCATTGCATCTTTAAAAGCGGTATTATCTGTTTCACCATTCATGAAACGCGATAATTGTGTCTGTATTAAATTAGCATTCTGTTGATTGTTGTATGATTCTGTCAATAAAAGATCGATCATCTGATCTGTTTTACCCAATTGTCCGTACAACATCCCGATCTGGAAATTGAAATTATAATTGGGCTGAACCTGCATTGCCATTTGATAAGATTTTAAAGCATATTCAAGCAATACTTTTTTCTCAAAAGAATTTCCAATTCCGTAAACATCATTCGGACTTGCTTTAATTTTTTCTATTGCCTGTTCGTAGTAATTTTTGGCTTTAGCCTCGTTTTTTTGTAATTGAAAGTTATATCCTAATTCTACTAAAAAAACACCTTGTTTGTATCTGTTGTAGCGCTCCTGAATGATTTTTTGAGCCAGATCAAATTGCTGCAATTGCTGATAACAATCTACAGTTCTTAAAAAATACTGAGTATTGGATGGCGAAGCTTTTAAAAGCTCTTCGTAACTGATTTTTGCTTTCTCGAAATCACCTTTATCAAAGTAATATTGAGCCAGTTGCTCATTTTGTGCTAACGCAAAAGTAGACCATAATAAAACGATGTAAATAAAGATGTTTTTCATATTTTCAGTCTTTTTCAGTATTCAGTCTTTTTCAGTCGCAGTTTTCAGTATTCAGTCTCAGTTTTCAGTCTCGGTATTCAGTCTCGGTATTCAGCGCAATTCACTGTAAACTGCGACTGTGACTGAAAACTGAAAACTGCGCCTGTAAACTAAACCTCAACGCTCTTCTTAGATTTCCAGATTATCAAAGCTATGCCAATTAATATAAACGGAATACTAAGTATTTGTCCCATATTAATGATCATATTATTCTCGAAGCTTTCCTGATTTTCTTTAAAAAATTCTATTATAAATCGCGCTACAAACATTAAAGTTAGGAAATATCCAAAAATTAATCCGTCAGATTTTCTAATATTCTTTGATCTATAAAGATAAAGAACAATTCCGAAAATCAATAAATAAGCAAATGCTTCGTACAATTGCGTTGGATGCCTTGGGATCATATCGTCTCTTTCGAAAACAACGCCCCAATTTCCGTTTGTTGGTTTTCCGTAGATTTCAGAATTCATAAAATTTCCAAACCTGATAAAAGCTCCTGTAACCGGAACTCCAATCGCCATTTTATCTAAAATCCATAAAAATTTAACCTTGTATTTTCGGCAATATAAAATCATTGCGATCAAAACCCCAATTGATCCTCCGTGACTGGCTAAACCCTGATAACCAACAAATTTATAAACTCCCGCTACTTTTTGAATTGGTAATAAAATTTCTATTGGATGTTGCAAAAAATAAGCTGGTTCATAAAAAAAACAATGTCCCAATCGTGCACCTAAAATTGTCCCTACGATTACATATACCAGTAAACTGTCCAGATTATCCAGCGAAAGATGTTCTTTTTTATAAATACTTCTTACAATATAATACCCTAGTAAAAGTCCGGTGGCAAAAAGAGCTCCATAATATTTTAAAGGAAAACTATCTGTTATCATAAATATAACAGGATCTACATTCCAGTTTAAAATTCCGTTCATATATGGTACTTTTTAAAAGTATTCAGTCGCAATCTTTAGTCTCGGTTTCAGTTGCAGTTTTCAGTCGCACTAAAATGTGTAACCTGAAACTGAAAACTGCGACCGCTAACTGAATATTGCGACTGTAAACTTTATTTTATTCTTAATTTATAATATCAAATCCGCAGTACGGACGTAAAACTTCTGGAATTACGATTCCTTCCGGAGTTTGGTAATTTTCTAATATTCCTGCCAAAACTCTTGGCAATGCCAATGAACTTCCATTAAGCGTGTGTGCCAATTGGTTTTTTCCGTCTTTGTCTTTAAAACGCAATTTCAAACGATTTGCCTGAAAAGTTTCGAAGTTAGAAACTGAACTAATCTCTAACCAACGATCCTGCGCTGTAGAAAATACTTCAAAATCATACGTTAAAGCCGATGTGAAACCCATATCGCCACCACATAAACGTAAAACGCGGTAAGGTAATTTCAATTCTTTCAAAATATCTTTTACATGTTCTACCATTCCGTCAAGTGCTTCATAAGACTTATCAGGGTGTTCAACACGCACGATTTCTACTTTATCAAATTGGTGTAAACGGTTTAATCCGCGTACGTGTGCTCCGTAAGAACCTGCTTCACGACGGAAACATGGCGTATAAGCCGTATATAAAACCGGTAATTCAGCTTCAGTTAAAAGAACATCGCGGAATAAATTCGTAACAGGAACCTCAGCCGTTGGAATCAAATATAAATCATCAATTGTTGAGTGATACATTTGTCCTTCTTTGTCCGGTAATTGTCCTGTTCCGTAACCTGAAGCTTCGTTTACCAAATGTGGCACCTGAACTTCATTATATCCTGCAGCAGTATTTTTATCTAAAAAGTAATTGATCAAAGCACGTTGCAAACGAGCCCCTTTTCCTTTATAAACTGGAAATCCTGCACCGGCAATTTTCACACCCAATTCAAAATCGATGATATCGTACTTTTTTACCAATTCCCAGTGAGGTTGTGCACCTTCATGAAGAACCGGAATATCACCTTCTTCAAAAACATTCAAATTGTCATCCGGAGTTTTTCCTTCAGGAACAATATCAGCCGGAAGATTTGGTAATGTATATAATTTATCAGTCAATTCGGTTGCCAAAGCTTCTGCTTTTTCACCTAGTTCTTTACTTTTTTCTTTTAATGAAACCGTTTTTTCTTTTAAGATTGCCGCTTTAGACTTCTCTCCCGCTTTCATTAATTCTCCAATATCTTTGGACAATTTATTAGATTCAGATAAAGTGTTGTCTAATTCTACTTGTGTAGCACGACGGTTTTCGTCTAATTGCACGACTTCTTCAACAACGCTTTTAGCATCGATATTTCGTTTTGCTAAAGCCTTGATTACTTTCTCTTGATTTTCTCTAATAAATGCGATTTGTAACATAGCTTGATTTTTATAACTATTGTATTTTTTTATAATGGAAGCAAATTTAAGGAAATGTTTTATAAGATCACGACAAAGTTGATTCTAAAGTTATTTCGCGCGTTATTACGCAGAGATGCACGAAGAATACACGGAGATGTGTAAAGATTTTTTAATAAAATTAAACCCGGCGGGGTGAAATTCTTAGCGCATTAATATGTCGCTCCTCTGGAGCTTAAACACAAACTCAATACATTTTTTCTATAAATATGACGCTCCTCTGGAGCTTTGTTATTAATATTCCTTGGTGAAGCTTTGGGAAACTTCACATCTTCAAAATAAAAAATCATTAAATTGCAATTAAAAATACCATCATGCTTATCGACCATTTTATCGAAGATTTCTCTAAGACTTTCAGCGATCTTTCTACTTCAGAACCATGGAATATTACGAATGACCTTAAAAATATAATCGAAAAAATGATCCTCAATCTGGGTGACGATTACATCATTCAGGACAATATCGCCATTCATAAATCGGCCACGATCGAAAATAATGTTACGATAAAAAAACCGGCCATTATTAGCGAGAACTGCTACATTGGGGCAAATGCTTATTTTAGAGAAGGTGTTTATCTAGACAAATCGGTAAAAATTGGTCCGGGTTGCGAAGTAAAAAACAGCATTATTTGTTCAGGCACTGCGATTGCCCATTTTAATTATATCGGAAATAGTATCATTGGCAGAAACATCAATTTTGAAGCGGGTTCGATTGCCGCAAATCATTACAACGAAAGAGCGAATAAAAAAATATCCGTGCTTTATGATAATAAGGTTATCGAAACAAACTCGGATAAATTTGGTTCTTTGGTTGGAGATAATTCCAGAGTTGGAGCAAATGCCGTTTTATCGCCGGGAACTATATTGGCTAAAAATTCTATTGTAAAAAGATTAGAATTAATAGAACAAGTGATTCCGGAGTAGTTATCGTCATTTCACGATGAAAGGCGATTAAACCAATATTTTTTTATTTTCGGTCCAACAAAACCCCAGCGGGGTAACATATTTGTAGCAAATAAAAAATCCAAACGAATCCAGAGCCCCAGCGGGGTGAAATCCTTGGCGCATTAATATGTCGCTCCGATGGAGCTTGAACACAAAACCAAATACAATTCTATAAATATGACGCTCCTCTGGAGCTATTCTTTTATTACTTTAAAAATTTCTGTTGAATTTCCTGCAACAACTTTTAGTAGATAAAAACCAGGTGATAATGTCGAAACATCGATTTTTCCATCGGTGCTTTTTCCTTTTAGAACAGAAACCGATTCGAAACTAAAAAACTCATAATCAAAATTAAGATCAAAATTCTCAATCGAAACAATTGTAGAAACAGGATTAGAAGAAACTGAAGGCTTTTTAAGATCTTCAACTTTGGGCTGAACATTATTACAGGCATTTTCTAATAATGATGATAAATCTGTTTCATCATAAACCAAAGAATACTTAAGTTCGTTGGCACTTTGAAACAATTTGCACGCTTTTTTATATTTGTGCTGATCTAGATAAATAATTCCCAGATTTTTCATCGCATACGAATTGTTTTTATCCAGTTTCAATGCGTCTTTCAAATCAGCAATTCCTTTATCTGATTCTCCTAACTTATGATAAAGTAAACCTCGGGTAGTTTTTAGATTTCTGCCTCCTGAAAATGCATTACGTTCTGTGATGGCTTTTTCATATTTAAAAGCCATCATAATATTATCCATCGCTTTTTGATATTCGCCAGTATCACTATACAATTGGGCAAGCGCCCATCTCGCATCGGCCATTTCAGGTTTTTGGGTTATGATTTTTTCTAAATAATAACTTGCCAAATCATACGCTTTTCGATCTTGCAAAAGAGCCGCAAAATTGTATAAAATATGCAGATCTTCAGGAGCATTTTTTATGGCTTTGAAATAATAATTAAAAGCAAAACTATCCATATCCAGCGATGCATAAATACTCGCTAATCTGTCGTAAAGCTTGCTTCTAAATACATCTTTCTTTTCTGCCAAAGAATCTGAAAGTGCTTTATTTTTAGGATCTTTATCTATCGAATATTCAACTTTTTTTAAATCTTCGAGTGCCAATGTTGTATTTCCCAAACTAATACTTAAAACACCGCGATTGTAGAGATCGTTTACTTTAACCGGATTGTAATTGGTTTTTGTATTAATATCCGTCAATAATTGAAGTGCTTTTTTAACCGATTCTTCCCTGTCTTTACCAAACGGTAATTTATGATCGGTTCTGCTGACTAATTTCCCGTGCGAATAATTCCAGGTAACCAGTTTTTCGCCTTGTTTATTGTACTGAAAAGCATTTGAATCCTTAAAACCTTTATCATCATAATAAAAAATCTCGTTTAGCTTTCCGTTTGGATAATAGGTTTTGGTACTGTCGGGTTTTTTATCAGGTCCATACCAGATTTCTACAGAAACGGCATGATTATTATAAAAATAGCGGGAAACATCCTCCTTTTTTTCAGCGCTTTTTTCCTGAGAAAATAATAAAACAGGGAAAAACAATACAGCGAAAAATATCTTTTTACAAGCGAAAAGTGGTTGAGTCAAAACAGTAAGGATTAAATACGAATTCAAATTTCGGACAAAATTACTTATGTTCAACCAACAATTCTCTTAATTCATTGGTTTTTAAATACACTGCAAAACGACCTGAAAGTAATAAAATTTCTCTTTCTTGAGGAGTGATTCTTAGTTTGGTTTCTACATGCGAGGCATATTCATATAACATCAAAACCTGTCTGGCAGATAAATCTTTAAATTTTTCCTTATCTAAAGTCGCAATAATTACTTCGCCATCTTTATCTTTTTTAAACGAATCTTCGCCAAATTTCATGATAAGTTCTTGCTTAAAATTGCCAAATAATTTTGCCCAACTACTCGATTCATCATTGGTGTTTTTTAACTCAAACACCAAATCTTCATAAGGATAATTTTTTTCCATCTTTATCAAATAATCCCTAATTGTGGTAAAACCAATGATCTGATAATTTGAGACTGGTATTTTGTAACGCTCAAAAGTATTCTCGACATCTTTATCAAAAGTCATGTATCGAGTTTGAACGGTGTATAATGAAGCCGTTTCAAACAACGAAATCAACCTGATTTTTGCATCGTTTATATAAGGAGTTTTTTTTCCTTGCCCCAGACAATCGATAAAAAGTGCTTTTTTATTTTTATCACTCACTTTTGTATCGTTATAAAGCAATTCGACCAAAGTTCTGTAACCCATATTATCTGATGCGCCGCCATCGACAATACACAATATTTTGTCCTGATTTTTTACGCCAAATTTCACTTTAGGCAAAACTCCCGGAAAAGCAGAACTTGCCGTTATAGCATACGTAAGCGGAAAGTTGTAACCATCATTAACCTCATTTTCGTTTAATGCAATTGGCGCTTTATTGGGTGCCAAAGACGAATTGAGATTTAATCCACGAATAATATGAGGCATAAACGGAATGCGTTCGCCATTATTAAAAGCTGTTCCGTTTGCTACAAACATGGGTAAAGACGGAACTGACTTGCTGTTTTTGGGAATAAAAAAATCCGACATCATCATTTGAGTCCCAAACTTATTGGTATTATCGGGATTCAGGGCGTCGTATTGCAAAATATCTGAATCTATACGTTGCGTCATCGATATTTTATCACCTTTTTCGTTTCGGCTATTATTTAAAAGAGACAAAATATTGGCCGATTTATCGACGTAATCCTTATAAGCATCGGCTTTAGAAAAGTAAAATTCGTTGAAGGAACAATTATCCTGAAACAATTTATTTTTAAGAATCGTTAAATAATAACCCGCCGAAAAACAACCTCCGGAAACAGTTGAGAAATAATCGATCTCGTTCAGGAAATTACGCTGCGAATTGTCTTCCTGAATTTCTTCTAATCCCAAAAGCACGCCCATACTAAAAAATTGCGCTCTCGAACCTCCGCCCGAAATACCAATTCCTAAAGCGATATTAGGATTCTGAAACTTTTTATCGCGTTCCTGAACCGACTTATAATCGCTTAACGAAACCGAAGGAATCGAACTATAATTGATCTCTGAAAAAAGGTTGATTTTGTTTTGAGAAAACCCTATTTGAAGAAAAAGCAATATCAGGAAGTATCTGCATCTCATTTTTTGACTTTTTATAATCGCTAAAGCATTAAAGGCTAAATTAATAAAGTTATTTTAGAAACTAATATGAACACTTCACAAAGATTCCCTAAGTTTTTTAGATGTCAGGCTGAGCGTCCCGAGGCGTCGGGAGAAGCCCTAAAAGTTTTTTAAGCCACAGATTATGATGATTAAAATGTTTTTTTAAAATCGGCTTAAATCTGGGTGAACAAAATAATTCACTAGAGTTTATTAATCGCGCAAAGGCGCAAAGAAAATAAAACTTTGCACCTTTGCGTCTTTGCGCGAAATTCTCTAGACATTAATCAAAAAACTTTGTGCAACTCTGTGGTAGATTCCAGCAAAAATTTAAGCCCTCTTTATCTCATGCCCCACATATTCTTCTAAAGTTGCAAACATATCATCTACAGAAAGCACTTCGAAATCAGGATGGTTTTTCAGGAAATTAGCATTCAATGTAACCAGGTTTTCTTCAAGTTCAAAGAAAGTGTCGTTGTTTAGCAAATCACGAGTTGGGTTTACACCTTCTAGTTTTCCACTTACGAATTTATTCAGCTTCACGCTGCTCATTAATTTTACCTTTTTACTTTGTTGCTGAAACAATTCAAGATGTTTTTCGGCACCAATCAAAGCCAAACCTTCTTCGATAAGTTCGTTCAGTTCTTTATTCCAACCAGATTTATAAACAAACTGAGCAAAATTTCCTTCGGCATATTGCGAATAGTAATAATCAAGATAGTAACTCATCAACGCATCTTCGTGAATAAATTCGTCATCGACACCTTCCTCACGCATTAAATTGATTACCGAAATATTAGAGTGAATCACATCCTGAAGATTTTCACTATTCATTGCTGTTTCAGAAACTATTATTCTACCAAATTCCTCCATTTTGTTTTGTTTTGAGATTGATTTGCAAATTTCGGCGAAATAATAATAGGAATGCGAATATTTTTTTGGGCGTTCCCTCCGGTCGGGCTATTCGCTGCAAGTCCTCGCACTTCCTTCGTCAGGCTGTGGGCTTTTCGCTGCTATCCCTAACGCAATCTCGTTTTTATAAGACGATTTTATTTTGTGAGATTATTTTGAAGTAAAAAAGATTATTTTAGCATGAGATATTTTTAACACAAAAGAGATATCTACATGATAAAAAAAGTAGTAATGGCAAATTATGATTTTCAGAGTATATTATCTCCATTTGATTTTGAACATCTTGTTCGCGATCTTTTATCCCGAAAACTTCAATCGGAATTAAGCACATTTGCAGAAGGGAAAGACAAAGGAATTGATCTTAGACATGCAAAAGGTACTGACGAAAGTATAGTTGTTCAATGTAAAAGAGTTAAAAAAGTAACAAAAGCATTGATTGACGATGAAGCTATAAAACTCGAAAAATTAAATCCTGAAAAATATTATCTTGTTTTATCAAATGATATAAGTGTTGGTTTGACTGATTATATTCTAGAGAAATATAAGAATTGGATGGACGATGAAAACAATATTTATACTCGTTCAAAACTAAATTCACTACTAGATGATTATCCTGACTTACATCAACGAAATTTCAAATTATGGCTTAATAGTTCTACAATTTTTAATACTTTAATTAATAAACCTTTATACGAAAGAGCTAAATTTCTAATTGGAAATATTCAAAATGATTATAAATATTATGTTAGAGGAGAAAGTTTTAACAAAGCAATTGATATCTTAAACAAATATCAATTTATAATTATTAGCGGAATACCAGGAATAGGAAAAACAACTTTAGCGAGACTTCTTTTATGGGAATATCTTCAAAATGATTTTGAAATCATTGAGATAAGAAAGATTATTGAAGGAGAACAAATATTAGAAGAAAATTCCGAAACAAAACAAGCATTTTATTTCGATGATTTTTTAGGTGAAAATTTTTTAAAATACGACGTATTAGATGGTCGATCAAATGATTTAATTGAGTTAATTAATCGTATAAAAAAAAGCAAAAATAAAGTCATGATAATGACTACTAGAGAATATATCTTAAATCAAGCCAAAGATGTTTATGAAAAATTAAATTCCTCAGAAATTGATTTAGGTAAGCAAACATTAGATTTAAGTTCATATTCTAAGAGAATAAAGACATTAATTTTTTATAATCATTTATATTACTCAGATGTTTCTATTGAGCATATTAGAGCGCTAATCATATCTGGTGCTTATAAAAAAATAATAAATCATAAAAATTATAGCCCACGAATTATAGAACAACTAACAGTTAAGTTAGATAATGTTTCCATTGAGCTTTATCCTAAAGAATTTTTAAAAAAACTAAAGAATCCATTAGATATTTGGGAGAAAGCATTTAACTCTCAAATTTCAGATGGTTCAAAGATTATTTTATATGTTTTACTGTCAAATTCAAATTCAATAATTTTAAAAGACTTAAAAATTGCAATAAATAGTTTATCTAAAGAAGCAATTGAGAACCTTGGATTAGATTATAAGCATGGAAACTTTAAAAAGTACTTAAAGGAGTTGGAAAATAGTTTTATAAAAATTGGCGTAACTGATAAATCAAATCATTATGTAGATTTTCAAAACCCTTCAATTAAAGATTTCTTATTATTAATTGTTCAAGATGATGAAGATATAGCAAGGACGTTAATTCAAAATTCAATTTACCTTGATCAACTTGTATATTCTATTCGATACCTCTCAAAAAAATTCATACAGGATATTAATTTTCAAAAGATAATTGATAAAGCACTTTTAAGCAAACTAGACAAGATCCAAAACCCTATTAGAGTGGATTGGTTAATTGTTGAACGTAATACTCAATTAAAAACTATTGAAATATTAGATAGTTTAAAATTTTATATACAAATAACTTCCGATCAAGAACTAAAAAATTATATTTTTAATAAATTTGAAGAAATTGATATTTCACAATTATCTTATTATGAAGAAAGAAATTACATCCAATTTTATTTAGATTTCAGTAATGAAATATCTATAGATTATTTATTGATCTTAAAAAAAGTTGTAGAAAATATTAGCTGGGGAGAGAGTATTAAAAACTTAGAAATGCTTAGAGAAGTAAATGAAGAAAAATATGACAAATACATAGAAAACAATAAAATAGAAGTAGTAGAAAAAATCAAAACTGCCATAAAACAGGAAATACAATACACTTCTAGTGAAAGTGATTTAAATTATTTTGAAAAAAATTTATTGGATTATGATCTTAAAAGATATTCTATCTCTGAAAAAGAATTTGAAGACTCATTTGCAAGTAAAAGGAATGAAATAATTCTATCAAGACCTGAAATTTCAGAATCTACGGAAATTGAAATAGATGAAATTTTTGAAGAAAGTGAAGTTTTTGAAGAAGATGAAATTTTCAGAATGGAAATGTTTGATAAATAGCAATTTATCATGACATAAAATATATGAGATTACACATTATAGATCTACAATCAGTACCAATAAAATCACAAATTCTCGATCATTCCTCAACACCCTGAAAATCCCCAACAAGTATTTCATTGATTTCACTTAGCATTTCAAATTCATCCATAGGAAACATCTCAAGTACGGTTTCTAAAATGAGACTAACATTAATAGGCGCTTTTTTGTCTGTTTCTGAAATTTTATGTGACTCGTTTTCCAGCGCCAAAATGCATAATTTTAGCATATTGGTAATAATACAGCCAAGTTCATAATAATTTAAAAGTTCAATTTTTGCGGTGTAAAATTCTTTTTTATCTGGAGACGGATTTAGAGTAGTACAATATCGGGCAGTTAATTTTCTAAGACTATTTAGACTTTTAATTTCATTTGGCTCCATGGTAACTTGGCTTTTTTAATTTTTACTATACGAAAAATATTACTTTTACTTAATACAACGCAAGGAAGTAATAGTAGGTATTGTCCCAAACCATTATGCATGGTGTTTTACAAATGCCATCTTGTATTTTACAAAAACAAGAATAATTAAAAGAATTTTAAATATCTTTGAACTATGAGCACAGCAATAAAACCGAAACATATTGGCAGAAATATTAGCCGAATCAGAGAGCTTCGTGGAATGAAACAAGAAGCCCTTGCTTTTGCAATTGGAATAAGTCAGCAAACTATTTCGAATATTGAAGGAAGCGAAAATGTTGATGAAGAAAAATTGAAAGCAATTGCTGAAGTTTTAGGAGTTTCGGTTGAAGCAATTAAAAATTATAGTGACGAAACAGTATTTAATATCATTAGTAATACTTTTACAAATACTAGTCACGATAGTTCAACAATCAACTCAATTAGTATTCAGCCAACTTTTAATCCTCTTGATAAAGTTGTTGAGTTGTTTGAACGTTTGGTTCAATCTGAAAAGGAAAAAGTAGAATATTTAGAAAAATTACTAAAAGGCAAATAGCCTTTATAAAAAATATATTGATTGCAAAAAGAGACTTACGAGTCTCTTTTTAGTTTTTAAACCATAATACTTTTGGATAATTTATATTCTGAAATTATAAAAAGACTAAAATTGAAACCAACAACAAACTCAGATTTTGAAAAGATTTTTTCTAACCTTGCAAAAATGGGAAACACAATTCAAAGTGCAAAAAATACTTTCGAATTATTAAGAGAATTAAATCCAGAAACTACAGATTTGCAATGTGATATTTTGGTTTCTGAAATCCATAAAATACAATATCAGTCGAATACCAATAGTTATTTTTACTTCTATTTCCCGATAATTAGTCATATTCTATATTGTAAACCACAATACGAAAAAGAGCTTTTAAAATATTTAATAAGTCCAAATTTCGCAAACGGAACTTCTCAAGTCAACGAAATGATCTTGATTATAAAAGAAGCAATCAAATTTAAACTTAATGAAAATGAGTTTTATTTAACCCGCGAAAGTCAGTTTTGGGTTGAAGATGAACTTTATAAATTAGAAAAAGAGATTCAGCGAGAAATAGACATTTGCCAGAAAGAACTGGATGAATAGAATACAATGTTATTTCACATCAGATTCGTCACTATTCTTTTTCTCGTTCATTTTTGCCACTAAAGCTTTTAAACGTAATGCACGTTCTCTCTTTTCTTCCTGAAGTTTAGCCTTTTTTTTATTGAGCAATTTGGTATGCAAAGCCTTGTTTTTGGTATTTTTTTCAGGTCCTTTTGCCATAATATAATTTTCTTTAATTACGTTTACAAAGATAAAGAACTAATTGTAAAGACAAATGATTAGAAATCCAGATTGATAAAACCAACAAAACTTGGCTATGAAAATAAAAATCTTACTTATTTCATTTGTTTTATTATTTTTCTTGAGTTGCAAAAAAGAAGAAGCAGAAGTAAAATTTAAATATTTTGATTTTTCTTATAGTGATACTTTCGAAACATTTTTTTCAGTAAAATTCACTCCAAACGACAGCGTTTATATTAGAGAATACTGGAATGGCAGGGATGTTTGGGACAGCACTAATATTCCTAAAGGAAAAACAAATTATATTGCTTTAATAAGTCAAAAAGATAAAAATAAGCTGATTGATTTAATATCTAAAACACAACTAAAAAAATATAATTCCGAATATGTTGAGAATTATTCTGATGGAAGTTATTACACTATTTACATAGACAAAGATTCAATCAAAAAATCAATTGCAATACATAGTTACAAAGATGATGTTCCAAAAGATTTGGATTCTTTAGCTAATTGGATTTATAACTGGAAAAAGAAAGTGAAATTAATTAAAAGCAATAAAAAGCTAACTTTTTTTAGTTCAAAATATATTTTACTACCGCCACCACCTCCACCTCCATTAAAAACTGAAAACTAAATGAATCCAACTTTCTTCCCAACCCAAGAAAAATTCAGAGAATGGTTAGAAAAGCATCACAAAACAGAAACTGAACTTTTGGTAGGTTTCTATAAAGTGAGCAGCAAAAAACCATCAATGTCCTGGTCAGAATCTGTAGATCAGGCACTTTGTTTTGGCTGGATCGATGGCGTTCGAAGATCTATAGACGACGAAAGTTATTCGATCAGGTTTACACCCAGAAAGAAATCCAGTATTTGGAGCGCGATCAACATTAAAAAAATCGAAGCACTCACAAAAGCCGGATTGATGAAAGAAGCCGGAATAAAGGCTTTCGAATTCAGGTCTGAAGAAAGATCTAAAATTTACTCGCATGAAAATGAAGCGTATATTCTAGATCCTGAACTCGAAAAGCAATTTAAAGCTAATAAAACAGCTTGGGAATATTTCAACAATCAGGCACCATCGTATAAAAAGGTAATAATTCACGTAATTATGAGCGCCAAACAAGAAAAAACGAGAATTGCAAGATTGGAAAAAGCAATAAAGTTTAGTGCCGAAGGAAAACGAATGCTGTAAAAGAAAATGCAATGATTATAACTTAGATCAAAGAACAAACAGTAACTTTATTGTACTAGAAAAAAAATGGAAGCAAAAACGAAAGTTATATCTTTATGTGTTATTATTTTTCACGCAGATTGACCAGATTTTCTTTTTAATCTTTTTAATTTGATTTAAAATGCATAGAAAAAAGTAAGTTTCCATGCTAAAATAATTAGGTACAAAACACTAGCTTTTAATATGAACTTACATCACTTATATGGTGAAAAAAAACTATAATAATGGAAGATAGAATCGCATTAGAATACTACGTTTTAGATGTATTCTCTAATAAAAGTTATAAAGGAAATCCGTTGTCTGTCGTTTTTACTAATGGCAATCTGGATCTGGCAGTCTATCATAATATCGCCAAGGAATTTGGTTATTCTGAGACTTCATTTGTTTATTATTCGGCAGCACAAAAAGCGCTGAATGTTCGTTCTTTTACCCCCACAGGTTTTGAAGTCGATGGCGCCGGACACAATTTATTAGGTGCCGTTTGTGCAGCATTATTCAAAAAAACGCCCATTTTTGAGGAACAAAACGAAACCGATCATTTTGTAATCATGAAAGATAATCCAATACCATTATCAACAAGTTTTGATCCGGTTACCGAATTTCCCGTGGTACAAATGCATCAAAAACCAGCCGTGGCTTTAAAACAAGTTCCGGCTTCGTTAATAGCGAAAGCACTTGGTTTGGCGATTGATGATTTGACAGTTGGTGAACTTTTGCCTACGATTGTTCAAACAGAAGTTGCGCATCTTATGGTTCCTATAAAAAACAGACGCTTTTTGCACGATTGCATTCCTGACAATAAACGCCTAATCGAAATCTCTAAAGAATATGGATTTGAAGGATATTATTGTTTTACAATTTTTGATGCTAAACATGAAAATATAGTCGAAGCCAGATTCTTTAATCCGTTAATTGGTATTAATGAAGATGCCGCAACCGGAACAGCCGCCGGACCTTTAATTGGCTTTTTGACACAGAGTAAGTACACAAAACCCAATACTGAATATAAAATCCTGCAAGGCGTGAAACTAAATCAGCCTTCGTTAATCGAAGTAATGTCCAGAGATAATGATATTTTGGTTGGCGGTTCTGCCGTTATAACCATGAAAGGTGAACTTTATATATAATACGAATCAATAATGAAATGTTCCTTTAGGCACAAACTACAGATCTTCAATTTTTGATTCGTATATCTAACTAAAAAAAGCTGCATGATGCAGCTTTTTTTATTCTTTATTTCTTTATTTCCTGTGGTAATATCTTCATTTGTTCCGGTGGAATGCGTTTCTTTAAAAACAAAATTTGTCCTAAATGACTCGATTGATGTTCCATAACATGAAACCAGCAATATTGATTTGTCCAGTCATATCTTGTTTGAACTTCTACAAACCATGCATCGTCTCTTTTCTTTAATTCTGAAATGGTTTTTGCTCTTACTTCATTATAGATATCCAGATAATATTGAATATCATGACCTTTAAACTCGTCGCGTCCGCCTTGATCCAGGTCTAAAGCTTTTTGCCATATTTTCTTTTCTTCTTCATTAAAACCTCTGTTTTCAAAAGTAAAAACCTGATAATATTTTTCGGCTGCAGCCAAATGCATTACAAGTGCTCCAATGCGGTTGGCTTCATCATCGTGTAAATAATCAATTTCATATTGACTCATATTTTTAACGGTTCTTTCAACACGATCTTTAAGATCTTCGAGCATCGAGATCATATCGCCAATTTTTGGCGAAGCTCCCTCAATATTTCCAATTCTCGCTTCTTGCCTTGGTTTTATACCTGTTCCTTCCAACAACAAACTGGCTTTCCCGTCTACGCTTGATTTATCCGAAGTGATTTTATATTCTTTAACTTTAACCACGGCATCTTTGGATATTCCGAAGCTCCATTTTGGAATATCTCCGTCTTTTATTGGAGTTTCAAAACTTGGATTTAAAACTGCTAAAGGCTCAAAAACACCTTTATCATTTTCGATAAGTAATTCAAATTTATCAAAATAGAATTTTCCGTTATACAAACATAGACCTCCAAAACTTAGTGATTTGCTATTTGCATCAATCGTTCCTTCAACAGTATAAGACTGCCATTCTTTTGATTTTACTGGTCTGTCGCTCATATTGTCAAAAAAACCGTCTTCGTCATTTTTAGTATCTACGCGCGCCCAAACTCCAGCCCAGGATTTTGGCTCTGTAGTTTCTACTTTAACGGAAGCAATTACTCTAAATTTTTTCTTTACAGAAGTTTGAATGGCAATAGTCTGATTGAAAGAAGTCCAATCGCTCGAAACAACTTTTTGTGTTTGTGCTTTTGCCGACAATAAGCTTAAAAATAATAGTAGTAACGTTATTTTTTTCATTCTCTGGTTTTTTAAAATTTTCGTAAATATAATATAGTTTTTTAAGGAAATAACTTATCATAATCTGAAATTATTCTGAAAAATCAAACAAAAAAAGCTGCATCATAAATGCAGCTTTTCATAGTATAATCAGAAATTTAAGATTTCTTAATTTGTTTTCATTGGTGGTAAATCGAATGCGATAGAATCGTGTTCGAAGTTATTACGGTGTCCTCCGTCGCAAAAAGGTTTGTTTGCAGATAATCCGCAACGGCAAAGTCCTAATGCAGCTCTTCCTTGTAATCCGTAAACTGTTCCTTCTGAATCCATGATTTCAAAATCACCTTCGATTTTGATAGATCCGTTTTTATTGATGATTAATTTTGTCTTGCTCATAACTTGTTTTTGTTTTTTTTCAGAGCAAAGATTGCGAAATAAATTTTGAAGATTTTAATCGGGATGCTAGTTTAAACTGGTTCTATTTTAGGATTGAATTTAATCGCGCAAAGACGCAGAGGCGCAAAGTTTTTGTACTTTGATTATTACACAAACTTGTCAGACTGAGCGTCCCGAGGCGTCGGGAGAAGTCCCGCAAAGTGATTTAGCATATGTGGCTTCGACTTCGCTCAGCCTGACAAACTGGGTGTCTTTTAGCCCCGATAGAAGTGAAAATCCTTTTGTGGCGGGGTTCGCCACAAAAGATTGTAACGGATAGCGGGATTAGCTCCTGAAAAAACTACTAAGAAAAATCAAATCTTTGTCGAGTTTCTAGCGTGATTGCTTCGTTCCTCGCAATGACAAACAATGAGAAAAAACTTTGCGTCTCTGCGTCTTTGCGAGATTAATTCACATTCTTTAAAACAAAAACTCGGCGCTTTTTCTTTGCGAAACTCCGCGAAATAACAAAATCTCAATTCTATTGCTTATTTTTGCACTCAATAAAATTGAGTTATGATACAGAATCCAAAGAGATATACTATTACGGCGGCTTTGCCTTACACCAACGGACCTATACATATTGGGCATTTGGCGGGGGTTTACGTGCCTGCAGATATTTATTCGAGATATTTACGTTTGCAAGGAAAAGACGTTGCGTTTATTTGCGGAAGTGATGAACACGGGGTTGCAATTTCGATGAAAGCCAAAAAAGAAGGAATTACACCGCAAGAAGTTATTGATAAATATGACGGGATTATTAGAAAATCATTTGCTGATTTCGGGATTTCGTTTGATAATTATTCTAGAACTTCGGCTAAAATTCATCATGATACTGCTCAGGAATTCTTTAGAACATTGTATGATAATGGCGATTTTATTGAAGAAATAACAGAACAATTGTACGATGCAAAAGCGAATCAGTTTCTAGCAGATCGTTTTGTAGTAGGAACTTGCCCTAAATGTGGTAATGACGGAGCTTATGGCGATCAATGCGAAAATTGCGGATCGACTCTAAATGCTACGGATTTAATAAATCCAAAATCGACAATTACTGGAGAAACTCCTGTTTTGAAAGCAACAAAACACTGGTTTTTACCGCTTGACCGATATACTGAATTCCTGACTGAATGGGTTCTTATTGGACATAAAAACGACTGGAAACCTAATGTTTACGGACAAGTAAAATCTTGGGTTGATGGCGGACTTGAACCTCGTGCGGTAACGCGTGACCTTGATTGGGGAATTGATGTTCCGGTTGAAGGTGCTGAAGGAAAAAAATTATACGTTTGGTTTGATGCGCCTATCGGGTACATTTCATCAACAAAAGAATGGGCTTTACGCGAAGGAAAAGATTGGGAACCATATTGGAAAGATGAAGACACGAAGTTGGTTCACTTTATTGGGAAAGACAATATTGTTTTTCACTGTATTATTTTCCCAGCGATGCTTAAAGCCGAAGGAAGCTATATTTTGCCGGACAATGTTCCTGCAAATGAGTTTTTGAATTTGGAAGGAAACAAACTTTCGACTTCTAAAAACTGGGCGGTTTGGTTGCACGAATATTTAGAAGAATTTCCGGAGAAACAGGATGTTTTGCGTTATGCATTAACTTCTAACGCTCCAGAAACAAAGGATAATGATTTTACATGGAAAGATTTCCAAGCGAGAAACAACAATGAATTGGTTGCAATTTTCGGAAATTTCATTAATCGTGTTGTGGTTTTAACCAATAAATATTACGACGGATTTATCCCAACTCCTAACGAATTATCTGAGGTTGACGAGAATACTTTGGCAGAATTAAAAGCGTATCCAGCCGTGATTTCAAGTTCGGTTGAGCGTTACAGATTCCGTGAAGCTCTTGGTGAATTGATGAATGTTGCACGTTTAGGAAATAAATATCTTGCCGATGAAGAGCCTTGGAAAGTTATGAAAGACAATCCCGAGCGTGTAAAAACTCAAATGTATGTGGCGTTGCAAATTGCTGCTGCGTTGAGCATTTTGGCAGAACCATTCTTGCCTTTTACTGCGGCTAAATTGTCAAGAATCCTGAAAAATGAAGGTAAATTGAATTGGAATGATGTTGCCGAAAATTCAGAATTGATTCCGGAAGGTCACCAAATTGGTGAAGCCGAATTATTATTCGCAAAAATCGAAGACGAAGAAATACAAAAACAAATAGATAAATTGGAAGCTACAAAAACTGCTAATCTTGCCGAAAGTAAACAACCGGAACCTCAAAAAGAATTGATTCAATATGAGGATTTCGCTAAAATGGATTTACGCGTAGGAACTATTATTGAAGCCGAAAAAATGCCAAAAGCAAACAAACTTTTGGTTCTTAAAATTGATACCGGAATTGACGTTCGCACGATTGTTTCTGGAATTGCCGAAAGCTTTTCGCCAGAAGAAATCATTGGCAAACGTGTTACAGTTCTTGCAAACTTAGCGCCAAGAGCTTTACGCGGAGTTGAAAGTCAAGGTATGATCTTAATGACAACAAACGCCGAAGGAAAATTAGTATTCGTAAATCCTGATACTGACGCTCCAAATGGTGAAACGATAAATTAAGTTTTTATATCCTATTTTAAAAAGCATGAATCAATTAATATTTAATTGATTCATGCTTTTTGCTTTTAGAAACATCTTAAATAATTTTTATAGATTCAGTTTTTTAATTAAAAAAATAAGATATTCGCTCAAAATTAAAAACAATTGCTAATGCTTAAAAAACTATTCTTTGCGTATGTATTTTTTAATAATGTAGTTTCTTTTTCGCAGGAAATTGTAAATTCTACATCAATTGAATTAAAAAAGAATGTTCAAATTTTTCAGGTTGTCAATGATTCCATTAAACAAACTACAATGTTTATGGCTGATGAAAACCGAATCAAAGCAATTCGTTTAGATGACAAAATGAAATTTATTGATTCTTTGTCGACTCAAAAACCGGACAAAACTTATTCTAAAATGATTGGAAATTTTGCTTCTGGTAATAAAACTACATTATTCTGGGCATCATCAAACCAAAAGAAAATCCTTTCGCAATCTTTTGATTCTAAAAACAATAAAATTTTAGACAAAGTTTTTGATTTAGAATTTAAAAATGAAATTCATCTACAAGAGTTTTCAACTTCAAATAAATTCGTGATTTTAAACTTATTGAAAAAAAGTAATATTTTCAAATTATACGTTTTTGACAGCAAAGGAAATTTAGAAATTAAAGATATCGACTTAAGTAGCTTTAAATTCTATCATCGTACTAATTTACACGACACATTTGAAGAAGATTTTTTGCCTTTTGAAAGAGCTTTTTCATTAGTAAAAATTGAATCAGAATATCCAAGTTCCTTAATAAAAACAGCTACAAAAAGAAAATGTTATATTGTAGATAATCAAATCATTATAACAATTGATTCTGATCAAAATTATACACAAATAATCCAGATTGATTTAGAAAATTATAAAGTAAGTTCAAAAAACATACTTCAAACTCCTGCTAAAAATTTTGGTAAAAGCAGCAGTTTAACTTATAATTCCTTTTTTATTAATAATGAATTATACCAAATTAAAACGTCATCAGATAAATTTTATGTGACTATAAAAGATCTTAATGGTAATTTGATAAAGGAACATGCTGCAAATAGTGAAAATTCTATTGATTTTAAAAACACAGAAATTAATCAACAAGGTGGTGATTTTGGCGGTAAAAGAACATTAGAAACCTCATCTCAGTTTATCCGGAAATTAAACGGACAAAACACTGGGATTTCCTGCTATCAAAAAGGAGAAAATATTTTACTTACAACTGGAAGTGTTTCCAGCGATAATTCTGGAGGATCACAAGCAGTTTTAAGTCAATTTGGTCTTATTGGTGCTTTGATTTCGGTTGCTTTTTATAGTCCGTCAATGGAAAGTTTCAATTCATATGCAGGTCGCAAAGCTGTAACGATTTCCAGCTTGTTCGATAAAAATGGTAATCACATTACAGAAGAATTAAAACCTCTGGCGTATGATAAAATTAGTACCTTTCTGGAAGAGAATAAAAAAACTACTCCGTTGAATTTATTTAAAATGGAAAATTCTTATTATTTAGGCTTATATGATAAGGATTCTAAACAGTTTGTAATTAGAAAATTTGCTGACTAATAATTGTTAAGAACTTTAAAACCGATATTTTAATATGAGAAATTTCTCATGTTTTTTCTTTTTGTCTGAGTTTATAGTCGTACGTTTGTCATGACAAAACATTCTTCGGCGAAAAATCCGAAAACTTAATTTAAGTTAACATAAACGAGCCCTCGTTCACGTTGAAGGTGCTAGTGATAGCCCTTAATCTCATTCCTTGGAATGTTTTGTCACAACCGAAAACGAGGGTTTCGTGCGTTTAATATTTTCAGAAATGACAGAAGAAAATCAAAAAGCATCAAAGCCAGATGTAATGCGTGCAATGGCAGAATTCCTCTCGGATCTTTGGTTTGTAGAAGATTTTAGGGATCAACCAGAGTATTTGTCCGAAATTTTCGAGACAATTCTCTTAAATGAAATGGGTGATGACCAAGATCTCAGAATCAAAATGGTAAGTTCTATCAGAATCAGTAAATTGCTGGCAAATGCGCTTGGCTCTTTTTCTGATAGTGAAATTAACAATGCCTGCCGGAAAATCATGAATGCATAATACCACTAAAAAACAAGTTTAATCCTAAATTTTATTGAAGAATAAAAATCAAAGATTCAATTTTAAATCTTTGTATTTATTGTGTCTTTAGGCACTAAATATTGGTAGAAAATTAGCTTCCAAATTCGTTAGCGTGCCGTAGGTACGCAACAAAACGATGTCTATTATGTACCTAGGGCACGTGAATCTATTTAAATTCTATTTTTTCTACCAATATTTAGTGTCTAACGACACATTTTATTCTTGGCTTTATGGCTTGTATTTATTAATAAAAAACAACATATTCCTATTTGACTAAAGCGAAGGTTATTTGTGTTTGTATTTTTGTTTTTTGGTAAAGAAAAAAATAAGATATTCGCCAAAAAAAGTAAAACCTTTTACCAATGATAAAAAAAATACTCCTTGCCTCTTTATTTCTAAATAGTTTACTGTCTTTTTCGCAGGATATTGTAAAGGAGTTTGATTTAAAATTAGAAAAGAAAAGAGATTATTTTCAAGTAGTTAACGAAGCAGAAAAAGAAGTAATTCTGTTTTTGAATGACAAGGAAAAGGTTTCAGCAATTAGATTTGATCAGACTTTTACGATCAAAGATTCTTTGTCAGCGTTAAGGCCTGAAAAAAAGTATGAAGAAATTATTGGATACACTCAAAATAAGGATGATTACTTTGTTTTTTGGGGATCAAAAGACAGAAAAGAGATCAACTCGCAATCTTTTAATTTTAAATCTAAAAAAACCGAAACAAAACCAATTAATTTAGAATTAAAAAAGGAAAAAATAGTTAAAGAAATTACGATTAACAATCGGTTTTACCTGATTACTATTGTAAAAAACACAAGTCTTTTAAAATTTTATATCTCTGATAATGATGGAAATCTGAATGAAAAAACGGTAGACTTATCTCATCTGGATTTCAAAAACATATTCAACCATACAGAAAATTTATATACTGTTTTAACTGATGAATCTTCTGAGCCTAATTTTCAAACTATAGCCAATGACAGTCCGCCATCATTAGCGCTGAGTTCCAAAAGGTATAAAATTTACACCTATAATCCTGATGAAATTATTTTCACTATGGATAATAATACAAACGCAACACAGGTTTTAAGGATTAATATTCAGGATTTTACATCAAATCTTAAATCGATTGAACAGCAAAAAATAGCTAAAGGAGAATATGGTGCAATATCGTTTAGATCGAATTCTTTTTTAATTGACAATAAAATTCTCCAAATAAAAACTAATTCGTTTGTTTTGTTTTTTACCATCAGCGATCTAAATGGCAATAAGATTCATGAATATAAAGTTTTGCATGATGAGGAAATAGGTTTTAAAAATTCTGATTTTTTCCAGCAAAAGAATGGCTTATTTCTACAAAATGATGGTTTTCTTATCAACACAAAACCTATTCAAAATTCAGAACAGTTTCTTAGAAAAATTAATAATTCACCAAGTATATCATGTTATAATTTAAATGGTGTTTATTATACTGTTATAGGAAGTTCTCAAGATATATCCCGCGGCGGTGGCGGAATGACGGGAATGGGAATGTCTGCCGGAGGAATGGGCGCCGGAATGAGTTTTGTTCCTTATCAAAGATGTTATACTGTAGAAAATCTAATTTCTTATAAAGATAAATTTGTAGTTTACACGAATTGTCTGTTCGATTCTAATTTTAATCATCTCAATGGCGAAATGAGAACTTCGGCTTTTGATAAAGCCAGAACTTTCGTAGAAGAGAATGAAGAAATCAAAGAAAGTGTTTCAATATTTACTACAAGTCTCTATAAAGATTTAATACTTTTTAAGTTGAATAGCAATTTGCACTTAGGAAATTATAGCAAGAAAAATAAAAAATATCAGATTTTTAGTTTCTCCGAATAGTTATAAATATGTATTCGGTTCAATTAAAATCTGAGCTTTCAAATCAACAATTTGAATAGCAAACCAAAATAATATGAAAATCACCAAACCAAGACTAGCCTTAATCTGCGGAATACTTTGTATTTCGATCTTTCCTATATTGGTAAAACTTAAATTAGCTCCCGGATTAATCTCGGCTTTTTATCGCATGGCTTTTGCCTTTACTTTGCTTTTGCCTTATGTTTTTTTGACCAAAAACTTTAAGCTTCCAAAGACAAAGTTTATTCTATTGGCAATGCTTTGCGGCGTTTTATTCTCATCTGATGTTGCTGTGTGGAATATCGCCATTCAGGATTCAAGTGCGACTCAGGCTTCGTTGCTTACAAATTTGTCTCCGCTTTGGGTTGGACTTGGTTCTTTTTTCTTTTTGAAAGTAAGACCGGCAACCAATTTCTGGATTGGAACCGTAGTTTCATTATTGGGGATGATTACTTTGGTTGGTTTTAGCTTTTTTCTGGAGTTGAATTTTGATCAGGCTTTTCTATTTGCGGTTTTATCAGGAATTCTATATTCGATTTATCTTTTGGTGAGTAAAAATGTCCTTACAGATGTTGATGTTCTTTCTTTTATGACCATCAGTTTATTGGCTTCGACTATATATTTAGGAATTCTTTGTTATTGTTTAAATCAGCCTTTTACAGGATTTTCAGATACCGGTTGGTTTGTATTGGTTCTTCAGGCTGTAATTTGTCAATTGTGTGCGTGGCTTTCTATAAGTTATGCCACACAACACATGCGGGCAACAAGAGTTTCGCTAAGTTTATTGAGTCAGGCTGTAATTACTTCCATATTAGCTTGGTTGTTTTTAGAAGAACAAATAACTTTACAAATGGTTTTTGGCGGAATCATTTTGCTATTCGGAATCAGGATTACGTTTTATGATAAGACTATTTCTTTGAAGAAACTGTTTGCTAAGAATTAGGATTGCGAAATGGCACACGGATTTTTACAGATTAAACGGATTTACGCAGATTGGTTTTTAATTTGTTGCTAAAAAAATCTATTGCAGATTTGACAGATTAAGCAGATTCTTTTTTAAATAATTCGTGAATTCGTGGCGGAAAAATTCATGCTAATTAGTTTAATTCGTAGCAAAAAAATTCTCTCGCAGATTTGGCAGATTGAGCAGATTCTTTTTAAAATAATTCGTGAATTCGTGGCGGAAACATCAGCGATAATTGTGTAATTCGTGGCAAAAAAACCTGAAACCTGAAACAAAACAAACTTGAAACAACTTTCTATGTTACATAAAAACAAAATACCAAATTTAAAAGTAATTGCATTTGATGCTGATGACACTTTGTTTGTTAACGAACCTTACTTTGAAGAAACTGAACATAAATTTTGTGCCTTGATGGAAGATTATCTTTCGCATCAGGGAATTTCGCAGGAATTGTTTAAAATCGAAATTGCGAATTTACCTTTATATGGTTACGGAATTAAAGGTTATATTCTTTCGATGATCGAAGCTGCGATGAATATTTCGAACAATACAATCCCGATTGAAGCGATCGCAAAAATTATTCAGTACGGAAAAGAATTACTCGAGAAACCAATCGAGCTTCTGGACGGAGTCGAAGAAACTTTGCAAGCTTTACACGGCAAATACAAATTGGTTGTTGCTACAAAAGGCGACTTGAAAGATCAACACAGTAAATTGCATCGTTCAGGTTTAGGACATTATTTTCATCATATCGAAGTAATGTCAGACAAACAAGAGATTGATTACGAAAAACTATTAGGCCGTTTAGAGATTCAGGCAAACGAATTTCTAATGATTGGAAATTCATTAAAATCTGATGTTTTGCCAGTTTTAGGACTTGGAGGTTACGCGGTGCACATTCCGTTTCATACCACTTGGGAACACGAAAAAATTAGTCATAAAGTAGAACACGAACACTTTAGTTCATTCGAAAAAATTACTCAAGTACTTGAGAACTTATCATAATGAAAACACTTTTAGATTTAGAAAACTGGAACAGGAAAGAACATTTCCAGCATTTCAGACAAATGGAGGAACCTTTTTTTGGTGCAACCGTACAAATTGATTGTACAAAAGCATATCAGGCTGCAAAAAACCTTAAAGCTTCTTTCTTTATTTATTATTTGCATAAAACGTTAGTTGCAGTGAATTCTATTGAAAATTTCAAATATAGAATTGCTGATGACAATATCTATATCAATGACCGTATTGATGTATCAGCAACAATTGGACGCGAAGACGGAACTTTTGGATTTTCATTAATAGAATATAGTCCAGATTTTAAAATCTTCGAACAAAATGCTTTGGCAGAAATTGAACGTATTCAAAACACAACCGGACTTTTTACAAGATCCTTTGATGATGATAATGTGATTCATTTCTCTGCAATTCCGTGGCTTAATTTTACTTCGCTTTCTCACGCCCGCAGCTACACGTTTCCAGACAGTTGTCCTAAAATTTCTTTTGGCAAAATGATCACTAGTGAAACCGGGACCAGAACAATCGCAATGTCAGTACATGTTCATCATGGCTTGATGGATGGTTTGCATATGGGGCAATTTGTAGATTATTTTCAGGAATTAATGAATACTTAAATATTATTTAACCTTATTCTGTTGTTCTTATGGCTTATGCTGGAGAATAATTCCTACAATAAATTGTTTGTTTGATGAAAATTTAAAATCTCAAATAACAATGAAAAAAATTGTAATTGTTCTAGCGTTTTCGCTAGGTTTAACGAACCTTCACGCGCAATCAGAAACAGAAAAAAATACGGGAAGCGACTATAATAAATGGTCGATCGAAGTAGCTGGCGGAGTTAATAAACCTCAACGTCCAATGACATCAGGCTATTATACTTCAACTCCAAGTTTTTATGTTGGAGACCTGGGAGTTAGGTACATGCTTAACAACAAGTTTGGTTTAAAAGCTGATTTTGGATACAACAGTTTTACAGGAAAAAATAATTCTGTAGACTTTGATTCAAAATATTACAGAGCAGATTTGCAAGCTGTTGCAAACTTAGGCAGAATCATGAACTTTGAAACATGGACTAAAACAATTGGTTTATTAGGTCATGCAGGTTTTGGTTTGGCTCAGTTCGAGAACAAAGACTTACATGTAAAAGACAGAATGGGTAATTTTATTGCTGGTGTTACAGGTCAAATCAGATTAACTGACAGACTTGCCCTAACTGGTGATTTTACTACTATTTTGAATGCTTCTCAAAATTCTACGTTTGATGGTGCAACTATTGGAGACACAAGAGGTTTCACAGGTATCCTTTTTAACGGTACTGTTGGTCTTAATGTGTATTTAGGAAAAAACACTAAACATGCTGACTGGGTTGTTGTTTCACATGATTTCGATTCATCGGCTTTAGAAAACAAAATGGCAGATCTTGAAGCTCTGGTTAGAAAAGTACCAGAAAAACAAGTAATTATCGAAAAGCAAATTAGTGCTCCGGCAGTAAGTGACAAAGATGTTATCAAAGAAATGATTAACGACAAATATTACAGCGTTTATTTTGACTTTAACAAATCGACACCAATCGAAAATTCTACTGCTGCAATTGATGTAGTTTTAACTTATTTAAGAAAAACTCCTTCAGCGTCTATTGACATTATTGGTTATGCAGATCAGGTTGGAAGCTCAGAGTATAACGAGAAATTATCAAACACAAGAGCTAACAATGTTAAAACAATTTTTGAAAAAGCAGGTATTGCATCTTCAAGATTAAATGTTGTAGCTGGTGGAGCTGATACATCTATTCAAAAAGAATCAGAAGAAGCCAGAAGATTGGCAAGAAGAGTTACTTTTAGAGTAAAATAATCTAAGCATCATTAAAAAATCAAGTCCTGAAGAAATTATTCTTCAGGACTTTTTTTATACCTTTAAGGTAAATCATAAGCAAATATAGCATACTCTTTTTTTAGCATAACAAAATAACAATTTGATTATCAATCCTTAATCTAATTTATTTTATAAACTGACTGCTAATAATATAAAAATAAAAGAGCCTGAATTTGGAATAATTATTGTTGGTAAAAAAACATGAAAAAATCATTACTCTTCTTTCTTCTAATCTATAAATCAGTACTGTTGGGTCAAACAGTATTGAACTCATATCCCTTAAACCTGCATAATTCTTTAGAAAATGGACAGGCTTTAAATGTTGAGGATGTAAAAACCCATGATATTTATGTCTTTGCAGCAGACGATAAAAACATCAATATTTTAAAATATAACAAATCCCTTTTTCTTACCAATCAGTTTACTGATACTATAAAATATGTAGAAAAAAGAACCTTGATTGGCCACAGCTTTAGCGAAGATGGAAACCCTACCCTTTACTGGGGTTCAAGAAACTTACGAAACTTTCATATTATAAAATATTATCTGGGAACAAAAATTTCTAAACCCTTAAATTTTGATTTTCCGGACAATATTGAATATCTCATAACGACGTTTCAAAAAGATAATTTATTCTACGTTCTGGCAAAAGAAAAAAACCAACAACATCTTCTTCTCTATGAATTTGATAATGGAAAATGCGAAATAAAGATGTTTGATTTTTCAGCTTTTTCTTTTCAAAATGCCATAGGTCAAAACCTTAGCTTCAGTGCACTTATTCGATATTTTCCAATCCAGAAAATAGAGACAAATGATTTTAATACTTTAGACAAAAGCGCTAAACTCATTAAGATGTATGTACTTGACAAACATATGCTTTTGACTTTTGACTATAATCAAAAAAAAACACAGGTATTTGATCTTAACCTTGAAACGACAGCGGTAACAGAGAAAAACTTTGATCAGCCTGCTTTAAAGAATGACTCTAAAACCTCAAATTCTTTTTATAGCAAAAACAAACTATATCAAATCAATGCTAATAAAGAAGAATTGTTATTTGATATAAAAGATTTCGATTCCGAAAAAACAATCAAAAGTGCTTCAATCTCCAAAAATGACACTATACCTTTTACAAACTCTTTAATGTTTCTTCAGATGAACAACGAGAAACCTCAGAAATTAAAAACGGTTTCTAAATTTCTACAACGTTTATCACCTTTGAGCGCTGGAGTTTCTGTCTTAGAAAATAACAATGCTATTTATATAACATTTGGAGGTTTTGTAGAACATATTTATACGGATACATTTTATCCGCCTCGTGATTATATGACTTTTCAGGATTTTGATAATCCTGCTTTCCAGAATTACACACAAAGCAAAATGGTTTTCTTTGATTCGACGCTAAATTCTAAATATGAATTTATAAACAACAATCAACAAGAACCACTTGCAATTGATAACATCTCGTATTTTTTGAGCATCACTAAAAATGTGTCGCTGCAAAACATTCTAAAGTTAAAAGATTACTACATACTGAGCTATTATGACACAGTATCTCAACAATATATAATGCGCAAATTTACAGATGGTTTAATACTGGAAGATAACGGAAACCCGATTATGAACAAATCCCAATTTTCAAAACAAGCCTCTTTTGGTACAATTAAGCCTCGTTAATTTTTTATTGAGAATTAATCCAAATGTCTCGTGTTTATGGATTTCCAAAAAAGGGAATGGATTATTTTTTCTAACTTTACAAAAAAGTCATTATTATGTTATCGAAAAATATAGAAGCAGCATTAAATAAGCAAATACGCATAGAGGCAGAATCTTCGCAAACCTACCTTTCTATGGCTTGTTGGGCTGAAGTACACGGATTAGAAGGAATTGCGCAATTTATGTACACACAATCAGACGAAGAGCGCGCACATATGCTTAAACTGGTTAAGTACATCAACGAACGCGGAGGTCACGCTCAGATTACCGATCTTAAAGCGCCAAAAACATCATACTCTACATTCAAAGAAATGTTTGAAGCCCTTTATAATCATGAAATCTTTGTTTCGGAATCTATTAATGAACTGGTTCACATAACTTTTGAAGAAAAAGATTATGCAACTCACAATTTCTTGCAATGGTACGTAGCTGAACAAATCGAAGAAGAAGCAACAGCTAAATCTATCTTAGACAAAATCAATTTAATTGGCGATGATAAAGGTGGACTTTATTTGTTCGACCGTGATATTCAGCAATTAACGGTTACAAGCTCTATTGCTATTAACCCAAAATAAAAAAAGTTAAAGTTTATTTAGAATATATAAAAATAACATTTTTCTTTTATATTTGCTTCTGTTTTTAAATACGGAGGAAAATTGGGCAAGAAAGAAAAAGATAAGGACAAGAAAAAGGATAAAAAGAAAAAGAAGAATAAAGCTATCCTTGAGAACATTAAGAAGTTGGAAAACTGTAAATCTTCTTGTTGTGAGAAATACAAAAAAAGCGAGAAGAAACGCTGCTCACGTTGTCCCATGTTTGATTTATTCAAAAAAACTGCTTAACAAAATATACACAAAACCCACCAAGAAATTTGGTGGGTTTTTAGTTTAATCCTAATCGCCTTCAGACTAATAAGAATAATTCTATGAAAAACGAAATTATAATACCCAAATCCAGTCTTGATTTTTTAACTCAACTTAAAGAGAACAATAACAAACCCTGGTTTGAGGCAAATAAGCCAAATTACTTAAAAGAATTAAACCATATTGAAACCTTTGCAGATGCTTTGCTTCAGGAACTTTCAAAAACCGATGTTTTAGAAACGGCTTCGGGTAAAAAAAGTGTCTATAGAATTTATCGCGATATTCGTTTTTCTAAAGATAAAACTCCTTTTAAAAACTATTGGGGCGGCAGTTTTACAAGAGCAACAAAGGCAAGGCGCGGCGGGTATTATTTTCATCTGGAAAAAGGAAACAGTTTTTTCGCTGCTGCTTTCTGGGGACCTAATGCAGCAGACTTAAAACGCCTTAGAAGCGAATTTGCCCACGATCCTGAACCAATGCAAAAAATACTGAAATCAAAATCTTTTGTCAACACTTTTGGAACTCTGCAAGGCGAACAGCTAAAAACAGCTCCAAAGGGTTATGATGTAAATCATAAAGCTATCGATTTACTGCGCTACAAACAGTTTTTGATTATGAAACGTTTTACAGATGAAGAAGTATTGAGTCCGCTTTTTTTGGAGCAAGCTTTAGAAACTTGCAAAAACATGCGGCCTTTTTTAGATTATATGAGTGAGGTTCTTTCAACTGATATCAACGGTGCTTCTGTTTTATAATTACAATATAAAATTTTAAACCCGACAGGTTATAAAAACCTGTCGGGTTTGGTTTGCTAAGTACCCAATTATTGGTATAAAACCTAATTTAGTTTAGTATCAAATTTGGTTAAATGTTATTTACTAAGCAACAAAATTTCATTGACAACAACTTCGGTCACATATTTTTTTTCTCCGTTTTTGTCATCGTAACTTCTGTGGGTTAATTTTCCTTCGATCGCAACTTCTTTACCTTTTACCACATATTTTTCGATAATTTCGGCAGTTTTGCCCCATGCGGTAACACGATGCCACTGGGTTTGCTCTACTTTTTCACCTTTATCATTGGTATATTTCTCATTGGTGGCAATGGTTAAATGTGCCAGTTTTGTTCCGTTTTCTAATGTTTTAATTTCCGGATCGTTTCCTGCGTTACCAATTAATTGTACTCTGTTTTTCATTGCATTCATGGCGTATACTATTTAAATGTTCCTATAAAGAATTCGTTTATCAAATTCAACAGGGCAAAGATGCGACAGGTTCAAAAAATTAATCGGTTGTAAACTAATTACATTCGGTTGTAACTATTTGTAAGCGTTTGTAAATGGAAACATTTTTTTGTATATTTAACAGAAATCATACTACAATGCAAACAAAAATCAATAAAGTTGAATTAAGAAATTTAGAATTCGACGACTATCAGCAGCTAAAAAATTCCATGGTTGAATCGTATCCTGAAATGGCCAATTCATACTGGAGATCTAATGACATAAAAAAATTATTATCAATATTCCCTGAAGGTCAACTTGTTATACTAGTTGACGGTGTAGTTGTAGGATCTGCATTATCTCTAATTGTCGATGAAAAATTAGTAGATAAAAGACACAACTACAAACAAATTATAGGCGATTATACTTTCTCAACTCACAACCCTGACGGGGAAATACTGTACGGTATAGACGTTTTTATCCACCCTAATTATCGTGGCTTACGTTTAGGCCGCCGTTTATATGATACTCGTAAAGAACTTTGCGAGCAATTGAACCTAAAAGCAATTGTTTTTGCAGGAAGAATTCCAAATTATTCTCAACATGCAAAAAAGATGACTCCAAAAGTTTATATTGATAAAGTAAAACATAAAGAACTACACGATCCTGTACTTTCATTTCAGTTAAGCAATGATTTTCACGTATTAAGGATCATCAAAAACTATCTGGAAGGCGACGAAGAATCTAAGGAATTTGCTGTGCTTTTAGAATGGAATAATGTTTATTACGACGAAAGTCCAAAACTAATCAACCTTGAAAAAAGTGTTATTCGTTTAGGATTGGTGCAATGGCAAATGCGTCAGTTGAATAATCTGGAAGAGTTTTTTGAACAATCAGAATTTTTTATCGATGTTGTTTCAGGTTATGGTTCTGATTTTGCACTATTTCCTGAATTATTTATTGCGCCTTTAATGGCAGATTACAATCATTTATCTGAAGCTGAAGCCATTCGTGAACTTGCCCGATATTCTGACCCAATCAGGAAACGTTTCCAGGAATTTGCAATCTCTTACAACATTAATATTATTACCGGAAGTATGCCGCTTTTAGAAAATGGCAACTTATACAATGTGGGTTTTTTATGCAAAAGAGACGGAACATCAGAAATGTATACCAAGATTCACGTTACACCAAACGAAGTTCAGCATTGGGGAATGAAAGGCGGATCACACTTCAAGACCTTTGATACGGATTGCGGAAAAATTGGAATTCTGATTTGTTACGATGTTGAGTTTCCGGAACTTTCGCGAATCCTGGCTAATGAAGGAATGAATATTTTATTTGTTCCGTTTTTAACAGATACTCAAAACGCTTATACAAGAGTAAAACACTGTTCTCAGGCACGTGCGATAGAAAACGAATGTTATGTTGCTATTGCTGGTTGTGTTGGTAACTTGCCAAAAGTAAACAATATGGATATTCAATATGCACAGGCATCTGTATTTACCCCATCAGATTTTGCTTTTCCGAGTAACGGTATTAAGGCCGAAGCAACTCCAAATACAGAGATGACTTTGATTGTTGATGTCGATTTGAACTTGCTTAAACAGCTTCACGAACACGGAAGTGTGAGAATCTTAAAAGATCGTCGTACTGATTTGTATGAGATCAAAAAGATCGAGCCATGAAAGCCTGTCTTGAATGTTTCGAAAAAATAGTTGGTCGTGAAGACAAAAAATTCTGTTCAGATAGTTGCAGAAATGCGTACAACAATAAAATAAATAAAGACAGTAACAATTTCATGAGGAATGTAAACAACAAATTACGAAAAAATTACCGTATTTTGTCTGAATTAAATACTGATGGAAAATCTAGGGCAACAAGAGATAAAATGATCAATAAAGGTTTTGATTTCGATTTCTTTACCAATATCTTGCAAACCAAAACAGGAAATACCTACTATTTCTTGTATGATCAAGGATATCGCTCTTTGGACAATGATTATTTTATGCTTGTTAAAAAAGAAATATAGTACGTAATGAAGAAAAACCCCACCTCAATTCTGGCCATAGTCTGCGTTTTAGCAATTCTAGGCATCATTTACGCCTCGATGATGCCACAATGGATTTCGAAAGATGAAGAAGCTCTTGCTGAATTTTCTACCGAAAGAGCGCTGAATCAAGTCGAAATTATTGCTCAAAAGCCACACTATGTTGGTTCAACCAATCACGAACTGGTTGCAAATTATCTAAAACTTGAACTTAACAGAATTGGATTGGAAACTTCTGTTCAGGAAGGTTTTACTCTTAACGACAAAGGTCTTTTAGTAAAGTCCAAAAACATACTGGCCCGAATAAAAGGTACAAACAATTCAAAAGCGTTATTGTTACTATCACATTATGACAGTGCCCCACATTCATTTTCTAAAGGTGCAAGCGACGATGCCTCAGGAGTAGCGACAATATTAGAGGGAATTCGTGCTTTTTTATATGCCAAACAACCACATAAGAATGACATCATTATTCTTTTTTCTGATGCCGAAGAATTGGGTTTAAATGGAGCTGCACTTTTCGTAAACAAACATCCTTGGGCAAAAGAAGTTGGTCTGGTCATTAATTTTGAAGCAAGGGGTTCTTCAGGACCAAGTTATATGCTGATGGAAACCAACAAAGGCAATGAAGCTCTGGTAAAAGAATTTTCGAATGCAAAAACTAAATATCCGGTTTCAAACTCGTTGATGTACAGCATCTACAAAATGCTGCCAAATGATACTGATCTAACTGTTTTTAGAAAACAAGGAAACATACAAGGGTTTAATTTCGCCTTTATAGACGGGCATTATAATTACCATACACAACAAGACGACGTTCAGCATTTAAGCAAAACAACTCTTGCTCATCAGGGAACTTACCTGATGCCATTATTAAAATATTTTTCGAATGTAGACTTAAACACTACAAATTCAACTCAGGACGATGTTTATTTTAGTGCTCCATTCTCCTTTATAAGTTACCCGTTTAGCTGGGTTTTTCCAATGACTATTATAGCTTTAGGTCTATTGATTCTTTTTATTTTTATAGGCAAAGCAAAACGTGTTATTACTTTCAGGGAAATTTTCAGAGGATTTGTTCCGCTTTTGGGATCAATTGCAATTTCCGGATTAGTTACTTTTTTAGGCTGGAAAATTATATTAGAAATATATCCCCAATATTCCGATCTTCTTAATGGGTTTACCTATAACGGACACGCTTATATTGGCGCTTTTGTAACGCTGAGTATTGCCATTTCTTTTGCTTTTTATCACCATTTTTCAGAAGCAAAAATCACAATGAATCACTTTGTAGCACCTTTGTTACTCTGGATTATTATAAATGCATTTTTAGCAAATAGCTTAACTGGCGCAGGTTTCCTGATTATTCCGGTTTATTTTGGAGTTCTGTTATTCGGAATTTTTGTTCTTACCCAACATTATAGTTTAGGTCTCAATTTATTATTTAGCATACCTGCACTGGCCATTGTAGCGCCTTTTATCGTAATGTTCCCGGTAGGTTTGGGTCTCAAAATTCTTTATGGTAGTGCTATTCTCACCGTTCTTCTTTTTGGATTATTACTGCCAATTTTTGGAGCTTTCTTTAAAAAAGGAGTCTGGACCATGCTTTTCTTTGCTGTATCTATAGGATTCTTTATTTATGCAGGTTATCATTCCGGTTACGAGCATGGAAAAGCAAAATCAAACAGCTTATTATATATTTATAATGCGAACACAAACTCTGCTGTTTGGGCAACTTACGACGTGAATTTAGACGAATGGACCAAAACTTATTTAGGAGAAAAAAATCAAAAAGCGGTAGGTTTAAACGCTCTTCCGCTGGCAAGTAAATATAATTCTGGTTTCACATATAGTGCCATTGCACCTGTAGTAGATGTTCCAAAACCAACAATTGCTTTCTTAAAAGACAGCGTTGTGGGCAATAACAGATATCTAAAAATCAAAATCACGCCTAATAGAAAAGTAAACCGTTATGATATTTATGCCAATCCAAAAATGACTTTATATAATTTTAAAGCCAATGGAGTTGCAACTTCAGACCAAAAAGGAAATCGCTTAGAACGCGACGGCAGTAAAATTATCTGTTATTATGTAGTTGGTAACGAACCTCTTGTAATGGATTTTTATATTAATAAATCGTCTATTTTTGACATGGATCTAATTGAAAGTTCTTTTGATTTAATGACAAATCCGTTGTTCCAGATAAAACCAAGAAACGACTGGATGATGCCAACACCGTTTGTTTTGAATGATGCCGTATTAATTCAGCAGAAAATAAAAAAATATACAGCACCAGTAGCCACTATACCAGCCGCAACAGTAGTAAAAGATAGTACTGTTGTTTCAAAAGACAGCTTAAAATCTATTGTAAAACCACAATAAGATACTTGTTATGGCAACAAATATTTCAACAATCTATCTTGATGCTCCAATAGAAAAAGTTTGGAACACATTGACAAAGCCAGAATTGGTCAAACAATGGCAATACGGAAGTGATTTAATTACAGATTGGAAAATTGGTAACGAAATCAGATTTAAAAACGAATGGGAAGGTCAGGTTTTTGAGCAATGGGGAACTGTTTTAGATGTTGTTCCAAATAAGAAAATCAAATACTCTCTGTTTTTCCCAAGGCCGGAATTAGAAGACAAACCGGAGAATTACTTTATAATGAGCTATATTCTATCTGAAGAAAATCAGAAAATAAAACTTGAAATCATTCAGGAAGACAATCGTCCCGGCGCCGTTCAGGAAGAACCGCAAGGAGAAGAAAATCCAATTCTTCAAGGTCTGAAAGCTTTAATAGAATCTTAAAATAAGGTACAGAGGCTCAAAGGTACAAAGGCACAAAGCATAAGCACAAAGGTTTAAAAAAAGCACTATGAAAATAGTGCTTTTTGTTTTTTAGAATACCTTAAAAACCTTTGAACCTTTGCAACTTTGAACCTTTGCCCCTAGAAAATCAACAAGCACATTCGATTTTTAAACCTGCTTTTACACCGTTTGTACCTTCGGTGGCATAACCGTCAAACTTCCACCACTCTATTCCTCCTATTAGCTCTTTTACTTTGAAGCCTAGTTTTGCCATATTCAAAGCTCCTTTTGTTGAAGCATTGCAGCCAATTCCGTCGCAATACGTCACATACAAAACATCTTTATCCAAGTTATTTGTGCTTTCAACCGTCATTTCGCGATGCGGGATATTAATTGCAGTAGGAATATGCTCTGCTTCATAACCAAAAGCTTTTCTGGCATCAATAACAATTACCTTTTCTCCGTTGTTTAAAGCATCAAATAAATCTGAAGGATCCATTTCGAATGCTAGTTTGTTTTCATAGTGTTTAATTTGATTTTCCATCTTTAGCGTTTTTATGATTTGTTTTTTCAAAAGTAATTGAAGCTTACTTTCCATAAAAACGAAAAGAATTCATCAAGTTGATTACTTTATTTCATAGAAAAACCATTCTAAAATTTTGTTCCTTTGTATACTAACTCTTAAAAGATGGAAATACGTCATTTACGATTAATAAAAGCAATTGTCGAAGAAGGAAGCATTACCAAAGCGATAGACAAATTGCATTTGACACAATCAGCCTTGAGCCACCAACTCAAAGAAGCTGAATATCAATTGGGAACTGCCATTTTTTTGAGAACAAACAAAAAGTTAGTTTTAACCAAAGCGGGAGAAAAAATCTATGAACTCGCCAATGAAATTCTGGAAAAACTCTCTCAAACCGAATCTCAAATCAAACAAATGGTTTATGGTGAACACGGCGAAATCAGAATTAGCACAGAATGTTATTCCAGTTATCACTGGCTTCCTCCGGTTTTAAAACAATTTCACAATTTATATCCAAATGTAGAATTGAAAATTATAACCGAAGCGACTCATATTCCGTTACAAAAGTTACTTGAAAACACAATTGATATCGCCATTATCAGCGATCAGATTAAAGACAATAACATTAAATATATTGAGCTTTTTCAGGATGAAGTTGTTATGGCGGTTTCTGAAAATCACGCCTGGGCAAATAAAAAATATGTCGTTGCAGAGGATTTTATAAACGAACATTTACTAATTCATTCACTTCCAATGGAAACGGTAACGATTCACCAATTTGTTTTGGCTCCGGCTAAAGTAACACCAAAAAAAATCACGCCACTTCCTTTGACAGAAGCTTCACTGGAAATGGTTAAAGCTGATATGGGCGTAATGTCTATGGCAAAATGGGCATTGTTGCCACATTTAAAAAACAATCCAATTAAAGCCATTAAAATTGGTAAAAACGGTTTAAGAAGAAAACATTTTATAGCAATTCGTGAAAATCAGCAATATCCGGACTACTTTCATCATTTTATTACCTTTTTACAAAACGAAATCAATCTGCAATGGAATATTCAATAAGGAATTGCGAATTATCAGATGTACCAAAACTGGTTGTTTTATGTCAAAAACATGCTGAATTTGAGAAAGCTGATTTTTCTCCGAAAGGAAAAGAACAAAAATTAAAAGAAGCATTGTTTCATGAAAATCCAAAATTATTCTGTTTAGTTGTAGCAGCAAAAGAAACTATTGTTGGTTATGTTTCATACACTTTTGATTATTCCACTTGGGATGCTGCAACTTTTATGTATATGGATTGTTTGTTTTTAGAACCGGAAGCCAGAAGTTTTGGCATTGGTGAGATCTTAATCGACAAACTAAAACAAATCGCAATCGAGAAAAATTGCATCGATATACAATGGCAAACACCGGAATTTAACGAAAGAGCGATTAAATTCTATAACCGAATTGGCGGAAAAGGAAAAGATAAAGTTCGATTTACTTTGGATTTAAAAAAATAATCTGGAAAAGTCGCGCAAAGTTTTTCTTTTAAACTTGTCATCCTGAGCGAAGTCGAAGGACATACAAGTAACTCTATAAAGATTGACAACTTACTAAGCGGAGCTTCTTTCGTGTCCTTCGACTTCGCTCAGGATGACAAAAACCTTTGTAACTTTGCTCCTCTGAACCTCAAAAAAAATGACACAAATAAGCATATTAGGCTGCGGATGGCTTGGATTGCCATTAGCAAAAAAATTAATTCACAAAGGATATTCAGTAAACGGATCTACGACTTCTGAAAATAAACTTTCTGTTTTGGAAGAAGCTGGAATAAATCCGTTTTTGGTAGCACTTGAAAGCGAAAGCGTTTCAGAAAGTATCAACGATTTTTTATCTAAAAGTGAAATCTTAATTATAGATATTCCGCCCAAATTGCGAGGAAGTAATACAGATATTTCCAATCCTTCCAGAAAAATATTTGTAGAAAAAATAGAAAACCTAATTCCATTTATAGAAAAATCAACTGTAAAAAATGTTCTTTTTGTTAGTTCAACTTCTATTTATGGAGATGAAAACGGAGTTATAACCGAAGAAACAATTGCCAATCCGGAAACTGAAAGTGGCAAACAATTGCTTTTGGCAGAAGCAATTCTTCAAAAAAATCAAAATTTCGAAACCACAATTTTACGTTTTGGAGGATTAATTGGCGAAGACCGTCATCCGGTAAAATTTCTGGCCGGGAAAGAAAATCTCGAAAACCCTGATGCTCCGGTGAACTTAATTCATCAAAAAGATTGTATTGCCATTATCGAAGAAATTATCAGGCATTCAAAATGGAAGGAAGTTTTTAATGGTGTTGCTCCTTTTCATCCTACAAGAGAGGAATATTATACGCAAAAAGCAAAAGTACAAAACTTAACTTTACCAAAATTCAGCCCTGAAAAATCGAATATTAAAAAGGTTATTTCAAGTGAAAAAGTTGAAAGCATTTTAGGTTATCAATTTAGTTTAGAAAATTATTAAAATGCTTAAACCATATAAGTTACATAAGTTCATTTAAATGAAAGGGTTACTAAACTTTGCGATATCAAAACTTAAATTTACTTCTATAAATTATATGGTTTAAAAAACTTTACGAACTTTATATTAAAAAAACATGGAAACAGTTTACATCAATTCGCCTTTAGGAATCACCAAAATTGTTGGGGATGAAGATGGTATTGCTGTAATATCCGTTTCTGATGTTGGTACAAATGAAATTTCTTCTGAAATTCCGGAAGTTTTAAAAACTGCTGTTTTGCAACTTCAGGAATACTTTGACAAAAAAAGAATTGATTTTGATTTTAAACTAAATCCAAAAGGTACCGAATTTCAGCAGAAAGTCTGGAAATCGTTGTTGGAAATTCCATATGGAAAAACAATAACCTACATGGATCAAACCAAAAAACTAGGCGACATAAAAGCGATTCGTGCTGTTGCATCTGCCAATGGCAAAAATCCGTTATGGATTGTAGTTCCATGTCATCGGGTTATTGGCACAAATGGTTCTTTAACTGGTTATGCAGGAGGATTATCCCGTAAGAAATGGTTAATAGATCACGAAAACCCAACAACTCAGCAAAGTTTATTCTAACCTTTTTTGCCACGAATTTCACA
>NZ_MTQF01000003.1:259522-433384 GCF_001975985.1 [Flexibacter] sp. ATCC 35103 | reverse complement strand
TTTGTGAAATTCGTGGCAAAACCACTTGAAAAAATATGATTGAAAAAATAAATCTTAATAACATTCTTTTTCTTGATATAGAAACGGTTCCTGAAGAAGAAAATTTTAATTCGCTTGATATAGAAATGCAATCTCTTTGGGATCATAAAACCCAGTATCAACGAAAAGATGATTTTACGCCCGAAGAATTTTACGATCGTGCCGGAATTTGGGCAGAGTTCGGAAAGATTGTTTGTATATCGGTTGGATATTTTACGATCAAAGGTGATATTCGGAATTTTCGTGTCACTTCGTTCTTTGGAGATGAAAAAAAGATTTTAAAAGACTTCAATAATTTACTAAATAATCATTACAATCAGCCACAACATCTTTTATGCGGACATAATGCGAAAGAATTTGATATTCCGTTTATTGCCAGAAGAATGATTATCAACCAAATTGCAATTCCTGACAAACTGAATTTGTTTGGTAAAAAGCCTTGGGAAATTGCTCATTTAGACACTTTGGAGTTATGGAAGTTTGGTGATTATAAACATTTTACCTCTTTAAAACTATTAACCAAAATTCTTGGAATCCCTTCTCCAAAAGGCGATATCGACGGAAGTCAGGTTGGCCATGTGTATTACGTAGAAAAAGATATTGATAGAATTGTAACATATTGTGAAAAAGATACAATTGCTGTAGCTCAGATTTTCCTGCGGTTGCGACGAGAGGATTTATTGATCGATGAGGAGATTATTCATATTTAGATAGAAGCAAAAAGGCACTGATTTACAAAGACTTAAAGTTTACTAACAAGCTTATAATGTTTTACTAAATGACACATCAGGAAATTTCACATCATAGACTTGCCGCTCAAAAGCTTCTTAAAACTAGTTCAAATTCTCCCGTTGAAATTGTTCATCATCTGGGCGCCATGCAAGCACAGGATTATGCGATGGCAAAATGGGCGATTGGATCCAGGTGTAATGCGACTGAGGCAGCCATTGAAGAGGCTATAAATTCAGCACAAATTATCAGAACTCATATTCTTAGGCCAACCTGGCATTTTGTAGCTGCTGAAGATATTTATTGGATGTTGGAACTCTCTGCACCTCAAGTTAAAAGATTCACCACTTCGGCGGCTCGTAAATACGGATTTGATGCTAAGAAATTAGATCAGGCGAATTCTGTAATAGAAAAAGTATTAAGCGGAAATAATCATTTTACCCGTGATGAAATTATGCAGGAACTTAATATCAAGAAAACTTCAAGCGAAGATTTTTTGAGTGCTGCAATTATGATGAATGCAGAACTTGACGGCTTGGTTTGTAATGGTAAAATGAAAGGAAAACAAATCACATATGCTTTATTGGAAGAAAGGGTTTCTAAACCAAAATCGAAACTAACAAAAGAAGAAGCTCTGGCAAAATTAGCCTTGCGTTATTTTGAAAGTCATGGTCCGGCAACATTACTTGATTTTTCTTGGTGGTCCGGTTTTTCGCCAACAATCTGTAAATCTGCCATTAATGCAATTGAGTTGCAAATGACTTCAATCGAAATAAACAAACAAACATACTGGTTTGTAAATCAACCAACTAACAGCAATTTGATTCACGAAAGCATACACTTTCTTCCTGCTTTTGATGAAATTTTAATCTCTTATAAAACCCGTGAAGCTTCTATTGTTTTAGAACATCAACCGAAAGCTTTTACTAATAATGGGATCTTTAAACCGATTATTCTCGAAAATTCAAAAGTTATAGGAACCTGGAAAAGGACGATTAAAAAGGATCATGCAAAAATAGAAACGCATTTTTTTAGCGAGACAGAAACCTCTAAAAAAGAAATTCTCTTTGACGGAATTAAAGCTTTTGAAAATTATCTGGAAACCAAAATCATTATCGAATAAATTGATTTTTCACTAAATCATTGTGCTTTATAATAAATACTTCGAGTTTCGACTGTAAAATCTTTGTACATATTATCGCTAAATAATTACATTTACAAAAAAATTAGCATTATGGTATTAAGTAGATTTTGGTTAACGATTTTTATTTCTTCGATTCTTTTTATTGTTGTAAGTTTATTTACAGCCAACACTTATACCATTGATTCAGTTATAAATGGAAAGAAAGATGATCCCATTTTAGTCTCTGAAAAATACATCGACGAACTTCCTGCTTTTATCAAAGACAGTATCAAAAAAGCACCGGATCAAAGCATGATTATCAATCGTGACACTCTTAATGCGGATACTACTTATGTTTATAAAAATAAAACTGTAAAAATTTTTAGTGGTCTTCAAAAATCTGATGGTTTATTACCAACTTGTAAAAGTACTTTGGTCGACTTGATCTTACCGCTTATTGCTTATTTAGCTTTTTTCTGCGGATTAATGGAACTACTAATCATTTCCGGCGCATCAGGAAAATTAGCTAAGGTATTGAGTCCGGTATTTGTAAAAGTATTTCCTAGTATTCCTGAAAATCATCCATCGATATCCTATATGACATTAAACTTTGCTGCTAATTTCCTTGGGTTAGATTCGGCTGCAACTCCATTTGGGCTTAAAGCCATGGAAAGTTTACAGGAAATAAACCCGGACAAAGACAAAGCGAGTGATGCTCAAATCATGTTTATGTGTCTTCACGCTTCAGGTTTGACTTTAATTGCGACTTCGATTATTGGATATCGCGCTGCGGCAAATGCCAGTAATCCTGCTGATGTGATGCTGCCATGTATTATTACCTCTTTCATAGGTACTATTGCAGCTTTTTTAATTGTGGGAATCAAACAAAAAATCAATTTCAAAAGTGCCTCTCTTCTCATTGTCTTAATGGGATTAATTGCTGCAATTGTTGGTTTATTGATGTACGTAAATCATCTGGATCTAATTGGTAAAAATTACTTTACCTCTAACCTTTCCGGATTAATATTAATTGGAATCATTGCCTTTACTTTGATTTTTGCCTTTAAAAATGAAAAGAAATTTATAGATGCCAATACTACGCCTTTTGACACGTTTGTAGTTGGAGCCAATAATGGACTTAAAACTGGGGTTACTATTTTTCCTTATGTATTGGGAATGTTAGTAGCAATTTCTTTATTTAGAAATAGTGGTTTATTTGAAATTATCAGTAACGGAATTGCTTTTGTTTTCTCGAATATGGGAGTAAGCAAAGAAATAACAAATGCATTGCCTGTAGCGATGTTACGTCCTTTTAGCTCTGCAGGATCCCGCGGATTTTTAATTGATTCGATGAATACCTTTGGTGCAGATTCTTTAACGGCAAGATTAAGCAGTATTTTTCAGTGTAGTGCCGAAAGCACATTCTATGTTATTGCGGTTTATTTTGGTTCTGTTAATATTAAAAACACCCGTTACGCATTGGGGACAATGCTTCTGGTGGATCTAATTTGTGTGATTACGGCGATTTTTGTAGCTACTTGGTTTTTTTAAATCATTACTAAATTTAACTGGACTAAAGTCCAGCTCTACAATATGGATTGAGCCGCTGGCTCTTTTTAAAGTTCCGGAGGAACGTTTTATATTGTAGGGCCGGATTTTAATCCGGTTTAAAATAGCAATTGAATGCATAGCTTTTTTTCAAAGTTCCGGAGGAACGTTTTATATTGTAGGGACGGATTTTAATCCGGTTTAAAATAGCAATTGAGTGCATAGCTTTTTTTCAAAGTTCAGAAAGAACGATTCATATTGTAGAGCTGGATTTTAATCCGGTTTAAATTATCAAAAACGATCTTATAAAATATTTGTAAGAATAATTTTGTATTATTGTAAGGTAATTTAAATCTTTATGAATACAAAATGTCAAATACCTATCATCAAGTATATATTCAGGCCGTTTTTGCAGTAAAATATAGAGAAGCACTTATCACTAAAGAATGCAAGTCAAAAATATTAAGTGTAATTGGAAATTTAATAAATGAAACAGGATGCAAGACCATAATTGTCAATGGAACAGAAGATCATGTTCACTGCCTGTTAGGTCTTAAACCAACTATTTCAATTTCGGAATTAATGAAAATTGTAAAAGGGAAATCGTCAAAATTTATAAATGATCATGAATTGACAAGACATAAATTCGAGTGGCAGGAAGGTTATGGTGTTTTTTCTTATAGTAGATCCCATATAGATGCTGTATATAAATACATTGCCAATCAGGAGGAACATCACAAAAAACAAAATTTTAGAGATGAATATTTATCATTCTTAAATAAATTTAATGTCAAATTTGATGAAAAATATATTTTTGAAAATTTAATATAATTATATTTAAACCGGATTAAAATCCGGCCATACAATATGACTCTAGCCGATGGCTCTTTATTTAAAGTTCCGAAGGAATGATTTATATTGTAAGGCTGGACTTCAGTCCAGTTGAACACAAAAACAATAATACCACACATTAATGAAACCACAATACCTTTTTATTCTATGCCTTTTAATTGGTTGCCAAAAACCAAAACCGGTAAATCAAGTAGTTGCTAAACTTCCGGAAACTAAATCTGAAGTAATCGCAGCTAAAGAGAGTTTCTTAAAAACAGATACTATTTCTATTTCTGATTATGGTGAAACATCAAAAGATAATTATATTCTGGCACATCTTTTAGATCAAAAAGCAGATAAAGACAGCATTGTCACAGGAAAATACCGACTTGATTTTTATCAGAATAAAATTAAAACCAATTCCTCAAAAATAACAATTGACGGAATCGAAAAAGGATCAGAATGGGGAGCTATATACGGATTAGGAACAGAAAGTGATAAAAATTCTCCGTTTATTCAGGTTAGTTTTGGATATCCGGCTTGCGGATACAATCAAAATCACTATTTGTATTATTTTAAAAATAGCGATGTACAGTTGGTGTACGAATGGTATACAATGTCTGACAGTGGCTGGGGAAATTGGGTTGAATTTGAAAAACCAGCAAAAGCAAATCCTGAATCTTTCTATTGCAAAACAGTTTCTTTTGAACCTGATGATAATGATGAAAATATGGGTACGGTAAAACACTCTGACTCGATGGTCTTTCGCTTAAGCGGAAATCGCTGGAAAAGTCAATTACTTTCTGCAAGAGACAAGACTTACTTTGAGAAAAAAATGAGTTTTGATGACTTTCATAAACAAGAATAAAACACCATAAACAGCCTTATTCAAATTCTTTCTTAGGTAAATAATTTCTAACTTTGTCAAAAACAAAACAATGATTGATTTTATATACCAAGACCCTTATCCTATTTTAAAGGATGATACGCAGTACCGCAAAATTACTTCTGATTTTGTGAAAGTTGAAAAATTTGGAGAACGTGAAGTTTTAACTGTTGACCCAAAAGGTTTAGAATTATTGGCCGAAGAAGCTTTAACAGATGTTTCGTTCATGCTAAGAACAACACATTTACAAAAACTTCGTAAAATTCTTGATGATCCTGAAGCTACAGATAACGATCGTTTTGTGGCTTATAATTTACTGCAAAATGCTTCTGTTGCTGCCGAAGGTCAATTGCCAAGCTGCCAGGATACTGGAACGGCAATTGTAATGGCAAAAAAAGGTGAGAGTATTTTTACCGGTGTTGATGATGCAGAATGGTTAAGCAGAGGAATCTTTAATACCTACCAAAAACGTAATTTACGTTATTCGCAAATTGTACCGATTTCGATGTTTGAAGAAAAAAATTCAGGATCGAATCTTCCGGCTCAAATTGACATTTATGCTAAAAAAGGAACTTCATACGAGTTTTTATTTATGGCAAAAGGCGGAGGATCTGCAAATAAAACATACTTATACCAACAAACAAAATCATTATTGAATGAAAAATCCATGGATGCTTTCATTCGAACAAAAATAAAAGATCTAGGAACTTCGGCTTGTCCTCCTTATCACTTGGCTTTAGTAATTGGAGGAACTTCTGCGGAAGCAAATTTAAGCGCTGTAAAAAAAGCATCTGCAGGATATTATGATCATTTGCCTACTTCTGGTAATATGTCTGGTCAGGCTTTTCGTGATATAGAATGGGAAGCTAAAGTGCAGCAAATTTGCCAGGAAAGTGCTATTGGTGCACAATTTGGCGGAAAATACTTTACACATGATGTTCGTGTAATTCGTTTGCCTCGTCACGCGGCTTCTTGTCCGGTTGGATTGGGAGTTTCTTGTTCTGCTGATAGAAATATAAAAGGAAAAATTAATAAAGACGGGATTTTCGTCGAGCAATTAGAAGTAAATCCAAAACAATTTTTGCCTGAAACAGCTCCTCATTTAGAAGCTCCTGTAGAAATTGATCTTGATATGCCAATGGCTAATATTTTGGCTAAATTGACTCAATATCCAATAAAAACCCGTTTAAAATTAAACGGAACTGTGATTGTAGCACGAGATATAGCTCACGCCAAAATCATGGAATTACTGGAAGCTGGTAAACCAATGCCGGAATATTTTAAAAACCACCCGGTTTATTATGCGGGACCTGCAAAAACTCCGGAGGGAATGGCTTCAGGAAGTTTTGGACCTACAACTGCAGGACGTATGGATGTTTATGTAGATGAATTCCAGAAACATGGCGGAAGCATGATTATGCTCGCAAAAGGAAACCGTACTAAACAAGTAACGGATGCTTGTAATAAATATGGCGGATTCTATTTAGGTTCTATTGGAGGTCCGGCAGCAATTTTAGCCCAGGACAATATCCTAAAAGTTGAAGTTGTTGATTTTGAAGAATTAGGAATGGAAGCCGTACGTAAAATCACCGTTAAAGATTTCCCCGCTTTTATCATTACTGATGATAAAGGAAATGATTTTTTCGAAAATTTATAATTTTTTAGTCGCTGAGACACTAAGTTGCTGAGTTACTAAGTTTTTTTCATAGGAAAACCGCCTGTTTTGGGCGGTTTTGTCATTTATATTATTGTTGAACTTGCTGTGAATCTTAGCTAAATTTGTGTTTAACTTTAAGCGACTTCTTTTTCAAAGGCAATAAAATGTGTTAATTGCCCCTTTATGTTGAAAACTGGAGAACCATTAATTTTGCATTTATAAGTTCGACCGTCTTTTCTATAATTTTGGATTGTTTTTTCAAAAGGGACTTGCAGTTTGATTGCTTCTCGAATCTCTTTTAAAACATTTTTTGAAGTTTTAGGCCCCTGAAACATTTTTGGCGTTTTACCTAATACTTCACATTCCGAATAACCTGTCATTCTTTTTATTCCGTTTGAAGCGAAAACAATTTTTAGTTCAAGATCGGTAACCAAAACAACTTCGTCTTTAATACGCTCTTCTATTTCAAGATTTTTTTCATTCCAGGTATATTGATTCGAAATCTTATTTACTCGCTTTAAATCGGCAAAAATGGCTTTCAGTTCATTTAAATATTCATAATGAAAATCCCATGCAAGGATAGGAACTGAATTGCGATGCAAAACATCATCAGAATTAGCTTTTTTCATTTGAAATAATTTTAAGGGTAATAGAATGTTTCACTCAAAGGTAGAACGAAAATTCATCACAAAATCAATTTTTTACCTATTTAACGATTGTTTAATAGCAATTAGAAAGAAAATTTTAATTGTACAACTACTGCTTTTTTTTCTTCTGTATTTAGATTGTTAAGAGAAATCCCAAGTAATCGAACAGAATCTTTCATACGCTCCTGATATAATAATTCTTCTACTGTTTCGAGAATCAGACTTTTATCAGATATAAAATAAGGCAGGGTTTTACTTCGGGTTTGCTGTGAAAAATCACTGTATTTAATTTTAAGTGTAACCGTTTTTCCTGAAATTTTATGCTTTTGCAATCGTCTTTCAAGAGATGTTGCAATTTTATCAAGCTGTTCTAACATAAAAATTTCGGATGTTAGATTGACATCAAAAGTGTTTTCTGCCGCAACTGATTTGGTTATACGATGTGGCTTTACTTCACTGTTATGAATTCCGCGAACTACATTAAAATAGAAAGCACCCGATTTTCCGAAATGTTTTTCCAGAAATTCAACTGATTTGCTTTTAAGATCAAGACCGGTAAAAATGCCTAATTGATACATTTTTTCTGTTGTCACTTTCCCTACTCCATAAAACTTTCTGATTGGTAAATCTTCTAAAAATGCTTCAATTTCATCCGGGTTTACGGTTTTTTGTCCATTTGGTTTATTAACATCGCTGGCAATCTTGGCAACGAATTTATTGACTGAAATTCCCGCCGAGGCAGAAATTCCGACCTCATTCAAAATTCTCAGTCTAATTTCCTGGGCAAGCAAACTCGCACTTGGATTTCCTTTTTTATTCTGTGTAACATCCAGATAAGCTTCGTCAAGCGAAAGTGGCTCTACCAGATCTGTATATTCATGAAAGATCGTATGAATTTTACTTGAAATCTCTTTATACCGATCGAAGCGCGGACGCACAAAAATAATATCCGGACAATATTTTTTAGCCAAAACTCCACTTATAGCACTTCGCACACCAAATTTGCGGGCTTCATAACTTGCTGCTGAAACTACTCCTCTATTCTCTGAACCGCCTACAGCAACAGGTTTTCCTCGTAAAGCAGGATTATCCATTTGCTCTACCGAAGCGTAAAAAGCATCCATATCAATATGGATTATTTTTCGATATTTAGGTGCGTCTGACATTATGCAAATTTAAACAGTAAAGCAATAAAAAGAGCGTTGTTATAGTTATAAATAGTATCAATTTTTAAAGATTAACAACTTAATGATCTCAAACAAATCATTTTCTTTATTTTTGTAAGCTACACGAAATAAATTAAAATGCGAACATTTGTTATAGGCGACATACACGGGGGATTACTCGCACTTGAACAAGTGTTGAAAAAAGCCGATGTAACGACAAAAGACACTCTTATATTTTTAGGCGATTATGTTGACGGATGGAGCCAATCTGCAGAAGTAATCGATTATTTAATTGATTTAAAAAGCAAGCAAAACTGCATTTGCATCAGGGGAAATCATGATCAGCTTGCTTTAGACTGGCTGGAAAACAGACATGAAGATCTTGATGAGGAAATGTGGTACAAACATGGCGGAAAAGCTACTGTTGAAGGATATGCTAAAATCTCACCTGAAAGAAAAAAGGAACATATTGCGTTTTTTGAATCGCTGAAAGATTATTATCTGGATGACGAAAACCGACTTTTTGTTCATGCAGGTTTTACAAACTTAAGCGGCGTAATGTGGGAATATTTTCCAAAACTATTTTATTGGGACAGAACACTTTGGGAAACGGCACTTTCATTAGATCCTAATTTAAAACCTGATGATTTATATTATCCTAAACGTTTTACGATTTATAAAGAAATTTACATTGGCCACACTCCGGTTACCCGAATTGGAAAAACTGTTCCGGTTCAAAAAGCCTGCGTCTGGAATGTAGATACTGGTGCTGCCTTTAGAGGTCCTCTAACAATCATGAACGTCGATACCAAGGAATTCTGGCAAAGTGATCCGTTAAATGAACTGTATTTCAACGAAAAAGGTAGGAATTAATCTATAAAAAACTATTTTTGCATTTTAAAATAATTAATATTTAAGTTTATGAAAAAGGTAATTACACTTTTGTTTTTAGTATCATTTGGATTTACACAAGCACAACAAGCTTTTAAAGGCAAAGGAGATGTTAAGGTTAACGTTGGTGCTAATCTTCAAGATGGTGGTTCAGGAATTCAGGGTTCTGTTGATTTTGGTTTAGGAGAAAATTTCTCTTTTGGTTTTGTTGCTAATTATTTATTAGGTGTAGATAATTTTAATGGTTTCTATCACAATAATCCAACTCCTTACAATGATTACAAACCAGAATTTCAGGATCGTTTTGATGCTAAAGCCAGAATTAATGCTAATTTAAGCAGTGTTATTGGTGTAGAGCAATTAGATGTTTACCCGGGTTTAAGTTTAGGACTGCATAATTTTGGTGGTCATGTAGGTGGTCGTTATTTCTTTACTGACGGATTTGGTGTTTTCACAGAAATTGGTTTTCCAATCGCAAAATATGGTAATAATGATGGTGTATTCGATCATTTAAACAATCAGGCCACTTTTAGTTTAGGAGCTTCATTTAATTTGTAAGCACTTATGATTAATCATAAAAAAGCCTCGCAATTAAAATTGCGAGGCTTTTCATTTTTACTAATTCAAATTGAATTTATTTCTTAGCAAATTTCTTAACGATTCTTTTACTGCCGTTATTTAATTCGATAATATAAACTCCAGTATTTAATTTACTCACATCAATAGGATTTTCGGAAAGTTCTCCAGTACTAATTTGTTGTCCTAAAGTATTTACAATTCTAAAAGTATATCCTGTATTATTCAAAAATGAAACATTTAGCTCATCTGCAACCGGATTTGGATATAATGCAAAACTTGAAGTTTCTGTAGTCTCAACTAATCCTGTTACAATTTCCTCAGTTACAATTGCTCCTGAAGAAGTTATGTTTATAGAGTAATCTTCAACTTGTCCATAAGAAAAAGCCTCGCAAGATGTTGGAATTGCATTGTATTTCATAGAAACTCTAAGTCTTGTTGTGCCAAGAGTTGCTGTAGCAGGAATTGTTATAGTCCCTGTTACCGGACTTGTTGTTGATGCAGCTTTTGTCCAGACTGTTTCTCCAGAATCTGTGAAATCCCCATCTTGATTATAATCTATAAAAACAGCATATCCTTCACTATAAACAGTAGATGTCCAGCTTGGTGTAATTGTAATTGTATAAGCTGTTCCTGTGGTTGCATTGGTAGAAATAGAAGTATAATTTTCATAACCTGTTGTTCCGGTTGATGTATTATTTATTGTTCCAAATACAACTTTACCAATTCTTTCATCTGCAGTACTATTACCCTGAGAAGTACAATATGCTAAACTTGCTGCAGTCGTAGTTACATTTACGGTATTGCTTGAGGCAGAAAGATTTCCTGCAGCATCTTTTGCTTTTACACTAAAAGTATAGGCTGTTAAAGCAGTTAATCCGGTTACGGTATAACTTGTTGTTGTAGACGAACCTTTTAAAGTTGTTCCCTGATAGATGTTATATCCCGTAACTGCCACATTATCTGTAGAAGGTGTCCAGGTTAAATTTGTTGTTGATCCGGTTGTTCCTGAAGCAGCAAGTGAAGCTGGAGTTGTTGGGGCAACTGTATCAGTAGATCCTACGTATGCAGCACCAACACCTACGGCATAAAATGCATTAGTAGTTGCTATAACTTCTGCAGATCCTGAACCATATAAATCTATTGCAGATTGTATACCGGAAGTTCTTGCATTTGCATATGTTGAATTTGCAGTTAAATAAACACTTTCTAAGCGGTAAGCAATTTTTGCTGCTTTGTCGATCGTAATACCTGTTACGTTATAAACGCTTCCAATATCATTAGTTCCTGATTTACCAACAGATAAAATATAAAACCAATGATTTAGAACTCCTGAATTAGTATGAACTCCACATTGATCGTTACTGCTTGTTGGTGTACAATTTACATTTACCCAGTAAGTTCCGCCGTACGTATCCGGTTGTCCTTCAGAATTTGGATCACTCATAGAACGCAAAGCAAGATGGCCGCTTCTTCTTTCAATATCTTCACCAACTAACCAGGTCGATTTTGTTGGTGCAGCACGATATTCAATACAAGCTCCCCATATATCAGAGAAAGCTTCATTCATCGCTCCTGATTCTTTTTGATACGCTAAATTAGCGGTATAAGTACAAACAGCATGACCAATTTCGTGTCCCGCCACGTCCATTGCTGTTAAGATGTCAAACCCACCAGTTCCGGTACCGTCACCGTATGTCATAACACTACCATTCCAGAATGCATTATTATTATTTGGATATCCGGCGGCTACCAGATTATAATGAACATAGCTTTTAATTTTTGCTCCTGCATTGTCAAAACTATTTCTCCCATGCACGGCAGACCAGTAATCATAAGTCATTTCAGCACCCCAATGTGCATCTAATGCTCCATTGTCTTTGTTTGTGTTATTATATTCGGCTGCTGTCCAGTTATTATCAGCATCTGTAAAATTTGTTGTTGGATAAGTTGCCGTTCTCGCAGAGTTATAAGTCTGAACTCCGTTACCACGAGTTACATCAGATAAAATATATGATGAACCGCTTAAACTTGTCTGAATGGTTTGCGTTCCGCTATAACGTGTCGCAGCATTTGCAGCAACAAATGCAATGTTTGGGTTTGTAGTCTTGTTTTGTTCTTTGGCTGCAGCCGAAATTAATCTGCCATGGCTATTTTCTCCAAGATGTTTTATAGTAGCATTGTAATACAAAGCTGCTCCGGTCTGAGCATCAATATAAAGATCACCACGACTTAACGGATTTGTAGCATAAATATCAAATTTATAGGCCAATCGCACTTTATCGCTTTTTCTCGCTTCTCCTTGTTCTTCCATCGCCGGAAGTAAAACCAGTTCTCCTTTTGGTTTCTCATAATTCATTGCAGCGGCATCTTCCGGTTTTTCCCATAAATATTCTTTTGCTCCGGTGTAAACAATTGCTTTAGCAAAAGCAGCCTGACTAGATAGTTTAGGAGTTGTTTTAACATTTTCAAGAGCATAAAACTCTCCATTCATCGATGTCAATTTTCCGTTTTTTGAATGCAGGGTATAATTGGCAAATTCAACCTTAACACCTTGTTCATACAACTGAAATTTTTCGTGTGTAAAACCTTCTTTATCAGATTCTATTTTTACTTTCGAAAAAGACTGATTGTCTTTTAAACCTAATTGCTCTTTAAAGACAGTATTATAATCTGTTCCTTTGTAGGTAGATTTTTCACTAAAAGTGATTAAACTTGGTTGTCCGTTTTCTGAAACATTTTTCTGACTTATCCGTTTATCTGTAGTTTGGGCAAAACCTGCTACAGAAAATGTAAGAATAATAACGGTTGATGTCATAATTTTTGGTAATTTTCTTTCCATAATAAATTATTTTTGAGTTTGGTTAAAGGATTACAAATAAAATATTTAATGTAAGTAAATACTTTATTTTGAGATAAAAGTATTTTATTTATGTCAGATTATCGATAAAATTTGCCGTTAATCGATAAAATACAACATTTTTTATGTTAAATTCACTTTTATTTAACAAACTCTAAATAATTCACAAAAAAACAAGCCTAAAAATAATTATATCACTGTTTTATAGCAAGTTAAAGGCATAAAAACAGCTGACATCCTAATTTTACTGGAAAAAACAAAAAAAAACAATTCTTAAATTATTCTTACAAAAAAGGCTGACCTATTAAAGGTCAGCCTAAATTTGTTTTTAAACGAAAAGTAAGATTTCTATCAAATATCCATTTCCGGAATATCTCCTTCAATAATCAACTCAGCGTCTGTTGAGGCAATGATGTGCTCGACAGAAACACCAGGCGCACGTTCTAAGAGCTTAAAACCCTTTTTAGTCACTTCGAGTACTGCAAGTTCAGTTACGATCTTTTTTACACATCCTACGCCGGTTAAAGGCAGAGTGCATTTCTTTAATATTTTAGATTCACCGGCTTTATTAACGTGCATCATAGCAACGATTATATTTTCTGCAGAAGCAACTAAATCCATAGCTCCTCCCATTCCCTTCACCATTTTACCCGGAATCTTCCAATTGGCAATATCTCCGTTTTCGGAAACCTCCATAGCACCCAAAATAGTTAAATCTACTTTTTGACTTCTAATCATTCCAAAACTAAAAGCCGAATCAAAGAAACTCGCTCCGGGAAGTGTCGTAATAGTTTGCTTTCCGGCATTGATAATATCAGCATCTTCTTCTCCTGCAAAAGGAAAAGGCCCCATTCCTAAAACTCCATTTTCGCTTTGAAATTCAACAGCAATATCTTCCCTGACATAATTTGCAACCAAAGTAGGAATGCCAATGCCAAGATTAACAAAATATCGGTCTTTTACTTCTTTCGCAATTCTTTTTGCAATATCTTCTTTTGTTAACATATTTTCTAATGTGTTAATTTTTATATGTGTCAATTAGTCAATTTGATAATTAGATAATTTAAAATATCCTGTAAAGAATTATCCAATTATCTCAATTATCTAATTCCTTTGTCTAACTGTTCGTTGTTCAATTCTCTTTTCAAACTTTTCTCCCTGAAAAATGCGTTGCACCATAATTCCTGGAATATGAATTTGATTGGGATCTAAAGTTCCAACAGGAACTAATTCTTCAACTTCAGCAATGGTTATTTTTGCAGCTCCCGCCATACAGGCATTAAAATTTCTGGCTGTTCCCTTAAAAATCAAATTTCCGGCTTCATCACCTTTCCAGGCTTTTACAATTGCAAAATCAGCTTTGAAGGCTTCTTCCATAATATGCATTTTTCCGTTGAATTCCCGAACTTCTTTTCCTTCTGCGACTTCGGTTCCGTAACCTGCGGGTGTAAAAAAAGCTGGAATTCCGGCTTGTGCTGATCTACAACGCTCTGCTAAGGTTCCTTGTGGGGTTAATTCAACTTCCAGTTCTCCTGAAAGCATCTGACGTTCGAATTCAGCGTTTTCACCAACATAAGATGAAATCATTTTTTTGATCTGTTTCTTCTGCAAAAGCAATCCTAAACCAAAATCATCAACTCCTGCATTATTCGAAATACAAGTTAAATCAGAAATTGGCGTGTTAACCAGTGCAGCGATAGTATTCTCAGGAATTCCGCACAATCCAAAACCACCAAACATAATAGTCATTCCGCCTTCTATGCCTTTTATGGCTTCCTGAACGTTATTTACTTTTTTTGTAATCATAACAAATAGTCTTTATTACCGTATATTTTTGATAAAAATAAGATTTTTAGATTGAATTATAACGATTTCGTAAAAAAAATAAAATTGTAATTTTAATCTATTTTTTTGCAAACAATCTACGCTATAATATAAAAATCCATACAAAAAATCCTCTTGTTCCTTCTTAAATTAGAAGTATACAAGAGGATTATATATTAAAAATTGAATTTAAATTATAATTCGAATTCGTCAGTATTTTGTTCTGTTGCTGTTGTATCTTTTACAACTGCAGGTCTGCTATAACAATCTACTTTAATAGAAAGATTTGCTGGTCGCTCGAACTCTGATTTAGAAACCTGAAGTCCCGGATCTGCATAACAAAGTTTCATGAAATAACCCCAAATTGGCAATGCAGCTGTAGCTCCTTGTCCGTAAGTTAAACTTTTAAAACGAGCTGAACGATCCTCGCAACCTACCCAAACTCCTGTTACTAAGTTAGGAACCATTCCCATAAACCAACCATCAGACTGATTTTGTGTTGTTCCGGTTTTACCCGCAATAGGATTTTTGAACATATATGGATATCCTGTCCAGCGATTATCTCCACTTCCACCACCTTGCGTACGTAAACGTGCCCCAGAACCAGTTTCTGTAACCCCTTCCAACAATTTAATTACTGCAAAGGCAATATCTTTATTTAAAACATCATGAGATTCTGGAATTGGCTCGTAAATAACTTCTCCACTCTTGTTCTCGATACGGCTTAAAAACTGTGGCTTAACATAAACTCCCTGATTGGCAAATGTACTATACGCAGCAACCATATCTTCAACAGTAATATCTACAGCTCCTAATGCAATAGAAGGCTGTGCAGGAATTTCAGTTTTGACACCTAATTTATGCGTTAGCTCTACAACAGCTTCCGGACCTGTTCTGTCAATCAATTTAGCAGAAACTGTATTAATAGAATTCGCAAGACCTTGTTTTAAGGTTACCATGCCTCGGTATCTATTATCAGAGTTTTTTGGTTGCCAATCAGCAGTGACATTGTGACGCCCTTTATGAATCATAAATGGTCCATCTAAAATTGAATCACAAGGAGACATATTTAACTGTTCAATTGCTGTGGCATATAAAAATGGTTTAAACGTAGAACCTACTTGTCTTGCTCCTTGTCCAACGTGATCATATTGGAAATATTTATAATTGATTCCTCCAACCCATGCCTTAATATTTCCGGTTTGTGGCTCCATGGCCATTAAACCAGATTGCAGGAAGTGTTTGAAATAACGAATAGAATCCATTGGAGTCATTGTAGTATCACGTTCACCTTTCCAGGTAAATATGCGCATTTTTGTTTTTACTTTGAAAGAAGCAATAATTTCATCTTCGCTTTTATCCTGATCTTTCATGATTGCCCAACGTGTAGAATTTTTCATCGCCTGCATCATAAGGCGCTCCGTTTCTGCCTGAGTAATATTTACAAAAGGTGCATTTTTATTGGTTTTCTGCTCAATGAAAAATTGCTGTTGCAGGTTTTTCATATGCTCAGAAACTGCTTCTTCTGCATGCAATTGCATTCTTGAATCGATAGTAGTGTAAATTTTCAGACCATCTTTGTAGATATCATAATCAGATCCATCCGGTTTTTTATTTTCTGCAACCCATTTTTTCATGTAATCACGAAGGTATTCCCTGAAATAAGTAGCAGTTCCTTCACGATGACTTTCTAACTTGAATTTTAAAGAAATCGGTAAAGCTTGTAATCTCAATTTTTCAGCGTCAGTAATCATTTTTGCTTTTTCCATTTGAGAAAGCACAACATTACGACGGTTTTTAACTCCTTCAGGATTACGAACCGGATTGTATAATCCTGAGTTTTTGAACATTCCTACTAAAATAGCAGATTCATCCATTGTTAAGTCCTTTGGATCTTTAGAGAAATACGTTTGTGCAGCAGAACTAACTCCTACAGAATAATTTCCAAAATCATATACGTTGCAATACATCGCCAAAATTTCGTTTTTGGTATATTGTCTTTCCAGACGAATGGCGATAATCCATTCCTTTATTTTTTGTACAATCCTAAACGGAAGAAACTTAGATCCTTCTCCGTGAAATAATTGTTTGGCTAATTGCTGTGTTAATGTACTTGCACCACCATTAGTTCCTAGACTAAAAACGGCTCTTAAAGTACCGCGTCCGTCAATTCCTGAATGCTCATAAAAACGGGCATCTTCGGTGGCAACCAACGCTTCAACTAAACTTTTTGGTAAATCTGAGTATTTAAGTTGAGATCTGTTGGTTTTAAAATACTTACCAATTACTACTCCATCAGACGAAATAATTTCTGTGGCCAGGTTAGAATCCGGGTTCTCTAAATCTTCAAAAGAAGGCATTGAACCGAATAATCCCCATGAGGCAAATAAAAAGAAAGCTAAAACACCTAATAAGGTATAAGCAAAAAATCTCCAAAATTTCTTTTTATAGTAGTTAATATCCTTATTACTATTAGGTTGATTGTTTTTTTTGGTGGCCATAACTATTTTTCTAATCTTTTTGTTCTATTCTAAAACCTACGTCTGTAATTCCTTCTAAAGCCTGAACACCAGGGATTTTACCTGATTCTCTAACAGCTTGTTTAATGTGTACTTTATATTTCCCTTTAAATTTTACATCTTCTTTATAATAAAGCTTACTTTCTTTTATATCTGTAAAACCGTTCCCAAGCAGGGTTCCGTCAGGTTTTGCCATTTCATATTCTAAAGTATCTACTTTTGTAAAACCACTTGGTGTTTCAATAGCTACAATCAAAAATAAATTCTTGAATGGATAGTTGTTGTTATCCCTCAAATTTATAAATAAATTGTATTTCTTGGTCGAATCTAAAACTGGCAGATCAAAGGTTACAATACTGTCTTTGTTCCAGGCACTTCCAACAGATTTATACTCATCAAATACTCTTTTTTTATCACAAGAAAAAAGAAGTATTGCTACCAATAGAAGAATCACGCTATTTTTTATTCTCATTTTTAGTAATAATTATAGGTTTTCTAGGTTCAGACGGCTTATTATCATTTGACTGATTCGATTTATTCGACTGATTTGATTTGTTATTATTTGGTTTATTTCCCTTGTTTGGATTATTCCCTTTATTTTGATTTCCACCGGCAGGTTTATTTTGAGTTGGAGCAGCCTGCGGTTTGTTTGGAGTTCCCACAATCGCAGCTTCGGCATTTGGTTTGCGTTTGCGACTTGGTTTTTTCTTCCTTTTTGGCTGATCAAAACGAGTTAAACTCTCTTGCCCCATTGCATTATTAAAGTCTTTTTCAGGTTCTGAAACCACTTCGATAGCAAAATCTTCTAATGAAGAAACTTTATTTTTCTGTTTGTTTTCAGCAATAATTTCTTTAACCTGATCGATTTTCAAAACATGCCAGTTTGCAAAGTTATTGGTATAAGCAAACCACATCAACCCTTTAAAAATATCTTGTTTCTGACAGATTGCATCTCCTTTTTCAGTCACTAACTTAGTGTCATAATCCGGAAAATCTTTCAAAGCATCCATATAAGTATCAAGCTCATAATTTAAGCAGCACTTTAATTTTCCGCATTGTCCGGCCAGTTTTTGAGGATTCAGCGAAAGCTGTTGGTAACGCGCTGCAGATGTATTTACACTTCTAAAATCTGTTAGCCAGGTCGAGCAGCAAAGTTCTCTTCCGCAAGAACCAATTCCGCCTAAACGAGCCGCTTCCTGACGAAAACCTACTTGTTTCATTTCGACTCTTGTACTGAATTCTTTTGCAAAATCCTTTATCAAAAGTCTAAAATCGACTCTGTCATTTGCAGTGTAATAGAATGTGGCCTTAGATCCATCACCTTGAAATTCAATATCTGAGATTTTCATTTCAAGTTTATGCTGAATTGCTAATTCACGTGCCCTAACTTTCATTGGTTCTTCACGATCACGTGCAACAGACCAGATATCAATATCTTTTTGAGATGCTTTGCGATAAATTTTTGGCACTTCATTACTTTCGTGATTAACACCTTTTTTCTTCATTTGAATTTTTACCAATTCGCCTGTCAAAGTAACAATCCCAATATCATGTCCCGGTGATGCAACAGTTGCTACAATATCACCAATGCTTAAAGTTAATTTTTCTGAATTTCTAAAAAATTCCTTACGTCCGTTTTTAAAACGAACTTCAACACAGTCAAAAATTGCTTCTCCATTAGACGGGCTCATGTTAGCGAGCCAGTCGAAAACCGTCAATTTATTGCAGCTATCGGTGCCGCAAGTCCCATTATTTTTACAACCTTTTGGTGCGCCACCATCTGAGGTTGAACAACTTGTACATGCCATAATTATATATGTAGTGTTGCAAAAAAAGCAACTTAAGTTCATAAACGTTTGAACGGTAAAGATAGTATTTTTTTTAGTTTGCTTTTTACGGATTATTCTTTAGGCATGTTAAAGCGGTAAATCACTCATTCTTAACGAAAAAGAAAATTAAAACACTTTTTAATTAACCCTATTCTGTTATTCTTTTGTCTTTTACCATTAATCCAATGGGGTTAAATAGAGGAATTTTGCCAATTCATTTTTTAAAAACCAAAGCATCAAATCATATTAAAATTATCTGCCTTAAATACTTTGATTATCTTTATTTTCTTAAATAAAATGAGACATAGGTGTTTTGAGATTTTTAAAGCATATTCATACTATAGCTCATTATCAACATGAAAAAAATAACCTCTTTTTTTTTTTTAATTATACTGTTAATATGCATTTCTACAATTGCATCTGCACAGTCATTTACATGTCCTTCAATAAATTTACAGCCAATTGATCCTATTATAGGTCAATGCTTACCGATCCCTGTAAAAGCCCAATTATCTGAAGGAAACTTCAAAATTTTAGATATAAAATGGACTTTACCACTATCACCTCATTCTTCATTAAGCAATACAACTTCCTTAACAGCTAATTTAATAGGTATTTCAGAAGGTTACGATGAATACAAATTAGTTTTAAAAACTATTAGTAATCAAAATTTAATCATAAATGGAGATTTTGAACTAGGCTATAGTAATTTTACCAGTAATTATAGCTATAAAAGTGGCATAGGAGGAAATGTGCTATATGATGCAGGAACCTTTACAGTTGCTAACAACCCAAATTCAGTTCATCACGCTTTTCCAAATATGGGAGATCATACAAGCGGCGCAGGGAAAATGCTGATTGTAAATGGTGCAGAAGAAGCAAATGTAAAAGTCTGGTCCCAAACTATACAAGGAGTAAAACCTCATACTAAATATGCTTTTTCAGCATTTTTAGCTTCTTGCAGCCCTGATAACCTTCCAATCCTAAGTTTTTCAATAAATGGAAGACAAGAAGGTTCTTCTCTAACTGGTGGAATTGTTGGACGTTGGAATCAATTTTATACAGAATGGGATAGTGGCGAATTAAGCGGAAACATAACATTAGACATTATAAATCAACAACTTGGAAACGGTGGAAACGATTTTGCCTTGGATGATTTATCTTTTGCAGAATTATGTGAAACAACTTCTACACTAAAAGTAACAATAGAAGGATTGCCAACACTTACTATCAATACACCTGATGCAATATGTTCACTTGGTACAGCTGATTTAACTGCACCAACCATCTCAACAAAGGGAAACTCAACAGATATACTAACCTATTACAGTGATGCAGCAGCTACTTCACTTTTAGTAAACCCAACAAGGGTAATTGCAGGAACCTATTATATTAAGAGTACTACTTTACAAGGTTGCTCTATAATAAAACCTGTAACGGTTAACATCACACCGAAACCGCTACCAATAACCGCAACAGAAAACATCAACTTTGGAACATCGTATTTCTGGCAAGTAAACGGACAAACCTATACTAAAACAGGTATTTACAGTAAAACAAATGATGTCTGTACAGCTGATCAAATATTAGAATTAATTGTAAATGCAGCACCTTTAGTTTGTAACGGAGAGTTGCAAGTAATACTAGATGATAATTTTGGAACAGGAACTTCCGACAGAGGACCAAAACCTCTTGATTTTACGACTACATATAATTATACCGCTTCCGGGGGCATAGGTCAGAATGGATATAGTGTAATGAAAAATGCCAAACAGGGCAACAATGCATGGTCAGCGGGTGGGGATCATACTAGTGGCAAAAATGGAAATGGTTATATGCTGATATTTGATGCGAACACTACTTTAGGAAGCATTTTTTATGAAAAAAAATATTCAGGTCTTTGTTCGGGTAGTTTATGTACATTCTCTATTTATGCAGCAAATCTTGTACCGTCATCTTATGCAAACTTTACTGTCAAACCAATGGTCAAAATTGATTTAATAAATCCATTAACTGGTGTAATTTTAAAATCGATGCTTTCTAGTGAGTTACAATTAAGTACGGATGATGAACTTCTTTGGAAAGAATTATCCTTATCATTTAATATCCCCGCAGGATTAGACACAATAATAGTTAGGGTAAGTAATGGTCAGGCAGATACTAATGGTAATGGCAATGATGTAGCATTTGATGATGTATCGTTTAGCATTTGTGTACCAGCAGTAACTATTTCTCTCTCTGATGAAAAAATATGCGTGGGAACCAGTGCTGTTTTATTAGCTACTCTTAACAATCCAACATCCATAACTTATGCGTATCAATGGCAAAATTTTGACGGCACAAATTGGGTTGATATTATTGGAGCCACCTCAAACCAATACACAACTCCATCATTATTTAACAATACAAAATATAGAATTCGATACGCACAGGCGGGCATCGATATTGATAATAATAATAACTTGAATTGTTCTGGAAGCAAGGAAACAACAATACAAATTACTCAACATGCGAAAGCCGATGATATACAAGTAGAGTCAATATATGATATCTGTGAAGGTTCTGAAACGACAATAACCCCCTCATCAAATGCAGGAACAAATTTTTATTGGTATGATGGTCCTACAAGCGAAGCGATACTTTTAAGTAGTTCCTCATCTTATTCAACCGGAATACTTGATAATTCAAAAACATATTATATTGCCGTAAGTGGAGACGATTATTGCGAAAACAAACCTGAAGACAGAAAAGCTGTCACAGCTAATTTAATATTAAAACCAACTCCGGTAACAACAATAATAGATATTTGCTTTGAAGCCTCATATTCCTGGCCCGTAAATGGAGAAACCTATAACGCCTCAGGAGCGTATGTAAAAATTAATGATGGCTGCACAGCAAATGAGATATTGAATTTAACCGTGGGAACCGAACTTACTACTTCATTTACGCAAACGAACGTAAAGTGCAAGGGTAATTCAGATGGTTCAGTTGTGATTACTGCTTCCGGAGGAAAGGAACCTTATAGTATTCCATCAACAACGGGACTAAACTCAGGCACGCATACTTTTACCATCACAGATGACAATGGCTGTACAATAGAAGTTGAAGTCAATATAACAGAACCGGAAACTCTTAGCGCCGTATTTACACAAACCAATGTATCCTGTAATGGGCTTTCAGACGGATCAGTAGAAATTAATGCTTCTGGAGGAACGGAGCCTTATGGTATTCCCCAAACAACAGGATTAAATGCAGGCACGCATATTTTTACCATAACAGATGCCAAGGGATGTACAACTGACGTGGAAGTAAACATTACAGAACCGGAAACCCTTAGCGCTGTATTTACACAAACCAATGTATCCTGTAATGGGCTTTCAGACGGATCAGTAAAAATTACTGCCTCCGGGGGAACAGAGCCTTATGATATTCCTTCAACAACGGGATTGAATGCAGGCAATTATACTTTTACGGTAACTGACAGCAATAATTGTAAAACAGAAGTTTCAGTAATCATTACAGAACCCCAAGTACTTAGCACCGTATTTACACAAATCAATGTATCGTGCAATGGGCTTTCAGACGGATCAGTAAAAATCAATGCGTCCGGGGGAACAGCGCCTTATAACATTCCTTCAACAACTGGACTAAATGCAGGCAGGCATACTTTTACCATAACAGATGCCAATGGCTGTACAACAGATGTTGACGTAATTATTACAGAACCTCTTCTCCTTACTGCAGTTTCAGGCAAGCAGGTCAATGTATCCTGTAATGGGCTTTCAGACGGATCAGTAGTCATTACTGCTTTGGGAGGAACGGCTCCTTATACGATTCCATCAACAACCGGATTAAATGCAGGCAGGCATATCTTTACTATAACAGATACCAAGGGCTGTACAACAGATGTTCAAGTCAATATCACCCAGCCTGCTGTGCTTACAGCGGTCTCAGGCAAACAGGTCAATGTATCCTGCAATGGCCTCTCAGACGGATCAGTTGTGATTACTCCTTCCGGAGGAACAGCTCCGTATGCAATCCCTTCTACAACGGGACTAAACGCAGGCAGCCATACCTTTACCATAACGGATGCCAATGGCTGTACAACAGATCTTCAAGTCAATATCACCCAGCCTGCCGTGCTTACGGCCGTATCCGCCAAACAGGTCGATGTAAAATGCAAGGGCGATGCAACCGGATCTGTCCTGATTACCCCTTCGGGAGGAACAGGCCCTTATATCATCACCCCGCCACAAACCGGTTTAACGGCAGGAGCTTATATTTTTAATGTCATCGATACCCAGAAGTGTTCAACAGAAGTGCGTGTAACCATTACAGAACCAGCTATGGCCCTAAAGGCAGTAATTCAAAGCCAGGCAGATGTAACATGCAAAGGCGGTGCGGACGGATCTGTTCTCATCACTCCAAGCGGGGGAACCGCTCCTTACGACATTACCCCCTCACAAATTGGCCTGGCAGCAGGGACCCACACTTTTACCCTAACCGATTATAACAATTGCAAGACAACAATCAAAGCCACAATTGCCGAGCCGGCTATGGTCCTGGCAGCAACTCTCAAAAGCCAGGTAAATGTAAAATGCAAAGGCGATGCAACAGGATCTGTTCTCATCACTCCAAGTGGAGGAACTGCGCCCTATAAAATTACACCGCAGCAGACCGGCCTGAGCGCTGGGGTCCATACTTTTACCATAACGGATTATAATAATTGCCAGACAATAATAAAAGCCACTATTACCGAACCCGCTATAGCACTTACTGCCAGCATTAAAACACAGTTCAATGTAGAATGCAAAGGAGAAGCAGGCGGATCCGTGCTTATTATCCCATCGGGAGGAACAGGTCCTTATCTCATTACACCACCGCAAACTGGACTGATGGCAGGGGATTATACCTTCACCGTAACGGACGGCAATAAATGCACAACCTCCGTTCAGGTGACCATTACAGAACCTTTACTCCTGCAGGCCAAAGTGCTGGAGCCTCTGCTTCCCGAATTCTGTCAAGGGGATAAGGACGGTGCCTTTAGTATCGAAATCTCGGGAGGAACCATCCCCTACACCTATAGCCTGGACAGCAAAAAAGGACCCTTTGTAAAAGCCGGTCCACAGCAAAACATAATCGATCTTACCGGGCTTTCGGCAGGCAGCCATATGGTTTATATCACAGATGCATTGGGCTGTACAGCCCAGGTTTCGGCAATCCTTCCCGATGCAGTCAAACTAAATCCCATTGTGGAGATCAGCACAGAATGTGTCCAGAATGCCACTGCCAACAGGGTCAGTGTAAAAGTGGATCCCTCTATTGACAATCCTGCCGATGTGGATTATTCCCTGGACGGGGGAACCTACCAGTCGGGCAATGTTTTTACAAACCTTACCCCGGGCAAGCACACCATAACGGCCAGACATTCAAACGGCTGTACCAGGACTGCAAAGGAGTTTACCATACAGTACATCGCTCCTCTGGAAGTGAGCATTGAAGATGGGGAATTAAACCAGATCCTGGCCACGCCAAATGGCGGTCAGGGACCCTACAGGTATTCCTTTGAAGCAGAACCTTACACCACCGAAAACAAGTTTACCATATACAAATCAGGCGTATACCAGGTCGGCATAACAGATAAAAACGGATGCACCGCTACCGTTTCAAGGTATTTTCAGTACATCGATCTGTGTATCCCAAACCACTTTACCCCAAACGGGGATGGCATCAATGACCAGTGGGGACCCGGATGCAGTACAAGTTACAAGAACCTCACCTTTGCCATCTTTGACAGGCATGGACGTATCATCGGAAACTTTAAGTACGGTCAGAAATGGGACGGAAAATACAACGGAAACGAATTGTCATCCGGGGATTACTGGTATGTATTCAAACTAAACGACAACAAGGACAACAGGGAATTTGTTGGACATTTTACCCTTTACAGATAACCAAAAATAATGGTGTCTAAAAATTATAAGACAATGAAAAAATTTATCATATCTATTGTAATGATGGCCGTAACCTCAGGGTACAGCCAGGAATTGAACCTGCCGGTCTTTACACAATACCTCGCTGACAATCCCTTTGTGGTATCCCCAACATTTGCCGGTATTGGCGACAACTTAAGGATACGCGCCAACGGGCTCACACAATGGGTAGGCATTAAGGATGCGCCGGACAACCAGTCCATATATGCCGATTTCAGGGTTTTGGACCGATCAGGGGTAGGAATATCCCTGTACAACGACTCCAACGGATATACCAAACAAATGGGGGCAAAAATATCTTTTGCACACCACCTGATTTTGGATTACTATTCCAAACAATACCTCTCCCTTGGGATTTCCTATAACTTTAATAATTTCAAAATCGATACCGGACAGTTCAGGCCTACCTATGAATTCCCGGTTTCCGATCCCGGAATTACCGATAACCGCTACCTGGCAAACAGCAACTTTGACATAGGCGCATTATACAGAAACAAAGGGTATTTCCTGAGCTTTAATATCAGCAATATACTCGAGAAAAAAATAGACCAGTTTACCGGTATAGAACCCGGTTTGCTTCGAAATTACCAAGTCTATACCGGGTTTACCTTTAAAGGGGCCAGCAACAGGGTAGAATTTGAACCATCACTGTATTACCAAATGTTTGCCAGTGACAAGCGTTCCAGTACCGACATAAATTTTAAATACCGACAATACAACCGCTACGAAGATTATTTCTGGATTGGCGTGTCCTACCGTTTCCTGAACGATCAGCCACTAGAACCCCTGATGATCGGGCCAATGGCGGGCTTTAAAAAAAATGAATTCTATTTTGGATATTCCTACCAGGCATCACTCAACCAGCTCGGAGCCTACAACTCCGGGACACATGTGGTAACCATTGGCATTGATTTCCTTAGGGGAATCAGCAACTGTTCCTGTACACAAAGTCCTGTACATTATTAAAATTCATTTATTAATCCCAAAACATATTTAAATACAAGAAAGCCCATTCTAGATTATAGAATGGGCTTTGTCTTTTTAAGAAGACTTTTTTCTAAGTTTCTTTAATTGTAATAATCTTGAATGGAGAAGCTTTCGCTGCCAATTCAAAAATTTCTACAATAATATGATTAGGACATTTTAAAGTAAAAAAAACTTTTGCCTCTTTTGAATGAAGTAAAACTAATTTCCCTTTTTTTGACGTTTGGAACTTCGCGATACGTTTTGATATTCGTTGTGCACAACCGCGGCTTTCAATCTTTAAAACCTGAATTCCGGAATCTATTACTTGATCTAAAAAATCTAATGTATATAAATCTTTTTTAATTTTCATCTTGAAATATATTTCTCAATTTTATGTTTTATCTTACAACATAGTTTGTGAAGTCAATTATTATTAATCTTGACTTCGCTAAACATAATTTTTCATTTAATACCACTTCAAATGCAAACACAAAACCAAATTGAAAATTTCCTTTTCCAGGGAAAATTTGACGAGGCCAGAGAATGCCTAAACAATGGCGAAACTTTTAACGATCAATATCTTAAAAACAATTTTTCTCAAATCACAGCCAAAATTATTACAGCCAAAGAAATTGATTTCATTGAAAAATTAATTAAAGCCGGTTTTATTGAAACTGATATCTATGAATTGGATAGTTTTGACAAATCGATTTTTAATTCTTTAACCGGAGTAAAAGATGACGATGAATCGATTGCTTTTTTCAAAGAATTGATGTCAAAAATGGAAAACATTAATGATGAAATAAGCGATAAAACGTTACTTGGTTATTTTCTTGAAAAAAATGCATCTCCAAAAATCATTAAAACTCTGATTGATGATTTTGGGGCGAATGTTCAATATAAAAATAATGCAGGAGAAAATTTTATCTATACTATTTTGAACACTTATGGTCTTGAAACAGATAAAGTAAAAGAATACATAGCCATTCTTTTAGATAATGGTCTCGACATTAACGAAAAAAACATCGTTGGTACAACTCCGTTAATCTGTGCTATTAAAAGAAGCAAGAAAGATTTTGTTCCTTTCCTACTTGAAAATGATGCGGATGCAAACGAAACAGACAACCTCAACAATAACGCTTTTTATTATGCTGTTGCTGAACAGTTTTCTTTTGATATGTATGATGCGTTAGCAACAGTTTCTTCACCTGATTTTAATATTGTAAACAAAGACGGTCGCACTTTATTGACTCATTTCATCAGTTCTGTTTCGGGCTCGCCAAGCGATATTACCTTTTTAGAAAGATTGCTATCAGATGGTGCCGATGTAAATTTCTGCGCTCAATATTATGGTCAGCCAAAATCGGGGATTGATTTTATTGTGGAAAAGAAATCAGACATTTTAAAATCGGTTTTAGAAAATGTTTCTTTAGATGTGAATGAACAAGACAATCAGGGAAACACAATTTTGCATAAAGTTTGCGCGTATAATGTCAATTATGATGCAGAAATGGCAAAAGAAACCTATCGAAAAGTGAAACTGCTCTTAGATCAGGGAGTAGATATTTCGATTACCAATGATAAAGATGAAACCGCTTTAATGCTTGCATCCGGAGATAATCTAAAAATTAAAACGGTCGAACTTTTAATGAAATCGTAAACTGAATTATACAAAATACCACTTATATGTCAATGTCATTTATAATTGCCTGTGAAAACGGCAACAGAAAAATAGCTGAATTACTGCTTCAAAACAAGGAAGTGGACGTAAAATATACAGATGAAAAAGGAAGAACTGCCCTTCACTATGCAGCTCACAGAGGTTATCTTGATATTGTAAAAATTTTAACGGAAGATGGTGCTGATATTAATTATGAAGATCATCAGGGAGAAACGCCATTGTTTTTTGCTTGTCTTCAAAAGCAAAAGCAAACCTCTTTATATCTTTTAGAAAATGGCGCTGAAATTACCAAAAATGATAAATCGGGAAACAGTCTTTTGCATTTAGTAGTTCAAACTGCTCAAACAGAAATTGCAACAAAGTTGCTTGAAGCAGGAATTGATGTTAATTTACTCAATAACAACGGAGAAACTCCGCTTTTACTAGCTTCAACAAAATTAAACCGTGAAATTATTCAGTTGCTTTTAGACAAAGGAGCCGATATTAATGTTACAGATAAACAAGGAAACACACCACTGCTTCATGCTTGTTACACCAAATCGATCCCGGTTGTAACTTTACTTTTAGACCATGGCGCTGCTATAAATCATGTCAATCATTCCGGAGAAAATGCTTTATTGATTGCGTGCTATGAAACTAACAGAATGCTTGCTAAACTTTTAGTAGAAAGAGGAGCTGATGTATTCACATCAAACAATAACGGCTACTCTCCTATCTGGTACGCTTGCGCAAATAATCAAAAGGAAATCGTCTCTTTGTTTTTAGAAAATGGAGTTGACGTGAACTACAGCAAACCTTTGGCCAGCGACACTTCTTCTATGAATGATTATCTGGATTGGATTGTAAGCGCTACTAACATTTCTAACGAATCTAGTTTTACCCTCAACAATTCTTATACGTATGGTGGTGAAAGTCTTTTGCATATTGCTACTAAAAAAGGCAATTTGAGTATGGTAAAATTACTAATCGAAGCTGGGGCAAATATCGACATTCAGGACGAATCCGGGAATACTCCTTTGCATTACAGCGCTGCAAACGGAAAGAAAGATGTTGTCAAATATTTACTCGATAACAAAGCAGACGCATCCATTGTAAATGTAAAAGAGCAAAAAGCAATTGATTATTCGAATGTAAAAGGCTTTAATGAAATTACAGAATTGATTTTGAAATATGCACCATCTGGAACTGTAATAACACCAATTCAGAAAGAAGAACCACAAAAAGCAGATTCAGGAAATTCTATGGAAGGAAAGAAAAAGGCATTATTGGATTTAAAAGAACTTTTGGATGCCGGAATTTTAACTTCTGAAGAATTTGACGTTGAGAAAAGTAAAATTTTAAAAGGATAAATAACAAATTTAAAAAATGAAAAAGACATTAAATAATTCCATCATATTAGTATTAATCGCTGCAAGTTTAGTTCTTACCTCTTGTACAAAGCTTTCCCCAGAAAAAACTTTTGAAATAGCCGCGCTAAATTCGAATTTATTATCCCGTTTTGGCAGTAAGGATATTAATTTTAAACTGGCATCTGAACCTCAGATTTATGATGAAGCCCAAAAAAAGATGATTCCATCTTCCTATTACGATTATTTTAAATTTGATATCTCCAATTTAGAAACTCAGTTGAAAAATATCAAAGATATAAAGGAAGATGATGATAATCGAGAACTTCTTCAAGCATCAAAAGATTTATTCTCTTATGCAATTGCTAAAGAGAAAGAAGGATATTTGCCAATTGCCAAAATGAAGGATGAAAAAGCTTCACCAGAACAAATAGAAAAAGCAATAGTAGATTTTGATGCCTCAACTCAAAATGATATAGAAACCAAGTTTACAAAATTAATGAATGTCGCAAAGGCATATGTCGAAAAGCATAATATCGATGCCAAAATAGGCATTTAATAAAGAAAGTTTCTAAGACAAAACAAACCCTATTTTGCATTACTACAAAATAGGGTTTGTTTTAATTCTAAGTCTCCTTAACCGTTATAATTTTTACCGGACAGGCTTTCGCAGCCAGTTCAAAACCTTCAGCAAGAGCGTGATTATTCGATTTTAAAGTAAAAAATCCTTTTGCCTCCTTTGAATGAAGCAAAACTGATTTTCCATCTTTCTTTGACATTTGAAAATGTACCGGATCCATTTCAACACAGTAATTGCATCCGATACATTTATCTCTTTGTAATGTTATGATAACCATTATGCCTCGACGATTTTATATAATTTATCAGACATTCTGATTCGAAAAGGCATTTTAAAAGTGCAGTCATCCCCTTTTGTTGCTTTTTCAGACACTATATCATTTACAAACATTTCATCAATTACCATTTCCTTAGCACCTGTACTTGGACCGGTAACTAAAATCTTGTCTCCAATTTTTATATCGTAAGCTTCGATTTTAAATTGTCCTACTTCTGCTTTGGGAAAATAATGGGTTCCTTTTCCCACATAAACCTTTTTCTGTGTTGCAGCAGATCCAGGAATATCACTCCACTCTCCTAATTCCTGTCCTAAATAATATCCAGACCAAAAGCCACGATTGTAAACCGCATTCAATGCTTCCATCCAAATAGAAACTTTCTCTTTAGAGAATGTTTTACCATAATAGGCATCAATAGCTTCCCGATACGTTTTGATTACTGTTGCCACATATTCAGGAGCACGACCGCGACCTTCTATTTTTAAGACCTGAATTCCGGAATCGATTACCTGATCAAGAAAATCCAGTGTACATAAATCTTTAGGTGACATCATATATTCATTATCCAGTTCGATTTCGAAACCTGTTTCCTGATCAATAACGGTATATTTTTTACGACAGTTTTGTTTGCAGGCTCCACGATTTGCAGATGAATTATGCGAATGCAGACTCAAATAGCACTTTCCAGAAACTGCCATACACAAAGCTCCATGTCCAAAGATTTCTATTTCTACTAAATTCCCGTTTGGGCCTTTTATCTGTTCTTTCACAATTTGATCTGTGATACTTTTTACCTGACGTAAACTTAATTCACGACTTAAAACCATAGTATCAGCAAACAAACTGTAAAACTTTATCGTTTCAATGTTGGTTATATTCAATTGTGTTGAAATATGAACTTCCATACCAATCGTTCTTGCCATAGCAATTACTGCCTGATCAGATGCAATCACAGCGGTAATATTTGCTTCTTTAGCTTTATTCAGCAATGTTTTTACAACAGATAAATCATGATCGTAAATAATCGTGTTCAAAGTAAGATAACTTCGTACTTTTTTAGCTTCGCAACGATTGGCAATTTCATGCAAGTCATCCATAGTAAAATTTACCGTTGAACGCGCACGCATATTGAGTTGTTCTACACCAAAATAGATCGAATCAGCGCCATTATCGAGCGCAGCCTGAAGTGACTCAAAGCTCCCGGCGGGAGCCATAAGTTCAATTTTATTATTTATTGTCATTGGAATTAATTTAAAGCTTATTTTTTTCTCTAAAAATTAACTTTATGTGGTATTTGAACGTGCTAAAGTTTCGCACTAATACTAATTTTATTCTAAAATCTTATATATTTTATCTGACAATCTTATTCTGAATGGGACTTCAAAAGTAACACGATCACCAATTTTAGCAGTAGTGGCTTCTGCTTCATTAACGATCATTTTGTGTAAAATCAATTCCTGATTTCCTGTAGTTGGTCCGGAAATTAAGATTTTATCACCTGCATTTAATTCCTGATTTTCAATAGTAAAAAGACCAACTTGTGCTTTTACATAATAATGCTCCGCTTTACCAATAAGTACTTTTTTAACTTTTATTTTCTGGCGAATATCAAGTGGTTTTTCTGCAGTAGCTAAGGCAGTATTTGGTAATTCGCCGGAATGCTTGAATTTCAAACTATCCGATTTTCCTTTTCTGAAAACTTTATTTCCAACTTGCTTTCCGGTTCTTAATCTTACCTGATCTACCAAAGGCATATGGATAACCTCAAGACATTCTGTAGAGCAGCAGTTTTCCATGGCAGTTTTACATTCATCACACTGAATAAATAACAAATGGCATCCGTCATTTTCGCAATTGGTGTGATTGTCGCAAGGTTTTCCACATTGGTGGCATTGCGAAATAATATCTTCGGTAATTCTCTCACCAAGGCGATTATCAAATACAAAGTTTTTTCCAATGAATTTACTTTCTAAACCTTCTGCTTCAATTTGTTTCGCGTAATTGATGATTCCGCCTTCTAACTGAAAAACATTTTTAAAACCCTGATGTTTAAAGTAAGCACTGGCTTTCTCACAACGAATTCCTCCGGTACAATACATTACCAGATTTTTATCTTCTTTATGATTTTGAAGCTGATCGTTTATTATTGGTAAACTTTCTCTAAATGTTTCAACATCCGGAGTAATTGCACCTTTAAAATGACCAACTTCACTTTCGTAATGATTTCTAAAATCTACTACAATCGTGTTTGGATCATCAAGGATTTCGTTGAATTCTTTGGCTTTCAAGTGAACGCCAATATTAGTTACATCAAAAGTTTCGTCGTTTAAACCGTCGGCAACGATTTTATCACGAACTTTAATAGTTAGTTTTAAAAATGAATGATCATCATGTTCAACCGCTTCGTTCAACCGAATGCCTTTCATAAAATCATAAACTTCCAGAGTTGCTCTAAAAGTCTCCAAATTTTCTTCAGGAATACTCATCTGAGCATTTATTCCTTCAGTGGCAACGTAAATTCGGCCTAAAGCATCGAGCTTATTCCAGGCTACAAATAAATCATCGCGAAATTTTTTGGGATCTTGAATTTTGGCATACGCATAGAAAGACAACGTTAGTCGTTGTTTACCGGCATCATCGATCATGATGGCTCTTTCTTCTGCGCTTAAAGTGTTATACAGTTGCATGCTATAAACAGTTTTTAAGTTTAGAAATTATTTTTTAAGCGGCAAAGGTACTAAATAAGGTTCTAAGATGCAAAGACTCTAAGTTTCTAAGTTTTCGCTAAAACTCTAAAATAAGATTTAAACATTTTAAATAGTTTAATTTTTAACCCAGATGGTAGCGGCATACTTTTGGACAGCTATTAGCTTTAAATAAAAAAGACTGCCTAAAAGACAGTCTTTATATAAACTTATAACCTTAGTTACTTAGAACCTCAGCAGCTTAAAAATTAACAAAACTCGTTAAACGCGTCTTGCAAGTTCTCAGCGATTAATTCAGCTGGACGACCTTCGATGTGGTGACGCTCTAACATGTGAACCAATTCTCCGTTTTTGAACAAAGCCATAGATGGCGATGATGGAGGAAAAGGGAACATATGTTGTCTTGCAGCATCTACAGCTTCTTTGTCAACGCCAGCAAAAACAGTAATTAAGTGATCTGGTTTTTTAGCTCCTTCTAAACTCATTTTTGCTCCCGGACGTGCATTTCTTGCAGCACAACCACAAACAGAGTTTACAACAACTAAAGTGGTACCTTCAGCTTTGATAGCATTATCTACAGCGTCAGCACTATGTAAATCTTGAAAACCTGCAACTGTTAATTCAGCTTGCATTGGTTTTACCATTTCTTCTGGATACATATTTCTTTATTTTTAAATTTTACTTTTGAACTGCAAAGTTACAAAGTTTACTCGCAACTACTTAATTTGAAGTATAAAGTTTTGTTATAGTTCGATTGATATTTTGCTGTTTTATAAATTGCCCGCAGATTTTGCGGATTTAGACTGATAAGCACCCGTTTTTATTTGAATTTTATACTAATAAAAACGAAAAGAAGATCTGCTACAATATGCCTAAACATTTTTTTTTTTTGAACATCACCCGAAACAACGCTTTGATAAACGGCATTTTAGGACATTTTAAAATCACTTTTAGATCTTCTGATAAACTGGTTTCTTCATCCAGAAAAGTAAAGATCAGAGCAGGATTTCCTTTTTTGAACATGGATGAAAAAATAACACTTCCCAATTCATTATGGCGATGCAGAATATCCAAAAGCAATAAATCATAAAACCAAAATCGGTTTTTTTTATAGAAAGATGACATTCTGAGCGATCCCGAAGCTTCAGGAGTAGTGACGGAAAGAAACTCAACCAATTTATCAGATTTTTTATCCGAATTTCTAAAGGTATAACCCGTACTAGCTTTTGTCCATCCGCCGGCAGTTCCTATATTTAGAACACGTTTGGTATTTTTTTTCCAAAAAGGATAAGATGTCATAGGAATACTTCCCTGTTCCTTCTCAATAATTTCATATCGATCAACTCCTAAGTTCTTTAAGTAAATCTGAATCTCGTTTTCATATTCTTCTTTTGAAAGCAGATTTTCTGAAAACAACGTATATTCAACTAAAGCTTCGGTTTTAGAAATTGGCAAAACATACATAAAACGTGTATTGCCTCTTTGTTCAACCGAAAAATCCATGAATGTTGCCTCTTCAGGATTAAAAACCTCAACTTCGGTTTTTACAAACCAGCCCAAGAAGTGTTGTTGCAAAACCGGATATTTCGTTTGACTTAAAGCAAAAGCTTTGGTATAAATACTATTGAATAAATAATCACAAGTATATCTGTTCACTTCAGTACCTACAAAAACATGCGTTTCAAGTTCGTTGATATCTGTTACTTTTTCATTTGAAAAAGTAATATTTGAATATTTAGAAAGAGTTTCGAAAACAAAATTATAAAAATCCAATCCTTTGATTTGATTGTATTTATAGGGTTCGAGATTTAAATCCCGTTTAAAATCTTCATAGGCAAACAAAGCCGAATCCCATTTTTTGAAAACAATCGAATTCCATAACGTTTCCTCTTTTGACCAAAAGCACCAGGTTCTGTCATTTGTTTTTTTTGAATCCTGGTCTAACAGTAAAATGGATTTATTAGAGAATTTCCCGGACAATACCATTTTATAAACGGTCATCAAGGCAGATAAACCCGTTCCGGTAAAGATGTAACTGAAGTGTTGGATTTGCGAAGAATTCATTCTCAAAAATAATGAATTTTATTCACTCAATTTTTCTAAAAGAGCCTTAAAATCCTTTGGATTAAGATAGTTATTATATTGTAAGATAATTTCTCGTTTTTCATTCAAAACACACAAAACCGGATATACGATTTGATTGTTTATAGTTCCTAATTGCAAAGCCAATTCATGAACGCCTACATTATTTCCCGAAGGTTTATATTTAAATATTTGATTGTTAAACCTAACATCTCGTTTTTCTTCGGCATTAAAATCGACAAAATAAAAATCTGAGTTCAGTTTTTCGATGATTTCCTGATTTTTGAAAGTCGTTTGCTTCATTCTTTGACAAAACTTACACCAATCTGTATGTATAAAAACAATTATTTTTTTCTTTTGAATTTGCTGTAAACTATCAACGACCTCAAAAGATCTGCCTTTGAGTTGGCAGAATCCTGTTGAAGTTATACTGAAGAAGATTATAAATAGTATTAGCTTTTTCATTTGTTTTTTATTGTCTGCGGAAATAAAAAGGATTTAACTCCTATTGTCATCCTGAGCGAAGTCGAAGGCTTGTAAATTGTAGCAGGCTTCGACTTCGCTCAGCCTGACAAATGTTAGTCAAAAATAAAAATCCGTGAAAACCCGTTTAATCAGTAAAATCCGTGGGCAATCTATGTACCAAAGAAATCCATTTAAATCCATATAATCTGTGGTATTAAATTTACCTCAAAGTATATCTCAAACCAAAAAAACCGCGAATGGTTTGGTTTTGTCCATACACATAAGTCGTATCAAAAGTCAAACCGTACGGATTATCCGGTGTAACCAAAACTTTTCCGGCCGAATCATATTGAACATTTTTATCAAAAGGATCCTGGGTTCTGGAAATCAAAAACGGATTATTCTGTTTTGGCGTAAAGTTTAACAGGTTTTTTATACCGCCGTATAATTCAAAATTCTTCCATCCAAAATAAGTAAACTGAATATTCTGAATACTATACCAAGGCGATTTTGGACTTCTTGGATCTAAATCACTCAGTAAAGGCAATTTCATTGGACTGTAAACGTTGCCTGTATAATCCAGTAATAAATTCCAAGGCTCTATTTTATATGAAATGCTCCAGGTTCCTGTAAACTTTTCGGTTAAAAAAGGAGTTTGTGAGATTCCGTTTTCAACATTTTTGTTGTCTAAAACCGTTGCGCCTAAAATCATTTTTAATCCTGTTGGAAAGTTAACATCAACATTCGTGCTGATTCCCTGGCTTATGGCATAACCGTTAATGTTGTCATAGACGATTTTATTAGGATCAGTTTCATAATCTGATATAATCTTATTGCTGAAACGGGTATAAAAAGCCGTTGTTTCAATGCCTATAAAAATTCCGTTAGTAAAGTTTATTTTCTGAATGTAATTCAAGTTCGCATTTATAGACTGTTCCGGTTTTAAATTGCTTTTAAGCACAACATCTCTCGAACCTGTAAGTGCAGCGTGATCTTCGGTAAATAAATTCACGACACGAAATCCTGTTCCGGCATTGAAACGGAAAATCGTGTTTTCATTCGCTTTCCATCGATACGCTACTCTTGGCGTATAAATAGAACCGTGAATCGAATTATAATCATAACGCATTCCTAACAAAACCTGACTTTTTGGAGAAAGCGTAATTTCATCCTGAATAAAAATTCCCGGTAGCCACGTACTTTCCGCTTCTTTTGTGGATGTAGTATTATCGTCATAATATGAATATCGATTGGCAATTCCGGCAAGAAAATCATTGCGGCCAATCTTTTTATCCCAGGTTAATTGAAGGAAACCTATTTTTTGATTGGCAATGTATGAAGTTGTTCCATAACGACTGTCCTGATAATGTACATTTCCTGAGAACGAAAGCATTAGTTTTTCTTCAAATGGCAATTGATAACTTCCTATCAATTCGCCTCTTTTGGTATAAATACTTTCGCCGTAAATTTCATCACCTCCACGATACTTCTTTCCCCAACGTACGTCTCCGCCCCATCGATCTTCGTACATTCCTCGTGCTGCGATTGTAAACAAACGATTATTTTCCCTTTGAAAACTCCATTTATTAAAAACTGAAATCCTTTGCGAAAGTGTCACATCAGTAAATCCGTCCTTATCTTTATCCACAATCTGATTGTAATCGAAGTAGTTGACTCCTAAAAGCGTTGTCGATTTTTTTGTTGGATTAAATTTCATTCCCAAATCAACATTCGTTTCTAAATATGAAGTCGTAAAAACATCTGCCGAAAACAAAGGCGCATTTATTGGATTCTTCGTAATAATGTTAATCAAACCTCCAACAGCTTCACTTCCGTAAAGAGAAGATGCCGGACCTTTTACGATTTCGATACGTTCTACTAGTGAATTAGGAATTCCGGATAAACCATAAACCGTTGAAAGGCTGCTCACAATTGGCATTCCGTCAATTAAAACCAGAGTATAAGGTCCTTCCAATCCGTTAATGTGAATATCTCCCGTATTACAAACACCACAATTCAGCTGCGGACGCACACCGTTTATATTCTGAAGTGCTTCATAAATACTTGGAGTTGGGTTTCTTTTGAAGAAAACCGGTGAATAAACCTCAACCGGAACAGCACTTTCCAATCTTTTTACCGCTTTTAAAGTTCCGGAAACCACAACTTCGTTCAGTTGGTTTTCGTTATCCGTCAATTCAAAATCATACGACTGAATAGAATCTTTAATGACTTCTATTTTCTTTTTCAAAGTCTGAAATCCCATTTGAGAAACCTGAACGGTATAATTGCCAATCGCAACATTTTCTAATTTATAATATCCCAAACTATCCGTAACTGCTTTGTATTTTGTTCCTAATAAATGAACATTTACCAGCTGCAATTTCCGTCCTTCACCAGATACAAAACCTGAAATAGAAGTAGTTTCTTGTGCAAACGAAATTTGTAAACCAAACAAAAGCAATATCAAAAATAGTTTTTTCATTATTATAAAATTAAATTTAGACAAAACTAAAAATTAAATTTGACAAATAATGACTTTACATTTATAAATTTATAATTCAATTCACTTCAATATGTTATATTTCTATTTAAGCAAATTGAAATAAGGCGAAAAAGTTTTTATTAAGCTTGAAAAGCGTGCAGCTTTAGCTGAATGAGAATATAAACAGCACCGAAAAAAGCTTTAGTCAAATCTTATAAGTTTGACTAAAGCCCATTTGTAATTCAATATTATTCCTATGCAAAAAAGCTTAAAAATTTTCGTCAATAAGCTCTTTATTAATTACTGCTCCCGCAAAAGATCCTGTAGAAACCGCAATTGCCACAGATCGCATTTGAGTTGTGCAATCGCCGCTCGCATAGATTCCGGTAATATTTGTTTTTTGCATGGCATCGACTTTCAGCAAACCTTGTTGGGTCAATTCGCAACCTAAACTTTCCGGTAAATGACAATGCTGTTCAAAAGGAGGTCTGGCATAAATAGCTTTTATTGTGATTTTTGATTGGTTTTTAAAAACAATATTCTCAATATTTCCATTTTCATGTTCAAAAGAATCAATTTCATCTTCAATAATATCAATATTATGTTGTTGCAAGATCAATGTTTCTTCCGGAGATAAGGTCGATTTTCCATTGGTTAATACGCTGAGATCTTTTGTCCAATTAGAAATCAGTTTGGCAAATTCAAATCCCATTTCGCCATTCGCAATAATGGCAGTTTTTTCTTTTTTGACTTCATAACCGTGGCAATACGGACAATGTATAACCGAAATTCCCCAGCATTCAGCAAATCCTGGAATTTCCGGAAGCAAATCTTTTACTCCTGTTGCAAATAATAGTTTTTTAGAGGTGAAGATTTTTCCTGATTCAGTTTTGATTTCAAAGCCGTTTTCAGTTTTAACAGCACTTATGGCAAGTCCGTTATAAAATTGGACAGTATCATAAAAGTCTACTTGTATTTTGGCTTTTGCCGAAATAACGGCAGGTTTCTCACCATCATGTGTAATAAAATTATGCGAATGTGGCGTTTGTCTGTTGCAGGGCAATCCACTGTCAATCACTAAAACCTGTCGCAGCGAACGTCCTAAGCTCATGGCAGCCGAAAGTCCGCTGTAACTTCCTCCAACAATAATTACTTCAAAATCTGTTTCTTGTATCATAATTTTATATTTAATGATTGCTATTTTTATGTAATTTGTAATTAATTAAATGTCCAATGATCATTCCTATTCCGCCAATAAAAATTAGGTCGAGATGAATATCAAGAACAATCTCGCTTAAAACACTGATCCATATTAAAGCCATTGAAATAATCAGAATAGAAGAAATCAAAAGGTTTGATTTCTTAATTATCTTTACAATTGCAAAGAGTCCGATGGTCGCAAAAAGTAAATCAATAAATGGATTGTGACTTAAACCTAAAGGCAAAATAGTAAGAAGCGGAAAAACCAAACAATGAACTAAACAAATAGTCGCGCTCGAAATTCCTAAAATATCATAAAAGGGTGTGCTTGTTTTCTTCATTTTCAGTACTTTTGCTTAATGCAATTTTGTTGCAAATATACAAGATTATTTTAATTGCAACATTGTTGCGATAATATTTTTAATTACAATAAAATGAAAACAACACGAAATACAGCAGCAAAGACAGCCATTTTAGAGATTTTTGGCAATTCTAAAACCGCGCTTTCACATGCCGAAATTCAAAAACAAACGGGAGATTTGTGTGACAGGGTTACAATTTATAGAATTTTAGAACGATTGGTAAATGATGATATTATTCACAAAATTGTAAATCTTGACGGTACGGTTAAGTATGCAAAATGTCATCATCATGCCCAACGTGTACATATTCATAATCATGCTCATTTTAGTTGTGAAAATTGTTTAGAGATAACATGTCTTGAAAATGTAAAGCCAAGCTACATTATCCCTCATAATTATAAAGTCAATGATATAAACTTTACGTTGTCAGGATTATGTCCAAATTGTTTGAATTCTAACATTTAAGTTTTAGACTTGCCTAAAAATATTGTTTTACGAATGTAATTTTTATATATATTTGTTAAAACAACATTTTTACAATGACCAACTCTTTAGAAGAAGTTCACCAATCGGTTGCAACAGAGCATAAAAAAACAGGATTCAGAAAAATATTAGCCTTTTTAGGCCCGGCATATTTAGTAAGCGTAGGATATATGGATCCTGGAAACTGGGCAACAGATATTGCTGGCGGTAGTCAGTTTGGGTATTCTTTGCTTTGGGTTTTGCTAATGAGTAATTTAATGGCTTTACTTTTACAAAGTTTAAGCGCAAGACTTGGAATTGTAACACAACGCGACTTAGCACAGGCTTCTCGTGAAACATATTCGAAGTTCATTAATTATATTTTATATTTTCTGGCAGAAATAGCCATTGCCGCCTGTGATTTAGCCGAAGTATTAGGAATGGCGATCGGGATCAACTTGCTTTTTGATATTCCGCTTATCGAAGGTGTTTTAATTACCGTTTTAGATACCTTTTTATTATTATTCCTAATCAATAAAGGAATCCGAAAAATGGAAGCTTTTATTATTGTTCTGGTTGCTATTATTGGTTTCTCCTTTATTTTTGAAATGATTTTTGCAGAACCGGAACTGGACAAAGTGCTTTACGGACTTATTCCTTCAATGCCAAACTCAGCAGCTTTATATATTGCCATTGGAATTATTGGTGCAACGGTAATGCCGCACAATTTATACTTGCATTCCTCTTTAGTTCAAACCAGAAAATTTGACAGAACTCCTGCAGGAATCAAACAAGCTCTGAAATATAATTTCATAGATTCTACAATAGCCTTAAACCTTGCCTTTTTTGTAAATGCTGCTATTTTGATTTTGGCTGCAGCTACATTCTATAGAAACGGAATGTTTGAAGTTGCAGAAATTCAGGACGCACATCAATTTTTAGAACCGTTGCTGGGAACTAAATGGGCACCAATATTATTTGCCGTTGCTTTGATTGCTGCCGGACAAAGCTCAACCGTAACCGGAACTTTAGCCGGACAAATTGTAATGGAAGGTTATCTGAACCTGAGAATTCAGCCTTGGGTCCGTCGTATTATTACGCGTTTAATTGCCATTGTTCCGGCAGTAATCGTGATTTTAATTTATGGAGAAAGCGTAACAGGAAAACTTCTAATTTTGAGTCAGGTTATTTTGAGTTTACAATTGGGGTTTGCGATTATTCCGCTAATTCACTTTGTGAGTGATAAAACCAAAATGAAAGGATTCCATATTTCTAAAACAACTCAGGTTGCTGCCTGGATTATTGCTTTGATTATCGTTTCATTAAATGCAAAACTGGTTTATGATGAAATCACTTCATGGTTGAAAAACTCCAGTCATCCAACAATTCTATGGTTAACGGTCGTTCCGCTCGCTTTTGGATTTCTTGCCCTACTATTATATATCATTGCAAAACCTTTTATCGCAAGAGCAAAATCGAATATCGAAAACCATTCACCTCATCATTTAAAATTAGTTTATACACCAAAAGAAAGTTACGGCAAGAAAAACATAGCGATTTCAGTCGACTTTTCTAAAGCTGATGAAGCTGCACTTAACAATGCCTTTGAATTGGGCGGAATCGAGGCGCAATACACCTTAATTCACATTGTAGAAACTGTTGGCGCATTAATGTATGGAGTTCATGTTGACGATCACGAAACGACTATTGATGAAAAATTATTATTAGAATATAAAGAGATGCTTTCGCAGAAGGGATTCAGGATCGAGACAGAACTCGGTTTTGGAAAACCTAACGCTGTGATCCCGAAGATTATCAACCAGGGAAATTTTGACATTCTGGTTATGGGAACCCACGGCCACACTGGATTAAAAGATATTTTATTTGGTACAACAGTAGACAAATTGAGACATAAAATTTCAATACCTTTGTTGATTGTTAAAAAATAGTAACTAAGGTTCTGAGTTGCTAAGTTTCTGAGGTTTTCCTTTGATACTTTTAACTTAGAACCTTAGCAACTCAGAACCTTAGAACCTTTCAAAAATGACTTTTTCAGAAGAAAACTATCTAAAATCGATCTATCATCTTACGGCTTCAAATGATGCCGAAGTAAGCACGAATGCTATTGCCGAAATGATGGAGACCAAAGCTTCATCTGTTACGGATATGCTTAAAAAGTTATCTGAAAAGGATTTGGTAAACTACAAAAAGTACCAAGGTGTTTCTTTGACTGAAAATGGCAAATTAGCCGCTAAAATGATTGTTAGGAAACATCGTCTTTGGGAAGTTTTCCTTGTTGAAAAACTAAATTTTTCCTGGGATGAAGTTCATGATATTGCAGAACAATTAGAACACATTAAATCAGAACAGTTAATCAATCGTTTAGATGATTTTCTGGGAAATCCTACCGAAGATCCGCATGGTGACCCTATTCCGGATGCAAATGGACGAATTGTAAAAATTGAAAAACATTTACTTTCTGAATTAACAGAAAATCAAGTTGGAGTTTGTGTAGGTGTAAAAGACACTTCATCAGAGTTCCTGAAATATCTGGACAAACAAGAAATTGCTTTGGGTTCGCAAATTGAACTTCTGTCTAAAGAATCTTTTGACTTATCTGTTAAGATTAAAATTGATGGCAGAGAATTGTCAATTTCAAATAAAATTGCTTCTAATTTGTTTGTGAAGCTGGTTTAGGATTATTCTGTGGAGATTCTCGAAGAAATTGTACCGTGGTATGCAAAAAATTTAAGAACAGGATCATCCCATTATTATTTGGATGGATTAAAATCCATCCCTACAATATAGATCGAGCCGAAGGCTCTTTCTTGTATTTGATTGGCATTTTAGTTTCGGAGGAACGAACCATTTTGTAGCAACGGATTTTAATCCGTTGGTGACAACAAGTTCAGCGAAACGGGGCTTCGACTTCGCTCAGCCTGACAATCGAAACTTAATTCTTTATGATGCAAAAAAGGTTCATCAACGTGCTTTTAGCCCCGATAGAAGTGGAAATCCTTTTGTGCCGGGGTTCGGCACAAAAGATTGTAACGTCCCGAAGCTTCGGGAGCGGGATTAGCTTCTAATAAAAAATATTAAACAATTCCCTTCTCGATCATTTCTAACATTACCGGTGAAGCATTCTTGAAAGTAGGCTCTTGCTCAATGATACTTCCTGCGTTCTTTTTGTTTACTTTAAACGTCACATCGTTGTCTGTTGTGAACAATAAAGCGGTCAAAAACGGATTTTTAATGTAGGTTCCTAAAACCAATAAAGCTTCATCTAAAGTATGTGTACTTTCGATTTCTTCGGTTTTATAGCGCGTTGTTAAGGCAATCGAATAGGTATTGTCTTCGTTTATCGCTAAACGGAAATAGATGTTTTTGATCTCGGTATCGCCAATGGTTTTTGCCAGAGTCAATTTGGCAAAGGTTCCGGCTTTGATGCTTTCTTTTACGCGTTCGCAAAAAAGGGCAAATATTGGTTCATATGACATTGTAGTGTGTTTAAAATTTAACCGCAAAGTTCGCAAAGGTTTTTCGCAAAGGACACAAAGAAATTAAAAACTTTGCGAACCTTGCGTAAATCTTAGCGAACTTTGCGGTTAGAGAATATTATTTTCCTGTAAATTCAGCTTTTCTTTTTTCTAAGAATGCCGTTGTTCCTTCTTTAAAATCCTGAGTTCCGAAACATTTTCCGAATGATTTTATTTCGGTATCAAAACCATTTTTACCGTCTGTATAATTGGCATTGATTGCTTTTATAGCTTTACCAATTGCAAAAGGAGCATTTTTAATGATTTTATGAGCAATTGCATTTGTAAAAGACAAAAGTTCTGCTTGTGGCACAACATAATTTACTAATCCGTATTGTTTGGCCTCTTCTGCAGAAATCATTGCTGCGGTCATTATCATTTCCATTGCGCGGCCTTTACCTACTAATTGTGGCAACCGCTGTGTTCCTCCATAACCGGGAATCAATCCTAAGGTTACTTCAGGCAATCCCATCTTTGCATTATCAGATGCTACTCTAAAATGACACGCCATTGCCAGCTCTAATCCTCCGCCCAATGCAAAACCATTTACGGCAGCAATAACAGGTTTCTTTAAGTTCTCTATAAAATTAAATAGTAATTCTTGTCCTTCTCCAGCCAATTGAGCCCCTTCTGCCACAGAATAATTTGCAAATTCTGAGATATCAGCTCCGGCTACAAATGCTTTTTCACCGCTTCCTGTAATAACAATTACACGAACATCATCATTTTTACCTAATAACTTTACTGCTTTGCTCAAATCACTAATAGTTGCTTTGTTTAAAGCATTTAGTTTGGTAGGTCTGTTAATGGTTACGGTTGCAATTTTTTCTTCAATCGAGATTAAAAGATTTTCGTAGTTCATGACGCTTTTTTTAGGAGTTTGTGATTGGTAAGGAAACTCTAAAAGTAGTTCCTTTTCCATAAGTTGATTCAAAGGTAATTGTTCCTTTGTAATTTTCTATAATGTTTTTTATAATTCCGAGTCCAAGTCCCATTCCACTTGTTTTAGTGGTAAATTTTGGTTCAAAGATCCTACCTGTATCCAATTTCTGAATCCCTATTCCGTTGTCTCTTACAGCAATTTCTACATTATTATTTCTGCGTTTTACAGTAACAACAATAGATTTATGAAACTGACTTTCCGGAATTGCCTGAGTTGCATTTTTTACAAGATTGGTAATTACACGAATCAATTGTGTACGATCCATTTTTGAAATGATTTCCTCTTCTTCACTTTCAAAAACAATATAATCCTCGTTGAAAATATCCAAAGAAAGCTCAACAACTTCAACCACATTTAAGGTTTCATTTTGTTGCGCCGGCATGGAGGCAAAATTCGAAAATGCCGATGCCACCGCTGTCATAGTATCTATTTGCTGAATTAATGTTTCGGAATAATCGTTTAGTTTCTGTTTTACATCCGGAGCTGTTGGGTCAAACTTTCGTTGAAAACTCTGCACAGTCAAACGCATTGGTGTAAGCGGATTTTTAATTTCATGCGCGACTTGTTTTGCCATTTCGCGCCACGCTTCTTCACGCTCACTTTGGGCCAGTTTTATAGCACTGGTCTCTAATTTGTCGACCATTCCGTTATACGCTTTTATCAGAAAATTGACTTCCTTGCTATTTGCCTCTAATACGATTTTTTCGTTTTTCTGATCCAGATTCGTTTCTTCTAAACGATCAGAAATGGTTTTTAGGGATTTTGTAATATAGGTCGAAAGAAAATATGCCAAAGCAAAAGCCACAACCAGCATAAACGAATAAACCTGACTAAGACGAATCAGAAAAGTATTCAGCTCGTTATCATAATAACCATCGTCTTCTAAATACGGAAGATTTAAAATACCAAGCGGTTTGAATTTTTCATCTTTAATTAAACTATAAGAAGATCTATTTTTGACTCCATCAATGGTTTTAATATCTACAAAACGTTTCTCAATCGAAGAACGTACTAGTTTCAGGATATAATCCGGAACTGGCGGCGCTACTTTATCAACAGCAAAAGACTCTTTGGATGATTTTAGCAATTTTCCGTCAAGACTGTAAATATTAATTTCGATTTTGTGAATCTGCGCTAATTCGTGGATTTTATCTTTAAAAATTAAATCCAGGTTTCCAGTTTTTAAAGGATAAGTTGTAGTCGACAGCACATAATTAATATGCTCTTTTACCGCATTTTCTTTACGTTCGAGACGTTCCTGATGGTATTCTTTTGCTTCATTTTTAAACTGAATAATCGAAATGGAAGCTAATAAAAAAGATGCTACAACGATCAATACAATCATCGACAGGAAAATCCTGGTACGAAGCGAAAGCATTGACATTTTGAAGTTGTTCAGCATATTATATTAAGTATTCAGTCTCAGTATTCAGTCTCAGTCTCAGTCTCAGCATAAACTGAAAACTGCGACTGCGACTGAAAACTATTTTCTCTCTCTTATTCTTTTATAAAAACGGAAGCCCAACATAATGATAACCGAGAATAAAATGATTCCGATTACGCCGAAAATCCAGTTGATAGCACTTTTTAAAACTACTAAAAAAACCACAGCAAAAAGGATAATTGTTGCGCCTTCATTCCATAAACGCATGAAGTTGTTGGAATATTTTACCTCATCATTTTGTAATTGTTTAAATATTTGATGGCATTTTCCGTGATATAAATATAAAAGAAAAACAAAGCATAATTTTACATGCATCCACGGCATTTTCATCCATACATGACCTGCGTCTGTAAAAAACAACATCCAAAATGCAAAAATACTCGCCAAAACTGCTGATGGCCAAGTAATAATATACCACAAACGATACGTCATTATTTTGTATTGCGCTTGTAGAATTTCTTTTTCGGGAGATGGTTTTTCGTTGGCTTCAATTTGGTATACAAACAAACGCACGATATAAAACAATCCCGCAAACCAGGTTATTACAAAAATAAGATGCAGCGATTTTAGATAGTTATAATATTCCATTTATTATTTGTTTCAAGTTTCAAGTTTAAGGTTTTTTTTAAAGTTGATTATAACTTGAAACCTTAAACTTGAAACAAATATTATTGGTCACAATATGCGTCCAATATAAAGTCTTTTTACTTTACTCTTTGTTCTATTTTCTATTTAGCCCAATCGTTAATCCAATTTCCAACTGTCTGGCACCATTCATCATCATCATTCAAACACGGAATTGCTAAGAATTTTTCTCCACCGTTCTTCTCAAAATCTTCTTTGGCGCGCATGGCGATTTCTTCCAGTGTTTCTAAGCAATCAGATACAAAAGCCGGTGTTACAACCGCTAAATTCCGGATTCCTTTTCCAGGCATTTTATCAATTTCAACATCGGTATAAGGTTCTAACCATTTATCTCCAGCTAAACGAGATTGAAAAGTTAAACTGTATTTGTCTTCAGGAAGTCCTAATAGTCTCACCACTTGTTTTGTAGTTTCATAACATTGGTGACGGTAACAAAAATCATGTGCCGGCGATGGAGTATTACAACAAGAACCATCAATTTTACAATGCGATTTTGTTACATCGGTTTTGCGGATATGACGTTCCGGAATTCCGTGATACGAGAATAATAAATGATCGTAATCAAAACCAACTAAATTTTTCTGAATCGAATCTGCCAAATTCTTGATGTAATCCGGTTTGTTATAAAACGCTGGAACATCAGTAAAAGTCATTTGAGGGAATTTCTTTTTACGAATTTCTTCTGCTTTTACTAAAATAGTCAAAGTCGAAGCCATTGCATATTGTGGATATAACGGGAAAAGTAATACCTCAGTAACTCCTTTATCATGTAATTCCTGAAGTCCTTTTTCGATCGTCATGCTTCCGTAACGCATTGCTAAAGCAACCGGAACATTTACTAAAGGTTGTACTTTCTTTTGCATTCTTTCAGAAAGTACTACTAACGGAGAACCTTCATCCCACCAAATTTTCGCGTAAGCATGTGCTGATTCTTCTGGTCTTTTTCTTAAAATAATACCACGAACTAACAAAGCTCTCAATAAATACGGAACATCGATCACGTATTTATCCATTAAAAATTCGTCTAAGTATGGTTTTACATCTTTTGGTGTTGGACTTTCCGGAGATCCTAAGTTTACTAATAATACGCCTTTCATTATAATTTTATTGCTTTAGGCTTTAAGCTTTGGGCTTTAAGCATTTGTTTTTTAAATTTTCGTCAAAAGTATTGTATGTAACTTTTTAGAAATATGATAATTATTATTTTTTATTTATTGTTGAATATCGAAAATCGATTCTCTATTGAATTTTGTTATAGTTTTTCACGCAGATTTAGCAGATCTAGCAGATTTTTTAATTTGTGCTAATTCGTGAAATTTGTGGTGAAAAAAAACTAAACATTCGTATTAATTGACATCAAATATTTTTTAGGAGTTGTGGCAAACTTTTTCTTGAAAGCCGCTATAAAGTGACTTCCCGTACTATAACCAATCTTCAACCCTACTTCGTTTACATTATAAGATCCGCTGTCTAATAGTTTTCGTGCGAAATCCATTTTATAATCAAATAGAAATCCATAAACCGTGTCGCCGTAAATTTGTTTGAAACCCATTTTAAGTTTCTTCAAATTCAAACCAATTTCATCTGCCAATTCCTGTAATCCCGGAGGTTCGGCCATATTCGCGATAATAATTTCTTTGGCTTTTCTGATTTTTAGAACGTTATCTTCATCAATCAAAAACGGACATTGTTCTGCATTTGGATCTTCGGTTCTGTTAAAATATAAACTCAGCAATTCGTATCCTTTTCCTTTATAATAAAGGTTTTTTATAGACGGATGTAAGTTATAATGAAACAGTTGACTCAAAACAATCGCCATCGACGGACTAATATTTCCTTCGTTATAATACTTTTTGTCTTTATTATCCGGACTTAAAAAAGTAATATAGTCTGCTTCTGCAGAAAACAACGCGTGAAATTTCTTAATCGAAACAATTACAGAGATTACCCAGGAATTTGGAGCCAACTCTAAATTCAATGGTAATTCTTTCTGCGGATTATATAAAAGCAACGATTTTTCTTCTTTCAATTCTAAAGCATAATTACCCTGATTGAACAAGAATTTTGCATTTCCTTTTATTCCGAAGTGAAACTGTATCAGGCCACTACCAATTTCGCGTTGCGCAGAAAAAGGTTCTAAACTGTCATTTTGAAAACGGATAAGCGTAAAGTCGTCTTCAATTTTAATAATTTCCTGAGAACTCATAGCGATATTTTTTTAGAACAAAAATCAAGACATTTGGAAAATGTTATTTAGAATCACTCTAAACAAATCATTTCTAACGAGTTGATTTTGCTACAAAAGTACTTCTTTTTGCATAAAAACAGACCTTTACAAACAAAAAAACATGCAGCGATACAAAAAGTACTTTCAGCGTTACTTTTATAAAGACTATAGTGATAATTTTGTTGCACTTTTATGAAAGTGAATTTATGGAAAACAATAACGTACCTAAACATCTTTATTTTTACTCAGTTGGTTTGAGTTATAAAAAAGCTGATGCTGAGGTAAGAGGTAAATTTAGTTTGGATGCAATTGCAAAAACGCGTTTGTTGGAACAGGCTAAAGAAGAAGGAATAGAAAGTTTGATTGTCACTTCGACCTGCAACAGAACCGAGATTTACGGTTTTGCAGAACATCCATTTCAATTAATAAAACTAATTTGTGATAACAGCAACGGTTCTGTTGATGCTTTTCAGAAAGTTGGTTTTGTTTATAAAAATCAAGAAGCTATTAGTCATATGTTTCGCGTAGGAACTGGTTTAGACAGTCAGATCTTAGGCGATTTTGAGATTATATCTCAAATTAAGACCAGTTTTGCACATTCAAAATCTATGGGTCTTTCAAATGCATTCTTAGAAAGATTGGTAAATGCCGTGATTCAGGCGAGCAAAAAGATCAAGAATGAAACGGAGATTAGTTCCGGAGCAACATCTGTTTCTTTTGCATCGGTCCAATACATTATTAAAAATGTAGAAGATATTGGCAATAAAAATATTTTACTTTTTGGAACAGGAAAAATCGGAAGAAATACTTGCGAAAATCTTGTAAAGCATACCAAGAACGAACATATTACTTTAATAAACAGAACAAAGGATAAAGCGGAGAAATTAGCCGGAAAACTAAATTTGATTGTTAAAGATTATTCGGAGTTACATTTAGAACTTCAAAAAGCTGATGTTGTAGTTGTCGCGACAGGCGCTCAAAACCCAACGGTTGACAAAGCAATTTTGAATCTTAAGAAACCTTTATTAATTCTGGATTTATCGATTCCGAAAAACGTTCATGAAAACGTAGAGGAATTAGAAGGTGTAACGTTGATTCATATGGATTATTTGTCACAATTGACAGATGAAACTCTTGAAAACAGAAAATTACATATTCCTGCTGCCGAAGCTATTATTGAAGAGGTTAAAGAGGAATTCGTAACCTGGACAAAAGGACGCAAATTTGCTCCAACTATTAATGCTTTGAAAGAAAAACTGAACGCTATTAAAGTTTCAGAATTGGATTTTCAAAGCCGTAAAATTGCAGATTTTAATGAAGCTCAAGCTGAAATTATCAGTAACAGAATCATCCAGAAAATCACTACACATTTCGCAAATCATTTAAAAGACGACGATACCATGGTTGATGAAAGTATCGAATGGATCGAAAAAGTCTTTAAAATAAAAGCATCTTAAAAACATAACTCTTTCTACCATATAAGTTATATAAGTTCATTTAATATAGTTGTTTACGCATTGCTTAAATTTACTTATATAACTTATATGGTGGGAAAAAAGTAAAACATGGCTGAAAAAACAATCAGAATTGGAACTCGCGATAGCGAATTAGCACTTTGGCAAGCACATACTGTCGAAAAAAAACTAAACGACTTAGGTTATAAAACCGAAATTGTTGCGGTAAAATCTACAGGAGATATTATTCTTGACAAACCTCTTTACGAACTTGGTATTACCGGAATCTTTACTAAAACCTTAGACATTGCCATGATTAATGGCAGTATTGATATTGCGGTACATTCGATGAAAGATGTTCCAACAGCTTTACCAAAAGGTATTGTTCAGGCGGCGGTTTTAGAAAGAGCCAATGTTCTGGACATTTTAGTTCATAAAGGAAATCCTGATTTTGCCAATCCAAGTACGATTGCAACCGGAAGTTTACGTCGTCAGGCGCAATGGTTTAACAAATATCCTAATCATACCGTAGTTGATTTACGCGGAAACGTAAACACACGTATGCAAAAACTACAAGACAATAATTGGGACGGAGCTGTTTTTGCCGCTGCAGGTTTAGAGCGCATTAACCTGAAACCAGGAAATTACATAGATCTTGATTGGATGATTCCGGCACCGGCTCAAGGCGCAATGCTAGTTGTGGCAATGGAAAATGACAATTATACTTTAGACGCACTTTCACAACTAAACCATATCGAAACTGAGATTTGTACCTATATAGAACGTCAGTTTCTAAGAACGCTTGAAGGCGGTTGTACGGCGCCAATTGGAGCGTTAGTAAATTATAATGAAGACGAAGACACTTTGCATTTTCAAGGCGTTTTGCTTTCTATTGATGGAAAACAAAAACTAGAAATTGACAAAACAGTTGATATTTCAGAATGGAAAAAACTAGGTTTCTTCGCTGCTCAGGAAATTCTGAATAACGGCGGAACCGAATTGATGGCATTTATTAAAGAATCTTTAAAAAAATAATGAGTAAATCAATTCAAATATTATCTACAAAAAAGCTATCAGGCGAACAAAAACAAGCATTGGTAAAAGCCAATATTGAAGTTATCGAAGCTGATTTTATTCAAACTCAAAACAAACCTTTCGAACTAAAAGACCTCAACGAAAATCTAATTTTTACAAGTCAGAATGCAGTTCATAGCGTTTTATCTCATCCGGAATCAGAAAAACTGAAAAGTAAAAATGTTTTTTGCGTGGGTTTAAAAACTAAGATTCTTTTATCTGAAAGCGGGTTTAATGTTGTTGCTTACACCGGATATGCATCAGATTTAGCCGAAATCATCACTTTGATTTACCGCAGCGAAAGCTATACTTTTTTTAGCGGAAACCTTCGTAGAGAAACGTTGCCAAAAGCATTAAAAGATGCTGATGTGAAATTGAATGAAATTCAGGTTTATGATACCTCATTAACACCTCAGAAGATAAAAACTGCCATTGACGGAATTCTATTCTTTAGTCCTTCTGGCGTTGAAAGTTATTTGAAAGACAATACAATCAAGAAAGAAAAGTGCTTTTGCATAGGAGAAACAACTGCAGAAGCTTTAGATAAAATTACCAAAAACATCATCATAGCAGATCAGCCTACGGTTGAAGACGTAATCGAAGATGTAATTAATGAATATAAATAACGATAACAAAGAAACCCGACAGGGTTTAAAAACCTGTCGGGTTTAAAATATAGAAACTCATGTTAAAAAACGACCTATTTTTAAAAGCATTAAAAGGAGAAACTGTTCAACGTCCGCCAGTATGGATGATGCGTCAAGCCGGAAGATATTTACCGGAATTTATCGCTTTACGTGATAAATACGATTTCTTCACTCGTTGTCAAACTCCTGAATTAGCTGCTGAAATTACTGTTCAGCCTATTCGTAGAATTGCTCCGGATGCTGCGATTTTATTCTCGGATATCTTGGTTGTTCCGCAAGCAATGGGAATCGAAGTTTTAATGAAAGAGAATTTTGGTCCGTTTTTACCAAACCCAATTCGTTCATTAGCAGATGTTCATAGAGTTTACGTTCCGGATATTCAGGAAAGTTTAGGTTATGTAATGGATGCTATTAAATTGACTAAAGAAATGTTGAATGACGAAGTACCATTAATTGGTTTCGCCGGTTCTCCTTGGACAATTTTCTGTTATGCTGTTGAAGGAAAAGGTTCAAAAAGTTTTGATACTGCAAAAGGATTTTGTTTCTCAAACCCTGCTGCAGCACATACATTATTACAAAAAATTACAGACACTACTATTTTATACTTAAAAGAAAAAGTAAAAGCGGGTGTTGATGCCGTTCAGATTTTTGATTCTTGGGGAGGAATGCTTTCTCCGGTTGATTATCAGGAATTCTCATGGAAATACATCAACCAAATCGTTGAAGCTTTGGCTGATCATGCTCCGGTTATCGTTTTCGGAAAAGGATGTTGGTTTGCTCTTGGCGAAATGGGTAAAAGTAGAGCTTCGGCACTTGGTGTAGACTGGACTTGTTCGGCTAGAAATGCTCGTTATTTGTCTGGTGGAAACATCACTTTACAAGGAAACTTTGATCCGTCAAGATTGCTTTCTCCAATTCCAACCATCAAAAAAATGGTTCACGAAATGATCGACGAGTTCGGAAAAGATAAATATGTTGTAAATTTAGGTCACGGAATTTTACCAAATATCCCTGTAGATCACGCAAAAGCGTTTATTGACGCGGTTAAGGAATACGGGAACTAAATATAGTTTCAGTTTTCAGTCGCAGTTTTCAGTCTAATTTTAAACTGAAAACTGGGACTGGGACTGAAAACTTAAAAAACCATGTCCTAAATGTTTGCAAACATAAACTTTACCAGAAATTCTCCATTTTCTTTTATAGAATATGCTTTTCAGGCGTATTATGCGACGGTATTTTTGATGGTTTGGTTACATCCGGAACAACACAATGTAAGTTTGATTAATGATTTAGCTATTTTAATGGCTTTTGAGTTTATTATGGTACATTCAGGAGTTTTTATGGCGGTTATGCCTAAAAAACTATCCCTATTTGTATTTTTCCCCATGTACGGATTATTTGCATTAGCATTTCATCACTCTGTAATCAATACAAATATTTTATACATTTATTTGTTGACGGTTTTAAACCGAATGCGATTTGCTTTTTCTAATGTTTCTCCAGAAATTCGGGCATTACAAATAGGAAAATCTGTAGCAAAAGCAATGTTCTATTTCTTTTTAATTTTTGCTGTATGTTTTGCAAATGGAATAATTCCGAAATTTGGGTTAACAGATGAGTTTTTAGAAAAATCCCATTATTTTGATACTGTAAAATCAAGTGGATTATTCATAGACAAACCATACGTTCCAATATGTATGGGATTTATATATTACTCGTTGCCAGTTTTGTATTTTATCTACCGGACTATTAAAAACTTTGGCAGAAATAAAAACAATTCTTTTCAGGAAGAGAGATTAATCTTTAGTAAAACAACATACAGTCAGAAGTTTAAATCGAATAAAAGATAAAAATCATGCTCAACAAAGGCTTAAGAGACGAGGAAAGTATTAGGATAGAAAACACGCTACGAACTTTGCATGCGTTAATTTTTGTTCCAAAGTTTTGGAATGCCGAAGATACAATCCTTATCGATGAGCAACTTAAAAATTTTGGTTTAAGCTTAGAAAGAACGATTGAAATCCCTGAAGAAGAGTTGATTCTTTTATTGCAAAGATGTCATCTCGACTGGAATCAACAGGAGGAATTTGCAGATATTTTAATAGGCTTATCCCATGAAAAACAATTTGATTTTCTATCAAAGGCCCTTGCCATCTACCAATACATCCAGCAGGAAAGCAAGGTTTTTTCATTTGGAATAAATGCTAAAATTGCTTCGGCTAAAAAAAAATAAAAATGAGTTTTACAGATTGGAAAATAGAAATAATTGCCAACATTCTTCCGGAAGAGTTTTACAACCTCATCGAAAAGAACAAAAGTTATATTGGGAAAACTTTCCCTGTTACGCTGGCCAATTCTGATTCTCTAAAGAAAGCACAGAACTTTTTAAAAGTTAGTCTTGACAAAGAGAAGAACAAAGACGGTTATCATTTTTACGCGAGAGATATAACAACCAATGCTTTAATTGGTTATTTGTGTGTTAAAACCATAGATTACCGTATTTCTAAATGCGAATTAGGTTATTTTATTGATGAAGATTACCAAGGAAAAGGAATCACTTCAGAAATGGTTTCTCATGCACTTGATTTTTGTTTCAATAAATTAATGCTAAACAAGGTTTTTATATGTACCTCAGAAATTAATTTGGCAAGCCAAAGAATTGCATTGAAACATAATTTTAAACAAGAAGGAATTTTACGAGACGAATTTAGAAATGGTGACGGCGAATTGCAAAACACTGTTTACTTTGGATTGCTCAAATCAGAATATAATAACGATGAAAGATAAATTTTACGCATACATACAAAAATTACAAGATCAAATTTGTGCCGGATTAGAAGCTGTTGACGGAACTACAAAATTCCGCGAAGATCTTTGGAAACGTCCTGAAGGCGGCGGCGGAAGAACACGCGTTATAGAAAATGGAAATGTTTTCGAAAAAGGCGGTGTAAACAATTCAGCCGTTCACGGAAAATTACCGGAAGCGATGCAAAAGATGTTTGGCGTTGGTGAAGCTGATTTCTTTGCCTGCGGATTAAGTTTGGTTTTACATCCTAAAAACCCAATGGTTCCAACTGTGCATGCTAATTGGCGATATTTTGAAATGTATGATGAATCCGGAAAAGTGATCGAACAATGGTTTGGCGGCGGACAGGATTTAACGCCTTATTATTTGTTTGAGGAAGATGCAAAACACTTTCATCAAACGTGTAAAATGGCTTGCGATAAACATAATCCAGAATTTTATCCAAAATATAAAAAACAATGCGACGCTTATTTCTGGAATGCACACAGAAACGAAGCACGCGGAATTGGTGGTTTATTCTTTGATTATTGCAAAGCAAATGAGCAAATGTCAATGGACGATTGGTACAATTTCGTAACCGAAGTTGGAAACAGTTTCCTTGAAGCCTATGTTCCGATTGTGGAAAGAAGAAAAAATTTAGAATATACTCCGGAAAACAGAAACTGGCAGGAAATTCGTCGTGGTCGTTATGTTGAGTTTAACCTTGTTCATGACAAAGGAACTTTATTCGGTTTAAAAACCAACGGAAGAATTGAGAGTATTTTGATGAGCTTGCCTCCGCATGTGCAATGGGTTTATGATCATCATGCAGAAGCCGGAAGCGAAGAGGAAAAATTGGTAAATGTGTTAGAAAATCCAATTGATTGGGTTTAATATTTATATACAAATTTATATTGTTATAAATATTTCGCTCCGCTGGAGTTTTTGAACAATATCTTATAATTTTTGCTACAGATATTTCGCTCCGCTGGAGCTTAAATCGCGATAACAGAATTCATTGCTATAGATATTTAGCTCCGCTGGAGCTTTGTGCGATGTGCCATAATTTTTGCTGTAAATATTCTGATCCTCTAGTAATAGCTGTATATTATATAAAAGCTCCAGAGGAGCTAAATATTTATAGCCCAATATTACCATTCAAGTAAAGCTCCAGCGGAGCGAAATATCTGTAGCATAATTTATCGCCGTTACCATAAAGCCCCAGCGGGGTGACATATTTATTCTTGCACAATAAAAAAGAAATATCCTACAAATTAAATTTATTAATTAGCTTTACCAATTAATAAATTTTAAAACATGGCAAACACTTATTCTCAGTTATATTTCCAAATTGTTTTTGCTGTAAAGGGAAGACAAAACTTAATTTCAAAAAATAACAAAGACGAGATTTATAAATATATCACGGGAATTATCACCAATCACAAACAAAAACTGATTGCCATTAATGGAATGCCAGATCATATTCATATCTTAGTTGGAATAAAACCGGATATATCATTATCTGATTTAGTAAGAGATATTAAATCAAGTTCATCCAAATTCATAAATGAACAAAAATGGATAAATGGAAAATTTGAATGGCAGACTGGCTTTGGTGCTTTTTCATATGGACATTCACAATTGGCCAATGTTATAAAATACATTGAGAATCAAGAAGAACATCATAAAACAAAAACATTAAGAGAAGAATATATTGCATTTTTAAAATTATTCAATATTGATTTTAGAAATGAATATCTTTTTGAAAACGTTTAATTATATATTGCTCCTCTGGAGCTTTAAACCTTTTTCGGCAATTCAATTGCTATAAATATTTTGCTCCTCTGGAGCACTATGAAACTGATTTTGCAGATGAATTTTAAATTAATCGGTATATTAACTTTAAATAGCATTTTTGGGTGTTTTGCGCAAAACGATTCACTTCAGAACCCCTATTTTAAATCTTATAATGATAAAATTACTGCCAGTATTTATTATTTAGATACTTCAAATAGTTTTCAGATTGCTTCAGGCACTCAGGATTCGGAAACATTCGTTAATCTTATACCAAATAGAAGAGAACAGATTGGTTTTAATCTGAATTATAAAATCATTGATATTTCTGTTGGTTTTGCTCCAAAATTTCTAAGCCAAAATAAAGGAGATAGCCATTCCAAAAATTTTAATTTCAATACTCGTTTTTACTACAAAAAATGGATGCAGTCGTTTACTTTCATCAATCAAAAAGGATTTTATATCAGCGATGATAATATAACGGCACAACTTCCGGATATGCGTACTACGAAAATTGGCGGATCGACGGCTTACGTTTTTAATAATAAATTCTCTTTTAAAACATTGGTAAGCCAAAACGAATGGCAGACTAAGAGTTCCGGAAGTTTTATTCCAACTTTCTCGTTTTACTATACCAATATCGACTTAAACACTCCCGATGCAACACCTGGAGACATTTATGTATTTACTTTGGCTCCATCCTATTTCTATAATTTTGTAATTAGTGACAGAGTTTTAATTGGTACTGGAATTGCTTTAGGAGTTGGAATTAATGATATTGACGGAGATTCATCTGCTCTATATCAAGCCGATTTTAATTTAAAACTGGCTTACAATAAGGATCGTTTCTTTGCTTTTGCAAGTATTAATACCGTAAGTTTTGCTCAGGACGATACAGTCAATCCGAGACTGAATGATAATATTGCCACTTTAAAACTTTCTGCAGGTTACCGATTTGATCCTCCCAAAAAAGTAAAAGAAATTTATGACAAAGTAAATCAGAAAATAGGTTTGTGATATTCATAAAATTTAAATTTTAATTCTAAAAATATAATAATATGAAAAATAGAGAAAGATACATCGCACAACTACATCGAATGCATTCCGGAAAAGGATTTATTGCTGCATTAGATCAAAGTGGCGGAAGTACGCCAAAAGCCTTATCACAATACGGAGTTCTGGAAAACAGCTTCTCGAATGATGATGAAATGTATACGCTTGTACATGAAATGAGAACCCGCATTATCAAAAGTCCTGCTTTTAAGAGCGAATATATTTTGGGCGCAATTTTATTTGAAAATACAATGGATCGTAAAATCGACAACCAATGGACTGCCGATTATTTGTGGGAGAAAAAAAACATAGTTCCTTTTTTAAAGGTTGACAAAGGACTTGCTGATCTTGCAAATGGTGTGCAATTGATGAAACCTATTTCCAATTTAGATGAATTGTTAACACGAGCTGTAGAACGAAATGTTTTTGGAACCAAAATGCGTTCTGTTATTAAAGAAGCAAATACAACAGGAATCCGTGAAGTCGTTGAACAACAATTTGCAGTAGGTTTGCAAATCTTTGAAAAAGGTCTTGTGCCAATTATCGAACCTGAAGTGGATATTTATAGTACTGATAAGGAAAAATCAGAAGAAATTCTAAAAGAAGAAATCCAGAAACAACTGAGTTTATTGGGAAAAGATGTAAAAGTAATGTTGAAACTATCGATTCCAACTGTAAATGACTTTTACAAAGAACTAATGTCTGATCCGCATGTTGTACGTGTTGTGGCATTATCCGGCGGATATGCACAAGACGAAGCCAATCATAAACTGGCACAAAATCACGGATTGATCGCCAGTTTCTCAAGAGCATTATCAGAAGGACTTATTACTTCTCAGTCTGATGAAGAGTTTGACACTAAAATAGCTAAAACAATTAAAGAGATTTACGAAGCTTCTATTACGTAAGATGATAAAAAAAATCCCCAGGAAAATATTCTGGGGATTTTTTATGTTTTATAAAGCTATTTAGTTAATTCTTCTGCTAAATCTAATGTTTGCAAAATGATATTTTTATCTGATTTTGAGGCATTTAGTTTAAATTCAAAAATCAATTTATTGTCGATTAGTTTTTTAGGAGATTCGAATGTAACATCTATGAATTCTTCGGCAACTCTTTTCATTTTATCTAATTTCGCTTTTGTGGCTTCACTACTATTAGCATAAACATTTGATAATTCGGCAATATTGAATTTTCCGAAGATGTAGTTTTTCTTTAATGCTTTTTTTGCTTCTTTAGAAAAAGTTCCTTTTCCTGTATTAAAATAATCCTGCGTATTGGTTATAATTACTACATCTTTGTCTTTTTTGATAAAAATAGTACCGTAATCTTCTGTTCCCAGTATTTGATAATAATCTCCTTTAGGCTCCAAGAATTGTTTGCGAACTCCTAACTGAATAAGTTTATCACCAAAAGTGGGATGCGTAGAGGTAAAAACAGCAGAAAATAACGGAATGTTCTTCTTAATCTTTTGTTCTGTTACTGTTTCTTCATAATTTTCATCATATCCATAAGATTTCGTTGTTACTTCAACTTCCTTCATGTTATAAAAAAACATGCTTAAATCACCATCAAAAAGCGTTGCTGTTGCTTCTTCATCTATTATTGTCGAAATTAAATCGGTTACAATAGTTATATCTTCTTTACGAAGTTTTGGATTTTGAAATAATTCAGCGGTTAAGGACGGAAAGCTTTCAAGTATTGCTTTACTGTTGACATGATAAGACATATATGCTAATGGCTTTTCATCAGGAAAGTAATTAAAGATGTTTTTATTCACTTTTCTATTCGTCATTTTTTCGACCATTGCAGCCATTGGTTCAGCATATTCGATGACTTCATCAATACGGGCATTGTCATTATCGAAATAAAAATCAAGGTTAATTCCTTTTACAAAATTCCCAAAGCTATTTTGTACCGGTAAAAACTTGTTATAACTGGTAAACTGTGACAAAGCACCATATGTAGAACTTAAAGTAGACATTACAGAACTGTAGTTTAACCATGACGAAATATCAGCACTGGCATTTATTTTATCTGAATGTGGCGGTGTAAAGCCATTTTCGAATAACGATTTGATAAAGAGGTTTTGTTGTTCTGCCTGCAAAAAATTAAAATCGGCTTCTGCTTTTTCATATTCAGCATTTGATATTCCGGCATACTCTTCTACTACTTCAGTATCATCATTTTCTGTTGTTGCGTTTGTCTCGTCTGTTGTCGTTTCTTCATAAGGTTCTTCGATTGAAATAGAATCTTGCGTTGTCTCAGGAAAAAGAATGTTTGATTTATACTTTTTAGTAAATTCTAAAATGACCAGATAATTATCATTCCATGCAAATGATTTCTTTTGGTTCTTTGGCGAAAAAAGCAAATATTTACCAAGGTCTTGTATTATTGGCACCTCAACAGAATCTGTATTTTTATTAATCGTGCGTTGCTCCATTAGAAACTGCTTAACGGCTTCTTTATTTTTTATAGGAATCGTAACCTGATAATACGGAATACTATCTGTAAAATTTCCATGAATAGATGCTTTTTGATCCATTTGAAAAAGAGCTGCGTATTTCGCTAAATCAGGACCATCCTTGTATTTCGCAATAAGCGGATGATTCAGTATATCAGTAAGGTTTACTTTTTTAGAAAGCTGGTTTCCATTAAATTGAACGAAATAATCGTATTGTTTTTGATTGGCTTGGCCAAAAGTCAAATGCAGGGCGAATAATAAAAAGAGCGTATAAAACTGCTTCATAAATCAGGGAGTTAATTGGATTGTATTGTTCATTAATGCCGATTTTTTAAGCACGCTATACATACTTTGTTTTAAAAATACGGTCTTTTTGTTTTGGGAAATTTTACTATTTGCATTTTGCACTGCCTGAACATCTTTATCAAATGTGTAAATAGCAATAATATTTGCTGCTTCAAGATCTTGTTTTTTCTTAGGATCTTTTAGCAATTTTTCAGGAATTGGATACGAAGCAATTCTTTCGAAGTTCTTGGCACTACTGGCAAAATGAATCTGATCGCTTTGATTGTTTATTGTATTTACAACAGCATTGAGTGCTTTTACATTTGCATAATTGAGTTTGATAATAAAAACATAATTTTCAAAATCAGTTTTGGTAGTTACATTTGTAATTCCGTCAATTTTAGACGCTTTTGCTTTAAAATCTTCCAGTTTTTTGGTGATTTCCTGTTCGTTTGGGATTTTTACGCCATCGACTTCTTCCAGCCACATTGCCGATTTTGTTTTAAACCAGGATTTCGAAAAATCAACCATCAACGTATATTCGCCACTTTGATCGTCGTGATGTTTGATTCTTTCTGTTATTTCAAAACAACTTGTTAGCAGTAAACAACAGCATAAAGCGAGAAATTTCTTCATCAGACAAATTTAATGGGAAAATTTTTAAAAACCATAGCATCCTAATAAACAACTTCCATTTCTAGGTTTTAAGAATTAAACGGAAACAAAAAAATAGCAAAATTTTAGATAATATTAACGGATTCTACCGTACCCTAATCTCCTTATTCTGTTGATTTTTCTTTAACTTTGCACTGCTTCACAAAAAGCATTATAATCTTCAAAAAAATAAAAAATAACTCCACTTTTAGCATTAAAGATTACCAATCTGCTTTCGAATAAATCAGATTAAAATCTGAAATCTAAAATCTAAATCCTAAATTATATGTTCCCATTACAAAGAAACCGCCGTTTAAGAACTAATGAATCTATTCGCTCTTTAGTTCGTGAAACAAGTTTGAGTCCACAAGATTTTATGCTTCCAATGTTTGTTGCTGAAGGAAAAGACGTCAAAGTTGCTATTCCGTCAATGCCGGGAATTTACCGTCATTCGTTAGACAATACCATAAAAGAAGTAAAGGAAGCGTGGGATTTAGGAATCAAAGCGGTTAATATTTATGTAAAAGTAAGCGATAATCTAAAAGACAATAAAGGTGTTGAAGCCTGGAATAAAGATGGTTTGATGCAACAAACGATCCGTGCGATCAAAGATGCTGTTCCGGAAATGATTGTTATGCCGGATGTAGCATTAGATCCTTATTCGATTTATGGTCATGACGGAATTATAGAAAATGGTCAATTAATCAACGACGCTACTGTAGATGCTTTGACCAGAATGAGTTTGAGTCATGCTGAAGCTGGAGCTGATTTTGTTGCACCAAGTGATATGATGGATGGACGTGTTTTAGCAATTAGAAAAGCACTGGAAGAAAACGGACATCATAATGTGGGAATCATGAGTTATAGTGCAAAATATGCTTCGGCATTTTACGGACCATTTCGTGATGCTCTGGATTCTGCTCCTGTAGATTCTCAAAATATCCCTAAAGATAAAAAGACCTATCAAATGGATTATGCTAATCGAATTGAAGGAATTCGTGAGGCATTATTAGATGTTGAAGAAGGTGCAGATATTGTTATGGTAAAACCCGGAATTGCTTATTTAGACATTGTTCGTGAGATAAAAGATACCGTTCATGTACCGGTTGCCGTATACCAAGTATCTGGTGAGTACGCGATGGTAAAGGCCGCAGCAGAAAGAGGATGGTTAGATCACGATAAAATTATGATAGAGCAACTTTATTGCATTAAGCGTGCAGGTGCCAGTATTATCTCTACTTATTTTGCAAAAGAAGCTGCAATTCTTTTAAACAAGTAATATAAATTAAAAGCTACTTTAGCCGAAAATATAACTTATGAAAAAAGTATTACTTGGACTTGCCATGATCGTTTCTTTAACAGCAATTGGTCAGGATATTAAAATTAAAAAAGATAAAATCAGTATCGACGGAACTGAAGTCGCGATTTTAGATAAAGAAAAATTATCGTATAAGATTCTTTCATTAGACAACAGACCTATTTTTTCTATCGAAAGAAAAGCTAATACCCTCCTTGATGGTTCAATGGTTTATTGGTCTCTTCTTACTGATTTAAGCAATAATAAAACAAATGAAATTGTTGATTATGGTACAGATCAGGGTTTAAGCTTTCAAAGAGCGATTATTGCCAGTGTTTGCAATGAAAAATACAAATTTATCAGCGCATCCGGTTTAGATGAAAAAGGCGTTTTAGAATTCATTAACGGAACACCAACTAACATTACAAAAGTTTTTGATGATGCAAATCAAAAAACAATTGACCAGTTAAAAACAGAAAATGATGCAATGGTTGCCCTAAGAATAAAAGTTGAGAATGGAAATATCCTTCAAAAACAGGAAGTTCTTAAAGATGGCCAGCTTGTTATGGATTATGTTGTAATAGGAGAAGTTAAAAAAAGCAATATAACTTTTATGCCTAATTTTCCGCCTAGTCTGGTTTATACTGTAAACTCATTATATTCTGAAAAAGACAATAACAGCAGAGTTCAAAACCGAGTTAAAGTATTGGGTGCCTGGTATGCTACAAAAACAGGATATCAAAACCCAAATACCAATAAAAATATCAGGGACGAAATAATTACCTGGGATAACAAATACTATAATTTAAGAGGAACTCTTACTGATACCGAGAAAATTAATCTTTCGTTTTATGGTAATGAAGATAAAGATCTTCTTTCAAAACAAATTGTAGCCAAACTTCTTTATAATGGCTATAAGTTTGAAGCAATGAAATAAAATTAAATCTATAATGAAAAAACTATTATTCTTATTTGCTGTTTTAGCTTTAGCTTCTTGTAAAAAAGAAGCAACAGAAAATACTGTTCAGGAACCTGTAGACAACTATTCAGAAGGACATTCGGCAGAAGCCAAAACTCCGGAAGCTTTAGGAAAACAAATTTTTGAAGGACAAGGAAACTGTTTTTCCTGTCATCAGGCTGATCAAACAGTAATTGGCCCAAGTATTCAGGAAATTGCCAAAATCTACAAAGACAAAAAAGGAGACATTACTACTTTCTTAAAAGGAAATGCTGAACCAATTGTAGATCCAAGTCAGTTTGCGGTTATGAAAACCAATTTTCCTGTGACTCAGGCAATGTCTGACGAAGAATTGAAAGCGATTGAGGCTTATATTTACAGTCATTTAAAGTAGTATTTACCATTTCTGCTGACATACTGTTGTCATTGCATGGTTTTACATTTACAGCTTAACAAAAATGACGTAAAATGATAATTCAAAAATTCAATGTAATTGGTATTTCAGTAAGAACTACAAATGAAAATGGTACTTCAGCAAAAGACATTCCAGTGCTTTGGAACAAATTTATGAGTGAAGAAATTCAGCATAAGATTCCGGGCAAAGTTTCGCAAGATCTATTTTGTATTTATACAGATTACGAAAAAGATCATACCAAACCTTACACTACTATTTTGGGCTGTAAGGTTGAAAGCTTAGACTTTATACCTGAAAACATGATTGGAATAACAATTGAATCCGCACATTACGAACAATTGATTGCCAAAGGAAATCTAGCCGAAGGAATTGTGTTTAACAAGTGGCTGGAAATCTGGAACTCAGATTTAGATCGAAGTTTTACTGCAGATTTTGAGGTTTATGGAGAGAAAACCCAGAATCCTAAAAATGCAGAAGTTGCAATTTATATTGCCATTCAATAACATACATAAACAAAAACGGCGCTAAAATTAGCGCCGTTTTTTATTTTATGATTGGATTGATTACCATATTTTAACTCTTTTTTCTGGTTCTACATACATCTTATCGCCTTTCTTAATACCAAAAGCCTGATAAAAAGTATCTAAATTCTGAATTGGCACAACAGCTCTGTACATTCCAGGTGAATGCGGATCTGTTTTAACCTGGCTTTTTATGGCTTCGTCTCTTGATTTAGTTCTCCAAACTGTCGCCCAGGAAATAAAGAAACGCTGTTCTGGTGTAAATCCGTCAATTAACCCCGGATTACCATGTTGTTTCAAATACAATTGCAAACCATCATAAGCTGCATTCGTTCCACCTAAATCTCCAATGTTTTCACCTAATGTAAATTTACCATCTACGTGAATTCCAGGAAGTGGTTCTAAAGCGCTGTATTGTGCAGCAAGTTCACCGCCAAGAGCAGTAAATTGTTTTAAGTCTTCAGGAGTCCACCAGTCAACTAAATTTCCATCAGCGTTGTAACGTGCACCAGAATCATCAAATCCATGAGAAATCTCGTGACCAATTACAGCTCCAATTCCACCATAATTAACGGCTTCATCAGCTTGGTAATTGTAGAAAGGCGGCTGTAGAATTGCTGCAGGAAAAACAATCTCGTTATAAGATGGATTAAAATATGCATTTACAGTTTGTGGCGACATTCCCCATTCTGTTTTATCAACCGGTTTGCCTAATTTGGCTAAATTTTCGGCATAAGACCATTTTGATATATTTCTCATATTATCAAAATAAGTTCCGCCTTCGTTAACATTTTTAAGTTCTAAAGCTGAATAATCTTTCCACTTGTCCGGATATCCAATTTTTACGGTAAGTTTCTTTAGTTTTTCAATCGCTTTAACCTTAGTTTCCTTAGACATCCAAGGCAAAGCATTAATTCTGTTTTCATAAGCTAACATAACATTGTTGATCATGTCTTTAGCTTTTGTTTTTGCTTCTGAAGGAAATAATTTCTCTACATAAAGTTTTCCTAAAGCTTCACCTGTTGCTCCGTTGATTACCTGAAGTGCTACTTCTTCACGCGGACGTTGCTTTAAAGCTCCTGTTAACGTTTTTCCGTAGAAATCGAAATTAGCGTTTTCAATATCAGTACTTAAAGTAGCTGCGGTTTTATTTAATAAAGACCATTTCAGGTATTCTTTCCAGGCTTCTACTTTCTTATCTGTCAAGGTTTTTTCTAGAGCAATCATATAACGCGGCTGCGCTACGTTTACTGTATCTAGTTTTGACATCCCGATTCCGGTGAAATATTTCTCCCATTGAATTGAAGGTGTATTCTTTTTTAAGTCAGCAACAGCTGTTGGATTATATTGTTTTCTACGATCTCTGCGCTCAACACGGTCTAATCTTGGCGCTGATAATTCAACTTCTAAAGCCACGATTTGTTTGGCGCTTTCTTTAGCTTTTGCAGGAGATTCTCCAATATATTGCATCATTCTTGCAATATGCACTTCATATTTTTCACGTTTTTCCTTAGAGTCTTTATCATCTGCGTTGTAATAATCTTTATCAGATAATCCTAAACCTCCGGGAACAAGGCTAACAGAATTTTTATTACTGTCTTTTGCATCAGCTGAAACATACACACTAAAGAAACCAATACTTCCCTGAGACTGCATTTCGATAAAGAAATTTTGTAAATCTGTTACGTTTTTAATCGCATCGATCTTCTTTAAATAAGGCTGAAGTGGTTTGATGCCGCTTTTATTACGACCAACAGTATCCATAATTGTATTAAACAAAGCAATTGCTTTACCCTGATCTGTATTCGATTTGTACTTAGGATCTTTTGAAGCTTCTTTTAAGATTGCAAGTGCATCATTATCTGTCTTTTGACGTAATTCGTTGAAACTTCCCCATGAATTTCTATCACTTGGTATTTCAGTTTTATCCAGCCAGGCTCCGTTTACGTAACGGAAGAAATCTTGTCCCGGACTAACTTTTGTATCCATGTTAGAAAGATTAATACCTGGTTCTTTCTTTTTTGCATCCTGAGCGTTTACTGCAGTAATAGTAATCATTGCAGAAACAACACAAAACATAGGTTTTCGTAGTTGTTTAATCATTTTAATTTATAGTTTTTAGTATATACACAAACATATTGCAATTATTTCAAACTCTATGTTAAATTTGCCAAATAATTGATTTTGAAAAACCTCGTTCATTTTTTGTTCAGAATTTGACTAAAAAAACAACAGAACAAACAATTGCAGGATAATTTTAAACAAAAAACGACGCTGAATCAGCGCCGTTTTTATAGTATTTATATATTACCAGATTTTAACTCTTTTAGCTGGATCAATATACATTTTATCTCCTTTTTTAATCCCGAAAGCATCATAAAAAGCATCTACGTTCTGAATTGGCACAACAGCTCTGTACATTCCAGGAGAATGCGGATCTGTTTTTACCTGATTTTTAAGGGCTTCATCTCTGGTTTTTGTTCTCCATACGGTTGCCCATGAAATAAAGAAACGCTGTTCTGGCGTAAAGCCGTCTATTAATCCAGGATTTCCATGTGCTTTTAGATACAATTGCAAACCATCATAAGCTGCATTAATACCACCTAAGTCACCAATATTTTCACCTAGTGTAAATTTACCATCTACATGAATTCCCGGCAACGGCTCTAATGCGCTATATTGATCTGCTAAAGCAGTACCAAGTGCCGTAAATTGTTTTAAGTCTTCCGGTGTCCACCAGTCTACTAAATTTCCTTCGGCATTATAACGTGCTCCGGAATCATCAAAACCATGAGAAATTTCATGACCAATTACAGCTCCAATTCCGCCATAATTTACAGCTTCATCCGCTTGATAATTATAAAACGGAGGTTGCAAAATTGCTGCTGGAAATACAATTTCGTTGTATGATGGATTATAATACGCATTTACAGTTTGTGGTGACATTCCCCACTCTGTTTTATCAACTGGTTTTTTTAGTTTTTCGATTCCTTTTTTAAAGTTCCATTTAGAAAGATTACGCTCATTTTCGAAATAACTTCCACCATCGGCTACACTTTTAATTTCAAGGGCAGAGTAATCTTTCCATTTATCCGGATAACCAACTTTTATGGTGATCTTGTTTAACTTTTCATTCGCTTTTACTTTTGTAGCTGCAGACATCCAGGTTAAATTATTGATACGGTTTTGATAAGCCAAAATAACATTATGAATCATATCAACTGCTTTCGCCTTTGCTTCGGCAGGAAATACTTTTTCTACATATAGTTTACCAAGTGCTTCACCAATACTGTTATTTACAACTTGTAATGCTTTTTCTTCTCGTGGTAATTGTTTTATTGCACCTCTTAAAGTCTTGCTGTAAAAATCAAAACTGGCAGTTTCAACATCTGTAGATAATGTCGTAGAAACTGTGTTTAGTAAATCCCATTTCAAATATTCTTTCCAGAGTGCTACTTTGTTTTCAGTAAAAACAGTTTGCAGAGCTTTCATATATTTAGGCTCCATAACTATTACAGTATCTAAGTTTGCCAAACCAATACCTGCAAAATAAGCATCCCACTTAATAGCCGGCGTTAATTTTTGAAGTTGGGCAATTGTCATTGGATTGTATTGCAAACGGCTGTCTCTGCTTTCAACACGGTTTAATCTTGGTTTAGACAATTCTGTTTCTAAAGCCAGGATTCCGGTTGCATTTTGTTTTGCTTTCTCAGGAGATTCTCCAATAATCTGAAGCATCTTTGCTAAATGCAATTCATATTTTGCTTTCTTTTCTTTAGAGTCTTTATCTTCAGATGTGTAATAATCTTTATCAGGCAATCCTAATCTGCTTACGCCAAGATATACAGAGTTTTTAGAACTGTTTTTTTCATCAGCACCAATATATATCCCAAAAAAGCCAGAACCTCCTTCAGGCTCCATCTCTACCAAATATTTTTGAAGATCAGCAATGTTTTTGATTGCATCAATCTTTTTAAAATAAGGTTCTAAAGGTTTTATTCCCGCTTTATTTCTACCCACTGTATCTAAAATCGTAGAGAATAAGTTAATTGCTTTTCCCTGATCTGTATCTGATTTATATTTTGGATTTTTAGATGCTTCTTTCAGGATAGACATTGCATCTTTATCTGTTTTCTTAATCAGTTCATTAAAACTTCCCCATGTTGTACGATCACTTGGAATTTCAGTCTGATCAAGCCAGGTTCCGTTTACATATTTAAAAAAATCCTGACTTGGACTAATTTTGCTATTCATGTATGAAACGTTAATACCCGGTTCTTTTGAAGCTGCATTTTGGGCTTTGACAGCCGTCAATGAAACCGTTACAAAAAAGGCGCAGAATAAAGGTCTGCAAATGTGTTTTTTCATTTATATTTAATTTTGTGGTCTTTATACAAACGTATTCCTAATATTTGAAACGCTATGTTAAAATTTTTGAAATAATCGCAAAAAAGCGATTTCTTCTAACATCATTAATAGATATCATCGAATATTTTCATGTATTTATTACCGGTTTATATCTGAATATTAGAATTGTTTTTGGAATATTTGTTACAAAGAATTTCAATAAAAGTGAGAACAAAAATTCAGAATGCCGTTTCAGGAAAAATTAATGCCATCGGATTACCTATTTTGGCTTTGTGCTGGGTAAGTTTCTTTTGGGGAACTACGTGGTTAGCTTCAAAAGAAGGTGTGAGACATATGCCCGGTTTGCAATTAGCGAATATTCGTCAGCTTTTGGGTGGAGTTCTTTATGTAGGATATTTTATTTTTAAAAAACAACCCTGGCCAAAAGGCAAACAATGGCGTACAATTATTGTTTTAAGTATTTTAAATTTTGCTTTGAGTAACGGATTAAGTACTTGGGGCGTAAAATATATGAGCAGCGGTTTGGGAGCGATTATTAGTGCACTTTTTCCTATTTGGATTATCATAATCAACTTTTTTAATGGTAAGAAAATTGCAAAAATGGCTTTGCTTGGAATTCTTATTAGTTTTGGAGGGATTTGTATTATTTTCATTGATTATATCGCCGATTTTCTAAAACCTGAATTTCAATTCGGAATTATTTTAATGACTGCTTCTACAATTACGTGGGCTTTTGGAATATTGGAAACTAAAAAACATGCCGTAAATTTTAATCCCTATTTTAGTTTAGGATTGCAAATGCTAATCTCGAGTGTATTACTGTTTGGAATCACAGAAGCTTCCGGAATTAATATTCCGCTTAGCGAAATACCTTTGGCTTCGTGGTGGTCAATTGGTTATTTGGTAATCATTGGTTCTGTTCTAACTTTTATTGCTTTTATATATTCCCTTCAAAATCTTCCAACAGAAATAAGCAGCATTTATGTTTACATCAACCCAATCGTGGCTATGGTTTTAGGCTCTTTTATTTTTGATGAGGTTTTAACGCAGGCAATTGTTATTGGTGCTGTCGTAACTTTAGCTGGATTGTATCTGGTCAATAAATCTATTCGAAAAAGATAAGGAGTATTTTTTGCCTTTTCTTAATCTGTTACATTGTTAAAAACCAAACCCAATTAGCATTTTAAAATACCCTTTTTGTACTTTTGCAGCAAATTATTTTTATGAAATCGTTTCTTTACAAATACCGCAAATTCTTTATTGTTCTTATTGTATTTTCGGCTGTTACTATATCCTTATTTTATTCGGCTTTAAAGCCACAAAAAACATTACCAATTTACAATCCTGCTGATGTAAACCCTGAATTGGTTGATAGTACGATTCAATATAAAAGTAAATACCATACAATTGCTGATTTTAAGTTTGTTAACCAAAACGGAGATACGATTACTCAAAAGAACTATGAAGGTAAAATTTATGTAGCCGACTTTTTCTTCACGACTTGTGGATCTATTTGCCCAAAAATGACGACAAATTTAGAAGATGTTCAAAAAGCAGTTTTAAATAATCCGAAAGTAATGTTGCTTTCTCATACTGTTTTTCCTGAAGTTGACAGCATTCCGGTTTTAAAAGCATATGCTATAAAACATAATGTTGTGGATAGTAAATGGAATCTGGTTACAGGAGATAAAAAAGAAATCTATACAATGGCCAGAAAATCTTACCTGGCGGTTAAACTAGGCAGACCAGATCAATTGTATGATATGGTACATACAGAGAATTTTGTTTTGGTAGATCAAAAACGTCGCGTTCGCGGTTTTTATGACGGAACAAATAAAGAGGAAATCAAACGTCTTTTAGAAGACATCAATTTCTTGTGCCAGGAGTAAAATCCCTTATTTTTAGAAACATTTAGCATTTACAAAAGTGTTAAATACCTTGAAATAAAGAATAATTGCCTACTTTTGCAATCTAAATTCAATCTAAATAAGCTTTGCAAAATACTATCCACACTCTAAAAAAAGGCGAGAAAGCCATTATCAAAGATTTTGATATCGATCTTATTCCTCTAAAATTATTAGAAATGGGTTGTTTGCCAGGCAACTTAGTCGAATTACTTCAAATTGCTCCTTTTGGAGATCCATTATATTTAGATATTAATGGTTCGCATGTTGCCATTCGTGTTGAAACTGCTCGTGAAATTGAAGTTGAACTTATCAAAACCAACTTATAATGAGCATTCAAAATATCAATGTTGCCCTTATTGGGAATCCAAATACTGGAAAAACTTCTGTTTTTAATCAGCTTACAGGTTTAAATCAACAAGTGGGGAATTATCCCGGAATTACGGTTGAGAAAAAAATCGGGTTCTGTAAATTGCCGCACAACATCAAAGCCAACATTCTTGATTTACCCGGAACTTATAGCCTGAACGCAAGTTCTATGGACGAAAGTGTGGTGATTGAGCTTTTGCTGAATAAAAATGACAAATTATACCCTGATGTTGCAGTTGTAGTTACAGATGTTGAAAACCTGAAACGAAACCTGCTGATTTACACTCAAATAAAGGACCTTGAAATTCCAACGATTTTAGTGATTAATATGTCAGATCGTATGGAAAGCAAAGGAATAACTTTGGATATTCCGTATTTAGAAGAAAAACTAAAAACAAAAATTGCTTTAGTAAGTTCACGAAAAGGTTTGGGAATTGATGAATTGAAAGAATTAATTGTTTCTTATAAAACGATTCCACACGAACCTTGCCTTAATGCTTCCGTTATTGACGAAGACTATTTTGAGAGTTTGCAAAAAGCATTTCCAAATCAATTATTGTATAAGTTGTGGCTTGTAATTACGCAGGATGTTAACTTTTTGAATTTAGACCGAAATGAAATCAGAAGTACTTTTACAAAATCACATTCAGAATTAAAGCGTTTACAGCAAAAAGAAACGATAAAACGTTATCAATTTATAAATGATGTTCTTAAGGAAGGTTTAAAAATTGATGCGACTAATGCCAAAGATTTTAGAGCTAAACTTGATCGTGTTTTAACGCACAAAGTTTGGGGTTATGTGATTTTCTTAGCGATATTATTTTTGATTTTCCAATCGATTTTCAGTTGGTCAACTATCCCGATGGATTTCATTGACAGCACTTTTGCTTCTTTAAGCAGTTGGGTTGCTCAGGAATTACCAAGCGGAATTCTTACTGATTTACTTTCGCAGGGAATTGTACCGGGAATTGGCGGTGTTATTATTTTTATTCCTCAAATTGCCTTTCTATTCTTGTTTATTTCTATTCTTGAAGAAAGCGGTTATATGAGTCGCGTGGTCTTTTTGATGGATAAAATCATGCGTAAGTTTGGTCTTTCCGGAAAAAGTGTCGTGCCTTTGATTTCAGGAACTGCCTGTGCGATTCCGGCAATTATGGCAACCAGAAATATCGAAAACTGGAAAGAACGTTTGATTACAATTCTCGTAACTCCGTTTACCACTTGTTCTGCAAGGTTACCGGTTTATACGATTATCATTTCATTGGTTATTCCGGAGGAACGCTTGTTTGGATTTCTAAATGTGCAAGGTTTGGCTTTGATGTTGTTGTATTTATTAGGTTTTGGAACTGCAATTTTATCGGCTTATATCTTAAATAAAATATTAAAAATAAGTGCTAAAACGTATTTCGTTGTCGAAATGCCAAGTTATAAATTGCCTCTTTTCAAGAACGTTGCGATTAATGTTGTTGAAAAAACAAAAGCTTTCGTTGTTGGAGCGGGTAAAATTATTTTAGCCATATCTGTTATTTTATGGTTCCTGGCTTCTTTTGGTCCTGGAGAAAACTTTAATGAAGCAGAAACTATTGTAAAAGAACGATTTGTAGACAAACCTCTAACCGAATTAGAATTCGAAAATGAAGTTGCTTCCCAAAAACTGGAAAACTCTTATATTGGAATCATGGGAAGAGTAATCGAACCTGCGATTGCGCCATTAGGTTATGACTGGAAAATAGGAATTGCGATTATCAGTTCATTTGCTGCGCGTGAGGTTTTCGTAGGAACTCTTGCTACTATTTATAGTGTAGGAAGCAGTGATAACGAAGCGACTATAAAAAGCAAAATGCAGGAAGAAATTAATCCGGAAACGGGTAAGAAGATCTTTAATTTTGCTTCTGGAATCTCCTTATTGTTGTTTTATGCTTTTGCAATGCAATGTGCCAGTACGCTTGCCATTACTAAAAAAGAAACGAATTCATGGAAATGGCCTGCAATGCAGCTATTCCTGATGAGTGGTCTTGCTTATTTTGTAGCGCTTTTTGCGTATCAACTTTTAAAATAAACAATCATGGTACAAGAAATTATTGCCTTTGTCATTTTATTTATCGCCGTTGGTTTTTTGGTTAGAAAATTCCTTTGGAAATCTAAAAAGAAAAAAGATTGCGGCGACGGTAATTGCGGGTGTTCTTAGAAGAAGGTTCTAACTTACTAAGGAACTAAGACACTGAGGTTTTTAGAAAGGCTTCGACTTCGCTCAGCCTGACAAAGCAAACAGCTTTTCATTTTACAGATATCAATTATAAAACATAAAAAAAATGGCTTCAATATGAAGCCATTTTTTATTACTGAAAACTGAAAACTGAAAACTGAGACTGAGACTCAAAACTGAGACTCAAAAACTTATTTAACCCCTTCCCACTCTGCATAAAACTGAGCAAGGAACAATTCCATGAAACGATGTCTTTCGGCGGCGATTTGTTTTCCGGTTTCGGTATTCATTTTATCTTTTAAGAGTAAAAGCTTTTCGTAGAAATGATTTATCGTTGGTGCATTATTCTTTTTATATTCTTCTTTGGTCATATTCGTTATTGGAGCAATTTCAGGATTATGAAGGGTTCTGTTTTTAAAACCTCCATAATTAAACGCTCTTGCTACTCCAATCGCCCCTATTGCATCTAAACGATCCGCATCCTGAACGATATCCAATTCTATAGACTTGAACTTCTTTTCGAAATTTCCACCTTTATATGAGATGTTTTCGATAATATTCACGACATGCTGAATAATATTTTCTGAAACACTTTCGGATTCTAAAAATAAACGAGCCGTTTTGGGTCCGATAGTTTCGTCTCCGTTATGAAATTTACTGTCGGCAATATCGTGAAGCAAAGCTCCTAATTGCACTACAATCAAATCACATTCTGTTCCTTTTGCGATTAAAAGTGCGTTTTTGTAAACTCGTTCGATATGAAACCAATCGTGTCCGCCTTCGGCATCATTTAGTTTTTCTTTTACAAAAGCGATTGTTTTGTTTATTAATTCAGGATTATTCATAGTTGTGTTTTTGAATTGAGAAATGGCAAGCGGATGACACAGATTAAGCAGATTAACGCTGATTCGTTTATTTGATACTTTTTAAATAAAAAATGTTGATTGTCAAAGTTTTGAAGCTTCAACAATCAACAATATGTTTTAAATGTCAATATCAAATATTAATTGCGAAATCAATTTTAAATCTATCCCGAGGCTTCGGGACTAAAATCTGCAATCTAAAATTATTTAAAGTCTCGCTGGTTCAACCCATTTAAAGATATGTGATTCTTGCGGAATTACTAATCTCTCTGAGATTCTTGCCATACGAGCCGGTAATTTCATTAAGTAATCACGTGCTTTTTCAGCTTCATCTGTTAAATTAGAAATTTTATCAATTTCCCATTTATCGATTAATTTTTGCATGATATCTACATAATCGTTTGCGGTGTAAACTCCAATACGTTGTGCAGAATCAGAAAATTGTTCAAAAGCAGAACTGATCTTTTGACCTGATTCTCTTAAAAAGTGTGCCGGCATAACGATTTTTTGTTTCATCATGTATTGAAACGCCAACATCATTTCGCTTGGATCAACTGCAAAAATACGAGTAACAAATTCGCTGTAAGCGTGATGATGACGCATTTCGTCACCAGCAATCATTTTACACATTTTAGACAACTTGTTATCACCAAATTTTTTCGCCATTTGAGCTACTCTGTTGTGTGATACATATGTTGCTAATTCCTGGAAACTCGTATATACAAAGTTTTTGTATGGGTCAGATCCAGTTCCAATATCAAAACCGTCGTTGATTAAATGCTGTGTTGTCATTTCGATTTCACGCATGTTTACACGACCGGACAAATACAAGTATTTATTTAGCAAATCACCGTGGCGGTTTTCTTCTCCGGTCCATTGTCTGATCCATTTAGACCAGCCATTTCCACCGTTTTCTATTTGATTTATTCCCTCTACATCCATTAACCATGATTCATATGTTGGCAAAGCTTCTTCAGTGATTGTATCACCTACAAGGGTTACCCAGAAATCATATGGTAATTCTTTAGCAATTTCACGTAACTCTTTTACCTCCTCAAAGAAATTTTCTCCTTCAGAATTAGGCAAAAAGTCTGACGGCTGCCAAATTTTTTCCACTGGAATTAAATACTGTTCAACGAAGCTATCCACGTTTTTTTCTAAAAACTGCATTACTTCTAATCTAATGTTTTTTATAGACATTACTTATTTTAGATTTGGGATTTTCATTTCAGATTATTCTGAATCAAAAATCTATTTATACTCGTTTACTCCTTCTACAACTGCTTTCTCTGTCATCGCCATTAAATCAGCAAAGTTATAGTCTTTTACGGCCAAAGCCTTATGTGCTGTAAAGGTAAGGCGATTTCCTAAACCTACAGGAAAAAAACCATATTTTACCATTTTCCATGAATTGTTGATACTCACTGGTACTATATACGCAGAAGGTGCATATTTACATAGAATTTTTAAACCATTTTGAGCGAATTCTTTAGGTTTTCCTGTTTTGCTACGCGTTCCTTCAGGAAAAATAACAGCAGATCTATTGTATTTCTCAATATATTCAGACAATCCTTTGATGGCAGGAATGGCTTGTTTTGGGTCTTTACGGTCGATTAGCACTGATCCTCCGTGGCGTAAATTATATGATACACTCGGGATTCCGCTTCCTAACTCCTTCTTACTTACAAATTTACAATGAAAACGTCTAAAATACCAAATCATTGCGATAATATCGTACATGCTTTGGTGGTTTGAAACAAAAATAATTGGAACTCCGGTTGGAATCGTTTCTCTGTTTTCGATTTTATACGTTGTTCCTACAAGATTTGTGCATCTTAAAAGGCAAAAATTTAAATAATCGACACTTTTTTTATGAGCCTGATAGCCAAAAACATTTAGGCAAATCCATTGTATTGGATGAAATACAAGCAAACACAAACTAAAAATGATATAGTATATGACAGATACTGGATAGGAAATTATTTTTTGCATGCTTAAAAAATTAATGCCCAAAAGTAATAAATAAATTTTTAGCCGTATAAAAATTGAAAACAATAACCGTTTTTCTGGTTTAATTGTACCTTTGCCTATAAAATTGCAAATTTTTTCTGAATTAAATGAACTTCACTTACCCCAAAAATGAACGCTTAAAGAGCAAAACGACAATAGGTTTACTGTTTTCTGAAGGAAAATCGGTTTCTAAATATCCATTGCGTTTAGTTTACCGTGAAGCGGAAGTTGATGCAGATGAAAAAATAAAAATGGGTGTTTCTGTCTCTAAAAAATACTTTAAAAAAGCAGTTGACCGCAATTATTTCAAACGCGTTTTGAGAGAAACGTACCGATTGAACAAACATTTGCTTTTAGACAATATCCAGCAACCGTATTCTTTGATGTTTTTTTATCAGACGAAAGACAAATTATCATACGAAGAAATCAATACCAAAACGATTCAGTTGTTTGAGAAATTTCTTTTGCAGGTAAACAAACCTATTGATTCTGAAAATAAAACGGAGTTGTAATGTTTCAATCATAACTTTATTTATCAAATTAGACCAACGCTTATAAAAAAATTGTAGTTTTAGATTTAATTTGAAATAGATATGAAATATATTTCCATTTTATTCTTTGTTCTTTTTAGCTTTACGGGTTGTGGTAAAAACGAAGAGCCAATTGCTGAGATGGCAGTTAGTGCCATTAAACTTGCTGCAAAAAACGAATCTGCTCCCAGTTCAGATGTACAAGCTGAGCCTGCTTCTCCTCAAATTCCACAAAAAATTATCAAAGAAGCTTCTCTTCGATTTGAAACTAATGATTTAGAAGAAACTTTTAAGCAAATTCAAACTGCAATTGTTACAAATAAAGCTACGATTGAAAATGATTCTGAAGGAAAAGATTATAACAACATTTATAGAAATCTAACCATTCGTGTTCCAAGTGAGAATTTTGATGCTTTTATAAATTCTGTTTCAAAAGGTGTTTCTTATTTTGAAAGAAAAGATATTTCGGCTCAAAATGTAACCGAACGATATATTGACCTAACCACAAGACTAAATAACAAACGTAAACTCGAAGCCCGTTACTTAGAAATATTACAAAAAGCGACAAAAATTAGCGAGATTTTAGAAATTGAAAAGCAAATTTCAGCCATTCGCGAAGAAATTGAAGCTAAAGAAGGGCAACTAAAATACCTGGAAAGTCGTGTATCAGAAAGTACTGTTACAATCGAATTCTACAAAACCATTGCTCAAAAAGAAGGGGTAAAAACTTCGTACGGATCAAAAATCTGGACTGCCCTTCAATCGGGATTTTATAGCCTTTCAGAATTTTTAATATCGATCATTAGCCTTTGGCCATTTATTATACTATTTTGCGTATTCGCCTATTTTATTAGAAAAAGATTTAAAAGAAAAAAACTATAATCATGTATCCTTATTTCAAAAAGAAATTCATCATACCAACTGTTGCGGCAGGATTTTTATTTATTGGAACCAGTTTCAAAGACGACTTTTTTGAAATTGCCAAGCAAATCGAAATCTTCACCACATTATTCAAAGCTGTTAATACGAATTATGTCGACGAAACCAATCCTGGTGACTTGATGGATAAAGCGATTAAAAGCATGTTGGGAAGTTTAGATCCTTATACTGTTTATTTTAACGAACAGGATGTTGTGAACTTTAAAATTAACAATACGGGAGAATATACGGGAATTGGCGCTTTGATCTCCAGAAAAAAAGATCGTTTAATTGTTCGCGAACCTTATAAAAATTATCCTGCTGATAAAGCGGGACTAAAAGCGGGCGATGAAATTATCCAGATTGGTGATGTTTTGATTGCTGATTTTAAAGATGATGCTTCGCAATTGCTAAAAGGAACCAAGAATACTAAAATCCAGATTAAATATCTACGTCAGGGAAAAACATTTACAACTGAATTAGTTTTGGATGAAGTGGATATTAAATCAGTTCCGTTCTACGGAAAGATAGATGATAAAACGGGTTATATCGTTCTGGCACATTTTAGCCGAAAAGCTTCAAATGAAGTAAAAGAAGCCCTGGAAAAACTAAAAGCAGACGGTGCTACGCAAATCGTGCTTGATTTAAGAGGAAATCCGGGTGGTTTGCTAAATGAAGCCATTGATATTTGTAATTTATTTGTTCCTAAAAATGAAGTTATTGTAACTACAAAATCAAGAATCGAAAAGCACAACAACACCTACAAAACGACAAAAGAACCTATTGATACTCAAATTCCGTTGGCGATTTTGGTAAACGGACGAAGTGCTTCTGCCTCTGAAATTGTTTCGGGAGCTTTGCAGGATTTAGATCGCGCGGTGGTTTTGGGAAGCCGTAGTTTTGGAAAAGGTTTGGTACAGCGTTCTGTTGATTTAACTTACGGAACTCAGCTAAAAGTAACAATTTCACGTTATTATACGCCTTCCGGCCGTTGCATTCAGGCTTTAGATTATGCACATAAGGATAAAAATGGCGTTGCTCAAAAAACGGATGCTAAAAACTTTAATGCTTTTAAAACCAGAAAAGGAAGAACGGTTTATGATGGCGGTGGCGTTTTGCCGGATATAGAATTAGACGAAGCTAAAATGAGCCCGATTACGACTGCGTTATTAAAAAATGACGGAATCTTTGATTATGCAACAACCTATTATTACAAGAACCCGAATCTGGGAGATAAAATCCCAACGGTTTCAGATGCTGATTATACCAGTTTCAAACAATATTTAAAAGCAAACAAAATTAGTTTTGACACGGAAACTGAAGTGGCTTTGAAGAACACTTTGGCTGCAGCCAAAAATGAAAAAATTGATGAAACGATAGCTCCGGAATACCAACAATTATTGGCAGCTCTCGAAAAAAGCGAAACAACTTTGCTGGATAAAAACCAAAAGGAAATTAGAAACCTGATTCAGGAAGAACTGATTAAGAGATATCAATATCAGGAGGGATTATATCAATATTATATTAGGAACAATTCAGAGATTAAGAAAGCGGTAAGCGTTTTAAATAATCAAACTGAATATAAAACGATTTTAAAGATGTAAAAAATGAAACTTTGTAGCGCCTTTTTTCTGTTTATTCTTTACAATTTATCGGCACAGCAAAACACCATTGAAACCATTTATTTCGAATTTGATAAATTCGATCTTACGCCCAGACAAACCGAAGTTGTAACTTGTTTTATTAAAGATATTGACAGCTCAAAAGTAGAGTCAATAGAAATTTATGGATATTGTGATGATCGCGGGAATGACGAATACAATTTCCGCTTATCAAATAATCGTGCCAAAACTATTCAGAAGCTATTAGTTTTGGCCGGGTTTAATAATCAGACTAAAATTATAATTATTGAAGGAAAAGGACGCGTCAGGATTAAAGCTGACACGGTTGAAAATCTTCATGAAACCCGTTCCAGAAATCGTAGGGTCGATTTGATTGTTGTCAAGAAAAGCAACCTGGGGAAGGGAATTCACAATTCGTTTAGCAATAAAATTAAAGTTGGCGATAAAGTTTTCTTAGAAAACATTCTATTTAATCTGGGAAGTTCAAAACTTACTTTTACATCTAAAAAAGAACTGGACAAAGTTGTCGCAATTTTAGAAAAACAAAAGAACATTAATTTCGAAATAAGAGGTCACGTTTGTTGCACTCCTCAAATATATAGTGACGGAATTGATAGGGACACAAAAGAAAGAAAGCTTTCCTGGAACCGTGCAAAAACCGTTTTTAATTATCTGAGTTCTAAAAAAGTTTCTAAAAACCGCATGACTTATCGAGGCTGTGGTAATCAATATCCGTTGGGAAAAGGCGATGCTCTTGATCGTCGCGTAGAGTTTTTAATTACCAAATTATAGCTTTCTGACTTAAAGTTAAACTCTAAGAAAAACTAGTATTCGATTGTTTTTAAATGTATTATAATTTAAAAACCTAAAATTTAAAATTATCGCAATATTGTAACATTAAAATTCACCCTGATCATTTTCAGATTTATAAATTTTTGAAATCCTCTTAAAAAATTATTCTTTTATCATCTCAATATGTGGGATATCATCTTCAAGATACATTTCGCTGGTTTGGACAAATCCGTGACTTTCATAAAATTTCTTCAGGTACAATTGAGCGCCAATAGTTATTTTATCTTTATTGAAATTTGATTTTATTCCTGCGATGGCTTCACGCATTAAATCATGTCCCCATTTTTTGTCACGATAATTGGCGTCAACTGTTACTCTGCCAATCGAGGTATTATCAAAGCTTATTCCTGCATCGAATATACGTGCATAAGCTACAATTTTATCATCGTACTCTCCAATTAGGTGCAAGGCTTTCTTATCTTTTCCGTCAAGGTCTAAATAAACGCAATTTTGCTCGACTACAAAGATCTCACTTCTTAGTTTGAGCAAATCATATAGTTCATGAACTGTTAATGCCTCAAAAGGCTTTATTTTCCATTTTAATTCCATTGTGTTGTATATTCAATTTTAATAGGGTTAGGCAAAATTACATTAAATAAAAATCCTGACTACAAACTGCAATCAGGATTTATACTTTTTAATGCACTAAAAACTTATTTTTTCTTCATTATGATTTCCATGCTTTTATATTCATTACCATTTTTTACGTCAAACATTTCCATTTTACGCGTTTGCGGGTCTACAATGGTATAAATTTCACGGAAGGGCGTTTTTTTCTGACTTACAGGATTTACCACATCTCCTTTCAGTTCCATACTTTTTGTTTTATCATCATATGTACCGGTTGCAACCATCATTCCTGTTCCCATGTTGTCGATAAAAGTTGTAGTATATTCTTTGCTGGCATTATTATAGGCAAGGGTACTTTTTCCTTCAAATGGCTGTCCCATTATTTTTCCCTCATAATTGGTTTCCTGATAACGTCCGCCAAGAATCATTTTGACATTTGCCGTAGAACTTGATTTTTCGGGTTTTCCATTTGGTTCATACCAGAAAGTCATGTCGCAATTCCAGGTTCCTACTTCATCTGTCATTAGTTTGTGCGGTTCACCGGGTTTGGCATATTCTTGCCAGGCTTTCATTTCTGTTGCTGAATCTACCGGTTGTTCGGCAATTGGTTCTGTGGTCGAAATGCTGTCTTTAGCATTTACGGTTCCAACTTCTGTTTTTACTTCTTTCTTACAGGAAGCAAAAAACAGTAGTAACATTACTAATACTGTGATTAAATTTTTCATAAGCCTTTGTTTTAATGTTTGTTACAAAACAAAAATAAGAAAAATATTAGTTAATTGTGTTCTGATTTGATTCTTAACGTTTATCGATTTTAACTGACTTTATAATTGCTTCTAAATCGAACATTAAATCTCGTTCCTGATTTGAGGGCGAATAACAGAATCCTTCAATAACCAAAATCCTGTTGTACATTTCATCTACTATTGCATAATTGATAAAAGGTCCTGACATAAAATCATTTTTAAGCTCCCATGTTCCTTTGGTCTCATAAGCATTTTTGTCGTCTAAGGTTGTTGCAGAAAAATATGGTGCATAAGCTTCGCCGGTAATCATTCTGGTATTGGGTTCACGTCCTTTGATGTAACTTCCAATAGAATCACGCATTCTGATAATATTGGTTACCATGTTTGAGTTCTTTTTAAAACTACGTAAAGGTATCTGGTAAATAAGTAAGCTCGTATTGCCGCTGATTATATCTTTTTTTAACCAAATGAAATTCTTTTTGTGCAACATGTATTCATATCCTGTTGGAATTTGTAAATCGATATGAAATTTGTTTTTTATAACAGCAGGGTTTAGAAGTGATTTGCTGTTATCTTCCTGGATTTTTTTTATTTCGGCATCGCGAATAATCTTAATAATTTGTGATGAATTAAGTTCGATACTGCAAATAATATCATCTACAGATTTACCGTAAATGCGAAACGTATTATGGGGCAAGGCTTTGCTGTGATAGATTTCGAATTTATCTGTAACTGCTTTTTTGACTACAATTATACTGCGGCTGTCGGTAACAAAGCCTTCAAGTAAACGAGCGGGATATTGATTTATGGTAAATAACGGTTCTTCCTGGGTAAGACCTAAAACCGGTGAGGCAAATTTATTACGGATACTGTCGCCTACTTCTCCATACCATAACTGATCGTCTATAATAATAGAGATCGAATTGGTTTTTCCGGATACTGGTTGGGACTGCTTTTCATTCCTGAAACATGAAATGAGTACAAATGGAATTAGCAGCAATAAAAAATGGGTTTTATTCATTTTCTTAATTTATGAAATAAAACCCAAATTTATGTAAGATTTTTTTACTATCCGTTTATTTTAAGTTTCATTCCGGGTTTAATATCTCCGTCTTTTATATTATTCCATTTTTTAATATCTGAAATCGTAACTCCAGGATATTTTTTTGAAATACTATATAACGAATCTCCTTTTTTAACGTAATAGTCTTCTCCAAGATCTTTGGTTGAAGTTGCTTTTTTCTTGAATGAATCAATCGAAGAATTTGAAGCTATTGCTGTGTTTACAGCATTTTCATCAATAATTTCAGGTGTTGTTTTAGAAACTAAAAGTGTTTTACCTAAACCAATATTATTTGAAGTTAAACTATTTAATTCTTTTAACTCCGCAATAGTCGTACCGAATTTTTTAGCAATGCTGCCTAAATTATCTCCGGCTACTACAACATATTCTTGTGATTGTGTATTGTTTTTATCCTTATCGTCTGCAGCAGCAATTGCTTCTTCAGATCTTTTCTCTACTGCAAGTGTTGCTTTTATTTCTTTTGGATTTTTAATAATCGGATCAACATCTGATTTAATCTTTAGACTTTTTCCAAGTGCAACGGCATTAGATTTAAGGTTGTTCCATTTCTTTAAGTCGATAATGTTTACGTTATATTTTGCAGCAATGGCTCCTAAATTATCTCCTTTTTGAACTTTATACCATTTAACATCTGTGTCGATCGTTTTCTCCAGTTTTGCTTTTGCTTTTGGCGTTACTTTCAAAGCCAATTTTGCGGGCATGGTTTTATTTAGCGACTGATACGCTACGTAATCATAAATTTTATTTTCGTTTGAAACAAATGTTGCGATTTTATCTTTTGGCAAACGCAAATAATGTGGTTCGTTTTGATAAAAAGGTACTACGTTTAATTTATACGAAGGGTTTAAAAGTTGTATTTGAGATTGAGGCATGTCTAACAAATCAGCGATTTGTTTGAATGACATTTGGTTTTTGATCTGAACTGTATCAGTTTCGAAGTTTTTAACTACGGCTCTTTGCGGATTGATTCCGTGTTCTTTATGATATTCAAAAAGATACATTGTAGCTAAAAAAGCGGGTACATAACCTTGGGTTTCTTTAGGAAGATGGTTACGAATGTCCCAGTATTTTGTTTTTCCGCCAGAACGACGAATTGCTTTGGTAACATTTCCCGGACCTGAGTTGTATGAAGCTAAAACAAGTTCCCAGTCGCCAAAAATGCTGAACATTTTAGTCATGTATTCTGAACATGCAGCTGTTGCTTTAAGCGGATCACTGCGTTCATCGATATAGGAATCTATTTTAAGGGCATATTGTTTCCCGGTTCCGTACATGAATTGCCAAAGTCCTGTGGCACCCATTTTAGAAACTGCTTTAGGATTTAAAGCAGATTCTACAACGGCTAAATATTTAATTTCTAATGGGACGTTTTGTTTTGCAAAGGCGTCTTCAAAAATTGGGAAATAATATTCTGATAAAGACATTAATCGTGAAAACGATTTTTTACGATTTTTAAGAAATGACTTTATTATGTTTTCTAAACCTTGATTGTATTCAATGTCAAAAGGTGATTTCTCATTCATTGCCTGAAGACGCTGTTTAAGCAATTCTGTTGGCAGTTCTTCATCTACAGTAACATCTGTGTTGATGGTTTGAATGTCTTTCGTGAGATCATCGTAAATATCCAGACTTACTAATTCGTTCATCCAGAGACTATCAACGCGAGTTGCCATCTCGTCTCTTTTAAAAGAATTTTTAACAGAATCTAAATACGATATCTTTACAATTGGCTTAATCTCTACATCTGTCTTTGCAACATCTTGTGCAAACATCGAAATTGAAAAAAAAGCAGAAACAACTATTGATATTTTTTTTACAATCATATAACATTTTTTTAAAATTCTATAAATCAAACTATTATAGAAACCTTACTTTTGCAAACTTAACCAGTTTATGGATGTAAATTATGTAAAAAAATGTTAATTGTGATATTTTAGTCTAAAATCGCAGCGATTCCAGGTAAAACTTTTCCTTCTAACATTTCTAGCATAGCCCCGCCACCAGTGGAAACATAGCTCATTTTGTCTTCGAAACCAAATTGTTTTACGGCGGCAACTGAATCTCCGCCTCCAACTAATGAAAATGCTCCATTTTCTGTTGCTTCAGCAATATAATCACCTAAAGCAATTGTTCCTTTTGCAAATGATTCCATTTCAAAAACTCCTAATGGACCGTTCCATAAAATAGTTTTTGACTCTAAAATTACTTTTTTGAAGTTTTCTAAAGATTTAGGACCTGCATCAAGACCTTGCCATCCGTCAGGAATTTCTGTTACGTTAACCACTTTTGTATTTGCCGTGTTTGAGAAATCATCTGCAGCAATTACGTCAACCGGAATATGGATCTGAACTCCTTTTTCTTTGGCTAATCTTAAAATTTCAAGTGCTAATTCTTGTTTGTCATCTTCGCAAATAGAATCTCCAATTTTACCACCTTGTGCTTTAATGAATGTAAAAGTCATTCCGCCGCCAATGATCATGTGATCTACTTTGTCTAAGATATTTTCGATAACAGTGATTTTAGACGATACTTTTGATCCTCCAAGAACTGCTGTTACTGGTTTTTCGCTATTTTTAAGTACTTTGTTTAAGCTTTCTATTTCTTTAGCCAACAATGTTCCGAAACATTTTTCTGTTGGAAAAAATTGTGCAATAATTGTTGTTGAAGCGTGCGCTCTGTGTGCAGTTCCAAAAGCATCATTTACATAGATGTCCCCAAGTGAAGCTAATTCTTTTGCAAAAGCAACATCTCCAGCTTCTTCTTCGGCATGAAAACGTAAATTTTCAAGTAATAAAACTTCTCCTGGTTTTAAATCTTTTGCTGCAGCCTGAGCTACTTCTCCAACACAATTTTCAGCAAATTTAACCTCAACTCCTAAAATTTCTGAAGCTGTTTTTAAAATATGTTTTAACGAATATTTTTCTTCAACACCTTTTGGTCTTCCTAAATGCGACATTAAAATTACGCTTCCGCCTTGTGCTAAAATAGCATCAATTGTTGGTTTTGCAGCTTCGATACGTGTAGCATCAGTTACATTAAAATTTTCATCCAGTGGTACATTAAAGTCAACACGGATAATTGCTTTTTTATTTTTAAAATCGAAATCGTTTAAAGTTTTCATTAGATAATTTTTTAGTTTTTTTGAAAGAAAAACAAATATAGAACTTTTAAAGTATCAATAAATATAAAAATAACCTATCTACAATAACGAAAACGTTATAAGTTAAGAAAAAAAACAAATTAGGTATTAAATTGTTGAAAATGCTCTTTAATCGTGAACCGGACTTTGTGTACAAGGACAGTTACTGATCGATTGTAAGAAATCGAAACCAATAGTTATCGAGTGTGTACCTGTGTTATAGTTACCCAAATCGTTGAACATTACCTGGTATGAATATCCAAAATAGAATTTAGATTTCATGAAACCTACCATTGGCCCAACTGATAATGGTTTAGGAAACTGGTCGTTTAGGAAACGGTATGAAACTCCTATCCAATAATAATCTTCGTAACGATTGTAACGTCTGTATTTGAAGTTGAAATCGGTTGTAGAACGTTTATCGCTGGCAAAATATTGGTAGTAAACAGACGGTTCATATTCGATACGGCTGTTTTCTCCGTCTTTAAAAACGTATCCTGAATATACCTGATAGTTTGAAAGTAAACTAGGTTCTACTCCTCTGTATTTATCGGTATTTTTCTTTAAAACGTTGTTGGCGTTAAAACTTACATAGAAACTTTTATTACGGTACAAAGCACTAATATCAAAGTTACTATTTGCATTATAACGATTGTCTGTAACTCCCGGATCAATAAAAGGCTGATTGGGCGTACTAGTAAATTCATCTGTATCAATACGGAAAGTATTGATGTTATAGGAAAGTCCAAAAGACAGATATTGCTTAGAATAGTAATCTAAAATGATGTGATGCGCAAATGAAATTTTAGCTCCTGTTTGACGCGTATAACCATTTTTATCATTATAAACATTAATACCAACTCCGGAACGATCCAGTACTCTAAAATCAGCATAAACCGATTGGTTATCTGGCGCATCTTTAATCCCCACCCATTGTGTAAGACCGTTTGCCCTAATTCTAAGGTTATCCCCAATACCGGCAAAGGCTGGTGAGATAACAAAGGGGTTGTCCGCCAAATATTGTGTAAAAACTGGTAGGTTTAACTCTTGGCTGTAACTTGTTGTTACAGCCATGAGTACTAAAGATAAAATAAACTTTTTCATTGTAATAATTTTTTTAGATAACATCATCAGGGGCTCTTATTTTGTTATCTGTATAAAGTGAAATGTCCTACAAACTCTCTCGCATCTTTCTCGTCTTTTAATTTAAGAACATACCAGTAATCTCCTGTTGGTAATTCTTCGCCATTGTATTTACCATCCCATTTTTGACCGTAGTGGTATTTAGCAATTACACGACCGTATCTGTCGAAGATTGAGAACTCAAGGTTGTTGTAAATATTTGTACAACCAGGACCCCATGTATCATAAATACCATCTCCGTTAGGGGTAAAGTAATTGTCAAGACAAACATCTACGTAAATAGCATGAACAGTAATTGTCGCTGTACATCCGTTTTGATCTCTTACTACTACTACATAATCTCCTGTTTTGTAGATTTTGTATTTGTTTGAAGATGTAAACGGCTCTCCGTTGAAACTGTATTCATAAGCAGGTGAACCACCAGCAGCAGTAACATTAATAATATTCATTTCCTGTTGTCCTGTAGTCTCAATAAGAGTTAACGGATCGTATGCTTTGATGTCGAAACTAATTGTTGGTACAATACATCCATTTGTATGTCTTGCTACAATAAAGTGTCTACCAGGAGCAACATTTGTAAAGATGTGGCTTGTCTGGAAAGGACCTGCTTCGTTATCAAGTGAATAATCAATTTGTGTAAGATCTATATTGCTTGCATCAACTGTAATAGTTACCATGTTAGATTGTGCATTGTTTACACAGTCATAATTTACTTCAACAATTGGGTTAAGAACTACCGGTAAAGGCATATTCTCTACAAACTCAACCGCACATCCCTCAGCATCTTTAACATAAACCGTATGAACACCTCCTGAAAGGTTAGTAAAGTCAAAGATTGTCTGACCAATTGCTCCTACAGTATAAGTTCCGTTTTTAACATCAAGACTTACGCTGTATGGTGCTGTACCTCCTTTAATTTCGATACTAAATGCTCCGTCTTTGTCGTCTTTACAAACTTCAGGAATCATAGAGTTTGCCAGTTCTTTAACAATAACAGGCAATGGTTGTGTAATCTCTATATCATCTATTTTGTAACAACCGTTTTCATCTTGTGTAACGATAGTGTAGATACCAGCTGTTAATTTCTCGAATGTGTTTTTAGTGTCAAACTGATTCAAGTTTGGTGAGATAGCATATTTAACTACACCTGTACCACCTGTGTAACTCATCACAATTTTACCATTGTTATCTCCGAAACAAGTAACATTGTTTTTTACATATGTAGCACTTAAACCAACTGCAGGTTCTTTAATTTCTACCGATTTAACTACTGCATCACAATCGCCACTTACAACTCTAACATTGTAATTTCCTGCGATCAGACCTTCGAATCTACCATTAGTCTGAGGCCCTTGTAATATAACTCCCGCACTTGTTTCTAAAGTATATTGATAGTTTCCTAAAGCACCTTTTCCTTCAGCAACGATAACGCCTGTAAAATCACCTGTACATTTTACAACTGCATTTGTAATATCTAAGTCTAATAACAGAGGCTCTAAAGCGTCTATTTTAATTTCGTTAGAAATACTAGCCACACAGTTATTAGCATCTTTTACAAAGTACTGGTATTTACCAACCGGCACCTGGAATGATACTGAACTTATAAATGGAGTAACATTATATGTTGTACCATCTGCACTGTAAGTGTAAGGAGCTAATCCGCCTGTTGCACTTAATGTAAGGGTCGTTTCTGTATCACATGTTTGTGATGTTGCTAAAGTTAAGTCAGCAACAATTTCTGTTGGTTCTGTAATAACAATATTAGCTGATGTTATTGAACAGTTGTATCCGTCAGAAACTGTAATACTATATGTTCCGGCAGGTAATCCTGCGAAAACAGGATCAATTTGCGGACCTGAAACAGCAACCGGGTTTACTGATAAGTAGTTTAATGTATACGAATAGTTACTTCCCTGACCACCTGTTGTTGTATGAACTGTAATGATACCGTCTCTTCCTCCAAAACAAGATAACATTGCCGCATTTGGCGTAGCATTTACCTGGATTGGATCCGGCTCAACTAATGTCACTATTTCAGAATCGATACATCCTTTACCATCTTTAGCACTTACTGTGTAAACTCCAGCTTTTAATCCTGTAAAGTTTCCATCAGTTCTGTAAGGAACTATTGGAGCACCGTTTAATGCTAATTCATAAGTATAGTTATTATCCCATCCACCTACTGCAGAAGCAGAGATTTCACCGTCATCATAATTTGCAGATGTACAAGTAATTGGACTAGTTAATACTTTAACCTCTAATTGAGCTGAAGGCTGTGCTATTGTAAACACAGTCGAAACAGTACATTCAGGTAAAGCTCTTAATTTTGCCGTTACGGTATATGTACCTGCAACAAGGTTCGAAATCAATTCAGGACCTGCACTTGTAGTTGTTCCTGAGATTACTGCAGGACCACCTGTAATAGTGTAATCAAAAGGACCAGCTTCATCAAGAGGATCAGTTTGATTGTCTACAAAATTTAATTCAACGCTTCCGGTACTTGTACCATAACAAATTTCTGTAGCAATTGGATTAACTTTAATTTCAAATGTGTTAGGATTTGAAACATAATGTGCTTCTTGTATTGAACAATGTGTATCAGGGTTTTCAACAGTAATTAAATAATTTCCTATTGGCAATCCTGTAAATACTCCTGTTGTATTGTTATCTGTAAATGTACTTCCGCCAATACCTTCAATTTTGTATAACAAGAATGCCGGAGCTGGTGTACCTGTTGTTTTAACAGTTACAGTTATATCTTCATTGTTTACACAAGTGATGTTTTTATTAATTGTAATATCAATATCATCTAAACTAATGAAAGGTTTAATATCGATGATTGATGTTGCTGATCCAACACATCCGTTTTCATCATAAACATTTACAGTATAAATACCTCCGCTAAGATCAAATACAGTATATACATTTGATGTACTGCTTTGAAGTACTGTTGCTCCTTTAATAAATTCATATTTAATGAAGTTACCAGAACCACCAGTTACATTGTTTACTGTAATTGTAGCCAGATTATTTCCGTTAGTACCAGGAGTACAACCAAATTGAGTAACAACCGGATCAGGAACTGTAATTACAGCTGGCTGACCTATTGTAACATCTTCTAATGCTTTACAACCTCTACCTGAAGTAACTGTTACGGTATATTGTCCTACAGGTAATCCTGTAAACACTCCAGATGTTTGATCTGGTCTTGTAACTGGTCCTGCAGTAATACTATAGTAATAAATAGGATTATTATTTACACCTGTTTCATCAATAGTAGCAGTAATAGTACCATCTGTAAATCCATTACAAGTTACATCAGTTCCTTTTACAAGTAAACCTTGAATGTCTGTAGCTTTTTCAATATCAAACTCAACTGTATCTGTACAATTAGTTGTTAGATCTGTTACAATAATAGTATGATGTCCGTGATTAACATTATTAAATGTTCCTGACGTCTGACCAAAGTTACCATCTAAACTATAGCTATAATTTGCAGGAGTTGCTCCTCCTGTAGCCGTAGCAGTAACTATACCATCTACGAAGTTACAACCTGGCAATTTAGTTACCACAACATCTAAAACTAATGGTGGTAAAATATTTACTACAGCTGTTGTTGTTACTTCACAACCATTACCATCTTTTACTGTTACATCATAAGAACGAGCATCAGTAACTGTGAATGTTGGACTAGATTGGAATCCGTTACCAATACTATAAAGGATTGGTGCTACACCTGTAACTCCGGTAATCGTAAATGTATACGTTCCGTTTGTTGCATCCGGACATTGACTGAACGGAGCCACACTTGGAGTTGTTGGTAATGCATCCTCAATAATTGTTTGAGTTTTTGTAGCTGGACATCCGTTAAGATCTTTTACATAAATATCCCAAACCATGTTAGCTCCATTGTTTGTATCTACAACAATCGTAGGATTAGCTCCAAACGTTGTTGGAACCGGAGATCCCTGAACTACTGCTGCATAACCATAAGCTTGCGTTCCGCCTGTAGCAGTAATTGTAATTATAGCTTTTTTATTGTTACAATTAATATTTGTTGCAGTAGATGTGAAATCCAGAACAGCCGGCTCACCAACTACAAAATTAATTACCTGACGCTGACATCCTGAAATATTATCTAAAACAGTAAATGTATAACTACCTGCTGTTAAACCTGTATATGTAATAACATCTCCAACTTTTGTAGCAGTTCCTGCAATTGGCGAGATACTATATCCATAATTAGCCGGAGTAATATAGTTCGTTACCGTAAAGGCTACTGAACCTGTATTACCACCATTACATAATACATCGCTTAATAACTGAGCAGTTACATTGATTTTCTCAGACTCTTTTATCACAATCGCTTTAGTTGTACTACAACCGTTAGCATCTGTAACTTTTATTTGATAATTATCTGGTAATAATCCTGGGAAAACACCAGTTGTATTGTTTGCTACTGCTGTTGCAGGCGAAACAATTTCATATTTATATGGTCCTACACCACCAGTTACTCCAGTTACAGTAGCTGTAGAAGTTCCTCCTACAGTGTTACAGTAAATTGGTGTTGAAGTAATATTCATATCTGTTGGCGGTGTGTAAGGATTAACGACTACAGAGTTTGCAACTCTACATCCTTTAGAATCGATTACAACATAGTAAACAGTTTTTGGAGTAACTATAGTACTTACAGTTAATGTTGGAGAATCTCCAAAAGTAACTCCATTATCAAAACTATATTTATATCCAGGTGTACCATCAGCAGCTGTTAAGGTAACAACTGCATCCTGAGGAGCATTAGTCAGGCTACAACCAAATGGTGTAACTACTGCTGTTGCTGTTAATGTAGCTGGCTCTGAAATTACAACAGTCTCACTTACAACACATTTTTTAGCATCTCTTACGTAAACTGTGTAAGTATTTGCTGTTAATCCAGCAAAAATGTTAGATGGCTGATATGTTGTACCATTAATACTGTATTCGTAAGCAGGAAGTCCGCTTCCGGCTGTGATTGTAATACTTCCGGTATTTCCACCATTACAACTTACGTCTGCGTGAGTTGTAGAAATTGTAGGCATTACAATAGGATTTACAACTACAGGAAGTGAAACTGCCTGACAGTTTTTACTATCTGTTACTGTAAAAGTATATGTTCCAGGAACATTTGTTGTGTATGGAGAAGTTGCCGGTGTAGGTGCACCTCCATTAAATGAAACCTGATAATTATTATATGTCAATGATCCCTGAGTAGCTGTTAGTGTAATTGTAGCTAAGTTAGGAGCGGCACATGTTAAATCCTGCAATTTAGCATCTAACAATAATTCCTGATCAAGGTTGTAAACATACGGTGTAACTGCATCACAATTGTTTGCATCTCTTACATAGAAAGTATAAGATCCCGGTGCATTTAATACGAAATCTGGACTAGATTTAAATCCGTTACCAATACTGTACATTAATGGACCAACACCATGACCAACCAAAGTAACATTTACCGGAGCACCATCATAACAAACACCAGTTATTGGGTCGATTGTTGGTCTAGGATCTGTTGCGATAGTTAATGGTAATTGTGCGATACATCCTTTTGAATCTTTTACATAGGCAATCCATGTTTTAGACGGATCTAAAATAGCATTAGGACTAGCTTTATAATCAGTTGCAACCGGAGTTGCAGGAGTTGCAACGAAAGCATAAGTATAGTTTGGAGTTCCTCCAGAACCTATCACGCTCACTTTTGCACCAAAACTACAGTTTGCATTAACATTAGAAACTAAAGATAAATCTAATGGTACAGCTGGTTGGCTAACCACTACAGTATTTGTAGCGACACAACCTGTTGCTACGTCTACAACATCAATTTTATAAGAACCTACAGCTAAATTTACAAGAGTAACTTTAGGGTTTGTATGCGTTCCTGCAACGGCAACACCGTTGATTGAATAGGTATATGATCCGGCAAAATTACCTACTGTAAATTCTACAGAACCATTTGGAGTTGCTGCTGTTTCGTTACAGCTAACATCTTTTATTAATTGACCAGAAACTGTAATATTTGTTACTGGTTTAATTGTGTATGATTTTTGGAATGAACATCCATTTGCATCAGTTACTTTGAAAACATAAGTATCTGGTCCAAGTCCTGCAAAAACATTTGATGTACCGTTATCAACCGTAATTGGTGATACGATTTCATATTTAGTAATTGCATATCCACCTACTACAGAAACTGTAATACTAGTTGTTGGAGCATTACAAGTTATTGCAGCACCAGCAAAAGTTAAGTTTGTAATTTTTTGGTATGGATTAACTGTTACCGTATTATCAAATGTACAGCCTTTAGCATCTTTAACATAATAGTGAATAGTTTGTACTGTACCATTATCCAGAACTGCTAATGTATTAGCGTCATTGTATACCGCAGAACCATCAAAATTGTATTTGTATGGAGCTGTTCCTGTACCTGCCGTAACATTTACTGTTACAACTGCTGGCTGAGCAACATTACTTGTGTTACAAGAATATGGTGTTACTGCTGCAGTAGCTGCAAGAATTGCTGGTTGTCCAACTGTGAAAGGTTTAGACAATGAACATCCTCTACCTGAGAATACTGTAATAGAATACGTTCCCTGAGGTAAGTTAGAGAATATGTTATTTGTTTGTACTGATCCCGGAGGAACTGGTAAGATAGAATACGTGTAAACCGGATTATCGCTGTTAGCAGCCAGATTTACAGTAATCGTACCATCACTAGCTCCGTTACAAGAAGCATCAATTACAACAGCAGTAAAATCTACAGGTGTTGGAGCAGATAACTCAACCGGAGCATTTGCAGTACACAATGTATTTGTATCTGTAATAGTAATTGTATAAGCACCTGCAGGAACACCTGAAATAACATTACCTAAAATAGTTCCCACATTAGGAGTGATACTATATGAATAAGTACCTGAACCTCCAGAAGGTGTCAATTTTATAACTCCATCGTTATTCGCACAAGTTGGTAATTTAGTAATAGCAGGTACTACTAAAAGAGGTTTTTCGATTACGATCGATTTAGTGTCAATACAACCGTTAACATCTTTGATGCTAATTGTATTTGAACCTGAATTAAGACCTGTAACGTCATAAGGTAAACCAGGAATACTTGTATATAAACCGTTGTTTACACTTATAGAATAAGGTGCAACACCTGCAGTAGTTTGAGAAACTCTCACTACATAAGTTCCTTCAGCCACACATTTGTCTACAACTGCTAAAGCAATTACCGGACTTGGTGCTAAAGATATTGTTGTACTAACTCTGTCTGTACAACCATTTGCATCTTGAACAACAATATCCCAATTGGTTCTTGTTGCATAGTTTAAGCTCAAAACATTGCCTGTATTGAAAACTGTAGGCGTGAAACCAACAGCTCCAGCAGCATATTTATAAGGACCTGTTCCTCCTGTTGTTGTTAGGGTAACCTGAGCATCTACATTACAAGTAGCATCTACAACTGCTGTTATAGCAGTTTTAAGTGGTTGTGCCGGTTGTGTTATGTCAAATGTATAAGCATTAGAACATAATGTACCTGTAGACTCAGAAACTTTTAAAACATAGCTTCCTGCTTTTAAATTTGGTATCGTATAAGAAACCGGACCACCTGCAGGACCTGTTAATGTTCCGCCAATTGGTGGAGTAACCGGTAATAAAGTCAAAGCATTTAAAACAACATAATTAATTACAGAAACTGTAGCATCGTAACCGCTAACAGTAAATTGTAATGTTCCTGTTGAAGTACCAGTACAAGTAACATTAGTTGCTGTTGTACCAGTAATTACTATTCCTGAAGGAGGAGGAGGAGTTTTAAATTCTAAAATAGAGATACAATCATTAGCATCTTTTACTTGTAAGTAATAAGTAGTTCCGTGTTGTAAACCTATAAATGTATAAGTTGGACTTGTTTGCGCAGGGCTTTCCGTTAAAGGTTGTCCAAAAATAGAATATTTATAATCTGGTGTACCTCCTGAAGTAGTCACTGTAACATTTACACCTGTAGCACAATTGTTTGAATCTATAACCGCAGTCATGCTCAAATAAGGTGGTGTTTCAATTCTTAATTTACCACTTTTAAATTCACAACCAACTGCATCTACAACGGTAATATAATAATCACCAAAGTTTAAGTTTGCAAATTTATGAACTGCAGTTGCCGCAGCGCCTGTTTCAGTATAGGTATCTATTTGTGTAAATGTATTATCGTATAGTCTGTAAACGTATGGAGCAACTCCACCTGAAACTACATTAAGGTCAAAACTACCAGGAGTATTTAAGTTACATAAAATTGCATTACGCACTATATTAACCACAATTGGAGCTGGATTATTCAACGTAATTGTTGCAGGTGCAGAAATACAACCTTTAGAATCTTTAACGAAATAGTCATAAGTTCCTGCAGCTAAACCTCCAAAAACATTTGTAGATACATAAGTAGCACCGTTATCAATACTGTAAGTAAAAGGAGAAACTCCTGATGTAGCTACCAATTTGATAGAACCATCTGTGTAAGCATTACAAGTTGGGTCAACTTTTGTAGCTGTTACAGCAATACTTTGCGGTGTTGTTGTAGTAACTTTATTGGTAACTTTTTTACAACCTGCTGCGTCAGTTACTTGAAAATAGTAATCACCGGCTACAGTTGTTGTAAATGTGTTTCCAACTAAATCCGGAGATGTACCATAAGTTACTCCGCCATCTGTAGAAACTAAATATGAATAAGGAGCTAAACCTCCGCCTGCATTAATAGTAATACTTGCTCCAGCAGGAGTTAAACAAGTAATATCGCTAACTAAAACAGCATTTGCTGTTAAAACAGAATTAACTGTAACCGTAGCTGTAGCGGTACAATTATTAGCATCCTTAACCGTAACAATATATGTTCCCGGAGAAGTAACTGTAAAAGTATCTGCAGGGCTAGGCGTAACACCATTACTGATAGAATACGTTAAAGGTGCAACACCTCCTGTACCAACAGCTTTTATCACAAAAGAAGTTCCTGTTGAAGTACATTGATTTGTAACCGAAGCTGTAACAGTAGGTGCAATATCTGTAGTAACTGCTACATCTAATTTAATCAAACAACCATTTGCGTCTTTTACCCAAACATCCCAATCTGTAATTGTAGCGTTAAGGTTAGCAGTGTTATTTGATACATAATCACCTGCTGTAGGTGCAACATTATTTTGTACAAAAGCATAAGAGTAAGCTGTAGTACCTCCAGTAGCATTAACTGTCACTTTTGAAGTAGTTACATTACAATTCGCATTTACCACATCAACAGTAGCTGCAAGAGCTTGGGTTGGTTGTGTAATTGTAACTGATTTATTGTCTTTACAATTTGTAGTATTATCTGTTACCTCAAGGTTATAAGTACCCGCAACTAAACCATTTAATGTAATAACATCTCCTGTTGTTACATTTGTATAAGGTAATCCTGCAGGAGTAGAAGTTACTGCAACAGCATAATTTCCTGTTGCGCTAAAGCCACTGATCGTGAATCTTGCTGAACCTGTATTTCCTCCAAAACATAAAACGTCTGTCAATTTAGATGCTGTAACAGCAATTGGTGTCAGACTGTTTACGGTATAAGACTGAATTGCAAAACATCCGTTTGCATCAGTAACTTTAAAAGTATAAGTATCCGGAGTTAATCCTGTAAAAATTCCTGTTGTAGCTCCCGTTACGTTTGTAATAGCAGAAGCCGGAGCAGTAATTACATAAGCTAAAGTTCCAACACCATTTGTTGTTGTAACTGTTACTGTACTTGTAGTACTTGCAGCAGGAGAACATAAAATTGCTGTACCGGTAATTGATGCAATAATTGGAGGATCTAATTTTTTTACAACAATTTGTTGAATTGCTGTTGTACATCCTTTTGCATCTTTAACAGAATAGTTGATCGTTTGATCTGTTCCGTTATCATTGATTGTTAAGGTATTATTGTTGCTATATGGACTTCCGTTGAAGCTATATTCATATGGAGCTGTACCAGTTGTTGGTACTGCAATTGTAATCGTAGCAGATTGTTTTGTATTTGTAACACTACAAGTAAAATTAGTAGCAGTAGCAGTAGCTGTTAAAGTAGTAGGCTGACCAATAGTTACAGTTACAGTATTTGTACAACCTTTACTGTCTTTTACATAGAAAGTATATGAACCTGCTGCTAAATTTTCGAATAATGAAGTTAATGCATAAGTTGTTCCATTAGAACTGTATGTATATCCTCCTGAACCACCAGCTCCTGTTAACTGAACAGAACCTGTTGCTGAACCATTACAAGAAGCATCAACTTTTACAGCAGTAACAGTTGGGTTTGTAATTGGGGCAACAGTAGTAGATGTAGTAGTCGAACATCCGTTAGCATCTGTAATTACAAATGTATAACCATCAGCGTTAGACGGAGTTACAGAAATTGTAAATGATGTTCCGGCAATAGGACCAACCGGAGAACTTGGTGTTCCCGATCCTTTTGTTACTGTATAAGTATATGGTGCTTTTCCTCCTTTAACATCAACTTTGATAGTGGCGTCTGGAGTAGTAGTACAATCTAATTCTTTAGTTACACCTGCCAAAGCAGATACCTGAGGGTAAACAGTTACCGGAGTAGCTGCACTAGTTGTACAACCATTTTTATCCTTAACTGTAACTGTGTATGTTCCTGCAGTTACTGTAAAAGTATTACCTGGCTGGAAATTCGTTCCATCAATACTGTAAGATAAAGGGTTTAATCCTGTAGCATTTGCCGTAATAGTAAAGCTTGAAGTTGAACCTGTCTGACATTGATTGTCAACAGTAACTAAACTAATTACCGGTTTAGCATCTACAGCGATAGTGATTGGGAAATTATCTGTACAACCATTAGCGTCTTTAACGTAAACAATCCAGTTTAATACTGTTCCGTTTGCAGTATCAACTGTCAATACATCATTATAAACCGTAGGAACTGGAGCTCCTTGTCTTGCAACAGCATAGGTGTAAGCAGGAGTTCCTCCTGTTGTAGTAGCTGTAATTTCGGCTGTAAATTTATTACAATTTACTGTAGTTGCCGTTGCAGTAACATCTAACACAGCAGCTGGCTGCGCTAAAATAACTGAATAAGTAGCCTGACATTTTGTTAATCTGTCTGTTACAGTAATTGTATAAGTACCTGCAGGCTGAGCAGCAGTAACAGCAATAGTTGTTGTTGCCTGGCTTACATTTGTAGCTTGCTGAATAATTGTATTAGCAGCGTTTCTAATAATATAATCGAATCCGCTTGCTTTTACTCCACTAACTGTAAATTCAATAGTTCCTGTAGATCCAAAACATTTAATATTTGTAAGTACTGAACCACCAGCAGTAATATCAGAAGTACCTTTTACGGTATGACCTTTTGTAAATAAACAATTTGTAGCAGTATCAGTAGCCTGGAAAATATAATCACCAGGAGCTAATGATTTAAAGTCACCTGTTGTATTTGTTGCAGGATTAAATCCGGCAGGACCAGAAATAATCTGGTATGTAATAGTCGCTAAACTTCCAGCTTTTACAGCTGTCAAAGTTACGTGTCCGCCTGGAGGAGTTGTAGAACAATCGTATCCGCTATCAACGATAGTGATATCTGTGATTTGATCTAAAGCACCAATGGCAATAGATAACGGTCCAAGCTGACAATTATTAGCATCTCTAATATAAGCAGTAACCGTACCTGCAGTTGTTGTAGAGAATGTATTTGTTGTTGTAAAATTAGTAGTTCCGTTAAAACTATACGTGTAAGTACCTGTTCCGCCACCAGCAGTAACTGTAACTACTGCAGGAACTGTTCCTGTAGCACTACATTTAATTGTTGTAGCAGCAATTGTTCCTGTTACAACAGCCGGTTGCGTTAATCTTATAATTGCACTTGCAGAAGTACATCCTTTGCTATCTCTAACCTGATACGTATAATCAACGTTTGGACTTAAATTAGAGTATAAAGTATTTGTTGACCAACCTAAATTGTTAAAGTTATATTCATATCCGCCTGAACCACCCGCACCAAGTAATTCAACTGTACCGTTTTGTAAACCATTACAAGTAATTTGTGTTGGTGAAGCAGTAACAGTAGGATTAGTAATTGGGCTAATAGTAGCCGTAACAGTTGTAATACAACCTTTAGAGTCTGTAATTTCAAAAGTATAAAGTCCCGCTCCGGTTGTAGCTGAGTAATTAAATGTATTACCAGTAACATTTACAACACCGCCATAAGCTCCGGTATCTTTTTTAACTTTATAAGTATATGGTGAAACTCCATCTGTAATGTCAACTTTAATAGTAGCATTAGGAGTTGTACAATCTAATGTTTTTGTAATTGAAGCAGCCGCTTTTAATTCCGGTGCAATAACAATATTTGAAATTGTTACAGGACAGTTATTGCTATCTGTAACTGTAATAGTATGTGTACCTGGTCCAACATTTGTAAATGTATTCGTGTTTTGTGCAGGCGCACCATCTAAACTATATGTTATTGCTCCTGTACCTGTTGCAGTCACTACAAGTGTAGCTCCTTTACTAGATGAGAAACAATAATTTGAAGTAGCAGCCAAACTTGCTGTTGGCAATACTGGCGCATCTACAACTACTTGCGCAGACGCAGTAGAAGAACACGCATATTGATCACGGGTTACAACAGTATAAGTTCCTGTAGGGACATTTGCAAAAACTCCAGTGTTTTGGAAAGCTCTTACAACTGTAACACCATTTGCAGCTCTTAATTCGAATTCATAAGCAGGAGTTCCTCCTGTTGCAGTAGCTGTAATTGTTGCACCTGTAGTACAAGTTGCAAGTTTAGTAACTTTTGCATCAATTTTTAATTCGGCTGGAACACCAATAGGCTGGCTAAATGGGAAACTACAACTTGCAGCTTTATCATCGTAACGAATTAAAATATTATATGTTTTACCTGTTAATCCGGTAACAGTAACAGGAGATGTTTTAGAGTTTGTCCATGTTGTTCCATTATCCAATGAATAATCGAAACCATAAGCAGTTCCAAAATTTTGAGCTGATAAAGTGATTTCTCCATTATTAGCACCAAAACAAGTAAGATCTTTATGACCTACAATTGCAGCTGAAAACGCTTTATCTGTACCCACAACAACTGGGAAATCTTTTGTAGCAAGACAAGATTCCGGAATCTGGCGAACCCAGATATCATCTATAAGTACGTCATTACCGTTAAATTCATTACTGTAAGATCTAATTACAAAACTTAAATTAGTTTTACCAATACCCGGATTTAAGGTTAACTCTTTATATTCCCATTTTTCAGTTTTAGGAACAACCCATGGGTTTGATGTATCTGTAGTAGCAACAATTTCTTCTACTCCACCTACATTATTTAAATTGTTTACTAACTGAATCGTTAATTTTGGATCAGCATGAGATGTTGATGTTTTAACAATAAGGTTTTCTGCCCATAACGAAATAATTACAGACTGATTATCAATAACATCTTTAATTGGTTTACTATATAAAATACCACCAATTCCTGCAGAACCTCCTACGTTTACACATAAAAATCTTCCTAACGGATCTTGTGGAACTGTATGATCTTTTGCAAAAATCCAAGAATTTCCAAAGTTTGTTTTAATAGAACTAGCTACCGCATATTTACCATCATTAATTTGGTAATCGTTAAAAGCTCCACAAGGATATCCAACTGGGTGTGGTGTAGATTCATCTTCAAAACAGTAAGCAGGATTAATACCTGGAGTAGTTGTATAACCACCTTTACCAAAATCTTCCTGTAATAAGTTACTATAAGTAGAAACTGTAGTTACAGTATACTTAACAGAAATTGTATGAGTTCCTGAAGGAACATTTGCAAATACGTTATTTGTAATTGGAGTATTTGGAATACCATTTCTAAAATATTCATACTTATAGTTTGCAGATGTACCGTTTGTAACCGTTACAGTACTTGTTGCAGTACCATTACAATTAAATATCGGATCTTCAACTTTTATAGTTGGTTCAGCTGGTTTTTGATCCAGAGTTACCGTGTAAGGAATTGTATACTCACAACCAACTGCATCTTTAATTTTTAAGATGTAAGAACCTGGCAATACATCTTTTTCATTTGTAGCCTGCCATGTTGCACCACCATCAAAACTGTATTGATAAGGAGTCGTTCCTCCTTGTGCATTATTAATTCTTAATTTACCACCTTGCTGACCTAATGTACATCCTGCCAATGCTGCAACACCACCAGATGCTGTAACAGCAGAAGTTGGTCCTAAAATGATTTTTTGTACCGCAGGATCTGAACAATATTTAATAGTAGGCTGACCAAATTCAGGAGTATAAGTTATACCATATCTTACTACTACATTATAAGTACCAGGTTGTAAATTAGAAAACACAGGATTTGTTTGATAAGTTCCTCCATTATTAATACTGTAAGACATACTATATCCGTTAGCATTAGTAACATTTACTCTAATTTCAGAGTTATCATTATAACAAGTACTGTTTGTATTTGTAATTGTATAAGTTGGTTTTGTATTACTAGGAACTACAACTGTTCTTGTTAGTGTACAGTTATTTTTATCTACAATTTTAATTACATATGTTCCCGGAGCAGTAACTACATACTCGTTTGAACTTTGAAAAACGGTATCGCTATTTATAAAATAAGAGTATGGGCTGTTTCCACCTTCTGTAGTAATTTTAATTTTTCCGTCGCTACAAGCTGTCAATGGTTCTACCAAAGTTGCTGTTGCTTTGTACTCATTCCAAACCTTACCTATATAAATGTATTTTGTATCCTTACAACCATCATCTGTAGAAACCTCTACAACATAATTTTGATCTGTAGTTAAATTATCAAAAGTATATTCAGATGCTGCAACCGGTCCTACATTATATAACAAGCTTCCGTTATTGTAAACTTTATAATAGTATTGAGGATTAGCATCATTTACCGCCACTTTAATTCTACCTTTTTCTCCATAACACAATGGTTGTGTTACTTCTGAAACAACAGCAAAATTTCTTTGTCTGATTTGAATATTAGGAACTGTAAAAATACAAGGATTTAGATTTACACCAGTTTGTCTGATGTATACCGTATAGAATCCTGCAGTAGTTACATTAAAAATATTACTTGCCTGATAATTTGTACCATTAATACTGTACTCATATCCTGCCGGAACACCACCAATAGTAATTGTACCTGGTTTTCCGCAAATAATATCTGTATGTTTTTCGGTTGGGTTTAATGAGTTGGTAAATACATTAAAATAGAAACGGTTAAAACAACCACCTGCATAATTTAATGTTAACCTGTATTGTCCCGCTATCTTGGCTTCATAATTTGGTCCGGTCGCAACCTGAGTCCATGCACATGAAGTCCCTTCATTAGCACAACTTGCACTAATTGGAGCAGCACAACTTGCCTCATCCAGTTTTTCCCAAACAAGAGTAGAACCATCTGAAATATGAGTTTCTATTAATCTCGAATCATTTGCACCACACAAGAAAAGATTAGGTAACTCTTTTCCGTTGTTAGGACAAATTAATACCTCACCTTTATATGGAGCTTTTGCATACGGAATAACCGGATTTGTTGTTGTAGCACCAAATCTCGTTACAGTAAAAGCCTGGTAAATTGATCTACATGGAGCTGCGGCTAAATTATAAACATAATAAATTCCAGGCTCTTTAACAGTAAGAGTTTGTCCTGTACCTATTTGTTTAGTACGAGCTTCATCACTAAACCAAGTATAAGAAGTATACCCATTAGCAGCTACCAGATTTACATCATCTTTACATAAAGTAGCAGTTGCTGTATATTTACAACCATCAACACCTACTAAAAAGTTAGTCGCTTTTGGAGTTAATATACATCCTGTATTGGTATTAACACTTGGATCGTCTGAAATTTGAAAATCAGGATTTAATGTTCCTTTATAAGTTGCGTAAGCCGAGTTATCAATACTGTTAGAACATGCTTCACTCAATGAATTACAATCAGGAACAACCTTAACTTTGAAACTGATGATTTTATCTGATAATGAATTTGCCTTAACTACTGAATCATCAATTTTAAATACAATACTTCTGGTAGCAGGATCATAACTTTGAATAGACACTCCAGCTGGTAAAGGATTTATATCAGTAGGATAATTAAATATAATATTGATAGGCAATTGATCTCTAATCGTTAAAGATTTAGCATCATCATTACCCGTGTTTTTAAAACCAATTTCATAATTTAATTGTTGACCTAATGTTACATTCTGGTTTCCAATATCTGTACCCGCAGAATTTTTTACAATTTTTGTCAGTACAATATGAGGTTCGATAATGTCTACCGCAAAAGCATTAAAATAATAGAAATAAACGTCCTGAGTACTTCCTAACTTAATTTTTGCCGAAGTTTCATTATTATCAATTACAATCCCCCCGGGCCTTAACAGCGTTCCCGGATTATTAATATTCAAGATACCGGCATCATACCCTAAGGTGTTGGTACTGGCGGGATTTCGATTTAAGAAATCTTCTGTTTTATCCGTTGCCGGATCAACAAAAGTTACACTACTGTTAAAGAAGTTATTTGATGGCCTGATGATTGCATTTGCAGCATTTGTAGCCGTAATAGTTGTACCATTAATTTGCAGATAATCTCCCGCAATAGGCTGATCTCCCTCTAAAGCTGCAAAAGCAAATTTTACACGAACAGGACCAGTAGGAATAGTTTTAAATCCGGCAACATCAATATCTAAAGTTGTTGCTCCACCAATACCGCTAAAACCATCAAACGAAGTAATAAATTTTGCAGGTAAAGTAGGATCTTCATAAACCACAAAAATAGACCAACCGGCAGATAAACCAGTTCCGCCATTTGTTCCTTCGCTAGACTTAACGTTTGCAACAGTATATAAACCCTGAGCATTTGTTTGTCCCGCAACTAAAGATGTAATATCCGCATAACACGCATATGCTTTGTTATTATCACCACCAATTGGCGCTGCATTAGCATCATGAATGATTTGACCGGTAATGTCATTATAGCCACCTGTAGGCAACTTAAGTTTTACTTTTTCTATACCTGTACGATCATTTTGCTGAAGGATCGCACCCCAATATAAACCAGCATAAACTATTTTATAACAGGCAGGTTTTGGTACTGTTAATGTAGCACTACTCGAACTGAATGTAGTGTTATCATTATCGATATCAATATATTTCATATTGAAATCAGAATTGTATCCATTACCATTATAAGCGTCTTTTGGACTCCTATTATTGGTTTCCCTGTTCAGGATATTGTTACCAATAAGTAACATATCACCCTTCAATCTCTTGTCAAATCTTGGCGTAAATGGCTTAAGATTTTGAGAAATTACAAAGTAACTTTGAAAGAAAATCAAAGCTATTAAAATCAATCTTAGGTTAGTAGGTGTTTTCATAATCATTTTTTTGTTTACTTACATCTTATCCTCTAAGGGGCATTAGTGAATAAAACAATTAGTATTCTATAACATTTATTATTATGTCCTTCTTAATTTCTTAAGAAGGACCGACTCAATCTTAATACGTATTAATTCTCAACTTTTACGATAGCCATTTTCCCGTTATATGGCTTAGTACCTTTTGCTTCTAATGCTTTAGTTGCTTCAGATAATCCATCGAATTTCTCGTAATAGATATAATATTTACTTGTTGTCACATTGTAAAAGAAATTAACATCTGAACGTCCGGCTGCCACCGCTTTGGTTAAGAATTGATCTCTTTTTTCAACACTGCTGTGAACGGCAATAATTAAATAATAACCATTATCAGAATTTTTAATGTTCTTGATAATTTGCATATTCGATTGGTCTTCACCAAAATCAAAATCACTTGCGGTTAATGGTGTACTACTCAATTTTGTTGTTTCTTTTATACGTTTAAGAGCAGCAACGTCCTGCGCATATCTTCCTTGATCATTCTCGTAAGCTGCACGTTTGATTCTACGTTTTTTCTCTATCTCAGTTTCTGCTTTAATACGTTCTAAATTCGAAAGTAAAGTAGCACTATCCTGTTCCATTTTTAATTGTGCTGCTTTCAACTGATTTATCTTTTCAAGATAAGCTTTGTTCAGAGCGTCATTTTTATTAGGAACTTTTTTAAGTCTTTCGTTATATAAATTAGTCAACTTATCGATTTCATCTTTTTGAGCTCTGTTTGCTTCTGCAAGTTGTGCTTTTAATGCCTCTAACTGACTGTTTTCTGCCGCAACACTTTTAAATGGTTTAGGCTCTCTGTAAATTCCTTTTTCGCTTAAATCATTCTCTTCTCTTAAGTCATTCAAGTCTCTTTGTTTATTTGCCACTGTTGTATTAAACTGTGATAATAAATCTTTTTGATTTTTACTTGAACTTTCAATAGATTCCGTCAAACTTTCTATCGCTTTTGCTGTATCATCTTTTGGAGCCGAAGCAGCTTTTGCAAGTGCATCTGCAGCCAGTTTAGCCTGAAGAGCCTCAGCATCTGCCTTCGCTTTTGCATCAGCTAGTAATTTTGCTTCACGTGCTTCTTCTGCCAGTCTCAATTGTCTTGTTTCCTCTTCAGCTTTTAATCTTTCTGTAGATTCAGCATCTGCTTTAGCTTTTTGATCAGCCAATAACTTAGCTTGTGCTGCTTCCATATCTGCTTTTGCTTTTGCGTCTGCAGCTAGTTTTGCCTGAATTGCATCTGCATCTGCTTTCGCTTTTGCATCTGCAGCTAACTTAGCTTGTTGTGCTTCGGCATCGGCTTTCGCTTTTGCATCTGCTGCTAGTTTTGCTTTTAATGCATCAGCGTCTGCTTTAGCTTTTGCGTCTGCAGCTAACTTAGCTTGTTGTGCTTCTGCATCAGCTTTTGCTTTCGCATCAGCAGCTAATTTTGCTTGTTGTGCTTCCGCGTCTGCTTTGGCTTTAGCATCTGCAGCTAATTTTGCTTGTAACGCATCAGCGTCTGCTTTAGCTTTCGCATCAGCAGCTAATTTTGCTTGTAATGCTTCAGCATCTGCTTTAGCTTTTGCATCTGCAGCTAGTTTTGCTTGTAATGCATCAGCGTCTGCTTTAGCTTTCGCATCTGCTGCTAATTTAGCCTGAAGTGCAGCCGCATCTGCTTTCGCTTTTGCGTCAGCTGCTAGTTTCGCTTGTTGTGCTTCTGCATCAGCTTTTGCTTTCGCATCAGCAGCTAATTTTGCTTGTTGTGCTTCAGCATCTGCTTTCGCTTTTGCATCTGCTGCTAGTTTTGCTTGTAATGCTTCAGCATCTGCTGCTAATTTTGCTTGCAATGCTTCAGCATCTGCTTTGGCTTTTGCGTCAGCAGCTAGTTTTGCCTGTAATGCTTCAGCATCTGCTTTGGCTTTTGCATCTGCAGCTAGTTTTGCTTGTAATGCATCAGCGTCTGCTTTAGCTTTCGCATCTGCAGCTAATTTTGCTTGTAACGCATCAGCGTCTGCTTTTGCTTTCGCATCAGCAGCTAATTTTGCTTGTAATGCTTCTGCATCGGCTTTTGCTTTTGCATCTGCAGCTAGTTTTGCTAAACGAGCATCTTCTGCTTCTTGTAATTTTTTCGCTTCAGCATCTGCTTTCGCTTTTGCTGTTGCTTCAGCATCTGCCTTAACTTTGGCATCAGCCAGAAGTTGTGCTTGTAATGCTTCCATATCCGCTTTAGCTTTCGCATCAGCAGCTATTTTAGCTTGTTGTGCTTCTGCATCGGCTTTCGCTTTTGCATCTGCAGCTAATTTTGCCTGAAGTGCATCAGCATCTGCTTTCGCTTTTGCATCTGCAGCTAATTTTATTTTAAGAGCTTCCGCGTCTGCTTTTGCTTTTGCATCAGCTGCTAATTTTGCTTGTAATGCTTCTGCATCTGCTTTAGATTTTGCATCGGCTGCTAATTTCGCTTGTTGTGCTTCAGCATCTGCTTTCGCTTTTGCATCTGCAGCTAATTTTGCTTGTAATGCTTCTGCATCTGCTTTAGCTTTCGCATCGGCAGCTAATTTTGCCTGAAGCGCTTCTGCATCTGCTTTCGCTTTTGCATCAGCGGCTAATTTTGCTTGTAATGCATCAGCGTCTGCTTTAACTTTAGCTTCAGCATCTAATTTTGCCTGAAGTGCATCAGCATCTGCTTTCGCTTTTGCATCTGCAACTAGTTTTATTTTAAGAGCTTCGGCATCAGCTTTGGCTTTTGCTTCAGCAGCGATTCTTGCTTCTCTTGCTTCTGCATCAGCTTTTGCTTTTGCATCGGCAGCTAATTTTTCTTTTAATGCAGCCTCTTCAGCAGCTTTCTCTTTTGCTGCAGCAGCTAATTTTGCTTTGTTGGCAGCATCAATATTTGCTTTTGTTTTTGCAGTTGCAGCAGCAGCAATTTTCGCTTCAGCAGCTAATCTTGCCTGATAAGCATCTGAATCTGCTTTTGCTTTTGCATCTGCAGCTAAAATAGATTGTAAGTCTGCGGCTTCTGCTTTTGCTTTTGCATCTGCTTTACGTTTTGCTTCTGCAGCATCAGCTTTAGCTTTTGCATCAGCCACTAATTTTGCCTGAAGTGCTTCGGCATCAGCTTTGGCTTTAGCATCTGCAGCTAATTTTGCTTTTGCAGCAGCTTCAGCATCGGCTTTCGCTTTTTCAGCAGCTAATTGTGCTGGTGTTTTTTGAGGTGTTGCACTTTCAGCAACTTTAGCTTTTGTAGCTTCAGCATCGGCTTTCGCTTTCGCGTCTGCAGCTAATTTCAATTTCAATGCTTCGGCATCGGCTTTTGCTTTATCAGCCGCTAGTTGAGCTGGTGTTTTTTGAGGTGTTGCATTTTCTGCCGCTTTTGCTTTTGCAGCAGCCTCAGCATCTGCTTTCGCTTTTGCGTCTGCAGCTAATTTCAATTTCATTGCTTCGGCATCAGCTTTTGCTTTATCAGCTGCTAATTGTGCTTGTGTTTTTTGTGCAGCAGTAGCTCCTGGTTTATTTGCAGCTGCTTGTGCTCTTGCAGCGGCAGCAGCATCTACTCTTGCTTTATTATCTGCAGCTAATTTTATTCTACGGGCTTCAGCATCGGCTCTTGCTTTATCTGCAGCCAATTGCGCTTGTGTTCTTTGTTCTGTACCAACTGCTCTGTTTGCAGTTGCAGTTTGTGCTCTTGCTGCAGCAGCGGCATCTGCCTTGGCTTTAGCATCGGCGGCTAATTTTATTTTAATAGCTTCTGCATCTGCTTTCGCTTTATTGTCGGCTTCTAATTTTGCTTTTGCAGCGGCTTCAGCATCTGCTTTTACTTTTTCTGAAGCGGCAAGTCTTGCTGCTTTCGCTTCGGCATCTGCTTTGGCTTTAGCTTCTGCTGCCAGTCTTGCTTTTTCTACACCATCAGCTCTGGCTGCTGTTGTAGCGCTCGATGGTTTCGCAATTACAGCTTTTGGCTTAGACGGATCTAGTAATGCACCTTCTTCATCATCACCATAATAATAGTTTTTGTTTTTGAATTTATAAGCAATTGCAAATTCATGAGAACCTCCCATGTTAGTGAAATTACCCATTCCTCTTTCATAGTTATATTCAATAGCAATACTTGGAGTTATATTAACACCAAGTCCTGCTGAAACACCATATAAAGTATTGTATCCTGCCTGCGCCCAAACTCCTTGCGGAATAGCGATCATGGCAAGTCCTGAAATAACTGTTTTGTCTTGTTTGATTTCTGTTTTTACAATTCCTGAAAATTTACTTCTGTCAAAAAAACCATAACTATCAATGTATCCTGTGTACATTGCATGAAGTTCGATTGCTCTTTCCGGATCTTCTTTTACAATACCACCACCAAAATTGTAAAGGATCAGGTTATTTACCGATACTCCAAAATCAAGAAATGCAGTTCCGTAATTAATCCCCGGATTTACGGTAAGTAGAGTGTGTGAAGGATAATCTCCGTTTAAAAGATTGGGATCATCAGTGATAAGTTTTCCTTTGTCTAAACCGCTTTGATAAACACCAACGTTTAAACCAAAAGTTAAATTACTATCCTGTTCTAAAACGATGTTATGTGCAAAGTTTCCTATTCCGCCAAAAACAGTCATCAGACCATAATTTTGCTGGAATAAGCCAAAAGCAAATGCTTCATTTTCTCTAAAACGTCCGGAATAATTGGCTAAGTAAGTATTTGGTGCATTCTCAAATTGCACCCATTGTCTTTTATTATAAAAACTTGCATAAGCATTTGTTTCGCGAACAAAACTGAATGCAGGGTTAATTAAATATCTATTAAACTTTAACGAATTTCTGATAGGTAACGAAAACGAAACAACTCCATCCTCAGAAGCTGTCTGTGAATAGAGTGTATTTGAAAAACCGTAAAATAAAGTTATGAATAGTAAAATTTTCTTCATATTATCTTATCACAGTTATTGATCCTTTTTTTTCACCTGTGTCGGATTGAATGACATAGTAATATACTGGATTTACATTTTTAAAATCTTTTATAAACGAATTGACTTCAGGATCATAATTGCTTCCTACATCATCAAACATTATTTCGCCATTTGAACTTAAAATTATTATTTTAGTTGAGGCTGTTTTGTATGCATCAGGAATGTTCCAATATGGATTTGCAAGACTAACTACGTTTGGAATAACAGTTGCCGGTCCTACTTCACCTTTTGCTCTAAAACTAAATTCTTTAGAAGATAAACATCCTGAAACCTGAGAAATTTTTACTTTATATGTACCAATTGCTGTAACTACATAAGTATCTGTTGTTGCACCAGAAATAAGATTATTGTTTAAATACCATTCAAATGTTGGACTTGTGGCATCTGTTGTTATAGTAACATTTTGAGTTCCTCCTTCTATAAGTTCAAATTCGTCAGCTACATCAATACTGGCATTAAAACCGTTGTTTTTAAGGTCAATTGTTCCGGTAGAACTACAACCTCCAAAATCTACAGCCACAGTATAAACTCCGGCATCTTTTGCAGTCACAGTACGGGTGTCACCACCAAATGCAACGCCATCTTTTTTCCATACATAATGATTACCCTGAGTTGCTGTTAAAACAGTTCCGTCAACACTTGCACAAAAAGGATTTCCTAAACTAGAAGTAATTGAAACTGCAGATCCGCCAGAACCTGAAGTACTAACGGTAACACGATTTGAACTAAAGTTTACATCAGAACATAAACCATAATCAATTTCAGCATAATATTTTCCCGGAGCATTTACAACTAACTCTTTAGAGCTTTGTCCAGCAATTGCAACATCATCTTTATACCATTTATACTTAATTTTTGGGTAATTTACCGGTGATGAATTTACCACATCAGGCGTATCGTTATTAATAGATAATGTCAGGCTTCCACCTGCACATAATAACGCAACATCATTTTTATTATTAATGAAAAAAGAGCCTTCGAAATCCTTAAAATATATAGGGAAAGAGGTATTACCTAAAGTATTTTTAAAGCTGGTACTGGCTGGAGCACCTGCTAAAGAACTCTTAACCCTAAAACTATAAGTGTCTGCACCAACTATAGTAGTTGGTACAGCAAATTTTATAGTTTGTGAAGTAGAAGAAAGATCTGTTGCCAGAAGTTTCGTTGTAGCAATAGGAGTTGCATAACTACCCTGACTGTTTGAAAGTTCAATCACAAAAGTAGTTCCTGCAGGAAAATCTATATAACTAAATGTTGCATAAAATTCATTGAAATTATTACCCGCGCATAACTTCTCCAGACCATCAAGTGTTTGTGGTACAATAGTTTGTGCTTGTATTTTTGAATTAACAACAAAAAGAATACTCAAAAACAGAAAGCATTTAGTTAAAGATAGAGTAGTTTTTTTAATCATATAGTGCGTTTTCTGGCCAAATCTATATTCTCAAAAAACAAAATATCAATAAATGTTTCTGAAAAATCATACTTATAGTTCTCAATAATGTCCTTTGCGAGAACAGAATAAAAAGCTGCTATAAAAGGTTTTTCTTCACAGTTTGAGTTGTCTCCTTTATTCGCATCAAGTGCCATAACAAGGCCATCTTTGGGGATAGATGGCCCTACTATAAACTGATTAGAATTATCTAATTTGCCGATTGTTGTATCAGCACTATCATTTTTTTGGTTTGTAGCCGCAGTCAGGCTGCAAATAGCATCAATAGAAGCCGTAGGTCTTTCTAATGAACTTTGTGCATATAGACTTAACGTAATAGGTGAAACCAAAAATATTATATATAAAAAATATTTTTTTCTAGATTGAGCCATTATGTCTTGATCTTTATTTGGTCCGTTTTAAGACGAGTACATAAATTGTGTCTGGGGACTTTATTAATAAAATTTACGCTTTAAAATAAAAATCTAAATCTATTTATCTATTTCCGCTTGAGGCTGTGATTTTACCTAATTGAAGTCTGAAATCAGGTTTTTTAGCATTGAAAATATCAATAAATGTTTCTTTATTGTCACTTTGAGAGTATACGTTAAAGAATACACTGTTTCCATACCAGCTTTCTAAATCTTCATTGTTAGAATTGTATTCTGTAAAGATATTTCCGTTACATAAGTTGAAATACATTTCCTCAAATTTGATTTTTTTAAGGTTGGCATCATTGATTTCTGTTTTGCTGTCTAATAATACTGCAGGATTAAATCCAGAGATTACACTTCTTTTCATTTCAAGAGAAGCATTTTCAGCCACATACACGGCTTCTTTTACTAAACCTGCCTGAATATCAGCTTTAATGTTTTCACTGTCATTAAGCATTGTAATATTAGTTGCAACTACTAAAGTCTGTTTTTTGGTAAAATCAGTTTCACTTTTCTTTTCGTATGATTTTACTTCCATACAACGAGATCCGTCTTTAGTACTAGAGAAATAAGAAGATCTAACCGCTAATGAGTTATAGAAACGACATTGAACACCCTGAGAGAATTTAAAATCGTCGTTTATTGATTTATAAGAAACAAATTTTGTAACATTTACATCACCTCCTAATAAACCAAATGAGTCTCCTCCGGCATAGCTTACCATTACGTTTTCAAGAACTGTTTTGTTTCCAACACCTGCAAGAGTTAAACCGTTGAAAGTATCAACACCTTTTACTTTTTTTCCTGCAAATTCGATTCTAACAAATCTTAAAACTCCTGAATTAGAAGCTACATTATCACCACCATAAGTTGTCAAAGTAGGATCAAGATCCATGTTGTAAGAACCTACGTTTCCAAATTTGTTTATTGGAGCATCACCAAGAATTACAACTCCACCCCAGTCACCAGCTTTTTTCTGGCTGCGGTTAGAAGTAAATACAATTGGATCAGTTTCTAAACCATCTGCAATAAGTTGTGCACCTTTTGTAACTACCAAAGCACCTTTTGTTTCAAAATCACCAATAATCAAAGTTCCTGGCTCAATAGTCAAAACAGCATTGTTGGTTACATAAACATTGCCTTGTAAAACATAAATATTCCTCTTCAGCAATTTAGTATTAACAGAAATGTTTCCTGCTAAAATTTGGTTTGCTTCTCCATACTCTACTTTGTTAGGCTTAAATTCGGTCCAGTTGTTCAACCAATTGTTGTAGCCCATAATTCCTTTCTCTTGCTGAGCACTCATAGCAGTAACAGTCAAAAGAACACAGATCATTTGAGTAATTTTTTTCATGATAAGGGGGTATTACGGTTAATAATAAATTTGGGTATGCGTATGCGTAAATGAAAAAACTCATCTCGGGTTTTCTGAATTTTTTTTTTCAGAACACATCGAGAACGAGTTGTTTTTTTATCTCTTTTCTCAAAATGACGCAAAAAATTTAACTCATCTACGTAAACACTTCAAAAAAGGTTTTAAAAAATATAAATATTTATTACATTTCGTTCAATTCGTTGAACTCATGTAAAGATTTCAATGTGCTTTCGTAAAATAAAATTGCAGCGATTAAGTTTCCTTTATCAGAATATGGCATCATTTTTCTTTGAAATTCTACTGTAGTATCCAAGAAAGTTGTAGTACCAACAGCCTGAGCATCTAATACTTTTTTGTGTTCACTGTCGTCCGGAATACCTAAATCTGCCATCGTAACACCAGGTTTAGTAACCAAAGCTATGTAAGGAAGTGTTTTTACCAAAACTTTAATACGCTCAATGTATAATTCTAAAAGTTCTCCCTTTTGCATACCACTTAATTCTTTTTGATCATGGTATTTACGGATAAGAGCTGTTGTACTAATAATACTTCTTGGAGCATTTTTTGCCTGAGCCGAAATAGCTCCGGTTGTCATGAAAAAAAGTGCGCTTAATAAAATAATTTTCCCTTTCATAGATTCTTTTTATAAATGGTTGTTGATGAAAACAAAAATATATAAATTAACTTAAATTGCAACTTTATTGATTTCTTTTTTCAAAAAAAAAGCTTAAAAAAAGCTTAAAAATCAGCGTTATGTCGAGAAAATGTGCGTTTTAACGAGGTTTTTGTTAAATTTGTTAAAACCTAAACCGTAAGATATTAACTATAAAAAAAAATGATTTTCGATAAAAAATAACCAAAAAAAACTTACTTTTCGTAAGTTTTAGAAAAAAAATTTCACTAAAAAACACCCATATCTACTCCATTTATCATTGTTATTAACAAAAGTTGGTTAATAAACTCTAAAAAATAAAAACTTTTTATTTCGGCATAAATAAAAAGCAAGCGATAAACTTTCTGTCTAAAATTTTTGACTACATCATTTTCTTCTATCTTTGCTTCATGCAATTTTCTCAAATTTTAGGTCAAGATTACATCAAAAGTCACTTGATAAAAAGTGCATCTTCCGGAAGAATTCCGCACGCACAATTATTCATTGGGCCAGAAGGAAGTGGTACATTATCAACTGCAATTGCTTACGCGCAATATATTTTATGTAACAATACAGGAAACGAAAACTCAAACGGAAATGATTCCTGCAATTTGAAGTTTCAAAACATTTCGCATCCGGATTTACATTTTATCTACCCAACAGTCACTACCGAAGACGTAAAAACCAAACCAAAAAGTTTAGACTTTATTCAGGATTGGCGTACTTTTATTCAGGAAATGCCTTACGGGGGTTTATTTGACTGGTACAAAGTTTTAGGTGTTCAAAATAAACAGGGAGAAATTCGTGTAGAAGATGCTACCGAAGTTTTAAAATCACTTTCGTTAAAAGCATACGAAGGCGGTTACAAAATCATGATTATCTGGATGGTCGATAAGATGAATATTGCCGCCTCGAATAAGTTATTAAAACTTCTGGAAGAGCCTTCGGATAAAACTATTTTTATTCTGATTTCTGAAAATGAAGAAGACATAATACAAACGATACGTTCTCGTTGTCAGGTAATTCACTTTAACGGATTACCGGAAAAGGTCATTGCCGAAGCATTAATTTCAAAAGAGAATATCGATGAAAAATCTGCTTTTAAAATCGCACATCAGGCACAAGGAAATTTCAACAAAGCGATTTCATTATTGAAAGAAGATGACTCTGAATATCCTTTTGAACAATGGTTTGTCAATTGGGTTCGCGCTGCCTTTAGAGCAAAAGGAAATGCGGCTGCAATTCAGGATTTAATTTCCTGGAGTGAAGAAATTGCTTCTCTTGGGCGTGAAAGCCAGAAAAAATTTATTCAGTTTTGTATCGAAATGTTTCGTCAGGCACTTTTACTCAATTATGAGGCTCCAACTTTGGTTTATATTGAACCTAAAGTCGAAAAATTTAAACTTGAAAATTTTGCCCCTTTTGTGAACGGAAATAACATTCACGAAATTTTCAAAGAACTTTCAGATGCCATGTATCACATTGAAAGAAATGGAAATGCAAAAATAATTTTGACAGATTTATCTATAAAACTTACTCGTTTAATTCATAAAAAATAGTTTCAAATGAATAACAATGTTGCCTCCATTTTACTATTAGCATTTTTAGCGTTAACATTCTTGCAATCAGGATATGAAAAAATCTTTTACTGGAAAGATAATGTCGATTGGCTCAAAGGCCATTTTGCTAAAACACCCTTAAAAAACCAAGTACCGCTTGCACTTTTACATCTTTTAATTCTCGAATTAATTTCCGGAATTTTATGTGTTGTAGGTGCCATACAATTACTCACAAACAGTGGCCGTGAATTTGGTTTTTATGGAGCTATTTTTTCCTGCATCAGTTTATTAATGATGCTTTTTGGGCAAAGATTAGCCAAAGATTATGACGGCGCAAGAACCATCGTTATCTATTTTATTCCAGCTGTCATGGCTGTTTACTGGCTGAATTAAAAATAAGCCACTGATTTCACAAATTAAAAAGATTTAAAAAATCATTGAAATCATTTTAATCTGTGGCAAAAAAAATGCTCGCTTAGCGAGTAAAAAACAAAATTTTACATTAAAAAAATGAGTCCAAAACATCCTTCAGAATCTCTGACTATTTTAACCGATTTAGTTTTACCGAGCGAAACAAATCCTTTAAACAACCTTTTTGGCGGCGAATTATTAGCCCGTATGGATCGCGCAGCAAGTATTGCCGCCCGCAGACATTCACGCCGAATTGTAGTTACGGCATCTGTAAATCACGTTGCTTTCAACAGGGCTATTCCCCTGGGAGCCGTAGTCACAATAGAAGCAAAGGTTTCCAGATCTTTTAAAAGTTCTATGGAAGTTTTCATCGATGTTTGGGTAGAAGACCGTGAATCCGGAAGCAGAACCAAAGCCAACGAAGCCATTTATACTTTTGTTGCAGTGGATGATAGCGGAAGACCAGTAGAAGTTCCGCCAATTGCCCCACAAACTGACCTTGAAGTACAACGATTTGATGCTGCATTGCGTCGTAAACAATTGAGTTTACTATTGGCAGGGAAAATAAAACCTTCTGAAGCCACAGAATTAAAGGCTTTGTTTTTGTAGTATCAAATTTGATACAATTTGGAACAATCAGGTGAAATCAAACTCCAAAAAAAAGAAGTATTTTTACAAATTATAAGCCCATACAAATCTAAATCAAGAAGTTATTTATTTTACGATTTATTTTTGATAAAGAAAAAAAATATAAAACTTAGATGAAAGAAAAAGAAAAAGAGAAAGAAAAGATGAGTTCAGAAAAAGATGCCAAATTAAAAGCGCTACAACTTACGCTTGACAAACTAGATAAAACTTACGGAAAAGGTACCGTAATGAAAATGGGCGATAAAGCCATTGTAGAAGTTGAAACTATTTCTTCAGGTTCTCTTGGTGTAGATTTAGCCCTGGGAGTAAACGGTTACCCAAAAGGTAGAATTATCGAAATATACGGACCAGAATCTTCTGGTAAAACAACCTTGACTTTACACGCAATTGCAGAAGCTCAAAAAGCAGGCGGAATTGCTGCGTTTATAGATGCTGAGCACGCTTTTGATAGAAATTATGCGGAGAAATTAGGCGTAGATATCGAAAACCTGATCATATCTCAACCAGACAACGGAGAACAAGCTTTAGAAATTGCAGAGAACCTTATTCGTTCAGGAGCAATTGATATTGTGGTAATTGACTCGGTTGCTGCATTGACTCCAAAAAGTGAAATCGAAGGTGAAATGGGAGATTCTAAAATGGGTCTTCACGCACGTTTGATGTCTCAGGCTTTGAGAAAACTAACCGGAACTATCAGTAAAACAAATTGTACAGTATTCTTCATCAACCAGTTGAGAGAGAAAATTGGAGTTATGTTTGGTAATCCTGAAACTACAACTGGTGGTAATGCCTTAAAATTCTATGCTTCAGTACGTTTAGACATTCGTCGTTCCTCTCAAATTAAAGATGGTGAAAACGTAATTGGAAACAGAACAAAAGTAAAAGTGGTAAAAAATAAAGTTGCACCACCTTTTAAAACTGCTGAATTTGATATCATGTACGGAGAAGGAGTTTCTAAAACTGGAGAAATTCTTGACTTAGCGGTTGAATTTGAAATCGTTAAAAAAGCAGGATCATGGTTTAGCTACGGAGATACAAAATTAGGACAAGGTCGTGATGCTGTAAAATCTTTGATTAAAGATAATCCGGAATTAGCAGATGAATTAGAAATAAAAATTAAAGCGCATATTAAAGAATTAGCAAACGCTTAAAAAATACAAAAGACTTAATTATTAAGACTTTATACAAACCCGACAAACTTTTAAAAGCTTGTCGGGTTTTTTATTTCAAAAAAAGAATAAAAATGACGCAACCATTTTATAATAAGTTCATCTAGTAAACAGACATAAGATTTGATTAGGTATTAGGCCATAATACCAACATTGAACTTTTTTTCAGAATAAATTTGGTTGTTTGTTCGATAAAACCCGTTAACTGTTTGGTGTTAACGGGTTTTTATTATTATTGAAAAAAGTTTCATTACTCACGCAACCTTTTTTATTTTTTACTCTCTATTATATTGTGACGTTAACTGAGTTTAAGATAAGCTCTTTATTATCAATCCTTAATTTTTTGAAACCATGAAAGAGAAAATAGAAGTGTTGTACAATAAAAACCGTAGAAAAACCAAATTGAAATTTAAAAAAGTATTGCGTTTTATTTCAGAAAAAATAATTCATCGATAGTATTTTGAATATAAAATGGGGATTTTAATTCAAAAGAAAACCCGATAACTTTAATAGTTATCGGGTTTTTTCTATTTTATCTATTCTCTTTCTTCTATACTCTTTCTTCTATATTCTATACTCTTTCTTCTATATTCTTTCCTCTTTCTTCTATATTCTTTCCTCTTTCTTCTTCTTAAATTCAAGCAACCCCTTATAAATCAATTGTCTTACCTCATCCCTAAGCGTTTTTCTATTCTCGCTTGTTAATCCTTCGGTTTCCACAAAAGGAAGAATTTTTCCTCTCATTTTTCCAGGACTTCCACTTAAAAAAGTATAAGAGAATCGTTCCTTGTTATCTGCGAAAACAATGGGTACAATTGGAATTTGATGTTCGATTGCTAAACGAAAAGCTCCATCTTTAAACTCATCTAATAAAATAGTTTCATCATCCGGAACTCCGCCTTCAGGGAAAATACAAATACTAAGTCCTTGATTAAGTCTGTCTTGTGCTCTTTTAAAAACTTCATTTTTACTTCTGGACGAATTTCTGTCTACCAAAATACACGTACGTTTATAGAAAAAACCAAACAAAGGAATTTTTGAAAGTTCTTTTTTTCCAACAAAAACAAATGGATTTCTAACGACAGCCAACATCAGCATAATATCTGTCATCGAAGTATGATTTGCCACGATCATGTAGCTCTTATTTTTAATCAGTTTTTGTTCACGCTCGACTTTATAATAAAAACCCATCCCGAAAAGAATGAATTTAGCCCAAATGCGGGCCATTTTAAAAAAATAGGGATATCCGCTTTCTGATATAATAGAAATCAGTAAAAACGGCAGCATAATCAATATTGGAATGGCCATCAAAATGTAAAACCAAATGCGCCATAAAACCCAAAAAACAATTTTAATTCCTTTCATGGTTTCAAATGTAAGAAAACAGAAATGAATTTTACAAAAAGAATTTACTATATAAAAAATTATAGGGATGCTTTTTACCGCAAAGCGCGCAAAGTTTTTTCGCAAAGTAAAGAAGTAGTGAAATATCTATAATTGTAATGGATAAGATCACAAAGCTATGTGTACAATCTTTAATATTTACGAAAAAACTTTGCGCGCTTTTCTGTAAAACATAAATATTAACATAAGAAAATATTTATTAAATTTGATGTTTTTAAATTATGACAGAAAACGAAATATCAAATATTATAATTGGGCTCGCAATTGAAATTCATAAAGTGCTAGGACCAGGTTTATTGGAGAATGCTTATCAAGAATGTTTATATTATAAAATTAAACAACGTGGACTTATTGTTGAAAAAGAGAAGTCTATGCCTTTAATTTTCGAAGAAGTTCAACTTGATTGTGCATATCGGATTGATTTACTGGTTGAAAATAAATTCATAATCGAAATAAAAAGTGTAGAATCACTAACTGTAAATCATTTAGCTCAAACTTTAACTTATTTAAAAATTGGTAAATACAAACTAGGGTTACTGATAAATTTTAATGAAGTTTTACTAAAAAACGGTATTAGAAGAGTCGTAAATAACCTATAGATAAAGCTTAGAGAACTTGAAAAATCTTCTAAAAGCTTGGTGATCTTTGCGAAAAAACTTTGTGAACTTTACGGTAAAAAAACCTCAAAATAAACTTTGCATAAAAAACCTTATGCACTTTGGGGTAAAAAAACGAAATTTGCGGTTAAGAAAAAACGAGAATGGCAAAAATACTTACTGGTGTTCAGAGTACTGGAACTCCACACTTAGGCAATTTATTAGGAGCAATTATTCCTGCAATCGAATTATCAAATAATCCTGCAAACGAATCTTATTTGTTTATTGCTGATTTACATTCGATTACACAAATTAAAGACGGAAAAACATTAAGAGAAAATACCTATAGTACCGCTGCAGCATGGCTTGCTTGTGGTTTAAATCCTGATAAAGTTACTTTTTACAGACAATCTGATGTAGTTCAAACTGCCGAATTGACTTGGTATTTAAGTTGTTTTTTTCCATTTCAACGTTTGACTTTAGCACATTCTTTCAAAGATAAAGCAGATCGTTTAGACGATGTTAATGCCGGACTTTTTACTTATCCGATGTTGATGGCAGCAGATATTTTATTGTATGATGCTGAATTTGTACCAGTTGGAAAAGACCAATTGCAGCATTTAGAAATCACACGCGATGTAGCGTCTCGTTTTAATCACCAAATGGGAGAAACATTTGTAATTCCTGAAGCTAAAATTCAGGAAGACAGTATGTTGATTCCCGGAACAAATGGTGGAAAAATGAGTAAATCGGCCAATAATATTATCAATATTTTCCTTGACGATAAAACATTGCGCAAACAGGTTATGAGTATCGAAACGGATAGTACTCCGCTTGAAGCACCAAAAAACCCTGATACTTGTAATGCTTTTGCAATCTATTCTTTGTTAGGAACCGAAGAACAAATCGCCGAAATGAGAGCCAATTATCTTGGAGGAAATTATGGTTACGGTCATGCTAAACAAGCTTTATTTGAATTGATTACAGAAAAATTTAAAACCGAAAGAGAAAAATACAATTACTATATCAATAACCTTGACGAAGTAGATGCCTTATTAAAAAAAGGTGCAGCAAAAGCATCAATTGTTGCTGATGGTGTTCTGGCAAAAGTTCGCGAAGTACTTGGTTTTGGGAAATAAAACATATTGCCGCAAATTGCACAAATTTACATAGACTAGTCCCTGAACATTTGTGCAATTCGTGGCATTTTTTATCTTAAATAGCTTCAAACAATTTCCCCGGCAAAGGTCTAATCACACCTTTTAATTCCATATTCAACAACATACCTGAGATTTTATAAATTGGGAAATCGCATTTTAAAGCAATAGTATCTAATAATTCCTTCCCATTTTTTAATAGAAAATCGTAAAGCTTTTGTTCCTCTTCCTCTAATTCTACAAATAACTGTTTCTGAACCGGTTTGGCTTTATTTTCAATATCCCAATTCAATATATAAACTAAATCTGCCGCACTCGTAAGTACATTTGCTTTTTGTGTTTTAATTAAATTATTGCACCCCTGACTGTACTTATCACTAACACGGCCCGGAACAGCAAAAACATCCCGATTGTAATCGTTTGCTAAATTTGCTGTAATTAGCGATCCTCCCCGATCAGCTGATTCTATTACGATTGTAGCTTCGGTCATGCCGGCGACAATACGATTTCTGCGTACAAAATTTTCTTTATCCGGATTAGACGAACTCCAAAACTCTGTAATAAACCCACCATTTTCCTCTATTTTTGCCACATATTTTTTGTGTAATTTTGGATAGATTTGGTTTAATCCATGTGCCAAAACACCAATGGTCTGTAAGTTATATTCCATCGCTAATTGATGCGCAACGATATCAACACCATAAGCAAAACCGCTTACAATTACAGGATCAAGCGGCGCAAGATCTTCAATTAATTTCTTGCAAAATTCTGCTCCATAACCTGTTATCTGCCGAGTTCCCACAATACTGATTATCTTCTTGCTCTTTAAACTTATATTCCCCGAAGAAAAAATTAAAACCGGAGAATCTATACAATGTTTGAGACGTTCAGGATAATCTTCATCTTTAAAAAAAGATACTTTTATGTTGTTCGATTTTATGAATTCAAGTTCCTGATTTGCCTTTTCAAAAACCCTTTTATCCTTTAAATTCCTTAATAAAACTGTTCCAACTCCATCAATAGCAGCAATTTGATTCATTTTAGTTTTAAAAATAGCCTCAGCATTACCAAAATGTGTCAGTAATTTTTTTGCCATTATATCCCCAACTCCATCCACTTTTAATAAGGCTAATAAATAAAATAAATCTTGATCTGACATGAATTGAAATAGAGTTAAATGGCGGCGAAAAATAGATTTCTAAAACAAATCTGAGAATTTATTTTAGGATCAGCAAAGATATAAAATATACGTAAATTCTCTCAAAAAAACGGCTATAAAAATTCTTTATAGCCGTTTTAATATTTTAATTACTAATCCTAATTATTTAAATACTACTGAATTCAGTTTGCTGTAAATTTCACTTCAAAAAGTTTTTCTAATTGTCTAAAATTAAATTCAATATGATTGTTTTTAAAATAAGGACTTGCTGATTTAAAAATTGAACCATCATAATACTGAGCTTCAGTTCTAACTAAACTAACCATATTATCCGGAAGAGAGATTACTTCTTGCTGATTAAAATGAATTTTTACTTCCGATGTTTCAATAGAATACTTAGATACCATTCTATATTCATTCCAATTACAACGACAAGTTGCTTTGCCATCTTTAGCAAAAGCTTTAGCAACAAATGAAACATCTGTCATTGAATTTTGATAAGGTCCAGCATAGCCATGTTTATCTCCACTTCCACTTTCTTTCCAACATTTAATTGAAGTTTTGTCTATTTTCCATCCTTCAGCAGAAGAATTGTGAACATTAAATTGCTTTACAACATCTTTTGTTTTGTTACTACCTGATGTTGCGTGAACTATATCTGTCTGTCCATTACTTTCTTCCTTAACTTCATAATGAACTTTGTAAAAGGCTTTCACTGTTGCTAAGTTTTTTGGAACAACAATAAATCGAGGACTATATTTATGCACTTTATCTTTACCTATAAACCTTTTCTCAAACAAGAATAATTTAAAAATGTTTGTTGAATCAGGAGAAAATAAATCATCTTCAGTTAATGGCACTGTAAATGAAATCAACTTATCGCTACTTATTGAGGTTACAGGAATCTTTTTTCCTGCAAAAACTATATAATTTTGACTATTATTAAGTCGTACTCCTTTTACATCAATTACAATATTTTTATTTTGGGAGGCTGTAAGCATTGGTATTTTAAAAAATGTTGGACTAGGATACTTGTCAGAACCAATAATTCTAGTTGATGCATTTTCAATAATTGTTGTCCCATCCTCAAGTCCATTAATTAAATCCCCTATTGAGCCCTCAAGTTTTTCATTTATTGTATTGACATCATTAAGTATTGCTAGCTCCTTTTGCGTCAAATTTCTATCCAAATCATCTCCAAGGGATTTAATTACGCCATTTAAATATGATGTGTAGTTTAATAAATTAATATAAACTGTTCTTTGTTGGTCAGATAAAACATTATCTGCTTTTTCAATGGCACCATTAACGGTGTTGTCAAGCGTTTTTGCTCCAACAATAAGTGTTCCTACAGTTTGTGCGTTTAGTGAATAGGCACAAATTAATATCAGAATTAATGTAATTTTTGTTTTCATAATTTCTATATTTTTGGTTTGCCTACTCTAATTCCCATTTTCGGCTAACTGGTTGATTATTAAACCAAAATTCGAAATTACAGCGCATAAAAAAATCCCTACAAATGGGGATTTTTTGGTTTAAAAACTATTTTGATTAATTTAAAACTACTTTGGTCAAAGTATGATGAAGTTAAAAATCATACTTGCGTTCTACTGCAAAACGTATTAAGTCGGTTTTGCCGTAGAGATTCATTTTTTTGAGGATATTTTTACGATGCGTATCTACAGTGCTTTTGCTTATAAAAAGTACGTCGGCAATTTCGTTAGATGTTTTTCCTTCGCCAATAAGTCTCAGGATTGCCTTCTCCCGATTGCTTAAAAGGATATTTTCCTTAGTTATTTCGTCTTTGACGATAATTGCGTCGTCAAAAAAAGTTTCGTTGCTTATAACGGCTCTAATTGCTTCAATTAATTTCCTGAGCGGGGAATTTTTCATAATATAGCCTGATGCTCCCGCTTGTTTCATTTGCTGGATAGCTTCTGCCTGATCAAACATGCTAAAAGCAATGATCTTGATTTCTGGAAATTCGCTCTTAATAATTTTAGTGGCACAAATTCCGTCACATTTTGGCATTCGGATATCTGTAATAACAATTTGTGGCCTTTTTTTACGAACCAGTTGTATCAGCTCTTCTCCGTCGTTGGCTTCACCTACAACGGCAATATCATCTTCAAATTCTAAAGAAAGTTTGATACCGTCTATAAGCGACTGATGATCTTCGGCAATGATTATCGTTATCATAATGGCAAATCTATAATGATGGTAGTTCCTTTGGTCAAAATTGAATCTATGGTAAATGTTCCGCCCATTTGTTCTACTTTTTTCTCCATATTTTTGAGCCCAATTCCGGATTTGCTTACCACCATTTTAGGATCAAATCCTTTTCCGTTATCTTCAATAATAATATTAATTTCCTTTGATGTGCCCTGGGTTAAGTAAATATTGACTTCGGTTGCTTCAGAATGTTTTATAATGTTTGTGCACAGTTCCTGAATCATCCGAAATAAAGCAACTTCTATCGTGTTTTCTAATCTTTCTGTAAGCTCAAACGGAATAACATTTATGGTTAAATGCTCTAAAACACTCATTTTCTCGGCCATTTTATTAACAGCAACCAGCAATCCTTCGCTGCCAATAATGCCTAAATTTTTAAGATGTGCAATATTCCGTACCTTTTGATACGCCTCTTCAAGTAAAGCATCGGTTTTATCATAAAGTTGATTTTCTTGTTGATTAGCTATTTCGTTGTGACGCTTTAGATTTTGGAAATTTAATTTTAGCGTTGCCAGCATACTACCCAAATTATCATGCAATTCGTTGGCGATATTTTGTCGTTCTTTTTCCTGGCTTTCAAGCATTAGATCAATATCGTTAAGTTCCTGATCTTTGAGTATTTTTTCTGTTTTTTGTATCTCAATAAGTTTTTCCTGTTCCGCAATTTTTTTCTTTTTTGCAATATTCTTGTAGACTAGAATACTGATTACCAAAACAATAATCAAAACACTTATCATCAAATACAAAACAACCTTGTTTTTTTTGATGTTTGTTTTTAACTCCAGGTTCTCAAGTTCTTTTTCCTTGGTTTTATATTTGGTATCAAAATTATTAATGGCAATATTTTGCTGTTCTGTATTTAACGAATCATGATATTTATTTGAAATTTCTAAGTGATACAAAGCCTTATTAAGGTTTTGAGCATCCTTGTAATTTAAATAAAGAAAATTATTGATGTTTTCTTTATTGACTTTGTTGTATTCGATGAGTTTTATTTTATCTGCCTGAAGTAATAAATCAATCGCTTTTTCGTACTGATGAAGCTGCGAATAATTAGAAGCCTGATTCATCAAATTATAACAGATGTAATTGGGATTTAGTGTTTTTTCCTGGTGCAAAAGCAAGTTATCTTTCCGGAGATAATACAAACTGGAATCTGGTTTATATAAAACATCGCTAAAAAGTACCGCAAGATTATTATATATCTTACTTTCAAGCTTTTTATCCTTTACTTTGTGGTTTAAAACTATTGCTTTTCTAAAATAATACAGACTTTCTTTGGCTTCTTTGCTATTGATTTTTAAAGAGGCTAATTGAACATATCCTTTAAGAATTTTAGCATTATCTTTAGTTGAAAAAGCATAATCCATATATTCTTTGAGATAGAATTGGTGCTTTTGCGTATTGTCTTTATAACTAACTAATAATGAAGCAATATTAAGGTTAATTTCCATTGCTTTTTCTACAACATTAGCTTTTAAATATTGTTTTTTAGCAATTAAATAATTTTCAATTGCCTTTACATCATTGTTTTCTTTACTATAACTTTTTGCTGTAAGAAAATAATAATACCCTAAATCTTCTGGTGAAAAAGCAGTTGTACTTAGTAAAGAAAGTTGCTTTAATGCTTCTTTTGATTTGCCTTCTGCAATAGAATTTTCGATAGAACTCAAAACTTTATTTTGTCCCACACAAATGCTCACCATACCAAGTAAAGTGAGCATAAAGTAAAAAGTTGTATGTCGTTTATTTTTTCGCACCTTCACGGATTGTTCCTCTGCCAGTTGTATCTGGAATATCTTTCCCTTTCTCTTTTTTAAAATCAAAAACCCTTCTGTATACATCTTCAATGGGTCTCTTTAATTCTCCATTTTCATGATGAAAAGCAACCTTTATTGGCCTAGAAAAGTCAATTGATAAAAATTTCTTATCACTTAAATCAATAACAAATGATTCAAAAAAATCATTCGCTACTAAAGGTTTTCCAAAAAGGTCCTTAAAATGAATTACAATTTTGTTTTCTTTCTCATCTGAAATATTATAGATATCATAAATACCATAAAAATTATTTCCAGAAAGCGGTGGTATCACTACAGCTATAACTGCTTTTTTACCTTTCAAAATAGTACCATCAACATCATAATTTTCCATAATTTTAGTTTTTAAGTTAATAATAATCAAATCTATGCATTTATTAAAGGAAAAAAATACCTACAAATGGGTATATTTAAGAGAGTTGTTTAAAAATCTAAAAAAGGAATCATTTACTTAAAGTTATGTGTTCTAAAGTTTAGAAATTAATTACTAATAAAAATACTTTGAACAAGAAGATTTATCAAATCATATTTCAAAATAACAAAAAATAAACACCCATAATTCAAAGTAAATTCTTCCAAAAATAATAAATTTAAATATTATATCCAGAATCAGAAAAAAGATTAATTATCATAACTAATTGAAAATTAATTAACTGTAAAAATATTCGAATTGTTAATAAAAATTGTGAATAAAATTTTGATAACTATATTCGTTGCATAACTTTGTTACTATGAAAATCGAAACTTACATAGCACAGTTATTGTATCGTTATCAGTGTGTAACGGTTCCAGGGTTTGGAGCATTTTTAACCGAAATTCACTCGGCTCAGCTTAATGAAAGCACAAATTCGTTTTTTCCACCCAAGAAAATGATTTCTTTTAATAGCCATTTGAAAAACAATGACGGGCTATTGGCAAATCATATCGCAAACGGAGAAAAAACATCTTACGGTTTTGCTGTAAGTGCCATTGCTTTTGAAGTTCAGAGCTGGAAAAAAACCTTAGATGAAAATGGCACAATAAGCCTAAAAAATATTGGTGAAATTCGTTTAAATTCTGAGAAAAATATCATCTTCACACCAAATGATCAAACCAATTTCCTAACAAGTTCTTTTGGATTAAGTCCGTTTGTTTCACCAATTGTGAAAAAAGAAAATTTTGAGAAAAAAATCAGGGAAATTGAAGAAAGAGAGCCTATTGCCTTATTTGAAGAAGAAGGAAGATCTTCGAATTCATTCTTGAAATATGCTGCAATTTTTGTTTTAGGATTAGGAATTACAGGAAGTATAGGATATCCATTATATCAAAATCAAATAGCTACCAAAACACTTATTGTTGAAAGTGCTGTTCAGAAAAAAGTACAAAACAAGATTCAGGAAGCTACATTTTTGATTCAAAATCCATTACCAGCTGTAACACTTTCTGTAGATTCAGCAAAAGTAGAAGCTGCTGAAGAAAAAGCGATGCCTTATCATATTATGGCAGGCGCATTCAGAAGTGAGCAAAATGCAAGAAAAGCCTATAACCAATTGATTAAAGATGGTTTTAAAGCAAGAATGCTAGGCGAAAACAAACATGGTTTATTCCCTGTTTTATACGGAAGTTATGCTACAATGGCTGAAGCCGAAAAAGCACAAAAAGAAATTCAGAAAGGTGAAAATCCAGATGCCTGGATTCTAATTGAATCACTATAATATCAAAATCCTAATCCTTAACGATTAGGATTTTTTTTGTCTTATTTTGTCTTTAAAAAAACCTTATCTGTCCTCGTTTCTATAGTCGTAAATCTATTTTTGTTCCACACTTTTAAAGAACAAAAAATGAAATACACCCTAAAATTATTTCTTGTAGCGGTACTTATTCTAAATTCAAATGTTTTTATTGCACAGACAATATCAACTACTGAAAAAGCTCAGGAAATCGCACAGAAAAAAGCTGATAAAGAAGCACAAAAGGCAACAAATGATTACCGAAAAAAGCTAAGCGACGAGCAATCGACTTTAAAAAAAGAGCAAAAAAAGCTCGACAAGCATCAAAAGGATCTCAAAAATTCTGAAAATGATATTGCAGCTACCAACAAGAAAATCGATAAACTAGAATCAAATAAGCAAAAGCTGGAATCAAAGATAAACTCCAGTTCGATTTCTCAGGAAGATCTTCAAAAACAACAGATTAAATTAAAAGAGCAAGATCTTGAAATTCAAAAACTGAAACTAAAAAAGATGGAACAGCAAAAAAAACTGGATAAAGTAAAAGCTGAAAATTAAAACTAAAAAAGCCTATTTGTGTCTGCAAATAGGCTTTTTTGTTTATCGTGGAACAATTATCGCATCCTGATTAAGAATTTCTTTATCGCCCTGAGTAATAATTAATCTGGCGGGAGGTGAATCTTTTTCGCCCAAAACTATGATATCACAATCATACACATAGTTTCCTTTTTTAAATTCTATATGATGATTTCCTCCGCTTCCATCCTGAATCCATTTTCCGTTAGTGATAATTAAATCAGGCTTTTCAGTCATTTTTTGTTTGATTGACCACGAAGCATATCGATAATTATTATTCCCTAAATCATCAATTCTAATTCTGAATTTTGAAGTTTCCAGAATATAAACCGGTTCTTTAAATTTCGCAATAGACGAATGTACCTTCGCTTTGTCGCTTTTAATCAGTTTATTTTTTAAATCTTCCTCATATTTTGATTGATGATTTATAGTAATCAAACGACCATCTTCATCGATCCAAATACTGCCCTGATTTAGCATTATTCCGCGCCAGCCCACTTGTGACCAATCTTTTGCAGGATTAGATTTAATGATTTCATTTTTTAAATCGGCATCAAAAATCTGATCATATCTCTTTATAAAATCGGCCTTGTTCTTAACAGAAGGAATGGGATAATCTCTGTTTAAAGGATACCGAATAATATTTGCTACAGCCTCTTTTTTATTATTTTTTACGTTGTCTATAAACGTTTTAATAAACTTTTGATATTCTGGTTTTAAATCCTGTCCTACTGCGTTGTGAACAGAAAAAACAAGTAATGCTATGTATATCAGCTTTTTCATATTTCTATTTTACATAATGTTTATATAGTTTATCTCAAAATTTCATCACAAGGATTCAGAACAAATTCCAAATTTCGCGCCAAAAATCAAAAATCAATTTATACTGGCCTTGAACATTTTAAGTTCATCCCAGGTAAATTCATCTCCGTGTTTTTCTTTTAAACCGTTCAGAGATTCTTCCTGATAAAACTGAAAAGCTTCCCGAAGCGCCAGTATTTTATCGTACGGCAAAACATCTGAAATCTCTACTTTTTTAGCCTGGATAAGTTTAACCAAATGCATTTCGATAGTTTGCACTGTTAATTTACGAATTCTGGCAATATCCTGAATAGAATTTTTTTCCAGCCACAAATCGTGCGTTTCTTCTATTGTTGTTTTCTTCGCAGTCTTTGGTTCATTTTTATCCAGTTTTCTCGCAGTATAACGTACTACAGGCTCATCAGATTTAAAAATATCGGTATTCGACATATTAAATTCCTCCCGGATCTTCGCAATCTTGTCTAATTTATAGTTTTTAATCGCTGTAGACGTCAATTTTTCTTTACAGATGGTTTCACCAGCAACGACAATTTCTATTAGCAATTTGGCCTTCATTAAACGCAAAACAGCTTTGGTTTGCAAATCATCTAAAAAAGCAAGCTCTTCATAAAACTCTTTTACTTTTTTAAATTTCTGAATTTCCGCCATTTTATTCAAAAGATCCGTCACCAATTTGTCCATTGGCTTGAAAAAATAATCATATGCTGCCACTACCCTTTCCTGAACAAAAAAGAGATCTACCGTTTCTTTATTAAAAATTTTATTAAGCTGATGAACGAATTTTTGTGCCGGATCTGCCAGCGAATCTATTATTTCTAAACGTTTATGTGCCCAGGCAGCATGTTTTGATTTTTCTGAAGCCACTGCGTTTTCGTTATAACTAAAACGATGATTGCGCCATTCTTGTGCTAAATCTGCCCAATTAAAACTGTTAATCAAATAGTTATGAATAAAATTTTTAGTTTCAAAATGCAAAGAATGTTTCAGAATTTCTTCAGTCGCTTTATTCAAAGCATAATCCATAACATCCTGATCGTTCGAAATACCATTCATTTGCAGCGGAGAAAGCAAAATAAGCCCATTTAAGGACGTTAAACGCGATAATGCAACATATGCTTGTCCGGGCAAAAAAACTTGCGATACATCGAGCGCTGCTTTCTCAAAAGTTAATCCCTGACTTTTATGAACCGTTATTGCCCACGCCAATTTAAGCGGATAATGTGCAAATGTGCCTAAAACTTCTTCTTCGACTTCTTTGGTGAGATCGTTTACTTTGTATCGAATGTTTTTCCACTCGTATTTTTCAACCTCAATGGTTTTATTCTCTTCTGGAAAATGTATAAATATTTCTTCTGGTGAAAGTGATTTTACAACGCCCATTTTTCCGTTGAAATAACGCTTATCAAAAGACAAATCATTTTTAACAAACATGACCTGAGCGCCAATTTTTAGTTTCAGATTTTCTTCGACCGGAAAAATTTTCTCTGGAAAATCTCCCACAATAAAAGGCTGATAAGCAAATTCATTTCCGGCTAAATCGCCTATTGCCTGTTCGTTAATCGAATCGGCTTTAGCATTATGCGTTGTAAGTGTAATATATCCAGGATTATTTTTTAAATCAAAATCAGGTTTCACATATTGATTTAAAACATGAATATCCTGAGGCGTAATCTCATTGTTTCGAAGATTGTTCAAAACCGAAATAAAAGTATCATCAGACTGACGATAAATCTTTGATAATTCGATATATAAAGGCGGATATTGCTGAATTACATGCGAATGAAAAAAGAATTTTCCTTTGTAATAATTGCGCAAAGTTCGCCATTCTTCATCTCTGATTACCGGCGGAAGCTGTAATAAATCACCAATAAAAAGCACCTGAACTCCACCAAAAGGACGCGAATTTTTACGCACCGTTTGCATCATAAAATCGATAGCATCCAGTAAATCAGCACGAAGCATACTCACTTCATCAATAATCAAAAGCTCCATATTTCTGATCACATTACGCTTTACATTATTCATTTTAAAGTGTCGGCGCAAGGTTTCCTTATTCTCAAATTTAACTGTTTCAGTAAACTGAGAAGCTTCGTCATAAGATGGAATAAAAGCTGAAAATGGCAATTGAAACATCGAATGAATCGTTACTCCGCCGGCATTTAGCGCCGCAATTCCAGTTGGCGCCACAACTACCGTATTTTTGTGCGTTGTAGCAATGATTTCGCGTAAAAGCGTAGTTTTTCCTGTTCCTGCTTTACCAGTCAGGAAGATAGATTTTTGCGTTTGATTGATGAATTGTAAGGTGTAAGCAGCTGCTTCTGTAACGTTTTGCATTGGGCTTGTATTGAAAAACTAAAAGTATCGCATTTTTATAAAAGAAAAAACCTAAATCTTTACAGACTTAGGTTTTTAATTTAATTAGTTAGTTTGGTATTATTTTTTAGCAGCTTCTCCTTCTTTTACTGCTGGTTTTTCTTCTGTTTTCGGCTCAGCTTTATATTTGTCATTCAAAGCTTTAATGATATCTTTTGTAATATCGTATTTCTCTTCAGCATATAAAATTGATGCAGCATCACCAGTACCATAGATATAAGAATAACCGTTTTTCTTACCGTAATCCTTGATGAATTTTTTCACTCCGCTTACTAGAGAATCCATTTCAACACCACTTTCTTGTTGCAATTGTTGAGACAAAGCTTGTTGAGCATAACCCAATTGTTGTTCTCTTTTTTGCAATTCAGCACCTCTTTGTTGAGCCCAGGCTTGACCATTTGCTTGTGCCTGACTTTGAAAATTAGCAGCGTCTTGTTTAAAACGTGTAATCTCAGCTTGTAGTTGTCTTCCTTTTTCTTCGGCTTGAGCTTTGTATTTAGCTTCAAGGTCTTTTGCTTCAGTGTACTCTTTCATTAAAACTGAAGTATCTACGTAAGCTGTTTTTACTTCCTTAACTTCTGCGGTTTTATTACATGAAACGGCGAAAATTGAAAGTGCGATAATTACTAATGCTTTTTTCATTTTTTGAATTTCTATTTTTTTAATGTATTGAAGACAAAAATATAAAAAAATAAATAGCATCAACATAAAGTTTAAAAAATGGTGGAATTTTATGATATTGTTTTTATTTATCGAAAAAAAAATGTCAATAATTCAACACTATCAAAAGTGACTTCCATATCTTTTATTAGAAACACTTTCTCAAAAAAGACATATTTCATCTTTATTTAGGCTAAAAAGTCGCAAGAAACAGGCTTATTTCGCGTTTTAGCCGTTTTTTAAATCACAAAGTGAATGTTGAATGCTTTTTTTTTCATTTTTATGTTTTTGAAATTTATGACATCTAAAAAAGTCAAAAAATCATTTATTATTTTAAAATTTTTAAAACCGAAATTCAATTACCAACATTTTTTAAAATTCTGCTTTTCTGAAAATATAAAATCCAATTTTCGATAAAATTAAAATTCCTGACAATTTTCATCTTCATGATTTCAAAAATTTAAAATCAGAAAAATTCAGTCGCAAAACTTCAAAAAACACCCGTTTTTTATGGTATTGTTTTTATTTATGGAAGCTGTTTAAAGCATAAAAAACCACTATCGAAAGTGGCTTTTATAGCTTTAATTAGAGACGTTTTCTCAAAAAAGAGGATATTTCCCCTCACTTGAGCGGAAAAAGCGCCAGAAACGCGCTTATTTTGCATTTTAGCTGTTTTTCAAGACATAAATGTGGGATGAATACTCTTTTGTACTGCTCGCTTTTAAATTTGATTTTAAACCAACAAAAAATGCACTCACATAATTCATTTTCCCGGTTTTATATTTTTCGGATAATAGACTCACATAAAAAGAATCAAATTTCATCGGAAGCACTTTTTCTAATTTCATATCCACTTTTTCAAAAAGTGATTTGATGGCTTTTTTTGAAAAATGCCAAAAGTGAATTGGCACATCATAAGCTGCCCAAAAAGTTTCATAATGTTTTGCGTCGTATGATTTAAAATTTGGAACCGCAATAATTAATGTTCCAGTTGGTTTTAATAAACGTTTTAATTCCTGGATTTGCAATTCTAAATTTGGAACATGTTCTAAAACGTGCCACATGGTAATTACGTCAAATGAATTATTTTCAAGAGCACTAATTTCATTCACAAAAGAAATTCCTTTTTGTATCGCAATATTTTTTGCTCTCTCGCTTGGTTCTACTCCAACAGTTTCCCAACCGTCATTTTTTGTCGTTAATAAAAAATCTCCGGTTCCGGCACCAATATCTAAAATTCGTCCTTTTTGGGGTTGCTCACTATTAATCAAATTCAATTTATTTTTTAAAGCAATATTTTTCACAAAGTGATATGCTTTTTCAAATAACGATCGTTTGTTATCAGTGTGCGAAATATAATCTTCGCTTTCATAATATTTACCTAGATTTTCTAAATCAGGTTGCGGAGATGTAATCAACATATCTAAAGTTTCATCATAATACAATTCGAAAACTTCTTTAGATACAGAATGGTCTTTTACAGTAAGAAAATGTTTTTTGTTTAAAACGTCCATTTTTTAATTATAGGTATTTTGGTTTAATTTCATAGCAAACCCTAAAAGCAAAATTTTACTTTTAGGGCTTATTAATTTTTATATTTATTTTTTTTCTTCTAGCGTTTCCAATTTATTTTTACAGCCGACATTTTTTCATTTTCAATTCTTGTCTCTGCAATAATTGCAAAACCGTTTTTAATATAAAACGGCATTGGCGATTTATATAAATCTCCATTTTGTTTTACTTCATTTTCATGATCAGTAACCCAGCCATTCAAACAATCATTTTTACTTTTTATTTTATTCATCAAAAGTGATCCATTTCCTTTTCCTTGAATTTGATGATCTAAAATTATTGCAAACCAATTTTCATCCTCTCTCAAAAAAGTAAAAGTCCAACCCACAATTAGATCTGAATCATCAAATAATAAATAATGTTTTGTATTAGAAAGTCCATTTAAATACAAATCAAAATCTGCAATAGTTTTCAAATGTAATCTCGCAGGATATTCATTATTCCACAGTTCACGCAAAACTTCTTTTTGTCCTTCAGATAGAACTTTGACTTCGACAATTTTCATATTGGCAAAATTTAAATAAATAGTTTCACGTGGAACAATTTAATCATTTTTAATTATTCGGATTTATATCGTAGAGACGCACAGCAGTGCGTCTTGGTTCCAAAGATTAATTTGTATAATATATACTAGGCGTTAGATGCACAGCAGTGCATCTCTACAAAATACAAAATCGTAAATTCGTTTCACGTGGAACAATTCAATAAAACAGTCTCAGCATTCAGTATCCAGCATTCACTGAAAACTAAAAACTGAGACTGATCACTTTTCTTACCTTCCCATATAAATCAACAATACGGAAATATCACTTGGTGATACTCCGCTTATTCTTGAAGCTTGAGATATTGTTACAGGACGAATCTTGCTCAATTTTTGCTTTGCTTCAATCGACATTGATTTGATTTTATTGTAATCGAAATTTTCCGGAATCTTCACTTCTTCTAAACGAGTAAGTTTATCAGCGTTATTTCTTTCCTTTTCTATATAACCGGAATATTTCACCTGAATTTCGGCTTGTTCTAAAATCTCCTGATCTACATCATTCGATTCAATATACTCCTTTACTTTTTCAAACTTCATCATATCCTCCAAATCAATTTGCGGACGTGAAAAAACTTTAAACATTTTATCACCTTGCGTAATCGGAGCTGTTTCTTTCGCTTCCAAAATTGGATTTGTTTCAGCAACCGAAACACTTGTTTCTTTAAAGAACGCAACCATCTTTTCAGATTCGTTTAATTTCTTTTCCATTCTGCGTAAACGAGCTTCAGAAGCTAAACCAATTTCATGCGACATTGGCGTTAATCTAAAATCTGCATTATCCTGACGCAACAAAGTTCTATACTCCGCTCTTGATGTAAACATACGATATGGCTCTTCCGTTCCTTTCGTAATCAAGTCATCAATCAACACTCCAATATAAGCTTCGTCACGTTTTAAAATCAATGGCGCTTTTTCGTGCACTTTTAAATGCGCATTTATTCCGGCCATCAATCCTTGAGAAGCTGCTTCTTCATATCCTGTTGTTCCGTTTATTTGTCCGGCAAAATATAAACCTTCAACTAACTTTGTTTCCAAAGTATGTTTCAATTGCGTTGGCGGGAAATAGTCATATTCGATTGCATAACCTGGGCGGAAGAATTTCACTTTCTCAAAACCTGCAACAGAACTCAAAGCTTTAAACTGAATATCCTCCGGAAGCGAAGTCGAAAATCCGTTTACATAAACTTCACAAGTATTCCAACCTTCCGGCTCAACAAATAATTGGTGACGTTCTTTATCAGCAAAACGATTAATCTTATCTTCTATCGAAGGACAATATCTTGGACCAAGACTTTTAATCCTTCCGTTAAACATTGGCGAACGATCAAAACCTTCTCTCAAAATATCATGAACATCCAATGACGTGTATGTCATATGACAAGATCTTTGATGCGTTAACGGAACGGTTAAATCCGAATAAGAAAACTTATCCGGTTTCGCATCTCCTTTTTCTTCGTTCATTTTAGAATAATCCAAAGAACGTCCATCAACTCGTGGTGGCGTTCCTGTTTTCATTCTTCCTGATTCAAATCCGGCTTTCACCAAATCTTCGGTAATTCCTGTTGCGGCACTTTCACCTGCTCTTCCTCCTCCGAATTGTTTTTCTCCGATATGAATCAAACCATTCAAAAAAGTTCCGTTTGTCAACACAACAGATTTAGATCGAATCTCTACTCCTAGCGAAGTTCTGATTCCTTTTATCTTTCCGTTCTCGATAATCAAACCTTTCACCATCTCTTGGTAGAAATCCAGATTTGGAGTTCCCTCCAACATCATTCTCCATTCTTCGGCAAAACGCATTCGATCACTTTGAACTCTTGGCGACCACATAGCAGGTCCTTTTGATTTGTTCAACATCTTAAATTGAATTGCCGTGCGATCGGAAACAATTCCCGAATATCCACCAAGCGCGTCAATCTCACGCACAATTTGTCCTTTTGCAATTCCTCCCATCGCTGGGTTGCAAGACATCTGTGCAATGTTCTGCAGACTCATGGTAACCAATAAAGTTTTTGATCCTAAATTTGCGGCCGCTGCCGCGGCTTCAGATCCAGCATGACCTGCACCAACTACAATAACATCGTATTCTTCTAAAAACATTTTGTTTTATTATTCTCTGCAAACCGTTTAAGGCGATTCTCAGAATTACTTTTTAACTCCTTTTTGTTCCACGTGGAACGGCGCTAACGCGCAAAATTCAAATTTTCAAATTCAAGAACACAATCTATAAAACCTAGATTCCGTCTTAAACGACATAAATCTGTTCCACGTGGAACAGATTACACAAACACATTCTTCAATCTTTCTATCAAAATTTCCAGAACGAAACTTCTGTTTCACGTGAGACATTCTTGATTCGTTCGAAAAAAAATTCAATTCAACAATTCAAAACTCAGTATAAAAATCAAAATACTGCTGATTTCAAAATCTCAAATTCAAATCTCAGAATTCAAAAACTGTTCCACGTGAAACATCATTTTTGCAATTTCAAATTTTCAAATACATCCTGTTCCACGTGGAACGATTTAAAAAATGAATTTTCGAACAAGAAAAACCAAAATCAAAACCGATTATTTCATGTTCCACGTGAAACACTTTATACTAAATCTTAAAAAAAATCAAGATTAAATCCCTATCGGTTTTTCTAAAATTATACTTAAAAAGTTCCACGTGGAACACTCTAATTTCAAAATTTTAAATATATTTCACGTGGAACCTTTATAAAATCTATCAATCTAGATGAAAATGTTTCACGTGGAACACAAAATTCTAAATATTCAAAAGTGGTTTAATTACTGTTCCACGTGAAACATTGCAATCTTATCATCCTCTTTTGAACGCATAAGTTCAGCTTCAGAATCACTCTTATCTTTGTATCCACAATAATGTAGTATACCGTGAGCAAGAACACGTTTCAATTCTTCGATAAAAGAAACATTGAAATCCTTAGCATTATCTTCTACTCTTTCAACAGAAACAAATATATCTCCGTTTAATTCATTACCAACTGTATAATCAAAACTGATAATATCTGTTAGTGTATCGTGATTTAGATATTCTACATTTATCTTATGAAGATATTCATCATCACAAAAAATGTAATTTATCTCACCTTCGTTTTTGTTTTCAGACACGATTACAGCACTTAACCAATCTGCAAAGGCTTGTTCGTTGTCTAAAGTAAATTCGGTTTCGTAATTAAAATTGATCATTTTGTATTAAAATATTCTTGAACCTTTTGATTAAAATTCGAGCGCAAAGGTAGTGATTGTCTGTTTAATATCTCAACACTGTTTAAATATTCCAAAAGTGAACTAGGTAAAGCATTCGTTCTATTAGAAAATTCAGCCTTGTTAGTTTCAGATTGACGCTTTGTATCTTGACCTTGTTGCTGAACTGCATTGTTTAATTTTAATAATTCTTGTTGAATATTAAGGATACGTTGTAAGTTCTCATTCTTAAATCCTTTATTCAAAAGTTGTTTTTCAGAAGCTTTCATTTGGTCAATTACAGATTTACCCTGCGAATCTAATCCTTGTTTAGCTAATTCTTTTTGCAAAGCTTCACGAAGTTTTACTTGCTCTTTATAAATTTCCATGATAGCTTCAGCATCTCCTTCTCCATCATTACCATCTTTTCCTTCATTACTTTTTCCACCGCTTTTATTTCCTTGACCATCTTTACCTTCACCGTTTTTACCTTGACCTCCTTTTCCCTGACCTTGCTTGCCTTCACCAGATTTTCCTTGTTGACCTTCGCCTGGTTTATCTCCTGGTTTGTCACCAGCTTTCATTCCCTCTTTCATCTTATCTGCTAAGCCTTTTTGTTTTTGAATAATATCCGGTAATTGCATTCCTTGTCCGTCACCTGGTTTTGGTTTTCCTGATCCTGGTTTAGACATAGACATTTGCATATTGTTTAATAAATCACTTAAAAAATCAGCTAATTTATTAGCAGATGAAACAGCATATTGTTGATGCGAAACTCCTTTAGGAACCTGAACATCACTTAAAGTTTCAATGGCTTTATCTATATTGTATTGTACATTTCCAATTTCTTTGGTAACATCTTCGGCTACTTTTGGGTTACGAAGAGACAATGCAAACAAACTATCATCAACATGTTTAAACTGTTGTTTTAAATTTTGTTGTGTTTTAATATTTCTGGTAAATGCTGATGAACCTAATTTCATTGTTTTAAATTGTTTCATCACATCTTCCTGAGATAACGAATAAGCTAAAAGATTATCCAGAACCTGACGAAGCATGGCAACATCTTCCTCTAGTTGTTCTTGTTCTCCACCTTCCATACTTGAATCCATTTGCTCAGCCATACTTTTCATTTTCTTGGCTGCACTTTTTTGTTTTGGCTTAGCCGAAGATGAATTCTTTTTACTCAGTTCTTCAGAAGCTTTTTGTAAATCATTCTTCAAATCCTTTTCTTTTGAAGCATCATTCGGAATATCCAAAGGCGCTTTTAAAGTTTTATTTTCTTCTTTCAGATCTTTTAAATCTTCCTGAATTTTATCAAAAGCTTTATTAATCTCGTCTTGTTTATCCTGAGTATTTTCTTTTTCTTTATTCGAAAGTTGTTCCTGTTGGTCTGCTAACTTCTTTAATTTATCTGCAACTTGTTCTGCTTTTTTAGATACATAGAAACGTTTGGTTAGTTCAACTAATTGTTCCAAATTACGAGATTGGTTCTTACTGATCTGTTTGAACTTTTCCATTTTATCAAACAACTCTTCGCTGTTTAATTTATCATTTAAGTTCTTCAATTCATCCATTAACTTCTGATTTTTTTCTAAATCTTTCTCTGCATTATCTAAACGCTTTTGTAAATCATCAGCAGTATTGTCTTTCTTTTCAGATTGAAATTTATCAAGATTCTTGTTCATTTTCTCAGCGAATTGCTTCATCAACTCGTCTTGTTGTTTCTGACGTTTGATAAAATCGTTGACTTTTTGCTGATCTTTAAACTCTAGATTATCTTTCTCTCTTCCTGCTTTCTGAATCTTATCCATTTCAGAAAATTGTTTTTCCTGATTTTTTAAAGACTTCGATAAACTATTTATATTCTGGTTTTGTTGTTGCAATTCCAGATCATGAACTTCATCTGTTGTAGAAACACGATCAGAAAAAACAGAAGACTTTGTACTCTTAAAACCATGTGGTGCATCATTATCAAAAACCTCAAAATAGTATTCGTAAGATACTCCTTCCTGCACGGCAAGATTACTTGGAAAGTTAAAAACAAACTGATCAAATACTCCAGACTTCACTGGAATGGTTCCACGCTTGGCAGTGTTTAGTTTGTTGCGTTCGTAATAAACAACCTGTAATTTAGACAAACCGTAGTCATCTCCTAACCTACCCAAAACATAATTCTTATCCAGTTTCAAACTGTCCGGAGCTGGCGCAACATTGATTGTTGGATGCTGGTCTTTGATAACTGACAGCTGATAATTGAGTTTTTCGTAATTTTTTACTTTATTATTAGAGGTAAGAATTTGATATTCTGTATTTTGACTGATATTTTTAGCTAATTTAAACTCATTTTCGGCCTTATTGAACTTCAAAACTGAGTTTTCATCCTTCCAAACAATCTCCTGAGTCGATTGCGTATTCATTTTCCAAGTCACCAAAGTTCCTTCCGGTACAATTGCATTTCCAGTTCCCTGAATAGTTTCTGATTTCTTTTTCAGATAAGATGGAAAATTCAACACCATTTCAAAGTTGGCAATTGACGGAACGGTGATTACTTTTAATTCATATTCTTCAGATGAAACTGAATTTCCTTCAAAAGAAAACTCCACATTCGAAACTGGTTTTTCAATCTTGAATTCAAACTTTCCAGGTTGAGATGATTCCATAAAATAACTTTCATTACCAATATGAATCATTACATTTTCCGGAACAACATTACCAACTGATTCCATTTTGATAACGAAATCTTTGTTTTGTTCTGTTTGCAAATTCGCATTTAGAACTACAAATTTAAAAGGTGCAGGTGGCAAAAATGTAGCATTAAAATGCACTACTCTATTTAAACTTTGAGAAATTACATTACTATTTCCTGAAATATAAAATACAGCAAAAAGCAAAATTGGAATGATTGCTAAAGGCAAATACTTCTTATTGTTTTTAAAATTGATCGCATTTCCAAAAGGAATTGGTTGCAATGAATTTGCTTTTTGCTCTATCGAAGCCAACATCAACTCTGAACTTTCTGCTGAATTCTCAGACGCTGACAATTGCAAAAAGTTAGTTAGCTTATCACTCACCTCTGTGAAATGATTTCCAATAATTGCCGAAGCCTGATTATAATCGATTCCTTTTTGAAGTTTGAACAACTTAAAAATTGGGAATAAAATAAATCGGAACAATAGAAAAACTTCTACTCCTATAAATATCCAAAATAATAATGTTCTTCCTAATGGTTTTAACCAAAGAAAATATTCAATAAAAAGCGTAAACAGAAAGTACAATAATCCGAAACCAATAAAAAGAAGTCCTCCTTTTATCAATTCATTCGTATAATATTTCTTTATAAATGCTTCTAGCTTTTGGTATATAGCAGATGTTGTTTTCAATGTGAATCTGTTTTATTTATAACCCATAAAAGTAGTAATTTTAATTAGATAATTCTCAATGAGAAAATTAGTCAATTGAGCTACAAACAAGACATTACTAATTAGAAAATGATGAATTAGATAATTAGAAAATTGAGCTGCAGGAAAACATTATCAACTTAAACTTCTCGGATAATTTAATAATGGTAATTAAAAAATTAAGCCAAAAACAAGACAATTATCTAATTAAACACATTTTCTAATTCTCTAATTAGAATTGTATCTTTGCAACAAAATTTAAACAAATGTCACAGCAAGTTCGTGTGCGTTTTGCACCAAGTCCAACAGGACCTTTACATATTGGCGGAGTTCGTACTGCCCTATTTAATTATTTATTTGCCAAAAAAAACAATGGTGTTTTTTATCTAAGAATTGAAGACACAGATCAGACTCGTTTTGTTCCTGGTGCCGAAGCTTATATTATGGAAGCGCTGGAATGGTTAGGAATTTCTCCTGAAGAAACTGTTGGGAAAAACGAAAAATTTGGTCCGTACAGACAAAGTGATCGTAAGGAATTATACCAAACTTATGCTGATCAACTGATCAATTCTGGTTGGGCATATTATGCTTTTGATACTCCAGAAGCTCTTGATGCTTTAAGAAAAGAACAAGAAGCTGAAGGAAAAACATTTATTTACAATCACACAATCCGTGAAAAGTTAGATACTTCTCTGGTAATTTCAGCTGAAGAAGTAGCTAAAAGAATTGCAAATGGAGAACATTATGTGATTCGTTTTAAAACTCCGGTTGATGAAACTTTACATTTAAAAGATATCATTCGTGGTGATGTAAAATTCGAAACCAGTTTACTTGATGATAAAGTTTTGTTTAAAAGTGACAGAATGCCAACTTATCATTTAGCCAATATTGTTGATGATCATTTGATGGAAACTTCACACGTAATTCGTGGTGAAGAATGGTTACCATCAATGCCACTTCACGTTTTATTATACAGAGCTTTTGGTTGGGATGCTCCGGAATTTGCACATTTACCTTTAATCTTAAAACCAAATGGAAAAGGAAAATTATCTAAACGTGACGGTGAAATCGGTGGATTTCCAGTATTTCCTTTAGATTGGAAAGAACTAAAAGGATTTAAAGGTGACGGATATTTGCCAGATGCATTAATAAATTTCCTTTCTATGATTGGCTGGAATGATGGAACAGAAAAAGAATATTTTTCATTACAGGAATTGGTTGAAGCTTTTGATTTAAGCAGAGTTCATAAAGCTGGAGCAAGATTTGATATTGATAAAGCAAAATCTGTAAATCATCATTACTTGTCAAATAAAAGTGATGCGTTTTTAGCTGAAATTTTCGAACCAATTTTAGAATCAAAAGGTATTAAAATCAACAAGGACGTTGTTATAAAAATAATGTCATTGATAAAAGATCGTTTAGTTCTTGCGAATGATATTTGGGATTTGACTGATTTCTTTTTCCAGGCACCAACATCATATGATGAAAAAGCAAGCAAAAACTGGAAAGAAGAAACACCGGCTTTAATGCAGGAATTGATTTCTACTCTTGAATATATTGATGGTTTTGATTCAGCAAATATTGAAGCAATCGTAAAAGACTGGTTGACTAAAAACGAAATCGGGATGGGTAAAGTTATGCAGCCTTTCCGTCTAAGTTTGGTTGGAGCTCTTAAAGGTCCTCACCTATTTGACATTGTTGAAATCATCGGAAAAGAAGAAACTATTTCGAGAATTCAGAAAGCGATTTCAACTTTATAATATTTTACCATTAAAATATTAAGTTCATAAAGTTTGGCTTAATTTTTCTTAATCCCTTAATGGTTTAAAAAAAAGAAACATTAAGAATGTTTCAAAAAACAAAACGCTAAGACACATTATTAAAATGGTCTTAGCGTTTTTTTTACGCTTAAAAAAATTGAAATTGGCAGAATATTCGTAATTTACCAGATCATAAAAACTAAATCAATATCATTATGGGTACAGCATTTATTATCCTTTTAGTCGTAGGATTTTTTATTTTAATGTCTTCCTTCTTTACTGTAAAACAACAATCATCAGTAATTATAGAAAGATTTGGAAAATTTCACAGCGTAAGAAATTCAGGATTACAATTAAAAATTCCGGTTGTTGACAGATTGGCCGGACGTGTAAATCTAAAAATTCAACAACTTGATGTTATCATCGAAACCAAAACCAAAGACAACGTTTTCATCAAAATGAAAGTTTCGGTTCAGTTTAAAGTTATTCAGGAAAAAGTATATGATGCTTTTTATAAACTAGAATATCCACACGATCAAATTACCGCTTATGTTTTTGATGTCGTTCGTGCCGAAGTTCCTAAACTAAAACTGGATGATGTTTTTGAAAGAAAAGATGATATCGCGATTGCCGTAAAAAGAGAATTGAATGAAGCCATGACTACTTACGGATATGATATTATCAATACTTTGGTAACAGATATTGATCCGGACATTCAGGTAAAAAATGCGATGAACAGAATTAATGCTGCTGACAGAGAAAAAACAGCTGCTGAATTTGAAGCTGAAAGTTCAAGAATAAGAATCGTTGCAAAAGCAAAAGCTGAAGCCGAAAGTAAACGTTTACAAGGCCAAGGTATTGCAGATCAGCGTCGTGAAATTGCAAGAGGACTTGTAGAAAGTGTTGAAGTTTTGAACAATGTGGGTATTAATTCTCAAGAAGCTTCTGCCCTGATTGTAGTAACTCAACATTATGATACTTTACAAGCTATTGGTGCAGATGCTAATTCTAACTTAATTTTGTTACCAAACTCTCCTCAAGCCGGAAGCGATATGCTAAATAATATGGTTGCATCGTTTACAGCATCAAACCAGGTTGGCGAAATGATGAAGAAAAACAATAAGAAAGTGGTAAAACCAAAACCAATTCAGCCACAATCTGGTTATGAAGATGACATCATACCAGAATCAGGACAATAACATAAAACAAAAAAGAGGCTTAATTGCCTCTTTTTTTATTCATAAACCAATTGATAATATACGGTAAAATTGATTGAAAAATTTGCGAATATGAAGTTGTAAAATAATCTTTGAAAGAAGAAAAGACTCCACTAACAATATTTTCTGGTGTAATTGACTCCTTAGTTCTTTGAAAACTTAAAACCAATTTCTGGTAATTTATCTCTTTCTCTAATTTCAGAATTTCTAAATCTCTTTCGATTTCTGCGTATGATGCGTATTTTTTATTTTCCATAATTAGTCATTAAAAAAGATTTCTGAAAATTTTTCTAATATAGGACCTTCTACAACTTTATCTTTTAAGAAGAAAAGTAAAATTGTAAACACTAAATAGATCCCTCCTACTGCTAAAAATCCAAGTGCATTACTTTCAAATAAAGATCCAAAAGCATAAGCTGCAGCAAAAGATCCAAAAATCATCACCATACTAAAACACAATAAAATCAAAGTAAACTTAAAAATTAAAGTTGTCGATTTCATGGCAACCTTAAAACCCCAAAGTTTATAATATGCCAAATGACTGTCCAGATAAACTTTAGCCTGCTCTTGTATATTTTCAGTATTTTCTTTTAATTCTTCAAAAGCCATAATTGTAATTTAAATTAAAAAAGAAGCACAAAACTTGTAATTTAATAATTGATTTAGATTTTTTCTAAAATTGAAATAACCTAAGCAACCATAAAATTCACTCTAGTTTTGTGCTTCCTGGATTTATTATTTTTGAAGTTTTGCGTTTTGCGCTTTTAAATCAGCTAATTTAGATTCCAAAAAACTGATTACTTCTTCTGTTTTATAACTCATATTCGAGAGTAATTCACCATATGTTCCGTCAAGATTTTCTTTTGCATGAGCAAATTTTTCACGTAGCACTTCAGAACTGGCTGAAAGAGAATCTTGTAAATTATGTTTTGCGTCATCCAAACCTTCTTTTAATTTAGCACGGGTTTTTGATCCTTTATCCGGAGCAAATAAAATTCCGATCGCTGCTCCTACCGCAGCACCAGCTAAAATTGCTGCAACTGTATTTACGTTTTTTGACATAATATTAAAATTTTAATGAATAATAAAGGTAGTCTTTTTTTAAATTATAAATTATTGATTAATTGTAATTTAATTAAAATTAACACTAAATTTAATACACATATGCAACAGCTTCATACTTACCGTCTCCTTTATCTATAACACTTACAAATGGATAACCATTAGAAGCAGATTGAGTTTTGATTCTCATTGTAGTATGATTTTGGTTTGCAATTGGCGGTTCACCTTTGGTCTTTGTCGAGACTCCTGAAAAATTAGCAACTTGTTTTAAACCTATTGTCTTATCCTGAGATAAAATAGTTACAAATTTATAATCTGATTTTGAATCTACGGTAACTTTATCAGATACTTTCTGAGTTTGATTAGATTGTTTATTAGTAATTTTTGAAACTGCATATTTGCTAATTTTATGTTCTTCACTACTTCCGTTTACAGCATAGTAAACTAAATCATTTTCGATTTTTATAAAATTAACATCCAGTTCTTCACCATTGTGTTTTGTAATTTGGTGCGTTTGCGAAATTGCAATATTTGCAAATAAAATTGATAGCGTAAAAAATAGAATTTTCATAATATTAAAATTTAAGGATTAAAATTGTTTCTGTCAAAACGAAAGACAAAATTTCAAATAAGCCATAAAATTAATTTCATGAAATTTTTAAATTATGAACTACCCTCTGAAAAATACTTTTATGCTCGAAGTATTATCAAAATACAATCACAATTACAATTGACCATAAAACCAATCTTTAGAATTCATATTTAGAATTTACTCTAAAACCAAAAATTATTCATTTTTAAATTATTAGAAAAATTCATATTCGATTCTTAAGTGTTTTTAAAGTTTGACACTTTAGATTTGACGTTTGGATAAAAATAGCAACTTTATAAACAATTGTATGTTAACAACGTAAAAAACGGGCTGAAACCATACCTAAAACTAAAATAAAAGCTTCTGTTTGATTATTTTTTAAAAGATGATTAACGAGGTGGAATAAATTAAAATTTAGCTTAAAATCAATTTATGAAGCTTGTTTTTAATCTAAAAAATCTATAAAATATTAAATTTTAATAGATAAATCAAATAATAAAAAAAGCGCTTATAAAAGCGCTTTTTAAATAGATTATATTGATATTATTTTTTTACCATTTCGGCAAGAATTTCAATTTCTCGCTCTGAAGCATTTTTTGGAGGATTTGAATACAATTTCAGAATTTCATCTTCAAATTGATTTTTCAAATTTAAATCTTCTATATCTCTTAAATTTAAAAGAGCTTTAGATCTCACATAAGTCGACTCGCTTCTAAGAGACATTGTATATAATTTTTTAATATCATCTTCTTCAAAATCTTTAGATTTCAAAATTGAATATTTTAAAATAAACTGAGCAAACAACAAAGATCCTTTGTTATTGTTGATATTCTTTTTTAATGAATTTTGTAATAAAGAAAAACTCGTAACATTTTTAATGCTCTCCCCTATTGCACTTTCAATTGCAATACGTTCCGGCTTAGTATCTACTTTAAAATATTTATTGATATCTTTTAAAGAATTATTGATGCTATTTTCTTCTTTTTTCCCCTTCTCTTCCCAGGCATCTTTAAGTCCAACAGTTTTGTTAAACACTAATTTTGAAGCAGTTGAATCTTTATCAACAGTAAAATACCCTAAACGTTGAAACTGAAATTTATCTTCATTTTGAGCTGTTGATAAACTTGGTTCAACAAATCCTGTGATAATTTCTAAAGAATTTGGATTCACAAAATCTAAGAAATTTTTCTCTTTATAACTGTCTGGAGCTTCATCTGTAAACAAACGATCGTACATACGAACTTCTGCTTCAATTGCATGCGATATAGAAACCCAATGCAATGTTCCAGACACTTTTCTTTGACTTGCTTCTGTCCCGCTTCCGCTTAAAGAATCGGTATCATAAGTTACATGAATCTCTGTAATATTTCCTTTAGAATCTTTTATAACACTTTCTCCTTTAATGATATAAGCATTTTTAAGACGTACTTCTTTTCCTAAAGTTAAACGGAAAAATTTAGCCGGAGCTTCTTCTAAAAAGTCTTCTCTTTCGATGTATAATTCACGAGAAAAAGGTACTTTTCTGAACCCTGCATTTTCATCTTCCTGGTTATTTTCGGCTTCCAACCACTCCTCTTTTCCTTCAGGATAATTTGTAATTACCAGTTTTACAGGATCTAAAACAGCCATTACACGGGGTGCAATTTTGTTCAAATCTTCACGAATACAAAACTCTAAAACGGAAACATTTATTAAATTATCACGCTTTGCAATACCAATTGTATTAGCAAAATTACGTAATGAAGCAGCTGTATAACCACGTCTTCTTAATCCTGAAATGGTAGACATTCTAGGATCATCCCAACCGTTAACATGCTTTTCCTTAACTAGTTGCTGTAATTTTCTTTTACTAACAACGGTATGTGATAAGTTACGTCTTGCAAATTCTCTTTGCTTTGGACGAAGCTTATTATCTTCTAAAATCTGATCTAAAAACCAATCGTATAATTCGCGGTGAGGCAAAAATTCAAGTGTACAAAATGAGTGTGAAATTCCTTCTAAATAATCACTTTGTCCGTGTGCCCAGTCATACATTGGATAGATTTTCCAATCATCGCCGGTTCTATGATGATGCCTGTGTAAAATCCTGTACATGATAGGATCACGCATCAACATATTAGTTGATTTCATATCTATTTTTGCACGAAGAATGTGAGTACCTGCCTCAAATTCACCATTTTTCATTCTTTCGAATAAATCTAAATTCTCTTCTACAGAACGATTTCTAAATGGACTATCAGTTCCAACACTTGAAGGAGTTCCTTTTTGAATTGCCATATCTTCGGAAGATTGACTATCAACATAGGCTTTATCTTTTTTAATTAATAAAACTGCCCAATCATACAATTGTTGAAAATAATCAGATGCATAACGTTCTTCTGACCAGGTATAACCCAGCCATTCAACATCTTTTTTAATTGCATCAACAAATTCCTGTTCTTCTTTTTCAGGGTTTGTATCGTCGAAACGTAAATTCACAGGAGACTGATAATCAATTCCTAGACCAAAATTTAATGCAATAGAACTTGCATGACCAATGTGTAAATAACCATTTGGTTCTGGTGGAAAACGAAAATGAAGTTTACTTTGTGAAAGACCTGATTTAAGATCCTCTTCTATGATTTGTTCAATAAAATTGAGTGATTTCTCTTCTGATGCCATTATTTTATAGTAATTTTAGCAAAGATAAAAAAGTTTACAGTTTTCGGTTTACAGTTTACAGTTTTCTTTAGAAACTTCTCAGTAAACCTGAAACTTAGAACTTGAAACTAAATTTAAAATGGGAGTTATTAAACTAAAAAATATCCGTACTTTTTCCTACCACGGATGTTTAATCGAAGAAGGAAAAATTGGATCTGACTACACTGTTGATCTAAAAATTAAAACCAATTTACAAAAATCAGCGCAAACAGATCATCTTTTAGATACTGTCGATTATGTTCATTTGAACAAAATTGTTACTGAAGAAATGGCCATTCGTTCCCATTTATTAGAACATGTAGCCAAAAGAATCAATATTCGTGTACTTGCCGAAATAGAAATGATAGAAAAAAGTACTGTTTGGGTTTCTAAAATAAATCCTCCTATTGGTGGTGATGTTGAATCAGTTACTATAAAAATGACAGAAAATAGAAAGTAATTCTTTTAAATAAAAAGCTAATTTTTTAAAATACTTCATTTTAATCTTTTGAAATTTAAAGATTTTAGTTACTTTTGCCATCCGTTCAACTACGGCGTCGTGGCCGAGCGGCTAGGCTGGGCTCTGCAAAAGCTCCTACTCCGGTTCGAATCCGGACGATGCCTCTAAAACCTTCAAGGAAACTTGGAGGTTTTTTTATGTTTTAAATTTTTAGAAAAAATTAGATTAAAGATTACGTTCGAATCCAGACGATATCTCAAAAACCTTTAAGGAAACTTGGAGGTTTTTTTATGTTTTGAATTTTTAGAAAAAATTAGATAAAGATTATGTTCGAATCCGGACGATATCTCAAAAACCTTTAAGGAAACTTGGAGGTTTTTTTATGTTTTGAATTTTTAGAAAAAATTAGATAAAGATTTATGTTCGAATCCAGATGATGTCTCTAAAAGAGATACAGAAATGTGTCTCTTTTTTTGTGCTTAATTTTTAGAAAATTTCATCATTAAACTTCTATACAAACCCGACAGGTTTTAAAAACCTGTCGGGTTTACTTTTCGGAATTACTAGTGTGATTCTTCGTTCCTCAGAATGACAAACTGGAGTCAACTTTGTCGAAGTTTAAAACTTTGACAAAGTTTTATCACTACGAAGGTTATAAACATAAAAAAACCTCTGAAATTCAGAGGTTTAAATTTATAATTTTGAGTTATTAACAACTACTTTTCAATCTTCTCAAAAGCATTTCGAACCATTTCTTTCTCTTTAGGAAACCAACCCTGAGTTATTAACACAATTCCAAAAACCATTAAAACAATACTGATCGCTTTTTTAATTTTGAGAATATTAGTTGGTGTCATTTTAGATTTTAACTGCTTCGCTAATAATATTTTAATACAATCTACTAATAAATAAGTAATAATAACCGCTGTAAAAAAAGTAAACATTCTTGAATTTTGCATTTCTAATTTTGGTCCTACAGAAATAATAACTGCCAGCCAAAAACCCAATACACCAATGTTGATAACGTTCAGTAAAAAGCCTTTTATAAACAAACTACCGTAGTTTCTTTTAATGATATCGCGGTCGATTTCTTCATCATCAATTTTTTCTTCATTTTTTAATCTTACGAATGAAATTATGCCGTAAGCCAGCATAATGATTCCGCCAAAAATAAAGAGAGCAGGTTTGTCCTTTAAACTCTGAATAAGTCTGTAACTTCCTAAATAAGCAATTCCTATAAAAAAAATATCACCTAATACTACACCAAGATCAAAAACTATTGCAGCTCTGAATCCTTTTGTAATACTGGTTTCCAGTAGTATAAAAAATACTGGACCTACCATAAAACTTAAAAAAAGTCCCCATGGCAGTCCAGCCAAAATATCATTTATCATTCAAATACGATTTCTTATTTTACTTCTTCGATTTTACCTCCAAAAACTGTTTTCTGATTAATTTGTTTCGGTTTACCATAAATGTAAATAGAGCCTCCTGCGCTCACTTTTGCATCAACTAAGGTCGAAGCATTCACATCTGCTTTTCCTCCCGCAGAAACGCTTACTTTAGTCTGAGACGTGGCTAATTTACTTCCTAAGAAATATCCACCGGCTCCTAAACTTGCATCAAGGTTATCTGCTTTACCCGTTGCAGTAATTTCTCCGCCAGAAACAGAGCTTACTTTTAGTTTATCAACATTTAAATCTACATTGATTTTAGCACCTTCCTGAGCACTTACTTTAAACGAAGTTGCTTTTATGGCTTCTTTACTTGTAACCTCTGCACCTTCATTAGCATCAATCAATTCAATATGTTTATAATACAAAGTTACTTCAAGATCATTTCCTGACAGCAGTTTTGGAAAAGGCATTCTTAATTTCAATACACCATTCTTATTTACAGCTTCCAGTTCTGTTTCTCTTGCTCCTTTTATAACAACTTTATTTTCAGACGACTGAACTAATTTTACACTTAATTTGTCGTAAACTTTTACGGTATCAAAATCACCTAAATCTTTGGTAACCTGACCAAAAGACATTTGAACAAATAAAATTGCCGCTCCTATAATTAACTTTTTCATACTTTTATTTTTATAATTAAACCTCTATTCTGCTCGTCGTAAAAAATGAAAATCCAGTTGTTTCTTCACTAAATCGGCATTTTTAACTTTTACATAAATTTCATCTCCTAGTTGTAAAATACTGTTTGAAGTCGCTCCAACTAATGCATATTGTTTTTCATCGAAGGTATAATAATCATCTTTTATTTCTCTGATTCTTACCATTCCTTCGCATTTGTTAGACACGATTTCAACATAAATTCCCCATTCAGTAACACCGGAAATAACTCCAAGAAATTCTTCGTCCTGGTGATCCTGCATATATTTTACCTGCATGTATTTAATACTATCACGTTCAGCATTAGTTGCTAAACTTTCCATATTCGAACAATGCAAACATTTTGTTTCATAAACTTCTTCGTCTACAGATGCTCCATTATCCAGATAATATTGCAGCAAACGATGTACCATTACGTCTGGATAACGACGAATTGGCGAAGTAAAATGGCTGTAATAATCAAAAGCTAATCCATAATGGCCAATGTTCTCTGTAGAATATTTGGCTTTACTCATACTTCTAATTGCAAGAGTATCAATTAAATTTTGCTCTTTTTTACCATTTACTTCTTCCATTAAGGCATTCAATGATTTCGAAATATCGCCTTTGTTACGGAAATCTATTTTATAACCAAATTTAGCAATTACAGTTTGCATTGCAATTAATTTGTCTTCATTTGGTTCATCGTGAATCCTGTAAACAAAAGTTTTCTTTTGCTTTCCAATATATTCAGCTACTTTTCTATTGGCTAAAAGCATGAACTCTTCTATCAAATGATTCGCATCTTTAGACACTTTAAAATAAACTCCTTCTGGTTCGCCTTCAGCATCTAAGTTGAATTTCACTTCTACTTTATCAAAAGAAATAGCACCATTTGCCATTCTTTTCTTTCTTAAAATTTTAGCTAATTCATCAAGTTTTAAAGTAGCATTTGTAATTTCATCAGAAACGGTATAAGATTCTCCGGTAATTGAAACATCAACCGGAATTGTACTGTCTTTTGTTTCAATGATATATTGCGCTTCTTCGTATGCAAATCGCTGATCTGAATAAATTACTGTTCTACCAAACCATTGGTTAATAACTTGTGCATTTTCTGAAACTTCAAAAATAGCCGAGAACGTATATTTCTCTTCATTCGGACGTAACGAACAGGCAAAATTAGATAAAACTTCCGGAAGCATTGGCACTACTCTATCTACTAAATAAACCGAAGTTGCACGTTGATAAGCTTCATCATCCAGGATTGTTCCTTCTTCAAGATAATACGAAACATCAGCAATATGAATACCTATTTCGTAATTTCCGTTTTCTAACTTTTTGAAAGACAAGGCATCATCAAAATCTTTTGCATCTTTTGGATCTATCGTAAACGTAAGTGTATCACGCATATCACGACGTTTTGCAATCTCAGATTCCTGAATCGAAGTATCTATCTTTTGTGCATAAACCTCTACTTCTACCGGAAAATCTGATGGTAAACCATATTCAGCTAAAATAGCGTGAATCTCTGTATTGTGTTCTCCCGGTTTTCCTAAAACTCTTACTACAGAGCCAAACGGACTATCAGCTCTTTTAGGCCAATCTTCAATCGTAACTAGTACAACATCACCATTTTCTGCTTCTCCAAATTTATCTTTTGGAATAAAAATATCCGTATACATCTTAGGATTTGCTGTAGAAACAAAAGCAAAATTGGGTTGAATATCAATTACACCAACAAACTCAGTTTTATTTCTTTCTATAACTTCAATTACTTCACCTTCAGGTCTTTTACCTTTTCTACGGTTATAAACATAAACTTTTACCTTGTCTTTGTCTAGCGCACGGTTCAAATTATTTGTCGGAATAAAAACATCTTCACTAAAATCCGGACAAATGAAATAGGCCGTTTTTCTGCTCGTCATATCAATTGTTCCTTCGTAATAATCCTGACTTTCGGCTTTTACTAAATATTTACCAGGTTCAGATTCTATTATTTTTTTTGAAGCAGCCAGTATTTTTAAATCTTTTATAATCTGGTTTCTGCTTTTTGTATCGTCAAGTTCAAGCTTTGCTCCTATTTGTTTGTAATTAAATGCTTTATTAGGGCTTTGCGATAAAATTTTTATTATTTTACTAGAGAAATCTTTCTCATTTTTTATCGGCTTTCTAATTTTCTTACTCATATATCTTTTCTTAAAAAGTTAAAATTACAAATAAGATATCAGATTATAGATTTTAACAAATAAATTATTAAAAATATAACTTTCGTATATTTACAAAAAGACCCTTTATGGAAAGCTTTAAAACCATTGCAATATTCAATTATCAGCACGAAACAGTCATTCTCAAACACTTATTAGAGCAAGAACAAATTCCGTATTATTTTGAAAACGAAATGACCCTTTCAGTTGTTCCTATGTACACGACAGCATTGGGCGGAATCAAACTCAAAGTTCATCCAAACGATTTCGACGAAGTTCAACAAATTCTGGACAATCTTAATAACCCACTTAAAATCGTTTAAACTCTTCTATATTTTTTCAATTTCAATTTTTTTTTCTTTTTAAACTTTCAAAGTTGTCAACATATATTAAATACAACAAAAAGAAAAATTTAAATTAAATTAATTTTTGGTTGTTATTATAGCTTGTTAATATGTGCTATAAATTTATTTTTAAAAGCATTGAAATGAAGTTTCTCTTAGTTATCTTGAGTTATCAACATACTTATATTTTGTTAAAGGATTAATTTCTAAGCCTTTTTGTATTTTAATTAACAACGGTTGACAACTAAAAAACAATTGATTTTGTAGATAAGTTCATAGGTTGATTTTTGTTGAAAATAGCATTTTTGATATTGATAACTTTTCTAAAAATTCATCAAACTTTATTAGGTTATTTCATTGCAGTTTTGGATTAGGTTTTTTTTCGACACAACCAAAAAAAACTTCTAATTTTCTATCTCAACTTATGAACAAATAATGTTAATTTAAAGTTAACTGAATATCAACGAATTACGTTTTGCTATTAACATTATAAAATTTTAACAAAATTATTGCTTATTATTTATTGATTATGAGCAACTTATAGAGTTGTTAATAATGTTGATAACTGTTAAGTTTTTGATATAAAGCCAGTTGTAATTTTATCTTTTTTTGACATGAGTTTAGCGAATGTACACGAAATTTAATTGTTATGTTTTGAATAAGATTTTAAAACTAACCATAAAAAGAAATTAGTGAAAATTAGTGAAATTCGTGGCAAACATTTATTAAATGAGTAAATTTGCAAAACACAACTTAATAGTATTCAAAATGAAAATTTCAATAGGAAACGACCACGCAGGACCAGATTATAAAAAAGCAATCGTAACAATGCTTAAAGCAAAAGGATATGAAGTAACCAATTATGGTACAGATTCTGAAGATTCTGTTGATTATCCTGATTTTGGTCATCCGGTTGCGAATGATGTATCTGAAGGTAAAGCTGATTTTGGAATTGTTATCTGCGGAAGCGGAAACGGAATTGCAATGACTGTTAATAAACACCCGAAAGTAAGAGCTGGCTTATGCTGGACTAAAGAAATTGCTTATTTAACGCGTTTGCATAACGATGCAAATATTGTGAGCATTCCGGCACGTTTTACATCTATTCCTCAAGCGGTAGAAATTGTTGAAACGTTTTTAACAACTGCTTTTGAAGGCGGAAGACACCAAAACAGAGTGAATAAAATCGCTTGTCAGTAAAAAAGTCAAAAAAAATCGGGTGCTTCGCACCAATAAGAATAGTAAGCCGGGCGGATTTTTAAAATTCATCCGGTTTTTTGTTTAAATAGCTTAATTTCAGTCTATTATAAGACTGTTTTACACTTATTAACATTGTTAATATCTATAGTTTTATATTGCTAATTAGTTAAAAATAAAGCAATTGTAAAAATATTTACGTGTTAATAAACAGAAGAACAGCAATTAAAATTTGAATAAAAACAATTGCCGAGAATTTTATAATAAAAGAAGATTTACTCGTTTTATGTCTAAAGAAAAGCATAGCTGTTAATAAACCTATTGTTCCGCCAATTGCTTCAAATAAAAACAGTGTATTTTCAGGAATTCTGCGTTTATTTTTTCGAGCTTGATTTTTATCATATCCGGCAAGAATAAAAACGAAGATATTTACAAATAAAAAATACAGTAATAAAACTTTCATAGGCTAAAAATTAAAAACAAAGATATTATTTTAGCCGAGTGATTTATTAATCTGTTCATGGTTTTAAAAGACAGATTATCTCATTTGTAATCAAGAAATTATTTCATTAAAAGTATGACTAATATTCAATTCATTGCCAAGACTGTTCAAACAGCAGCGATTAACATTCAAAACACGGTTAAATTATTAGACGAAGATTGTACGATTCCGTTTATTTCGCGTTATCGAAAAGATACAACCGGAAATCTTGATGAAGTTCAGATTGAGCAAATTGCAAAACTTCACAAAGAATTTGAAGCGATTGTAAAGCGTAAAGAAGCTGTTCTTAAATCTATTGAAGAACAAAAATCGCTTACGCCTGAATTGAAGCAGAAAATTGAGCAAAGTTTTGATTTACAAGAGATAGAAGATTTTTATCTTCCGTATAAAAAGAAGAAAAAAACAAAGGCAGATGTTGCGCGCGAATTTGGTTTAGAACCTTTGGCGAAAATTATAATGTCTGAAAATGATGTTGATGTCGATTTTATTTCGACACAATATTTGAATGAAAATGTTATTAATGAAGAAGCGGCCATGCAAGGTGCACGAGATATTGTTGCAGAATGGATTAACGAAAATATTTATGTTCGTAAACAATTGCGACGTTTATATCAACGAAAAGCAACGATTGGAACTAAAGTTGTAAAAAAGAAAGCTGAAGAAGAAGGAGCGCAAAAGTTCAGTCAGTATTTTGATTGGGAAGAACCTTTGACAAAGGCGCCTTCACATAGATTATTGGCAATGCTTCGTGCAGAAAATGAAGGTTTTGTTAAGATGAAAGTCGATGTTGATATCGATGAAGCTTATGATGTTATTGATGAAATAATCATTAAAAAACAAAACAGCACAACGGCACATTTACAATTAGCAATAGAAGATAGTTATAAACGATTGTTGAATCCGGCGATTGGAAATGAAACTTTGCAAGAAGCAAAAGCAAAAGCCGATGCCAATTCTATTCAGGTTTTCGCGAACAATTTAGGTCAGTTATTATTAGCGCCGCCTTTGGGCGAAAAACGAATCCTGGCAATCGATCCGGGATTTAGAAGTGGTTGTAAAGTAGTTTGTCTGGACGAAAAAGGAGATTTACTTTATAACGAAACCATTTATCCGCACGCACCTCAAAACGAGGAAGCAATGGCGATCAAAAAAATCCGCTCGATGGTAAATGCGTATCAAATTGACGCGATTTCTATAGGAAACGGTACTGCTTCAAGAGAAACCGAATTTTTCATCAAAAAAATCGCGTTCGACAAACCACTGCAGGTTTTTATTGTTTCTGAGGCGGGAGCTTCGGTTTATTCAGCGTCAAAAATTGCACGCGAAGAATTTCCTAATTATGATGTAACGGTTCGTGGATCAGTTTCTATCGGACGCCGACTTTCTGATCCTTTAGCGGAGTTGGTGAAAATTGATCCAAAAGCAATTGGAGTTGGACAATATCAACATGATGTTGATCAAACTAAACTTAAAGAAGAATTAGATAACACAGTAATTCGTTGTGTGAACTCGGTTGGAATCAATATTAACACGGCGAGTAAACATTTACTAAGTTACGTGAGTGGAATAGGAGAGAAACTGGCTGAAAACATCGTACAATATCGTTCAGAAAATGGTCCGTTTGAGGATAGAAAACAGCTAAAAAAAGTGCCTCGCTTAGGCGAGAAAGCGTATCAACAAGGTGCGGCTTTTATTAGAATTTCGAATGCTAAAAATCCGCTGGATAATTCAGCAGTGCATCCGGAAGCTTATCCGGTTGTGGAGAAGATGGCAAAAGATTTGAAACTTTCGGTAAACGACTTAATTGCAAACAAAGAAAAAACAGCACTTATTAAGGCTGAAAAATATATAACACCAGAAATTGGTTTACTGACCTTGAAAGACATCATAAAAGAGCTTGAAAAGCCCGGATTAGATCCAAGAAAGTCGGCTAAGGTTTTTGAATTTGATGCAAACGTAAAATCAATCAAAGATTTAAGAACCGGAATGATTCTGCCTGGAATTGTTAATAACATCACCAATTTTGGTTGTTTTGTTGATATCGGAATTAAAGAAAGCGGACTCGTTCACATTTCACAACTAAAGGCCGGATTTGTAAGCGATGTAAATGAGGTCGTTAAACTTCACCAACATGTTGATGTAAAGGTTACTGAAGTCGATGAGGATAGAAAAAGAATTCAGTTAACAATGATATTGTAAAATATTTAAACAAAAAAAAATCCCAAACTACAATCGTAATTTGGGATTTTCTATTTTTATTAGATTACTTTAAAAGTACCTTTTTAGTAATGCTTTTATCTCCATTTGTAATTTTTATCAAATACAAACCAGAAGAATAGTTGGATAAATTAATTTCTGTATTTTCTGCAGTTGTTTTTTGTTCTGAAATTATTTTCCCTTGTGGAGAAATTACTGAAATCACAGATTTTTCAGGAGCAAAAACCGTAAATTTATCACTGCTTGGATTTGGATATAAAGTAACCGTAGCTTTCTCAATATCAAAATTGTCAGTTGCTAAAGTAGCGGTTTGAGGCAGATAAAAATTTCCTGTTAATAAAAAAGAATACAATGTTTTTAAAGTATGATTAAAATAACTGTTAGGTTCGTTTAACTGATTTAAGTCTGTGTAAGAAGCATTTAAATGTGTTTGATTTTCTCCAGCCATCGCTGCACAGGCAAATGCACCAACAAAAGTGGCATTGTGCCATTGACCATTTAAAGTTCCGTTCTGGTTATATCCGTCTTTAATATTCGAAGATCCTCCAAGATTCACACGAACAAAATCAGATGATTTTTTAGCATATGCTTTGGCATCGGCATTTCCAAACCATACATAATCAACAGCAATACGCCATGGAGTTCTGGCAGCATCATACGTATATGTTTTTCCTTCTCTGTTATAGCCGCTCGCTTGAGGAGAATAAGCACCTGATCCTTGACACCAGTCAGAAACTAATCCGCCAACTGCATTATTTACCGTTAAGTTATTGTTGATAACTGCATAAGATTTTGCAGCAACAGAATTCCAGAAAGAAGTATCGTTTGTAAATGTCCCAAAAACGCGGTAATACGCCGGAGAAAAATACGAAGGATTAGTAATTTGGCTTCCGCCGAATTGATCTCCTGGTTTTAGAACAAAAGTATTGGTTTCGACTTCATGAGCTTTAATGGCCGCTATTAAACTTTTTGCGTCATTTTTATAATTAATTGTTCCTGTACTCGTCCATTGATAATCAGCAACAATAAGGGCAAAAGCAGCGTCGAGTTCAGCATCTGTAGCACCATTTGCACCGTTGATTCCAGAACAGCCATTGATTTTCCAGTTCATTACACCGTTAGAATTTACGTTGTCTTTATAATACAGCCAAAGACCATCGAATAAGGATTTGTCAGCCGCATAAACGGCAAGGAGCATTCCGTAACCAATTCCTTCAGATACAGTTTCAGACGGATTGTCAAATTTTACTCTGTATCGGCCGTTGGAGCAGGCTTCGACAAAGTTGGTTTTCCAGGTATTATAATTGTTTTGGGCATCGAGACTATTTTTATTGGATGCCATTAGACCATTTGTAAATGTTACATTGGCCGGAAACGGTTGCTTTTGTGAATAACTTTTAAGGCACAAAAAAGCAACAGTAATCAGAAGTAGGTTTTTCATAATTATTGTTATTAAATTTAGGGACGATAAAAGTAAGATTTTTTAGATAAAAACAAAACCCCAAATTACAATTTGTAATTCGGGGTTTATAATAAGGGTTAAATTCTTATTTAATTTCTTCCTCTTCTTTTTTAACAGAAGGTGCAGGTGGAGTCTGATCGTCTTTAGCAGCGTTTTTAAATTCCTTAATTCCGCTTCCTAAACCTTTCATTAATTCCGGAATTTTTTTACCTCCAAAAAGTAATATCACAATACCTACTATTACGAGGATTTCTGTAAGACCTAATCTTCCCATGATTGTATATTTAATGCCGAAGCAAATTGATTTTCTAAATTGTACCGCAAAGGTATATAGAAATATACGAAGAAGAAGTGTTTTTGGATTAAAATATTTGTTTCTATTAGCGTTAAATATTTTATAAAATGCTGAAATAACTGTATTCCTTTATTTTTGTAAGGCATTAACAAGACTATTAATTATTATATTTGCTCGTATAAATATCCATAATGACTAAGAAAAAATTCAATTTCAGAAAAAAATTATTCATCAAAAACCGATTGGTAATTTTGAACGAAGACACTTTTGAAGAAATTTTTTCATTCAAATTAAACTTAATGAATGTTTTTGTAACGTTCACATTAGGAGGTATATTTTTAATTTTAATTACTACTTTTATCATTGCTTTTACGCCTTTGCGCGAGTTTATTCCAGGCTATTCTTCTACAGAATTAAAAAAGAATGCAACTGAATTAGCGATTAAATCAGATTCATTAGAAACAGCTTTAAAGAAAAATGAAGCTTATATAAATGGTATTCAGAAAGTGCTGAGGGGAGAATTAGAATATGCGAAATTTAATAAAGATTCTATTTTAGCAGATGCTGATGAACCTATTGAGGTAAATATGAAACCTTCAGAAGAAGAAATTAAATTAAGAGAAGAAGTGAACAGAATGGAGAAGGAGTCCGGTGAAAAAACTCGTAATAAAAACAAAAGTGACAAGAAATAATACCCGTAACAAATGTCTATTAAATCAGTAGCAGCAAAATTATTTGCCACCAAGATATATTATAAAACAAAGGCTTGGGCCAGTAAACCAGTCGAAACTCAACAAGCCATATTCAAGAGTTTAATTAATAGTGCCAAAGAAACGCAGTTTGGTACAGATCATCATTTTGATAAAATAAAAACGGTTCACGATTTCAGAAAACGTGTTCCGGTTCGTGATTATGAAGATTTAAAACCTTACATAGATAAGGTTCGAATGGGAGAAAAAAATATTCTCTGGAAAGGAAAACCTATTTATTTTGCTAAAACTTCAGGAACAACATCCGGGGCAAAATACATTCCGTTGACTAAGGAATCAATGCCGTATCATATTGAAGCTTCTCGAAATGCGATTTTACATTATATATATGAAACCGGAAATGCTGATTTTGTCGATGGAAAAATGATTTTCCTGCAGGGAAGTCCAATTTTAATTGAGAAATACGGAATCAAATTTGGAAGATTATCCGGAATTGGGGCTCATTTTGTACCTAAATATCTTCAAAAAAATAGAATGCCATCCTGGGAAACCAATTGTATTGAAGATTGGGATACTAAAGTGAATGCAATTGTTGAGGAAACAATTGAACAGGACATGACTATAATTTCCGGAATTCCTTCCTGGGTACAAATGTATTTCGAACGATTACAGGAAAAAAGTGGTGGCAAGAAAATAGGCGATTTATTTAAGAACTTCAATTTGTTTATTTACGGAGGTGTCAATTATGAACCTTATCGTGCGAAGTTCGAAAAAATGATTGGCCGTAAAGTAGACAGCATTGAGTTATTCCCTGCTTCTGAAGGTTTTTTTGCCTATCAGGATTCTCAAAAAGAAAAAGGAATGCTTTTGTTATTGAATTCAGGAATTTTCTATGAATTCATTAAAGCAGATGAATTCTTTTCTGAAAATCCAAAAAGTTATACCGTTGACGAAGTAGAAGTTGGTGTAAATTATGCCTTGATTATTTCTACAAATGCCGGACTTTGGCGTTATAATATTGGTGATACAGTTCAGTTTACATCTTTATTTCCGCATCGCGTTATAGTTTCAGGCCGAATCAAACATTATATTTCTGCTTTTGGTGAACACGTTATTGCCAGCGAAGTCGAGAATGCAATGAAAGAAGCCACGAAAGGAACTAAAATTGTGATCAATGAATTTACAGTTGCACCTCAAATAAATCCGTCAAACGGATTACCGTATCACGAATGGCTGATAGAGTTTGAAAATGAACCTGAAAACATCGAAACTTTTGCAGAAACAATCGATGATTCAATGCGAAAACAAAACATTTATTACGATGATTTGATTACCGGAAATGTGTTGAGAAAAGTGGTTGTAACTAAAGTTTCGAAAAACGGATTTCAGGATTATATGAAATCTCAGGGAAAATTAGGCGGACAGAATAAAATTCCGAGATTGTCAAATAATCGTGATATTGCAGATAATTTGAAATAGAAATAATTTTTATTGATGAAATATAAATATAATTTCAGGCCCGCATATAAATCTCAGGAATTACTAATCGAAATATTTAGCGGCGCTGAAAATGACGATTTTTTATCAGATTTTTTGAATGCTATTAGCGAAATAAACCCGAAAGTCGACAGCATTAAAAATCTTTGGATGAATGATGAAGATCTATTTGAAATTACATCAGACAGTGGTTTCTTTTTACTTTCAAAAGACATTTGGGACTTAGCATTTATAATGTCAGAAGAGAATCAGGAATGCATTCATAAAATAAATTCAATTTTATCAGAAGACAAGAATTTTCAAAAGATAGAAGTCAATTTTGAAGATTATAAATAAAAAACAATCAGAATATTAGTTTTAAGATAATAAAGCTTTAATAAAGTTTTGATTTTTAATTCCTAATTTCGTTTAAATAAAAAATACTCAGAAGATCTTTTTTAAAAGATTTTAAATAAAATAGCATGAAAGAAACCAAACATATATCAAGATCAAGAGCGCAGGAATCATCTGCAGCAATCGAAAAAATGTACATTACTATGCGCCACTTATTCAACCGCGGTTTTTATAAACCAATGGGAGTTTCCGGCGATAGTTTACGCGAATCATTATTAGCATTGCGTCCGGAAATTTACGGAAATATAGGCGAAGAAAAAGTAGAACTTAACGGACTTTTGTACGTTATAGAACGTTTACCAATTGGTATTGAACAATGTCGATTTATTAATTTAACTTCGGATGAAGGATATTCTAAATCACATTTCCAGGCAATTGTTCCTCCAAAAAGAAGAAGAAATTGTTATAGAATCGATGAAGAACAAATGAATGTTGAAATCACTCGCGGGCGATCTGACATTTATGATATTCTAACACATTTGACTTTTATTTTTATTGAATCTCATAAAATTAAAAACAGGGTTTTATTAGACGATGGTGGCGAAGTTTCGCGCGATTGGATGAAATTAGAACAGGCGGTATTGCAAACGAAAAAGCTTTCTCAGATAGAAAAAGAAAAAGCAATCTCGCATGTAGCTAATATTTTAGCAAGAACTTTTGAGGAAGTTTTAGACATATATGACGCTTTTGGTTCAGAAAATGCGCCGGATCGCTTCCTGCATGTTATATACTGGCTGGGAAAATTAGCAATAGAAGAAGTTGTAGATAATAATAAACGTACCATTACTTTTAGTCCCGTTTTAAGAGAACGTTTAGGGCATCATATTCACGGTGAAATTTGGGCAACAAACATCAAGGAAGTTTTAAAGGCAAATAACCTTTTAAAACGCCCTATTCACGTGATAAGCGCGAATATGCATAGTGTAATGAATTCTATTTTTGCAACACCGTTATTGAAAACAAAATTCAAGGACAAGTCTGATTTTTATATTTATGAAGAATTAAGTAAATCCGGAGCAAAAGAAACCAGAAGTATTGTAGAAGAATTGGCCTTAAAAAACGGTATGATTTCGCTGCCGGATAGTTCAGGGACAAATATAGACGTTCAGATTTTTGATACTGCAAAAATTGACTGGGCAAAAACGGCTTTTCCAAAAGCGGTTCTTGACGAAGCTGCACCTGTTATTATTGTAATGGATTATGCTTTTGGAGAACAGGCATATGAAACCATTGATGAACTTTTAAAACCGTATAAGAAAGAAACGTTACTGAATGTAAAATCAGTTTCGATAATGGGTAAAGCCGGAATTCTGGAAGGCGGAAAAGGCGATATCATGATCCCAACTGCACACATAAATGAAGGAACAGCTGATAATTATTTCTTCGAAAATGAATTAACAGGAGCTATGTTTGAAGGAAATGACATTGCAGTTTTTGAAGGCGCAATGGTTACAGTTCTTGGAACCTCATTACAAAACAGAGATTTATTGAAGTTCTTTCACGAATCGACCTGGGGAGTAATTGGTCTTGAAATGGAAGGATCTTATTATCAAAAAGCCATTCAGTCAGCTTCAAAAATCAGAAAAAGTGTTCCGCACGATATCAAAGTTCGTTATGCGTATTATGCATCAGATAATCCTCTGGAAACCGGAAGCACATTGGCTTCTGGCGGATTAGGAACTACAGGGGTAAAACCAACATATTTGATTACGATTAAAATTCTGGAACAAATTTTCAACGTAAAATAAAACCGAAAAGTCTGAAAACAGATCAAATAAACAATGAATAACAATTGCTGCCTAATTTATTTAGGCAGTTTTTTTTTAGAATAGTTTCCAGAATTTCCAAATCACTTACATTTGCGATGTATAAATAATTACTATGAAAAGAATACTTATTACCGGAGCGGCAGGATTTTTAGGATCGCATTTGTGTGACCGATTCATTAAAGAAGGCTATTATGTTATTGGAATGGATAATCTGATTACGGGAGATCTTAAAAATATAGAACATTTATTCAAATTAGAACATTTCGAATTTTATCATCATGACATCACCAAGTTTGTACACATTCCGGGTGATTTAGATTACATTTTACATTTTGCTTCACCGGCAAGCCCTATAGATTATTTAAAAATTCCAATCCAGACGTTGAAAGTCGGATCTCTTGGAACGCATAATTTGTTGGGATTAGCGAGAGTAAAAAAAGCAAGAATTTTAATTGCTTCAACTTCTGAAGTGTATGGAGATCCATTGGTTCATCCTCAAACCGAAGAATATTACGGGAACGTAAATACAATTGGACCGCGTGGTGTTTATGACGAAGCAAAACGTTTTCAGGAATCAATAACAATGGCATATCATACTTTTCACGGAGTAGAAACCAGAATCGTACGTATTTTTAATACTTACGGACCAAGAATGCGCTTGAACGATGGTCGTGTAATTCCTGCTTTTATTGGTCAGGCTTTACGCGGAGAAGATCTAACGATTTTTGGAGACGGAATGCAAACGCGTTCTTTCTGTTATGTTGATGATCAGGTCGAAGGTATTTTTAGATTATTGCACTCAGATTATGTATATCCTGTAAATATTGGAAATCCGGACGAAATCACCATTAAAGATTTTGCAGAAGAGATCATTAAATTAACCGGAACAAATCAAAAGGTAGTCTATCATCCTTTACCTATTAATGATCCATTACAGCGCCAGCCAGACACTACAAAAGCAAAAGAGTTATTAGGTTGGGAAGCGAAAGTAAGCCGTTCTGAAGGAATGAAGATTACATATGACTATTTCAGATCACTTTCGAAAGAAGAATTATCAAAAGAAGAACATAAAGATTTTTCGAATTATATTAAATAAAAAAAACGGGCAATTATCATTTGATATTTGCCCGTTTTCTTTGTTAACGATTTTGCTTAAAATGCATTATTTTCAATAAGTTCTTTCATTTGCGCATCCAGGTTAAAATGACTTTTTGCATGAATAAAAATATCCTTTTTCATTTTTTGAATCTCGGTTTTTCCTAACGCTGAAATCTGAATTAAAGTTGCATTTAGTTGCTCAAAATCTTCTACAGGAACAACCCAACCCAAATTGTTTTCTTCAACAATATTTTCTCCTTCGCCTCCGCCAAAATAAAAAACAGGAAACCCTAAAGCGCTGTATTCAAATATTTTTGAAGGAACAGATCCATAAATTCTTGTTTTAAGAGGAACAAGGGCAATGTCCTGATTCTTTAATGTTTCGTGCAGAACATTTCGTTCTAACATTCCGTGAAAAATTATTTTTTTTGTTGGATTTTGGCTGAGGTGATTCACAATTTGAGTTTTCTCTGCGCCATCGCCAAAAATATGCAGTTCGATATTTAAATTTTCTAAATTCAATTGCTGAATAAGTTCAAAAACACCTTGTGCAACACCAAGTAAACCAGCATAAAATAACTTTATTGGTTCGGTAGAATTATCCTTTTCTTCAAGGAAATCTTCCATAAAATGATCGGGATAATTGCGATATAAAAAGCATTTTTTTTCAGGAAAAACAGAATGGATATGTTCAATTATTTCATTGGACTGACCAAAAATATGCGTTGCCTTTTTATAAATAAAGCGTTCAATAAAAAGCAGAACTTTATGTGAGATACTATTTTTCTTTAATACTTCGAGTTCAATAGCAGCAGTTGGCCAGAGATCTGAAACATTCAAAATAATGGTTTTACGCTTAAGCCAAAGTGTAAAAAAAGAAACGAACGAAAGTAATAACGGCGGCGATTGTACAATAACCTTTTTAGGCGTTTTGGCAAAAAGTAAATAAAAGAATAAAGTAGTTGAAAATGAAAGTGTTGAAACAATTCGTTTAAAGATATTCGAACTATTACTAGGATAAATCCAAAGCCTTTTTAGTGTGATATTCTGAATCTTTTCAGTAACTGAGAACTTACCTTTATATTCCGGAAATAATTCTCCTTTAGGATAATTTGGAAGCGGAGAAATTACCGAGACTTCGTATCCGTTTTGATTTAATTTTAAAGCCAGTTGCTCAATTCTATTGGCAGCAGCACCTTTTTCTGGCGGATAATAATTTGATATGATTAAAATGTCCTTCATTATTTTTTATCCAATAAAATTGAAATAATTCTTTCCGATGCTTTTCCATCCCATAACTCAGGAATACCACTTTTTCGCGGACCATTTTTCAAGAACGAACCAAAGACTTTTTGTAAATTTTCTAATGATGTTCCTACGATAGTATTAGATCCTATGGTTTCTGTTTCAGGTCTTTCAGTGTTATTTCGCATCGTAAAACACGGAATTCCCATTACGGTTGTTTCTTCAGAAATTCCGCCGCTATCTGTAATAACCGCGAAACTATTTTTGATTAAATACATGAAATTTAAATACCCTTGCGGAGCAACAAAAATAATATTTTTGAACTTAATATCGCTTTCACTCAAAATTGCCTGTGTTCTGGGATGAATTGGAAACAATATTTTTTTGTTGTTAAGCAAATTGTCAATTCCGTGCAATAATTTAATTAATGATGAAACTTCGTCAACATTTCCGGGGCGATGAAGCGTTAAAATAATATAATTTTTTTCGCTAAGTCCATGTTCATTCCAAAAGTCCGGAGCCGAAATTCTATCAATATTTTGATATAAAGTATCGATCATCACATTGCCCACAAAGTGAACATTTTCAGGATCTGAACCCAATTTTAGTAAATTTTCTGATGCAGAATTTGAGGTTGTAAAAAAATAATCAGTAATACTATCCGTCAGCATTCTGTTGATTTCTTCGGGCATTGTTAAATCTCCGGAACGAATTCCGGCTTCGACATGCGCTACTTTTGTATGGCATTTTTTTGCCACGATTGAACATGCCATTGTAGAATTGACATCACCAACAACCAAAACTAAATCACTAGGGTTTTGAATTAATTCTTTCTCAAAAGCAATCATGATTGCAGCTGTTTGTTCTGCCTGAGAACCACTTTTTACTTCTAGATTTACATTTGGTTTAGGAATATTTAATTCTTCAAAAAAAGTATCACTTAGGTTTTTATCATAATGCTGACCTGTATGAACCAATCGAAATGAGATATCAAAACCTTCATTTTGCTTGCTTTTAATGGCATTAATAATGGGTGCAATTTTTATAAAATTAGGTCTTGCGCCGGCGATTATAGTGATTTTCATAAGTTGGTGGTATTCTTTCTAAAAACTTTCTTTTGGCAAAAGTAAAGTTTAAATTGGAATCTGGATAAATTGAGATACTTTCTTGAATGTTTAATCGAATTTTGAATTGTATTAAACTTATCTTGTCAGAATTGGAGGTCGCAATTTGTGATCTCCAATTTGATTTTTTTGAAATTCTTTAAGGTCAAAATTTGTGACCTTAAAGAATTGAATTCATTTTCAATATGTTAAAACTTAAACTTGAAGTCGCAAATTGCGACTTCAAGTTTCAAGGTCGCAATTTTCGACCTTGAAAGTAGGGAATTATTTTTTATAGCCAATTTTGACTCTTTCATTTTCATCTTCTTTCTTTTCAGTCAATTCATCTAGATAGGAAAAAACCAATTCAATATTCTTATCGTGATTCTCTAACTTCTTTTGAATCTGGAGTATATCAACTTTAATTTCTGTTGTATCCAAAAGCATTTGTCTCACTTTCGTGAAAATACGCATGATTTGAATATTGGTTTGAATTGCTTTATCACTTTTTAATACACTTGAAAGCATTAAAACACCATGTTCAGTAAATGCCATTGGTACATAACGTAAGCCCATTTTTTCAGAATTGGAGGTCGCAAATTGCGACCTCCAATTTTCAAATTCTTTTTTATTGAGTTCAAACATGAAGTCTTCGTGAAAGCGAGAGATGTTTCTTTTTACTTGTTCTTTTAATCGTTTTGTCTCTATTCCATAAAGTAAAGCGAGATCACGATCAAGCATCACTTTTTGACCGCGTATAAAATATATTTTATTAGAAATTGTTTCTTCAGAAAGTAGAGATTGATCGTCCATGAGTTTTTAATTAAAAAAAAACAAATGTAAGATTTTATTTATGTTTATAGATACGATTTAAATTGTTTTAGTTTTCCGCTTTTGCTTCTTTCCAGAACTGCTTTTCGAGAAAAAGTGAAGTTTAAATTAGGTTCTAAGTATAACGAGATTGCCTTTTCTATTTTTTGAATTTGAGTATTATTCAATTCAAAATCACTAACGTATTCAATTTCAAAAGTATCCAATTGCATTTGTTTGATAATAAATTCTTTTACATTTCCGTCATCTTCAACAATGCTTTTGGTTACGTAATAAAAGGTCAAACCTGGTGATTTTTTTCCGCTTGGGAGAATCGCAATATCGTTCGTTCGTCCGATTAGTTTTTTAAGAATTGGTTTTTGTGGTGTACTTTTTTCATCTAAAATTCCAATATCGCCTATTTCATATCTTATAAACGGATGTGCTTTATTAAACAAAGAAGTAATCACAATTCGGCCTTCTTTCCCGTAAGGAAGAACATTATTATTTTCGTCTAAAATTTCAACAAACAGTGTTTCGGAATTTACTTGCCATTCTCTATTTGGATTTTCAAAAGCAATTAAATCAAGTTCTGAAGCACCATATTCATTAATAACGGGAATTCCGAATTGTTTTTCCAACAGTTTTTTATCCGATTCAAAAAGCATTTCCGAAGTAACGAAACACGCTTTTAAAGTTGGACAAGTTTCATTTAAAACAATATTTTTCTGTTCCAAATATTTAGCAAATAAAACGATCGAACTTGTATAACCGTTGATATAATCAAATTTTTTAGTTTTAAATTTTCGAAGGAATTTTTCCAAAATAGCATCGGATAAATCGAAAACCGGAAACCGAAAACGATGTGTCAAAAAATCTTTTATCCGTTCTTTTTTATATCCAATAAAATCCATCGGAATACCATAAAAACGAGCTTGTAGAGAATGATTAAAATCGATTTTATACCAACCAAAACGCATAAAAATTGAAGTCCATGTCAAGGCGTGGGAATATTTATCTTTAGCAAAAACAAAAGGAGTTCCACTGGATCCGGAAGTTTTGTTGAGGTATACATTTTTTTTCGAATATCCTTTTGAAAGTCTTTCTTCGAGCGGTTTTTGTAGATTTTGTTTGTTTAAAATGGGTAAATTTTCCCATATCAAATCTGTATTATTTCCAACTAATTCCTGGTAAAAAACATTGTTTTTTAGATGAAAATCTACAATTTCTTCTTTTTTATTTTGGAGAAAAAGTACATATTCATCTTCAGATAAATTCACGATTTTATCCAATTCAGCCTTAGCTTTCTTTATCGGAAAACCATTTAATTTTAGCGAAATGTCAAAAATAGAAATCATTTGAGGATAAATTTTTATCAAAAATAATATTATCCAATTACTAACAGAGAAGAATGAGTAAGTTTTTAAGATTTAATTATTTTTTACGTACAAAAGCAATTATTTTTGCACCACAACTAAATACAACTACACATGACAATTTTACTATTGGGATCAGGAGGAAGAGAACATGCTTTTGCGTGGAAAATGATTCAGAGTCCGCTTTGCGAAAAACTTTTTGTTGCACCAGGAAATGCAGGAACGGCTGCGATTGCTACAAATGTGGCAATGTCTCCAACAGATTTTGATGCGATTAAAACATTTGTGATTCAGGAAAATGTAAAAATGGTGGTCGTAGGGCCAGAAGATCCTTTAGTTAAAGGGATTTACGATTATTTTAAAAATGACGAAAGTTTACAACATATCCCGGTTATCGGGCCATCAAAATTAGGGGCTCAATTAGAAGGGAGTAAGGAGTTTGCAAAAGAATTCCTGATGAAACACAACATTCCAACTGCTGCTTATGACAGTTTTACTGCAGAAACAGTAGAGAATGGATGTGCATTTCTTGAAACTTTACAACCACCATACGTTTTAAAAGCAGACGGTTTAGCTGCCGGAAAAGGAGTTTTGATTATTCAGGATCTTGAAGAGGCTAAAACGGAACTAAGAAACATGTTGGTTCATGAAAAATTTGGAGCTGCAAGTTCTAAAGTAGTAATCGAAGAATTTCTGGACGGAATCGAATTAAGCTGTTTTGTTTTAACTGACGGAAAAAGCTATAAAATTCTTCCAACAGCAAAAGATTACAAACGTATTGGAGAAGGCGATACAGGATTAAATACAGGCGGAATGGGAGCAGTTTCTCCAGTTCCTTATGTTGATGCTGTTTTGATGGAAAAAATTGAAACGCGTATTGTAAAACCAACAATCGAAGGTTTCCAGAAAGACGGAATCGAATATAAAGGATTTGTATTTATTGGTTTAATCAATGTAAAAAACGAACCAATTGTTATTGAATACAATGTGAGAATGGGAGATCCTGAAACCGAAGTTGTTGTGCCAAGATTAAAATCTGATTTGGTTGCATTGTTCCAGTCAGTTGCGGATCAAAAGTTAGATACTTTCGAATTAGAAGTTGATCCAAGAAGTGCTACTACAATTATGGTGGTTTCCGGCGGATATCCTGAAGATTTCGAAAAAGGAAAAGTAATTACAGGATTAGAAAATATTACAGATTCTATAGTTTTTCACGCAGGTACAAAATTAGATGGCGAAAATGTCGTTAGTAATGGAGGACGTGTATTGACTGTAACATCTTATGGGGACGATTTTCAACAGGCCATAAAAAAATCTTACCAAAATATAGATAAACTAAATTTTGATAAGATGTATTTTAGAAAAGATATTGGCTTCGACTTACTTTAAAAAAGAGTGAGCTGTAGTATCTTGATTTTCTGTTCCGGCGTCATCAAAAATGCGTAATTGTTTAATCCAATAAACGATTGCGCATGCACAGATGATCATAAAAATCCAGTTAATAGTATTCGCACCAAACCAAGTAATAAGTTCTAAGTGACGTAAAAAGTCAAGTGGAGCAAATAAAATGTTAACGAATAAGTATTGTATTCCTTCAAAAAAAGCTGTCATAATTTATAAAATTATATGTTATTTATTGTTTTTAACGCATTGAAGACAAAATTCAATAAAGAATCTTTTTTCAACTTGTTGGTTTTCCTTTTTAAACAAGTATTATATTTACAATCACAAAAGTATAAAATATCCTTATGATAACAAGTGTTTTTAAAAAATCTACGCCATTAAATTATTCATTGGTCGTAATTTTAATACTGGTTTTCTTTTTTGTTTTTCAAATTAAAGATCCATCATGGGTGAGTTCTTATTTTTTGGCGTTCCAAAAAGTAAGTCTTCTATGCTTTATTTTAGCGTCTTTTTTCCTGATTAATTTTATCGTAAAAAAGAATGGGCTCAGTAAAGACAACGGTTACGCGATATTTTTTTACTTATTGTTTATATTGTTTTTCCCCACAATTTTTAATAATGCAAATGTTGTATATGCCAACTTTTTTGTCTTGTTGGCACTACGAAGACTTATATCGTTACAATCCTTAAAAGCTGCAAAAGAAAAAATATTCGATGCTTCTTTTTGGATTTTAATAGCTTCTTTATTTCAATTTTGGTGTGTTCTTTTCCTGATATTGGTTTTTATATCGATTATTTTTCACGTTTCGAGGGATTATAGAAACTGGATTTTGCCTTTTATAGCGCTTATGGCAGTATCAATAATATTTTTATTTATTTCTTTAATATTCCATATTGATATAATCGAATTTTTTCAGGAACGTGCCGTAGTAGATTTTAGTATTGATTATTTCAAGAACAATTACGAAAACGGGGCACTTTCTATATATGTTGCTGTATCTTTATTTTTTATAGTTTCGATGTTAAGCACATTGTCAAACAGACCTCAAATCGTACATTCATCATACAAAAAAGTGGTAGCTTGTTTTTTTATTGCTGCTTTTGTTTACATTATTTCACCAGATAAAAGTAATGATCTTTTGTTATTTAGTATCGCTCCTTTGACCATTATGGCATCAAGTCATGTAGAATATATGAAGCAAAAACTCAATAACGAAATTGTTTTTTATGTGCTGATTTTGTGTAGTTTATTTACATTTTTCTCTCAACTATAATTTGCTTCCGTAAGCAAGATCGCCGGCATCACCAAGTCCCGGAACAATATAATTTTTCTCATTTAATTTCTCATCCAGAGAAGCAACCCATAAATGGCAGTTGTCAGGAAGGTTTTTTTCAAGAAAAGCAATTCCTTCGGGTGCAGCAATAACCACTACAATATGAATTTCTTTTGGAGTTGCATTTTCAATTAATTTTCCGTGAACAGCTACGATAGACTGACCGGTTGCCAACATTGGGTCAAGCAGTAAAACTGTTTTATCATTTATGTTAGAAACAGCTTGATATTCTACCCGAATTTCGAATTCATCATCATTATTAGGATGATATCTGCAAGCCGAAACAAAACTGTTTTCAGCATGATCAAAGTAGTTCAAAAAGCCATTATGAAGCGGTAATCCGGCTCTTAAAATCGAACATAAAACCAAATCACTTTCTATTTCGGTTGTTTTTTTAATGCCAAGCGGAGTTTGAATTTCGATATTTTTATATGACAAATCTTTACTTAGTTCATACGCCATAATTTCGCCAATTCGTTCAATATTTCTTCGAAAACGCATGCTGTCGTTCTGAACATTAATATTTCTGATTTGACCTAAAAAATGATTTAATACGCTATTATTTTCAGAGATATAATGGATTTTCATAATAAAATTTTAGAATTATCAATAGGTTAGAGTACGATAACGAAAAATTCATCGTTTTATTCGCACGATAAAAGTATAAAAAGTATCTTTGTAACTCTAACAAATAAAGACATGTTTTCAAAATTAGCATATTCTGTTTTCGAACAAAGCATCAAAGATTATCATCAATTTGATAATGTTGATCAACCTATAAACAATCCTTATCCTAAAGATAAATTTGAGCATTTATTATATTTAAAGAACTGGATTGACACTGTTCAATGGCATTTTGAAGATATTATTCGTGATCCGCAGATTGATCCGGTAGCAGCTTTGACTTTAAAACGAAGAATCGATGCATCGAATCAGGAACGTACTGATATGGTGGAATATATCGATAGTTATTTTTTACAAAAATACAGTGATGTAAAAGTAAAAGATGGAGCAAAAATCAACTCAGAAAGTCCTGCCTGGGCTTTTGACAGATTGTCTATCCTGGCGCTAAAAATTTATCATATGCATGAAGAAGCTACTCGTGCAGAAGCTTCTCAGGAACACAGAGATAAATGTCAGGAAAAATTAAACATTCTTTTAGAACAAAGAAGTGACTTATCTACAGCAATTGATGATTTACTTGCTGATATCGAAAACGGTGAAAAATTCATGAAAGTGTACAAACAAATGAAAATGTACAACGACGATGAATTAAATCCTGTTTTATACCAAAACAAAAAATAATTGGCAGAATTGTCCAATAAAATTAAGCATATAGCCGTCATGAGACTTTCCGCAATGGGAGATGTCGCCATGACGGTTCCTGTTTTACGTGCTTTTGTAAAACAGTATCCAGAAGTAAAAATCACGGTAATTTCACGTCCGTTTTTCAAGCCATTTTTTGACGGAATCCCTAATCTTCATTTTTTTGCTTTTGATGAAAAAGAACGTCACAAAGGTTTTGCAGGGCTTTTACGTTTATTCAATGATGTAAAAAAACTTAAAATTGATGCTTTTGCAGATCTTCATAATGTTTTAAGATCTAAAATTGTGAGTTTACTTTTCGCTTTAAGCGGAAAAAAAAGAGCTACAGTTGACAAAGGAAGGGAAGGTAAAAAAGAATTAACCCGCGCCGAAAACAAGATTTTCAAACCATTACCAACCATGCTCGAAAGACACGCAAAAGTATTCGAAGAACTTGGTTTTTCTTTAAATTTATCATCCCGAAGCGTCGGGACTGAATTCCCTGAAAAAGCAATTTTAAATTCAGAAATTCTCCAAATTATTGGCAATCAAAATCAAAAATTAATTGGGATTGCACCTTTTGCACAATACGATTCTAAGGTTTATCCGCAGGATTTAATGCAGGAAGTTATCGCAAAACTAGCTGAAAATAAAGACCATAAAATAGTACTTTTTGGAGGAGGAAAGAAAGAAATTGAAATTCTGGATTCATTTGCAAAACCCTTTGAAAATGTAATTAATATGGCTGGAAGAATTAAATTTCAGCAAGAATTACAATTGATTAGTAATCTCGATGTAATGTTATCTATGGATTCTGGAAATGCTCATATTGCTGCAATGCTGGGTGTAAAAGTAATCACACTTTGGGGCGCTACACATCCGTACGCAGGATTTTTACCATTCAATCAAACCATAGAAAATGCCATAACTTCTGATAGAAATCAGTATCCAAAACTACCAACATCGGTTTATGGAAATAAGATTGTTGAAGGTTATCAGGATGCGATGAGAACTATACTTCCGGAAGAAGTTGTAAATAAAATTAAAAGTCTTTTGTAAATTTAAGAGACTGAATTTCAATAAAAAAAAATCCAAATTCCAACTTTACAATTGGGATTTGGATTTTTTATTTTAAGATCAATCTTTGACTTATTCTCATAAATCAAAGAAAAGATATCCCATTGCTTTCTTTTTGTTTCTATCGACTATAACTTTTACAAAATGATTTTCTTTTTCAGTAGCGAGTAAAATGTGTTCAAAATCGTCGGTTGAATTTCTGTAAACCTTATGTACCAATTCAGATTCTTTAATTTTTTTCGATAAAATTTTAGCAGCTTTTAATTCACTCACATATGGCCAAATATTAAAAAAACTATCTTTTGATGATATTTCTTTCATTCCTTCAGTCATTGATGAATTATATTTTTCTGCCGAAAGTAATTTAGGGACTTTTCGGTTTCTTCTTTTTTTAATTATAAAGTAAATACAAAACAAAGAGGTTATTACAAAAAGTACGATAAAAGATAGACGGAGGTAGTGATGCATTGCCATAATATTTAATATTTAAATGAGTTGACAAATCTTATTTAGTCTACAATCTTATAAAATGCGAGATTGTGATTGCTTTAATTTTACCTCTAATATAATAAAAATTCAGCAATATTTTAGCAAAAATTTGTTTTTATTGCAATCTGAACTATAGCCAAATTTTCTCATCCCGACATCTGTTGTAAATATAATTTTTAAGATTTGAAATGGTAGCTTCATAATTAGGCGCCTCATAACCAAAACGTTCATGTTCCATTTGCTCTTTTTCGATAGCATTGCAGCCTTTTATAACTTCTTTGAGCATATCTAGCATAGCGAGTTCTTTATTGTTGGTTTTTTGATATTTGAGCTCAACAATTTCATCTTGCAATTCTTCACAGTATTCTACAAGTTTCACTACTTCGGGTTCATCTAAAAAATATTCTTTACTTTTAAAAATTTCTCGTACAGATCTCATATTCAATTAATTTTCAATTTTAAATACCAAATTACAATTTTGGAAGATGTAAATTGGAGTTTTATATTTGACAAAGTTTGTATACGCATTTTTATCGTGATTCAGTCGCAGTCGCAGTCGCAGTC
>NZ_MTQF01000003.1:50098-259457 GCF_001975985.1 [Flexibacter] sp. ATCC 35103 | reverse complement strand
GTCGCAGTCGCAGTCGCAGTCGCATTTCTCATAACCGTATATAAAAAAAGGGTTTGCATTGCAAACCCTTTTTTTAAAACTGCGACTGTAAACTGCGACTTAAAACTCTCTACACATCATCATAATCTACATAAATAGACTCAGATGTTGGGTGTGCCTGACAAGTTAATATTAAACCTGCAGCGATTTCTTTATCTGTCAAAATTGAGTTTTTAGTCATTTCGGCAGTTCCGGAAGTTACACGAGCAAGACAGCTGCTGCAAATTCCGCCCTGGCAAGAATATGGAGCGTCGATTCCTTGTTTCAGTGCCGCATCTAGTATGGTTTGTTTTTGAGACATTTCGAATGAAACTTCGTCATCATCTACTAAAACTGTGATTTTTGTATGTCCTTCAAGTGAAGTTTTTATTTCGTTTTCCTGAGATGAAGAAGTAAAAAGCTCAAATTTAATTGCTGATTCTTTTACGTTTTTCTCCTTTAAAATCGCAGATACGGTATTGATCATTTCTTCTGGTCCGCACAAGAAAAACTTATCAAATTGTAATTCTTTGTGTTTGTTATTCAAAACAAAATTAACTGCAGATTTCTCGATTCTTCCAAACAAAGCATTTTCGGCTTTAGCCTGACTAAAGACATAATGCACGAAAAAACGACCTACATATTGCAATTGTAAATCATGTAATTCCTGGTAAAAAATAGTTTCTTCAGGAGTTTTATTTCCGTAAACCAATACAAATGAACTTTTTGGTTCACTTTTTAAAACAGATTTTATGATCGAAAGTACAGGAGTAATTCCGCTTCCGGCAACAAAAGCCGCATAATTTTTTTGTTTTTCAGCGTCTGGTTCAAAAGTAAAAATTCCTTCCGGATGACCTACTTCCAGAACATCGCCTGCTTTAAGTCTTGTATTTGCAAATTGAGAAAATAACCCGTTTTTTACTCCTTTTACAGCAATTCTTAATTCGCCGCTTTCAGGTGCAGAACAAATAGAATAAGCACGACGAATCTCTTGATTATCAAGAGTTAATTTTAAGTTTATGTATTGTCCGGCTATAAATTTATAGTCTGGTTTTAGTTCTTCGGGAACATTAAAAAGTACAGAAACGGCATCAGTAGTTTCACGTTTTACCTCTTTAATTATAAGTTTTAAGAATGAAGGCATGATTGTATATTTTATGCAAAAGTAGCAAACGGAGATTAAATGTCAGGCACGAAATTATTATTTTTAACTTTTTTTGTAACGTTTGGTTACATTTGATCTCTTACTACAAAACTGAAAACCAAATAACCATGATTAAAAAGTTTATTTATTTAGAATGGAAGGCTTTTACAAGATCTGCATCGTTTGGTGCAAATGTGGCCATGAAAATTTTAATTGGTTTTTTGATGGTTTATTTCTCGGTACTTTTTATCGGAATGGGAGTTGGAGCATTTTACGTATTAAGAAAAATGAATCTCGAACCTTTATCAACTATCAATCAATTTCTGATTTATTATTTTTTATTTGATCTCGTAGTTCGCTTATTAATGCAGGCAATTCCGGTATTGAACATTAAACCATTGTTGATTTTACCTTTCAGAAAATCAACAATTGTACATTTTTCGTTAGGCAAAACTGCTTTGTCGTTTTTTAATTGGGTTCATGCTCTTTTTTTTATTCCATTTTCTATTGTATTAGTTCTGGAAGGTTATGATATTTTGGGAGTTGTTTTTTGGCTTTTGGCAGCATTCTCCTTAATATATATCAATAATTTTTTGAATATAATTTTAAGTAATATCGACAAATTATTTGTTGTTTTTATTGGGTTAATTCTTGTATTAGCTGCTGCTCAATATTATAAAGTATTTGATATTACGATATTTACGGCGCCTTTTTTTCTTGGATTTTACGAGATAAAAGGAATGTTTTTAATACCGGTTTTGGTATTAGCCGGATTGTATTTATTTAGTTTTAAATATTTCAAAAATAATTTGTTTTTAGATGCCGGACTTTCTAAGAAAGAGGATATTGCTACAACCGAAAATCTTTCCTGGCTAAATCAATTTGGGACTTTAGGGACTTTTCTTAAAAATGATATCAAATTAATCAAAAGAAACAAACGCTCAAAAACCACTATATTCATGAGTATATTCTTTTTGTTTTACGGATTCATTTTTTTCGGGAACACACATCAGCCAGAAGTGATGCATATTTTTGCAGGAATATTTGTTTCCGGAGGCTTTTTATTTGTGTTTGGTCAATTTGTTCCAAGCTGGGATAGTTCATATTACCAATTAATGATGACACAAAATATTCCGTATCGTGGTTATATTACTTCAAAATGGTGGCTTATTGTTATTGCAACAATTGTTTCAACGATTATAGCTTCGTTCTATCTTTTTTTTGGATGGGAAATCTATCTAACCATTGTAGTTGGTGCCATTTATAACATTGGAGTAAACTCACATTTAGTTCTTTTAGGCGGAGCATTTACAAAAACGCCAATCGATTTAAGTACTGCTGGAGGGGCTTTTGGAGATAAAAAAGCCTTTAATGTTAGTGCGATGTTATTGACATTACCAAAAATATTATTGCCATTAGGACTTTATGCCATTGGACTTTATTTAGGAAATAAAACCATTGGATTATCATTAGTTACAGGTGCTGGAGTTTTAGGTTTTGTTTTTAAGGACAAGGTATTTTCATTAATCGAAAAAAGATATAAAATCGAAAAATACAGTACGATAAGTGCTTATAAACAAAAGAATTAATTAGAGAATGTGTCAATTTGATAATAAGATAATTTTTATCAGATTGAAATCAAATTAACGGTTAACCAAATCAATTAAACGAAAAGATAATGATACAAGTAAATCAACTTTCAAAAATATACAACGGAACCACAGTTTTAAATATTAATAATCTTGAAATTCCAAAAGGACAAAGCTTTGGTTTAGTGGGAAATAATGGTGCAGGAAAAACAACTTTTTTCAGTTTGTTATTAGATTTAATTCAGCCTTCGACAGGAAATATTACAAGCAATACGATTCAGGTAAATACAAGTGAGAACTGGAAATCTTTTACCGGATCTTTTCTTGATGAAAGTTTCCTGATTGGGTATTTGACTCCTGAGGAATACTTTTATTTTATTGGAGATTTAAGACATCAGAACAAAGCAGATATTGATGCTTTGTTAGCGCAGCATGAAGAGTTTTTTAATGGTGAAATCCTGAATAATAAAAAATATTTAAGAGACCTATCAAAAGGAAACCAGAAAAAGGTGGGGATTATTGCCACACTCATAGGAAATCCTGAAGTAGTTATTTTAGATGAACCCTTTGCAAATTTAGATCCGACAACCGTGAGCAGATTAAAAAAAATAATAAAAGATCTGGCTGAAAATCCAAATGTTACCGTACTGGTTTCCAGCCATGATTTACAGCATACGGTAGAGGTTTGCGATCGAATTGTGGCACTTAATAAAGGTGAAGTAGTAAAAGATATTCAAACTTCAGAAGAAACCTTACAAGAACTGGAATCGTTTTTTGCAGTATAAATATTCTATATTTCAAAAAGAAGCGTATTTTTACAAGTCAATATACTAAAAGTCCATTTTAGAAGTTAATTGATTTAAACTCTTTCTATTGAAAAACAATACTCTTAAATATAGTTTTTTTCTTGTCTTTTTGTTTCTTTTGATAGCATGTTCTACCAAGAAAAACACTTTTCTGGCTAGAAATTCGCATGCCTTAAGTACAAAATATAACATTTTGTATAATGGCGGAATTGGTCTTGATAAAGGATTAAAATCTATTCAGGCAAACAATCAGGATAATTTCTGGAAGTTGCTGCCTATAGAAAAAATGCAAATCGACGAAAATTTTTCCGGAGAAGAAAAGGCTAAAAATCCTGATTTTGAAAAGGCTGAAACGAAAGCTACAAAAGCCATTCAGAAGCACTCGATGAATATTGGCGGAAGAGAACGCAATTCACAAATTGATGAAGCATATTTAATGCTCGGAAAGGCCAGATACTATGATCAGCGCTTTATTCCTGCGCTTGAGGCGTTTAATTATATTTTGTACAAATACCCAAACAGCAGTAATATTTATACAGCAAAAATCTGGCGTGAGAAAACCAATATGCGTTTAGGAAATGATGCTATTGCCTTAAAAAACATTAAGCTTTTATTAAAAAACACAGATCTTAATAAACAGACTTTTTCAGACGCAAATGCTTTGTTAGCAGAAGCTTTTTTAAATTTAGAAGAAAAAGACAGTGCTATTGCCAAACTTCGGGTTGCGGAACAATTTACAAGAATAAATGAAGACAGAGCCAGATACCGTTTTATTCTGGGACAGATGTATCAGGAAGCAGGCAAAAAAGACAGTGCAAATTATTTTTATGATGGCGTAATTGATATGAATCGAAAAGCTGATCGTAAATATATGATGCATTCGTATGCTAAAAAGGCTGAGATGTTTGATTATGAAAACGATAATAAACAACTGTTCCTTAAGGCTTTTAATAAATTAGTTACAGACCGCGAAAACAGGCCTTATTATGATATCCTTTTTTATCAAATGGGAGTGTTTTATGATAACTACAAGGTAAGAGACAGCGCTTTAATATTTTATAATAAATCATTGTCAAGACAATCAAAAGATCCTTATTTGGTTGCTTCCAGTTATAGAAATATAGGAAATATGTATTTTAAAGATACTGATTATACAATGGCTGCTAAATATTATGACAGTACATTAGTAAAATTAGATCCTAAAACAAGAGAGTTTGCTTTTATTCAAAAAAACAGAAAAAATTTAGATAACGTAATTAAATACGAAGGTATAGCAAAACGAAATGATAGTATCATTAAGGTATACGGTTTACCAGCACCTGATCGAAAGTTATATTTTGAAAGTTATATTGCGGAACTTAAAAAGAAAGACGAAGCAAAAAGTATTTTAGAAGAAAAAGAAAAGGAAAGATTAGCGAATATTGACCGTAATACAAATACAGGTAATTCACCAACGGCCGTAAATCCTAATGCAATAGGAAAAAGTGATCCTGGAGTAGGAGCATTTAATCCTCCCGCAGGAAACGAGACCGCCGCTGCAAGTACTTTTTATTTTTATAATCCAACAACAGTTGCCTACGGAAAATTACAGTTCAAAAAACTGTGGGGTAATAGAACTGTAGGAGGAAATTGGAGAATGGCAGCAGTAAAATCTGCGAATAATGCAGCACTGAATGATACCATAAATAATGATCAAGATTTAGTAAACACGATAAAAGACTCTGTTATTGTTGAAAAATATACAACAGATTTTTATGAAAAACAGCTTCCAAAAACACAGGCTTCTATAGATAGTATTGGAGTAGAACGTAATTTTGCATACTATCAATTAGGACTGATTTATAAAGAGAAATTTAAGGAGTATAATCTGGCCAGTGAAAAATTAGAGCAATTATTAAGAAATAATCCTGAAGAAAAATTGATTCTTCCTTCGATGTATAATTTGTATAAAATATATCAAATTACAAATCCTGCCAAAGCTGAAGCTGTCAAGTTTGATATTACTACAAAATACCCAAATTCCAGATATGCACAGATCCTAAATAATACCAATTCAGAAGATTTAGCATCGCCGGATAAGGAATATAAAAAATGGTATAAATTATATCAGGAAGAGCATTTTGATACTGTTCTTGATAATATTGATAATTTGATCAATCAATATGCCGGAGATGAAATTGTTTCAAAATATGAATTGCTGAAAGCAAATACTTTAGGAAAAGTAAATGGTTTGGCAGCCTACAAAAAAGCATTAGAATCTGTAGCAGATGATTACCCTAATAGTGATGAAGGTAAAAGTGCCAGGGAAATTCTGGAGAAACAAATACCTGCTTTAGAAAAGCTTGATTTTACTGCTGTTGATGGTAAAAGCTGGAAAATTTTATATTTAGTTCCTAATAACGATTCTAAAACACTTAAAAATATTGAAGAAGCAATCAGAGTATTTTTATTAGTTGAAAATTTCGAAAGATTAACAACTTCTCTTGATAAGTATAATAAAACCGAAAGCTTTGTAGTTATTCATGGTATAAAATCAGAGGCATATGCCAGAGACGTTTCAGGAGTTTTAAGAGATGATAAAAAATATAAAATCTCACATCCGTCTATTATTATATCAAGTGATAATTATAAAGTAATTCAAATCAAAAAAAATCTAGAAGCTTATTTAGCTCCTAAAAATCCATAAGCATGTTTGATAAAGTCAAAAAAAACGGAACAGAACTTCTAGGAAAAACGAATAGAATTGTAGAAGGAACTTCGATAGTAGGAGATATTGTATCAAAGGCAGATTTTAGATTAGATGGAGAGTTAATAGGAAACTTTACTTCTCAGGGAAAACTGGTTATAGGAGTATCCGGAATTGTAAAAGGTGAAATTGTTTGCAACAATGCTGATATAGAAGGAGAGTTTCAGGGTAAAATAAAAGTATTAGAAGTCCTTAATATAAAAGCAACAGCGCGTATTCATGGAGAAGTCGCTGTTGGAAAACTGTCTATAGAACCAGGAGCAGATTTTACAGCTACCTGTACTATGCTTACAAATAATAAAGAAGTAACTGTAAAAGATGGAAAAGGAGCCGAACAAAAACAGAAGGAATAAATGGTTACCATTAATTAATATTCCTGTTCAAATGGGAATAATTATTTTTTTATTCTCTTATTTCGGTAGTTGGCTGGATGAAAATCATCCCAGTCCAAAAGTGTATTACAACCCAATTTTTGTAATGCTTGGTGTTGGGCTTGCCTTATATAATGTAATTCGCCAGGTTAACGATATCAATAAAACAAAGTAATTTATGTTTTAAAGCAACTTTAAATAAATGTTGCATCTTTGCAAAAAATATTTCAAATGCTTTTAAAAAATTACAAACCTATTTTCCATTTATTCATTTTTGCTTTGGCAGCATATATTTTGCACAAAGCAGCTTTTTTAGTTTTAGAGTTAAATACTCAAAACTTTTATTATAGTTTAGAATTTTTGTATTTGATTTTCTTCGGACTTTCGGCTTTATTATACCTTATATTATTGATAGTAAAAAAGAAGAATTTTGAAATTGTCGGAATGGCATTTTTATTCGGGACATTTACACAAATGCTATTAGGATATTTAATTTTAAGACCTATTCTGGAAAACAAATCAGGAGAGGTTATGATTGAAAAAGTGAGTTTTTTTATAACATTTATTTTATTTTTGTTATTTGAGACGCTTTTAACTGTCCGATTATTAAATGAAAAGCGTTAAAATAAGGATTCTGTAAAACAAGGTTCAAAAATAATTTTTCATATCCTTTTGAATATTAATAAAAAATGTACCTTTGCACCAAATTTTAGAAACGTAAAAAAATAAGATTTTTAACAGATATGGTGATTTCCAACAAACCGCTCAAATTTATTCTTGCAGCTTTAGTAGCTTGTTCTCCAGTAATGAGTTTTGCAAATTCAGAGAATGACTCAACGCATGTACAGACAGAGGCTGCTCATGAAGAGAAAGTAATTTCACATAATGCTCCTGTAGAAGGTGAGCATGAAGCTCTTGATCCAAAAGCAAAAGTGGATGCTTTTATTGATCATCACTTACAAGATTCTCATGATTTTGTTTTCTTTTCAGACGAAAAGGAAAATAAACATTATGGTTTTTCATTGCCTGTAATCCTTATTGACGGAGGTTTGAAAATTTTCTCATCTTCAAAATTACACCACGGTGAAGAAGTTGCAGAAGTTGATGGAAACTTCTACAAACTTGTTCATGGTAAAATTTACAAAACAGATGCTGCCGGTACCATTACTTTTAATGAGCACGGACATCCTGAAAACGAAAAACCATTAGATTTTTCTATTACAAAAAATGTAGTGTCAATGCTTTTTGTTGCAGTACTATTATTTATAATGTTTACTGGTTTAGCAAAATCATATAAAAAAGGACCAATCCCAACTGGATTTGGAAGAGTATTAGAACCGCTTATTATTTTCATCAGAGATGAAATCGCTGTTCCAAATATTGGTGAGAAAAAATACAGAAAATATATGGGTTACTTATTAACCGTATTTTTCTTTGTGTGGTTGTTAAACTTATTAGGTATGACTCCACTAGGAATTAATGTTACAGGAAATATTGCAATTACAGTTTGTTTAGCAGCATTTACTTTTATCATTACACAATTCAGTGCAAACAAAGATTATTGGGGACACATTTTCTGGATGCCGGGAGTCCCTGTGCCAATGAAAATTATTTTAGCTCCAATTGAAATCTTAGGAACATTAACAAAACCATTTGCATTATTAATTCGTTTGTATGCAAATATTACTGCAGGTCACGTAGTAATTATGAGTTTGATTGCAATGATCTTTGTAGGTAAAAATTTAGCTGCAGATTTGCCAATCTCTATGGGATTAACATTATTTATTTCGGTTATCGAAGTTTTAGTTGCATTTTTACAGGCGTTCATTTTCACAATGTTATCATCATTGTTTATTGGTATGGCTGTTCAGGAGCATGATCATCACCACGCTGATGAGAATGTAATTATCTAATTTAGAAGTTTAATTTTATATATATAAATAGTTATGGGAACAATTCCAACTTTAGTAGGTGCTGGATTAGTAGTAATCGGAGCAGGTTTAGGTTTAGGTAAAATCGGTGGATCTGCTATGGACGCTATTGCTCGTCAGCCAGAAGCTGCTGGTAAAATTCAAACTGCGATGATTATTATCGCGGCTTTATTAGAAGGTTTAGCATTTGCTGCTTTAATCTTAGGAAAATAATAAAGAAAGAAATAACAACATCTTTAACGGTTGGTTAAAGGTGTTGTTACTTTTAAAAAAAGAAATTAAATATTTAATATAGTTATAAAATGGATAAGTTAATTAACGATTTTTCATTCGGTTTATTCTTTTGGCAAGCTTTAATCTTGTTGGTTTTAATTTTACTTTTAGTAAAATTTGCCTGGAAACCAATTATGGAATCTATTACTGCAAGAGAAGAGGGTATTAAAAATGCATTACTTTCTGCTGAAAACGCAAAGAGAGAAATGGAAAATTTACAAGCTGACAATCAAAGAATTTTGAATGAAGCTCGTGCAGAACGTGACGCGATGCTTAAAGAAGCTCGTGAAATGAAAGAGAAAATGATTGCTGATTCTAAAAACGAAGCACAAGAAGCTGGTCAAAAAATGATCGAGCAAGCGAAAGCTGCTATCGAAAGTGAAAAAAATGCTGCTATGGCTGAATTGAAATTACAAGTTTCAACTTTATCATTAAGCATTGCTGAAAAATTGTTGAAAGAAGAATTATCTAACAAAGAATCTCAGACTAAATTAGTAGAGAAAATGTTAGGTGACGTAAAGTTAAACTAAGATTATGGCAAGTACAAGAGCAGCAATTCGTTATGCAAAAGCAATTCTGGACTTAGCAAACTCTAAAGGTGTTGCCGAAGCAGTTAATAACGATATGAAGTCAATTGCAACAGCAATTGAAACAAATCAAGAATTGAGTACCTTTATTCAAAATCCAACTACAAAAGTTGAAATTAAGGAAAGTGCTCTTTTAGAAGTTTTTGCAGATGTAAATGGCGTAACCAAAGGTTTGTTTCATTTATTATTTGAAAACAAAAGATTCGAAATTTTAGAAGCAATTGCTTTAGAATATAAAAAATTATTTGATGAAAGTAATGGTGTTGAAGTAGCAAAAGTTACAACAGCAATTCCTATGGATGATGCATTAGAAGCTAAAGTTTTAGCTAAAGTTGCAACATTATCAGATAAAAAAATAACAATAGAAAATATCGTAGATCCATCAATCATTGGAGGATTTATTTTAAGAATAGGTGATCAACAATACAATGCATCTGTTGCAAACAGATTGCAGGTATTAAAAAGAGAGTTAAGTAATTAGTTTTATTACACATAAAAGTGTCTAAATTATAAATTAAGATGGCGGAAATCAAACCTGCTGAAATTTCAGCAATATTAAGAAAGCAAGTAGAAGGTTTTGAATCTGGTGCTACGCTAGAAGAAGTAGGAACAGTACTTCAAGTTGGAGACGGTATTGCTCGTATTTACGGGCTATCGAATGTACAATATGGTGAGTTAGTTGAATTTGATAACGGACTTGAAGCTATTGTATTGAACCTTGAAGAAGACAATGTTGGTGTGGTACTTTTAGGACCATCAACTGGAATCAAAGAAGGATCAACAGCAAAAAGAACACAACGTATTGCATCTCTTAAAGTAGGTGAGCAAATGGTAGGACGTGTAGTAAACACTCTTGGTTTTCCAATTGATGGAAAAGGACCAATTGGTGGAGACTTATACGAAATGCCTTTAGAAAGAAAAGCACCTGGTGTTATCTTCCGTCAGCCAGTAACTGAGCCATTACAAACAGGAGTAAAAGCAGTAGATGCTATGATCCCGGTTGGTCGTGGACAACGTGAGCTTGTAATTGGTGACCGTCAAACAGGTAAATCAACTGTTTGTATCGATACAATCTTAAACCAAAAAGAATTTTACGATGCAGGAAAACCTGTATTCTGTATATATGTTGCAATTGGGCAAAAAGCTTCAACTGTAGCAGGAATCGCTAAAATGTTAGAAGAAAAAGGTGCAATGGCTTATACAGTTATTGTTGCAGCTAATGCTTCTGATCCAGCTCCAATGCAAGTTTATGCTCCTTTCGCAGGTGCTGCAATTGGAGAATATTTTAGAGATTCAGGTCGTCCTGCACTTATTGTGTATGATGATTTATCTAAACAAGCTGTTGCTTACCGTGAGGTTTCTCTTTTATTAAGAAGACCACCGGGACGTGAGGCATATCCTGGAGACGTTTTCTACTTACACTCTCGTTTATTAGAGCGTGCTTGTAAAGTAATTGCTGATGACGGAATTGCTAAAAACATGAACGATTTACCAGATTCTATCAAGTCTATCGTAAAAGGTGGTGGTTCATTGACTGCTTTACCAATTATCGAAACTCAGGCTGGTGACGTTTCTGCATATATCCCAACAAACGTAATTTCGATTACAGATGGTCAGATTTTCCTTGATGGAGATTTGTTCAACTCTGGAGTTCGTCCTGCTATTAACGTAGGTATCTCTGTATCTCGTGTTGGAGGTAATGCTCAGATTAAATCAATGAAAAAAGTTTCAGGAACTTTAAAATTAGATCAGGCTCAATTCCGTGAATTAGAAGCTTTTGCTAAATTTGGTTCTGACTTAGATTCAGTTACTTTAAACGTAATTGAAAAAGGTAAAAGAAACGTTGAGATCTTAAAACAAGGTTTGAATGATCCTTATACAGTAGAAAATCAAGTAGCTATTATCTACGCTGGTTCTAAAAACTTATTAAGAAACGTTCCTGTAAATAAAGTAAAAGAATTCGAAGCTGATTTCTTAGCTTACTTAAACAGTAAACATAAAGATACGCTTAACGCGTTGAAAGCTGGTAAATTAGATGATAACATTACTGATGTTATCGAAAAAGCAGCAAAAGAAATTTCAGCAAAATATAACTAATAAGATAATTCGTTAATTAGATAATTAGAAAATGTCTCAACATCATTCTAATTATCTAATTTTCAAATTGTCACATTTTCTAATTAATAGATGGCAAATTTAAAGGAAATCCGTAATAGAATTACTTCCGTTTCATCGACGATGCAAATTACATCGGCAATGAAAATGGTTTCTGCTGCAAAGCTTAAGAAAGCACAAGATGCAATCACTGCAATGCGCCCTTATGCCGAGAAATTAACGGAGTTGTTGCAAAATCTTTCAGCTACACTTGATGGTGAAGTAGGAGGAGATTACACAACACAACGTGAAGTAAAAAAAGTATTGCTTGTTGCTATAACTTCAAACAGAGGTTTGTGTGGTGCATTCAATTCTAATGTAATTAAAGAGATTAAGAATCGTACTGAATTTTATGCAGGTAAACAAGTTGACGTTTTTGCTATTGGTAAAAAAGGAAATGACGTTTTAAGCAAAACTCACAAAGTACACGGTCATCATAATGCAATTTTTGATCATTTAACTTTTGAAAATGTTGCCGGAATTGCTGATAATTTAACGGAGAAGTTCTTGTCAGGAGATTATGACAGAATCGAATTAATCTACAATCAGTTTAAAAATGCTGCGACACAAATCGTTCAAACAGAACAATTTTTGCCTTTAGCTCCAATTAAATCTGATGTACCGGTTTCTGGTGGAGATTATATTTTCGAGCCTTCAAAAGAAGAAATCGTGTTGACTTTGATTCCTAAATCATTAAAAACACAATTATACAAAGGTATTCGTGATTCATTTGCTTCAGAACATGGAGCACGTATGACAGCAATGCACAAAGCAACTGACAACGCAACTGAATTAAGAAACCAATTGAAATTGACTTATAATAAAGCACGTCAGGCATCTATTACTAACGAAATCCTTGAGATCGTTGGTGGAGCAGAAGCTTTGAACGGATAATTTATTCAAGACATACAAAAAAGACCCGATAAGTAATTATCGGGTCTTTTTTTATATAGCAGTTTTAGTTTTTTTGATATTAACTTATAAAATGGTGATTCTCAATTCAATCAAAACTGAGAATCAGTTACCATTTTATAAAATTATTGACAGATTTATCACCTCTGTTGTGCTTTGTCTTTTATGGGAACAAACTAGCTTTATCAGTCCCAATGCTCTGTTTTTTTTAAGGGTTACATATCAGCAGAATCAATCCCTGTGTGCTTTGTCTTTTATGGGAACAAACTAGCTTTATTAGTCCCAAGGCTCTGTTTTTTTGAGGGTTACATTTCAGCAGAATCAATCCCTTTGCTTTGTCTTTTATGGGAACAAACAAGCTTTATTAGTCCCAGGGCTTTGCTTTTTTTTGAAGGGTTGTATTTTAGCTTTGCTCATTCCCTTTGATACAAAGTTAGTACAGAAGTACTTGTGAAAATTTATATAATTTTTAAACTTTATTATAGATTTCACACACAGACTTAAGATTGAATTATATAACCGACAATTAAAAAAAATAAGTATTTTTGAAGTCTATTTTTTTATTGCAATGAAACTACAAGTAAAAGAGCTTATCACTATAGAATCAATGTTGGCTCAGATAGCAACTATGCGATTTCTTTACCCTAATTTGTCGGTAGAGAAATATGAAGCATATCTTTCTGAAATGGTGCCGCACAACTATATACAGATTGGTGTTTTTGAAGAAAATGTTTGTCTTGGAATTACAGGCTGTTGGTCAGCAACTAAATTATGGACAGGAAAATATCTTGAAATAGATAATTTTGTAGTAAATCCGGATCATCGTTCTAAAGGAATAGGGAAATTATTGACAGATTATGTCGAAAAAAAGGCTTTAGACCTGAATTGCAGTTCTATAGTTTTAGATGCTTTTACCGGAAATTTTGCTGCACATCGCTTTTACTACAATCAAGGTTACGGACCAAAGGGTTTTCACTTTGTTAAAATTCTTGACGAAAAAAAACTAACACAATAAAATTCACGCAAGTTTTTTTATTGAACCAACAAAATCAATAATAAACCAAAGAATTGGTTATTTTTGTTTTACAAACTTTATTATAAAATTATTTTGGGATTATATAAAAATCTGTTCAAACAAACTGCTATTTACGGACTAGCAACGGTATTGCCAAGAATGCTAAGTTTTTTATTGGTAAGATTGTATACCGGTATTTTACCAACTGCAGAATATGGCGAGGTTTCGATCGTTTTGTCATGGATGGTTTTCTTTAATGTGGTTCTTTCATACGGAATGGAAACGGCATTTTTTAGATTCTATAGTGCCGAGGATGACAAGAAAAATGTAATAGCAACTTCGACAATATCAATATTCTGGTCCTCAATTATTTTCTTATTTGCTGCTTTAATTTTTAGAAACACATTGGCAACTCTTGCCGAAGTTGATGTACAATATATTACCTATTCAGTTTGGATATTAGTTTTAGATGCTTTGGTATTAGTGCCATTTTCTAAACTAAGAGCCAATCAGAGACCAATGGTTTATGCCGCAATTAAGATTGGAAATGTAGTAATCAATATGTTGCTAAACTTTTTCTTTTTAATATACTTACCAAAACTTGCCGCTTCAAACCCTAATTCGGTTTGGGATAATCTATATGTTGAGAATTTCCAGATTGCTTATATTTTCATAGCAAATCTATTGGCGAGTTTAGCTACGTTTATAGTGCTTTCGCCGAATTATCTTTCCCTTGGAAGAAAATTTGATCCCGTACTTTGGAAGAAAATGATGAAATACGGTTTACCAATTTTGGTGGCAGGATTAGCCTTTGCAGTTAACGAACATTTTGATAAAATCCTTTTGGGATATTTATTACCTGAAAATCTTGCAAAATCTGAAGTTGGAGCCTATTCCGCTTGTTATAAATTAGGACTTTTTATGGTTTTGTTTGCAACAGCTTTTAGATTAGGAATTGAACCTTTCTTTTTTAGTCATGCTAAAAATGCAAATGCACCACAAACTTATGCAGTGATCACAAAATACTTTGTAATTTTTGGTTCATTGATTTTATTGGGAGTTATTGTATTTGCAGATGTTCTAAAATATCTTTTGCTTGACAATAAAGAATATTGGGAAGCCATGAAAGTAGTTCCGCTAATTATATTGGCAAACTTCTTTTTAGGAATTTATAACAACTTATCAGTTTGGTATAAACTGACAGATAAAACAAAAATTGGAGCATATATTTCGATTGTTGGAGCAATTGTAACATTGGTTTTAAACTATTTTTTAATTCCAAAATACAGTTACTACGGTTCAGCAATTGCAACTATTTCTGCTTACGGAAGTATGATGTTAATTTCGTATGTTTTAGGAAATAAATATTATCCAATACCATATGACATGAATAAAATTGGAGCTTATTTGGGAATTTCAATTGGGTTTTCGGCGATTTCCTTTTACGGATTTAGAGAGAATTATTTTGTTGGAATTCCGTTATTATTAGCATTCATGTATTTTGTGTATCACAACGAAAAAACAACAATCAAAGGAATTATGAATAGAAAGTAAAATTGAATTTAACCAAATTCGATTTGATTTTTAATCTTTTAAAATAAAAATGAAAATACAAATTATCAACAAATCACAACACGCATTACCAAACTACGAAACAATTGCTTCGGCAGGAATGGACTTACGTGCCAATTTAACCGAATCTATAACATTAAAGCCATTAGAAAGAACCATTGTAAAAACGGGACTTTTTATTGAATTACCAATAGGTTATGAAGCACAAGTTCGACCAAGGAGCGGTTTAGCTGCTAAAAAAGGAGTTACTGTTTTAAATTCTCCAGGAACTGTTGATGCCGATTATAGAGGTGAAATAGGGGTAATTTTAGTAAATTTATCAAATGAAGAATTTGTAATCGAAAACGGAGAAAGAATTGCACAACTAATTATTGCCCAACACGAAAGAGCCGAATGGATCGAAGTTGCAGAACTTTCTGAAACATCAAGAGGCGAAGGTGGTTTTGGGAGTACAGGTGTGAAGTAGTTTTCAGTCGCAGTTTTCAGTTTACTCACTTTGCGGTTAAATAGTTTTTAGTCGCAGTTACAGTAATCAGTTTACACGCTTTGCGACCTTAAAAATGAAATGAAAAACTTAGTGAACTTTGCGAATAATCCTTTGCGAGCTTTGCGGTAAAAATTTAAGTACAAAGAGAAAATAAATTAGCCTTTGAGGTTAAAAATTAAGAACCAAACTCAGGAGATTTTTTTTAATCTTCGAATAAAAATAAAAAGATAAAATGAAAATAATCGTTCCAATGGCGGGTCGGGGATCAAGACTAAGGCCACATACTTTAACTGTTCCAAAACCATTAATTCCTGTTGCAGGAAAATCTATTGTTCATCGTTTAGTCGAAGATATTGCTAAAATATTAAAAGAACCTATCGAAGAAGTGGCTTTTATTTTAGGAGATCCTGCTTTTTTTGGGGATGATCTTGTTACAAGTTTAGAAGAACTTGCTGGAAGTTTAGGAGCAAAAGCTTCAATATATCGTCAGGATTTACCATTAGGTACAGGTCACGCTATTATGTGTGCCAAGGAATCTTTATCAGGTCCTGCAGTTATTGCGTACGCAGATACTTTAATCAGAGCTGATTTTGAATTAGATCCTGCTGCTGATGCCGTAATTTGGGTAAAACAAGTAGAACAGCCGGAAGCATTTGGTGTAGTAAAATTAAATGCCAATAATGAAATTATAGAACTGGTTGAAAAACCAAAAGAATTCGTAAGCGATTTAGCCGTAATCGGAATCTACTATTTTAAAGAAGTTGGTGATTTGAAAAAAGAACTTCAGGGCGTTTTGGATAATAATATCCAGAATGGAGGAGAATATCAAATCAACGATGGTATCAAAGCAATGATGGCAAACGGTAAAGTTTTTAAAACCGGAAGCGTCGATGAATGGATGGATTGCGGAAACAAAGATGTTACTGTTGAAACGAATTCAAGAATGTTGGGTTTTTTACATAATGACGGAGAACATTTAGTTGATTATGATGTGAAATTAGAAAATTCAACCATTATTCCTCCTTGTTATATTGGCGAAAATGTAGTGCTGAAAAACGCAACAGTTGGACCAAATGTTTCAATAGGAAAAGGGTGTCATGTTATTGATAGTTCAATTAAAAATAGTCTGGTTCAAACCTATTCTCAAATAAAAAATGCTAACTTAGACAATGCCATGATAGGAAATCATGTTGTTTACGATGGTAAATTTACAAGTATCAGCATTGGTGATTATTCGGTTTTAGAATAAATTATAAGTTTAATAAATCCGTTTTTGTTTAAAGATTAAATTTTAGAGATGATACAAAAAGGAGTTATAGTGATTTTGTTTTTCGTTTTGCTTTGCAATCCAATTTCGGTTATGTCTCAAACAGAACCCGAAGATATTGCTATGGCAACGGATGAATATCAAGATGCTTTTTATGAATCTTTAAAACAAAAAGGAATTGAAAATTATGATAAAGCTATCACATCATTAGAAAAATGTGTAAGGCTAAAACCTAATGATGCCGTAGCTTATTTTGAATTAGGAAAAAATTATCTGTCGTTAAAAGACTATCGAAATGCACAGGATTCGTTTGAAAAAGCAACCCAATTAGATCAAAAAAATAAATGGTACTGGTTAGGAATTTACGATGTAAGTTACGAAACCAAGAACTATACTTTGGCAATTGAAACCATTCAGAAAATAATTGCTTTTGATGAAGAATACAAAGATGATTTGATTTCATTGTATATGATTACAAATCAATTTGATAAAGCACTTGTGACGATCAATGAAATGAATGATAAATTTGGAAAATCAGAAGATCGTGATCGATACAAATCACAGATTTTATCTCAGGGAAAATATCAAAATGCCGAAGCTGGAAATCTCATCGATCTGATTAAAAAGAATCCAAAAGAAGAATCAAATTATATCAATCTGATTTTTTTATATTCAAAATCTGAAGAAACAGATAAAGCTCTTGAAGTTGCAAAACAATTGGCAAAAGAAATACCTACATCAGAGTGGGCACAAGTAAGTTTGTTTAAAGTTTATATTGACGCAAACCAGGCAGATAAAGCCATTAAGGCGATGAATGTAATTTTGTCAAGTTCTAAAATTGATTCTAAAATTAAGCATCGTACTTTGAATGAGTTTTTGATTTATGTGAATAAAAATCCACAATATGCTTCTGATCTGGAAAAAGCAATTGCCTATTTTGACAACGATAAAGAGATTGATGTTGCAAAAGAAATAGGAAAATTTTATCACAGTAAAGGTCAGTTTGCCAATGCGATTAAGTATTATGAAAAAGATTTAAAATCAAATTCAGATACAGATCGTGAAACCAATTTGTTGTTACTGGAAGCTTATACGCAAGCAAAACAATTTGAACCAATGACAAAAAGAGCGATGAATATGATTGAAGTTTACCCAAGTCAGCCTCAATTTTATTATTATGCAGGACTAGGAAACAATCAGTTACAACAATTTAAAAACGCAAAAACCGTTTTAGAAATGGGACTCGATTATGTAGTCGATGATAAAACGCTTGAAGCAAATTTTAATATTCAGTTAGGAGAGGCATATAATGGTTTGGGAGATGCTAAGAAAAAAGAGGAATACTTTTTGAAGGCAAGTGAATTATTAAAGAAGAAAAAATAAAAGAGTAAACTCAGATGAAAAAATATATAGCAATAGTATTAGTAACAGCTTTTATGGTTTCTTGTAAATCAAAAGCAGTTGCAGTACAAAATAATGACACTAAAGAAGTTGTTGTAAAAGAAGACAAGAAAGCAATTGACAAACATTATGATAATAAGTTAGATTTTTCGACTTTATACATAAAAGCAAGTGCAAAATATGCGGATGAAAAACAAAGTCAGAATGTTACAGCAGAAATTAAAATAGAGAAAGACAAACAAATTTTAGTAAGTGTTCGTTTCTTGGGTATTACAATGGCAAAAGCCTTGATAACACCAACAGCAGTAAGTTACTACGAAAAAATAAACAGTACCTATTATGAAGGTGATTTTACTAGTTTAAGCAAATGGTTAGGTACTGAATTAGATTATAGCAAGGTTCAGAATTTGTTAGTTGGAGAAGCACTTGACGATTTAAGAAAAGGAAAATATACACAGACAATTGTAGAGAACCTTTTTAAGTTAGAAGATCAAAAAGAGGCAAACATAAAGAAATCTTTTTTTCTGGATGCAGATAAATATTTAGTGCAAAAAGAAGAGATTTCACAACCTTCAGAAAACAGATTGTTAGAAATTTTATATTCAGACAGCAAAGTTTTTAATCAGGGAACGCTTCCAACAAGTATTGAAATTAATGCAATTCAGCCAAAAGGAAAAACCAATATTAATCTGAATTATAATAATATTTCATTTAATGAAGAACTTTCTTTTCCTTATAGCGTACCAAGTGGTTATAAAAAAGTTATAATTAAGTAAATTTGCAAAAAGAAAACACAAACATGCCAAAATTTCTCCTAAGCCTAATTTTTATATGTGCCACTACATTTATGTGGGCGCAAGATTCGCAGCAAGAAAAACTTGAACAGCGTAAAGCTCAGATTCAGCAGGAAATTAGAGATAACGAAAAAATGTTACAGTCTGTAAAGAAAAAAGAAAAATCAGCAGTGAATGTTTTTTTGATTCAGGCCAATAAAATCAAACTAAAAGAGAAACTTATTAATACTACCGCAAAACAAGAAAAGCTTTTAAGCAATGATATGTACATTAACCAAGTGAAGGTTAATAAACTAAAAAAAGAACTTGAAGTATTAAAAGCAGATTATGCAAAGATGATTCTGAAATCCTATAAAAGCAGATCAGAGCAAAGCAGGGCTATGTTTATTTTATCTTCAGAGAGCTTTTTGCAAGCTTATAAAAGAGCTCAGTATCTAAAACAATATACTAATTTTAGAAAAAACCAAGGATTAGAAATTCAGTCTAAAACAGCAGAATTAGTAGATTATAATGCAAAGTTAGACGGTCAAAGACAAGTTAAGAAAAAGATTATTGCTGAAAATCAAAAAGAAAAACAAAGTCTGGAAATCGAAAAACAAGAGCAGCAAAAATTAGTTAATTCGATAAAAAAGGATAAAAATAAAATTATTGCAGATACAAGATCTAAACAACAGGAATCGAGAAGGATCGATGCCAAAATTAAGGACCTTATCCGTGAACAAATTAGATTAGCGAATCAAAGAGCCGAAGAAGAAAGACGTAAAAGAATCGCAGAAGGTAAAGCCAGCGAAGCAGAAAAAGCAGAAGCATCAGCACCCAAAAGTTATTCATCAGATAGGATTACTTTAACACCGGAAGGTAAAATTTTAGCTGCCGACTTTAAAGCAAACAGAGGAAAACTGCCTTGGCCAGTAGAAAAAGGATTTATATCGCTTGGTTATGGAGATCAGCCGCATCCATTATATCCAACACTTACCGTTCATAATTCAGGAGTAGAGATTACTACAGAACAAGGGGCAAGCGCACGTGCCGTATTTGAAGGAGTCGTATCAAAAGTTATAGCCTTGTCTCCCGTAAACAGAGCTGTTTTTATTCAGCATGGAGATTACTTTACCGTATATCAAAACCTAAGTCAGGTATCCGTTGATCAAGGTGACAAAGTAAAAGTGAAACAAGTCATTGGAAAAGTAAGAACAAGTGGAGATACCGGAAAAACAATCATTAAATTTTTGATTCTTCAAAATACAACAAACAACAATCCCGAAGGATGGTTACAAAACAGATAATAAAAGGGAGCTAAATAGCTCCCTTTTTTATGTTACAATTGTAATTGTTCAAGTGAAATTGTTAAGATTGAAATTTAAAAATAGTATTTTTGCACTATGGAAACAAATAGACAGAAAAAAATAGGCGGTGTCATCCAGAAAGACCTGGTTGATATTTTGCAAGGTGAAGTGAGAAAAAACGGAATTAGTAATTTGGTAATTTCGGTATCCAAAGTTAGTGTTACTTCAGATTTATCTGTGGCAACCGTATATTTAAGCATTTTTCCTCAGGATAAAGCCAAAGAAACTTTAGAAGGTATAAAATCAAACAGTACTTTAATTAAACACGATTTATCACAACGTGTACGTTTGCAATTGCGTCGTGTACCAAACCTTGTATTCTTTATCGATGACTCTTTAGACTATATCGAAAAAATTGATAATGCGTTATCAAACAGAGAAAACCCAATTGAAAATCGTGATCTTTTAGAAAAAAGAAGAAAATCATAAATTGAATTTCCCCCTTTACATAGCCAAACGTTATATTTTTAGCAAGAGTAAAAACAATGCTATCAATATTATTAATCGTATTGCCAGCATGGGAATTATTGTTGGTACAATGGCTTTGTTTGTGGTATTATCCGTTTTTAGCGGATTAAAAATTTTTAGTCTTTCGTTTACAAACGAAATAGATCCCGATTTAAAAATTACAAGTACATACGGAAAATCATTTTTGATTACACCAGATCAGGAAAATCAGATTAAAAAGATTGATGGTGTTGTTTCGTACACCAAAATTATTGAAGAAAGGGTTCTGTTTTTGTTTAAAGACAAACAGCAGGTAACCTATCTAAAAGGAGTCGACAAAAACTATCCGGTTGTAAACGATATCAAAAAAAAGCTCTTTAATGGCGAATGGTTTAAGCCAGGTACCTATCAGGTAGTTATTGGCTACGGAATTGCTCAGGATTTTTCGATGGGAATTCTTGATTTCGAAAATCCATTACAAATTTTTGCTCCAAAACCCGGAAAAGGAGCAATTGAAAATCCTGATGAAGCATTTAATAAAACAGATGTCCTGCCAGTTGGAATTTATTCGATCAGTGAAGATTTAGATTCAAAATATGTTTTTGCAGACTTGGGTTTAGCACAGGAATTATTGATGTACAAACCCAATCAAATTTCGGGAATAGAATTTAATCTGAAAGATAATGTCAATGAAAATGCTATTAGTGATCAACTAAAAACAATTTTCAATAATAAAATCACATTAAAAAACAGAGCCCAACTTAATGAGTCTTTGTACAAAATGCTGAATACAGAGAATATTGTTGTTTACCTGATTTTTACTTTAGTAATTATTGTAGCACTTTTTAATTTAGTTGGAGCTTTGATTATGATGATTTTAGAAAAGAAAGGAAACTTAAAAACCCTTTTTAATCTGGGAACAGAAATCAATAGCCTGCGAAAAATATTCCTGCTTCAGGGAACTTTACTCAGCGTTTTTGGAGGTATAATTGGCCTTGTCCTGGGTATTATTTTAGTGCTTTTACAGCAACAATATGAACTAATCATGATTACGCCAACCTTGGCATATCCCGTAGTTTTCAATCTCGAAAACGTAGTTATAGTTATGGGAACGATTGTATCACTAGGTTTTGTAGCTTCTTTAATTGCCAGTAGCAGAGTAAGTAAAAAGTTATTGGATTAATATTTCTTCCTAAAAAATATTACTTATATTTATCCTCTTAAAAAACTACAGTTTATGATTGTTTCTGCCTAATCCTATTTTATTTTTTTGAATAATTAGGATACTTACGTTTATTTTTTCGAGTTCAGATTATTGTATCTGAGCTAATACCATTTTTTATCCTAACACATCATGACAGAAACAACAATAAAGAAAAGTTTATTTTCTAAAATTTTCACCACTTTAAAACAAGCAATCAAAGGAGATGAATCTTTTGATTATACCGCAGGAAGCATAAAAAAAGCCGTTATTCTATTGGCCATCCCGATGGTTTTAGAAATGATGATGGAATCTGTTTTTGCTTTAGTCGATTTATATTTCGTAGGACATTTAGAGCATAGCAGTTTTGCCATTCAAACCGTTGGTTTGACAGAATCTGTCCTTACTATTATATATTCAGTCGCAATTGGTATGAGTATGGCTGCAACAGCAGTTGTAGCAAGACGCATAGGCGAAAAAAATCCTGTTGCTGCAGCAAAAGCCGGAATGCAGGCTATTATAGTTGCATTGATAATTAATACTATCATTAGTATTCTGGGAGTTATGTATGCCAAAGAAATTTTGATTTTGATGGGTGCATCTGCAGAAGCCGCAGAACACGGTTATATCTTTACTCAAATTATGATTGGCGGAAGTTTATGTATTATGCTTTTATTCCTGATCAACGGAATATTTCGTGGAGCCGGAAATGCCGCTATTGCCATGAAAAGTCTTTGGTTAGCGAATATTTGCAATATCATTTTATGTCCAGTATTAATTAATGGTCTTGGGCCAATTCCAGCTTTTGGATTAACAGGTGCAGCTATAGCAACAACATTAGGGAGAACCATTGGGGTGTTGTACCAATTATATCATTTGTTTTGGGGTAATGGAGTTTTAAAAATTAAAATCTCCTATTTCATACCGGATTTTCATCAGATAAAAGCATTAGTCAAAATAGCCGCTCCCGGTGTTTTACAATTTGTTATTGCTTCTTGCAGCTGGATATTTCTGGCGCAATTGGTTGCAACAACAGGAGGCGATCATGGATCAGCAGGGTATCAGACGGCGCTTAGAATCATGATGTTTTTTATTCTTCCGGCTTGGGGATTAAGTAATGCCGCAGCCACGCTAGTTGGACAAAACTTAGGTGCAAAACAAATCGATCGTGCCGAAAAATCAGTTTATACCACAGCCAGATACAATGTCATTTTTATGGCAACAATCATGGTAATTACACTATGTTTTGGAAAGTATATTATTTCTTTTTTTACTAATGATGAATTGGTAAAAACAATAGCTGTTGAAGCTTTACAGATTATGAGTATCGGATTCATCTTTTACGGAATCGGAATGGTTTTAATCAACACGTTCAACGGGGCAGGAGATACCTGGACACCAACCGGAATTAATTTTTTTGGTTTTTGGCTGTTCCAAATTCCGTTAGCCTATATTTTGGCGAAACATTTTGATATGGGACCAAAAGGAGTTTTTATTGCAATTCCGGTTGCAGAAACTGCTATAACATTAGCGGGAATATTTTTCTACAAAAGAGGAAAATGGAAACGTATTCAAGTATAGTTTAAACAAAAAAGACCTTCAAATTTTGAAGATCTTTTTTGTATTAGTATCTTTTATAAAGATTATAATTTAAACAAATTCATATCCGGCATAAACTTGTTCTATCTCTTTCATAATTGCAAACAAATTTTCAGGTTCATCAGTAGTTACCAGTTTTTGCTTGTATTCTTTAAACGAATGAATTCCTTTAAAATAATTGGTATAATGACGGCGCATTTCAACAATTCCTAAGCGTTCGCCTTTCCATTCCATTGACCACATAAGGTGATTTCTGGCGGCTTCTACACGATCAGCAACTGTTGGAGCAGCTAAGTGTTCACCCGTTTTAAAATAATGCTTTATTTCATTAAAAATCCACGGATAACCAATTGCAGCACGACCAATCATGATTCCGTCGATGCCGTATTCATTTTTATATTTTAATGCTTTTTCAGGATTGTCGATATCACCGTTTCCAAAAATGGGCATTGTAATTCTCGGGTTGTTTTTTACTCGGGCAATATGCGACCAGTCAGAATGTCCTTTATACATTTGCGCACGAGTTCTCGCATGAATCGTTAAAGCCTGAACACCAATATCCTGAAGTCTTTCTGCAACTTCATCAATGTTGATAGAATTTTCATCCCAGCCTAAACGCGTTTTTACCGTTACAGGCAAATCTGTACTTCTGATAACTGCTTTTGTCAAACGAACCATCAAATCTACATCTTTTAAAACTCCGGCTCCGGCACCTTTACAAACTACTTTTTTTACCGGACATCCAAAATTAATATCCACCAAATCAGGTTTTACCGTAGAAACAATTTTAGACGAAAGCGCCATTGCTTCTTCATCACCACCAAAAATCTGAATTCCAACCGGACGTTCATAATCAAAAATATCCAGCTTCATTCTACTTTTAATAGCATCACGAATCAATCCTTCTGACGAAATAAATTCAGAATACATCATGTCAGCTCCGTGAGTTTTGCATAATCTGCGAAACGGCGGATCACTAACATCTTCCATTGGTGCGAGTAATAAAGGAAATTCGGGTAATTCTATGTTGCCAATCTTGACCATCTTCAATATTTTGTGCAAAATTACAACTTTTTAGTCGAATTGGCACAATTCGAGGTACAAAGGCTCAAAGTAACAAAGGGACAAAGGTTTTTTTATAACGTTGATTAAGAGCCTTTGTCCCTCTGAACCTTTGCAACTTTGCACCTATAAAGTTACCTATAATCAAAAAAACGAATTGGTTTTCGGCTCATTGGGTTAAAAACTAAAGGATTCAAAGTTTCTTTTGGGGCGAATTCGATTTTTGGTGTAACCCTTAATTTGGCTCTAAAGTGATCTTTTATTTCCTGTAAAAATTCAGCAGATTGATTTTTTACCGCAATTTTTATCAGGATTTCATCCGTTCCTAAATCGTTGGTTGAGATCTCGATAATATGATTTTCGATATTATCAAAACCACTTAAAACATCGTTCATCGCTGGCGGATAAAGTGTTGTGCCTTTGTATTTAATCATTTGTTTTTTACGTCCCACAACTGGTCCAACGCGCAGTGTATTTCTGCCGCAAGCACAAGGACTATTGTGTAACTGAACAATATCTCCGGTTTTAAAACGGAGTAAAGGCATCGCTTCAATCCCTAAAGTAGTAAAAGTCAATTCGCCAATTTCGCCCTCTTTTACAGGAATATTATTTTCGTCGAGAACTTCAACAATAATTAATTCCGGATGATGATGACCACCATTTCCGTGTTCACATTCGGTAAAAGCAGTGCTCATTTCTGTAGAAGCGTAAGTCGAAAACAACTTGATATTCCACTTTTCAGTGATTTTATTCGATAAGATATTCATCGAAAAATCCTGATTTCGTAAAGATTCCCCAATGCAAATTGCACCTTTTATGCTTGAATTATTATAATCAATTCCGTGTGCTTCCGCATATTCAATTAACTTCAATAAAAATGAAGGAACCGTAATTAAATAAGAAGGTTTATATTTTAAAATAGAATCCCATTGCAATTCCGGAATTCCGGCTCCAACCCGAATTACGCCAACTTTTAGTTTTCGTAATCCCAGAAAATAAGCCAGACCAGCCATAAATTTTCTGTCAATTGTCGTCATTAATTGTACCACATCGCCTTCGGCAATTCCCGCGCAGGCAAACGAAATAGCTTCATTATAAGCCAATCTGTCTAAGTCAGAATCTGTTAAACCAAAAGTTACAGGATCTCCTAAAGTTCCTGAAGTCGACGCATAATCAATAATTTTATGTTGCGGAACACACAAAAAATCATCATTGTATTCTTGTAAATCTTCTTTTGTTGTTACAGGCAAATATTGTAAATCTTCGAGGGTTTTAATCTTAGAAACATCAATGTTTTGTCCTGCAAAAAGACGTTTATAAAAAGGAGAATTCTCGCTTATATAGTCTAAAAGTTCCGCTAATTTTTGCTCTTGAAAATTTTTAATTTGTTCTAAAGAATCTTTTTCTATTAATGGAATCATTGTAATTTTCTTTTGATTTTTTTTAAATATTTTTCAATTGCTGTTTTATCAGGAACTGTTGTAATTTCTTTGGTTAATGCTTTTTCAAAATTGACCTGAGAAAGGCGGTATTCTTTTTTTTGATAAAAGTACAACCCTGCTTTGTAATACACAACCCAATAATCAGGGTTTAAAGATTGATAATTCGCGATAAATTCAGGACTTATACTTTCTTTGTTTTTTAGATATAAATCTATTTTATCATCTTCAATTCTAAATTTCTGATAGTTTTTATAGGAAACAGTTTCCAAAAAAGGATCTTTTGGAATGTCTAAATTCACTTCTTGAAAAGAAGTGATCGCATTCATTTTTCTCTCTTTGAAAATAGAATCTAAATTATAGCAAACAAATTCTCCTAACTGATACGGATTTGCAGACACCCAAACCAGTTTTTCTTTAGGTTTGAAAATTACGCCATGATGCGCCATCAATTGATTCAATGCTTTTTCGTTTCCATAACCCAGCGCCACATTTTTAAGACCATTTTTATTTCTTAAAATGTCAGAAGCAATTTTGGGATTTATTTTAGGATTCTCTGCAAAAAGTTCCTGCATTCGTTCAAAGCGATATTCAGAATGACTATTGGCAATTTGCAATTGATTTCTCTTTTCATCCTTTAAACCTTCTCCCTGAAAATGATTCGAACATATTAATTGATTACTATTAGGCACTTCGTAAACGTCCATTTTTTTAGGTGAAACCTCAATTAAAACCGCTTTATTATCGTTTGCACTTCCTACCATAATTGATTCAGAAACAAAAACTTCTGTTTTTTTAGCGATAGCAATTGCTTCTTCAATATTTTTTGCATGCTGCAAAATTTCACGTGTCAAGATAGAAATTGGGGTTTTGGCAATTAAAGGGATTTTAGATTTCGAAGCATTTATCGTAACCGTCAAACCTTGTTCATTCATTCCTGAAACAGCGCCAATCATTCCGGGCCAGGTGACCATCATAAATTGATGTCCTTCTTTGGGATTTATGAACGCTACGATTTTATTTTCTGCGAAAGCGTCACTAACATAAAAATCAAAATTACGTCCCAGTATTAAATTGCCATCTTCAGATTTTTCTCCCCAGGCAGCAAAAGAAGAGCAGCCAACCAAAGCCAAATCTTGCAAAGCATGACCAATATCGTGCGCAGCGTGCAAATACAAACTTCGCTGATATTGCGGTGCAATATTCTCAAAATCATTCGAAGTATATTGCGAAACCCCAAAAATTTCGACTTGATATTCATCAGGAACATTCGAATATAATTTTCTGTTGTACCATTTTAGAAAATTTCGAAGAAGCCGCTGTTGAAATTTAGACGGAACGATATCCTTTATTTTAGAGAAAAAAATATGCTCCTGATTTTTTAAAAGAGAATCAGATAAAGCACCGGTGTTGAGACCAATTTCCAGAGGATCGCCTTCAACATATAATTCCCAAAGACCTTGTTTGTTTTTTAAAAGTGAATTTTTTCCAGAGATAAAAACGCTGTCAGATTGTTTTATTACAACTGGTTTTGTAGCATTGTATTGAGAAATTTCAGGCTGATGACGCATAGATTTTGACGTTCCGCAAGAGGCTAACATCAATAAAAAACCAACGAAAAAAAATAAATTAATTCGGCTTTTCATATCCACACGTTTACTCAGATACTTTATTAATTTTAGTTACTAAATATTCCTTTCCAAGAATTTCTGAACAAGTTACAACAGCGCCAATTGTTACACCTAAAACGCCGTGCATATTGATACTTTGACCTGTAAGATACAAATTATCCAGTTTGGTTTTTGACGGAATCAATGTTTTCATAGGATTATTAGAGTCTTTAACATAACCATACATATTGCCATTGTCGCCCCCAATATAATCCCGGTACGAGAGCGGAGTAGAGGTGTGAACAGATTGAATACAGTCTTTAATTCCGGGAAATTTTATTTCAATTTCATTTAAAAATTTAGCAGCTTTTCGCGTTTTAAATTCTTCATAACTTTCTCCACGATCATTCTCATCAACCGTTGTATTAAAAGTTTCGATCCACGGGGCAACATCATCATATTTCATGTACGTGATAAAAGTCATTCCTTCGGCCCATTCTTCTTGTTTTTTCGATGCATTCATAGAAGCCATAAAAGCTTTTGGCCAGGAATTTTCATCGTAATCATGCGCTGTCCAGACTTCGCTGCTTTTCTTGAAATGATAATGATTGTGATTGATGTATTTGAAAGTTTCAGGTTTAAAAACAATGTATAAGCTAAATGCCGAAATAACGCCTTCCAGACTCTGAACCCTGCTGTAAAATGATTTTCTGAAGTTTTCTTCGCCCGCCAGTTTTAGCGTTGTTTTTGGTTCTATGTTCGAAATAAAATAAGAACCCGAAACCTGAGTTCCGTCTTTCATACTTACCGAAGTAACTTTTTTATTTTCGACATTAAATCGGATAACTTCTTTGTATTTATAAAATTCGCCGCCGTGTTTTTTAAGCTGTTTTAAAAGTTGTTTCGTAATCTGACTTCCGCCATTAATACAGCGCCAGGAACTTTGAATGTAGGAGTTTACAGAAAGGGCATGAACATAAAATGGCGATTTATCCGGAATGCCGGCATACAAAAAATTAGAACCTGCCAAAACAGCTTTTAGTTTTTCATTTTGTGTGCATTCCTCAATTGTTTCTTTGGCATTAAGTGCCAGAATTTCGTTATCATATTTTCCTTCCCATTCTAAATTATAAAGCGGAAAACATTCGCAAATTGATTTTATTTTTTTACAATAATCCTCGATGTTGGCTTTTTCATCGGGGAAAAATTTTACTAATTGATTGGCAAAATTATCATAACCCTGCGCATGGGGATATTCGTTTTTATCATCTTCAAAAGAGATAATGTCAAAACCATTTTCATCTAATTTTTTTAAATTAAGATGATCCATGATTCCTAAATACTTGAAATATTTGTATAGATTTTGATCTTCTCCCAAGCCTCCTATGTAATGGATTCCGGTATCAAAAATGGTTTTATCGCGTACAAAAGTTTGCAGATTTCCGCCATATTGATTGTTTTTTTCAAGCACACAAACGCTATAGCCTTCTTTAGCCAGAATAATTGCCGAAACTAATCCGCCTAAACCGCTGCCTGTAATGATGACATCGTATTGCTCTTTCATGCTAATTTTTCTTTAATACGATTATAGAATTTTCTTCTGAGACAGTTTCAAAACCAAAGTTAATTAAAGTGTTTTTTAAACCCGAAACATTGACTAAAATAACACAAGAAGTTGTAGAAATTATTTTTTCAAGATCATATTTATAATTCTCATCAGAAATTAAAACAGCATCATATTTATTTTCTAAAGCTAATTGAATATCGTCCGGATAAGAGATTTTTCTCTTTTTAAGGAAATAATTGGTTTTGGCAACTAGTAATTTTTCTTCATCAGAAATAAAAGAAAATACTTTTCGCTGCGGTTCCTGCAAAGTCAGTAAAACATCTAATTGGCCATAATCATTGGCTAAATGCAATATTTTGGCTTTCGCCGAAAGGTATTTATTGAGATTATAATAAGTTTCTAAGTTATGTTGCAAATCGCTTTTTACACCATCCGTAATTTCAATTTCTTTATAATCATAACTATGAATAAGCATTTTTTTGAAATATTCCGGCCCCTCTAATTCCTGACGGACTTTATGAAATTCTTCTTTAAAATAAGCACTTAACAGTTTTGTTCTTTCAGCATAATTTTTACCAAAAGAAAGATTATCCGGAGAAATTCTTTCTAAAATTGAAAGGGTCAGATGACTATGATGAATAACAAAATCACCTTTTGGAATTGCTTCTGAAGCACCGTGAATTAAAACAGGAACTATATCCAGATTAAATTCCTCGGCAAGATAAAAGGCACCTTTATGAAAACGATTGATCTGATTGCTTTCTGAGCGTGTTCCTTCCGGAAAAATCATTAATGAATATCCTTCGTTTACTTTTTGTCTCAAGTGTTCAACGCCGCCTTCAATTCCTTCTGAAACCGGATAAAAACCTGCTTTTCTAACCGTACCGCCAAAAATAGGAGAATTGTAAACCCAGTCGTTTACCAGAAAAATAATTTTAGGACTCAACATTCCCATTGCCAGAATATCAATAAACGACGAATGATTGGCAATTATGATGGCCGGTTTTTCAAAATTTTCATTAAATTTATTAATCACTTTTTTATGCAAAAACGGATTCGAATATAAAACCGAATTCATAAATTTTGAAATGAAATATCGGAAACCTTTCATTTTTGATTTTTCATTTATCGGGATAATCGGCATTATAGTGATGCTAAAAAGCGACATCAAAATACCACCAAGTCCATAATACGTAAATGAAATAATACCATGAATAAAAGTTCGCAAGACAAAAGGAGGATTTCCTTTTTTAGAACGATTTGATATAAAAAGTTTAAACAGAATTGGGTAGAAAATAAATGTAATAATCAATGCTGCAAAAACCCCAATTAAGGAAACAGAAGAGATCGATCGCAACGCAGGATGACGTGCAAAAATCATTGCTCCAATTCCTAAAATAGTGGTAATAACTGCCAGGATTATAGAAGTTCTGTAAATTGCAATTTCATTTTTTCCGTTGGTATATTCTTTTTGAAGTGCGCTTGTCATGAAAATACTAAAATCGACACCATGACCAAAAATCAACGTACACACAATCATACTGAAAATGTTCATTTGAATACCAAAAATGCCCATAATTCCTGCCGTGACAATTCCGGTTAAAGCGATTGGAATACAGCTTACAATGACCAATTCCAATCTTCTGAAAAAGAAAAATAAAATCAGTATTACAGCAACAAATGAATAATTAACCAATGAATTAAAATCGGTTTTCAAAGTACTGAAAAACGTTTCATTCATTTGCTGACGATCAATTGCAATCAGATTTTTTTTGGCTGAAGCCGATTTTACAAAAGCATCTCGTTGTTCCGGCGTAACTTTTACTAAAGTCGAAATGGTGAAAAATCCATTTTTTTCGGTTACGAATTCCTTCAATTGCAAAGCCTGAACTTTGAGATATTCTTGTGCCGAAACAGGCTTGAAATTATAATCTAAATGATCATAAAAATTAGAATAAGTGGTAGGTTTAAAACCGAGTTTTGAACCTTCGGCAATTAATTCAGATTGTAGAAGTTGTTTTTTATTGTGGTCCCAAAACGAATTCCACTTAGCGATTTTTTCCTGTTGTGCTGCCTGTGAAAGCATAATCCCGCCAACGGAACTAAAATTTAATATTTTATTCGTTTGTTTTTCTTTTGATAAATCGGCAAAAAGCTGGCTGTTGTTTTGCAAAACTTCCTCCATACTTTTTCCGTATGAAGCCACATAAATTGTTTTTGACGTTAAACTGGTACTTTCTTCCAGATCTTTTTCGGCGGCTTTTATTTCTTTAGGAACAAAATTCAATTGCGATAAATCATTATTAAAGCCAACATTATTGTACGTAAAACAACAAACGATTGTAATTAAAACACAAAATCCAATTAGAAATTTATTGTTATGAAAGGAGAAATGAGCGAGTTTATCAATGACATTTTTCTTGTGATCAAAATTATTTTCTTTTGGTTTATACAAATGCGGCACAATCAAAAGCGAGAAAAATGCTGAAGCCATTACGATTACGGCGGCAAAAATCCCTAAGTCATTTAAGGCGTCAGATTTTACAAAAAGCAAACACAAAAATGCAACTGCCGTTGTTGAGCTGCTCATAATTACCGGCATTGTAATGTCTTTGTACAAAGTTTTTACATCGCTGTTATGTTTGTAATGCGTGAGAATATGTATCGAATAATCGATTGTGATTCCTAATAAGATAGATCCAATTCCCAGAGAAATAGCAGAGATTTGTTCTTTTACAAAATATAAAAAAGCTACGGCAAATAAAGCTCCAAAAACCGTTGGAAGAAAAATAATTAGCGGAATTAATACTTTTCGATAAAACAAAATCAGGATCAGCATTAAGGTGATCATCGCGATTGTTGTCGTTAAAATAATATCGCTTTTAATTTGATTTGCATTCGCAACCGCAATCAAAGCCGAACCAAAATAACGAATCGAAGTTTTGCTTTTGAATTTCTGATTTAGATTTTCCTGAATCGATTTTAGTTTGTTTGCAAAAATGGTATTCTTTTCTGTTTCGCTTGATGGAAGGTTTGAGGTTATAAAAAGCAATAATTTCTTTTTGTCTTTCGTCATTACAAAACCATTGTTGAGCGTAAAATCATCACCAATATTTAATTGTTGTAATTTTTTTAAAGCAATAAACGAAATCCCAAGCGGATCCTGCAAAATAAAATCTTTGGTTACAAATCCTGATGGAGAAATAATCGACTTGTAATTTCCCTGAACGGTTGCCGCAATACTGTCTTTTTGAAGTTTATTCTGAATGGCAGCGTAATCTTTGTTTTCCAGAAAAAGAGGCAGGTTATTGTAAACAAAATCTATGGTTTCCTGAATGTTTTCTTCGTCAATTTTTCCCTGAATTCCCGTTACATATGGTTTACAGGATTTAGCAACACTGTCAGAAAATGCAGTTGCCATTTCTTTCAAGTCTTCTTCAGAACCGTTTTTTTCGAGTTTGAAGATAACAGTGATTTTATCAGCAAAGTTGAGTTGTTTCAAGACCTTGGCCGTAACATCAGACTTATCGTTTGTTGGAATAAGCTTTGTAATATCTTCTTCAAATTTAATTTGAGAAGCAAAAAAGCCAAAAGCGAACAGCATCAAAATGGCCAATACAACCGATAACGTTTTTCGTCGGTTTACAAATAAGTGAATGGCGTAGAAATAGTGATGCATAATTATTTATATTGTTTTCTTTTGCCACAGATTAAAAAGATTAAATTGATTTTAATTTCTGTGTCAGTTCGCCACGAATTTCACGAATTTTCGCGAATTAATTTGTGCTAATTTGTGAAATTTGTGGCGAAAAAAATCAGTGTAAATCTTTTTAATCTGTGGCAAACTTTTACGTAATATTCGTTTTATTCTTCGAACTAAAAGCCGTTAAAAGTAAATAACTTATGAGACCAACTGACAGCGCCAAAACGGATGCTAAAATAAGACTTCCCACGATATATTGTGTAGCATTTTTTTGAATATCATCAAGTGTAACTGAACTATCTAAAATTAATGGTATATCATTCGATACAAAGTAGCTTCCCATTTTTAAGGAACCGTATATTACAAAAGGGATAAAAGGCGGAAAACTCACATTCGAAGCCAGATAAGCAATGACTTTATTGAGCCTGAATAAAGCAGCGAATGTAAAAAGTAAAACGGTTTGAAATCCCCAAAAAGGAGAAATTCCGATAAAAATACCCAAAGAAATTGCAGCTGATTTTTTGAAATTAGAGTCGGAACTTTCTAAAATATCTTCAAGAAAGAATTTTTTAAAGCCTTTTTTTTTTGCTCGTCTGAAGAAATCTCTCGGTTTAATGTACAACAATGCGTTGATAACCAAAATCGTATTTAGAATACTAATTCGGGTAAAATCCTTAAAGGGTCGAAAATGAGAAACACGTTCTGCGGGATCATATAAAATCTGGATCGGAATATTTTTAACCACAATACCTTTCCAGGCAGATCGCACAATTACTTCAATCTCGAACTCAAATTTATTGGTATAAAATTGTTTCGGAATCAGGTTTAAAGGATATAATCGAAATCCGGACTGCGTATCTTCCAATACAATTCCGGTTTCGAACTTAAACCAGAAATTTGAAAATTTATTACCAAAACTGCTTTTCTTCGGCACATTTTCCTGTGTCATATTCCGACTTCCAATCAAAAGAGAATTGGGTTCATTTTGAATTTCTTCAATAAAATTAGGAATATCAGAAGCAAAATGCTGACCATCAGAATCGATTGTAATGGCATATTCAAAATTCATTTCGATTGCTTTTCTAAAACCATTTCGAAGCGCTCTTCCTTTTCCTATATTTCGAGGATGGTGAATTTGAGTAAGCTCCGAATATTGTTTTAAAATTTCGTTCGTTGTATCTGTAGAACCATCATTGACGATGATAATATTTGTGGTAAAATCTAAAATAGAATCCAGCACTTTTTTCAACGTTTTGTGATTGTTGTATGTTGGAACAATAACACAAAAATTGGTCGAATTAAGTAATTCCTGCTGAGATAAAGTTGGTCGCATTTGGGATTTTTTTCTTTACCTACTTTACAAATTGCTTCTCTTTTTCAGAGAAACTCTTTGATTGCAAAACAAATTCTTTTAGATAGTCTTTCAAAGCACCACTTTGTTCTGCATAATGTGTAGTGATGAATTTTTTATCTTCTTTAATATTTTTTTTGTAGCCAGTAATTCCGGGAACATCTTCCTGAATACTTAATCGAATCATCCTGATTTCGATATTGTTTGGATCACTTTTCAAAGTCGCTTCAAGAAGTTTTGCACCTTCTTTAAAACGGGAAATTTTACTTCCTACAATATTTTGAAATTTAGAATCTACTAAAATTGAAGCTGCTTTGTAAGCCACTAATATTTTATCATCGTTGTTTGAAATACCGGAAAGTTTTTCGGTAAAATCTTTGGCATTTGCTTCTGATTTTGCAACATCAGGATAAATTTTTCGGATAGATGCCAAATCAGGGTTTCCGGCAAAGTTTATCCATAGAAGTATTGACAATAGTAATTTCATAGTTATAATTTTTTATACGTATTGCTTAATTTTAAAGCAACCGTATCGTTAAAATATGTGGTGTTTTTCACCTTTACCAAATCATCTTCTGTGGTTGTTATATCAAGTTCGAGACGCAATTCCGGATTTGTTTCCGGATTAATTAGTGCCATGAATTTTACATTGGTCAGTGTTTGTATCATCAACGAACTTTTTGTGATTGATTCTGTAAGTTCTTTAATAATCTGAATCATGCAAACGCCCGGCATAATTGGGTTTCCGGGAAAATGACCTTCAAAAACCTCATGATTGGCATTAACTAATATACGAATATTATATTTAGCATCTCCTGTTTTTTCTTCTGAAAGAACTTTATAAAAGTCTTTTAATACCATATTTTTTTATTTTACTTTAAAAGTATAACTAATACCAATCTGGAAAACCTGATTTAAAATCAGATCATTATAGTAATAGCCATCATCATAATCGATTCCGTCGTAACCATAAATGTCAATCAAACCTTGTTTAAATCGTGCTTCAAAAGTCAATCCATTTGGCAGCGTATATCCTAAACCGGCAACAATAGACAAGTCAACTCCTTCAGGACTAGTTCCAAATTTGTCAAAATTATCATCTGTCTTAAAATCGATTGATGGTCCGGCTAATACGTGAAAACCTTTTCCTTTAAAATGAAATTTACCCACAGCTCCAAGTGTCAGATAATTTATTTCAGCCTTAGTATTTCTGGAGTAAAAATTTGGATCTCCCGGATTTTCAAAAGCCAAAGAAGAGAGACGAAAATCAGTACCTTGTCTGGAATAATTTAATTCAGGTTGAAGCGTAAAATATTTATTGAACTTAATAGCCACTAATCCACCAATATAGAAATCAGATTTCGAACTAGTATTTCCCGGCATATTACTTAAATCAGATATGTTTAAACCTCCACGAAGTCCTGGACTAACAGTTACTTGTGCATTTGATGTTATAAGACCAATAAATAAAACAAAAGCAAATACAGTTAATTTTTTCATTTTGGTTTGATTTAAAGTTTATGATTCGTTTCTGTTTTATTCCGATTTAAAATAATTCAACTCAATTTTCAACTTAATATTCTGATGGACAATCTCAATCTTTTCGGCAAAAATATTGTTTTCTGAACTAAATGTCAGTGTAAATTTTTCTTTTGTTTTAGACGAATGAACAACTTTCTCTAATTTCTGATCCTTTTTCGAAATGAAAAGATAATTATCGTATTTTCCATCTTTCGATTTATAAATGTTATCTAAATCATTTTCAAATTGTTCCTGAATCTGATATTCTTTTTTTAGCAATAAACGAAAATCTTCTTTCAGTGTATTAATCAGGATTTTTCGATCTAATTCTGATACAATCGAGTTGACTTTAAAATCGGTATCCGAAATCTCAAAATCCATTAATTTGTTTCCGAATTCAGTTGTAAAAACAATTCGGTGTGTTGTATCGTTTATTTTCTTGGCGATGAAAATTCCGCTGATTTCATTTCCGTAAACTGTTATATTCGTTTTATAAACATAATCTGTTTTTGAATCTGAAAAATAGGGAACTTCATAAGACGTTTTGTCTAATTCTTTTTGAGTATAATTTTTTGTGACCGAGCCACAAGAAACGAATACTAGCGCCAGAAAGCAATTAATTATTAAAAACTGAATCGTCGATTTTTGCATTGATCACTTTATTTTTAAGTACAATTTTGGTATAATCTTCAGATGATTCTAATAGTTTTACCTGAACCACAGTTGCTTCTTCTTTATCGAAAGTCAATTCGATTTGTTTGATGTATTTCTTCAACGTCGCATCTTTCGGAATAAATTTCGCCAGATTTTGACCTTTCAATTTAAAATAAGATATTGTAAATTCCTTATCGTCAAACATATTTCCGCTTACGCTGCCAACGATTAATTTGTTGATTCGGCCAAAGATTTTGCTGTTGCCAATATCAACCGCACTTTTTTTGCCTTCGTCGTTAATCAGGATTTTTCCATTCTTGAAAACAATACTATAATTGTATGGTTTTTTATATTGCCATTGAAGAAGCGCAGGTTCTTTAAAAACCATTTTCCCCGAAGTTTCAATGTCTTTCGATAAAAAATCCAAATGTTTATACTGAACAAAATCAGTACTTAAAGTTTTGATTTTTTTCGACACGACATTTACATCTTGCTTGAAAGCAACAATTTCTGCATCTGTCATTTTTTGTTCCTGAGCGAACAAACTGCCTGATATAAATAGAATTAGGAGAGCTATTTTAGTTTTCATATTTTGTTAAAAGTTGTTTAGCAAGACCTAACAGGTTTTTAAAACCTGTTAGGTCTAACGGTATGAATCTTTGTTTAATCAGCGTTCAATTTGGTAAGCTTTAAGATTCAAAAGTTCTTCAATCGAAATCACTTTATAATTGTTTTGCTGTAAAAATTGCAAAAACTGTTCCAATACCAAAACCGAGTGTGATGCTGTGTCGTGCAAAAGTACGATTCCGCCGGGAGAAATACGTTTTATAATGCGGTTGAAAATTAATTCCTGATTTTTTGTTCCTCCGTCGAGCGATCGAATATTCCAGCCAATTACTTTATGTTTGGTTATTTCTAAAGCTCTCCTGATCGATGGCGTCGTAACTCCGTAAGGCGGACGAAAAAAGTTTATTTTTTTTGAAGTATATTTTTCCAGAAGTTTATCTGTTTTCTGAATTTCTTTTCTAATTTTTTCAGCATTATAAAAATCAAAAAATTTAGAATGACTGTACGAATGATTCCCAACCAAATGACCGTCTGCAATAATTTGTTTTAGGATTTCAGGATGTGCTTCGATGTTTTTTCCAATGCAAAAGAAAGTGGCTTTTGCATCGTATTTTTTCAGAAGTTCTAAAACATCCAAAGTAAAAATGCTTGGTCCGTCATCAAACGTAATGGCGATTTTTTTCTCTGTTTCTAACGGATTATTACAGAAAGCTTTTATATGATAATTCGAAGAAATTCGGGAAGAACCAAAAGCGTTAATTCCTAACCAAATTAAAATTACAACAACAAACCACCATATGTTTATTGCTGCATAAAAATTCAGAAGAAATAATAAGAGCAATAAAAAAACAAAAAATAGTGATATGTTTTTGTGCGTTATCATTTTGTGATTAACGTAAAACTATGGTTTTTTCCGTTTAACTGATTGTATAATAAAATGGTTTTGTAAACTGGTTTTTCAACTGAATTTACTTTTATGATTTCCGGAACTTCCTGTGTTTTTAAAATTTTAGCCGCCATCCAAAAAGCAAAAGCCGAAGCAGTATCATATTCACCGCTCAAATGTTTGTAATATAAAACAGTTGTTTCTGCAAAAGCATTTTCTGCAAGATTTCTGTAATAATTTTCGAAATTTACGTTTCCGTCGAAACCTAAAACTAAAGCATCAATATCAGAAATTTCTAAATTATTAGATTTTAAAAACAATTTAACTTCAGCTTCAATTTCGTTTTCTTCCAGAGTATTTACAATTGCGATATCCAGAACTTCTGCATACGTATGATCTTTTCGTTCATTTTCTAAAACAAAAAAACTGGCACCTTCACCATAAACGGCTCCGCTTGTTGTAGAAGTCAAAACATCATAAGGTGCTTTGTTGTCTTCTTTTATACGACCGGAAAGTTTAAAAAGGGCAGTAGTATAATCTCCATTTTCATCAACTCCGCCAATTAAAACCGATTGCACTTCGTCTTCTTCGATTTGCATTTTAGCATCTAATAAAGCCGACTCAAAAGAAACGGCACCATTTACATATGTAAAATTATACCCTTTACATTGTTGTAACAAAGCGATTTGCGCACCAACAGTATTATGTGTAGATTGAATAAAAGATGTTGGCGTTAAAAATTCTTCGTTATTATCGAGAATACTTTTCAGGAATTTTTCAGAATCTTCGATACAACCTAAACCGGTTCCGGTAATAATTGCATCTACTTTTTCGACATTGGCATCTTTCATTGCCAGAGCCGAAGCAACGATTCCGTTTTTTACACCTTTTGCCATTCTGCGGCTTGCGGCAGGAGAAATGTATTCTTTGTAAGCCGGTGGAATTATTGCCAATACATTTTGATCATGATTTACAATAGCTTCTTCTAAAAAAACAGTATCAAATGTTTTTTGAGTCGAAATACAACCTACTCCATTTATATATGTTTTCTTCATTTTAGCTTTTTGAAAATATAAGGGTAGAACAATTTCCTCCAAAACCAAAAGAGTTGGATAAAACGTGTTCGATATTTTTATTCTTTGCAGTAGTTTGAGGTTGCAAATCAAATTCTTTCATTGGATTTTCGAAATTCAAATTTGGGTAAACCACATTATTCTGAATCGCCAAAACACTGTAAACCGCTTCGATTGCTGCTGCTGCTGCTAAAGTATGTCCGGTAAAAGGTTTAGTCGAACTAAAATCAGGTACTTTTTCGTCCTGATAAATTCTCAACAATGCTCTTCCTTCAGATAAATCGTTGTTTGGAGTTGCCGTTCCGTGTACGTTGATATAGTCGATTTGAGAAGGTTTTAAACCCGAAACTTCAAAAGCTTTTTTCATCGCTAAATAAGCGCCATCACCATTTTCTGAAGAAGCAGTTTGATGAAAAGCGTCGTTTGCATTTCCGTAACCGGAAACTCTTGCCAGCACTTTTTTATTTTGCTTCTCGACAATTTCATCTGATTCTAAAACCAAATATGCAGCTGCTTCGCCAAGGTTTAATCCTTTGCGTTCGTTGTCAAAAGGTTTGTTGAAATCGTCTGATAAAATCATCAAAGTCTTAAAACCGTTAATCGTAAATTTTGCCAAGCCATCAGCTCCGCCAACAATAACGCGATCTAATTTTCCGGTTTTAATTAGTCTGGCGCCCAACATAATCGAGTTTGCTGCAGACGAACAAGCCGTACTAATTGTGGTAACCATTCCTTTTAAACCCAGTTCTTCGGCAATTTTCTCAGCAACATCGCCACCGTCATGGCAGGCAATATATTTTACCAATTCAGGATGTTTAAAATAATCGTAATAATGTCTTTCAGTCATGTCCATTCCGCCTACACTTGTAGCCGAAATAAGCCCGGTTCTAAATTCGTTTATCGATGTAATTCCTGCATTTTCGACAGCTTGTTTTGCCGCCAAAGTCGCGATCATTGCCGTTCTTGAAAAGTTATTATTTTCAGTAAGATTCAATTCATCAACCAATTCTTCGTTGGTTTTTTTGATTTCACCTACTTTAATAACATCTGCATGAACTGTAGAAATATTTGTGATACGAGAAATACCAATTTTATTTTCGATCAACGAAATATAATTTTCCTCGACTGAATTTCCAATCGAAGAGATAATTCCCATTCCTGTTATTGCAACACCTTTCATTTTAGACTTCTTAGATTTTTAGACTTGCTTAGACTTCTTAGATTTTTGACTGGCTTAGATTTTTGATTTCTGGATTTAGACAGTTTTTAGTCTAAGAAGTCTAAAAATCTAAACCAGTCTAAGAAGTCTTACTTCGTTCTGTTAGCGCTAATATAAGCCGCCATAGTTTCGATCGATTGGAAAATGGTTTTTCCTTCTTTCGGATCTACTAATTTAATTCCGTAATCTTTATCTAAAATCACGATCAATTCAAGTGCATCAATTGAGTCTAAACCTAAACCATCTCCAAACAAAGGATCGTTATCAGCAATGTCTTCGATTGCGATATCTTCAAGATTTAAAGTAGTAATGATTTTGTTTTTTAATTCTTCTTTTAATGCTTCCATGATTATTTATTATATAATGTATTGATATTTTCGTTTTTATATTCTTCGTTTTCTTCTTTACTAATAATGCAAAGAAAAGCTTTATAACTGTCATTAAAAAATTCTACCCAACCACAAAGGACTGCATCAGTTTTATTTGTGTTTAACAGAATATCTGAATAGTTAGACAGAAATTCAGTGTTGAAAGCATCAAATATAAAGAAAGAATTTTCACTTTTCAGCTGATGGCGAATACTTATTTCGCCCAAACAAATATTTGGTAACGTGTAAACAAAAACCGCCGGACTCGGAAAATAGTTTTCTTTGTCTGAAATCGATTCCTGATACTTAACATCAGTATCTAAACTCGACGATTTATTGGCCAAAACCAAAGCAATATTGTTTTCTTGTTCAGTTGAAGTTATCGGACTCAAAAGTAATTCAGATCCTAAAAAAGCCAGTTTGCTCAAAGCATCCATTTTGAAAAACTTCGGGTATTGAATATCAAAATTGCGATACGCTTGTTTCGAGAAATCCCCAAAATCCGTTGGTTCAATTTTGAATATAGAAGTTCCATTCAAAACAATTTCGTTGTTTTGAACGGTGATGTAGGATTGTATGTAGGTTTTGTTTTGAGTCATTTTGTTTTTAAGAACATAATTTTTTAATGTCCGCTTTTAAAAGTAACTGTGAAAAAAGAACAGGAAAATTTGTTTTATAACCTTTTTTAATCATTGTTATATAAATGTTATTTTTGTCTAGAATAAATATTCTGCTTGACTTGTATAAACTACTAATTCCGTAATTGTCTGATTTGTTATAAATTATTATTTCTTTTGAATTTGCAGCTCTCTCAAACCCTAATTTCTTACAATATTCAGTAATAATTGTTCTATTTTTTTCAGCGTTATATTTGCTTACAATTTTCGTAAGATGTTTTTCAGTCGCCTTTCGATAAATTGTATAAGCAAAAAAGAGACTCTCCAAAAACAGAAGATAATATTCGGTTCCCGTTTTTGAATGATCTCGATATGGATCGTAATAAAGTAAAAAAGGACAAATAAATCCAAAGCTAAAAAACACAAAAAGAACTATGGTGTCAAATATATCAAACCAGCTTTCAGAATAGACCAGTTTGCTCTTGGCTATACTTTTCTCGATATCTATGTTTTTTAAACGTCTCATTTCATCTTTTCAAAAACCACAGCCGTATTACAACCTCCAAATCCAGAAGCCGTCTTTAAAAAATAATCAATTCTCGCTTCTTTATTTTTCTCAATAATACTAATAGCTTCACTAACACCAATTTCATCAAAACCTTTCGATTCAAAAAGTATGTTTTGGTTTACTGATTCAATCCCAATTACCGTTTCCAATAATCCCGAAGCGCCTAAGGTATGACCGTAAAATCCTTTTAAACTATTGATGGGAACATTTTGTAAACTTAAACGGTTTAGTGCAATGGCTTCCATCTCGTCGTTAAACGGAGTTGCGGTTCCGTGTGCTGAAATATAATCGATTTTGTCAACTTCTATTTGGGCTTCTTTCAACGCATTTTGTATACTTCTAAACAAACCTTCGCCTGTTCTTGACGGACCCGAAATATGATTGGCATCGTTTATAGAACTGTCTCCAATAACTTTTATTTTAGCGTTTTTGGCTTCCGCCGAAATTAAAACAGCAGCGGTTGCTTCGCCTAAACTTACACCGGTTCTGTTTTTAGAATACGGTTTACAAGGTGAATCGCTCATTGCCTGAAAAGAATTAAATCCAGACAAAACAAATTCTGAAACTTCATCTCCTGCAATAACAAAAACATTATCATACAACTCAGACTGAATCATTCTCTTTGCGACCGAAACTGCTAAAATTCCAGAAACACAAGCATTCGAAACTACGATAGGTTGTGTTTTGAATTGAAAGAAATCGGCAACATTTTGAGCTAAAACATCTAAATGCGCATTATTAAAACTCTCTTCAGAGTCATTTTTTAAAGCCGTAACATTTCCTTTTGTGGTAGAAAGTATAAAAGCAGTTTTTGAATTTAATTCTACTTTCGAACTTTTGATAATTGGCTCTAAAGCCAGAATCATCATTTTCTCTAAACGAGAATATTTTGTTTCAGTACTTATTTTTTCAAAAGCAGTGTTTATTTTTTCATCATTAATGATAGAAGCATAAAATGGTATTGGCATTAAAGAAGCATCTTCATGCAATTGAATTCCAGAATCGCCACGAAGAATCGCTTCAATATTCGATTGAACATCAAATCCTAAAGGCGTGATACAATTCGTTTCATTAATATATACTTCTCTGATCATTTTATCTTTATTTCTTGGCTTCTAAATAGCCCACAGATTTCACGGATTAAACAGATTTACACGGATTTATTAATTTTTAATTCGTGAAAATGGGTGTAATTCGTGTTTGAATTTTTATTTTATCAATCCCACTTTTCGTTTCCATTCTTCATAGAAAGGAGGATTTGTCAACATTAGATTTCCGTCGCTGTCTAAAAATACCTGAACGGTTTCGCCAGTGCAGGCAACTTCGCCTTTGGCATCTATAATTTTAAAACGGTAAATCATTTTTGCTGCCGGTGTGTCTACGACCGTTGTTTCGATTGTCACCACATCGCCGTAACGCAAAGACAATTTGTGTTCGCATTTCGATTTTACAATTGGAGTTGTATAACCCGTATTACCAATATCTAAATAGGTAAGTCCGTGTTGGCGTCCAAAGGCTTCACGTCCGTCTTCAAAATAGGTAATGTAATTGCCGTGCCAAACAATTCCAAGCGGATCAGTTTCGTTAAAACGAATTCTGATTTCGTGAGAAACGGTTAGGGCAGTGGCTTCGTTATACTGTTCTTTTCTTTTTGTCATAAAATAAGGCAATGGATGTTGTGATAATAAAGAACAAAAATAACAAACTTATTTTTGGGATGATTTCCAGGAAAGAAACGTTACGTAATAATACATCGTAGAAAGCTTCCAATCCCCAATTCATTGGTGACGATTTTGCGATATATTGCATAATGGTTGGCATTGCAAAAACAGGAACCCAAACACCGCCAACAGCGGCAAGAATTAGTACACTTGTTGCGCCAAACGGTGCAGATTGTTCTTGTGTACTTGCTACGGTTCCTAATAAAATTCCGAAACCTATGGCGGCAAAACCAGAGAATAAAGCAACGACACTCATTAAAAATAAATGTCCTTCGATATTTAAAGACGGTAAGCCAATATGCGGAAATAAAAATACCGCAACAGCAACCATCATATAAAACTGAATCATGCAAATGACCGAATAGGTAATGGTTTTACCTATAATTACCACAAGATTAGAAACCGGATTGGTCAATAATCGAACGAATGTTCCTTGCGATTTTTCTTTTACAATATTAATAGACAAAGGAATCACGATAAAAAATATCGCAAAAAGTGTCCACGCCGGAACGTTGTGTTGTACCGAGTTTGGACGAACTTCTTTGTTGTTGATTTTAGGAATTATTTCTTTGAAAGTAATGAAACTTTTTTGCTCAAATTCAGCTGTTCCTTCTCCTAATTGATTTTGAAAAGTGGTGTAAATTGATTTAGTTTCGATTTGAGAAATCATTTTATCAATCGAACTCATTACGGCATTTTTGAAACTCATTTGAACCGCCGGATCAAAATACAATTTCACTTCTTTTTCTTTAATTACTTTAGGCTTTTCAGTTTGTGCTGTAGTATCTGTTTCTACTAAGCCCATTTTGCTGATGATGTTCTCAACATTCTGATCGATTTTGGTTTGCAAATCAATGCTTAGATTTTTCGGAATTATAATCGCCAACTGAAATTTTCCTTTGTAAACGGCTTCTTTCGCCACTTCTTCGGTGATAGGTTTATTATCAATTTGAGTAACAACGCTAAACAAATTGCTTTTTTCGAGATTGTCAAAAACCGTTTTAGATACAGAACCCTGATCATTATCGACTAATAAAATCGGAATTTTATTGTCGCTAATCGTTTTAAAAGTACTGTCTTGTATTAAAGTTACCGTAATTACTAAAACCAACGGCATGATAAATAAAATAATTAATCCGCCTAAATCTCGTTTGAGCAGGAGGAATTCTTTTACAACCGACATCCAAATTTTATTGACCATCTCTAAAATCTTTACCGGTTAATGAAATAAAAACTTCTTCAAGGTTTTGTGCTTTTTCTGTCGAAGCAATTAAATTTGATGGTGTTCCTTGTACAAAAATTCTGCCTCGGTCGAGAATGGCAATGTTGGTACAGAAATCTTCGGCTTCAGCCAAATGATGGGAAGTGTATATAATAGTAGTTCCGTTTTTATTTAAAACTTTTAAATAATCGATAATCGCATTTTTAGATTGTACATCGACTCCAACTGTTGGTTCATCTAGAAACAACACTTTTGGATTGTGTAAAATTCCGGCAATCAAATTGACTCTTCGTTTCATTCCGCCCGAAAAAGTTTCGATACGTTTATCTGCGAATTTCAATAATCCCAAAAGATCTAAAGTTTCGATTACTTTATCTTTTAAGTAAGCGCCTTTTAAACCGTACATACTCCCAAAATAATGCAGATTTTCTCTGGCTGTAAGCGTTGGATATAAAGCATATTCCTGGGGAACAACTCCTATAATTTTTTTGATTTTTGATGAATGATGCGTATAGTTTAAATCATCAATTGTAAAATGTCCTGAAGTTGGTTTTATCAATCCGCAAAGCATGGAGATTAAAGTGGTTTTTCCGGCACCATTCGGGCCTAATAATCCAAAAATCTGACCTTCATTTATTTCCAGCGAAACATCATTCAAAGAATACTGGTCAGCATCTTTGTACTTTTTCGATAAGGATTCTATTTTTATGATGGGTTTCAATATATTAGCTAATGGCTTTTTTTAATTTTTTGAAAAAGATTTCTTCTCGATTGGCAATGTCCAAAAGTTCATCGGCAATGGCGTTGTAAGCATCTTCTTTGGCACTTCGGTTTTTGTAAATTCGGGAAGCTTCAACGGCAAAATCGCGCCATGAATCTCCAATTAAGGTCATTTCTTTAGAAAGTACTTTTAGTTCTTCATTACCTAAAATAACCGAAGCTTCTTGTAAAAAAGCCGCATATATAAATCGAAATCCTCCGCCGCCGGTTCCTATTTCTTCCTGCATACGAACCATTTGCGCCAAATAGTGATTGGCTTTTTTGGTGCCGTGTTTTATAGGCCATTTCCTAATTTGTTTCGATACGAATTTAATTCCGCGGACACCAATAATTGGCATTGGCGCCAACATATCGCGACATGTATTTTTAATTCCTTTTATAATGGCACTTTTTAAATCAACAGCTGCTGGAATCTGAATTGGGTAATACATTTGTCCTCTTGGAGCAAAAGCACCTTTGGCAAAACGCACTTTGTCTAATTCGTCGTGTGTCAAAGTTGTCACGGTTTCCATCACAGGATCGCTAACTAAATAATCAGTTTCGGTTTTTCCGTAAACGACTAAATTGTGGGCGTTAAAATGAAAGCGATATTCATCCGGAAAATAACTCAAGTGATAAACTCCAACTTGTAAACCTGTTGGAATATTATTTTTTAAATTTTCGTCTAAAGCTTTATTTGCATTTGCCGGAGAAGAAAACTTTTGTCTTTTTATTTTTAGATTTAAACGATTAGCCAGTTTATTAAAAATTTGTCCAGGCAAAGTTCTGTAGCTAATTGCAGGCGCGTGATTTACTTTTATGAAAGGCAAATACACGAAAAAAAGTCCAGAGCCAATACCAAAAACCATCGGTTCGCTGATGTTCAGTCCGTTGTTTTTTAACAAATTCGAAGCTACTCCATTCTCACAATGGGCAGATTGATGATGTGTAAAATTAATTTGCATTAGTCTGTTTTAATATTTTTTAATTCAGCTATTGAAATCTCAAAAGCATCGGCATATTTTTTTAGGATCGAATCACTTAATTGGGCGAAAACGGCAGGTTTAAAATGTCTTTTTACACGCCATTTCCACATGCCAACATAACTAGATAAAATAGTAAGATCCATTTTGTTGACTTCCATATAATAACAAATTGGGCTTACTTCACCAGTTTCTACTAGTTGTTTAGCTTCGGCAATTCGTTCGTTTATTTCTTCAATAGAATTTGAAAGTGCTATTGTTTTAGGTTCCCAGCCAGTACTTAAGGTTGTAGTATAATCTCCGTTTTCATCTGTAGCATACAAAAGTTCTTTAACATTGTTTTTTGTTAAGTTGCTTTTGTCTTGTGGTACTTTTTCTTTTTCCATGACATTTTTTATTTTCAATTGGAATTATTGTGGAATCGAAATTGTCTTTTGAATGAACAAATTAATTTCGCATTCTAAAAGTAATTTATGTCCCCATAAACTTTCGCACTGCATGGTACACAAAGTATAATCTTCGCCTGAGAATTTTGAAACCAAAGTTGCTTTAGTAATAATCGTATCACCAACTTTTGGCAGTAAATGTATTTTAAGGTTTTTTATCGCACTGATAAAACCAAGAACATTTACGTTTTCATTTTCTGTACCGTCTTCGTCAAAAAAATACTTTTTGCCTACAATAGACGAACAGGTTTGTGCTGTATTTTCGATTAAGCCAGCTTCGATAAAAATATTATTATCGATAAAAATATTATCTTTTTTGATCAGGAAGGTGGTCTCTACAAAATTAGCATCTATGTCCAGAATTAAATCCACCATGAGCATTGGCGCTCGGTGCGGTAAATAATTTTGTATATCAACTCCGGTTTTCATTGTTGCTGTCATTTCGCTAAAACAGTTTTCATTTGTCCGTTAGCAATTTCTTCATTATTTAAATACGTTACAATATCTACCAAAGTAATTCCTGCAAATTCTTGCAAAATAGTTATCGTAGATTGAATTGTATCATCGATTTTTGGCAGTTTTTTAATCTCAATTTCCTTAATAGAACCAATATATCCTGTTGGAGCTGTTTCATTTTTCAGAAAAAACTGATACCCTGTGTGCAAAGCCACAGATTGCGCCATATGTTCGATTAGACCTGCTTCCAGAAAAGTATCATTGTCAAAAAATATATTATCGTTTTTAATTTTAAATCCTGAAACTAATGAGGTTTCAGTATACGAATACATTTTATCGACCATCACAAAAGGAAACTTTTGCGGCAGTAAATTTTCGACAGCTTCTTTTTCTAAAAGTAATGTCGTCTCCATTAGCAAACGGTTAAATAAGCATATGCAAACGAGAATCTTCCGCTTTCAGGAACGGATAAAAGAATACGATGTCCTTTTTTTAAATTTCCTGAATTCATCAATTCTTCCAAGGCCAGATAAATAGAGGCAGAACCTACATTTCCTACTCTTGAAAGGTTCATGAACCATTTTTCGTCCGTCATTCCAATTCCTTTTTCGGCTAATCCTTTTTTTAATCCTTCGACAAAAAAGTTAGAAGAAACGTGTGGAATAAAATAATCGACCTGATCTGAACTAATATTATTTTTAGACATGGCATCACTCATACTTTCAGCTCCTTTAGAAAGTATAAATTCATCCAATAATTTTACGTCTTGTTTAATAGCAAAAACAGATTCGTTTAGCCATTGTTCCGGCGGATAATCGCTCCAGGATTTAATTTCGCCATTTTCTAATTTATCACCTCCGGCATACATGCAGGTTTCTAATTCGTATGCATACGAAAAAGCTTCCATCCATTCGATTTTTAGAGAAATTGGTCCTTTTGGTTTATTTTCTAATAAAAAAGCTCCGGCTCCGTCAGATAACATCCAACGTAAAAAATCTTTTTTGAAGGCAATAATTGGCTGCTCTTCAAGGCTTTTTAGATTTGCTGCTTCATGATTGTACATTTGAGCATTTAGCCAGCTCGAAACTTTTTCTGACCCAGTACAAATGGCATTTTTAGAATTTCCTGATCGTATTGAAAGGAAGCCAAATTTTAATGAGTTCATTCCGGCGCAGCAAACCCCGGTTGATGAATTTAATTCTACCGATTTATTTTTTAATAAACCATGAACCATCGCAGCGTGCGAAGGCAGGAAAACATCAGGTGTTGAGGTTCCGCATGAAAGTACTTCAAGATCTTGTGCCGTAAAATTTTCATCGAACAATTGCACAACTGCATTTCGTGTTAACTCAGCATTATTATGGGTACTTTTTCCTGTTTTATCTATGGCGTAATAACGACTTGTAATTTTATTATTGCGCAAAATAATGCGTCTTGCTTTAGAAGCGGCATCATTAATGAGTCCTAAATAATCTTCCATCTCTTCATTAGAGACAGCTTCATTTGGCAAATACTTTGCGGCCTTGGTAATATATACTTCAAACATAATCTAATTTCGTCTTCTTAAACTCCTTGATAATATTGAGTTTCTTTTTTTATGGTTTTTAACTTAAATGGGTAGGTAATAAGGTGCAATATATATACTATTGGTGAGATTAACCATATTGCGAGGAATAAATAAACATTAAATACTTTAAGAAGCTGTTTTCTGTTTTTTTGATGTTTATAAATCAAATTTGACCATTTATTGAAAATTTTATTTGCGGTTTTATCTACAGTTACTAAATATGGACTAATTTTTACAGCGCCAATTGTAAGTAATTTTGGCTGTAAATCTTCAAAATTATCCTGCTTTAGCGCAGAAACAATGACTTCTCCAAATTTATCTGATTCCTGAATGTCTTTAGCAGAAACTCCCGGTAAAGGAAAAATTCCCAGATATTTTTTCTTGACTCCGGAGAACATCCATTCTACAATCGTGATTACACTAATTAAATTTCCAACTCTGTCTACCAGAGCTACATTACCTACTAATTTTGCATTGGCTTGTTTTAGTAACGTTTTGATTTTTTCCTGTGCCATAATCCACATATTACGGGAACCACTTATGGTAACAACAGGCGTATTATTTAATATTTTTTTAGCATCATCACTTTTCAAAAATGAATTGATTGGAATTGATGGCGATAAATACCAAACCTGATAATGAAATAAAACCAAATCGAATTTTGTATTTAAAATTTCTCCAGGAACAGGTTTTAATTCTCTTGGAATTTGAAGAAAAGATTCAGGAAAGGCATCAAAGAAAGAATCTTTATCCCAAGGAAAAGGAAAAGGTTTTTCTAATTGTATTTCGTGAAACGTTACATTTATTTCTTCTGAATTCAAAAAAGGCTTTGCAATATTGCGTGCAATCTCTTCTAATTGTCCGGATTGTGAATAATAAATAACAAGAACATTTTTCATTTGGGTGGATGGCTTTGGTGGTTGCGCAAAAATAAGTATTTTTTTTAAACGAATTTCCTTATTTTATCTGTTCGTTTCGTGTGTACCCAATCTGGCCATGTAGCGGAATCTTCGGCATCATAAATTCTGATTTTTTGGTTTTCATCTTCAATTAATAAATCATCAGATGTGCAACCCAAAATTGCTGCCGCAGCTGCAACACCAGAATATGTCGCTCCTGCAACGCCATGAGATAAAGTACAAGCGCCACAAAGAAACAGATTTTCGATTTCGGTTTTGTTTTTATACGAGAAAGGTCCAACCTGATTCAATGTTTTTTCGGTTCCGTAAACATTTCCTTTTGTCGAATTAATATAGAATTCATTGGTTTTTGGAGTTCCTAATTCTGCCTGAATAATATATTTTTTCGCATTCGGGATTATTTTCTCCATATTGTTCATCAGTTTATCGATGATTTTTTCTTTGAATATTTTATACTCTTCGTTGTGATAATCTTCTAAACCATTAAAATCTTTAAGATGATCATAATTCACATAGGTTACAATTTCAAAATTATGATAACGTCCGTTAAAACTTGCGGGATCTTTGAGCGTTGTGCAACTGATAAAAACAGAAGGAAATAAATCTCCTGAATCGATGTTACTGCTCATTAAATCTTCGAAATTAGCATCGTCGTTTTCATCTTTCATCATCCAGAAATTTCCGGAATCGATATTATATAAGGTAACATCAATATCGAGTGTCAAAAATAGAATTAAGGAAGTAACAGAATATTTTGTCTTGTCGAGTTTTTTAAGAAGCGATTTGCTGAGGTGTTCTTTATCTATTAAATTTAGATAAGTTATAGAAGGATCAGCATTCGAAACAATATTTTTTGCTCGAATTTCCTCTCCATTTTCAAGCTGAATGCCTATTGCTTTTTTGTTTTCGATAATGATTTTACGAACGTTTTGTTTTACGCGAATTTCTCCGTTATGTCTTTTTACACCATTTGTCATGGCTTTTACGATTCCGCCGCCGCCGCCCATTGGGTAAAAACCGCCATCAAAATAGTGGCTCATTACAGAACAATGAACAGGAAAACAAGCCCGACTTGGTGGAAGTCCGTGATCGCCACACTGAATATTTAATACCGCTTTTAGTTTTGGATCTTTTACATGCCAGCCAATTACTTTTTTTAAAGGGAAAAGGGCAAATTTCCCGAAATGTTTGGTGCGAAAGGGTACGGTGATATTCTGCCAGAATCCTTTTAGTTTCGGAATCAATTGCAGTTCGTAACTCACTTTTTCGATGAGTGAAAGATATTCGTGAATGTTTTTTTCTTCGTGCGGAAAATGGGAGGAAAGTTTTTGCTTGAGATTTTCGACACCAGCCGGAAGATCAAAAGTTTCATCTCCAATCAAACAATGTTCATAGGCATTTTTGTTCATTCGGAAAAAGACCATATCATTGGCAATTCCTAAACCGCGATACAATTCGTTTGTAGATTGTCCTTCTTCAAGTTGTCCAACATAATGAACGCCGGGACTAAAACGCTGTCCTTGCAAAGTAAAACTATGACTCCAGCCTCCGGGAACATAATGTTGTTCGAGTACCAAAACTTTTTGTCCGGCTCTTGCAAGACATATCGCAGTTGATAATCCTCCAACTCCGGAACCAATTATAATCGTGTCAAATTCCTGCATACCGTACTTTAAGAATTGTAAAGTATAAAAGAACGACTTTTAATTAAATGATTTTACTTTTTTGCTACGAATTCACGAATTATTTTTTCACGCAGATTTAAAAAGATTTTAGCTGATAAGCACAGATTAATTTAATGAGAATCTAAAATTAAATTTGCTCTAATCTGTGTGATCTGCGTGAAACAAAATCATTTTAATCTTTTAATCTGTGGTTTTTTTGAAACAGAAATTTTAATATTCATATTTCAATTAGCCTCATCGGGGTGAATATTTAGAGCATCAATAGATATCGCTCCGCTGGAGCTTTAGCATGAACAACGTATATATTATCTATAAATATTATGCTCCTCTGGAGCTTTTCAAAGACATTTCATTTTAAAATATTACCGCATAGCTTGTCGTAAGGCTATGTGATAAAATCTTGATTTTTTAAAACTACCTCAAAACGCAATATAAAATCTATGTTTCTATGTGTTATATATTTTTTCACGCAGATTTTATAGACGAGATTTTATTTCACTTGATTCCAAAAATCAAAGTAGTTAAACCATTGTAGAGGATATTTTGCCAGCATAGATTCTACGCTTTCGATATATGCTTTTAAGAGTCCTTTTTCGTCACGGTGTTTGACTATCGCTTCTCGTGCATAAAGGTGATAATGCAGGTTTGGCTCTTTCATTACATATACAAAAACCACAGGAACTTTTAATCTTGAAGCGATTAAAAACGGGCCAGCAGGAAAGTGTGCTTCCTGTCCAATAATTTTTTCAGAAAGTGATTTGGTTCCTTCAAAATAGCGATCGCCGGTAAAGCAAACCAGTTCATTTTTAGACAAAGCGGCATTAATCTCAAAAATATGAGACAAATCTTCTCTGATAATGATGAACTTAACGGTAGGTTTTTGGGTAACGCTTTCGAGATAATTCTTAATAGCAGAATGTTCGAGATCTGTAGTAACCAGATTAATTTGAAAATCAATATCGATATCACCCAAAAAATGTTCGGCGATTTCAAAATTTCCAATATGAGCACTGATTAAAACGCCGCCTTTTTTTTCTGCCAGAAGGTTTTTCAGGATTTCAATTCCGTCAAATTCATAGGTAAATTTGTTTCGCATTCCTGCCGAAATGGAAATTTTATCAATAATGGTTTGTCCAAAAGTGTAATAACTTCTGAAAACCATTGTTTTAGATTTGAGCCAGGAGTAGTTTAGTCTTTCTTTAAAATAATAAGAAATTGCTTTATTACTTTTCTTTAGAAATAAAAAATAGTATGAAGCAACAAAATAAAGTAAAACATAGGCAGCTTTTACACCCGCTTTTTTTATTAAAAAAACGAATATTCTATACCCTAAAACAGTTCCTTTTGATTTGCCATCCCATTTGCTCATTAAGCAGTTTTGGCTTTTAATTTGTTTTCGATAAGATCATAAAAGCTTTGGAAAGAAGCAATTCCAACAAAATCTACTTCAACCAGTTTTACGCCAAAGTTAGCCTCAATTGAAACTACTAAATCAACATAGTCCAAACTATCTAACCCAAGTGTGTCTTTTAAATTAGCATCTGGTTCAATATCATCATTATCTACTTCAAACTCATCAACTAAAAAACCATTAATTCTTGCTATAATCTCTTCTTTATTCATCGTTCAATTTAAACTTTTTAACCACCAACGCAGAGTTGGTTCCTCCGAACCCGAAGGAATTGGACAAAAATATGTCAAATTTTTTGTTTAAAGTAGTTTTGACCAAATTTAATTTGGCTGCATCTTCATCAGGATTCTCCAAATTAATGTTTGGAGCTATGAAATCGTTCTGCATCATTAAGATAGAGTAGATTACTTCGCTTGCTCCGGCCATCCAACATTCGTGTCCGGTCATTGATTTTGTTGAACTTACGTACGGATTTTTCTCACCAAAGACTTCAAAGATTGCTTTTGCTTCGTTTCCGTCTCCAACCGGAGTTGAGGTAGCATGTGCATTTATATACTCAATATCGGTTGCTTTTAGTTGTGCGTCATCAAGTGCTCGTTGCATGGCTATAGACGGACCTTCAACATTTGGAGTTGAGATATGCCCTCCGTTTGATGAGAACCCGTAACCTACAACTTCGGCAATAATATTTGCTCCTCTTGCAATGGCAGATTCATAACTTTCAAGAATTAAAGTTGCTCCGCCGCCACTAGGGATTAATCCGTCGCGATCAGCATCAAATGGGCGTGAAGCTTTTTCAGGTTCATTTTCCCTGGCAGAAAAAACACCTAAACCATCAAAACTGCTCATGGCAAATTTGTTGATTTCCTGTGCTCCTCCGGTAATAATAATATCCTGAAAACCGCTTTTTATTAAAAAATAAGCCAAACCTATAGAATGTGAACCACTTGCACAAGCTGCACTAATGGTAAGATTGATTCCGCGGAGTTTAAAAATCGTAGATAAATTCATCGTTACCGTAGAATTCATCGATTTAAAAATGGCTCCGGAACCTATTAATGCCGTGTCTTTTTTCTCGCGAACAATATCTGTGGCGTCAATAATAGCTTTTGAGACGCTATCATTGCCGTACATGATTCCTACTTCGCGATTGTCGAAAAAAGTATCATCTATATTAGCATTTTTCAAAGCTTCGATCGTAGCCATATAAGCATATTCGGTTTCTTCACCAATACTCATACGCTGTCTGCGGGTCAATAAGTTTTTTAGATCTGCTTTTGGGACCATTCCCGTAAGGGCAGACTGAAAACCAAATTCTTTTCTTTCAGAATCAAACTGAATACCAGATTTTCCGTTGTATAAAGATTCTTTTACTTCATCTAAAGAAGTTCCGATACAAGAATAAATTCCCATTCCAGTAATTACTACTCTCTTATTCATCGTCTTTCAAAGTATTTTTTATCCTTAAAGTGTAATTTTATTTAATCTCGCAATTTTCGACGTTTTAAAAAACTTAAAATAGTCTCGCAAACATAGGAACTATTAAGAATAAATCCCTCCATTTATATTGATAATTTCTCCTGTAATGTAGCTTGATTTTTTTGAAATCAAAAAGCTTACCAAATCTGCTACTTCTTCGGCTTCACCAAAACGATTTACCGGAATTAGTTTTAATAATTCTTTCTCGTCTAACTGGCTGGTCATATCTGTTCTGATAAAACCTGGTGCTACAGCATTTACAGTAATATTTCGTTTGGCAACTTCTTGCGCTAACGCTTTTGTAGCTGCAACAATTGCACCTTTTGCTGCCGAATAATTGGTTTGTCCGGCCGTTCCTTTAACGCCTGAAACGGATACCATATTTACGATTCGGCCATATTTATTGCGCAACATTTTTTGAATAAAAAATTGCGTAACATTAAAAAAACCGTTTAAGCTTGTGTTCACAACTCCGTTCCAGTCTTCAGGGCTCATCCACATAAAAAGACCATCTTTTGTAATTCCGGCGTTGTTTACAATGGCTTCTACAATTGCTTCCGGATTTGATTCCTGCCATTGTGTTAATGTTTTTTGAACTTCATCATAATTAGAAACATCAAAACCTAAGATTTCTCCGGTTGCACCTAATTTTTGTATTTCCTGAAGTGTTTCTTCGGCAGCAGTTTTGTTCGAGTGATAATTAATCAGAATATGATAACTGGATTCAATAGCTAATTTTTTACAAACAGCACTTCCAATTCCTCTTGAACCGCCTGTTACTAATACACATTTCATATCTGTGGAATTTATTTTTATTGGCTAATATATTATTTCTTCTTTTTAGCTGCTGGTTTTGCAACAGGTTTAGTCGCTGGTTTTGTTTCTGCCTTTGCTGCAGGTTTTGTTTCTGATTTTGGTTTTTCAGCAGCGATTTCAGTTGGACTATTTTTTTCTTTTGTTTGCGAAAAAAGTTCCGCATTTTCAAACCATTGGTTTCCTAATACAGTTCCGTCCGGTTTAAGAAATCCCCATTTTCCTTCATTTTTCACTCTTGCAACACCATTAATAAATCCTTTGTCTTGTTGCACAAAAAGAGCAATTACGAATCCGTTTGCAGTTATGCTGTATTGCGTTGGGATTACCAGTTTACCATCTTCATTGATAAATCCCCAATTTTTTTCTTTTACAGGAGCCAGTCCGTTTGAACTAAAAACTTCTGCATCACTATACGTTGGCGGAATAACAAATTCAGCTTTTGGGTTAATAAATCCCCATTTAGAACCTACACAAACCGGAGCAAGATTTTTAGAGAATGATTTTGCTTTATCATAAATAGGTAAAATAGTCCAGTTTCCTCTTAAGTCAATGAATCCAATTTTTCCGTTCTTTTTAGCATATGTTAAATCCTGAGTATCAAAATCCCAGATTTTTTCGGCACCATCTACCACAATAAAATTTCCGGAACTTACGATTCCAAAAGTTTTATCTTTTCGTGCCCATGTTGTGTTTTTAAAATAATTCCCTATTTCGTCATAAGCAGGTTCTACCACTTCTTTACCGGCAGTATTTATAATTCCCCATTTTTTGTTGTTTTCAACTCTGGCAAAACCATTTTCAAACGGTTTAATCTGATCGTATTTTGGTTCGAGAACAACAGTCATTTTTGAATTGATTAATCCCACTTTGTTTGCTTGTCTAAAAAAAGCAACTCCGTTATTAAAATCAAAAACTTTATCTGTAGCAGGCGATTTTTGAATTTCTCCTTTAGTATCAATATAAACCCAATCCTTATCTTTTTGTACTACTGCGATTCCGCTGTTAAAGTCTTTGGCATCCTTAAAAGCAGCCGGAATAATCCAAGTTCCTTTTGTATCAATAAAACCCCATTTCCCATTGTCTTCTACTGCAGCCAAACCTTCAGAGAAACTTTTTGCTGATTTGTATTGAGGCTCAATTTTAAAGTTTCCATCTTTAGATATATATCCAATTTTAGCGTTCTTTTTAACCAAAGCCAGCTCTTGACTATTAACAAATTGAATAAATAATACGAATAAAAAAATAAGTGGTTTTTTCATGATTTTAAGGTTCAATATTAATAATGTAAATAAAGTTTAACTGTTGATCAGATAATCTTTTACTTTTTGAACAAAAGGATACATAACCTGATCTTCCTTAAATGTAGGAATTATATTTCGAATATCATCATACCATGTTTTAGTAACAGATGAAATTTGATCTTTTTGCTCTAAATAATCAATTGCCTGAACAATTGTGATTAATTCGATCGCTAAAACTTCAAATGAGTTTTCGATAACTTTTGAGGTAATAACTGCAGCATTTGTTCCCATACTTACAATATCCTGATTGTCGTTGTTGTTCGGGATACTATGTACATACATTGGGTTTGATAACATTTGGCTTTCGGCAGTTGTTGAGGTTGCAGTAAACTGAACACCCTGCATTCCGAAATTAAATCCTAATGTTCCTAAGTTGACGAACGGAGGAAGAATTTCGTTGATTTTTGAATTCAATAAATAATTCAACTGACGTTCTGCCAACATGGTTAATTTAGTAATAACAATTTTCAGTTTATCCATTTCAAGCGAAATATAATCGCCATGAAAGTTTCCTCCGTGATAAACGTGCTTGTTTTTTACATCTATAATTGGGTTGTCGTTTGCCGAGTTAAATTCGTCTTCCAGAATAGAAGCCACATTATTGATGGTTTCTAAAACCGGACCTAAAATTTGAGGTACGCAACGCAATGAATAATATTCCTGAACTTTTTCCTTGAAAATCTCCTCAGTATTTTCGCCTGAATATAAATGGTCTTCTCTTTTACGGATCAAAGTACTGTCAGAAAGATTTTGTCTCATTCTTGCCGCCACTTCCTGTTGTCCTTTATGACGTTTGGTTTGGTTTAATTCTTCAGAGAAATGATCGTCATATGCCTGAACCAATTCGTTGATGGCGCAAGAAGCTTTTAATGACCAGTCTAATAATTTATTGGCGTGATGCACATTTACAACACCAATTCCGGTCATTACAGATGTCCCGTTTATTAAAGCCAGACCTTCTCTGATTTCTACCTGAATAGGTTTTAGACCTTCAATTTCAAAAACTTCCTGAGTTGGTCTTCTGTCTCCTTTATAAAAAACTTCGCCTTCGCCTATTAAAACTAAAGCCAAGTGTGATAATTGTACTAAATCTCCGCTGGCACCAACACCGCCATGTTCAAAGATAAGAGGTGTAATATCTCTGTTGATTAATTCTGCCATTAAATGAATTACTGACGGATGTACGCCGGAATTTCCTAATGACAAAGTATTTAATCGTGCCAAAATTGCTGCTTTTGCACAAACTGGGCTTAATGGTTTCCCGGTTCCTGAAGAGTGGCTTCTAATTAAATTGTATTGTAACTGAATTTGGTCAGACTCTTTAATTCTATATTGAGCCATTGGCCCAAAGCCAGTATTTACGCCATATATAACCTTGTTTCCTGAGAATTCTTTCAAGAAATTAAAGCTTTCATTTACTCGGTTTAAAACAGCATCGCTTATGGCAACTTTATTATTTTTAAAGATAATAGATTCGAATTCTGCTAAACTTAAATATTCATTAATTGTATTCATTAAATTGTTTTTGGTTGTGCTAATTTAATTTTATTTATCAAAATAAATGTAGTTATTTTGATGATGGCAAATGTAGGCTAATAATTGATAATATTTTTAATATGATAAAGGAGTTTGTTGATGTTTTAGTGATTGGTGCAGGACCTTCGGGATGTGTATCAGCATCTTATCTTCATAAAAACAATGTTAAGATAAAAGTTGTTGAAAAAACAAAATTTCCAAGGCTTGTTGTTGGCGAAAGTTTAATACCGCGAGTAATGGATCATTTTGCTGAAGCTGAGCTTTTTGAAAGTCTTGACGCAATGAATTTTGAAAAGAAACTGGGTGCTCGTTTTATCAGAGGAGAAGAAATTTGTGTTTTTGATTTCAGTAAAAAATTTGGTGACGGCTGGGATTGGACCTGGCAAGTGCCACGTGCTGATTTTGACAATACTATGGCGCAGGAAATAATTAGAAAGGGTATTGATCTTGAGTTTGAATCAGAAGTATTAGAAGTTTCCTTTGAAGGGAAAAAATCTAAAACAATCGTAAAAGACAAGAACGGTAACCTAAAAGAAATACACGCTAATTTCATTATTGATTCCAGTGGATATGGTCGTGTTTTACCACGTCTTTTAGATCTTGATACCCCATCAAAACTAGATCCGCATTCGTCGATATTTACACACGTAAAAGATATTAACAGAGAAGAAGGTGAGGAAGGAACTCAGATTTCTTTTGATATTCTGGAAACCGAAGTTTGGTTATGGGTAATTCCTTTCTCGAACGGAAACACAAGTTTAGGAGTTGTGGGACCAACAGATTTTATTAATTCATTATCTGAAAATAAAGACAATGCCGAGGCTTTACGAAACGCGATTCAAAAATCTGATTATTATATAAAGAGATTTAAAGGTACAGAGTTTTTATTTGAACCCGTAAAACTCGAAAATTATTCAAGAGCAGTGAAAAGAATGTACGGAGACGGTTTTGCCCTTACGGGGAATAGTTCTGAATTCTTAGATCCTGTATTTTCATCAGGAGTTGCTTTTGCTACCGAATCAGGAATGCTGGCAGCAAAATTATATCTTAAAGAATCGCAAGGAATTGCTGTAGACTGGGAAGTAGAATTTACAGAATATATGAAACGCGGAATCGCTGTTTTTACCACTTACGTGAAAGAATGGTACACCGGAAACCTTCAGACTTTATTTTTTCACCAACCGGAAAATCCCGATGTAAAGGAAAAAATTTGCTCGGTTCTGGCAGGATATGTCTGGAATGAGGAAAATCCTTTTGTTAAAAAACACGATCACGTGATCAAGAATATGGCGTATTTGCTGAATATGCAAAAAGATGAAGCGAAGAAAGGATAAGTTTATAGAATAATTAAATCTATTAATAGATTTAAAATTAAACAAAAAAGAGTGTTCCATTAAATGGAGCACTCTTTTTTTGGTATTTAAACTAAAAAAAAAGAAAGAATAATATTTATTTAAAAATAAATATTATAAGATTTTAACTACTTAATATAGGAATAGTATTTATATTAGTCAAAAGTAATGGCATATGTGGAGTGGAAATAAATTTATATTATTATTAATATTTCTAAATGTTTCAATAGATATAATTGCACAAATCCAGTTTCCATCTGCTCATAATCCCATTATCATAAATCAAAATATTGGTTTACCCACAACTCCTGCTTTAAATGTTTTAAAAGAAGTAGAACAACAAAGAAAGCAAAATCAAAATCAGCAAAATGAACGTTTAATAAAGAAAAGTCAACAAGAAGAAAATCAACATAAAGAAAGGTTGCGTGAAATTTATACAGAGCTAAATGAGACGGAACCAAATATTGATTACAATTTGCCTGATTTATCAAACTTAAAAGGAACAGAATACTATAGGGCTGTTTATGATAAAATGACAAATTTGAACATTGAGGATTATTCTGTAAAGGATGTAAATTTCGAGATCGAGAATGCCTATTTCGAAGAAAAACTCAATAAGGAAGAATTTGACAAAACGATCAAACAAATTGGTGAATTCTTGCGGGCAAAAATGAAAGAATCAAATTATGATTTAAGAAGTAATACTGCTAAAAATTTCATTCTTTTCGAATTTTTCACACAAACACTCGAGGTAAATGGATTTAAGGAAAAACACTTTCCTATAAAATATGATTTTGATGATTATATGGGAAACAATGCCTGGCCTAAAATGTTTGTAACAAAACTTCTTAAAACAGGAAGTGGTCAATGTCATTCTATGCCTCTTCTTTACTTAATTCTTGCCGAAGAAATTCGAGCAGAAGCGTATCTGGCACTTAGTCCAAACCATTCTTATATTAAATTTCAGGATGAAAAAGGCAAATGGTATAATCTGGAACTTACCAACGGAATGTTTACAGTGCCTTCTTTTATTTTAAACTCGGGATTTATAAAGGCGGAAGCTATCCAAAATCATATTTATATGGAGAACCTTTCTAAAAAACAATTGCTTTCTAATTTTTATAACGATTTGGCAGAAGGATATATTCATAAATACGGATACGATCAATTTGTAGAGAAAGTAATAAATAAAGCATTAGAATTATTCCCAAATAATATTAATACTAATGTCCTTTTGTTTAACTATTACATTGTTCGATTTGAGAATGCAGCAAAAAATCTGGGGATTAATCCAGAAAACAATCAGGAGCTTCAAAAAATAAGATATTATCCGGATGTAGCAAAATGGTTGGCCGATATTGATAATCAGAATCAAAAAAACATTGATTTAGGCTATCAGTCAATGCCGGACGAGGAATATGAAAAGTGGCTTAATTCATTGCAGGAAACCAAAAACAAACAAGAAAGTGAAACTTTAAAAAAGCAATTTAAAGGAATAATTCTAAAAAAAGCAAAAGATTAAAACCAACAAAGTAGTGTTTCATGAGATGTAATAAATATAAAGTAATGATTTATAAACAAAAAATATTAGTCCTGATCCTGTTCTTTATTTGTGGTACCTGTACTATAGCACAAAAGCACCAAAAATTATTCGAAGATAGCTACATCTTGCTTGATAACATGATAACAAATCAAAAAAACTATAGTTTCAGGAAAGCTGTTTTCTCTGTAGAGAATGCCTATCTGGATGGAAATTTAGACACTGTTTTTATAAATAAATCGCTCAAAAACTTACATGATTTAAGTTTGGCGCTTACCAAAGAGCGTTTTTTATCTTATCCTGAAAAAGACAAAGATAAAGTTAATAAGTGGGCTGCGGTTTTTCAGGTAATTTGCGATACTATTCCTTTAAATATTAATGATACTATTTATCAATATATACCATTTGGCTATGATTTTAATGATGTTTTTGGTCATGAGTACAGAGAAAATCTTTTTGTGTCTAAACTATTGGAAACCAGAAAAGGTAATTGTCGCTCATTGCCGTATTTGTATAAAATTCTTGCCGAAGAATTAGGTGTTGATGCAAATCTGGCACTTGCACCCAATCATGTCTATATAAAACACCAGAGCTTAAAAGATGGCTGGTATAATACAGAACTTACCAGCGGAATTTTCCCCGTAGATGCCTGGATTATGGCATCAGGATTTGTGCATATTGATGCTATTGCCAATGGAGTTTATATGAAGGCCTTGAATAACAACGAAAGTATTGCACTTATTTTAATTGATCTGGCAGATAATTATAAGGCAATATTTCCTGATAATGATGGCAGTTTTATTTTAAAATGCTGTGAAACCGCTTTAAAACAATATCCAAATTTTGCCACGGCATTAATACTAAAAGCAGAAACACAATACAACTGTATCGAAAAAGAAAAAGACAAAATGAAACAAATCAAACTTTTTAAAAACCTAGAGAAAGAATACGCTTATATACACAAAACAGGTTATCGCAACATGCCTGAAAATATGTATATCGACTGGTTAATGTCTTTGAAAAAAGAAAAAAGTAAATACGAAAATAAAAACTTAAACAAGAAATGATATAATGAGAAAAACACTATTTTTAATTTTATTTCTGTTTTCTATAAGTTTAATACATGCTCAGGAAAAACTCTCGAAAGAAGAAAAAGAGAGAAGAGAAAAAAATGTTCAGGCAGGAAACCCTTTCACAAAATTTGGCTCTAAAGCTCCCGTTGCTACATTAAGCAAGGGCAAATATCTCGAGGTTCATGATCTTGACAGCATTGTAACGATTGGAACAATTCGCTGGCATGTAGAGAACCAGCAAATTGTTGGCAGATTGATTCGCGATATGAATGATCCCGATGCTCAGCCAATAGGTGATGCAACAGGACGCTGGATGTCGCCTGATCCATTGAGTGAAGAGTTTCCTAGTTATTCACCTTATAATTTTGTGATGAATAATCCGTTACGATTGGTTGATCCTGATGGAAGGGCACCTCTTGATCATTGGCAATTGAATAATCAAGGAAACCTCGAGTTAGCTAAAAAAACTAATGATAATTTCAATGTTTTTTTTGATGAAAAAGGAAAAAAAATATTTCAAACAAATGAACAAAGTACTGAAATGGCAAAAAAAGATTGGGCGGGAAAAGGTGATGAGTATATAAATAAATTAAAAACCACTTTCATCAACATCGCAGAACAACCCGAAGTTTATAATACAATGGTTGAACGTGCAAAAGAAACAGGTTTTGATAACAAGCTAGTAAATTTACCAGGAATGAAAGAAATCGGGGAGACATATAAGAAAAATGGAGCAGCAATTGGTGCATTAGAAATGTTAAGAGAAATGCCAAAATTTGCTTCTGGCAATATATTCGCAGGTTCTGGACCTAACGGTTTTCTAACACAATTAGGAAAGACTATTTACACAGGTGTCACAGGAACGGATGTTACGAAAGATGCTAAAGCTTTTTTTCATCAAGCTTTAGAAAATTCAAAACAGTTTATAAAAAACATAGAAGTTGGATACAATCATGGAATTAATCAATTGACAAATGGGAACTAAATTTATAGGACTTTTAGTAATTACAAGTATAATAATTAGCTGTAATACAAATGTCAAAACAAAACAAAATAAAAATTGCAATTTAATAGATTGTGAAGTAGGAGAATATAAAAATAAAAAAAAGGAAGGGATTTGGAAAAAATTTGATAAAAACAATAATTTAATGCAAGTATCGAGTTATTCAGAAGGAAAACTTAATGGACCAAATGTAAGTTTTTATAATAATGGTTCCATTTATTCGACAGGAAATTATATCAATGACAAACCTCATGGAAACCTTACGCTATATTTTGAAGATGGTAAAATAAACTTTTCTGATAATTATTGTAAAGGAGAGAAAGAAGGATTTAGTTATTTATACTATAAAAACGGAAAATTAAAATCTAAATGGTTTTATGTAAAAGGAAAACGAGAAGGGGAACAATATGAATTTAAAGAGAATGAAGATACTATGAAAATTGAATATTATAAGAAAGGTCTTTTAAAAAATGAAAAAATATTTGAATAAAGGGGGAACTTCTATTTTTTAGTCTTTTTATTATTAGAAGATTTAAGTATTCCAATATAAGTTAATATTTCAAGGATTAATTCGATCATAAAATTTTTTATTTTTTTTAAATGTAATTAAAGATATTCGAATAATTCGATTTAGTAATTCTGTTTTAAATATGTTTAGTCTGCCTAAGAAATATAGCAACAAAAAAAGAAACCCTAGTGTAAACTAGGGTTTTTTGTTTTAATCTTATTTGTAAACTTTTTTCAGAATCATTTGCGAAAGTGATTTTGCTGTTTTAGCGTATCCTTCTCCAATTCTTGATTCGTTACTATAATTATTTCCCATTGATCTCCGGGAGCTTCTTCAATTAAGGTATAAGGTGTGTTTAATCCTTCCTGAAAATTTAAATCTTTACGTGCTTTGGTCAACACAATGTTTCCTATTTCGAGAAATTTTGGTCCATATTTGTTCTCTCGCTGAAACCCATTTTTTGTACCAAATATTTCCATTTCCTTTTGCTTTCTTCTCCAGGTAGACTTTATGTTCTTCAACATATTCTGCTTCGGATTTTTTTTCTTTCATCATAGTAAAATCACTATAATCAAACTCGACATTAATTTCAGGCTGATCTTTTATAAAATCAAAGTTTCTTGTACAACACTCATAGCTTGAGAAAATGCGACGCTGGAAATAAAGAATAGGGCAAAAATTATTTTTTTATGTTGTTTAATTTATAAGCAACGCGCAAATGTAGATAAAATTAATAAGAAAAAACATCATTTAATTTATTTGTATAATAATCAGATTTTAAAGGCTAAACAAAAAAAGACTACCAAAAAATGATAGTCTTTAATCTTTAAAAAATAATATACTACCAGAATTTCACATATAATGCTACAATAATCAATAATGTAATTACGATTAAAACTGTAGTTTGTGGTTTTACTTTAAACATTTCAGCGTCTATTTCGAACGCTTTAGGATTTACTTTTGGTCCTGCAAAACTAATTCCAATCATCGCTAACATCGTAAAGAAGAATGATAATCCCATACAAATATGAAACGGAATTTCGAAAGCTCCTTTTCCGTTATTGTAAGCTGTGTATAATAAAGTTTCGTTTCCGAATAATGCCGGTGCGTATTCGTTGAATAATACTGACAATACAAATCCTAAAATTACACCCACGATAGCTGCAGTTCCAGTTGTTCTTTTCCAGAACATACCAAGGAAGAACATGGCAAAAACTCCAGGGCTAATAAATCCGGTATATTTTTGAATATAGGTAAATCCACCAACGCCGCCAATTCCTAAGATATCATTCCATGTGAATAACACGGCTAAAAGCATTGCTGCAAAAACGGCAATTCTACCAATGTTTACCTGTTGTTTTTCACCCGCTTCTTTCTGGATGTATTTTTTATGAATATCTAATGTATAAATAGTGGAGATACTGTTTACTTTTCCAGCTAGCGATGCTACAATTGCAGCTGTTAATGCCGCTACAGAAAGTCCTTTTAACCCTGTTGGCAAGAACGTTAATACAGCTGAGTAAGCTCCGTCTTTTCCTCCAACCAGTTGAGGTAAATGTCCGTTTTCGTATAAAACAAAAGCAGCAATACCCGGTAACATTACGATTAATGGCATTAATAATTTTAGCATACCTGCAAATAAAATACCTGTACGGGCAGTTTGCAAATCAGCACCCAAAGCTCTTTGTGTAATGTATTGGTTACAACCCCAGTAGTTTAAGTTGATAATCCAGATACCGGCAAGGTAAGACATCAAACCCGGGAAAGTTAAATATTTATCGATCTCAAGCTGAGATGATGTAGCAGTAGGTTTTGGGATAATCATTTTGAAATGCTCAGGCGCTTCTCTCATTAAAACTTTAAAACCTGCGATTGCATTTTCTCCTACTCCAAAATATTGTCCAACAGTTGTAAGGGCGATATATGAAGTTACCAAACCTCCAATAATCAAAACCGCAACCTGAATAACATCAGTATAAGCGACAACTTTCATACCTCCCAAAGAGATAAATAAAGCAAATACAGCCAAGCCAATCATGATTACGTGCAGATATTCTCCGCCCGCTAAACCATTGATAGCAACTGCTCCTAAATAAAGGATAGAAGTTAAATTTACAAATACATATAAAAACAACCAGAAAACCGCCATGATTAATGCAGTAGATTCATTATAACGTGTTTTTAAAAATTGAGGCATCGTATAAATCTTATTTTTAAGATATACTGGTATAAACCAAACCGCTACAATAATCAAAGCAACAGCAGCAAGCCATTCGTAAGCAGCAACAGCGATTCCTAAAAAGAAACCCTCACCGCTCATCCCGATGAATTGTTCAGCCGAAATATTTGAGGCGATCAAAGATGCTCCAATAGCCCACCATGTTAAGTTTCCTTCGGCTAAAAAATAGGCTTTAGCATCTTGTTCGTCCTGTTTACGCTTGCGGTAAACAGTATAACCGTAGACAGAAACTACGATGAAATAAATAATAAAAACCGCATAATCTGCGAAAGCGAGGTTCTGGTTCATTGTTAGTAGTATTTTAAATATTAGTATAGGTGATTGTTTGTTTATTTGGGTTTAAAAATATGATATGTGTTTTTATTTTGTTATTTTTTTATGAAAAAAAGCGTTAAAGTCAAAAGTAAAATAAATAATTAAAAACACACTACAAACAAATGTGTTTTTCACATTTATTGACGGATTATTGTGTTAAATTTTAAGTAGTTATTTTACAAAGGCATATCTTTTGGTTTATTTAATATTTAATTTATAATGGACATCTGATTGCTCTCTTAAAATTTCTGCGCTTTTTTCAGGTGTAATATCACGTTGTGATTCTCCTAGCATTTCGTATCCAACCATAAATTTTTTCACAGTTGCTGAACGCAATAATGGCGGATAAAAATGCATATGAAAATGCCATTCAGGATGTTCCAATCCATCAGTTGGCGATTGGTGAATTCCGGATGAATAAGGGAATGATGTACCAAATAAGTTATCGTACTTAATTGTTAACTGTTTTAAGATTTTAGCAAAAGCTGTTGTTTCTTCGGCAGTAAAATCAGTAATTTTATTCAATGTTCTTTTGCTTATAATCATAGTTTCGTAAGGCCACGTTGCCCAGAAAGGAACTAAGGCTACAAAATGATCATTTTCGATAACAACACGATCGCCGGTTCTTAATTCAGCCTGAAGATAATCTTCAAGAAGCGTTCTGTTGTTTTTAACAAAATAAGATTTCAGGCTGTTTTGTGTTTTTTCGACTTGGGTTGGCAATGACGATTGCGCCCAAATTTGTCCATGTGGGTGCGGATTACTGCATCCCATAACACTGCCTTTATTTTCGAAAATCTGAACGTGATTAATATATTTTATATTTCCCAGATCAGTGTATTCTTTTTGCCAGGTCTTAATAATGTTTTCGATTCCGTCAATTTCCATTTCCGGTAAAGTAAGATCGTGTCTTGGCGAAAAACAAACGACTCTAGAGATTCCCTGTTCTGGTTTTGCTTTAAAAAAAGTATGTTTTATATCTTCTTCAAAAATAATTTCGTCTTGCTTCATGGCAGCAAAATCATTTTCAAATACAAAACTGCTTTCATAGTCAGGATTGTTTACTCCGTTTGCACGAACATTTCCGGGACACAAATAACAAGTTGCGTCATATTTTGGTAATGTTTCTTTTGCAATAGTTTCATTTTGTCCTTGCCACGGGCGTTTTGCACGATGAGGTGATACTAAAACCCATTCATTAAGTAAGGGATTAAAACGTCTGTGAGGATCTTCGTTAATGTCAAAATTTTTCATGTAATTGCTTGGGTATTAAAGTAGTGTTGTTCCGTTTGAGATTTTTACATCATAGAATTTTAATTCAATCCCAAATGTATCTAAATAAAGATTTGAAAACTTACGTTTTACCTCATTTTCTTGACCTTTTTTAATCAAATTGATCGTACAGCCACCAAAACCACCTCCCATTAGCCTGGAACCTATAATTGCATCATCGTCTTTTGCGGTATCTACAAGCATATCCAACTCGGCACAACTTACTTCATATTCCTGTGATAAACCATAATGCGTTTCAAAAAGCAATTGCCCTAAAACCGCTATATTTCCTTTGTCTAAAGCCTCACATGCTTTTATGACACGGCTTATTTCTTTTACAACATAATGTACTCTTTTAAAAACGGTCGCATCCATTTTATCCTGAATGCTTAAAAGCTGTTCTTCTGTACAATCCCTGAAACTTTTTATCTCGGGAAAATTAGTTGTAATTATTTTTAATCCTTGCTCACACTCAATTCTTCTCGTATTATATTCTGATGTAAAAAGGGAATGTTTTACATTACTGTCAAACAAAACCAGTGAATAATCTTTAAAATCAGCATTGTGATATTCGAAATCCAGCGTATTACAATCCAGTTTTATTACTTTATTTTCAAGACCATGAACACTCGAAAACTGGTCCATGATACCACAATTGATGCCAACCCAGTGTTCTGCTTTCTGACCTAATAATGAGATGTCCACTTTTTCGATTTTTAAATCAAAAAGTGATTTTATCCCATAAATCATTCCGCATTCTAAAGCTGCCGAAGATGATAATCCTGAACCTACCGGAATGTTACTGCTAAAAACACAATTGAAACCTTCAAATACAAATCCGTTATCTTGCAATTGTTTGATAACGCCTCTAATATAATTTGTCCAGACAACATCACTTAATTTAATTTCCTCTGTAAAATCAGCTTCGAATTCTTCGTTTAGATCGATAGCGATTATTTTAGATTTTGTAGTGTTGCTTTTTTCGAACGCAAAGCAAATTACTTTATCAATCGCTGCTGGCAAAACATAACCGTCATTATAATCAATATGTTCTCCAATAATGTTGATTCTTCCCGGAGAAAGCACCACTTTTTGAGGAGCTGATCCAAAAGATTTCTCAAAAAAAGCAGTAGTGTCTTGTATTAAAATGTCATTCATTATTTTGTAATTGAAATGGTATTATCTCTTTAATTGATTAGTTTATGTTTTCGAATTTATAAACTGTTTTTTGATGGTATGCTGAATCTTTCCTTAAAACCGAATTTGGAAAATGTTCATGATTTGGTGCATCCGGAAAATTCTGAGTTTCAAAACAAATTCCGCTTGACGAATGATAATTTGTATTTTCTTTTCCTTTTAATATGTCAAAACAATTTCCACCTACATATATATGTACGCTTGGCTGATCTGTATAAACGTTCATTTGCAAATTGTTTTTAGAGCTGTATAATCTTGCCACGACATCATTTGTTGGTTCAAGAACAAACGAGTTGTCTATTGATGACGGACATTTTTTTACGGTTCTAAAATCAAAATCATGATTGGTAAGAGCTGTAAAATTTCCGGTTGGAATATGGTCTTCGTTCGTTTCCAGAATCTTGTCAGAGTCAATATACATAGTCTGATCCAGAACGCTGGAATCGTGCCCATCAAGATTAAAATAACTGTGATGCGTTAGATTTATAACCGTATCTTCTGTAGTTGTTGCTTTATACTCCAGTTTTAATTCGTTTTGCTCTGTTAGCGTATAGGTTAAATCTACGTGTAATTCTCCCGGGAAATTTTCGTCTAGATTTTCACTTGAAAGACTGAATGTTATCGACGGATTTTCATTAGAAGTAATATTGGTAACATTCCACGCTTTTTTTCCAAAACCAACATTTCCACCATGTAAAGTATTTCCGTTATTATTAGTATTTAAATGAAATGTTTTATCATTTAATGTAAAAATACCTTTGTTTATTCTTCCTGCATAACGCCCCACAGTTGTACCTAAATAAGGGGAACTTGGTAAATTATACGAAGCTAAATAAGACTCTAATGAATCAAAACCTAAAACCACATCAACGAGATTACCATTTAAAACCGGAATTTTTAATGAAGTTACCGTTGCACCATAATTAATGAACTGAACTTTCATTCCGTTTTTATTTGATAATTCAAAAGAAAGAATTTCTTCGTTTTCAGGTGTCAAACCAAATAATTTAGATATAGATGTATCTTGAAAATGCGATATATGTTTTATTTTCATATTATTTTTACCAATAGTGAAATCCAAAAATAGAAACATTCTTCAGGTTTACATACCAGTACCTACCAGTTTTTTGTATATTGCGCAAAAATCTCTTTTTTATGAATATCATTTCTATTCAAAATAATATTGGTCTTCCAAAATATAAGCAGATAATTCTTTCAATAGAAAAAGCAATTGAGGAAGAAAAATTAGTAAAAGGCGATCGGCTTCCATCTGTCAATAAAGTTTGTCTGGCTTTTTCATTATCCCGGGATACGGTTTTATTAGGGTATGATGAACTTAAAAAAAGAGGTATTATTTATGCCATTCCAGGCAAAGGTTATTATGTTAAAAGCGTTGAAATCACTATAAAACAAAAGATTTTCTTATTGTTTGATGAGTTAAATAGTTTTAAGGAAGATATCTATAATTCGTTTTTGCAGCACATTGGAAAAAATGTTCAGGTCGATATTTTCTTTCATCATTTTAATGCTCCCGTTTTTGAGAAGCTTATAAATGACGCTAACGGAAATTATACAAAATACATCATTATGCCAACCAACTTAAACGATATAGTAAAATCTGTAAAAACCCTACCAGTAGGTGAAGTAATCATACTGGATCAGACAAATCCGGGTTTGAAAATGTATCCCGCGATTTATCAAAATCACGAAAAAGATATTTTTGAAGGTTTGCTTAAAGGGAAAACGAGATTGAATAAATACGAAAAACTAATTTTGATTTTTCCCGGATTCAGGGAACCACTCGGAATGAAAACAGGTTTTGAATCCTTTTGTAGAGAATATGATTTTGAGTATGAAATCATCACTGAATTTACAGATCGGGAAATTACTTCAGGAGATTTATATATTATACCAAATGATCGCGACCTGGTTCGTGTAATCGAAAAAGCAAGAGATCAAAACCTGAAATTAGGACTCAATTTTGGAATTATATCCTATAACGAAACACCATTAAAAAAAATCGTGGCAAGCGGAATCACAACAATTTCGACTCATTTTGAAACCATGGGAAAAATCCTGGCAGATATGGTTCTTAAAGGAAGAAAAGAACAAATAGAAAACAAATCATCTCTCACGATGCGTAATTCGCTATAATCAGCACATTTAAAATAGTTAAAGTGTAATCAAAATTTTTTTGTTTTTGTGAAATTATTTTACTTATATTTGTAAATGTAAATTTTACACTTATTTTTGGTTTAAGTGTAAGTAGCAAAAAATCTTTAAGTTAGATTTATTGTTTAGTTTTTTAATAGTAGTTTTATTGAAGAAAAAACCCTAAAAGTTTGTGGCTTTCAGGGTTTTGTTTTTTTATAGATTCAGAACAAAATCGTTCAGTAATTTTTCTTCGTATTTCTCTTTATTAAAAGTGTAGAGATAAGATCCTTTTCTGGAAGACTGCATATCTTTTTCTTCTAATTTATTTAAAATTTCAAGGGAATTTATTTTGCTGATAAAATTTCGTTTGTCTAATTCCTTGCTTAAAATTGCTTCATACAATTCTAACAATTGACGCATTGTAAATTTTTCCGGCAATAATTCAAAACCAATTGGTTTAATCGAAGTTCTGTAGCGAAGTCTTTTAATCGCATTTTGTACCATTTCGTCATGGTCAAAAATTAAGTTGGGAGCCTCAGAAATACTAAACCATTGCGCATGATAATTTTTGATTAGTTCTGCATTATGATTTTCAATATTGATTAAAGCATAATACGAAACTGATATTGTTCTTTCAACAGGATCACGATCAATATCACTATAAGCATATAATTGCTCCATATAAATATCATGTAAACCGGTATATGTATTTAGAATTCTAATCGCGGCATCATCCAATACTTCGTCACGTTTTAAAAATCCCCCAATCAAAGACCATTTTCCTTTTTCAGGTTCAAAGTCCCTCTTGATCAAAAGTATTTTTAAGCCTTCATTATCAAACCCAAAAATGATACAATCTACTGCTAACAAAACTTTATCTGCAGAGCTATAACTGTTTAGCATATTCAATTTTTTATTGGTAAATATATAAACTTCTTAATTCGTTTCACAACTATTAATGTGATTTTTACACTTAAAAAATGTAGCTATTTACAAAAGTACATCGAGAGTTGCGATTTAAATCCTACTCACAAAAGTAATAGTTTTTTTATGCTAAAATCACTATTAAACAGCTCATTTTTAACTTTTTTAAATATTTATTTCAGTTAAAAACTACTTTAGTGAAATTGTCATTTTAACCATTTCCTCTTTTGTCAAAAAAAATTTTACTAAAATAAAAAGCGTTTTTCTACGATCTCTTCAAAGTTTTATTTTACGATATACGCTGTTTTATTGCCTTATTTATATCATTTTTTGTTTTTGCATATTAATTTTATTTAAATTTACAAATGTGCAATCAACACTTATGATTTTGTATTTTTTATTGAACGAGCTTTAAAATACGAGTATAAAACTTGTTTTTAATTAGGATTAAGGAAGTTGTGTTGAGATTTATCTCTTGAATATTCCATCAGAAATGGCATTAATCCGGAATCTATCTAGAATTATCGTTATAAATTTTTATTAGAATTAACCTAACTATATCCTATCACAATCAGATTTCTGAGTGATACTAAAACCAAACCACACTTATGAAAAAAGCACTTTTCATCACCTTTCTATTTACGATTTGCAATCAGCTGGGTTTTGCTCAAAACCAAAGCATTGTTGTTACTTTAAAAAACACAGCAAACGCACCGATAATAAACAAAAACATCTACGGACATTTTGCAGAGCATTTAGGACGATCTGTTTATGGCGGTTTTTTTGTAGGCGATACATCAAAAATACCCAATACAAAAGGCGTTAGAAATGATATTATAAAAGCATTAAAAGACTTGAAAATCCCTAATTTAAGATGGCCCGGCGGTTGCTTTGCAGATACGTATCACTGGAAAGACGGAATTGGACCTCAGGAACAAAGACCAACGATTGTAAACAAATGGTGGGGCGGCGTAACAGAAGATAATAGTTTTGGTACGCATGATTTCCTGAATATGTGCGAATTGCTTGGCGCAGAACCTTATTTGTCCGGAAATGTAGGCAGCGGAACTGTGCAGGAATTGGCAGACTGGGTTCAGTATACCAATTTTAGCGGTAGAAGTCCAATGAGTGATTTGCGCAAAAAAAATGGCAGAACAGAGCCGTGGAAAGTTAAGTTTTGGGGAATAGGAAATGAAGCCTGGGGATGCGGTGGTAACATGACAGCAGAATATTATGCGGGAGAATACCGCAAGTTTGCCACATTCATGTCTGATTGGGAAAATACAGGTGGTTTTACCAGAATAGCTTCCGGATCGAATAGTGCTGATTATAATTGGACCGAAGTCCTGATGAAAAACATTCCGTTGAATATGCTTGGCGGAGTTGGCGTACATCATTATGCCGTAATAGACTGGGCTAAAAAAGGCGATGCTGTTGATTATACCGAAGATCAATATTTTAAAACCATGAAAGAAGCCCTGAAAATGGAAGAACTTGTTACCAAACACAGTGCGGTAATGGATAAGTACGATCCTGAGAAAAAAGTGGCAATTATGGTCGATGAATGGGGCGCTTGGTATGATGTGGAAAAAGGAACAAATCCCGGGTTTTTATACCAGCAAAATACTATGAGAGATGCAGTTCTGGCCGGCGCAACTTTAAATATATTCAACAATCATGCAGACAGGGTTCGTATGGCAAACCTGGCACAATGCGTGAATGTTTTGCAAGCAGTTATTCTAACAGATAAAGCAAAAATGATTACTACGCCCACTTATCATGTCATGAAAATGTACAATGTGCATCAGGATGCGACATTATTGCCGGTAAGTTTTCAGTCTCCGTTATATACTTTTAAGGGAGAAAATCTTCCGGCAGTTTCTGTTTCGGCTTCTAAAGATAAAACCGGATTGGTTCATATATCACTGGTCAATATTGATGCTAAAAATAAAAACAAACTAGAGATTGATGTAAAAGACCTCGGTGTTAAAAACTTTACCGCTACAGTTCTTACCGCTTCAAAATTGCAGGATTATAATTCATTTGATACGCCTGATAAAATTGTACCAACAGTTTTTAAAGGTTTCGAAAATAAAAAAGGAAAACTGGAAATTACAATTCCGCCTTTTTCAATAGTGGTTTTAGAGGGAAAATAAAATATGGTTTATGTTCTCTCTGCAATTAAAATTGATAAAAAACGCATGTTTGAGTAAATAAAGAAAGCCAAATTGAATATGAACTTACAGTGTATTATATCCAGTTTTGAACATAAAGATGAAATAATCGTAACAGAATAAATGTAAATTAAACGTTTGTTTTTTGTTTTTATGCTAAACTACTGTTTTGATGCATTATCTGTAAAAATTAAGTATACAATTTTTGTTAAGTGTTTTTTATACACTTATAAAATAATTATAATTATATTTGTCGTCATTAAAAATTAATTTCGAATGAAAAATTACGTTATAGGATTGGACTACGGAACAGATTCTGTTCGGGCGATGCTAATAGACACTGAAAATGGGCAAGAGCTGGCATCAAATGTTTCTCATTATAAAAGATGGAAAAACAAACAATATTGTGACGCAGCTGCAAATCAGTTTCGCCAACATCCTTTAGATCATATCGAAGGTTTAGAAATTACGATTCAAACCGTTATAAAAGAGAGTAAAGTAGATCCGTCATTAATAAAAGGAATTTGTATCGATACCACAGGATCTTCTCCTGTTCCGGTAACCAAAGAAGGAATTCCGCTTGCCTTGACAAAAGGTTTTGAGGAAAACCCGAACGCGATGATGGTTTTATGGAAAGATCATACCGCAATAAACGAAGCAAACGAAATCAACGAACTGGCAGTAAGCTGGGGCGGAGAAAACGTAACCAAATATGTAGGCGGAATTTACTCATCTGAATGGTTTTGGGCAAAAATCCTGCACATTGCCAGAGAAGATGAAGCAGTTCGAAATGCAGCACATACCTGGATGGAACATTGCGATTTAATGACGTATTTATTAATTGAAGATAAAGATTTAAAAACGTTTAAAAGAAGCCGTTGCGCCGCGGGACATAAAGCAATGTGGCACGAAGACTGGAACGGTTTACCTCCGGTAGAATTCTTAGAAAAACTACATCCTTATCTGGCAACACTTCGTGGTAATTTATATGATGAAACCTATACATCAGATTTAGTTGCCGGAAATCTAAGCCAGGAATGGGCAACTCGTTTAGGACTTTCTACAGAAACTGTTATAGCGGTAGGAACTTTTGATGCACACTCAGGAGCTGTTGGCGCCAAGATTGGAGAAAATACTTTAGTTCGCGTTATGGGAACTTCGACCTGCGATATTCTGGTAGGTTCAAAAGAAGAAGTAGGAACTAAAACAGTTCGCGGAATCTGTGGGCAAGTTGATGGTTCAGTAATTCCGGGTTATATTGGTTTAGAAGCCGGACAATCTGCTTTTGGAGATTTACTGGCTTGGTACAAAGAATTATTGCTTTGGCCAACAGATCATTTATTAACAGCTTCGACGGTTTTAAATGAAACTCAAAAAGAACAATTACGAGAAGAATTCAGCGATAAACTAATTGTAGAATTAACAAAAGAAGCAGAGAAAATTCCGGTTTCAGACAGTCTTCCAATTGCGTTGGACTGGATTAACGGACGCAGAACTCCGGATGCCAATCAGGAATTAAAAAGTGCTATTTCGAATTTATCATTAGGTACAAAAGCGCCACATATTTTTAAAGCTTTGGTAAACGCAATTTGTTTTGGAGCCAAGAAAATCGTCGATCGTTTTGAAGAAGAAGGCGTAAAAATCGACAGCGTTATAGGTATTGGCGGCGTTGCCCGTAAATCTCCTTTTATCATGCAGACTTTGGCAAACGTCCTGAACAAGCCTATTAAAATTGCAGCTTCAGATCAGACTCCGGCTTTGGGCGCAGCAATTTATGCAGCAGTTGCAGCCGGGATTTATTCTAACGTAATCGAAGCAAGTCAAAAAATAGGAAGCGATTTTGACGGAGAATATTTTCCAGAATTAGATAAAGTAGCAGCATACAACAAATTGCTGATTGCCTATGATCAATTAAGCGCTTACGAAGATCCAACTATTAAAAAAGCACAACATGAGTTCTCTTTATAAAGATTTAAAACAGGAATGTTATGACGCCAACATGCAGTTAAAGGCATTGAATCTGGTCGTATATACTTTTGGGAATGTAAGTGCGGTAGACAGAAAAAATGGTGTTTTTGCCATTAAACCAAGCGGAGTTCCTTATGAAGATTTAAAACCGGAAGATATTGTTATTGTCGATTTTGATAATAATATTATCGAAGGAACAATGCGTCCGTCATCAGACACTAAAACGCATGCTTATTTATATAAAAACTGGCCAAATATTGGAGGTGTTGCACATACACACGCAACATATTCGGTGGCTTGGGCACAATCGCAAAGAGATATTCCAATTTTTGGGACAACACATGCAGATCACTTAACGGCAGATATTCCGTGCGCGCCGCCAATGGCAGATTCGCTTATCGAAGGAAACTATGAACACAATACCGGAATTCAGATTCTGGATTGTTTCAAAGAAAAAAAACTTTCGTATGAAGAAGTAGAAATGGTTCTGATAGGAAATCACGGTCCGTTTGCCTGGGGAAAAAACGCAGCAAAAGCAGTTTACAACAGTAAAGTTCTCGAAGTAGTTGCCGAAATGGCGTGCCTGACTTTGCAAATAAACCCAAACGCACCAAGACTAAAAGATTCCCTGATAAAAAAACATTACAACCGCAAACACGGAAAAGACTCGTATTACGGACAGTAGAGAAGATAAAAGAGTAAAGAACAAAGAGGCAAGATTTTAGACGTTTTCGAAACTTGAAACAAAGAAAACCTGAAACAAAAAAATAAAAATAACAATTTAAGATTTTCAGATTTCAACAACTTGAAACTTGAAACAAAGAAAACCTGAAACAAATAAAAACATGATAGATATATCTCAAAAAGAAGTATGGTTTGTAGTAGGAAGCCAGGAATTATACGGTGAAGAAACACTTAGAAAAGTGGCAGAACACTCGCAAATAATTGCAAAAGGATTAGACGGATCATCAAGCATTCCGGTAAAAGTGGTTTATAAAGATGTGGTAAAATCTCCTGCTCAAATTTTAGAGGTTTGTTTAGCGGCAAACTCTGCTAAAAACTGTATTGGGATTATTGCCTGGATGCATACTTTTTCTCCGGCAAAAATGTGGATTGGCGGTTTGAGTATTCTTAAAAAACCATTATGCCATTTGCATACACAATACAATGCAGAAATTCCGTGGGGAACTATCGACATGGATTTCATGAACCTGAACCAATCGGCACACGGAGATCGTGAGTTTGGTTTTATCATGTCCAGAATGCGCAAAAAACGCAAAGTGGTTGTAGGACATTGGGAGGATCAAAGAGTACAAAACAAATTGGGAATCTGGACAAGAGTTGCTCTTGGCTGGGATGAACTTCAGAACTTAAAAGTTGCCCGTATTGGTGATAATATGCGTGAAGTTGCCGTTACCGAAGGTGATAAAGTTGAGGCTCAGATTCGTTTTGGGGTTTCGGTAAACGGTTACGATTCTTCAGATGTGACCAAACATATTGAAAAAGTTACAGACCAGCAATTGAATGATTTATTGGCGGTTTACGAATCTTCCTATTCTTTAACCGATTCTTTGAAAGAAGGTGGAGCGCAAAGAAGTTCATTAGCCGAAGCTGCAAAAATAGAACTGGGTTTAAGGGCTTTCCTTACCGAAGGTGGTTTTGGCGCGTTTACAGATACTTTTGAAAATCTTGGAGTTTGGAAACAACTTCCCGGAATTGCAACGCAAAGATTAATGGCAGATGGTTACGGTTTTGGTGGCGAAGGCGACTGGAAAACCGCTACAATGGTTCGTGTATTAAAAGTAATGAATACAGGTCTTGAAGGCGGAACATCGTTCATGGAAGATTATACGTATCATTTTACACCACAAAAATCATATGTTTTAGGATCACATATGTTAGAGATTTGTCCGTCTATTGCAGATGCAAAACCTTCTTGCGAAGTGCATCCGTTAGGAATTGGAGGCAAAGAAGATCCTGCACGTTTAGTGTTTAATTCGCCTGCCGGAGCTGCAATCAATGTTTCGTTGGTCGATATGGGCAATCGTTTTAGATTAATCGTGAACGAAGTCGAAGCCATTAAACCATTGGCAGATTTACCAAAATTACCGGTTGCCAGAGTTTTATGGGATTGTAAACCAAATCTGGATATTGCGGCAACTGCCTGGATTCTTGCCGGAGGAGCGCATCATACGGTTTACAGTCAGGCAATCACGACAGAATATATGGAGGATTTTGCAGATATTGCAGGAATCGAATTATTGGTTATCGACGAAAAAACTACCGTAAGAGATTTTAAAGATAAAATAAATGCAAACGAAGCGTATTATCATTTGTTTCAACACGGAATTTAAACTAAGATACTAAGGTTCTAAGTTGCTAAGATTCTAAGTTTTTGTTACTTTTAATTTGTTGAGTAAATTAGATGTAAAAATTACAACGCAGATAAAACGGATTGCTATCGCAAAACGCAGATAAAACAGATTTATAATTTAAAAATCGGTATAAATCCGCGTCTTCGTGATAACGAATCTGTTTTATCTGCGTTAAAATATTGCATTTATTAATTAAGCCAATGGATTATTATTAACATCTAACCTATACAAAAAACTTAAAAAATATCCTTTATGAATGTATTAAAACGTTGTGTTTTTGGAATTAGCCTTTTAAGTCTGGCTGCAATTTCGGTTCAATGCAAAAACGATAAAAAAATGGATGCTACAACAGTTTCTTCAAATGAAAAAGCTACGGTTACAATCGAAAAATCTTCTTATGGAACAACCGCTAAAGGAGAAAAAGTAGACAGCTATAAACTGAAAAACCAAAATGGGATGGAAGTAGACATCATCACTTTTGGCGGAAGAATTACAGATCTAAAAGTACCTAATAAAGAGGGTGTTTCTGAAAATGTGGTTATCGGCTTTAATTCTTTGGCACAATATGAAAAAGAAAATCCGTTTTTTGGAGCTTTGATTGGAAGATACGGAAACCGAATTGCTAAAGGAAAATTTACTCTGGACGAAAAAGAATATACATTAGCGATAAATAACGCACCAAATGCTTTGCACGGCGGACCACAAGGATATTTTAATGTTGTTTGGAAAGCAGATGAGGTAAAATCAGGAAATACGGCTTCTTTAAAATTATCGTATTTAAGCAAAGATTTAGAAGAAGGTTATCCCGGAAATCTTCAGGTTTTTGTAACGTATACTTTGACAAATGATAACCAATTAGAAGTGTTGTATGAAGCAACAACAGATAAAAAAACAGTTGTAAACCTTACGCAGCATTCTTATTTTAATTTATCCGGAGATTTCTCAAAAACAATCCTGGACCATGAACTGACTTTGAATGCAGATAAAATAGTTCCGGTTGATGCAACGCTTATTCCAACAGGAAAATTAGAAGATGTTGCCAATACACCTTTCGATTTTAGAAAACCTAAATTAATTGGAAAAGTCATCGAAGTCAAAAACGAACAATTAGAAAGAGGAAAAGGTTACGATCATTGCTGGGTATTGAACAATCCTGAAAAAGGAAAAACAATTATTGCAAAAGTATATCACGCTGCAAGCGGAAGGGTTCTTGAAATGACGACAGACGAACCTGGAATTCAGTTTTACTCTGGTAATTTCCTTGACGGAACTTTACCAACACGCAACGGCGGAACATATGCGCATAGAACAGGACTTTGTCTGGAAACAGAACATTATCCGGATTCTCCAAACCAGAAAAATTTCCCGACAACGGTTTTAAACCCGGGAGAAAATTATAAAACGAAAACTACTTTTAAATTCTCAGTAAAAAAATAGTTTTACGTTTTGTTTACTAGTTCAATTCTCTAAGAAACCTCGTAAGTCATGCTTGCGAGGTTTTTTATTTGTTACTTCACTGTAATTAAAGTAAGTTTTTTAAATCGCGCAAAGCCGCAAAGTTTTTTGAGCTTTTTTTGTTTTCTTTGCGCCTCTGCGGCTTTGCGCGATTAATTCATTTACAGCTTATAAAATTCTTAATTTAGCAAGAGCAAACGAAAACAAAATGAAACATCTATTCAAAGCAGCAATAAACTGGACTTCAAAACAAAATCCACCAGATTCTACGAAGCGATTTTATAGTAAAAGTCATCAGGTTAAAATAGAAGGAAAACCTGTTTTAGAAGTTTCGGCAGCAAAAGCTTTCAAGGGGGATCCTGAATTATACAATCCCGAAGATTTGCTTTTAAGCAGTTTGGTTTCGTGCCATATGATGTCATATTTATACGTTTGTTCTCAAAACGGAATAGAAGTGCTGGAATATTCAGATAATGCCGAAGCAACGCTGGAAGTTTCCCCAAATGGAAGCGGACGTTTTGTTGCCGCAACATTATATCCTAAAGTAAAAATTTTAAATCCAGACCAGATTCAATTGGCTTTAGAGTTACATCAAAAAGCAAATGAATTGTGTTTTATTGCTAATTCCTGCAATTTTCCTGTCACGCATCATGCAAGTGTAGAATAAGTTTTGGTTGGCGGTTTTTTTTAAATTGAAAATCAAGACTTTGTCAATTGTTTTAATACAGGTTTTGATTGTTTTGTGTACGAAAAATGGTATTTTTGTGTAATTGCTTAAAATAATGAATAGAGCAACATGTATCAATCGTTTTTATCAGTATCGTAACCGACTGAGCTTGTTTTTTACCTATTGCTGTTATACACTTAATTATTATCTTTGAACTATGAGCACACTAACAAAAAATCATATAGGCCGAAAAATCAGCCGTATTCGTGAACTTCGTGATATGAAGCAAGAAGCTTTGGCACAAGCTTTAGGACTAAGTCAACAAACGGTTTCGGCTATTGAAAATAGTGAAACTATAGATGAAGAAAAACTTCAGGCAATTGCCGAAATTCTTGGCGTTTCGGTTGAAGGAATTAAAAATTTCTCTGAAGAAGCAGTTTTAAATATTATCGGAAATACATTAAATGAAGGTAGTGTCATTAATGGAAATGCATATAATTGTAATTTTAATCCGCTTGATAAAGTTATAGAACTTTATGAGCGTTTGGTTTTGGCTGAGAAAGAGAAAGTCGAATATTTGGAGAAGTTGTTGAAAGGGAAGTAAAATTCTTTTTTAATGTTAATATCTCTCATTAGAATAAAAGAAAGACTATCATGAAAATGATAGTCTTTCTTTTATATTAAAAAATCCATATTAAAAAATAGAAAATATAAGCCACACGTGTATTTATAATATATAAAAAAACTTACTTATCATTTGACTTATCAATTAAGACATTTTCTCCTATAGTTAATTTTCCATCAATTTTTTGAAGAAATGGGATTTGATTTATAAGCATTTCAAAATCCGATTGAGCAACAAATCCTTGTCCAATTAATTCTGTAAACAAATCACGACTATCTTTTAAAACTTCCAAACTAAGTTTTAAGTTTTCCAATTGTTTTCTTTTTACATCTTCCTCAGCTTGTTTAATGCTTAAAGCTCTTAAATACACAGAATCTAGATTAACACTCTGATCTAATTCATTCTGCAATATTTTTTTTTCAATATTTATTTTATTTTTTTCTTCTTTTATTTTTTCTTTCTCTTCATATTCTTTTTCTAATTTGCCAGATGCAAATTTCTTTGCTCCCTCTAATAATTCACACGCATCATCTTTTGCTTTTTTAGAATTAAAATAAGCTTTTAATGTAACTACTAATGATCCCTTTTTTATATCTTGTAATTCAATTTTAACTCCCTCTATTTTATTTAAAATTTCAATAAAGTGATAAATAAATTCTAACGGTTTATGACTGTCTGATGATTCAGTTTTAAAATTAAAAAAAATCTCACTTGATTCATAATATTGATCCTCCAATAAATCATTAATATCAGAATAATTAAATTCCAAACTTGTCAAACCTATAAATGCTGTTTTCTTTATGTTTTCTAATGAGGATAAATTTCCATTTAGATTATTACTAATAGACAATCTATTAGTCACATCAATAAGTTTGTTAAAAACATTGTCATGTTGGTAATGATATATACTATTATTGAGTGTTTGAAAAGTATTAAGTGCCAAACCTATCATTTCATTCGAATGATTATTAATTAAAATTGTGTTGTATTCTGATAATATTCTGCCAACATTACTCATAAGTAAAGAGTTAGATTGTAAACTTGACTCTGAAAGATCTTGAACATTTCTTTCAAGTTTTAGAATTAAACTTTCTAATCTTCTAGACTCTTCATTTGAAGTTTGGCCATTAAGATTTAATCTTTCAACTGTTGACATAAAATTGCCAAAAATATTATCATCAAAATTTTCGGATAAATCAAAATCAATTATTGTTTCTGTCATTTTTTTATTTTCTATTTATTATCGTTTTTTATTTACAACTCTAATTAAGGAATATTTTATTTTATAAAAGTAGAAACTAACAAAAATAAACTCGCATATTACAAAAACAGGTATTTATACGTGCTAAAAAACATCTTGTAAAGTAGTTTCTTCACAATAAGAAGCAATATTTCATAGAATTTTGCAATTAAGATTAGATGGAATCAAAAAAAACAACAAGTAAATTTAGATTAGCTAGAAAAAAATCTAACAATTTTGAAAATCATTTAAAAGATGATGAAAAACCTTTTAACATTATATCAAAATATTTAAGATAGTCAGATTCAACATTTATCATGAAATTTAATTATCAGAAACATTAACTTATTTAGAAAATGCCTTATAATGGTAAATAGACTAAAAAGAATATTTTAAAGAAACATTAAATGAATTAAAATTAATGGTTCGTTCACAAATTTCATTTTTGTTTTAAAATCAGAGTAACTTGTTTATATTTCACGAAGTTTTTATTTGTTTTTCTTTTTAGAATCTTTTAATACTTTTTTATCGTCACTATCCAACTTGCGTTGGATTTTTTTTACATCTTCAGCTGGAGGGAGATTTTCAGGAACAATTCCTCTTTGTGTAAGCATGTTTCTTACTGCTTTGTTATTTTCAATATGTTCATTTTCGATCTTGTTTTGGCCTTTTAAATCTTTACTCTGTACATTTAAACCAGTCATTTCTGCGGCTAAATCTTTAGCTTTGATACTTATTGTAGGCAAAAAATCAGCAACTGGTCTATTATCTGGAATTCCCATTTTCTTCTTCAGTTGTAATGTCGATAAACGAAACAATGCCTGATCTCCTTTAGAACGTATTATTCCAAAACCTTTATTATCTACACCTCGTTCAAATAATATTCCTGAAAGCTGTTTTTCAGTTTGAGTAAGTTTTTCTCTCGCTTTTACTCGTTCAAATTCCAACAAACGTTGCTCAATTACTTCTGCTCTTCGTGTTTGAACAGCAAAATAATTTTGAGCAAAAGCAATTTGTTCTTTACGACTGTCACCATTCTGAGCAATTAAATAGCAAGCATAACGAGTAAGAGCAATATCATCAATAAAATGCTGAGCACCTTTTCCTGCTTCTATCACCTTCCCGACCTCAGGAAAGTGATTATTAACATCTTCTCCTGCATTTGTACAAGCGTCTTTTGCTTTTTTAATTACCTTTTCAAAATTTTCCCATTTACTATAACCTAATAATTTTTGCAATTCTCTCGCACTCCAACATTCAACTCCTTCTATATCTGATGCGACTTCTTCAAATTGTCGAAAAAGATCTATAATTTCCTGACTTTTCATGCTTATTTATTTTGTGTATTTATATAATGTAAATTGGTAATCTATAGAATTGATACTATCTAACTTATAATTACTTTAAAAAGATATTTAATATATGTAATGATTTCAAATATACATTTTATCTAACGATTAATCCATTAAAACATTTTAACAAAAAAAACGCCACAATCCAAATTGCAGCGCTTTTTCAATTTTATAAAAACCTATGATAATTAAACCCCTAATTTCTTAGCAATTTCAGTAGGAATTCCACCTTTGTTTACTAGTAAAGCAGTTGTTTTATATTTCACGAAGTTTTTAGTTACAAACAAATAACCTTTATAGTCGTTTGTTGCTCCCCAAGAATTTTTTACGATGTAATATTCTTTTCCGGTTTGATCTTTTGCAAGACCTATAATGTGCATTCCGTGATCGTCTGTTGTGGTGTAATTGTCAAAAGCAGTCTGGCGCATTTCTGGCGTAATTTCCGGTTCCGCTTTTGGTCCGTTAAACATGTCTGCTTTTTCTTCGGCAGTCATATCATCGAATTTTTTTGTTGGTACATACGCAACACCGTTTTTCCAGCTAAAGCTTTTCTCGCTTACATCTGTTGCCCATGCTACAGTGTATCCTTTTTTCAACGCATTGTCGATAACATCTGTCATGTCATTTACTTTCACATTATAAACCTGATCAAATGACCAGTTGTCCGGAACCATCATCGTAGTTTTTTGGTAATACGGAGATGTTGTAAACGACGAAATTTCGACATATTCGTCAGGATTAATCCCTACAACTTCTTTAGCAAAAGTTTGTGGTGTGTAGTTTTTTCCTTTGTAAGTAAAGTTTTCCGGCACCGTTCCTAAATACGAATCGATTACTGCAGCGTATGCTTTTTGCCAGTTTGGTGTTAATTCTCCGTTAGGGTTTTTAACCACAGCCGCAAGAACACCTTCGATAAGGGCAGCCATTTCTCCAAATTTATTTTTGTCAGTTCCGTAGTTCAATCCCGTGTAAACTTCTCTTGGTACGGTTCCGTATTTTTTGTACATATTTATTACATCGTGCAATGCTCCACCGTCGCCAAGTGTAACTGCGCCGTGCATACGAACATAATTAATTCCTTTTTCTACATATACATTTCTTGCAGAGAAAATTTGAGACAATTCTACGGGTTGTTTTCCTAAACGAATCATTTCTGACTCTAAGAAAGAGTTTGTAGAATAACTCCAGCATGTTCCTGAAGATCCTTGTAGTTTTACAGAGGTTGTTCCTAAATTGATTACCTCGGTAAATTTAAAGTTCTCCTTACTTTTTTCGCTTGCATTCAGTTTTAGTGAATTCACTAAAATGTCTTGTGCAAAACAACCTGTTGCCCCAACGAAAAATACCGAAGCCGCAAGCACTGATTTGAATGAAAATGTATTCATAATGTATGTTTAATGATTTGATAAATTAGTAGTTGTAATTTATTTTTTGTTACAAAACAATTAAATTTTATATAAAAAAGCTAACCTTTAAGCGTTAATATTTACAAAATCTTTTTATTAAGCTAATATATCTTACAAAATATGTAAAATTATAATCTTTTAAAAAGTCAAAAAACACGTTAATCCTGATGCAATTATTTTAAACGAATTATTTTTACCAAATATGTAGTAATTTGGTTGCTGAAAATGCCACTCAATAATCCTGGGAAATGTTCGAACTCGAAAAAGAAAAATATTTGGGAAATACCAAAAATAGCTTCAATAACAAGCAAGGCATTGCGGTTGTCGAAACAGAGTATCAGCAAAAGGTTTACGAAGGATGGCATTCGCACAATAACGCACATATTACCCTTTTCCTGAAAGGCGGAACAGCCGAAAAACGAAAAAATTCCAGTACCGTTGTTGGTCCGGGTTCGTTATTGTTTTACCACAGCGACGAATTGCACCTGAATCAGGATACGCTTTTTCCGTCTAAAAACATTAATATTGAAATTGAAGAAAACCTGTTGAAGGAACTTCAAATCTCAGAAGCTATTATCGAAAAATCGATTCAGAATACTGCGCTGACTAAATTTTTGATCCTTAAGATTTTTAAGGAATCTATGGTTGCAGATCCTTTTTCTGGCGATACGATCAATATGTTATTTGCTCAACTATCAAATGCGAATACCCATTTAGAGCGATTCGAAAAAAGTCCGTTTTGGGTCAAAAGCCTAAACGAATTGCTGAACGATTGCTGGAACGAAAACCCTAATTTGCAGGATCTGGCTCAGGTTTTAAACCTGAATCCTATTACGATATCTAAACATTTTCCTAAATATTTTGGCTGTACATTAGGAGAATATATGCGCCGTATTAAAATAAACCGTTCGCTTTCGCTGATAGGATCGAACGAAAGTAATCTGACCGAAATAAGTTTTCAGTGTGGTTTTGCAGATCAGAGCCATTTTATAAGAACGTTTAAAAACCAGACGGGATTTTTACCCAAACAATTTCAGAAATTATAAGGGAGGCAAATTTCATTCTATTTTTTGGTTTTGATGCCGCATACATTTGCTCCATCATTAATCATAAATCACAATCAAATGGAAACGCTTACTTTAAAACAAAGAACTTTTAATTCTCCTCTAACCAAAATTATTCTTGCACTGCTTACTTTTATGGCAGTGGTTATTATTGGTCAGCAAATTGCCGTAAAATTATTATCGTTAACATCTCTCGATAAAGATTATCGAAATCTTTTAAAAGGACTTTTTGTTTCGGCATCCTGTGTTTTTACTTATATACTTTTCTTTAAAAAATATGACAAAAGAGCCGTTACGGAATTTGCTTCAAAAGGACTTGCAAAAAATCTTATTATTGGTACTTCAATTGGTTTCATTTTACAATCGCTGACTATTTTGGTAATTTACCTTAACGGAAGTTACAGTGTTGTAAACATCAACCCAATTTCGTTTATCCTGATTCCGTTTGCTCTTATGTTTACAGTTGCCATTATCGAAGAGGTTTTGGTGCGCGGCATTATATTCAGGATTATGGAAGAAAAATTAGGAACGTATATTTCGTTGACCTTTTCGTCGATATTATTTGGCGCTTTGCATTTGGCAAATCCTAATGGAACTTTGATTTCAGGAATATGCATTACTACAGCCGGGTTTTTAATGGGTGCTGCTTTTATTTACAGCCGTAATTTATGGATGCCTATTGCTTTGCATTTTGCCTGGAATTTTACACAATCAGGGATTTATGGCGCGATCACTTCCGGAAACGAAAAAACAAACAGTTTATTAGAGGCTAAAATACAAGGTGCGGAGTTTATTACCGGAGGCGCATTTGGTCCTGAAGGATCAATACAGGCCATTGTTTTTTGCGCTTTAGGAACCATTTTATTATTGGCTTTAAGCCAAAGAAACAATAAAATAATAAAACCGTATTGGAAGAAATAATTAAGGAAGTCTATTAAAGGGCGGAATTTTTTTTGCCACGAATTTCACGTATTTACACGAATTGAATTTGTGAAGTTTGTGGCTAATATGTACAAACCCGAAAGTCCCGAAGCCTCGCGACTTTCGGGTTTGTAACTTAAAATTTATCTTAGCCAGTTGCTTCCAAACACGACATAATAAGCCCAGTCTTCAGGGCCTTTTGCTACGTCTACACCCATTCTAAGTTTGAATTTTCTGGCTAATAAATATCTAAAACCTGTTCCGTAGCTGTAAACTACAGGTTTTGCAAAGGCTTTGTCCCAGTCGTTAAAAGCGCTTGCCAAACCGCCATAACCCATAAGACTCCATCTTTTGTACAAATCCCATCTAAGCTCACCTTCGGTCACAATACTGGTTTTGCCCTGATATCGCGCAGCGGGAATTCCTCTCAGGTTAATTCCGGGTCTGAGGTAAAAAGGCGGACTTCCAAATGTTTGTTCTCCTTCGAGCCTTAATCCGCCAATTAATTTTTTAGTAATAGGATAATACCCAATGGCTGATAAATTTACGCGCCAGGCATCATAATCACTGCCAATTGCATTATCAGACCAGAAAAAATCTGCCTGAAGGCGCATTCCTTTATCGGGAGTAAAAATATTATCACGTCCGTCAAACTGTATCGCCCCTCCTAACTGACTCACAAGACTCTTGATATCTTTTAGTTTAGCAAAGGATGGAAGATCGTTTAGATCCGGAAAATTAATTTTAGAATCTAACAAAAAATACTGAGGGCCCGCACTCCATTTTGCATTTCGAAACTGCTTCATCACCCGTGTGTAAAAAACAAAGGATTGGAAGTTAAGGTCAATTTCTTTATCATTTCCGCTGGGTAATTTTTCGTAAAACGACATGTTTACATTTCCATAACCTGCTCCTACGCGGTACATTATTTTTGATTTTATAAAACTTCCTGCTCTAAATGCGCCTGCAACCCAGCTTTTATTACCAGTATACATTCCCATTGCTCCTGTAATATCAGGATCTATAAATCTTTTTTTCCCGTTTTCGTCAATAACAGGATCGTGTTTTTTAAGAAAAATAGGTACAAGTGCACCTCCAATACCTCCTAAAGCGGGCTCAGTAATTAGCGTAGGAACAACAATAAAACCGTGTGCATAAATAATATAATCGCTTAAATCGATTGCACCATCTATAGAATCCCTAATGCTTATATGTTGTTTTTGTGCTGTAATTGAAGTAACTGACAAAACAAAAAATACATTTATAAGAAACAATTTTCTGAAGAGTTTTGTATTTATGGTATTAGAACCGGAATGTTTATTTCTCATTTAAACTCATTTAAATTACGTTTCCTTAAAACATCTATTCTTCTAAATAGCCTTATTACTATTTTTGAATTATTCTTTTTTGAAACTAAATACATGTGCCAGTGTTAGAAAAAAGGTGTTTCCCTGAAATCTGTTTACTGCATTAACTTCAGCAATCCAGCGGAATCCAGCAGAAGTACTGCAGCCAATATGAAAATAATTGACCTCAGCGCCTAATCCGCCAACGTGATCTTTATCACCTTCGACAACACCTATTACGGGCAATGGTATTTTGTCGTTTGTCATTTTATATTGCAAATAATAAATTAAACCGGCATTTAAGATTGATTTTGGAACTGTTTTTTCACCATTTAAAAAATAAAACGTTTTGCCCAAACCTCCTTCGATACTTAGGATATCTCCGGTTTTAATATTGGTATCTTTCTTTTCGCCGTTTATTTCATAAGAGGCCAATGCCGAAAAATGAAAGGTCTTTTTATCATTAAAATACAAAGTTGTTCCTGCGGCAAACTCATTCATAAACATTCCTAAGCCACTATTATCTGATGCTCCGGCCGTAAATTTTCCAGTAGGTAAATAAAGCTGATAACTAAAAATAAAGTCGGCTCTTTTATTGTGCCAGCCCAATTGCACAGGCTGTACATACATATCTGTAAATGCCAGGGAGTTTTTTGCGTTTAGATTATTACCCTGAATTGTATTTGCAGCAAAAGCAACCAGAATACTTGCGCCGTAATTTGCGCCTAAAATTTTAAATTTGCTTACATATGATGCTCCAGCTCCTGTAATGGTCATATCTATATCAGGATTTGCAATAGACTTATCTCCATCTGCGTTTCGTAAAGATGAGGCTGTATAAAAATAGCCAGGAACATAAACACTCAATGTATTTTCTGGAGTCTGGGTTCCGGATTGTAATCCCATGGCGCCAAGAATGTGGCCGCCTTTAAGTTGTGCATGGCTATAAAAACAAACCATTATAAGTAAAATGGTATAAGTGGGGAATATGGTTTGTCTATGTTTATTAAATTTTGTTTTCATAATTGATTTTTTAAAAATTAATGAGACACCATAACTTTTTACAAACTATTTAGCTCGAAGCTTGCTTAAAATAATATTCACTGGTTTTCTCAGGATTAATTCTAATTACTTTAAAATATTCTGAAGGTGATTTTCCGGTATGTTTTATAAAAGCCCTGAAACATGTAGTTCTGGATTTAAAACCGGAGCCCCAGGCCATTCCTTCCAGCGATAAATCTTTCCATTCCGGATCATTGATTTTATCTCTAAAATACTCGATCCTTTTTAGGTTTACATAATCCTGAAAATGAAGATTAAATTCTGAATTAATTAAATTTGAAATATGATGTACTGATATTCCGGTTTCATCAGCTATATCGCGTATTACTAAATCCTTTTTCAAAAAGAGTTCTTTTGATGTAAATATGTTCTCTAATTTATTGAGATAGAGTAATTTTTTTTCCGGGGTTAATTCTTTCACAAGCGGTAAAGTAGTTTTACTTTCGCTCATTTTTATTATGGTTAACCGATCATTTACAAACTCAGAAGTTTCATTTGTATCATAAAATATTTGTGGCTTGAAGTACAGCCAGCCTACTGTAAAAACTAAAACTGATGATATTAAAATGTAACAGGAGAAATCAATACTGTCAACTCTTGTGATTAAAAAATAATGCACAAAAAGGGTCGAAAACAAAAACAATACCATCAAATTATATACTCTGATCCATCCTAAAATCTTTAACCTGTTAAAATGATTTTCTTTGAATTTTTTCAGGTCATAATTCAGGATCATCATTGTTTGACAAAAAGCATAACACAGCCAAACAGTTAAACTTAACATCGAAAAAGGACTGTTTATTTTGACAGAAACATATTCGACTACGTGAAGATTCATATAATTTCCTATCCATACAAAAATGGTCAGGCTAAAATAAATCAGGAAAGGCAAAAAGTGCAGCCAATCATATTTTCTAAATACCCTGTCTGAAAATAAAATACTTCTTACATATAAAAAGGCACAAGGAGACACCAGAAAAATAAATGATTTTGTAATCATAAATAAATCAGGAAAATCTTTTAAACCATTTGCTGATAAATAAAAATTATAGATACTGACAACGGCAAGACTGAACAAAAACAGTCCCAGAAAAAAACTTTTTGAGTAATTTTTTTTTGAAAAAAGAACCATAAAGGATGTCGCAAAACCAACTATTGTAGCTATAAAAAAGAAAAGCGAAAGTACGATATCGACCATGAGATTTAAGCTTAATTTATTTTTACGTATACCTTATTCTTTTCAAAATTGTTTTAAAATTTAAAAAAAGAAAAAATTCTATTATTGGTCATAAGACTATACTAATCTGCAAAGAGATTAGTATAGCTGTCTTATAACAATATTCATAAGCTATTTTTTTGCTAATCCGGGAGGAAAACCCGCCAGGATTTTTTTGATAGAGTTTGATATAAATTCTTCAGGATTATCCGGTTTGCTGTCTATTTCGGCATTACCGATTCCTTGCCAGATCAGTTTTTGAGTTTTTGATGATACAACGTCAATTATAAGTGAACCATCAACATAATCATAAGTATTAAATGTAGTATTGGCACCGCCCATCATTGCACCGCCGCCCCAATATCCGTAAGGACGATACATGCCGCCGTAACCGTAGAAATCAGTATTTGCAGATACAGATGTTTTATTTTTTAAGATTGTTACCGCATTTACTTTTAAATCCGGACTATTTGTAGTTTCCGTAAAACCTTTACTGATTAGTTCAGCACGAATAGCTTTTGTTATACGATCAACATTTAATTGATTTATTTGACCGTCCTGCGCTTTTAAATCATAAAATGCAAAAGTTTTATATTCGCTAAAATTAGCAGAATGATCATAATCAGTTGTAACTTTTACAGTTGGAGAGCAGCTGTAAATTAAACCCAAAAATAATATTGGGATTATACGAAGATTCTTTCTTTTAATATTCATTTTGTGGTATTTAAATTAATGATTAAATTAGTCTAACTGGGAAATCTTAAATCTGGCTTAAATCCTGAATATACGGGAAGTCGTGTTAAATATTTGTTTAAGGAATTTGTAAACAACTATTATACAATATCTTAGTTTATACTCAAAGGTAAATTATTTTCTTTAATTGACGAACACCAAATACAAAAATTCTTACTTATTTACTCAGAACAGTTTATTTTTGTTAAAATACACTGTTCTGAGTCTTGTAGGTACTATTTACCTTGCACAACAACATAACTGTCCTGACCGTCTTTTGATATGGGCTGATAATACACATTATTATAAATCATGTATTTTTGACCGTCTATCGTTTTTTCTTCTGCGCCTTCCGGAAGATGTGAAACAATTGCTCCAACCGGTGCATTTACGACTTTATACTTACTAGAATCCTTAGAATAGTAAGTTCCGCCGTAATAGTAATAATCTGTTCCGGAAACATTGATTGTAACATATCCTTTTGGCAATTCAGCAATTGTTGCTCCCAGAGGTGCAGGTACAACCTTATAACCATTAGATTCTTTTACGTAATAAACTCCGTCATCATAGTTGTATTGATTATTTTCGACACTAATAATAATTGCGGCAGTTGTTAATGTAGCGGCAAAAAAACCGATAGGATACCATGTTGGTCCCCAATAATAGGGTACAAAAGGATGATAGATATAAGGATATGGCACCGGATAAGGATGAAATGGCGGTGGCAAAGGTCTTGGATATGGATACGGATGCGGGTAAGGATGCGGTGGTGGCGGTAATGGCCTTGGCGGAATTGGTCGCGGTCCGGGAGGAATTGGTCTTGGCGCCGGCATTGGGCGAGGCATAGGCATAGGGCGGGGCATGGGCCTCGGCGGAGCAAAATGACCAAATCGCTGTGCGGAAACCTGCTCCGGAATCATAATTAATAAGGCAAAGAATGCTATAATTATAATTGCCATTTTATTTTTAGGTTGATATGATTTCATAATGATGGAGTTTTATATAATTATTTAGTGTTTTCTCTGGGCGCTAACTTTACTTTTGTTGCTTTTGGAGGCGTTGTAAATTCGAACATAGAATCCGGATAATCACTATTTGTAGTCCAGTCTTTATAAAGTGCTTCATATTGGGGTTTGTCTTTATCAGAAGTATAAATGATCACTAATTTTACAGGCAGGAACAAATCGTCATTGCCTATCCAGAACTGAAAACTTTTTGTTTTATCACTTCCTGCAATATGAAAACATTCACGCCCGTCGACTATGGTTTTTCCTAAAAAAATTAAATTTCCCTGTTCTGACAGGAGATCCTGCAAAAAGGTGGGATAGAAAAAATCAGCGCCAGGAAATTCAATCCCGAATTTTTTACTGACTTCATCAATGGTCTCAATGACAGATCCCGGAGCAGTTGTAAAACCATATGTATTATTATCAAATGAATAATAATTGAGTTTTTTGCCATTGTACCATAAACTACGATTCCCTTTATCTCCTGATGAGGTAACTTTCATCTTATCCGGAAATTTTATAGAGACTTTATCATTTATGGTATGTTTAATAAGTCCTAAAATTTCGTTTGGAACATCATACGTTGTTATCGCTGTAAAACTGCATGACTTTATATCCTGCAAGGTTTCGCCAGTTCGATGTAAGAGAAAAACAGCCGTAGAATCTATACGCTGTGTCTGGCCGTTTGCTGTGATTGTTAAAACCACAAAGCCCATCAAAAACAAAATTTTTTTACCCATATATTCTATTTTTATTTATTTAATGAAAATTTAGACTTCTGCTGAAATTGGTAATCTTCCTTCTTTTATCGCGTCTAACATTTTGTTATAATCCAAATCATTTTGATCTGCATACAAAACAGAGAATCTCGAAATTGCATTGGCAAACTCATCACTTTTTCCTATGTAGCCAGACAATACTGATGGATCTCCTGTGCGGGCATGCGCTCTCGCAAGTGCCCAGCCACAAGCTTTTGCATAATCATTCATGTTTTTAGCTTTCATAATTTCGAGAATTGGTTTTACCTTGGCATCCCGAAGCTGACGGATATAAAAAAACTTGTTCTTATCATCATTTGTCCATCCTAAAAACATATCCGAAGCTGATTGCATTAATTTTTGTCCTCTTACAATTCTTTCACCCTGATGTGTGTATTTACTTTTTGCCTTTACATTATTTTCCAGAACGCTTTTTCTGGCTTCTTTAAATTGTAAAAAAATGGGTTCTCCCGTTGCCGACATCAATAAACTAATACCGCAAAGTGTTCCCACACTTCCTACGCCTACAACCTTTATAGCAATGTCATGCAAAGTATATCTCCCTAACAACACTTTCTTTTCATCAGACAATGTTTCCAGATATCGATTGTGTATGATTTCGGCCTCTTTCAAAATTTGCCTTCCTTCATCTCCTGACGGATGATAAATTAATGGAGGATCATCTTTTATTTTTGCTCTTGGTCCTTCGTGATAGGTCATTTTTGCAAATTCTTTTTCGTGTGCCGTATATTCTGCTGCTTTTTTAATTCGTTTTTGCTGAAAAGATTTTATCTCTTCGTCTTCTCCTCTTTCAATAAGTTCAGCGAGATCTATTTGTGCATACCAAATTTGCAGAGCTGATAATTTACTGTATTCCAACATATGTCTTTTGTAACTATCAGCTACATTCCAGGCAAATTCCTTACAGGTTTTATTTGAAAATTTTCGCCATCTTCCAGCAATTACAAAACTTGCTGCGAGTCTTTTTAAATCCCATTCCCATGGTCCGGGGAAAGTTTCATCAAAATCATTAATGTCAAAAACCAACTGACGTTCCGGTGTTGCGAATCCTCCAAAGTTCATTAAATGACAATCTCCGCAAAGCTGAAGATCAATTCCTGTATTTGGAGTTTGTGCCAGATCTGCGGCCATAATTGCGGCAGCTCCCCTAAAAAATGCAAAAGGAGATTCCATCATTCGACTGTATCGAATAGGCAATAAACTCTCTATTCTTCCAATACTGGTTTTGATTAAAATTTCAACAGGATCTTCACGATCTTCTGACGGATTCCATTGCTGGTGATGAGAACGGGGCGTAACTTTTCTAATAGCGACACCTTTATCAAAGCGTTCTGCTTTTGATGCTGCCGGATCAAAAATGTTTTCGCTTCCTTCTTTGAATTCATCAGTCATAATTCCTGCATTTTATTTTCTTTTAAAAGGTAAATCTGTTGTCAGGGTAATTCTAATGGTATGATTCATTCTGCTTAGTCCGCTTTCTGTATCAGGGGCTTTCCAGAAAATCTGATTCATGTACCCCAGTTCCATTCGAATTTCTCTGCGTTTATCCAGGCTATAAGCCGTTCCTACATACAATCTGTTTTGGTCCAGATAATTTTCATTACCGCTTGACGCATTAGTTCTTATATGAATTTCATCATAAACAACCGCTGCCCATCGCTGTTTAAACCATAATTGATATCGAACCTGATATCGAAGTGTGTTTTCGAATTTATAATAATCAAAATGATCACTGGTATTGTTTGGATCATCTTTTCGACCTAACCAGCGCTGCTCCATTCTAAAGCGTTGTGACCAGACTTCGTTTCCTTCTTTTTTGACGATACGCCAAATAAATTGCTCATAAATCCTGTAATCCGGATTGTTGTATGGCAATGAAAGCTCATCATATGGTAAATCCCATTGGTAGGCAACGCCAGCTCCCAATCGGTTACCGTTTTTAAGATAATAATTGGCACCTGCTCTGTAAAAAGATCCCTGAAGTTCTGACACAAAATCATTTCCTTTTGAATATCCTTCTAATAATAACCCCCATCTTCCATCTTCTTTAAAAGGCAAATACATTTCGTAACCAATCCAGGCTGCAACATTCTGTACCATTTTTTGAGCGTTTGTTTTAATGCTGAATGAGATTACAAATACGATGACAAACAGGGTTTTACAAATATTGTTTCTCTTCATTTTACAGTAGGATTAGTTTTCAATTATTAATCTCTTTTCTGATATTTAAAAAGGAGTTTTTTAATTCACTTCTTCAACATCTCCCATTTTCCATGTTTTATCAAAAAATCCTTTTTCAGGGCCATAAAAACGAGCCAGTAATTCGAATTTTCTTTTAGGATCTGTTGGAACCCAATTTGATTCTTTTCCTGCAGGAGCTTTGGCACCAAAATAAATATCTACAGAACCATCTGAATTTTTTTGAAGTCCCGGCGATGTAGAGGCACGACTTGAATACTTCATGCCCAAAATAAGGGCGTGTGTTTCGCGGTCATAAGCGGTTACTGACCAGTATAATTTTACAGGAACTTTAGCCGGTAAATGCAGTTTGTATAATTTTGAACCATCAAATGACTCCTTTTTATTATCTTTTATAGACATGAGATAAAATTGTCCTGTTCCTAAATGTTTTGCACTAAAATAAGCCATCGAATAACTTATGGCTCTTTCATCAACAGGATAAAGGTTTGGAATCGTATAATTTGTTGGAAGAGATTTTACAACATCTGCTGATGCTGGTAAAGCCCAATTTGTTCCCTCGTAAAATGGTGGCGTAAATATTTTTTCATATTTTTTGTCAATCCAGCTATGTGCGTCTTTGATTGCTGCATTTAGGATTTCCTGTCTTCTGGCATCGGCCTGAAAAGTTTTTCCTTTTTCAATTCCAATAGATTTTAACTGGTCTATCATTGCCATGTCACGAGTCAACCAAGGCTCTCTTTGTACAAATTGATTTAATATCTCGAAGAAATGAATGTTATACGGAATCGTGTTACTAAAAGAAACATCGATTAAATCAACAAAGGTTGTTGCCGGTGGATTATCAGCTTCAGAAAGAGGATAAATTTTTACTTTCTTTCCGTAATCAATGGCTCTTTTAATGTCGTTTGCACTTGCATCTGTAAGATTAGAACGAAGTATCGCATAACCTGTGTAAGTAGAAGAAGGCATCGAAATGTAACCTAACGGAATTGCGTCTTTATAATTTGGAGGCAAAATAAGGTATTTTCCGCCTTTACCTTTGTCAACTCCCGCAGGACCAATATCTTCAATGGCAGTTTGCCAGCCATCATCTAAACTTCCGGTTAAGGATGAAACTCCTTCTGCTGCCGGAATTTCTAAAACAACCGGACCTTGTCTGGTATCATAAAAAGGGTTGATATAAATTACGTCCGGATTTGGAGTTAAAGTCTGATTTTTTGAACTGATTAATCCTGACCAATACACGATCTGATTGTAATCGCCTTTTGCTTTTAAAAGACTTTCATGAAATAATTCTGAATTAACCGCTGGCATTCCCCAGATTACAGCTTCGATTGCGCGATTATAGATTAATTGTTCCTCAAAATCAACAGGTTTAAATACGGTGGTTTTGATAGTATCCGTAACTGCTGTGGTCTCATTTTTTGTCGTTGAATTAGTGCATGACAATAAACAAATTAGTACTATAATGGATAAAATTTTTGATTTCATGATTTGTTTTTTATGATGAAAGAAACTCAGAAGAAATTTTAGGATCCCGGAAATACAAAAGCCAGAACGGCTCTTAATCCCCAATCTGGTTTGCTTTCATGTGGTCCTACAATAGGAATTAGTGGCATTATAGCAAATTGAACAACCTGATCTCCTAATTTTGTAACAGCTCCTATATTTGGACTAATAGTAACCAATGTTGTTTTGCCTTCCCAATTTTGGGTAATCTCTGAGCTAATACCTAAACTTGCACCGCTTTTATAACTATGTGTCAGGAATATTTGGGTGTAAAATTGATTAAAATCGGCTCGATCTTCATTTCCGGCAACAGACCATATCTGGTTAGCAATGAATCCTATAGAAAGTCCTTTGCCCTGATGCATAACCAATACACTGGGACCAACACCAAATTTCTCTGTTCCTAAAAGTTTATCTGTAGCGGTTGGGACTAAAAAAGCAGGTCCAAATCCTAAAATAAGTCCTTTTGTTTTAGGAGCAAAAAAAGCAGTTACAGTTGCATCACTCAAACCAAATTGATGTGTGTTTTCGCCTGTAATATCTCTTTGGTCAACAACAGGTAGAATGTAACGTGTAATTAAATTTAGATTATCTGTTAATTTAAACGGAATAACAGGCTGAACGTTAATGGTATATTTTGATCCGTTAAAAGGGCCAACTCCATAAACTAAGTTGTTTTGCAATGGCACACTAATTAAGCTTGCCACCGGATTCGCTAATTTATCTGCAAGTTCCTGAGCACTTGATCCCGCTTTTGAAGCTTCTTCTTGTGCAAATGCTGAAAAACCTGTAAGAAAACAAGCTGCACTAAACAATAATTGAATACTAGCATAAAATTTACGTTTCATAATCATTTCATTTAAAAGATTTTTAATCATTTAAAATCAAAACGAAACAACCTTCAACCAGTAAAAGTTGTTTCATTTTAATCTAACTAAATTGAAATTATTTGTCTGGAAAAATCTTTTTCCAATCGTCTTTTATACTCACTACATGGTATTTATATTTTGCAGCAGTGTTTAGTGATAGATTATCTTTTTCCTGATAATTGTATTCTCTGATCGGGTCATTATGATTTACAATTAATTGAAAAGATGGATATTTACTGCCCTGAGAATATCTAAGCATAGCAAGATCTCCGGCTCCGCCTTCATTCCCACACGCAAAAACGGGACGCTGGCCTATATGCAGTTGTATTCCAACAGGTTTACCTTCTTTATCATTAAATAAATCTAAAGCAGGTTCTCTGAGTACGGCATTTTTAGTATCATCAAATTTATATTTGAAAGAAGTTCCCACGACTTGTTCTTTTGGAATTCCGTAGAAGTCAGCAGATATTGCTCTAACCAGTTCAATTGTTCCACCGGTTACAATAAAAGTTTTGAATCCGTTTGCACGTAAATAATTCAATAACTCTAATTGTGGCTGATATCTGATTTGTTTTACAGGAACATTTTTGCCCGGATATTGAGCAGTGGCAAAGAAGTCTTTTGCTGATGCTTCAAACTCATCTTCAGTCATACCGGTATGAGTAGCAGCAACTAATTCGATGAGGGCTTTATCTCCTCCTTTTTCAAAAAAAGTCTTGTCTTTTTCGACTACAGCTTTAAAAGGTTGTTTTTTTGCTAATTCAGGATTAGCTTCTACCATTTTCTTAACCCGGTAAAAAGCAAATAATTCCTGAACATATGGTTTTTCAGCCCAAAGTGTTCCGTCGTTATCAAAAGTGGCTATTCTGTTTTCAACGGGAATAAAATCTGGACTTCCTTCTTTTGTGACTTTGGTAACATAAGCAATGATATCTTTTTTTAGTGCTGTGTCATTCCAGCTTGGCAACGGATCACTGCTTGTTGCAACTGTTGCTGTACTGTCTTTAGGATCAGTAGTTATAGTAACATTATCCGATTTTTTGCAGGAAATCAACAAAAATAAAAATAGGGGTATTATATATATTTTTCTATACATGATGTTGATTTTTTAAATTAATAGAGCTTGAGGTATGGGAAGTTCAAGCTCTATTTATTATTAGATATTTTTATTTTTTCTTTGAAGCTCCCGACGCATTCATAGCTTTTTCTAGCTTAATTTGATCAAGCGTTTCTTCCATAATAGTTAATGGAGAAAAACTTGGCGGAATTGAACGAGGCGGATACTCTTTGAATGTTGCAGCAAATTTCATTACCTCTACATTCATTCCATACACTGATCCTACGTGATTGATAATCCAATCCCAATAAGTGTTAGAAGTAAAATCAGCTCTTTCATAAGGATCCTGGTATAAATTGAACATTTTTTGCAAACGAAGTTTTGTAAAAGGTTCTGCCCATAATCCCATTGTTCCAGCCATACGCTGTTCTGCAAAAACATATTTATAATCTCCCTGACGCATACCTACAAGTAATCCGTCATCATCTGAATAGAAAAATTCATTTCTGGCACTTTTTGGCGTTTTACCTTCTAAAAAAGCAGATTGATCATAACCGTCTAAATGTACTTTATAGGTATTTCCGTTTGCTTTATAGCCGGTCAACATTTTTTTAACAACATCAGGTTCTCCCGCGATTGAAACCAAAGTAGGAAACCAGTCGTTATGGCTCATCATTTCAGTAGTTACCTGACCTGGTTTAATTACACCTGGCCAGCGTACCATACAAGGAACTCTAAATGCTCCTTCCCAGTTTGTGTTTTTCTCTGAACGGAAAGAAGTCATTCCTCCATCAGGCCATGTATTCATGTGAGGACCGTTATCTGTGGAATAGACAACTAAAGTGTTATCTGCAATTCCTAAATCATCAAGGACTTTCAAAAGTTCACCAACAGTTAAGTCATGTTCAATCATACCGTCAATATATTCACTGTCTCCATGAGTATATTTACCACGATGTTCTGCTCTTACGTGAGTACGCAAGTGCATACGAGTACCGTTCCACCATACGAAAAAAGGTTTTCCTGCTGCATTTTGTCTCTTAATAAAATCGATAGCCGCAGCTACAGTTTCATCATCAATTGTTTCCATTCTCTTTTTTGTAAGAGCTCCGGTATCTTCAATTTTTTGTTTTCCAATTTTTCCAAAACGAGCATCGGTTACCGTTGGATCATCTACATTTGTAGCGGTACATTTTAATACTCCTCTTGGTCCGTATTGTTTTAGATAAGCGGGATCTTTAGGATAATCCGGCAGTTCCGGTTCTTCTTCTGCATTTAAGTGATAGAGATTTCCAAAAAATTCGTCAAATCCATTTACAGTTGGCAAACTTTCATTTCGATCTCCTAAATGGTTTTTACCAAATTGTGCGGTAGCATATCCTAGTTGTTTTAGTACTCCTGCAATTGTTGGGTCTAACTGGCTCATTCCCATTGGCGCACCCGGAAAACCAACTTTAGTTAATCCTGTACGAATTCCGTGTTGTCCGGTTATTAAAGCTGCACGCCCCGCTGTACAACTCTGTTCAGCATAATAATGTAAAAAACGTATTCCTTCATTGCCCACTCGATCAATATTTGGAGTCATGTATCCCATTAATCCATCACTGTAAGCACTAACATTTGTGGTTCCTATATCATCACCCCAAATTATCAAAATATTAGGTTGCTTTTTATTCTGAGCTTTCACTTGAATAGAGGTGAAGCATACTAATGCAAATAGCATTATAGCGGTTCCAAATTCACTTTTTATTTTACTTTGTTTCATGGTACTAAAATTTGTTAATAATTATTTTATTAATCAATCTAAGATATAAGGTAAATACTACTTTGTGTAATTTGCAGGAAGGTGGAGAATTTAGTTTGTTTCAGTTTTTTAATTTTAAAATAGGGGATAATTTGAAACAAGAATTTTCTTAAGTTTTATTTAACTTTCTCAAAATTAGCTAATAAAAAAACGAACAATAGCATTTATACGGTCTGACATTGTTTCATTTTATAAAATGAAACAATAAAAATGTTTTATTTTGCTCCGGAATGTTGCATTTTATAAAATGCACCACGCAAAAATCATTTAATTAGGAAGTTAGATTTTGTTTTTTATTTTTAAGAAATAAGAAGCGTAAGAAAAACACTTTAAGATATATTCATTTTTTTACTAAAACTTAAAAAAATGAATATCAATTTTTTACAAATTGTAAGGTTTTCAATTTGATAAAAGGTAATTTCAAGGTAAAATTTAAAGAATTACCTTAAAACAAAAAAAGCCATTCGATGCGTCGAATGGCTTTTTATATATAATTCTAAAAAAAATTATTCTATTTCAGAAACTCTCATGGTATTTACCATTCCTTTATCTTTAATAGGCATAGCTGCAAGGTTGATTAAATAATCTCCTTTTGCGGCATACCCTTTTTGAACTGCAATTTCGTTAACATCAGTTACAGTATCATCTGTACTTTCGTCTTTATCGTAGAAGTATGATTTTACTCCCCATAATAAATTCAATTGTGTTAAGATTCTTCTGTTTGAAGTAAATACCAAAATATGTGCTGATGGTCTCCAGGCTGAGATTTGAAAAGCTGTATACCCACTATTTGTTAAAGTACAAATTGCTTTAGCTTTGATTTCATTAGCTAATAAAGCTGCCTGATGACAAACAGTTTTAGTAACGAAACGTTTTGTTTTAATTTGTGGTGTATTTTGTGGAACCTGAATTAGCGGTGAATCCTCAACAGCCTCACAAATTTGAGTCATTTTTTGAATAACTTGTACAGGATAATTTCCTGTTGCAGTTTCTCCAGACAACATTACAGCATCAGCTCCATCCATTACAGAGTTTGCAACGTCGTTTACTTCAGCTCTTGTTGGTGTTAAACTTGTGATCATTGTCTCCATCATTTGTGTAGCAACGATAACAGGAATTCTTGCGATTTTAGCTCTGCGAATCAAATCTTTTTGAACCAATGGTACTTCGTGAGCAGGAAGTTCAACTCCTAAATCTCCACGTGCAACCATTAAAGCATCACAATATGCTACAATTTTATCCATATTCTCAAGAGCTTCCGGCATTTCAATTTTAGCAACAATTGGAATTTTATATTCAGAATGTTTTGCGATTAATTCTTGTAAATCTTGTAAATCGCGAGGTGTTTTTACAAACGAAAGTGCAATCCAGTCCACTTTTTGCTCAATAGCAAAAATAGCATCTGCAATATCTTTTTCAGTCAAAGCCGGTAAAGAAATTTTAGTGTTTGGAAGATTAACTCCTTTTTTAGATTTTAATTCTCCACCCTGAATTACTTTAGCAACAACTTCTGTTTTTTTATCTGTAGAAATAATTTCAAAAATCAATTTACCGTCATCAAGCAAAATGCGCTCTCCCGGATTAACATCATTTGGAAAATTTTGGTATTTCATGAACACTTTTTGAGCAGTTCCTAAAATATCTTCTGCAGTTGTAAAAGTGATTAAATCACCATCATGAACAACAGTTCCTTCTTCCATTACTCCAACTCTAAGTTTTGGACCTTGCAAATCTCCAAGGATTGCAGTAGTGTAACCAAACTCTTCGTTTAGACCTCTAATAATATTAATCTTCTCTTTTACTCCTTCGTAATCAGCGTGCGAAAAATTAACTCTAAAAACATTTACCCCTGCATCGATCATATCCTTAATGATCTCTCTTGTACCACATGCAGGACCAAGTGTAGCTACAATTTTGGTTTTTTTGTTTGTTAACATTTTTTTTAAAAAATTAGATTGTTTTTTGATTTTATTTTATCTGTATCTACAGCATAAATAGCCGCAATACTCTCTATGGTATTTAATTGTTGTTGAATTTCTGAAAAGTCAAGCGTCTCTTCGCTATTTTCTATTTTCAGGAAAAAATCTACTTTTTTGAATTCAGGAAGTAAATGAATTGTTGTTGAAACCTCACTTGTCTCATTGGAAAACAAATCTTGAGAATCATTTTTACTCACTGAAATGATCTCATTTTTATTCTGAATTAAATTCCATGAAACTGTTTTTTCAGCATCATAATAATAGAATCTCGAAAAATTTGCCTCGCCTTCTTTAGTTTGAGCATGGATCTCGTTTTTGCTCTTACTTAAGTTAATCGGAAGGGTTTTATTGATAAAATAAGCCAATCTGTAATCTTCTAATGAAGTATGGATTGCCATTAAATAATAATCAATTTCGTCAAATTCGTCTAAATCCAATCTATGAATAGCCATTTCATGAAAAATCAAGGTGTAAATATACTATTTCTAGCGGAGCTTAAATAGCGAAGATGTGGTTGTTTTTATTAATTTATAAACGAAAACGTTATAGCTTTAAGATAGTTACAGGAAACTTGTAGCTATTTCTTGTCTATTTTTTCCTGAAATGCAAAATAAGCTCTTTGTGAAGCTTTCTCTTCTGCCTTCTTCTTTGAAGTTGCTCGCGCTCTTGCGATTACTTTATCGTCTATACTTAATTTTACGCCAAATAAGCGCTGACCGTCAATACCATTATCTTCAAAAATGTCGTAATGAAAGACTCTCTTTTCTTTCTGACACCATTCGATAACTAAACTTTTATAGCTAATTACTTTACCTTCAAGTCGTGCAATATCGACATAAGGGGCTACAACTCTTTTTTGAATAAATTTTTCACAAAATGCATATCCTTTATCCAGATAAATTGCACCTATAAGTGATTCGAAAATATTACCATGAATATTTTCTCCAAAATGCTGAATGGGCACTTTGCTTTCTACAAAACGAACCAGGTTTAAATCTTTTCCTAATTCATTTAAATGTTCGCGACTCACAATTTTTGAGCGCATTTTTGTCAAATAACCTTCGTCGCCGTTTGGCGCTTTGTTAAATAAATGGGCTGCAATTACAGCACTTAACATAGCATCTCCTAAAAATTCAAGTCTTTCATAATTTATTGGATGTCCTGATTCGTCTAATTTATTCGAAGATCTATGCGTAAAAGCTTTCTTATAAAAATCGATTGTGGCAGGTTGAAAGCCAAGTATTTTCTGAATAGTGTCAAAAAAAATCCCGTCTTCTAGAGAACGGGATTTAGAAAATATTTTTTTGATAATATTCATATACAGAAATTAGTCAACTAATTTTTTAAACAATACGCATGCATTGTGTCCACCAAAACCAAAAGTGTTACTCATGGCAACATTTACTTCTCTTTTTTGAGGTTTGTTTAAGGTAAGATTCAATGACGGATCAATGTTTTCATCCACTACTGTATGATTAATAGTTGGAGGAACAATACTATGTTGCATTGCTAAAATGGAAGCAATTGCTTCAATAGCTCCGGCAGCACCAAGTAAGTGTCCGGTCATTGATTTAGTAGAGTTTATATTGATTGTTTTTGCATGATCGCCAAAAACAGCACTAATTGCTTTTAATTCGGCAACATCTCCTAATGGAGTAGAAGTTCCGTGAGTGTTGATATGATCCACATCTTCAGGAGTCATTCCTGCATCTCTTAATGTGTTTTTCATTACAGCAATAACGCCAATTCCTTCCGGATGTGGTGCCGTTAAGTGGTAAGCATCAGATGACATTCCGCCACCACCAACTTCGCAATAAATTTTTGCGCCTCTGGCTTTAGCATGTTCATATTCTTCAAGAACTAAAGCTCCTGCTCCTTCACCTAATACAAAACCATCTCTGGTTGCATCAAAAGGTCTTGAAGCTGTTTCAGGACTTTCATTTCTTGTTGATAAGGCGTGCATAGAATTAAAACCTCCCATACCTGCAATTGTAATCGCAGCCTCAGATCCACCTGATACAATAACATCACACATTCCTAAACGGATGTAGTTAAAAGCATCAATTAATGCATTTGCAGAAGATGCACATGCAGAAACAGTAGTATAATTTGGTCCCATATAACCATTACGCATAGAAATGTGCGCAGGAGCAATATCGGCAATCATTTTAGGAATAAAAAACGGATTGAATTTTGGCGTTCCGTCTCCTTTGGCATAATAAATAACTTCTTCCTGAAAAGTTTCTAATCCTCCAATTCCTGCTCCCCAGATAACACCAACTCTTGTTTTGTCGATATTGTCATTTGTAAGTCCGGCATCTTTAATAGCCTCATCACTTGCAGCAACAGCATATTGAGCGAATTTATCTAATCTTCGAGATTCCTTGCGATCCATGTAATCTTCAATATTGAAGTTTTTTACTTCACAGGCAAATTTCGTTTTATGCTTCTCTGTATCATAATACGTGATAGGAGCGGCTCCGCTAACCCCATTCACAAGTGCCTCCCAGTAATCCTGGATATTATTCCCGATCGGAGTAAGAGCACCTAATCCTGTTACAACAACTCGCTTTAACGTCATAAATATGTGTTTTGTACTTTAAACAAATAAAACCCACGCTTTCTTAATTGTATTGTTTACTTAAGAGCCATGGGCATTACAATATAAATATATCTTTTTGATTGAAAACCAATCGAAATTTAAATTTTAAAAAAATAATAACACCCGACTTATAGAATATAAAAATCGGGTGCAGTATTATTATTTTTTAGCTTCCTCGATATAAGAAATAGCTTGACCAACAGTAGCAATGTTTTCTGCTTGATCGTCTGGAATTTGAATATCAAATTCTTTTTCGAATTCCATAATAAGCTCAACAGTGTCTAATGAGTCAGCTCCTAAATCATTAGTGAAGCTTGCTTCTGTTACAACTTCGTTTTCGTCAACACCTAATTTGTCTACGATAATCGCTTTTACTCTTGATGCAATGTCTGACATAATCTTTAATTTTAGAATTTAATTTGTTGGCAAAAATAAAAAACTTTATTTTAAAACCACGATTTAGTTTATAAATGTAACACTAATTTATAAAATTAATTTCAAGAAAGACTTTTTAATACTATTTATTTTCGATTATTATTCCGTTTTTTGCATTCTCAAATTACATTCTATTATGAAAAAAATTATTGTTTTTGCCTCAGGTTCAGGGACTAATGCTGAAAACATCATTAAATATTTTGCTAAAACTAAAATTGCAAAAGTCGTTTCTGTTTTTACGAATAATGCTTCGGCGAAAGTTATCGAAAGAGCAAAAAATCATCAAATTCCGACCGAAATCTTCTCAAAAAGCGAATTATTAGAAAGTAACCTCTTACAAAAGATACAAGAAATCGACCCGGATATGATAGTTCTTGCAGGTTTTTTATTGAAATTTCCGGACCATATAATCGAAAAATATCCCAACAAAATAATCAACATACATCCCGCTCTTTTGCCTAACTATGGAGGAAAGGGAATGTACGGAATGCACATACACAGAGCTATAATTAATAATAAGGAGAAAGAAACCGGAATTTCTATTCATTATGTAAATGAACATTATGATGAAGGAGGTATTATTTTTCAAAAAAATGTAGCCTTGACAGATGAAGATACTCCGGAAACAGTAGCAGAAAAGATTCATGAACTGGAACAAAAGTATTTTCCGGAAATTATTTCGAGACTATTAGAGGATTAGACTTTAAATTTCTTAGACATAAGACTTCTTAAATTTTTATTATTTGAAATTAAAATCTAAGAAGTCTGGAATATAAAATCTAGGAGATCCAAAAACAAAAATCTAAGAAGTCTAACAATCTAAAATCTAAGAAGTCTAAAATGAATCACGAAGTACATATATATACTGATGGCGCTGCGAAAGGAAATCCGGGAAACGGGGGTTATGGAGTAGTAATGGAATTGGTTGGGACACCACATAAAAAGGAATTCTATGAGGGTTTCAGGCTCACGACTAATAACAGGATGGAACTTTTGGCTGTAATTGTAGGTCTGGAAAAACTAAAAAATCCAAACATGAAGGTTTTAGTGGTTTCTGATTCTAAATACGTAATTGATTCTGTTGTCAAAAAATGGGTTTTTGGCTGGGAGAAAAAAAATTATACCGGCAAAAAAAATCCAGATCTCTGGAAGCGTTTCTTAATTATTTACCGCAAACACCAAGTCGATTTTAAATGGATAAAAGGGCATAACAACCATCCTCAAAATGAACGTTGCGATGAATTAGCTGTTATGGCATCAATGCAAAAAAATCTTTCGGTAGATGTTTACTATGAAACCATAGGATCTAAATCATAAAAAAATGCGTCAGGAACAATCGCTCCTGACGCATTTTTAATATTCTTAAAATAATTTACTCTTTATCTAAGTCTTTAGCTTTGTTAAACCCTGCAAGTAAACCAACTCCAGCCATAATAAAAATAATAGACGGATAAACCGCAGAATCAGCAAGCGAAGTGTAAGTCGTGATTAGCAACGCGACAAAAATCCCTATTCCGCTCCCTATTAATAAAAAAGCCAGATTGACAACAAACACTTTCCATAATGGAACACCTTTTCCGTGTCCTTTTAAAAAGATACTGGCATCAACACCTTTTTCTATAAGTGCTAAACGTTCTCTGTTTCTTGTTGAGTAAATAAGATAAACAATCCCGAAGATCATTAAAAAAAGACTAATTGGTATTAAAATTTCTGGTCCCATAATTTTTATGTTTTTATAATTGATTGATACCCATATGACGACATGTTTTAAATTGAGGTTACAACTATTTGAAAATAAATTCTAAATTTTTAAATCATTTCGAAGTCCCGGGACTAAAACTTGCTGATTATGAGTTAATTTTGAGTCTGTAATTATTTTTTAAAAATGCTAAATCTTTCTCAAAGTTCTATGCATATATTATAGACTAAAAGTTGAAATTTAAAAAAAAATAAAATTTCACTTTTTTTGTAACCTAATTAAAAGAACTATCGTCCTATATAATATGAGCACAACAAGCGATCAACATTATATCGATAAAATTATACAGGGCGAGACTAATTCTTTTGCCGTGTTGGTAGATCGTTATAAGGATATGATTTTTACATTGGCTCTTAAAATGATCAAAAACAGAGAAGAAGCTGAGGAAGTTGCGCAAGACACCTTTATTAAAGTATATAGTTCTCTGGCAAAGTTTAAAGGAGATTCTAAATTCTCGACCTGGATTTATAAAATTGCTTATAATACGTGTTTAGATCGTTTGAAAAAAAATAAAAAAGAAGACAACAATATCTCCATCGATGAATTTTCGGCTCATTTAATAAAAACGATGGATAATGCCTTGAGCGCTTTAGAGGATAAGGAACGAAAGCAAACGATTCAAAATTGTTTGAATTTATTACCAAGTGAAGAAAATTTCTTGCTAACTTTATTTTATTTTGAAGATCAGAGTTTAGAAGAAATAGCGAAAATCATGAGCATTAATGCTAATAATGTGAAGGTAAAATTATTTAGAAGCCGACAGAAATTAGCCGTAATTTTGAAAAAGCAATTAGAACCAGAAATAATAGAATGTTATGAAAGAAAATGATAAAGAAATAGAAAATCTGATTGAAAAAATGATGCGCGAAAACACTTTGGAATCGCCATCTTTTGACTTTACTTCAAAGATAATGTCTCAGGTTTTAGTGGCTGAACAAAGCAAAATCAAAGCTTACAAACCGTTGATTTCTAACTCGACCTGGATATTTATTGGCATCAGTTTAATTGCTTTGACCTTTTATGCTGTTTATTCAAATAATAATACTTCTAATTTTGAAATAGCCAAAACATATTCTGATAAAGTATCTGCCTTATTTTCAGGAATTCATTTTTCTAAAAACATACTGTATTCTCTTTTAATAGTTCCTTTTATGATATTAGTTCAGATTGGGGTTTTGAAGAATTATTTTGATAAGAAGTATGAATTGTAGAATTTATTTTGAATAATTATGATTGAAAAGAAAAACAATCCGAATAACAGCAAATTATCTAAAAAAGATTTCCTGAAATGGATAAAAACGGCTGAAAAATCTCCAACGATGTCTTTAGAAAAGTTTAATGAAAAATGGGAGGAAAAAAAGCGGGAAATTTTAAAAACCTAATAGTTGTAGGTTGTTATCTGAATGAATCTTCTCTCTTTCTTAAGTAATCTATTCCCTGATAACAATCTCTGCTTATGTCATATTTGTTTTTATACATAAGATAAGTAACCGTAAGATATTCTCCTTCTTCAGATTTCATAGTTGATTTGTTAAGTTGTAAAACTCCTTTTTTACCTGACGGCTTAGAATACTTTTTAAAAAATTGATCAAATCCTAAATCTGAATATTCTTTTTCTATTTTTTGATTTAATGTAAACCTTTTTGGATATCTTGGGTTTTTAAATAGTTTTTTATCCAAAACAAAACCATCATTTAAAACGGCACTTAAAAACTCTTTGAAGGACTTGAATTTTCCAGAATAATCTTCTTTATAAAACAAAAATAGCGCATCACCATTTGTCAAAACAATTTCATCACGATTTACACCAAAATATAAATCCGTAAATGATGCTGGTGGAGGTGGCAATCTAACAATTTCATTTTTAACTTCTCCTCGATCTGCCAACTTCTCAATCATTTCTTCAGAAAAATTGGGTTCTTTTCTTTCACAGGAAATCTAGAAACAAAGGAATATTAATAAGATTAGAATTTTCTTCATAAATAAGATTTGATCTTTAAACAAATCTAACTAAAATCTTCAACGCTTTTTTCAAAAATAACTCTTGCGATTTAAAACCAAAAAACATATTTTAAGCACTCGTAACAATCAAATACAATTCATTCATTTACAATAGTTTTAGCCCCGCAAACGATATTGTTTTTTTATGAAAATTTTGAGAACCTAAACCGTTGCAATATTGTAACTTATGAAGTATCTTTGCACCCTAATTCGAAATTCATAAAATGAATAAATTATTGATTGTTGGAACGGTTGCTTTCGATGCTATCGAAACTCCTTTCGGAAAAACAGATAAAATATTAGGTGGTGCTGCAACGTACATCGGTTTATCAGCATCATTTTTTAACTTACAATCGGCCATTGTTTCTGTAGTTGGCGACGATTTCCCTCAAGAACATTTAGATCTTTTAACTTCAAGAAATATTGATATCTCTGGTATCGAAATTGTAAAAGGCGGAAAAACCTTTTTCTGGAGCGGTTTATATCACAACGATTTAAACTCAAGAGACACTCTTGTAACTGAATTAAACGTTTTGGCTGATTTTCAACCAAAAGTTCCTCAGAACTATAAAGATGCTGATGTTGTGATGTTAGGAAACTTACATCCTTTAGTACAAAGCAGCGTTTTAGACCAAATGGAGAAAAAACCAAAATTAGTAGTTTTAGATACTATGAACTTTTGGATGGATTGCGCTCTTCCTGAATTATTAGATGTAATCAAACGTGTAGACGTTATAACAATCAATGATGAAGAAGCAAGACAGCTTTCAGGAGAATATTCATTAGTAAAAGCGGCAAACAAAATCCAGGAATTGGGACCAAAATATGTGGTGATCAAAAAAGGAGAACACGGAGCACTTTTATTCCATAACAGAGAAGTATTCTTTGCGCCGGCTTTACCATTAGAAGATGTTTTTGATCCAACAGGAGCAGGAGACACTTTTGCAGGTGGTTTTTCAGGATTCATTGCACAGAGTGAAAACATTTCTTTTGGCAATATGAAAAATGCAATTATATACGGATCTAATTTAGCTTCATTTTGTGTAGAGAAATTTGGAACCGAAAGGATGGAAACATTAAGCAAAGCAGAAGTAGCGATTCGATTACAACAGTTTAAGTCGTTAACTCAGTTTGACATAGAAATATAATGCCTTGAAGCCTCGATAAAACGGGGCTTTTTTATTACGTTATTACGCACAACTTACAACAACACAAAATACAAAAAACAATGAGCGACGCTTTAAAACACGAATGTGGTATAGCCTTAGTTAGACTTCTTAAACCGCTTGAATATTACAAAGAAAAATACGGAACTGCTTTTTACGGGATACAAAAAATGTATCTAATGATGGAGAAGCAGCATAACCGTGGCCAGGATGGTGCAGGTTTTGCAAGCATCAAATTAGATGTTGAACCTGGACAGCGCTACATTAGCAGAGTTCGTTCGAATCATGCCCAGCCTATACAAGATGTTTTTAAGCAAATCAACGATCGTATCAATGAAGAATTGACTGCGAAACCTGAAATCGCTGACGACATAAACAAAATCAAAGCTGAAATTCCGTACGTTGGTGAATTATTTTTAGGCCACGTACGTTATGGAACTTTCGGAAAAAACAGCATAGAAAGCGTACATCCATTTTTGCGTCAGAGTAACTGGATGCATCGTAATCTAATTTTGGCTGGTAACTTTAATATGACGAATGTTAAAGAACTTTTTGAAAATTTAGTAGAACTTGGGCAGCATCCAAAAGAAATGGCGGATACTGTTACAGTTATGGAAAAAATAGGGCATTTTCTTGACAAAGAAGTAATGCAGCTTTATCAAGACTGTAAAGCCGAAGGTTACTCTAAAAGAGAAGCTTCTCCGGTAATTGCAGATCGATTAGATATTGCTAAAATACTAGGACGTTCTGCTAAAAATTTAGACGGAGGTTACGCAATGGCCGGATTACTGGGTCACGGTGATGCTTTTGTTTTTAGAGATCCTGCAGGAATTCGTCCGGCTTACTTTTATCAGGATGATGAAGTAGTTGTTGTAGCTTCTGAAAGACCGGTTATTCAAACCGTATTTAATGTGCCTTTTGAAAGTGTTCAGGAAATTGAGCCGGGAAATGCTTTGATTATTAAGAAAAGCGGAAAAGTTTCTATGGAACAAATTTTAGAACCAACAGTTAAAAAAGCATGTTCTTTTGAAAGAATTTATTTTTCAAGAGGAAGTGACGCTGAAATCTACCAGGAACGTAAAAATTTAGGAAAATTAATTTTACCGGCTGTTTTAGAATCAATTGACAGCGATACAGACAATACTGTTTTTTCTTATATCCCGAATACTGCAGAAACTTCATTTTATGGTTTAGTCGAAGCAGCTCAGGATTTTTTAAATCAAAGAAAAAACAATTATATTTTAGCCAACAGAAATACACTTACTGCTGAAACTTTACAGGAATTATTAGCTGTAAAAATACGTACAGAAAAAGTTGCTATTAAAGATGCTAAACTTAGAACCTTTATTACAGAAGATAGCAGTCGTGATGATTTAGTAGCGCACGTTTATGATGTGACTTACGGAGTGATTAAACCAACTGACAATCTTGTTATTATCGACGACAGTATCGTTCGTGGTACAACGCTTAAAATGAGTATCATTAAAATGATGGATCGTTTAAATCCTAAGCGTATTGTAATTGTTTCATCAGCTCCACAAATTCGTTACCCTGATTGTTACGGAATTGACATGGCTAAACTTGAAGGTCTTGTTGCTTTTAGAGCAGCATTAGCTTTATTAAAAGAAAGAAACTTATATCATATCGTAGATGAAGTTTATGCAAAATGTAAAGCACAGGAAAACTATGTTGATAGTGATGTTGTGAATTATGTAACTGCAATTTACGATCAGTTTACTCCGGAAGAAGTTTCAGATAAAATTGCTGAAATGTTGAGTTCTCCGGAAATCAATGCTGAAGTAAAAATTATTTTCCAAAAGGTAGAAGATTTGCATATTGCATGTCCGAAAAATCTTGGAGACTGGTACTTTACAGGTGACTATCCTACACCGGGAGGAAATCGTGTTGTAAACAGGGCTTTTATGAATTTTTATGAAGGAAAAGACGCGAGAGCGTATTAATAAAATACTAACAAAAGGTTAATTTGTGCATTTCATCGGTTTTTTTTACCGTTCGTCCTATATGTTTGGTAAAAATGAAAAGCTACAATACTTTTGAGATACCATAACATTAGTAGGTTAAGTTTATGGTAGATTTGGGGCAAAAAGGGTGGAAGCAATTCCACCTTTTTTATTGGAATAAAGTCAGATATTTTATAAAGTAATAGACTACAGTTACTTAATCGGATTTATTTGCCATTCGTCTATAAAATTTTTTTCATAAAAATAGCTATCATACATTTACAAAACCATAACATTAGTAGGTTAAGTTTATGGTAGATTTGGGGCAAAAAAGGTGGAAGAGATTCCGCCTTTTTTATTTTTATCTTTTTAAGAAAAATAGATTATAGAACACAGAATATAGACGATACTCTCTTTATTCATTAATCTTTATTCATTAATCTTTATTCTATCCTCTTTACTCTATTTCTCTATCTTTCTTTTACTTAATCGGATATATTTACCATTCGTCTAAAAAGTTTTTTTCATATAAATAGCTGTCATACATTTACTAAACCATAACATTAGTAGGTTAAGTCTATGGTAGATTTGGGGCAAAAAGGGTGGAAGAGATTCCACCTTTTTTATTTTCTTTTTTAGAGAAAAGAAGATAGGGAAAAGAGAAAAGAATATAGAGAATAGAGGGAAGATTGCTGGAGAAGGAGGATAGAACAGAGAATATAGAATAAAGACTTTGGATATAGACATAAAAAAAGACGAATAACCGTTAGGCTATTCGTCTTTTCTCTTTATTCTTTACTCTATTTTCGACTATTTGTCTAAAGCAAATCTTCTTGCAACTTCTGTCCAGTTAATTACACTAAAGAAAGCTTCAATGTAATCTGGTCTTCTGTTTTGATAGTTTAAGTAGTAAGCATGCTCCCAAACATCCATTCCTAAGATTGGAGTTCCACCGTTACCAGCAACTTCTGGCATTAATGGGTTGTCTTGATTTGGAGTACCAACAACTTCTAACTTTCCTCCTTTTTTTACTGTTAGCCAAGCCCATCCTGAACCAAATTGTGTTGCTCCGGCTTTAGCAAATTTTGCTTTAAACTCTTCAAAAGTTCCAAAAGAATCCTCAATTGCAGCTAATAAATCACCTGTTGGTAATCCGCCACCGTTTGGAGACATTACAGTCCAGAATAAATTGTGGTTGTAGAAACCTCCACCATTGTTACGAACTGCAGCGTTTGATTTATCTAGGTTGATTAGAATATTTTCGATTGTTTTTCCCTCTAAATCCGTTCCTGCAATTGCAGCATTTAGATTTGTTGTATACGCATTATGATGTTTTGAATGGTGAATTTCCATTGTACGAGCATCAATATGTGGTTCTAGTGCATCATATGCATAAGGTAATTGTGGTAATTCAAAAGCCATGATATTTATGATTTTATGATTTATAATAATTTATCCCAAATTTAGACATTTAACTTTGGAATAGAAAATACTATTTCGTTATAATTCAATTTAATTAACTGATAATTCGATTTTTTAAGAGTTAAATACTTGTAAATCTTTATTTTCCGTTAAAAGTTGTCATCGTATTTTCTAATCCGGCAGTTCCAAAAGATTTAATAATTTCTGAAGCAACTTCTAAACGTTCCGGTAATTTTGCCTTTTCTTCTTCGTCCCAATCTCCTAAAACATAATCAATTTGCTGTCCTTTTTTGAACTGATCGCTTATACCAAATCTAAAACGTGTGTATTGTTGTGTATTCAAAACCAGATTGATATTCTTCAACCCGTTATGACCTCCGTCACTTCCTTTTGGTTTGATACGGATGGTTCCGAATGACAGATTTAGATCATCTGTAATGATTAAAATATTCTCTAACGGAATATTTTCTTTATCCATCCAGTATTTTACAGCCTTACCGCTTAAATTCATGTAAGTGTTTGGCTTAAGCAGAAAAAAGGTTCTGCCTTTGAATTTATATTCGGCCAAAGCGCCCAGTTTTGCAGTTTCGAAAGAAAGGCTTTCTTTTCTGGCTAAAAAATCCAGGACTTTGAATCCTATATTATGTCGTGTATTTACGTATTCGGCGCCAATATTACCAAGTCCTACGATTAAATATTTTTTCATATCGTCTATGTTCTCTTCTTTTTGTGTTGATGAAAACAGTTTTGTTATCCATTTTATCATGATACAAAAATAAGGTTAATTAGATAATGTGGCAATTAGATAATTAGATAATTTTGGTTTGCGCTCGGGTTTAACTGCAAATAATGGGACGCGGATGACGCGGATTTGAATGGATTTACGCGAATTATTTGTTTTTTGCAATCTTTATCTTAATCACATTTTTTGTCATCCTGAGCGAAGTCGAAGGACCGCACAGTAATTGACTTTCTACTGTCTAGTTTCTTGCGGAACTTCGACTTCGCTCAGTCTGACAAACAGGTATTATTCTTAGTAACTCAGTAACTTAGCAACTTAGAGACTTCTAAAGCAAAACCTCTGGCTAGCCCTGACAGAAGCGGTATCCTTTTTCCTGCTCCTTTAGGAGGAAAAAGATATAGCGGATGGCAGGAACGTCACCTCTTGAAAAAAAACCGAAGATTTCTGCTTCCAAAAAAACTAATTGAAAAGTTCGCAATGGACTTCGACTTCGCTCTGTCTAACATACGAAACTTAGTAACTTAGAATCTCAGCGACTCAGAACCTTTAAAACAAAAAAAAAGCACCAATCTTTCGATTGATGCTTTTGTATTGAATTTGAAAAAAATTATTTTTTCTTTCCTTTTGCAGGAGCTTTTGCAGCTTTTGCAGCTTCTTGAGCAGCTTTCATAGCAGCACGAGAAATTCTTACCTGAGCAACAACAGTGTTCTCTGGGTGCATAACTTTGTATTCTGGTTTTCCAACTTTAGTAACGTATAATTTGTTACCCATTTCAAGTGGAGTAATGTCAGCTTCAACAAAATCAGGAAGATCTTTAGGTAAAGCTTTAACTTTTAATTTACGAGTGTTCAAACGTAAAACACCACCTGCAAGAACACCTTTAGATGTACCTACAACTTTTACAGGAACTTCCATAGTGATTTCTTTATCATCAAATAATTGAAAGAAGTCAATGTGTAAGATTTTGTCAGATACCGGGTGAACCTGGATATCTTGTAAAATTGCATTAAATGATTTTCCTTTTCCAAGCTCAATCACAACTGTGTGTGCGTTTGGAGTGTAAACCAAGTTTTTGAACGCTGCAGCGTCTGCTGAGAAGTGTACTGCTTGATTTCCTCCGTATAACACGCAAGGAACCGCTCCAGCATTACGTAAGGCTTTAGTTGACACTTTGCCCACGCTTTCTCTTTCTGATCCTTTAATTGTAATCGATTTCATTGTAAAAAAATATAGTTATTAATAAATATTCTAATTTGCTATAAGCTTTAGGCCATAGGCTTTAAGCTTTTTTTTTGTAATCGTAATAGCTTACGGCTTAAAGCCTAAAGCGTATTACTTTTACATTATAAATTTTCCACTGATGGAATTGTTGTGGTGCACCATGTGCATAACTTCAGCAAAAAGAGGTGCACAACTCACTACTCTGATTTTCTTTGATTCTTTCTTTAATGGGATAGAATCGGTAACTATTAACTCGCTTAATTTTGAGTTTTCAATTTTTTCGTAAGCGTCACCTGATAAAATGGCGTGTGTACAAATTGCTCTAACGCTTAATGCTCCTTTTTCGATCATTAAATCTGCTGCTTTCGCTAATGTACCACCAGTATCGATCATGTCGTCTACTAATATTACGTTACGTCCTTTTACTTCACCAATTAGTTCCATAGTGTCGATAACGTTGGCTGCTTTTCTTTGTTTGTAACAGATTACTACATCTGATTCTAAAAACTTAGAGTAAGCATATGCTCTTTTTGAACCTCCCATATCCGGAGATGCAATGGTTAGATTGTCTAACTTTAAACTTTCTACGTATGGTAAAAAGATTGTAGATGCAAATAAATGATCTACTGGTTTTTCGAAAAACCCCTGAATTTGATCTGCGTGCAAATCCATTGTCATAACTCTTGTCGCTCCGGCAGCATCTAATAAATTAGCTACTAATTTTGCTCCAATCGGAACTCTTGGTTTATCTTTTCTATCTTGTCTTGCCCAACCAAAATAAGGCATAACAGCTGTAATGTGTCTTGCAGATGCGCGTTTTGCTGCATCAATCATCAGTAACAATTCCATCAAATTATCAGCAGTTGGAAAAGTTGAACACACGATAAAAACGCGTAATCCTCTGATTGACTCTTCGTAAGATGGTTGAAATTCTCCATCACTATACGTTGACATCGTTACTTTACCTAGCGGAATTCCGTATTGCTCAGCAATTTTTTCCGCAAGATAAACACTTTTTGAACAAGCAAATATTTTAGCTTCTGGTTCTAGGTGCGACATTATAATTTGTTGTTTTGTAGTTAGTTGTGTGTGCTTCGTTTTAACGAGGTGCAAATTTAGAAAATTTATTGGACACTGAAAGGAAAAATTTAAGTATTTTTAGTAGAACATTTAATTTTATTTTTTACATTTGCACCGTGTTAAAGGAATAAGCACAGTTATGACATCATAATTAACTTGTTCTATTGCGTTAAAATAACTGATTCATTAGTTGTTTTTTCGTCTGCTAAGCCCGGATGGCGGAATTGGTAGACGCGCTGGTCTCAAACACCTGTGGGAAACCGTGCCGGTTCGACTCCGGCTCCGGGTACAAAAACCTCTTCGTAACTGAAGAGGTTTTTTTGGTTTTATACATTTCTTGTTCTTTTCGTTTTATATCTGGATTTGCACCGGATTTATTTTTGTTTATTTTCGAATCCTTCTCTATGATTGCTATTCTTGCATATACTCTCGTATTCTCTTTTTTTTTATGAAATTTAATTCTGGTGTTGAAGTCTTCTGTAAATCCAATATAGAATCGCTTAGGTTTGTTGAAATTAAGAATGTAGGGAAGATTGGTGGTAATTGAATTTTTAGCAAAAAAAAATACCACTTACGGATGTAAGTGGTATTTAATAAGCTCCCTCTCTTGGGCTCGAACCAAGGACCCTCTGATTAACAGTCAGATGCTCTAACCAACTGAGCTAAGAAGGAATCACCTTAAAGGTAAATATGTTTGCTAAAAAAAGTTGCTCCCCCTCTTGGGCTCGAACCAAGGACCCTCTGATTAACAGTCAGATGCTCTAACCAACTGAGCTAAGGAGGAAGTTGTTGTTCTTTTTAGCGAGTGCAAATATAGATGATTTTTTAGTTTCTCAAAAATATTTTAGCACTTTTTATAAAATATTTTTACTTGCCAACAATTGCCTTATAAATATCGTTTCCGTTAGCGAATAAAAGGAGTCCTATAAGTAAAACGAAACCAACCATTTGGGCGTTTTCAAGGAATTTATCGCTCGGTTTTCTGCCGCTAATTATTTCGTATAATAAAAACATCACATGACCACCATCAAGAGCCGGAATTGGCAATAAATTCATAACTCCAAGCATAATCGACAATAAAGCAGTGATCGACCAGAATACTTCCCAGCTCCAAGAACTTGGAAAAATGTTAAAAATCGCTGCAAAACCACCTACTTGTTTGTATGCTTTTGTTTCAGGGTTAAAAATCATTTTAAGCTGTTTTCCGTAACCTACTAATTGATCTTTACCTTTTGTTAGTCCCACAGGAATTGATTCAAGGAAACTATAGTTTTTAGTACTTACTTTATAATACCCCAATTTTTCTAAAGATTCAATATTTAAGCCACCAGTAACAATACCTAATTTTCCAGCATTAGAAACTTTAACCGTAACGGGTACTTTTTTTAAATCGCGTAAGACAACTACAGGAATTGTTTTTCCTTTATTACTTTCTAAAATAGCTTTCGCCTGATCAAAATATCTTGTCTCTTGTCCATTAATACTAACAATTAAATCTTTTGGTTTTAAAGCCGTAGTATTTCCTGATTCTGGAGTAACACTTGCCACAGCAAAAGGAATCCTCATGTCTACAAGCGGTGCTTTTTTCTGTTTTGACAACTGATCAACAAAATCAGTAGGCATTTTTATAGTTTGTTGTTGTCCGTTTCTTTCAATCAAAACTTCTTTAGCCATGATAATTTTCATGTTGATATCATTATCGAAGTTTTCTATTTTTTGTCCGTCAACAGCCAGGAATTTATCACCGGTTTTAAAACCAGCTTTTATCATTACAGGACTTTCAACCAAAACCCCGTCTTTTAAATCAGCATTTGCTACATATGTATCACCATAAGCAAACGCCATACCTATATATATAATGAATGCCAGAATAAAATTTACCGTAACTCCACCTAACATAATAATCAAACGTTGCCATGCTGGTTTAGAACGAAATTCCCAAGGTTGCGGAGGCAAAGCCATTTGTTCTTTGTCCATGCTTTCGTCGATCATTCCGGAGATTTTTACATAACCTCCAAGTGGTAACCAGCCGATTCCGTATTCGGTTTCGCCAATTTTCTTTTTTAACAGAGAATATTTAACATCAAAAAATAAGTAAAATTTTTCGACTCTTGTTTTAAATAATTTTGCAGGAATAAAATGTCCTAATTCGTGAAGAATAATAAGTAAAGATAAACTCAATAGAAATTGAGAGAGTTTGATAACTATATCCATTTTGTATTTTTAGTTCGTAATTTAACGCACAAAAGTAACGTTTTCTGATTAATTTGAGACCGCAAGATAATACTTAAGGTTTTAAATGTTTGTTAATTAATAAACATTTAGATTTCTAGTTTTAACAAGAAGCTTTAACTTTACTTTCTTTAAACACTATCTCACTCAATAGGTAGTATAAAACCATTAAAAGTTACAATTATGGCTTCATTATTATTTTCTCCTCTTACTATAAAAAAAGTTACTTTAAAAAATAGAATTGTTATATCACCTATGTGCCAATATTCAGCAATTGATGGATTTGCAAACAATTGGCATTTGGTTCATTTAGGCAGTCGTGCCAGCGGAGGAGCAGGTTTAATTATTCAGGAAGCTACAGCCGTTTCTCCCGAAGCGAGAATTTCTCCTTCTGATTTAGGGATATGGAAGGATGAACATATTGAAAAATTAAAAAGCATCAACGAATTTATTGTTTCCCAACATTCAATTCCCGGAATTCAATTGGCACATGCAGGACGTAAAGCAAGTGTTTCGGTTCCTTGGGAGGGTAATAAAAAACTAGATCTAACAAAAGGCGGATGGCAGACTGTTTCTGCAAGTTCGATTCCGTACCATGAAGATGAGCCATTTCTTCCGGAAACATTGGACGAAAACGGAATTCAAAAAGTTATTTCAGATTTTAAGGCAGCAACAAAAAGAGCTGTTGAAGCAGGTTATCAGGTAATGGAAATTCACGGTGCACACGGTTATTTGTTACACCAGTTTTTATCTCCTTTAACAAATATCAGAACGGATAAATATGGTGGAAGTTTCGAAAACAGAATTCGTTTTACCTTAGAAATTGTAGAAGCTGTACAATCAGAATGGCCATCAGATCTGCCTTTATTGGTTAGAATTTCAGCTACAGACTGGGCAGAAGGTGGTTGGAATCCAGAAGAATCTGTAAAACTTTCAGTAATCTTAAAAGAAAAAGGAGTCGATTTAATTGACGTTTCTTCCGGTGGTTTGGTTTCGCACCAAAAGATTCCAGTTGGTCCTGGTTATCAGGTTTCTTTTGCAGAACAAATCAGGAAAGAAGCAAATATTTCAACAGGCGCGGTAGGATTAATTACCGAAGCCAAACAAGCCGAAGCTATTTTAGAAAATGCTCAGGCTGATGTGGTTTTATTCGCCAGAGAATCGCTAAGAAATCCAAATTTACCTTTAGATTTTGCTAAAGAATTAAATGATGATATTCAATGGCCAAAACAATACGAACGCGCTAAGATTTAAACAATAAAAAAAGGTTGCCACGAATTTCACAAATTTTTACTCAGTTTTGTAAATTATAATTCGCGAAAATTAGTGTAATTGCTTCGCCTCTTCGCTATCGCTCGGGTCGTGGCGAAAAATAATCTTTTTTAATCTGTGGCAAAACAAAATAATACAAAATGAAAAAAATAAAAACAGCACTATTATCATACGGAATGTCGGGAAAAGTTTTTCATGCTCCGTTTTTAGATATTCACCCTGGATTTGAACTTTTAGGTTCTTGGGAAAGAAGTAAAAAATTAATTCAGGCAGATTATCCATCTGTAAAAAGTTATCCTTCTATTGAGGATTTATTGGCAGATGATGTCGATTTGGTAATTGTAAATACACCTGTTGGAACCCATTTCGAATATGCAAAAAAAGTTTTATTGGCAGGAAAACATGCTGTTGTTGAAAAAGCATTTACAACAACCGTTGCTGAAGCCGAAGAGTTAAGCGCAATTGCTAAAGAAAAAGGATTAAAATTAGCTGTTTTCCAAAACAGGAGATGGGATAGTGATTTTAAAACCGTTCAGAAAATAATTAACGAAGGAACTTTGGGAGATTTGGTAGAAGCCGAATTTCATTTTGACAGATACAATCCATTATTAAGTCCAAAAGCACATAAGGAAACAGTAAATGATGGTGCTGGAATTCTAAAAGATTTAGGGCCGCATTTAATCGATCAGGCTGTTTGTTTATTTGGTTCTCCAAAATCGGTTTTTGGAGATATTCGTTATACAAGAGAGAATTCCTTAGTAGATGACTGGATTGATTTATTGTTAATCTATGAAAATTTCAGAGTTAGGCTAAAAGCAAGTTTTTTTGTTAGAGAAGCAAATCCTGCGTACACCATTCATGGTAAAAAAGGATCTTTTCTAAAACCTCGCGGGGATGTTCAGGAAGATGATTTAAAGCTTGGTAAAAAACCAAACTTAGAATCCTGGGGAACAGAATCTGAAACCTTAAAAGGGCTTTTACATACTGAAATTGACGGAAAAGAAATCAGAGAAAAAATCCCAACACTTCAGGGCAATTATTTTTCATTTTTTGACGGCGTTTATGACTCAATTGCAAATAACAAAATAGAACCAGTTACAGCACAAGACGGAGTAAAAGTAATGCAAATTATAGAAGCTGCCATTGCAAGCCATACACAGCAAAAAGTTATTAATTTTTAGAAAGTTAGCACATGGTTTTACGGATGAAATTGGTTTTCGCGGGTTTTATCTTAAAGATATGAAGATTTCTTTAGAGACGCACAGCAGTGCGTCTTTTTTTATGCGAACAAATAAAAACCTTAGCAACTTAGTATCTCAGAACTTTAGAACCTTTAAAAAAACTTTGCCCCTTCAAAAAAGAATTTATAAACATACAACGTTATAAATTTAGTAACTAGTAGGGTTCTATAGTCTATAAAGTTGCTTTTTAGTACTTTTATACTATCAAATCTAAAAAGCATCACTTTGATAAGTTTCAATCCACTATCGTTATTTCAAACCAAAGGTAAAATCAAGAAAGTTTACAGAGAAGCAAAAGCTTCTTATTTAAACCGAATTCGCATTGCCGTGGGAATGTTTTATTTTGGAATGGGATTAAGTTTTGCAACCTGGGCGAGTAGAATTCCGGACATTAAAAGTGCACTAAATTTATCCGAAGGTGATTTGGGGTCAATTCTTTTTGCCCTTCCAATGGGACAATTAATTATTATGCCTTTTTCAGGAAAGATGGTTACCAAGTTTGGTAGTCACAGAATTCTGGTTTTCTCATTGATAATGTATGTTCTATGTTTGGCAAATTTAGGATTAGCCACATCAGCCTTGAAATTATCATTGGGATTGTTCCTTTTTGGAATTTTTGGAAATTTAGCGAACATTGCTGTTAATACACAAGGTGTTTATACTGAGGTACTTTTTAAGAGAACAATTATGTCTTCTTTTCACGGTATGTGGAGTTTTGCCGGATTTACCGGGGCTTTGGTTGGTTTAGGAATGTTAACATTAAAACTGACACCTTTTCATCATTTCTTAATTGTTGGCGGAATTGTATTATTAATGGTTGCTTTCAATTTTCAATTTTTAGTCAAAGCCAAAGAAAAAATAAAACATAAAACTTCTGAAAAGAAAAAGCTTTTTGTAAAACCGGACAGCGCATTAATATGGCTTGGCGTAATAGGTTTTTGCAGTATGGCGAGCGAGGGTGTAATGTTTGACTGGAGCGGCGTTTACTTCAAGGACATCGTAAAAGCGCCCGGAGCTTTAGTAATCTTAGGATATACTTCATTCATGATTATGATGGCCAGCGGAAGATTTTTAGGCGACGGAATGATTAATAAATTTGGCCGCGAACGCGTTATGCAAATTAGTGGTGTCATGATTTCTGCCGGACTTTTTACCGCAGTTTTTCTACCTTATATTATACCATGTACAATTGCTTTTATGCTTGTAGGTTTAGGAGTCGCTACAATTGTTCCTACAGTTTATAGTATGGCAGGGAAAAATCCAACCGTTCCTCCGGGAGAAGCGCTGACAATTGTTTCAAGCGTAAGTTTCTTGGGCTTTTTAATGGGACCACCGGTTATTGGGCATATTGCTGAAAGTTTTGGACTTCAGTTCTCTTTTGCCTTTATCGGAATTTTTGGTGTACTGATTGCCTTTATGGTTTCTAAAATTAGAACGACGGAATAAAAAGTAAATTCTTTTTTTGTCTGTAGATTGAGCAAATTTTATGATAAAGACAAATTAAAGTCAGTTTTAATTAACTGAAACTGTTATAAAGCTTTTTTATTAAATAAAATTTAACAAGAAATTACTTTATTATTGTTTTTTGTCTATATTTGATTTTTGAAATCAATTCTATAATAGATTTTGAATATACCATAAGTCTTTTCCAAAGACCAATTTTATCTTTTGATATAACAATTTAAAATGTTTTGAAAGCCAAAGCAATTTAATCTGAAAATTATTGATCAAAGTAAATTGGTTTTTCATGGAAAAAAAATACACACTTGTTTTTATTTTATTGTCTTTCGGAATTGCTTTTGCACAACAAGAAACTACTTTTTCAGGAATAGTAATCGATGCAAAGACACAAAATCCTTTGGAAAATATTGTGATAAGCATTCAGAATTCTTCTATTACACAACTTACCAATACAAACGGAAAATTTGAATTACATTCTTCCATACAAGGAGAACAGTTATTACTATTACATAGTCAGGGATATAAAGATTTATTATTAAAAATAAATTCAAATTCTGAACAAAAAGTTAATCTCGGGATATTACAATTAGAAGATAATTTTTCTCTGGAGATTCCTGCAGCTTTAATCACATTGTTAGACAGCGATTTGTCTGATGATAATAGTTCATCAGAGATGACTTCAGGACTTTTGCAATCTTCAAAAGATGCTTTTATGCAATCTTCAGCTTTCAATTGGGGACAGGCAAGGTTTAGGGTTCGGGGTTTAGACAGTGAAAACGGAACTATGATGCTCAATGGCATGAGCATGAATAAAATTTATGACGGAAGGCCACAATGGAGTAATTGGGGAGGTTTGAATGATGTGCTTAGAAATCAGGAATTCTCTGTTGGGGCAGCAGCTTCAAATTACACTTTTGGAGGGATATTGGGCACACAGCAAATTTCGACCCGTGCTTCGGCGTATAGAAAAGGAGCAAGGCTTACTTTTTCAGCAAGCAATACCTCTTATAACTGGCGTGCCAATGGTACATATGTTTCAGGAATGAATTCTAAAGGTTGGGCGTATGTAATTTCAGCAGGGAAACGATTAGGAAATGAAGGTTATTTTGAAGGAACCAATTTTAATGCAGAATCATTTTTTGTTAGCTTGGAAAAGAAATTAAGCAACAAACATTCTTTAAATTTTACAGGATTTTATACCCCTAGTTCCAGAGGGAAAAATTCAGCAAATACAAATGAAGTAACACAATTAACCAACGAAAAATACAATTCATATTGGGGTTATCAAAATGGAGAAAAACGAAATGCAAGAGTAAAAAACGTCGAAGAGCCTTTAGCAATGCTAAATCATTATTTTAAGATAAATGAAAAAGCAAATCTTAATTCGACTCTAATGTATCAGTTTGGGAAAATAGGAAATAGCACGATTGATTACCAAAATGCAAATAGCCCTGATCCTGTTTATTATCGAAAATTACCCGGATATTATACTTCGCTTTATGGAAAAGATATTGGAGAGCTTTCTGGAGATTTCACTCCGGATTATGTAAGTGCAGAACAAAACAAAAGACTATTTCTGGAAAATCCTCAAATTAGATGGGATGAAATCTATCAGGCGAATCAGAAGCCAATATTAAATTCTAATGGAAAAATTATAGGGTATCAACCTTCACAAAGTCATTATGTTTTGTATGAAGATAGAACAGATGACAAAACTTTTTCTGCCAATACAAACTTAAATATTCAAATAACAGACAATAGCAGTTTTGATGGCGGAATGACATTTAGAAATCTGAAATCACATCAATTTCAATATCTTTTAGATTTATTGGGAGGTCAATATTTTACAGATATTGATGCTTTTTATAGTGGAGATCAGGCACAATCGGATTTACAAAATCCAAATCGGCAGGTTAAAAAAGGAGATATTTACGGATACAATTATAATTTGCTGGCTACGACAATTGATGCTTTTACACAGTTTAAATTTAGTTATAATAAGGTCGATTTTTATGTGGGACAATCGTATTCGATTTCAAATTATCAAAGACAAGGTTTGTATCAAAACGGAATTTATTCAACAAGTTCTCTGGGTAAAAGCCAGAAAGTAAATTTCGAGAATTTTGGTTTTAAAGGCGGATTCACCTATAAAATTTCAGGAAAACAATGGCTTTTTTTCAACGGAATGCATCTTACCAGAGCGCCATCCCTTCGAAATACTTTTGCAAATTCCCGTTTAAATAATTCAGTTGTTGACGGAATTGAAAATGAAAATATCACAAGTGCCGAAGGTAACTATGTCTTTCGCTCCCCTAAACTTAAAATTCGCACAACGATTTATTATACGTTGATAAAAAACAGCACTAAAACTTCTTTCTTTTATGCAGAAGGAATTTTTGACAGAGGGGCAAGCTATAATAATACAGATGCATTTGTAAGTCAGACTTTAACAAATTTAGATAAGAAGAATATTGGAGCAGAATTAAGTTTTGAATATCAAATTTCATCTACCATAAAAACAACCTTATCTGTTGCTTATGGTAATTATACCTATAATAGTAATCCAAATGTTTCGATTACAAACGATGCAAACGCTGCGAAAGGAGATATACAAACCACTTTTGATTTTGGAGAATCTTATCTTAAAAGCTATAAACAACCAGGTATGCCACAACAGGCTTATTCGCTTGGATTAGAATACAGAGATCCAAAATATTGGTGGCTGGGAGCAAATATTAATTATATGACCGAAAGTTATATTGATGTTTCGCCTATTGCCAGAACAGCTCGTTTCTATAAAAATCCAATTAGTGGTCTCGTGTTTCCTGAAGCTACAGAGAACCGGGCCGCAGCTTTATTAAAACAAGAAAAATTTGATCCAATTTCATTACTAAATCTTACAGGAGGTAAATCTTGGCGTGTTTCAGGAAAATACATCGGACTTTTTGCAAGTATAAATAATGTTCTGGGACTTACTTATAAAACGGGAGGTTTTGAACAAGCCCGAAATGCTAATTTCAGGGCACTTAATCAGGATGTGTCGAGTGAAACACCATCATTTGGTCCCAAATATTTTTATGGTTACGGAAGAACATATTTCATGAATCTTACTATCAGTTTATAAATTTTTAAAACATAAATTATAATGAAAAATAAATTACTAATCACCTTTCATGCTTTCCTGTCATTCCTTTTTTATAGTTGTAATAATGAAGTTGAAATTCCAAAATTAGAATGTACACAACCTAATTTAGCAGTAAATCAAACAGTTCAAAAAGTGAAGGATCTTTCCGGCTCAGTACCTAAACAATATAGTTTCAATGATGTAATTGAAGCTTATGTTGTATCCAGTGATGAAGGTGGTAATTTTTTTAAGGCGATTTCTTTTCAAACATTAGCGACTGATCAAATACCAGCAATTGGATTTAGTGTTCCTGTTGATGTTTCGAATACATATATTGACTTTCGTATTGGAAACAAAGTCTATATAAAACTTAAAAATCAATTTACAGACCTATATTTTGGAAGTTTAAGACTGGGAAGCCTATATGTGAGTAATTCCGGTGATCCAACAATTGGAAGAGTATCGCAAAATGATTATAAAAATGTTCTGAATGCTTCATGTGTTGTTATTGATGAAAGCCAGTTGGTTAAGTCCGTTTCTATTGAAGAAGCATTAAAAGATGATCGTTTAAATACTTTGATAGAGTTAACCGATGTTCAGTTTTCTGAAGAAGCAATTGGTCGTCATTATTTTGAAGAATCAAATAATGTGGGAGGAGCAACCAATTGGAATTTGCGCGATAAAACAGGGAATCAAATTATTTTCAGAACAAGCAGTTACGCTGGTTTTGCAGATAATATTGTTCCTCAGGGAAGCGGAAAAGTGAGAGGAATAGTGACAAAATTTGGATCAGATTATCAAATGATGATCAGATCAGAAAAAGATTTGGTAATGAACGGAAAAAGAACTGTTCCGTTTTTTGCTGAAGATTTTCAATCGGTGAAGAATAATGTAAACTTCACGCTGCCGGGTTGGAGTAACATTGTAGAGAAAGCTTCAAAAATATGGAAAAGTATGCTGTATGCCGGAAATGGATATGCAGAGTTCAATACTACGAGTACAACAGCCGCCGAAAATATTGCCTGGTTGGTGACTCCTAAAATCAATATGAATGGTTATAAAAATGCAGTGCTGTCTTTTAGAAGTGCTCAGCATGATTTGAAAGTTGATTCTCCTTTAAATTCTCTTGAAGTGTATATATCAGAAAATTTTAACGGATCAAATATCGCGAAAGCGAAATGGACAAAATTAGAAGCAAATTTACCTTCATTATCAACACCAACACGTCAATTTATAAGTTCAGGAGGAATTGACTTATCATCTTATTCCGGAAATATTCATATTGCATTTAAATACATTGGATCAGGTAAAGACAAAACACTCAATGGTGCTTTTATGGTTGATGATGTTAAAATTTTTGGAGAAAAATAAGCCATTGAATTTTTAAAAATTAAATTAAAGTGCTGATTTTTAGGTGATAATTTAATAGTGAATTGTTTTTAGGATTTAAACTGTTAAAATTTAATTGAATTTTGTATTTTGGTCATCCCAAATTGATACAAAAACTATGAAAACCTACTTTATTGCCATCATGATGATGGTTTTTCCATGCTTGTTGCACAGTCAGGATCAAAATGCTCCTGTTAGATTAAAACAAATCAACATTGTAAAAACAAATTACCAAAATTCTAAAGACGGCGAAATTGTAAATAAAACCGTTGTATTTAAAGAAGGAAAAATACAAACTATCACGACCTCAGATGTCGTTCAGCATTTTTTTTACAATACAAAAGGATTGTTGGATATGACCGTAAAAGACAAAGTTGGAAGCGACTGGAAAGAAGTCGTAAACTACTCCTATGATGCGGACAATAACATTACAAAATTTGTAAAAAAGTATCAGGAAGGAAACGATTACATCACAAAAACGGTAACTTTTGGATATGAAGGAGCAAGAGTAAAAGTAATCACTAAAAAAAGTACAAATCACCAGAATATTGTTGATGATGTTGAATACATTGTCGAAAACGGTATCATTGTAAGACGTACTACCAGAGATCGAAACAAAGCAATAATTGGTAAAATTGAATACGTTTATATCAATGATAATGTTGCCAAACACAAAGGTTTAGTTGGTGATAAAATATCTAAAACATATACTTTTGATGATAAAAAATCTGTTGATGCTTTAATTGTTCAGAGCTTATTTGGGGATAATTATAAAGTAATTGTACCAATGATTTCTTATCATGAAGATGAATTTAGTTTTGAAGCAATATCGTATAATAACGAAATGAATTTTAGTCCATCATCTGCTGTTTTAGTAGCTGTGAGCAGAAAATTTAAATACAATAAATTAAACTATCCAATTTCTTGTTCACAAGTTGAAGAAAACGGTATTGTAAAAACTGAAAAGACTTTTATTTACGAATAAATCGCTTTTTAAAATATTTCAGACCATTTAAAATTAAGATATATATGAGATTAAATTCTTATTATTCTTAGATTTTAGATGGTTTTCTGTTTTATAGAAAAGACTAATTTCTTAAATAGAACTTAAAAACAAAATTCTATAAGCGTTAGTACCTTACAAATCATTAAATTTGCACCTTATTCAAAGCTATGTTAGAAAAAGAAATTATAAATTTTGAAAGAACTGCCATTGTTGGTATTGTGACTCAAAATCAAAGTGAAGAAAAACTTAATGAATATCTTGATGAATTAGAGTTTTTGACTTTTACCGCAGGAGGAGAAGTTATTAAGCGCTTTTCGCAAAAAATGGAACGCCCAAATCCGAAGACTTTTGTTGGAACAGGGAAAATAGAAGAAATCAATCTTTTTGTAAAAGAAAACGACATATCGACTTTAATCTTTGATGATGAATTATCACCATCACAACAAAAAAATATCTCTAAAATTATAGATTGTAAAATCTTAGACAGAACGCACCTTATTCTGGATATTTTTGCACAAAGAGCCGAAACTTCCTATGCAAGAACGCAAGTTGAGCTGGCTCAATGTCAGTATTTATTGCCTAGACTTTCTGGTATGTGGACGCACCTTGAGCGCCAAAAAGGTGGTATTGGTATGCGTGGACCTGGAGAAACTGAAATTGAAACAGACAGACGTATTGTTCGTGATCGTATCGCACTCTTAAAAGACAAGATAAAAACGATCGACAAACAAATGGGTGTTCAACGCAGTAATCGTGGGGCTATGGTTCGTGTGGCTTTAGTGGGTTATACAAATGTTGGTAAATCGACATTGATGAACGCTGTAGGTAAAAGTGATGTTTTTGTTGAAAATAAATTATTCGCAACATTAGATACAACAGTTCGAAAAGTGGTAATTAAAAATCTACCTTTTTTGCTATCAGATACTGTAGGTTTTATTAGAAAACTGCCAACTCAATTGGTAGATTCATTTAAAAGTACATTAGATGAGGTTCGTGAAGCTGATTTATTGTTGCATGTTGTAGATATTTCGCATCCTGATTTTGAAGATCATATCGAATCTGTAAATCAAACTTTATTAGAAATCAAGAGTAATGATAAGCCAACAATTATGGTTTTTAATAAAATTGATGCCTACAAACATTTGACAATTGACGAAGATGATTTAATTACAGAGAAAACAAGAAGACATTACACGCTTGAGGAATGGAAACAAACCTGGATGAGTAATGTAGGTCAGAATAAAGCCTTGTTTATTTCGGCTACACAAAAAGAAAACTTTGAGGAATTTAGAGAAATAGTCTACGAAGCAGTTCGCCAGATTCATATTACAAGATTTCCTTATAATAAGTTTTTGTATCCGGATTATAAAGATGCAATCGAAAAAGAAGAAGATTCTGAAGATCAGGAATAAATTAACTTTACCGCAAAGAACGCTAAGATTATATTAATGTATCTTCATAAAACACAAAGTTCGCAAAGCTATATAGATTTAGCTTTGCGAACTTTGTTTTTATATAACTCACTTATAAAAGACTTAGCGTTCTTTGCGGTAAAATATAAGCAGTTTCCAGTTTCAGATTAAAATCCAAAATTAATTCCTAAACCAAATACTTCTCTGGTTTGAAAACCACTAAAAGCATTATCATCATAAATTGCCTGAAAGGATAAATTGGCAGATAAAAATTTGTTTACTTTCATGATAATATTCAAAGAGTAATTAATATCTACATTTTGAGGATCTTCTAAATAATTAGAATATAAGTTCAATGTGTTTTCAGCAGTTACGTTCGTCATAATGGCTAATTTGTAATAAACCGATGCATAGAAACCCAATTCGTAACGCATTGTTTTATTGGCATCTACACCAAAATAATCTCCATCTACATACGGTAAACCAGTTGCCTGATCGATTCCTGAAGTATAAGCGCCATCTACAAAAGTAAATTTAGAAGTTAAAGGCGCAAAATTTATTTTTAGATTATCATCTTTTGTCCAGTAAATACCAGGACCTGTGGTAAGATATCCAGGAGACATGAATTGAGTATTTTCAGTTCTGATTTCTTTACCGTTCGCATCCTTTCCATACAAATAACCCGTTGAAAATTGAGTTCTGAAATTCAGGAAATAAGAATAATACCATTGTCCAAAAGCTTTTTTTCCAAAAATTGAGTTGAATTCCAGACGGTCATCAGTCTTTTTTTCATAATCGGCATTTTTAGTTTGTAAAAGTCCGTATGAAGCTAAAACCTTATTGTCCCAGGTAATATCATCTTTTTTGTAATTGAAATCATAGTTGATTCCTAAAGTTCCTGAGAAACTATCTTCACCTCCGGCAATCCAATTATTAAAGCTTGACTGATTTAATAAAAGAGAAACCGTTCCTTTTGCTTTCCAGCCTTCATCCTCGATAGTATCGTTTATTTTCTTTACTGCTTTTTCAGTATTCTGAATTAATTCCTTTTCCGAATTTTGGGCTTGAACAAAAGTTAAGTTCGCTAAAATAAAAAGTAATAACGTTAGCTTTCTCATGGTATATAGTTTAAATATGTAAGAACAAATATACTAAAAACCGTCAAAAGGTTCGGGATTATTGGGTCTAAAAGAAAGTTATTTCTTAGATTCTTTGTATAATGGTACTGCTGAACAAGCTTCCCCATACATTATACTTCTTGCAAAAGGTTGCAGGTAAGTTGCTGCTAAAATATAAGCACGAGTTGGAACCGGTTTTTTAGAACAGCCTTTTACAATTACAGGTTTGTTTTTGTATTCAGAATAATCGAGTTTACTTAAAATCTCTTCATATAAACTTGAATCTAAATCTTCGATTGTTCCGTTGACTACTTTTTTTGCAAAAGGTGCCAATTGAATTGCTACTAAAATTGAAGACCAAGCAGGAACAATAGCATCTGTGCTACAATTTATAGCAACATACTGATCTTGATATTGTGACCAGTCATGATTTTTTAAGTGTTCTCTAAAGTCTTTTTCTTTTAATAAAAAACCTTCTAAAAGCCATTGCGAAATGTCAATTTGAGTACGTATTCCTTTTGGATAATAATCCTCCAGATCAAATACTTCTAAAGCACTATTTGCAACTTTATTGATTATTTCTTCCATTTTCTCTAGTTTGCAGTTACAGTCTCAGTCACAGTTAAATACTGAAAACTGAGACTGTAAACTGTATACTTTTATTAAAGCATTCCTAATTCTAATTTTGCTTCTTCGCTCATTAAATCTTTACTCCAGGGCGGATCAAAAGTAATTTCAACATCAACATCTTTTATGTTTTCAATTGTTTTTACTTTTTCTTCAACTTCTCTTGGTAAACTTTCCGCAACCGGACAGTTAGGAGATGTTAATGTCATCAGGATTTTTACTTCGTAATCTGTATTTACCATTACGTCATAAATCAATCCTAATTCATAAATATCAACAGGAATCTCCGGATCGTAAATGCTCTTTAAAACTTTTACAATTGATTCTCCTAATTCGTTTGTGTCTATTTCTTGTTCCATTTTTTTTGTTTTTATGTTTTTTTTCGCCACGAATTTCACAAATTTCCCGAATTAGGTATTGTGATTAAAGTATTCGTGTTAATTCGTGAAATTCACGGCAAAAGAAAATTAATTTTTATTTTTTGTGTCAAAAGCCAAAGCGTACATTTTGATATTTTTTATCATCGAAACCAATCCGTTTGCGCGTGTTGCTGACAAATGCTCTTTTAAACCTATTTCATCAATAAATTCAGTATCGGCTTTTATAATATCTTCTGCTTTTTGATTAGAGAAAGCACGAATTAAAATGGCGATAATTCCTTTGGTTAAAATTGCATCACTATCTGCCGTAAATACAATTTTATCGTCATTTTGTTCCCCTTGTAACCAAACTTTCGATTGACATCCTTTGATTAAATTCTCTTCTGTTTTGTATTCTTCTTTAATCAACGGAAGACTTTTTCCTAATTCGATGATGTATTCATAACGTTGCATCCAGTCATCAAACATCGAAAATTCATCTATTATTTCGTTTTGTATTTCTTTTATTGTCATAATTATTCTTTCGTAAAACTAACCAGCAAATTTACCAATTTTTCTATTTCCTTTGGGGGAGTACCATTGTCGAAACCCAAGGTTTCATACGTTTGCTGATTCTTAGTTATCTTTAAATTTGCAATTGCAGCACCGTCATAAAAACGTTTTTCTGTTGGGGCTTTTAAAGTTTTAATACTTTCTAGGTCGATTTTTTCAAATTCAGCTACAATCTGTTTCCATTTTGCATCGTCTATTTTGCTTTCTATTGGTTCAGTGTTTTTACCATTTATAACTGAAACTGTTTTGTTTTGAACAATTATCTTTTTATAAAAGCCACGTGAAACTGCAGAATATTCCATTTGTGTTGCTGTCATATCAGTCGTTTTTTGGCTTGAGCAACTTGTTGCGATAAAGATCGTTAAGAGTAATAAAGATAGTGTTCTCATAGTTTTTTTAGCTTAACATAGTTTTTGCCTTTTTAACTGCTTCAACCATTATGTCAATTTCTTCTATTGTATTGTAAAAAGAAAATGAAGCACGAATGGTTCCGGGAATGCAGAAAAAGTTCATAATGGGTTGTGCGCAATGATGCCCTGTTCTAACCGCAATTCCTAATTTATCGATAATAGAACCAATATCGTAAGGATGAATTCCGTCAATATTAAACGAAACTACAGAAGCTTTATTTTTTCCGGTTCCGTAAATTTTTAGACCTTCAATTTCCAGTAAACGTTTTGTAGCGTGTTCTAATAATTTTTCTTCTTGTTTTTGAATGTTATGAAAACCTATGTTATTTAGATAATCAACGGCAGTTCCTAAAACAATTCCGCCAGCTATATTTGGTGTTCCGGCTTCAAATTTATGAGGAAGATCAGCATAAGTTGTTTTCTCGAAAGTCACTTCCTTAATCATTTCTCCACCGCCTTGATAAGGAGGTAATTTGTTTAGCCAATCTTCTTTTCCGTATAAAATTCCGGTTCCTGTTGGTCCGCACATTTTATGTCCTGAAAAAGCATAAAAATCACAATCTAAATCCTGAACATCAGGTTTTAAATGCGGAACAGCTTGCGCACCATCAATTAAAACGGCAGCACCAACAACATGTGCTTTTTCGATTATGTATTTTATAGGATTGATGATTCCTAGTGCATTCGAAATATGATTTACCGTAACCACTTTTGTTTTTTCTGATAGCAAAGCATCAAAAGCATCCATTATCAGTTCACCATCTTCGTTCATCGGAATAACTTTAAGAGTCGCTCCGGTTTTTTCGCATAACATTTGCCACGGCACAATATTACTATGATGTTCTAAAGAGGAAACAATTACTTCGTCGCCAGGTTTTAAAATTGAAGCAAAACCATTGGTTACCAAATTGATTCCGTGTGTTGTTCCCGAAGTAAAAAGTACTTCATGAGAGAACTTCGCATTAATATGATGTTGTATTTTTACTCTTGAAATCTCGTAAGCATCAGTTGCCAGTTGACTTAGTGTGTGAACACCGCGATGAATATTAGCATTTATTTCCTGATAATAGGTTGCAATCGCATCGATCACAATTTGTGGTTTTTGAGAAGTTGCTCCGTTGTCGAAATAAACCAAAGGTTTTCCGTTTACTTTTTCCGAAAGTATCGGAAAATCATCTCTTATTTTTTGGATATCTAGCATGTCTTATTTAGAAAAATTCTATCTACAAAAGTACTAAAACTAAATTGGTTTATCCATCAAAACTATAATTTCCTTTTATGGTGCTATCAATAGAAGATTTGAAGATTAATTCTGAAAAAATTTGAGCACATTTATAATTTATGTGAATTCAAAATATAAATTTGATCCTAAAATGGTGAAGATAAATTATTTATATTGCAGTAAAAATATCTTTTGAGAATATGAAAAAAATCATAAAGTTACTTCTGCTTGTTTTGTTTATTGTTATTTTTTATTTTGGATTCACCACTTATCCAAAACTTGAATTAATCTCAGGATTTTCAGCCAAAAGTATTGCTTCAGGACATTTTTTAGATCAGCGATCGAAAAGTTTAATCGAAAAAACAGATAATGATATTCCATTAATGGATTTGGCATCCAATACAATTAATGAAGCCGGAAAATTTACAACATCTTCAGTTTATGGTTTAAAAGAAAGAAAAGCGATTTACCGTGAAGGTTTAGGCGCGACATTAATTGATGAGGATTATGATATTTCGAAACCTTATTTACTTCCCAAACGAATTAAAATAGTGAATAACCTTGCTTTTCCTTATGGAAATAAGGAGCCGAAAGACACTTTGTTTTCAAATGTAGATTACTCAAAATTAAATAAAGCAATCGATGATTCTTTTGATAAAAATGGAGGAAAATTAAAGCGAACACGTGCTGTTGTGGTGTTATATAAAGATAAATTGATTGGTGAAAAATATGATACTGGTTTTAATAAAGACAGTAAAATTTTAGGTTGGTCGATGACTAAAAGCATCACAAGTTCGGCTTTTGGGGTTTTGGTCAAACAAGGAAAAATAGATATTTATAAACCTGCTCCAATTGCTGAATGGAAAAATGACGATCGTAAAATTATCACCATAAATGATTTGCTGCATATGAATTCAGGATTAGAATGGGAAGAGAATTACAGTAAAATTTGTGATGCTACTATTATGCTTTTTCAGTCTGGAGATATGGCAAAAGTACAACGCGAAAAACCGGCTCAGTTTAAACCCAACACACATTGGAATTATTCATCAGGAACAACCAATTTATTGTCGGGAATTTTAAGAAGTCAGTTTAAAACCCAACAAGAATATCTTGATTTTTGGTACAGCGCTGTAATTGATAAAATCGGAATGAATTCGATGATTGTAGAGCAAGATATGGCGGGAACTTTTGTTGGTTCTTCTTATGCTTGGGCAACAGCTCGCGATTGGTCAAAATTTGGGTTATTATATTTGAATAAAGGAAAATGGAACGGAGAACAAATCGTAGATGAAAGCTGGGTAAAATATTCTGCAACACCTACGAATACTTCTAAAGGTGCTTATGGAGCGCAATTTTGGTTAAACGCTGGAGGGAAATTTCCGGATGTTCCTCGTGATATGTTTTATTGCAGCGGATACCAAGGACAAATGGTAGCGATTATTCCATCTCTGGATATGGTAATTGTGAGAATGGGTTTGAAAGAAGAAGATCAGGGATTTGATTTTAATGGATTTTTGAAGGTGATAATTGAGAGTGTAAAGAAATAATTTTGTAATATATTTCATTCTTTTTTGTACCTTGCTTAAAAAATAATTATGGAATCGTTTGATAACATATTTTTTATTGGTGGTATTCATGGCGTTGGAAAAGGAACTATTTGTAAAGAAATAGTCTCTAAAAGTGAATTAATACATATAACCGCAAGTCAAGTTTTGAAATGGAATGAAATTAGTTTTTCAAATAACAAAGAAGTGCTAGATATTACTTCAACTCAGGAAAGATTAATTTTTGGCTTAAATAAATTAATTAATAAGGATAAAAAATACCTGCTTGATGGACATTTTTGCTTATTAAATTCATCTGGAGCTCCATGTAGAATTGATGAAGATACTTTTGATCAAATCAATCCAAAAACAATATCAATTGTAATTGATGATGTTGAGAAAATTGCCGAAAGATTAAAATTGAGAGATGGGAAAATTTATAGTATTCAAATTCTGAATGACTTGCAAGAAATGGAAATAGAATATGCAAAATATCTTTCAAATAAGCATTCAATTCCTTACATCGAAATAAGAGACGGAAATTATAAGCAATTAATGGAAAATATTTGATGAAAATTTTACTAGACACTAATATCATTATTCACAGAGAAGCAAACAAAATATATAAACCAGAAATTGGTCAGCTTTTTAAATGGATTGATAATCTTAAATATTCCAAATATATTCATCCTTTAACAGTTGAAGAATTAGAAAAATATAAAGATCCACATGCTTTTGATACTATGAGTATTAAGATTGAAAGTTATAATTTACTAAAGCATCAAGCTCCGTTAAGTAAGGAAATATTAAAGGTTAGCAAAAATATTGATAGTAAGGACAATGATATAAATGACACTCAAATCTTAAACGAAGTTTATGAAAGTCGGGTTGATATTTTAATTTCAGAAGATAAAAAAATTCACACGAAGGCTAATTTATTAGGTATCGGAGATAAAGTTTTTAAAATTCAAAATTTCTTAGAAAAAGTAACTTCGGAGAACCATGAGTTAGTTGATTATAAAGTATTAGCCGTTAGGAAAGCTGATTTTGGAGATGTTAATATTAAAGACTCTTTTTTCGATAGTTTTAGAGAGGATTATATCGAATTTAATAAATGGTTTAATAGCAAAGCTGAAGAAAAATGCTACGTTTGTTATAGCGACAACAACTTAACTGCATTCTTGTTTGTAAAAATAGAAAATAAGAACAGTGAAAGTTATTCAGAAATCACCCCAACGTTTATTCCTAAAAAGCGTTTAAAAATTGGGACTTTAAAAGTTTCCAGTAACGGATATAAAATTGGTGAACGTTTTTTAAAGACGATTTTCGACAATGCGATGCAATATGGAATAGAAGAAATATATGTTACACTTTTTGCTAAAAGACCTGAACAAGAGCAATTAATAGAAATGCTTGAAGAATGGGGATTCATATATCATGGATTAAAAACTACCCCAAATGGAGATGAAAAAGTCTACATAAGATCATTTGGAAAAGATTTACCCACAAATATTGAAAATCCTAAACTTACTTTCCCTTTTTTATCTAGACAAACTGATAAATATATAATTAAAATTGAACCACAATACCATACTGAACTTTTTCCTGATAGTATTAATACGAAAGAGGACAAAAGAAAATATACCGAGAATGAACCTCATAGAAATCGAATTAGTAAAGTTTATATTTCTCATTCACAAGATAGACAATTAAAATCAGGAGATATAATAATCATATATCGTATGGGAGAAACTACACCCAAAAAATATTCTAGTACGGTGACAAGTATCTGTATTGTTGAAAGTGTTCAAAATAATTTCGGATCTTTTGAAGATTTTTTTTATGCATGTAATAGACGAACTATGATATCAAAAGAAGATTTAAAAGCTAGTTGGTGGGATAAATATCCGAATAACAGACCTTTTGTTGTGAACTTTTTGTATGCGCATTCTTTGCCTACACCTAAGCCAACTTTAGATGATTTAAATAGATTGGGAGTTATTCCAGATATATTGAATATGCCTAGAGGATTTATTAAAATAACTAATGACCAATTTAATGATTTGATTAAATTTGCGTATAAATTATAAATTATGAAAGTAGTACTATCAATTAAACCTCAATTTGCAAATAAAATATTTGACGGGACAAAAAGATTTGAGTTTAGAAAAGCTATTTTCAAAAATAAAAATGTTACTTCGGTTTTAGTTTATGCTTCTTCTCCTGTTCAAAAGGTAATTGGAGAATTTGAAATAGAGAAAATATTTAATCTTGATCTTAAAGAGCTCTGGGATAAAACTAAAGATTATTCAGGTATAACAGAGGCTTATTTTTATGAATATTTTGAAAATAGACAGCAAGGATTTGCTATTCAAATAAAAAATAAAAAGAAATTTGAAAAACCTAAATGTTTAAAGGCTGATTATAATTTAACACCACCTCAGTCATTTGCATACTACTGGTCAAATGAAAAATGATAAAAATAAAAAACCGATAANNTTATCGGTTTTTTATTTTTATAATAGAATTTTCTACAAATCAAATCCTAAATTCACGCCTAATTTCATGGCAATGATTTTAGTAATTCTTTGTTTTAATTCCGGTATTTTAATGCTTTCGATAACGGCATTCGAGAATGCATACATCAATAAAGCTTTAGCTTCTTTTTTCGGGATTCCACGAGATTGCATGTAGAACATTGCTGTTTCGTCAAGTTGTCCAACAGTACAACCGTGAGAACATTTTACATCATCAGCAAAAATTTCCAATTGTGGTTTTGCGTTGATAGTTGCTTTGTCGCTCAATAAAATATTGTTGCTTTTTTGGAAAGCATTTGTTTTTTGAGCTTCTTTATTTACTAGAATTTTTCCGTTGAAAACTCCAGTAGAACGATCAGAGAAAATTCCTTTATAATCCTGGAAACTTTCGCAATTTGGCTGTGCGTGGTTTACCAAAGTATAGTGATCAACGTGTTGTTTGTCGTTCAGGATTGAAATTCCGTTAAGCGTACTAGTTAATCTTTCACCAAAGTGATAAAAGTTTAAGTTGTTACGAGTCAAATTTCCACCAAAAGAGAAAGTGTGTACATAAGCATGACTTTCCTGTTGTTGCGAAACGTAAGTGTTGTCAATTAAATTAGCTTCACTATTATCGTTTTGAATTTTGTAGTAATCAACAATCGCACGTTTTTGAGTAAAAATCTCTGTAACCGAATTGGTTAAAACAGGATTTTCATTCAAACTTTGGTGACGCTCGATAATTTGAACATGTGAATTTTCACCAACAATAACTAAATTTCTTGGCTGAACCATTAGCGCAGCTTCGTTTCCGGTTGAGAAATACATGATCTCAATTGGTTTATCAGCAACTTTCTTTTTCGGAATATTGATAAAAGCACCTTCGCTTGCAAATGCTGTATTCAATGAAGTCAAACTGTCATCTTTACTTGCGATTTGATTGAAGTAGGTATCAATAATCATTTTATATTTTGGTTTGGTCAATGCCGATGACATTAAGCAAACATCGATTCCGTCATGTGTAGTAGAAGACAAATGCGAACTAAAAACACCATCGATAAACACTAATTTATAAGTGTCGATTTCATGTAAAAAGTATTTTTTTACCTGATTAAATTCGATTGCATTTTCTTCCTTTGGAAAAACCGTAAAGTCATTTTTTAAGATGGCGTTTAACGATGTATATTTCCAAGCTTCTTCTTTTTTGGTTGGGAAACCTTTATTTTCAAAGTTTTTTAAAGCATTTGTGCGTATGTCATGTAAATCTGAATGTACATCGACACGCTCTTCAAAAGCCATAAAAGACGATACTAATTTTTCTTTTAAATCCATTTTCTTGTTTAGTCTTAAAGTCGAAAGTCGAAAGTCAAAAGACTCAGGATTGTCGACTGTTTTGCCAAAAGGTTAAAAATTTTAAGCATAAAGTTTGCGACTTTATGACTTTCGACTTTATGACTTTGGGCTCAAATATTTTATGAAACCACTTAATAATTTCGATATTTCTGTTACCGATTCTAAGAGTATTTCAAATTCTTCTTTAATAATATATTCCAGATCAAATGCTAAATATAATTGAGATCGAACTTCTCCTGCTGATGCTTTTGCTACATATAAAAAGTAAATAAACTCTTTGTCTGTATTTCTCTCAAAACCTTCAGCTATATTTGATGATATAGAGATTGATGCTCGTCTAATTTGTCTAACAAAATCAAAGTCTTTTTTAAAATTTGAGTTTTCAGTGATCAGATAAATTCTTTTATTGAAGATTCTTGATTTTTTCCAAGAATTGATTTCTTCGAAAGAATTGAATTTACTCATATTTTTCTTTTGACTTTAAGACTTGCGACTTTAGACTGTTTAGTTTTCCGCTTTAATCCAGTCGTATCCTTTTTCTTCCAGTTCGTATGCTAATTCTTTACCACCAGATTTTACAATTCTTCCGTTGTAAAGAACATGAACAAAATCCGGAACGATATAATCTAACAAACGTTGATAGTGTGTGATAACGATAATTGCATTTTTCTCGCTTTTCAATTTGTTAACTCCGTTAGCTACAATTCTTAAAGCATCAATATCAAGACCAGAATCGGTTTCGTCAAGGATAGCTAATTTTGGTTCTAACATTGCCATCTGGAAAATTTCGTTTCTTTTTTTCTCTCCTCCGGAAAAACCTTCGTTTAAAGAACGAGATAAAAATTTACGATCGATTTCTAATAACTCAGATTTCTCACGAATTACTTTTAGCATTTCGTTTGCAGGCATTTCTTCCTGTCCGTTTGCTTTACGAGTTTCGTTGATAGCAGTTTTCATGAAGTTTGTAACACTTACTCCAGGAATTTCTACAGGATATTGAAACGAAAGGAAAACTCCTTTGTGTGCTCTTTCTTCTGGAGCAAGATCAGCAAGATCTTCTCCGTCAAGGAAAACTGCTCCATCAGTAACTTCGTAGTTTTCGTTTCCGGCAATTACAGCCGAAAGTGTACTTTTTCCAGAACCGTTTGGTCCCATGATAGCGTGTACTTCACCAGCTTTAACTTCTATATTAATTCCTTTTAGGATTTCTTTATCACCAATTGAGGCGTGAAGGTTTTTTATTGATAACATTGTTTTTTTTATTTTATATAAATGTCAATTCTATTTTTGTTGTTTGGTTTAGGATGTTGGCATTAAAATGCGCGTGTCCTAAATATTCCATGCCTAAATAATCGGCTGATTTTTTGAAAGGAATGTAAAAACTTTCTTCAATTTCATTGTCGTGTGAATTTGATATCACACCAATTTTCTTTCCTCTTAGTTTTCTTCCGGTTTCTTTCTCAATTCGGATTAAATCCGAAAAGCGATCAAAGAAAACCTTCATAATTCCGCTCATATTATACCAATATATTGGCGTTGCAAAAATTAAAGTGTCGTACTGTTCGAGTATTCTTCTTATTAAAGGAAGAAAATCATCCTCTTTGTTTTTGCTTTCGTAATCATAATAAGAAATACTATAATCACTTAAATCAATTACATCGATTCCGGTATCTTTAGAAATTTCATCCACAATTCGGGTTGTGTTTCCGTTTTTTCTGGATGAACCTAAAATGATTACTTTTTTACCTTCCATTTTGCAATTAACCTACAGATCCTTCTAAAGAAATCTCTAATAATTTTTGAGCTTCAACAGCAAATTCCATTGGTAATTTGTTCAATACATCTTTACTGAAACCGTTTACAATTAAGGCAATCGCTTTTTCAGTTGGAATACCTCTTTGGTTGCAATAAAAAACCTGATCTTCTCCAATTTTACTTGTAGTTGCTTCGTGCTCTATTTTAGCCGATGGATTTTTACTTTCGATATAAGGGAAAGTATGCGCTCCACAATTGTTCCCCATTAAAAGAGAATCACATTGCGAAAAGTTACGTGCATTCTCAGCTCTTGGGCTGATTTGCACTAATCCGCGGTAACTGTTTTGTGATTTACCAGCTGAGATACCTTTAGAAATAATAGTCGATTTAGTATTTTTACCTAAATGTATCATTTTAGTTCCTGTATCTGCTTGTTGGTAATTATTGGTAACGGCGATTGAATAAAATTCTCCTACCGAATTGTCTCCTTTTAATACACATGAAGGATATTTCCATGTAACGGCAGAACCAGTTTCTACTTGTGTCCATGAAATTTTAGCGTTTGTTTCGCATAAACCTCTTTTGGTTACGAAGTTATAAACTCCACCTTTTCCTTCTTTGTTTCCAGGAAACCAGTTTTGAACAGTAGAATATTTAATTTCAGCATCATCCAAAGCGATTAATTCAACTACAGCTGCGTGCAATTGATTTTCATCACGGCTTGGAGCTGTACAACCTTCAAGATATGAAACGTAACTTCCTTCGTCAGCAATAACAAGAGTTCTCTCGAATTGTCCTGTTCCTGCCTGATTGATTCTAAAATAAGTTGAAAGTTCCATTGGGCAACGAACGCCTTTTGGAATATAACAGAAACTTCCGTCAGAGAAAACTGCTGAGTTTAATGCTGCATAGAAGTTGTCTTTTTGAGGTACAACAGTTCCTAAATATTTACGAACTAATTCCGGATGTTCTTTTATAGCTTCAGAAATCGGGCAGAAAATAATTCCTTTTTCTCCTAATGTTTTCTTGAAAGTAGTAGCAACAGAAACAGAATCGACAACAATATCCATAGCAACATTGTTCATCATTTTTTGTTCATCGACAGAGATACCTAACTTTTTGTACATTTCAAGAAGTTCAGGATCTACATCATCTAAAGTTTTTGTAGGATCTACTTGTTTTGGAGCAGAATAGTATGAAATGGCCTGAAAATCGGGTTTTTGATAATGAACATTTGCCCATTCCGGTTCGATCATTTCTTTCCATGCACGAAAAGCCTCAATACGCCAATCGGTCATCCATTGAGGTTCTTCTTTTTTTAGAGAAATAGCTCTTACGATATCTTCATTTAAGCCAATAGGAAATGTTTCCGATTCAATATCGGTGTAAAATCCGTATTCGTATTCTTTGGTTTCGAGTTCGATTTTTAAATCGTCTTCAGTATATTTTGACATTTTTTAGTTTTTTAAAACACTTAAAAAAATTAATTTTTCCAGCGTTTAAATTTTGCTTTTTAGACTTTAATTTATAGCGAAAAAGATTCTCCGCAACCACAAGTTCTGCTTGCATTTGGATTATTAAAAACAAAACCTTTTCCGTTTAATCCGCCTGAAAACTCAAGTATTGTTCCGGCTAAATATAGAAATGATTTTTTTTCAACTGCAATCGTTATGTCGTTGTCTACAAATATTTTATCGTCGTCGCCTTTGGTTTTGTCAAATTTTAAATCATATGACAAACCAGAGCATCCGCCACTTTTTACGCCTACTCTTACGTAGTCGCTAGCAGCATCAAAACCATCATCTTTCATCAAGTCGATGATTTTCTTTTTGGCTGTATCAGAAACTTTTATCATTGTTTATGGTATTTGTTTTTGCTTTCAATTGAATTAATATTCAAAATAGTAATTAAATTATTACATTTTAAAGTACTGTCTTTCAATGTTGAAATTAAATTATCTGCAAAGATACGACTTAAAAACCTTTTTCCATAACGGTTCACATTATTATAACAAATGTTAAAATAGATATTAGTTATATTACTAAATGAACAGGTTGTTGATGGCGGTTTTTTAATGATTTTAGATTTTTTTCAATTTTAAGGATAAACAAGAAATAATAAAAGTATCAGGTTTATACTTGACTTAAAACGTTTCAACATTAAAATGGAATTTTTTAGCATAACGAAATTGTATTTCCTAGCTTTGTTTGATATTAGAAATTTATTCTCATGAAACTTTATCCAATAGAATCCGGAAATTTTAAATTAGATGGCGGCGCTATGTTTGGTGTTGTACCTAAAACAATCTGGAACAAAACGAATCCCGCAGATACTTATAATTTAATTGATATTGCTGCACGTTGCCTGCTTATTGAAGATGGAAAACGATTGATTTTGATTGATACGGGAATGGGAAATAAGCAATCTGAGAAGTTTTTTGGTTATTACTCTCTTTGGGGATCACATTCGATAGATAAATCGCTGGCGAAGTATGGTTTTCATCGAGATGATATTACAGATGTTTTTATGACACATTTGCATTTTGATCATTGTGGAGGAAGCGTCCAATGGAATTCAGACAAAACTTTTTATGAACCGGCGTTTAAAAATGCTAAATTCTGGACGAATGAAAATCATTGGGAATGGGCTACAAAACCTAACGCTCGTGAAAAAGCTTCTTTTCTTTCAGAGAATATTCTGCCCATGCAGGAAAGCGGACAATTGAATTTTATAAAGCGTCCTGAAAATGACTTTGGATTTTCTGAAGAAATGAATTTCGGAATTTATTATGTCGACGGCCATACCGAAAAGCAAATGATTCCACATATTCAATATAACGATAAAACAATCGTTTTTTGTGCTGATTTATTAGCAACAGCCGGACATATTCCGTTACCTTATGTAATGGGTTACGATACGCGACCTTTGCTAACAATGCCGGAAAAATCAAAATTCCTTACTGCAGCAGCAGACAATAATCATTATTTGTTTTTAGAACATGATGCGCACAACCAGATTATAACGGTGGAACATACAGAAAAAGGAGTCCGCCTAAAAGAAGTTTTTACTTGCGAAGATGTTCTTTAGAAAAAACTTAAGCATAAAAAAAATCCCATTCGCCGCAGTGAATGGGATTTTTTAGTTTTAACAATATATAATTACTCAACAATAATTTTCTTTGCTGAAGCAGCGTCTCCATTAATTAGATATACATAATAAACTCCTTTTGGCAAACCTGATAAATTGATTGTATTATTTGTATCACCAGAATTAAGGATGAATGTTTTTACCAATTGCCCTAATGAATTATAAACTGTTGCTTTTTCTAAAGCAATATTATTAATGTTTACTTCTCCCTTAGTTGGGTTTGGGTATAAAACGGCTTTATTAAAAGCAGCATCTTCAAGGCCTAGTGTAGAACAAGTTGTAGAATAAATGGTGTTTTCCATTTTGCTGTCGGCCCAGTTAGCATTGGAGTAATCGACATCGTCTACTTGCACACATTTTAAACTTGGATTTGGGAATTGAATATTATCTACAATCATGTTTTTGTTATTACCATTTTTTAAGTTAATAGTTAATAATTCATTACTTCTATTACAAATTAAGGTAGTTAATAAAATATTTTTAGATAGATCTAGGTTTGTTATTTTATTTCCACTACATAGTAATGTTTTTAATAAAACATTCTTTGAAACATCTAAATCAAGCAAACCTTCAGGATATATTGCAGAACAATTTAGAGTAGTTAAAATTGTATTTTTAGATAAATCTACAGAAGTAATGTTGTTATAGGAAAAATCTAGACTAGTTAAAGAAGTAAAATCTTGAATTCCTGTTAAATTAGCAATGAATGAGGATGAAATATCTAAATTAGTTTGTGTAGCAATACTTGTAGTCAAAACTTTTCCGTCAGGAACACCGGCATCAAGATTTAAAGCAATTAATTTTTTCTCAAAATTGATATCAGGAATCAAAGTATATTGGGAACTAGGTTCGTTAATAAGCACAACGGAAACATTATCTAACAAAATTTCAGCTTGGGCTTTTCCTGTGACCCATATATCTACTTCAATATTTTCATCAACTTTTGAAGTGTATTCAAACTCTAATTTTCGCCATTGAATATCAGAAAACGTTTGGTCAGTAATTTGTTGAAATTTTTCTTTAAATGTTCCAGGTTGATGATATAGGCTTAATTCAATTGAAGAAAAATCTCCCGGCGCACCACCTCTATGGTATAGGCTTACACGATAAGTTTTGTTTGACTTCACAGCAAAAGTCTTACTATTTATGAAGTTGGTGGCTCCAGTAATTTTCAATCTTGTGCTTGATAATCCATTCTGTGGTGTTGAACTTTTAGAAACATAACCGTTAAAACTACGGTACCAATCGTCTGGCTGCGATGACGAGCTCCAAGTTTCAAAATCACCATTTGGAACTAAATTTTGAGCAGAAATAGTTAAAGAAAAAAGCAATAAAAGTAAAAGTAATTTTGTTTTCATAATTTATGTTTAAAAAAGTGCAAGTATACAATTTCTAATTGGTTTTCTTTTACAGGAATATGTAATATTTATCTTTCATTATTTTAATTTTAACAATATATAATTATTCAACAATCACTTTTTTCGCTGAAGCTGCATCCTTATTAATTAAGTACACATAATAAACTCCTTTTGGCAAACCTGATAAATTGATTGTATTATTTGTATCACCAGAATTAAGCGTGAATGTTTTTACCAATTGCCCTAACGAATTGTAAACCGTTGCTTTTTCTAAAGCAATATTATTGATGTTTATTTCACCTTTTGTTGGGTTTGGGTATAAAACTGCTTTATCAAAAACAGAATCTTCGATACCTAACGTAGAACAAGTAGCAGAATAAATAGCAGTTGGTTCTTTAATTTTAGACCAATTTGCATTAGAATAATTAACATCGTCTACCTTAATACAACTTAAGGTTGTAAGTCCTAAAAAGCTAGTGTATAAAGCGGCAGTTTTTTTATCTGTTGCAGATGGTAAAACAAAATTTCTATTATTACCATTTTGAAGGTTTAATGATATTAATGGATTATTTGTTACATATACAATTTTAAGTTTACTGTTTTTGGATAAATCCAATGTAGTGATTTGGTTTGAAGCAGCGTTTAATGTTTCTAAAGCCAGATTCTTGCTAACATCTAATGTGGTCAATTGATTATCACTGCAATCTAAAAATGTCAATGCAGTAAAATTTTCAATTCCGGACAGATCTTTAATATTGCTGTTAGAAAGATCTAAAGAAGTAATTGTACTAATGTTTGCGGTAGTTATTCTTCCGTTTAAACCATCAGTATCAATTCCTAAATCGATTAATTTTTGTTCAAAATTTGGTTCTGGAATTAAAGTATAATAATCGCAATCTTCGTTATAAGTAGCCGTAACGTCTTTAAAATTTAGCCAATTAGTATCTGAATATGTTTTATTATCGACTTGTATACAGCTTAGATTTGGATTATTCTCCAGATGAATATTGAAAGAATGTAAATTAGTATTGTTTCCATTTTTTAAATTCAAGCTTATCAATTGATTTGAAGAACAATTCAAATCCTTTAAAAGAATATTTTTGCTAAGATCTAATTTGGTTAATTGGTTAGAAGCACAAAATAATTGAGACAATGCTTTATGTTGCGAAAGGTCTATAGAACTTAATTGATTTCCACTGAAATCTAAAAGATCTAAAGCGGTATTATTAATAATGTCTAAGGTTGACAATAAGTTGTTCTCACAGGTTAATGCTACCAAATTATTACTTTTAGAAGTGTATAATTCTGTTAAACGATTGTTACTGCTGTCTAAAATTTGTAATGCATAATTGTTGCTAAGATCCAAAGACGTTAATTGGTTTCCACTACAAATTAAATTAGTTAAAGCTGAAAAACCATCAATTCCTTCTAAGCTGGAAATTTTAGCTCCAGATACATTTAAGAAAGTCAATTTATTAATACTTGAAGTTAAAACTTTCCCATCTGAAACTCCTGTGTCAATGCCAAGTGAAATTAATTTGTTTTCAAAATTCGAATCTGGTATAAGTGTATAAGTATTACAGTTTGTCGAATAATTAGCAGTAATGTCTTTTGCGCTAGACCAATTTTTATTTGAATAAGTAACATCATCTACTTGAATACAAATTAGATCTGGGTTTTGTATAAAATTCACAGTGGTAAGCAGTGTATTTGTCCCATTCTTAATGTTTAAATCGCTTAGTTGATTATTAAAACATTGTAAAATGGTAAGTGCTTTATTCTTAGAAACATTTAAAGTGGTAAGCTTTCCATTTCCGCAATACAATTCTTTAAGTGCTGTATTATTAGAAATATCGAGAGTTGTAAAAGTCATCTTTTCACATAATAAAGACTTTAGTTTAGTATTCTTAGAAACATCCAGTTTGCTTAATTTACTGTCTGAACATGCTAAATCAGTCAATTCTGTAAGCATAGAAATATCTAAAGCAGTTAGTTTATTGTAATAACAATTTAAATAAAACAAAGCTGTATTATTAGAAACATCCAGAGCTGTCAGTTGATTGAATCCGCAGTCTAAATATTGCAGAAGTTTGTTTTTGGAAACATCCAAAGTTATCAGTTTATTGCCATTACAACCAAACCAATACAAAGCCAAATTATTAGTTACATCTAAAGAGGTCAGTTGATTAGCAGTACATAATAATGATCCAAGATTCAGCATTTTGGTTACATCAAGCGATGTTATTTGATTATAAATACAATCTAATGCAGTTAATTTTAAATTTGCTGACAAATCCAAAACGCTTAGATTATTGTATCTGCAGTTTAGATCTGTCAAAAGTTTGTTATTTGAAACATTAAGAGTCAAAAGTTTATTGGTTCCGCAATCCAATTTGGTCAGCGAAACAAAATCTTCAATACCTGATAAATTTGAAATATTACTATTAGAGACGTCCAAAGAAGTTATAGTTGATATATTACTGGTAAGTACTTTACCATCAGCAGCACCTGAGTCAATACCCAATGCAATTAATTTATTTTCAAAATTAACATCAGGAATAGCAGTATATTGTGCATAAATAGAAAAATTGGCTAATAACAGCAATAAGAGTAGTTTTGTTTTCATAGATTAATTTTATAATTAGTTCATGCAAGTATACAATTTGTAACCGATTTTCTTTTACGGGAAAACGTAATATTTATCATTCATTTTCTTTTAATTTTACAAAAAAAAAATCCCATTGACCGAGGCTAATGGGATTTTTAGTTTTAACAATATATAATTATTCAACAATCACTTTTTTAGCAGAAGCTGCATCTTTATTAATCAAGTATACATAATAAATGCCTTTTGGTAAACCGGATAAGTTTATTGTATTATTTGTATCACCCGAATTAAGGATGAATGTTTTTACCAATTGTCCTAATGAATTGTAAACTGTTGCTTTTTCTAAAGCAATATTATTAATGTTTACTTCACCTTTTGTTGGGTTTGGATATAAAACTGCTTTGTCAAAAACAGAATCTTCGATGCCTAAAGTAGAACAAGTTGCAGAATAAGTAGTCGTTGGTTCTTTAATTTTAGACCAGTTTGCATTAGAATAAGAAGGATCATCTACCTTGATACAGCTTAAAGTTGTAAGTCCTAAAAAGCTAGTGTATAAAGAGGCCGTTTTTTTATCTGTTGGAGCTGGTAAAACAAAATTTCTATTGTTACCATTTTGTAGATTTAACGATATTAATGGATTATTTGTTACGTATACAATTTTAAGTTTACTGTTTTTAGAAAAATCCAATGTAGTGATTTGGTTTGTAGAAGCATTTAATGTTTCTAAAGCAAGATTTTTGCTGACATCTAATGTTGTTAATTGATTATCGCTGCAATCTAAAAATGTCAGTGCAGTAAAATTTTCAATTCCTGAAAGATCTTTAATGTTGCTGTTAGAAAGATCCAGAGAAGTAATCGTAGCTATATTTGCAGTGGTTATTCTTCCGTTTAAACCATCAGTATCGATTCCTAAATCTATCAGTTTTTGTTCAAAATTAGTATCAGGCAATACTACAAAGTCTATTATACAATCTGTATTAAATGTAGCTGTGGCATCTTTTTTATTAGCCCAATTTGTATTAGCATATTGTACATCATCAACCTGAATACAGGTTAAATTTGGGTTGTTTCTAAAGTCTAGTTGTTGATTAGGACCACTGCCTAACAACTGATAATTGCCATTTTTTAAGTTAAGGGAATTTAATTGATTTGATTCGCAAAGCAACGTCTTTAGAGAAGTGTTTTTTGAAATGTCAAGTGATTGTAATTGATTATTGCTGCAATCTAAATAAGTCAGAGCAAGATTTTTTGAAATATCAAGTGATTGCAATTGATTTTGACCGCAATCTAAATAAGTCAGGGCAAGATTTTTAGAAACATCAAGTGTTTTTAACGAATCGCCTCTTATATATAAAGCTTCTAAAGCTGTAAAATCTTCAATTCCTGTCAAATCGGTTATTTTTAATCCATTAAGGCTTAAATAAGGAACAGAAATTACATTTGATTTTAATACTTTTCCATTGATTCCGTCTTGATCCAATCCCAGATCAATTAGTTTTTGCTCAAATTTTTGATCAGGAATTAAAGTGTAAGCTGTATCAGGAGATATACATAATGTATTATAAGTTGCAATACTGTCTTTTGCCGTACTCCAATTTTCATTCGAATAATCAGCATTGTCAACTTGAATGCAGGTTAAATCAGGATTTTTTATGAAATTAATTTTTGCAAAATTAACATTATTTCCATTCTTTAAATTTAAGCTTGTCAATTGATTATAACTAGACTTTAAGTTTTTTAATGCCGTATTTTTAGAAACATCTAAAGTTGTTAATTGGTTAGAATCACAATACAAAAGCGTCAAAGCAGTATTTTTAGAAACTTCTAAACTTGTAAGTTTATTAGAAGAACATTGTAAATTTATTAGTTCAGTATTTTTAGAGACATTTAAATAGGTTAATTGATTTAGATTGCCATATAAATTCTTTAATAAAGTATTTGTAGAAATATCTAAATATGCTATTTCATTGCCTTCCAAAACAAGATCTTTTAGAATAGTGTTTTTAGAAACATTTAATGTTTTTAACAAATTGTAGTCGCAATATAAACTTGTTAAAGCAGTATTTCTGGAAATATCTAAATCAGTTAGAGCGTTTTTAGAAAAATATAATGTCCCTAAAGCAGGATTATTAGAAACATCTATGCTTGTTACTTGATTGTTATTAAAATACAGGCTTGTTAAAGCACTATTTTTAGAAACATTTAAGCTTGTTATATTGTTATATCCAACGGATAAAAAGATTAAGGCAGTATTTTGAGTAACATCTAATTGTGTTAATTTGTTGCTGTTACAGCTTAAATTGGTTAAAGATTTAAAATCCTGAATTCCGGTTAAATCACTAATAGATTTTGCATTAACATTTAGCTCTTTAACCGAAGATATATTTGATGTAAGCACTTTTCCGTCCGGAATACCAGAGTCTAAACCAAGAGAGATTAGTGCATTTTCAAAATTAACATCAGGAATTACGGTATATCCCTGACTGCAATTCGTATTAAAACTAGCACCAGCATCTTTATAAGCGGACCAATTTGCAGTAGAATAAGCCGCATCGTCTACTTGAATACAAGTTAATTGCGGATTGTCTACCATATAATTATTGATGAAAAAATTCTTGTTGTTTCCGTTCTTTAAGTTTAAGCTAGTTAATTTATTAGCAGAAAAATTGAATGATTTTAAAGCAGTATTTTTAGAAAGATCTAAACTTGTTATCAGGTTACTGTTACAGTCCAAATTTGTTAAAGCGACATTTGTTGAAACATCTAAATTTGTTAGCCTATTATAGTAACAAACTAAATTTGTCAAAGCGATATTCTTAGAAGTATTTAAATTCGTAATCAAATTGATATTACAATCTAAAATTTTTAAAGCGGTATTCTGGGTGATATCTAAATTTGTGATTTTGTTACTTTGGCAAAGTAAGTTTGTTAAAGCAATATTCTTTGATATGTTTAAGGTTGCTAATTTGTTATTATTGCATTCTAAAATTTTTAAGGCAGTATTTTTAGAAAGATCCAAAGTTGTCAATTGATTAGAAATACAATATAAGTTTGTTAAAGATGTAAAATCTTGAATCCCTGTCAAATCTTCGATTGAAGAGTAGGAAACATCTAATTGAGTTACTGAAGATATCTTAGAAGTTAATATTTTACCGTCCGGGATTCCTGAATCTATTCCAAGAGAAATTAATTTTTTTTCAAAATTTTTATCCGGAATATTTGTTGTTGGATTACAATTTAAGCTAAAATTTGATGCTGCATCCTTACTGTTTGACCAATTAGTATTAGAATACGATATATCATCAACTTGAATACAAGTTAGTTTAGAATTGTTTTTAAAGTTGACACTAGTAAGGATATTATTGTTTGCGTTTTGGATATTCACAAACGTCAGGTTTCCGTTATTAGCGCAATTTAAAATCTGCAATTTTTTATTAGCAGTCAGATCCAGTTCTTTTAATTGATTTCCGGATACATTTAAATTAGTTAATAAAGTAAAGTCCTGAATTCCTGCTAAATTAGCAATGGAGCTAGAAGGAATATCTAAAGAAGTTACTGATTTTAGATTTTCGGTAAGGACTTCGCCATCCGGTGTTCCTGAGTCTATTCCGAGTGATATTAATTTATTCTCGAAATTAATATCAGGAATTAGTGTATAAAAAGGTTTTTGATTTTTAGCATTATATAAGTTCGTAATTTCCTCTTGCGTTAGCACGCGATTCCAAACTCCGATATCGTCAATTGTTCCTTCAAAATAATTGTTTGACTTGTTTTTTCCAATTCTAAAAAGAGTGTTGAAGCCATTTGTATACAAATCAGCAGTTCCGCTTAATTTGAGAACATTATTTATGTATAATGAAAAAGTATTTGTGTCATCATTGAAAACCATTGCATAAAATGTCCACTGATTATTAAAATAGTTTTCCGGAGATTGAAAAGTTTTAGAGTCCAACTGAATATTTAAATACCCATTTTTAGAAAAACTAATTTTAAACCAATAATTAGCATCAGTTTGATTTCCAAAACTTACAAGGCAAAAATCAGACTCTTTTGAGGTAATAATGTCAGTAGCTTTAAACCATCCGGTTAATGAGCGTGAACCGCCTTTAAGAGGATAGTCAACTATATTTGCTTCGATATTACTACTAGTACCATTAAAAGAATATGCAGCATTACTAATCCCAAATCTGTCAGATGTTAGTGTAACATCTTTAGGAGTTGTGGTACTCCCGCTTCCTGTTACGTCAGTTGCATTACCATTAAAAGGAAAATAAGCAAGTAGTCCATCCTTAGGTACATATGTTGGAACATTTGTGGTTTGTGCAGAAACAGAAAAGATGCCTAATAAAAGCAACAAGAGTAGTTTTGTTTTCATAAATTAAATTTAGAATTTTGGAAGTACAAGTATACAAATTGCAATTCATATTTCCTTACGGCAAGACGTAATCGTTTATTATTTAAATTTTTAAGAAAATGATAAACATAAAAAATCCCATTTTCAAATGAATGAACAATGGGATTTTTAATTAACGAATTGTAATTTTTAAAATTTTATTTGGTCTTGAATTTCCAAATCTGACCAACAGTTTCTCCTCCTTTGTTGTCTTTTACGACAACTCTCCAGAAATATTGTGTTGTAGGTTCAATTGTAGCATCAAACGAAATTGCACTTGTATTTGCGCTTACTTTCGTTGTAGGCGGATTTGTTTTTCCAAAATAAACATCATAACTCAAAACATCTGTTGCGTCTACATCTGTTGCATTCCATTTTAAAGAAGCCGTTGTTGTAGTCAATAGAGAGTCAATAACTGGCTGTACCAATTCAGGAGAAAATGGTAAATGATTCACCACAGCTTCTCCAGTTGTATAAAGTTTGAAAGTAGCAGAATATGCACTTGCTAATCCTTTACTGTCTGTTGCTTTTACTCTCCAGTAATAAGCCGTGTTTTTCTCTAATGCAATAGAAGTATTGTTAGCTGTAGCTTCAGTTGTTTTTACAATTTGAGCAAATGTATTGTCTTTTGCTACCTGAATTTGATATGTTATTACATCTTTTTCGGTATCGGTAGACAAATTCCATTGAAACGATACGGTATTGTCGACACATAATTTGCTGTCAGCAGGAGTAACTAATGCCGGTACAGTTGGTGCCGTGTTTTCAGGTTCTGAATCGTCTCCACCGCATGAAATAAATAAAAAACCAATGATTGCGAGGTATATATAATTCTTCATTTCTATTTTTTTATAATTTTAAGATATTCCGGAGTGTCTAAATTAATTTTGGCTGCATAAATTCCTGAAGGTTGACCCTCAAGGTTTAGATATACTTTTCCGTTTTCGATAATATAATTTTTCTGAGAAACTAACTGACCTCCAAAATTGTATAATTCTATAATAACTTCTTTTTTAGTTGTTGGAATTTCAATTTCAAAATGTCCGGATGTTGGGTTAGGATAGGCAGAAACTGTTCCTGATTCAAAATCTGAAATTGAAACTTTTTTAGCATAAATACCTTCACAAGCTTTTGCCGTTGCTACTTCTACTAATGCATCTTTATTAACATCTACAGAGAAACTGGCATCATTAGTTTGAAACTGTTCTGTTCCATCAACAAAAACGGTAAACGGCGCAGTTCCTTCTGTAATTTCTACTGCTAATTTTTTAGAACTTACAGTAGATTTTCCTGTAATATTGGCTCCTTTTGCAATCGCAAGAGTAAAGGTTTGTTCATATACTTCTCCCGGAATGGTTACAATAATAGTATATGTTCCCGGTGTCAGGCTGCTTACTTTTAAGGCATTGTTTGTAAACGCACTGGTTTTTCCGTTTATGTTTGCAACGTAAGGTAATTGTGCATTTGCTGTTATAGTGATTTCGCCATTGTTTTCACCAAGACAAGATTCTCCTTTTGATTCTACAGTAAAGTTTTTTGATGGTAAGCTAAAACCACATTCTGTATTATAACTTGCATTTGCATCCTTAAAAGCTACCCAAGTTTTATTCGCATAATCAACATCATCAACAGTTATGCATGATAAATTTGGGTTATTGGCAAAAGTGCTGAATATAGTAGTGCTAACTTTTTTATTACCGCCATTCTTTAAATTTAATTTCGTCAAATTATTACTACTACATATAATTTGCTTCAAGTTAGGATTTGCAGATAAATCTAAAATCGTTAATTTATTATTGTCGCAATAAAAAGTTTCTAATGCAGGGTTTTTTGAAACATCTAAGTTTGTCAATTGATTATAGCTGCACATTAAAACTTTTAACCCAGGTTTTTGCGATACGTCTAATGTTGTTAGTTGATTATAAGAACATCTTAAAGATTCTAAAGCAGGATATTTAGAAAGATCTAAACTTGTTATCTGATTGTTTTCGCAAGCGATATTTTTTAAAAGTTTATTGGCCGAAAAATCAATAGAAGTTAATTTGTTATTACTAACATTAATAGATGTTAAATTACTGTTTTTAGATACATCTAAACCAACAAGTTTTTCGTTCATACTGCAATCTAAAAATTCTAATGAACTATTTTTAGAAACATCCAAACTCGTTAGTAAACCTTGTTGTAAGCTAAATACGCCTTCTTTATTAGACGAAGAACAAGATAAACTTTTAAGGTTTATATTATTAGTAACATCTAAAACTGTTAATCTATTGTAAGAACAATCAAGGGTTGTTAATGCACTATTTTTAGAAACATCTAAACTAGTCAATTTGTTGCCATAACAGTTTAAATCTGTTAAAACAGTGTTTTTAGAAATATCTAATGTAATTATGCCGGATTGTCTACAATCTAATTTTTTTAAGAATTGATTTTTAGACAGGTTTACAGTTGCTACATTAGCTTCATAATTGTTCGGGAATTTTAATTCTTCTAATGCTTCAAAATCCTGAATTCCTGTTAAGTCCTGAATTTTATATTTAGTATTGGTATTGCTTAAATTCAATACTTTTATTTTTGCAATTCTATTAGTTAGGACTTTACCATCCTGAACACCGTCAATTCCTTTTTCTATTAATAGTTTTTCAAATTCAGCATCGGGAACAAAGGTGTATAATGGTGCAGAACATGCTCCTGAAGTATAATCTACATATGCGTCTTTATTTGTCCAGTTTTGAGTTGAATAATTTACATCATCTACCTGAATACAATACAAACCTGGATTAAGGTTTAAGGCTACACTACCATTTATAAGCTTTGTATTGTTACCATTTTTTAGGTTTATTTCGCCTAATACTTGATTTTGTTGACAATATACGGTAGTTAGATTAATGTTCTTAGACAAATCAATACTTTTAAACTGACTGCTGTTAGCATTAAAATATCTTAATTTTAAATTTTTAGAAACATCAATAGTGGTTAATTGAGCAGATCCACAATTAACGGATGTTAAATTGATATTTTTAGAAAGATCTATTGACGTGATTGCAGTAGCGCCAAAATTTACACTAGCCAATAAAATGTTATTAGATAAGTCAATATTTGTCAGTGGATTATTGTAACAAGAAAAATTAAGTAAACTTAAATTTTTCGAAATATCAATTGATGTTAGCGAATTTGCGTCGCAATAAAAGTTATATACATTTATATTTTTAGACACATCTAAAGTCGTTAGTCCGTTACCACTTACGTCTAAAACTTGTAAGCCTGGATTTTTACTAACATCAATGGCTTTTATTTTCGAGTAAGAACAATCAAACAAAGTTAAAGCCTGATGTTTAGAAATATCAATAGTACTGATTAAAGTGCTGCTAAATGATAATCTCTGTAAATACGGATTATTTGTTATGTTGATAGTTGTTATTTTATTTCCGTTAAAGATTAAAGAGGTCAACTTTGTATTATTAGAAACATCTAAACTTGTCAATTTATTAGAATTGCAACTTATAGAAGTTAAGTTGATATTTTTAGAAAGATCTAATTTTGTCAGTTTTCCATCTGAATCTCCATTAATAACATGACCACCTCCAGTAGCAGAAAGTGTTTCTAAGGCTTCAAAATCCTGAATTCCTGTTAAATCAGAAATAACTCTTGTATCAACGGTTAGTGATTTAACCGTTTTAATGTTAGACGTTAATACTTTACCATCTGTTGCACCAGCGTCAAGACCTAGAGAGATTAATTTTTTTTCGAATTCAATGTCAGGAATTGCAGTGTATACAAGCGGACATGAGTTTGAATAACTGGCAGAAGCATCTTTAAATTTTGCCCAATTTGTATTAGAATAGACCACATCATCCACAAGTACACAGCTTAAATTTGGATTGTTTTGTAAATCGATAAAAGTTATCTGACTGTTTTTACTGTTTTGCAGGTTCAAAGTTGTCATTTCACTATTTCCATTACATGATATTGAAGTCAAAGCAGTGTTTTTGCTTAGGTCTAGTGTTGTCAAACGATTTGAGTCAGCAGTTAAGCGAAGTAAGTTTTTATTTGTAGAAAGATCTAATGAAGTTAATTGATTAGAATCGCAATGAAGGTAAAGCAATTGGGTGTGTTTAGAAACATTTAGCGATGTGAGTCGGTTAAAGCCGCAGGATAGAACTACTAAATTTAAATTATTAGAAATGTCAAGCGTTGTCCATTTAAGCCCCTGAATGTCGAGCTCCCTTAAATTTGTAAGTTTAGAAATGTTTAAACTTGTTAAAGAAGTAGATCCACAATATAAATAAGTTAATGCTAAATTATTAGAAATATCAAGTGTAGTAATTGGGTTATTGCTTACAAGTAAGTATGTGAGAGCAGGGTTTGCAGATGTGTTAAGACTAGAAATTTTATTATAACTCATACTCAAAGTAGTCAATTTAGTATTATTAGAAATATCTAAACTACTAATTTGATTTCCGCCAATACCCAAAGATGTCAAATTAACATTTTTAGAAATGTTTATCGTTTTAAGTTTACCATTTCCTCCTGCACCAGTATATGAACTTGCATTACAAGTTAATGACTCTAAAGATTCAAAATCCTCTATTCCTGTTAAATCAGAAACTATAGAAGGATCAATAGTTAGTGATTTAACCGTTTTAATAGTAGACGTTAATACTTTACCATCAGTTGCGCCTGAGTCAAGACCCAAAGAGATTAATCGTTTTTCGAATTCAATATCCGGAATCGAAGTATATTGCAAAGGAACATCGGCAATATCTACAACCGATACATTATCAATTAAAATCTCAGAATTAAGAGATCCGGTTGTCCAGATATCAACTTCGATATTTTCTGAAACTTGTGAAGTATATTCAAATTCAATTTTTCTCCATTCCAGATTAGAAAAAGTAACATTAGATTTTTTGATTATTTCCTCTTTAAAAGTGCCTGGTTTATGATATAAACTCAAATCAATAGAAGAAAAGACTCCATTTAAAAGTCTGTGGTATATCGTTATACGATAGGTTTTGTTTGCCTGTACAGGAAAATATTCGCTATTAATATAGTTATATGTTCCTGAGGCAATCCTCATGTTTATGCTTGATTTACCACTTTGAGCACTCGCACTTTGAGAAACATACCCGCTAAAGTAGCGATACCAATTGTCAGGCTGCGATGATGAACTCCAGTTTTCGAAATCACCATTTGGCACCAGATTAGTTTGGGCAGTAATGGTTAAAGAAAGCAATAATAAAAATAAGAGTAATTTTGTTTTCATATAATCAGGTTATAGTTAGGTCGCGCAAGTATACAAATTGTAGTTCTTGTTTCCTTACGGGAAGACGTAATCAGTTATTATTTAATCTTTAAGAAAATGATAAACTAAAAAATCCCATTTTCAGATGAATGAACAATGGGATTTTTTAGTTTAATTAAGTTATAATTACTCGACGATCACTTTTTTCGCTGAAGCAGCATTCTGATTAATCAAATAGACATAATAAACGCCTTTTGGTAAACCAGATAAATTAATCGTGTTATTGGTACTATTTACATTCAAAGCAAAAGATTTTACTAATTGTCCTGTCGAATTGTAAACCGTTGCTTTTTCTAAAGCGATATTATTAATGTATACTTCGCCTCTTGTTGGGTTTGGATATAAAACTACTTTATCAAAAACAGCATCTTCGATACCTAACGTAGAACAAGTCGCGGAATAAGTAGTAGTAGGTTCTTTAATCCTGGACCAATTTGCATTAGAATATGCAGGATCATCTACTTTTATACAACTTAAAGTATTTAAACCCAGAAAAGTTGTCGTGATACTATTTGCTTTTTTATCTGTAGGAGATGCTACAACCATATTTCTGTTATTTCCATTCTGTAGATTTAATGAAACGATTGGATTATTTGCAATATAGATAATTTTAAGATTCCTGTTTTTAGAAAGGTCCAATGTTGTGATTTGGTTTGAAGAAGCATTTAAAGTTTCCAAAGCCAGATTTTTAGTAACGTTCAAAGTCGTTAATTGATTATTGCTGCAATCTAAATATACTAAAGAAGTAAAATTTTCGATACCTGATAAATCTGTAATATTACTATTCGAAAGATCTAAAGAAGTAACTGAACTAATATCTGCAATTGTTATTTTTCCGTTTAGACCATCAGTGTCAATTCCTAAATCAATTAATCGCTGCTCAAAATTCTGATTTGGAATCAAAGCAAAATCTCCTGCACAATTTGTATTATAAGTTGCCACAGCATCTTTTTGAGTAGACCATTTTGCATTAGAATAAGCGGCATCATCTACCTGAATACAAGTTAAATTTGGATTATTTCTAAAATCTACACTGTATAAAATAAAGTTTGGATTAGGATTATATCGGTCTAAAAGAGTATTATTTCCATTCTTTAAATTTAAGCTTACCAGTTTGTTAGAAGCACATTCAAATGAATTTAAATTAGTGTTCAATGAAACATCTAATGTTGTTAACAAGTTATTACTGCAGTCTAATAAACCTAATTTTGTGTTTTTAGAGACATCAAGATTCGTTAGCTTATTATTGTCACAATACAAATAATCCAGGTTTAAATTTTTCGAAACGTCCAAAGTTGTTATGGCATTGAAACTACAGTCAAAAGTCTCTAAATTAGTATTCAGAGAAACATTTATACTTGTTAACTGATTTCTGTAAACAAGAAGTCTTGTCAAAGCTAAATTTTGAGAAACATCTAAGTTTGTTAAGTTATTCGTATTACAGATTAATGTAGTTAAAGCCGTATTTTTAGAAACATCAATAGTAGAGAAAAAATTGTTTCCGGACCATAATTCAGTTAGTGCTGTGTTTTTAGTAATATCAAGATAATATATTTGATTAGAAGTACATGTTAACGATTTTAATGCCGTGTTTTTAGAGACATCAATATATCCTATTTTGTTATAACCAACATCAAGTTTTGTTAATGCAGTATTAGCAGTAACATCTAAATAAGTGATCTGGTTCGACGCACATTGTAAAGTCGTTAATGCTTTATTGTTGTAAACATCCAGCGTTTTTAATCCGTTAGAATAACAATTTAAATACGTTAATGCCGTATTTTTTGATACATCTAATGTTACTACCAAATAATTATTGTTACTGTCTAAATAGGTTAAAGCCGTATTTTTAGAAACATCTAATGTTTTTAATTGATAATTTCCATTACATTCTAATTTAGTCAAAGCAGTAAAACCTTGAATCCCTGTTAAATCAGTTATAGAACTGTAAGATACATTTAAAGAAGTTATGGTATTAATACTTGAATTTAAAACTTTTCCGTCAGCAACACCAGAATCAATTCCTAAAGCGATCAATTTATTTTCGAAATTTACATCAGGAATCAAAGTGTATAAGTTCGCACAATTTGCAGAATAACTTGCAGTTGCATCTTTGGCAGTAGCCCAGTTTGCATTAGAATAGTTTACATCATCAACCTGAATACAGCTTAAATTTGGATTTTCAGTAAGATTTAAACCAGAACTGTCCAACAACGTGTTTTTTCCATTTTTCAAATTTAAGGCAGACAAATTATTCCAGTCACACCATACATTGGTCAACGCCGGATTTTGAGATAAATCTAAACTTGTTAACTGATTTGAACTACAAGATAAATAGCTTAAAACCTTGTTTTTTGAAAGGTCAATTGTTGTTAAAAAATTTGAATTAAAATTAAATTGAATTAAACCTGTGTTTTTAGAAACATCTAAAGCGGTTACTTTGTTAGAAGGACAATCAAGGATTCTTAATAGAAGATTTTTAGAAACATCTAATGTACTAATGTCATTTAAACCACAAAATACGGTGGTTAATTGAGTATTGTTACTAAGATTTAATTCTGATAATCTATTAGCACTACAGATTAAAGTTTCCAGAGCTTTATTCTGAGAAACATCTAAACTTGTTATTTGGTTATTACCACAATATAAATATACTAATAATGTGTTTTTAGAAACATCTAAGCTGGTTAGTTTCCCTTCTCCACGATCGTATGAGTTTCCGCTAAAGCCATCACATCTCAATCCAGTTAACAAAGTATTTTTAGTAACATCTAAACTTAATAGATATTTCGAACTACAATTTAGATCAGCTAATAATGTATTCTGAGACAGATCTAAAGAGGTCATTAAATTTTCACTACAGTCTAAAGTTTTCAAAGCAGTAAAACCTTGAATACCTGTTAAATCTGATATAGAACTTTTATAAACATTTAAATGATTTACAGTGTTGATATTAGACGTTAAAACTTTTCCGTCAGCAACACCAGAATCAATTCCTAATGCGATTAATTTATTTTCGAAATTAATGTCTGGTATCAACGTGTATAAATTGTTACAATCTGCTGAATAATTTGCAGTTGCATCTTTGGCAGCAGCCCAGTTTGTATTAGAATAAGTTACATCATCGACTGTAATACAAGTAAGGTTTGGATTTTTAGTAAGATTTAAATTTGAACTGTTCAACAACGTGTTCTTACCGTTTTTCAAGTTCAAAGTAGACAAATTATTCCAGTCACAAGATACAATAGTCAATGCCGGATTTTGAGATAGATCTAAACTCGTTATCTGATTTGAACCACAAGATAAATAGTTTAAATTACTATTTTTAGAAACGTTTAAAGCCGTAAAACGGTTTCCGCTGCAGCTTAATTGCGCTAAAGCCGTATTTTTAGAAACATCTAAAGTGGTTAATTTATTACCACCACAATCTAAGTTTTTTAATGCAACATTATTAGTAACATCTAATGTCGTGATATCGTTTACATCACAAGATATGGTAGCTAGCGAAGTATTTGTGTTAACATTTAATGCAGACAATCTGTTAAAACCGCACATTAAAACTATTAAAGATGTATTCTTAGAAACATCCAGACTTGTTATTTGATTGCTATTACAGTATAAATGAGTTAATGCCGTATTTTTAGAAATATCTAAAGAAGTTAATTTTCCGTCACCTCTGGCATATGAGCTTCCGTTTAGACCGTTGCAGCGCAATGTAGTTAACAAAGTATTTTTTGTAACATCTAAACTTAATAGATATTGCGAACTGCAATTTAAATCTGTCAGTAAAATGTTTTTTGTAACATCTAAACTTGTCATAAGGTTTGAACTGCAATCTAAAGTTGTCAAAGCCGTATTTTTTGTTACATCAAGATTTGTTAAACTATTACTTGAAGCTTTTAGCGTTTTTAAAGCGGTAAAATTTTCAATTCCCGTAAGGTCAGCAATATTTGCACGACTTACATCTAAGGTAGTCACAGTTTGAATTCTTGAGGTTAAAACTTTTCCGTTTTTACCATCAGTATCAATTCCTAAAGCAATTAATCTTGTTTCAAAATTAGCATCCGGAATCAAAGTATACGCAGCACAACCAGTAGAATAACTAGCCGTTGCATCTTTTCTGTTTGCCCAGTTGGTGTTTGAATAAGCTACATTGTCAACAGATATACAGCTTAAATTAGGATTGCTTGTAAAATCTATATAAGTTGATAATGAAGTGTTTTTACCATTTTTTAAATTAAGATTTATCAATTGGTTCGATTTGCATGCAAAACCGGTAAGCTTAGTGTTTTTAGAAACATCCAGACTTGTTATTTTATTATAAGTACAATCTATATTATAAAGAGCCAGATTTTTAGAAACATCTAATGCCGATAACTTATTAGATTCGCAACGCAAATCTCTAAGAAGGGTATTTTTAGAAATATCAAGAACCGTTAATTCATTTGATCCCAAAAACAAATCTAATAATAAAGTATTTTTAGAAACATCTAAAGTTGTCAATTGATTTGAGATCGCATATAATTCTGTCAATTTAACATGTTTAGAAACATCAATTGTTTTTAACGGATTTGAACTAACACGTAAGGAAGTTAAATCTAAGTTTTTAGAAAAATCAAGAGTTGTAAGTTGGTTGTTCTGACACCATAAACTGGTTAGTTTAATGTTTTTAGAAACATCAATATTCGTCAACAAATTACCATTAACATCCAGATAAGTCAAAGCCAGATTTTTAGAAACATCCAGATTTGTTATTTGATTATACCGGCAATCTAAATAAGTCAAAGCCAGATTTTTTGAAACATCTAAGCTGCTTAATCTATTAGGACTATAAATACTCGAATCGCATGATAAATAAATCAAGTTCACATTTTTTGTAACATCCAGAGTCGTTAACGGATTTGTGCCAATGTAAAATATAGTCAGATTTAAATTCTTAGAAACATCAATATTTGTTATCTGGTTAGAATCACAATACAAATTGCTTAAGGCTAAGTTTTGACTAAGATCTAAAGTTGTCAAATTATTAGAAGAACAAACCAGTTGGGTCAGAGCCGTAAAATCCTGAATTCCGGTTAAGTCAGAAATATTGCTATAACCAACATTAAGCGATGTTACAGAATTAATATTAGCAGTCAAAACTTGTCCATCAGGAACACCGGAATCAATACCTAATAAGATTAATTTGTTTTCAAAATTAATATCCGGAATTACGGTGTATTGTGCATAAATAGAAAAATTTGCTAAAAACAGCAACAAAAGTAGTTTTGTTCTCATAAATTAAATTTAGAATTTGGAACTACAAGTATACAATTTACATTTGGAATTTTATTACGGAAAGACGTACTAAATTAATTCTCGTTTTTGATCCTGATTCATCATTAGCTATTTGTCTGACCTTTATTATAAGGTATAACAAATTGATCCGTATTACAAAGTTTTTGAAGTTCTTAAATATTAAAACAAAAATCATAACACAGTGTTAATCGTTAGTTTTATGTAACAAAAAATCATAATTTAGGCGCATATTTTAACTTTTATTAAAAATAGATAGATGAGTCCTATAAAAATAAATACTTTATCTGCTTTTGCATTACTTGTTTTAGCAGGTTGTAGCGCTACTGTACAAGCGCAAGTTTCAACGCCAAGAGAGCCTCTTATTGCTCCAATGGCAATTGTAAAAAAAGCACCCCTTAGCGAGAATGAATTAAAAAGATGGAGTCATCTTGATTTAGTCAAAGATTCAATTCCGGGAATGAGTGTTGATAAGGCTTATGCCGAATTATTGCAGGGAAAAAAAGGTGTAAAAGTAATTGTAGGTATAGTAGACTCAGGAGTTGATATCGAGCATCCGGATTTACAGGGAATGATCTGGACAAATCCTAAAGAAATTCCGGGTAACGGAATCGATGATGATAAAAATGGTTTTATTGATGACGTACACGGATGGAATTTTCTTGGAGACGCCGTTCATGAAAACCTTGAATTAACCCGTATTATAAAAAAAGGTGATGACGGTTCTGCAGCGTACAAAAATGCTTTGGCACAATATGAAGAGAAATCTAAAAAAGTTGTAGAAGACAAAGAACAAGTAGATTTTTTAATAGATGTTCATAATACTATAAAAAAAGAGTTAAATAAAACATCTTATAAATTAGAAGATTTAAGTGCTATTACTTCAACAGATCCAAAAGTTTCAAGAAGTAAAATGATTATGACTCAAATCCTGACAAACGCCGGACCTACTTTTGATCCGGAAGCAGAGTTAGAAGATTATAGAGAATCTGTTTACGATCAGTTCAATTATAATTTGAATAAAGATTATGACGGAAGAAAAATCGTTGGTGATAATCCGGATGATATTAAAGATGCTCATTACGGAAATAATGTAGTTTTTGGTCCTGATAAAGAAAAAGCACTTCACGGAACTCACGTTGCCGGAATTATTGCACAGGTTCGCGGGAATAATTTAGGCGGAGACGGTGTTTCAAACAATGTAGAAATCTTAACTGTTAGAGCCGTTCCGGACGGAGATGAGTATGATAAAGATATCGCTTTGGCAATTCGTTATGCAGTTGATAATGGAGCAAAAGTAATCAACGGAAGTTTTGGAAAAAGTTTTTCTCCTCATAAAAAATGGGTTTATGAAGCTATAAAATATGCTGCCAAAAAAGATGTTTTAATTGTACATGCAGCAGGAAACGACGGGTATGATATCGATAAAACAGAAAACATCAATTACCCAAATGATTCTGAAGATAACGTTAAAGAATTTACAAACAACGTCATTACAATTGGTGCAATCAACAAAGCATATGGAGAAAATGTAGTAGCTGCATTTTCAAATTTCGGAAAAATAAATGTAGATGTATTTGCTCCGGGAGAAGAAATTTATGCAACAGTACCAAATAATAAATACAAATATTTACAAGGAACTTCAATGGCATCTCCAAACGCAGCAGGAGTTGCTGCATTGATACGTTCATATTATCCAAAACTAAAAGCAGCTCAGGTAAAACAAATCCTTATGGATTCTGGAGTAGCGCTTCCTGCAACAGTAGTTTTAGGAGGAGATCATGAATCAAAACCAGTTTCTGAAACTTCAAGAACAGGTAAAATGGTCAATGCTTATAATGCTTTATTAATGGCAGAAAAAATGTCTAAAAAATAAAACAACACACATATTAACCTAATGGAAGAGCTATTGCTCTTCCATTTTTATTGAAAAAATGATGCGTAAAATTATACTATTTTCTTTTTTGAGTTTAGGCCTAAACTCGGCATTTGCCCAAAGTGCCCCATATTGGCAACAACATGCTGATTACAAAATGGAGGTTTCGATGGATGTAAAAAACTATCAATACAAAGGAAAACAAGAATTGGTGTATACCAATAATTCTTCTGATACTTTAAAAAAGGTATTCTATCATTTATTTCCAAATGCTTTTCAGCCGGGAAGCGAAATGGATGCCCGCCTGCATACGATAAAAGATCCGGACGGAAGAATGGTAACCAAAGTAAAAGATGCTGAAGGGAAGGAAACAAAACAAAGCCGAATTGAAACCTTAAAACCAAACGAAATTGGATTTCTAAAAATCACTAATTTCAAACAAGATGGCGTGACAGCTCAAACAAGAACTTCAGGAACCATTCTTGAAGTAACTCTGGCTAAACCAATCTTACCAAATTCGAAAACAATTTTTACATTAGATTTTGACGGACAAGTGCCGGTACAAGTTCGCCGTTCAGGACGCAATAATTCTGAAGGGGTAGAATTGTCAATGTCACAATGGTATCCTAAATTGGCCGAATTTGATTTTGAAGGATGGCACGCAGATCCTTACATTGCAAGAGAATTTCACGGTGTTTGGGGTAATTTTGATGTAAAAATTACAATCGATAAAGATTATACTATTGGAGGTTCAGGATATTTACAAGACAAAAACGAAATTGGTCACGGTTATGAAGATGCCGGTGTCACCGTAACTTATCCTAAGAAAGCAAAAACATTAACATGGCATTTTATTGCGCCAAACGTTCATGATTTTACCTGGGCCGCAGACAAAGAATATACGCATGATATTGTAAAAGGACCCAATGATGTCGATTTGCATTTCTTTTACAAGAACAATCCAAAAACAACTGAAAATTGGAAACAATTAGAGCCTTTAATGATAAAAGTGATGGATTATTACAACAATAGAGTTGGGGCTTATCCGTACAAACAATACTCATTTATTCAGGGTGGAGATGGCGGAATGGAGTATGCAATGTGTACTTTGATGTTAGGAAACGGAACACTTCAGGGAATTCTGGGAACTGCAACACACGAATTAGGACATTCCTGGTTTCAGCATATTCTAGCTTCAAACGAGTCAAAACACCCATGGATGGATGAAGGTTTTACAACCTACATCGAAGACAGCGCTTTGAATGAATTAAAAGGAGATAAAAAAGAAGTAAATCCGTTTAAAGGGAATTATACAGCATATTATCAATTAGTAAATTCCGGTAAAGAACAGCCTCAGGGAACTCATGGTGATCGTTACGACGAAAACAGACCGTACAGTATTTCAGCTTATGTAAAAGGAAGTATCTTTTTATCGCAATTAGAATATGTAATTGGAAAAGAGAATGTTGATGCCACTTTAAAAAGATATTTTAACGATTTCAAATTCAAACACCCAACTCCAAACGATATTAAAAGAACAGCAGAAAGAGTTTCGGGAGCTGAGTTAGACTGGTATTTAATCGACTGGACAGAAACGACCAATACAATTGATTACGGAATCAAAGATGTAGCAGATAATGCAGGAAAAACAACTGTAAGTTTAGAAAGAATAGGTAGAATGCCAATGCCAATAGATTTAACAGTACAATATACAGATGGAACTTCTGAAACTTTCTACATTCCGTTAAGAATGATGAATTTCATTAAACCAAATCCAAACCCGGATGCAAAAAGAACAGTTTTAGCTGATTGGGCGTGGGCGCAATCCAACTACAGTTTTACAATTGATAAAAATAAAACGGCGATCAAAAAAATCATTATCGATCCAAGCGGATTAATGGCAGATGTAAAACCTGCAAATAATGTTTTTGAAGTGAAATAAGCTTTATTAAACTCCATAAAAAAAGTCTCGTTTAATTACTAAACGAGACTTTTTTATTTTTATATCTTAGGATTATTTAGCTAAATGATCGAGCATATCCTTTGTCATCGATTCAAGATCAAAAGTATGTTTCCAGTCCCAGTCTTTTCTGGCTTCAGTATCATCAATACTTGCTGGCCAGCTATCTGCAATTTTCTGACGGAAATCTGGCTCATAAGTAATCGTAAATTCAGGAATATGTTTTTTGATTTCATTAGCAATTTCAGTAGGCGTAAAACTCATTGCCGCTAAATTGTATGAAGAATGTATTTTTATTTTCTCGGCCGGTGCCTGCATGATATTAATGGTCGCATCAATTGCATCATCCATATACATCATTGGCATTTTAGTTTCAGACGATAAAAAGCATTCGTATTTTTTATCAGCAATCGCCTTATAGAAAATATCAACAGCATAATCTGTAGTTCCGCCACCCGGAGGTGTAGACCAGCTAATTAAACCAGGATAACGGATGCTTCGAACATCAACTCCATAAATATTATGATAGTATTCGCACCATCTTTCTCCCGCTTGTTTACTGATTCCGTAAACCGTAGAAGGTTCCATAACCGTATACTGAGGCGTATTTTCTTTTGGAGTTGTTGGTCCAAAAACAGCAATACTTGAAGGCCAGAAAATCTTTTTTATCTTTTTTGCTTTAGCCAAATTCAAAACATGAAATAAAGAATTCATATTTAAGTCCCACGCAAATGCAGGATTTTTTTCGGCTGTAGCCGATAAAAGTGCCGCCATCAAATAAATATCTGTAATTTGATGTACTTCGACAAGATGTTCGATTTGATTGAAATCTAAAGCATTGACCACTTCAAACGGACCTGAATTAACAACGTCAGTATTTAATTTTCGAATATCAGAAGCAATTACATTGTCTGTTCCGTATAATTTACGCAGTTTTTGAGTCAGTTCTGTCCCAATTTGACCGCAAGCGCCAATGATCAATATTTTTGGATTCATTTGTGTTGTTTTTTAGATACGCAAATATAACGTTTTCGCAAATATTTTTACTTTTCAGAATAACAAATTATAAATTTAACAATGATGAAGTTCGTTTTTTGGATTATTCTCTGTGAGTGTATTATTGCAGGTTTTAATTTAAAGATGAATTTAGCCACAGATTTGGCTGATTAAACGGATTAACGCAGGTTGTTTTTTACCGCAAAGTTCGCTAATTTATTTCGCGCAAAGTCGCAGAGCCGCAAAGAAAAACTTAAAAAGAAAAAACTTTGCGGCTCTGCGACTTTGCGCGATTTAAAAAAACCTTTACGCACTTTGCGGTAAAATTTTTCAGATAAAGATTTAAAAAAGTAATCCGCGTTAATCCGTTTAATCAGCCAAATCTGTGGGCAAAATAAATAACCATGATTTATAGAATCTTTAGCAAAAAACAGCATTCGTAATTGTAAATTTACTTTGTAACTTTGTAGCTTAATGTTTTACCAAATGAAATATAAAATATCTCTTTTTCTACTTTTTGTTTTTGTGTTGAATTCATGTCAGAATGAAGATGAAAAACGTCGTGCCGAAAATGAAAAAGAAGCTAAAAAAAAGGAAGTTATTTTTGATAATATCAATAAAGGCTGGGTATTTATTGACGAACCTATCAATGAAATTTCAGAACAAAAAGCAAGTTCCTGGAATGAATGGCGCGATTTTTTAAAAGAAATTGGAGATAAACCAAGAAAAACAATTGGAGCGTTCCAAAAAAAGTCAACTGCGATTGCTAAAAAAGCAATGGCTTTAAACGAAAATATTCCTTCAGAATTTAATGTTCCTGCGATAAAAAGCCGAATCTCTATTTTGATTACCAAAATAAAAATGATGGATTTATTCATTCACTTAAATCAAATTCCATCTGAAAAAGTGACTTTTTTAATAGGGGAAATCAATAAAGAATTAGTTTCTCTGGAAAGACAAATGGATAATATTATTGTAAAAAGCAAGATTCCGAAAGAACAAGGAGAAGAAGATTTCTTAAAAATGTTAGATACAACACGTGCGATTCCTAATACAAAAAAAGACCCGCTCCTGGAAGACAAATAGATCAAAATACACTACAAGTTGAGTAAAAACGCCTTATATACCATGTATGATAATCTGCCAAAAAATCAGCAGATTGCCACACAATTATTAGAACAAAATCAGATAAAAATGCATCTTAACGGATTGTTAGGATCTGCAGTTTCATTTGTAATTCGTGCAGTTTTTAAAAAGACCGAGTTGCCTTTTTTAATTGTTTTAGACAATAAAGAAGAAGCCGCTTATTATTTGAACGATCTCGAACAAATGATTGGTGAACAGGATGTTTTGTTTTATCCTGCTTCATTTCGCCGCCCTTATCAGGTTGATGAAACAGATAATGCCAACGTTTTATTGCGTGCTGAGGTTTTAAACCGAATTAATTCCCGCAAAAAACCAGCCATAATTGTTACGTATCCTGAAGCTCTTTTTGAGAAAGTAGTGACGCGCCAGCAATTAGACAAAAACACGTTGAAAGTCGCTTTGAACGATAAAATTTCGATCGATTTTATCAACGAAGTTTTGTTCGAATACGAATTCAAAAGAGTTGATTTTATTACAGAACCGGGCGAATTTTCGGTTCGTGGAGGTATTGTCGATGTGTTTTCATTTTCTAACGATCATCCGTACAGAATTGAGTTTTTTGGTAACGAAGTAGATAGTATCAGAAGCTTCGATGTCGAAACGCAATTATCTGTAGAAACCCATAAAAAAATCACGATAATTCCGAATGTCGAAAACAAGATATTTCAGGAAAATCGTGAAAGTTTCTTAGATTATATTGCTGAGAAAACGGTTCTTTTTATTCAAAATACAGACGGACTTTTTAGTCAGTTAGACAAACAATTTGCTAGGGCAGAAGAAGCTTTTGAGAAGCTTTCGGGCGAAATAAAACACGCCACGCCGGAACAATTATTTTTAAATCAGGCTTCGTTTATCAAACGTGCTTTAGATTTTTCGGTTGTAGAATTGGCTTCAAAACCCATTTTTAAAACCACAAAAACGTTCGATTTTCATATTCAGCCACAGCCCTCTTTCAATAAACAATTTGATTTGCTGCTGAATAATTTAAGCGACAATCATTTCAACGGATACAAGAATTATTTGTTCTGTTCTAATGAAACGCAGGCAAAACGTTTTCACGATATTTTCGAAACTTTAGACGAAGCTAATTCAGAGAATATTCGCAAGCAATATCATACCGTTGTACTGCCTTTATACCAAGGTTTTATCGACGAAGAAAATCAAATTACCGTTTATACAGATCACCAGATTTTTGAACGTTATCATAAATTCAACATTAAAAACGGTTATTCTAAAAAGCAAAATATTACGCTTAAAGAATTAACCGCACTTTCGGTTGGCGATTATGTAACTCATATCGACCACGGAATTGGAAAGTTTGGCGGATTGCAGAAAATTCAGGTCGAAGGCAAAACGCAGGAAGCCATAAAACTGGTTTATGCCGATAATGATATTGTGTATGTAAGCATTCACTCGCTTCATAAAATTTCGAAATACAACGGAAAAGACGGAACGCCGCCTAAAATTTATAAGTTAGGATCGAACGCCTGGAAAATTTTAAAACAAAAAACCAAGGCGCGCGTCAAACATATTGCCTTCAATCTGATTCAGTTGTATGCAAAACGAAGATTGGAAAAAGGTTTTCAGTTTGCACCGGACAGTTATTTACAAAACGAATTAGAAAGTTCGTTTATTTATGAAGATACGCCGGATCAAACTAAATCGACTGCAGAAGTAAAAGCCGATATGGAAAGCGATCGCCCGATGGATCGTTTGGTTTGTGGCGATGTAGGTTTCGGGAAAACGGAAGTTGCGATTCGTGCTGCTTTTAAAGCAGTAGATAATAGCAAACAAGTTGCTGTTTTAGTTCCGACAACTATTTTGGCTTATCAACATTACAGAACTTTTACTGAAAGATTAAAAGATATGCCGGTTTCAATTGGTTATTTAAACCGATTTAGAACTGCCAAACAAAAAGCGCAAACCCTAAAAGATTTAGCCGAAGGAAAACTGGATATTGTTATCGGGACACATCAATTGGTAAATAAGAATGTAGTTTTTAAAGATTTAGGTTTATTGATTGTCGATGAGGAACAAAAGTTTGGAGTAAACGTAAAAGATAAACTAAAAACCATTGCGGCAAATGTTGATACGTTGACCTTAACTGCAACACCAATCCCGAGAACGCTTCAGTTTTCGTTAATGGCAGCAAGAGATTTATCGGTAATTACAACGCCACCGCCAAATCGTTATCCTATAGAAACAAATGTTGTTGGTTTTAATGAAGAAGTAATTCGTGATGCGATTTCGTATGAAATTCAGCGAAACGGACAAGTTTTCTTTATTAATAACCGAATCGAAAATATAAAAGAAGTGGCCGGAATGATTCAGCGTTTGGTTCCAAATGCAAGAGTCGGAATTGGTCACGGACAAATGGAAGGCGCCAAACTCGAGGAACTGATGTTAGGTTTCATGAATGGAGACTTTGATGTTTTGGTAGCCACAACCATTATCGAAAGCGGTTTGGATGTGCCAAATGCCAACACGATTTTCATCAATAATGCCAATAATTTCGGATTATCAGATCTGCATCAAATGCGTGGACGAGTTGGCCGAAGCAACAAAAAAGCATTCTGTTATTTCATCTGTCCGCCATATTCTTCTATGACCGAAGATGCGAGAAAACGTATTCAGGCATTGGAACAATTTAGCGAACTGGGAAGTGGTTTCAACATTGCGATGAAAGATCTTGAGATTCGTGGTGCGGGAGATTTATTAGGTGGCGAACAAAGTGGTTTCATTAATGAAATTGGTTTTGACACGTACCAAAAAATCATGAACGAAGCCATCGAAGAATTAAAAGAAAACGAATTCAAAGATTTATATCCGGAAGAGAATGATATTGAAACCAAAGAATACGTAAAAGATCTACAAATCGATACTGATTTTGAGCTCTTATTTTCTGATGAATATATTAATAATGTAACCGAACGTTTGAGTTTATACAACGAATTGGGTTCTGTGAAAAATGAAGCCGAATTAGTTATTTTCCAAAATAAATTAATTGACCGTTTTGGTCCAATGCCTCCGCGTGCCAATGCTTTGATGAATAGTATTCGCATCAAATGGATTGCCACAAACATAGGTATAGAAAAATTGGTGATGAAAAAAGGTAAAATGATTTGCTATTTTATCTCAGATCAACAGTCAGATTATTATCAGTCTTCTAAGTTTAGAAAGGTTTTACAATTTGTACAAAAATATAGTAATCTTTGTCAAATGAAAGAAAAGCAAACACCAAACGGTTTACGTCTTTTATTGACTTTTGAGAATGTAAAATCTACCAAAAGAGCTTTGGAATTGATGGAGATGTTGGGAGAATAAAAGAAAAAAATAGCCACGAATTTCACGAATTTGCACTAATTTAAAAAGGGAAAATTAATTTTAATTCGTGTTCATTCGTGAAATTGCTTCGCCTGTTCGCTATCGCTCGGGTCGTGGCTAAAAAAATCTTAAGTTTTATTTATCTTTTATTTAAGAAAAACCTTAGAACTAAAAAGTTTTCTTTGACTCAAAATTTCAAAGCCAACTTTTTATGCAATATCAATTTACACTTCTGTTTTTATTTTTAGGATTAACGTCAATTTCAGCTCAGGAAACCAAACAAATTATTTCAAAAGATACTCTTAAATCAGAAACAATTGATCCGCTTCGTCCCGCGAAAGCAGCATTTTATTCCGCTATTTTTCCGGGTTTAGGGCAGATTTACAATAAAAAATACTGGAAACTTCCGTTGGTTTATGGAGCAATTGGCACAAGTGCTTATTTTTATATCGACAGTCAGAAAAACTACAAAACTTATAGAGACGAATATAAAAGCAGATTGGCAGGAAATATAAGCAGTTCAGAATATATGGCTAACTTAAGCGAAAGTCAGTTAGTTTCTGCACAAAAGCAATTTCAACGCAATAGAGATTTATCCGCATTATTTATCGTTGGATTTTATGTTTTAAATATTATTGATGCCAATATCGATGCTGCTTTATCTCAATTTAATGTAAGCGAAAGATTAGCCTTTAAACCATCAATAAATTTCAAGAACGAAAACCTGCAATCTAATTTTGGATTTGCCTGCACATACACTTTTTAATAGGTTTACTTTTGTAGCAGAATTAGTTTAGAATCATTTTTAAAGCGAAACTATAATGAAGGAAATTAAAAAACTTGGTATAGTTGATATCACTGAAAAATTTGGTCTGGACATAGAGTTTAAGGATTTTATTTTTAAACCTCAGGAAATTACACCCAATCGTCATTTTGAACCTCATCGTTCTGAGATGTACAGCATTGGACTTGTTCTAAAAGGGGAAGCTGAATTTATTGTAGGATTAGAAAACTATCAGCTCAAAGCGCCGTATATTGTTATGGTCGCACCGGATGAAGTGCGAAACTGGATTCTTAACAAAGGCGCAATCGAAACCAAAAGCCTTTTCTTTACCGAAGATTTTGTAGTTTCAGGATTGATTGATACTTTATTTTTAAAGAAATTTTCTTTCTATAAAAGAAACGGACAACACGCGATTCCTTTAAATACGGAAGATTTGGCTATTATTCAGGCGTTATTACTTCAAATAGAACAAAAGAAAAATTCTGATTTATCTAATAAATTAGAAAGTATTCAGGCCTTATTACGTGCTTTACTTCTGGAAATTGAAGGATTATACGACATTAAGACCAAAAAAGAACACAATGCCTATTCAAGATCCTATTACCTTACCGAAAAATTTAAAGAGTTATTGGCTGAAAATTTCACAGAACATCGTGAAGTTTCTTTTTATGCCGAAAAACTTTTTATAACGGCAAAACATCTTTCTCAAATCATGAAAAATGAAACCGGAAAAACTGTAAGTGAGATAATTAATGAGATTGTTTGCCTTGAGGCCAAAGTTTTATTGCAAACAAAAGCATTGAGCATTGCTGAGATTTCGGTACATTTAAACTTTGCTACAGCTACTTTTTTTGGTAAATTCTTCAAACGTAATACCGGAATAAGTCCTTTAGAGTATAGAAAAGGATTATCTTAATAAAAATACGACATTTAGAACTTTTTAACGGCAGTTTAGACCTTCTCTTGCCTCTTTGTACATAATACCTTTGTTTTATTAAATTAATTAAATCGAAGAATTATGAAAACGAGAAAATTAGGAATAAACGGACCAGAAGTTTCTTCCATATCTATGGGATCCAGATTAATAATTGATGATCCGGCATCTTTGCAAACAGCAAAAAAGCAAACCATAGAAACACTACAATATGCAATTGATTCAGGAATTAATTTTTTAAATACTGCTGATTTCTACGGAATGGGAATGAGCGAACTTATTCTAGGTGAAGCCATAAAAGATCGTAGAGATAAGGTTTTTCTAAGCGTAAAAACTGGCGCATTACGAGATCATAAAGGGCATTTTTTAGGATTGGACGGAAGACCAAATGCAATCAAAAATTTCTGTGCGTATTCTTTAACCCGACTAGGCGTTGATGAAATAGATTTGCTTCAGCCTTCTCGTATCGATCCCGATGTGCCAATTGAAGAAACTGTTGGCGCCATAAAAGATTTAATCGACGAAGGAAAAGTTCGTTATGTAGGACTTTCAGAAGCCAATGCAGAACAATTGGTGCGAGCGAATAAAGTACATCCCATTTCAGCCTTAGAAATCGAATATTCATTAGCCACCCGATTTATAGAAAACGAAATTTTACCAACTGCACGAGAACTTGGCGTAAGCATTGTTCCTTATTCTGTTTTGAGTTATGGTTTATTGACCGGAAATTTGACTTTTCCATTACCTAAAGGCGATTATAGAAACATGCTTCCGAGATTTCAGGAAGAAAATCGCGCCCATAATCTACAATTAATCGAATTTTTGAAAGATATGGCAAGCCAGAAAAACATATCTGCAAGTCAGCTTGCATTGGCTTGGGCATTGCATCAGGGCGATGATATTATTCCGATTGTGGGAATGAACAAACCAAAACGTGTAGATGAAAATATCGAAGCATTGTCTATAGAATTATCTGCAGAAGAACTGAATTTACTAGACAAAACCTTCGCCATTGGTGCCATGAAAGGAGATCGTTATCCTGCAGCTTTGCAAAAAATGGCCGCTTCTTAAAAGTAGTTTTAACAAATATTGAGGTTTTGATTTCTAAATTCAAAATCTTTTTTTATTCACATATAAACTACTACTCTCATGATAAAGATATTCAAAAAAAGAATCAATTCAGCCACTATAGCGATTATGTTATTGTTGATTGCTGGTATTGTTTACGCTAAAGATTTAAGAATTATGAACACTAAAGAAATTTTGCCAGTAAAGGAATTACAGAATGCTTTTATGTACGACAGACCTAAAGCTGAAAAACTTTATAAAAACAAAATGGTAACTATAACAGGCGTTGTGGTTTATGTAGGACCGGATGTTTATGGACTGCCATCAATAGAAGTATCAGATAAAAAAGATGGGGCATCAATGGCACTTTGTGTACTTCCGATTTCGGATTATCTCAAATTACGAAAATATTCTAAAGGACATACACTTGTAATTAAAGGAGAAGCCCGTGATATTTATAAAGAAAGTATTGTAATTGTAAAGGAATGTAAAGTAATTGAAGAAAAAGGTAAAACTTATGGTATGAAAACAATTTCAAATGAAAAAGAACCAAGTACTGAAAGCCAGCAATTAGAAAAAAGACTTTTTCTTGCAGGAGTAAAAAACAACACATTTGCTCAGACAGTTAAAAATGACAGGGCAAAGCCGGCAACAAAACCAACACCCGAACTTTATAATAAGTACGATATAGCATCAGAACTTATAAATGGACAAAATGTTTGGACGATAGCGCCTAAAAAATCAATCAATAAATATTTCTTCTTCATACATGGAGGAGCTTATGTTTCAACTTATTTTCCGGAGCATTGGGTGTTCTTTGGTAAATTGATCGAAAGAACAGGCAGAACAGTGGTAACTCCTGATTATCCTCTGGCACCAGAACATCAATATGCAGAAACTACTGAAATGGTATATACCGCATTGCTTAATTTAATTAATGAGGTTGGAGCAGAGAATGTTATTCTAATCGGAGATTCTGCCGGAGGAGGAATGGCTTTTGCGCTGGCTCAAAAATTAAGAGATGAAAAAGACGTACAACCTTCTCAAATTATACTTTTATCTCCGTTGCTGGATATGACCAAATCCAATCCCGAAATAGTAGAGGTTGATAAATACGATCCTATTTTATCAGTCGAAAGATCAACGGAATGTAGCAAAGCATACGCAGGAAATACAGATCCGAAAAACTATTTGCTAAGTCCCATTTATGGTAATATCAAAAATCTGGCTCCTATTATTCTTTTTACAGGAACGCATGACATATTATTTCCGGATTGTAAAAAACTAAGTCAAATGGCAGAAAAAGAAAACGTCGATCTGACTTATTGTGAATACAAAGACATGCTCCATGTTTGGCTCATATTACCAGTCCCGGAAGCTGATGAAGCATTGGATCAACTAGTAGGCTTATTGGTATAAAGAGAACTAAATTATTCAATTAAAAAATAGAAGAAAAATGAAAATCATAACATTAGAAGAGCACTTTATAGATGTTGCAATTTCAAAAGCTTCAGCAGATGCCATAGAACGTTTGGCTCCAAGTCACAGAGCAGCATACAGCAATTACCCAAGTCATGCCACTTTTGATAAAATGACTGATTTAGGTCCTATTAGAATAGCCGATATGGATGCTAATGGTATCGATATACAGGTTTTAAGTATTGGTGGTCCCGGAATTCAACTAATTGCACCAAAAGAAGCCGTACCACTTGCAATAGCATCGAACGATAAATTAGCAGATGCAATCAAAGCAAATCCGGATCGTTTGGCAGGTTTTGCTACTTTACCAACAACAAATCCTCAGGCAGCAGCAGATGAATTAGAAAGAACGGTTACAAAATTTGGATTTAAAGGGGCAATGATCAGCGGAGCAACCAACGATAAGTTTCTGGATGAAGATGAATTTAGTCCGATATTAGAAATGGCAAACAAACTAAAAGTGCCCATTTATTTGCATCCAACAACAATCATGAAATCCGTACGCGATAGTTATTACAATTGCAAAAAACCGGATGTTAGTGCAAGATTCGCCGCTTCGGGTTGGGGATGGCATATGGAAGTTGGTGTTCATATTGTACACATGATCCTAAACGGCACGTTTGACAAATATCCAAATCTGCAAATGATTACAGGACATTGGGGCGAATTTGCAGCTTTATTTCTGGATCGAATGGATGAACAAATGCCACAAGAAATAACAGGTTTAGAACATACTATTTCTCATTATTATCGCAATCATGTGCACATTACACCAAGTGGTTTATTTACAATGCCGTTGTTTAAATGTGCTCTTGAAATGGTGGGAGCAGATCGTATTATGTATTCTGTAGATTATCCTTATGTTGGAAATGAAGGCGCAAGGGCTTTTCTTGAAAATGCTCCGGTTAGCCAAGAAGACATCGAGAAAATTGCTTACAAAAATGCAGAGAAATTATTGAATTTGTAATATCCAAGGGCAATAATAAAACAAAATGTAAGCTCGGATTAAAAAAATGAAAAAGATGAAGATGTCCGGAAAATTAGGAGCATTGATTTTAATGATTTTGTTTGCAAATGCTGCTTTAGCACAATCCAAACAAAATAAAATGTCAAACAAAGTAAAAAACACATCTATGACAGATTACGAAGCGATTAATAACCTGATTGTATCAGAAAGAATCTATAGAGCAAGTCATCGTAATGAAGAACTGGCAAAGTGTTATGCCGATGATGCAAAAATTAATACCAGTTGGCAAAGCGGAGGAGTAAACTCTTTTATTGGCAAAGGCTCTGATGAAGTCGTAGCAGAATTACCTATGGTGAATCGTTGTGGCGGTGCGCTAATCTATCAAAATGATAATAAATCATTTGTAGAATATCCTACAACAACTACTCGTGGCGTATATGTAAATGATGTCGAGGCTACATTAACATCTTATATGCGTTTACTTTATCGTGTAGAAAAACGTAACGGAGAATGGAAAATTACAGCAATGACTTCTATAAATGAGTCTGATGCATTGACTCCTGCAATTCCGGGACAAGACTTGAAGATTAATCCAGCGGATGTAAAAGGTCTTCGTCTTTCTTATCGATGGCTTTCTTATACGCGTCAAATTGTTGGAGGTACGATCAGTCAGGATCTTCCAGGTACAGACAGACCAACAGAAGTAAAGAAAATTTATGATGAAGAACTGGGTTGGCTAAACAAATAAGAGTGATGTAGAAAAGTATAAATAAAAAATGCCCTCAAAAAAATCTAGTTTTTTAAGGGCATTTTCATTTTGTCTATTTACAAAAGATTTTGAATTTCTTTATCTAAAAATTCATTAAATAACTTAGAAGAATCTTGCTGAATAAAATGATTTGGACAAGGAATAATAATATGTTTTCCGCCAGTTAATCTCGCAATCGCTTTACAGCATGCATCTTGAGAAGCACTGTAACCACCGGAAATAACATAAACAGGAATACCTTCGGCTTTTACAATATCTGCGGCTGCACGCATTTCTTGTGGTGTTCCTAATACAGCATTAAGAAGCGCACATCCTAAAGCTTGTGCACTTTCCGGATGAGCTTCCAGAGCTGCAGCCGAAGGGTTCAAACCTCCATCAATAGCTTGTCCCATACATTCTGAAAAAAGTCTGGCAAAATCTCCGGGACTTTCTGCAGCCATCAAAGGAGCCGAAACAACTTGCAAAGCTTCCTGAATTTCAGGTAATTTTAAACCTTCTATATCAGTTGCTAATATGGGTTGTAAAGCGGGTTCTATTAATATTAATGATTGAACTGCTTCAGGTCTGATTGCAGCAGCCAATAAAGCTTCGGCACCACCAAATGAATGTCAAACAAGGTGAGAACCTTTTCCTAATTCTTTTGCAATCCAAATCGCATCAGCAGTTTGACTATCTGCACCACGCGAAGGACTTTCTCCAAATCCGGGTCTGTTAGGCACTCGTAGTTTATAGCCTTTATCTGCAAGTTCACGTTGATTCATAAAGTTAATTGGTCCTCCGCCTAAACCGCCCTGAACTCCTCCATGAATTAGAAGCACTGTTGGTCCTGAATTTCCCCACTCCGTAATATGAATTGGATGCGTTTCCGGTGTAATTTCTCTTGCATCCTGTTTTTTATCGCATTGTTGCTGTAAAAATTCTTTCTTTTCATCTAATGTCATAGCAATATTTATTTATAGGATTGTTTCCTTTTATTTTGACCAAAATTAAGATCGATAAAACTCCTGCGCATTGACAAATGTCAAAAAATATATAATTTTTTTCTTACTTTTAAACTCTGTGACAATTAATTTTATCCTATATTTATAGGTCACTAAAATTACTTTAATTATTGTTCAATTAGTGGTTAAGCATGTTATTACCAATATTCTCATGACAGATATATTTAAAGATTTTATTACGAAACTAGCAGAAGTTAACACGCAGGATATGAATAGAATAATGTCTTGTATTACTGCTCATAAAGTAAAACGAAACACCATTATTTTATCTCAGGGAGAAGTATGTGATAAATTTTATTTTTTAGAAAAAGGCTGCATGCGTACCTATTACATCACAAAAGAAGGTCAGGAAAAAACAAGATTGATTTCTTTTGACAATACTCCCGTAACTGCCCTCACGAGTTTTATTAATCAAAAGCCTTCAATTGAATATATTGATGCTTTAGAAGATTCAGAATTATTGTCTATTTCTCATTCCGATTTTTCTATTCTTTTAAATGAAATTCCGAGTTGGGGATTATTCTATAGAAGAATGTTAGAATTAGCCTTTACTTTCCAAAATAACAGAATAGAAGATTTGGTTACGCTTTCAGCCAAAGAACGCTACGAAAAACTTTTAAAAGAGCAGCCTCATTATATTCAACGACTTTCTAATAGAATTATCGCTACTTATTTGGGAATTTCTCAGGAAACTTTAAGCAGATTAAAATCCAAATAATCCTTTTTGACATTTGTCAATGCACAGGGTTTTCTATCCGCCTAATTTTGTACTATAAATCATCAGAAACCAAACTGATGCAATCTATAACAAAATTAAAAAGAGGGAATTATGAAAACGCTGTTAAGAAAACCATCCGGAAGTACTTTAGAAAACGTAATTGATAAATTCAGTATTAAAGAACTTATAGAATTTGAACGTTTTTGCCGAGACAATGCGCAATGGGAAGAAATGAAGAAATGTTTTGCCGAAAATTCTACCGTAACAATTTCATGGTTTAAAGGATCTGGACACGATTTCGTTGAAGCTTCAAGCAAAATGGAAACTTATGCGCCTCACAAATTATTCGATACTTTAATCTGGCTGAATAAAGATAAAGCCGTTGCGATTACAATGGCGACAATTCAGATAAGACAGGAAATCCAGGGACATTTATTAGAATTAAGTTCTGATGTGAAACTTTTATACAAAATACAGAAAATAAATGGTCTTTGGTCTATTATTTCTATGGAAGGAATTTATGAAAAAGATGCTTTAATGCCTGTTTCTCCTGCTGATGGTATTACAATTCCGAAAGAAGAAATTGCCAAATTCAGAACAAGTTATGCGAATATGTCTTATGCTTTAAGCCAAAGTGGCTATCCTATAAATAGTAATTTGCCTGGAATTGACAAACCGGAAAGTGTTGCAAAACTGTACAAGGAATCTGAAAATTGGTTAAACTCTTAAAATTAAAAAAAATGAAAATTATTACAATAGAAGAACATTTTAGCTCGCCAAAAATCAGTGACAAAATGAAACAGTTTCAGCCAAAAAGTAATGATGCTGAAAAAAATAAAGACATGCAGGAATTAATAAAACATTTTTTACCCACAAATGATGATATTGAAGATGTTGGCGTACGCAGACTTAAATTTATGGATGAGAGCGGTATCGATATGCAGGTCATTTCATATGGCGGAGGAAGTCCACAAGGAATTACAGACCCTAAAATTGCAGTTGAACTTTGTGCTGAAGCCAATGATGAATTAGCACATTTAATCAAACAAAATCCAACCCGATTTGCCGGTTTTGCCGCTTTGCCAGTTGCTGATCCTGTTGCAGCAGCAGCAGAATTAGAACGTGCAGTAAAAAGTTTAGGTTTTAAAGGAGCTTTATTGGCGGGAACTTTTCAGGGGAAATTTTTTGATGAAACTGAATTTTTTCCAATTTTTGAAAAAGCGGCTGAACTAGATGTACCCGTTTATTTGCATCCCGGAATTATTGAAAAAGGAGTCGCAGACCATTATTTTAGAAATGATAATTGGTCAAAATTAGTAAACGGGGTTTTTCCGGCTGCAGGTTTTGGCTGGCATATGGACAGCGGAATTCATGTAATCAGAATGATTCTTTCGGGAGTTTTTGATAAGTTGCCCAATCTAAAATTGATTTCAGGACATTGGGGAGAATTTGTTCCTGCTTTTCTGGAAAGATTAGACGAAACACTTTATCCTGAGATTACAAATTTAAAACGTACGATTTCAGAATATTATAAAGAACACGTTTATATCACACCAAGCGGAATTTTCTCTGAAACTCAACTTCAGTTTGCCATTGCACAAATGGGAGCAGACCACATTATTTACTCAGGAGATTATCCTTATTTGATAAAAAACGAAACAGGAGATTTTCTTAAAAACGCTTCAATTTCTGAAGAAGACAAAGCAAAAATAGGACACTTGAATGTAGAAAAATTATTGAATTTATAATTCTTAAAATACAAAAGAAATGGAAAATGCTAAACAACCAATAGAAGGTGTAACAACAGGAATACTAAATGTAGCTGGAGCTGAATTGTATTATGAAACGAAAGGAAACGGACCAGTTTTATTAATGATTCCAGGAGCAAACGGAGATCATTTTATCTTTACACCCATTCGCGAAATATTATCTAAAACATTTATGGTGGTAACCTATGATCGCAGAGGATTCTCAGGTTCTAAATTAGTAGGTGAACAAGATTATACACATCGTATCAATACTGATGCAGATGATGCTGCAGCTTTAATTAAACATTTAACGAGTGAACCGGCTTTTGTATTCGCAAGCAGTTCAGGAGCTTTGGTTTCGCTTCAATTGATGACGCTTCATCCTGAAATTATAAAAGCGCTTGTTCCGCATGAACCAACTGCTTTAAAATATCTTCCGGATGGTGAAAAATGGAAAGCGACGACTCAGGAAATTTATGATCTTTATATTAAAGAAGGGGAAGGTGCGGCTAAAGAAAAATTCGTAAATGAATTGATTCCGGAAACCCAAGATGGTGAATACATGAAATCAGGAAAAGGACCAGAAACACCAAATACAAAGTACTGGTTCAAACACGAAGTGAGACAATATCCATCGACTGATTTTGACACCATCAAACTGGAAGAAAACAAGGATAAAATTATTTTCTGTGTAGGAAAGGATTCTGTAAATACAATGCCGGCATGGCCTGTTACTAATCTGGCAAAACAATTTGGAACCGAAGTTTTATATGTTCCGGGTGGACATTTAGGATATGCGCTTCATGCGGTGGAGTTTGCAAAAGATTTACTTGAAGATTTACAAAAAAGAGGAAAGCTTTAATTTTTTGCCACAGATTAAAAGGATTGAAAAGATTTTATAATCTGTGAGAATCTTTTTTAAAACAAAAATGGCGTATGAAAATCTCATACGCCATTTCTTTTTATAACTAAATTGAAGTTATTTAACAATCAACTTTTTAGTCACATTCAAACCTTTAGAATTTATAGTTACGATATAAATTCCTGATGCTAAATGATGATTAATTTGTCCTGAAGTCGAAAGTTTTTGAGTTAAAACAGTTTTGCCGTTCATGTCAGAAACTGTAATTAAAGCTAAATCTCCCGATTCTAATTCAGGCAATGAAACATTAAATTGGTTGTCTGTAGAAGGATTTGGATAAATGCTTACTTCTTTTTCTGTTGCAATGATTTCTTCTGTTTGAAGAGAAGATTTGGCACTTAAACCTGAAACTGTTGTAGATTCTAATTGCCATTGTGCACTAAACCAACCATCCTGAGAGTTTCCGTATTGAGCAGAACCAGTTTGATTTTCAACATGGATAATATTTCCGGTTTGCCATCTGTTTCTGATTCTAATCCAGGTTCCGTCGATATAATCACTTGACCATTGTGCACTCCAGAAAGTAGTATCGGTTATATTAGACTGAACATTTCCGGTTTGATTTTCGATATTCATCAATTCTCCAGTCGCTACATTTTTAAGCACAAAATAAGTGGCATCTATAGCGATTTTTTGCCATTTGTAATTGTTATTCGCAATCGTTGCACCGTAACCTACATTTGCTCCGGCATCAGATAAATAAGCACCAGTCCATCTGTTTTTGATCGTGTAATATGTTCCTGTTGCAGTCGAAACGGTAATAGAAACTATACTTGTTTTGCTTCCGTCAACGGTTGTAACCGTAATAGTGGCTGATCCGTTTGCTACGGCAGTTACGAATCCAGAACTATTTACAGTTGCAACTGCCGTATTACCAGAACTGTAATTTACAGATTTGTTTGTTGCATTTGCAGGAAGAATTGTTGGAGTCAATTGTTGTGTTCCGCCAACAGATAATGATGCTGAGGTTGGGCTCAAACTCACACTTGTTACTGCTACATTTGTAGCATTTACAGTTACTGCACAAGTTGCTGTTTTTGCTCCATCCTGAGTTGTTACGGTTATTGTTGCAGAACCTGCACCTACAGCGGTTATTAATCCGGAACTATTTACAGTTGCTACAGCCGTATTACTTGAACTATATGTTACAGCTTTATTGTTTGCTGTTGCAGGCGCAACTGTTGGCGTTAATTGCTGTGTTGCTCCAACTAACAATGTTGCTGTTGTTGGAGATAATGTTACTCCTGTAACTGCTACAACTGTTCCCGGATTAGAATCGTACCAAGTTGTATTCATGTACCAACCTATTTTGTTTCTGCTTAAATCAGCAGATTGACTAGTTCCGTCATTAAAAATTAAATTAGTCGAAGTTACATTGGTAAACGTATAACTGTACCAACCATTTCCTGCATCAGTCATATTTACGCCTGGCCATGAAGCATCAGCTAAAACGCCTGTTGGTAAAGTACTCCAATAATAAATTTTAATTCCGGTTCCCCAATTTGATGGTTTGTAGAAATAAACCGTGAAATTAGTATTCGCGTTTACAGTAATGGCTGCAATTGCAGTTTTGCTTCCGTCTTGTGTTGTTACAGTAATATTTGCTGTTCCTGTTGAAACCGCTGTTACTAATCCGGATGAATTTACAGTTGCAACGGCTGTATTGCTGGAACTCCATGTTACAGTTTTGTTTGTTGCATTTGCCGGAGCAATTGTAGCCGAAAGCTGTTGTGTGTTTCCTGCATATAAACTTGCTGTTGTTGGCGAAACACTTACTGAAGCAACCGGAATTGCTGCAACTGTTATAGCTGAAGTTGCTGTTTTGTTTCCGTCAACTGTTTTAACCGTAATAGTTGTTGTCCCTGCTGAAACCGCTGAAACTAATCCAGATGCATTTACAGTTGCTACAGCTGTATTGCTTGATGTCCAGGTTACGTTTTGGTTGGTTGCATTTGCCGGAGCAATTGTTGGATTTAATTGTTGTGTAGATCCTAAACCAACAGTTGCTGTTGCAGGACTAACTGAAACTCCTGTAACGGCTACAGTCGCAACATTTGTATTGGTTAAAACAATATATTGAAAAGCATTAAAAGATTGGGTAGCTCCCGAAACCAATGTTACGTTAGCACCAGTATAAGCATCTTTATAAGTTCCTGCCAATGCAGCCGGAATCACAAATGTTTTACTGGCATTTCTAAGATTGGTCATTACAATAACTTTCTCAGTTCCTAATGTTTTTGTAAAGGCACAGATATCATCACTGGCATATGGCGTCATTGTACCACGACGGATGGCAGCACTGCTATTTCTAAAGTTAAGAATCTTGGCAAATTCGGGTGTAGCAGCAGTATTGCTCCAGTTTATTTTTACGCTGGTATAAGGCCACGGAATTACCTGATTGAATGCTACTTCTTGTCCGCTGGTTAAAAAAGGAACACCTTTCATATAACCCGAAACTAAGAAATTGGCGACTACTCCGGCATTACTTTTAAATACAGTAAAAGGAGCGGTATCGCTGTTGTTTTCTGAATCATGATTTGCAGTCCATCTCACTTCTTGCTGACTTCCTGTTGCATACGTATATTCCATGTCATTTGTGGTTTGGAATCTTGTAGAAACCGGACCTCCGCCTGCAACATTTTTTAATGCATCATAAAACCATTTATCACCAAAATTCATATCAAATCCTGCCTGAAAATTTTGTAAACGATCTCCTTCGGCAAGCATCAATAAGTTATGAGAAGTAATACCTCTTAAATTGCTGATAATTTCTGTCCAGAAATCAATAGGAGGATTATTAGCAAAATCACAACGATATCCATCAATATTAGCTGCAAAGATCCAATAACGCATGGCATCTTTCATTGCAGCACGAAGCGCGGTATTGTTAAGATCCAGCGCGGCTATATCAGAAAAGTTTGCCAGCTGATTGATTGTTGTTCCGGTTCTTTGGTAATATTCCGGATGAGATACCGTCCAGGGATGATCCCATGAAGTACCGTTTACAGCAATGTCAAGCATTACTGCCATACCTTTGGCATGGGCTGCATCTACCAGATTACGCATATCTGTAAGCGTTCCGTATTCAGAACCTACAGATTTGTAATCTTTGATACAATAAGGAGAGTTGGAACTTCTTGAATCAGTTCCGTAAGGATAAATGGGCATTAAATAAAGCACATTGATACCAAGTGATTTAATTCGGTCTAAATCAGATGTAACTGCGGCTAAAGTTCCGGAAGCACTATGCGGACGAATGTGAACCTGATAAATATTGGCATCTCTCGGGTCCGGAACTCCTGTATATGGCGTACCATATTGAGCCGGATCTTGGGCATACACTGAACTTGCAAATAGTAACAGAAAACAGACTATTGTTTTCGTGAAATGAAATACTCTAGTGGTAATTTTGTTTTTCATAATTTTTGTTTTTTATGCTTGTCAGCATTTCTAACTAAAATTCATTCTCACTTGCATTGTTTTTAAATTTGACAAACATTTTGTGGTTAATAGTTTTGTAGTAAAATTTTTAATTTTTGCTCAGAAATGAGCGTAAGTTTCTGCCCCGAATTCACGAATTAAGTATTTATTTTAAAATCTTAATTCGAAAAATTCGTGAATTCGTGGCAAAAAAACTTAGTAATCTATAACTTTTTCAATCCCTTTAATTCTTTAGCATTTCCTTCTTTGATGCTAATAGCAACACCTCCGCCCGGAGCTAAATACTGTTTTAAAATTGTTTTTGAGGTTACAACAACTTTAGTCACGGTATATTTTTGTGGATTTTCATTCCAATTCGCTTCTTTGGCATCAGCGTAAATTGTGGCTATGAATTTTTTTCCGGCAGGTAAATAATCAAAAGTAATGTTTGCTGTTCTTGAGTTTTCGTCTGTGATTCCTCCCACAAACCAAGCATCTTTTCCTTTTGCTTTACGCGCAATCGTGATGTAATCTCCCGGTTCAGCTTCAAGAATATAACTGTTATCCCAATCTACAGCAACATCTTTAATGAACTGAAATGCATCTGGAAAACGCTCGTAATTCCCCGGAATGTCAGCCGCCATTTGCAACGGACTATACATCGTAACATAATACGCCAATTGTTTTACCAAAGTAGTATTAACGCGTTGAGAACTTCCTGTTCCGTAATATGAAAGATCAGTCTGGAAAATTCCCGGAGTATAATCCATTGGACCTCCCATTAAACGGGTGAAAGGCAAAATCGTGGTATGATCCGGCGCTAAACCTCCCATAGATTCAAACTCCGTTCCGCGCGCAGATTCCTGAGCAATCCAGTTTGGAAAAGTTCGGTGCAAACCTGTTGGTCGAACTGCTTCATGACTGTCGATCATAATTTTATAATCAGCAGCACGTTTGGCTACATTAATGTAATGATTCACCATCCATTGTCCGTCATGGTGTTCGCCACGCGGAATAATTTTACCTACATAACCTGTTTTTACAGCATCATAACCGTTGTCATTCATAAACTGAAAAGCACGATCTAAACGACGCTCATAATTGGTTGCAGATCCTGAAGTTTCGTGGTGCATGATAATCTTCACCCCTTTTGAAGCAGCATATGCATGAACTGCTTTTACATCAAAATCAGGATAAGCGGTTACGTAATCAAAAACTTCTTCTTTCCAGTTTCCAATCCAGTCTTCCCAGCCAATGTTCCATCCTTCAATCAGGATTGCATCAAAACCATTTTTAGAAGCAAAATCAATGTATTCTTTTGCACGTTCTGTTGTGGCTCCGTGTTTTCCATTCGGCGTAAGCTTCGTGAAATCATCCGTTAATTTTACATTGTTTTCTTTTCCGAAAGCCCATGTACTTTTTCCGGCAACGAAATATTCCCACCAAATCCCGATGTATTTTACTGGTTTTATCCATGATACATCTTTGTAACTTGTTGGTTCGTTAAGATTCAGAATTAATTTTGAAGCCAAAATATCTGTTGCTTTATCGCTTACAACAATAGTTCTCCAAGGCGATTGTGCATCGGTTTGCATATATCCTTTTGCCCCCACAGCGTCTGGTGCAAGATGACTTTTCATTTTATAGTTTACAGCATCAACTTCAAGATACATTGCCGGATAATTGATTAAACCTGCTTCGTGAATGTTAATGTACAAACCGTCGTCAGATTTCATCATTGATGGCGTTTGTACCGATAATTCTTTGATAGGCCATTGTGCATTGATTTCGATCGTAGCTTTTTTCATTAACGAAGGAACTTCAGAAATTTTCGAAGTTGTATAGGCATATTCATTGGTATCATAATCTCCCGGAATCCAGAAAATTTTATGATTTCCTGTCAGATTAAATTCAGAACGTTCTTCTTTTATTACAAAATAAGTTAAGTCATTTTGCTTTGGAAATTCATATCTAAAACCTAATCCGTCGTTGAATAAACGGAAACGAATGCGGATATATCTGTTGTTGTTTTTGGCTTGAGCCAAAGTAACAACCAATTCGTTATAGTTATTGCGAATTGTTTTTTCTTCGCCTAAAACCGGATTCCAATTTTCATCAACAGAAGATTGTGCTGTATTTGTAACGGTAAAACCATCCAAAAACGAAGGCATATTTTGAAGTTCTAAACCCAAAGAACTTGGTTTTATAACTGCTTTTTGTTTATATGATAATTGGTAAGACGGAATTCCGCCTTCTTTTAATTCAAATTTTAAAGAAAGATTTTTGTTTGGCGAAGTTATTTCCTGCGCCTGAATCCATAATGAATTGGCACAAATAAAAAGTAACAGTGCGATTTTTTTGCTCAAACGAATTTGAAGCGGCATTTTTTGGGATTGAAAATTCATGTTATTTAGTTTTTTGCAAATCTAATTTAATTTTAAAGTTGCGTGGGTATTAATTCTTCAATACTAAATATTGAAATGGAAGTAATGTAATTTCGTTGCCAACAGTTACAGAAGCTCCTGAAAAAGCATCTTTCCAGATTGCTTTCAAAGCTGGCGAAACAAGATATTTTACAGAACTATTAGTTAAATTAGAAAGCACAAGAACTTTTTCTGAATCTTTTACCATTGTAAATGCACTTACTGCATCGCTGCTATATCCGGTATAAGTTCCTGTTTTTATAGCTGTACTTGTATTTCTAAAAGCGATTATTTTTTTGTATTCGGCTAGCATTGATGCATCTGCAGTAGACCAGTCAATTGGCGTTTTGGCAAAATAATTTAATCTTTTTTCATAGCCAACTTCTTGTCCGTTGTAAATCATTGGAACAGATTTTAGATACGCAGCAACTACAAAAGTAGCGATAGATCCTTTTTTACCTCCAAAAAGTTCCAGCGGAGTTCCTTCAGAAAGGTTTACATCGTGATTGCTGGTATATCTTACCACTCTGTTTTCTTCATTATAATTGTTTGCATATTCTGTAGCATTCGAATCCTGAATAATTGTTGCAGGTTTAGTTTCTTTAAAAACTTTTTCTAACGTGCTGAAGAAATTGAATCCAAAAGTATAATCAAAACCAGAAGCAAAGTGATTTACTTTAGAACCTTCGGCCAACATTAAGATGTTTTGATTTTTTTTAATGCTTCTTAATTTCGTGATTGCATCAGACCAGAAGTTTTGCGGTACAAAATCAGCATAATCACATCTAAAACCATCAATGTTTGCATTGTAAACCCAATATGACATGGCGTCGATCATTGCGTCTTTCATCTCAGTATTATTGAAATTTAATTGGGCCACATCATTATAATTAGTTCCCGGAGGAATAATGATATTTCCTTTGTCATCTTGCTGGTACCAATCTTTATGTTGTGTAATCCAGGCATTGTCCCAAGCGGTGTGATTGGCAACCCAGTCCAGAACTACAGCCATATTTTTTTTGTGTGCTTCTTCTACCAAAACCTGAAGATCCTGTAAAGTTCCGAAGTCAGGATTTACGGCTTTGTAATCCTGCACGGCATAAGGTGAACCTAATTCTCCTGAAGCTTTTACTTTTCCAACAGGATAAATAGGCATAAGATAAATAACATTTGCACCCAACTCCTGAATTTGAGTCAGTCTATCCTGAACTCCTTTTAAGTTTCCTGCAGCACTAAAAGCACGAATATTTACCTGATAAATTACGGCATCTTCTTTTTTAGGCATTTTCTCGAACGAGGCTCCGTATTGTTGATAAGGAGAAGCCGGAGTTGAATCGCTATCTGATGAACTACACGAAATAAATGCTAGTGCAAGTAGTAAAGTATAGACGATTTTTATATTTGATTTCATATTTTTTTGAATTTGGTTTTAATAAACGCGGTATTATTTTAGGAGAAAGATAGCCTGCCTTTCGCTCAAAAAAGGCAGGTATCACTCAAACTAATCTAGCTTTATTACAATGTTAGATTATTTTTTACCGATCGTACAAGTTGCCGTTGCCGGATAACCTGCTGATGCCGGATCTACGTCGTTTATTGTAAAGGTAATTTCGTAGGTTCCTGCTTCAGCAATATCATAAGCACCGCCATTATCTTTATTTATCGTATTTGTTGTAGCGTCTGCAGGTCCGTAGTTTACATCCCACTTATCATTTAATCTGAATTTTAAAGCCCCAACTATTAAGTTGGCAGTAACTTTCCAGGTTTTTGTTTCATGATTATATGACATTGGGATAGAGTGGTTCCATCCATAATCTTTGTCTTCCGGAGTTGGCGCGTGAGTTGATGATCCTACGATTCCCCAGGCGTAAGGAGCAGAACTCCATTTTAAAGTATTAAGATTTACTTTTATCTGATAAGAACCTGCACCCGGAAGATGAAAATTAGGTTCACTCATATTTTTTAAATCATTGTTTGTATCACCTGCACCGTAATATTGATCCCAATTTCTGGCGGTGTTCAATTTAAAATCAGTACCATTTCCAGGAGAAAGAGTAACATACCCCTGATAAACGCCTTTTGAAATAGCGGTTAAAGCTGCGGCAGTTCCTACATTAAATTCTCCCTGATAGAATCCCGGCATATAAATTTCGCCAAAAACGACACTTTTTTCATAAGGCGTAACGGTTAAAGTGATTGGATCAGAATAAATTTTTCGATCCATAGCTGCTTCTACACGAACCACTAATTTTCCTGCAGCATCAATAGGTAATCCTAAATCTGTAGCAATTTTATTTAATTCGCTGCCAATAAATGCTTTGCTTAAAACATCCTGACCAACTTCTATTCGTTTGGCTTTTTGCCAGGCATTGGCACCGCTTGTGTCATTGATTAAATCAAATTGTATGGCATAAGTAACCGGCGCATCGATAGGAAATGTTACTTTGGGCCAGGAAATAAGCAGTGCATTATTGTCTGCTGTATCTTCGGTAAGAACTATTGTGCTGGAAGAAACCTCGATCGCAGCAGGAAAATTTACTGCTTTCAATGTCGTTAACTGACCTTCACTTTCACAGGAGGCGCCTAAAAAAAGTACACTCCCAAATAGGAATAATTTATTGATATATTTTTTCATGATAGTTTTGTTTTTAGTAACCCGGGTTTTGTTTAAGTCCACGATTAGCATCTAAAGCTGATGTAGGAATAGGGAACAATTTTCGGAAAGCTGGAGATGCCGGTCTGAATTCGTTTGCTAATAAAAATTTATCAAAACGAATCATGTCTTGTCTTCTGTGACCTTCCCAGTTCAATTCGAATCCTCTTTCGTTGTAGATGTCGTCAAGAGTAGGGTTTGCATCCAGTGCATTTAATCCTGCACGCTGTCTGATTTGATCAATAAAAGGTTTTGCAGCACCTGGGTTTCCTAAACGGGCATTACATTCAGCCATCATTAAAATTACATCAGCATATCTAAAAATAGGGAAGTCATTTGAAGCTCCTCCGCCACTTTTTGCTCCAGCAGGATAAAATTTTACATTACGAACTCCTGCCTGAGGATCAGCTCCGGGATTGTCCAGAGAAGCAACATCAAGAGTATAATTAAATCCTCCTGCTTGTTCTCCAACCAAAAATTGTTGTCTTCGAATATCTGTTAAGGCATATTTCAGGAAAAAGTCTTTTGGAACAATAGTTCCGTTCCAGCCAGCCATTCCAAATAAAGCGGTTCCATGCGGACCATACACGCTGCGAACTGCATAAATATTACGGGAAACTACATCAAGGGTTGCATAAATAGGCAATATAGTTTCGTCTTCAGGCAGTACATCTCCAAACAATTCATAATATTTATTTCCTAATGGACTAGCAGCATTTGCTGCTCCGGAATGTAGTGTAAAACCACCTTCGCTAACTTTGTTACAAGCCGCCAAACATTCGCTCCATTTTGCTTCTCCGGTATAAACCTGCGCATTTAAATAAACTTTTGCCAATAAGGTATAACCTGCCCATTTATTGAATCTTCCGTAATAATTTCCTCCTTTTGTGCCTGAAAGCTGATCTACATTCTCAGTTAATTCTTTTACAATAAAAGTGTAAATTTCTTTACGGCTTGATTGCGGGATTTTATCAACTGTAATATTATTATCAGTAAAAAAAGGAACATCTCCAAAATCATCAATTAATAAATAATAAAAGAAAGCACGTAATACTTTTGCCTCAGCAATTTTTGAAGCTTCGGCATTTGATTTTTCTAGTAAATCAACCGCTAAATTTGCATTAAAAACGGATTTATATAACCAGTTCCAGGTATTATTAATGATAAAATCTGTTGGTAACCATTCGTGTTTGTGCAAACGTGCAAAATCTTGCTGCCAGTCTCCCGTATTTCTATGCGGAATCACCTGCTCATCTGATGCCATACAGTTCATGTCATACCAGCCATTATCAGCTCCTGCATAACCAACACCAGGAACATTTTTACGTTGAAAATCTCCTGGAATTTCAGCATAAACACTTGCAAGAGCGATATCTGCTCCCTGAGGAGTTCCGTAAAAATCGTCAGCCGGATATTTATCGTACACATTTTCGCTGATATCCGTACAGCTAAAAAGTGTTAGGAAACAAACGCTTCCTGCTATTAGTATATTTTTGATTTTCATTTTTTTACTATTTAAATTTTACAGTCAGACCAAATGCAACACTTCTGGTACGCGGATAAATTCCTTTATCACCACCAAAATTATCATTAGGATCACCACTTCCGCTTATGTTCAATTCCGGATCAAGACCTGTGTAATCTGTAATTAATAATAAGTTGTTTCCTGTAAGCGAAAGTCGGATAGAGTCTACATATTTATCCGTAAAACGGAAAGTATATCCTGCGGTAACATTTTCTAAACGAACAAATGAACCATCTTCCAGCCATAAGTCAGAACCATAAGGAGAAGTATAAATTCCTTCGTCAAGAGCACTTTCCAGTACATTCGATTTACCTACATTTTCTAATCTGCTTAAATTAGAACGCAGTCCGTTGTAGATTTTATTTCCGCCTGAACCTCTCACTAACACTGATGTGTCAAAGTTTTTGTATCGGTAAGATGGATTAAAAGCAAAAGTATAAGTTGGCAAAGCAGAACCTGCATAGTAACGATCCGGACTTTTAACACCCTGATCAATAATGCCGTTTCCGTCACGGTCCTTTACAGTTTCGACATTGTTTTCGTTTTTACCCGTATGTTCTAAGATGTAAAATGCACCAACCGGTTTTCCTTGTACTAAATAAGAGTTTGCTGCTCCCCAGCCTACATAATCTGTATTTAAAGGAATACCGTTGATGCTTCCGCTTAAATTTAAGACTTCATTTTTCATGAATGATACGTTTCCTGCTAAGGTAAGTGTACTGTTATTCGTTTTAATAACATCATATGCAAGAGCGATTTCCAGACCTTTGTTTGAAATACTTCCTACATTTGCTTTTATTTGATTGTAAGGATAAGGAGGTTGTGGCACTGTATAATCAAATAATAAATTATCAGTTTTAGAGTCGTAAACATCTACACTACCTCTTAATCTATTGTCCAGAAGAGCAAAGTCAAGACCAATGTTGGTTTGCTTTTTAGTTTCCCATTTTAAATCAGCATTTGCATTTTGAGTAATATTGAAATTGGTAATAGGCATTCCTCCAAAATAAGTCGTTCCTGCGCTTCCCACTAATGACAATGAAGTTTGCGGATAAAGCCCTTGCTGATTACCAGTTTCACCATATCCAATACGTAATTTTAATTCGTTAATTAGCGTTTGGTTGGTCATGAACGATTCTTTGTTAATTTGCCATGCCACAGAAGCCGATGGGAAATTTCCCCATTTATTGTTTGCACCAAATACAGAAGATCCATCACGTCTGATACTTGCCGTTACTAAATAACGATCTAATAAAGAGTAATTTAATCTTCCTAAATAAGAAACTAAAGTCCTGTCATTTTTATAAGAAGAAATATCGCCAGACTGAACTTTAGAAAAATCACCAAACTGAAGCGCATTATAAGTTGTTTTATCATTTATAAAACCCCTTGCCTGTGCATAATTGCCCTGATAAGTCTGGCTTTGCCATTCGTATAAAGCCAATGCGTTGAAGCTATGAATACCAAAAGTCTTTTTGTACGTAAGGCTTACATTGGTTAATTTTTCGTTTTGTCTTTCATTTTTAATATTAGCATATCCTTTCTGGTCAATTGCCAAAGCATCTGTTGATTCTGCCGGCATAAAGTATCCAATGGTTTTATTGGTTTTTCTCCAGCTTCCAAACCATCCTCCGGAAAAACCTTTACCTAAATCCAATTCTGCTTTTAAACTTCCGAATAAATTATCATTTTGAGTTTCATTTGTAGCTGTCTGGGCTACAGCATAAGGATTTAAATATTGAAATACAGTTGGATCGGTATAATAAGTGCCATCAGTATTAAAAACAGGATCTGTTGGTCGCGCTAATAATGAATTGGTAATTAGGTTCGATTTATAAGAAACGGTTCCTACTTCGCCAATACTGCTTGTTACGTTGTTTACTCCTGTATTTAAATTAAAAGTTAATTTTAATTTATCATCAAGAGCTAATTGTGTAGCCTGGATACGACCAATATATTTTTGATTACTGGAATTAATTACAACTCCATCCTGCAAAATTGCTGTTAGAGAAGCTCTGTAATTAAATTTATCTGTTCCGCCGCCAAATGATAATGTATGCGTTTGTGTGATTCCGGTTTGAGTCAAAAGATTGTACCAATCTGTATTTGAACCATGATTTGCAGATGCCGGAACACCAACACTTTGAGCAGTTTCCCACCATTGATTAGCATCTAACATGTCTAATTTTTTTGGAATAAAATCAATAGACGTAGATCCTATGTATTCCATAGTTGTTTTGCCTGCCTTATTTTTTTTAGTAGTTACAATAATAACTCCCGGAGCACCTCTGGAACCGTAAACTGCAGTTGCCGAAGCATCTTTAAGTACATCAATGCTTTCGATTTCGCTTGGTGGAACTTGATTCAACAAATCCATATTTCCCTGAATTCCATCGACAACTACAAGCGGATCATTTCCTCCAATTAAAGAAGAAATACCACGAATACGAACACTAGGTCCTGAACCTGGTTCGCTCCCAATTTGAGTAATGTTTACACCGGCGGCTTTACCTGAAATCAATTGTAACGGATTTACAATTGCTCCCTGATTCATATCTTTTGCAGCGATTGAAGAAACTGCTCCTGTAACATCTTTTCGGGCTGTAGAACCATAACCCACAACAACTATTTCTTGTAGATCTGTAGCATCAGGAATAAGCTGAATGTTGATAACGCTCTGGCTGGCAACTACCTTTTTCTCCTTATAACCAACAAAAGATACAATGATTATTGCAGAACTGCTTTCTACAGTAAGTTTGTATTTTCCGTCAAAATCAGTTACCATTCCGTTTTTAGTTCCTTCCTCAAGAACCGAAGCTCCCGGTAAAGGCAAACCATTTTCATCTGTAATGATTCCGCTTACGGTTTGTTTTTGATATTGAATATTTTGTGTTTTTAATTCCGGTTTTTTCAGAATGATTTGAGTATCGCGAATTTTAAATTCGGTTAAAGTTCCTTTAAAAAGTTTATCCAAAACAATATTGATCGACTGGTCTTTTACAGAAATTGAAATTGTTCGATCTAAGTCAATGTCATTCAATTTGTAAATAAACCTGAAGTCTGTTTTTTGTTCTATGGTCTCAATAACCTTTTCGATGGTTGAATTGTTTAATTCAAGGGTAACTTTTGTTTTTTGGGCATAAGTATTTCCTCTAATATTAAACATGGCGACCAAAATAAGTAGTGTAGTTAGTTTCAATTTTAGGTCATTTTGGAACAATGAGTATAGGAACCCATTATTCTTAGATTTTTTTTTCATAATTTTGTTAATTGATTGTAGTTAATTCGTTATATTCAATCACTTAGTAAATCGGAAATTGTTCGCAGCTCTTTCCGATTTTTTTATTCCTTGAATTTTATTCTTTCATTTTTCTTCATGTTTTTAGTGGTTATTTAATTAGTATTTGATTGTTTTTTATAGTGTAATTTATACCATGAATATCATTAAAATAGCTCATAACTTTTTCAATAGATTCATCGTTAAAACTGGCATTGAATTTTTCGTTGGCCAATTTTTCATTTTTGTTTACAATTGTAACATTATAGCGTCTTTCAAGTTTTGTAATGATGTTTTTAAAAGCCATATTTCTAAAAGTCAATCCGCCATTAATCCATGAAGTATAAATATCAGTGATTACAGGTTTGGTAGAGATCAGTGCATTTTCTTTGTTAAAACTTCCTTTGTAACCCGGTTTTAAAATGGTGTTTTTAGCAGCATCGAATTCTTCATTTACAGGATACATTCCCACAGAACCTTCGACTAAAACAACATCTGTTGCAATATCTTCAGGATAATTTGAAACATTAAAGTGAGTTCCCAGAACACGTATATTCAAAGCATCGGCATTTACTATGAACGGATGTTTTTTATCTTTGGCAACATCAAAAAAAGCTTCACCATCCAGAAATACCTGTCTGTTTTCGCCGGCAATAAATTTTACAGGATATTTTAGTGTTGTTCCTGAATTCAGTTGAACAAGCGTTCCGTCAGACAATTGTAATCTGAATTTTTTACCATACGGAATTTTAATCGTGTTATAAGCGATTTTCTCTAAATCAGAATTAGTGTCGTAAATAATTTTGTCTCCATCCTGATTTCCAACAACATTTCCGTCAGCGTCTTTTACTACAACTTTATTATTTTCAGAGATTATTTGCGTGTTTCCATTTTCTAATTGCAATACGATATCAGAACTTTTAAAATCAAATTTTGGCTGAGGTTTTGCTGTAAAGGTTCCTTTTTGATATGCAAGTCCAATTCCTAATAAAACTACAATTGAAGCAGCAATTGCAATATACTTTCTGAAATTTGATTTTTCAGGAATAATTTCTATTACATTTTCTTCTTCTTTTGTGTTTGCGAGAATAGAAGCAAAAATAGAATCTGCAGTTTGCTGACTCATTTTTGGCATTTCGCTCAAAAGATTTTGAATGTCGGTTACAGAAGGGAAATCATCCGTAAGTTTGTTTTTTTTGTAATAGGCAATTACCTCGTTTGTTTCTTCGGGAGTACATTGGTTCAAAACAAACTTTTGTAAAAGACTTTTTATTTCAGAATTTGAATTCATCACGAATTGATTTTAGGGCTTGATTTTATATAATACAGTTGAAAGCAAGTTGAGTACTACTCAAACGTTGTAAATTTTTAAATTTTAACATTTGTGAGTACGATTATTGTATGGGTAAAACTCGTTATGTTCTGATTTTGTTGATATTTTTTGATTGAAACTTTAAAAAATATATATTTTAAATTCTAGGGTTTTTTAGGCTCAAGAAGTTGTTTTGTATTTCGACGGAGGAGAAATCACACTAGAAAATCGACAAAGATTGGTGCTTTTAAGAGCGGAATTACGACTGTGATTTCTCCTCCGTCGAAATGACAAGATTGTGGTAATTTGGATTCAGAAGAATTCCCTCATTTATATTAAGCTCTTTCGTTTAAGCAAAAAAAATCACTCTAAAAGAGTGATTTTAATGGTTTAATTGGTTTTTTGGTTTAGATAATCTTATCATGAACGTGAAAAAAGACTCGCATCGATTCTAATGCTTTGCTCATTTGGTTCCTGACTGTATTTATAGAGATGCCGAGTTCCTGGCTTATTTCTTCGTAAGTCATACCTTTTTTTCGGGACATCTTGAAAATTTGCTTTCGCTTTGGGGGTAATTTATTTATGGCTTCTTTTCGAAGTTTTTTACAATCTGCTTCACGAATGGAGTAATCTCCATAGTCGTGTGATTTCTGACTTTCATAAAAGATTTCTTCTTTAAGTAAGACATCATTTGCTGCTTTATTCAAAATATTAAAAGCTTGATTTCTGGCAATAGTAAAAATATAAGCTTTAAACGATTGCTCGATATTTAAGTTTTCACGATGCTGCCAGACTTTCATAAAAACATCCTGAACATTCTCTTCAGCAGTTTCTTTTGATTTTAACAAACTAATGCTATAACCATAGATATCCTGATGGTACAAATCAAAAAGTTTACGAAATGCTTTTTCGTTGCCGTTTTTGAGTTCACTCACCAATATTTTTTCGCTATGGTCTGTCGTTTCTAACATTAATTTAATTAGTCTTTATTTAATTCTAATTATATTATGATACTATCAAAATGGGTAGTCTAATTTACTGACTGGTTAGCAAATATATAAAAATATTATTCGCAACAAATTTTATTAAAAAAAACTTAATTCTGTTTTTTTTAATAAAATTACTGTTGAATGCCAGTAACGGTGTTGGTAAATAGCTTTTTATCAAGTCTATATATTTTTACCTGATATTTTATAAATTAATTATTCTCATGTGTGTTTATTGAGAATATTCTTATTGTAGCTATTGTTAAATGACAATTTGCTAATAAAAAAATCCCTGTATCATTTCAATAAGAAAAGATACAGAGATCATATATAAGTAGAAAAAATGTGAGTATTCTTGTCTGTTCTAAAAATAATTAATTTTTCAAGTCTTTAATCACTTTAAAAGCAACATCAACCTGATCTTCACCAACTAAAATAGTGAATTCGTTTGAAGTAGAAATTACCTCATTGATAATAATTCCTTCCCAGGCTAAACGTTGAAAAATGAAATAATAAATACCTGGAACAACAATGTTTTCTTTAGGTAATTTTACTGTAATTGATGCCAGATTATCTAATTTCTGAATTAGTTTTTCACGCATAAAATGCTTTTCAACCAAATGGTTTACACTACTACTAACCACGATGTTAGTTTCGTTTACACCACGTGATGAGGTATAGAATATATCTGATAAAGCATTAATATCTGAAATTAAATCAGCCTGTTTGTTTAAAACAGTTTCAGAAGCTGCAAAAGTATAATCCGTTAATTCAGAACGAACCGTAATTTCGCCAATATTCTTGATTACCTTATTAATTTTATGGTTCAATTTAAAATCCAATTCTTCTGTAAGTCGTTTTAGAGACATTACAACAGCGCCTTGTTTCACTTCTTTACCAAATTCACTTTCCAGTTCAGTCATAATGTTCCGGGAAAGCGACGTTAGATTGATAATTCCTAGCGATAACGCATTTAATAAAAAGGGTTTTGTTTTGATGTAATTTTCGACGATTGAAGAAACGGTTTTCATAGTTTTTTTTCTTTTTTTTTTTTAACTTAATTGTGCTGGTTTAGTTATAGAGGTGTTATAAATCTCTGCAAATATAAATAAAAAAACAATTTGTTACAAATATAACAATAAAAAATTATGTTAAAAATGGTAAAAAGCATCTGTAAGATGTTCAATTGCAAATGCTTCGCTATTTTTATGAATTGCGATGATGTCAAATCTTACATCAAAATCTATATCCCTATAGTTTATGTAGGCATTTACTGCTTTTATGAGAAGCTGAATTTTTTTTGGTTTCACAAAATCTTGTGGAGACCCAAAATCTAAACTAGATCTGGTTTTTACTTCAACAATAGCCAAAACAGCCTCTTTTTGTGCAATAATGTCAATTTCTGCCTTTTGAAAAGTCCAGTTTCGTTCTAAAATCTTATATCCATTTTGCTCCAGATATTCTACGGCTAAATCTTCGCCTTTTTTTCCAAGATCATTATGTTCAGCCATTTTTTAGTTTTAAGTCTCAGTCTCAGTTTTTCAGTGTGAGTTAGGAATATTATGTTAGAAATGTAAATGCATATAAAGACACAAGTTGTAAANNTTTACAACTTGTGTCTTTATAAAATATGTTGTGGTATTTTTTCTTATTTAAAAGAAAACGGAATCAAGTAATTATTTTTGAAAAGAAACTGTACTTCCTGTTTCATTTACTTCAATCGAAATGGTATTTCCCATAATCAAAGCTCTATTATCCTGAATATGTCCCGCCGGAAAGTTGAAGATTACCGGAATATTGTATTTTTTAGTAACATCGTCTACTATTTCGACTGCGTTTTTCCCCCACGGAACTTCGTTGTCTTTCATTTTGGTCATACCGCCAACAATAATTCCTCTTAGATTTTCTATACAGCCGTTGCGTCTTAAATTCATCATCATACGATCGATATGATATAAATATTCATCTAAATCTTCGATAAATAAAATTTTATCCTTGCAGTCAATTGCTGATGGAGATCCTAATAAGCTATATAAAATAGATAAATTTCCTCCCACTAATTCACCGGTTGCTTTCCCAAAACGGTTCATTTTGTCCGGAGCAATTGTATACGATAGCGGTTCGCCAAACAAACTCGATTTCATTGAGCTAATAGCAGCAGGAGTTGCGCGCGGTATTGTTACCGGCATAACACCATGAATCGATTTATAGCCCATCGTGTTTAAATGATTGTGTAAAACGGTTACATCACTAAATCCGATAATCCATTTAGGATGTTGCTTAAATTTTGTAAAATCAAGCAAATCAATCATTCTCACAGTTCCATATCCGCCACGGACACACCAGATTGCTTTAATATTTGGATTGTCTAATTGATGCTGAAAATCGGCGGCGCGCTGTTCATCAGTTCCGGCAAGCTGATTAAAATCAAGTCCGATTGAAGTTCCAACAACAGCTTCTAATCCCCAGCTTTTTAGTAAATCAATCGTAGGTTTTAAGTTATCATCGATATTTTTTCTGGCAGTTGCTAAAATAGCTATAGTATCTCCTTTTTGTAAATAGGGTGGTGTTATCATGTTTTGTTGGGATTGACAAGTGAATGAATGCAAAGCAAAAATAAGGAATATGAATTTACAATAAGAAATGTAATTTTTGAAGTTTTGGTTTAGGCTCATGTTCATAGTTTCTATTGCTAATTCTTATAAAGGTAAACAAATATAGAAATTTTAAAAATTAAAATAATTAGAAAAATCCTACAAATAAATTAATTTGCTTACATTGAACTTTTTAAAATATCAAAATTCATGAGCATTCTTAGATTATATTTTTATTTTATCGCCCTTCTTTCTTTTTTAATCTCCAACGGTCAGTCTAAAAAATACACGATCCACACAGTCGCATTTTACAATTTCGAAAATCTTTTTGATACTATAAACAATCCAACAACTCATGATGATGAATGGACACCAAATGGCGCGCAACATTGGACCAAAGAAAAATATGAACAAAAACTGAAGAATCTTGCCAAAGTTTTATCAGAAATAGGAACCCCGGAAAACACAAATGCTCCCACAATAATTGGCGGATCAGAAATTGAAAACCGAGGCGTTCTTGAAGATTTAATCAAACAGCCTGCGTTACTTAATATTGATTACGGAATCATTCATTTTGATTCTCCTGACAAACGCGGAATCGATGTTGCGCTATTATATCAAAAGAAATATTTCAGACCAACATCGTTTTCGAATATACCTTTATATATCTATAAAAATAATGCGATTGCAAATGAGCAGAAAAAAGAAGATATAGATGATGAAGTCGAAGTAAAAACCGAGAATAATAATCGAATTTTTACAAGAGATCAGCTTTTGATTACTGGTTTTCTCGAAGGCGAGGAAATACATATTATTGTCAATCACTGGCCATCGAGATCAGGAGGAGAAAAAAAGAGCAGTCCGTTTCGTGAAGCAGCTGGAAATTTGAATCGAAAAATTATCGATTCGCTGCAAAAAATAAATCCTAATGCAAAACTACTTACCATGGGAGATTTAAATGATGGCCCTTTTAATCGCAGTGTAAAAGTGGCATTAGGAGCAAAAGCTAAAAAGAATGAAGTTGCGGAATTTGGTGTTTTTAATCCGTTTGAAGAAATGGCAAATAAAGGTATGGGGACAATTGCTTTTAGAGATTCCTGGGATATTTTTGATCAGATTATAATCACTGAATCCTTTATAAAACCTGATTTTTCAACTTTTAAATTTTGGAAAGCAGGCATTTTTAGTAAACCCTATCTTATCCAAACCTCAGGACAATATAAAGGATATCCGCTGCGGCATACTCTAACCGAAGTTGGATTTAGCGATCATTTCCCTGTTTATGTTTATCTGATAAAAGAAAAGCCATAGGCATATTTAGAGCTTTCAGTCACAGTTTCAGTTTTCAGAATATTGTAACTGTAAACTGTGACTGTAAACTGAACACTTTTTACTAACTTAGCTTCATAGAAATTTATTACCACTAAACATGTCAATAGCAAAGCCCTTCAACCTAACAAAATGGATCGACGAAAATCGTCATTTACTTAAGCCACCTGTTGGAAATAAAAACCTTTATGTCGATTCCGGCGATTATATTGTCATGATTGTTGCTGGTCCAAATGCCCGAAAAGATTATCATTATAACGAAACCGAAGAGCTATTTTATCAACTTGAAGGCAGTATAAAAGTCATTATTCAGGAAGACGGGGAACGAAAAGTAATGGAATTAAATGCTGGCGACATGTATTTGCATCCGGCAAAAATTCCGCATTCACCAGTTCGTTCAGAAGGTTCTATAGGTTTGGTAATCGAGCGCAAACGTGCCGGAAAAGGCTATAGAGACGGATTGCTTTGGCATTGCGACAATTGCAATTACAAGCTTTATGAAGTGTTTTTTGAATTGCATAACATCGAGAAAGATTTCCTGCCACATTTCGAACATTTCTATAATTCAGAAGAATTGAGAACCTGCGACAATTGCGGAACTGTAATGGAATCTGATCCTCGATTTGTAGCGAAGAAATAATATATTGCATCATCATATCCTAACAGGTTTTTAAAACCTGTTAGGTATTTATATTAGAATTAAGAATAAAAATCCTTTAATCTCTGAATCTGTAGCTAACTCGTTTACAACTCAAATCTCTTCCCTTGTTCCGGAAAAATAATCTTCAAGCCTAAATCGTTTTGCTTTTGCAATTGTTCTTTAAGTTTGATGATGTTTTTAGTTGGCGGTTTCAAATGTGTAACAATAATATTGAAACCTTTCAAAGTATCTTTTCCTGACAAATCAGCTAAAGTATGAAGTTCCTTCATCAAGTGATTGGGAGTCAAATGACCAAAAAGAAATTGGTCTGGTTGCTCATTCGGGAATGAAACTTCGATAAAAATTCCTTTTAATTGTTTACTTTTTATTAGAGGAGCAATAGCGGTCCAGAGTGATTTTAATTTATCGCTTTTTTCTACTGAGTCAGGTCCGGTATCTCCTAAATAAAGTACATAAGAATCTCCATTTCTAATCAGAAAAGCAGTGCTTTCAAACGGATTAACATGACTTAATGGAAAAGCTTTAACCGTCATTGTAGTATTTGTAATTAAAGTTTCTTCTCCTGTATTCAAAGTCTGAAAATGATATTTTTTTAAAGGTTTTCCGGGACCTTTATCACCAAAATTCGCCCAGGTTTGATCATTAAAATAATGGTTTTCCATCATTTCCATACATTTTTCAGTTGCATAAACTGTTTTTGAAGAATCTGCCGGAGAGTTAATAATTAATCCTGAAACGTGATCTAAATGTGCATGCGAAATAAAATATCCTTTGATGTATTTTCGTAATACTTCTTCTGTTGAAACTTTAAATGTTTTATTTTCAATTGCTTTTTCGATTCCTGCATTTATAGTTCCTGCATCCAGAGCAATAAAATCGTTTGTATGTATTGGAGCGACTAAATAAGCCGAAAGATTTTTTTCGTCAATTCCGCCTTTTATTCCTAATGGAACAACTTGAAAAGACGCTTTCTGTTCTTTTTGAGAAAATGCATTAAATGAAACTAAAACCAAACAAATCAGGAGACGATTGAAAAGAAACATATTTAAGTAATTTTGTTGGTGCAAAGTTCCTGAATTAAGACGAATAAATTGAGGAATATTTCTTTAATTCATTTTTATTAATCCTAAATTTACTTGATTTTAACAATATGCTTCGATTGAAATTCAACTCGAAATAATATCTTTACATAAAAATATAACAATTTTAACTAAAAAAGTTACAATGACAACAATAGCATCGCAATTTGGAATGAATGAGGCTCTGGAAAAATTGGGCATCAAATTGATAAATGAAGGAACATCTACAGGTGTTGTAAATTTTTCATCTGGAGAAATTTTAGATAGTTTTTCACCGGTTGACGGAAAATTGATTGCTTCGGTAAAAACATCTACACTTGAAGATTATGAAAAAGTGATGCGTTCAGCAACAGAAGCTTTTAAAACTTTTCGTTTAATTCCTGCGCCGCAACGTGGAGAAATCGTACGTCAGTTTGGGCAAAAGTTACGTGAAAATAAAGAAGCCCTTGGTAAATTGGTTTCATATGAAATGGGAAAATCCTTGCAGGAAGGGTACGGGGAGGTTCAGGAAATGATTGATATCTGTGATTTTGCAGTAGGTTTATCTCGCCAGCTTCACGGATTAACGATGCACTCAGAAAGACCGGGACATCGTATGTATGAACAATATCATTCATTGGGAGTTGTGGGGATTATTTCGGCATTCAACTTTCCGGTTGCAGTTTGGTCCTGGAACACTGCTTTAGCATGGATTTCTGGAGACGTTTGTGTTTGGAAACCTTCTGAAAAAACACCTCTGTGCGGAATCGCCTGTCAAAATATAATTGCACAAGTTATTAAAGAAAATAATTTACCGGAAGGAATCTCATGTTTAATAAACGGAGATTATCAAATAGGTGAATTGATGACAAAAGATACTCGTATTCCTTTAATTTCTGCTACAGGTTCAACCCGAATGGGTAAAATTGTCGCACAGACAGTTGCAGGACGTTTAGGAAAATCATTATTAGAATTAGGAGGAAACAATGCTATTATAGTTACTCCGGATGCTGATATTAAAATGACAGTTATTGGTGCAGTTTTTGGTGCAGTAGGAACTGCGGGACAACGCTGTACATCTACTCGTCGTTTGATTATTCATGAAAGTATTTATGATAAAGTTAAGGACGCTTTAGTTGCTGCATATAAGCAATTACGAATAGGAAATCCGCTTGACGAAAACAATCATGTTGGGCCACTAATTGATACTCATGCTGTTGAAATGTATGCCATAGCCTTGAACAAAGTTGTAGCTGAAGGAGGAAAAATTTTAGTTGAAGGAGGAGTGCTTTCCGGTGAAGGTTATGAAAGTGGCTGTTATGTAAAACCAGCAATTGCCGAAGCTCAAAATTCTTATGCAATTGTACAACACGAAACATTTGCTCCGGTTTTATACTTAATTAAATATTCTGGTGATGTTGATAATGCTATCGAAATTCAAAATGGAGTAGGGCAAGGATTATCATCTGCAATTATGACGAATAATTTACGTGAAGCCGAAAGATTTTTATCAGTTGTAGGTTCTGATTGCGGAATTGCAAATGTAAACATTGGAACTTCCGGAGCTGAAATTGGTGGTGCTTTTGGTGGAGAAAAAGAAACCGGAGGCGGACGTGAATCTGGATCTGATGCCTGGAAAATTTACATGCGCCGTCAAACGAATACAATCAATTATACAACGAGTTTACCTTTGGCACAAGGAATTAAATTTGATTTGTAATATTAATATATCTTATGAAAACCGCGGTTTTTATAAATTAAAAAGGCTTCCAGTTTTGGAAGCCTTTTAGTTTTGGATCAATTTATTTCTTTAAAATGGTTTGTTTAAATGAACCGTCTTTTGTGTGTATTTTTACTAAGTAAGTTCCCGGAATTAATTGATTCAGATCGATGCTTTCTGTATTTTTCCCAGCACTTTTAACCAATACTCCAGATAAATTATAGACTAAAACCTGTTCTACTTTTTGACTTGAATTAGACAAGTATAAAGTGTTTGTTACAGGATTTGGATACAAAATCACTTTTGAAGATTCGGTTGTTGCTTCGCTCTCAGTAAATTCTGAAGTTTGCGTTATTCTTGCCGTACTTCCATTATATTTTGTGCTTATATAAAATAAGTTAGCAACAGATCCTTTGGTTATGGTGTGAGAACCGGCAGCAACTGAAGCAGTGACTATTCCGGCAGAAGCAGTGTATGAGACATTGTCTACTAATATTGTTCCTGTAAAGTTTGAATCGAATACTAAAGTCAACGTCGAAGCACTTGTCGTCGTATATTTAATTGATGTGCTTGATTCAATTTTTAAACGCGCTGTCAATGTTATTCCTGCATATGTTACAGATCCTGCAGAAGAATTCATGTTGCCTGCTATGCTATAAAATGAACTCGTTTTTCCTGATGTTGTAAAATTATGAATTTGATCTGTACCCGGATTACTGGTGGTTACAGTAATTGTTCCTGATCCTGTAGCAGCCGTTCCTGTTCCTGTTGTAGCAATAGAGTAGGATAATGTTGCTGTTGGAATTCCTGTGATAGTAATAGTTTTAGCGATACTATTTTTTACAAAACTAATTCCTGATGCTGGTAATCCGGTTACAGTTGCATCAGTTGCACTGCCTCCCCAGGTAAAAACAATTGATCCAATTGCCGTTCCACTTGCTACGGTTTGGTTATTGTTAGAAGTAGAAGTAAGAGTTTGTGTACTTGATGTAGAAACCGTAATTGTTCCCGATCCTGTAGCAGCCGTTCCTGTTCCTGTTGTAGCAATAGAGTAGGATAATGTTGCTGTTGGAGTTCCTGTAATGGTAATAGTTTTAGCTGTAGTATTTTTTACAAAACTAATTCCTGATGCCGGTAATCCGGTTACTGTTGCGTCAGTTGCGCTTCCTCCCCAGGTAAAAATTATAGAACTAATTGCTGTTCCGCTTGCTACGGTTTGGTTATTGTTAGAAGTAGAAGTAAGTGTTTGCGGATTTGCCGGTGGAGTACCTTCGCCTTGTACTGAAACTAAAGTTCCTGAATAATTGGTAAGCGCAGATTTTAATGCTGTAATTACAGTAGATGATGTATCATCTGTTGAATTATTAAAGGTCCATTTCAGATCGCCTCCGGAAACACGTCCTGCATATTGAGTTATTTTTGTTTTGGCTGTTGCTGGTTGGTCTATTGCTAGATTTTTTACATATAATGCAGCATTAGTATCGAAGTTGTTATAGATGTTTGCTCCGGATTTAGATTTTACATTACTGCTTACAATTTCACCTCTTGTTGTGGCAACATAAGCATCAAAATCTGTTGTAGAGCTAATTTTTCCTGAAATATTATATAAAGGATTTGTATCTCCGTAAGCAACAAAGCGCATATTGTTTGTTGCAATATCTGCATCAAAAGTATTATTGAATGCTTTAATTGAGCCTCCTGCTTCACCTGAAAATGTTCCCATTGTTCCGGCATTATTAACCTGATTTGCTTCGTCCCAGATATCACTTCCCTGCAATGATGTCAGCATTGGGTGTTTGCTGTTTCTGAAATAGTTTCCTTCAAGAAATAAAGAAGAGCCTAGTGTCGAACCTGATCCGTATTTTGAAACTCCATCAAAATAATTATTGTAGATGTGTGCAGAATAATAACGAACACGTGGATGACGAGAATCAGAGTGGTCAAACCAATTATGGTGATAGGTAACATACAAACCACTTGTAGAACCTTCGCTTAATCCTAATAAACTTGCTTTGCCGCTATCCCAAAAGTGATTGTAAGCTAATGTAATATAAGTTGATGTTTTATTGTCTAAGGCACCGTCTCCTTTTATTTGGTCTGCATCGCTGCCGGCGTTTCCGTAAAATAAATCGCAGTTATGAACCCAAACGTGATCATTATCTTGTTGCATTCCAATATTGTCACCCGCTGTACTGTTGCAATTCATGACACCAATATTGCTAACTTCAATATTCGATGCTGATTTAAGGCGTACTCCCCAGCCATTTGCAACTGCATCTGTACCAACGCCTTCTAATGTGATATAGCTAGAGGCATTATTAGCATTTTCAATTACAATATCTCCGCCTTCCATTACGCTCAGATCAGTGATATTGCCAATCAGTCGGATAATAAAAGGACGTGTGTCTTTTCCTTTTTTAATGGCATATAGAATATTTTGTAAACCAACGCACGGATTAGAACTTGCGCCTGTAATATCTATAGATATTGTGTTTTTGGTATTTTGAGTTACATATAAAATTACCGCTCCTGTTTTTGGAGTTCCATCTGCATTGTATCCGCCTGGTACGCGTCCGCCGTCGAATGCGAAACCATTGCGGTCATGAGCCAAAACGGTTAGATTGCTTGTAGTAGAACCGCTTCCTTCTGTTCCAGAAATTACGGGTTTTACTTTTACAGTATAAGTTCCGGCTTTAAGACCAGGAATATCCGCTCTGTAATAAGAACCATAACTTCTTATTAACTGATCGTCTATTTTTTTATCAACAAAGCCATTTCCTGTATAATAAACATTGTAGGTTTGGGCATTGCTTACGGGCTGCCATTTAACAAAAACAGATTCCAGCCAGCCTGATACTTCGTTAATTTGAACTTGTTGTGCCCAAATTTGTGAGCACATAAGTAAAAAGGTCAAAATAAGTAGGTTTTTTTTCATAATTGTGGTTTTTTAGTTAATAAAGTTTTTGTGGTTTTTTGATTGTCGAAACTATTCCATGAATTGTAATCGATTGCACAAAAATATATTTAATATTTTAAATTCTCA
>NZ_MTQF01000003.1:0-49430 GCF_001975985.1 [Flexibacter] sp. ATCC 35103 | reverse complement strand
TTTTAATTATTTTAATTGAAATTCAATAAAATAGGAAAAAGACTATATTTGAAACTGGATATTGATTATTTTTTTACCTTTAAATCTATTTTTGAGTTCAATTTGATGGTATATTTGAATAAAAAAAAGAGTTAATTTGCCATTTTGAATATAGAATAACATATTAGTATTGAGTAAAGAAAATGCCTTAATATCAAAAAAAAGGCTTCCAATTGGAAGCCTTTTTGAGTATGTTTTACGTTGAACTATTTTTTTATAATCTTTTTGCTAAAAGTACCTTTGTCTGTTGTAATTCTAACAATGTAGTTTCCGGGTGTTAGATTGCTTAGATCTACAGATTCGATATTTTTTTCAATAGTTTTTAATAACATGCCTATTACATTGTAAATTTCTACTTTCTGAACGTTATCAGAAGAAATATAAAGTTGATTCGTTACCGGATTAGGATATACTTTTACTTGAGAATAGTCGAGATTTTCATTTAATCCTAATGTGCTGTAAGCTGTTTTTACATAAAATAAATTGGCAGTATCTTTTTTTGAAATTGTATGGTTTCCTGCTGCTACTGACACAGTAATAATTCCTGCTGTTGCAGTATAATTTGTTCCGTCAATTTTTGCAGTTCCTGCCGGTTCAACAAAAACTAATGTTAATGTGCTTGGTTGTGTAGTTGTGTAAGTAATAGTAGTTGCGGTTTCCATTTTTAGACACTGCGTTAAAGTTGAGCCATTATAAGTTACAGTTCCTTTGTTTGTAGCAAGGTTACCGGTAATGGTATAAAATGTGCTTACTTTTCCTGACAAAGTAAAATCATGAATTTGATCTCCTGCCGCCGGTATAGTAGTTCCTTCAACAGTTATTGTGCCTGATAATTTTGCAGGTGTTCCTCCAGTACCACTTGTTGTAATAGAAAAAGAGAGAGTTGATGTTGGAGTACCTGTTATTGTTATTGTTTTAGTCGTTGTGTTTTTTACGAAACTTATTCCTGATGCCGGTAATCCCGCTACAGTTGCATCTGTTGCATCGCCGCCCCACGTTAAGATCATAGGTTCAATTGCTGTTTCTGCAGCTACAGTTTGGTTTATATCGCTATCTGTAGTTAGCGTTTGACTGTTTTCAACAGTTGGTATTTCGTTTTGTACGGAAACTAATGTACTGGTATAGTTAGAAAGTGCTGACTTCAGAGCAGCAATCACCGTTGATGATTTATCGTCTGTAGCATTGTTGAAATTCCATTTTAAATCTCCGCCAGAAACTCTGCCTGCGTATTGCATTACTTTAGTTTTTGCAACCGAAGGTTCGTCGATTACTAGATTTTTTATGTAAAGTGATGCATCAGTATCAAAGTTGTTGTATGTATTTGCTCCAAGAACAGATTTTACAGTGGCCGGAACCTGATCTCCGCGATTGGCTGGAACGTAGGCATCAAAGTCAATTGTAGCATTTATTTTTCCTGAAATATTGTATAAAGGATTTGTATCTCCATAGGCAACAAATCGCATACTATTAGTAGCTATATCAGCATCAAAAATGTTGTTAAAAGCTTTGATATTACCTCCGGCTTCACCAGAAAAAGTACCTACTGTTCCTGCGTTATTTTTTTGAGCAGCCTCATCCCATGCATCTGTTCCCTGCATCGAAATCATCATAGGGTTTTTAGTATTACGGAAATAATTTCCTTCTACAAATAAAGAAGAGCCCATTGTTGATCCTGCTCCGTATTTTGAATTCCCATCATAATAATTGTTATAAATATGAGCAGAATAGAAACGAACACGTGGATGGCGAGAGTCAGAATGATCAAACCAATTATGATGATATGTTATATACAAACCGGTTGTTGTTCCTTCGCTCAAACCCAATAAACTGGCTTTACCGCTATCCCAAAAGTGATTATAAGCTAATGTGATATAGGTTGAACTTTTATTATCTAGAGCTCCATCTCCTTTTATTTGATCAGCATCACTTCCTGCATCTCCATAAAATAAATCACAATTATGAACCCAGATATGATCATTGTCTTGCTGCATTCCAATGTTGTCACCGGCTGTACTGTTGCAATTCATGAATCCAAGATTGCTAACTTCGATATTTGATGCTTTTTTAAGGCGAATTCCCATACCGTTTACAACTGCATCATTACCAATACCTTCTATGGTAAGGTAGCTATTTGCATTATTAGCATTTTCTATTGTAATATCTCCGCCCTCCATTATAGCCATATCAGTAATGTTTCCAATTAAGCGTATGATGAACGGACGTGTGTCTTTTCCTTTTTTAATTCCGTATAGAATATTTTGTAAGCCAACACAAGGATTTGTACTAGCTCCGGTAATATTCATCGAAATCGTATTTTTGGTGTTTTGTGTTATGTAAAGTATTACGGCATTATCTTTTGGTGTGCCATTTGCTTTGTATCCTCCAGGAAGTCGTCCGCCTTCAAAAGCAAAACCTGTTCGATCTTGTGCGATTACTGTTAATGCTGGAGTTGTTGATCCAGATCCTTCTACTGTTGCTGTGACTGGTTTTATGGTAATAGTATAGTTTCCTGCAGCAAGCCCTGGAATATCTGCGCGAAAATAACTTCCATAACTGCGAATTAGTTCGTTGTCGATTTTCTTGTTAGTTTGTCCACCTCCTGTATAATATACGTTATAGGTATCTGCTCCGCTAAGGGGAGTCCATTTTACAAAAGCCGATTCAAGCCAACCTGATGATTCGTTTATTACAACTTGTGACCATATTTGGCAAGAGGTCAATAAAAGCATTAGATAAAGTAATTTTTTTTTCATGATTGTGGTTTTTAAGTTAGATAAAGCGTGGTTTTTTGTGGTTTAACTTTTCGATTATTATTTATGAATAAATTGTAATCGATTACACAAACATAATCATAATTTTAATATTATCATTAATTTTGATATAAAAAATACATGATGTAAAAAAATAGATATTTTTTTGTTTATTTTGTAATAAATTGCATTAAATGTAATTTATTACACATTCGTAGCCATAAGGCTTAATGCGGTTTTGAAAGATTTTATTTATTTCTTATTATAAATTATTTTTATTGCGATTTTCTAATTTTAAATATTGAAACATAATATATAGTAGGAAAAAGAGTATAAATTATTTTTATTGTCAAAAGGTTAATTTCGTGATTCTGGTGGAAATTTAAAATTTTTGACATTTTCTCTTGGAAAAAGATGATGAATAAAATGTAATGAATAAAAAGGTAATCCTTGTAGTATTTTAAGAAAAGGTATAAAAAAAGCCTTTTTGAATTTTCAAAAAGACTTTGTATTTATTAGGGAAAGAAACTAATCTTTACTTGATAATTTTGATAGTAATCGTAAGAACTCGATGTACAGCCAAACTAATGTAATCATTAATCCCATTGCACCATACCATTCCATGAATTTTGGCATTCTTTCCTGAACTCCTTTTTCGATTTGATCAAAATCTAAAAACAGGTTCAGAGCAGCAATAATAATTACAAAAACACTAATTCCAATGCTCATCATTCCATTTCCGTAATGAACAGGAGTGAAATTAAAAATCAAAGAAGCTATCCATGAAATCAAATAATAAGTTGCAATTGCTAAAGTAGCAGCGATTACCACTGATTTAAATTGTTCTGTAACTTTTACAATTTTAAATTTATATAAACCTAAGCAAACCAAAAAGGTTACTAGTGTTGCGCTCACTGCATTAATTACAATTCCGGGATACTTAGCTTCAAAAATTGCAGAAATTCCTCCTATAAATAATCCTTCAAACATAGCATATCCGGGAGCTAAATATGGAGAAAGGTGGGGTTTGAATACTGAAATTAAAACCAAAATAAAACCTATTATTGCTCCGCCAATTGCAGGTAATAATGCATTCATTCCGTTAAATGCCATCCACCATGTTACCATTGCAGATCCGCATAATATTAAAAATAAAATAGCTGTTTTATTGATAGTACCTGACAAAGTCATTTCCTGATTGTAATCAATAATTTGAGCCTGGTGTACTTCTTCAGCTTTTGAAACAGCATTTGATGAAAAACGCTTGTTGCTTAAAAATGGATTTTTTGAATTGAAGTTCATATTTCTAATACATTTAATTGAACCCAAATATATGGAGTTTTTTTGAAGGTCGTATTGTTTCGGTTAAATTTTTAACATGAATTTCTCTTCTGAAACAAGCAGGTTATAAAATAAAAAATCCACTCGTGATAACGAATGGATTTCTATTTATTTTGAGTGATATTTTATTAGTTCAAAAGATCTAAAACCAAAGATGGAAACAAACCTAAAACAATATTTAAAGTTATTGAAATAACCGCAACTGCATAAATAAGAAGAGGTTTCCCAGTACGTTCCTGATTTGGTTCTTTAGAATACATCGCTAAAATTAATTTGAAATAATATCCAACACTAATAATTGAATTTATAACAGCAACAATTACTAAAGCAATATATCCTGCCTGGATAGTTTGATTGAATAAGAAAAGTTTAGCAAAGAATCCGGAGAAAATAGGAATACCAGCCATTGATAATAATGATCCTGTTAGGATTGCAGCTAATAAAGGATTTGTTTTTCCTAAACCATGAAAATTAGTAATGTCTTCATTATCCTGATTTTTACAAACATAAAGTATTACACTAAAAGCAGCGATTCCGGCCAATGCATAAGCAGCAGTATAATATAATAATACTCCCGCTGAAGTTGCTACAGTTAATAAAGTCATTAACATAAAACCTGCATGAGAAATCCCGGAGAATGCCAACATACGTTTTACATTTACCTGACGTAATGCCATTATGTTTCCAACTGTCATAGAAGCGATTGAAATAATTACTACAATAGTTTCAAAAGTTCCTAAAAGATCCTGATTGTCTAAAGACGGAACCAGGTTTAATGTTGAAACCAATTTATAAAGTGTTGCAATTGCTACAACTTTTGCCAAAGTACTCATTAAGGCAGTTGTTAATGCAGGAGATCCTTCGTAAACGTCTGGTGCCCAGAAATGAAAAGGAACAGCAGCTACTTTAAACAACATACCAATTATCATTAAAATCATTCCGATAGGAAACCAGATTGGCAATTCAGCAGATAAAGAACTCTCGTGAATTTCTGCAACATCAAAACTTCCCATTGCTCCGTAAATTAAACAAATTCCGAATAAGATAATTCCTGATGCAAAAGATCCCATCAAAAAGTATTTCATACCCGCTTCATTACTTTTTAAATTTAATCTTTCACTTGCCGCTAATACATAAAGAGCAATTGAAAGGATTTCGATTCCCAGGAAAAACATTGCTAAATTTCCAAAAGAAACCATTGCAACTCCTCCAGCTAACAAAAAGATTTTTATCGCAACAAAATCAGAGATTTTGGTTGGATGATTTTCGTAAAAATTATGGCTTAATGCTACTAAGAAAATAGTTAGAATAATAAATAGTGATGAAAAAGTGGTAGAGAACTTACTCACTGTAATCATATTATTATAGTAACTTGCTGTTGATCCAAACTCGTAATAGTTAAGTGCCAAAACACCCAATAAACCAATAATGGTAATTGGAACAATGGCCTTTCTTAAATTAAGAATTTCAAACAATAGGCAAAAAATACCCAATCCTGTTATAGCTATTAATGTATTCATTTTTGTTTTTTTGATTTAGGAAATCTAAAACTAATGACGCCCTAATTTATTTTTATTTAAAATATTAATTTTTATTGATAACGTTTAGAATTGTTTCTAAACTTGGTGTAATCAAATCTGTAATTGGTTTAGGATAAAAACCGAAGAAAATTAAAACAGCGATAATTGCTACGAATGAAATTCCTTCATTAATAGTAACATCTGCAAAAGTTTTAGAATTCGTTTCTCCTAACATTACATTTTGAAACATTTTAAGCATATAATAAGCTCCTAAAATAATAGTTGTTCCACCTAAAACAGCAAACCAAACATTGATTTGAGAAAGACTATATAAAACCGTAAATTCTCCAACGAAATTAAAAGTACTTGGCAAAGCTACTGAAGCCAGTACCAAAATTAAAAACATAGAAGTGAATTTTGGAGACTGAGTACGAATACCACCCATTTCATCAATTTCTCTGGTTTCAAATCTTCTAAAGATAACCTCCGCAGCAAAGAATAATCCTACCACAACAAAACCGTGGGCAATCATTTGCAATACAGCTCCGCGTAAACCATCTATAGTTAAAGTATAAGTTCCTGCAGCAATTAATCCAACGTGTGCTAATGAAGAATAAGCTAATAATTTCTTTAAATCTCTTTGTCTTAAAGCTACGATTGATCCATAGATAACTCCGGCAATTCCTAAAGCGATAAAAATGTTCATGTATTCTTTTGCAGCCAAAGGTGCAATTGGCAATTGCCAACGAATAACGCTATATAATCCCATTTTTAGCATGATACCAGATAAAAGCATTGTTCCAACAGTTGGTGCTTTTTGGTATACATTTGCTTGCCATGTATGAAAAGGAATAATTGGAATTTTAATCGCATAAGCGAAGAAGAAAGCTAAGAAGATCCAAAGTTGCTCAGAAGCAGATAAATTCAATTTGTATAAATCTTCAATCAGGAAACTTCCGGCTTTTGTATATAAGTAGATAAAAGCTACTAACATAAAGAGTGAACCTGCAAGTGTGTAGATAAAGAATTTAACTACTGCTTTTCTGCGCTCTTCAGCATCTCCATTACCCCAAATAAGAGCAATAAAATAGATAGGAATAAGTGCTAATTCCCAGAAAATATAATATAAAAGACCATCTGCGGCAAGAAAAGTTCCCGTCATAGCAAACGCCATAAATAAAATTAAAGCATAAAAACCTTTAGCATTTTTGTATTCATTCCCAAAAGATGAGAATATAATAATTGGCGTTAAAGCTACCGTTAGTAAAAGCATTGCAATCCCTAATCCATCAGCATTTAAAGCAAATGATATTTTAGGTTGATTAATCCAGGCATTTACAAAACTGATGTTTTCGCCTGCATAAAAATGATTTAGCAATACAATTGAACAACCTAAAGCGGCCAAACTAAAGAACAAAGCTACTTTTGATGCTAGTTTATCACCGGCAAAATAAGTGACAAATGCACCAATTAAAAGAATAATTAATATAAGAGAAACGTTCATAGTTGTAAAATTATTTAGCTAAAAATATATAGGAAACAATGGCACAAAGCCCCAAAACAAATGCAAAAAGATATAATCCGATACTTCCGTTTTGTAATTTTTTACCTTGAAAAGCTATTTCATTGGTTATTTTTCCTAATCCAAAAACAAGAGTAGATAAACCAGTCTCAATATAGTCTCTGAAAAATCTTGATAATCCGTTAATAGAGCGAACGAATATTGCGTCGTAAGCTTCGTCTACATAATATTTGTTGTGTAAAACTTTGGTTAAGCCTGTAATGTTTTCATCTGCTTCAGGAACATTATCTTGTTTAAAGTATTTAATGTAAGCAATTAAAATACCTAATAATCCGCCTAAGACAGCAACTCCCATCAAAGTATATTCAGTTGTTCCTAAATGATGTTCTTCACCGGCTACCTTTGTGAAAAGTGGCGCTAAATATTCATTTAACCAGCTATTTCCAGGTAAACTTATTAAACCGCCAAAAGTAGCAAGAACAGCCAAAATCATCAAAGGAAAAGTAATTAATCCGTCACTTTCATGCAAATGATGCTTTTGTTCCTCTGTTCCTCTGAAATCTTTAAAGAAAGTTAGGAACATTAATCTAAACATATAAAATGCTGTCATGATTGAAGCTATAGATCCTACAACATAAAGTGGAATATTATGGTGGAAAGCCGTTAACAAAATTTCGTCTTTAGAGAAGAAACCAGAGAAAAACGGAACACCTGAAATAGCCAATGATGAAATCAACATCGTCCAGAAAGTAATTGGCATTGCTTTACGCAAACCACCCATTTTACGCATATCTTGTTCTCCGTGTAAACCGTGAATTACAGAACCTGAACCTAAGAACAAACAAGCTTTAAAGAAAGCGTGTGTTATTACGTGGAATACAGCTACTTCATAAGCACTAAATCCTAAGGCTAAAAACATTAATCCTAATTGAGAAACGGTAGAATAAGCAAGTACTTTTTTAATATCAGTCTGAACTAAACCAATTGTTGCAGCAACTAATGAAGTAATAGCTCCAATAACAGCAATAACAGTTTGAACATCCGGTGCTAAATCAAATACAAAGTTCAATCTTGTTACCATAAAGATACCAGCCGTAACCATTGTTGCAGCGTGAATCAATGCAGAAACCGGAGTTGGTCCAGCCATCGCATCAGGTAACCAAGTATATAAAGGAATTTGTGCAGATTTACCACAAGCCCCAATAAACAAGCATAAAGCAGCTAGTGAAAGCAAAGGTATATTTAAGTTGGTTGCTCCTGCAATTGCAGTTTTTAATGTTGCATAATCTAAAGTAGAGAACATTGAGCCTATAATGAACATTCCAATTAAAAGACCTAAATCTCCAATTCTGTTCATGATAAAAGCTTTTTTCGCAGCATCATTGTAATCCTGGTTTTTATGCCAGAATCCAATTAATAAGTAGGAACAAAGTCCAACACCTTCCCAGCCAATAAATAAAACTAATAAGTTACTTCCTATTACAAGCGTAATCATGAAGAATACGAACAGATTCAAATATGCAAAAAACTTGTGCATATTTTGGTCATCGTGCATATAACTTATAGAGTATATGTGAATCAATGATCCAATACCGGTCACGAATAATAACCAAAGTAATGATAACTGATCTAATAAAAATCCAAGATTGATATGTATGTTGCTAATTTGAATCCAGTCAAATAAAGTAACCTGAACGGCTTGTTTTGTTTGGGTTAATTGATTGAAAAAGAAAAGCGTCACGGCAAATGAAACTACTACAGCAGCAGTCCCAATGATTCCTGAAACTGTTTTCCCTAAGCTCTTGCCAAAGAAAACATTGATTAAAAATCCTAAAAAAGGAGATAAAACTAAAAGTAAAGCTAAATTGGTATCCATTTTTATTTATCCTTTTAAATTTTTTAAATTATCGATACTAATCGAACCTAAATTTCTAAAGATCGAAACTAAAATAGCCAATCCAACTGCAACTTCTGCCGCAGCAACCGCCATCGAGAAGAATACAAAGACTTGTCCTTGTGCATCTTGATGATAAGTCGAAAAAGCAACAAATAAAAGGTTAACAGCATTCAACATGATTTCGATAGACATGAAAACGATAATAGCATTTCGTCTGTACAATACACCAAAAATACCAATACAGAAAAGTACAACACTTAAAAAGATGTAGTTTTCAATACCTATTTGATTTAATATATTACCCATTATTTATTTAATTTTTCTTTTTTAGACAATAATACAGTTCCAATCATGGCTACTAATAGCAAGATTGAAGCGAATTCAAACGGAACCATATATTCGTTTAGTAATATTTTACCAAGTACTTTGATCGATTGGAAATCTTCTCCTGTTGAATCGTATTCTCCAACAATTGGTTTAGAGTTGATGAAAATTGCAATCAATACAATGCAAATCAAACAAAAAGAAACGATTGCGCCTAAACGTGTAATTCTAGGTCTGTGTACATCTCGTTGTTCGTTTAGATTCATTAACATGATCGTAAACAGGAATAAAATCATAATTGCTCCGGAGTAGACAATAATGTGTACGATTGCCAAAAATTGAGCATTTAAAAGTAAATAGTGACCCGCAATAGAAAAAAAACAAATCACTAAATAAATAGCACTATGAATTGGATTTCTGCTAAAAATAGTAAGGAAAGCAGTAATCACTGTAATAAACGCTAAGAAACAAAATATAATTTGTACAGTTGTTGCGTGTGCAAAATCAGGAATATGTATCATTTAATTAGCATTATTAAGTTGAGCATTTTTGATCGCCACGTCAAGAGGCATCACTAATCTGTCTTTTCCAAAAATGAAATCTTCTCTTTCGTAGCTTGAAGGAACTAATACTTTTGAAGTTGTCAAATAAATGGCATCTTTTGGACATGCTTCTTCGCACAAACCACAGAAAATACAACGCAGCATATTGATTTCGTAGATCGAAGCATATTTTTCTTCTCTGTACAAATGTTTTTCGTCAGCTTTACGTTCAGCAGCTTTCATGGTAATAGCTTCGGCTGGACATGACAAAGCGCATAATCCACAAGCTGTACAGTTTTCACGACCTTGTTCGTCGCGTTTTAACTGATGCTGACCACGATAAACGGGACTCATTTCACGCACTTGTTCAGGATAATGAATCGTCACTTTTTTTCTGAATAGGTGTTTAAATGTGATAATTAATCCTTTCACAATCGCCACAAGATACAATCGCTCTAAAAAAGTCATCTCTTTATTAGAGACCATCTTTTTTCTACCCGATAATGATATAGTTTCTATTGACATTTTTACTATTATATTTATGATTCAAAATTTGAAATTAAATCAAATCAAAATCTATTTTATTTTTATTTGAAGCTTTTCCTGCTATCCGCTATATCTTTAATTTTTCTAAAGAAAAAAAATTAAAGGATATCGCTTCTATCACGGCTAGCCTTGGTAAGACGTTTTTTAAAATCCTAAAGCAGCTGCGATATCGTGTCTTAATATAACAACACCTGTGATCATAATATTAATAATCGAAAGCGGGATCAAAATTCTCCATCCTAAGTTCATTAATTGATCGTATCTAAATCTTGGAATTGTCCAACGCACCCACATATAGAAAAATATGAAGAAACATATTTTTGCAAACAATACTGCAATTCCTATTACATTACCAATATTTACACCTACATTTTCAACCATCCATTCCATTCCAGGATAGTTATATCCACCAAAAAATAGTACAGAAATAATAGTTGCAGAAGTAAACATACTGGCATATTCAGCAAATAAATAGAATCCCATTTTCATTGATGAATATTCTGTATGATAACCTCCAATTAATTCGCTCTCACATTCGGCCAAATCAAAAGGAGTTCTGTTCGTTTCTGCAAATGAACAAATTAAGAAGATCAAAAATGACAAAGGCTGATAGAAAACATTCCAGTTCATTCCTTGTTGTTGCAATGAAATTTCTTTTAAACTCATTGTTCCGGTCATCATCAATAATGCAATCATTGATAATCCCATCGCAACTTCATAAGAAACCATTTGAGAAGCTGCACGAACAGCTCCCATTAAGGAGAATTTATTGTTAGAAGCCCATCCACCAATCATAATACCGTAAACACCTACTGAAAGAACTCCAAAAATGTATAATAAAGCAATATTAATATCAGTTGCCTGTAGAATAACATCTCTTCCAAATACATGAAGTCTGTCTCCCCACGGAATTACTGCACTTGTCATTAAAGCGGTACTCATGGCAATTGCCGGACCTACAACGAATAAAAATTTGTTAGGTGTATTTGGAAAAAATTCTTCTTTCGAGAATAATTTCATACCATCAGCAAGAGGTTGTAATAATCCTCCCCATCCTGCACGGTTTGGTCCTACACGATCCTGAAGAAAAGCTGCAACTTTACGTTCAGCCCAAGTAGAATACATTGCCATAATCATTGTTACAGCGAAAACCACAACAATTACAACACTCTTTTCTATAATAAACGCACCATCTACCATCATTAAGAATTTTTGTTGTTAGTGTTTAATGGAATTTCAGCCATACTAATTTTTTTACGGTCGATATCTCTACCCATAAGGATTGTTTTTTCAGTATCGATTTGTACTTTCTCTAATTTTTGAGTATAGTTATTTTGATTGATAACAGAATCTTTTTCAAATTCTCTTGGTCCTTCAATAACCCAGTCATTCACATTTTTGTGATCAAAACGACAAGAGTTGCAAATGAATTCTTCTACTTCATGATACTCATCTTTACGACCAGTTACACGTTGAATTTCTCCTCCAAACATCCATACAGTTGTTTTTCCACAACATCCCGGAGTTGTACATTCTCTGTGTGCGTTATAAGGTTTATTAAACCAAACTCTTGATTTAAAACGGAAAGTTTTGTCTGTTAAAGCTCCAACCGGACAAACGTCTATCATGTTTCCTGAAAATTCATTATCGATAGCTTTTGAGATTCCAGTTGAAATATTAGCGTGATCACCACGATCTAATACTCCGTGAACTCTGTTGTCTGTCAATTGGTCTGCAACTTGTACACATCTTTGACATAAGATACAACGGTTCATATGTAGTTGAATATTTGGACCAATATCTTCCGGTTCAAATGTTCTTTTTTCTTCAATAAAACGTGATTTTGGATTTCCGTGTTCGAAGCTTAAATTTTGTAAATCACATTCACCAGCCTGATCACACACTGGACAATCAAGTGGGTGGTTGATTAATAAAAATTCTGTTACAGATTTGCGGGCTTCCGTTACTCTGTCCGAAGATTTACTGTTTACTTCCATTCCGTCCATACAGCCTGTTACACAAGATGCCATTAATTTTGGCATTGGTCTTGGGTCAGCTTCACTTCCTTTAGAAACTTCAACTAAACAACAACGGCATTTACCGCCACTGCCTTTTAATTTTGAGTAATAGCACATGGCTGGCGGTACCAAATCTCCACCAATCATACGTGCAGCCTGCAGGATCGTTGTTCCTGGCTCTACGTCTATACTTTGACCGTCTATGGTTACTTTCATCTTTGTTTTGTTTTTTTAGTTTCAGGTTTAAAGTTTCAGGTTGTTGAACTTGAAACTAAAAAAACTTGAAACTTGAAACTATTTTAAACTGTTTGTTTGCCTACTAAATGTTTTACTTGAGAGAAAGGCTCGGCAACAAAGTGCTCTCTGTTTTTTATTTTTTCAGGGAAACGAACGTGATATTCAAATTCATCTCTAAAATGACGAATTGCGGCTGCTACCGGCCAGGAAGCTGCATCACCTAATGGGCAAATTGTATTACCCTCGATTTTGCTTTGAATACTCCATAACAATTCGATATCCTCTTCACGGCCTTGACCATTTTCGATTCTCCATAATATTTTTTCTAACCAACCTGTTCCTTCACGACAAGGCGTACATTGTCCGCAAGATTCATGGTGGTAAAAACGTGCAAAATTCCAAGTGTTTCTTACCACACATGCAGTGTCATTGTAAACGATAAATCCTCCAGAACCTAACATTGATCCGGTAGCAAAACCACCATCACTTAAAGATTCGTAAGTCATTAATCTGTCTTCGCCATTTGCTGTTTTAAAAATCAATTCAGCAGGTAAAATTGGCACTGAAGATCCTCCTGGAACAAATGCTTTCAAAGGTCTGCTGGAAGACATTCCTCCTAAGTATTCATCAGAATTCATGAATTCATCAACGCTTAATCCTAATTCAATTTCATAAACACCAGGGTTCTTAATATGTCCTGAAGCAGAAATTAATTTAGTTCCTGTTGAACGTCCAATACCGATTTTTGCATAGTCATCACCAGAATTGTTGATGATCCAAGGCACAGTAGCGATTGTTTCAACATTATTTACAACTGTAGGGTTTGCCCAAAGTCCTGAAACTGCTGGGAAAGGTGGTTTGATACGAGGATTTCCTCTTTTACCTTCCAAAGATTCTATAAGTGCAGTTTCTTCTCCACAAATATAAGCTCCGGCTCCACAGTGTACATGTAATTCTAAATCGTAACCTGTTCCTAATATATTTTTTCCTAACCAACCGGCAGCTTTAGCTTCGGCGATTGCTCTTTCTAATATTTTGAAAACCCACATATATTCTCCACGAATGTAAATATAGGATAGGTTAGCGCCTAAGGCAAAACTAGAAGTAATCATTCCTTCGATCAATAAGTGAGGAATAAATTCCATCAAATAACGATCTTTGAAAGTTCCGGGTTCTGACTCATCGGCATTGCAAACTAAATGTCTTGGTTTTCCTGACTTTTTATCAATGAAACTCCATTTCATTCCTGCAGGAAATCCTGCTCCACCACGGCCACGAAGTCCTGACTTTTTTACTTCTTCAACAACTTCGTCCGGTGTAAGCGTTTTTAAAGCTTTTTCTACAGATGCATAACCGCCATTTTGACGATATACTTCATAAGTTTTAATACCAGGAACATTGATTTTGTCTAATAATATTTTCTGTGACATCTTATTTATCGTGTAATATTATTTTATCATCTCTGCAATCAGCAATTAACTGATCGATTTTTTCTTCTGTCAATTTTTCTTTGTAGAAATCTCCTAACTGCATCATCGGAGCATATCCGCAAGCACCTAAACATTCTACTCCGGCAATGGTAAACATTCCGTCTGGAGTTGTTTCGCCCATTTTAATACCTAATTTTTCAGAAGTGTAATCCATTAAATTTTCAGCACCATTTAAGCAACAACAAGAAGTCTGACAAAATTCGAACATATATTTTCCAATTGGTTTTTGGTTGTACATGGTATAAAAAGTAACCACTTCGTAAACCTCAATTGGTTTTATATGTAAAATTTCAGCAACTTTATCCTGTAACTCAATACTCAGCCAGTTATCATGAGCATCCTGCACTTCGTGCAAAACAGGCAGCAAAGCTGATTTTCTTTTGTCTTCAGGATAATGGCTGATCAATTCATTGATGCGGGACATCAATGCTTCAGTCATATTTATTTCTTGTTTGTAATGTTTACGTTCCATTTTTATTTTGGATTTTAGTCCCGAATCTTCGGGATTAGATTTTAGATTTTTCAATCTGCAATCTATAATCTACATTCTGCAATCTTTTTATTTTAGATTTTTAATTCTGATTTTAATCCGGAATCTAAAATCTATAATTTTTTAGGCATCTAATTCTCCGGCAATGACATTTAAACTTGATAAAATAACAATTGCATCTGATAATAAAGCACCTTTTATCATTTCAGGGTATGCCTGGTAATAAATAAAACAAGGTCTTCTAAAATGTAATCTATACGGGGTTCTGCTTCCGTCAGTAACCAGATAAAAACCTAATTCTCCGTTACCTCCTTCAACAGGGTGATAAATTTCTGCAACTGGTACAGGAACTTCTCCCATTACAATTTTAAAGTGATAAATTAAAGATTCCATTGAAGTATAAACATCTTCTTTTGGAGGCAGGTAGTAATCAGGAACTTCTGCATGATATTCATTTCCGGCTGGCATTTTATCTAATGCCTGGCGAATAATGCTTAAACTTTCCCAAACTTCAGCGTTACGAACACAGAAACGATCGTAAGTATCACCTGATTTTCCAACAGGAACAATAAAATCGAAATCTTCATATGAAGAATATGGTTGTGCAACACGAACATCATAATCAACTCCTGCAGCACGTAAGTTTGGACCTGTAAATCCGTAAGCCATTGCTTGCTCTGCTGAGATTGCACCTACGTTTACGGTTCTGTCAAGGAAAATTCTGTTTCTTTCAAATAAGTTTACAAATTCTTGCCATGCAACAGGAAAATCTTTTAAAAATACTTCCAGTTTGCGGAAAGCTTCTGGTGACCAATCTCTTTCGAAACCACCAATTCTTCCCATATTTGTTGTTAGACGAGCACCACAAATTTCTTCGTAAATCTCATATACTTTTTCTCTAAATTGAAATACATATAAGAAACCGGTATAGGCTCCGGTATCTACGCCCAGAATCGAGTTACAAATCAAGTGATCTGTAATACGTGCCAGCTCCATTACGATAACTCTTAAATATTGGGCACGTTTAGGGACTTCAATATTAAGTAATTTCTCTAAAGTCATCCACCATCCCATATTATTAATAGGAGAGGAGCAATAGTTCATACGGTCTGTAAGAGGCGTAATTTGATAAAAAGGACGATTTTCGGCAATTTTTTCGAAAGCTCTGTGGATATAACCTATAGTGGGTTCAGCTTCAAGAATTCTTTCTCCATCCATCAACAGGATATTTTGAAAAATACCGTGAGTGGCCGGGTGTGTTGGACCTAAATTCAATACTGAAAGCTCGCTTCCGTCTTCATTTAGTTTATCCTTTACTATTTTAGCATAACGATGCTCTGGTGGTAATAATAGTTCTGACATTTTATAATGTTGAATTATTTATTTTTTAGCAATTTGTTGTTGTTCTTCCAAAGAATCTGTCATCTTTATCAGTTCTTCCGCTGTCTTCCATTGGAAATTCTTTACGCATTGGAAAAGATATCATTTCATCCATGTTCAAAATACGTTTTAATTGTGGATGTCCAATAAAGTTAATCCCAAAAAAATCATATGTTTCTCTTTCCATCCAATTGGAACTCTGGAAAATATTTGAAATGGTTTTTATCTCCGGTTTTTCACCATTAAGAAATACTTTAATTCTAATGCGTTTGTTTTCGTACCAATTGTGCATGTGGTATACTATAGCAAACTGACGATCTGTTTCGTTGTCCGGATAGTGAATGCCGCATAAATCGGTTAAAAAGTGAAAACGCAGATCAGAATCGTTTTTCAAAAAAAGAATCAATGCTGTGATTTTATCAGCGGTAGTTTCCAGTGAAAAAATATCTCTTTCTTGTTGAAAGTTAAAAACACTTGCGTCAAATGTTTCTGTAAGTTTATCTTGAATCAGGGTATTTTCTAAAGCCATCTTATGAAATGTTATATGAAGCTAGTAATTCTTGGTATTCCGGAGAGCTTCTGCGTCTAACAGATTCACTTCGTACCAATTCCTGAAGTTTCATTACTCCATCTACTATTTGTTCTGGTCTTGGCGGGCATCCCGGAACGTAAACATCTACGGGGATTACTTTGTCAATTCCTTGTAAAACTGAATAGGTATCAAATATACCACCTGATGAAGCACAAGCTCCAACGGCTATTACCCAGCGTGGCTCAGACATTTGTTCGTAAACTTGTCTTAAAATTGGCGCCATTTTTTTTGAAATAGTTCCCATTACCATTAACATATCTGCCTGACGAGGAGAAAAACTCACACGTTCAGAACCAAATCGTGCTAAATCGTAATGTGAGGCCATTGTAGCCATGAATTCGATACCACAACATGAAGTTGCGAAAGGTAATGGCCATAATGAGTTGGCTCTTGCCAGACCTACAACATCATTTAGTTTTGTAGCGAAGAAACCTTCTCCTACAACTCCTTCCGGCGGCGCAACCATATTTACATTTGAATCGCTCATTTTATTTTAGATTTCTGATTTTAGATTTTAGATTTGGGAAATCGTAAAAGTTAAAATCAATTTTTTTAAATCAGTATATTAATTCGATGAAATCAAATTTTAAATTGTGGTTCTATATAAGTTCAGATAACAACTGTTCTTAAATCTAAAATCACTAAGTCTAAAATCTAAAATCTTTTTATTCCCAGTCTAATGCTTTTTTCTTGATGATGTAGAAAAAGCCAACTAAAAGAAGTGACATGAATACAATCATCTTTAACATTCCTTCTATTCCAAGTTCTTTGAAGTTTACTGCCCAAGGATAAAGGAAAATTACCTCTACATCAAACAATACAAATAAAATGGCTACCAGAAAATATTTTACTGAAAAAGGAATACGGGCATTACCAACTGATTCGATACCACACTCAAAGTTTTTGTCTTTTACTTCAGAGGTTCTTTTTGGTCCTAATTTTCCCGAAATAATGATTGTTCCTACCACAAAACCAACAGCCAGAATAAACTGCATTAAAATAGGAAGATAACTGTATTGATCTGATTGCATAAACTTAGGGTTTTTACTTAAAGAATAAGCCACAAAGATAACTTTCAACTCTGTAAATCACAAGCTAAAAAAGGATTTAAGTGTATTACAAAAGGGTGAATATTTGTAATTTTTATTGATTATAAATAATACCAACCTATTTTAAGGTTTTTTTAAGATTTGAACAAAAAAAAACGTTTCGAAATAAATCGAAACGTTTTTAAAACCATTCAGAGGCAAAAAAAATAAATTGCTATATTTTTCTTAGATTACTGCTACTTTAGCAGCAACTTTCCCTTTTCTTCCTTCTTCTTCTTCATAGCTTACACGGTCTCCTTCGCGTAATTCTTCCGCGTTAATTCCTGAAGCGTGAACGAAGATATCTTTTCCTGTTTCTTCGTCTGTAATGAATCCATAACCTTTAGATTCATTGAAAAATTTTACTGTACCTGTACGCATTGTAATTGTAATAATAATTTATAATGAAGCAAATGTAATATATAAATTCATACAAAAGACAATAAGGTGTTAATTTTTTGTAAAAATTATTGATTCACAGTGTTTTCGCTATTTATATTGCATCAATTTTGATATGCAACTACTTTATTTGAGAATCATCAATTGTAAGAATAAAAAGCTAAAAAAGTAGCTTATGTTTTACAAAATTTTATTAGCTTATGCAAAAGTAGTAAGACCAATCTTTGTTTCTGTGGGATAATACTTGTATTTGCTGGGCTGCTAACTTTTAAGGTGCATTATCGTGATATTAAAAAAAGGTAAAAAATAAAAAAACTGCAGCTAAATTTTAGCTGCAGTTCTATAATTGTGAAAATTGAGCAAATTAAATTGCATCAATTTTAATGTGTAATTCTTTTAATTGAGCATCATCAATTTTTGCTGGAGCATCGATCATTACATCTCGTCCTGAATTGTTTTTTGGGAACGCAATAAAATCTCTAATCGTTTCCTGACCTCCTAAAATAGCAACTAATCGATCAAGACCAAATGCTAAACCTCCGTGTGGCGGTGCTCCAAACTGAAAAGCATCCATTAAGAAACCAAACTGAGCTTTTGCTTCGTTTTCTGTAAAGCCTAAATATTTAAACATTAATTGCTGAGTCGCTTTATCGTGAATACGAATTGAGCCACCGCCAATTTCATTTCCGTTTAAAACCATATCATAAGCGTTGGCACGAACTTTTCCTGGTTCTGTTTCCAACAAAGCCATATCCTCCGGTTTTGGAGATGTAAACGGGTGGTGCATCGCATGATAACGGCCACTTTCTTCGTCAAGTTCTAATAATGGGAAATCTACAACCCATAACGGAGCAAAGACTTCAGGATTACGTAATCCTAAACGAGTTGCTAATTCCATACGAAGTGCAGAAAGCTGAGCACGTGTTTTGTTTGCAGGGCCAGAAAGAACAAAAATCATATCTCCTGGTTTTGCTCCTGTAATTTTTGCCCATTGCCCTAAATCTTCCTGATCGTAGAATTTATCTACAGATGATTTATAAGTTCCATCGTCATTGCATTTTGCATATACCATTCCTGATGCTCCAACTTGCGGACGTTTTACCCAGTCAATTAATCCGTCAATTTCTTTACGGGTATAATTTCCTGCTCCTGGAACTGCAATACCAACCACTAATTCTGCGGCATTAAATACCGGGAAATCTTTGTGTTGTGCAAATTCATTCAACTCACCAAACTCCATTCCAAAACGGATATCCGGTTTGTCATTTCCGTATGTTTTCATGGCATAATCGTAGGTAATTCTAGGGAATTTATCTACTTCAATGCCTTTAATTTCTTTTAATAAATGTCTTGTAAGACCTTCAAAAACATTCAGTATGTCTTCTTGCTCCACAAATGCCATTTCGCAATCGATTTGTGTAAACTCCGGCTGACGGTCTGCACGTAAATCTTCGTCACGGAAACATTTTACAATCTGAAAATATTTATCCATTCCGCCCACCATCAATAATTGTTTGAAAGTTTGTGGCGATTGCGGCAATGCATAAAATTGTCCTTCGTTCATACGGCTTGGAACAACGAAATCTCTTGCGCCTTCAGGAGTCGATTTGATTAAATATGGAGTTTCAACTTCACAGAAATCCAAATTAGATAAATATTTACGAACTTCCATTGCTACTTTATGACGGAAAAGCAAACTGTTTTTTACAGGATTTCTACGAATATCTAAATAACGATATTTCATTCTGATATCTTCACCACCGTCAGTTTCATCTTCAATTGTAAACGGAGGCGTAAGTGCTGCATTTAAAATCGTTAATTCAGTAACTAAAATTTCGATTTCACCAGTTGGGATATTCTTGTTTTTAGCTTCACGCTCAATTACCGTTCCTTTTACCTGAATTACAAATTCTCTACCCAGAGTTTTAGCTAATTCAAAAACAGTTTTATCAGTACGACTTTCGTCGAAAATAAGTTGTGTAATTCCGTAACGGTCGCGTAAATCAACCCAATTCATAAATCCTTTATCGCGTGATTTTTGAACCCAACCCGCTAGTGTAACTTCCGTATTAATATTTGAGGCATTTAACTCGCCACAATTATGACTTCTATACATGATCAAAATTTTAGACTGCAAAAGTAAACACAAAATTCAAGATAATATAGTAAAGTGATAAAGTTGATGTATAGAATTTTAAATATTTTGTTAATTCTGAAATTTGAAAGCTGTTATTTATTTAGATTTGAATCACTAAAAACAAACTTTAATTTATATGAACAAATTTTTTGTAACTGGTCTGTTGATTTTTAGCGCTTTGAATGTCATCGGTCAAGCCAAAAATCAAATTAAATTTACCGCTAAAATTACGAACAGAAATAGTGATACTTTAGTTATTAAAGGCAAGGATAATTTTAAACAAGTTATCCCGATTAATAAAAAAGAGATTTTTGCCGCTAATTTTGAAGCAGCAAAAGGATTTTATGTGTTTTCTGATGGTACAGAATCTTCTAATTTATACTTAAAGCCAAATTCGGAGATTAATCTAACGATGGATGCTAAAGAATTTGATGAAACAATTGTATATAAAGGTAAAGGAGTTGATGAAAGTAATTTTATGGCACAGCAAGCTTTAAAAGATGAACAATTTCAAAAAGATGCTTTTGCCAAAGAACCTACTGAATTTGCATCATTATTAGAAGCAAAGAAAAAAACTGATATTGAGAATGTAGAGAAAGGAAATTTTGATCCGGAATTTAAAACTGCTTTAAAAAATAGTTTTGAAAGTTTTAATCAATATGCTGCACAGGAATATGACAGAGCTTATAAAGCAAATAAATTAAACGGAAAGCCTTCTCCTGATTTTGATTATGTAAATCATAAAGGAGGAAAAACCAAACTTTCTGATTTAAAAGGTAAATATGTATATATTGATCTTTGGGCAACCTGGTGTGCACCTTGTAGAGCCGAAATTCCATATTTACAAAAAATCGAGGAAAAGTATCACGGAAAAAATATTGAGTTCGTTAGTATTTCGATTGATAAAATGAAAGACAATGAAAAGTGGAAAAAATTTGTAACGGATAAAAATTTAGGGGGAATACAATTGTTTGCGGATAAAGATTGGGAATCTGAATTTGTAACAGGTTATGGCGTTACCGGAATTCCGAGATTTATTATCGTTGATCCAAAAGGAAATGTTTTAAATGCAGATGCTTCAAGACCTTCATCTCCAGAGCTTCAAATGCAATTAGATGCATTATTGAAATAATTTATTTACGAAATTAATAACGTTGTAGTAAAATTATATTTTTATAAAAAACCAGTAAAACCAGTGCCTGAGCACTGGTTTTTTTGTTTATAGTGAATTTCCAATGTTAAGTTTTTATCTAATGTTACCAAATTGTTAAGTAAAAGTTTGTTTAATGCAAACAATTAATTATATTTGATAACGATTTGATAACATTAAATACCTAAAGATATGAAAAAGTGTGTAATTTTAGTTGCAATATTGTTCTCTGGAATTTTAGTTGCACAAGAGACAAAACCTGAATTAGAAGCTGTTGGAAACAAAGTAAAAGCTACTTATTACTATGAAAATGGTAAAGTACAACAAGAAGGCTTTTTTAAAGATGGTAAATTAGATGGCGTTTGGGTATCATATGATGAAAATGGGAATAAAATTGCGGTAGGAGAATACACAGACGGGTTGAAAACTGGAAAATGGGTTTTCTTCAATGAAAAAAATCTTTCTGAGGTTGCTTATGAGAACAGTAAAATAGCTTCAGTTAAGAATTTACAAAAAAATGCTTTGGCAAATAGAAATTAATACTATTTCAAATAATCTATAAACCGCTTTTGTTAGCGGTTTTTTTATGCCTTTATTTTTTTGCAGGATTTATTTCTTCTTCCATACCAAATTATAAAACCTGTCACAGGCAGGCATGCAGCAATCAGACTAATTATAAAAGCAATAATTTTTCCTGGCAGATCTAAAATTTGCCCCGTATGTATTCCGTAATTCATTTCTACCACCTGCAGGCCCAAACTCTTTTTATCAAAAGTTTGGCTTTGAATTAATTTTCCGTCACTTGGGTGAAAATAATAATTGCTTTGATGATCGTATCTTAAGGTATACGGATAAGCTCCGGTATTGATGATGTCTCCTTTTTGTTGGGGATAGGTTACAAATATCATTTCGGCTTTTGGCTGTAGTTTCATGGTTTCGACAAAAGCACGATCGACAGCTGCAAGTTTGTTATTACTAAATTTACTAGTATCGATTATTGGGGCTTTTGTTTCCAAAGCTTTATCACCACCAAAATTGAAGCTTTTATAAATGCCATTCCCAACCCATTCATAAGTAAAGGTTAAACCTGTGATAGCAATGACAACCGCGATAATTGAAATGTAAAACCCAGATGTATTATGCCAGTCATAGTTTACCCGGCGCCATTTTGCAGACCATTTTACGGTAAAACTTCTTTTTAAATCGCTTTTGCGTTTTGGCCACCATTGAATCATTCCCGAAATAAGCAATAAAATAAAAATAATTGTTGCACCACCAATAATGTGTTTGCCTATATAATCCGGTAAAAGCAAATACAAATGAATGTATTCGACGATAATAAAAAAGTCTGTTTCAGGATTTTCTGTTTTTAAATATTTCCCTGTGTATGGATTAAAGTATAAATATTCATTTTTTGTGTCAGAATAAGTATAAACAATTGCAGATCTGTTTTTACCATAATACGAAACCATGCTCGATTTATTTTTCGGAGCAATTTCTTTTGCTTTTTCCAGTAAAACTGATGGCATTAAAAACGGTTTGTTTTGAGGTTCAACCAATCGCCATTCTTTTCGGGTTATATCTTTTATTTCGTCATGAAAGCAAAAGATGCAACCGGTAATACTGATAATAAAAACAATAAGCCCGGAAATTAATCCGAGCCATTTATGTAGAAAACGTATTTTTTGTTTGAATCCCATTTTTTGAATAAAGCGTAAAAGTATACGCTAAATCAATAGAGGGCAAATTATTTAAGGTAATTTTTATAAAACGGCCTTTTTTGGCTTTAAGGAATAAGCCACATATAGAGATATAGAAGCTAAAACAATCCAGAAAACATCAATAAAGAATACCTGAATATGATTTTGCATAAACGAATTCCAGAACCAATTTCCTGATACAATTCCGTTTGAAACAGGAATTAGAAATCCTAAAATGCTTCCTGAAATCAAGCAGAATTTATTGGTAAAATCATCGTTCTTTTTGAGAATAAAAAAGACTGTAAGAATCAGCCATCCTCCAAAATATAGAAGGAAAAGATTGTCTTGTGTCAACGGGTAAAATATTTTGGTCGCTATAAAGGCTAACGCTGTAATAGGATACATGCTCAGGCAGATTGCTAAATAAATACGAACTACCGCAGCATTAAAACGTCTTTTTTTCTCTGGTAAACTATTTTTTTGTCTCGCGACTAACCAGATCATTACGCCAGAAATAATGACAAAACAAGTAATGATTCCCAGAATAAAACTCACGATTTTTAGAGGATAACCTCCATAATCGCCAAAATGTATTCTATATAAAACATTTTTTACAACATCTAAATAGTTGTTTTGTGTCACAGGGTTTTTCTTTGCAATTTCTTTTCCGTCAGCAATTCTGTAGACTACTTTTCCTATTCCTGTGAATTTTTTATGGCTTAACATTTCGCCTTCAACTAAAACATGCATGTTAGCATCGCCATAATTCTGAATAAAAACACGGGTGATTTCAAAATCTTTCCAGTTGTTTTTTGCTTTCGCAACTAACTGATCGATATTAAAAGGTGTTGCTAGTTTTTTATTGTCGAATTTATAATCCGGATCTTTATACTCTAATTCTTTGTATAATTTATCCTGATCGCCTTTATATAATGCCATTACGGCTGGTGCTACAATCAAAAGTTTGATCATAAAAAATGCTCCGGTTACAGCATATACAAACTGAAACGGTAAACCAATCATTCCTAATGCCGTATGTGCATCTGTCCATAATGTTTTTAATTTTTCTTTTGGGCGAAAAATATAAAAGTTAGAAACGATTTTTTTCCAATGTAGCAGAACACCGGTTACGATTGCAAATAGAAAAAATAAGGCGATAAAACCGGAAAGATAATACCCAATAGGATATGGTATTTGAGCCAGAAAATGTAAACGGTATAAAAATTCACCTAATGAGTAAGATTCTTCATAAGTGAATGTTTTAAATGTTTTAGTATCGAGATAAAAAAAGCTTCCTTCTTTTTGCTTGGCCGGAGCCAAAGTATCTTTGGTACCTTCCATATAAATGGCGACTCTTCTTTCGTTGCCAGGCTTAGAAATAGTGATATTTCTTCCATGTAAAACGTATTCCTTGTCAAGCTTATTTAAGGTTGTGTTGTAATCTAATTGGATTTCTTTGGAAATAGCAGTAGATTCATTTCTTTCCCAATTGATAATTTCATCTCTGAAAAAAGAAAAAGATCCTGCGAAAAAAATCACAAAAAGAACGACACTGATCACAATTCCGCTAACGGTATGTGTATGAAAATAGATATTGTAATTGCGATTATTCATGATTTATTTTGCTATTGGATTGTAGGTTTGACCCAAATAAATAAAAAGAGAAAAAACTAAAGTTAGAAGTATGTAAATGCCCCAAATTTTTAGTCCACTTTTTGCTAAGAAAGCAATTATCATAAGTGCTACCCAAAGAATGAATCCGCTAAAAGCCATTGTCATAAGGATATTAGCACGGTTAAACCAAGATGCCAGAGCCAAATGAAAAGTGACTGAAACAAAATAGCCACCTAATATGGCAGCTGTAATTTTGGCAAATCGTTGCCATTTAGATTGTGTTAGATATTTAGGATTTGCCGGCATATTTTGGTTAGAAATAAAGTTAATTATAATAAAATTCCAGTAAAGCAACAATAATAAAAAGTGCAGCAATAGCGAATCGGCTTATTTTTTTTAGTGGGGCTAAAATGATAATTAAACTGCCAATAGTCATCAGCTGAATAAAAAACATTAATGTACCGCAACATAGTGATTGTGTAAAAAGCCAAACAGAATAAGCTAATAAAAGAAGTCCTAAACCTAAAAACTTGGTTGGTTTAGGATTGCTTTTCATCCATTTTTCAAAACCTAAATCATAAGATAAAGTGGCTCTTTTTGATGTATAATAAAGCGTATAAAATGCTAAAAAAACGATAAGGCTTGCTATTGTTATCATAATTTAAGAATTTAAAAAACACCTTTCTAATAAAAGAAAGGTGTTTTTGTTTTTATTAGAATTTGTAAGTGAAACTAGCAGCAACTGCTCTTGGGTCTTTAGGATGAACTGTTGACCATCCGTCATAAATTTCTTCATTTGTGATGTTGTTGAATTTAACAGTAATAGTAAATTTTTCAGCACTATAAAATAAAGATGAGTTTAGTTCTGTATATGCTGGAATAGTAAATGTTCCAGAAGTTTGTCTGTTCATAATCATGTTGTCACCAACATAATTTCCTCCAAAACCTAAACCGAAGCCTCTCAAGAAGCCATTTGTGAGTTTGTAACTAGCCCAAAGATTTGCCAGATTTCTTGGTCCTGCATTTTCAGATCTGCGATTTACAAAGTCAGGATCTCCTTTTGTTAAAACGGCATCATTATAACTATAACCTAAAACAATGTTTAAACCGCTAATTGGGTTTGCAACAAATTCAGCCTCAAAACCTTTGTTTTTCTGAGCTCCATCCTGAAATGTTTGCTGATTATTTGGTTGTGGCGTTGTTGGGTTTGCAGGATCTACGTATGGAGTTTCTACCACATAAGTCTGATCGGAAACTTTAATGTCATAATAGCTAAAAGTTGCATAAAGTTTATCTTTAAAAAGATTCAATTTTGTTCCAACTTCAAATTGGTCGGCATGCTCAGGATTAAGTATTACTGGTGTAATAACTGATGCAGAACGATTTTGACCAGGTGCGATGTTAACAAATCCATTCATGTAATTTGCGAAAATCGAAACTTTATCGATAATAGGTTGGTATACCAATCCAAATTTTGGAGAAAAAGCAGTTTGGTTGTATCCGTCGTTTTTAGCGTTCATAAAACGGTCAGCACGTAAGCTTAACATAGCAGATAATCCAGGTGTAAAGTTGATTACATCAGATACATAAGCACTATATGTTTCTTGTTTCGTACTATTATCGTTTCTAGGACTATTTCCAATTATTGCAGCAGCTCCGGCTTTTGTTAAATCTCCGGTATCACCGTTTGTAGTTGTTCCAATATAGTCGTTAAAAGATTGTAAATCATCTCCTATATATACAGATCCATTTCCAAAATATCCTGAACTATGATCTGTAGCTGTTCTTTTGAAATAATCAAAACCTATAACAATTCTGTTTCTTAGACTTCCAATTTTAAAATCACCATTAAAATTTTGTTGAATATCTGTTGTCAAATTTTGATTGTCCTGATCAGTAAAATAACGATTTAATACAATTCCGTTTTTAATAGGTGTGTATTGAGTTCCTTCATACAAATAAGTATAATTTCCTTTTGATCTTGCTGAACTGTTCGAGAATACAGTTTGTGAAGTCCATTGATCAGAAAATTTATAATTCATTTGAGCCTGAATATTATATGACGGCGTTTTCATAGTAAGTTCATTACTTGTGTAAGAACGGTTGTTGTCATATTTTAATTCATTAATATTATGAACTCTTAATTGAGCTCCTCTGTCAAAAAACAACATAGTTGGATTTGTAGATTCGTTGCTCATAAATTCAGTATTAACAAGGAATGACAATTTGTTGTTTACTTCATAAGATAAGGAAGGAGCAACGAAAAATGATTCTCTAAAACCAGCATCCTGAAAACTATTTTGTTTGTTGTAAGCTGAATTTATTCTAAAATTTAAAGTCTTTTTGTCATTAAGAGGTGCATTCAGATCAACGGTTGCACGATTTAAACCATAACTTCCTACTGTATAATTTATTTCTCCTCCAAAGGTTTTGTAGGGTCTCTTTGTAGTGGTGTTGATTAACCCACCGTAAGATATCAGGCTGCTTCCAAATAAAGTTCCAGATGGACCTCTAATAATTTCAACTCGATCAATATTCGCAGGGTCTAAACTTCCGTTTGTTAAACCCGGTAAGCCATTAACCATTGTAGGTTGAACAGGAAATCCTCTTAAAGAATAATAAGCAGCTCCGTCTCCGGCGCGTCCTGTTGCGGCCCACAGTGGCGTAATTCCAGAGGCATTTTTCAAAGCATCATCAAAATTAGTTACTACTTGCTCTTTTAATAATTCTCCGCTAATGGTAGTATAAGATTGTGGGTTTTCGAGATTTTTAAGTGGTAATCTGGAAACCTGTTTAGTTTCTTTACGGGCAAAACGATTTGTTCTCCCACCGTTTATAACTACTTCTGTCAATTCTTCTGAATTTGAAGTAAGGCTGAAGTTTTCAGTGATTTCAGCACCTTCATTTACAGTAATCTTTTTTTCTTTCGTTGTAAATCCTACAGCTGATACTTTTATAGTATAAGTTCCAGGTTTAACATTTTTAATTTTGTAATTACCTGCTTCATCTGTAATAGTTCCAAATCTTGTTCCTTTTAAAGCAATAGAAATACCTTCTGGAGATTCGCTATTATTTAATAATATTTGACCTTTAATATTTGCTTTTTCTTGTGCAGAGATTGAAATACTCGTTAATAGGAGAAAACAAAAACTCAAAAAAGAAATTGTAAATTTATATTTCATTTTTATTTAGAATTAATTTTAATAGCGCAAATTTAGCTGTTGGATATTAACTAAACAAGCTATTCTTATTTATTCTAAATAAAATATTTTTTAAAGGGTTAAATTTACGTTTATTTAAAAAATTAACATCTTAAGGAAGATTTAAGCTAATATTAAGAATAAAAAAGCCCGTTCAACTTAATGAACAGGCTTTTCTTTATATCGAAAATTATTACAATTTACAATTCTAAAGCACGTTTAGCATCGCCATTCATCAATAATTCTAATGGGTTTTCTAATGCTTCTTTTACAGCAACCAAGAAACCAACAGACTCACGTCCGTCGATAATTCTGTGATCATAAGAAAGAGCAACGTACATCATTGGGTGAATTTCTACTTTACCGTTTACAGCAATTGGGCGCTCAATAATATTGTGCATTCCTAAAATTCCTGATTGAGGAGGGTTGATAATTGGAGTACTCAACATACTTCCAAAAACACCCCCATTAGTAATAGTGAAAGTTCCGCCTGTCATATCATCAACAGTAATTTGACCGTCACGAGCTCTAAGAGCTAATCTTTTAATTTCAGCTTCAATTCCGCGGAAAGATAAGTTTTCAGCATTACGAACAACAGGAACCATTAAACCTTTTGGTCCTGAAACTGCGATTGAGATATCAGCAAAATCGTAAGCTACTTTATAATCACCATCCATCATAGAGTTTACATCAGGATATAATTCTAAAGCTCTTGTAACTGCTTTTGTAAAGAAAGACATGTAACCTAAACCAAGACCACCATGTTTTGCTTTAAAAGCATCTTTGTATTCGTTACGAATCAAGTTGATTGGCGTCATGTTAACTTCGTTGAAAGTCGTTAACATAGCAGTTTCGTTTTTAGCAGCAACTAATCTCTCAGCTACTTTACGACGCAACATTGATAATTTTGTACGCTCAGATCCACGGTTTCCTCCAGTTGGAGTTCCCATAGAAGGCACTGCATTTACAGCGTCATCTTTAGTGATTCTTCCGCCTTTACCAGTTCCTGAAACAGTTGCCGGTGCTATATTTTTTTCGTCTAATATTTTTCTTGCTGCCGGAGATGGAGTTCCTGCTGCATAACTTGTAGCTGCCGGAGCCTGTACTGGTGCTGCTTTTGGAGCCTCAGCTTTTACTTCAGCCTTTGGAGCTTCAGCTTTAGGTGCTTCTGCCGCTGGTGCAGCCGCAGCATCACCTGCAGGTTTTACACCATCTGTATCAATTAAACAAACTACAGCTCCTACAGCAACTGCATCACCTTCTTCTGCTTTAAGCGTAATAATTCCGCTCATTTCAGCAGGTAATTCAAGAGTTGCTTTGTCTGAATCAACTTCAGCAATAGCTTGATCTTTTTCTACATAATCTCCGTCTTTTACTAACCAAGTTGCAATTTCAACTTCTTTTATTGATTCCCCTGGTGATGGGACTTTCATTTCTAAAATCATCTTATTTTTTGTTTAAGGTTTTTATGGTTTAAAGTTTCCTGTTAGCTTGAACCTGAAACTTTAAACTTGAAACATTCTTTTTATCTGAATAAATTTTTATCGAATACCATTCTAATTGCATCTGCATGACGACGTTTTGCACGTGTGTAACTTCCTGATGCCGGAGCAGCGTAAGCTTTTAATGAAGCTAATCTCCATTTTACAAGATCAAAGTTCATTAACATAAAGCTGTAAGCTCCCATGTTTTTAGGCTCTTCCTGTGCCCAAACATAATCGTCAGCATTAGGATATTGTGCGATAATTGCTTTTAATTGCTCAACTGGTAAAGGGAATAATTGCTCGATACGAACAACTGCAACATCATTTCTTCCGTTGTTTTCTCTTTCAGCAACGATGTCATAGTAGAATTTACCAGTAACAAAAACTAATGTTTTTACTGCTTTTTTATCTACTGTATTGTCGTCAATAGTTTCCTGGAAGCTTCCGTTAGCTAATTCTTCTACTGTAGATACGCATCTTGGATCACGCAATAAACTTTTTGGAGAAAAAACTACTAAAGGTTTACGGAAATTGGTTTTCATTTGTCTTCTCAACAAGTGAAAAAAGTTGGCTGGCGTTGTACAATCTGCAACATACATATTTTGTCTTGCGCAAAGTTGTAAGTAACGTTCCATTCTTGCCGAAGAGTGTTCTGCACCTTGTCCTTCATAACCGTGAGGCAATAATAAAACGATACCATTTTGGTTGTTCCATTTATCTTCACCACATGAAATATATTGGTCAATCATGATTTGTGCTCCATTAGAGAAATCTCCAAATTGTGCTTCCCAGATAGTTAATGCGTTTGGATTCGCTAATGCGTATCCATAATCAAAACCAAGAACTCCATACTCAGATAAAAGAGAATTGAATACGCCGAATTTTCCTTTTTTGTTTTCGATAGAATCCAATAAAATTACTTCTTCTTCAGAATCTTCCACTTTAACAACAGCATGACGGTGAGAGAATGTACCACGCTCTACGTCCTGACCAGAAATACGAATATCAAATCCCTCGGTCAAAAGTGAACCGTAAGCCAGTGCTTCTGCAGTTCCCCAATCGATAGTGTTATTGTCGTATCCTGCTTTTCTGTCTGTTACAATTTTAGTTATTTTATTGATGAATTTTTTGTCTTCAGGTAATGTTGAAATTGTATTGATGATAGAATCCAATCCTTTTTTGTCAAAAGAAGTGTTTACTTTTTCAAGCATTTGAGTATCTGTTACCTGAACAAATCCATCCCATTCGTTTTTCATGAATGGAGTTATGATCGTCAAATCTTTTTTACGGGAAGCTTCTAAATTCTCCTCCATCAAAGATTTGTATTCTTTTTCTAAAGCATTTACATAAGATGCATCGATTACGCCGTCAGACAATAATTTCTCTGCATAAATATCTCTTGGATTTTTATGTTTTGCAATGATTTTATATAAAACCGGTTGTGTAAAACGAGGTTCATCACCTTCGTTATGACCGTATTTTCTATATCCTAATAAATCGATAAATACGTCACGACCAAATTGCATTCTGTAATCTAATGCAAAAGACACGGCATGTACAACAGCTTCAGCATCATCAGCATTTACGTGTAATACTGGCGAAAGTGTAACTTTAGCAACATCTGTACAATAAGTAGACGAACGTGCATCTAAATAGTTAGTTGTAAAACCAACCTGATTGTTGATTACGATATGAATTGTTCCTCCGGTTTTGTAACCGTCAAGCTGAGCCATCTGAATGATTTCGTACAAGATACCCTGACCTGCAATTGCAGCATCTCCGTGAACGGCGATAGGTAATACTTTAGAAAAATCATTAGCATAATATTTATCTTGCTTCGCTCTTGTAATTCCTTCAATTACAGCTCCAACCGTTTCTAAGTGAGAAGGGTTTGGTGCTAAATTGATATTGATATTTTTTCCTGTTCTTGTTTTTTTGTCAGCCGTAAGACCTAAGTGGTATTTTACGTCACCGTCAAAATATTCCTGATCGTAATCTTTACCGTCAAACTCACCAAAGATATCCTGAGTAGATTTGCCAAAGATGTTTGCCAAAACGTTCAAACGACCACGGTGAGCCATTCCCATTACGAATTGTTCAACACCTTTTTCAGCAGCTTGTTCGATCAAAGCGTCTAAAGCAGGAATAATTGATTCACCACCTTCTAATGAAAAACGTTTTTGACCTACGTATTTCGTATGCAAAAAGTTCTCGAAAGAAACCGCCTGATTTAATTTATTTAAGATAGTTTTCTTTTCTTCAGAATTGAAATTAGGCTGATTTACATTTACAGCTAATTTATCCTGAATCCATTTTACAACGCCAGGGTTTCTGATATACATATATTCAATACCAATATGTTGGCAGTAAATAGATTGTAGACGTGTTACAATGTCTTGTAATGTAGATGGTCCCACTCCAATAGTCTGAGCAGCATCAAAAACTGTTGAAAGATCAGCAGTTGTTAATCCAAAATTTTCAATGTCTAAAGTTGGAGAAGATGTTCTACGGTCGCGAACAGGATTTGTTTTTGTAAACAAATGTCCGCGAGTACGGTATCCATCAATTAATTTTAGAACGTTAAATTCTTTTTGCAGTTTTTCTGAAACTTTACTGTAATCTGTGTTGTCGCTAGTCACATATTCAACAATCTGTTGAACTGGATTTTCGTCATTATAAGTCGTTTGTCCAAAGTCGAAACCTTGAAAAAAACTTCTCCAGCTTGGCTCAACGCTATCTGGATTTACTAAATACTGATCATATAATTGTGCGAAAAACTCTGTATGCGCTGCATTTAAAAATGAAAACCTATCCATAATATTAGTGAATATACTTTTTGTTAAATAGAATGGCAAAAGTACAACAATCGACTTTATTTAAACCTTTTTTTTACGTACTTTTACGTAAAAATTTGTTAAAAATAGACTCAACTATGCATAAAATTCAATTTTCAATCGATTGCAAACTTTTTTTTGTGATTTTGACAGTCTTATTTTCCAGTTCAGCAATTGCACAGCAAAACTATGTAATTGATAACAGCAATCATTTTTGGGACAAAGTACAATTTGGTGGAGGTCTTGGTTTAGAAATAGGTTCCGGATACACAGATATCTCCGTAATGCCAAGCGCTATCTATAATATAAACGAAATTGTAGCAGTAGGTGTTGGGTTGCAATTTGGTTATTTATCATCTAAAAGTTATTACAATTCCTTTGTTTATGGCGGAAGTGTAGTAGGACTTGTAAACCCGATTCCGGAAATTCAACTCTCAGCAGAATTAGAGCAGGTACGAGTAAATACAGATTATAATTCGACTCCATACAGACCAAGTTATTCAGATAATTATTGGAATACTGCTTTATATCTTGGTGCCGGTTACAGAGCCGGAAATGTTACAATTGGTGCGCGTTACGATGTTTTATATGATCCTGACAGAAGTCTTTACGGATCAGGATTTATGCCTTTTGTGAGGGTATATTTTTAGTCTAAGTTGCTAAGGTTCTAAGATACTAAGTCACTAAGATTTTTAAATATTGAAATTTGAAGAAATATATTTTTATACTTATTGTTGTTATAATTTCGAGTTGTAATAATTCGAAGAAATCAGAAGTTGCAGACACAAAAGTTGTAAAAAAAGAATTAAAACCTTTTTTTGATTCAGATAAAATAGATCATTATTATCTTGATTCGTCTAAAAGGGAGTTTGAGCATTCTAGCACTGATAATATTGTACAAGAAAAAAGAGTTTTCGAGTTTTTTTTATGGATATTATCCAGAGACTATTCTAAATAAAAATTTTGAAAATCTTTTGTTGAAATACAGCTATAAAAAATCAAAGTTATCTTCTAAACAAGAAAAAGAAATTGAAAATATATTTAGCGAAAAAGATTCTTTACAAACCGATGGATATGCTTGTATAGCTGAATATCGAGATGTTTTTATTTTTAAGAAGAAAGAAAAAACAGTTGGGATAGCAAAGATTTGTTTTAAATGTGGTCGTTTCCAGATTACAGGAAGTAAACTGGATACTAGCGGATTTGGGCTTTGGAATGAATTAGACAGATTGAAAAATATTGTCCGTCCAAATAGCAAAACTTAGAATCTCAGTATCTTAGAATCTCAGCACCTTTTACTTATAATAATTCCTAAACCACACTTTCTGCCATTCTCTTTTCAAAACTAAAAAAGAAACCTGTTCAGCAAGAATTACTAAATCTGATCCGTCTAGTTTTTTGATTTCAATTTCAGAAACATCAATTATATAAAGCAGATTAAGATATTCAGCAAATTTATACTGAATCATTCTGTAGATCTTTTCGTGAAGCTGGATTTTTAATTCTTCTGGAGAAATACTCAACGGAAAATCAATTCCTTCATTGGCGAGATTAAAGTCTTTATTGATTTGCTCAATCAGACTTAAATATAGATTTCCACTTTCGGCATCAGCCAATAAAATATCGGTATTTTCAGGAATCGGAAACATTGATGCTTTTTAAGATTGACGCAAAGTTAAAACTAAAAAATCATTTAACTGTTGATTCTCTTTCAATGATTCTTGTAGGAAGTTCAATAATTTGATGTGTTACCGGTCGATGTTCTTTTATATCTACAATTTCATCAATTAAAAGCGAGACGGCCTGATGTCCCATTTCGAATCCGGGCTGATCTATTGTTGTTAATTTAGGCGAAATAACGGTACTCATAAACCAATTGCTAAAGCCAAAAACGGCCACTTGTTCCGGTGTTTTTATTCCGGCTTCATTAAAATATTTTATAATACCAATGGCGACCAAATCAGTAATGGCAAAAATGGCATCGATATCCGGATTTTCGGTCATGATTTTTTGGGCATTTTCGTAACCGTCTTCAAAATCAGTATTGTTATCACAAACATAAACCAATTTCGAATCGTACTCAATTCCGTTTGCTTCGAGCGCTCTTTTATATCCTAAAAAGCGATCAATAGAATTTTGCGGAACATATGAACCTCTAAAATGGGCAATTTTTTTATATCCTTTATTAATAAGGTATGAAACGGCATCAAAAGCTGCTTTTGCATCATTAATGACCACTTTGGAACAATCGACTCTTTTAGCAATTTTATCAAACAATACAACGGGAGTATTTTTTCTGATGGCTTCATTAATATGAGTGAAATCATCAGTTTCATTCGAGAGTGACATTAAAACTCCGTCAACACGTTTTTGAATTAATAAAGCGAGCTGCTTTTTCTCTAATTCATATTTTTCGTTAGACTGTAGAATGATGACCAGGTAACCTCTTTTTTCGGCTTCTTCAAGAATACCATTTAATACGCTCGAAAAAAAGTGATGTACCGTGGCAGGAATAATAACCCCGATTGTTTTGGTTTCATTAGTTCTAAGGTTAACTGCAACAGAATTAGGGATGTAATTCATTGTTTCTGCCATTTCAAGAACTCTGGCACGCGTAGACTTACTAATATCAGTATATCCTTTTAACGCTTTTGAAACCGTTGTAACCGAAATTCCTAATGCCGAGGCTATATCTATTAATTTTGTGTCATTCATGAAATAAAAGTACTAAAAATAAACTGCATCGATAAAAAATTAACTTCCGAAAACGTTTTAGGAGTTTTCGAAAACGTTTTCGATTTTAAATTCTTATATTCCTTATAATTTGTTGTTAAGTTTGACAGTGATAACCATAATTACTAACTAACCAAACAAAAAAATGAAAAAGCTAGATCAATATTTAGGCACATTACTTTTAATGTTTTGCCTATTTTCTTTGCCAAATAATGGGTTTGCGCAAAATCAAAATACGATTTCAGGAAAAGTACTTGATGATAGTGGTGTAACCGTTCCGGGAGCAAACGTATCTATTAAGGAAACTGGCAAAAGTACAGTTACAGATGAAAACGGAGGATACTCATTCTCTAATATTGAAGCAGGAACATATACTATTATTGCAACAAATGTGGGTTACAAAACTTTCGAAAAGCAAATTGCAATAAAAGAAGGAGAATCTCTGGAAGTAAATTTACTTCTTGAAGGAGAATCACAAAGTTTAAAAGAAGTTGTGGTTACGGGATCATCAGCGCCAAGATCTAAATTGGAATCCAGCGTTGCAATTACTACAATGGGCGCAAAAGCAATCGAAGACAGAGCGCCATCAAGTACAGCGGCTTTGCTTCAAACGATTCCGGGATTTGTCGTTGAAGCATCTGGAGGAGAAATTGGGAATAACCTTTTTGCAAGAGGAATTCCTTCAGCTGGAGCTTATGAATATGTGCAAATTCAGGAAGATGGATTGCCGGTTTTTGAAGATGGAGCTTTGCAATTTGCTAACGCCGATACGTTTTACAGGTTAGACGAAACGGTAAGCAAAATGGAAGCTGTTCGTGGAGGTTCAGCATCAATTTTTGCCAATAATGCTCCGGGTGGAATCATCAATTTCATTTCGAAAACAGGTCAGAATGAATTTATGGGAAGAGCAAAATTCACGACGTCAGATTACGGAATGTTCAGAACTGATCTTAATTTATCAGGTGCTTTAATTCAGGATAAATTATTTTTTAATGTTGGAGGTTTTTACAGAGCGGATAATGGCGTAAGAAACACTGGTTTTACAGCCAATAAAGGCGGACAAATTAAAGGAAATATTACTTATAAAATTGATGAAGAAGATTATTTAAGAATCAACTTCAAACATCTTGACGACAGAAATACATTCTATCTGCCAATTCCATTAAAAAGTAACAATGGGAAAGTAGAAGGTATTCCAGGATTTAATCCAAATTACGGAACGTTGACTTCAGTAAATTTCAGTCACTTAAATGTGCCTCAATATGGCGGAGGAACTTTTAGTGCAGATTTAGAAGATGGTTCTCATCCGGTTATCAACTCAATTGGAGCCGAATTTAAAAAGAAAATATCTGAGAAAGTAACTTTCAAAAATGCATTTAAACAAACGAATATCGATTTAAATTACAATGCAATTTTTCCAAATGGTGGACCTTGGACACAAAGCGCTTATGCAACAGATGTTCAAAATACAACGGCAAGCAATTTGACTTATTCTTATGTTGATAATGGAGCAACGCTTGATCCAAACGCTTTGATTATGAGAGCTGATCTTTGGCATATCGAAAAAAAGATGAACAATTTTGCCAATAATTTCTCTTTCAATTTTGATTTAGATCCTGTAAAATTAACTGCCGGTTACTATTATTCTAACTGGAAATCGAACCAATACTGGAACTGGAATTCGTATTTAGTAGGTGTTTCAGACAATCCAAGATTATTAAACGTAAAAGACAATACAACTGGAGTTGATCATACCTGGAATGGTGTAGAAAGAATCACGTGGTTAGAAAGAGATGCTCAAACCAAAGGGCTATTGAATGATATTTATGCTGATGCTGAGATTAAAGCTACAGATAATTTGACCTTCAACGCAGGTTTAAGATATAACAAAGACAAATATTCAGGTTACAGAGATAATGCGAGATTTTTTGCAGAAAACTTAGGTATTTTAGATAATAATACGGCTGATGATGCGGTGACAACAGTAAAAGGAAATCCTTATACCTATTGGAGATATGATGTAAGCGAATGGTCTTATACTGCAGCTGGAAATTATAAATTCAATGATAATATGGCTTCTTATGTTCGTTACAGCCACGGTTTTAGATCTCCAATTGAGGAATCTTTTTATGATAATGCAGCAGATTTAAGCAAGCTTGAAAATACCGAAGTAAATCAGTTTGAGTTAGGTTATAAATATTCTAATTCATTCTTTAATGTGAATGCCAATTTATTTCACATGGGTTTAAAAAATGTTGCTTTTACAGACATTTTATCTGACGGGTCTTCAGAAAACAAATTTGCTGATGTAAACAATATTGGTCTTGAAGTAGAAACCAATGTGAGATATAGTATTGCAAAACTGAATTTCACTTTCACCGTTCAAAAACCGGAATACGATAATTTTACAGGAACAAATGCTGACGGTTCGACTTTTGATTTTAACGGAAATACAGCACGAAGAATCCCTAAATTTTTCTGCAATTTAAGACCAGAAGTTGATATTACAAAAGATCTTACAGCTTATGTTCAATTCTCTTATTTTGATAAAAAATTCACGAATCAGGATAATAAACAGGTTTTACCGGCTTATAAAGAAGTTGGGGCAGGTTTAAATTATACCTATAATAATCTTCGTTTTGCAGTAGATGCTTCGAACTTATTCAACGAAATTGGTTTAACAGAAGGAGATCCAAGACAAACAACTTCCGCGGCAAGCGATGTGTTTATGGCAAGACCTATTTTAGGACGCGCGTTTAGATTTTCGGTAGCGATTAATTTCTAAATTTATATTGATGACGCATTATAATGCGTTTTGCAAAACATACGGCAATGTAGAGGCGCACAGCAGTGCGTCTCCGCACCGTAACCGCACCGTAAAAGTAAAACATCGGCAACAAATCACATCCGAAAAAAATGAAAAACATAGGAATTAAAATCTCTCTTTATCTTAATTATTTTGTCTTCGCTATTTTATTAAATAGTGTGGGAATTGTGATTTTAAAATCGCAAAGAAATTACGGAGTAGATGAAGTTCAGGCAAGTATTTTAGAAGCTTTCAAAGACATGCCAATTGCTATTGTATCCTTTTTTATAGCCTCTTTTTTACCAAGAATAGGCTATAGAAAATCGATGTTGATAGGATTAGGTTTGGTTACTCTGGCTTGTATTTCTATGTATTTTGGAAACTCATTTGACAATGCTAAGATTCTTTTTGCAACCGTTGGAGTTTCATTTGCGTTGATCAAAGTTTCGGTTTATTCCTTGATTGGTACTGTGACCGAAACCAAAAAAGAACACAATGCTTTGATGAGTAGTATTGAAGGTTTTTTTATGGTTGGAATTGCGTTGGCTTATTTTTTATTTCCAGCTTTTAATAATGAAAACGATCCTAATTCATGGCTAAATGTATATTGGTTTTTGGCTGCATTATCGTTCTTGTCATTTCTGTTTTTATTTTTTGTAAAATTCAAAGAACCGGAAGTTTCGGCAGGAGCAAATCTAAAAGACGACTTTTTGCAAATGTTCAAATTAATGGCAAAATTACTTACCGTTATTTTTGTTATCAGCGTCTTTTTGTTTGTTATGATCGAACAGGGAATCCTTTCGTGGTTGCCAACATTCAATACAAAAGTGCTCCATTTACCAGAGAATATCAGCATAATGATGGCGAGTATTTTGGCTATTTCACTAGCAATTGGGCGAATGATTGCAGGTATTGTAACTAAAAAAGTAAACTGGATTTGGGTTTTAAGTGTGTGCATTTTTTCGGCAATGCTGATCGTGATTTTTGTACTTCCAAAAACAGTTGGATTAGAGGTAAAAAACATCAATACACTTTCGGATATACCTCTAATAGGGTTCGCGTTTCCGTTAATCGGATTGTTTATTGCGCCAATTTATCCTTTGCTAAATTCGATTGTATTAAGTGCTTTACCTAAGAATTTGCAAAGTTCAATGACCGGATTAATTGTAATATTTTCTGCTCTTGGCGGAACATTAGGTTCCAGAATAACGGGCTGGTTGTTTAAAAATGAAGGACCGGAAAACGCATTTTATTTTACTTTAATTCCAATGTCTTTATTATTAATATCCTTTTTTATTCTCAAAAAAATAACTGCAAAAGATGAAATTTAAACTACATATAACCCAAACCATCCAAAAATTATTGGCTCAGGAAGATACTGATGGCGATAAAAAAATAACGATTGATGATAATGGTCCTAAAAAGTTTTTATTGGATGATGAAAACGGAAATTCAGCAGTAATTGAAGGAACATATCAACTTTCGAATTTATTGCAGGAATTAGCTTTGGCTAAAAAAAACAATACCGAATTTGCCGAAATTAATCTGGATGAAATCACCGAAGATCCGGTAAAAAGAATTTCCGGAAAAATAAAAAACCTTTACTGGAAAGGACTTACAAGAACAATTGATGCTAATGGTGTAAGGAAAATTCTGGAAGACAATAAGATCGAAAATGAAATTGCGTATTTATATGTGCCTTTTGGGGATGAAATTGTTTTTGATTATTTCAAGAAATTAGAAGCTACAATTCCAAATTTGAAAGTCGTGCAAATGCCCAAAAATATTTCGCCGGAATATGTTTTGTCGCTCAATAAAAAACCAGGGATTTTAGCCTTGGCACTTCAAATAAAAAACAATGAAATTTCAGGAGTTCCTTTTGTGGTTCCTGGCGGAAGATTTAATGAAATGTACGGTTGGGATAGTTATTTTATTGCCAAAGGACTTTTGATCGACGATAAAATTGATCTTGCTTTAGGCATTGCCGAGAATTTTAAATATCAAATCGATCATTACGGAAAAATCCTAAATGCCAACCGAAGTTATTATTTAACCCGTACGCAACCGCCGTTGTATACATCATTGATTATTGATGTTTTAGAAAAGTCGAATCCGGATATTTTCTGGATAGAAAGACATCTGAAAACGGCTATAAAAGAATATCAAACCGTTTGGATGGAAGAAGGAAAACGTCTTACAGCAAATGGATTAAATCGATATAAAGCAGAAGGAATCGGACTTCCGTTTGAAGTTGAAGAAGGACATTTTGATGATATTCTAGAACAATACGCACCGAAATATAATTTGTCTACAAGAGAATTTGAAAAGAAATATCTTGAAAGAGAAGTTGTAGATGCTGAACTTGATAAGTATTTTATTCACGATCGAAGTATGCGCGAAAGCGGACACGATACAACAAATAGATTGGTTGGAGTTTGTGCCAATTTAAATACGGTTGCGATCAATAGTTTGCTTTATAAATATGAAACAGACATTGCTTTTTTGATTAAAAAGTACTTCAAAAATGAATTTCAATATTTTGAAGACAAATCCTTTTCAAGTGAATATTGGATTTCAAAAGCCAATTCGAGGAAAGAAAAAATCAATAAAATGTGTTGGAATTCGGAATTAGGATGTTATCTGGATTATGATTTTGTAAACGAAAAGCAGCATTTCTTTGAAGCAGCGCCAACATTTTATCCGCTTTGGGCGAAAATAAGCACGCAGGAACAAGCCGAAATTTTGGTTAAAAAGACACTTCCAAGATTTAAAATGAAAGGCGGAATTGCAGGCTGTACCAAAGAATCGATCGCTGATGTTGACGAAAATGCGCCAATAAGACAATGGGATTATCCGTTTGGATGGGCGCCGCATCAAATGCTTTTATGGGAAGGTTTATTGAACTATAATTTCAACGAAGAAGCGCAGGAAATGGTTTATCGATGGCTTTGGTTAATTACCAGAAATGCGGTTGATTATAACGGAACAATTCCGGAGAAATTTGATTTGTCGATAAGCTCACACAAAATTTTCGCAGAATACGGAAACGTAGGAACTGAATTTGATTATATCACAGAAGAAGGTTTTGGCTGGATGAATGCTTCTTATCAATACGGATTAACGATTTTAGAAGACGATTTAAAACAAAAACTATCAGATTTAGTAGATCCTGATGATTTGTTTTAAAAAATAAAATAGCCACAAATTAAAACGACAAACCCGACAGGTTTTTAAAACCTGTCGGGTTTACTATGTGTAATAAAATGAAATTTTTTGCCACGAATTAGACAATTCTCCATGAATCATCATAATTATATTTGATTCTGAATTTTACTGAAAACTGAGACTAAAAAACTATACTTTTCTTCCCATTAAATTCTCGCCAAAAGTTCTAAGAATATCTTTCTTTTCGGCGTTAATATCCATTTTTTCTAAAGTTTCAAAAGCTTTAAAAGTATACATTTCTATGGCATCCTGGGTCGCTTTTGAAGCTCCGGATTCATTGAAAATTGCTTTTGCAGTAGTTATTTTATCGGTATTGTCTTCTAATTGTAAACTGAATAATTTTTCTAATTCCAGAGCTTTTTCAGTTGATGAAAACTCGCGCGCTTTGAGGTATAAATAGGTTTTTTTATTGACGATAATATCACCTCCAACTTGTTTCCCAAAGGTTTCAGGATCTCCAAATGCATCCAGATAATCATCCTGAAGCTGGAAAGCCAATCCTAAATTCAATCCGAAATCATAAATTAAATCACCATCTTTCTCAGAAGTTTTGGCTACAATTGCGCCCATTTTCATGGCTGCAGCAACTAAAACGGCTGTTTTATATTCGATCATTTTTAGGTATTCAGGAATCGTAACGTCGTTTCTTTTTTCGAAATCAACATCCCATTGTTGTCCTTCGCAAACTTCAAGAGCTGTTTTGCTGAATAGTTTTGCTAAATCTCTAAAAACAGCTGGTTCGTATTGTTCAAAATACTGATAAGCCAGAATAAGCATTGCGTCTCCGGAAAGAATTCCGGTATTAAGATCCCATTTTTCATGCACAGTTTCCTTGCCTCTTCTCAAAGGCGCATCATCCATGATATCATCGTGAACCAGTGAAAAATTATGAAAAACTTCAACCGCCATTGCAGCCGGAAGAGCTGCTTTGTAATTGGCATCAAAAACTTCTGAAGCCATTAAAGTTAGTATCGGACGCATGCGTTTTCCACCAAGACCTAAAATATATTCAATAGGTTCGTAAAGGTTTTTAGGCTCTTTACTGATGCTTTGTTTTTCTAAATAATTGATAAAAAAATCCTGGTATTGGCTAATATCGTGCATAAAATATAATCTGAATTACGAGCCTCAAAGATACGATTCATAATGAATTATTCCTTTCTTAAATTTTAAATGATAGTTTCCGTTTACAATAGCGCTTGAATCTGTTAATTCTTAAGGAGTTAAAAATATTTAAAAAAAACTTGGAAACTTTTTTGGTGTTTAGAGTTTCCTGTTTATATTTGCACCGTTAATTGGAAACTCTGAACACTGGAAAAGTTTCCGTGAAGAGTTTGAGTAATTTATAAACTCAATAAAATCAAATATTTATGAAAACAACATGGACCTTAGATTCTAGCCAATCAGATGTTTTAATTAAAATGAGACATTCGATAATTGCCTATATGGGAGGAACTACCAATAAATTTGATGGTTATGTGAACATCGAAGACAATGAAATTGAAGATGCTTCGGTTGAGTTTTCTTTAGACATCAACAATAAAAAAGATAGTTTTCAACAAATCGATACCTATTTACAACTTCAGGATTTTTTCGATGTAAACGAACATCCGATTATTAGTTTTAAATCGACTTCTTTTCAAAAAGTAAACAACAACATCAATTTTTTTAAAGGTGATTTAACGATAAAAGATGTAACCAGAGTAGTAGAACTTGATGCTGAGTTTATTGGTGTTAACAATTATAATGGTGAAAGAAAAGTTGCTTTTGAAATTAAAGGAGATATTAAACGTCAGGATTTTGGATTAGATTATAATTCCTTCAATCATAACGGAGGTCTGGCTTTAGGTAAAGATATTAAGCTGATTGCAAATTTAGAATTCAGTATATAAATCTTACATGAAGAATAAATTAATGTAAAATTATTACAAATATAGTGGAAACTATTTTTTTGATTTTAGTTTCCTAAGTATATTTGTGATGCAATTTGAAAATTAAAATGAAAGAGAAAATCATATCAAAAGCAAGTGAATTATTTTTAAAACTAGGTTTTAAAAGTGTTACCATGGATGATATTGCAGGAGAAATGTGTATTTCTAAAAAAACGATCTATAAATATTTCTGTAATAAAGAAGTTTTAATCGAAGAAAGTACCTCAACGGTTCACAAGCAAGTACATGAAGTTATCGATACTATAGTAGCGAGAGGTTATAATGCAATTCATGAGAATTTTGAAATTAGAGAAATGTTTCGTGATATGTTTAAAAATGCAACCGATACTTCTCCTCTTTATCAGTTAAAAAAACATTATCCTGAAATTTATCAAAATGTAATGACCCACGAAATAGATCAGTGCAACCATTATTTTAGAGATAATATTTTAAAAGGAATCAGTGAAGGTTTATACAGACCGGATTTGAATATAGACTTATATGTAAAGTTTTATTACACGCTGATTTTTCATATTAATGCTACTACGGATTCAGAAAGTGAAGCACAAAGAATAGAATTAGAAGCACTGGAATATCATACCAGAGCAATGGCAACAGAAAAAGGAATACTGGAATTAGAAAAACAACTTAAAAAAATTATCATTTAATCATCAATCTATGAAACGAATAATTCTTATATTTTTGTGTTCAATTGGCTTGTCTGCCAACGCACAAGTCAAAACACTAACCCTGAAAGATGCTCTTATATATGCACTTGAAAACAAGGCTGATGCAAAAAAAGCAAAGCTGCAGGTTGAAAATAGTGAGTACAAAATTCAGGAAGTGCGTTCCAGAGCGTTGCCTCAAATTTCTGCAAACGGAAGTTTAACTTATAATCCTGTAATACAAACGACGGTTATTGACGGAGCAGGATTTGGTGCGCCGGGAACTACTATTCAGGCAGCATTTGGTCAAAAATGGACTTCGGGAGCAGGACTTTCGCTAACACAGACGATATTTGATCAATCTGTTTTTACCGGATTAAGAGCTGCAAGATCTACACGTGAATTCTATCAGATAAACGAGCAATTAACAGAAGAGCAAGTAATAGAAAGAGTGGCTAATAACTATTATTCTGTTTACGTACAACGTGAAAGATTAATTTTATTAGACAGCAATTATGTTAATACGACTAAAGTTCGTGACATCGTAAAAGGACAATTTGATAATGGTTTGGCTAAAAAAATTGACTTAGACCGTATTGTGGTTAAAATGTCAAATATTGATACAGAACGTCAGCAAATTAAAAATCAAATTACATTACAAGAGAATGCTTTAAAGTTTTATATGGGAATGCCTATTGAAACCGTAATAGAAATTCCGAAAGAAGAATTTGAAGTTGTACCTGCTGCATTGACAGAAACTCCTAATACAGAAAACAGAACAGAATACCTGCTTTTGAAAAAACAAGAAGAGCTTTTAGTATTCAATAAAAAAGCGGTTGAAGCCGGATATTATCCAACACTTTCTTTAACTGCAGGATACAATTATATTGGTCAGGGACCTCAAATGCCTTGGTTTGCAAAACCTAAAGATGGCGTGTATTGGTCAGATTACTCTGCAATTGGATTAAATCTACACGTTCCAATTTTTACAGGATTTGGTACCCGTGCAAAAGTAAAACAAGCTGATATAGAAATCAGATCGCTTCAGGAAGATATGAAAGACACCAAACTTTCACTTGATTTAGATTATAGAAATGCAATGGCTGATATTGATAACAACCTTGTAACTATTCAGAATCAAAAAGAAAATATGCAGTTGGCAACAGAAATCCTAAGCAACACAAAAAACAATTATCTTCAGGGATTAGCATCATTAACAGATTTGTTAGATGCTGAAAATGCACAGCTTGAAGCTCAAAATAATTTTACCAGAGCAGTCTTGAATTACAAAATTGCCGAAGTAGCACTAATCAAATCAAAAGGCGAACTTAAAACTCTTATTAAATAACTAAACAAAATGAAGAAAACTATTTTAACAATCGTAATCATAATCGCAGCGCTGGGTGTGATTGGATATGTCTTAAATAATAATAAGAAGGAGAATAAAGAAAAAACAGATATCGTAGCAGAGAAAAATGCTGCAGTTTCAGTAAAAGTAGCTCCGGTAAAAACAGAAGAAGTTTCGTTAGACTTCGTTGCTAACGGAAATTTTCAGCCAATTCAACAATTAACATTTTCTGCTGAAAAATCAGGAAAAGTAATTAGTGTTCTGGCAAAAGAAGGTGATTACGTAAGAGTAGGTCAGACTTTATTGACAGTAAGAGGTGATGTTATTAATGTAAGCGCGCAACAAGCGCAAGCTGTTTACCAAAATGCAAAATCTGATTACAGCAGATACGAAAATGCTTTTAAAACAGGCGGTGTTACGAAACAACAATTAGATCAGGCAAAATTAGCTTTAACAAATGCTGAATCTAGCCTGAAACAAGCCAACATCAATGTTGGGGATACTAAAGTAAAAGCTCCAATAAACGGATTCATCAATAAAAAATATATTGAGCCGGGATCTATCTTAGCAGGAATGCCTGCAACAGCATTGTTTGATATTGTAAACGTTTCTAAATTAAAACTAGTAGTTACAGTAAACGAAAACCAGGTAGCGAGTTTGAAAGTTGGAAATACAATCAACGTGACTGCAAGTGTTTATCCTGATAAAACTTTCTCTGGAAAAATTACATTTATTGCTGCAAAAGCAGATGAATCTTTGAATTTTCCTGTTGAAATCGAAATTTCAAACAACGTAAATAATGACCTGAAAGCAGGTATGTACGGAACTGCAAATTTTGGTTCAAAACAACAAAAACAAAACTTGATGGTTGTACCTAGAAATGCTTTCGTAGGAAGTGTGAGCAGCAACGAGATTTTTGTAGTTGAAAAAGGTATTGCAAAATTAAGAAAAGTAACTGCCGGAAGAATTTTAGGAGATCAGGTGGAAATTATTAATGGATTATCTGATGGAGAAACTGTAATTGTTACAGGTCAAATTAACTTACAAGACGGTAATACAGTAGAAATTATTAAATAATTGGAGGCTATAAGCCGTAAGCTATAAGCTTTAAGCATTTCTCAAAAGCCTAAAGCAAATAGCGTAAAGCCTAAAGCATAAAAAAACAAATATGAAATTAGCCGAAATATCCATAAAACGTCCGTCGTTGGTAATTGTATTGTTTACAATTCTGACACTTGGTGGATTGTTTAGCTACAGCCAACTGGGCTATGAGCTGATCCCGAAATTTGAACAAAACGTTATTACAATTTCTACTGTTTATCCGGGAGCTTCTCCTAGTGAGGTAGAAAATACTGTAACCAAGAAAATAGAGGACGCGATTGCATCCTTAGAGAATGTTAAGAAAATTGACTCAAAATCATACGAAAGTTTATCTATTGTTTCGATTACACTGACATCAAACGCAAAAGTCGATTTTTCTTTGAATGATGCACAGCGAAAAATAAACGCGATCATTAGTGATTTACCGGATGATGTAAAAACACCGGCACTGACCAAGTTCTCGCTGAGTGATTTACCAATCATGACGCTTGGTGCTAACGGAAAAATGGACGAAGCAGAATTTTATGACTTAATTGACAAAAAAATTGCCCCTATTTTATCCCGTGTACAAGGTGTTGCGCAGGTAAATATTATTGGTGGATCTGAACGTGAAATTCAGGTAAATCTTGATGCATTAAAAATGCAGGGATACGGATTATCTGTTCCGCAGGTACAACAAAATATTTTGACATCTAACTTAGATTTCCCAACCGGAAATATCCAGACGCGTAATCAAAAAATATTAATTCGTTTAGCGGGTAAATATAAAAGTGTTGCAGAATTAAGAAATCTGGTAGTTTCTTCTCAAAACGGAATTCAGGTTCGTTTAAGTGATATTGCAGATGTTCAGGATACACAGAAAATTGCAGAGAAAATATCACGTGTAGATCAAAAAAGTGCTATTGTTTTGCAAATCGTAAAACAATCTGATGCGAATGCCGTTGCAGTAAGTGAGCAATTATTAAAAACAATTGCTATTCTTGAAAAAGATTATAAAGTAAACCAGCTAAAATTAGAAGTAGCAAAAGACAGTACCGTTTTTACTCTTGAAGCAGCAGATTCTGTTGTTCACGATTTATTAATTGCAGTAGTTCTGGTAGCTTTTGTAATGTTGTTCTTCTTACATAGTATTAGAAACTCGCTGATTGTAATGGTGTCTATTCCGGCATCTTTGATTGCTACCTTTATTGGTATTTATTTAATGGGGTATACTTTGAACTTAATGAGTTTATTAGGATTATCTCTTGTTGTAGGTATTCTGGTCGATGATGCGATTGTGGTCCTCGAGAATATTTACAGGCACATGGAAATGGGTAAAAGCCGAATTCGTGCATCTTACGATGGTACTGCCGAAATTGGAGGAACTGTAACTTCGATTACATTAGTAATTGTGGTAGTGTTCTTGCCTATCGCGATGAGTTCTGGTTTAGTTTCTAATATCATTACACAATTTTGTGTTACGGTAATTATATCGACTTTACTATCACTTTTAGCTTCATTTACAATCATTCCATGGTTATCATCTCGTTACGGTAAATTAGAGCACATTGAAGGAAAAAATTTCTTTGGAAGAGTTATCCTTGGTTTCGAAAGTTATTTAACACGTTTTACAAACTGGGTTTCTGAATTATTGACCTGGTGTTTAGATCACTATATTAAAACGCTTATTGTCGTTCTGGTATTATTCTTTGGATCTACGATAGGATTAATGGGAGGTGGATTTATTGGAGGAGAGTTTTTCGCATCATCTGATAGTGGGGAATTCTTAGTTCAGATCGAAATGCCAAAAGACGCTTCGTTAGAACAAACAAACTTCATGACACAAAAAGCCGAAGCTTACTTAAAAGCTCAGGAATATGTTCATAGTCAAATTACAACGGTAGGACAAACCTCAGAAGGTTTTGGAGCATCGCAAGCTACAGCTTATAAAGCAGAGATTGACGTAAAAATGATCGAACAAAAAGACCGTACGGATGACGCGAATGTTTATGCTGCAAAAATTAAACGTAAGCTTGAAAAAGTACTGGTAGGAGCAAAAGTAAAAACAGTTCCTGTAGGTATTTTAGGTACTGCTGAAGATGCTACATTAGGATTAATTGTAACAGGTCCATCGACAGAAAGTGCTATGGCATTTGCTAAATTAGCAGAAGCTGAATTACGTACAATTCCAGGAACAACAGAGATTAAACTAACTGTTGAAGACGGAAACCCTGAGGTTAACGTAAAAGTAGACCGTGATAAAATGGCCGCTTTAGGATTAACACTTCAAACTGTTGGTCTAACGATGCAAACTGCTTTTAGCGGAAACACAGATGGTAAATACAGAGCTGGTGAATACGAATATGATATCAACATTAGATACAATGCATTCGACAGAAAAAGTATTACTGATGTAAGTAATTTGATATTCATTAATGCAGCAGGACAACAAATTAAGTTATCTCAATTTGCTGATATTACAGAAGGTTCAGGACCTAGCCAGTTAGAGCGTAGAGACAAGTCAGCATCTGTAACCGTAAAAGGACAAAACGTTGGGGTTCCTTCAGGAACAATTGTAACACAATGGCAAGCTAAATTAGACAAGCTTAAAAAACCAGCCGGTGTAAACTATATCTGGGGTGGAGACCAGGAAAACCAATCAGAAGGATTTGGTACTTTGGGAATCGCTTTATTAGCCGCTATTATCTTGGTTTACCTTGTAATGGTGAGTTTATATGATAGTTTTGCTCACCCGTTTGTAGTATTGTTCGCGATTCCGCTTTCATTTATTGGAGCGATGTTAGCACTGGCATTAACAAACAACTCATTAAATATCTTTACAATTTTAGGTATTATTATGTTGATTGGTCTGGTGTGTAAGAATGCGATCATGCTTGTGGATTATACCAACCAAAGACGTGCAGCAGGAGAATCAATCAGAACGGCATTAATTCAGGCAAATCACGCTCGTTTACGTCCAATTTTGATGACTACAATTGCGATGGTATTTGGTATGTTCCCAATTGCATTAGCATCTGGAGCAGGAGCTGAATGGAAAAACGGATTGGCTTGGGTAATTATCGGAGGATTAATTTCTTCATTATTCCTAACCTTGATTGTGGTTCCGGTTATATATAGTATCATGGAGAAAATTATTCATAAATTCTCTAAAGGAGAAAAAATCGATTACGAAGCTGAAATGGTTGCAGATTATACACCAACTGAATTAAGCGAGGACGGTTTTAATCCTAAACATACCCATTAATTGATTTAATTTTAGATTGAAAAGTCCCAAATTCCGAAAGGAGTTTGGGACTTTTTTTTGTGGTGTCTCGTCCTGAAAAAAGT
>NZ_MTQF01000002.1 GCF_001975985.1 [Flexibacter] sp. ATCC 35103 | reverse complement strand
TTCTAAAATAGTTTTACAAAAATATTTTAGTCCTGCTATTTGTTTACAATAGTATGACTTTTTACATAATAATACTTCCATAATTTTTCAGTTTTTATATTGTTTTGATGCACATAGTTTGGTGTAAGGTTTCCTATGCTCATATGAGGCCTTTCGTTATTATATAACTTAATAACCGCGTCTAATAATTCTTTAGCCTCTTGTGCATTATCAACTTGATAATCATCTAAATATTCTTCTTTTATAATGCCATTAACTCGTTCTGCTATTGCATTTTCTAAAGGATCTCCATTTTCTGTCATGCTAATACCAATGTTATTGACTTCTAACAGCCTTACATATTCATTACTGCAATATTGTGTCCCTCTATCTGAATGATGTATCAGTTGTAATTCATCTTTAGATTCTTCTGAAAGATTTGATATTGCCATTTTTAAAGCTTGAATCGTTTCTGAGGTTTGTAAATTATTCGCCAAATGATAACCAATAATTTTTCTAGAATAAGCATCAGTGACAAAACTTATGTACATAAAACTATCCTTTATTCTCCAATATGTTATATCACTTACCCATAATTGATTAGGGCAAATCGGTACAAATTCTTTGATAAGATTGGGATATTTCTTAAATCTATGCAATGAATCAGTAGTGATATTTGGCTTTTTCTTACGCCTGACTAATAAAAAATTAGCAGACAAAATATCAAAAAGTCTATCTCTGCCCATTTTTATCTGATGCTCTAATAAGAAAGGTTGTAAAAGTTCATATAACTTTCTTCCTCCCATATGACGATGTTTTTTTCTAATTTTCAATACCTCAAAAACAATTAGTTCATCTTCAAAAGCAAGCTGCTGCTGATACCAAAAGTGCTGATAATATGCCTGTCTGGTTACGCCAAGTAATTGACAAAATTTGCCTAAACCAATCCTGGGATAATTGTGTTTCATCTCCTGAATTACTTGGTATTGGATTTTTTTACAATTTTAATTTTGAATTCCTGCTCAGCAATTTCAATCATTTTGCGATAAGCTTCTGCCAAAAGTCGAGCTTCCTGCAGTTCTTTTTTTAACTGAGATACAGATTCTTCACCTTCTTTATTTCCTATTTTTTTAGTGTAGTCTTCCATCTTAGGTAAAGATACAATACTGGGTTTAGAATAATCAAAACCTATTTCTTTGAGCCAGTAAGTTAATCTTGAATGTCCAATATTATATTTATTCTCAATTTCTCTTTTTGTCAAAGTTCCGGTTAAAAAATCATTACAGACAAATCGTTTAAATTCTTCGCTATATTGAGACTGCCATTTTGAAGGTGATGTTCTTGAATATCTTTCCATATTTTTACACTTTTGTGTAAACCTATTTTAGGACAAGACAGGGGAGGAATTATGATAATAGAACACTTTTTATTTTGAGTTTTCAAGTATTTGGGTTACATAAAAGTTTCTTATTTCTCTTTCTTTTTTATTATTTACCCCTTCTGTTGAGGCTAATTTGAAATCGCCTGGTATATCCATTTCAAATTGTTCGAGATTATATTTTAATTTTTCTAAATTTAAATTGTCAATTTCAATTTGCAATTTTGCTATGCCAATAATTAGAGAAAAAGAGTTTGATTTATTAAACCAAATAGATTTTTGTTTTAACTTTAGTTTCAGAATTGTATCCGCAGTTTTTTCAAATAAAACTACAATATCATTTTTATCGTAAAAATCTATGCCGTAATCATTTAGTAAAGAGGTTGTTTTTTCATTTCGATTGAAAAAATCTGTTAATACTGTTGACATAATATTTAAAATATGCATTAAATGTACTTTTCTTGCTATGTCTCTAGTTGTGAAAATTCCTTTTTCTGTAATTAAAGATTGGAATCTGTTTACTTTCTGCTTTTTAGCCCAAATGAAAAATTCTTTAGGAATATTAGGATCTTCCCTTAAGTCTTCTTGTGCTGCGTCAAATTCTAGTTCAATTTCATTAGCTAATAATTTGGCAACTAACATATATTCTGCTGTCGAATACTCTGATGCCATTTTTTCAATAATAGACAATGAATTTGATGTTCTGTTAATTCTTTGAAATATTTCTTGAACTTTAGGATCATCGTTTTCTAAGTCTAATTCAATAACGGCGACTTCATATTTAAGGAAGTTTGACTTTTCTTCTTCAGATAAATTATTATAATACCTCCCATCAACCTCATATTGATTATCAATAAACTTAATAATTGCATTAGTTCTTTGCTGTCCATCTACGATACATGAGATTGTTGACATTGAAGCAACATCAATTTTTCCTTTAGAAATAAATATTTGTGGAAATGGATATCCTAATAAAATGGTTTTAATAAAATCTTTATTATGTAATTCTCTCCATACTAAATTTCTTTGAAAATATGCATCAGGAATTAATCTTCCTTTTTTTACATCATTAACTAAATTAAGCAAAGAAACTGATCTAACTCTATAATCTATCATTATATTGGTTTTGTTAAAATATATTCATTAATATTTGAAGTTTGTTTATACTCAAAAAATGTTTGTGAAAGATAAATTCCCGCATTAATAGATTTAAACAAATCTTTATTTTTGCTGGATAATTGACCAAAAAACTTTGACCAATTTAAGCGTTTTTTTCCTGTCGGCATTAGATCTGGTCGAAATATACCTTTTGCAACACAGTTTACGTATTGTTGATAAGTTGATTTACCATCATAAATTGGAAAACCGGACCTATCAGTAAAACCTCGAGTGATTTTAAAAACTGATTCAGTATATATTTGAAATAAATGAGAATCAATTATAGCTACATCGAGATCAGAAGTTAATGAATCAAATACTGTTTTTTTATGAAAACTATATCCTGTTTTAGAAGATCCAACAATTTGAATATTCATAATTGGAATATTGAAATATTCGCTTATCTCATTGAATATTTGAAATTTTCTTTCTTCATTTCCCACTAATACGTGTGTCGGATAAGTTAGATATATCTTCCTCACAATTTCATGATGGGGTTTATTAGTTTTTAATCCCTCGTCAATAGATTCTAAATGTGTCATTTAATGGTTTTTTGATGCTAGCTTTTTTTGTTTCAAATAAATGCAATTTACATAAATGTTTCTTTTATATAAAATTAAAGAAAAATCACAATTATCATTTGTACTTTTCTTCAAGAAACTCTAATAAGATTTTTATATATGGGAAAATTTTTTGTATTTCAGTATAATTCTTTTCAATAAACTCCTCGTCTAAGTACTCGTGTGATGTTACGTTTCTTTTATCAAGTAAATCTTGCCATACTATTTCATCATCTAACCAACCTGTAGAAAATGCTCTTTTTAGTGTCTCTCTTGGAGTTTTTGGATGAATACCCTCATATTCCAATGCTCGCTGTAAGGTTTTCCAAACAAGTTCCACAGTAACTTCGAAACGTTGGGTTGTTCCTTCCATCACAAGTTCTCTGTCTACCGGGATTTGCAGTGCTGATTCTAATTTATCGGTTGCTTTTCTTAAATTTTGAAGGCTATCTTTTACTTTTCTTTTACTTGACATAGATTATTTTTCCTGTAGTTAATATTTGATTTTGAAGTCTAAGAGGGTTTATATTATAATGAATTAACGAGATTTGTATCACGGTTCTCACATCATAATATGCATATTCTTTAATTTGAAGCCACTCTATTTTTGTAATTGATGGAGCATCTATAGCCAAATCCAGATCTGAATATTTATTATAATCTGAATTAGCCCTCGAACCAAATACTATTATTCTATTTACATTTATATTTTTTGCTAAACTTTCAATAAATTCTATTACAGATGTTGGAAGTGGTGATATATGAGTTAAATTTAGTTCCAATATTAATTTACTTATTAAATTATATTATATCTATTTTTTTGCTTTGGAAATTTTTATGTGTATATGAAAACAAAATATTTGATTGCTTCAAATATAGAAATTACCATTGAAAACTAATTATACAATTTTCAAACATAATGACTTGAATTGAATGAATGTCCCCAAAGAGTTGATTTGAATTTTCTTAAAACAAACATCGCCTTTATTTCAAATTAACTACCAAGTAAAAACACCTGATTTTATTTAAAATAGTTTTTGCTAAAAGTAAATCCCTTTAATTCAATGATTTTACGGAAATCCATAAATGTCTAAACTTAATTTATAACATTTTTGTTATATAACAAAAATGTTATAAATTTGTACCAATCTGAAAACAAGAAATCTAATACTATTTAAATATCACAAATAACAACAGGTGTAATTTGTAATTTAAATTAAAGCAGATGGCTTCAGTAAATGAGTTGTTGAAACTTCTCAAAAAAGATGGTTGGTTTCTTTATAAAAATGGTGCAAACCATGATTTGTATCGGCATGCAACCAAAAAGAATCAACTTACTATCCCGAGACATGGAAGTAAAGAAATGGCAAATGGCACTTTAAATAGTATTTTGAAAGCAGCAGGACTTAAATAATGCTAAAAGCTTTTTAAATTTAAATTCAAACGAATATGAATACAAAAAAAAGGGTAATTTCGGTTATTATAGAAAAAACTTCTACAGGTTTTTCAGCTTATGCAAAAGAAATTGATGGCTTAGCTACAGTAGGAAGTACTATATCTGAAATAAAAGCAAATTTTAATGAAGTACTTCAATATCATGTAGAATATCTGCAAGAACAAGGAGAAAAGGTTAAAATTGCTAATTTTGATATTAGTTATCAAGTAGATTTGGAGCAGGTTTTTGATTATTTTAGTGTAATCAACAAATCGGCTTTTGCAGAGCATTATGCAGGAATGAATCAAAGTTTATTTCGACAATATACTAAAGGCTTGGCCACTTTATCCAGCGACAAGATGTTACAGATTTCTAAAGGTCTGCACAAATTAGCAGATGAATTAAGTGATCTGACTTTGGTTTAAATCATTAATAAGGTAATTTTTATTGCTTAAAAGATGAGTTTTCCTTGAAACCCAAAATCCCTAGCCCTGATAGAAGCGGCATCCTTTTTAGGCAAATGAAAGTTTCTTAATTCAAACGGAAATATTCTGCCTAAAAAGATATAGCGTCCCGATGCTTCGGGAGCAGGAAACAGCTCCCAATAACAATCCTAATTCTCCTAAAAATCACCCTTAAAAAACTCAAAAGGTTATTGATAGAATTTTAAACAAAAATTTCGTAATTTTGCACTCCAATAAAAGGAATTAGAAAATGTTAGATAGACTTCAAATAGTAAAACAACGTTTTGACGAGATTTCAGATTTGATTATCCAGCCGGATGTTATTTCTGATCAGAAACGTTATGTGCAATTGAATCAAGAGTACAAAAACCTGAAAGCATTGGCTGAAAAGCGCGATGAATATGTGCTTTTGATGGCTAATATAGATGAGGCAAACGAAATTATTGCTGACGGAAGTGATGCAGATATGACCGAAATGGCCAAAATGCAACTAGATGAAGCAAAAGAAAGATTGCCGGAACTTGAGGAAGAAATCAAGTTTATGTTGATCCCTAAAGATCCTGAAGATGCTAAAAACGTGATGGTTGAGATTCGTGCCGGAACGGGTGGGGATGAAGCGAGTATTTTTGCAGGAGATTTATTTAGAATGTATACCAAGTATTGCGAAAATCAGGGTTGGAGAACTTCTGTAGTAGATATGAACGAAGGAACTTCCGGAGGTTTCAAAGAGGTTATTTTTGAAGTTTCTGGCGAGGATGTTTACGGAACTTTGAAGTTTGAAGCTGGTGTTCACCGTGTACAACGTGTTCCTCAGACAGAAACGCAAGGTCGTGTGCATACATCTGCAGCTACTGTAATGGTTTTACCGGAAGCAGAAGAGTTTGATGTACAAATTGATATGAACGATGTTCGTGTTGATTTCTTCTGTTCATCAGGACCTGGAGGACAATCTGTAAATACGACGAAATCTGCGGTACGTTTAACGCACATTCCTACGGGATTAGTGGCGCAATGTCAGGATCAGAAATCACAGCATAAAAATAAAGATAAGGCGTTGAACGTTTTACGTTCTCGTTTATACGAACAAGAATTGGCAAAGAAAGAAGCCGAAGATGCTACAAAACGTACTTCTCAGGTTAGTTCTGGAGACAGATCGGCTAAGATTCGTACTTACAACTACGCACAAGGTCGTGTGACAGATCACAGAGTTGGTTTGACACTTTACGATTTAGGAAATATCATGAATGGTGACATTCAGAAAATTGTTGCCGAGCTTCAATTGGTTAACAATATGGAGAAACTGAAAGAAGCTTCGGAGGTATTTTAATTTTTAGGGACAAAGATTCAGAGGGGCAAAGGAACAAAGGTTTTTGCCAATCTATATAAATATAAAAAATCCTGTTTCACTAATTGTGAAACAGGATTTTTTTTGACCATAAGATAAACATAGCCAGTGGTTTTAACCACTGGAACGCAATATATATAATCGCATTGCATATCATCACAATATCTTGTAGCAATAAATTTTCATAATTTGTATTGTGCATTCCGTTTGCCAAGGTTGAAACTTCGCGTATATTTGAAATATTGTAAATACAAAAAGCCCCTGTTTTACTAATGTGAAACAGGGGCTTTTTTTTGGTTCAATACTAAATCTTGTTTTAGGTTGGCAAAGAAAACTTTGCACCTTTGTAACTTAGCACCTTTGAACCTTTATAAAAATATATAGTGAAGGATATTAACCCTTTAACCGTTTGTTTATAAAACGTATAAAGCAAGTTAGATACCTAAAAATACTCTCGAAAATTCGAAACATTTATATAGATTCGAGTAAACGTATACACCATTTTTTAATACTATTTCGCTTAGCTTTTCCATAATACATAAATTTGAGTTAAACAATTACTCTCTTGATGGTTCTTTTTGTGATGATTCTTCATTTGAAGATTCATGATGTGGTTTCGAAACTAAATTAGTTACGACAAGTTGTAATAAGGATCCGGCAATGCCTTTGAACATATTGGTACTTTTACCAACAATAAATCTTTTTGCAAGATATCCAATCCCAATACTTAATGCAGATTGTGCCAGATTGCTTTTAAAACCTACAGTTTCGTTAATTTCCTCTACTGTATTTCGAATAAGATTAAGAGGTTTTAAATTCTCTTTGATATCATCTATTTCGTCTTTTATAGCGCACCATTCTGCGTCCTGTCGAGCTTCTAATTGTTGAATCGTCTGATTTAATCCATCAATAGTATAAAGAGTTTCCATAACAGTCTTTTTTAGTTATTAATTATTTAAATCAGTTTTGATATCTTTTTTAGTTTCTTTTAAAATACTGGAAATTATCATGTTTCCAATAGGTGTTTTAATAATCTTATGTTGCATTGTATGCATTAGAACTGCAACGATAAGGTAAAAAAGTGCTACGATAAAAAATCCGTAATAATACTCCCCAAGTACTTTACCAAGCCATAAACTAATCCCTATATTCAGGAATAAGGTAAAAAATGCAACAACAGCCCCAACTGCTATTCTTGATGTTAGTGTCGATAAAACATCGGCTACAGCTGATACCGTTTTTAGCTTAAGTAATTCTAAACTTGTCTTGGTATAGTTCTCTGCTTTTTCATAAAGATTTAAGTTCTCGTTTGTTGTTGCATTTGATTCCATGATATAGGGTATTTATGGTTTAAAAATTTCACTTTTTAGTAGTTCGTTTTTACACTTTTTGCTTCGTCTTTGATAGAATTGAAGTCTTCTTTTGCCTGATTGAATTTTGCTTTTCCTTCTTCGATAATATCTTTACTGTTTGAAGTAATAGTGCTTACGATACCATCTAATTTTGCTTTTGCTTTATCTCCGTAATCTTTTGATTTATCTGAGATTTTTTTTCTTGTGTTTGACCCTTTGTCCGGTGCGAATAATACACCTAAAAATGCTCCTGCTGCTGCAGCTCCTAAAATTCCTAAAATTGTGTTACTTGCTTTCATAATATTTGATTTAGTGATTAATATAATTATTGTTAAAATGTTGATTTTTTAAACTTCTCGACCTTTAATAAGTCTGAATAGAATTGCGATAATGGCGATTACTAATAATATATGGATGATACTTCCTAAGCTGTAAACAAAGAAGCCTAAAGCCCAAAGGATAACCAATATTACTGCGATTGTATATAATAAATTTGACATGGTTTTTATTATTAAGGGTTAATTAATTGTTTTTTTTCTAGTTTAACTTATACGAAACGTATAAAGTCAAATTGCTGTTTTTTGCATCTCCCAATGTATTGAAAGAGTTTCCTAATGCATCAGTTCTGTCTTTACCAACTTTTGTAAGACCGTAGTTGTAACGTAAACCAACACTAATTGGGTTAAAATCTACTCCAACACCAGCAGCGATACCGGCATCAAACTTGTTTAAATCGTCTGTGTCTACTTCCTCTTCAAATTCAACATCTCCGGTTCCTTTTACTTTAGAACTTACTAAGTATGAAGCGTAACCACCGGCTTGAACATTAAAGTTTTTAGTGATATTAACTCTTACTAATAATGGAACTTCGATATAATTTAATTTGAATTTTGCTTCTCCTGTTGCAAAAGCGTTATCATATTTTAATTCTGCACCTTTTGTAGTGTACAAAATCTCTGGCTGAATTGCTACAAAATCCGAAATTGGTAATGTTGCATAAAGACCGGCGTTAAAACCGTATAATATATTGTTGTCATCAGCATCTCCGTTATATAAGTTAGACATGTTGAATCCTCCCTTTACACCAAACTCTGTAGTTACATTAGTGTCCTGAGCGTGTAGCATTCCAAATGAAGCTGTTAAAAAAAGTGTTAAGGCGCATAAAAAATTTGATTGAATTTTCATAGTTAAAATAATTTAGTTAATAATATATAGGCATTTAATTAATCTCATTTTTGATCCTTTGCATTTCACGAAGGATTTGATATTGTTCAGGTAAATATTGCAGCACTAACTTTAATATTGCTTTATCGTTTGTTTGTTTAGAAATCGATTCCAGCAATCCTATTTGTTCTTGTAACGACTCTGTTATAGACTCCAGATATGTTTTATTAAAATCTGCGCTCGTTGCATCAATCAAATCGTATAAATCCCGTTTATGTGTTGCATTTATTTCAGTAATAATAATGAGCTTTTTATTGGCCATTTTTGATACTTCCTGCAACAATTGATTCTGATTGCTTTCTATTTTTTTACTCAACTCCTGTATCGTAAAATCTGAACTTTTTTGTTGTGCAATTTGACTTTTAGAAATAATCGATTTACTCACATTTGCTGTCGCAATAAAAAAAAAGGCTTCTATTTCTTCTTTCTCCGTTTTTGTAAAAGTTTCATTTTTTAGTGAATTTTCTATCGGATTATTTTTCTTGCATGATGACATGCAAACTATGATTATCAATAAAAAAATTAGTCTAAAATTTGTCGCTTTTAATTGGGGCGCTGCTTTCATTATTACTTCCTAAAGTATTACATTACAAAGATGCTAACGAAACAAACATTTTGCTTTACAGCATAAAAACGAATCTTTATATAATTCCCATAATCGATTTATTTATGGTTTTTTCCCTTTATTTTCAGGTATTTATTATTTTGAGTTTAGCCCATAAAAAGAAAACCATCAGCAGTAACTGATGGTTTCTTTTTATATATAGTTTAATAATAGGGATTTTATTTTCTTACAGATTTTGTCTTGGTATTCAGTCTCGGTATTTAGTCTCAGTCTCAGTATTCAGTCTCAGTTTCGGTTTAAATGTAAACTGCGACTGCGACTGAATACTGAATACCGTAAACTAATCTACTCCGGCAGGAAAACGGTAAAAACAGAACCTTTTCCAGGAGTACTATCAGCAATAATATGACCTTTATGGTTGTCTACTATTTTTTTGCAAATTGCCAGGCCAATTCCAGTTCCCGGATAATCTGTTTTTGAATGCAGACGCTGAAATAAAACAAATATGGTTTCTTTAAACTGAGGATCAAATCCCATTCCGTTATCTGTAAAAGTGATCTTATTGAATTTCTTGACATTTGTTTCTAATAAATCAGGATAATCAGTCGAATTTACTTTTTCGCTTTCAATCTTAATTTCCGGAATACTATCTTGCCTGCCATATTTTAAAGAGTTACCAATAAGGTTTATAAAAAGCTGTTCGATTTGATACGGAATAACAGCTAGCTTAGGTAATTTAGAAACTATAATAACAGCTTTCTTTTCCTCTATAATTTCTGCTAATTCAGATTCTGCATTTTCAAGCAGTTCGTTTAAGCTTAATTTTATAAATTCTTTTTTAGTGGTATTTGTTCTCGAGAATAAAAGCAGATCGTCTATTAATACACGCATTCTTTTAGCCGAAACTTCGATTTTAGAAATATAATCTTTGGCACTGTCCGATAAAACTGCTTTGTCAGCATCTGAAACTCTCGAAATAAAAGTTTGGATTTTTCTTAGAGGTTCCTGCAAATCATGACTGGCAACATGATTAAAAGAAGCAAGTTCTTTATTACTTTTTTCTAATTCTCTATTACGTTCCTGAAGTTCTATGTTTAATAAATGTTCATCCGTGATATCAAAATTAATACCCAGTAAAATTTTACTTCCCTGTTGATCTGTCAGTAGTTTTCCGGTAGATTTAAAATAACGAATCTCATAATCCGGTCTTGTGATTTTGTAGTATACAAAAGGCAATTGTTTTTTCTCAACAATTCTGTCCATAGATTTTGCCACTTTTGCCTTATCATCAGGATGAACAAATTCAAGAAAAGTTTCTTTTTCAGGAACAAATGCATTAGGTTCAAAACCCAGTAAACGATACTGATTGTCTGAGTAATCTATTTTATCAGAATCCAGATCCCATTGCCAGGTACTGAATTTACCAATACTTTCAGATTCAGCCATAAGTCCGCTTGAGATCAGCAGTTTTTTATTGTAAATCTTCAGGCGTTCAAAATCACGGCTAATTTGTCTGTATGCCAATAAAATAAAAATTAAGGCAACCAGAAATAACGAAATAGAAAATAATGGGCTTAAGGAGATTTCTGCGGCATAAATTTTAAGTCTTTTTGCCAGATAATTTTTCTCGATGTCATTCATTTCATCAACCTGAAAACGAATGTTTTCCATCAGGATTCGACCACCAAACATATGATTGTCGAGTTTTCGCTTATCATATGTTTTGGGATCGCTGTATTTTAGACAATTTTCAAAAGAAACAAAACGCTGTATAATTAGTTTAAATAACTTTTGAAGATTTTTTTGCTGTCTTGGATTATCGGCAGTCAACTTCTTCAAAGTAATAAATGAAGTATTTACCTTATCACGCGAATAAATATAAGGAGTTAGAAAACGGGCATTACGGGTAATAATATACCCTCGTTGTCCGGTTTCGGCATCCTTAATCGCCGACATTAATCGCTCTAATTGAATGTTTATTTCATACGTATGCATTACAACTTTACTGGATTCGTCTAAATCCTTGTTGTGTTTGTAAGCAATAGAAGAAAGAAATAACAGAATGAAAACCGCGATTACAAATATAACTCTCAAAGAGTTTGAAGAATTAAAATTTGGGATCCATTTCATTGGTATGCATTATTATTATTTTAGTCGAAGCAAGAAGTTGTCACGGTTTAAACCTGAGGTATGATAGTGCCAGTTTACGGTTACGACTTCATTTATTATTTTTTTAAGCGTATTAAAATCGCTTGGTTTTTTGATATAAATATTGGCTCCCTGAATAAATGTATCTTCAATGTCTTCTTCTGATGATGAAGTAGAGTAGATAGCAATAATAATATTTTTAAGATGTTCTGTTTTTTTAATTTCGATCAAACATTCTTTACCTGTTTTTTTAGGCATATTTAAATCCAGGAACAAAATATCCGGCAATTTAGTTTCAGGATCCATTAAGTGATCCATTAATTGCATTCCGTCATGAACAAAATCTACTTTTGTCTGAATTTTTATTTCTTCAAAAGCATCCTTAAAAAAAAGACGATCATCTTCATCATCATCAGCCAATAAAATGTATAATGCGTTTTTTTGCATTTTAGTATGGTATTTGGGTTTTTATTTTAAATTTTCTCTACGTTTCTTAATTATTCTCTGAAATGCTGACGGCGTAATTCCTGTTGTATTTTTAAACTGCGTACTTAAATGTGCTACACTTGAGTAATTTAGTAAAAAAGCAATTTCGGTCAAACTCATTTCATTAATAATAATTAATTGTTTCGCTCTTTCAATTTTCTGTAAAATGATAAAATTTTCAATAGAAGAATATGTTACTTCTGAGAAAACATTTGACAAATAACCGTAACTGTGGTTTAGTTTTTCGGCCAAAAATACAGAACTCTTATAATTATTGCTGTCTTCCATGAAAACAAGCTCGATTATAGCATCTTTTATTTTTTGTACTAAAACACTTTTTTGGTTTTCAACAACCTCAAAGCCACACGGCAGCAAATTATTTTTTAAAGCTTCGAGCGCATCAGCATCAAGATTATCGGCAATTTCGATTTCACCAAAGCCCAGAGTCGTAAAATTTACATTTTGTTGTTCCAGGTTTTGTTTCAAAAAAAGCGAGCAAATGGTGTTTATGTCGAACTTTATAAATAGTTTCATTTTATAGAAATTTGGTTAAAGATAATTAATTTATTTTTGGTTATAGAGTTTAATGCTTGTTAGCGATATAGAACATTAATGAATTTAAATAAAATTCTCAAAAAAATACCGTCTAATATGTTTTACTAGACGGTATTTTTGATTGATTTATAACGTGTTACAAGTCAGCAATGATTTTGCGAACTTCGTCTTTTGTTTTTCCTAATTTTTGTTGAAGTTTTCCGTACATTTCGTCTTCTTTACCTTCATCATATAATAAATCGTCATCAGTTAAATCTGCATATTGTTGTTTCAATTTACCTTTTAACTCATTCCAGTTTCCTTTTATCTCTGTAGTATTCATGATATTTTTTTAAGTATTAATAGTATTGTAAAATTCTGAATTAACGCTAAGGTTTGTGTTACATTTATTTCGCAAACCGTTTCATAATTCACATTTTGTTGTTTGCTAAACTTGATAACGGCGTAAAACCCAAGCCATCTTTTCGTGCTGTTGCAGTAAACCTGTTACAAAATCAGCAGATCCTACATCGTTGCTGTCTTCCTCAAAAGCCGGAATGAAATCTCTGAATTCTGTAACCATTTGTTCATGATTTTCTAAAAGCTCTTCCAGCATGTGTTTTTGCGAAGCATATTCTTTTGGAGATTCTTTAAGAGTAGAATTTTCGATAAATTCCTTCATCGTTCCAATCGTTTTTTCTCCAAGCTGACTTATGCGTTCTGCAACTTCATCAATATTAGCTTCTAAAATTCGGTATTGATCTTCAAACAATTTATGAAGCTCCATAAAACTATTTCCGGAAATGTTCCAGTGAAATTTTCTTGTTTTTACATAAAGAGTCATTTCATTAGATAAAATCGTAGCCAATATTGTAGCGCTTTTTTTTAGATTTTTTGGAGTTATTCCTATATGTGGAGTCATAATTGTTTGATTTATTGTTTGTTATCAAAAATATAAAAGTAGGCTTTCATTTTTCTTACATAATTTATTCAAGATGTTACATGAATTCAATGTTATGGTAACATATTTCTGATTCTAAAAGTGTAGTTTTGCCCCCGAATTTATCTTAAAACCAAATTTTAATGAAAAAAACTCTACTCAGTTTATTACTTATTACAAGTACATTTTTGGCAAAAGCCCAGTCTTATATGGGATATACTCATGATAATTATGCAGGGGTCCAAAGTGTACTTTTTAATCCGGCTTCTATTGCGGATTCTCGTTTTAAAACCGATATAAATTTGTTTTCTATTAGCGGTGCAGTAGCAAATGATTTATACGGAGTTCGCCTTTTTGATGTTTATAAAGATGGATATGATTTTGACAGTCAGTCTAAAATGACACCAAAAAACGCGAATAGTGGTATCGTGAATTTTGATATCATGGGACCCTCTTTTATGTTTAATATTGCTCCTAAACATACCATTGCTGTTTTTACAAGAGCAAGATCTGTAAGTAATCTTAAAAACATAAACGGAAGCCTTGTAGACCAGGTAAAAGAAGGTCTGGACAAAGCAAGCGATTTTAACTTTAATGCTGGAAATGCAAATGGTGCGTCGAACACCTGGGGAGAACTCGGAATTTCGTATGCAGCCGTTTTGTATCAAAAAAACCAACATTTTCTTAAAGGAGGTTTAACCGCTAAATATCTTCAGGGTGGTGTAAACGGATATATTAAAGGAAATGATGTTCATGTTGCTTATAATGAAAACACAGTAAATCCTGACAGAGGAACACTTACCTCAAACGGACAAATAACTGTAGGAACAAGCCAGGATTTTGAAGCAAATGAAGATTATGAATTTGATTCAGGCGCAAGAGGATTTGGTTTTGATTTTGGATTAGTGTACGAATGGAGACCTGATTATGATAAATATGATTTAAGTAAAGCAAAACCGGCTGATAATAATTTTAGAGATTTAAATAAATACAAAGTACGTTTTGGTTTATCGCTTACTGATATAGGATCAATCAATTATAAAAATTCAAGACAGGATGTTTATAATGTAAACGGGACTATTACTCAGGAAATGATTAATGATGCCGATAATTTTTATGATTTCCTTAATGAGCATTATACAAAAACATCTTCTACAAAAGGAATGAAAACGAATTTGCCTACGGCACTTCACGCTGATGTAGATTGGAATATGTACAGAAAATTCTATTTGAATCTTAACGGAGATATCAATATGGTATCTGCAGATAAAGTAAACGGTTACGGAATCGCTGATCGTGTAACTCTTACACCTCGTTACGAATCAAGATGGTTTAGTTTTTATGTGCCAATGACGTATATGCAATACAGCGGAATGCAGGTAGGTTCCGGATTAAGAGTTGGGGCTTTCTTTATTGGTTCTGGATCTGTCCTGACAAATTTGGTTTCGAAAGAATCAAAAGCGGCTGATTTTCATCTTGGAATAAAAATTCCGGTTTACGAAAAGAAATTCAAAGATACAGACGAAGACGGCGTTATTGATAAAGAAGATGCTTGTAGAAAAGTAGCCGGTCCTGCAGAAAACAAAGGTTGTCCTTGGCCGGATGCCGATAAAGACGGAGTTTTTGATAAAGATGATGCTTGTCCGGATGTGGCTGGTCCTGTAGAAAATAAAGGCTGCCCTTGGAAAGATTCTGACGGAGATACACTATTAGATAATGTAGATGCTTGTCCTGCAATTGCCGGTCCGGTAGAAAACAAAGGTTGTCCTTGGCCAGATACAGACGGAGACGGTGTTCTTGATAAAGACGATGCGTGCCCAACTGTTGCAGGTTTAGTAGAAAATAAAGGTTGTCCGGTTCTGGACGCTGACAAAGACGGAGTTCCTGATAATGTAGATGATTGCCCACTAATTGCTGGTCCGGCAGAAAATAAAGGATGTCCTAAAGTAACTAAAGCAACTTTAGAGAAACTAAAAGTAGAAGCTAAATCTATCTTTTTCGTTACCGGAAAAGCAACATTAAGCGATGCTAAAAAAGGAGTAACTTCAGGAAGATTAGATGCTATTAAAGAAATCCTGAAAAATTATCCAAATGCTAAATTTGCAATCAACGGACATACAGATAATGTAGGAAATGCCAAAGCAAACCAAAAATTATCTGAAGCGAGAGCAAAAGTTGTTATGGATGCTTTAATTGCAAAAGGAATTAATCCTGAGAATTTATCATCACAAGGATTTGGTTCTACAAAACCGGTTGCAACTAATAAAACTGCTGCAGGAAGAGCTGAAAACAGAAGAACAGAAATTGTTTACTTAGGTAATTTATAAGCCTGAACAGAATATAAAACTAAAAAGCCATTCGTAATTGAATGGCTTTTTTTATTTTTGCGTACTTCTAAAATACAATCGCTTCTGATGCATTAGAAGAACTAAAAAATCAAGAATGACAACACAACAACTACACGAACAAATCCTTTCTAAAAAATCCTTTTTATGCGTTGGGCTAGATCCAGATCTAACTAAAATGCCTTCTCATTTATTAGAAACCGAAGATCCTATTTTCGAATTCAATAAAGCCATAATCGATGCAACACATGATTTGGCTGTGGGATACAAACCTAATACGGCTTTTTTTGAAGCATACGGGATAAAAGGATGGATGTCTTTGCAAAAAACAATCAATTATATCAACGAAAATTTTCCTGAAATTTTTACTATTGCAGATGCAAAACGTGGAGATATAGGCAATACTTCAAGCATGTATGCCAAAGCTTTTTTTGAAGATTTAAATTTTGATAGTGTAACCGTTGCACCTTATATGGGGAAAGATTCCGTAGAGCCGTTTTTGGCTTTCGAAAACAAACATACCATTATGCTGGCTTTAACGTCTAATGAAGGTGCATTTGATTTTCAGACCTTGACAACAAACGGAAAAGAATTATACAAGCAGGTTTTAGAAACCTCTAAAACATGGAAAAACAGTCACAATCTAATGTATGTTGTTGGCGCTACAAAAGCAGAATATTTTGCCGATATCAGGAAGATCGTTCCGGATAGTTTTTTATTAGTTCCGGGAATTGGCGCTCAGGGCGGCAGTTTATCTGAAGTTTGCAAATACGGAATGAATGATAAAGTTGGGTTATTAGTAAACTCTGCAAGAGCAATTATCTACGCCTCAAAAGGAACAGACTTTGCTGAAAAGGCAAGGGAAGAAGCTTTGAAAGTACAACAGGAAATGGAAGAGATTCTTGCTAATAAATAAAAGTTTACAGTCTCAGTCTCAGTTTACAGTTTGCTTTACTTTGAACATAATTTACTGAGGAATTTTACCGCAAAGAATGCAAAGTTTTTTCGCAAAGTTCGCAAAGAGCTTTTAATTGATATCTTATAAGTAATCAAAGTTCGCAAAGTTTTAAGAATAGCTTTGCGAACTTTTTTCGATAGAAAATACTTATTCACAAAGAATATAAAACTTTGCAAACTTTGCGAAAAAACTTTGCGCTCTTTGCGGTAAAATCAACACAATCAAACAACCTGAAACCTGAAACAAATAAACCTGAAACAAAAAAAAAATGAAACAATTCCTCGATCAACTCGGTACTTCACATTCTTTTGAAACGACTCCTAAACGTATTATTTCGCTGGTGCCTTCTCAAACCGAATTACTTTATGATCTGGGTTTAGAAGATAAAATAATCGGAATTACTAAATTTTGTGTGCATCCGTACCATTTTAAGTCAACTAAGAAAATTGTTGGCGGAACCAAGAAAATTCATTTTGAGAAGATCAAACTGCTGCAGCCGGATATTATAATTTGTAATAAAGAAGAAAACACGCCGGAAATTGTCGAGCAATTAAGTGCCATTTGTCCGGTTTGGGTAACGAATATTGTTACTGTAGAAGATAATTTTCAGATGATTTCAGATTTTGGACAACTTTTTAATTGCAGGACCGAATCTCAAAAATGGAATAACAAGTTGGCTTTCGCTTTAAGCGATTTCAAAAAATATATTGCAAATATTCCCGTAAAAAAAGCAGCTTATTTTATCTGGAAAAATCCATTTATGGTCGCCGGAAAGGATACTTATATAAATGAATTATTAAAATTAAATCATTTTTCGAATATATACGAAGACAAAGGACGTTATCCTGAAGTCGAAATAAAAAAGATGCGTTTAGAAGGCGATCCTGATATCGTTTTTCTTTCATCAGAACCGTACCCTTTTAAAGAAGAGGATGCTTTTGAAATAGGCCGATTTACACATCACGCCAAAACAATCTTTGTCGATGGCGAAATGTTCTCCTGGCACGGGAGTAGATTGCTTAAAGCTTTTCCTTATTTTAAAATACTGCAGGAACGATTAAAGGATTAATTAAAGGAACTTCTAAATTCTAAAGGCGAACAATTGGTTTTGCTTTTAAATAATTTATTAAAGGATTGCGGATATTCAAAACCCAATTGATAAGCCGTTTCGCTAACACTTAGTGAAGTAGTCGTTAATAATTCTTTTGCTTTTTCGATGATTTTATTATGAATATGATGCTGCGTACTTTGTCCTGTCAATGAACGAAGCATGTCACTTAGATAATTAGGAGAAACATTTAGCTCATCTGAGATATAAGCCACTGTTGGAAGTCCGAATTGCTGTACTTTATCACCTTCAAAATAATCAGATAACACTGTTTCTAATTTTGTTAAAAGTGTGTTGTTGGCACTTTTTCGGGTTATAAACTGTCGGTTATAAAACCTGTTGCAATAATTAAGCAGCAATTCTATATGCGAAATCATTACATCCTGGCTAAAAGCATCAATTGACGAAAGATATTCTTGTTCAATATTTTTCATAATCCCCGTTATCATAATTTCTTCTTTGTCAGAAAGATGGAGCGCTTCATTAACAGAGTAAGAAAAATAACCAAAATCTTTAATGTTTTTGGCTAAAGCATAGTTCTGAATAAAATCAGGATGTATTACCAGCATTGCGCCATAAACAGCTGAATCAACAGAAACTTCTGTAGAAATGACTTGTCCGGGAGACATAAAAGTCATAACTCCTTCATCAAAATCATAGTAATTTTGTCCGTATTTCATTTTTCCTGTAAAACCTTTTTTTATACAAACGGTATAAAAATCGTAGACAACGCTTTTTAGATTGTCATCAAAATGGCAGGTTATATTGCTTAAATCTACAAAACTTACCAGAGGATGTTCCGGCTTTGGGATTTTTAGTAAGGCATGCAGTTCAGATACAGAATGAATTGTATAAGGGGTTTGGGCTTCTTTTTTCATGATAAAATATATAGAATATTGAAGAAATATCTAAACAGCAAAGCTGTCGTAAAGATAACTTTTTCTTTTAATTGTTATTAGCAATAATTTTCGACTTCGCTCAGGAATTAGTATTATCAGGCTGAGCGAAGTCAAAGATTTTATTGATCAATACCAGCCATATTAGCTTCGTCGTATCTTGCGCCGGTACTGGTTCCAAGCGGAATAATTTTTTCTAAACGATCCATTTCATCAGCAGATAAAACCATTTGAGCGGCAGCAATATTTTGTTCAACATATTTTACACGTTTCGTTCCCGGAATCGATAAAATATTTTTTGATGCAATCCATGAAAGTGCTAATTGTGAAGCTGTAATTTGTTTTTCGTCCGCTAATTTCTTGATCTCATTTACTAATTCAATATTTTTAAGAAATTGTGCTCCCTGAAAACGCGGAATTGCTTTTCTAAAATCATTTTCAGGAAAATCATCAGGGCTTTTAATATCTCCTGAAATAAAACCTCTTCCTAACGGAGAATAAGCTACAAAACCAATTTCTAATTCGTTTAGTGTATCTAAAATACCTGCTTCTTCAACACTTCTTTCAAACAAAGAATATTCAGTTTGAACAGCCGATAAAGGATGAATCTTGTGTGCTTTTCGAATCGTATCTGATGAAACCTCAGATAAACCTATATAGCCCACTTTTCCTTCTTTAACCAATTCAGACATTGCGGCAACGGTTTCTTCAATTGGTGTGTTAGGATCAAGTCTGTGCAGGTAATATAAATCGATATAATCTGTGCCTAAGTTTTTCAGGGAACGTTCTACGGCTTTTTTTACATATTCTTTTTTACCGTTAAATTGCCAGGTAAGTTGTTCATTATCGTCAATTTCATAGCCAAATTTAGTTGCAATAGTATAGTCGTTTCGATTGCCTTTTATGGCTTTTGCAATTAATCTTTCGTTGTGTAAAGGACCATACAAATCTGCAGTGTCTAAAAAGTTTCCTCCCAATTCAAGCGAACGGTGAATGGTTGCGATTGCTTCTTTTTCATCAGCTTTGCCATAAATATCCATTCCTGCAATTTGGGTCATTCCCATGCATCCTAATCCAATATTAGGAACGATAAGTCCCTGATTTCCTAATTTAATTTTGTTTATAGCGCTCATAATTTCTATTTTAAATTTTGTTTGAAAATTATAAAGCAAAGATCCGGGAGTATTTCTTTTATAAAGTATCTAAATCTCGTGTAGTTGTATCCAAAATGAGAATTTTAGTTTCAAGTTTCAGGTTTCAGGTTTCAGGTTTTTGGATTGGGTTGATTTAACCGCAAAGTTCACAAAGTTTTTTCGCAAAGGATACAAAGCTTATATTCTATACTTAAAGTTATTTTATATAAAAAAAGTTCACAAAGGTATACTATGGCTTATGCCAAAGCTTTGTAAACTTTGACTATTATCAAACATAAATTAAAAAATCTTTGCGAAACTTTGCGAAAAAACTTTGCGCTCTTTGCGGTAAAATTATGCTCAAAGTATAGCAACCTGAAACCTGAAACAAAAGAAAACTTGAAACAAAAACTTCATATAAAAAAGAATGCCGGCATCTCGAAGACGCCGGCATCATTTAACTAACCAAAACCAAAATAATAAATAACCAGTTTATTACACTACAAAGATCTAATATATATGAATGTTTTGCTGTTAAGGTTTTGTTATTACTTTGTTGGACATAAGTTAAGATTTATTAATAGTGGTTTCTGAGGTTTCTGTAGCATTGAATAGCTTTTTATTATTAAAATATAATAACAATCAATTTTGTTTATGAATATCGTAGATATAAGTTTGTATATTTGATAAAACATTAAAAATCAGCATTATGGATTTAAACAAAAAATTAACAACTGCAACAGGAACTCCCGTTCCGGACAATCAAAATATACAAACAGCGGGTCCACGCGGCCCCGTTTTATTACAAGATTTTTGGTTTCTGGAAAAAATGGCACATTTTGATCGCGAGGTTATTCCGGAACGAAGAATGCACGCCAAAGGATCTGGAGCTTACGGAACTTTTACTGTGACTCATGATATTACAAAATATACAAGAGCCGATTTATTTTCTGAAATTGGTAAAAAAACAGAAATGTTCGTACGCTTTTCAACTGTAGCAGGAGAAAGAGGTGCTGCTGATGCTGAAAGAGATATTCGTGGTTTTGCCATGAAATTTTATACAAATGAAGGAAACTGGGATTTGGTAGGAAATAATACACCGGTTTTCTTTTTTCGTGACCCAATGAAGTTTCCGGATTTAAATCACGCTGTAAAACGTGATCCAAGAACCAATTTAAGAAGTGCTGATAATAATTGGGATTTTTGGACCTTATTGCCTGAAGCATTACATCAGGTTACCATTGTAATGAGTGATCGTGGAATTCCAAGATCTTACAGACAAATGCACGGATTTGGAAGCCATACCTTTAGTTTCCTGAATGCGCAAAACGAAAGATATTATGTGAAGTTTCATTTTGTTTCACAACAGGGAATTGAAAATTTATCTGACGAAGAAGCTGCGTTATTAGTTGGTGGAGACAGAGAAAGTCATCAAAGAGATTTATTTGATGCTATTGAAGAAGGAAACTTTCCAAAATGGAAAATGTTTGTTCAAATCATGACCGAAGAGCAAGCTGATAATTATCGTTTCCATCCTTTTGATTTGACTAAGGTTTGGTTAAAAGGTGATTTTCCTTTGATTCCGGTTGGAGAATTTGAATTGAATAAAAATCCGGAAAATTATTTTGCCGAAGTAGAGCAAGCCGCTTTTAACCCTGCACATGTACCTCCGGGAATTAGTTTTTCGCCCGATAAAATGTTACAAGCCCGTTTATTCTCTTATGGAGATGCACACAGATACCGTTTAGGAGTAAACAACTATCAAATTCCCGTAAATTCATCACGATGTCCTTATAATACATTTCACAGAGACGGGGCAATGCGTGTAGACGGAAATAATGGCGGACGTAAACATTATGAACCAAATAGTTTTGGAGAATGGCAGGAACAACCTGAATTCAAAGAACCGCCTTTGAAACTTCATGGCGATGCATATGCACATAATTTCAGAGATGATGATAATGATTATTTCACTCAGCCAGGTCTGTTATTCCGATTATTGACTGATGATAAAAAACAATTATTATTCAAAAATACTGCTGCACAAGTAGGAGGAGCCCAAAGATTTATTCAGGTACGACACATTCGCAATTGCTATAAAGCTGATCCCGCATATGGAACAGGAGTTGCAAATGCATTAGGATTAACAATGGATGAAGTAAATAATTTTTCTGATCCAAGATTGTTAATCGAAGTGAGATAGCTTTTTTAAGGTTCTAAGTTTCAAAGTAACAAAGTTTCTAAGTTTTTTGAACTATGATGATTTAAATACAAAACCCGACAGGTTTTTAAAACCTGTCGGGTTTGTTGTTTAATATAAATTTGACTTTAATTATTTAAACCGGACTAAAGTCCGGCCCTACAATATGGATCGAGCCAAAAGGCTCTTTTATAGTTCCGAAGGAACGAATTATATTGTAAGGCTGGACTTTAGTACGGTTTTATATGTGGATATGTGGATATGGATCTGTGAAAATTAAAAAAGTAAACCCGACAGGTTTTTAAAACCTGTCGGGTTTACTAAA
>NZ_MTQF01000022.1 GCF_001975985.1 [Flexibacter] sp. ATCC 35103 | reverse complement strand
AACTGCTCTTTTTCTTCTGTACAGAGGTAGCTGAAACTTTCAACAGGCGCCGCAGAGTTTTCCAATAATTGTGTCAGTAAAAATTCAAAATGAGAAAATATTTCTTTTATAAAATCATTTTCATATATATCGGTGTTATATTCAATTGCCAGTTTTAAACCATCATCTTCCGAAAAAGTAAAACTCATATCAAATTGAGAAGTTTTATTTTCAAGCAAATAATTGCTTATCTCAAGATTTGTTAATTCTTCTCCACTATTAATATTATTAAGCTGGTTTTGGTTCTGTAAAACAACCATTACATCAAATAATGCTGAACGGCTTGTGTCTCTGATTAAATCCAGTTTTCCCACTAATTGGTCAAACGGATAACTCTGATGTTCATAAGCTTCCAGTAAAATTTCTTTTTCGTGCGCCAGTAAATCTAAAAAGCTTCCGTTTTCTTTAAATTGGGTTCTAATCGCCAAAGTGTTTACATACAAACCAAGCTGATTTTCTAAATCCGGATGGTCTCTGCCTGCTATTGGAGTTCCTAAAATAATATCGTTGTGCCCTGTATAGCGATGCAAAAGAGCATTTATACCAGTCATTAAGGTCATAAACAACGTAACATCAGACTCTTTTGAAAATGATTTTAACTTATCTAAAAATGATTTAGAATAACGATGTGATTTAGTTTCTCCATTATAGGTTTGTACTACAGGGCGAGTCTTAAAAGCTGGAAGCTCCAGTATTGGTAATTCTCCCTGAAATTTATTTAACCAGTACTGCTCTGAGATTACATGTTTGTTTTGCTGTAATTCGTCATTATTCCATACGGCATAATCTTTATACTGAATACTTAGATCTGCTAAATCAATTTTTTTAGATTGCAAAAGCGCATTATAAGCTTTTACAATTTCAGAAACTAAAAGTTCTATCGACCATCCGTCACCAATGATATGATGTATCGATAAGCAAAAAACAAATTCTTGTTCTTTTAGTTTAATAAGCGAAGCCCGTATTAGTGGTCCGTTTTCTAAATCAAACGGAATACTGTTCTTTTTTTGCAAATAAGCATTAATTGCCTCTTCCTTATTTGTTGTTAAAGTAAAATCTTCCTGAATTATTTTAAAATCTACGGACGCTGCAGGAACAACATATTGACGAATTTCTCCGGCTTCGTTTGTTTTGAAGTTCGTTCTTAAAATTTCATGACGGTTGATTAACAGCTTAAAAGATTCTTCAAATTTATCTGCTTCAATTAATCCTGTTAATCGAATAGCGGTAGAAATATTATAAGCCAGTGAACCACCTTCAAATTGGCTGAGTATCCATAAGCGATATTGAGCGGCTGATAAAGGATATGATTCTTCTGTAGCAGCTTTAGGAATAGCAATATATGCATTGCCTTGTAATTGCCTGCTTATTTTTTCTATAGTCTGGCTTTCAAAAAACACTTTAAAAGATACTGTTTTCCCTAATTGCTTGTGGATTTGATTGATTACCTGAGCCACCATTAAACTGTGACCTCCTAATTCAAAGAAATTATCTAAAATACCAATTTTTTCAAGACCTAAAACATTTTGCCATATTAAGGCCAGCTTTTGTTCTGTCTCGTTTCTTGGGGCAATATATTCCTTCAATACTATATCTTCTCCTGAAATTTCCGGCAATGTTTTAGTATCGACTTTTCCATTAGAGGTTAATGGCAATTCTTTCAACACGATATAAAAACCCGGAATCATATATTCCGGCAGTTTTTCTTGCAGATACTGGCGTAATTTTGATTTATCTAAATCATCAGATACCAGATATGCAACCAATACTTTTTCTTTATTGACTTGTTTTACGGCAACAAAAACCTGTTTTAAGCTTTCTGAATACTGCAAAATTATGCTTTCTATTTCTCCAGGTTCTATCCTGAATCCTCTGATCTTAACCTGATGATCATTTCTGTTTAAAAATTCAATATTCCCATCCGGCAATAATCTGCCAAGATCTCCGGATTTATAAATTCTTTCTGCTATTTTAAATGGATGCGGTACAAATTTAGTCGCAGTTAGCGCTGGCTGATTTAAGTATCCTCTTGCCAAACCATCTCCGCCAACACAAATTTCACCCACAGAACCTATAGGCTGTAGTTCATTATTTGCACTTAAAATATAACAATCAGAATTTGCTATTGCTTTTCCTATCGGAATAGTATCCTGCGAAACTTCGACATTTTTTACTTCATAATAAGAAGAAAACACCGTGTTTTCTGTTGGCCCGTAAACGTGAATTAAATGAATCCACGGGTATTTATTTTTAAATTTTAAAGTATGATTTACAGATACAAGTTCACCTCCAAACAATACATATCTGATATTTTTTAAATCCAAATCACTATCTGTCAGATTATTAAACAATGCCGTAGTAATAAAAAACGTATTTACATTTTGATCTTTTATTAACTTGCCCAAAGAAGACATGTCTAAATAAGAATTCTGTACAGGAATTATTAAAGCTGTCCCGTTTAAAAGTGCTGAAAAAATATCAAAAACAGATCCATCAAAAGAAAAATTGGATAAACTCAGTATATTGCCAATTTCATCTGTCGCTATAAAGTTGGTTTGTCTTACTAAGCGAATGACATTTTTATGCTCTACCATTACACCTTTTGGGTTTCCTGTAGTTCCTGAAGTATAGATTACATAAACCAAATCATTAGCATGGTTTATTTTTTCGGGATTCTCTGTCGAATACTGCCCTTTTATCGCATTAAACCTTTTTAATTCTTCGTCATTTATTACAACTTTACTTTTACTATCCTGTTCTATATAAGCTATTCGCTCTTCCGGATAATTAATATCGATTGGCACATATGCGGCTCCGGATTTTAAAATACCCAGCATTGCAATAATCGTTTTTTCATTTCTGTCAAGCTTAATACCAACTAAATCATCTGCTTTAATTTGGTACTGCTCCCTTAAATATCTTCCTAATTGATTCGCTTTTTCGTTGAGTTCTTTAAATGTCAGCTTTATATCTTCAAACACAACGGCAATATTATTGGGTGTATGTAATGCCTGCTCTTCAAATAATTCAATTATGGTTTTATCTTTTGGATAATCGGTTTTATTGTTATTAAAGGTTAACAGCAATTGCTGCTTTTCTTCTGCCGACAGATAATCTATTTTAGAAATACTAATTTCAGGATTTGATAACAATGCCAAAAAGATGTTTTCTAAATGCAAAAACATTCGAGCTATTAAAGAGCTATCATAAATATCTGTATTATATTCTATTAAAAGACTTAATCTCTGGTTTTCCATAAAAGTAAAACTCAGATCAAATTTTGAAATTTTATTTATAAGACCATAACCACTTACCTGAATATTAGATAATTCTTCGGTATTAAGGTTATTCAATTGCCCCTGGTTTTGTAAAACAACCAAGACATCAAATAAGGCAGAACGGCTTGTATCTCTGGATAGATTTAGTTTGCCAACCAACGAATCAAAAGGATAATTCTGATGCTCGTATGCGCTTAAAAGTGTTTCTTTTTGTAAATCCAGCAGCTCAGAAAAATTCATTTCTTCTTTTAGCTGTGTACGAATAGCCAGCGTATTAAGATACAATCCTAATTGATTTTCTAAATCAGGATGTTCTCTTCCTGCAACAGGCGTACCCACTATAATGTCGTACTGGTTGGTATAACGGTGCAATAACGTATTTACAGCAGCCATTAAGGTCATGAAAATCGTAACATCCTGATCTTGTGAAAAGGCTTTTATTTTATCTGTTAATTCTGTTGAAAATTCATAGCTTACACGATCTCCGTTATACGTTTTTACTAACGGGCGAGTTTTAAAACCTGGTAAATTCAATACCGATATTTCTCCTGAAAACTGATTAAACCAATATTGCTCTGAATGTTTTTGTTTTTCCTGCTGTAATACTGCATTTAACCATACCGCATAATCTTTGTATTGTAGGGTTAATACGGGTAATGTAATTTCTTTTTCTGCTATAAGTGCATTGTAGCTTTTTACTATTTCGGCAATTAATAATTCCATTGACCAGCCATCACCAATAATGTGGTGCATAGACAGGTAAAAAACATACGTTTCTTCTTCTAGTTTTATTAGACTTGCACGTATAAGCAAATCTTTTTCAAGATTAAAAATAACATTATTGTTTTCTTTTAAATAAGACTGAAGGCTTTCTTCGGGATTATTCTCTAAACTAAAATCTTTTCTTGACAATGCAAAAGCAAAAAGGTCTGCAGCAGTAATATATTGACGGTTTTCGCCTTCGTCGTTTGTTTTGAAATTGGTTCGTAAAATTTCATGACGCTTTATCAATAACCTAAAGGATTCTTCGAGTTTATCTGCATTAATTTTTCCTTCAAACTTTACGGCAGCAGGTATATTATATGCCAGAGACCCACCCTCTAACTGGCTTAGAATCCAAAATCTTTCCTGCGATGGTGACATCGGATAAGATTCCATCTCCGGAGTATTTTCAATTGCAATATAAGTGTCGTCTTTTAACTGATCTGCTAAAGACTCAATCGTAGGATTTTTAAAGAAATCACTAAATGAAATACTTTTACCGGATTTTTTATATAATCTGTTAATGACCTGAACCATAACTAAACTATGCCCGCCCAATTCAAAGAAGTTATCGCTTATTCCTATTTTTTCTATTCCTAAAACTTCTTCCCAGATTTTAATCAGATCTTCTTCTGTTTCATTACGCGGAGCAATGTACTTATTCTTTATAATATCCTGCGAATCAACATCCGGTAAGCTATTTCGGTCTATTTTTCCGTTTGATGTCAGAGGAAGTTCTGTTAGCGCTACATAAAAACCGGGAACCATATAATCCGGTAAATTTTCATTTAAAAAAGCACGTAATTCTGACTTGTCGATTACTGAATCTGATACAAAATAGGCGACTAGATTTTTGTCGGCATTTGATTCTTTTACCGTAACAACAACATGTTTTAAATCTTCTGAATATTCTAAAATCTGATTCTCTATTTCTTCAAGCTCAATTCTGTGTCCTCTAATTTTTACCTGATGATCTTTTCTGCCTAAGAACTTAATATTACCATCAGGAAGCCAATATCCAAGGTCGCCTGTTTTATACATTCTGCCTTGCATAAAAGGATTGTGAATAAATTTTTCTGATGTAAGCTCCGGATTATTTATATAACCTCTGGCCAAACCGGATCCGGAAATATAAATTTCACCAGATTTTCCCTGAGATTGTAATCCCTGATATTCATCTAAAATTAAAATGGATGTGTTTGAAATTGGAGTACCTATTAAAATAGATTCATCATTTGGTTTTACTTCATAAACAACACAACCAACAGTAGCTTCAGTTGGGCCGTATTCATTATAAATTTTAATTTTAGGATTTATTTCCCTTAATGTATTTACATGACTTCTACGAAGTTCTTCTCCTCCAACTATTACTAATTCGATGTTACTGTCTTTTATACCTAAACTTTCTAAAATGCTTATATGAGAAGGTGTTAGTTTAACACAGGAAATTTTACTTTGAAAATATTGCTTAAGAATATTGGATATTTCTTTATCGGCATCAAACAAATACAAACTTCCGCCACTAACTAAAGGTAAAAACAAACTGGTTAGTGTTAAATCAAAAGATAATGAAGTAAACAAACCAAAATTTGTATTTGATAAACCTCCTTCTAAATAAGCCGATTTGGCCCAATACAGATAATTGGATAACGACTCATGTTCTATCATTACTCCCTTTGGATTACCTGTTGATCCAGAAGTATAAATAACGTAGGCCAAATTTTTGACATCTATTTCTAATTTCTCAAAATTTGCATTGAATTCTGAAGATTCAAACTCTACATCTATAGCAAAAACAGCTCCTTCATAGAAACCCAGATCCAATAAATACGATACCTCAGTTATCAATAATTTTATTCCGGCATCTTCTGCAACAAACGATTTACGGGCAGCAGGCAATTCAGGCTCAATAGGCACAAATACAGCGCCTGCTTTTAATATTCCTAATATGGAAATAATCGCCCATTCGTTTTTATTTAACTGAGTCCCTACAGTATCGCCCTCTTTTATACCATATTCTTTTATTAAGCAATCAGCCAATTGATTAACTTTAATGTTAAATTCTCTATAGGTTAATTGTTTTCCTTCAAATACCAAAGCGATATTCTCTGGTGCTTTACTAACCTGTTCTTCAAACAAATCAATTATCGTTTTTTCTTTTAGATAATATATTTCTGTATTATTAAAATCTATCAGTAATTGATTTTTCTCTTTGTCTGTTAAATATTGGATGGTCTCAATTATGCTGTCAGGATTGTCTAACAACTGCATCACTAAGTTTTCAAAATGGGCAAACATTTTCTCAATTGAATAAGCATCATAAATATCAGTATTGTAGTCAATTACAAGATCTAACTCCTTTGATTCTATGAAAGTGAAATTAAGATCTACTTTTGCTACCTTATTTTTAAAATCATATTCGCTTATTTCTATTCCTTCAAGTCGCGGTAAAGCAGCAATATCTGTTTCTGACACACTCTTAAAATCGATAATAACATCAAATAAAGCAGAACGGCTGGCATCTCTTTTTAAATGCAGTTTTCCCACCAATGCATCAAATGGATAACTTTGATGCTTGTAAGCTTCTAATAAAACTTTCTTTTCTTTATTCAGTAAATCCAGAAAACTTAAATTCTTTTCAAATTGAGTTCTAATAGCTAGTGTATTTAAATACAACCCTATCTGATTCTCTAAATCCGGATGTTCCCTGCCCGCTATCGGAGTTCCTAAAACAATATCGTTTTGTCCCGTATATCGATACAAAAGACTATTTATACCAGTCATCAATATCATAAATACAGTAACATCATTTTCTTTTGAAAATAATTTTATCTTGTCTGAAAAACGCTTTGAGAATTTATGCCTTAAACGATCTCCATTGTAGGTTTGTAACTGCGGACGAGGTTTAAAACCAGGCAGATCCAATATCGGTAATTCTCCTTTAAACTGATTAAGCCAATATTGCTCTGAAGCTTTGTATTTTTCCTGCTGCAAGGAAGAATTTAGCCAGACTGCATAATCTTTGTATTGTATTTTTAAATTTGGTAAATCAATTTCTTTTTCTTTTATAAGAGCATTATATATTTTTATAATTTCAGAAATTAATAATTCCATCGACCAGCCGTCAACAATAATATGATGCAGAGAGAGAAATAAAACATAATCATCTTCCTTCAGTTTAATTAGACAAACCCTTAATAATAAGTCCTTCGTCAAATCAAACGGAATACTATTTTCTCTTTCTAAATAATCAGCAATCATTGCTTCCTGATCCTCTACTAAACTATAATCTTTGCAGGTTATTCTAAAATTCAGCGATTCTTCCGCAACAATATATTGGCGGTTTTCTCCATCTTCATTTGTTTTGAACTCAGTTCTTAAAATCTCATGACGATTAATTAATATTTTAAAAGATTTTTCGAATTTTAGAATATCTATTCTTCCTTTTATTCGAACTGCTGCCGGAATATTATAAGCCACTGATCCACCTTGAAACTGACTTAATATCCATAATCGGTATTGCGAAGCAGACAACGGATATGATTCTGATACTGGTGCCGGATCAATAGGTGTATAAAGATTATACGATCTGCTATTGTCTTTTAAAAATTGTAAAATCTCTACCTTATTTTTCTTGATTTCTTCCAAAAGTAAATTTGGAATTTCATGATGATCGAATTTTAATTTCAGATTTTCATTATCTAAAGAAACATGAATTTTATTTTGTCTAAGCCTGTCGATTAACTCTCTCATTATATAATTATTTCATTTTTAAAATCAAGACTAGTATGCAACCACTCTTTCTCATTTATTATGGCTGCTATAGCTTGTATTTCTCTTTTGAATAAAATATCTCCTATCGAAATTTCTACATTAAACTCTGTTATGATTTTTTTTATCACAATCATAGCATTTAAGCTATGTCCGCCCAATTCGAAAAAATTATCTGTAACTCCTATTTCTTCTATATTCAAAACTTCTTTCCATATCAAAACCAATCGTTCTTCTGTATCGTTTCTTGGGGCTACAAATTCTTTCTTTATAATATCTTTTTCTTCGATATCAGGTAAAGCTTTTCTATCTGTCTTTCCGTTAGGTGTTAATGGTAATTTTTCTAATTGTATGTAAAAATTTGGAACCATATAATCCGGAAGTCTTTCCTGAAGAAAACTGCGCAACTCAGATTTATCAATATTTATAGCAGATACAAAATAGGCAGCCAGTACTTTTTCATTATTTACTTCTTTTAATTCTAAAATAACTTGTTTTAAACTTTCAGAATACTTTAGAATATTTTTTTCAATATCGCCAAGTTCAATTCTATAACCCCTTATTTTAATCTGGTTATCATTTCTTCCTAAAAACTCAATCTCTCCTTTGTAGTTCCATTTACCAACATCTCCGGTTTTATACAATAAACTTTTATCATGAAATGGATTTTTGATAAAGCTCTTTTTTGTTAGCTTTTGATTTTTATAATATCCTTTCGCCAATCCGTCTCCACTTATATAAATATCGCCTGATACTGCTATTGATTTCGGTTTTAAAAACTGGTCCAGAATATATATTTGTGTATTATTTATCGGTGTTCCAATATTAGAAGCATCAAAAAAATGTTCTATCTTTTTTACACTCGACCAGATAGTGGTTTCCGTTGGCCCATACATATTCCACACCTCTAAACTTCTGTTTAATAAATCTTTGGCTAAGGATTCACTCAATAAATCACCACCGCAAAGCATTTTTGTCTTTTTGTTTCCATGCCAGTCCATATTAAATAATAATTGGTAAAAGCTTGGAGTTGATTGAATTATAGTAGGTTGTATTTGCTCTAATTTTTCTATAATAAGAGAAGGATCAGATAAGACTTTCTGATTGGCAACATACAAAGTAGCTCCTGAAATTAAAGGCCCGAAAAACTCTAAAATTGAAATATCAAAAGAATAAGTCGTAACCGAGAAAAATATATCTTTTGAACTAATTCCTGGTTTTTCTTGCATACTGCACAAAAAGTTAATCAAAGATTGATGTCCTATTTCTACCCCTTTTGGATTACCTGTTGAACCTGATGTATAAATTATATAAGCTGTGTCTTCTGGCGATACTTTTACAGTTAAATTTCCTTCAAATCGGTTTGTGTTTTCTAAAATATCTTCTAATGATATTTTAGATAAGTTTTTAGCTCCTTCCAATTCGTATTCATTTTCACTGATAAGTATTTTGCTTTTACTATTTTCAATAATATATCTTAATCTGTCTTTTGGAAAAACGGGATCTAATGGAATATAAGATCTGCCTGATTTTAATATGCCTAATAAAACTGCTACCATATCAACAGATCGATCTAATAAAATTGCAATTCCTGATTTATCATTTTCACCAAAAGTGTCAATAAGATATGCTGCTATTTTGCTTGATAATTTGTCAAGTTCCGAATAGGAATAAAATCTAAAATCATCCTTTAATGCTACTTGCTCCGGTGATTTTAATACCTGCTGTTCAAACAAATCGATTATGGTTTTATCCGCAGGATAATCTGCCTTCGTGTTGTTGAAACCGTTTAAAAGTTCCTCTCTTTCTAAAGCCGTAATGTAATCGATCTTGTCAATACTCATTTCCGGATCT
>NZ_MTQF01000021.1:10169-11507 GCF_001975985.1 [Flexibacter] sp. ATCC 35103 | reverse complement strand
GTTTCTATTTCCCCAAGTTCAATTCTTATTCCGCGAATTTTAACCTGCTCGTCTGCCCTGCCTGCAAAATCAAGTGTACCATCGGCAAGCCATTTGGCAAGGTCACCGGTTTTGTACAATACTTTATCATCTGCAGACCTGCAATATGGGTTTGCTATAAAAACCTGTTTTGTTTTCTCATCGTCATTCAGATATCCTTTTCCAACTCCTGCGCCAGAGGTATACAAATCGCCTGTAACACCCTTTGGTACTAAGTTTAGATTTTTATCCAGAATGTAAATGTGCATGTTTTGAATAGGTTTCCCAATAGGTACATAACCCGTCCAGTCTTGCAAACAGCTCTCAAAAATATGATGCGTAATATCATCTGAACATTCTGTAGGGCCATAAACATTTGCCATGGAAACAGATGGATAATATTCGAACCATTTTTTGCAGTATTCAACAGGCAAAGCCTCGCCGTTCATCATTAAATAACGGAATGCTTTTAAATCTGGGAGCACTTGTTCTTTGGACAAAAAGTCTAACAAAATAGAAAAATGTGCCGGAACACTCTCAAATATGGTTATAGAATTGGCAGCAATATGACTCAATAGTTTTTTAGGATTCCACGCATCTTCTCCTGTCAAAATAGTCGTTTTTCCTCCAACTAATAACGCAACGGTAAATTGCCAGATACTGACATCAAAAGTATGGGTGGAAGTTTGGGCAACATTATCTGATGCTGTAATATTAAAATCATTAATCTTTGCCCATAAATGATTTAACATTCCCGAATGTTCCACCATTGCCCCTTTTGGTATTCCGGTAGATCCGGAAGTAAAAATGATGTAGGAAAGTGAATCGCCCAATAAAACAACATCATGATTATCTTTACTGTATTGGTTTATAATACTGTCATCATAAACCAATATCGTAGCGTCTGCCTGCATTTCCTGCGCCTGAGAAACAAAATTTTGTGTCGTAACAACAAAACAATCCTTCACCTGTCCAATGGTACGTTTGTTTTTCTCCAGGGGTACTTCAACATCCAAAGGCGTGAAATAAGCACCGGATTTCCAAACACCCAGCATACAAACCAAATAATCTATTCCTCTTTCCAGATAGAAAAAAACATGAGTATTTACCGTAACTCCGCTTTCTGTTAAATAGCCTGCTAACTGGTTTGATTTTTCGTTTAGTTCCTTATAGGTTAAAGACGCTCCTTCAAACACAACGGCAATATTATCAGGGGTTTTACATACCTGATTCTCAAACAAGTCAATTACACTTTTATCTTTTGGATAATAAACTGACGTATCATTAAATTCAAATAATAACTGCTCTTTTTCTTCTGTA
>NZ_MTQF01000021.1:0-447 GCF_001975985.1 [Flexibacter] sp. ATCC 35103 | reverse complement strand
TACGTTAATGTGGTATCCCCAAATACTAACGCAACATTATCCGGCGATTTTAATACCTGCTGTTCAAACAAATCGATTATGGTTTTATCCGCAGGATAATCTGCCTTCGTGTTGTTGAAACCGTTTAAAAGTTCCTCTCTTTCTGAAGCCGTAATGTAATCGATCTTCTCAATACTCATTTCCGGATCTGATACACAGGCTGACAGGATGTTTTCTAAATGCGAAAACATGCGTTCTGCCAAATAAGCATCATAAATATCAGTATTGTATTCAATTACAAGTCCTAAAACATCGTTTTCCACAAAGGTGAAACTCATGTCAAATTTTGAAATTTTATTCTTAACGCCATATCCTTTGACTTCCAGGCTGCTTAGCCCTTCGGTATTCAGGTTCTTTAACCGGGACTGGTTTTGCAGCGTAACCAATACATCAAACAAAGCCGAGCGG
>NZ_MTQF01000020.1:11032-17327 GCF_001975985.1 [Flexibacter] sp. ATCC 35103 | reverse complement strand
CGATCTGATATATTGACGGTTCTCCCCCGACTGGTCTGTTTTAAAATTAGTCCTTAGGATTTCATGGCGTGCTATCAGATGCCTGAAACTTTCCTCGAGTTTATCAGCATCTATTTTGCCTGTAAAAACAACTGCTGCCGGCATATTATAGGCAAGCGAACCGCCTTCAAGCTGGCTCAGCAGCCAAAACCTTTCCTGGGAAGCAGACATAGGGTAGCTTTCCATAAACCCTGCTGCACCAATGGCCGTATATTGGTCTTCTTGTAATTGCAGCGAAAGGGATTCAATAGTGGGGTTTTCAAAAAATAATTTTAAGGAAATTGACTTGCCCAATTCTTTAAAAATTCTATTAAATATTTGAACAGCAATCAAACTATGTCCGCCTAAACCGAAAAAATTATCTCTAATACCAATTGGTTCAATTCCCAGTAACTCTTGCCATATTTCAACTATTTTATGCTGAATTTCATTAATTGCTGCAACATATTGGTTTTTAACAGCATCTTCTAGTCCAACATTTGGTAGACTTTTACGATCAATTTTACCATTTGGCGTTAAGGGCAAATTTTCTAAAGCCACATAAAAAACCGGAACCATATAATAAGGCAGATTTTCATTTAAAAAAGCACGTAATTTATTTTTATCAATGTTTGAAGAAGAAACTAAATAAGCAACGAGTATTTTATCCTGGTTTTTCTCTTTAACATCAACGACTACTTGATTAATATCTGTAGAAAATTGCAGTATCTGACTTTCAATTTCTCCCAATTCAATTCTATATCCTCTTATTTTAACCTGCTGGTCTTTTCTTTCTAAATACTCAATATTTCCATCAGCAAGCCAATATCCAATGTCGCCTGTTCTGTAGATTTTTTCGCTTGCATTAAATGGATTTACAATAAATTTCTCATCTGTAAGAGCATTATTCAAATAGCCTTTTGACAAACTAAGTCCGGTTAAAAAAATCTCTCCTGCTTGTCCGATATGGCAAAGCTCCAATGACTCATCAAGGATATAAACCTGCATGTTAGCAATTGGTTTACCTATTACTATTTTAGTGTCTTTAAAAACTTCAGTAGCAATACAACCAACAGTTGCCTCCGTTGGTCCATATTCATTAAATATTCTGAGATCTTCATTAATGCTCTTTAAAATATCAATCTGGTAGTTAAAAAGTTTTTCTCCTCCACAAATTATTCTTTTAATCTGCGAGTTTTTTATATCCAGATCTTTCAATAAAGAAATATGAGCCGGAGTAATTTTTAAGGTATCAATCTCCGGATTCAGCAATGATTCTTTTAACAGTGAACTGATTTCTTTATCAAAATTTGATATCCATAATTGCTTACCTCTGGTTAAACTTGTAAATAATGCCGTTATAGAAAGATCAAAAGAAATGGAAGTAAACAGCCCCCAGTTACCAAAATCGGTATCTTCAAAATAATATTTATTTGCCCATTGAATATAGTTTGATAAGTTCGAATGACTGATCATACATCCTTTAGGTTTTCCGGTAGATCCAGATGTAAAAATACAGTACGCTATATCTGTTTTATCATACTTAACTTCGTGTTTAGAGTCTTTATACCCTAAAATTTCATCGTAAGAAGGAGTTATAATTTTACCGTTAACAGTGCTTAAGTCAATCGCTAAATTAGGATCACAAATAATAACTTTACATTTAGATTCTTCTAAAATATAATTGATACGGTTTATGGGATAATTCGCATCAATAGGAATATAATAAGCACCGGATTTTAAAATTCCTAATACACTTATAATATACCATTCTGTAGCATTGCCAATAAAACAAACGGCATCTCCTTTACCTATATTAAATTTTTCAATTAAATAGTTTTTAAATTGATCTGATTTACTATTTAAATCGTTATAATTAATTTTAATATTTTCATTAAGTATTGCCGTCTTACCAGGAAAAGAAACGACCTGATCGTTAAACAATTCTAAAATAGAATCAACTGCTGCAAAAGGATCCTTTGTGTTATTTGAATGCGATATAATTGAATGCTCAATTTCGCTAATACCAAAGTTTTCTATCTCATTATCTGCTCTATTTTTAAAATATTTTCCGACTTGAAATTTTAGAATATTTTGCTCTGCTTGTGCAAAAACTTCTTCATTAAAATATAGATCAATAGTTAAATAATTTCCATAATCGATACACGATACTTTAAGATCAAATTTGTCCTGAACTAAAAAAATATCATGAATTAAAAATGAATTATCAGCTTCATTTTCTTCCTTTAAATCAATAAACTCAAACTGATATTTAAAGTAAGAAATGTTGCTGTTGTTTTCTCTGTCGAGTGTAAAAAAATCTGCCCAGTCAAGAACAGAATCAAATTGTTTCTGAATGTAATTTAAGGCTTCAGCAACTTCTAAATAAGATGATTTTTCAAAAAGAAGCGGTGTAATTGTATTTACGAAACCCAGTGTATTTGCCAGTTCTTTGTATTTTCTCTCAAAAGGAACATAACCAATCGTAACTTCTGTTTCTTCAAATAAAAACAGGTATTTTAAGTATTGATTTAATAAAAAATGCTCTTTGCTAATTTTTGCATCATTACAAAATGATGTGATTTTAGCATAATCATCACACTCAATTTTGCAAATTGATGCTCTTTGAGGTTTAAATAATGTTGTGTCTGAATCATTTTGAAAAGGGATATTTTTACGCTCAAGATCAAACTTATACTTTTTCCAAAATAAAACAGCTTCAGGTTCCGGCTCACTTATTAATTCATTTTGCCATGAACTAAATCCTGAATATTCAATAATATCACTATTTTCTACTTCGCTTTTATTTAGATTTATACTACTAAACAAAAGTTTAGAAAATAGTATTAAACTAAACGAATCGCTCCATAATGAATATACTCTGACATAAAGAAATTTTACATTTGTTGATTCTTTAATAAAAAAGAATCTTATCGGATTATTTATTGCCGGATCGTATGAAGCAAACTTGTCTAAATTAATTTCATCATTATTTTTATCCTCCTCAATTTCAAACCATTCTGTTTTTCCCTTTACTGCATCTGACTGAATTGGATACTTAAATCCATCTTTAGAAATAGTTCTATAATTTAAAATTTCATTGCTCGTAATAATATTTTCTATTACTTCTAATAATTTTTCAGCCTTAACCGGATTTTTAAATTCAATTTTTATCTGATTATAATATTCATTTGAATCCTTTAAGCTCCATAAATTTTTTTGATTTTCAGAAAACTCGAAACCATTCATATCGTTATTTACATTCATTTCTTTTCTGCGCTTTTTAAAATTAATTGGGAAGATGGTTTATAACATTTAATCTGTAATTAAATGCCGATATACTTCTTTAAAACAATGGTTTATATTTTCTCTATGCTATTGAAACAATGATTTTTCTTTCTCCCTTATAAGGATTTCTTCCATGTGAAAAGAGCAAATTATCCAGAAATAAAACATCTCCTTTTTCCCATTTAAATTCGATGGTTGCTTTAGCATACGCTAATTTTATTTCTTCTATTTCTTCTTTAGAAATTTCTGTACCGTCTCCAAAAAAAGTATTATTTGGTAATTCATCATCCGATTGAACTGATTTCAGAATTTCTTCATGCAGCATATGTTTATTAAAAAACATTCCATGATTAAACCAGACTAATTCATTGGTTATCGGATGGTTCCAAATGGCTTTCTTTTTCCAGGACAAAACCAATTCGTTTTCGCCAACCCATTCAAAAGTTATATTGCTTAATTCACATTCTTTTTCAACTTCGCTTTTATCACTGGTCTGAAAAACTTCTTGCCATGATAATCCCAAGACTCCTTTTAAACTTCTTCTGTATAAAATTCCTTTCTCTAAAAATTTATTTCTTAATTTCTCGCTTAAAAAACTCAATACAAGCCTATTGTCTGCAATTGGGGTTTCTCCTTTATATTCTGAAGGCGTTATGCAACAAAAAATAATTCGTTCCGGATGATTAACTGCATACGAATTTTCGCTGTGCATATTAATTGACAATTCCTCCGGATATGTAGTTGATACATATACATTCTCGATTAATTCGAATCTTGGAGATGATCTGAATTTATATTCCAAAAGTTTTTTAGGAAATAAACGTATCAGATCCTGAAATTTTTCGACTGTGTTAATTTTAAAATCCCTGAATAATAAGGCTCCGTAACTAGAAAGTTCTTTTTCGAATTTTTCATTATTATCCGTTAGCCATTTTTTTAAATCATATCCTGAAACAACTGACTTGAATACTAAAGGAAATTTAGTGTCCTGAAAAAAAGTTTCACTAACATCTTCATTCAAATTAACTTTTTTGACTTCCTGGTTTTTTATTTTATTGATTCTGTTTATCATGATTATCTTTTTAAAAATTTATTCAGCTTATTTTCATTTCTCTTAGAAATATCTTTATTGTTTTTTTGCAGATCTTTAATGAGAATATTTTCGTTTTGGAATATTTTAGTCATTATTTTATCAAAATCTTTCATCATTATTTCAATTTCGATATCTTCAAAAACATCTGTATTAAACTGTATTATTAAGTTTAAAGCATCGAATTCTGTAAAAACAAAATTTAAATCGAACTGAGAAGTGTCATTTACAGTATTAAATCCTTCGATTTCAAACTCATCAAATGGGTCTATTTCAACATTATTATTAACTGTATTTAAATTCATCATCACATCAAATAATCCTGATCTACTCAAATCTCGTTTCAGTTTTAATTTTTCGATAAGACTGTAAAAAGGATAAATCTGATTATCAAATGACTCTAATATGGTCTTTTTATGCAATTCTAAAAATGCAGCAAATGGACTATCGGTATTAATTTTAGTTCTTAACGCCAGCACATTTGTAAACAATCCTACCAGATTTTCTAATTCAGGGTGATTTCTCCCTGAAACCGGAGTTCCGATAATAATATCATCCTGCATCGATTTTGTAAACAGCAAAATATTTAAAACTGCATTTAAACTTATAAAAGAGGTGACATCATGTTTATTATTAAACAGTTTGAACGCTCTGTAAAAATCTTCAGAAAACTTATATTCTAAATTTTTTCCGTTATAAGTCTTTACTGCAGGTCTTGTTTTGACAGTTGGAATATTAATTACCGGGATTTCTCCTTTAAATTTCTCTATCCAAAAGTTTTCTGCTATTTCAAATTTCTTTTCCTGCTCATTTTCTATAAGCCATAAAACATAGTCTTTGTATTGAATTTTCAATTCTGGAAGTATAATTTTTTCCTTGTTTTTTAATTGTTTATAAAAGTCCAGAACTTCTTTCATTATTATATCAAGCGACCATCCATCGGCGATAATATGATATAGTGAAATGAAAAATACATACTCATTTTGATCCACTTTAAGAAGATGATTTTTGATTAACGGCAGTTTTTCCAAATCAAAATCCTCATTGGTAACTTTATCCAGTAGTTCTAAAACCTGAGAAGGTTTTTTATTTATGAAATCATGATTATTAATTTTATAATAAACATCTTCTTTTCCAACATACTGATTAACAACACCTGAAGAATTTACTTTAAAATAAGTCCTTAGAATTTCGTGTCTCTTAATTAACAAGTTAAAGGCTTCTTCAAATATTTCAACATCTATATTGCCATGAATTTTGAACGTATTGGTTATATCATATGCTTTTAAAACATCTCCCGTTTGATTCATTAACCAATACTGTGTTTGTGCTAATGTTAGAGGATATGATTCTGATAATGGCGCTTTTTGAATTCCTGCAAAAGTTTTTTCTTCCAGTAACTTGTCTATTTTTTCTATTGTTGGGTTTAAAAAGAAATCTTTAAACGATATATCTCTGCCCAATTGTTGGTTTATTTTATTAATAACCTGAATAACTATTAAACTGTGACCGCCCATTTCAAAGAAATTATCAGTAATACCAATTCTTTCTATGCCCAAAACTTCTTGCCATATTGCTGCTAATTTTTCTTCTAATGGAGTTGTTGGCGCTGCATAATTGCTTGTAACGTCTTGCTCGCTAATATTGGGTAATTTTTTAAGATCAACTTTACCATTTGGTGTTAAGGGCAATTCGCTGAGTGCTACATAAAAACCGGGAACCATATAATTTGGCAAACGCTCTTTTAGAAAATCCTGAATCGATTCCTTGTTAAATTCTCCGTTAGGAACAATGTAAGCAACCAAAAATTTGTTCTTACTTGCATCTTCTTTGACTACTATTCTATTGTGTTTTACTAATGGAGATTTAGCTAATTCTGTTTCTATTTCCCCAAGTTCA
>NZ_MTQF01000020.1:0-9704 GCF_001975985.1 [Flexibacter] sp. ATCC 35103 | reverse complement strand
AACTGCTCTTTTTCTTCTGTACAGAGGTAGCTGAAACTTTCAACAGGCGCCGCAGAGTTTTCCAATAATTGTGTCAGTAAAAATTCAAAATGAGAAAATATTTCTTTTATAAAATCATTTTCATATATATCGGTGTTATATTCAATTGCCAGTTTTAAACCATCATCTTCCGAAAAAGTAAAACTCATATCAAATTGAGAAGTTTTATTTTCAAGCAAATAATTGCTTATCTCAAGATTTGTTAATTCTTCTCCACTATTAATATTATTAAGCTGGTTTTGGTTCTGTAAAACAACCATTACATCAAATAATGCTGAACGGCTTGTGTCTCTGATTAAATCCAGTTTTCCCACTAATTGGTCAAACGGATAACTCTGATGTTCATAAGCTTCCAGTAAAATTTCTTTTTCGTGCGCCAGTAAATCTAAAAAGCTTCCGTTTTCTTTAAATTGGGTTCTAATCGCCAAAGTGTTTACATACAAACCAAGCTGATTTTCTAAATCCGGATGGTCTCTGCCTGCTATTGGAGTTCCTAAAATAATATCGTTGTGCCCTGTATAGCGATGCAAAAGAGCATTTATACCAGTCATTAAGGTCATAAACAACGTAACATCAGACTCTTTTGAAAATGATTTTAACTTATCTAAAAATGATTTAGAATAACGATGTGATTTAGTTTCTCCATTATAGGTTTGTACTACAGGGCGAGTCTTAAAAGCTGGAAGCTCCAGTATTGGTAATTCTCCCTGAAATTTATTTAACCAGTACTGCTCTGAGATTACATGTTTGTTTTGCTGTAATTCGTCATTATTCCATACGGCATAATCTTTATACTGAATACTTAGATCTGCTAAATCAATTTTTTTAGATTGCAAAAGCGCATTATAAGCTTTTACAATTTCAGAAACTAAAAGTTCTATCGACCATCCGTCACCAATGATATGATGTATCGATAAGCAAAAAACAAATTCTTGTTCTTTTAGTTTAATAAGCGAAGCCCGTATTAGTGGTCCGTTTTCTAAATCAAACGGAATACTGTTCTTTTTTTGCAAATAAGCATTAATTGCCTCTTCCTTATTTGTTGTTAAAGTAAAATCTTCCTGAATTATTTTAAAATCTACGGACGCTGCAGGAACAACATATTGACGAATTTCTCCGGCTTCGTTTGTTTTGAAGTTCGTTCTTAAAATTTCATGACGGTTGATTAACAGCTTAAAAGATTCTTCAAATTTATCTGCTTCAATTAATCCTGTTAATCGAATAGCGGTAGAAATATTATAAGCCAGTGAACCACCTTCAAATTGGCTGAGTATCCATAAGCGATATTGAGCGGCTGATAAAGGATATGATTCTTCTGTAGCAGCTTTAGGAATAGCAATATATGCATTGCCTTGTAATTGCCTGCTTATTTTTTCTATAGTCTGGCTTTCAAAAAACACTTTAAAAGATACTGTTTTCCCTAATTGCTTGTGGATTTGATTGATTACCTGAGCCACCATTAAACTGTGACCTCCTAATTCAAAGAAATTATCTAAAATACCAATTTTTTCAAGACCTAAAACATTTTGCCATATTAAGGCCAGCTTTTGTTCTGTCTCGTTTCTTGGGGCAATATATTCCTTCAATACTATATCTTCTCCTGAAATTTCCGGCAATGTTTTAGTATCGACTTTTCCATTAGAGGTTAATGGCAATTCTTTCAACACGATATAAAAACCCGGAATCATATATTCCGGCAGTTTTTCTTGCAGATACTGGCGTAATTTTGATTTATCTAAATCATCAGATACCAGATATGCAACCAATACTTTTTCTTTATTGACTTGTTTTACGGCAACAAAAACCTGTTTTAAGCTTTCTGAATACTGCAAAATTATGCTTTCTATTTCTCCAGGTTCTATCCTGAATCCTCTGATCTTAACCTGATGATCATTTCTGTTTAAAAATTCAATATTCCCATCCGGCAATAATCTGCCAAGATCTCCGGATTTATAAATTCTTTCTGCTATTTTAAATGGATGCGGTACAAATTTAGTCGCAGTTAGCGCTGGCTGATTTAAGTATCCTCTTGCCAAACCATCTCCGCCAACACAAATTTCACCCACAGAACCTATAGGCTGTAGTTCATTATTTGCACTTAAAATATAACAATCAGAATTTGCTATTGCTTTTCCTATCGGAATAGTATCCTGCGAAACTTCGACATTTTTTACTTCATAATAAGAAGAAAACACCGTGTTTTCTGTTGGCCCGTAAACGTGAATTAAATGAATCCACGGGTATTTATTTTTAAATTTTAAAGTATGATTTACAGATACAAGTTCACCTCCAAACAATACATATCTGATATTTTTTAAATCCAAATCACTATCTGTCAGATTATTAAACAATGCCGTAGTAATAAAAAACGTATTTACATTTTGATCTTTTATTAACTTGCCCAAAGAAGACATGTCTAAATAAGAATTCTGTACAGGAATTATTAAAGCTGTCCCGTTTAAAAGTGCTGAAAAAATATCAAAAACAGATCCATCAAAAGAAAAATTGGATAAACTCAGTATATTGCCAATTTCATCTGTCGCTATAAAGTTGGTTTGTCTTACTAAGCGAATGACATTTTTATGCTCTACCATTACACCTTTTGGGTTTCCTGTAGTTCCTGAAGTATAGATTACATAAACCAAATCATTAGCATGGTTTATTTTTTCGGGATTCTCTGTCGAATACTGCCCTTTTATCGCATTAAACCTTTTTAATTCTTCGTCATTTATTACAACTTTACTTTTACTATCCTGTTCTATATAAGCTATTCGCTCTTCCGGATAATTAATATCGATTGGCACATATGCGGCTCCGGATTTTAAAATACCCAGCATTGCAATAATCGTTTTTTCATTTCTGTCAAGCTTAATACCAACTAAATCATCTGCTTTAATTTGGTACTGCTCCCTTAAATATCTTCCTAATTGATTCGCTTTTTCGTTGAGTTCTTTAAATGTCAGCTTTATATCTTCAAACACAACGGCAATATTATTGGGTGTATGTAATGCCTGCTCTTCAAATAATTCAATTATGGTTTTATCTTTTGGATAATCGGTTTTATTGTTATTAAAGGTTAACAGCAATTGCTGCTTTTCTTCTGCCGACAGATAATCTATTTTAGAAATACTAATTTCAGGATTTGATAACAATGCCAAAAAGATGTTTTCTAAATGCAAAAACATTCGAGCTATTAAAGAGCTATCATAAATATCTGTATTATATTCTATTAAAAGACTTAATCTCTGGTTTTCCATAAAAGTAAAACTCAGATCAAATTTTGAAATTTTATTTATAAGACCATAACCACTTACCTGAATATTAGATAATTCTTCGGTATTAAGGTTATTCAATTGCCCCTGGTTTTGTAAAACAACCAAGACATCAAATAAGGCAGAACGGCTTGTATCTCTGGATAGATTTAGTTTGCCAACCAACGAATCAAAAGGATAATTCTGATGCTCGTATGCGCTTAAAAGTGTTTCTTTTTGTAAATCCAGCAGCTCAGAAAAATTCATTTCTTCTTTTAGCTGTGTACGAATAGCCAGCGTATTAAGATACAATCCTAATTGATTTTCTAAATCAGGATGTTCTCTTCCTGCAACAGGCGTACCCACTATAATGTCGTACTGGTTGGTATAACGGTGCAATAACGTATTTACAGCAGCCATTAAGGTCATGAAAATCGTAACATCCTGATCTTGTGAAAAGGCTTTTATTTTATCTGTTAATTCTGTTGAAAATTCATAGCTTACACGATCTCCGTTATACGTTTTTACTAACGGGCGAGTTTTAAAACCTGGTAAATTCAATACCGATATTTCTCCTGAAAACTGATTAAACCAATATTGCTCTGAATGTTTTTGTTTTTCCTGCTGTAATACTGCATTTAACCATACCGCATAATCTTTGTATTGTAGGGTTAATACGGGTAATGTAATTTCTTTTTCTGCTATAAGTGCATTGTAGCTTTTTACTATTTCGGCAATTAATAATTCCATTGACCAGCCATCACCAATAATGTGGTGCATAGACAGGTAAAAAACATACGTTTCTTCTTCTAGTTTTATTAGACTTGCACGTATAAGCAAATCTTTTTCAAGATTAAAAATAACATTATTGTTTTCTTTTAAATAAGACTGAAGGCTTTCTTCGGGATTATTCTCTAAACTAAAATCTTTTCTTGACAATGCAAAAGCAAAAAGGTCTGCAGCAGTAATATATTGACGGTTTTCGCCTTCGTCGTTTGTTTTGAAATTGGTTCGTAAAATTTCATGACGCTTTATCAATAACCTAAAGGATTCTTCGAGTTTATCTGCATTAATTTTTCCTTCAAACTTTACGGCAGCAGGTATATTATATGCCAGAGACCCACCCTCTAACTGGCTTAGAATCCAAAATCTTTCCTGCGATGGTGACATCGGATAAGATTCCATCTCCGGAGTATTTTCAATTGCAATATAAGTGTCGTCTTTTAACTGATCTGCTAAAGACTCAATCGTAGGATTTTTAAAGAAATCACTAAATGAAATACTTTTACCGGATTTTTTATATAATCTGTTAATGACCTGAACCATAACTAAACTATGCCCGCCCAATTCAAAGAAGTTATCGCTTATTCCTATTTTTTCTATTCCTAAAACTTCTTCCCAGATTTTAATCAGATCTTCTTCTGTTTCATTACGCGGAGCAATGTACTTATTCTTTATAATATCCTGCGAATCAACATCCGGTAAGCTATTTCGGTCTATTTTTCCGTTTGATGTCAGAGGAAGTTCTGTTAGCGCTACATAAAAACCGGGAACCATATAATCCGGTAAATTTTCATTTAAAAAAGCACGTAATTCTGACTTGTCGATTACTGAATCTGATACAAAATAGGCGACTAGATTTTTGTCGGCATTTGATTCTTTTACCGTAACAACAACATGTTTTAAATCTTCTGAATATTCTAAAATCTGATTCTCTATTTCTTCAAGCTCAATTCTGTGTCCTCTAATTTTTACCTGATGATCTTTTCTGCCTAAGAACTTAATATTACCATCAGGAAGCCAATATCCAAGGTCGCCTGTTTTATACATTCTGCCTTGCATAAAAGGATTGTGAATAAATTTTTCTGATGTAAGCTCCGGATTATTTATATAACCTCTGGCCAAACCGGATCCGGAAATATAAATTTCACCAGATTTTCCCTGAGATTGTAATCCCTGATATTCATCTAAAATTAAAATGGATGTGTTTGAAATTGGAGTACCTATTAAAATAGATTCATCATTTGGTTTTACTTCATAAACAACACAACCAACAGTAGCTTCAGTTGGGCCGTATTCATTATAAATTTTAATTTTAGGATTTATTTCCCTTAATGTATTTACATGACTTCTACGAAGTTCTTCTCCTCCAACTATTACTAATTCGATGTTACTGTCTTTTATACCTAAACTTTCTAAAATGCTTATATGAGAAGGTGTTAGTTTAACACAGGAAATTTTACTTTGAAAATATTGCTTAAGAATATTGGATATTTCTTTATCGGCATCAAACAAATACAAACTTCCGCCACTAACTAAAGGTAAAAACAAACTGGTTAGTGTTAAATCAAAAGATAATGAAGTAAACAAACCAAAATTTGTATTTGATAAACCTCCTTCTAAATAAGCCGATTTGGCCCAATACAGATAATTGGATAACGACTCATGTTCTATCATTACTCCCTTTGGATTACCTGTTGATCCAGAAGTATAAATAACGTAGGCCAAATTTTTGACATCTATTTCTAATTTCTCAAAATTTGCATTGAATTCTGAAGATTCAAACTCTACATCTATAGCAAAAACAGCTCCTTCATAGAAACCCAGATCCAATAAATACGATACCTCAGTTATCAATAATTTTATTCCGGCATCTTCTGCAACAAACGATTTACGGGCAGCAGGCAATTCAGGCTCAATAGGCACAAATACAGCGCCTGCTTTTAATATTCCTAATATGGAAATAATCGCCCATTCGTTTTTATTTAACTGAGTCCCTACAGTATCGCCCTCTTTTATACCATATTCTTTTATTAAGCAATCAGCCAATTGATTAACTTTAATGTTAAATTCTCTATAGGTTAATTGTTTTCCTTCAAATACCAAAGCGATATTCTCTGGTGCTTTACTAACCTGTTCTTCAAACAAATCAATTATCGTTTTTTCTTTTAGATAATATATTTCTGTATTATTAAAATCTATCAGTAATTGATTTTTCTCTTTGTCTGTTAAATATTGGATGGTCTCAATTATGCTGTCAGGATTGTCTAACAACTGCATCACTAAGTTTTCAAAATGGGCAAACATTTTCTCAATTGAATAAGCATCATAAATATCAGTATTGTAGTCAATTACAAGATCTAACTCCTTTGATTCTATGAAAGTGAAATTAAGATCTACTTTTGCTACCTTATTTTTAAAATCATATTCGCTTATTTCTATTCCTTCAAGTCGCGGTAAAGCAGCAATATCTGTTTCTGACACACTCTTAAAATCGATAATAACATCAAATAAAGCAGAACGGCTGGCATCTCTTTTTAAATGCAGTTTTCCCACCAATGCATCAAATGGATAACTTTGATGCTTGTAAGCTTCTAATAAAACTTTCTTTTCTTTATTCAGTAAATCCAGAAAACTTAAATTCTTTTCAAATTGAGTTCTAATAGCTAGTGTATTTAAATACAACCCTATCTGATTCTCTAAATCCGGATGTTCCCTGCCCGCTATCGGAGTTCCTAAAACAATATCGTTTTGTCCCGTATATCGATACAAAAGACTATTTATACCAGTCATCAATATCATAAATACAGTAACATCATTTTCTTTTGAAAATAATTTTATCTTGTCTGAAAAACGCTTTGAGAATTTATGCCTTAAACGATCTCCATTGTAGGTTTGTAACTGCGGACGAGGTTTAAAACCAGGCAGATCCAATATCGGTAATTCTCCTTTAAACTGATTAAGCCAATATTGCTCTGAAGCTTTGTATTTTTCCTGCTGCAAGGAAGAATTTAGCCAGACTGCATAATCTTTGTATTGTATTTTTAAATTTGGTAAATCAATTTCTTTTTCTTTTATAAGAGCATTATATATTTTTATAATTTCAGAAATTAATAATTCCATCGACCAGCCGTCAACAATAATATGATGCAGAGAGAGAAATAAAACATAATCATCTTCCTTCAGTTTAATTAGACAAACCCTTAATAATAAGTCCTTCGTCAAATCAAACGGAATACTATTTTCTCTTTCTAAATAATCAGCAATCATTGCTTCCTGATCCTCTACTAAACTATAATCTTTGCAGGTTATTCTAAAATTCAGCGATTCTTCCGCAACAATATATTGGCGGTTTTCTCCATCTTCATTTGTTTTGAACTCAGTTCTTAAAATCTCATGACGATTAATTAATATTTTAAAAGATTTTTCGAATTTTAGAATATCTATTCTTCCTTTTATTCGAACTGCTGCCGGAATATTATAAGCCACTGATCCACCTTGAAACTGACTTAATATCCATAATCGGTATTGCGAAGCAGACAACGGATATGATTCTGATACTGGTGCCGGATCAATAGGTGTATAAAGATTATACGATCTGCTATTGTCTTTTAAAAATTGTAAAATCTCTACCTTATTTTTCTTGATTTCTTCCAAAAGTAAATTTGGAATTTCATGATGATCGAATTTTAATTTCAGATTTTCATTATCTAAAGAAACATGAATTTTATTTTGTCTAAGCCTGTCGATTAACTCTCTCATTATATAATTATTTCATTTTTAAAATCAAGACTAGTATGCAACCACTCTTTCTCATTTATTATGGCTGCTATAGCTTGTATTTCTCTTTTGAATAAAATATCTCCTATCGAAATTTCTACATTAAACTCTGTTATGATTTTTTTTATCACAATCATAGCATTTAAGCTATGTCCGCCCAATTCGAAAAAATTATCTGTAACTCCTATTTCTTCTATATTCAAAACTTCTTTCCATATCAAAACCAATCGTTCTTCTGTATCGTTTCTTGGGGCTACAAATTCTTTCTTTATAATATCTTTTTCTTCGATATCAGGTAAAGCTTTTCTATCTGTCTTTCCGTTAGGTGTTAATGGTAATTTTTCTAATTGTATGTAAAAATTTGGAACCATATAATCCGGAAGTCTTTCCTGAAGAAAACTGCGCAACTCAGATTTATCAATATTTATAGCAGATACAAAATAGGCAGCCAGTACTTTTTCATTATTTACTTCTTTTAATTCTAAAATAACTTGTTTTAAACTTTCAGAATACTTTAGAATATTTTTTTCAATATCGCCAAGTTCAATTCTATAACCCCTTATTTTAATCTGGTTATCATTTCTTCCTAAAAACTCAATCTCTCCTTTGTAGTTCCATTTACCAACATCTCCGGTTTTATACAATAAACTTTTATCATGAAATGGATTTTTGATAAAGCTCTTTTTTGTTAGCTTTTGATTTTTATAATATCCTTTCGCCAATCCGTCTCCACTTATATAAATATCGCCTGATACTGCTATTGATTTCGGTTTTAAAAACTGGTCCAGAATATATATTTGTGTATTATTTATCGGTGTTCCAATATTAGAAGCATCAAAAAAATGTTCTATCTTTTTTACACTCGACCAGATAGTGGTTTCCGTTGGCCCATACATATTCCACACCTCTAAACTTCTGTTTAATAAATCTTTGGCTAAGGATTCACTCAATAAATCACCACCGCAAAGCATTTTTGTCTTTTTGTTTCCATGCCAGTCCATATTAAATAATAATTGGTAAAAGCTTGGAGTTGATTGAATTATAGTAGGTTGTATTTGCTCTAATTTTTCTATAATAAGAGAAGGATCAGATAAGACTTTCTGATTGGCAACATACAAAGTAGCTCCTGAAATTAAAGGCCCGAAAAACTCTAAAATTGAAATATCAAAAGAATAAGTCGTAACCGAGAAAAATATATCTTTTGAACTAATTCCTGGTTTTTCTTGCATACTGCACAAAAAGTTAATCAAAGATTGATGTCCTATTTCTACCCCTTTTGGATTACCTGTTGAACCTGATGTATAAATTATATAAGCTGTGTCTTCTGGCGATACTTTTACAGTTAAATTTCCTTCAAATCGGTTTGTGTTTTCTAAAATATCTTCTAATGATATTTTAGATAAGTTTTTAGCTCCTTCCAATTCGTATTCATTTTCACTGATAAGTATTTTGCTTTTACTATTTTCAATAATATATCTTAATCTGTCTTTTGGAAAAACGGGATCTAATGGAATATAAGATCTGCCTGATTTTAATATGCCTAATAAAACTGCTACCATATCAACAGATCGATCTAATAAAATTGCAATTCCTGATTTATCATTTTCACCAAAAGTGTCAATAAGATATGCTGCTATTTTGCTTGATAATTTGTCAAGTTCCGAATAGGAATAAAATCTAAAATCATCCTTTAATGCTACTTGCTCCGGTGATTTTAATACCTGCTGTTCAAACAAATCGATTATGGTTTTATCCGCAGGATAATCTGCCTTCGTGTTGTTGAAACCGTTTAAAAGTTCCTCTCTTTCTAAAGCCGTAATGTAATCGATCTTGTCAATACTCATTTCCGGATCT
>NZ_MTQF01000019.1 GCF_001975985.1 [Flexibacter] sp. ATCC 35103 | reverse complement strand
TTGAAATTTTACTCTTAACGCCATATCCTTTGACTTCCAGGCTGCTTAGCCCTTCGGTATTCAGGTTCTTTAACCGGGACTGGTTTTGCAGCGTAACCAGCACATCAAACAAAGCCGAGCGGCTCGTATCCCTGGATAAATTTAATTTCCCGATCAGTGCATCAAACGGGTAACCCTGGTGTTCATAAGCCCCAAGAAGGATTTCTTTCTCCAAAACAAGCAGTTCTGAGAAAGTCATCCCTTCCTGCAGGGGGGTACGAATGGCAAGCGTGTTGAGATAAAGCCCTATTTGGTTCTCTAAATCAGGATGTTCCCTACCCGCAACAGGTGTGCCCACTATAATATCATACTGACCTGTATAACGGTGCAGCAATATCTTTACCCCTGCCATAAGCACCATGAACAGCGTTACGTCATGTGCTTGTGAAAATGCTTTGAGCCTGCCTAGAAATTCTGCTGAAAATTCATGGCCTGCGCGGTCTCCATTATAGGTTTGAACCAAAGGACGCGGGGCAACAACAGGTAGATCAAGCACTGGCAATTCGCCCGAAAACTGCTCGAGCCAGTACTTTTCGGATACCTGGTGTTTCTGCTGCTGCAATTCCTCTTTGAGCCAAACTGCATAATCTTTATACTGGATCCTCAGTACAGGCAAGTCTGCTTCTTTGCCGGAAATTAACCCATTGTAGCTTTTTACAATCTCAGACATCAGGAGCTCCATAGACCACCCGTCACCAATGATATGGTGCATCGAAAGGAAAAAAACATGTTCATTCTCTTTTACTTTTATAAGGCTGGCGCGAATTAGACCGTCATGCTCCAAATTAAAAGCAACACTGTTGTTTTGCTCTAAATAAAACTCCACACGCTCTTCCGCATTATTCTCTAAACTGAAATCTTCCCTTGTGATCCTGAAATCAAATAGTGCTGCCGATCTGATATATTGACGGTT
>NZ_MTQF01000018.1 GCF_001975985.1 [Flexibacter] sp. ATCC 35103 | reverse complement strand
GACAGCCTGTTTTTTTATTATTATTTTTTATCGTCAACGCAAACCTGACAGGTTTTAAAAACCTGTCAGGTTTAAATATCGAAATCAAAACGACATAATTGCGGTTATTTATAAATTATAAAAAGAAACCGCATTCTCAAACCAAATCTTATTTTGATCTTCTTTTGAGAATTGCTTTATATAATCTTCTAAAGTTTGTATTACTTCTGAGTAATCTGAAGCTACATTGAGAACCGGCCAGTCAGATCCGAACATTAATTTTTCTGTAGAGAAATTTTCAAAAATCACATCCAGATAAGGTTTTAGATCATCGGGTTTCCAAGTATTCCAATTGGCTTCTGTAACCATTCCGGAGATTTTACAGCTTACTTTTTCGTATTTTGAAATTTCTTCAATTCCTTTTTTCCAGGAAGCAATATCGCCTGATCTTATATCCGGTTTTGCAATATGATCGATTACAAAAGATTGATCGTGAAAATGTTGTACCAAATCTATTGCAGCAGGTAACTGGCGATGAAAAATAAGAATATCATACGTATAACTGAATTGTTTTAAAGCGAAGATTCCGTTACGAAAATCTTTCCTGAACATAAAATCATCCGCTTCTCCCTGAACAACATGACGAAATCCTTTTATCTTTTTATAAGTTGAAAAATATTCTAATCGTTCTATACTATTTTCATTTCGCAAATCAACCCAGCCAACAATCCCTTTTATAAAATCATTTTTTGATGCTAAATCTACCAGAAAATTAGTTTCCTGTTCAGACTGGCTTGCCTGAACGGCGACACAACCTGAAAACTGATTTTGTTGTAACAAAGGCAAAAGATCTTCGGGCAAAAAATCCCTTTGAATCTTTTGCATCGAATCATCAATCCAACTATCGCGAACGGGATCAAATTTCCAAAAATGCTGATGTGAATCTATACGATTACTCATCTTTATGAACTTACATCGCTAATTAAGGCACGATCCAGATGCACATAACCGCCATCTACAAAAACAAATTGCCCTGTTGTGTGCGATGAGCGATTAGAAATAATGAAAAGGCAAGTATCTGCAATTTCTTCTGTTTTGGTCATTCTGCTTTCAAACGGAATACTTTTATTGATTTTCTTTAAAACCGTGTCACCATCCGGTAAGGTTTTAATCCAGTCTTCGTATGCCGGAGTGTAACTTTCTGCAATAATAATCGCATTCGAACGAATACCAAACTGAATCAAATCAACTGCCCATTCTCTGGTTAATCCTAACACGCCGCCTTTTGCAGCAGCATAACCTGAGGTTCCGCCCTGACCTGTTAAAGCGACTTTTGAACCAATATTCAGGATATTTCCTTTTGATTCTTTTAAGTACGGAAGCGCATATTTTGTCAATAAAAAGTAGCTTACCACATTCAGTTTCAGAGAATTCATAAAATCCTCATAACTGGAGTCTAAACCAGCGCCGTCATTTACCCCTACATTATTGATTATGGCATCGATTCTGCCGTATTTTGCAACGATCTTTTTTACAGCATTTTCTATCTCAACAGGATCAGTAACATCTGTTTTGACAAATAAGGAATCTATATCTCTTTTTTGAAGTTCTTGGGCATAGTCAGATCCTCTGTCATTTCTGTCAACCAGAACCGGAATTGCACCTTCTTCTGCCAGTCTTTTTATAATCGTTTCTCCAATACTGCCTACTTTGCCCGCCGAACCCGACACGACAACTATTTTACCTTTTAAATTTAAATCCATTTTTGTGGTTATTTGAGGTTATCTAGTTAAACCCGACAGGTTTAAAAAACCTGTCGGGTTTCCTTTGATTGTAAATTCTACAGATACTAGTTTATTCTATTTCAATCAACGCTTTTATTACATTATTTTTTGGGTCAATCAGATTTCCAAAATCATTGATCATTTCAGAAAAACTTGTTCTGTGAGTAATGTATTTTTTAGGATCTATTTTTCCGTTTTTCAAACATTCCATAACATATTCAAAATCCTGAATTGTAGCATTTCTGCTGCTCATTAAAGTAGATTCCCTTTTATGAAAATCAGGATGACTAAAGCTTAATTCGCCTTTTTGAAGTCCGACCAAAACAAATCTTCCGCCATGCGAAATGTAATTAAAAGCATCATTCATCACATTTCGGTTTCCTGTTGCATCAATTACCACATTTGCCATATCACCATTGGTGATTTCAGCTAATTTTGCGGTTACATTTTCGTTTAACGGATTTATCGTCGCATCGGCATTCAATTCGTTTTTACAAAAACCCAATCGGTACTCGTTGATATCCATTACAATAACTTTTGCTCCTGCAATTTTAGCAAACTGAATCAGTCCAATACCAATTGGTCCTGCTCCCATTATCAGAACTGTATCATTGGGCCCAACAGCAGCTCTTCTTACTCCGTGTGCCGCAATTGCAAGTGGTTCAACCAATGCCAGTTGGTCATAATCTAATCCTTGACCTTGTAGTAAATATTGTTCCGGAATGGTCACATATTCGGCCATTCCACCATCAATGTGAACGCCAAAAACCTTAATATTTACACAACAATTGGTTAAGCCGTTTCTGCAGGCTACACATTTTCCGCAATTGAAATACGGGATAAAAGTCACTTTATCTCCTGGCACAAAACCTTTCGCATTTCCTTTAATGTATTCTGCAGCAAGTTCATGCCCTAAAATCCTTGGATACTCAAAATAAGGCTGAGTTCCGCCAAAAGCGTGAATATCAGTTCCGCAGATTCCAATTCTTTTTATTTTTAGTAATACTTCGCCTTCTTTCGGTTCTGGTATTTCTTTTTCTTTTAATATGAATTCCTGTGGCTTTTCACATACAATAAATTTCATCTTCAATTTTGTTTTAGATTACTTTTTGTATGCAACCGCAGTTTGTTTGCTAGTACCTAAACCTTCAATTCCAAGTTCTACAACATCACCGGCTTTTAGGTAAATTGGGTCTGGCTTAATCCCCAAACCAACTCCCGGAGGTGTTCCGGTACTAATAATATCGCCAGGAAGCAATGTCATAAACTGGCTTAAATAATGAAATAAATATGGAATTTTAAAAACCAGATTTAAGGTATTACTGTCCTGGTATTTTTTACCATTCACAGTAAGCCACATCGACAAATTATCGACATCTTTTACTTCATCTTTCGTAGCCAAAAATGGTCCAAGAGGCGCAAATGTATCGCAGCCTTTTCCTTTTGCCCATTGTCCGCCACGCTCGATTTGAAATTCTCTTTCGCTGTAATCATTTAATAAAGCATAACCTGCAACATAGTCTAAAGCTTCTGCTTCTTCAACGTAACTTGCTTTTTTACCTACAACAAATGCCAACTCTACTTCCCAATCTGTTTTTACACTATTTTTTGGTATAACTACATCATCATCAGGACCACATAAAGATGTCGTTGATTTAAAAAAGATGATAGGTTCTGTTGGGATTGGCGCGCCGGTTTCTTTGCAATGATCTACATAATTCAACCCAATACAGATTATTTTTGAAGGTCTCGCTACCGGAGATCCTAAACGTATATTTGCATCCACTTCTGGTAAATTTGGATTACTGTCTAAGGCTTTTTGTAATTTTTCAAGACCGTTTTCTTCAAAAAAACTTTCGTTAAAGTCTGAAACAATTGCCGAAACATCGTATCTTTTTTCATCTATTAAAACTCCTGGTTTTTCTTTTCCAATTTCTCCAAAACGTATTAATTTCATTTCTCTATATTTTAAATTATGTTGTATATTTTTATTTCACATTAGACCTGACAGGTTTTAAAAACCTGCCAGGTCTAAAAACTTAGCGACTCAGCAACTTAGAATCTTAGCAACTTTTCTCAGTTATTTAATTTAATAAATCCGCCGTCGATTGGGTAATCGCTTCCTGTGATAAATCCTGCTTCGTCGCTGCATAGATACAAAGCAAGAGCTGCGATTTCATCAGGTTTTCCCATTCGGCCAATAGGTTGTGATTGCGATAGTTTTTCGAACATTTCCTCTTCTTTACCGGCATAGTTTTTCGAAATAAAACCATCTACAAATGGTGTATGAACTCTCGCCGGAGAAATAGAATTACAACGAATATTTTCGCCAATATAATCCTTGGCAACAGATAAAGTCATTGCCATCACAGCTCCTTTTGCTGTAGAATAGGCAAACCTGTCCGGAATACCAACCCAAGCCGCAATAGAAGCCATATTAATGATTACGCCACCTTTTGAAAGTCGCAATTGCGGAATTGCAGCAAACAAACAATTGTAAACTCCTTTTACATTTACCTCCATTACACGATCAAAATCAGATTCCGGTGTTGTATCTACCTTACCAACATGAGCAATTCCGGCATTATTAATCAGGATATGAATATTGCCAATGGCTTCAAATGTTGCAGTGACTTCTTTTTGGTTCGCCACATTACAAGCATGTGAAAAAACATTTCCGCCTAATTTTTTGATATCTTCTACCGCATCCTGAGCACTCTCAAGTGTTAAGTCTATGATGTGAACTTCTGCACCTTGTTTGGCAAATAATGTTGCGATGGCTCTGCCAATTCCGCTGCCGCCTCCTGTTACTACAGCTTTTTTATTTTGTAATGAAAACATTTTTTATAATTATTAAGTCTTTTATTTAACATTAAACCCTAAAATTTTGCGTGTAAATTAATAAATGTAAAAAACACAATTACAAATGTAATTTTTAATCTCAATATACTGAGAAATATTTTCTTTATTTCCTTTAAAAATAATCATACTTTAATATATTATAACAATTTTTATGTCATTTGTAAAAAAATGACACCGTAGATTCATATACCGCAAAAAATCACTGTTAATAAATGAAACATTTATTGCTCAATTCAATCTTATTTCTATTTTTGTAATTGTATTTTTTACATTTATTATTTTAAGAATACAATCATCACCAATAAAACATCAAAAAATGACAATATTAAAAGGGATAACCTGGAATCATACAAGAGGTTTATTACCAATGGTTGCTACAGCACAGCGTTTTACAGAACTAAATCCAAATATTGAAATCACTTGGGAGAAAAGAAGTTTACAGGAATTTGCAGATGCATCGATTGAAGATCTTGCCAAAAGATTTGATTTATTAGTAATCGATCATCCTTGGACAGGTTTTGGAGCGCACACAAATGCAATCCTCCCACTCTCAGATCATCTTTCGAATGAATATATAAAAGATCAGGAAATAAATACAGTTGGAAAATCTTATGGGAGTTACGTTTTTAGCAATAAACTTTGGGCATTACCCATTGATGCAGCGACTCCGGTTGCAGCAGCACGACTTGATATTTTAGAAAAAAAAGGTTTAAAAGTTCCTCAGACATATGAAGATTTACTTGTTCTTGCTAAAAAAGGACTGGTTGCCTTTGCAGGAATTCCGGTTGATGTTCTTATGAGTTTTTATATGTATTGCTGTAGTTTGGGCGAAGCTCCTTTTTTGTCTGACGAAAAAGTAATATCTGTTGAAACCGGAAAAAAAGCGTTGCAACTATTCAGGGAATTATCACAGTTGGTAGATCCTGCAAATTTCAATCGAAATCCAATTCAGGTTTATGAAGCAATGGTGAATTCTAATGAAATTGCCTACTGCCCTTTTGCTTACGGATATTCTAATTATTCGAGAACAGGCTATAGTAAAAATTTACTTCATTTTTATGATTTGGTAAGTTTGAATAATAATCCAATGATTAGTTCCCTTGGCGGAACGGGATTAGCGGTTTCTTCGTTCAGCAAACATATTCCTGAAGCGATTAAATATGCCGAATTTACGGGATCGTCGCAAGTTCAGCAAAATATATTTGCTGATAATGGCGGACAGCCCGGTCATTTACAAGCCTGGAAAAGCGACCGAATCAATGCCGTAACTCACGATTATTTCAAGAATACACTGCCTGCTTTAGAACGTGCATTTTTACGCCCAAGATATTCCGGTCATATGTATTTTCAGGATCATGCTGGCGATGTTGTTCGCGATTATCTAATCAATGGCGGAAATGAAGAATTGGTTTTAGAAGTCCTGAATTCGCTTTATGCGAAATCCTTAAACCTGCAAACGACATGAGACCATTAGAAGGATTAGTTGTATTAGAATTCTGCCAGTTTTTGGCCGGTCCTTCAGCGGGATTAAAGCTGGCTGATTTAGGCGCAAGAGTCATAAAAATTGAACGTCCAATAAAAGGTGAAGCTTGCAGACAATTGAGCATCAAAGATCTTTTTGTCGATGACAGCAGTTTATTGTTTCACACCATAAATAGAAATAAAGAATCTTTTGCCGCTGATCTTAAAAATCCGGAAGATCTGATTTTGATCAAAAAACTGATCGCTCAGGCTGATATTATGACGCATAATTTCAGACCCGGCGTGATGGAAAAAATTGGTTTGGATTTTAATGAAACATTGGCAATTAATCCTAAAATAATCTACGGAACTATTACAGGTTATGGCAATATTGGTCCGTGGGCAAAAAAACCCGGACAGGATTTATTACTGCAATCTTTATCAGGATTGAGTTGGTTAAGCGGTCGAAAAAGTCAGGAACCAGTTCCGTTTGGTCTGGCTGTAGCCGATTTAATGTGCGGAAATCATTTCGTTCAGGGAATTTTAGCTGCATTGCTTAAAAGAGCCAAAACCGGAAAAGGTGTTTTGGTCGAAGTAAGTTTACTCGAATCGGTTTTGGATGTGCAATTTGAAGCCATTACTTCTTTCTTAAATGATGGCGGGAAATTGCCTGAAAGAGGCGATGTAAAAGGAAGTGCGCACGCTTTTTTAAGTGCTCCGTACGGTGTTTATCAAACCCAAGACGGCTATATTTCCTTAGCAATGGGTGATTTACTTTTTATAGGAAACACACTTGGAGTTGATCTAAATGCATATGCAGTAAAGTCTCTTTGGTTTGAAAAGAGAGATGAAATCAGAACAATATTAGCTGATAAATTGCTTACCAAAACGGCAGATATCTGGATCGAAATACTGCAAAAAGAAGGAATCTGGTGCGGAAAAGTTTTCAATTATGAAGAACTCGACAATCAGCCTTTTGTAAAAGAATTGCAACTGAAACAAACCGTTAAAAATTCTGATGGAGAAACTTTGGTTACAACCCGAAATCCGATTCAGCTTGACGGAAAAATTTTAACCAGTATAAAAGCCGCTCCTAAAGTTGGAGAAGATAATCAAAACATACACGAACAATTTTTAAGCAACGCATGAAACCATTAGAAGATTATTTAATAGTAGATTTTAGCCAGTTTCTTTCTGGTCCGTCAGCGAGTTTAAGATTAGCTGATTTGGGCGCGCGTGTTATAAAAATTGAGAAACCGGGAACGGGCGATATCTGCAGGACTTTATATACATCTGATTTGATTATGAATGGCGAATCATCAGTATTTCATACGATTAACAGAAACAAAGAATCATTTTCAATTGATTTTAAGCAACCTGATGAACTTGAAAAATTAAAAAAATTATTGGCAAAAGCCGATGTTGTGATGCATAATTTCAGACCCGGAGTTATGGAGCGCATCGGTTTGAGTTATGAAGCTGTAAAAGCTATAAATCCTACGGTGGTTTATGCATCGATTTCCGGTTTTGGCGATCATCCGGATTTAAAGGATTTACCTGGACAAGATTTATTACTGCAATCCCTAACAGCGTTGACATGGTTAAGCGGCAATCAGGACGATGGTCCGGTACCAATGGGTTTATCAATTGTCGATATGTTGGCAGGTGCACATTTGGCGCAGGGAATTTTAGCAGCATTATATCGAAAAGCGACGCATACTATTGGCGCTTCGGTTCAGGTGAGTATGTTAGAATCGGCTTTCGATTTTCAGTTTGAAACGATTACAACTTATTTTAATGATGGCGGAGAATTGCCCGTTCGAACCAAAACCAATAATGCTCATGCGTATTTGGGCGCACCATACGGAATTTACAAAACCAAAAACGGTTATCTGGCTCTGGCAATGGGATCTATTCCGGTTTTGGCTTCGCTTTTAAAATGTGATGCCCTTTTGGCATATCCGGAAAATAAATTCAATTTACGAGATGAAATCAAGAATATTCTCGCTTTGCATTTGCAAACTGAAAATACTGATTTTTGGTTGAACATTTTAGAACCCGCAGACATTTGGTGTGCCGCAGTTTTAAATTATCAGCAGCTTTTTGCCGAAGAAGGTTTTAAGGTATTGGATTTTATGCAGGAAGTTCAAATGATCGATGGTTACTCGTATAAAACTACCAGATGCCCAATTAAAATAGACGGTGAATATTTTACTTCAGATAAAGGTTCTCCAAAATTAGGACAGGATAACGAGAAGATTATTAAAGAATTTATACTAATCTAATGGAAAAAATAAGAATAGCTGTCCGCAAATTTGATCCTTTCGAAAATACGCTGCAAAAGCTATGGGATTTATTTTGCCTGAAATATAATATTGCTGTCGAGGCAGAAATGGTTCCGCTGGAATTACATGATCTTTATGAAGAAACAATTACTAATAAAGGTTTAAAAAATGGCAAATGGGATATTGCACATATTAATACGGATTGGATATTTGACGCTGTAAACGAAAAAGCAGTGCTGGATTTAACCTCTCTTATCAATCAAAATCCTCCGCAGGATTATCCTGAAGGATGGCATAATTCGTTATTGCATTTACAGCAAATAAAAAGCGGCACTTATGGTTTGCCTTTTCATGACGGACCTGAATGTTTGATTTTCAGAACCGATTTATTTGAAGATAATAACGAGAAAGAAAACTTTAAAAAGCAATTTGGTTATGAATTAAATCCTCCAAAAACATGGAAACAATTTGTACAAATAGCTGAGTTTTTTAATCGTCCGGAAGAAAATCTTTATGGTTGCGTTTTTGCCAATTTTCCAGACGGACACAATATGGTTTTTGATTTTTGCCTGCAATTATGGACTCGCGGCGGGTTATTATTAAACGATCAAAATCAAATTAATATCAATCATAATCCCGCAATTGAAGCTTTAGATTTTTACAGAGCGATTGTAAACAATAAAAATGCAATTCATCCAAAATCGAAAATTTTTGGTTCTGTAGAAGCAGGAATAGCTTTCGCCGAAGGACAGGCTGCAATGGCAATCAATTGGTTTGGATTTGCTTCGATGTGCGAAGTGATCGATGAATCGAAAGTAAAAGGGAAAGTCGATATTGCGGAACTTCCTTCTGATCCCAATCATAAAACGGCTTCCCTTAATGTTTATTGGCTATATACCATTGGCATAGGAAGCAAAAATAAAACGCTGGCTTATGATTTTTTACGATTTGCAACGAGTGTAAAAAGCGACAAACTATTAACAAAAGAAGGCGGAATTGGTTGTAGAAAATCGACCTGGAATGATCCTGAAATCAATGAAATTATTCCGTTTTATCACAAACTCGAAATGCTGCACGAAAATGCTTTGACTTTGCCCCAGACTCCAATCTGGCCTAAAGTAGCAGTATTAATAGATCAAATGGTTTTAAAGGCGATTGAAAGCAATATTACGTCTGAAAAACTAATCGAAGAGACTCAAAATGAGATTGAAAAATTAACGAGTTTAACCTTTCCAGGCAACTTTGTCAAAGTTTAAACCACGATGAGAGAAAACTTAGCAACTTAGCCACTAAGAAGCTTAAAAAACCTTTAAATTAAAACATATGAATATTCCATATAAACCTAAATTACCGGAAACCAACCAACCCATTATTATTATCGGCGCAAGCGGTATTGTAAAAGATGCTCATTTGCCTGCTTATGAAATGGCTGGTTTTGAAGTTTTTGGGATTACAAACAGAACGATTTCGAAAGCACATGATCTGGCAAAACAATTTAAAATTGCACATGTTTTTGAAAACGTGGCTGATGCGGTAAAAAATGCACCATCAAATGCTGTTTATGATATTACGGTCCTACCCGACCAATACATCGAAATTCTGGAACAATTGCCTGACGGAGCCGCAGTGCTGATTCAGAAACCTATGGGAAATGATCTTGATCAGGCACGTGAAATTGTTGCCGTTTGTGAGCGTAAAAATCTGGTTGCGGCAATTAATTTTCAATTGCGTTTTGCCTCTTTTGTAAGCGCTGCCCGCTATATAATCGATCAGGGAATTATTGGAGATTTGTATGATTTTGAATTTAAAGTTACGGTAAACACACCATGGGAATTATTTCCGCTAATTAAGGAACACCCCAGATTAGAAATTCTTTTTCATAGTGTTCACTATATCGATTGCATCAGGTCATTTTTAGGAAATCCGAAAAGTGTGATGGCAAAAACAGCGAAACATCCGCTAAAAAAATTATCCTCTTGCCGTTCTACAATCATTTTAGATTATGGAGAAGACAAACATGTTGTAATCAATACGAATCACGATCATCATTTTGGACCTAAACACGAGGAAAGCTACATTAAATGGGAAGGAACAAAAGGCGCTATCAAAGCTAAAATGGGTTTATTAATGAATTATCCTGATGGTTTGCCGGATGAATTTGAATATGCTTTACCCAACGAAAAAGGCGAATATGAATGGCAAAAAATCGAACTCGAAGGTTCGTGGTTTCCCGAAGCTTTTATAGGAACAATGTCAAACCTAATGCGTTTTAAGGAAGGTTCCGACACTAAATTACTGGCAAGTATTCAGGACGTTCTCGACACGATGAAAGTAGTCGAAGCCTGTTACATCAGCAACAAAAACGGAGGGGTTTCTCTTGAAAACTAATTTGAACCATATAAGTGATATAAGTTCATTTAAATTGGTTTGTGCTGAGAAAGTTTTAACTCATATAAGCAGTATTAAAAAGAAAAAATAATAAATCATATAAAATTTATAAGTTCAGATAAGCTCAACACAAAGTAATTAAATGAACTTATATTACTTATATGGTAAAAACAAAAAAACGATGTATTTCAAATCAACATTTTTCGAAGAGTACCAAATTGGCGATAAACGCGTGACTTTTGGCAGAACAATTACCGAAACCGATTTTGTTGTTCATGCCGGACATACGGGAGATTTTTTTCCGCATCATATGGATGAGGAATGGTGCAAAACACAACCTTTTGGGCAACGCATTGCACACGGAACAATGGTTTTTAGTATCGGAATTGGTTTAACAGCCTCAGAAATTAATCCTGAAGCGTTTTCTAAAGGTTATGACCGAATGCGATTTGTAAAACCGGTTCATATTGGCGATACCATTCATTCTGAAATCACCATCTCAGAAAAAGGCGAAGCCAAAAAACCAGATATGGGAACTGTAACAGAACACGTAGAAATCATCAATCAAAGAGGTGAAGTAGTTTTAGTCTGCGATCACTTACTCTTAGTCAAGAAAAATATTTTTTAAGGTATAAAGGACCAAAGGTTCAAAGGAACATAGGTTTCCTGACTTTGAACCCAAAACCTTTGAGCCTCTGCACCTCAGTCACTTTGAACCTTTTAAAAACTATCAACCAAAAAACTCATGCAAATAACCAACCAAACCAGCGATCAACACGAAGTCGCTCCCGAAACAGGCTCAAGCAAAAAATACCTTTTGCCCTTTATATTAATCACCAGTTTATTTTTCCTGTGGGGAATGGCGCATGGTCTTGACGGAATTTTGATTCCGCATTTAAAGAAAGCATGCCAGCTCAACAACAGACAATCTACATTAATCGATACGTCGATCTTTTTTGCCTATTTTATAATGGCTATTCCGGCGGGAATTATCATTAAAAAAATTGGTTATAAAAACAGTATTATTACTGGTTTATTGGTCTTTGCGGCGGGAGCATTTTTATTTGTACCGGCAGCAAATACCAGAACCTATGAGCTTTTTTTACTGGCATTATTTATTATTGGCTGCGGATTAACAATTCTTGAAACGAGCGCTAATCCGTATGCAGCAATTTTAGGTCCTCCGGAATCTTCTTCGACAAGATTGAATTTAGCCGCTTCTTTTAATGGTTTGGCTGTAACTCTGGCTCCTTTACTTGGAGGAGTTTTTATACTTTCGGGCGTTAATCATACGCCGGAGCAATTAGCTTCAATGCCTGATGCTACAAGAGCTGCTTATTTATTGGAGGAAGCCTCGACTGTAAAATTGCCTTATATTATTCTGGGAAGCATATTGGTTTTAGTAGCAGTTGTATTTTATTTTATGCACTTGCCTTCTATGAAATCCCAGCAAACTGAAAATGAAGCAAAACCCGGATTTTTTTCTGTCCTGAAATTTTCGCATTTAAGCTGGGCTGTTGTGGCACAATTTTTTTATGTTGGTGCACAAGTTTGCATCACCAGTTTTTTTGTACGAATAGCACAAAAAGAAGCTGGATTAGATGAAAAAACTGCGGCTTATTATCTTGGTATTTATGGCTTTTTGTTTATGATGGGACGATTTAGCGGAACCTTTTTTCTAAAATTTGTTAAGGATTACATTTTGCTTTCTATCTATTGTATCATCAGCGTTTTGCTTTGTTTAGTAGCAATTTACGGATCCGGTATTTATATTATTTATGCGCTTGGCGGAATCGGATTTTTTATGTCGATTATGTTTCCTACGATCTTTTCATTAGGATTAACAGGTTTAAAATCGAATACAGAAACAGGTTCTTCGTGGTTGGTTATGTCAATTGTTGGCGGCGCAATACTTCCGTACGGAATGGGAACTTTGATCGATATGAAACATGATGATATTCAATCCGGATATATTATTCCGTTGTTGTGTTTTGTTATTATTTTATCTTTTGGTTTGTACGGGCACAAAGTAAAGGCTGCGAAATAATTTCATTTTAAAAAATAAAAAAAGGTTTGAATCAGATAATTTTGATTCAAACCTTTTTTATTATAATTTGGTTTAGAAACTTAGTCCAGACAAAACCATTCTTTCACATCTTCGGCAATTGTTTCTTTGTTTACAATGCTTTCAAACTCATTATTTATTGGATTATAACGATAAGCTTCCTGCCATTTTTCGTAGTTCAAAGCTACTTTTTGTATCGCATCACAAATAAACAATAATTCCTGGGTTGTCATTGTGGGATGAAGTGAAACCCGAACCCAGCCTGGCTTATTGCTTAGGTTTTTATCCAGAATTTCGTTTGTCATCTCGATTGATTGTTTTTCATTAATATCAAACAAATAATGTGCATATGTACTTGCACAGGACCATCCGCCACGAACCTGAATCCCGAAACGATCGTTTAAAAGTCTGACAATTAAATTATAATGAATATTTTCAATCGTAAAAGAAACACAGCCAATTCTCTCCGTATTTAAATCTCCTAAAATAGATAAGCCTTTTATTTTTTGAAGTTCAGAAAAACAAATTTCAAGCAATTCATTTTCTCTGTTTTTCATGTTTTCGATTCCCATTTGGTTTTTCAGTTCCAGACATAAAGCTGTTCGCATGACTTGTAAAAAACCCGGAGTTCCGCCATCTTCTTTTACTTCTATAGCATCGCTGTAATGGTAACCTCCCCAGGGATTCGTACATTTTACATTTCCTCCGCCGGGATTATCGGGAAAGTTTGATTGGTATAATTTTTCATTAAAAACCAAAATTCCACACGTTCCCGGACCTCCAAGAAATTTATGAGGCGAAAAGAAAATTGCATCCAATTGTTCTTCAGGATCTTCAGGATGCATATTTATAGCAAGATAAGGCGCTGAAGCTGCAAAATCTACAAAACATAGCCCATTATTTTGATGCATGATTTTAGCCAGTTTATGATATGGCGTAATGATTCCGTTTACATTGGAACATGCTGTAAACGAGCCAATCTTCAAAGCTCTGTTTGCATATTTTTTAAGCTCTTCTGACAATATTTGGGGATCAGCCAGATTATTTTCATCGGGAGTTAAAACCACCACATCTGCAATGGTTTCATACCACGGAACCTGATTAGAGTGATGCTCCATATGTGTGATAAAAACCACTGGTCTTTGATTATCAAAATTTGGTTTTATATTGTAAATATTATCTTTTGATCGCAAACCCATAATGCGCTGCAACTTCGATAAAGCGGCTGTCATTCCGGTTCCGGTTGCTACAAGGCAATCGTGCTCATTTGCATTCACGTGTTTTTTAATCAGGTCGCGTGCATGCTGATACGCATAAGTTGAAGCTTTACCGGTTTGGCTTGAAAACGAATGGGTGTTGGCAATCATTGGCCCAATTTTAGAAAGCATAATATCTTCTAAAGGAGCATATAATCTTCCGCTGGCAATCCAATCTGCATATATTAGTTTTTGTTTCCCGTATGTGGATTCGAAACTGTGATTTACCCCAATAGTATTTCCCCTGAACTTAGAAAAATAGCGTTCTAATTGTGTCGGTTCCGTTTTATTCAGAATAGCATTCATTATTTTATCTTTTAAAAACAGCTTATTTTTTGAAATTTTTGATTCCTGTATTCAACCAGTCATAATAGTTTTCGATATCAGGATTATATGCTGAAGGTTGGGTTAAATTATTGCTGTTATGATCTACAATTACATAAAATGGCTGTGCGTTTGCCTTATAGGTTTTAATCTGTAAATCGCTCCACTTATTACCAATTGTTTTGATTTTTTTGCCAGTGGTTTCAGAGATATATTGTTCACTTTCAGGCAATTCTTTTTTATCATCAACATAAAGCGAAATCAAAACCAAATCATTTTTTAAAACTCCTAAAATCTTAGCATCTGACCAGACCAGTTCTTCCATTTTTCTGCAATTTACACAGGCATATCCTGTAAAATCTAATAAAATTGGTTTTCCAGCCTTTTTAGCGAATTCCATTCCTTTTTGATAATCATGAAAAGTAATGATATTCTGCGGGCCAAATTCTGCTCCTTCTGGCAAAATTGTTTTGCTTTGAGCTGAATTTCCAGAAACTCCAAATCCGTCCGGTGATTCGCTGTAATGCATTGGTGGCGGGAATCCGCTGATTAATTTTAGAGGAGCACCAAAAAGTCCCGGAATCAGATAAATTGTAAAACTCAGAACGAGCAAGCCAAAAATCAATCGTCCAACCGAAATATTATGTAGAGGTGAATCGTGCGGCAAGGTAATTTTTCCAAATAAATAAAGTGCTAAAACAGCAAAAACAGCAATCCAGATGGTTAAGAAAACTTCTCTTTCGAGCCAATGCAATTGCAAAACCAGATCAGCATTAGATAAAAATTTGAAAGCTAAAGCCAATTCCAGAAAGCCTAAAACTACTTTTACAGTATTAAGCCATCCACCTGATTTTGGCAGCGCATTCAGCCAACCCGGAAAAGCAGCAAATAACGAGAATGGCAATGCAATAGCAATCGAAAATCCTAACATTCCCACAATTGGGGCAATCCCGCCTTTTGAAGCTGCTTCTACCAATAAAGTTCCTACAATAGGTCCGGTACAAGAAAACGATACAATGGCTAAGGCCAAAGCCATAAAGAAAATCCCAATTAGTCCTCCTCTATCCGCTTGCGAATCGACTTTATTGGCAAGGGAATTTGGAAGCATAATTTCGAAAGCCCCTAAAAAAGAACAAGCAAAAACGACCAGTAAAATAAAGAATATCAGGTTGAACCAAACATTTGTAGAAAGTGCATTCAGGGAATCTGCACCAAAAACAGCGGTTACAATCGAGCCTAATAAAACGTAGATAATCACGATCGAAAAGCCATAAATCAAAGCGTTTTTGATCCCCGCTGCTTTGGTTTTGCTTTGTTTGGTAAAATAACTCACGGTCATTGGGATCATCGGGAAAACACAAGGCGTTAGCAAAGCCGCAAAACCGGATAAAAAAGCGATTATAAAAATGCTTATTAATCCTCTTGATTTATTTTTTTCAGGATGATTTACAACTGCTTTTTCTGTTGCTTTTTCTGCTGATTTATCTTCAGTTTGTACGGAATCACTTTTAGTTAAATCAGTAGTTACTTCGGCAGAAGCCAACTTTTTGGCACTCGGGATCTTAAAGGATAATTCTTCAGATGATGGCGGTAAGCAATTGCTGTCATCGCAAACCATGAATTCTACTTCGGCAGCAATATTCACAATTTCATCTGAAGTAAATTTTATTTTTTGTGTAAAAACAGCTTTGTCTTCAAAATATTTAATTTTCATATCGAAGATTTTATCGACGGTTTCGTGTCCTTTGTCTTCTGTTGTTTTTCCGATTAACTCGAATTTTTTTTGAGCGTTTTTAAACGTAAAAGCGGTTGGCGATGGTCCGCCTTCTTCAATATATTGTCCGTATAAATGCCATCCTGATTGTATTACGGCCTGGGCTTTTAGTATATATTCTTTATCTGCTGTTTTTTCGACAGTTGTTGTCCATTTTACCGGATTGTACATTTGTCCAAATATGCTGCAGCTTAACAGCAGCATAAAGGTTATTATGGTGTTTTTCATTTGGTTTTTGAGTTTGATTTTTGAAAAAAAAGAGCTGTTGGCAAACAGCTCTTTTACGGTCTTTCTTAGAAAATTGCTTACTAATTCAGTTTCTAATATGAAAAAAATGAAAGACTACTATTAAAATTTTTTGTTTCAGGTTTCAGGTTTCAGGTTTGGATTGCGGTAACTTTGTCAAGGTTTAGAACTTTTCTTAAAGTTTACCTATTGAGTCAATAATCGCAATCATTGTCATTTCGAAGAACGGGAAATCTTCGTAAGAAACTAACGCAAAGTATTTCCTAAATTATGGAGCTACTTGCGGAGATTTCTCGTTCCTCGAAATGACAAAAAATTGCCTGAATTTTACCTTCTCTTATTGCAAAGGCTTTCCATCTTTATCCAGTGAACCTGATTTAATGAAAATCATCTTATCTGGCTGAATGTATTTTTTGATGGCATCATTCACTTGTTGTAAGGTTACTTTTTCGATATCTTTAGGATATTGTTCGATGTAATTAGGTTCTAAACCTCTTTCTATAAAACTCAAAATTGTTCTTGCCATTCCGTTTGTGGTCGACATTCCAACTTTAAAGCTTCCTATCAAATTGGTTTTCTTGTTTTCGAGTTCTTCTGTGGTAATCCCGTCTTTTACCCATTTATCGATCTGAACCATTGTGGCGTCTAATCCTTTTTGAAACAAAGTTGGATTAAATGAAGCATTTACCACCCAGTATCCGCCAGTGTAGATATTTCCTCCCATTCCGGATGAAATACTGTAGGTTAAACCATCATTATCACGAACGGTTTGCATCAAACGTCCGGCAAAACCGGCGCCTAAAGTATAATTGGCAATGTAAAACGGAATATAATCGGCATCGGCTCTCTTTAAACCTGTGTATTGACCAATGAATAATTCGGCACTTGGTTTTTCAGCAATTGTAATGACTTCTGTTTTTGAAGGTGATTTTACGGCTTCTTCAAACTTCATATTTTCTACAACTCCGCCATTCCAGTTTTTGAATGATTTTTTTAATGCTGCATTTAAATTCGCTCCTTCTGTATCTCCCACAATTACCAAATGCATGGATACGGGACCAAAATATTTTTTATGAAAAGCTTTCACTTCCTCTAATGTTGCATTTTTAATATTAGCGATGTTATCTTCTGCGCTTAAACTATAATTAGGATTTGCTTTAGGATAAATAGCTTGTGACAAAGCGATGTTTCCTCTACTGCCCGGATCGTTTAAACTTTGTTGTATGTTGCCTGTAAATTGCTGTTTTAAGTTCTCGAATTCTTTTGCATCAAACAACGGGTTTCTTAATTCTTCTGCCAGTAAGGTAATAACCTGATCCAGATCTTTTTTCAGACATTTAAATCCAATATTTATTTTAAAAGTTGAGGCATTTACGTTTAGGTTTACGCCTAATTTTTGCAATTTTTCCGAAAATTTAAACTTGTCATTCAGCGTTGTTCCTTTTGATAACATAGTTGCTGTCAGGGACGGAATCATGGTGTTTTTTGTTTCGTTTGCATAGTTTCCTAATGAAATACTAGCTGAAACTGTCACAAAATCTTTAGCCGAAGTTTTAACCGAAACAACATCAATTCCTGCTACTTTTTCTCTTTTATATGCCGACGGTGTTTTTTCGATCTGATTTTCTACTGCAATTTCTGTTGGGTTATTTATTTGTCCTGATAAAACGTTGGCAGATTCTTCCTCATTATGTGCGTGTTTGGGATCTCGGTAATAAAAAGGTCCGTTTTGTGACATAAAATTATTGGCTTGAGCCGAATCTTTATTTTGCGCTCCTGCTTGTTTCGGAATAAAATATGCGGTTGTGCTCTGATCTTCGACTAAATATTTCTGTGCTACACGCAAAACATCTGCGGGAGTAACTTTTTTTAATCTGTCAACTCCTGTTATATAATCTGTCCAGTCACCGGCTGCAATAGCCTCGTTGAGTTCTGATGCAATAACTCCTGAACCGTCGCGGGCTAAAATAGTCTGTGCGCTAATTTTTGCCACAACTCGATTTACCTCATCCTGAGTAACGCCATCTTTCTGGATTTTAGCGACAACTTCGCTTATTTTAGCATCAATATCTTCGTGTTTTGAGGTTGTTGGAAAACCAACTCCAATAGTAAAAAGTCCCACTTCTTTAAAGTTTGTTGCACTTGCAAATGTGTAAATTCCAAGACGTGTATCTACAAACGTTTTGTTTAATATCGCTGATGGCCCTGAACCTATGATTTCTCCTAAAATATTCAACGCCGGCAAATCTTCGTGTAAAGCTCCGGGAATTTTATAGGCTTTATTTACAACGCCCAGTTCTCCCGGTTTTTTTACTACAATTTTACGAGGTCCGTATTGTTGTGGTTCTTCGGTATAAGGCTGCGGCATTGCGTTTGGCGCTTTTGTAATTTTACCAAAATATTGCTCGATTAATTCGAATACATTCTCTTTTTTAAAATCTCCAATAATGGTTAAAGTTGCATTATCCGGCCAATAATAGGTATTGTAAAAATTGCGTAATACTTCGATTGGTGCTTTCTCAATATCAGATTTCCAACCAATTGTAGAATGATGATAAGGATGTGCAATATATGCCGAAGCCCAGATTTCTTTTTCCAGTAAACTATTCGGGTCATTTTCGCCACGTTCGAATTCGTTACGAACTACGGTCATTTCAGCTTCTTTATCTTCTTTTAATAATAAAGAGTTTCGCATTCTGTCAGCTTCAATCTGGAGTGCCAATGCGATTTTATCACTTGGTAAGGTTTCAAAATAATTCGTTCGGTCATACCAGGTTGTCGCATTCAATTGTGCTCCGGTATTTTGAAGAACATCTGTAATTGTTTTTCCGTTTTTCTTATTGAAAGTTGGTGTTCCTTTAAACATTAAATGTTCTAAAAGATGCGTTGATCCGGTGTTTCCTAAAACTTCATGTTTAGAACCTACGCGATACACAATTTGTACGGTTGCAACGGGTGAAGCATTGTCCTGCAAAAGCAAAACATTCATACCGTTTGGCTGATACAAATACTCTTCGATACCACCTAACTCTTTTATCTTCTTAAAGTTAACGGATTTATTCTGTGCTGAAACAAGTGTACAGAATGCTAATGAGCAATAGCTCAACATGATATACTTTTTCATTTTTTGTGATTTTATTTTTTATAGTGTTCAGTTTGCAGTATTCAGTTTGCAGTCGCAGTTTGCACTTTTCACTGAGACTGTAAACTGAGACTGAAAAACTGTGACTATATACTTTTTAAGTTTTACTAAAAATTTCTTTCAATTTAGATTGAAGTTCTGCTTCTCTCAGGTTTTTAGCAATGATTTTTCCGTCTGGTCCAATTAGGTAATTGGTTGGGACTAATTTTACGCCGTATAGAGTTGCAACTTCATTTTGCCATCCTTTTAAATCTGAAACGTGTGTCCAGGTTAGTCCGTCTTTTTCGATTGCTTTTTCCCAAAGTTTCTTTTTATCATCCAGTGAAACTCCCAAAACATTAAATCCTTTATCGTGGTAGGTTTTATAGGCTAAAACTACGTTTGGATTTTCTTTACGGCAAGGTCCGCACCAGCTTGCCCAGAAATCTACCAGAACATATTTGCCTTTATAGTCTGATAATTTTACTACTTTTCCGTTTACATCTGTTTGAGAAAACTCTGGTGCAAGAGCTCCCGGAGCCGTTTTGTCGTTTAGGTCAATTGTTGCTTTTAACTGTTTTCCGTAAAATGATTTCTGAATTTCAGGAGTCAGAATTGCGTAGTATTTTTTTACTTGTTCAGGAGTTCCGTACGATACAATTCGGTCACTGATTACTAATGCCGCACCAATTTTATCTTTATTTTTCAGGATGTATTTATCTGTCAGACCATCGGCGAAAGCGGCAAGATCCTTCCATTTTTTATCCATCATGGTTTGTTGTTCCGGCGTTAATTTTACTTTTCCGTTTTGCTGTAATGAATCTGATAACTTATAAATAGGTCCGGCAATTTTTTGAATTTCCTTGAATTCGTTGTTATAATACGATTGATATATGTCGTATTGGGTTGCTCCGGTAATTTTGGCTTTAAAAACAGAATCTTTTTTTGCTTCGACTTTAATATCTTCATTATCTAATAAAAGAAAAGCGCCGTATTCTTGTCCTTTCAATTTTATGGTGTACAATAAAGGCTCGTTTACTTTTCCTTCAAATATAAAAGCACCTCCTTTTATCTGGGTAGAATCTACAATTTGTTTGTTTCCTTTTTCATCTGTATTTTCCAGATATACAGTTCCTTTATCTAATCCGGCAATGGTACCGTTGATAGTATAACCTTCCTTTTTAGAGCAGGAAGTAATTGTGGTTAGGAGCGCTAATGCGGCTAAACCTGATTTTAAAATTGTACTTTTCATGTTGTTATTTCTTTTGTTGTTACGATGTGTTTTTTTATAGTCGCAGTTTTTAGTATTCAGTCGCAGTGACAGTATTCAGTATTCGACTGATTAACGGCACTGATTACTGAGACTGAGACTGAGACTGCGACTGAATACTATCAACTATAAACTACGATTTCAAAAGTTCTTTTAATTTTTCTTCTAATGCAGCGCCTCTTAAGTTATCGCTGATAATTACACCTTTACTATCTACTAAATAAGTTGCCGGAATTGTTTTTACATTAAAGGCATTGCTTACTTTGTTATCATCTAAAAGATTATGCCATTGCATATTTTCCTGTCCAAGCGCTTTAAGCCACGCTTTTTGATCTTTATCTATTGAGATGCTCAATATTTCAAACCCTTTATCCGAATAAGCGGCATAGGCTGTTTTTAAATTCGGAATTTCTTTGCGACACGGACCACACCAGGATGCCCAAAAGTCTATTAGAATGTATTTTTTTCCTGCTATAATATCTTTTACATTATATGCTTTTCCGTCTTTATCATTTAAGGCAAAATTAGAAAAATTTGTGCCTACCAACGATTTAGGGTTTACTTCTTTTTCTACTAATTGTCCGTAATAGCTTTTTTTGGCTGTTTCTGAAAATTGCGCAAAAACAGGTTTTTGATCCGGAGTGAAGTAACTGTATTGTGTCAGCATAAAAAATGGTCCCCACCAGGTGGCTTTATGCTTTGCAATTAGATTCTCAGAACTTGATTGTACTTTTGCAAAAAATGCTTTTTCATCTGCTTCAAATTTTTTCCATTCAGGAGAATTTCCAATAGAATCCATTTGTTTTTTGTTGCCTGATGTTCTGGCTTTTGCATATAAATTAGAAATCGTTTCGGTTCCTTTATGATATGCTGCGTAGTCATTGTTCAAATCTTCTCTGAAAGCCGTTTCTTTTTTGAAATAATCGTTTGATTTTGATCCTGTAACTACTTCATTTTTAAAATTGATTCTTTCATTCTCTTTTGAAGTTTCGGCTTCTGCTGTTAGTTTTATTTTAGAATTTTCAACCAGAACGGGAATATATCCTTTGTTTTTTCCAAAAGAAAGATAAAATAAACGTGGTTCTTTTAATTTTCCTGTAAAGCTAAATTTGCCATCTTTACTTGTTGTTTCGGCAACCGCAGTTTCTGATGAATGAGTTGCTCCGGGAATCAACTCGATTGTGGTTCCGTCTGCAAGTCCTTTTATAGTTCCTTCAAGAGTATAAGATTGCGTAGCCGTTTTTTTTGTCTGTGCCTGATTGCTATAAGAAACCATAGATAAACCCAGACACAATGCAACTATTTTATATTTAATTGTATTCATTTTTTGATTGCTGTTTTTTAGAAAAAAGCTTCCTTTTCGAAAATCCTGATCAGGAAGCTTTTAAGATTTTTATTTGGCTACATTTTGGATGATTGTTCCGTTGCCGGGATTTTTAGTCGCGCCCTGAGGAAATGGCATTGTCCATAAATGTGAGGTTGATGATAAAGTATAGGTTGTTCCTGCATCTACTTTTGAGAAACTCACTTTATAAACGCCTTCTGCATTTAATCGGCGTGCATCTGCAAAAGGAATCAGGGTTAGAATAAGTTCGTTATTCTTTGTTCTGAAAATAGCGTTTAGCGCAGCCGTTTTATCTGTAGTTACAATATCCTGATATAAAGCCGGAAGTATACGGGTTTTACGAACTGTATTAAGTTGTGTTAATGCATCGCTTATTTGTTCTGCACGCGCAAGACATTCTGCTTTGATCAAATAGACTTCTACAGTTGTGATTCCGCCATAATTAAACATACCTGACAAGGTTCTTCTGTAGTACGTTTCTACACCAACGGTCCTGATTTTCCAACGTGATTTAAAGCGGACATCTCCGGCTTCAAAACGTTGTGCACGGTCTACGGGAATACTAAATTCTGTAGATAAATAAGTGGTAGCGCCATGACGATACGTATAATTCTCAACATAATCATATCCCATTGGCGATGGCGTATTGGTATATGAATTAGGCAGATCGATTATGGTTTTATTCGTCGTATAATATGCGTTCCAGTCGTATAGTTTATTATTCTCCGCAAGAGCCAGATTTGCATATTTTAAAGCTTCGGTATAATTACTCATTTGCAAATAAACGCGGGAATAAAACGCATAACCTGCTCCTAAATTAGGATGCAAAGCAGTTTGCGAAACTTTTGGTAAATAAGGCAATGCTTCTTTTACATCTGTCAGGATAAAATCATACAGTTCCTGAATGGTTACTTGCTTGTTTGGTGCATTAATATCTGCGCTTGTAATTAAAGGCACTGAAAGTTTTGTTGAGGCTGTTGAGGCTTCATACGTATCTGCATAAAAATTTACCAGATTATAGTATGACATGGCACGCAAAATTTTTGCCTCTGCCCAAACCACTCGCTTTTCAGCTTCGGTTGCTTCTGTTGTGGTTAAGGCATTTGCAATAATCAAATTAAAGGTAGAAATTCCTGCATACTGTCCGTAATATAATCTTTCGTCTGATTGTTTTAATTCGATACGATCAGCTGTTTCATCCCACATATAATTGGCTTTTGTCAAACGCTCAGCAGCGAGAGTGGCTATATCGATAAATTTATCGTTCATGAGGTTCAACGCTTGTGCTGCATCTACACTTTGGTTGGTGTATTCGTCACGAATAAAAGCTTCATAATCAGCCAGTGTTGTTGGTATTTTAGATCCTTTTGGCGCATCATCCAAATAATTATCACAAGATGCTACAACCAATCCTAATGCTAAAATGTATAGTATATTTATATATATATTTTTCATAGTATAGTCTTTTTAAATTAGAAATTAATGTTTACACCAAAAACTAAACTTGGGGATTGAAAACCATTTAAAAGATATTTAGCATCTCTGCTTTTTGCTACCGTAAAAACATTTTCTGCGTTAAGATTAAAGCGCACATCTTGTAAGTTTACTCTTTTTATCGCCTCTTTTGGCAATTGATAAGCCAGCGAAACATTGCTTAATCTGATATTCGAAGCATCAAGAATATTGATATCTGCATAACGATAGATGTCGCGGGAATCTGAAATAAAATCTGCTTCGTATTCGTATACCGCACGAGGTACATTAGTAAAAGCTTCGTCGCCGGGCTGTTGCCAACGGTTTACGATATTTTTATTTACAGTCGTGATATCTGTTACATAACTTCCTAATGCGCTAGAATAATTATTCTCTAACATGGGTAAAAATGTATTTCTTATTTTATGTCCTAACTCATAGATAAACAATGCCGAAAGGGAGAAATTTTTATAGTTCACAGAGGTATGAAATGATCCGCTATGCGTGGGTACAGTTGAACCATAATCCTGAATTGCCTTTAAATCAGCCGGATTGTATATTACTTTTTCGCCTTTTGCATTATAAACCTGCGGTAAACCTTTCTCGTTTAATCCTGCCCATTTATAACCGTAAATTGTGTTGTAATCGTTGCCAATTCTGGGATAAGAAGACGGATAATCTAATTGCAGGTAATATACGGGAGCTTCGACTTTTACATAATCGACTTTGTTTTTGTTATAGGCATATAAAACTGACGCATCCCAGGAGAATGAACCTGTTTTTACAATTGTTCCTCTTAAAGTCGTTTCGATCCCTTTATTGGTCATTTCTCCGTTATTTATTCTATAAGTCGAATAACCAAATCCTTCTGTTGGAACTCCGTTACTGCTTGCTAATAAATCTTGTCCTTTTTTATGGTAAACATCAAAAGTTCCGCTTAATCTGTTATTAAAAAATGCAAAATCTAAACCTACATTGGTTGTAGTTGTTTTCTCCCAGGATAATTCAGGATTTGGTCTTGAATTAACATATCCCTGATTTCCGCCAACATTTGTATTGGCATAATAACTGGCTGTTAAGTATGGTGCAGAATCTTTGGCAACATTTCCTCCAATACCATAAGATCCGCGAAGTTTAAGCATATTTATCCAGGAAACTTTAAAGAAAGATTCTTTATCAATATTCCACGCTGCTCCTGTAGACCAGGTTGGTTTATTTTGATATTTATTATCTGTTCCCCAAAGGTTCGAACGGTCCCAACGTAAACTACCTGTTAATGAATATCTTCGGTCATACGTATAACCTCCTGTTCCATAAAAAGAAACGTAACGGTTTACCAGTTCACGATCTGCTGCAAAATTATTTACTCCCAGGCTGCCTCCAAAAACAGTTCCGTACACTTTTAGCAAATCAGCCTGATTTACCGGTGTATATGACAAAGTTTGTTCGTCCCAGCCGTAACGTGTGTTATCACCGTATTCTACTTTTGAGTGACGAATTTCCATACCTGCAATGGCGGTTACATCGTGTATATTATTAAAATTCTGATCAAAATTTAATTGCTGACGGAAGTTGTAAGCATTCGTAAATTGATTTGTCTCTTTTAAAATATCACCATAAGGCAAGTTATAAACGGCTTTATTATTAACAATGGTTACTAAACCATTTACTGTAGACCTAACATTAAACGATTCTTTATCTCTTATTAAACTGCCACGATCAACACCGTATTCGTACTGAAACATTGTATTATAGGTAAGTGCATGACTGAATTTTATATTAAATTTTGCAAAAGTTCTGTTCAATAAGTTTTTAGTTTTATTTATGTTACGCCCCAATTCATCCATTGGTGTGATATCCATGTTGTAAAGACCATAAGTCTTCATGGACTGAAGCGTAAAATTATTATATCGTGATGCTGCTGTAGAAGTAAAATTTGATCCGTCATCATTTACTAACTGATTGTACATCTGAAATTTAAATTGTGGTTTAAGAGTACTAAAAGGATCATAGGTTTGTGTATCACTTTCTCCATAATTCATATAAGTACCTAAATCTAATGACAGCCAGCTTGTAATATCAGTTGAATTTTTTAAATTAATTCCAACTGATTGGTTATCAGAATAACGGTCTTCAAATTTATTTCCTTTATACGTCAGGGAAGCATTAAAACTATTCGATTCTGTTGCTTTGCCTAAACTTACGTTATGCTGAATAAAATATTGATCGCGTTTTGCATATTTGGCAATATCATCATAATATCTGTATCCTTGCGATCCTAGTTGATTTAAACGATTGTTCATATCTGCTTGGGAAATATTTCCTGCATAACCATTTAAAAGAGTTTGCATTCCCTGACTTGTAAATACGGCATTGTTTAATAAAGATTGTGCATAAGTACTTGCATTTGCTCCTTTTAAACTTGGGTTTGCATCAGCCCAGCCTTTTTCAAGACCAATAATATCACCTGCATCTGTAAGATTTCCGGTATAATTTCTATACGGAGTTACAGTAAGATTACTTGAAAATGAAATATTTGTTCGTCCGGCTTTTGCTTTTTTAGTAGTAATTACAACAACTCCATTTGCTGCGCGCGCACCGTAAATAGACGATGCAGCCGCATCTTTAAGAACTGTAATAGTTTCAATATCTTCTAAGTTTAAGTTTGGTAAACTTTCTGATAAACGAAAATTTGCATCATACTTGGTGTTCTCAATCGGGAAACCATCAATCACGTATAAAGGTGTTGTAAGACCGTTCATAGAAGTTGTACCACGAATTTTACCTCCCTGATATCCTACAATACGTCCTTCCAGAATTTTATCTAAACTGCTTAAACGCTGTTCCTGAAAATCTTTTGCTTTTAAACTGGAGAATGATCCTGTCGATTTTTCGGCCGAAATATTTTGATATCCCGTTGTCAGGACTACTTCGCCCAATTGAAGCGTTTCTTCTTTTAATACAACATTGATAACACTTTTGCCCTCTACTTTTATCTCTTGTCTGATATACCCCAGATATGCAAAAGCCAATGTCGTTTCGCTGCTTACGGCAATAATTTGATATTCACCATTAAAATCTGTCTGAACACCTCTACCTGAACCATTATCAGAAACTGCTGCTCCTACTAACGGAATCCCTTTTTCATCTGTCACTTTACCTTTTACGATAAAATCTGCCTCTTGTTTTTTACTAACAGGCTGTACCGGTTCCGGAGCTTTTTTGGGTGTTAGAATAATGTGGGATCCTGAAACTTTATAATCAGTACCGGTATTTTTAAAGATCGTATTTAGAATCGTTTCTATAGAAACATCACTGAGTCTGATGTCTATTTTACGGTCTAAATCAACCGATCTTATATTGTAAACAAATCTATAATCTGTAGTATACTCCAGCTTTTCAATAACTTTACCAACGGTCATGTCGCTGGCATTAAGTGACATTTTAGCTTTTTGCGAATACGAAACTCCCGCCTGCATCACTGTCAAAGTGGTAAATAAAAATAATGTAGTCAATTTCATCTTCAAATCAAATTTCAAAAAAGGCTTGTCGAACCTGATTTTGTTCAATAGTTTTTTCATACTTTTAAAATGTTTTTTAATGTTGGTTGGTTAATTAACTGATCGCATTTACTCTACCGGGAAATGTTGGCGCATTTTCCGGTTTTTTTATATAAACACAATCCTTTTTTCCGGACTTTTTGTTACATAGGCTTTTTTAATTTTAGTTTTCTGATTATTTTGATTGTTAGACTTCTTAGATTGTTAGACTACTTAGATTATTAGATTTTAGATTATTTACTATAAATTCACAATTCTATTCTCTTTATTCTTGCTTCTTTCATCTTGATTCTATTCTCTTTATTCTATTCTCTTTATTCTTTCATCTTGCTTCTCTCTCCTTTACCTAATCGTAATCTCATCCTCCTTTATCTTATAATCTATCGCATAACTATCGCTAAAATATTTTAAGACCACTTCGATAGGTTCATTATCAAATCGGGCGTTGAAAATTTCTTTTCCCAGTGCTTTATTTTTATTGATAAACGTTACGTTGTAATGGCGTTCGAGTTTTTTGATAATTGCATCAAAAGAGGCGTTTTTAAATACCAGGCTTCCTTTTACCCAAGCCGTATAATAATCAGTATTTACAGGCTCTGCAGTAATTTTTTGCTGACCTTTTATACTCGTTCCTTTTAATCCCGGAGTTAAATAAACCTGATTGTCTGTCGTTTTTTTATCTTTATAGAGAGAGACTTTTCCTTCGACCAAAACAACATCTGCGTTTATATCTTCCTGATATGAATTTACGTTGAACTTAGTTCCCAGAACTTCTACATTTAGTTCCTGAGTATTTACGGTAAACGGATGTGCTTTATCTTTTGAAACTTCAAAATAAGCTTCACCGGTTAAATATACTTTCCTACTTTTATTTTTCAGAAACTGAACCGGATATCGCAATGAAGTTCCTGCGTTTAAATGTACAATTGTACCATCTGATAACTGAACTTCAAACTTTTTACCGTACGGAATTCTCAAAGTATTGTACACTAATTCTCCGTTTGAATATTCATTTGAATACACCAATCTGTTTTTTTCCTGTTTACCAATTACTTTTCCGGATTTGTCTGTTATATCTCTCGCTTCAGCTGTATCGATTGTTTCTGACGATTCGTTGTCTAATTGCAAAACAATATCATCTTGTCTTGGTACCACAACATTTACTTTATGTTGAAACAAATCCGATTTTTGATAGAAATAAAATCCGCCTAAAACCAGCACTAAAATTGCCGCATATTTGTAATAAGATGAAAATCTTCTTTTTTGAAAAACAATATTTTCTCTCTCAATTCTTTCTGCTAATTGTTTTTTAACTTCACCTGAATCAAAAGTGTACATTGCAGCATCAATTGCGTAGTTGGTTTTTACAAAATCCTTAAACACAATTTGATTCTCCTCTTCTTTAAGCCATTCCGTAAGGCTTTCGATTTCATCTCTACTGGCCTGATTTGTGATAAACTTAACAATTAATCGCTCTGACTTTTTCACTGTCATTTTACTTGTTTTTAATATTATTACGAAGCAAAAAAACAAAACCCTAACAATTTGATAAAGTTTTTTTCATTTTGCTGATTTTTTTATTTTTCACAAGTCTTTTCTTTCAATAAACTATACTAATTTGATAGAAATAAAATAGTAAATGTTTTTATCTTTGCCATTTTGGGTGTTTTTATTTGTACTAATTTTCAAATAGAAAATTAAAAAAAGGCTCAATTTCAAGAAATACAACCCTAATTTTAGTCCTAAAAACTATTAATTTATATATTTGGTTCTATGAATATTGATGATTATAACGATAACGCAACATTAATTGAGTCTCTTAGCAAAGGAGATGAAAGTGCTTACAATTACCTTATCGACACGTATCATCATAAACTTTGTGTGTATGCCAACAGTCTTGTAAAAAATATTTACAGTGCGGAGGATATCGTGCAGAATGTTTTTATTAAAGTCTGGGAACAACGCACAAGATTAAAACCGGATCACGCCTTAAAAAGTTTTCTTTACAAATTAGTCTACAATGAATTCATTGATTTGTATCGAAAAAACCAATCCTTATTCTCGCTAGAAAAATCGTATTATGATGCGTTAAACTCTGTTATTCAGGAAGATGATTCAGAGTCATTTCAGCGTGTGCTGAATGTGGTAAACAGAGAAATTCAAAACCTTCCGCCCAAATGCAAAGAGGTTTTTATATTAAGTAAAAAAGAAGGCTTAACCAATATCGAAATTGCAGAACATCTCGATGTATCGATAAAAACGGTTGAAGCCCAGATTACCAAAGCTTTTTCGATTTTGCGATCTTCATTAGAAGAAAAAGTAAGAAGTGTTTTATTTGTGTTATTTTCTAAGAAAAAAAAATTCAGACTCAACTAATCGTTTCGTCTGAATTTTGATATATTTTTTTTTTAAGGATATTGTTTTAAACACATAGAAACATAGTCTTTGCCTGCTTAAAAAAGGCATTTCACTTTACATTAATTCACATAGCTATCTGTAAAAAATAGCTAACTTTTGCGCAATACAACAAATATATTCTCTAACTTCTTGTGTCTAAAAGTCTTGCCTCTTGCTTCTATATTCTTGCTTCTAAAAGTCTTGCTTCTTTCTTAAACTCCAATACAGGCTTTTTCATATCGTGATACAACAGCACTTTCCAATGTTCGTCTTTTGCTTGCTGTTCCCATTTTTTTCGCGATTCCATGGCACGTTTGCCATCATAATCTGTTTTGTAGGCAACATGCATTTTTAAATATGCTTCTTGTGGTAAATCATCGGCTCCGTAAAAGATAATCTCGTTATTTTCCTTAATCCAGAAAACCTGATGAAATGGCGAATGTCCTCCGGAAACTTCATAGATAATTTCATCAGTTATTTCTCCCTGATCTTCCTCAAGGAATTCTACATTTGGAAACTTTTTTATTTCATTCAAAATCTCCAAATTATAAGACGGATGTTGTTGGGTTAAAGCAAAATCAAGTTCTCTTTTTTGCATGTAAATGGTTGCATCCGGAAAATTTTGAACAAAAGTATCTCCTTCAAAAAAGCCAATTCCTTCGATATGATCTTTATGGAAATGTGAAATCAGGACTTTTGTAATTTGTTCCGGCTTAATGTTATGAGCTTCGAGTAAATAATGAACGAATGGTCTTCCGTTTTTAGAAAATCCTAAACCTAAATCCAATAATATATAATCCTTTTGGGTAACAATCAAAAAAGGCTGAATCGCCATTTTTAGTCCTGAATCAAGCGGAAATTCATTTATCAGTTTAAATTCTTTTTTACTGTTTACAACGTAATTCCCTTCTTGTAATGGTATTATTTTCATTTTACTAAGTCATTATTTGTTACAAAGGTCTAAAGAATTTCTATATTTGTAAAACGTTATTTTTCGATAACATCAATCGATAAAACCGATTTAAAAAATGGAACTCCGACAACTTAAATACTTTCTTAAAGCAAAGGAATTGCTCAACTTTACCGAAGCGGCAAATAGTCTAAACATTAGCCAAAGTACTTTATCCCAACAAATTAAACAGCTTGAAGATGAGTTACAAATTTCTCTCTTTAATAGAATTGGCAAACGAATAACCTTGACCGAAGCCGGAGAATTATTCTCTAGTTTTGCGCTGCAAAGTATCAGCAAAGCAAATGAAGGTTTTCAATTATTAAAGGATTTAAACAACCTTAATACCGGAAAAATTGCGATTGGTGTAACCTATGCTTTACGGGATATATTGACGCAAACCGTAATTGAATTCAATACAAAATTTCCTGAAATTGAATTCGAAATTGTGTTTGGCACTTCTAAGGAATTGATAGAAAAACTAAATCATTTTGAACTGGATGTTATTCTGACTTTCGAAGAAATTATTACCGAAAATCACTTTAAATATCAGGCACTTTTTACCTCGCCAATGACTTTGGTAACAGCAACAGAATCTGCTTTAAAAAACAAGAAATCCATATCCTTAAAAGAAATCAGTAAATTATCCCTTGCACTTCCTGCAAAAGGATATAGCACCACTCAATTTATTAGTGATGCTTTTGCCAAAAGCAAATTACATCCAAAAGTGGCAATCGAAATCAATGATATCCCAACACTTTTAGAACTCGTAAAAAGCGGAAATTGGTATACGATTCTCACCCAAACCACCATTAAAAGCGAAAAAGGAATTTCGTGTATTCCGATAGAAGGAAAAAACATGACCAGAACGGCAATGATAATTTCGATTAAAGAGGTCTATGAAAAAAAGGCGGTTAAGGTGTTTTTAGATATTTTGAAATCGTTGGTTTAAAATAAAAAAAGCCTTCAAAACAAGTGTTTCAAAGGCTTTAAAATTATCTAATACTAACCAAAATATTAAATAATATGCTTAAGGTTTAAGTTCTGTAAACTTTGAATCGAGTTCAAATGATTTCTTTACTTTTTCGACCGTGATTTCATTGGTTACTGAAAATTCAGCTGATTTTTTAATATCTAAAGACGATGCTCCAACCAAAACTTTATAGGTTCCGGCTTCGGCAATCCAGGCACTTTTGCTTTCTAAAAACGAAGCCAGGTCTTTTGGAGATAAAGTCAGTTCTAACGTCTGGCTTTCTCCCGGTTTTAATTCTTTGGTCTTCGCAAAAGCTTTTAATTCTTCTTTTGGTTTATCAATCAATTTTGAAGGAGCCGAAAGATATAACTCAACAACTTCTTTTCCGGATACTTTTCCGGTATTTTTTACCGTAACAGCAACCGTCAATTTATCTTTGAAAGTTGGTGAACTTAATTTTACATCCATATAATCAAAAGTCGTGTACGAACTTCCAAAACCAAATTCATACGATGGTTTTATATTGAATGTATTAAAATAACGGTATCCAACATAAACACCTTCTTCATAGGTTACTTCTTTTGGATTATCGACAGGAAATCCCGGAAAGTTTTTTGCCGATGGTGTATCTGCATATTTCATTGGGAAAGTCATGGTTAATTTTCCTGATGGATTTATTTTTCCTGAAACCACATCAGCAACAGAATGTCCGCCTTCCTGACCTGGCTGCCACGCTAATAAAATAGCATCTGCTTTATCTTTCCACGATGCCGTTTCGATTACTCCGCCAATATTTAAAATAACGACTACTTTTTTCCCTTTTGCATGAAAAGCTTTCGAAATTTTATCCAGCATTTCAATTTCTTCATTTGCGATATTAAAGTTGTCATTAACAACTCTGTCCCCGCCTTCTCCGGAATTTCTTCCTAAAGTTACAAATGCGATTTCAGAACTTGCTGCTTTTTTAGCTATAAAAGCATCGTCCATTTTCATTTCAGGAAGTCTTTCCGGCAAAGCCAGAATACCTTTTTCTTTTCTTCTTTCCTGTTCAGCTGCAACTTCTTTTTCAGCATGTGGCTGATACAAACCAACCAATTCCTTGTCTAATTTATAACCCGCAGCCGTTAGTCCTTCTAACAGAGAAACGGTATGTTTGTTATTCACGCTTCCGCTTCCTGTACCGCCAGTAATCCAGGCATAAGATGTAACTCCAAACAAGGAAACTTCTTTTTGTTTGTCAGCAAAAGGCAATGCATTATTGGTATTTTTAAGCAAAATCATTCCTTCGGCAGCAGCGTTTCTGGTTACTTCTGCATTTTTTGTCAGGTTGGGTTTATCACTGTATTTATATTTGGCAAAAGTGGGCGTACGAAAAATATATTCTAAAATTCTTTTTGCATTTGTATTTGCTACTTCCTGAGGTAGTTTACCTGAGTTTAGGGCATCTAACAATGCTTTTTTCTGCACCGGAATTCCAGGCATCAAAAGATCGTTTCCGGCAATCATTTGTTTGACAACATCAGAGCTTGACCCTTTTTGTATGGATTCAAAACCCGGAAAACCACCAAACCAGTCTGTCATTACAATGCCTTTAAAACCCCATTCGTTTCTCAAAACCTCCGTCAGTAAATCTTTTCGGTCAGAGGTATATTCGCCATTTAGTCTGTTATAAGATGACATTACGGTCCAGGGTTGCGATTCTTTTACGGTAATTTCGAAACCTTTTAAATATATTTCTCTGATCGCTCTTTCAGAAACGTGCGCATTAATTGTCAATCGGTTGGTTTCTTCATTATTTACGGCAAAGTGTTTAATCGAAGTTCCCACGTCTTGCGACTGGATTCCGTTTACAATTGCTGCTGCAGTTTTCCCTGAAATCAACGGATCTTCAGAATAATATTCGAAGTTTCTTCCGTTCAATGGATTTCTCTGAATGTTCAAAGCAGGAGCTAATAAAACATCTACGCCATATTCTTTTACTTCATTTCCCATTGCTTTTCCAACTTCTTCTAAAAGTGCTTTATTCCAGGTTGATGCTAAAGCTGTTCCTACCGGAAATGCGGTTGCATAATATGTTTTTGAGTCATTTTCTCTCGTTGGTTCAATTCGTAAACCCGCAGGACCATCGGCTACAACAGTTGCAGGAATACCAAATCGCTCAAAAGCAGCAGTTCCTCCCGCAGCTCCGGGAACAAGACCTTGCTTAGAATCTCCAACAGGACCCGTCAGAACCTCGATTCCGGGCATTCCGGTTCCAATAAGCAGCTCTGCTTTTTCGGCATTGGTCATTTGCTTGATGATTTCGTCAATTCTTTTATCAACAGAAAGTCGGGTATCTTCCCACGGATCTAATTTTCCGTTTCTGTTTAAATCTAAAAATTTAAATCCCTTAATGGTAAGAACCGGAGGATTTGTTTCATCATTCGGAATTTTATTCCATGATAAATTAGAAAGCACTAATGCCGTCAAAAGAGTCAGGCGCGCTGTTTTTATAAGTGGATTTTTCATTGTTGAAATTTTATTTGTCTCTTGAAATTTTAGAGTTTTTGATCGTATTATTTCATTGCTTCACAATGAAGCAATATTAAAAACTTTTTCTCACATCAACAAATAAAATTGGATAAAATTTCACTTACTGTAATTATAAAGAACTAAAAATGAGTTATTATCAATGATTAAAGGTTATCATTAAAAAATAATGAACTAAAAAATGGAGCTTAAAAGCGCCCTTTTTTAGATTATAAACAGAAGTTTAGTTTTTTTTAGTTTATTTAAATTTTCAAAAACAGTAAATTTGAAAACAAATCATTACAATGGAATTTAAAAGGATACTTGAAGAACAATCTGACGCAGCATGGAAAAAATATATTCCAACGCTTTCTATTGATTGCGTAATTTTCAGCTTTCATGAAACGGAGCTTCAGGTGCTGACTGTCAAGATGAGAGATCAGGATTTGTGGGGACTTCCGGGCGGATATGTACAAAAAGAAGAAAACGTAGACGATGCTGCAATCCGTATCCTGAAAGACAGAACGGGAACTGAGAATATCTATTTGCAGCAATTTTATACTTTTGGAAACCTGAAACGTTCTGAAAGTGCTTTTGAAGATTACGACGATTCTTTATGGAATAAACAGCGATTTGTTTCGATAGGATATTATGCTCTGGCTGAACATTCTAAGGTAAATTTGATTCTGGATGAATACTCATCAGCTTGCGAATGGAAATCTATTGGCGAATTGCCTGTTTTTATGATGGATCACAGCAACATTCTTGACAAAGCTTTGCTAACATTACGGGAACAATTAAACAATCACCCAATTGGATATAATCTTCTTCCTGAGAAATTTACAATGCCTGAACTTCAAAAATTATATGAAATCATTTTAGGCAAAAAACTCAACAGAGGTAATTTTTATCGCAAAATTTTAAGATATGATATCTTAACAAAATTAGATGAATCAAGAAAAGGCGGTGCGCATAAAGCTCCTGATTTATATAGTTTTGATTTGGAAAAATATAATATTGCGCTGAAAGAAGGTTTAAAAGGAAGCTGGTAATTTGAAATAATTTTATTTTTCAGATTCAAAAAACACAAACTAATGCTTCTTTTGTAAGCAATAATCGCTGTTTTTTATTAGAAAATAAAAAACTGAACTATTTTGTAATTCGGCAAAAAATACTCCTCATCTCAGTATACATAAGAGCTAAGCTATTTTCGTACACAAAATAGTACGTTTCGAAGATTTACAAAATGTTTAATCATTTTTTAATAATTAGATAATATTAATATCGAATAATTACCAAAATAACATTTCGGATAAATATTTTTCATTGCAATACGGCATATATTCAAAAAAGTAATAATATTGCCAAAATCAACAAAATTATTTACTACGATGTCTTCAAATTCCAATTCAGACCAAAGCAAACTCCTTTATGAGTTATCGCAAGGGAGTGAACTGGCGTTTACAAAACTCTATAATCAATATAAAAATATTGTTTTTTCTACTGCTTTAAAAATAACAAAATCAAGAATTTTAGCGGAAGAAGTCGTTCAGGATGTCTTTTTGAAAATCTGGCAAAATCATGAAAATTTAGCCGAAATTACGAATATCGAAAATTATCTTTTTATTATTTCCCGCAATCATATTTTTGATATGATTAAGAAAATTGCACGAGATAGTTCTTTATCTGTGCAAACGAATTACAAAAACACATCTGCAAATGATACTGATGAAGCAATAAAAGACGATCAGTATAATGTTATCTTAAACCAAATTGTTGATCAACTCCCTCCTCAACAGCAAAAAATTTATAAAATGGCAAAATGGGATGGTTTAAGCCACCAGAAAATTGGTGAAGATTTAGGCATTTCTACAGAAACTGTTAAGAAACACATGGCGCAGGCGTTGAAATTTGTGCGTCTTAAAATTTCGCCATACATGAATATGTTCATGACTTTGCTTTTGTTTTTTAGAATGTAAACTTCCTTAAAAATCGGTATCTGTTAACATCGTTTTATATTATTTTACATTTTTTTACATTTTTTTCACTTTCGACTACTCCTTCCCTGTTTTACAATCGTCTTTATAATAAAGATCACTATTTAACCCAGGTTTATGACCTATTTTAACAAGATGATTGATTTTAAAACAAAATAAAAAACACCCAGGTTTACCATAACGATTATTAACTCACAATCAAAAAACAAATGCAAGAAAAAGTATTTGAAGAATTATTCGAAAACTACCTGCAGAATAATTTAACTGAGGCAGAACAGCAAAAGCTGATGGAAATCATCCAATCTGGCACGCAAGATGATTTTATTAAAGAAAAGATTCAGCTTTTGATGAAGGAAAATCAGAATGTTGAAATATTAGACAAGCAAAAAGGAGATGATATTCTTAATTATATCCTTTCTCAGTCTTCACCTAAGGTTATTTCGATCGATGATAATAAAAAATCATACCGAAAATTAGGGAAAACTCTTGTTGCAATCGCAGCAGCAATCACGATTTTATTTGCTTTAAGAACTGCTTTTGTTTATGAAAGCACGCCAAATCCTGTAAAAAATAAAGACGAGAAATTAGAACAAATAAGTTCGGTTTTGGCCTTTAACGGAAAACAGCTTATTCGTTTACCTGACGGAAGTACGATTATCCTAAACGATAAAAGTAGTATTACTTATGACCAGAATGATTTTGACAAAACAACCAGAGAAGTTACTTTATCCGGTGAAGCTTATTTTGATATTAAGCATAACGAAGCGAAACCTTTTATTGTTCATACCGGAAAAGTAAGTACAAAAGTTTTGGGAACTGCTTTTAATATTAATGCTTACGATAGTTCTGACAATATAGAAGTTACAGTAGAACGTGGTAAAGTTCAGGTGGGAGATGTTAAGAAAGTATACGGTGTAATTACGCCTAATCAGCAAATAAAAGTGAACAAAAACACTTTAGACTTTGAACAAAATAATACTAAAGCCGAAACTGCAATCGCATGGAAAAGCAATTACCTCATTCTTGATAATGTAAATATGGAAGAAGCTGTTGCAATGATTGCCCAAAAGTATAAAGTACAAATTGTACTATCGAATGATAAGATCGAAAACTGCAGGATAACGGCCAGTTTCTTAAACGAAGAAGATTTAGATCACGTGCTGCAAGTGGTTTGCAGTGTAATTGAAACCACTTACCATTATAATAAAAACAACGCAATTGTCCTGGAAGGCAAAGGTTGTGAATAAAACCAAATAACGGAGTATTAACCTTTAAAACCTGATATAAAAAACTAACCAAAAATGAAATAAAAAAGCCATCTGGCTCCTACACCAGACGGCCGCGATTCTTAATAATTAATTCCAGTAACCATTAAAAAACATGCAAATTTATGAAATTACGCTGTAAAACAACCATGTTTGACAGGGAAAAGAAATCTATGTCTTTTTTCAACCTGTCAAAAAAAACCATTATGATCATGCGAATCAGTTTATTCCACATTTTCTTACTGACCTGCGGCACACATATGGTCTTTGCCAATGAAATGAGCGGTCAGAATTTAGAATCTATATCTGTTGATATTGAACTTCATAATCAGGATATTAAAACCCTTTTTAAAACAATAGAAAATAAAACAGGATTACTGTTTGCTTACCAGCCACAGATCATAAAAGATTTTCCTAAAGTAACTACTCCCAAAGGACGCAGAAGCGTAAGTGATATTTTGAACACTGTTCTTCAGGGAAGTAATTTAGTATACAAACAAGTAGATAAAAATGTTGTTATCTATAAAAAAGAAACGGCAAAACCAGTCGCTAATACTACTGCAACAACAGCAAATGCAGATATGGCGTACACTCTTGCCGGAAAAATTCTGGACGAAAAAGGTCAGCCTTTACCTGGTGTTTCTGTTATGGTTGTAGGCGGCAACAAACAAGGAATATCTGATTTTGACGGACAATTTTTTATCGATTTGCCTAAAGGAAAACACGTGCTCAGAATATCTTATCTGGGCTATAAAACACAAGAAGTTACGGTTGAAAACCAGACAACTGTTACTATAAAAATGCAGCCTGATTTAGCAAAACTAGATGAAGTTGTGATTATTGGTTACGGTACAACAACCAAAAGAACATCGACAGGATCTGTAACAAAAATTACTTCGAGCGATATAGAAAAACAACCTATAACCAATATTTTACAGAGCTTACAAGGACGAACTCCAGGAGTTTTCGTGACCCAAACATCCGGTTATGCAGGAAGTAATATCAATGTAAGTATTCGCGGTACAAACTCTATGTCAGGAAATAATTTCCCGTTGTATATCGTAGACGGCGTTCCGTATATTGGTAATGATATCAAGGAACAAGTACAATCTGATCGTGTTATCAGAGGAGCTCAAAAATCTACAAGTCCGTTAAATATTATTAATCCAAATGATATTGAAAGCATAGAAATCCTTAAAGATGCAGATGCTACGGCTATCTACGGTTCCAGAGGTGCAAATGGTGTGGTTTTGATTACGACTAAAAAAGGAAAATCAGGTAAAACCGAATTTACGATCAATACCAACTCAGGAATATCTGAGGTTGCAACAAGAATAAAAACACTCGATACTCCGGCTTACCTTAATATGATGAGTACGGCATTGACAAACAGTAAAGCAATTGCGAGTAATTCAAGCACCGGAATTGCGCTTACAGACTGGGATAAAAATACTACTACTGACTGGCAGGATAAATTAATAGGCGGAGCTGCTAATTTTAATGATTTCTCAGCAAGCTTAAAAGGCGGAAACGACAACACAAGTTTTCTATTAAGTGGTGCTTATCATAAAGAAACTACTGTTTTACCGGGAGATTTTGGTTACAACAAATTTGCTACCAACTTTAATATCAATCATACTACTATGAATGATAAATTAAAAGTAGGAGCTTCTGTTATATTCTCTACGGATAAAAACAAATTGCCTTATTTTGATATTACTTCCTATGCAATTACAACAGCGCCAAATCACCCAATATACAATGCAGACGGTAGTTATTACTGGGCTCCAACGTATTTTAGCGATATAAATCCTTTAGCGGCTTTAACGAAAAGAGTCGAAGATAAAGGCAACAACTTAATTACAAGCTTTAACATTCAATACGAAATTGCAAAAGGCTTTTATTTTAAAACTGATTTAGGTTACGGGATTGCAGAAATGACTTCTAAACAAATTATGCCGGCAACGGGAAGTAATTATGCTTATTATCAAGCTAATAACATTAGCCTTAATACGTTGAGATCCTACACAGTGTCAACAAACAATACGAATAATTTTACTATCGATCCGCAATTAAACTACTCTACTCCCCTATGGAAAGGAAATTTGACTGCATTAGTTGGTGGTTCATGGCAAAACAGAAAATCAGAAATGCCATCTTACGTTAGTTCTACTGGTTATAGTGCTGATAATCTTATTGGTATTACCGGAACTGCTGCAACTGTAACAGCTTATAATGGTTCATCAGAATATAAATATGCATCGCTTTTTAGCCGATTGAATTATAATATTTTAAGCAGATATATTCTAAATATCAATTTTAGAAGAGATGGTTCATCCCGTTTTGGAGCCAATAAACGTTACGGAAATTTTGGCTCAATTGGTGGTGCCTGGATTTTCTCAGAAGAAAATTTTCTAAGACACAGTTCCGTAATCAGTTTTGGTAAACTGCGCTCCAGTTATGGTGAAGTTGGAAATGATCCTTCTGATGATTACGGATATGCTGATACGTATTCGTCAAGCACATATGGCAACGGAAATGCGGCTATGGCTGCAACGAGAATCGCGAATCCAAATTTTCAATGGGAAGTTACCAAAAAGTTTGAAGCTGCAATGGATCTTGGTTTCCTGAGAGATCGTATTTCATTAACAGTAGCATATTATAGAAATCTTACCGGAAATCAATTGGTAAATGCAACACTAAGCCCGCAAGCCGGATTTACAACTTATCTGGCAAATTTAAATGCTGAAGTCGAAAATAAAGGCTGGGAGTTTACCTTGAATACTACAAATGTGCGTACTAAAAATCTGGAATGGTCTACATCTTTTAATATCTCGACAAACTCTAATAAATTATTGTCATTTGATAATATAGAAAATTCCAGTTATTACAGCACTTATGTGGTAGGAAATCCGTTAAGCAGCAGATATTTATACAATTATACCGGCGTTGTAAATGGTATTGCACAAGTTGAAGATGTAAACGGTGACGGAAAAATAACTACGGGTTTTGCGCAAAACGGACTTGGGGACAGAAAATATTACGGTCCTTCTTATCCTAAATATTACGGAGGTATTTCGAACTCGATTAATTACAAAGCATTTTCGTTAGACTTTTTGTTTCAATTTGTAAAACAAAACGGAAGAAATTTAATGTCGACAGTAGCCATACAACCCGGATATCCTTATGGTATTGCCAATTATCAAACAGACGAATATAATGATTATGTGGCTCAGGGAATTGCTTTGCAATCTACCTATTTGCCTAGTTTTTTAAATTACGCAGCATCAAATGCTACTTTAATTGATGCTTCATACATTAAGCTAAAAAATGTAAGCGCTTCGTATACGATTCCTTTGGATGCAAAAACACAAAAATTCATTCAAAAAATACGTCTTACACTTCAGGGACAAAATTTGCTGACCATAACAAGTTACAAAGGATTTGATCCTGAAACTCAAGGTCTGGCTTTACCTCCGTTACGTACGATCACTTTAGGAACTCAGTTTACATTCTAAATCTAAAAAACATGAAAAATAATTCTATAACATTCCGCTATATATTTTCGTTTTTACTTTTGACAGGTTTCACAGGCTGCGAAGAGATCCTTGATGTCGAACTTCCAAGCAGTGAGTTTTCATCGTCTACTGTTTATGCAACTGATGCAACTGCAGAAGCTGCTGTAAACGGAATTTACCAAAGTATGGTAACCAACACTTTTTATGGTTCTTTGCATATTACTCTTGGACAAACTTCTGATGAATTAATTCTAAAAACCCAATTGAATAACGTTTTTGGTACAAATGAAATTACTACCGAAGATGGTGAAATGAACTCAATGTGGACAAGCTTTTACAAAACCATTTATAATGCAAACAGCGTTATTGAAGGTATAAATAAAAGCAAAACACTAACAGAAGCTTCAGGGAAACGCTGGATTGCTGAGGCTAAATTTTTAAGAGCTTATTCTTATTTTTATTTAACGAACCTTTGGGGTGATGTTCCTTTAATCCTGACTACCAATGTAGACCAGACAGCACTTGCTCCGCGCAATCCGCAGGCAGAAGTTTACAATCAAATTGTAACAGATTTGCAAGATGCAACGGCAGAACTTCCTGTGGATTATACGAAATATAATGCACAGCGAATCAGGGCTACAAAATGGGCAGCCGAGGCTTTGCTGGCAAGAGTGAACCTGTATTTAGGCAAATGGACAGATGCTGCTACTCATGCAAGTGCTGTAATTGCTCAAAACAGCACTTATAAAATGATTACCGGTTTAACAAGTACCAACAGTCCGTTTATTGCAGACAATAATGAAGCAATCTGGCAAATACCCTACTTTAATGTTATTTATACCTATGAAGGAGGCGCTTTGTTTACAGCTGCTGGAACTTATATGCTTAGAAAAGGAAATACACTGTTTGAAACCGGCGATGCCAGAAAAACAAACTGGACAGGAAGCGTTGTTGCTGCAGACGGAACGACATTTATTGCCCCTAGAAAATATAAAAATGCTTATGCCGCTTCGCCATCAGAACGTTCTACAGTACTGAGATTAGCCGAAGTTTATTTAATAAGAGCCGAAGCCAGAGTAAAATCAAATGATATTACAGGAGCTCAGCAAGATATAAATGTAATTAGAAACAGGGCGTTATTACCTTCAACTACCCTAACAGACCCAAATCAGTTATTGGCATTAATTTCTCTTGAAAGAGAACGTGAGCTTTTTGCAGAATTTGGACAAAGATGGTTAGACTTAAAAAGAAGCGGTATAATCGATCAGGTTCTGGGTGCAACTGCGGGCAAAATCTGGGCTTCTACAGACAGCCTTTATCCAATACCGGAAACTGCCAGACGCTCTAATCCCTTTTTAACCCAAAACTTAGGATACTAAATAATATTAAAAATTACCCGGGAATGTTTTTTCAGTAAAAAGGCATTCCTGAGGTTTTAAAAAACACTATGGAAACAACAATTGTAAGAGTTGAGGATTTGTCACATCAATATAGCAAGGATTGGGCAATACAAAATATAAGTTTTGAAATTAAAGAAAACAAAATCCTGGGTCTTCTGGGATCTAACGGCGCAGGAAAATCGACTACGATGAATATTCTTTGCGGTGTATTAAACCAGACAAAAGGAAACATTTTTATTGATGGAATCAATTTAAAAGAAAATCCGGTAGAGGCTAAAAAACTAATTGGCTTTTTGCCGCAAACACCGCCATTACATCTTGATTTAACAGTAAATGAATATTTAACGCATTGTGCGGAATTAAGACTGGTAAAAAAAGAAGATCTTAAAAATGCCGTGGAAAGAGCCAAGGAACAATGCGGGATCTCACATTTTAGTAACCGATTAATCCGCAATTTATCCGGAGGATATCGTCAGCGTGTGGGAATTGCACAGGCGATTATTCATGAACCTAAACTGGTTGTGCTCGATGAACCAACAAACGGATTAGACCCAAATCAAATTTTAGAAGTTCGAAACTTAATCAAGAAAATCTCTAAAGACAAGGCTGTTATCTTCTCGTCTCACATTTTATCTGAGGTTCAGGCAACTTGTCAGGAAATTAGAATGATCGAAAACGGACATATGGTTTTTGCTGATTCGCTGGAAGCTTTCAACAATCATATAGAGGCAAATACATTGACGGTAAGTTTCGAAAATCCGCCGCAACTGAGTGCATTAACAGCTATTACAGAAGTTACGGAAGCTATTTTTCTTTCGACCAAGAAAATCCAGATCACTTTTAACGGAACACAGGAAATTGCCGAAAAAATTGTTTCGCTAAGTGTACAGAACAATTGGAAACTACGTGAAATTCGATTTGAAAAAGTATCTCTGGACGAAATTTTTGCACAGTTATCTAAAAAAGCACCTTCTAAAAATTCCCCTATTTCTTAAAAATTAAACAAATGAAAACTATATATAGAATCGCTAAAACAGAACTCAACACTATGTTTTACTCGCCTGTTGCATGGGTTGTTTTAGTCATATTTTCGATCCAGTCAAGCTGGAAATTCTTTGACTCGATTGAACGTTTTGAAAAAGGACAAAAAATAGGTCAACACATGAATAACCTGTCACAAATTGTGTTTTCCGGTTTCAGTGGGTTGTATACTGAAATGCAAAATTATTTATATCTGTATGTTCCGCTTTTAACAATGGGACTTATTAGCCGTGAGATTAATAGCGGTTCTATCAAACTTTTGCTTTCTTCGCCAATAAACATTAAAGACATTGTTTTGGGTAAATTTCTTGCCATTGCAAGTTATTGTTTATTGTTTATGTCAATACTTGGTTTATTGGGTGTTGCAGCTTATTTTTCTATTGATAATGTAGATATCAGCTTTATTTTATCCGGTCTTATTGGCTTGTATTTATTAGTTTGCACTTATGCGGCTATTGGTCTTTTTATGTCTTGTCTTACCTCTTATCAGGTTGTTGCCGCAATTAGTACATTGGTAGTTTTAGCAGGTTTGAACTTTATTGGTAAACTATGGCAAGGTGTTGATTATGTAAAAGATGTAACTTATTTTCTTTCGATTTCCGGACGTGCAAACTCCATGATCGAAGGGCTTATTGTAAGTAAGGATGTACTGTATTTTATTTTGGTAAGTACTCTTTTTATTGGTTTAAGTATTTATAAATTACAAACCGGAAGAGATGCTCAAACCACATCAAAAAGAGTTTTGAAATATACAGGATTAATTGCTGTTATATTATCTCTTGGTTATATTACATCTACTGCGCCACTGACTTTTTATAAAGATATGACGCGTACAAAAGACAAAACGCTGACTAAAACCAGTCAGGAAATTGTAAAAAAGATCGACGGCCCTATTACCATTACTACTTATGTTAATTTACTTGACATTAATTATTATATGGCAATGCCGTATTCTCAAAATCAGGATATTGCCAGTTTTGACAAGTACTCTCGTTTTTTGCCCCAAATAAAAATGGATTACGTTTATTACTACGATACTTCTACAAATGCTGCTTTGTATGCCCAAAATCCGGGATTGAATGACAAACAACTTGCTGAAAAAATGATCGAAACGCAGAATTTAAAGCTGAAAAAATTATATTCTCCGGCAGAAATAAGCAAAATAATTAATCTGAAAGCAGAACAAAACCGAGTGGTTAGAACCATAGAATACAATGGAAAGAAAACTTTTTTAAGAATGTTTGATGACTTGTTTAAAGTTCCTTTTGAGAAAGAAATCTCGGCATCATTAAAACGTTTAATTACAACTCCTTCAAAAATTGTATTTGCTACCGGAAATATGGAACGCAGTATTGATAAAAACGGGGATAAAAATTACAAAACCGGTTTTAATGAAATTACGTTCAGAAACTCCTTAATCAATCAGGGATTTGATGTAGCCTCTGTAGATATCAATGCACAGAACATTCCGCAGGATGCAGATATTTTTATTATTGCAGATCCTAAAACCGAATTAAGCCAGGGCGCCATTGACAGAATCAATAAATATATCGAACAGGGAAAAAATTTAATGCTTCTGGCAGAACCTGAAACAAACTCTGCATTAGCGACTATAGCGGCTAAATTAGGTGTAAGTTTTACCAAACAGGCATTAGTTCAGGAAAGCGAAATTAACTCACCGGATTATTTAGTTACAGAGTTTTCTAAAGCAATTGATACTTCATTTATTAAACTTAAAAAAGGTCAATTTCCAATTCCGCTTTTAGGGACCAGCGGCGTTAAAACGAATCCTGATTCCGGATTTAAAGTAACAACATTGCTACAAACCAATAATCAGAAAGTTTGGGAAGCACCAACAGGAATCAATTCTGTATCTGAAGATCTTAAAAAACAAACTTCTTCCTCTTCAGTTCCGCTTGTTGTGGCATTGACAAGAAATATTAACGGAAAATCACAAAAAATAATTGTTGCCGGTGATGCTGATTTTATGGGTAATGCGGAGTTAAGCCGTAATGGTTCAGGAACATTTCAGTTTGTAACAGATGTTTTTAGCTGGTTTAGCGATTATAAATTTCCAATAGACACGACGCGGCCTGAAAATACTGACAACAGAATAACGGTAAATGCAAATCAGGTTTTTATCAGCAAAATGATATTTATTGGGTTATTTCCTTTATTGATTATACTAAGCGGGGCTTTTATACTGATTAGAAGAAACAGAAGATAAAAAACAAAACAATGCATATACATCAAAAAAATATCATGATTGGGATTATAATGTTATCGTTTCAGATGACATTTTCCCAATTCAAAACTACGATTCCGCTGGATAAAAATGTTACGACAGGTAAACTCAAAAACGGTTTAACCTATTACATTCTGCATAACGAAGAACCTAAAGATCGTGCGAGTTTTTATTTCGTTCAAAATGTTGGTGCAATCCTCGAAGAAGACAATCAAAACGGATTAGCACACTTTCTGGAACACATGGCTTTTAACGGGACAAAACATTTTAAAGGAAAAGGAATCATTAAAATGCTGGAGAAAAACGGTGTAAGTTTTGGTAAAGATATCAACGCTTATACTGCTCAGGATGAAACCGTTTACAACATAAGCGGTGTTCCGGTTGCAAATGAAAAACTAATAGATTCTACACTTTGGATTTTACATGACTGGTCAGGATCTTTGTCATTGACGAATCAGGAAATCGATGCAGAAAGAGGTGTAATCAGGGAAGAATGGAGAACCCGCAGAACAAGCGATTTTCGTTTAAAAATGCAAACAGATCAGGTTTTATACCACAATTCACAATATAGTAAACGGGATGTTATTGGTGATCTTAATATCATCAACAACTTTAAATATGCTGAACTTAGAAACTACTATAAAAAATGGTACCGTCCGGATTTGCAAGCGGTGATTATTGTGGGAGATATTGATGTAAAAACAATGGAAGAGAAAGTAAAATCTATATTTTCCGGAATTCCTTTGGCAAAAAAAGCAACTCCGCGTCCTTATTATGACATTCCTAAACACGACGAATTGTATTTTGTCACAGCAACAGACAAAGAAGCAAATTCAGCATCTGTTACTCTAAAATATGTGCTTGATGAGCCATTGGTAAAAGATTCTCTTGTTACTCGTACGAATGTAATGAACTCATTCTATACCAGTATATTAAACAATCGTTTTAGAGAATTAATCTTAAAAAATCAAAGTTCAGGTTTGAGTTTAAAAAGCTATTTTGAGCCTATTTCAAGATTAAATACTTCTTTTAATATTTCGGCTTTAGCCAAAAAAGGAAAAGTATTAGAAGCATTTCAGGATGTTTATACAGAGACGGAACGCATGAAACGTTTTGGTGCCGTTCAGTCAGAATTAGATCGTACAAAAAAAGATTTTATCAGTTCATATGATGATTTTATTAAAAATAAAGACAAAGTCGATAATGATAGCTGGGCAGATAAACTAACCAACTATTTTTTGAAAGCAAAACCCTTTCTTGCCCCACAAGATGATTATAATCTTATCGTTGGAATCATAAAAAACATTTCCCTGACAGAGCTGAATGCTTATGCAAAAACGATTCAGAAACCTGTAGACCAAATAGTTTTAATAACCGGATCTGATAAAGATCAAAATGATTTCCCTAAAAAAGAAGCCGTTGTTGATGTAATGAAAAAGGTTGAAACCATGACTTTGGAACCTTATTCAAAAAAGGAAAACAATGATCCGTTAGTCGACAAAGATTTAAAACCTGCAGCCATCAAAAAAACATTTGAGGTGCCGGGAATTAATAATGCAAAAGGATATATGCTTGAAAATGGTGCCAATATTATCATTTTGCCAACCCAACATTCTCAGGATCAAATCGTGTTTTCGGCTTTTAGTAAAGGTGGAAAATCGTTGATAAAGAATGAAAATTTAGCGTCGGCAGAAATTGCAACCACAATTGCAAGATCATCAGGACTTGGCAATTTTGACAATACCGGCTTAAAAGAAAAACTAACCGGAAAAGTAGCTCAGGCAGCTCCGTTTATTGGCGAAAACACCGAAGGATTTCAGGGAAGTTCAAATCAGGCTGATCTCGAAACGATGCTGCAATTGTTATATCTTTCGTTTGAAGCACCTCGTTTTGACCCAAATATTTACAGCATTCTAAAAACGCAATATCAAAACCGTTTAGAGAACATTAAAAAAGATAATGCAAATGCTTTTAAAGACACTGTTTCTCTTGCAAATTCAAATCATAATACCCGTACGTTTATCTTCAACGAAAAATTCCTTGAGAATATCGACCTGCAAAAAGCGACACAAATCTATAAAGAGCGAATTAATAATGCTGCCGATTTTACTTTTGTTTTTGTTGGGAATATTCCGGATTCCGCGCTTGGTTTAATTCAGAAATATATCGGGAATATAAAAGGAAATGCAAACGCAACAGAAACTTTTACAGACCATAACCTGGAACCTAAAAAAGGAAAAACCGAAGTTCATTTTAAACGAGCAATGGAAATTCCTAAAACAACAGCTTATTTGCATTTAACCGGAAAAATGGAATACAGTCAGGAAAACGCCATCGGAATGTATATTATTGGTGAATTATTGTCTAAACGTTTTCTACAAACAATTCGCGAAGAAGAAGGCGGAAGCTATGGTGTAAATGTTGGCGGAAGTCTGGAAATAACACCAAAACCACAATATAATTTAGCTCTTGGTTTTGATTGCAATCCTGAAAAGGAAGAGAAATTAATGCAGATTGTATGGAAAGAAATCAATGATTTAAAATCAAAACCAGCGATTAGCAGCGATTTTGAAGACATCAAAAAAGCGCTTATAAAAAACAGAGAAGAATCTATGAAAACAAATTCTTTTTGGAGTAATACTATCTATAACGTCAGCATGAACCAGATTCCGTTTCTGGCAGACGATGAGTACAAAAACTTAATTGCCAAAATTAGTCTAAAAACGATTCAGCAATTAAGCAAACAAATTGTAGATAGTTCCAGTAGTGTTGAAGTAATTATGAGTCCGGAAAGCCAACCAGGTAAGTAAATGCTTTAGAATGCTTTTTTATTTTATTAGTCATTAAAGGTTGTCTTAACAGACAGCCTTTTTTGTTTTTATAACTTCTAAAAAAACAATTCTAATGGGATAATTGTTCCAAAAGAACTTTGCTAAAATCATCTTTTAATTCTCTCTAAATTATATACAAAACAAAAAAACGCCCCATTTCTAAGGCGTTTTTTTAAATTAATTCTGTTATTTAGTGACGATCATCATGTCCGTGCCCCTTATCTTTATTAGAATTTCCTTTTGATTTATTAGAATCATCTTTTTTTCCGTTTCCGTTTTGATTCTTTTGCTTGTTATTTTGTTTATTAGCCTTGTCCGGTTTATTTCCTCTGTTTTTTTGAGGAGGTCCCTGATATCCTTTAGGATAATTGGCTCTGTGTTTGGTGTGATAGGTATAAGGAGCATCGCCTTTATAATCATTTACGACTACTTTATATCCTGAATACAAATCATATTGTCTGTATTTTGAAGGCAATCTGTTTTCACGAACCCATTTACCATTGTTATCATAAATAAACTGGCTTTGGTTTACATCATAATAGGTATCAATATCCGGTAAATAATAGTATCTGCTGTCGTCATAACCTTGTGGACCCCAGTTTGGCGGTGTACCAATATTTACATTGATCGAAACTTGCGCGTGGGCAAAAACACTCATCAAGAGTATTAGAGCAATTCCTAATTTTTTCATTTTTGAAGTATTTAGTATTAATTTGATTTGTATAAAGCTAAAGTAATGCCATTAATTTGCCTTTACCCTATTCATTATACCGAAAGGCAAAACCAATCGACGAAAAGCCCCTCACAACCGACATATTTATAAAATAAAAAAACGCCTCAGAATTTGAGGCGTTTCATGTTTAACAATTTCAATTAAACAATGATCATCAAGGTACATATGATTGGATCATAAATCTATTTCCATCCGCCGCCTAAAGCGCGGTATAAATCGACTACAGCTTGTAATTTTTGCAAATTATCATTTACGCCACTCAATTGAGCTGCTAAAAGATTTTGTTCAGATGTTAATACATCCGTATAATTGGTAGCAGAACTGTATTCTAAAAGTTGTTGTGTAAAATCGACTGCTTTTGTCAAAGCTTCGATTTGCTTTTCTCTTGAATCTTCTTTTTCAACCGCCATTTCATAAGCATATAAAGCATTCGAAACTTCCTGACCTGCAACTAAAAGACTTTGCTGAAAATTATTTAAAGCCTGTACTTGTCTTGATTGTGCTGTTGTTAACCTGGCTTTATTAAGTCCCTGATTAAAAAGTGGCTGCGTTAATCCTCCTATTAAAGAATAAAAAACAGAATTAGTAAAGAAATCCGTCAATTGCAAATTCGAAAATCCACCACTTGCCGTAAGCGTTAAACTAGGATAAAAATACGTTTTAGCCATATTTGTCGTTTCAAAAGCCGTTCTAAAATTAAATTCAGCCTGACGAACATCCGGACGATTTTCCAGCAATTGAGCCGGTAAACCTATTGCAATTTTCTCAGGAATTACCTGATCTCCTAATGTTCCTCTTTCAATTGGTCCGGAAGCTTGTCCTAACAAAATATTCAAAGCATTTTCAGTCTCGCGAATGTCTCTCTTTAAATCCGGAATCAAAACTTCGGCCGCATGTTGATTGGCTTCACTTTGTACTACAGACGCACCAGTAACAATAGCACCTTCTTTTAAAGCTTTTATAACTTCAACATTTTTAATACGGCTTTCTAATGTCGATTTGGTTATTTCTAATTGTTTGTCATATGCTAACAATAAAAAATAATTGTTTGCAATATCAGAAATCAATTGGGTCTGAACTGCTTGTTTTGCCGCATCTGTAGAAAGATAAGTGGCAAGAGCGGCTCTTTTTGAACTGCTTAGTTTTCCCCAGATATCTGCTTCCCACGATGTGCTTAAACCTAATTTATAAGTCGTTGTCAGGGTATTGATATTAATTCCTGCCGGAAAATTCAATCCTGCCTCAGACTGCTTGTTACGCGTTACGTTTGCATCTGCATTAAGCGTTGGATAATAGGCCAGTTTAGCCTGACGTAAAGTAGCACGCGACTGAACGATATTTTCGATCGCATTTTTTAAGTTCAGGTTCTGATCTAATCCTTTTTGAATTAAAGCATTTAGTTTTTGATCTTTAAAAACCGTTTGCCACGGCATATTGGCAATCGTAGCTGAATCGGCAGAAGCCTGATCACGATAAAGATTGGCTGTAGAAACTGTTGTGGGGCGTTCGTACTTTTTGGTAACGCAGGCACTTAAAAGTGTGACTGCGATTACCATTATAATATATTTATTTGAACTATGAGTCATCTCTGTCTTAATTAAATTATTACTCTTTATGAGCTTCGATTAGTTGTACTTCGTCGTCGTCATCTTCATCATACCCCTCTTTTGCAGGACCACTTACTTTTTCCTGTAAAGTCTGGAAAATGATAAACAATACCGGAATAACAAATACTCCCAAAATGGTTCCGATTAACATACCTCCAACAGCTCCGGTACCAATTGATTTGTTACCTACAGCTCCGGCTCCTGAAGCAAACATTAAAGGAACAAGTCCTAAAATAAAGGCGAAAGAAGTCATTAAAATTGGACGTAAACGCGCAACGGCTCCTTCAACTGCCGCTTGCACAATTGGCATTCCTTTACGTCTTCTTTCCAGGGCAAATTCAACAATCAAAATACCATTCTTCGCCAATAGTCCAATAAGCATGATCAGGGAAATCTGCAAATAGATATTACTGTTTAGTTTGAATATGATCGAGAACAAATATGCTCCTGCTAATCCAAACGGAATTGAGAATAATACGGCAAATGGCAAAATATAACTTTCGTATTGTGCACTTAATAAAAAGTAAACAAACACAAGACATAATATAAAGATGAAAATAGTTTCACTTCCTGATGCTAATTCCTCACGTGTTAATCCGGAGAATTCATAACCATAACCTGCCGGAAGATTTTCTGCCGCAACCTCCTGAATTGCTTTAATCGCATCTCCTGAACTAAATCCCGGATTTGGTGCTCCTGTTATAGCAATAGACGTAAACAAGTTGAACCTTGAAATAGATTCCGGTCCAAAAACTCTGGTCATTTTTACAAACTCTGTAATTGGTGCCATTGTTCCGGCGCTGTTTCTAACAAAAATTTTGTTCAACCCTTCAGTATTGGTACGGAATTCCGGCGAAGCCTGAATCATAACACGGTATTGTTTTCCGAATTTATTGAAATTCGATGCATACAATCCTCCATAATAACCTTGCATCGTAGAAAGGATCGAATTAACAGGAACTCCTGCATCTTTAGCTTTTGCCAGATTGATATCCATCATATATTGAGGAAAACCAGGATTAAACGGCGTTGTAGCATATTGTATTTCAGGACGTTTTGAAAGTTTTTCCAGAAAGTCTGTATTCACTTTATAGAATTCTGCTGTAGAATGTCCTCCTTTATCCTGCAACTGAAATTCGAATCCACCACTTTGTCCAAATCCCTGAATTGTTGGCGGGGAAATAAAGAAAATATTAGCTTCACGAATTCCGCTTGTTTTGGCAAAAAGCTGACCAATTACATCATTAACACTTAAATCACGTTTTTCCCAGGTTTCAAGTTTTACAATAACCATACTGTAAGCACTTCCTGCTCCGGCTGTAAAGTTTTGACCTACAATACGCAATGTGTTTTTAACACCCGGAATTGTTTTGGCAATACTATCTACCTTTTTCGCAATAATATCTGAACGCTCCATAGAAGCTGATGGCGGCAAACTGATATTGGCAAAAACAGTTCCCTGATCTTCTGCCGGAACGAACGCTGATGGCGTTGTTTTCATCATATAAAATAAAGCTGCACCGGCAAAAACAATAGCCGCTAATACAATCCATTTTTTAACGGAAAGAAATTGTACAGATCTTTTATATTTATTGGTTACATTATCAAACGCAACGTTAAAAGAGGTATAGAATCTCTGAATAAAACTTTTATGTTTATGATCGTCAGCATGTGGTTTTAAAAGCAAAGCACACAATGCCGGACTTAAAGTCAAGGCATTAATTGCCGAAAGAATAATCGCAACCGCTAATGTAATACCAAATTGTTTATAGAAAACCCCTGTAGATCCCGTGATAAAGGTAACCGGAATAAATACGGCTGCCATTACAAGAGTAATCGAGATAATTGCTCCGGAAATTTCATCCATAGCATCAATCGTTGCTTTTTTAGACGATTTATACCCATGATCCAGTTTGGCATGCACGGCCTCGACGACGACAATGGCATCATCGACCACAATACCAATGGCAAGAACCATCGCAAAAAGCGTTAATAAGTTAATGGTAAACCCAAATAAATTCAGGAAGAAAAATGTACCTACAATCGCAACCGGAACCGCAATTGCCGGAATTAATGTTGACCTGAAATCCTGAAGGAAAATAAATACCACAATAAATACCAATATAAACGCTTCAATCAAAGTATGAATTACTTTTTCGATAGAAGCATCCAGATTTTCATTGACATCAACAAGAATAGTATATTTTACACCTTTTGGGAAGCTTTTTGCAGCATCTTCAATTAATTTTTTAGAATTGTTGATTACATCACGTGCATTCGATCCGGGAGTCTGGCTTATTGCCATTGCAGCAGATTCTACACCATTTGTTTTAATGGTTGACGAATAACTTAAAGATCCCAACTCTACTTTAGCAACATCTTTAAGTCGTAACATTTGTCCGTTTCCAACAGATTTTATTACGATATCACCAAATTCCTGAGCACTTGTCAAACGTCCTTTATACTTGATTACGTATTGAAAAGCCTGATCTCCGTTCTCACCAAATTTACCTGGTGCGGCTTCGATATTTTGTTCTGCCAAAGCAGCCGAGATATCACTTGGGATCAATTTGTATTGCTGCATGATATCCGGTTTAAGCCAGATTCTCATCGAGTAATCTTTTGCCCCAAAAACGGTTACATCTCCTACTCCAACTACACGCTGAATTTGAGGAACAAGATTGATCTTAGCATAATTTTGAAGGAAAGTCTGATCATAAGCAGGATCGTCACTATATAAAGAGAAAATCACCAGGTTACTACTCTGACTTTTTGTTACCGTTACACCTGCCTGAGTTACCTCTACAGGTAATAAACTTGTAGCTCTCGAAACCCTGTTTTGAACGTTTACCGCTGCTAAATCAGGATTTGTTCCTACTTTAAAAAATATTTTTATAGATGCATTTCCGTCGTTTGTTGCTGTAGAAGTCATGTATGTCATGTTCTCTACACCATTAATTTGCTCTTCAAGCGGAATTACGATACTTTTAAGTACAACATCTGCATTTGCTCCTGTATAACTTGCAGAAACGTTTACCGTTGGCGGCGCAATATCAGGATATTGAGAAATAGGCAGCTCAATAAGCCCTAATACACCTAAGATGACAATAATAACAGATATTACTGTCGAAAGTACAGGTCTTTGTATGAATATTTTAAACATTTTTTCTTATTTTAATTCAGCATAGACCGCTTCCGGGCTCTGATTGTGAGTTTTTATTTCGCTTCCTTCTTTTAATGAAGCTACTCCTTCTAGTACAATTTGGTCTCCTGCTTTTAAGCCACTTGTTACCACATAAAAATTACCTGCAGTGTTTTCAAGTACGGTGATATTGGCATTTTTTGTTTTTCCGTCTTTTCCTACCGTTACGGCAAAAATCTTATCCTGAAGTTCAAATGTAGCGCTCTGAGGAATCAATATTCCATCTTTAACTTCATTTGGGATTCTCACAGTTGTGCTGCTTCCGCTTCTGATAATACCTTTTGGATTTGCAAAACGAGCCCTGATATTTACAGAACCGGTTTCTGTATTTATAAGTCCGTTTACAGTTTCAATACGTCCTTTTTCAGTATAAGCTGATCCATCTGAAAGTAAAAGTGAAACCGCCGGCAATTCTTTGATTTTCTCTGAGAATGAAGTTCCTGAACCGCTTTGGGTGAAATTCAATAAGGCTTTTTCGTTCATAGCAAAATAAGCATATACATTTCCAATGCTTGAAACTGTAGTCAAAGGTTCTGCAGTATTAGAACTCACTAAACTTCCTAAACGAAACGGGATTGAACCTACAACTCCATTAACCGGACTTGTAACCGTAGTATATCCCAAATTAGTTTTGGCATTTACCAAAGCTGCATTTGCCTGTGCTAATGTTGCCAATGCTGATTCATATGTATATTGTGCAGATTCAAGATCATATTTACTAATAATCCCTTTTTCTACAAGTGGTTTTACTTTATTTACAGCCAGTTTTGCTGAACTTAAACTTGCCTGAGCGCTTTTTATACTGGCAGATGCTGTACGTACTTGTTGCTCATATTCAGGCGCATTGATTTTAAATAAAGGTTGTCCTGCTTTTACAACAGCACCTTCATCGACAAAAATCTTGTCGATATACCCTTCTACTCTTGGTCGGATTTCTATATTTTGCTGTCCCTGAATACTGGCAGGAAAGTCTGTATTTAAAGTAGCTGATTGCGTCTGTAAAGTCAGCGTTTTATACTCTTTTACTTGAGGTGCACCTCCGGCCTGAGCCGATTTGTCGTTTTTATTACCGCAAGATGCGATAACAACAGCTGCAGCGAGAATGCTTAAAAAGGATTGCTTATTCATTGTGAAAAATGTGTAATTATCAATTTATATCGTAACAAAATAACTAAAATATAGTAAGCAAAAAATTTCCAATAGACGGAGGGCTAGAAACAATCGATAGATATAACTTAAGAACCGATAGAAGTTTGTTTAGTAATATCAACACAATTTAGAATAGGCTCGTCGGTTCTAAAATGGTTTTTAAAGGTTCTGATTCCATTTTTGGCGATTGCTTTTATATCTTTTATAAATATAATGTAATATTGTCATAAAATCACCAAACAAAATGATACTCAACTTTTTTAAACCTTACATATTCACAGGATTACACATTCTTGCCTGGTTATTATTGGGTTTTATAATGCTATTTTACATTCCAATAACCTGGAATGTGGTGCTGCCATCCGTTTTTTGGTTATGGCAGATGATTGTACTGGTTTTACTTATTGTAATATTTTATTCTAATGCTAAAATCATCGTACCAAAAACGATTATAAAAGATAACACATCTCCTTTTTTGTTTTGGGCTTTTCTCATGATTTTCGTCATGCAGCTTATTGCTTATTTCTATACTTCGCAAACAGATCTTCATACAAAAATAAGCCTGGTTTTAGGGTTTAAAAAATACAAAAATCCTTATTTCGACAATTACGTTTTTATGCTTACCTTATTGGTTTTAGGCATTAGTACGAGCTGGGCAATGCTTCACCACTGGCAGAAAGCGGCACAACACAAACAAAAACTGGAACAGGACAAAACCATGGCAGAGCTTGCGATGCTGAAAGCCCAGATTAATCCTCACTTTTTCTTTAATTCACTAAACAGCATTTATTCTCTTACGTATACCAATATCGAAGATTCCCGCGGTGCACTTCATACCTTAAGCCGCATGATGCGTTATTTGCTTTATAGCACAGAAGGCGAAAGAACGACTTTATTAAAAGAAGCTGATTTCATGAAAGATTTCATAGCTTTGATGAAGCTTCGGGCTAATCGCAAATTAACGATAACAACAGATATTCCGGAAAAAATACACGATTATCCAATTGTTCCCATGTTGTTATTACCTTTAGTCGAAAATGCTTTTAAACATGGCATACATGCTACAGACAAAAGTGAAATACATATTAAACTCAGACAAAAAGAAAACAATCTTGAATTTGAGGTAGTAAATACTTTTTTCGAAAAGACTTCAACAAATGATCCGGGCGGAATAGGATTAACGAATACAAAACGCAGATTGCATTTGATATATCCACATCGTCATGTTATGACATGCGGTTTAGACCAAAATGGCAAATACAGAGTAAATCTGCAAATAACTTTAGAACAATGATTGTATTAAAATGTATAGCAGTAGATGATGAACCACTTGCCTTAAAACTAGTGGAAACTTTTATAGCGCAAACCCCTTTTTTGCAATTGGCCTGCAGTTGTGACAACGCTGTAGAAGCCATGAGTTTGATTAGGGAACAACAGCCAGACATTGTTTTTCTGGACATAAACATGCCCAACTTAACCGGTATGGAACTCGCAAGACTTTTACAGGAACAGCCCGGACCATTGCCAAAAATTATTTTTACGACCGCTTACAACCATTATGCGATTGAAGGTTACAGGGTAAATGCCGTAGATTATCTTTTAAAACCTTTTAGCTACGAGGAGTTTTTGCGAGCCGCCAACAAGGTTCTTCAAATGTCTGAAGAAGCAGCAAACCAATATCATTCTGTCACTGCAGACGATGAATTTATTTTTTTGAAGGTAGAATATCAATGGGTCAGAATTTCATTAAAGGATATTCTATATATAGAAAGTTTAAAGGATTATGTAAAAGTTCATTTTGAAGATGCTCAAAAATCTGTAATGTCTTTAATCTCTCTTAAAGCACTGGAAGAAAAATTACCGGCATCAAAATTCATGCGAATCAACCGTTCTTTTATTGTTCCGTTAGAGAAAATAAACTCGATCAGTAAAAACTCAATATTCATTCATAAAACCGAAATAACTGTTGGTGAACAATACAAGGAAACTTTTAAAACCATTGTAGAAAAATGGTTGAAATAATTATAATAATATAAAATACCATGCAAAAAAGATCAAACAAATATTATCTGACTTTAAGCCTGAAAGAATATGCAAACGGCGAAACAGAACCAGCAAGAGAACTTGGAATACAATTCGATAATCATGATGAAATATTCAATATCATAGAACGAATAAAAGACAAAAACATTTTTGAAGATCCTAACGAAGCAACACAATTTGCACTTGGACTGAAATTGTTTAGCGAAGTAAAACTAAAGAACCGCAATAATCCACTTTTTGATGAATTAAATGAAGTGTTTCCTGTTTTTATGAAAAAACTAAAAAGCTTGTAGTTCTCTACAGGCTTTTTTCATTTTATTTGCTAAATTAGTTTTCAAATTTTAAAGCTATGGAGAAACTAACCAAAGAAGATATCAGTCAGGAAGTATTTGATTTATATGACGATTACGCTCATAATAAAATCAATAGAAGACAATTTGTCGAAAAGCTCTCTATATTTGCTGTTGGAGCCGTTACACTGCCTTCGCTTTTAAGCTTTATGACACCCAATTATGTCGACAGCATATTAGTAAAGCCCACAGATCCCAGATTAAAAACGGGTTATATAATCTATGATTCCCCAAAAGGCGGCGGAAGCATAAAAGGACTTTTATCCCAACCCTCAGAAACCAAAAAGAAATTACCCGGAATAATTGTTGTACACGAAAATCGCGGCCTCAATCCTTATATTGAAGATGTAGGCCGAAGAGCCGCTATCGAAGGTTTTATTACGCTTGCTCCGGATGCCTTGTCTCCTTTAGGCGGTTATCCCGGAAATGACGATGACGGACGTGAATTACAAAAAAAACGTACGCGCGAAGAAATGCTCGAAGATTTTATTGCAGCGTATGAATACCTGAAATCACATCCGGATTGTAACGGTTATATTGGTGTAGTTGGATTTTGTTTTGGCGGATGGATTTCGAATATGATGGCGGTAAAAATTCCTTCTTTAAAAGCTGCCGTTCCGTATTATGGCGGACAACCCACAAAAGAAGAAGCTGAACAAATAAAAACGCCGTTATTATTGCATTATGCAGGTCTTGATACTCGTGTAAACGAAGGCTGGCCAGCTTTTCAGGAAGTGCTTAACAAAAATAAAGTCGAAAATACAGCTTACTTTTATCCTAACGTAAATCATGGTTTTCATAACAATACAACCCCAAGATATGATGAAGCAGCAGCAACTTTATCCTGGACCCGAACTACTGATTTTTTTAAGGAAAAACTAAAAAAGAAATAATGCAACATTGAGTTGTCCTGAAAAAGGTT
>NZ_MTQF01000017.1 GCF_001975985.1 [Flexibacter] sp. ATCC 35103 | reverse complement strand
AACCTATTTTAGGACAAGACAAGCATATCAAGCATTAGCAAAAAAAGTAGGGAGTGATATACGTGTGTACTTATAATTTAAACTTTTATATAATTTATTCATATATATTAAAATCAAAAATACCCCTACTTACGGTAATGATCGCTTTCAGGGTTATTTAAAACTTCTAATTTTGGTTCGTATAGCGATATGATTAATGAGGTCAATGCTACTTCACTTTCAACTGGTTAAAATTTTAACCGTCTTAAAAATTAGGTTTTGAAATTTATAAAAAGCATTTTTAAAAGTGCTTTTTCATATTTCAAAACTACAATGCAATTTTATATTAACTATAAATGACAATAAACAATTTTAAACGATAATGGCGTATATAAAACTATACACTAGTATTGACCTTTGGCTATTAAATTATAAATATTTTCTTTTATATCTGTCTTACAGTTATCATAAGTTTTTAATGTAGGTTCTGCATCTGCTATGTAAGGCTCTGCATTAATCCATTTTCTAAATATTTCAGGCTTACAACTCTCATGTATTAATTGATCTAAAGACATTCTCCTATATATGAAACTATAATCAGCCAATTTAGATTTGCTGACTTTAAAAATAAAGTGAAGTTTTCGGAAAATAATATACGCATCTAAATCTACAAATATTTCTGGATTTGGATTTTCTGTTATTGTTTCTGCTTCAAGGTTTTTATATTGTACTTCACCTAGTTTTAAAAAATGAATTTTTCCACCATCAATTGAAACATCAACATTAAATCGACCAAGATTTATTTTAAATTGTGCTAACTCTTTTTTTAAAGTGGACAATGTAGTTATTTTAGAACCTGCATCCTCTTCTAATTTTCTATTGACATTTTTAGAAATCCATTCTTTTTCGTCTTTTTCTGAAAAACCATCCAATTTTCTATATGATTCTATTCTGTCTTTTTCCTTTATCCTTATTTGATTTTCAACTTCCTTTTCTGTTAAATCTTTCTCATTCCCTACTTTGACTATAAGATCAAAAATGCAAACAATTCCTTCTTTTAAAAATGTTACTTCATTTAAATTAAAGTCTTGCTCAACTTTATGTAAATAAAGCTGTTCATAAGTAAATTCATCGGAAATATATGGACAGGAAATACCTAATTTATTTAACCTAGTTATGGCAATTCTTCTATTCAGAAAAAGTCGCGTCAAGTTTCTCTCATTTTTAGATGGGTAAAATTCCATGGTATCGTATTCTAAATCTAAAATTATAAAATCTATTTAAGATGTTGATTGTTTAGTGAAGATAATTGGTCTAAAATTACTATAAAAAAGTAAAAGTCGTAAATTATTACACGCTCTGCGAAGTCTCTGACTGCTATCGGACTTCGCACATCGCACAACTTTTAAAAATATTTTTGGTTTTTAGAAGACTTCGAAGAGCTGGTAAAAATCAAAAGATTCGTAATATTGGTGTTATAATTTTAATTCAATATTTTTAGCTTGTAATCCTTTATTTGTTCCAAAAATTTCAAATGTTAGATCTAATCCCGGCACTATTTCGCCAGAATAAATTTTTTGCATTTCAGTATAATGAATAAAAGCATCATCTGTTGTGTCGTTTATTCTGACAAAACCAAACCCCTTAAAGGAATTATAATATGTTATTTTTCCGTTTTTTTTAATACTTGAAGTAATAGTTGGCATTAATTCTTCTGTAAATGCTCTTATCGAATGTGCCTGCCTACTTAAAATATTAGTCTTTGATAAAACATCAATCAATTTAGCTTCTAAATTTTTAAAGATTTCAAGTGACGCTTCCCTATTCCAGAGAACATCCAAAATTTTGCCGCAATATCTTTCAATTTCTTTATTTCCTAATACATTGATTGGTACTTTTTCACCAGCAATTTTAATTCTAAACATCAAAAGAAGATGATATTTAAATCTTTTATATTTTGAATTTAATAAATTTTCTCTGTAGAATTCTTCAATTACATTTAAAGCTAAACCACTTGTGTAATATGGATAAAACGAATGGTTTTCTTGAAACAATCTGCTATTATAAGCATTTAATAGTTCTCCAAAATACCTATGTGTACTTTGTGGTTCGTTTAAAAACATTGCGATAAAAGAAGAAATTTGTGATGATAATCCTATGATTTTTTCACTTTTAGTTTTTATACCAAAAAATTGTCTAGATCTTCTTTCATAATATAATCTTTTATTATCTTCTTTTTCAAAACTCAAATAAAATTCTTCTAGTTTTTTATGAAAAGGTTTTAATATTTCAAACGCTTCATATTTTACTTCGGTCTGACTATTTGTAGCTCTAATGATATCATTAATGGTATCTTCGTCATCTGTCACAATTAATTTCAACGGTATAAATACATTGTTGTCAACTTCATTTTTTAAGTTGTGTAATACATGAGAAGTCTGACAGCCATTTACAATTTGAAATTCACTTAATTTAAAAGCACTCCCAACTTTATTAAGGTTTTTTGCAACAATAGTAACACCATTATTTAGTAATACAAATTTATCGTTATATATTTTTTCTCTAATTGATTTCTTTATTCCTGAATTTACTTTATTATAACCTTGAAAATCCCTTACATTATCATAAAATATGGTTTTAATAATTTCACCATCATCATCGCTTGCAATTTTTATTAACTCCGAACAGGGCAATATTCCTAAATATGACTCAGTAACTTTTTCAATTTTTGGTAAAATAGTGTGTTTTTCAAAAATTATTTCTTTAGTAATTTTATTTTTAATTTCTCTATATAATGATTTTAGTTTATCAGCATCAATTGGAATAAATTTGACTTCACAAAATAAGTCAGTCAAATTCAAATCTTTTAAACCCGATTCTATTATTGTTAATAAATTTCTATCATTTAACCACTTTCCCGTCGTTGCATAATACAATTTTAAAACTGGACTTTTATCCATTTTTATACTATTTTTATATATGTAGTTTTTTAAATCCCTTAGATTTAGTAACTCATCTTCAAAATTCAAATCACCATCACGAAAAAATTCCTTAACGGATGCTATAAAAGTATTAATGCTTCCCAAATCGAAAGATTCAGATGTTTTTGATTGTATAAAATTAAACTCGACATCCAATATCTCGGCGTCTTGTATAAAGTAATCTATTTCTTCTTCTGTAGAGACTAAATGATTATTAGTCATTATAGCTAAACCATCTATACCTGGATTTCTTGTTCCCCCTACATTTATTTTATCTATAGAGGATCTATCAGGGTAAATTTTTGATATTATCGCATAATTTACAAAATGTTCAAATAGTTTAGATTTATCTTTTTCGTTAAAACTAAATTCATTTTTAAAATCTTCTACAAAACTTTCAATTATTCTGTCCATATCTCAATTTTTTAATAATTACCATATCAAAATGATCACAATCAAAAATATTAATTATTAAAAACTGACAAACAAGTATTTATACCTGATTTCAAAAAAAAGGTGATCAAATAAATCACAAACAAATTAAAACTCATCAGACGGCTTAAAAAAGATTAATTTATTTAAAAAACTTGTTTCCCTCTTCAATTGTGTTCTGCGCAATAATCTGACTTTGTAGAGACAACAAATCAAAGAAACTTAAAAGATATTAACTGAAAATATTTCAAGGATCGGATTAAGAATCCAATCTTACCATAACCTTTTCGAATAATTCACTTAACTCATTTTTTGGGAAAGAATCAGATTCATTTGTTAATTTATTTAATTCTAAATCCATCAACGGATGGCTAAATTTTTCCGGATTCTGTAGACCTACCATTTCACGAATACTTAACCATGTCAATATTTCGAATGCATAAACAAACCAATTATCTTGTCCAAATTGTATTTCGATACTATTTTCATCATCACCATAAGAAGCCTGACTCAAATGATAATCACATAATTTAGAGACAATATTGTCTAATAAATTTAGATCATTTGTATTCCAGTTTTTCAATGCTTCCTGATAAACTCCCATGTTTTCCGGATAATTGTACTGAGAATAATCAATTGTATTATTATACCCTTTATTTGCAATTTCGATAATAAACCAAGTTGCAGGTTTAAAATTTACTCCACCATTTATAAAATTAGTATTCAATCCCTTATTAATAATTTTAAGCAAAGTTTCACTTTCTGTATATCTTTTTTGGGATAAACAATTCGCTAACCAATACCCAAATTTATCAAAAGCTAAACTTGGAGGATTTTGATTCATATATTGATCTGCAAGTTTATCAGCTATTATAATATTGTAATATTCATTAGCTACTGCTAAGGTTTTATAATCTGTCGAGTCATTAGTTAATAATTCATAAACAAAATTATTACTATACCAGTTATCCAAATATTTGAAAGGTAAACGGATCGATTTTCTAATCTTCTCCAAAGTCAATTCTTCTTCAATTTTTTTGATATTTCTATAGTAATCTTCTTGTTCTCTGTCAGGTTTTTGCAACCATTCTTTTAATTCCGCTTCAGCTTCTTGTTTCTTTTTTTCTGTTATACTCATTTTATTTTTTTTAATATTCAATCTTTCTATTACATCCAGTCTTGCACTAATTTTTTTTATAAAATTTTCTAAACCCATAATTTATGAAACTAAATAATTAAGACAAAACAGATAATACTTTTACACTAATCAAAAACAGACCACCTTCCTTCATTTTTATGTGGTTTTGGTTCTTCCTTCATAAAAGGTTTATCTAGAAATGATGTAACTTTATTATCAGAATATGTTTTTTTTATAAGTGCTACGCATTCTTCATATGTAGCATATTTTTGTATATTATTATTAAAATCTGGTGGAATTGGAATATCAACAAGCCAATTATCTTCACTTATAAACATAAATTGGATGCATTTTTCGGAATCATCTATAAGCCCAAAAAAATTATTTTCTTCATCGTTTAATTCATAAAATATATCTAGAGCTGTATCTAAATCTGTATCCACAGGTTCATTTGAGTTAAAACCTTCTTCTGTTATATAATCGTGAAAAAATAGATTCATATTTTACTTATATTTTTTATTATTTTGGCTTTTGCTTTAAATACATCTCCTTTTATAATTCCTTCATTAATATCTTCTTTTAAACCGAATTTAATTCTTAATAAATCCTGAATAACGATTATTATCATACTCAACGTTTCTTCTGATTCTTCTTTGGTTACGGCTGAATATAGATAAGGTAATATATCTTCACTTGTTGCTTTCTTTTTGAACCATATCTGTCTCATAGCCGTTGCTGCATATCCCCTTAATTCATCATCAGGTTCGTTAACTAAGCTTTCATTTAGAACTTCTAAATCTTCTTTACTCCCAACCCAGCCAATTACAATTATGCAACGATAACGAATATCTCTAATCTCTGATTTTATATGCAATTTCGCATAAGGCAGAATGTATAAAGATCCTATATCTCCTAATAATTGAATAATATCAGCTTTTAATGGTAAATCTTTTTCTGTCTCTAATTTATTAAGTAAAAAAGGTTCGATAAATTCTTTAGGGCGCTTACTAAAAGACGCCCTAATACGATTATATAAATTTATTATATCCTTATATTTTAGCAAGTTATAATGAAAATCTATTATTTCATTATCATTACTTGAAAGTAGTTTTTTTGTATATTCATAAGTAGGCTCTATTTGAGTAACAGCGTCTAATTTTTTAAGAGCATCATATTCTCTTTGAAGGGATTGTGTTGTATTCATTATTTATGATTTTGATGTGGTCCGAACTTATGATAAGTATTTCCACAATAACTATGTGTATCTATGTGATCTTGTTTCGGTATGGTTTTCATTTTGTCAGATTTATCAAGTGTTTTTTTTCCTTCTAATGATTTTTCTGTATATAAAGGTTCTTCGTGATGTACAGCATAATCATCACTTCCTTTATAATCCTTATTGTATTTTTTATCAGGCACCTTATTCCCATTGTTATCTTTAATATATTTTCTTGCATCATCACTTAAACCGCTATTAGGATCATTAGCGTCTCTTAAAAGTGCTTTTTTCCTTTCAGACATATTTCTTTTATATGCTATTTTTTTAGTGTTAGAAAGACTGTTAGGTTCGTCTACAAATTTCCCGGTTTTTGAATCAATTAATCTACCTGCTGAATTTCTTCTTGTACCCTCTGGTATCAGATCAGATTGAATTAATGGTTCACCTTCAAACGCTTCAAATTCTGCTACTTCTTTTGGTGCATCAACTTCCTGATTAAAGGCTTTTTTAGTAGCTTCATCTTCGGCTTTTTTACCCTCGGCATCATCGGCTTTCTTAGAAATTTCACTTTCTAAATCCCTCTTGCCTTTTCCTACAGGAGCAACCATCATTGCCATACCCACAAAGTCCTGCCAGGTTCCTTTGCCTTCTTTTATATTATTAAAAGAATCGTAGGCTCCGGTTTCCATCGCCACTGTTCCTGCTGCAAAATCGCCTACAGTGGCTGTTCCTGTGGTGCCATAAGTAGCAGCAGTATTTTGAGCCCCCATAACACCACGCAGGGTAAGTCCAAATTTACCAAAACTTTCGACTGCATTTACACCAAAGTTTTTAGGCATGTTTTTTAAAAGCTCCAGTGCTGCACGGCTCAAAGCCGGGGTTCCGCCTTCTACAAATGCAGCCCTTCCCCCGCTTATAAATGCTCCGCCCATACCTACTGCTGCCCCTGCCATCATGCCTTCGAGAATACCACCTACATAATTTGCCCCGGCAAGAGAAATCGCCTGCCACCAGTTTTTAATATCTGGCGCGTGTGATATTTTATCGCCAAAAAGCATACATTTCATTTCATTACCACTTGTTATGGCAGGTTTGCCTTGTACAATCATATTGTCTTTACTGCCCAGCCATACCCGCGCCATTTTAGCAATTTGTCCGCAAATTAATCCGCCTACAACGGCACCTGCTGCAGCACCCGCCGCACCCGCAATGGCTCCAACAGCAATTAGTGCCGCACCGCCAGTAGCTACAACTGCTACTGCTATAACAGCGGCGACAATTGCCATAATTAGCATGAGTTTATTACAGCCAAAATCTATGTAACTGCTTGTGGCGGTATCTACTATTGTGATGTAATTTTTGCCATCTTTGGTTTTGGTTGATTGCTGTACTGACTGTAGTGGAGCAGGTACATTACCTCCTGTACACGTCCAGAAGTCTTTTTCGGTAATTATCTTGTTTACCATCAGCTTATAAGTTCTTTTATGGTTTTGTGCCGGTGTGTGAGTATTTTAGCTCGTTTATTTACATACTGTATACCTATTGTTAGTTTATGGGTTATAGTTCGTGTGCCGTATTTTTGATAATACCATTGAAACAAAAAAAGTTGTGCTTTTTCTTGTTTATCCTGCAACAGCCCTAAAGTTATACTGCTGTTTTTTAGTTCTATTTTATAATACATAGCGGTTCATTAATCTAGTATTCGATAAGGTATATCGCTATAACTTTGATTTTGAATATTGTTCTCGTTGCTTTTATAAGCATCGCTTTCTATTCTATATTTTATAGAGGCTTCTATAATCCCCGGCAAGGTAATTTCTGTAAGTTTTGTTATAGCAAGCTGCAGTTTACCGGTTTTAAAATTCAATCGATAACTCCCTTCTTCTGTTGCAATAGGATCTAATTTCCTTATGTCTATATCCGGCAAGTGCCCGTAGGCTTTTCTTTTCCAGTCTGTTTGATGCGTGACGGCTTCTCCGTTATATTTTATTATAATATTTTCTAAATACGGAATATCAAATTTTGGATGGCGGTTAAATTTAAAAAACCACTCTGTATCTGCTGTTTGCAACACGTTTTTTTGCGAAATAGTTGCTCTTGTAAAAAACAGTTTATTACCGTAGATTTTGGCAAAATAATGCTTGAAAAACTCGTTGTTTTCTATCGCAATTTTTATTTTAGCGGCACTGGCAAAAACTTCATCATTTATTGTCATTACCTGCACAAGAACGGGATCCTGCTGTTGTATTTTGAGCAGTTGCGCTTTGGTTTCCTCCCATTTGTTTTTGATATGTTCGAGATTTATTATCTTAACAACTGCTCCTTGTATATTTATAATAAGATGCAATTCGCTGTACATCCTGCTAAAAACCTGATTTAGCTTTATAATATCGTGCAGGTTTTCATTATTAGTATCTACCATAAGCTGTTCCAGTGTCAGCAATTCGATCTCGGCATCACCATTTTCGGCAATTGCAATTACCCTTAACGCCCATCTTGTTGTGGTTGTCGTTTGCATATTAAAATAGCCTGATTTAATATTGGTTTCACTGGTCAGCGTATAATTTTCTGTAAACGGAATTCTAAAACGTATTGCTTCTTGTAGTAATTTGTTCATGAGTTTCTAATTTATAAATACATCTCCTCCTTCAAATTTTGTTTCTCCGTCTATATGATTTTTTGGAGACGATATGGCTACAGCGGTATCTGCTATAAAATTGAAATTTTTGCCGTTTATCCTGATATTGCCATTTGCCAGTAATTCAAGAGAACTTTCACCAACAGTTACTTTAAAGCTTTTATCGCCTTTTAAAATTATGGTGCCATTTTTATCCATCTTAAAATGACTTTCTGCACCTTCTCCCACATTTACAACATTACTGTCTCCTGCCTGGGCTACGGTATTTCCTGCACCATCGAACGTAAGTGAGTTTCCTATAGCATCATTAATCAACACAGCACCTTTGCCCATTGCATCATTCAGGGTAATATTATTACCTGTTTTTGATTTTAATGATTTACCGCTGTTTTTTTCTCCGCCGCCTCCGCCGCTTTTTCCGTGAAAAACACTTCCCATAACAAAAGGCCTGTTAGGATCTCCGTATCTAAAACCTACCATGACCTGATCGCCCACTTCCGGAATAAATACCATGCCCCTGTTATTGCTTACGCTGTCGCTGCTTCCGGCATCAGGAGTCATAACACGAAGCCAGCCGGTTCTCATTTGTGTGCTTTGCTGCCACAACATCTGCACTCTGATCCTTCCTTTGTTTATAGGATCGCTATTACTTTCTACAACAGCTTGCTGGGTTTGTGCACGTGGGTAATCAATGTGCGGTTCAGGTAAACTAAGTACTTTTGATGGTATTGCCTTAAAGGTATTTTCGTATGTTCCTAAATGGGTAGCATGATGATCTATTTGAGTAATGATATAAGAACCTATATCATGAATCGTGGTAACAGAGTTTTCTAAAACACTGGATTGTATACTCACAATGGTTCCTATCTTTAATTTAGAATTTCTGGTGCTTGCTGTAATATAATGTATCTCAGAAGCAGCACTTTGTTGTTTCTTTTTTAAGAAGGTTTCCAATACTACATCATCACCGGTACTTACTACACCATGTGAATATTCAGGTGTAGAAAAAACTTCGAGTGAGGCTTCAAATGCTGCATTGCCAAGTCTTGGCAAACCAGTTACTTCATCTTTAGAAGTAGCTGTATATCGTTTATCTACACTTTCATTATAAGTAAAAGCGCTAAATTTTGCAGGAACTGTTCTTATTCCTATATCAAGTTGTGAAATGTCTTTGTTATAAAGTAACGTTACAGGACTATCAAAAACTTGGGGTTTACCAAAAATTAATTTTTCTCCATCATAATACAGCCATTCATTAAACTGCTTTGCAAGTCGTTTGATAAATTCAAAATCAGTTTCAAGATATTGATTTTGATATTCAATCTTAGTTTTATATTCCGGGTTTATATCGTTTTGCAATCGCTCACCTGCTGCTATTTTTATTACCTCTTTTACTATATCCTGCAAGTTTGATTCTTCCCATGAATGCAGTTTTTTACCGGATTCTAACAATATTGTTTTAGAATAACCTGATACAATAATCTGATTGCCTGAATGACCCATTTCCTGCTTAAACCTGATTTTGGTAATAACGCCTAAAAAATTGTTTTGATTATTAAATTTAATATGTACTACTTTACCAAGCCATTCTTGCGAATTTTCAAAAGTATAAGCCAAAGGTTTTTCTATAGCGGCATGAGGAATATTAATTTCAAATTGATGATGTGAATTAATTACTTGTTTTAATTTAAGATCTGTAAAATAGGATATCTCTTTACCCTCTATTCCGAAAATTATTGGTTGTGGATTCATAGTTTATTTTTAAGATTAATTTTTTACTATTTCATCATCTGCAAAGTCAATTTTTTGTTTTATCAAATTGCTGCAAAAATTTATGCCCTTCTACTATAACGTTTGCGTATTGAAATCGTAATGGTAAACTTAAAAACGTCAATAATCTTAAAGTGCTCCTATAAGTTATAAGTATGACAGATTAGGGTTTATTTTTCAATCTATATTTGTAAACTCGTTTCTACATAAAAATTTTATTTGGGAATCTGGTCATTGTTGCAGCGTATTATTTATGAATTCTGAGCGCTTATTATTTGAAAATATTCAAAAAGACGTGCCTTTTCGCTACATTTATATCAAAATAAATCTGATTTTAGCGTTATCAAATAAATGCTTTCCTAAAACATCATTTTAATGAACAAAAACATAAGTGCTCTCTATGAAATTGCTCAAAAAGAGACCCGAAAAATAATAGGATTAATGTCCGGAACTTCGCTTGACGGACTTGACATTGCACTTTGCGCTATTTCTGGCGCAGGCGAAAATACAGCCGTAAAAATTCTGGAGTTCGAAACCATCAATTATACCGAAGATATTAAAACCGAAATCCGTAAGGTGTTTGCAAAAAAAACAATCGATTTTCAGCATCTTGCTTTGTTAAATGAATGGATCGCAATTCTGCATTCCGGAATGGTGAATGATTGTCTGCAAAAATGGAATATTCCCGCAAATGAAGTCGACTTAATTGCTTCGCACGGGCAAACAGTTTTGCACGCTCCGAAGTTTTTACATCAGCAGGAAAAATTTCCTAATGCGACTTTGCAAATTGGCGATGGCGATCATATTGCGGTAAAAACCGGAATTATCACTTTATCTGATTTCAGACAAAAACACGTTGCTGCAGGTGGCGAAGGTGCTCCTTTGGCCGTTTATGGGGATTATTTATTGTTTAGCAAAAAAGGCGAAAACCGAATCATGCTCAACATGGGCGGAATTGCAAATTTTACCTATTTGCCTGCTTCGCTAAACGCCAGTGAAGTTTTTGTAACGGATACCGGAACTGCAAATACTTTAATAGACATTTATACCAAACATTATTTTCCTGAAAAAAGTTATGATAAAGATGCTCAAATTTCTCAAAGCGGCACCGTAAACCTAGAGCTTTTATCAGAATTAAAAAAGGATCCTTTCTTCCGGAAAAGCTTTCCTAAAACGATTGGTCAGGAACTATTTAATTTTGAATTTGTACAAAATGCACTTTTAAAAACAGGTTTAAGTACTATTTCGGCACCAGATTTGTTAGCTACTTTAACACGTCTTAGCGCAGAGACCATTTCTGAAGCGATTGGGTTTGTAATAAAAAATACCGGAATACCAATTGCAGAATTTACTGTTTATATGTCCGGCGGTGGCGCAAATAACCCGTTGTTAGTGCGATGGTTAAAGGAATTACTGGCTTGCGATTTTCAAAAAAGCGATGATTTGGGGATTGCTGGTGATGCGAAAGAAGCAGTTTTATTTGCCGTTTTAGCCAATGAAACTGTTGCAGGCGGAGATTATAATTTTGGTTCAAAAAAAGGAATTCCGTCTGTTACAATGGGTAAAATTTCTTTTCCTGATTAAAAAAGTTATTATGATTTGCGCGATTTTTTTGCCACAGATTAAAAAGATTAGCACCGATTATTTTAATTTGAATTTAACGCAGATCCAAAAAGATTGAAGCAGATGCGCACAGATAATTTATAAAAATCGAAATTAAATCTGCAGAATCTGAGTGAAACAAAATCACTTAAAAAATGATTCGGAGAAATTGGTACAATTGATTTGCCTATTAGTTATCGATCGGGTCGTGTTAAAAAAAATATTAAAGAATCCTTTATATTAAAACTGAATAAAAACCGTTCAAATTATAATTTATTAATTATTTACTATAGTCCGCTAAAAAAACTATTTTTGGTTTCTGTTAAAAAAGATTAAAATGCATAAAAATCAGCAATTACTTTTCTCTATCTTATTTTTATTTTTCTTTGGATTAATTTCTAATGCACAAGAAAAAACTTTATACCCTAAAAACGAATTTAGAGGGGTATGGATTGCAACCGTGGTAAATATAGACTGGCCTAAAACAGCCACTGACGGCGTAGAAAAAGAAAAAGCTGATTATCTGGAGATCTTAGAAGCGTATAAAAAGCTAAATTATAATGCCGTAATTGTTCAGGTTCGAAGCGTTGGTGATGCTTTTTATCCATCAGAACTGGCGCCTTGGTCCCGTTTTTTAACAGGTAAAGAAGGTCAGGCTCCAAACCCATATTACGATGCATTGGCCTGGATGATTGACGAAGCGCATAAAAGAGGTTTTGAATTTCATGCCTGGCTGAATCCGTATCGTGCAACTTTCGATTTAAACAAAAATCTTTTAAGCCCAAATCACGATCTTTTTAAACATCCGGAATGGATGATCGAATATGGCGGAAAATATTATTACGATCCTGCGTTGCCTGAAGTTCAGGAACACTTAACAAAAGTTGTAAAAGAAGTGGTTGATAAATACGACATCGACGCGATTCATTTTGATGACTATTTTTATCCTTACACTGTTCCGGGAAAAGTTTTTAATGATACGGCATCTTTTAGAAAATATGGTTCAGGTTTAACTCTTGCTGATTGGCGTCGTGCGAATGTAAGCAACTTTGTACACGCTATTTCGACAACTATAAAAGAAAGTAAACCATGGGTACAATTCGGGATTAGTCCTTTTGGTGTTTGGCGTAACAAATCTGTTGATCCTAAAGGTTCTGAGACACAATCGACTTCAAATTATGATGATTTGTATGCAGATCCTGTTTTATGGATGGATCAAAAATGGATCGATTATATTATGCCTCAATTGTATTGGAGCATGAATAACCCAAGAGCTTCTTATTCGAAATTAGTAAAATGGTGGTCTGAAAACTCTAATAATACAGCGCTTTATATTGGTCACGCTTCTTATAAAATTAGAGGTGACAGTGACAAAAGCTGGAATTTTGCAAGTGAAATCCCAACGCAGATTGATTTTGCCAGAAGTTTCAAAAAAGTAGGCGGAAGCGCTTATTTTAGTGCAAAATGGTTCATGAATAAAAACTTTGATATTGTTCGCCTGCTGGAAGAAAGCCAATATAAATATCCTGCGCTTCCAATAGCAGTTCCTAACTTAAGACGTATTGTAATTGATATTCCAAACGTGACCGAATATGCCAAAGACAGTATCAAATATACGTTTACGATCAAATCTCCTTTAAACACAAAAGTGCGTTATATGGTGGTTTACGGCGCAGAACATATCTCGAAAATTGATACAAACGATGCTACAAAAATTATAGATAAAATTACCATTTGTGAAACAAACGGGTTAATTACATTTTCTGTTCCGGCAGAAAAAATGAATCAGTATAAAGCTTGTGCTGTGACATTTATTGATTATTTTGCGAACGAAAGTACCCCAACTACGATCGACTTAAAAAAGACATTTAAAACCTATTTACCTGCTCAGCCTAATGAAAACAGATAATAAACCCTGGTTCTGGATTCCGCTTCTTAATTTTGCATCTGGATTGCCTTATGCTGTCATTATCTCAGTTTCGGTCATTATGTACAAAAATCTGGGAATCTCAAATGAAGATATTGGAGTTTATACCAGTTTATTATACTTACCATGGGTTATAAAACCGCTTTGGAGTCCGTTTATTGAATTGCACGGAACCAAAAGAAAATGGTTTTTATCAATGCAATTGCTTATTTCTGTCGCCTTTTTACTCGTTGGTTTTACAATTCCCGCAAGTGGTTTTTTCATCATGACTCTGGCGATATTCTGGGTTGCAGCTTTTGCCTCGGCTTCTAATGATATTGCCAGCGACGGTTTTTATTTATTGGTTTTACCGGAAAATCAGCAATCATTCTTTTTAGGGATCAGAAGTACATTTTACAGACTTTCATTACTTGCCGGAAACGGATTAATTGTGCTTCTTGCCGGTTATCTGGAACACAAATACGGAGACAATACAAAAGCATGGTCCTATACCATGATTGCCGTAGGTTTATTAATGACTTTTATAACCGTTTATAATTTTATTTTTACCCCAAAAAATGAAATTAATAGTATTGATGATAAAAATGTACACCATCATCAAAATTTTTCAACTGTATTTGTAAGCTTTTTTAAGAAAAAGCAAATTGGTCTTGTCCTGACTTTTATCTTGGTTTTCAGACTTGGAGAATCTCAGCTGCTTAAAATGTTAAGTCCTTTTTTACTGGATAAAAAAGAATTGGGAGGAATGGCTTTGGAAACTGAATCTGTCGGGATCATTTATGGAACTTTAGGGATTCTGGCATTGACAATTGGCGGAATTTTAGGTGGTATTGCTATTTCTAAACACGGCCTTACAAAATGGATGCTTCCTATGTTTTTAGCGATGCACTTGCCTATTCTTGGTTTTATAGGATTGGCGCATTTTCAACCTGAAGAACTTTTTCATCTTCATCTAAATTTTTATTTTTTCGAAATAAATTCCCCTCTTAATCTTTATACCTGCATAACCGTAATCCTGGAACAATTTGGCTACGGATTTGGTTTTACGGGATTTATGATGTTTTTAATTCATGTTGCCGAGGGAGAATCAAAAACATCACATTATGCTCTTGCAACTGGTTTTATGGCATTGGGAATGATGCTTCCGGGAATGTTAAGCGGTTTTATACAACAATATTTAGGCTATCAAAACTTTTTTATATGGGTTTTTATAGCGACAATTCCGGGATTGATTCTTTCGAGATTTTTAATTTTCCCAAAAGATTTCGGTAAAAAAACAGAATAATAGCAATACAATATAACGCCCATGGAAATCAATGAAAACATCCAGGTTGAACGAAACCTGAAAGCAATTGAATTTGAAAAAGCAGGAGAAATTGAGAAAGCAATTGCGTTATACGAAGAAAATATTACCGAAGGTTTTAAAGGAAATCATCCTTATGACCGATTGGCAACTATCTACAAAAACCAACTTGATCTCGACAATGAGATTCGGGTTTTAGAAAAAGCCATTATCGTTTATGAAGAAATAACGATCGAAGACCGACTGGAAGGTTTGCCAAAACTTTTTCGTTTTAAAAACCGACTCGAAAAAGCCTTACACACTAAAACACAGCTCGCTAAACAAAAGAAAAGCAAGCTTAAATAAAGAATAACTTTTAGCGCATTTTTATCATGATTAGTTTAAAAAGAACCGACTCTGACGATATCGATTTTCAAAAACTGGTAGTTTTATTAGACCAGGATTTAAAAATCAGGGACGGAGACGATCACCTATTTTATAATCAGTTTAATAAGACTGATAAAATAAAACATGTCATCGTTTTTTATGAAAATGATATTGCCGTAGGTTGTGGCGCTTTTAGAGAAAAAGAAACTCATACAGTCGAAATAAAACGAATGTATGTACATCCCGATCATAGAAAAAAAGGAATTGCATCGCAGGTTTTAAAAGCTTTAGAACTCTGGGCAGCAGAAATAAAATATCCTTACACTGTTCTGGAAACAGGAAAAAAACAACCTGAAGCAATTGCTTTGTATCAAAAATCAGGTTATTCGATAATTCCGAATTATCCTCCTTATGAAAAAATGGATAATAGTGTTTGCATGAAAAAGACTTTATAATAATGAAAATGACAGCTCAGGCATTAAAACAAAAAGTGGGACAATTTTTTTTTCCCGCAGTATTCATAAACGATACCGAAGAAAATATTCAGGAAACGGAACGTTTAATCAAGGAACACAATATTGGCGGATTGACTTTTTTTCATAGTCGTGCCAGTGCAGCAACCAATTACGAAAGCAAGAAAAAAGTTGTTTTTAACGACGATAGTTATCAAAAAATAAAAGATCTGATTGTTCGGTATCAAAAAGCCGCTTCTACTCCACTTCTAATCAGTATTGATGCAGAATGGGGTTTGGCAATGCGTATCGAAAAAACACCACAATATCCATACGCAATTACGCTTGGTGCATTGCCGGAAAGCAAATCTAATTTGGTTTATGAAGTTGGCAAACAAATAGGTTTAGATCTTAAAGCTGCCGGAATTCATTATAATTTATCGCCTTTGGCAGATATCAACAATAACCCGAATAATCCGGTTATTGGATATCGCTCTTTTGGTGAAAACAAAGAAAAAGTTGCTGATTTTGCAGTTGAATATCTTAAAGGAATGTCTGAAGTTGGAATTTTAGGCTGCCTGAAACACTTTCCCGGACACGGAAATACCAATGTTGATTCGCATTTAGGATTACCGGTTTTAAATGAAACGCTTGAAGAATTACTGGAAAACGAATTATATCCTTTTATTAAAGGGATCGAAAATAATGTCGATTCAATTATGATTGGACATCTTGCCGTTCCGAGTTTAAATGACGGGAAAAATACATCGGCTACTTTATCAAAACCAATAATCGAAAATCTTTTACGAGAGAAATTAGGTTATGATGGTTTGGTAATTTCTGATGCCTTAAACATGCACAGCGTTTCGAAATTATACGAAACAAAAGGCGAACTCGAATGGGAAGCTTTTAATGCCGGAAACGATATATTATGCTTTGCCGAAAATGTTCCCGAAGGAATCGAAGCGATTCTTAAAAATGGTTCACCGGAACGTATCGAAGAAAGTTTTAACCGAATCATGAAAGCCAAAGAAAAAGTTGGAATTCTGTCTGATAATAACTTTACTTCAGGTGAATTAAATTTCGAACGCGCCTCAGCATTAAATCTTGAAATTGCTCAACATTCAATCACAAAAATTATTGACAACTCCAATACTGATTTAGCTTTTGAAGCGCAAAAAAACAATCAGTTAGCTAAACTGAGTTTATATAAAGGTGTTGAGAATACTTTCTGTAAAACCATAAATTCAAAATTTGAATCTCCGGAATTTGCATTTGAGAATTTAGAAGTTTCAGATATTTCCTCCATCAAAAATGAATTAACAAATTTTGATACCATTATTATCTCGCTATTTGTTCCAAAAGCAAAACCTCAGAATAATTTCGAAATTAATACTGAAGTTTTAGAATTACTTTCAGATGTGCTGCAAACTAAAAAATGTATTATTTACGTTTTTGGGAATCCGTATGTTTTGCCAATAATTCCACATCTTAAAAAGGCTTCTGGATTAATTCAGGTTTATCAGGATTTTAATGAGTTTCAAAAAAATGCAGGAATTCAATTTATTGAAAATTCAATTTGCAACGGAAAACTACCCGTAAATATTGACTTACAATAAGTTACAAATCAACAAAAAGAATCTATAGTCAAATACTATCAATCAATAAATTTTTATAATCACAACTTATTGTAAGTAACCTTACTTATACCCTACTTTTGCACCAGAAATAAATTTTTAACGTAAAACGAAAAATATGTCTTTAGTAGGAAAAAAATTCCCAAGTATTGCAGTAGATGCTATCTCAGAAATGGGTGACAACTTAAAAATCAACATTTTTGAAGAAGCAGTAAACAACAACAAAAAAGTATTATTGTTTTGGTACCCAAAAGATTTCACTTTTGTATGTCCAACTGAATTACACGCCTTTCAAGCTGCATTACCAGAATTTGAAAAAAGAAATACTATCGTAATCGGAGCTTCATGTGACACAAACGAAGTACACTTTGCCTGGTTAAACACTCCAAAAAACAATGGTGGAATCGAAGGTGTAACTTACCCAATCTTAGCGGATACAAACCGTAACTTATCTAATATCTTAGGAATTTTAGATATCGATTCTACAGAATACAGCGAAGAAACTGACTCAGTTATCATCGAAGGTTCTAACGTAACTTACAGAGCTACTTACCTTATTGACGAAACTGGAAAAATCTTCCACGAAAGCGTAAACGACATGCCATTAGGCCGTAACGTAAACGAATATTTACGTATGGTTGATGCTTATACTCACATCCAGGAAAAAGGAGAAGTTTGTCCAGCAAACTGGGAAGCTGGAAAAGAAGCTATGTCTGCTGACAGAATTAGTACTGCTGAATACTTAAGCGCAAACTAATTTTTTTATAAAAGGTACAAAGGTTCATAGGTACAGAGTTGCAAAGGTTTTTGCTGCTCTATAACAAAGTTTAAAAACTTTGTTCTTTTGAACCTTTGTCACTTTAAAATTATTCTAAAACATACAAAGCTACAGAGCACGAAGAATAAACGAAGTTTAAAAAAAACTTTGTCCCTTTGAACCTTTGCCTCTTTGAACCTTAAAAACAAAACAAATGTTAATCGACTTAAACGAAGATACGTTAGCAGATTTAGTTGCTAAAAACGAAAAAGTAGTAGTACAATATTCAGCTTCATGGTGTGGAAATTGCCGTATTATGAAACCAAAATTCAAAAAATTAGCAACTGAAAATGAAGCTATCACTTTTGTTTTGGTTGATGCAGAAAATTCTCCGGAATCAAGAAAATTAGCCAATGTAAGCAACTTGCCTACTTTCGCAACTTTCGTAAACGGACAATTAGTTGGAGAAACTCAAACCAACAAACAAGAAGTTCTAATCGACTTGGTAAACGCAATTGCTTAATGAGATTGGTTAGACTTACTTAGATTTTTAGACTTCATAGACGTTGTCTAAATTTTCAAAAAAAGTCTAAGAAGTCTAAGAATGTCTAAAAATCTAAGAAATCTAATTATGAAATTACCCGTAATAAAGCAATTGACCCAATTTATCGAAGAAAACGATCAGGATTATATCATTGAAACGATTGAAGTTCTGGAAGCGATGACTGAAATTCCGTCTTTAAAAGATGAAGAATTAGATGTAATTGGCGAATTAATTTCAAATATGTATGGTGCGCTTGAAGTACACAAAATGGTAGTTCAGGGCACAGATAAAAAAGAAGCTTTAAATGCGTTTATGAAACGTGTTTTAGGTTCTATCGATAAATAATCGACCTCTTTTCCTAAGAAGAAAAATAAAAAAACATGACTTAAAAAACGCTTTCATTCCAAGGAGGCGTTTTTTTTTGGTTTTCAGTTTTTAGTCGCAGTTTTTAGTGTTCAGTCTCAGTGTTCAGTCTCAGTATTAAGTCTCAGTTTGCTGTTTTCAGCACAATCTTGTCATCCTGAGCGAAGTCGAAGGTTACATCAGAAACTCCGTAATCAAAAGCGAAAATCTTTGTCGAGCTTCTTGTGGAGATTTATCATTCCTCAAAATGAAAAATTGAACAACAAAGTCCCATAAGGGACGAATTATATTGTAAGGATGGATTTTAATCCATCTACACAATCATAATCGACAATCTTTATCGAGCTATTTGTTTCCCTTCGACTTCGTTCAGGATGCCAAAAATGAGAAAAAAAAATCTGTGTAAATCCGCAGAAATCTTTATTATCCGCGTACAATCCATACCCAAACCTTAGATACCTATTCATAATAAAAATCAAGTCTTAATCTATACTTAAAGCCGTAACAAATACTTTTAGATTCAAATTTTAATCCTTACTTTTGAACCTCATTAAAAAAAATTATCATGGCTTCAATAACATTAGGAGGAAATCCTGTTCATACATCTGGTGAGTTACCAACAGTTGGATCACAACTTGCTGATTTTAAATTAGTACAAAACGACTTATCTGTTGCTTCATTAAGTAATTTCGCCGGAAAAAAATTAGTTTTAAATATTTTTCCAAGTGTTGACACAGGAACTTGCGCAACTTCTGTTAGAAAATTCAACGAAAGTGCCAGCGGATTAGAAAACACAACTGTTTTATGCATCTCAAGAGATTTACCATTTGCTCAAAAACGTTTTTGTGGAGCTGAAGGATTAGAGAATGTTGTAAATTTATCTGATTTTCAAGAAGGAACTTTTGGAAAAACAAATGGTTTAGAAATCGTTGACGGACCTTTAGCAGGTTTACATTCAAGAGCTATTATTGTTGTAGATGAAAACGGAAAAATTACTCATACGGAACAAGTTGCTGAAATTGCAAACGAACCAAATTACGAAGCAGCTTTAGCAGCACTATAATACAATAATACCCTATAAATGGAGTTTCAAAAAGATAATACTTTTGTTACAGGTCGATTAAAAAGTATGACATATGCTTTTAATGGTGCTGTAAAACTTATAAGAACAGAACACAGCATTATGGTTCAATTTTCCTTAGGGATTTTTATGACCATTGCAGGGTTCTATTTTCATATTTCACAAACCGAATGGCTTTGTCAGACAATGGTAATCGGTTTGGTTTTAGCTGTTGAGGGATTAAATACAGCTGTTGAAAAAATAGCTGATTTTATTCATCCAGATTACAGCAAACGCATCGGATTTATTAAAGATATTGCTGCAGGAGCGGTATTTTTTGCCGCAATGACAGCAATAGCAATAGGCTTGATCATTTATATCCCAAAATTTATATAGGCAACAGGAACGCAAGAATGGCAAAATCAACAAAAAAAGAAACTGTAGACAAAAAAAACGCACCAAAAACCGAGATTCTGAAATCTTGGAGACCCAACAAACAACAACGCTTTGTTTTGGGTTGCCTTTTGGTACTATTTTCTATCGCATTATTAGTTGCATTTATTTCTTTTTATGTCAACGGACAATGGCAAACAGATCAAAGTGCGGTGAGCCAGCTTGGCGATCGCTCTGAAGTAGTGCAAAACTGGCTCGGGAAATTCGGTGCCTTTCTTGCCGATCTTATTGTATATAAAGGTTTCGGAATTGCCTCTTTTGTATTAGTTCGATTATTTTTTCTAACCGGAATGTTTTTAGCATTAGAACTCTCAACCAAAAAATTAAAAGGTATTTGGTTCTGGGATTTATTTGCCATAATCATTATTTCTGTTTTATTTGGGTTTTTCGCAACATCTGCACCAGAATTAGGCGGAACAATTGGATATGAACTAAATTTATTCCTGCAGGATTATATTGGAAAAACAGGTACTTTACTAGTATTGCTTTTTGGATTAATCATCTATTTGATCTTTAAAATAAAATTATCGCCGGAGAAAATTCAATCTTATTTTGATTCTACCAAAAAAGAATTCAAATCTGAATTGGGTTCTCTAAAACCTCAGGCAGAAAGTGCTTATAATCTGGAAGAATTTGCGATCGAAGAAGATCCTGAATTGGATAACATTCACTTAAAATCTAACGATACTCAATTCGAAATCAACAAAGAAGCTTTAAAACCTACTATAAATCACTCGTCTGAAATAGATTTGAATCCGGTTGTAAAACCAGTTCAAATGGATATAAAACCAACGATAGTTACTCCTGTCGTCCACACGGAAGAATTTGTTATCGAAAAAGCCGAGGAAGAAGATATTATAGAAGAAAACCTGGCTTCACGCCTTGTAGCTGATTTTGGATTATTTGATCCAACGCTGGATTTATCGAATTATAAATTTCCAACCATCGATTTATTAAAAGAATATTCGACTGGCGGAATTACCATTAATCAGGAAGAATTAGAAGAAAATAAAAATAAAATTGTAGATACACTTCGCAACTACAAAATAGAAATTGCACAGATTAAAGCAACCGTTGGACCATCTGTAACTTTATACGAGATTGTACCGGAAGCAGGAATCAGAATCTCTAAAATTAAAAGTTTAGAAGATGATATTGCGCTTTCATTATCTGCTTTAGGAATTCGTATTATTGCGCCAATTCCAGGAAAAGGAACAATTGGTATTGAGGTTCCAAACAAGAACCCAACAATGGTTTCTATGAAAAGCGTTATTGGATCTGCGAAATTTCAGGAAGCTGAAATGGAGTTGCCAATTGCATTAGGAAAAACAATTTCGAACGAAACATTTGTTGTCGATTTAGCCAAAATGCCTCACTTATTGATGGCAGGAGCTACCGGACAAGGAAAATCTGTTGGACTGAATGCTGTTTTAACTTCACTTTTATACAAAAAACATCCAGCCGAGGTGAAATTTGTTTTGGTTGATCCGAAAAAAGTAGAGTTAACATTATTTAATAAAATAGAAAGACATTATTTAGCCAAACTTCCAGATGCGGGAGACGCTATTATTACTGATAATGCAAAAGTAGTCAATACTTTGAACTCACTTTGTACTGAAATGGACAATCGTTATTCATTATTGAAAGATGCGATGGTTCGTAATATCAAAGAATACAATGATAAATTTAAAGCGAGAAAATTAAATCCTGAAGCAGGACATCGTTTTCTTCCTTATATTATATTAGTTGTCGATGAGTTTGCCGATTTGATTATGACTGCCGGAAAAGAGGTAGAAATTCCTATTGCGCGTTTGGCTCAATTAGCGCGTGCAATTGGTATTCACTTGATTATTGCAACACAAAGACCATCTGTTAACGTTATTACAGGTTTGATTAAGGCGAATTTCCCTGCCAGAATTGCTTTTAGAGTAACCTCAAAAATTGACTCGAGAACGATTCTTGATACACAAGGAGCTGATCAGTTAATTGGTCGTGGAGATTTATTATATACCAACGGAAATGATGTGGTACGTGTACAATGTGCCTTTATTGACACTCCCGAGGTCGAAAAAATTACGGATTTTATTGGTTCCCAAAAAGCATATGCCACAGCATATTTGCTTCCGGAGTTTGTTGGAGAAGAAACTGGCATTAATCTTGATATGGATATTTCTGAAAGAGATACCTTATTTAGAGAAGCTGCTGAGATTATTGTCAATGCACAACAAGGTTCAGCTTCATTATTGCAAAGAAAATTAAAATTGGGTTACAACAGGGCCGGTCGTTTGATCGATCAGCTGGAAGCAGCAGGAATTGTTGGACCGTTTGAAGGCAGTAAAGCAAGAAGCGTAAACATATCTGATTTAAGTGCTCTTGATCAATTTTTTAATAATGAACAAAATTAATCCAATCATGAAAACAAAAATTCAGGAAATCCAAAACAATTCTATTACTAAGATGACTAAAAAGTGCTTTCAAATAGCCGCTATATTGCTTTTGAGCTTCACTTCTATTCAGGCTCAGGATAAAAAAGCCAAAGATTTATTGAACGAAGTGACTAGTAAAATAAAGAGCTACGACAATATTGTTATTGATTTTAAATATTCTTTGAACAATGCTAAAGAAAATATAAATCAGGACAGCAAAGGAAATGTAACCATGAAAGGAAATCAATATGTATTGAATTTTATGGGCGTTACTAAAATGTTCGACGGGCAAAAAACTTACACAATCAACCCTGAAGACGAAGAAGTGACCGTATCTAAAGTAAACGAAAAAGATGACAATGCAATTACACCATCAAAAATGCTTACTTTTTTTAATTCCGGTTATAAATACAACATGGATATTGTGCAAAATGTAAAAGGAAGAAAAATTCAATACATAAAATTAGCCCCAACCAGTGCAAAAGATCAAAGAAAAGAAATTCTTTTAGGTATTGATGTTCAGACAAAACACATCTACAATTTAATTGAAACTGGTAAAAATGGAACAAAAACCACTTTAACCGTTAATTCTTTTAAAACCAATCAGCCTTTATCAAAAAATCAATTTACCTTTGTAGCGAGCAAATACCCAAAATACTACATCAACAAATTAGACTAATTAAGGTTGAAAATTTTAGACAAATACTTACTAAAAACATTTCTGATTACATTTACTACGGTATTTGTAATCCTTTTTTTTATATTCATACTTCAAACCGTATGGCTTTTTATCTCTGAACTTGCAGGTAAAGACCTTGATTTGCTATTGGTTATAAAATTTCTTTTATTCTCAATGCCCCGAATAATTCCGTTGGTATTACCATTATCGGTTTTACTGGCTTCTATTATGACATTTGGAAATTTGGCCGAGAATTATGAATTCGCCGCCATGAAATCTTCCGGGATATCACTTCAGAGAGCGATGCGGGTTTTGATAATTTTTATCTTCGTTTTAAGCATTGTAGCGTTTTGGTTTGCGAATAACGTGATTCCATACGCTGAATACAAGTTTATCAATTTCAGAAAAAATATCGCTCAGGCAAAACCTGCAATGGCAATTGCTGAAGGGCAATTTAATGATGTTGGTTTTTATAATATTAAGGTAAATAAAAAATCAGGTGAAAACGGAAATATTTTAACCGGAGTTACTATTCACGAAAAACCCAATAACGTTGGCGAAAACAAAACAGTTATTAAGGCAAAAGACGGGGTATTAATGAGTAATGAAAAGTCCAGCATTTTAAAACTTGTTTTAAACGATGGGTATTATTATCAGGATGTTACTCCAAAAAAATATGAAGATCGTGCAAAATTACCTTTTGTAAAATCTTCTTTTAAAAAGCAAATCATCAATATTGACTTATCTGAATTAAACAAAACCGACGAAGACAAAGAAAATATAAACGGTACAAATGCAATGCTAAATGTTAACGAATTGCGTTATACTTTAGATTCATTGAATAAAAACCTGGATAATGAGATTATATCCTTTTCAGAAAACATCAACCAGCGTGTTGGAATTAGAAAATCTCCTGTTGTTATAAAATCAGATAAGAAGAAAAAGGTACTTCCTGACAATCTTTTATCTCTTTACACGAATAAGCAAAAATCAGATATCCTGAAAATGGCTACCGGCAATGTGACCAGTAACATTTATTCGATTGAAACGACTCAAAAAGATTTAAAAGATAAACAACGCGAAATAAACAAACATCTAACTGCTTTATATGAAAAGTTTGTAATTGCTTTTGCATGCTTTTTAATGTTTTTTATTGGCGCTCCATTAGGCGCTATTATTCGAAAAGGCGGACTTGGTTTGCCAATTGTCTTCGCTGTTTTAATTTTTATTACTTTCCACTTTATCAATACTTTTGGAAAAAGAGTTTCGCAAGAAGGCGGTATGACTCCGTTTATGGGTTCATGGATGTCCTCATTTATATTGTTGCCACTGGCTGTATTATTAACATATCGTGCGACAAACGATAATGGATTAATCAACTTTGACGCCATTACTACTCCAATATCACAACTGTTTCAAAAAATTTCAGAGCGGTTTTTCCCTGCTCAAAATCAAAAATAATTATGTCAACAACAAAAATACAACTGAATACCATTGAAGAAGCTATAGAAGATATTCGTCAAGGTAAAGTAATCATTGTAGTCGATGATGAAGATCGTGAGAACGAAGGTGATTTTTTGGCTGCAGCCGAAAAAGTAACACCTGAAATGATCAATTTTATGGCTACTCACGGACGTGGATTGATTTGCGCTCCTTTAACTGAAAGCCGTTGCAAGGAATTAGATCTAAAACCAATGGTTACCAACAATACTGATCATATGGAAACTGCTTTTACAGTTTCGGTTGATTTAAAAGGACATGGTGTAACTACAGGAATTTCTGCCGCAGACAGATCTAAAACTGTTTTAGCATTGACAGATTCTAATATCAAACCTCATGAATTAGCAAGGCCAGGACATATTTTTCCTTTAGTAGCCAAGCAAGGAGGTGTTTTAAGAAGAACCGGCCATACAGAAGCCGCTATTGATTTCGCGAGATTAGCAGGATTTAAATCAGCAGGTGTTATCTGCGAAATTTTAAATGAAGACGGAACGATGTCACGTTTGCCTGAATTGGTAAAAGTAGCTAAGAAATTTAATTTAAAATTAGTTTCTATCGAAGATTTAGTTGCTTACAGAATGCAGCACGATAGCCTGATTGTTAAAAAAGAAGATTTTGATATCGAAACCCGTTTTGGAACTTTTAGATTAAGAGCTTACGAACAAACGACAAATAAACAAATTCATATTGCTTTAACAAAAGGAACATGGAATCTTGGAGAACCAATCTTAACAAGAATTAACTCTTCGCAGGTAAATAATGATTTGTTAGGCACTTTGACTAATAATGCCGAGCAGCAATTAGACGATATGTTTAAGGTTATTAATGAAAACGGAAAAGGTGCCGTATTATTCATAAATCAGGATATGACAGCTGTAAACTTACTAAACAGAATTGCCGAACTTAAAACATTGCAGGCAGAAGGTACAATGAAAGCACCAAAAGTAATTATAGACAGTAAAGATTACGGAATTGGAGCTCAAATTTTACATGACATTGATATCTCTAAAATCAGATTAGTATCAAATACAGAACAAACAAAACGTGTTGGAATGATTGGATATGGACTTGAGATTACAGAATACGTAAGCTACTAACATATGGGAACATTAGAAGAAAGAATTGTAAAATCTGAGACGCACATATTTAAAGCCGTTTTTCCGAGTACTACAAACCATTATGACACGTTATTTGGCGGAACCGCGCTTCATCTTATGGACGAAGTTGCATTTATTTGTGCCACACGTTTTAGCCGTAAAAAAGTAGTTACAATATCGACTGGCCAAATTGACTTTAAAAAAGCGATTCCGGCCGGTACATTAATCGAATTAGTAGCAAAAGTAGATAGCGTTGGAAGAACCAGCTGTAAAATTCATGTTGATATTTTTATGGAACAAATGTATTCTGAGCTTCGCGAAACGGTAGTTTCAGGAACTTTTTCGTTTGTTGCGGTTGATGAAAACAAAAAACCAACACCAATTTTAGATGATTTGGATTAATTTTTGAAAAAAAATGATTTTCGGGAATACTGATAATTAGACACTTAAAAATTAAGTTAAAAAAATCGCTAAAAAAGTTTTTATAATCGGAAAAGCGCACTATATTTGCACTCGCAATCACAAAATGATCGCGACATACTGGAGAAATGGCAGAGCGGTCGAATGCGGCAGTCTTGAAAACTGTTGACTGTAACAGGTCCGGGGGTTCGAATCCCTCTTTCTCCGCCAGTATTTAAACCCTCAACAATCGTTGAGGGTTTTTCTTTTTTATTATATTATTTTCTTTATAAATAGTTCCCGAAAAAGTTTTGAGAACCGAAAAAGCGTCTTATATTTGCACTCGCAATCACAAAATGATCGCAACATACTGGAGAAATGGCAGAGCGGTCGAATGCGGCAGTCTTGAAAACTGTTGACTGTAACAGGTCCGGGGGTTCGAATCCCTCTTTCTCCGCTGAAGGCGTAAAACGAAAGAAAACAACTTTTACAATAAGCCTGGAAAAAAGCAAAACCTGCAAATCAAATGATATGCAGGTTTTTTTATTTTATACCCGTTTTTTATATTTATAAATAGAAATCCCTCCTACTCAGGTTTATTTAGTAAAACTATTTTTAGTCACAAAACCTATAGTTATAATTGGCTATAATCAAATAGATGACCCTATTAAAAAGAAACTATTCAGTACAACATATATAATCAAATTTGATCGTTAAAAACTACTAATTTTATTCCTTTAATTTTTTAAAAAGTTAAAACTATCATTTATTGCTTTTAATTCATTACCAACAAATTCAACATCAATAATCGCAGCTTTTCTTGGAGAAACAGCACTTTCACTAAAGTGGGTATGTAAGACATAATGCATTTTATTGTTTTTATCCAAAAAAACATCGCCATGACCTATTCCGTTTTGTTTGGTATTTTTTCTACTAATGATCGGACTGTCTTTTGATTTTTCCCAAGGTCCAAGCGGACTTTTACTAGTGGCATAACCTACAGCATAATCTAAATTTCTGAAATCATTTGCAGAATAAATCAGGTAATATAAACCATTGTGTTTTAAAACAGTGGGACCTTCTGTAACTGGCCAGCTTACATTTTGCGTATTTTCCCAAGGTAAAGTTCCGGAAATACATTCGGTTAAGGTTTCCGATTTTATACTTTGAAGATCGTCGTTGATTTCTGCGACAAAAATCCTGTTACCGTTGGTTAATCGAACATGATACAAATATTTTTTTCCATCATCATCAAGAAAAACAAACGGATCAATTTGGTTTCCGGTTTTTATAATTGGTTCTTTTGATTCATTTTTAAATGGTCCAAGCGGACTGTCGCTCATTGCAATCGCAATATTTTCATTCGCCGTATAAATCATGTAAAATTTGTTTTGATACGAAAGAATCTGGGGTGCCCAAAAGCCTTTGTCTCCAAAAGCATCCCCTTTTTTTAGGGCAAGACCATTTTGTGCACCAACTGGACCTTTCCAGTCTTTTAAATCTGATGAAATATAAACCTGAAAACCTTCGCCATTTGGAGTATCTCCTGTTGTGGTTCCGTACAAATAATAGGTTCCTTTATTATAAAAAATCGTTGGATCAGCCAGTAAAATTGAATTCGATTTTACTTCTTTTGGTTTGTCTGCATTTTTTTCCTGCGAACAGGCTGAGAAAATGCACAGTGATGTTATTAGGGTTAGTATTTTTTTCATTTTTTGATGATTTAAAATTGATCCATCTCAATCGCAAAGAGCGTTAAGTATTTCTTTGAGCAGAAAATTATTTTTGCGCTCTTGCTAAAACCGCCTTTTGCGATTAAACTACTTTTTCACAGAAAACTGATAATAAGAAACCGTATGATACTTTTCTCCCGGCTTTAAAACAATTGGTGCAAATTTTAGCTGATTTGGTGCGTCTGGAAAATGTTGTGTTTCTAGTGCAAATGCCGTTCTGAAATCGTCTTTTGAACCCGATTTAAAAGTATTTTTTGACTGCATGAAATTACCGCTGTAAAATTGCAATCCCGGCTCTTCTGTAAAAACATCTAAAATAATTCCTGATTTATCTCCGGAAATAGTCGCCGCATGATTTAATCCGTTTTTCTTTGTTCCGTTTAAAACATAATTATGGTCATAGCCTTTTCCAAATTTTAACTGCTCCTCTTTTGTTTCGATTCTTTCGCCAATAGTATGTTTTGAAGTAAAATCAAAAGGGGTGTTTTTTACCGGTCTTAATTCACCAGTCGGAATTAAACCTTCATCAACAGGAGTAAATTCATTTGCATAAATCTGCAATTCGTGATTTAAAATGGTACCGCTTCCTTCTCTGTTTAAATTAAAAAAAGCATGGTTTGTTAAATTAACAATCGTCGTTTTATCTGTTGTCGCTTCGTATTCCATTTTTACCGAATTGTCATCTGTAACCGTATACGTTACTTTTACAGTCAAATTTCCAGGAAAACCTTGTTCTTTATCTGGCGAAACATAAGTAAAAGCTAAACTGCTTTCGCTTGCTTTTTCGGCATTCCAAACTACATCCTGAAAACCTTTTACACCACCGTGCAAGGCATTTTTCCCATTATTTAATGGTACCTGATATTGTTTTCCTTCTAATGTAAACCTTCCTTTTCCAATTCGGTTTCCAACTCTTCCTATTGTGGCTCCAAAATAAGGTTCAGTAGAAGTTTTAAATTCTTTTACACTGTTCATTCCAACTACAACATCAGTGGGTTTTCCGTTTTTATCCTTAACCCAAAGTCCAATTAATCTTCCGCCATAATTAGTAAAAGCAGCTTTAATTTCTTTATTTTCTATCCAGTATAAATTGACTTTTTTACCATCGATTATGGTATCGAAATTTTTAGTTTCTAAAACCGTTTTAACTGAATCTGTTTTTATTTCAACCGTTTCTTTTACAACATTATTTTCCTTTTTATTGTCTTTACAATTAAATTGAAAAAGTGCCATTAAAACAACCGCAGCAATTTGAATATTTTTCATTTTATAAATTTTAAATGTTCGTATTATTTTGAAGGAATTGCCAATTTGGTTTCTTCACTCACAGGTTCCCCTAAAACTGGAAATCCATTTGCATCCCAATTGACTTTTTGCATTCTTGGTGATCTTTTGTTACCGCAACCTTCTCCCGGATTTGAATTGGCATGATATAAAATCCAGTCTTCTTTTCCGTCAGGAGATTTAAAAAATGAATTATGTCCCGGCGCATATACCTTATTTTTATTTGATTGTTTAAAAATTGGTTCAGGAGATTTTGTCCATGCCGATGCCTCTAATAAATCAGCAACGCCATTAAAAGTTAATAATCCTAAAGAATAGAAATCTGTCCAACATCCGCTTGCCGAAAAAACAATGAAAATTTTACCATTTCTTTCTAAAAACTGAGGCCCTTCATTTACATTTACCTGTGCAGGATTTACATCATCATGCAATGCTCCATGGGTTTCCCAATCGTTTACTGGCGATGAAATCAGAACACGATCGCCGTCAATTTCAAGCGGATTTTTCATTCTTGCTATGTAAATATTCTGTTGTCCGTTTGTATCGCCTTCCCAACCGGCCCAAATCATGTAAAGCTGTTTTTTATATTCAAAAACATTTCCATCAATTGCCCATTTATCTGTTTTTGCTGCAATTTTTCCTTTAAATTCAAACTTTCCTTTAAAAGGATCTGATGATTTATTTTCTAAAACATACATTCTGTGATTGTTGTTGTCGCCATTATCTGCGGCAAAATAACAATACCATTTTCCGTTTATGATATGAAATTCAGGCGCCCATATTTCAGCCGAATAATTTGTGTTTTCAGGCGGTGTCCAAATCACTTTGCTTTCAGCATTTTTAATATCTGATAAATCTTTTGTTTTCCATAAAACTAATTTATTTCCAAGCGTATTAGTGTAGTAATAATAGCCTTTGTAATAGGTACTGTAAGGGTCTGCACCTGATGGAAGAATGGGGTTTGTGAATGTTTTTTGCTGAGCAAAACTTAGTGTTGTAAACAGAAAAAGAATGAGGTATTTTTTCATTTTAGTTTTTTATTGTTGGGCTTTTTTTATCGAAAACTTTGACAAAGTTGCATCGTGTTAAAATCAGTATTTATTTATGATTTAAAGCCCCGATTACTTCTGTGTTGATTTTATTTATAGCTTTAAAATCCATTTTATCTACTTTTCTGTCGTATGTCATGAATCCGTTTACTTCACCTTCAACATCAGTTGTTTGCGTATAAACTGCTGCCGAAAACCCTGTTTTTACGTAGTTTTTCAGCACTTGAGCATATTTGATGTATTCTGCAGTTACCTCAGCTTCATTTTTAAATTTAACATAACCCCAATTATCATTTGCTCTCCATAAATGACCTTCGAGTGGTAAACCAATTCCGCCATATTCACCTAAAACCGTAACTCTTCTGGCATCATACAAATACATTTCAGGTCCCGGATAATTGTGTAAATCAAGAATATCTCCGGTTTGAAAATGATTTCCGCCACTTGATGAATTTGTTAAGCGGCTTGGATCATGATTTTTGGTCCATTCGGTAATTTCGACTGTTTTAAATTGTCCCCAGGCTTCGTTAAACGGAACCCAAACCACAATACTTGGATACGAATACAAATGATCCATAATTTCACGCCACTCTTTTTTGTAGATTTCTTCTGATTTTGGGGAACGCTGTAATTCTGTTCCGTCAAAATATTTTGTGTTTTGCCAAATCGGCTGTTCGTCTCCACTCGGCATATCCTGCCAAACTAAAATTCCCAATTGGTCGCAATGAGTATACCAGCGTTCCGGTTCTACTTTTACATGTTTACGAATCATATTAAAACCTAATTCTTTCGTTTTAATAAGATCATATTTCAAAGCTTCGTCTGTTGGAGCGGTGTATAATCCGTCTGGCCACCAACCTTGATCTAAAGGCCCAAACTGAAAATAATCTTTGTTATTTAACTGCATTCTCACGATTCCGTTTTCATCTCTTTTTGATGAAATCTTTCGCATGGCAAAATAACTTTTGACCTCATCAACTACTTTATTTTTACTTATTAATCTAATTTTTGTCTGATACAAAAATGGATTTTCCGGCGACCATAATTTAGGATTATTTAAAACTATGTCATTACTTTCTCCCACTACTGCTTTTTCTTTCGCGATTTCTTTTCCTCCATCAAAAACTGATATTTCGATTAAATCCCCTTTTTCTGCTCCATGTACATCAGCTTTAATACTTATTGTATTTTGATCGATATTTGGGGTCGTTTTTAGTTCTGAAATGTTTTTAGCGTTTACGGGTTCAATCCAGACTGTCTGCCAGATTCCGGTAACTGTCGTGTACCAGATTCCTTCTGGTTTTTTGACTTGTTTTCCTCTTGGCTGAGGTCCGTCGTTTGAGGGATCCCAAACTTTTACAACTAGTTTTTGATTTTTTCCTTTTTGGATAAATGGTGTAATATCAAATGAAAACGGCGTATAACCGCCAGTATGTGAACCTACTTTTATGTCATTGATAAAAACTTCCGTTTTCCAGTCTACAGCTCCAAAATGCAAAAGGATATTTTTCCCGTTCCAGCTTGATTCTGTCGAAAAATGGGTTTCATACCAAAGTTCATTTTTTGAACCCACTTCTTTCATCACGCCAGACAAGCTGGATTCAGCCGCAAACGGAACCAGAATTTGCCCGTCATATTTTGAAGGTGCCGTTTTGCCAAATTCCTGAATCGCATAATTCCATAAGCCATTCAGATTTTTCCATTGGCCACGCTCCATAATCGGACGGGGATATTCCGGTAATGTTTTGTTCGGATCAACCTCTGCCGCCCATTTTGTTTTGATTTTATCTCCTTGTGGTTTCCATTGTGCATGAACCAGACAGCTTAAAAATAGCGCCACCAGAATTATAGTTTTCTTATTCATTCTATATTGTTTTATGCAATGATTTAAAAATTATTGCTGTTTCATTTTCTTCTTCATCAAATAAATTACCAGGTCATACCACACGACCTGGCAATTTCAAACACTCACTTTAACTAACCATTTTATTTAAATTGTGAATTATGAGTTTGGTTTTAGTATGGATTATTATTTATTTCCGATACAATAATCTCTGCTTCGTATTAACTCAAAAAACACTAACAACGCCTAATTCCAAACTCATAATTCATAACTTATATCTCATAATTTATTTTTAGTAATCCCAAATTTTTTCACCAAACTGTTGTATTCATTTTTAGAAATTGTAATCATACAGCCGTGACGTGCTTTTTCAGGTAAACTGTACTTATCCCAATCAGAGAAAAAAGTATAACCGGATGCTTGAAACCAGGGTCCGTTTAGATTATCTGCAATTGATAATCCGTAAGAAACTCCGGGGTATTGTTCATAATACATGTACCATATTTTATCATCTGGAGAAGGAACTAACATTGGTGCTTCTCTAAAGTTTGGACTAATCGATTGCTGGGGCAGAGAATAAGGTCCTAAAAGAGATTTTGATTTGGCTATTCTAATGGTTTTTCCGGTTGTCCAATACAAAGTTGGGTAGGTTTCATCCTTAATAACTGCGTAATAAGAGTCGCCTACTTTTCGAATAAAAACATCAATCGTTCCCATATCCCAATCAAATAAACGGTTTGGCGGTCCTTCGAAACTTTTTAGATCTTTAGACAAAACATATAAAGTTCGCTGACTTGCCCAATATCGTTCTCCATCTTCTTTTGTTCCTTCAAGATGAGGTGTGTGCCATGTCATTATAAACTTTTGTGAATCTTTGTCGTAATATAATTTTGGAGCGCCAATTCGTTGTAAAGCATTCGCATAATCAGGCGTGCTTTTTAAATCCGGTGTGTAATCTGAATGTTTTTTCCAGGTAATTAAATCATCTGAAACCCAAATATTGATAGTTTTTGCATCATCTCCGGTATTTCCTGCGATATAATATTTTTCGTCAGGACCTTTACAAATATCAGGATGCCCTTTATATTCTTCAAAAACACGTTTTCCGTTATTCAAATTTTCCCAGTGTAAACCATCAAGACTTACAGAATAATACAATCTGCCGTAATCATTGTGCGTCATGTGAGCAAAAAGATAGGCTTCGTTTTTAGGTTTTTCATTTCCCTTAACTTGTCCCGGCGGATCTGGCTGTTGTGCTTTGGCAGAAAAACCAGCCAAAATTGCTATTAAGAGAAGAAATTGTTTTGCTGTTTTCATAAGCTGTTTTTTTTTAATGTGGCAATTAGTCAATTTGATAATTAGATAATTTCTTAGATGTGATAATTTTCTAATAGCCACATTTTCTAATTATCAAATTGACACATTTTCTAATTCTTCTTATTTGTCTCAGACGTCATCTTTTTGATTAAATCTGTTTCGGCTTTTATGTATGGTGTTCCGTCGTTTTTAAGCACTTCATGAAACCAAAGTTTTGGCTCTGAATCGTATTTTTTAGTCCAGCTGTCCCAGGCATATTTGGTTTGTGTTTTTCCGTCGACAAAACCCCAGTTGATCATTCCAACATTGTATTTTCTGGCTATTGGTAAAAATCCTTCAAATGTGCTTCCGTTTGGTCTTGCCATATATTCTGTACACAATAAAGGTTTTCCGTAGCGTTGTAATTGTTTGATTACTTTTTCGAAATCTGCGGATGTATTATAATTATGAAAAGAAACTACATCTGATTGTTCGATCTGCATTTTATGCATTGGTTTCATTTTCGCTTCATCGCTCCAGTCTCCTACCCAGACTCCTGAGGTTAATGGCTGTGAAGGATTACTTTCTCTTGCCCAGATAAAAACATTTTTTAAAAGAGGCAAAATCAAATCGACTTTGTTTTTGATTTCGATTTTTTCATAAGATGGTCCCGTCATATTATCCGGTTCGTTCCATACATCCCAACCCAAAATACGTTTATCATTTGCAAATTTCGCAACGGTTTCTTTTACATATTTCTCTAAACGAGGATATTGTGTAGAATCCTGCAGCACTTTTTGTCCCGGGCTCTGTACCCAGCCTGAATTGTGTGTATGAGGTTTTGGATCACGTTGTTTTCCTAAAGTCGGAAACGGATCCCAGCAGGAATCAAATAAAACGAAAAGTATTTTGATATGGTGTTTATCTGCAATTTCCAAAAATTGATTCATGCGTTTGTAAAGTCCTTCTGCGTCTTGTTTGTGCAGTAAATCGTGCAGGTAAACGCGCATTACATTCATGCCTATATTTTCTGCCCAGCCCAATTCCTGATCAATTCTTTTGGGATCAAAAGTATCTACCTGCCACATCTCTAATTGGTTTATAGCTGTGCTGGGATAATAATTTGCCCCTACTAACCAAGGCTGTTCTGCATACCATTTATTGGCCTGATCTTTTGTCCAGATTTCTCTTTTTTCGATTACGGCAGTTTCATTTTTATTCTCTTCAGAATTGCTTTTTTTGTTGTTGCAGCTTAGCAATACTAATCCTGCCAACATAAATGTCAGACACAATTTTACTTTTCTCATTATAAATTTTGTTATTATGAACAATCGTTCTTTATGATAAGGGAATCAGACTAATAGATCTGATTCCCTCAAAAAATTCAGTTTTAATATCCAGAGTTCTGCTCCAGATTTGGATTATTATCTACATCGCTTTGCGGAATTGGCATTCTATGATTTTTACCTACCGTGAAGTTTTTAAAATCAGGATCACGAAGCGCAATTTTATCAACCGAAGCTTGAGAATTTAAATCTCCCCAACGTTTTAAATCTTCCCAGCGAACACTTTCTCCGGCTAATTCTAAAACTCTTTCTGTTTTTAAACGCTCTAAGAATTTATCATGATCGTTTCCTATTTCAGGATGTGCTGTTGCTAATGTATTTAAGTCTACACGAGCTCTTACTACGTCAACGTATTGATAAGCTTGTGCCGTATTTCCTAATTCGTTTAGAACTTCTGCATAGCGCAATAAAATATCGGCATAACGAACTAATCTGTAATTAACCTGGTTGTAATAATCTTCATTATTTCTGTAGTAATCACGGCTTCCTTTTCTAAACCATGCTTCATCATTATTCCATTCCCAGTTTCTACCGTATGTTTTGTCTCCAAAATCAGCCAGTAATTGAGGATAATATAAAGTCCATCTTAAACGAATATCCAGATTACCATCTTTATTTTTTTCTTGTTTGAAAGCATTTATCAGCCAAAAACGTGCCTGTCCATCAGACCAGCCAATTCCTCTTGGTGCAAAAAACTGAGAACGGTTGCTGGAAACTGCTGCATTTTGAGCTTCATCAGTTCCTCCTTTTCTTTGATCTCCAAACTGGATTTCAAAAACAGATTCGCTGTTGTTTTCACTTACATCTGTAAAATTGTCTCTATAGTTAGACACTAAATTGTACTTTGCTCCTGCTCCGTTAATTAAATATTCTAAAGCAACTTTGGCTTCAGGCCATTTATGCTGCTGCATATAGGCTTTTGCAAGAAAAGCTTTTGCAGCACCTTTATCTGGTCTCCCTGTTTGGTCAGATGACCAGTCTTTTGGTAAATCTTCATAAGCTTCGTTTAGGTCTTTTTCGATTTGGGCCCAGATTTCAGCCACCTTTTTTTGCTGTGGTAAATCTGCCGGTGTAGACGGATCTAAAACCAATGGAATATCTTCCCAGATTACTGCTGCATAATAGTAGTGTAATGCTCTGAAAAATTTAGCCTGAGCTATAATTTTCTTTTTATCATCTTCATTTTGAAAAGTAATATTTGGAACGTTTGCCAAAACCTGATTACATCTAAAAATAGCTTTGTAGGTATCTCTCCATGTTACGGCATTTCCTTCCCAAAAATTATAATTGATGTAATTAAATCTTGTCCAGTCTGCTAATTCTGTCCACGGACTTACGCTGTAACCTTCATCAGAGGTCAGGTCTAAACGAAAATACATCCATCTTGCCCATAATCCGTCTTTATAAAACATGGCATAAATTGAGTTTACACCGGCTTGTGCATCACTTTCAGTTTTCCAATATTGATCTACTGTTATATCATTTGGGCTGTTCAGATCCAATTCGTTTTCACAAGCTGTAAAAACAAGACCCAGAAAAGCTACTGTTATTATTATTATTTTTTTCATTACGCTGTTTTTTTAAAATTAAAAGCTAAACTCTACACCAAAAGAATAAGTCTTAAGATTTGGAAAAGAACCATTATCAACACCTCTTTCAAAAATCCTGTTATCACCGGTATTACTGAACTCAGGGTCTAAACCTTTGTACTTTGTAATCGTAAGAATATTTTGTGCAGATAAGGTTAATCTTGCTCTTGAAATTCCTGAGTTTTTTAAAACGCTGTCTGGCAGATTATATCCAAACCCAATGTATTTTAGCCTGATAAAGTCACCGCTTTCTAAGAAACGGTCGCTGTCGCCTCTGGAGTTTAAGGTTGAACCTTTTGTAACTCGGGGAAAATCAGTATTTGGATTTTCTGGTGTCCAGGGCTGGATTCCTGTTCTGTAGTTACTGTTATCGTCAAAACGATCTACAACACTTCTAAATCCGTTATAAACAGTCGCTCCGTGTGACGCGATCCAGTTCATAGAAAAATCAAAACCTTTGTATTCAGCTCCGGCGTTTAGTCCCATTTCAAATTCCGGCCATGGACTTCCTACAACAGATTTGTCTTCATTTGTAATTTGTCCGTCACCGTTCACATCTTTAAAACGAATATCTCCGGGAACAGCATTTGGCATAATCACTTTTCCATCTGCGTTTTTGTAGTTCTGAATTTCTTGCTGAGACTGGAATAAACCATCTGTTTGCAGTACATACCACATTCCTACCGGTTGTCCGCTGCGGGTCATTGTGTTTCCAATAATATTTTCATTTTGACCGTTACCCAAAGAAACCAGCTTGTTGTTTATTTTTGTGAAGTTTACAGAAGCATTAAAAGAGAAGTCATTTATTTTTTTGCTGTAAGCCAGTTCCAATTCAAAACCTTTGTTTTCGACAGTTGCAGCATTAGAAATTGGGTTTCCGCCATCATTACCTGTAGTTAGTAAAATTGGAAAACCAAACAATACATCTTCTGTACGCGCAATAAAATAATCGGCAGTAAGACGCAGATCATTATTTAAAACTCCTAAATCTAATCCAAAATTCGTTTGTTTTAATTTCTCCCAACGCAGCTGTGAATTTGATAATTTTACCTGAGCTGCTGATGGATATAAATTTTGATCTTTACCCAATACAATCTGTCCGAAATTATTAATGAAACTTTTCGATTCATACTCTCTGATATTTCCAGAACCTAACTCTCCATAACTGGCTCTTAATTTTAAATCTTTAATAAATTCTGATTTAAAAAATGATTCATTGTTTATTCTCCATCCTGCAGAAAGTGACGGGAAATTACCCCATTTATTTCCATCGCTGAATTTTGATGAACCATCACGTCTGATTACAGCATTGAATAAATAACGATTATCGTAGTTGTATTCTAACCTTCCTAAATATGATGCTAAAGCAGCTTCGTTTATAAAACCTCCAACTACCGGCGAATCTCCCTGATTTAAAACCTCATAATATTGGCCTGTTCCGGAATTCATTGGAAGATTTCTCTTTGTTCCATAAATCTGATCGTAAGTATCTTTTTGGAACGTCTGACCTACTAAAACAGTAATATCATGTTTACCAAATTCTTTTTTGAATGTCAGTGTATTTTCAAATAACATGGTCTCAGATCTTCCTTTATTCTGATCTGTCTGAGATGGATCCTGAGGCTGATTTAATGTCCAGCTTCCTTTTTTTCTCATGTATTTATAAGAATCAAAACTAGTTTCATATCCAAAATTGAAACGGTATTTCAACCAAGGCACAAATTTTAATTCTGACCAGATATTTCCTCTAATCCTAAAGTTTTGGTTTGTTGTATTAGAAAAATCAGCCAGTGCCAAAGGGTTTGTTCCAAAAGTATCCGCAACACCTTGTTTTCCGTAACCGTATCCGCCCGGATTAGAAGGATCATAAAGCGGAATTGTTGGTGTCATTCTGTAAACATCAATAATTGGGTTTCCAGACATTTCATCTGTTTTAGAATTACTGATCGCTAAGTTTTCTCCAATACTAAAAATTCCTTTTGTACCGCTTGAATTTACACGAAATGAAATTCTGTCAAAATCAGTTCCAATAACAGTTCCTTCATTTCCAAAATAATTCGCAGACATAAAAAATGTCGAATTTTCGTTTCCTCCGGAAAAACTTGCATTATAATCCTGTATCATTCCTGTTCTAAAAACTGCATCCTGCCAGTCAGTATCAACGGCCATATTTAAATTTTGTCTTGTAAATCCGGCATTGTCATACGCCATATTGTTATATTTTGCAAACTCTTCGGTTCCCATTAAATCATAACGAGGCATAACTGTAAAGCTTGATTTTGCTGAAACTTCAACTTGCAGCGGCCCTTTTTTACCTTTTTTGGTCGTAATGATAATTACTCCATTTGCAGCTCTGGAACCATAGATAGCGGCAGCAGAAGCATCTTTTAAAACCTGAATAGATTCGATATCATTTGGGTTAAAATCGCGATTTGCAGTTGTTACCAAACCATCAATTACATAAAGCGGATTAGCATTTTGAAGATTCTTTAATCCACGAATTTCGATATTGGCTTCCTGTCCCGGGCGTCCGCCGCCACGAACTTTTACTCCGGTAACCAAACCTTGCAGTCCGTCAGCAACTGTAGTAACCTGTCTTTTTTGAATTTCAGTGGCTTTTACCAGCGCAACGGCTCCTGTAAGGTCCTTTTTTTGCTGCGAACCGTAACCTACCACTACAATTTCATCGAGTTTATTAGCATCTTCCTGTAAAGAAGCGTTTACTATTGTTTTGCCATTAATCGCGATTTCGGTTGTTTTATATCCCTGTGAGCTAAAAACAAGTGTTTGATCTGAAGATGCAGTAATTTTAAATGTCCCGTCAAAATCGGACACGGCGCCATTTTTTGTGTTTTTGATCACAACGTTAGCAAACGGAATTGGTTCTCCTGTTGCAGAAGCCACTTTTCCGGTTATGGTTATTTGCTGTTGTGCATAAGTTTGTTGTAATAATAAACTAAAGAAAAACAAGAGGTAATATCTCTGCTTTAAAATTTGAGTGAACTTTGTTTTCATTGATTTTTCATTTTAGATAGTTTTCTTTTCTTGGTTGGTTCATGATTGTTTTTTAAATTCTAGTCATCTCTAATACGAGCAAAAAAATAATTAATATTGCTCAACAATAATAATGTGTTCATTTTAATTCAAAATTAGTAATGGTATATTTTTTTAAACTTTATTTTATTGATACTCTATTTTTTTAGTATAAAAAATATCAAATTCACTTATTTAAAAAATCAAAGTAGATGATTTTAATTCAAAATAAAATGATTCATTTGTGTCAATTTCTATCTTAAATGATTCAAATGGTATAAAAAAGACCAGAAAAATCGAGACTTGCAACATTTTGTAGAATATTGACACGATTTGAATAAGTCCCGATTTATCATAAAAAATACAACTATGCGTAAATTCTTTCTTTTATTATTTCTTTCGATTTTTTCGATAAATTTTATTCAGGCACAAGAATATTATTTTAAACATTTTCAGGTTGAAGAAGGACTTTCAAACAATACTGTTTTGACTTCTTTACAGGATGAAGATGGTTTTATGTGGTTTGGAACAAAAGATGGTTTAAACAGATTTGACGGTTATCGTTTTAAAACTTATCGCAGCAATGCGGACCCAATTCATAGTTTAGGCAGCAATTATATCCAGTCTTTGCATGAATATAAAGGTGTAATTTGGGTAGGTACAGATAAAGGCCTGTATCAGTATAATAAAAAAACAGATCAGTTTACGGTTTTAAATGAAGCCATAAACGATCGAATAAACGATATTAATCATGATAAAAAAGGGAATATCTGGTTTATATCAGGAAATATCCTGTATAAATATTCTACAACAAAAAAGGAAACCAAGACTTTTAATCCCAATAAGTATTTTGTTGCAACTTCGATTTCAAGAGGTGCTAATGGCGAAATATGGGCTTCGTCTTTAAATAAAATCTACCATTATTCTGAAGAAAGTCTTTCGTTTGAAAATCTTCCGATAACGCCTCCTGCAAGTTCTGCCAATTTTAGAATTACGGTTATTTATGCTTTGGATAAAAACAATATTGTAATTGGTACACAGGATGATGGTGTTTTGATGTATAATATTCCAAATAAAACAACTTCGGCTTTGCAATTTTCGACAAAAAATCCGGTTTATGTGCGACAATTCAAAAAGAAGGACAATGACGAACTCTGGATTGCAAGTGAATCCGGGATTTATGTTTATAATCTGAGAACAAAAACAAACGTTAATCTTAGAAAGAATTATAATGATCCGTATGCAATTTCAGATAATGCCGCGTATTCTATAACTGTCGATAAAGAAAACGGAATTTGGGTGGGAACGTATTTTGGCGGAATTAATTACCATCAAAAACAATACACGCAATTCAAAAAATACTTTCCTCAAAAAGGGCAGAATTCAATTAGCGGAAGTGCCGTCAGGGAAATTCATAAAGATGACAAAGGTGATCTTTGGATTGGGACTGAAGACGCGGGTTTGAACCGATTTAATCCGAAAACGCAACAGTTTACTTCGTATTTACCAAACGGAAGTAAAAGCGGTGTGTCTTATTATAATATTCACGCTTTAATGCCTAGAAAAGATAAAATCTGGGTGGGAACTTTTGAACATGGTCTGGATGTTTTAGACAGAAATTCAGGTAACGTTGTACGACACTATAGTGCTAATAATTCAGGATCCGGATTGCGCAGTAACTTTATTTTTTCTTTTTATGAAACTAAAAAAGATGAATTAATTGTTATTACCACAATGGGGCTTTACCGTTACAATGAACAAAATGATAATTTTGAAACCTTAAAATTTTTCCCTGAAACCACTCATTATACTACTTATAAAGAAGACAGCGACGGAAATTGCTGGGCAGGAAGTTATCGCGATGGTTTATTTTACTATAATCCGAAAACCAAAAAGAAAGAAGTTTTTATTTATGATTACAAAAATCCAAACGGGATTAGTAATAATTCCATCAATTATATTTTTGAAGACAGTTCGAAAAATTTATGGTTTGCTACTGAAAACGGACTGGATTTATTCGATAAAAAAACAAGAACTTTTAAAAAATTCACTACAAAAAATGGTTTTCCAAGCAATGTGGTATATTCTATTTTAGAAGATGATTCGAAAAATTTATGGCTTACGACTTCTAAGGGTCTGGTAAAATTTAGTCCGGATCATAAAAGCATTAAAATCTTTACAACAGCAAATGGTTTATTGAGCGATCAGTTTAATTATGCTTCTGCATTTAAGGACACAAACGGAACGATGTATTTTGGAAACTTAAACGGGATGATTAGCTTTAATCCCAAGAATTTTACCAAAAACAAATACACACCTTCTATTTTTATTACCAATTTGCAAATCAATAATAAGGATGTTGATGCCAATAAAAATGATTCGCCTATAAAACAGTCTATTTCGCATATTGATGAACTGGAACTCAACAACAGTCAAACATCATTTAATCTTGAATTTGCTTCGTTAAATTATACGGCACCGGAACTTACTGAATATTGGTATAAACTTGAAAATGTTAATAATGAATGGGTATTTCTGGAACGCAATAATAAAGTTTTCTTTACAGAACTGGCGCCCGGCGATTATGTTTTTAAAGTAAAATCACTAAATAGTTTTGGTGTTTGGAGTAAAGAAGTAAAATTAAAAATCCGGATCCTGCCACCATTTTGGGCAAGTTCTTATGCCTATTTTTTCTATTTTTTACTGATATGCGGTTCGTTTTATTATATCATTCGTTATTCTCAGAATTTGACGCAGATTAAAAATAACCGAAAAATAAAACATCTGAATGACGAAAAGGAGAAAGAAATCTATCAGGCAAAAATTGACTTTTTTACCAATGTGGCACACGAAATCAGAACACCTTTGACATTGATAAAAGGTCCTTTGGAAAAACTTTTAATAATGGAACACCAATTACCTGAAGTGCCTCAGAATCTTTCTATCATGAAAAAAAATACTTCGCGCTTATTAAAATTGGTAAACGAATTACTGGATTTTAGAAAATCGGAAATTGGCGGATTAAAGCTCACTTTTGTAGAAGCGAATATTTCATCGATGGTCAGGAATTTACATTTGAGATTTAGCCAGCTGATCGAAGAAAGAGGAATTGAATTTGAAATGGAACTGGGCGAAAAAGACATTTTTGCTTTTGTGGATAAAGAAGCTTTCAAAAAAATACTGAGCAATTTGATGAGTAATGCTATTAAATATTCTACAAATAAAGCTTCGATCACGCTTTTCAGGGATGAAAAAAAGTTGACTTTAATCGTTAAAAATGATGGGAATCTGATTCCGTTTCATCTAAAAGATAAAATTTTCGAACCGTTTTTCAGGGTTGATAATATGGATACAACTTCAGGAACAGGAATTGGGCTTTCATTGGCACATTCGTTAACGCAATTGCATAACGGAAATCTCCAGGTAATTCCGGATTCAAAGGTGAATATTTTTGAATTGGTGGTTCCGCTTCGTCAGGAAGAAGAATTTATGTTTTATAATGAATCTGAGAAAGAAGAAATTGAAACTGAACATGAAACTGTTGAAATCGAAAATAAACACGAGAAAACACAGCTTTTGGTGGTTGAAGACAATGAAGATTTATTGAATTTTATTACAACAGAATTAGCTCCATTTTACACTATTCTAAAAGCAGATAATGGTGAAAATGCCTTAAAAATAATTCATAACGAGAATATTCAATTGGTCATAAGCGATGTTTCGATGCCGGTTATGGACGGAATTACATTGTGCAAGGAGATTAAAACGAATCTTGAAACAAGCCATATTCCGGTGATTTTGCTCACCGCAAAAAATTCGCTTAAATCTCAGATTGACGGTCTTGAAGTGGGTGCCGATGCCTATATTGCAAAACCTTTTTCAATGGATTATTTAAAAGTTCAGGTGAACAATCTGATCGAAAACAGAAAGCAGATTATGAATTATTATGCGAGTTCTCCTCTTTCGCATATTAAAAGTATCGCCCACAATAAAACCGACGAAAAATTCCTGAAAAAACTTGACGAAGAAATCCTGAAAAACATTACTGATTCTGATTTAAGTGTAGAATCTCTGGCTGAGATTATGAATATGAGCCGATCTACTTTATACCGAAAAATTAAGGATCTTTCGAATTTGAGTCCAAATGAATTAATCAATATTGTACGTTTAAAACGTGCTGCAGAACTGCTTTTGAATGAAAACTACAAGATGTATGAAATCGCCGAAATAGTGGGATATAAATCGCAAACGAGTTTTGGCCGAAACTTTCAAAAGCATTTTTCGATGACACCTTCTGAATATATTGCTATGAATAAATAATAAAGATTTTAGAGCTATATTCTCCAGTATTAAAACCCTCAACAATTGTTGAGGGTTTTATATTTAATAATCACTATACCAAACCTCAACTACTCCCTCCTATTCAAATTTGCTTCAAAGGGTGAAGCCGGCAAATTCTCTTTGTTATATAAATTAGCTTCTACGGGATTATCTGCCCAAGCATATCTCACTTTGGTTGGATTTATGATGGTTTCGCTCCAAACTATCACTTTATTGTTTTCTATAGTCGCATTTGCCCAAACAAATTTTCCGTCATTTCCTGCAATTGCAAATCCTTTTAATACAGGAGAATCTTTTGAAGTTAAACCAGATCCTATGTCTGTAAAACTCAGGATTAGTTTGTTTTCTTTTTGTTCTATTGATTTAAAAAGCGGGCCTGAAGCTACTAGATTTTTCTCGCCATATGCGACCTTTCTGGCTTGAAGAGCAAGCCTTTTACCAACATCGTATTTATTTAAAGGGTGAATGTCGTTCCATTCTCCTAAATCTATGGTGACCGCCATTCCTGTATTGGGTATTTTTAAAACATTTAATTGCTGCTGTCTTAATGCTGCCCAATTGCTTTCGGCTGGTTCTGGTTTTGGTTCCATGAAATTAGTTAATTGCACGACTAAAAACGGTAATTTTTCTTGTTGCCATTGGGCGCGCCAATTTGCAATTAGAGTTTCTATTAGTGCAAAATATTCTGATGGTTTTTTAGTGCTGGATTCTCCCTGATACCATAATACTCCCTTTATGGAATAATTTTTTAATGGCGCAATCATAGCGTTATAAAGTCCAACAGGTTTCCATCGCACAAAAGTTGGCGAAGGCAAAGGCAACATTTTTGTTCCTAATTTATATTTCCATGATCCTTTTAAATCAATTGTGTCGTTTCCTGAAACTAATTGATACGGTTTGTCAATAACAAATCCTCCTTTTCCTGAATTATTAATAATACGAACAGAGATTTCATTTTTCCCCTCTTTTAAAATTTTGCCATCAAAAGAATAGATTCTTGGAGGATATTGATATGAAGTTGTACCAACAAAATTACCATTTACATAAACGGAATCGGCATCCACAATTCGGCCTAAAATAAGTTTTGCGGTATCGCCTTTTACTTTTGAAACAACAAATTCTTTCCGGAACCAGACTACTCCGTTACTATTTCCTAAATCATTGTCTGCCCAATAACCCGGGATATTCATTGTTTTCCAATCAAGATCATCCAGATCAGCACTTTTCCAGTTGCTCTTTAAACCTTCATCCGTATTATTGGCTAATTTGTACCAATCATTACTTACTTTTTGATCATTTTCTTCGATTTGTTTTTCGAGTGTTCCGTCTTTATATTTTAAATATTCCTGATAATAATCGGGAAATTTCTTAACGCTTTCCTCACTGATCCAGGATTCTGCCGGAGAACCTCCTAAAGCTGAGTTTATCAACCCTATCGGAATTTTGTATTTTTCATAGATTTCTAAGGCGAAAAAATAAGCAACTCCTGAAAATTGCAAAACACTTAAAGGGGTTGCCGAAATCCATTCTCCGGAAGTAAAATCTTCTTTTTCATTGGCGAAATAATATTGATCCGGAACTAAAAACTGTCTGATATTTGAATTTTCCGCTTTAGCGATAACATCTTTGTATTTATCTTTCAGACGATTCATAGGAAGCTCCATATTTGATTGTCCGGAACAAACCCAAACGTCTCCAAAAAGAATATTCTTTAGTATGATTTTATTATTTCCCTGCAAAGTCATTTCATAAGGACCGCCGGCTTTTTGAGACGGAAGTACAATCTCCCATTTGCCCTCTTCGGTTGTGACGGTTTTGTATGTTTTATAATTGAAATTTAGTTCGATTTTTTCTTTGGCAGAAGCCCAACCCCAAATTTTCACTTTTGTATCGCGCTGCAAAATCATACCGTCACTAATTAAACGCGGTAATTTTATTTGTGCAGCTGCACCAAAGCTTATAAATAAGATGATTAATGTTATTGATTTTTTCATTTTTATATTCTTTACTGCAATGATTTGTTGGGTTTAGAACTCGTTTTTTTGCCACGAATTACACTAATTTTCACTAATTTTCACTAATTTTTTGTGTTGATTTTATTAAATATTAATTGGTGTAATTCATGGCTAACTTTTTTAGGTTTTAATACCTAACAGATTTTAAAAACCTGTTAGGATATGTTATTCATAGGTGTATAATTTTAGTTTTTGAATTTCATAATCGCCCACTGAAATCCTTAAATGTCTTCCCTGATGGGTTTGATCTCCATTAAAATGTCTAATGGTTCTCCAGACTTCATTTTCAAATTTTCCCAGATCGGTTTTCAAAATACCTGTATTAAGATTTTTATTTTTTAAGGATTTAAAAGTGACTACAATTCCGGATCCGGCGATATAAAACTCATCATTTCCTATTTCTATAATAATTGCACTTGACATGGGCCATTTTTCTTCTTTAGCACCATCTGACCAATTCAAAGTATAATCGTGCTTAAAAGTAAACTCATAATTTCCTAAAGTAATAATCTGCAATTGATTTTCTTTGTCTAATAAAACGCCGTCAATTTTACCCTGCCCTTTATTTGATTCGATAACTGGGGTTAGCTGTTTGACCAAATCATAAATTTTCCCGAGTGGTTCTTTTTTGGCATCAGAAACAGATTCAATAGAAAAAGGCGAAAACCCCATTGCTTCATAATGTGCAATAGCATATAATCCTTTGAATGGTGCGGTGGAATCAAAACGATGTTCCGGTATAAATAAGGGATCTCCCTGACGGGTAAATAAATCATTCCAGTGTTTAAATGATGGATTATAAAAATCAGGTGACAAAAAATCGATGGCTGTGCCTGCTGCTTTCCATACATCCATTACATGCGGTAACGGGCCTGCGCTTGGATATTCTCCCGGCTTTTTTTCGGGAGCATTCAAAGCAGCATTTACAAACATAGGAATGGCATAACTGTCTTTTCCTGCTTTGGCTATTTTATTGGTGAATTTGGCAAAATACCACGCCATAAAAATCTCATCTGTATGGAGTCCTTTTCCAAAAACCTGTTCCCAATTTCCTGAAGTTTTATAACCATTGGTTTTCCATATTTCTAAAAACTCAGGAACTAATTTTGCTTTATTTTTCTGCATATATTGTAGTAACTCTGCCGGAACTTCTTTTTTGAAAGCTTCATTTGCCAATGGATGATAATCTCTGGCTGTTGGCAACATTCCTATTTCATTCTCGACTTGTACCATAATTACAATTTGGTTCTTTTGATCGAATTCTTTAATATGTGCCATTAGTTTCTGAAAAGCATTTAAGTCTGCCTGCAAATTGTTTTCGCTAAATGGTGTGAGTATTTCATGACTTCTGTCTTTATCGTCTTTAACCCTTGGATATTTTTTCTGATTTAGTTTTACCCATTCCGGAGCATGACTTGACATACTGTTTTTCCAGGATCCAAACCACAAAAAGACTAATTTCAGGTTTTCTTTTCTGGCTCTCAGAATTAAATCATCAACCAGTGAGAAATCGAATTTACCTTGATCTTTTTCTATTAATTCCCAATAAATGGGCGTTAATACGGTATTTAGATTCATATCTGTTAATTTGGCCCAAATGGGCTCTATGCTTTCCATGGTTGTCGCCGAAGAATTCCCCAATTCTCCGCCAAGTATAATAAAAGGTTTTTTATTGACGATTAATTGTGTCTTGTTTCCTTTTTTCTGAAGGTTTGGCATTGCATTTTGGCTAAAGCCTAATTGCATCGTAAACAATACAATTATGAAAAGAACATTTTTTATTGATCCAACCATTCTATTTTTTTTTAATTTGATAACAATCTCTTTAATAACAAAAAGCCGAATTAAGATCCGGCTTTTTGTAAACAAACTCAAAAAGAACATTTATTACTTAAACTTACTAAAATAAACGATTATTAAAGTTTTAAAAATCTTCAATTTTATCTTATTTTATTAGTATCCAGGATTTTGATAGGCAGCTTTATCGCCTGCTGACATCTCCATACCGTCCAGTTGAGTCGTTGGTATAGGGCGCAGATAATCCTTTGCTGTTATGGTACGGGTAAACGTTTTTACGGAGTGATCTTTCCAATCATTAGGGTTTGTTGCACCGGCAATGGTAAATGCACCACCATATTCTATCCAGTTTTGTGTACGTGTTAAATCATACCAGCGATAACCTTCGCCAAAATATTCACGGGAACGTTCAGCAAGAATATAATCAATGTCTATAATTGCCGGAGTAGCAGCAATCATAACGGCACTATTATCCTGAGCAACAGCAGTATTAGCTTTGTTATTAAAATTCCATTTTCCTGCTCTTGCGCGAATAACATTAATAAGATCTCTTGCACTTTTACCACCCTGAACAGTCGCACCTTTTACGGCCGCCTCGGCTGCTATAAAATACAGTTCAGAGAATTTAGCCACTGGAAAAGGGCGTGTGCTGCTGCCATTAGGCGATCCTAAACCAGTACCATTATCTGTACGATAAGGTCCAAGTTTCCAGTTTCCCGGGTAACATATTCTGGAGAAATAACTCGGTTCGATTACAAAATCTGCTCTTCCGGGTAAAATACCTGCTCCTACAGAACTGTTATAAACAGTGTTTGAATAATCTACACCTGACACATCATTATCCAAAAAAGTTAATACTGCGTCTCCATTTGCTATTGGTAAATAATTTGCATTGTATAAAGTAGGCGAAGTAATTCCGGCTTTAGCCCAATTGCCACGATATGCTGTTGTAAATGTTCCGTCGTAGCGGGAATCATTTGTTTTGTCTGCAAAGGTCTTTTTAAATACTTCTATTGGAGGTGCCAGCATGGTCCAGGGGCGACCCAAAGGTTGCGAAGCTTCCCGCTGAACTGAACTTACTGCTGCCCAACTTGTTTTACTGGAGGAGCTTCTAACACCTGTATAGTTAAACTGACCAAACCAGCCGGCAAAATAATCTGTACTAAAACCACCACCGCTATAACTAAGATCGCCTCCGTTATACGTTGCACTGGATTGTGTGTGATCTGCATATAACAACATTTCTTTGTTTCTGTCTTTTGTAGCCACATTTACATCATAAAATGTTGGTTGCAAACCAAATGGTCCCGGATCATTTATAGCTGCTACTGCAGTATCATATGCCTGCTGAAAATACCATGCTGCATCGTGTCCGTCCAGATCTTTTCTATCTGATGCAGGATAAGTAGGAATGTTTTTTGGATTTTGAAGCCACCATCCAAAAGTAAGATACGCCTTTGCTAAAAAAAGCCTTGCAGCGGTTTTCGTTAAGCCTCCTGTAACACGCCCTGCTACCGGTAAATCTTCAACAGCTTTCTTTAGATCTGGAAAAATGGCTTTACTGTAAACTTCAGGAACTGTATTTCGAACAGAAGACCGCATTGTCGAAGAATTAAATTTTAATTCTCCTGCACCCAAGTCAAGAGGTACACCTCCATAAGTCTGTACAAGTAAAAAATAATCAAAAGCACGAAAAAATCTGGCTTCTGCAATAAGGGCGGGTGAAATAGTTCCAATTGCCATTCCGTTTTCAATAACACCGCTGGCAGTATTAATATTTGGGAAAGCATTATTCCAGACTGCACTTGTATTACTTGTTGAAGGATCTATAATTCCCACTCCTGAATAATCCAGGTTTTTGACATTTCCATCTGAATTCTGTCCCCATGTTGATTCATCTGTGGCTATTTGTCCTACATTTAAAAAATATCCATTACCATACATATAGCGTAAATGTCCGTACATAGAAGTTACTCCTCCCATTACCCCTTCTGGTGTTGAGAAATAATCCGGTGTAAAAATAGCACGCGGTTTTTCGTCTAAGATATCATTAGAACAGCTGAAAAGAACTAATGAAAGTATTGCTGCGCTTATATATTTTTTCATTTTAATCTGTTTTTTCATTTTTTCTGTTTTTAGAATGTTACGTTTAGCCCTAACATAAAATTAGTAGACTGTGGAGTATTGTATCCCACTGTAAGCAAGCGGCTTAAATTCCCTGAATAGGCCACAGCCATATTGGTACCGTCATTTGCGTATGAATTCGTTTCAGGATCTAAACCTGATAATTTATGATAAGGCGAATATATCACCCAAGGGTTTTGAACTGTACAGTAAAGTCTCAGTCTTTCCATACCGGCGGTTTTGATCCAGTCTTTTTGAAGATTATATCCTAAAGTAATGGTTTTAAGTTTTACATAAGATCCATCAAAATATCCTAAGGTTGAACCATATTTTGGATTATTACTTTCTGTTGGACCTCCCGGCAACGGAAATTGTGCTCCGGTATTCGTGGACGTCCAGTAATCAACATCTATCTGCCCTCTTCGTCCATCGTTGATATTAAGATACCCATTAGAACCATAAAGTGTACTATTCAGGATACCTCCGCTTTGAAAAATTCCTACTATCGAGAGATCAAATCCCTTGTATGCGACTCTGGTATTAAAACCACCCTGAAAATCAGGATCTGCATTCATAACTTGTCTGTCATCAGCACCAATTAATCTTTTTGGAGTACCATCAGCATTATACTCGCCGGTATATTGTACTCTAATCATTCCTGCTGCTCCTGCCGGTCCTTCGTATTGTTTTGCTTCGGCATCAGTCTGCCAGATTCCCACTTTTTTATAATCATAAATTACATTAATAGGTTTACCAACAAACCACCAGTTGTTTTTATCTTCGGTTGTTCCTGAAGCCAGGGACACCAGTTTATTTTTATTACTGTATATATTTGCTCCTGCTTCCCAGGTCCATCCGTTATAATTGTCCAGGATTACCCCATTTAATGAAAATTCATAACCTTTATTCTGAGTAGATCCCACATTCCCTACATAACTGCTTACTCCTGAAGTCACTGGCAGGTTTACGCTAAGCAAAAGATCTTTTGTATCTGTAGTATAATATTCTATAGTACCGGATAAACGATTTTTTAAAAAGGCAAAATCAAGTGCGTAGTTTGTTGTTATAGAATATTCCCAGCCAAGATCCGGATTAGGTAATGTCGAAACATAATATCCGGTTGCATTTGTGTCTCCAAAATTATATGGTCTGGTACTTAAGTTCCCTAATGTAGCATAAGGAGCTACTGACTGGTTTGAAGTCTGACCATAACCTGCACGTAATTTTAATGAATTAACCCAGGAAACATTATTCATAAAGGATTCTTTCTGAATATTCCATCCGGCTGATATAGCCGGATAACTGTGCCATTGATTCGATGGTGCCAGTCTTGATGAGGCGTCTGATCTATAAGTTGCGCTTATCATGTAGCGATCTGCATAAGAATACATACCTCTGACCATGTAAGACATAAGACCACTTTGCGTATAAATTTGATTATTATTATTGATCGTAATATCGTCATTATCACCTGTAGAAGTCTGACCAAGGTTAAAGTACTGAAAACTGTCGCCTGCAATATTTCTTCTGGAAATTGATGAGCTGTTGTATGTTGCTTGTTCTGCTGAATACATCGCCAGCGCGCTTACTTTATGTTTTTGTCCAAAAGTGTGGTCATAGTTTAACAAGCTTTCGATGGTCCAGCTTGTATTTAGAGAATTTCCTATTGAGGCTACGTTAGGATTATTAATATTAGAATTAAAAACTCCAATTCCGGTATAATTACCTGTATTGGTGGTACGGAGATTTCCTCCAATATTAACTCTGGCTTTTAAACCGTCTATGGCCGGAATTTTTAACTCGGCATAAGCTGAATTATAAGTACCAAAAGCCTTGTTGCGATCAACAAATTTGTCGCCCAGATTTTTCATGCTTTCTCGTGTATACACCCAGTTTTCATCCTGTGGCATTCTCACTGTTCTTTTTAGGGAACCATCTGGATTGTAAGGATTCGCAATTGGCGACATACTAAGAACGCCATACATTCCTATACTTGCACCATCTGTTATACTATAATTATTATTAGACGAAAAACCAATACGAAGTAAACCCAGTTCCTGATCAAGACCTGCACGAACTGAATAACGATTGTATTCTGATCCCGGTATAACGGCCTGATCTTTATAATAATTAGCTCCAAAATTGTAATTACCTTTTTCACTTCCGCCTGTAACTGCGATATCATGACTTGTCACAATACCTGTTCTATAAAACAAATCCTGCCAGTCTGTATCTACATCATTCGATTCATCGATACCATTTACAAGGTTTTTACCAGCGAGTTTACGAAACTCTACATACTTAGGTCCGCTCATCATAGGATATTTTACCGCATTTTTATATCCTGTATAGGTATTATAGGCTATCTGGGCTTTTTGACCTTTTGTTCCTTTATTACTGGTAACCAATATTACACCATTTGCACCTCTGGAACCATAAATAGCGGTTGCCGAAGCATCTTTTAAAATATCTATACTTTTTATGTCATCAGGGCTTATATCTGCTAATGTTCCTGAAAAAGGAATTCCGTCCAGAACTACTAATGGGTCGTTTCCGGCTGTTAATGATCTTGTACCACGAATACGGACCTGCATAGTAGCACCGGGTTTTGTAGAAGTCTGTGTCATTTCGACTCCTGCCAAACGCCCCTGAAGCGCCTGCGTAACATTTGCCGAAGGTACTTCTCTAAGAACATCTCCTTTTATAGATGCCACAGAACCCGTGACAGCTTCCTTTCGTTGTGCCCCGTAACCTATAACTACAACTTCCTGCAGTGCATTTGAATTCTCCTGTAATAGTATATTAATTTTAGTTTTACCATCAACAGATACTTCTCTGGTTGTTAAACCCAGAAAGCTAAATACCAAAACACCATTGGCAGGAACATTTGTTATCGTATAATTTCCGTCAAATCCTGTAACAACTCCTGTTTTAGTGCCCTTTATATTAACATTTGCTCCGGGTATTGGACCACTAGCATCAGATACTGTACCTGAAACTGTGGTCTGCGCATTTGTATTCCAGGAGAATAGAAACAATAAGGTTAGAAACCCCAAAAATCTTATGATTTTTGATTTGCTTTTTTTAATTAAAAAGTTAGTCATAAACAATTGGTTTAATTAGTTAGTAGTATGGTTAGTTAGGTTTTTTGTCTGTGGACTTATAAATTATTCTTTATATAGTACAGAGCATTATAAGTCTTTATTGAAACAAATATATATAAAAAACAACAATACACAATCGGTTGCGTTAATTATTTTTCCGAATTATTAAAAAATAGTATTTAAAAAAAACGTAATACTTATTTATACCTACAAAATATTAAAAATATCGCAAAATAGATATTCTTACTTACGAAAACGTTAGAGATATGAGATCATTTTATCTCCAATATTAGAAAAAACATAAAAATCCTGAAATCAATATTTTTTTGATTAAAAAGTTTTTTTAATCAAAATCCAATTACAAAAAAGAAGCATAATTTTAGCTAAAAACATCAAATAAATAAGAAATAAGACTTATATATTTCTGAATTGCAATATTTTACCACTAAAACCTTCATCTTTATAATAAAAGGCTAAACAGGCAATCGGTTGCTTATAAAACAAAAAAAATCCTCTCAAAATGAATTGAAAGGACTTAATACTGGGTTACAAAAATGCAGCCTTGATAGTCGTTTATTTTATAGAATCTTATAATTTAATTGTTACTATATTATAAATTCAGGGATTCAAATTTTTTATAAAGAAATTCAAAAAAATAACTTTCTATAACTATCATATTTTATAATTATCATAAAAATATCTTTTTAAGAAATTTCAAACTGCCCTGAGAAGTTTTTCAAAACCTGTTAGATATTTCTATTCATTAAATATATTGATTAATGATATTTTCAAACAATTCCTGTTTTCCGCTTTGCAGGTTTAATTCTCCATTTTCGTTTGCAATCGCATATAAGTCTTTTAGGTTTAGTTTTCCATCAGCAAAATCTTTTCCTTTTCCGGAATCAAATGAGCTGTATCTTTCTTTTCTTAATTTTTCATAAGGAGAAGAAGTAATGATTTTATCAGCAGTTAACAATGCTCTTGCAAATGTATCAGCACCGCCAATGTGTGCCAGGAAAACATCTTCAGGATCTGTAGAATTTCTTCTAATTTTTGCATCAAAATTTACTCCTCCGCCTTGTAATCCGCCTGCTTTCAGAAAAACAAGCATTGCTTCTGTCGTTTCCTGAATGTTGTTTGGAAACTGGTCTGTATCCCAACCGTTTTGGTAATCTCCTCTGTTTGCATCAATGCTTCCTAACATTCCGGCTTTTGCAGCTACTTCAAGTTCATGCTGAAAAGTGTGTTGTGCCAATGTTGCATGATTTACTTCAATATTAATTTTGAAATCTTTATCTAAACCATATTCACGTAAAAATCCAATTGCTGTTGCAGAGTCAAAATCGTACTGATGTTTTGAAGGTTCCATAGGTTTTGGCTCAATAAAAAAAGTTCCTTTAAATCCCTGCGCTCTTGCATAATCTCTTGACATGGTTAAAAATTGTGCCATATGATCGAGTTCTCTTCCCATGTCTGTATTTAATAAAGACATATAACCTTCACGTCCGCCCCAGAATACATAGTTTTCCCCATCTAAAGCAATTGTTGCATCAAGCGCTAATTTTACTTGTCCTCCGGCTCTTGCCACGACATTAAAATCAGGATTTGTAGCTGCTCCGTTCATAAATCTTGGATTCGAGAAACAATTTGAAGTTCCCCACAGCAACTTAATTCCTGATTCAGCTTTTTTCTGTTTTAAATATTCTGTAATGGTTGCCAAACGTCTTTCTGATTCTGCAAAAGTTGGTCCTTCAGCAATTAAATCATAATCGTGAAAACAGAAATAATCAAATCCCATTTTGCTGATAAATTCAAAAGCAGCATCGGCTTTATCTTTAGCAGCCTGAACAGGATCTGCTGATTGATCCCAGGGAAAATTTTGAGTTCCTGGCCCAAATGGATCACTTCCTTGTCCGCAGAATGTATGCCAGTATGCGACAGCAAACCTAAAATGTTCGCGCATTGTTTTTCCCGCTACAACCTGATCCGGATTGTAATATTTAAATGCCAGTGGATTATCAGATTCTCTTCCTTCAAATTTAATCTCACCAATACCTTTATAGTATTCTTTATTGCCTAAAACTATCATTTTTTTATTTTTTATGTGTTAATATAAATTCTAATTCTTGTTTCCATTTTTGATATGCCTTCTCATATGGCTCTTTGTTTTTTAGCGGTAAAAAAGTCATGACGTGATCGTTGGTCGTAATACCCGAACCAAATTTTTCATAATCACCATCTTTTAAACCTACTGCTCTGGCAGCTCCTACTGCGCCTGTTGTGTTATAAATCTCGATTTCATGTCCTATTAATGTGGCCACAGTATTCGAGAAAATCTCTGAACGAAATAAATTATCATTCCCTGCCCTGATTACATTTATAGTTGTATCATCCTCTTTTAGACATTCCATTCCGTACATAAACGAAAAAGCAATTCCTTCTAGAGAAGCTCTGAACAAATGTGCATTATTATGAATGTTTAAGTTGAGGTTTAAAAAATGTGTTCCAATGTTTTTATTGTTGAACATACGCTCGGCTCCATTTCCAAACGGAATCACGACTACGCCATCTGAACCTATGTCAATTTTTGAAGCTTTCCGGTTCATCGACTCGTAACTTTCATCTCCCATATTATTTCGCAGCCAACGGTACTGAATTCCGGCTCCGTTTATATTTAATAATTTACCAATTCGCGGAGTTTCCAGTTCATAATTCACGTGTACAAAATTGTTCACTCTCGTACTTTTGCCTGAAGACAATTCACTAACGGCATAAAAAACACCCGATGTTCCTCCTGTTGCAGCAACTTCTCCCGGATTCAATACATTCAGTGATAGCGCATTATTGGGCTGGTCTCCGGCTCTGTAAACTACCGGAATACCTGCAGGAAGTCCGGATTCTCTTGCTCCTTTCTCGTTTAAAACTCCCTGATTGGTGAAATTTTCAACAATATTAGGCGTCAATGACTGATCAATTCCGTAATAGTCCAAGAGCCAATTGGCAACTTTGTTTTCTTTATAATCCCAAAGCATTCCTTCAGACAAACCATTTTTTGTGGTCGTAATATCACCTGTTAATTTATAAGCGATATAATCTCCGGGCAGCATGTATTTATAAACCTGATGATAGATTTCAGGTTCATTTTCTTTTACCCATTTAAGTTTCGAAGCGGTAAAATTTCCCGGAGAATTCAGTAAATGATCCATACATTTTTCTTCTCCAATTTCGGCGAAAGCCTTATTGCCAATTTCAACTGCACGGCTGTCGCACCAAATAATAGAATTGCGAAGTGCATTTCCTTCTTTATCCACAATAACCAATCCGTGCATTTGGTACGAAATTCCAATTCCCTGAATTTTAGACGCCTCAATATTGGCTTCGCGAATTGCTCTTTTAGTTCCCGTGCAAATGTGCTGCCACCAAATTTCAGGATCTTGTTCTGCCCAATCTGCATGTAAGGACACAATTTCCATTTCGTTTTGAGGTTCATTCAAAACGATTATTTTTTTCCCTGTTTCAGCTTCCACTAAGGCAACTTTTACAGAAGAACTTCCAATGTCATATCCTATATAATACATAACTTATAATGATTCTCTTAAAATTAAATTTGTTGGCACATAACGCTGCACAACCTCATCGTGCGTAATAAATGCCGCTGCTTTTGTTCCTAATTCATTAAAATCAGTCGAAACAACTGAAATCCCTTTATAAATAAATTTCTTCATTGGCGTTTCGTTATAAGACAAAAACCCAACATCTGTTCCCGGCTCCAGGTCTTTCTCTTTGCATTGCTCTAAAAAATGACCTAAAATTCTATCACTCACACTGATGTAAGCAATTCCTTTTTCGATATTAAACTTTTTTGAATTTGTAATAACCTCATATTTAAACTTGAAATCGATACAAAACTTCTTAAAATATTCTAATGTTTCTTTAGGATGATGGGTATAATCCGGATAAATGAAATGAACGCTTTTATACTTTTTAAATAAATCTTGCGCCTTTTCTAAAGACTCATAAAATGCTTTGCCAAAATCCTGAAAAACATAATTATTTTGCTTTTCAGTATGAATATTCCAATCAATCAGTAATAACTTATCATTTGCAATGGCAGATAAAGTGGGTAAAACTTCTTTATGGTCAAAATTCATCACTACGTATTTATAATACTTTCCAACACTATTATTAATGATGGTTTTAAAAACATCAATATTATAATGATGAAACTGCACATCTGTAATCACATTATCTGGCAGATTATTTACAAACGAATGGTACAAAACTTCTTTGTACGCTTTGAAAGTATCTAATACTAAAAGCACTTTTCTGGTTTCTCCCAATACATAATATCCCTTATTAGGTACAGAATCAACGACTTTTTGATCCTTTAAAATAGAATAAGCCTTAAAAACCGTATCTCTGGATAACTGATTCGTTTTGCAAATACTATTCACAGACGGTAACAAATCACCTTTTTGTAAAATATTTTCTGCAATTGCATTATTGATTCCGTTTACTAATTGCTGGTATTTCGGAATATCACTTTCGTGATTTATGGTAAAAACAAATTTCTCTATATTTTCGCTTATCATACTGTTCTGTTCTGGTATGCTAAAATAACTATTCGCTTTTTATAAAAAATCACTAATTGTGCTAAAAATGTTACGCCATTCAATCTTATAATTTGGGCGTGTCCCTCCGGGTCGGGCTATTCGCTGCAAGTCCTCGCTCTTCCTTCGTCAGGCTGTGGGCTTTACGCTGCTATCCCTCACGCAAACCATCATCAGTTGAAACGATTCTTTAAAAATTAAAATTTAGTTCTCTATGAGCTAACATTTCATGTTGCTGCATATTGAGACTGTAAAATTTTGCAGCCCGGTGCGAAACAGCTTCTTCTTTCTGGTTTGAATCGTGTACTAAATTCATTTGCAATATCTTTCTTCTAAAGTTAGATTTATTGATTTCTATTCCAAGGATTTCTTCATAAAGATGCATGACTTGCAATAAGGTAAATTTCTCCGGCAACAAATTAAATCCAATGGCACTTTTGCAAATATTTTGTCGCAATTCTTTTAGGCTATAATCTAATATTACTTTATGTTTATCATTTAAACCTGAAATTTCGTTAACCGCAACCCACTCCACATTTAAGTTAAAAACATTATTTTCTACATCTTTATCCTCAGTTTTTACCATAGCATAATATCCTATCGAAATGTCTTCATAAGAGGATGATGGAGACGGATAACCAAAGGCTTTCAATTGTTCCAGAAAGAAATTACCAACACCAATATACTTTTTCAGAATATTTTGTGCCGTGCCTGATATCGTTTCCCCTTTTTTTATACAATCATTAGCAAGTTGACAAGTTGTGTTTCCCTGATTGTCTTTTTGTTTTACCAGCAAGACCTTCAAAATTTCACCTTCAAAATTAAAGATCACACAATCAATTTCTATTTTGTTAGCGGTATATTGACTGGCTGTATTTGTATCCTTTTCATCTCCTTTTTTCATAGAAAATAAAATTTAAAACCGATTATTATTATTTTCAACAAACAAAATCTTACTCTATTTTTCTTCGTATACCATAAGGATCTATGGTGACGATTGTACCATCTTCGAGATAATCAATTTTAGTTACCTTCATGCTTCGCAAATGTGTTACTCCTTTTGACAAGCTCGAATCGTGATAAAATAAATACCATTCGTTATCGACTTTACAAATAGAATGATGTGAAGTCCAGCCCACAACAGGATTTAAAATTCGCCCCTGATAGGTAAAAGGCCCATACGGATTATCGCCTATTGCGTAACAAATAAAATGAGTGTCACCGGTAGAATAGGAAAAATAATATTTATCATCGTATTTGTGCACCCATGAAGCTTCAAAAAAACGACGATCATTGTCGTTTGCCAGTAAAACTGCTCCTTTTTCATCCAGGATTTTGATTTCTTTTGGATCTTCGGCAAATTCTAACATATCATCTCTTAACAAGGCAACTATAGGTCCTAAAGCCGGTTTGATGCCTGTTGGTTCTTCATAATCAGAATTGTATGTATTGTTTCGGTATTTTTGAAGCTGTCCGCCCCAAATTCCGCCAAAATAAATATAATGTTTCCCATCTTCGTCCTCAAAAACAGCAGGATCAATGCTATAACTTCCTTTTATAGCATCTGGTTGCGGTAAAAAAGGACCAACAGGCGAATCGCTCACGGCAACACCAATCTGAAAGATTCCATTGGCGCGTTTCGCCGGAAAATACAAATAATACTTTCCATTTTTACAAGCTGCATCAGGCGCCCACATTTGCTTTTCGGCCCATTCAACCTCATTTACATGCAACGCAATGCCATTATCGACCACTTCTGACTGAATATCTTCCATCGAAAAAACATGATAATCTTCCATACCAAAATGATCTCCATTATCATTAAATGGAATCCCGGCATCGATATCATGCGAAGGATAAATATAAATTTTCCCGTTGAATACATGTGCTGATGGATCAGCCGTATACATATGCGAAACTAAAGGCTTGGAAATGGCCAATTCATTAATTCTTTCAAAATTAATTTTTTCAATACTATCTTCAGGCATAGTCGTTTTTATGTTATATTTTAAATAATTAAGTTCTTCTTTCTTTTAAATCAGTTTCGATCTGAACTTCCATTTTTTTATTGATTTTATAAAAAAACAATAACGCAGCCCCAACTAAAAAGGGAATGGAGGGAAATATACTTACCAATAATTTTATGCCGTTTATAGCAGTTTCTGTTTGCGTTAATGAATTGGGTTTATAATGAAAATATCCTAAAACCAGTGTTGTTAAAGCTCCTCCAATGCTTAAACCGGCTTTTAAACCTACCATCATTGCCGAAAAAATGATCGCTGTTGCGCGGCGATTATTCAGCCATTCTGAGTAATCTGCAACATCTGCAATCATCGCCCAAAGAATTGGAATTGTTATGCCGTAGAAAAATCCGTGAAAAATTTGGGAGAAGAATATCAAACGAATAGACGTTGACGAAAAAAAATAAAACGCCATAATAAACAAAGTCGAAATGAATAGAAATAACCCAAATATGTTTCGTTTCCCGTATTTATCTGCCAGACTTTTAGACAATGTGATTCCAACAATCATAAAGATGATTCCGCCAGCATTAAACAATCCAAATCCTGCCGCTATTGGATCATTCCCAAAATAATTTAATCCTATGTTTGATAATACCTCTAAAATTGGCTGGATAAAAATGGCCAATTGTTCCTTATTTACATAATTTTCAAAATAATACACATACGATCCTCCTTTCATTGCCAGGGTTATAAAAACTAATGTGGTTAAACTCAACATGATTACCCACGGCTTATTTTTCATTAAATCGCTTAAATCTTCTTTTATGCTTGATTTTTGTTCCGGTTTTGGAATAATACGTTCTTTTGTAGTCAAAAAAGTGATTAAAAGCATTATTGTCCCAATAATTGCCAGAGCAGTCATTACTTTCTCGATACCAATTGCTTTGTCACCATTTCCAGCACTTTTAATAATCCCGAGCATAAAAACCTGAACAAAGAATTGTGCAAACATTACCGCTACAAAACGGTAGGATGACAAACTGTTTCTTTCTCGCATATCTCCGGTAATTACGCCGCTTAAAGCTGAATAAGGCAAATTATTACTGGCGTAAAAAAGCAATAATAAAGTATAGGTTATAACAGCATAAATTACTTTTCCCTGATACGAAAAATCAGGTGTTGTAAAAGCTAATAAAGCAATTGCTCCTAATGGTATTGCAGTAATTAAAATCCAGGGCCTGAACTTGCCCCATTTTGTACTTGTTCTGTCTGCCAGAACTCCAATAATTGGGTTAAAAATAAAAGCGGCAATTAAACCTACTACCAGCATTATTATTGAGGAATGAGTTGGCGATAATCCGTAAATATCTGTATAAAAATAAGCCAGATACGTCATCAGCGTCTGAAAAACTAAATTTGCCGCAAGGTCGCCTAAGCTGTATCCGATTTTTTCTTTAATTGATAATTTTTGAGAAATGTAATTCATTATTGGTTTGTGGTTATTTTGGTTAGTTTAAAATCAAAATTGTTTTTTTGACTTTATAATAATAAGAATTTATTTTATCATTTTTTGATTCATTTTATCTCTCTAATGCTTTAAAAACAAGTACTATCCGATTTAAACAATCGGTTGTGTAAATTTAGCTAAAAAAACATATTATGCAAATTTAGTTTGCTTTATTTCATTAATAATTCTAAAAACAACCGATTGTAAAATATCTTGCAAAAAGGATTTCTTTTTCACTTCAAAAATTATTGTTTTACCGCTTTTAATTCCATTACGCTATCGTATGCTTTTTTAGGCTGCAGCATTGTATCAAACAATAAAGGATAATTTGTTCTGCCTTTTATTGGCCAGTCATTCAGCCAGGATTGTCTATCGTGAACGCCCCAAAAAGTTACTCTGCTAATTTTATCTTTGTGTTTTAGAAATAGTTTAAAAATATCAGCATAACGCCGCGCTAATTTAGTCTGAACAGAATCCGGAAGAGTTTTAGGATATGGATTCATCTTAGGGTTATTTTCAAAATTCTGATTTACATCAGCGCCTTTTAAATCCCATGGATTTGGTAAAACAGTAATATCCAATTCTGTAAAAGCAACTTTAACCCCTAAAGCCGAATATGCTAAAATACTTTTCTCAATTTCTTCCAGCGATGGACTATTCAATTTCCAATGTGCCTGAGTTCCTATTCCGTCAATTTTTCCTCCGGCAGCTTTTATTTTTTTTACCAGTCTGATTGCACCTTCTCTCTTTGCCGGATCTTCAAGATTATAATCATTGTAATATAAATCGACTTTTGGGTCAGCAGCTGCTGCCAATTTATAAGCATCAACAAGGTAATTTTCTCCAAGGGTATTCAAAAAAACCGATTTTCGTAATGTTCCATCTTCGTTTAAAGCTTCATTAACAACATCCCACGAATTGATCCTTCCTTTATATTTAGAAACAATTGTCGTGATATGATCTTTCATAAAAGCTTTCATCTCAGTACTGTCTTTAATCTTTTCCATCCATGGAGCAAGTTGACTGTGCCAAATCAAAGTATGTCCGTGAATAAACATTTTATTTTTTTCTCCAAAAGTCACAAATTTATCTGCCAATGCAAAATCATATTTGTCCTTTTGCGGATGTATAAACATCGATTTCATAATGTTTTCGGCCGTAATTGCATTGAATTGTTTACAAATCAGCGAATCTTCTTTAGCATCTTTTTCTTCAATTTGACTGGCGCTTAAAGCTGTACCAATATAAAAATCGTCTTTGTACGCTTCTTTTAATGAAGCAGTTTCTTTATGCGAAGTACAACTAACAGCCAGCAAAGTTGTGACAGCAATTAAATAAGGATTAATAAATTTCATATCTTTTGGTTTAATAGTTAATAGTTTAACATAGTTTCTCAACGGAGATCTGACAGGTTTTAAAAACTTTTCAGGTCTAATTTATATTCAGAAACAAAAAACGTGTTATGTTACAGAATCATTCTTTCTTAAAACTCTCTGGCGGTCCTAAATACGACTCCAAAACTTTTCCTTCTTCAGTTTCTATTACAATCTTCTGAAGCACCAAAGCCGTATCAATTCCGTAAATCTTTAAAACGTGGTTTCCAGGGTTGTCAATCGTATGCGTTGAAGTTATTATTTTGATATTATTCGCAACAGATTCAGCCCAGGCTTTCTCTGAAGAATCTGCGTTGAGGTTCATTATCTGCGGTTTTTTATCATCAAACGCAATTCCGTATTTCAAGCCGTCACCGATTTTAAAATTTATTGTTGGCGAAAAATAGGCATACACTTTCACGTTTCCTTTACTGAAAAAATGCACATCATATTCTAATCTTGGCGATTTTTCTGAGATTTCAATTGCCTGAATATTCGAAGGCTTTATTGTTATTCCAGAATCTGTTTTACCAAGATTTGGAATTATGGTCCATTTTGCTGCATCAGAATTTATTGCTTTAGAATAATTTTTACTTTCTATTGAAATGTAACCGTTGTTCTCAACAAAACCTCGAACAGAATCTAAATCTCTGTTTTTATTAATCGCTATTTCAGTCTTTGAAAAATCCTCTGCAGCAATCTTTGTCTCCTCTTTTATGGCAGGTTCGATTGTTTTTGTTTTTGGAATTATATTTTTATCTGGTTGCTGCCAATTATCATAACCAATATGTGTTTGTGACATCATATAATTCCATTTGCCATTTGCTAATTGCGTATGAAAATAATTCGTGAGCAGACTGTCTCTTTCAAATAACTTTTTTACTTTTTCAGCATACACATTTGCAATGGCATTTCCCTGACTTACATACAGCTGATTTTTAGCGGCAGCGACATACATTTCATTCAAATTTGAACTTGCTAAAACAGGAAATAAAACCAATTGATAAAAAGCATCTTTATATTCTGGTTTCAAATTTTCATTGATTGAATTGGCTTTTTCAACCAGTTTTTGATACTCTGCCACAACGCGATTTGCTTCATTATAATTGATAATACTATAAGTTTTAGCATCCAGCAATTCAGGTTTTCTGCGCGCATTGTATTTCGTGTATAATTTTATGATTTCGGCAATTTCTTCAGGATATTGATTCGCAAAGTTTTCTTTAGCCCAATTCACATAATAATCATCTAAATTTCCGGCATTAAAAGCTTCTGGATTCCATGCCATATCCAGAAAAAATTCAATAGGAAATTCCATTGGTTTAATATCCCCCACATTTACAATCCAGATTTTATCAACACCATATTGATACGCCAGATCCATTTGCTCCCACGTACGCTCGATTTGGTTGGTATTGATCCATTTATAATTTCTTGGTCCTCCAACATAATCATAATGATAATAAATACCGTAACCGCCTTTTCTTGGTTTTGAATTCAGTTCTGGTAATTTCCTGATATTCCCCCAATTATCATCACACAGCAAAAGTGTAATATCATCCGGAACTTGCATTCCTTTATCATAATAATCCTGAACTTCTTTATAAAGTGCCCACATTTGCGGCGTTTCTTCAGCTGGTTTTTTAGTTACTTCTGCAATGATATCTCTTTGTGTTTTTACGATATTTTCTAACAAACCAATTGCCGTTCCCTGCGTCATCGGCTCATCACCATCACCACGCATCCCAACAGTTACAATACTTTCCTTATTGCCCATTCTCTTCATTCCGTCTTTCCAGAACGAAATCAAATTTTCAGAATTGGTACTAAAATCCCATTTTCCTTTTCCTAAAGCTGACCATTCTGCATGTGCTCTGGTCAAAGGTTCGTGATGCGAAGTTCCCATTACAATTCCGTACTCATCTGCCAAAATCGCGTTTTGAGGATCGTCAACATAAAACATTCTTCCCCACATCGATGGCCACAAATAATTTCCTTTCATTCTCAGGATCAATTCAAAAACAGTATCATAGAATTTAGCATTAAATCCGCCATATTTTTCAAATGCCCAACCGGATAATGCAGGAGCTTCATCATTTATAAAAATGCCGCGGTATTTTACTTTTGGTTCTCCTTTTGTGTGAATTCCGGGGATTACATGCAATTCTTGTTGTTTTTGAACTGGAACATCTGCCCAGAAATACCACGGAGAAACTCCTATTTGATTCGATAAATCATAAATTCCGTAAATCGTTCCGCGTTTATCTGAACCTGCAATTACTAATGCTTTTTTAACCCCTTTTACAGGATTATCGACAATTTGAGTCGTGAATTTTTCCCATTTTCCTTTTAGTTTATTCCCATCTATTTTTCCTTTTCGGGCTAATTGGTCTATAATTTCACTTTTACCAATCGTTCCTATAATGACAATAAAATCCTGCGCCTCTGAAATTTTATTTATTCTTTTTGGATGTAAATCTGAAACCTTAAAAAGATCATTTTCTAAATGTCCTGCAACTCGCAAAACTCCGGAAAAATCTTTTTCGCTCACCAAAACTGAAGCTATTTTCCCTTTTGAAACCAAAGGAAAATTCTTGACAGAAGCTTGGTTTACAACATACTTATCTGGATTTATTGCATATGAACTCATGCTTATTCCGAATAGAAATAACACTAGAAATAACTGAAAAATAGGAGATTTAATAAAATGCATTGTTTAAATATTTTTATATTATTAACCTGAATCCTAGCTTTCTGAAAGCTTAACTGAGATCTCACAGGTTTTTAAAATCTGTCAGGTCTAACTTCAAAACTTATAAATTTAATTTATACGCAATTCCCATTTCCAGACCTCTTAATTCCGCAAGTCCTTTTAATCTGCCAACAAGAGAATAACCCGGATAAGTTTCTGTTCTTTCATCAACAGCATGCAAAAAACCGTGATCCGGGCGCATGGGTAAACTCACTTTTAGTGCATTCATCAACAATAGTATTTTCTCCACAATAACTTCCATTTTTGTATCTCCTTTTAAATGCTCCGATTCCCTAAAAATAGTTTTGCTTTCGCGGAAAGTGTTTCGAAGATGTAAAAAGTGAATTCTGTCTCCAAAATCATCAATTATTTTTTCCAGATTATTATCCGGATTTGCTCCTAAAGAACCGGTACAATAACACAATCCATTTGAATTGAAAGGAACAGCATCAAAAATGGCTTTGAGATCTTGTTCTGTAGAAACGATTCGTGGTAGACCTAAAACCGAAAATGGCGGATCATCCGGATGAATCGCTAGTTTTGCTCCATATTCGGAAGCAAACGGAGCTACTTCTGATAAAAAATAAATAAGATTTTCTCTAAGTTTATTATTATCAATATCAGCATAATTATCTAATAACGAAAGAATTTGCTCTGCCGTAAAATTAATTTTGCTTCCCGGTAATCCCAGTAATACATTTTTAAAAAGTAATTCTTTCTCTGATTCTGATAATCTACTTCCAAACTTCAAAGCATTTTCTTTCTGATCTTCAGAATAATCATTTTCTGCATTGGGTCTTTTTAAAAGAAAAACATCAAAATAAGTAAAAGCATCCTGATTGTATAGCAAAGCTTTACTTCCGTCCGGATTTATATAATTATGATCTGTTCGCACCCAGTCTAAAATGGGCATAAAATTATAGGTGATAATTTTAATACCGCAATCTGATAAATTTTTTATACTGGTTTTATAGTTCTCAATGTATTGCAAATAGTTTCCTGTTCTTCGTTTTATTTCTTCATGAACCGGCAAACTTTCTACAACGGTCCACTCTAATCCTGCTTCTTTAATTATTTGTTGTCTTTCTTTTATATCAGCAGCCTGCCAAATATCACCAACCGAAATTTGATGCAAAGCCGTTACAATTCCTGTTGCTCCGGCTTGTTTAATATCGATTAAAGTAACATTGTCCTGAGGTCCAAACCATCGCATTGTCTGCTGCATTTTTATCATAATACTAACTATTTATGAATACTTTAAAATTATAACATATAGAAAAATAGCTTAAACTGTCGCTATCTATATTTGAGAAATAAATTTTCTAATTGCTTAATACTGTTTATAATTAGAAACCAATACTGTTTCCGCCATCAACAGGCAAAACGGTTCCTGTTGTATATTTTGATTCGCTTAAAGCGAAATAATATACGGCATCTGCAATATCAGATGGTTCTCCTAAAAATCCCATTGGCGTTCTGGAAAGCACTTTATTTTTTCTTTCAGGATCATTGTCAAGCGCTGTAGATGACATTTTTGTTTTGATAAATCCCGGTGCAATACAGTTTACACGAATACCAAACGGAGCCAATTCTACCGCCATTGCACGCGTCATAGATTCTATCGCACCTTTACTTGCTGAATACGCAATTACTTTCGGGATTCCGTATTGAGAGGCCATCGAGCTGATGTTTACAATACTTCCGCCCGTGTTTGCTTTCATGTTTTTTACAACTTCTCTACTCACAGCAAAAACGCTCAAAAGATTGGTATGAATTACAGATAAAAAATCTTCATCTGTTACGTCTGAAAATTCTTTTTTAAGATTGATTCCGGCATTATTTACCAAAATATCAATTGGATTATTTTTTACAATACTTTCAATCATTGTCGGAATCCCAGCAATATCGTTTAAATCAAATAAAACCGGAATCGCATTTTCGCCAATTTCCCTGCAAGCTTCTTCTGTTTTTTCTTTTGCTCTTCCAATTATATAAGTTTTGATTCCGTTCTCACATAATTTTTTTGCGATTGCAAAACCCAAACCTGAATTTCCTCCGGTTACAATAGCCGTTTTTGTACTCATATTCTTTTATTTTTATATATTAATTTCCTGGTGTAAACGGAAATTTTAATGATTTATAATACTCTAATGTTTGTGTTGGTTTTTCTACCCCAACAGGTAACTCTTTACCAGAATATTGCTGAAAATACAACAAACACGCGTCTCGCCACCATTTTGCTTCCTTATGCTGAATTTCTAGCAGCATCTTTACTTCTTTAAAACGTTCAGCATCAATATATTTTTCGGTTTTATTCCATGTATTTTGCATTTCCTGAACCTGATTTACACCTTCCTGGTATTTTAATGCCAAGCCATTCCAGAGTGTTTGACCATTTTTTAATTTATAATCCCAGGAAACATGATGAAACCATAATAAATCTATTTCCGGACATGTCGCAAGATTGTCAAACATCTTTTCTACTTCTGTTGCATATTGAGCAGTTGCATTTGTTCCTGTTTTTGACCGGTCAAAACCAATTCCGTTTTTATCTGCTTTATGATAATAAGTCGGATTCCATTCTGGTCTTGATAAATTACTTACCCAAGGTCCGGGACCATAATGATGCCCAGTATCCATGATATGATGCAAACCAAGTGGTGTCATATAATTTACAACTGCTTCACGTGATTTTATCATCATATCCTTAACCGGTTTAATAAAATTTTCGTTGTTCGAAAAAGTACATTGCAGCCATTCATTGGCAATAACTTCAGAATCTAAATACGGATCCCAGGCCAGTCTCCCAAAGCCATACCAATTTGCCTGTGCAAAAGGATGTCCAGTCCAGTTAAGATCATTACCAATATTTGAAACTCCGGCAATTCCGGTACGCTTGCTATGATTTAAAGATCCGTCAACTACTTTGGCAACAGTAGAACCTTTACCCTTTTGATACGTATCTGATTCTAAAACTTCCTGAAATAATTTAGGCAAATACACCAAATGAGTACTAAATCCCAGATATTCCTGCGTAATTTGAAATTCAATCATTAAAGGTGTTTTTGGCATAGCGCCAAATAATGGATGAAAAGGTTCTCTGGGCTGAAAATCTATAGCTCCGTTTTTAACCTGAACGATTACGTTATCCTTAAATTTTCCGTCATATGGCTGAAATTCGGCGTAAGCTTGTTTGGCACGATCATTTGTATCATGTTCAGAATATACAAAAGCCCTCCACATAACCACACCTCCAAAAGGAGCTAAAGCATCTGCAAGCATATTGGCGCCGTCAACATGATCTCTGCCATAATTTTGCGGACCAGGCTGACCTTCTGAATTTGCTTTTACCAAAAAACCACCAAAATCAGGAATTCTTTTATAGATTTCTTTCGCTTTTTCTTTCCACCAATTGGATACAGCCACATCTTTTGGATCAGCAGTTTTTAAACCTCCAATTTCTATTGGTGCCGAAAAACGCGCCGTTAAATATACTTTTATTCCATATGGTCTGAATACATTGGCTAAAGCCTCAACTTTCTCTAAATATTGTGGCGTTAAAATCAAAGCATTTGCATTTACATTTGTCAAAACCGTTCCGTTAATCCCAATTGAAGCATTTGCTCTCGCGTAATCAATATATCTTTGATCGATAAAATCAGGAAGTTTTTGCCAATTCCATAATGAGAAACCTGCATAACCCCGCTCTACAGTTCGGTCTAAATTATCCCAATGATTTAAGATTCTGATATTTGTTTTGGGAGAATCAACAATACTCAAATTTTTAATTGATTTATTAGTCTGAATGAGCCTCAGAAAATTATAAACGCCATACAAAACAGCAACATCGTTTTTTCCGGTAATTACAATCTGCTTTTTATTTTTTATTGAAATAGATTTAATAATAAAACCTTCGTAATTTATTTTTTCAAAATCAGATAGTAGCATTTTTTGAATATCGGAGCTTAAAGAAGATTGAGAACCAATGATTAGATTGTCCTGACCTTCTAATTTTGACTTGATTTCAATTTTATTTCCTAACATACTAAACAAAGCAGATTCTATTTCATTTAAATAAATCTTTGATGTTTCAGAATTTCCTGAAGAAACTATCCCTTTAATAGCTAAATTATATTCCTCAACAACTTGAGGATTTGTAATCTTATCATATTGAAGCCATAACTTATAATCCTTTTGAGCAGAAGCAGAAAGGAAAATCAAGAAAAATAAAAAAACAAATCTTAATGAAGTCATGTATTTATTTAATTTAATCCGTTAAAACTTTAATTCCAAAATCTCAATAATTTACATCACAATAAGAATATTTAATAAAATTTTAAATCAAAAAATATATTATCATAAATAAAACAATAATTGCAATCGGTTGCGTAAAAATATAAGATTGTTATTTAAGAAAAAAATTTTAGCTCTCTTTTTTTGAAAAAAAATATTGCCATAACAAATAAAAGCAGGATAATTTAAAAAACTATCCTGCTTTAACGGGGTCAATTTCAACATTTAAATCCTGAAATTCTAATAATATATTTACATTTATCGCTTATAATAAGCCACAATACTAGCTTTAGCCAATGTTTGATTCCAAAGATTAAAACCTACCACAGCAGGATTTGTATTTGCATCGGTTCCCAATTTATCAGTTTTAAGAGCATAAACTGTTATGATATATTGATGAAATCCGTGACCTTCAGGCGGACAAGGACCTCCAAATCCTTTAATGCCATAATCAGTAATACTTTGAATAGCACCTTTTGGGATTAGATTGTTTTTAGTTCCCGCATTGGTCACTAATTCATTGACATTTGCCGGAATATCAAAAACGATCCAATGCCAAAATCCGCTTCCGGTTGGCGCATCAGGATCGTACATTGTTATAGCAAAACTTTTTGTTCCCACCGGAGCATTCTTCCATAACAATTGCGGCGATTCATTTTCTCCGGAACAGCCAAATCCGTTGAATTCCTGAGTTTTAGAAGCCTGACCTCCTAAATCATTACTGGTTAGTGTAAATGTCTTTTGTCCAAAAATTGTTGTGGTAAAAATCAAGGATAACACCAAAATTAAATTTACTTTTTTCATTTTACTGAGTTTTAAAATTTAAAGTAAATTTAGAGTCCGTAAAGCAAAAGAAACTTTAGAGAAAGAGTCAAAAACTATTGCTAAAAGCTCAATTTTTCTGATGATATTTTGGCGTAACGCCATACTTTAATTTATACGCCTGCGTAAAGCTTGATAAATTTTCATAGCCCGCTTCAAAATAAATTTCAGATGGATTTTTTTGTTCTTGCTGAAGTAAATAATGTGCAAATTCAAGTCTTTTATTCTGAAACCATTTTATAGGTGATTCTGAATAATGCTTTTCGAATTCTCTTTTAAAAGTAGATATACTCATATTACATAAAAAAGCCAATTCTTTTAAGGTTAACTTATTAAGATGACTGTTTTCTATAATCTGAATAAACTTTTGCGTAGCATTATCACTATTTAGAGCTAAAGAATGAAGAAATTCGGTTCCATACTTTGCTGTCAAATAAAGCATTATTTCTTCAAATTTAACTTCCAGTATTTTCTTTTGAAAATCTTCTGAAAGTTTTGAAATATCTACTAAGCTGTCTACAAAACGTTCTAGAAATGCATCATATTCAAAAGCATAAACAGATCTATAAGTTGTTAATTCCAACTTATTTAATTCCATTTTTCTAATAAATCGTGATACTATTTCATTAGAAAAAAACAATAATACACTTCTGTAATTTGAAACATTCGAGAGTTTTTCCGTCATCAGACAATTGCCGGATTTCATTACCAGAAATTTAGAGTCATCTATCGCCAAAGCCGAATTATCAAAAATAACTTCCTTTGTTCCTTCAATAAGAAAACTAAATATGTTTTGATTTAAAATGATTTTCTGTTTAGATATTCCTTTTGAACTAGTATAATCAAAAACCTGAACATGCTGTGAATTTTCCAGATTTAAATCATCAGGAATTATGATCGTATTCATACTATTATTTCGATGCCGTTTCTAAAGTTTTTTTTCTATCAGATGATTCTCTGGCAAGTACTTCAGTATTTAAAAAGGTAATTTCTTTTGCATCATCACTTTTTTGTGATTTCAAATTTTTGATGATAATTTCAGCAGCTGCTTTTCCCATTTTTTCTGCAGGATGGGTAATTGTCGAAATATTAGGATCGATTATTTGAGAAATTGGATCATTGTTAAAACCAATAATGGCTATTTCATCCGGAACTTTTATCCCTCTTTTTTTAGCTGTCTGAACTGCACTAACTGCAATAATATCTCCCGGTGCAAAAAGTCCATCCGGAATTGGATCTAAATCAAACAATTGATTACTGGCTTTTACACCTTCTTCATAAGTAACTGATTTTAAATTAATGATTAATTCTTCATCAATTGGCAAATTATGATCTTTTAAGGCTTCAATATACCCTCTTTTTCTTTCGTTATAGAGATTTCCAAATTCTGATCCCGCAGTTAAATGGGCAATACGAATACACCCTTGCTCTATAAGATGTTTGGTCGCTTTATAACCCGCAGTATAATTATCAATAACCACTCTAAAAGTATTATAATCTTTAGGAACCCTGTCTACAAACACAAGTGGAATATTATTATTCGAGAATTGCTGAAAATGGGCAGTATCTCTCGTTTCCATAGCCAGTGAACAAATAACGCCACTTACACGATTACTATACAATGATTTAGCCATATTAACCTCTTCATAATAAGAATCATGCGATTGCATAATAATGACAGTATAATCAGATTTTTGAGCTGTAATTTCGATACCACTAATTAACGAAGAGAGAAAAGGTTGTGTAACAGTTGGAATCAAAACCCCAATAGTCCTGGTTTTGTTTCCGCGCAAACCAGCGGCTAAAGTATTGGGAACAAAACCCATTTCTTCAGCTGTTTTTTTTACTTTTTTTATCGTTTTATCACTTATAGTGTGATGATCCTTTAAAGCACGCGAAATAGTTGACGTAGCAAGATTTAGTCTTTCAGCAATGTCGTAAATCGTTACATGTTTATTTTCTTCCATGAAATAAATGATATGAGATGTAAATATAAACTATTTTATGACAAGATAATCTTTCGAAAAAAAAGCAGTTTTTAAATAAAAAATATCTGAATTAATTCCATCAGTAAGGGTAATAATTCAAAGAGCTTTAGTTTGGTAAACAATATATTATCTGTCTTTTTTATCTTTTAGGATTTTACCCTCTTTACTAAATTCCAAATCGATATTATTTGTTAAATCCACATCAAGATCTTTGTGACCGTAATCGATATGCGTTATTTTTTCTTTTGGGTGATTTTTTGCTACATAATCTTTTACAGATGCAGGAATAAATGCAGTGGGAATTGGTTTTTTACCTCCGTCGACTTCCCGATATGAACCGTCTTTCCAGAACTCTACTTCCGTACCATCTTTAAGTTTTACTTCATAACCTTTTTCACCGTGTTCTGCGTCTTTTTTAACAACATCTACAGATGTATAGCTAAAATGTTTCTTTAAAAAATCCTGTGCTGGCTTTGGCAATTCATTAATTTCAATTTTTTTCTGCGCATTGACTGACGTTGTCAAACCAAGTAATAATACAGCAATAAGAATGATATTTTTCATGATTTTAATATTTAAATTAGTAATTTTCTTTCACTAATTTACAACAAGCAAAAAAATATTCAAATCAATTTAAGAATCCTTTATTATTTTAAAAGGAGTTTTATTATATTGTAACTCATTATCATTAAAAAAGTTACAACAAAATTTCACCACTTTAAAAATGGATAATGCCACTGACCATACACGAAATAGTTTCCATTTCAACAATCACGATCATAATATTCTGTCATATATTTTAATAGACATAAAAATTAAACTAAGATAATTTAATAACTCAAATTCTAATTATGCGCTTTATTACCTTCTTTGCTACAATTTTACTATTTACATCTTGTAAGAATGAACCTAAATCAAATACTCTTTCTGATTATTTTACTTACAATAAAGAAAACAATACAGAAACAGCGGGGGTTCGATTAATTCCCATAAAGACTCCTGTTGGAGAATTTAAAGTATGGACGAAACGCTTTGGTAATAATTCCAAAATAAAAATTCTATTACTACACGGAGGCCCGGCAATGACTCACGAGTATATGGAATGTTTCGAAACATTCTTTCAACGTGAAGGATTTGAATTTTATGAATACGACCAATTAGGTTCTTACTACAGCGATCAGCCTAAAGACAGCAGCTTATGGACAACCGAACGTTTTGTAGAAGAAGTTGAACAGGTACGCAAAGCTATAAATGCAGATAAAAACAATTTTTATGTCCTGGGTAACTCGTGGGGAGGAATTCTCGCGATGGAATATGCGTTAAAATATCAACAAAATATGAAAGGTTTATTGATCTCAAATATGATGGCAAGTGCACCAGATTATGGAAAATATGCAGATGAAGTATTAGCTAAACAAATGAAACCTGAAGTTTTAGCAGAAATTAGAGCACTTGAAGCAAAAAAAGATTTTAGTAATCCCCGTTATATGGAATTACTCATTCCAAATTATTATCAACAGCATTTATGTCGATTAAAAGAATGGCCAGACGGATTAAATCGCGCCAGTAAACACATAAATAATGAAATCTATACCATAATGCAAGGTCCGAGCGAATTTGGTATCAGTGGTCGCTTAGCCAAATGGGATATTAAAAATCGCTTACACGAAATTACAGTACCTACCTTAATGATTGGCGCTAAATACGATACAATGGATCCAAAAGCAATGGAAGAACAAAGTAAATTAGTTCAAAAAGGCCGTTATTTATATTGTCCTAATGGAAGCCATTTAGCTATGTGGGATGATCAAAAAGTTTTCATGAATGGTGTAATTACTTTCATAACAGATGTAGATAAAGAAAAAATTTGAATACGACATAAAAAGAAGTATAAAAATAAGCTTTACAACGGTACAAAATTAAAAAATCATTATGGCGTTTCCCTCCGGGTCGGGCTTTACACTAAATCTTTTGCGAAAAATTTTAGAGGCTTCGAAGGGAATTTAGTCTCGCAAAAGGATATCGATCCAATCCCTAACGCAATCTAAGTTTAAATAGAGCTCTTTTTAATAGAATTTTCACTTACTTTAAAAAAAATATTTTTTCACTTTAAGCCAAAAAAAAACTTTAATTAGCATAGCCAATTAAAGTTTTTAGTACTCAGAGCGGGACTTGAACCCGCACGAACATTGCTGTTCACTGGATTTTAAGTCCAGCGTGTCTACCAATTTCACCATCCGAGCATTATGTGGTACCTCCAGGGATCGAACCAGGGACACATGGATTTTCAGTCCATTGCTCTACCATCTGAGCTAAGGTACCTTATTTACTTAAATCAATTCAAGTAAAAAGTTTGAATAAAAAACCCTGTTTTGTTAGAAACAGGGTTTTGAAAAGAAAGGCGACGACATAC
>NZ_MTQF01000016.1 GCF_001975985.1 [Flexibacter] sp. ATCC 35103 | reverse complement strand
AATAATATTGCCGTAGTATTCGAAAATACCGAATTAAGCTATAAAGAACTAAACGAAAAAGACAATCAGCTGGCGCATTATCTTAGACATAATTATTCAATAAAACCAAATGATTTAATTGCAATCAAGGTAGATAGAAGCGAAATGATGATGGTTGCAATTCTGGGCATACTTAAATCTGGGGCAGCATATGTACCTATAGATATTAATTATCCGCAGGAAAGAATTGCCTATATAGAAACAAACAGTCACAGTATTGCTGTTGTTGATGAGAAACTATTAAAAGAATTTAATGGTTTACAGGAAAATTATTCGAGAAATAATATTGACAAAATTAACGAATCTCACGATTTAGCCTATGTAATTTATACATCGGGTACTACCGGTAATCCTAAAGGAGTAATGGTAGAGCATTTTAGCGTCGTAAGTATTTTTGAGAATTGGAAAACACATTATGGCTTAGATCAAATAGAAGTAAATTTATTACAGCTGGCCAGTATATCATTTGATGTTTTTGTAGGAGATATTTGTCGTTCAATATTAAATGGAGGCAAAATGATCATTTGTTCTAATGATGTTAAATTGAATCCGGAGCATTTATATGAATTAATGCAAAAACAAAAAATATCTATTTTAGAAGGTACTCCAAGTCTGTTATTACCATTAATGGACTATATAATATTAGAAAATAAAGATTACAGTTTCTTTAAAATATTAATTTTTGGATCAGATAGTTTTAATAATCAGGATTATAACAGCTTAAAAGATAAGCTGGGAAAAGGCATAAAAATCATTAATAGTTACGGTGTTACTGAAGCTACGATAGATTCAACTTTTTATGATGATTATAAAGATGACTTAAATGGATTTACACCTATTGGCAGACCTTTCTCTAACACGAAAATCAGAATATTAGATTCATATAATAACCTGGTTCCGGTTGGCATATATGGAGAATTATTTATTGGAGGTGATGCCTTGTCAAGAGGTTATTTTAATAATGAGGATTTAACGAAAGAGAGATTTGTTACAAATTCATTTGAAACGACTGAAAAACTTTATAAAACAGGAGATTTAGGCAGATGGCTTCCTGATGGTAATATTGATTTTATAGGCCGTGGGGATAATCAGGTTAAGATAAGAGGATATCGAATTGAATTAGGTGAAATTGAAACTGTTTTATTGAAAAATAAAAATATAGGTTCGTGCGTTGTTTTGGCAAAAAATGATTTGTCCGGAGATAAATGCCTGGTTGCTTATTTAGTGAGTAAAACAGAACTTAAAGTTTCTGATTTGGTTTCTTATTTACAGAACACGCTGCCAAATTACATGATTCCTTCCTACTTTATTCAATTAGAGGCATTGCCAATTACTCCAAACGGAAAAGTGGACAGAAATGCATTGCCGGATCCTCAGGAATCAAGAATGAATTCGCAGGTAGAATATGTAGCACCTTCAAATGACGCAGAAAATAAACTCGCTCTTATCTGGCAGGAAATATTGGGTGTTGAAAAGGTAGGAATTAATGATAATTTCTTTGAACTGGGCGGTCACAGCTTAAAAGTTACAAAACTTTTATATAATATAAATAAGGATTTTGACGTAAAAATTAGCTTTCAAAATTTATTCTCGAGCATGATTTTTAGAGAGCAAATAGAAATGATTGCTGCTGGACGCAAAGAGGTTTATAAAAATATACCACAAATTGCTAAACAGGCAAGCTATGTTTTATCTTCTTCTCAACGTAGATTATGGCTTTTAAGTCAATTTGAAGGAGGTAATAAAGCGTATAATATGCCTAGCATATTTGAGTTAAAAGGGAGTTTGGTCATTTCTTCACTAGAAAAAGCTTTTTTTGATTTAATTGAACGTCATGAATCGTTAAGGACCGTATTTAAAGAAAATGAAGACAGTGAAATAAGACAGTTTGTGTTAGATTTTGAAGATCATAAATTTCAATTAAAATATGAAGAAATTACGGCAGAATCTTCAGCAGAAAAAATAGAGCATATTATTGAAAATGAAATAGAAGGTTCTTTTGATTTATCATCAGATTCTTTGATTCGGGCAAAAGTAGTTAAAACGAGTCAGGATAATTACGTTTTTGTTTGTGTAATGCATCATATAATTAGTGATGGATGGTCATCTGAAATAATAACAAATGAGCTTTTTACCTTATATGACAATGATGTGAATAATCATAAGAATGCTCTTCCGGTGTTGAAATTACAGTACAAGGATTATGCTGCATGGCAACAAGAACAGTTAACAAATGATACTACAGATATAAGTAAAGCATATTGGTTAAAACAATTTGAAGGAGAATTACCAATATTAGATCTGCCTGTTTATCAGGCAAGACCGGCTATAAAAACGTATGCAGGAAACTCTATAAATAAAGTTTATGACCATAAACTTCTTAAAGATTTTGGCGATTTATGCCAATTACAAGGAAGTACTTTATTTATGGGATTTGTTGCTGCTGTAAAAATACTATTGCATAAATACACCAATCAGACAGATATAATAATAGGAAGCCCAATTGCAGGAAGAGAGCATGCTGATTTACAGCATCAAATTGGATTCTACGTGAATACATTAGCATTAAGAACACAATTTTATCCTGAAAATAGCTTTTTAGATTTATTAAAAAACACGAAAGAAGTTACTCTTGGTGCTTACCAACACCAGATTTATCCTTTTGATGAATTAGTAGAAAGTCTGACCATTAAACGGGATATGAGCCGCAATCCTTTGTTTGATGTCATGATAACGTTTCAAAATACAGATAATCTTAAAGTTAATATTGAAACCTTGGGAGATCTTGTAATTAATGACTATAAAGGGATAAAAAATGATATCAGTAAAGTTGATATTGAATTTATATTTGAAGCTACAAATGCCGGAATAAATTTAATATTAGTTTACAATACAGATCTTTATACAGAGTTATTTGCAACAAATATTACAAATCATCTTGAAGTATTGCTGCAAAGTATTGTCGCTCAGCCAAAAGTTACATTGAGCGCACTGGATTATCTTAAAGAACAGGAAATGAATAAATTGCTACTGGATTTTAATGATACAAAAGTAAGTTATTCTAGCGAGCATACTTTCATTGATTTATTTGAAGAAGTGGTAAACTGGTCTCCTGAAAAACAAGCTTTGAAAGATGATTTCAAATCTTTTTCATATGCTGAACTTCATAAATTATCCAATCAAATTGCGGCTTATATCGTAGCCAATTTTAGTGAGCAGGATAAATCGCCTATTGCAGTTTTATTAGACCGTTCAGCATATATGGTTGCAATATTATTAGGGATAATGAAAGCGGGCAGAGCTTATATTCCTCTGGATCCGACATTTCCAAAAGAACGTTTGGATTTTATCGTTGCCAACAGCGGATGTAAAATACTGATTAATGAGAAGAATTATGAACTGGAAAAAATTGAAAGCTTAACGGTAATTTCAATAGAAAATATTTTAGCACAAACGAACCAGTTTAGCGGTGACCAAAGGTTAAAAGTTACTCCTAAGGACACAGCTTATATTATTTATACATCAGGTTCAACCGGTAATCCTAAAGGAGTTGAAATAGGACATAAATCGTTGCTTAATTTTCTTGTAAGTATGAAAAATAAGCCGGGATTTAGTCCTGAAGATACCTTGTTTTCTGTTACAACGTATTCTTTTGATATTTCTATACTGGAATTTTTTGCGCCTTTAATTTCCGGTTCACGTTTATATATAGCGAGTCAGGATGTATTGTCTGATCCTAATTTAATAATACAGAGACTAAACGAAATACAGCCTACCATAATACAGGCTACACCAAGTTTTTATCAACTACTGTTTAATGCAGAATGGCTAGGAAATAAAAATTTGAAAATACTTTGTGGTGGTGATTTATTAAGTAAATCATTGACAGAAAAACTGCTTAATAACACTTTGGAAGTTTGGAATATGTATGGCCCAACTGAAACTACTATTTGGTCCAGCACAAAAAAAATCAATTTTCCTGATGAATCATCCAATATAGGTAAACCAATACAAAATACTCAGTTTTATATACTCGATTCGTATTTACAACCAAAACCGGCAGGAACAGTAGGAACAATATATATAGGGGGAGACGGATTAGCAAAAGGATATTATAAGAATAGTTTGCTAACGGATCAAAAATTCATTAAAAATCCATTTTTAAAGGACAGTTTTATCTATGATACAGGAGATTTGGGTAAATGGAATAATGAAGGCGAAATTGAATTTTTAGGAAGAAATGATAATCAGGTTAAAATTAGAGGTTATAGAATTGAACTTGGAGATATAGAAAGTGCCTTATTTAAAATATCAGCGGTAGATGCAGCTGTAGCTACAGTAAAAGCAGATGATCAGGGCAATAAATTTTTAGTTGCTTATCTCACAAGCAAGGAAAAACTTCATGTTGCAGATCTTAAATTCAGACTTAAAGATTTTTTACCGGATTATATGATTCCGGCCTATTTTGTACAATTGGAAGCGATGCCTTTAACACCTAACGGCAAAATTGACAGAGGATCATTACCAAATCCGGATAATCTTAGAATAACTTCAAATGCGGAATATGAAGCGCCAAGGGATGAAGTTGAATCTAAATTAGTACAAATCTGGTCAGAGGTCCTAAATATCGAAACCATTGGTATTAAAGATAATTTCTTTGAATTAGGAGGTAATAGTTTAAGTGCAACCAGATTAATTAGTTTGATTCATAAACAATTTATGGTAAAAATTTCTATAAACGAACTGTTTAAAAACATCATTGTAGAAGAACAAGCTATTTTGATCAGAAACATACTTTTAACATCCACAATAGAAAATAATCAGAATATAAATGATATTGAAATCGAAACTTTCACTTTGTAATTGCATGTTTTTTCTTATATGCAATAAAAATAATTAGAAAAGAAAACAAAATAATAATTGAATGAAAAAAAAGATTTTGGTTTTATTGTTATTAATAAGCACAACATTATCAGCCCAAATAACGGAAACAGGAAAAATTAGTGGAAAAGTAGCAAATTCAGAGGGAAAATCTGTTTCTCTCGCAGAGGTAATTCTAATAGGAAAAGACTCTGCAGCTGTAAAAAGTGAACTTACAGATGAAAATGGAAATTTTATAATAGAAGTAAAGCAAGGATGGTACAAGTTACAAATTAGGGAAACAAGTAAAATTGTTTTTTCTAAAAATATCGAGTTAGGTACTTTTTTAGATTTAGGTACTATAACATTAACGAATATTAATCACTTGGAGGCAGTTACAATAGTAAGTAAAAAGAAAGTGGTAGAAAGAAAGGTAGACAGATTAATTTTTAATGTAGAAAATTCTATCAATGCTGCAGGAGGAGATGCTATAGACGCTCTTTCTGTTACGCCGGGAGTACGTGTGCAAAATGATAAGATAACTATTATTGGTAAAAGTACTCTGGCTGTTATGATAGATGATAAAATTGTTCAGCTTACTGAAGAAGATTTGGCAAATTATTTAAAGTCGATACCGGCTGATGCAATAAAAAGTATAGAAATTTTTACAACTCCGCCTGCAAAATATGAAGCTGCAGGAAACAGTGGTTTGGTGAATATAAAATTGAAAAAAGTTAAAAAAGATTCCTGGAATGCACTGGTGGGATCTACTTATATACAAAGAAAATATGCTGATGGCTCTGCTATGGGAAATTTTAATTACAATAAGAACAAATTAAGTATTTCGGCAGGAGCTAATTTTAGAGACGGAACACGATATATTGAACAGGATGATTATGCTTATTTTTCTGATGGATTATGGTACACAAGTTCCCCGTTTAAAAAGAAATATGACATATTTAATGTGAATTTAAATGTGGATTATAAGCTTACTTCTAAATGGACCATTGGAACCCAGTTGATGATGAATCAAAATAAAATTAGGCAGACAGATAGTCCATATACTCCTGTTTATGATTATTCGACAAATACAATTATTAGTTCTTTAAAGTCAGACGGAGCAGTTAAGCAAAACCCAAATATAAAATCTTTGAATCTTTATAATGAATTCAAAATTGATACACTTGGAAGAAAGATTACTGTAAATCTGGATTATTTTAATTATGATAATGCTGATACTAAACAATATAACGGAATTTCAATTATTGAGGATCCTTCTTCTACGCAGTATTATGCGGGAATTAATTCTAACAATCAGGATATTAGAAATTTATCTGGAAAAGTAGATGTGGATTGTCCTTTAAATTGGGCAACATTAACTTTTGGGGGGAAAGTTTCCAATTCAAAAGCCAAAAATACTATTTCAGCTTTTAACAGCGGTTTAGTCGATGATCCAGTTTTGGATTTTCCTTTGGTTCAAAATCAATTTCAGTATACTGAAAATATCGAAGCACTATATTTTTCAGGAAATAAGAAATTTAGTGACAAATGGGAAATGCAATTTGGATTAAGAGGAGAAGCCACGCAGACAAAAACCAATTCGGCTCCAGTAAATCAATCCGTAAAGAATGATTATTTTAAAATCTTCCCAACATTTTATTTATCTCATTCAGCCGGCGAAAATTCAACTTATACTTTAAGTTATAGTAAAAGGATAGTACGTCCTTCGTTTTATGAATTAAACCCTAATGTATATTTCATAAATCCGTTTCAAACCATAGAAGGTAATCCTTTCCTTCAGCCCGCATTTGTTGACAACGTGGAAATGACTTATACGTACAAAAAGCTGGAAAGCAAACTTTACTATGCTTATGAGGATAATTTGTTTTTTCAAATTCCAATAGCAGATTCCAATACCAATTTTATTCGATTTACGAACGAAAACTACATTAACAGGCAAAAAATTGGAATATCTGAAAACTATGTTTACGACAACTTCAAATGGTGGGTAAGTACGAATGCGCTTGATGTAAATTATGCTGTTTCGAAGTCAAAATTGTCATTTGCAGAAGCGCAAAAAGGATTTAATTCAAGAATTTCAACAAGTAACGATTTCATATTAAACAAAAATAAATCACTGTTACTGAACTTAAATTACTGGTATAGTTTTGAAGGTGTGGACGGAATTTATAAAAATGGAGCCATGAGTTCTACATCGCTGACTTTTCAATATTTGCTTTTGAATAAAGATTTAAAAATTTCATTAAAAGGAAACGACATATTCAGAACTCAAAAAGTAACAGGAAATTCAACAGTAAACGGAGTTTATCAAAATTTCAAATATTATTATGATACTCAATTTTTTCAACTCTCAGTCTCTTACAAATTTGGGAATAAGAAAATTACAGTGAAAAAGAGAGAAACGGGTAATGAAGAAGAAAGAATAAGAACTGGAAATTAATAGCTTAAAATAATGCAGGTACTACTCAAGAAATTAAATGAATTAAATATAAAGATTGATTTAGTTGATGAAAAACTAGACATTCAGGCTCCTAAGGGAATCATGAGCAGTGATTTATTAGAAGAAATTAAGCTTCATAAAAATAGTCTGATAGACTTTATTCAGTTAAATAAAGCTAAAAATGAAGCTTATACATTTATTCCTCAGGTTGAGAACCAAGACAGTTACATTTTATCTTCGTCGCAAAGCAGATTATGGCTTTTAAGCCAGTTTGAGGATGGGAATACAGCTTATAATATGCCTGGTGCTTTTGAATTAAAAGGTAAAATAGAAATTTTGTCTTTGCAAAAGGCTTTCGATTTGATTATTGCCAGACATGAATCTTTGAGAACGGTATTTAAAAGAGATCAAAACGGAGATGTAAGACAATTTATCCTGCAGCCTGATGCACATAAATTTAAATTGCAATTTGAAGATATAAGTACAAAAAAAGATGTTCTTGTCAAGCTTGAAAATATAATTAGAGAAGAATCAGAATATCCATTTAATCTGTCTGAAGACTCTTTACTAAGGGCAAAATTAGTGCAAATTTCTGAAGACACTTACCTGTTTATTTTTGTGATGCATCATATTATAAGTGACGGACATTCTGCAGAAATCATGACGAACGAATTGTTTGCTTTATACGATTCTATAAGCAAAAAATATGAAAATCAATTGCCGGTATTATTACTTCAATACAAAGATTATGCAGCCTGGCAACAAAAAATATTAAAAAATGATGGATTAGCGATACACAAATCCTATTGGATAAAACAATTTCAAGGAGATTTGCCCATTATTGATTTACCCTCTTTTCAGCCAAGACCAATAGTTAAAACCTATAATGGTAAGTCTGTTAGCAAAGTTTTAAATGGCACAGTATCTAAAAACTTTAATGCGCTATGTCAATCACATTCTGTTACGCTGTTTATGGGGCTACTGGCTGTAGTAAAAATAATATTGTTTAAATATACCAATCAAACAGATATCGTGGTTGGAAGCCCAATTAAAGGGAGAGAAAATTCAGATTTGCAAAATCAAATTGGTTTTTATATTAACACGTTGGCTTTACGAACGCAATTTGATGAAAACGAAAGCTTTGAAAAATTATTAAAAATTATAAAAAAGGTGACTCTCGACGGATATGAGCACCAAGTTTATCCATTTGATGAATTAGTTGAAAACTTGTCTGTAAAAAGAGATGTTGGGCGTAATCCGTTATTTGATGTGATGATTACCCTTAATGACAGGAAAAATACAAAAGAAAAGCTGCAAAGCATTAATGGACTAAGTATTCAGGAATATAAAATAGAAGAATCAGCATTTAGCAAATTTGATTTGAGTTTTACTTTTAATCAGGGTAACGATGGATTAGAGCTAATTCTTAACTACAATACAGATATTTATGCTGAAGAATTCTGTAGTAGAATTTTAGATCATTTTCAGGTTTTACTTTTTAGTATTATTGCAGATCCTTATGTTGCAGTAAATGCACTGAATTATTTAACTGAGCCAGAAAAACAGCAGCTGGTAACGGGATTTAATACGAATAAAACTGATTATCCAAAAAACAAAACTTTAATAGATTTATTTGAGGCTCAGGTGAAAAATAAACCTGAAAATATTGCAGTTGCATTTGGTGACAAAAAACTTTCTTATGCTGATCTTCATCAAAAAGTCAATAATCTGACCCATTATTTAAAAGCACAGGGTGTAGAAGCAAATTCTAACATTATACTGTGTTTTGACAGCCATCTTGAAATGGCAATTATTGGGCTTTTGGCAATATTAAAATTAGGCGCTGTATATGTGCCGGTTGACCCGGATTTTCCGCAGGAACGAATTCAATATATAATTGAAGATTCAAATGCAAAAATTATTATTACAAATAGTATTGATAATCCTCTAAATGAGGATAGTGAAGTTCGAAGTATTTTATTAGATAAAGAAGGCTTGGTGTATAATCCGGAAACTTTAAAAAATAATGCTTCACAGAGCAATAATGCCTATTTAATTTACACTTCGGGTTCTACAGGTACTCCAAAAGGGGTAATTGTGAATCATCAGAATATAATGGATTATCTTTTTGGACTGTCTGAAAAAATAACAATCGAAGACAACAAATCTTTTGCTATTATGTCAACGATAGCAACAGATTTAGGAAATACGGTATTGTTTAGTTCTTTGGTTTTTGGAGGAACAATTCATCTGTTTTCTAAAAATGGGCTGCGTGATATTTTTTATATTCAGCAATATTTTAGTGCTAATGAAATTGATTGTATTAAAATAGTTCCGTCTTATTGGAAATCTCTGCAAATAAACTGTGAAGAGATGTCTCCAAAAAAAATGATTGTTTTTGGAGGTGAAGAACTCACTATTGATATCGTTAAAAAAATAAATTCAGAAAACCCAAAACTAAAAATCATCAACCATTATGGCCCAACAGAAACCACGATTGGTAAATTAATACACGTAGTAAATCCTAATTACACTTATAACAGAATTCCTATTGGTAAAGCTTTTTCGAATACGCAAACTTATGTTGTCGATAGTAATCTTAATTTATGCGCCACGGGAATAAAAGGAGAACTTTTAATTGGTGGCGATGGCGTATCTAATGGTTATTGGAATAATGATGTATTATCTCAGGAAAAATTTATTATTGATACTTTCCTCAACAATGGTGGTAAACTCTATAGAACCGGCGACTTAGTAGTATTACAAAATGATGGCACGATTGAGTTTAAAGGTAGAATTGACCATCAGGTAAAAATATTAGGACATCGTATAGAACTAAGCGAGATAGAAAAAGTCCTCAATAAATTTGAAGGTGTAAAGTCTAGTATTGCAACGGTTTGGCAAGCAGAAAACGAAATAAGAAGAATTGCTGCATACGTTGTCTATAAAGAAGAAGAATTGCCCCATAATGAAATTATGATACATTTAAGGCAGTTTTTACCAAGCTATATGATTCCGGCAGTTTTGATTAAAATTGACAAAATTCCTTTTACTTCAAATGGAAAAATCAATTATAAAATATTACCTGAAATTACAAAGGATCACATTGTACAAAAGGAATACAAACAACCTGTAACTGATACTGAAAGAAAATTGCAGGCAATCTGGCAGGAAGTTCTGGTAAATGACAGAATAAGTATTACAGATAATTTTTTTGAATTAGGCGGGCATAGTTTACTAGTTGCTCAGGTAATTAACAGTGCGAATAAAGTAATAGGCAAAAACATTTCATTCAAAAACTTTTTTTCAAATCCAACCATTGAAGAATTAGCCCTGATTATAGAACAAGATTCTGTTGACGCTACGGACCAGATAGAAGTTATCGCAAACAAATTTGCTGAGGAACAGAAATGTATATTGTCTAATAACCAAAAGCGTCTTTGGATTGTAAATCAGAATAATCAAACATCTAATGCTTATAATGTATCAACAGGGTTATTATTTGAAGGAAATTTTGATATAGTGTCTTTTATTGAAGCTTATAAAAATATAATTCTGCGCCATGAAAGTTTTAGAACGCAGTTTATTTTTAATGATGATGAACCTGTACAATATGTTCTTGAAAATGTTGAAGCAAATGTAGAAATTGAGAAATCTGATTTTCTATTGTCTGAAGAAGAGCTTGTTGAGAAAATAAATTTCGAAAACAAATTTATTTTTGATATACGATCGGCGCCTCTTTCAAAACTGAAAATAATACAAATGCAGGATAATAGCCATTTTGTTATTATTTGTATGCACCATCTAATTAGTGATGGCTGGTCTATGGATTTATTAATTGAGGAATGGATTGAAACTTATAGTGCATTAATAGAAAATAGAACTCTGCATTTGTCTGAACAGCACTTTTCTTATAGAGATTTTTCAGTATGGCAGCATAAATATCTTGAAAGTACAAAATACAAGGAAACTGTTTTGTATTGGAAAAACAGACTAAACCACGAGATTTCATATTTGTACTTATCCAAAAATAATGCAGATGAAAAAAATCCGGTAAATGATGAAGCAGGTTTAGTTTCGTTTCAAATTGACAATGTCATATATCAGGGATTAAAAGAAATAGCAGGTGAATATAAAGTATCGATGTTTTCATTGCTGTTAACTGGTTTTAGTGTTTTATTGCATCATGTTACAAATCAAACCAATATAATATTAGGCACTTCTACAGCCGGCAGAACCAGAAAAGAATTCGAATCTATTATTGGTTTTTTTATTAACACGCTGCCTATCAGGATTTCGATAGAATCAACTGACCGTTTTATTGATTTATTGCAAAAGTCAAACCAGGTAATCTTGCAGGATATTGATAATCAGGATATTTCTTTAGATGAAATTCTTAAAAACGCCAACACTTCAAACAAGGGTTCGGATGCATTATTTCAGGGGCGTTTTGTATTTAATGAAGATTCCAGAAGTTCAATTAACGCTGTTGAAAGATTAAAAATTGATAAAATTGAGCGAATTGAGGTCACAGAATTGGATGCCAAATTCAATTTTAGCTTAATAATGACAGCTACTAACAATTCTTTTTCAGGATCTTTTGAATATAAAAAGGCACTTTATGAAAAAGATTATATTGAATTACTTATAGAAAATTACAATGTTTTATTGCACAAAATAATAACAGATTATAAACAGGAGGTTTCTTCATTGAATTTATTTACAGATAGTTATTCTAAATATTTAAAAGATAAAAATAAAACCAATACTAATAAGGTATTTGAAAACTTCATGAATTTTAGTAAAAAATAATTTAAAAAAAATACATGAAATTTCGTTTTCAAAATCAAAAAATACAAAGCCTAAATAAAAACTTATTATGAGAAATAATTTTCAGGATTTATTAAAATCAAAGCCAAGAAATTTAAATTCAGTCCAAAATGTACCTGATGATGTAAACCTGGATATTATTGGTAATGAATTTACAAAAATTAGAGTAATCAGTCCAAATGATAGTAAATTGAATCTAAAAGAATGGATTCAGAACAATACAGATTTTGTAAACTCACTTTTTGAAAAAGACAGGATTTTGTTATTTAAAGGGTTTAAAGGCTTTTTACAAAAAACAGATTTATCTGAGGTTGTGGATCTTACTTCAAAAGGAAAAGCATTAAGTTATACAGAACCTTCAACACCGCGAACGAAAGTAAACGATCAGATATATACTTCGACAGAATACCCAAAAGAGCAAAGGATAGCGCAGCATAATGAACATTCATATTCTGATTTCTGGCCTAAAAAAGTATTTTTTTACTGCGAAAAACCATCCAGAATAGGAGGTCATACTCCTATTGCTGACAGCCGTTCTGTATATCAGTTAATTCCGCAGGAAATCACAAAAAAATTCGAATCAAGAGGCGGCGTTATGTACGTAAGGAATTTTAGTAATGAAATGGATATTAACTGGCCAACTTTTTTTGATACCACAGATAAAAACAAAGTCGAAGAATACTGCAAAAAAAAGAATATAAAATTGGAATGGGGGGAAGATAATAAACTTCGAATTTATCAAATTTCCCAAGCTATACTGCATGACAAAGATAAGGATGTTAAAAACTGGTTTAACCAGGCGCACTTATTTCATTATTCAAATTTAAACGAAGAAATTTCAGAATATTTGATTCAGACTTATGGTGTTGAGCATTTACCAAGAAATACATATTATGCTGATGGATCTGAAATTGAGGTTGACGATTTAAATGAAATTAGAAAGGCTTATGAAAAAGCTATGTTTCGATTTGATTGGGAAGAGGGAGATTTGGTTGTTATTGATAATGTCCATTTTACGCATGGACGTGATTCATATGATGGTGACAGAAGCATATTGGTAGCCATGTCAGAAGAAGATTCAATTGAAAATTATTTAGAAAAAAATGAGGAAAATACTAGAGATGTTAAAACAACTTTAGTAACCAAAAATGTAAATACGACGAGAAAAAATACTGCTGAGTTCTTTTTTAAAGACCCTGTTTTTGAAAATAGCACTGAAATGTTAAAATATAAACTGGCACTTTCATGCCGATTATTAAGGCTTTTGGATCTTGACGAAGGCAGTATAAGCGGACATGTAAGCATGAGGGTTCCAGGAGCTGATAATTTGTTTTGGGTTAATCCGTTTGGAGTATTATTTGAACACGTTACACCGGATAATTTAATATTAGTAAATGAAAGCGGGGATATTATCGAAGGTGATTATCCTATTAATGTGGCTGGTTTTTGCATTCATTCTACGATACATAAAATGTATCCTGACGTTAATTGTGTTGTTCACACTCATTCTCCATGGGGAACTTTGTTTTCAGCTTTTCAAGATCCTAAAGTATTACCGATAGACCAGAATAGCTGTATGTTTTATGAGAATCATATCGTGTTTAACCAGTTTGAAGGTCCTGTAAATAGTTTAGAAAGCGCAGACAATCTGGCCAAAGCCCTTAACGGTAATAATGTAGCTATTTTATCTAATCACGGAAGTATTACCTGCGGAGAAGAAATAGAAACAGCCTTGATGTATACGATTTGTTTGGAAAGAGCCATGAGATTAAATTTTAAGGCAAGATCTTTTAAAGACGAATTAAAAATAGTAGAACCGGAAATTGCCCGAAAAACAAAAGAATGGATTTCTAATCCTTTAGGATTTAAAATTGAATTCGATGCATTGGCAAAAAAAGCAGAACAATTTTACCCGGATCTTTTAAAATATCACCCTAAAAATAAATAGTATTATGTCTTTGGAAAAAAATAGTTATTATAGTTTATCTCCGCAACAAAACTTTATTTATTTTAATAGTTTGAAATGTTCCGATACAACAAACAGAATTGTATTGGAAATTAAAAACAGCAGCATAAATAATTTTGTTGAAAGTATCAGTTCAATTGTAAAAAATGAGGTTGTTCTTAAAATGGATCTAACCTTTTTAGATACAGACAATTCTCCTTGTATAAAACTCAATGAAAATGCACGGTTTACAATAAAAAAAGAAACTGATGAACTAACTAAAATTGAACAGGAATACGATTTATCTTCTGAAAAAATCAATCTTAAAGTCTATATACAGGAAATTGATAAAAATGTATCTGAAATAGTTTTAGAATCTTCTGCCTTTTATTCGGATATATGGAGTTTGTTATTACTGGCACACAAGACCATGAATAATATCAAAGGGAATACTGAAGAAGAATCTCCTATAGATTATTTGCAGTTCTCAGAATGGAAAAATCAATTAATAATATCTGAAGATGCCGGTGAAAGCATAAGTTATTGGAGTAATAAAATTAAAAACAGTAAAAAACTAAAGAATAATTTTGAGTTTGTTTCTGAAAACACTTTTGTCTCAGAAATTTATGATGTTATTAGTACTGATTTAATCGCAAAACTAAATGCGGGTTCAGTCAATAAAGAATTGTGTTTTATTTCTGCATGGTATTTAATGTTATCGCGTTTATCTTCAGATAAAGACGAATTAGGTACAATAGGATATATTCATAACGGAAGAAGTTTTGAGCAGCTGTTCAATAATATGGGAGCATTTTCATTTAAAGTTCCTTTTCAGATTGATTATAAGGATAATAACCCGTCAATTTCTGAATATTTAAATAGTGTAGAAAATGAATTAAATCTTATTAATACTCATAAAGAATATCTGCAAATAGATAAAGATTATTATGCTTATAGTGCTGATGTACTTTCGTATCAATTTGAATATATCGATCATGAACTTTTTTGTAAGTCAGACGAAATCGAATTAAAGGAAGTTTCTATTTTTGATCAGCCTTTAAAACTCAGAATACAAATTCATAATTGTGGTGATACAATTAAAACGGTTTTATTTTTTAATGAAAAATCATTTCACCAAGATGAAGCAGCCTACTTATTGCAATTATGGATGGCCTATTGCGAACAAATTATTGATAATCAAAAAGCAGGAAAAATAAATGATATATTTTACGGCAAACAAGTTGAATTATCAAATAAAACAGCTATTGACGAAACCTCTGTATTAGATTTATTTGATACTCAAGTTAAAAATAATCCTGATAAATATGCCATTGTAGATAGTTCAAATTCAATTACGTATACTGAATTAGACAAACAGTCGAATTTACTTGCTGCTTATCTTTCAGGAAAAGGCGTTGATGAAAATTCTAAAATTGGTGTTTTAAATGATTCAAATTATCATTTAATGGTGGCAATGCTTTCTGTTTTAAAATTGGGGGCAGCTTATATTCCAATTGATCCTAATGATAACAGAACCAGAATAAATCATATTGTTTTAGATTCAGGTACAAAGTTTATAATTAGTACAAGCAAATTCAATTATTTATTTGAAGAGATTGAAAATTGCATTCCTGTTTTTTTAGATGAAATTGTTATTGATCAGAATTTACAAAACAATAATTTCAAAAAAAGGGTATCGCAGGATATAAGTTATATTATCTACACATCTGGTACAACAGGTAAATCTAAAGGAGTCTGTATTAAAGATAGTTCATTAGTAAACTATGTGAAATGGCTTCGTGATGATCTTAAAATTAGTGAAAAAGATTCATCTGTATTATTGTCTTCTTATGCTTTCGATCTTGGTTATACAACTATTTGGGGAACCATATTATTAGGAGGGACGTTGCATTTTGTTGAGAGAGAGTTAATTTATCAAACTGATGTAATTATAGATTACATTTCAGATAATGAAATAACTTATATAAAAACTACACCATCTTATTTTAATGTTTTAAGCAATTCTTACAATCTTTCAAAAATCACGGACTCAAAGCTTAGTTTGGTATTATTGGGCGGTGAAAAAATAAATGCAAAAGATGTTGTTTCTTTTAGTAATACTAAGCCAGGAATTCAATTTGTAAACCATTATGGTCCAACAGAAACTACTATTGGCTGCATAGCACATAAAATAGATATAACTAAAATAGACAGATATAAAGAAAGACCGGTTATTGGTAAACCTATAACAAACAATTTTGCAGTCATTTTAAATAATGAAGGTGTAGAAGTTGAATTTGGAGTAACGGGAGAAATTTATATTGGCGGATCTGGGTTAGCTTACGGTTATCTTAATCAGCCAGAATTAACCAGTACAAAATTTACGGAACATGCTATATATGGAAGAATTTATGCTACAGGGGATTTAGGAATTACATTTTTAAATGGTGAAATATTATTTTTAGGAAGAAATGATAACCAGGTTAAAATTCGTGGATACAGAGTTGAATTAGATGAAATAAAAAATGTACTGGAAAGTATTCAACAGTTCGATCAGACAGTTATTACAACTACAAAAGAAAGCAGCGATGTAGAAATTATTGCATACGTAGTTTCAAAAGATACTGTAGATGAAGCGCTTCTAAAAAAACATCTTGAAGATCGTTTGCCAAATTATATGATTCCTTCGGCAATTATTCAACTGGATAAGATTCCGATTACAAATAATAATAAAATCGATTACAAAAAATTGCCATTAAAAAGTGTTGCAAAAGAATATACAGACGATTCTTGTAATCCAACAGAAGCGAAAGTAATTTCTTTATGGAAAGAAATTCTGCAAACCGAAAAAGTAGGTTTGCATGATGACTTTTTTGCTTTGGGAGGCCACAGTTTAAAAGGAATTCAGTTTTTAAACAGAGTTCATAAAGAATTTCATATTCGACTAAGTCTGAAAGAGATATATGACTTTCCAACCCCAAAAGAATTTGCAACACTTTTAAAAATTGAAAATGAAATTGGTTTTGATGAAATAGAAATTGTTCAAAATCAGGAAAACTATAATGTTTCTAATGCTCAAAAAAGATTTTGGTTAACCTCGCAACGAAAAGAAAGCAGAAATTTATATAATGTACCATTGCGATTTAAAATTACCGGACCACTTGATACTAATATACTTGAAAATGCATTTTTAAAAATAATCGAAAGACATGAATCGCTTCGTACAGTATTTAAGTTTAAAAATGGAGAACTAAAACAATATATTTTAAGCCCTGACCAATTAAATTTTAATATTGAAGTATTAAAAAATATCGGCGATATTGATGCTGTTATTAACGAAGAAAACATAAAACATTTTGATTTAGAAAATGAGATCGGTATAAGAGCAAAACTTCTTGAACTTAATAATCAGGAACATATAATGCTGTTAACCTTACACCATATTGTAAGTGACGGATGGTCGAGAGAAATTATAAACCATGAAATCCCTGTTTTCTACAATGCAATTCTAAACAATAAAGAGCATAATCTGCCTGCATTGAAAGTGCAATACAAAGATTTCGTTTATTGGCATGAAAAAAATTGTGAAAAGCAGGAGCCATTCTGGCAAAACTTTTTTAATACTGATGTGCAGCCTTTAGATTTTCCGTTAGACTTTCCTAGGATTAATAAGATAACATATGATGGTAATAGTATTCATAAAATTCTAAAAGGAGAAAAATTAGATAAACTTAGAACAAATCTGGAGCTGTTAAATATAAATGTAAATGATTATTTTATTGGAATTTATGGATTGCTGATAAGTTTTTATGCGAAACAAAATGAGTTTATTATAGGAACAATTGTTTCAGGAAGAAATCATGTTGATATAGAAAATCTGATTGGTGTATTTATAAATTACTTACCATTAAAAATTAAGACTAATGCAAGTTCCACATTAAAAGAATATTTTGAAGTGCTACATGATAATATTCTTAAAGGATATGATAATCAGGATTATCCTTTTGATTTAATGGTAGAAAATTTCTATAAACATTCTAATTTGTACCGAAATCCAATTTTTGATACTATGATTATCTTTCATAACGATGAAAATAATGCTTCAAAAGTGATGCTGTCTGAAGATGTGAAAATAGAAGGATATAATAATGATTTAGACAGGGATGTTTCTAAGCTAGATTTTAAAATGGACATCACGACTAAACAGGATGAAATTATTATTCACGGAGAATATAATAAAGCTTTGTTTACAAGTGAAACCATGAATTTGTTTATGGAACAATTTGAAAATCTGCTGGTTGATATAAACGATAAGCATGATTTTACTTTACAGGATATTGGTCAAAATATTGTTGTTAATGAACCAAAAGTATTTGCAAATGATGATTCAATTATAGAGAAATCCAATTTGATGTCTGAAGTTGAAAATGCTTTAAAAGAAACCAGAATTAAAATCATTTCCTCTTTTGTAATCGAACCTGTAAAGCAATCACTGCATTACTTTTTTGATGAATTTAATATTAATGCTACCGTAGAATTTAGCGATTATAATCAGGTATTTCAAGAGCTTACTTCGCTTAATTCAATTAAGGATAAAAGTATTTTAATCTGTAACAGATTTGAAGATTATTTAAACAGCAGTATTTCGATAGAAGAAAATATAGAATCATTACAGCATTTAAAAAATAATTTCATCGAAATATTAAAGAATACGCCAATTTCTAATGTTAAAATCATTGGTATATTTCCTTGCGATGATCATTTAATAACAGACATTCAGATAAAATCTTTAATTGATACGCTGAATAATGAAATGATAAGTGAATTAAAATCTATTACGAATGTTTATTGTATTGATTTTAGAAATATTGAGCAAAGTTTTCCAGACATACAAATTTTCGATAATTACAGGTATTCACTTGGATTTATACCATTTACAGATGAGTTCTTTTATGGAATGTCTTTCCAGATAAGCAGATTTTTCCTTGCTTTAAAAAACAGAATACCTTCAAAAGTTATCGCATTAGATTGTGACAATACTTTATGGAAAGGCGTTTGTGGTGAATCAGAAACAGAAGATTTAGTTATTTCTGACGAAATGAATAAATTTCAGAAATTCTTGGTTCAAAAACACAATGAGGGTTTTTTAATTGTTTTAGTAAGTAAAAACAATGAAGAAGATGTGTTTAAGGTTTTCGAAAACCATCCGGATATGATCTTAAGAAAAGAACATTTGGTGGCATGGAGAATAAACTGGAAAAACAAAAGCGATAATATCGTTGAACTTGCCGCAGATCTTAGTTTAAATATAAACAGTTTTATTTTTATTGATGACAATCCTTGGGAATGTCAGCAAATGATGATTGCCGCTCCGGAAGTTATTACGCTGTTATTACCCGAAAAAGAGGATAATATTATTAATTTTTTAAGCAGGGTAACTGCTTTTGATAAAATTGATTTGTCTGTAGAAGATTTTGAAAGAAATCAAATGTATAAAACAAACCTGGTTAGGGAAGAGTTAAGTAAAACAGTTCCTCTGGAGGATTTTTTAAACGGATTAGATATTAAAGTTAGTTTCAATTTATTAAAAGAAAGCGAAATTGACAGAGTTTTTCAATTGATAAACAGAACAAACCAGTTTATTTTAAACGATCAGAGAAAAACACTTGACAAAGTGCTAGAATGCTATTTGGCAAAAAACTGTTATGTAATACAGGTAACGGATAAGTTTGGTCGTTATGGACTTACAGGTGTTGTTATTTTTAATAAAGAAAATAATGTTTTAAATATCGAGACCTTAAGTTTGAGCTGTAGAATTTTAGGTAAAAAAATAGAATTTGCCATAATAGATTGTCTAAAAAAACTAAAAGCAGAATTTAATCTTGATGGAATATACCTGAACTATAAAGAAACAGAACGAAATAAATCGTTTCAGGAATTTATAGAAAATAATGAGAAACTGTTTAAAACAGATTCTTTTGATTCTCAGGATATAATTAAGGTTAAGGAGAATTATTTATTACCAATAGATCATATTACATTATTATACAATGAAGATTTTGTTGCTGAGAAAGAGAAAAATAAATTCCATTTTCATCATACAGGTTTTGCTGTAAATAATATTAAGGAAAGTCTGGAATATTATGAGAATTTAGGGTATAATTTTGGAGAAATCATATTTGACCCAATTCAAAATTGCTATTTAACAATAGGTAAACACCACCACTTTAATGATATCGAATTAGTAGAAGGCAAAGAAAAAAGTATGGTCGACGAGGTTATTCCAGACAAAAACGGAATACCATATCACCTTTGTTTTAAAGTGAACAGTTTTGACGAAACTTTAGATTATTTTAATACTAACGACTTTATTTTTGATGTTATCAAGCAGCCGGAACCTGCTATTTTATTTGATAATAAAAAAGTTATGTTTATTTACGAAAACAGCATCGGACTTATTGAATTACTGGAAGACAGTGATCCGGAAACGCTTACTTTAAAAGACACAAAACCATCTATAAGCATTTTAACTTCAGATACTCATAAAGCAACCGGATCGTTATCAAAACTTGGATTCGCGAAAAAAATTAAAAATGATTTGGTTGTGAATGAAAATGACATTTGCAGCATACAGCTTGTTAAAAAAACAGAAGAAAATTCAGGAGTAAGATTAAACCTGAATTTTGATGACTCTGATGAAATTATTTCAGAAACCCAACAGGATAGAAACAAAGTTAACAGCTGGGATTGGACTGATTATACAGTAAATAAAGAAAATTTACTAAGCGATTATGTTTATTTAGGTTTAAGATTATCAGATATCTCGAATTTCAGGACAATAAACAGTCCAACTTTTATTTCTGATTTTGACACGAATAATTCAGATCTGCAAAACACCATTTTAAATATTTATAAAGATATACTCAAACAGGAAAAAGTAAGCTTAGATGATGATTTCTTTCAGATTGGGGGAAATTCGCTTATGGCAACACAAATCCTTTCAAGACTGTATTATCATCATTCTTATGAAATAAGTTTAGCTGATTTTTTTGAAAATAGTTCTGTTAGAAAATTATCTTTTTTAATTGAAACGGATATACCTCAGGATTATTTATCTGATGAAATAGTTATTTAACAAGGTTTTAAAAAAAAATAGAATGAAAAACTTAAGTACAGTGATTTTAGGAATTTTATTTTTTTTCATTACAGGATTTCGTTTGCATGCTCAAAATGACAAGATGAAAACTGAAATTCTGGAAATCATAAAAGGTAAAAAATTTAATATCGGAATATCCGTAAGAAATTCCAAAGGAGTTGAAATCTTTGCTCATAACAGCAATGAAAAGTATAAGATGTATAGCGTATCGAAGTTTTTTCTGGCGTTAAAAGTTTTGCATCTCATTGATAATAAGACATTACTACTTAATCAAGATGTTTCATTTGCAAAGAGTGATTTAAAAGCGGGATTATTTAGTCCGTTAAGAGATTCAAACCCTGAAGGTATTACAATTACACTTGAAAAGGCATTGTATTACATTGTGAACCAGAGTGATAATAATGTTTTCGACAAGTTAGTTGATCTTTCCGGAGGCATTGAAAGTTTAAATTTCTACATAAGTTCCTTTACCAAAAATAAGAATAGTTTTTCTATGAGTGCGCTTTATAGAGATAAAGAAGGGACTATTGGCAATAACGTTGTTACACCAAATTTTTCAAGTCTTTTATTGTATAAACTGATGAAAAACAAAATAATTTCTGTAGAGAGCAAGAATATCTTGATGCCTCTTTTAGAAACATCAATTAATAACAAAAGAATTCAGGCACTCGTACCTAAAAATTTAAAATCATTTCATAAAGGAGGTACTTCAGACAGGGTAAATAATGTTCTAATTGCATCAAATGATATTGGAATTGTTTACATAAACGAAAAGAAAGATTTTTTTACAATAGCAGTATTCATTTCAAATTCTTTAGAAGATGATGCGGTTAATGATGAAGTAATAGCCAAAATTACCGAGATAACAAGAAGTGAATTAATTAACAGATAAGATTAATAAAATGAATGATTTTTTAAAGGCTTTAGAAGTAAAAGGGATAAAGATTTCTAAAAAGGGAAATGATTTATCTATAAAATGCTATAATAATTCAAAGTTAGATGAGGACACTATTAATCTAATAAAAACAAGAAAAACAGATATACTTAAATATTTTGATTCAATTCCTGAAAAAAATATTTCGGCTATACCATTTCAGGATTCTTATAATTTAACTTCGTCACAGCACAGAATGTGGATTTTAAGTCAGTTTGAAGGAGGATCTCAGGCTTATAATATTTCTTTTGCGGCAAAAATTTCAGGCCAGTTGGAAAAAGAAATTATTGAGCAGTCATTTAAATATGTGGTTGATAGACATGAGATTTTAAGAACTTCTTTCAGGTTTGATCCTGTCACAGAAACGGCAAGGCAATTTATACAAAGTACAGATGAAATTAATTTGAATTTTGAGTATTTAGATTTTTCTCATTTAGTGGATAAAAACGAAAAAATTAAAGAGATAATTTCAGAGAATAATACGGTTCCTTTTAAATTAGAAAATGCACCTTTATTCAAAATCTGTTTATTTAAGACCAATGAAAATGAAAGCATATTTTTTATTGTTATGCATCATATCATTAGTGATGGATGGTCAGTAAAAGTATTGTTTTCAGAAATATTTTATATTTATAATTGTATAAAGAATAATCTTCCAATTCAGTTACCAAAACTCGACATACAATATAAAGATTATTCTTCGTGGGTTCAGGAAGGGTTTCGAACCGAAAAATATAAAAACGCAGAAATTTTTTGGCTGGATCAGCTAAAAGGCGAAATTCCAATTCTTGATTTATCGACTAAAAGTAAAAGACCTGCAATTCAAACTTTTAATGGTGATTTTATAACGAATAATTATTTAGGCGAATTGCCACGAATGTTAAATGAAATAGCAAAAAACAATAATGTTTCTTTATTCATTTTGCTGGAGACGGTAGTTAAAATTTTATTATACAGATATTCAGGCCAAAAGGATATTATAATTGGTACACCTGTTGCCGGAAGAGAACATCCTGAATTAGAAAATCAGATTGGTTTATATATCAATACTATAGCTATTCGTTCGCATTTTGATGATGAAAATAGTTTTGTTGATTTATTAAGCAAAGAAAAAACGAATTTATTGAATGGATTACAGAATCAGCAATATCCATTTAGTGATTTGGTTTCAAAACTTGATTTGATAAGAGACCCTTCTCATTCAGCTTTGTTTGATGTAATGATTGTTTTGCAAAACCATAAAAAGTTAAATCAAAATGAAATTAATCTTAATAATTTTACGATAGAGCCGTTTGAATTTGATAAAACAACCGCCCACTTTGATCTGACATTTACTTTTGAAGAATCTGAAGACGAATTAACCTTAAAAATTGAGTACAATACAGATATATACAATGAGTTATTTGTAAAAAAAATATTTACTCATTTTGAAAATATTGTTAAAATTATATATGCAACCCCGTCTATTTTAATTGAAAAAATCGATTATCTGAGCATTTCAGAAAAAGAGCATTTGGTTTCCATGTTTGACAATTCAAATGTGAGTTATCCTTCAGATGTTACGATTATTGATATTTTTGAAGAACAGGCATTAAAATACCCGGATAATATCGCTGTTGTTTTTGGCAATGATAGGCTAACGTATAAGGAGCTTAATGAAGCCTCGAACCAGCTTGGGGCTTATTTAAGGGAGCAGTACCAAACTGCAGCCGATGATTTGATATGCATCAATATGCGTCCAGGCATAAGAATGGTAATCAGCATTCTTGGGATCTTAAAATCAGGTGCCGGATATGTACCCATCAATGCTGATTTTCCGTCTGAGAGGGTAAATTATATTATAAAAGATACGGCATCAAGAGTGGTATTGGATGAGAATGAATTTGAAAAGTTTGCCCTGGTTGAGGCTACTTATTCAAAATCAAATATTCAGAAAATCAATACACCGGATAATATTGCCTATGTCATCTATACTTCGGGAACCACAGGAAACCCGAAAGGGGTCATCATAGAGCATAGAAACGTAACGCGATTACTTCTCAACGAGGAGGATTTATTTGATTTTTCGTCTGTTGATGTCTGGACGATGTTCCATTCCTACAGTTTTGATTTTTCGGTTTGGGAGATGTACGGCGCCCTTTTCTTTGGAGGGAAACTCATTGTGATTGCAACTGAAATTGCCAAGGACCCCAAACTGTTCCTTGATCTATTGATCGAAGAAAAAGTAACGATACTAAACCAGACGCCTTCGGCATTTTACAATTTAATTGCCCGGGAAGCAGAAAACGCCAATTTGGATCTGAGGCTTCGTTATGTGATTTTTGGGGGAGAAGCACTGGCCCCGAAGAAATTAAAAGACTGGAAATCGCGTTATCCCCAGACCAGGCTCATCAACATGTACGGTATTACCGAGACCACGGTGCATGTTACCTACAAGGAAATCATGGATTCTGATATCCAATTCAATATCAGCAATATCGGGAAACCCCTCCCGACGCTTTCTGGCTATGTTTTAGACCAAAACCAGCAGTTTGTTCCCATAGGGCTCATCGGAGAGCTTTACGTTGGCGGTTTAGGGGTAGGCAGAGGGTATCTGAACCAGGAAGAGCTGACCAGGCAAAAATTTATTGAAAACCCGTTTGCCAAGGGAGAAAGACTCTACAGATCGGGTGACCTTGTGCGCATATTAGCCAATGGCGAGATGCAGTATGAGGGAAGAATCGATGAACAGGTAAAAATCAGGGGGTATCGTATTGAACTGGGCGAAATCGAGAGTGCGATTTTAAGCCTTCCAAAAGTCAAGGAAGCAGCCCTTTTGGTCAAAGAAGATGCCTCACAGCAAAAAAGCATATTTGCTTATGTAACCACGCAAGGCAGCGTTACGGTGGCAGATTTTAGAAATGCATTAAGCAGCATCCTTCCGGAGTATATGATCCCGTCTTGGTTTATAGAGCTGGAAAGCATGCCTTTGACGGTAAACGGAAAAATTGACAAAAAGGCGCTCTATAACCTTGGTACCCATAATACCAATACCGGTACACCATATGCCGCGCCGACTAATGAAATAGAAGAAAAACTGGTTTTGATATGGCAAAAAGTACTGGAGAGGGAAGCGATAGGCATTCATAATACCTTTTTTGAATTAGGAGGAGATTCCATAAAAGTACTTCGAATTATTAATGAATCCAGAAAATCGCTGAACCTGGAGATTTCGGTTGCCGATATTTACCGAAACAATACCATAAAATCACTGGCGGATTATATCGTACTTTCCCAGGATGATATGCTTGAAAACATGGAGCAGTTAAAGCAGCGGGAACTACAAGTAAGCCTTGAACTGGAAGGTCTAAAAGAGCGCATTATGAGTTCAGAAAAGATAACTGACCCTGAAAATATCGAGGATGTTTATCCAATGAGTGATATAGAAACCGGTATGGTTTTTACCTCTTTGTTCAACGAGATCCCGGGCGTATATCACGACCAGTTTGTGTATACCAATATGTATGCTGAATTTGACATAGAACGATTTGAGAAAGCATTGGCCTTACTAACGGCGAAACATGAAATTTTAAGGACCGGTTTTAATATAAAAGATTTTGGGGCAGAGGTTCAAATCGTTTATAAAAAAGTTGATTTCCGGATCTACAGTGAAGATATTGCATGGCTGGATCTCTCCGGGCAAGAGCAGAGAATCAGGGATTATCTGAGAAAAGAAGTCGAAACCCCGTTTGATTTTTCAAAAGCGCCGTTATGGAAAATGTCGGTTTTTTATGCCGGTGCCGATAAAGTAATTTTTGTGTGGCAATTTCACCATTCTATTTTAGACGGCTGGAGTAATGCCTCTTTTATAACAGAACTTAATAACCTGTATCTGCAATTAAAAGATACACCTGATTTTTTACCACAGAAATTAAAATCGAGCTACAGGGATTTTATTTTTCAAAATGAAATTGACAAGCATGATCAAACGGTGAAATCTTTTTGGATCGAGGAATTGTCTGAGCACACGCGTCTTGATATTTTTTCTGATGAAGATTTTGCCGAACCGCAAGGATTCTCTTTTAGTCTGGATAAAGAGCAGACAGCTTATATCAATGCATTGGCAAAGCAAATGGATGTAACGGTAAAAGCGATTTCCTTTAGCGCGTTTGCCTGTTTGATGAAAATGTTGAACTATAACGCCGAAGTTGTTGTTGGAATGGTGACCAACACAAGACCCTCAACAAGTGAGAGCGATAAGATCCTGGGATGTTTTTTAAATACAATACCGTTAAAGATACATGTTGACCAGGATTTGCAATGCCGCGATTTTATACAGGAAGTAAATGATAAACTGATCAAAATAAAGAAATTTGAAAAGTTAAGCCTTGCGGGTATTTCAAAGATACTGAGCCATAAATCAGATCAGGGGAATCCGTTTTTTGATATGGTTTTTAACTACATTGATTTTTATATCTACGATGATATAAAAGACGAATCGGTTCATGAGCAACAAGGGAATCAAAAAGAAGTTTCCAGTAACGAGCTCACCAACACGTTCTTTGATTTTAACTTAAGTGCAAACCAGGACAGTTATTCCATAGCGCTGCACTCAAGAAGGAAACTGAAAAGCGGTTTATCACTGGAGAAAATTTCAGAACTTTATTTCAACATCCTTGATTTTATGGTAAAAAACCCGCAGCAATCAGTTCAGGACATTCATACTATTAGTAAAAGTGAAAAGCAATTATTGGATAGTTTTAATGTTGTTGAGCCTTATTTTGATGTGGATAAAGGCATACTTGAGCTTATAGAGGAACAGGTAAAAATCAATCCTGATAAAATTGCGATTCAGCATTATGACCACCAGATCAACTATAAGTCACTCGATACACAGACCAATCATCTGGCAGGGTACCTTATCAATAGATTTGGGGTAAAAGAAGATTTTTTGTTTGGTGTGATGATGGACCGTTCTGTCAATATGATGGTGTCCATACTGGGCATCTGGAAATCTTCGGGCGCTTATGTTCCCCTTGATAAACAAAATCCTGATGAGAGGTTACAGCAAACTATTGAAGATTCAGGCATAAAAGCGCTTTTAATAGATGATTCCGTTTCATTGGATCAAATAGAAAAATTAAATTTATCAATACCGGTAATCCATCTTGACCAGATGAAAGGCATCATCCAAAACAGTAGCACAGATGCCATAGCTATAAAATCAAACCTGGAGAGTCTGGCCTATGTGATCTATACTTCGGGATCTACAGGCAAACCCAAAGGGGTTATGATTGAACACTGGGGAATGATAAATCATATTGGGGCGAAGATTGTCGAGATGAAAATGGATCAAAACAGTGTTGTGGCGCAAAATGCCTCCCATACTTTTGATATCTCGGTATGGCAAATGTTTTCTGCCCTGGCCCTAGGAGGTACCACTATTATTTATGATTATAATTTCATTACCGATATTGTCAAATTCACAAAAAGTATCGATTCAGATCAGATAACAGTACTGGAACTTGTTCCGTCTTATTTTAATGAGATGCTGCACAATCTCGAATCTTTACCCTCTGCATACAAATATGAGGCATTAAAAATACTGATCTTAAATGCAGAAACACTATTGCCGTCAATGGTAAAGAGATGGTTTGACCTGTACAGTGAAATTCCAATTGTCAATACCTACGGAGCTACGGAGGTTTCAGATGATATGTCGCATTATATCATGCATGAGTGTCCTGATTACAAGACCGTTCCGGTAATGAAGCGTCCTATCCAGTATTTTGATTTATATATCGTAGACAGGCATCTAAAACAGGTTCCCGTTGGAGTTATGGGAGAAATTCTATTGGCCGGACCAGGAGTTGGCAGAGGATATCTGAACAACAAGGAACTTACCGAAAAATCTTTTTTACATGGACCAATAGAAGGGGTAACAACAAAAGAGCGCATTTACAGAACAGGAGATCTTGCAAAACTTTTGCCGGATGGTACGATGGAATTTCTGGGAAGAATAGATACACAGGTCAAAGTAAAAGGGCACAGGGTAGAATTAGGCGAAATAGAGCTTGCTTTTAATGATTTTACCCCTATAAAGGAAGGCGTTATCATTGATAGTAAAAATGCCAATGGCGAGGTTACCCTTGTTGCGTTCTATACTTCTGATAATGAAATAGATGCCCAGCAGATAAAAGATTTCCTAAAAGAAAAAGTACCGGTCTATATGGTGCCGTCTTATTTTGTTCGGTTAGAGAGTTTTCCCTTAACGCCAAACGGAAAGATTAACAGAATAATGTTGAAAAACCATGAGGTTAAAATTGATACCAATACAAATTATGTAGAAGCAGAAACTGATTTGGAAAAAGAACTGGTAGAATTATGGAAAAAAACATTTGGTCTGGAAAAAATCAGTTTGGAGGATAACTTTTTTGATTTGGGAGGTGATTCTTTTAAAGCAATCAGGCTTGTTTCTCTGAGTAATAATTATTCGGTGCCGGATTTGTACAGAAACCCAACGATAAGGGAATTGGCCAAACATATCAAAGCCAATAAAAAATCGAATGATTTATTGACCCAAATGCTGGATGTAAAGGAAAAGGCTGAAGTTACCATTATTGGAATCCCAAATTCAGCCGGAGATCCTTTGAGTTTTACCAGGACTGTTGAGTTTATTGAAAAAGATTCGACAAATATCAACTTCTACGGTTTGAAATTACCAAGGACCGATCCGGGCGAAGGCCAGGATATGTTGGAAATGCTGTATGAATTAAGCGAAGATGTCGTTCGTGAAATTCAGGAAAAAGTACATACGCCAATCATTATTTTCGGACAATGTAACGGTAATGTTTTGGCCATAAGTATTGTAGAGATTCTTCAACGCATTAATTTTAATGTAGAGGCAATCTGTATTGGAGCAATTTTTCCGCGTACCAGAAAAAGCCTTGGATTTGGAAGACGAAATGATTCTGAAGTAGTCAATTTTCTTACTTCGCTGGGCAGCACAATTCCAACAGACCCATTGGATCAGGAATTTTTCATTAAAAATTTCAGATATGACAGTGATCTGGCCGTAGCAGGTTTCAACCATTACCTGGAAGCTACCAAGAAAAGGAACAGATTTGATAAATTCAGGATGCCGCTTCATTTTATAACAGGCAGCATTGACCCGATCACAAAAGGCTACAAGAGAAAACATAAAAGGTGGCATCTTTTTGCCGAAACTGTCGATATGAGCATTATAAAGGACCATGGGCATTATTTGCTTCGTGATGCCCCGGAAGAATTAGCAGGCATATTGGTGAATATTACAAATAATAACAGAAAAACAGTAAATATTGAATATGAAAACGAAAACAAGTAATTCCAGCCTGATTTTTACTCATGTGCCAAGAAGTGGAGGAATAACATTGAATAGTATTTTAAAAAATAATTTTCCTTCTAACAAACAGTATTCATTTTACATTGAAGAGTTTCAAGGAAGCGGAGAAAAATCTTTAAATAAGTTTATTAATCTTCCAAGCGAGGAAAAGAAAAAAATTATACTGTTAAACGGGCACACAAATTTTGGCTTGCATGAGTTTTATGATACTCCTTGTATATACACGACATTATTTAGAGATCCTGTTACAAGAATACCTTCTTATTACAATTATATTTTAAAACACAATATTCATTATTTGCACAATATGGTTATTAAGAACAGAATGACACTAAAAGATGTTCTTGATTCTAATATCAGTATTGAGTTTGACAATGGACAGGTAAGGCAAATATCAGGATTTAAAGACGTTAAATATGGTAAATGTGATTCTTTAATGCTTGAAAAAGCGATTGAAAACCTGGAGAAACATTTTCCGGTATTTGGACTAACAGAGAAATTTGATGAATCGCTGATTTTGTTTCAGAAATATTTTGATTTCAAGTCTCCTTATTATACTGTTTTGAATGAATCCTTAATCAAAAATCCGTCACCTCCGTCGCAGGAAACTATGGATTATATCATAGAATCAAATCATCTGGATGTGCAATTTTATGAATATGCATTGGAAAAATTTAAAAAATTAATAGCGGATTACGGTGATAATTTTGAGAATGACCTGAAAAATTTTACCGAAAAGAATGATAGATTAAATAATCTAAAGATTGGAAAAAAACATTTTGGAGTAAAAATGTGGCAGGCTTACGTAAGATTTGAAAGTAGAAACAGAAGTAAAGTATAAATTAATAAAGAAAAAAAAATGATAAAGAGCTTGATTCATTCCATGTTAGTTTGTCCTGATTATGACCGACCATATCCTTCTATAACTCATGCAGAGGGGATATATTTATACGATACAAATGGAAAAAAATATATTGACGGAACTTCCGGAACTGCTTCGGTTTCAAGTTTCGGGCATTCTATAGAAGGTATTTCGGATGTTGTAAAAAAACAGATGGATAATGTTGCATTAATTCCAACACATACTTTTACATCAGAGGTAGTTGAAAACTATTTAACCAAATTAGTAAATTTTGCGCCAAAAGGCTTCAGTCGTGCCTGGACAGCATCGAGTGGTACAGAAGCTGTCGAACAAGCATTGAAAATGGCGCTGCAATATCATCAAATAAGAGGAGATAAAGACCGATATAAAATAATATCCCGATGGGGGACTTACCACGGTAATTCAGTTTTTACCTTAGACGTTGGTGGTATGGCTTTAAGGCGTGCTGTTTATGAAAAATGGATGAATAATTTTCCGCATATACCACCATCTTATCCTTACAGAAAGCCAAATGAAATGTCTGATGAAGAGTATGCTATTATGAGTGCCGGCGAATTAGAAAAATGCCTGTTGGAAACGGGACCGGAAACTGTAGCGGCATTTATTGCTGAGCCGGTTGTTGCAGCTGCATTAGGGGCTGTTGTGCCAACGAAAGGGTATTTTGAAGAAATAAGAAAGGTTTGTGATAAATATGGAATTCTATTTGTTGCAGATGAAATTCTAACCAGTTTTGGAAGATTAGGAACTAATTTCGGAATGGAAAGATTTGGTATTACACCAGATATTATCGCTGCCGGAAAAGGGATAAGCGGAGGATATTATCCACTTTCAGCTGTTATTGCCCATGAAAAAGTTGCATCAGAATTTGAGAAAAGAAAAATACCCTTTCTTGGTGGGCATTCCTTTGCCTGTAACCCTGTTGGTGCAGCAATTGGAAGTTTTATAATTGATTATGTTGAAGAAAATAACATAGTTGAAAACAGTTTTAAAATGGGAGAAATTTTCATAGATAAACTTCAGCGTCTTTATCGTCACGAAATAGTTGGAGATATTCGAGGAATGGGGCTATATCTTGGAATTGAATTTGTAGAAGACAGAACAACAAAATTACCATTTGCCAAAGAGATGAATATAAGTAAAAGAATTGTTGATAAAGCATTTGAGAAAGGAGTTGTTATTTATTTAGGTAAAGGATCCTTTGATGGTTTATCCGGTGATCACATTACAATTTCTCCGCCATTGATTATAAATGAAGAGCAAATAGAAGTAATAGTTCAGGCTATTGATTTAAGTATAGCAGAGGTGTTAGAATCTATTTCAAAAAGTGTGAGTTGATTTATCCATTAATTCTAAGTAAATAAATTAACTAAAAAAAAATATAGTTGATTACTAATATTTTTTTTTAGTTAATCAATAGATCGAATAATGTTTAAATCATTTAAAAGGTGATTAATTGAAAAAAATAAAATTCAGATTATACAATTGAATTTAAAAGCGCAATCGCAAAAAATAAATATCATAATTATGGAATTAAAAAATATCACCTCTCATGAATATACACTTAATAAAGAAAAAAGGTGTAAAATTAAAAAGCATAAGTCTTTATTAATTTGGCTTACCGGTTTATCAGGCTCAGGTAAAAGTACTATAGCAAATGCCTTAGAGATAGAATTTTTTCAAATGAACATCCATACTTATACCCTTGATGGTGATAATGTAAGGAGCGGATTAAATAAGGATCTTACTTTTAGCCCTGAAGACAGAAGTGAAAATATTAGAAGAATTGCTGAAACATCAAAGTTGATGCTTGATGCAGGATTAGTTGTTATCGCTGCTTTTATAACACCTTATGCTTGTGATAGAGAACTAGTTAAAAATATTATTGGCTTTGAAGAAGTAGTCGAAATATTTGTAGATACACCACTTGCAGAATGTGAAAGACGAGATGTTAAAGGGCTTTATAAAAAGGCGAGGGCAAATGAAATTAAAAATATGACAGGGATTGATTCTCCTTATGAAAATCCAATAAAACCGGATATTACGATAAATACTCTAGAAGAATCTCTCAGGGATTCTGTAAAAAGAATAATTGAATTTACAATACCTAAAATTGCTTTAAAAAAAGAAATAGAATCACTAAATCAATTAGTACACTAGAAATAAAAATTAACTTAATACAATTAATTTAAATTTTAAATATTATGAATTCACTCAATATAAAAGACTTCAATTTTGATCAATCTATATTAAATAAAGGTATGGTGATATATGAAGTTAATGAATACTTATTTTTATTTGGCGTTAAAACATCTATTTATTTTGGAAATTCTGCTGAAGTTATAAGTATTAATCATATTAAATTATCACAAAATGCTTCAATGAAATTAAGCTATCTATTGGGGAGTTTAAATTTTTTTAATGAATTTTTATATGGCCGAATACTCTTGGACGATATTAATATTGAATTTTTAATGAAAAATTTAAAAATCCTTACCGTTCTAATAAATCGTCTAGAGCATGAAAATAGTGCTGTTAATTTTGAAAATATTATAGACAAAATGAATAATGAAAGAATTCAACTCAGAAATATATACATGCAGTTGTAATTATATATTAAATAAACTATTGATGAAATCAGCTATATTGAACTAATTATAAGTGATTTAAATAATAAAATTGATATTAGAACCGAATATAAAAAATAGAAAGAATAATTATTTATTTATTACATGAACTTATTCAATATAAAAAATTGATCTTCAGTTGATTTTTTTGATATAGGATTAGATTCTACTTGTGATTTTAATTAATTGCAAAAATAAAGATAGTTACACAATAAGATTTATTAATTCGTTTATAAAAAAAGCAATTCGACTTCTGGAATTGCTTTTTTTATATTGCATATAGTTTCAAATCTAATCATAGCCATTAAAAAACTGTAAAATGCTTATAATTATTATTATATAATAGAAGTAATCAATAAGCACTTTGTAAAAATTAACATCCTAATTATTTACTGGAGTTTTCAGATGTCGAGATACAAGAAAAGACCTAATCTGAGCAAAATAAAACGAAACAAAACAAACAAACGTTATTCAATTTTAAATTGAATAATTGTATTTGATTAATTTGAAATAACATTTTATAAGAACACATTAACCTAGTGGTTAAAACAAATTTATAAAAAGAATACTGTAATTTTAAATAGTAATGAATATTCATCCCTTTTTTTGAATTATATACTAAGTTATTTTTAGTTACAAGTAGTTCTTTTTCAGTATTGTATTAATAATTAAACTACATTTGCGTTCAACAAATAATTAATAAGATGCAAGAAGGTACAGTAAAGTTCTTTAATGAAGAAAAAGGTTTTGGATTTATAACACCGAAAAATGGCGGGAGTGAAATCTTTGTTCACGTTTCAGGTTTGACAGAAAATATTCGTGAGAATGATGAAGTACGTTATGATGTGGCAGAAGGAAAGAAAGGTCCAAACGCAGTAAACGTTGTTGTAGCGTAACATTCGAGAGACAATATAAAAAAACACCTGCCAAAAGCAGGTGTTTTTTTATGCCTTTATAAATAAAAAGCTCAGGATTTCTCTGAAGCTTTACTAATGCATTAATGTTTACCATTATCTATAAAAATAACCAATAGATTCAATTTATAACTTAGCTTTTGATTTTAATCTACATGTCAAATTCTTTATAGAAGGCAATAGACATAAATATTTTGGTAAGAAACTTTTTTTAATTAATTTTGCACTTGCAGTTCAAAAGTGCTTTATTTAAATAAATTGTCTTAAGCACTATGTTTTTCTAATTATTATGGCAACAATAAAAACAAGGTCTACATGTCCGGTAGGATACTCACTGGATGTATTTGGAGATAGATGGACCATATTAATTTTAAGGGATATGATTTTTGAAGGAAAGTCATCTTATTTGGAATTTATGAATTCTCCAGAGAAGATTTCAACCAATATTTTAGCTGACAGATTAAAATTTTTGGAATCTCAGTGTTTTGTATCAAAAAAAGAATCTCCTTTTAATAAGTCCAAATTTATTTATACCCTTACTCAAAAGGCAATTGAGCTTTTGCCAATAATTGCTGAAATGATAATCTGGGGAACTAAACATCATCCTGAAGGGCTTCCTTCAGCTGTATCTGAGGAGTTGAAAAATAGTAAGACTGAAGTAATAGAAAAATATACGGTCATACTGCAGCAAAAGCTGGAAGATTCCCAATTAGAGTAGGTTTTCTTTAAGACTTAAATCAATAATATAAATAAGTAAATGGCTCCGCTAACATTCAATTGTTAAGCAGAGCATCATTTAAATGGGAAAAAAGAAATATCAATCAGTGATATGTAAAGTCTCTAATGCCTTATTTTAGCCAAAGAAATCAGAAATGCATCATCTTTGGCAAATTAATTAACACTACAGCCTAATCAAGTGCACTTGTTGCTTTACTTTATGAAAACCAATAATGAGTTGATACTTCCGGTTTGGGTAATTAGAACATCCGTTCCTTTAATTTTTGCAGGATTGTCTTTTGGTCCAAAATTCCAATTGAATTTAATTACATTGTGATGCGTCTCTATAGATCCGTCAACAGTAAAAGTATAACCTGGATATTTGGCAAGTAATTCAGTGATAAATTCATTAAGGGCATCCCTTCCAACCACTATACCATTTGGATCGGTAAGCCTGAAGTCGGTACTATATAGCTTATCAATTAACACTTTTCTTTTCTGGCTATCATACTCGCTCCAGATGGCGATATGAGCGTTGGTTAAAATTGAGGGATCCACTGCCTTTACAGGTGCAACATTAGGTCCAAAAGTAGTATTTGTTTGAAATATATTAATTTTGTTTCCGTCAATATCCTTAATCATTGAGCAAAGCATTTGTCCTTCAATAAGGTTCTGCTCACGCCATACAAATTCAACACCTTTTGCTTCCAATTCTCTAGAGGCCTGGGCAAGATCATCTACCTGCAATACTAAACTTTTATTTCCAATTGGAACTAAGTGCGCTGGCGGGGCAGCAAAAAGCGCTTCAATTCGTTGACCGTCTGGCACATGAAGAAGTTCAAGTTTTAATCCATTGCCTTCTATAATTGCAGCTTCTGCATCACCTGCAGGAATTTTAAAAGTTGACCTGCTCAAGAGCTTAAAGCCAAAGACATTACTATACCAATTTATAGATTTGTCAAGATCAGTCACAGTAAATGCGACGTTGAATAATGAGAAGGATTCAAGTCCAGCGTTGTTTGAAATGTTATGTTTCATAATTGTAGTTTTTTTTTGGGCCTGCACATTGTTTAACGCCAGCAGCAGAAAAGCTGTTAATCCCAAGGTAAATGTTTTTTGTTTGTTCATAATTTATAATATTGGGCAAAAACTAATAAGAAGTTTACTAAATAAATTGTAAAAAAGAACTTGTGTTTTGCAAGTACAAATTTAAATAAGTTATTGCAATATGCAAGTACTTTGGCTATATATTTTTATTAGATTGATTTATAATTATTTTTTACTTCAGGAGATACTAAAATCTATCCTTTTGTATTTAAAGAAATTTAATTTTGTTTGCGTTGGAATGAAGTTGAATTGGATATCAAACCTTCAAAATTATAAAACTCACGAACTAGTATTAAAACTGGTTGCTTTATAATAATATTGTTATTGGCAGGCATTTGTGTGTACTGAAATTAATCTAACATAATTTTAACTTTTTGTATATGAGTTTTATATATTTTTGTACTTGCATTATGCAAGTGCTTTAATTATTAAAAATTTCATATTATGGAAAACACAACAAATGCTTTAATACAACCCGCTAAAACAATAGGCAGGCTTGAGGGGAAAGTAGCTCTTATAACGGGAGGAAATAGTGGTATTGGTTTGGCTACTGCAAAGAAATTTGTGGCTGAGGGAGCTCATGTTTTTATTACGGGGCGGAGAGAGAAGGAACTTAATGACGCTGTACAACTAATTGGTGAAAACGTTACAGCCATTGTAGGTGATGTATCGAAGATGGCTGATCTTGATCGTATATATTCCGTAATTAAATCTACATACAGGCATATTGATATATTATTTGCAAATGCAGGTGTTGGTACACTGGAGCCTCTTGGAAATATAACAGAAGAAGGCTTCAATCTTGCATTTGATATAAATGTAAAAGGAACATTATTTACTGTTCAAAAAGCTATTCCATTATTGAGAAAAGGAAGTTCAATTATTTTAACCGGTTCAACTACAGGAAGTGAAGGTAATGCAGCGTTTAGTGTATACGGTGCTACAAAAGCAGCCATTCGTAACTTTGCCCGAAGCTGGGCAGTGGATTTAAAAGGATCTGGAATTCGCATTAATGTATTGTCTCCCGGTGCGACAAGTACTCCTGGACTTCTAAATGTACTTGAGTCGACAGGATTTAAAGATGAAGCATTAAAACAGTTTGAAGATCAGTCACCGCTTGGACGAATTGGAGATCCAGATGAAATTGCTTCAGTTGCATTATTTCTGGCTTCTGAAGATAGTAGTTATATGACTGGTGGCGAAATTTTTGTAGACGGTGGATCTGCTCAAATATAATCTGATAAAATATTTTATGAAATTAATTTGTACAATAACTTTTCTTGCCATTGCCGTCTTAAGTTCTTGCAATGATAACAAGTTTGATAATAAAAAAAAACCTTTAGAGATGAGCGAAACGAGAAAAGAAAAATCTGCAGTGTCGGCAGAGGCAGGAATAGATCATATAGGTATTAATGTCCCTGACATTGATTCTGCAACAGTGTTTTTGAGCAGAGCTTTTGGTGCGAAAGTAATTTACGAATCACATAGCAAAAACGAGGCTCCTATAGATTTAAGTGGCGTAGAAAGTACTTTAAACGTTGCATCTGGAACAAAAATATTTGCTGTGAGAATGATAAAAATAGGCAATGGACCTAATATTGAATTGTTCGAAGTCCATGCAGAAGGGCAGCGAAATGCAATCAAATCAAGTGATATAGGATTGCAACATTTCGCCATTTATAGTGATAGTATCTCAGTATCGATTGAAAGATTTGTTGAAGCTGGTGGAAAGATATTATCAAAACCGAATCCTATGCTTTTTCCTGAAGAAAAGGGCGACCATAATTATTTTGTTTATGGATTGACTCCTTGGGGCACATCAGTTGAGTTTTTGACATATCCTGATAAAATGCCATATGAAAACCAAACCAAGCTTCGTCGTTGGAAAGGTGGCAAAACCGATAAATAAAATATAAAAAAATGATACCTGAAGACCTGAAGTTTTTAAATACATACTATCAATTTGTGATCGATTTGTCAAAATTAACTTCAGGTTTGCCCAGGTTGAAATTACTATCCAATTTTATTTTAATGGTTAATTTGAAAAATATGCATGAAAATCATTTAGCCTTGTTGCCCAATTATTAAAATTAAACAAGATACTTAAAGCTTATTTTAAGAAGGTTAAAATTTCCTGCCGTCAGCCATTGGAAGCAATATTTAAATCTGAATGCTTTAAAATTTTCGCTGGGAAGGTTTATAAATGCCGGGCGCACCGCCATTTGTTTCATCACGGGCGCGTTCATCTTCTCGAAGGTCCTCACTACCAAGCTGCCCAATTTCGAATTCCCTGCTCACGGGGTTGTCCTGGTCCGTTTCAATGGTTTTAAAGGTGTCGCTTTCATCCTCATCGCTCCCTGGAGTATCAATGTCAGTTTCAAAACCTTCAGAGGGATCATTATTTATAAGGTCCTTTTCAATGTCCTTCTCGGTGATATCTTTGGATTCACTGTCCGATTCATTGTCAAGGTTCTCTGAATCATATGGGTTGCTAATCTCATCGGTGCTCAGATCATCTCCGTAATCGGGCTCGGAGTTATCTGTAATGGGGTGGCCTGCAGGAGAGGAAGATTTCTGCTGCCCCTGATTCCCTTTGTCTGCGTTTTGAAAATTCTTGTCATCCTGACCGTAATTTTCGCGTGTATCTGAATTCATGATTTTATTTTTTAGATTACATTTTACTATCTTTTTTCAAAGGAGTGGCCGTGACAAGACCGCCGGTATTTCCGCGTTTGTTAGCATTTTACCCTTCTCTATCGATTGTCCTTTATCAAATATAAAGAGGATAGTTACGATTTTTTTTACAGAATTATGATTTGCATTTATAAAATAGCTACCAGATAATCAGGTAGATTGTATAATTGAAAAAAATGTTGAAAGTCAATTTTTCAGATTTTAATGGTAATTGCGGAAAATCGATTGAATAAATGGCATAGCAGTATATTGAGCATACTGGTTTTTAAATGAAAAACTCTTTACCTGAACAGCACGAATCATAAACTCCTCTAAGGGAATAGAGAAAAAGCTGTCTAAATCGCATCTTCATATAACGGTCCTGGTTCCAAATTTTGCAATATCAAGTTCGCCACGCTGGATAATCCGGTAGATAGTACTTCTACTGATGCCGAGCAAATTACTTGCCATATTAACGACGATGAAATCTCTTACTATTAATTGCTTCAAAATTCGAGTTTCTGACAGTTTCTGTCTGATTGTTGCTTTGAGCAATTTTGGACTGCCAAGTCCTTGATTTATAGGCTCTGGAGCTAAATTTTAGCGAGCAGTAAAGCGTTTTTGTTGTGCGTGCTGTAAACTCATTTTTACAGAATTCGCAGATTCTGGTAATCTTAATGTTTGAACTCATAGAAATGTGACTTTAAGTGTCCCACTGTAACTATGTGTGTCTCTATGTGCCATCATTTGGCCCAAAAAAAATATTAATTGTACCTTAAAATTTTGAGGTACAAATGAGGTACAAATTTAATCAAAACATCACCTAACATCCAAAAGAAAGCGTAAAGAAAAAAAAACGAGTTAAAGCATTATTTATCAATGCTTTAACTCGTTTGTTTGTTTTTATTTTGTTTTATTTTGTCTCTCTATTTGCCGATGCAGAAATTAGCAAAAATATTCCCCAGCAATTCATCATTTGAAACCTGACCTGTAATCAACCCAAATTGGTATAAAGCTTCACGAATATCAAGTGCAATCAAGTCACTTGAAAGATTCGTTTCGAGACCAAATTTTACTTTTTGTATTTCATCTAAAGCTTTTAGTAAAGAATCGTAATGTCTTGTATTAGTAACAATTGTTTCATTATTGCGAAGTGCACCAGTGTTTACAAAAGAAAGCAATTGATTCTTTAATTCTTCAACACCAATGTTTTCTTTGGCACTTAAAAAAATTTGTTTCAGGTTTAAAGTTTCAAGTTCTTGATGTACTTGTCGAAGTTCATCAGTGCTTAATTGATCGATTTTATTGCAAACAATTAAAATTTCTTTTAAGGGATATTTATTTTTTATTTTTTCAATTTCAACTATAAACGAAGCACTTGAAACCTGAAACTTTAAACTATCCATAAGATAGATAACAAGCTGTGCCTGTTCTATTTTTTCAAACGTTTTTTTAATTCCAATGCTTTCTACAACATCTTTAGTTTCACGAATTCCTGCAGTATCAATAAATCTAAAACCAATTCCGCCAATCACCAATTCATCTTCAATAGTATCACGGGTTGTTCCCGCAATGTCAGATACAATGGCGCGTTCTTCGTTTAATAAAGCGTTCAGCAATGTCGATTTCCCTACGTTTGGTTCCCCAACAATAGCAACCGGAATTCCGTTTTTGATTACATTTCCCACAGCAAATGAATCGATTAAACGTTTCAGTACAAATTCAATTCTGTTTAATAATTCATGAAACTGAGTTCTGTCAGCAAATTCGACATCTTCTTCCGCAAAATCCAATTCTAATTCAATTAGAGAGGCAAAATTCAGTAATTCTTCACGTAATTTGGCAATTTCATTACTAAAACCACCGCGCATTTGCTGCATTGCAATTTGATGAGAAGCCTCGTTATCTGATGAAATCAAATCAGCAACAGCCTCAGCTTGGGATAAATCTAATTTTCCGTTAAGAAAAGCTCTTAAAGTAAATTCTCCTGCATCAGCCATACGGCATCCTTTTCGCAATAATAACTGAATAATTTGCTGCTGAATATAAGTTGATCCATGACAAGAAATTTCAACTGTATTTTCGCCTGTATAGGAGTTTGGACCTTTAAAAACAGAAATTAATACTTCGTCAAGTGTTTTCGAACCATCAATAATATGACCAAGATGTAATGTATGGGTTTTCTGCCTGGTTAAGTCTTTGTTTTTGATTGATTTAAAAACAGAATTTCCGATGGCAATAGCATCAGCACCTGAAATTCGGATTATAGCAATAGCTCCAGCTCCTGAAGGAGTCGCCAATGCAACTATAGAATCTTGATTTATCATGGTGCAAAGGTATAAAAAAAGCCCTAAAGTTGTCTCTTGAACTCGCATGGAAGATATGCCTTTTCCATATTTATAAAATGTTAAAATACTGATAATTGTCAGAGCATTTTGTTTTTAGAATGACTAAATTTGAGAGAACAACTTCTAAAATCCGAATCAAAATGAAAAAAATATTATTTCCCACCGATTTTTCCGACTCTGCTACAAATGCATTTGTACATGCTTTAGAATTTGCTAAAATTGTTAATGCAGAGCTTATTTTGTTGCATACATTTGAAATACCGGTTTATGATAGTCAGTTTTTTCCGGAGAATTATGCCACAATTTATAACTCTATCGAATTGGCTAAATTTGAGATGTTTAAAGATGAAATTCCAAAATTAAGAACCATCGCCATAGAACGAAATTTAGAAGATATTGTAATAAAACACCGTTTGATGGATGGTGATTTGATTTATAACTTAAAAAATGCCGTAGAAGATGATCATATAGATTTTGTTATCATGGGAACATCGGGAATTTCAGACTGGACCAAATTCTTTTTAGGATCAAATACAAGTTCTGTTATTTCAGAAGTAAAAGTACCCGTTTTATGCATTCCCGCAGATGCGAAATTCAAGAAAATAAAAACAATTGGTTTTACCACCCGTTATCGTGAAAAAGATAAAGTCGAACTTAGAAAAGTTTTGAATATTGCTAAAAAAACAAACGCAAAAGTTAAAAGCTTATATGTTAAAACCTCAGGTTCAGATGTTGCTGATGTAACGATTAAAGAATGGGAGAAAGAATTTGCAAACGAAAATGTCGAATTTCTGGTATTGCCAAGTGATGAAGTTAAAGAAACCATTCTGGACTTTATATTGTATAAAGACATTGATATTCTTACCACCATAACCCATAAAAGATCCTTTTTTGAAAGTCTTTTTGAGTCTAGTTTTACAAAAAAAATAGCCAAAGAAGTTTCTGTACCAGTATTAGTAATGCATGAAACCTAAAATTATGTTTAGATAGTAAATTTGTAAGTGTAAAACCTATATTTGTATTTCATTAAATTAAAAAAATGGAAGCATATCAAACTAAAGTTCAACAATACACTACAATTTTTAATAAAATCAATAAAAGATACAATAGCATAAGTATCCTGCGCCTTTTAAGTGTTTTTCTTTGTTTGTTTTTACTGTTTTATTATATAAAAACCAATGAGATACTTTACGCAGTTTTTGCTTTCCTGTCTTTTGTTGGTTTTATTGTTTTAATGCGAATCCATTCAGGATTGTCTTTTCAGAAACAGCTTACTACAGCAATTTTGAAACTCAATCAAAATGAAATTACCTATTTAAATAGAGAAAAAATTCCTTTTGAAAACGGAATTGAATTCAATAATTTTCATCATCCGTATGCTTACGATTTAGATATTTTTGGAGAACATTCTTTATTTCAAAATCTAAACAGAACCGCCACTTTTATCGGTAAAAAAACATTAGCCAATCAATTATTGAATTTGTTGCCTAATAAAACGATTCTCGAAAATCAGGAAGCCATCAATGAACTTAAAACTAAAATAGACTGGCGTCAGGATTTCCTTGCACTTGCCATGATTAGTAATGATTCTAAGAATTCTTATAATTCGTTAGTATATTGGAATCCATTTAAAAATAATACATTACCTAAAGCTTTAATTGCACTATCGATTATTCTTCCAACTTTGTTTTTCGGGATTTTAGCAGCGTATTTTATCACTTCAAAAACAATATTATTATCGTATCTAACCTATGTTTTTATTGGGAATTTAGTGGTTTTGGGGCAATCGTTTAAACGAATTCAATCTGAAATTGCAAAGGCTGATAACGTTGATAAAATTATCAAACAATACAGTTTATTAGTGGAGAAAATTGAAAAAGAGCCTTTTCAATCCAAAAAACTGATCGCTTTACAGCAACAACTTATTTTTAAGAATGCAACCGCAAGTAAACATTTAAAAGATCTGTCTGAGTTGTTTTCGAGAATGGACACCATTAATAATTTTGTTACCGCAATAGTTTTTAACGGAACATTTTTATTTAATCTTCACGTTTTAAGAGCTTTATTAAAATGGAAAGAAAATTATTCGACGGAACTTGAAAAATGGATTGAAATTATTGGAGAATTTGAAGCTTTAAATAGTTATGCAAACTTAGCTTACAATAATCCGGATTTTGTTTTTCCTGAAATCAATTCTGAGTATAAAATAGGATTCTCGGATTTGAGTCATCCGTTGCTGAATCCTGAAACTAGAGTAGGGAATGACACTCATTTTTATCCGGAATCGTTTATGATTCTTACGGGTTCTAATATGTCCGGAAAAAGTACTTTTTTAAGAAGTTTAGGAATCAATATGGTATTAGGCGGAGTAGGTTCAGTTGTTTGTGCTTCAAAAGCTAACATTCATCCACTTCCAGTTTTAGTTTCAATGAGATTATCGGACTCTTTAGCAGATAGCGAATCTTATTTCTTTGCCGAAATCAAGCGTTTAAAACAAATTATGGATGCATTGGAAGATCAGCCGGCGTTTGTTTTATTAGACGAAATTTTAAGAGGAACAAACTCTGACGACAAACGAAACGGAACAATTGAAGTAGTGAAAAAGATTATTGCCAAAAATGCAATTGGCGCCATAGCCACACACGATATCGAAGTATGTTTAACAACAAACGAATATCCAAATACTTTAACCAATCAATGTTTTGAAGTAGAGATTCAGAACAACGAACTTCATTTTGACTACAAACTCCGTAACGGAATCTGCAAAAATAAAAGCGCTACTTTTTTAATGCAGAAAATGGGGGTGATTTAAAGAGGAAAGAGTATAGAATAAAGAATATAGAATATAGAATAAAGAGTATATAATAAAGAGTATAGAAGCAAGATTTTAGATTTTTATCTTGATTGTCTTTAAGATTGAATCTAAAGTTAGGGTTGATTCACTTTGACTGCTTCGACTGCGCTCAACATGACAAATATCGCTTGTCACTCTGAGCGAAGTCGAAGAGCACAACGTAGTCACAAAGTAAAACATCTATACTCTTTATTCTTTACTCTATAATCTTGACTCTTGTTTCTAGCATCTTGCTTCTAAAAAATCTTACTTCAATCCTTCTGTAATAGTCTGTACAAAAGCCTCAACAGGCTGAGCTCCTGAAACGGCATATTTCCTGTCAAAAACAAAAAACGGAACTCCCTGCACGCCAATTTCATTTGCTTCATGAATATCAGAATGAACATTGTTTAGATAAAGGTTTTCATTCTCAATCACTTCCTTTACGTCATTAGAATCTAAACCTGCTTTTACTGCTAATTCGATTAAAGTTTCAGGATCATTCAAATCTCTTCCTTCTGTAAAATAAGCTTTAAAGAAAATTTCTTCCATTTCATCGCCTAATTTTTTGGCTTTAGCCAATTGTATAATACGATGTGAAGTTAAAGAATTTGAGATAATGGCTTTTTCAAAATGATAATCCAAACCAACGCTTTTTGCGCGTTCTGTGACACCTTTATGCATTTCTATTGATTGCTCAACTGAAATGCCTTTTCGTTCGGCTAAAAACGTATAAACATCTTTGCCAGATTGCGGCGTAATAGTTGGATCAAGTTGAAAACTTTTCCACTCTATTTCAAATTCACTATTTGGAAATTCAGCTAAAGCTGTTTCCAGTTGTCTTTTTCCGATATAACAAAACGGACACATGATGTCCGACCAAATTTCTATTTTCATATTACAAAGTTAAAGAAAAAATTGTTTCAGGTTTCAAGTTTCAGGTTTCAAGTTTTCTGAATGACAAACCCGACAGGTTTTTAAAACCTGTCGGGTTTACGGTAAAAAGTGACTAAAAATAAAAAACCGCAACTCTTTATCAGAATTGCGGTTTCCAGGTATAAAAAATGGTTGGTTAATAGCGATGTTTTTTTTTACAATGATATGTCTTTAATTTGAAACTAAAAAAGATCCCTGTAACAAAAAGAAGTTTTGATGTTAACTATTTAACATCACAGGCATTACCAACATTGTAACAGTTTCACCTTCTTCTAAACCATCGACTGGTGTTAGGATTCCGGCTCTGTTAGGTAATGACATTTCTAACATAATCATGTCTGATTGTAAGTTGGTCAACATCTCTGTTAAGAAACGAGAGTTGAAACCAATTTGAAGATCATCTCCTTGATAATCACAAGTCAATCTTTCTTCTGCTTTGTTTGAGTAATCGATATCTTCTGCAGAAACATTAAGTTCAGCTCCAGCGATTTTTAAACGAATTTGGTGTGTTGTTTTGTTTGAGAAAATTGCCACACGACGAACAGAGCTTAAAAATAAAGAACGATCGATCATTAATTTATTTGGATTCTCTTTTGGAATTACAGCTTCGTAATTAGGATATTTCCCGTCGATTAAACGACACATTAAGATATAATTATCAAATGAGAAAGTCGCATTTGAATCATTGTATTCAATTTTTACTTCGGCATCAGAACTTCCTAAAATACTTTTTAAAATATTCAAAGGTTTCTTTGGCATAATAAAATCAGCTACCTGAGATGCTTTCACATCTGTACGGGCATATTTTACCAACTTGTGAGCATCAGTTGCAACAAAAGTTAAACCTTCTGGAGAAAACTGGAAGAAAACTCCTGACATTACCGGACGTAAATCATCGTTTCCTGCAGCAAAAATAGTTTTACTTACAGCAGTTGCCAAAACATCAGCAGGAACAAGTGTTACAGAAGGATCTTCAAGACTTACTGACTTAGGAAATTCTTCTCCTGCGGCATAAGCTAAAGCATATTTACCAGAATTTGAACTAATCTCAACTGTGTTATTTTCTTCAACAGTAAAAGTTAAAGGCTGTTCCGGAAACGTTTTCAAAATTTCAAGCAAAAGTTTAGCAGGCACGGCCACGCTTCCTTTACTTGTAGAATCAATTGATAATGTAGCAGACATTGTAGTTTCAAGATCCGAAGCCGAAACTGTCAATGCATCATTGTCTAGTTCAAATAAAAAGTTATCTAAAATAGGCAACGTATTGTTACTGTTGATTACACTACCTAAAACTTGTAATTGTTTTAATAAGTACGAACTCGATACTATAAATTTCATCTCTTTTGTTTTATTTTTTTGCACTTTTTCTTAATATTTCTTCAACTAAGATAGGTTTTACAAATATATCGTAAACAATCTTAGTTTCGCAATTTTTTTATTAACATCTATTTGCTGTATTTTCTTTTTCTGATGTAAGTAAATACGAATCCAAAAACTAATAAAATTAGAATTGGAAGTCCGATAGTTATGAATTGCGTCAGACTATAATTCTCGTAAACTTTCTCTTTATCCAATAAAGGCAAATTGACATCTTTACTTCTAATGTTAATAAGTCCGGTATCATCCAACAAATAATTAATACAATTCATCATAAAATCCTTGTTGTCGTACAAATTTCCGGTACGTTGATCGTAACCTAATTCAACCGGCATCATGTTTTTATCTAATTGGTTTCTCGCCAAATCACCATCAGCAATTACAATCATTTTGTTTGGTTTTCCTTTTGCTAAAAACGAATTTTCCTTAAAAGGCAAAACACGATTTTCAAAAGCAGAGTGAAACGTACCTTCTAATAAAACAGATAACGGAATATTTCCTTTGTTGAGATAATCCTGAGGAGTTGTTTTCTCGGTTACAATATTCAAATTGATTTCTACTGGTGTTCCAATAGTTTTAGAATATGGAGACGATTGCAATAAAACTGTTTTTTTAATTCCGTTTTTTAAAGTATCAATCGGACTCGCGAAATCAAATCGTATTCCGCCCAGATTTTTTACAATCGGATGTTGGCTTGCCGGATACACCTGCGGAGCATATTTCCATATAAAATCCTGATATTGTGTAGCGCTTCCTTGTTCTCCTGTCGCTAGTTTTATTGGGCTTCCTTGTTCGTCTTTTACCAGATCCGGATTGATTCTGAATCCGTATTTAAAAAACATGTCATTTAAATTCAAATCTCTTGGATAAGCTAAAGTTGCGCCGGCCTGATTGTATAAACTATCCATATCTGCCGCAACCTGATCGATTAGCCATAAGGTTTTTCCGCCGTTCATGATAAATTGGTCTAAAACCTGCTTTTCCTCATCAGAGAAAGTTTCTGTTGGTTTAGAGATAATCGCAAGATCATATTTATTTAAAGCGTCTAAAGTTCCCGTTGGATTTTTAGCTACAGAATCTAATGTAAATGGACCAATATAATAGCTTTCGCGAATTTGTCTTAATAATTTGGCAATGTGAATTTCGCTTAGTTCACCATTTCCTTTTATAATTGCAACTTTCTTTTGTCGGTCTTTGCTAATTTTATTAATGGCATCAGCAATCGAATATTCTAAATGCTGAATTGATCCAATCACTTTTTGCGTAGTAGAAGCTCCCATTATATTTTTTAATAAAGGAATATTTACTTCTTTGTTGTTGTAAACCGCAACAGCCCAAGGAAAAACCATTGCCTGAGATTGTTTTCCTTTATCGTCAACAGTGATATTTATTGGTGTAAGCCCTTTTTGATATAAAGATTTTACAACATCCAGATCTTCTTCTCCGTTTTCTAAAGGATTTACAAATTCAAAAACAATATTACTATTATAAGCCTGAAATTCTTCTAGTAATTGTCTTGTTTCTTGTTGTAAACGTTTGAAATCTGCAGGCAAATCGCCTTGCATGTAAATCTTGATCGATAACGGGTTTTTAACCTGTTTTACGATTTGTAAAGAAGTTTGAGATAAAGTATATCGTTTGTCTTTGGTTAAATCAAAGCGGTGGAAAAATAAACTTCCTAATACATTTAAAACGATTAAAACAAAAACGGTAATACCTAACGTTTTGATATTTTGTTGAGTAGATGCTTTCATTATGCTTTAAAAGATTTTAATTGATAAACAGTAAGAGACAAAAATAATACTGTGATGCTTAAAAAATAAATGACATCGCGGGTATCGATCACACCCCGACTCATACTTTTAAAATGATCCTGCATTCCAAACAAAGAAATAATAGTAGACGATCCTGGTATCAATGAGGCCAAACCTTCAAAACCAAAATAAAAGATAAAACATAAAAAAACGGCAATAATAAAAGCCACAATTTGATTTTCGGATAGGGTAGAAGTGAAAATTCCGATTGCAGAATAAGCGGCAATGAGGAATAATAATCCAAAATAAGAACCTATTGTGCTTCCCATATCGATGTTTCCCTCAGGTGAACCTAAGTTCGAAATTACTTTTACATATATAAATGTTGGTATAATTGCCAAAACGATTAATAGGAGAGAACCTAAAAATTTTCCGTTTACAATTTCCCAAACAGATAATGGTTTGGTTAAAAGCAATTCAAGTGTTCCTTGTTTTTTTTCATCAGAGAAACTTCTCATGGTAACCGCCGGAATAAGGAAAATCAAAATCCATGGCGCCAATGTAAAAAACGGAGTCAAATCAGCATAACCGGTATTTAATATGTTATAATCTCCTTCGAATACCCATAAAAATAGTCCGTTGCTAATTAAGAAAACAGCAATGACCAAATAGCCAATAGGAGAGCCAAAAAAGGATTTTATTTCTCGTAAAATGATTGATTTCATGTAACTTTATTTTGTTTCAGGTTTTTTTGTTTCAGGTTTCAAGTTGCTACAGCTTTGCGAACTTTGTATTTTCTAAAACCTTTTAAATATAATCTTTGCGTTCTTTGCGGTAAAATTTTAGGTTGTTCAAGTAACTTGAAACCTGAAACTTTAAACTAAACTAACAACTTTGTCCACACTCCAGGCTTCCGGTTTTGCATTAAACAATTGTTTTGTAAAACTCCAAACGGTGTTAAAAAGTTCAGATTGTCTGTAATTTTCTAAATCTTCTTCGGTTTCCCAATAACTGTAAGTAAAAAATATGCATTTGTCATTTTTATCCTGATACAATTCTAAAAAACGATTTCCTTCTGCATTTCGTATTTTGTCTTTCACGGATTCAAAATTCTCCAGGAAATCAGGAATTTTTTCTTCGTGAAAACTCATTTTTACTATTCGGACAAACATGTATTCAATTTTAGATTATTGATTGTAGATTTTAGATTTGTTGAATCTAAAAGTATTTCAGGTGCGCAAAAATACCAAAATTCATTGTTCTTTTTAGGAAAATTTAAAATATTATGAAAGTATAGTTTTAGCTCAATATTGTCATCTAGACAGAGGAGAGATCACACGAGAAATTCCATAAAGATTGGCGATTTTATAGTAGAGTTACTTGCGGAGATTCTTCGTTCCTCAGAATGACAAAAATGAGAATAAAAATAAGAGTAAAAATCTGTGTAAATCTGCTTAAATCAGTTAAATCTGCGCGCCATTTTTTCGTTATCGAAAGAATCTAAAATCTAAAATATTAATTAAACTTAATCGTAATCACGTCTCGGTAATTCAATCCTAATAAACTATTTGCAGAACCTACTTTTGAAGGATTACTTCTGAAAATAGCAATTTCAAGAAATCCTGCTTCATTAAAAATGGCTAATTTTTCACCTTCATAGGTTTTGATTGGATATTTATCAGAAGTCGCAATTGCAGAATAATTAGGCAAAATTGTCTTAATGCTTTTAGGTTTCATTACAATCTCGTACGGACGTCCTTTAGCTATTTCCAGAAACTGTCTTTTGGAAATATTAGTTACAACGTTTCCAAAATGATCAATGTAAATTACATATCCTTTTATAGAATTTCCGTCGTTCGACACTACAGGCTGCAGCTCTGTGATTTGCTTTATTTCAGTGATTTCTTTTCCAATAACATTCAATAAACCGCCTTTGGAAATGTGACAGGCAACCTGAATAAAAATATCTAAATCACTTGATTCGCTCGGAAAACGATCATGAATATTAATCGCAACAATTTTTTGCGGAACAATTTTTTGGGTAAGCATACTTAAAATACCATTATCAGCACATATAAAGTAATGATCATTCCATTGCATGGCAATATGCTGATTTTCTTTATTGCGTTCAATATCTACACCAATTAAGTGTACGGTTCCTTTTGGGAAACTTAAATAAGACGCTCCCAGAATGTAACTTGCTTCGGCAGTGTTAAATGGATCAATGTCATGCGAAATGTCAATAATTGCAGCTTCCGGATACTCAGATAATATTTTACCCTTTAGAGAACCAACAAAGTGGTCTTTTAAGCCGTAATCGGTAGTGAGGGTAATTATTGACATAATTTTGTTTATAACTATTGGTAGTATTTAAATCTAATTTTCATTAAATTTGAGAAATGCAAAGCTAATAATAGTAATTGCAAAATGAAAGAAAGAAAATACAAATTATATTTATAGTCTCAGTATTTAGTCTCAGTCGCAGTGGCTGAAAACTGGCACTGAAAACTTTAAACTAAAAAAACACCCGACAACCACAGATTATAAAACTGATTTATTTTTAATTTAAAATTAACTCATTTGAACGAAAGAATTATCGAGCTCATAGACATCGCTCCAAAAGACTTTTGGGGCGCTCAAGACACTCATCTTGAAATAATTAAAAAGTATTACCCAAAGCTTAAAATCGTAGCGAGAGGTACCACTTTGAAAGCATTTGGCGAAAAAGAAGTTTTAGATGAATTCGAAAAAAGATTTCAGAGGCTTATGCTTCATTTTACCCGATACAACAACATTGACGATAATGTAATTGAACGCGTAATTATGAGTGATGGTCAGGATGAAAAAAAATCATACGATCATGACAAAATATTAGTTCATGGAGTTGGCGGTAAATTAATTAAAGCCATGACGCCTAACCAGCAATTACTGGTAGATACTATTAAGAAAAATGATATGGTATTTGCTGTTGGCCCGGCTGGAACAGGAAAAACGTATACAGGTGTGGCAATGGCTGTTAAAGCTCTTAAAGACAAAGAAGTAAAAAGGATCATACTGACGCGTCCGGCGGTAGAAGCAGGAGAAAATCTTGGTTTTTTACCCGGCGATATGAAAGAAAAACTGGATCCGTATATGCAGCCTCTTTATGATGCTTTGCGAGATATGCTGCCAAACGAAAAGCTCGAAGATTACATTTTAAAAGGAATTATACAAATTGCACCATTGGCATTTATGCGTGGTCGTACGCTTGATAATGCTTTTGTAATCCTGGATGAAGCCCAGAATACAACACACTCGCAAATGAAAATGTTTTTGACCCGTATGGGAAAAAATGCCAAATTCATGATTACAGGCGATCCCGGACAGGTCGATTTACCACGCAGAACTATTTCCGGTCTTAAAGAAGCTATTTTGGTTTTGAAAGATGTTGACGGAATTGGTATTATTTATCTGGATGATAAAGATATCGTACGTCACAGATTAGTCAAAAAGGTAATTGATGCTTATAAACAAATAGAAAATCACGATTAATTTCGTGAAATGATTTTTTTTTGAAATGTCAAATGTAAATCGTGAAGTGTGTTTTGATGTTTAATAATATTCGTTTTATACATATCTTTATAAGGAGTGTGTAAAACGAATATTTTTTTTGTAAAATTTCAATAGCAATTAGATGAAAATTAGAATATTGGCTTTCTTATTAATTATCTGTTTGATTTCATGTAGAAAATCAGAAATTCCTGTTAGTAAATTTGTTGGAACTTGGTATGATACAGAATATATTATTCCAGGAGAATCAAGTATTGTAATTAAGAAAGATAGTACTTTTTATTATAAAAGTGCAGGTTGTGATTGGAGAGTTGTCTCTAAAGGGAATTGGAAAATAATTGGTGATTCGATAGAATTAAATAGTACAACTAGTGACACATGCTATAAAATGTTTCCGTTTATTGAATGTATTTCTTTTGGAGAAAATAATAGAAAAGATGTGCTAACAATTCCAAATTGTGATCCAAGTAATAATGGTTCTTTTGCAATATTTTTAAAAGAAAAATTTTACATAAAAAATGATTCATTAATTTATAAACTTAAAGCAAGTTCAAAATGTCCTGATACATTAAAAATTGTTTTTGCCGGAACTCCAAAGATTAAAAAATGAAACAACTTGATGATTTCTACCTAAAACAAGAAGAACCTATAAAAGGGATATTTCTTGCATTGAAAGAAATTATTCTAAAACATGACCCAGACATTACAAATGTTCTAAAATACGGAATGCCCTTTTTTTGCTACAAACAAAAAATGTTCTGCTATTTATGGATTCATAAAAAAACGAAACAACCTTATATTGGTATTGTTGAAGGAAAATATTTTGATGAACCTTTTTTGATTCAGGAAAATCGTTCCCGAATGAAAATTATGATGCTGGATAGTAAGGAAGATTTTGATCTGAAAAAAATAGAAGCCATTCTTCAAAAAGCTTTGAATTTGTATAAAACAGGAATTATCAAAGTTTAAATTATTTAAAATTCAGTATTTGACGAAATAGTTAAATAAATAATAAACTTACTATAATATAGGCTTTAAAGCATGTTTATCTTTGCTCTTCTAACGGTAAAACCTTAAATTTGCTCATCATAAATACTTGATCTTTAATATGACAAAACTTAAAAATATAAAAGTTGTAGTAAGTGACCTTGACGGAACTTTGCTAAATCCTCAACACAGAATATCAGATTATACAAAATCAGTTTTTCAGGAACTTCACAGTCAAAATTATCTTATTGTTGTTGCTACAGGACGTCATCATCTTGATGCAATGGCAATTATCGAAACACTTAATGTTCCGGTTTATCTGGTAAGTTCAAACGGAGCCAGAATTCATTCGCCTGAAAAGGAAGAACTGTTTGCTTTTAACTTAAATAGTGATGTTGTAAAAGCAGCATTAAATGTTGAGATTGATCCTGAAATCACCGTAGTTTTATTCAAGGAAAATGTTTGGCAAACCAATAAATGGAGTGAAAAACTGAATGCTTTTCAAGCCGATTTAAAATACCATCCGGAATTGGTTGATTATAAAACGCTGGAAGATTTTGGTGCGATTAAAATTTTCTTCTCTTGTGATAATCATGAAAAATTAGTAAAATTAAAAGATGATGTATTGGCCAATTCTTCAGAACATTTGCATCATGCTTTTAGCTTGCCAACTTGTTTAGAGTTTATGGATAAATCTATTGATAAAGCAGTTTCGATTGAGCAAGTATTAGAACGAGAAGGTTTTACTCTTGATGAAGCGGTTTCTTTTGGAGATGGTTTCAACGATGTTCAAATGTTATCTGCATCAGGAAAAGGTTTGATAATGGGTAATGCACCCGCTTTATTAAAAGAAACTTTACCAAACTTAGAAGTAATTAAAACAAATGCCGAAGATGGCGTAGCAAGATATATTGCCTCGAAAATTTTAAATAAAGAGTTAGCTTCAAGTTAATTAAAAACGATACGATGCAACTATAAATTTTAATGGTTTAGAATTAGAATTTTAGACTTTTAATAAAAATAGGATCCTTGGAGATATTTCTTCAAGGATTTTTTTTGTTGAATGCATATAATGCAAAGAATTTCGCAAGCAATTGATAAAAACATTTTTTTAATAATTTTCAAAGTGTATTTTTGTTTTCTCAAAAAACTAATACCATGACAAAAAACATTTTTATCCTTGCCTTTTTAATTTTTTCAATATCGGGCAAAAGCCAAACATTGAAATTAGAAGAAATAATGAAAGGCGAATCTTTTATTGGCAATCAACCTACAAACGGACGCTGGTCTCTGGATGGTAAAAAGGTTTATTTTGAATGGAATCCTACAGATGATTTAGGCGCAAATACATATGCATGGCAAAAAGGAGCAGTAAAACCTGTTTTAGTTGAACCTAAAGAAGCAGCTTTTTCTAAACTTGATTTTAAAAGAAAAGCAAATTCAGATATTGTTTATTACACAGATAAAGGTGCTTTGTATTCTTATAGCATAACTACCAAATCGGTTAAAAAAATCATGCAGCAAAGCACTCCAATTTCCAATCTTGAATTAGGGAAAGATGCCGGAATAGTATTCTTTGAGCAAAATGATAATATCTTTAAATACAATGCTAAAGAAGGAACAGTTCTACAAATAACAAACTTTAATAAAGGAGTAAAAAAAGAAAAAACTCCTGAAAAAGATTCTTTTTTGAAGACGCAGCAAAAAGAATTGTTTCAGTTTATTAAAGATAAGGAAGCTAAAAAACAGTGGAACCTTGCTAAAAGCAAAGCTGTTAAATCTGATTTTGCTAAAGAATATTTTTATGGAAAAGATAATTTCTACAATCTAAAAGCAAATCCAAACGGAAATTTTGCCACTTTTAGTTTAGTAGAAGAATCAGAGGTTAAAAAAGAAAAAATGGAAGTTTTTATAACGGATGATGGTTATAATCAGACTCCTGAAACAAAAACTAAAGTCTCTACAGCTAATTTCGTTAAGACCAAATTCGGAATTTATTCTGTTGCAAAAGATACGGTTTACTTCGTGAATTTTTCGACTTTAAGTCACATTCAGGATGCACCAAAATACTACGAAGATTATGATAATTTAAAAAGCAAAGCCAAAGAAGATAAGTTGATCGTAGCTCAGGCTCCTGTGTATAATGAAGATGGATCTTTGGGAATTGTAGAAATCAGAAGTCAGGATAATAAAGAAAGATGGTTAGTAAGTTTAAACCTTGAAAACGGAACTTTTAAAGAAATCGAACATCAGCATGATGATGCGTGGATTGCAGGTCCGGGAATTCCGTCGTATTCTTTTGATTCAGGAACGCTTGGTTTTCTGGCAGACAATGAAACAATCTATTTTCAATCTGAAGCTACGGGATATTCTCATTTATATACCTATAATTTAAAATCAGGTAACAAAAAACAATTAACAAGCGGGAATTGGGAAGTTCGTGATGTCACTTTATCCAAAGATAAAAAAGCATTCTACTTAACGACAAATACAACACATCCGGGAAATAGAAATTTTTATAAACTTGCTTCAACAGGTGGCGTTTTAGAACCAATTTTAACAAAAGACGGAGCGCATGAAGTTGTCGTTTCGCCAGATGAAAAATCACTTTTAGTACGTTATTCATATAAAAATATTCCATGGGATTTTTATATTGCCGATAATAAAAAGAATGCTACTTTACAACAAATCTCTTCTTCAGTTTCTGAGAGTTTTAAAAGTTATAAATGGAGAGAACCGGAAGTAATTACATTCAAAGCACAAGACGGAACTCCTGTAAACGCAAGATTATATACGCCAAAAGCAGAAAATGCAAATAAAGCTGCCGTAATTTTTGTTCACGGTGCCGGTTATTTACAAAATGCACACAACTATTGGAGTAATTATTACAGAGAATATATGTTTCATAATATGTTGACTGATTTAGGTTACACTGTTTTGGATATTGATTATAGAGGAAGTGATGGTTACGGACGTGATTTTAGAACTGGAATATACCGTTTTATGGGAGGAAAAGATTTATCTGATCACTTAGACGGGAAAAAATATTTAGTAGAAAAATACGGAATTGACGCGAATAGAGTAGGGATCTATGGTGGTTCATACGGTGGATTTATTACTTTAATGGGAATGTTAACAGCTCCTGGTGAGTTTGCATCTGGTGCGGCATTGCGCTCTGTTACAGATTGGGCACATTACAATCACGGATATACAGGAAATATTTTAAATTTCCCTGAAACAGATCCTGAAGCATACAAAAAAAGTTCTCCTATTTATTATGCAGATAATCTAAAAGGAAACCTTGTAATGTTACACGGAATGGTAGATGATAATGTAGAATATAAAGACATTGTTCGCTTATCGCAGCGTTTTATAGAATTACAAAAGAAAAATTGGACTCTTGCTTCTTTCCCGGTTGAATCACACGGATTTAAAGAAACCTATTCATGGATTGATGAATACAGTAGAATTTTGAATTTGTTTAATTCGACTTTGTTGAAAAAATAAGTTTACTGTCTCAGTATTCAGTCACAGTCACAGTCTCAGTCTCAGTTTTCAGTCTCAGTTAAACAGTTGACAGAGTATTTTGAAAGTACTGATAAAGCTTTCTAAAGGTTTTAACTTGACAAAGCTCACACAAAGACTGTGACTGAAAAGTAGAAAACTTTTACTGAGACTGTGACTGAATACTGCCACTAAAAAACTTGCTTGCTCTTTTAATTAGTTTTAAATTTGCATTCATAAAAAACAACACAACGAACAATAATGAGCAATACAATCACAACTACAAATTTTAATTTTCCAGATCAGAAATCGGTTTACCGCGGAAAAGTTAGGGAAGTTTACAACATAAACGACGAACTTTTGGTAATGGTAGCAACAGACAGACTTTCGGCTTTTGATGTGGTTTTACCAAAAGGTATTCCGTACAAAGGACAAATCTTAAACCAGATTGCCACAAGGTTCATGGAACTAACGGAAGATATTGTACCAAACTGGTTGATTGCAACTCCGGATCCTAATGTTGCTGTAGGACATTTATGCGAGCCTTTTAAAGTAGAAATGGTTATTCGTGGTTATGTTTCAGGACATGCTGCGCGTGAATATGCTGCAGGAAAAAGACAAATTTGTGGTGTTACAATGGCAGAAGGATTAAAAGAAAATGACAAATTTCCTGAACCAATTATTACACCAACTACAAAAGCAGATAACGGTTCTCATGACGAAGATATTTCTCGTGAAGATATTTTATCTAAAGGAATTGTTACTGAAGAAGATTATATTGTATTAGAGAAATTTACTCGTGATTTATTTCAAAGAGGAACTGAAATTGCTGCAGAACGCGGTTTGATTTTAGTAGATACAAAATACGAATTCGGTAAAACTAAAGAAGGTGTTATTGTTTTAATTGATGAAATTCATACGCCGGATTCTTCTCGTTATTTCTACGCTGATGGATATCAGGATAGACAGGATAAAGGAGAGGAGCAAAAACAATTGTCTAAAGAATTTGTACGTCGCTGGTTGATCGAAAATGGTTTTCAGGGTCAGGACGGACAACAAATTCCGGATATGACAGATGAATATATCGAATCTGTTTCTGAAAGATACATTGAATTATATGAGAATATATTAGGTGAAAAATTCGTAAAAGCTGACATCGATAATATCGATCAGCGTATTAATGATAATGTATTAGAATATCTTAATAACAGAGATTAATTTTCGGGTTTATAACACGGATTTATTATATAAAAATGCCTTGCTGTACAGCAAGGCATTTTATTTTTAAAACTGATTACTAAAAACGGTCACTGAGACTGCGACTGTGACTGTCACTGTGACTAAACAAAAGGGAAACTAATTTTCCATTTTATTCTTAAGATTCTCCAGTCCTTTTTGTAAATCATTTCCAATCATCTGATCCATTTTCATCATGGGCAGCATAATATTCATTGGATATGGAATAACACCGTTAATTCCCCATTTTACTTTTGTCTGATTTCCCGCAACAGCTTCTGTAGACATGAAACCTACAGCAGTATCTTCCATTGGTTTCTTGAAACGCAGTGCAAAATCAATACGTTTGTTTTCTGTAATTTTTGTAATTTCCTGTTCACCAACGCCTACTTCTTTAACGTCACTTTCCCAGGCAGCTATAGATCCAACAGTTCCGTCAGTACCTTTATAAATAGATTTCATTTTGGGATCAAGATTCGCCCAAACGCTAAAATCGTTTTGATTTTTTAGATACTTCACATAATTAAAAACACTGTCGACAGGTTTATTGATCGTAATTTCTCTTTCTACCAAATAGTTTTTAGGCATAAAATAAGCCCCAATTAATACGATGGCGAAAATTAGAATTAAGATAATCAGAATTTTTTTAATGATTCCCATGGTTTTTTTGGTTTTAGGTTTATTAATTGTTTTTTGTTTTCATAGTTACTTAATAACACTAATTAAGAGAGTGTTGATGATAGTAAAGTTAAAAAAAACTAAAGTTTGAATTTATGACATCTTAAAAATTTCAAAGTTTTTTTTATAAATTTTCATTTTACTGTAACATTTTTGATTTTATAGCGTCTATTGTATGGAAGCTTAAATGAGATAACATAAATTTTAAGTTAAAGGGATCTTTATTATTTAAAGGTTAAGAATAAGTTAAAACATAGTACTTTGTTATACATAATAGTAAAAATTGAATTACATTTACATAGAATTTAAAAATCATCATTAATCAATCAAATCAATCACCATGAAAAAATCAGTAATTTATTTAGGAGTAGCTTTAGTAGCATTCGCAAATGTTGCTATGGCATCAAATCAAAAATCATTTGTACAGCCACAAATCGAAAACGTAAGCAGTTTTGCAACTCCACTAACTGTAGCAGTTAGTAAAGGAGATCTTGAGTTTGTAAAAAAACTTATAGAATACGGAGCAGACGTAAATGAAATCTCTGAAGATTTAACACCTTTAATGATAGCAGCACGTTATAATAAAGTTGATATTTTGAGAATATTATTATCAAATGGAGCAAATCCGTCTGTTAGAAATGAAAAAGGTTTTACAGCTTTAAAATATGCACAATTATCAAATGCAACGGAAGCTATTGCCATTTTAAAAGATTTAAAATAATAGTTTAAATCGAGTTTTTGAGTTAGTATATAAAACGACCTTCCTTGAGCAGAAGGTCGTTTTCATTTTATATAGTTTCCAAAAAATATAGTTATTGAAAATTTAAAACAATACTATTTTATCGTCTTATTAAAATCTATTTTTTGAATACACTTATCCTGAATTTTAGAAAATAGAATTAAGCCCGAAATTGCACCAATGGTTGCAAAAAGCATATCAGATTGTGTATCCCAAACATATCCCTGAGTTCCTAAAAAAGCGTCGCCGCCATCACCGGTTGCAATTGATACAAACCATTCTATAAATTCGTAAGCGGCACTAATAGCCAAACAAATACTCACAATAATAAAGTTGAAAAAACTTTGATTGCTGATTACTTGTTTACGAATAAATAATTCTCTTATAATCATAGCCGGAACTAAACCCTGGGCAAAATGTCCTACTTTATCATAGTTGTTTCTGCTTTGATGAAATGCCTCTTTGATATAGTCAAAAAGTGGCACTTCGGCATAGGTATAATGACCGCCAATAAACAGAATAATACAGTGAATTAAAATGAGGGTGTAAGTAAAATTGGTAAATCTGAATTTTTTGAAGGTAAATGCTAAAATGATAAAACCTATTACTGCCGGAATTACTTCAAGAAAGCAGGTAAATCCCTCTTTTGGATTTATAATTGATGCTATTAAAGAAATTGTAAAAAGGGTTATCAAAAAGTAAATGTATTTCATAAATCTTGTTTGTATAGATACTAAATCACCTGCAAGATATTAAACTAAAAGATATCGAAATCAAAAAAGCACCATTATTAGTGGTGCTTTTTCTTTTTTAAACCAAACCAAATTAATTTAACCAATCAATTTATTTTTAATTCCTTTATTCGATAGGAACATGTTTTTTACGATTAAAGACCCAGAAGATAATTGGGAAAACCAAAAGTGTTAAAACTGTTGCAGTAATTAATCCTCCGATAATTACAATGGCCAAAGGTTTTTGTGATTCTGAACCAATTCCGGTTGAGATTGCTGCAGGCATTAAACCTATTGATGCCATAAGTGCCGTCATGACTACAGCTCTTGTTCTGGCTTTTACTCCTCTAAATATGGATTCTTCGAGTGTGAATTTTGCTTTTAGATTATGATGAAATTCAGATATCAGGATAACTCCGTTTTGTATACAAATTCCCAATAATGCAATAAAACCAACACCTGCAGAGATTCCAAAGTTCATTCTGGTAAGATGCAAAGCAATAATTCCCCCAATAATGGCAAAAGGCACATTGGCTAAAACAAGCAGAGAATCCTTGATATTTCCAAATAAGATAAACAGCAGCACAAATATCCCAATTAGACTTATAGGAACAACCTGAGCTAAACGTGCACTGGCACGAACCTGATTCTCAAATTCACCTGTCCATCCTACAGTATATCCTGTTGGAAGTTTCATTTTAGCAACTTTTGCTTGTGCTTCTGCAATTGTACTTCCTAAATCACGGTCACGAACAGAAAATTTTACACCAATAAAACGTTTGGTATTATCTCTGTAAATAAAAGCGGGACCAGTAATTGTTTTTAAATCACTAATTTCTTTCAATGGGATTTTGATACCGCTTATTGTTGGGACTTTAAGTTCTGCTATATCATTTTCGTCTTTACGGTATTCTTGTGAAAAACGAACTCTGACATCGAATTTTTTATCATCTTCGTATTTTTGAGTTGCCGTTTTTCCTCCAAACGCCAGTTCTAAAACTGCTTGCGCATCACTTAATGTGACTCCGTAAGCGGCCATTTTATCGCGGTCAAGTACAACACTTATTTCCGGCTGTCCAACATTTCTAAGAATTCCGGCATCTTTTATTCCAGGGATATTTTTTATTTGGGCTAAAACTTCATTAGATAATTCATCTAATTTGTCCAGATCATCTCCGTAAATTTTTACAGCGTTTGATGCTTTAAAACCAGCAACAGATTCTGCTACGTTATCAATTACGGGCTGCGAATAGTTATAGGTTATACCTTGATGAACTTTTAGTTTTTGATCCATTTGGTTGATCAAATCATCCATAGTGATTTTTCTTTTCCATTCAGATTTTGGTTTTAAATCTACCTGAAGTTGTATAAAACCAAAACCGTTAGGATCTGTTCCGTCATTACTTCTTCCGGTTTGAGATAAAACATTTTTAACTTCGGGAAAACTTTCCAGGTCTTTTCGAATCATAGCCGCCGTTTTTACACTTTCAGGTAATGAACTGCTCATAGGCAATTCTGCCGTTACCCATAAAGCGCCTTCATTTAATTGTGGCAAAAACTCTGTTCCTAAAAATGTAGCAGAAAAGAAAACAGCTACCAAAAGTGATATTGAACCAATAAGTGTTTGTACTTTATGCTTAAAAGTCCACGCAAAACTTTTACCTACAATTCGATCCCAGAAATTTACAAAAGGATTGTTTTTTTCTTTTACATTTTTATTCAAAAGGATATGCGACAAAACCGGAACCAGTGTCAAAGTAAAAAGTAAGGCTCCCATTAAGGCAAAACCTAAAGTGTAGGCTAGGGGAGAGAACATTTTACCCTCGACTTTCTGGAAAGAAAATATAGGTAACAATGCCGTAATAATGATTAGTTTAGAAAAGAAGATTGCTTTACCCATTTCAGCTCCTGTTTTCTTAATCAAACTTCCTTTTGCAATTTTATTATAAGCTGTCATTCCTAATTGATGCGCCCTGTGATCTAAAACCACAAACAATCCTTCGACCATTACGACAGCACCGTCAATGATGATTCCAAAATCGACTGCTCCTAAACTTAATAAGTTAGCGCTCATTCCCATCATTTTCAAACATAAGAATGCGAATAATAGGGATAACGGAATAACTATAGAAACGGTAAAAGTAGTCCTCCAGTCAGCCATGAAAAGAAATACGACACAAGTAACCAGAATAATTCCTTCAAATAAATTATGCATTACTGTTTCGGTCGTGAAATTCATCAAATTATCACGATCGTAAAAAGTTTCAATTTTAATATCTTTTGGAAGTACATTTTCATTAAGATCCTTTATTTTTGCTTTGATTAAAGCTAAAGTTTCCTGAGGATTTTCTCCTTTACGCATTACAACAATCCCTTCGACAGCATCATCATTATTTCCTAAACCGGTTTGACCAACTCTGGGCATGGAACTTTCGTAAACTGAAGCCAGATTTTTAACCAAAATTGGATTTCCGTTTGCATCATCAACAATAATATTTTCAATGTCCTGAATAGATTTTAAGAGTCCAACGCCACGGACTACAAAAGCCTGGCCATTTTTTTCGATAATATCACCGCCAACATTCAAATTTCCTCCGTTTACAGCATTGTAGACCTGAAGCGGTGTAATATTATACTTGGCTAATTTTATTGGATCAACTCCAACTTCATAAGTTTTAGTTTGTCCGCCAAAAACATTTAAGTCAGCAACTCCCGGAACTGAACGAAGTTGTTTGTCTATTACCCAATTTTGATACGTTAATAATTCTCTACTATCTCTGCTGTCGCTTTTTACGATATATCTAAAAATTTCACCAGTAGGACCATAAGGTGGCTGAACGTCTGGCTCGACATCATCCGGAAGTGAAACATTCTTTAATAAGTTGTTTACCTGTAAACGTGCAAAAGTATCATCGACGCCATCATCAAAAATAATTTTGATTACTGATAATCCAAACATGGTAATACTGCGAACGCTGGTCTTTTTCTGGACAGAGTTCATAGAGATTTCGATTGGCGACGTCACAAAACGTTCGACTTCTTCGGCACTCTTTCCGTTCCATTGTGTAATAATGATAATCTGAGTATTTGTTACATCAGGAAACGCATCAATAGGCATATTTTTGAAAGAAATAAACCCGGCAACTGCCAATAATCCTACCCAAAAAAAGGTAAATGCTTTATTCTTAAGCGAAAAAGCAATAATATTTCTAATGAATTTGTTCATGTCTTATTCGTTTAAAGCGCGATAAATAAATAACTGGTTGTTGGTAATAACTTTTTCATTTTCTTTTATACCGCTTGAGATATAAGTGATATCCCCAACTACTCTGTAAACTTCGACTTGTCTGGTTTCTATATTGTTACGGTCTTTAAATACCATTACAAAATTTTTACTTTTATCAAAAACTATTGCTTTACTTGGTACGGCTATCATAGACTCTCCTTCGCTGTAGGATAGTTTTATATTGGCATTCATATCAGGTTTTAGCATATAATCCGGATTATGTAATTTTATACGCGCTTGCATCGCTTTGGTTTCAGGATCTATAACGTTGAATATTTTATCTACTTTTCCTTTAAAGACTTTATCTGGATAACTTAAAGTAGTTACATCAGCATCTATACCTAATTTTACTTTATTAATATCTATTTCATTAATGTTTGCCAGTGCCCATACTTCGCTGATCTCTGCAATATCAAAGATGTTTTCTGAACGGTCATTTCTTAAAAGCATATCCTGATTGATGCTTTTTTGAATGATAAAACCACTAATAGGAGCGGTTACTTCATAAATAGAACCGGCTTTGATATTATAAATTTTATAGGTTTCCTGAATCTTGCTTAATTGAGACTGAGCTTTATTGACCTCTGATTTTGCCTGAAGGACATCACTTTCAGAATTTAATTTTCCGTCAAATAATTCCTGAGCAACTTTCATGTGGTTTTTTGCTACTAACAAATCATTTTTAGCATCGATTGATTGCTTTTCAAAATCGGCAATATCAGTACTTTTTATGGTAGCGAGAACTTGACCTTTGCGCACATAATCACCAAGTTCGACATTTACTTTAATTACATTTCCGCCAACAAGCGGATAAACGTCAATCATTTTATTATTGTCAGCAGTTATTTTTCCGTAAAAACTCAATACGTTTTTTACGGGTTGTGTTTTGGCTTCGGCTGTTGTAGTTGATTTTAGCATCGAATCGCTTAAAGCAAAAGATGTATTTGTGTCTGGATTTTCAACTTCTTTTTTGCAGCTTGCTATTGATAAACTCACAAGAGCAATTCCTATAATTAGTTTATATTTCATTTTGTTTCGTTTTAGAATAAGTCTTTGTTGATGGTACTATTTAATTCTTCGCCTGAAAGCACTACTTTTTTCTTTAATTCGTTTACCTGAATAGAAGCCTGATTGTAACTTTCCATAAAATCCGTAAATTCTAATAAACTGATATTTCGTTTTTGAAAATTAGTCAGGATGCCGTTGTAAACTGCTTCAAAGTCAGAATTAACAGTAGGTTTTATAACGACATAGTTTTTTCGGGATTCATCCCATTTGTTCCATGCCGATGTGATTTCGGTTTGCAGTTGCAGATCAAAATTTTGTTTCTCAACTTTCGATTGTTCTAAAATTGTTTGTGCATACTTGATATTTCCTTTGTTTTTATTCCAAAGCGGTAACGGAATTCCTAATGTCAAATTTGCTTCTTTATTAAATGCTCCGCTTCGCTGATCATAATTTGCTCCAACTGTTATATCAGGAATAGAAAGTGATTTTTGCCATTTTATATTCAATTCATTGGCTTCAATATCTTTTTGTTTCATCAGATAATCAGGGCGATTCGCAATGGCATCATCCTGAAAAGCTTTAAGATCAAACGGAATTGTCTGAATGTATTTATTGAATTCTTCCTTAGAAACTTCCGGAACTACATTTTCAGTTGTATTTAAGAGTAATTTCAAATTTGCCTGCTCTTCGATATTATCATTTACAACTTCCATACGTTCGTTTTTGAAGTTTAGAAATAACGATTGCAAACGCACAACATCTCTTAAAGGAATATTTCCTTTTTGTGCCTGAATAGAGTAAGAGTTAATTAAGTCCTCGATATGAACAAGTTGCTTATCTGTAGTTTCCAGGCTTTTTGTGTTGTAATAAACGGTGAAAAAACTTTTCCTTAGTTGTAGTTTTAAGGTTCTCAGCAAATCATTAAATTGCAATTCGGCCAGTTTTTCATTGGCTTGAGCTAACTTTATTTCATTGCGTTTTTTTCCGCCTAAATAAATTAACTGTTCAATTCCAAATGCTTTTTGACCTTCTTTGCCAATATCAAAATACTGGTTTCTTTCTGGATTGTAAGCATTTAATTCTGCAGTTATTGTTGGATTATCCCAAATTCTGGCTTGAATAGTCAGTGCTTTCGATGCATCAATATTATATTGTGATGCGAGTAAAAAGAGGTTGTTTTTAAGAAATTGGCTTTCACAGTCTTGAAGCGTAACTGTTTTTTGAGCCAATACTACAGGACCGAAAAGTACAAGTAGGAATGCACAGAGTTTTCTCATTGTATTATTTTTAATTATACAAATATGCTATCACCAGACTTTAAGAGTGCTTAAAATCTACCTTAAAAATACCTTAAAATTAGTTACGAATGAAAAAATAATTGAAATAAATTCGTGTTAATATTTGGAACACTGTAAGTTATAGTAGCTTTATGAAGAGTCAAAATACGCTGAACGATACGTAAACCAAGACCAAAACCAGATGTTCCTTTAGAATTTTGACCACGCATAAAAGGTTGAAAAAGAATTTTTTGTTCCTCATTATTTAATGTTGCTCCGGTGTTTGAAATGGCAATAATCAGATTATTATTTTCTTTTGAACTAATAATTACTTTTGCCTGTTTATTGTCTGAGTAAACACAGGCATTTTTAAGAACATTGCTAATAGCAATCTCCAGTAAATTTTTATTTCCTTTTATTTCTAAAGCAGTATCGAGGTTATCATTTTCTTCTATTTCAAATAAAATTACAAACTCAGGATAACTTTTATTCAAATTTTCAATTGCCGAAAATAAGATTTCATCCAAGCGGTGAACTTCATTATTTTCGTGCATTTTATTGTCTATTTTAGATAGAATCAACAGTGAATTGATTAATTCAGTTAGTTGATTTACATCTGATAAAATGTTTTTTAGAAAACTTTTCCTGTCATCACTTGTTTTGCTGTCGGCAATTACATTTTCGATTTGAGAAGTGATTCTGGATAACGGAGTCCTAAGCTCATGAGAAGCATGTGCGGTAAATTCTTTTTGTTTTTGATAGGAAATCTCAATTCTGTCCATCATAAAATTGAACTCATTGGCAATCAAATCAATCTCGTCTTTATTACTTTTTGATTCGACACGAGTATCCAGATTGTTTTCGTTTATGTTTTTTATTTTTTGATGAAATGTATTAAGCGGACTCATCAATTTTTTTACCGTAATCGACGTAACAACCCAGCAAATGCAGGTAAAAAGAATATAAGAAACCACTAAGGTATATCTTAAAAACAGCAATCTTCTTTGCCCAAAATTATCCGTCGCTGATATTAATGCATAAAAATCTCTGTCTTTGGTATCATAAAAAACACCGTAGACTTCATAGTTTCCTTGTTTTTTGAAAAAGGTTTTGTTCTTTTTTAAATACTTTAGATCATCAATCGACCATTTAATTTTAGCATCGTCAATGCTGCTGTAAATAAGTTTGTAATTAGAATCAAAAACCAATGTTTTTTCATCATATAACTTATTGATGGAGTTTTGATCAATCATCTTTAAAAGCTGATTGTCGACTTCTTTTACATTGACTAAAAGTTTAATGTTTGAGAGGGCTTTGATTTCAAGACGGTCTCGAAATTCGTCTTTTCTAAAGTTAGAATATAAAACAAATATCAATGTAGAAGCCAATCCAAAGAGGATTGTAAATAATAAACTTACTAAAAGTGATATTCGGTTTTTTAATGTCATTCTTCGTCGCTCAAGTAATATCCATAACCAACTTTGGTTCGAATAAGTTTTGTCTCGTGATCTTTATCTATTTTTTTTCTTAAAAAGTTAATGTAAACCTCAATAGTATTTTGATTGGTTTCGATATGATAGTCCCAAAGTTTTTCGGCTATAAATTGTTTCGATAAAACTTTTCCTTTGGCATGAGCCAAGATCAAAATTAACTTAAATTCCTTTGGAGTGAGTTTTATTTCTTCACCTGATCGAAAAACTTTCATATCATCTTCCAGAATTTCCAAATCATTTATAAGAATCTTTTTCTCTACTTGCTGCGGAATATCTTTTCGTCGTAAAAGTGATGATATTCGGGCGTATAATTCTTCAAAATGAAAAGGTTTTACTAAATAATCATCGGCACCATTATCAAAAGAAGCGAGTTTATCTTCGATTTCGCTAAAGGCGGTTAGCATAATTATTGGTGTTTTTTTATCAAGTTCACGAATCCCTTTGCAAACATCAATTCCGTTAATTCCGGGAACATTAATATCCAGAACGATTAAATCATAATCGTAAGGAAAATATTTTTTTAGTAATAAAGAGCCATCATAATAAGCAAAACACTCGAATCCTTTTGAAGTAAAGAATGCTGAGATTTCTTTAGATAAAGTAAAATCGTCTTCGAGTAATAGTATTTTCATTTTATTGTTTATTTACAAATTCGGTTATTTATAAAAACAACCGAATTTGCGTTTTTTTAGATCTTCTCTTATTTAAAATAAGAAAAAGTTTCATTGTTTTCAATTTTCAATAAAGATTGATAAATCAATTGGATCACATTTTCGACATCGTCTCTGTGAACCATTTCTACAGTCGTGTGCATATAACGCAAAGGCAACGAAATTAATGCAGATGCAACTCCGCCATTGCTATAAGCAAAAGCATCAGTATCTGTACCTGTTGCACGAGAAGTAGCATGACGCTGAAAAGGAATTTTATTCTCGACTGCAATATCAACAATTAAATCACGTAATTTATTTTGTACCGCCGGAGCATAAGCAATAACAGGTCCTTTACCCATTTTAAGATCACCTTCTACTTTTTTGTCAATCATAGGGGTTGTTGTATCGTGGCAAACATCTGTAACAATAGCAACATTGGGTTTAATAGTCTGAGCGATCATTTCTGCACCGCGAAGACCTATTTCTTCCTGAACCGAGTTTACGATATATAAACCAAACGGAAGTGTTTTTTTATTTTCATGAAGTAAACGTGCCACTTCAGCAATCATAAAACCACCCATTCTGTTATCAATGGCACGACAAACGAATTTATTTTCGTTCAAAATCATAAATTCATCCGGATAAGTAATTACACAGCCTACATGAACGCCCATTGCCTCAACCTGCTCTTTAGTTTCACAACCTAAATCAATAAAAATATTGCTGATTTTTGGAGATTCTTCTTTATCACGCAAACGGGTATGAATTGCCGGCCAGCCAAAAACACCTTTTACAATTCCTTTTTTCGTGTGAATATGAACTCTTTTTGATGGTGCAATCTGGTGATCTGAGCCACCATTTCGTATTACATATAATAAACCATCTTCAGTAATATAATTTACATACCATGAAATTTCATCTGCATGGCCTTCAATAACTACTTTAAAAGGGGCGTCAGGATTAATAACTCCTACAGCCGTTCCATAAGTATCTGTTATAAAAGTATCTACATAAGGTTTTAAATAATTCATCCATAATTTTTGTCCTTCACTTTCATATCCGGTAGGAGAGGCGTTATTTAGGTAGCTTTCCAGGAAAGCAATCGAGGTATCTTTTAAGATAGATTCTGTGCTCATAAAATATTTTTTAGCTAATTTATAAATTTGGTATTAGAGTTGTATATAAATATATAATTTTACACTTAAATTATGATTCAATGAAATTTACCTACTGCATTTTATTCTTAATATTGATTTCGTTTACAAGTCAAGCTCAGGTTACACCCAAAGAAAATCAACAAATGGGGTATATATTGACGGAACAGGATTCTATCCTGAACGATACAATCGAATTGCCTGAAATTATTATTTCGAAAGAAAAGCTTGATCCTGAAGCACAAAAACAATTTTTGATTCTTCAAAACAGAGTTTACAAAGTATATCCTTATGCTAAGTTAGCTGCAGATCGTTTAACAGCTTTGAATCAGGGAATGGCACGTTTGAAAACCAATCGCGAAAAGAAAAAGTATTTTAAGATAGTAGAAGATTATCTTAATAACGAATTCGAAGAAAGACTTAAAAAACTTTCCCGTAAACAAGGGCAAATTCTGGTAAAATTAGTTCATCGACAAACCGGAATTACGACTTATGAATTGATTAAAACCCTGAAAAGTGGTTTTAAAGCTTTTGTTTCTAATACTACCGCCAACTTATTTGATATTAGTTTAAAAACAGAATATAAACCATATGAATCAAATGAGGATTATTTGATAGAAACTATTCTTCTCAGGGCATTTGAGTCTGGCAGATTAGTGAATCAGAAACCAGCTAATCCTGTAAATTATGATGATCTGATGAATCATTGGCAAATAAAAGCCAAACAGGTTAAAGAGCCAAAATAATATTTACATTAAATTTACATTCGAAGACTTACAGAAATTACTTGTAAGTCTTTTTTTATTAATATAATTTTTGGATTACAGTAAATTTTCAAAAAAAGAGAATTTACTTACTTTATGGTAATTTTTATTTCTATCGGAATGGTCGACTAATGCTGTGTTTTTGTTAGATATTTGTGGCTTAAGGTATAATTGTGTTCTTTTTTTAACAAATTTCATGTATATATTATTTGTTTTTAAAGGTTTCAATTTGTAGGTTTACTCTTCGCAACCATTTGTTAACCAAAATATATTACATTATGAGAATAAAATTACTTAGTCTATTTATGTTGCTATTGACCATCACCATGTGGTCGCAAAAGGGACCCACCGATTTTACAATTTCCTTAAATGGAAATAAAATCGAAACCACGGCAAATTTTAGTAAACAGTTTAAAGACAAAAAAGCTACAAGCAAACAAAATACTAAAACCGAGTATACTTTGTTGCAGTTTACAAAAATCCCTTCTGTAGAAGAGCAGGAAAAGTTGAAGTCGCAGGGAGTAACTTTACTGAGTTATTTATCCAGTAATGCTTATTATGCTGCAATTGCTCCTGAGTTTTATAGTAAAAGCACCGTTTCTGATAATATCAGAGCAGCAATTACTGTAGATCCAAAATATAAATTAGATCCTATAATTGTTGATAATGCGATTCCGGATTATGCCTCAGGAGGTACTAACGGAATAAAAGTTGTTGTCAGCTATTTTAAAGGTGTTGATGCTAAAATTATCGAACAGGATTTAGCTTCTTTGTTTATCAAAGGCAGTAAAAATGAAACTTCTTTTAATGAAGTTTATATAGAAGCTACAAAAGAAAAATTGCAAGAAATTGCAAAATTTAATTGGGTACAAAACATAGAATTAGTTCCTGCGCCGGTTGAAAGCGATAACAAACCAGGTGTAAGTTCACATAAAGCAAATGTTTTAGGATCTGCAATTCCTGGTTTAGGTTATGGATTAACTGGAAAAGGGGTAAAAGTTGGTATTTGGGATGGTAATCTTGAACAACATAAAGATCACACAGGAAGAGTAATTAATAGAGAGTATGAATCCAATTCTTCACATGGAGATCACGTTTCAGGAACTATTGGAGGAGCTGGTTTATTAGATCCAAAAGCCAGAGGAATGGCACCGGAAGTTCAAATGTATGGTTGGAATTTTAATGTGCAGTCAAATGGCTTAACTGTTCAGCAAGAAAGAATTATTGCAGCTAACCAGGATGGGATCGAGTTAACATCAAATTCTTATGGTGTAAACTTAACTTCAGGATATAATACAGGAAGATATAATTCTGGTGATCGTGGTGATGATAATGTTACAACTGTGTTTCCTTATCTTTTAACGATATATTCTAATGGAAATGCACAAACAGCATATCCCGGAGGTTTTAATACATCGACAAAAAATTCAAAAAATGCATTGCATGTTGCTGCAAATAACCCTGATGATTTGATCAGTAGTTATAGTAGTTTTGGACCAACAATTGACGGACGTTTAGTGCCTCAGATTGCTGCAGTTGGTACAGATGTGTATTCATTAGATTATAGTAATTCGTATCAGGTAATGAGCGGAACATCTATGGCAACACCTGGAACAACAGGAACTGTAGCTTTACTTTATGAAAGATATAAAAACATTTATGGTACAAAACCACTGGCTTCATTAATGAAAGCTTTAGTGACAAATACTGCAAAAGATGCCGGTAATCCTGGTCCTGATTATAAATATGGATTTGGTAACTTAAACGGTTTAAGAGCCGTTAAAGCTTTAGATAATAAAATGTTTTATACAGCAACGGTTGCTAATGGAGCAACTTATGAGAAAGATATTGTAGTTCCTGCAGGATTAGTGGCTTTAAAAGTGATGCTTGCCTATTCAGATTTGCAAGGTACACCGGGAGCGACTGCAGTTCAGGTAAATGACTTAGATATTAAAATTATAAAAGATGGTGTAACTACTTTGCCATGGGTTTTAAACCCAACTGCACCAAACGCAAATGCTGTTCGTGGAGTAGATAATATGAATAATATCGAACAGGTAACTTTAGACAATCCTGCACCGGGAACGTATAAAATTGTTGTTTCAGGATCAAGAGTTCCATTGGCGACTCAGGAATTTTCTGTAGTATACGATTATGTAGCTCCAGAATTAATTTTGACGTATCCGATAGGAGGAGAAAAGTTTAATACAGAAACTACAGAGTATATTCGTTGGGATTACGAAGGTGAAGCTAAAAACTTTACCTTAGAATATTCAGTTGACGGAGGTGTTACTTATCAGATAATTGCAAAAGATATTCCATCTGCAGCTAGAAATTTTGCTTGGAAAGTACCTGCAGGAATCGTTGCGAATGCTAAAGTAAGAGTGAGTGCTGGTACAAAAGTAGATGCTTCAACAGCTGTTTTTAATATTATTACAGAACCTAAAAATTTGGTTATTGCGCCAGCTGTATGTGGTACATCATCTTATAAAATGGATTGGGATCCAATTGCAGGTGCCAAATATGAAGTTTTAAAGATGAATGGATATAAGTTTGATGTTGTAGCAACAGTTACAGACCCTACTTATACTTTTGCAAATATTACAGCAGGAGATGACAACTGGTTTTCAGTAAGAACTGTTGATATTGCAACCGGAATTGTTTCTGAAAGAGTTAGAGCTGTAAATGTAGAGCCAGTTTCTCAACCGGTTCTTAACGCTTTGAGTTTACCATTTTTAGAAAATTTCAACAATAGAAAAGCAAGTAATTATGTATTTACTGAAGGTGTAACAGGAACAATAAAATATGAATATATTGATCCTGATTTCTTAGACGGGGCAAAAATGTCAGGATCTGGCGAAGCACCATCAGCTCCTTGGGTAGCAAGTACAACAGCAAATGCTTTTACTAATAATCCAAATTTTATTCAAAAAGTATCTTTCTGTGATATAGATGCTACAAGTTTGGCAGGGAAAGCACTTCGTCTTAAATTTAATTTAATTTGGAATAATGTTGGACCAGCAAATAAAAACTTTTTTAGAGTTGTAGTAAATGGAACTCCTATAAATAGTTACGAAAATGTAGGTGTATATGGAGGAACAGCATTAGCAGGTAATACTGAATTAGTATATGACTTATCAGCTTATGCAGGAACTACATTTAGTATTGCTTTTCAATCAGTTATTGATAATGATGTAGTTGTGGTGAGTAGTGAGAATGTTTATAATTCAGTATTTATTGATAACGTTTCACTTTTTGAAGCTACAGCAACAGATCTTGCATTATCTTCACTTACTCCTAATACAGGACTTACAGCTGCAGAAACTGTAAAAATAAAAGTGTACAACCATTCTCCGGTTGCAGTAAGCAATATACCGGTTTCTTATAAAATTAATGGCGGGGCAGAAGTAGTTGAAACTATTCCGGGACCTTTAAATCCACTTAGTGAAGTATCTTATGATTTCGCTCAAAAAGCAGATTTTTCAGCTCCGGGTGTTTATACGGTAACTGCTAATGTAAATTACACTGGAGATGCTGTTGTAGATAATAATACAATTGAAAAAATAGTTACTAATGTAGGAACTGATATTTTAATGGGATCAACTGCAACTGTAACTACTTGTTCAGCGGTATTTACGGATGCTGGAACTCGTTATGCAAATTATCCGGATCAGCTTACTCAAACCATAACTTTTAAACCAGCGACTGCAGGAAGCAGTATCAATGTTAACTTTACTGACTTTGATCTGGAACCAGATTATGATTTCTTATATATCTATAATGGGCCTACGACAGCGTCTACATTATTAGGTACTTATACAGCAAGTAATTTACCACCATCATTAACTTCTACAGCTGTTGGAGGAGAATTAACTTTTAGATTCACTTCAGATCAAATAGAAAACGCAAGAGGATGGATTGCAGATATAACTTGTGTTGCAAAACCAGTGGTAAATGATGCAGGAATTGCTTCTATTGTAACGCCTGAGGTTTTAGGTAAAAAAAGTAATGCACATGACATTACAATAAGAGTTAGTAATTTAGGGCCAAATGTTTTAACCAACTATCCTGTTTTTTATCAGGTAAATGGAGGGGCAAAAGTTACTGATGTTGTTCCTACAATCGCAGCTTATGCAACTACAAGTTTTACTTTTACAACCAAAGCAGATTTATCTATTGTTGACGCTACTTACACAATCAAAAGTGGAGTTGACATAGCAGATGATAATGCTGCTAATGATGCAATTGAAAAAATAGTATATAATAAAAATGAATTACCGGTTCATACTAATACAAACGGTTATGCAATTTCAAGATTAAAATGGAATGATGTCGTAAATAATTCAGGGACTACAGCATATTCTGATTTTAAAAATGTAAAAATTCCGGTGTATGCTGGTTTTACTTATCAACCAGAAATTACAATCACTAAACCAGAAACTCCAATTACAAGAGATCAGTCAGCGTCTGCAGTAGGAGTGTTTACAATGATCGTAATTGATTTAAATGGAGATGGTAATTTAACAGATGAATTTTATGCAGGAACATTTTGGGTAAATACTACACCAACTTCTGCATCACCGGCTATTCCATCAACTACAAGCACACATTATTTCAGAAACAATTTTACATTAGTAGGAGGTTTAACAATTCCTGCAGGTACAACTTCTGGTGAAAAATTGATGAGAGTCGTACACATGTTCCGCTCACCATCAGAATACTATAACGTTAATCTTGGACCAACTTTTGACGGATTAACCAGTTCAAGAAGTGATTTCGAAGTAGAAGAATACACTATCAATGTATTACCTTTTACAGCTGCAGATGCAAGCGTAGAAAGAATAGTTGCGCCTATTAAACCAGGTAATGCACCAGTATCAGTTACTGCTTTGATTCGTAATTTTTCAAATTCACCAATTTCGAATTTCCCAGTTGCATACAAAATTAATGGAGGTACAGAAGTAGTTCAGAATTTTACAGCTACAATAGCTCCGGCTGCAACTGCTAATTTTACATTTACTACAAAAGCTAATTTAGGTGCTCCAGGTGATTATACAATTGATGTTTACACACAATTACCGGCAGATACAGATCCTACAAATGATGCAAAATCAGTAACGCTTTCGCATGCTGCAAATTATGCTACAAATGTTACCGGAACTTTTGATGGAGTAAATGATTTCATTAAAACAGATGTTACTCCGGCTTTAAACCTTACCAATAACTATACATTTGAAACTTGGGTGAATCAAAAAGCACCATCAGTTTTTGGTAGACTTTTAGATAAAAGTACAGTATTGGCATTTATACATAATAATAGTAGTTTATCAATATACAAAGAGAACAGTTTAGTTGTTTCTATTACAACTGCGGCCGGATCATATGTAATAAATACAGGATTAAATTCTATAAAACAAAATACTTGGCATCATATTGCTTTTACAGTAAGTGCAGCTAATGTCTATACGGTTTATATAGATGGAGTTTCAGTTCCTTTTACAAGTACAGGTACTGCCGGTGCGGCTTCTTCTAATGCAGCTGCAGCAGCTTACATAGGAAATAATGCAGGTTTAGCTCGTGGTTTAAACGGAAATATTGACGAAGTTCGTATTTGGGCAGGAGTTCGTAGTCAGGCAACAATTGCCGCTAATTCAATGACAAAATATATTGGAAACGAACCTGGATTATTAGCATATTACTCTTTTACAGAAGGAGACAAACAATTTGTCTTTGATAGTACAATAAGTGATAATACCGCTGTAGTAACAAATGCAGATACTAACGGAATCGGAGAAGGAAAATTCTGGAACGTACCAGTTCTGTTGCAAAAATTAGATTTTGTAAACCAGCTTTCATCTTCTTACGATGTGCCAACTAAAACATTTTCAGTTTTATTAAATGATGGTGCTGATATAACTTCAGCAATTGCTAATTATTCATTAGGAATGAAGAGTATTGCAAAAATAAACGGTACTACTCAAATTAGCGGAGTAACTGCAAACGACTATACAAATCCTGTTACTGTAACAGTTGAAGGTGTTGGTTTTAATACCGGAATTACTGAAACTTACACAGTAAAAGTGATTACAGGTCTAAGCAATGAAAGCAAATTACTTTCTTATGATTTTAAAACAGTTTCAAACCCTGGATTACCACAAGAAATCAATACTGATATTGTTGGAAATAATGCTACTAAAACAGTACCATTTGGTTATGATGTAACAAACTTAGTAGCAGATTTCGCCGTTTCTCCGGGAGCTGAACTTTATATTGACGGAGTAAAACAATTGAATTCAAAAGCAATTGCTTCAAATTATACTAATAGCTTTTTGGTGACAGTAATTTCAGAAAATAAACTTTCTCAAACGAATTATACTGTTACGATTAATGCTAAAAATGTTCAGGCAAGTATTATTAATTACTCAGTAGCTAATCAGGTAGGAACAAGTGTTATTGATCCAACATTAAAAACAGTAAAAGTTTTGGTTAATAATAATGCTAATCTTAGCACGCTGGTTCCTAATGTTCAAATTTCAGATTTTGCAACGTTGCGTATTGGTACTTATATTCAAAATAGCGGAGTAACAACATTAAACTATACTGCACCGGTTGTTTATAACGTAACGGCTCAAAACGGAACTATTGAATATTGGACAGTGACAATAGAAGTTGCTAAGCCTACATTAACGCTGTTAGGAGATGCAGTTGTTTCTATAGACAAAGGATGTGTTTACACAGAGGCAGGTTATACTGCGACAGATAATTTAAATACAGATTTAACTTCTGCAGTTGTGGTTTCAGGTACTGTTGATGTAAATACAACAGGTCAGTATATCTTGACTTATACGGTAAAAGATGCATTGCAAAATGAATCAACAGCTACTCGTACCGTAAATGTATCAAGTACTGTTTGTAGCTTGGGATTGCCTACTAATACAATAAAAGGTTTTGTTTTATATCCAAATCCTGTTGTAGACGGAAAAGTACATATAGAGACAGCATCAAATAGTGCTAAAAACATTTTAGTATCTGATATGTCAGGAAAAAAACTTCTTTCAGTTCAAATAGAAAAGAATGAGTTAAATGTTTCTGCTCTTTCAACTGGAGTTTATATAATAAAGGTAGAACAAGATGGTAACACATCAGTTCAAAAACTTATTATTAAATAAAACTTATTGTTTTTACAATTTAAAGCGGCTACTTATAGCCGCTTTTTTTATAATTTCTCTATCCTATATAATAAGGTAAGATTTCATTCCCATAACCCGACAGGTTTTCAAAACCTGTCGGGTTTGTTTTTTGATACCTAATATTATATAAGAACAACTATATCCGGCTGAGCGAAGTCGAAGCCTTTGGAATTTTAGATTTGGAATTTTCTTTAGAAGCTCTTTCCCGCTATCCGTTTCAATCTTTTGCTTTTTAAAGGAAAAAGCAAAAGGATTTCCACTTCTATCGGGGCTAAGGGAGCGGTTTTTACAAAAATTCTGCGCAATGAGAGATTACCAGTAAAGGATTTATTATGTTGTTACTATTGTATGATCCTTAATAAATCGAATTCAATGGTATAAAATCTCTAAAAGAGGGAGTTTTTGCAAACAGGTTATCGCGAAAATGTCCTTTGTGTTAGGAAAGCCCTTATAAAGCCTAAAAAAGATCATGTTGTAAGTTTGGTGTTATCAGTATGTTAAGGGAAAGTTTTGAAAAACATTGAAATTATGCAACAAAAAAGCTTGTAAATGTAAATAAAGGGGCTACTTTTGCACCCGCAACAA
>NZ_MTQF01000015.1 GCF_001975985.1 [Flexibacter] sp. ATCC 35103 | reverse complement strand
ACCTTTTTCAGGACAACTCATTTGAACAACTTAAACGCGCTCACTCAAAAATTGAAAAAAAATCTTTGGCTTTCTCTACAATTTATCTGGATCATTTGCTTTAGTTATTTTTTCATCTTAATGATTAAAATAACGGGACAATATATTCCGCTAAAAAGTGATGTCGCATTTCTTCAGATAAAACAAACGGAGATTAGTCAGATTTCTTTTTATTATCCCATATTTTATATACATGTTTTTTCGGCTATTTTTGTTTTGCTTGCCGGATTTTTTCAGTTGAGTTCCGTCCTTTTAAAAAAATTTCCTGCAGCACATAGAAACATTGGAAAATTTTATGTTTTTGTAGTTCTTTTTTTAAGTGCACCTTCGGGTTTGTTTATTGGTCTTTTTGCAAATGGCGGACTTTACTCTAAAATCTCTTTTGTTAGTTTATCTATTCTGTGGTTTTATTTCACCTTCAAAGGTTTTACCGCCATCAAAAATAAAAATATTGCAAAACATAAAGCTTATATGTTGCGAAGTTTTGCCTTAACTTTTTCTGCTATTACGCTACGTTTCTGGAAGGTTATTCTTGTATATTTGTTTCATCCCGCACCTATGGATGTCTATCAGATAATTGCGTGGTTGGGCTGGATTCCTAATTTATTAATCGCTGAATATTATCTATATAACCAATTAAAAAAATGAAAAAACTTTTTTGTTTACTGTTATCCATATTCCTTTTTTCTTGTAATTCTAAAGAGAAAAAAACCGTAAAAAACAGCTCTGAAAATCTGGCTAAAGAAATTAGAACTGATTTGTATGGTTCCTATGTAGGCAATTTTACTGTTTTAGAGCGCGATACAACCAGACCGGAAAAAGAAAATTACATCAATAAAATAAACATTGTCATCAAGAAAATTACAGCTACAAAAGTTACCGGACAAAGTGTTGTTGCCGGAAACAGCAGACCACTTAGCGGTCAAATGACTGTAGATGGCAATACAATTCATTTTATTCTTAAAGAACCGGGTGACGATAAAAATGATGGCGTTTTTGATTTTGAAATAAAAAACGACAGTCTTCTAGTTGGAACCTGGACTGCCAATAATTCTAAAAAAGAAGTCACTAAAAGAAAACTTGAACTTACTAAAAAAGAATTTAAGTATGATTCAAGTGTTATGCTTCCTGAAGAAGGAATGTATGTTGATTATGTTAATCCAAAAGAGGAACAAGTAACCGAGGAAAGTGATGATCCGGAAATTAAAGATAATGCAACCTACATGGAAACTGTTTATAGAGAGGCATCAGAAAGTATCTTTAAAATCAATTCGTCGACACAAAAACTAAAAGAATCAGATGTAAAAAATCTAAAGAAAATTGATTTGGAGATTCTTAGAAATACCATTTTTGCCAGACACGGACTTACTTTTAAAACAAAAACTGTTCGCCAGTTTTTTGATGATGTTGAATGGTATATTCCTGTTTCTGAGAATGTGAATAGTGAATTAACATCAGTAGAAAAAGAAAATGTCGTTTTGTTAAAACGTTTTGAAAAATATGCAGAAGATAATTATGACTCTTTTGGGAGATAACTTACAATCTTAAAAACTTATCTTGGATTTTCTTCGAAATATCGAGCTTCGATTCGTTTAATATCCTTAATTGAATTTTTGGCCCAAGCCAAACGTTTTTCCAGAATTTCTTCTTCGGATAAATGCCAGTCGATATCTGAATTTTGTAATCTGTTGGTTAAGTTTTGAATAATGATCGCCGCCGAAACAGAAATATTCAAACTCTCTGTAAAACCAACCATTGGAATTTTAAGAAATCCATCGGCTTTTTCCAGGATTTCTTCTGACAATCCGTCTCTTTCAGTACCAAAAAACAAAGCACTTGGTTTATAAATATCAAAATCCTCCAGCAAGCAGTCATTTTCGTGAGGCGTTGTGGCAATAATTTGATATCCCTGATTTTTTAGCGTAGCAATACAATTTGTAACAGAATCATACTGATTAATATCAACCCATTTTTGGGCGCCCATGGCAATTTCTTTATCGATTTTTTTTCCGTAACGCTGCTCAATAACATTGAGTTCCTGAATTCCAAAAACTTCGCAACTACGCATAACTGCACTTGTATTATGCATTTGAAAAACATCTTCGACCACAATGGTAAAATGTTTCGTTCTGTTTCCAAGAACTTTTAAGAATTTTTCTTTGCGATTGTCTGTTAATATATTTTCAAGGAAAGCGAGGTAATCTAAATCAATCATTTTATTCGTGTTTGCCACAAAAATACATTTTAAAAGAAGTATGTGTATTGCTTTATTTCAATTATTTATGAAAAATTCCTTCCAGGGCATCTTCAAAAATAGTTTCGCCCAGGCTTTTCTTTTTGCTCAAAGTGGGATGTGGGTCCAGATCTAAATTACTCATTTCTCTTTTAAGCAATGAATTGGTGTGCTTAAAAGAATAGTATTTTTGTGTCTCGATTTTATAAGGATTAAAACCCGGTTTAGGATTGTAAATAGAGAACTGAACAGGAAAATTCAGGTACTTTTTATAATCAACCTGATAATTATCTTTCTTAGAAAATTGATAATTTGTTATAGTATTATTGCTCCCAAATGATACTATTTTTTCATTGGTTTTTGTTTGTGCAAGTAAAACAGTATTTACTAAAAAGAATAATACTAAAAACAATTTTTTCATAGGATAAAAATAAGAAAAATCATCTTACACCTGAACTAAATTATTATTCAGTTTTTCGTGCAAAACATCAAGTCTTTCAAAATCAATGTGCAAAGGTTCTTCTTTGAATGAATCACCAAAAAAAGCAGTCGTTTCATTTTTAGAATGTTTTTTTAAGCGCTCATACATTTTATGGAGTTCCTCATTAGAATAATGAACATTTATAAATGCTATAAATTTCTCAACAACAGCTTTCATTCCTTCATTATAATTGAGCATTACAACGTTTCGATCTGTTTTGTAAAAATCAAGAAATCCCTGAAAATATTTTTCCAGCACTAAAGCACCATATTCCACAAAACTAACCTCATTGATTTCTTTATCAGAAATTCCGAAAACAGTCGAAGGCAATACATGAGGAACCATATGCATTCCCATCATTTTTTGATGTGATTTCAAAACCTCTGTCGGATTTCTGTAAAGCAAAGCAAATGGTGTTTCGGGAAAAAGTGATCTTAAATAACCCGCGTTAAAAATATGCCACGCATCAAGCTTTATAATCAAATTTTGTTGTTCAGTAAATCTTTTTTGTCCTAATAAATTCAGGACAGATTTTAAAAGCACACTTTTTTCATCTGTTCTAAAAAGATCACTTCTTAGTATCTGATCAATAATTGGTGCTTCAGAGACCATTATGTTTTCGAAAGAAGTTGCTAAAGATTGGCTCAACATTGTAGAACCACATCTTGACACATGAAAAACGAACGATTTTAGCTCAACCGAAATCAAGTCATTCGACCAATCTATGAGATTATCTGCAGTACTCACTACTTTAAATGGTTTCGAATTATAATCGTGACTTTTACATTTTGCAATAGTTTCATCAAAAAATGGCTCAGCATATTTGATATCGGCTAAATAAATCCATTCAAAATAAACCTCATTATCTTTTTCGATTAAGTTAACAGGAATCCAGTTGAAAAGCGGGTGATGTATGTTTTCCATTTATAATTTTATTTTGATTGCAAATCGGCAATAATTTTGGCCGCAGCTTCTGATGAATTTCGGGAAAGCTCCGCTATTATCTGTTGTTTTATTTCGTCTGAATATTGATTTTCTACTGGCGATTTATTTATATCAAATCCCATAGAAGCAAACAACTTATCAGACCAATCATTTCGTATACAATCCAGCGTGAGATGAATACGAGGTTTATAACTTCTGTTTTCTACACTATGCGGAAGCTGAAAATTAGCATACCAGCACTCTCCCATTTTCATGGGAACCAATTTTTTATCTACATAAAACAACACTTCCGGATTTGTTATTATTGGAATATGAATTCTAAAAAAACCATCTTCATAAGATGTATCATTATCAGTATGTTCCTTGATTTCGCTTTGAGGATCTAATCTAAGCAATCTGACAGCTTCTTTTTCGCATTGAAACCAGTCCATGATTTCTTTAAAATAATGGCATCGATCGAGTAAACCTGTATTTATATATTCTTTGCTTGAAAAAGACATAATATCACTTTCTAAACCAGATTGTGATCTTAAAGAAATACTGGTCCAATTTCCCTGATATCGATTCGTATTAAAATGTGGTGTCCACAAATCATTTTCGCATATTACAAGATCTTTTTGCAGTTTATCTATCGAAAAGGAAACGGGCAGTTTATGTGAAGAAGGGTTCATATGCTGAAAAGTATTAAATTATTCAAAATCAGATAAATTATTAAGGATAAAATTATAAAGTTTATCCGTCGAAAAAATCTCGGTTTCCAAATCCGTTTTTAAAACTAAATCGGCATTAGACGGAACCTCAAAAACATCGCTTATTCCGGTAAAATTATTAATTTTATTAAAGTCCGTATCCGGCAGCAAAGCTTTCTTATACAAACCTTTTGGATCTCTTTTAATAAGATTATTTATTGAACAGTCTAAATATACAGTTCGTACAAATTCATAGTTTCTCAGTTCATTCCGCAGATTTTCATAAGGATTAATAACCGACATTAAAACGATTGTATTTTCTTCGATAAAATTTTGGCCTACCATAAACAAACGCCTGATATTTTCGCATCTGTCTTCTTTTGAAAATCCTAAATCGCTGCAAATGGTTTTTCGATAAACATCTCCGTCAACTATTTCGACTTTATAACTTTTATTCCTTAACAAGTCGCGAACATTATGTGCTAATGTCGTTTTACCTGAACCTGATAATCCCGTAAACTGTATTAAAATCATCGAATAGCCATTTTGATTTGTGCTTCCTTAAAATTAAATAATTTACAACAATTCGACAATAAGTATAAATACGCTTTTATTATCTGTAAAAATTCAAAAGTCAAAATGTGCCTTTAGATACATAATATTGGTAGTTATTAGGTTTTATATATTTCCCAGCATGCTAAATTCTAATTCTTGTTTTCTACCAACATTTAATTACTAACGGTAAAAGTATAGGCTTTCATTCTTTTATTCTTTATTTTTATCTTTTAATTGAATAAGATGAAAAAGAAATTAGTTGTTTTAACCGGAGCCGGAATTAGCGCTGAAAGCGGCATTAAAACTTTTAGGGACAGTGATGGTTTGTGGGAAGGTCACGATGTTATGGAAGTAGCAACTCCTGAAGGCTGGCGTAAAAATCAGGAACTGGTTTTGGACTTTTATAATAAAAGACGTCAACAGCTAAAAGAAGTAAAACCGAATTTGGGACATTATATTTTAGCCGAATTAGAACAGCATTTTGATGTGCATATTATTACTCAAAATGTAGATGATCTGCATGAACGCGCCGGAAGTACGAAAGTGCTGCATTTGCATGGAGAATTACTAAAAGTAAGAAGTACCAGAAATCGCGATATAATTCTGGATTGGAAAGACGATTTATACACAGGCGATCTGGATGAAAACGGACATCAATTGCGTCCGCATATTGTTTGGTTTGGCGAAGATGTTCCCGCTCTTGAAGAAGCTATCGAAATTACTGAAACTGCTGATTATTTTGCCGTAATAGGAACTTCACTTCAAGTATATCCTGCAGCAGGCTTAATATCTTATACATATAGTATTACACCGGTTTTTTATATTGATCCAAAGCCAATTTCGATTCCTAATATTCAGAACAAAGTTGAAGTTATTGCTAAAATTGCGTCTGAAGGTGTAGCCGAATTAAGAGAAAGATTACTTGAAACAGAAAAGAATTCATGATTTTCGAAAGCTGGCTACAACAACTATCGCAGTTTAACTTATTTGTACTTTTCATTTTCTTCCTGGCAGAAAATGCGATTCTTTTATTTCTTTCTGTCTTACTTGGCAAAATAATAGAGCCTGAAAATACCAAACTCAATAAAAAAGACAGAAAATGGATTTTCACAACTCTTATCTGCAATACACTTATCACGCTTTTAGGATATGAATTATATTATTTTAAAATCATGAAAGTAGATTTTACAACATCAATTCTATCTATACTATTCGATACTTTATTGCTGATTTTTTTGATGGATTTTTTAATGTTTTGTTTTCATTATATGGTACATCATCTAAAATGGTTTTATCCCGTACATAAGCTTCATCATACTCATATAGAAACAAGTGTTTACAGCCTATTTGTACTTCATCCTGTAGAAACTTTAGGCTTTGGCATTATATGGCTGTTTTCGATTACATTATTCCATTTTAACTTTATCAGCATTATTATTTACCTGATTTTAAATCTTTCATACGGAATATTTGGACATCTGAAAACCGACATTTTTCCTGATTTATGGTATAAAAGCTACATTACAAAATGGATCTCAACAACAAAATTTCATGCAGACCATCATAAAAATGAATCTCATAACTTTGGGTTCTATTTTACTATTTGGGACAAAATTTTCAAAACAACAATTTAATTATTAGTTTCTGCCATAATAACTCTTCGGTAATTTTCAGAAGTTTTAACAATAGCTTATATTTGTGCCTTTCGAAAAAACAACATAACAATGACTACTCTAAACGAATTGAATGCTATATCACCAATCGACGGACGATATAGAAGTAAGACCCTTTCATTAGCACCATTTTTCTCTGAAGAAGCTCTGATCAAATACCGCGTATTAGTTGAAATTGAATACTTTATTGCTTTGTGCGAAGTTCCTTTGCCACAACTTGCAGATGTAAACCCAAATTTATTTGACAGTTTACGTGATATCTATAAAAATTTCTCAACAGAAGATGCTCTTTGGATAAAAGAAACCGAAAAAGTAACCAACCACGACGTAAAAGCGGTAGAATACTTTATTAAAGATGCTTTTGAAAAATTAGGCTTATCTCAATACAAAGAGTTCATTCACTTTGGTTTAACATCTCAGGATATTAATAATACTGCCATTCCGCTTTCTACAAAAGATGCTTTTGAGCAGGTTTATATGCCTTCGCTAATTACTTTAATTTCTAAATTAAAAGAATTAAGCACAGAATGGAAGGATATCCCAATGTTAGCGCGTACACACGGACAACCGGCTTCTCCTACTCGTTTGGGTAAAGAAATTTTGGTATTTGTAGAACGTCTTGAAGAGCAAATGCGTTTGTTGTTTAATATTCCGTTTGCTGCTAAATTTGGTGGAGCAACAGGAAACTACAACGCACATCATGTTGCATATCCACAAATTGACTGGAAACAATTTGGTAATAAATTTGTTGAAACAGATCTTGGTTTACACCACTCTTTTCCAACAACACAAATTGAGCATTACGATCATTTTGCAGCATTTTTTGATGCCTTAAAAAGAATCAATACTATCGTTATCGATTTAGATCGTGATATCTGGACCTATGTTTCGATGGATTATTTTAAACAAAAAATCAAAGCCGGAGAAATTGGATCTTCTGCAATGCCACATAAAGTTAATCCTATTGATTTTGAAAACTCAGAAGGAAACTTAGGAATCGCAAATGCTATTTTTGAACATCTGGCAGCTAAATTGCCGGTATCAAGATTGCAACGTGATTTAACTGACAGTACTGTTTTACGTAATATTGGTGTACCAATAGGGCACACAATTATTGCTTTTGAAGCTTCATTAAAAGGATTAAACAAATTACTTTTGAACGAAGGTAAATTTGCTGAAGATTTAGAAAAAAACTGGGCTGTTGTAGCAGAAGCTATTCAGACTATTTTGCGTCGTGAAGCATATCCAAATCCTTACGAAGCATTAAAAGGTTTAACAAGAACTAACGAAGCAATTGACAAAAAAGCTATTCATAATTTTATTGCAACGTTAGAAGTTTCTGATGCTGTAAGAGCAGAATTAATGGCCATTACTCCTAGCAATTACGTAGGAATTTAAAAAAAACTCAAAATATTTTCTCAAAAAAAGCTATCTTTATCGATAGCTTTTTTTATTTACAAATCTTGTTAGGAAATAGCCCAGATTACTTTTCTCGACTTTATTTGATAGAGTTCCGTGAATCTATTTCAAATAGAAAGCTGGATTAAACTCCTGAACAACAAATACCACTTTATGATTGCCTTAAACGCCGCTGCAGAAACTACACACCACTTACAACCCCTTATCAGCGACTTGGGATTAATCCTGATGACCGCCGGAATTGCTGTTTTGATATTTAAAAAAATGAAACAGCCTCTGGTTTTAGGTTATTTGATTGCCGGATTTTTAGCCGGAAATCACTTTGACTTTTTCCCATCCATAACAGATATGAAAAGTGTTGAAGTATGGGCTGAAATTGGAGTTATATTTTTATTATTTAGTCTTGGACTCGAATTTAGTTTTAAAAAATTAATGAAAGTTGGAGGAACTTCCTCCATAACAGCTATAACCCAGATATTATTCATGACACTCATTGGGTATTGTGTTGGTCAATGGATGGGTTGGGGAAAAATGGACAGTATTTTTCTGGGAGCCACACTTTCGATTTCATCAACAACCATTATTATTCGTGCGTTTGATGAACTGGGAGTAAAAGGAAAAAAGTTTGCAGGAATTGTATTTGGCGCTTTAATTGTTGAAGATATTGTCGCTATTTTAATGTTGGTTTTATTATCAACAATTGCAGTGAGCGATCAGGTTTCAGGCGGTGCATTGTTACAATCCGTTTTAAAATTAATCTTCTTTTTAATCATATGGTTTTTAGGCGGAATTTTTATTATTCCAACAATACTTAAAAAAGCAAAACATCTTTTAACAGACGAAATGTTGCTGATTATATCATTAGCACTTTGTTTAATGATGGTTATGTTTGCTGCAAATGTAGGCTTCTCTCCTGCTCTTGGTGCATTTATCATGGGATCTATTATTGCAGAAACTACACAAGCCGAAAAAATTGAACATTTGATCCAGCCTGTAAAAGATTTATTTGGTGCTGTTTTCTTTGTATCGGTGGGAATGTTAATTAATCCCGAAACTCTGGTGACATATATGTTACCGGTTGCCTTAATAACCCTTCTTACTATTTTTGGCAAAGCATTTAGTTCGTCTATCGGAGCTTTGTTATCAGGACAACCCCTTAAACAATCGGTGCAAACGGGTATGAGTTTGGCTCAAATTGGGGAGTTCTCGTTCATCATTGCCACATTAGGAATGTCGCTTAAAGTAACCAGCGAATTTTTATATCCTATTATTGTGGCTGTATCTGCCATTACAACTTTTACAACTCCTTTCTTAATTAAATATTCTGATCCTTTCTCTGGGTTTTTAGAGCGAAAATTACCTAAAAAATGGGTTAAAAATATTAATCGTTATAGTGTAAATGCACAAGCAATAAAATCTGTTAGTACCTGGCAAATTGTTCTTCGTGCTTCTATAACCCAAATAATATTACATACTATAATTATTACGGCTATTATATTACTCTCGGCTAAATTTGTAGCGCCTTTAGTCGCTGATACCCGTTTTGGCAATACTCTTGCTGCACTTATTACACTGGTTGTAATTGCGCCTTTTTTATGGGCACTTTCGCTGCGACGCGTAAAAGTTACAGAAGTCGAAGAATTATGGGAAGAACGAAAATATCGTGGCGCACTTTTGATGTTGATACTAATTAGAATGAGCCTTGGTTTATTTTTCGTTGGTTTTTTACTTAATATTTTCTTCTCACCTTTAGTTGCTTTTGTCGCTTTGATCATCGCAATTGGAGCTTATCAATTGTTTCCTAAAAAATTAAACGAGCAATATCATAAAATCGAAAATCACTTTTTAAAGAACCTAAACGATCGCGAAAACAAAAAGATCGATAGAAGATATGCCAATTTAATGCCTTGGGATGGTCACATGTCTATTTTTGATATTGGCAAAGAATCAAATCTTGCGGGTAAAACTTTAGAAGAATTACGCATTAGGGAAAATATGGGAATCAATATTGCTTTTATTCGTCGTGGTGAAATCACGATCCCAATTCCAACAAAAAATGAACGTTTGTTTCCCGGTGACGAAATTTGCGTTATTGGTACAGACGAGCAAATTACGCAGTTTACAAATTATCTGCAAAAGGAAATTGAAGCTGCTAAAAACATCGATGAATCAGATATCGTATTGCGCCAAATGGAAATTTTTAATGAGGAATTTATCCAAAAAACCATTGGTCAGTTTAGAGGTAAAACCGGCGGACTTGTCGTGGGAATTGAAAGAAACGGTAATCGAATTTTAAATCCGGAATCACAATTGATCCTGGAAAAAAATGATATTATTTGGGTCGTAGGAGATAAAAAACGAATGAATGAACTCATGAAGAAAAGCGTTCATGTCGGGATATAGATAAAGCAACTAAAGTGCTAAGTTTCTAAGATATTTTATATAAAACTTAAATCTTAGAAACTTAGCGCCTCAGCAACTTAAAAACTATTTATTAGGTTGCGGTGTCATGCGCAAATAAGGCTTGATAGGTGTATGTCCTTTAGGGAATTTTGCCGGAATATCACTATCCGGAACCGCAGGTGTAATAACAACATCTTCTCCGTCTTTCCAGTTGGCAGGAGTTGCCACACTGTAATCTGCTGTTAATTGTAAACTATCGATAACACGAAGTAATTCATCAAAATTTCTTCCTGTGGATGCCGGATAAGTCAATGTTAGCTTTATTTTTTTATCTGGTCCAATTACAAAAACAGAACGCACCGTAAATTTCTCACTTGCATTAGGATGCAGCATATCGTATAAAGTTGCTATCTTTTTGTCTTCGTCTGCAATTATAGGAAAGTTAACGGTTGTATTTTGAGTTTCATTAATGTCTTTAATCCATTCTTTGTGTGACTCAAGACCATCTACGCTCAATGCAATAACTTTTGTATTTCTTTTTTTAAATTCAGGAACATAATTGGCAACTGTTCCTAATTCAGTTGTACAAACAGGGGTAAAATCTGCAGGATGCGAAAATAAAACACCCCATGAATCGCCTAACCATTCATGAAAATTGATTGGACCTTCGGTTGTTTCTGCATGAAAATCTGGAGCAATATCTCCTAATCTTAATGTTGACATAATTATATTTTTTAGTTCATCTAAAATTAACTAAAAAATAGATAAGGAAAACATCATTTTTTTAAAAATAAGTTAAAATTCTATTTTTTCTATCGGGTTAGTATTTAAATCATACAAAAGGTTATTACAAACCGCGAAATGACAAGCATTACAAACGAAAACTGCAATTCGTAAACAAATTATAATCGTGCTTTAGTCAAGTTTTTTCTCTTACAGAACAGAATTATTTTATAAATTTTTCTTCTTTTGAATATTTGGTAAAAAATAAGCCAGAACACCAATCAATGGCAAATACGAACTTACTTTATAAACATATTCAATACTGGTTTGATCTGCAACATAACCCAAAATAGCAGATCCTAAACCTCCCATTCCAAAAGCAAATCCAAAAAACAAACCTGAAATCATACCTACTTTTCCCGGTTTTAATTCCTGTGCAAAAACCAATATGGCAGAAAATGCCGAAGCAATTATAATCCCGATAATTACAGCCAAAACACCTGTCCAGAATAAATTAGCATAAGGTAAAAGCAAGGTAAATGGTGCAGCTCCTAAAATAGAAAACCAAATAATATATTTCCTTCCAAAATGATCTCCTAATGGCCCGCCTATTAAAGTTCCGGCTGCTACAGAAGCCAGAAAAATAAATAAGTATAATTGAGAATCCTGTACTGACATAGAAAATTTACTCATTAAATAAAAAGTAAAATAACTTGACATACTGGCCATATAAAAGAATTTTGAAAAGATCAACAACAATAAAACAATAATAGAAATTGTAATTTTCTTGTTTGATAACTGAACCTTCTCTTCTTCTAAGTCTGATTTTTTAGCCGCTCGCAATGCCATGTGATTCTCATACCAAAGTGCAATTCTTGATAAAATCAGAATTCCGATAACTCCGGCAATTACAAACCAAATTACATAAGATTGTCCGTGTGGTGCCACTACCAAAGCTACTAGCAGAGGACCAATCGCACTTCCTGCATTTCCCCCTAATTGAAAAATAGATTGTGCCAATCCGCGTTTACCTCCTGAACCTAAAAAAGCAACTCTTGAAGCTTCAGGATGAAAAATAGACGATCCTATACCTACAAAAGCAACTGAAACCAATATCATCCAGAAAGAGCTGGCAATAGACAACAATCCTAATCCTATAATGGTGAAAATCATAGAAATTACAAGCGAATATGGTTTTGGCTTTTTGTCTGTATAAAGACCAACAAAAGGCTGCAATAAAGAAGCTGTAAGCTGAAAAACAAATGTAATTAACCCAATTTGTGTAAAACTTAAATTGAAGTTTTCTTTTAAAATGGGATAAGTAGCGGGAATTACCGCTTGCATTAAGTCGTTTAATAAATGTGCAAATGCAATTGAAAATAAGACCGAATAAACTGTTTTTTGAACTAAAGCTTTGCTATCAACAGCAATTGTTTGTGTAGATGAATTCATGTTGTTTTAACCAAATTTAAACGACAAAACTAACGATAAAATACCATATAGCCAGTGTTAAAAATGAAATAGGAATTCCAAAACCAATCATCATGCTGCTTAACTTTGGTTTTAAACCATATGTTGATGCTAAAATTGCTCCTGTAATCATAGGCGCCATTGCGATTTCTATAATAGTTATTTTAATAGGTTCAGAATGTTGACCAAAAATAAAAACATATACAATTAAAATAATGAGAGGCGTTACAATGAGCCTGAAGAAAAGTCCGAGCCAAAGAAATCTCCAATGCTGGCTTTTTCGATCAAAAGTGAGTTGTAATCCTACTGAAAGTAAAGCAAGTGGCGTTACTAAACTTCCTGTTTTCACTAAAACATATTGTAGGTTTTGATTCAGATCGTACTGAAAAACATTCATTAAACAAGCCACCAGAAAAGTAATAAAAGGCGGAAAAAAGATTATTTTTTTGAAAATACTCAAGGTATCAGGACTTCCTTTTGAGTAAAAAGCCGCAACAAAAACGCCCAGAGTAGAAACCACCACAAAAGTTCCGGGCTGATCTACCAGGATCGCAGTTTCTAATCCTTTTTTGCCAAACAAAGCTTCAATAATAGGATATCCCAAAAAAGATGAATTGCTTAATCCTGCCGTAAGAACCAAACAGCCAATAAGTTTATTAGACCAACCCAATCGTTTTCCTAAAAAATGAAAAAACACAAAAGCAAGAAAAAAACTAATCCAGCCAGCTAATATTGGAAAAAGCAATTCGTTGCTCCATTTTATTTTTGGAATATGATATAAGGTTATCGCCGGCAAGCATATATAAATAACAATTTTGTTTAAAACCTTATAAATGTGCGTTGGAAATTGCTTTATATGTTGCAAAATCAAACCCAGGGCAAGAAAGAAAAATATGAGTATAAAATTGTTCATGGCAGTAAAAGCATCAAAAATAAGGATTTATAAATTGCCGGATTTTAAACCATTACAAAACATTTTAACTGCCATAATCTTTTTTTAATTTTCTCATTATTAGTCGTACTCCGTTTACGGTCGCTTCATTAAAAGAATTGGTAAAAATAATATAACCAATACCCTTTTTTCTGTCAATTGCTGCAATTGTATAATAAGTTCCGGCAGTTCCTGAATGTGTAGAGAAATCCTGATTGTTCTCATAACTATTAAACCAGCCCAGAGAATCACCTTCACTTCCTTTATGAATAAAATTATAGGTAGTTGCTTTTAAATAATTATCATGACCTTGAAGCCCCTGAATATTAAGCTGAATAAACCTGATATAATCCGTGAGTTTAATATTAATATCGCCAGCCGGTTCTGTATAATCCAAACGATAATCTGTGTTTGACGGAACAGGGGTTAATTTATTATTTTCAAATGAATGTCCCCAGGTATCTTTTGTGATTTGATTTTCAGGCCAGGATAACTTAACATTCAGTTTTAAATCTTTATTAAAAACTATATCTACTAATTGTTCCCAAGTTTTTCCGGTAACTTTTTCTACCATCATACTGGCTAAAGTATAGCCTGCATTAGAATATACATATTTATGTTCTGAGTTAATTTCGACAGGATCTAATGTTAATACGAATTTCCCAAACTGATCTCTTTTTTCTTTTGGCGTTCCTTTAAAGTCAGGAACTGCAGGGTCATTTTCTCCTTGAAAAGGCTGAATTCCGGCTTGATGAGATACTAGTTTTTCGAGCGTTATCTCATAATATTCTGCTTTTGATGTGTTCTTTAACTCCGGAAATAAATCAAAGAATTTCGTGTTCCACTTTAATTTTCCTTTCTCAACATATTTAGCAATTATAAAAGCTGTCATTGCTTTAGTGTTAGATCCTATATGAAATCGATCATTTAAATCAGCAACATCTTTGAGATCAACTGAATGTAAGCCTAACGCTTTAATTTCTAAAATCTTATCTCCGGATATTACAGCATAACTCAGTTCAGGAATCGCATTCGATACCCGAATTGAATCAGCAAATTGAGCATGATTTTGTCCCGATATTAAAAACGGTAAACTGCAGAAAAATACAACGCTCAATATAAATTTCATTGCTTTAATCTATAATATTTCTAATCACTTACAAATCTAGCATTAATAAAAAAGAAGGAGCTTTTGAAATTGTTTTTATTTTATAATCTCAACGTGATTATGTTAAAAATTAATTTTTCGTTAAAAACTTTTTTTTTCTCTCAAACCTATCTACATTTGTAATATATTTTATTACAGTATGATTTCAGGTAAATTTGCCATAACGATTCACATTCTTACTTTACTCACTAAATTCCCTAATGATTATTTATCATCTGAGTTTATTGCGGGAAGCATTAATTTGAATCCTGTTTTGGTTCGAAAAGAAATTGCCAACTTAAAAGCACATCATATTGTAGAAAGTAAAGAAGGTAAAAACGGCGGAACAAAATTAGCTGTAGATTCAACTAAAATTACATTAAAAGAAATTTTCGAAATGACTTTTGAAACCATCAATCTTGGTTATGCAAAAAATCAGCCTAATCCGGATTGTCCCGTAGGTAAAAAAATTAATCAAAATTTGAGCGCTTTATATGATGATATGAATCAAAAAGTTAGTTTGCAATTAGAAGGGATCTCATTGGAAGATTTTTCTAATCAATTTTAAACCTTTTTTTACCCAAAACTGTAACAATTTTTATTACTAATAAAATTTATATATTATGAAAATCGCAATTATTGGAGCTACAGGCTTTGTGGGCTCTGCCATTTTAAACGAATTAGCAAACAGAAATCACGATATTACTGCTATTGCAAGAAACCCGAAAGACACATTAAATGTAAACTGGAAAAGTGCTGACATCTATAATGTTGATGCTCTGGCAGAAATTCTAAAAGGAAACGAAGTTGTAATCAATGCTTTTAATTCAGGTTGGACGAATCCAAACATTTACGATGATTTTATCTCAGGATCTAAAGCGATTCAGGAAGCGGTAAAAAAATCTGGTGTTAAACGTTTCATTACTATTGGCGGAGCAGGAAGTTTGTTTGTTGCTCCGGATTTACAAGCCGTAGATACTCCTGATTTCCCTAAAGAATACCACGCTGGTGCAACTGCAGCAAGAGATTATTTGAATATCCTGAAAGAAGAAAAAGAATTAGACTGGGCATTTTTCAGTCCTGCTTTCGAAATGCATCAGGGAATTACAACCGGAAGAACAGGAAAATATCGTTTAGGTCTGGACAATCCGGTATTTAATGAAGAACAAAGAAGTATCCTTTCTGTAGAAGATTTAGCAGTTGTTATTGCGGATGAAGCAGAAAATGCAAAACATCACCAAGTTCGTTTTACAGCAGCTTATTAATTTTTATAGCCACGAATTCACGAATGAATGCGCATAAGTTTTAAACTTTGTCTTTAAATTCAAAAATAATTCGTGAATTCGTGGCGAATAAAACCAACAGTTTCAAAGAAAATCCTTTTTTGAAACTGTTTTTGTTTTCTGTACTTTTACAGTATCAAAAAATACATTTTGTCCAGTTCAAAAAATCAATCAAGCAGTTTACACGAAAAAGCCGGAATTTCACCTCCTGAAATCACCAATGTTGCTGCTATCAATCAAATTAAGCAAAACAGAAGACAACAACCTTCTTCTGTCGAATTGATTGATGGAATTTTAAACGAAAACATTACATCACTTAGTCGTGCGATTACTTTGGTAGAAAGTACAAATCCTGAACACACTGCAAAAGCAAATGAAGTTATTAATGGATGTTTGCCTCACGCTAATAAATCGATCAGAATAGGAATTACAGGTGTTCCCGGAGTTGGAAAAAGTACTTTCATCGAAGCTTTTGGAAGTTTCCTAACGCAATTAGGCAAAAAAGTTGCCGTTTTGGCAGTTGACCCAAGTAGTTCACTTTCACACGGAAGTATTCTTGGAGATAAAACACGCATGGAAGAATTGGTAAAAGATGAAAACGCTTTTATCAGACCAAGTGCTTCCGGAGATACTTTGGGCGGTGTAGCCCGAAAAACACGCGAATCAATCATTTTATGTGAAGCCGCAGGTTTTGATACTATTATTATTGAAACGGTTGGTGTTGGACAAAGTGAAACTGCAGTGCATAGTATGGTTGACTTTTTTTTATTACTAAAAATTTCCGGTGCCGGTGATGAACTTCAGGGTATTAAACGTGGTATTATGGAAATGGCGGATGCAATTGTGATCAATAAAGCTGACGGTGATAATATTAAAAAAGCAAATCAGGCAAAACTGGAATTCAACAGGGCTTTGCATTTATTCCCTCCAAAAAAATCAAACTGGCAGCCAAAAGTCACGACTTGCAGCGCTATTACAAAAGAAGGTATTTCAGAAATCTGGGATACTATTTCTCAATATTTTGTACAAACAAATGAATCGGGTTTCTTTCCTGAAAAACGAAAAGAACAAAATCAGTTCTGGATGATGGAAACGATTAACGAGCAATTGAAACTGAATTTCTACAATCAGCCTGAAATTATTTCGCAGTTAGAACAAAACAAAAAAGCAGTGCAAAACGATGAAATATCACCTTTTGCAGCTGCTCAGAGTTTGTTGTCGCTTTATTTTAAAAAATAATAAGATTTTTTCTTAACCATATAAGTAATATAAGTTCATTTAAATTGCACGCGGCAAAACTTAAATTTTCTTATATTACTTATATGGTGAAAAAAGTTATTTCTTCCTCAACTTGTATTTATTTTCCTTGTATAAATTTCCTGCTGTAATTACATGCGCCAAGGCATCTTTTGCCAATTCTTCATTTAATTTAACCGGAATTAAAGTCGTATCATTTTTGATTTCGAATTGCAAAGGTTTCAAATTTGGCTGCATAATCACCACCTGATTTTCTACTCTAAAAGCATTGATATCATTAAATTGCATGATCGATCTTCCTTGTGTTTTTGGATCTAATTTATTTAGATTTCTTCCTACCATTGGCGTTTCAAACGAAAGTCCCAAATAACTTAATAACGTTGGTGGAATATCGATCTGACTTGCCAGTTTGCTATAAGACGTTCCTTTTGGAACTCCAGGTCCTATTATCAAAGCAGGAATATGAAACTTATTAATTGGCACTAAATTTTTACCATAAGTTCTGGTGTTATGATCTGCTATTACGATGAAAATAGTATTTTTGAAATACGGCTCTTTCTTCGCCATTTCAAAAAACTTCCCAATAGAGAAATCAGCATATTTCATAGCATTGTTTACCGTTGCAGGTATTTTGTCATACGGTTTGATTCTTCCTGCCGGATATTCAAAAGGTTCATGATTTGAAGTTGAGAACATTAATGAAAAGAAGGGTTTATTTGCTTTTGCTTTAAAGTAATTATTTGCTTTTGTTACCAAATCTTCATCAGAATAACCCCAGGTTCCTTTAAACGCATATTTATTTCCATCAGATTCAAAATCTTCCTGATCTACAATATCCTCAAAACCGTTTCCGTTAAAAAACGAAGCCATATTATCAAAATTGGCCATTCCGCCATAAATAAAACTGGTATCGTACCCTTTTTGTTTTAAAGCATCAGCAAGTGTAAAAAATCCCTGCTGAGAGTTTCCAAGTTTCACAACACTTTCTGATGGCGATGGCAAAAATCCGGTTACAACTGCTTCAATTCCGCGAACGCTTCTTGTTCCTGTGCAATACAAATTGGTAAACAATAATCCTTCTTTTGATAGTTTATCAAATTCAGGTGTTAGAGGTTTTCCACCTAAAATTCCAACATATTCTGCACCTAAACTTTCTTGCAGAAAAATGACTAAATTATAAGGTTTCTTTAAAAGTGTATCCGGTTTTTCTACATGAAGAAACGGAATCTCAGCATCTGTAAAATCATTTGGTCCGGCAATCATGTATTTTTTTACACGGGCGATTGCTTCAGCCTCATCCATTTTACCATACATTTTGGTATTTCCTTCATTTTTGATAGAATAAGCTGCAAAAGCTACGGTATAAAATGAATTTAATCCTAAAGTATTCGTCAACTGATCTGTTGAAAAAACCGCATTACTGGCATTTATCGGGCGTTTTGAAGTAAGACTGGATCGTGCACCAAAAAACAATAAAAAAGCAACTAACGGAAAAACCATTAATTTAAATTTATATTCAGTATTTGAAGTATAGAAATATTTTTTTCCTTTTTTGAAAGCAAAATAAAGTACAACTCCCAAAATTATAAAAGTGACAATGATAGAAGTCAGATAACTTTTTAGAAGCATTCCAACAACTTCTTTAGGATAAATCAGGTAATCTAAGAAAATTTTATTAGGACGTGTATCGTATTGCTTTACAAAATCCGGTGAAGCCAATTCTACAAAAAGAATCAAAAACAGGAATAAAAAGCTATAAATTACTAAAAAATTATTGGTAAACCTGAGTCCTTTATTCGGAATAAAAGTAATTAAAACTGCCGGTAGAAATGACAAATAACAAAGTAAAATCAAATCCATTCGAAGTCCGATTGGAAAGATATACCAGAAATTTGGGGTTTCGACTACTCTGTCTTTAAAAATAAAAAATAAAAAGATTCGGCTTAAAGTCGTAATTAGCAACCCGATTGCTATAAAATTAAAAATGGGTCTTAAATAACTTAATTTTTTCATTAGAAGATTTAAATTAATTTTTGGTTGGAATATACTGGATAACGTATGAAACTGGCCTTAAGATAGACGCACTGCTGTGCGCCTTTACTATTTATTCTTCGTAACGTTTTATTTCTCTGTCGTAAAATTCATTTGCCAGAACAATTAACCCTTCCATTTCAGCATTTAATTCTGCTTCATCAAGATCTTCTGCTTCTTCCATAAACTCAACCTCATCATCTTTTAAGTTGATTATGAATCTTGGGTAATCAAGATGAATGATGAAAATATCATCTGGAAAATCAGTATTGTCTCCGAGTAAAAATTTAGGTAATTCCATTTTTATATATTTATTATTTTTATATTTTTTTCGCCACTCCCGATAGCTATCAGGAGTGGTAACTTTATTCAAGCTTCAAATTTAACTATTTGGAAATGAATTTTGGATTAATTTTTTTGTCAGGTAATGAAAACGAATATAAAGGAAAATTGCTGCAGAAGTTAATCCCGCCAAAAGACCAATCCAAACTCCTTGCGCCTTTAATTCAGTATATTCTGCCAGATAATATGAAATAGGAAAACCTATAACCCAATACGCCACAAATGTAATGTACATAGGAACTTTTACATCTTGCAATCCTCTCAAAGCTCCAAGAACCACTACCTGAATCCCGTCAGAAATTTGAAAAACTGCCGCTATCAAAAGTAATTTTGATGCGATACTGATTACTTCACTATTATCCAGAATTTGTCCGCTGTTTTCCATATTTAAAAAGATATGAGGAAGAAAATTATGGAAAGCGACGAACAGAATTGCAAAAACAGTTTCTATAATAATGGCTAATAAAAATATAGAACGCGCCACTACAATTAAGTTTTTAAAATCCTGCAATCCTCTTTGATTACTTACTCTAATCATCGAAGTAACGCTTAATCCCATCGCAAACATAAAAGTAAGCGAGGCCAGACTCAAAGCAATTTGATTGGCTGCCTGACTCGTTTTACCAATATTGCCACAAAGCCAGATTGATGCTGTAAACAAAACAACCTCAAAAAGCATTTGCATTGCTGATGGAAAACCTATACTTATAATCTTTTTTATAGTCTCTTTTTTAATTTCATCAAAACTGAAGTTCTTAAAGAAACGTTTTAAATCATCTCTTCTTGACAACATAATATGCATGAACATTACCAGAAATATTCTTGAAATAACGGTTCCCAGAGCTGCTCCTATAATTCCCATTTTAGGAAAAATCCAGATTCCGTAGATCAACATATAGTTAATACCAACATGCAGCACATTTGCCATAATCATGGCATACATCGAATATTTTGTCAACGATAAACCGTCAGCAAATTGTTTATATCCCTGATACATGATTAAAGGAATCAACGAGAAAGCCACCCAATCAAGATAAGGTTTTGCAAGCGCAATTACATCTGCAGGTTGCTGCAGCAATTCCATTATTGGCTTTGCCAGAACAATTACACCAAAAAGCACTAATCCTAAAACGGTACATAAAAACAGACCATGATGAAATGCTGAACGAATTTTGCTGTCATTTTTCTCTGCATCACCTTCGGCTACAATTGGCGTAATCGCTGTCGAAAAACCAATACCTAATGACATCGCGATAAAAATCATGCTGTTTCCTAATGAAACAGCTGCAAGTTCTGTACTTCCTAATTTCCCTACCATTATATTATCGACAATACCTATTAAGGTGTGTCCAACCATTCCTAATATAATAGGATATGCTAATCTTAAATTATATGAAAACTCCTTTGTATACTGCGCTAAATTCACTTGTAATCTTTTTTAGTCGGCAAAGATAATCAGAAGCTTTGGATTCTTTGATATTATTAAAAACATAAGCTAATATTAAGGTGATTTTACACGAAACCTAATATTATATAACAATTATTAAAAATTATATAACAACCTCCTTAGACGTTGAAAGTATTTTTACAGTATTAAAAATTCAAAAAAAATTGTCATGAGAAAATTACAAATGTTATGCCTAGCTGCTTTCGCTTTATTATACGCCAATACTACTTTCGCTCAAGACAGTGAAGTTAAAAATTACGATCAGGGTTTTAGATTAGGATTCGGGTTAAACGGAGGACTTCCTACAGATAACGCATACGACTGGTCTTTAGGTGGAGATGTGCGTTTACAATATGATTTAACAAAAAGAACATCATTGACCCTTACAACTGGTTTTACCAATTTATTTATGGGAAAAGATGAAAATGGAGTTGATGCAAAAGATCTTGGATTTATTCCTGCAAAAGCTGGTTTTAAAGCCTTTATTTGGGAAGATCAATTTTATGTTTTAGGAGAAGTTGGTGCTGGTTTTGCTGTTACAAACGGTTACGATCAAACTACTTTTTTATGGGCGCCAGGAATTGGATACGCCAACAAATACATTGACATAAGTGTTCGTTACGAGGACTACAACAAATTCAAAACCAACCAAGTGGCTTTACGTCTGGCTTACGGTTTTGATTTATAAAAGAAAAGGTTTATTTTATTTTTTTGTTTTTGGTATAAACCCGAGAGATCGCATAGTCTCTCGGGTTTTGTAATTTATACCGTTGGTCAAAACAGAAGTACCATTAGTCAAATGATTTTTTAAGATTGATTTAGAACGCGGTAATTAGCAGAAAAATTAATCAAATCATGAACAAAACAGTTTTTTATCTCTCGCAGCTTTTTCTTTTTCTATTAGTTTCACTTACCGCAAGGTCACAATCCGGAATTTCAGGTGAATTCAAAGTCGATTATGTTCCTTTTTCGAAATACGTACGGCCAATGGACAGCACTAAAACAAATGCCGAAAGTAATTTTAAAAGAGCTCAGATCGCTTTTGAAATTCCTCTTTCCTTAAAAATGGACAAATACAATCATCCAAGACTCTGGTCGGTTTTTGTTAATGGAAGTTATGCCAGAATGGAAAATAAGAATTACGAAATTCAATCTCTTCCAATAGAATTTCAGGCAGGATTTCCTAACGAACTTCTAAATACACAAATTGGGGTTAAGCATTTGCGTTCCATTTCTCCTTCCTGGTCTTTATTGATTCTGGCTTCTGTTGGTGTTTATACCGATATGGTCGAGATTAATAAAGATGATGTCCTGATACAAGGTGGTGTTCTTTTTATTAAACAATTTAATCCTAATCTGGCTTTAGGTATAGGACCGGTTTTAACCAATAGTTTTGGTGTTCCTATGGTACTTCCGGGAATTTATTTTAATTGGGAATCGAAAGGAGCTTTGCATTTCAGGATTGCTTTTCCGGAAGGTGCAGAAGTAGGATATAGAATGTCTGATACTTTCGATTTAAAAGCCGTCGTAGAATTAAGCGGAATGACGGCAGAAACCAAAATTGGAAATAAATCTTCACTATTAGGATATCAGCAAATTATTGCAGGCTTAAGACCTCAACTAAAATTTGGTGAACACTGGACTTTAGAACCCACTGCGGGAACTACTCTGGTTCGCAACTTCTCTACTACAAATAGAAAAATCAAAGATATTTTTAAGGAAAAAGATATTGCAGATCCTAAATTTACAACAACATTTTATGGAGCAATAGCTCTAAAATGGAAATTCTAGCGCTATCTGCTTAATAAGTTTTTATAGACTACCTCTTTCAATAATGCTTCGCGGCGTGTTCTTGAAATAGGTAGTTCTTGTCCTTTTATAAACAATCGTCCGCCGGAAACAGAATCTATATGGGTAATATTGATCAAAAACGATTTATGAATTCTAAAAAAAATCTCTTTGGGTAATGTTTCTTCTAATGAAATCATGGTTTGGTGAATGACGATAACTTTATCCTTAAAATGAAGTTTAGCATAATTCTGCATTCCTTCGATATACAAAATATCTACCCAGGAAATTTTCTGAAATCCTTCTTCCTGACGCACATATAAAAACGGATCTAAATGATTTTGTTTTGGAGACTGCATCATTTCATACCATTGTTTTGCCTTTAATGAAGCCTGATAGAAACGCTGAAATGTAATAGGCTTTAATAAATAATCGACCACTTGTAAACGATATCCGTCTAAAGCATGTTCAGAATAAGCTGTAGTTAAAATAACCAAAGGCGGATTATCCAAAGATTCTAAAAATTCTAATCCGGAGAGATATGGCATATTGATATCCAGAAATAATAAATCAACCTGCTTTTCCTGAATATAAGCGGTCGCTTCTAATGCCGAAGCACAAGTCCCTATAACTTCCAGAAAATCAATTTTAGAAACAAAGTCTACTATTCCGCTTCTTGCTATAGGTTCGTCGTCGATAACGAGGCATTTCATATTCATATTTTTTTGTTTCAGGTTTTCTTTGTTTCAGGTTTAATTTTTATTTTTTTGTTTCCCGCAGATTTTGCAGATTAAGCAGATTTATTCTTTATTCTTTATTCTTTATTCTTTATTCTTTATTCTTTATTCTTTATTCTTGCATCTTTCCTCTTTTACAAAAATCATTTTAAATCTAAAGCTACAGTAACCGTAAAATTAGAATTGGTTTTATTGACATTGAATTGATGTTTTTCAGGATATTGAATCGCTAATCTTTTCTTCACGTTTTCAAGTCCTAATCCCTGGCTTTTAGATGGGATTTTATATTGTTCGGTATACGAATTTTCGATTCTGAAATTTAATTGATGATTTGTTTGCTCGCAGGACAAATGAACATATCCTTTTTCGTTTGGAAGTCGGGAAACATGTTTAAAGGCATTTTCGATCAAAGGAACCAAAAGTAACGGAACGATCTGAAGCTGTCCGTCTTCTATATTCCATTTACTTTTTACTTCAAGTTCATTTCCCCAACGGGTTTCTTCAACAGCAATTAAATCTTTTAGATATTTGATCTCAAGATGCAACGGCACATATTCCTTATTGCATTCATACAATTGATAACGTAAAATATCTGAAAACTGAACCAATAAAACCGAAGCTAATTGAACATTACTCTGCATTAGAATATGAATATGGTTCAGGACATTAAACATCAAATGCGGATTAATCTGATCCTGCAAAATCTTGATTTGAGCTTCAAGATGTACTTGTTGTAACTGCGCATGATTTCTTTCGATGACATTATGTTCCTGATAAAATCGAAGTCCGCAAGCAGTACCGCAAATTAAAATTGCTGATGGAATATTACCGTAAAATCGTGTCCACAAAAAATGAAGAGAATCTACATCTTCTGCTTCAGGATATGCTTTTCTTCTCAAAACCGAATCTGAAAAAACAATATAAATCAATGACAGACAAAATGCCAAAAGCAATACAACAATAACGCTTTGTAAAGCAAACCAGTTCATTTTATTTTGCTTTAGCGCTTTGGGTAGTATAACATCACTTAAAATATGAGCTAAAACGGCAGAACAAAACAAAACTAAAACAGCCTGAATCGTGGCTGCCAAAAAATCGTAATCCTCGATCATCTGCGCCCAGATTGTCATACCTAATAAGCTCCAAAAAAAGACTAAAAATATCCAATGCCTATTTTTATAATTTGTAACCATCTTAATAATTTATAAGAAAATTTATATTCAAAATTAACCCTATATTTTTTAAACAAACAGCAAAGAACCAAAAAGATTCTTTGCTGTGTATAGGATTGCGTGATAAAATGTAGGCTTACAAGAAAAAATAACCAACACCCACATTGAATGAATTGGGTTTTGAACTGAAATTTTTGTTCACATTATTTAATCCGCCCTGATAGGTAAAATCTACAGTAAATTTCCAGACCTCAACTCCTGCCCCAACCTGATATCCAATATTAGATTTATCAAATTTTGTATACGAATCTTTTAATTGATTTAATGATGAAAAGTTTTCATCGAAAACATAAGAATAAACTCCACCAGCAAAAACTCTAACATTTAAAGCGGTAAGATCAACTACTTTATATCCAATAACCAAAGGTACTTCGATACTTCTCCATTTTGCATTTTTCGATCCGGTTCCTGAAGTTTTATCAATTTTAGATGACTTCTCGCTATACAGAATTTCATTTTGAATATAGAATCTTTTAAAATCAAATCGAGCCATTGCACCACCAAAATAACCTACAGCATATTTTGAACTAAAGCCATCTGAAACCGGCAATTCAGAAAAATTAGATCCTCCTTTTATACCAATATGAATAGGAAGCGGGGATTGTGCATTCATTTTAGCAACTAATCCTAATAAGAAAATTGTAGTAAACAATAATAATTTGTTCATGTTCATGATAATAGTTTTTATTAATTTGATGCAAAGGAGCACAAACCTAAAACGCTATTAAAATTAGTTTGATGAACTACATTGTTGTTTTGACCAATGGAACTATTTTATGCTAACCTGTGGATAAAAAATTTAACCGCAAAGAACGCTAAGAATGCGCAAAGTTCACAAAGCTTTGTAAAAACCAGCTTTGCGAACTTTGCGTTTTTATAAAATATTAAAAATAAATTCTTTACATGCTTTGCATTAAAATCAAAACACAAAGCTAAATTTTCTTCAATCTATACTCTTTCCTCTTTATTCTTTCCTCTTTATTCTTACCTCTCTCCTCTCCAAATACTTCTCATCCGTCAAAGTTCTCATAAAAGCAATAAGCTGTTTTTTCTCTATATCAGATAGGTTTAATTTGTCTTCCGGCAAAGTTTGGTTTGGGAGATCGAATCCCAGGCCCAATCCTCCGCCTTCATTATAGAAATCAACAACTTCTTCAAGCGTTTTATAAACTCCATTATGCATGTAAGGCGCTGTAAGTTCAATGTTTCTAATAGTTGGTGTTTTAAATGAATATTTATGAATTGCAGCTTGCGTAATCACAAATTTGCCCAAATCTCCATCAAGTTTTTTATTTTTATTGGGAACACCTAAAATCTCACTTTCAGAGCGGTTAAAATTTGGCGGAACAGTTCCGTTTGTTAAGGGGATAAAATGACAAGTCGCGCATTTAGCTTTTCCGGCAAATAAATTAAAACCGGCTTTTTCATCTGGCGTAAACGTTACTTTATTTTGCATGTATTGATCGAACTTAGAATCGTATTGACTCAAAGAACGAATGTAAGATGCCAAAGCATTTTTAATCTCAAATTCATTTATTTCTCCTTTTGGGAAAGCTTTTTTGAACTCCTTTACGTATTTCTTATTTTTTTTAATTGTCAAAGCTGACTTCTCCAGAGATCCGTGCATTTCGTTTTCATTACGAATAACTGCAATTGCCTGATCTTCGAGATAGCTTACTCTTGAATCTGCAAAAAATACGCGTTGAAAAGCAATATTCGTAAGTGTTGGTGTATTGCGTTGAATCATCAATTTTCCATCTAATGCAACTGCTCTTTCTACACCATCTGTAAAGGCTTTTTCCGCATGATGACAGGAAGCACACGAACGCGTATTGTTTCCTGACAAAACAGGATCATTGAATAACTTTTTGCCCAGAGCAATTTTCTCCGGTGTTGTTTTATAATCCGGAAAACCGGAGAATGCTTCAGCATCAAAAGCAGCGGCATCGAATAAAGTTTGTGCAGTTACTTTCAAACCTCTTTGCTCTTTCATTAACGGAATTCCTAATTCGGATTGTGTTTTAAAAATTCCTTTACTTAACGGATTTAAAATTTCTTTGATAAAATATGCTCTGTCAAAAGCATTAAAATTAGTATTAGTTTTTAAATACTTCTTTCCATTTTCTAAAATTTGAAGTACTTGTTTAGAATTTGAAATTGATTTATTCTCTAAATAAATACTATAATATTTCTGGATAGTTTCTAAAGCTACTGAAGCTTCAGGAAGTGAATTCAAAACCACAGGCGAATCAAATCCGGTGATTCCTAAAGTTATAATTCTGTAAACCTCTAATCGCATGGCATCAAAAACGTGCGCATCGGTCAATTCAGTCGAATTAGAAACTTTTTCTAACCGAATTAAATTGGCTGATAAAATACCCAATTCCTGGAGTAGTTCTTTTTTACTTTTCTTATCATATTTTGGAAAAACCAATTCTTCAATAACCTGAAATCCTTCGGGAGGAACGGTCACTTTATCATTTTCTTCAAACTCCGGTATTGCAGGTCCGTTTATAGACTTAGAAACTTCAGGCAAATAATATTCACTTATCATTTCGACCTTTTTATAGCTTTGATGCGCTTCCAGAAATTGTCTCTGAATTTGAGTTTCGGTAGAATCTACTTGTACCGAATATTTAAGCTTGGCAACTTTTTCAATCAATAAAGTAATATCAGATTGAAACAACTCATTTACTTCCTGATGTTTGCTTTTTTTCTGACAAGCAGCAAATGCCATCAAGAACAACAAACAATATATTTTTTTCATGATCTCATAACAATTAAAAGAAGAATATTCAGAAAAACAGAAACCACTACCTCAAAAGAAATAGTGGAGAACTGTTTTGTAATGACTTAAAAATTTATCTCGCTAAGCCTTTAATGACTACGATTTGACTTGCCTGATTTTCTACAGGACGTTTTGTTCCTCCGTCAACGGCTTTGTATTTTTCAGCTGTCCAGGAATGCGGTTGTATACTTAGCATAAAAGTATCTGGAATACCCAATTGATCAGAAACATCAATTAAGGCACCATATTCCCAAACTCCTTTTTTGTTTGGATCAAGATCTTTTGTAGCTACATTATATTTCGCAGCATCAGGTTGAGTACGACGGTGATCTAATTCTACTACAACTTTCAAATCTTTTGTAGCAATATTGTATTGATAGATGTAAGCATCGTGAGTTTCATCTCCATATCCGTTAGCATCTTCCTGAACATAAACATAGTTTTTAGTTACACAAATATTATCCGGATTCTGAAATTTACCTGCAATTCCTGAACGATTATCACCATCAAGAATAACTTCAAGAGTTCCTTTTAATGGGTCAGCCGCATCAAGATTTAATCTGTAAACTCTACCGTATTTAGTTCTTGAACCATCGGCATTAGTTGTCGTAATATCTTGTCCCGTTACATTAAAATACAATTCGCGATCTGCTTTATCACCACCTTTACGGTAATCTAAATCTTCTACACGACCAAATTTAATCGCTTTCAAAGTATTTACAGCTGCATTAATTTGAGCTCCAGTAAGTGTTGTATGATTATCAATTTTTACAAAAGAAACAGGATACGTTTTACTAACTTCCATATCTTTTTCTCTTTGGTTATCATCGTTTCTTTTTAGCATATACAAAGATCCTCCGGTTAAATCACCCACTGTATTTGATACATACATAAAAACCTGACCACCGTAAGTTCCGGAATCATCATCACCAATAACAACAACTGTTTTTCCTTTGTAAGCTGAAGTACGAAGTGGCAAAGCATTCTCAGCGCTTAAACGACCAAAACCTGCCAATTCTTTAGATACAGAAGCAGTTCCTGCGCTTCCGTAAGGATCTAATGCATGCGTACGCGATTCTTCTCCGGATTCTCCACACGTTAAATAAACCGGTCCAAAACCATGTTCTTCTTGTGTAGCCATAGTTGCACCACACAATCTCCAGGTTCCACCGTTAGAGTTCAACAAATATTCTCCTTTAGTAGGTTTAAAAGTTTTGTCTAGTGTAATTCTCGAAACCGCAAAATTGTCTTCGTTATTTACTAAAAAAGTAAAAGTTCCGTCACTGTTTTTCAATAAACCTGAACCATCAGCTGAACCTCCAAAAATAAATTTAGGACTGTCCGGAAAAACATCATCTGAACTAAAAAGAGAATAAATTTTTAAATTTTCAAAACCTGCTTGTGCCTTCAATAAACTTGGCGTTACAGATTGATCTTTTAACACAACGCTTGTTGGTTCAGTTTCGTCTTTAGAATCGTTATTACAGGATGTAAGTAACGAACCTAAAATAAATAGAGGTAAAATAATTCGTTTCATTTAGCTAAAAATTGGTTTCTATTTTTTTTTACAAAGTAAATACCTACTCTTTAAGTTAAAATGTCTTTGATATTAATAAAAAAACAAGACTTTTACCACAATTGAATTATTTATCTCTAAAAATTAACATTAAATTAGTAATACAAAATACTCATAAACTTACAGTAACATAAAAGCAAAAAAATGAGCCTTATTTCTAAGACTCTTTTTTTAATCGATTTTTAAATTTCGAAGTACAGATAAAACTCCTTACAAAACTTTATGTAGTAAAAATTGTTTTTTGTGTTTTTAGAGAAAATCTATGATATCCTGTTTAATTCTTTTCTAAGGTTTTCTTATAATCTTCAAAATTGGCTTTTATTTTATCGTCTAGTTCCGGCTCTTTAATATCTGTGTATTGTTTCATCTCTTCCCAAATAATTTTGGCGACAATATAACGTGCCATTTCTTTATCATCAGCAGGAACAATATACCATGGTGCATGTTCTGTAGAAGTCTTGTTTATTGCCTCTTCATAATATTCCTGATATTCATCCCAATATTCGCGTTCTTTTAAATCTCCGGGCGAAAATTTCCAATTGTGTTTTCCTTCTTCGAGTCGGCGTAACAAACGTTGGCGTTGTTCTTCTTTACTCAAATGCAGATAAAACTTCATGACAATTGTTCCGTTTTCTGCAATATGACTTTCAAAATTATTAATTTGCTCGATTCTCTTTTTCCAGAATTTTGGCTTAATATCTTCAACAGAATTAATTCCCGGTAAATTCTCTGCCAAAATAAATTCAGGATGTACACGCGTTACCAAAACATTCTCGTAATGTGTACGATTAAAAATTGCAAACTTTCCTTTTTCCGGCAACGCGATATAATGTCTCCACAAATAGTCATGCTCTAATTCAGCCGAATTTGGTGTTTTAAAACTGTGCACCACTACTCCACGCGGATTAAATTCTTTAAAAACTTCCCTGATTAAACTATCCTTTCCCGATGTATCCATTCCCTGAAGGCAAATTAAAACCGAATATTTATTATGTGCATACATCACATCCTGTAAATCGCTGAGTTTTGCTTGTACTTTATCCAGTTTTTCTTCTTTCTCGTCGTCGTCAGCTTTTACTTTTAACAAAGTCGGAATCTTTGATAACTTTATTTTATCTGTAACTTTAAAATCCTTCGGGTCTATCGATTTCATATATCTTTCATTTTTATTACTATAAATATACTAATTTTACGAATTCCGATAACTATCGGAACTGCTATTCATTATAATACTTTTTCATTGCCATCAAGGCTGGGTTTTAGTATTCAAAACAACATTCATGGAAAAATTCACATTAGAAGTATTATTTCAAATCATAGGCATTGGTTCCGCATCAGGATTATTTTATAATAACGATGCTCTTTATATTATTGGCGACAACAGCGGATATCTATACGAATACAACATGCAAAATCAACAATTAAACCAACATGCTTTAATTGATAATCCGTCACAGAATATCCCTAAAAATCTAAAACCAGATTTTGAATCCATAACAAATCACAACGATACACTTTATGTTTTTGGTTCCGGTTCTACTGAAAACCGAAACAAAATGATTGAGTTTGATCTTAAGAATAAAACGATTTTACAAAAAAACAATCTGGTCGATTTATATGGTTTAATGCAAAGTTTTGGCGAAATAAAACCGGAAGATTTTAATCTCGAAGGCGCTATTTTCGATGGAGAAAACTGGTACCTATTCAATCGCGGAAATGGAATCTCAAATAAAAACACCATTTTTACCATTCATGCAAAAAGTCTGGGCGAAGAATTTGCCTTAGTTGCAACAAACTATAAATTACCAAAAATTAAAGGCGTTCGTTCCAGTTTTACCGATGCTGTTTTGGTCGAAGACAAAATCTATTTCCTCTCAACTGCAGAAGATACCAAATCAACTTATGACGACGGGGAAATCTTAGGAAGTTTTATTGGCCGAATCGATCTTAAAACCATGAAAATAGATTTTACGCAAAAAATAACCTCAACTAATAAGTTCGAAGGTTTAACTTTCTATAAAAAAGAGAACAATAAAATCGAGTTTTTGCTTTGTGAAGATAATGATACGGAGTTACTTGAAACTAAGATTTTTAAATTGAGTTTGCCGGTTAAATAACGTTTTAAACACGTTTTATGTCATTACGAGGAACGAAGCAATCACTAAAAAAGCAAATTTGCTAGTCAAAAAAATACTGGATGAGATTACTTCGTTCCTCACAATGACTCCCAAATAGCGTAGAGACGCACAGCAGTGCGTCTCCCGCAAAGAATATCCGCCATAAATACACACCAGACCAAGACGCACTGCTGTGCGTCTCTACAGAAAACCTCTGAACCTTTGCCGCTTTGAACCTTTAAAAAAAAACTTTTTTTAATAACCGTCCCAACCTTTTTATCTTTTCATCTCTCTTTAGTATAAAGACAACAATTGTGATAAACGAAACGCTAATTTCTAACTGCAAAAAAATGAACCGCGATGCTCAGCGTCAGGTTTATGAGCATATGGCTCCAAAATTGTATCGCCTTTGCAAACGATACCTCAAAAAGGAAGAAGAAATAGAAGAAGCTGTGGCTGACGCTTTCTATACCATATTTACAAAACTGGAACAACTTAAGGAAGTTTTAGCTTTTGAGGCGTGGGCACGAAGAATAACGGTTAACCATTGTTTGGCAACTATCAGGAAAAATACCAATTTCAATATGTATCTTGATGATGTCAAATTGCTTTCACAACCTTTTACAGAAGAAATTAATTCATTAGAAGAAGAAGATTTACTCAATTTACTAAACCATATTCCAGACGGCTGTAAAACTGTTTTTAACCTTTTTGTTATTGAAGGTTTTGCACACAAAGAAATAGCCGCGATGCTTAACATTTCTGAAGGCACATCAAAATCACAATTGAATGCCGCTAAAACAAAGCTAAAGGAATTAGTAAATAAATTGTATTACCAAAAAGCAAAATAGTCATGGACAATCAAGATAAAATATTCGATAAATTTAAAGAAGCCGCACATAATGCGGAATCGAAGAGCTTTCCGGGAATGGAGAAAGTCTGGTCTCGCGTAGAAGATAAACTGGATAAAAAAGAAGATAAAAAAACAATTTCGTTATGGAAGAAAATTGCCATCGCAGCTTCTCTTTTATTATTAATATCTCTAAGTTCGCAGTTTATAAAATCAGATCAAAAAACAATTCAAAATCCAAAAGTTGTTGTTAATGAAACCAATAAAGAAGTAATTCAGCAATCTGCAACTGAAAAAGATAATGCAGTTGTTTCAGCAGACTCACCACTTGTACCAAAAGCCGAAGCCGTTAAGATCCTGGAAAAACAAACCCTGCAAAAACAAGCTGTAGCAATACAGGAAGTACAAGGTTCTGTGTCATATGAATCTATATCAAATCAGGCTGATGCTGCACCAGTTGTTGCACCAGTCGTTGCTGCCAATGCACCAATACAATCTGATGATTCTAACGAAGAAGAAAATTCTGTTTTAAAAGACAAAGCAGTTCAAAGTTTAGGATATTCCAGATCTGCAGAGAGAGAATCGGCTAAAATGGCTTATGCTGACAGACCAAATCAAATGGTTAAAAAAAGTGCGCCACTAATTGTTATGAACGGAAATGCAATATCTCATAGCAACGACGAGAAAAGAGATAAAATGATGCAAAATGAACTTTCTAATTTAGAACCTGAAAATGTAGATTCGCTGGTAGTTCTGGATGCCCCGCTATATATTATCGACGGAATCTATTATTCTGAGAATGACTTGTTTGGTAAAAACCCAACAAGTCCTTATGCACCATTGAATAAACAGGAAATTAAAACCATTACAGTTCTTCAGGACTTAGAAGCCACATCAAAATATGGTGAAAAAGGTAAAAAGGGAGTTGTAATAATTACTACTAAAACCGGGAAACCAGCTGCTAAAAACTAGCTAAAAAACAAAATCTTAATTTAAAAATTACTATCATGAAAAACGTAAGACTTATTTCATTAGCCCTTTCTATGCTTATATGTTTCGTATCAATGGCACAGGAAAAAACAATTACCGGAACAGTTACAGACAAGTCAAATCTGGCTCTTCCGGGTGTTACCATTATGGTTCAAAAATCAAAAAAAGCAACACAAACAGATTTTGACGGAAAGTATTCTATTCAGGCACAAACCGGAGATGTTTTGATTTTCAGCTACATTGGTATGAATACTCAAAATGTTACAGTCAAACAATCCAATATAATCAATGTAATATTGCAGGAAAACAGCAATCAATTGCAAGAAGTTGTCGTGGTAGGTTACGGAACATCAGAACAGGAACACAATAGCTATTATCGACCTGTAGAAAAAAGAAGAACATCGAAACCAGCCAGGGAACCGAAAGGCAAAATGGTCAGTTTACCGGTTTCTTCAAACTATGTGCAGGCTGCTCCAAGTCAAAATATGATAATTAGAGGTACTCAATCTATTTCTTCTAAAAATGAACCTTTATATATTGTTGACGGAATTCCGGTGAAGGCAAAACAATTCGCTAAAATTAATCCAAATGATGTTCAGGACGTAAAAGTTTTAAAAGATATTGATGCAACTTCTATTTACGGAAGCAGAGCCTCAAACGGAGTGGTAATTATTGATACAAAAAATGGGATTTATAAAAATCTTACAGAGAATGAACTTAATGAAAAACTGAAAATTGCCAATAATGTTCAGCCTGTAGAACCAAGTCAGGAAGATTATAACACTTTTGTAGAAAATGCTTTCGAAAGCCCTAAAACAGCACCTCTTTCTACATTTTCTATAGATGTAGATAATGCTTCTTATACAAATGTGAGACGTTTTATAAATAACGGACAAGCGGTTCCTAAAGATGCTGTTCGCGTAGAAGAAATGGTAAACTTTTTTAAATATAATTATCCGCAGCCTAAAAATTCAGATCCGTTTTCTATCAATACAGAACTAAGTGATTCACCGTGGAATTCTAAAAACAAAGTCCTTAAAATTGGTTTACAGGGCAAAAACATTCCAACAGAGAATTTACCTGCTTCAAATCTGGTATTTTTAATTGATGTTTCAGGTTCAATGAGTGACATTAATAAATTGCCATTACTGAAACAATCCTTGAGAATTTTGGTAAATGAGTTGAGACAAAAAGACAAAGTAGCGATTGTAGTATATGCCGGTGCTGCAGGTTTGGTTCTTTCTCCAACGGCTGGAGATGAGAAAAAAACAATTACTGATGCTCTTGAAAAATTAAATGCCGGAGGAAGTACAGCCGGAGGAGCAGGAATTGAACTGGCTTATAAAATTGCTACTGAAAATTTTATCAAAAACGGAAATAACAGAGTAATTCTGGCTACTGATGGAGATTTTAATGTAGGAAGTACTTCAAACTCTGATATGGAAAAACTAATTGAAGAGAAAAGAAAAACGGGAGTTTTCCTGACTTGTTTAGGATATGGAATGGGAAATTACAAAGACAGTAAAATGGAAACATTAGCTGATAAAGGAAACGGAAATTATGCTTACATAGATAATATTCAGGAAGCAAACCGTTTTTTAGGAAAAGAGTTTAAAGGTTCTATGTTTGCAATTGCCAAAGATGTAAAAATCCAGATCGAATTTAATCCTAAACAAATTCAGGCATATCGATTAATAGGATATGAAAACAGAAAACTACGTCCTGAAGATTTTAAAAATGATGCAATAGATGCCGGCGAATTAGGAAGTAATCATACCGTTACAGCTTTGTATGAAATTATTCCTGCAGGAGTTAAAAGCAATTATTTAAACGAACAACCGGATGATTTAAAATATACAAAAGTAAAAGAAAGCAGTAATAACTATAATGATGAACTTGCCACTATAAAATTCCGCTATAAAAAACCGGATGGAGATAAAAGTATCGAAATGGTACAGGTAATCGAAAATAAAGCTGTTGTTATAGAAAAAGCTTCTGATGATTTTAAATTTAGCACTGCTGTAGCCTGGTTTGGATTAAAATTAAGAGATTCAAAACTAATTTCGAACAAATCTTCTGAGGATATTTTAAAATTGGCCAGACAAGGACTTTCAAATGATGTTGAAGGCTACAAAGCTGAATTTATTCGCCTGATTGAAGCTGCGAAATTCGATTATTAACGAAGATTTTTTTACATTTGATTTCCTTTTGAAAAATCCTTCAAAAAATATCAGGTAAAAATATTTACAAATTAATCGCAAACTAAATTTAATGAACCCAATACTAAATCAGAATTTGTTTCTTGTAAAAGAACATATCGGAATGTTTAAAGCCGCTAATAACTACGATATTTATAATCCGGAAAGCAATGAAATCATCATGAATTGCAGAGAAAATAATTTGGGCTTTTTTACTAAAATGTTCCGTTTTACAGATTATAAAAGAATGACTCCTTTTGATATTGAAATTACAACAGCTTCCGGCGAAAAAATTATCTCGGTAAAACGCGGAATTGCATGGTTACGTTCGACTGTTGAAGTCTTTGATGAGAAAGATCGTTTAGTGGGAACATTTAAGCAAAAAATATTCTCTATTGGAGGAAAGTTTGAAATCCTGGATAAAAATGAAAAAACTGCAGCAACGCTTCAGGGAAAATGGACTGGTTGGGATTTTAAATTCAGCCATGAAAACAAACAATTGGCCAAGGTAAGTAAAAAATGGGCAGGAATAGGGAAAGAGTTTTTTACAAGTGCTGATAATTATGTACTCCAAATAGAAGAAACTGTTGCACCAGACAGCCCGTTAAGACAATTAATTCTTTCAGCGGTAATGTGTATTGATATGGTTTTGAAAGAATAAATAAGTTGTTAAACTTAGATTAAGAAAATAGCTGAAAGCATCGTTTTAGGAAGCAAAAACTGTATTTTTGTGTAACTAAAATGATGCTTTTTGCATTTCTAAAAAATAAATCATGACAGACTTAAAAAATAAAAATGCCCTAATCACGGGAGCAGGAAAAGGAATTGGAAAAGCGATTGCAATTGCTTTAGCAAAAGAGGGAGTAAACGTAATTTTGGTTTCAAGAACTCAGGCTGATGTCGATCAATTAGCTGCCGAAACTACCGCTTTGGGCGTAAAATCTTTAGCTTTATCTGCTGATGTTTCAGATATTAATTCTATCAATAGCGCTGCAGAAAAAGCTTTAGCTGAATTTAAAACTATAGATATTTTAATTAATAGTGCCGGAATTGCTTCTTTTGGAAAATTCTTAGAGTTAGAACCGGATGCCTGGGAAAGAATCATCCAGGTAAACTTAATGGGAACTTATTATACCACGCGTGCCATTATCCCAAATATGATCGAAAGACAAACTGGTGATATTATCAATATTTCGTCTACGGCTGGATTAAACGGAAATGCTCTAACAAGTGCTTACAGTGCATCAAAATTTGCTGTTCTTGGACTTACAGATTCTTTGATGCAGGAAATGAGAAAACACAATATTCGCGTTACTGCTTTAACACCAAGTACCGTAGCAACAGATATGGCAAAAGATTTAAACCTTACTGACGGTAATCCTGATAAAGTAATGCAATCTGAAGATATTGCCGAATTAATAATTGCACAGCTAAAATTAAGCCGTCGCGTTTTTATAAAAAACAGCAGTATTTGGTCTACAAATCCTTAAAATAAAATTCCAATATTTTTATCCCGAAGCTTCGGGACCAATCTCAAACAAACTTTTTCAAAGCTTAAAACTTTGACAAAGTTCATAACAGCCTTAAAAACTAATCACATGGAACAATATTTAAGACAATTAATTGCAATAGAATTTACAGATAAAAAAGAACTTTTTACCGGTTTCCTTATTGATTATTCTGACGACTGGATTTTGCTGCGAAATAATCCCGAAGATTTTATATTGGATGGTTTTGTAATTCTGAAAAATAAAAATATCGAAGCTGTACACAGAGATCAGGATCTTGAATTTACTGAAAAAGTAATTCGCTTGAAAGGCTTAAAAACAAATGCAGAAGATATTATTCCAATTAGAGATTTAAGCTCGATCCTGACGTATGTAAATAACAAATACGGTATTTTTCAGATTTCTAAGAAATCAGCAAAATCAGCTTATTTAGGAAAACTAATTGAATTAAACGACGAAGAATTAACGATTGATTTCTTAGATATAAAAGGTCAGTTTGGAGGAGAATTGAGTTTTAATCCACAAAAAATAAGAGTTATTGAATTTGATACGGATTATATTAATTCTTTGAAATTAGTGATTCCTGAAGATCCGAAGTAAATATTTTGAAACAATTACGTTTATAACCTTTGTCAAAGTTTTGAACTTTGACAAAGGTATAAAACCAGAAAGCCCTTTTTTAATAAAAAGGGCTTTCTGGTTTTATATTGTTAGTGTGGTTGCTTCGTTCCTCGCAATGACAAACTAAGCGATCAATCTTTGCAGAGTTACTTGCGAAGATTTCTCGTTCCTCGAAATGACAAACTAGACGGAAATATTATTATCAAAATGTTTGCCCTAGCCCCGATAGAAGTGGAAATCCTTTTGTGGCGATCCCGAGGCTTCGGGAGCCACAAAAGATTGAAACGTCCCGAGGCTTCGGGAGCGGGATTAGCTCCTGAAAAAAAATATATTTAAGCCTCAGCCAATTTATTTATAAACTCTAAACGAACGCTTCCGTCTTCGTCGATTTTTGTTAGATTAATTTCTTGTAATGTATTTACTAATTCAGGATTCCAGGGTGTTTTTACTTTTACGTAATTTTCTGTAAAACCGTGAATGTATCCTTCTTTATTTTCACTTTCGAATAAAACTGTTTTGTTAGATCCTATTTGACTTTCGTAAAAAGCACGACGTTTTTTAACCGATAATCCGCGTAACATTTTGCTTCGTTTTGCCCTAACATTTGCAGGAACAACTCCAGCCATATTTGCAGCTTCTGTATTATCTCTTTCAGAATAGGTGAATACGTGTAAATATGAAATATCCATTTCATTCAGGAAATGGTAGGTTTCTAAAAAATGCTCATCGGTTTCACCGGGAAAACCAACAATAACATCAACACCAATACAAGCATGCGGCATTACTTCACGAATTTTATTTACGCGTTCTGTATATACTTCACGTAAGTAACGGCGTTTCATTAATTTTAAAATATCATTACTGCCTGACTGTAACGGAATATGAAAATGAGGAACAAAAGTTCTGCTTTTAGAAACAAATTCGATTGTTTCATTTTTCAATAAATTAGGTTCGATTGATGAAATTCTCAAACGCTCAATTCCGTCTACTTTGTCCAATGCCTGAACCAAATCAAGAAAAGTATGTTCGTGTTTTTTATTTCCAAATTCCCCTTTTCCGTAATCACCAATATTTACTCCTGTTAAAACAATTTCCTTAATATTTTGAGATGAAATTTCTTTGGCATTTTGTAAAACATTCTCTAATGCATCACTTCTCGAAATTCCTCTTGCTAACGGAATGGTGCAATACGTACATTTATAATCACAACCATCCTGAACTTTCAGGAAAGCACGGGTACGATCTCCAATAGAATAACTTCCAACATAGAAATCAGCTTCAGAAATTTCACAGGAATGAACTTCACCCATATCATTTTTGCTCAAATCATGAATATAATCAGTGATTTTAAACTTCTCAGTTGCTCCCAGAACCAAATCAACACCATCAACAGCGGCTAATTCCTCCGGTTTTAATTGCGCATAACATCCTACTGCAGCGACAAAAGCTTTGTCATTAAGTTTCATTGCTTTTTTTACAACCTGCTTAAATTGCTTATCGGCATTATCTGTAACTGAACAGGTATTAATGACATAAATGTCTGCTATTTCTTCAAAGTCAACACGATCAAAGCCTTCATCGTTAAAGTTTCTGGCGATTGTAGAAGTTTCTGAAAAATTCAATTTGCAACCAAGCGTATAAAAAGCAACTTTTTTTCTATTTTCCATGGGAATAAACTACGTTTTAAGTAGTAAGATATTATATTTACATCTCTTTTGAAGAGTTTGCAAATTTACATACAATATTCTTTAAAATAAAATCAATAATATACTATATATCAATATTTTGAGACAAAGTTATATTTCAATACATCATAAAAACAATAAAACAAACGAAATAAGCGCTGAATAAAATTTATGCATTAAAAATAAATTTATGTTTTCGATAAGAATAAAATGACAAAATCATCGATTAAGTGCAAATAATATCGATTAAATACATTTTTAAGCGTATTAAATTGAAATTTTCTTACATTTAACTTTGTTTAAATTATTTTTTAGAAGTAATTTCACTTTATCAAAAAGCAGTTAAATAAAATTATATTATTTAAACAATAATTAAGTCATAACAATTTTGATTTTCCATCGTTATGTTGTTGTTTTGTTATTATAAAAAATGGGAATGCCGAAAACCAGAAAGAGTAGGCAACAATTAAAAATTAAAACTCCATATGAAAGCATTTTTACCCACAATCTGCTTGATGTTCTTAACCATTTTTAGCTCTCAGGCGCAAACTGCTGCTCCAGCTCCTGCGAATCCATTTCCATCTATTAGTACATTGACAAACTGGGCGAGTTTAAACTCTCAATCACAGTTTGATATTGCAATTCGTGCGGTTGGATTTAAATTTGAAGTAAAAGAACCAGGTGAAGGCTCAACTGCTTACACTTATATTCGTAAAGTAACCGTAAATGAAGTAAACTATACTGATAGGATTGTTTATAGAATTACCAGTAACAATTCAGCAAGTATTATTTCATTAGTAACTGCTTCTACTGATTTGGTAAGCCTATACACGCCTCAATTAGCAACTTTTAAAAATAACAATTGTAAAACTGAAATGTCGAAAGATAAAAACACGACTTGCAGCTGTTACGAAAGTGCAAATTTTGCAATCGATCTTTGCGACGAGCGTGTTAAATTGACAATGGGTGACGGAAATAAATATTTTGTTTCTGTAGCTAAAAAATAATATTTAATATTTTTTATAAAGTATTAAAAACTACGAGCTGTTTTCCAAATCTTTGCAGATCTTAAATAATAAGGCTACAAAGATTTGGAACGCATTTCTTAGGAGTTTTTATATGTTTGGATTTTTTAATTCATACCAAACTTCTAATTCTTCTTCGTATTCAAAAGAATTTATGTAACGCAAACCCAGCTTTTCAAGAATTCTTCTGGAATTTTCATTTCCTGCATCTGCATAAGCGTAAACCGCATCTATTTTCATTATGTTAAAAGCATAGTCTATAAAAGCTTTTCCAGCTTCAGTAGCATATCCTTTTCCCCAATGTTTTTCGATGAAACGATATCCAATTTCATAAAAATCTTTATGATTATTGATTTCATTGGTAATGAATTTTATACCGGACCAACCCAAAAACTCATTCGTTTCTTTTAGAATTACAGCCCAGCGGCCAATTCCTAAATCTTTGTATTGCTTCTGAATATTTTTTATTTGACCCAGACTTTCCTGAATACCTTTTACGGGTTTATTTCCCAGAAAAAGATGCACATTAGGATTAGAATCCAATTCGAACATTCCGTCAACATCTGACAAAAGTAATTCCCGTAAAATAAGGCGATCAGTTTCTATTGGTTCTTTCATCCCAAATAAGTTTAATTCAAAATATAACGTTGCACAACCTCTGCAACTCCATCATCATTATTTGAAGCTACAATTATATTTGCTCTGTCACGCAATTCAGGCGTTACATTATCAACCCAAACTCCAAGTCCCGCATATTCGATCATTGTGAGGTCATTTCCTGCATTGCCTACAGCAATAATTTCACTTTGATGAATATTTAGCTTTTCAGCCAATATTTTAATACTTGCTGCTTTATCAATACCGTTTTGAGCTGCCTCTAAGAAAAAAGGCTTAGACATTGCAATACTCAAATGAGGCATTGCTGCTTTTAAATCCTTCTCTACTTCTTTTAAATAAGAAGGCTCTGCCAATAAAATACATTTTACGGCAGGTTTAGTAACTGCTGCTTTAAAATCAGACACTTTATTGTGTGGCAATCCGGTGATTTCTTTTTCGATTTCTATATACTCAGAATCTGTTTCGCTTATAATTTCACCATCAAGATAAGTAATAATATGCGTTTTCATTTTTATACTATAATCGTATAAATCATGAATTTGTTCCGGTGTTAAACATTGTTCAAATAAAACAAGATCATCTTTTACTGTACTGATTACAGCACCGTTAAACGAAATAATATAAGAATCATTTAAATCTAATTGTAAGTCTTTTGCATAAGCTATCATTGCAGATGTTGGTCTTCCTGAAGCCAGGACTACATAAACTCCTTTTGCCTGAGCTTCAAGAAGTACTTTTTTGTTAAGCGCTGAAATTTTATGATCGTCTGTCAACAAGGTATCATCCATGTCGAGCACTAGCATTTTATATTGCATATTTTTTGAGTTTTCAGTCGCAGTCACAATTTACAGTGCTATAACTGTTTACTGTAACTGAATACTGAGACTATTTACTTTCTTTAGATACTCATTCTGAATTCTTCAATAACCGGATTTGCCTTTGCAAAATCTGTTTCCTGAATGAATACTTCAACTGCTAAATCAGATTGTCCAAAACCTCCCAAACGAGCTGATTGAATATTATCTTTTTTTACTGTTTCTACTCCGGCTTGCTCTAATCTTTCCTGCAAGGCAAGCGCTAAAACTTCACTTCCTGAATACACTTTCATTAATCCCATTATATTCTGTTTTTGTAATTATTTTAATTCTTTATTGTAATATTATTTGCAGCTGTTTTTGGAAATCATTATTTTCATTCATTCCAATATGTTCCTGATCGTTTAATGGGTAAAAATGCCCATTACTTTTTAAAAGGTGGCTTAACCTAACCGAATTTTCATAAGGTATCAATTGATCCTGCATTCCATGAAAAATATAAATTGGCACTTTAATCTTTGGTAAATATTCATATGTTTCGAGACTAAACTTCTTCAAAAAATCAGGAAAAAACCGAACTTTACTACTCGATAATTCTGTAAAACTATAATACGGTGATTGTAAAATTAAAGCCTTCGGATTATTTTGTGACGCCAAAATAGTTGCGAGCCCGGAACCAATTGAATAACCGGTGATAATAATTTTATTTTCGGGATATCTTTTAGCTAATGTTTTATACGCTATCGAAACGTCCTTATTTAATTGATCTTCATTCTCTATTTCTCCTTCGCTTTTACCAAAACTTCTATAATCCAAAATAAAAATATCATATCCTAAATTGGTATAGATTTTAGCAATTTTTCCCCAAGTTTCTAACGTTCCTGCATTGCCATGAAGATAGAAAATCAAACCTTTAGAGTTTTCTGCCTTGAATAACAATCCATTTAATTTTACACCATCAAAAGACTTGATGTTTAATTCTTCAAATTTATGCTGATAATCAAACTGATAATCTTTTGGTAATCTGGCACTCTGAAAAACCATTCCAACCTGATTGAAATACACATAGAAAACAATAACTACATAAATAACAGCAAAAAATGCAAGAAGCACAATTGTCAAAAATTTAAGCGTTTTCAGCATTTCCATAGATTACTTTGTTAGTTTTCAGTCGCAGTCTCAGTTTTCAGACTGTGACTGCGACTGCGACTGAAAACTGCGACTTTATTCCTCTTCCTGAATATCGTCTTCTTCTTCATCAAGTTCTTCTTCACCTTCTTCATCCATATCAAACAAATAAGGCTCTAACATCATTTTATCAGCCAAAATTTCGATACGTTCAGTTAATTGTTCAGCAAAAATAATACGTTGCGTTTTTGTAATACTGTTCGAAATACGCATGATTTTAGTTTCGTGACGTAATTTCAACATAGGATCTGCATCGTCGATGATAAACATTTTTAAGCGGTTTACATTATATCCTGCAGTTGTAAACATATCACTAAGTTTATTTGGCGTACCAATTAAAACATCTATTCCGGTAGAAATATAATTTTTATCATAATCTGTATCGCCTTTGTCGTGAACACCATAAACTTCAAGATTAGAATATTTTCCGTATTTCTCAAAAAGTTCAACCATCTCCAATACTTTTGCTTTATCCTCTACAAAAATCAAAGCACGAGGCGATTCTTCTGTATGACCTGCCAACTGCTGAATTACATTTATTACAATTGTAGTCGATTTTCCACTTCCGGCTGGAGAAAGGATAATACAATCAGCACCGCTTTTTATAGTCGAAAAAGTTTCCTGCTGTAAAACATTCGCTTCCGTTAAACCATTTTCGATTAAAGCGTCTTGTAATTTTTCGTTTATTTTTTTTAGTTTCATTTTTTTATGCTTTAGGCTTTAAGCTTTAGGCTATAAGCTAAAATATTATTATTTTTTAAAAGCCTAAAGCTTATAGCTTAAAGCCTATTGCGCGAAGCAACTTATTTGCTTGCAAACATTTTTACATCGGTTTCAGAAATTTCATTACCTCCCAAAATAATCAATCTTTCGACTACATTTCGAAGTTCACGAATATTTCCTGTCCAATCATATTCCTGTAATAATTTTATGGCTTGCGCCGAAAATACTTTAACCACATTTCCTTGTTCTGAAGCAATTTTTGCTGCAAAATGTCTTATCAAAGCCGGAATATCGTCACGTCTTTCGTTTAATGGCGGAACTTTTATTAAAATCACTGCCAAACGATGGTATAAATCTTCACGGAAACGACCTTCGGCAATTTCGGTTTTTAAATCTTTATTTGTTGCAGCCACAACACGCACATCGACTTTTATATCTTTTTCAGCACCAACCCTTGTTATCATGCTTTCCTGCAAGGCACGCAATACCTTGGCTTGTGCAGAAAGACTCATATCTCCAATTTCATCTAAGAAAATAGTTCCTTTATCAGCAGCTTCAAACTTTCCTGCACGATCTTTTACTGCTGATGTGAACGCTCCTTTTACATGGCCAAACAATTCACTTTCGATCAATTCACTTGGTATTGCAGCACAGTTTACTTCAATCAAAGGATAATTTGCACGCTCGCTTTTTTCATGTAATTGATGCGCCACTAATTCTTTTCCGGTTCCGTTTGGTCCCGTAATCAAAACTCTGGCTTCAGTTTGAGCTACTTTATCAATCATAACTTTAATATGATTAATAGCTTCGCTCTCCCCTATCATTTCGTAATTTTTGCTTACTTTTTTCTTTAGGATTTTATTCTCAACCACAAGTTGCTTTTTATCTAAAGCATTACGTACAGTATTTAATAAACGGTTTAAGTCCGGTGGTTTTGAGATATAATCAAAGGCTCCCAAACGCATGGTATGAATCGCCGTTTCCATATCGCCATGTCCTGAAATCATAACCATCGGAATTTCAGGTTTTATTTTTTTAGCTTCTTCAAGAACCTCAACACCGTCCATTTTTGGCATTTTGATATCACACAAAACCAAATCATAGTCGTTGTTTTTTATTTTTTCAAGCCCCGCAACTCCATCTTCTGCTTCTTCTACCTGATAGGTATCATTCTCTTCTGATAAGATTTTCACCAAAACTCTTCTGATCGATGCTTCGTCTTCTATAATTAGTATTTTACTCATTTCTTTTCTAAGGTTCAAAGTTGCAAAGGTACAAAGTTACAAAGTTTAGAATCTTTGTCACTTTGCACCTTTTAACCTATATTATTATATTCTTTTTAAGGCTCTTATCTAATTCGTAAAGCATTATTCAAAAGCTGCATAAGTTCTGATCTTCAAAAGCCTTTGAAACTTTGTACCTCTGAATCTTTGTAACTATAAAAGCTAATATTTAAGCCATCTATACAATTCTTTCCAGGTTGGTTTTTTGCCGTACATTAAAATACCTATTCGGTAAATTTTGGCAGCGAACCAGACAACAAGAAAAAACGTAGCAAACAATAATGATACCGAAATCGCAATTTGCCACCAAGGCACTCCAAACGGAAGTCTCATTAACATTACAATTGGCGAGGTTAACGGAATCATCGAAAAAATAACAGCTATTGTTCCGTGAGGATCATTGACTACAGTAAAAAATCCGATGTAAACGCTTAAAATAAGTGGCATCAAAATAGGCAAAAGAAACTGTTGAGAATCGGTTTGATTGTCAACCGCAGCTCCAATTGCGGCATAAAATGAACTATATAAAAAGTAACCTCCTACGAAATAAATTACAAATCCAATTAAGATACTTGCGATTGGCAAATTCCATAATTCGCTAATGTACATTTGGGCACTTCCGGACATTTCATTTTGTGCCGACTGCATTAATTCAGGTGAAATCCTGGCTGTTGGACCAACATTTACACCAAAAAATGCCGAAGCAGCAAACATTAATCCTAAACCAATAATCGCCCAAATCATAAATTGTAACAATCCTGCAAGAGATGTCCCGATGATTTTACCAATCATCAACTGAAACGGTTTTACAGATGAAATAATGATTTCTATAATACGATTTGTTTTTTCTTCGATCACGCTTCGCATTACCATATTGCCATAAATGATAATAAACATCATAATCAAATAGCCAAATGCACCTCCAATCCCAATTTTTATTTCATTTAATCCTTTTAGGCTTTCTTCGCCGGAAGCTTTTATCAAATGCATATTAACCGCTGATTGTGCTTTTTGAATGGCCAACGTATTGAGTTTTGCTGTTTCCAGATTTATCTTTGTAATTTTCTCGGCAATAACATCCTGTGTTTTTTCGATAAAAGAAATACTTGGACTATTATTCGAAATAAACTCAATTTTACTTTCTAACTCTTTTAAGTTATTTGTTTTTGGAATGATAATTAAACCATCAAAATTTTCATTTGTAATACTGTCTTTTAATGCTTTTACATCAATTTCAGACAAATTCAAATATTTAAAAGCTGCTTCTTTTTTATTTTGCTTTACAAAATCATTAGCAAATAAACCTGTTTCGTCATGAATGGCAATTCGCTTGGTTTCTGCTTTCATCGAACTCAAATAACCAATAAATCCTGCTATTGCAACAAACAATAGTGGACTTAAAAAAGTCATGACAACAAAAGATTTATTGCGAACTTTTGCAATAAACTCTCTTTTTATAATTAATGAAATTATGCTCATTTATTTTTAGATTTTTAGACTTTCTTAGACTTCTTAGATTATATTTTTTGACTCTTAAATTCAGTCTAAAATCTAAGTAGTATAAAGATCTATTCGGTTACAGTTTGAATAAAAATATCGTTTACACTAGGTATCTTCTCTACAAAATGAGTTACTTGCCCACGTTGCGTTAGAATATTCAGTAATTCATTTGGAGTTGAATTTCCAATTTGAATATCTAATTTTAAATCATCATTTAAGGATTTAAAATTTGCCGGCGAAACCGTAAATTTTTGTGTGATATCATACATTAAACCTTCAACATTACTGGTCAGAATTCCAACCTCAAAACTATTGGTTCTAAACTGACGTTTTACATCGCTCAGTTTTCCTTCTATCAATTTATTCGATTTATGAATTAAAGCAATATGATCACAAAGTTCTTCGACACTTTCCATTCTGTGTGTCGAAAATATAATTGTTGCTCCCTGTTCTTTCAATGCTAAAATTTCATCTTTAATGACATTCGCATTTACAGGATCAAATCCGGAAAAGGGTTCGTCAAAAATCAACAATTTTGGTTTGTGCAATACACAAACGACAAACTGAATTTTTTGCGCCATTCCTTTAGAAAGTTCCTGTATTTTTTTGTTCCACCAACCTTGAATTCCTAAACGGTCAAACCAATATTCTAACTGAATTTTTGCTTCGGCTTTAGAAAGTCCTTTCATTTGCGCCAGATACAAACATTGCTCTCCTACTTTCATAGAAGTATATAATCCTCTCTCTTCAGGAAGATAGCCAATAGTCTGCACATGTTTAGGCTGCAATTTTTCACCATCCAGAATTATTTCGCCACTATCCGGCAAAGTAATTTGATTTATGATTCGTATAAGAGAAGTTTTTCCAGCTCCATTTGGACCTAATAACCCGTAAATACTACCTTTTGGCACATTTAATGAAACTTCGTTAAGCGCTACATAATCACCGTATTGTTTTACGACTTTATGTACTTCGAGTAAGTTGCTCATGCTATATTTTAGATTTTCTGCTTCATTTTGATCATTATGATCATGAGGGTGTAAAAGTAAATAATTCGAAGCGAATCTTGGTATAATTACGCAAAAAACCCATTCTAAATTTACATTAGAATGGGTTTTGAATTTATTTGTACTTTTTTATAAAAAGGCTAAGCTTATGAAAACATATCTTTTACTTTCTCAAAAAATGATTTTTCTGATTTTTCAGGGCTTGGAACAAAATGTTCATCGTTTAGAGCATTTTCAAAAAATTGTTTTTGCTCTTTATTAAGTGTCTTTGGAGTCCAAACATTTACATGAACCAGTAAATCTCCGCTTCCGTAACCATTTATACTTGGAATACCTTTTCCTTTTAATCTTAAGATTTTTCCGGATTGAATTCCTTCTTCCAATTTAATACGAACCTTTCCGTTGATTGCTTCAATATCTTTAGAAACTCCTAAGACTGCTTCAGGGAAACTAATGTATAAATCATAATGAATGTTTTCACCTTCACGTTTCAGGAATTCGTGCTCTAATTCTTCGATAGCTACAATTAAATCACCAGGAATACTATTTCCCGGAGCATCATTTCCTTTATTAGAAACTTTTAATTGCATACCATCAACAACTCCAGCAGGAATTTTGATTGATACTGTTTCATCTTCCTGAATCATTCCTTGTGAATCTGCTTCAGAAGGTCTTTTATCTAAAATTTGACCAGAACCACCACAAGTAGGACAAGTAGATGCAGATTGCATTCTTCCTAAAATAGTGTTAGTTACACGCATTACTTGTCCCTGACCATTACAGGTCGAACATGTTTTGTATGTAACACCTTTAGCCTGAACTTTACGTTTTACTTTAACTTTTTTCTCAACACCATTTGCAATTTCCTCCAAAGTCAATTTTACTTTAATTCGAAGATTACTTCCTTTAGCACGACGAGGACCTCCGCCACCGCCTCCGCCGAAACCGCCAAATCCACCACCAAAAATATCACCAAACTGGCTGAAAATGTCATCCATATTCATACCACCATGGCCACCGCCGCCAAAACCTCCGGAACCATCAAAAGCCTGGTGTCCGTATTGATCGTATTTAGCTTTTTTGTTAGGATCGCTTAGAACTTCATAAGCTTCTGCCGCTAATTTAAAGTTTTCTTCTGCCTCTTTGTCGCCTGGATTTTTATCCGGGTGATATTTCAATGCACTTTTTCGATATGCTTTTTTAATTTCGGCAGCATCAGCATTTTTTGAAATGCCTAGTATTTCGTAAAAATCTTTTTTCATAATTTAGGTTAAATTCCATCCCGATATAATCAGGATAAATTCCAAAATCCAATTCTTAAAAAATTGATATTCAGAATCTAATTTACATTTTTAGTTTCCGATAACCACTTTAGGGAAACGAATAATTTTGTCTCCTAATTTGTATCCTTTTTCAATAACATCAACAATTTTCCCTTTTAATTTATCAGACGGAGCTGGAATTTGGGTAATTGCCTCAGCAAAATCAGCATTAAAAGCATCACCTGCTCTTACTTCAACTTGCTCTAAGCCTTTAGATACTAAAGTACTTTTTAGTTTTTCATGAATCAACTCTACTCCTTTTTTCAAGTTTTCATCGTCAGATTTATTGATTTCTACAGTCGCTCTGTCAAAATCATCCAAAACAGGAAGCATTGCTAACAAAACTTCTTGGTTTGCTGTTTTAAACAAATCGATACGCTCTTTTGAAGTTCTTTTTTTGTAATTTTCAAATTCAGCAAATAATCTCAAAAACTTATCTTTTTCTTTTGCCAAGTCTTGAGCCAATTGCTCTTCAACACTTAATTCTTCAACAATTAATTGTTCACCGTTGGCGTTGTTCTCTAACGTTACATCATCTAATTCCTGATCGAACTCTGTATTTTCCGTAGTCATATTACTTTTATTTTTAAAAATATTTTTAAACTTCATTTTTTATTCTTTCTGTTGGATTGCAAAAGTACTGCCAAATGTTTTAAAATGTCAAATTGTCACTTTATTACAAATGAGCCTTTTAAAATGCAAATTTAGTCCCGTAAAATTTAATACAATTTTAAGACTATTACGTTTTAGTTGTAGTATATTTGAGATCCAAATTAGAAAATTATAGTATTATCTATCAAAATTGAATTTAAGGGTTGGCCTCGGCTTCATAAATAATTATTAATTCAAGTTTACCTTATATTAAAAAAAGCTTCGCCTATTTCAGACGAAGCTTTTTTTTATGCTTTTACCTTAACTTCTCAAAAGCTTCTGATAAATAAGTAACAACTATTGTTATTTGATTTATTTTATTGCACGGGCGGAGGGATTCGAACCCCCATCAACGGTTTTGGAGACCGCTATTCTACCCTTGAACTACGCCCGTAACTTAAGGCCGCAAATTAAATGCTTTTTTTTCTTTCCCACCAACTATTTCGCGCAAATTTAAAAAAGATTTAAGCAGATAAACACTAGAATTCATTAACACAATCACTTTCAGAACTTTGTGAATTTTACGTTTTTTTAATCAAAACAAAATCTTTGCGAAATAACCGCAAAGGTTGCTAAGATTTTTAAAAGTATGGCTTATAAAAAGACAAAGTTCGCAAAGCTTTGTATTGATCTGGCTTTGCGAACTTTGTGTTTTCTATGCGTGGAGTAAATTAAATCTTAGCGCACTTTGCGGTTAAACTCTTATGTCAATAAAGCAGCTTTCAACCCTTCAAAATCAACCGAAATCTGCTCTCCTGAAACCAGATTTTTAAGCGAATATGAATTGGATGCAATTTCCTGATCGCCTGCAATTACCGCAAAAGGAATCAAACGTTTATCTGCATATTGAAACTGCTTCCCAACTTTTACATTATCAGGATACAATTCAACTTTTATATTTTCTTTTCTCAATTTTTGGATTGCTTGTGAAGCATATAAAGCCTCAGCATCTCCGTAATTAATAAACAATGCTTTTGACGTTGCTGCAACTGTTTCCGGAAACAATTGTAATTCTTCCAGCACTAAATAAATTCGGTCTAAACCGAAAGAAATTCCAACTCCACTCATATTTTTCAAACCAAAAATACCTGTTAAGTCATCGTATCTTCCGCCTCCTCCAATAGAACCCATTGAAACGGTTTTTGGAGCCGCAACTTCAAAAATAGCTCCTGTATAATAATTTAATCCACGTGCGAGTGTTACATCAAGATCTAGAGTTGCAGTTGCCAAACCTAAAGTTGCCACATTGTCACAAATAAATTTCAGTTCCTCTACTCCTTTCATTCCTTCTTCAGATTCTGCTAATAAATCTGAAAGTTGGCTGATTTTATCTGAAAATGTTCCTGAGAAACTAAAAAGTGGCTGAACTTTAATCAAAGCCTCTTCGGCAATACCTTTTTCGATCATTTCTTTTTTCACACCATCCTCGCCAATTTTATCCAGCTTATCAAGAGCCACTGTAAAATCGATCAATTTATCAGATGCTCCAATTACTTCAGCAATTCCGGATAATATTTTTCTGTTATTGATTTTAATGGTTACGCCTTCTAAACCTAAAGACGTAAAAACCGTATCATACAATTGTACCAATTCTACTTCCTGCCATAAAGATTTTGAACCTACAACATCAGCATCACATTGATAAAACTCTCTGTAACGCCCTCTTTGCGGTCTGTCAGCTCTCCAAACCGGTTGAATCTGATATCTTTTAAAAGGAAATTCAATTTCGTTTTGGTGTTGTACCACATATCTGGCAAACGGAACGGTTAAATCGTAACGTAACGCTTTCTCAGAAATCTTTCCGGTAAATTTATTCAGTTCAATTCTTTGATCTAGGTTTATTGTTTCAGCAGAATTTGTTTGCAATGCTTCTATAGATTCCGGTAATTCTATTTTATTTTTATTAAAGAAAAAATTCCCTGAATTCAATATTTTAAAAATCAAACGATCTCCTTCTTCTCCATATTTCCCCATTAAGGTATCTGAATTCTCAAATGACGGTGTTTCGATAGGTTGAAAACCAAATTTCTCGAAATTGTTTTTTATAGCCTGAATAATATATTGACGTTTTGACACCTCTGCAGGCGAAAAATCTCTTGTTCCTTGTGGTATGCTTGGTTTTGAAGCCATCTTTCTGATTTTAGATTTTAGATTTTAGATTTTAGATTATTTATAATCTTACCTCATAAACTCTTTTACATTAATTATATTGGGATTTTAGATTTACTATTAATCACAAATCGACTGCAAATATCTTATTTTTTAAAATAAATAATGCCAGTTCGAAAACAAACTTGTAACAAAAAACGTATTTTCGTGACAAATTGGTCATGATGCTAAAATTATTTAAAGAAAATATCCGAATTGCTTTTGGTTCTATCAAAACACAATTATTGCGAACCATTCTTACTGTATTAATTATCGCTATCGGAATTACGGCTTTGGTTGGAATCCTGACTGTTGTGACAGCACTTGAAAACACAATTTCGACCAATTTTGCTTCTATGGGAGCAAATACTTTCAACATTAACCAATACGAAAACAATCTAAAAAACCGCGGAAGTAACGAGCGTGAAATCGTGAACCCAATTATTTCTTACCCTGAAGCGGTTGCTTTTAAAAACAAATACAAATATCCTTTTACAGAAACTTCACTGTCTTTTACCGCAACAAAAACTGCAGAAGTAAAATATATAGATAAAAAAACAGATCCGGAAATAAGCATTCTGGGCGTTGATGAGCATTTTATCACAAACTCAGGTCTAGAAATAAGTTCCGGCCGTAGCTTTAATCAATTTGATATTGAAAACAATACTTATTCCTGCGTTGTAGGATCAGATTTCGAAAAAGGCTTATTAAAAGATGTGAATCCAATTGATAAAATAATTTCAATTCGCGGTGCTCGTTTTAAAGTTATTGGAGTTTTAAAAGAGAAAGGATCAACGTTTGGAAATAGTCAGGATTTGCGTGTTTTGATTCCAATTCAGGTTGCGAGATCACTATTTACGGCTCCAAATATCAATTATACTTTAAGTGTAATGGTTGCTAAAAAAGAACTTCTTGATGAGGCGATTGATAACGCTACAAGTACGATGCGAAGAGTACGAAAACTAAGTCCTGTTCGCGATAATAATTTCGGAATTGGCCGTAGTGATGATTTGATAAACCGTATTCTGGGTATTACAAAATACTTAGGCTGGGCGTCCTGGATTATCAGTGTTATTACCATTTTAGGATCTTCGATCGCCTTAATGAATATTATGATCGTTTCTGTTACAGAACGCACACGCGAAATAGGAGTTCGAAAAGCTTTAGGAGCAAAAAAGATCACAATCGCTGTTCAGTTTTTTATCGAAACTTTACTAATTGGACAAATTGGAGGTTTGATTGGTATTATAATTGGAATTCTTTTGGGTTTTGCTATCGCAACCGCAATGAGTTTTGTTTTTGTAGTTCCCTGGGTAGCCATTTTTGCTGCTTTTGCAACCAGCTTTACCGTTGCTATTGTTTCAGGTTTATATCCTGCGATCAAGGCTTCTCAATTAGACCCAATTGAAGCTTTGCGTTATGAGTAATCTATGCCATTAAAATCTTAAAACTCATTATTAACCCATAGAAACTTTACAGGAAATCATTCTGTCATTATCATAAATATCTTTTCTTAATTCGATATTTGTAAAATTCATATTTTCCAGCAATTCTCTCATTTCATCACCCAAATACTGATTGATTTCAAAATACAACTGCCCATTTTTTAAAAGATTATTCTGAGCCAGTTCGGCTATTTTTCGATAAAAAACCAAGGCGTCATTATCTTCTACAAAAAGTGCCAGATGCGGTTCATAATCCAGCACATTCTTTTTGATTTCCTGTTTTTCTAAATTACGGACATATGGAGGGTTTGAGACAATAATATCAAAATCATATTTTAAAACATCAAGTTCTAAAATATTTTTGAACATAAATGTCACGTCTACATTATTGTTTATTGCATTCTTTTTTGCTGTTTCTAATGCTTTTTTCGAAACATCAATAGCATACACTTCGGCATTTTGAATGTTTTTTGCCAAAGAAATTGCAATACATCCGCTTCCGGTACCGATGTCCAAAATTTTAATTTTTTTAGAAGTATCAATCTTAGAATTTTCTTTGATAATCCATTCTACTAATTCCTCCGTTTCCAGTCTTGGAATCAGAACATTTTCGTTGACTTCAAAATCTAAACCATAAAAATTAGTTTTCCCTAATAAATACTGGATTGGAACTTCTTTTTTTAATTGATTCAAAAATGAATCCCAGACAACAAAATCACTTTCTGAAAAAGTTAATTCATGATTTAATGCTAAATCAATTTGACGTAATTTATGTTTGTCTTCTAAAATCAAATAGAAAAAACTTTCCGCTTCGTACGCATCGTAAAAAGGTGATAATTCTTTAATAAAGTGAGTACGATATTGTTTGATTTTCATTTTTTTTTATATCTGTTATTATAAAAAGATTTGCTTAGCAATCAAATTGCACTGCTATTTCTGAAACTTTTTTCACCGTGTCTTCGTTTTTGACTTTAGAGGAAAGAAACAAAATCACACGCTCTTCTTCATAATTTCTGTTTGCGCCAAAAACAAAATCCAATTTTCCGTCTCCGTCCATATCACCGGCAAAAAGCAATTCTACAAATGTATCCTGAAATGAATCTTCTGCAAGAAGCAATTTTTCGGTACTATTTCCTATGGTTAAATAAAGCTTATAATTTGCTACGTTTTTAAAAACTTCTTCTCCACTTTCATCAGGATCTACTTTGAACTGAGAAAGAACTTTTCCTTCAGCTCTAAAAACATAATTCACATTATTAAACGTGTAAGATACTTTTTCTTTAGGCCAGACTTTTCGCTTATTAATTTTTAAGGATTTAACACTTCCTGTTTTCAGTTCCGGAAAATCCATAAAAACAACCACTTTATTTTTAGGTGAAATCGACACTAAAGAATCCCCAGTGCATTCATCAAAATCTTTTTCTGTTTTAAAATTAGCTTTCCCTAAATAATATGTTCCGTTTTCTTCATATAATTCAATCCACTTTTCAGTTAAGGAAGTTGCCGGATTTTTAGCATCATAAGTTCGATAACTTCTTGGCAATAGAATATCAAATTCTTTTTTAAACTCTTCATTTGATACCACTTCATCTTCTTTTAGAGAATCTTTAGCGATAGTTTTATTAATAATACTGCTGTTTTTTTCTACTTTTTTCCCCTGAGAACCATTACAAGAAAATAAAACCGAAACTAAAATAATTACAAAAACATTTTTTTTCATAAGCTTATAAATCTTTCAACATCCACACAGGGCAAGAACTATGCCCGGTAGATCCCATTGGAGCATCTAAATATTCAAATCCTGATTTTTTATATAATTTTTGCGCGGCGTGCATAAACGGCATTGTTTCGATATAACATTTTTCGAAACCAAAAGTTTTTGCCTGGTCCAAACATTTTTCCATCATTTTTGTACCAATACCCAAACCGCGTGTTTCAGGTAAAAAGTACATTTTTTGTAATTCACATATATTAGAATCTCCATTTTCTAACGGCGCAATCCCTGCACAACCTACAATCTCTCCTTCATTTTCTACTACATAATAAACAGATTGCGGCTTATTATATTCCTCAAACATTAAATCTAAGTAAGGATCCTCGTAAGCTGTACCAACTTTAGGTATTTCCATTTCATCAAAAACCGATCTTATTAATTGAGCAACTGCCTGATTGTCTTCTTTTTTGATCGATCTGATAATCCAATTTTTCATATTTCTTTATTCGTATTATCTATATACAAAAGTAAAAATAGTTTTTTGATAGTTTCTTAACTATTGCGATAACTATTGAACTAAACAAAAATAACTACTTTTGCACTGTGAATATACATGAAAAATACATAAAACGTTGCATTAAATTAGCACAAAATGGGTTTGGAACTACATATCCTAACCCAATGGTTGGAAGCGTAGTTGTTTATGAAGATCAAATCATTGGCGAAGGCTGGCATAGAAAAGCCGGAGAGCCACATGCCGAAGTTAATGCCATACAATCTGTAAAAGATAAATCGTTATTAAAGAAAGCTACTATTTATGTGAGCTTAGAACCTTGTAGCCATTTTGGAAAAACACCTCCGTGCTGCGATTTAATTATAGAACATAAAATTCCTAATGTAGTTGTTGGAACTGTAGATCCTAATGAAAAAGTAGCTGGAAACGGTATTAAAAAATTAATTGCTGCCGGCGCTAATGTTGTTGTTGGTGTTCTTGAAAATGAATGTAACGAACTAAACAAACGTTTTTTTACCTTTCATCAAAAAAAGAGACCTTATATAATATTGAAATGGGCCGAAAGTGAGGATGGCTTTTTATCTCCTGAAAAAGAAATTAATCAAGATCGAAAACCTTTCTGGATTACGAATCAATATTCAAGACAACTGGTTCATAAATGGCGCAGTGAAGAACAAGCCATTCTTGTAGGAACCCAAACTGTTATTGAAGACAATCCGAAATTAAATACCAGAGATTGGTCAGGAAATAATCCTGTAAGAGTTGTTTTAGATCAAAATAATCGCATCTTAAAAGATAGCTTTATATTTGATGGCAGTATAAAAACTATTGTATTTACCAAATCTGAAACAAACGACTCAACAGAAAACACTAACTTTGAAATAATTGATTTTAATCAGGATATAATACCACAGATTTTGGCTGTTTTATATCAATATCAAATTCAATCTATTATTATTGAAGGCGGATTGCAGACATTACAATCTTTTATAGATGAAAATATCTGGGATGAAGCCCGAATTTTTATCGGAAAAAGTATTTTCAGAAAAGGCACAAAAGCTCCCATTATCCAAAAGAAAAACTTAACTAAAACTTTCTTAGCGGGCGACGAATTATTAAACATTAGAAATCATGATTGATACTATAATTTTTGACTTTGGAGATATATTTATCAATTTAGACAAACAGGCAACCATTTCAGGATTGCAGAAATTAGGCATGACAGAATGGAATGCTGAATTAGATCGTTTGAATCTTTTGTTTGAAACGGGAGATATATCTTATGATGATTTCCTGGCGGGTTTTCAAAAAGAACTTCCAAACGCCTCAATAGAACAAATCCTGGAAGCATGGAATGCCGTTTTAGCAGATTTCCCATTATATCGTTTAGAGTTTTTGCAAATGCTTTCTAAAAAATACCGTTTGTTCTTATTAAGCAATACGGATGCTATACATATTGAGACTTTCGAAAATAAAAGCGGAATTTCTTTTTACAGTGACTTCTATCAATGTTTTGAGAAAGTTTATTTTTCGTTTGAAATTGGAATGAGAAAACCAAATGCAGAAGTTTTCCAGTATCTGATTAAAAAACACGAATTATCTCCCAAACGTACATTATTTATAGATGACAAAAAAGAAAACACAGATTCTGCTGCTGCCTTAGGTTTTCATGTTTGGAATTTACAAGTAGGTCAGGAAGATGTTGTAGATTTATTCAATAAAAAAATACTATAGCCAAGGATCTTTTCCGTCACGGATTAAAAGATTTTTTTTACGCAGATTTAAAAAGATTCGAGCAGATTTAATTTTAATTATAATCTGCGAGCATCAGCTTAAATCTTTTTAAATCTGCGTGAAAAATTTGTGCTAATTTGTGAAATTAGTAGCAAAAAAATTTAAACATAATTTACAAATCAACTTTTGGAATACAACGATACCTATAAAACCATAGCATTAGAATCTGAAGAAGTGCTTTTTAAAGAAAAAGGCAGTAAGTTTTTTGGCTATGCTTTTCCTATAGAAAATGAAGATGAAGTAAAACCGATCATCGAAAACTTAAAAAAGCAACATCCGCATGCCGTTCATTATTGTTATGCTTATCAATTAGGGACAGCTCCAAAAATCTCCTATCGCGCTAATGATGATGGCGAACCAAGTAATACTGCTGGAGCACCAATTTACGGACAAATACAATCTTTTGGTCTCACTAACGTTCTTGTAGTTGTGGTTCGAATTTTTGGAGGAGTAAAATTAGGTGTCGGCGGATTAATTGCCGCTTATAAAACTACAGCACAAATGACTCTTGAAGTTTGCGAGATCATTGAAAAAACCATCGATGTTCATTTCTTAATTTCTTTTGATTACAAAAACATGAATAAAGTAATGCGTGTTATTAAGGAAAAAAAACTGGAAATTACGTCTCAGGAAATGGAAATTGATGAAGATTCAGGGTTACCAATTGGAAAAATAACGACAAAAACGCGCAAAAAAAATGCCGAATCTGTATTCGACATTTTTGATTTAATGTTCGAAATCGACATTAAAATTATCTAAATTGATACAAAAAACCATCTCATTTTAACAATTAGACAAGCGTTTTAAACAATTCTAAAATATAATCCGGAGGGGCAGTTGGGCGACCTGTTTTTAACGAAATAAATACTAAAATAAACACAGCAGTTGTTAATAACTCATTCGCTTCATTATAAATCTCGCAGTCAAATTCGATCTTGACAGACGACTGACTTTTGAAAGCAGTATGAATCGTAAGAAGCTCATCGTAGCGTGCCGATTTTTTGTAATTTATTTGCATGGAGACGATCGGCAATCCAATTCCGCTTTCCTCCATACTTTTATACGAAATCCCTTTATTTCTAAGCCATTCCACACGTCCTATCTCAAAATAAGGGATATAATTTCCGTGATAAACGACTCCCATTTGGTCTGTTTCTGAGTAACGAACACGCACTTGCGTTTGATGATTTTTCATTATTTATATATTAAAAAAAATTAGCTTCCAAAAGTTCACTTACAACATTTTTTTATAAAATTAGACTCCAAAATATTTTTTTTTACAGAAATTTGTTCACATATTTGTTATCCCGAAATACGGAATAAAATTGCTCCTTTTTTATTAGGAGAATCTTTATCAATAATAAAAAATTTATCTGAATCTATGACTAAAACTGCTCAATCGGTATGGGAAAACTGTTTGTCCTTTATAAAAGACAATATTCAAGATCAAGCCTACAAAACTTGGTTTGAACCAATCAAATCAGTTGAGCTAACCGACAACGCGTTATATATTCAAGTACCAAGTAAATTCTTCTACGAATGGCTGGAAGAACATTACGTTAAATTATTAAAAGTTGCACTTACCAAAGAACTAGGAAAAAACGCAAAGTTACTCTATAAAATTAAAATGGAGAACACTTATGGCAATAAACAACCGTTTACCGAACAGTTGCCAAGTGCCAACAGAGTGCCAATGAAACCGCAAGAGGTTGATGCTCCGTTTAAAAACTTAAATCCTGAACTTAAAAATCCATTTGTAATTCCCGGAATTAGAAATCTTAAAATTGAATCGCAATTAAATGCGAATTACAGTTTTGACAATTTCTTAGAAGGAGATTCAAATCGTTTAGCCCGTTCTGCAGGTATGGCCGTTGCCAACAAACCCGGAGGAACATCCTTTAATCCTTTATTGATTTTTGGTGGAGTTGGTTTAGGAAAAACACACTTAGCACACGCTATTGGTGTTGAAGTAAAAGATAAATATCCTGAAAAAACGGTTTTATATATTTCTGCCGAAATTTTCACACAACAATATATTGATTCGGTTAAAAAAAATAATCGTAATGATTTCATTCACTTTTACCAGTTAATCGACGTTTTGATTATTGATGATGTTCAGTTTTTATCTGGAAAATCAGGAACTCAAGATGTATTTTTTCACATTTTTAACTACTTGCACCAAAACGGAAAACAAGTAATTTTAACATCTGACAAAGCTCCTGTTGATATGCAGGATATTGAACAGCGTTTATTATCACGTTTTAAATGGGGATTATCTGCTGAGTTACATCAGCCGGATTACGAAACCAGAATTTCGATCCTTAAAAACATCTTGTATCGTGATGGTGTTGAAATGCCGGAAGACATTATTGAATATGTTGCCCGTAATATCAAAAGCAATGTTAGAGAACTTGAAGGCGCCATTATTTCACTTATCGCACAATCTTCTTTCAACAAAAAAGAAGTCACGATTGAATTAGCTAAAAGCGTTGTAGAGAAATTTGTTAAAAATGTAAAGAGAGAAATCTCTATTGATTATATTCAAAAAATTGTGTCAGATTATTTTCAGTTGGACATTGAAACTCTTCAATCTAAAACTAGAAAAAGACACGTGGTACAGGCGAGACAATTGGCAATGTTTTTTGCTAAGAAATTCACAAAAGCTTCTTTGGCAAACATTGGTTCACAGATTGGGGATCGCGATCACGCTACCGTTTTACATGCTTGTAAAACTGTTGATAATTTAGTTTCTACAGACAAACAATTCAAAAAATTTGTCGAAGACATCAACAAAAAATTAACGCTATAAACGCATCATGCCAGTAAAAATCTTAATGGTTTGTTTGGGAAATATTTGTAGATCACCTTTAGCCGAAGGTATTTTAACATCAAAATTACCTAATACCTTTATGGTTGATTCTGCAGGAACCGGATCTTGGCACTTAGGTCACTCACCGGATAAAAGATCTATTGCTGTTGCCAAAAAAAACGGACTATGTATAGATACGCAAAGAAGCAGACAATTTAAAGCTGCTGATTTAGACGAATTTGATTACATCTATGTAATGGATAATTCTAATTACAGAGATGTAATTAATCTTGCAAAAACTCCTGAACACACAAACAAAGTTCAACTTATTCTAAATGAACTTTTTCCGGATGAAAATGTAGATGTTCCGGATCCTTACTTTGGTATTCCTAATGGTTTTGATACTGTATATCAAATGCTGGACGAAGTAACGGATATAATCGCAAAAAAGCTTATCGAAAAACATTCATAGCTTTTTATTTTTTTTTTAAACACATAAAAAACCGCACATGAAACTTCCAGGAAAACTATATTTAATTCCAACTACAATGGGCGAAAGCGATCCTATGGACGTTTTACCACAAACAGTAAAAAGAAGTATCGATTTTATAGATCACTATATTGTTGAAAACGAAAAAACAGCCAGAAAATCTATCAAAGCGGTTTCCCCGGAAAAAAAACAATCAGAACTTATACTTTTTACCCTTAACAAACGTACAGAACAAAGCGAACATCTAGACTTTATAAAACCATTATTAGAAGGAAAAAATGTAGGCTTAATGAGTGAAGCCGGATGTCCCGGAGTTGCTGATCCAGGCGCCGTAATTGTAAAATTGGCGCACGAAAAAGGAATTCAGGTTGTACCATTAGTTGGTCCTTCATCTATTTTACTAGCTATGATGGCTTCCGGAATGAACGGACAAAGTTTTACATTTAATGGTTACTTACCTATTGATAAAGACGAAAAAAAATCAGCTTTAAAACATTTTGAGAAATTATCGCAGGATAAAAATCAATCTCAGATTTTTATAGAAACACCTTATAGAAACAACAAACTGGTTGAAGATATTTTGCAAATTGTAAATCCTTCTACTCATCTTTGTATTGCTACAGACATTACTTTACCAACAGAATTTATTAAAACGATGCGTATTGCTGATTGGAAGAAACTAAAAGTTGATTTGCATAATCGACCTACAATTTTTATTATACATAAAATGTAATCGTAAAAATTATCTTATATTGTACTCACAAGTTTTTTTAATCAAACTTTTTCATGAGTAAACTTCCGAATATAACCACCAGTATTTTTACGGTAATGTCTAAAATGGCAACCGAATATAATGCAATTAATCTTTCGCAGGGATTTCCTAATTTTCCCGTAGACGAAAGACTTACTGACATTGTTGCAAGATTATCCAAAGAAAATGTGCATCAATATACACCAATGGCAGGTTTTCCGCCGTTGATGAATCAAATTGCAAAATTAATTCAACGTTCCTACAACAGAACAATTAATCCTGATTCAGAACTTTTAGTTACAGCCGGAGCTACTCAGGGAATTTTTACTTCTATTTTATCTTTAGTAAAAACAGGAGACGAAGTTGTTATTCTGGACCCAAGTTATGATTCGTATGAATCTCCTGTTCTTCTTTGCAATGCAAAACCAGTTAGGGTTGCTTTAAATGATGATTACACTCCAAATTGGGAAACGATTGAAAAAGCGTGTTCATCAAAAACCAAGATGATTATCATCAATAATCCGCATAATCCAACAGGAAAAATTTTGACGTCAGCCGATTTTCTTCAATTAGAAAAATTACTTTCAAAATATCCTGAAATTATTGTTTTGTCTGATGAAGTATATGAATACATCACTTTTGAAGAAAAACATATTTCGGCTCATACCAAAGATTTCCTTTTAAATCGTTGTATAATGGTTTCTTCTTTTGGAAAATCATTTCATATTACAGGTTGGAAAATTGGTTATACTATCGCTCCGGAACATTTAATGAAAGAAATTAAAAAAGTACATCAGTTTCTGGTTTTCAGTGTTAATAGTATTTCTCAAGCTGCTATAAGCGAATATTTAGATGTTGTAGATGTCAATCTTTTAGGGAAATTCTATCAGGAAAAACGAGATTATTTTCAGAAACTACTTCAAAATAGTCGTTTTGAATTAAAACCCTGCGAGGGAACTTATTTTCAGGTTGCCTCTTATGCTAACATTTCAAACGTTGATGATGTTACTTTTTGCAAAAAATTAATTACTGATCACAGTGTTGCCGCTATTCCAATTTCTACTTTTTATTCAGATCATAAAGATCAAAAATTAATCCGTTTTTGCTTTGCCAAAGATGATTTTACATTAGAATCAGCCGCAAAAAAATTGTGTGATATATAAAGTTTATTAAAATTTTATAACATTATTATGCGTGCATCCTATTTATTTAATTAATATTGTAATAAAAAGATAAAAAATATGAGCTATACAGATAAGATGTTAAGAGATGACGCTTTAAAAGGTAAAGTCATAGTAGTAACAGGCGGCGGAAGCGGTTTAGGAAAAGCAATGACTAAATATTTCTTAGAATTAGGCGCTCAGGTAGCGATTACTTCAAGAGATTTAGACAAGCTAAAAAATACTGCCACAGAACTTGAAACCGAAACCGGAGGTAAATGTTTACCGCTTCAATGTGACGTTCGTCATTATGAAGAAGTAGAAAACATGCTTCAGGAAGTTTTAAAAACTTTTGGCAAAGTAGATGTTCTTTTGAACAATGCAGCCGGAAATTTCATTTCTCCAACAGAACGTTTATCTGCAAATGCATTTGATACTGTTATAGATATCGTATTAAAAGGTTCTAAAAACTGTACGCTGGCTTTTGGAAAACACTGGATCGATACCAAACAAACATCGGCTACTATATTAAATATCGTAACCACTTATGCCTGGACAGGATCAGCTTATGTAGTACCAAGTGCGACTGCAAAAGCAGGAGTTCTTGCCATGACACGCAGTTTAGCGGTAGAATGGGCAAAATATGGAATTCGTTCTAATGCGATCGCTCCGGGACCATTCCCTACAAAAGGCGCCTGGGACAGATTATTACCAGGAGATCTTGCTGAAAAATTTGATATGGCGAAAAAAGTCCCATTAAAACGTGTAGGTGATCATCAGGAATTGGCCAATTTAGCTGCTTATTTAGTTTCTGATTTTTCAGCTTATGTAAATGGTGACGTTATCACAATCGATGGTGGCGAATGGTTAAAAGGTGCAGGACAATTTAATTTACTTGAAGCGATTCCTGAAGAACTTTGGGATCAGCTTGAAATGATGATAAAAGCAAAAAAGAATAAATAATTTTACGTGCTTACTAAATTCAGAATATTTTATTATTAAAACTATACTGATTGCACTAAATCCCGAAGGTTCTACTTTCGGGATTTTTTTTATGTTTTTCACCATATAAGTAATATAAGTTCAATGAAGTAATAAATTGTTTAAATATCTGTTTGCTTAAATTTACTTCTTTCACTTATATGGTTTAAATTCATAATATATTTAGACAATCCACTTAAATTATTATTTTTGCCAAACAAATATCAAACAAAAAATATATGCTCATTATTGGACTTGCAGGAGGAACAGGAAGTGGAAAAACGACAGTAGTACACCAAATCATGAACGAATTACCAGACACTGAAGTAGGCGTAATTTCTCAGGATTCGTATTATAAACAAACCGATAATTTATCGTTTGACGAAAGAGCATTAATTAATTTCGATCATCCGCGTGCCATTGATTTTGAATTATTGGTTAAACATCTAAAAGCATTAAAAGCCGGAGAAACAATCGATCAGCCTGTATATTCTTTCATACAACATAACAGAACTGACGATACTGTATCAACACATCCTAGAAAAGTTATGATTGTTGAAGGGATTTTAATTTTGACTAATCCGGAATTACGTGATCTTTGCGACATCAAAGTATTCGTTCACGCAGATTCTGACGAAAGATTAATTCGTCGTTTAAAACGTGATATTTCAGAACGCGGACGTGATATTGACGAGGTTTTAACCCGTTACCAAAACACTTTAAAACCTATGCACGAGCAATTTATCGAGCCGTCAAAAGCATTTGCCGATATTATAATTCCAAACGACAAATACAATACCGTAGCAATTGATGTTGTTCGTGCCGTAATTAATCAACGAATTTCATAATTTTTATCGTAAATTTATTGCATAATCCCGATAGCTATCGCGGGACCCGCTTTCGCCTTTATCTTTTTATCCGCCGCGGCGGATAAAAAGGATACCGGCTCCATCGGGGCTAGAACACCAATCGAATTTATAAGAAGTAATCTGTTAAAGAGAAAATGAAACTAAAAAATCCATATAAAGACAAACGCTGGTTCAAATTACTGAGCAATAAATACGTTTGGGTTTTACTCTTTTTCGTAGTCTGGATGTTGTTTTTAGACAATTATTCTTATTTTGATCATCGTTTTCTTGACGGCCAGATTAACGAATTACAAGACAATAAAAAATATTATCAGGAAGAAATAAAAAAAGATCAGGAACAGATCAAGCAACTTAAAAATCCTGAACAAATAGAAAAATATGCCCGTGAAAAGTATTTCATGAAAAAAGACAGCGAAGATATTTATATCATTCAATTTGAAGGAGATACAATTCAAGACACAAAAGAATAATCAGAAAAAGTACACAAACCCAATGGCTACTACCCTATTCGACGATTTTAATCCGATTTCATCCAAACAATGGAAACAAAAAATTCAGTTTGAATTAGACGGAGCTGATTATAACCAAACCGTAATCTGGAATTCTCCGGAAGACATTCAGGTAAAACCTTTTTATCATATCGACGAATTTTCTAAAGCTGCTTCGGTTAAAACCCAGGCATCTAATTTTAAAATTTGTCAGAACATCTTTGTATACGATATCGAAAAATCGATTCAAAGAGCTATAAACACTATCGAAAGAGGTGCCGAAAGTTTGCGTTTTACCATCGAAAACGAAAAAATAGATATTCAAAAATTACTAGAAACTCTTCCTTTAGAAAACAGAACCGTTTACTTTAATTTGAATTTTATTTCAATCGATTTCGTAAAAATATTAGACACTATTTCGATTCAGAAAAAGGCTGTTTTTTATTGCAATATAGACCCAATTGGTCATTTTGCAAGAGAAGGAAACTGGTTTACAACATCTGATAAAAGTAATTTCGAAACGATCGAAAAAATATCAAAAGCAACCACCAATCTTTCCTTAATAAGCATCGATTCAGGTTTGTATCAAAATGCAGGCGCTAACCTTACCCAACAAATTGCGTATAGTTTAGCACATGCAAACGAATATTTAAATCGCTTACCAAGTATTACACAACCATTTGTTTTTCAAATAGCAGTAGGAACCAATTATTTTTTTGAAATTGCAAAACTTCGCGCTTTGCGAATGCTTTTCAAATTAATTGCTTCAGAATATAATCCTGATCTAGAATGTCATTTTTTGGTTACGCCAACCAAACGCAATAAAACAATTTACGACTACAACGTAAATATGCTTCGCACAACCACCGAATGTATGTCGGCAATTTTGGGCGGTGCTGATGCTGTCGCCAATTTACCTTATGATTCTTTGTACCATAAAGACAATGAATTTGGTGATCGAATTGCCCGCAATCAATTATTAGTTCTAAAACATGAAAGCTATTTTGATAAAGTAAACAATCCAGCCGATGGAAGTTATTATATCGAAAGTTTAACCATGCAATTGGCAGAGAAAAGTTTGGCTTTATTCAAAGATATTGAAGCAAACGGAGGTTTTCTTAAACTTTTGAACGACGGAACTATCAAAAAGAAAATTCAGGAAAGTGCCGCGAAAGAACAGGAATTATTCGATTCTAAAAAAGAAGTTTTATTAGGAACGAATAAATACCCTAACAAAGACGACAAAATGAAACACGATCTCGAATTGTTTCCTTTTGTAAAAATAAAACCAAGAAAAACATTAATTACGCCCATAATCGAAAAAAGATTAGCCGAAAAGTTGGAACAAGAACGATTAGAACTTGAATAATATAGATTTCAAATCCTTATATTTGAATATAAACCAAAATAATTATGGAAGCAATCAGACAAATACTATCAGTAAAAAATCATTCTGTAACCGTTATTTTACCTGATGATTTTATAGCAGATGAAGTTGAAGTAATTATTTTACCTGTACAAAATAAGGAATATAAAATTCCTCAATGGCAAATTGATGAAGTTAGAGAAAGAACAGAAAAGTATTTAAAAAATCCACAAAGTGTTACAGACATTGATGATTTTTTAAAAGAAATTGAAGATGATCTATAAAATAGTTATTGTTGACAAAGCTATAGTAGACTATAAAAAATCTTTACTTTGGTATAAAGCCATACACCCAAAATTAGCCATTAGATTTAATGATTCATTTAAAAGAAGTATAGCAATTATAAAAACTAACCCATTACTATTTCAAATAAGATATGACAACATACGAATCGTATTTTTAAAAACTTTCCCATACGCAATACATTACTCTATTTATGAAAATAGCGTAGTTATTAAATCCATTTTTCACACATCAAGAGATAGTGAATTGAATATATTCTAAACAACATTTTTTTACAATTGAGAAAAGACCTTAAACATATAAAGTTAGATGCTAAAAGTGAGAAGTTAAATACTGATTCTAAAGATCAACATTTAAAATCTGAGAACTTTTTTACTGCAGAAGGAATCGAACTCAAAGAGACTTATTCTAAAAAAGATATCGAAGACTTAGAGTTTCTTGATTTCGGAGCAGGTTTTGCGCCTAATTTACGCGGACCATACGCTACGATGTATGTAAGACGCCCGTGGACGATTCGCCAGTATGCAGGATTTTCTACCGCAGAAGAAAGCAATGCTTTTTACAGAAGAAATCTTGCCGCAGGACAAAAAGGACTTTCTATTGCTTTTGACTTGCCTACGCATCGCGGTTACGATTCAGATCACGAAAGAGTAGTTGGCGATGTTGGCAAAGCGGGTGTTGCTATCGATTCTGTAGAAGACATGAAAGTTTTGTTTGATCAGATTCCTTTAGACGAAATGTCAGTTTCGATGACGATGAACGGAGCTGTCCTGCCTATTATGGCCTTTTATATCGTTGCAGCCGAAGAACAAGGCGTAGCAATCGAGAAATTATCAGGAACGATCCAGAATGACATTCTAAAAGAATTCATGGTTCGTAACACTTATATCTATCCGCCAACGCCTTCGATGAAAATCATTGCAGATATTTTTGAATTTACGAGCAAGAAAATGCCCAAATTCAATTCGATCTCTATTTCCGGATATCATATGCAGGAAGCCGGTGCAACAGCCGATATTGAATTGGCTTACACACTTGCCGATGGTTTAGAATATATTCGAACCGGACTTTCTACCGGAATGACAATTGATGAGTTCGCTCCTCGCCTTTCTTTCTTTTGGGCCATTGGCATGAATCACTTTATGGAGATTGCTAAAATGCGTGCAGGTCGCATGATCTGGGCAAAATTAGTACAGCAATTTAATCCTAAAAGTGATAAATCGTTAGCTTTAAGAACACATTGTCAAACCAGCGGGTGGAGCTTAACAGAACAAGATCCTTTTAATAATGTAGCACGAACTTGTATCGAAGCTACAGCGGCAGCTTTTGGAGGAACGCAATCTTTGCATACCAATGCCTTAGACGAAGCCATTGCATTACCAACTGACTTTTCGGCCAGGATTGCCCGCAATACACAGATATTTTTACAGGAAGAAACTAAAATTACCAAAACCGTTGATCCTTGGGGAGGAAGTTATTATGTTGAAAGCCTGACAAATGAAATCCTGAAAAGCACTTGGAAACTTATTGAGGAAGTAGAAGAATTAGGCGGAATGACAAAAGCCATTGAAGCCGGAATTCCGAAATTAAGAATTGAAGAAGCAGCTGCCAGAAAGCAAGCAAGAATCGACAGCGGACAAGATATTATTGTAGGCGTAAACCAATATCGTTTAGAAAAAGAAGATCCTTTGCACATTTTGGATGTTGACAATCAAATGGTTCGCAAACAACAAGTAGAAAGACTTGAAGAAATAAAAGCAACAAGAGATACTGACAAAGTAAATCAATCACTCGAAAAATTAATACTTTGCGCCAAAACCGGACAAGGAAACTTACTGGAAATTGCGATAGAAGCCGCTCGATACAGAGCAACATTAGGCGAAATTAGCGACGCTCTCGAAAGTATTTTTGGCAGATTCAAAGCGCAAATTAAATCCTTTAGCGGTGTGTATAGTGCAGCAATAAAAAACGACGAAAATTTTGAAAAGGCAAAACAATTAGCAGATGCCTTTGCCAAACAAGAAGGTAGACGTCCTAGAATTATGATTGCCAAAATGGGACAGGACGGACATGATCGTGGCGCAAAAGTTGTCGCTACAGGTTATGCCGATGTAGGTTTTGATGTAGATATAGGTCCACTTTTTCAAACTCCTGCCGAAGCTGCCAAACAAGCGGTTGAAAATGACGTACACATTCTTGGTGTTTCATCATTGGCCGCTGGTCATAAAACCTTAGTTCCTCAGGTTATCGAAGAACTAAAAAAACACGGACGTGAAGATATAATGGTTATTGTAGGTGGAGTAATTCCGGCACAAGACTATCAATTTTTATTTGATGCCGGAGCCATTGCCGTTTTTGGGCCAGGAACTAAAATCAGCGAAGCGGCCATTAAAATCTTAGAAATCTTAATTGACTAAAAAGCATAAAAAATCCCGAATTATTCGGGATTTTTTATGCTTAAACTTACTCTAAATTTGATCCTGTATTGTAGCATCACTATCTGCTTCGATACGAGAAAGATCATAACCTGCAAAAGCTTTCATATAACTTTTTAATGAAGTTCCGTAAGCATCTCTAAAATGCCTGTTTCCCCTATTTTTAAAAAAGTTTTTTACAGAACCTGCTCCTCCAAGATGTGCGGCAGCTAAAATTCCTGATTCGGTAATTGCAACACCATTGATAATCTTTCCTTCATACTTTTCGATTTCATTACGTAAAATCCATTTGTTTTTGGATAGTAATGCAAGGAATGCTTTTTCTTGTAATGCAGGGTCTTTTAAAAAGGCTTTGTCATTTTGGACACCTACAGCTCTTAAGGCTTTAGAACCAAATTGGTATTTACCCATATAACCTAAAGAATTTACCAATCGGTATTTTCCTTGAGATTCTTTAAAGGCAACTGCCTCTTTAAAACTTATAAGGCGTTTTTCTGTAAATAGAACATTTACCTTTTTTACTTCAGGATAATCATCCTCTTCTTGCGATGGAAACAAGTATTCAGAGCCATCTGTTTTTTCTATTAGAAACCACGGTTTGGTTTCCATATTAAAGGGTTTAAAACCCAAACTTAAAAATGTAATAATAACGATCAAACTCGCATAAAAATACCACTTCTTTATCATAAATTGTTTTTCTTCAAATCGCTGTCACCCCTTTGAAATTTCTACGGTGCAAAGATAACAAATACAAAACAATCCTGTTAATCAGACAGTTAGTGGTTTTTAAAAATATAAAGATTGGCTCTAATCCCTTTATTGATGCAGATTACGGCCAAAAAACCAATACATAGATTTCGCTTTAAAACGACCAAATTATAAATCTAAAAAATGCAATTTTTATCAATTTTTTATCAAATTAGTTAAAATAGCAAGATTAAACTTACTGAATGTTTCGAATTTTTAAACATAATTTATGTCGAAAAAATTTGTTTTTTTCATTAAGTTTGTGTAAACTAAAATATAATTCTTGGTAAATTTATTTTTTTGAGAATCAGCAAATAGAAAAAAATCGACTCCCATTTTTTTAAAATTATACTTTTAAAATCTGAAGCCGAAACGAAAAAATCTTCAATTAATAAAACTTTTTTATTTTTCATAAAAGACTTTATTTTCAGACAAAAAAATACCTAACTAAACTGAATAAAAAAACCGAAGCATTTCGCCTCGGTTCTATTCTATTTTTTTATAAATAATCAAAAAACTATCTTGTCACTCCCTGACTAGCGATCCAATCTGAATATTTCTTAGCATTAATAGTATGTTGTTCATATGTAGAAGCAAATTCGTGGTATCCAAAACGATCTATGCTGGCACAGAAATAAATATAATCGTTCTTTTCAGGATTTAAAACCGCATCAACTGCTGTGATATCAGGCATAGCAATTGGTCCTGGAGGAAGTCCGATATTTACATATGTATTGTATGGCGATTTCATAACTAAATCATTATAAAAAACCCTCTTAATTACCTGATCAAAATTATTATCTCTTAATTTTAAGGCATAAATAACAGTTGGATCGGCTTGTAAAGGCATTTCTAAACGTAAACGGTTTAAATAAACACCTGCAATACGTGGTCTTTCATCTTTTTTAACGGACTCTTTGTGAACAATCGAAGCTAAAATTGTAGCCTGTACCGGAGTCAAGCCTTGTTTCTTTGCTTTTTCGATTCTTTCAGGAGTCCAGAAATTATGATATTCTTTGATCATTTTATCACGAAATTTCTCTGCAGAAGTATTCCAGTAAATCTCATATGTATTTGGGATAAACATTGCAAAAACATTCTCTTCGTTAAATCCATTTTCTTTTAGAAAAGCAGGATCTTTTATAGCTTTCACTAACGATAAGCTATCTGCTTCGATTTCAGAACCTATTCTACCGGCAAAATTTTCTAAGCGTTCCTGATTATTAAAAGCTAATTTTACAGGAATATTTGCTCGCATAGCACGAACCAAATCGATATTATTCATGTCTTTTTTAAGTAAAAAACGACCTGATTTTACATTTTCAGGATAGCTTCTTTTATTTGCTACCATCTCAAAATTGTCAAAATTCTTGATATAAGGGGTCAATATTTTCTTTACATCTGCATAATTAGCATCAGTTGGAACATAGACATATAGTTCTTTTTCCTCGAATTTAGTATTGGCACTGAATATTTTACTAATTAAAATAAATCCGTAAATCATTAATACTGAAATTACGGCTACAGCAGTTATCGTGATGATTTTTTTTAAGCTCAAAGTATAAAGTTTAAATTTGTTTGTTAATTAATTGAAAAATTGCTTCGTCTTGATAGTGGTTATTTAGCAAAATCCAATCTTTTTTGATTCCTATCTTCTCAAAGCCAAATTTAGTAAAAAGTGCTATACTTGCTACATTTCCTACAGCAATATTTGCATATAATTGATGTAAATTTAAATTATGGAAAGAATACTTAATTAAAAGTTCTAATGCTTCAGAACCAATTTTTTGATTTCTATTTTCCCCTTTCTGAATAACAATTCCAACACCTGCCCGATTATTTTTAGGATCGAATTCGAATAAATCAATCAAACCAATTGCCGGAAAATCCTGATCCTGACAAATTGCCAAACGCAATTGTTTAGCCTCGTAAATATCCTGTTGTGCATTTTCAAGATACTGACGAACCAAAAATCTACTGTAAGGTGTTTGTGTATTACTGACTTCCCAAATGTTTTCATCATTTTCCATTGCATACACAAACTCTAAATCATTAGGTTCTAATGCACGCAGATAAATATTTTCTCCTTTGAGTGTAATCATTGTTGATTATAGAATTTGTCTTCGACTTCGCTCAGACTGACATTACTTATTAAATTTCTATTGTTCCTTTAAAGACAAATTTTGCAGGTCCGGTCAGAAAAACATTTGTAAAATGATCTCCAAGTTTATCAAACGAAACGACTAATTTTCCGCCTTCAACATTCAGATTAATCGAAGTTTTATCTGTTTCACCAATAGCATTCATTGCAATTGCAACTGCTGTTGCCCCTGTACCACAAGCGAGAGTTTCATCTTCAACACCTCTTTCGTAAGTACGAAGTGAAAAAGTACTATCATCAACTTTTTTCACAAAATTAACATTACTCCCTTTTTCTCCATATAATTCACCATAACGAATTGCTGATCCATTCTCTTTTACATTATAATGTTCTAAATCTTCAACAATCTGAACATGATGTGGAGAACCTGTATTTAAAAAAGTATAAGTGTCTTTTTTTTGTACTTCATCAACATCAATCATTTGCAATGAAATAATCGCATCATCTCCTACAGAAGCATGATGCAAACCATCTGTTGCAATAAATGTAGTTTTGTTTTGAATAACTCCTAATTGATTAGCAAATGCTACTAAACAGCGACCTCCGTTTCCACACATTGAACTCTGATTTCCATCTGAATTATAATACACCATTTTAAAATCAGTTTCGGCATCATTTTCTAATAAAATAAGTCCGTCTGCTCCTATTCCGAAACGTCTGTCACACAGTCGTTCAATCAATTTAATGTCATCTTTTGGAAAGAAATGGGAACGGTTGTCAATCATTACAAAATCGTTTCCGGTACCTTGATATTTATAAAATTCTATTTGCATTTTTCGTTGATTAATAATACAAAAGTACAAACAAATAATTAATGAAATGTTAATCAATGTTAAAGAGAGTTAAACCATTTTATTCGTTAATTTTTTGAATTATTTTTACGTAAAATAACTTAAACATAAATTATAATCATGAAAAGACTTTCAACCTTATTTTTGGTTTCACTTCTTAGTGGTGCTACTACTCTTGGTGCTTACAAGTTATTATTTGAAAGCAACAATTCTTTTTTTGGAAGACAAAATTCTGTTGTTACTCTTGCCCCAAATTCATTCGGAAAGAATGTAGCATTATCTGCAGAAACAGTCGATTTTACAGCTGCAGCAGATAAAACAATCCATACTGTTGTTCACGTAAAAAATGTGTCACGAAGAACAGTTAGTAATCCTATGATGGAATTTTTCTATGGTTACGGCGGCCAGCAGCAACAAGAACAAGTTGGCACAGGATCTGGTGTTATTATTTCAGAAGATGGATATATAGTCACAAACAATCACGTAATTAAAGATGCAACCGAAATCGAAATTACATTAAATAATAAAAAGTCATATAAAGCAAAATTAATTGGTACCGATTCTAAAATGGATATTGCATTACTAAAAATTGATGCTAATGAAAAATTACCATATACTGCTTTTGCTAATTCTGATTCTGTAAAAATTGGTGAATGGGTTTTGGCAGTTGGAAATCCGTATAACCTGACTTCGACTGTAACTGCCGGAATTGTTTCGGCGAAAGCCAGAAATCTGGATACGAACGGAATCCAGTCTTTTATTCAGACCGATGCTGCTGTCAATCCAGGAAATAGCGGTGGTGCATTAGTAAATACAAGAGGTGAATTAATTGGTATTAATACTATGATATCATCCATGACAGGATCTTATGTTGGATATTCATTTGCTGTTCCTTCTAATATCGCTCGAAAAATTATTGAAGATATCATGGAATTTGGAAATGTACAAAGAGGAATTCTTGGTGTTGAAGGTGGGGAATTGAACAGTACAGCCTCAAAAGAATTAGGAATTACTGAAACGCAAGGTTTTTACATTAGTAAAGTGTCTAAAAATTCAGGAGCAGAAAAAGCCGGTCTTGGTAAAGGTGATATTATTATAAAACTTGACGATCAAAATATTGCAACTTATGCTGATCTTTCAGGTTATATCAACACAAAAAGACCAAATGATGTTGTTAAAGTAACATATGTGAAAGACGGCAAAACCAAAACGGTTCCGGTAACTTTAAGTAAAAATGAATTTTACAGTACAGAATTTAAAGGAATTGAATTAGAGAATATAGATGCTGCTGATAAAAAGAAATTCAGAATTGATTATGGTGTAAAAATCAGAAACATTAATAATGAAAATTTAATGCAATATCAAAATGAGCTGCAAGGCAATATTATCTTAAGTATAGATAATGTAAAAGCAACAAATATCGAGACGGTTTCTAAACTTTTAAACAAAAAAGATGAAGGTCAAAGCGTGCGTCTTGAAATGATTAATAAAAATGGAGAAATTCTTAGAATTATTATCTAAAAAAATAGTCTCAGTATTCAGTCTTAGTTTACAGTCACAGTATTCAGTTTTCGAAACTGCAAACTGAGACTGCGACTGAAAACTTAAATAAAAAGCCATCTTAACGAATTAAGGTGGCTTTTTATTTATCAAAAATAAATCACAAAATAGTTTACGAAATCGATTGAAATAGATACTTTTGCGCAAAATTTAAAAATATTTGTGTATTTATTTTTTCAATTTAATCAATTATGAGTAAAAAATCTTTGTACCAAAAAGAGGTATCATTACAAGTCGACCGAAGAAGAGCTGGGGTCGAATTAATTAAAATCATAAGCGATTTATGGTATGACAAATCCATCGAAATGGTTTTATTCAAGAATCAGTTATTGGATAAAAATGTCAGCGATATTATCAATTTGCATCAATATGCAGGTGAATTTGTGGGCAAGCCTATCACTATCTTTGATTCCGTTGAAATCGCAAAAGTTGTGTTATCATTAGATCTTCCTCCGGCAAAATTAGATCTTGGAAAATTGACTTACGAATATGGTTTGGAGGATGAAAAATATCCAGATGCCAGATATTTTGTAATCGATAAATTGAAAAAGGCAAAATCATCAGAAGAAATTCAACCAAAAGATGTTGTTCTTTACGGTTTTGGAAGAATTGGTCGATTATTAGCCAGGGAATTAATGTCTAAAACCGGAAAAGGAAACCAGTTGCGCCTGAGAGCAATTGTGACCCGAGATAAAAATGATGCGTCTACATTAGAGAAAAGAGCTTCTCTTTTGCGATATGATTCTATTCACGGGGATTTTCAAGGATCTGTAATCGCCGATCCCAAAAATAATGCATTAATCATAAATGGCACTACTGTACATATTATTACTGCAAATTCTCCGGAAGAAATTGATTACACATTATACGGAATCAATGATGCGTTAGTAATTGATAATACGGGGGCTTTTACATCAGAGGAAGCTTTGAAGAGACATTTGACATCTCAAGGTGTTAGTAAAGTTTTATTGACAGCACCAGGAAAAGGAATACCTAACATTGTTCACGGTGTAAATCATAATGAATATAATCCCGATCAAATAGATATTTTTTCGGCAGCATCTTGCACTACAAATGCGATAACACCGGTCTTAAAAGTTATTGAAGATACTTTAGGAGTTGTAAAAGGGCACTTAGAAACTATTCATGCCTATACAAATGATCAGAATTTAGTTGATAATATGCATAAAAAATACCGTCGCGGAAGAGCTGCGGCTTTAAATATGGTCATTACAGAAACAGGTGCCGGAAGTGCCGTAGAAAAAGCATTACCATCATTAGAAGGAAAATTAACTTCGAATGCAATTAGAGTTCCAGTTCCAAATGGCTCATTAGTAGTTTTGAATTTAGAAGTTAAAAAAGCTACTTCTATTTCCGCGATCAATAAAATCATGAAAAAATATGCTCTTGAAGGTGAATTAGTTGAGCAGATTAAATATTCTTTAAATAACGAATTAGTTTCATCTGATATTGTAGGAACATCTGCACCCTCAATTTACGATAGCAACGCTACGATTGTATCTAAAGATGGTAAAAATATTGTACTTTATATTTGGTACGATAATGAATATGGTTATAGCCACCAAGTAATTCGATTAGCAAAATATATTGCCAAAGTAAGACGTTTCACTTACTATTAATATAAAACCAAAACCGCTATTTTTAAAACCATCAAGATTTACTTGGTGGTTTTTTATTAAAAAAATAACCGATTAAAAGCTACTATCAATTCCTTAAAAACTATATAGGCAAAACAGTTGTACTCTTTACTTCTGAAATAACAAAAACGGTATTTATAAGCGATACTTCCGGTAATACAGATAATTTTTTTTGATGAAACTGATGGTAACTTTCCATATCCGGAATGATAATTTTTAACATATAGTCAAAGTTTCCAGATACATAATTACATTCAACGACTTCAGGTAAATTCAAAATCGACTGATTAAATCCTTCCGATGTGTCATATGTTTGTTTTGTTAATGTAACCTGACAATAAACCGTAAGATTGTTACCTAACTTTTTCTTGTTCAAAATTGATACATATTTTTCAATAACACCTTCTTTTTCAAGGCGTTTCACACGATCATGAACAGGAGTCAAAGACAAATTTATTTTGTTTGCAATGTCTTTTAAAGTATAATGAGCATTTTCCTGTAGAAGTCGTAAGATTTTTTTGTCAATTTCATCTAAAGCCATAGCGAAAACGTTTTCTATAATTAATAAAATTTAGTCATTTTTTCTTTTCGAGTAAGTTAAGTTGCTCAAAAAAAGAATATTTTTCTGTAAAAGTATTAAATAAAATAATATTTTCTTATTTATCATGACTTAATCCATAATATATTCTCTATCTGTAGTTTTGTAAAACAATTTCAATAAAAACAAAAAAATATAACAAATGATAATAGGTGTTCCAAAAGAAATAAAAAATAATGAAAACCGAGTAGCATTAACTCCTGCAGGTGTTTCTGAAATGAAAAAACATGGACATACAGTTTATGTTCAGGCAACTGCCGGATTAGGAAGTGGTTTTAATGATCAAGAATATACAGATGCTGGCGCAGTAGTTTTAGCAACTATCGAAGAAGTATATGCTATCGCTGAAATGATCATTAAAGTAAAAGAACCAATTGCATCTGAATATCCTTTAATCAAAAAAGATCAATTATTATTTACTTACTTCCATTTTGCTTCATCAGAACCGCTAACTCATGCTATGCTTGAAAAAGGTGCTGTATGTTTAGCTTACGAAACAGTAGAGAAAACAGATCGTAGTTTACCATTATTAGTTCCAATGTCTGAAGTTGCAGGTCGTATGGCTATTCAACAAGGAGCTAAATATCTAGAAAAACCATTAAAAGGAAGAGGAATTCTTTTAGGTGGTGTTCCAGGTGTACCTCCTGCTAAAGTTTTAGTTTTAGGTGGAGGAATCGTTGGAACTCAAGCTGCAAAAATGGCTGCTGGTTTAGGAGCTCAGGTAACAATTATGGATTTAAGTTTACCACGTTTACGTCAATTAGATGACATCATGCCAGCAAACGTAAATACAGAAATGTCTAACCATTATAACATTACAAGAGCAATCAAAGATGCTGACTTAATTGTTGGTGCAGTTTTAATTCCAGGAGCAAAAGCACCTCACTTAATTACTCGTGATATGCTTAAATTAATGCGTCCGGGAACTGTAGTTGTTGACGTTGCGGTTGATCAGGGAGGTTGTATCGAAACTTGTACTCCTACAACACACGAAAATCCAACTTTTATTATTGATGATATTGTTCACTATTGTGTAGCAAATATGCCAGGAGCAGTTCCTTATACATCAACTTTAGCTTTGACTAATGCTACTTTACCTTACGCAGTACAATTAGCAAATAAAGGATGGGAAAAAGCTTGTAATGAAAATGAAGAATTGAAAAAAGGATTAAACATTGCAAATGGAAAAATCCTTTATAAAGGAGTTGCAGAAGCTTGGAATTTACCTTTCAATGAAGAGTTAGTGTTAGCAAACGCATAGTGTTAACATTAAAATAAGTGCTTACTAAATCACTATAAAAAGGCTTTTCTTAATTGAAAAGTCTTTTTTTTGACATAAAAAAACCTGTCATGTTTTATGACAGGTTTTAATTTATATAGAAATAAGAAAATTATTTTTCATCTAAAACTTCTTGCAACACTTTAGCCTCGGTCCCATTTGGAAAAGTAACTTTAATTTTTTGAGCTATTGTTGGAGCAATTTCAGTAATAGCCTTTTTATCATAAGACTCACCTTTTTTGATATGCCATCCGTAAAAAATTGCCGGCACATGAGTATCGTAACTATATGGTGTTCCATGAGAAGTTCCTGTAGTTGAATATTCGATATCTCCTGGTTTATCAATGATTACCAAATCACCATTTTGAGTTACATCGTACCCTTTCGCAACAAAATTTAAATAATAATCATTTCCTGCATTAGCTAAAATTTCTTCCTCGGTATACACCTTTTTAACTTGTGGCTGTGAAATCAAAAATTCCTTAAAAGCTTGTTTGACTTTCACCAACTCTAATCCTTTATCTTTAATAATTTGCTTATTAAAGAAAATATTGAAATTTGAATAATTTAAAATTAAATCAACACCAAAAGTTTTTGTAGAGAAATCCTGTAAACTCTTTTTAACATCTTTTGAAGGATAATTATCTACATTATATTTTCTATCTTTTAAATAAATTACATTTTCAGCACCAGCATGATCCGCCGTCAGAAAAAGCAAATAATTATCTTTCCCTACTGTTTTATCCAAATAATTCAAAAAATCAGCAATAGTCTGATCTAATCTTAAATAAGTATCCTGAAGTTCCATAGAACGCGGTCCAAGAAGATGCCCAACATAATCCGTTGAAGAGAAACTTACAGTTAAAAAATCCGTAATATTATCTTTTCCTAATTCTTCTTTCTCAATAGCTTTCATAGCAAATTCAGCCAAAAGATCATTCCCATAAGGAGTTGCTCTTAAAACTCCTGCATCATTCTTTTCATACATTTTTTTCAAATCATAAGGAAAAACTGGTGCAGCGCTACCGTATAATTTGCCTTCATATGGATTGTTATCTGGCAAACTTTCATTATAAGTCGAAATAGGTTTATATAAATCCCAACCTTTATTAATATAAGGCATATAATGTTTCTCATTGTTGAATTGAGTAACCCATTCCGGTAATTTTTCACCATAAAAAGTACTCGAAATAAAAGAACCGGTTTTACTATACCAAAATGCCCAGTTTGCAAAATGACCTGCTGGTAAAATTGCACCACGATCTTTAAGACTCATTCCAATAACTTTTCCTTCGAAATTCGTCGCCATTCTAACTTCATCTGTAATTGTAGTACTCTGAAGGTTTTTTGGAGACATGGCACCTTCTTCTGCCGTACCATCTCCCACTGTTTTTACTCCAGCATCATCTGTACAATACATTTCTTTACCAAGAGTCCTACTGAACCACTCATTACCCACAATTCCATGTGTTGCTGGTGTTGTACCTGTATAAATTGACGCATGTCCCGGAGCCGTATAAGTTGGCATATAATTATAATGCATATTCTGAAAAGTATATCCATTATTCATTAATCTCTTAAAACCGTTTGGCGAAAAATCATCTGAAAACCGGTATAAATATTCCATTTTCATTTGATCCACTACAATACCTACTACCAACTTCGGGCGCTGTTGAGCACTTAAATTTGAGATAACAAACAATGTCAACAATACAATACTTTTTTTCATATTTAAATTATAATATTTAATACAAAAATACAGATTCACATTTAGATAGGCTAATACACTATAATTTAAAACCTAAAAATGATTGTAATTTAACAGAAACTTTTACAGAAAATTATTCAACAATTATTTTGAGCGTTTCCCTTTGGGTTGGGCCGTCCGCTAAATCTTTTGCGAAAGCGTTTTGGGTGAGGATTTGCCGGAAATACAGAATATCGCAAAAGGTTCCATCTCTAACGCAATTTCAAGTAAATTAGGGATTTCTTTGCGTCAGAAACTATGTTTTGTAAACATCCGGATTCTTTACGGGCATTTAAATCCAAATTTTGCCTGCTTTTTTTGGTTCAATCCCGAAGCTCTATAAACCAAAAAATCCCCATCATTTACCTGATGGGGATTTTTTTTTAAAGAAGTGCGGGAGTTCCGCATAATTCCGTTTTTTTATAAAACAAAAAACCCTGATTCTTTTGAATCAGGGTTTTTAAAAAGAAAGGCGACGACATACTCTCCTACATAACTGCAGTACCATCTGCGCAGGCGGGCTTAACTACTCTGTTCGGGATGGGAAGTGGTGAGCCCCGCCGCAATAACCACCTTACGGTCGTTAGTTGCTTTAGGCAACTTTTTAATTGTTAATTCTTAATTATAACTTGTG
>NZ_MTQF01000014.1:30102-80652 GCF_001975985.1 [Flexibacter] sp. ATCC 35103 | reverse complement strand
TTTTACCGTTGTGACTTTAATAGTGGTTTCATGCGAAACTGCTATGCTATGAGGTATTAATCCAAATTTCTCTGGGCTATCCCTCTGTAAAAGGTAGATTGCATACGCGTTACGCACCCGTGCGCCGGTCTCAGGTTCCGAAGAACCCTACCCCTCGACTTGCATGTGTTAAGCCTGCCGCTAGCGTTCATCCTGAGCCAGGATCAAACTCTTCATCGTATATTGTTGATCTTAATCACTCAAGATCGTATTGTTATTCGAATCAGTCTCTATCGGTTCTTTTAAATCTCTCGATTATCTTACTCTTTATTCTTTTGTTTTAACATCTCTGCTAAAACGGCTGTCAATTCAATATGTCTACGAACGTGTTTCAATTTTGTTTCGCTTGTGTTGCAAAGCGGGTGCAAAAGTACAACCTTTATTGAGATCTGCAAGGATTTTCAAAGAGTTTATTCCATCTTTTTCGAAACTTTTTCTTAACTTTCTGATAACAGCAATTTTAGACTTCAATATAAAAATACAAAATATAATATTTTTCTTATTTTACTGTATTTTCAACAAAATAAGCATTCCAAAAAAACTGCTTTTTATGAAATTCATAAATATAATTACCCTGTTGTCAAGAAAAATAGTGCTTTTAGAAAAAGTAAAAAGTCAACAATCATAAGATATCCCAAGATTAGGTTCTAATGTATTAAACAAAACACCTTTCCATTAATTTATTGCACAAATCCGTTATCGTATTCTTTATTATATATATGTTTAAAAATTAGTACACATTACTTCCTGAAATTGTAAGCATATGCTCTGTCTGTATTGAAGGACAACAATGACCGTCATTTTCTGCGTACTCTAATTTTTCAACATAAATCTTACCGTTACTGATTTTGTCAAATTGAAACAAATTATCAGGTTCATATCCAGCAATGACCTTCACATCATATCCATTATTTTGATAGAGTGTTAAACCCTGCCCAACAAGCGCATTTCCTCCACCGCTTGGAGAAAGAGAAAAGTATATTACAACATCTTCAATGCCATCACCCGTAAAGTCTCCTGTATATGATTCCTGAATATCAAGTGTTGCATCGTGCGATTTTAAAATTTTAGGTAAATAATTTTCGAATTGCTTTTCTGCAAGTCTTACTGCATCATTGGTTGATATTTTATGTCTACTAATTTGCATTTCTTTTATAGACAATTCCTTCTCTTTAAGTTCTAATTCTTTCTCTTTAAGTTCTAGTTCTTTTTCGCTTTTTGAATTATTGCAACTTATTAAATTAAAAGATATAAGTATTACAACTACTATTTTGATATTTATGTTCATTTTTGATTTGTTGTTTGTTTTTAAAATAATGTTTCTTCTTTCTAGTACCTTCTGGCTTGATAACGATATTTTTTACTAAAAAAGTTAAATTAAGTCATTTTCACTACCTTATTTTTAAAATTTAAAAACTGAAAAGTAACTATTTATTAGCAAAGTATCCCAGTATAAATACCTGTTTTTATTTAGAAAAAAGAAAATCTCATTTTATAATTTAATAGGTTGAATAAAACAAATTAAAGAAACATTAAACATTCACTTCAATAAAAAAAAATATCATAAAAGCTCCAAGAAAAAATAATAGCAATTCGTTAGCAATAAATACATTTTGTTAATAATACGTTAACATTGCAGCTTTTAATTGTTATAATTTTGCCAAAAACTAAACTGTAACAAAAGACAAAAAATGAAAAAAATTATTTTTATTTTGATTATTTTTCTATCAGCCCTAGGTCATGCTCAGGTAACGAGCTCAGCTATGTCAGGGAATGTTAGATCAAACAAGGGAGAAGCTCTTCCTGGGGCAACTGTTGAAATTGTTCACAAGCCAACCGGAACAAAGTATTTTTCTACAACTGATTTTGATGGTGGATATGCTGCACAAGGATTAAGACCTGGAGGTCCTTACACTATTAAAGTAACCTATATTGGCTACAAAACAACAGAAATAACTGATATTAATATTGGTTTAGGTAATAACGTTACTGTAAATGTTAAAATAGACGAAGAACAAAATGCTCTTCAAGAAGTTGTAGTTTCAACTAAATCAAAAGGAAATTTTAATAAAGGAAGAACTGGTGCTTCGCAACAGTTTTCAAATAGAGAAATTGTTGCAGTTCCAGTATTAGGGGCTCGTTCCATTAACTCTGTTACAAAATATAATGCCAATGCCGGAGCAAACGGAACTTTTGGTGGTCAGGATTCAAGATTAAACAACTTTACAATTGATGGTTCTGTATTCAACAACGGATTTGGTCTGGGATCAGATTCACAAGCTGGAGGTAGAACTGGGTCTACTGCAATTTCATTAGATGCAATCGAACAATTACAGGTAAATATTGCTCCTTATGATATTCGTCAATCCGGATTTTTAGGTTCAGGTATCAACGCTGTAACAAGAAGTGGAACAAATGAATTTGAAGGATCTGTTTATACTTCTACAAGAAGCAATAAAAAAGATTTTATTGGTACACATGCCGGTGATGTAACAATCAAACCAGGTAAATTTGAAGAAAAGATATTAGGAGCCCGATTTGGAGCACCAATTATCAAGGATAAATTATTCTTCTTTGGAAACTTTGAAACTATTGACAATACAAGCCCTGCTACGAACTTTACTTCTACAGGTTCTCCAAATCCAAGTGGTCAGAATTCTCTTCCGACATACACAGAAATGCAGACTCTTTCTAACTTCATGCAGGAGAAATTTGGTTACACTACAGGTCCATGGGAAAACTATGATTCATCAAAAGAATCAAAAAAATTCTTGACCAGAATTGACTGGAATATCAACGACAACCATAAGCTTACAGCTCGTTATGTATATCACGATTCCTCTTCTGATCAGTTAACTTCTAACTCTAACTCATTAGGTTTTGGTAACAGAACAAATAGCGGATTAGCAATGTCTTTTCAAAATAGTGGATATACTATTTTAGATAACACAAGATCTATCGTATTAGAATTGAACAGTAAATTAAGCAATTCATGGTACAATAACTTTATTGGAGGTTATGACAAACAAATTGAAGACAGAGGTTTAATTGGTGGCGGTTTATTCCCTACAATTGATATCAAACAAGGTGCTGCTACTTATATTTCTGTTGGTTTAGATCCTTTTACTCAAGGAAACAAACTTTCTTACTCAACACTTCACTTTACAGATAATTTAACGAAAACTATCGGAAAACACTCTTTAGTATTTGGTGCAAACTTTGAATATTTCAAATCTAGCAACTTATTCTTCTCAGGTTCAAACGGGGTTTACGTTTTTAACTCTTTAGCTGATTTTTATACTGCTGCAAATCAATCTTTAGCAAATGGTGGTGCTCCATCAAGTGTAACTCTTACTTCTCCTGCTCGTTTCCAGTACAAATATTCGGCTTTACCGGGAGGTGCTGAACCAATGCAAATACTAAAATCTAACAAATTAGATTTGTATGCTCAGGATGAAATGAAATTAAGCGACAAATTTAAATTAACTGTTGGTTTAAGAGCTTCAAGAGTTTGGTATGCTGATACAGCATTAGAAAACCCTACAGTTACAGCTATGACTTTTGCTAATGGCGAAAAATTCAACACTGGTACAATGCCGGATGCAGCAATCTTATTCGAACCAAGAGTTGGTTTCAACCTTGACTTAAACGGAGATGCATCAACAATTGTTCGTGGAGGTTCAGGAATATTTACTGGTAGATCTCCAGGTGTATATTTATCAAATCAAATTGGAAACAACGGTGTTCTTACAGGTGTTGTAGATGTTAGTGGTGCTGCTTTAGTGGCAGGAGGATATGGTTTTACAGCAAATCCGTCAAAATACTTTACTCCGGCTACACCAACAGCTCCGTCAACTTTTGACTTGTCATTTAATGAGAAAAAATTCAAATCTCCTCAGGTTTGGAAAACTACAATGGCAGTAGATCAAAAACTTCCTTTTGGATTTACATTTACAGCTGAAGGAATACTTCAGAAGAATATCAATGCTATCAATTATTACAATGCTAACTTTGATGGTCCTGTTGGAACATTTAGTGGTACTGACAGCAGACCAAGATATTCACGTAATGATAACGGAACACGTGTAAATGATAACGTTTCAAATGGTATCGTTTTAGCAAATACTGATGACGGATATTTTTATTCTACAACTTTTAAATTAGAATATCCTTACCAAAAAGGTCTTTGGGGATCATTCGCCTATACACACTCTAACGCTACAGACTTAATGTCTCCAGGATCAGTTGCTTCAGGTTCATGGACAAGTGCAAGATCTGTAAACGGAAATAACAACCTTGAAGTTTCTAATTCAAATAACAATACACCAAATCGTTTGGTTGGAGTTATCGGGTACAGAATTGAATATGGTAAAACTCTTGGAGGTGCAACTTCTATCAACTTAGGTTATATTGGTGAACAAGCCAGCCCATTTACTTACGCATATAGTGGAGATATGAATGGAGACAGAGTTAATGGTAATGATTTACTATATGTACCAAACAGCGCTTCAGAACTTCGTTTTGCTCCTCTTTCAGTAACAAGTTCTCCTATAGGTGGTCCTGTTACTACAAAAATTTATACAGAAGATGAACAAAGAGCCGCATTTGATGCTTATATTAATCAGGACAAATACCTTCGTACAAGAAGAGGACAATACGTTCAGAGAAATGAGTCTACTTTACCAATGTTACACAGATTAGATTTATCTGTTACTCAGGATATATACATCAAAATTAAAGGTAAAAAGAACAGCTTCCAATTTAGAGCTGATATTCTTAACTTTACAAACATGATCAATAAAGATTGGGGAATTTCACAAAGAGCTACAAATCCAAACGTTTTAGCTTTCTCTTCTGCAACAACGGGTAACGTGCCAATTTATACAATTGCTACACAAACAGATCCGGATGGAACAAGATATTTAATTAAAAATACTTACCAAAAAAATTCATCAACATCTGATGTTTGGCAAGCGCAATTTACACTTAGATACACATTTGGTAATTAATATTTAGGTTATAAGTAATACAAAAGATAAATATAAAAACGGCATTGACTTTTAGTTTAATGCCGTTTTTTTGTAATATATATTCTTCTGGTACTTCGATTAGTCTAAACTAAATCACGTTCAATAATAAACTAAACATCATAAAAAAAGCGACCCCTTGAGGCCGCTTTGAATGTTTTCACAACGGAATAATCCTTATTGTGAATTGCTTCAAAATTGTAATGCAATAATACAATAAAATCGACTAATTAACCATGATATTACGTAAATCAATAATCATCTTTTACTTATTGAGAAGTTAATTTTTAATGATGAAAAAAATATTAGGATTAGACTTAGGAACAACTTCTATCGGCTGGGCATATATACATGAAGCAGAAAATAATGATGAGATATCATCAATAATAAATTCAGGTGTTCGTATTATACCGCTTACTAGTGATGAAGAAGCTGACTTTAAAAAAGGAAATACTATTTCTATAAATGCTGATAGAACAGTAAAACGCGCAGCAAGACGAAGCCTGCAGCGTTTTAAACAAAGAAGAGATGCATTATTAGAGACTTTCAATAAAATAAATTTTATTTATAATGATTTTGTTTATGCTGAGACAGGAAAATCAAATACTTTCTCCTCATATCAATTAAGGGCAAAAGCAGCAGTCGAACAAGTCTCTAAAGATGAACTAGTTCAGGTTTTGTTGATGCTTAATAAAAAAAGAGGTTATAAAAGTAGTCGAAAAGCTAAGACTACAGAAGAAGGAGATTCAATAGATGGAATGAAAATAGCGAAAGAAATTTTTGAAAATAACCTTACTCCTGGTCAATGGATTTTTAATTCATTATCAAAAGGAAGTAAATTTATTCCTGATTTTTATCGCTCAGATTTACAAAAGGAATTAGAAAAAATCATTCATTTTCAGCATCAATTTCATTCGGAACATATAAATAAAAAACTTCTGGAAGATATTAGGGGAAAATCAAAAATGCAGACTTCTCAACATCTTTCAAAAACATTAAAAATTGAACTTTCAGAAAATAAAGGCAATAGAGAGGAAACCAAATTACAAAATTACAAATGGAGAAATGAGGCTTTGACCAAGGCACTCGATTTAAAAATTCTGGCAATTATCATTACTGAAATCAATAATCAAATTAATCAGTCCAGCAGCTATCTTGGCGCTATTAGTGACAGAAGCAAAGAATTGTATTTCAATCAGCAAACTGTTGGGCAATTTCAATATAAGCAACTTGAAAAAAATTCACATTCCAAACTTAAAAATCAAGTGTTCTATCGTCAGGATTATTTAGATGAATTTGAAAAAATTTGGGAAACACAAACTCAATTTCATCCAGAATTAAATAACAAATTAAAAATAGAAGTTCGGGACATCACAATTTTCTATCAACGAAAATTAAGATCTCAAAAACATTTAGTAAGTTTTTGCGAATTTGAAAAAGGACATAAAGCGATTCCAAAATCATCTCCTTTATTTCAGGAATTTAGAATTTGGCAGAACTTAAATAATATTGTTGTTAAAAATGAAACTACAAAGGAAGCTTTTCTTTTAGATGAAGACTTAAAAAAAATCATTGCTCAGCAACTATTATTCAAAGAGAGCATGACTGAATCACAAATATTATCTTTTTGTGAGCTAAAAAAGGAAAAACATACTGTTAATTTAAAAAAAATTGAAGGAAACAGAACTCATATAGCGATTTATAAAGCGTTTGAAAAAATTCTAATTCTCGAAGGTTATGATGAATTAGACTTTTCGAGATTAGAAGTATCTGAAATAAATAAAATCATTAAAACTGCATTTTCTAATTTAGAAATAAATACTGATATTCTTGATTTTGACACAACTATTCAAGGGAATGATTTCGACAAACAGCCCTACTACCAGTTTTGGCATTTACTATATGCTGCAGAAGATGATTATTTTTTAAAAAAAAGCCTGATGAATAAGTTTGGCTTTAAAGAAAATCACACTCCATTTCTCTTAAATATAAAGCTACAAGCAGATTATGGTAATTTGAGCGCTAAAGCTGTTAAAAAAATCTTACCTCATTTAATTGACGGACATATTTATGACAAAGCATGCATGTTATCCGGATATAATCATTCAACATCTTTAACAAAAGAACAGAATAATGATAGAATTCTAAAAGACACATTGGAATTGCTTAAAAAAAATAGTCTAAGAAACCCTGTAGTAGAAAAGATACTTAACCAAATGATTAACCTCATTAATGCTATTTTAAAGGATCATACATTAGGAAAACCTGATGAAATTCGTATAGAAATAGCTCGTGAGTTGAAAAACAATAATGAACAACGAAGCGAAATAACAAAAGCTATCAATAAGGATACTTTAGAACATGAGCAAGTCAGGAAGTTATTATATAACGATTTTGGAATTCATCGGGTAACCAGAAATGACATTACACGTTATAAGCTTTGGAAAGAGTGTGATGGAATTTCATTATATACAGGGAAAACAATAGAACCATCAAAATTATTTACAAAAGATTATGATATCGAACATATCATTCCAAAATCACGTTTATTTGACAATAGTTTTTCGAACAAAACTATTTGCGAACGTCAATTAAATATTGATAAAAGCAATAAAACAGCCTACTCTTTTTTAAAGGAAAAATTATCTGATGAAGAATTTGATCAATTCGAAAAAAGAGTACAGAATTTATTTGGAAAAATCACCAAAACAAAACAGAGCAAACTCTTAATTGCAGATAATGAAATTCCTGAGGGTTTTATAGAGCGCCAATTAAGAGAGACACAATATATAGCCAAAAAAGTCAAGGAAATCTTATTGGAAATTGCCAGAAATGTAACCTTAACTACTGAAAGTGTAACTGATAAACTTCGCAAAGACTGGGAATTGATTGATGTTATGAAAGAACTCAATTGGAAAAAATACAATCAATTGGGTTTGACTAATATTGAAAAAGGTAATAGCGGAGAACGCTTGTACAGGATTAAAGATTGGACAAAACGAAATGACCATCGTCATCACGCTATGGATGCTATAATAGTTGCTTTTTCTAATCCCGCATATATTAAATACTTAAACAATTTAAATGCAAAAACGCAAGGTGATAAAAAAGCAGATTCTATTTTTAAAATTGAAACAAAATATTTAAGAAGGGATAAAAATAATAAACTTCGATTTATAGAACCAATACCTAATTTTAGGGAAGAAACAAAAAAACAACTCGAAAGCATATTGATTTCCTACAAATCAAAAAATAAAGTAGTAACCAAAAATAAAAATATCACTAAAAAAAGTGGTGGAACAAATAAGAAAATTCAACTCACCCCACGCGGACAATTGCACAAAGAAACCGTTTATGGTAAGGTGCAGCAATATGTTACAAAAGAGGAAAAAGTAGGTATTAATTTTACAGTTGAATTAATTAATAGGGTTACGAAAAAACAATATAGAGAAGCTTTATTAGATCGTTTGGCAGAAAATGAAAATGATCCTAAAAAAGCTTTTTCAAGAGAAAATTCAATCTCCAAAAATCCAATATATACAGACTCCCAAAAAACTATTGAATTACCTGAAAAGCTAAAATTAGTCTGGCTCGAACCAGATTATACTATCCGAAAAGATGTTAATCCGGATTTAAAAATTGATAAAGTCATAGATATTGGTTTAAGATCAATACTTCAAAGTCGTTTGAAAGAATTTGGTGGAGATTCTAAAAAAGCTTTTATCAATTTAGATGAAAGTCCAATTTGGCAAAATAAAGAAAAAAGAATTCCAATAAAAAAAGTGACTATTAGAGGCATAAGCAATGCTCAGGCTTTACATACAAAGAAAGATAATTTGGGTACTGAAATTTTAGATGATAAAGGGAACCCGATTCCGGTCGATTTTGTAAGTACAGGAAATAATCATCATGTTGCTATTTACAGAGATACACAAGGAAATTTACAAGAAAAAACTGTTTCTTTTTATGAAGCTGTTATCCAAAATAATTTAGGATTGTCAACTATTGATAAAGAATTTAAAAAAACGGAAGGCTGGGAATTTGTATTCTCATTGAAACATAATGAATATTTTATATTTCCTTCTGATGGATTTAATCCACAGGAAATTGATCTTTTAAATAAAAGGAATTATTCTTTGATTAGTCCACATCTATTCAGAGTACAAAAATTGGGTACAAAAGATTATAATTTCAGGCATCATCTGGAAACTCAATTATTAGACAATAGTGAATTAAATAACATCTCTTACAAAAGGATTAGAAGTCCAAAAGAATTATCAAACATTGTCAAAGTCAGAATTAATCATTTAGGTCAAATTGTGCAAATAGGAGAATATTAATTAGGATAAAAAGAATACTCTTCTTCGGTAATCCATATTATTTAGTACTAAAAATGAGCCTGGAAATCACAGAGGAACAATTTGGAATGATGGAACTATTTTATGAAAAAAAACTGTTTAAACAAAAACATTAAATAGCTGTATTGCAATCCTTATACAGATTTCTTTTAAAACATATAATTACCACGACATCAAATATTGACTCGATACGTGGAATTATAAGTAAAAAATACAATTTTGAAAGCAATTCACAACTTGTTCATGATTTTACTTCCTTTAATCTCATTGAGAATTTGATTGAACAAATATTACAATTTGATAAAAACTAAACATCATCAAATTATTAATATATAATTATCTTTTATTAGAAAAAAATCTTCAAGACACAATAAATCAAGACTTTAAAAACACAAGGCAATAAATATTCTTATTTTTGGAGCTTCAGGCAGCTGCGTAACCACAACTGGAAAAATCTTAGAAAAACGAGATAATAACCACTATTGCTTTTGAAAATAAAGATAATCAGTACTACCGCTTACATCGCGTAATCGAATTTGAGAATTATTAAACTCAAATAATTTCCAGTTGCGATTTAATTTACTCAACGGTTCTGCAGTAAATTCTATTTTTACTTCTCTAACACCATTAATTACTGTACTTCCCCATTGACCTGTTTGTGAAGTTGCGCCTTTTGTTGCTACTAATGATTTATCACTTTTAAATACAAATGAATATCCACTATACGAAGATGTTTTCTCTGAATCATCAAAAAAATAAGGAATCTCCCAAGAACCATTTATTATTGCTTGAGTAAAATCGAGTGTTGCAATGTTATTTTCAGGACAATAATCGATAGCATATTTAATTGCATTTTCAAACTCCAGATTATTAGTAATCAATTTTGTCTGGTTATTATAATCTGATATCGAAATAGGATATTTTAACGAAATATATTCACTCGCATTTAAATTTTTTATAAAATTAAAAAATGCCTGATCGCTTATTATCGATTGAGAAATTGCCATTTGATTGGCGCTGTTATAACTATTAATCGTTATTGGATAATTAATTTTCAGACCATTTATTTTGGATAAAAGATCCGGATAAAGATTCCAATAAGCAATTAAAGAATCAAAATCTGCCTGGTCCGGAATCACTTTTTGAATGTAATTATAATATACCATCGTAACCGGAAAATCGATATTTACAATATCATCATCATAAGTATTTGCATTGATATTATCTAATACTTTTTGATAGTCGGCGCTGCTGTTAATTGCAATTTTTTTGCTGTTTACAGTAACTGTATAAGGTGGTTTTATAGTACAATAACTAGAGCCGTCGATTATATTATCCTGCACGGTCTGAACCATAGCAACCCTTTGCAAGTAAGTAGTAAGAGGCGAAACATTAGTAATTGTTCCTTGTGCATTATTACTTTGCTCATCCATTTCACTTTGACAAGACAGTAAGAGCAGAAGAACTGCCAGTGATAAATATTTTTTCAAAGGGAACATATTTATATTTTTACAAAGGTAATAATTTTAAAGAAACTGTTTTTTAATAAATTCGATATCAAAGGTTTTCTATCTCTTGATCTGTGCTAAATTATCAAAAGCAAGTACCATTTTATTCTTATATAAAACAATCAGCTTTCCTTTTACCCTACTTAAATTAAAATAAATACTTTTACATCGTACAAATTGAAAACCAAATGCCACTTAAAAACCAATCCAATACTTGTGATGAAATAATTTTTTCGTCTTTCTTCAAAAGTCATGTAAAAGCGCTTCGGAATTTTCTTTTTTACAAATTTGGCAATATCGACCAGGCAGAAGATGTTGCGCAGGAAGCTTTTGTAAAACTTTGGCAAAACTGCGCGGCTGTACCAATAGAAAAAGCAAAATCATATATTTATACTGTGGCCAATAACAGCAGTCTTAACGAAATTGCACACCAAAAGGTGGTTTTGAGATATGAAAAAAACTTTACAGGTTTAGATAAAACAAATGAAAATCCTGAATATCTCCTGGAAGAAAAACAATTTCAGGTTAAACTTTTGAAAGCCATTGAAAACCTTAACGAAAAACAGCGTGTTGCTTTTTTAATGCACAGAATTGACGGAAAAAAATACAGCGAAATTGCCCTGGAGCTAAACATTAGTGTAAAAGCAGTCGAAAAACGCATTCATATCGCTTTGTTATGCTTACGCAAAGAAATTGATTTATAAAAGTAGGGTAAAATAAGTTCCAATTGTTTTAATATATAATACTAGTATAATGAAAAAAAATCGATTATTAGCAAAATGGCTCAACGACGATTTATCTCCGGATGAATTGGCTGAATTTGAGGCAAGCGCCGATTTTGAAAAATACCAAAAGATAAAAAATTACACCAATCATTTAGAAATAGATGACCTGGATGAAAATGCTATGCTATCTACTATTTTGAGTCAGAAAAAAACACCTGTAAAAGTGGTTCCTTTATACAAAAAATGGATGTTTAGGGCAGCCGCAGTATTTTTGTTAGCTTTTGGAATCACCTTTACAATGAAACTTTTTGTAGCAGAAACGCAGTCGGCAGATTTTGGAGAAAAAACTACTTTTTCGCTGCCTGATAATTCTGAAGTAGTATTAAACTCCGGTTCTGAAATCAATTACAAAAAATGGAATTGGGAAAATAACAGGAATCTTGAACTCGAAGGTGAAGCTTATTTTAGAGTTGCAAAAGGACGACGATTTGAGGTCCGCACCAATCTTGGAAAAGTTACGGTTTTAGGAACTCAATTTAACGTTAAAGCCCGAAAAAAGAGGTTTGATGTAGTATGTTATGAAGGTCGTGTTAAGGTAAATTATGCCAATACTCAAATTTTATTAACGCACGGACAAAGCGTTAGTTTTGAAAACGGAAAACAAGTTAACAGAAACGTAAATTCATTAAAACCAGAATGGATCGAGAATCAAATATGTTTTAACAAAGAAAATATCAGAACCATTTTAGACGAGGTAGAAAGACAGTATAATGTTGAGATAGAATTGAATACAAAAGATACAATCTCATTGTTTACAGGAAAATTACCTGCTAAAGATTTAGATACAGCTTTGCAAATCATTAGTACAACGTATCATTTAGAGGCTAAAAAAGTCTCGAAAAATAAAATAATTTTTGACGAAAAATAAATGCTCCTCCCCAGACAATTTCATTTTTTGTTTTTTCTCTTTTTTCTTATCCTGAAGCTAAATGCTCAGGACAAGGAAAAAGTTATGCCTTTTAAAAAAATTATAATTGCTATTGAAGAGCAGCATAACGTTAGTTTTAATTATACTGAAGACAATGTTGCCGGTCTGAAAATAAATCCACCCGCAAAATCACTTTCGCTAGACGAAAAACTTGAATATCTGGAAAAAAAAACCAATTTATCTTTTGAAAATATCGGAAACAAATTCATCAATATTTATAAAAAAGAAAATCCCCTTCCTGCAATATGTGGATATGTTTTTTCCAGCACAGATAAAAAACCCATTGAAAATGCCAATATTACTTTAAGCAATCAAAATCAGCTTACAACTGATTCAAACGGTTATTTTGAGTTTAAAAAAGAAAATACAACTACTTTTTTAATCAGCCACGTTGGATACACATCCAAAAAAATTACGCCGGCTAATATCGATTCTAAAAATTGTCTCCAGATAGTATTAGAACCTAAAATTACAGAACTTCAGGAAATTAAAGCGAGTGCTATTTTGGCTTCGGGAATTTCAAAAAACACAGATGGATCTCTTGAAATTAAACCCAAAAAATTTGGTATTCTTCCGGGACTTATTGAGCCTGATGCTTTACAGACCATGCAGCAAATTCCGGGTGTAAACAGTTTAGATGAAAGTGTTTCGAGCATCAATGTTCGCGGTGGCACGCACGATCAGAATTTGTTTTTATGGAATGGGATACGAATGTTTCAAACAGGGCACTTTTTTGGTTTAATATCGGTCTTTAATCCAAATTTAGCACACACCATTTCTATTTATAAAAACGGAAGTTCAGCATTTTATGGAGAAAGCGTATCGAGTGTAGTAGCCATTTCGTCTACACCGGAAACTTCAGAAAAAAACTCTTATAGTGCAGGAATAAATATGATTAATGCTGATGTTTATGGAAAATATAATCTTTCGAAGAAAAGTTATATAGAAATTTCGGCACGAAAATCTATTACTGATTTTTTAGAAACCCCCACATACAAAGAATATTTCGACAAAGTATTTCAAAATACTACTATCACTGACTTTTCGCAAACCCAAAATGTAGATTATAGAAGTGATAAAAAATTTGGTTTTTATGATGCAACGTTAAAATACGCTCAAAAAATAGGAAACAAGGATCAAATAGTACTTGATTTAATAACTATTAAAGATAATCTTGAAGTTTTTCAAAGCGCAACGGCGTATACCATAATAAGATCTGAAAATAATGTTTTACGTCAGCAAAACTATGGAGGAAATTTGTCCTGGAAGAGAAACTGGAATCCTTATAATACTACTAAAGTTAATATCTATAACTCGTCTTATGAGCTTCTGGCCAATCAAAAAAACACCTATGAAAACCAATTGGTCATTCAGGAAAATACGGTCGATAACAATGGTTTTAATTTAGAAAACAATCACGTGATTAACTCTAAGTTTAGCTTTAATGATGGATATCAATATAATGAAATGGGTATTACTAATTTAGAGCTAGTACAAAATCCTGATTTCTATCGTAAGGCTAAAGACGTATTAAGAACCCATGCTTTAATTCTGGAAGGAAAATACAACGATACACTTTCCATAACATACTTTAAAGTTGGAACCCGAATTAATTATATAGAAAAGTTTAAAAAATTTATTGTAGAACCCCGAATTCAATTCAATCATGGAATCAGCAAAAGCTTAAGTTTAGAATTACTTGGCGAGCTAAAAAGTCAAAATTCACAACAAATCATTGATTTACAAAAGGATTATTTTGGTATTGAAAAAAGACGCTGGATTATTTCAGATAACAGTACAATTCCTATACAAAGAAGCAAACAATTATCTTTAAACCTATTCTATAAAAAAAATGACTGGCTTCTCGATATTGAAAATTTCTATAAAAAAGTAACCGGAATTACCACTTCGAGTCAGGGTTTTCAAAATCAGTTAGAGTTTGTTAAAACAACTGGCGATTATGAAATTTGGGGCGCTGAAATGCTTGTTCAAAAAAAAATGAATCACTTTCTAACCTGGTTAAGTTATACTTATAACCATAATAATTATCATTTTCCTAATTACGAATTTCCGGTTTTCCCCAACAACTTTGAGTTGATGCATAGTGTTTCATGGGCAGGAATTTATGAGAAAAATAATTTTAAAATCGCTTTGGGAACAAAATGGACTTCCGGTCGTCCAAAAACTTCTCCAGACATCTCTCAAATTGACCTTAATAATCCTGTATTGGTTTACAATAAACCGAACAGTAATAATTTACATGTTTTTTCGCAGGTCAATATTTCCTCAACTTATAAATGGGAAACCGAAAATGGAATTCAGTACAAATTAGGAATCTCCATTTTAAATATCCTAAACAGAAAAAATGAGATCAGTGAACATTATAGAGTAAGTACTATAACCAATTCTATTGAAGAAGTAGAAACATTTGCTCTGCAAAGAACTCCAAATATGAGCTTTAGAGTTTCATTCTAAGGCTATTTTACAAGGATTCTCAAAATCCTTTATTCCTTCTTTTTATTTCTTTAACAAAAATATCAATTCTTTGGTAGGGTAATCTGCTACAAGGCTGTTTTATTATTGAATCCATCAAAACAATAAAAATGGCTCTCTTCAAAAAATTGATACTTTATTCTTATGATAGTTCGTAACCTGACAGGAAATGAAATCTTCATTAAAAACAGATACAGCTTCTTGATATCGAATCAAACAATAAAATACTTTACGTTTTCTGTAAAGTATATTTTTTCCCTTTCTATAAAATTAATCTAATCAAAAAGACAATGAAATTAAAACAAATTAAATTCGTTTTGGCTGCTCTTACAGCAACTACATTTTTCGCTGGTTGCAGTAGTGATAACAGCAATGATAATGGTACTCCTACTACACCAGAATTAAAAACAGAAGTTAATCTTTCTACTAGTGCAACATTAGGCTCTTATCTAACAGATAAAAGTGGAAGATCTTTATATGTTTTCGCAACAGATGCAAACGGACAAGTTTCATGTACAGGCGGATGTGAAGCTTTATGGCCTGCTTTTGTAGTAGATAATTTAACTGCTGATAAATTAGGTTCAGGATTAACACTCACAGATTTTGGTACAGTAACCACTGCGTCCGGCAAGAAACAAGTAACCTATAAAGGCTGGCCATTGTATTATTATGCACCGGTTTCCGGAGACGACGGATATGGTAATGGCGGCAAAAATGTACCTGAAGCTGCCGGTAAAACAACAGGAGACGGAGTTGGAGGCACTTGGTTTATTGCCAAGCCAGATTATTCGGTTATGCTTGTTAGAAGCCAACTTTTAGGACATGACGGTAAAAATTACAAATCAGATTATACCGTTGGTGATGGTTTAACCACTTATTTCACTGACGCTAAAGGGCTGACATTGTATACTTTTAAGAATGATAATTTCAATAAAAACAATTTCACAAAAGCAGATTTTTCAAACAATGCCGTTTGGCCAATATATGAAACAGACAAAATTGTGGTTCCTTCTATTCTTGATAAATCTAAGTTTGCTGTAATTACCGTATTTGGTAAATCTCAATTAACTTACAATGGCTGGCCTTTGTATTATTTTGGACAAGATGCAAGCGTAAGAGGTTCAAATAAAGGAATTAGTTTTCCTGCTCCGGCTGTTTGGCCAGTACCTGTAAAAGACTCCCCAATTGCAATCTAAAAGGAAACTATTCAAATCAAATTGATTTATGTGTTTGCATAACACACTCTTTTTCAAATTAGTCCAATATGCTGTTGGGCTAATTTGATTTTTTTTTACAAAATAACATTTTTTGGTAGGGTAATTTTCATTAAAGCTGTTTTACTATTGAACCTTACCAAAAGAATAAATATGAAAAGAAAAAAAATAGCAATTGCAATTGCAGCCTTATTGATAGTGGCTTTGGGGGGCATTTATTTTTATTACGGCTTTCTCTTTAAAGAAGCGCGTAATATAGAATCAGAAATGCCGGATTTCAATATCTCAGCAACAAAACTACTTGAAGATTATAACGCTGATCCCAAAAAAGCCGACGCATTATACCTCAACAAAACTATTGAAATAACAGGTACAGTCACAAAAGAAACTGATTCTGTAGTTATTCTTGAAAACACTGTTTTTTGTCTGTTTACTCAAAAAGTCAAATCAAAACTCATCCATAATAAAATAAAAGTTAAAGGCAAATGCATTGGTTACGACGAACTGTTTCAAGAAGTTAAAATAGACCAATGCACCATTAATAAATAAAAACTCCAATAATCGATTTATGAAAAAATTTCTAGTTACAATTTGCCTTTTTTTAATTACGATGGCATATTCGCAAGATGATTTACTACAAAGTCTTGATTCTACTCAGGTACAAGACAGTTATTCGACAGCAACTTTTAAAGCTTTACAGCTGGTAACCTTACAGACCACAAAAATGCCTGCAAAAAAAGAATTCTATTTTGTGGTTTCGCACCGTTTTGGTACTGTAAAAGATGGTTTTGACAGTTTTTTTGGTCTTGATAACGCCACTACAAAACTAGGCGGAATTTACGGAGTTACAGATTGGTTATCAGTTAGTTTGTCCAGACATACGCTCAATAAAATGTATGAAACCGGATTAAAATACCGATTGGCAAGACAAAACGATCATTTTCCTGTTGACATTGTTGGTTACAGCGTTGCGGATATTAATACGTTTTTAGAAAAAGACCAATATCCGGGATTAGAATTCAAACATCGCATGACTTATGTACAACAGTTACTGATATCCAGAAAAGTTGGTCAAAAATTATCTTTAGAACTTGTTCCCTCATTTATTCACAAAAACCTTTACAATCCTGATATAGAAAGAGATAATCAGTTTTCTTTTGGAGGTGGCGGACGTTATAAAATCACCAAACGATTGTCTGTGAATTTAGAATACATGCACAATTTTGATAAACCGGAGTTTTACAAAAATCCATTATCTGTTGGTCTTGATGTAGAAACCGGCGGACATGTATTTCAGCTAATCTTTACCAATTCACAATCCATGAGTGAGAGCGGATATCTTACCAATGCTTCCGGAGATTGGGGCAAAGGAGATTTCTTTTTCGGATTTAACCTATACCGAGTATTTTAATAATTACAAATAACCAAATTATGAAAAAAGCAATAGCATTTACAATTTTACTGGCTGTACTTACGAGCTGTAGTGATTCTGATACTTATCAGGATATCGAAACACCGCCAGAAACAGGAAATCCTCCAACAGATCCCACAACTCCCACTGCCATTACTTACAGTAAAAATGTGAAATCAATTATTGATGCCAATTGTATAAGTTGTCATCAAAGTGGAAGATCTGCAGCTTTTAGACCCTTAACAACTTTTGCCGAAGTTAAAGTAGCTGTCGAAAATGCTGGTTTATTAAACCGAATTCAGTTGCAAAACGGACAGCAGGGTATTATGCCTCAAGGTGGAAGAATGTCTCAGGCAAATATTGATTTAATTGTAAAATGGAATACTGACGGACTTAAAGAAAATTAATTATTATGAAAAAACCATTCATTAATTTATTCGTTCTACTATTTATTATGGTTGTGAATACAGATGGATTTGCACAAAAACTGATCACAAAAACAGGTACTATAAAATTTCAGGCTTCAATGCCAAATTATGAAGAAGTTGCAGCAGAAAATAAGAGTGTATCTGCCGTTTTAGAACAGTCAACCGGAGATTTTGCGGCATTAGTTCTTATAAAGGGTTTTCGGTTTAAGGTTGCTTTAATGGAAGAACATTTTAATGAAAATTATATGGAATCCGAAAAGTTCTCTAAAGCAACTTTAAAAGGTAAAATAGACGATTTTGATATTTCTAAAATTACAAACACCGCTAAAAATTTTACTTTAAAAGGAGATCTTACTATTCACGGACAAACAAAACCTGTTAACGTAATTATCAAAATTTCTAAAGCTGCTAACGGAGTAAATGCTGTTGGTTCATTTGAAGTAAAACCGGAAGATTTTGATATCGAGATACCAAGCCTTGTCAGAAAAAAAATTGCTGACAAGATTAAAATTAATTACAATTTTTTATTGACTAAATGATCTTTCTAATAAGATCAAATATTTAGATAATTATTTTATTCCTGCCCAAATAGTATCTAATTATTGCTCTTTTTATTTAGAAGATTATTAAACATACCAAATGTTATGAGGTCAGTTTTGTGTAAACTGGCCTCTTTTTTTAACTCTAAACTAAATTTAAAATGATTTGCAAAAATTATGTTGTTTCCGGCGAAGATGTTAATGACGGTATGGTTATGCAAGATAGCGCATACATATCCTATACACTTCGATTATTATATCATTTCTTATTTCATAACGGATTTTCAAGAGAAAAACTTAATAATCTGCATCTGGAATTACAAGAGGGAAATCATGCATTAGTTTACTTCAAAAATCTCATGTTTACCGAATCTTTTTTTGTTGAGATGAAACATTGTTTAATCAATGACAAAATCAATATAAAAAGTTGTTTTTTCAACTCAAAAAATGAATGTTGCGCAGAAGTTACCAAAGAACTAGAATGGTTTGATTCTATTCGCAAAGAAGTTATCATAACTCCTAAACAAATTGCAAAGCATTTTAATATTGGTACCAGGCAGAAATTCCAGTTTCCTGTTACTTTCAACTCATTAAACAGAACATAAATCCTTAACAATAAAGCAATTAAATAGATCCTGTTTTATTTTTAAAAAAAGTCACTTTTGAGGTAACAAATACTATAGCAATGCATCAAAAGGTAAACTTTAAAAAATTAATTCTCGTTGATGCTTTACCGGCAAGTGCCTCTTTAATGATTTCTAACTATAAAGGAGATATTATTGCTTATGATAATCCTCAAAGCAAAATGATGCTATCTGTGGATCAAAAAACTTTTAATCCAATGAATTTCAACTATTTCAATTCGAAATTGGAATGGCTACTTTTTTTCAGGCCTTTTCAGATATAATTATCTTTTGCAGGGATTTAAAAAGCTTTCTAAAGTCTGCACGCTTCTTTAAAAACTGTACTTTCTTGAAATTGGTCATCGCTTCCTGCAGCATAAGTCCTGAATTTCGACAGTAAAGTACAACGGGAATTTCTTTTAGGCCTTTAATATCCCGAAGTAATTTAAGAAACATAGTTCCATCAAGATGTAGCATGTTATAATCCAGGAAAATTATATCAGGTGATAATTTTGAATCCTGAAGCTTTTTTAGGGCTTTAAGGGGACTACCTTCTACTGATGATATGATTTGATTATTAATCGCATTCAGGACTAATACAAATGTCTCTGCATCATCATTTATATCGTTGACTAGTAATATATTTTTGTATTTCATTCTCAACTAAATTTTTAGCGAAAAGCCTTAATTTAAGGCCGTTATTGTCTCTAAATTCAGTACAATCTTATAACAAAATAAAACTATATCAAATAGCCATAACTCTAATTTGTAATAACTCTGAAAAACTTTGTAATAACTTAGTGTGACAAGAAGCGCTCTGGCTATAAATACTTTATAAAGTTTACCACAAAAATTAACTTCAAAAAAACGGATAATCAGTATAACCTCTTGCTTCTCCGCCACCAAATAAAGTATGATTATCTGAAATCTTGTTTAAGCTAAAATTTTGCTTTACTCTGGCTGGATAATCAGGATTGGTTAAAAAATTTCTTCCAAAGCCTATTAAATCAACTAGATTATCTTCAAGTAAATTTTCACCTTCATCAGGAGTTTTGTTACCTGTCGCAATAATGGTATTTTTAAATATATCCCTAAGTTTAATTCTAAAATCAATCGGAATTTGAGGTGCGTCATCCCAATCTGCCTCACAAAGATGTATATAAGCCACATCGATTTTGCTTAGCTCAGCTGCAGCAAGCATTATAGTTTCTAAAATTTCAGGATCATTCATATCCTTAAAGCTTATAAAAGGCGAAAGTCTTACTCCTGTTTTTTCTTTTCCTATTGCGTTGGCAACTGCAGCTGAGATTTCAATCAGCAGGCGAATTCTATTTTCTATTGTGCCTCCGTACTCATCTGTTCTTTTATTACTGTTGCTTCTTAAAAACTGATCGATTAGATAACCGTTTGCACCATGAATTTCGACACCATCAAAACCAGCTTCAAGAGCATTTTTTGCACCTTGAATAAACTGTTGAATTACAGTATCAATGTCAGTTTTGGTCATTTCTCTGGGTTCGTCTACCGGAACAAAAGTTGCGTCTCCGTTTGGGGCACCGTCAAAAATATATACACTTGTATTTTGTGCCGTTAATGCCGAAGGGGCCAAAGGCTGCAAGCCGTTTACTTTTGAACTGCTTACTCTGCCCACATGCCACAATTGAAGAAATATCCTGCTTCCGTTTTTATGAACAGCATCTGTAGTTAATTTCCAGCCTTCAATTTGTTCTGCACTGTAAATTCCAGGTGTTCTGGCATACCCTTTCCCTTGTTGAGAAATCTGGGCTGCTTCAGTAATTATAATACCAGCCGAACTTCTTTGTGCATAATATTCTGCCATTAAAGCGTTTGGTATATCGCCGGGCTGCGAAGCTCTTGAACGGGTCATTGGAGCCATTAAAAAACGGTTTTCTAATTCAATTCCGTTTAATTTATATTGTTGAAATAATTTCTGATACTTCATTTTAATTACGATTTTAATATAGTAATACTTTAATTTGTTTTAAAATCAATAGTTGACCGTTTTGGATCATTCTCGTATAATGCTTTTATCCTCATAAGCCATTTGGGCAATCTCGTCTTTTCGTCTAAAACTAACTCCTTTATGACGTTGTATGTAAGTGAGTATTTCTGTTGTTGCTGCAACCATTTGCGGTGTGCCTCCTATTCGATCGTGAAAACTTATTGACATTTGTCTGCGCTTTTTTTCTGATTCTTTATAAAGCTGGTCGAACTCCATTATAACCTGACGGACAAATTGGTCTGCACTAAAATTCTTTCCCTCAATCAATACAATATCGTTACAGCGAATCGTGTATGGAACCACAGCAAAATCATTTCCTTTTACTTTTATTAAAAACGGTTCATCGCGGCTTAAGTCATCAATATGATATTTAAAACCCAGTTCCTGCAAAATTTCCAGTGTATTAGTGCCACGTCTGAGCCAATTGGCATTATACCCAACAGGTTCAAACCCGGTTACTTTTTTAATAGCATCGGCACCATCTTTTATAAACTTTTTTTCTGTTTCATATGGCATCGAATATTCCGTTGCCCAATCCATTCCGTGAGCGGCAGCTTCATGTCCTCTTGCTACAATCTCTTTGGCAAGTTCCGGATTTTTTAATACTGCAGAACCCACCATATGTGAGGTCACTTTGATCCCAAATTTATCCCAGTTGTCCAGCATTCTGGGAATTCCTTCCTTATATCCATACTGATACCACGATTCACCGGGAAGATCAATAAATCCTTTCTGCATGTTTTGCGGAAACGGGCTCTCAGCATTTACAGGCTGCCCTCCTGCCTCAAACTGCATCGAAACTGATACAACCAAACGAGATCCGTCAGCCCAATTTGTAGCCGAAGATTCTTTGGTAATTGATTTTTCTGTTTTGAGATCGCTTGCAGATAATGTGTTTACAGGCAATAAGCCAGCAAGGCCTGCCAGACCTGCCTGCTTGATAAATGTTCTTCTGTCGTTCATCTTATTACTATTTTACTTCAACGCTTTTTCAATAATCAATGTTTCTTCGTACAATGAAAATTTCGAAACCAGATTATTTTCTACTGTAATATGAATTGCCAGAGGCATCTTAAAATGTTTACCTGTTTTCTTTACTGTTCTTTCTATAGTACCAAATACAGCTACTTCATTTCCTTGCAGTAAAAAGGACTGAGCCTCCAGTTTTTCGCTTCCATCAATGAAATAACTAAAAAGCGTTTTGAATAACTCTGCAATTTCTGCACGCTTAGAACGATGTCCTGTCCAGGGCATGTATTTAGATTCAAAAATATACCAGTCAACATTTTCTGCAACCATTGAGGCGATCTTGTCCGGATTTTTTGCTCCAACATATTCAAAGAATTTATCGACAGTTTGTTTTGTCTGGAGTTCTTTTTCAGAATATTCTTGTGCCTGTATTGAAAAACCAAGTAACAGCATTACTGTTATTAATTTTATTTTTGATAACGTTATAAGTCTTTTCATAATAATCAATTTTAATTGTGATTAGCGCCTAAAAATGGAGCTGCATGGTAACTCCGGTAAAGAATATATTTTTACCAGTACCGGATGCTTTGATATAATCTTCTGCTTTAAACCAGGTTGCTTCAAGTCTGAAATAAAGATATTGATTGGGTTCCCAAACGATTTCGCTTTCGAGCTGATTTCCTATTTTCTTTTCTGTTGTAGTATCTCCGGGATAAATTAATGTTGTGTTGGGAGCATAAATTCCGTCGTAGCCGCTGTATCTCCAAAACATATCATAATCAATAATCCAATCTACATTTTTGGCAATTTCAAAATTCAGGGAAGGATGAAAATCAATCAAATTGGAAGGGCCAATTACCGATGCCAGTCCAAAATAGGCTCCTCTGGGGAAAAGCGGATTGAAAGTCTGCAGACTTGAATCGCCTTCTTTTTTATCTCCGCTGATTACTTCTGTTTTAAAACCAATTTCCGGACGAAACTTTACCTCATTAAAACGATATCCTGCATTAATAGAAGCCGTCCAGGCATTAATACTTTTTTCTGCTACATCACCAAATTGAAAAATAGCTTCACCGTCATAACGCCAATTCTTCGTTTTTCCCCAAATACGGGTTCCTATTGAATGTCGTTTTTCTTTTCCTGCTGCATCATTAAAAGCAGCATTTGCTCTTTGATAGCCCAAATAATAAACATCGATATTTTTGACGATTGGTATTTTATTAAAGACAAAATAACTTCCCCACAGTTGTCTGTCTTTATTCGAATCATCGTCAAAAATACCATCGTGTGCCACTACATAATGAGTGTAAAATAAATCTGCCGTGAAATTTTCTCTGCCTATGATCGCTTTTACCCCATCAAAAGACTGTCTGTTATTAGGTCCTTCCCTAACGGCAACCAAACGTTGTGATCCGTAAGTGAGTTCCTGCCTTCCTGCTCTTAAAATAAGTCTCTTATTTGCTTCGTTTATAATATTAAAATCGGCGAAAGCCTGATGCACTTCAAGCGGATTTTGCTCTACGGGATTCGGATCAATTCTTCCGTCTGCCGTACTGCTTTGCACCTGAACAAAAGTCCTGAAGTATTTTCCGGCATGAAAATCGGCGTGAAACAAATATCTGCCTAAAACATACCCATCGTTATCCTGTGGCCCATCGCCCCAATTTTCATTTTTAGCATAGAAGTACTGAAACCGTATATCGCCCCCAAAACTGATATAGGTCTTTTTAGAAGAAGAAACAGGCAGGAATTTCACTGTTTTATACCAATCATTACTTACTGTATCATCCGCAAGAAAACTATAATTTTCATCAAACCGAAGTGATTTAAAATCAGGATAGCGCTGTGCAAATCCTGATATTGAAATCAATAAAACCAGTAATAATATCTTGTTTTTCATAAATAAAATTTTAAACATTACCAGCTTGTTTACTGTTATTTAGCTGCGTTTTGTTTGATATCCTTGTAGGCATTCGGAATATTGAAATTAAAATGCAGCCAGTTAAAAAGTTCATACCCTTTATCGAATTCCTTCATCGTTACCGTTGCTTTGGTTTCGTCTAAAGTGAGTCCTTTTTTTACGGCATTTTCAACATTAGTCTGTAAAGCGCTTACATAATCGATTGTATATTTGATTCCCGCTTTATTGGTAATACGTCCGTGTCCGGGAACCACAATATCCTTATCAGAAATCATATTATAAATTTTGTTCAGGTTTTGAACCGGTTCTAAAAAATACCCGTCAAAAAGCCACGGAATAGCCGGACTTTCGGCAATAAAAGGATTTCCTGCCCATAATACATTACCCGAAGCTGATTTGAGATATACAAAAAGATCTGCCGGAGACTGTGCCGTTCCCACATTGATGATTTCTACAATTTTGCCGCCGCCTAAATCTAGTTTCAAACTTTGATTTACAGCAATCGTAAGATCAGCGGGACGATACACACTTTGTTCTATCCCGCGGTCTTTTCCAAAAAGCATGATCATAAATTGTTTGATTCCCTCGTAATTCTTCGCAAGGTTTTCTTTGCAGAATTCATTTTGTATTAAAATAGTTTCTTTTGGAAGCAGATAATTTCCAAAACAGTGATCTCCGTGATCACTTGTATTTACAGCATAAACAATAGGTTTTTGAGTAACAGAACGAATTAATTTATACAATTGGTCATACAACCTTTTGCTTAACATAGTTTCGATTAACAAAACTCCTTTCTCGCCCACAATAAATCCCGCAGAAGTAGCCTGCGGAATTCCTTTTGTAGTTTCAGTTTCGGTTGTTGATGGTGATACGGCATACACATTTTCAGCTATTTTATGAAGCTGTAATGTTACTTTATTGGCATCCCAAATAGGTACTTCGGGCGGCATTGGCATTTGTGCATACGTATTTTGTGTCGAAAAAAAAGCGACTGCAAAAAGTATAGCTACTAAAATGGATTTATAATTTTTCATCGTTTAATATTTATAATGTTTTAAAAATTTGCCCACGGATTGAACGGATGAAACAGATTTTTGCAGATGAACTATAAAAAAATCAGTATCAATCTGCTTAAATCCGCATCATCTGCGTGCAATTCTCATTTCATTTATCGTGTTATTATCGCTGATAACCTCCAAAGTATTTTACAGGAGACCAATCCGGAATTACGGCAGGAATCTGCGGATTTAATTCTTTATATTCTGCAGAAGCGTAAACAATTTTGCCATTAACAACTGTGAGTACCGATTCGATTTTACGAACATCATCCGGTTTAACCGAAAAATAATCATCTGATAAAATCGCCATATCCGCATACATGCCTTTTGTTAATTTTCCTTTGTCTTTTTCTTCACCAGAAAACCATGCACTTCCTGAAGTGTATAATTGTAAAGCAGTGAATTTATCCAAAGTCTGATCTTTAGGCCAGAACTGCATACCGCCAATTGTTTTTCCTGTAAGGAGCCAATGCAGTGACATCCAAGGATTGAATGTTGAAATTCTGGTTGCATCTGTTCCTGCTCCAACCGGAATGCCTAATTCCAGCATTTTTTTAATTGGAGGAAGCTGTGTTTTTGGAGCTCCGTACAATTTATTATACAATTCTCCCTGATAATACATTCTAAACTGCACTGCAATACCGCCGCCTAATTTTTTGACACGATCCAGTTCTGATGGTGTAATGGTTTCTGCATGATCAAAGAACCAGCGTAATCCGTTGAACGGAATTTCCTTATTTACTTTTTCAAAAACATTCAGCATTCTGTCGATAGATTCTCCGTAAGTTGCATGAAGTCTGAAAGGCCATTTGTTTTTAGCTAATAATCGAATAATGGGTTCCAGATCTTTTTCCATTTCATCAGATAATACGATTCTGGGTTCGAGAAAATTTTCGAAATCAGCTGCCGAAGCCACAATGTTTTCTCCGGCACCTTCTTCGACATAACCATTTGCCACAATCAGATTGTCATTTTTATTGATTTGAGTTTCTGCAACCCATTTCTCATAATCCTGCAGCTCTCTGCCTTTTTGCTGTGCAAATAAATAATAGGAAATTCTAAGACTCAGTTTATTTTCTTTTGCCAGTTCAAGTGAAGTAACGTAGTCAGCCGGAAAGTTTTGACTTCCGCCGGCAGCATCAATTATACTTGTAAGTCCAAAGCGGTTGAGTTCGTGATTATACTGGATCGAACTATTCAAACGCTCTTCAGGTGATAGTTTTGTTGTAAGTCCCAAAGTCATATAAATCGCTTTTGGCGTTTCCTTCGCATACATTAAACCTGTTAAATTTCCTTTAGCATCCTGTTCCAGAACACTTCCTTCATATTTAGTATCTTTTGTATATCCCAGAACTTCGATTCCTTTTTTGTTTAGGAAAGCTTTTCCGTACAAATAGGTAATAAATACTGGTTTATCAGGAACAGCAGCATTTATTTCATCAATTGTTGGCTGTCTTTTTTCTTCAAACTGAAATTCGTTCCAGCCGCCAATTACTTTGATCCAAACACCATCCGGAGTTCTTGCTGCTTGTTCTTTCAGCATTTCCATAGCTCGTTTTAAGGTTTTTACACCATCCCAGCGCAACTCAGAGTTGTAGTTTAGACCTTCCCGAATAACGTGCATATGACTGTCGTTAAGTCCCGGAATTACTGTTTTTCCTTTGGCATCGATTACTTTTGTTTCTGCCGATTTATAGGCTGAGAGTATCGCTTTCTCTGTTCCGGTATCCAGAATAATTCCGTTTTTCATTGCAATTGCCTGAACAAATTCTCCTTGTTTCTGCATTGTTGCAATTTTTCCGTTGTAAATAATCAGATCTGCTTTTTGCTGGGCCTGAGATAGAAGCCCAACAAAAAGTGATACTGATAACAATAGTTTTTTCATGATTTTAGTTATTTAGCCAGAAAAAAGGCAAGTAAATCTTTTTGTACCTGCGCTGTATTTTCCTGAACAAGCCAGTGACCGGAACCGGCAATTTTAGATTCAGAAACATTTTCGGCCACTAATTTGGAGTGATCTTTAAGGAAAGCTGCTGCAAAATATTCTCCACCCATCGCCAATAATGGCATTTTAAGTTTTGTTTTTGCAAAAACCAAATTGTCTTTTCCGTCTTGTGGAAAAGCTCCAAACCATTTAAAACTTGATTTTGCAACATCTTTAACAGAATAGGCTCTGATAAATTCAGCCGTTTCCTCAGCTGTAAAAGGGTCTTTTACATGTCCTACAACTGGCCAAAAACTCGTTAAAAACTCTTTTTCTTTCCCGCTCACAATATCTCCGGAAGCTGGCCATGCAAAAAATCCAAACCACCATGCAGAAGCCGAAACTTGCGACCAAACAGGTTCTATACCAGGTAGCAAGGCATCCATTAAGGCTACTTTTTTAACTTCGCTTCCGTATTGTGCCGCATAAGCATAAGCCACCATAAGACCTATATCGTGTCCTGCCAGATTGATATTATTATAACCTAGTTTTTTTACCAGTTCGTGAATATCTGATGCCATTGTTTTTTTGTCGTAACCCCCTTCTGGTTTATCCGATTCGCCAACACCTCTTAAATCCGGAGCGATTACAGTAAAATGTTTAGATAGTTCCGGCAATAAACGATTCCACATATACCAGTTTTGACCAAATCCGTGTACTAAAACAAGCGGATCTCCTTTACCGCCTATAACATAGTGAATTTTGATTCCGTTTACCTCAGCAGTAGCATGTTTAAAATTGGCAGGCGGATTTGCAGGTTCAGCCTGAGCCGTTTCAGTCGATGCTGCAGATTTTGATTCTGTTACAGAAGTTTCTTCTGTTTTTTTATTACAGGAAATTAAAGTTAACAGCAAAATTACAAAGGTTAATAAATGGGCTGTGCAATTTTTAAAGTTTAAAATTGCGGCTTTTAATACATTCTTTTTCATGATTTTTAATTTAATTGGTTAATAAATAATTGGTTATTATAAATATTATACAGGCAGTTTTGCGATCCATTCTTGTATGTAGACCGCGATTTCCTGCCAGCCGGGCTGATTTAAAACAAAATGATTTCTTTCAGGAAAAACCTTAAAATCCGTAATCGAATTTTTATGAGTATATTTTTTGTAGTTGGAATAATTGAGTGATTCCGGAATCGTATGATCTGCCGAGCCCGCAATGATAAGCAATGGTTCATGCGGTGCCTGAAAATCTACTTTTGCAGCTGCTGTTATGGTATCGCGAACGATTAATTTAGATTCGGGAATAACAGAGTCGCAATAGGCTTTATCCTGCCACTCTTCGGGCATTCCGTTTGTAAACGCATACTGCCACTGACTAAAACTCATTAAGAAAGTTTTTTTTGCCGAGGTAAAAAAACCTAGCGGTCCCCATCCGGCTTTTAAAAATGAAAATTTAAAAGTCATGATTCCCTGAGGAGGAACCGAATGAATGGCAATTGCAGCCGAAGCCAAATTACGCTGCAGGAGAATCTGTGCCGTAAGTCCTCCAATAGAATGACCAATAATAATGGGCTTCTGGGGAAGATTTTTAGCAATGTCCTCAAAATATTCGATTAATTGAGTTAAACGCAGACTCGCAATTTGGGGATCCGGATGACGATCGCGTAAAACATTTGCCGGAGCATCTTTATACGGCCAGGCTGGAGCGAGGGTTTTAAAGCCTTTACTTTCAAAAAAGACTTTCCATTCATCCCAGCATCTATGGCTTACAAATGCACCTGTAATAAAAAGTATTGTAGTAGGGTGTTCAGTCTGCATAATACATGTTTTAATGTTTATGCCAAAGTCTAAACTAAAACCGAACCTTTTTTATAACTAACTGATTAATAATTAATTAACATCTAAAGTAAAATTTAGAAACAACTATATTTCGTTGTACAACGAAAACAAAGCAACTAAATATCGTTTGGTTTAATTAATAAAAGTCTTAAATCACTTTTCATAACAGGAAATAATAATTAACAATTAAAAATGACTTCTTTTTATGCCTAATTTCTGCATTCTTGAGGCTAATGTTGTGGGCGGCAAACCTAATATTTCTGATGCTCCGCCTGTTCCTCTAATTCTTCCGTTGCATTTCTCAAGAACATTTATAATATGTTCCCTTTCATTTTCCTGAATCGTTTTAAAATACCATTCATTTGACTTGTTGTTTATTTTGACTTCATCAAAAGCCGGAAGCGGAATATGTTCAATTGTGTCTGTTTTTGCTAAAAGAATACTTCTTTCAATAAGATTTTCAAGTTCCCTAATATTTCCGGGCCATTGGTATGCTAAAAGGCTTTTTAGGGCGTTTTCTGAAATTTCGGTCACATTTTTTCCCGTTTTAGAACTATATACAGCAATAAAATGACGGGCAAGCAGCCCTATATCTTCTTTACGTTCCCGCAATGGCGGCAGCTGAATAGGAAATACATTTAACCTGTAATACAAATCTAGCCTGAAACGGCCATCGGCAACTTCTTTTTCAAGGTTGCAATTGGTAGCTGCAATAATACGCACGTTTATTTTTATAGAAACATTTCCTCCAACACGTTCAATTTCTTTTTCCTGAATGGCACGCAATAGTTTGGCCTGCATTTCTAAAGGCATATCGCCAATTTCGTCCAGAAATAATGTCCCGTTGTCTGCTTGTTCAAACTTGCCTATTCGCCTTTCTGCGGCACCAGTAAAAGATCCTTTTTCATGTCCGAATAATTCAGATTCTATAAGGCTTGGCGGCAATGCAGAACAGTTAATTTTTACAAAAGGCTCGTTTTTTCTATTTGAAAGCTCACGGATACTATGCGCAATACTTTCTTTTCCGGTGCCGCTTTCTCCCGTAATTAAAACGGTTGTGTCTGCAGGAGCGACTTGCAAAATATAATCAAATATTTTTAACAGAGCCGGACTTTTTCCTACGATAGATTCAAAACCTGCAATTTTTATATTTTTCTTTGTATTGTGATTTACAGCTGAAGAATCTTTTTGGTTTGTTTTTTTATCATGACCAATTAAATTTTCAATTGCATAAATTAAAGGTTCCTGAAGTCTGTCACATAATCTTAAATGATTTTTATTGTAATTATTAGGCTGCCTGCTGAAAAATGACAAGTAGAGTCCGCCGTTTTCAGTAAGCGATAAAGGTGCCGGCAGCATAAGATTGGATTTCATATTCATTGAATTTGCAAACATCTTTTTTATGGGTGTTTTATCGCAAATTTTTATAAAGTCCTGATCATTATAGAAAGTTGCTTCTTTTTCGACTTTGCTTTTACTTCTTAATTCATTTATTTCAGATTCTTTTAAGGCGGTGATATTCTGCAATTCTTCAATTCCTATTCTTTGATATTCGTGTAGACCGGTTCTGGCATATCCTAAAACTTTGTTGGATAATTTATTGTCCATATAAAAAACAGCCATTACCAGATCAAAAGAAATAAGAGATTGTAAAGCGGTAATAATATTAAGCACCCTGTCATCCCATGTATCGCTTTTGGCTACGATTGTTTTTAATTCTTTTTGAAACAAAAGCTCTTTTCGAATAGAAGATTCAATTCCATGTTCCTGATGGTATTCCGCAATTTCTATTGTTATTAATAAATCTTTTTCTCTGAAAGGTTTTACCAGAAATCCATAAGGATGTGTCAATTTAGCTTTACTTAAAACTTCCTGATTCGAATTAGCAGAAAGATAAATAAAAGGAATATTGTCTTCTTTCAATATTTCGGCAAGATCAATACCGGTTTCTTTTCCTGAAAGAAAAATATCTAAAAGAACCAATTCCGGTTTTTCCTGAGCAATATAATATCTGGCATCTGATACAGATCGTGCCATTCCAACAATAGTATGTCCGGCTTTTTTCAGCATTAATCGCAAATGATTCGCCTCAACGAACTGATCTTCAACAATGAGAATTTTTAGTGGTTTAGCCATTTTAAAATCAAATTAATTAGAATTATTTTCATTAAAAATGAATTCCAAGGTTATTTTGGTTCCGTTTGAACTTGTAATTAAAAACTTTCCATCGATGTCCGCAGAAAGTCCATGCATTAACTTTATTCCTAATGAAGGATTGTTATAAGGGTCAAAATCAGGCGGAAGCCCAATACCATTATCCTGAATTATTAATGTATACTTGTTATTTTCTTCAGCTTTAAGTGCAATAGTAATAACTCCGTTTTTATGATCCGGGAAAGCATATTTTATGGCATTTGTAACTGCTTCGTTAAAAATAAGCCCAATTGGAATTGAATGTGACAAAGGAAGATTAAAACTGTCTATGTGTAAAATAATTCGGATTGTATTCCTGATTTCAAATGAATCTTTTAAATATTCCGTTAATTCGAAAATGTAAGATGGCATATCAATTATAGATAAACTCTCTGACTGATACAATTTTTGATGAATTAAAGACATGGCCTGAATCCTGTTCTGACTGTCATTAATGGCCTGAACAGCTTCTTCATTTGTTAAAAACTCTGTTTGACTTGCCAATAGCCCAACAACCATATGGAGGTTGTTTTTTATTCTATGATGAATTTCTCTAAGCAGCCATTCTTTTTCAACGACCATTTTTTGTAGTGCACTATTCTTTTTATTGATTTCATTTTGTTGTGTTTTAAGGATCTTGTTCGTTTTCTTCTTAAACATAAAACTTTTATAAAGTAATCCAAGTATGATAAGCAAAAGGAAAACAAAAATTATCATGGAATTGCGTAAAAACACCTCGTTTTTAAGTCTGCTTTGCTGCAATAAGGTTTTATTTTTAAGCTTGATAATATCCATGCTTTTCTTTTCTGTTTCATAAATAATATTCAGTCTGGAAGAAATAGGATAAATATCAGTTTCCTTAAGATTAGCAGCTTTATAGAAAAATATAGCTTTTTTTAGCGCATTTAAAGCGTTGTGAAAATCTGAGATTGAAAAATACAATTCGCTGATTTCTCTGTAGCAGTCACCGCTTCTTTGATTATTTTTAGACTTTTCAAATAGAGATGCGGCTTTAAAAATTGGAACCAATCTTTCTTCTATTGGTGCATCGGTACGCATTTTGGCTGACCAGAGCATTACCCATGCTTCTCCCAAATCATCTGTTTGATTTGTTTTACTTAATACTTCTATCGCTTTTCTGGCATTGGTTTCTATCATTGGGTTGTTGTTTCTCAACTCCTGAACCATAGAAAGTTGTAGATAACATTTACCGGAATAAATATTAGAATGAATGTTCTGGCTTATCCAAAGGGCTTGCTCAGCGTATTGAAATGCCTTTTCTAATGTTTTAGGATTGTTATAAGAAGCTTCATACCAATCACTTATTTTTAGTAAAATTTTGATTTTATTGATATTCCCTTGTAATCCGTTTAGCAGTCTTTCTGCTTTTCTTACCTGTTGTTCCGTATAAGGAGGTTCATTATCAAAATTATTTTCGAGATCCGGCAAATTTTTATCTGCCGTTTCAACTTGATTTTTGTTTTCAAAAAAAGGCAATGCGTTTATTTCTCCAAATGTAAACCATACAAGGAGAAGCAGAATTATTCTGTGTTTATTAGAGAGCATTTTCTTAAGGATTAAACTGGCTCTACGAAGGTATTGATAATTATGTATTGAAATTTAAAACATGCAAAAATTGACAGCCAACGAAATATCGTTGGCTGTCAATTTTTGAAATGTAATGTGCTTTTTGATCGTTATGTTTAATCTACTTATTGTGAGATAATTATTACTGAACCCGCAGCATTTTTTTGCCACAAAAAGCTAATATTATCAAGTTTCTTAGTTTTATGGCAAATCAGGACAGATCATATTTAAAAAGATAAAACATCAGTAAAATCAAGGGATTACAGAGGTTGTATTCGAATAGTATTAACTTTATAATTTTTTAATTAAACTTTGCCCTAAATTTTAAAGGTGTCTCGTTTGTCTTGTTTCTAAACAATTTACTAAAACTTTGAAGATGCTCAAAGCCTAATTCATAAGCAATTTCGGAAACGGATAAATCAGTATTGGAAAGCTTTTCTTTAGCTTTTTCGATCAATTTGTCGTGAATATGCTGTTGCGCATTTTGTCCTGTCAAAGTTCGCAGCATATCACTGAGATAACCCGAGGTTATAGCCAGACTATCAGCCAGATTTTGCACGGTTGGAATTCCCTGATGAGATTTCTCTTCCTCATCAAAATGATCATTCAATAACTGTTCAAATTTTTGCAGCAAAGTATTGTTTATTGTTTTACGAGTAATAAATTGACGTTTATAAAAACGCTGTGCGTAATTCAATAATAACTCAATTTGAGCTAAAACTACATCCTGACTCACCTCATCTATTCTATTTGTTAATTCCTCTTCGATGTTTCTTAAAAGACCTAAAATAATTTCTTTTTCCTTTTCAGACAAATGCAGGGCTTCATTAACCGAATACGAAAAGAATTCATATTTCTTGATTTTTGCAGCCAAAGGAGAATTCAACAAAAAGTCAGGATGTATTAAAATTGCTGCTTCTCTCCCACTGCATCCGGGTTCTCTGGATTCATTTTCATTTTGAGCCAAAATCTGATTAGGCGCCGCAAAAAAAAGACCTCCTTCATTATAGTCAAAATGGGTTTGTCCATAACGAAGTAAACCTCCTATATTAGGACGGAACGCTATTTTGTAATAACTTAAAACATGGCTTTCTGATGGAGGAACAAAAGCCAGCGTCGAATCTATACCATTGAGTACTGTAATCAAAGGATGTTGCGGCGGCGGTCCACCAAAAGCTTTTAAACCTTCTGCAAGGGATGCGAATTTACGTGGAGTGCTATTTTTTTTCGCCATGACATTTTATTTAATGTTACAAATTAAGAAAATAAAAAAGCAACAGAATCTATCTGTTGCCTAATTTTCATTTTATTTAACCTTGGGCAGCTACTGCGACATCTTGCCATTCTTCCCAGACTTTGATACGATCTGAATACGTCTGGCGAATCTCGTTCAGGTTATTACTGCCTAAAAACATTCTTAATGGTGGCTGTTCAGTATCTACTAACTGTAAAATAGCTTTGGCAGTGGCCTCTGGATTACCTCTTTCTAACTTGCCCATGTTTTCGAAAACCATATTTCTTAATGATTCGTATTGAGGAAAATTTTCTGAAAACCTGAGTGAATTTTCGCTTCCAAATTCTGTTGCGTAAGCTCCCGGCTCAATAATGGTAACGTTGATACCGAAAGATTTAACTTCAACAGCCAAACTTTCGTAAATGGCTTCAAATGCCCATTTAGAAGAGCAATAATATCCAATTAAAGGCACTACATAATGTCCTAAACTGCTTGAAGTTCCTAAAATATGTCCAAAACCCTGTTTACGCAAAATTGGCAAAACTGCCTGGATAACAGCAACCGGACCCAACACATTAGTTTCATACATAGCACGAATTTCATCTGCTTTGGCTTCTTCAATTGTTCCTACTAATGAATAACCTGCATTGTTGATTACAATATCCAGTCTCCCAAAATAGTCATATGCCGTTTTTACGGCGTTCTGAACCTGCTCATTTTTAGTAACATCTAAAGGTAAAATTAAAACATTGTCGCCATATTTATCTTTAAAATCTGAAATGCTGTCAACGTTTCTTGCAGTCGCGGCTACTTTATCACCTCGTTCCAGCGCCGCTTCTGTCCATAGTCTTCCAAAACCTCTGGAACTACCCGTTATAAACCATATCTTAGGTTTGTTTGTGCTTACATTTGTCATAATAATTATTTATTTGAATTAATATGACAAAATTGGTAAATACCTGTTTTAAAATTTTAGTCGTAATGTGGAATTTTGTAACCTAAACGAGGATTGAAGTTGGTGTTTCTTTTTGAACCTCCATTAAGTTAAAACTATTTAGTTATCTAATTTTATTAGGTTCGATTACAAACGCTGCTTGCCTCATTGCTTTTGAGCCTTTTTTCTCGCATATTCTTTCTCACTTATAACAGGAAATTCCTTCTTCATAGCACTAAATTGTCTATTGAAGCATCTTTTTTTATTTCTATTATAATCATACTGTAGATTTACCCCGAATCATAAGAAAATAGCTATCAAAGTTTATAATCAAATAAGCTAAATGATAAGCATAAGAGGTCCATAATTATAGATAATAAAAGTAAAAAACAGAATAAATTACCTATTGCATTTTTTATCAATAATATGGAAGTGGAATCCTGAAGCTATTAAATTCGGTATTTCATCTTCTGATTACCTGATATTCAAGATATATGAAATTCGAGTACCCTCTTTTTACTTTCTTCTTTTTTAAATTAACAATAGATACTATATAAAAAATGCTGGAATTAATACTTAAAAAAAAAAAGATCAGATAAGTAGTGGCAATAACGATTTTATAAATCATGTTACTGTCATTATTGAGAAAAAAAAACGGATTCTTCATTTGGAGTACCGCAATTAGCAGAGGAACTGCAAATAAGTAAATTGAAACTTAACCGTAGATTATGCCAAATAGGTTATTCACCGGCGAAGCTCATTTTACATCATAGAATGGAATTGGCGAAACAAATGTTGAATTCAGATTTGTGCTCTATAGAAGAAATAGCATATCGATCCGGATTCAACGGAATCACTGGATTCAGTCGTAAATTTAAGCAAGAGTTTAGTAGTAGCCCATCTGAATATCGTAAAAAAGCATTAAGCGAAAAATTTGAAGCAAGGAGTTGGAAAATTCCCATGAATGAAAATTATTTTAATGATCTCATTGAACTTAAAAAAAAAATAAATGGTTGGCAAAAATGTTTGTTGTCATTGTTGACAATCTCGATAACGATTTGTTTTCTGTAGAAGAATTATCTCTGAAGTTATTTATGAGCTCATCAAATCTTAATCGAAAAGTACAGAAATTGTTTGGATTCTCTACTTTGAAACTAGTACGCGATTTAAGACTGCAACAAGCATCAGAATTGCTTAACATAAAAGACAAATCAGTAAATGAAGCAGCTGAAGGAGCAGGTTTTTATGATGCAGCTCATCTTTCGCGCTATTTCAAAGAAACTTTTGGATGTTCGCCCAATGATTACAGAGAGATAAATGTGGCATTTTCTTTTATAGAGAAATTAAAAGAAGAAGCAATGAAGCAAATTGATAAATAGTTGCACGTTTCATACAAAACGAATAGGAAATATCACTGTAATTTTGACTTATTAGAATTAATCAGGTGCACAGTGAGATTCTAAAAAAACAAATTCATGAACTGATTCTGCAGATTAGGAAATGAAAAAACCAAGAGTCATCTGAAAGTAAAATCTTAATCAAAAGTGTACATGAGATTTTTATCTCGAATAGCAAAAGAACAGTTTTATTGTTTAAGAAGGTAAAGACAGATTTCTCAGGTAAAACAAAACATATGTATATCAGTGGAGCAGAACCCACTTAAAAAAACGAAAGAGTAACCCTCATATCAACTAACAAATTTGAACAACCAACCAAATCATGCAAAATTTGCCCTTGTTTTTTTGACCATATGAATCTTCAGTATTCAAAAATCAAATATGCGTTTGATATAAAAAACAGCAACCAACAATATGCATAATTATGGAATGTTCAAAACTAAAAACATTAAATCATGGATAAAATTAAATTAAATTTCATTAACAGATCTGGAGATACAAATAACAGTAGTGTAGTAATTTTTCAGCAAAATGTGGCTGAGAGTTTTGGAGAAATTGCAGTGGCATGGAAAGTAATTGCAAATTGTGGAAGACTGGATAACCACCCTTTTGTTTACCCATTAAATTTTAAAGTTTCAGCGAGTGATTCTTACGGAAATTACACCCCACAAATTGATGCATTTGATGGTCAGGCTTTTGATATGATAAAAAGCACTTCCGGAGATATTCTCCAACTATCTACAACTCCTTCAACAAGTCCTACTGAAGTTGAAATAAGAAATAATCTTGGTACGGGTGCCATCAATGCTAATTGCTATAAAGATGGTAATTTACTCGCTACAAAAACAGGTTTAGCCCCTAGCCAAAAAGCCGTTTTTGAGTTTCATCCTCGTATTTATATCGGAGTTATTTCTCAGGTTGAGGAAGGAACAGTAATGAATTCTGCCATTATTTCTCAATTTAATTCAGAAATTAATTTGTTTGGTATTTCCAGTGCTGATATTGTAATGACAGGAGGCGGACCAGGTAAAGGTTCTACTGCATTCAATTTTACCTTAGAAAATATCAATAAATAATACCTTTTTGAAAAAAAGAAACGCAGTAAGAATTTATTACTGTGTTTCTTCTTATTCAAAATCTCAAATTTAGAAATCTGCTATTAGATCTATATAAAAAATGAAACGTTATGAATGAATTAGACAAAAAATCCTGGTATTCTGGAGACTGGACGCCAATAAATAATCTACAGGTTCCTTATAATGGATTGATAATTTCTGCCACGCCCAATTATGGTCCCTCTACAAGCCCGCCAGCTCCTCAAAAACTGGCAGCTATTTTGATCGATGTGGTCGATTATACTTATGACCCAAATGGTGTTTCCAGCCAATTGACACTTACAAAAGGAGGCTGGAACGATATCCCCATTCCTGAAGATACCAGTGTATCACCTCCGCAGCCCAATTTCAAATTCACAGTTTCGGGTACCGGCAATTCAGACTATGGACAAATACAGCTAACGACTACCTCTCAGGGAATTTATTTAAATATTCAGTTTTGTTATGGTCCAGTAAATAAAAAGAGAGAAGAATTGGGATTTATCATGAAATTTTCAGAGACTTATACACCAGGTGATGATACTGTGACTATTGAAGTAGAGTGTTAATTTAATAAATATGGTCATGTTTACAGATATTTATTTTACAAATTTAGGCCCCCCTTTATCAGATACCGGTATTTGCTTTTTACAAAATACCTCGAAAGCAATTTCATCAGAAACTCCGTTTAAGATCATTAATGGCTGTCAGTATGGTTGGAACCATAAGTTCTCTATACCGTGGGATCTTCATTTTCGTTTAATAAAATCATCAGGAAACAGCTCAGAATCACATTCGTTATGGAGTATATCTACTCAGCAGAAGAAAAAAAACCTGATTAGTAAAGAGGGGATTGTAACGGTAATGCAGGAGTATCAAAACGGTAAACAAGTCTTTGATTTTGAACAAACCAAAGGCAATGCATATTCCGGAGTACAGCTCTATCGGGGATCCCTGCTGGTAGCCACAAAGTCCTTTATACAAAATCATGCCCAAATTGATCTGGATACGACTATTTTTTTTGTCGAAAACAGACTTTCGGATCAACAAAATAATGCTCAGGAAAACAATGCTAATTCGGTACTAAGTTTTGACTTTACCGGACTTAAGGCCGTACATCTGTTTTTGGTTCATACCAAAGAAAAAAGAGAACTGACCATTCGTAAAACAGAGCATTGGTAAGCCTTTGCAGATCATACATTCAACATTTAATTGTTGTAATAAGCACAAATTATTAATAAAACTAAAAAAAATATTATGCAATGTTATATCATTTTATATTCAAGAGAAGGGTACTTTTTGATTTTTGAAAAAAGAGAAGAAGCTTTCTTTTTTCATGGTTCTAACGGAAGAACATCTAAAATTTTTCCACCAAATGGAGTCCCAATTACAAATGGTGCAGGTCTGTTTGCTTTTCCTGGAGGCGCGCTTGACCCTGGCGAAGAACCATTCAAAGGTTGTTTGAGAGAATTTAGGGAAGAGTGCGGTAATGCCATTAGTTTTGGTTATGTACCTGCCAACCAGCCTCAGTCTTTATTATATCTAGACAATTTAACAATCGATACTGCCAGGTATAATATTCTATACAACCAGCTTAATACTGTTGGGAGTAATTATACGACTTTGTATTTGGAATTTTCTAATGATGATCTGAGACAAATTCAGGATCTTATTTCAACAACCAATTTTGAAGCAGCAAAAATGGCTCGTTTAGGTATTCATAATAACCAAATACGAGACTATGATTCTATTTTTCGAGACTATCCTTTTTGTCCGTTAGATGATGAACTGGGTCAAGTGCAGCTTTGGCAGGTAAAAAGAGAAATTAATGAAATTAGAGATCTTAGAACTAACAGGGCAACAGATTGGTATTACAACATGATTGTGTTTTTAGCCAATCAAATACTGCAGCTCAATATTAATTATTAATCCTAAATATAGTTTGCAATTATTTTTTAGACAATCTGAAACTAAAAATCAGAAGATAAAATTATCATTTTTACGCAAACATGAAAAAATAAAATAACCGGGAAGCCAAAAACGGGAAAGAGTCGGCAAAAAATAAAAAATTAATAATATGGCAATTTTATCAATTACTCAAAAAGTTACTTTACAAAATTTAGGTCCGCTTACCCGTGACGGATACCCAACAGGTCCAGGTTATATAAGTGGCGATAATGATGGTTTGTATAATGCAGCCTGCTGGAGTTGGGCACTTACAGGCAGATTTCTTTCAGTTGCTAATCACAATTCGGCACCTTATATCTACGAAAATCTTTTTAAATGGGGTAACGGAATAGCTAAACCACCTACTAGTGTAAACAGAGACACTAACAGTTTGGCCAATCAATTATCAGTTAGTAATCCAATTACGATCCCGATACTTTTGAATGTATTAGATGAGAATTTAGCCAATGCGACCAAAGGTGATAAGATGAGCCAAAATGCAGTTCGTATTGCACTTTTAAGAATTAGTGCCATTGCCAATGGTTTTACACTGGGCAATCTTAGTGTGACTAATCTTGTTGTAAATGGTAGTGATGTGTCAGATCCTATTTTAGGTGATTATGCGCTACACCTGCGCAGTACTAGCTGGTATGGCTGGGATCATTGGGGCATTAGTATACTATTACCTAATGGCACTCGTAGTTTCGTGCAAAAAGTAAACGGAAGTAATCCTAGTAAAGTTCCATACAAAGATGGTCACGTTTTTAGAAACGGCATTGCAATGTGGGATGAGGGTATGCCACTAACCTCTATTGCTATCACGGAGCTATTACAGGAACAGGTTAATATTATTGTAGCAAGCTAAATCAAAGCCAATTAAAGTATATCTTTAGTTGGCTTTAGTAAAAGCTAAATATAAAAATTTTATTCTAATTCAATAAACAATCTATAAAATGCAGATAATAGAAAAAAATTGGGAGGATAAAATCTTTCCGGATATAAAAGATGGTCTCGTTATTGTGTTTAAAATACCTGTCTCGGCAGATAAGAAAGACTCAGGGCAAATAGTTGCTGAAATGTTTTGGAAAAATGCACCAGGTGATAGTTATTCTATACCTGCTTTGGTTTTTTCTTCTAAAAGCAATATTTATTACACCTTTAAGAATGGCATTACCATTATAGGCATGTTACAGTGGGAAAAAATCAATAATCCCAATATTATTGATACAGACGGTATATGGAGTAATTTTAAATATTATAAAAAAGATCTTCAAACTTACATCTGGCATACCGAAGGGTTCCTGATTAGTTTTAATCCAAGAAAAAAGCCTGAAGATATAATACCAATACCTGTTCCTATAGAAATTATTGAGGAAGAGGAGCCTATTGATCCCAATATTATTTTAAAACCCGCAAACGGAGCAAATTTATACAGTGATTTGTTTCCGTATATTTATATTTCAGGCTGGCCAAAAATCTCCGAAACGGATAAAAAAGACAACTTTTTTGGTTATACCAGTACAAGTACCAGCCCGCCAATGAACACTTTTTATGACCAGTTAAAAGCTTTAAAAGCAAACGGAAACAGAACGGGTATGCAAAATGAAGCAATTGCTTTTCTGGAAGAAAAACCACCATATCAACACCAGTTTGTGATTGCGGTAAAAAAATTGCCAGGATATATTGGTTCATTTACAGCATTATACAATTATATTGAAACAACAAAATCGAGCGATAATATGGTGGTTGTGGTTTGCAGTTTCTTAAAAACCGATGTAACTTCTGTATTAAATTATCTCAATTCAACTGCCTACAATGAATCTAAAGAACGTCTTTGGAATTCATATTTTGCATTATTAATTGAAATGGGTTATAGAAGCAGCGATTTAGAAGCAATCATAAAAAATCTTACTATTTGTAACTATTTAGAAACCATTTTTAATCATCTAAATGCTAAAAAGACGGCTACTATTTTGCAGAGTGAAGCTTTGTATAATTTGTTTCATGCTACAATACTTTTAGACAAGGCTATTTTTCCGCTGCCCCCATATACTTCATCACCGCCACAACCTTCACCTGTTCCTTTTTTACCATATGCAATAGGAAATTTGCAATTGGTAAAGTACAAATTGCTGCGTTATGAAATAGGAGAATTAGCTCATATAACAAGTGTAATGCCCGGTGAAAAAAGAAAAGTGGTGAACCGAAAACTAGATCGTATAACCGATAAAGAACAAATTACAAGCTATAACGAAAGTACTTCTGACAATACAACAACTGAAAAGAGCCATGATTTTAGCAAAGAATTATGGAAAGCGATTGCTGAAACTACTCAGACCAGTAATTATCCTGATCCGGGTTTGGTATCGACTTACGGGCCACCCACAAACATTACAATAATGGGTTCTTATACTAAAGCCCAAACTACCCAGACGCCTGAAAAAAAGCAAATTACTTTATATGCCAAAAAAGTACTTAACCTGACCACACAACGCATTTCTGAAAAAATAAACAAAGTACGCTCACACACCCAATTAAAAGAACTAGAAGATACTGCCACAAGTATTTTAGACAACTCAAACAGTAAAGATCCAGCTTATGGCATGTACAGTTGGTTAAACAAAGTCTATAAAGCTAAGGTTGTTAATTACGGCAACAGGATGCTTTTTACTTTTTTGATTCCTAATCCTGCGGCAAATTATATTTCACAGGTAAAAGTTATCGAAGGCAATAATCTAACAGAACCACTTTCGCCGGCACAATTAAATATAAAAACCTATCAGGATATTACATCGGATAATTATTTGGCACTGTGCCAGTATTATCAATTAAAAACATTCCCTCTTGCCCCAAATGCACAGCTTGTTATTTCGGATATTATGCAACTTGGCGAAAGCAAATTAGTAGGTATTCCAAAAGGATATGAAGCTTCACAAGCTACGATTAGTTATGCCTTTGGCGAAGGTAATGATACGGCCATAGTGAATGGCTTTATTGGCAAAATCAATTTTAGTTTTGACCAGTCTAAAGGAAATACAGGCACACAATGTTTTGATATGAATAAGGAACAGAATACTGTTGCTGTGGGAATTGTTTCCAGTAATGTTATTACGATGTCACCTCCTTCGTCAGCAGTAGACTTTCAATTATCTGTTGAAATAATTAGTTTGCTAAATGCTGAAAACGTGCTTAGTTGGCAAATTTCAATTTACCAGCTCATAAGTACAGCTTATAGGGAGCAATATGAAATTTACAATCAAAAAAGCAATGTTTCAAATGGCAGAGACGAAAGGGTCAACCCATTGAAAGATTATCTGATTGTAAAACAAGAACTCGAAAAAGGAGTGCGTCAACAGCTGCAAAACCATATCATGAGTACTGTAGGATTGCCTTCTAATTATGAACAGGAAACCGCTTCTCCCGGAATAAACTATAACTATCCTAAAAATGCACAATACATTAACTCGTCTTTAGAATGGAACGAAATGACGTATACTTTTTTAGATGAATACGACAGCCAAAATGAATTGTTTGCAGTCTCCTCACTTTCACCGGATTATTTTTCCGGATTTCTAAAAGCCACTTATGCCAGAGTAACTATTCCGGTTACTCCTCAATATAATTATGGGTTTCTTTATTTTTTAAGTACTGGATTTGTTTGGACATCGGCAGATAATTTTGCGCCTTGTTTTGATGATTCTCAGACAGAAAACAATACAAGTACGGATCAGGCAACTATAGTTCAGGAGCTTAAAAATGTATTTAAACAACCTAATTTGCCAGAAAAAACGATAGATTCCTGGGAGGTTGTAATTCCTACTTCCATGCAAATGTTACAAAAATATAATTCATTAAAAATTCAAAACTATGAGTAATCCTAATTTCAATCTTATTTCTGTTAGTGCTCCAGTAGGATCTATTATTGCTTTTGCAGGAAAAATAGCAAAATATTCTAATTCAGACTCAAACACAAATGAGCCGTTTACTACACAACCTATCGAAGCTTTTGGGTGGATGGTGTGTGATGGATCAGCCCTTATTGCAAGTGAATATCCGGAATTATACGCCACTCTGGGAGATTTGTATGGTACTTCAGGGTCAGGAAACAGCATTACATTTAATTTGCCTGATTTAAGAGGACAATTTCTTAGAGGCATTGGCGAAGATAGTGCCAGTACCGAAAATAGAACAACAGCACCAAATGGTCAGGCAAATGGCGTAGGTTCTACCCAAACAGATGCTTTACAAACCCATGTACATACTTACAATGAGCCTGCAGGTGCAGGGCCAGGAAATTCCGGAGCTGCTTTTGCAGCAATAAAACCAGATGTACCTACAAGTACTCCTACTAACGAATCATCCCAGCCTACAGTAAAAGTGAGCCAGTTGGAAACCCGCCCAACCAATGTATTTGTAAATTATTTGATAAAATATACCTATAAATTACCAGGAGGTTTTACCGGCCCAAACCTACAATCTGAATCTTAACCAATAACCAAATCAAAATAACAAACCCTCAGATGAAGCCTATAAAAAACGTATACATGTGTTTGGTGCATGAAAATCAAGATTGTATTATCGATTTGGTACGTAACCTACACTATTTAGATCCGGCTTCCCGAATCATCCTCTATAATGGAGGAACCAATACAGCGCTATTTGATAATTTCCCTTTTAAGCAATATAATGCAATCATTTATCCAAACCCAAAAACTTTAAAATGGGGCTGGCTTCATGATTTCGCCATTGATTGTATGGAATATGCCATTATCAATCTGGATTTTGATTTAATAACTGTTGTAGATTCAGACCAATTGTTATCTGGAAAAAATTATTCAGCCTATGTAGCAGATACTTTTCATAATAACCCAAATCTTGGTATGTTGGGGCAAGTTGCCACGCGTATTGATGCAGATACTAAAATAGATCCTGCAATTACAGCTTATGCCGAAAAAGATTTATGGATACCATTATTAGAAAAACTCCCAAATGGTAAAGAAGCTTTTTTGCATTGGACATTTTGGCCCTCAACTGCTTTTACTTATGCTGCGGCTGTCGATTTGGTTCGGCTATTTAGAACCAATTTAGAGCTGCAATTCATTTTAGAAAAAACGAAAATATGGGCAAGCGAAGAAATTCTGTTGCCTACATTAACCATTGCATTGGGTTACACTATAGTCGAAAATCCTTGTGTTTATGATTTTGTAAAATATCGTGCCTCTTACACAACCCATGATATTAAGCAGGCTATTGAAAACGAAAATGCTTTTTGGATTCATCCCATCGAGCGAAAAATTAATAATACAAATCGAATTTATGTTCGAAATGCTTTTAACGATTATATTAAGGATTCCTTTTCCGTATCTTCAATTCATTTAGAATCTTTAATTAATAAAATTAAAAAAAGAGTAAATACTATCGAAGGATGGCTGTATGAAGATGAAATAGAGTTATTAGCCACTATTTGTTATACAAAAGCTCAAACAAAAAAAGCTCCTGTATTAGTAGAAATAGGAAGTTATTGCGGCAAAGCGACTGTGGTAATGGCGCTTGCTGCAAAAGAAATCAACAATAAAACGAAAGTATTTGCCATAGATGATTTTAGCGGTAGATTGGGTGCAGAAGATACCCGAATCGATTTTTATGCGCCTAGTCTTGAAAAATTTGAGCATACCCTGCAGCAAACCGAAACAATTGATGACGTTACTATTATAAAAAATATACCTTCCTTAATTGATTTTAAAGAAGAAATTGATGTGCTTTTAGTAGATGGTTTACACGATTATGCCAATGTTGCGAGGGATTTTTATAATTATGAAAAGCATTTAAAACCGGATAGTATTTTATTGTTTCATGATTATGACACAGCATTTCCCGGGGTAACTCATTTTGTAAACGAATTACTTTATAGTTCAAATTATCAAATTTTAGGTAAAAGAGATAGTTTGGTTGCATTAAAAAAAATAGAAACACAATCTAAACAAACATCAGAATCAAGTATTAAAATTGCGGCAAATAACGAAGAGATCATAGATAAAAAAGAACCAATGGTTTCGTGTATCATGCCCACTTATAATAGATCTGAGTTTATAACGAATGCCATTAATCAGTTTTTGCATCAGGATTATCAAAACAAAGAGTTGATTATTATAGACGACAGCCAGATGTCAATTGATAATTTAGTACCGGAGTCAAATCTAATCAAGTATATTTATTTAAATGAAAAACTCAATTTGGGAAGCAAACGCAATATGGCTTGCAAAATAGCAAAAGGCGAAATTATTGTTCATCTGGATGACGACGATTATTATGCTCCGGATTGGCTGCAAAAACAAATAACATTTTTGATAGAAAAAAAATTAGACATTACCGGACTTGCCGCTCCTGTTTTTCATAAAAAAGATGAAGATAGTTTTTGGCAATACACATATCCTGAAAAAGATAAACCCTGGGTATATGGGGCTACTTTATGTTATACGAAACAATTTTGGCAGGCTAATCCTTTTCCTGCAAGCAATTGTGGAGAAGACAATGCTTTTGTATGGAATGAGAATGTAAAAAACATACTTGCAAATGATGCCATTACATCATATTTAGGCCAAATTCATACTAAAAATACAAGTCCAAAACAAATAAGACATGAACGCTGGAAAAAATTAGAAAATAATAAATTAGTCCAGAATATTTTAGATTCAATCAAAGATTATAAAATAATACAATAAATCTGTAAAATATCCCTGACTGCTCTATGAGTTACATTTTTTAAAGAAGCCAATGAATCTGGACCAATGTTTGTTGAAATATTTTGGAAAATACACTAGATGGTAATTACCTTTTCATTCTACGGTTTTTCTAAAGTATTGTTTATTACACTTTTTTAATAATTATATTCTTTCAAATAAATTTTAGAATTCAAAAGATTAATAATCTCAATATTATTACACATGATATATCGTTTTCTCAAAATTTGAAATTCAGTAACAAGCGATAAAAACAAGTGCGTTAGAATGTAAAATTCATCGATTTTTTAATCCAAAAATCTGGTGTTATCTTAATAAATTACATATTACCATAAATCATAATTTGCTTTTCATAATTTATGGTAATATGCAATTAATAAATTATAATCTTTTTATTTCCTGGTCATTACCAAATTTTCTTTCTTTAGACCCCATTTTATTATTTCCGAAACTATAAGATAATGAAAATTTAAAATATCTTGTATATCCGTAGTAATTTTGTTCTTGCCTGATATTGTTTATATTGGCTACTCTGTAACTTGCCGAATTATTAAAAACATCATAAAAACCAGCTGTGAAATTTAGATTGTTTTCAAGTACTGAATATTTCATTATTAAATCAAGACTGCTTGATCCTGAAACTTTATACAAACTTTCTGCAAATGGAGAGTTATACCAAAAACCTACCTGACCTTTTAAACTTTTTGATTTATTTAATATAAAAGTATTATCGGTTCTTACGTTAAAACTAAACTGATCAACATTGTTAATTGTAGTAATATTTTTTTTAGCTTCTGATGAAACATAATAGTAATCAACATTATTGGATGTTTCCCACCACGGAAATATTTTTGTCGTATAGGATTGGCTAATTCCATAAGTAGATTGATTAAAAAAGTTATCCATCTTTAAAACCGTTTCATTTGTTTCTTCATTTCCATTCAACATAAAATCAAATCCGTTTGACTGGTATGAATAAAAAACATTGGTTACAAAATCGTTTTTATAAGTATGCGAAAACTCTAAATTATGGTTTATAGAAGGTGCCAGAAATGGATTTCCTATTGAATACATAAACGAATTGGTATAAAAACGAAATGGCGTAAGGACAAGAAATCCCGGTCTTTTGATTCTTTTTCCGTAATTAAAAGAAAACGTATTGTTGTCATTTTTTTCGTAAGATAAATAAAACGAGGGGAAAAAATTCAAATAATCTCTGTTGATTTCTGTAAACGGATTTACTGATTGCGTATCAATATGTGTGTTTTCTAAACGCAGTCCTACTTGTAATTCAATCTTTTTACCAATTTTTTTCAGACCTTCGACATACATAGCTTCGATGTTTTCCTTGTAATTAAATTGATTTGTATTTTCAGGAACAATTACGGGACTACCACTCATATTGTCAAAAAACTGTGTTGAACTATTGTTTTTAGTAATTCCAATTTTTCCACCATACGTTAATTCAATAAGTTTTGTAGGATGAAATACATCAACTTTTGCGCTGTAATTTTCAACATCTAAAATCGTTTTATTAGTTGCCAGTAAATCCTTGTTTATAAAATTCATATCAGCATCGAGTCGGTCTGTATCAAAATCATGCCTTTGATCTGAGCCATAGAAAAAATAATCCAAATCAACGTCGATTTTTCGCCCTAAAGTATCTAAAACACTAGTAAAATGCGTGTTAAATGTATTTGTAGGGGCTTCAAAATGTGAGTTTGAATTGTTTTTCAGGATATAATTTTGGCTGTTTTCAATTATATAAGAGTTTCCGTTTATATTCTTTTTTGCATCAGTTGTATTATTATAATACTGCACACCAATAGTTGTGTTTTTGCTAATTGAATAATCAAATTCAAATCTTCCTGTGTACAAATTTCTATGACGTTTTGTTTGTTGATATGTTCTCCACTCTCCTTCTTCGAAACCGGAAAAGATATCTTCTTTAAAAATCATGTTCTCCTCATTATAATCAAGATTCAATAAAAATCTTATTTTATCTTTTTTATACGTAAAATTATTTCTAAGGTTACCACTTGCTAATTGCCTTTGAGCATAAGAACCTACTATTGTATTTTTCCATGCATCCTGAGCTTGTTTTTTGGTTACAAAATTAATAATCCCGGAATTTCCTGATGCATCATATCGTGCTGAAGGATTTGTGATCACCTCAATTTTTTTTATTTCCTCTCCGGAAAGCGTTTTAATATACGATGCAAGTTCTTCTCCGGTTAACTTGATAACTCTCTCGTTAACCATTACCAATACTTCGCTTTTTCCTACCAGGCTAATAATTCCGTTCTGAATTTTTACTCCCGGTACCAAACGAAGCGTTTCAAGTCCGTCACTGCCTGTAGCAGCAATACTGTTTTCTACATTAAAAATTAATCGGTCTACTTTTCTTTCAATTAATTTTTTTTCTGATTTCACTGTTACATTATCAAGCGCTATCTTCTCTTCACTAAGAACAATTACACCTAAATCCGTATCACCTTGCAGGACAATTTCTTTTTTCCACTCTTCAAAACCTGCAAAAGTAACTGTTATAATACCTTGTGTGATGGAAGTTTTAATTAAAAAACTTCCATCACTATTGCTTACTGTACTAGTTACTAATTTGTTATCCGTGCTTGTCAAAACAACATTGGCAAAAGGAATTACCTGATTGCTGTCTGATACTTTTCCTTTAATGGTATATTGGGAAAAACTCAGAAAAGGCACGAAAAACAAAATAAAAAAAGACTTTTTAATCTTCGATGTTTCTATAAATATATCTTTCATAGTAGTAAGCCTAAATTGCTTTTTTATAAAAATATTTGGCGATGGAAATATCAAAAATTGCCATCCCCATAGGATTAAACATAATTACTTCATCTTCTTTGAATTTAGAAAGCGCGTTTTGCGTAAAAACATCGATTAAATTCAGTGTATTCTCTTTGTTTAAATTGTATTTTTTATGCATTATTTCGATATCAGTATTTTCACGGCAGATTTCTTCCCAATTATCGACAACCATATAATTGATATGATTGATTACTTCGGGTTGATAATCTCTAAGAGAAATATTTAAATGAAGACTTCCTTTTTTAGGCACCAAATCAATATATCTGTCACTGGAAACTGTTGCTGTTATAAAAATATCAGCCGTTTCGAAGGTATCTTGCCAGGAATTTGCAATAATAACTTTTGAAGCAATCGAAGCCGGAATTTTTTCCTCATCGACTTTATTGATATCATACAAAAACACGGTTTCAATCTGATCTGAGAATAATGCATCAATCATTTCTAAGTGACGTTGTCCTATCGGACCAAAACCAACAATTCCAATTTTAAGCTTCCCACCTTTACTTACTTCCAGAAACTTCCTAATCATAGTACCGCTCACGGCTGCCGTTCTGACTTCGCTGATTAAAGTAGAATTAATGATACAAACCGGTTCTCCTGTATTAGAATTATTTAAAATAGTTACTGAATTTGCTCTTGCAATTCCCTTGTTAATGTTTTTTGGAAAGCTCGCAATCCATTTTATTCCTGCCATATCAATATCACCACCAACAAAAGCAGGCATAGCAATAATTCTATTAGCCGGATCACCAAATCGTAAATAAGGTTTTATAGGTTGCGAAAAATCATTGTTTGATAAAATATGAACTGTTTCCTCTATTGTATCAAGAAGTTCATTCCATTGTCTAGGAATTCTTAAAACATCTGCTTTGTCTAAAAAAATCATAATTATTTTTTATTGGTTTATTATTGGTTTTCTATTTCTGTTATTATTATAAAATTCTTTTCGAATTTTTATTTTATTATCGTAAAGTTTACTTTCGTTACTTTTTACTTTTTTGCTGCCGTAATCCTAATCACAACAGGATCTTCAGTTACATGTACTTCAAGAGGCAGAAATAATCTGCGTAACACCAAATCTTTCCATTCCGAAGAACCAGTTTTTTTATCATTTTTTTCTTTATTAATTTATACTTTACTTCTGTTTCTGCTTTCACACCTTATTACTCTAAAATGTCTTTTCTATCTTTAGATTGTTGAACTTACTTGTATTCATATTCATGTTCAATATTTACTGTTTTTCTGTTATTATTTGTAATATTCACCAATATGCCTGCTAATTCTTCCGGGGCATCACGAAGCAAATAATGCCCATGGTCCTTTATAATGCTCATATCGACAGTTTCGGCAAAAAGATGCCACCTTTTATGTTTTCTCTTGTAGCCTTTTGTGATCGGGTCAATGCTGCCTGTTATAAAATGAAGCGGCATCCTGAATTTATCAAATCTGTTTCTTTTCTTGGTGGCTTCCAGGTAATGGTTGAAA
>NZ_MTQF01000014.1:20033-28723 GCF_001975985.1 [Flexibacter] sp. ATCC 35103 | reverse complement strand
TGTACTGTCCTGATCTGACAAATAAAGGATCAACGCTTCTTTATTGCTGCGAATCTCTTCAAGGATTGCCGGATTAACTTCTTTTTCTTCAGTACTGATTTTAAGCAATCCTGATTCAATAAAAAGGTGAATTTTATTATCTGCTAGTATATTTATTAAATCAATCATACTTTTTAATTAACTTCAATTATATTGTTTTTAAGTACTGCTTTTTCTGAATCTTTAAGCCAGATATGTGCTTTTATAACCTTACCGATTTTCTCGATTGTGGGATGCATAAAAACATCCTGGATTTTATCCACTATAAAGTTTGCTTTCGTTACACTTTACTTTTTTACTGCTGTAATCCTAATTACAACAGGATCTTCTGTCACGTGTACTGCAAGACCATTATCTTCAACAAAATCAAGTATTTCAAAATCATGATCCTGCAATCTTTGGATTAATTCTTCGGCAATTACAAATCTTCTGTAATGTCCAAAAATTCTTTCTGTTTCGCTTATATGTTCTCCTTTCAAACTTAGTTGATCTTTTATAGACCTGCATTCAATAAAAAATTTCCCGCCCTTTTTTAATAGAATATGCGCTTTATCAATTGTTTGCAGTTCTTCTTTTAAGGTCATAGCATGAAATACAAATCTTGAGTAAATAACATCTAATGTGATCGTCTTATTTCTATCAAAGAATTGTGATAAACTTCCATTATAAAATTCGAGATTCTCATTTCTAAAGCTTGTTGAGCAATAATTTATAGATTCTTCCGAAATATCAATTCCAATAACCTTGACTGCTTTTGAAGCAAAATAAACTGAATCCCTGCCATTACCACATCCAATTTCAAGCAACGTCTCATTGCTGGTAATTTTTTCAATTGTATGTTTTGCAAAATCTGATGGAAAACCCGGACTCCTATTAGAAGCATATACTTCATTCCAATATTTACTGCGAATGGAAGGCTTGGTCTGATCTGTGTTTTCGAAAAAAAAGGAAATTATTTTATTTGCAACTTCATTTATCTCGATGTTATAGTTCTCTACAATCAAATCAGGTTTTTTAGGAAGGTCATAAATCTCATCGTTCATAATTCCGTTTTTAAAAATATTTTTAGATTCCTGATCCCTTGAAAATCTTATTTCAGCCGGAACATTGATTAAGACCTGAAACGAATTAAAGATATTATCTTTTACCCATTCCGCTATAGAATCAAACATCGCGATTGCAGAAATAATGACAATATAGTTTTGGCTTACTAAGTGATCTGCAAGTCTGAAATAAATTTTTGCAAGATCAATCCTTTCATTTTTTTTATATTCACCGATAGTACCCAAAATCACTCTCAAATCATCTCCGTCTAAAAAAATAACTTTATGTCCATCTCTGTCTAAAGATTTCTTTATTTCGTTGGCAATTGTTGTCTTTCCTGCAGAAGAGTAACCTGTTAACCAGATTAGTCCCTTATTTTCTTTTTTCATTTGAAAAAACCATTTACGAGTTTATTTATTTTAGATAGTGAGGCCTTAAGCGGCGTTGGTTTTAGCTCCTCGTTGTAATTTGCATTTGAAATATATAATTCTTCAAGCTGTTGGTTAAAATTTGTATGTTTTGCTTTTATCTTCTCGAATTTCTCATTAGCATATTGATACAGCTTTAAATCAAATTCATTGTATTTTGTAATTAGTTCTATTACTTCGTCCGTTTTTTGTGCCTCAGACAGATTCACTTTAGAAGTATTTACTTTCTCTTTAAACTTGTCGATCTTTAATCCATAAGTCAGATTTAATAAACAAACACTTTCGTAGAATTTCTCTGTTATTCCGAATGTAGGGAAATATTTATCAAAGTTGTAAATTGCCCTGTCGTACATTTCGTTAGTACATTTTCCAAACGGAACATTTTCTATTCCTGATAACATTCTAACCATTCCATTATCAAATTCTGTTGAAATTTTACTTTCTACAAAATCCGTTAACGACCATTGATTTGATATCGTCATTTTGTGCAAATAATGTTCTGGCTCTCCTAATGCCAGTCCATATACAGATATGATCCTTTTAACAGGATTTCGTATCATCGTAAAATAGGTAAACTGGTCATAGTATCGATGTAATCCAAAACTCGCATGACCACCCAGGTATAAGATCTTTTCCTTTTCTAACTGAGGAAGACCGATAAATTTTTCTACTGAATCTTTTGAAACTCCTTCCGGATTATCAACATACATGAGGAACATTTCTTTATCCTTAAAAAGCTTGAAAAATATTTTACTCATTGCTAAACCTCCGGTTCTGGGAACATGAAGGAATATAAAAGGCAATTGTTTTTTGTCAAATGGCATAACTTAATTTTTAGATTAATTTTATTTAAGGATTTCTAATTCTTTAGTCGTTTTCTCTACTATGTTGTTAAAAATAAATGCCAGTTCCATGGCAGCATCACGCAGTAAATAATGTCCAACATTTGGTATAACATGCATCTCAACTTCATTTGAGTAGTTATACCATTTTTTATATTCTTTACTATATCCTTTGGTTAATGGATCTTTATCACCTGTAATGAAATAGATTGGAAAATCAAATTTCTTAAAGTTTGATTCTTTTATTAAATTACAGTAATAGTAAAAACCTAAGGTTGCAATGGTACTGTCAAATCTTATATTATTGATAAAAAACTCTTTATCAGGAGATACCTCCGGATATTTTCCTCCAATTTTTCCAAGAAACTCAATGATGTCTGCATCAGTTCTTTTATCGGGCTGGTTTGAAACCATTGTAGGTGCAAGCATACCTCCAATACTTAATGCGCGTATATCAAAATTATTTTGTCTTAATAAATCTGCAATTCCTACAGCCAGCGGACTACCGTTACATTGTCCGAAAACAATAACCGGAACTTTAATAAGACTTTCTATCTCTGAAACAATTTCTTTAATAAGACGAATTCTGTTTTGTTCAAACATCTCTTCGTTATTTAATCTTGTTCTTGGAAGTTTAACTGCGTAAAAATCAACCTCATTATTTAAATCTTGCAATGCAAAAGCCGTATCTCTATAGCTAAATGGCTCTCCCGCAGAATTAGGTACTGAAACAAAAGCAATTTTAGCATCTGAAGCACTCGAAATTTTTTCAAGCAATACACTTCTTAATTCCATACTACTGATCTTATCCATAAAAGCCGCCAGTGTTTTTATCGTTGGATTGTTATATAAATCATTTACGGTAAATGCATTTTTTACCTTAGATACTAATCGTATCGCTTTAAAAGAATCTCCACCCAGTTCAAAAAAATCTTCATCTAAACGAATATTTTTCTCCTCCAGAATATCTTGCCAGATACCAAGCAGTTTTTCTTCGGTAGCAGTCATAATAAGCTCTTCTTCTAAATTTTCTCTCTCTACTGTAAGATTTAATGCTTTCAATGCTTCCCTGTCTGTTTTGCCGTTTGGGGTTAATGGAAATTTATCTACATGTATAAAAAAAGACGGAATCATATAAGCCGGCAGATTTTGCTTTAAATGATTTCTCATTGCTGCAATATCCTCAGGCTGATTCGCTGAATAATAAGCAACCAGAACTACATTTTGGTTATCATTGCTTTTTTCAATAACAGCAACCTGCTTAATTTCCGTCATTAGATTTAGATTTACTTCAATTTCTTCAAGTTCAATCCTGTGTCCTTTTATTTTAACCTGATAATCCTTGCGTCCAAAAAATTCAATATTACCGTCTTCAGACCATCTTCCAATGTCTCCTGTCTTGTACATTCGTTCTCCTTTTCTAAACGGATTTTCGACAAATACTTTAGCTGTTAATTCTTTTTCATTAAAATATCCTCTGCAAACACCAATTCCTGACACGCATATTTCTCCCTTAACTCCAACAGGGCAGATATTGAAGTATTCATCTACTATGTAAATAGAAAAATTCTGAACTGGTTTCCCAATAGGTACAGCGCCTGTTTTTGGCAGTTCATGCGTGATGTAATGTGTGATATCATCAGAAGCTTCTGTAGGGCCATAAGCATTCATGACCGGAATATCAGGGAAATTGTTAAACCATTTCTCCAGTAAATTAAACTTTAATGTTTCTCCGGTCAATATTATAAATTTTAATTGAGAAAAATCTGGCTTATTTACTTCTTTTGATTCAATAAGGTCAAAAATCATTGACAAATACGATGGAACAACTTCTAAAATAGTTGTTTTGTCTTCTTGTATTCTTTTTAAAAAGTCAGAAGGGTTTACTATTAATTCCTTACTGTAAATAATGGTCGTACCGCCGGTAACCAGAGCCGTTAGAGCCTGCCAGACAGAGATATCAAAAGATTGTGACGCATTTTGTCCAATACGGCTTTGCTCACTAATGTTTAAATCATTTATTTTAGCATGAATATGATTTATCATACCAAGATGTTCAATCATAGCCCCTTTTGGTTTTCCTGTAGTTCCTGAAGTATAAATAACATAGGCTAAATTATCCGGACCTATTGAAACTGGCAGATTATCTGCCGGAGATTCTTCCCATTTTTCTTCAAAAACGGCAGAATCAATTACAATTTTACATGATTTTTTTATAAAGTCTATACGATCCTGAGGATATTCAGGATCAATAGGAACATAAGCTGCAGCTAGTTTAAAAATCGCTAAAATTGAAATTATCATTTTTTCAGATCTCTCTTGTTGCACTCCAATTAGATCTTCTGTTTTTATGTCATTATTTGCAGACAGGTAATTTGCCAGCTGGTTTGCCTTCTTATTAAGTTCAGAATATGAAATGCTTTTATCTTCAAAAATTACAGCAATTGCATTTGGCGTTTTTTCAGCTTGCGATTCAAACAAATGCAAGAATGTTTTCTCCTTATCAAAATCTTTATGTGTATCATTAAAAATATCTAAAACATCTTTTTCCTCTTGTGATACCCATTCAATTTCATGTACTTTGGCATCCGGATTATCCAGAATTTCTTCTGCTAATTTTAAAAATCTACTCTTAAGAAGCTCCATTTGACTGTCGCTGTAAGTCGCAGGATTATAGCTCATTCTAACATCAATCGACTGATTAGAGCAAATATCTAATGACAAATCATAACTAGTGTACTCAAAAACTTCTGAATGGTTTACTTTAAAATCATGTTGTGTTTCTGTTGATTGTGCCGTCATTTGTTCAACAGGATAATTTTCAAAAACCAGTAAGTGATCAAATAATCCTCTTTTTAAATTTGTTTTTGATTGAATTTCACTCAGACTGTTATAATGATGATCGAGTGAGTTTATTGAAATATCATGTAATTTTAATGCAATATTTTTAGCAGTCTCCTCCGCTTCAAATTGTACACGAACCGGAATCGAATTTATAAACAAACCGATCATGTTTTCTATTCCATCCAGATTTGCCGGTCTTCCGGATACGATAATGCCAAATAAAACGTCTGTAGCGTTGTTCCATTTTGCTAATAAAATGCTCCACACGGTCTGAATAAATATGTTCTCCGTTATCTCCAGTTCTTTACACGATTCTCTAAGTCTGTCTGTAAATTCGAGATCAAATTGTACATATTTGGGCTCAGAATTTATAAGAGCGTTAGTCTGATTTTTAGGAATTCCTGTCAAGGCATTAAAACCTTTCAAATAATCTTCCCAATAGTTTAGTGATTTTTCTTTGTTAAGATTTTCAAGCCAAACAATATAATTCGAATATTGGGCTACCTCACCCAAGTCTATCTCATTGCCGTTTAATAATGCATTGTATATCTTAAAAAAATCTTTTGTAATAAGGCTATGGCACCATCCATCCATTAAAATGTGATGATAACTCCATATAAATTCAAAAATGCCTTCTTCTAGTTTGATGATTTTTAATCGCATCAAAGGGCCTTTTTCTAAATTAAAACCTTTATTTCTGTCTGCTATCTTAAAATCAGCCAGATCAAGAGCATTTTTTTCTGTAAAATCCAGGTATTCTACATCATATTCTCCAGTTTTTTTAACAATCTGAAGCAATTGATCTTCTATTTCTCTTGTAAAAACGGTTCGTAATATTTGATATCTGTCAATTATCATTTTAAAACTTTCTTCTAACTTTAGAAGATCAACAATCTCCACATTAATTCTATAGCTCATTTGCTGAAAATAAAGTGAATTATCATTTGAAGTTATCCAATGATAATATATGCCGGATTGCAATGGAGTTAGTTTGTAAATATTTTCTATCATTATTCTGCTTTTTATTTTTATTTATGATTTATATAGGGTTTCAATCAGTTATTATTAAATAATGATTCTTGTAATTTTTTTAATTGCTCCATACTCAATTTATTATAGGTAAGATCTACCGGCGTTAATTCCTTTTCTTGATTAGACGAAAGATCTAAAACTAACTTTTCCAAGTGCTTTTTATAACTGGTAATCAATTTTTCGATTGTTTCTTCAAAAAACTGGTTTTTATCATACCCGATATCAATCGTTAGTTTTCCGTTTGCAATCAATCCGGATACATCAAGTAATGAATGTCTTATCATATTTGGAGATACAATTTGTCCTTTATATTGATTAGAATATTCAAAGTTATTTTCTCCTTTTTGATCATTAATTTCATTTCCAAAAGTGCCTAAATAGTTATAAGTTATTTGTGGAGAATCCATTTTTATACTTTTCAGGACGTACTTCAATATTCCAAATCCAACGCCTTTATTAGGAATTCTGTGCAAAGTTTCTTTTACTTCAATTAATTGGTTTATATTATTTTCAGGATGTTTTAGAGCAATATATGTGGGATATAACGTAGTAAACCATCCTACAGTTCTGGTAATATCAATGTTATTATGTATAGGCTCTCTTCCGTGTCCTTCAAGATTTAATGTGGTTTTTGTGATATTAAAGACATCATTTAAAGCAAAACTTAATGCCGTAATTAAAACATCATCTATAGAAGTATTATATACAGTATTACATTTAGTTATAAGTAAATCAGTCATATTGGCGTTCAGTTGAACAGAGCAAACTTCAGTATCTTCAAACCTGCTTATTTTTGTTTCTTTATCTAAAGGCAGTTTTTGTGCAAAATCTCCTTTTGATTTAATATCCAGCCAATAATTTTCTTGTTTTTCAATGACTGAACTATTAGAAAACTGCAGCAGATCATCAACCCATTCTGCGTAAGAGTTTGTTTTTAATGGTAATTTTAATTCGATATTGTTCAGATACTGATTATACAAGGTCGAAAAATCTTCTAAAATTATTCTCCACGATACACCGTCAACAACCAGATGATGACATGCAAATAACAAATAATCTGATTCGTCTTTTCGAAGCAGGGCTGCTTTAAATAATGGTCCTTTTTCTAAATTTATCGTTGATTGAAATTCATCACAATACGCATCATATTCTTCGTTATTAATAGTTTTGCTTTCAAAAAAGTAATGGCTCTCATCGCCTTTATTTTCTTGCATCCAGCCTTCATCACTTTTTTTAAACACTATTCTTAATGCATCATGATGACGAACAATCATTTGAAGAGCTGCTCTTACAGCCTCCTCAGAAACCGGAGCATTACTTTTTAATATAATAGATTGATTAAAGTGACTGTATTGTGAAGTATTATTTTCAAAAAACCAAGACTGTATCGGACTCAGGTTAATTTCCTGCTCAATTTGATCCTGATTTACAGAAACAGTATGTTTTACAACACATTTAGACAATGTTTCTATTGTTGGATATTTCATGATATCCTGAATATTTATCGAATATCCTTCTTGTATTAATCTGGATGCTATTTGAATAGATTTAATTGAATCTCCCCCTAAATGAAAAAAATTATCTTTTATACCTATTTCCTGTTTTTCCAATATTTTTTGCCATATCAAAACCAGTTTTTCTTCTATTTCATTGGTTGGCGCGGCATATTCTACACCTGTATCAGTTATATTGGTGCCTAAACTGTAAAGCGCTTTTTTGTCAATTTTTCCGTTTACCGTCAAAGGCATGGTTTTCAGCTCAATAAACGAAGACGGGATCATGTACTCCGGAAGGATGCTGCTTAGTGCATTTCTAAAATATGCCACCGTGACGCTGCTTCGCGTGATTACATATGCAAATATGCTTTTTTGCTGTAAGGCATCTTCTTTGACCAAAAGGGCTACTTCTTTGACTTTTGGAAGGCTTAAAATAACACTTTCGATTTCGCCCAGTTCAATACGGAATCCTCTAATTTTTACCTGTTCATCGATTCTTCCCTCATACTGCATATCACCATTGGCTAATATGCGCACAAGGTCACCCGATCTGTAGAGTCTTTCTCCCTTGGCAAACGGGTTTTCAATAAATTTTTGTCTGGTTAACTCTTCTTTATTCAGATAACCTCTTCCTACCCCTAAACCACCAACGTAAAGCTCTCCGATGATCCCTATGGGAACAAGCTGCTGGTTTTGGTCTAAAACATAGCCCGAAAGCGTCGGGATGGTTGTACCAATATTACTAATATTAAGCTCTATATCAATATCATGAATCTCTTTGTAGGTTACAAATACAGTAGTCTCGGTAATACCGTACATGTTGATGAGCCTGGTTTGCGGATAACGCGATTTCCAGTCTTTTAATTTCATTGGTGTCAGCGACTCTCCCCCAAAAATCACATAACGAAGCGATAAATCTTTATGAGAACTTTCGAATTTCTGACCAATTAAATTGTAAAATGCCG
>NZ_MTQF01000014.1:17825-19599 GCF_001975985.1 [Flexibacter] sp. ATCC 35103 | reverse complement strand
CGGAAAATCAGCATTGATGGGTACATATCCGGCACCTGATTTTAAGATCCCAAGAATGCTGATTACCATTCTTATGCCTGGACGCATATTGATGCATATCAAATCATCGGCTGCAGTTTGGTACTGCTCCCTTAAATAAGACCCAAGCTGGTTCGAAGCTTCATTAAGCTCCTTATACGTTAGCCTATCATTGCCAAAAACAACAGCGATATTATCCGGATATTTTAATGCCTGTTCTTCAAAAATATCAATAATCGTAACATCTGAAGGATAACTCACATTTGAATTGTCAAACATGGAAACCAAATGCTCTTTTTCTGAAATGCTCAGATAATCGATTTGGCTAATCGGGTTTTCCGGACTTTGAGAAACCACATTCATAATACTTTCAAAATGGTCTAAAACTCTATCAATAGCAGCCTCATCAAAAATATCTGTATTATATTCCACAGCAACATCTAATGCTGAATCTATTTCTTCAAAATTGAATGTCATGTCAAATTTGCTCAACACTTTTTCTTCAATTTTAAAATCTCCCTGATCCTTATTGCCTGAATTTTCAGCTGATGAATTTTCTTTATTCGTGTTTTGTAAAACAAGCATAACATCAAACAATACAGATCTGCTGGTGTCGTGTTTTAAGTTTAATTTTTTAACAAGCGAATCAAAGGGATAGGTTTGATTCTCGAAAGATGCTAAGGTACTTTGCTTAATCTGACCAAAAAGTTCCTGAAAACTGACCGATTCCTGAAATACATTTCTTAAAGCAAGGGTATTGATATAACAGCCTATTTGATTTTCAAGATCTACAGAGTCTCTTCCGGCAACGGGCGTACCCACAATAATATCCGTTTGTTTTGTGTATCGGTATAATAATGTATTTAAAACCGTTAATAAACCAATGAATACGGTCCCTTCATGCTGTAAACAAAGAGAATTGAATTTTTTGTAAACTTGTTCATTAAAAGATCTTCTGATTCTCTTACCGTTATACGTTTTTACAAGCGGTCTGTTTCTGTTTGTTGGGAAATCTAAAACAGGAATTTCACCGTCAAAAAGAGATAACCAGTATTTTTCCTGTTTATTCTGACCCACTGAGTTTAAATCATTTTGCTGCCATACTGCATAATCTTTATATTGAATAGCCAGCTTTGGAAGCGCATAAGAACTCCTATTAATTTTGCTCTGGTAAATCGTCATGAACTCCCTTACCAATATTCCCATAGACCAGCCATCGCATATAATATGGTGAATAGAGATTATCAATAACCTTTTATTATCCTCTGTCCTGAAAACAGAAATTCTGATCAAATCATCATTTTCAAAATCAAATGGTGCAACAAATGATGCTTTTACGATTTCCTGTATTTCTGCAGTTGATTTGTCTCTGTAATCTTTGTAGGTAAGACTGGGAATAAAATCTGAACTGCTTTTAATGGATTGATACACTTCACCATCATTATTTGTCTTAATTGAAGCTCTTAAAATCTCATGTCTTTCAAGTATTTCCTGAAAGGTTTCCTGAAAAATATTTTCATCAAAATCACCTTCAATTGTGTTTAAGCCAGACATATTATAAGCAATACTTCCTTCTTCGAATTGGCTTAAAATCCAAATTCTGTATTGAGAAGATGACAATGGATACTGCTCTTGCTCTTTTGCAACGGGGATACCGTTTTTTGTACTGTCCTGATATGACAAATAACGAATCAACGCTTCTTTATTGCTGCGATTCTCTTAAAGGATTTACGGATTATTTTCTTTTTCTTCAGTA
>NZ_MTQF01000014.1:0-17731 GCF_001975985.1 [Flexibacter] sp. ATCC 35103 | reverse complement strand
TGTACTGTCCTGATCTGACAAGTAAAGGATCAACGCTTCTTTATTGCTGCGAATCTCTTCAAGGATTGCCGGATTAACTTCTTTTTCTTCAGTACTGATTTTAAGCAATCCTGATTCAATAAAAAGGTGAATTTTATTATCTGCTAGTTTATTTATTAGATCAATCATAACTTTTTAATTAACTTCAATTATATTGTTTTTAAGTACTGCTTTTTCTGAATCTTTAAGCCAGATATGTGCTTTTATAACCTTACCAATTTTCTCGATTGTGGGATGTATAAAAACATCCTGAATTTTTATTTTTATACCAAATTCCTGGGCTATATAACTTACCAATCGCGTTGCTTTTAAGCTATGTCCGCCCAGTTCAAAAAAGTTATCATGAATACCTATCCTTTCTTTTCCTAACAATTCAGAATAAATAGAAGCCAGTTTTTGCTCTATTTCATTTGTTGGCGCAACATATTCTATTGAAATATTGCCGACTGCAAATAATTTAGATAAAAACGGTTTATCTATTTTACCGCTCGCATTTAGAGGAAATTCATCCAGAAAGATAAACTGGGACGGCACCATATATAATGGGAGAGTTTTATTCAAGAAGGCTCTGACATCAGTATCTATACTTTTTTTACTGCTTACGATATAAGCAATCAATTCGACCTCGTTAAATTCATCACGGCGATCCATTACAACTGCCTCAGAAATTGATTGATGCGTAAGTAAAACTTTTTCTATTTCGCCTAACTCAACTCTGTATCCTCTTAGTTTAATTTGCTCGTCACGACGTCCTAAAAAGTCAATGTTACCGTTTAAAAGCCACTTTGCAATGTCTCCGGTTTTGTACATTTTTGAATAATAATCTTTCGTGCCGGTATCACTTTTCTTTACTCCACAGAAAAAATGAAGCTTGAATTCTTCAATACCGTTTTTACCATTAACCTTTGTATTTACTCTATAATGCTCTATTTCATATAAGTTATATTGCGTCATCAATTCGATGATATAATATTTATCATCATTTTCTGAAATTCCAGGGCAAATTTTGTTTTCTAATTTTATACCTGTATTTGTTTCGGCAAGTGGTAATGAAGTTCCTAAAATAAACCTGCCTCCTGCTTTTAGGCTAAGTGCCATATTTTCTAAAAGGTTTTTAGGATTTTCGACTTGATCCAGTGTCAGGATACTGTTTACAAAATCTGCTGACTCCATTTCTACAATGCCTGTACTAAAAAAAGTGTCTTTTGGCAAGTCTAAAACTTGTAAATTACTTTTGATTCCTCTATCCTTAAGATTGTTTATTTGCAGCGCATTAATAGCTAAGCCTCTAATATTTTCTACTCCTTTATCATAAATACTTTTCACCAATTCTTCGCTTCCACAGCCAAAGTCTAAAGCTATATCCGTATTTAAAAGCTCTTTTTGAAGCAACACAGAAAATGTCTTTAACGAAATATTATTTTTATCTACTGCAGCTTCTCCAGAAACACCATTAAAAATTTCACCTTTATCTTTAAAAAGATTTTCTAAATAAATCTTGTTTGGAACAAAGGATTCAAAAGTTCTCTTAGGATCATTCATATATCCTCTGCTGATTCCGGGACCGCTTAAATATATTTCTCCAGGCACACCAATTGGCGAGCAATTCAAATTATCATCTAATATGTAGCTTTTCAAATTGTGTCTTGGTTTTCCAATTGGCACAATGTTTTTATCAATATTTCCATTCCAGGCGTGTGCAAAAACAGTATATTCTGTTGGCCCGTAACCATTGATAAGAAAACAGTGTTTAATCCATTTATCATAAAGTTCTGCATGACATTTTTCGCCACCGGTTACGATCTTGGCATATCTTTTTAATCCCGTTGGATCAAGCTGCTGTAATACTGACGGAACCGTTAAAACAACATCAATGTTCTTTTGGTTTATTATATGGACCAAATCCATCAAATCGTCTGTATTTATAATAACCGATTTGCAGCGATTACCCAATGCCATAACAAGTTCGCCTACACAAACATCAAAACTCAATGAAGTAATTTGAGCAACTGTTTTATATCCGTCAAGCTCAAAATAATCCTTTTGCCAAATCGCTAAATCCAATAATGAACGATGTTCAATCATTACTCCTTTTGGTCTTCCTGTAGAGCCCGAAGTATAAATAATATAAGCCAGATTATCTGACGTAACATTGGTATGTAAAGGAGTGGTTTCGTATTTGCTTACATCATTAAAATCATATTGATACTTATTTTTCACCTCATCATTACCTGCAAATGTTTTGTCAATGGTAAGAAAAGCATCATATCTGAATTTTGTTAATTCATTTTCTATCGAGAATATTTTTTCGCTAAAAGAAACTGATTTAATATGTGTTTTTTCGAAAATCAAATCTGATAAAAATTTCCTGTCTATAAACAATTCATCAGACCATTCCAGTTTTGTTCTGTAATTTTCATTTGTATTATTTTTATCAAATTCCTGCATATCCAGAATTAGGTCCTGACGTTTGTCTTCGTCCATCAAATCTCCAAGAAAAATTAATCCCTGAGGTTTTACTTTCGAAATAATCTGCTTAAGTACATTTCTAAGATAATTATGACCGTTAAAACTCTGAATAACACTATTTATAATTACAAGATCAAAATCTGCATAATCCAGTTCATCAATTTCATTTGCTGCAAGACAAAATAAACTTATGTTTTGTATGCCTTCCTGATCAACTCTGTTTTGTGTTAACTTAAGGATACTTTCAGAGATATCGGTACCTACATAATGTTTCACTTTTTTTGCAATAGGAAACATACTCAATCCAGACGAACAGCCTATTTCAAGTACTCGCATATCTTTATGCAGCTTATCTTCCAGTTTTAGAAAAATATTCTGGCTATATTCATCCATTTCCTCTTTAGACAAATATTCGCCTGTATAACTGCTCATCCATCCACCGGCAGTAATTTCATCTGTAGCTGTTTCTCCTACATGTTCCCAAAGTTCTTTGTCTGAGTATTGGTTTTCTACACGTCCAAATTCTTCATAAATATTTTCAGAATCCCAACACACGATATCTTTTAGGTTCGCAACTCTCCATTGTAGTTTATTGGCTAATTCGATCAGTTCTTTTTCTACAAAAAGTACTTCTGCGTTCGAATTTTCCAGCATGTAAACCAATCTTTCTTCAGGGGTGTTTACATCTAATGGCACATATGCACCGCCGGCTTTCATGATACCAAGTATATCAATTGCAATTTCCTTTTTTCTAGATTTTAATAACCCTACTCTTGTTTCTGGTTTTATGTTTAATTTATTTTTAAGGAAATGAGCAATTTGATTTGATTTCAGATCAACTTGCTTATACGATAATGCCCCGAAATTATCTTCGATTGCAACATTATCGTCCATAATTGCTGCATTTTTTTCAAATAAACCGTGAAATGTTTCTACTTCAAAAGGAAATGATTTTGTTTTACCATTTACAAATTCTGATAAAATCAAATCTTTATCTAACGTCGAAATCAAATCGATTTCAGATAAACGCAAATTCGGATTATCCACTACTTTTTTAAGAATATTTTGAAAATGTTCTGCAAAACGAGCGATAGATTCCGGTTTAAATATGCCCGTATAATATTCTATTTCAATTTCTATCTCTTTTTCAAATTCGTATACAAACCATGTTAGATCAAACTTACTTGTTGTATGTTTTTTTGATAATCTGGGCATCAGTGAACTGTCAATTTTCTGAATTTCCTCTTTCTCAATTTCAATCTTATTATAATTCTGAACAACCATTGATACATCAAAAAGTGGATTTCTGGATGGTTCTCTTTCCACATTCAGCATATTAACCATATCCTCAAATTGAAGATCCTGATTTTCGTAAGCATTTATACACTTGGCAATTACTTCTTTATAAAAGTCAATAAAAGTTTTATCTGCATTTGGAAAACTCCTGATCACAATTGTATTTACAAACATTCCAACAATTGACTCCAGATCTGCATGTCGGCGCCCGTTAATACCGCAGCCAATTAAAATATCTTCCTGATCAGAATACTTGTAAAGCAGCACAAACAGCAAAGTCATTAATGTCATTTGAAGACTCGCTCCATTATTGTTGCTGAATTCCCTGATTTTTAAGGTCATAGATTCATCAATAGTAAAAACATGATTTGCTCCTTCAAAACTAAAAACTGGCGGTCTTGAATAATCTGTTGGCAAATTTAATCGCGGTATAGAATTTGAAAATTCTGTTTTCCAATATTCCTTTTGTTTGTCTAGTTTACCGGTATGAAAAAGGTTATTCTGCCATTCGGAAAAATCACGGTACTGCAGTTTTAATTCCGGTAACGGATCGTTATTAAATAGTTTAATAAAGTCACTGTTTAATATTTCCTGAGAACTTCCGTCTGAAATAATATGATGCATATCAACAATCCATGCATATCCCCCAGTGCTTAATTTGAATATAGCAGAACGCATTAAAGAATCCCCTGAAAGATCAAATGGCTGTATATAATCCTGAATTAAATGATCTGAATTTTCTTTTTCGACAACATAATAATCCAGCTTAAAATCTACATTTTCATGTATTTTTTGCATAATTGTTCCATCTACCTCTTCAAATGAAGTTCTCAGACTTTGATGTCTTTGTATCAGTTTTCTGAGGATTTCCTCCATTTTATCAACAGATGTTTTCTCATCTAAAAAACGCACTACAGACACATTATAAGCCGTACTTGCGGTATCAAACTGCTGTAAAAAATAAAGTCTCTTTTGGCTTGATGACAGTGGATAATAAAGCCTGTCTTTTAATTGCTCAATTTTAGAAAATGCATTCTTTTCTTTTGTTTCTATCAATTTTGCCTGATCTTCAAGAACTGCATTCGAAAAAATCTCTTCAATACCAATAACTACATCAAATTCTTTGTGTATTAAGGCTACAAGCTGAGTAGCATTAAGACTATGACCTCCTATGGCAAAGAAATTTTCTTTTATACTGATTTTTTCTTTTCCTAAGACTTTTTCCCAAAGCTGGCTTAATTTTATTTCCGTCTTTTCAGTTGGAGCAAAATATTCCTGTTTTTTTCTTTGGTCTTCTTCAAATTTCAATAACTGTTTTTTATCAATCTTTCCATTGTGAGTTAAAGGAAAATGGTCTACCTCTACATAGATTTCAGGAACCATATAGGCAGGAAGATTCTTTGAAAGATAATTTTTCAGTTCATTTACTTTTCCTTTTTCTTTATTGATTAAAAATACAATCAGGTTATTTCCAAGATGGTCCTTTTTATTTAAAACCAAAGCTGGAAATTTTCCATATGATTTTATACTTTCTTCAATCTCTTCGAGCTCTATTCTGTATCCTCTTATTTTTACCTGATCGTCATTTCTTCCCAGATATTCGATATTTCCATTGTCATCCCATCTGCCATAATCCCCTGTTTTATACATGATGGTTCCCGGATTAAACGAATTTGAGACAAATCTTTCATTGCTCATTTTTTCGTTGTTATTATATCCTTTTCCAACGCTGTTACCGGCAATAAAAATCTCACCTGAAATTCCTATTGGATTTAAATGTCCATTTTCGTTCAGTATATAAATTTGTGTATTCCAGATTGGTGATCCTATCAATACTTTTTGATTACTCAAAACTTCCATCACAATACATCCTACCGTTGTTTCTGTAGGACCATATTCGTTGTAAATTTTAATTTTTGGATTTATTGATTTTAAAATTGTAATGTGTTCTTCATTTACAGCTTCTCCTCCCAGAATGATCTTGCTGACATTTGAATTCGTTATTCCCGATTCTTTTAAAAGCGTAGCATGCGCCGGAGTTATTTTTAAATAATTAACAGCTGAATCTGCTGAGAATGCATCTTTAAGAATATCTGAAATACTTTCTTTTTCGTTGTAAATTTTTAATCTGCCTCCATGCAGTAACGTACAAAAAATACTGGTTACCGTTAAATCAAAAGATAATGATGTGAATAATGCAAAATTTGCATCGCCATTTAGCGTACCATAATAGTGTGATGCCCAGTTTACGTAGTTGTATAAATTACCATGCGATATTTTACATCCTTTTGGATTTCCTGTTGATCCTGAGGTAAAAATCAAATAAGCAAGATTTTCGTTATCTACAGCAATATCTGGATTTTCAGTCGAATCTTCCAAATCATCAATCTGAACATCAATACTAAAAATAGGTTCTTTAAAATAAGAAAAATCAAAAAAGTAATCTGTCTGGGTGATTAATGCTTTTAGCTCAGCATTTTCAATCATATATTCTTTATATGCCTCCGGATAATTTGGATCTATGGGAACATAGCAAACCCCTGATTTTATAGCAGCCAATATTGCTATAATAAGATTTTCGGATCTGTTTAAGACAATCCCGACTTTATCATTTTGCGATAACTTATAATTGCTAAGAATATAATTTGCTAATTGATTTGACTTTTTATTTAGATAATCATATGTAATTGTTTTATTTTCAAACTCTAAAGCTATTGCCTGAGGTGTTTTTTTAACCTGCTCTTCAAATTTTCTGATCACATTTTCTGTCAGATCATAAATTATTTCAGTAGTATTAAAATCATCCAGAAGCATTTGTTTTTCTTTTGATGATAATAATGAAAATTCATTAATGGCAAGATCCGGCTGTTCTGTTAATTGCGATAATAAATATTCAAAATGAGCCTGTAACCTCTTAATCGTACTTTCTTTATACAAATCTGTATTGTAAGTTACAGACATGTACAAGCCATCGTGTGCTTCGTTAAAATCAAATATTAAATCAAACTGACTCGTGCTTTGAACTGATTTGTCATAATTTTGCATCGCTGTTCCAGACTCACTAATTTCTCTGTCTGATTCTGGTGGTAGATTTTGAAGAACAACCAAAATATCAAATAACGGATTATGACTCAAATCACGCTCTAAATGCAATTCTTCGACTAATTTATCATAAGGATATGAATCATGATTAAAAGAATCGATCACGCTGGTTTTTACTTTCTGAACTACTTTTAAAAAGTTTTCAGAAGGATTTAATGTGGTACGTAAAGGAATGTTTTTAATATAAAAACCAATTTGATTTTCTAAATCTATGTTGTCTCTTCCAGCTTTTGAGGTTCCTATTATTTGATCATCTGCGCCTGCATAATGGTATAAAAATGTATTTACAGAAGATAAAAGCACTATAAAAAGTGTAGCATCTTCTTTTACGGCTATGTTTTGTAAACGTTTTAATAAAACAGTATCAAATCTGGTTGTGATCTTTTTACCGTTATAGGTTTTTATCGCCGGTCTTGAATAATCTCTCGCCACGTCGATCTTTGGTAATGTATCTGAAAATTTATTTAACCAAAAAGATCTGTTCTTTTTCATCTCATCAGATGCAAGCTGTTTTTGCTCCCACTCAGAATAGTCTTTATATTGAATACGCAATGGTTCAATAACAGATTGTTTATTAGAAATGAGATTGTTATAAAGCTGCAAAAGTTCATTTGTGAAAATAGTCAACGACCATCCGTCACTAATAATATGATGCATTATTAGTGTAATAATTGTTTTTTGATCTGAAATTTTAAACAAATGCACTCGAATCAGCGGCCCGGTTTTAAGATCAAAAGGCAAATTCAATTCATTTTGCACCAATTTATCGACTTCATTATTTTCAAATTCAGCCGCATCGGTATAACCAATATCAAAACCTGCGCTTTTAAAAGGCAAGATCCATTGTCTAATTTCACCAAAAGCATTTTCGTTGAATGTGGTTCTTAAAATTTCATGTCTTTCTATAATTTGCAGAAAAGATTTCTGAAGTAGTTTTTTATCAATAGAACCGTCAAATTGTACTGAATCACTAATGGTATATGCATTATTAACATCAGAAAACTGACTTAAAATCCAAAGTCTTTTTTGTGATGATGATAAAACGTACGATTCCTGTTCATTAACTTTTGAAATACTTACATTAGTGTTATCTCCTCGTTTGTAGGTTTCAATAAATTCGATTAATTCTTGTTTATTGTTTTTAATCTCTTCAATTAATGCATCACTAAGAACGTCTTCCGGAGCCTCAATATCCAATCTTCCGTCTACAACGTTAATTTGGATTTTTAAATCATTGAGTTTTTTATATAAATCTAAATTCATAGTGATATTTTTTTTGTTTTTCTATTTAATTCTTTATCAAATTTTATGTTCGAAACGCTGACTAAATTTATTTTTTCAATCTCTTGAGCCAATAATTCAATCGTTGGACTATTAAAAATATCCCTAATCGTAACCGAGTAACCTGTATCACTATTAATCCTGTTTACAAAGGATCCAACGGTAAGAGAATCTATTCCTAATTCGAAGAAATTTTCGTTAGTCGCTATTGATTCCCTGTTTAGGATAACACTTAAAATTGCTTCTAGTTTTATTTGAATTTTTCCTTCCGGGCTTTTCTTAATTTTCTGATTATCAAAAAGTAAATCCGGCTTTGGTAATAGTTTACGATCAATTTTTCCATTTGTATTAAGTGGTAATTTGTCGAGCGTTACATAATATTCAGGTATCATGTAATCAGGCAGATAATTTCTTAGGTAGGCTTTAATTTCATCTTGTGACAACACTTCATTAAATACCACATAAAAAATCAGGCGGTTCGTAAAACCTTCTTTCATAACATCTACAATGACCTCTTTAATCTTGTCATTCTTTAATGCTACACTTTCTATTTCTCCCAGTTCTACCCTGAATCCTCTTATTTTTACCTGATAATCTTTTCTGCCAAGAAATTCCATATTACCTTCAGGTAGTACCTGTCCTAAATCACCCGTTTTATACATCATTCCCCCTAACGCATCATTAAAAGGATCTTTAAAAAATGAACCGGCAGATTTGACTTCATCATTAGCATAACCATTTGCAACTCCTACACCGCCTATAAATAACTCTCCGGCAACGCCTACGGGCACATGATTTTGATTTTCGTCCAGAATGTAAAAAAAGTTGTTATCAATAGGTTTTCCATAAGGTATTGAACTCCATTTAGGATCAACTTCTTTAATTGGATAATAATTGGACCAGACTGTTCCTTCTGTTGCACCGCCAAGACTTATGACATTTGCATTTGGAAAAAATTTCACAATCTGTGTTGGCAGCTGTGTTGGTATCCAGTCACCACTTAAAAAAACCGTTTTAAGTTGTGTTTGAATAAAATTCTCATTTTCATATTCCAGTTCATTAATTAAATAGTTCATTGTTGTTGGTACAGAATCCCAAAAAGTAATTTGTTCTTCGGTAATCACTTTCTTCAACATTTTAAAATCTTTAATTTCTTCTTCCTGCATTATTACGATGGCACCACCGGAAGCAAGCATTCCAAAAATGTCATAAACAGATAAATCAAAACACACAGATGTTATAAACAAAAGTTTATCTCCTGTTTGTACATTAAACGCTGAATTTACCCACTCTATAAGATTTACGGCTGCATGATGCGGAATCTTTACTCCTTTTGGATTTCCTGTAGATCCCGAAGTGTAAATTGTATACGCCAGCTGTGTACTGTCAACAGGAATATTAAGATTATCGGCATTGTAATCATAGTTTGCTATAAGTACTTTTTTAACATGCTCTATTCCTTCAATATTCTTTTCGTCTTCAGTTATAACAAAACTAACAGCAGAGTTTTCGATTACGAATGTTTTTCTGTCCAGAGGATAATTAGAATCAATTGGTATATAAACGCCGCCGGCTTTCAGGATTCCTAATAAACCAATAATCATTTCGAAATTTCTCGAAGTAATAATTCCAATATGATCTCCCGTTTTAACGCCTTGTTCTACAAGATGTCTGGCAAACTGATTCGCTTTACGATTTAATTCATCATAAGTAACTTCTACGCCTTTTTGTTTTAATGCTACGCAAAAAGGGTTCTTTTTTACCTGCTCTTCAAACAATTCATGGATTTTTTTATCTTTTGAATACGGAACAATGGTATCATTAAAAATGTCTAATAATTGTTTATCCCCATCAGTTAACATGTTCAGGTCACTAAGTGGCAAATCTGGATTTTCGATAAACTTTTCAAGAATTATTTCATAAAGCTCAGCCGCTTTCAAACAATCATTTTCATGAAAATAGGCATTAGCATATTTAATAGAAACAGAAAGATTACCCAGTGTTTTATCCACTTCTAGATCAAATAATGTATTTGTCATCTCGTGGTTTGCAATTGGTTTAGAAAATAATTTGCTGTTAATTTCCTGTACATTACTTTGCTCGTTCCAATTTTCAAATTCATGAAAATCAGTATAATTCATAAGAGTATCAAAAAACGGATTCTCTAAAGAAGATTTACCTCCCACTACATTAGCAATTTCTGTTAAATGTATTTCCTTAGATTTTACCGTTCTTAAATAATCATTTACATAAAGAATCAGCGATTTGATATCCTTAAAATCAGACACATTAATTCGTACCGGTATCGTATTTAAAAAGCAGCCTAATATATTTTGACTATCCTCGATCTCTGGTCTTTCATGTGTAACGATACCTGTTATGATATCTGTTTCTGCAGAAATAACTTTCATCAAATAGACGTGTGCAGCCAGACATATTGTTTTTGGAGATATTTTTAATTCCTCTGATACCTGAATAAGATTTGCTAAAACTTCTTTAGAAATTGGTCTGGTCAATTTGGACATTCCTGTCTTGTCGCTTACTTTTTTTCCTTTAAAATTAAAAGGAAGTTTATTTCGCGTATAACCGTCAAGGGCGTTTTTCCAATAATCAATTACATTTTGAGCGCTTTTTTTGGCAATTGCAATTGCACAATAATCCTTATAACTATGCTTTAGCGGTGCAAGTTCTTTGTGACCAATATTTGATAATTCTGTTTTAAAAATTGTCGTACTCCACCCATCTAATAAAGCATGATGAAAACTGAAAAATAACGTATAAATATTTTTTGAAACACGGAATACTTTGACACGCCACAATAAATCGCCATCAAATTCTAACCTTAGGTCTAAATCATTTTTTCCGTATTCAAGTATTCTATTTCTTTTTTCATCATCTGTCAGGGATAATATATTTTCAAAAGTAACAGGCACAGAAACGTGTTTAAAAACTATTTTCGCTAAATTATTAAACCTTTTAGTATAGTATTTAGTTCTTAAAGAAGCATGTCTCTGTACTAATTTTTCAATATTTTCAAGAAATTCATTTTCATCATTTATTTCTAAATCATAAACATACTGATCGTAATAAACTGGTTCTTCCGGTCTTATTTGGGAAGAAAAAATCATTCCAGTTTCAATTGAAGCCAATGGATATATATCTTCATATTCATACGCATCAATCTTGAAATTAATATCATTTTCAACAGCAATTCTAAACTGGTTAATTTTCTCATAACCAATATTCAGATATTCTTCTGTTGTATTTTTTCCTTTGTTTTTTTCTATTTGAGTACTTAGATCAATTATGGTCTGATGCTCAAAAATATCGGCAACATTTAATTCTGAGTTAAATTCTTTTTTAATTTCAACCACAAGCTGAATTGCTTTTATTGAATCTCCTCCAATTGCAAAAAAGTTGTCTGTGGTACTAATATGTTTAATTCCAATGATTCTTTCCCAAAGTGCAACGAGTTTTTCTTCGTTTTCATTTTTAGCAATAACATGCTCTGCAACTCTTTTTTGATTCTCTGCCTTTTGCAGTAATTTTTTCGTGTCTACTTTGCCGTTTATTGTAATTGGAAATTCATTTATTTCAATATAGATTTCAGGAACCAGATAAGACGGAAGTTTCTTTGCCAGATATTCTTTAAGCTCGCTTGTTTTAGAGGCTTTTTTATTGACTACAAAGGCAATTAAGGTTTTGTTTCCTGTTTCATTTTCGCTGCATAATACTTCTGCGGCTTCAAACTTTCCAAAGTGTAGTATCGTTTGTGTTATTTCATCTAATTCTATACGATAACCGTTTATTTTTACCTGATTATCATTTCTTCCCAAATATTCTATTTGTCCATTTTCTGTAATTCTTCCAAGGTCGCCGGTTTTGTATACTTTAGTATTTTCTTTATATGGATTGTCAATAAATTTTGCTGCAGTCAATTCAGGATTGTTTAAATATCCTGATGATAATCCGGCACCACTAATCAAAATTTCACCCACTACTCCTTTAGGCTGTAATGTATTATCACTATTGGCAATGTAAATCGCTGTATTAGCAATAGGAAGACCAATTAAAACTGGGTGTTCATTTTTATCATCAATATCATAAACAATACATCCAACGGTGGCTTCCGTTGGTCCATATTCATTGATAATACGCATTGAAGGATTCAGTTTTCTTAAAATATCTATATGCCTTTTTTGCAAAGCATCGCCACCTACAATTGCCAGGGAAATTTTACTTTTTTCAATTTCAAGTTTATCTATTACATCAATATGCGCCGGTGTAAGTTTAATACAGGAAATTCCTGTATTAAAATAATCCTTTAAAATAGCTGCAATCTCCTTTTTTGAATCGAATATATGCAACGTGCTTCCCACTAGTAATGGAAGAAATAAACTGGTTATGGTAAGATCAAACGAAATAGACGTAAATAGCCCAAAATCATATGTTTGTGTCGCGTCATTGCAATAATATGATTTTCCCCATTGCAGATAATTTGCAAGCGAATAATGTGTTATCATCACTCCTTTAGGCGTTCCTGTAGAACCAGATGTGTAAATAACATACGCCAAATCAGTGGGTAAAATTGCATCATTACAAAAATCAGCAGCATAATCACTAGGTTCAAATTCAACATCAATGGCAAACACACCGCCTTTATAATCATATTCTTCAAAAATATAATTGGTATCCGTAATCAGTAAATCGGCATTAGAATCCTTTAATATTGCAGATATTCTCGAAGACGGATAATTAGTATCGATTGGTATATAAACAAGACCTGCTTTTAAAACTCCCAATATGGTAATAACAGACCATTCGTTTTTGTCCAACAATATTGCTGCAATATTTCCGGCGGTTAATTGCTGGGTTTCTTTAAGGCAATTAGCAAATTGGTTCGATAAATTATTTAACTCAGCATAGGTATATGATTTGGTTTCGCAGGCAATTGCAACTTTATCCGGGTTGGATGCAGCAGCAGCTTCAAACATTTGTATTGCTGTTTCCGAAACATTGTCTTCTTCAGAAAAATTAACCAGAGATGACATTTCATTTTCAGATAAAAAGTCTATATCCCCAATTTTTAGTTCGGGATTTTCTAATAACTGAGGCACTATTTTTTTATAGTGTTTTAAAAATTGAATTAAAAAATCAGCATCATAAATATCTCTGTTGAAATTTATTTCGATATCGAATTCATTTTCAAAATTTATAATATGAAACTCTATTTCGTATTTTACCTGTCCTTCTCCTGCTATTTTTATTTCTTCATAAGCCACTGTATCCGAAGATTTTATAAAATTGTGATAATCGATTAATATATCAAATACAGGATTTCGGCTGGTGTCTCTTTTTATATCCAGTTTCTCCAACAGGCTTTCAAAAGGGTATAATTGATGTTTAAAAGCTTCCAGAGTAGATGTTTTAATCTTCTCAAAAACTTCATTAAAACTATCCCCGGCATTGATTTGATTTCTTAATGGCAATACATTTATGTAAAATCCGATTTGATTTTCTAAGTCAGCATAATTTCTGCCGGTTACCGGAGATCCAATAATAATATCCTGTTGTGCCGTATATCTGTATAACAATACTTTAAGTGTACCCAGTATTGTCATGAATAAACTTCCACCGCTTGACTGTGCGTATTTTTTTAATTGATTATTTAAGTCGACTGGGATTCTCGTAATGATCCTTTTACCGTTATATGTTTTATTTTTTGGACGCAAATTCTTTTTTGGAAAATCAAACAAAGGCAAATCATCAGAGAATCTGTTATACCAATAGGTTTCACTTTGTTTATTATCGCTTTTTGATAATTCGTTTTGCTGCCAGGAAGCATAGTCTTTATACTGTATTCTTAAATCTTCAAGCTCTGGTGTTTTGCCAGATTTGAAATATTCATAATATTGAAATAGTTCATCAGATAAAACTTCCATCGACCACTCATCTGTAATAATATGGTGCAGATTAATATAAAATATACTTCTGTCATCTTCTAATTGTAAAAAACTGCCTCTAAATAGCGGCCCTGTTACAAAATCATAAGGCTTTTGAAGGTCTTCGGTTATATACGTCTTTGCCTTTGTCTCTTTCTCTGCAGCAGTACGGAAATCAATATAATTAAAATCTAATTTTATTTGATCTGCCGGCAATATCCATTGTCTGATTTCATTAGAATCATTTAGCTTAAAAACGGTACGAAGAATTTCGTGACGCGAAACTAATGCCTGTATTGATTTTTTAAGGCAATCAAAATCGTATGCCCCTTTTAGTTCGATTTCTACAGGCATATTATAGGCAATCGAATCAGGATTTCTCTGACTTAAAAACCACAGGCTTTTTTGAGATGAAGACAACGGATAATGTGCAAGAATTTCGGCCGTTGGAATAATAACCGATTCATTCATTGACCTGTTAGACTGAATAGATTTTAGATAATCAACCAGAATTTTTTTATGTGTTTTTATAATCTCCAGAATTTCCGGAGCTATAACTTCACCATAAGAAATGATTTTTATATTTTCATTTTCAAGTTCTAACTTTATCTTTTTTAGTCTTAGATCCGAAAGAATTTTTTTTATAGACACTGACATAATTTTATTTTATAGAAAGCTAATATTCAATTGTTTTTTCTCCGAACAATCTTTCGGCTATTATCTTATTATCATTACAATCTCTTACAAGCTTATTTGATTCTACTATTGGTCTGGATTCGTCTGTATATTTAATTGAACTGATAAACTCCAGCCACGGCTCTAACCCCATTGCGTAAACGAAAACATTTTTTGGCTTAAAGATCTCGATCAGGCTTTTTCCCTGATCATAATTAGAACCTGATAATCGTCTTGAAAGGTTTTTGTCATTGTCAAGTTTCTCAGGCATTAGCGGTCCGTATAACCAGGATAAAGGAGCACCGTCGCATTCCATACCAAGAAAAAGAACATCTATATCACCCAGATATTGGTGAACACGCTGATACAGTTCTGGCTGAATATTGCAGGAATCTGCCGCTAAAATCACTTTAAATTTATTATGAAGCGAAACATGATAACATAATTTACTTCTGATATCTAAGTCTGAATGTTCGCCCAAAAACGGAACTCCCGTAATCACACATCCCTCAAGTTCAATGGTTTCCATATCATCCAGTTCAATGATATTATGGAAGCCAATATTATTAAACATCAATTTTAAATTAGGATCCTGAAGATTCCCTTTTCCGCTTGACGGTACTACTATATTACTAATACAATGTCTAAGCTGCAGCAGTGTTTCAAGCAATACGTGATCCTGATGATTGTGGGTAATCAATACATAATCAATTTGCTCAGGAAGATCATTTATGGTATATCTTGGTACATCTGTTTCATAGCCGTCATAACTGATAACGGGATCTACTAAAATCGAAATTTCATTTGTTTCTACTAAAACGCACGCATGTCCAAAATAGCGGGTCCTAATACCGTTACCTAAATACCGCTGATATTCTTTAGGAGGTTCTTCAGTAAAAAAGCTTCTGAAAAGTTCTTCCTGAGTATCCTTTATCGCTAATCTTTCTTTGATTTCATTATAATTTCCTTTTTTGCGTTTCATACTGAACAAATCGTCAATTATGCTGTTTTTGAAAGGAAGATCCAGATGAATTAAATGCGCATCATCAAGCCTTGGTGTACTTAAAACAAAAGATCTGTCATTGTCTGCACTAATCATTTGTAATGAAATCGATTGTGCATTTTCATGATAAAATTCGCTCTTGTATAATAGTGATTCGTAAAATCTAAAATTTGGATTATTGTACAAATCATAATACAATTCGACAAACCCTTTTAGAATTTCCGGAATTTCGTTATATAAAGGTTCTAATGAAAAACCAACTGCGTTTTCCTGAAGTAATTTGTTAAGGTCATTAACTGCCGTCGCAAATTCAAACATATTAGATCGTTTGTCTTTGATAAAATCACACAACTCTTTAATTTCATCACTTCTTTCGCCTTTGTAATCAATAAAAGGTCCTCCTATCATTTCAGGTCTTTTAACAGCTGCAGCATGAATTTTAGGATTCTGTACATAAGATTCCATTATTTTTAGGTGACGTTCTATTACGTTCAGCGCAGATGTTGCAGGTGAAACCAGGTGAGGCCATGCATACCAACGATCTATTAAAGCTTCAATTGCTACATTAAGTTTTAAATACATATTTTCTGTTTGTTTGTTTTTTAAGTTTTAAATAATTGTACTATCGATTTCAACACTGTTTGAAGAGTTTTCTTTTTGCCAGATTTGATTGGAAAGTTCTTCCGCTAATTCTTCAATATTCACATCACGGAAAAGATTTATAATATCCATTTCGATATTAAACTCTGCTTTTATTTTTGAGATAAGGCTAATGGCATTAAGGCTGTTACCACCTATTTCAAAGAAATTATGCTTGATTCCTATCTTTTCCTGTTTAAGGTGTTTTTGCCAGATTTCTATTAACCTCTCTTCAATTTCATTGTTTGCAGCAACATATAAAGTCTCATTTTGTATACTGTTGTATCGATAATTGGGAAGTGCTTTTTTGTCTGTTTTTCCGCTTTTGTTTAAAGGAAATTTATCCAGTATTACAAAGTGACTTGGAATCATATATCCCGGTAAACTTTTTTTTAATTTCGAATTTAATTCGGTAACATCAAATTCCTGATTTAATAAAAGATAGGCAACGATTATACTTCCTGCTATAGCATCTTCTTCTACAATTACAATTGCATCCTTAATACTATTCTGGCTAATCAGCGCATTATATACCTCGCCTAATTCAATTCTTTTCCCTCTTATTTTAACCTGATCATCTCTTCGTCCTTCATAAAGAATAGTTCCATCAGAAAGCCATTTTCCGTAATCTCCGGTTTTGTAAAGTTTTGTATCTGGTTCAAATGGATTATCAATAAATCTGTCAATGGTTAATTTTTTATTATTAAGATAACCTCTCGATAATCCATCTCCGCCAATAACGATTTCACCCGTTACCCCTTTTGGCAAAAGATTCCCTTTATTGTCCATTATATAAAATTGTTCATTGTATAAAGGACTTCCAATACTAAGTGCGGGACTTTTTTTAATATCTAATGCACTGCTCCATATTGTTGTTTCGGTTGGTCCGTATACATTTACAGATTCAAAAGTTTCTGCTTTTAACTGCTTGTAAAGTGAATCTGTCAAAGATTCTCCCCCAACCAATAATACCTTAAGACTCTGCGGAAATTTTATATCCAGTTGATATAATTGTGATAATCGCGAAGGTGTTGTTTGTAATGCCTGAATATTAGAATTATGAACTTGCTTCATGAACTTAACCGGATCCTTTAATTCATCATCAGAGAAGAGAATTAATTTTTTACCATGACATAAGCTTCCTAATATTTCTAATACCGAAATATCAAAAGTGATGTTTGTAGAACACGCTATACTTTCTATTTCTTCTAATTTGAAGTTTACATATAAATTGGTAAAAAACGAGGTTAAATTTCTATTGCTTACCATTACCCCTTTTGGGTTT
>NZ_MTQF01000013.1 GCF_001975985.1 [Flexibacter] sp. ATCC 35103 | reverse complement strand
TAACAGTAACAGCAGTTAACGATAATCCAGTTGCAGTTGATGATGTTTATACAGTTGCAGAAGACAATACGGTAACGCTAAATCCTCTGGCTTTAGATTCAGATGTTGACGGCGATACTTTAACAATTACGTCAATCAACGGAATCACTTTAACAGGTTCAGCTCAAACAAGTACAGTACCAAACGGAACAGTAAATATCTCAGCAACAGGCGTGATTACTTTCACACCGGATGCAAACTTTAATTCAGCAACAGCCATTAGTTTTCCTTATGTAATTAGTGATGGAAACGGCGGAACCGCTACGGCAAACCAGCTTATCACGGTTACTTCGGTTAATGATAATCCGGTTGCAGTTGATGATGTTTACACAGTTGCAGAAGACGGAAGTTTAATGCTAAATCCTCTGGCTTTAGATTCAGATGTTGACGGAGATACATTGACAATCACTTCAATCAACGGAACAACTTTAACAGGTTCTGCACAAACCATTACAGTACCAAACGGAACAGTGAATATCTCGGCAACGAGCGTGATTACTTTCACTCCGGATGCAAACTTTAATTCGGCAACAGCCATTAGTTTCCCTTATGTTATTAGTGATGGAAATGGTGGAACAGCTACGGCAAACCAACTTATCACGGTAACTTCGGTTAATGATAATCCGGTTGCAGTTGATGATACTTATACAGTTGCAGAAGACGGAAGTTTAACTCTAAATCCTCTGGCATTAGATTCAGATGTTGATGGAGATACATTAACAATTACGTCAATTAACGGAACAACTTTAACAGGTTTAGCGCAAACCATTACAGTACCAAACGGAACAGTAAATATATCTGCTACAGGCATGATTACTTTCACTCCGGCTGCGAACTTTCACTCGGCTACTGCGATTAGTTTTCCTTATGTAATCAGCGATGGAAATGGCGGAACAGCTACGGCAAACCAGCTTATCACGGTAACTTCGGTTAATGATAACCCGGTTGCAGTTGATGATGTTTATACAGTTGCAGAAGACAATACGGTAACGTTAAATCCTCTGGCTTTAGATTCGGATGTTGATGGAGATACTTTAACAATTACTTCTATTAACGGAACAACTCTAACAGGCTTGGCTCAAACTATTACAGTACCAAACGGAACGGTAAATATCTCGGCAACGGGCGTAATTACTTTTACACCTGATGCAAACTTTAATTCGGCTACAGCCATTAGTTTCCCTTATGTTATTAGTGATGGAAATGGCGGAACTGCTACAGCAAACCAGCTTATTACGGTAACTTCGGTTAATGATGCGCCAATTGCTAATAATGATACAAATGGTATCATTCCTTCAACAGCGGGAGCGACGGCAATCAATGCTTTAACTGCAACAGATATTGATGGAACAATTGCAAGTTTTACTGTTTTAAGCTTACCAACAAACGGAGTTCTGGCATTAGCAGGAGTTCCGGTAACTGTAAATCAGATTTTAACACCGGCTGAGGCAGCACTACTTACTTATGATCCAAGCGGAACATTTACAGGTAATGATACTTTTACTTTTACAGCAACAGACGATCTTGGTGCTGTAGCTTTACCAAGTGTAACAATCACAATTCCGGTTGGGAATAATGCACCAGTTGCTCAGGATGATACTAATGCAAGTATTCCTTCAAGAGCAGGAGCAACGCCTATCAATGCTTTAAAAGCCACAGATACTGACGGAACAATTGTAAGTTATACGGTTTTAAGCTTACCAACAAACGGAGTTCTGGCATTAGCAGGCGTTCCGGTAACTGTAAATCAGATTTTAACACCGGCTGAGGCAGCAATACTGACTTATGATCCAAGCGGAGCATTTACAGGTAATGATACCTTTACTTTTACAGCGACTGATAATAACGGAGCAATCGATGCAAGTCCTGCAGTAATAACAATTGTTATTGATAAAACAGTTCTTATTGCAGTTTCTGATCCTATAAACTCAGTTGTGGGAATTAATAAAACGGTAACGGTTACAAACATATTCAATAATGATACTTTAAATAATAGTCCATTAGATCCATCAGATGTTAATTTATATATACCAACTCCGGATCCAACAGGAATTTTAACTTTAAAACCTGACGGTACAGTGGAGTTAGCTCCAAATGCACCAGCTGGAAATTATTCATTGACATACGAAATTTGCGAAAAAGCAAATCCTTCTAATTGTAGTCCTGCTACAGTTACGGTTAAGGTTGTTTCGCCTACTATGACAGTAACAGCAAATAGTTATTGTTCTAATAATACACCATATGTGTCTTATAGTGTAACAGCAGATAATTTTACTCCAACAGATTTATTAACAATCAATTGGTTAGATAGTGCTAACAACATCGTAGCAACACAAAGCAATATGGCATTGAGCGGTAACGTATTGTGGCCGGGAGCAACTGTTGATGCTAATAATAACCCAACAGACTGGCCAGGATGGGTATTGGTAAACGGACAATGGACACAAGGAAATGATGGTTTTGAATTAACAAGACCTGCAGTTACAATGCAGTTTACATTAAACCCTACAAAATCAGTTGTTGTAAATTATCCTTCAGCAATATCGGGTTGTAATGCAATGCCAACTTTTGGAATTCAGGCTGGTAATGATGATGATGTAACGCTGGCTGACGGATTGAATGGTTCATTAGAAGTAATCAATGTTCTTGCTAATGATAAATTGAATAGTGTTCCTGTAAAACCTTCAGATGTTATTTTAAAAGGTCTGAATTTACCAACAGGAATTACCATTAATGCAGATGGTACGCTTGATGTAGCTCCGGGCACAAAAGGTGGAAGTTATACATTAACATATCAAATATGCGAAGTAGCAAATTCATCTAATTGCAGTACTGCAACAGTTAAGATTTTTGTTGAAGTTCCGGCAATTGCAATTGTAAAAACTGTTGTATTAAATGATACTAACGGTAACGGATATGCTGAAGCAGGGGAGACCTTAACTTATAATTTCACGATTACAAACAAAGGTAATGTTGATCTTGAAAACATATTAGTTGCTGATCCTTTACCTGGAATCGTGATGAGCGGAGGCCCAATTAGTTTAGGCGCCGGTCAAAGTGATAATTCTTCGATAACAGGAACTTATACTTTAACTCAGGCAGATGTAATTGCAGGAAGTGTAAGCAATCAGGCAACTGCATCAGGAATTACGAAGAGCGGAATCATTGTTATGGACAAATCAGATTCTAGTGATATCGACGGAGAAAAGCCAACTGTTATAACATTAAGTGGTTGTGTGATCAAAATCTTTAATGCTGTTTCTTCAAACGGAGATGACAAAAACGAAAGATTCTATGTTCAAGGTCTGGAATGCTACCCGGATAATACGGTACAGATCTACAACCGTTGGGGAGTTTTAGTGTTCGAAAGAGATCATTATAATAATAACGACATTGCTTTTAGAGGTATATCAGAAGGTCGTGTTACTATCAAAGACTCAGACGGATTACCTGAAGGAACTTACTACTATATCATTAAGTATAAAGATATGCAGTCTAATCCGCATCAGGAAGCAGGGTATTTATACCTTACTAAGTAACACTATACAAATTAGAATGGCTTAGTTACGGCTAAGCCATTATTTAAAAATAAAATAAATGAAAAAATTAGTTTTAGTTTTATTGTTTTGTTCCGTTGCAGGTTTTGCTCAGCAAGATGCGCAGTTTACACAATACATGTATAATACCATTAATATAAATCCTGCTTATGCCGGTTCAAGAGGCGTTATGAGTATTTTTGGATTGTATCGTACACAATGGGTTGGGTTAGACGGAGCACCAGAAACAAGTAGTTTTTCTGTAAATACGCCAGTTGGAAATAATGTTGGTCTTGGAGTTTCATTAGTAAATGATAAAATTGGTCCTACAAACGAAAACAACTTATCAGCTGATTTTTCGTATTCGATTCCAACATCAGCAACAGCCAAACTTTCTTTTGGTATAAAAGGATCAGCTAATATATTTAAACTGGATCCAACTAAATTAAGACCGGAGAATCAGGGAGATCCGCAATTTCAGGATTTCCAAAATAAATTCACACCCAATGTTGGAGCCGGAGTTTACTGGCATACTGATAAGGCTTATGTAGGTTTATCTGTTCCAAATTTTATTCAGACCAATCGTTACGACGACAATGATGTTGCCATATACAAAGACCGTATTAACTATTATTTTATAGCAGGTTACGTATTTGATCTGGATCGTTATGAAACCATAAAATTCAAACCGGCTTTATTAACCAAAATGGTCGAAGGTTCACCATTACAAGTCGATGCATCTGCGAATTTTATGTTCAATGATAAATTCGTAATTGGTGTTGCTTATAGATGGAGTGCATCTGTAAGTGCATTAGCAGGATTTCAGATAACGGATAGTTTATATATTGGTTATGCTTATGATCGCGAAACAACCAAACTGGTAAATTATAATTCAGGATCGCACGAAATATTCCTGCGTTTTGAATTCTTAAATAAATATGGCCGAATAACTTCACCAAGATTTTTCTAATTATGAAAATTAAAAATTTAATTTATACTGCTTTTTTGTCTTCTGTTTTTTTCAACGGAATGGCACAGAAAACAGTATTAAATAAAGCAGAGAAAGAATACAATCAATATGCTTATGTAGACGCTATTGCTATTTATGAGAAAGTAGCCGAAAGCGGGTATAAAGAGGAGAAAATGTTTCAGAGATTAGGAAACGCTTATTATTTTAATGCCGAGTTGACAAAAGCAGCAAAGTGGTACGATGCTTTATTTGCGTTCAACGATCAGCAGGAACCGGAATATTATTACAGATATTCCCAGGCACTTAAATCTGTTGGGGATTATGCGAAATCTGATAAGATGCTTGAGATTTTTAATGCTAAAGTTAAAACAGATTCAAGAGGTGTTTTATTTGAAAGTAATAAAAACTACCTGGAACAGATTAAATCAAATTCAGGCAGATTCGAAATAACAGATGCCGGAATTAATTCGAAACAATCAGATTACGGAAGTACGGTTTTTAATAATAAACTTGTTTTTGCTTCAGCAAGAGATACCGGAATTGCAGTCAAAAAAACATTCAAATGGACAAATAAATCTTTCACGAATTTGTTTGCTGCTGAACTAAAAGCTGACGGGAGTTTAGAAAATCCAATTCGATTTGAGAAAAAAATTAATTCTAAATTCAATGAGTCTACTCCGGTTTTTACAAAAGACGGAAAGACAATGTACTTTACAAGAAACAATTTTCTTCGTGGAAAAAAAGGAAAAGACAATAAGAGGATTACGTTATTAAAATTGTACAAAGCAGATCTTTTAAACGATAAATGGACAAATGTTACTGCCTTGCCTTTTAATAGTGACGAATACAGTATTGCGCATCCCGCTTTAAGCACAGACGAAAAGAAGTTGTATTTTGCCTCTGACATGCCGGGAAGTTTAGGACAATCTGACTTATTTAGTGTTACTATAAATGCAGACGGAACCTTTGGAAAACCTGAAAATCTTGGTACTGCAATTAATACCGAAGGAAGAGAAACTTTCCCTTTTATAGCTGCAGATAATGAACTTTATTTTGCCAGTGACGGTCGTCCGGGATTGGGAGGTCTGGATATTTTTGTAACGAAAATCAAGGAAGATTCTACTTTCGAACAAGTGCAGAATATTGGAGAACCGGTAAATACTAAGTTTGATGATTTTGCTTTTATAATCGACAGTAATACACGAAAAGGTTTTTTCTCATCGAATAAAGAAGGCGGAATAGGGAATGATGATATCTATAAATTCACAGAAACAAGAAGACTGAATTGTGAAAAAAAATTATCAGGAACCGTATTAGATTCTAAAACAAATGAAGTTTTAAGCGATGCAAAAGTTATGTTGCTTGACGACAAATTTCAGCAAATTTCAGAAACAGTTTCAGGTCAGGATGGTACTTATAATTTCGATGTAAAATGTAACCAAACATATTCTGTAAGAGCTGCAAAGAAAGATTATGAAACCAATGAAAATACAATTACAATTCAGCCATCAAATGATAAAGCAGAATTAAATGTAAAACTGGACAAGCAAATCGAGCAAATTGGTGTTGGAACAGATTTGGCTAAAACATTAAACATTCCGATTATTTATTTTGATTTAGATAAGTCGTTTATTACAGAAAGAGCTGCTTTTGAGTTAGAGAAAGTTTTAGCCGTGATGAAACAATATCCGAATATAAAAATAGATGTTCGTTCTCATACAGATAGCAGACAGACTGAAAAATACAATATGATTCTTTCTAATAAAAGAGCAAAATCAACAATTGAATGGTTGGTAAAAGAAGGAATTTCGGCAAATAGAATATCCGGAAAAGGATATGGAGAAAGCCAATTAAAAAATAATTGTTCTGATAATGTAGCTTGTACAGAAGAAGAACATCAGTTAAACAGAAGAAGTGAATTTGTAATTGTTTCAATGCAATAAATGGTATTCTGTTGTTATTAATTTTTTTTTCAAAATTGTTAATTTGAAAAGCTGCAAGTGAACCTTGCAGCTTTTTTTGCTATTTAATAAAGATGTCGCTCCGCCGGAGCTTTGATAGAACACACACATCTCATTTTCTATAAATATTACGCTCCGCTGGAGCTTTGATAACGCACACATTTGATTGGCTATAAATATTTGCTATAGATATTGCGCTCCGCTGGAGCTTTGATAGAACGCACACATCTCATTTGCTATAAATATTTGCTATAGATATTGCGCTCCGCTGGAGCTTTGGTAGAATGCACACATCTCATTTGCTATAAATATTTGCTATAGATATTGCGCTCCGCTGGAGCTTTGGTAGAATGCACACATTTGATTGACTATTTGTAAAGATGTCGCTCCGCTGGAGCTTTGATAGAACGCATACATCTCATTGGCTATAAATATTATGCTCCGCTGGAGCATTGATTAATACACACATCTCATTGACTACAAATATTTACGCTCCGCTGCAGCTTTGATAATATGACTTCCAGAGAATTTTTAAATCCCAGCGGGATGTCATATTTATAGCGGGATGACATAGAATTTAGACGTATAATAAATCCATTAAAAAATTAGCATTTTTATACAAATGAGAAAGCCGATTTCCCCCAAGAAATCGGCTTAATTAATTCATCCTTACGGAATAAAACCATATAAATTTAACGTAAAGCGAATCTTAATTTAAGTCCGTATGATACCAATCTGATATCATTTGCGAACGGAGAGTCAAGTACGCTATTGTTTTTTAGCACAACAGGCAATTCCGGAGTATATTCTACCAGAGGTTTGTTGTTGCTTTTGTCATAGATATTATTTAAACCATAGTCTAAATAAACTCCAATATAAATAGCACTTCTGTCTCCAATGCTTTGTTTTAAACCTGTTTCAAAAGTTGCTGAATAAGATACATCAGTATCAATATCCTGTTTGCTTGTTTTTACATTATTTGTGCTTGCAAAACCGGCAAATGCAGGAGAAAACAATTCGACATTATATTGCGGATAATAACCGCTGGTAGTCAAATTGTCCATTTTTGATTCGTAACTTCCGCTTGTAGCAAATCCTATTTTAGCACCGGCAGCAAGATATAATTTTGAGGTTCCCGGAGTTTCAAACTGAATACCAATTGGAATATTTACGTATCCTAATTTTTGCTCTTCTCTTAAATTTGTTGCTCTGTATCTAAATTGAAATGCTTCATCTTCGGCATCAACAGTATTATATTGTCCGCCAACAGCCAGAAATTTTACATCAGAATTATAGGTTTGATATTCAACCCCAATCCCGATACTCAATCCTTCATTTAAATAATAAGAATAACGAATTCCTGCATTTATTCCGTTTCCCGGCACGATATCTCCTGGTGTGTTATACTTTAGAAATGAAGAAGGTCCGCCAACAGAAATTGAGATTTCTTGTTTTTTGTCCTGAGCGTAACTATTTAGGCAAGATCCTAAAAGCAGAGTAAGCATTGGTAGTGATGCTATATAGTTTCGTATATATTTTTTCATCTTGATTTTTTTTTAAGTCAGTGCTGTCCGAAAACAGCACTGACAGATTTTATTTATTTACTATTACTTTTAGAGTTTTCTTGATATTTGCAGTTTCCAGAACTACAATATACATATTGCTCTCAGCATCAGGTAACTGAATTTCAGTTTTTACCGTAGAAGATTTCAAAGTTTTCACCAATTGACCAGAAACAGAATATAAGCTTATTTGCATATTTTCTAATTCTTCTTCAGGGAAGTCAGCTTCAACAGTAATCACTTTTCCTGTTTGAATAGGGTTAGGATACAACTTAGCAGATACTGGTTTTTGAATCGAAATTTTAGTACTGCAAGTGCTTAATACTTTTCCATCCTTAGTAGTCATTTTAACACTAAAGTCTGCAGATGTATCTAAGGTGTTAGACAAATCTTCTCCCGCTGAATAATACTGTCCTGTTCCTACCAATAAACCATTTTTAAACCATTGATATGCTACAAATTCATAACCGCCATTAGTTTTTGGATTGTTATTTACAAGCAATACATTATTGAATTTTTGAACTACGATATCATAGAATCCAAAAGGTTTTTCTACAGTTATAGTATAATTTGCCGTTGTGCTTCCGTCCTGAGAAGTAACACCTACATTTTGTGTATAAATTCCCGGTTTAGGAGGCGTGATCGTAAAATTAGCCGAAGGTGTAATAGTAGCATTAGTTTGATTTGTGATCGCAACATTTACGTTGTTCTCACCACATTGCATTACATATTTAATTTCCTTCGCTGGATTTGGATACGATTTAGTTCCAATTTTAATCTCTGTAACACTAACATCATTGTTTTTGATTACAAGAAGTTGCGAAACATCTGCTGCCGGTAAATAATTATCATTACCATCCTGATGAGCTACAATTAGTAATTCTCCTGATCTTAACAAACTAACTAAACCAGCTGCAGTAACACTAGCAGGAGGAAGGGCAGAAGTGTAAGTAAAAGAATAACGAATAGGTAATCCTGAATTTGCAGCCGCTTCTAAATTGAAGTTGTTAAGTAAACCAAGAGTTTTTGGAGCAATTGCTGCAAAAGTGATCAATTGTGGCGCTTTTTTAATAGTAAGCTGTGCAGTTAACGTAATTGGTGAACAATTAGGTGAACTTACTGCCGGAGATATGATTGCTGTAACCGTATAAACTCCTGCATTGATTGCACCATTACTAGTACTTGCTGCTGGTGTAATAGAATAAGCTACACTAGCTCCTGCAGGAAGATTAGCAACTTGTGCTGCATGAACAGCTCCGTTATAAGTAAATTCAGCATTGCTAAAAATTACCAGGTTTAAAGGAGAAGCTGTTACATTAATCGTTTGGTTTTGATTTGAAATATTACCATGTCCGTCATCATAACTCCAGGTAATTACATAACTACCCACAGCTGTATAATTTAAAGGATCAGATGTTGTAGCATTTATAATTCCCGCACAGTTGTCTGTTGCTGTAGGCACAGGAATCTGAGACGATGAAATAGAACAGTCACTATTAATAACCGGTAAATTCAAGACATCAGGAACTGGTGCGGTTACATCAGGAGTTGTTAAAATACTTACTGATTTTATAACGCTACATCCGTTAGCATCTGTAATTGTTACAGTATAATTTCCTTCAATCAATCCTGTTGCTGTTGCATCAGTACCGCCAGATGGCAGCCATTGATAGGTATATACTGCAGTTCCGCCAGTTGCGTTTACAGTTGCAGATCCGTCAGCGGCACCAACACAAGTTACATCTGTTTGTGTTATTGTTGCATCAAGTATTGTTGGCTCAGTGATGGTAACTGTTTCAGTTATTGAACAACCGTTATCATCTGTAATCGTTACGGTATACATTCCTGCAGTTAACCCTGTTGCAGTTGCAGCAGTACCGCCTGTAGGAGACCATGAATACGTGTAAACACCAGTTCCGCCTGTTACATTTACAGTTGCACTACCATTACTTCCTCCATTACAAGAAACACTTGTAGAAGTAGTAATAGCGGTAAGAGCATCCGGTTCTGTTAAAGTAAAACTTTGTGCTGCCTGACATGAATTAGCGTCAGTAATTGTTACTGTATATGTTCCAGCAGTTAATCCAGTTGCAGTTGCAGCTGTACCACCAGAAGGCGACCATGAATACGTATATGCTCCGGTTCCTCCTGTTACGTTTACAGTTGCAGATCCGTTTGTTCCGCCATTACAAGCTAAATTAGTTTGAGATGGACTAACCGCTAAAGCAGCCGGTTCTGTGATAGTAAAGTTCTTAACTATTGAACAACCATTACCTGCTGTTATAGTTACTGAATAGTTCCCCGCAGTAAGATTATTTGCTGTATCTGCAGTACCTCCAACAGGTGCCCATAAGTAAGTAAAAGGTCCTGCTGCTCCTGAAGGAACTACTGTAGCAGATCCTGTATTAGAACCATTACATAAAACATTAAGCTGAGATGTAGTAGCCACTAAAGTATTAGTTGTGGTTACTGTAAAGTTTTTTGTAAGTGTACAACCATTACCATCTGTAATTATAACACTAATGTTTCCGGCAGATAATCCTGTTACGGTTTGTGTTGTTTCACCATTAGACCATAAATAAGTATATGGTGAAGTTCCTCCAACCGGACCCACAGATGCCTGACCTGTAGTTGAGCATGTTGCGTTTATTAAAGTTGTAGTCGCAGTTAAGATTGGAGGCTGAGTAATAATAAAGTTTTGCATATAAGCACAGCCGTTGTTATCTGTAATAATACAATTATAACTTCCTGCTGTTAAACCAGTTGCTGTTGCAGCTGTACCTCCGGCAGGTGACCATAAATAAGTATATCCCGGTGTTCCTCCTGAAGCAACTACAGAAGCTGTTCCTGTTGCTCCACCATTACAAAGAACATTGGTTTGAGAAGATGTTACTGCTAAAGGAGCAGGTTGATTTATAGTAACATTTACTGTATAGGTACAAGTATTTGCATCTTGAACAGTCACCGTATAATTTCCGGCTGCTAACCCTGAAGCCGTAGCTCCCGTACCTCCTGATGGAGACCATGAATAAGTGTAAGGAAATGTTGCTCCCGTTGCTGTTACTGTTGCTACACCATTAGTACCCCCATTACAGGAAACATCTGTTTTTGCAACTGTTGCAGAGAATTGAATAGGTGTGCTAATCGTGATATTTTTAACTAATGTACATCCATTAGCATCTGTAATCGTACACGTATAGTTTCCTGCAGGTCTGCCTGTAACTGTTGATGTTGTACCTCCTAAAGGTGCCCATGCATACGTATATCCGGGTGTTCCTCCTGATACAGTAACACTTGCAGTACCATTTGATCCTCCAAAACAACTAACTCCCGTTGAGGCTGTAGTTGCAGAAAGAATTGCTGCTGGCTGTGTAATAGTAAATGATTGAGATGCCTGACATAAGTTACCATCTGTAACGGTTACTGTATAAGTTCCGGCAGCAAGTCCTGAAGCCGTAGCAGCAGTTCCTCCTGATGGTGCCCATGAGTACGTATAGGTACCAGTTCCGCCAGTTGCATTAACTGTAGCAGATCCGGTTGCTTCTCCACGACATCCTATATTTGTCATTGATACCGGTGATGCAACTAATGCTAATGCAGGTTGTGTAATAGTAACAGTTGCTGTTGTCTGGCATGTGTTAGCATCTGTAATAGTTACCGTATAAGTTCCTGCTGTTAGTCCTGTAGCCGTAGCTGCAGTTCCTCCAGATGGAGACCATGAATACGTATAAGTACCAGTTCCTCCTGTTGCTGTAACAGTTGCAGATCCTGTTGCAGCTCCATTACATAATATATTGTTTTGAGTAGTTGTTGCGGCCAATAGAGTTGGCTGTGTAATAGTAAATGCCTGTGATGTCTGACACAAATTAGCATCTGTAACAGTTACGGTATAAGTACCTTGAGAAAGGCCAGTTGCCGTAGCTGCAGTTCCGCCAGAAGGTGACCAGGAATAGGTATATCCGCCGGCTCCTCCGGTAGCGACAACAGTTGCAGTACCATTAGCTCCTCCGTTGCAGCTCACATTGTTAATTGTTCCTTGAGATGCAATTAAAACTGGTGGCTGTGTTATAGTAAAATTTTGTGTGATTGCACACGTATTCGCATCTGTAATAGTTACGCTATAGTTTCCTGCTGAAAGACCAGATATCGATGCAGTTGTTGCTCCGTTTGTCCAAAGATACGTATAAGATCCTGCACCTCCAGTTGGAGTAACACTTGCAGATCCGTTGGCACCGCCATTACAGCTTATATTAGTTTGCGATGCATTAGCATTGATAACTGTTGGTGTGCCCACAATAATATTGTTTACAGTTCTTGTACAAGCATTAGCATCAGTAATAGTTACGCTATAAGTTCCTGAAATTAATCCTGTTGCACTAGCTGTTGTAGCTCCGTTAGACCATAAATAAGTATATCCTGGTGTTCCTCCAGTAGGTGTAATAGTAGCTGTACCATTAGCGCCTCCAAAACAAGAAACTGCGGTTGTAGATGGAGTTCCGTTAAGAGTTGAAGCAGGTTGTCCTACAATAATATTGTTTATAGTTCTTGTACAAGCATTAGCATCTGTAATAGTTACACTGTAAGTCCCAGCTGTAAGTCCTGTGGCTGTTGCTGCAGTACCTCCTGATGGAGACCATGAATATGTATATCCGGGAGTACCTCCTGTAGGTACAATAGTGGCTGTACCATTAGATCCTCCAAAACAAGAAACTGCAGTTGTAGATGGAGTTCCGTTAAGAATTGAAGCAGGTTGTCCTACAACAATATTGTTTATAGTTCTTGAACAAGCATTAGCATCAGTAATAGTTACGCTATAAGTTCCTGAAATTAATCCTGTTGCACTAGCCGTTGTAGCTCCGTTAGACCATAAATAAGTATATGCCGGTGTTCCTCCAGAAGGTGCAATAGTAGCTGTACCATTAGATCCTCCAAAACAAGAAACTGCCGTTGTAGATGGAGTTCCATTAAGGCTAGCAGCAGGTTGTCCTACAATAATATTGTTTATAGTTCTTGTACAAGCATTAGCATCAGTAATAGTCACACTATATGTTCCTGCAACTAGTGTTGTTGCTGTAGCTGTAGTAGCTCCGTTAGACCATAAATAAGTATATCCGGGAGTACCTCCGAAAGCCGTAACAGTAGCTGTACCATTAGCTCCTCCAAAACAAGAAACTGCCGTTGTAGATGAAGTTCCGTTAAGAATTGAAGGCTGTACTATGGTATAGTTTCTCGTAATTTGTGTTAATTCATTATCAGTAACTGTTACTGATATTGGCCCAACACCAAGTCCGGATGCAGTAGCCGTTGTAGCTCCATTAGACCATAAATAAGTATATGGAGTTGTACCACCAATTGCATTGACAGTTGCTGTACCGTTAGATCCTCCATTACAGCTTACATTAGTTTGCGATGTAGATGAAGTACTTAAAGCTGCTCCTGTAGTAAGTGTTAGTTCAGCACCATAAGATGTACCAGCACTATTAGTTGCGTAGGCTCTGTAATAAATAAGTGATGCGGGAGTTAGTCCAGTTACAGTATTTGCAAATGATCCAGTCCCGGTGCCAATTTGAAATTTGTTGCTTAAAATAGTTGGGTTTGGTGTTGTTGCCCAAACAATACCTCTTTGTATAGTGGGATCACCACCATCTGCAGTTACATTTCCGCCAATTACAGCAGAAACTGATTTAACAGTTGTGGCTGTTGTTGTAGTAACAGTGGGAGCTACAGCTCCATTTGCGAATGTAAAATTATCAATAGCAAAATAATCGTAATTCGCACTTAATTGAATTTCAAGTTGATCGATTATAATGTTGGTATAATCCCCAGCACCATCAGTAGCAAAATTAGCATAGATAAAACCATTGCCCGGTAACGTATAACCAATATTAGCGCCTGTAGTATTTTTTACAACAGTAAATTGTGTAACACCTGCCAGTTTACCTTTAAAAGTAACAGATCCCGCAGCTCCATTGCTGGTAACTCCTGCATTTTGAGCAGAGTCACCTGTTAGGTAAATCCAAAAGTTACTGACTTTAAAACTTCCTGCAGCTGCAGTAATAGTACCAAATTGCCCTAAAGCTTCTGGTCCGGGTGAGTCTGAAACCTGAATAAACCGGTTTGAACCAGCATATCCCTGAGTTGCTCCGTTATATACTGTAAAAGTACCATAACTGCTGGTAAGATTAAATGTCTTGGTGCCATTTGTGAAATTTGCTACAGTAGTAGGAGCAGTTTCAAATGTTTCCAGTGTTGTTTGCGCAGTCATATGCTGCGTTGCAAAAAACAGAAAAATTAATAATAAGTAAAGTTTTTTCATAATGTTTTGATATTAGATTTATCATTTTGTATTCTTGTTATTTATTTTATAGTTATATCCCGAACTTCAATCATTAGATTTAAAGCAGAAATATTATGTATAAAAAAGAGCTTGCGATCATTGTTCAATCTATCATTGCGTCAAATACTGTTGATGAACATATAAAATCTGCTAAGGAACTCTCCGGTTTCTACAGTAAAATTTCTACAGCACAGCATTCAAAAAACAATGAAACTCTTATTAAGGGCGGCATCGCTTTGTCAAGTTCAGGAGCTGCAGATTGTGTTGATGATTATCTGCGTACTGTTTTTTTTATTAAAGGCATTTACAAGGCTTTAACTAAACTCAGTAATGATTTTCCTGAAAGAAGTGTTAATATCCTATATGCTGGCTGTGGGCCTTATGCAACATTAATTCTGCCTTTACTTTCCTTATTTGATGAAGATAGAATTAATGCTGTTTTATTAGATATCAATGCAAAATCAATAGAATCTGTACACCATCTTTTGTCAGTTATTGGTCTTGATAAATATCAATTACAATTAATAGAAACTGATGCTACCACTTATACTAAACCTGAAAATTTCATTATAGATCTGGCAATTTCCGAGACCATGCATTACGCACTTACCAGTGAACCACAAGTAGCTATAACCCGAAACATTGTTTCACAATTACCTGCTCATGGAATTTTGATTCCGCAGGAAATAAAAATTGATCTCGCCTATACTTTTTTTGATTACGAGCCATCGCTTAAAAATGCTAAACAAGAGGTAAAGGGCCACAAACAAATGCAGCCCTATCCTCATAATGTATTTGTTGATAGATTATTTACAATAAACAAAGAACTTTTTGGCGGTGTAATTAACAATTCAAAAATTGAAAGTAACTTTTATGACCTGCCGGCAAACTTTGACAACCATCCTGATATTTGCATTTTTACTGAACTTAAGATATTTGACAACATCGAGTTAAAAACCGCAGAGTCTTATATTACAAACCCGTATTGTGTTGTATCTCTTTACAGTATAAAAGATTATTCAGGCATTCAGTTCGTGTATGATTTTAGTGAAATACCAAAATGGACCTACACACTAAAAGATTAATTGTAATAAACCTTATTAATTTCTTGACGGAAAAATACCTTCCAGGCAAATAATGTAACTTAATGCCACATAAGGCTGCATTACAGAAATAGGAATATTAGAACCCGTTGCACCTGTTGTAACATTACTCGTTAAATCAACACTTGGAGTTGCCGTTGCATATCCTAATGTTGGAGTAAAAACTCTTGATATAACTGATCCAGGTATAGCTATTGACGCACCAGCTACAGGTGTAGAATCTGTTGCATTTGATGCACTTACAGATATTTTACCAGGTCCTGCGTGAACGTGTGCTGGTAAATTGCTTGTTAAAATAGAAACAGTTGGTGTACCTGCAGTTTGTCCAAGAACATAGCTTGATCCACCACCATTTCCTGATCCAATAGCTGTAGAACCCTGAAGATTAGGCAATGCAAAAGTCGTTTGCCCGTTACCACCATAAGTAGTACCTAAAATAGCAAATAAGGCACTGTTTTGTGCGATAGATAATAGTTGACCGTTACAAAAAGCCCAGCCTCTTGGGGCAAAATTTCCAGCAAATAGCTTTACGATTCCAATGTATTCTTCCATAGTTTAATAATATTAGGTTAATGATTATAGTTAATTGTTTTATCTGTGTATAGGTTGTAAGAAAACATCATGAAGGAATTTTTCTACAATGCTAAAGTAGTTTATATAAGTGTCTCAGAAGCAAGTGTTTTTACGTGTTTTTAGGATCACTTTATATTTTTTTTAACTTTATTTTTTGTTTTAATTAGGTTAAAATTATGGGTGGATTGATTCACGAAATAGAAATATGTTACAGAACAGGTATTTTATGTCATGAAAACTCTATTATATGTCACGTAAATTTTAAATAAGAAATAAAACAAAATGATTCCTCTGGAAATCGAGTGATCAATAGAAAAGAAGGTTTATAAAAAATGGGAAATAGAAAATAGAAAATAGAAAATAGAATGTAGAAGAAAGAAGAAAGAAGAAAGAAGAAAGAAGAAAGCTGATAAGATAATTAGCTTTGAAAGTAAATAAAGTGGGAGGAATGCAGACAAATAATATGTGAAAAAAAATATTTCTTATCTCTAATAAGCAGATTTTTTTAATCTTTTAATAATCACCACTTTTTCAAAACGACCATGATGACTAATAGATGCATCTTGTGTTTTATGTAAGTAAGAATCAGACAGATAGGGAATACCGTTTTCGTCTTTAAGAATGTCTTTTTTTTCAATCTCAATAACATTATTCAGATCGTCTAAAAAAGTAACTGCTATGGTATGCAGACTATCCTTGGTAATAGCTGTTTTGGTATGATAAATATTCTCACCACAGATAACCTGACCTGTACTATAATCATTTGTTATTGATGTGATAGTACAGATCAGTTTTTTAGGAATATATTCCCTTATTTTAGTTTCCCGGTTATAAATTTTATAGGCAGCTTCTTTCATGCTCCAAAGCAGCCAGACTATAATTTCAGGATTTGAGTTTTGGGCAATAATCAATTGTTCTGCAGGAGTAAAGAGCTTTTCAATAAATCCTTTTCGCTGCCAGTTGCTTTCCTGACGTGATTGTATAAGATCGATCACATCGTTGCCTATCATTTTGCTGCAAGTTTGGCAGCTATAATTTCTACCGAAGTTTTTACATCAAGCATTCGTTCCATATCAGTGTTATCAATTACAATATCAAATGCTTCTTCGATATCCAGTATAATATCGACCAGATTTGCAGAGTTGATATTTAAATCGTTTATAAAATCAGTATCTTCAGTAAGATTATCATATGCTTCTGTATTTGTAGTATACGGCTTTATGATTACTTTTAGTTGGGCAATAAGTTCTTCTTTAGTCATATTATTGGTCAAATTTTTTAAATATTATACATGCATTTACATCACCAAAACCAAAGCTTGCCTTAGCAATTATATCCGGATTGGTGTTTATAGTTTTTAAAGGTATTTTTGATGAATCTATAAGTTCTGTTATTTCAGGATGAAGATCTTCGCAATTTATGTTACCAAAAATAAAACCTTCATATAATTGCAAAACGGCTGCTATACTTTCTATGCTACCGGCGGCGCTAAGACAATGTCCGGTCATGCTTTTTAGGGAATTGATATAAGGAAAATCTTTGCCGTTTCGATTTAATGCTTTCGTCCAGTTTTCGATTTCCAGACTGTCTTTTGTAGTAGCAGTAAGGTGACCATTTATAGCATCGATATCATTAGCTGAAATTCCGGAGTTAGTGATAGCATTTTTAATACATTGCTGCACCGCAGTGCTGTTAGGAGCCGTCATACTTCCGTTACCGCGTTGTCCTCCTGAGTTTACATTTCCGCCTAATATTTCGGCATAAATTATCGTACCACGTTTCAGAGCACTTTCGAGTTCTTCTATAACTAATGCTCCTGCGCCGCTGCCCGGTACAAAACCTGCTGCAGTTGCACTCATAGGTCGGGAGCCTTGCTCAGGCGTTTCATTATATTTAGAACTGCAAACCCGTAATGCATCAAATCCCGCCCATATATAAGGACCGCTGTCACCGGTACTTCCTGCCAGTATTCTTTTTGCCTGTCCGGATTGTATGCGGTCATATGCCATCATGATAGCTTCTGTTCCTGTTGCACAGGCAGATGAATTTGTGGTAACCTGATTACCAAGTCCTAATTTTCCTCCCAGATAAGCACTTACGCCACTATTCATGGTTTGAGCCACAACAGTACTGCCCAATCTGCGGGTTTGTAATTCGTCTATTTTGTAAATGCTTTCGCGAAATTTATCAATTCCTGAAGTTCCGGATCCAAAAATGGTTCCGCTGTCCCAATCCGGTTCTTCGTTATTTTCTATGGGTAATCCGGCATTTTTCCAGGCTTCGATTCCGGCAATAACACCATAAAGAATTCCGGTACTATTAAAGCCACGGAGTTCAAGCTCTGTAAAATATTGATTTTTAAGTTCATCCGGAATTTGTGGCTGACCTGCAATCTGACACGAAAACTGTAATTCCTGTAATTGTGCATCATGTCGTATGCCTGATAATCCGTTTTTTATCGCATGAGTAAACGCAGCAATTCCAACTCCGTTTGGAGCCGCGACACCTAAACCTGTTATTACAACTCTCTTGCTCATAGTTTGTTCGTGATCATTCCGGCCAATATGCCTTTACAGACTTCTTGTCCAGCTTCGTTTTTCATAATTACATCACACTTTAGTTTTCCAAACCTGAAAAAGGATTTATGTGAAGTTACCGTAACTTTTTCGTTTGGATAAACAGGTTTTAAAAACTGCATATCTGCTGATGTAAACGCAATAACAGTTTCTTTATTAAAAGCATCACCCAATAAATAAATCCCCAGACAAACCATACCAATCTGTGCCATAGTCTCCGTTAAAATCACACCCGGAGTTACAGGATTATCTTTAAAATGGCCTTTATAAAAATCAAGATCTTCTGTAAAAGTATAGGTTCCGGTAACACTGTTTTCATCTGCGTGTAATAATTCATCTACAAACAAAAAAGGTTTGCTGTAGGGTAATTTTGCTGTAATATCTTTTAAAGTCATAATTTGTTTCGTTTAATAAGTTGACGTCTAATTGTACGCGGATAAAACGGATTTACTTCGTAAAAACGTGGATAAAAACGTTTTTTTTTCTTAATTCAAAATGAATTAAATCCGTTTTAATCAGTGTCTTTTCCTTTATTTTTCGTTTAATAAGTTGATGTCTAATTGTACGCGGATAAAACGGATTTACTTTGTAAAAACGCGGATAAAAACGGATTTTTTTCTTAATTTAAAGTAAACAAAATTTCAATATTTTAAATGAATTAAATCCGTTTAAATCCGCGTCTTCGCTTAGCGAATCAGTAAAATCTGAGTCTAATTTTATATAACAATATTCCACAGTCAAATTCAATTAGTTACTATTACCATTGCAGTAAAACACGTTGAGCCGAAAATCCGGGACCAAAACTCAGCATTAATCCTTTTTCTCCCGCTTTTGGATTTCCATCCATAATACGTTCTAAAACATATAAAACTGTTGCGCTAGACATATTACCATATTGCTTAAGCACTTCTTTTGTATGATCGATATTTTTACCTAATCCGGAGAAAAGAGATTCTACTGTTGTAACTATCTTTTTTCCGCCCGGATGAAATATCATATGGTCAATATTCTGAATTTCAAGATTATTTTTTTTCAGGAACGGATGAATGATATCGCCAAAATGAGAAGCAATAGTATCCGGAACTTCAATATCCAGAACCATTTGCAAACCGCTATTGGTCAATTTAAATCCCATCATATGTTCTGCATCATAAAAATGATACATTTCTTCGTCCAGAATTTCAGGTCCTTTATCGTCTTCATAAGAAGATAGAAGGGCACAGGCAGCTCCATCACCAAAAATTGCCGCACTCACAATATTAGGCATAGAAAAATCATCCAGCTGAAATGTTGCCGTAGGAGATTCAACCGCTATAACCGCTGCACGCTTTCCGGGATTTGCTTTCAGGAAATTTTTAGCATATATAATACCGGATATTCCTGCAGCACAACCCATTTCTGTCACTGGAAGGCGAACGATATCCTGTTTTAACTTCATTTTATTGATGAGGTAAGCATCTAATGACGGAATCATAATTCCGGTACAGCTCACCGTAATAATATAATCAAGGCTTTGAGGATCCCAACCTGATTTTTTGAGTGCTTTTTCTAATACCTGCTCACCCAAAATGATCATTTCCCGACAGTAAATATCATTTTTATCTTCAAAAGATGTTGCCGTAAAAACCTCTTCGGGATCCATAATAGAGTAGCGCTTGTCTACAGCTGCTCCTTCAAATATTTTTTTTACTTTTTTTATAAAACGTTCATCCTGTCCCTGCAGCCAGCCGTCCAGAAAAGGAAGTATATCTGCAGTTTCACGCGAATATTGGGGTAGTTGCTTAGCAACAGTTATAATTTTTACACTCATTTTTTAGCAATTATCCATTGGTAACGAAAAGCCCATTTCCAGTTTATGGTATAGTTTTTTAAATTTAGTTTTTTAGAGAAATCCTCCAGTTCTTTTTTCTTAAATCCCCTTAATATCGATACAAGTCCATCTTCACGCGACATGCTGTTTAAATTAAAAACAACACAAATTAATTCAAAGAGACGATAAGCTAATTTGCTGCGATGCAAATCATTAATAACAATTCCAATTCTGGCATTGCTATTAAAGGTAGTAATTATATTTAATATCTGCTCATCAGAAAAATGATGCAGCGTAAGCGTACATAAAACAATATCATATTGAATCAGGTCAAAAGCATCACTAAAAATATCCATACAGATATAGTCAATATTTGAGTATTGCGTTGATAATGATCGCGCATAATTAACTGTAAAAGCATTTGCATCAATGCCAATAAGTTTAAAATTTAGATTATTCTTTTGTCCATAATCGGCTATCATTCGCAGCATATCGCCATTTCCGCAGCCTATATCTGCAATTGTGATAACTTTAGAAGTATCAGATTTTTTTAATAATTTTTTTATTCCATGAAGCGTGAGTTTATTACCGCCTAATAATTGATTGATATGGGCAATTTTGTTAAGAGCTTGCTGTAATTCTTTTCCCTCCAGAAAAAAATCATCCATAATCTCCGTTTCCTGTGTTCTGTATTTGGTATTTATGCTCATGAATTAATCAATATGGGTTTACCATGTGTTTGTTTTATTATTGCGGGCAAAAGTTTAGGTATTGCAACTGTAAAGGCAATCAAAGCATTCGTAATTGTTTTGTTTCTTAAAACCTTTGCCAAAATCCTACCCATGAACAAGCGTTTACCAAAATGTTTTGTCCAGTTTTGGCTGTATTTTTTTTCCAGTTCATCCCTCGATGTAATTTTTCCATTGTAGTAATCCAATATTAATTCTGATGCTATTTTAGCGCTGTGTATTGCCATCGCCATTCCGTTGCCGCATAAAGGATGAATAAGTCCAGCCGTGTCGCCAACCATTAATATATGATTTTCAACAGGCAGCTTTTTATCAAAAGAGATCTGACTTATCGTGATTGGTTTATCAAAAAGAAGGGAACTATTTTCAAAAACATTTTTAAGATGCTTGTTTTTATACAATACATTTTGCTGATACTCTTCGATGTTTTTATATTGCTTAAAAGTGGCATAATCTGCCAGATAGCAAATATTTATAATATCATTTTCGACTTTAGAAATACCACAATATCCTCCTTCAAAATTATGCAGCGCCACAACATCATCAGGAAATTTACCTTTATAATGCGCTTTGACAGCTAACCAGGATGATTTTTTAATAAAGAAATCACGCGATAAAACCTGATCAATATTAGATCGTTTGCCATAAGCGCCAAGAACCATTTTTGCTGTTACAATTTGGTTTGGAGTTGTAATTGTGAACAAATCATTTTCAAAAGAAACTGTGGTAACGGTTTCATTAATAATGGTGCAGCCATTTTCGATTGCTTTTTGGTATAAAAAATTATCCAGTTCATATCTGCTGATACCAAAACCGCCTAACGGAAGATTAGCCGAAGCCATTTTTCCGTTACGTGTCGAAAATTCAAATTTATCAATAGTTGTGGGACCTAATTTTGAAACATCGGCTTTAAGCCAATTTAGATAAGGCAGGATTTCATTTGATACATATTCGCCGCATACTTTATGTTTGGGATAGCTTGATTTTTCGATCAGCATTACTTTTAATCCCTCTTGGGATAAGTGCAAAGCTCCAGCCAAACCGGCAAGACCACCACCAATAATAAGTACATCCGGATTTGTTTTCATACCTCAGCAATTTAACTATTAAATTTAAGAAGTAGTTATAATATTAAGAAGAGTTTATTCTAAAATTTTCATATGATATATCAAATTTAGCCGTCATAAGAAAAATATATTTCTACCTATATTATTTAAAAAACACTAGTATTGTCATTTTGCATTTTATGTAGTGAAAATCTTTTTTTATTGAAAGAATCATAATATTATAGAATAACTTTTATTCTTTCTAAAGATAATTATATATTTGCACCAGATTTTGGTCTATTGTTTTTGAAAGAATTCGAAAAGAATAGTTAAAAGGGAATCAGGTGTAAATCCTGAACAGACCCGCTACTGTAAGTTCTATATAAGTCTTTAAACGTTACTCATGCCATTGTTCGCCACGGCGGATGAGAAGGTTGTTTTAAAGATGGAACAAGTCAGGAGACCTGCCACAATCACATAGTTTAAGACTTTCGTGGAATAAAGTTGAACAACAAGAATTGACCTGTTATTGTATAACGGGATTCTCTCTTTTTGCTTTTTGAATACATCCGCGGAATTTATTTAATTAAATCAGTGATGTATAATACAAAAAAAATACTCTTATTTATTTTCCTGTTTTTTGCCCCATTTGTGATTCACTCACAAGTATCTAATGATAGTTTGCGGGTTTTAAAAGAAGTAATTCTAAAAGGAAAACCCTATCAGGAAGTGATTCCCGTACAGAGTCTCTCCGGCAAACTACTCGAAAATTTAGCCAGCCATAATGTTGCTGATGCCCTGAGGTATTTTGCAGGAGTCCAAATCAAGGATTACGGCGGACTTGGCGGACTTAAAACTGTTGATGTTCGTAATATGGGTACGCATCATGTAGGTGTTTTTTATGATGGTGTACAATTGGGGAATGCCCAAAACGGAGTTACGGATTTAGGGAAATATTCTCTTGATGATATGGAATCCCTAACGATGTATAACGGACAAAAAAGTGAAATTTTTCAATCGGCTAAAGATTTTTCTGCAGCATCTACCATTTATTTAAGAACCAAACGACCAGTTTTTGAAGGTGATAAAAAAACAAATTTATTAGTTAGGTTCAAAACCATGTCGATCAATTACTTTGATCCGTCGTTTCGATTAGAACAAAAACTGAGTGATAAAGTAAGCCTGAGTGTAAGTTCAGAATATATTAAGTCTAACGGACAATATAAATTCAGATATAAAAGAAAAAATCTCGATGGTACCGTAGCTTATGATACTACAGCAACCAGAATGAACAGTGATATTGAAGCCTTAAGATTTGAATCTGGTCTTTACGCAAAAATGAATAATGGTTCGTGGGATGCCAAAATATATTATTATGATTCGGAGAGAGGTGCGCCGGGAGCAATTGTAGAAAATAAATTTTCAGACGGTTTCAGACAATACGACAAGAATTTTTTTGCACAGGGAACTTTAATTAAAGATTTTACCAAAAGATATAAGTTTCAGGCAAAAGCAAAATATGCCTATGATTATACCCATTATGTAGCCAGGGATACGACCAATATATTAGGAGAAATCGTTACCGAAGGCGCACAATCTGACGATAGCTATTTCCAGCAGGAATATTATGTTTCTGCCGTTAATATGTACAGTATATTACCCACTTGGGATATTTCGCTGTCTACAGATTTTCAATACAACAGATTAAATGCAACACGACGAGGCATACAAACCCAATTCTCATTTCCGGAACGTTACACCGCATTATTTTCTCTCGCAAGTTCCTATAGATTAGGTGCATTTAAAGCTTTGGGTAGTGTTGTAGGAACACACGTTCAGGAAGAAGTGCGATACAACGCAAAAGCACCGGATAAAACTGAATTTACTCCTGCATTATTTTTAGGATATACCCCTTTTAAAGCATATGATTTTAATGTGAGAGCATTTGCAAAACGTATTTTCAGAATGCCCACTTTTAATGATTTATACTATACAATGGTTGGCTCAAGTACTTTAAGACCAGAATATATGAATCAATACGACGTTGGTTTTACCTATAATATATTGGTAGGAAAAAGCTTTTTTGATAAAGTATCTTTTCAGGTAGATGGATATTATACCAATACGAAAGATAAAATTGTAGCCGCGCCAACAGGAAATTTGTTTCGATGGATGATGACCAATATTGGACAGGTTAAAGGAAAAGGAATTGAAACTGTACTTAATATGGGAATGCATATTGACAACGTAAACCTGACAACCAATCTTACTTATACTTATTCTGAAAACAGGGATTACACCAAATTTGCCGGTCTGGAATTATCCTCTTATGGAGACCAGATTCCGTATACTCCGTGGCATAGCGGATCCGGAATTTTGAATGCAGATTACAAAACCTGGAATTTTAACTACAGTTTTATATACGTAGGGAAACGATACAACGGTAACGTCAATAATATAAAGGTAAACGAAGTACAGCCTTGGTACACGCATGATCTTGCGGTACAGAAATCTTTTGCTTTTGAGCATTATAAAATGAAAGGCGCAGTAGAACTCAACAATGTCCTCAATCAGCAGTACGAAGTAATTTACAATTATCCGATGCCGGGACGTACGCTAAAATTTATAATCAGTATTGAGCTATGAAAAAGACAGCCACAAAGTTATTCCTCAGTTTATTTATAGCGCTGGCTTTTGTTTCTTGCAGGGAAGAAGAAACTATTTTTCCATCGTCAGAAAAAAGCGTTGCTGCGCCAAGAAGCGATGGCAATATAGAAGGTTTTTATCTTCTTAATGAAGGCAATATGGGAATGAACCGCGCCAGTATCGATGTATTTAATTACAGAACAGGAAACTATACCACAGATATTTATTCGGAACGAAATCCTGAAGTTGTAAAAGAATTAGGAGATGTAGGCAACGACATAAAAATATACGGTAATAAAGTGTATGCCGTAATCAATTGTTCGAATAAAGTAGAAGTAATTGATAAATGGTCTGCAAAACGCATCAAAAAAATAGACATTCCCAATTGTCGTTATGTCGCTTTTTATAAAAACAAAGCTTATGTAAGTTCTTATTCTGGTCCTGTAGCGATTAATCCAAATGCAGAAATTGGTTTTGTTGCAGAGATCGATACCACATCATTAGAAATAAAACGAAAAGTAACAGTAGGATATCAGCCGGAACAAATGGTTGTTCACGATGGTAAACTTTATGTAGCAAATTCCGGCGGTTACAGAGTTCCTAATTACGACAGAACCGTATCTGTAGTTGATCTTGAAACTTTTACCGAAACAAAAAAAATAGATGTTGGTATAAACCTTTCAAGTATGCAAATAGACAGCAGAGGTGATATTTATGTAAGTTCAAGAGGCGATTATTATACAATACCTTCTAATCTTTTTGTAATTGACAGCAAAACAGACGAGAAAAAACTACAGCTCGATATTCCTGTTTCCGGAATGTGCCTTGTCGATGATTTACTCTATTTCTATAGTGTATCATGGAGTTACCTCACAAACAGCAATAAAGTGACATACGGAATTTTAGACACAAAGACCAAGAAAATAATCAGCGATAAAGTCATTACAGACGGAACAGATAAGCAAATAATGATTCCGTATGGACTTCAGGTAAATCCGGAAACAAAAGAAATTTATATCACAGATGCCCAGAATTATGTGGTAACAGGCTATATCTATTGTTTTACTCCCGAAGGTAAATTAAAATGGAAAACTACCGCCGGGAATATTCCTGCTCATATGGCATTTATAACTAAAAAATAAAAGAACAAAAAATAAATTTTATGAATACGAAAAGACATTCTTTTAAGATTTTAAAAATCATCTTTGGAACCATTTTTCTACTGCAGTTTATTGCCTGCGGAACTGATAACGAAGAAGATTTAGTAGTTGAACCTCCTGTAGAAGTACTTAAGGAATCTTATACAATTGACCGATTTAAGGTGCTGAATATTGTCCCGAATTTAGGTACAAATTTTCAGGTAACCTGGAGTGTTAATGATTCTGTTATTTCGCAAAATGCACAGTTGGATTTTATTAGTCCGTATCAAAAAAATTATCCACTGACTTTAAAAGTAGAAAGTAATGGAGTGGTAAAAACCTATACTTCTGTCATTAATGTGACTAAAGAAGCCGGAACATACAGCAAATACATAGCAAATGTATTGGATTTTCGTCCGGCAATTGGGCAGTTTACAAACGAAATTCCACAGTATGTAGCCGGAAATACAGAAGCCAATCTTATCAGTGCAGCAAAAAAAGCCCTCGTTGGTTCAAATACCAGTATGGTTTCCTTAGGCGGTTTTGGCGGATATGTTGTATTGGGTTTTGATCATACAATCCCGAATATGAACGGACGCGATTTTAAGGTTTTAGGAAACGCATTTTGGGGAAGCGAAGCCAGTGAGGCCCGTTCAGGATCTTGTGAAGCTGGAATTATCGTAGTGGCTTACGACAAAAATAAAAACGGAAAACCCGACGATGACGAATGGTATGAAATTGCAGGAAGTGAATATTTTAAAAACACAACCCTGAAAAATTACAGTGTTACTTATATGAAACCGGATCCTAACAAAGCAGCCGTTGCAGGAGAGGAATTCTGGCAAATGGATAAAGAATATGTCAAATGGCAGGATAATCTGGGCAATACAGGATATAAATCTAAAAATGCGTTTCACGAACAAAGTTATTACCCACTCTGGATTGCTGAATCGTCTTATACTTTGAAAGGAACAAGAATTCAGGATAATTTTTACGATCAAAGTGGTACAGGTAATTATTGGGTAGGGAAATCATTCGATTTTGGTTATGCAGATAATGCCCCAAATAATGACGAAGCATCGAATATAGATATTTCATGGGCGGTAGATAAAAACGGAAATTATGTAAAACTTCCCGGAATAGATTTCATAAAAATATATACAGCAATCAACCAGGAAGCTGGCTGGCTGGGAGAAGTTTCTACAGAAGTGGCAGGAGCATATGACTTACATCTTAAATAATAATAAATTTTTAAATTAACTATAACATGAAGAAAAATTACTTTTTACTAATAATGCTGTTTTTTGCCTTTCTTGGCAATGCGCAGGTAACCGTACAAGGAATACCGCGACCAGATCTTAAACAAAATACAACTGCAAAAAGCACTAAAAAAGCTGTTGCAAATACAACTACTTTTGCTGATATTCAATATTGGGTAGGTACAGGTTCTAATCAGGCTGCGTTTGTAATACAGTGGAATGACGGTAAAAATTCTGATGCCTTAGTTTGGGGATTTAGATGGGATGGTACCGCAACGGGTGAAGATATGATGAAAGCAATTTTAAAAGCAGATCACCGTTTTTTCTCTTTACTTTATCAGGGAACACAATTTGGGACTGCTCTTGGAGGATTAGGCTTCGACCTAAATGGTGCAAATAGTAACGGACTTTATAAAGATGGAAATGTAACGTATCCTTATTATCCGGTAAATGGTATTATAAATACTACCGTTTATGATTTTGATAATTATACTGCTATAGATGCAAATGATCACTGGCAATCAGGATGGTACACAAATGGCTATTGGTCATATAATGTGAAAGATCCTGCTAATGCTGATTTTGGTTACTCAAGTGTGGGAGTTAGCAGTCGTGTTTTAGAGAATGGTTCCTGGGATGCCTGGAGTTTTAGACCATCATTTGAGGAGTTTCCTATTCAATCTACATTTACTCCGGTTACACCATATGTGATGGCAACAGATTTTACCAACGGATTTTTTGTAGTAAACGAAGAATGGTTCGGGCATACAAACGGATCTGTAAATTTTGTTAATAACGATGGCAGTATCAATTATAGAGTATATAGTACTGTAAATAACAGTCAGGCTTTTGGTGCAACGACACAATACGGAACAATTTACGGAGATAAATTTTACTTTATCTCAAAACAAGCCGCAGATGGCGGAGACAGTATGTACACTCCAGGTGGAAGACTGGTTGTTGCCGATGCAAAAAACATGCAGAAAATTGCCGGATTTAATACTATTGGCGGCGGAGACGGACGTTCTTTTGTAGGGGTCAACGAAAACCTGGGCTACATTGGTGCTTCAAACGGAATTTTTACTTTTGATATTGCTAATATGCAAGTAGGATCTCTGATACCTGCAACTGGTGGCGGAAGTCAATACGCGGGACAAATTGGGAATATGATCCGTACTTCTCAATATGTATTTGCAGTAAAACAAAATACCGGAGTTTTAGTAATTGATCCTAATACAAATACTGTAATTAAAACTATTGCAGGTGCATTTCACTCCATTGTTCAGGCAAAAGACGGAAGTATCTGGGCAATCCAGGATCAAAAAATAGTCAATGTTGATGCCGCTACTTTTGCAACAACAACATACGCAATTCCTACAACTAAATATATTGGGGCATGGGGAGCCTGGAATGCAGGAACCTTTACTTATAGCACTCAGCAAAATGCTTTGTACTGGATTAACTCGATTAATAGTTTTAATTCAGGAACACAAATTGTGAGATTTGATGTTGCGACAAAAACCTTCAATGAAAATTTTGCAGCAATTCCGGGGCAAACAGGTACGTACAAGCAAATTCCTTACGGAGCAGCATTACGTGTCGATCCTGTATCTGACAATTTAATTCTAAATACTACAGAAAGCGGATACGGAGCACATTACCAAAAAAACTGGATTCATACTTATAATACTTCTGGAACTTTAATCAATACGAAGGTTTTAGATGATTATTACTGGTTTCCGGCCGTTACGGTTTTCCCTGATAATATTGCGCCTGTTGTAAGTACAGCATTACCATCGCAGGTTTCAGTAAATACGCCAACAGTAATCGACTTAAAAACGGTTGTTTCTGATACAGATAATTTATCTGTTGCTATTGTAAAAACGGTAAAGTCAAATAGTGATAACGATGTTGTTTCGGCAGTCATAAATACGAATGACGAATTGATCCTGACTCCAAAAAACCAAGGTAGTGCTACTGTCGTAATAAGTTTTAATTCTAATGGTAAAGTAGTTGAAAAATCCGTTGCGGTAAATGTGAATACTACTTTAGGAACCGGAGAATTTAAGAAATTAAACCTGGCAATTTATCCTAATCCGGTTTCAGAAATTCTAAATATCCAAACGGAAGATGAAGTACTGCAAGTATTTGTTTATGATGTTACAGGAAAAACAATACAGGCAACAGTTGCGAATAACCAAATTAATGTAAGTAATTTTATAAAAGGAATGTACATTATTAATATCGTGACTGATAAAGCGAAATACACGCAGAAGTTTATCAAAAATTAATCAGGATAACTTTCTTTGAATAATAAAAAGAAACCCCTTTACTATCTGGTAAAGGGTTTTTTATATATGTAAGTTTCATTTTATATCATTTTATATTTCGCAGGAAATTATTATTTTCCAGCTCCATAGGAGCGTAATATTTATAGCAAATATTTCAAGGTTTCATAAGTATTCAAGCTCCATAGGAGCGTCATATATTTCAAACCACGCTACGTATTTAATTCTGAAAGATCAATTCCCGACAAATTTAAAGTGTACAGAAAAGCTTTTACGTTATTCTTTGCTTTTTGATCTTCTCCTGTAAAGAATATTTTAGTCCTGTTATGATTCATTACTATAGGCTCTAAAGGATTAAATACTTTTACAACATGAGAAGTAGGCAATAATGAAGCTAAAAGAGAGCATGATGATTGGTCTGAAGTAGTTGACGAAATCGTATTTACATTAAAGATAGGATTGTTTGTATGCAGGATTATTTTTCCCGTCATATCCGGTAAATCATGTATAGAAACTTCAAGATTTTCACGAGGAAGAAATACTATTATAATTTCGGCTGTTGCGGCTTCGCATGTATGAACCAGTTTTACATTGGTTCCCATATTTTGCACCAAATCTTTTATAGTACTTGTACCACGCGGATTACTTATTAATACTTCATGTCCGGATTGTGCTGATCTGTTGGCTAACTCCAATGTTATATTTCCAACTCCTATAATTCCTATTTTCATGATTTTTTCTCCATTTTTATTCTTATAACACAAACAATGAAATAAGAAATGTTCATAACTATATGTAATCTTAAAGCTTAAAAGTTTCATTGACAATTAAGAAAAAAACTACTTTCTTAACAGGTTTGAAGTTAGAAATTTATTAGGAACCTTTTTCACGTAGAAACACCTGTTTTTGTCATAATAGCCTGATAATAGGTGAATGCTTCTTTAAAGCGAGTAAATGGACGTAATTTTGGGACGAAATGATATAATTTGATAGTTTTTTAACTTAAATGAATATGAAATTTATTAAATATTTAAAATAAAATAAAACTGACAATTGTCTTTGTAATGTGTTGATAAGTAGTGTATTGTATTTTAAATTTTAACACTATTTGAAACTGATTAATTTTTATATTTGAGAATAATTCCTATAAAATTAATTTAAAAACATTCAATATGGAAAAAGCTATAAAACTAAAAGTCCGCAAGGAATTAGATGGTCAACAACAGTTGAATATCATTAAATTAAAGGGCACTTTAATTTCTAAAGGATACACAGAAATTATCCATATTCTGGACCAGGACGATGAATATCATATCAATTCTTTTGAAACTCCGCTTGAGACTAAAAATGAAGTTCATGAATTTATTACTGAATTCATCAACAGAGAGAATCTGGCAGATACTATAACACTTTTTAGGTAATTTGCTTTGTTTTAATTTATTAAATGACAAGGGCTTAAGTTCACTTTTTTTAAATAGTAATACAGGCAAATTAACTGTGTAGTAAAGTCAATTTAGATATAGCGTAACTTTTCTTCTTCAATATCCAGATAATGCATTTGGCGCCTGATAATAGATTCATCCAGAGTCTGATCTGTTCTGTTTTTATTAATCAGCCATTGCCTTTGCTGGTTTAGCAAATCAACATAAATATGTTTTAAATCTTTACTTATAGATTCATTATCGATTTCATTACTCAGCTGTTCCCACTTCAGGATTAATTGCTGTAATGAAATATTAGTGGCAACATGATCGTTATAATTTGTTTTTAGATACTCTAAAGCATATTCTGCTAATTCTTTTCGTAAGGCTTTATAAGCTTCATCACGAGGTAAAGCATCATCGTAAACATCTTTAAGTTTAATTTTCCGGATAAAATAAGGCAGCGTTAATCCCTGAATTACGAGTGTTAAAAGAATAACGATAAACGTGATGAACAAGATTAGGTTTCGTTGCGGGAAACCATTGCCATTATTTAGATATACAGGTATTGATAAAGCAGCTGCCAATGAAACAACGCCTCTCATTCCGGTCCAGCCCAATATAAAAGGAGTTTTTAAACCCGGGTTTCTTCTGTCAGCAACCGTTATAAAATTGCGTGCAATCAAGGTAACAACTACAGCGCCATAAGTAGATAATATCCTGCTGATTATTAAAACTGCCGTAATAAGAACTCCATACCCAATTGCTGCTGACATACTTACGGCTTCGACTTCGAGACCTTTTGTAATTTGTGGTAAATCTAAACCTATGAGCATAAAGACAAACCCATTTAATATAAAGCAAAAACTTTCCCAAACATTTATACCCTGCAAACGAGATTTACTGCTCAGGAAACGATGTCTGTTATTGGATAAAAGCAATCCGCCGCAAACCACTGCCAATACACCTGAACTATGAACTTCTTCAGCAGCGAGGTAAATAATATATGGCGTAAGCAATGATAAAACGATATCGACATTAGCATCTGTAGGCAAATATTTATGTGCTTTCATAAAAAGCCAGCCTATTAATAAACCAATTGCCACACCGCCAATAATCATCCAGCTAAAACTGGCCGCCGCTTTATAAAATATAAACTGTTCTGTCGCCACGGCAATCATGGCAAATCTAAAAATGATTAACGAAGAGGCATCATTCAGTAAGCTTTCACCTTCTAATATGGACGAAATAGTTTTAGGTACTTTGACAAATTTAAGAATTGCGCCCGCACTTACGGCATCCGGTGGCGAAACGATACCGCCTAAAACAAAACCTAATGCCAGCGAAAACCCCGGAATAATATAATTGGCCACTAATGCTACAGACAATGCCGAAACAAAAACAACGATAAAAGCAAAACTGGTGATGATCCTGCGCCAGCGCCACATTTCTTTCCAGGAAACTGTCCATGCGGCTTCATACAATAACGGAGGCAGGAAAATAAAAAAGATCAGTTCAGGTTCGATATTTATAATAGGGACTCCGGGAATAAAACTAATTGCCAATCCGGCCAGTACAAGTAATATAGGATAAGCAACTTTTATTTTATTTGCTAACATAATCAGCAATAAAATAACAATTAATATACCCAGGTAAAAAGGAAAGTTATCAAGCATTCTTGTGGTTTATGGTTTGGTTTCTGTTGTTTTAATTTAAGCTTCTGTATTCGATAGGCGTGTAACCGGTATTCTTTTTAAACATTCGATTAAAATGCTGCGGATACTTAAAACCCAGTTCAAAGGCTATTTGACTTATCGATTTATCAGTATCAAAAATTCGTTCTTTGGCTAAGTTAATTAATTTTAACTGAATATGTTCCTGAGCAGATTTACCGGTTTCTTTTTTAATCAAATCACCAAAATAATTAGGAGATAAATGTAAAAGATCTGCAAAATAACTCACAGAAGGCAAACCTGTATTTTGGGCATTTTCGGATAGAAAATAATCGTTTAATACATTTTCAAACTTTGATAAAATATCAGTATTGATATTTTCACGGGTTATAAATTGCCTGTCGTAAAATCGTACACAATAATTTAGCAAGAGTTCAATAGTATTGGTAATGATACTTTTGCTGTGTTTATCGATAGACTGGCTTAATTCATACTCTAATTTACTAAATAAATCTTTTATAATTTGCTGTTCTTTTAAAGATAAATGAAGTGCTTCATGCGAATCGTAAGAAAAAAAAGAATATTGGTTTATATTTTTTGCCAGTGTAGTACCTTTTATAAGATCGGGATGAAATAAAAGTACAAGTCCGGTTGGTTGATAATCATCCGGATTATTGACTTCAAGAACTTGTCCCGGCGCAACAAACACCATTGTACCATCATCATAGTCATAATTATTGCGTCCGTATTTTAATTCACCACAATTGCCTGCTTTTAAAAATATAGCATAAAAACTAAAATGCATACGCGCATGATTGGGTAATGTTTTAGTATTTGCATTATCAAATACACTTATTAATGGATTTTGGGTCTCAATACCCTTTAATTGATTGTATTGAGCAATTTTTTCAAGTTTTATAATAGGATCCATTTTGTATTCTTTAAATTTATAGTGCAAATATAGTATTCAGATTATTAGCATTTTAGCCTGATTGTTCAAATCAGTAAAAATGGTAATAATAACAGTAATCTGTATAAAAGAAAGCTTTTGATATTACAGGAACTTTGTATGGACAAAAGGAAATACAAATTAGTCAAAAAATAATACATATGAAAACAAGAATATTAGGAACACAAGGTTTAGAAGTTTCTGCCCTGGGTTTGGGCTGCATGGGATTAAGTTATGCTTACGGTCCTTTATTAGACAAACAGCAAGCTATAAAAATAATCAGGGAAGCGTATGAACAAGGCATTACCTTTTTTGATACTGCCGAAGCATACGGAATTGCTAATGAGCAGTTGGTAGGCGAAGCATTAAAAACGTTTAGGAAAGAAGTGGTAATTGCAACCAAATTTGGTTTTAAAGATGGAGATGCTACAAAAGGATTAGACAGCCGTCCGGAAAATATCAGAGCAGTTGCCGAAGAATCTTTAAGAAGGCTAAACACAGATGTTATCGATTTATTCTACCAGCACAGGGTTGATCCGGATGTACCAATGGAAGATGTTGCGGGAACGATTAAAGATCTTATTCAGGAAGGAAAAGTAAAATACTTCGGACTTTCTGAAGCCAGTGTTTCCTCAATCAAAAAAGCGCATGCAGTTCAGCCCGTAACCGCTTTGCAAAGCGAATACTCGATTTGGTGGAGAGAACCTGAGTTAGAAATTTTACCGGCACTTGAAGAATTAGGAATTGGTTTTGTACCTTTTAGCCCGTTAGGAAGAGGATTTTTAACCGGTGCAATAACTGAGAATACTAGTTTCGAAAGTACTGATTTCAGAAATAATTTGCCTCGTTTTAGTGAAGAGAACAGAAAAGCAAATCAAAAACTGGTAGATTTACTAGCAGCAATCGCATCTCAAAAAGAAGCAACTCCAGCACAAATTGCCCTAGGCTGGCTATTAGCACAAAAACCTTGGATTGCACCAATTCCAGGTACAACAAAATCTCACCGATTAACAGAAAATATTAGCGGAGCATCTATAAATCTTTCAACAGATGATATTAAAAAAATTGATGATGCTTTTGCACAAACCACAATACAAGGAGATCGTTATCCTGCTCATTTACAAAAAGCCGTAGGCAAATAAAAAGCAAAACCGCCTATTTATAAGGGAAATTCAGCATCAAAATAAAAATGATACTATTCGAATTGTTTGAATTTCTTAAGTAAATGTTTCTTTTCTGTTATTTTTCAGGATCAAAGTAGTTTTAAATTTACAGCTTTATAATAATTAAATTTATACATATGAGTACAAACACAAAAGCATTTGGTACAACAGCGCCTGATGCATCTTTAGAACAAATGACCATTGCCCGCAGAGATGTACTGGCAAAAGATATAGAGATCGAAATTTTATATTGTGGTGTGTGCCATTCAGATTTGCATACGGCAAGAAACGATTGGGGAGGATCACAATATCCTGCCGTTCCGGGTCACGAAATTGTAGGTAGAGTAACTAAAGTAGGAAGCGATGTTACCAAACTAAAAGTGGGTGATTTAGCAGGAGTAGGATGTATGGTAGATTCCTGCCACACTTGCGAAAGCTGTAAACAAGATCTTGAGCAATATTGCTTAAATGGATTTACAGGAACTTACAATGGGAAAGACAAAAATCTTGGCGGACATACTTTTGGCGGATATTCTGAAAAAGTAGTAGTAGATGAACATTTTGTATTAAAAATTCCTGCAAACCTAAATCTGGCAGCAGTGGCTCCGTTATTATGTGCAGGAATTACAACCTGGTCGCCATTAAGACACTGGAATGTGGGTAAAGACAGTAAAGTTGCCGTAGTTGGTTTAGGCGGATTAGGACATATGGCCATAAAATTGGCTAAAGGTCTTGGAGCGCATGTTACTTTGTTTTCAAGAACACCGGATAAAGAAAAAGACGCTTTAGAATTAGGTGCAGATGCTGTAATTATCTCTACAGACGATACTCAAATGAAATCTGTAAGCGGTAAATTTGACCTGATTATAGATACAGTTCCTTATGTACACGATGTAAACCCGTATGTGGCTACATTAAACATTAACGGTACCTTGGTTTTAGTGGGATATTTAGGTGGTTTAGAACCAATTTTAAATACTGTACCTATGATTATGGGAAGAAAAACAGTAGCAGGTTCTGTAATTGGCGGAATTGCTGAAACACAGGAAATGCTTGATTTTTGTGGAGAACACAATATCGTTTCGGAAATTGAAATTATCAAAATGCAGGAAATCAATGAAGCATACGAAAGAATGCTGAAAAGTGATGTTCGTTACCGTTTTGTAATTGATATGAATTCTCTGAAAGAATAATAATAAAAATGTTTTGTGTAATTTATTTATACATCAAAACATCAATTAAAAAAAGGCATTCGTGATGATAACGAATGCCTTTTTCTATTTTGGTAAACAAAATATATTTTTTCTAAATCGTTTCTGCTAACTGTTTTAGTGGTAATGTTAGTATAAACTCAGCACCATTATCGATCTCACTAACACAGGAAATAATGCCATTATGTCTTTTGGCTATTTTTCTGCAAAGAGCAAGTCCAAGGCCATTTCCTTCGTATTGGTCTTTAGAATGTAATCTTTCGAAAGCATTAAATATTCTGTCGGCAAAAATTGGGTCTACACCAATTCCGTTGTCTTTTACAATTATTTTAGCATAATCGATACCATTATTTTTAATGAGACTAAAAGATATCGTAACTCTTGGAGGCTGATCTGCTTTTGAAAATTTTAATGCATTATGGATCAAATTATAAAAAAGCTGATGAATAAGAATAGTAGCGCCTTCTATTTCAGGAAGTTCACTCGTGATTAAAATAGCATCTTTTTCTTTTATGATAAGTTCCAGATCTGTTTTGATATTTTCGACAATTTCATCCAGATTGATTTTTTCAATTGGCTGCGTTGATTTATTAAGGGTAGAATAGGCAAGGATTCCTTCTATAATAGTCTGCATTCGTTGAGCAGACTGATCTACTTTATTGAGGTATTTTTTTGAATTTTCATCAAAGTGAATTCTGCTCTCGTTCCTTAAAAGACTATTAAAAATTTTAATTTTTCTAACAGGTTCTTTCAGGTCATGACTCACCACATTGGCAAAATGAAGAAGATCATCATTCGATCGCCTTAACTCTTCAATATTCTCTGTGACTTGTTTTTTTAATTCTTCCTCAAATCTTCTTTGTTCATGAATATCCTGAATAATCCCAATAATTGTATTGGGTTTTCCATTTTCGTCATTGATTATTTTACCATTAACTTTAACCCACTTAATAGACTGGTCCTCATTTACTATTCGTGCTTCATACGACATTTTACCTGTTTCCAGAGCATTTAGATGTGCTTCTTCACGCAATAGCTGATCATCAGGATGTAATTTTTTTATCAGTTCGTCATTAGGGATTTCATTATCAATAGACCATATTGTATTAAAATTACCCGAAGTTTTTATTTTTTTTGTAGCCAGATCTATCTCATATGTTCCCATACCACAGGCTTCAATTGCGATTCTTAGTCTTTCTTCAGCACTTTCCATATCTTGTTTGGCCAAATGAAGATCCGTAACTTCTGTACCGGTATTCATTACGCCGTATATATTTCCCTGCGTATTATAAAGAGGGATAAAACAATAATTAAAATAATGCGGTTTCATGACGCCATCAATTACCAAATCGACCCTTTTATCATTTGCATGAAAAGGTATTCCGGTATTCAGAACATTCATTGCCTGATCAAAAATTTGCTGACTTTCAATTTCAGGAACAATATCCAGATATTTTTTTCCTATTACCTGATCGCCTTTTCCCCAAGTTTTTATCATGGCCGGATTAGCTAGTTCTACTTGCAGTTCATGTCCTACATATACAGCTATTGGCAAGGGTGCATTGTCCACAATGTCTTTTAGAAGTAACAGATTATCGTACATGGGGCTGGAGATTTAATTTTTTCTACGAAGCTAATATCAAATTCAGCTTACGTTGTTATACTTCTTTTGTCATTTATTTCAAAATTACAATCTAAGACGTTTTATTTCAGAACACTTGTAATCAAAATTTTATATGCACGTGATAACATTTGCGAGACGAAATGTTAATATAATGTTTTATAAAATGACCTTTTTATTAATGTAAACGTAACCTTATCGACCTACCCTCATTTCTAATTTTGGAGACATATTATAAAACAAAACAATGTAGTATATGTCATTTTTAAAATTAAGAATACATCGCAAAAAAAGAAGTAATAACGGTGTTTTAGCAAATACCATTTGTTCGCTAAATGCAAAAGTGACCTATTATGTATAAAGGATTTACTGATGAACAGCTTGTTGAATTATTGAGACAAGGAAAGGATAAAGCGTTTGATGAATTGTATTTTAGATATCGGGATCTCTTAGTTCGCTTTGTTTATATGCGAATGAAATCTGTTCCCGTTTCAGAAGAAATTGTCCAGGAAGTTTTTACCACAATCTGGGAACGCCGAAAGACTTTAGTGATTCAAAAGAAATTCTCGGCTTACATCTATACTTCAGTACGTTATGTGACCTTAGATTATATAAAATCACACACCATTACAGATCAGTATATCAAAGAGGTTTCGGACCGCAGTAATAATGATTATAACAACAGCAATACAACCGAAGATTCTATTTATTATCAGGAACTGCAGCAAGCAGTAGATAAAGCGACTTTATTACTCCCTAAAAAATCAAAAGAAGTTTTTATCCTGAGCCGTATCAAACAATATTCGAACAAAGAAATTGCCGAAGAACTTAATGTCTCGCACGAAACCGTAAAGTATCATATTGCTTACGCGCTCAAATTTATGCGAAACTATTTAGGTGAATTCAACTGATACTGTTTTCAAAAATTATGGAGGAGCGTTTTTTCTTAACAAAAGCGTAACCTTATCTGCCTACCTGAAAATAAGATTTCCAAGACATACTATTAAAGAGATAAACAAATTATAATGCCTGAAAAATTACATCAAGATATACAGCTTTTTTTAGAAGGAAAGCCTTCTGAAAAAGGAGAAGAATTATGGAATAACTGGTACGATCATCCGGAACAAATTTTAGATCCTAATGCAATTATACAATCAGACCGTTCGAAATTAAAACAAGAAATCAGAAAAATTAAAAAAACAAACCACGTTATTTTTCTTCCTTATAAAAATTGGGCTATGGCAGCTTCTTTAGTTTTTTTAATGGGATTATCGTGTTTCTTTTATTTTTCATCAGTACAGACAATTTCTAAAGAATATACAACAAAACTAGGCGAGCATGCTAAAATAACCTTGAGTGACGGAACCCAAATCTGGTTAAATGCAGGAAGTCTTCTAAAATATCCAATTCAATTTAAAGGAGGTACAAGAGAAGTATACCTGACAGGTGAAGCTTTTTTTGATGTAGCAAAAGACAAAGAACATCCTTTTATTATTCATACCGATAAAATGGATACGAAAGTTTTAGGAACTAGTTTTAATGTTCAGGCATATCCGGATCACGCCACACAGGAAGTTTCGGTTTTAACTGGAAGAGTAAATGTAAAATCTACTGCCACAGAAGAAAATGTGTATGTAACGCCGGGGCAAAAAGTAGTTTTTAAATCACAAAATAATAAAATTCAAGCTTTTACAGATGTTCCTGTGAATTCTATTTCGCTATGGCGAAAAAATATAATTGTTTTTGAAGATGCTCCTTTACCGGAAGTTATCGCCACCATAAATCGCAATTATAATGTAGCGATCCAGATCGAAAACAAGAATCTTAACAATTTAAAAATCAGCGCTTATTTTAAAGAACTGCCTGTAAATCAGGTCGTAGCTTTAGTATGCAATATTATCAATGCCAATTATAAAATCGAGTCGGGAACTTATATCATACAATAAGAGACCTAACAGGTTTTTAAAACCTGTTAGGTCTGACAAAGTGTTTATATGAAATAAAATCTGCTCGATCTGCGTGATCTGCGAGCAAAAAAAACTCAGAGAAGAAGAATTTATTTGAAAATTGAAACTCAAATTCTACAAAGCTATGTGAATTTAAACGAGTGAAACGCCTTTTATCAACAAAGAAAAGCTATGTCCCTATGTGTTAAAAAATTACGCAATCATAAGTGTTTAAAATTAAGTTAATCAATCATCTACGTAGAAACCAAGTAATAATCCAAACACAAATTAAAACTCCAAAAACATGAATCAAAAACAAATGCGGTATGTTATAAACTGTCAGAGCATTAAAAAAATGGTATTAACGAAAGCACTTTTGTTTGCAGCTTTATTTTTTATCGGCTTCACAATGAACGCAGCAAGTGTTAACATTGGCAAGCGAGTAACCTTAAAAGTAGACAATGAAAGTATAAAAAATGTTTTTCAGAAAATTGAGAAACAGGCTGACGTGCATTTTATGTACGAGACGAATCAGGTAAATACGAATCAGAAAATTAGTTTAAAACTAAACAACGTTACCTTAGAACAAGCATTGGATAAAATATGCAGCAATTTTTTTCTTAAATATGAAATTCTAAGCAACAATATTGTCATCAAAAAAAATCAAAAAGTGGCTGATTCCGGACAAGGAAAAATAAGCCTTTCAGGAACTGTTTTTGGTGGAGACGACGGAATGCCTTTGCCGGGAGTAGGAATTAAAGACAAAGATTCTGATGCCACAGCAACAACAGATTTTGACGGAACTTTCAAGATGGAAATCAACTCGTCTAACGCGGTACTTGTTTTTTCGTACGTAGGTTATGTTACGCAAGAAGTAAAAGTAACCAGTTCAGATAAAAACATAAGCGTTAAGTTATTGGCAGATATGAAACAACTGCAGGAAGTGGTAGTGATGGGATATGGTTCTGTAAAAAAGAACGAAGTTTTAGGTGCTGTAGGAACTGTTTCTATGAAAGAATCTTCAAGCAGAACCTACAATAGTGCAGCCGAATTATTGCAAGGGACTGTGGCGGGTGTTACGGTAATTAGCAGTGGTGGAGATCCTACGGCTGAGCCAACGATTAATATTCGTGGTATTGGTTCTTTGAATGCCGAAACGCCTTTGATTGTATTAGACGGAATTATCTACAGTGGATCTTTAAATACATTAAACCCAAATGATATTGCCTCAATCAGTGTGCTTAAAGATGCGGCTTCTGCAGCAATTTATGGCGCAAGAGCTTCTGGAGGTGTAATACTAATCACGTCTAAAAAAGGAATTTCTGACCGTATAAATATCAATGTAAATTATCAGGGCGGAGTACAAAGTGTGGCTAAAACACTGGATGTTTTAAATGCTGCAGAATATGCTGATGCAATGAACACTGCAAGAGATAATGCAGGTATGCCAAGAATTCCTGCCTTTGATACCGCATTTGAACCAACTGCAAGAACAACAAAAACAAACTGGATGGATGAAATTTTCCAGACAGGACAAATTCAGGATTTATCTATTTCTGTAAACGGAAAAACAGAGAAATCTAATTTCTTTTTATCCGGAAGTTATAGAAAAAATGAAGGTATCTTATTAAATACTTTCGGAAGCCGATATACTGCAAGAGCAAACTCTTCTTTTAAACTGGCACCAAATTTCACGTTAGGAGAAAACATGTCATATTCCCTAACAGACGGACAATCTGCCAATACTTCAAATGCGTATACGGGAGCGATTTTAGCAGCAATTTTTTATCCGCCAAATGCTACAATTTACAAAGAAGACGGTTCAGGGCATTTTGGTGGAGTTCCTGAAAAATACATCGGTTCTTATGGAGACGTAATTAATCCGGTAGCATATTTGAAGAGATTAGACAACAGAAATCCTATCTCGACAATTTTGATCAATCCGTATGCTGAATGGGAAATTATTCAGGGTTTAAAATTAAAATCAAACTGGGGATACACCAGAATCCAGAACAACTCGACGGAGTTTGCAACTAAGATTACAGAACCGGGTAAAATATTTGATTTCAATAGATTAACACAATCTACTTCAACTACTACTGACTTATTAAGCGAGCAAACCGTATCATATGAAAAATCATTAGGTAAACACAATTTTAAAGCTCTTGCAGGATACACGTACCAACAAATCAAGAAAGATTTTTATACGGTACAAGGAACAGGTTTTGATAATGAAGATGCATCACAGCGTTATTTATTAAATGCAAAATTGGTTCAGCAATTAGGAGCAGGTTTATCTGAAGAAATTATTTCTTCGTATGTAGGGAGATTAAATTACGACTTTAATCAAAAATATTTAATCTCAGGAATTGTTCGTCGTGACGGAACTTCAAAACTTACATCAGCAAACCGCTGGAAAGTATATCCGTCTGTTTCGGCAGGTTGGTTAATTTCTGAAGAAGGCTTCATGCAAAGTATAAATCCTGTTGTAAACAACTTAAAATTACGCGCAAGCTGGGGACAAATAGGAAATTTAGGTAATCTTGGACCTTACCAATTTAGTGTTCCCTTAAATCAGACTCAGGCTTTAATTGGTTCAAGTCCGGTAATTAATTACGGATATTCTGAAAGTGAATTGTCAAATCCTAATTTAAGATGGGAAAGCTCTGAGCAAACCAACTTGGGATTAGATTTTAGCTTATTCAATAATGCCTTATCAGGATCTGTAGATGCTTATGTAAAAACAAACAAAGACATGCTGGTTCGCGATCAGCTTCCGGGTGTTTCAGGAACTCCGCTGGGCAGAATTGTAAATTCCGGAGATGTTGAAAATAAAGGAATCGAAGCCAGTTTGATGTATCAAAAAACTCGTGGAGAATTTAAATTTGATGTAACGGCAAACGCTGCCTTTTTAAGCAATAAAATTGTTTCGATCAAAGACGATTTAACCTCTCTTGAACCTTTGAATTTAAGCCGAGTTCGTAGTTTGCCTTTGGCTAATATTTATCAGGTTGGCAGTCCGGTTGGTGCTTTTTACGGATATTCTACAGACGGATTATTTCAAAGTAATGCCGAAGCAAAAGCGTATGTAAATTCAAAAGGAGAAGTATATCAGCCAAATGCGGTTGCCGGAGATATTAAATTTAAAGATGTAAACGGAGATGGTGTAATCAATAACAGCGACAGAGTCGTGCTTGGAAGCCCTTTTCCTAAAACTACTTTTAGTTTAAACACGAACTTTAGGTACAAAGGTTTTGATATGAATATCTTTTTTAGCGGAGCGGCAGGAAATAGTGTGTTTAATGCGGTAAAACATACTGGTTTAAACGGTTCGTTTCCAGGATATAATTTATTGGCAGAGTCTAAAAATGCGTGGTCGCCAACGAATACTAATACTAGTATTCCGGTACTTTCATCAACAGATAACAACAATAACTTCGGGCGAATTTCTGATTTTTATATCGAAGATGCTTCTTTCGTAAGATTAAGAAACCTTTCTATAGGATATACAGTAAAAGACCAATGGCTGAACGGAAAAGCAAAACTTAGATTTTTTATCTCGGCCCAAAACCTTTTCACCATCACAAATTATTCAGGAATGGATCCTGAAGTGGGGTTGAACAACTTTGGAATGGACTTAGGCAAATATCCTCTTTCCCGCATTTATATGACGGGTGTAAATGCAACTTTTTAAAAAATATAAAACAAATAAAATGAAAAATTTAAGTCTTTTACTATTGAGTTTTGTGCTTTTGTTTGGTACAGCAGCTTGCGAAAGTGAATTGGATCTGGTTCCGCAAGGAGCGCCTTCAAGTGGGAATTTCTGGAAAACACCCGCTGATGCAAAAGCAGGAGTAAACGCTATTTATGCTTTATATTCTGATGATAACATGTATGGCCGTGGTTTTTTCTGGCTGAATAATGCGAGTGATGATATTGGAACAAAACCAAGACAAAACGCAGAACGTATCAAGAATTTTATTGTAGACGGAGCAGAGTCTGATACTAAAGATATCTGGAGATTGCACTACGAAGTAATGAAACGCTGTAATGATGTTATTCGCAATATCCCGAAGATTTCTCTAGACGAAAAAACAAAAAATATGATGTTGGGCGAAGCTTACTTCAATCATGCGGTAATGCATCTGGAATTAGCATATCATTATGGTGATGATCGCGCCGGAATCCCGATTCAGGATCGTGAAGATCCAACAAATGTGTATGTACCAAGAGCTAAAAACGTAGCCGAAAATTATGCCTATATCGCAGCAGATTTAGCAAAAGCAGCAGATTTATTGCCGTATTTTAATGAACTTACACCTGACAATTACGGACGTGCACATAAAACAGCTGCCTGGGGATATTTAGTTCGTACATACCTGTATGCAAAAGATTGGGATAATGCGATTAAGTATGCCAATATGATTGTAAGCAGTGGAAAACATAAGTTACTGGACAATTTTGAAGATGTATTTAAGATTAAAAACAACTGGTCATCAGAATATATCTGGTCTGTAACATCGAGTGCAGACAATACCTCTTTGGGTTCTATTTTTCCAGGGGTTTGTCTAGAGGATAAAGGTTGGGGAGTTTACAACGGTTGGGGAAATTTTTATCCTACAAAAGAATTGTTTGATACATATGATCCGGCAGATAAAAGACGTAGCGCTACAATTTTACAAAAAGGAGATAAGTTCATGTATTTTGGTGAATTAGTGACTTTTAATGAAGGAAATCATTTGGTAAGTTCCAGTAACAGAACGGGATATCAGTTCAATAAATATATGGAACCGTTTGGTTACCCAAAAACAACTTCTGGCGGAATCGATATTCGTTATGTAAATGCGAATGGAGATAAACCTTCGACAGCTTTAAATGTACCGCTTTTGCGTTATGCCGATGTGATTTTGATGCTCGCAGAAGCTAAATTAATGAAAGGCCTGAATGCAGATACCGAAATTAATATGATTCGCAGTCGTGCAGGTTTAGCAAACCTTGCCGGAGCAACATTAACCGATTTAAAAAGAGAAAGACGTTGTGAACTTGCCGGAGAATGGACAGACCGTCATTTTGATTTAGTACGTTGGGGCGATGCTCAGGCAACCTACGCAAAACCTTTACACCATTATAACGGAACCGTAATTTATCCTGCACGTAATTTTAATCCTGCAGTTCACAACGTTTGGCCAATACCACCAGACGAAATAGCAGTGAGCAAAGGAGCACTTACGCAAAATAAAGGTTGGTAACTTGTATTTTCAGTTGTTTGTTTAGTTTTTTCTACGCTGCAAGCTTGTCGGAGCTTGCAGTTGTAAGAAAAAAACAAATGAATTTTATATAAAAATAGGCCAGTCTTTTTTGAGTAAAAGGCTGGTTTGTGTTTAAATTTTATAGCCACAGATTAATAAGATTAAAATGATTTTTATTCGTTGGTAAACAATTTGAAAGAGTAGTCAAAGTAAGTCCCAGCGGGACGATATATTTATAGCAAATTCATTGTCATTTAGATCGAAAAAGATTGAGTTGTAAATAAACAAGTCCCAGAGGGACGATATATCTATAGCAAATTCAATTTTAGATGGAAAAAAAGCCCCATCGGGGTGACATATATATCGCTCCTCTGGAGCTTTATGTGGAGGAATCTCTAATTGCTATAAATATTACGCTCTTCTGGAGCTTTAATGTGAGAGAACCTATAATTGCTATAAATGTGGTGCTCCGCTAGCTTTAATAATATGAAAGAAATAACCACAATATTTTCATTTCGATTAAAAATGATTTCTGTTGGGTTACAAATAAAACAAGTCACAGCGGGACGATATATCTATAGCAATTCAATTTTAGATGGAAAAAAAGCCCCATCGGGGTGACATATATATCGCTCCTCTGGAGCTTTATGTGTGGGAATCTATGATTGCTATAAATATTACGCTCCTCTGGAGCTTTATGTGTGGGTAAATCAATAATTGCTATAAATATTACGCTCCGCTGGAGCTTTAATAATTGTTATTTCGATCGAAAAAGATCGAGTTGCAAATAAACAAGTCCCAGCGGGACGATATATCTATAGCAATTCAATTTTAGATGGAAAAAAAGCCCCATTGGGGTGACATATATATCGCTCCGCTTGAGCTTCAATAATATAAAAACAATAACCCCAATTTTTCCAATGAAAAAAATAATCACCCTTTTTTGCCTCCAATTTTTCATGCTTGCACAAGCACAGGAATATAGTTCGTCGAACATTCATTCGCATAATGATTATGCCAGCAAACTCCCTTTTTACGAAGCTTATTCTAATGAAACCGGTGTTATTGAAGCCGATGTTTTTATCGTAAATAATGAACTTTTTGTGGCGCATACTTCTAAAGAAATTACACCTCAGAATACGCTTAAAAGCCAATATCTGGATCCGCTTTCAAATAAATTAAAATCTTTAGGAGGAAAAGCTTACCCTAGTAATAAACCTTTGATTTTAATGATCGATATCAAAACAGAGGCTGATCCGACTTTAAAATTAATTGCACAACAATTAAAAACATATCCCGATTTAATTTCGAATAGAAATATAAAAGTGGTCATTTCAGGAAACAGACCTTCGCCAACCAATTGGAAAGACTATCCTGATTTTATTTATTTTGACGGAAGATTAAACGAAAATTATACTCCGGAACAATTATCACGCGTCGAAATGATTAGCGAGGATTTAAAAGAAATCACCATCTGGAATGGGAAAGGCGTAATGACACAAGCCGATGCTGAGAAAGTACAAACAATCATTAAAAAAGTACACGATCAGAACAAAAAAGTACGATTTTGGGCAACGCAGGATAATGTAAATACCTGGATGACTTTGATGAACTTAAAAGTTGATTTTATTGGTACGGATAATGTTCCGGAATTAACACATTTTATCAATACTATTAAATCTACATTTTATCAAAATACCGAATTTCACCAGGCATATATTCCTAAAAACGCTTCGGCTTTCGCCAAAAAGAAACCTAAAAATGTCATTCTTTTAATTGGCGACGGAATGGGATTAACGCAAATTTATTCCGGCTACACGGCTAATAAAGGGCAGTTGAGTTTGTTTAATATTCCAATACAAGGATTTTCTATTACCAAATCTTCAGACAGTTATATTACCGATTCGGCTGCGGGAGCAACAGCAATGGCAACAGGACATAAAACCAATAATCGTTTTATAAGTGTAGATGAAAACGGAAAGCCTTTAGAATTAATCACACAGCAATTAGCGAAGAAAAATTATAAAACGGCAATCATTTCTGCCGGAAATATTACAGATGCCACGCCGGCATGTTTTTATGCGCATCAGCCAGAAAGAAGTTACAGCGAGCTTATAGCAAATGATTTCTTAAGTAATCCGTCGGATATTTTGATTGGTGGAGGAACAAAAGAATTTACATTGAGAAAAGATGGTAAGGATCTTTCTAAAGAATTAAGAGAAAAAGGATATACTTTCTCGGATAAATTTAGCAGTCTGGATACCATTAAAAATAATAGATTTATTGTTTTAGACGATGCTTCGGTAGTTTCGATGAAAAACGGAAGAGGAGATTTTTTAACCAAATCCCTGGCAAAAGCAACTTCGACTTTTGCTAAAACAAAAAATCCGTTTTTTATAATGGCCGAAGGGGCACAAATCGATTATGGCGGACATCAAAACAATGTAGAATATGTGGTTCGGGAAATGCTTGATTTTGACAAATTAGTTGGTCAGGCAATGGAATTTGTAGACAAGAACCCGGAAACACTTTTGATCGTAACGGCTGATCACGAAACAGGTGGGCTTTCGTTAATTGACGGAAGTATAGAAAAAGGATATGTACACGGAAGTTTTAGTACAAACGATCATACGGCAGTTCCGGTTCCTGTTTTTGCTTATGGACCAGGTGCTGATAATTTTACAGGTGTGTACCAAAACACTGAAATTTATTCTAAAATACTAGAAGTTCTTTTTAAGAAATAATACTTAGAATTTTAAATACAAAAGCCGCTTTTATATAAAAGCGGCTTTTTGCATAAATATAATAATGGTTAAAAAAAATATTTTGCAAAACCAGGAAGAAGAATGCAGATAGTTTAATTAAAATTTAGAATCGTATTTTTTGATAAAATGAAAACCATTAATTAAGAAATTTCGTCGAAATAAAAACTTAATTATGCTGGGTTAAAAAATTTAGTTAAAGAGTGTGAAAAAATCATAAATCATAGTATAATACGTGAAATTAGTATTGAATGAAAAAAAAGAATGCAAATTTTAAAGCGTTAATGTTTTTATAATAGCAAAATCAGGCGTTATAAGTAATGAGATAAGAAGTAAATTAACACTAATAATGCTGATATCTTATTATTAACGCATTAAAAATAGGGTATTTAGAATTCTGGCGTATATATTCAAGACAACCATAATCATGGCGGGTTTAATGGCATCATTGTTGTCTTTTACAAATTTCTGACGTTATTTTGTAGTATCTTTTTTTACTACAGAAAAAACAGAAAAAAGAAAATCAAAATAACAAAAACAAAAATAAATGAAGGCAACAATTACAGCTATAGGTGGCTTTGTACCAAGTTCTATACTTAGTAATGAGATGATTTCAAGAATGGTTGAAACTACAGGAGAGTGGATAGTAAAAAGAACCGGAATAAAAGAAAGAAGATTAGCTAAGGATGAAAATCAGGGAACATCTGATCTTGCTTGTGCAGCAATCGAAAATTTATTCGAAACTTATGATATAGATCGTTCAGAAATTGATGGTTTAGTATTGGCAACAGCTACGCCAGACCATCTTTTAACACCAACTGCAAGTAAAGTTTGCGAGAAAAGCGGATTTACAAATGCATTTGGTTTTGATCTTAATGCCGCATGCAGTGGCTTTTTGTACGCACTGGAAATGGCTACAACGATGATAGAAAGCGGACGTTATGAAAAAGTTGTTGTGGTTGGAGCTGATAAAATGAGTTCAATCGTAGATTATGAAGATCGTAATACCTGTATTCTTTTTGGAGACGGGGCAGGAGCCGTACTTTTAGAGAAAACAGAATCAGAATACGGAATGATGAAAAGTATCCTGAGAACTGACGGCAGCGGAACATCAGCACTTTTAGTACCGGCGGGAGGTTCTAAGCTTCCGGCAACGATGGAGACAATAATAGACAAAAAACATTTTGTGAATCAGGAAGGTGCATTTGTATTTAAAAGAGCCGTTGAATCGATGAGTAATGTTTCAAGAGATGTTCTTGCCAATAACGAATTAACTGTAGATGATATTGACTGGGTTGTGCCGCATCAGGCTAATTTAAGGATTATAAATGCAGTGAGCGAGAGCCTGAATATTGCAGCTGAAAAAGTAAAAGTAAATATAGACAGATACGGTAATACAACTTCAGCTACGATTCCGTTATGTTTATGGGATTTTGCAGCTGATTTCAAAGAAGGTCAAAATATATTGATTACCACTTTTGGAGCCGGTTTTTCCTGGGGCGCAACTTGTCTGAAATGGGGAGTTATGCGAAATCTTAGAAACTTAGAAACTTCAAAGACAGAAAAGGAATTAGAACATGATTTAGTGTGCAGCTAAATTTTCTGAACATAAAAAAACTCCATTTATAATGGAGTTTTTTTATGTTTGGCAATCTTTACTGACTGTTAGATATTTTCTGCACCTGTATCTGTTATACTTTCATTCATAGTCTGATCATGACAGCTGTTATCCAGATGAGCACTTTCGATCTTGTCATCCCAATGTCCCCAATCTCCCTTGTACGACTTTACATATATTAAATCAATATTATTTGTCGTGTAAACCTGACTTTCATATGGACATTTTTTAAGGCTTTCACTGTTGAAACTATTTGAATTTTTCATGACTTGAGTTTTTAAGTATTGAGCTCAAAGTTAGATTATTAGCTTGCGTAAGTGTTATATTATAATTTGTATTTGTTATTGAATTAACATCTGGTTCTTTCACCATTGAAGGATTTAAAGCATTATCACAAATAATTCTAACTCTTGGTTGTTCTATTTTTTCGGTTTTGACTTCTCATTAAACTGTAGTCGCATATTCCGTTTACGATATATTCTATTTTAAATTCAGCAAGAAGTTGCGTCACTATTTCCATTGTCGCGTTTTCATCAAGTCCAATTTGCGCACCAAGATCTAGAATATTATGATGTCCGTTACTTTTTATTAAAACATCCAGAAAATTCTCTTTATCCCTCATCATTTTTATCTTTTTTTTTAATGTATATGTCTTTATTATAAAACGATACATCAATTGTTTGCTCTTCATTGGTGCTATTTTTATGCATTTACGATTCCCTCCTGATGTCAACTAATTTATTAAAAATGCTATCGGTTTTTATCTTTATAACTTCATGAATTAAGTTCATGTGTACTTTTTGTTGGCAAAAAACCTTCTGATAAGCAGCAAGTATCAACAATAATAAGTACAATAAAAATTTTGTTTTCATAATCAGAATTTATTTAGTGCTGGTTTAATGCTTCTATTAAATATGACAATAGAAGAGACTTGTTTTGCTAAAAAAAGTTACACTAAATCCCTTACTGATTGTTTTTTAACCATTCTAAACGTCTTTGATCTGCAAGATGTGTGATTTTAAAATCTTCAAAAGTAGCTGTAAAACCTTTTCCATCCGGGCTTGCCGCCATCATACCAACCTGCACGGTTTTATGTTCCGGAAAATATACGGTATTAGTCATTGTATAATTTACGCCATCTATAGAATAAAAAATTTCTACAGCATCGAGTCGGCGTACCGCTTTCATCCAGACATTTTTTGGTTTTTCTTTAAGTCCCATAACACTCCATGAACTTTTATCGATAGTGTGTACCGTACTTATATTATATACGTCGTCTACGTATTCTACACCGGTTTTAATATAATTATTTTCATCTATTCTGAGCATCAGGCAAACCTGATCGAATCTTGTTTTATACACTCCGCTCATTTTTACAACAGCTTCAAACTCACCGCTTCTTTCAGTATATAGAAAAGGACCGTCATATACTGTAAATCCGTAATGGCTTTTGTTCCAGTAATCAGATTGTGGTGTAACCTGCATAGTAAGTTTGTTATCTTTTATTTCCCACTCAGCTGGTTCATTAAGCCAGTTCATTGAATTTAATTTTTGAGCGTTTACTTTTACGGCTGCAACAAGTAAAAAGATAAGAACTAAGTGAATTCTCTTCATGATGTAGTAATTTGAATTTTATTAATAATTTACAAAGTAGATGATTCATTATTTTTACAGCAATAGTTATTTATAACCATTTTTTAGAAAACCACATTTTTTTTCTATTTTTATCCACCTCTATGGTAATTCAATACTACTAGAAAATAAATGAATTAGTGTTATGAATCCCATCACCAAGTTAGAAGATCACTTTTCTTTTGAATCTGTCGATAGTCCGGATAAACGTGAAGCAGCGTTGAAGGATGTAATTAATATGATGAAAGAATATGTAAAAATTGATCATTCGGTAGCTGTATTATCTGATCTTGCGGCCAACAAGAGTTATATTTTTACGGGTAATTTTGGCAGTTTTTTCGAAATGGATATTTCAGGTTACCTTACAATAGATTCTATTTGGGAAGAAGATATTTATAAACGCATTCATCCCGAAGATCTTTTTGAAAGACATCTTCTGGAACTTGAATTTTTTAATTTCTTAAAAGTACTGGAACCCGAAGAAAGATTGAATTACAGTACCAAATGCAAAATAAGGACGCTAAATAGTAAAAAAGAATATCAGCATATACTGCACCGAAGTTTTTATGTAAAAAACAGTTCAGAAGGAGGTTTGTGGCTGGCGGTTTGCCTGTACAATTATTCGTTTGAAAAATCCGGTAGTGTAAGAGGTATCGACGGAAGAATTGTTAATACCAAAACGGGAGAAAATTTGTATGTAGACACTTATGTAAACTGTATTAATTTATTGACCTCTCGTGAAAAAGAAATTTTAGTACTAATCAGCAAAGGCGAAATCAGTAAAGAAATCGCAAGTCAGCTAAATATTAGTATTAATACAGTAAACAGGCACAGACAGAATATTCTGGAAAAACTTAATGTAAATAATTCTATTGAAGCAGTGCGTACGGCAGATGCCCTGAATTTATTGTAATTTTAGAGTAATTACAATAGACCAAGTTTTTTTGCCTTTCCAATTAAATCTCTATCGCTGCCTTTTCCCATTAATAGTTGCCCTTTTATGTTTGCTTTTCTCTTTTCTATTGCGCTCATAGATAGAGGTATATAGTTTGGAAGGTTAACAGTTTTGACACCCTGACATATTAATGTTAATATTTTATTGTCATGATTATCCCAATTGATATTCTTTTTAAATAAATCTCTTTGAGATTGTATTATTGTTGGGCTGCGGTATATTTCATCATCCATAATTTTTTTGCATATTACGGGAAATAGTTCAAAATTAATATCACTTTTAGCAATAAAGCCTTCAGGATTTATTTCTTTAATAATTTTATCTACTGTCAATGGCTCGCTATGCATTGTAAGTAAAATTATTTTACAAGTTGGGTTTTTTCTTCTAAGAAGCATAGCAAGATCAGTACCGCTCTCGATGTTTAATTCTTTGTAAGGCGGAAGATTGATATCTAAGAGAGCAAGATCAATTTTTAGGTTTTGTTTTAATTGTCGACTTATTTTGTAATGAGCATCTTCACAATTATAGCTTTTTAAAAAATTAGGTCTCTTGTCATTATAATTGATATTAGTTAGGAGATTTATATATCCATCAACTGTCATAGGATGATCATCTACAATCAAAATATTATAGCTCATAAATTATAATTTAAATTTCTCTCAATATTAGTTAATAATTATATATGTCTCTTACGGGATGCCGTAAAAATGTAAGGTTTGTTGTTAATTTTAACATTAATTTAGATTAAAATTTATTTTTATAGGTTTTTTACTATATTTTTTTAATTAAAATGTTTTTTTATATTTTAGTTTTATGCTAAAATTCTATAAATTAAGATTATTTCTTGTTAAAATAAAACTTTCTGTCTGCTTAATTTTCTTTTTAAATTTTTTAATGTAAATTAAATTTTACGGATATACCGTAATGTCAATATAAATTGTAGTCTTTTTTTTGTATAAATGATATTAAACTAATTAACTATATGAAAACAAGATTTTATATTGCCGCATGTGTATTTTTTTCCTTTTGTTTCTCCTCATGCTCTGTAGATGATGACTCGCTAGAGACTAAATCTACCAGTAATAATTTAAAAATAGAAATTCTAAATGATGTTAATACTAAGCTCAAAGACACTATTAATATAAATATTGATCCTGAGATAACTTATGGGGCAGAAGGAGATCCAGTTATCGTAAGGCCAATTAGAACAGATTGATTTGATTTTTATTATTTTAAAAAAGACTATTTCATTTATTTTTAAATTTTATAGTCTTTTTATTTCAAAACGCTATATTTGAAATTGTAAAATAATACTACAACTTTTGACGACACGTTTTAAAATAATATTTTTACTTCTTGTGATGATGATTTTTTCATGCAAGAAAGCTAAGTTCAATAATTCTAACATTAAAACAATTATTTCAATTGAGGATAAGAATTTAGAGGGGGAAAAAAAGGAAAAGTATTTAGATTCTATATTTGATTTATTGAAGATTCAAAAAAATGATTCTGTCATTAGAAATTTATATTTTAAATTATCTACAGAATATTATTATAATAATAATTTGAAAAAATCTTTAAATGCTAGTTTAGAGGTTTTCAGGTTATCAAATGAGGTTGATGACAAAGAAGGAATTGCGAAGGCACTTTACTATATTGGAGATAGTTATGGAAATGTAAAAAAAGACAGTGCCTATTTTTATTATTTACAGGCAGAGAAAGTTTATTATAAATTATCAGATTACGATAATACGGCAAAGATGTTATTTAATAAAGCCTGCGTTTTATTTTATGATGGAAATTATATAGAATGTGAAGTTGAAATTTCTAAAGCATTAAAATTCTTAAAAGATTCTAAAGATCAGCGATTACTTTATTCTTGTAATGCCTTAATGGGGAATTGTCTTGAGAAATTGGTGAATTATGATAAGGCATTATGGTATCACCAGATGGCTTTAAATAATTTAGAAAAAATGAAACTTGATAATATTGATAAAGATGAAGTAAATAATTATAATGTAGCTTCAATAATTAATATTTGTAACCTTTATGATTTAAAAGGAGAATATTCAAATTCCATCGTAAAATTACAAGGTTTGCTTTCTAAAGACTTAGAAAAAAAATGGCCTAGATTATATGCCAATGTTCTAAGTAATCTTGCTTACTCTAAGATGAAAAACAAAGAGTATGATAATGTTTATGCAATGTTTTCAAAGTCATTAGAAATTTTAAAAAATAGTGGTGACGAATCAGATATTTTATATAAAAAAATTCATATTGGAGAATATTTCTTAACGCAAAAAGATACGTTCAGTGCAATTAGAATTCTTAAACAAGCGAATCAGCTGGCTATTCAAATTAAAAATAGTAATGAAGTTTTAATATCATTAAAATTGCTATCAGGTATAGATAAAAAAAACAGCTTGTGTTATGCAAATGAGTACATTAGTTTGAGCGATAGCATTAACATTGTCCAAAAAAATGCCCATCAGAAATATGCAAGAATTGAATATGAAACTTCAAGAATTGAGAACGAGAATAAAATTTTGACTAAAAAAAACTTTTATATTTTGATTATTTCATTTGGATTAATTCTATTATTAGTTGTGATATTTGTTTTAAGATATTTAAAATATAAAAACAAAGAGCTTCAGTTTTTGATCAATCAGCAAAAGGCTAATGAAGAGATATATTTTTTATTAATGGAACAAAATGAAAAAATTAGCAGAGCAAAGGATAGTGAAAAATCCAGAATATCAAAAGAATTACATGATGGTGTAATGAATAAAATATATGCTGTGAGGATGAATTTAGGTTTTTTTAATTCTAAAATAGACGAGCAAATAATTGAAAAAAGAAAAGAATATATCTCTGAATTACAAAATATAGAAAATGAGATAAGGACTATATCCCATGACTTAACAAAGGATTATTTTTTAGACAATAATGATTTTGATTTATTATTGTTAAATTTAATTGAGAGCCAAAGTACATTAAGCAATACTCATTTTGAGTATATAAGTAAAGGAATTTTTGATTGGACAAGTATTCAGAATATTTTTAAGATTAATATATATCGCATAATTCAAGAAGCAAGTTTTAATGTAATAAAATATTCAAATGCAGCAAATTGCTCTATAGAATTGATCATTATTGATAATCAATTAAAACTTATTATTGCTGATGATGGAGATGGCTTTGATGCTAAAAAAAATAATACAGGAATTGGATTGCAAAATATAAATGAGAGAGTAAATCATTTAAAAGGTAATTTTAATATTAAATCTGCAAAAGGTTTGGGAACGATAATTGAAGTTATATTTGATGATATTTATATGTTTAGAATGTAAACTGAATAAATTTTATTTTTAGACAAAAAACTATTAATACTTAAAGACACTATTCTTTAAATTAGTATTTTTTCTAAAATTTTGTTGGGAATTATTTAATTATTAATCTTCAGTGCGAATGCTAAGAAGAACTATTTTGAACATTATTGATTTAAAAACTCCGTAAATTTTATACAAAAACTCCGTAATAAATTAATTCATTCTACTAATATTTTTGATGTATAAATTTATTAAAAAGAATTATTTCTATCTATTACATCCATTGGCATGCTACTTTAGAATAAAAGAAAAAGCTTAAAGACTTACTGTTTTAATACTTTTTTGTGTCCAAAACAATAAGTTAAATAATCAAGTAATCTTCAAAGATTAACATAAGGCTATTTTTTTAATTAAAGAGTATAATAATTATGATCTTTTAGAAAAAGCAGATATTTTAAAAATTCCAAGAAAATAGAATAAACTTCTTGGTATGATATAAGAAACTGAAAACGTGCTGACTAAATTCAAACATGACGAAATAATTATGTTTAACCTTATAAGTATACCAATTTTTGATATTTCTATTATCAAATGTTTTATAAAGAAGTACTTAGCTCGATAATTATCGAAACAAATATATAATTAATTAAAAATAAATTTTATGCAGTTATTTTTGCTGCCTTTTGCAGGAGGAGGTTTTTACTCATTTGAGTTTTTAAAAATAGAACTTCGAAATTCAGGAATTGATATTCATTCTTTAGAACTTCCAGGTCGAGGAAAAAGACTGAACAGTGATTTTGTATCAAATAAAGCAGGTGCTATAGCTGACTATGTTGCTCAAATAAAGAAGCTTAGAAACAGTAAGCCTTATATTATATACGGTCATAGTATGGGGGCAACCTTAGGACTTTCTGTTACACATAAAATGGAAGAGGATAATGATCCTCCGTTTCAGATAATTGTAACAGGTAATGCGGGACCTTGTATCGTAGAAAAAGACGATAATGGTAATGAGATAGTGGTTGACAGGTATTTGCTTTCTGATGTAGATTTTAAAAATGAACTTCGAAAATTGAACGGAATCTCAGAACAAGTGTTGGAGAACAAAGAGTTATTTGATTTTTTTAGCCCAATTCTCAGGTCAGATTTTGAAATATTGGAGAAGCAGAGACATTATGAAAAAGAAATAAAGATCAATAGTCCAATTCATGCGATTATGGGAGATAAAGAAAAGACATCTGTTGAGATAGAAAATTGGAAACATTACACCAAAAATGATTTTACATCAGAAGTACTTTCAGGAGATCATTTTTTTATATACCAGCATGTTGATAAATTAGTGAATATTATAATGCAGTATTCACAGCCGTTTCTTCAAAAACACAATCACTCTGATAGCTGAAGTTCAGATTATTATGTTGATAAATTAAATAGGATGGTATATTATAATCCAAAAAAGGAAGATAAGATTTAGTTAAATTAAAAAGCTTGTACATTTTTAAAAAATAGAAATTGTATATAGTTGAATATAGGTATAAACCAGTTGCAAGAGCTATCTTTTGTAACTGGTTTTTGCTTTTAATGTTCTGATTTTAATTGTTCGTATATGGTTTTTATAATAGAAGCAGAAATCGTGCTGTTTAGAAGAAATCCGTAATTTTTACATAAAAAGCCCGTAATTATTAAATAGATAGTAATATTATTTTTGTCTCAATCAGTAATTTAAAAGTGGTATAAAACCAGCTAAAAAAACTTCCTTTTTTGTGGGAGTAAGAAAAAAAAGCAATGTGACAACCTGCCATTTTTTTGAAACAATAACACTATTTTTTTAACCTGAATACAAATTTAATTTTATCTGTACACCATGTTTAAAATTTCGATTAAAAATATTTTTCACCTTGTTCTGTATGCAATTCCAAATACCCTTCTAAGCTTTGTAATTGTTTATATAATCAACAAATCGCTTTCACAGGGAAAAGAGTTTATAACTGATTACACTGGATTAGTATTTGTAGCTCTTATTATTTATACCTATTTGCTGAATATAATTTTTCAAAAAAGACTTAATAAGTTTTCGTTTTATATTTTGTATGAAAATGAAAAAAGAATATTCGATAAAGTATTAAAAGCGCCTCTTCTTACTTTTGAAAAACTGGGCATGCAGCGATTTTATACTGCGATAGAAGATTTAAGGGTTTTTTCAAATTTTCCTGAAGTACTTACACATTCCATTAATTCTATATTAACATTACTGCTTTGTATGGCGTATTTGTTTACTCTGTCTGTAACATCAGCTTTAGTTGTCGTTGTATTAATAATCTTAATAGCCGTTATTTATTTTTTTGTAATGAATACGATGTCAGAAAAAGTGGCCAGACTTAGAAAACATAATGAAGATTATTTCAAATATGTAAATGATGTTGTTAAAGGTTTTAAAGGTTTTAAACTTAGTGCAGAAAGAAGATTTAATTTAATGAATAAACATTTATCTCCTAATAGAGAAAGTGCAAAACAATTAGACTTTAATGTAAATTTTGTTTTTTTATCTATCAATCTAATAAGTCAGTACGGTTTGTACCTTGTTATTGGTTCTATTCTTTTTTTATTGCCAATATTAGGAATTCTAAATCGCGAAAGTGTTACTTCTTATGTAGTGATTTTGTTATTCATTTCAGGACCAATTAACAATCTTATAAATTTACAAAATATCTACACCAGATTAATGGTTGCAAACAGAAGAATTAAGAAATTTTTAAGCGATTTTGATTCTATTGGAGCAACTGATAAAGAAGTTAGTTTAGCAGGTAATGAATTTCAGTCTTTAAGTTTTAATGATATTCATTTTGATTACGGAAGTAATGAAGGAAGCAAGAATTTTGGGATTGGTCCAATAAATTTGTCCATTGCACAGGGTGAAACAATATTTATTATAGGCGGAAACGGAAGTGGAAAAAGTACTTTTATTAATATTTTAACGGGTTTATATACACCATCTTCAGGTAAATTATTACTAAATGATAAAAATAACGTCACTCAAAGCGATGTTGTAAAAAATTTAATTGCAGCCGTATTTACAGATAATCACATTTTTTCTCATAATTACGATAATTATGGTCTTGAAGGAAATAGGGACTACAAAGAATTATTGGAGATTATGGAACTGGATAATGTCGTTATCGATGACAAAGAAGAATCTGCGAGAAGAGCTTTTTCAAAAGGACAAGGAAAAAGAATGTCTTTAATTTTATCACTCTTAGAAAATAAACCACTCTTAGTTTTAGATGAATGGGCGGCAGACCAGGACCCTCATTTCCGTAAATATTTTTACGAAAATCTGTTGCCAAGGCTAAAAGAAGAAGGTAAGACAATTATAGCAGTTACTCATGACGACGCTTATTTTAAATATGCCGACAGAATCATCAAATTTGATTACGGTCAGATTATTATGGATAAAAAGGTAACTGATACAATGGTTCACGATACATTGTGGAACTAAAATAAAATAAAAGTTTTTATGAAACTTACATTACCTCAACAAGATATTTATTTTGATCAGATCCTACATCCTAATGAACCAATTTATAATATTGGTGCAAAAATTGAGATTAGAGGGGTTATAAATAATGAAATATTTAATAATGCATTTACGGCATTAATTGATCAGCATGATGCTTACAGAACTGTTCTCGTGAAAAATGATGAGGAAGTATCAGCAAAAATTACTGAAGGACAAATTTCTAAATTGGGATTTGTTGATTTTTCACATTCTGAAAAACCTGTTGAAGAAGCTGTCTTTTACATGCAAAAGCAGTTTAAGACATCTTTTGATTTATTTAATGAAAGTCCCTTATATAATTTTACGTTGGTAAAAGTGCAGGAAGATTTTCATTACTTATTTTCTGTCTATCACCATATAATAACAGATGGCTGGGGAACTTCTTTGATGTTTCAAAGGCTGGTTCAAAATTATAATGAAATTACTGATTTCGGAAGTGTTCAAACCTTGTATCCTTTTACCTATACTCATTTTGCAGAAGATGATTATAACTATAAAAATTCACCATCATTTACAGAAGATTTAAATTATTGGAAACAAAAATTTAAAACCTTACCGGAAAATCTATTAGATAAATTAGATGATGGTGTTCAAATAAATAAAAGCAGTCGAAAAAAAATAATTATTAAAAGAGAGGTTTATAACGAACTTAATCATTTAGCATTAGACTATAAGTGTTCTTCATTCCATTTAATATTAGGTATTCTATACACTTATTTTGCAAGAAATTATGAAAAAAATGATATAACTATTGGTTTACCGGTATTAAACAGAGGTAAATCTGTGTATAAAAAAACGGTTGGTCTTTTTATGGGGGTTTCTCCATTAAGAATAGCAATAGATTTCGAAACCACTTTTCATGATTTAATTGTTGAAATAAAAAATGAGCTAAAAAAAGATTATCGTCATCAAAGACTGCCTTTAGGTAAACTAATTCAGCATATTAATTCGTATGGAGAAAAAGAAAGAATTTTTAATCTGACACTTTCTTACGAAAAGCAAAATTATTCGAGTCATTTCCATAATACAATTACTAATGTAATTCCGTTAAGTCATGAATCAGAACGTGTTGCATTAGCAGTTTACATTAGAGAGTTTGATGATCTGGAAGATGTTATAATTGACTTTGATTATAATCTTAATTATTTTGATGAAGTAAAGATTGATCAGTTTGCAAATCATTTTGAATGTTTGTTGCATGATGTTTTAATAAACTCAGATAAAAAAATAAAAGATTTAAACTACCTCACGCAAGAAGAGCGAAAAAAGGTAGTTTTAGATTTTAATGAGACAAAGGTAGAATATTCAAAAAACAGCACTTTTTTAGATCTCTTTAAGGAACACACTGCGACATTTCCTGAAAAACTGGCTTTATTTGATGATATCAATTCCTATTCTTACTCGCAACTTGATAAATTATCAAATCAGATTGCCGAAATTCTTATTATTGATTATGGAACAGATGATAAATCTGCGGTAGCAGTTCTTTTAGATCGCTCCGCACTTATGGTGGCTGTTTTAATTGGAATAATGAAATCCGGCAGGTCTTATATACCATTAGATCCTTTTTTTCCGAAGGAGCGCTTAAGTTATATTGTCGATAATAGTAAGGCGAACATCATAATTAAGAAAAAGGATTACGAAATTGAAGGAAAAAATGTAGTAGATCTGGATACAATTCTGGATAAAATCAAAGATACGGATGTAAATAAACTTAAGGCAATTTCTTCACAAGATACAGCCTATATTATTTATACATCCGGATCAACAGGAAATCCCAAGGGGGTTGAAATTAGCCATAAGTCCTTGCTTAATTTTTTGATAAGCATACAAAACAAACCTGGTATAAATTCGCGGGATTTGTTATTTTCAGTTACCACTTATTCTTTCGATATCTCTATTTTAGAGTTTTTTGTTCCGTTAATTTCGGGAGCTGCAGTATATATAGCGAACCAAAAAGTCCTATCTGACCCGGAGTTAATAATTGAAAAATTAACAGATCTAAAACCAACAGTAGTTCAGGCAACACCAAGTTTTTATCAAATGTTGTTTAATGCAGGCTGGTACGGAGATAAACAATTAAAAGTTTTGTGTGGTGGTGATCTTTTAAGTGAAGCACTAGCTGAAAAGTTATTGAGCCATTCTTTAGAATTATGGAATATGTACGGACCAACAGAAACAACTATATGGTCAAGTTCAAAAAAAATAAATAGCGCTAAAGAATCTGGAAATATTGGCAAACCTATAAACAATACACAATTTTACATTGTCGATAAGTTTTTAAATCCCAAACCGGTAGGATCAATTGGTGCTATTTATATTGGTGGTGATGGTTTAGCAAAAGGATATTATCAAAACAGTAAACTGACTGCAGAAAAGTTTGTCAATAATCCGTTTAATGATCAATTGTTTTATGAAACAGGAGACGTTGGCAAATGGAATGAACTAGGAGAAATTGAATTTTTAGGAAGAAATGATAACCAGGTTAAAATAAGAGGATACAGAATTGAATTAGGTGATATAGAGTTTCAATTAAACCAAATAGAAGAGATTGTTGATGCTGTAGTAATTGCTAAAAAAAAGGAGCAGCAGGAAGCTTTTTTGGTTGCTTATGTTTTAGAGCATAAAAAGAAAATTAATACTGAATATGTTATTTCAGAATTAAAAAAACATCTTCCCTACTATATGATTCCCATGGCAGTAATTCCGGTAAAAGAATTCCCGCTTACGCCAAATCAAAAAATAGACAGAAAATCCTTGACTCAGAGAGATATTGAGCAAAATATAAACCAAGATGATTTTAAAGCTCCTGTTTCGCATCTGGAGAAAAAGATATCTGAGTTTTGGAAAGAAGTTTTAAATATTAATACGCCGCTTAGTATAACTAATAATTTCTTTTCTTTAGGAGGACACTCTTTAAATGCAGTAAAATTAATAGGTCTGATTAGTAAAAATCTTTCTCTTACCATCACATTAAAGACAATATTTGATTATCCAACAATTGAGGCATTAGGCGGTCATTTATCAGAATTAAAACCAGGTAAGCTTATCACGATTCCATCAGCAGAGTTAAAAGAATTTTATACGTTAACTCCGTCACAGTATAATATATGGCTAGCGTCGCAGCAAAAAAAATATTCCATTGCTTATAATATGTCTGCCGCCTACAATATAGAAGGAGCATTAAATCTAGATAAAATTAGAAAATCAATAAATAATATAATTGATAAGCATGAGATTTTAAGAACTAATTTTATTGAAATTGACGGAATTCCTTATCAGAAAATTAATGATTTTGAGAAAGAAAAATTTGAAATTTCACTGGCTAAAATAGAAAGACAAGAAATAAAACAATATATAGATACATTTATTAGTACTGAATTTGATCTTGAAAAGGATCTGTTGTTACGTGTTAAACTATTGCAATTAGATGAAGAAGAATTTATAATACTCTTTTCTGTTCATCATATCATTATGGACGGATTGTCATTAGAGATTTTTATAAAAGAATTTATTACCTATTATAACGAAAATAATACAGAGAAAATAGCCGCAGAAAAAAAATCAAATTTTCAGTTTAAGGATTATTCAGAGTGGCTTAATAGGGAAATAGAAAGTAATTCATCAGAAAATAAATTATTCTGGAACAATTATCTTCACAATTATAGTATCAAAGATTCTTTTGACAAGGATTTTGAAAAGCAGCAGAATCAACATGCCTTAAGTCAACATTCGTTTGAGTTAACAGCAGATTTAACTTTAGTTTTAAAAGAACTAGCTCTTGCACAGCAAGTAACATTATATACATTTTTAGTTACTGCTTTAAATGTTTTGATTTACAAATTTTCAAGACACAGGGATATTTGTATCGGAACAGTGAGTTCAGGAAGAAATGTTCCGGCGCTGACTGATCTTATCGGAATGTTTGCACAAACAGCAATCTTAAGAACACAAATACTCCCAGGTCAGATTTTTAGTGATCTTTTAAAGAACACTCAAAGAGATTTATTAGAAATTGATCATTATGGATTAGGTGCAGCTGATCAAATGAAATTATCCGTTTTTGACTTAATGCTGGTATATCAAAATCCGGAATTTTCTTTTGACAGCATTAATGATTTTACTGATTTTAAACTTACTTCTTACGCCATTGAACACAAATTTAGCAGAATGCCGATTGTAATAAACTGTTTTGAAAACGATAACAAACTGAAAGGAATTATAGATTATAACAGTGACTTATTTGAGCAAAGTACTATCGATATTATTGCTTCAAAATTTTGTAGTCTTTTAGAGGAAATTAGCAATGATCCGTTTATAAAACTAGATTTAATCACTTTAAAATCAGAATTAGAAAAGACGATTTCTTTTGATTTTGATTTCTAAAACAACTAATAGTTTGATTCATATATATTATTGCTATCTGTCTGAGGAAAATCATGAAGATTTATTACGAATTTATTTGCCCCGCTTTGATGAACATTATCAAGATAAAATCAGAAAATATAGAAGATGGCAGGATGCACAGCTATCTATTCTTGGAAGGATATTATTATTTTATGGAATTGAAGAAGTTTTCAAAATAAATGGTTACGCCAAAACGATAAAACATACTGAGTTTGATAAACCTTATTTTGAAGAGAATTCTGTACATTTTAATATTTCTCATTCCGGTGAAATAGTTATTTGTGCCATAAGTGATGTGTGCGAAATAGGAATAGACATAGAGATATTTTCGTCGATTACATTCGATGATTTTAAATTCCAGATGAGTCAGAATGAATGGCAAAAGCTCGAGTTATCTGCGGATAAAACAGCATATTTTTTTGAATACTGGACCCAGAAAGAAGCTGTCATAAAAGCTCACGGTCATGGATTATCTATTCCTCTAAAATCATTCGAAATAATAAACAATAATACTAAAATCAGCAACGAAAATTATTATTTAAAAGAGATTACAGTGGATGAAAAATATAAATGTTATATCGCTCTCAAGCAAAATACAAATGAAATTTGTTTAATAAAAAAAATGATCAAAACTCATAATTTAATCAAAGAATAAAAATGAAAAATTTAGTTGGACTATTGTTATTAATGTATTTGCTGCCAAACTGTTTGTTTTCTCAAAATAGCTTTTCTAAGTTAGAAAAAACAACTACTTTCTTTCCGGGTAATGAAGATCTCAAAAAAGAAAATATAGAATGGTCCTATTTAAAAGTTCCTGAAAACTGGGAAAAGCCTGAAGGCAGAACAATTAAAATTGCAGTTGCAGTTTTAAAAAGCTTCTCAAAAAATATCAGTAACCCAAATCCGGTTATTTATATTGAAGGCGGACCAGGAGCAGGCGGTACCGAAAGCATAGGAAACTGGGTAAAACACCCGTTAAGAGAAAATAGCGATATTGTTTTTGTAGATGTAAGAGGAACGGGGAATTCCTTGCCAAAATTTTGTCCGGAATTAGGTGAGAAATTTTTAGAAATATTAGCAAAAAATCAAAGCAGTACATTAGATGAACAGCAAAAAACTATTGCTGCGATGTCTTGCAGGCAAGATTTGTTAAATCAAAATATTGATCTGAGTACTTATAACAGTACTTCGATAGCAAAGGATTTAAATGCTTTAAAAATAGCACTAAAATACACAAGCTGGAACGTTTATGGTCTATCTTATGGAACTTATACAGCTCAGGTTTATGCAAGTTTGTTTCCTCAGGATATAAAATCATTAATTTTAGATTCTTCAATTTCAGATATTTATCAGTACTACAATCATAATACTTCAAATTATATGAGTAGTCTGAAAAAAGTGTTTGATCAATGTAAGAATGATCCAAATTGCAACCAGCAATATCCAAATTTAGAAGATACTTATTTTAAAATAATAGAAGATTTAACTAAAAAGCCATTTACAGTTAATGTTAAGAAAAAAATAATCCCGACAGGTAAATTTACTTATAATGCTGAAGATTTTAAAATTGCAATTCAGCAATCCTTATATCGAAAAAAATTGATTGAGGTTTTACCTTTATTAATAACGGAGTTTGATAAAAGAAACAGTAATACCTTAAGTGCACTTGTGGCTTCTTTTGCAGGATCTTTGGGACTTGATTATGGTGTTTATTATTGTATGAGCTGTAATGAAGCAGTTCCAAATAATTCAATTTCAGAATTTAATAAAGATGCTTTAAAATATCCGAAACTAAAAGGAGGGTTGTCTTTTTATAAATCAGATTTCTTTGTTTGTGATAAATGGAATTCAGGACTCAAAAGATCACAAGCTCTAAACGATTTATCGGCATTGCCAGATTTACAGGCACAAGTATTAGTGTTTTCCGGAGAATTTGATCCTATCACGCCCAATTCTAATGGGAAGAGTATAGTCGAAAAATTTAAAAATGGATTTTTAGTAAATGCTCCTGTTTTTGGACATTGTCCAAGTCTTTCCAAAATTGGTTCTAAAATTTTAACTGATTTTATAAATGATCCTAAAAAACAGCCTAATGTTAAAGAGTTTGAGGTCAAGGATAAAGTGCGTTTTATAACCAATATTACAGTTAGTGGCGGAGTTTCAAATTTTGCTAATAGCTTAAATGAATTTGACTTATTATTTTTTCTGCCTTTATTTCTTGCTGCTGCAATACTTTTAATCTCAGTTTTAGTCTTTGTTTACAAGATATTTAAAAATGAAAAAGTTAGTCTTTACAATAAAGTTCTAAGATATCTTATTATCATCACTTCTTTATTAGGGCTGATCTTAATTTTCGGGTTTGTTGTTGCAATTAATACTACTGTTCAGGATAATTTTTACATCCTTGCTTTTGGATTGCCAGCCAGTTTTAATTTTTTATTTGTTATACAGTGGGTATTTATAGCTCTAACGATTATCTCCATAGTTTTTTTCGCATTTACCATTAAACTACTTTCGAATGTAAGTATTATGGGAACAATCTTATTTTCGTTATTTGTAATCTGTGTTTATTTTTATTATTGGGGATTTTTTGCCTAAACAAATTTCATCATATTCAACTATAACTTCTGCACTAACAGAAGTTATAGTTCTTATAAAATAGACTATTTTCAAAAAAGTCTAGTACAATAAAATTAAATTGTACGGGTATTTTGGTAAAATAATTGCCGTCCATCTAACAAGTTTTTACTAAAAAATTGATATAAACATTTGGTAAACATACAATTTCCAACGAAAATTCTTTTCGAGGCCATTTTTTAATATACCGTAATTACTATATCGTTATAGTTTATCATGTATTAATTGAAAGGCAATATCTTATTTAATATATAAGCACTTCATTCACAGTAATTTTAGTGTAACGTTAACAGAGTTATAAGAAGCCGTAAATTTTACGTAAAAAGTCCGTAATTATTTATTGAAGTCTATGCTATTTTTGTGAAAGATCTTAATAAAGTTAGCACATTATTAATATATTTTTTATGAATAATGGCCTATTGACTTAATAAGTGTGTATTTATCATTTTGATATGAAAAAATATAGATGAGATTTTGAGCTTAATATAATGAATTTTGATTGAACAATTATTCACCCTAATAATACTCAATTAAATTTTTGATCTCCTTAAAAGTTCGGAAATAAAGCTTACAGAACATAAACTATTTTATTTTATGAATCAATTTTTAGAAAAATTAAACCAACTCAATATAAAGTTAACTCTTAACAATGATAATTTGGATATACAGGCTCCTAAGGGAGCTGTTACGACTGTTATTTTAGAAGAAATTAAAAATAACAAATTTGAACTTGTTTCCTTTTTAAAAAGCCTTACTCCGGTACAATCAATTGTAAAAACGACATTAAGCAACTATTATCCACTTTCTTCTGCTCAAAAAAGATTGTGGCTAATTGATCAGATGAATCCTGAAAATACAGCCTATAATATTCCTATTTTATTCGAAATTCACGGACATATTACAGTGCATAAGATGCAAAAAACTTTTGAATCGCTATTAAAAAGACATGAATCTTTGAGAACAATTTTTCGTGTAAATAACGACGGAGATCCTGTTCAAATGATTATTGATGCTGATGATATCCCGTTTTTTCAAATAGATTATAAAGAAATTTTTGAAGAAACTCTATATCAAAAAGAAATTGAATCGTTTGTAACTAAATCATTTGACCTTTCAAAAGACTTTCTTCTAAGAGTTACCCTTATTAAGATTGCCCAAGATAAACATTTGCTATTAATAGCTATGCATCATATTATTAGTGATGGATGGTCTATTGAAATTCTGGCAGAAGATTTTTTTAAAATTTATAGTAGTCCAGATAATGATGCAAATGCTTTAGAAAAGCTGTCCATTCAATACAAGGATTACGCAGTCTGGCAACAGGGCAGAGGAGCAAGCGAAGAAATTATAAAAGCTAAAGAATATTGGCTTTCTGTTTTCTCAGGTGAAATTCCAGTTCTGGAGCTCCCTTCTTATAAAAAAAGACCTAAATACAGAACCGGAAACGGAAAGACATTAAGTTTTGAATTTGACAGGCAAAAATTATCAAAGATTTCAGATTTATGCTCCCAAAATAAAGCAACGTTGTTTATGGGGATAAAATCTTTAGTAGATATTTTATTATTTAAATATTCTCGGCAAAATGATTTCACTATTGGAACTCCGATTGCGAACAGAGAGTATTTTGAATTAGAAAATCAAATAGGATTTTATGCTAATACACTGGCTCTTCGAACAAAGTTCGAGTCTGAAAAAACGTTTCTGGAGGTACTAAATTACAATTGTAGTCAATTATTAGAAGCTTATAAATATCAATCTTACCCATTTGATGAATTGGTTTTTAATTTAAATCTTCAATCGGATTTAAGCCGAAATCCGTTATTCGATATCATGATTTCTTTACAGCCAAAATCAGATAGTGGTATTTCTAATTTGGATAACCTGATTTTCAAAAAAGTAGATTTTAAAGATCAGACTAGTAAGTTCGATTTATTATTTAATTTTTATATAGAAGAAGGAAAACTGTTATTAGATCTTACTTATAATAGTGATATTTATGATGACTTTTTTGCCAATAAGGCGGCGAAACATCTAAATGCTATTCTAGAGCAAGTACTATTGTTTCCTGATACGGCAGTAAATAAAATTGATATTTTAACTCAGGCTGAGCGTCACGAGTTGTTGTATGAATTCAATAACAACAATGCGGAATATCCAACAGACAAAACCATAATTGATCTTTTTGAAGAACAGGTAAAAAAATCGCCGGACAGCATTGCCATTGTTTTTGAAGATATATCTCTTACCTATAAAGAATTAAATGAACAGGCAAATCAATTAGGTTTTTTTCTGCGTCATCATCATAATATTGAACCGGAAGATCTCATACTTATAAAACTTGGCAGAAGCGAGAAATTAATATTGACGATCTTAGGTATATTAAAATCCGGAGCAGCTTATGTGCCTGTGGATCCTTTGTTTCCAGAAGAAAGAATAGCTTACATGAAAAACGATACAAACGCTAAATTAACGATAGATTATGATTTTTTAGCAATGTTCGAAACTGTAAAAAAAGATTATTCGACAGAAAATATTACGTCAATAACTAAGGCTGAAAACCTGGCCTATGTAATGTATACTTCTGGAACTACCGGACAGCCAAAAGGTGTAATGATTGAAAATAAAAGCTTTATAAATCTTCTTTACACTTACAATCCAGGTTTTGAAGTGCATAACACATCTTTGACATGTAATTATAATTTTGATGTTTCTGTATTGGAAATATTTAACGCAATCCTGACAGGATCAAAATTATTTATTCCTACTTACGAAACTATTTTGTCTCCGTTGGATTATGCCAAATACATTATAAATAATAAAATTACAAGTTGCTATATACATCCAATGCATTTAGAAACCATTGGTAATGAATTCAACAATAGCGGTTATGATCAAATTAAAAAATTGCTGATAGGGGTGGAGCCTATTCCGTACAGGCTTATTGAGTTTTTCCTGAAAACGGCCGAAGTTATTAATGGTTATGGTCCGACTGAAAATACAATATGGTCTACTTTTTTTAAAATAAAGGAAAAACCAAATACTCCATTTCTTCCAATTGGGCAGGCAGTTGCCAATACACAAGGCTATGTATTGGATGAAAATTTATCACTGGTACCTGTTGGTGTAAGTGGAAAGCTGTTCTTATCCGGTTCTGGACTTTCCAGAGGATATTTGAATAAACAGGAGTTATCTGAGCAGAAATTTATAAATAATCCATTTGCAGAAAACACCAAGATGTATGACAGTGGTGATATTGTGAGATGGCTGCCGGATGGAAATATAGAGTTTATAGGAAGAGAGGATTTTCAGGTAAAAATACGAGGATATCGAATTGAATTAGGAGAGATAGAAACCCATGCACTAGGATACAGTATCGATATTGTGCAAGTAGTGGCAGATGCTAAAAAAATAAATGATGATAAGGTTTTGGTATTGTATTATACCAGTAGCAAAAAAGATGCAATTAATAAGACGGAATTGAGAGATTATTTAGCAACGAAACTTCCGGAATATATGGTTCCTGTTTTTTTTGTAGAATTAGATGCTATTCCGTTAACAGCCAATGGAAAAATATTTCGTAGAGGATTGCCGGAAGTAAAAGAGCAAGATGTTATAAAAAAAGAATACAGCGCGCCAAGAAGCAAAACAGAACAGCAGTTGGCAAATATCTGGAAAGAAGTATTAGGTGTTGACCAGATTGGAATTAATGACAATTTTTTTGAATTAGGTGGTAACAGCTTAAAATTGATCAATTTGTCTAATAAATACAGACAAATTTTTAATGCAGACATTGCAATAAGCAAACTATTTAAAAGTGCTGATATAATAAAACATGTTAAGCTGATAGAAGCCGGAAGCAAAAATAATTTTGAAATTAAAAAAGTTTCCAGTCAGCCATATTATCCAGTAACTCCAACTCAAAAAAGCATTTGGGAGATTGATAAGTATGTAAATTCTAAAGTTTTTCAGCTTTCTTTTTTTGAAGAATTAAATATAGATGTAGTACTCTTTAAAAAAGCTTACAAACTTATTGTAGCAGAGTATGAAATATTTAGAACGACTTTTAAGGAAGATGAAGAGGATAGGGTACAGCAGTGGCTTAATGATAAAACAGAATCAATTTCAAAAATAACAGAAATTGATTACAGCCAGAAAAATGATCCTTATCAGTTCATAACACAATATTTGGATGAGGATAAAAATACACGTTTTGATTTAGCTGCGGGACCGTTATTTAAATGTATATTATTTAAAATCAGTGAGAACAAATTCTTCCTGCATTTTAGTATTCATCATATAATTTGTGACGGACTTTCATTAAGTATCCTGAAGAAAAAACTTTTTCATTATTATACATTATTAAGTAAGGGACAAGAAATAATTGCCGACGATCTTGCATGGCAATTTAAAGATTATGTAACAATTATGTATCAAAATAAGATGCATGAAAAACACCAAAATTACTGGAAAGAAAAATTCAGATCTGGTAATGTTATACCAGAATTGGAACTAACGTTTGCCAGAAAAAGACCTGCAATTAAAACCTATAACGGAGCTGTTGCTTCGGGTAAAATTGAAAAATCAGTATTAAAAAACCTTCAAGACCTTTCAGAAAAGACAAATAGTACTTTATATTCTAATTTACTTACTATTATTTCTTTAGCTCTGTACAAGAACTCTTTACAGAAAGAAATTATTATTGGTTGTCCTATTTCCGGAAGAGAATCTTCAGATCAGGAAAATCAAATTGGGTGTTTTGTCAATACAGTTCCTTTAAAAATTAGTATCGAGGATGATTTTATGTATTTGGATTTACTCAATAAGATAAGGGATGATATTTTTGAAAGTTTTGAAAACTCATTTTTTTCATTAGAGAGTTTAAAAAAAGACATCGGTTATGTCACAAACCCTTCGAGAAGCTCATTTTTTGATGTATCAGTCATTTTATTAGAAGATCTTGATGTAGATCATATGTTTACTTCAAACCAATTATTTCCAGATCTATATGTACAGACTGAACAAAACAAATACGATTTGTCATTTAATTTCTTAGTTAGAGGCGATGAATTGTTATGCAATCTGGATTACAACATCGATATTTTTAATAAAGAATCGATAGAATTATTTTTTAACGAAATTATTTTTCTAATGCGAAACATTCAGATAGCTGATAGTGTAGCAGCGTGTATTAATTCTATAACAGATGAAAATGAGACGATAGAACACGACAATTTTTTGAAAAGTTTAAATAATATAATTGATACGGACTTTTAATAAAAATGAAGAAAATAGGTATTATATCAGGAATGGGAACTAAGGCGGGACTTGAATTTTTAAATAAATTTATTTCCAGGATAAGTGCAGATAATGACCAGGATTTTCCGGAATTTATCTTTCATAATAACAGTAGTATTCCGGACAGAACAAAATCGATATTAAATATTGGGCCATCACCAATAGAGGAACTACGACGATCCCTGAGTTTAATTTCAGATTACAGAGTAGATTATATCGTATCGACCTGCATAACATCCTATCATTTTTTAAACCAGATTGAGGATAGTTATAGTGGAAACCTTATCAATCCTTTTGAATTAATAATAGAAAAATTAAAAAACAACTTTCCGCAAGTTCAAAAAATAGGATTGCTAGCCACTACCGGAACATTAAAATCAAAGATGTTTGAAAGGGCATTTGAAGATCTGTCATTTGAAATAATTACTCTCGACGGTTATTATCAGGAAGAGAAATTCATGAAATCTGTTTATATGAATGGAGGTTTTAAATCTTCTCATACCACTGCCGAAGCGCATGAATTGTTCTCTGATGCGGTTGATAAATTAATTGAACTTGGTGCAGACTTAATTATTGGAGCTTGTACTGAAACTCAATTTGGAATGGCAAATAAAAAGATCCACATCCCTTATATAGATATTGTAGATCTTTTGGTAGGTGAAATTATTGATTTAATTTATAATACAGTTGAAAATGAGCAGTAGAATTTTAACAAATATCTTAGAAAACATTGTCATTAATAAACCTTCTGAAATTGCTATAGAATGTAATGAAAAATCTATTTCTTATCAGGAGCTAAATCATCAGGCTAATTATATTGCTAATTTCTTACTTTCCTTACAATTAGAAAAAGGATCTGTTATTACAGTATATTTAAATGATAAAACTCAACAGATATTTTCTTTGCTTGGTATTTTTAAATCAGGAAATATCTATTTGCCCTTTGATACTAAATTTGGACACAATCATTGGGATGTGCTGCTTGATAAAATAAAACCGAAAGTGTTTTTTGTAAGCAGAGAATATATACCAGAATTAAAAAAACGACGCTCTTTATTCGAGACAGATCCACCAAAGATTATAATTCTGGAAATGCTTAATTCACAGTTCTGTTTTTCAGAATTTTTCATGGATAGTGATGATCCGGAAATTTTAAAAGTAGCGGATACATACGGTGAAAATGCAAATATAGAAATTGAAAATACGGATTCAAATTATATATTTTTCACATCAGGAACTACAGGTAAACCAAAAGCAGTTTTAGGTAGCCATATTAGTTTAAGTCATTTTATACATTGGGAAATAAAAGAACTGGATATTGTTGAGCCTATTCGTGTTTCGCAAATTACCTCTCTTTCTTTTGATGCCTCTCTAAGGGATATTTTTGTAGCCTTTATAACTGCCGGTACATTATGTATTCCGGATCAGGCTATAAGAGAAAATCCAAATGAATTAACAGATTGGTTATCTCATAAAAAAATTAACCTGCTGCATTGTGTACCAACAGTATTAAGGCTGATTATGAATGCAAAAGAGTATTCAGATACTGAAAACATTAATTTAACAGACTTAAAATATATTTTACTGGCTGGAGAAAAACTGTATGCTAAAGATATCATTACATGGAGAAAATTATTTGGGAAAAATACTGTTTTTTATAATTTATACGGAGCTACAGAATCAACTCTGGTAAAAACATTCTATAAAATAGAAAGCCATAAAGAACTGTCTCATCAGGATGATATTCCGGTTGGACATCCTATATCAAATACATTAATATTGATATTAAATGAAGAAGGATCATTGTGTAAAATCAATGAAAAAGGAAGAGTTTACATAAAAACGCCATTTCTTTCAAAAGGATATTTTGGTGATTTAGAAAACACGAATAAAAAATTTATTCAGAATCCTTTAAATCCGGACAAAGATATAATTTATGATACAGGCGATTTAGGAAAATATGATAATGAAAGAAATTTAATCCTTATTGGAAGAGAAGACGGTGAGACAAAGATAAATGGAGTAAGGGTTGATATCAATTCTATTGAAAGTACAATACATGATTTTGAAGGTGTTGAAATGGCCAAATGTGTTCTTTATGAGCAAAACAGTGATAGCAGTTTAATTTGTTTCTTTTCGTCTCAAATATGCTCAGAAGAAGATTTGAAACAACATTGTTTTAAATTCCTGAGTGTCTATGAACAACCTCTTATTATTAAAATAGATAATTTCCCTACCAATGCCAATGGCAAAATAGATGTGGATCATCTAAAACATAATATTGAATATTACATATCAGAAAAAAAAGAAATCATCGCACCTTCAAATAATGTAGAGGAACGATTACTGACAATCTGGATCGCAATACTCGAATGGAATAAAATAAGTATCAGAGATAATTTTTTCTCTATGGGCGGCCATAGTATCAAAGCATTTAAACTGCTTAATAAAATAAGTAAAGAATTTAATGTTCAATGCAGCTTAAATGATATTTACAGTTACCCTACAATTGAACAATTTGCAGCATTTTTAGATAATGAACCCGTACAGTATTTTGAAAGTATCGTAAAGAGAACACAACAGGAAAGCTATTTGTGTTCTAATTCTCAAAAAAGAATGTGGCTGGTTTCTCTTAAAGAAGAAAATTCAAGTTTATATAATGTACCTATTCATTTTAAATTGAAAGGTAAAATTGATATTAATATACTTAATGAAACTTTTAGAATTCTGGTAGAAAAACACGATGTATTAAGAACACAATTTAAATTTGAAAAGGGAGCGTTATATCAGTATGTAATACCCATGGATAGTGTGCAAAATTTAATGCATGTTATAGAAGATTGTACTGATATTGATACCTATATCCACCGTGAAATTAATACTGGATTTAATTTAGGAACTGAGATTCCTATTCGGATTAAATTACTGAAGAGTCAGCATAATTCAGATGATATATTAGTAATTATCATTCATCATATTGCTTACGATGGCTGGTCGAAAGGTATTATATTTAAGGATATCGTCTCTATTTATGAGAAATTGATACAAAACGAAAATTATAATATAGACCCGTTAGAATTAAGCTATAAAGATTATGTATACTGGCATGAAAAAAAGCTAACGGAACAGGAAGTATTTTGGAAATCATTTTTTGACACCCAATATACGCCACTTGATTTTCCGCTTGATTTTCCTCGTTCCAAAATGACAACTAAAAAAGGAACTTTATTTCAAACTACTATTGAGGCCCATCAGCTAAAACAACTCAAATTTGAAGCTACTAAAGTAAACATCAGCTTAACGGATTATTTTATTGGAGCTGTTGGTATATTATTAAATCTGTACACAGAGCAGAGCAACATAACAATTGGGACAATAACATCTGGTCGTAACCATTTAAATCTGGAAAATATAGTAGGTTCTTTTATAAACTATATACCAATTACAATTAATTTAAAAGATAATGAGTCACTAAAAAACTTTTTTTCAAATTTAAAACTGGGGTTAATTGATTGCTATAATAATCAAAATTACCCTTATGATTTAATGGTCGAAAACTTTATTAAAACCGATGATAATTTAAAAAATCCCATTTTTGATATAATAATTGTATTTCATCACGATGAGAACAATGATAATCACCTTAGAGATATTAATGAAATACAAATAGAAGAATACAATGTTTCTTTAACCGATGATTACCAATCAAAACTAGACATTAAGTTCGATATTAATTTTGCATACGACAAAGCTTTTGTAACGATTGAGTATAATACTGATTTATTTGAAGCGGCTACAATTGAGGCTTTATCTCAAAATTTAATGTTTATACTAAATCATTTATTTGATGATTTAGGAGTTACAATGTCGGATGCTAAAAATCGATTAACAAGTGAAATAAAAATAGACGCAAGAAAGGCTACTAATGTCTCAACTTCATTGCCAATTGTTTTAAATGATAAAATAAAAGCAAAAATCATTTCCTCGTTTACAAGTGAACAGATTAAAGATCAGTTGATAAAAACTTTTAAAACTTTTAATATTGAAAGCACAATTTCGTTTGGAGCCTATAATCAAATAATAAACGAACTTTCGCAAGAAACATTAAATTCAGATCAGTTAGACTATTTAATTGTTTTTAACAGATATGAAGATTATTGGAATAAAAATGAAAGTTATGACGAGGAAAACATCATTTATATTCAAAACGTATTTTTAACCAAACTAAAAGAACTTCCTGAAAACCTGGTTAAACTGATAGGTATTTTTCCTGCTGATGAAAATAAAAAATCGTATTCTATCGTAGAAAAATACAATGAGTCGACAATTGATAAAATAAAAAAAATACCAAATTGTTTCGTATTAGATTTTCGTAATACAAAGAATGTATATCCAAACATTAGTCTTTTTGATGACTATAAAAATGATTTGGCACATATACCGTTTACAGACGATTTTTTTTACATCATATCTCTTCAGGTTGTACGTACATTATTAGCACTTAGAAATACAAATCCTTTAAAGGTAATAGCCCTGGATTGTGATAATACGTTATGGAAAGGAATTTGTGGAGAATCTACTCTTGATGAGATAATTATAGACGGAGGGTACAAATACCTGCAGGAGTTTGTGCTCCAAAAATATAAAGAAGGATTTCTGGTTGTTCTTATTAGTAAAAATAATGAAGAAGATGTCTTTAATGTTTTTGATAATCACCCAGATATGATTTTAAGGAGAGAGCATATTTTGACCTCAAGAATTAATTGGAACAGTAAATCCGAAAATATAATTGAGATAGCAGAAGAATTAAACTTAAACATTAACAGTTTTATATTCATTGATGATAATCCTTGGGAATGTCAGCAAATGATGATTGAAAATCCAGAAGTTTTAACACTTTTATTGCCGGAAAAAGAAGTTTTATTTAGTCAGCTTTTAGCAAGAGTTATTGCATTTGATAAAATTCAGATATCGGAGGAAGACAGACAAAGAACAACACTTTATAAAAAAGAACGCGAAAGAAAAATATTTTCAGCTAACAGAAGTAATAAAGAATTTATTAAAGGTCTTAATTTAAAGGTAAGCTTTAGGTTGGCAAAAAAAGACGAAACAGAGCGAGTGTATCAGCTTTTAAACAGAACGAATCAATTTGTTCTAAATAAATTACCCAGAAGCAATAGTGATATTTCTACTAAAATTGCCCAAAATCACTGTTATGTAATTCATGTGAGCGACAGATTTGGAGATTATGGTTTAACAGGTGTATTAATTTTTGATGAAACAAATGACAATTTAATTGTTGAGAGTTTTAATTTAAGCTGCAGAATTTTAGGGAAAGAAATTGAAAACTGTATACTGGATTGCATCAAAAATCTTGCTAAAAAAAATACTAAAAAACAGCTTATTCTAAATTTTGAAAAAACACCTAAGAATGATTATTTCCAGGAATTTTTAATGAAAAGGAGCGATGTCATATTTTTTGAAAAAAATGATTCAAGCATTTGTAAATTAAGTCTTGAAGAAACAAAACAGCACGACGATATCACATTATATCTTGAAGAGGACATCCCTAAAAAACAAACTTTCGAATTTTATTTTGATCACACAGGGATTGCAGTAAAAAGCATCGAAGAATCAAAAATAAATTATGCTTCTATGGGCTTTTCTTTTAATGAGGTAGTTTTTGATCCTTTGCAAAACTGTTATCTAACAATAGGAAAACATAAAGATTATAATGATATCGAACTTGTACAAGGGTATGATACTGAAATTATTGAAGGAATAAAAACAGTTAGCGGTTTGCCTTATCATATTTGTTACAGAATAAAAAATATTGATAAAACATTGCAATTTTTTACCGAAAACAATATCGTGTACGATGTTATTAGATCTCCGCGAGCCGCTATTTTATTTGGTAATAAAAAAGTAGTATTTCTATATGTTCAAAATATTGGGATTATTGAATTACTGGAAGATGTTGATTTCGATTTTACTGTATTAAAAAACACTTATAAAAGTGTAGCAATTTTTACAAATAATGTATCAAAAGCTAAGCAAAATTTTGAGTTACTTGGATACAAAGATTTGGGAGATTATAAGCTGGTAAATGATACAAATCATAAAATCGATTTAAAGAAAGCATTAGATAATGAACTATCTATAATGCTGGATTTTACGGTAGATGAACATTTTTCAGATGATATAAGTGATTTTGAAGAAACAGCAGATCGTGAAGAGCTGGAATGGATCGATATTTTAGAATATGACAAGTTCAAAATACTCCACTCAAATGTGTACAAAGTATTAGAAGTTTCCAATCTTTCTTATTTCCGTAAGGATCATATTATGCCTCAATATGATGATAAAAACATGGAATGGGTAGATATCCTGACTCAAATGTATATCAATATTCTTGGTGATAAATTTATAGATACAACAAGTGATTTTTCTGAAATGGGAGGTAATTCATTATTATCAACCCAGATTTTGTCCAGATTGTATTATAACTATGATATTGAGATCAATATATTGGATTTCTTTAAAAATAGTTCCATTGAAAAATTATCTCAATTAATATATAATGAACAAAAAACAAGTAATAAAAATGAAATTATAATCTAGAGATCTTCAGTATTTAATTTCTGAGTAGTAATATAAACAATAAATATATAATCAAATGCTTTCACTGACAATTATACTATTTTCAATACTTGCCTCTTCATTGTTAATGCGTGAAGTTTCAAGATTAATAAAATTTCCACAGGTTATAGGTGAGATATTAGGCGGACTATTATTAGGGCCAACTGTATTAGCCATCTTTTTTCCTGAAATTTTCGAAAACCATTTCATGCTAAAAGCCGATCAAAAACCGGCACTTGATGCTGTTTATAATTTGGGATTAATCATATTAATGTTTATTTCCGGAATGGAAACAAAAACCTCTTATAAAAGCAAAGAAAGAGCTATAGTGTCTTATTTACTAGCGGGTACTTTAGTAGCTTTTGTTTTGGGGTTCTTTGCTATGAATTTTTATGGATACCAACCCATAATAGGGGTAAAGGGAGATCTTTTTTCACTAAAACTTGTTTTTGCAATTGCAGTATCTGTAACATCAATACCGGTTATATCACGAATTTTTTTAGATCTTAACTTATTGCATACCAAGTTTTCGACAACAGTTATTACTACAGCCACAATTCAGGATATGGTTTTATGGATTATGCTGGCAACCTTAACCAATAAATTTTCCTCTTTGTATTCTAATATTATTCAGGTGTTAGTAGTTACACCACTATTATTATTTGGGATATTATTCGTTTTACCAAGATTATCTGTGTTATTAAAAAACAGAAAAACTCCAGTAAATAAGAATTTTTTGTTTCTGGTTCTAATACAAAGTTTTTATATCATTGGAGTTATTGTTTACTTATTTAATACCAATAAAATTTTGTCGGCTTTTTTAGCAGGAGTAATTGTAAATAATTTATTTGGACTTAAACTTACAACATTCAAAAAATACTTAAAAAAAATAGCGCTAAACTCATTTATACCGCTTTATTTTGGAATTGTAGGTTACAAACTGAACCTGATACACAATTTTGATTTCTACTATTTCATTGGATTCTTAACTATGAGTTCATTCATTAAAATTTTCTGCATCTATGTTTGTTCAATCTTCCTGAAGTTCAATATGAAAACCTCAATGAATTTTTCGATTGCAATGAATACAAGAGGCGGCCCCGGAATTGTGCTGGCTACAATTGCATTTGACGCAGGAATTATCAATGAAATATTTTTTACCACATTGGTTATTACTTCTATTATAACATCATTGATATCAGGATACTGGTTTTATTTTATATCAGAGAGAGAAACTAAAAACAACGAAGTTCCTCTACAAATTACAACTAAATAACTTTATACATATTAAAAAGTGATTACAAAAAATTTACAATTGAAAACTTTAATTGGTAATACACCTATTATTAAATTAGAGAAAGATGAATTTAATTTATACATAAAACTGGAGCAGTACAATCTATCAGGAAGTGTAAAGGATAGAGCAGTGAATCATATTTTACAAAAAGGAATTCTTGAAAATAAAATTAATTCAGATACTGTAATTATAGAATCAAGCTCAGGAAATTTTGCCTATTCTGCAGCGCTTCATTGCAAGTATCTCGGAATTAAATTTATTGCGGTAGTAGATTCGAATATAAATACAATCATGTATGAAAAACTGAAATCACTATGCTACGATGTTATTAAAATAACAGAGAAAGATGAAACTGGCGGATACTTGCTTAACAGGATTAAAATGGTAAAGAGCCTGATAAGTCAGAATGAAAATTATTTCTGGACCAATCAATATGCGAATGTTAATAATTATCTGGCGTATTCAGAACTTACAAATGAGATTATCGAAAGCGTTAAAGATGTAGATTACATTTTTGTTGCTGTTAGCACAACAGGAACAATTAAAGGAGTTTCGACCATTGTTAAAGCAATAAATAAGAATATTAAAATTATTGCTGTTGATATACGTGGTTCGATGATTTTTTCTACAGAAAAATACAGTAGAAATATTCCAGGAATCGGAGCTAGTAAGGAATCAGATTTTTTAGAGCTGGGCGATATTGATGACTTCATAATCTTGGATGAAAAGGAAATTATCGAAGGCTGTCAATCCCTTTTGGCAAAAGGCTTTTTTCTGGGAGGATCTTCCGGAGCTTGCTATCAGGCAGTTATTAAATATAACGAACTGTATCCTGAAAAACTGGGCAGTAAAAATATTGTTTTTATATCTCCAGATGGAGGTGGTGTATATGTAAATAATATTTATAAATAACAACTAGACAGGTATTTAATATTATAAAAAGGCTGAAAAAAAGATTTTAATTTAAAGTAAGTAAATTAATAAATGAAAGAATTTATAGAAGAATTATTAAATCATGGTATCGAGATATCGATTAAAGGCAGTGATTTATCATTGAAGTATGAAAATGAAAACTTGCCAACTCAAGATCTTATACAATCAATAAAAGAGAAGAAAGAAGACCTGTTAGATTACTTGTCAGGAAACAGATTTATTACACCAGCCAATAAATCTGAGGAAGGTTATCCCGTTACTTCATCACAATACAGAATGTGGATGCTGAGTCAGCTGGATAAAGTGTCTTCAGCTTATAATATTTCTTTTTCGGCTAAAATTTCTGGATCTCTTGATATTGATTCTTTAATGCAGGCGTTTCAGATTTTGGTAAATCGTTATGAAATATTAAGGACTTATTTTATGTTTGATCAGCTTACAGAATCGGTTAAGCAATTTGTAGTTTCTTCTGAGGAGTCAAAATTAGATTTTTCATTTCTTGATTATTCTGTGGATGAGAATAAAGAACAAAAAATACAAGATTATATAGACAAACAGCATGTTTATACTTTTAATCTGGAAAAGCCTTCATTATTTAGAATATCTTTAATAAAAACAGAAGAAGAAGTTTATTTGTTTTATATTTCTATGCATCATATAATTAGCGACGGATGGTCGACAAATTTAATGGCATCAGAAGTTTTTACTATTTATTTTGATTTAATAAACAATTCATTTTCAAATAGGTTAATACCTTTTCAATATAAAGATTATGCAGTATGGCTTCAGGAAGAAAAGTATGGAAGCAAATATAAAAAAGCACAGGAGTTTTGGTTAGAGCAATTTACTACTATACCGCCTGTGTTAGAACTGCCATCCTTTAAAAAAAGACCTGAAATTAAAACTTACAATGGTAAATATTTTCAAAAGGAATATTCGTTAGAGTTTTTTGAGAAAATTAGAAATTTTTCATTAAAATACCATACATCAGTATTTACAGTTTTAGAAGCCGGTGTTAAATCATTATTATACAGATACTCTAATCAAAACGATATTGTTGTAGGTATTCCCGTGGCAGGAAGAGAACATCCGGATTTAGAAAATCAATTGGGACTATTCATCAACACACTTGCTTTAAGAACTGTATTTGAAGATAGAAACACATTTTCGACCATTATTAAAAAAGAAACCGATTCGTTTTTATCAGCTTATCACCATCAAATTTATCCTTTTGATGAATTAGTGAGTCACCTAAATTTAGATTATGATCTTTCGAGATCTTTATTGTTTGATGTTTTAGTTGTTTTTCAAAACCAAAACCACATCAATACAGAAACTAAAAATGTAGAGGAACTTTCTATAGAATTCGAAAAAATCGATAAACAGACATCTCAATTCGATGTTACTTTCTCGTTTAAGGAAGAGGCAGAAAAACTGGCATTGACGATTGAATATAATACAGATATTTATGATGAATTTTTAATAACAAGAATGTTCAATCATTTTGAAAGCCTTGTTACTTTAGCTATTGAAAATGAAAATACAGCTATTGAAGATCTTATATTTATAACAGAAGAAGAAAAAATAGAGCTTTTATCAAATTTCAACCATACTAAAATTGAGCTTGAAAAGGAAAAAGGTAAAACAATTATAAATCTTTTTGAAGAACAGGCAGCGAAAACACCGGACAATATTGCTGTTATTTTTGAAAACACACAATTAACTTACAAGGAACTTAACGAATTTACAAACCAGTTGGGTCATCAATTGCGATCTTCATATAAGATACAATCGGATGATCTGATTGCTATTAAACTTGACAGAAGTGAGAAAGTATTAGTGGCAATATTAGCGGTTCTTAAATCGGGTGCTGCATATGTACCTATTGATCCTGAATACCCAAAGGAAAGAATAGACTATATAGAAAATGATCTAAAAGCGAAGGCCATAATTGATGAATCTTTTTTAGAAGCATTTACAAATGCAAAAGAAAACTATCCAAATACCAATTTAGTTCACATTAATACACCTGAAAGTCTGGCGTATATCATTTATACTTCGGGAACTACAGGACAGCCCAAAGGTGTAATGATTGAAAACAAAAGTGTGATAAATCTAATTGTATCGCAAACGGAAGAATTCAAATTTACAGCGAATGAATCTGTTTTACTATTCTCAAATTATACTTTTGATGCATCAGTAGAACAAATATTTTTGACACTTTTAAACGGAGCTGCTTTACATATTACATCTAAAAGTACTATTGCAGATCATAATAGTCTTAAAAATTATCTGCAAGAGCATAAGATTACCCATTTTCATGCGGTACCAGGTATTCTGGAACAGCTTACTTTTGATGCTAATTTCTCTTTAAAAAGATTAGTTTCAGGAGGTGATATTTGTACACAAACACTGGCAAACAAATTTAAAAACCAAAAATTTTCGTTTTACAATGAATATGGACCTACAGAAACAACAGTAACATCAATCGAGTTACTTTATTCAGAAGGTAAAATCTCTATAGGGCGCCCAATTGCTAATACTGAAATTTATATACTGGATCAGAATTTACAATTAGCATCAGTTGGAGCTATTGGAAAATTATATATTTCCGGAGCAGGATTATCTCGTGGCTACCTTAATAAACCAGATTTAACAGCAGAGAAGTTTGTAGTTAATCCGTTTATAGAGAACTCAAAAATGTATGACACAGGCGATTTGGCAAAATGGTTACCTGACGGTACAATAGAGTTTCTTGGTCGAAAAGATTTTCAGGTAAAAGTTAGAGGATATCGTATTGAATTGGGAGAAATTGAAACCCATTTTGCGCAATTTAGTAACCATATTAAAAATGTTATCGCAACTGCAAAAGATGTAGAAGGCAATAAAATATTAATAGCCTACTATACAACGGATAAAACGGAAGCCATAGAGAAAGATTCGATTAGAAAATATTTACTGACGAAACTTCCGGAATATATGGTGCCTGCTTTTTTTGTTGAATTAGAGCATATCCCACTGAATTCAAATGGTAAAATTGATTATAAGGCGCTGCCGGATGTAATTGAGAAAGATTTAATAAGAACAGAATTTGTACTTCCAAGAAATGAAACTGAGAAGAAATTAGCAGCCATCTGGAAGGAAGTTTTAGTAATAGACAAAATCAGTATTACTGATAATTTTTTCATTATTGGCGGAGACTCTATTCGTGTACTAAAAGTAGTTAACAGGATTAATAAGCAATGGAAAATAATGATTTCCGTAAGCGATCTGTATAACAACTATACGATAGAAAAATTGTCGGCATTATTAAATATACCACGTTCTGATGCTTATAATTTTGCTGATGACCAAAAAAGAAACCTGGTTCTGGACAAGTTTACTAAACTGAAAAATGAAATATTACTTTCAGGTAAACTTTTTGAAAAGGAAAACATTGAAGATATTTATCCAATGAGTCCTATTGAAACAGGAATGGTGTATACTTCTCTTCGTTACCCTGATCTTACAGGAGTTCATCATCAATCTCTATATCGTCGCGAATTTGATAATTTTAAAATTGAGGTATTCAAAAAAGCCTTAAGCTTATTGATTACGAAACACAATGTACTTCGCACGGAATATAACGTTAAAGATTTTGGATCTGAGGTGAGAATTATACGCAAACAAATTCCTGCCACTATATCTTATGAGGATATTTCAACTTTTGATAAGAAACAACAAGCAACTTATTTAGAAAAATATCTTTCTTCAGAATTAGAAAAACCTTTTGATCTTTATGGTGCGCCATTATGGAGAATGGCAATATTTAAGGAACAAGACAATTGTTATTCATTTATTTGGCAATTTCATCATAGTATTCTTGATGGCTGGAGTAATGCTTCTTTTATTACAGAACTCAACAATACTTATAGTGAATTAAATAAGAATCCAGAATATATTCCTTCAGCCCTAAAATGTGATTATAAAAATTATATCATTCAAAATGATATAGTTCAAAACGATAGAACAGTTCAGGAATTTTGGAAAAAAGAGCTTTTGGATTATACAAGGCTTGATATTTTTGATGAATTAGGAGAAAACATATACGAAGAATCAACCAGTATACTTGAAAAAAACTATCAGGATCGTTTGAGAATACTTTCAACTGAATCTGGTATAAGTATTAAAGCAATATCATTGGGAGTTTTTTCTTATTTGTTATGGCTTTTAAATTATGATAATGAGGTCGTTTTAGGATTGGTTGGCAGTAACAGGCCCGTTGCAGATGACTCTGAACAACTATTGGGTTGCTTTTTAACGGCTACTCCTTTTAAAATTAATACTCCTTCAAGCGATGACGCCAAAATAATTGATTTTATCAGGGACGTTCAGGATAAAATGACTTTGCTTAAAGGGCCTGATCAAATGTCTCTGCCTGATATATCTGCTTTGGTGGCAGGAAAAGAGTCAAAAAATACAAACCTTCTTTTTAATGCGGCATTCAATTATATAGATTTCCATGTACTGGAAGATATACAAATAGATGATTTTCAAGATAAAAAAGAATTAGAGAATATAGAAAAAGGAGCAGCCAAAGCATTTTCGAACTCTTATTTAGATGTTGATATAAATACTGGAAATCAGGATTTTAAAGTGAGTTTGCGTCTTACTCGTAACTTAAAAGGAGATATTTCGTTAGCAAAACTTTCTTCTATTTATTTTTCTATACTAAAATCCTTTATTGACTTTCCTCATATTGCAATGAAAGAAATCAAATACATGGATTCTGAAGAATTAAGTGTACTGGATGGTTTTAATGATATCGAACCTTATTTTGATTTAAACAGAGATATTGTTACCATTTTTCGCGAAAATGTAAAAAAACAAGAAGATAAGATAGCAGTAAAAGACAGTAAGAGACAACTGACCTACAATGAACTTGATTTATCGAGTAATCGATTATCGAATTATCTAATGAATAAGTTTGTTCCGGCACCAGATAATCTTTACGGAGTTATGATGGACAGGTCTGTAACAATGTGTGAAACTATACTGGGCGTTTGGAAATCGGGAACAGCTTATGTTCCAATCGATAAAAATTATCCAATGGAACGTATTTTACAGATTATAAAGAATTCTAATTTAAAAGCTTTATTCATCGATTCAGATATTGATGATGCTATTGCTGATGAATTGTCTAAATTGATTCCGGTTATTAATGCCGATATTATCATTAAAAATGAAGATATTTATAAGGAATACTGCCCTGTTTCTATCAACCTTTCTTCTCTTGCTTATGTGATTTATACCTCAGGATCAACAGGTGTTCCAAAAGGAGCGATGCTTGAACATTGGGGAATGCTGAACCATATTGGATCTAAAATAGTAGAAATGGGCATGGATGAACACAGTATAGTTGCTCAAAATGCTCCCCATACTTTTGATATTTCTGTTTGGCAAATGTTCTCGGCACTTGTTTCAGGAGGTACAACAGTAATCTACGACTATAACACTATTTTGGATATCCCTAAATTTTGTAACGCCATTCAGGAAGATAAAATCAAAGTACTGGAACTTGTTCCGTCTTATTTTTCAGAAATGTTATATTATCTGGATAAGTATAATAATATTCTTCCATTGGAAGATCTGGATATTCTTATTTTAAATGCAGAAACCTTATTTCCTTCCGTAGTAAACCAGTGGATAAAATTGTATCCAAATATTCCTATTGTTAATACCTACGGGATAACAGAAACATCAGATGATCTATCACACTTTATCATTAAAGAAAGTATTACAACAGAAACTACCCCTGTGGGAAAACGCCCAATTCAAAATATAGAAATACATATTGTAGATCCTTTTTTGAAGAGAGTTCCAATAGGAGTAACCGGTGAAATTATTATAGCGGGTCAGGGTGTTGGAAGAGGTTATTTAAATGATAAGGAAAGAACTAATAAAGTTTTCCTTCAAGGACCTGTTGAAGGTCTTACGAAGAAAAAAAGAATTTATCGTACAGGCGATTTAGGAAGGTACAGCCATGATGGTACTTTAGAGTTTTTGGGGAGAAAAGATTATCAGATAAAAGTAGGCGGACACCGTGTTGAATTACTGGAGATAGAAACAAAACTAAATCTGATCCCGGAAATAAAAGAAGCAATTGTACTTGATTTAAAGAATGAAAAGAAAGAAACTTTTCTGGCTGCCTTTTATACTGTAAAAAATAAAATTACGGAGCAGGAACTTAAAAAAGAACTTAAGCAATTACTTCCGGCTTATATGGTACCAAGTGTTTTTATCGAACAGGATAAGTTCTCTTTAAGTTCAAATGGAAAAATTAACCGAAATGAATTAAGAAATTGGAAAATACAAACTTCTGAGAAAAAAGAGACCACTGCAGAAAATTATAGTCCTTTAGAACTAGAGCTGCTTGAAGAATGGAAAGAAGTATTAGGAAGAGATGATATAGATGTCGATGAAGATTTTTTTGACTTAGGAGGTGATTCCTTTAAAGCTATCAGATTGGTATCAAAGAGTAAATATGGATTTTCTATTATTGATTTTTATAATAATACGACCATCAAAACGATGGCAGATTTTATAAAAATGAATAAGGTAGTGAGTGATGGAAGCATTTTGATTCATCTTCTAAAAGCTAAGAATGAGCAGGCCGTTTCCGTAATTGGAGTCCCTAATTCAGGCGGAGAACCTATTAATTTTAAAGATCTTGGAATAGAATTAGGAAAAAAAGAAACAGAGTTTAATTTCTATTGTGTCGATCTTCCTAGAATAGACCCAAAAGAAGATGAAAATATGGATGTTGCTATAGATAACCTGAGTGAAATACTATATGCAGAAATCAAAAGAAAAGTAAAAGGCCCGCTTATCTTATTTGGTCACTGTAAAGGAAGCGTACTTATAATGAAAACGATAGAACTTCTTCAAAAAGAAAATTCGATAGACCTTAGAGCTATTTGTATTAGCTCATTTTTTCCAACAGAAAAAGTAATCACATTTGGAAATCAGTCAGACGAAGAGATTGTTAAGTTTTTAACCAGAATAAATGGGAATATTCCTGAAAATGACTCTGACAGAAAAACGTTTTATAGAAATTTCAGGTATGATAGTGATTTTGCTTATTCAGGATTAAACTATTACCTGCATGCTGTTCGAAAATCTAATTTCACAAAATTTGGAGCTCCTTTTTATTTTTTAACAGGAACCAAAGATCCTGTAACCAAAGGATATAAGAGAAAATACAAAAGATGGCGTGAATATGCCCAAACAGTAGAATTGATAGAAATAAAAGGTGCAGGTCATTTTTTATTAAGAGACAGCTCAATTGAGCTTGCTGAAATTTTTGAAAATATAAGTAATAAATGTATTAGAAATGAATAAGATAAACTATCCTATAATTTTTACTCACGTTCCCAGAAGCGGAGGTATTACATTGAATGGAATATTCAAGAATAATTTTCCTTTGTCACAGCAATTGGAGTTTGAAATAGCAGATTATTATGGTACAACACAAATACCGCTTGCCTTATTTGAGAAAATGCCACAAGAAAAAAAAGATAAGTTTTTATTTTTAACGGGACACATCAGTTTCGGGCTTCATGAATATTATAAAGATCCTTGTACCTATCTTACTTTTTTCAGAAATCCAATAAGCAGGATTGTTTCTTATTACGAAATTATTTCGAATTATGAAAAACATTATCTCTACAAAACTGTAAACGACAATCGATTAGATATAAAAAGTTTTTTAAAATTAAAATTAAGTGCAGAGTTTGATAATGCACAGGTAAGACAAATTTCCGGAATAAAAGGAGTTAAACCCGGAAAATGTAACGAGGATATGCTTGAAAAAGCAATAGAAAATTTAGAAAAATATTATCCTGTATTTGGATTGACTGATAAATATGATGAATCTCTAATGGTGCTTAGTAAATATTATAATTTTCCCACACCTTATTATAGCATACAAAATCAAGGTAAAAATTCGAAAAACCTTAAAATTACACAGGAGATCAAAGACACAATCTATGAAACCAATCATCTGGACATTAAATTTCATGAATATGCTTTGCGCAGATTTGAAACTTTAACAGCTCAGTATGGAGAAAATTTTAATGAAGATGTTATACGATTTAAAAAAAATAACGATTTATTGAAGAAAATAAAAATTGGTAATTTACCCTTAGGTGTCATGATACGCAACTATTATATTAGAAATAAATCAAATAACACAAACTTAAAATGAAAAAAATTATTGTAACTATAGGGCCAACTACGAGGTCCGAAGAGGTTTTTCGTAAAATCTGCAGTACTGATACGAGTTTTGTTCGTGTAAATATGTCTCATGCAGGTCTGGAAGAATTAGAAAGAACGATAATATTAGCCAAAAAATATGATATACCATTTATATTAGATACAGAAGGTTCTCAAATTCGTACTGGAAATCTTAGTCAGGAAAGTGTTTTTATTGAGCAGGGAAATATTGTTAAAATATGGAATAATGAAATTATTGGTGATCAGAATAATATAAATTTTAAACCACATAATGTTGTCGAGAAGCTAAAAAGAGGCGATTTGGTTTTTTTAGATTTTAACTCTTTAATGTTGCGTATTGATAATCTGGATACCTTGAAAGAAGAAGGTTTTATAACAGCAAAAGTAGTTACATCCGGAAGTTTGGGAAGAAATAAATCTGCAGTAATAAATCAAACCGAAAAATCAGATTTTTTACTTTCAATATTATCAGAAAAAGATATTAATGCAATTGATTTAGCATTAGAACACGGAGTAGAATATATTGCCGCATCATTTGTACACAGTGCCGAAGAAGTAGAATATGTGCGTGAGAGAACTAAAGGACGTATGCAGATCATTTCGAAAATTGAAACAAGTGATGCGTTAAAAAATTTAGATTCTATTATCACAAAGTCAGATGCGATATTGATCGACAGAGGAGATTTAAGCAAAGAAATTCCATTAGAGAAAATTCCGCTTATTCAGAAATTAGTATTAAAAAAAGCAAACGAACTTAACACACCCGCATTTATAGCCACCAACTTGCTTGAATCAATGATTTTTAACAGTAAACCAACCAGAGCTGAGCTAAATGATGTGATGACATCATTACTTGATGGCGCTTCCGGTTTGGCTTTATGTGCAGAAACAGCGATTGGAAAATACCCTATTGAAGCGATCAACACACTTTCGAAGATGATTACTGAAGCAAGTTCATTAGAAGAATTTGTAGGCAAAAGCTTTTCTAATAATGCTTATGAAAAACTGATAAATGATAATTATCTTAACGATGATTACAGCTTTAATTTATTGATTAAACCACACGGAGGAAAACTGATTAATAAAATTATAGAAACAAATGAGGAATATGTAAGTTCCTTAAAAAAAATAAAAATAGATTCATCCAAACAAATGGATCTTGAGCAGATTGCAGTTGGAGGATATAGCCCTTTAAAAGGTTTTATGAATAAAGCCGACTTTGATAGTGTGCTGGATAGCATGACCCTTTCTGATAAAAAAACAGTATGGACAATTCCTATCGTATTGGATGTTGATAAAAAAACAGCAGATGGGATTAATGTTGGAGAAACCGTTGCATTAGAAGGTGATAACGGAATAGTTGGTTTAATTAAAATCGAAGATATTTATACCTATGACAAGAAAGAAACACAAGTAAAATGGTTTGGTACCGATGATATTCATCATCCTGGTGTTTTGATGGTCGAAAGAATGGAGAATACCTTTATTGGCGGAGAGATTCATCTTTTAAAACGCAGCGAAAATAAGCTAAAAGAACATGAGCTAACACCTATGCAGACAAGGCGAATTTTTGACGAAAGAGGTTGGAAAAATATCGTTGGATTTCATACCAGAAATGTTCCTCATCGCGGGCATGAACATGTTCAATTAGATGCTCTTAATAAATATGATTGTGATGGTCTTTTTATTCAGCCCGTTACCGGCAAAAAAAAGACAGGTGATTTTTTATCAGAAATCATTGTTGAAACCTATGAAAAACTGATCAACACTTTTTACCCAAAAGAAAAGGTTTTGTTTGGTGTTTTAGCTACTTATCCCCGATATTCAGGTCCCCGTGAAGCAGTTTTTACCGCAATTTGCCGTAAAAACTATGGCTGTAATCATTTTATTGTAGGCAGAGATCATACTGGTGTAGGTAATTATTATAAAAATCTGGCTTCTCATGATATTTTTGAAAATATTCCGGATATCGGAATAAAAATAATTAAATATTCTGATGTTGCCTATTATCCTGAAAGCAATACTCATTCCTGTGAAGATGTAAGCGGCAATCATAAAAAAGACATATCGGCAACTGTTATAAGGGATATGATAAAAAACAAACAACTTCCTCCTGACTGGTTGATTCGTTCTGAAATCTCTGAAATAATTTTAGAAAAAGAAACTGTCTTTGTTGAAGAAGAATCTAATTCAAGAGTAATTTGGTTTACAGGTCTGTCCGGAGCAGGAAAAACCAGTATAGCAAAATTGCTAAAGACGAAATTAAACGAGTCGGGACATACAGTAAAAATAATTGATGGAGATGATGTCAGAGAAAAAACAAATAGTAAAAACAAGTTTACTAAAGATGAAATAAGAAAAAATAATACTCATATTGCTAATTTATGCACAGATTACCTTAAAGCCTATGATTATATATTGGTTCCGGTAATTTCTCCCCATTCAGAAATCCGCGAAGAGGTAAAAAATATTATAGGCCAAGAGCAATTTACTCTATTATATATCTCAACATCGCTGAATACTTGCATAGAAAGGGATGTAAAAGGGTTGTATAAAAAATCGGCAGAAGGTTCTATTACCAATATGATAGGACTTCATGATAATTATCCTTATGAAAAACCTAAAAATATGGATGTTTCTGTTAATACTGAAGGGAAATCGATAGAAGCTGTCGTAAATGAAATTATTTCATATCTACTTTTTGATTTAAAAGATCGTGATGTAATATCTGAAGTCCTATCTTAAAAAGAAAAGTAAATTTATTTTACTGATTAGCCCTAAAATAAATCGATACAGATTATTAGACAATAATATTTAATTAAACACCTGTAAAAACTTTTTTTACAGGTGTTTTTTATTTTATAAAATGATGAGGCTTTAATTAAACTGCATTTTTTTTCGCTTCAGTGTGAAAGATTATTGAAGCATTTTTTTAAATCTGAAGGCATAAAAACAAGAAGCAATTTTATGCTTTTCCTTTAATGTAATGTAATTTTCATACAACAGACCGTAATTTTTAGAATAAAACACCGTAATTTTTAAAAAGTTTTTGTTCTTATTTTGGCTCCATAGAATAAGTGTGATCTATTATTTAGAGAGGCAAGAAAGTCTTAAAATTATTTAAAACTTTAGAAAACTTCTCTTTTTTGTATTTCTCATTTTATGTACAAATGTTGGTTATGTCCAAAAAATCGAGTTTAAATTTTATGAATAAAGA
>NZ_MTQF01000012.1 GCF_001975985.1 [Flexibacter] sp. ATCC 35103 | reverse complement strand
ACCTTTTTCAGGACAACTCATGGCTTATATTATAACGTCAGATTGGAATTTGGAATTTATTTATTGGAATTTATAAGTATTATTTCAAATACAAATAATGATTGTAATAATCTATAATCGCCTTACCTTCAAGTAGAATATCGGCTCCAATAATGCCATGAACAGGTTTCGCCTTATAAGCTTCCAGAGCTTTATTTACATGCGAAAGATCAAAAATTACAAGACTAAAATCCAGATTTTTCCAACTTCCGAGTTGCAAGTTATTGTTTGCCGAAATTTGCGTTCTCATGCCTGTTCCACCAGCGCCTGAAGCTTTTGTTTTTGATTTTTTTGCACTTAACTCAAAACGTTCAATGCTTTCAAATCCTACACAGGAATTAGATGCACCGGTATCTAAAATAAAATTCCCGGACACACCATTGATTTTGGCTTTTATTAAAAGATGTTGCGTTTTGGTAACCTTGAATTTTATTTTTTTGTATTTCTCTTTTTTGAGAACCTCGTGAAGATTTTCCATTTTGATAGCGATTGAAAACCAAAAATAAACCAATTACAATCAATAAACTAATCATATAAAAGATATAATTTGTTGATTTTTCTTCTTGAGAAATCGAACCATAATATACAAACGAACTCCAGTAATAAGGTGATTTTTTAGTATTTGGGATTGATTTATCTTGTAAAAAAGCAATTTTAGCATTCGTACAAGCTTCATAATACGGAACATTGTTTTTAATATTTTTATAAAAATCAGTCATAAAAACCGATGTCGTATAATCGTTCACCTTCCATAAAGAGAACAATAAATTTTGGGCTCCCGCAAACTGAAAACCTCTCGCCACACTCATCGCACCTTCGGCTTTATAAAGTTTGCCAATTCCCGTTTCGCAGGCACTTAAAACCACTAAATCAGGATTAATATTTAAGTTATACAATTCTGAATATAAGATTTCCTGATCATAGAATTTAATGCTTGCCGGAGTTTCGATATCGCCCGAAGAAGCGTGTGTGCTTAAATGTAAAATCGAATATTGGTTGGCATTATTTTTAAAGTTAGAAAAACTCGCTTCTGCATTTTTTAAATATTTTCCTTTAAAATTACTTTTGATAGATTCTAATTCTTTCTTCGAATAACTCAATTCAAAAGCGGTTTTTTCGAAAATGGGGAAAATTCCCAAAACTGTTTTTTCGGATCTTGAAATTGGTTTAGAATTAAAATACATAGTTGCCGAAGTATTATAAGCAATCTCAAAATCATTCAATAAATAATGCATTTTGGCAAAATTGGTTGTTGATGATTCTTGCGTAATCAAAGCTTCAAAAGGCAGGAAATTTAAAATTCCGTCGGGAACAATGATGAGGTTTTGGTAAACAGAATTATAGGGTAGTTTTAATAAATCGTAAGCTATTTTTCCAGAATGATTATAGCCCGAAATGTCATTCGTAATTGAATTTGAATCATTGAAGTAATTTATAAAATGTATAATATTATAAATCTTTCCGTCACCAACCTGAAGTCGATTTAATGAAATTCGATTGTTTTGCAAAGTAAAACAATACTGATTCTCAAATCCCATAAAATAATAAACCAGTATTGCTTTGTCTTTTTCTAATTTCGAAAACAAGGCTTTTAAATCGTATTTTTCAGGAATATAATTGGGGTTTTCTGATTGCACTTTTTTTAGCAAAAGCATCAATTCGTTTTGTTTTTTTATAAACTTATTTATTGCTGAAATATTAGCCAAATCACCTTTCTGCTGTTCTTTTAAAATAGCATTATTTAAGTTTTGAAGTTGGTGTAAAAACTGTTTTTCTTCTGCGGAAGCATTCTTAATATTCGAACGATAACGTTGCAATATTCCAGATTTTGTTCTTTCAGAAAGGTTAAAAGCTTCTTCTAAATATTTGATTTTGCCTTCTTTTTGATACAATCGATTACAAATAGAAATAGACTTTTCTGTGCGATTACGTGATCGCAATTGTGCAATAATTTTAGCGTTTTCGTAAATCAAAGAATTCATCAATAAATTTTCGATGTAAAATGAAAGTCCAAAAGCCTGAAGTGCTTTTGTAGGCTGTTTTAATTCTAAAATTTCAGCCTGCAAATCGAGCGCGTCAATCAAAACTGTTTCGGCATACAATTGATTTTGATTTGGAAGTATATTTTGGGAATTGTAATTAGGAATTAAAATTCTAAAAATAGCTTTGATTTGCTTTTCGCTTTCAACATATTTTCTTTCTTCAAAAAGTAATAAAGCCTTTTCGTGATAAAGTTTAGCTAGTTTTCTTGGTTGTTGACTGGGAGTTTGTAAAAAGAGTTTTTCTGCTTTTTCTAAATAAGAACTGGCAATCTCAAATCGTTGCCATTGTCTGTTTAACGACGAAAGATTTCTATAAGAATTCGATAAAGTTTCTGATTGATTTTTTTCGTTTTGTAAATACTTTATTGAAGATTGAAATGCGTTTTCAGCTTTCTGATGATTTTCAGGTCTCATCAAATTTCCAGTAGAATTAAGCAAATAACTATTTCCCAGATTATTCAATAAAATCCCTTTCTGCGAGTTGGATAGTTTTTCTGTTTTTAGAGTATTTTCTAATAATTCGATTGCCAAAGAAATTTTACCGGAACTCTGATACACATTTGATAAATTCAGAATTGCAGCAAACTTTTGTTTTGGAGCGTCAGGATAATTTTTAGAAGTATTTACAATAAAAAAGTATTGCTTTATCGTGTTTTCTGCGCTGTCATAATCGCCCAAAACCGTATATAAATTGCCTAAAGGTTTCAGACAATATTCGATAATATCATAACTGTTCAGTTTGTTTTTCTGATAAATTTGCCAGGCTTTTTCGTAGCTCGAAATTGCTTTTTCGGTTTGCCCGAATTGGTTTTCATAATAGGCTTTATTGCAATTTAGAACTACAATCGCCAATAATTCATCTTTGGTTTTAGGTTTTGGATTCCTCCAAAAATCAGCTTCAATCCGGTTTAAGTTTTCTATGGCTTTCGCCGAAGGATTTGCCACAAAAACATCAACCGCATTGTATATTTTATCTTCCGGACTCTGTCCGAAAACAGTCAGATTTATAAAAAGAAAAATTAAACCATATAAGTTATATAAGTTCATATTAATTTGCTGTGCATAGCTTTAAAGTTTTTTCGCCACGAATTCACGAATTATTATATAAAAATAAAATTCGTGAATTCGTGGCAAATTCTCTGCGAATCTTTGTGAAAATCTTCGTGCATCTCTGTGTAATAACTCTAAAATTTCCAGATTCCGTAAAACTGGAAATAGTTGAAATTCTGTTCAAAATTCATCACATATCGTGCGCCCAAACTCGGTCCGATTCTCGCGAAACCTAATGTTAAATCGAATAAAACCCCTGTTTTTAAATTGGCAAACGAATTTTTCTCCGAACTTGATTCGGTTCTCGTATCCATTAAAAACTGATCGGTTCCGCCTTCGAAGCTTTCAATTTTTTTGTTTATCGTTTGTTCTGATGAAACATCAAAATTCGCCTGAATTCCGGCACCAACTCCAATATAATTATTAATGTTATATCTTATCAAAACCGGAATTTCCCAGTTTACGCTTTTGTTTTCGGTGGTGGTTGTCGTGCGTTGAAATTGTTTTACACCATTTGGGTTTACCACATTTTGATCGACAACTGTTGCAGCATCTTCGTATTTGTTGATAGCGTTTAACCATTCGGCTTGCCAGTAAAAACGATACGATTTAAAAGGCGAAATAGTCGCGCCCACAAAATAACTGGTCGATTTTTCGAGATCAGGATACACATTATAACCTGCTTTTGCACCAATCGAAATTCCGGGCAGGAATCGGGTTGTGGCGTAATTAGTAATTATAGGTTCGTTTTTATCAAAGATAATTGCGGTACGGCTTTTAGTTTTTACTTTATGAAAATCCTCGGCAAATTTCATAGAGTATTTTACAAAGCCTTTTGTACTGTCTTTTTCGTGTACATTTTTTTGCTCGCTTCCGGGTAAATAAATGTTTTTGAACGTAAAGAAAATTTGATTTTTCTTGATAATTGTATCAAGACAACTCACGGTAGGAACTTCATCTTTTGGACAAATAGGACATTTTGGGTACATATCCTCAACCTGAAAAGTTTTCTTGTCGAACATATCCGGAACATCTGTTTCCAGCCTGATCATTCGTGCAGGACCTTCACCATTATTCTGGAAACGGGTTTTAAAATTTACTCGTTTAAAACGCACCAATCTATAATTCATAAAACTTCCGTTAGATCCCATTTTGTTAGGATCGTGAGAAGTTACGATTTCCATTTCGAGGTTTTTTATTTTGTGGTTTTTATAACTTCTGTTGGGTACAAAAATACCTCGCATAGTAACAGTTGCGCTGGTATCTTTGATCATTTCCGGAGTGGTTTTAAACGTATAAAATACATTGTGCGTTTCACCCGGATTAGCATCATCAAATTCTAAAACCGAAACGTTATGATAAGTTTTATTAGCATCTAATAATGAAGCATCAAGATTTTCTTCAGTAGTTGTATTTCTATATTTTTTGATTTTGAAATTATTTTCGGCGGAAGCCAAATACCGATCAGAATCCTCAAGATCGTTTACCGAAGCAACAGTTTTTTCTTTTACTTCACGTTCGTTTGCATAAGTCCTGAAATCGACCAATTCGAAATTATTGTTCTTAAATTGTTTCTCATTATAAAACAAATAAAGCTTTCCGCTTGCGACATAATTCTCCATATTTTGATAACCTACTACGACTACCATTTCCTGATCCGGAATAGGATCGCAGTTTTTTATAATCGCAAATCCGTTTTGGTCTGCGATTGAAGCGATGTCTTTATAATTAGTGTCGGTAATATCATTTACGGCTACTTTTTTTGGTCGTGTTGCAGGAGGTTTTCCGTTGTCGTAATTGTTGGTTACGGCAAGTCTTGTGGTATAAGTTCCTTTGTTTTTATAGACATGTTTGGGTTCCGCTTCTTTACTATAATGTCCGTCGCCCAGTTCCCATAAATACGAATAACTTGGTTTTGGAGCGCCAGCAATTGGTATTAATGGCGGTGTTTCGGGCTTGTAAGTAATAACGTTTCCGTTTTGGATCAAACCAATATTGGCTCTTCGGGTTATGGTGTCTTTTACTTTGGTTTGTGAGAAAGAGAATAGAGATAAAAGAAGAAAGAAGATAGATGATAGTGGTTTCATAACTAGTGGTTTTTAGCCCTGATAGTAGTGGAAATCCTTTTCCTGACTTCTTTAGGAAGGAAAAGATTTCAACGTCCCGAAGCTTCGGGAGCAGGATTAGCTTCTTAAAATCATCAGAATTAAATTTGAAAACTGGATTAAATGTAAAAAAAAGTGATGAGCAAATCACCACTTTTTCTTAAAAGTATTTTGTAAGTTACTGAATAGCATTGATTGCCGCTACTAGTTGCGCTTCGGTACCAATTGTTGTTTCGGCTAAAGTAAAGGTGTAAATATCGTTTGCAGCAACGGTTACCGCTTTGATCGCATAACGCCATTGACCATTAAATTCTGTTACAAAAATCACATGACATTTTAAACCAATTGGTATTTGTCCGTAATGTTCGCTAAATAATCCTGCTGCGGTATAGGTGTCAAGTTTTGCCAATGCGTTGTTTCCTTCGCCATCATATGATAAGTAAATTGCACTATTATTGTTGTCGTAACCATCAGGTGCATCAGCAAGAATGGTCGTTTTAGGTCTTGGATCACTGTAAAAACGGTCTACGTTTGTCCAGCCAAAGTTTCCAAAAGTTACATAATAATTTGTTCCTTCGCCTTGAACACCGCCTTTTCCACCAGTTCCGTCAGCATTTGGTTTAGGCTGTTCCCAGGCTAATTCGCCTTTATCATCAATTACTCCATTCCATAAAGTCATTGCATTGTCTAATCCATCTGTTAAGGCAGTTGGTACAATTAAATTCATAGAACAAGAAGTTTTAAGTTCTACTCCGCCTTGCGTAGCTTTGATGAAGAACTCGCCTCCTGAAATCAGTAAGTTTTTCTTTCCGTCAGGCATAACTCCCATTGTTGGTTTGTTGGTCACCAGCATAGTTCCTTTATCAAAAAGTTCGATGTATTCAATGTCTACGGCGCCCGTTACGGCAACTCCGTTTTTAGTAAGGCAGTCTCCGTTAATGTTTAGTTTTACGCCTTTTGCAGATATTATGGTTTTAACACCATCTCCGGCCATGATCGTAAATCGCTGTTTTGTTGATGATACTCCTTTTTCGCTTATGCTTTTAAAAGCTGCTCCGGTTGGCGGAATGTTAACATTGCTGTCATCACCATCGCTATTATCGCAACTGATGAAAGTGATAACTGATAAAAATAAAAGTCCGAATTTTTTAAAATTTGTGTTCATGATTTCTAGTTTTTATAAATCTGCCCTGATTATTTTCAAGTGGTTCTCAGATTCTGGTTGTTAATTGTATTTCTATATCAATTTGGGTTTGATATTGTTACCCTTATTTTTGAAATTATTTTTATGGCTTGTTTTATAATGTTATATCAAGTTGTTTTATAAAATGTTACCCTGGTTTTTAATTTTCTTTCGAAAGGCATTTGTCTTCAAATAAATTTCCGTCTTCGTCTACGGCAAGGAGAATATTTTTTTTCCGCGAAAGCGTAATACTCAAATAAACCCAGACAATTGACCAAAGTCCGAATGTAATGCAGGTAATAAACAGATGAAAAGAATGTTTGATTGCTGTTTTTTCTTTAGATAAAACCACATAAGGCAATTTTTCATTGTGTTCTGTAATTACAAAACCATTCCGGGTTTTGGCAGAAATCATTTGGTTAAACTGTTTGAGATTTTTTTCGGTTATGAATTGATAGGTTTCCATTTCTCTTAATTTTTTAACTGTTTTAAAAGATTTTTGTATTGTTATATCAACTTGATATGTTAATTGTTACCCTATTATGTGAAATTTATTTACAATTGTTTTTTAAATTAGCTACAAAAAGTTTTTTTATGGGAAAAAGTAAAATTCATCCTGATCAAATGTATATTGAAGGACTTGCTGCAAATGACTCTGCAATCATTCAGACGATCTATAAAAAGTTCGTTCCAAAAGTGGTGATGTTCGTTATGAACAATTCAGGAGACAAAGAACATGCTCAGGATATAGTTCAGGAAATTATGATTTTACTTTTTAATCAGGCAAAAGCCAATACACTACAATTGACTTGTCCTTTTGACGCTTACTTTTTTTTATTGTGCAAAAGAAAATGGCTCAACGAGCTTAAAAAAACATCAAATAAAGGGGTAACAATTAATGAAGATGCAGTATCTATGAATGAATCTGCAATAGAATTGATTACACACACAGAAGAATTTGATGAAAAACAGCAGCTTTTTGATACGATGTTCCTAAAATTAGCAGATAAATGTCAGGAGTTGTTAAAGCTGAGCTTTACCACTAAAACAATGGAAGAGGTTGCTGAAAAGCTAAACGTTACATACGGTTATGTTCGCAAAAAGAAATCGTTATGTGTAGGGCAATTAACGCAGTGGATTCAGGAAGCCGGAAATTTTAAATCACTAAAAAACAATTAGTCATGAACGAAGAACGCTATATATTATTCGATCAATATCTTCAGGGAGAAATGACAGCTGAAGAAAAAGATAGTTTTGAACAAAATTTGTCTCACGATCATGAATTGGCTTTAGAATTTGATACTTTCAGAGAAGTACAATTACGCCTGAAAGACAAATTTGAGTTTGAAGAAGAAAGAGAAGCGTTTAAAGCAAACCTGACTACGATTTCAGACAAACATTTTAATACCAATAAAGCTAAAGTGGTTGTTATGCGACCTTGGTTTTATGCAGCAGCAGCATCGATCATTATTTTGTTCGGGTTATTCTTTTTTGATTATAATAATCCAACTTTTGCCGATTATGATAATCCGGAACCAGCTTCATTTGTTGAAAGAGGCGATACAAATGCAACTTTAAAAGAAGTACAAACAGCGTTTAATGATGGGAAATACGCAGCGGCAATTCCACTTTTTGAAGAAATTTTAAAAGAAAATAAAACACCCGAAATTCAATATTTTTACGGAGTTGCTTTACTCGAAGAAAGTAAATATCCTAAAGCCGAAAGCATTTTTAATGAATTAAGATCAGGAACATCTGCTTATAAAGAAAAAGCAACCTGGAATCTTGCCTTGTCTAAACTGAAACAAAAGAAATACGCAGCGTGTAAAGAAATTCTCGAAACCATCTCTCAGGATTATGAAAATTACGATGATGTCGAGAAACTTCTGGATGAGCTGAATTAAATTTCATGAAAACATAAAATTTTTACATGTATTCACACCCGACAGGTTTTTAAAAACCTGTCGGGTTTGCTGTAAATAAACTTTTACCATGAGTTTGCATTTCATGTAACAAAGAAGGAAAAAAGAAATCCGTTTTGTATCCGCGTTTTCACGAAGTGAATCCGTATCATCTGCGTGCCATCACATTCAAATTGGGAAAGTTTTTAATATTGTCGTAATTTTGATCCTTTAAAAATTAAAACATTGAATTCAACACCCATAATTACCGATACACATACACACCTATATTCTGAAGAATTTGATCAGGATCGTGACGAAATGATGCAAAGAGCTATAAATGCCGGAGTAACACGTTTTTTTATTCCTGCAATTGATGCAGCTGCAACACAATCGATGTACGATTTAGAGCAAAATTATCCTGATTATGTATTCCTGATGATGGGTTTGCATCCCACTTATGTCAAAGATAATTATGAAGACGAATTAAAGCATGTAGAAACCGAACTGGTAAAAAGAAAGTTTTATGCCGTTGGTGAGATTGGAATCGATTTATATTGGGATAAAACACACCTGAAAGAGCAACAGATAGCTTTTAAGAGGCAAATTCAGTTGGCAAAACAATATAAATTACCCATTGTAATTCATTGCCGTGAAGCGTTTGATGAAATTTTTGAAGTTCTCGAAGAAGAGAAATCCGATGATTTATTTGGTATTTTTCATTGTTTTTCCGGAACATATGAACAAGCACTTCAGGCGATATCTTACAATATGAAGTTGGGAATTGGAGGAGTAGTAACATTTAAAAACGGAAAAATCGATCAGTTTTTAAATCAAATCGATTTAAAACACATTGTTTTAGAGACAGATTCTCCCTATTTAGCACCAATTCCGTATAGAGGGAAACGCAATGAAAGCAGCTATTTGATAAATGTTATTAGCAAATTAGCGGATATATATGACGTTTCTGAAGAAGAAATAGCACAGAGAACAACTCAAAATTCTAAAGACGTTTTCGGGATTTAACCCATTATGTAACATACTTTAAATTTTTTTTTGTTCTTTTGCCCACTAAAATTGATATTAATGCAGAAATTTGATGCCATTCGACCTTTTTATGATTCAGAAATAAATGAAGCACTTCATGGTGTAGTTAATCATCCGATGATGAAAGCCATGATGAATTTTACTTTTCCAGAATTAGAAGATCAAGTTTGGAAAGATCAATTGAAGAAAACACATTCTATTCGTGATTTTCAATGCAACTTTATTTATAATACAATTCAAAAAGTTTTAGAGAAAAGCTCTGAAGGATTAACAACTTCAGGATTCGAAAAACTGGAGAAAAATGAATCATATTTATTTATCTCTAACCACAGAGATATTCTTTTAGATACAACCTTATTAAACGTTTGCCTTTTTGAACATGGTTTGGTCATGACAGCATCGGCAATTGGAGATAATTTGGTTAAAAAAGCATTTTTAAATACATTGGCAAAACTTAATAGAAACTTTTTGGTTCTTAGAGGATTAACGCCAAGAGAAATGCTGCAGAGTTCTAAGTTATTAGCCGAATATATGGGGCAATTATTGCTTCGCGAAAATCGTTCGGTTTGGATTGCTCAAAGAGAAGGACGTACAAAAGACGGAAATGACGAAACAAATCCGGGAGTTTTAAAAATGATCGGGATGGGTTCTGATGAAGCCAACTTAATGGATTATTTTAAGAAATTAAAGATTGTTCCGGTTTCTATTTCATACGAATACGATCCTACAGATGTTTTGAAAATGCCGCAATTAATGGCAGAAGCAAACAATGAAGTTTATATTAAAGAAAAAAATGAAGATTTCATGACCATTTTAAGTGGTATCATGGGAACTAAAAAAAGAATTCACATTTCTGTTGGAGATGTTCTGGATACTGAAATTGATCAAATTGTGGCTGAAAATGACAACGCAAACAAACAAATTCAGGCTTTGGCACAAGTAATAGATGATTCGATTTTAAAGAATTATCAATTATGGCCAACTAATTTTATTGCTTACGACATCTTAAACGAAACAGATAAATTCTCTCATTTATATAAAGAAAGTGAGAAATCTCTTTTTGAGCGTCGTTTAGAAATGCGTATCGGAAGTGATAATCCAGTTACAAGACAAGGATTTTTAGCCATGTATGCAAATCCTGTAGTCAATAAATTAAAATACCAAGATGTCATCTAAAGCTAAAATATTGCTGATTTATACCGGAGGAACTATCGGTATGAGTAAAGATTTTGAGACAGGCGCACTCAAAGCGTTCAACTTTGGAAAATTATTGCAAAAAATCCCTGAAATCAAGCAATTAGATTGTGAGATTGAAACAGTTTCATTTGAAAACCCAATCGATTCATCGAATATGAATCCTGGAGAATGGACAAAAATTGCCGAAATCATAGAAGAAAATTACATTGCTTATGATGGTTTTGTAGTACTTCATGGTTCTGATACCATGTCATATTCTGCTTCGGCATTGAGTTTTATGCTGGAGAATTTGGCAAAACCTGTTGTGTTTACAGGCTCTCAATTGCCAATTGGGGATCTTCGTACAGATGCTAAAGAAAACCTCATCACAGCGATTCAGATTGCCTCTTTGCAGGAAAACGGAAAGCCGGTTATCAACGAAGTTTGTTTGTATTTCGAGTATAAATTGTACCGCGGAAATAGAACTTCAAAAGTAAATGCAGAACATTTTAAAGCATTTACTGCACCAAATTATCCTGAATTGGTAGAATCTGGTGTTCACTTAAAATTAAACTCACATTTATTTCTTCCTGTAAAAGAAAACGCTAATTTGATTGTACACAAAAACTTAGACAATCATGTAGCGATTATAAAAATGTTCCCGGGAATGAGCGAAGTCGTTTTGTCTTCGATTCTTGCCATAAAAGATTTAAAAGGAATTGTCCTTGAAACATACGGCTCAGGAAATGCCCCAACCGAAGATTGGTTTTTGAATTTGATTCAGAAATCGATTCAATCCGGTTTACACATCGTTAATGTAACACAATGTTCCGGCGGAAGTGTAAATATGGGACAATATGAAACCAGTACAGCCTTAAAATCACTTGGTGTTATCTCAGGAAAAGATATTACTACAGAAGCTGCAATTACAAAATTAATGTATTTGTTAGGTGCTAATATTCCTCAATCTGAATTTAAAACGATTTTCGAAACTGCTTTGCGTGGTGAAATTTCGTTGTAGTTTTTATCATAAAAACTTTTTCACCATATAAGCGATATAAGTTCATTTTAGTTTAAGTGAAATTGATATAGTTTGTGTTTATGTACGAATTAGAATTTTAGTTTAGGTTTCTTTATGTTTTGACTTATAATTTCTCACATCATTTATATGGTGAAGAAAATTAATCTTTATAACGAACTGCACAGCTTTCCAATTCTTCTTCAGAACTGCGGTTTTTATAATATACATATACAATTACCGAAACGATACATATAATTCCCTGAATTGCAACCGTATTCCTGGTTCCTATTATGTGTGAGACATAACCAATAATCAAACTTCCCACAGGAATCATTCCCTGATATGCCATTAAATAATAACTAATACTTCTGGAACGCATGCTTACAGTACTTTGGGTCTGAATGTAAATGTTTATAGAAGAAGTTTGCGCCATCATACCAACTCCGCTCAATGCCATACAAATAAGCGCAACAGATAAACTATTTGAATAGGCGAGAATAATGATGCTGAAACCCAATAATAAACTCGCCGCTATCATTATTTTACCCATATTATCTGCCCGTTTAAGATTGGCCAGATAAATTGCCGATACAATAGAACCAATTCCGGCAGCACTTTCGAACCAACTAAAAGTCTGTGCATTCCCGCTAAAAATATCTTTAGCAAAAACAGGCATCAAAGTATTAAAAGAAATCACGAATAAACTGCTGCACATTAACATCAAGAGCATTTTTGCCATTTCGGTTTCCTTTTTTACATAGTCTAAACCTTCGATAAAATCATTCAGCATTTTCATTTTATCAGTAGCTTTAATATGTGGTGTGATTTTCATCATCAATAAAGAAACCAAAACAGGAATGTAGCTCAGGAAATTACCAATAAAACAAATGTCTTCACCATAATTGTGCAAAATGATTCCGGCTAAAGCAGGACCTGCAATTCTGGCAAAATTATTTAGAGTTGAGTTTAGCGCCACTGCATTTGGCAAATCTTCTTTATTATCTACAATTTCGATCATCATAGTTTGTCTGCAAGTCATATCAAACGAATTGATAATTCCCTGAATTAAACTCAGCGCCATAATAAAGTTGATATTGTATATTTTTAGATAAATCAATAAAGCCAAAGCTCCCGCCTGAAGCATTGCCAAAGACTGTAATACAATCATGGCGCGGTGTCTGTCGTAGCGGCCAATTATACTTCCGGCTAAAGGTGCCAGAAATAAAGACGGAATCATACTTAAAAAAGTAGCTAATCCTAACAAGAAAACTGAACCTGTAACACTGTAGACCATCCAACTTACGGCAGTTTTTTGAAGCCAGGTTCCTATTACCGAAACAGATTGTCCGTAAAAGAACAACTTGAAGTTTTTTGATTTTAGCGCTTTAAACATGATGTCTGATTTTTGTTTTACAAAGTTCGGAATTATGATTTCATTAGAAAAATTAATAATTTTACTGATAATAAGTATTAAAACTTATCGATATGGAAATTTATCAATTAGAGTATTTTATAAAAACGGCTGAGGTTCTTCATTTTACAAAAGCTGCCGAGTTGTGTTTTGTAACCCAATCCGGATTGTCGCAACAAATAAAAAAACTCGAGGAAGAGCTGGGAATGCCTTTGTTTATACGCATTGGTAAAAAAGTTCAGCTTACTGAGGCAGGATCTGTTTTCCTGATTCATGCCAAGCAAGTAATCGAAAACGTACAAAGCGGCAAACAGGCCATAGATGATTTGAATGAAATGATTGGCGGGGAATTGAGAATTGGTGTTACTTATATTTTTGGACTTTTGGTTTTACCAATTGTCAATTTATTTGCAAAAACATATCCTAATTTAAAAATCGTCGTAGAATATGGATCAACTGAACCTCTTGAAAATAAATTACTGAATAACGAATTAGACCTGGTTTTGGTAATTTCGTCTAAAGAGATAAAACAAACCATCCAGAAAATACCATTATTTACTTCGAATCTCGTTATGGCGGTTGCAAAAACACATCCGTTAGCTGTTTTAGATAAAATTTCGTTTAGAAAAATAGGAGATTATCCGCTTATTTTACCTGTAAGAGGATTTAGTTCGAGAGAATTTCTCGATGAGTTGTTTTTAAAAAATAATATGAAGCCAAAAGTTTCGATAGAATTAAATGCCGTTCATGCACTTTTGCAATTGGTAGAAGAAAGTGAGTGGGTTACAATTGTAACTGAGAAAGCCCTAAAAGGCTGGGATAATCTTAAAGCAATCGCCATTACAGGAGTTCCAACACAAAGAGAATCATTCATGTTAACGATCGAAGGAGCGTATCAAAAAAAGGCTGTAAAACTGTTTATGGAAGAATTTAGAAAAAGTATGTAAACTAATGTTGGATTTTGTTTTTCTAACTCATTTTTTTTTGTGTTCTTTGCAGACCAATTTAGAGAGGTGTCCGAGTGGTTGAAGGAGCTAGCCTGGAAAGCTAGTATATGGGTAACTGTATCGTGGGTTCGAATCCCATCCTCTCTGCAAAATAAAAAAAAAACTTAAACCCTGAAATTTTTTCAGGGTTTTTTATTTCTGGATGTTATCATGCTTCAAAGTTTCTTTAATCGATATAGCGTTTGTTTTTAATATAAAACGTCAATTCGCGTATATTTTTTCTTAATGGCGTTTGTTTTTTATCAATATTAAAGTATCTATATTTTAATTCGTTTTCTGGAGCAAAACGACGGAAAACTTTCGAAAAGAGCCGTTGAAAAAGAATTTTCAGTCTTAACGGAAGAAGAAGTTAAAGATATTGAGGATAATTATGAATTGCGAATGAAGTAAATTTTATAATCAAGAGCAAATGTAGGTATCCTCTCCAAAATAAAAAACCGCAATTTCGTTTTGAATGAAGTTGCGGTTTTTTGCTTTTATATAAATTAAAAAGAATCTATTTCTCTTTTAATAATTTCTCTAAATATTCGTTTTTGTCCTTTTCAGCCTGAACTAAACGTTCGTAAAGTTCCACAACTTTGTCTAAAGGATTAAAATTGCAATAATTACCAGTATTAAAAACTCCATTATCATAAATATTATTAAAATAATTAATGATGCTTTCTTCTGAAAAGTTTTTAATTGCTTCAACAGAAACTCCAAGTGCTTTTGCGATTTCTTTAAGTTTTTCTTCTTCCAGGTTTTCGCTGTTTTCTATAGCAGAAACAGATTGCTGAGATATACCTAAAGCTTGTGCAAGTGCTTCTTGTTTCATGTCTTTAAGTTCACGAATACGGCTTATTTTTCGCCCTATATGATATGGTTTTGTTGTTGCGCTCATACCTCAAAGATATTTAAAATTTTAGAGAAAAACAGATTTAAGTAAAAAACAGGCTAGTTTTTGTAAGATACGGTTTTCATTATTTTACAACTGGAATATAAATGTCAAATTTAGCTCCAAGACCTGGTTTGCCTGTTGCTGTAATGATTCCGTTATGGTTTTCTATAATTTTTTTTGCTATGGCAAGACCAATTCCTGTGCCTTTATATTCTGTTTTATTATTTAGCTGCTGAAACATTTCAAATACCCGCGTTTCAAACTGAGGTTCAAATCCTATCCCATTATCATTTATTGTAATATGACAATAATTAGTAAACGATTGGTTTTTCTTTGTTTTTGGCTTCGTATAAATGCTTTCTATCGTAATATGAGGTGTTTTTTCTGTTGTCGAAAACTTCAGGGAGTTGCTTATCAAATTACATATTAATTGGTGAAACTGTGATGGAATTATAAAGGCAGTACAATTTCCTGATATTTCAATAATAGCTTTTTTGTCTGTTATCTCTTCTTTTAAATCTTCCAGTACTTTATCAATGATATCATTAAGTTTAATATTCTCAAATTTCATCTCGGTTACATTTGTGCGCGAATAATTCAATAAATCATTTATCAGTGCCTGCATATGAAAAGCTGCAACTTCGATACGTTCAAAATAATGTTTGCCTTTATCAGTTAAATTTTGATGCTCATCTGTAGTAATTCGATTAGAGAAAACCTGAATTTTCCTTAAAGGTTCCTGAAGATGATGACTGGATATATAGGTAAATGCCTGAAGTTCGTTATTCGCAAGAATTAATTCGGCAGCACGTTTTTCTTTTTCATTGTTCTGATAAGTAAGTTCGGCATTTGCTATAACAAGTTCAGCGGCGCGATTCTCTTTTTCCTTGTTTTGGTAAGCTAATTCTTTATTTGCGATCACGAGTTCTGCCGCACGTTTTTCTTTTTCATTGTTCTGGAAAGTCAGTTCTTTATTCGCAATTGCAAGTTCAGCAGCGCGATTTTCTTTTTCATTGTTCTGATAAGTAAGTTCGGCATTTGCTATGACAAGTTCAGCGGCACGTTTTTCTTTTTCCTTGTTTTGATAAGTAAGTTCGGTATTTGCTATAACAAGTTCAGCAGCGCGTTTTTCTTTTTCCTGATTTTGATACGCCAGTTCAGTATTGGCAATAACAAGTTCAGCAGCACGTTTTTCTTTTTCCTGATTTTGATACGCTAGTTCTTTATTGGCAATAACCAGTTCAGCAGCACGTTTTTTTCGATCTTCTATTTGCAGTGCAAGTCTTTTGTTAACAAGCCATAATTCATCCTTATGATTTTTGTTATTATGTTCTGGAAGAGTATCAGTATCAGGTAAAGTAAATTTTTTTTTACTCATGTTATCGGGTGCATTTTTCCAAATATAATCTAACTGAATTTAAAGTCTTTCCTTTAAAAATAATAAGTGAAATAATAATTTACGAAGTAGCAGTTTTACACAAAACATACTTTTTTAAAAATAGGTTTTTTCTTATGTTTTAAACTTGAGTGAATTATTTATACGGTTGCTTATTTTTAATAATAATTGGCGCCACAATTGATTTTTTCTAAGATTATTTGATTTAGTGGAGTTCAATTTTAAAAATATTTTCAAAAAGTATGTAGCATTTTCATTTTATGATCGTCTTGATTTAAAATGTCTGAATTATTCGGTTTACAAAAATGGCCAAGTTTGTATAAAGGATTTGACAAGTAATCAATCATCAATCAAATAATCATATCAATCACAATCATGAAAATAAATTTTTCTAAATCTCTGGCAATATTCTTTCTTTTTAATTTAATCGGTACTTCGGCTAATTCACAAAACCAACAATTTACAGATAGTATAGATCTTTTTCTAAAAGATAAAATGGAGAAGCTACATATACCTGCACTTCAAATTGCAGTTGTTCAACATGGAAAAATAATTAAACAAAAAAGCTACGGATTTGCCAATATAGAAAATTCGGTTAGTGCTGTAAACGAAAGCATGTTCTCTATTAATTCCTGCACAAAAGCATTTGTAGGTGTTGCAGTAATGCAGCTTCAGGAAGAAGGAAAATTAAATATCAATGATCCTGTTTCAAAATATCTGGATGACTTGCCATCTGCGTGGAAAGGATTAACGATCAAACAATTATTTGCCAACATTTCCGGACTTCCAAACATTATTGATGAAAGAGAAAATTTATTAGCCGATACTGAAAAAGATTCCTGGGAAAAGGTTAAAACATTACCAATGGAATTTAATACCGGAGATCGTTTTCGTTACAATCAGACTGGTTATGTTATCATTGGCAGAATTATAAATAAGTTAAGCGGAATGCATTTTACTAAATTTATTGAAGATCGCCAGTTTAAAGTAGTCGGGATGAAACAAACGCGTTTTGGAGATTCGAATGATATTATTCTAAATTCAGCAGGAGCTTATACAACTCAGGATATTATTAACGGACGCTGGGCTACAACTAATGAAGTAAGAAGTAGTTATGCTAAATTCCCGGAATATTTTAGAACGTGTACAGGAATAATTTCTACATCAGGAGAAATTGCCCAATGGATTATTGCCTTGCAAAATGGTAAATTATTAAAACAAAAATCAAGTTTAGATTTGCTTTGGCAACCGGCTCTTAGAAACAACGGGCGTGTAGGCGGATTTAATAAACTGGTAAACGGATATGCAATTGGCTGGCCAACCGTTACCAGAGAAGAACATCCTGCCGTGGGACCAATTGGCGGAATGAGATCTGCATTTTTCGTTTATCCAAAAGATGATATTTCTATCGTTGTGCTAACAAATCTTCAGGGAGCAAATCCGGAGTGGTTTATTGATGAAATCGCAGGTTATTATATTTCTGATATGAAAGAGTCAAATGGTTTTGGATTATCGCCTTCTGTAAAAAAGTTAAGAAAACAATTAATAACCCAGAAGTATAACAATGCATTTAAAATTGCAGAAACTCTAAAAAAGAATGATTCAGCCTTTACGCTAAGTGAAAATGATTTGAATGATTTTGGATATAAATTACTGGCTGAAGGAAAGCAGAACGAGGCCTTGAAAATTTTTAAACTCAATGTAGATCTTTATCGACAAAGCTCAAATACATATGATAGTTATGCAGAAACACTGGCAGGTTTAGGATACAAAAAAGAAGCTATAAAAAATTATAAAAAAGCATTTGAATTAAATCCAAAAAATACAAATGCTCAGGAACAAGCAAAGAAGCTGGCAAGTATATAAAATACAGACCTAACAGGTTTTTAAAACCTGTTAGGTCTAATCTAAATTTAAAGCTTAATCTCAAACAAACTAAAAGAACCTTCTTTATAATGCTCCGGTAATTCGCTTGTCCATTCGATGGTGCTTATGCCTTTGTATTCAAAACCACAGCTTGTGTAGTATTTGTTTATTCTTTCGTTTCCGCTATGTGTGTCAAGTCTAATATATTCTTTGCCGTTTTCTTTGGCGTATTCTTTTGTCCAGTCAATGATTTTTTTGACATATGATTGTCCTCTGAATTTTGGGTTTGTTGCAATACGATGCAAATATACAGCCGCATCCTGAGCAGCTTCTTTCCAGATAATCAAATCATTAAAAGTAAGTACAAATGTACAGGCAACTTCATTTCCTTCTTTGATTATAAAATGGCGATTTTCTGCGATTTCATTTTCTATCAGAGCTCTTTCAAAACCTCTCCAGCTTTTATTATTGACCGTTTTTTGATACGATGTAGCTTCGTTATAAATGTCAAAAACAGCATCGATATCTTCATTTGTAGTTTTAAAAAATTCCATTATTAGGGTTTATTCTGATGATTAATGAATCCTGCAAAGGTAGATTTTCATGGGCGTAAAGACCGTAAAAAGTTTCGTTTTAACTTTTTTTATCAGGATCCAGCCAAACCACATTCTGCTCCGATTCGTGATTCTGACCAATAATATTTCTATATAATTCTGGTCTTCTAGCTTTTATGTAGCGACTTCCTCCAGCCTGAACGCATTTTTCAGGAGTAAGTGTTGCACTTGCAAAAGAGTCATCAAAAGAGCGACATTCCGCCAAGACATCTCCAAAAGGATCAATAATCATAGAACAGCCATTTTTTAGCTGATCGTCATCCATACCAATTGGGTTCGAAAACACAGTATAAATGGCATTGTCATAAGCTCGTGCCGGCAACCATTTCATTAACCAGTCGCGACCTTTCATTCCGTCAAATTCCAATCGCAAAGAAGTAGGATCAGCTTCACGGTTTTCCCAAAGCTCAGGAGCAACAAAACCAGCTCCAGGTCGGGTAGAAGGCGTGCACATTGTAACGTGAGGCATAAAAATAATGTCAGCGCCTAAAAGTTTTGTCGCACGCACATTTTCGATAATATTATTGTCATAGCAAATTAAGATTCCGCATTTCCAGCCTTCGATTTCAAAAATACAATAACGATCTCCGGCAGTTAAATAAGGATTTATAAAGGGATGCAGTTTTCTGTATTTCGCTATCAGACCATTTTTATCAACACAAACATATGCCTTGAATAAATGATCATTTTCATCTTTTTCGAACAATCCCGCTAAGATTACAATATTATTGTTCTTAGCAATTTGGGTAAGTTTAAGAATGCTTTCCCCAGTTGGGATAATTTCTGCTAAATCCAGCATTTGTTCTTTCGATAAATGTCTTGCAAAAGTATAACCGGTTATCGAACATTCGTGAAAGGAAATCACATCGCAGCCTTCGTTAGCCGCTTTTGCAGCAAGTTTTTCGATTACCGATAAGTTATAATTTTTATCACCACTTTTATTCTCGAACTGAGCTGTGGCTATTTTTAGATTTTTCATATTAAACACTATTAATTTGAGTCAAAAGTAGCGTTCGTGAAATTCTATAAATTGTATAAAACCGACATTTTAGATTATAGTGACAGGAGAAGTTTTGATGAGGTTATTGGTTAGTTTTCCAGCACTAAACAAATATTCTTTTGGAGTGATTCCGGTATGTTTTCTAAACTCTTTTATCAAATGAGACTGATCAGAAAATCCCGCATCGTAACAAATTGTTGTTAGGTTGATGTCTTCAGATTTATCTTTTAGTAGTTTTAGAAAGTGATGCAGTCTTATAATGTTACCAAATTTCTTTGGGTTTAATCCAATGCATTCCTTGAATTTTCTTTCCAGATGTCTTTCTGTATAACCGGTGTAATTTACTAATTGCTTAATAGAGAAATCTCCTTTATTAGCAATAATAAAATCTAAAGAATTGTTGATGATAAACTGATTTGAAACTGGTTTAGTTATAATTTGATTCCTGAAAAACTGATTTAATAGCGTCACTCTTGATTGATTATTTTGTTCCGACAATTTTTCCTGAAGAACAGCAATTTTTTGACCAAATACATCTTCAACCGGAATAATAGCATCCTGAAATTCATTGGCAGGAATGCCTAATAATTGATGTATTCCATTGGGTTGAAAAACAACAATTATCAAAGTAATTTCATTATCAGAATAGATATCTTTAAAACCATTTAGCTGTCCATATAAAAAAGAAGCAGGCAAATACTCCTTTGCTTCATACTTATTTAGACCGGAAATAAGTTTACTTTTCAAAGAAAAAACAACACCAGTATTACCATCAGAAAACAACCGAAGTTTTTGAATAGCAGTTGTAGCATTATCTAAAAAAAGATAATGTTTTATATAAGGGGCTAATTCTTTTTGAGGTGAAACCTGCATGACTGTAGTCGTTTTTTTCGCAATTGAATCTTGAAGAATCTACTTTTTACAAAATTAAGGATATTTTTCCGGATTACTATTTTACGTTTTTTGCAGATATTTTTCTTTCGAAAATCTATAACCAAAGAAAAACACTCTTGTTAAAATTATCTAAAAAATATTATATATTTGACCCGTATATAAATATCTGAATGGATTTACTCCCTTATTCTCCAGGCTTACATAAACTGGTTACTTTACATGTCGATGAAACTCAAAAACTAACTAATAGTCAGGGTTTTGTGGCTGTTACAAATTCGATTTTAGAAACATATAATCTTGAAAAAGTGGGTGTTATTGTGCATGATTTTGATAATAACAGCTTTACAATTTCGTTTTGCCTGAAAGAATCCCATATTTGTATACATACCTGGCCAGAATATAATCAACTTACTCTTGATGTTTATTTGTGCAATTATCAACAAGATAATTCGCAAAAAGTTAGAGATGTTATGGCCCATTATATTGCTTATTTTGAAGGAACAATTATAAAAGATTTTGAAATTAACCGTTAGTATATGAAAGTTCCTTGTTACAATTGTGATACTGTTACCGAATTAGAAGTTGGTTTTGAAGTCAAGAGTTTTGTTTGTCCAAACTGCCATAGTTTATATATAGAAGATAGCGAAGGACTTCGTTTAAGATCTAAATTTAAGCCGGAAGTCGTAAACGATTTTACTCTTAAAATTGGGGATAAAGGCATTTTTGAAGGAATAGAATATCTGGTTACTGGTGCTATTACCAAAAAAGTGAAAGGAGGTTATCATTGGGCAGAATATATCCTGAAGAATGATGCCGGTGATTTTGTCTACCTTTCTGAATCAGACGGACATTGGATATTTTTAACCGAAATGGAAGAAAAGTTTGATGTAAGAACACATCCCAAATCTATAACATATAACAGTAGTTCATTTTATCTTTATGAATATTCTGATACAGAAATAGATAACGCACAAGGGTATTTTGATTTTGAGTTGCCCTCAAAAAAAGTTCATCTAACTGAGTATATTCAGCCCCCTTTGATGATTTCTATCGAAAAAATGAACGGTGTCGAAACAGCTTTTTTAGGAGAATATATTAGCAAATCAAAGATTAAAAAAGCATTCCAAAAGGCTCATTTGCCGTATCAAACTGGAGTAAATATTGCGCAGCCTTATTATTTTGATGTAAATAATACGGCCATTATTTTCTGCATTTTTCTTTTAATGATTATTTCGACAAACTGGTATATTTATAAAGATCAGGCAGAACAGGTTGTGTTTAATAAAGCGATTGCTTTTAGTGATTTTAACGATAGGGAATTTACTGGTGAATCCTTTGTTTTAAAAGGAGGTTCAGCCCCAATGACAATTCATGTTTCTACAGATGTTGACAATTCATGGGCGAATGTAGATGTTGCCCTGGTAAATGAAACAAGTAATGACGAAATTCATGCTAATAAAGATATTGAATATTATCACGGCTATGAAGATGGCGAAAGCTGGACGGAAGGAAACTGGTCTGAAAAATTTAATATTTGCGGTGTCAAAGAAGGAAAATACCATCTTTTGATAAAACCGCTAAAAGCACCCGAAGACACAAAAAATACTGCAATGAAGATTAAAGTAATCTGGAACGAACCTTCGAATCGAAACGTATGGATTATTGCTATATTTATGATCGTTGTATATGTTGTGATACGATATTTTAAAATTAATTTTGAAAAAACCAGATGGGCAAATAGTGATTACTCCCCATACAGCGAATAGCAATTATGAAAAGTATTTTAGATTTTTTAAAGAATAATCTGGCCGCACTAGCAATAGGACTATTTTGCTTTGCATCCTATTTGTATTTTGCTTATTCCGGAAACAGAATTTGCGATTGCGAAACCACAGAAAAATATAGTACTTCGGGAAGTCGAAGTTCAGTGAATCATTTTTATCATAAATAAATTTATAAAGTATGGATTTAATACATTATCAGCCCATCGTAAATTCGATCATTTATTCTCTTTTAGGGTTTGTTATCCTGTTAGTAGCTTATTTCATTATCGAAAAAATGACTCCGGAAAATACCTGGAAAGAAGTTGTCGAGAAAAATAATATTGCTGTTGCTATTGTTTTAGCAGCATTTATCATTGGGATCTCAATGATTATTAGTGCCGCAATTCATGGGTAAAAAATTTCTTAGATTTGAATTTTTACTACTGTTTGCTGTATTTATTATTGCAACCTGCGGACTTGTTTATGAACTTGTTGCAGGTACTTTAGCCAGCTATTTATTAGGAGATTCAGTCAAACAATTTTCGTTTATTATTGGTGTTTACCTGTTTTCAATGGGTATTGGCTCTTTTTTCTCCAAGTTTTTCCATAAAAACCTCCTGAATACTTTTGTAGAAATCGAGATATTAGTGGGATTAATTGGTGGTTTGAGTTCTGTCATTTTATTTTTATTGTTCGAAAGTGTCGAGTACTTTCAGTTCATCTTGTATTTGCTGGTTTTTATAACCGGATTTCTCGTTGGACTAGAAATCCCGCTATTAATGAATATCCTGAAAGATAAAGTCGAGTTCAGGGATTTGGTTTCAAATGTATTTACCTTCGATTATATTGGTGCTTTATTAGCGTCGATACTTTTTCCTTTAATTCTGGTTCCAAAATTAGGAATAATGGGTACTTCATTATTCTTTGGTATGATAAACGTGAGCATTGCCATTGCGTTGTGTTTCCTTTTAAAACGAGAATTAAAAAACAGCTACTTTTTAAAAGCAAAAGCCATTTTTTCGTTTGTCATCTTGTTAAGCGTCTTTATATTTTCAGATACTATTTTAGCATATTCAGAAGGAAAACTTTACGGCGAAAACATCATTTATACCAATTCAACTCCTTATCAAAGAATTGTTTTAACGCATAATAAGAGTGATTACAGACTGTATTTAAACAATAACCTGCAATTTAGTTCTGCAGATGAATATCGTTATCACGAAGCTTTGGTGCATCCTGTAATGTCGATCGCTAAAAATGTAAAACATGTTTTGGTTTTGGGCGGAGGAGATGGTTTGGCCGTACGTGAAATTTTAAAATACAAAGACGTTCAGAAAGTTACGTTAGTCGATCTGGATCAGGGAATGACAAAATTGTTTAAAACCAATAAAGTACTAACAGATTTTAATAAAGGATCGCTAAACAACCCTAAAGTTACCGTTATAAATACCGATGCCTACATTTGGGCAAAAAGCTGCAAAGAAAAGTTTGACGTCGCGATTATCGATTTTCCGGATCCATCAAATTATAGTTTAGGAAAGTTGTATTCACTGAATTTTTATCAAACCATAAAAACGATTCTACAACCAGATGCCGCAGTTGTTATCCAGACAACGTCGCCTTATTTTGCCCCAAAATCATTTTGGTGTATTAATAAAACAGTCATGCAGGTTTTTCCTCAGGCCGATGCCTATCATGCGTACGTTCCTTCGTTTGGAGAATGGGGTTATACCATCGCCATCAATGGTTTTGGAACTACATTTAATACGGTAAACAGAAAAGCTGACGGATTAAAATTCTACAATTATCAGTTTGACAGATTTAATTATTTCACCAATGATATGATTTCAAATGAAATTGAGATCAATCGATTAGACAACCAAATTTTAGTACGCTATTTTGATGAAGAATGGGGAAAATTACAGTAAATCAAGACGCAGTTTTGTAAAAGGAATTGGAGCTTCTTTATTGCTGATTCCGTTTCTGCAATTTTGTTCAGATAAAATTATGCACCTGTTACTTCGTTTGTCCGGAACCAATCATCTTTTGGGACATCGGTTATGGATAAAAGATTTTCCAAAACCAACATCTCAAATTCATATTCCGTACCTGATTGTAGGTGGCGGAATTTCGGGCTTAAGTGCTGCGAGACAATTTAATAAAAAAGGAATTTCTGATTTTCTTTTAATTGAATTAGAAGGACATTTAGGCGGGAACTCATCAAATGGAGAAAATAAATATTCTAAATATCCGCTTGGAGCCCATTATTTGCCTTTGCCTAATTTTAAAGATAAAGAATTATTACAATTTCTTGAAGAAGAGAAAATCATTCTAGGATATGATACAAAAGGATTTCCTGTATTTGATGAATTGCAATTATCTTTTGCACCAGATGAACGCTTATTTTATAAAAACAACTGGCAAGAAGGTGTGGTTCCAAAAGAAGGAAATTCAGTAAGCCAGGATCTCGATTTTCAGCACTTTTTTAAATTAATGGATGCATTTCGCGAAGGAAAAGGAAATGACGGAAAGTATTTATTTGATATTCCGCTGCAGCTTTCGTCAGAAGATGTTGCGACCAGAAGTTTAGATAAAATGACAATGAAAGAATGGTTTGAAACCAACAATTTCAAAGCCAAACCATTATTTAATTATATAGATTATTGCTGTAAAGACGATTTCGGACTTGGAATAGAGTATGTTTCTGCCTGGGCTGGAATTCATTATTTTGCCGGACGAAAACAAGACGCTTCTTTAGATAAAAAAGACAGTGTTTTGACCTGGCCGGAAGGAAACGCCAGACTAGCCTCTCATCTAAAAAAATATACGAACCAGAAAACCTTGAAAAATCATTTGGTTTATGAGGTAAAAATCGAAAACAATAAGGTCGTTGTTAAAGCATTTGATGATATCAGAAAGATTTCGGTAGAAATTATTGCCAACACAGTAATTATGGCGACTCCTCAGTTTGTAAATCAGTATTTAATAAAAGATCGCAAAGAATTTACAAAAGAGTTTCATTATACGCCGTGGCTTTTGGCGAGCTTAACCGTGACTGATTTAGCAGATAATTTTAGTTTCCCGCTTTCCTGGGATAATGTTATTCATGAGGCAAAAGGTTTGGGTTATGTTTATGATCAGCACCAATCTTTAAATCAGGTCCAGACAAAAAAAGTAATAACCTATTATCATAGTTTCTCTTCGTCAGATTTAAGAAAATCACGAAAAGAATTGTATAAAAAAAATCAAGAATATTGGAAACAATTTGTTTTTGATGATTTGAAAATTGCGCATCCTGATATTGAAGATTGTACAGAAGAAATGGAGGTTTTTTTATTAGGACACGGAATGGTGAGTCCTGCGCCCGGATTTATTTTTGGAGAAGCAAAAAGGGACGCTTCAAAAAGTATTGAGAATAAGATCTATTTTGCACATACTGATTTATCAGGAATATCCATTTTTGAAGAAGCTTTTCATCACGGAATCAATATAGTAAACAAAATTTTAGATGAAACAACCCTGGATTCATAAAGCCAAAACAGATTTTGTATTCATAATTGGTCCATCATTCTTTGTATTGATGATTATATTTTTGTTTCAGGATTATATTACTGAAATTGAAAATAAATATTCATTCTATACCTGGCTTTTTCTAATCGTTTTTATTGATGTTGCACATGTTTATGCAACCTTGTTCAAAACCTATTTTGTGGCAGATGAATTTAGAAAAAATAAAAAGAGATTGCTATTATTGCCCGCAATTTGTTTTGCAATCGGGATTATTCTTTTCTCTTTTGGCAGTTTGGTTTTCTGGTCCTTTCTTGCCTATGTTGCTGTTTTTCATTTTATCAGGCAGCAATATGGTTTTATGCGATTGTACGCCAGAAACGAAGAGAAAACAAGACTTTTAGTTGTGGTAGATAATCTTGCTATTTATGCTGCAACAGTTTACCCAATGTTATATTGGTTTTTTTCTTCTCAAAGAAAATTCAACTGGTTTGTCGAAAATGAATTTTTTCGCTTTCAGAATGCATTTTTACTGAAAATACTATTTTGGATCTACGTGATTATCCTGTTGATTTATGTAATCTATACTGTTTATAAAAGTATCAGAAATAAGTTTTTTAATATTCCTAAAAATGCGATTATTCTGGGAACCGCACTTTCATGGTATTTTGGAATTGTCTATTTTAATAATGATCTCATTTTCACTTTGCTAAATGTAGTATCCCACGGAATTCCGTATATGGCTTTGGTTTATTTTAGGGAAATCGAGAATAAGCCAAACAAAATTCCGGGAGTTTTTAAAGACTTAAAAAAGTATAATGTAATCTTTATATATGTATTGATTTTATTGGTAATTGCTTTTACAGAAGAGTTTTTATGGGAAATTTTAGTTTGGAACGAAAATATTTCATTGAGAATATTTGATTTCTCTTCCTGGCAATTTTTAGTAGTGCCTTTATTAAGTGTTCCTCAATTTACTCATTATTTACTCGACGGATTCATTTGGAAATCTAATAAAGGCTTAACTAAAATTGCTTAAAAGGCAAGTCTTTATTGGTCTTAATCCTGTAAAATCATTTTCACTTTAGGCAAAATACGTTCAATAAATAAAGTATAAGCGGCCGCCGAAGGATGTAAACCATCTGCAGCGACTAAGTTTGGTTTTTCAAGACCTTTTCTGGTAATGTCAGTAATTGAAACAAAAGGAACTCCATTTGTTGTGCAATAATGCTCTGCAAAAGAGTTATACTCATTTATTTCATTAGAAATTCTCATGCCCTGACCTTGCATTTGTGTTGTTCCAAATGTGGTATAAGCATAATCAGGAATCGAAATAATAAGAACATTTCGTTTGTCTCCCTTGGCAAGCATAATTGCTTTTGTGACCAATGCCGGAAATTCTTTTTCATAAATAGAAAAATCCCTGCCCTGATATTGATTGTTAACACCAATTAAGAGCGTCACTAAATCATAATTAGAATCCGGGTTTTGGTTGTTTATTGCTGAAATTAAGTTAGTTGTTGTCCAGCCTGTTTTAGCAATTATTTTTAAAGAAAAGTTACTTTGCGGATATATGGCTTTTAGGCTAGATTTTAACTGTTCCGGATAACGGCAGGTTTCACAAACACTTTCGCCTATAGTATAGCTGTCTCCTAATGCCAAATAATTTACTGTGGCAGGTAAAGGCAAAGGATCATTTGGTACTTGTGTTGTGGGAGGTATTATGGCGGTTTCTGACTTTGTTTCGTCAGAACTGCAGCTTAAAAGAAAGATAGAAAGGATAACAATAACTATTTGTTTGAAATGGGGTTTCATAATTTAGATAAATTAAGTTTCAGGTCATTTTAAACAAATAGTTACGTTATATAACTTGTTTTGGTTTTACACCATTTCTGTTTTCATGAGAATTTGTTCTTCGATGGCATTCCAGAGTCCAATTCGTTTTTCTAAAGCCAGGATAGAAATTTCTTCAACCTCTTTCCATTTTTGGTCATCATCTTCACATAAATCAGTAATCATTTGCATCGCCATTGGTCCATGTTCATCTGCATCTAATTCTATATGTCTTTCAAAATAATACAGAAGTTTACTCAAATTTGTATCGGGAAGATTTTTTTGAAAGTTTTTCAGGATCGCCGTAAACATACTCGGGATTAGATCTTCTCTCCCAAAAGTAAATGCAGCAGCAATTTGATGCGGTTTTCCTTCTTCGATAACTCTAAAAGTAAAATCTAAAAACGCCTTTATATCCGGATGTAATGAACTTTGTTTTATCGCAACAAAAATGTTGTGCAGCGAATGTACTTCATATAAAAAGGTATTGATTCCGTTTGTATCAGCACCACAATCTTCCATTGCTTCCAGATACATTTCATAATGACTTTGTCTTCTTCCGTCAATTGTTAAATCAGTTTCTTCGGCCAGAACAATTTCATTGATTAAATATCTTGTTTCCGGATTTTTTGTAGCAAACCAAGGTGTTGTTGTACAGGTAAGTTTTGCTTGTAAAGCTTTTAATAAAGACATAAAATCCCAAACCGCAAAAACATGACTTTCTAGGAAACTATGCAAGTCGTCGATACTTTGGATTTTATTGTATAAAGAATGGTTTAAAAGTTGGTCTTTTTGAGGTTGAATGCTATTGTTTATAGTTTCAATATTCATTTTCGTAAATTTTGTGCAAATATAAAAAGCTTCTCGGTTAGAAGAAGCTTTTTATATTGTTTTTGTATATATTTTAATAGTTGTTGACTATTTAAAAGCTGGAATTCCAGTTACATCCATTCCCGTAATTAGTAAATGAATGTCATGGGTTCCTTCATAAGTAATCACACTTTCGAGGTTCATCATATGGCGCATAATCGAGTATTCGCCTGTAATTCCCATTCCCCCCAACATTTGTCTGGCTTCTCTGGCGATATGAATTGCCATATCAACATTGTTACGTTTTGCCATTGAAATTTGTGAAGTTGTAGCTTTTCCTTCGTTTCTTAAAACACCTAAACGCCAGGTTAATAATTGCGCTTTTGTGATTTCGGTAATCATTTCTGCCAGTTTTTTCTGTTGTAATTGAGTTCCGCCAATTGGTTTCCCAAACTGAATTCTTTCTTTCGAATAACGTAAAGCAGTATCATAACAATCCATTGCTGCACCAATTGCTCCCCACGCAATTCCGTATCGGGCAGAATCCAAACAGCCAAGCGGAGCGCCTAAACCTGATTTATTAGGTAATAGATTTTCTTTAGGAACTTTTACATTGTCAAAAATCAATTCTCCAGTTGAGGATGCACGAAGTGACCATTTATTATGTGTTTCTGGAGTTGTAAAACCCTCCATACCGCGTTCTACAATTAATCCGTGAATTCGTCCTTCTTCGTTTTTTGCCCAAACAACAGCAATATCAGCAAAAGGAGCATTCGAAATCCACATTTTGGCACCATTTAAAAGATAATGATCACCCATATCCTTAAAATTAGTAATCATACTTCCCGGATCAGAACCATGATCTGGTTCAGTCAGGCCAAAACAGCCCATGAATTCTCCTGTGGCCAGTTTTGGTAAATATTTCATGCGTTGTTCTTCGTTTCCGTATTTCCAGATTGGGTACATAACTAAAGAAGACTGAACAGATGAGGTCGATCTTACGCCAGAATCTCCGCGCTCAATTTCCTGCATAATTAAACCATATGAAATTTGGTCTAATCCTGCGCCGCCGTATTCAACTGGAATATAAGGTCCGAAACCGCCGATTTCTCCAAGTCCTTTTATAATTTGTTTTGGAAATTCTGCTTTTTGAGCATATTCTTCTATAATAGGAGAAACTTCTCTTTTTACCCATGCACGAGCAGATTCACGAACTAATTTATGTTCGTCTGTAAGCAAATCGTCTAGGTTATAATAATCTGGAGCTTGAAATAAGTCTGGTTTCATTTTTTGATAGTTTTACAAAACAAATTTACGTAATAAAAATATAACAAAACAACGTTAAATTGTTATATTTTTACGATTGTTAAAGAAGAAAAATAATATAAAGACGAATAAATTTTAGTTTATTGAAAATTTATAAGCTATTTTTGAGATTCCAAAAACAATTTTAATGAGGCTGATCATCTCTTTTTTACTCTTTTTTGTTCTGAATAGTGCATTTGCTCAGCAAAAAAGTGCATTAACGGAACAAGAGTATATCGTATTACAAGACAAAATTCGATTAAATATTAACGTAAATGTCGATAGTGCTGTAGTATATGCCAATAAAATGGCGAAATCTAATAATTATAAACATTTGGCCTTCTCAAATGGTGCTTTGTCATACTTATTTCAGTTGAAAGGAAATGCAGTAAAATCAAAACAAAAATATCAACTGGCATTTAATTATTTGGAAAAAATGACCGATTCAGAAGATAAAATTCAATTAAAAACATACTTATATAATTATGCCGGCCTCTCAGAATGGAAAAGAGGAAATTTTAGCGCAGCCCTGGATAATTACCAGCAGGGAATTAAACTTTCGACACAAATTGGAGATGTTATTCAAATTGTAAAATTTAAAAATAATATAGCCTCCATAAACGATGCTGTAGGTAATTATCGTTTAGCTATTAAAGATTTAAGACAACTTAATGATTTTGTAGATAAGAATCAAGGTGTTTATACCAGAGAACAGTATTTAAATAATAAAAGTAATATCAATCTGAGTTTAGCAGGTTCATATGAAAATTATTATATGAAAAATTCTAAACAAAGATTCTTACTGGATTCAGCGGAATATTTTTATAAAAAAACAATCAGTTATTCACAGAATTTTACAGATAACAAGATTGTGGCAAAATTAAGCCTGGGGAATATTTATAGCGTGCTCAAGGAATACGAAGATGCTGAAAAAACATATTATGACATTGTTTTTCTCGCTCATCAAAACAATATGCAGCAATTGTTGTGTTCAGCAAATTATAATTTGGGAGACATTTATTATACTACAAAAAAGTATGATAAAGCATTAGTGTTTTTTAAAAAATCTGATTCAATTGGCGCTATAACAAAGAATAACGAACTGGATTATTTAAAGTCAAATTATTTTCAGGCAAAAATTTACAACATCCTCAAAGAGCCCGATCTGGCTTATAAACATTCAAAAATTTATTTGGATAATTATGAAAAATCCGAAGCAAAATTAAACGATCAGATTTTAGAAGTAAATTACAAGCTGGGCGTAGGAGGTTTGACTGATGAAATGGTCACCATCAGGGAAAAATACAAATACGACGTTTTTTTAACTAAAGCATTGAGAGTATTTTATGTCGTTTTATTTGTTGGAATTGTTTTTTTATTAATTAAAAACATAAGAGATAAAAATAAGGCTCATAAAAAGATGAATGCCCTGATTGAAGAGTTTAAAGCGAATCTGGAAAAGAAAAACCAACCTGAAATTGAGGAGGTTTTAATTGAACATGAAGAGGAAGTTCACTCTAAAAAAGAAAATGTCAATTTAAGTATTGATGAAGCCAAAGAAAACAAAATAGTAGAGAAACTATTGGCACTCGAAAGCAAACACGAATATTTAAATGCCGATTTCACGCTGCCTTATGTGGCTAAAAAGATCAAAACAAATACAACTTACCTATCATACGTTGTTAATAAACGATTTGGTAAATCATTTGGAGAATATTCGAATGAACTTAAAATCAATTATGTGATTAACGAAATGATTACCAATCATATGTATCGCAAATATTCTACTCAGGCTATTGCAGAAAGTGTAGGGTTTAAAAATGCGGTATCATTTGCTAAATCATTTCGCAAAAGAACTGGAGTATCTCCAGCTCAATTTGCGAATAATTTATAATTAAAAAGGCTTATTTTTTATAAGATATCAATTCTCAAGGATGACCATTTCCGTTTCCGTTTCCTTTTGTAGGTTCTTCATTCCCGCCAAGAACAGTTTTTTGTTGATTTTTAGATAATTTTTCATTTTCAAAATCTTCGAAATTCAATTTACAATTTTTCATCTTTTTATTTATTATTTGTATTAGTGTTATTTATTGTTTCCTGAGTATTTCCGTTTCCGTTTCCTTTGGTAGGTTCTTCACCATCACCGCCTCGAACTGTTTTTTGTTGACTTTTAGATAATGTGCTATTTTCAAAGTCCTGTAGTTTTAATTTATAATTTTTCATATCTATTTATATTTATTTCTATTTTGTTGCTGGTTGGGTATTTCCGTTTCCATTTCCTTTTGTTGGTTCATCATCACCACCACGAACTGTTTTTTGATGGCTTTTAGATAATTTTTCATTTTCAAAAACTTCGAAATTTAATCCTTGATTTGTCATGTTTGTGTGTATTAGAGTTTATGATTTATCAAAACTAGACAAAAAGCAAAACCCTTAATCGAGATTAGGGTTTTGAGGATTTTGTTGTAAATTTAATCAATTTAAATAACTGTATATCAATGTTTTAGTTCTTTCATTCAGACTGATATAATTTATAAATTGTATGTAGTATAATTGATAAAATGTGTGCTAACGGCGTTTTTTTTCCAATAAAAACAGCAATATTTGCATTGTAATTATGATTTTAAAGATTCGTAAAAATGTTAAAACTTGTCCAAAAATTTCTACAAATAAATAGATACTCGGAAATTAAAAATGAGTTTAAGGATTTGTTTCTTTCTCATCCTAATTACCCTAGTTTATTTGCAATAACAGATTCTCTCGATTTATTGTCTGTAGAGAATGCTGCGGTAAGAGTTTCGAAAGAACAAATAGTAGATTTGCCATCGAACTTTTTAGCTTATTTTAAAGAGGAACTTATATTGGTAGAAAAAGCGAAAAATTTCGTTCGTATTAATACCATTAAAAAAGGAAGCTTAAAAATGTCGTATGAAAAATTCCTTTTAGACTGGAACGGAGTAATTGTTGCAATAGAACCAAATAATGTAGTTGGCAGAGAAAACCTGAAAGTTGAATACAGCTGGTTAAAATATACTTTACCATTATTATTAGTAGTAGGATTATCGTTTTACTACAATACATATAATGTATTTAGTCTTGTTTTTTTAATCACATCTATTTTAGGACTTATTGTTAGTGTGCTTATTGTTCAGGAAAAATTAGGTTTTAAAAATAGTATTATTTCAAGATTTTGTAATCTAAGTTCTAATTCATCTTGTAGCTCAGTTATTAATGGAAACCAGGGAATAGGGAGTAATAATTGGATCAATTTTTCTGATCTACCGCTTATTTTCTTTGGTTCAGGTTTAATTGCCATTTTAGTACAGCCTTTGCAATCTGCGATTTTCGTTGGTTTTTTAAGCTTATTGGCTATTCCGGTGATTGTATCTTCGATTTGGATTCAAAAATTTGAAATTCAAAAGTGGTGTGTAATGTGCCTGGTAGTTTCGGGTTTTATTTTTGCACAAAGTGTAATATGGTTTGCATCAGATTTATTTACATTGAGTTTTAGTTTTGGTGAGATGTTCCCGTTTTTATTCGCTGTTCTTCTCCTGTTGCCAATTTGGTCAATATTAAAAACAATGATAAAAAATATATTGGCTAGTGAAAGTTCTCTTAAAGAGATGAAAAAATTCAAAAGAAATTATTCTTTATTGAATTTCCTTTCAAAGAAAGTTCCATATACCAATGGATTTGAAGATTTAAGAGGTTTGAATTTTGGAAATAGAAATGCGGCAGTAAAACTTTCGATTATTATAAGTCCAAGTTGCGAACATTGTCATAAAACATTTCAGGAAGCATTTGATTTGGTTTTAAGATTTCCGGACAAGATTTTTTTAAATGTATTGTTCAATATTAATCCTGAAAATGTAGAGAATCCATACAAGGCTGTTGTAGAAAGGCTTTTAGCTATAAACAGAGCCACTCCGGGCAAAACGGTAGAGGCTATATCTGACTGGCATATTAAAAAAATTGGCCTTAAAAAATGGTTAAAGAAATGGCACGTAGATTCTGTAAGTATAATGATTAATCAGGAAATACAAAAACAATACGAATGGTGTTCTAAGAATAATTTTAATTATACACCAGTTAAAATTGTAAACGAAAGAGTATTTCCTAGTGAATACGAATTGAGTGAATTAAAATATTTCTTAAATGATTTTGTTGAAGAAATTGAAATCCTGGAAAAAAAGATAGCATAAAGCTTTTGACAGATTTGAATGATATTATTAAGATTTAATTTTTAGCACGATATATGTTAAAGAAGATTTTGAATTTAGAGAGTGCTCAACACATAAGCAAAAATGAGCAAAAAACAATAAAAGGAGGAATACCTGAATGTTGGGTTTATGCTATAGAAGCTGGTTGTGTTTTAATACCCGTAGGAGGAACTTGTCCTGTGAATACATTAGCAGGAATTTGTGAAACAAGTCGCCTTTGTTGTTAATTTTTAGCGTTTTGATAGAAGTACAGTACAGCCTTTTTTAGAATTTAGTCATGTTTTTTTTAATTTGTAGGCGCTCGATCGTGGAACATTGAGCAATTTCCCCACATTGATGATTGGTGTAGGGATTCTTAGGAAAATTGGTCACTGAGTTGATTTTATTTGGTTAGGGTTAACCAGTGCCATGTCCTACAGAAATTGTATTTCTAATAAATATGCTTTTAAATACCTGACAGAGAAGATCTAATCTTCTCTGTTTTTTTATGTCAAATCAAGAAATTTAATCTTAAATTGCTCTGAAATTAATAGCTATAAGTTGAAGAAATTTACCAATTATAAGCAGGCAGATTATAAAGATTGTGGTCCTACATGTTTAAAGATTATTGCTAAGCATTACGGCAAAACAATCCAGATTCAGGAGTTGAGGGACATTAGCGAAACAACTCGTGAAGGAAGTAACTTGCTTTTTTTGAGTGATGCAGCAGAGAAAATAGGTTTCAGGACCTTAGGGGTAAAATTAAATCTGGAGCGATTAAAAGAAGCGCCGTTACCTTGTATTCTGCATTGGAATAAAAATCATTATGTGGTTCTTTATAAAATTAAAAAAGAGGTTTATTATATTTCGGATCCTGCCTTTGGCTTAATTGAATATAACAAAGAGGATTTTCTTAAATTTTGGATCGGAAACAATGCAGACGATTCTACCCAGGAAGGTGTTGCCTTATTGATGGAAGCTTCACCAAAATTTTTTCAGTCTGAATTTGACAAGGAAGAAAACAGCGGTTTGGGCTTTAAATTATTGTCGCAATATGTATTGCGATATAAGTCGTTTTTAACCCAATTAAGCATAGGTTTACTGGCCAGTAGTTTATTACAGCTAATATTTCCGTTTTTAACCCAAAGTATTGTTGATGTTGGAATCCAAAATCAGAACATTCATTTTATTTACTTAATTCTTTTTGCCCAACTATTTCTTTTTGCTGGAAAAATAGGTTTGGAACTTATAAGAAGTTGGATATTATTACATCTTTCTACCCGTATTAATATTTCGCTTATTTCGGATTTCTTTATTAAATTAATGAATTTGCCTATTTCGTTTTTTGATGTACGAATGACCGGAGACATTATGCAGCGTATTAACGATCATAGAAGAATCGAAAAAATTCTGACTACATCATCATTAAATGTCTTGTTTTCTGTTATCAATATGTTTGTTCTTGGCGGTGTTCTGGCTTATTTTAATTTAAAGATCTTTTTTGTGTTTTTTATCGGAAGCATACTTTATTTTGGATGGATTACTTTGTTTTTAAAACGCAGGGAGGTTTTGGATTACAAGCGTTTTGCCGAGGTTTCTCAGGAACAAAGCAAAGTAATGGAACTTATTAACGGAATGCAGGAAATAAAGCTTCACAATGCCGAAAAACAAAAACGCTGGGGATGGGAATATGTTCAGGCAAGACTTTTCAGGGTTTCGATAAAAGGTCTGGTATTAGAACAGACACAAACCATTGGTTCATCAGTAATCAACGAATTAAAAAATATCTTTATTATATTTCTTTCCGCAAAATTGGTCATCGATGGTTCTATCACACTTGGTATGATGCTGGCGATAAGCTCGATTGTAGGAAGTTTAAACGGGCCAATTACACAACTTATAGAATTTGTGAGAGAGCTTCAGGATGCTAAAATATCACTCGCCAGATTGTCTGAAATTCATGAGAAAGAAGATGAGACCCAGCAGGAAATTCATCAGACAAGTGATGTACCCTACGATTCAGATATTGATATAAAGGAGCTTTCGTATCGATATCTGGGTTCTGATATCCCTGTTCTGGATAATTTGACCTTAAAGATTCCAGCTAATAAAGTAACTGCAATTGTGGGCGTCAGCGGAAGCGGGAAAACAACCCTAATGAAATTGCTGCTTAAATTTTATGAGCCTGAAAAAGGAGAAGTAATTATAGGCAATACACAACTGAAGAATATTTCGCAAAGAGCCTGGCGCTCCAATATTGGTGCCGTCATGCAGGAAGGTTTCATCTTTAGCGATACCATTGCCAATAATATTGCCATTGGTGTAGATAAAGTCGATAAGGAACGGTTGGTTTATGCATCAGATGTTGCTAATATAAAAGAATATATCAGTGGTTTGCCCCTTGGTTATAATACTAAAATTGGTGCTGAAGGAGTGGGCATGAGTACCGGACAGAAACAACGTTTGCTTATTGCAAGAGCTGTTTATAAAAATCCTGAAATCTTATTTTTTGATGAAGCCACCTCCGCCTTGGATGCCAATAATGAAAAAGAGATTATGCAAAAGCTCGATGTTTTCTTTAAGGATAAAACGGTTGTGGTAATCGCGCACCGATTAAGCACGGTTATGAATGCAGATCAGATTGTAGTTCTCGACAAGGGAAAAATTATCGAAATAGGAAATCATTCGGCTCTGGTAGAGCAAAAAGGGAATTATTTTGAGCTGGTAAAAAATCAATTACAATTAGGAAATTAAATCATGGCTGAAGATACCGCATTTGAATTAAGAAGTGAAGAAGTTCAGGACATTCTCACCAAAGTACCACACTGGATGATACGCTGGGGAACCGTTTTGATATTCGTAATTATCTTTATGCTCTTTTTTGTATCCTGGTTCATAAAATATCCAGATGTTGTCAATACCCAGATTGTCATTACCACCAATATTCCCCCGGAGAAAATTGTTTCAAAATCCTCAGGCCGTATAGAGGCTATTTTGGTAAAAGACAAAGCGTTAGTTTCAAAAAATAGTACATTGGCTATTATCGAGAATACGGCCAACTATAAAGATGTTTTTTTATTAAAGAAAATCGTTGATGCTTATAATATCAACAATCCCAAGAGCGCTTTTCCTTTTGGTTTGCTGAAAAACGCACAATTGGGCGAAATTGAAAGCGCTTTTGCTGTTTTCCAGAAAGATTATCAGGCAGAACAGCTTAACAAGAACCTGCAGCCTTTTGAAGTGGAGAACAGAGCCCAGGTTTCTGAAAAAATTCAGATTAAGGAAAGACTGGAAATCCTGCAGCAGCAAAAAGTGATCAACGAAAGCGAATTGCAGCTTCAGAAAAATGAAATTGCCCGTTTTGAAACCCTTTTTGGGAAAGGTATTATTTCGGCACAGGAAATGGAAGCCAAGAAGCTAGGATATCTTCAGGCTCAAAAGAATTATAAAGGCCTTCTGACGTCTATTTCTCAGTTGAGGTCCTCTTTGATTGATAATTCAAAATTAAGTCAGAATACGCAAATAAGTGGCACTAAAGAAGAAGTTACGCTAGGAAGAAACATGGCGCAATCTTTCTATCAGTTAAAAAAAGTAATAAAAGACTGGGAACTTACTTATGCTTTAAAATCATCTGTTAGTGGTGTGGTTACTTTCTTGCAGGTCTGGACAGAGAACCAGACTATAAATGTTGGCGATAATGTTTTTTCGATTATTCCCGATACCAAAAATGGTTTTGTGGGGAAAGTAAAAGCTCCGGCTTTAAATTCAGGAAAGATAAAAGTGGGACAAGTGGTTAATATCAGGCTGGCCAATTTTCCTGATCGTGAATTTGGGGTGCTAAAAGGTAAGATCCAGAATATTTCATTGGTTCCGGATAAAGACGGGAATTTATTGCTGGATGTAGCCCTGCCAAATGGATTGCAGACCTCTTATAAAAAACAAATTGTGTTTCAGCAGGAAATGAAAGGAAGCGCAGAAATCGTAACTGAAGACCTTCGACTAATTGAAAGGATACTTTATCAGTTCAAAAGTATTTTTGAACAGGTTTAAAATTTCAAATAAAATTCTTTGGTTAATTCTATGTATTCCGAAGTGTAAACATGTCTGTCGATTTCGATAATTAATTCATCGATTTCAGTTTCTGAATTTTCATTTCGGCTAAAAGCCAATAAACAACGTTTTATTGCCGATGTTGAATTTCCTTTTACACGAGTAATTTTTATTGGATATAATTCGGACTCTTTTGCTAAAGAAATAAAGTTTTTTTCTTCTTTAAACGGAAGAATTACGGCAAATATTCCGTTTTCGGAAAGTAATAAATCAGCAGCTTCGATTAATTCCTCAAAAGGCATTGCATCTTGAAAACGTGCCAAATCACGCTGTTCGTTTTCAGTTTTGTAATCTTCGGCATAAAAAGGAGGATTCGAAACAATCAAATCATATTCGTCTTCCGGTTCTTCGATAAATTCATCTAAACCTGCATGAAAACAAAATAAACGATCGCCCCAGGGAGAGTTTTCGAAATTGTCGACTGCTTGTTCATAAGCGTCTTCGTCAATTTCAAGAGCGTCAATTTGTTCAGCGTGAGTTCGCTGAGCAAGCATCAAAGCAATAATTCCGGTTCCGGCGCCAATATCCAATACACTAAATGGATTGTGGTTTATAGGAGCCCATGCGCCTAATAAAACACCATCTGTGCCAACTTTCATCGCAGTTTTATCTTGTTCTATAGAAAATTGCTTGAAAGTGAATTTAGACATTGCTGAAAAATTTAAAATAAAGATATTTAAGAAAACTGAGCAACTGAAAACTGTGACCGAAAGCTGAGAACTTTTTACAAGTACATCTCTATCAATCCTTCCGGAAGGTTCATGATGACTTTTTTATTTTCACGATCAATTTTTACAAGGAAATGATCAATCATTGGAATTAGCATTTCTACTTCACCATTTAGAACTTCAAAAAGAGGCTGTGCGGTAGTGTCATTTACGGCAACAATTTTACCAAAAATACCTAAACGTTGGTCTTCGATTTCAAAACCGATAACTTCGTGGAAATAAAATTTGTTACCACTAAGTTTTGGTAACATATTTAAAGGAAGATAAATGGCATTGCCCATAATGGCGTCTGCATCTTCTTCTGTGTTCATGTCTTCAAAACGAATTCTTAAAAAATCGTTTTTATGCAATGAACTTTTTTCAATAAAAAAAGGAACCAGGTGTTTGTTGCATTCAACAAACACTGATTCCAGATTTTCGTATAACTCAGGTTCGTCCGTGTCTAAATAAGCCAGAACTTCACCTTTGAAACTAAATTTTTTAGCGATTTTACCTAAATAAAAACATTCTTCTTTACGCATTCTCGCTAATTATAATTATGCTTCAGTTGTTTCGTTATTTTCTTCAGCAGCAGGAGTTTCTTCAGTTGATTCAACTTCAGCAACTTCTTCTTCAACTGCAGGAGTTGCAGCAGCGATAGCATCAGCTTCAGCTTGAGCTGCAGCAGCTAAACGTTTAGCGTTAACTTCTTGTTCTGCTTTAAAAGCTTTAGCTTTAGCATCAGCTTGCGCTTTTGTTAAACCGTCTTTTTTAGCATCAACTTTTCCAGCTTTAGCATCTAACCAAGCAGATAATTTAGCATCAGCTTGCTCTTGAGTTAAAGCACCTTTACGAATACCTCCATCAAGGTGGTGTTTCAATAAAGCACCTTTGTAAGAAAGAATTGCTCTTGCAGTATCAGTTGGTTGTGCACCATTGTGTAACCATTTAACTGCACTATCAAGGTTTAAGTCGATAGTTGCCGGGTTAGTGTTTGGATTGTAAGTACCGATTTTCTCTAAGTATTTACCATCTCTTTTTGAGCGTGCATCTGCAGCTACAACCCAGTAAAAAGGTTTTCCTTTTTTACCGTGTCTTTGTAATCTAATTTTTACTGACATAATCTTATGATTAAATTTTGAGGTACTCGACCTCTGTTAATTAAGGGCGCAAAGATATAATTTTTTTATGAATTATCCGTTCCAAACTATATTAAATATGTTTGTGATAAATTCTTGCTGTTTTTTAATACTTTTCAACTTTACATATTTGATTAAATGCGGTATTTTTGCCTCAAATTCATGACTTTATGAAAAAATATTTTTATTTATTAATGACAGTTATTTTATTTATATCTTGTACTGAAGATGTAAAATTCAATAATCCGGCGTTTCAGGGTTTAAAAGACAACAGTTTTTGGAGGGCTCAGAGTTACAATGCTTACACAACTACAAACGGAGATTTTATTATCGAAAGCGCTTTAGGTTTCGAAAAAGTGACTTTTAAGATGCCATATCCAACTCAAAAAACATATATATTAGGTATTGACAATACGACGACAGTAATGTACTCTAATAGTCTTCCTGCACAATCAGAACAATTTACAACAGGAGAGAATAGAGGAAGCGGGCACATTATAGTGACAGAATTTAATACAGAAACTAAAACGATCTCCGGGACATTTAAATTTAAAGCAATAAATGAGGATAAAGGAAATCTCGAAAAGCCTGAGATTAATTTTACAGAAGGGGTTTTTTATAAAATTCCAGTTAATATTACTGCCAACTACTAAGAATTAAGTTTTTCATTTACAATTGTTTGATTTTTATTTTTTTAAATCTAAATAAAAACATAAATAAACTAATATATAGTAGATTACAGAAAAATAAGACTACATTTGCTATATTATTATAAATAAGTACATATGAACATTTTTGTTGGAAGCCTTCCATTCAGTATTGAGGAAGCAGATTTAAGAGAGTCTTTCGAGGCTTACGGAGCAGTAGATTCAGTTAAGATCATTACTGATAAATTTACAGGAAGAAGCAAAGGTTTTGGTTTTGTTGAGATGCCAAACGATGCTGAAGCTCAAAAAGCAATTGATGAATTGAACGGAGCTACTGTTCAAGGTCGTGCAATTGTGGTTAATAAATCTGAACCGAAACCAGAAGGCGAAAGAAGAAGCTTCAACAATAACAGTCGTGGTGGAGATTCACGCGGTGGTTATGGTGGAGGAAACAGCCGTGGTGGAAATGACCGTGGTGGTAACAGAGGAGGATATTAATATTTTTTTCTAAATATATAAAAGGGATCAACTTATGTTGATCCCTTTTTTTATGCAGTAAAATTTGTTTCAGGTTTTATATGTTTCAAGTTTCAGGTTTCACGTTCCAATAACCTGAAACTTGAAACCTGAAAAAAAATAAACTATAAGTTAGCTACAAGCCAGTCTCCAACTTCACTGGTTTTGTATGCTTTTGATCCTTTTACAGCTAAATCTTCTGTAACAACTCCTTGTTCTAATGATTTGTTTACAACAGCTCTGATAGCTTCAGCTTCATCTTTTAGTCCAAAAGCATCTTCGAACATCATCGCTGCAGATAAAATAGTCGCTAACGGGTTAGCAATATTTAATCCGGTTGCTTGCGGATAAGATCCGTGAATTGGTTCGTATAAAGAAGTATGTTCACCCACAGATGCAGAAGGCATTAATCCCATTGAACCTGAAATTACAGAAGCTTCATCTGTTAAGATATCTCCAAATAAGTTTTCTGTAATCAAAACATCATAAGAGTTTGGCCATTGTACCAAACGCATTGCAACAGCATCAACAAATTCGTAAGAAACCGTAACTTCCGGGTAATCTTTTTCCATTGCCTGAACTGTTTCTCTCCATAAACGAGAAGTTTCCAAAACATTTGCTTTATCAACGCAACATAATTTTTTGCTGCGGGTCATTGCAAGTTCAAAACCTTTTTTAGCCAAACGCTGAACTTCTGCTCTTGTATAAACGCAATTGTCAAAAGCAGTTTCTCCGTCATCTCTTCTTCCTTTTTCTCCAAAGTAGATTCCGCCAGTTAATTCTCTTAAGAAAACCAAATCAGTCCCTTCGATTCTTTCTCTTTTTAAAGGGGAATTATCAATCAAAGAAGGGAAGGTAAAAGTAGGACGTACGTTTGCAAACAGCCCTAATTTTTTACGCATTAATAATAATCCTTGCTCCGGACGAACTGGTGCACTTGGATCGTTATCGTATTTTGGATGACCAATTGCTCCAAATAAAACAGCATCGGCTTTCATACAAACTTCGTGCGTTTCATCTGGGTAAGGAACTCCAACAGCATCAATCGCAGCTGCGCCGGTTAATGCCGGTGTCCATGTTATTTCGTGATTGAATTTTTTTGCAATAGCATCAGATACTTTTACTGCTTCATTAATTACCTCAGGACCAATTCCGTCTCCTGCTAAAAGGGCTATGTTTAATTTCATTCTATGTGTGTTATTTAAGGTTCAAAGTGACAAAGGCTCAAAGGCTCAAAGTTTCTGAAATGACGAAGATTTGAAATCTCTGTACCTCTGAAACTTTGAACTTTTGAACCTTTAATTGGTGACTACATTAAGCATTTTTTGAGTTGCTATAATCGCCGCAACGGTTTGATCGGAGTCTAAACCGCGTGTTTTAAATTCTTTTCCGTTGTTTGTCCAGGTGATGATCGTTTCGCATAAAGCATCAGAACTACTTCCTGGTGGGATTCTTACGGCATAATCGATCAATTTAGGAAGTGTTAGTTTTTTACTTTTGTAAATTTTGGATAAAGCATTCATAAAAGCATCAAACTGACCGTCTCCTTGTGCATGTTCTTCAATGATTTCTCCATCAAGATTTAAACTTAATGTTGATGATGGACGTGTTCCTTTTGAATGCATTAATACGTAAGACTGTATGGTGATTTTATCTTGGTAAGTGTGACTGTCCAGAACATCTGAAATAATGTACGGAAGATCTTCCTTGGTAACAGTTTCTTTTTTGTCGCCTAATTCGATGATTCTTTGGGTAACCAATTTCAAATCTTCCGGATTTAATTTTAAACCTAATTCCTGAAGATTTTTTTCGATATTGGCTTTGCCCGAAGTTTTTCCTAAAGCGTATTTTCTTTTTCTTCCAAAACGTTCCGGAAGTAAATCATTAAAATATAAATTGTTTTTATTGTCGCCATCAGCGTGAATTCCGGCAGTTTGTGTAAAAACATTATCACCAACAATTGGCTTATTTGCCGGGATTCTATATCCGGTAAAAGTTTCGACTAATTTACTAACTGTATAAAGTGAAGTCTCTTTTATGTTGATGCTTACTTCTGGTAAGTAATCATTTATCACAGCAACAGTACTTTCAAGCGGAGCATTTCCAGCGCGTTCTCCCATTCCGTTTACTGTAACGTGAAGTCCGTTTATGCCTGCTTTTACAGCTTCCATAACATTGGCAATACTTAAATCGTAATCGTTATGTGCGTGAAAATCAAAATGAATTTGAGGATATTTTGCTCTTATTTTTGATATGAATTCAAAAGTCAAAGACGGAACTAATACGCCTAAAGTATCAGGAAGTAAAATTCGTTTAACAGGCTGAGTAGCTAAAAAATCCAAAAACTGAAAAACATATTCTGGAGAATTTCGCATCCCGTTGCTCCAGTCTTCCAGATAAACATTGGTTTCGATATTGTTTTCTTTTGCTAAAGCAATGATTTGAGCGATTTCAGAAAAATGTTGTTCCGGAGTTTTTTTTAATTGATGCGTCAGGTGATTCATTGAACCTTTGGTCAATAAATTCTGTACTTTGGCCCCCGCTTTTTTCATCCATTCAATAGAGACACCTCCGTCTACAAACGAAAGTACTTCGATACGGTCAATATATCCGCGTTCTTCGGCCCAGGATGTAATGCCTTTTACAGCTTGAAATTCTCCTTCGCTTACACGAGCCGAAGCAATTTCGATTCTATCAATATTTAATTCCTCCAACAATAATTGCGCAATGGTAAGTTTTTCTGCAGCAGAAAAAGATACTCCTGAGGTTTGTTCACCGTCACGGAGCGTCGTGTCCATTATTTCAATTTTTCTTTTTTCCATATTGATATTCTAATTTCTAATGGGTTGGATATAATTGATATCCGCATTTTAATTTTTGACGCTGATTTTACGGATTCGCTATCGCGAAGACGCTGATAAAAACGGATTTTTAGTATTCGGTAAAATGAAAATCCGCGTTAATCCGTGCTTTTGCGATAGCAAATCTGTTTTATCTGCGTTCTATATTTTCTAATTTAATTTAGAAAAACCCGACAGGTTTCAAAAACCTGTCGGGTCTAATAGATCGAACGAGATTTTATTAATACGGAAGTTTATCGGCGAAAGCCACGATATCTTCTTTAATATTTTGCAAATAATCAATGTCATCAAAGCCATTAATCATATTGTTCTTTTTATATCCGTTAATCGCAAAAGATTCTGATTGACCGGTTGCCAATAAAGTAATCGTTTGGTTTGGCAAGTTGATTTCTAGTTGCGTATTTGGATCCGCTTCGATTGCTTTAAAAATTGTGTCTGCAAATTCCGGACTAACCTGAACTGGTAAAACTCCAATATTTAAACAGTTTCCTTTAAAGATATCTGCGAAGAAACTTGAAACGACAGCTCTAAAACCGTAATCGTAAACTGCCCACGCAGCGTGTTCTCTTGAAGATCCTGAACCAAAGTTTTTTCCTCCAACAAGGATTTTTCCGCTATAAGTTGAATCGTTCAAAACGAAATCAGCTTTTGGAGTATCGTCTCCGTTATATCTCCAGTCTCTAAAAAGATTGTCTCCAAAACCTTCGCGTTTTGTAGCTTTTAAGAAACGAGCCGGGATGATTTGATCTGTATCTACGTTCTCAATTGGCAGCGGCACTGCACTGCTGGTAAGTATATTAAATTTATCGTATGCCATTTTGATTTTTGATTTTTGATTAACGATTTATGATTTTAGATTTATTGTTAGAACGTAAAACTGTAATCGTTAAATTTTTTTGTAAAATGTAAATTGAAATTTTAGAAGGTTTTTTAATGAAGTGTGCTGAAATCTGAAATCAGAGATCGTTAATCTTCATTCATAAATCTTTAAAAAAGCTCTCTCGGGTCTGTTAGTTTTCCTGTAACAGCAGCAGCGGCAGCCATAATTGGGCTTGCTAATAATGTTCTTGAACCAGGACCTTGGCGACCTTCAAAGTTTCTGTTTGAAGTACTTACCGCATATTTTCCAGCAGGAACTTTATCGTCGTTCATTGCTAAACAAGCCGAACAACCCGGCTGACGTAATACAAAACCAGCTTCTGTCAGAATATCTAAAATACCTTCTTCTTTAATTTGAGCTTCTACAACGTGAGAACCCGGAACTAACCAAGCGGTAACATTATCTGCTTTTTTTCTTCCTTTTACAATTTCGGCGAAAGCCCTAAAATCTTCAATACGTCCGTTTGTACAACTTCCTAAGAAAACGTAATCAATTGGTTTTCCAATCATCACATCATCTTCCTGGAAGCCCATATAAGCTAACGATTTTTTGTATGTTTCCTCACCGCCTTCAACTTGATTGGCGTTCGGAATATGTTTTGAGATACCAATTCCCATTCCTGGATTAGTACCATAAGTAATCATTGGCTCGATATCTGAAGCTTTGATGTTTAATTCAGCATCAAAAACAGCATCAGCATCCGTTTTTAAAGTTTTCCAGTATTCAACCGCTTTTGTCCAGGCTTCTCCTTTTGGAGCAAATAATCTTCCTTCAAGGAAATCAAAAGTAGTTTGGTCAGGAGCAATCATACCACCACGAGCACCCATTTCGATACTTAGATTACAAACAGTCATACGACCTTCCATCGTCATGTTTTCGAAAACATCTCCGGCGTATTCAACAAAATAACCTGTTCCTCCAGAAGTAGTTAATTGAGCAATAATATAAAGCGCAACGTCTTTTGGGCCAACGCCTTTACTTAATTGACCGTTTACGTTGATACGCATTTTCTTTGGTTTTGGCTGCATAATACATTGAGTAGAAAGCACCATTTCAACCTCAGAAGTTCCGATACCAAAAGCAATCGCTCCAAAAGCACCGTGAGTAGAAGTGTGAGAATCACCACAAACAATAGTAGCACCTGGCAAAGTAATTCCGTTTTCAGGACCAACTACGTGTACAATTCCATTTTTAATGTGACCTAATCCCCAGTGCGAAATTCCGTATTCGGCAGCATTATCTTCAAGCGCTTTAAGCTGATTTGCAGATAGAGCATCTTCAACTGGTAAATGTTGGTTTATGGTTGGTGTATTGTGATCTGCAGTTGCAAAAGTACGCTCCGGGTATAAAACCTTAACGCCTCTGGCTTTTAATCCTAGAAAAGCAACAGGACTCGTAACTTCATGAATGAAATGGCGGTCAATAAAAAACACATCTGGTCCATCTTCAATTTTACGCACTACATGTGAATCCCATACTTTGTCAAATAATGTCTTACTCATTTTTTATTTTTTTTAATTGTAATTCTATAACCACAGCAATTCCTGCTCATTATAATAGGAAAACAAAATTAGAAAAAGATATAAGGGCGTCAATTTGAATATTTCATTATATACGATACCCAAACTTAAATACAAATTGCGATTGACTTTTTTGCAATAAGATTTGGTTGTAGAATGAATATAAATTGGTTTTACTTTTCCTTTTCAGGTTAATTTTGATTTGATTGCTTTAATTTTAATAGTTGGCAAATTTATCTCAAAATCAATATAAAATATAAGTTTTTATTAAAAAAAATGTAACAAAATGAGTTAAAATAGTAATAATTATTAGATTTGATTTGTTTTAAAGTTTCTGCTTTTTTGGATTTTAATAGCTTTAAATGCCAATTTATGAAGATTTTAAATACCCTAAAATTCATTAAAATACTACGACATCCAAGAAGTGTATTTTTATGAAATTTTATGATTTTTAATGTAAAAAGAGATCTGTTAGAGAAGATAATTTTAAAGATTAATTCAATGAGTTTTTAAACTCCAAAGGTGTTAAGTTGGTTTTCTTTTTGAAAAGTTTACTAAACGATTGAGGATATTCAAAACCCAATTGATACGCTATTTCTGCTACCGAAAGATTGGTAGAAATCAGAAAGTCTTTTGATTTTTCAATTAGTTTCGAATGAATGTGCTGCTGAGCATTTTGTCCGGTTAAATTTCGGAGCATATCAGATAAATAATGAGTAGAAACATTGATTTGTGAAGCAAGAAAATCCACGGTAGGTAATCCTTTTTTTAGAGTTTCGGCATTATTAAGATAATTGTCCAGCGTTTCTTCGACTTTTAGTAATAAATCGTGGCTGATTGTTTTTCTGGTAATGAATTGACGTTTGTAAAAACGATTGCTATAATTAAGTAAAACATCGATATAAGAAACAACTACATCCTGACTCATTTCGTCAATAGCCGTATGAAGTTCATTGTCAATGCTGGTTAATAATCCTACAATAGTTGTTTTTTCGCTATCAGAAAGATGAAGCGCTTCATTGGTATCATAAGAGAAAAAGCCATATTTTTTGATCGTTTTTCCCAAAGGATAATTTCTAATAAAGTCCGGATGAAAAAGCAGTGTATAGCCAAAATATTCAACTCCTTCCTGATTATCGGTAAAAATCAATTGATTGGGAGAAGTAAACATTAATCCGCCTTCATTAAAATCATAATAACCCTGACCGTAACCCATTTTTCCGTTAGTAGAATATTTATAAGATATTTTATAAAAATCGAGCAGAAAATGGTTATTAGTTAAATCAGCATTTATAATGAGTTTGGTATTATCAACCAAGGTAATCATAGGATGAAGCGGCTTTGGGAGCTGAAACAAACTATGAAATTGTGATATTGAGGAAATTTTTGACGGATTGTTGTTTTTCTTTTCCATGATATAAAGGTATAAAAAATTAAAAACCAATACCGCACAGCTTATCAAAACCTGAGCGGTATTAGTAATAAATTATGCTCCCAAAAATTGTTTGCCAAATGCGGCGCGAAAAACTTCGTCTCCTTGTTCCTGTCTTTGTTTGTAAAGTGCTTTTGCATCTTCTCCAGCTACATATCTCAGTTGGGTTTTTCCGTCTGTTGCAGCTTCGTAAACAACATCTGCAATTTGCTCTGGTGTTGATGCCATTTCAAACATTGCGTCTACATTTTCAAACATTTTGTTTGCCATTGCCTGATATTCAGGTTTAACACCAGTATCAAGAGAACCGTGAAGGAATTCTGTTTTAATACCGCCAGGAGAAACCGTTTTAATGTTTATTCCAAACGGATTTAATTCATAAGCCATACTTTCGCTCCAGCCTTCTAATCCCCATTTTGTTGCGTGATATACAGATCCTAAAGGGAAAGAAATCAATCCGCCAATAGAAGTTGTTGAGATAAATAATCCGCTTTTTCTTTCTCTGAAATATGGAATAAAAGCATTGGTAACACGAATTACGCCTAATAAATTTGTGTTTAATTGTTTTGTAATTTGATCGTCATTAAAGCTTTCCAAAGGTCCAATTAGACCGTAACCTGCATTATTAAAAACGATATCAATATCGCTTAATTCCAGTGCTTTTTTAACGGTACTTTGTATTTGGTCAAAATTCGTAACATCTAAAGGTAAAAGGGTTACGTTGTTTAAGTTAGAAAGTTCAGTTTCTTTTTCAGGATTTCTCATTGTTGCGATTACATTCCATCCTTTTTGTTGAAATAATTTTGCCGTAGCTTTTCCTAATCCTGATGAAGCGCCTGTGATAAAAATAGTTTTCATGATTATTATTTTTTAATTGTTATAATTTGATGAAGCAAAGTTCAGGATAGAGTGTAGTTTAAAAGTGTTCATTTTGGTGCAATGAGTATCCAAAATGAATAATCGAAGTTTTTAACTTCAAATAATCTAAATTTTATCATTTTTATCGCTTTTTAACAGTTTCTAATAATGATTTTGATTAATGCTTTTTGTTCAATTCTTTATTTCCTTAAGCCAAAAAAAAGCGTAAATTTGAACTTCCTCCATTTTGCATTTCGAGATTTTTTATAGTTCATATAATCAGTTATTTATGTGGAAAAGAGCTTGGGATTTGGAATTTTTAAAATTGTCTTTTTACAAAACTTATGTATTTAATATTCGATACCGAAACTACTGGATTACCAAAACGCTGGGATGCTCCAATTACTGATTCTGATAACTGGCCGCGCTGTATTCAGATCGCCTGGCAGCTTCATGACGAGATGGGGCAACTTATCGAACATCAGGATTATTTGGTTAAGCCTGACGGATTTAATATTCCGTATGATGCAGAACGTATTCACGGAATCTCGACTGAATTGGCTGAAGCCGATGGAATCACGTTGGCCGAAGTTTTAGAGAAATTCAATATCGCTTTAAGTAAAACCAAATTTATTGTAGGTCAGAATTTAGGTTTCGACGTTAATATTATGGGCGCTGAATTTCATAGAATGGGCGTAGATTCTCCAATGAGTTCAATGCCGGTTTTAGATACCTGTACCGAGGTTACGGCTTCATTATTAAAACTTCCCGGAGGTCGTGGAGGTAGATTCAAATTGCCAACACTAACAGAATTACACGAATATCTTTTTAATAAACCTTTCGCGGAAGCGCACAACGCAACTGCCGACGTTGAGGCAACTACGCGTTGTTTTTTGGAGTTAATTAGAAGAGAAGTTTTTACCAAAGAAGAACTAGACGTTCCGAAGGATTATTTCAAGGAATTTCAAAATAGAAATCCACAGGAATTTCCGTTAATTGGTTTAAAACACATCAATTTAAAAGCTGCTTCTGATAAAATCAGGGAACAATTAAGGGCTTTAGAATCTAATGATAAAGGAACTACGGTTTCGGCATCTGACAGAGAAGATTTTAAATTGGCAAAATATGCGCATTTACACAATCATACCCAGTTTTCGGTTTTACAGTCGACAATAGGAATTGGGAATATTGTTGCGGCTACAGCCAAAAACGGAATGCCTGCCGTTGCCATGACTGATACCGGAAATATGATGGGAGCTTTCCATTTTGTGAGCGCCGTTATGAATCACAATAAAGCAGCATCAGGAAAAAATAAAGCTTTGGTTGAAGCTGGTGAAGAACCAACAGAAACTGAAATCAAGCCAATTGTAGGGTGTGAATTTAATGTCTGTGATAATCACTTAGATAAAAGTAAAAAAGACAACGGTAATCAGGTTGTGTTATTGGCCAAAAATAAAAACGGCTATCACAATTTGGCAAAAATGTCGTCGATTGCCTTTACAGACGGATTTTATTATGTTCCCAGAATTGATCGTGCAATTGTTGAAAAATACAAAGAAGATATCATGGTTTTGTCCGGGAATTTATATGGAGAAATCCAGAGTAAAATCCTGAACGTTGGTGAAAATCAGGCCGAAGAAGCTTTGATATGGTGGAAAGAACAATTTGGTGATGACTTTTATTTAGAAGTAATGCGCCACAATCAGGAAGACGAAAATCGTGTGAATAAAACCCTGATTGAGTTTTCTCAAAAACACAACGTCAAATTAATTGCGACAAACAATACCTATTATTTAAATAAAGAAGATGCCAATGCACACGATATTTTGTTGTGTGTAAAAGATGGTGAAAAACAAGCTACGCCAATTGGCCGTGGTCGCGGATATCGTTACGGATTGCCTAATCAGGAATACTACTATAAATCATCAGAAGAGATGAAAAAACTCTTCGCTGATTTGCCTGAAGCGATTATAAATATTCAGGAAATTGTAGATAAGGTTGAGATTTATTCGCTCTATCGAGATGTATTACTTCCTAAATTTGACATTCCTCAAGAATTCGTAGTTCCTGAAGATGAATCTGATGGAGGAGTTCGAGGTGAAAATAAATATCTGCGACACCTTACAATGGTGGGAGCCAAAAAACGATATGGAGAAATTACTGAATCGATTCAGGAACGTTTGGATTTTGAGTTACTGACCATTTCGAATTCCGGATATCCGGGTTACTTTTTGATTGTTCAGGATTTTATCGCCGAAGCCAGAAACATGGACGTTTCGGTAGGACCAGGTCGTGGATCTGCAGCAGGATCTGCGGTAGCATATTGTTTAGGGATCACCAATATTGACCCAATTAAGTACGATTTGCTTTTTGAGCGTTTCCTGAATCCGGATCGTGTATCCATGCCCGATATTGATATTGACTTTGATGACGAGGGCCGTGGTCGTGTTATGGATTATGTAATCAAAAAATACGGTCAAAAGCAGGTTGCGCAAATTATCACTTATGGTAAAATGGCAACCAAATCAGCGATTCGTGATACAGCTCGTGTACTGGATTTACCTTTATTTGAAGCCGATAGAATTGCAAAATTGATTCCGGCAATGATGCCATCTAAATGGAATCTTGCCCGTTTTATTTCTGAAAACGAAGACGAGGTTAAAAAAGCCCTTCGTTCTGATGAATTTGATAATGTAAAAGAATTAATCGCCATTGCCAACGAAGATGATTTGGCGGGAGAAACCATTCAGCAGGCAAAAATCCTGGAAGGATCCATGCGAAATACCGGAATTCATGCCTGTGGAGTAATTATTACGCCATCGGATATTACAAATTATGTTCCCGTTACCACCGCAAAAGATTCTGATTTATATGTAACACAGTTTGATAACTCGGTTGCAGAAAGTGCAGGATTGCTGAAGATGGACTTCCTGGGTCTAAAGACCCTTACTTTAATAAAAGATACCGTTAAACTGGTAAAATATAGAAACGGAATTGATTTGGATCCGGATACTTTCCCGATTGATGATGTTGAGACTTATGCACTTTTCCAGAGAGGAGAAACAGTTGGAATCTTCCAATACGAGTCACCCGGAATGCAGAAATACATGAAGGATCTGAAGCCAACGGTTTTTGGAGATTTAATTGCCATGAATGCCTTATATCGTCCGGGACCTTTAGAGTATATTCCGTCTTTCGTAAGAAGAAAAAATGGCGAAGAAGAAATCAAATACGATTTAGATGCCTGTGAGGAATATTTAGGAGAAACCTACGGAATTACCGTTTACCAGGAGCAGGTAATGCTTTTGTCGCAATCGCTGGCTGACTTTACAAAAGGTGAGGCCGACGTTTTGCGTAAGGCGATGGGTAAGAAACAAAAAGATGTACTGGATAAAATGAAGCCGAAGTTCGTAGAACAAGCGGCGAAGAAAGGACATGATGCAAAAGTTCTGGAGAAAATCTGGAAAGACTGGGAAGCATTTGCGAGTTACGCCTTCAACAAATCGCACTCGACTTGTTATGCCTGGATTGCGTATCAAACAGCGTATTTAAAAGCACATTATCCTGCAGAATATATGGCAGCGGTACTTTCGAATAATATGAATGATATCAAACAAGTATCATTTTTTATGGAAGAATGTAAACGAATGGGATTACAGGTTTTAGGACCGGATGTAAACGAATCGTTTTACAAATTTACGGTAAACGATGAATACGCTGTTCGTTTTGGGATGGGTGCTATTAAAGGAGTGGGTTCCGGAGCTGTGGCAACCATTGTAGAAAGTAGAAAGGACGGTAAGTACAAGTCGATTTTTGATTTGGCGAAACGTATCGATTTGCGTGCTGCGAATAAAAAAGCAATCGAAAATCTGGCTTTGGCAGGAGGATTTGATTCGTTTGAAGGAACGACAAGAGCGCAATATTTTCATGATGATGGCGACGGAATTACTTTTTATGAAAAAGCAATTCGTTACGGATCGAAGTTTCAGGAAAATGAAAACTCATCTCAGGTAAGTTTATTTGGAGAAGCAAGTGAAGTTCAGATTGCAGAACCTGTTGTACCTCCTTGCGAGGATTGGAGTACAATGGAAAAATTGGCGAAAGAGAAAGAAGTTGTAGGGATTTATATTTCCGGACATCCTCTGGATGATTTCAGATTTGAGATGAAATATTTTTGCAATGCCAGATTAGAAGCGCTAAAAAGCATGAATGAATATGTGGGTAAAAATCTAAATTTTGCCGGAATCATCAATAACGTACAGCACCGTGTGGCTAAAAACGGAAAAGGCTGGGCAGTATTTAATTTAGAAGGTTACGATGAAAGTTATGAATTTAAAATTTTTGGTGAAGAATATTTAAAGTTCCGCCATTTCCTGATTCAGAATAATTTTGCTTTCCTGAAAATAATAATAAAAGATGGCTGGGTAAATCACGACACGGGTAAAAAGTCAGATCCAAGAATGCAATTTGTTGAAATTAGGCAGTTGCAGGATATTTTAGAAGCTTTTGCTAAAAAGCTGATTTTATTGTTGAATATAAAAGATTTACAAACAGAATTTATTCATAATCTGAGTCAATTATTTAATGCGAATAAGGGAGATAATTCTGTGACTTTTGAGATCATGGAGTTAGAAAAAATCAAACGTTTGGTTGAAGTAGAAACTCCAACTGATTTTGAAGAAGCAGATGATGCTGTTTTTGTAGACGAGAATGAAGATGCTGATGCGCCGCAAGAAACTAAAATTCAGGAAGTAAATGAAGTCGAAGAAATAAAAGTAGTAACAAAACTAACCATGCCTAGCCGTAGGCTAAAAGTTAGGATTTCGACAGAGTTATTGATAGAATTAGAAAAAATGCAGGTAAATTTTAAGCTGAACTAAATTTTAACAGTTAAAATTTAGAAGAATGCATTTTTTTTACGTTAAAAATATGCATGCATAATACTTTTTTAGTAATATTGCTTAAAATTACAACGATTTCGTACCAAGTCTAACAATGCAAACTATAAGAATATGTTAAAATAATCTAAGTTTGTATAAATTAATTAAAATCAGAATTATGAAAAAGAACCTTTTCTTACTAGGATTATTAGTTTGCTCTATGGCCACAATGGCGCAAACAGAAAAAGCGGATAAACCAGAAAGTTGGTATTTTAAAATTGGTGGATCTTATTTCAACCAAACTGCTTCTACAGAATTTCCAGTTGTTGGAGGTCAATTACCAAATAGAGATGTCTATGCAGGTACTTTAGCAAACAATAAATTAGTTTCAAGAGAAGGTGTTACGGGTTCTTTTGGACAAGGTTTTAGAAGTGGAATTACTGCTGGTTACCGTTTTTCAACACGTTTAGGAGTTGAGATGGCGGCAAATTACTACATCAGTAATACTAAAACAATGGCGCAGACAACAGATAGACTTATTTCATATAACCCGGCTACTAGTCCTGCAGCTACTTATTTAAGTTTTACTGCAGAAGGAGAAATTAAAGCTTTTGATTTAGCTCCGGCACTTGTAATGTTTTTAGGTGAAGCACACGGTTTTGAACCATATACTAAAGTTGGAATCATTGTTCCAATTCACGGAACGTTAGATATTAAAACAGATAGAACTTACAGTACTTTTGTAGGAGCTAACCAGGTAGCAACTACCAATGCTTATTCAAAAGATGTTGTTAAACCAAATCCTTCACTTGGATTTATGGCGTCTATTGGTACTTCTTATAAATTAGGAAAACATATTTCTGCTTTTGCAGAATTAGAATACCGTAACTTTACTGTACACGGAAAAACTAAAGAAACTGAAGTATATACTGAAAATGGTGTAGATAAATTAAATACTCCAACTACTTTCCGTCCTGATGCATCATATTCTGCAAGTCACACTAAATATGTTGAAACAATTAGTTCTACTTCAAATAGTAAAGTAACTAATGCGGCAGGTTTTGATAGTACCAGAGCAACTGACGATGTTAGTACTTATGTTGGTATTTCAGGTTTAGGTTTGACTTTAGGTCTTAAATACAGCCTATAATTTTAAGAAAATTATACTTTATAAAAAAAGAGGATATTCATTTGAATATCCTCTTTTTTTATTTTCTGTCATTTCGAGCGAAGAAAAGAAATCACACGAGAAACTCCGTACAGAATGTTTATATCACTTGTGTAGAATAGATTAAAATCCATCCCTACAATATAAATCGAGCCGAAGGCTCTTTATATAGAGTTCCGGAGGAACGGATTATTTTGTAGCAAGGGATTTTAATCCCTTGAACGCGACGTAACCATAATATTTGCCATCCTGATTTCTAAAATATTTTTCAGGAGCTAATCCCGCACCCGAGCCTGAAAGTGCGAACTGGCGAAGCAATCCGTTACAATCTTTTGCTTTTTAAAGAAAAAAGCAAAAGGATTTTCACTTCTATCGGGGCTATGACAATCATTTTCATAAGAACTTTTTCGTTTTTTACACCAAACCCGACAGGTTTTTAAAGCCTGTCGGGTTTATAAGATTGTGTGATAAATTTATTCTTGATTTTTATAAATGTGATTTTCTAAACTCTTTCAAAACTTCATCAATTACCCAGGTTGTTCTTGCAGCTGAAGTTCCTTTTGAAGGAGAAAAACCTTCATTACCCAAAAGCTCTTCAACAACAGTTTCTATAAAAGGCTGTTGAATATGAAGCGGATTTTCGATTGTAATACTTTCTTTTTCGCCATTTGTATATTGAACATGTATAGGATCATTTCCAAAAGTAGAGAAAGAAATTTTTCCTTTGTCACCTACAATATCAGTGTTGTCGTAACGCTCAAAACTGGCAAAATTCCACAAGCCGGTTCCGTGAATTCCATTTTCGAATAAAAACGACATAGAAACAGCATCTTCTGCCGGATAAGCTTTTAGTTGTGAACTGGCATGTCCGCGAACAGATTGAATTGGACCTAATACAAAATCAAGAAAATCTAAAGTATGGCAGGCTAAATCAACAAATATCCCGCCTCCTGAAATATGCGGTAAAACGGTCCACGGTAAGTTGATTTCATCATCATATCTTTCTTCAAAAGGATGGTATAAAACGCAATTTACGTGTCTAATAGTTCCAATTTTATTCTGATCAATTAATTCTTTTATCTTTAAAAAACGAGGTAAACTTCTTCTGTAATAAGCAACGAATAATGGGACATTATGTTCTTTGCAAGTGCTGATCATTTCGTTGCATTCTTCAAAATTCAGTGCCATTGGTTTTTCTACGTAAACTGGTTTTCCTGCTTTGGCACATAAAATAGTATATTCTTTATGAGATGATGGAGGAGTAGCAATATAAACGGCGTCAACTTCAGGATCATTGATTAAATCAACTGCATTCGAATACGATTTAGGAACATTATGACGTTTGGCATAATCTTCTGCAAGAGCGGCATCCCTTCGCATTACAGCAACCAATGCTGAGTTAGGCGTTTTCTGAAATCCCGGACCGCTTTTAACTTCGGTTACATTCCCGCAACCTATAATTCCCCATTTTACAATTTTCATTTTCTGGTTTTTTAGTTATTCAAATTTAAAAAGTTTGCCACGAAATCACGAATTATTTTCATGGAGATTCTGCAGATTTAATTTTACCGCAAAGCACGCAAAGATTTTATACTTAGAGGATTTTATAAAAAAAAAACACAAAGTTCGCAAAGCTGGTTCAATACAAAGCTTTGCGAACTTTGTGTTTTTACAAAGCTAAGCTGATAGAGAAACTTTGCGTGCTTTGCGGTAAAATTCTTCGACATAAAAATAAAGCCACGAACTCACAAAAATAATTCGTGAATTCGTGGCTAATAAAAATTAAAGTTTAAAATTTTACTTTTTAGGCAAAGCTTTATAGCCCATGTTATAAAGGGTGAACGCCTGAATATCTACATTTTCCTGAATGCTTGCTGCAACAGATTTTCCTGCTCCGTGACCTGCTTTCACATCAATACGAATTAAAACCGGATTAGGACCAGTTTGTTTTTCTTGTAATTCAGCAGCGAATTTAAAACTATGTGCCGGAACAACGCGATCATCATGATCTCCTGTTGTAACCATGGTTGCAGGATACTGAACTCCTTTTTTTACATTTTGTACAGGCGAATATCCTTTTAAGTATTCAAACATTTCTTTATTATCCTGAGCCGTTCCGTAATCAAAAGCCCAACCTGCACCAGCGGTAAAAGTATGGTAACGCAACATATCCATTACCCCAACTGCGGGTAATGCAACTTTCATTAAGTCTGGACGTTGTGTCATTGTTGCTCCAACTAATAAACCACCGTTAGAACCACCGCGAATCGCTAAGAAATCTGATGAAGTATATTTTTGAGCGATTAAGTATTCGCCAGCAGCAATAAAGTCATCAAATACATTTTGCTTTTGCAATTTAGTTCCGGCATCGTGCCATTTTTTACCGTATTCACCACCACCTCTTAAATTGGCAACAGCATAAACTCCTCCGTTTTCTAACCAAACGGCATTTGCAATGCTAAAAGCTGGTGTTAAACTAATGTTGAATCCGCCATATCCGTAAAGGATCGTTGGGTTTTTACCGTCTAATTTTGTTCCTTTTTTATACGTGATGATCATAGGGATTTTTGTTCCGTCTTTTGAAGTATAAAATACTTGTTTAGATTCGTAATCATCACTTTTAAAATCAACTACAGGTTTTTGATACACCTCAGATTTACCTGCTTTTGGTTCAAACGAATAGATTGTTCCCGGAGTTGTATAATTGGTAAAACTGTAATATAATGTTTTTTCATTCTTTTTAGCCCCAAATCCACTTGCAGTTCCTACGGCAGGAAGTTTGATTTCGCGCACTAGTTTTCCGTTATAATCGTATTGTTGTACAAATGAAACGGCATCTTTAGTATAATTGGCAAAAAAATATCCTCCACCAGTAGTTGGCGATAAAATATTTTGGGTTTCTTTAATAAAATCTTTCCAGTTTTCAGGTTTAGGATTGCTTACATCAACCGTAACAACACGTTTGTTTGGTGCATTAAGATCTGTTTCGATAAACAATTTCGTTCCTTCATTTTCGATAATCTGATTGTCGCTGCTAAAGTTGTCTACAATTGTCACGACAGGACTATTTGCTTTCGTTAAATCTTTAATGTACAATTCATTTCCATAAGTAGAATTTGCAGCCGATATTACCAGAAATTTATCATCTTCAGTAACATAACCTCCTACATATCTACGCTTTTGGTCTGCACCAAAAATAACTTTATCTTCTTTTTGAGAAGTTCCTAATTTATGAAAATACAGTTTATGCTGATCTGTTTTTGCAGACAGTTCACTTCCTTTTGGTTTATCATAACTAGAGTAATAAAACCCTTCGTTTCCGCGCCATGAAATTCCGCTAAATTTTACATCAACTAAAGTATCTTCCAGAACTTTTTTTGACAAAGCATCTATGATAATTACCTTTCTCCAGTCGCTTCCTCCTTCAGAAATGGCATAAGCGGCTTTGTTTCCGTCTTTAGAAAAATCTAAACCTCCAAGAGAAGTTGTTCCGTCTTTAGAGAAAGTATTAGGATCTAAAAAAACTTCTTCCTTGCCATCTTGTCCTTTTCTATAAATGACAGATTGATTCTGTAATCCGTTGTTTTTTGAGTAATAAGTAAATTTTCCTTCTACAAATGGAGCACTGATTTTTTCATAGTTCCAAAGTTTTTCCATGCGTTTTTTTAGTTCATCACGAAAAGGGATTTTATCTAAATAACCGTAAGTAACTTCATTTTGAGCTTTTACCCAAGCGCCGGTTTCAGCAGATTTGTCGTCTTCAAGCCAGCGATAAGGATCACTTACTTTTGTGTCAAAATAGACATCAACTGTCTCGCCTTTTTTAGTTTCGGGATATTGAATCTTATTTTGCCCAAATGAAATTCCTGCGGTTGTAATTGCCATTATAAGAAATGTTTTTTTCATTGTATAAGTTTAAACGGTTATAGCAAAAATAACCTTTTTGTTTTGAAATGATAACGATAAAAAGTTAAACCATATAAGACTTGTAAGTTCATTTAGTTTTAACTATTTCTCTTATAAGTCGTATATGGTTTTAAAATGTTACAGATTAAAGTTCACCCCTAAAACAATATTTCGTCCAATATTAGGAATCCCGTCTGTTTTTAATCTTGAAAGATGAGCGATGTATTTTTTATCAAATAAATTGTTTCCGTTCAGGTTTACATCAAAAGCATGTTTGCCTAATTTTACTGTTCCTCCAAAGCCCAGATTTACCAAAGTATAACCGTTTGAAGCCGTTTCAAAACCACTTACATTGTTCTGATTAAAAGTCGAAGAAACATTTAATGAAGCATATCCTTCTTCGAACCAGTTTTTGATTTTAAATTCAGTTCTTAAAGTATTGTTCCAGTTATTAGCAGGAATCAGAGGCAAATAATCCTTATTGTCTTTTTTACCGGTTACGGTTTCAAAACTGGTTTCAAAATGCAGCCAATCAAGCGGATGAGGATGAAAGTGCAAACCAACTTCACCACCATATAATTTTGCATTGTCCTGTACATAAGCAAAGACATCATTGTCATCACGCGTTTCTCCGGTTGGCGAAGTATAAATGTAATTGTTTACATGATTATAAAAACCATTAATGAAGAACTCAAAATGAGTGTTTTTGTATTCTAAATTCAAATCAGTCTGAACATTTTGCTCTGTTTTTAAATCAGCATTTCCAATTTCGTATCGGTTCGTTCCTTCATGAACACCATTTGAAGTTAATTCGGCCAAATTTGGCGCTCTAAATCCTGTTGCCACATTTAGTCGAAGTGTTACCGGTTCAGCCAGTTGTGTTTTATATCCCAAAGATGCATTAAAACTGTCAAAAGATCTGTCTAAAGGTAAAAAGTAACCTTCTTCACCTTCTGTTCCGTGTGCTGTTGAGTTAATGTTTCTATTATCAAAACGCAATCCTGCCTGAACAACACTATTGTCCCATTCGTAATTTGCAGTTCCAAAAACCCCAATATCATTTGTAGTGGCATCCGGAATTAAGTATTCTTCTCCTGAATTTTTATTGGTTTGATGCATTCCCTGAACACCTAAAATAGTTTCAATTTTTCCAAGTTTCGGAAAATGATACTTAGCATTGTAGTTAAAAGTATTCAGTTTCATATGAAGAGATGCCTCATTGCTGTCTTCAAACTCGCTTCTGTCATTGGCGATATACCCTAAATCAACGTCTAATTTCGAATTCTGAAAAAAGATAACATTGTTTAAACTCAATAAATGGTTAAAAATCCCTTGTCTTGGGAACATGGTGTTTTTGCTTGACGATTGTTCTGCAATTCCGTCTTCAGGCATTCCAAGATCCAGTTTATTGTAATTGTATCTTAAAACACTTGAAAAACTGGAGTTACTGTATCCAATTCCGGTTTTAAAATCGGTTTCATTATATCGTGTATTTGTTACGCGATCTCCATCGGCAATTTTATAATCAGAATGTGTGTTGAAACTTCCACGAGCAAGAAATTTCCAGTTATCAGTAGATGTTTTTAATCCAATAGAAGAATTACTTCCTTGTGTATTCGTGAAATATTTTTGACTAAAATTAGCTTTGAATGTGTTTGCATCGGCAAATTTTTCAGGATTAAAATATAAAACCCCGCCCAAAGCATCAGAACCATATAATAAAGAAGCAGGTCCTTTGATTACTTCAACACTTTCGATTCCGGCATCGTTTAAACCTAAACCATGCTCGTCGCCAAATTGCTGATTTTCGATACGAACACCTTGTGAATAAACTAAAACACGATTACCGCTCAATCCACGAATTACAGGTTTACCTATAGATGTTCCTGTCGAGATTTGCGAAACTCCGGGAATTGTTGCCAAACCTTCAATTAAAGTTGAAGTTCCTTTTTGCTGCAGCGTTTTAATGCTTTCGTGCTCTACCTTCATGACGTTTTGCGATTGCAATTTGTTAAAAGGTGTTGAAACTACTACTTCATCCATTTCAAAAACAGATTCTGTAAGTGTTATATCGATAGTGTTTTCTTTTAGTAATTTAGAGATTGATTTACTTTGAGTGGTGAATCCAACAAAAGTAAACGTAAGTCGAAAACTCCCGTTTGGAAGATTCTTAAAATCATATTTTCCGTTTTCATCGGTTGTAGTTCCTTTATGTAGTTCTGGCGCATAAACAGACACGTTTGCCAGTGGCTGGTTCTCAAGATTTGTTACTGTTCCTGAAACCGAATTTTGAGCAGAAAGAATGCTCGAAAACCCTAAAATAAGGGCTAATATTATTTTTTTCATTTGAAAATGATGCTATAGTTAATTTGATTTTGTCTTTTAAAACAAAAACTAAAAGAAATAGTAAAATCTTCCTATCCGGAGCGTTTCAGGATGGGGAAATCAACTAATTTTTTTTGAATCAGATTAAAAGATTTTGATTGTATTTCGAATAGTATCGAAATTAAGAAACTACAGCTTCGGGAGGTCCGCGTAATAAATACGGACTTTCAGAAAGGGAAAATATTTTCTCTGAAAGGGAGAAAAAATAAGGAATTTGAGTGTTGAAGTTGTGAAATTGAAAAGCGAATTGTTCCGGTACGATATAACTTCCAAAAACAAAATGACAAACAAAACAAATATCATAATCATGATGCTGATGTGTTATCTCACCACTAGGATCATTATAATTGTGATGACATTGTTTCTCTGAAAGTTGTTTTACAATATGCTCATAACTGTGTATCGACTGAAACAATATTGAGAACAATACTGTCAGAGCGAGAGAAACACTTAATATGAGCTGTTTTCTTTTCATTCGTGACAAAGGTATAAAAGATCAAAGTAAAATTGATTTATTTTTTATATTCTAATGCTTATTTGTTGAAAAAAGTGCAACAATTGCTTTTATTCGCCATCAAAAACAGAATAATTACGATCTGATTGTATCCGGAACTAGCATTATATTATATTTGTAAGTAAAATAAATCTACACTAAAAACCGTTTACTTGAAAAACTCTTTAAAACCAAAATACGATATGCGATTACTTTTAAGTTGTTTATTTTTAGTGTCGTTTTTCAATTCTTTTTCACAAGAGGTTAAGCCTGAGCTACAACCCATTGTAAAAATCGATTCGTTGTATCGTGAAGATCAATTTTACTTTTCGATTACCTATAATCTTTTGGTTCAGGGACCATCAGGACTTAAACAAGATAAATTTTCAGCGGGAATTTCGGGTGGTTTTTTGCGCGATATGCCAATTAATAAAGACAGAACTATTGCAATTGCAGCTGGTTTAGGATTTAGTTACCAAAATTTTTACCAAAACCTAACCATTTCAAAAGATCAGAACGGGAAACAAGTTTATGGTGTAAATAATTACAGCGAATTTGTTTCGAACAGATATAAGCAATATTCAGTAGATGTGCCCATTGAATTTAGATGGAGAAATTCGACTTATGAAAGTTATAAATTCTGGAGAGTATACAGTGGTGTAAAATTAAGTTACGTTTTCTCAGATAAATCAATTTTAAAAGATGGAGAGAATAGTTATAAAATCTCCAATAATAAAGATATCAATCAATTTCAATATGGTATATATCTTTCAGCAGGTTACAATACCTGGAATGTATATTGTTATTATGGTTTAAATGGTTTGTTTGATAAATCAGTTAAGACAATTTCTGGCGAAAATGTGGCAGTGAAAGCAATGAATATTGGTTTGATTTTCTACATTTTATAACCATAAATACAAGAACAACAACTGCGGAAATATTCCAATAAAAGTCCCAATTAATAATTCATTTGGTGAATGTGCTTCCATTTCTAAACGTGAAGAGGCTACAACACCTGTCATTAAAATTAAAAAAGCTACCCAATACGGGTTTTGCAGCTGGAGATGAATATTTAAGCCTATTGCAAAAATCGTAAATCCAGTAATTGCCATCATATGTAAACTTGCCTTTATTTTAAATAAAGAACATACCAATGCTAATATCGTACTGAACAAAGCACCAAGAAAAAAGAAATGAAGTTCTGGATAACGAGTAATTACAATGCTTCTTTTGACTAATAAAATATACAGAAAACACTGTAAAATAAGCGGAATTTTACGCTGGGAAGTCTCATGAACCATTACTGAATTTACATGTCCAGTTGAGCGAAGCAATAAGAAAAACAACACAGGAACTAAAATCGTAATGATCAGAATCTGAAATAAAACATAATATTTTTCCTCATTTGTAAAAATGTCATTTTTACAAAAAAGGTAGAATAAAGAAGCATACATCGAGATGAAAATCGGATGTAATATATACGAGAATAAAGGCAGGATTCTTTTCAAAACGTTGTATTTAGTGGTGTTCAACAAATATAAACAAATATGAATACGGTTTGGCAATCGATATATTTTTTAAGAAAATCACAACTCTTTTCTATCATTAATGTTTTAAATTTGACAAAAAGAATTTCTAAATGAGCATAAACTTAAAAAGCCTTATCCCGGTTCTTAATGCCCAATGGACAGGCTCAGACGCTGATATTTTTGTTGATCATATTTCAATCGACAGCCGTTCGTTACAAAACGGTCCTGAAACTTTGTTTATTGCCTTGTCAGGTGTTAATAATGATGCTCATTTGTATATAGTAGAACTGATCGAGAAAGGCGTTCAGAATTTTGTCGTGCAATACATTCCTGAAAATTGCGCCGGAAAAGCCAATTTTTTGATAGTTGAAAATACACTCAAAGCCTTGCAGGAATTTGCGGCTTATTATCGTAATCTTTTCCATTTTCCTATTATCGGATTGACGGGAAGTAACGGTAAAACGATCGTAAAAGAATGGCTTAATTTCTTGCTGAGCCCGGATTATAATATTATCCGAAGCCCAAAAAGTTATAACTCACAAGTTGGCGTTCCATTGTCTGTGATTGCGATTAATGAGAAACATAATTTAGGGATTTTCGAAGCCGGAATTTCGACGGTTAACGAAATGATAAAGCTCGAGAAAATTGTAAAGCCTACAATTGGGGTTTTAACCAATATAGGTTCTGCGCATGATGAAGGTTTTGAAAACCTGCAACAAAAAATAAACGAGAAATTATTATTATTTAAAGAGTCTGCAGTTATAATTTATCAAAAAAATCCACTCGTAGAAGAATGTCTTACTTCATTTTCGGCTCAATATTCATTAAACGAAAGAAACCTTTTTTCATGGAGTTTTTCAGATGAATCTGCGGATGTTTTTATTCTGAAAAAAGAAAATAAAAGTGATTCAACAAGTATTAAATACCAATATAAAGACGAGGTTTTTAATTTAGAAATTCCGTTTAGTGATTCAGCATCAATAGAAAATGCTATTTCGTGTTTGTTGGTTTTGCTTTATTTTAAATACGATTCTGAAACCATTCAAAACCGTGTTCAAAACCTATATCCGGTACAAATGCGTTTAGAGGTGAAAAACGGAATCAACAACTGCAGTATTATTGATGATAGTTACAGCTCAGATTTTCAATCGCTAAAAATTGCTTTGGATTTTCTGGAAAGCCAGCAAAAAAAGAACGCTTCAAAAACGATTATCCTTTCGGATATTTTTCAAAGCGGATTCTCAAACGAAGAGTTATATTCTAAAGTCGCACAATTAATATCTGATAATAAAATAAATCGCGTAATAGTGATTGGTGCAACGATTTCTTCTTTTGCAGCTAAATTTTCGAATTGTATTGCGTTTCAAAATACAGCTGAATTCATTGCACAGATAGAAAGTTTGAATTTCGAAAATGAAACTATTTTAATAAAAGGGGCAAGGTCATTTCAGTTTGAAGAAATTGTTTCTTTACTCGAAGAAAAAACGCATGAAACGATTCTTGAAATTAACCTGAATTCGATTAGCCATAACCTGAATTATTACAAATCAAAATTAGCTCATAACGTTAAATTGATGGTTATGGTGAAAGCATTTGGTTATGGAAACGGAGGTTTGGAAATTGCAAAATTATTAGAGCATCATAAAGTAGATTATTTAGGAGTGGCTTTTGCCGATGAAGGAATCTCGCTTAAAAATGGCGGCATAAAATTGCCCATTATGGTTTTGAATCCTGAATCGACCAGTTTTCCTTCGATTATCCAATACAATTTAGAGCCTGAAATTTACAGTATAAAAGGATTAAAAGCTTTCCTGAAAATTGCACGCGAAAAGAATTTAAAAGATTTCCCCATTCATATAAAATTAGATACAGGAATGCATCGTTTAGGTTTTGAAGAAAATACCCTTGACGAATTGATTCAGACCTTAAAAGGAAATTCAACAGTAAAAATAAAAAGTGTTTTGTCGCATTTGGCAACAAGTGACGAACTGCAGCATTACGATTTTGTGATTTCGCAGATCAATTTATTTGATAAACTGTCGTCTAAATTAATATCAGAATTAAATATAAACCCAATTCGTCATATCTTAAATACTTCCGGAATTAGCAATTTCCCAGATGCCCAATATAATATGGTGCGTTTAGGAATTGGTTTATACGGAGTTTCGAATGATCCGGCTGAACAAAAATATCTGGAGAATGTGGGAACTCTTAAATCGATTATTTCTCAGGTTCGTATTATTCCTGCCGGAGACAGCGTGGGATACGGACGTCGCTTTATGGCAGATCGGGAAACTAAAATTGCTACAATACCAATAGGTTATGCTGACGGAATTTCGAGATTATGGGGGAATCAGGTTGGTTTTGTAACTATTAAAAACCAGAAAGCAAACATTTTAGGAAGTGTTTGTATGGATATGTTAATGGTTGATGTAAGTCATATTGATTGCAAAGAAGGAGATTCGGTTATTATTTTTGGAGAAAGCCCAACTGTTATAGAAATGGCAGCAGCGTTAAAAACAATTCCGTATGAAATAATGACCAGTATTTCGCAACGTGTAAAACGGGTATTTTTCAGATAGATTTTGAAACTTTGCAGAAAATTGCGTATTTTCGATATCAATTATTATAAACTAAAATAAACAATTATGGGGATATTTTCAGAATTTAAGGAATTTGCAATGAAAGGCAACGTAGTCGATTTGGCTGTCGGGGTTATAATTGGGGCTGCTTTTGGTAAAATTGTGAGCTCGTTAATTGAAAATGTAATTACACCATTAATATTAAAGCCGGCATTAGATGCGGCGCATTTGTCTACGATAGAAGAGCTTACGGCTTTTGGCGGAGTCAAGTACGGTTTGTTTATATCGGCAGTAATTAACTTTATAATTGTTGCTTTTGTATTGTTTTTAATTATTAAAGGAATAAACAATCTTAAAAAGAAAGAAGTTCCGCCACCGGCAGCACCAGCAGGACCAACACAAGAAGAACTTTTGATACAAATTAGAGATCTTTTAAAAAATAAACAATAACACAATATACCGCTACACTAAGTCTAACTTAACCGCTTCTTGATTGAGGCGGTTTTTTTATTTTTGTTTAATTTGTAACATTTTGTTATTTTTTGTGAAGCGCCTTGTTTTGTTTTTTATTATAGCTACTTTTGCAGAGTAAATTAGATTAATTCATACTAAAGATATAAAAATGAGAATAGCCGTTGTAGGTGCCACTGGTATGGTTGGCGAGATAATGCTTAAAGTTTTAGCAGAAAGAAATTTTCCTGTTACAGAGTTAATTCCTGTTGCTTCTGAAAAATCAATAGGTAAAGAAATTGAATATAAAGGTCAAAAATATAAAGTTGTAGGATTACAAACTGCTGTTGATTTAAAAGCTGATATTGCTGTTTTTTCGGCGGGAGGAGATACTTCATTAGAGTGGGCACCAAAATTTGCAGCTGCAGGAACAACAGTTATTGATAATTCTTCGGCATGGAGAATGGATCCGACAAAAAAATTAATCGTTCCGGAAATCAATGCTGATACTTTAACAAAAGAAGATAAAATTATTGCAAACCCAAACTGCTCAACTATTCAAATGGTTTTGACTTTGGCTCCTTTGCATAGAAAATACAACATCAAAAGAATTATTGTTTCTACTTATCAATCGATCACCGGAACTGGTGTAAAAGCGGTAAGACAATTAGAAAACGAGTACGCTGGAATTCAGGGAGAAATGGCTTATAAATATCCAATTCATAGAAATGCGATTCCACATTGCGATAGCTTTGAAGAAAACGGATACACTAAAGAAGAAATGAAATTAGTTCGTGAGACTCAAAAAATTCTTGGTGATAACACGATCAGAGTTACGGCAACTGCAGTTCGTGTGCCTGTTGTAGGCGGACATAGTGAAGCAGTAAATGTTGAGTTTACAAATGATTTTGATGTAAACGAAGTTCGTGAAATTTTACATCATACAGATGGAGTAGTGGTCCAGGATAATTTAGACACATTTACATATCCGATGCCATTATATGCCGAGGGTAAAAATGATGTTTTTGTAGGTAGGATTCGTCGTGACGAAAGCCAGCCAAACACCTTAAACATGTGGATCGTTGCTGATAACTTAAGAAAAGGAGCGGCAACAAACACCATTCAAATCGCTGAATATTTAATTCAGGCAGGTTTGGTATAATCAGAGATTAGAGAAAATTGTTATAGAGAAAAAACCGTAATTGCAGCAATGTGATTACGGTTTTTTTGTAAGCAAATGTTTTTATTAATTGGTAACTTAGCCATTAAAATTAGATTTATGAACTTTGATAACTATAAAATAATTCCAAATTACAAGACTAATAAAACAGACTTGTTTCTTGCTGAAAATGAAGATATCCTGGCTTGTGAGAAAACCTTGAATATTACTTTTGATGAAGATTATAAAGAGTATGTTTTAAACTACGGAAGCGGAATTCTGGGCGGAACTTACGTGCGGATCTATCTTCCGGAAACCATAATTCTTACTTTAGAAGAATGGAAAAATCGTATAACTGAATATTGGTTTTGGGATGAAGGTAAAGATGTTTTATCTAAAGATGAGGTGCTGAATTCAATTAGAATTGGAGACACGTACGACGGAGATGAAATCATTCTTTATAAAGGCGAGTATTATATTTTACCAAGACATAGCGAAATGATTTATAAAACAGGAAAGAACCTTGAAGAAACTATAACTTGGTTGTGCGCATCAGGAATACTGACCGAAGCATTTTCTGAAAGAGAGTTTGAGCCTTTTGATCCGGGTGATTTAGGCAATTAAAATTAAATAATTCCTAATCATAGAATAACTAAAAGCTCTTTTGAATTTGGTTTTAAAATAGGGTCGTTAAATCAAAAAAAATAAAATGGAAAACTTAAAATATATTGAAGATAATTATATAGAGATTCAGGACGTAATTAAAATAGCAAATATTTCTTTAGAGAAGCTAAATGAATTGATTGAAAGTAAACTCGTTCCTGAGCCTTCTTATATTGTGAATTCAGAAACTATTATTACTTCTTCACTAGATGATAGTCACAAAATTGTTTTTACAAAGAAATATTTTCATCCGGTTATTTTAGAACTTATAAGAGAACATTCTGAGTATAAAACTCCGGAAGACTTTAAAAAGCAATTCAAGGAAAATTTACTGTCTAATTTAAAAAATCATACTCAAAAGACATTTGCTTATGGAAATGTGTTCGATGAGAATAATATAGTAGAAACTCAAAAAATAGATAGTGCGCTGGAAGAAGAGTGGACTTACTTTTGTAAAGGAGTGTACGGAATATGCACTTTAAACAATAATGAGAATGATATTATAGAAAAAGAAATTGCAATAAAAAGGATTCTTAATTTCATCGAAAATAAATCTTCTTTGAATAGTGATGATAAAAATAAATTACAGGAATTAAACGATGAATTCAATAAATCTACCAGCAATTTTGCACCCTATCAAAGAGAATTAAGCAGCAGGGGAAAGTATCTTGATAAGCTGCTAAAAGAATTTGATTTAGAAGATTTAATAAAAAAGTATTATTAAAAAGTTGTCATAAAAAAAGCGAGAATTTAATTTCTCGCTTTTTTTATTATTTAATATTCAGGTGCTAATTCTAACTCTAATCCTTCTAACTCGGTAGTAATTGGAATCTGGCAGCCTAAACGGCTATTTGATTTAACATAAAATGCTTCCGACAGCATGGCTTCTTCCTCATCTCCCATTTCCGGTAATGCAACATCATTAAGAACATAACACTGGCAGGAAGCACACATGGCCATTCCGCCACAGGTTCCTTCAACAGGAAGTTCGTATGCTTTGCACAACTCCATTATATTCATTGCCATATCAGTTGGAGCTTGTAACTCGTGTATAACTCCTTCTCGATCTTTAATCTTTATTAATACATCCATTTTAATTTTTGGAATTTTACTGGTTAGGATTTTATAACGTGAAAAAATCCTTACTTATGTTAGCTATTTTTAATACTAAATGCGTATTCTTTTTTGTTGCCTTCTTTAAGGCGCATTTTTAAACCAAGAGTATTCCCGTTTTTCTCCAATATGGTAACTAAAGCAATTACGGAATAATAATCTTTATCTGACTGAAAGATTAGAGTACCTTCGTAAGTTGAATTCGTTACTCCTTGTTTGTCTGTTGTTACAGATACTTTTCTTGGATTGGTGAATTGCGCAGAGCTATAAGTTGCCTTGTTTGCAAATTTAGCTTTTCCATCACAGAAATCGTATAAGAAATCATAATTACCAATTCTTAAACTGCCTTCTTGTTCATTTGCATTTGTCGAAAATACAATCTGACCTGCGTATTGAAAATCTGACCACTCTTCGGCTTCATTTAGCCATGCTTTATCAACAATTAGAGTTTGTGTAGTTTGCTGTGCATAATTTGCAGAAACAAAAAATAATAATAAAAACAGAGCGTAATAATTCTTCATAATTTGATATTTAGGAGTTTTGTGACAAATTTAAGTTAAATATGTAACAATACCTTGCCTGAAACTCTTAAATCTTTACGTTGTTTTTTGTGAAATCCGCAATAAGCGACATTTTTCTAGTTTGTTTTTTGCACATTCAAAAAACAAACCACCCAAAGAACTATTATTCTTGTTAATTGATTAAATGTAAAAAGGAGAAAAAATCTCCTTTATGTTACATTATATTTACCACAGTTTCAATTTGCGGAGCGTATTTTTTTATTGTTGTTTCAACGCCTGCTTTTAAGGTCATTTGATTTACGCTACAGCTAATACAAGCTCCTTCAAGACGTACTTTAACATGTTTGTCATCGTCTATAGAAATTAGTGTAATGTCTCCTCCGTCAGAATTTAAAAAAGGTCTGATTTCATCCAGAGCCAATAATACGTTGTTTGTTAATTCTTCTGTTGTCATAATTTTATCAATTAGAAAATTAGTCAATTAGAAAATTAGAAAATTCACTTTGAAGTAAAATTATCTCATTATCTAATTTTCTAATTATCTCATTAGTATTGTCTTATTATCTAATTTATTTTTTTACTGCTGAACAACCTGCCATAGTTGTTATTTTAATGGCTTCTGTCGCAGGTAAATTTTCATTTCTATTTACAGTTTCCTGCACAACATTTCTGGTTATCTCCTCAAAAATGGTTTCTATTACTGATGCTGTCTGCAAAGCTGCAGGACGACCAAAATCTCCCGCTTCACGAATAGACTGTACAATTGGAACTTCTCCTAAAAATGGAACATCTAAATCTTCAGCAAGGTTTTTTGCCCCTTCTTGTCCAAAGATATAATATTTATTGTCAGGTAATTCTTCTGGTGTAAAGTATGCCATATTTTCAATAATTCCCAAAACTGGAACATTAATGTTGTCCTGCATAAACATAGCAACACCTTTTTTGGCATCGGCAAGAGCTACAGCCTGAGGAGTACTTACTACAACAGCTCCGGTAATTGGTAATGATTGCATGATCGAAAGGTGAATATCTCCAGTTCCCGGAGGTAAATCGATTAGCATAAAATCTAATTCTCCCCAATCTGCATCAAAAATCATTTGGTTTAATGCTTTTGCAGCCATTGGACCTCTCCATATAACAGCTTGACTTGGAGCTGTAAAGAAACCTATAGAAAGTATTTTGATGTCATAACTTTCAACCGGCTTCATTTTTGATTTTCCGTCAACAGTAATCGAAATTGGTTTTTCGTTTTCAACATCAAACATAATAGGCATCGAAGGTCCGTAGATATCTGCATCAAGAACTCCAACATTAAAACCCATTTTTGCAAGTGTCACGGCAAGATTTGCAGTAACAGTTGATTTTCCAACTCCACCTTTACCAGAGGCAACGGCAATAATATTTTTGATTCCCGGAATCGCCTTCCCTTTTATTTCATTCGGGTTTTCCTTTGCTTCAACCTTAATGTTTACCTTAACTTTTGCTTCAGGAGATACCAGTTCATGAATCGTTTTTCTGATATCATCTTCGGCTCTTTTTTTAATGTGCATTGCCGGAGTGTGCAAAAGCAAATCGACTACTACTTCATCACCAAAAGTAATTACATTGGCAACAGCACCACTCTCAACCATATTTTTTCCTTCTCCCGCTATAGTGATTGTCTCTAGAGCTTTAAGAATTTCTTTTCTGTCTAATTTCATTTTAATCTACTGTTTTCTATTGAAAGAAATCGATTTAAGCATTGTGTTTATTTAAACTGATTTCAGACTACAAAGATAACAGATTATGTTCGGATTCAAACCCTTTTAAATCGTATTTATTGATATTGAGATTACTCAAAACGATTGAGATTGTTTGTCTTTGCTTTCTGAATCTAAAATGATATTGAAATTTTTATTTTATAATTCTGTATTTAAAACATTTTACGCTTAAAATATGTGCAATTGTATAAACTACTGTATTCAGATGCTGTTGTTGCAAAGTAAAATAAAAAAGAAACCCGACAAATGGATCATCTGTCGGGTTTCTTAAAAAAATGGTCTACAAGCTTATTCGTATTTTAAATATTTCAGCACATCGATTTTGGTTACCTGATACGCTTTTGTCAGAACAATTAGTAATGTCAAAAACAACAAAGAAATCAGTGCAATACTAAACGGAACAAATGAAATCCCAATTCTGAAAGCAAAATTCTCCAACCATTTTTGTAACAAAATATAAGCCGGAATAATACCAATCATAAAACCAATTAAACAAAAACCTACATATTGTTTAGATAATTCTTTTAGTAAAACATCTGTTTCTGCACCTAATGTTTTTCTAATTGCGATTTCTTTCAATCTTCTTTCCATAGAAAATGAAGCCAAAGCAAATAATCCGAAAACAGCAATAATAATAACCACAAGATTTAAAATAAAAAATAAATCTTTCTGTTTGATTTGTTCTTCATAAGTTTTGGCAAATCCTTTATTGATAAATTCATAATCAAAAGGATAATCTGGATTGACATTTTTCTCCCAATAAGATTTTAATTTTGCTAAAGTTTCGGTCAGGTTATTAGGCGAAACTTTTATGTAAACGTTTTCAAAATTATTCCATTTTAAAGTTTTCATAGTTACAAAAATCATTGGCGGAACTTTACTTTGGAGCCCTGTTATGTGAAAGTCTTTTACGACTCCAACGACCTTAAATTTCATAATTCCTTTTTCATTCCCCCAACCAGAAGTTAATATAGTATTTATAGGGTTTTTTAGTCCTATTGCTTTGGCAAGAGTTTCATTTATTAACCAGTTGTCAATCGTATCTGAGGCAAATTTTGGTGATAAATCTCGTCCTTCAACAATCTTAATTTTCATCATATCCAGAAAGCCATAATCCATTTCGATGTTTCTGGGTTGCACAAAAACGCCATTGTGTGTAAAACCTGAGCTTGAACTGCTGCCGTATCCAAAAGAACCTGTAAATGTAGATACATTCTCTACACCTGAAAATTTAAGAATTTCTTGTTTAGTCGTCGTGTATTTTTGTCCTTTTTTAGATTGGTCAGTATATCTAAACGGAACGCGAATTACCTGGGATCCGCTAAAACCAAGATCTTTATTCATCATATAAGAAACCTGTGAATTTACGATTAGCGCACCAATGATAAAAAAAGCAGCAATACCAAACTGAAAAATCAACATTGAATTTCGAACCCAAATTCCGCTTTTACTTCTGGAGAAATTCCCTTTTAAAACTTTTAGCGTTTCAAAATTTGAAATATAAATGGCCGGAAAAATACCTGCAAGAATGATTACTAATCCAAATATACAAATAAGCTGCAGGTAAAATTCACCACCATTCATTGTCAAAGACTTCTGCAAAAAATTATTGTAATAAGGCAGTGACAGCTCTACAATTGCCAGCGCACAAATAATTGCCAAGATGACAATAATTGCAGTCTCAAAAATAAATTGAGCTATGATTTGCTTTTTACTGGCACCAACGATTTTACGAACGCCTACTTCTTTGGCACGCTTTATTGCTGACGCAGTTGCGAGATTGATGTAATTTACAAGCGACAATGTAAGAATCAAAATAGACAGACCTACCATGATATAAAGCAGTTGTAAATTGCCTCTTCCTTCAGGAAAATTATCACCGTTAGGGGATTTTGTACCATGCAAACGTGCTGTTGCCAATTGATCAATAATAACTAAAATCTGGCCGTTTTCTTTAATATATTGTTCAGGTGTTTGTCCTTTCTCTTTCGCTTCTTTTACAGTTCTATTGACAAAATTTACGTGTAGCATCTTCTTTAAAACCATTTCTTTACTAACTCCTTTTTTGGTTTTAATCATTAAGGTATAATTAAAGTTACCCCAATTATTGATGTCGTTCTCGCTGATCAAACCTCCAAAAACATAATTTGGTTCTACAGATGAAGGTCTCATGATTTTATAAACCGATTTTACAACATACGGCTTATTGTCCTTTGTGATAATTTTACCAATAGGATCTTCATTTTTAAAAATTAATTTTGCGGTTTCATCAGAAATAGCAACACTGTTTTTTTCTTTTAAGATGTCTTTTTTAGCTCCTTTTAGAATTGGAAACGGAAAAGAATCGAAGAAATCATAATCTGCAATGATAATTTTTTTGCCAATCCATTTTTGGTTTTGATATTTTATTACCTCCTCAGTATACCAGCCGGTATAAAAAGTTATAGATTCAATCTCAGGTATAGTGGCTTTGCAGGTTAAACCAAAAGGTACCGGACTTGAGTTCCATAAATCGGCATTTCCAAATTTATTTAGAACTTCATATACGTTTTCTTTTTCAGGATTCCATTGATCATACGAGTTTTCATTATTCCAATATAAAATTGCGAAAATGACACCGGCAATTCCAATGCTTAATCCCATGACATTCAAAAACGAAAACAGTTTGTTTTGCTTTAAATGATATATAAATATTTTAAACCAGTTAAAAATCATGCTTTATTTTTTATAGTTATTATAGTCGTTTTGGATAATCAATAGTTTTTTTAAGAACCATTTATTTTTAAATCATAGCTAATATTTTGCATACAAATCCCATCAGGACGATGAATGCCGTTACAATAAACTTTATCATTTTAGTATTATTTAGCGTCCATAAAAACATCAACATTTCTCTGATTTAATTTTTCAGAAAATATAACACCATCTTTCATGTGTATTGTTCTTTGCGAGAACGAAGCATCATAATCAGAGTGTGTAACCATCAATATAGTAGCGCCTTTAGCATGTAGATCAGTTAAAAGTTCCATAACCTCATTACCATTTTTACTATCTAAATTTCCCGTAGGCTCATCGGCAAGGATAATTTTTGGATCGTTTACCAAAGCTCTTGCAACGGCAACCCTTTGTTGTTGTCCTCCTGAAAGCTGTTGCGGATAATGTTTTAATCGATGTGAGATATTTAGTTTCTCAGCAATCGCTTCGATTTTTTGTTTTCTTTCAGATGCTTTTACATTGTTATAAAGTAAAGGCAATTCGATATTGTCATAAACCGAAAGCTCATCAATCAAGTTGAAATTCTGAAAAATAAAACCAATGTTTTCTTTACGAACAGCTGCTCTCCCTTTTTCTTTTAAGCCAACCATTTCCTGATCTAATAGTTTGTAGCTTCCGCCGCTCGCGCTGTCAAGAAGCCCAATGATATTTAATAAAGTCGATTTACCACAGCCAGAAGGTCCCATAATAGTCAGGAAATCTCCTTTTTTAATTTCTACAGAGATTCCGCTTAAAGCTGAAGTTTCTACTTCTTCTGTTCTAAAAACTTTGGTTAAATTTTGAATTGTTATCATAGTTTTAAAATTTTAGTTGTTGTTAATTCTATTTTTTGATTGATGATTGAAACGCTGTTAATTGTTAATTATAAATTGTTAATTGTAAACTGAGACTGAAAACTGAGACTGAAAACTGTTTACTGCGAACTACTAATCGATAATTCCTCAATATCTTTATAATCAGAATAAGAAGATATAATCACAGATTCGCCTTCTTTCAAACCTTCCAGTACTTCATAATACGAAGGATTTTCTCTTCCTAATTTTAGGTTTCTTCTTTCGGCTTTATTTCCTTTTACCACAAAGATCCATTTTCCTGCGGTTTCCTGATTAAAACTTCCTTTTTGAACCACAAGAGTTTTGTTTTTCTCTGATAAAATTAGTTTCACACCAAAACTAAGTCCGTCTTGCAAAACGATATTTTCTTTAGACGTAAAAGCCAATTCTACTATAAAATGGCCGCCTTTTACTTCCGGAATTACCTTAGTGACCAGAACTTCCAGATTTTTTCCTTTAAATTCTACCTGACCTTTTAAACCTTCCCGAACTTTTTCGAGATAAAATTCATCGACTTCAGCAGTTAATTTATAGCCTTGTTTAGAATCTATTTTCCCGATGCTTTCACCAGCCTGAAACGTTTTTCCTAAAACAGGCTGGAACGAAGTCAATCGACCGGATTCAGGAGCAATAATCAAAAAGTTCTTTTTATTGTTTCTTAAAATATCCAGACTTTTTTCCATCGTTTGAATCGAATGATTGATTTGAGAAATCTGAATTTGATTCGTTTGTTTTTCTTTTTGAATACTTTGCTGAATCGTTCTTTTTCGTTCTTCCTGAAAACGAAGACTTTCTTTAAACGTATTCCAGTCGTTTTTAGAAATCACTTCTTTTTCATATAATCGGGCATTCATGTCATATAATCTTTTGGCATCATTATAATCATGTTCGATCAAAACCAAATCTTTGTTTAGATTTAGTTCCTGATTTCTAATGTTTAGTTTTCCTGTATTCAAATTGTTAATTTGTTCGATAATCGCCGTTTCCTGAGTCAGGTAATTAAGTTCAGTATTGGGGTTGTACAAACGTGCCAGCGACTGACCTTTAGTAACCATGGCTCCGTTTTCGACAAAAATCTCTTTTACAGATCCTCCTTCAGTAACATTTACAAGCATCACATTCAAAGGTTCTACTTTTGCCTGAAAAACAACAAAATCTTCAAAAAAGGCTTTTTCAACTTTCTGAATACTTAAATCTTCTGCTTTTACATTTAAGCTTCTTTTAGTGTTAAACGAAAAAAATACGATTGTTGCCAAAACTAAAAAAACTCCAATTACTATTGTGAGATATCTAAATTTTCTATTTTTACGAGGAATTACTTTGTCCATTTTTTTTAATAATTTACTGATTACCAATAGGTAAATACTGTGCCATAAAAATTATTATTTGTAAAGTATTGATTTTAAAGAAGCTTTAAAAACCACTCAAAAAAGAGGTGTTCGATAATGAACAGTTGATCGTTCATAATCGCACAAAAAAAGATATCATGCGAAAAAAACAAGCCCAAATATTAATCGTTGACGATCAGGAAGAAATTCTTTTTTCGGCAAAAATGATCCTGAAAAAACATTTCGAAAACATTTTTACGGCAAATAGCCCTAAAAAAATCATTTCTATTTTAAGTGAAAATGAAATAAATGTGGTTTTGCTAGACATGAATTATAGAATTGGTTTTGAAGATGGGCGGGAAGGCATTCATTGGCTTAAAGAAATTAAAACACTTTCACCACAAACGGTTGTGATTTTAATGACAGCTTTTGGAAAAATTGATACCGCTGTTGAAGGAATAAAAATTGGTGCTTTTGATTATGTTTTAAAACCCTGGCACAACGAAAAATTAATAGAAACAATTGATAAGGCTGTGACCGAAAGTAGAAAAAATAACAAAAAAGTAGTGGAGCAAAAAACAGAAAAAAGCTATTTTACAGGCAATTCTCCTAAAATAAAACAAGCTTATACGATTGCTGAAAGAGTTGCCAGAACAGATGCTAATGTTTTAATATTAGGAGAAAACGGAACAGGAAAATATGTTTTTGCCGAATTTATTCACTTGAATTCAGAACGAAAAGAACAGCCTTTCGTTCATGTTGATTTAGGATCTTTGAGTGATAATTTATTCGAAAGTGAACTTTTTGGTTATGCAAAAGGCGCATTTACTGATGCTAAAACAGATACACCCGGAAGATTTGAAGCCGCACAAAACGGAACCATTTTTTTAGACGAAATAGGGAATATTCCATTGCATTTGCAGTCAAAATTATTACATGTTCTACAAACTAAAACCGTTACACGATTAGGAGAAAGTAAAGCCAGACCATTGAATGTGCGTATTATTGCAGCAACTAACAGCGATTTAAAAGCTGAGGTAAAAAATAAAACTTTCCGTGAAGATTTGCTGTATCGCATCAATACAATGGAAATTTATTTACCATCATTACGCGAACGAAAAGACGATATCGTTCCTATGGCGCATTTTATCCTCGATAAAATTGCCCAAAAATACAATCATGGTCCCGAAGCTTCGGGATGGCATTTTGATGATAATGTAGCGCCATATTTAGAAAAATATCCCTGGAAAGGAAACATTCGTGAACTTGAAAATAAGATCGAACGTGCTTTGATTTTGTCTGATAACAATACGATTTCTGTAACCAATCTTGATATTCTTGATTTCGAAGAAATTCAGGAAAACGATGAAAACCCATTGTCTGAACTGGAAAAAAGTGCGATCGAAAAAACCCTCTTCAAATACAATGGCAATATTAGTAAAACAGCTGAAGAACTTGGTTTGTCAAGAGCTGCTTTGTACAGAAGAATTGAGAAATACGATTTAAAAAATATTTAAGAACAGGAAAGAAATGATAGAATTAATTTTAACATTATTAACTTTAAGTTTAGTTGGTACTCTTATTTACTTGTTTCGATATAGAAATAAAGAAAAACCAAAAGTTGGAGTTAAAAGAAATAATTCTTCAGAATATTTTAAAGACTATATAGAATTAAAATTATACTACGGTTCTATATTTTTAATTGTAATTGGTATTGTTGGTCTGCTTGCAATTGTAATTATAGAGATGATCTTTATATAAGTTAGTCTCAAAGCAAAAATTAAAGCTTAGCTAACCTTGCGGTTAGGTTCAAGCATAAAAAATAAATAATGAAAAACTGGAAATTCTATAATGCATTATTCATAAGGGTCCTCTTTATTATGATTCCCTTTTTCTTTTGCATTTTTTTGATTTATAAAACGCTTTATTACAATGCAATTTTAGTAGGGTTTTTTATATTTCTATTGTTGTTTGAGATGTATTTTTACATCAAAAATCATTCTTTGTTTTATGATAAAACATTGCTTTCAATATTGCAAAGTGATTTTTCTACCAATTTTCCGGAAGAATATAAAAAGGAGAATTTCAAGAACTTATATCTTTTATATAATAAACTGAAACTGCAGCAACAAGAACAAATTTCTAAAGAACAAATTTATCAGTCGATTTTAAATAATATTGATACCGCAACTTTAATTCTTGAAAAAGACAATGACGATTGGAATATTTTTTTAATGAATGATTGTTTTTCCCATTTATTTAAAGTGCCAAAAGTGAGCCATTGGACATATCTTAAAAATTATTTACCATCACTTTGCAGTGAGATTGAGAAGGTAGGTTTTGCCGAAATAAAGTCAGCCATTTCGATTAAAATCGAAGATAAGGATTTGCAGACTTTTGTGCTTCAAACCTCCAATACGAAGACTTTCGATAAAGAATATTTTATTATTTTACTGGATAGTATTCAACGTGTAATTGAGAAAAAGGAAAAAGAAGCATGGATTAATTTAATGAAGATTATTTCGCATGAATTAATGAATTCCTTAACGCCAATTCGGGCACTTTCTCAGAATTTGCTTCATATTGTTGACCAGGAACAACTGGAAGAAGATGATTTTGAAGACATAAAAAGCAGTATTTCGACCATTATAAACCGAAGTGATCACTTGCAGGTATTTGTCGAAAATTATCGAAAATTGGCAATGCTGCCAACTCCAACCAAACAAATGACACCCATAAATACACTTTTTGAAGATTGTATGCGAATTATGAGTCCAATTTTGAAAGCGGAGAATATCGAATTAATAAACGAAATTAACAGTTCAAGATCGATTTTGATAGACAAAAGCCAGATGGAACAAGTGATTATTAATTTAATTACCAATAGCGTTTATGCTTTAAAAGAAAAGAGCGAAAAGAAAATGTTTTTGTCCAGTTATACCGAAAATAATCGCTTTTTTATCACCATTTCAGACAACGGAAAAGGAATTGATACCGAAATTAGAGATAAAGTATTCCTGCCATTTTTTACTACCAGAAAAGATGGCGCCGGAATTGGATTAACGCTTTCTAAAAACATCATCGAAGCGCACGGAGGTTACCTAAGTTACCAAACTGATGAAGATAAAACGAGCTTTGTGATTTGTTTGATTTAGGTTTTTTGAACCATATCAAGGGTATAAGTTCATATTAAAAATTACGCATAAATCTCTCGCAAAGTTCGCGAAGCTATTTTATTAATCGCGCAAAGTCGCAAAGAAAAACTTAGCGGCTTTGCGCGACTAAATGACAAAGTAAATCGAGACAATACTTTAAATGAACTTATATCACTTATATGGTAAAAACATTAAAATTCAATCTCAGGTGTCCAAAAGTGTTTTTCGAGATCTATGATTTGATTGTTTACTACTTCAATGCCTTCACTTTCCAGTAGTTGCTGCATTAAATTAGTTCCGTCAAAATGATGTTTTCCGGTTAGTAATCCTTTTCGGTTTACAACTCTATGTGCCGGAACATCTTCCATATTATGGCATGCATTCATTGCCCAACCTACCATTCGGGCAGAACGAGCCGTTCCTAAAGCTTTCGCAATTGCGCCATATGAAGTTACTTTTCCGTACGGAATTTGTCTGGCGATCGCATAAACCCTTTCAAAAAAATTATCTTCAGCCATAGATTTGGATTTTTTTTCACCGTAGATTTCACAGATTAAAATGATTTTTAACTTTGCCTGTAAAATTAAATTTTCAACCAGATTTTACAGATTTATGCAAATCTAAAAGGATCTTTTTTATTTAATTTTATCTGCAAAATCTGCGTGAAACAAATTTAAAAAAATCATTTGTAATCCTTAGATTTATAAGTTACCCGAAATAGTAATTCAGGATATTAAAAAGTGTAGCAATGGCAATTATTCCCGTGATACTACCAATAATAGTATTCATGTTTCGCATGATATAATCGGTTTTCTTTTCGATTCTTCCAAAGAAACCAATATAACTGTATAAAGCAGCAAATGAACCCAAAACAGACCCGAATACAAAAGTAAAAATAATATTATTTTCGAATGCAAAAAGATGATATGAAGCCAGCGTAACACTTACCACCACATAATACGGAATAGGGAAAAAGTTCAAACCAGAAAGTAACATTCCTAAAAAGAAACGGCTTTTTTTACTGCTCTTTTTAATCTTCGATTTCTTGGCTTTTGGTTCTTTTGCGATAAACAAAAAGTAAATCGTTAATATCGAAAATATAGCAAACCCAACCTCACGCAATAAAGTTACCACATCAGGACGATTATCGATTACCTGAGCAAATAAAACCGCTAAAGAAACCTGAAAAAAGATCACTAAAACGGCGCCGGCAACAAACCATAAAGCGTTCCTTTTTCCTTCTTTCAAATTTACTTTAGCTGCTGTCATATTGATTAATCCAGGCGGAATAATCCCAATGAAAGCGGCAATAAAACCTGAAAGTAATGGGGTAAGTAATGCCATTCAGTTATTTAATGGGTTTGAAAAATTGTTTTTAAAATTAAATTAGTCTTTAATTTTAAAGCGAATATACGTAATTGCCTTGTTAATTTCTAAATATTGTTTCTCGTAAAAAGTCTGAAAAGCAGTAACTTCCTCAGGGCTTCCTTCGTTTGTATACACATTATGATTTGCATATAAAACTTCATGTCCTTCACCGTGAAGTAATCCAAGCGTGTAACCGTGCATGAATTCACTATCGGTTTTAAGATTTACGACACCATCTTTTTTAAGGATCTTTTTATACAATTTCAAAAACTCTGAATTGGTCATTCTGTGTTTTGTTCTTTTGTATTTAATTTGCGGATCCGGAAAAGTAATCCAGATTTCATCCACTTCATTTTCATTAAAAATATGATCAATCAATTCGATTTGAGTACGAATAAAAGCAACATTATGAAGTCCGTTTTCTACAGCGGTTTTGGCACCTCTCCAGAAACGAGCCCCTTTAATATCGATACCGATAAAATTTTTGTTTGGATATCTTTCTGCTAAACCAACAGAATATTCTCCTTTTCCACATCCTAATTCTAAAACTAATGGATTATCATTTTTAAAGAAATCAGAGTTCCATTTCCCTTTCAAAGGCATTAAATCGCCTACAACTTCTTCTCTGGTTGGTTGAAAAACGTTTTCAAACGTTTCGTTTTCTCTGAATCTTTTTAGTTTATTTTTACTTCCCACTTTTACAAAAATTTTCAGCAAAATTAAGGAATATAAACGAATGAAAATAGCTGAAATACGTTTAAAGTTTATTAGCCACGAATTCACGAATTTTTAATTATCAATTACTATAAAATAGGAGAAGAAAAAATTCGTGAATTCGTGGCTAATTTTAATAATATGAATATTTTTTTACCCGTAATGAGCCTCGGTAATAGGTTTTAATTTAGGATCAAGCGTTTCATCGTGTTGAGACAAATCAAGTCCGATATGTTCATTTTCTTCAGAAACACGAAGCGGAATGATAAAATTAGTTACTTTAAACAAGAAATAAGCTCCAAAGAAAGTAAAGATTGAAACCAAAACCAGTGCCATCATATGGTGAGCAAAAACGTTCCATCCTCCGTGAAGTAAACTTGCATCTTCGCCATGAGCAAAAATAGCAGTCAAAATCATTCCCATAATTCCGCCAACACCGTGACAGGCAAAAACGTCAAGCGTATCATCAAATCGTTTAGAGAAACGACAATTTACAACTGAGTTCGAAACCAAAGCGGTAATAAACCCAAAAAACATACTCTCAGGAACAGAAACAAATCCTGCAGCAGGAGTTATAGCAACTAAACCTACAACAGCGCCAATACAAGCACCAAGCGCTGAAACTTTTCTGCCATTCATTCGATCAAAGAAAACCCATGTCAACATTGCAGCGGCTGACGAAGTTGTTGTCGTTGCAAAAGCCATGGCAGCAGTTCCGTTGGCCGCAAGAGCAGAACCAGCGTTGAAGCCAAACCATCCAAACCATAACATTCCCGTTCCTAATAATACGAACGGAATATTGGTTGGTATATGAGCACTATTTTTTCTTTTTCCTAAAACCAAAACTCCGGCAAGCGCAGCAAAACCTGAACTCATATGCACGACAGTTCCTCCGGCGAAATCTTTCACACCAAAATAACTTCCTAAAACACCAGTAGGATACCAAACGGAATGGCACAAAGGCGCATAGATAAAAATGGTAAACAAACTAATGAATAATAAATACGATATAAAGCGAACACGTTCTGCAAACGAACCCGTAATAATTGCCGGAGCAATAATCGCAAATTTCATCTGGAACAACGCAAACAACATAAACGGAATCGTACTCGCCAATTTTTTATGAGGCAAAACGCCGACATAATCCATAAAAGCAAAAGTAGTAGGATTACCAAAAAAGCTATAAAAATGCTCTCCGGAACCAAAACCTACAGGATCGCCAAAAGCTAAACTAAAACCCACAACAACCCATAAAAGCGTTACAACGCCCAAGCAAATAAAACTTTGCAACATGGTCGAAATCACATTTTTTCGGCCTACCATTCCTCCGTAGAAAAAAGATAACCCAGGTGTCATGATCAAAACCAAACAGCAAGAAGTTAACATCCAGGCGACATCGGCAGGAACGATATGATCAGTTGTTCCAAATTCTGATAATACGTAACTATTCTCTGTAACTGTTGGCCAAAATGCGCCCGTAATACAAACAATACTTATAATAATAAAGGAAATGATCCAGCGTTTTTCTATTTTCATTTTTCAAATACTTTATTTAACCCTATTTTTTTTGGGGTCAAAGTTAAAAAAAAATAAAGATTTTGATTTTTAGGGCTAACAAAATAGAGGCTGTTGTTTTATTTTAGTCAATTTTGTAAAATTCGATCTGTTTTTTTGAGAGTATCTTATTTTGAACTTCTAATTTAAGGATAAAATTGCCAATTGTATTATAATTAATTTGATATAAGATCTTGTAAAACGCTAGAAAAGTTAGGATTATAATAAGAAAGTTCGAAAATGTTTATTTTTTCTGAAGCTTTGCGATCAACACATCTTCAATTGGTGCTTTTATCTTAGTAGCAGCATCAACTTCTTCATTAGGAACCGTCATTGATAAAACATAGTGCTGAATTTTCCATTCTTTCCCCACTTTTACCAAAACACCAGAACCGCGACAAATTTTCATTTGGGTATTTAGCAATTCGTCGAACCATGCAATTTTTCCTGATTTGTCAAAAAAGATATGACGTTCAAGAGCCGTAAAATTCCAGGTAGTTCCTTTATCAAAAAATGGTTTTGCCCAAACTTTAAACTCTTTTTTATTCCAGTTTTCTGTGGCATCAGTTCCAATAAAAATTCCGTCTTCGGCAATTAGATTAAAGTAAGCGTCAAATTTCACATCGGCAGCAGCCTTATGCCACGTATCGATAGTTTGATTGACTTTGTCTTTTTCAGACGTTTGTGCATTTGCAAAAGTGGCAATGAATAATAAAAGTAGAATCGATTTTTTCATAAAAAGTTTTATTTTGGATTTAAAGTTAGCAAAAATTATTTCAAAGGAACAAAGGTGCAGAGGTTCAAAGGTGCAAAGTTTTTTTGTTGGGCGAATTTAATCTCGCAAAGGCGCGAAGTCGCAATTTTTTTTTATTGGTATTCGTTTTAATCTCGCAAAGGCTCAGATTAAATAAAAATCAAATTGATTTAGTTTCGCGCAGATGATAACAGATTAAATTTATAAATCCTCTGCGTCCATCTGCTTAAATCTTTTTAAATCTGCGTGAAACAAAAACGTTGCGACTTCGGAAATTTCTCAACGCTTAAATTAAAAAACTTAAAACAAATCCCACTAAGTGAAAGAAAAACCAAAAACTTTGCGCCTCTGCGCCTTTGCGAGATTAAATGAAAAAGCAATACAAATCTTATATTACTTATATGGTGAAATCTTAGTATATTTGAGAGCTTTAAAATCGATACATCATGAATTCAAAAATACTTCTCACCTCAATATTTGTTACTTCTTTAGTTTTTACTTCTTGTAAGAAAGAATTAGAACCACAAGAAAGCACACCAACATCTGAATTAGTAAAACTAGGATTAGCAAAAGATACCACAAAAACACAGTCAGTTGTTCAAAATCCGGTGACAAATCCTAATACCGTAATGGGCGATACTAACGGCATAAATCCTGCACACGGACAACCCGGACATCGATGCGATATTGCAGTTGGTGCACCTTTAAATTCTGCTCCAACTCAGCAAGTACAAACAACAAATACGCAAACAGCACAACCTGTACAAGTAAATGCGGGTCAGCAAAATGTAGTAACCACAACAACTGTTGCGCCGGTAAAAGTAGGTAAAGGAATGAATCCGTCGCACGGACAACCCGGACACAGATGTGATATTCCGGTTGGAGCGCCTTTAAATTCTGCAGCACCAAAACAACCTGTTGCAAATACAGCACAAAGCGGTACAACGTCGCAAACTTATACCGTTACGCCACCGCCTGCAAATGCAGTTCCGGCTTTATTAAGTACCGAAGAAGCCGTAGTTGCCGACGGAATGAATCCTGCACACGGAAAACCCGGACATCGTTGCGATATCGCAGTTGGATCTCCGTTGCCAAAATCATAATATTTACGTCAATAATCTGGGCGTGCCACCAATAAAAAAGGGGCCAACTATGCAAATCGCTTAGTCGGCCCCTTTTTTATTGCTGTCGGGCTTTCGCTGCTACTTCGGTAGCTTAGCTCTATCCCTCACGCGAAACAGTTTTTAGTCTCAGTTTTCAGTGTACTCTTGTCATCCTGAGTGAAGTCGAAATGTCATTTTATATAATATGATATGAATTCCAATTTTGCGTAGAGACGCAGAGCAGTGTGTCTAATGTTTTTAAACACAATCCCTTTGCGATCTCAAAGCAAAAGCATAATTCACAAAACTTTGTGACCTTTGCGTAATCCTTTGCTCCCGATAGCTATCGGGATTGCGGTAAAATTTTCCTTTATTCAATTTCAAAAATCGCCTGAATTTCTACAGCCGAATTTATCGGTAACGAAACCGCACCAATTGTTGCTCTCGCGTGTTTTCCTTTTTCACCAAAAACCAAAGCTGTCAAATTCGAAGCCGAATTCATAATCGCAGCATGTTGTGTGTATTCTGGAGTTGTATTAAAATATCCTGTCAATTGCACGCATTGTTTTACCTTGTTCAAATCACCACCACAAGCTTCTTTCAAAACCGCAATAACATTTAGCATGGTTTGATACGTTGCTTCTTTCGCCTGATCTTCAGTAACCGTTGCGCCAACTTTTCCTGGATTTAAAATCTTTCCGTCTTTCAGTGCCACCTGATTAATATATACTTTATGATCTGAAATCGTAAACGGAACATAATTCCCAACCGGTTTAGGCGCTTCAGGAAGTACAATATTATTGTCTTTTAAAGTTTTGTTGATGTCGATTTTAGTTTCTGCCGACGCTGTTTTTACAGACTTTATATTCTCTGTATTTTTCAATCCTGACGCAACTCTTGCCAAAGCCTTTCCTTGTTCTTTAGCCAAATTCAATTCGCTTTGCGACGGACGAGTTCCCGTTGATCCCGCTAGTGAAGTTGCGCCAAAAGGTGTGTTTCCCTGCGGAACAGTTTTGTCTAAAGTTGCCGTTCCCATAATTCCCGTAGGTACAATCACCATTCCGTGCGACGCCAGGATATTCCAGAAGGATAAAATTGCCGCTTCTTTTCCTACGCCAGATCCTGCTGACATGAAAACAGTTGCTGGTTTTCCTTCTAAAGCTCTCGAAGTCCAAAGCGGAATACTCTGGCTGAAAAAGTAATTCATATCAGCACTAATATTCGCAAAATGAACCGGACTTCCAAATGCGATTCCGTCATAATTCGCCAATTCTTCGATCGTTGCAACAGGTAATTTCTCGACATCAGCATTTAGTTTTTCTTTTGAGTTTATGGATGGAACACGTTTTAAAGTCGCTTTAGTATTTGGATATTCCTGAATTCCGTCAGCAATAGCTTTTGCCATTTTATAAGTTCCGCCGTTTTGAGAATAGATCAAAACCAGCACATTTGTTTCAGATGATTTTGTTTGTGCGTTTACGCTAAAACCTATAAATATTGCGATTAATAATACGAGTAGTTGCTTTTTCATGAAGGTAATTTTTTAATAATTTGTAATGCATAATCTCAAAAAAAGAGCTTGTTTTATTTCAAAATCAAGTTTCTTTTTTGGGACTGCAAAATTACTTCTTACAATCCCGAAAAGCGTTATTATTATCTTAATTGTCCAATTAAGCATAGTTAATTTTAGTCCCATCGGGACGACATATTTATAGAAAAAATCAGAACAATGTATGTAGAGCTCCAGCGGAGCGATATATTTATCTAAAATTTAAAATACATCCCAACAAAAACCAATCGTGGTGACATATCGAATCGTGCTAAAAATATATGTCGCTCCGCTGGAGCTGGATTATAATGGCGCGTAATAAAATTGGGCTATAAATATGTCGCTCCGCTGGAGCTTTACATTAAAAGTTTAGAAAAAAATCTGCTTTATCTGCAAAATCTGCGTGAAACAAAAAATATTAATCCTTCTAATCTGTGAAATCTGTGGCAAAAATTTCTAACTTCGAGGAAACAAATCGCCTTACTTATGAAAAAAGCAATTGTATACGGAGCAAGCGGATTAGTAGGATCTTATATTCTGGAAACGTTACTGAATAATGCCAATTATGAACAAGTCATAATTGTGGTTAGAAAAGAATTAAACATTCAGCATCCAAAATTAAAAACACTAATTGGTGATTTTAATACATTGCCAGAAGTCGTAAAAGACATTCAAATAGATGAAGTTTTTATCGCGCTTGGAACAACACAAAAGAAAACGCCGGATAAAAAACTCTACTATCAAATCGATCATGATTATCCCATTCTGGCGGCAAAACTGGCAAAAGAAAATGGAGCAAAATCAGTCTTTTTAGTTTCGGCAATTGGAGCAAATGCAAAGTCTTCGATATTTTATACCAAGCTGAAAGGTGAAACCGAACAAGATATTATCAATTTGAATCTAGATCATACGTATATTTTTCGGCCATCGATGATTTTGGGAGATAGAAAAGAAAGCCGACCTCTTGAAAAAGTATTCATCGGAATTTTTAAATTCATCAATCCGTTATTTGTTGGAGGAATAAATAAATACAAAGGAATCGAGGCAAGCGATATTGCCAAAGCAATGGTAAATAGTGCGAACACACTAAACGAGAAAGTCAAAATATTGCATTGGGAAGAAATGACCGCTTTACTAAAATAATACCAATTTATTTATGTTTTAGTCCAATGTTTTCCGGTATAATGCCGATGTAATATGAAAATAGTACAATGTAATTGGACTATATTGAATATACAATCGGTATAAAAAATGGCATTATCCGGATTAGAGATAATGCCATTTTTAGATTTTGATACTATATAAATTAATGCGCTTTCATTTTTTCGAAAGTCGTAGTAAGTGATTTTTTTGCTTTTGCAAGAGCACCGCTAAAAGCTTTTTCAAGCGTATCTGCGTGGTCTGTTACGGTTAAGGGTTGTAAGTTGGCAATACGAACTTCGATTACACATTTTTTATCGTTCAAGCTGAATTTCTCTCCGTTTTCATCTCCAAAATGTACTTCAACTCGGGTTATTTTTTCCTCGAAACGAGCTAAGCCTTTTTCTAATTCTTCAGAAAAATAAGTGGCTAATCTTTCGTGTCCTTCGATGTTCTTGTCGGTATTGATTTGAATTTTCATATGGCTTTATATTTAATGATTGTTTCTCAAAGCTATCTTTTTTAGAATGAAAAGCCAAGTGAGTTAATAAAACATTATGAAAAAATGTTGGAAATTTTTAAGCTTATTTTTATCAGGCTTGGCGATCTCGAAATGTTATTATGGAACACGGATTTAACGGATTCACTTCGTGAAAACGCAGATAAAAACAGATTTTTTTTATTTGTGTTTTTTGTCAGGCTGAGCGAAGTCGAAGCCCTAGTAACAATAAGCAAACTAAAAATTTATAACATTTTAAATTGCTAGAGAAAACCCACACAAATCAAAGGTTTATTTGGTATCTTCGCAGTCCTAAAATGCAAGAATTATGAACTCAGAAAAACTTTGTGCCCGTGTGGTATGGTGGCGGTATTGGAAACAACTGCAACGCTCTTGCAGCGTAGGACACCTAAGCTACGCGGGTTTTATATTTCCTAAAATGCAAGATTATGAGTCTAAACACCCTTTCAAAAGAAACCGAATTACGGTTAAACGAATTTTTCAACCAAGCGACTGATCCTAAAAGTTTCGCAAAAGCAATTCGAAAAGTAAATTATCTTCTCGCCATTTCGTTAATGCGAGAATGCGAAACCCTGCAAATTGATTCAAAATCAGTTCAGGAAGGTTTTTACTTGCTAAACGAACTAGCCGAAATTTTGAATCCTTATCTGGATGCTAAATAATTAAAAACGAGAAAAGCCACTGCGAAGTGGCTTTTTTTATTTTGTGGTTTGGTCTGCTTTTTCTGCCTGCTTTGTCATTACAAAGAATGAAAAATTGCAAAATGTTGTCAGACTGAGCGAAGTCGAAGTCCCCGCAATAATTATAAAACTTGTCTTTCTGCAATCGCCTTCTGAATTTCAACAATACAGGAATCTAAATTCTTTTTGATATCATTACTCCAAAAACGCAGAATTTTCCAGTTTTGAGATTCTAAATACGCATTGACTTCTATATCCCGTTGCATATTTCGCTCGATTTTTTTGACCCAGAATTCAGGATTGGTTTGCGGTTTTTTTCTCGTCTCCCAATCTTTCGCATGAAAGAATTCACCGTCAACAAATATTGCAATTTTAAGTTGTTTGAAAGTTAAATCTGGAGTTCCAAAAACTGTTTTGTTATTTTTTCGATATCTGTAACCTAGGTTCCATAATGCTTTTGCCAAAGTTACTTCGGCTTTTGTTGCGGTGCTTTTGATTGCACGCATGTTTTTGGAGCGTTGTTGTGGATTATGGACATCCATTATAACTAGAAATGTTATTTATGTTAAATCAATTATGTTATCTTGAAAAACGAATTTCCTATGGAATTCTAAATAAATCTCTCTGTTTTCAGGGAAAATTCTCATTTTGTTTTTAGCATTTGGATTGATATTTACTCTTTCCCAAGTAATTGAGCTAAATTGAGTTCCACAAATTAAAAAACCATCATCAGTAAATGTTATGTAACCTTGATCAAATAACCTGTCATATGTAGGAGAAAGAGCAAGTCCATTTAAATAATCTAAAGCTTGATCTTCCCTGTTTTCTTTTATACATATATTATAGGGTTTAATGTGACTTGCAATTAGTAATCTTTCTTCAGTAATTTTTGAAAATGGACATTGCGGCATGTATTCTAGTACTTTTTTTCTATATTTTTCAGAACCTTGTCGATAAATTTTTTGCAATTGTTCCATGGGTACCTCTAGATGAGTAGTTTCATATTCAACTAACATAGCTTGTGGATGTACAAATGATCTGAATTGATAGTCTAATAAAATTCTAAAATAAAATAATGTTTCAGATGAATCAGTAATGTTTTCAATTGGTACAAGTTTAAGTATTGAGAGATAACTTATTTTAGGTAAAATTAATTCTCTCCATAATTTCCAAATATAATCATCAGATCTAATATATCCTCTATTTTGATTTTGAGATAAATTATCTGAGGCATCATAAATACTAAAGAAAATATTTTCATTATTAAGATCTAGGACTTTATTGTATCTTTCTTGATAGTATTTTCCAATATCATTGTGATATAATTGATCTTGAGCATAATATTCGGTTTTTGCATCATCTAAATATTTTAACATATTTGATTTGCTGAAAAAACACTTCCTTTCTTGTATAATTGCATTATGTGCTCTTGCGGATTCTACTGTTTTCCTTTTTTTAATATTATCAAAATGTTCTACCCCCCAATTTGAATAATTGAAAAAGTTTGACATTCTTCCACCTAATTCTCCTTTATAAGTGCCAACATGTTTTTTCGATTCACCATTTCCTCCAAATTGAGCTAATTTGTTTTTTCTGTCGATAAAACTATCTTCTGCTCTAAAATCTTGGATAGAATCAACTATATAATATTCTATTCCATCAACCTTAATTTTTTGAAAATTTTCCATAATTTATTTGGTAATAAATTTAGTTATGTCCATTTGTTTCATTAGCGCGATAAAAACATTTACAACAATACTATTTCCAGCTTGTCTATACATTTGAGTATCACTTACTACTTGTTTAAAATCATCCTTAAAGCCCATTAATCTTAAGCATTCTCTAGGTGTTAATTTTCTGATTTTACCTTTATTATGTGTAACATAATTGTCAACTCCTGAACGATGCATTTTATGCATTGATTGAAGAATTGGTCTTGCGATTTCTAGATCGGTTCCTACTGTTGTTTTAAAAGTTTTAGTTCCTGTAGATAAAACGTATGCTTTTGTTTTTTCGGAGAGATAATATTTCTCTTCAACTTTATTAACATCAAAAACAAAATCATTAAAGTCATTTTCAGTTTCTTCAAAGACAAAATCTCCATGCCAGTTAAATTGTTGATTTGCTTTTTGACATAAAGCTATTTCACCGTTTATCTGTGTGTATCTTTTGTTTCTGTTTTTTGTACTTGTAACAAATTTTATTCCTTTCTCTTTTAGATAATATTTACTATCAATATAATCTTCAAGAAAATCTTGCATTTTATATTCTAACGAAATTGCTTCAGGAAAATCAAATTTAGTTTCGATGTCTCGAAATCCTACTACAAAAATTCTTTCCCTATGTTGTGGAATACCAAAGTTCTTAGAATTTAATAGTTGATATTTAATTTTATATCCTAGTTCTTTAAAGGTTTCCTTAATTACTTTAAACGTATTCCCTTTATCATGATTTACTAAGCCTTTAACGTTTTCAAAAATGAAAACTTTAGGCTGGCTTTCTTTTATAACTCTTGCAAATTCATAAAAGAGTGTTCCTCTGGTATCTTCAAAACCTTTTCTTTTTCCAACCATTGAGAAAGATTGGCAAGGACTTCCACCTACTAGTAAATCAATATCTCCTTTATACTTAGATCCATCTATTTTCGTTACATCATCATACCAACTTTTTTCAGATATGTCATAATTAGCAAAATAACTCTGTTTGACATATTTATCATTATCACATGCAAAAATGATTTCACTTTTTAAGTCAAGTCTTTTCAAGGCATGTTCAATTGAGCCAATTCCACTAAACATAGTAGCTAATCTTATAGTCGCGTTTGGTTTGGTAAATTTTTTATCAACCCAATTTTCAAGCTCATAAAAAACATTATATTGAGATTCATTTACTTCGATGTTGACAATTTCTGTTTTTTCGCCATATATATTCTTTTTCATCTTTTAAAATTATTATCATTAAAAAAAACCTCAAAATCAGTGTCAAGAGCGATAATAATTTTTTCAATAATCTGTATTGAAGCATTTCTCTTCCCTTTTTCTATCTCAGAAATATATGTTCTGTCTACATTTGAAATATTAGCTAGATATTCGATTGAAAATCCTTTTTCTTCTCTTAGTTCTTTGACTTTAGATCCGAATTTTTCTTTTATATTCATAGGCTATAAAAGTAGACCTGAGTTGACAATTGACCTGCTTACAATTGTCATCATTGAAATTTAGTTTTCAACTTATTATAAAATAGTGCATATAAAAAAACGCCAATCATTTCTGACTGGCGTTAATTAATATTTCTAAACTTGTTACGAAAACCAAAAGCTCTAGCCCTGATGGGAACGGCATCCTTTTGTTGCTTTCTTTAAGCAATAAAAGATATAGTGTACAGCAGGAAATAGCTCCTGGATATTCAAGTTAAAGTATTTTTAAAACACAAATTTTAAGTTACAAAAGCTTTTCGACTTCGCTCAGAGGGACAAATCTTTGGCGAGTTTCTAGTGTGATTTCTCCTTTCGTTGAGATGACAAGATTGCTGATAATTTGTGATTGCTTTCGCCACGACGAACAGGTCTTTCCTCGCAATGACGATAGAAACTACTTATCCTTCTTTCCCCATTTAATTTTCATTTTTCCTTCATCATCTAATGCGATTAAATGCAGAACAATTCCGCGGTCGCGAACGGCGTCTCGTTCGGCTTTGGTGGCAAGTTTGATATCGTTTTTAGAGTTTCGGAGTGGGATTGTGAGCGCGAGATTGGTGCCACGACCAAAGGAATAAATGCCTTCGGCATCGAGGTTTAAAACGCTGGAACTAATAGTAAAATTATTAACATCGACTTGTTCTCCGCGTAATTTAAGATTGCCGGATAAATCGCTGAAGGTAATATTCTTTACATCGCGAAACGGAAACGCAAATTTGCCAATTTTTACGATAGGCTCAAAGTCTAACAAAGCGCCCTGATTGACGTTGAAACTCAGATTGCCGTGCATAGAATTGGTGATCAACGCACCGTTGCTGTTGATGAATCCGGTAACATTTGCCTGACTGCTCAGTTTTCCTTTGATATTATTAGGATTAAAAGACGTCACGCCAAAGTTGTTGAACGACTTTAAGAAACTCGCAATATCAACCCTGTTTACTTGTGCGTTCGAACTAAAAGCAAAGTTTTTTCCGCTTGGTTTTACTTCGCTGTTAAAGGTGATGCTTCCGCCGGAAGTTTGCAGTGAACCATTTTTTATGACCAATCTCGAATCGATCATTTGTACGGTTGCGGTAGTATTTGTTGCGGTTAATTTGTTGTAACTAATTTTATCTGCTTTAATGTCGATTACTACGGCACATTTGTCGATTGCGGTTCGTATTTGGTTCGATATCGAGGTTCTTTTATTGGTTTTGGCAATGGCTTTGCTTTTTTGCGAAGTGGCTAAAACGCCCAGAAATTGTTTGAGATCGATGTACGGAGAATAGATTTTCCAGTTTACGATCATTTTTTCGGGTGCATCATAATATAGGTTCAGGAAATTGTCGATTTTGCCTTCGATTAAAATGGTGTTTTTTAGGTGTTTGTAGGTAATTTGTTTGATTAGTAAAGCTTTCTCGGTAAAATCCAGATGAATGTTGGTTTTTACGGCGCGAACATTCTTCGGGATGTAATGAAACGAAGCGTCATCGACATCTATTTTGCCTATAAATCGAGGTTTTGTAATGTACAAATCGACAATATCAAACTGAAATTTCAGGTTTGCTTTGGCGTGTCCGTCTGTAAACTGAATCCATTTGTCGTTGCTGATTTCGTTAAGCCTTTCTACATCAAAATCAGAACTTACGTTTCCGGTAGCAACGGGTTTCTCCAGATTATTAATAGACAATTGCGGAATTGTAAGGGGGATATTCTCGTATTCGCCCACAAATTTCGTTAATATAATGGCTGAATTTGCGTCGTTGTAACCGTCTTTTGGTTTGAAATTATTGGTAAATATTCCTTTAAAATTACATTTTTTGATTAATCCGTCCGGAATACTCAGTTCGTTATCTTTTATAATCGCCTGAACTACAATTTTAGGATCTCCCTCAGCATTAAAATCGCCTTTTATGTCACAATTTACATCGATAGGTTTGCTTAGATTAAAACGGTTTAGCTTAGAACTGATATTTGCCGATAATACATTCGAAGCGTTTTGCCATAAAATAGTGGTTCCAATATTGATTCCGAAAAGGGCATTTCCTTTCGCTAAATTAAAAAAGGCAATAATGTCAAAACCGTCAGTTCCTATTTTTAGATTTTTGGTTACAACGTCAATTCGTTCTTTTTCGGATCCGTATGAAACATTAAAAGTTCCGGTAAGTTGCTTTTCTTTGGCAAAACTTCCGTGTACGGTATTAAAGGCTAAACTCTTGATTTTAGTATCCAGAAAAACATCAGTTTGCCAATTATCGCCGTCGTAATCTACTTTTGTTTTTAAACTGGCTACATCAAAATCAAATAATTTATGACCAAGACGATTATCTAAAATAAAATGCACATTGTTAAGGTCAACCTGATCGATTGTAGTTTCTCTATCTGATTTATTTTCGGGTATTTTTTTCTTTTTTGGCTTAAAGATATCAGCGTTCGAGTAACCATCTTCGGCTTTATAAACATAAATATCGGCGTCGTTAATGAGGATTTTATGAATGTTGATTTCGTTCTGTAGTAAATTCCAAACGTTCAGGCGTACTTCTATTTCTTTGGCATTTAATAAAGTATGTTTGTGCGTTGCCCATTGATTGTCTTTGAGTTCGACATCTTTTAAGGCTAAAGTAAAGTTGGGGAAACCGGTTAGAAATTTATAATGAAAATCGCCAACATGAAATTTTCCGTTGATGTTTTCATTAATCTTCGTATTGATCTTGGCGATGATTTCGGTTTTATTTTGGTTAAAATAAATCGCCAATCCTCCACAAGCGATTAATAGTAAGCCAATGAGTCCTAATATAAAAAAGCCAAAACGCTTGGCATATTTTTTAAAACGAACTGATTGAAAGAAGTTTTTTATATGGAGTAAAGTTGTTGTCATCTCGAAGAATTTTCTGGATCATTAAAGATAAGGTAAAAAAATGATGTTATTTTAAAAAGATGACCTTCAGTATATTGTAAGTTAAAGCTTATAGTTTTAAAATATGGGAATCATATAATAAATGACAATGCATTTATAATTAAAACTAATTTAAGAATGGTGTTTGATTAGTATTTAATTTTTAAATTTGTAGTCTAGTTTGAAACGAACAATTCAGACAATAATTTTAAAAGACAAAAAATTATGGCATTAGCAATAACAGATGCTACTTTTGATGAAGTAGTTTTGAAATCAGATAAACCAGTAATGGTAGATTTTTGGGCAGCATGGTGCGGTCCTTGTAGAATGGTTGGTCCAATCATTGACCAAATCAGCGAAGAATACGCAGGTAAAGTTGTCGTTGGTAAAGTTGATGTAGATGCTAACCAGGAATTCGCTGCAAAATATGGTGTGCGTAACATACCAACCGTTTTGGTTTTTCATAACGGTGAAGTAGTAGGAAAACAAGTAGGAGTTGCTCCGAAACAAACCTACGCAGATAGTTTAGACGCTTTGTTGTAATCGTAAGATTATGATTTATATAAAAAAGGTTTGGCGAAAGTCAAGCCTTTTTTATTGGAATAAAATAGGGCTTAAATTTCTAAACATATAGAATTATAAAAGAAATGTGTTTCTTTAAAAAAAACTTGGCGTCTGTGCGTCTTAGCGCGATTATAATTTTAAGCGTTTTAATTGTTGGTGTGAAATTTGCGCGCAAAGACGCAAAGGCGCCAAGTTTAAACATCATATGGCGTAAAAAAGCTTTAGAATGTAATCGTGAAAGTAGTTCCTGAATCTTGTTGAGATTTTACTTCGATTTTGCAATTTATGGCTGTAGCCAAATCTCTGATTAAGTGCAATCCTAAACCGGATTTGATTCCTATGACTTCTGAGTCGTCGTATAGCGCTTTAAATTGTTCCTGAGTTCCGCCTGGACCATTGTCTGTAATTGCAATATAAATTTGGTTGTTTTTTTGCCATGCTTTCCAGATTATTTTTCCGTTTATGGTTTTGTCGAGCGCTTTTATGGCGTTTCCGGTAAGGTTTCTAATGATCGTTTTGAGATAATTTTCATCGGTGTTTAAGATGAGGTTTTCTGGGTTTTCAAATGAAATTTGGATGTTTTCGATACTTGAAAAATGGTTCTTGATTTCCTTAAAAATAGCATCTACAGGAATTTCTTTAAAATGAGGTTTAAAGTTTTCCATTTGGCCTTTGCTCCATAACAAAATATCTTCCATAGACGATAATAGATTTTCGGCTCCGGTAATGACTTTGGTTTGCATTCTTGTGGCCATTTCTTCATCAATCAATTCAGGGCTTTCTTTTTGAAGATGCAGAAAGTGAATTAAATTGGAAACGGGACTTCGTAAATCATGATTTAAAATACTAAAGAATCGCGCTTTTATTTTATTGGCTTCATCCAATTCCTGATTCAAAAGTTGTAATTTTTTATTGGTTTTCTTTCTGTTTTGGTTTTGCCTGAACAGTAATAACCCAATAATTGCAACTAGAATTAATCCCGAAATTAGAAAAATACGCTGCTTTTTGGCTTCGTCAATCTGAATGTTTTTAATGGTGTTTTGAGTCGAAAGATTCTTGATTTCCTGTCCTTTCGTTTTATTTTGGTAACGCGCCTCGGCATTGGCAATATTTTGCTTCGCCGATTCCTGCATCATTTCGTCGTTGTATTTGCTATAGATTTCGTTATAATAAAAAGCTTCTTTCCAAAGTCCTAATGCGGCATAACTTTGAGAGAGTTTTTTGTTGATGTTTACAAACGATTCTTTGTCGTAAGTCAACGCATTTTTTGAAGCTTTCTTTAAGGTTTCGATGGCTTTTTTGTAATCTCCTTTTTCATATAAAACCCTTCCCATTATGGCATTGGCTTCCATAATAATATCTTCGTCATTTGATTTTTGTGCCAATAGAACTGCTTTTTTTGCATAACTAAATGCCGTGTTTGTTTTGCCCGCATTTGCATAATATTCAGATACGCTTCTGTTGGCGAAACTTAGATTGAGAAATAAAGAATCTTTTCTGGAAGGATACGTATATATTAAAGTGTAATATTTTTGAATGCTGTCAATATTTTTTAAAGGAACAAAACATTGTAAATAATAGTTGCAGGAAAAAGCACTGACATAAGGCGAAGTTTTGATATAAGGTTGGGCATAATTAAGATATTCAATAGCCTTATTGTATTGTTTCATTTTAGTATATGCCGCCGCAATCTGACTGTAAGAAACGCCAATGGTTTCGTCGTTTGGCACCGTTTTTTTAAGCAGTTTTTTGTAGTTAATAGCTTTTAGCTGATAACTAATAAAGATTTCATATTGTGCATTATCGAGATAATATTCGCCAAGACTTCCGTAAAGAACAGATTTAGTGTAGGTGCTTTTTGTAGTGTCAAGAACTTGTTTGACATATGCTATTAATTTTTTTCTTTTTAAAGTTTCGTTCAGCGCATAATAGGCATAACTAAGGCGCATCAAAGCCGAAGTTTCATTTTTAAGATGTCTGGCTTTTTGCGCATATTCTAAGGCAAACTCATAATTAATCGATGCCTCTTTGGTCTGGTTATTATTGAATTCGTATGCATTTCCTTTTAAAAAATAAAACCTTGATTTGTAGGCGAGATGATCTTTAGACAGTTCGATTCCTTTTTGTGCGGCAACGATTAGTTTGGGATAATCTTCAGCATCTAATACTTCGTTGGTGTATTTTAGCCAGGCTTTTAGTTTTTCGGGTTGGGTTTTATACTTTGCTAAAATAGGTTCCTGCTGCGCAAAAGCAGTTAAATTGATGAATAACAAAAACAAAAACCACATTTTTCTCATGAAAACAGGTTTAAGTTTTCTTTATAACTTCTTCCTACCGGAATGGCAACGTTATTATTTAAAATAATTTCGGTTGAATTAATCTTCTGAATAAATTGTTTCTGAACAGCATAACTTCTGTGAATTCTAATAAAAGATTGAAAATGATCTTCTTTCAATAAATTACCAATACTCGATAAAACGCAATGTCTTTTTTTATCGGTTATCACAAGCGTATAATCTTTTAATGCTTCGAGATATAGAATTTCGTGCAATTTGACTTTAGTTTGTTCGTGACCTTCTTTAATATAAATAGTATCACCGCCAATACTGGCTTCAAAAAGAGAAGCTTTGAGTTTGATCTCCATAAATTCCTCAATCCTGCTTACGGTTTGTGTAAAGCGATCCAGTTTTAGGGGTTTTACAATAAAATCAAGCGTTTCTATTTGAAAACTTTCTACAGCATGTTCAGGATGTGCGGTTATAAAAATACAAACCGGAATTTCCAGGGCTTTTTTTCTAAAGTCAATTCCGTTTAAACCCGGCATATCAATATCCAGAAACAAAATATCGACTTTTTCTTTTTCGATAAACGGAAGGGCATCTTCTGCCGATTCAAAAACAGCTAAAATATCCAGAACAGGAAACTTTTTGGCAAACGATACTACCGTAAGTCTGTCTATTTCGTCGTCGTCAACAATAATACAAGTGTATTTTTTTGCCATTTAGCTAGAATTTATGTCGTCTGTCTATTTAAAATGTTGTTCGTCTATTGGTGGTTTTTCTCCACATTTTAATCCTGCAAATTTGTCTTGTAATTCAATCATAACATAAAAAGGAATACTCTTTTTTACCAATTGATTGTTGCAAAAATAATGTTATTGAATTAAATACGAATCATTTAGCCAAAATTTTAAAACCAAATTATTATGAAATTTTCAAAAACAATTTTCACCCTTTTATTAGTAGCAATTTCTACAATTTCATGCAGCAGTGATGACGGAAGTAACGGAATCGATGGAACAAACGGAACAAACGGAACGAATGGACTTGATGGAAAAACCGGAGCAACAGGACCGGCAGGAACAGCAAATGTTATTTATAGTGCATGGTTAACAGCGCCCGCAGCAGTTGCAGAAACAATAGACGGAACTTCAGGAATGTCAACAAGTATAAATGCGCCGGAATTATCAGAAGATATCCTTGCAAAAGGAACGATACTGGTTTATGTGTCGTTTGGTACAGGTACTTATACACTGCCTTACACATCAACAGCCGGAGGATTTGTTAATACGATTACTGCTATTTCTACAGCAAAGAAAATCAAATTATTCAGATTTAGACATGATGCAGGAGGAACTGTAAATCTTCCAACATCACTTTCCTGGCGCTATATTTTGATTCCCGGAGGTGTCGCCGCTACAACAAAAACAGCAAAAACTGATTATTCGAAATTGAGTTATGAAGAAGCTTGCGCACGTTTTAATATTCAGCCTTAATTTTTTAGAGAGAAATCAAAAAACCAAAATAATTAAGATTATTATGAAGACTTTAAAAACCATTTTTACGATTTTATCAGTTGCATTATTAACTATTTCCTGCAGCAGCGATGATGACAAAGAAGATTCAGTAAAATATAACGAAGAAAATCCTCTTGATGCTTATATGGCAGGTTCAGGATTTAGCCAGAAAGCAGTTGATGTAAAAAACTCAGGAATTTACGAATACGGTTTTAGCTTTAAGCCTACAGTAACCGGAAAAATAAATGCTTTAATAGTGAAAATTCCGGATGTAAATGCTGCTTTAAGAATCACTTTATGGGATGCGGCGACGAAAAAAGTTATAAAATCTGAAACTGTAAATGTAGCCACAGCAAATGTTACGGTAGAAAAAACAATCGCTTCGATTGCACTTACAAAAGACAAAGAATACTTTTTTACGGTAAACAGCGACGACTGGATTAACAGAACAAAAACCGACGGATCAGCAACTACTTATCCTATTGTAGCCGGAAATATCACCATAACGGGATATGCTTATATTTCGAGTACCGCTGCAGAAACTATTTTCCCAACCAATGAACGCAATACGTATTATGCGGGAGATATTACTTTTAAATTTCAACGAACTGAATAATTTTATTTTGGATAGTGAGAATTAGTATTTTTTAAAAAGGTCTGGCTAAAGTCAGGCTTTTTTTTGTTCAGACCTAACAGGTTTTTAAAACCTGTTAGGTCTTTTTTTTAAATAAGGCATAAAAATTCGTAAAATTCAATTTTAAACATAAAGTGATTCGTGATAATTCGTGAAATTCGTGGCAAACTTTCAATAAAACCGATCCTTTTTTTTATTTTTACAGATCTAACATTCCTTTAAAAATGAAAATTTTCTACAGCTTTCTTTGTGTTCTTGCATTTACTACAATTGGTTTTTCTCAATCGAAACAAAAAGAAAATCTTGTTTTAGAAAACGGCGTTTCAGAACAAATGGCGCACTTTCGAAAAAAACAAATTTCAGAGGTTACTTACGGACTTTCGTTTGAAATTCCGCAACAAAAACAGCAGGAAATCAATTCGAATCTTGCCTTGAATTTGACGATTTCTGATTTAAGCGAACCTTTATATTTAGATTTTAAAGAGAAAAGTCAGAACATAAAATCGATTCAGGTTAATACTAAAAATGTTGCTATTGTTCACGAAAAAGGGCATATTGTTATTGCTGCGAAAGATTTAATTCAGGGAAAAAACACCATTGCCATTTCGTTTATAGCAGGAAATTTATCCTTAAATAGAAATGATGATTTTTTATACACCTTATTAGTTCCGGATCGCGCGAGCACTTTATTCCCGTGTTTTGATCAGCCGGATATTAAAGCGACTTATAAGTTGAGTTTAACGGTTCCTAAAGACTGGACGGTTTTGGCTGGAGCCGATGTAAAAGAGAAAGTAGAAAAAGGAGATTTTACAGCTTATAGTTTTGGAGAATCAGATAAAATGAGCATGTATTTGTTTTCATTCGTTGCCGGAAAATTCAAAACGGTAACACAAAAACCAGGAAATAGAGAAATGACAATGCTGTATCGCGAAAACAATGCTGAAAAACTTCGCGTAAGTACCGATACGATTTTTAATTTGCACCAACAATCAGTAGACTTTTTAGAAAAATATACCAATTATCCGTTTCCGTTTCAGAAATTGGATTTCGCTTCGATTCCGGTTTTTCAATATGGCGGAATGGAACATGTAGGCGCGATTCAGTACAGAGAATCGACTTTGTTTTTAGATAATAGTTCAACGGATAGCGAGAAGTTAGACCGAGCGAAACTAATTGCGCACGAAACCTCGCATATGTGGTTTGGAGATTTGGTAACAATGAAATGGTTTGATGATGTCTGGATGAAAGAAGTGTTTGCGAATTTTATGGCAGACAAAATCATGAACCCAATTTTCCCGAAAGTCAATCATAATCTACAGTTTTTAACGGCGCATTATCCTAATGCTTACGCGGAAGATCGTTCGTTAGGCACACATCCTATAAAACAACATTTAGCGAATCTAAAAGATGCAGGTTCGCTTTACGGAGCCATTATTTATAATAAAGCACCTATTATGATGCGCCAATTAGAAGCTTCGATGGGAAAGGAAGCTTTTCAGAAAGGAATCGAAAAATACATTAAAAAATACGCCAACGATAATGCCGATTGGAATAATTTGGTAGAAATCCTCGATGCTGAAACACCGCTTGATATACAAAAATGGAGCGAGGTTTGGGTGAATAAATCCGGAAGGGCAATTTTCTCTGATAAGATTGAATACGATGCTAAAAACCGAATTTCGTCGTTTGAAATAAGCCAGCAAGCCGAAGATAAATCAGCAAATGTATGGCCTCAAATTTTTGATATTGGTTTGGTTTATAAGGATCAGGTTAAAGTGATTACTGTCAATATAAAAGATAGAAATTTAGCTGTAAAAGAAGCAATTGGACTTGAAAAACCGCTTAGTATCATTTACAATTATAATGGATTTGGTTACGGTGTTTTTCCGCTTGACGGAAATAATATTGAAGCTGTTTTATCTTTGAAAGATGAGGTTGCGAGAGCTTCAACCTATATTAATATTTATGAAAATACCTTAACGGGAAATGTTGCGCCAAAGAAAGCTTTTGATTGTTTTGTAAAAGGAATTCAGCAGGAAGAAAACGAGTTGGTTCTAAAGATAATTACCAATCAAACCAGTAATGTCTTTTGGAAATTTTTAACCGAAAAACAACAAACTAAAGCGCAAAAACAATTAGAAGAAGTTTTGTACAAACGCTTGCAAGTCAGTTTGCCAAGCAATATCAAAAAGACGTTGTTTAATTTGTTTAGTTCGATTGCGTACTCAAATTCGGCGAAAGCCAAATTATATGCGTTATGGAGTAGAGAAAAAGTGATTCAAGGTTTGAAATTAAACGAAGACGATTATACGAATATGGCAATGAATTTGGCTATATTTAAACATGAAAAAGCAGATGAAATTTTAAATAAAGCCAGAACAACCATCACAAATCCTGACAAACAAAAGCGATTTGAGTTTTTGCTTCCGTCATTATCGAAGGATGAAATGGTTCGTGATGCGTTTGTAAAATCGTTGAAAGACGATGAAAACAGAGAAAAAGAATCGTGGGTTGCTGTAGGTTTGGCGAATATTAATCATCCTTTACGTCAGGAAAGTGCTCAGAAGTATATAAGGTTTTCATTAGATTTGGTGGAGGAAATTCAGCAAACGGGAGATATTTTCTTCCCGAAAGACTGGCTTAATAATACTGTTGGCAAATACTCATCGAAATATGCTTTTGATGAAGTGCAGCGATTCTTAAAAGAAAACCCTAATTTTAGTCCAATTCTAAAAAGGAAATTATTGCAGGCGACAGACGGTTTATACCGTGCGCAAAATATTAAAAAAGAAACCGAATGAAAATCGAATCGGAAATAGAGAAAGTCTCCAGTTTTCAGCATCTCGAAATGCTGGCAAATCAGGTTGTAGAAGGTTTTATATCCGGAATGCACAAGAGTCCGTTTCATGGATTTTCGGCTGAATTTGCTGAGCATAAAGTCTATAATGCAGGAGAAAGCACCAAACACATCGATTGGAAATTATTTGCCAAAACAGATCGATTGTACACGAAACGTTATGAGGAAGAAACCAATTTGCGTTGTCATCTTATAGTCGATAATTCGTCGTCAATGCATTATCCCGAACTAAAATCAGGTCAGCCTTTTTATGAAAAGAAGATTGGTTTTGCGGTTTTAGCTTCGGCAGTTTTAATGAATATCTTAAAGAAACAACGTGATGCTGTGGGTTTAAGCGTTTTCTCAGACAGTTACGAATATTATGCTCCCGAAAAAGGAAGTGATCGCCACCACAGAATGTTGCTCAATAAATTAGAGCAATTATTAGAACAGCCAAAAGTCAAAAAAACAACGGACACGATTACGTATTTGCATCAAATTGCAGAGAAAATGCATCGCCGTTCGATGATTATTTTGTTTACAGATATGTTTCAGTCAGAAGATGATGAAAAGCTTTTTAGTGCCTTGCAACATCTTAAACACAACAAGCACAAAGTGGTTTTGTTTCATGTGGTAGATAATGAAACAGAGCTTAAATTCGACTTTGATAATACGCCAAGAAAGTTTATTGACTTAGAATCAGGCGAAGAAGTGTCGATTTTTGCCGATAATGTAAAAGTGGAGTATGAAAAGAGGGCAGAAGCTTATTTTAAAAATCTGGCTTTAACGTGTGCAAAAAACCAAATTAAGTACGTTCCGGTGAATGTTGGTGATAATTTTGAAAAAATATTGACTACTTATTTGGTTGAAAAACAAAACTTTGGCTAACGATTTAAAAATATATTTATTTTTTTTTAGCAAAACGCTTGCAGAAATGAAATTCTGTACTATCTTTGCAACCGCAATAACGCAGAGGTTTGGTAGTTCAGTTGGTTAGAATACATGCCTGTCACGCATGGGGTCGCGGGTTCGAGTCCCGTCCAGACCGCAATATTGGGAAAAGCCTTTCTTAACGGAAAGGCTTTTTTGCCCAAATACGGTATCTAAGATTAGTTGTGTTGTTTTGCTACGACTTTGTAACTCGTAGCTGGTTTAGTAGTTAGACCAATGAAAAGCTTTCCACTTTTGTGGATGGCTTTTTTGATTTACGACACTTTTGATTTTTGTTTTTAACCTCAAAGAGCGCTACGATTTACGCAAAGTCCGCAAAGTTTTTATAAGCTTTGCGGATTTTTTGGTTTTATACTATAATTCCAATTTTAACTTACGGTTTGTCATTTCGAGCGGAGGGAGAAATCACACAAGAAACTCTGCAAAGTATGTTTTCAATCTGTGTAGATCAACTAATGCGATTTGCTTCGCCTGTTCGCTATCGCTTGAGTCTCCCTTCGCTCGAAATGACAAGATTGTTGATATTGTTCTATCTCAAATATAGTCTGTGGTTTTAACAACGGGAAACTAATTGTTATGAGTGTGATAAATATATTACGTCTTATATATTTGAAAATATTGACAATGTTTTAAAATAAGACATTGTAATTTATGCGAAAAATAGTAGTAAATACTCTGGACTTTTGTAGGACAGCAGAGATTCGCTTGAAATTTTGAAATTTATAGGTTTGGAATTTATTTAAAATCAGCTCATTAAAAATATTTCAATTTTTATTCCTAAAAACCCTTGTATAATCCAAGTTCTGTTGTATTTTTGCACTCACAATAACGCAGTTGGTTTGGTAGTTCAGTTGGTTAGAATACATGCCTGTCACGCATGGGGTCGCGGGTTCGAGTCCCGTCCAGACCGCAATATTGGAAGAAGCCTTTCTTAACGGAAAGGCTTTTTTGTTTTTATAGCTTTAAGGCTTAACCGCAAAGAGCGCTAAGATTTACGCAAAGTTCGCAAAGTTTTAATTTAGCTTTGCGAACTTTGCGTTTTTACCTTGCGCTCTTTGCGGTTAAATCGCCACAATTTATATTATTCTTACTATATTTAATATCGCAAAAACCGTCGTATTAAACTTCAATGGAACATTCCGGTCAGAAACTAGATAAATATTACATCAAAAAAGTAGATGCCGACAAAAAAAGCATTTATTGTCACCATGATTTAATGGGGGAATTGTTTGTGCCTACACATAAACATGACAAAGCACAATTGTTGTATGCTGAAGGAGATGTGGTTTTTGTAACAACAGAAACCAAAACCTACTTTTTGCCGGCAAGGCATTTTATCTGGATTCCTAGTGGTGTTGCGCACAGCATCGAACCAAAATCTGAAAGTGTTACAATGCGGAATTTATATTTTCCGGTTGAAAAAGACGAAGATGATTTTTATAAAGTAGAAGGTATTTATCCGGTCAATAATTTATTATTGCAAATGATGCTTTTTACCAATAGATGGAATGGCGATCTTAAAAAAGGAAGTCCGAATTTTGCGATTGCCAAAGCGATTAAGGCAATATTACCTCAAATTTGCCTGACCAATTTACCTTTAGAATTACCACAGCCAAAAGATCCGCGTTTGAGTAAGATTCTGAGGCATATTGAAAATAATCTGGGAGAAACCATTTTATTTGCTGAGGTTGCGCATCAATTTGGCTATAGCGAACGCTCTTTGTATCGCTTGTTTCAAAAAGACCTTAATATGTCTTTTATTCAATATTATACCATTCGAAGAATTTTAAAAGCGATAGAACTTCTACTTGACAGAAAACTTTCGGTCAAAGAAGTTGCTCTGGAAGTAGGATATAGTAGTGTACCGACATTCAGTAATACTTTCTTTAAATTCCTGGGACAAAGACCTTCTGATTACTTAAATGGAGAAGATATTTTGAAAAGCAGATAAAGATTGTTTCACGCAGATTTAAAAAAGATTAAAGCAGATTTTGTAGATCTTTTTTAAATAAAATCTGCGTATATCTGCCAAAATCCCTTTAAATCTGCGTGAAACCCTAATTTATATAATTTTTTACAACGCATTGTTTTTCAATATTTTAATATAACGTTTTCGGAAAATAAAATTTTAACATTTGTCCGAAATGAATATGTTATTGACTTTTTAGAATTATCAGTCATCAGAAAAATGCAGGAACTTTGCAGTATAAAATTATTTAAATATTCATGTTCCTTAAAACAACAAATTCTACAGAAGATTGTTTTCTCAAAATCGTGTTGATATTACTAATTGTATTAACATTTAATGGTTTACAAGCTCAGGAAATTCATTCGGTTTCCTTAAATGAAGCGGTGAAACTGGCCAAAGAAAACAATAAAAAGATCCTTAGATCTCAATTAGAGACTACGCTTTCAGAGCAAAACATCAAAGAAAGAAAAGAACTCCGTTTGCCGGATATCGAATTAAACGGTGAATATTCCAGAATTACCAACATTACGGAATTCAAAGGAAATGGTTTCCTAAATGGCAAAGAAGTAACCAAGGCAATTCCTGAAATCTATCAGGTTAATTCGACTTTTAAAATGCCAATTTATGCTGGTAATAAGATTAACAATGCCATTAAAATTGCCAATCAGGAAAACGAAATTGCCAAAATAAAAACTGAAAAGACTCAAAATGATATCGAGCTTGAAGTTGTGGCAAATTATCTGGCGATTTATAAAATGATGGAACTTCAAAAGATATTCGAAGAAAATATTAAAGAAGAAAAAAGCCGATTAAAAGAAGTTCAGTCTTTGCAAAAACACGGAACGGTAACCAAAAATGAAGTCATTAGAGCCGAATTACAGCTTTCGGATCGTGAATTAAGTGCACTTACAAACTCCAAAAACATAAAAATCGCACTTCACGATCTGAAAACTTTAATTCAGCTTCCGGAAAGTGAAGAAGTAGCGATTGATACAACGGCGAATATTGATGAAATGAAAGGTTTGGATCCGTATGATTTTTACTTGGGAAAAGCTTTTCAGAACGAAGAAATGCGAATTGCAAGCCAGGAATTAAACATCAAAAAAACGGAAATGAAATTGGTTAAAGCAAATTATTTGCCAACAGTAAACTTCTTCGGGAATTATGGATTTTACTATCCAAACTACAAATTCTTTCCGCCAAATCCGTATTTGTACACTTTAGGACAAGTTGGTATTGAAGCGCATTTTGACCTTTCGGCATTGTATAAAAACAAAACTAAAGTAGATCAGGCGAACACAAAAATTGAATGGCAGAAAATGCAAACGGAAATTACAAAAGAGGAGATTCAGGATAAGCTGTTTAAAGAACATACGCAATATCAGGAAATCCTTGAGAAGTTTGTGGTTGTTGATAAAGCTTTGGATTTAGCCAATGAAAATTACCGAATCGTAAAACTAAAATACCTAAATCAATTGGTTTTAATAACCGAAATGGTCGATGCTGATAACGCTTTATTACAGGCGAAATATAATAAGATTTCTACCCGATTGGATGCGATTCTAAAACATTACGAATTGTTGCATACTGCGGGGATAATGCCGGATCAGATTTAGATTTAAGAGGAAAGAGGCAAGATGTTAGAAGAAAGATGTTGGGAGTTAGAAGCTAGAGAATAGAGTAAAGAATATAGATTTTAAGTTCCGGAGGAGCGATTTATATTGTAGCGCCGTCCCGACGCTTCGGGATTAATCCGGGGAGAATTAGAAAGAATATAGAATTTAAGTTCCGAAGAAACGATTCATATTGTAGCGCCGTCCCGACGCTTCGGGATTAATCCGGTGGAGAATTAGAAAAAATAGATAAAGAATATACAATTTATTATGGTCAAGATAAAAAATGAAACTCGAAGAAACAGAACGTTTCATATATTAATAACAATTATAGCTTGCGTTTTGGTAGCAAGCGGAATCATTTTGGGGATTTGGTTTTATGTGTTTAATAGAAACCACGAAGAAACCAATGACGCTCAGGTCGAGCAATATGTGACGCCTATTATGTCGCGAATTACGGGTTATGTGCAGGAAGTTCGTTTTGATGAAAATCAATTTGTGCATAAAGGTGATACTTTGGTTATAATCGATAATAGAGAATATAAATCAAAGTTGAATGTGGCTCTTGCCGATGTTCAAAATGCGAAACAAAGTAGCGTTGTGGCCGAGAAAAATGTGGCGACAACGGCAAGTTCAACTGCAATTGGAGAATCGCAATTGGCTGCAGCCAAAACTAATCTTTGGAAAACAAAATTAGAATACGACAGATACAAAGCTTTGGTTAAAGATGAAGCTGCAACTTCGCAACAATTAGAAAAAGTTAAGGCAGATTATGAATCGGCGCAAGCGCATTTACAAGAAATGCGAGACAGAATTCAATCTTCAAATTTGAGCACTTCTCAAGCGCAGGCAAATGTTCCTACAACGCAAACTAATATCGCATCAAAACAAGCTGTGGCAGACAATGCGGCATTGTTTCTTTCGTACACGATAATCACCGCGCCTTATGACGGTTGGGTTGGTAAAAGAACTTTGCAACCGGGGCAAATGGTAAAAGAAGGACAATCTTTACTTTCGATAGTAAGTAAAGAAAAATGGATTACGGCCAATTTTAAAGAAACACAATTGCAATATTTAACCGTTGGTCAGCAAGTAAAAATTCAGGCAGATGCTATAGACGGTAAAGAGTTTACAGGAGTTGTGACTTCGTTATCTCCGGCAAGTGGAGCGAGATTTTCGTTATTGCCACCGGATAATGCAACAGGAAACTTTGTAAAAATCGAACAAAGAATTCCGGTTAGAATTCAATTGAAAGACACTGATAAACAAGCTGATTTTTTAAGAGCCGGAATGAACATAACAGTTATTGCCGAACACCAATAAAATGGAAGATAAAAGTATTTTTAAATCCTGGGTTCCCAAATGGGCAATCATTATTATTTTGTTTGTCTGTTTGCTGCATTCCATGATTTTATTGGGAGTTTATACTTCAAACGTAACTTATGCAGCGAGTTTTCTGGACATTGAGCCCGAAGATTTGCAGTTTGCAATGTGCGTAACTTACGGAACTTTGCTGGCAACAATCTTGATCGAAAGTAGATTTTCGAGTTTTTTTCCGGCAAAAAATTACCTGATGGCGGTTTATTCCTTAATCGGAATTACGATTATTTCATCGGCGTATATTACCAATTTCTATCTTTTTTTATTGCTCAGAGTTGCCGAGGGAATCTTGATGGCGCTTCCGGTAATCACAATTAGACAATTATTGATCGAGCAGTTTCATTCTAAAAATGCTATAATAATTGGTTTCTCTTTTTATTACGGTTCACTGTTATTGTCGACGCCGTTTATTATGAATATTGCGGTTTGGTTTCTGGATCATTACGATTGGAAATACATGTTGTATGTTTCAGGCGGACTTCAGGTTTTGAATGTCTTTTTGATCTTGGTGACTTTCCGCGGACATAGAATCACAAAGAAAATTCCGTTGTATCAAATCGACTGGATTAGTTATATTTTGGTTTTGACAGCAATTCTTTGCGGCGCTTACTTTTTTGTTTATGCCGAAAAAAAATACTGGTTCGAATCTTCTCAAATGGTTATAATGTTGATGATTGCTTTAATAACCGGAGGTTTATTCATATTTAAAGAGCGTTTGGTAAAAAGACCCACTTTTGATTTTGAAGTTTTTAAATATGCCAATCTGCGAATAGGATTCTTGTTGTTTTTCCTTTTTTATATCAGTAGAGCAACGTTGAGTCTTTGTCATTCGGCGATGTTTTCGATTTGGAATTGGGATCCATCGCGAGTTGCGGGCGTGCAATATATTAACGGATTAGGAAATGTAATTGGATTGATTTTAGCCGCTTTTTTTCTGATGAAATCCGTTTCTACGAAAATCATTTTTATCATTGGTTTTTCGCTAATTGCGCTTTTTCATTTCTGGTTTACCTTTCTTTTTGTGCCAGATGTTGCATTGTCAGATATTATCATTCCGTATGTTTTACAAGGCATTGGAGTCGGGTTTTTATTCGTGCCGTTAATATTATTTACCACATCATCTGTTCCTGCAAAAATGGCGGTTTCTTCGGGAATTGTTGGAGTTTCGGGGCGTTTTTGGGGAAGTACAATTGGATTTTGTGTGATGCAGAATGCGATGGTTTTTTTGAATAAAAAACACTTTCTGAAACTTAGCCAATTTGTAACCGGAGATAATCCCGAAGCGCAGCAAACAATCGCTTCAACAGCGCAGAGTTTTATGGCAAAAGGATATTCGGCAGATAATGCAAATACTTTGGCGCTCAAAAAACTTTTTGGAACCATCACCAAACAATCCACTTTATTGGCCGATATGGAAATTTATACCATCGTAGGTTACGGTCTTGTAGTTTTGATTATTCTTATTGCGTGTAATCAGCATTTGAGAGAAACAATGACTTTGGTTAAAAGTAAGATTTGGATTGGGTAAAGGTTTTTGTTTCAGGTTTCAGGTTAATGGTTAATCGCGCAAAGTCGCAGTCCCGAGGCTTCGGGAGCAAAGTTTTTTATTTTAAAGATACAGATTAATAATGTTTTAAGGATTTTTACTCTCGCAGATTTGGCAGATTGAGCAGATTTAATTTTAATAATTATCTACGTTTATCGGCTTAGATCTTTTTTAAATCTGCGTGAAACAAAATCTTTGCTCCCGAAGCCTCGGGACTGGGACTTTGCGAGATTCTATAAAAAAACTCCACAGAAAATAAGTATCTTGCAATCGTTAAAAAACAAAATATAATGAAGCAGCAATGTGTTATTTTTGATATGGATGGCGTGATTTGTCACACCAATCCGCATCATGCAAAAGCTTTCGAAGCATTTTTCGATAAATATCAAATTCCTCATTCAGAACAAGAGTTTGAAGAACATATGTACGGAAAACACAATGGTTATATTATGACTCATTTCTTCAAACGTCCTATTGCGGGAGAAGAACTCATAAAACTAGAAGACGAAAAAGAAGGAATGTTTCGTGAGATTTATAAAGACAAAGTCGAAACCATTCCGCATTATCTCGACTTTTTAGCCGAACTAAAATCGCGAGGCTTTAAAACCGCTGTGGCAACATCCGCACCACGCGCTAATCTTGATTTGATTATGGGAGCGTTGCAATTCCAGGACAAAATGGATTCTATGATGTCAAGCGAAGACGTAACTTTTCATAAACCAAACCCCGAAGTATATCTAAAATCTGCAAAGCGTGTTGGAGTTTCTCCATCTGATTGTATTGTTTTCGAAGATTCATTCTCGGGCGTTACAGCAGGATTAAATGCAGGAATGAAAGTCGTAGGTGTTTTGAGTACACATACAAAAGAACAGCTTCCGCCATGTAGTTTTTATATCAATGATTATAGCGAAGTAAATGTCGATAAAGTTTTGGAGTTATTAAATAGCTAAAATTTTTAAATCATATAAGTGATATAAGTTCATTTAAATAAAGGAACTAATTTGAATAGCCTTCAGTTTTAACTGGAGGTTTTTTTTGTTTTGTTTTGAAGGAAAGGCTTTAGCTGAAAATTGTTTTTTATAAGAAAATAATAATTAGAGTTGAACGCATATATGGGTTTAGATGAAAATAAGTTCTAAGGACTTTTACTTTTTAAACCTTAAAATTATGAGTACAGAAAACCATTTAAAAGAAGTTGAAGCAAGACTACGAGATTTTTTTATTACAGTTATTGATTCTAAAGATCTGGCGAGGAAAATACGTCAAGTAAATTATGTTCTTGCCTTGTCTTTAATGCGAGGATGCGAAACGGTAGAATCTGAAGCGAATAATATTGAAGATAATTTTTATTGGCTCAATAAACTAGCCGAAGTTTTAGATCCTTATTTGGATGTTGAATAGAAAAGAGGTTTCGCTTAGTTCTAAACCCGACAGGTTTTTAAAACCTGTCGGGTTTGACAATATTGGGGTTACATTGCGCTTCAAGGGATTGAAATCCCTAGCTACAAAATAAATCATTCCTCCGGAATTTTATAAAGAGTTCCGGAGGAACGAAACAAATTGTAGGGATGGATTTTAATCCATTCTTCGCAAGAAGCTCGACAACGATGCATATTCTAAACCCGACAGGTTTTTAAAACCTGTCGGGTTTGACAATATTGGGGTTACGTTGCACTTCAAGGGATTGAAATCCCTAGTTATAAAATAAATCATTCCTCCGGGATTTTATAAAGAGTTCCGGAAGAACGAAATATATTGTAGAGATGGATTTTAATCCGTCTAAGAAGTTATAATTTAGAATGTTGAAAATAGGAGATAATAGATTATTCAGTCGTTAACAGCCGCACTCTCCATAAAATGTTTTTGTAATTATTTTTCCTTTTTTATCTGTAATTGTAATTTTTCCAGTTTTTAAAGAAGTTTCATCGCCACTTTGTTTTCCGTCTTTTATTTCAAGCGTCATGTTTAAACTTTTGCTTTTGTATTTAGATAAAGTAGTCAAAGAATCAATTTCTTTTGCATCAGTTAGTATGAACTTAGTTAGTGTACCATTTATTTTTAAAAAAGAGGTTCCTTCAAAATCCTCTATATAGATATATCCTCCTTTTTTAAATTCGATAGAATCATTAGAAAAGTAACAGGAACAGCCATTAATTTCAGGAGGGAAGGTAGAAAAAGTATCAATAGAGAATTCTCGTTTATTAATTTTTGTATTTTTTGCCTGAGATGGATTATTGTTGAGATTGTTTCTTTGACAAGAGACAAAAATCATTATGGCTAAAATTAAGCTGATTGGGATAAGTTTGTTTTTTAATGTCATTTTTTGTTCCGTTTACTATTTGTTATCTTAAAAAAATAAATCGCATTTCAGTTAGAAAATGTTATTCAAAATTAAAAATAGAAAAGTCAAAAGAGGTATTGTTGTAATCTGTTTATCAACAATTTTAGCAACAAAAAATAGAAATAGTTTAAAAACAAAAAAGCTTCTGATTTCTCAGAAGCTTTTTCAGTGCGGATAATAGGACTCGAACCTACACGCCTTGCGGCACCAGATCCTAAGTCTGGCATGTCTACCAATTTCACCATATCCGCTCAATTGTGGGTGCAAAGATAAACATAACTTCTAGATTTCAAAACATTTTTTCAAAAAAAATATTAATTCTCTTTTTCGTATTTTTGAATTTCTATAAAAATAATTGAAATGGAAAATATTAAGTCTTACGTTCAACAACATAAAGATCGGTTTATCAACGAATTGATCGAATTATTGAAAATTCCGTCGGTAAGTGCCGACACTGCATATTCGCAAGATGTGATCGATACTGCAGAGGCTGTTAAGGAAAGTTTAACAAAAGCAGGCTGTGATTTTGTCGAAATTTGCGATACTCCGGGCTATCCAATCATTTATGGAGAGAAAATAATCGACCCAAATTTACCTACAGTTCTAGTTTACGGACATTATGATGTTCAACCACCAGATCCTATCGAATTATGGACATCGCCACCATTCGAACCCGTAATTAAAAAAACCGAAATTCACCCAGAAGGCGCAATTTTTGCCCGTGGAGCCTGCGATGACAAAGGACAAATGTACATGCACGTAAAAGCTTTGGAGCTTATGGTGCAAACCAATACTTTGCCATGTAACGTAAAATTCATGATCGAAGGCGAAGAAGAAGTAGGTTCTGCAAGTTTGGCTTGGTTCGTAGAACGTAATCAAGAGAAACTAAAAAACGACGTAATCTTAATTTCAGATACCGGAATGATCTCTAATCAACAACCGTCGATTACGACAGGTTTGCGTGGTTTGAGTTATGTAGAGGTCGAAGTTACCGGACCAAATCGTGATTTGCATTCAGGATTATACGGTGGAGCAGTGGCGAACCCAATTAATGTTTTGGCAAAAATGATCGCTTCTTTACATGACGAAGACAATCATATTACCATTCCTGGTTTCTACGACAACGTACAGGAATTATCTCTTGAAGAAAGAGCTGAAATGGCAAAAGCGCCTTTTAGCTTAGAAAAATATAAAAAAGCCTTAGACCTAAACGACGTTTATGGCGAAAAAGGATATGTTACCAACGAGCGCAACTCGATTCGTCCAACATTAGACGTAAACGGAATCTGGGGCGGATATCAAGGCGAAGGAGCAAAAACTGTTATTGCGAGCAAAGCATTTGCTAAAATCTCAATGCGTTTGGTTCCTAATCAGGATTGGCATGAAATCACAGAGCTTTTTACTAAACATTTCACAAGCATTGCACCGTCTGGAGTTACCGTAAAAGTTACGCCACATCACGGTGGGCAAGGTTATGTTACCCCAATTGACAGCGTTGGATATCAGGCAGCAAACAAAGCTTACACAGAGACTTTTGGAGTTCCTGCGATTCCGGTTCGTTCAGGCGGAAGTATTCCAATTGTAGCGTTGTTCGAAAAAGAATTAAAAAGCAAAACCATCCTTATGGGCTTCGGTTTAGACAGCGATGCAATTCACTCGCCAAACGAACATTTCGGAATCTTTAATTTCTTAAAAGGAATCGAAACTATTCCTTTGTTTTACAAATATTTTGTAGAGCTTTCTAAGTAAATTCTATTATCCTAACAGGTTTTTAAAACCTGTTAGGTATAAAAATACAATCCGTTTATTCTTTTAGAGTAAGCGGATTTTTTTATGGAATTTAATATGTTTTTGGGCGTTTCCGCCGCGGCGGACGGGCTTTCAGCTATATTTCCAATTAACAAAAACTACGGCTAAAAAGCCTTGTTTTTCTAAATCGGGAGATACCGCCTCTATCCCTAACGCTTAAAAGAGGTTCAAAGGAACAAAGGCTCAAAGGGACAAAGGTTTTTCGCATCAGAATTGAATAGCCTCCAGCTTCAGCTGGAGTTTTTTGTGAAAAGAGTAATTGGCTTTAGCCGAATTCTTTAATCTTTTATAAGCGTATTTATTCGGCTAAAGCCATTTCCTTCGCATTTATTCTAAACCCCAGCTAAAGCTGGAGCCTATTGAAAACCTTTGATGCTTTGCATCTCTGCGCCTTTGAGCCTAAAAAAATCGGCTAAAGCCATTTCCTTCTCATTTATTCTAAACCCCAGCTAAAGCTGGAGCCTATTGAAAACCTTTGATGCTTTGCATCTCTGCGCCTTTGAGCCTAAAAAAAATCGGCTAAAGCCATTTCCTTCTCATTTATTCTAAACCCCAGCTAAAGCTGGTGCCTATTCAAAACCTTTGTCGCTTTGCATCTCTGCACCTTTGAACCTAAAAAAAAGAACCCTCAGAACCTTAGCAACTTAGAATCTTAGTAACTTTTTTTTGCTTATTAAAAAAATAACTCTACATTTGTAGAGCAACATCTATAATTGTAGAGTTAATTCAGGAAATATGAAAAACCTTCTTTTGTTATTTTTTTGCGGAATGATGCTTTTTGGTTGTAAAAGCAAACCGATCAATCAAAAGATTGATAAAAAGAAAGGAGGTCTTTGGATTGATAATTACAAACAAGATAGTACGACATATAAATCATTCGAATATTACAAAAGCGATCAACCCATAAAAAAGTGGAAATCCTACATTAACGGAAAAATCTATAAAACCGAAAAATACAAAAACGGAATCTGCATCGTAAAATATTATTATGAAAACGGAAAACTACAATCAAAAGGAAAGACAAAAATCGAAGTCGATGCCGTCGAAACACATTGGTTTTATTTTGGAGTCTGGAAATTTTACTCCGATAAAGGAAAACTAACAGAAATCAAGAACTATAAGAATGGAGAATTAATTTCAGAAAAAGCGATAGAATAGACCACAGGTTTTTTTTAGAATAAAGAATAAAGAATAAAGAATAAAGAATAAAGAATAAAGAATAAAGAATAAAGAATAAAGAATAATTGTAATCATCAAAAAAAATCATTTTAATCATTCTAATCTGTGGCAAAAAAAACTCAGCAACTTAGCAACTCAGAACCTTAGTAACTTAGAAACTTAAAAAAAAACATGCAACTATCAAACTCAGAAGAACAATTAATGGAGCATCTTTGGAGGCTTGAAAAAGCTTTTATGAAAGATTTACTCGAAGCCTATCCCGAGCCAAAACCGGCAACAACAACCGTTGCAACGCTTTTGAAACGAATGATCGATAAGAAATTCGTAGCCTATAACGAATTCGGAAATTCGAGAGAATATTATCCTTTGGTCGAAAAGACGGTTTATTTCTCGAAACACGTAAACGGATTAATCAGTAGTTTTTTCAATAATTCGGCATCACAATTTGCTTCTTTTTTTACGAAAGAAACCAATTTGTCAACTTCAGAATTAGAAGAACTTAGAAAAATAATTGATTCAGAAATTCAAAAAAAGAAAAAATGATACTCTATCTTTTAAAATCAGGAATACTGCTTTTAATTTTTTATGCAGTATATAAATTGTGGCTGGAAAACGAGAAAATGTTTCGTTTTAATCGTGCTTATTTGTTGTTGAGTTTGGTTTTTAGCTTTGTAATTCCACTACAAATAATTTCGTTTCAATCTGCTTTGTCAAGTAGAATAGGATTAGTTCAATTGAACGAACTGGTGATTCAAAAAAACAGTAAAAATCTGGAAGCCATTTCATTGAATGATTTTCTAATGATTTTAACTGCTGTTGTTTATGCTCTGGGAGTTTTGTTGCTAACAACCCGATTTACATTTAGTTTATATTCTTTTTATAATAAAATAAAAACGAATGAAGTACAATTTATAAAAGGAGAAAAAATAGTTTTAATCGACGAAGCTATTTTACCGCATTCGTTTTGGAGATCTATTTTTATTCATAAAAAGGCATTCGAAAGCGGCAAAATTCCATCAGAATTAATTGCGCACGAAAAAGCACATTTGCAGCAAAAACACACTTTGGATATTCTTTTTATCGAGGTTCTGCAAATTGTTTTTTGGTTTAATCCGTTGCTTTTGTTTTATAAAAAAGCAATCAAACTCAATCACGAATTTTTGGCTGACGAAGCTGTAAACAAACAGTTTGGTTCTGTTAAGAATTATCAAACTCTACTATTAGATTTTGCGACAAATAAAAATACAATTGCTTTGGCTAGTAATATCAATTATTTAATAACTAAAAAACGTTTACTTATGATGACTAAAAAAGAATCTCCGATTAAAATTGTTTTAAAAGTATTTTCTGTAAGTGTAGTTTATGCTTTACTATTGTGTGTTTTTAGTACAAAAACAATGGCTCAAAAAGCATCTAACAAAGCTGATGTAAAAGAAAAAGATCTTTATGTATTAGAGGATGTCGAAAAATTACCTGAATTTCCGGGCGGTATGAATGAGTTCTATAAATTTATTGGTACAAATTTTAAAATGCCCACAGCGGTTGGGAAAAACAAGATAGAAGGAAAAGCATATTTACAATTTGTCATCGAAAAAGATGGAAGTTTATCAGATATCGTAACACTAAAAGATCCGGGTTACGGAATAGGCGATGAGGCTATTCGCGTTTTAAAACTTTCTCCTAAATGGACCGCCGCTACTCAAAAAGGAAAAACTGTTCGAGTGATGTACAGCTTGCCAATTACGTTTCAGGCCCAGAAATAGGTTTTTTTGAAGGTTCAAAGTTTCAAAGTGACAGAGGTTCAGAGATTTCTTTTGAGACATAAATATCTGAACTTATTTAAAACATCTTTTAAATTTTGCACTTTCCTAACTTTTAATAAAAAAAATCCGCTTCAGTTTTCATGAAGCGGATAAATTAAAAAACTAAAAAAAAAATTCTAAAAACTAACAAATCCAAGTCTTAAAATAAGTCTGGATTATATCCAAAATAGGGCATATTTTGTTCGTTGAAAATCACCCCGTATTCTTCTAACTCTTTTAAAATAGGCAGATATACTTCTTTTTTTATAGGAAGCTGTACGCCAGGAGTTGTAATTTTGCGGTTTAAGATTAATAATGTTGCCATTGCAACCGGTAATCCAACCGTTTTTGCCATTGCAGTATAAGTTTGATCGTCGCCAATACAAACCATTTTTGAGTCAATTTGTCGTTTTTTGCCATCCAGTTCGTATCCAAATTTATGATACATCACAATCATGTCTTTATCGTTGGGTTCGAGAGTCCAGCTGTCGGATAATATTTTTTCTAATATTTGTGCCGGAGTTGCATTGGGTAAATTCACTTTTTTGTCTGGATTAAACAAATCCAGTTCCAGAAGTTTATCCCACATAATATCGTCCTGATCTATTTTTAAGATCAATCTCGTTTTAATTTCTACAGAATCTGTTGGGTGATATGGTAAAAATGAATTTACGAATTCTCTGTAACTCATGTTTTCAGAACCTTCCATAATATAGCTGTCATCTGTCATGCCTAATTGCACAAACATATTCCATGCTTTCGAATACCCAACTCTTCTAATCGTTCCGCGATATAAGGTTAGGATATCATCTAACCCATAAATCGATCTGTATTTAAGCGAATCCCGATTAGAATAGGCTTCGAATTTTCCGTAACCTTCGACTTCTAAAAATTCCGTTCTGCGAAACACAGTTCCGTATGGTATGTATTTATAAGTGCCTTCCTGAATAAATTTTGCTGCGCCGCCTTGTCCAGCAAGAACAACGTTTCTTGGTGCCCATGTAAATTTGTAATTCCATAAATTGTTATCACATTCCGGAGCTACTAATCCGCCGCAAAAGGATTCAAAAAGCAACATATTACCGCCTTTTTCTCTAATTTCATCAATTACTTTCATGGCACTCATATGATCAATTCCAGGATCAAGACCAATTTCGTTCATGAAAATAAGATTGTTTTTCTTTGCTTCTTCATCAAGTGCCTGCATCGCGTCGCTTACATACGAAGCCGTTACCAGGTGTTTTTTAAATTCAAGACAATCTTTGGCAATTTCTATATGCAAATGCGCAGGAAGCATCGAGATTACAATTGATGCTTTTTCGATTGCTGATTTTCTTTCTTCTGTTTCAAAAATATTCAAAGCAATTGGAGTTGCATTGGGATGGCCTTGTGTCTTTTTTTCGGCTAAAGCCAATGATAAGTCCGCTACAACAAGATGAAGGTCTTCGGTTTCTGATTTTGCTAATAAATAACGTATCAGCGACGATGCAGATCTTCCGGCTCCAATGATTAAAATGCTTCTCATGTTTTAAATATATAACACAAATATATTAAATTGTTAAATATGTAACAATTTTAATTTTGTAAAAATGCGTTATTTTTTATTTTTGAGCCAAATCACAACAGATTTCTTTTTCCGGAAAAGATTTTTTAAAACTAAAATGCTTTTTTAAATGTATTGAAGTATTTTTGTTGAAGAATAAAAGTATAGAAAATATGAAAAGAAAAATTGTTTTAGCAGGAGCTTTGATGGGAATGATAGCGATCATTTTAGGCGCTTTTGGCGCACATTTACTTAAAAAATATTTATCTGTAGAAGAGTTAAATACCTTTGAAGTTGGAGTTCGTTATCAAATGTATCATGCCTTGTTTTTGCTTTTTCTTTCGACCAGAAAAGATATTGCTGAAAAGACTGTAAAAACAATCTATAATTTAGTTGTTGCCGGTGTTCTTCTTTTTAGTGGTTCGATCTATTTATTAGCGATAAAAAGTCTTACAGTTTTCGATTTTAAAATTATCGTATTCGCAACACCTTTGGGAGGTTTTTTATTAATTATTGCCTGGGCAGCATTATTTGTTACGATTTTGAGGAGAAAATCATAAAATCCCGAATAAAAAATTCTATCTAAAAATTAATCTTTAATTTTGTCACATAAATAACATATAATCTTATTTATGTGAATTTATCTTGTTTTTTGCTTTAATGGGTAAAAAATATAACAAATTCATTTATAAGATTATAAGAAAACAAATTGGAAGCAGTTATTTTTTTATTTTATTGATTTTTAAGATCAAATTTTACCTTATTGATATAAATAAAAGTAAAATTTAGTTTTTTTTAATGGATTAATAATAAATCTGTAATTTTGTTTCTTATTAAATATCACACACAACTAAAAATTTATGGACAGTCACACCGTTTTCACGCAATCGATTTCGCTAAATGAACTAGGAATTGAAAATGCAAAAGTTCGCTACCAATTATCTGCTGATGAATTGCATGCGATTACTTTGCAATCAGGCCAAGGTGTTGAGAACTCTACAGGCGCATTGGCAATTAATACAGGTGAGTTTACAGGACGTTCCCCTCAGGATCGTTATATTGTAAAAGATACTATTACTGAAGATCAGGTTTGGTGGGGAAAAGTAAATATTCCTTTTGAACCGGCTGCTTTTGAGAAATTATACAATAAGGTCACTCAGTTTTTATCAAATAAAGAAGTTTTTGTACGTGATTCTTATGTTTGTTCTGATGCAAATTACAGATTAAATGTTCGTGTAGTTACAGAAACTGCCTGGTCTAATTTGTTTTGTTATAATATGTTCTTAAGACCGGAAGAGTCAGAGTTAGCTAACTTTACTCCGGAATGGACCGTAATTTGTGCTCCAAGTTTTATGGCAGATCCTGCTGTAGACGGAACACGTCAGTCTAATTTTGCTATTTTGGATTTTACTAAAAAAGTAGCACTTATTGGCGGAACAGGTTATACAGGAGAAATGAAAAAAGGGATTTTCTCTGCTTTAAACTTCATTTTACCAGTTTTCGAAAATACTTTACCAATGCATTGCAGTGCCAATGTTGGTGAAGCTGGAGATACTGCTATTTTCTTTGGATTATCAGGAACCGGAAAAACTACTTTATCTGCAGATCCTGCACGTAAATTAATTGGAGACGATGAACACGGCTGGACAGGAGAAAATACGGTTTTTAACTTTGAAGGTGGTTGCTATGCAAAAGTAATTAACCTAACAGAAGAAAATGAACCGGACATTTTTAGAGCAATCAAAAAAGGAGCGCTTTTAGAAAATGTGGTTTTCAAAGAAGGAACAAATGAGGTGGATTATGATGATGTTTCTATCACACAAAATACACGTGTAAGTTACCCAATAACACATATCGATAATATTCAACCGGGATCTATAGGTCATAATCCTAAAAATATATTTTTCTTGACGGCAGATTCTTTCGGAATTTTGCCTCCAATTTCAAGATTAACTCCAGGTCAGGCGGCTTACCATTTTATCTCAGGATATACAGCTAAAGTTGCCGGAACAGAAGCCGGAGTTACAGAACCACAACCTAATTTCTCAGCTTGTTTTGGAGCACCATTTATGCCATTACACCCAACACGTTATGCTGAAATGCTAACCAAGAAAATGAAAGATGCAGATGTAAAAGTCTGGTTGATCAACACAGGTTGGACAGGCGGAGAATACGGAACAGGAACGCGTATGAAACTAAAATATACTCGTGCTATGATTACCGCTGCATTAAACGGAGAACTGGATGATGTAGAATATAAAAATCATGCAGTATTTGGAATCGCAAAACCACAATCTTGCCCGAATGTTCCATCTGAAATTTTAAATCCTAGAAATACTTGGGAAGATCCTGAGTTATACGATAAAAAAGCAATTGAATTGGCACAGAAATTTAAAGCTAATTTCGCCAAATTTGAAGAGTTTGCCAATGCTGAAATTTTAGCCGGCGCACCTATTACAGAATAAGGAAGATTACTAATTCAAACTAAAAAAAGCTGTTCAGTGATGAACAGCTTTTTTGTATATATCAGTTTTCAGTCTCAGTCTCAGTGTTCAGTCTCAGTTAAGAAACTGAAAACTGCGACTGCGACTGAAAACTTATTTCTTATCATCGATACGCTTCTGGATTAAATCCCAGGCATAATAATGAAACGTCATTCCGTTGCTCATGGCTACGAAGAGTCCGTTTTTGAAACTTCCTCCTAAGTTTATACTTGTGGCATCAGCACCATCACATTCAATAGTCGAAGTTGGAATTTCTGCCAATAAAGGATAATCGTTCGGATTTCCTTTTGCACCTTCTCTTGGGTATACCATAAAAGTATTTGCTTGCTGGTTTGATACTAAAATATATCCCGTAGAATCTGTTTTTTTATAAATCGCAATTCCTTCATTATCGGCTTTAAAGCCTGTTTTTCCAAAAATAGCTAATTCCTTATTATCGTTTAAAGCAGGATCGGCTTTGTATTTTCTGATTCCAAATTGTTCGTCGCAATATAAAACAGTTCCTAATTCGTTGTCAACCGCTATAGCTTCGATTTCTTTTTTCCCACTATAAGCACCGAATTTTCTAACCACTTTTGCAGTAGCAAATTTCCCGTTTCCGGAAAGTTCATATTGCCATAAATAGCTTCCTGATGGTCCTGATTTTCTACCTACAATGGCAAAGATTTTATTATCGCTTTTTCTGGTATACAATGCAATTCCCATTGGGTCGCGTAATTCTTCACCTTCAAATACAGCGATTCCGCCGTTGTCAATTGCTTTTAAATCTGGTAAACTAAAAACTCTTATTTTATTAGACTCGCGTTCTGTTGTTACGGCAACATCAACTTTTTTCCCGTCGATTACCAAACCGTAAGCGATATCAACATTGTTCGGGCGTTTTAAAACCTCAGATTTTGCAACGATTTTTCCCTTTAAATCAAAAGCATACAAAGCGCCGTCTGTATCTTTATCTGTTCCTACGACAATACTTTTAGACGCATCTGTTGGGTGAATCCAGATCGAAGGATCATCTGTATCGTGAGGCAAAGCTTGAGTAACAACAGTTGGTTTTACTGCATTTGCTGCAATAGGAGCTAGTTTGTCATCTTTACAAGCTATAAATAAAGTGTTTAAAAGTAAAAAAGCTATTATAGTTTTATTTTTCATTACGAATTTCATTTTAATAAAATTAGACAGAACCGCTAAGTTCTGCCTAATTTAAGCATTTTATAAATTGATTATTACAAGTCAAGTTTCAAACCAAAATTGTATCTGGCCTGATAGTACTCTGCTTGTTTGGTATGCGCCTCAACTCCTTGGTAGTAGCGTAAAGGCTGGTTAGTTAAGTTGTTAGCTTCGGCAAAAAGGCGAAGTTTAGGTGTGATTTTGAAAGACGCATTTGCATCTAAGAAAAACTGCTTGTCGTAGTAACTGTCTTTATAAGATTCTGAACCTAATTCGTCTAAATAATCTGAAGTGAAATTGGTAGAAATTCTCGCAGAAAAACGTTTGTTTTCCCAAGACAAAGATCCGTTGAACATATGTGGAGTTGTTCCGGGAAGACTAATATTGTTTCTTTCGTTTCCGTCTTCGTCAGCAATTCCTTTTGCTTTAGATTTAGTGTACGTATAGTTCAAATAGATGCCAAATCCTTTCAGGAATTTTCCAGGAAGAAAATCTAACTGACGTTGAAACGCAACTTCAAAACCATAAACATCAACCGTATCTCCGTTTCTTGATTGCAAAAATGACCAGTTTTCTCCAGTAGGAATCGGGTTTGCCTGATTTGGGAAATCAGCAGCAAATTTTGCAGCAGTATATTGATTGTCGCTATAATTATAAATAAAATTATCTAATTTTTTGTAGAAAACTCCTCCAGAAATTAAACCTACGGATTTGAAATAATTCTCGGCCATAAAATCATAATTGTAAGAGTATGTTGCGTCAAGATCCGGATTTCCGGCTGTAATTTCTTTATCGGCAGCAATATTATTTACGTAAGGAGCCAATGCATAATAGTTAGGTCTTGCTAAAGCGGTTGTAACAGCAGCTCTTAAAACTAAATCTTTTGTAGCATTATATTGAAACGAAATACTTGGCAGCAAATTAGTGTATGAATTTGTCGTATTGATCTCGCTTTCTAATTCTTCTTCATCTAAAACACGATTTCCAGTGTAATCAATATGAGTATTTTCTACACGAAAACCCAAAACCATAGAAAGTTTGTCGTTAAAATCCTGATCCCATCTTACATAAGCAGCAGAGATTCTTTCTTTAGCATTATAATTCACAGCTAAAAATTCTGCCGGATCTGATGATTTATCAAATAATGCGGCATTATTTAAATCTAGACTTCCTAAAAAGCTTGCCGAAGCAAAACTTCCCGGAACATATTTACTTCCCGGATTAAAGTTCTTTCCGTCATAATAACTGTTTGGAACTTCTGACAATAATTCCATTCCATCGTTGATTGGCTCGTACGAATAGAAGTTGTTATTTCTTTCTTTTTCTTTTAATCGAAGTCTAAGCCCGGTTCTTAATCTTCCTTTTTGAGATGGAATAATCGTAAAAGGGAAACGGATATTAACTTTTGCTCCAAATTCACTTTCGCTGGTTTCATCTGTATTTTCAGTAACTGTTTGAAATTTGAATTCATCTGTAGCTTCTCCAACTGTTGTCATCAAAGGAAATCTGATATCAGATAAATCTTCAGTCATTTCCAAACCTTTCTGACGGTATTCGATGTAACGTTCCTGCGGACGATATTCTCTGGCTTTTGCATAATTTGCAGACCAGTCTAAATCTAGTTTAGAGTTGATTAAATGTTCTCCTCGAATAGAATAATTTTGAACACGCTGATCTTCTAATCGTCTGTTTTTATTACGATTATTATCGACTCCGCCTTTTGTCTGACGTTTTACACGACCTTCAAAACCTGTAATTTGTTCCCCATTATAAATAGGTTCAATATCGTCATAAGTTGTTCTGAAACGGTTTTCTCGATCGTCTCTCCAATTATAAATAGCATTGGCAAAAATCGTGTTATTCTCATCAAATTTATAATCTAAAGCTACAGATCCGCTGCGACGAATACGCTGTACATCATATTTTCTAATTTCTGAAGCTTGTAGATATTCATTTCCAAACTCGTCTTTTACCCATTCATTTTCGATATTATCAGATCCATAATCTACATTATTATAAGATCCGCTAAAAACAGCGCCCAGTTTATTGTCTAAAAAGCGATTTCCGTAAACTAAACCTGCAGTATATGTAGCATGCTCACGAATTGGCATATAACCACCTGCAAGAGTTGCAGAGATTCTTTCGCCATTTGGAGTTGCCCTTGTAACTAAATTTACAGAGCCTCCAATTGCATCTGCATCCATGTCTGAAGTTAAGGTTTTATTAACTTCGATAGTAGAAATCATATCAGACGGAATCAAATCCATTTGTACGTTTCTATTATCTCCCTCTGCAGACGGAATTCTGTCTCCATTTAAAGTAACCGAGTTTAAAGATGGAGCCAAACCTCTAATAATAATGTTACGCGCTTCACCCTGATCGTTTTGCATCGTAATACCCGGAACACGTTTTAAGGCGTCTCCAACATTGGCATCAGGAAAACGACCCATTTGATCCGATGAAATTATATTTCCAATATTTTTACTGTTTTTTTGTTGATTCAATGCTTTTGCCTGACCTTTTAAGATGTCCCCAACAACTACTTCGTTCAGCTCTGTTCCTGAAGTTTTAAGGCTAAAATCAAGTACATTGTTTTTGCCTTGCTCAACAGTAATTTCATGAGTTATGGCAGTATATCCTATATATTTTACTTCTACTTTATAAGTTCCAACATTAATATTAAGTAATTCAAAACGACCATTGTAATCTGAAACTGTGTACTTATTTTCACCTACAATTTGAATCATCGCTCCCGGCAAAGGAAGTTTGTCGTCTATATCTAATACTTTTCCTGAGATTATGGCTTTTTGGGCATAACCTGAAAAGGCTAATAGCATGAATGTTACTACTAAATAAATTTTTTTCATTGTGTTTTAATTTGATTTCCTGCGAAACTAGAACCTTAATGTTATTAAAGGCGTTAGAAAAAATTAACATAGTGTTATGATTCCTCTTACATATTTAGAATTGATTAATGTTTAAATAACATTTAATGAAAGAATAATTTTTATAGTCCGCAACTAAAAACAAATCAACTATTTACCTCAGAATTAAATTTTTGGCGCTAAATTTGCCCTATCAATCACAATCAAAAATCATCAATCATGTTAAAACAATTTTTTATCGTATGTTCCGGGGCAGATCGGGATTTACTCGAAGGCTGCTCAGAAGGCGAACAAACCAAATATGTAGGTATTGGTGCTACCGTTTTTTTTACCGCAGTTATGGCTTTTCTTGCCAGTGCTTATGCTCTTTTTACTGTTTTTGACTCTATTTATCCAGCTTTAATTTTTGGGTTTGTATGGAGTTTACTTATTTTTAATCTGGACCGGTTTATCGTTTCTACAATTAAAAAAAGAGATCGTTTTTTTGACGAATTCATACAAGCGACACCTCGAATTATATTGGCAGTTATTATTGCCATCGTTATTTCTAAGCCTTTGGAGATTAAAATTTTCGAAAAAGAAATCAATACCGTTTTATTGAAAGAGAAAAACGAAATGGAATTAGCCAATAAAAAGCAAGTTGGTAATTATTTCAAATCAGATTTAGATAAAAATAAAGCGGAAATTGCCTCATTAAAAAGTGATATTCTAAAGAAAGAAAAAGAAGTAAATGCTCTTTATTCTACTTATATTACAGAAGCCGAAGGAACTGCCGGAACTAAAAAACTGGGAAAAGGTCCGGTTTATAAAGAGAAACGGGAAAAACATGATGCCTCTTTACAAGAATTGGCAATTTTAAAAACAACGAACGAAGCAAAAATTGCTGAGAAAGAAAAAACCGGCAAACAATTGCAAGCCGATTTAGATAAAAAAGTATCACAGACACAACCAATTATTGAAGGTTTTGACGGATTGATGGCACGTATAAATGCATTAGATAAATTGCCCTGGCTGCCTTCATTTTTTATCATGTTATTATTTCTGGCTATAGAAACTTCTCCTATTATTGCAAAACTTTTAGCACCAAAAGGTGAATTTGATTTTAAGCAGGAAGAAGCCGAAACGGCGATGAAGGCAACTTTAACCCAGAACAAATATCAACGCGAATTATTGGTGAAAACCAGTGCTCAAATGCACGATAAAGTATATGCAGATATTGCCGAAGATAGAAGTCTATATGATTTACAACGCAAGAAAGCAACAGAATTATTAGAACTTCAGGCACATAGTTTTGTAGAAAAACAAAAAGCGACTCTTTAAGTCTTAAAGCCGAAGGTCGAAAGTCAAAAAGAATAGAAATGATAAAGCCAGAAATAGAAAATTCTATTCTGGCTTTTTTATTTTGTCAACGAAAATTTTAAGACTTTATGACTTTCGACTTTAAGACTTACATGTAACTCAATATTTCTTTTTTGTAAGCATCATATTCACCTTGCATGATTAATCCGTTATCAAGTAATTTTTTGTAATTCTGTAATTTATCAAAAAGTTCTTCTTTAGATAGTTCACTTAATTTACGATCTCCGCTTGCAGGTTGTGTTGGCTGAATTGGCTCATAAGTTTCGTAAGGAGTTGTTGCCGGTAATATTTCAGCATAACTCGTTACTTCTTCAGTTTCAACTTCTTCAACTTCCTCATCTTCTTCTTCAATAATTGGCGCAGTTTCTACAATTGGAGTTTCGGCAACAATAGGATTTTTAATTAAATCTAATTGTTCTTTAGCATACGTATAAATTTTTCTTGCCTGCGTTTTCGGAATATAATCTATAGAAATAGTCAGGTCAGTTGTAGTTCCAAAAGAAAATTCAGAACCCAAAATATTCTCTTTTACAAAAGTACTTGTAATATCATCCCACGTATAATCTGTAAAATCCATTGAAAGACCTAAATTTTTAGGCTTGCAGATAATAATACGTTTATTGGTCAGGATTATGCTATCTGGAAAAACAGTTATTGCTGGTTTTTTTTGAACCGCTATATAACCAATTTCTTCGTTTTTCATCAATAAATCATTGAGTTTCGAAGTGATTTTTTCAATCGCTTTTGGATCTTGTTCTTCGTTCAGAAATTTTTTAAATTGTTCTTTCATGGTTGTATAAGTTGCTAAGTTATCTAGTAACTATCCCGATACTTCGGGGCTAAGTTTTTTTCTTACGTTGCAAATGTAATGCCTAATTCTCTAATTCAATAATTTCATTTTGAATTTTCTTTGTCAAACTTTTGAAAACCAATTCATACGAATGATCGATCAGTTCTTTTACAAAAGCAGTCGACAAATTCCCTTTTAAATCAATGGTGTTCCAATGTACTTTGCTCATATGAAAGCCTGGTTTTATCTCGTCATATTCGGCTCTTAATTCTTGTGCACGCTCAGGATCACATTTTAAATTTACCGAAGGTTCGTTTTTTTCCCACTGAGATAAGGAAGATAAAGCAAACATTTTTCCACCAACTTTAAAAACCAATGTGTCTTCATCAAAAGGAAAATGTTCGCTGGCGCCTTTTTTAGAAAGACAATATTCGTAAAACGTTTCTAGATTCATATTATTTTCTATTTACCAATTTCACCTAAATGAGTGTATTTAAAACCTTTTTCATATTTTAAACCGTAACCAAAAATTCGATCCATTGCCGAATGTGAAAATAGAATAATTCCGGCTAATTGAATACTTTCAATACTTAAATAACATCCGAAAGCATAAATAAAAAGTGCAATTGCTTTATGATGAAAGACGTTATAAAAAAAAGCACCGCTTTTATTGCCAAATAAATATCCCAACATGGATAAATCCGGTGCCAAAATTAAAACTGGAAACCACCACCAATCAAAATTTAAACGATTGAATAAATAGATACCGAGAATAAATAAGGCTAATTCTTCGAGTTTGATAATTGTTTTCATTATAGTTTTTTCTCCATTAATTTTTCAGGATATTCCAATTCTGTAAAACCAAATTTACGATATAAAAAATGTGCATCAGTTGTCGCCAATCTCCATATTTGAATATTTTTAAGAATGGGTTCATTCATCATATTTTCAATTAAAATAGACGAATATCCTTTACCACGATGTTCTTCAGTAATAAAAACATCCATCACGTAACCAAAAACTACATAATCAGTTATTACTCTGGCAAAGCCAATTTGTTTTTCGTTCAGGTAAATTCCAAAACAAACCGAAGCATCAATTGTAATTTGAACTTCTTGTATAGTTCTTCCCGCGGCCCAATAAATGTCTTTTAAAAAGTTTTGTATAAAAGGAACGTCAAGTTTATTTTTATCTGTAGAAACGTTAATCATAGTATTCAGTCTCAGTTTTAAGTATTCAGTAAATCTAAAATCTACCCTATAAAATCTACAATTTTGTATAATATTGGTTTACTGGGACTTGCGTCGTTTTCAAACGAAGCGATTTGTAAATTTAGTATATAATCGCCATCTTGAATTTCGTCCGGAACATAAATCATTTCTGTAATTGTTGCATTTAATCTGGCATCAGCGTTTAGATTAACCGTATCTTTTACATTCCAAAATGCTTTATGCGCTAATAATTTACCTTCATCATGTTCCTTATCTACACTTGGTAAATCGATCAATAAATGCTGAATTTTGTTTTCACGGATGAAAATAGCTGCTTCTTCAGACAAATAAGGCGGATTTGTATTAGAGTATTTTCTTGACTTTTTATCTTTTTGGTTTGGAAGTGTTCTGATAATAATTGCTTCCAAAGATTTCCCACTGAGCGGAGTTGAACCACTTGTCACATTGAGCGAAGTCGAAATACTTTCTTTCGTAATCACTAAATCATCCCCAATTTTTTCAGGTTCAACCGTAATCAATTTTGCATAAAAGAAAAACTGTTTCAAAGATTGATTGATGCTGTAAAAATCATTAGTAATATGTCCCAAGCATTCTGTGTGCGTTCCGTGTCCATGCGGATTGAAGAAGATATTATTGAAATTAGTAGATGATTTTCCTTCAGAAACTTTCCCGATCCAATCGCCAAAAATGACAGGTTCAATAACCGGTTTTTCGATATACCAGGCAATCGGATTTTCATCTGTATTCGTTAACGGAATCGAAATATCAATGGGTTTTGATAAGTCTATTTCGAAGTTGTTGATTTTAGCTAGCACAAATTTGGGTTTTATGCCGCAAAGACGCTAAGTCACAAAGTTTAAATAATTTGCGTCTTTGTGCCTTCGTGGCTAATTTTATTCTTCCAAATTTAAGTAAAAGAGATCACTTGCAATTCCATCTGTTAAAAATTTTCCTTTTAGGGTTGGTTTTAGGATATTGTTTTCGATGAAAAGCAATTCATCATTTAAGAATTTTTGACTTTGTTTTTTAAGATAATTGAGATATTCTAAGCCAAATTCATTTTCGATTCTGTCTAAAGAGACACCCCAAATGGTTCGTAATCCGGTCATAATATATTCATTATAACGATCAGAAATGGTGAGGATTTCAGTTTCGATTGGAAGTTCGTCGTTCTGAATCGATTTTAGATAAAGTGAATTATTTGCCACATTCCAGCCTCTTTTTTCGCCATCATAACTATGCGCCGAAGGACCAATGCCGATATATTTTTTTCCTAACCAATAAGCTGAATTGTTTTTAGAGAAATAACCTTCTTTCCCGAAATTCGATAATTCATAATGAATAAAATCATTTTGTTGAAGCGTTTCAACCAAAATTATAAAATGATTCGAAGCGACTTCGTCTTGAGGTTCAGCAATTTTTCCGGTATCAATAAGTTTTCTTAAAGCAGTTTTTGGTTCAACTGTTAGAGCATAACTTGATATATGCGGAATACCAAAAGATAAAGCTGTTTCGATATTTTTCTTCCACATTTCGTCAGTTAATCCCGGGATTCCATAAATTAAATCGAGGGAAATATTATCAAAGTATTTAGTCGCTTCTTGTAAACATTTTATGGCTTCTTCCGAATTATGAGCACGATTCATCATCTTTAAATCATCTTCATAAAAAGACTGAATCCCAATACTTAAACGATTTATCGGGCTTTTTGATAATTCTAAAATTCTTTCCGCAGATAAATCATCCGGATTGGCTTCGAGGGTGATTTCCGGATTTTCGACAACATCATAATTTTTATAAACTTCAGAAATTAAAAAGTTTATTTCGTCATTTGTCAAAACAGATGGAGTTCCTCCTCCAAAATATATAGTCTCAATTTGGTTGTCACTTTGATCATTCCCGAAACTTCGGGAGAGAAGCTCATTTTTGCGCATGGCAATTTCTTTGGCTAAGGCCAAAACCATTTCGTCTTTCTTTTTCATCGAAGTAGAAAAGTGAAAGTCGCAATAGTTGCAAGCCTGCTTGCAAAAAGGAATATGAATGTAAATACCGCTCATTTTATAGTGTTCAGTCTCAGTTTTCAGTGGCAGTTTTGAGTCTCAGTTTAACTGTAAACTGCCACTGAGACTGAAAACTATTTTCTTACTTTATCTTCGTTTTGTTTTACAAATGCGTCCCAACCAGTATAACTTTTTCCTGCAACTATTTTTCCGGAGTTAAAGAAATGGCAAACCGCAGCTGCCAGACCATCTGTTGAATCCAGGTTTTTAGGTAATTCTTTTAATCCTAAAAGTTGTTGCAGCATTTTTGCAACTTGTTCTTTGCTGGCATTTCCGTTTCCGGTAATAGCCATTTTTATCTTTTTAGGTTCGTATTCCGTAATTGGGATATCTCGAGAAAGTCCTGCTGCCATTGCAACACCTTGTGCACGACCCAGTTTTAGCATAGATTGTACGTTTTTACCAAAAAAAGGAGCTTCAATCGCTATTTCGTCAGGATTATGCGTTTCGATTAATTCGATAGTTCGCTCAAAAATTATTTTTAACTTTTGGTAATGATTGTCATACTTGGAGAGTTGCAATTCGTTAAGTTGCAAAAACTCCATTTTTTTATTGATTACTCTAATCAATCCAAACCCCATGATGGTTGTTCCGGGATCAATACCTAATATGATGCGTTCTTTTGTCAAGTGATTTTTGTTTCTTGTTTCAGTTTTAGAAAATGGACTCATTTTCTAATTTTCAAATTGGCACATTTTCATTGCCACATTTTCAAATTGATTACTTTTGCGGCATGATTTCAATTCCTCACAAAGCTAAACAATTCCTTGTTCTTGTAGTCAAACTTTTGATTGTAGGTGGTGCATTTTATTTTATTTATAATCAGTTGGCAAACAACGACAAACTCGACTGGCAAAAGTTCATCACACTATTTCGTAAAAATCAGTCAGTTTTAGGAATTGGGTTTATATTGCTTTTGAGTGTTTTGAATCGTTATTTTGAAATTCTGAAATGGCAAAATCTGGCTAAAGTAATTCATGAAATTTCATTGGGTGAAGCTACAAAGCAAGTTTTGGCAGCACTTACAGCCGGAATTTTTACGCCAAACGGAGTAGGAGAGTACGCCGGAAAAGCGTTGTTTTATCCGAAATCTGAAGCTAAACAAGTGGTTTTTCTTAACTTGATTTGCAACGGAATCCAAATGATCTTAACTGTGATTTTTGGGCTTTTTGGCTTATTGTATTTTAATGCTAAATATGAAGTTATTACGACTCAAACAGTTGCCATTTTGTTTGGAGGTTTTGTATTGCTTTTTATTGTTTTGTTTTCAGTGAAGAAAATAAAAATCAAAGGATATTCGATCGAAAAGTTATTGCATAAAATCAATGAGATTCCCAAACCAATTCATCGTAAAAATATTCTTTTAGGTGTTTTGCGTTATTTGGTTTTCTCGCATCAGTATTACTTTTTGTTTCTGGCTTTTGATGTAGATTTACCTTATTTTACTTTGATTGCGACAATTGCAGTAGTTTACTTTTTGGCGTCATCATTGCCAACTTTTCAGTTTCTGGATTTTGCCGTAAAAGGAAGTGTAGCGATTTACTTCTTCGGGATTTTGGGAGTAAACGAATGGATTGTGGTTTTTATAAGTACTTTGATGTGGTTTCTTAATGTAGTTTTGCCAGTGATTATTGGAGCTTATTATGTGTTGAATTTTAAAAGTTCACCTAAGATTTAAGTATCCATTTTTAATGATTAAGTAATATTGTATCGTTCCTATGGGACAAGATATTCTGGGCGGAGCAATTTTGTTACCAATATATAATCTCTACGAGATATACTCCGTTAGGAGTTAAATGTTGGTAGAAATAATAGAAACAACATCGGCAAAATGTCCCGTAGGGACTGCATTTATTCATGAAAAATGATTTAAAACCAAAGTTATGATTGCCATTATTCTTAGTGTAATTTTAGTTATTTATTTTTCAAGTATTGGCTTGCTTATTTATGGTTTTACCAAAGTAAAAAAGTATCACAATAAAAATCTAAAACCTCAAACGAGTTTTACCATTATAGTTCCGTTCAGGAATGAAAAAGAGAATTTGCCAAACCTTTTGCAAAGCTTTTCAAACTTAAATTATCCAAATGATCTATTCGAAGTGATTTTAGTAGATGATAATTCTCGCGAAAAATTCCAAATTTTAAATTCCAAATTCCAGATTTCAATAATAGATAATATTCGGGCTTCGAATTCTCCTAAAAAAGATGCTATTGCTACGGCAATGCAACACGTAAAGACCAATTGGGTGATTACTACAGATGCTGATTGTCTGGTGCCTGAAAATTGGCTTTTAACATTCGATAATTATATTCAGCAAAATAATGTTTCGATGCTTGCGGGCGCTGTAACTTATAAATGTGAAAATTCATTTCTGGACCATTTTCAGCAATTAGATTTAACGAGTTTGCAAGGGGCAACAATAGGTAGTTTTGGTATTAAAAAAGCTTTTATGTGCAATGGCGCGAATTTTGCGTACACGAAATCCCTGTTTGAAAAATTAAATGGATTTGAAGGAAATAATAAAATCGCGAGTGGAGATGATGTTTTCTTATTACAAAAAGCTGCCAATTTATTCCCAACTGAAGTTCATTATTTAAAAGCTAAAGAAGCTATTGTGATTACAAAACCAACTGAAAACTGGAAAGCTTTATTTTATCAAAGAGTACGCTGGGCTGCGAAAACAAGTTCATATCAAAGTAAGTTTGGAAAGGTTTTGGGATTGATAGTTTTTGCTGGAAACGTCAATTTTATCATTGGTTTTTTCTTTTTTATTTTCGGAATTTGGCCTTATCAATTTTTTGTTTTACTGGCCTTTTTTAAGTTTATAATCGATTTTGTTTTACTTTATATCACGAATCAATTTCTGGCAAAAAACGGCATAAAAAGTTTGGTATTAAGTAGTTTGCTGTATCCTTTTTTTAGTACAACTGTAGCTTTGTATAGTTTGTTTGGGACTTATGAATGGAAGGGAAGAAGGTTTAGAAATTAAATTCCAATCCCGAAAGCTTGGGATAAATTCCAAATTCCAATGGAAAACCTATACTATTTGGAACGCTAAATGGCACGCGGATGACACAGATTCGCTTCGCGAAAGTGCGGATTTATGCGGATTTTTATTTTGAAAACTTCTATTCTTGAGAAATGTTTTTATGAAAACCGAAGCCCTAGCCCTGATGGGAGGGAAAATCCTTTTGTGCCGGGGTTCGGCATAAAAGATTGGAAGGAACAGCAGGAAATAGCTCCTAAAAAAAATAAATCTTAAAAAGTAAAATTTATTCTTTCCCTTTTTCTTTAAGAATAACAGGCAAAATAAATTGGGTTTTTACCGGAAGTCCGCGTTTTAAGGCAGGATTTATTTTAGGGAAATCGACTAACCTCGCATGCAGAATACTGTCGATTTTGATAGTGTCGTAAGCGACAGAATCTTTAGGAAATTGCGGTTCGAATTTCATTGTGGCGTTTGGAAAAACGGTTACTTTTACTTCGATAGTATCCAGTTCAGGATACAATATTGAAAGTGTATCGATATCTAGTTTCTCCTGGATAAGCTGCGCCATAACTTCAAAAAAACATTGTTGGCGTTGTTTTTTATCAGCAATTTTTTCGCAATTAGCTACAGATGGATATTCGTCAACTTCTTTCCAGTTGATTGATTTTAATTCTTTTTGAAGTAACTCTTTTTCAGAGGGAACCTGCTTCTCAAAATATTGACAAGAATTGAAAAATAGGATAATTAAAAAAAGGAAAAACTGCTTCAAGATTCTGATGTTGATTGAATGAAATAATTAAAGTATAAAAATACGATTATTTTTTTTGGGAACCTTTGTATTGCAGATAATCTTCATAGTTTTCTGATAGCCATTTTTCTTTATTTTTTGCAGCAATTTCTTTTTGTTCAGGATATAAAGATGATAATCTATCAGAAAAAGTGGCAATTTGAACAGTATAATTGTAAAATTCTTTTTTGGTTAAAACAACATTTGGATCATTTTTACGATTAAAGTATTCGAAGAAAAGTGCATCAAATTCTTTCATGGAAAAATTTAAAACTTTTTTCTTCTTACTTTTATAAATGCTATCCTGAATTAATTGATCGTCTACAGATAATTTTTTAGTTTGCGCATAAGCAGTGTTATTGATCAAAATGATCAAAAATATAAATATTAGAAATTGCAAAAGTCTGCGCATTGACTAGCTTTAATTAAAGGTTTGTAGGCGTAAAATTACAAAAATATATATGGATTTACTACTGTTATCACTTGGTTTTATATGCATGATTGTTGGTGTTTTTGGTAGTTTTTTACCCATTTTACCCGGTCTTTCAAGTTGTTGGGTTGGTTTGCTATTGTTATATATGACAAAGGCGGTCGAAAATAATTATTGGATTTTGGGAATTACGCTTTTAATAACAATAATCATCACGGTTCTGGATTATGTAATTCCTGCAAAAGGAACGAAGAAATTTGGCGGAAGTTCCTATGGAATTTGGGGTACAAATATTGGATTAATAGTTGGTATTCTGGCTCCAATACCTTTTGGAGTTATTATTGGTCCTTTTGTTGGTGCATTTGTAGGAGAATTAATTTTTGATTCTAAAAATCATAAACGAGCGTTAAAAGCCGCAACTGGATCTTTACTTGGTTTTCTCGCCTCTAGTTTTATCAACTTTATGTTTTGTATTATTTTTCTAGGTATATTTTTGAGTGTGACATGGGAATATCGAAACCTTTTGTTTTAATTATGTAACAATTATTAAGCTTTTTTCTTATTTTTTGTTTTAAATGTAAAATTTACAAAAAAATAATTTTACTTTCATTTGATAACGAAGGGGTTATATTTACTGGCTAGAGCAGTTTTTTTAGTTAAACAACTGTTAATTGGTTGTTCAAGTATTTAACTTGCTTTTTGGAAATGTTAAAATATTTTATATTTTTATCCTGATAAACGATAAAAAGCCTCACTTTATCGATTATTTTGAACTGATTTAAATAATTTAAACAATTTAAGTATGACTCCTAACCTACAAATTGAACTTAGACGTTTTATTTCTTCTAATGTTGTTTCAAAGTTGAACAAGTTTTATTTTGAAAATGATGCCCTTTTAATCAAGGGAATTGATGTTTCGATAGGGACAGTTTTAATGGGCTTGTATAATAGATCTGAAGACTCGGATTTTTGTAAAGGAATTGTTTCACAAATATCGGAAGATTCTACCTTTTATCAGGAAGTCGATTTTACATCCGGTAGAATTTTATCAGTAGATGATTGTTACCGTTTAGAAGGAAATGCTTTGCTGAAAGAAATTTTTACCAATAAAAAAGGAAGAATTTCAGAAATGATTTCAAACGAAGTCGGAATCAAAAGCGAGACAGCGAGAGAAATTCTTAACTTTTCAGCTTTATTAGTAGCTTCTTATCTTAAAAACAATCTTCAATTACTGGAAAGTTTAAAATTACTTCTCGACGATCAAAAAAGAGATATTTTAAACAGTATTCCTCCCGGAATCAAAATCATCCTTGGTTTTTCATGTTACGAATCAGTCGAAGAAAAAAATCAATCTATTGGCAGATCTATCTTCACTCTTTTCGGTCATAATTTCTTCAGTTTCTAGAATAAAAAAATCCCATCTTACAAAGTAAAACAGGATTTTATATTTAAATCAATTTTGAGATGTTTCTTAAACGTTTTTCAAATTGATGATTTCTTGCTCGGTCAAAAAGCGCCAGTTACCTCGGGGTAAATTCTTTTTTGTTAATCCGGCAAATGATACACGATCTATACGTAAAACATCGTAGTCAAAGTTTTCGAAAATCGCACGAACCACTTTTACATTCGATGAACGTAATTTAAGACCTACTTCACTTTTTGCTTCTTTTTCAATGTAACTAATCTCTTCAACAAACACGCGATGTCCGTCAAGAACAAGACCTTTGCTTATTTTTTCTAAATCTTCAAATTTTAGATTTTTATCTAAAGAAACCTGATAGATTTTTGATGATTTCTGACTTGGCAGAGTAAATTTACGAATCATATCTGTATCATTCGTAAACAACAACAAACCAGTTGTGTTTTTATCCATTCTTCCAATCGGAGCAATTTTTGCTGTTGTAGAACCACGAACAAGTTCAAGTACGTTACGGTATTCCTGACCTTCGTCAAGTGCCGTCGTAAAGTTTTTAGGTTTATTCAGTAAGATGTATTCTTTCTTTTCAGGAGTCAGAACAACACCGTCAAAATTAATAACATCATTTAATTTTACTAAATAGCCCATTTCAGTCACTGGTACGCCATTTACTTTAACGTTTCCGGACTGAATGTATATATCAGCATCACGACGCGAACAAACACCGGAATTAGAGATGTATTTGTTCAAACGAATTTCGTCTGCAGCTTTTTGTCTTTTTGGAGCCTGATTCTGTTTTTTAAGTTTTTGCGCCGCTTCTTCTTCCGCAGCCTTAACAGCAGGTTTCACTTTTTTTGGCCCTTGGGCGCGCTTCGCCATAGGAGGTTTTGGCTTGTTAGAGTTTGGTCTAGAGCTATTTGGTCTTGATCCGCCTCTTTTATTATTGCCTTCCTTATTGTTCATAAATTCTGTAATTTGTGCAAAGATAGTTTATTCTTGCTAAATAATCCTAAGTTCATTGTTCTTAGATTAATAGCTATTATTTTTTAGAGTTGCAGGAGCCGTACAATTGGCTTTTTTTTAGGCAGGATTCCCGCTTTTTGTTTCAATCTTTTATTTTTTAGCAATAAAAAAATGATTTCCAATATAATCGAAGTTCAATGAGCTCCTATGAAAATAAATATTAAGTAAATTAATCGATTGTATTTCAGGCAATTGGGTTCTTAAGACATTTGAACAAGTCTTGGGAAACGAGATTCACAAAAGATTTACATTAAAATCTGCGTCATTTTAGCGCTATTTTTAAGGATGTAAAAGCAAATTCTTCCCGTGCCATAAAACACTAGGATTAATCAAAACGATGCAGCAAACACCAGAAACAATCAAAAACTTAAGCACATTGTGTAACAGCAAAAACTGTTCTTTAGAGTTCGATCTCCATAAATAAATCAGGAAAAACAATAAAACCCCAAAACAGACATAAAAGTAAATGTCCATGTAGCCTACATCATAAATGTTGATTAAGATATAAACCGGAATTACAGTTAAAATGGTCAAAGCTGTAATGATTTGTTTAGAAACTGTCTCATTATAAATGATTGGAATCGTTCTGTAATTGTTTACCAAGTCACCTTTTAAATTTTCGAGATCTTTTATCATTTCCCGAATCAATAATAACAAAAACAAGAAAACGGCATGTGCTGAAATCACCATGAAATGGTTCATATGATCCTCAATCTCTTCAAATGAAATCTTATTATAGAAATATAAAAGAATTGCAAAAAAAGGAATCACAGCCATAAAAGCGGCGGTTAAATTGCCAACAATTGGGTATTTTTTTATTTTATGGGAGTAAAACCAAATCAGGAAAATATAGGCTGAAAAGAATATAAAAGCTCTCCAGGAAACAATCAAAGCCATTAAAGCGGCAATAAAATTTAGTGTAAAATAAACCGAAAGCTTTGTTTTCTGACTTACTAATCTGTCCAGCATTGATTTGTTGGGCCTGTTGATTAAATCTTTCTGACTATCGTAAAAATTATTAATTATATATCCGGAAGCGATAGTGATTGCAGAAGCAAAAACGATTAAAAATAAGTTGAAATCAAGTAAAATATCAAGAGCTCTTTTTTCTGGAGCCAATATAAAAATTGCAGATAAATATTGTGCCAAAACAATAATCGGGATGTTATAGCCTCTCACTACTGAGAACAGACTAACAATTTTCATTACTAAAAGTTTATGCTGTCTGCTTAACATTTTTTGAAGTTAGTTTGGGATTTTAAATTAAAGTCTTGTATTGTAAAAGTGCGTTTTGAAGCAATTATTAAAGCTTATCTTTTAGTATTGCTGCAGAACCAAGACCAAGTTTTCGAATGCAAGCTAAGGCTTCTTTTTGAGAAATTCCTACTTCTGTGATATCTTTTTTTTGTACAAAACAAACAGAACCACTCCACGGGCTTGGTGCATCCGGAATAAAAACTGCAAAATTGTTTTCGTTTATTTGCTCGATTAAAAAGGCAAATTGCAGTCCTGCATCTGTAGGAACCAGGATAACTTTTAAGTTTTCATTAGATTCAAAACCCATTATACTTTCATTTATACCTTTCATAAATGAATATCCGGGAACGAAACTTAAGATTCCGTCTTCCAGTTTTTGAATCAATCTTTTTGCATAAGCTGTTCTGGCTATTAGTCCGGCAGTAATGCAAATAATGCAAAGGATTAAAATAGCGGCTATCTCTTCAATTGCCAATCCCAGAATTTTCACTTTAGGAAAATGATTTATAATTGGAAGTGTAATTTTCTGAATAATGTGATATCCTTTTTCTAAAAGAACCAATAATAAAACGAGAGGTGCAAGAAATAGAATTCCGCCTAAAAAAGTTGCTTTTATAATCTTTAAAATACTTTTCATATTAAATAACTTTTAAGGTAATAATTCTAGGAAAGCATATTCAATAAGCCAGTCTTTTTAGCGGTCTACTTATTTAGAATTGGTAAACGACCTCTAACTTATAGTCTTTTAGAGATTGTTTCGCACGCTCTAAATCTTCAGTAAAGCCTAGAATATAACCACCTCCGCCAGAACCACAAAGTTTTAAATAATAATCATTTGTGTCTATGCCGTTTTGCCAGATTCCATGAAATTGCTCCGGAATCATTGGTTTAAAGTTGTTTAAAACGACTTTTGATAGCTTTTTAGTATTCATAAACAACGATTTCATGTCGCCATGCAAAAAGTTCTCTACGCAAGCATCAGTATATTTTACAAATTGGTTTTTAAGCATCGCACGGAAACCTTTGTCTTTTAGGTTTTCCATGAAAATGTTTACCATTGGTGCAGTTTCTCCAACAATTCCAGAATCTAATAAAAACACAGCACCTTTTCCGTCAAAACTTTGAGTCGGGATTCCGGTTGCTTCAATATTGTCTTTGGAATTGATTAAAATCGGAATACTCAAATAACTGTTTAAAGGATCTAAACCAGAGCTTTTACCGTGGAAAAAACTCTCCATTTGAGCAAAAATATTTTTAAGTTGTAACAGTTTTTCGCGAGTTAAATTCTCTAAAACGGTTATTTTGTGTGTAGCATATTTGTCGTAAATAGCAGCAACAAGAGCGCCGCTACTACCAACTCCGTATCCTTGCGGAATACTGGAGTCAAAATACATACCTGTTTCGACGTCATTCTTTAAACTTATCAAATCAAAAGCAACCAATTCCGGTTGTTCAGTTTGTAAATTTTCAAGGTAAGTTACGTAACGTTTTAAACTTGCGTTTGATGCGATTGCTTCTGCCGAAGGTTCTTCGGATTTTTTCAATGCACCATTATAAAAATTATAAGGAATAGAAAGTCCTTTAGAGTCGCGGATAATTCCGTATTCTCCAAAGAGTAATATTTTTGAGTAAAATAATGGTCCTTTCATGTTTATTTAATGTCTTTCTTTTAGGAAGAAGTTTTCTTCGTTTATTAACCTTTAATATATAATCCAATAATCATCATGGCCAATGCAAAAAATAGACCAACAAACCATTTTATCATATCATTTTTTGCATCTGTAATTTCTTTTTTTACAAAATCTCTAGTTGCAATTTCGTTTTTATCCTGTCTAATTTCTTCGCTAATAGTTCTGTCGATTGCTTCAACAAATTCTTTAGCCTTACTTTCGTCAAGATTAAGTTCTTTTCTAAATAAATCGTAAAGTTTTATTGTTGCAGTGTTCATAACTAAAATAGATATTATATATAAAGATACGGAAAATTATAATGCAATTGCACCGTCTCCAATTTGGTCACAAATGTACTGACCATTCTGACAAAATACAACTAATTCGTCCTGAATAAATTGTAATACTTTATCGCTAACGTTTTCGGGATAAAGTACATGGACATTTGCTCCGGCATCAAGCGTAAAACAAACCGGAATCTGGGTTTCATTTCTGAATTTCCAGATTGCATTTATGATCTGCAATGTGTTTGGTTTCATCAAAATAAAATACGGCATCGATGTCATCATCATAGCGTGCAGAGTCAAAGCTTCGCTTTCTACAACTTTAATGAATTCGTCTAAATTTCCACTTTCGAAAATAGCAATCAATTGATCCAGATTTTCGTGTGCCTGAGCAAAACGTCTTTCCGCATAAGGGTGATTGTGCATTAAATCATGTCCTACAGTACTCGAAACTTGTTTTTCGCCTTTATCAACTAATAAAATCGTATCCTGATAATTTTTGAAATTCTCATGTATAGCATACGGAAATTCAACTCCGTATAAATCTGAACTTCTTTTGATATTTGCCTGATTTCCCCAAGCAACAACATTTCCTTTTACACTTCTACAAGCACTTCCGGAACCTAAACGGGCTAAAAAAGAAGCTTTTTGGTAAAAGTATTCCTCTGTCATTTCAGGATTCAATACTCTTTCCAAACTCATAAAATTCATTGCCAAAGCTGCCATTCCTGAAGCCGAAGATGCAATTCCGGAACTGTGAGGAAACGTGTTTTGCGTATCAATCGTAAAATGATAGTTTTTTAGAAAAGGTAAATAAATTTCAATTCGTTCTAAGAACTTTTGAATCTTAGGTTTGAAATCTTCTTTTGGTTTTCCTTCAAAAAGTAAATCAAATGAAAAAGGTGTCACGCTGAGCGATCCCGAGGTTTCGGGAGAAGTGTCTTTCTTCTCAAATCCTAATTTGGTAATTGTTTTACAGTTATTGAGCGTAAAACTTACCGATGGATTTGCTGGAATTTGATTGTCTTTTTTCCCCCAATATTTTACTAATGCAATATTGCTGGGAGCACTCCATTCAAAATTTCCATTTTCTATAGTCGAAGTATATTTTTCAGGAATAAAATCAGTTGCTGTAAACATGAATTATAAATTTTGGCAAAGATAGTTTTTAAATATTTTTACCATATAAGTTATATAAGAAAATATAAATGAAACTTCAACTAAAATGAACTTATAGGACTTACTATGGTTTAAACTTTCTTTTGATTATTTTTGAAAAAAAAATCTAATGAATAAGGTCACCAAAATCGTCATATCGCTAATTATTTGTTTAATGGTAGGTTATTCTGCAAGTGTCGTTACAAGGCCAAGTGTTGAAAGCTGGTATCCAACGATTATAAAACCTGCTTTTAATCCGCCAAATTGGATTTTTATGCCGGTTTGGACATTGCTTTACATTTTAATGGCGGTTGCTGCCGGATTAGTTTGGGATAAAATAAAGGAACAGAACGAAGAAGTAAAAAAAGCTTTGGGTTTCTTTTTAATTCAATTGACATTAAATGCTATATGGTCGTATATTTTCTTTGGTTTAAAAAATCCGATGTTGGCTTTAATCGAAATTGCACTATTATGGCTAATGATTTATGAAACGTATTTAAAGTTTATAAAAATCAATAAAACGGCAGGATATTTATTAATTCCGTATATGGCTTGGGTTGCTTTTGCCGGAATTTTGAATGCAAGTATCTGGTGGCTTAACAGATAGTTTTTCTAATTTTTAGACTCTACTTTTTCTTTTTTGAACATCTCATTTTTAGCATACAAAAAATCCATTGTGGTCAATATATTATTGTTTACTAAAAGTTTTGCAGATCTTGGGTCAGCATCGCAGAAATCAATAAAAAGATCTTTTTCTTCTGGCTTTAATTTTAATTCCTGAGTAAAAAAGGCATAAGGAATCGATGCTGCTACTAATTTTTTGAAACCGGTTTCTGAAGTTTTCTTTTTGAGTTCTTCTTGTTTATCTTTTTTAAATAAATTTAAAAGTCCGGTTCCCATTCTGCCAAAGTCCATGCCATTGGCAATAGTTCCGTCATAAACGCCGGTATATTTTTGTAAAGACTGGTTGTCTTTTGTAAATTTTATATCATCTATATTTTTTTGGGAACTGTGGACTTGGTCAAATTTTATAGACGTAACGATGACTTCTCTTAATTCTTCGGCCTTTATAGTCATATTTACAGTTAGATTATCACGATCAATAATTTCTGGAGTTATTTTTAATCGTGTAAAAAAATAATCTTTAGAGAAAAACAACAAACTGTCGTTGACCTGAACCAGAATAGAGAAACCTCCCAAATCATTTGTTCTGCTGCTGGTTTTTGCAGTTTTATTGATAACTTCTACTTTATTAAGCGGATTATTATTAGAGAGAACTATTCCGTGAAGTAGTTTTTCTGTTTGCGAAATTCCAAGTTGGTATGATAAAAAAGAAATTATAGTAAATAATATTACTTTCATTTAGGATTAATTAGATGAGAGTAAAATTATTAGAATACTCTTAATGAAAACTTACAGAATCTGTAAATTCGTGTTAATTTGTTTATGTTTTTTTATTTTCTGCTGCAATTTTAAAGGTTGAAATTGTGACTGAAAACTGCGATCAAATGATTTTATACGATTTCAATTAATTCCAACGGACTATTTATTACCAATTTTGCGCCGCTCGCGATTAATTCTTCTTCTGTTCGATATCCCCACTAAACACCAACAGGAAACATTTCAGCATTTATAGCAGTTTGCATATCAATATCAGAATCTCCTACGAAAATTATTTCTTCCGGTTTTAAATTCCAGTTTTTGCTTATTTCTATTGCTTCAAACGGATTTGGTTTTTTAAGGGCTTCGGTACTTAGTCCAATTGCATTATTAAAATAATCAGGAAATATTTCTGTAGCTATTTTTTTAGTAAGCTCATCGGCTTTGTTCGAAAACACGGCTAGTTTTATGTTTTGTGAAACCAAATGATCTAATAATTCATTGATTCCGTTATAAGGTTTTGTTTTAAGCGTACAGATTTTACGATATTCATTAATCATAGTCTCAAAACAAGTTTCAATTTGATCTTCGCTATTGTTTGATGAAGGTAAAGCTTTGCTAACTAAATTTCGTAAACCACTACCAATAAAATATTGATAAGCATCATAAGTATGTATTGGATAATTCAGACTTGTAAGTACTGTATTCATTGCGTCGGAAATGTCTTCTAATGAGTTTACTAACGTTCCGTCTAAATCAAAAATAATTCCTTTGTATTTCATTCTATTAAATATTATTAGCCAAAATAAACCCGCTTGTCCAGGCATTCTGAAAATTGAACCCTCCGGTAATCGCATCAATATTAACAATTTCACCTGCAAAATATAGGTTTTGATGCAACTTGCTTTCCATGGTTTTAAAGTTGATTTCTTTTAAATCAATTCCGCCTGCGGTAACAAATTCTTCTTTAAAAGTACTTTTTCCATTTACTTTAAATTCAGCTTTTGTGAGTTGAGCAGCTAAGTTTTGTAATTGAATTTTAGACAAATCAGCCCATTTTGTTTCGGCTTCAATTGCTGCAGCTAGAACCAGACTTTCCCATAAACGATTTGGGAAATCGAAAGGAGATTTTTTAGAAACCGCTTTTTTGGCATGTTCTTGTTTTAAGTCTTTTAGGATTTTTTCGGCATCTTCGGTATCAACATCATTTAGCCAATTGACAAAAATCGTAAACTGGTAATTTTTATCGAATAAAATGCGTGCTCCCCAAGCCGAAAGTTTCAAAATTGCGGGACCACTCATTCCCCAGTGTGTGATTAATAAAGGTCCGGTAGATTCTAGTTTGGTATCTTTTACGTTTACGGTAACTTGTGCTGCTACGCCTGGTAATTCTTTTATACGGGAATCTTTGATGTTGAAGGTAAATAGGGAAGGTACAGGACTTACAATGGCATGTCCTTGGGTTTGTAACATTTCCCAAATTTTAGGATTACTTCCTGTCGCGAGAACTAATTTTTCTGTAGCATAATTTTCGTCCTGCGTGTCAATTTTCCAATGATTTTCGGCTTTAAAGATCGATTGTACACTTTGACCAGTTAGAACTTTAATACCTAATTTTCCGGTTGCTTCGAGGAAACAATCAATAATGGTTTGCGATGAATTCGAAACGGGAAACATTCTTCCGTCGTCTTCAATTTTTAATTCAACACCATGTTTTTCAAACCATTCAATTGTATCTCCGGAACAAAACTGATGAAAAGGCCCACGAAGCTCTTTCTCGCCACGAGGATAAAATTTGACGAGTTCACTTGGCTCAAAACAAGCGTGAGTTACATTGCATCTTCCGCCGCCGGAAACGCGAACTTTAGAAAGTACTTCTTTTCCTCTTTCTAAAATGGCAATTTTAAGTTTCGGATTTTTCTCTGCAATATTAATCGCGGTAAAAAAACCTGCAGCGCCTCCGCCAACAATAATTATGTCGAAATTTTTGATCATATTTTATTTTTTGTCACAAGAGTTTTAGCCACGAATTCACGAATTTTTATTCTCACACATTGTCAAAAAATAATTCGTGAATTCGTGGCTATTACACTTTATAGTTTATCAGGAAAATCAGAGATAATTCCGTCTACGTGGTAACTTTGTATTTTTTTAATGTCTTCTTTATTGTCTACTGTCCAGGGGAAAACAAGAAAACCTTTTTCCTGTATTTCCTGAACATTCTCCAGATTTAATAATTGGTAATCCGGATGAATGGCGTGTGCTTCTATTAATTCGGCAAAAGCCAAAGCTTTCTCCAGATCATCTTCTGTTAAAACTCCAATTGCTATATTTGAATTTAGATTTGTCGTTTCCTGTAGTAAATCCCAATCAAAACTAGAAATGATAAAATGTCCGTAATTCCAGTTTTTATCAGCAATATATTTTTCAATCAAAGCGACAACTTTAGCTGCAGTTCCTAAACCTTTCAATTCGATATTGATCAGGCATTTTTTGTTTACCAAATCAAAAACCTCATTTAAAGTTGGTATTTGATCTTTCTCATCAATCAAAAACGTCTTTAATTCAGATAAGGAGAAGTCATTTACAGCACCTTTACCATTGGTCGTTCTGTCAATTGTTTCGTCATGAATTACTATAATATGTCCGTCAGAACTAAGGTGAACATCCAGTTCAATTCCGTCAGCATTTAAGTCTAATGCTTTCTGGAATGCTTTTAAGGTATTTTCGGGGTCGTATCCTTTGGCACCGCGATGGGCTATTTTTAGCATGTGTGAAGATTTTACCGCAAAGGTCGCAAAGTTTTACGCAAAGGTTGCAAGGAATGGAAAAAAAGTTGGACACAGATTAAAATGATTTTTTGTTTCACGCAGATTTTAAAAAGATTTGAGCAGATTTTGCAGATTTTTTTAAAATGTATTTATAAATAATCTGTCCGTATAGACTTTTTAATCTGCGAGAGAAAGATTTCTAAAAGTTTAATCACAGTAATAAGGAATGGAAAAAAGTTAGCCACAGATTAAAAAGATTAAAAGGATTTTTAAAATCTGTGCTAATCTTTTTAATCTGTGGCTAAAAACTTTTAGAATAATTTCTCAGCGCTTAAATACGCTCTAATAAAACAAGTCCGTATTGTGAGTCGATTATTGCTTTTCCGTTCTGAACTTCTGTTTCTTTATTAGAAAAAGCATCTTTTAATTTTGTGCCGTTTTCGAAAATATAATCTACAGGAAGTTCTTTTATTCCAATACCAAGATCTAAACCAATTATAACTTGATCAGAAAAATTATTTTTATTGAATATTCGCGAAAAAATATACGGTTTTTCAGTAATCATAGTATGTATTCCTGCGCCAACAGCTGGATGGTTTCTTCGAAATTGACCCAATTTTTGCCAATGCCAAAGTATTCTCTTTGTTTCTTGGTCTGACTCAATATCATCCCAATTCATGAAAGAACGTAAAGTGGCATCGCCTTCAGTTCCTTCTATTACCAAAGATCGACCTGATTCATCTCCATAATAAACCTGAGAAATTCCGGGGGAAAGCAATAATTTGGTTCCGGATTCAAAAGTTCTGTTACGATTGCCATCAAAAGGATCGGGATCATCGTGTGAGGATATATAATTAAGAACGCTGTAACCGTTTAATTCATTTTGAAGTTTATGTGAATACTTCGAAAATATAGCTTCATAATCATTTTGAGCATCTAGTTTAAACTCAAAATTGATCATGCTATTAAAGCCATTATCGAAATAATTTACTTTTCTATCTCCAAAATCATAATCTTGTCCACCGCTAATTCCATAACCATAAACTTCAGCAATGGTATAAAAAGGATTTTGATCTAGTATTTCTGATGGATGATTTTTCTTCCAGGTTTCGAAAGCGTATTCACATTCTTTTTTAAAATCAGCCCAAACGTTTTCTTCAGTATGTTTTACGGTATCGGCTCTGTAACCGTCAATCCCAAACTCCAGAATATAATCTGTCAGCCATTTTATAATATAATATTTAGGTGATCTGGGATATTTTGTTCTTTTGAAAAACTCGTCTAATGAAGTGGTTTCTTTATCATAACGACCTTCATTTTTCCATTTTTCGATTAAAAAAGGAGGCAATGCTACATCTTGATTACTTTCGGTTCGTATGTCAGGAAGATTATCTACCAGGGTACACATCGTGGTATTTTCAAATGATTTGTAATCGCATACAATTCCGGTTCTAACCCAATCTTTAGGCCAGACAGGATCTTCAGGAGTTACTGGTCCGGTATGATTGATAACGCCGTCAAGCATAATTCTGATGCCTTTTTCATGCGCTTTTTTCACCAGATTGGCTAAATCTTCTTTGGATCCAAAGTTTGGATCTAAAGCCGTCCAGTCTCTTGCCCAATAACCATGATAGCCATAGCTAAGTCCGGTTCCTTCATCGACACCATCGTGAATTTGTTCCACAATAGGTGTAAGCCAAATCACATTTATACCTAATTGATCAAAGTAACCTTCGTCGATTTTTTTAATGATTCCGATGATATCACCGCCTTCAAAACCACGCAGTTTTCCCGAAGTTTGGGTTCGGTTGAAGTTGATATCGTTCGAAGGATTTCCATTATAAAAACGATCGGTAAGTAAAAAATATATGTTTGCACCTTCCCAAACGAAAGGCGTTTTTGAAGTATTGTCTTTATTCATTGAAATTTATTTATTGTAGAGGCGCACCGCAGTGCGTCTTTACATGCAAAGAATCTTAAAGATAAAGAAAGGAAAGCATATAAATGAAAAAACCGCCACGAATTCACGAATTATTGTTTTTATATAGTTTGTGAATTTGTGGCAGAAAATGTATTGTCTAAAATTTAAACCCATAGAAACATAGATTTTATTTCCTTTGAAAAGATGAAAATAAATGATACATCATTTACACATACCTATCAAAAAAAACCGCCACGAATTCACGAATTATGTTTTTATAAAAATTCGTGAATTCGTGGCGGAAAATATTATGTTTTAAATTTATTCTAATTCTAAAACAATTGCTGATTTTGGTTCTAAAGTAATTTCAGTAGCTAAATCAAATGTTTTTCCTGTCAAAACATCTTTTCCTGATTTAAAGTTTTTGATGTTTTCTTTAAAACGATTTGTTTTGATAGTCTGCGCTGTAGCATTATTATTAAAAACGACCATTACGGTTTTAGTATCCGTATATCTGAAATAAACATAAGTATTATTTTCCGGAATATAATGTGTCATTTTTCCGAAGTGAACTGCCTCGTTTGATTTTCTCCAGTTGAATAACTTCGAAGTGAAATCAAAGTAATTGGCTTGTTCAGCCGTTCTTCCTGCTGCGGTGAAAGCGTTGTTTTTGTCGCCAATCCATCCGCCAGGAAAATCTTGTCTAATATCTGCATCTCCTTTGCTTTTGTCTCCGCCCATTCCAATTTCTGAACCGTAGTACAATTGCGGAATTCCACGAATTGTAGCTAATAAAGTCATTGCCAGTTTGTATTTTGGTAAGTCATATTTAAACTTATCATTCATACGATCTGTGTCATGATTTTCAGTAAAAACCAAAATATTATTGGTGTTTGGATACAAATAATCCATTGCAAAATTGTTGTAGAATTTAATCAATCCGTTGTCCCAGCTTGGTTCATTTTCGTTAAAAGCAGAAGTAACCTGACTTTGAAGCGTAAAATCCATTACACTTGGAAGGTTTGAATTGTAATTTTCAATAGCACCAATTTTACTGTCTTTTTGCCAAAAAGCTAAATTCGCCTGATTGTGCATCCAGATTTCACCCACGATATTAAAGTTTGGATATTCATTCGTGATTGATTTTGCCCAATTTGCCATGGCTGTTTTATCCGAATAATTATAAGTATCCACTCTAAATCCGTCAAGATTGGCGAATTCAATCCACCAAATTGCATTTTGAGTCAAATATTTTGCGACAAGAGGATTTCTTAGATTTAAATCCGGCATAGAAGGAACAAACCAACCATCAACACAAACTTCCTGATCTGTTTTTGAAGCGTGAATATCTGTAATTACCTCACGACGATGGTGCGTTTGTGTGTAATTTTCGAATTGATTTATCCATGATTTTGTTGGTAAATCCTTGATCATCCAATGCGTAATTCCCCAGTGATTGGTTACATAATCCATAACCAGTTTCATATTCTTTTTGTGCATTTCTGCCGATAAGCGAGCGTAATCGTCGTTTGTTCCGTAACGCGGATCTATTTTGTAAACATCAGATTGCCCGTAAGTATGATACGAATGTTGTTTGTCGTTGTCTTCGCATAAAGGCGTGCTCCAGATTGTAGTTGCGCCAAGAGACGAAATATAATCAAGATTTTTGATAATTCCTTCAATATCTCCTCCGTGACGACCGCTTGGATCTTGTCGATTTCCTTTTTCTGTTAAAACGGCATCGCTGTCATTTTTAGGATTTCCGTTAGCAAAACGATCCGGCATAATTAAGTAAATCATATCCGATGCATCGTAACTTTTTCTGTCTGCTGAATTTGCTCTTCTTTCCTTTAGCGAATATTTCTGCGTAAAAGAGACTTTGTTTTTGGTTTTGAAAGAGAAAACCAATTCAGAAGCTTTTAAGTTTTGCGTATCAATTGTTACAAAAAGGTAATTAGGATTTTCGGTTTTTTCTACATTTTTAATCACCACATTGTTTGAAACCGAAGCTTCGTATTGTGCAATGTTTTTTCCGTAAAACATAATCTGTAGTTCCGGATTTTTCATTCCGGCGTACCAAAATGGTGGTTCTACTTTTTGGATTTGCGCTTTCGCGGAAGCAGAAAACAACAGAACGATTAAAGCTAATTTGTATATATAGTGGTTTAGGTTGTTCATAGTAAAGATGAATTTAAACCATATAAGAAATGTAAGAACATTTAAGACAAAAACTGGGGAGATTTCTATTTAAATGGACTTACATTTCTTATATCGTTAATTAAATTATTTAGTTTCGATAATGCTTATCGCATAACCTCCGCCAGGAGCAGATAACTGCGATAATTTTGATTTATTTGTTACAGCAATTTTCTTGATAGTATAAGCTTGCGGATTTGTTTTGTAATGCGCATCTTTTGCATCAGCATAAATTGTAGCGGTATATTTTTTACCTTTTTCAAGGAAACTGAAATCGATGTTTGATGTACGAGGAGTTTCTCCGTTTACGTTTCCTACGAACCAGTTGTTTGTTCCTTTTGCTTTACGGGCAACAGTGATATAATCTCCTGGTTCAGCCTCGATATATTTACTTTCTGACCAATCTACAGCCACATCTTTAATGAATTGGAATGCATCTGGAAAACGGTTATAGTTCTCCGGCGTATCAGCTGCCATTTGCAATGGGCTGTACATTGTAACGTATAATGCTAATTGATTTGCAATTGTACTGTTTACATGAGATTTGTTATCTGGATTCATTTTGCTGATATCCATTTCGAAGATTCCTGGAGTGTAATCCATTGGTCCACCAATTAAACGTGTAAATGGTAAAACGGTAACATGATTTGGTTTAGAACCTCCAAAAGCTTGGTATTCTGTTCCTCTTGCAGCTTCGTTTCCTATTAAGTTAGGATATGTTCTTGCAATTCCGGTTGGGCGAACTGCTTCGTGAGCATTCACCATAATTTTATAATCAGCTGCTTTTTCGATAGCATATTGATAATGGTTTACAATCCATTGATCGTAATGGTTTTCACCGCGAGGTAAAATATCACCAACGTAACCGCTTTTTACAGCATCATATCCGTTGTCTTTCATGAATTGGTATGCTTTGTCCATATGACGTTCGTAGTTACGAACAGAACCTGAAGTTTCGTGGTGCATGATGATTTTGATTCCTTTAGATTTTGCGTATTCGTGCAAACCTTTTACATCAAAATCCGGATAAGGTGTTACGAAATCAAAAACATAATCTTTTGAGTGACCAAACCAGTCTTCCCAACCTTCGTTCCAACCTTCAACTAAAACAGCGTCGAAACCATTTGCAGCAGCAAAATCAATATATTTTTTCACATTAGCATTGTTTGCTCCGTGTGTTCCGCTTGGTTTTGCTTTAGAGAAATCAGAAACGCCCAATTGTACCGTTGGGAAATCGTTTGTGTAGGACCAAGAGCTTTTTCCTGTAATCATTTCCCACCAAACACCAATATATTTTACCGGTTTAATCCAGGAAGTGTTTTCAATTTTTGATGGATCATTTAAGTTATAAGTCATTTTTGAAGACAAGATTTCTGTCGCATTATCGCTTACCATAATCGTTCTCCAAGGCGAGTGACTCGGCGCTTGCATATATCCTTTATCACCTTTTGCATCCGGCGTTAACCAAGATTCGAAAATCATGTTTTTGTCATCAAGATTCAAGTGCATGCATGAATAGTTGATCAAAGCTGCTTCGTGTAAGTTGATGTAGATTCCGTCAGCAGTTTTTAACATCAAAGAAGTCTGAACTCCAGTTGGTGAAAAGTTTTTTTGCGAAACGTTTGCTGTGTATGCTTTTTCAGACAAGCCTCTAATTTCAGATAATTTTGATTTTGTATAATCGTATTCCTGAGTGTCGTAATCTCCCGGAATCCAGAAAGCGGTGTGATCTCCGGTCATGGCAAATTGAGATCTTTCTTCTTTGATTACAAAGTAAGTAAGATTCTTTTGTGCCGGAAATTCATATCTAAATCCTAAACCGTCATCAAATAAACGGAAACGAATTATGATTTGTCTGTCAGTTCCTTTTTGATTTAAAGTTACGGCCAATTCATTATAATGATTTCTAATATTGTCTACTTCTCCCCAAACTGGTTTCCAGGTTTCATCAAAAGTCGATGTTTTTGTATCTGCAACTATAAAATCATTCAATAAAGACTTTTTATCATCTTTAAGTTCAAGACCTAATTTACTGGTTTTTACAACTTCTTTGTTTTTATATTTCAGATTATAAGTTGGAGTTCCGTCGTTTTGAAGCGAAAATTCCATTACGAACTTGCCTTCGGGTGATTTTAATTGTTGCGCTTTTGCAATCGAGCTAAAAGCAAACAAGATTAAACTTGCGAAAAATAAGTTTTTCATGTTTTTTAGTTTTTAAGGGTATTGTATTTAATTTATTTGTACAAATTTACTTGCAATTACAGGATTTCCGTTAACGACAATTGTTAAATCTTGGTCACCATCTACAGTAAAATTGGTTTCATTGTGATTGACATCAACTTTTAAAATTTGATTTCTAAAGTTGATTTTAAACGAATAACCGTCCCATTCTTTTGGTATTTTTGGAGAGAAATGCAATTGATCATTTTTAACTCTCATTCCTCCAAAACCTTCTACAATACTCATCCATGTTCCGGCCATTGAGGTAATATGACAGCCTTCTTCGACTTCTTTATTATAATCATCAAGATCAAGACGAGAAGTTCTTAAATAGAAAGTATATGCCATATCCATTTTATCTAAATGAGCGGCCTGAATCGAGTGTACGCAAGGTGAAAGTGAACTTTCATGAACCGTAAAAGATTCGTAGAATTCGAAATTGCGTTTTAATTCTTCTTTAGAAAAATGATCTTCAAAGAAATAAAAACACTGCAAAACATCGGCTTGTTTAATGTAAGGCGAACGTAAAACACGATCCCAAGACCATTTCTGGTTGATTGGTCTTTGCGAACGATCAAGATCTTTTACAGGAACTAAATCTTTGTCTAAGAAACCGTCTTGCTGCAAATAAATTCCTAATTCCTTAGAAGTAGGGAAGTACATATCATCAGCTACTTTTTTCCATTCCTGAATTTCAGCAGCAGCAAGATTTACTTTTTCTAAAATACGTTTGTGGTCTGCAGGATATTCTGCAGCGACTTTAGTGATTTGTTCTGATGCATAATCAATACACCATTTGGCAATATAATTGGTGTAGAAATTATTGTTGATGTTGTTTTCGTATTCGTTTGGACCTGTAACTCCAAGAATTACATATTGATTTTTCTCTTTAGAGAAAGAAGCTCTTTGATGCCAGAAACGCGCAATCCCGATTAAAACTTCCAATCCTTTTTCTGGAATATAAGAGTAATCTCCGGTAAAACGGTAATAGTTATAAATTGCAAATGCGATCGCACCATTTCTGTGAATTTCTTCGTGCGTGATTTCCCATTCGTTATGACATTCTTCTCCATTCATGGTCACCATTGGATATAAAGCAGCGCCATTTTTGAAACCTAAATTATCCTTCGCATTTTCAATCGCTTTATCCAATTGATTGAAACGATACGTCAATAAATTACGCGCAACCTGCTGATCTTTTGTCGCCATATAAAACGGAATACAATAAGCCTCAGTATCCCAATACGTTGATCCTCCGTATTTTTCTCCGGTAAAACCTTTTGGACCAATATTCAAACGAGAATCTTTTCCTAAATAGGTTTGATTTAATTGAAAGATATTAAAACGAATTCCTTGTTGTGCTTTTACGTCGCCATCGATTGTAATATCTGACATTTCCCAGATTTTTGCCCAGGCATCAATTTGATTTTGAAGTAAAGCATCGTATCCTAAATTAAGGGCAGATTTTATTGTTTTTTCGGCTGCAGCCAAAGTATTATCATGGTTTAAAGAAACCGTATATCCTCCAATTTTCTGGATAGATGAGGTTTGCCCTTTTGCGATAATAGTTCCGTAAGTATATTGAACTTTATCAGCACTTGAATCGATTGTCGAAGGCGAAACATGAATATCTTCATCGTTTGCCAAAATCGTATTGTGCATGAAAGTCGTTACTTTAAAATGCGTTTTAAAAGTCTGTGCGGTTACAAAAGCTTCATTTGTTCCTTTTTTAACTTCAAGCGGTTCCCAGAATTTTTCTTCCCAGTTTGCATCTTCATTGGTTACACCGGCATCAACATAAGGTTTGTAGACAATTTTGGCATCTTTGTTTAAGGGCGTAATATCAAATTTGATAATTCCCGTTTCATCCAGATCCAAAGAAAGAAAGCGACGTACGTTTACGGCTATTTCAGTTCCGTTTTTCAACGTTGCTTCAAAAGAACGATTGTACCATCCTTCTTTCATATTCAGTTCTCTGCGGAAATTTCTAACTTCGGTACACGTATTTAAATCAAGATTTTCTTCGTTGATTTCAACGTCAATTCCAATCCAGTTTGGAGCGTTTAATACTTTTGCAAAATATTTTGGATACCCGTTTTTCCACCATCCCACTTTAGTTTTATCCGGATAATAAATTCCGGCAATGTAACTTCCCTGAAAAGTTTCACCAGAATAAGTTTCTTCAAAATTGGCACGTTGTCCCATCGCACCGTTTCCGATACTAAAAAGACTTTCAGACGATTTTACTCTTTCTACATCAAATCCTTCTTCTATTATGGACCAATTGTCTGGTTTTATATAATCTTGATTCATTTTTTTAAATTAGATAATTGGGCAATTAGATAATGTGTCAATTAGAAAATGTGCCAATTTGATAATTATTCGTTTTGGGTTATTTCTAATTTGGTTCTATCCTTAATTACTCGTTGTTTTACTATTTTACTTTTTAATTGATGATTTTATTTTTAAAATTGGTTTCTTTAATTAGATAATTCAAGATTTCGTGAATTATCTAATTATCAAATTGACACATTGCGACATTCTTCACTAACCGATTAGTTTCTCGATAAAACTTGAGTCGATTTCGGTAAAATCTTTAAAAATATAATCAGCTTCATGTAAAATTGTTTCCTCACCAATTCCTACACTTACCATTTCTGCTATGTTTGCCGCTTGAATTCCGGCAACAGAATCTTCAAATACTATTGCATTTTTTGGATCAATATGTAATAATTGAGCCGCTTTCAGGAAAACTTCCGGATCTGGTTTTGCGTTGGTAACGTCATTTCCGTCAACAATAACATCGAAATACGAAAGAATTCCTGTTTTTTCAAGGATTGGTCTTGCATTTTTACTGGCAGAACCCAATGCAATTCCCTGATTTTTTTCTTTTAATAGTTGAAGCGTTTTAAAAACTCCCGGAAGAATCTCACTTTCATCCATGTCAACTAAATAAGATAAGTAATCTTCATTTTTTTGAATTAACCATTTGTCTTTGTCTTCCTGAGAAGCCTGAACATTTCCTAATTCAAGAATTATATCTAACGAACGTACACGACTTACCCCTTTAAGCAACTCGTTATTTTCGTGTGTAAAATTTATATTTAATGATTGAGCGATTTTCTGCCAGGCTAAAAAGTGGTATCTAGCGGTATCGACAATTACGCCATCAAGGTCGAATATGAATGCTTTTTTGTTCATTATATGAGAAATTCTTCTTTATTATTTTTGAATAGTATCGTCTACATCTTTTACTTTGTAGACTAAAAGAGCAGCGATTAAAAAGCTTACTCCACTGGTAATTAAGGCGTAAATAGCATCACCATTATAAAGGTATTTTACAATTGGACCTCCAATAAGTGCATTTACAATTTGAGGAATTACAACGAAAAAGTTGAAAATACCCATGTAAACCCCCATCTTTTTAGGAGCAATTGATCCTGCAAGAATGGCATAAGGCATTGCTAAAATACTTGCCCAGGCAACTCCAATTAAAATCATTGGTAATACAACCCAGTCTTCATTTGGCATGAAATAAATCGAGATTAACCCAATTCCTCCAATGATTAATGAAAGTGCGTGAGTTGATTTTCGGCCAATTTTTTTAGCGATATAGGGTAAGAAAAACAGTGCGATAATAGCAGAAACTAAATTGTAAACTCCAAACAGAATTCCCACCCAATCTCCGGCATCTTGATATTGCTGGCTTGAAGTGTCGCTTAAAGGCAAACCGTAAATATGATGCGCAATGGCTGGAGTTGTAAAAACCCACATTCCAAATAATCCAAACCAAGAGAAAAATTGTACCCAACTCAATTGACGCATTGTTGTTGGCATTTTTGCAAAGTCTGTAAAAATGTCTGTAAGTTTAGATTTTTCTTCAGAAGGAACATCTACTTCACTTTGAGGATCTTCAAAATTGGCTAATTCTTCAGGTGAATATTCTTTTGTTGTAAAAAGGGTTACTAAGATTGAACCAATTAAAACTGCAGCTCCAATGATAAAAGAAAGTGTCAAATTCAAAGGCACACTTCCGGGAACCGTACTATTTGAAACATGAAAATACTTGGTTAGAACATAAGGCAAAGCGGAACCAATCACGGCGCCAAAACCAATTAATGAAGTTTGAATACTGAAACCTGCTGTACGCTGATCTGTTCTTAAATTATCACCAACCAAAGCACGAAATGGCTCCATGGCAATGTTGAAAGAAGCATCCATAATCATTAACATTCCGGCCCCAACCCATAATGCAGGTAATACTGAAATGAAAATATTAGCTTGTGGCATTAAAATTAATCCAACTGAAGCTAAAATAGCGCCAACAAGAAAAAATGGTTTTCGTCTGCCAAATCTTCCCCAGGTTTTATCACTGTAATGACCAATAACAGGTTGTACTATTAATCCCATAAGGGGAGCAATAATCCAGAACCATGAAAGTTCATGTACGTCGGCACCAAAAATTTGAAGAATTCTGCTGGCATTTGCATTCTGAAGTGCAAACCCCATTTGTATTCCCAAGAAACCGAAACTCATGTTCCAAATTTCCCAGAAACTTAATTTACGCTTTTCCATTATCGTAATTAAAGAATTAATTAGACGATAAGCGCTTTGCTTATCAAAACTTACTGTTTTTTTCGAAGTAAAAGTAAAAGCTTTGACGGCGGTAAAAGTATAAATTATTTTTAGATATATGCTAACAAAAAAGCCACAAATATTATTTATGGCTTTAGAATGTATTTGATTTTAAGAAAATTAGTCAGTAGATTCTCTTTTTATAAGGTGTGTTTCGATAACTTCCGTAGTATAATTTTCGTTTTCTTCTTCGTCGTCATTATGTTCTGCTTCGAGTCTTTCGATCAGCATTTTAGCGGCTTTATTTCCCATTTTTTCACCACTCTGGCTTACAGTTGTAATACTTGGCGTTGAGTATTTAGAGATGATTCCGTCAGTAAAAGCAATTACGGCAAGATCTTCCGGAACTTTAAGTCCCATTTTGCTTGCTGTTTTGATAATGGTTACTGCAAAAAGCTCATTTACAGCAAAAACAGCATCAAAAGCCCTGTCGTGTAAAAGCTGGCTTATGGTGATTTCACAAGTATCTACGTCTTCAATTTTTATGATTAAATCTTCATTAAATGGTAATCCGTTGTCAAGAAGCGCTTTTTCGTAACCGTCTGTTCTTAATTTTCCAACACTTACATAATCAACGGTGGTTACAAGGGCAATCTTTTTTCGGCCATTATCAATCAAACTCTGAACAGCTTCATAAGCGGCAGCTTTATCATCAATAATAACTTTGTCGCAAAGGATATCATTAGTAACTCGGTCGAACATCACAACTGGCATTCCTTGATTGATAACTTCGGTAATATGGTGGAAATCACCTTTGTACTGAGTTTCTTTAGAAAGTGACATGATGAAACCATCGATACTTCCATTGGCTAACATCTCCATATTCAGGACTTCTTTATCGAATGAATCATCAGACAAGCATATGACAACACTGTAGCCATTTTCGTTTGCAACCTGTTCAATTCCGTTGATTACCGTAGAGAAAAAATAATGTACAATTTCCGGAATAATAATACCAATACTTTTGGTTTTTCGATTTTTTAAACTAAGAGCAATATTGTTAGGTTTATAGTTGTAAAACTTTGCAAAAGCTTGGACTTTTAGGCGGGTTTCTTCTCCTATTTCAAGACTGTTTCTAAGTGATTTTGAGACAGTTGAAATAGACACGTCAAGTTCCTTCGCAATCTGTTTTAAGGTTATTTTGCGTTTCATAGTTATTATTGAAAAAAATCTAATTATTAATAAAGGTATCTTTTATTTTTTGATTTGTCATTTTTTGACTGAAAAGATTACAAAATATAGAAAGTTTTCAACACTATCACGTTTTCGTAATCCAATATAAATTGTAACTGGTTGGCCGTGTTAATAAATTCCTAATTTTGAAATTCGAAGTAAAATTAAAAACTTAACTAACAATCAAAAACTCAAACTAATTTAAACAAAAAGTATGAAAACAATTTATAAAAAGTTGTTATTTTTATTCTTACTGTTGCCGTTTACTGTACTAGCTCAAAGTACTTTAAAAGGAACAGTTGCCGACCAGGCAACGGGACAACCAATCCCGGGAGTAAACGTAAGTGTACAAGGTGCTCCGGGCGGAACATCAACAGATTTTGACGGTAAATTTCAGTTATCTAATTTAAAAAATGGAGACAAAATTTTGGTTTCATTTATTGGATACAAAACGTCAACTGTAACTTTTAATGGTCAACAAACATTAAGCGTTTCTTTAGAAGAAGATACAAATCAACTTAAAGAAGTTGTGGTACAAGTAGGTTACGGTACTGTTAAGAAAAAAGATGCTACAGGTTCTGTGTCTCAAATTGCTGCGAAAGATTTTAATAAAGGGATCAACGTAACTCCTGAGACTTTAATCAGTGGTCGTATTTCTGGTGTAAATGTAACTGGAGGAGGAGCTCCCGGAGCTAAAGCAGATATCAGGATTCGTGGAGGATCTTCTTTAAATGCTTCAAATGAACCATTAATTGTATTAGACGGACTTCCGTTGAGTAATGCTGTGCCAAGTGGTTCTACAAGTATTTTATCTACAATTGATCCTAATGATATTGAGTCATTTACGGTTCTTAAAGATGCATCTGCAGCAGCGATCTACGGGTCAAGAGCGGCAAATGGTGTAATCGTTATTACGACTAAAAAAGGAAGTAAAGGTGGTGTAAAAGTTAACTTCAGCTCTCAGGTTGGTATCAATACAGTAGCGAATACAGTAGATGTAATGAGCGCAGATCAATACAGAGAATTGGTAAAGACTAAAGGTTCACCAGCTCAACAAGCTTTGTTGGGTAATGCAAATACAAACTGGCAAGATGAAATTTTTCATACAGCCTTGACAACTAACAATAATATATCTGTAAGCGGTTCTTTGTTCAACAAATTGCCTGTACGTTTATCTGTTGGAAATGTTGATAATCCAGGAATCTTAAGAAACACTTCTTTTGAAAGAACTACGACATCGATATCGTTAAATCCGGTTCTTTTTGATAATCACTTAAAAATTGATATTAGTGGAAATTTATCTTTTGGTAAAAATCAATTTCAGGATGAAGGTGGAGTTATTGGAAGTGCTATTGGATTTGATCCTACACAACCAGTTTATCAGGCAGGTTCTCGTTATGGAGGATACTTTGAATGGTTAGAGCCAACTGGAAACTTACCTTTATTACCGGCAAGAAATCCTGTAGCAAGATTAAATCAGGATAACAGAAGAGCAACTTCAACCAGAAAATGGGGGAATGTTAGAGTAGATTATAAACTTCATTTCTTTGAAGATTTAAGAGTTGTTGCAGAAGCTGGTATCGATAGATTTGACAGCAGCGGATATACAGAAGTAAGTACACAAAGTGCGTTAGGATATCAGCCAAAAGCGTTTAGTGATCCGGCTTATGTAAATTTAGGAAATTACAGCAACTATACTGATGCGCTTCAAAATAAAAACTTAAATGCTTATTTTAATTATACTAAAGATATTGGAAAAATTAAAATTGATGCAACTGCGGGTTATAACTACCAATTGTTTCAAAAAGAGAAATATTCATCTGGAGAAACAAGACAGCCAAATCCTAATGAGGATGTTGCTACAGATCCGGATGTTAACTTACAATCTTTCTTCGGACGTTTGAATTTAGGGTATGACAGTAGATATCTATTGACTTTAAATTATAGAAGAGACGGAACTTCTCGTTTTTCTGAAGATAACAGATGGGGGAATTTTGCAGGAGGCGCTTTTGCTTGGAATTTGTCTGAAGAGGCTTTCTTAAAAGGTAATTCGACTATTTCAAATTTAAAATTAAGAGTTGGTTACGGAACTACAGGTCAACAGGATATCTCGGCTCAATATGATTATTTACGCAGGGTAACTCTTGGAACAATTAATTCGCAATATATTTTTGGTAACACTATTTATTCAACTGCAAGACCAGAAGGATATAACGAAAATATTAAATGGGAAGAATTGACAGAGTCTAACGTGGGTATCGATTACGGATTCTTCAACGACAGAATTACAGGATCTATTAACTATTTTGATAAAAAATCTACAGATTTATTAGCTGATATTGCAGTTCCTGATGGTGCGAATCTTAGAAATCAAGGTTTCTTTAATATTGGTAGTGTAAGAACAAAAGGGGTTGAATTTAGTATTGCTTCTGATATTGTTAAAAACGACAATTTGACTTGGAATGTAGCTTTTAATACGACTTATATCGACCAGAATATTTCTGAGTTAGGAATTACGGTTCCTGGTTTTCAGGGTTATTTAACCGGAGATAATATCGCTGGTGGAAACGGAAATAAAATCCTTATCAACTCAGTAGGATATTCACCAAATTCATTTTTTGTGTATGAGCAATTATACGATGCAAACAAAAAACCAATTGCTGGTGCTTATGTAGACAGAAACGGAGATGGAAAAATTGATACAGCAGATCGTTACAGAGCTGGAAAAGCGGCTCCTGATTATACTTTTGGTTTGTTTTCTACATTAAACTACAAAAAGTTTGATTTTACAATGAACTGGAGAGCAAGTGTAGGTAATAAAATTTTTGATAACGTAAGTTCTAATTTAGGTTATTCTGATGCTGGATTAAGAAGACAAACTGATTTGTCTAACGTAAGTTCAGATTACTATAATACTGGTTTTACTTTTGAAGATAATGGTACATCACGTTACTTGTCTGATTATTTTGTAAAAGATGCTTCTTTTATCAAATTAGATAACATTACACTTGGATATACTTTAGATAAAACAATCATAAAAGCTGCTACTTTAAGATTTACAGCTGGTGTTCAGAATGTTTTCATTCTAACAAAATACAATGGTTTAGATCCTGAGAAATTCAACGGAATTGATAATAATGTATATCCAAGAGCAAGAACATTCTTGTTTGGAGTAAATGCGAATTTCTAATAGTAGACTGAAAATCAAAAATTTAAAAACAAACAAAATGAAAATATCATTTAAATATATATCTTATTTTTTCCTATTCGTTTTAGGATTAAGTATGACGCTTACTTCGTGTACGGACGACTTAAACGTGACGCCAAAGGATGATGATGAATTTTTATCAGAAACCTTTTTTCAAGATCCTAAATCGTATAAAGAAGTTTTGGCTAAATTATACGCAGGTTTGTATGTGGGTGGTAATGATGGTGATGGTGATGCTGCTGTACCTGGAAAAAGTCCTGATATTGCAGGACTTGGTGGTGATTTTAGCAGTTACTTGAGATTACTTTTTGTAACACAGGAATTTACTACAGATGAAGCAATTATTGCATGGGCAGATGGTACTTTACCAACATTAAATGCTCAGACATGGTCTCCTGCAAATGAATTTCTTGAAGGAACTTTCTCAAGAGCATTTTACCATATTAGTGTTGCTAATGAATTTTTAAGACAAACTACAGAGGAGAAATTAACTGCAAGAGGTGTTGATGCAAACTTAAAAGCTGATATCGCTAACTTTAGAGCCGAAGCTCGTTTTTTAAGAGCTTTCTCTTATTACAACTTAATGGATTTATTTGGAAATGTGCCAATTACAACAGAAAAAGATCCTGTTGGATTCTTTTATCCGGAACAAAAAACAAGAGCAGAAGTTTTTGCTTTTGTTGAATCTGAATTGAAAGACTTAGATAATAGTTTAGTGGCGTCAAAAGCAAATGAATATGGAAGAGTTGATAAAACTGCTGCTAAATTTTTATTGGCACAAGTTTATTTAAATGCTAAAGTATATATAGGTGTAGATAAAAACAATGAAGCTGCAACTTTATGTAATGAAATTATTACGGGTTCAGGATATACTTTCGCAAATGTTCCTTACCGTTATTTATTCTCTGCAGATAATAATAGAAATGGTGCTCAATCTGAAGTTATTTTCCCAATTGTTGGTGATGGTAATGCAATTAGAGCAACTGGTGGAGGTATGAGTTTTATCATGCACGCTTCTATTGGAGGTAGCATGGATGCTGCATCAAGAGGTATGGATGGTGGATGGCAAGGGATTAGAACTCGTAGAGAGTTTGTAAATCTTTTTCCTGATGAAACTGCAACCGGAGATAAAAGAGGTACGTTTTATACAAACGGACAATCTAAAGACATTAATAATGTTTCGACTTTTACAGATGGTTATGCTGTAACAAAATATATCAATAAAAATGCTGATGGTTCTGCAGCGCAAAGAAATGATATCCCGGATATCGATTTCCCAATGTTCAGATTAACGGATGCTTATTTAATGTATGCTGAAGCAACTCTTAGAGGAGCTGCAAGCGGAAACCTTACAACTGCTTTAGGGTATGTAAATCAAATTAGAGCAAGAGCAAATGCACAGGCAATTACACTTCCTCAATTAACTCTTGATTTTATCCTGGATGAAAGAGGAAGAGAGTTATTCTGGGAATGTCACAGAAGAACTGATTTGATTCGTTTTGGAAAATTTAGTGGTTCGTCTAAAATCTGGCAATGGAAAGGTGGTTCTGTAAATGGTAACGCTACAGAGTCATTCAGAGATTTAATGCCTATTCCTGCAAGAAATATTCAGGCAAATCCAACTTTGAAACAAAACCCTGGATACTAACTTTATAAAACATTAAAATGAAAAATATATATAAAATTTTAATCGCATTTATTGGTGTTTTGGCGGTTTCATGTAATGCTGATGATGTTGAGAACAGACCTGTTATTGATGCAGCGACTGCTCCGGTATTATTAACACCAAAATCTGATTTTAGTATTGTACTATCAAAAGAAACAGAGAAAAACGTTGCTACAACTGTTACTTGGAATAAGGCAACTTATACCGTACCTCAGGCAATAATAAATTACACAATTCAGGTTGCAAAAGCAGGAACTAATTTTGCAAGCCCGGTAACTGTAATGAGCACAACTGCTATTTCGCAAGAAGTAACAGTAGGAGAATTAAACTCTGCATTGGTAAACGGTGGTTTTGTTGAGAAAGAAGTAAACAATGTTGATATCCGTGTTAGATCTGTTGTAGGAGCTTCAGGGATTCCTCAATACTCTAATAGTTTTACGATCAAAGCGACACCTTATCACATACCATTAGCTAGTTCTCACTGGTTAGTTGGTGCAGCTACACCTGGAGGATGGTCTTGGGATGGCGATGCAGAAACTGAGTTTCCTTTAGTTGCTGGTCAAAGTAACATCTATCAGGTTACTCTTGTTCTTAAAAGCGGAGAAGGATTTAGAGAATTTATCAAAAATGACTTCACAAGCGGTGGTAACTGGGGTGGAGACAACAGTCATAACTTTACTTACTATTCAGGATTGGGTTACACGATTGATTCAGAATTAGTAAATGCTGGTGACGGAGATTCTAATTTTAAATATATCGGACCTACAGGATCAAGAGTATTTAAAATTGACAACGTTGCAAAAACAATAACATTAGATTAATTTCTAGCTGTAAATAAATAAGGGCTACTGTCAGGTAGCCCTTTTGTCGTAGACAAAATAAAAATTGGTTATGTTAGTAATGTAAAGGGGCTGTCTGTAAAAAGGCAGCCCTTTTATTTTACATTTTTTCTTTGTTATATTCTCCAATTACGGCAAAATACCCAAAGGTTCCCAGTCCTAAAACAATAAGCGGAGTAAGGATAAAAAGAATGATGATTCCAAAGACTAAATCGTCTTGTTTGTCTGATAGAAGTTTGGGTAAACCAAATTCAAATACGCAAAAATAAGCCGCTGCAACCGCAAGAACAATCCATAAAACACCTAAAATTTGTTTGATCGCATTCATAATTATGTATATTAAAGGTGATTAGTTTTGTTTTTATTATCGATATAAATCATTCCAATTACAAAGCAAACAGAAGCTATAATAATAGGATACCAAAGTCCGTCAAGATAAAAGTCAGGTTTTCCGGCTTCTTTTGAATGAGTTACAAAATACGTTGATATAGCCGGAAGTAACCCTCCAAAAATACCGTTCCCAACATGATATGGCAGCGACATCGAAGTATATCTGATTTTTGCCGGAAACATTTCGACCAGAAAAGCTGCGATAGGCCCATAAACCATTGTAACAAATAACACCTGAATAAAGACTAAAAATATTAATGTCCATTCGTCTGCTGAATTTATAGTGATCGAAACACTACTTTGAGATTCTTTTTTATTAGCAAAATCAGTCTTCTTTTCGATATACGTAGTTCCGTCAGTATAGGTTTTTGAAATTAAGGTTATTATGTCATTATTTTTGGTTTTTTCGACACTTTCACTTCTTCTTTCTACAATTTCGGTTTTATAAGTAACGGCCGTGGTGTTGTACATCATTTTGTAGATTGGTCTGTAAAATATAATAGCCAGCAGCATTCCGCTCATCATAATATATTTTCTGCCCACTTTGTCACTTAGCCATCCAAAAACAATAAAAAAAGGAGTGCCTATTAATAGTGCAATTCCCAACAACCCATCGACCTGAGATGAATCAATATTCATTACGGTTTTCATAAAGCTCATGGCATAAAATTGTCCAGTATACCAAACCACACCTTGTCCCATTGTAGCGCCAAATAAAGCCAGTAAAACAAATTTTAAGTTATACCTGTTTCCAAAGCTTTCTTTTAGCGGGTTTGTGCTTGTTTTTCCTTCTTTTTTAGCTTTTGCAAATACAGGAGATTCATCCATGTTTTTACGAATCAAATATGAAACCCCTACCATTACGATAGAAACCCAAAACGGAACACGCCATCCCCAGGAATCAAAATCTTGAGCAGAAAGGACATTTTTGGTCGCCAGAATAACCATTAACGAAATAAATAATCCAACTGTAGCTGTGGTTTGGATCCAGGAAGTCCAATATCCTTTTTGTCCCACCGGAGCATGTTCAGCAACATAAGTGGCTGCTCCGCCATATTCTCCGCCTAAAGCCAGACCTTGTAATAAACGCAGAATTAAAACTAATAACGGTGCCATAAAACCAATGGTTTCATAACTGGGAATACAGCCTATTAAAAAAGTTGATCCGCCCATTAATAATAAAGTAGCCATAAAAGTATATTTACGGCCAATGATATCACCAAGTCTTCCAAAGAATAATGCTCCAAAAGGCCGAACTACAAAACCTGCTGCAAAAGTGGCCAAAGTCGATAAAAATGCCGCGGTAGGATTATCACTCGGAAAGAATTTTGTTGAAATTACAACGGCTAAACTTCCAAAAATATAAAAGTCATACCACTCAATCATTGTGCCCATTGATGAGGCCGAAATTACTTTCCAAATGCCTTTTGTAGAAGTTTTGCTCATAAAACGCTATGTGTTTTTAGTAATAAATAAAATCATTAAGTATCATTTTACGAATATATAAGATATTTTTTTATTTAGTTGATACTTTTTTAACAAAAATAGCTTAATTGTTGGCATCTGAGTTTTTAGTAATACTAATTGCATTAAAAGACACAAGATAATAACAATTTTACCGCAAAGAGCACTAAGATTTTACGCTATATGTTGAAAATCTGCTCAATCTGCAAAATCTGCGTGTAACAAAAAAGAAAAGTTCACAAAGTTGTAATTGATGCATTTTTGTCATTTCGAGGAACGAGAAATCACATCCAGAGAGCAACGAACCGTGAATATGTGATGTGATTTCTCGTTCCTCGAAATGACAAACTAGCAGTAAAACTTATCGGAATTAGATTGGAATTTTTGAAAAAGGATTTAAAAACAAAAAACCCGAATCCCGAAGCTTCGGGACTATTCGGGTTTTAACGGTGGTGCCTCCAGTCCCGAGGCTTCGGGAGAACAAGGGACAAATTATAATTTTCTTTTAGAAAGGATATCTTTTAAAATAGAGGGATCATTAATTATTTTGGTATTGAAAGGTTTGCTTTTCATACGTTTAATAAAATTTTCCAAATAGATTGCCTCTTGCTTATCGTTACATTCAAATGCTAGAACAATTTTCCAATCTTCAGCAATTTTTGTAAATGAGTTTGAATAGAAATGGTTTTGATGTTTTAAAATTCTTTCTTCAATATTATTAGATTCTCCAATGTAGAATTTTTGAGATGAATCAGAATAAAGGATATATAGATAATGCATTTGTAGAAAGTATTAAAAAACAAAAAACCCGAATATTACTATTCGGGTTTTAACGGTGGTGCCTCCAGGGATCGAACCAGGGACACATGGATTTTCAGTCCATTGCTCTACCATCTGAGCTAAGGCACCGTGCTGATTGCGGGTGCAAAGATAGAATCATTTTTCGTTTATCCAAAACATTTTTTAAAAAAAATGAATTCGTATCTTCGCGTTTATAAAAATGTAAACATGATTTTAACTGTCGATGTTGGTAATACTCGAATTAAAGCTACTGTCTTTGAGGGAAATACTGTTCTGGAGAATTTTGTTTTTGAGAAAGATGAACTTGAAAAAAAAATCAAAAATATTTTAGAAAAATTTCAAAATTGCTCAGATTTGGTTGTGGCATCCGTTGGAAATGTAGAAAAGCAATCTTTTTTGGCTTTCGAAAATGATTTACAGATCCATTTTTTGACCCACGAGGATGTTTTTCCTTTTGTAAATAAATATGCGACCCCAAAAACTTTAGGAATCGACAGAATGGTTTTGGCAGCTGGCGCAACTTTGCAGTTTCCTAAACAAAACAGACTGGTGATTGATGCAGGAACTTGCATTACCTACGATTTCATCGACGAAAACGATAATTATCTGGGCGGGGCGATTTCTCCCGGCTTGCGATTGCGTTATGAAGCCCTGCACAATTACACGGCCAGACTGCCTTTGCTCACTTTCGAATTGCCGGAACAATATATAGGTAACTCTACAGCGCAAGCGATTCATTCCGGAGTTGTCAATGGCTTCGTCTATGAGATTGACGGTTTTATCGATGAATATCGGGCAAACTTTTCAAATTTTATAATAATTTTAACGGGAGGAGATGCAGATTTTTTGGCTAAACGATTAAAAAATACCATATTTGCCAATTCAAATTTTCTATTAGAGAGTTTGAACCAAACATTTCAATATAAAAATCGACAATGATTAAAAAAATTATAGTAAGCGCTTGTTTGCTTATCTCGTTCGTTTCATTTGCTCAACAGGGTACTGCTTCTCCTTATTCTTTCTTTGGGATTGGTGATGTCAGATTTAAAGGGACTCTGGAAAACAGGTCTATGGCCGGGGTTTCGGTAGAGCAGGATAGTATCCATTTGAATATTGAAAATCCGTCCAGTTACGCCAGTTTGGGACAAACTACTTTTACTGTTGGAGGTACTTTTGCAAGTTCCGTATTAAAAACTACAGATAAATCTGAAAAAGCACAAAGATCAACTTTTGATTATTTAGCGGTTGGAATCCCAATGGGAAAGTTTGGAGCAGCATTTGGTTTGATTCCCGTAAGTTCAGTTGGGTATAAAATTCAAAACGACAATACAGGAACAGAAGGAGCAACAAGTACACAACTTCAGGGAAAAGGTGGAATTAACAGAGTGTTTTTTGGTTTAGGATATAAAATTAAAAAAAACTGGACTATTGGTGCTGATGCACAATATAATTTTGGTAAAATTACAACTACAAGCGTTGAGCTTGTTACTGGAGTTCAAAATGCTACTGCAGAAACAAATGCGTCTGAAGTATCTGGTGTTGGTTTTAATATCGGGACCATGTATCAAACAAAAATTGATAAAAAATTGACTTTGTTTACCAGTTTGAATTATAGTTTTGCAAGTAATTTAACGGCAAATAATACAAGGGTTATTTCTGTAGATGGTGATGCAGATCCTTATGAAGGAGCTCCGCATGAAGATAAATTGAAGATACCAAACAAAGTAACATTTGGTGCCGGTATTGGGCAACCCAGAAAATGGTTAGTAGGTACAACATTAGCGTTTCAAGGTAACGGACAACTTGCCAATTATTACAATGCTGCGGATAATATAAGCTATGAAAAATATCAAAAATATGCAGTAGGTGGATATTATATTCCTAATTACGCATCGTTTACAAGTTATCTTAGCAGAATTACATACAGAGCCGGTCTTAAATATGAAAAACTTGGTTTGATTGTTAACAACGAATCAATTAATGATGTTGGTATGAGTTTAGGAGCTGGAATTCCGCTTGGTAATGGTTCTTTTTCTAATGTTAACGTTGGGTTAGAATTTGGAAAAAGAGGTACTACTTCTGCAGATTTAGTTCAGGAAAATTATGTCAACTTTAGTTTGAGCTTCTCTTTTAACGACAGATGGTTCGTGAAAAGCAAATTCAACTAATTGTTCGCTTTTATGTTTTTCTAAGCTCATTACAATTTACTACATTTGGCAAATGAATTTACCAAAAAGATATATTATAACCGTTGTCACAGTTTTTGCTGTGACACTGTTTTTTGGATGTGAAAGTAATTTTAAAGAAGTTCAAAAAATTAACTTCTCAGAGTTTGTTCCCGGAAGTGATGCAGATACAGTAAATATAAAATATACAGATTCAGGTCTTATAACTGCGGTTCTAAAAAGCCGTAAAATGTTAGATTACTCTAATCTGGATTTTCCTTTTACTGAATTTCCAAAAGGAATTGATGTTACTTTATATGATAAAAAACAAAAGCGTACTTTTATTGTGTCAAATTATGCCGTTTCTTATAAGCCAACCCAGATAATAGATTTACAGGGAAAAGTAAAAATTACGTCAGAAACCGGGCAAATGCTTGAAACGGAACAATTGTACTTTGATCAGAAAAATGAATGGTTTTATACCGAAAGAAAATTTAAACTTACAGATGCAAAAGGAGTTTCTTACGGTCAGGGCATCGATTTTAGTAAAGATTTTAAAGTAATTAATTCACAGCGTGTAAGCGGTGAAATAGAATCAGACGAAAAAATATAATTATGGGCATTTTAAAATACACACAATATCTTTATTTATTAATTGCAGCTGCTTTCATTTATGATGGTATTACGAAGCTAAATTCACCTGGTGAAAACCCTTGGTTGAGCTTTATAGTTGCAGGAGTAAGCGTTTTTATGTTTTTCTTCAGGAGAAAATACGCCAAGAAATTTGACGACCATTATAAAAAACAGTAAAAAATGGAAATTAGTATTATAATACTATGTTTAATACTATCAGCCTTTTTCTCAGGAATGGAAATAGCCTTTATTTCCTCGAATAAAATTTATCTTGAAATAGAGAAAAAACAAGATAATTTTTTATCCCAAATCCTGACTAAACTTACAGAGAATCCTTCAAAATTTATTGCTGCAATGCTTATTGGTAACAATGTAGCATTGGTAGTTTATGGTTTTTACATGGGAGATTTAGTCCTGAAATGCATTGGAAGTTTTGGATTTCATTTTTCTGATGCCACTAGTTTATTGGTTCAAACCATAATTTCGACTTTTATCGTTTTGATAACTGCGGAGTTTTTTCCAAAAGTTTTTTTTCAGATTTATGCCAATTCACTGATTAAGTTTTTTGCAATTCCGGCCTATCTGTTTTACAGATTGTTTTATTACATCTCGACATTTTTTATCTGGATTTCGGATTTTGTTTTGCGAAAATTTTTCAAAACAGAAGGCGATCAGGTACAATTGTATTTTAGTAAAATTGAACTGGGTAATTATATCACAGAGCAAATGAACTCTGTAGAAGATGATGAAGAATTAGATTCAGAAATTCAGATTTTTCAGAATGCCTTAGAGTTTTCAGGCGTAAAAGCGCGTGATATCATGACGCCGCGTACAGAGATTGTAGATATAGATTTATTCGATAGTATTACAGATCTTAAGGAATTGTTTGTCGAAACCGGTTATTCTAAGATAGTGGTGAGCCAAAACTCGCTTGATGATATTGTGGGTTACGTGCATTCGTTTGATTTGTTTAAAAAGCCTAAAACAATAAAATCAGTTTTGATGACCGTTGAGTTTGTTCCGGAAACCATCCTGATAAAAGATGCTCTGAATTTATTGATTAAAAAACGAAAGAATGTTGCGGTTGTTTTAGATGAATATGGAGGAACTTCAGGAATTATAACCATTGAGGATATAGTAGAAGAACTTTTTGGAGAGATTGAAGATGAGCACGATTCTGAAGAAGAGGAATTGATTGAAGAGGAATTAGGTGAAGGTAAGTATTTGTTCTCGACCAGATTAGATGTTGAGTATTTAAATGAAACTTATAAGTTGAATATTCCTGAAGAAGATTCTTACGGAACCCTGGGAGGATTTATTGTAAATTCTACAAAAGAAATCCCTCAAAAGGGCGAAGAAATAGTGATTGACAGCTATTATTTTGTAATTGAAGAAGCCACAAATAAGAAAATTGAATTGGTTAAATTGACAATAAAAGAGTGATTTTTTTAATTAATGAAAAAAATTGTGTAAAATAAAACGCTAGTTGTATTGTTATTAACTAGATAATTGTATTTTCGCAAACTGAATATAAAATTAACGATAATAAAAATGGCAGTTTTAGCAAAAATTAGACAGCGTTCCGCTTTATTGATAGGAGTTATTGCACTTGCATTATTTGCATTTATAATACAAGATCTTTTCACCAGAGGAAGTTTCGGTCAAAGTTCAAAAGATGTAGGAAGCATCGATGGAAAAGATATTTCATTTGAAGACTTTAGAGTTAAAGTTAGTAATGTTGAAAAAAGTGGACAAGGAATTACTTCCACTGAAGCTGCAAACAGAGTTTGGGATCAAGAGGTTTCGATCGCATTATTATCAGCTGAATTTGATAAATTAGGATTAAGAGTTGGTGAAAAACACTTACTTGAAGTTTTAAAATCAGATCCAAATATTGGTAAAAACCCAATGTTTTTGAACGCAGCTGGTGCTTTTGATGTTGTAAAGTTTAAAGAATACTTTAAAGCTAATCCTGAAGCAGCGCAATATATTTCTGAAAAAGAAAAAGATGCTGAGTTAAACGCAAAATTTCAAATCTACAATACATTAGTAAAAGCAGGTCTTTATACTACAGCTAGTGAAGGGAAATTAAAATATGAAATGGAAGCTAACAAAGTAAACTTTGCTTATGCTGCAGCTTTATATTCTTCTATAAAAGATAGCGAAGTAAAAATTTCTGATTCGGAAATTGTAGATTACATGAAGAAAAACGAGAAAAAATTCAAAGCAGATGCTACTCGTGAAATTCAATATGTTTTAGTAGAAGATAAAGCTTCAAAAGAAGACGAAGCTGAAATCAAAGCTAAAATCACTGCATTATTAAACGGAAGAGTAGAGTACAATGCTAAAACAGGTAAAAACGATACTTTGCCAGGTTTTAGAAACGCAACTAACATTGCTGAATTTGTAAACTCAAATTCTGATGTTCCTTACGATTCTACTTATGTACCTAAAAATGCTTTACCAGCTGTAGATGCTGATAAATTATTCAGCTTGCCTGCGGGAGCAATTTACGGACCATATGTTTACGGAAAATATTATGCTATCTCTAAATCTTTAGGATTTAAAGCTGGTGTTAATGCAAAAGCAAGTCATATTTTAATTGGTTATGAAGGATCTCAAACTCCAAACCAAAAAGAAAAAAGAACTAAAGAAGAGGCTAAAGCTAAGGCAGAAGAAATTCTTGCTCAGGTTCAGGCAAATCCGGACAGTTTCATGATGTTGGCTTTTACGAGCTCTGATGATTCATCTGCACAACAAGGTGGTGATTTAGGATATTTTGGACCAAACCAAATGGTAAAACCATTCAATGATTTTGTATTCAACAACGGAATTGGAAAAGTTGGTTTAGTTGAAACTCCTTTTGGATTTCACATCATCAAAATTACAGATAAACAAGACGGAATTCGTTTAGCTACAATTGCTCAAAAAATTGAGCCTTCTGAAGCTACTTCTGATAAAGTATTTACATTGGCAACTAAATTCGAAATGGATGCTGCTGATAAAGATTTTAATGCTACAGCAAAAGAGTTAGGCTTAAAAGTTGCTCCTCCTGTAACTGCAAAAGCTATGGATGAAGCGTTTGGTCCTTTAGGAAACCAACGTAACATTATTAGATGGGCTTATGATAAAGAAACTAATACAGGTGATGTAAAACGTTTTGAAATCGCTAATATTGGTCACGTAATTGCACAATACAAAAGCGAAAACAAATCTGGTTTAGTATCTGTAACATTGGCGAGACCTTATGTTGAGTCAATCTTGAAAAACAAGAAAAAAGCTGAAATGCTTAAAGCTAAAATGACAGGTTCTACTATCGAAGCTGTAGCTAAAAGTGCTGGTGTTGCAGTTCAACAAGCAGCAAATGTAACTATGGATAATCCGGTTTTACCTGGAGGAGTTGGACAAGAGCCTAAAGTTGTTGGTAATGCATTTGCATTAGCTGCAAATAAAGTATCTGCTCCAATTGAAGGAAATACAGGAGTTTATGTGGTAAAAAACATTAGTACTGTAAAAGCGCCTGCAATTGCTAATCATGCTGAATATGTTGCTAAAGTAAAAGCTCAAAGCGCATCTGACGCAAGCAGAATTTTACCAGCTTTGAAAAACAATGCTAAAATTGAAGATAACAGACTACAATTTAATTACTAGTTTTTTAGTAATTAAGGTTTAAATATAAAACCCGAAACATTCCTTTGAATGTTTCGGGTTTTTTGTTAAATATAATTTGTAACTGTTTTGTAGTAAATGTTTTATCTATTTATTTAACTACATGGGAATAATGGAAATATAATTTAAAATATTTGTGATATTCAAATTATTACAGTTAATTTGTCCGAATTTTAATTCTAATAACGTAAAATTTTTTACGTAAGTGTTAGGTAAGGAATAAAAATATTAATGAAAAGAAACGACTTTAATAATCAGATGCTGAATGTTTTATAAGTTTAATTTGTTCAAAAGAAAACCTCGGGTATATTCCAAAATAGAAAATCATATTTACGGAATAATTACGGAGCTTTTAAAAGTTGGCAGTACTGACATCAATGTTGATGAATTGGGCGGCAAATACTATTTAAGTAACGAGGAGCAGCATTTTAAGGTTACTATATTAAGTAACGATTATGTGATCAGACTTACAAATACCCGTGATTCTGTTGCTGAAAAATACGATAAGATTTTTGTAGAAGATGTTTTGCGAGCCGTTAAAGAAGAGAAACACCGCAGAATGGAAGTGGTCTATGATTCTATTACAAATAGTATAGAAAAAATGGCAGAACGTTTACATAACACATTAATTGAGTCTAATGAGTTAGAAACTCAGAAAGTTCGCCATCTTGAAAAAACATCATAAGTATAAAAAAAGTAAACTATTTAGTTTACTTTTTTTGTTTTAGGTCTTATCGCAAAAACGAATAATTATTTCTGTAAAATCATCTCATCATAGGAAAGAATTGTTTCATATCCTTTTGATTTAAAATAGGTTTGCGGATTTTCTTTTGAAATTGCCATAACAAAATCACCGCCCCAGGCACCCAGACTTTTGACTACACCATTAAAATCAGGGAAAGCGATTTCTTTAATCGTGCGAATTTCTAAAATATTGCTTAAATGAATTTCATGCTTTTCGACATTATGGGCAAATTCTTTAAGGGTTTTTGCTTGTAAGATCGCTTCGGTAATTTTATCGTTGTCAATAATATTATGGGCGAGATTCTGGTTTTTGTTATTATAATATGCGCTAATAGCTGCTTTGCTATTTTGTTTTTTATTAAGGTAAACAAAGTAAATGTGCTGCGTAAAGTCCGGATTAAAAGTAACCGGTTCTACTACTGACGAATTTTCGTCAAGACTGTAAATAATGGGAGTGTTATTTTGTGCGCAGGCAATATCATAACCACTTCCTCCAAAGCTGTTTTTAAGCAGTGTAAAAGCGTCAATTTGGGTCCATTGTGCAATGTTGTTTAACAAAGTCGATGATGTGCCTAATCCCCAATTTTTAGGGAATGTTAGTTGTGTGATGATTTTGTATCCTTGAGAATTAGTAATAAAATCGGGATTTAAAAGGTAAGCTTCGTGAAGAATATTGATTAAAGTTGTTTTTACAGTTTCAATCTCAGTAGCTGCATTAGTAATGATTTCTGAAAATGAAATGGTGTCTTCGTACCATAGTTGTTCATCAAAATTGTAGCTTTTCCATTGAATTTCTTGATTTGAGCCATTTTCTACAATTAAATTCTGTCCAAATTTTGTAGGTAATGCAAACGCTTTTGCGCCATCTAATACTAAATATTCGCCTGTAATTAAGAGTTTTCCGTTACTGTAAAAAGTTGTTTTCATTCTTGGTTTTTTAGCCCCGATAGTAGTGGAAATCCTTTTGTACAGTCCCGAAGCTTCGGGGGGCATAAAAGATTGCAACGAATAGCGGGAATAGCTTCTGATTCTGACTAAATTATCTTCTTAAATTTTCAATAAATTCTACAACGGCACTATGTGATACCGCATTTTTCTTGAAATGGGTTTTTATTAAACGGCGTTCTTCTTCGCTGGCCTCAAATTGGTTGATGATATTATTTAGGTGCATTTTCATATGGCCTTCCTGGATTCCGGTTGTAGTTAAGGAACGTAAAGCGGCGAAATTTTGTGCCAAACCTGCAACAGCAACAATTTGCATTAATTCTTGCGCAGAAGGTTTTTCAAGAATATCAAAACATAATTTTACTAAAGGATGTAAAGAGGTTAATCCGCCAACAGTTCCTAAAGCCAACGGAATTTCAAGCCAGAAAGTAAAAATCCCGTTTTCTATTTTAGCATGGGATAAACTTGCATATTGGCCATTTCTGGAAGCATAAGCGTGAACGCCGGCTTCAACAGCTCTAAAATCATTTCCGGTGGCAAGAATTACGGCGTCAACACCATTCATGATTCCTTTATTATGGGTTACGGCTCTAAAAGGTTCAACTTCGGCAATTTGAACTGCTTGTAAAAAACGCTCAGCAAATTCTTGCGGATTATCGATATGTTTTTCTTTCAGATCTTCGATAGGGCACGAAACTTCGGCTCTTACAACACAATGCGGAACATAATTAGATAAAATACTCATAACAACCTTTAGGGATTCATCTTCAGAAAATAAATCTGAATTCTGAAATTCATCTTTCAAAGTGGTTGCAAATTGTTCTAAACACGAGTTGATAAAATTGGCGCCCATGCTGTCTTTTGTTTCAAAAGTTGCATGAAGCTGAAAATAATTCTCCAATAAACTGCGTTTGTCTTTTAGTTTAATGTCTAAAATTCCTCCACCACGTTGTTGCATATTTTTTGTAATGCTTTGTGTCTCAGAGAAAAAATTAGGTTTTATCTGATCAAAAAACGATTGAAGTTTTTCTGCATCGCCGCTGTAAATAAAGTGTACCTGACCAATCTTTTCAGTATCGATTACGGTTGCTTTAAAACCGCCTCTGATTGACCAGTATTTTGCTGCTTTTGATGCGGCTGCAACCACTGAACTTTCTTCAATAGCCATTGGAATCGTTTTGTATTTTCCGTTGATTAAGAAGTTAGGAGCTACTCCAAGTGGTATATATAGGTTTGTAATGGTGTTTTCAATGAATTCATCATGCAATTGTTGAAGCTTTTCGTCTGAATTCCAGTAATTTCTTATAATATTCAGCGCTTCTTCAGGGTTTGAAAAATAAGTATTGGCAATCCAGTCTATTTTTTCTTTTTTGGATAATTTAGAAAATCCGGCAACAGCGTTGTTCATTCTCAGTATTTTAAATAATAATGTCGCGGCAAAGATACCATTTTAAGAGTTTTGTTTGCAAAGTATTTGAAATTTGAAAAGTACGCAAACGTTATTTTTTTTAACATTTAACAGTTGAAATGTGTATTATGTTCATTTTTTTTACTAAAATTGGGCTCTTTTTTATATTTAAAATAATTCTAATGAATACAAGTAAAATTACTGTAATACTTTTATTTTTAGTTGCTACTGTTTTTGGTCAACAAAAAATTACTATCGAAGATATTTATGGTGGGGTATTTCGGGCAAAAGGCATGGACGAATTGCAATCTTTAAAGAATACAGATCAATATACTGTTTTAAATGTAGATCAGGCAAGTAGAAGTATGCAGATTGACTTATATGATTTTGCAACACTAAAAAAAGTATCGAACTTAATTGACACTAAAAATCATGCAGCACTTGCTGAGGGAATTGATAGTTATACTTTTGATGCCTCTGAAAAAAAGATACTAATTGCTTGTAATACTAATAAAATTTTTCGCCACTCCTTTACGGCAGATTACTTTTTATATGATATAGCATCTAAATCATTAACTAAACTTTTTGATTTTCAGATTCAGGAGCCTACTTTCTCTCCTGACGGGACTAAAATTGCGTATGCCAGAGAAAACAATCTTTATGTATATGATGTAGCTTCAAAAAAATCAACAGCAGTTACAACTGATGGAAAAAAGAATGCCATTATTAATGGTATTACGGATTGGGTTTATGAAGAAGAATTTGCTTTTGTAAGGGCTTTTGATTGGAGCAAAGACAGTAAGAAGCTTGCTTATATTCGTTTTGACGAAAGTAAGGTTCCTGAATACTCAATGTCAATTTTCAAAAAAGACTTGTATCCAACTATTGAAACATTCAAATATCCGAAAGCAGGAGAAAAAAACTCAGAAGTTTCGTTACATGTATATGATGCAGCGGGAAATACTACTAAAAAAGTTGATTTAGCCAATTATAATGATTTCTATATTGCAAGATTACAGTGGACAAATGACAATAATATATTATCTGCTCAGGTTTTAAACCGCCATCAGGATAATCTTGATTTGGTATTTGTTGACGGAACTACAGCAACTGCAAAAGTAGTTTTGAACGAAAAAGATAAAGCATATGTTGATGTTACTGATAACTTAACATTCTTAAAAGATAATAGTTTTATCTGGACAAGCGAAAAAGACGGTTTTAATCATATCTATCTTTATGATAAAACAGGAAAGCTTAAAAATCAGGTTACAAAAGGAAACTGGGAAGTAACTTCATATTACGGTTTCGACGAAAAAAACAAAACTATTTTTTACCAGTCTGTAGAAAATGGTTCTATCAACAGAGATATTTACCGCATAGGATTAGACGGAAAAAACAAAGTTCGTTTATCTAAAAATACTGGGGCAAACGCAGCTACTTTTAGTCCTAATTTTCAGTATTTTATAAATACTTCTTCGAATGCTTCTCAACCTGTAACTTACAGTTTAAACGAAGCTAAAACTGGAAAAGAAATTCAGGTTATAGAAAACAATCAGGCACTTGCGGAGAAATTGAAAGGGTATAATTTGCCAACCAAAGAATTTTTTGTTTTAAAAACAGCTAAAGGAAACGAGCTAAATGCATGGATTATGAAGCCAAAAGATTTTGATGCTTCTAAAAAATATCCTGTTTTTATGATTCAATATTCAGGTCCTGGATCTCAACAAGTTGTAAATCAATGGGGAAGTTCTAATGAGTATTGGTTTATGATGCTTACGCAGCAAGGTTATATTGTGGCTTGTGTAGATGGTAGAGGAACAGGTTATAAAGGTGCTGATTTCAAGAAGGTAACACAAAAACAATTAGGAAAATACGAAGTAGAAGATCAAATCGATGCTGCAAAAGTAATAGGTGCTTATCCTTATGTTGATGCATCAAGAATTGGAATCTGGGGATGGAGTTATGGTGGTTTTATGGCTTCAAACTGTATTTTTCAAGGAAACGATGTGTTTAAAATGGCAATTGCTGTTGCTCCGGTAACAAACTGGCGTTTTTATGACAGTGTTTATACAGAAAGATACATGCAGACTCCACAGGAAAATGCAAGCGGATATGATCAAAACTCTCCAATAAATCACGTTGATAAATTAAAAGGTAAGTTTTTATTGATTCACGGATCTGGTGATGACAACGTTCATGTGCAGAATTCTATGCAAATGATGGAAGCGTTGATTCAGGCTAATAAACAATTTGATTCTCAGATATATCCGGACAAAGATCATGGTATTTATGGCGGTCAGACGAGAATTCAGCTTTATAATAAAATGACTAACTTTATCAAAGAAAATTTATAATCTAAAATTTTTAACCTTTAACAAATAATGAATAATATGGGAGAAACTCAAGTAAAAACGGCGCATCCAAAAGGACTTTGGGTATTGTTTGGAACGGAGATGTGGGAGAGATTCAATTTTTATGGAATGCGAGCTTTATTAACTTTATTTCTTGTGAATTCATTATTGATGAAAGAAGAAGAAGCGTCTTTAATTTATGGAGGTTTCCTTGGACTTTGTTACTTAACACCAATGTTGGGAGGTTTTGTTGCCGATCGTTTTTTAGGGAACAGGAACTGTATTATATTAGGTGGTTTATTGATGGCAATAGGCCAAATGTTGCTTTTTACGAGCGGAAGTATTTTTGAAGCTAATTTACCTTTGGCAAAAATTGTTATGTATTCTGCATTAGGAGTTATCGTTTTTGGTAACGGATTCTTCAAGCCAAATATTTCAAGTATGGTTGGGAGTTTATATCCTAAACAGGAAAAAACAAAATTAGATAGTGCTTTTACTATTTTCTATATGGGAATTAATATTGGAGCTTTCTTAGGTCAGTCTATTTGTCCTTTGTTAGGAGATGTAAAAGATGCCGGAGGAATTAGAGATATTCATGCTTTTAGATGGGGATTCATGGCAGCTTCTGTTGCAATGCTTTTAGGAACTATTCTTTTTTACTTTTTGAAAAATAAATATGTAGTTTCTCCTGAAGGAAAACCATTAGGAGGTTTGCCTTCTAAAAACGATGCTTCTGATTTTGAAGAAGGAGAAGCGCAAAAAGCTAATTTTTCTAATAAAGCTTTGACAATTGCCGGAATTGCATTTATTGCACTAGGATTCTTTTTTCATTATGTTGTAGGTCAAAACTTGATTTATACACTAATTTACTCAAGTGGTATATCATTGGCAGGATTAATTATTTCTGATACTTCATTAACAAAAATTGAAAGAGACAGAATTATAGTTATTTATATTGTTTCGTTCTTTATTATTTTCTTTTGGGCGGCTTTTGAACAAGCTGGTTCATCATTAACTTTTATTGCAGACAATCAAACAGACAGGAATTTCTTTGGCTGGCAAATGCCTCCGTCAATGGTTCAGATTTTCAACGGATTGTTTGTAGTTATATTAGCAGTGCCTTTTAGTATACTTTGGGATACTTTAAGAGCAAAAGACAAAGAACCAATATCTCCAGTAAAACTTGCTGTAGGATTAGTGGTGATTTCTATTAGTTTCTTTATGATCGCAACTCAGGTTTCTTATATTGGGACATCAGGATTGTTATTGGTAAAATGGCTTATCTTATTGTATTTCTTAAATACTTGTGCTGAGTTATGTTTATCGCCAATTGGTTTATCATTGGTAGGTAAATTGTCTCCAAAACGTTTTGCTTCTTTATTATACGGAGTATTTTTCTTGTCTAATGCGTCCGGTTATGCCTTAGGAGGAACATTAGGATCTATTTTACCGGCAACAGGAGATAAATTTGCAAAAGCAAAAGAATTAGGTATCGATCTTCAGGCAGTTTTAGATAACAAAGTAGTGCCAACTACAGAACAATTATCTCTTTTAGAAAAACATCAAATTAGCGCTCATAACCACTTTTTTGCAGGATTCGAAATTCATAACTTATATGAGTTTTTTATGGTATTTGTTGTGCTTACAGGTATTGCTGCGATAGTATTATTCGCTTTGACTCCGTTCTTGAAAAAAATGATGCATGGCGTTAGATAAAATGGAGAAAACAATAACATTAGAAGAAATTCAGAATTTTAAGGGCAATTATCCAAAACAATTGTGGTATTTGTTTTTTGTTGAAATGTGGGAACGTTTCTGTTTTTACGGAATGCGTGGTGTTCTTACCTTTTTTATGGTAGATCAGCTTTTATTAAAAGATGAACATGCCAATTTGCAATACGGAGCTATTCAGGCTTTTGTATATGCCTTTACTTTTATTGGCGGTATTTTTGCTGATAAGGTTTTAGGGTTCAAAAAGTCATTATTCTTTGGAGGAATCGTTATGATTCTGGGCAATCTTTTGATTGCCTTTTCTCCGCAGACCATGTTTTATTACGGTATTGCTTTCTCGATTATCGGAACAGGTTTTTTTAAACCTAATGTTTCTTCGATGGTAGGAGAATTGTATCATGAAGACGACGGTAGAAGAGATGCAGGTTACGGAATGTTTTACGCCGGAATAAATGTAGGAGGTCTTTTAGGAGGTGCTTTGTGTATTTATTTAGGGAAATATTACTCTTGGCAATTGTGCTTTTTATCCGCAGCGGTAGTAATGTTTTTAGGTTTGGTTACCTTTTTATTTACTAAAAAATATCTTGGACCAATTGGGGATTCTCCGTTATTGGATTTAGAACCTGCTAAAAGAAGAATCCGTGAAATTGCAGTATATACTATTTCGATATTAAGTTTACCATTCATTTTTATAATGGTTAAGAATACAGATTACACGGATTATTTCATGTATACAATTGGGGTAGTTGCTGTTTTGTATTTTACGTATGAACTGATTAAACTTGGGGATATAAAGTTGCAGAAAAAGCTTTTTGCAGCCTTTTTATTTGTATTCTTTTATTTGCTTTTTAATGCTATTTATGAGCAGAGTGGAGGTTCGTTGTCGCTTTTTGCAAAGGACAACCTTAGTGATAAATTATTATTTTTTACAATAGATCCTAATGTAGTAAACAATAGTTCGAACACCTTTTTTGTGGTGGTTTTAAGTCCTATTATTGGTTTATTGTGGCTTTGGCTTGGAAAAAGAAGAATTGAGCCCAATACATTGATTAAGTTCGGAATTGGATTTTTATTTCTTGGAGCTTCGTTTTATATTTTTTATCTAACAAAGTTTTTTGCAAATTCAGAAGGTATTGCATCTTTAAACGTGTTTACTTTTGCTTATCTGGTAACAACAATCGGGGAGCTTTGTTTAGGACCAATCGGGATGTCGATTATTACTAAATTATCTCCAAAAAGATTGTTTGGTATGATGATGGGATTGTGGTTTCTGGCCAGTGCATTTGGACAATTATTTGCAGGAAAGTTAGGAGCTGAAATTTCAAGATCAAATACAGGAGATACTTTATTGTCTAAGTTACAATCGTATACAGAAGGATATTATCAATTGGCAATTTATTCGCTTGTTGCAGGAGTTATTTTAATTGCAATTTCGCCAATTATTAAAAAATTAATGCAAGAAGTAAAATAGACCGTATTGAGCGATTCTTTTTTTGTTTAAATTTGTCGAAAATAAAATAAAAATGAAAAAAATATTTTTAATAACATTGTTTTTAGTTGGGGCATTTGCAACACAAGCTCAAGAACTAAAATGGTATACTGATGTAAGAGAGGCAATTACCGTAAGTAATAAAGAGCAAAAACCAATGTTAATGTTTTTTACCGGAAGTGATTGGTGTGGTTGGTGCATTCGTTTGCAAAATGAAGTTTTAAAAACACCTGAATTTACTAAATGGGCTAAGGATAATGTTATTTTAGTTGAATTAGATTATCCTAGAAGAACACCTCAGACACCTGAGCTTAAAAATCAGAATAACGAGTTACAGCAGGCATTTGGCATTCAGGGATTCCCTACGGTGTTTTTTACAAGTGCTGAGTCAAAGGATGGAAAAGTTAATTTTAAAGGTCTTGGTCAAACAGGTTATGTTGCCGGTGGTCCATCTGCCTGGTTAACAGTTGCTGAAGGAATTGTTCATCCAAAAAAATCATAAGCGAATAAAAAATCTATACAGTTTTATAAAAACTCCTTACATATTGTAAGGAGTTTTTTTTGTTTAGTAAGAAAAGTTATTCATTTGTTTTTGTGTTTTTAGGACTTTGATATTTTTTTGCAATAAAAAAAACACATAATGTATTTTTTGTATTAATAAAAATTGGAAAATTAAAATAATATGTTAATTTCGTCATGCTATACTAACCAAAAACATTATACTATGACTAAAAAATTACTTATCCTACTATTTTTTTTAGGTTCATATTTTCTGCATTCGCAAAATCTAGTTTGGAGAACAAACATGACTGATGCTATTGCAATAAGTAATGAACTAGGAAAACCAATGTTGATTTTATTCACTGCCTCAGGTGTACCGGACAATCTTCAGAACGAAGTTTTTAAAACGCCGGATTTTGCGGTATGGTCACGTGATAACGTTGTCCTTGTAAAATTAGATTTATCTGATAACACAGCAGATGATAGTGATAAAGAACAGAATGTAAAATTAAAAAATGCATTTGGTGTTCAGGATTTACCAGAAGTATGCTTTGCAAGTGCTTCAATTAGAAAAAATAAAACAACATTTAGTGCTTTAGGAAAAATCGCCTATAAGCCAGGTGGTGCAAAAGTATGGATCGCAGAATCAAATTCAATTTTGCATCCTAGTGAATAAAATTAAATTTAAATTAAGTAGTTTCTTAGTTTAATTTGTAGGTTCCCTTTTCGCTTTACGGGTGAAAAGGGATTTTTTTATGTATCAATCAATATTTGTAATTGTGATTTTGTTTTTTAAGCCACTATTTTTTTTCATTTTGCTAAAAAATTGAGATTTTTTTAATGAATTATTGTTTTAGTTATTTTTTCTCTATTTTTTGTTCTAATATCATTTGTTTGGTTCAGATATTATGTTAATTTAGTCGCGTAAACCTACTTAAAACCAATTTAATATGACCCAAAAACTACTTATTTTACTATTTTTTTTAGGTTCGTTTTTTCTGCATTCACAAGTTTGGAAGACCGATATGAATGACGCTATCATTGCAAGTGATACACAAAAACGACCTTTGTTAATTTATTTTACTGCGGCGGGTGTTTCGCAGAAATTTCAAAGCGAAATTTTTGGAACACCGGATTTTGTGGTTTGGTCGCGTGATAATGTTATTTTAGTTAAACTTGACTTGTCTGACGCCAATGTATCTGAGACTGTAAAAGATCAAAATGTAAAATTAAAAAATGCATTAGGTATCGATGAATTGCCACAGGCGTGTCTTTTAATGGCATCTGTTAGAAAAGGAAAAACAACTTTTAATAATCTGGGTCTTGTTCCTTATAAACCGGGAGGAGCAAAAGGCTGGATAAATGATGCCAATTTGATCTTGAATCCATAATAATTTAGTAAATGTCTTTAAATTCATATCCCTTATTGTTCTGTAACAATAAGGGATTTTTTTATTTATGGTTTTCTGTTGCTAATCAATACTTTAATATTTATAGTGCAATTTTTTTCTTATTTATTCGATTTGTTGCGATTTTGTTGCTTAATATTTATTTTTGTTATTTTTTAATTTGCAAAATGTTGTTTTGTGTTTATTTTTTGTATTATTTGTGTTAAATTAGTCAAATAAATACAATAAAAACTAAACTAACATGAAACAAAAACTACTTACTCTACTATTTTTTTTAGGTTCATTTTTTCTGCATTCTCAGAGTTTAGTCTGGAAAACAAATATGAACGAAGCTATTATATCCAGTGACGAACAAAGAAAACCTTTATTGATATTGTTTACTTCATCTGGTATTTCTCAGAAAATACAAAATGAGGTTTTTGCAACTACTGATTTTGCAGACTGGTCAGATAATAATGTTGTTTTGCTAAAACTTGATCTGTCAGATTCGGCATTATCAAACGAAGAAAGAGAACAAAATAGTAAATTGAAAGATGCATTAGGTATCGAAGAACTAACTCAGGTTTGTCTTGCTACAGCATCTATTAGAAAAAACAAACCCACAATTAATAAACTTGGTTTGCTCGAATATAAACTTGGAGGAGCAAAAAAATGGATATCAGATGCTAAAATGATCTTGAACGGAGAATAAGCAAGTTTGTTGGTCATTAATTTAATCTATAAAATCCCTTTTCGTTTGTTGCATGAAAAGGGATATTTTTTTTAAGACACGTTATTCTCCATATTTTCTGCATATTATAAGAGTTAGATGCATCTGCAATTAGAATTTTTGGCTGTAAATCATTCAGAATACGCTCTAAATTTATTTTGGGTGATTGCGTAAGAATTAATATATCTGGTTGTGTTTTAGCAGCATAAATTCCTGAACTGTCAATTACTGCTATTTTTTTTCCATTGAAAAATAAAGTGTTTTTAATTTTATAAGTTGATTTCAATTGAGCAAAATTCCCAACTAAGTACGTGTTTAAAATATTATTTTTTGAAATAGTATCAGATGTAAAAATTATAATATTTTTTCCTCTTCTCTCAGATATCAAGGTATTCTTCTTTGTATTGTAAACAATTAATTCATGTTTGCTTTCAATTTCTTTTTTGGTGAAGATAAAAGAGATTTGCAATAAAATAACTGTAATTAGAAAAGCTACAAATTTGGTATAATCCGGTTTTTTGTTCCAAACAATTGCAGCAATAATAAACAAATAAAAAGTTAGTAAAAAATAGAAATTAAAACTAATATCCCGTATCACAAACCATTCGAACGAGGCGACAATATGTATTGTTTTGTTTAGAAGATAAATGCTTTTTTCGAAAATTTCGATTATAAATATTGGGGGTGAAGTAAAGACTGCGTATATCATTACTATAATTCCTGCAATCATTATAAAAGACAAGATTGGAATGATAACAATATTTGTAACGAAAAAAAGTCCCGGAAATTGATGAAAGTAATACAGGCACAATGGCAATGTGCCTATTTGTGCTGCAAACGATACGGTTAATGCATTCCAGATCGTGATTAGAATTTTCTTTTTTGGTGTCCATATACGTTTTAACAATGGTTGCAGCCAAACTATAAAGAGTAATGCCAGATAACTTAATTGAAAACCTACATCAAATAAAAAATAAGGTTCAAAAAGTAATATTAAAAGCATCGAGACTAATAAAGTGTGGTAAATACTCCCGCTTCTGCGTAAATGATTTCCGGTAGCTAAAAATGAAAACATTACAACAGAGCGTAAAACAGATGGTGATAAACCTGAGATTACAGCAAAAATCGTTAAGGAAATTAGAATCGATATTAATTTGATCAATGAACCTCTTCGGGTATTAGGTATTGGTTTTAAAATAAAATTAATAAACAACATAATAAAGCCTACGTGTAATCCTGACACTGAAAGAATATGTGTTGCACCTGAATATTGATAATCCTGAATAATCTCTGATGAAATATCTTGTTGTTGTCCTAAAATCAGTGCAAGGGCAACGTTCATTTCTTCTTTATTAAAATGAGCTGTTTCAAGATTTTTTACAATCCTGGAATGCAGCTTTCCGGAATAATACCAGATGTCTTTTTTGAATTTTTTGTTAATACTGATCTCAGATTTGCTAATGTATACTTGTGCATAAATTTGCTTGTCTTCAAGATATTTACTGTAATTAAATTGATTTGGATTTTTACTTTGAGTATTTCCCAGTAAAATAGTATTAACCTTTATTACGCTTCCTATAATAGGATTTTGAAGGCTGTCTTTTTGAATGTTAACAATTATTTTACCGGAATACGTTTTGTTGTTTATTATATTTATGAATGCTGTAAATCTGTCGTTATACGTATTGCTTTTGAGTTTTTCGCATAGCGTAAATGTTAGGATCTGAGGGTTTTCAAATGCTTTTTTGCAATGTATATAATTCGATTTTTGAAGTGAATTCGTATGAAGTAATAAAGTTGTTACGCCAATAAAAAAAGACACACAATAAGCGCTGACTCCAAAAATGGGATTAAATTTTTTATTTCGTTTGATTAGAAAATAAGAAATAGAAAATAAAATTATGCAAACAATAGATATAGCCAAAACAATATCAAGGCAAGGGCTGCAGTAATAACAAAATATAATACCAAATAGAAACCAAATTGTGATTTTGGTCAAAGGGAAACTTAATACTTTCATTTGCTAAAAGTATTAAATATTTTGTAAGAAAAAAGATATATTTTGTTTAATTGAATTTACTCTACAATTCGATTAATCTGCACAAAAGAATTTTGATAATAAGGCTCTTTTGTAGAGGATATTATAACTCCTTTTGATGTAGAGGAATGTACAAATTTGATCTCATTAGAATTAACTTCGGTAATAAGTCCAACGTGATTAATTTGTTTGCTTTTGTTTGTTTTAAAGAAAATTAAATCTCCTTTTTTAGCATCGTTAAATTTGATTATTTTTCCAATTTTTGCCTGATCATAAGAACTTCTTGGCAGTTTGATATCTTCAGACTCAAATGTAGTAAATACCAATCCGGAACAATCGTAGCCGCTTTTTGTTGTTCCGCCCGCTTTATATCTTACGCCAATATTAGCAGTAGCTTTGTCAATTAGATTATTTACTAAATTTCTGTTTTCTTTCTTAGATTCTTTTTTGCTAACAGCGGTAGAAGTCGATTTGCAAGAAGCAAAAAACAGAACTAAAAGCAAAAAGAGAATTATTTTTTTCAAACCAATCAATATTTAAACTTGTTTTAAATCAGTAACAATAAGCTTTGCTGTTTTTTTACTCGCACCAACTCCGCCTAATTTTTGTTCCAAAATATCATAATTTTTAAGCAGTTTCTCGCGATAGCGTGGTTCTAATAATTTTTCTAACTCTTCTTTAATACGTTTTGTATTGCATTCGCTCTGGATTAATTCTGTAACAACTTCCTGATCCATAATTAAATTAACAAGCGAAATGTATTTTAGCGTAATAATACGTTTTGCAATTTGGTATGAAATAGAACTTCCTTTATAGCAAACAACTTCCGGAACTTTAAAAAGAGCAGTTTCCAGCGTTGCAGTTCCTGAAGTTACAAGCGCTGCCGTTGACGAACGAAGTAAATCATACGTTTTGTTCGAAATAAATTTGATGTTTTTATTGCTGATAAACTGCTGGTAAAATTCGAAATCCTGACTTGGAGCACCAGCAATTACAAATTCATAATCCTGAAAATCGTCAACAACACTAAGCATAACACTCAACATTTTTGTAATTTCTTGTTTACGGCTTCCGGGTAAAACCGCAATAATAGGTTTTTCGCCCAATTGATTTTCTTTTCTAAATACAGTTTCATCAAAAGCTGGTTGATTCTGGATGGCATCAATTAAAGGATGTCCAACAAAATCTACCGGAAAGTGATGTTTGTCTTCATAAAAGCTTTTTTCGAAAGGCAATATCACAAACATTTTATCAACGTCTTGCTTGATCGCTTTGATTCGGTTTTCTTTCCACGCCCAAATTTGAGGCGAAATATAATAATGTGTTTTGTAATTTAAGGCTTTTGCCCATTTTGCAATTCGCATATTAAAACCGGGATAATCGATAAAAATCAAAACATCAGGTTTGAATTCCAGAATGTCTTTTTTGCAAATTTTAATATTGTTCAAAATGGTTTTTAGATTAAAAATCACTTCAACAAAACCCATAAAAGCCAATTCACGATAATGTTTTACTAAAGTTCCTCCTGCTTTTTGCATTAAATCTCCTCCCCAAAATCTAATATCGGCCTGAGGATCTTCTTCGTATATAGCTTTCATTAAATTTGAACCGTGTAAATCTCCAGAGGCTTCACCAGCTATTATGTAATATTTCATATGAATTGTATTGAAAGTGTATTTTGATAATTAAAAACACAGCAATTTTTGCAAAGCAAAGATAAGATTTAAATAAATAAAGTAGAAATCGCTAAAACAATCACAGCCAAAACTACACCTCTTGCCATAAGTTCTTTATCTCTTTTTAGTAAAATACCAAAAACGGCAAGATCTAAAACGGTACCTATAGTAATTACTTTTCCTAAATATCCTTGTTGTCTTATGGTTTGAAATCCAGTAGAAATATCAAACTTTGTAAAAAAAGAGATGAATAAATAACTGCCCAATAATGCAGTGAAAATTCCAATTATAAAACCAATTAAAAGATCTTTTTTATTCATTTAAATTCCAGGTATTAAGTTGCTGCATAGAATGATGTGCAGTCAAATCAAATTGCACGGGAACTACAGAGATGTATCCATTTTCTAACGCCCATTCATCTGTATCTTCGCCTTGATCCTCATTTGTAAATTTTCCGGTAAGCCAGTAATAATCTTTTCCGTAAGGAGTTTGTCGTTTGTCGAATTTTTGGGCATAATAAGCTTTTGCCTGACGACAAATTTTGATTCCTTTAATTTCTTTTTCTTTTAATTTTGGAAAATTTACGTTCAGAACAACTCCCGGAGGTAATTTGTTTTTTAGTGTTTCTAAGGTTATTTTTTTTACGAATGATTTTATTTGTTCAAAATCTGCATTCCAGTCAAAATCTAATAAGGAGAAACCTATTGCCTGAATACCTTCAATTCCGGCTTCGACAGCGGCACTCATAGTTCCCGAATAAATGACATTTATAGAAGAATTTGAACCATGATTAATTCCGGAGACACATAAGTCCGGTTTTCTCTTTAAAATTTCATTTACTGCCAGCTTAACACAATCAACAGGAGTTCCGGAGCAGCTATATTCAGTTATTAGGTCTTCTTCTTTTGAGATTTTATCCAGAAATAAAGTGTTATTGATGGTAATCGCATGTCCCATTGCACTTTGAGGTTTATCCGGAGCCACAACAATAACATCACCAATGGTTTCCATAACACTTATCAAAGCTCTGATTCCGGGAGCTAAAATTCCATCATCATTCGTAACTAATATTAAAGGTTTTTCATTTTTCATGAGGAGATTCTTGTTCTGATTTGTCAAAATTAAAGCTTGTAAAAACAAATGTAGTAACAGATTTTGGTAGAATACTAACAAATAGATAAAAATTGTAAACTAAATTAAAGAAGACTTTTGAACATCAAACATTTTTATATCTTTAACAAAAAATTATAGTCAACTTGGCAACTTGGCACAATTTTTACAGTTAACTTAGATTAAAAAATTTGATGAATGCTATTATTAAGTTTATGAAAAGAAATTATAAAATACTTATAGCCGTATTATGCTTGTCTTTAACCTTATTTGCCTTTAAAATTAATGCAGATAAGAATGCTGATCCGGATCCAAACAGAGATAAAACACTTTTAGAATTACTTGCGTTCGTTATTGAAAAAGGACATTATAGCCCTGCAGAAATAAACGATGAGTTTTCTAAAGGAATTTTTAAAGATTATATTGAAGCATTAGATCCTTCTAAAAGATTCTTTTTGCAATCTGATATTGATGAATTCAAGCAATATGAGTTGCAATTAGACGATCAGTTTTTGAACAAAGACCTGACTTTTTTCAATCTTACTTATACAAGATTGATGAAACGTATGGAAGAAAGCAAAAAACGTTATAAGACTATTTTAGCGCAGCCATTTAATTATGATGTTGATGAAACATTTAATGCCGATTATGATAAGCTGCCTTACGCAAAAAATGCAACAGAGATCAATGAAAGATGGAGAAAACAAATTAAATTATCGACACTTTCGTCACTTGTAACAAAACAAAAGTTAGAAGAAGATAAAAAGAAAACAGATCCTGAATACAAAGTAAAAACTTTCGAAACTTTAGAAAAAGAAACCCGTGAGAGTTCATTAAAATCATTAGACGACAATTTTAGTCTTATTAAGGATTTAAATAAAGAAGATTGGTTTTCTGTTTATGTAAATTCAATAATGACTCGTTTTGATCCGCATACAAGCTATTTTGCCCCTGAAGAAAAAGATCGTTTTGATGTTAATATCAGTGGAAAATTAGAAGGTATTGGTGCCAGATTAACCAAGAAAAATGATTTTACCCAAATAGATGAATTGATTTCTGGAGGTCCTGCATGGAAAGGAAAACAACTTGAAGCCGGAGATTTAATTTTGAAAGTAGCACAAGGAAACGAAGAACCTGTAGATGTTGTAGGGATGCGTTTAGATGATGTTGTGAAAAAAATTAAAGGACATAAAGGAACTGAAGTAAAACTTACAGTTAAAAAAGTAGATGGAACTATTAAAGTAATTTCGATCATAAGAGATGTAGTTGAAATTGAAGAAACATACGCTAAATCTAGTATTGTAGAAAGAAACGGATTGAAATACGGGGTTATTTATTTGCCTAAATTTTATATTGATTTTGAAAATAAAGATGGACGTGATGCCGGAAAAGATATCGCTCTTGAAGTTGAAAGACTGAAAAAAGAAGATATTAATGGTATTGTACTGGATGTTCGTGACGATGGCGGTGGATCTTTGTCTACAGTTGTTGATATCGCTGGTTTATTTATTGAAGAAGGACCAATTGTTCAGGTAAAATCTGCCGGTAAAAAGAAAGAAGTTTTATACGATAAAGATAAAAAAATCGAATGGGATGGTCCATTAGTAATTATGGTAAATAGCTTCTCAGCTTCGGCATCAGAGATTTTGGCTGCTGCAATTCAGGATTACAAACGTGGCGTTATCATTGGTAGTAAACAAACTTACGGAAAAGGAACTGTGCAAAACGTTCTTGATTTAAATCAGTTTGTTCGTAATGCAAACTATGGCGATTTAGGTGCCTTGAAAATTACCGGACAAAAGTTTTACAGAATTAATGGAGGTTCAACTCAATTAGAAGGAGTTCATAGTGATGTGGTTATGCCAGATCGTTATGCTTACCTGAAAATGGGAGAACGCGATATTGATAATGCAATGCCTTGGGATAAAATAGATCCTGCAGATTATAGCACATGGGCTTCTAATGAAAACTTTACTAAAGCAATTTTGAATAGTAAAAACAGAATCGCACAAAATGCGCAATTCAAATTGATTGAAGATAACGCAAAATGGATTGATGTTAAAAATAAAGAGAACACTTATAGCTTAAACATTAATAGTTTCAAAGCGACTCAGGAACAAGTTGAGAATGAAGGGAAGAAATACAAACCAATTTCTGAATATAAAAATAGCCTGGTTTTTAAATCTTTACCATACGAAGAACTTGAAATGAAAAGTGATGCAACCCTGAAAGAGAAAAGAGATGTTTGGCATCAGGCATTATCTAAAGATGTTTATGTTGAAGAAGCATTGAATGTTTTAGATGATTTACAATCAAAAGGCGGAGTTGCAAAAGGGACAGTTTCTCCTAAAATGAAAAAAGATAAACTCGTAAAATCATAATTTAATTATTGATTTAATTTATAAAATGCTCCAAAAGCTGCTGCTTTTTGGAGCATTTTTTTTGTAAGTTTAACTAAATATAAAATACAGCATAAATGAAGAATTATATTGTTTTAGGTTTGATTGGTTTTTTGTTTGTATCATGCAAAAAAGAAATAAAAGATAAGGATGAAGTGATACAGAATCAGGAAACTTCTTTTGTTTCTGACCAAAATAGTAGTGACTCTTTATATAATTTTACTTATTTGCCAACTTCGACAACCAAACAAATTGTAAAACACAAGTATTATACACTTTCTTATAATGAGAAATTTGAACAGGCTGAATGGGTTGCTTATGAATTAAAGAAAGAGTATTTGAAAAATGGAAACTATAAACGTCCTTATTTTATTGAAGATCCAAGTGTGACAACTGGTTCTGCCGACTGGCGAAATTATAAGAAATCAGGATATGATAAAGGACATCTTTGCCCTGCCGGAGATATGGAGTTTAATGAAAACGCTTATAATGACACTTTTTACACTTCGAATATTTCGCCTCAGGATCACGATTTTAATAGCGGAATCTGGAATCGCTTAGAGCAAAAAACACGATACTGGGCTGGTAAATACAATGATATTTATGTAGTAACAGGTGGTATTTTGAAAGATTCAGATAAAAAAATAGGAACAGAAAAAGTATCTGTTCCTAAATATTTTTACAAAATTATTTTGGCTAAAAAAGGCAATGAGCATAAGGCAATTGCATTTTTGATTCCAAATAAAGATAGCGATAAATCACTTTATGATTTTGTAGTTCCAATTGAAACTCTCGAAAAAATGACAGGAATTGATTTTTTCCCGAATCTAAAAAATTTAAAAAGTACTAAGGATTTTTAAATTTATTGAGATTTAATTACGAACTGCTTTGTGATTTTCCTTTATTGAATAGTATAAAACTTATTACTGCTAAAATCCAGACGCCAATACCGCCATATAAAAGAACCATTTCGAAACCGTGAGCGAGAGCTGCATGTAAAATAGATTGCGATAAGTCTAATGTGGTTAATTGAGGGAAATCCTGCTTAAGAGATGAAAAGTTTCCTGCAGCTACTTTTTCAGCAATAGTTTGTAACGTTCTTGAATCAACAGTTCCTGAAAAAGTATTGTTTAAATAATAGAAAATTCCTTTTACAAGAATATAGCCCATCAAAGCAATATTAAGAGATAAAGTAATTAACCTGGCACTCATATCTATTCCTGAAGCCATACCTGAACGATTTGCAGAAACTGATCCTGTAGTTGTATTGGTAACAGGCGTGTTGGTTAAACCCAATCCAATTCCTGCAAGTAAACATCCTGGCAACATGGTAAGCCAACTGGCATGTTCTATGCTGCAACCATATTTCATAACTATAAATCCAAGTCCTATAACAAATAATCCTAATGGAATTACAATTCCTGAGTGAAATCGAACCGAGAGATATTCTGCAAAAGGAGGAATCACCAAAGTTGGCAGGGTATAAGCAAGTAAAGAGAGACCAACAGCTACTACATCATAATTTAAATAACTTTGAAAATAAATAGGCAAATAAATTATAAAGGGCCAAAAACTAAAATTCATACCAATTGAGCCCAAAATAGCACCTGAAAAATTTCGTATTTTAAATACCGAAAAGTCAAACATTGGGTAAGGATTTGTTTTTTCGATCCATATAAATAGCACGAAACTTATTAATGTAATAACTAATATACCCAAACCTACAGCGCTTGTAAAACCAAGATCTGGTCCTTGTGTAATAAAATAGGTTAACCCAAAAACAGAAATAGATAAGGAAATCATACCCCAAATATCAATTTTTTTAGCATCGGAATCTTTAGATTCCTCAACATAACCATATACAAGAATAATGGCAAGAATAGCAATAGGTACATGAATTAAAAACACCCATTGCCATGATAATATAGCGATAATTGCACCTCCTATAATGGGACCAAAACCTAATCCAACGCCAAGAATGATTCCCCAAATACTAAAAGCCCTGCTGCGTTCTTTTCCTTCCTGAAATTGATGTGACAGAGTTGCGATCTGGCAAATTAGCATTGCACCGCCGCTTACTCCCTGAAAGAAACGACTTATTACCAATAAAGTTACATTTTGTGCCAATCCACAAATTAAGGACGAAATTCCAAATAAGATTAAAGTGATTATAAGAATGCGTTTTCGGCCGTATCGATCAGCTAATGTTCCGGCAGCCATTAATACGGTTGTACATCCTATGGTATAAATATTCATAATCCATTGCATATCTTTAAGATTAGCGTTTAGTACTTGTTCTAGTGTTGGAAGAATTACGGGTACACTTGAAATTTCAAGAGAGAACATTAAAGTAGCGAGACAAATAGCAATTAAAATGATATTATTTTTGCCTGAGTAAATTTTTTGTTTCATTTTTTATTTAATTTTAAGCAAAAATAAACTGAATTATATTGCTTTATCAGTACAATTAAAGTATAAAAAAGTACTTTTGCAGGATGATAAAAGAAAACATGCACCAATCAGTTGAAGTGATTTACAAGAAGGTAGATAAATGTCCTGCGGTGAATTTGCAGTTAAGTTTTTTTCAGATGGTGTATGTTATTTCTGGTTCTGGATTTCTTCATATTAATGGAAATGCAATTTCTTATCAAATAGGAAATCTAATGTTGCTTACGCCAAATGATTACCACACATTTGATATTAGTACTCCCACAGAGTTTTTATTGGTAAAACTAAACAGTGAATATGTAAGAGAATATAAATCAAAAAGTATAGATCATATTGAATGTTTATTGCATTATGCATCGCATTTGTCAGGTTGTATTCTAAAACGAAAAGCAGATGAATATCTTGTTAAATCAATATCAGAATCATTAGTTTATGCTATAAATAATAAGGATATTTATGATGAAGATTTAATTACGCATTATGTTAATGCACTTATTGTAATAGCTGCGAGAAATATTGCGAAAATAAAACCAAAAGGAGTGCAGGAAAGTGCGGATAAAAGGGTTTTGGAAATCATAAATTATATTCAGGCAAATATTTACTTTCCTCAAAAAATAAAAATTTCTATTATAGCAGCTAAATTCGATATATCAGAAACCTATTTGGGAAGTTATTTCAAAAATCATTGTGGAGAAACAATACAGTCTTTTGTTTCAAATTACAAACTTAGACTTATTGAGCATCGTTTAAGCTTTAGTGATAAGAGAATTAATGAGATTGTGGAAGAATTTGGTTTTTCGGACGAAAGTCATCTTAATAAGTTTTTTAAAAAGCATAAAAATATTAGCCTGACTGGTTATAGGAAAGCCAAAGTTTTGGTGAATTGATATTCTTATGCAGTTTTTTTAAATTTGATTATAAAAAAAGCCGAAGAGAAATCTTCGGCTGGTATTTTTTATCTCATATAAAACTTAGAAAGCAGTCAAAGCTTTTAATTCGGCAATAGTCTGAGTTGGATTTTCGGCTTTAAAAACAAAATTTCCGGCAACTAAAACATCTGCTCCGGCTTCTACTAATTGTTTTGCATTTTTACTGGTTACACCGCCATCGATTTCAATAATTGTCGAAGCATTTTTACGAGTAATCAAATCTTTAAGTTTCTTAACCTTGTCATAAGTGTTTTCTATAAATGATTGTCCTCCAAAACCTGGATTCACACTCATAATACAAACTAAGTCGATATCGTTTATAACATCTTCTAATAAATCAATATTAGTATGAGGGTTAATGGCAACTCCTGCTTTCATTCCTTCAGCTTTAATAGCCTGAAGTGTTCTGTGTAAATGTGTACAAGCTTCATAATGAACGCTAAGAATATTTGCACCTAAATCCGCAAAAGTTTTTATGTATCTGTCCGGATCAACGATCATCAAGTGTACATCGATTGTTTTTTTAGCATGTCTTGAAATTGCTTCTAAAACAGGCATTCCAAAAGAAATATTAGGAACAAAAACTCCATCCATAATATCAATATGAAACCAATCAGCCTGACTGTTATTGATCATTTCGATATCACGTTGTAAATTGGCAAAATCAGCTGCAAGAACAGAAGGAGCAATAAGTGTATTCTTCATTTTGTGTAGTTGTGTGTTGTGTTATTTTTTGCAAAAGTAAGACTTTAGTTTTGTTTACAGTGAAATTAGATTTCATTTTTTTGAATCCTTAAGCTATTAATAGAATTAAGCTTTGCATACTTAATTAGCTTATTATTAATTTATTGATGATATGATTTTATAGAACTTAAAGTCTTAATGGTTTAGAAAAAAAGCAAATAAAAAACTCCGGTAATCAGCCGGAGTTTCAATCATCAATCAAAAAACGAACAGTCAATCAAACTGTTGTTTGCGTTAAAATAATTTCAAGTTTAAGTTTTCAAGTTGTTTTCACAGCCTGAAACTTTAAACCTGAAATCAATATTATTTATCCTAAATAAGTTTTAAGAATTTTACTTCTTGAAGTATGTTTTAATCTGCGGATTGCTTTTTCTTTAATCTGACGAACACGCTCACGAGTTAGGTCGAAAGTTTCTCCAATTTCTTCTAAAGTCATTGGGTGCTGATCGCCAAGACCAAAATACAAACGAACAACATCAGCTTCTCTAGGAGTTAATGTTTCTAATGAACGTTCAATTTCAGTACGTAATGATTCGTGAATTAACTCTCTGTCTGGGTTTGGAGATTCTCCAGAACGTAAAACGTCATAAAGGTTAGAATCTTCACCTTCAACAAGAGGAGCATCCATAGATAAGTGACGACCAGAGTTTTTCATAGACTCTTTTACGTCATTTACAGTCATGTCAAGTTCTTTTGCAATTTCTTCAGCAGAAGGTGGACGCTCGTTAGATTGCTCTAATAAAGCATACATTTTGTTGATTTTATTGATAGAACCAATTTTGTTTAATGGTAAACGAACAATACGGGATTGTTCTGCCAAAGCCTGAAGAATCGATTGACGAATCCACCATACAGCGTAAGAAATAAATTTGAAACCACGAGTTTCATCAAAACGTTGAGCCGCTTTAATTAAACCTAAGTTTCCTTCATTAATTAAATCAGGAAGAGTTAATCCTTGATTTTGATATTGTTTAGCAACCGATACAACGAAACGTAGGTTGGCTTTTGTTAATTTTTCTAAAGCTCTTTGATCACCAGCCTTTATTCTTTGTGCTAATTCTACCTCTTCATCAGCGGTAATTAGGTCAACTTTTCCAATTTCTTGTAGGTATTTGTCTAACGATGCAGTTTCACGATTTGTTACCTGCTTGGTGATTTTAAGTTGTCTCATGTTTTTTGTCTCCTCAATTTTTAAGTGTACATATTATTATACGTAAAGAGATGCGAAAAGGTTACAATTATTTTTAAAAAAAACTTTTTTATTGTAAAATTTATCTTTTTATATTGATATAATCAAGGGGTTCAGTTAATTTCAGAATCTTTTATTTCTATAATTTCTTTAATAAAAACAGGTTTTCCGCCAGAAGAAAATCCTTCAAGTATTATTTCGAACTTACCGGATACATCTGATGCGTAAAATGAAATTTCTGAATTAGGATCTCTTACATCAACCTTTGGAGCCCAAAATAACTGATGTCTATAATCCGGTATTCGCGTAATTTTGGAATTCCTGTAATCCGGTTGAAAGTATTCTTTTTTAGATTGTGGTCTTAAAATTTCAGGTCTTATAATAAAACTGCCTTTGAGTTTGGTTTCGTAATCTCCATTTTTGGTCGTAAATACCACTAAACCATTAAAGGATTTTGATCCATAATAATAAATACCTTTTACGACATTAATTTTATCAATTTTTTTTGGGTTATAAGCAAAAAGCTCATTAATGTCTTCAATAATCAAACCATCAACAACTAATAATGCAGGTATTTCAGATTCATAATTAGGATCATAATCGTAAACATGAATAGCATAATTGTTTTTGTTTTTTGTAAAGTATGTACCTTTTACAATCTCAGTAATGGTTTCTGCTATTGTTGGAAATCTTGTAAAAGCATCCAGTTTAAATTCTGCTGATGAATTACCATAAAAAGGTATTGTATCTGTAGACGCCAGTATGATATCTTTTTTGACATTATAGTAAGCGTTTTCTATTTGGCTCGAAATTAGCCTTTCGGAAATGTTTTGTTTAAAGTCAGCATTGAACTCAAGGGACGGAAATGTCAAATTTGAGAAATCAATATCCTTTGGTTTATCGATTTCAATAGTATAATCCTGTTTGTTATCTTCAATAATCTGAATAACTATATTCGAGCCTGAATTAGGCTTTTCTAAATTAAAAAAGAATTTACCCTGAGCATCTGTTTTGGTTAATTTTAAATTATAATTTTTACCTGTTATTGAAAGAGCAATTTTTTTGTTTTTAATATCAGCACTAGTTGACGATATGGATCCGGAAATTATTTCACCTCTTAATTCCGGTAATATAAAGTCAGGATTATTAATTTCAGAAACATCGTTTTTATTGGTATTAGAAGTTTCCAATTCTTTAAAATTTACTTTATTTTGAGATAAAAATCCATCTGCTTTTCTTACTGAAAGCATATAATTACCTGTCGCAAATTCAGAAGAATTAGTATTGATTTTTAAAGAGATCAAATCTCTGTTCTGGTATATTTTGCTTTTTAAGTTGAAGGATATATTCTCATTAGTTACAATTTGTGATATGGGTGATTCTTTTTGAGAAATTGTATTTTTTGGTTTTGCTTTATATGGATTTAATATATAAATATCAATATTGCAATATTCGGTGGCTTTTTTATTAAGCATCCAGTTTGTATATCCTATTATTTTATAGCTTCCGGTTTCTAAAGTTGTCGGGATGAAAAAATCACTATTAGCAACTCCATTTTCAAGAAACAATTTATGCGTAAAAACAGTTTTTTTATTGCTGTCTACAAGTTGTAAATAAGCAATTTTACTATAATTTGAAGCAGAACTTGTTGACTTATAAAGGCAAAAAATCTTGTAAAGTAAAGTTTCTCCGGTTAAATACGAATTAGCATTTGTACTGATATAAAGATATTCATTGAGCTTTTTATCTATTTCATTCAGTTCAGTTATAGTATTGGTTTTTTGGGCAAACGAAATTTGCTGAAAACTAATTACTAAAGCTATGAGTAATATATATTTTAATCTATCCAAAATGATGGTTTTATGTTTGATGAAAATGAAGTGCAATCTCCGCATTCTATAGGGTACAATATATAGGCTCCGCTTTCGTCAGGAAAGTACGATCTTGTTCCTGTAGCAAGTAAATTCAGGATTAAATTTCCCTGACAAATAGGTGATTGTCCAAAACAATAGGTGTATAAATAATTTTCGATCTCTAATTCAGGGATTGGAGCCGGACAATCATATTGATAAGCAGGAAAAGGTTTCCCGGGGAAAACGTCTGCAAAGTTAAAAAACAATCTTTTTTCTGAATAAGACGAAACATTAAAAAAGCCAATCACTTTTTCCCCCGGATTGTCAACTGGTTGAATGTTTCCATAAAAAAAACCTGGTTGGGTTTGTGACAAAATACTTCCGGTGCTTGATATCTCTTTTAGGGTTTCATAAAAAGTATGAGCGGCAAGAGTTTGAACATATTGTTTTACTAAAATGCTATACCTGTTTTTGATAATAGGGTCTTTGCTGCTAATAAAACGTACAGGAAAATCAGTCACTTTATCTTCAGTTAATTGATTGGTATTGGTTAGGATCAATTCATTTGATTGTTGATTTGAGAAACAAATTCTGGCCTCTTCCGTTCTTTCTTCAAAAACAACTTTTCCTTTTGGGGTCGAGCCGGGTTCAAAAAAAACAGGAACCGCTTTTACATAATACCATTTAGGAGCAACAATTTTATAGGTTTCCTCATATTCGTATTTGTAATATCTTGAATTGTTTGTAGGATCTGTACTACTTACCGTAATTTCTACTCCAAGTTGCTCATTTTTGGTAACTGCTTTAGCTTCTAATTTATCGATTTGGGTTTCTTGCGGTAATTTTTCTGAGCTGGAAATATAAGATCTTCCATCTTTGGTAAGTATATGCAATTGATAGGTTCTGTTTGCAGCGGCTTGAAATTGAGTTAAAGAAATATAGGATTCATTACTTTCTTTAAATTCGTATTTATTGCCAATATCATCCGTAACATAAACTACCGCTTTGCTTTCAAAGTTTGGTGTTTTTTCTTCAAGTTTATATGTTCTTGACAGTTTAATCTCTTGATTTTTATATTCATTTGTGATAGTTGCTTCTACAACAATAGCATCTTCAAACCCATTGGTCTGATAGTTATATGGTGTTGTACAGCTAAATATCGATGCGAGCATTATTGTTACAAGAAATCTATGTAGTAAGATTTTTTTCATAATCTTTTAAAATTTAAAATTATAGGTAACAGTTGGTATTGGAACAGAGAAAATAGAGGTTTGATAAGCTTTTACCTGACCTTCTTTCGTCACAAAAAAGATTGAATAGGGATTATTTCTTCCTAATACATTATAAATTGAAATATTCCAGAAACTATGGGCTAATTTTTTTATTTTATGATTTCCTTCAATATTTAAACCTATATCCAGTCTGTAATAATCTGGAATTCTGTATTTGTTTCGATCGCTATACATGGTGAATTCAGCACCATTATAATAATATTTTCCAATAGGATATGTTATTGGTCTTCCTGTTTGATATACAAAATTTGAAGAAAAACTATAGCGATGGGTAAACTTATAATTCATTACAATACTTACATCGTGAGGTTTGTCAAAATTTGTTGGAAAATATGCGCCATTATTTACTTTTTCATCATTAAATTGACTATCCAATTTTATAAATGTTCTGGAATAGGTGTAACCAATCCATCCATTAAGTCTTCCTGTTGATTTTTTTAGCAAAAATTCAACACCATACGCTTTTCCGTTACCTTGCAATAACTCTGTTTCTAAATCCTGATTTAAAAGAATATTTGCTCCAACTTTGTAATCCAGTATATTTTTTGATGTTTTGTAATAACCTTCCAGGCTTAACTCAATATCTTCATAATCTAGTTTTTTGAAAACTCCAAGAGAATATTGTAATCCGCTTTCTGGTTTTACATTCAGGTCAGATAATTTCCAGGTATCAGTGGGCGATTGGGTAGTGTTATTTGTTAATAGGTGGATGTATTGGAAATTCTTGTCAAAACCGGCCTTTACAAACAAGCTTTCATCAAAAACATATCTTAAAGCAATTCTTGGTTCAAAGCCTCCACTGGTATTAATTACTTCATTATTGCCATAGTTTTTTTCTTCTACAACAGTTGAAGGAGTCATAGGAACACCTTCCTGATAAATTTTTTGTGTTGATGTGCCTAAAGCTGCGTATAAAGAATATCTTGCTCCAATGTCTAATAAAAGTTTGTCAGTGATTTTGAATTTATCAGAAAAAAACAAGGCTGATTCCAGTCCTTTTTCGTCATCAATTTTGATCGGATTAACTAATGAAGATTCCCCCTTAGGGTCTAATTCTCCAGGATTAACTTTATACAATTTGCTTGATATACCGTAGGTAAATTTATGTTTACTGTTTAATTCACTATTAAATTTCAGGCTTGCCTGAGTTTCATCTATTTTATATTTGAAAGTAAATGATTCAGGATTAACAGATTCGTAATCGATACTGAATTTGTATTCGCTGTTTGTAACATTAAATTCACTGTTGTTTTTTTCATTAAAAGAATGTTTCCATTTTAAGGAAATAAGTCTGTTGCTGTATTTGTATAAGGAATCAGGAGTTATGCTATATTTATCTTTACTGTAATATCCTGTGCCTTCAATCGAGTTGTTCTTATTTATTTTGTGGGTATATTTTGCGAATAAATCATAAAATGAAGCCTGACTATCTTTTAGGTTTTCATTATCTAAAGATTTTAGAATCCAGTCAGAATAAGTAGCTCTTCCTCCTAATAATAAACTGGCTTTTCCTTTTACAACAGGAATAGATGCAGTAAGATTACTCGTTACAGGACCAATTCCTCCTTCACCTGAAAATTTTTCTGTATTTCCGTTTTTAGAAATTATATCAAAAACCGATGATAATCTACCACCAAATTCTGATGGTATTCCTCCTTTATAAATATCTACCTTATTTATAGTATAAGGATTAAGAGATGAGAAAAAACCAAATAAGTGGGCCGGATTGTAAATCGTTCCGTTATCAAGCAGCATTAAATTTTGATCTTCTTTTCCTCCTCTCACATTAAATCCCGAAGAACCTTCACCTGCGGTTTTTATACCAGGAATAGTTAGGGCAATTTTCAAAACATCTCTTTCTCCCAGAACTAAAGGAACAGTTTTTACTCCTTCGGCTTCAATTGTGGTAACACCTGTTATTGCGGTTCTGATGTTCTGACTATTTTTTCCTTTTACCAATACCTCTTTTAGCTGATTTATTTTTTCTATTATAGAAAAATCTAAAGTCCCGTTACTGTAAATCATTATTTTACGAGATGTATTGTTATATAATACGGATTCAATTTCTATAGTAGCCAATCCTGTAGGAAGTTTTAAGCTATAATATCCTTCACTATTTGTAATAGCTGTAATGGAGGTATTTTTTACTTTTACAGTTACATCTGCTAAAGGTTTCTCATTCTTTAAATCTGTTATGCGACCCGAAAGAGTATACAGATCAAGATCCGGATCTGTAGTCTCTTTACCTATTAATACGATTGGAGTTGATTCGGTTTTGTTTTTTGTGACAGAATCATATTGTTGAAAAAACACCGGAACACTACCATTCTTTGATTTTTCATTTGAGAACTTGTCATTGATAATGCTATTCTTAGTTAAAATGATTTTATTTCTATCTATAAAAAAATTAAGATCAGTATCTGCAAAAACTTTACTTAATATTTCCTGTATGGTTTTATTTGAGTAATCTCCTGATATTAGGACATTCTTATCAATCCAGTCATCCTGAAAATAAAATCGATAGTTCGTAGAAGCTTCTATTTTTTTTAAAACATCAATTCTACTGGAATTGTTATAATTAAGATTTATGCTGTTTTTTTGATCTTGTGAATAGATTAATTGATTAAAACCGATAAATAATAAAAGGATAGTAAATATTCTCATTTGGATAATTTAACAGGTTTTAATTATTAATATATTTCAATAAATTCTTGATGAACAATGGGCTATTATCCTTTTTTAAGCTTCTGTAGGTAACATAGAAATCATTTATTTTTTTCTTGCTATTTGGGAATAGTGTTATGATTTCTTTTTTATCATTTATCATGTAAACTTGATTGTTTTTTAAAATCAGAAAATCATATTTTGGTATAAATTCTATTAGATCAATCTCGGCTTTGTTGATTTTTTTCTTCTCTTTATAATATTTTATAAAAAGTGTTATGCCGTTTCCTGATGGGATTTCTTCATAATATCCTTTTTTAAAACTAGTTGAGTTTAATGTTTTCAGGTTTACAAAATTCTCATTTCCTATTTTAAAAGAACTAACATTGTTCTTGATGATATTTATTTTTGTAGTATTTAATTCGCCGTAAGGTCTTAAAACAAGCTCATCATTATAAATATCATAATTCAATAATAAATCAAAATAATCCTGATTGTTATAACGAATATTTCCTTTCTTAAAATCTTCAGAAATATAATAGCGATTTTCATTGTTGACTGTTTTGTCAAAATTTAAATGAGCGGCTCCATTTTCAAAGTCTAAAGATTCTACACCAATGTTTTTATCAAACCAATTGTAAACTGAAATTTCCTGACTTGTTTGACAATAAGAACCGTGAATGTTTAAGAATATCCCAAATAGAATAAGGTAAAGAGACTTTTTTTGAATATTTTTCAAAGGATTGGTTATTTGGTTTTAGCTTTTCAAAAATATCAAATAAATGTTAATAATAGCTATATTATTGTTAAAATGTATTTGTGATTTTTATTTTTTAGCTTAAAAAGAAAAGAAATAAGCAATTGTTTAAAATGAAAAAAACACCAATCCTTAAAAATTAAGTTGAGGTGTTTTTATGAAAAAGGGCAAGCTTTTTTATTCAGACAGATCATCGTAGGCATCTAACATATCATCAAATATTTTTTTTAATGATTTAATGTACAACGGAAATGCGATAACCAATAAGATGTATTCTTTTCTTAGCACAGTTATATCATCAAGAATTTCGTATAAACTAGGAATAATTAGTGTCAAAGAAACAGCAATGCCAACCCAAGGATTATTTTTTATTTTTTTTAGAACAGATAAAATCTTCATGTCTGGTTGTTTGATTATTGCAAGTCTCATTTATAGTTATATTGATTTTGGGGTTTTTATTGGTAAATGTAATTTTGATTTTCCCTTTGAAGATTAAAAATGTCATGAGAGCCATTTTTTATGTCATGAAAAATACTACAAACTTGTAGGTGAACAGATTTCTTTAAATAAAAAAACCTCTCCATATGGAGAGGTTTTTTATAATATTGTCTCGTCCTGAAAAAAGT
>NZ_MTQF01000001.1:456942-997585 GCF_001975985.1 [Flexibacter] sp. ATCC 35103 | reverse complement strand
AAAACCTGTCGGGTTTGTTTATTAAGTTGTAACGAAAAAAAAACTTTTGCTCTTCTGAACTTTTGTTTGCTTTTGTCCCTAAGAAAAAACAACCGTTTTATTACTATAAACCATTGTCTTACGTTCTGAATGCAGTTTTATGGCACGGGCTAAAACAATACGTTCCAAATCTCTTCCTTTCATAATAAAATCATCTACCGAATGTATGTGAGAAACTGGTGCGATATCCTGTTCTATAATTGGCCCTTCATCTAACTCTGCTGTGACATAATGACTTGTTGCACCAATAATTTTTACACCGCGTTTAAAAGCGGAATGGTATGGTTTTGCACCGGGAAAAGCAGGTAAAAATGAATGGTGAATATTAATGATCTTATTCTCGTAAAGCGCAATCAAATTTGGTGTAATAATTTGCATGTAGCGCGCCAGTACAATAAAATTGATATGATATCTTTTTAGTAATTCAATTTGTTTTGCTTCACCTTCTTCTTTGTTGTCTTTTGTAAAAGGCACACAATGAAACGGAATATCAAAACGCTCTGCAATAGACCTTAAATCATTATGATTACTTATAATTACCGGAATTTCAACATTTAGTTCTCCTGCGCTGTATCGTCCTAAAATATCAAACAAGCAATGGTCATATTTCGATACAAACAATGCCATTTTGGGTTTTTGTTCCTGATTGTATAAATCCCAGGACATATTAAAATCAGTTGCAATGGTTTGATCAAAGTCGGCTTTAAGACCATCAATAGTAATATTATGATTGGTCAGCTCGCATTCTAATCGCATAAAAAATACATTTTGCTCCACATCAACATGCTGATCAATGTAGATTATATTTCCTTCTACTTTAGCAATAAAAGTAGTCACTGCGGCGATAATTCCTTTCTGGTCTTTGCAGTGAATCAGAATTGTTATTTTTTGCATTTTAGTTTTTTGGTTAATCGGTTAATTGTTGATTTGCTTAATCGTTTAAATACCTGATTTATAATTACAAATCAAATAACTAAACGATTAAACAGTTAACAAGAAAAAATTATTTTTTGTCCTGCATCGCAAAAACTTTTTTCAATAAAGGAGAAGTTCTTGCATTAATATTGGTACGGATATCTTTTTCTTCAACAGCAATCATTTTAAAAACTCCTGCCAAAGCCTGATTGGTTGTATAATCAGTCAGATCCGGGTTTACTTTTTTTACTAGCGGAATCGTGTTGTATTTGTTGATAATATTTTTCCAAACTACATCAGCACCTACTTTTTCAAAAGAAGTTTTAATCACCGGATTAAATTTTGCGTATAAAGCTGTATTGGTATTACCTTGCAGATATGTGGTTGCAGCGCTTTCATTTCCTAGCAGGATATTTTTAGCATCTGTAAACGACATGTTTTTTACAGCAGAAACAAATATTGGTGTTGCTTCTTTTACCGCATCTTCGGCAGCACGATTTAATACTTTTATTCCATCATCGGCAAGAGATGATAAACCTATTTTGCGTAAAGTAGCGTCGACTTTTTGTAATTCAGGCGGCATTAAGATTTTTACAGCTTCGTTTCTATAAAAACCATCAACAGCAGTTAGTTTGCTAACTTGTTCTGTTATTCCTTTGTTTAGAGCTTCTTTAAGTCCAGATGCAATATCAACGCCGCCAACTCCAACTCCTGAAAGTTGTGTTGATAATCTTGACAGTTTTTGAGCTAAAGTTTCCTTTACCTGAGCATAAGAGCTTAGTGAAATACAAAGAGATAAAATTAAAATCTTTTTCATTATTTGGGGTATATAAGGTTCAAAAATACTACATATTCAAAAACAAAGCCACAATTTTATTTCGGGAGTAGAAATATTTTGTTTCATAAATAACATTCCTCATTAGAGGTCTTTGTTTTTTTATAGAAAAGAACATATTCTGAAAAAATGATGAATTATAATATCATAATTTAATCCAGATTAGTGGTTACTGCTTGCCATTTTTTTTGATCCATAAATTCTTCTGTCCAGCCAAAATGATTTAAAAATGGAATTAAATACGGCAGTTCTTCAAAAATAGATGGTTGTCCAATTTCTGTATTTGCATAAGATGAATACATTGGTTTAAGTATTTCCGGTGCGTTGTTATATAATTCTTTGGCGACATTAATACTTTTTCGCACCAAAACTCCATTTATGTATATTTCGATATCATACAGATCAAAGCATTCCGGATGTCCTTTTAGAACTATAATTTCGCCATCGTATTGTTTAGAATAATTTAAGCAAAATTTTTCCAATTCAAATGATACACTATCCATTAAAATAGTTCCAAAAGATTCACTTTGATAAAATATATGGTGCGCGCGAGCTGATATTAATTTAAAAACACACGCATCATAGCTGTCAAGAAACTTTTTATCTTGTTTTATTTTAGTTGTGAAAGTTTCGCTGCTATAACTATCGGCAAGTATATGTTGCCAATTGTTATTATTTGGTAAAATGATATAACGAATATATCCCATTCCGTTATTCCAATTCATGATATCGTGAATTTTGAATATAATTTCATAATCAAACTTAGTGGCTAAAATCTTCTGTTAAGGCCAATACATTCTAACATTATAATTCCAATATGTTTTGCTGGAAATATAAGTAGGTTGAAATTCCCTTATCGGGAGATTATTCTGATCGAATATTTCTACCCTTATAATTTTTTCATTGCTGTCCTCTTTTAAGTCGATATTTCCTTCGGCAGCATCAATAAGTTTCTTTTTCTTTAGGTATAAATCTGGTTTATCAATAATGAAGTTTACGGCTGCTTCATTTTTTGATTCTCTTTCTGCAGCTAAATTTCCGCTGGTATCAAAAGTTTCAATTCTTTGCAAATAATTATTTTTATAATAAAAAAGCTGATAAGCAATTCCGCCATGCATAACCTGAAGTTTTTTATTATCTAAACGAAAACGCAGCACTTGTTTTTTTGCATTTGTAAATTCTATCGAACCATTTCCTTTGGCATCAATATTATTGAACAATACTTTTGCAGGTTTCGAAAATTGTTTTACTCGATTGGTAAGAGCTTGATAATTATTGGATTGTGCTAATATAAAGGCACTTTGAAGAAAAATGATGTATAAAAAAAACAATTTTATTTTATTCATGAGTAAATGATAATACTTAATTTAATTTTTTTGATTTTTCTAATTGTATAGACCATTGATGTTTTTACGGTCAGTTTGTTTAATTCCATTTTTGGTAAAAGAATAAGTAGACTCTTCTGTCCAGCTCCATTTTTGTTGCGCATTACTGTCGCTGCCAACTGCTGAGTAAATTATCTTAATTGTTGATTGGTTCGTTATCATTTTTAATGTTACAAAACCATCCTTAATTTTTTGCGAAGAATCAGTTTTGTTGCAATATTGTAATCTCTCAAGTACTTTGAGATCATCTTTAAACCATTTTTTTAGAAAAGACAAATGCGTTTCAGAGCATTGATAACCTAAATTAAGCGCTGACAGCAATTTACATTTCAAGTTGCTTTTGTCTGCTTTCTTTTCTCCATCCCAATAACATTCACCGCCAACATCGGTTGCAATATAACCCAATGCTGCTCGTTGCTGGTCTGTGATTGTTTTGATATAATCTTCATTGAGCTGAAGAGTTCCGTTATTATCCAGCCACAATATTTTTACATAATTATCTGAATTTATCGTATTCGCTGATGCTTTATGTATGGGCTCTTTTTTAGCGGGATTTTGAGAAAATAGTAAAGTCGAAAAACCGAAAAATAATAAAAAGAAAGACAGGCGGATATACATGGTTGAAATATGAAAATTTGTTATGATAAAAGTACTCTTTCTAAGTTGTTTTTTGCATTAAGAATCCTAGTCTTAAAAAATAAATTTTATTGAGATAACATCATTTTAGTATTTTGAAATAAAAAAGGCAGAAACCAACAAGAATCTGCCTTTTTATGTGAAATTATTTTTTGAGTAAATTAATTTCTTCTTTTGTTGCTTTTATAAAAACAGTCATTTCACTGTACTTCCAGACTCCTTTTTTTTCAGCGACAACAAATACGATTGCCTGGCCTTTAGGTCCTTTTATCGGAATTTGTAAATTACAATTTCCGCGATCGTTGTTTGTTGTATTTATACTGCCGGAAGTCATTCCGTCATCTTCAATAGGAGTTCCTAATTTTTCGATTACAAGTTGGTTATGCTGCACCTCGTTCATGGTGCCTTTATAAACATCAGAATTTGTCATCATAGACGTAACTCCAAAGAAAATTCCCGCTATAAATAATACAAAAATCAATAAAATGCTGACACATCCGGTTGGTACTAACCATTTCCAGTTTCTTTCCCACCAACTCTTTCTAACTTCAACGTAGTCGTCTTCCATGATTTAAAAATAATAATTTAATATTAGAGTTTAAAGATAGAAAAATACTGTTATTCTCGATAAAAAATTTATTCGAAAATAGCATCAGAAAAAATATGACTCAGGATATTTTACTTATTTGTACCGGCATAACTATTGGTAAAAAGGCGTCCCTGACCTATTGATATTAAAGTATTGTAAGGATCTTGATAATCATCAGACATAATAGAGGCGAGTTGTAAATTTTTGATCCCTTTTATTTTGTCATCCTGAACATCCAGTTCGCCGGAAAGAATGATTAAATTTTGGAATTTTGCTTTATAAATTCCGTTTTCCAGTTCGCCGTTACTATGTAATAATATAGAGAATTTGTTGCCTTGGCCAGAAATAAAGGAGCCTTTTCCTTCCCAGGTTTCATTCTTATCTTCATAAGAGTAAATAGTGAAGCTTTTATAATCAACGCTTAAATTAACTGTGTTTTGATTTGATAATGTAAGAGTAGATGCGCCAAGTTCAACTCCCAGCATTCCGTCACTAAAATTAGACATGGTACAACGCAAAGGATCAATTTTATAAATACCTTCTACCGTAGGAGGAGTATTGCCTTTGTGTATTGTAATACCAAGTTGATCTATTGATTTTTGCATGTTGCTGTCAACATAGTAATCGTATAGTTTTTTTTCCGGAGATGTAGTTTCATTCTCAGCAGAGTCGTTAGAAGAACAAGCTGCTGTACCTAAAATAAGGCATAGAATAAAGATTCTGAATGTAGTGGTTTTCATATTTAGATCGTTTTAGAAGTTAAATAAAAAAAGAATTTAGCCCTGTAAAAGAGCTAAATTCAATTCGTAAATATATTTTTTGTTAACTTCTAAGTTTGCCGGTAAAAGTTTTTTAAATAACACTTTAAGACAATTATGGCAAGATCTTTTGAGCAATAGATGTTCTGATAAAAAATTAAAAGTTTATATTCTTTTAAATTTAAACGTATTGAAGACAATATAAATTAGGATTATATATTGGATTGATCTGTTTTAAGTCAGCCAGCATGTTTTGGGTATAATCTTTACCGCCAATGGCCAAATAAAATAATGATTTTGAAATGTAAAATGGTTTTAAAGGAAATGTGCGTCGACCATTTGATAAATTCTTTATAAAATGTTTAAAGGCGTATTTGTATATTTTTTCTTCAGGGCGAATAAAATAAATAGTTGAACTTTTTAATTTGGTAATAAGATTTGGAAACATAACAAATCTTCCGCCTTGTTGAATCAATACATTTATTTCAAAAAGTGATAATCCTTCAATATTTTCTGTTTTCATGACAAATTTATTTTTTATAATAGTGGTATAATTATTATGCAAAGATCCGTCTCTCTTTAAAATATTTTATTCTCTAAAAGTTTTAATATTAATAACTTAAGGTTTTTATTTGAGTTTGTATAAAGGCTATATTCTGTTCACAAAAAAAGCTTCTTATTTATCTCAATTCGTGATTGAAATAAATAAGAAGCTTAATATGCTATTTAAAATTCTAATATTAGTTAGTTACAACTTCTGCCTGAGGAAAAAGAATTTCAGCATCTTTTTCATAAACATCCTGAAAGAAACCAATTTCGCCTTTTTCATTTACCAAAGAGGTAAAATAAGTGATATAAATAGGTACCTTTTTAGTTAATTTAAAACTGTTTTCTGTTTTACCTTCCATAGCTTTATCAATTTTCGCAGGAGTCCATTCCGGATAATCCTGAAGCATTGCAACGGCTAATTCTTTTGCCATTTTTACATTTATACAACCATGGCTGAAAGTTCTTTTTTCAAAATCAAATAACGTTTTTGCAGGTGTATCGTGCAAGTATATATCATCTGGATTTGGAAACATAAATTTTACCAAACCTAATGAATTGTCAGGACCTGGTTTTTGTCTTACCTGACCATTTACAATTTCCATATTTTTTTCGGCAAGATAATTTTTATCAGAGGCTATTTTTCCTTTTAATTCGTTGTTTACAATACTTTGCGGTACTGTCCAGTAAGGGCTGAAAACGATTCTGTCAATTTCACTGTTAAAAATGGTTGTTTTAGTTAATGGCGCACCAACAAATACACTCGAAGTCAATTGTACTTTTCCGTTTTTAACATAAATCAATTCATATGAAGGAATATTTACTAAAACATATTCATCGCTACTGGCAATCTGAGCTGATATAGCGCGGCATCTTTCCATATTAAGTTTTAGTGTTTCTATTTTCTCAGAAATTGGCACATTCATTTCTTTAATATGTTCTTCGGCTAAAATATAGTTAGGTTTAAAACCATTACGAACTTTATATTTCATTACGGCATCCATCAATTCACGATCGTAAACATTACTTTTAGAATCATTTTTTAGATCTCCCAATAAATACAAACGAGTTCTAACCTGTGCAATAGTGCTGGAAACAGCATCCGGACGTAAATCTTTATAAGGTGTTTCTTCCGGAACAATAGGTTTCCATTTATTTGTACGGTCTAATTTTTTATATTTTTTCAGCACATCTTGCAATTTGTAATATTGGTCATATTCTACTTTAACATCTGCATTTGCAGTTGTAGAAGCATTGGCTTCTTCGATTGTGCTGTAGTTTAAAAAATCTTTGAGCATAGCATCATAAGAGACTTTTTTCTTAGAATCTGAATTGATTTTTTTCGCATAAGCAATATATAAAGAACTTATTAGCATATCAGCATCTGTTTTAGAAAGCTTTGTTGCTGATGAAGAAAAAAGATCATCGATTTCTTTTTGATAAGGGATAATCAAATCATTTGTTTTTTTAGCTTTTTCATACAATACAGTTGCAAATTCATTCATATCATCTTCATCAAACCAAATGGTTCCTAAAGTTCTATTTTTATATAGCGACATGACATCAGATTTATATTTTTTTAAATCCGAATATCTTTTAAAGAAGTCATTTGAAAGTTCGTCTACATTATCAGGATCTGAATTTGTGTAAACGTTAGCAATAGTTGCAGTTTTTTTATACGAAACAATGTCATTTTCATTTCTGTTAAAAGAAGAGATAAAAAAACTCAAGCTTAATATTAGGGTGATTGGATATAATGTTTTCATTTTTTAAAATTTTACGTTGATGACTAACAGTAAAAGTTTAGGGGTAAAATTTGGGGCTTTTGTACTCTGCTAAATTACTTTAGGTATCTGGAAAACAAGTTGTTGTATTTAATTTAAATTTTTCAAGATTACCATGTTGTTAACATTTCTATAAGACTTATATAAGATAAATCAGATAAGTATTTAAATTGTTACCCCTCTCGCATAAAAAAGATTATTTTTTTTGTTAACAAAAAGATATTAGGATGAACAAATATTATAATATTTTGTAAATTGCTCCCTTAAAATTATCATATTCATAAAATGGAACAACAAATACCATATAATCCTAAAAATAAAGTAAGAATTGTTACAGCGGCTTCTCTTTTTGACGGGCATGATGCAGCGATTAACATCATGCGTCGTATTATTCAGTCAACTGGAGTTGAGGTAATTCATTTGGGGCATGATCGCAGTGTCGAAGAAGTGGTAAATACTGCTATTCAGGAAGATGCAAATGCAATTGCCATGACATCTTATCAAGGAGGTCATAATGAATACTTTAAATATATGTATGACTTGCTTCATGAAAAAGGAGCGGGACATATTAAGATTTTTGGCGGTGGAGGCGGAGTAATCCTGCCAAGCGAAATTGCCGAATTACAGGATTATGGTATCACCAGAATTTATTCTCCTGATGATGGCCGTTCTTTGGGATTACAAGGAATGATTAATGATTTGGTAGAACAATCTGATTATCCTATTGGAGACAAACTAAACGGAGAAATCGATCATATCGAAAATAAAATTCCAACGGCAATTGCGAGATTAATTTCGGCAGCGGAGAATTTCCCTGAAATAGCAAAACCTGTTTTCGATCAAATTCATACCAATAATACCAATTCTAAAATTCCGGTTTTAGGAATTACAGGAACTGGTGGAGCCGGAAAATCATCTTTGGTTGACGAATTAGTTCGTCGTTTTTTAATTGATTTCCCTGAAAAAACAATTGGATTAATTTCTGTCGATCCTTCGAAACGTAAAACCGGAGGAGCACTTTTAGGAGACAGAATCCGTATGAATGCTATTAATAATCCACGTGTTTATATGCGTTCTTTGGCAACACGTCAATCAAATCTGGCATTGTCTAAATATGTTGCCGAAGCAATTCAGGTTTTGAAAGCGGCAAAATATGATTTGATTATTCTGGAAACTTCAGGAATTGGACAATCTGATACTGAGATTATGGACCATTCTGATGTATCCTTATATGTAATGACGCCGGAATTTGGTGCAGCAACACAATTAGAAAAAATCGACATGCTTGATTTTGCTGATTTGGTAGCTTTAAATAAGTTTGACAAAAGAGGCGCATTAGACGCGATTCGTGACGTTAAAAAACAATACCAACGCAATCATAATCTTTGGGATAAAAATCCGGATGAAATGCCGGTTTTCGGAACCATTGCATCGCAGTTTAACGATCCTGGAATGAACACGCTTTATAAAGCGATCATGGATAAAATTGTGGAGAAAACAGCATCCGAATTAAAATCGACTTTTCAGATTACGAAGGAAATGAGCGAGAAAATCTTCGTGATTCCGCCACACAGAACGCGTTATTTATCTGAAATTGCAGAGAATAACAGATCTTATGATGAAATCGCGCTTTCGCAGCAAAAAGTAGCTCAAAAACTATATGGAATCTTTAAAACGATAGAATCAGTTTCAGGGAAAATTCCGCAGATAAATAAAGCAGGAATTGACGATTCGACTGTTTTACCAAGCGCAACCGAAGCACACGACGAAAACAGAATATTTTTAAATCTTTTGCTAAATCAGTTTGATAAAGTAAAAATGGATTTAGATCCGTACAATTGGGAAATTATTCTGAATTGGGATGAAAAAGTAGCCAAATACAAAAATCCGGTTTACTCGTTTAAGGTTCGTGATAAAGAAATTAAGATTGCGACACATTCTGAAAGTTTATCGCATTTGCAAATTCCAAAAATTGCTTTGCCTAAATACGAAGCTTGGGGCGATATTTTACGTTGGAATTTACAGGAAAATGTTCCTGGAGAATTTCCGTTTGCTTCAGGATTATATCCGTTTAAGCGTGAAGGCGAGGATCCGTCAAGAATGTTTGCCGGAGAAGGCGGACCGGAAAGAACCAACAAACGTTTTCATTATGTGAGCGCAGGATTGCCTGCAAAACGACTTTCGACTGCTTTTGATAGTGTAACTTTATACGGAAACGATCCGGATATTCGTCCTGATATTTACGGGAAAATTGGAAACGCGGGAGTTTCAATTTGTTGTTTGGATGATGCTAAAAAATTGTATTCAGGTTTTGATTTGGTACATGCTTTAACATCTGTAAGTATGACCATAAACGGACCAGCGCCAATGTTGTTGGGCTTTTTTATGAATGCAGCGATCGATCAGCAATGCGAATATTACATAAAAGCAAACGATCTTGAAAAAGAAGTTGAAGCTAAAATCAATAAAATATATAAAGAAAAAGGAACAGAAAGACCAAGATACCAAGGCGATTTACCGGAAGGAAACAACGGTTTAGGATTAATGCTTTTGGGAGTTACCGGAGATCAGGTTTTGCCTTTGGACGTTTATAATGAAATAAAAGTCAAAACATTATCGCAAGTTCGTGGAACGGTTCAGGCTGATATTTTGAAAGAAGATCAGGCACAAAACACTTGTATTTTCTCTACCGAATTTGCACTAAGATTAATGGGCGACGTTCAGGAATATTTTATTACCAAAAACGTTCGTAATTTCTATTCGGTTTCGATTTCAGGATATCATATTGCAGAGGCGGGAGCGAACCCAATTACGCAATTGGCATTTACGCTTTCGAATGGTTTCACTTACGTGGAATATTACTTAAGCCGCGGAATGAACATCAACGATTTTGGACCAAATTTATCGTTCTTTTTCTCGAACGGAGTAGATCCTGAATATTCTGTTATTGGGCGTGTGGCGCGTAAAATTTGGGCGAAAGCTATGAAAAACAAATACGGAGCCAACGAAAGAGCGCAAATGCTAAAATATCATATTCAAACTTCTGGACGTTCATTGCACGCACAGGAAATTGATTTTAATGATATCAGAACCACTTTACAAGCTTTGTATGCGATTTACGACAACTGTAATTCGTTACACACAAATGCTTACGATGAAGCGATTACAACACCAACCGAAGAATCTGTGCGCAGAGCAATGGCGATTCAGTTGATTATTAATAAAGAATTAGGTCTGGCCAAAAACGAAAACCCAATTCAAGGTTCGTTCATCATCGAAGAATTAACAGATTTAGTTGAATCAGCCGTTCTGCAAGAATTCGACCGAATCACAGAACGTGGCGGAGTTTTGGGTGCAATGGAAACCATGTACCAACGTTCTAAAATTCAGGAAGAAAGTTTGTATTATGAAACTCTAAAACACAACGGAGATTTCCCAATTGTGGGTGTAAATACTTTCCTGAGTTCAAAAGGTTCTCCAACGGTAATTCCGGCAGAAGTAATTCGCGCCACCGAAGAAGAAAAACAATATCAAATTACAATGCTCGATAACTTACACCAGTTTCACGAAGCAAAAGTAAACGAGCATTTAAACAAACTACAAGAAGCCGCAATTAAAAACGAAAATTTATTCGATCATTTAATGGAAGCTACAAAGGTTTGTTCGCTTGGTCAGATTACTTCGGCATTGTTTGAAGTTGGCGGGCAATATAGAAGGAATATGTAGAATTTATTGTTTTATATTTATGGAAAAACCTCTCAGAAATGGGAGGTTTTTCTTAAATAGAGATTATTCATTAATTATTCTTGCGTTTTCAATTCTTTTTTGAATTGCAAATCGCAGTTCTTTAGGTTCTACAACTAAAACAGTATCAACATATGAAAGAATAAAATGTTCTAATTCATAATTAATAATCAATTGCAATTTTACTTCTAAAATTTCATTACTAATCCATTTTGATTTTTGAGAACCATGTATGGGTTTTGAAATAATATAATTTCCTGTTTTGCCATAAAAGTGAAGAGTTATATTCTCAACTTTAGCATCTATATGTTTAGTTACTCCAAGTATATCTTCAAAATATTCTAACCAATCAATATTCAAATTGTCTTGATAATTATCTAGGATTTCAGATATGTCAACTATTCTATCTAATGCCATATTCCAATCAAATTTTTCTTTTTCTGGACTATAACCATATAAAAACCATCTATTATTATATTGCTTCAGATAGTAAGGATGAATTTTTAAATTATAAGGTTGACTATGATTAAATGGTTGATATTTTATTAAAAGAACTTTTTTGTTATATATGGCATTATATAACAAACCTAAATATTCTATGCCCTTAAGATATTTGTTAGAGTCGAAGTTTATAATAGTTGAAAATGATTCATTGTCATGAACCATTCCTTGTTTTAATTTTGGTACAAGTTCATGAATCCATTCAAATTGAGGCATTCCCTTAAACTGTGATAAAATATCAAGAGCTACTTGAAGTTGATGAACTTCAAAACTGTTTAAAGGCATATTGTTAATAGAAAAATTAGGATCTTCATATCTATAATACACTTTTCTTCCTTCTTTAATTTTTGAAAGTGCAATACTCCATCCTTCTGAACTTTGCATAAAAAGAATATCTTCGAAGATTTGTCTCCTACTTATACCATTTGACGAAGAATCAATCTCAGATAATGCTTTATTGCATTCTTCAATGAGATTGTCAATAAAATATTTTTTTCCAATATTTCTAAAACAATTGTCTAATATTTTATATCTTATTAAAGCATTTTTATTTGTCGCCACTTATATTAAGTAAATAAGTAATTTATCAATGATCAAATATAAACAAAAAAATTATATTTGTGCAGTTGTACTGCATAGGTAGATATTTACTTTGTACAGTTCTTTGAATGTCCGCTGAAGATTTTGATTTTGCCAACTGTTTATTATGTAAGTAATAAAAAACCGGTTGGATGGTTTTCAGGATTAATCCTGAAAACTGAATGTATTATTGGTCATTCCTGGCCATATGTGCTTTTTATGCCTTCAAGTTATTATTTTTAATTGCTTTTATTCTATTAATATATTTATAATTTTTCTGGGCCATACACAAAGAAAACAAAGCGGACATCAAAGATTTGTTAAAACTAATAGATGATTTTAAAAACAGAAAATATTATTTTTATAAAAGAAACTTTTCAAAATATGAAAAGTAAGCATGATTTTCTTGATTTATTAAATTATGTGAAACCTTTTATTTATGGAGAAAAGACACAGAGTTTTGATTTAAATCACCTGAACTTTCACAGTAATTCCAATACAAAAAAGTATAAAAGCTTTATTGTTAAAAAAAAATCTGGTGCAGATAGAACGATAAATTCACCTTCTAAAGGATTAAAGGCAATTCAAAAATGTTTAAATCTTATTTTTCAAACTATTTATGATGTTCATCCTTCAGTTTATGGTTTCGTGAAAAGTAAATCAATTGTAAATAATGCTAATATTCATTCAGGAAATCACTACATATATAATATAGATCTAAAAGATTTTTTTTCTTCAATTGATCAAGCTAGAATTTGGGGAAGATTACAATATCCACCTTTTAACTTAAATAAAGAAAGGGATCTTTTGGAAGTAGCAAATATGATTTCGTCTTTGTGCTGTTTTAAAATTGATGTCGAGAGGTTAGATGAAAATAATGAATGGCAAATTGTGAATAGAAATGTTTTGCCTCAAGGAGCTCCTACATCACCAACAATTACAAACATTATTTGTCAACAATTAGATTTTTATTTAACAGCTGTAGCAAAACGCTTCGGACTTAGATATAGTCGTTATGCAGATGACATAACTTTTAGTTCAATGCATAATGTATATAACGAAAATAGTGATTTTATAAAAGAACTAAACAGAGTTATTAGTTCCCAAAATTTTCATATTAAACAATCTAAAACTAGACTTCAAAAGAAAGGATATAGACAAGAAGTTACAGGACTTATAGTAAATGCAAAACCAAATGTGAATTCACGTTATATTAAGCAATTACGTATGTGGCTATTTTATTGGGAAAATCATGGTTATGAGAAAGCAAATCTGTTCTTTGGCTCGCAATATTTTAAAGATCGAGGTTATGTTAAGAAAAGAGTGCCAAACTTGGAATTTGTGCTAGACGGGAAATTAAATTTCTTAAAAATGGTGAAAGGAGCCGAGAATGGCACTTATTTAAAATTGTATGAAAGATTTAGGGTTTTAAGTGAGAAAAAAATATCATTTCAGGCGGTACAGATTAGTAATATAAAAGAAGTAAAACACGACCCCCAAGAAACAGTCAAATTATTGAAATTTTTTAAATATGATAACAAGTATTCATTTAAGCAATTAGTTCATAAACCTGTTAATGAAAATGATTTTAACTTTATTGAAATATTAAAAACAGCAAACAAGCAATTTATGGATTTTTCAGTTGATAACAATAATAAATTGAATATTCCAAAAGATTTAATAAGTGGAGTGCAAAATTTATTTGAAATTTTAAGAACTTCTGGAATAGATTTTTATAATATTAATAATTTGCACCCATTAGAAGATAAGAATATTGGTGCTAAAATTCAATTATTTAAAGGGGATTATCGATTTGGAAATGAAAAAAGCGAATCATCTATTTTATCTGATTTGATTATAAGGACAGCTCTTAAAAAGGAATTTTCAGATCAAATTAATAATATTGTTTATTCATTTGGTGAAAATGATAATTCAGGATTGTTTGACTATAAACAAATAATTTTTTATCCTGAATTGCAAAAATTTCAATCAAAAGCTAATTTTTTTACTTGGGTTCCTAATGTTAAAATTGCACTTTCAATAATTTTTGAGTCAATACTTAAGCATTCTAATGTAAACGGAAACAGGAATTTTACTTTAGAGGAAAAAGGAATTATAATTAATATCGAAAGAAAGGCAGTAAATGATTTAATAAAAATTGAATTATCAATTTTGGATAAGAATTCTCTGTTAATGGGAAGTATAGATAATATACTTTCTGATATGCGAAGAGACTTTTTCCCAGTTTTAGTGGGTATTTGCGATTTTAAAGTTCAATTTAAATCTATAATGGAGGAAAATTATGAATGTCGTGTTTTGCCATATGCTAGTAAAGTGAAGCCAATTGATGAAGACCCTCAAGGGTTTAAATATATATTTACTTTTTACGATTAAAATATGAAAAAAATATTAATATTAGATGATAAAATTTATAGTGATAATTCAAAAACTATTTCATATTTAGATATATGGAAAAAAAAATCAATTGGAAGTATTGACTTTGTAAGAGTTGAAAATGATGCAAAAGTTCTTTTTGATTATGATATTGCTGGAAATTCATGTAAAGCAATTTTTGATGTAGATGATTATGAATATATTTTCATTCATAATAGCCAAAAGGGAGATGGTTTAATACCATCAAATATAATTGATTTAATTAAAATTGATTTTGGATCAAAACTTATCCTTTTTAGTGGTGCCATAAAAGAAGCTTTTTTAAATGAAGAAGGTAGTTTTATCTATAGAAGTATTCAGAGAAAAAAAATGGAAAATAATTATTCTTCATTTTTGAAAAAATCAATACTTCTTCAAGAATGGAAGTTAGAGATTTTATATTTTGATTATGAGAAGTTTTTAATTGGTAAAATTATTGAAATGCAAGATTTAGAGGCTTTGAATGAGACGATTTTACAATCATTAGAGTTTAATACATTGCTAAAGCTTAAATATGTTAAGATACCTTCTCCTATGTATGAAAAAATATTAAGTTGTGAAGGCAATGATTTAATTGAACAATTAAGAAGTTTATGAAAAAAATTATAATTACTGAAAAACCAGATGATTTTAAATTTTGTAACGATAGTTGCGAAATAATAGATGTAAATAAAGTCCAAAACGTAATACCTAATGCTTGGAAGAATTATTCAGATGAATATGTTCCTTATTTAATTTGTGAAGGTATTAAAGATAATAAATCATTTATTGTCATAGATTTTGAAATTAATAAGCAGCATTTATTTCTATTGGCACACCATTTAATAACTTCTTCTAAAGGAATAATATGTTTTTTATCTGAAACACAAAATTTACTTTCTCCGTATGAAAATGATTTTGGATTATTTTTAAACAGGGCTATTAAGTTGATTAATAAGGGACAATTATCTGAATTATTAGATAAAAGCGATGTTTCTGAATTAGAAAGATTTTGTAATGTTTTTGAGTTGAATTTTGATTATATTAATTACGTTTCTAATTATCAGAAGTTTTTGGTATTAGACAGACATCAAGCTACTAATGAATGGGGGGCAATTAAACTGCTTTTAAATTATGGTATTTCATTACAAAAAATTGAGCAGTCTTATCAAATTCCTAAAACGATATTTTTTAAACAGAAACTAAAAGAGCATGGAGTTGAAGACTCTACTATTATTCATTTTAATGGATATGTTCATGAAAGTAAGATTGGTATTGAGAAAACAAAGTTAACATCTAATATTTCAAAACTTCAGAAAATTTTATTAATTGATGATAATGCAAATAAAGGATGGAAATTTGCTCTTGAGAAAATATTTTATCCAGCTAATATTGATGTAAAATTAAATCTCACTGATGCATTATTAGTTTCTGATTTTTCTATTTATGATTTTATTTTTTTAGATTTAAGATTACCTGCGGATTTGTTGACTACTAGTTCAGTAGATATAAGTAATGGAATTCAGTTGATAAATAAAATTAAAAGTGACGAAAAATCATTACATGTTCCCTTGCTGATTTTTACTGCTTCACAGAAAGCAAGTACATTAAATCAAATTCTTGAAGCAGGAGCGGATGGTATGTATGTCAAAGAATCTACTGATTCTTCAAAAGAGGAGTCATTTGATAATTATTTGGATTTTCTTATTGAAACTAATTTTTTAATAGAAAAAAGCGAATATTTAAGATTGTACTGGGATGCAATATTGAAAATAAAAACTTCTCTTTTACCTGAGATAACTGATAATCCCCCCTTAATAATTCAATCTCGAATAATTGAAAGATTAGAGATGTTTTATGGTTTAATAAAAACAAAATTTGAACAATCTGACTTTAATACACAAAAATTCCATTATTCATATGATACTTTATCCTTCATGACTTTGTGGAGTATTCTTAATGAAATACAAGAATGTTTTTTTGAAAAAAATTTAGAGATGTCTCACACATCTTTTTTGGATGCTAGTGGCACTCATGTGTATCTTCCACTTGATAGTTGGAAAATTAAAAATCAGTCACCTGATAAATTTTTTATAAAAGACAAACCAATTTTTGAGGAAGAAATTAACGAGAGAGGGCGCCGTTCAAGTCCAAATCTTAATAAAGTAAGAAGAGAAATTTATTCCAGTTTTCAGAGAAAAAATGTAGCTCCCTTTTTTGAATTTGACCGAAATGGATTTAAATTAAAAAGAGAGAATTATAGAGATAGACTTTCTTTACAGATAGCATTTTTTTTGCTTGCCAAAGATGCTTTAAAATTATCAAGCCGTGTAAATAATTATCTTCAGATTTTACAAGATTCTAATAAAATACGAAATACTCTCTATATAACTCATGGGGAGAATTCTAATACAGGATTTCATTCTTTATTAGAAAAAGATAAGCATATAGCCTCAAATGTATCATTAGATTTGTTTAAATTGATTTCATTTTTGTTGACAGGAAATGATTCTATCATTTAGTTATTGTAAATAATGATATATATAAATTTAAATTGCAAAGCAGTTCTAAAGTAGCTGCTTTTTCAATTATAATAAAAAATAGAATCACAACGACAAAATTAATAGTTTTTCACTTATTGAGAGCTAGTGTTGAATAACCTCCTCAACACAACTCAAAAACTCAAATTCTTCCAAAGGAAACATTTGTACAACAATTTCCAGAATCAAACCTACGTTTATAGATTGGTTTTTCTTTTCGGCAACATTATTCATATCGTGATCGAGTGCAAGAATACTTAATTTTAGCATATCTGTGATAATGCAGCCTAATTCAAAATAATTTAAAACCTTAATTTGAGCGATGTAAGTTTCTGATTTGTCGTTTGCAGGTTTTAATGTGCGAAAATGTAGTGCCGTTAATTTTTTAAGTCTTGATAAAGTTTCCATTTCATTTGTTTCCATAAGGCGTGTATTTTTTAGTTGTATTTAATCATTTTACAATTAGACTCTTATTATTTTATAGAAAGAAAAATCGTACTTTTGTTTGACGTGGCGAAGTAAGCAATAGATCTCTACTGTAGCAAATCATTTTTAGCAGTATTGTACGGCGATAAATATGTTTTTTACATTTTGCGAGTTATTACACTTAATTATTATCTTTGAATTATGAGCACAATTACAAAACCAAATCATATAGGGCGAAAAATAAGCCGTATTCGTGAACTTCGAGATATGAAACAAGAAGCTTTGGCACAAGCTTTAGGAACAAACCAACAAGCAGTTTCCGCTATAGAAAACAGCGAAACAATTGATGAAGATAAACTTATCGAAGTAGCAAAAGCACTTGGTGTAACTGTTGAAGCCATTAAGAATTTTTCTGACGAAGCTGCAATTAATTATTTCAATACTTTCAATGAAAGTCCTAATAACTATTTTGGACTTAATAATTGTACTTTCAATCCGTTAGATAAATTAATGGAAACTGTAGAAGAAAATAAAAAACTTTACGAACGTTTGCTTCAGGCTGAAAAAGACAAAATCGAATATTTAGAAAAATTACTAAATCAGAAATAGTATTTTTTAATGAGATCAATAATGCAAATACTTTAATACCACAGAAAAAGTAGCGCTAAATATTATTCATAAAAAAAAGCAGCTCTTGTAGAGTTGCTTTTTAATTTAAGAGAAAGCAATACAAGATTATTGATAATTTACACTAATTTTCTAAATCAAAAGAAAGTTAGTGTTTAAACAAATTACAATAGTCATCTGTTATAAATTAAAACTATTTATTGAAAATGAAGGAGCAAGAAACAATACAAATATTTCAAGATAAAAAAGTAAGAACCGTTTGGGATCAAGAGGAAGAAAAATGGTATTTTTCTATCGTTGATACTGTTCAGGTTTTAACTGATAGTCCAAATCCAAGAAAATACTGGAGCGTACTAAAAATACGTTTAAAGAAAGAAGGAAGTCAGTTGACTACAAATTGTAGTCAACTGAAAATGCAGTCATCTGATGGTAAATATTATAATACAGATGTGGCTGATACTGAGTAGTTATTTCGATTAATACAATCTATTCCTTCCCCAAAAGCCGAACCATTTAAACTGTGGCTTGCTCAAATTGCAGCAGAACGTTTAGATGAAATGCAAGATCCGGAACTTTCTATAGATAGGGCCTTAGATCAATATTTGCAATTGGGATATTCTGAAAGTTGGATAAATCAGCGATTAAAAAGTATTGAAATTCGTAAAGAATTAACTGATGAATGGAAAAACAGAGGAATAAAAGAAGGCAGTCAGTTTGCGACTTTAATAGATATAATTTCTAGTACGTGGTCAGGAAAAACTACTAAAGAGTATAAAATGCTCAAAGGATTAAAGAAAGAAAATCTGCGAGATAATATGACAAATACCGAATTGATTTTGAATATGCTGGCAGAAGCCTCTACAAAAGATATTTCGGTTGCAAATGAACCGGGAACTTTTGATGAAAATAAGGAAGTTGCCCAACAAGGGGGTAATGTCGCAAAAGTGGCTTTAAAAGAATTAGAATCTAAAACAGGAAAAAAGGTTGTGACATCACTGAATGCGACTGATATTTTGAAAAAACAAATAGATAAATAATAATTCTAATATTTATCCATAAAAAAGCATCAGCAGAGGTTGATGTTTTTTTTATGGTTTGTTTTTGGATCAGATTTATTGTGCATTGTTGACGAACCATATATTTGGAATATGTAACATGATTTTATTAAATATTTTTTTATTTATTTCAAATATTTAATACTAATATTACAAATTGAGAAAACTATTAATAAAACCTAAAACTATTGAATGAAAACAAAACTACTTTTAATTCTTTTTACTTTATTTATTTCAAAAAGTCAATGCACAACAGTTGATTTATGATTTTTCGCCTGGCAATGCTCAATTTTTTAAAAAATTTGATCAGAAGATTTATTTTCAGGGATATGATACAAATAATGGAAGAGCATTATGGCAAAGTGATGGAACTGCTGATAATACTTTTTTATTCAAAGATACAGATAGTCGAAATGATTATATTGGTACAATAGGAACCGGATCTGCAATTTTAAATAATACCTTTTATTTTATAGCCTCTGATGAAAATTCTGCAGGAGAAATATGGAAGACAGACGGAACTGATGCCGGGACTGTAAAAGTTACAAATTTTATTAACGAACGTGTTACAACACTAACAACAGCAGGAAACTCAATATATTTTTTAATAAAAAAAGAAGACGATAAGCTGGAGGTCTGGAAAACAGATGGAACAGATTCTGGAACTGTGTTGGTTAAAGAAATTTCATCTATATGGAACACGCCTACTTTTGAAGGGCAATGCAACAATATCTTTATATTTTCGATTCAGCCAGCCAATACAAGCGATTCTAGAGTATGGAGGAGTGACGGAACTTCTGCAGGTACGTTTCCCGTAACTGAACAAATGGATGGTAATGGTTCAGGATTAGTAGGTGGTTCAGGCGGTACTAGTATTTTAACCCAGTTTATTGAATATAATAATAAACTTTATTTTGCGAGCAGGCATTTTTTATTTGAAACTGATGGTACACTAGAAAACACAAAAAAAGTTGCAACTGTAAGAAATCCGTTAGTAGGTAGTTTAGTTCATTATGATGATGTTATAGCTGTAGATGGCAATTTGTATTTAATGTTTGTTTCTCTTAAAAATTTTACTAATAGTACAGGGAGTATAGAGATCTTAAAGTTTAACACCATAAACAATTCAATTGTTCCGGTTTATAAGCAACAAATTGATAAATATTTTTCAGCATCAAATCTGACCAAAATAGGTAATTCTTTAGTTTTTACGATTTCAAATGCAACTGAAGGTACGGAGTTGGTTTCTTTAAATTTAGCCAATAATGTAGTTTCTAATATAGGAGAATTGGCAGTACTAAATGATTTAGATGAATTTCAAATACCATTCAATACTCAAGTCTCAACCCTAAAATTTAATGAAAATCAATATTTTATTCATGGTGCGATAGATAAGGATGACAACCGAAAAGGATGGATATACGATTCGAATCTCAAAACTTTAGAAAATATCACTAATCTCGATAACGTTCGACTACCTTTTGAATTTAATAATTATTTGTACTATTCTAAAGACGGTAAATTTTGGAAGTATGGTAATAATCTAAATACAGAATTTTTCACAAAAGATTCCAGGTTGACTATTTACCCTAATCCATCATCAAATTATGTTAAGATTACTACAACTAATAATGAAACGATAGAAAATGTTCAGGTATTTGATTTAAATGGAAAACTCGTAATTAGTAAGTCAAACAGTAATGAAATCAATATTTCTCATTTAAATGCAGGAACATATTTTGCTAAAATTCAAATAGATGGTAAATGGATTAATAAAAAAATAATAAAAACATAGAGTACAAAGTAGGAGACAGTCAAATGAATTTTGGAACGGACAATTGTATTTTCAATCCATTAGATAAATATCCTTAAAATTTATTCATAAAAAAAAGCATCAGCTGTAGGTAGCTGATGCTTTGAATTTTTTTGGGCAAAAAAGGTGAAGATTAACGACGAAACGAAGGGCTTTCGTTTACTGATTCGTCTAGCTTGACGATTTTTGTTTTCTTAGCAGAAACTGTAATTTCATGTTTTGCTACTTTACCATTTTCTGTTACATGTAGGATGTAAGTTCCGGCAGGAAATGCCTCTAAACTTAAAGTTTTCGAAATTTCTAATTTGTCTGTAGCAGATTCTCCTGTGTACACCAAATTATTGCTTTCGTCGTAAATAGAAAAAACTGATTTCTCAACGGTGTTTAAAGTAAAGCTAACTACTTTTCCGTTTCCGGTTTTTATATGCAAGATATAATCCCCTTTTCCATCAATTGCATAAGTAAAGATTGTTGTTAAAAATACGGCAACAACTAAGCCCATTTTGGTAAAATTTGTCATGTTTTTTTTAAATGTTAATTACTATTTGTGGAACGTCCAAAACTACAAATTGAAATTTAATTTTATGCAATAAAACTACTTTTTTTAATGTCTAAATTGCTGAATTAAAGATGTTTCTGTGGTTTATTAGAACTATGTACGTAAATAAAGGGATGTTGGATGTTTTTATTTTAATATTTTTTAATAGTGTATAATCACTCTATTGTATTTATTAGGAATAGTTTTCGAAAAACAATTTACTAAAATATTTTAGTAAATTTTAGGTATAAAAAAACAGCTCAATAACCACAATGAGCTGTCTTAAAAACGATTTTTCGTTTTAAACTTTACTAACTATCTAACCTCACTTTTATACTGTATGAGTATAATTTTTTAGCGTACTGCTACGCTTGTATTTTTAGCAGAAAAACCTGCTTTGTAACTTGATGAAATTGCTTTTGTAGATAATATTGTAGCATCATCTGTTACGGTAATTTCATGTCTCACTTTTTTTACATTATCTTCAGCTTCTAAATAGTAAGTTCCTGCCGGAAATTCTTCTAAGCTAAAAGTTCTTAAAATTCCTTCTTTGCCTGAAGCACTTTCAGAATAGATTAAACTACCATCTTTATCATAAATAGCCAGGTTTGCTTTTTGCACTTTATTTAGCGCAAATGTTATTAGCTTTCCGTTCGCTTTTAATACATGAAGATTAAAATCTTCATTCCCGTCAATTGCATAAGTACTGATTCCTGAAAAAAGTACCGCACATACTAAACTTAATTTTACAATCTTTTTCATGATGTTTGTTTTTTAGATTAATAGCTCTAATTCTCTGATGCTAAATTACTTACATTATGAGTGTTTTTTCACAACTCTATTCTCCAATTTCGATGCTATATTCTCATTTACGAAACCGTTATAGGTTAAAATTTAAATTATATTTATCGTTTTTGTTAATTCGGTTGTTATTTTTCAACGTTTCGGTTAAAATAAGAGAATGTAAATTTATTTCTGCTTCTTACAAAAAATCATGCAGATAAAAGTTTTGCCACAAAGAGGCAATGGCTTTTTTTATTATAGATTTAAATTAGTAAACGCAAAATTCGCAAAGCTTTATTTTGAATCAGCTTTGCGAACTTTGTGTTTTTTGAAGGTATTGTAGATCAAAAATCTTAGCGTTTCTTGCGTTTAGATTAAATTCTCTTTGTTGTGAAAAAATAAGGCACAAAAAAAACAGCTCAATAACCACAAAGAGCTGTTTCAAAACAATCACGTTTTTAACTTTACTAACTATCTAACCTCATTTTTATACTTTATGAGAGTATAAACTTTTTTAGCGTACTGCTACGCTTGCATTTTTTGCAGTTGTATCTGCTTTATATGATGACGAAACTGCTTTTGTAGATAATACAGATGTATCATCAGTAATTGTAATTTCGTGTCTTACTTTTTTTACACTGTCTTCAACTTCTAAGAAGTAGATTCCAGCTGGAAATTCTTCAAGACTAAATGTTCTTAAGATTCCTTCTTTACCTGAAGCATTTTCAGAATAGATTAAACTTCCGTTTTTATCATAAATACTTAAGCTTGCTTTTTGTACCTGATTTAGAGCAAACGTAATTAGCTTTCCATTAGCTTTTAATACATGAAGGTTAAAATCCTCATTTCCATTCCCATTTCCATCAATTGCATAAGTGCTTATTCCTGATAAAAGTATTGCACATACTAAACTTAATTTTACGATCTTTTTCATAGCTCTATGTTTTAAAGTTTTTTAGTTCTAATTTTCTGATGCTAAATTACTCCGGTTATGGCTTTTTTTACACAACTCTATTTTCCAATTTATGTGCTATATTCTCATTTACGAAACCGTTATAGGTTAAAATTTGAATTTAATGAGGTGTTTTTGTTAATTCGGCTATTATTTTTCAATTATTTGTAACTGTTAATATTTTTCGCAATCATCTAATATTCTTACAAAAATGAGGGATGCATATAAAAACACTCAATTAAATACGATATCTTAAAAAAATCAACAAAAAAAATACGAGTAGTTAAAAAAATGCGCTGATTGTAAAAAAATGATAATTTTAATTTTGCTGATTATCATGAAAAATTCTCATTTGCGAAACCGATATAGGTTAATTTTTAAATTATATTAGGTAATTTTGTTAAATTTGCTATTATTTTTTAAAGATTTTATCATGAAGACAATCGCCCCCGCTCTTGAAGTGATATCTAACTCATACGGAAGTTCTTTTACCTATACTAAGCATGCCCAAAAGACCAATGTTAAATCTCATTTATGGCATTATCATCCGGAAATTGAATTGGTTTATATAAACGGTGGCGCAGGAAAAAGACAAATAGGAAGCCATGTTTCTTATTATACCAATGGAAGTTTGATATTAATAGGTTCTAATTTACCGCATTGTGGTTTTACAAACGAGCAAACCGGAAATATAAATGAAACCGTTATTCATATTAAACCTGAATTTTTAGGAAGTGAGTTTTTTAGTGCTCCAGAAATGAGAAAGGTGCAAAATATCCTGACTCAGTCAAAAGGCGGAATTGCTTTTGGTGGAGAAACAAAAAAACAAATAGGCAAGAAAATCGAAATGATGGAAAACCAACTTCCGTTTGAGCGATTAATAACCCTTTTGAGTATTTTTGACGAATTAGATTCTTCAAAAGATTATACGGTACTTAATGCCGATGGTTTTTCATTAGAATTGCATACACAGGATAATGATCGTATAAATGTTGTATTTAATTATGTTAAAGATCATTTTCAGGAATCGATTGCCATAGACGAAGTTTCGAGTTTGGTGAGTATGACGACGCCTTCTTTTTGTCGTTATTTTAAAAAGATTTCTAATAAGACTTTTACAGAGTTTGTAAATGAATATCGTTTGGTACACGCATCAAAACTATTGGCCGAAAAACCAATAAGTATAAATGAAGTATGTTACGAAAGTGGTTTTAATAATTTTAGCCACTTTAGTAAATCTTTTAAACAATATACTGGTAAAAGCGCTTCGCAATACCGCCAGGAACACAAGATTATTATTAGCTAAATAAGGTAGAAATCCGAGCTTTGAAATTTAGATTTTAAAATTTGGAATTTTTTTATCCTTCATTATTGTTATAAAAATTATATTTACACACTTGTTATTTTCAAAATATAACAAGTGTGTTAAGGATGGATTAATATATCAACCAATTTTATAACTGAATGAATTTATTTAGAAAACCTATAGCATTCCTACTTATCGGAATGACATTTTTTAGCTGTAACAAAAAAGAAACCGCTTTTCCTGATCCTTTAATTACTAATCGTGATACAACGGTAAATCCTGCTGATGATTTTTTTAATTATGCGAATAATGGCTGGTTTAAAAAAAATCCCATTTTGCCTACCGAAAGCAGTAACGGAATTATGCGAACCATCAATGATACGATTAACAGTCAAATAAAAAGTATCTGCGAGAAATCGGCTAAAGATGAATCTGCAGTAAAAGGAAGTAACAAACAAAAAATAGGTGATTTTTATGCTTCTGGAATGGATACGATTGCCATTGAAAAAGCAGGTTTGTCGCCGCTAAATACCGAAATCAGAAAAATCAACGAAATCAAGGATGTTTCAGGATTAGTAAATACTATGGCGCATTTGCAAACGGTAGGAGCAGAGCCGGGTTTTTCATTTTATATTTCGCAAGATGATAAAATCAGTACTAAATATGCTTTGTTTTTTGGACAAGGCGGTTTAGGAATGAAACAACGTGATTATTATCTCGATCAGGATAAACGAAATGTCGAGATTCGTTCGGCTTATTTAGCGCATCTTAAAACCATGATGCGAGCTATGGGCGACGAGGAATCTGTTGCGGTAAAAAATGCTGCAACAATTATGAAACTCGAAACTGAACTGGCAAAATCTTCCAGAAAATTAGAAGCTCTTCGTGATCCGCTGGCAAATTACAATAAACTTTCTGTAGAAAAATTCAATACAATTACACCGGATATCGACTGGAAAAAAGTGCTTCCTGTTTTGGGAATTGCAAAAGCAGATTCGGTTATTGTAGGTCAGCCGGAATTCTTTAAAGCATTAAACAAAACCATTAAAAGTTATTCTATCGAAGAATGGAAAACGTATTTAAAATGGAGCCTTGTAAGTGCGTACGCACCATATTTGACGAAAGCGATAGAAAAAGAAAACTTTAAATTCTATGCCACAACACTAAATGGTGTTGCTACTCAAAAACCACGCTGGAAAAGAGTTGTCGAGCAAACAGATCTGTCTCTGGGAGAATTAATAGGTCAGGTTTATGTTGCTGATTATATGCCAAAAGGAGTAAAGGAGAAATTACTGGAAATAGGAAACAATATTCGTGATGTATTTGCTTCGCATATCAAAAAGTTAGACTGGATGAGTGAAGCTACCAAACAAAAAGCATTATACAAATTAAGTAAAATGGTGATGAAGTTAGGATATCCGGATAAATGGAAAGATATGAGCCAACTTTCGATCAATAGAAATTCATATTGCGCGAATGTTATGAACGCCTACATTTGGGATTATAAATTTATGATCAACAAATACGGCAAACCGGTTGACAGAAACGAGTGGATAATGCAGCCACAAACCTATAATGCCTATTATAATCCAAGTAATAACGAAATCGTGATTCCGGCTTGTAATATTATTGTACCGGGTTATGAAGGACGCATGCCTGATGATGCTATTTTGTACGGAATAATTGGAGGATCTTTCTTTGGACACGAAATCACGCATGGTTTTGATGATCAGGGAAGTCAATATGACGAAAAAGGAAACTTGAACAATTGGTGGACCGCAGAAGATTTGAAAAAATTCAAGGCCAAAACACAATTGATCGTAGATCAGTATAATAAATTTTCGGTTTTAGGAAAACATATTAACGGAGATGCCACTCAAGGTGAAAACATTGCTGATTTAGGCGGAGTAATAATGGGTTATGAAGCTTTCCAGAAAACAGCCCAGTTTAAAAACAAAGAAAAAATTAGCGGTCTCACTCCGGATCAGCGATATTTTCTGGCATATGCTTATTCCTGGATGATTAACAGAAGAGATGAATCGAAAATCAACCAAATTATGACGGATGTTCATTCGCCGGAACAATTTAGAATTAACGGACCTTTGAGTAATATTCCGCAATTTCATAAAGCATTTAATGTCAAAAAAGGAGATAAAATGTATCAGCCCGATAGTTTAAGAGTTGTAATCTGGTAAAAATAAAATTGTAAGTTATATATAAAACCATTCGTTGCGGCGAATGGTTTTTTTGTTTCACGCAGATTCTGGCAATTTTTATTTAGATTTAAAATTAAAAAATCTGTTTACATCTGCTTAAATCTTTTGAATTTGCGTGAAATAAATCATTTTAACCATAATCTAATTAGTAGAAATTAGAGTAATTAGTGGCAAACTTTTTTAAATAATATAATCTGAAAAAAAATATCACAAATAGATAAACTGACTGTTAAAAACTGGTGGGATTTTTCATATGATTTATTTAGAAAAGGGTATATTTACAATCCCTAATCAGAAAAAAATAAATATGAAAAACTTTAGAATTCTAGTATTTACGGTTCTTTTATGTGCTTGTTCAGTGAGTTATGCTGCAAAAGTAGATACTTTGCAAGTTGCAAGTGCTGCTATGAGCAAAACCTACAAAGCAGCGGTTGTTTTACCTAATTCGTACTCAAAAAGCAAATCGGCATTTCCGGTTATGTATTTATTGCATGGTGCGTATGGACATTTTGGTGACTGGCTAAAAAATACGCCAAATAAAAAGCTGGTTCAGAGCCTTTCTGATCAGTATAATATCATTATTGTAATGCCAGAAGGTGAAACCTTTAGCTTTTATCTCGATAGTCCGGTAAATAAAGGAAGTCAGTTTGAAACTTTTATTACCCAGGAAGTGATTCAGAAAGTAGATAAAACTTACAGAACGATAAGCAATAGAAGCGGAAGAGTAATTACGGGACTTTCTATGGGAGGTCATGGCGCATTGTATTTATCTGCCAAACATCCTGATTTATTTTGTGCCGCCGGTAGTATGAGTGGTGCAGTGGATATGAGCACAATGCTTAATCGTGAATCATCTGCACAAGTAGTAAAACTAATGCAGCCCGTTTTTGGTGATAAAAGCGACAGCTCCGCAATGTATGAGCAATATGCCGTGATGGGAATGCTGGATAAACTAAAGGCAAATAAGTTACCACTAATTATAGATTGCGGAGTTGATGATTTTTTGATAGAACCCAACAGAGAATTACACCGAAGATTGGTTTATAATAAAGTAGAACACGATTATACAGAACGTCCAGGAGCACATACATGGGATTATTGGGAAAATTCACTACCTTATCATGTGTTATTTTTTAATAAAATACTGCTTAAAAACCAGCAGGTTGCAAAAAAATAATAACATTTTTAATGCTAAACCAATCAAAACATTTTTTTTGGTTTGGTTTTTGGAATACCTTTATAAACCTTAAAAAAATAAATATTATGAAAAAGATACTTACCTTATTCGCAGTTGTTGGATTAATCGTGTTCTCAAGTTGTGAAGGACCAGAGGGACCAGAAGGACCGCAAGGCCCAGAAGGACCAATTTCAGAAGTTTTTGAAGTACAGATGGATTTTACATCTGCTAATAATTTTGGAAAAACTTTTCCTTTAAGTCCAAAGATTTATTCTGGAGATAACCTTTTAGTATACTTATTAGTTAATACTAATAACGGAATTGATACTTGGGCATTATTACCGCAAGTGTATTATTTTCCAAGTGGTACTGCACAATACAATTATGAGTTTTCATACGACCAATTTTCTATTTTAGTAGATGCAAGCTTTCCTTTGACTCAATTACCTACTGCTTTTACAACAGGTAAAGTATTTAGAGTTGTTATTGTTCCTGGAGATGATGGAGTAAATAAAGGAGGACCAAATTCAAAAAAATCAGCTAGCGGAGTAGATTATTCAGATTATAATGCAGTTATCAAGAAATATAATATTGATGACAGTAATGTTAAGAAACTAAATTAATTACTTAGTATAAACAAAAAAAGGAGATCTTTCGATCTCCTTTTTTTGTTTATATAATCAGCAGTTTGTCATTTCGATCGAAGAGAGAAATCACACTCGGGATTCGACAAAGAATAATGCTTTTAGCAAAGGAATTTCTTTTGTGATTTAACTTCGTATGTTAGCTATAGCTCGAATCTCTCTTCAATCTCGAAATGACAAAATTGTAGTTACCGTTTTTTGTGTGATCCAAAAAATAAAAGGCCGTCTTTTGGGACAGCCTTTTTATTCTAAATATTATGTTTCAAGAATTTACTCCTCTACTTTAGGAGCTTCTTCTGCATTTTTACCATATTTTAGAGAAACCAGAATTCCTACTAAAAGCGAAAGCGCAATAAATCCTAATGAAGCCCATTCCGGAACGTGAATAAAATCGTGAAGAATCATTTTTAATCCCACAAAAGCTAATATAGCCACTAGACTATATTCAAGGAAACTGAATTTTGCCAGCATATTCGCTAAGAAAAAGTACATAGAACGCAATCCTAAAATTGCAAAAATATTAGAACTGAATACTAAAAATGGGTCAGATGTTATGGCTAAGATTGCAGGAACACTATCAACAGCAAAAAGAACATCCATTACCTCAATAACGATCAAGGCTACAAATAACGGAGTAGCAGCTTTTTTTGCGGTTTTTGTAGTAATGAAAAATTTCTCGCCTTCCATTTCAGAAGTAATCGGAATAATTTTTCCAAGCGTTTTGTATACAAAAGAATCTTTAGGCTGAAAGTCATCATCTTCTCCTGAGAACAACATTTTTAAAGCGGTGAAAATCAAGAAGCCACCAAACAAATAAGTTGTCCATGTGAATTTATTGATTAGCATTACACCAAAGAAAATCATTAATCCACGAAAGATTACAGCACCCAGGATTCCCCAGAACAAAACGCGGTGTTGGTATTTTTGTGGTATTTTGAATGATGCAAAAATAATCGCGATTACAAATATATTATCTACGCTTAAAGATAACTCAATCAAATAACCCGTAATAAACTTCATAGAAGCTACGGCAGGTTTCAGATTGTCAGGATTTGCAATATAATCTGTAGTGTAAAGCCAGTAAATTACTCCTGAAAACAGGAATGATAAAGTAACCCAAATAAGTGTCCATTTGCTTGCTTCTTTCGTACTAATAATATGTGGGTTTTTATTAAAAACTCCTAAGTCTAAAGCAAGAATAAAAACAACGGCTAATAAAAACAAAATCCAGACTATCATGATACTTTTTTTAAATGATTTACAAAGATAGTTTTTGAAGTTTAACTTAAAAATTTATTAGTATAAATAACCTTAAATTTTATGGTTTTTCCCATTGAGCGAAATTGAAATGCAAACCCAACAGATTTTTATTCAAAGTGTCTCTGCGGTTACTTGGGATTATGGAAACTAAACCCGACAGGTTTTTAAAACCTGTCGGGTTTGCTGGTAATAAAAAAAGTGCCATCGTAATCGATGGCACTTTTAAGTATATTCTAAACTAAGAATTACAACGCTGATTTTACAGTTTTGATAATTCTTGCAGCAATTTTGTATGGATCTCCGTTTGAAGCTGGCCTTCTGTCTTCAAGATATCCTTTCCATCCTTTTTGAACAGTATATAAAGGAATTCTGATTGAAGCTCCTCTATCAGATATTCCATAAGAGAAATCGTGGATAGATGCAGTTTCATGTTTACCAGTTAAACGTTGGTCGTTGTAAGCTCCGTAAACCGCGATATGCTCAGCAGTAACAGGACGGAAAGCTTCACATATTTTTTCGTAAGTTTCTTTAGAACCACATGTTCTTAGTACTTCGTTAGAGAAGTTAGCATGCATTCCAGAACCATTCCAGTCAGTATCACCTAATGGTTTTGGGTGATATTCGATATAGTAACCATATTTTTCAGTCAAACGATCTAGTAAGTAACGCGCAACCCAAATTTCGTCTCCGGCTTTTTTAGCACCTTTAGCGAATAATTGAAATTCCCATTGTCCGCAAGCAACCTCTTGGTTGATTCCTTCAAAGTTAAGTCCGGCTGCGATACATAAGTCAGCATGTTCTTCTACTAATTTTCTTCCGTGAGTGTTTTTTCCACCTACAGAGCAGTAGTACATACCTTGTGGAGCAGGATATCCTCCAACAGGGAAACCTAATGGCAATAAAGTTTTAGTATCCATGATGAAATACTCTTGTTCGAAACCAAACCAAAAATCATCATTATCATCATCAATTGTAGCTCTACCGTTAGATGGGTGTGGAGTTCCGTCTGCGTACATAACTTCAGACATTACCAGGTATCCGTTTATACGAGTTGGATCAGGGTAAATTGCAACAGGTACTAACAGACAGTCTGAAGATCCACCTTCGGCTTGTTTTGTTGACGAACCATCAAATGACCAGTTTCCAAGTTCTTCTAATGTTCCTTTGAAATTTTCATGCTCTTCAACTTTAGTTTTACTTCTAAGATTTTGAGTTGGTTCATATCCATCTAACCAAATGTACTCTAACTTAATTTTAGCCATAATAATATAAATTAATTTTTTTGTTTTTTTCGTTGGGTCAAATATAGATTTATTTTTTTAGCCGTAAAAATTAGGGGGCTGTTTTGTTTAGCTGAGTATTATTTTTTGGATAAGCGCAATTTTCAGAGGGGTATATTTTTAAAAAAGCAATTTTTAACACCATTAAAAAATAAATTCGTAAAAATCAGGGTAGTTTTTTGTAAATTAAGGTTAAGGAATTATCAAAAAATGTTTATTTAATGAATAATACTATGTTATTTTGTTATATTTCTTTGAATCAAATTCATTATTCTTTGAAAAAAGGCGCGAACGTTGAAAAATCAGCGAATAAAAATCCGGAATTTATCTTTAAAACAGGCTATTTTATTGTTTATATTTGTTCTTCTTTTTTTAGTAAAAATGATTACAAATTTTAAACTTAATATACATGTCAACATTACGTTTCCAAGCTTTAAAAGAAGCTTCTACAAGAAAGCCGGTACATTTTGAAGAAATAGACAGAAAGTCTAACCTTTTTGGTGCAAATGTGTTTAATGAAAAAGCAATGAAGCAGTTTTTGACTTCTGATGCTTTAAAGGGAGTTAGAGATGCGATTCAGCACGGAACTAAAATAGACAGAAAACTGGCAGATTATATTGCCATGGGAATGAAGGAATGGGCATTATCAAAAGGGGTTACGCATTACACGCACTGGTTTCAGCCTCTTACAGGAACAACAGCAGAAAAACACGATGCTTTTTTTGAAACATCATATGACGGAAGCGATCCTGTAGAAAAATTTGGCGGAGCACAATTGGTACAGCAAGAACCGGATGCATCAAGTTTCCCGAACGGCGGAATCAGAAATACATTCGAAGCCAGAGGATATACTGCTTGGGACCCAACTTCTCCGGCATTTATATATGGAACAACTTTATGTATTCCAACTGTTTTTATCGCCTATACGGGAGAAGCTTTAGATAATAAAATTCCGTTATTAAGAGCATTGTCCGCAATGGATGAAGCAGCGACAGAAGTATGTAAATATTTTGATAAAAATGTAAAAAAAGTAACCGCAACCTTAGGTTGGGAGCAGGAATATTTTTTAATTGATAAAGCACTTGCAAACTCACGTCCGGACTTAATGATGACCGGAAGAACCTTATTAGGACACACCTCTGCAAAAGGACAACAACTTGACGATCATTATTTTGGTTCAATCCCAACGCGTGCCTTAACGTATATGAGAGATTTAGAGCAAGAATGTATGTTGTTAGGAATTCCGGTAAAAACGCGTCATAACGAAGTGGCACCAAATCAATTTGAGTTGGCACCAATTTTCGAAGAGACAAATCTTGCCGTAGATCATAACTCCTTATTGATGGATGTAATGCAAAGAGTTGCTGAGCGTCATGATTTTAAAGTTTTATTTCACGAAAAACCATTCAAAGGTGTAAACGGTTCAGGAAAACACAATAACTGGTCGTTAGCAACAGATACCGGAGTTAATTTATTGAGTCCGAGTAAAACTCCTATGAGTAATTTACAGTTCCTGACTTTCTTTATTAATACCATAAAAGCAGTAAATGATAATGAGACTTTATTAAGAGCTTCTATTGCAACGGCAAGTAATGATCACAGGTTAGGGGCAAATGAAGCGCCGCCTGCAATTATCTCTGTTTTTATTGGGGCACAATTAACAAAAGTCTTATCAGAGTTAGAAAGTGTTACAACAGGAAAATTATCTCCTGAAGAAAAAACAGATCTAAAACTAAATGTAGTAGGTAAAATTCCAGACGTTCTTTTAGACAACACAGATCGAAACAGAACATCGCCTTTTGCTTTTACAGGAAATAAATTTGAGTTTAGAGCAGTAGGTTCAAATGCAAACTGTTCGAATGCAATGACTACTTTGAATGCTATTGTCGCAAAACAATTAAAGGATTTTAAAACAGAAGTTGATACTTTGATTGACTCAAAAGACATGAAAAAAGATGATGCTATTTTTAATGTTTTAAGAGAATATATTAAACAATCTAAAAAAATACTTTTTGAAGGTGACGGATATAGCGAAGCCTGGGAGAAAGAAGCAGCAAAAAGAGGTTTAAGTAATTTTAAAACTACGCCGGAAGCAATTAAAGCCAAAGTTTCTAAGCAAGCATTAGACTTATTCTCTGAATTAGGGATTCTTAACCATGTTGAAGCTGAAGCGCGTTACGAAATAGAATTAGAAGAATACACAAAGAAAATCCAGATCGAAGGAAGAGTTTTGGGAGATATCGCAAGAAACCACGTTATTCCTACAGCAATTCGTTATCAAAATACTTTAATAGAAAATGTAAAAGGTCTAAAAGAAATCTTCGGAAAAGAATTTGAAACTATTGCCAAAGAACAAATTGTTCTTATAAAGGAAATTTCCGGTCATATAGAAGGAATCAATTCTAAAGTATTAGCAATGACTAATGAAAGAAGATCAGCGAATCATTTGACAGATGCCCAAAAAATGGCAGAGGATTATTGTAATAAAGTAAAACCTTATTTTGAGGATATTCGTAACCATTGCGATAAACTGGAACTATTAGTAGATGACGAAAGCTGGACATTGACTAAATACAGAGAATTACTATTTACCAAGTAATACGTAAGCAACAATTATAGCAAAGCCCACCAATTAAGGTGGGCTATTTTTGTTTTAATGCTAAAATAATATACAATCAGCGTTGTTTTTGTCATATCTAACAGGTTAAATATGAATAAAATACAATAACAAAGTAATTTCCTACTTATATTTTTAAAGATTTCCGCAGTTCATCGAGATAGTTTTACACTTCATCGAAAAGTTATTAATCTATTGAAAAATAGCTGTTTATACTTGATTTGATTTTCGATAAGTTTTCTAATTTTGATCATGAAGAAAGAAAATAATCGTTCTGATTTTATTTTCGAATGACGATTTTGATAGCGCGATTTCCCCAAATCCTCCTTACCTACATAATAAGTTGTATTAATAACCAATTAAATATATCTATTATGAAAAAAGTAATTTTAAGCATCTCAGCGATGCTTTTTGTGGGAGTCGCAGCCTTTGCGCAGGTTTTACCGGGAACTTACAGCCCTAATAGCAGTTATGTTAATCAAACCGGATCAACTCAGGATGCGTATGTTAACCAAATTGGGACAAGTCAGAAATCAAGTGTTATCCAGAAAAATTTCAAAAATGAAGCAGATGTGTACCAAGGTGTAAATCCGGGTCAAATTACATTACCATTGATAGGGAATATTTCGCATGACAATTTAGCTCAGGTATCTCAGGATGGTAAATTGAATAAAGCTTTTATTTCTCAAAATAACTGGAGAAACAAAGCTTATCAAACTCAGGTAGGGAATGAAAATGAGGCTACAATCTGGCAAGACGAAACCAATATTGCTTACGGATTAGGTTTTTCAGGTAATTTAATAGGTGAGGATGTTGCCACCCAAACACAAACCGGAAATCATAATAAAGCCACTGTTGATCAGGGAACTTCAGGAAATCCTGTTGCAAGCGCTTCCGTTTTTACAGGAATGCTGCCTTTAACAACCTCAATTCCGGCAAAACCTCACGGAAGCAATGAAGCTACTCAAACCCAAACAGGGAATTATAATGAAGCTTACACAAGTCAGGGAGGTTATAATAACAGTTCCAGCCAGGTTCAGAATGCATCAGTACTGGCTTCTTCTGCCAATAAAAATGTGTCAAACCATTATCAATATGGTGATAACAATATTGCTAATGTTACACAAACAGGCATTAAAAATCTTGAAAATGTATTGCAGGAAGGAACTGGAAACAAATCTTATGCAACACAAAATTCTACATTCCCATCTAGTTTTGCAGGTAATGCAAGTGTAGTAATTCAACAAGGTACATTGAACTTATCTACTGTAGCACAAAGTAACTAATGCTTAAAAATACAAATGAGATAGTCGTACAACGTGACTATCTCATTTTTTTAATCTAAAGAGATCAAGATGAAGAATTTCATTTTAAATATTGTAGTTGTTTTTCTCTTTTCATCCGTTTTTTATGCACAGGAAAAAGATGATAATTCAGATTTTAAAAATTATAGCTCCTCGCTGTTTAATTCAAAACAAGTGGCTTTAAGTATCGTTTCCTTAATGGATAAAAAAGAACAAAAGGATTTAAATCTTAAAATCCCGTCCGGTATTCAGATACAGCAAATAGGAGATTTAAACCAAGTAACAGCAGTTTTAAAATCAAATGAAACTAAAATTGCCGTAGATCAAAAAGGAGATTACAATCAATTGTTTTTAGATAAAAATGCTAAAACAATTACACAAAATATTGTTCAGAAAGGCAATAACAACAAAATTTCTGATTTTACATTATATACCAATTATAATGTAAATATGGAAATGATTCAAAAAGGAGACAATCAGAAGATTCAGAATATTGGAACCAATTCGCTGTCAAAAAATATGAGAATTACACAAACAGGCAATGGAGCTTCGATAATTCTTATCAACAACTAAACTTGAAACATGCGTTATATAAACCGACATATTATTTTGATATTTCTAATTTTTACTGCCACAATATATGGTCAGGTGCCTCAGGATAAAATAAAGGCGAAACTTGAAATTGAAAAAATTGAAGGAAACGTAAAAATTACCGGTACTGCAGAGAATCTTACAGATGTTATTAGAAGTGCAGGCTACAGAATGTCTGTTATAAAAAACAATACTAAAAGTAATAATGAGTCTAATAACGACCAGATTGGCGTTTTTACACTTCAGCCAAACGAACTGCAAAAGTTATCGACTTCTCAAATTAACCTGTCTGAAGATGATGAGGTAATCGTTTTATTATTGTTTTATGATGAAGACAAACAAATAATAGCAAAAGACCGTGTGGTTCTGGGCGAGGAAAAAAAAAAGACAATGTAATAGTACTTCCTGTTGACGGTTTTATGTTAAGAGGAATTATTACAGACGATACCAAAACCAAAATTGGTAAAGATTTTTATGATCGATATTATTACAAATACAATGATATTGGAATAAATGCTGAAAAAATAGTAACAATAGGTGAAGAATATAGTTTCGCAAGAAATACAGCTATTACAATAACCATAGACAATGAAGTTATCTATGAGTTTCTAGCCAGACCGGATGACGAGTTTCTGGATGCCGTTGCAGAGGAATCTGTAAATGCCACCTTTACTTATTTTAAAGAAAAAGAAAAGCAGCGAAAATATTTCACTCAGTATTAATTTTATTATTAGCGACATGAAATTTATTATAATCCTGGTAGTATTTCTACTTGTGTCTCCGTTTATAAACGCTCAGGCTTTAGTTTATAAACCTGTAAATCCAGCTTTTGGAGGAGATACCTTTAATTATCAATGGCTTTTGAGCAGTGCCGAAGCTCAGAATAAGCAGAAGGATAAAACAACCGAAACAAAGCAGCAAACTGATCTGGAACGATTTAAAGCCAATTTAAACGCTCAATTGTTAAGTCAGATTTCAAGCTCACTCTACAAACAGCAATTTGGTACTGATGGTATTAAGCAAGGTTCTTACACCTTTGGGAGTTATTCTGTAGATGTTTATCCATCTTCAGACGGACTCACATTAAATATATTAGATACCAATACCGGAGAACAAACTCAAGTAATCATCCCAAATCAATGATATGAGATTACATCACTACTTACTTATTTTATCAGGATTTCTTTTTTCGGGTTGTGGAGCTTATTACAATCAGCCAACCGGAGTTCAAAAAGCAGTTTTAGGAGAAGGTACTCCTGCGACTTCCTTATTAAAAGATTTGCCAAAACCGAAGGAACCCGTTGTCGTTGGTGTCTATAAATTCAGAGACCAGACAGGGCAATATAAACCACAGGAAAACGGAAGCAGCTTTAGTACAGCCGTAACTCAGGGAGCAACTTCTATCTTGATAAAAGCCCTGGAAGATTCTAAATGGTTTGTGCCTATTGAGCGTGAAAATATTGGAAATTTACTTCAGGAACGAAATCTTATTAGAGCCACACGTCAGGAATATGTAAAAAATGCCAATCCTAACGAACCTCAGTTAACGCCCTTATTATATGCCGGAGTTTTACTAGAGGGCGGAATAGTTTCATATGATTCTAATATAATAACAGGAGGTTTTGGTGCACGGTATTTTGGTGCAGGCGCTTCTGTAAAATACCGTCAGGACCGTGTTACGATTTATCTGAGAATGATTTCGACATCAAACGGAAAAATTCTAAAATCAGTTTATGTCTCTAAAACTATTTTATCTCAGGCAATTGATCAAAGTTTATTCAGATATGTAAACTTTAAAAGATTATTAGAAGTTGAAACCGGATATACTACAAATGAACCCGTGCATATGGCAGTAACCGAAGCGATAGAAAAAGCCGTTGAATCTCTGGTTCTTGAAGGAATAAAAGATAATATATGGGAAGCTGATGCACCAAAATGGGAAGTTGATAATGTATTGAAAGCGTATGACGAAGAAACAAAAACTGCAGATGTAACAGCACTTTACGGGAGAGAATTAGAAAACCGAAGAAGTAAGTTTGCCATCGAAATCTCCGGAGGAGCAACGTTAATGGACGGCGATTATCAAGATCCGCTTTTGAGACCTTTTGGCCGTGGCGCCTTGAAATTTTTTATAACACCCGGTTTTAATATCAGTGCCTCTACAAATGTGGTAAACCTTGCGAATAAAAATTTGCTCGACGTGGGATATATTACGTACGATCTTAATTTCGAATGGCTTTTACTTCCCAAAGACAAGTTTACACCTTATATATATGGAGGCGGAGGATATGCGACAAACAAAAAATTCGAGAATACATATAGTAAGATTCAATACGGTTTAGGACTTGAATATTTGGTTTCTGACAGAATTGGAATAAAATTATTTGCAGAACAAAATATTAATTTCAGTGATAATGTCGATTATATAAAAGCGGGAACGCGGGATGATTATTATTACAAATTTGGATTGGGACTTACTTATTATTTCGCAAAAAAGAAAAAATAGTACAATCGTAAAAAAATGCAATACCGAAGATATAAAGATGAAGTTTAAATTTAAAAACAAATTAAAAATGAAGTATTTATACAAAATAGCAAGTGTACTTTTTTTATTGTTTTTGGTTTCCTGCAGCGAAGAAAAAATAGGAGAATATGAATTTGGTACCGTTACCGGAAGAGTCGTCAATGCAGATACTTTTGAACCTATGGAAAACGTTAAAATACTTTCCAGCCCAACTACAAGTACAGTTTTTACAGATGCCGAAGGTAAATTTACCGTTTCGAACGTAAAAGCAGGTGAATATTCTTTTCAGGCTCAGAAAGATGGTTTTGTTGCAAAATTTGAAGCCGTTACACTTACCGGAAACAACACCTCTGAAGTTGTTTTTGAACTCAAAAAAGCCACAGCCAATAATAAACCGCCAACAGTTCCCGTATTAGTAAGTCCAATTGATAATAGCACAGCTCAGGCAGTATCTCTGGATTTAACCTGGACAGATACAGATCCTGATAAAGATGAACTGGTTTTTAAAATCACGCTTAGAAATAGTAACAATAGCGAAGTGAAAGTTTATGAACCCATAAAAGAAACTAAACTAACATTGACAGACTTAATATACGGAACAAAGTATTATTGGCAAATTGAAGTAACAGATGGTGTAAATACGCCTGTTTTAAGCACAGTAAATACATTTACGACACTTGCTTTTCCTGCAACACGATATTTATTTGTGAAAAACATAAATGATAATAATGTGATTTTTACAGCTGATGATGCCGGAAAACAATATCAATTAACCAGTTCAGATAAAAATTACTGGCGTCCACGAAGAAATAATCAAGCTAAGAAAATTGCTTTTATAGGAACAAATGGTTCTCAAAATGATCTTTATACGATGAATTTTGACGGAACTGGTATCAAAAAGGTCACAAGTTCTGTACCTGTTGCCGGTTTCAATTCAGATTATATCGGGTATTCCTGGAATGCTTCAGGAAGTGAACTTATTTATCCTAATTTTGATAAATTGTATAAAATCAACAGTGACGGAAGTGGTTTGACGAAAATATTTCAAACACCAAACGGCAAATTTATATCAGAATGTGACTGGAGTGCTGATGGATCTAAAATTGCCTTAAAAGTAAATGATGCAAATGGTTATAATGTTGAGATTTATGTTATTGATACTTCCGGAGCAGTAACAGCTACCATTCTTTCCGGTATAAATGGAGCAGTTGGTGGATTAAACTTTTCTATCACCGCACAAAAAATAGTGTATACCAGAGATGTTTCAGGATATGAAAGTTCGAACTACCGTCAGTTAGATTCCAGGATTTTTGAGTATAATTTTGCAACCGGAATTACGACACAAATCGTAACAGATAAAATTTCAGGAACAAACGATTTAGATGTTCGGTATTCTCCAAACGAGTCAGAACTGATATTTATCAATACCTCAAATGATGGTATTTCGATCAAAAATACTGTAAAAGCAACTACAGGCGTTATAAATTCAAGAATCGTATTGTTTTCAGGAACTGTTATGCCAGATTGGGAATAATTTCAGGAACCAAATTTTTTAAAACCAATTACCCTAAAAATTCGGCAGCGTTATGAAACCTGCCGAATTTTTTTGTGAATCAAATATTCTAATTTTAAATCGTATAACCGTGAGAATTAAAAAAAGGGATTATCTTTGCACCACATCAACACAAACTAAGTTACATGAGTTCAGATTCAAGCAAAAGGTACGCACAAAGAGGTGTTTCGGCATCAAAAGAAGACGTACACAACGCCATAAAAAACATCGATAAAGGTTTATTTCCTCAAGCATTTTGTAAAATCGTTCCTGATTATTTAACACAGGACGAAGACTATTGCTTAATAATGCACGCAGATGGCGCAGGTACAAAATCGTCATTAGCGTATATGTACTGGAAAGAAACAGGAGATATTTCAGTTTGGAAAGGAATCGCTCAGGATGCTTTAATTATGAATATCGACGATTTATTATGTGTTGGAGCAACAGATAATATCCTGCTTTCATCAACAATAGGCAGAAATAAAAACTTAATTCCAGCTGAGGTAATTTCGGCCATCATCAACGGAACCGAAGAATTAATCAACGAATTAAAATCTTTTGGTGTAACCATTCATTCAACAGGAGGAGAAACTGCCGATGTTGGGGATGTTGTTCGTACTATTATAGTAGATTCTACCGTAACCGCTCGCATGAAACGCAGTGATGTTGTGGATAATGCCAATATAAAAGCAGGAGACGTAATCGTTGGTCTGACTTCATTTGGTCAGGCAACTTACGAAAAAAGCTATAATGGCGGAATGGGAAGCAACGGATTAACATCTGCACGTCATGATGTTTTTGGGAAATACTTAGCCAAAAAATATCCAGAGAGTTATGATGCACTTGTTCCGGAAGAATTGATTTATTCAGGACAGGTAAATCTTACTGATGAAGTAGAGAACAGTCCAATAAATGCAGGTCAGTTAGTACTTTCTCCAACAAGAACTTACGCACCAATTATCAAGAAAATTTTAGACACTTACACACCAAACGAAATTCACGGAATGGTACATTGTAGTGGAGGTGCACAAACTAAAATTTTACATTTCGTTCAGAATTTACACATTATAAAAGACAATTTGTTTCCGGTTCCGCCATTGTTCAAATTAATTCAGGAACAATCAAAAACCGATTGGAAAGAGATGTATCAGGTTTTCAATTGCGGTCACCGTATGGAAATTTATGTTCCTGAAAATATTGCTCAGGATATTATTGCAATTTCAAAATCATTCAATGTCGATGCACAAATCGTAGGTAGAGTAGAAGCTGCAGATGCTAAGAAATTAACAATTACCAGCGAATACGGAACATTCGAGTATTAAATTTTTTGAGTTACAAAGGTTCAAAGGTTCTGAGTTGCAAAGGTTTTTTACTGGAGTTTACAACAGAACCTTTTTTATTAATAATTAGCTTTTTTAGGAGCTAATCCCGCTATCCGTTACAATCTTTAATTTTTTAAAGAAAAAAATTAAAGGATTTTCACTACTATCGGGGCTAAAAAACACCAGGCTATGTACGAATTACTTTTTTGGAAATATTTAGAAGAAGTTTACTTAAATCATCACGAGGTTTACGAAGCCCTTGTCGAAAAAGAAGAAGTCGAAGGTCTTGAAATACTTCAGGTTCAGGTAATTATGAACAGAATCGCTTCGGTATTTTCTCAATGGGAAAAAGTCGATGAAAACAGCTGGCAAAACACTTCAGGAAAAGGCGCTTTTCAGGTAATATCTACACCACAAAGCATCAAAATCGACTGCTACGGAACCGAGGGTAAAACCATGAATAAATTGGTTGAACTCATGGAAGAATTCAAATGTCCGTTGTATGATCCGCAAGTTCCGGAACGTTATGACGAAATGAGTGAGTAATTTTATTATATACTTAAAACAAAAGCCTCTAATTAATAGAGGCTTTTGTTTTTATAATCAAGAAGGAATAGTGTACTAAATATTCAACTATTTCCAGATAATGTCGTTTTTCATAATTTTTTAATTTGAACTATAAAATTACTCATTTAAATAGTAGTTTCAATCTATATAATGTTAAAGTTTTCTCCTGAATCAAAGCGTCCATTTTTGATAGTATTTTTTACATCTGTATACTTTTGTACATGGACAAGTCTTCTTCCGCTCTTAGAATGTGTACAATCAATTTGTAATTCCAGATATTCTTTCTTGCCATCCCAAAGATCTTCCAAATCTTCATCAATTAGCATTTGAACACAGTTATTATGAATTTCTTTATTTTTTGTCCATTTGCCCGGAATGTTTTTAAAATCATATCTTCTAAGCTTTAGTTCCTTACCACTAAAATTTTGCCGCTTCCATGAATATAGTCTTCTATTAGTAATAAACTTATAGATATGTTTTCTATATCTGAATACGTTTTGTTTATAAATTTAAAGTAATATCTTGTTATGATTTCATTATAAAGAGATTCAAGTTCTTTACAAATAATACTGCAAGTTTTGATATTGGGCTTAAATATTCGAAGTACTAAGTAAAATATTAGACAAGATAATATTCCTGTAAATAGTGCGATTAATAAATCGTACCAAACAGTTTCCCCAAATTCCTTTTTTGATGCTATTGCTACGACTAATAAAATATTCAAAATTGTAGTTTAAAATAATTGCAATGATACAAATAAAGAAAGAAAAAACTTATATTTTTTAAAGGAAAATAAAAATTTAAAATGGGATATTAATTTTTTGTAATTTCTTCTTTTTAAATTTTTCAAATATCTTTACAACTTCATCTGATCTTACAAAGAAAGGTTTTTTAAAATTACAGAATAAATAAAGATTTATAATTATGACTTCAGCATCAAATTTCAGTTTCTCAGATACTATAATTTTAGAAGACAATTTGGTTTTATTGCGTTCGTTGCAAGAATCAGACGTCGATAATTTATTAGAAATCTCGATTAACGAACCGGAAACCTGGAAATATTCATTAGTTGGTGCCGACGGAAAACAAAACTTGATTAAATATATTCAATCGGCAATAAAAGCACGAGAAAACAAAAAAGAATTTCCGTTTATAGTTTTCGATAAAAAATCTCAAAAATACGCAGGTTCAACCCGATTTTATGATATTCAACTTGATTATAAAACATTACAATTAGGATATACCTGGTACGGATCTGCTTTTAGAGGAACCGGACTTAACAAACATTGTAAATTTTTATTGCTGCAATTTGCCTTTGAAACTCTGGGAATGGAGCGTGTAGAATTTCGTGCCGATAATAATAATGAGCGAAGCATTGCTGCCATGAAAAGCATTGGCTGCAAAGTCGAAGGCGTTTTACGCAGTCACATGCCAACAGCAAATAGCGAAGTACGTCGCGATTCAATTGTTTTAAGCATTCTAAAAAACGAATGGTTTGATGAGGTAAAAGAAAATCTAAAACAAAAGCTTTAAACTAAAAAAAAAGTGCCGAAGGCTCAATCTATATTGTAGGGCTGGACTTTAGTCCAGTTTAGACAAAGCAAAAAAAAAGCCAAATGCTCCAACCATATTGTAGAGCTGTGCGAAAGCTTCGGGATTAATCCAGTCTTGGCAAGTAATTAGTTTTACCCCACATTTTAATCAAGTTCTGAATTTGGAATTTAAAAAAAATGAAATTTAACTCCTACCCATTTTTCAAAAGAAGATCTTGTTCCTTTCTTATTTTTACAACTAAACTATCTACGTACGTTTTTACTTTTTGAGGTAAAGAATTCCAATTTTGATCTTTTTTAAAACTTCTGCAATCATCAAGATCACATTCTATGGCACGAATTGCATATTTTTTGTTTTTATAAACCGTAATAATTTTTACACGTTTTATTTCATCATTTTCATTTCTGGTTCCATAAACAATTACAGGATCTATATATCCATCGCCGTCAAGATCTTTGCTACTGCAGTATTTTGTCCAGAACCAAATATTAGTTTCTTTAGGTTCCGTGTTTTCGAGCAAATCATTTATTCGCCATTTTTCAAGAAATCCACCATGATCATTCATCGTGCAAATAGCCTGAATTTTGGTATTTAAAGTATCTTTTTTAGAAATATTTTTTTGATTTTCGCATAAAAGCAATTCATACACGCCACTTTTATCTGAACATTCGAACGCTTTATAAATAGGAAAATCTGAAACTTGATCCAGTTCTCTTTCGGTTATTTCTTGTTTTGTCAATTTATAGCTTTCTGTTTTTTGTGAAAAACTAAATGTTGAGAAAGAAATCAATAACAATAAAATAAAATTCTTCATGAGTAAAGGTTGCATTTTTATAGAATCAAAGATATTTAAAAGCTTTTTAGTTGAATAGAATTTATATTTTTTAAAAATCATTTTTTGTTGTATTTTTCTAACCTAAAACAATTGGTAAATCGTTTTAGTAAATGCGTAATGCTGTTTTAGAAAAAAAATAATGCTTAAAAAAATACCTGATGAATAGAATAAATGGCAAAAGTCTTCTTTTTGGATTATCATTTTTAGTGCTTGGTTATGCAGTTAATGCACAGAAAAAAGTAATCGAAAAACGTAATTTAATTCAGTACGTCGATCCAATGATTGGTACTGCAAAAATGGGACATACCTATCCTGGCGCAACAGTTCCGTTTGGGAGTGTGCAATTAAGTCCGGAAACAGATACGATTGCTTATGGTTTAAACGGAAAATATAATGGCGAGGTTTATAAATATTGTGCAGGATATCAATACGAAGATAAAACGATTGTAGGTTTTAGCCATACTCATTTTAGCGGAACAGGACATTCTGATTTAGGTGATTTTTTGATTATGCCAACAACAGGAAAATTACAATTGAATCCGGGAGTCGCATCCAAGCCATTATCAGGTTATAGATCTGCATTTTCTCATTCGACCGAAAAAGCAGAACCGGCATATTACAGCGTATTTCTTGAAGATCACAAAATTAAAGCGGAGCTTACTGCAACAACCCGCGTTGGAATGCATCAATATACTTTTCCAAAATCTGACGAATCGCATATAATTCTTGATCTGACATCAGGAATTTACAACTATGATAAAAAAAATGTATGGACATTTGTTCGCGTTGAGAACGATACTTTAATTACAGGATATCGCCAGACCAATGGCTGGGCAAGAACAAGAACGGTTTATTTTGCGATGTCTTTTAGTAAACCTATTAAAAGCTACGGTCAAGCAGCATTGGAAAAAAGTGTATACAGAGGTTTCTGGGGAAGATTTGACCAGACAAAGAATTTCCCGGAGATGGCGGGTCAAAACCTGAAGTTATTTTTTGATTTTAATACTGAAGAAGGCGAGAAGATCAAAATAAAAATGGCATTATCACCTGTGAGTTCTGCCGGTGCACTTGAAAATATGAAAAAAGAAGTTCCGGGTTGGGATTTCGAAAAAGTAAAAAAACAAAGTCAGGAAGTCTGGAATAATGAATTGAATAAAATTCAGGTTGAAACCATTCAAAAAGAAGATCTGGTAAACTTTTATACTTCAATGTATCATGCCTTTTTAGGACCAACAGAATACATGGATTTAGACGGAAATTATAAAGGCTTGGACATGAATGTTCACAAGGCCGAAAACTTTAAAAATTATACCAGTTATTCCTTATGGGATACTTACAGAGCTTTACATCCCTTATTCAATTTGGTTCAGCCAGCGAGAAATTCGGATATGATTAGTTCGATGCTGGCACATTCAGATCAAAGTGTGCATAAAATGTTACCAATATGGTCGCATTATGCCAATGAAAATTGGTGTATGATTGGGTATCATTCCGTTTCTGTGATTGCAGATGCAATTGTAAAAGGCAATGGTAATTTTGACCCTGAAAAAGCACTTCAGGCTTGTGTAAATACAGCAAAAGTACCTTATTATGACGGATTGGAATATTATATGACTAAAGGTTATGTTCCTGAAGATAAAAACGGATCATCAGTATCTAAAACATTGGAATATGCCTACGATGATTGGGCAATTGCTCAGGCTGCAAAAAAATTAGGTAAAACAGATATTTATAATGAATTTATCGAAAGATCTAAAAATTATAAAAATGTATATGATGCCAAAACAGGTTTCATGCGTCCGAAATTAAATGATGGAACTTTCAAAAAAGAATTTGATCCGTTAGATACGCATGGACAAGGTTTTATTGAAGGAAATTCTTGGAATTATAGCTTGTATGTTCCGCAAGATCCTGCTGAAATGATTAAAATGATGGGCGGAAACGATAAATTTAATGTGAGATTAGATTCATTGTTCAGCATGCATTTACCGGATAAGTATTTTGAAAATACAGAAGATATCACCAGAGACGGAATTATTGGGAATTATGTTCACGGAAATGAACCATCTCATCATGTGGTGTATTTATACAACTGGACAAATTCGCCTTGGAAAGCGCAGGATAAAATCAGAATGATCCTGAAGAAAATGTACAGAAATGGTGCTGACGGTTTAGGAGGAAATGATGATTTTGGACAAATGAGCGCTTGGTATATTTTTAGCAGTTTAGGATTTTATCCCGTAGCACCCGGTTCTGATGAATACGCTTTAGGAAGTCCATTGGTTAAAAAAGCAATTTTTAATTTAGAAAACGGAAAGAGTTTCGAAGTAGAAACGGTAAATCAATCGGATAAAAATGTGTTTGTGAGTAAAGTACTTTTAAACGGAAAACAATTAGATAAGCCTTTCTTGAAACATACAGATGTTATTAATGGCGGAAAAATTACTTTTTATATGAGTGCAAAACCAAATAAGAAACAATATCAAAATTAGTTTCGTTTTAGACCTGACAGGTTTTTAAAACCAGTCAGGTCTAAGTTTATCAGACTCAGCCAGACAAGAAAAAAGATTAAGTTAGTATAATTCGTGAATTCGTGGCGAATAACAAAAAAACTTTACGAAATTTGCATTTCAAATAAAGACAATCAAATATGAAAATAAATCTAAAATCAGGAATTGATAAATTGCTTTTCGGAATGAAGCAAAACGATGTAACCGCTGCTTTAGGAAAACCTGATAAAAATTATAAAGACGAAGATGACAATGTGATTTTTGTATACAATGCACAAAAAATCAGATTGACATTTTATCAGGAAGAAGACTTGAAATTAGGTTATGTAGTGGCTTCAAGCAATGATTTGGAAGTTTTTGGATTCAAACTTATCGGAAGAAAAATTGCTGATGTAAAGAAAGATTTAGCAACAAAAGGAATCACAAAATATACACAGGAAACTTTTGATACTTTTGAGAATTATTTTAATGAAGACAATTGGTTTATTCTTCAAACTGAATTTGATGAAGTAGTAAAGTTTGAAGTTGGTGCAATTATTAACGATAAAGACGAATTTGACTGGAAATTTCCGGTTAAGAAATAAAGATACACACGCAAAGTCATTGCGAGGAACGAAGCAACCACACTAACAACAGGTAAAATTGATATGTAAAATGAGATTGCTTCGTTCCTCGCAATGACATAATAGAAAAAAACCGACAAGTGATTGTCGGTTTTTTTTATGATGATTAATTAAAAGAAATTATCCTTTTAACCATGCATTTTTAAGTTTCTCTTTTGAAGCGTCTGTAGCTTTAAACGTTTCTTTTTCTTCAGATGGTACTTTTACAGTTCCTTTTATGGTTTGTTCTGCTCCGGCACGCTTGATTTTAATAGCAATTGGATCATTTTCTTTCCAGTTTTCACTTTCTGTAATCAGATCATAGATATTATCTAAGTTATAGGTTTTATTATTTACAGAAATGATCTGATCGCCTGCTTTAAGATTTAAATTAGTAAAAAATACATTTAAATCAACATCAGGACGAACGCTGATTATTTTGGTTGCTTTATCAACACCAATATAAGGAGCTTGTCCTTTAATGAAAATTGCTCCCGGAGTTTTTTCAGATGCTTTTGTTACACCCACTTTAGCCAAATAAAAATCGTAAGGAATTGGAGTTGTTCCAGCAACATATTTGGTTAAAAATTCACCAACTTCAGGATAAGTCAATTGCGTGATTTTAGCAAAAAGCTCGTCATCGTTAAATGGTTTTTCAACACCATATTCGTTAGCTAATTTATGCATTAGATCCAGGATTCCTCTTTCTCCATTACTTTTTTCTCTAATGATAATGTCAATGCACATACCAATCAATGCACCTTTTTGATATACATTTAAGTATTGATCTTTGTAAGGTTGTTCCAGTACATTTTTACTCATTAAAGTAAATGACATCGTATCGTTTAAATCTTTTGCCTGTTCTATTTTATCAGCAATACGCGTATAGAATTCAGTTTCGCCAATTAATCCCTGATTGATTTGAAACAGGTTAGCAAAATATTCTGTTACACCTTCATACATCCATAAATGCTCTGACATTTTTGGGGCATTATAATCAAAATACTGAATTTCTTTTGAGTGAATGGTAAGAGGAGTTACAATATGAAAAAATTCATGAGAAACTACATCTTTCATAGATTCTACCAATTTTTCTTTTGGCATAGATTCCGGTAAAACAACTGTAGTTGCTGTAGGATGTTCTAAAGCTCCAAAACCGTGGGCATCATCTTTGGCCATGCTTGATAAATACAATAAAACCGTATATTTTTTAGTAGCATTTACTTTACCCAAAAAGTTTTTCTGCGCCGTCATCATCGTTTTCATTTCCGGAGTAATACTTTCAGCAGTAAATTTTCCGGTAGGAGAATAAACAGCAATCAGAATATCCATTCCGTTTACGTTAAAAGTCGTATAATCCGGTTTAGAATACATGATAGGGTTTTCGACTAAAACAGCATAACGAGGCGTTGTAAATACATCGCTTGTTTTGCTGGCATCTTCATCAGTCATAGAAGTTGCGCCCCAAAGTGTTTCAGGATGCGTAATCGTAACTTTATAAGGCACATTTAGTTTATCCTGAAAATAACCTACAAAACCATGCGTGTTAACCATGAAGTTAATTCCTGCATTAATATTCGTTCCTGCCGGCGAAAAAACGTCATCATTACCAAATCCGGTTCCTTTTTCAGTATCAAAAGTATCGCCTACCAGATAAGTCACTTTTTTTAATGTTTTTGCATTAGAAATTGACCAGGAATTATCATCAATTCTTTTTACTGCCAGTTCATTTCCCTTAGCATCAAAAGCTTTAAATCCATCAGAATATTTACCGTAATTATCAGTAGAATAAGTTCCCGGAACTGTTTTTGGAATGCTGTAAATGATTTCGTCCGTTTTGATTTGTGGTGGCGTAACAGTCACTAAAACTTTATCGTCTTTTACATCAATTAGATTTATAGTTACATCTACGACATTGCTTTTTGCGGCACCTGATGAGCTTCCTGTTTTACAGCTCCAAAGAGTGACTGCAAGAGCTAAGGTGTAAAGTATTTTTTTCATTTCTTAGTGTTTAGTTATTTGTATTTGACTTATAAAAAGCAAAAAAGTTACAATTAGATTAAAAATATAAAAAAACTCCTGAATTTCAGGAGTTCTGTTTTAGTCTAGCTTGTTTTTTATATAATATTTACCATCCAGATCTTCATCAAAATCATCTATTTTAACGGGTTTTGGTTTTGGTTTATTTGCAATTGCCTTCTTTTTCCACATTTCAAATTTTTCAAGTGGCATCTTCTTTTTCATGATTTCCAGAACTTCTTTTTCTGCCAATCCAAATTCTTTTTTTATGATCTCAAATGGATTTTTTTCTTCTAAGGCTAACGAAACAAGTTTTTCGGTTTGTTCCCAATTCAATTCTTTGCGGTTACTCTTTTTCATCACGTGAAAATTAATTCAAAATAGGGGTTAATGATTAATAGATTGATTTTCAATTTAAGTATCAATATTAATAAAAAAAATAATTAGTTGGTTCGATCTGTGATATTTTTTTTAATGATTTTAACTGTTTTTTGCAGATCTTGATTTTTGAAACGGAATTTGCAATAAATTTTTCAATCTATTGTTTTCTTCTGAACTCATATGAGTGTCTACTCCGTAAATTAATTCTTCTTTTGGAAGCGTTGTAAAAGTGCCGAAAATACGATCCCAAACAGAAAAAATGTTACCATAATTACTATCTGTATAAGGTAGAATATAATGGTGATGAACTTTGTGCATGTTAGGAGAAATAATAAAATAACTCAACATAGCATCCAGCTTATTGGGTAGAGAAATATTTGCATGATTAAATTGTGAAAAAATAACAGACAGACTTTGGTACAAGAAAACCATCCACATTGGACTTCCAACTATTAAAACCCCAAGAGTTGTAAATATAAATCTAATAATACTTTCTCCCGGATGGTGTCTGTTGGCAGTTGTGGTATCAATCCAGGTATCTGTATGATGAACAATATGAAAACGCCATAAAAATTTTATTTTATGCTGAATATAATGAGCCAGATATGCACCAATCAGGTCTAATAGAAGTAAACCAATTAGGGTATATAACCAAATGGGTATTTTAGGCAGCCATTGCAGCAATCCAAAATTATTTTCGGTTGTCCAATTGGCAGTTTTAATTAATATAAAAGCTAAAACAAAATTGACAATAATGGTGGTAAAAGTCAGGAAGAAATTGATTCCTGCATGTTGCCATTTTCGATATTGCATCCTGAATAGGGGGAATGTATTTTCGATCAGCCAAAAAATGGTAATCCCGCCAATGAGTATCAAACTTCTGTGTGAAGACGGAATCGTACTAAAATATGCTATAATATCATTCATGAAAAGTAGAATTTGATTGATACATTTTGATCTGTTTTCTAAAAGAGAACCTAAAGCATTGGCATATAAAAAAAGAGAAAACCGAATATAAATATATCTGATTTTCTCTTTAAAAGTACGTTATAATGTAAATATTAACGATTATTAAGCTGAATGCTCCGTTTCGTCATTCTTTTGTAATAATGTTTTGTATATAAATCCGGCCAGAATAGCGCCTAAAATTGGTGCTACCCAAAATAACCAAACTTGTGATAATGGTTCTCCTCCTGTAAAAATAGCTTGTGATAGTGATCTGGCAGGGTTTACAGAAGTATTTGTAATTGGAATACTTATTAAGTGAATTAAAGTCAGGGCTAAACCAATTGCTATACCGCAGAAATTAGTGTTTGCACATTTATCTGTAGCTCCAAGAATAATGATCAGGAAAAAGAATGTCAATAAAAATTCTGCTATAAATGCAGATTGCAAAGAATATCCGTCTGGAGAGAATGCCCCGTAACCATTTGAAGCAAAAGCTCCGGCTTGCAAATTGTTAATAGCATTTCCTGCCTTACCGGTCCAGATAATAAATAATGTTCCTGCAGCGGCAATTGCGCCAATACATTGTGAAATAATATAAGGTAAAAGATCTTTTGCAGGAAATCTGCCGCCTGCCCATAAACCAAGAGAAACCGCAGGATTAAAATGTCCTCCGGAAATATGACCCACAGCATATGCCATCGTTAATACTGTTAAACCAAATGCAAGTGCAACACCAGCAAATCCGATCCCTAAAGTAGGATATCCAGCTGCAAAAAGTGCGCTTCCACAACCTCCAAAAACTAGCCAATAAGTTCCAAAGAACTCTGCAAATAATTTTTTCATAATAAAATAATTTAATTAATAGTTGATTGTTAAAGGGTATATTGGTATGCCCAGAAAATCAAAACAAATTGTAAGGGCAAACGTACAAATAAAATCCAGTTTGGTAAGCCAAAACTTGCTTTTTTATTTTGATACATGAAAAGATTTGCCGGAAATACAGCAATTAGTAATGCTATAATTCCCCACGCAGCAAAATTTGTTGTGCAATTAACCATTAAGAGGATGCCTAAAACAATTTCGGCTCCTCCACTTAAAAAATTTATTAATTTGGGGTTTGAAAAAAATGGCGGAATGATTCTGACATACATTCCGGGATTTCTAAAATGATTTAGTCCGGCAATAATATAGAGAACAGCCATTAAATATAAATGCCAAGGTAAATTCATGATGATATGTAATTATTTGTCACGAATTTATAAAAAAATTAACAATTATTGCATTACAAATACCTTTTTTTTAATGGTTTGCAAAATAAGTTAATTTTTTCTCTTAAAATTTACATTCATGATAATTATGGCAAAAATGATTAAAACGATTCCTATCCATTGTGACAAGATCACTTTTTCATCTAATAATATATAAGCCATCATTACAGAAACTGGAAGTTCAAGCGCAGATACAATACTACCCAATCCAATTCCGGTTAACGGGAAACCAGCAGTCATTAACATTGGAGGAATAATAGTTCCAAACAGTGCTAGTATAATTCCCCATTTCATGAAAATTTCAAAGTTAAAAGGGGTTACCTGAGTCGCAATTGCAAATGAAAATACGATTATAGATCCGCCCAAAAGCATGTATAAACTACGTTGTGCAGATGAAATTTCGGTTGCCACGCTATTTGCTGTAAACATTGTTGTAGTAAAAGATGCTGCAGCCAGAATTCCCCATGCAAGACCGCGCCAATCAAGAGCTACATCATTATGAATAATATTTGTTGCTAAAACAGTACCTATAAGAACTATAAATACAGCAATGACTTTTTGTTTTGAAGGAAGTTTTTTTTCTAAGATCATTTCAAGTAAAACACCCATCCAAACCGTTTGCATTAATAAAACGATACCAATAGAAACCGGAATATATTTTACCGCCAGATAATAGAATAAACTGGTCATACCCAATGAAGTTCCGGCAAGCATTAAGCTAAAAATATTTTTTTTGGTTGCTTTTACAACATTCTCTTTATGTTTTGCTTTTTGAAAAGCGTTTATCAATAAAATTCCAATGATTCCTAATACAAATTGAGATGTGGTTACTTCAGCGGTTGTATATCCTTCTGAATAAGCCATTTTTACAAAAGTGGCTAACATTCCGTAAGTTGTAGCACCTATTGCTACTAAAAAAACTCCCTTTAATACATTGTTTTGTGACATCTTGACTTGTTTAGTTTAAAAAAATAAAGCCGGCAAAGGTACACTATTTAGTTTAGGATTTAATAGAAATCAAATACAAATGCTGTTATGAGTTTATTTTAAAGATCGATTTAGGTCTTAAAATTATGGATTTGATAGTATTGCAGAAAAAAAGAAACCCATCAAAATATATATTCTGATGGGTTTTTTAATTATATCTTAAAAAGTAAAATCTTATTTTACAGGTTGATTTTGATAAGTTTCAATTTCGAAAATCAAAGTGGAATTTGGCGGAATTACTCCTCCGGCACCTTTTTCTCCATATGCTAAATTTGAAGGAATGAAGAATATTGCTTTTTCACCGTCAGTCATCATATCCAATGCTTCAATAAAACCAGGAATCATACCGTCCTTTTTACCTACTGTAAAAGGAAAAGCCTGATATCCTTTTTGAGCATCGCGATTTGCATCATATTTACCATAAGCTTTTGCTACGCTGGCCATACTGCTGTCAAATAGATTTCCGTCTTCAAAATATCCTGCATAGTGAAAATAGATTGCAGAACCTTCAGCTCCTTTAACACCAGTTCCTTTTTTTGTAATAACGTATTTTAAACCTGATGCAGTTGCCGTAGCTTTTGCTTTATTAGCCGCAAAGTAAGCAGCTTTATCTTTTACTACTTTTTGAGATTCGGCTTTTTTGGCTTCTTGTTTTTTTACATCATCAGCTAAAACTTTTACTGCATTAAATTTTTTTGCAGCATCGCCTTTGCGGGTAATGGTAATTTTTGTCATAATATCATCCTGAACAATTTTATTTACATTGTCCATTCCTGAAACTACGTGACCAAAAATAGTATGTTTTCCGTTTAACCAAGGTGTTTCTTTATGAGTGATAAAAAACTGGCTTCCGTTTGTTGCAGGACCAGAATTTGCCATGGCAAGAACACCGCCTTTTTCAAACTTCAGTTCTTCTACAAATTCATCTTTAAAAGCATATCCGGGACCTCCTGAACCGTTTCCGTCCGGATCTCCACCCTGAATCATAAAATCATTGATGACTCTGTGAAACTTTAATCCGTCATAAAAAGGTTTTCCTTTCAGTCTTTCCACTTTTACATTAGGATTATTTCCTTCTGCCAAAGAAATAAAGTTGGCTACTGTTACCGGTGTTTTTACATATTCTAACGATACAACTATGTCCCCTTTTGTAGTTGATATAGTAGCAAAAATGCCATCATTAGGATCTGTTTTTGCAATTGTTTTTGTAACCGGAGCCTTTGGTTTAGCCACTGGCTTTTTTGTTTGAGCCTGGATGTTTACTACCGCCAGGCAAAATAAAAATAGAAATTTAAACTTCATAATGTTCCGAATTTAAGTCTACGTTAATCTTAATATATAGTTATTGTGGCTTTTCTAATAATTGAATTTCGAAAATAATATTTGCATTTGGCGGAATCACTCCTCCGGCACCTGTTGCTCCGTAAGCTAAATGAGACGGAATAAAAAGAATTGCTTTGTCTCCAAATGAAAGTTGTTCGATTCCTTCAATAAATCCGGGAATCATACCATCTTTGCGGCCTGCCTGAAACGGAATTGGCTGATATCCGTGTTGTTCAGCTCTTGAAACGTCAAATTTTCCAAAAGCTTTATTAACTTCTTCTACACTTGAATCAAATAAAGTTCCATCTTCCAGGAATCCTGAATAATGAATGTATAATTGAGTTCCTGCAGTTGGTTTTTTACCGGTTCCTTTTTCTGTAATTAAATATTCTAAACCTGAATTTGTTTTAGTTGTTTTAGGTTTTACAGAGGCAAAATAGTCTACTTTTTCTTTTTGAACTCCTGCATATTTACCTTTTTCTTTGGCAATTTCTGAGAAATAATCTGTAAATACTTTTACGGCATCAAACTTTTTCGCAGCTTCACCATTTCTAATAATGGTTACAGAAACAATAGTATCGCCTTGTTTTACCTGATTTACAACTTCTTGTCCTTTGTCTACGACATGACCAAAGATAGTATGTTTTCCGTCTAACCATGGAGTTTCAACATGTGTAATAAAAAATTGACTGCTGTTTGTTCCAGGACCGTTGTTAGCCATTGCTAAAACTCCGGCTTTATCAAATTTTAAATCATTGATTTCATCCTTAAACTTGTATCCTGTATCTCCGGAACCCGTTCCTTCAGGATCTCCGGTCTGAATCATAAAATCTTCTATAACTCTGTGAAATTTTAAACCATCAAAAAAAGGTTTCTTTTTTAGGTAATCTTTTGTTACAAACTCATTTTTACCTTCTGCCAAAGTGATAAAATTGGCAACAGTAACTGGAGCTTTTTTATAATCTAATTCAACAATGATATGTCCTTTATTGGTTTCAATATCAGCATATAAACCATCAGGTAAATTACTGTGTTCGTCCTTGCAAGAATATAATGAGCTAACGGCTACTAATAATAGTAAAATACTCTTTTTCATTTTTAAAATGTTTTAGGGGTTTATTGTATCTTTTTTAATTGGATTCACAGCTTTTGGAGTTACAGGTTTTTGTGCTTGTCCAACTACAGGTGCAGCTTTAGCTACCGGATCTGGTACAAAATTACGAAGTGTCACCGTACAAATTAAAGACTGGTTTGTTCCTATTTTTTTGTTATCTCCATGATATCCGTATGCCATATGAGAAGGGAATAAGAATGTCACAGTTTCATTTTTATGCATCATTTTAATACCATCACGCAATCCCATCATGATATCTTGTTTGTCTACATAGTAAGTTTGCGGACCAAGATCAGCTTCAGAGTAAATGATTTTACCTTTTATATCTTTTACTTCCAAATTAAAATAAGCAATATCTCCTTTTTTAGGTGTTGCAGGATCGGCTGAGTTTTGTTCGTCATAATAAAGCCAATATCCTTTTCTGGTGGCATAATATTTTATTTTGGGATTGCTTTTTATTATTTTTTTTATAACATCCTCTTCGTTGGCTACCAGTTTTTTATTTCTGTCAGCTGATTTTTTCATAAAAGTACCTGAAGCCTGAGAAATAGGTCTTCTGGCTTCTTCGTGCTGTTTACAGCTCACAAATAAAACAGCAAAAAGTAGGGTATAAATGCTTAGTTTTAAGTAGTTCATGTGGAATTATATTTTTAGTTTATTTACTAAATCTTCAAATTTCTTTAAGGTTTCCTCCATAGAAACATCTGATCTTCCTCCAGCTGCATTGCTGTGTCCGCCACCATTAAAGTGATCTCGTGCAAACTGGTTTACATCAAACCCTCCTTGTGAACGGAAAGATATCTTGATAATTTTTTCGTCTTTATTTTCGATAAAAATAGCAGTAAAAACAATACCTTTTATACTTAATCCGTAATTAACAATTCCTTCAGTATCGCCTTTTACATAATCAAACGAATCTAATTCGTCCTGGGTAAGTGACGTATAAGATGTTTTATGTTCTGTGAAAACTTTCATGTTCTGTAAAGCGCGACCTAATAATTGAAGGCGGCCATAAGAACTGTTATCAAATAATAAAACAGGAATCTGAGTGTTTTCGACTCCTAAATCAATTAAATCTGCAATAATGCGATGTGTGTTTCCTGTAGTTCGCGGGAAACGAAACGAACCTGAATCAGTCAAAATTCCCGTGTAAATGCAAGTTGCAATAGTCTTATCTATATCTTCTTTTTTTCCAAGAAAGGAAATGAAGTTATAAAGCATTTCGCAAGTTGATCCAAACGAGGTATCAGAGTACATATAGGCAGCATAGTCATCCGGTTTTTGATGGTGATCGATCATGATAAACGGAGCTGTTAGCTTTGCTAAAGTATGTTCCATTTCTCCGGTACGATGAAAAGCATTAAAATCCAGTGTGAATATTAACTCAGCTTCTTCTAATATTTTGGTGCAGTTTTCAGTGTCTTTTTCAAAGATTTTAACGGTTTCAGAACCTGGCAACCAAGCTAAAAAATCAGGAAAATCGTTTGGGGCAATCACAGTTGGCTGGTGATTGTTCTTTAATAAAAAATGGTATAAACCTAAGGTTGAACCCATAGCATCACCGTCAGGACCTCTATGCGGAATTATGGCGATTTTCTTTGGGGTTGCGAGTAATAATTGTATCGCTTTTATATCTTGTATTTTCATAGTGTGCGAATTTACATTTTTTTAATGTAATGTTGAAATCATTTTACAGATTAACACACTTTTATTAATTGTCAGTTTTCTGTCGTTGTTTCCAGTGCAGACTATACGTGAAAACTGTGACTGTGACTTAATTAAAGCCACTTTTGATATAACTTATATTTCGCTCCCTTAACAATTTGCGATTTATAAATTCCTACAGAACCAGACGAAAAATAAGCAATAATACAGGTAATAGCGATAAAAATTCCAGGCTGAATTCCAAAAAGTTCCATTCCCATTACACTACAGGCGATAGGAGTGTGGGTAGCGCCCGAAAAAACTGCAACAAATCCTAAACCTGCCAAAAAAGCTATTGGCAAAGGAATTACGATTGATAACGCACTTCCTAAAGTAGCGCCAACAAAAAATAGTGGTGTTACTTCTCCGCCTTTAAAGCCAGCACCTAAAGTGACACCTGTAAATAAAATTTTAAGTAAAAAGTCATACCATGGATTTGCATTCGAAAATGAATCTACAATCACCGGAATGCCTAATCCTGAAAATTTTGTAAACCCAAATCCGGCAATGGCAATCGCCAAAATAATGCCTCCAATAAACGGACGCAGTGGCGGATATTTAATATTTTTAGAAAAAAGAGAACCCCAGAAATGTGTACTTCTTGAAAATAATAAAGCCGCAAAACCAGATAAAATTCCAATGATGATAACATAGAATAAGGTTGAAATGCTAATTTCAGGAACAACCGGAATACTGTAATGAGTGTGTTTAATTTGCCAAAATTCTACGGTAAAATATGCGACATAAGCCACTAAAAATGATAGAATAATACTTTTGAAATTAATTTTACTAAAGTATAAAACTTCCAAAGCAAAAATAGCGCCCGCTAAAGGCGTTCCAAAAACAGAAGCAAAACCAGCACTAATTCCAAGGATTATTAAAATTTTTCTTTCGGAATTATCGAGGTTAAAAAGTTTGGTAAATTGATCTGCAATTGCGCCTCCCATTTGTACGGCTGTTCCTTCACGACCTGCAGAGCCTCCAAATAAATGTGTAAGTAAAGTTCCTAAAAGTACTAAAGGAGCCATTTTAAACGGAATAACACTTTTAGGATTTTCGTATTCTTCAAGCAATAAATTGTTTCCTTTTTCTACAGATTCTCCCCAGTAATAGTAGCTCAAGCCTACTAGTAATCCGCCAAATGGCAAAAGCCAGATAATCCAGTCATGTTGAATTCTAAATTGTGTAACCCATTCTAAAGTAACTAAGAAAAATGCAGATGCAGATCCGGACAAAATACCTATTAATACACAAATGGAAATCCATTTGAAAATTGCCAGAAGTATTTGTTTTGGGGTTTGAGAAGTCATTAACTATTTAAGAGAAGTTTTTTCTGCCACGAATTTCACTAATTTTCGCGAATTTCTTCGTGTTTTTGCGAAATTTTTTGCCACAGATTGAATGGATTAAAAAGGATTTTTTTAGTAAATACTTAAAGCCATTTTTTGAAGACAAAAATAATTCGAGCTAATTCGTGAAATTCGTGGCAAAAAATATTTACTGTACAACAGCGGTAAATTCAATTTCAACTAAATATTCAGGTGCAACAAGTTTACTTATTTCATAAAAACCTGTAGTAGGTTTAACATCTTTAAAAAATGAAGCATGAGCTCTTGCTACATCTTCAAAAGTACTAATGTCTGTCGTGAAAATTCGAGTTCTGATAACGTCTTTCATTCCAACATTTAAATCTTCTAACACTTTTTCGACACGTTCCAGAATGTTGTAAGTTTGGGCATATGCATCATCAGCTTTTACTTTTTCACCATCAACAATAGCCACAGTTCCTGAAACTTCAATAATATTGCCAATTCTTACTGCGCGACAATATCCCATTTTGTCCTCCCAAGGTGATCCTGTTAAGATGTTTTCTCTTTTCATTTTTAGTGTTTTATTGAATTTGTTTTATTCTTTTTAAAAATCAAATTCAGGTTAGTTAATTTTGCTGCAATTTATAAAATATGCAGATCAAAAAGAGTATTATTGAATTGAAATCATCTCGTTAAATTTTCTTTTTTGTGATATTTTAAGTAGTACTAAATATGGTTTTTATTTTTTTGACAGAGATCAATACGATTTTAAAGATTATCTATTTATGCAAAATTGTTGCCACGAATTACACGAATTTACACCAATTTTAATTCGCTTAATTCGTGAAATTCGTGGCAAAAAAATACAGCAATTATTTTAATCTGTGACAAAAAACTTGTTTATTCAATTTGATGCTGTTCGTAAAGACGAAGTTTATTTTGAGCAGCAGTAAGGTTTTGTTGCAGCGATTCTATTTTATCCAATAGATTTGCGATAACATCAATACCTTCTAAATTAATTTTAAGATCATAATGCAGTCGTATCATTTTTTCTACAGTTGGTAATTGTTCAGGTTGTAGGTATTCATCTTCTTCAAGGAAAATAATTTTTACCAAACCATAATTATGAAGTTCTGTTATAAAAGTGTTTTCAATTTCGTGATAAATACAAAATTGTTTTATTTGAATTAAGTTTTTACTATTCATGATTTCTTAATTTAGCTAATTCCTGGAATAATTCTTTTTCTTTTGCAGAAAGTTGTGTTGGTATTTTTAATGTATAAGTAATATATAAATCACCAAATTGATTGTCTTTTTTATACACAGGAAATCCTTTTCCTTTCAGTTTTACTTTAGTTCCGGGTTGTGTTTCAGGTGCTACTTTAATTTTTACTTTTCCGTCAAAGGTGTTCACATGAGTTTCTCCGCCTAAAATTGCAGTGTATAAATCAAGGTCAACATCAGCGTATAAATTATTTCCTTCGCGTTTAAAATCTGAATTATTATCAATTAAAAAGGTAAGATACAAATCACCATTCGGACCTCCGTTTGCTCCCGGTGCACCATGATTGGGGATTTTTATAATCTGTCCGTTCTCAACTCCGGCCGGAATTGTAATTCGGATATTTTTTCCGTTTACAGTCAGGTTTTGTTTGTGAGTAGTATATGCCGATTCTAAATCTAATTGTAATTCGGCATTAAAATCCTGTCCTCTGTATTTAGCCTGACTTCTGGAACTTCTTCCAGTAGAACCGTACATAGAATTGAAGAAATCAGAAAAATCACTTCCTGAAAAATCTCCTCCAAAATCTGAATAACTTTGACTTCCGCCTTGTTGTTGTCTGGATTGTTGTTGATTAGGATTATAACCTGCTTTTTCAAATTCATCAGCATGTTTCCAGTCTTTTCCGTATTTGTCGTATTTTTTACGATTTTCAGGATTGCTTAAAACTTCATTTGCTTCATTTATTTCCTTGAATTTTTTCTCTGCTTCCTTATCATTCGGATTCAAATCAGGATGATACTTTCGGGCTAATTTTCGATATGCTTTTTTAATTTCAGCTTCAGTGGCAGCTTTGGTAATTTCTAATGCTTTATAATAGTCAATGTAGTCCATTTGCTTGTATTTTTAATAAGTAAATTAAAATATTGAAGTTAATCATAACTTATTAAATGCCAAAGTAAAAACATCATTTTCAACTTAATAGTGATGTTTTAAGAAATATAAAGAATTAAATTTATTATTTAGGTTAAATCTTACTTTTTGATGTTTTTTTGCGATTATTTCTTATAATATTGCAGAGGTAAACTTATAAATAATCATGTAATCTAACCTTTTATATATTTAATTATGAAAAAATTATCTCCCTTAAAATCAGTTATTAGTTTTATTTTAATAACTACTATGTCAATCTTACTGGCAAGCTGCAGCTCCAGCCACGATGATGATAATGCACCTTCAAACGGCAATACTTTTAATCCGGCAGATTTTACTTTAACTGTTACATCAACAAAGTTTGTTGCCGATTGGCTTGAAATTAACTATTCTGTAAAAAACACTTCTAAAATATCATATTCCAAATATGAGCAAGGAAATTTCACGGTGAAGTTTACGGCTAAAACTACTGATGGCGAAGTTTTTCAGAGAACTACATATGTAGAGTATGTTGAAGCAGGAGTGACGTATACAGATGATGTACATCTTAATTATACTGCCGGAAAAACATTAGATCTTTCGACCTTAACAGCTGTTATTGTGACGGATTAATTCTGTAATAGTTTCTTCTTTTAGTTAAAAGTAATTTCATTTTATTAGCAAAAATCCGATTTGTTCAGTCAAGTCGGATTTTTGTTTTTTGTATATATTATGAACAATAAATAGAAATAAAGATCTTTTTTGGCAGGTTTTTTGCTTTCCAAAAATTAGCCTAATATATTGTTATAATAGTCTTAAAGTTGTAGTGCCTAACTAAATTATATTATTTTTGTGAAGCTACACTGATTTTATAAAAATTATAAAAGCCGATTCGATAAATACTTTTTCAATGAAGCATATTTTATTTTTCATACTATTTTTTACTGCTGTCACAGTTTCAGCTCAAACTGAATTTGGTACAAAATTCAGACCTATTGCAGCGCCAAAGTTTGGGGCAAAGCCAAAGAAAACACCTCTTCCGGAAGTAAAAGATCCTCAGGCTGATAATATGGATATGCCAAGTATTAAAACACCTAATGTTTTTGATAATACCAGTATTACCCCTAAATCGCAATTGCAGGTAGGAGCGGAGAAAAGTAAATTTACCATGTCTACCGAAACTGATTTTGCTAATCCGGGCGATCGTTATGTGCCTAAAATGGAAAAGGATTTAGATAAAGCCTTAAAAGATGCAGGTTTAAAAGAAGGACGCGGAACATTGGTAAAACGAAATATTTCGCTAGGAGATTTTAGAACAAAATCTAAATATTTTATTGTGAAATTCCGTGATTTTGGTGCTATAGATGGCGATTTAGTAAAAGTTTCTTCAAATGATAAGGTAATAAGAGACCAATTACTTTTAGAAGCTAATTTTAAAGATGTAAAAATTGATCTTGCTGATGGCTTTAATAAACTCGATTTTGAAGCATTAAACATAGGAACTCTGGGAGGAAATACTGCCGAAATTCAGGTTTACGACGATAAAGGTCAATTAGTAACCAATGATTATTGGGATAATCTCGCCGCAGGATTTAAAGCTTCGATAATAGTTACAAAAGAGTAAACAAAGGCTCAAAGCAACAAAGGTTCAAAGGAACAAAGTTGTTGTGCTTTGAAACCTCTGAACCTTTGTCCCTTTGTTGCTTTGAACCTTTAAATACCTTCTTTCAAATGTTTGTAATTTGATTTAATCGTATCCAGAACTTCTTCCATTTTACCTCCAAGCATTAATCTGGTCATAGATTTTGCCATACCCACAACTTGTTCCCATTCTACCTTTGGAGGCATAGCCAATGCATTTGGATTTGTGAAAATATTTAGTAAAACGGGTCCGTTATGACGGAATGCATTTTCAATTGCTGCCTCGACTTCTTCGGGTTTATGAACATTTACGCCCTGAAATCCCATTGCCTGGGCGATCAGGCCAAAATCCGGATTCACCATATCAGTTTCATTGTCCGGTAATCCTCCAACTTCCATTTCGAGTTTTACCATTCCCAAAGCGCGATTATTAAAAACAATAATTTTGATAGGGATATTATATTGATGAATAGTTGCCAAATCTCCCAGTAACATTGATAATCCACCATCGCCACACATCGCAATAACCTGTCTTTCCGGATGGGCAAGAGCTGCTCCAATCGCCATTGGCATTGCGTTTGCCATTGATCCGTGATTAAATGAACCCAGCATTTTTCGTTCTCCTGTTCCTTTAATAAAACGTGCTCCCCAAACGCAGGTCATTCCGGTATCTACCGTAAATATGGCATCATTATTTGCCAATTTATCAATGATATGGGCTACATATTCCGGCTGAATGGTATCTTCTCCGCCATTATCATTAATATAAGTATTCATGCTTTCTTTTACACTGGCATACAATTTAAGCTGCGCTTGTAAAAAACTATCATCTGTTTTCGTTTCCAGCAATGGTAATAAAGCTTCAATGGTATCAGCAACATCACCGCATAAACCCATATAGAGATTCGCTCTTCGGCCTAAACGTTCTGTACTTGTATCGATTTGAATGATTTTATTATCGGAAGGCATGAATTTATCATACGGAAAATCTGTTCCCAACAATAAAACCAAGTGCGATTCGTGCATACTGTGATAAGCAGAAGGCTGTCCCAGTAATCCTGTCATTCCTATTTCGTTAGGATTATTAGGCTGAATGCTCATTTTTCCTCGAAACGAATATCCAACGGAAGCTTTTATATGTTGCGATAATTGCACCACCTGATCGTGTGCTTTTTCAGCTCCAATTCCGCAAAATAAAGTTATTTTAGTACTTTCATTAATTGCTTTTGCGAGGTGTTGCAATTCAGTATCAGAAGGTCTGATAACAGGATTACAATGAAAATATTGAGTAGATATATTACTTTCAACTGCTTTTAGCTCAGAAACATCTCCGGGTAAACCAATAACAGCAACACCTTTTTTACCCAAAGCATGTTGTATGGCAGTTTGTATAATTCTTGGAGCCTGTTCAGCAGTCATAATCATTTGATTGTAACAACTGCAATCATCAAACAGTTTAATGGTATTGGTTTCCTGAAAATAACCCATTCCCATTTCGCTGGTGTTTATTGTAGAAGCAATAGCTAATAAAGGCACATGCGAGCGATGCGCATCATATAAACCGTTGATTAAGTGTACATGTCCGGGACCGCAACTTCCGGCACAAACCGCAAAACCGTCTAATTCTGCTTCGGCAGCCGCTGCGTAGGCGCCAACTTCTTCATGTCGCACATGAATCCATTTTATTTTTCCGTTTCTTCGTATTGCATCATTAAAATGATTTAAACTATCACCGGTTACCGCATATACACGTTTTATTCCGGCTTCTACCAACATGTCAACTAATTGTTCCGCAACTATTTTACTCATGGATTATATTTTTAAAATTAATATTTAGACAGTATCAACATTGGTTATGGTTTACTTTCTTAAGATTAGATTTTAAGAACATCTGGTTATGATGTAAAAACAATTTGGTATGGTTTTATAAATTTAATGAAAAGATTTGGTTTTTAGAAGTGCGGAGCAATAAAGCTTGTTTTTTTTGGAGGAAAAAATGGTAAAGGTGCGGAAAGAGGTTTTTATATTTTTTATAAAAGTAATTTAGTAATGATTAGAAGGCATGCCGCTTGCGGCCATAGCAAGAAACCAAAAAAAAGTAATTATAACAGATAATATTAAAGTAATTACAAAATTAATCAAATAAGAGTTTCCTATTGTCTGATCTGTATATCTTGGGTTTTTGATTACTAAAAAAGCCTGAAGTATTAAATTAATTATTAATAATATAATAGGGATAAATACATTGATTTCACTCAGTAATAAACCAATGCAAAGTGCTAATAATAAAGAGATTATTCCTAAAATAATAACTTTTGCACGATGCTTTTTAATTTTAAGCGCAAAATAAAAAGCATAAATAAAATAAGATATTCCACCAATGAATGCAAAATCATAATAGCCATTGTTGGACATAAAATCATATACAATAACAGGAAAAATTATAACAATAAAAAGAATTATTAGATGTATTGCTATCTTCTGGATTAGTTTCATGAGGTTTGTTTTACAAAGATTTAAAGTTTCTAAGGTACTTTGTTTTTAGGTTCAAAGCGACAAAGGTTCAAAGGAACAAAGTTTTTTACACATGTTTACCTCTGCACCTTTGTTGCTTTGCAACTTTGAACCTTTGATTAAAATGGATCTGCAGTTACTCTAAACTTCATATCTGCTTTTACCGTTACATCTTTTGTAAGGGTTTCTTTTAAAGTAACCTGAGTCCTGATTTTATATTTATCAGCTTTTATATATTGATCTAATCTGGCATCGGTACAAATTAAATCAATGCTATTAGATGAAGTATTGATATTATCCTGATATGCCAATTCTATTTCATTAGAATCTGATGTTGAAATGTATAAGTGAATCGATTTCAAAAACGTGAATGTTTTATCAGAAGGATCAGCAATCGATAATTTAAGCGATCTGATTTTTACATCCTTAACCAGACTGGCTTTGGTTTTGTTGTTTTCAAATTCAGCTGAAGAATTTGTTGTTACATCAGGCGTGATAATTTCTGAAGGTAAATTGATAGGCGAAGTACTTTTTATTTTAATCGAAGTTTCATTAGAAATGGTAAAGGACAGTAAGTCATCAACAGCATCACATGAATTAAAAAATACAACTAAAAAAAGACAAAGGGCAACTAGTTTTGATTTCATAAATGGTTTTTTCTCTAATTACGATGTTTTTTGATAGTTGGATTTTTGTTTTTTAGGCACAAAGCAACAAAGCCTCAAAGGAACAAAGAAAAAACTTAATAAAATCATCGGTTTTAACCCTTTGAACCTTTGTGGCTCTGTCCCGAAACTTCGGGATTGTACCTAAAAAATCGGATAATGAAAAAAAATAGTAATTTTTCATTGTTCCCATTTTTAAGATTGAAATATAAAAAGTATTTTTGCGCATGCAACACAACGTACTTATTTTAGATTTCGGATCGCAATATACACAGCTTATTGCGCGTAGAGTTCGCGAATTAAATATATTCTGCGAAATTTTCCCTTACAATCACTTTCCTAGTGATTTATCACCTTATAAAGCAGTAATTTTAGGAGGAAGCCCATTTTCTGTTCGTGCAGAAGACGCTCCACATCCTGATTTATCTCAAATTCGAGGCAAGCTACCTATGTTGGCAGTTTGTTACGGAGCACAATACTTAGCCCACTTTAGTGGAGGTGAAGTAGCGGCTTCGAACACCAGAGAATACGGTAGAGCTAATTTATCTTATATTAAAGAAGGGGAAACTTTCTTTAACGGAGTTTCAGAAAATAGCCAGGTTTGGATGAGCCACAGCGATAGTATCAAAGCACTTCCAACAAATGCAGTAAAATTAGCAAGCACACATGATGTAGAATTTGCAGCTTATAAAATTGAAGGTGAAACTACTTATGCCATTCAATATCACCCGGAAGTTTTCCATTCTACTGATGGATCAAAAATGCTGGAAAACTTTTTAGTTAATATTGCCGAAGTTCCTCAAAACTTTACACCAAATGCTTTCGTAGAAGAAATGGTGGGAGAATTAAAAGAGAAATTAGGAAATGATAAAGTGGTTTTAGGATTGTCAGGCGGAGTAGATTCTACTGTTGCGGCAGTTTTATTGCACCAGGCAATTGGTAAAAACTTATATTGTATTTTCGTAAATAACGGTTTACTTCGTAAAAACGAATTCCAAAATGTATTAGATCAATACAAAGGAATGGGATTAAACGTAAAAGGAGTAGACGCCGGAGATCGTTTTCTTGGTGAATTAGCCGGAATCAGTGATCCTGAAACCAAACGTAAAACTATTGGTCGTGTATTTATCGAAGTTTTTGATGATGAATCGCACTTAATCGAAGACGTAAAGTGGTTGGCTCAGGGAACTATTTATCCTGACGTAATCGAATCGGTTTCGGTGAAAGGACCATCTGCAACCATTAAATCGCATCATAATGTGGGTGGATTGCCGGATTATATGAAATTAAAAATTGTAGAACCACTTAGAATGTTGTTTAAAGACGAGGTTCGAAGAGTAGGAGCTACTTTAGGAATAGATCCTGAATTGTTAGGAAGACACCCTTTCCCGGGACCAGGATTATCAATTAGAATTTTAGGAGATATTACTCCTGAAAAAGTTCAGATCTTACAAGATGTTGACGCTGTTTTTATCGACGGATTAAAATCATGGGGATTATATGATAAAGTTTGGCAGGCTGGAGCAATTTTGCTTCCGGTAAACAGTGTTGGTGTGATGGGCGATGAGCGTACATATGAAAAAGTAGTAGCGCTTAGAGCTGTTGAATCTACAGATGGTATGACTGCTGACTGGGTTCATTTACCATATGAATTCCTGATGAAAGTGTCTAATGACATTATAAACAAGGTAAAAGGCGTGAATCGTGTAGTTTACGATATCAGTTCAAAACCACCTGCAACAATTGAGTGGGAATAGTATTATTTTTCAAATTAAGGCGTTACATTTGTAATGCCTTAATTTTTTAAACCTACTATTTATGAGAGAATTTTTAACGATTTCTCTTGTCATTATTTTGTCTTTTAACAAAATAGCTGCGCAAGATTCAATTATTGAACACAAAATTCAAAAAGGAGAAACTGCTTATTTTATTGCCCAAAAATATAAGGTTTCTGTAGATGAAATTTACAAACTCAACCCCGAATCGCAAAGCGGAATAAAAGACAACCAGATTCTTAAAATTCCGGTTCATTCTGCAGAAAAACAAAATCAAAACCAACAAACTACTCATATTGTTGGTGTAAAAGAAACCCTTTTTGGTTTATCAAAACAATATAATGTTTCTGTTGAAGCGCTTCAAAATGCAAATCCAATTCTTGCAAACGGACTTCAGATTGGTCAGGAATTAGTTATTCCGCAAAATACTTCAAAAACTGAAATTACAACTGCTTCAAAAGCAACACATCTAGTTGTGGCAAAAGAATCGCTGTTTAGTATTGCGAGGCAATATAATGTTTCGGTTCAGGATTTAGAAAATCTAAATAAAGATTTGCTTTTAAATGGTTTGCAAATTGGTCAGACAATTGCCATTCCAAACAAAAGAAAAACACTCGACGGAAGAGTTCGTGTAATCAATCAGGAAACAATTTTTCATGTGGTTGAACCAAAGGAAACTAAATTTTCGATTGCTAAAAAATACGGAATTCCAATCGATCAGCTTGAATCTCAAAATCCTGAAATTGTAAACGGATTAATTGTGGGGAACAAATTAGCTATTAATATCAAGGAAGTAAAACCAACAAACGAAAGCGAAGAATTAATGCTGGCTCTTGCGGAAAAACAAGTTGTGGTTGAAAAAACAAAAGCCAAAACAGTTGAACTTGAAGATCTAAAAGACAGATTAGTGGTTCAGAAAGAAATGAACCAAAAAATTATAAAGATTAATGACTTGAAAGTTAATCTGAATAATATGAACGGCTCAAAAGAAAATTCAGTCGAGAAATTACGTTTGGTCCTGGAGGCAAATAAAAATGTACAGGACATTTTAATGGCAAAATTAGATTCATTGGTCAATACTATGAATAATGATTTAGTCGATTTAAAAAGAATGGATATCCTGAATATTGACGAATCAAAACGACTGGAAAAACAATCCTATGAAAGTATTGGAAAAACCAGCGAATTATCTTCTCAATTAAAGAAAGAATTGGCTGAAAACCGAAAAGCATATGCCGGTTTAATGAATAAAGTAGAGAAAATTGCGGTTGAAGAAAATCAGGAATACAAAAAGAAAATCCGTGAAAACGAAAAGAATAATAATGTTACTTCATTACAACAACGCCTTTCTTTAGAAGAAATAAAGCGATATAAAATAGAACAGGAACAAGGAGATGCACAAAATCAGCTTTTAATTGCCAAAATTGATTCACTTGACAATCAGAAAAAAATCGAGGTAAAACGTCATATCAGTAAAGCGACATATTATAGCATGGAAGCGCGAAAATTTGATGATAAACTGGCTTTGATAAAACTGAAAAAATATCAGGACGAAGCAATAAAAAATCAAAGTAAAAGTAATGAAGCTGGAACATCAAAAACAATTTCGATAGAAGAAATGAAGCGTGAACTGAAAGAAAATCCGCTTAGGACAGATAAAACAGTAAAGGTCGAAGTTTATGATAATCTTAAAGAAGTTTCAAACGGCTATTACTTAGTTTTAGGTATATTTACAGACGCAACATTAAGAGATAAGCTCATAATGAAACTCATTGATTCTGGTGATTTTAACGCTAGTTTCTTTTTTAATATTAATAGTCTTTCGTACTACGTTTACTCGGATAAGTATCAAAATATGGAAGAAGTACTTTATCAATGCAAGAAAAAAGAAGAAGATGAGTTATATAAAGAGATTATTATTGCTAAGGTTGAAATCGATCTTAGAGAATAATTTGCGCTAAATTAACAAGTGGCAAGAATCTTGCTTTAAAGAGAAATTAATGACTTGTTTTTGAATTAAAAATTAAATTGTTTTAAGCCTTATTATGAAATATTATTCAACATTATTGTTTCTTGTTTTTTTTGTAACGTTTTCTGCTTTTTCACAAGAAAAAGTAATTAAGTATACAGTTGCAAATGGAGAAACTGTTAATCAGATAGCTGTAAAATTTAAGGTAACGCCTTATGATATTTATGCTTTAAATCCGGATGCCAGAAGTGGTGTAAAACCAAATACAGTTTTATTGATTCCGACTAACGGGACGAAATCTGCAGCAAAATCTGAAACTGCAGCAGCAAAATCAAATGGTAATACTAAAGAAGTAATTCATGAAGTACAGCCTAAAGAGACTTTTTACAGTATCGAAAAAAAATATGGTATCTCTGACGAAGATTTGAAAGCGGCAAACCCTGTTCTTGAAAAAACGGGAGTTCAGATTGGTCAAAAATTGGTGATTCCTGCAAAAGGATCAACAAAGAAAGCAGCAAACACAGATAAACCTGCGAAAGAAAAAGCACAGGATAAATATGTTTATCATGATGTTGTGGCAAAAGAAACTAAGTTTTCGATCGCTAAACAATACGGAATCACAATTGAGGAACTTGAAAAACGTAATCCTGAAATTGTTTCGAATTTGCCAATTGGTTATCGTTTAACCATAAAAGGAAAAGCACCTAAGACAGAAGCTTCGGCTCCGGCTGTTGCAAATGTGTCAAAACCAGCTGAAACTAAAAAGACCGAAACTTCAAAAAAGGCAACGTCTTATATGGATTATCAGGTAAAACCAAAAGAGACTTTTTATAGTTTGTCCAGAACTTTTCATTTAACCCAGGAAGAATTAACAGAACTGAACCCATCTTTGTCTGAAGGAGTAAAAGAAGGAATGGTACTAAAAGTTCCTACAGGATATTTAGCTCCGGCCCCAATTATTGCGCAACAACAACCTGTTGAAAAAGCAGTTGAGAAACCAATTGAAAAACAAACAGAAAATACAGCCGGTATTAAAATTGTAGACAAAGTAAAATCTGAAACCGTTTCTGCTGATCCTGAAGTAGTTGAATTGACTAAGAAAAGAGGACAAAATGAGCGTAAAAAATTAGTTTTATTATTGCCTTTCAACTTAAATAAAATGCAAAATGATACTATGAGCGCAGCTAATCGTATCAAAAATGATAAATTCCTGAACATGACCCTTGATTTTTATTCAGGAGCAATGATGGCAATCGATTCTGCTAAAACATTGAAATTGCCAATTGATGTGGCCATTTATGATTCACAGGAAACTAAAATTAATTCGAATGTTTCGACTTTAATTTCTCAGAATAAATTACAGGATGCAAATGCTGTTATTGGGCCATTTTATCAAAATAATGCCGAAGCCACTGCGAACTCGTTACGTTTGTATAATGTTCCTGTAATTTCGCCATTGTCTAAAGATTCAGCAAACCCAATTGATAATTTATACCAAACGATTCCGTCGAATGATGTCGTGAGAAATGCGGTTTTTGATTACATGCGTTCTAAAAACGGAAATATCGTTGCTGTGGTTGATAAAAAGAAAGAATCAGTAATTAGTTATATTAAACAAAATCAAAAAGGAGTTCTTTTTGCTGCTTTGACAGAAACAGGAGGTTTGGATGTGGCGAATTTAAAAAGTTTGTTATTACCAAACAGAATGAATTATGTGGTGATGGAAACTGGAAATACAGCGATGGTTAAAAACACAATTAAAGCCTTACTTGATGCACAAAAAACATGTCAGGTTCAATTGGTTATTTTAGAACCAAACAGCACATTGGATACTGACGAAATTAGTTTTGATAATCTGGTAAAATTAAAATTAATGTATCCGTCTGTAACCCGTGAAAGCGATGAGCAGGGAGTTTTAATATTTGGTAAAGAATATAGATTAAAAAATAAAATAAACCCGAATACGTATGCAACACGTGGATTTGATGTAACTTTTGATACCATGATGCGTTTAGTGCAAGGAAAAACATATCAGGAAACTACAGATTTAATGACAACAGAACAAGTTGATAATAAATTTCAGTTTTATAGAAAAGAAGATGGAGGACACGCTAATAAAGGTGTTTATATCTTATATTATGATTCAGACTTAACTTTAAAAGTAGCAAATTAATGACATCAAAAGTAACCTATTTAGGAGATCTAAGAACAAAATCTATTCACGTACAATCAGGAAGTGAAATCATCTCTGATGCGCCTCTGGACAATAACGGAAAAGGAGAAGCATTTTCTCCAACTGATACAGTTGCCAATGCTCTAGCAAGTTGCATGATGACTATTATGGGAATCAAAGCGCGCGATTTAAAGGTAGATTTCATTGGCTCAACTGCCGAAGTAACTAAAATAATGAATGCAGAACCAAGACGAATTGGCGCAATCGAAATTGTTTTTGATATGCAAGGTGTAGCAGACGAAAAAAGTAAAACAATACTGGAACGTTCTGCAATGACTTGTCCTGTATTTTTGAGTTTAAGCAGTGAAATTGAAAAGAAAATTACTTTTAACTGGAAATAATTTCCGGCATAAAATAAGAAAAGGGCACTTTTAAGGTGCCCTTTTCTCGTTTTTAACTCTAACTAACCAATAAAATTATTACTCTGAAAATTCTAATTTTTGTAATTTTTTCCATCCGCCACGTGTGAAATCCGGAATTTCTACAGGAGCAGAACCGTTATCAAGCGAGATTTCTGTTAACGGACCTAAGCAAGACCATTCTGCCAAGTCATAAACATCCATGTCTAACGGAAGTCCTTTTTGTAAACAGTGAATTAATCTGTAATCCATTACGAAATCCATTCCGCCGTGACCACCTACTTTTTTAGCTTGCTCTTCAATATTTTTTACAATTGGGTGTTTGTATTTTTCCATCAAAGCTTTTTTAACGTCTTCCGGAACGAATGAGTGTGCGCTTAATTTTTCGTGATTTGGTTTTACGTCATCACTTAAATCTTTACCGTCTAAAGCGTACCCTTCTAACGGATATTTGTTTGCAAAACCTTTCGTTCCACTCAATTGATACATTCTGCTGTAGGGACGAGGTGAAGTAACGTCGTGCTGAATCTGGATTGTTTTTCCGTTTTCTGTACGAATCATAGTCATAGTATGATCTCCGTTTCTAAAATCTTTAATTTCCTGACCTGATTTTTCTTTGATATAAGCAGGATTTCCTACTGCTTTTGTATCCATAGAAACTAAAAAGTTCATTTTATCTCCACGGTGAATATTCAAAGCCTGACAAGCTGGTCCCATGCCGTGAGTAGCGTAAATATCACCACGGTGTTTGATGTTGTAATCCATTCTCCAGTTGTTCCAGTATTCACCCCAAAAAGGCTGAAGACCGTGAATGTAAGAACCTTCGGCATGAAGAATTTCTCCAAATAAACCTTGTTGCGCCATGTTTAATGTTGTTAATTCGAAGAAATCGTAAACGCAATTTTCAAGTTGCATACAATGTTTACGTGTTTTTTCAGACGTATCGATAAGATCCCAAATTTCTTTCATAGTCATAGCGCCCGGAACTTCGATTGCTACGTGTTTACCATCTTTCATTGCCTGAACACCAATAATAGCATGATGTTTCCAGTCGGTTGCGATATAAACTAAATCAACATTTGGTAAAGCAGTAACTTTTCTCCATGCATTTTCATCTCCAAAAAATTCTTGTGCTTTAGGAAGTCCGGCTTTAGTTAAAATTTCATTGGCAGATTGTGTGTTTTTCTCCGTCATATCGCAAAGTGCTACGATTTCTACTCCCGGAATATGCGTCATACGCTCAACAGCTCCGGGACCACGCATTCCTAAACCAATAAAAGCAACACGAACTGTTGGAATTGGATCAGTAGCCAAACGCAAAACATCTTGCTGACCTTTTGGACGGGTTGGTGTTTTGGTCTTGATCATTTGTGCCGATGCGATTGCTCCTCCAAACAAAAGACAGGTCACTAACATGAATTTTAAAATACTAGTTTTCATAATTGAATTAATTTGATTTGAAAATGATGATAATCAAAATGAAGATTATCGGGAATTATTGTTTTTGTGTAAATTGTTTATTTTTTAAAACGTCTTTTTTAAGGCAATGTGTCAAAATTTATTTCCGGTTTTTTATTGTTTAAAGGTCTTGTAAAGATCATTTTTGGTGTTGTATAGTTGTTGAAAAAGCCTCCGTTTTTTAGATAAAATGAATTATTGTCCAATCCGCCGGCAAAATCCATTCGGTATTCTTTTGCTCCGGTATTGTCGGTTGTAAAACGAACCGAATTTATTTCTGACCAAACTCCTTTATCGTCACAAACCCATTGATTATTGAATAATACTTTACGGGATAAATCGCCTTGCTCGGGAATAAAATTTTCCAGAAACGAATGAAATCTTTTTAAATAAGTATTTGTTTCAGGACGATTAAAACTAGCGATTAATAGCCATTTTTGTAATTCAGGCGCATAAAAATACGCGGTATAAGTTGTTGTGTTGTTGTTTTGAGGGAAACCTTGTAATAAAAATCTATAAGTTGTTCCTGCTTTCCAGTTGTATTTGAGATAGCTTTGACCGCCTGAACCTTCATTCCCAAATTCGCCTGTATGTACATTCTCGCCTTTTTTTAGCATTTTAATCTTATGAGATTCAGGAATACTAGCCGGATCATCGGTGTTTAACGGACTCCATACAGAAAATAAAACTCTTCTTTCTGTAGCCGAATTAACCTGAATACCAAAGTAGCCTTCTCCAAAACCATTCGCCATAAAATAAGAACCAATTTTATCTTCGTTTTCAGGAACCGTAAGTTCATTATAATACCATTTTGCATTGACACTTTCAGGAACCTGATAATTTAAATGTACTGATGGTCCGCGTCGTCCCCAATGATAAAAATTACCTTCGTTATTGGGTACATAAGATATTTTTCCGTCATAATCTGCGCTCGAAATAGTCAGACGATTTATAGCAGGAAAACGATCTTTTGTTTTGTTTATTCCTTTGATTTTAATGGCTACGTAACCTTCCTGATTTATTTTCCAGGTACCAATGGTTACTGCTTTTTTTGAAGTATCAAATTTTACTTTTTTAGCTTCATTATTAATCGAAAATTCTAATTCTGATTTTCCAAATACTTCTACAGATTCTTCTACTGTTAATTGAAAATTCCCTGCTTTGGAAATTCTGAAATAAACCGTAAAAAATTCCTCAGCATTGGTCCAGTTTTCGATTCCGTTATCTGTAATCGTATTGCTTTCTAAATGTTTAGAACTATATACATTTCCTGCCAAAGGAAGAGAAATACTGGTCTTCGGATTCTTTAAAGGATCTTCGGTACTTTCGCTATTTGCCGTGCAGGAAAACGATACGAGTAACGAAGCAAAAAATAAGTAGAATAAGTCTTTCATGTATCGATAGTAATTTATTTTTTTAAATTACCTCTCTAATCAATCCAATTAGAGAGGCTTCAAAAACAAAATAATGCTAAATAAAAAATTATGGATTTTGAGTTAAAGTTCCTGGATAGGCATTAATTTCTGACTGCGGAATGTATTGCACTACTCTTAAACTTGTAGCGGGCCAGTCTGTCATTGGTAAATGAGGACCAGGATAATGACGCGTCATGGTTTGCCCATTTCTGTAAACATCATAACCTCTGTGCGCTTCAAATGCTAATTCTAACTGACGTTCTTCATCTACTAATTGTACGGCATTGGTACTGTTTAATGATGTATAACCACCACCAACAATCGATCTTTCGCGAATAATGTTTAGGTTGGTTAAAGCGTTATTATAATCACCTTTTTTAACATAAGCTTCTGCCATGTTCAGATACATCTCGGCCAATCTTGAAATAGAAGGAGAGTAGAGGTGAGAATCATTATTTTGCAAAGAACATTTTGTAATGTAAAACATTGGATATACACGATTTAATAACATCATATAATCTTTCTCTCCTGTATAAGTTTTGCCTTCGTATACAATCGAATATTGATTTTCGGCTGCGTTTACCGGAGTTAAATTATAATCAGTAGTTCCTATTGTGATAAAAAATGTACCATTAGGATTTGTTTTTAATGGTTGTTGCATATAGTTGTAACCGGTTTGAGTACCACCTGCATTTTTTACATCATAGATAAAACGGAATGCCTGAGTTTTGTTTCCTGCATCGTCTGTCGTGTATTGCGGATCGATAAATGCCCAACGTGCATCTTTCTTTAAACCTGATTTTCTTAATAAATCCAGATATTTGGCACTAGCGTACATTTCGCCCCAACCCTGACCTTGAATATTAGCATACATACCGCCAATTCCGTAGTAATGATCAAAACCTGAAAATTCTGAAGCTACTCTTTTAACAGCAAAAATGGTTTCAGTTTGCTCATCAGAATCCGGTGCATACGTATTGAATTTCATAAAACTTTCACGGCTCAACAATTTATATTTTCCGCTTGTAATTACTTTATTCGCATATTCTATAGCTTGTGTTGCGTATTCCTGATTCGGATTTTCATATGTTCCGCTCATATATAAGTATACTCTCGAAAGCATTGCCTGAGCCGCTTCTTTAGTAGCATACGCTGCAGATCTGTCAACCGTCATTAAAGATTCGGCTTTTTTCAAATCACTAATTGCTTGTTCGTAAGTATCTTTTACTGTTGATCTGTCTGGTAATCTAAGATTATTTAAATCCGGTGGTAAACCATTTACAATTGGCACTCCTAAATTAGTTTCGGGAGCTTGTGCATAAGGTCTTCCGTAAGTGCGGCACAGGTAGAAATAAATCATACCTCTTAAATAATACGCTTCGCCAAGCTGTTGGTTTACAGCAGGACTTTCTCCCTCTGAAATCATTTTGATCAAATCACTTGATTGTGATACTATTTTATAACTGTTATTCCAGAAAACAGATAATCTGTCATTGTTAGGAATGTGCTGATACGAAATAAAAGAGTAAAATGAATCTGTAGAAGTTCCTCTAATCATGATATTATCGCCAGGATACTCTCCAACTCTGTGCATAACATCAGACCAGCCTTTTAATTGTGCGTAACAACCATTTAATAAAACTTCTACGGCAGCTACTTTATCTTGTTCTATTTTGTCTTTTGTGTATGCATTAAATGGTTCTCTGTCTAAATCACATGAGGACAAGAAACTAATCGCAATACCTAATATAAATATCTTTTTCATGATTTTGTTTTAAAGAGTTAAGTTAAGTCCTAATACAATTTTGCGTGTTGAAGGATACACCTGCGTTGCAACACCAGAAATGATGTATTGCTGCGTTGCATCATTGTAAGTAGGAGGAAGCTCAGGATCTACACCAGAATAATGACTAATGGTGAAAAGATTTTCTCCGGCGATGTACAATCTTAGGTTCGAAATATTAAGACGTGGAATAGGTACATTATATCCAAGGGTAATGCTTCGCATTTTTAAGTATGTTCCGGTTTCTAAGAAACGAGAAGATGCTTTGTTCGACTGGCTGCTGTTATCATAAAGTGCCTGAGGATGTGTTGCAATATCTCCCGGTTTTTCCCAACGGCTCCATCCGCTATGAAGTACCATCTGGTTTCTGTCGTTGTAAGCACCATCTGAATCAAATTCGGCTCTGGCATAGTTATAAATTTGTCCTCCAACAGAATAACTAAAAATAGCCGAAAAGTCAAAATTCTTATAATTTAAAGTAGTAGAGAATCCTCCAAAAAAGTCCGGAGTATAAGTTCCTATTACCTTTTGATTTTTAGAAGCATCAGCGTAACTGCTTGTTTTTACACGCTCTCCGGCAGCATTTGTAGTGAACCATTGTGGTTTTCCATTAGTTGGGTCAACTCCTGCCCATTCTGTTAAATACCAGCTGTCAACATCTTTACCCGGCGTTAATAATTTGCTTGCTGAACCCGCAACACCACTACCATCTCCTACAATAATTTGTTTTCTGTCTCCATAAAGGCTTGTTACTTTATTTTTATTCGTACCAATGTTGGCATCTACAGACCAGTTAAAATTATCTCCTTTAATGATGTCTACATTAATAGAAGCTTCAAAACCTCTATTGTTTACCGCACCAACGTTTCTCCATATACCAGTAACTCCAATAACTCCCGGAAGTGGTACATAATACAATAGATCAGAAGTGTTTTTATTATAGTAATCCAAAGTAATGTTTACTCTTTTAAAGAAACTTACATCCAGACCAACACCAGCAGTAAATGTTTTTTCCCAACTTAAATCAGGATTCGCCAATTGCGAGATTAGCGCCCCGGGACTTTCATTATAACTACTTTTCGAGAAAGAATATAAAGGAAGGTGAGGATATAAACTGTTTGGACGGTTTCCTACCGAACCATAACTCGCTCTAAGTTTTAAGTTATTGATATAATCTGCGTGAAAGAATGCTTCATTATGAATGTTCCATCCACCACTTATAGAGTAAAAGTTACCATATTGTGCATTTTTACCAAAGTTAGATGCTCCGTCACGACGAAAAGAAACTTGTGCCAAATAACGGTTATCATACGAGTAGTTTATATTCGATAACAAAGATTGCACAGCCCACTGTTGTCTTCCGCCAGCCACTTTTTCAGGAACAGCGGCAGCATCGGGAGCTATAATTCCCGGAGGAATTCCGGTTGCAATTCCCTGACTGAATTTTCTATTATATTCATTCCACTCATAACCTGCAATAGCATTAAAGTTATGTTTGCCAAATGATTTATTAAATTTTAATAATTGATTGGTGTAAATTCTGTTATTGGTATCAAAGTTATCTTCAATTCTGCCTTTTACCGCTAATCCGCCAGAAGACCTTGGATCTGTGTAATAGCTTGAATTTGAATTACCAAAAATGTAATTGTTGACAGAAGAAAAAGTCAGCCAGCTTGTAAATTTAATATCAAAATCCAGATTAGTTCTCACCGTATAATTTTCAGATTCACCATAATTCCATTGTAAATCATACAAATAGTTTGATCCTGTTGTGTTTACCCAGGTTGGGTTAGGAGCATTTCCTACTAAAGATCCGTCTTCCATATACGGACTATCCCATGGCATATTTCCGTATAAAGCACCAACTGAATGCTGTTGATCATAAGTTGTTTCTCTGGTCAAATTTACCTGAGGTCTTAAAGTAAACCAAGTGTTTGGTCTGTACTCAAATTTCATTAAACCATTGTATTTTTTATAATCATAACCTTTAACTGCTCCGGTTTCTTTATAAACACCTACAGAAACGTAACTTTTAAAGTTTTCACTGCCGCCGCTTATTGATAAGTTATAATCTTCTGCAATACCCGTTTGAGTAGCATTATCCCACCAGTCAAAGTTTTTATTTTTTAATTCAGGATTCCACCACCAAACATTCTCGAATGCTTGTTTGTTTTCGAATGAATCATATAAATCATATAATTGAGATCCATTCATGATTTTAAAATTCCCGTTATTTAATGTGGTCATGGCAGTTTTGGCAGAAAAATTAATAACAGCCTTTCCTGTTTTTCCGCTTTTAGTTGTAACGACAATTACACCGTTTGCACCTTGTGAACCATAAACCGCTGTAGAAGCAGCATCTTTAAGAACCGTCAACGTTTCAATATCCGATGGATTCATGTTTGCAGAACTATTCCCCACAATAACTCCGTCAATTACCCATAAAGGATCTGTACTTCCGTTGACGGTGGTTTTTCCTCGAATCACTATTTTTGCTACCGCTCCCGGTTGACCTCCACCTGTATTTACATATACTCCGGAAGCTTTTCCAGCAAGCATGTTTTCGACGCTAGGAGTCGTGACATCAACAATTTTTTTGCTGTCTAAAGTTTGTAATGATCCTGTTAAGCTCTCTTTTTTGATTTTGCTGTAACCTACAATCACAACCTCGTTCATTTGTTCGCCAATCTCTTTCATTACTACTTTAAGATTACTGTTTCCTGCCGGTATTTCCTGATCTTCCATTCCTAAAAAAGTAAAAACCAGTATAGTGCCATCATTTGGAACTTCAATAGCAAAACTTCCGTCGATATCAGTTTGTACTCCCTTCGTTGTGCCTTTTATGACAATATTTACTCCGGGAACCGGAATTCCTTTTTGATCGACAACCTTTCCTTTTACTATTTTCTGAAAAACAGGCAAATTGGTTTCGTTTACCGGAATCTCTTTAGAAGGTGCAGCCGTTGTAATTTGAAAACTTAAAGACAACAAGGAAAGTAATGTTGTTTTTAAACTTTTTTCAAGTACAGTCTGCATCCTAAAATTTTTAGGTTTTTTTGAGAATACTTTGTTCATACTCTAGTTTGGTTTTGGTTAATGATTTGTGTTTTTTGTTAGTCGTTTTTTTAAGTTTTGGTGCTCATTAGTGATCACTTTTTGGTAGGTTAAAAAGAGAATTAAAAGCGATAAAAAAGAGCTGATAAATGCGTTGTATTTTATTATTATTCGACGAAACTATCGATTATATTTTTATTAACCAAGAAAAAACACAAAAAATGTGCTCGAACACACAAAATTAATGTTCTCGAGCACATAAAATTGTGTTTTACGTTTTTTTTAATGTAAATTGATAAGATTATTATAAAAAAAGACACAAAAAGCACATCGCTTTATTTTAGGCGTATTTGCAGGTATAGTATTTTATTTTTAAAGAATAAAAAATAGTTGTTTGTATTTATAATAATATCGCAATTATAAATTAATTTATTTAATAATAAATCAAACTTTTGAAGATTTTAAATTGATCCGTTTTTTCTTATTTATTACTTTTTAAATACAAATGCATTAAAAAATATCGATTAGGTTTTAAATAAAAGTTTGACTTATATTAGCATTTTTATAAGAAGATTTTTCGAGGTAGTTTTCTACCGTTTGAAAGGATTAAAATGCTTCAGGATTTTATTTTTATTAAATTAAATTTTTTCAAAAAAGATGACCGAAATTTTAAAAGAATATCAAGTAATTTTAATCGATAAAAATCAAAAAAACAACGATCCTGTTTTTACTCCTTTTTTTTGGGAAAAAGCAAATTGTCTAACTGATTTTTGTTCTCCATGGAAAACTGATTCATTTTCAAAAATTGAATTTAAAGCGCTTCATGATCGAGAGAATTTCTATTTTAGTTTCAGGGTTTTCGATACTGATATTTATGTTGATCAAAAAGACAATAGTTTTGCGAGTATAGGAAACTCAGATCGCGTAGAATTGTTTTTTAGAACCAATGAATCTCTAAATCCGTATTATTGCCTTGAAATAGATACTTCAGGCCGAATAATGGATTTTAAAGCGCTTCCGGGAAAGGATTTTGATTTCAGCTGGAAATGGCCAAAAAATGATATAGAAGTAAAAACTTCAAAAGATGAAACTTCATTTATCGTCGAAGGTCGAATTAGCATTCAGTCTTTAAAAGATTTAAATCTAATTCAGAATAATGCAATCGAAGCCGGAGTTTTCAGGGCTAAATTTTCTCTGGTAGAAAATCTTCAATACGAACCCACCTGGATTTCATGGATAAATCCAAACACTGACACTCCTAATTTTCATATCGCTTCTTTGTTTGGGAAGTTTATATTAATGAGTTAAAAAAAGGGGCAAAGGTTCAAAGTAACAAAGGTTCAAAGATTTTGCCCACAGATTTAACGGATTAAACTGGTTTTCGCTGGTTTTTGTATAAAATTTGATGGAAAAAATCTGCTCAATCTGCCAGATCTGCGAGACATTTTTATTTTTTGCCCACAGATTTAACGGATTAAATGGGTTTTCGCTGGTTTTTTTATAAGTAAAATTAATCTCGCAAAGTCGCAAAATCGCAAAGTTTTTATTGTAGAGACGCACAGCAGTGCGTCTTTGCCAGGTATAATTTTGTTATAGAATTGCGAAAAATAATCTGTGTAAACCTGTTTAATCCGTCAAATCCGTGTGCTATTTACATCAGTTTAAGAAATATAAAACGAAGCATTCTCGACATTAATAATATCAATAGGCAACAATATAGTTTCCGGAATATCTTTGCGGAATATAAAATGTTCGACCAAAGTACTCACGCCTAAATAAGCTTGTCTTTTTTGATTTTGATGAATTAAAAAATGTACCAATCCCTGATTCAGGAAGTTGATATTTTTCTCTATTAAATCGTAACCAATAATGGCAATTTTTTTATGTAAAGGAGCTAAAATAGAAGCAATTTGATATGCTTTTGAAGTTGTAATGAAAATTCCCTTAAGGTTAGGATTTTCTTCCAGAAAGGCCGAAAATTTACTTTCAACATTAGGATGTTTTAGTTTTAAAGTAGTCAACGAAAAGTCAGCAATTTTCTTTTCATCAAAATAATTTCTAAAACCTTTTTCTTTTTCCTGCATGTGAACCGCATTTTTTACGCTCTCATCAATATGTATAATCGCAATTTGACCATCGGTTAAAATCAAATTCATTAAACTTGCAGCCACGCGACCGCTTTTATACAAATCCTGGCCCACAAAACTTTTGATAGATTCACCTTCAATCTGGTTATTAAAAGTGTTCACTATTATTTCGAGCTCATCATATTGTTTTACGATTTCAAGAGTTTCTTTATGAAATAAAGGTGCAATTAAAACCGCATCAGGAGATTGCTTAATGATCGTTTCATGTGCACTTAAAAAAGATTTTTTACTTTCAGGATTAAAGTAATGCGTTTCTATAATTACACCATACGCTTTAAACTCAGTTTTAGCTTCCTGAATTCCGTTTACACAAGGCAACCAATACGGATCTATTTCCGGATCCGGAAGCAAAACACAAATTCTGTAAACTTTAGTGTTTTTTAAATTACGGGCAATAAGGTTCGGTTCATAATTAATGACATTCAAAACTTCATTAATTTTATCCAAAGCCGTTGGAGAAACTTTTCCTCTGTTATGCAAAACCCTGTCGACAGTTCCTTTAGAAACTCCCGCCATTTTTGCTATATCCTTAATAGTGTACTTTTTATCCATATAAGCAAATATAGAAACTTTGGTTTAATTATTTAAAAAAAATCTCGCCGGAATTATTAAGTGTGCTCGAGAACATTTATTTAGTGTGTTCGAGCACATTTTTAGTTTTTTTCTTGTTTTATAAAAATATAATCTATAGTTTCGTAGAATCAAAACCAAAAAAACAGCTTAAATCCTTAACTTATTAATATTGTAATTATTTGTATTACATTATTTTATTATAAAAATTATAAGTGAAAAAAATTACTTCATTAGCTCCCGGCCGAACGTGCCTCTTTGGAGATCATCAGGATTATTTAGGATTGCCAGTTATAGCCTGTGCAATTGATAGAAATATAAAACTAACCGCAGAACAAAATAATACTAATACGTTTGTGCTAAACATGATCGATATTGGCGAAATTAGGGTCATTGATATCGATGCTACTTTCGATACATTGCAACCACGTGATTATTTTGCCTCTTCCTTACGCGTTTTGCGACGATACGGTTGTGTGCCCAATGTAGGTTACACGATTACCATTACAGGAGATATTCCGATTAATTCGGGAACATCAAGTTCATCAGCTTTATTGATGGCCTGGATTCGTTTTTTGGTGGATGCTTTTGGGATCGATCACGAAGTTAGGCCGGAATTTATCGCAAAAGTAGGATATGAATCTGAGGTTTTAGAACATGGAGAACCAGGCGGAATGATGGATCATTTTAGTATTGGAGTAGGGAATGTAGTATACATTAATACAAAAGAACCTTTTTCGTTTAAAGTAATAAGATCCGATTTAAAAGGTTTGATAACAGGAGTTTCGGGTGTTCCAAAAGAAACCATTGGGCTAATTGGCGAAATAAAAGGAAATGCCTTAATGTCGATTGGTATTGTAAAACAAAATTTCCCTGATTTCGATCTTAATACTTCTGAAATTGAAGATATAGACCGTTACCGAAATTGTTTGCCGGATCGACTGATTCCGTTTTTTGAAGCCGCGCTGAAAAATTACCATTATACCAAAGAAGCTTTAAAAGAATTTGAAAAACCAGTTTTAGATCTCAAAAAAATAGGAGCATTAATGAATCAGCATCACGAAGTTCTGCGCGATTTATTAAAAATAACCGTGCCCAGAATCGATGATATGATTAATGCAGCTTTGCGGGCGGGAGCTTACGGAGCAAAAATTGTAGGTTCAGGTGGTGGCGGAAGTATTGTAGTCATGGCCAATCCTGAAAACGAAGATGCCGTAATCGAAGCTATTTTAAAAGCAGGCGCAGAAGAAGCTTATGCCGTTGCGGTAGATCCGGGCGTGAGAATTATAGAAAATATTGAAATTTAAAAAATAAATATGCACAACAATTTAGTTATTCTGGCAGGCGGCGCATCATCCCGTATGAAAAAAGAAGCCGTTCTTGATACTTTATCACCAGAAGAAATCGCTCAGGCAAACGAAAGAAGCAAAGGTTTAATTGGTGTTGGCGCAAGCGGAAGACCCTTATTAGATTATCTTTTATTGAATGCTAAAAAAGCAGGATATAAAAATATCTACATTATTATAGGAGAACAAGGCGAGTTGTTTAAAGAGTTTTACGGAAACCAAAATGTAAATAATGACTTTCACGGACTTAATATTTCCTTTGCCGTGCAATATATTCCCGAAGGAAGAGTAAAACCTTTTGGTACTGCCGATGCTTTGTTTCAGGCTGTTGAACAATTCCCGGAGTTGAATTCTCAACAATATTCAGTTTGTAATAGTGACAATTTATATTCGGCGAAAGCCTTATTAGCACTTAGAGAAACCAGTAGTCCAAATGCTTTTATTGCGTATGATCGTGATGCATTAGAATTTCCGTCAGAAAGAATTTCGCGTTTTGCCATTGCCAAATTAGATCAAAACAATCAGTTATTGGATATTTTAGAAAAACCTTCGGCTGATGTTTTAGAGGATTATAAAGATGTTGAAGGAAAAATAAGAGTAAGTATGAATGCTTTTAAATTTAACGGAAGTACATTATATACCCATCTTAAAAATTGTCCTGTTCATCCTGAAAGAGACGAAAAAGAATTGCCAACTGTACTTTTAAATTCAGTAAAAGAGAATCCTAATACAACTTTAGGAATTCCGTTTTCAGAGCACGTTCCGGACTTAACTGCTAAAGAAGACATTGCTGATGTCAAAGCATATTTAAAGCAGTATTACCCTGTTTTAGACTGGGAAGCCTAAAAAAAAATTAACAAAAAATTGATATCTAATTTACGGATAAGTACAACTTATTAAACTACTTTTGTTTAAAATTGCAAAAAAAATGCATTAAATTGTATTTAAATTGCAATATATTTGCAAAAGCGGTGGTGTTATTTTAGATGGATAAAGCAACTAATCAACTAACAATCAACCGATAAAATTATGTCAAACATTGAGACTGCAATACATATAGAAAAGAGGAGTTCGATCATTCCGATGATTATTCTGACCGCATTATTTTTTATATTGGGATTTGTAACCTGGTTAAACGGACCTTTAATTCCATTTTTTGAATTAGCGTGCGAGTTGTCTTCTTCTCAAGCCTATTTTGTAACTTTTGCTTTTTATATTGCATATTTTGTAATGGCAATTCCGTCATCCTGGGTCATCGAAAAAGTAGGTTATAAAAACGGAATCTCATTAGGATTACTGATCATTGCTGCGGGTGCATTTATGTTTTATCCCGCTGCCGAAAGCCGAACTTTTTTATTGTTTTTAATTGCATTGTTTGTAATGGGAACCGGTTTGGCAATTTTACAAACAGCATCAAATCCGTATGTAGTCGTAATTGGCCCGAGAGAAAGTGCTGCGGCCAGAATTAGTGTTTTAGGAATCGCGAATAAACTAGCCGGATTTGTGGCGCCATTGATATTGACAGCTTTGGTTTTGTCTAATATGCAGGAGTTTACAGCAGATAAGATCGCAATGTTAGATTCGGTTTCAAAATCAAATGCTTTAAATTCCCTTGCATTGCAATTGCAAAGGCCTTACCTTTATATGGGATTGATTATTATGGTTTTGGCACTTTTCGTAAAGCTGTCGCCACTTCCTGAAATTGATTTGGATGAAGAAGGAAATGTGACACATTTGAGTGTTTTTAAACAAATGAGAAACGCATTCAGACGCCCTCAATTGGTTTTAGGAGTCATTACTTTAATGCTGTATTTGTCTGCCGAAGTTTTAGCCGGAGATTCTATTGGAGCATTCGGAAAAAAATTAGGAGTATACGGAACAGAAGGGAATTTTTATTTAAAATTAACTTCTTTCACTATGTCAGCAATGGTTGTGGGTTATGTATTAGGAATCACATTAATACCTAAATATCTTTCGCAGGTAACCGCTTTAAAAGCATCGGGAGTTTTAGGAGTAATTTTGGTTTTGGCAATCGTTTTAATTTCGCCAAAAATAATGTTTCAGCTGCCTGGAATTCCAAATTTACCTGTTGTGATACTTTTAGTAGCCTTATTAGGTTTGGCAAATGCACTTTGCTGGCCGGCAATCTGGCCAATGGCGTTAGAAGATTTAGGAGGTTATACTAAAATTGGAAGTGCAATTTTGATCATGGGTATTATAGGAGGAGCAATTTTTCCTTTGTTTTACGGATTGATCACAGAAAATATAAACGCATCAAATATAGCAAACGGAACGGTTGAAGTTTCGAAAAGCGGCAATCAGATTGCTTATTTAATGTTGTTGCCATCTTATATAATGATTCTTTTTTATGCGATAAAAGGTCATAAATATCGAAGTTGGAAAATGTAACGAGAGGAATTAAAAAAAACTATATCATGTTAAAAAGTAAAATAGACAAAGCGACAGGATTCGAGAAACGATTTGAAAACATCAATACGATTGTTTTCGAAAACTCCGGCGATGCATCAAAAGCAGTAGCTCAGGAAATTGCAGCTTTAATTCAATCCAAGCAAAAAGAAGGTAAACCTTGTATTTTAGGACTTGCAACAGGTTCTTCTCCAAAAGGATTATATGCTGAGTTGGTTCGTTTGCATAAAGAAGAAGGCTTGAGTTTTAAAAACGTAATCAGTTTTAATTTGGATGAATATTATCCAATGGAGCCAAACTCAATCAACAGTTATGTTCGTTTTATGAAAGAATTGTTGTTTGATCACGTTGATATTTTACCTGAAAATGCTCATGTTCCAGACGGACTTTTAACAAAAGAACAAATCGCAGATTATTGCCACGAATACGAAGCTAAAATTGAAGCTTTGGGCGGAATCGATCTTCAGATTCTTGGAATTGGAGGAAACGGGCATATAGGTTTTAATGAATCGGGTTCGCTACAAAACTCAAAAACACGTTTAGTAGCTTTAGATCATATTACAAGAGTTGCGGCAAGTAAAGATTTCTTCGGGTTAAGTAATACGCCAAGAACAGCAATCACACTTGGAGTAAAAAAAATCATGGAAGCTAAGAGAGTAATCTTATTGGCTTGGGGAGAAGGAAAAGCAAATGTGGTAAAAAGATCTGTAGAAGATGAAGTTACGAATAGAGTACCAGCTTCATTTTTGCAGGAGCACAACAATGCTGTTTTTATTTTAGATAAAGAAGCATCTTCTAAACTTACCAGAATCAACAAACCTTGGTTGGTAGAAAAAGTAGAATGGACAGATAAACTGACTCGTAAAGCGGTTTTAGGATTGGCGCTTCAGCTTAAAAAACCAATTTTAATGCTTACAGATGCAGATTATATCGAACACGGAATGAGCGATTTATTAGCTGATTCTGGTCCTGCGTACGACATCAATATTAAGATTTTCAATAAATTACAAAATACAATCACGGGTTGGCCAGGTGGAAAACCAAATGCAGACGATTCAAACCGTCCTGAAAGAGCAGAACCGGCCAGAAAACGTGTATTAATTTTTAGTCCGCATCCTGATGATGATATTATTAGTATGGGAGGAACTTTCATGCGTTTGCAAGAGCAGGGACATGAAGTGCACGTAGCGTACCAAACTTCTGGAAATATCGCTGTAGCGGATGATGAAGCATTGCGTTTTGCAAGATTCGTAATTGATTACAATGAAAAATTCGGAATCAAAAGCGCTGAGGCAGACAATATTTACCAAAAAGCACAAACCTTTTTAGAGAATAAAAAGAACAGTGAAATTGATATTCCTGAAGTTCGTTACATTAAAGGTTTAATCAGAAAAGGGGAGGCGAGAGCAACAAGTCATTTTGTTGGTTTAACTGACGATCAGATTCATTTTATGGAATTGCCTTTCTACGAAACCGGAACAATTGAGAAAAAACCAATTGGACAAGAAGATATTCAGTTGACAATGGATTTAATCGAAAAAATTAAACCACATCAAATATATGCAGCAGGAGATTTAGCGGATCCACACGGAACGCACAAAGTTTGTCTTGATGCTATTTTCGAAGCTGTAAAAGCGCTTAAACCAAAATCGTTTATGGATGATTGCTGGTTATGGTTGTACCGCGGAGCTTGGCAAGAGTGGGGAATTGACGAAGTCGAAATGGCTGTACCAATGAGCCCTGATCAGGTTTTAGCAAAACGTCACGGAATCTTCAAACATCAATCGCAAAAAGATGGTGTTGTTTTTCAGGGAACAGATGCCAGAGAATTTTGGCAAAGAGCCGAAGACAGAAATGCCGAAACTGCTGCTTTGTACCAGGAATTAGGTTTAGCAACTTACGCAGCGATGGAAGCTTTCGTGAGATGGCATTATTAAGTCACAGTTTTTAGTCTCAGTAAACAGTTGCTTTGTAAACAGAAAACTGCGACTGCGACTGAAAACAGTGACTGCGACTGAAAACTATTTTAAAAGCTGTGGCAAAAGAATAAAAATAATAATAGCTTTGCATTCAATAGAAGCAAGAAAGAAAGAATGACTCTATATTCTTTCTTCTTGCTTCTTTTTTCTTCACAACATGGAACCAGACAAAAAACTTCTCATAAAATTAGCCCACACCAAAATGCCTTTCGGAAAATACGAAGGACGATTTTTAATTGATCTTCCAGAATATTATGTCGTTTGGTATCATAACAAAGGATTCCCAAATGGTGAATTAGGACAACAACTGGCACTTGTTTATGAATTAAAATTAAATGGGTTAGAAGAGTTGATCCGAAATATTAAAAAGCAGTATCCTAAGCCTTTAAAATAAAATAGTAAGAAAAATCTTTTGTTGTTTCGTTTTTTTTATTTAAGTTTGATATATAAAAATATTACAATTTTTAAAAACTAATTGATACCACAGAATTCAAGACTGAGTTTTTTAATGTGTACAAGTCAATATTTTGAAATTATAATATTTGCTAAATAAAAAATATTATAATTTTTAAAAACAAATTGGCACCACTGAATTCAAGACTGAATTTTTAAAAGTGTACAAGTCGATGTTTTAAAATTATAATATTTTTTTTATGTCAAAACGTACTTCAAACCTTTGAAATAATAAGAAATCCCTTTTGATTTATTTGTTAATAACTTTGATAAATTCTCAGCTGTTCACATAAGTGTTTTTCTATTTTTGTAAAAATTAACATAAATAACTATATGGAAAACAATTTACAACCCTCAAACGCAGGTCAGGGAATGGGTATTGCGGCTTTAGTATTAGGAATCGTTGCTGCAATTGCAGCATTTATACCTTGTTTTGGTTTGATCGCAGTATTTTTTGGGGTTCTGGCAATAATTTTTGGAGCAATTGGTTTATCACAGGCAAAAAGAGAAAATGCTCCTACCACAATGCCAAAAGCAGGTTTGATCTTAGGGATCGTAGCAACCGCTTTTGTTATTATATGGGTATTGGTTGTAGTAGGATCAATAGGTTCAGCTGTATTATCTCATAAAGACGAAATAACCAATGCTATAGATTCAGCAACTGCAGAGTCAGCTAAAGTACAAGATTCTTTAAACGCTGTAGAAGTAGCAAATGATACTATTACTGTAAAGGTTGAAGAAACGAAATAAATCTCTTTTGTGGAAATAAAATCCTCTTACGAAATTGATTCTTATAAAAAGATAAACATGATTTTTACCGTAATAATCATGTTTATCTTTTTTTATTGCTTTATAATGCCATTCCTAAATTTTGGTTTTCCTTCTTCTTGCGAAGGAATGCCTTTGGCTTATTGTAAAAGTCGCGGTCTGACACGGGCTTTTTCTCAAATATTAAGACTTAAATTTAAAGAAGCAATTGCTTTTAATTCCTATAGTATAAAAATATTTTTATTTTTTCTGGTGCAATTAATAGCTCGTTTCTCTATAAATAAATTGCTCAAACCCTCTAATTTAAAGAAAGTATTAACTTTAGATATAATTCTGAGTACACTCTTCTTTATTTTTTCATTTTATAATCTTGTATTTATTTGAAAAAATAAAGGCATTGTTTAAAAAGAATATCCAATTAAAGTTAAAAGTATCGATTACGGAAAGATGTAATTGTTCTATTTAAAAATTTGCAAATTATCTCATTCTCTATTTGATAAATTGTCTAATTAAATTTGTACTTTTGCCAAGTTTTTTACACAACTACAATACAAACAACAACAGAATGAATCAAACAAAATATATTTTTGTTACAGGCGGTGTGACTTCTTCATTAGGAAAAGGAATTATCGCCGCATCTTTAGCAAAATTGTTACAAGGAAGAGGATATCGTACAACTATTCAAAAATTCGATCCGTATATAAATGTGGATCCGGGTACGTTGAATCCATATGAGCACGGAGAATGTTATGTAACAGATGATGGTGCTGAAACAGATTTAGATTTAGGTCATTACGAACGTTTTCTAAATGTTCCTACTTCTCAGGCAAATAACGTTACAACAGGAAGAGTTTATCTTTCGGTTATTGAAAAAGAAAGAAGAGGAGAGTTTTTAGGAAAAACAGTTCAGGTTGTTCCTCATATTACAAACGAAATCAAAGACAGAATGCAATTGTTGGGTAAATCCGGCGATTATGATATTGTAATTACTGAAATTGGCGGAACAGTTGGTGATATTGAGTCGTTACCTTATATAGAGTCTGTTCGTCAGTTGGTTTGGGAGTTGGGAGAAAATAACGGAATTGTTATTCATTTAACTTTAGTTCCTTATTTGGCTGCTGCTGGTGAGTTAAAAACAAAACCTACACAACACTCTGTAAAAACATTGATGGAAAGCGGTATCAAAGCTGATATTTTGGTTTGCAGAACAGAGCATGAACTTTCTGATGAATTGCGTAATAAATTGGCGTTGTTTTGCAACGTAAAAAGAGAAGCTGTAATTCAGTCTATTGATGCTTCAACAATATATGAAGTTCCAAATTTAATGCTTGAAGAAGGATTAGATGTTGTGGCTTTAAAGAAATTAGATTTACCTAAAAAAGCAGCTCCGGATTTAAAAAACTGGAATACTTTTTTACGCAGGTTAAAAAATCCAAAACATACCGTAAATATTGGTTTGATTGGTAAATATGTAGAAATGCAGGATTGTTACAAATCTATTTTAGAGGCGTTTATTCATGCAGGAGCTTCAAACGAAACTAAAGTAAATGTAATTTCGATACATTCAGAACACATTAATAGTGATAATGTTGCTGAAAAATTAGGACCTCTTGACGGAGTTTTAGTAGCGCCTGGTTTTGGAGAAAGAGGTATTGAAGGAAAAATTGAAGCAGTTCGTTTTGCACGTGAAAACAATATTCCGTTCTTCGGAATTTGTTTAGGAATGCAAATGTCTGTTATCGAATATTCAAGAAATATTTTAGGTTATGCTGATGCGAATTCTACTGAGATGAACGAGAAAACTCCTCATCCGGTGGTGAATTTAATGGAAGAACAAAAAACAATTACAGATAAAGGTGGAACAATGCGTCTTGGAGCTTGGAAATGTGATATTAAACCAAACACTTTAGCGCACAAAATATACGGACAAACGACTATTTCAGAGCGTCACCGTCACCGTTATGAGTATAATAATAAATATGCTGATGAACTGCAAAAAGCAGGTTTAAAAGCTTCAGGAGTAAATCCGGATACAGGTTTGGTAGAAATTGTAGAGCTTGAAAACCACCCGTTTTTTATTGGTGTACAATACCATCCTGAATATAAAAGTACAGTAGCAAACCCACATCCAATTTTTGTGAATTTTGTGGCTGCTGCAGTGAATGCGCATAAAAAATAATAATTAATATTCTAAAAGATGTAACTTTTGAGTCAAACTCATAACTAATATCTTTAACGAATAACTTTTTTTAAATTATAATGGAAGAAAAAAAATTTGATCTTAATTCAATCATTGGTTTTGTATTGATATTTGGAATTTTGATTTGGATTATGTACCAAAATCAACCTTCTGACAAGGAGATTGCTGCTGAAAAAGCCAAGAAAGAATTAGTTGCCAAACAAGAAGCGCAAGCTAAAACTGATAAAACTAAAACAGCTGTTTTACCAGTTGCTGCAACAACTCCAGGCGACACGGTTCAATTAGCGCAATTGCAAAAAACATTAGGAGGTTTTGCTTATTCAGCTACGCTTCCTTCTGCTAAAGAAGGTTTTACAACTCTTGAAAACGAAAAAATGATACTAAAAATCGCCAACAAAGGTGGTTATATAGTAGAAACTACGTTGAAAGAATTTAAAAAGTTTGAAAAAAATTCAGGACAATTAGTAGAATTGATTAAAGACAATAATTCTAATTTAAATATTCAATTACAAACAACTGATAACAGGACTTTAAACTCTAAAGATTTATATTTTGAGCCTACGTTGACTAAAAATGGTGCTGACCAGATTTTGACAATGCGTTTAAAAGCCGGAGCTAATGAATTTTTGGAATATAAATATATATTAAAATCAAATGATTATTTAGTTGGTTTTGATATTCGTTCTCAAGGTTTGAATAAAGTTTTAAATTCTGCTAAACCATTAGATTTACAATGGGATTTAAAAAGTTACAGAAACGAGAAAAGTGTTTCTATTGAAAAAAGATATGCTCAGCTTGAATACGAATATGGAGATGAAAAATACAGTTCAGTAAGTCTTGGTGTAGGAAAAGAAGATACTCCTGAAAAAGTGAGTTATATCGCTTTTAAACAACACTTTTTTACTGCAATTTTAGCTACAGATAAAGCATTCGAAAAATCTAAATTGCAATCTGATGATTTAGTTAAAGATGAAAAAATAGATACGACTTATATCAAGCAATTTAGAGCAACAGTTCCTTTGGCTTTTACAAATGGAGAAGTTGATTATAAAATGAGCTGGTATTTTGGGCCATCTGATTATAAAATTTTAAAATCATATGATAAAAACTTCGAAAAAATTATTCCATTAGGTTGGGGAATTTTCGGATGGATCAATAAATGGATTTTTATTCCATTATTTGGATTCTTAAGCTCTTATATTGCTTACGGAATTGCGATTATCATTTTTACTATTATCATCAAATTGGCAATGTCGCCAATTACATACAAGTCTTTCTTGTCTCAGGCAAAAATGAAAGTTTTACGTCCGGAGATTACAGAGTTGGGAGAAAAATTCAAAAAAGACCCAATGAAGAAACAACAGGAAACAATGAAGCTGTACAACAAAGCAGGAGTAAACCCAATGGCAGGATGTATTCCGGCATTGATTCAGCTTCCGTTTATGTATGCATCATTCCAGTTCTTCCCGTCAGCTTTTGAGTTAAGACAAAAAAGCTTCCTTTGGGCAGACGATTTATCATCATTTGATGCTGTTGTAAAATTACCATTCCACATTCCGTTATATGGAGATCATATCAGTTTGTTTCCAATTTTGGCAGCAATTGCAATTTTCTTCTATATGAAAATGACTTCCGGAGATCAGCAAATGGCTGCGCCTCAGCAAGAAGGTATGCCGGATATGGCAAAAATGATGAAAATCATGATCTATGTTTCGCCATTGATGATGTTAATTTTCTTTAATAGTTATGGTGCAGGTTTGAGTTTGTATAACTTTATTTCGAACTTAATTACCATTGGAATTATGTTTGTGATTAAAAATTATATTGTTGATACAGATAAGATTCATGCTCAGATTCAAGAGAATAAATTAAAAGAGCCTAAAAAGCAAAGTAAGTTTCAACAACGTCTTCAGGAGGTTATGGAACAACAAGAAGCTGTAAAAAAACAGAATAAAAAATAAAGAACTTATTTATAAAAAAATCTCGATTCATCGGGATTTTTTTATATCTAAAATATAATTTATTAAAGCCATTTTCGTTAAAGCTTAAAATTGAATTACAATGATTTATAAAAAAATAATAATAGGACTGCTTTTTTTAAATGCGATCATAGTATCTGCTCAGGATTTTAATAAAACAGATGCTAACGGAAAAAAAGACGGAGTCTGGAAAGGAACTTATGACGTCTCTAAACGTCCTCGTTACGAAGGAACCTTTAATCACGGAAAAGAAACCGGTGTGTTTAAATTTTTTGATGATACAAAAAAAGGTGATGTTATAGCAACAAGGGATTTTACTGCAAATGACGGAAGTTCCTATACTATTTTTTATGATCAGAATAAAAACAAAGTAAGTGAAGGTAAAGAAATTGGTAAAGCCCGTGAAGGTGAATGGAAGTATTATCATAAAGCTTCGAAAGTAATTATGACGCTTGAAAATTATAAAAATGGAAAACTCGAAGGTTTAAGAACGGTGTATTATCCAAATTCTAAAATTGCCGAAGAAATGAATTACGTAAACGGCTTGAAAGATGGAGTTTATAAAAAATACGGACAAAACGGAATTCTTTTAGAACAGACGACTTATAAAAATAATGAGTACAACGGCGATGCTGTTTTTTATGATGCTGACGGAGTTGTGGCTTCGAAAGGAAAATTTGTAAACGGTAAAAAAGCAAATATGTGGCAGTTCTATCTAAAAGGGAAATTGACCAAAGAAGTAAATATGAGCGATCCAAAAAGCAGTTATCAAGTGGATTCAAAACCTAAAATGAATTAATTATCCGTTTTAAATTAAAATTATTTATTTGCGATAAGTTTTATCTACCACGGTATTATATAAACTAATTAAAACTACCACGATTATCAAAAATAGGACTTATCTTTGCATCCTTGTAAAAATATAAAAAATTTAGGATGAAACGTGTAGTTGTTGGACTTTCCGGTGGAGTAGATTCGAGTGTTGCGGCTTATTTATTGCAACAGCAAGGATACGAAGTTATTGGCCTTTTTATGAAAAACTGGCACGATGATTCGGTTACTATTTCTAACGAATGTCCTTGGTTAGAGGATAGTAACGATGCTTTGTTAGTAGCTGAAAAACTTGGAATACCGTTTCAAACTGTAGATTTAAGCGAAGAATACAAAGAAAAAATCGTTGATTATATGTTCAACGAATATGAGAAAGGGAGAACTCCAAATCCTGACGTACTTTGTAATCGCGAAATCAAATTTGATGTTTTCATGAAAATTGCCTTAAGTCTTGGAGCTGATTATGTGGCAACAGGACATTATTGTCAAAAAAATGAAATCGAAGTTGATGGAAAACCTGTTTATCAATTGATTGCAGGCGCTGATAACAACAAAGATCAATCTTATTTTTTATGTCAGTTATCACAGGATCAATTGGCAAAATCATTATTTCCTATTGGAGCCTTAACAAAACCTGAAGTGCGTGAAATTGCTGCTGAAATGGATTTGGTGACAGCCGAAAAGAAAGATTCACAAGGATTATGCTTTATTGGAAAAGTTCGTTTGCCGGAATTTCTGCAACAAAAATTGCAGCCTAAAGAAGGTAAAATTGTTCAGATCGATAAAAACGATTCAATATATACTGTCGAAAAACCTGCTGGTTTAACCTTAGAAGAAGAATTAAAATCAGAATCTAAAAAACGTGATTATCTTCCAACAATGGGAAAAGTTGTTGGTAAACATCAGGGAGCTCATTATTTTACGGTAGGACAACGAAAAGGACTAAATGTAGGCGGAACAACGGATCCGTTGTTTATTATTGCTACAGACGTTGAAACCAATACTATTTATACAGGATTAACAAGTTTGCATCCTGGTTTATTCAAAAGAGCATTATTTATCGAAAAATCTGAAGTGCACTGGATTCGTACTGATTTAGCTTTAAAAGTTGGAGAAACTATGGAAGTAATGGCGAGAGTTCGTTACCGCCAGCCTTTACAAAAAGCTGTTTTACACCAATTTGAAGACGGAATGTATGTTCAGTTTGATGAACCGCAATCTGCAATAACCGAGGGACAGTTTGCAGCTTGGTATTTCGATAATGAATTAGTTGGTTCGGGAGTAATTTCTTAGCTTTATACTTTTTTACAAAGGTTTTAACCTTAAAAAAAAGTAAACTATGAAGTACTATTTTACATTTCTTTTATTAGTTTTTACTTCTGTGATTTTTTCACAAGAAGATGCATGGGTTTATTTTAAGGATAAACCAAATGCCCAAATCTTTTTTGATACTCCATCAATGATGCTTTCACAGCGTGCTTTAGACCGAAGGGCCAATCAAAATATTGCCTTAGATCTAACGGATGTTCCTGTAGAAGAAACTTACATAAATCTGATTAAGTCAAGTAACGGAATTAGTGTAATGGCACAATCTAAGTGGATGAATGCGCTTCATATTAGAGGAACTCAGGCTAATATTTTGTCACTGACAGCAATGTCGTTTGTTGATAAGGTAGTTTTTGCAAATAAAGCATTGAATATAACTACTAAAATGGTTTCTCCTGAAAAGATATCTCAGGTAAAAGATAAACTTGAAACTACAATTGATTATGCTTATGGATCTTCTTCAAATCAAATCCAAATGCTTAACGGTCAGGTTTTACATCAGCAAAATTATACCGGAAACAATAAAGTAATTGCAGTTTTAGATGCTGGGTTTCCAGGTGTGAATACAGCGTTACCTTTTAAAAAACTTATCGATAATAATCAAATTTTAGGAGGGTATGATTTTGTAAATAGAAATGAAAATTTCTATACAGGTGACAGTCATGGTACATTGGTACTTTCTACAATGGGTGGATATAAAGAAAATGCTTTAGTGGGTACGGCCCCAGATGCATCATATTATTTGTTTATTACAGAATATGCACCTACTGAAAATCCTGTCGAAGAGTCATATTGGGTAGAAGCTGCTGAAAGAGCCGATAATTTGGGAGCAGATATTATTACAACTTCATTAGGGTATTTTGGCTTTGATAATGCTGCTTACAGTCATACGTACAGCGACATGAACGGTACGACAAATTTTATTTCCAGAGGTGCTCAAATTGCTTTTAACAAAGGAATCATTGTCGTGGCTTCGGCAGGAAATGAGGGGAGTACTGCGGAACCACATATTGGCGGACCGGCAGATGCGGTTTCTGTAATTACTGTTGGAGGAGTTACTTCTTCAAAAAATAAATCGTCTTTTAGTTCTATTGGGCCAAGTTATGACGGAAGAATAAAACCGGATGTTATGGCGCAAGGAACTGCTGCTGTTGTATCTGACACTTCAGGAAATATAGTAACTGTGAACGGAACTTCTTTTTCGTGCCCAATAATGGCGGGAATGATTGCTTGTTTGTGGCAGGCTTTTCCGTCGAAAACCAATAAGGAAATCAGGGAAATGATTCTTCAGTCTTCTGATCGATATAGTGCTCCAAATAATAATTATGGTTATGGAATTCCAAATTTTGGATCAACTTTGAGTGTTGAGAATTTCGAATCTTTAACTGCTCCATTTTCTATATTTCCTAATCCGGCACAAACGACAGTTTCATTTTCGTTTAAAAGTAATACGGCCTTAATTGCAATTTACTCAGTTTTAGGACAGAAAATTATTGAAAAACAAATTTCAAATCAAAATCCAACTCTTTCTGTAGAAGCTTTAAAAAGTGGACTCTATTTTTATACTTTTGACGCGGATGATCTGCATAAAACAGGAAAGATAATCAAACAATAACAGCATTTTTGAATGAATAAAATCACACAGCTTTTTAATATTAAATATCCAATTATTCAAGGCGGAATGATCTGGAACAGCGGTTATAAATTAGCTTCTGCTGTTAGTAATGCCGGAGGATTAGGTTTAATTGGCGCAGGATCAATGTATCCGGAGGTACTAAGAGAACACATTCAAAAATGTAAAAAGGCAACTGATAAACTTTTTGGGGTTAATATTCCGATGTTATATCCCAATATTGAAGAAATTATGAATATTGTTGTCGAAGAAGGTGTGAAAATCGTCTTTACTTCGGCAGGAAATCCTAAAACATGGACATCTTTTTTAAAGGAAAAAGGAATTATCGTTGTTCATGTTGTGAGCAGTAGTATTTTTGCTTTAAAAGCACAAGAAGCTGGTGTGGATGCAATTGTAGCCGAAGGTTTTGAAGCTGGAGGACATAATGGCCGTGATGAAACTACAACATTGACTTTAATTCCAATGGTGAAAGAGAAAATCCAGATCCCAATTATTGCTGCGGGTGGAATTGCAACCGGACACGCAATGCTTGCTGTGATGGTTTTAGGAGCAGATGGAGTTCAGGTTGGAAGTCGTTTTGCAGCATCTGTAGAATCATCTGCACATAATAATTTTAAAGAAACAATAGTTAAAGTTAAAGAAGGTGATACACAGTTGACATTGAAAGAATTAGCTCCGGTACGTTTGATTAAAAATAAATTTTACAATGATGTTCAGGAATTATATCAAAAATGTCCGTCAAAAGAAGATTTAAATCAGCTTTTAGGAAGAGCAAGATCAAAAAAAGGAATGTTTGAAGGTGATCTGGAAGAAGGAGAACTCGAAATAGGGCAAATTGCAGGATTAATTCATGAAATATTACCCGCACAGCAAATTATTGAGGAAATGATTGCCGATTTTGAAGTTGCTTGTCAAGAAAAGGCTAAATTTGAGTTTTAATTATTGGCATCAACACGATATGAATTCTATACGCACTTATATAGTACTATTTTTTTTAATAATTGGTTTACAGCAAACTTACAGTCAATCTTATAGCTTTAAAACATCTGGTTTTAGTGTTTTAGAAAAAAATGAAAGAGGGAAATGGGGCGAATGGTCAAATCTGGATTTGGTTAATCTTTCTGTAATTTTAGATACTAACAAACATAGAATTGTAGTGTATTCGCAGGAAATACAGCTTTTTAGGATTTTGGATTATATCGAGCGCGAAGAAAATGATACTGATATAGTGTATTCTTTCATGTGCAAAGATAATGATGGCAAGGATTGTAAATTATCTATTATTACCCGTAAAAAGCAAGATTACAGAAAACAACTTTATATCAATTACGACGATCATATTATTTTATATAATATTTTTAGCGTGTAAAACCAAAAAAAGCTCGCAGGTTTTTAAAACCTGCGAGCTTTTTTCTATAATAAGAACTTAGTTGCTTTTACTCAATATCTTTGATAAAATCATCATATTCAAGATAAAACATTTCTAAAGCATTCATTTTTTCGAAAAAGAAATCAAAAATAGCATCCCAATTATTGCGGTTGCTAAATCCCACTCCTTGTATTTCGGTCCAGATTCGGCTGATGGTTTTTCCACTTTCGAGAGTGTAGTTTTTTTCAAAAACCAGATCTTTAATAAATTCCTCTTCCAGAATATTTTTTAAAGCCTCTAATTTTTCGAAATATGCAGTTCGTTTTTCATCGCTTCTTTGTTCGATATCAATTAAAACCTGTGCTTTTTTATTGTCGACATAAAACTTAAATGAGAAGTCTTTGATTTTTGTATCATAAAGTACCCATTTACGAGGATATTTTTCGGCGAAAGCCACCCAAAACTCCCTTTTTAATTTTTGTGATTCTTCTCTACTGTACATTTTTATGGCTTTGATTTTAGAAAACTTGTAGAACCGCGTTTTCTGGACTATATTTATATTTTTATTTGTATTTATTTGAAAGTACAAAAATAAACTTTGAATATGGATTTTCAAGATTTTTTGCAATATGTTCCTAATTTAATTCCAGTTGAACTGCCAGCGGTTGCGTCGCATATAAAAATGGCTCCTAAAGAAAGAATAGAAGCTTTGAAGAATCTGGATTTAAAAATAGAAAATCCCAGAATCGCAGCCGTAATGATGTTGTTTTATCCTAAAGATGGAAAAACACATTTGGTTTTAATTGTACGGAATGCTTACAATGGTGTTCACTCTTCTCAAATTGCTTTTCCCGGAGGAAAATATGAAAGTACAGATTCTGATTATAAAGAGACGGCTTTGAGGGAAACACAGGAAGAAGTTGGAGTTTTACCGGAAAAAATAGAGGTGATTAAGCATTTTAGTCCAATGTACATTCCGCCAAGTAATTTTTTAGTGCACCCATATTTGGGAATTTCAAAAGAGGAGCTTTTATTTTATCCTGATAGTAGAGAAGTGGCAAATATAATAGAACTTCCGTTGTCTGTATTTTTAGATGATAAAATTATTATCGAAGCCACATTGTCAACTTCTTATGGTGATAATATTTTAGTTCCGGCATTTAGTATACAAAATCATATTGTTTGGGGAGCAACTGCTATGATTTTAAGTGAATTGAGAGATGTTCTGAAAATAACCTTTGAAGGAAATTCGTAAAAATAGAAATTTAACAATTTGTTATTCATCAGAATAATGATTTCTTTACGAAATTGCTTTATAGTATTGCCAAAAGAATAATTTTTGTATGTTTGCGTTCTAACAAAAAAATACAATACACAACTATGGGATTGTTTAAACGAAATCCTTTTGGACATATATTATTCATTAAAAAATGGTTAATACGAATTTTGGGAGCCATGACGCACCGAAGATACAGGGGATTTAATGATTTACAGATTGAAGGATCAGAAATTATTAAAACATTGCCGGACACTAATGTATTGTTTATTTCTAATCATCAAACTTATTTTGCCGATGTTGTAGCTATGTTTCATGTGTTTAACGCAAGTTTAAGCGGACGTCAGGATACCATTAAGAATATTGGATATTTGTGGCAGCCAAAAATGAATATCTATTATGTTGCGGCAAAAGAAACCATGCATGCAGGTTTACTGCCAAGAATTTTAGCTTATGTTGGTGCGATTACAGTCGAAAGAACCTGGCGTGCAAAAGGTGTCGATGTTACTGAAAAACGTGATGTTAACCCAAACGATACTGAAAACATCAGAATAGCACTTGAAGATGGTTGGGTAATTACGTTTCCGCAAGGAACAACAAAATCGTTCAAACCGGTTCGTAAAGGAACAGCACATATCATTAAACAGCATAAACCAATTGTAATTCCGATAGTAATAGATGGTTTCCGTCGTTCGTTTGATAAGAAAGGATTACGAATGAAGAAAAAGGGAATTCTACAATCTTTTATTATCAAAGAACCTCTTGATATTGATTATGAAAATGATACGATCGAAGAAATCGTTGAAAAAGTAGAATTTGCAATAGAACAACATCCATCATTTTTAAAAGTCATTCCGGCCGAAGAAATTAAAGCTGAAGAAGAACTGAATGAAATGAGAAGATGGAGCTATAAAGCATCAGAAAGCGAACATTAGATTCTAAATTTTTGTTTCAAGTTTCACGTTTTTTTTAAAATAAACTTAGAACCTTAGCTAAGTCCAAGGTTTTTGGATAGCAACTTCAAAAGAAACCTTTGGATCTAGAAATCAATTTTCTTTAACTCTTTATAATTAGCGTACAATCTTCTTAATAAAGTTCCGTAAAGCAATCTGTAAATACACCAGAATAGCCCAAAGAATAGTAATGTAAGTAATACAAGAGCGCCAATCGAAAACAACATTGCTTTTCCGTTCAAGGCTAGTTTTTCCCTAACAATTGCCATATCAGGATTGTAAACATATCCTATGAAAAAGCTAAGAATTGATGAAACCACAATCATTCCTAAATTGTACCATACATAATACTGAACTGTTTTACGAGTTCTCAAAATACTGCTCATTAATAATTTAGTAGAAACAATGGTGGATATTGTTTTGTAATTTTTGTAGAAAAAATAAATAAAAACCAATATTACCGCATAATTAAAATACATCAGAATCTCCATATAAAGTATGATTTCAGGATGATGAATGTTATTTAAGAAATCGTCAATATTTGAAAAGTAATTTGATATAGTCCAAAATAATACTTCTAAAATGCTGATAATCAAAATCCACTTCACAATTGAAGATGATTTTTTATGAATCATTTTATAGATTTCTTTTTCAGAAATTTGTTCAAAAGAGTCAGAGTTCTTTTTCCAGTCTTTTTTTAATAAATCCAGTTCTTTCATAATAATTTTTAAGGATTTAGTATTTTTTTAAGTTTCCCTTTAATTCTGTTCATTTTCACACGTGCATTCACTTCGCTGATCCCTAAGGTCTCTGCTATTTCTTGATAATCTTTGTCTTCTAAATACATAAAAACTAATGCTTTTTCGATGTCGTTAAGCTGATAAACGGCTTTGTACATCAACTTAATCTGTTCTTCTTCTTCATAATTGTAATCAACATCTTTTACAAAATGCTGGTGACTTTCATATTCTACTGTAGATACGGTTCTTTTGGTTTTTCGATATAAGGTAATGGCGGTATTTAAAGCGACACGATACGTCCAGGTCGAAAATTTACTATCGCCTCTAAATTTAGGATAAGCTTTCCATAGTTGTATGGTAATTTCCTGAAACAAGTCTTTGTGAGCATCTTCGCCAGCAGTATATAATCGACATATCTTATGGATTATATTCTGATTTGCCTGCAATTGTGCAACAAATGACTGTTCTAGATTTTCGCTCATAATGTATTAGTAGTAATGAACTTTATTTTGTTACAATGAATGTGTTTTTTTTGTCACGAATTTTACAAATTTCTCGAATTATTAATAATAAATAGCGTTCTATAGTGGTCTGGTTTTGTAATAATTCACCATCAAATCTACAAATTTACTATAACCTTCCATGCCATCTTTTTGATTATTTGTTTTTAAGAAATTATCATAAAAAACATGAAAACCTTTATCAATAAAAGTATCATATTGTTTCCAGAAATCCTGACTTTCCTGATAGTTTTTTAAAATTCCTGCGTGAACTGTTTGTTTTAATTGTTTGAATATTTTTTCATCTTTTGCCTGCCAAATCCCTAAGCAGTAACGCAAAGCAAAACTATAACCGGAGTATTGATAATATAAATTGTTGTTTTTTACAGCTGCCAGAACGCCAATAAAATTGCATTCGCTTTCGCTTGCATAACCCATTTGATGTGCCATTTCGTGACAACTCGTAATAGGAAAATTATACATAGGTAATAAATCATTGACCTGTGCCTCATTAGTAAAAGGGTTTAAATAACCGCCAAATCCCATGTAGGTAAGAGGTAAACTGAAAAGAGATTTTTTAACGCTTATAATTTCATACTTAAAATAAGAATAATCTCTTGAGAGATTTTTATAGCCGGATAAATTCATCTGAAATGCCTGATTCTGAGAATAAGGAAAAACTATTTTGGCACTGTCATTTTGGGTAATTTGAAACTGAATTTCATTTGTTTTTGCAATTAGTTTTTTTGTAAAAACCAACAATTCCGCATCAGTATATTCTTTCTGGATTTTCATTTTTTCAAAAAGAGGTTCCCTGTAATAGTTTAATGCCCAGAGTATATGAAAAAAGAAATAAAATATTGAAAGAATACTTAGAGCTTTTAAGAGATTATCTTTCCATTGAATTTTCCATGTTTTGCGGATTTTCCAAAACCATCGAATTAAGAGTAAAATTAAAATAGAATAAATGCAGTCTCCAACAGAAAATGGAATCTTACCTAAAAGAATTCTCGAAAAGTAAGAGATTTTTAAGTAGAATCCTTTGCTGTAAAATCTTTCTATAAATTCAGGAAAGAAGGGTAGAATTTTTAAGAGGATGATTTGCAAAAGAAGAAATATAGGTAGTGTGTATTTTGATTTCAAAGTATAGATTTTTGATAGGTAAATATAAATACAATATTGATTGATAAAAAAAGTTAGTTAAGAATTCCACGAGCTTTTACTAAATTATTAGTTTGTAATTTTACAAAACGGGATAGTATTTGTGAAATTGTATTTTAATTTCAATAAGATTAGTGCTAATTCGTGAAATTCGTGGCGAAAAAAAAATTAAACTTTGTAACTTTGGGACTCTTAATTGTTAAACTTCAAACAAAATATAATGAGTCAGGAAATAAGAAATCTGGAACCTAAAGCGCTATGGAATAAATTCGCTGATTTAAACGCAGTTCCTCGTCCGTCAAAGAAAGAAGAACGTGTGATCGAGTTTATGAAAGACTTTGGAAACAGCTTAGGTTTAGAAACTTTTGAAGACGAAATCCGAAATGTTATTATCAGAAAACCGGCAACTCCGGGAATGGAAAACCGCAAAGCAATCGTTATGCAGGGACATCTTGATATGGTGCACCAAAAAAATGCAGATACTGTTTTTGATTTTGATACACAGGGAATCGATATGTATGTAGATGGTGACTGGGTTCGTGCCCGCGGTACAACACTTGGAGCTGACAATGGATTAGGAGTAGCAACAATTATGGCTATTTTAGAAAGTAAAGATATTCCGCATCCTGCAATTGAAGCTTTATTTACTATTGATGAAGAAACCGGAATGACTGGGGCTCTAAATTTAAAAGGAGGAATTCTTCAGGGTCAGATTCTTTTGAATTTAGATACAGAAGAAGATGATGAAATTGATATAGGTTGCGCTGGTGGAATCGATGTAACAGCTACAAGAACTTATAATGAAGAAGAAGTTCCGGAAGGATCAGTTGGACATATTATTACTGTAAAAGGGCTTAATGGTGGTCACTCAGGAATGGATATCAATAAAGGTTTAGGAAATGCAAATAAAATCATGAACCGTTTATTGTTTGATGCTTTTGAAAACTTTGGTTTGCAGGTAGCAGAAATTAACGGTGGAAGTTTGCGAAATGCAATTCCGAGAGAAAGTGTTGCGAAAGTAATTATTTCTGAAATGTTTGATGAAGCCTATATTTTTGATATGCAGGAAATCATCAATGATATTAAAACGGAATATAAAACTACTGAGCCTAATTTATCTATAGAAATCGTAAAATGCGATACTCCTGAAAAAGTAATGGATTTAGGAGTTCAGGAAGGAATTATTCGTGCTATTTATGCTGCTCATAACGGAGTTTACAGAATGAGTGCTGATATGGATGATTTAGTAGAAACGTCTAATAATATTGCTCGTGTTATTGTAAAAGATGGAGAAATATCTATTGGGTGTTTAACTCGTTCATCTGTTGAAACTTCAAAATTTGATTTGGCAAATGCATTGCGTTCTGCTTTTGAATTAGTAGGTTGTGAAGTAGAGCTTTCAGGTTCTTATCCGGGATGGACTCCAAACGTAAATTCTGAAATATTAGATACTTTAGTTGGAATCTATGAAAAGCAAAATAACGAAAAACCAAAAGTAGTAGCTTGTCACGCTGGTTTAGAATGTGGAATTTTAGGAACAAATTATCCTGATATGGATATGATTTCTTTTGGACCAACGATTCATGGTGCACACTCTCCGGATGAAAGAGCAAGTATTTCTTCAGCTCAAAAATATTGGAAATTTGTATTAGAGATTCTTTCTAATATTCCGGTTAAATAATAAGTCTCAGTTTACAGTCGCAGTTTCAGTCTCAGTTTTCGGTATTACAATCACTGAATACTGAGACTGAAACTGCGACTAAAGACTGAACACTGCAACTGAATACTTTCTAATATATCCATTGAATTCTGAATTGTAAATTATTGGTTACTCCTGTAATTCCGTCTTTTTCAAGATTGCCAATTCCATAAACCAAACCAGCTTTCCAATATTGAGTTGCCCACCAATTCAGTCCCAGGTCATAACGGTTATTTACTCCTCCGTGAATTTCTTTGGTTTCTAAATCATTTGCTCCAACACGCGCAAAGATTTCCCAAGCTCCATATTTACCTGTTGGTTTTATTCTTCTGGCATAAGCGGCTTTCTGATCATAGGGCCTTTGTTCTCCGCTTAAAACATAACTTCCTGTTACATAATAACCACTAAATTGCTGCGTGCCTAAATCGTTTGTTGCAGTCCAGTTGTGAACATATTCCATTAGAACCGAAAAATTATCTAAACTCCAAAGTTGCTCCATACTTAAATTAAACTGGTGTGAAGCATTCATATTTCCGGTATCAACATAAGCTGAAGTGATATTTGACTCATTTTTATTTTTTAACCTTATAATGTCATTTTTAGCATCTACGTATCGCAAACCAATTCCAACATGCATAAATTCTTTTCCGTCATTTTGCCATTTTGGTAATCCGGTAATTCTGGCTGTAAAGGTATTATCAGTGTTTGAAAAGCTTTTGTCGCTTGCGGGCCAATTTTTAAAAACTCCGCCTGAAAGAGAAATTCTGTCGTTTAATAGATAATGACGATAAATTACACCAATATTTCTGCTATTAAAAAAAGGATTTAATAATCGTTCAAATTGCGGTAAGTTGGCGGCGTCCCCAACCATTTCATAAACAAAAGTTTCCTTGACTTTTCCGAAATCGAGTTCACTATTTTCAGATAATGGTATAACAATTTTAAAATCGGTTATGCCAAAATTATTGGCGTCGTCAGGTCTGTCTAATCCTTTGTATTCAACACTTATTAAGTATTTCCAGGGGTTTTTGAAGTTTATTTTTCCGCTCACCATAACTCTGGCGCTTCTAATGTCAAATCGGCTTTCTTGTTTACCTACCTGATTTTTGCTGTCCTGATTTTGAAAGTTGGCATTATAATCTAAAATAGGAGCGAAGCCTAATTTTGCTGTGAACCATTTATTCTCAGTTCTCGACCATTTCATTCCTTTGCTTGTTGCATCAGGAATGATATAGTTTTTAGTAGAATCGGCTAAGATTTGAGTTTGAGAATCGTCTACTAAGTCAGTATGTTGTGAGAAACTTTTGCTGCTTAAGAAAAATAGAAATAGCAAAAGCGTAATCTTTAAAATATAATTTTTTCGCATTGCTTCTAATTTTAAATTATCGATATATCTAAAATTGTGCATTTAAAAAAAGACTCAGTATTAAGTCGCAATCTCAGTATTCAGTTTCGAGAAACTGCAAACTGAGACTGCAAACTGAGACTAAAACTTAATCTCTTTTAGGAGCATTTTTCTTCTCTCTCTTTTCTTCTTTTTTTTCTTTAGCCGTTTTTAACGGTTCTTTCTTTGCTGTTTTTTTAGCGTCTTGACTTTTTGCCATGATATGTTGATTTAATTAATTTTATTTGAATGTAAGTAAATGTAGATATAATATTTTAATTTGCTTCAAATATTACTTTTATTACTTTAAAAAATCACCATCTATTATTAGTAACTCAACACCATTATTGGTTAATGATTTATGAGAACTAATGTCATCAGTAACTACATATGTCATTCCTTTTGAAAGTTCAAATTTTTGTCCATTTTCTAATTCGCTGATAAAATCTCCTTCAAGACAATGAACAATATGACCTTTTTGACACCAATGATCAGCAATGTAGTTTTTAGAATAAGTAACTTTTCGAATGCGTAAACCTCCTAACTGCAGGGTTTGCCAATAAGCGGTTCCGGTTTCTCCGGAATGTTCGGTTTTTGCAATTTGATTCCAGTCGATTGTTTGAAAAGGTATTTCATTCATAATATCTTTTGGTTTGTTAATGATCAAATATAAGTTTTTAAATAAAAAAAATCCTCAATTACTATTTGTAAATGAGGATTTTAAATTTTATTTAAAGTGAATTAATTTCGTTTTAATACTTTATATTGTTCATAGCAACCATTGATGGCGTCCATAATTTGTAAATCATTTGCTGATTGTATGAAGGAGTCAGAATAATTGCAGCGCTGTAAAATTTCAGGAATTTCGTCTTTACTAATGCCTAGAAGTACAGCAACAGTTTCACGATCATATTTAGATTCAAGAAGATTTCGAACGGTATCATCTTTTCTCATTTCTTTTAGTTTCTTGAGTTCTTTGGCATTTTTTCCAAAGAAACTATAGAGAACATCTGCAGGATTAAAAATGGAGCCTAATACTTTTCCAAATGCATTTGGAGAATATTCTCCTGCTTCGTAGCCTTGAGTAAGTCCGGAAATGCTGTAACGGTAGTTTTCTTTTGTTGGAATTAATTTAGAATCGACTTCCAGATATCCGGTTAGATTAAATGGTGCGATAATTACTTCTTCAAGAGCAATTGCTTTTTCAGTAAGCTGAATTCTGGTTACTTTATTTTTTATCCAGTCATTCGTTACCCTGATTCTTAAAGATTGAAATCCTAAAATCGAAAAGTGGATCGTGTCATTAACTTGTACATCTATCTCAAAATATCCTTTAGCATCAGACTTGGCACCACGTACCTTGTTCGTGTTAATAATATTTACGTTTGGCAAAGGTTGTTTCGTATTGTCATTAATGACATAACCTGAAACTCTTTGTGGTGCAGTAGACTCAACGTCTTGTGCAAAACCAATGGCTGATAGTAGTGTAAAAAAGAAAACTGCGAAATATTTCATATCCTGATTTAAAGCACTAAAAGTACTAAATAGGGATTAAATATTTCGCAGTCTTCGAATATAATTATCAGAAAATTAACAAAGGTAGCAGCGTTGCTTTTAGTATTTAAATAAAAAGGGTTAAGGAAGATTAAAATACAAAACTCATTTATAGAGAGTAAGATTCTTTAAGGTAAAAAAAATCCCAAATTCCAATTATGTCTGGAATCTGGGATTTTGTATTTTAAGATATTAAAGTATTAATCTCTTCTTGGTCTTCTTGGTCTTGGCGAATCACCAAAGCTTTCAGAACGTCTTGGAGCTCTGTCTGAACTTCCTTCGCTTCTTGGAGCTGAGCTTCTAAACCCACCTTCTCTTTTTGGAGCAGATGAATTTCTGTCGCTTCTGAAACCACCTTCTCTAGGAGCAGAGTTTCTGTCGCTTCTAAAACCACCACCGCCAGAACCTTCACGTCTTGGTCCGAAACTTCCACCACCAGAACCTTCGCGTCTTGGAGCAGAACTACGTCCTCCGCCGCTACGACCGTTATGGTCACGTCTTCCGCCACCATCATTTTTGGAAATTTCAACATTAATACGACGTCCTTCTAATTGTACGTTGTTTAATACTTCCATTACTTTATCAGTGTGTTCAGGATCAGTGTTAAAGAAAGAGAAACCTTCTTTCACATCTACTTTGAAAACGTCATCACGACCTAAGTCTAATGTTTCTTTCAAGTAATCTTTAAGAGACATCCAGTCGAAATTATCTCTTGAACCTATGTTTACAAAGTAACGAACTGCTCCGTTATTATTGAATTCTCTTGGCTCAGAATCAGTTCTTTCGCGTCTTTCTCCAGATTGAGTAGAAATATCTCTGTTCTTTTTATAGTAAGCAATAAAACGGTTAAATTCTACTGAAACCATTTTCTTAATCAATTCTTCTTTGGATAAACCTTCAAGAACATTGTTGATTGCTGGTAAGTAGTTGTCAATTTCGTGATCAACTTCAGTATCTTTAATTTTGTTTGCTAAGTGCAACAATTGAATTTCGCAGATTTCGATTCCAGAAGGAATAGATTTCTCTTCGAATTTTTGTTTGATGATTCTTTCGATAGAAGAAATTTTACGCAACTCACTTTTTGTAACAATAACAATAGAAGTTCCTAATTTTCCAGCTCTACCTGTACGTCCTGAACGGTGATTGTATGTTTCAATTTCGTCAGGAAGTTGGTAATTTACTACGTGAGTAATATTATCAACGTCAATACCACGTGCAGCAACGTCAGTAGCAACAAGCATTTGAATTTGTCTTCCACGGAAAGATTTCATTACACCATCACGTTGCGCCTGAGATAAATCTCCGTGCAACGCAGCAGCGCTATATCCATCTTCAATTAATTTTTCAGCTACAGCTTGTGTATCTCTTTTAGTACGACAGAAAACCACAGAAAATATATCTGGATTTGCATCGGCTAAACGTTTCAAAGCTTCGTAACGATCACGTGCATTTACTAAGTAAAATTCGTGAGAAACTGTTGCAGAACCTGAGTTCTTAGCTCCAACAGTAATTTCAACCGGTTCGCTCATGAATTGTTTTGCAATTCTGGCAACCTCTTGTGGCATAGTTGCAGAGAACAACCATGTACTTTTTTGATCTGGAGTATCTGATAAAATAGATACGATGTCTTCATAGAATCCCATGTTCAACATCTCATCAGCTTCATCAAGAATACAGTAATCTATATTTTTAATGTTAACCAAACCTCTGTTGATCATGTCTTGCATTCTTCCTGGAGTAGCCACAATAATTTGTGCTCCTCTTTTAATGTCCCTAGCTTGCTCTGTAATACTAGCCCCGCCGTAAACTGCTACCACATTAATACCTTTCTCGTATTTTGAGTAGTTTTTAAGTTCGTTGGTAATCTGTAAACAAAGTTCTCGTGTTGGCGATAAAACTAATGCTTGTGTATTCTTGTTGTCAGCATCAATTTTTTGAATTAGCGGAAAACCAAAAGCTGCCGTTTTCCCTGTCCCTGTCTGAGCCAACGCAACCATATCTGTGTCTTTTTCCAATAATAGGGGAATCGCTTTCTCCTGTACTTCTGACGGATTCTCAAATCCTAGATCTAAAATCGCCTTCAGTAACGATTCATTCAATCCTAATTGTTCAAATTTATTCATATGTATTTTTAAAATAGGGTGCAAAATTACTGTTAATTATTCAGATAAACTAATGCTATTTTAAGAATTATGTATTTGTTATGATTTGATTATCAAAAAGTTATGTTTATAGTAGCATGATTTTTGTCTGTACATCAGGAAAATTCGGCAAAAATACGTCGTGAAATATAAATTTTGGACTCTAAAATGTTGTATTCTAAACAATTATTTTGCTGCGTTCAGAAAATCAATTAGTTGGTGAGTTGCTTTTGCACGATGACTTATTTTATTTTTGATGTCTGAAGCCAGTTCAGCAAAAGTCTCAGTATAATTCTCAGGTTGAAAAATAGGATCGTAACCAAAGCCATGATTTCCTGTTTTCTCAAGAATAATGTTTCCTTTTGCAATTCCGGTAAATAAGTGTTGTTCTCCTTTTAAATTTAAAGCAATAACAGTCTTAAATTGAGCGGTTCGGTCTTCTTTATTTGATAAAGCCTTAAGAAGTTTGTTCATATTATCATCGGCATTGCGTTGTTCTCCCGCATATCGTGCCGAATAAACGCCGGGTTCTCCGTTTAAAGCGGTAACTTCTAAACCCGTATCATCGGCAAAACAGTCATAACCGTATTTTTCAGTTACATAATTTGCTTTTAAAATCGCATTTCCTTCAATAGTATCAGCAGTTTCCGGAATTTCTTCGTGACAGCCAATTTCTTCTAAACTTAATAATTGAATAGATCCTTTCAGGATACTTTGAATTTCCTTGATTTTATTGAGATTGTTTGAAGCGAAAACCAATTGCATGACGATATATTTTTAAAGTTGATTCTTTAGAGTAATTCCAAAACACAAATTTAGAATTCTTATATTTGATATGCGACATGAAATAAAAATAAATGCAGATATCAGTATTATATAAAAAAATAACTCCTTTTGTTAAGCCTTATAAAAAGATGGTTATTGCTACTTTGTTGCTTACTTTTTTAGGATCGTTTGCGGCTCAGGTAAATGCCTTAATATTAAAGTATACCGTAGATTCTATTAGTGATCTAATGGTGGCGCATGAACCCTTATCGAAAGGTTTTCATTTATTGGGAATTATTAGTATTGTATTACTTTCTAAAGAGCTTATATATTCTGTAGTACAATTTGGTCAGAAATTTTATGGAGAAAAACTGCGAATCTTTATAACTCGCGATATATCTCAGGCGATTGTCGAAAAAATCCTGAGTTATCGAATGGAATTTTATACTTCTAATGAAAATGAAAGCGGAAAACTACAAACCAGAATCGATCTTGGAATTAGCAGCTTAACACGATTGGTTCAGAATTTTTTCATTGATATTCTGCCACTTTTTGCTAATGCTTTTGTGGCTCTGGGGATTATGTTTTATGCGAATGTTTATGTGGGTTTGGTAAGTTTATGTATTATCCCGATCTATTTCTATATAAGTCAGTTGCAAGCCACAAAACTGAGTGGTTTTAGACGAAGAATGCGTAATTATCGCGAAACGAAAAATAACGGTATCATCAGTTTAATCGAATCGATAACGGTTATAAAATCGTTTGTTCGTGAACCAATGGAAGCAGATCGTCATAAAGACATTCAGTTCGAAATGACAGAGAATCAACTTGAAACCAGAAAGACAAGTTTTATTTTTGAAAGTGTAAAAGGTTTTGTAGAACAAATAGGAGTTGTAATTATCATTATTCTAACGGCTTATTTTGTACTGAATAATACGATGACAATTGGTGCGATCATGTTTCATATTATGTTGTTTAATAATGTATCTGCACCAATCAGGCAATTACATCGTATTTATGATGAAGTAAACGACGCCTTGATTTATTCTGAAGGATTCTTCGATATTTTAGAATCAGAAAATGAAAAAGAAACCAGCGGAGATTATGTTCCAGAGAAAATTATTGGACTTATAGAAGTTAAAAATGTTGATTTTGCTTATCCAAACGGAACAAAAGCGCTTTTTGATATCAATTTCACTATTAAACCCAACGAAACGACTGCATTAGTTGGTTTAAGCGGAGCAGGAAAAAGTACAATCATCAATTTACTGGATAAATTTTATTTGCCAACATCAGGAAAAATATACCTCGATGGTGTAGACTTGAATGATTATAATACTGATTTTCTTCGCAAAAATATTGGATTAGTATTACAGAAGAATCATATTTTTAAAGGTACAATTGCTGAAAATATTTTATATGGAAAACCTGATGCATCAAAATCTGAAATCATAGACGCTGCCAAACAAGCTTATATCCATGAACAAGTTATACAACTACCAAAAGGATATGATTCTGATGCGCATTTGCTTTCAGGAGGTCAGCAACAACGCATTGCGATTGCAAGATTGTTTCTAAAGAATCCGCCTATTATTTTTCTGGATGAACCTACGGCAAGTTTGGATGCAATAGCGACAGAACAAATAAAAAAATCATTAGACGCTATTAAAAAAGACAGAACCGTAATTATCATCTCGCATAGTATTTCTCAAATTATCGATGCTGCCAATATTATAGTTTTAGAGCAGGGAAAATGTGTAGAAGTAGGAACACATGATGAATTGTATGATAATAAATCTGTTTACTATAAAATATTTACAGCGATGGCAAATAGTCTTAATATTGATAAAATTACTCAGACGCTTGATTAATTGCCTTCAAGATTATTGTGATAAGAGACCCGACAGGTTTTTAAAACCTGTCGGGTTTACGAGAAAGTAAATAATTTATATAAAAGCTAATATTCTATAAAGATTTGTGTTTCAAAACAGCTCTTTCAATATTAAAAGCAATAGCAATACCAAAAGTATAAGCTAGAATATCAGACCATAAAAAACCTTGTCCCAAAGTATATCGACCTAAAAGCGTGTTTCTAAGTTCATTGATCCAGTTTGCCTGATAGAGTTGAGAAAATTCAATTGCGTAGCAAATCAATAAAGAAGTAATTATTATTTGAAATGCTTTTTTATCAATAAATACTATTCTAATCAGCACATACATCATAACAGCGTAAAGAAAATCTCCGGTACACAAAGGAATGAGATCATTTTTTCTGGACATGATTCCAAGAAAAATAACCAATAAAAGTAAAATGAAATAATAAAGCCTGTATTTTTTCAATTTTTGATTTTGTTTGAGATCATTAGTACTTTTTTAGGTAGACAAAAATACAAAGATAGATTTAGGTCTGCTTAATTTTATAAATTCGTAAAAATCATAATAATCTTTCTGTCTAAATAAATAACCACATGATTACAAGACTTACTATTTTTATTTTAACCCTTTTTGTATTTGGAAATAATTGTTATTCTCAAAAAGAGACTTCTTTCAATGTAAAAAAACAACTTGAATATTGTGCACAACAAGCTTCGAAAACCTTAAAAGTAATTCCTAATGACGGGACTTCTCCGCGAACAGTTCCTAATGGAAGTAAAGACTGGAAGTTTGTCAATTATAAAGATTGGACAAGTGGCTTCTGGCCAGGAGAATTGTGGTATTTATATGAAGCTACAGGCGATAAAAAATGGGAAAAAGAAGCCGATAAATTCAGTCGGTTTTTAACTCCCTTATCAGTTAGTAAAGCAAATGATCATGATCTGGGTTTTCAGATTTTTAATAGTTTCGGGAACGGATATCGTTTGACTAAGAATGAGGGTTATAAAGATATTATTCTAAAATCAGCAGATACTTTAGCGACGCTTTTTAATCCAAAAGTAGGAACTATTCAATCTTGGCCACATAATAAATATGGCGGTCATAATACGATTATTGATAATATGATGAATTTAGAACTGCTTTTTTGGGCTTCTAAAAATGGAGGAAATAAAAAGTTGTATGACATTGCCGTAAAACATGCCGAAACAACCATGAATAATCATTTTAGACCTGATTATAGTTCGTATCATGTTATTATTTATGATTATGAAACAGGTAAAAAAATAAAAGGAAGAACTGCTCAGGGATATAGTGACGATAGTATGTGGGCAAGAGGTCAGGCGTGGGCTATTTACGGATTTACCATGGTTTACAGAGAAACAAAAGATCCTAAGTTTTTAGATTTCGCGCATAAATTAACGCGTGTTTATTTAGATAGATTATCTACCGAAGATTTAATTCCGTATTGGGATTTTAATGCGCCGGGAATCCCGAATGAACCGCGAGATGCTTCTGCGGCAGCAATTGTATCATCTGCACTTATGGAGTTAAGTTCGTATACAAAGGATTTAAACCTAAAAAAAGAATATCTCGCAAAGTCTAAAAAGATGCTTGTTTCACTGTCAGAACATTATCAGAGTCATGATGTAAATTCGGCTTTTTTGCTTCATTCAACAGGTCATAAACCTGCAGGAAGTGAAATAGATTGTTCCATAAATTATGCAGATTATTATTATCTTGAAGCACTTTTAAGATTTCAAAAATTAAAAAATAAATAATTTAAATTATGGTCAGAAAAATTATTCAAATCTCATTTACTGTGGTTTTACTGGTATTTATGGTAAGTTGTAAAAACACAAAGCAAAAGCTTCAGGAATATGTAACGTCCTATAATAGTACTGCTGCAAGTTTTAAGGCTAATGACGTTACGCTAACAACTGCAAGAGGTTATATAAATGATAACAAAATTGAACTGAGGTTCGAAACCAATTTAGAACAAAATGAACCTAATAAAATAAAAGCAAATTCATCCTTTCGTTTACTACTGAAAGAGATGATCAATAAAAATCAGATTCCTAAGGAGCTTGTTGAAGAAGGTGTTCAGTTTGATACCTATTTTTTAGCTGACGATAATACAGTTTTTGTAAAAGAAATAATAAATAAAGAATCTATAGCTGAGATATTAAAATAATATCTGAAATTAAACCCAGTGATAAGCCGCTTTAATCGTTTTTAAAGCGGCTTTTTGAATTTTTACAGGTAATGAATTTGGTAAATTGAAGCCTCTTTTTTGAGATTTATTTTCTTATAATCAATTTGTAACCAAATAATTACAGTTTTTTATTTTTGTGGTTTGAAGTTGTTTTTGTTTGAAAAGTTCATTATGTTTGAGTTAAAAAATAACCTAAAACCTAAAATTTTATGAGAAAAATTACCCAAATCGCATTTACTGTCGTTGTTATGCTGCTATTGGTAAGCTGTAAAAATACCAAGCAAAAAATTCAGGAACATGTAAGTTCTTATAATAATTCCTCCTCAATTAAAGGTACCGGTATTACGAGCACAACCGCGAAAGCATTTTTAAATGACAATAAAATTGAAATCAGGATAGAAACTAATCTTGAAGAAAATGATACTAATAAACAAACCTACAAAGATTCATTTCCTGATTTGCTGAAAGAAATGATTAAGAACGATCAAATTTCAAAAGAGCTAATTGAAGAAGGAGTTAAGTTTGATGTGTATTTCTTAGCCTATAATAACGCCATTCTTGCACAACAAATAGTAGATAAAGAAGAATTGGCAGTTTTAGAAAATGCAGGAAACGCCAACGAAAAGGTAACCGCAAAACTCTAAATTTTGAAAAAATAAAAAAGCCTCTTTGTATAATTTCAAAGAGGCTTTTTTTTTATCGTTTAGTGACATTTGTTAAAATATCAGGAAAATAGGAATCGGATAAATTTCCAAATTCATCTCCGCGCATAAAGATATTACTATCCACATCAGCAAAACTTTTCTTGCCTGCTGCTGCTAAAAGTTCATTTGCAGAGTGCAAAGTATTTTTGTGAAAATGATAAACACGATCTGATTTATCAGTAACTACCAAGCCTTTCATAAGCATTTTATTTTGTGTTGCAACTCCGGTTGGGCATTCGTTATTATGACAACGTAATGCCTGGATACAACCCAATGAAAACATAAAACCGCGAGCACTGTTACACATATCTGCACCCAACGCGATAGCATGTAAAATTGAATAACCTGATATGATTTTTCCGCTGCCAATGATTCGAATTTTATCACGAATATTCAAGCCTATCAAGGTTTTGTTTACAAAAATCAAGGCAGGTTCAAAAGGCATTCCAACACCATCAGCAAATTCCAGAGGTGCAGCTCCGGTTCCGCCTTCAGCACCATCGATAGTTATAAAATCAGGATAAATATCCTCCGCGATCATCTCATGGCAAATAGCTTCAAATTCAGCGGTATTCCCAATACATAATTTAAATCCGATAGGTTTTCCGTTTGATAATTGACGCAGTTGCGCAATAAAATGGATAAGTCCTTTAATATCTGAAAAAGCGTGGTGTCCCGGAGGAGAAAGAATCATTGTGTGTGGTTCAACGCCTCTTATTTTTGCAATTTGTTCCGTATTTTTAGCAGCCGGAAGTACACCTCCGTGACCTGGTTTTGCACCTTGGGAAAGCTTAATTTCGATCATTTTAACATTTGGAAGATTCGCTTTTTCTGAGAATTTTTCAGGACTGAAATTTCCTTCCGCATCGCGGCATCCAAAATATCCGGTACCAATTTGCCAGGTAATGTCACCACCACCGGCAAGATGAAATTCGGTTAATCCGCCTTCTCCAGTATTTTGATAGAAATTTCCTTTTTTAGCACCAATATTTATGGCACGAACCGCATTTTCGCTTAATGAACCAAAACTCATCGCAGAAACATTAAATAAAGAAGCTAAATAAGGCTGTTTACAATCTTTTCCTCCTACTAATACACGAGGTAATTCTTCGTTTACTGCTGCCGGAAAAATAGAGTGTTTTATTCCTTCGTAACTATCGTGGTTTAGATTTTGCTGCGTTCCAAAAGGGGTACTTGAATCGATGTTTTTTGCCCTTTGATACACTAAAGAACGTTGATTTCTTGAAAAAGGTCTTCCGTCTGTAGATCTTTCGATAAAATATTGCTGAATTTCAGGTGCAATCATTTCAAATAAATATCTGAAATAACCCAAAACAGGAAAATTTCTTAAAATGGCATGTTTTTTTTGAAGGATGTTATAAAACCCAACAACTAATAATATCGGAATAATAATAACGAGTAAGAAACCACGCTTCGTATAAAAATAAATTGTAGCAACAATTAGAAGCAATAAGAATCCGTAGATGAAGAATTTTTTTCTCATGTTCGTGAAAAATTAAAATGTAATACTTTTATAATTAGTTAAACCGAAGGCGAACATATACATGCTTAATACCTTTTTTGTCTGATTCTCTTTCGTCGATTTCAAGAATATCAGTTAGCGATTTTAACATTGGTGTAAGTTTGGAGAAACCATAATTTCTTGGGTCAAATTCAGGTTTTTTCTTTACAATTAAGTTTCCTACATCTCCTAAAAACGCCCATCCGTCATCATCCTCAATGTCTTCAATTGTGGCTTCTATCAAATCAATGGTTTGCTTGTCTATTTTGTGCAATGCTTTTTCAGCAGGTTTTTCAACAGGTTTTTTAGCATCGGTTGTTGTCGTTGTTTTTGGTTTTTTCTTTTGGATTGCTCCGTCTAAAACCTCAATATAAATGAATCTGTCACAAGCAACGATAAAAGAATTAGGTGTTTTCTTTTCTCCAATGCCAATTACTTTCATGCCGGATTCTCTTAATCGAATAGCCAAACGAGTAAAATCACTATCACTCGAAACAATACAAAATCCATCCAGTTTTCCTGAATAAAGTAAATCCATAGCATCAATAATCAAGGCAGAATCTGATGAGTTTTTACCTACGGTGTAACTATATTGCTGAATTGGGGTTATGGCGTGTTCTAATAAAACGGCTTTCCATCCATTAGAATTTGGTTTTGTCCAATCCGCATAAATGCGTTTAGTGGTTGGGGTTCCAAATTTTGTTATCTCTTCCATCATACCTTTTACATTACTGTAAGGTACATTATCGGCATCAATAAGAACAGCGAGTTTTAGATCTTTAGAGTTGCTTAAAGGCATTTTTTAGGTTTTACAAAATTATATTCTACCAAAGGTAAAACTAAAATTGGTTTTAAATTCACTTGATATATAATTTCATGTTTTTTAAGATTTAAATTATTCTCGTTATAAATAAGCAGTTTGTCACGTAAAATTAATTAAGGATAAATTTGTCTTTTAATATGTGTTTGTATACATTTGTAATGAATTTAATCTATTGTTATGTTTTCAAAAGCGTGCGAATATGGTATTCGAGCCTCTATATTTATTGCTGCTAATTCGTCTAAAGGAATCAGGGTAGGAATAAAAGATGTAGCTAAAGAAATTGATTCTCCGGAACCTTTTACGGCCAAAATAATGCAGATTTTAACGAAAAGCAATATTATAGGTTCGGCAAAAGGAGTAGGAGGAGGATTCGAAATTTCTACAGAAGCCTTAAAGTCTATAAAATTAATTAATATCGTCGATGCCATCGATGGAGATACTATTTATAAAGGCTGCGGAATAGGGTTAAAAGAATGTTCTGAGGTTCATCCTTGTCCTGTGCATCATGAATTTAAAAAAATACGCGAATTACTCGTAGCAATGTTAACGAATACTTCGCTGGAAGAACTAGCTTTAAGCATAAAATCAGGAGATTTTCATTTGAAAATATTAAATAAAAACGAATAAATATTATAATTTAAATACGTAGAAATGAACAAAAAAGTTAAAATTTCGGCTATTGTACTATTAGGAATGTTAGCAATAACATCGTGTGGAAAAAAAGATACTACTACAACTGAGTCGTCAGAAATTAATCAAACAGAAGATTCTGAATCACAGGCAGAAGTTGTCAGCAATGATTTGGTTATTGAAGGTAATGACCAGATGCAATTTAATAAAGCAGAATTAAGAGCTACTGCCGGAAAACCTATTACCTTAACGCTAAAACATGTTGGTCAGATACCAAAGGAAGCGATGGGGCATAATCTTGTTATTTTACAAGAAGGAACAGATGAAGCTGCTTTTGCTGCAAAAGCTATTACAGCCAAAGAAACAGATTATATTCCTGCTTCTGAAAAAGTTTCGATTATAGCTCATACTAAATTACTGGGAGGCGGAGAAGAGGATACTATTCAGTTTACAATTGATAAAAAAGGGACATACAATTTTTTATGTACTTTTCCAGGGCATGTAGCCATGATGAAAGGTGTATTAATTGTTGAATAAATAATAAGCTCTAATGCTGTTTACAGGTTAGAGTTTTTTAATGAAGAAATAAAAGACAAAATTATCTTTTATTAAAAATGAATAATAATAAATTAAAAAAAAAATGGAAAATTTAAAAAATAAAACAATTGGATCATTTGTAGCACAAGATTTTAGAACAGCTGCAGTATTTACTAAATATCAAATTGATTTTTGCTGTAAAGGAAACAGGATCCTTACCGAAGTATGTGAAAAACAAAATATTGATTCAGATGTTTTGGTGCAAAACCTGATTGATGTTTTAGAATCTGAAAATAGTAACGGAATAGATTTTAATTCATGGCCATTAGATTTATTGGTTGATTATATCGAAAAAACACATCATCGTTATGTTGAAGATAAATCGATTATCCTGAAACAGTTTTTAGATAAACTTTGCAAAGTACATGGTGATGCTCATCCTGAATTATTCAGAATAAATGAACTTTTTACAGCAGGTATCGGGGAATTGGCACAGCACATGAAAAAAGAGGAATTAATGTTGTTTCCTTTCATAAAAAGAATGGTAAAAACTAAAGAAGAACATGGAATCCTGACTCAGCCTTCTTTTGGTACTGTATCTAACCCAATCGCGATGATGATGCAGGAGCATGATAATGAGGGAGATCGCTTTAGGGAAATTGCCAGTATAACCAATAATTATACTGCACCAAGTGATGGATGTACGACTTATAAAGTAACTTTTGCAATGCTAAAAGAATTTGAAGAAGATTTGCATAAACACATTCATCTTGAAAATAATATTCTGTTTAATAAAGCAGTTGTTCTGGAAGAAGAATTTGCTTAAGAAATAATAATAATTTAGAATAAATGCACTAACTAAATCATGCTAAAAACGGATTGTAGTTGGTGCATTTTTATTTAAAAACAAATGAGAGATTTATTTAAAATAAACACCGTTGAAAGTTGGGTATTATGTTGTTTTTTCAATTTTTTAATAGCCTCAATTATGGGGTTATTGATGCGATTTGTAACACTATTTCATTTTAGTAGTATAAATTATAGTTTCCTGCTTCATGCACATTCACATGTAGCGATGCTAGGTTGGGTTTATATGACAATTTATGTTTTAATCGTTTACTTATTTATCCCGAAAGATAACCCGAAAGATAAAAGGTGTAAACCCATTTACAATCAATTATTCTGGATAACGGAGTTGACTGTTATTGGTATGATGATTTCTTTTCCTCTTCAAGGATATGCTTTTTTTTCGATTGTATTTTCAACAACGCATATTTTATTAAGTTATGTTTTTTGCATATTGGTCTGGAAAGATACTTACAAGGAGAAAACTCCGGAAAGTAAACTTTTATCAGCTGCTATTTTATTCATGGTTTTTTCAACTTTTGGCGTCTGGTGTTTAGGACCGGCATTAAGTATGCTGGGGCAACAAAATGCATTTTATCAAATTGCAATTCAATTCTTTCTGCATTTTCAGTTTAATGGATGGTTTTTATTTGCTGTTCTTGCTTTGTTTTTAAAACAAGCTAAAAGAAACCTGAAAGAAGAGATGTTTAATAAATTCTTTGTTTTATTAATACTATCAACGTTTTTAACAATGGCGCTTCCAGTAAGCTGGTATGTTAAAAACGAAATGCTAAAATGGATTAATATTTTTGGAGTTTTATTACAAATTTTAGCTTTTGTGTATTTCTATAAAATGGTTAAACCTCATTTGTCCTATTTTAAAAGCAATTTAAATACAACAACAAAATATATTTATGGTCTGGTTTTATTTTCGTTAGTTTTAAAAATAGGTATTCAATTATTAAATTTAATGCCTGATCTTGCTGAAGTTTCTCATCAAATCAGAAATTTTGTAATTGGATTTATTCACTTAACTGCGCTTGGTATTATTACCGGAATTTTATTTGGAGTATTAATTGAAAATAAAATACTGGATAATAAATATAAAATACTGCGTTACGGAATTAAAACTTTTATTCTGGGATACAGCATGAATGAACTTTTACTTTTTGTTCAGGGCGGGCTTTTTTATTTAGGCTGGGGAAAGCTTTTCGGATATTTTGAAGGAATATTTATTGCAGGAGTTTTGATTGTAGTGAGTATAATGTTGATTATGATTTCAATTTTAAATAAAAAACAAGAGTCAATTTATTAAAATCTACTCTTGTTTTGAACTAATCAACCTATTTAAATTTTTTTAGCTTCCTTATTTATTGTTTCAACTGTTTTTTTATTATTTACTGCCAGGCCTTCTTGTTGGTATATCAATTCTCCGTCAGGATTAAAGACACTTATAATGTTAGAATGAGAGAATTCCATAGGAGATATTTGTTTGTAATTAACAGCTAAAACTGCCGCAAATTCCCTTGTATTATCTTCTGTAGAACGCAATAAAATCCAGGGATCGTTATTGAGCTTATTGGCCATTGCAAATGATTTTAATTTCTGTGGCGTATCAGTTACAGGATCAATACTGACTAAAATAAGTTTTACATTTTTTTTAGTGTCTTTATCCAGTTTTTCCTCAATTGCTCTCATATCTGCTACTAATCTGGGACAGGCTGCTTTACACGAAGTATAAATCATTACCATAACAAGAACATTTCCTTTTAAGCTCTTTAGCTCAATGTTTTTACCGTTCTGATTGGTCCATTTTGATGGTAGATTGTAGATTGATAAATCAGTAATTGGTTTTTCTTTTGATGCGGCGGCAGTGACTTTTGGTTCTTTGCAACTTTGCAGGTTTAAAGCGATTAAAAAAAGTGCCAGTATTATTTTTTTCATTTTAGATATTTAAAATTATTTTTTTGTGTTGCCTGCACATCTAAACCCCAGATTTCTTGTTGAATATTGTGCTTTAAGACTGCCTCTAAAAGCATAACGCATAAAAGCGGCATAATTCATTAAGTCTGTAGCGTTGACAGATGCACCGCCGCAAAACAGGTTTTTATCATCACTTTTATCTTTTCTGGATTCTCCGGATAAAAAAATGCTGTTAAAGTCAGCTGTCCATTCCCAGACTAAACCATGCATGTCATAAACTCCCCAGTGATTTTTGAAAGTTTTTCCAACCGGATTTTCGTAGGTTTTAGATTTTTCATACCATGACAAAATGTATTTATTGAATTCTGTTTTAGTTCTCGCATCAATTTTCTTTTCATCTGCCATCGCCACATATTCCCATTCGTCGATGGTTGGTAGCCGTTTTCCCTGACATTCGCAATATTTTTTAGCAGCAAACCATGAAATGCCTGTTACCGGTGATTTAGGATTTATATTTCCAAAATCAAAATCGCTTTCCCAATAAGACAGATAACTTTTGTCTGCAAAAATTCCTTTTATTTTAGATTTGCTAAAACCTGGGTTCTTTTTTATGAAAATTAAAAAATCACTATTTGTAACAGGATAGATATCTATAAAAAAGGTTTTTACGTTTACTGGTTTTTTTGCAGTAGTTCCATAAAGAGGAATAAAAGATCCCTCTCGTATTTGAACCATTTTATTTTCCTGTGCGCTCATCAATCCAGTCAGAGCGAAGAAAAGTACCGCTATTAAAATACCTTTATACATATTGGTTGATATTATCGCAGGGATTTTACCATTTCTGGTGTAACAACTGTTTTATTGTTTCCCCAACTGTTATATATATAGGTCATAACATTTGCAATTTCATCATCAGATAAATTTTGGCTCGGCATTATGTTATTAAATTTTTGACCATTTACTGTAATTTCACCAGTTAAGCCATGCAATATTGTTTTGATTGCCCTTTTTGAATCTGCATTTAGATAATCTGATTTTGCAAGAGGAGGAAAACTATTCGAAATTCCTTGCCCTTCAGATTGGTGACAGGCAAAGCAAGTAGTTCCAAAAATCTCTTTGCCAATTTTTATTCTTTCTGCTGCAGTTCTTTTTGGTGTAATTGTTTTTGAAGACTCGCTTACCGGCATGTTTTGAATTGTTCCTCCTTCCGGCAAATAAATTCCTTCCTGAATTGTTCCGGAATAAATATTTTTGTTTTCAGCACCTTCGACTTTTAAGATTCCCAGAGCGCCTTTGTTGAATGCTCTAAAAATGGAGTGATCAACTAAAATGAAATTACCGGGAGTTTCTACTTTAAAATCTACAATCGCAGCACCTCCGGCAGGGATTAAGGTAGTTTGAACATTTTTATTGATAAGTGCACCGCCTTCTACATGAACATTATCAAAGATTTCTCCAATGACATGAAAAGACGAGACCAGATTTGGACCACCGTTTCCAACAAACAAACGAACCGTTTCTCCCACTTTTGCAGTAAGCTCATTTCCGTTAGTAAGGGAACCTACTTTTCCGTTAAAAACAACATAATCAGGAGTTTCTTTAACAGCTTTAGTCATATCAAAAGGCTGATGACCCTTTGCTCCATATTCGCCTTGAGTATAAAAATCACCCTGCATTACATAATATTCTTTGTCAACCGGAGGTAATCCGCCTTCAGGTTCAACCAGAATCAAACCGTACATTCCGTTGGCAATATGCATTCCAACAGGAGCAGTTGCACAATGATATACATATAAGCCAGGATTAATTACCTTAAAACTAAATACTTTTTCGTGACCAGGCGCTACTAATGATGAGGTTGCACCACCGCCAGGACCTGTAACAGCATGCAAATCGATATTGTGGGGCAATTTATTATCCGGATGGTTTTTTAAATGAAATTCGACTTCATCCCCAACTCTTGTCCTGATAAAACTTCCGGGAACAGATCCGCCAAATGTCCAGTAGGTATACGTTACACCATCAGTCATTGTTGCTTCCTGCTCCTTAATTTCCATGTTGATTTTTAGCTTCATCGCTGTTCTGTTTCCAACTGGTTTAGGTACTAATGGAGGAGAGGTTAATTCGGCTTGCATTTCTCCTTCAGTTACGATGTCAGAATAATTAGTTTTTTCTTTCTCACATGACATCAGCAAGAGGAAAAACAGAACAAACAGAGAGGCTTTAATTTTAATAATATACTTTTTTTTCATAATAAATGGTTTTTGTTTTAGTTTTTGAATCTGAAGTAAATTTAAAAGACAATTTTATCTTTTATTATGATAAAAGTCATTTTTCAGCTGCTTTTGATTGATTATATTCAGTTTTAAGGATATTGATTTGATAATTCCTTACGTTAAATACGATAAGTTTATACAATAAAAACGGCAGAAAATGGGGATTCAGAATATTTTTCAATAAAAATAATTGGCTGACTCTATTTTAGAATAATAATCATTATTTTTGCACCCTGTATAAAATAAAATTATTACTTCAAAATATATTTATGGTAAAAGATTTATTCGAAAGAATTCAGAACAATAAAGGACCATTAGGAAAATGGGCTTCACAAGCTGAGGGGTATTTTGTATTCCCAAAATTAGAAGGAGAACTTGGTCCAAGAATGCAATTTGGTGGAAAAAATATTTTAAACTGGAGTTTGAATGACTATTTAGGACTTGCAAATCATCCTGAAGTACGTCAGGCCGATATTGATGCTGCAACTCAATTTGGAGCAGCTTACCCAATGGGAGCGCGTATGATGTCAGGTCATACAAAATACCACGAGCAATTAGAAAATGAATTAGCTGAGTTTGTAATGAAACCGGCAGCATATTTATTGAATTTTGGATATCAGGGAATGGTATCTACTATTGATGCTTTAGTTACTAAAAATGACATTATTGTTTATGATGTAGATTCTCATGCTTGTATTATTGATGGTGTTCGTTTGCACATGGGTAAACGTTTTACATACAAACACAATGATCTTGAAAGTATGGAAAAAAACCTGCAACGTGCTACTAAAATGGCAACAGAAACAGGTGGTGGAATTCTTTTTATTACCGAAGGTGTTTTTGGAATGAGAGGACAACAAGGTAAATTGAAAGAAATTGTTGCTTTAAAAGAAAAATATAATTTCCGTTTATTAGTAGATGATGCACACGGTTTTGGTACACTTGGTAAAACAGGAGCCGGAGCAGGTGAGGAGCAGGGAATTCAGGATGGTATTGATGTTTATTTCTCTACTTTTGCAAAATCAATGGCTAATATTGGAGCTTTTGTAGCTGGTGATCAGGATATTATTGATTATTTGAAATATAATTTACGTTCTCAGATGTTTGCAAAAGCATTACCAATGATTCAGACAATTGGTTCATTGAAACGTTTAGAATTATTGCGTAATCACCCTGAATTGAAAGATAAACTTTGGGAAAATGTAAATGCATTACAAAACGGATTGCGTTCAAGAAACTTTAATATTGGTGACACAAATACTTGTGTAACACCAGTTTATTTAGAAGGAAGTGTTCCTGAAGCAATGGTTATGGTGAATGATTTAAGAGAAAACTACGGTATTTTCTTGTCTATTGTCATCTATCCGGTAATTCCAAAAGGAATTATTTTGTTAAGAATGATCCCTACAACATCACATACTTTAAGTGATATTGATGAAACGTTAGTAGCATTTGAAGCAATTCGTGAAAAACTGGAAAATGGAACTTATAAGGAAATTGCAAGCAGAACTAAAGTTGATTTAGACGCTTAATTTCTTCAAAATAGATTCCTAATATGGGAATTATGTAAAAAAATCCATTCGTTATGCGAATGGATTTTTTTTATTTAAAGTAATTTTATATCAACTAATTTTAAAAACAAAAGAACATGAAGAAAATACTGGCCTTTACAATTATTACTTTAAGTGTTTTTGCTTCTTGTAAAAAAGATCAAGTTGCAGAACCGGTAGAAATTACACCAAAAGCACCAAAAGAAGCCCAAATCCTTGAGCCATCAGGAGATCAATGTTATGCATCGACTGGTGCTAATAAAATTGAACTAAGTTATAATGTAAACTCGCATCAGGAAGTAAATGGAAAATTAAGCTATAACATAGCTGGGAAAGATAAAAATGAAGGAACTTTGATAGGGAATATGAAAGGTGATACTTTAATTGCTGATTATACTTTTATGTCAGAAGGAGTTTCATCTATTAGGGAGGTTGCTTTTATTGAAAGAGAAGGTATTCTTTATGAAGGATATGGTGATGTTGTAGAAGCAAATGGCAAAGTTTCCTTTAAAGATAAAAAACTACTGAAATTTGATCAAAAAAATACATTAACAAAAGTTGATTGTAAAGCAGAATAAGTTTTCTGTTATTATTTATATTAAAAAATCCATTCTTTGGGGAGAATGGATTTTTTAGTTTTGTTGATCATTTTAATTAAAGATATTTCAGATAAGTCTTTCTCTGACAATGAATTTTTGGGTCAAAGTTTTTCCATAATAAATGGATAGCAGTATTTTCAGCCAGTTCTGGAGTTCTGATACAAGTCTGAATTCCCTTTTCGGAGAAAGTTTTGTAATATTCGTCAAAAATAATAGCCGTAACTCCTTTGTTTTGATAATCCGGATGTACTCCGATGAGGTAAAAAACAACATCTTTGCTCTTTTTTCGGGCTTTTAATAAATGAAGAAACCCAAACGGAAACAGTTTGCCTTTTGCTTTTTGCAATGCCTCAGAAAAACTTGGCATTACGATACTAAAAGCGATTAATTTATCGTCTTTATCAACTACAAATTTGATATATTCAGGATTTATAAAACTGATGTATTTCTTCTTGAAATATTCTTTCTGAACATCTGAAATTGCTACAAACGAAGCTAATTTTGCATACGATTCATTAAACAAATCAAACATTTTGTCCACATGTGGCATAATATCTTTTGTTTTAGTGAATGTAAGCGATTTTAAGCCATATCTCTTTTTGATTAATTCCTGTGCTTTAAGGAAAAACTCAGGTTTAACATTTGAGAACGGAAAAACACTTTCGATATATTCCTTTTCTACCTGAAAACCTAACTGTTCAAAATGAGTAACATAATAAGGATTATTGTACCATGTAATCATAGTTCCCATTTGGTCATAACCTTCTGTAAGTACACCAACTTTATCTAAATTAGAAAATCCCATTGGACCTTCAACGTGTTCAAGATTGTTTTGTCTGCCCAGTTCATATACTTTTTCTAAAAGTGCTTTTGTTACTTCGATATCGTCGATGACATCAAACCATCCGAAACGAACTTTTCTTTTATGCTGATTGTTGACTTCAGACCAATTAATGATTGCCGTAATTCTGCCAACAATTTTATTGTCTTTATAAGCCATATAAAAATAGGCTTCAGCATTATCAAAGGCAGGATTTTTTGTTTTATCAAATGATTCAAGTTCATCTGCAATAATTGGCGGAACCCAATATGGATTGTCTTTATAGAGTGAAAATGGAAATTTGATATAATCGGTTAATTCCTTTTTTGTTTTGGCTTCTTTAATTGTAATCATCAAGATTGTGTATGAAATATCTCTTTATTTAGAGAGGTTATTATTAATTATTATTCGTATTTAGATTTACGTTTTCGTTCTTTTTCCTGATAATCGATTTCTCTTTGTTCCATCTGATTATCTTTATTCTTTTTTGCTTTTTCCTTACCTTTAAATTCCATTTGTTTCTCTTTATAACTTGCGTCATAACGCCATGAAACTCCAACTCCTCCATAAAATATAGAAGGTGTATTTTTAAAGTTGGTACTTAATGAGGCATCAACCTGAAGATTAGGATTAATTAAATAAGCAGCTCCGCCACGAACAATGGCATCACTGTAAAAATCACTTTTGTAGCCTTGATTTTCAACAAAGCCAGACCATTTATCATTAAATCCGTGTGTTAAAGTTAAAACATAACCATAACTAGGGTAATCTGTTGTGATATAATCGGCAATAATGTTGGTTACAAAAACCCATTTCCCGCCTCCAAAAAGATTTTGTGTAATCAACATTACTTTAGGAGATATACTGGATTCAGGAGAGAATGAGTATGGATTATCAGCACCAACAAAATTTGCTCCGGCAAAAACGGATACGGCAGGAATTAATTCATGCCAGTTAAAACTATGATTGGCTTTATAGCTGTAAATATTAGCTTCTTTTTTGTAGTTTTTATAAGGATCGTAGATCAGATATTTAGCTCCAAGAACTGTCTGTCTAAAGTTGTTCTTTTTGTAACTTGTATATGGAGTGTCGAAATTTTCCATTTGGTATTGCAAATCAAGCACAAACTCCAGTTTTTCTAGAAATGCACCATAACGTAAGGTTAAATCAGTACCAAAACCACTTCCGTCATAATCTAATAAATCGTGTTTTTCTTTTATACCGTAAACACCAAGCTCTGCCTGAATAACTGATTTACCAACTGCATACGCAGACATTGTCTCGCCTGGACGATTGGAGTTGATTACATCAGTATACTGTGCGAAAAAAAATTGAGGAACTAAACAAAGAGCTGTAATAAAAAAGTTTTTATTTTTTAACATAAATGTTTTTTTTGATTAAAAAGTAATAACGCATTTCAAATGTACTATATTTTATTATTTATTTAAGATTGATATTTTAATTTTAAACAATGGATTTATTAATTTTGGAAAAAAATTATATGATCATGCAAGAAGCATCTTTTACAAATTTGTTTAAAACGATAATGTGGATTATTGCGTTTTATTATATTTTTAAATTTTTAGCCAAAATCTTTTTACCGGTATTAGTAAAAAAAGCCGTTGAGAAAGCTGGTGAGAATTTTCAGAGACAACAACAATATACTCAGGATAATACATGGCAAAAAACGCGTACAAATAATGATGAAATCATTATAAATACCGCTAATGCAAAAAATCCCCGCGAAACCAAAAAAGTCGGCGATTATGTTGATTACGAAGAAATAGATTAAGTTTGTGACCTAGAGTTACAGGATTCATCATTTAACCAAACCAGCCTAAATTGAAAATAGTAAATAAGTTCTATCCGCACGCCCTTGTTATATTGGGCTTTATTCTCGTTTCTTTAATTTATTTTTATCCTGTATTACAAGGAAAACAAATTTTCCAGTCGGATATTGCTCAATATACCGGAATGGCAAAAGAACAGAATGATTTTAGAGCTACAGAACATTCTGAGCCATATTGGACAAATTCTGCATTTGGTGGTATGCCAACCTATCAATTAGGGGCAAATTATCCTAACGATTATATAGGTAAAATAGACGATGCTTTGCGTTTTTTACCGCGTCCGGCAGATTACCTGTTTTTATATTTCTTAGGTTTCTACGGATTATTATTAGTTTTAAAAACGGATCCTTTAAAAGCATTTATTGGTGCAATTGCCTTTGGTTTCTCTACCTATTTAATTATTATACTTGGTGTTGGCCATAATGCAAAAGCACATGCAATTGCTTATATGCCACTTGTTATTGCCGGTTTTATACTGGTTTTTCAAAAAAAATATATTTGGGGAGGTTTGCTCACCATGTTTGCGGTTGCGTTAGAGATTAATGCGAACCACTTTCAAATGACCTATTATTTATTGATATTCTTATTGATACTTTCGGGTTATTTTGCTTTTAATTTTATTAAAGATAAACAATACAAACCACTGTTAACCGCTATTGGAGTTTTGGCAGTAGCCGGAATTTTTGCTATTGGTGCCAATGCTACTAATTTAATGGCGACCAGTGAGTATGCTAAATTTAGTACACGTAGCAATAGTGAGCTGACTTTTAATCCTGACGGATCTAAAAAGGTAAATGAAAATGCTTTAAGCCGTGAGTATATTACAGAATACAGTTACGGAATTCCTGAAAGTTTTAACTTAATTGCTCCAAGGCTTTTTGGAGGTTCCAATCATGAGAATGTTGGAACTGATAGCCGTATGTATGCATTTATGCTTGAACAGGGAGTGCCATCAGAGCAAGCACAGGATTTTGTATCCGGAATGCCAACCTATTGGGGAGATCAGCCTATTGTTGCCGCTCCTGCATATATTGGAGTTGTCGTTTTCTTTTTAGGAGTTTTAGCATTGTTTATAGATGATAGAAAAATAAAATATGTATTCCTTTCAGGTGCATTAGTAGCGTTAGTGCTTTCATGGGGAAAAAACTTTTCGTTATTAACAGATTTCTTTATTGATTATGTACCTATGTATGATAAGTTCAGAGCAGTTTCATCTATTCAGGTTATTCTTGAATTGTGTTTTCCTGTTTTGGCTATAATGGGATTACAATCTTTCTTTAAAGCAAAGGATGAACCAAAATTACAACAGAAAGCATTAATACAAACAGGAGTTTTTGGTATAGGAGTTATTATAATTTTGGTATTTGCTAAAAGTATGTTCCATTTTACAGGAAGCAGTGATAACTATTTTTTAGACAGCTACGGACCAGCTTTTGTTGATGCATTAAAAGAAGACAGAATGACTTTATATTCTGCAGATTTGTTGCGTTCGGGTTTCTTTATTGTATTGACTTTTGGAATATTATGGTTATTTATTAAAAATAAACTAGCTCAAAATACCACTTTGATTATCGTTGGGATTTTAATGATTTTCGATTTATTTTTTGTGGATAAGAAATATGTTTCGGCTAAAGATTTTGTGAGTCCGGTACAAATTGCATCTCCGTTTCAGGAAACACCATCTGATGCGCAGATATTAAAAGATACAACTCATTACAGGGTTTTTGAAGTAAGCGGAAATATGTCCAGTGCGCGTGCATCTTATTTTCACCATTCGCTTGGCGGATATCATGCAGCAAAACCTAGAAGAATGCAACAGTTATTTGACTACCAAATTGCAAAAAATAATATGGAAGTTCTGGATATGTTAAATGTAAAATACATCATTCAAACGGATAAAGAAGGAAAAGAATTCCCAACCGTAAACCCGAATACAAACGGAAATGCCTGGTTTGTAAGTACCGTAACATTGGTTAATAAACCAGACGATGTCATGAAAGCTTTAGATCATATCGATACTAAAAAAGTGGCCGTTTTCAATGTTCGCGAGCATGAAGGAAAATTTAAAAGTGCCCGTTTAAAAAAACAATGGGATACAACCGGAACTATAAAAGTGGTGCAATACAAGCCAAATTATATCAAGTACAAAACGGATAATAAGAAAGACGGTTTAGCTGTTTTCTCTGAGATCTATTATAAAAATGGCTGGAATGCTTATGTTGATGGTAAATTAACGAACCATTTCCCGGTTGATTATGTTTTAAGAGCAATGGAAGTTCCGGGAGGAGCACATATTATCGAATTTAAATTTGAACCTCAGGTGGTAAAAACCGGAAGCACTATAACTTTGGCCAGTTCAATAGGTATGTTATTCCTTTTGATTGGTGGGATTTATTTTGAAAGAAAGAAGTCTGGTGAACAGTCGCGATAATCAGTCTCAGTCTCAGTTTTAAGAATGTTTTCGAAATTTATTAAAATTATTGTTGTTATTTTCTTAGACTTAGCGGTATATATTTTCTGTGGAGTTTATTTGATGGGATATGATGATTTTTATGAGGAAAGCCAAGGCAAATATTTTAGTTTGTCAAGTATGGAAACCAAATTTAAAATTGTATGGATTTTTTTAAATTTTTGGCAAGTCTTAAATTGTTTTCTCTTGTTCTATATTTTATTTAAAGGATATGAGAAATTTGCTTTAAAATAACTTCTAAATTTGCACTTTTAAACTATTAACAATTTTTCCTTGGAACCAAAGAAACTCTTAATCATTACTTATTATTTTCCACCTGCTGGAGGACCTGGTGTGCAACGCTGGTTAAAATTTGTAAAGTATTTGCCTGAATTTGGTGTTCAGCCGATTGTTTATGTTCCGGAAAATCCAACTTATCCCATTATTGATGAAGGATTGGTAAATCAAATTTCTGATAAGGTTATTGTTCTTAAAAATAAAATTTGGGAACCGTATCAATTAGCATCCATCTTTTCGAAAAATAAAACTAAGAAAATCAGTTCCGGAATTTTTCCTCACAAGAAAAAACAGACTTTTTTAGATAAAACTTTTTTATGGGTCCGCGGAAATCTTTTTATTCCTGATGCCCGTGTTTTTTGGGTAAAACCATCTGTATCTTATCTTCAAAAATATATTAAGGAAAACAATATTGATACTATTGTCACTTCAGGGCCGCCACATAGTTTGCATTTAATAGGTTTAGAGCTAAAAGAGAAGCTAGACGTAAAATGGTTTGCTGATTTCCGCGATCCCTGGACCACAATAGGATATCATAAAGCATTACGTTTATCCGGTTATGCTGCAAAAAAGCATAAAAGTTTAGAGCATAAAGTATTAAATACTGCAGATACTATTATTGTAACGAGTAAAACTACTAAAGTAGAATTTCAGGCAATTACAAATAAGCCAATTTCGGTAATTACCAATGGTTATGATATCGAAAATGTAGAAAAACAAACTCTGGATACTAAATTTACGCTCGCCCATATCGGATCTTTTTTATCCGATAGAAATCCTAATTTTTTATGGGAATGTCTGGTAGAGTTGCTTCAGGAAATTCCTGATTTTAAATCGCATCTGGAAATTAAACTCATAGGAGCAGTAAGTCAGGAAGTTTTAGACTCTATTACAGCATTTGATTTAAAGGATTACTTAAACCTCCTTGGATATGTTTCGCATCACGAAGCAATTGCACATCAAAAAAAATCTCAGGTTTTACTTCTGATAGAGATAAATTCTGAAGATACTAAAAGTATTATTCCCGGTAAATTGTTCGAATATATGGTCTCTAACAGACCAATAATTGCTATTGGTCCGGATGGATCTGATTTTGCAGATATTGTAACAGAAACTAATACAGGAGTATTTTTTGATTATTCTGAAAAAGCGAAGCTAAAAAGTGTAATTTTGGACTTTTATAATCAATTTCTGGAAGGCAAATTACAATCTCATGGCGTTGGTTTACAACAATATTCAAGAAAAAGCCTAACTAAGCAATTGGCGCAATTGATTAGTGAATCATAAGATTGCAATAATCTAAAATCATAATCTAAAATCTAAAATCCAAACATGGGTATTGTTTTAAATCAGTCTTTCAAAAATACAATTATAACTTATATTGGTTTCGCTATTGGAGCCATTAATACACTTTATTTGTATCCAATTTACCTGGGTGCAACGTATTATGCATTAACAAATTACATTCTTTCTGCTGCAAATGTTATTATGCCCCTCTTTGCTATAGGAATGCAAAATACACTGGTCAAATTTTATTCCCAATATAAAACCGAAGAAGAAAGAGAGCAATTTTTATCCTTTACTGCATTATTTCCTATCCTGATGTGTATTCCGTTAGGTATTATTGGAATCTTTTTCTTTGATGATATAACTGCATTTGTAACGAAGAAAAACCCCGTTGTAAAAGAGTTTATGTTCTTAATTCCGTTTGTGGGAATTTGCATGGCGTATTTTGAGATTTTCTACGCTTGGGCAAGAGTTCATATGCATTCTGTTTTTGGAAATTTTATAAAAGAGGTGGGACTAAGATTGGTTTCTACTATCGCTTTGGTAGGTTTGTATTTTAAATGGATGACCCTTATTCAGTTTGTTTATTTTACGGCAGGAATTTATTTTGTAGCATTTTTGGTTACCATGTTTTATGCCTTTTATATCAAGAAACCTAATTTTCAGATTACAATACCTGAGAATGTAAAGAGTGTTATGGAATATACTTTCTTTATTATTCTGTCTGGAAGCGTTGCCAATTTACTTTTGGATGGCGATAAATTGATACTGAATCAATATATGGAAATTGAGAATATTGCCTACTATTCCGTGGCAACCTATATTGCTTTGGTTATTTCAGTTCCAAGTCGTGCAATGCATCAAATCGTGTATCCGATTACGGCGAAATTAATGCACGAAAACAAACATGATGAATTGAATATTTTATACAAAAAAACATCAATAAATCTTCAAATTGTAGGTGGTTTTGTAATGTTGTGTATTTTCGTCAATATTGATCAGCTTTACGAAATAGTTCCTAAAGATTACAGAGGAGGTATTCCGGTTGTTTTTATGATTGGTTTATCAAAATATTTTGATTTGATTTTAGGAAATAACAATGCGATCATTTTTAATACAAAATATTATCGCACAGTTTTATTTTTAGGATTAGGATTAGTTGTTTTGACATTTGTGTTAAATATAATTTTCATACCACATTTTGGTATTATGGGTTCTGCATTTGCTACACTATTATCGATTACTTTCTATAGTTTGGCGAAACTGCTTTTTGTAGTAAAAAAACTTGATTTGTATCCGTTTACAATACAAAATTTATATTCTTTGGGTGTTACGACAGTTCTGTTTTTAATGTTTTATTTTTGGGAATTTCCCTTTTATCCCTTAATTGGTATTGCCTTAAAATCTATTCTGGTTACGATTGTCTATATCTATTTAAATTACAAGTTTAATATTTCTCCGGATATTAATAAGGTAATCGATATGCTTTTAAGAAAAGTAGGTATAAAAATTTAGTACGATTTTATTGAGAAAACCTAAAGTAATTTAAATTTGAATCTATTTTGTTTTTATATTTGTTAGTAGGATAAACCACTTATAGCTAACAGAATATGAAAAAGATATTAATTTGTTTTTTAACGTTTTTCATTGTTTTGTTTTCGTCAACTGTGTTTGCTCAAAAAGAGAGTCTGCAAAAATCAAAGACAGTTGTTGCTCAATTAAAACCAAAACGATATCCTGTAAGCCCTTTTAAGGATACACTTTTTTATGTGTATAATAAAGTAGGTTCTTTCTCGGCAGAGAGCAGGGCAAAAGCCATTACCGAAAAAATTAGAAAGCTCTACGAAGATTCCTTTTTTGAAAAAGATTCTATCGCAATTGTTCCTTCAGATATTTCTCAGGATATCGTGTACAAGAATGATTTCGTAATTATGTCTATTCTGGATATTGATGCAAAAGCAGAAAATAAAACAGCTGATTTTATCGCCAGACGAAATTTAAACCTAATTAAGAAAGCAATTATTTATCAAAATCAGAACTATTCAATGCTTCCTAAAAGGCTTGGATATACAGCTTTATTGATTTTAATTATTGGATTGATCTTATATTTTGTTGGTAAAATCTTTAACAGGATTCGGTTACACATTTTAAAAAACAGCGATAAATATTTTAAAGGTTTCAACTATAACAATATTAATATCCTTTCTCCACAAAAGCAGCAATCCTTATTGATGCGATTGTACAGCTTTATAAAAGGTATCACTTTGATTTTGATAGTTTATCTTTCGCTGCCATTGTTGTTCAGTATTTTTCCGGCTACAGAGGCATATACAACAACATTATTGCGATGGATCCTTGCTCCTGCAAAATTGGCCATCATGGGATTTATAGATTTCTTGCCTAGTTTGGTCACCATTATCGTTATCATCTTCATTTTTAAATACACGATAAAGATTATAAAGTTCTTTTTTGATGAAATTAAAAAAGAAAATATAAAGATTGATGGTTTTTACAATGATTGGGCAATGCCAACATTCAATATTATCCGTTTTTTATTGCTGGCATTTATGTTAGTAATCATATTTCCTTATTTGCCCGGCTCAGATTCGCCAATTTTCAAAGGAGTTTCTGTATTCGTTGGAATCCTGTTTTCATTAGGTTCATCAAATGCTATTGCGAACATGGTTGCCGGATTAGTAATTACATACATGCGTCCGTTTAAGATTGGGGATTTTATAAAAATAGGAGACGTAAGTGGGGAAGTTATCGAAAAAACAGCTTTGGTTACCCGAATCAGAACACCAAAATTTGAAGATATAACAATACCCAATGCCACTGTTTTATCGAGCACTTCAACAAATTACTCTTCAAATACAAAACAGGTTAATAATGGTTTATTAATTCATACGACCGTTACAATTGGTTACGATGTACCATGGAAAGAAATTCATAAAGCCTTGATAGATGCGGCGCTAAAAACAGAAATGACAGAGCCAACTCCGTCACCATTTGTTTTGCAAACCAGTCTGGATGATTTTTATGTTTCCTATCAAATTAATGTATATACCAAACATCCTACAAAGCAGCCATTGATTTATTCTTCTTTACATCAAAATATTCAGGATTCATTTAATGCTGCCGGAATCGAAATCATGTCGCCGCATTATAACGCATTACGTGATGGAAATACAACTACAATTCCTGAAAATTATTTAAAAAACGATTATGAAGCTCCTTCTTTTAATATCAATAAAAAAGGATAATCTTTTGATAATGTGCTATTAATCTTAAAAATTAACAGTGAATTGTTTTGAAGTTAATTTTATAAAAATTAACTTTAACTGAGAATTTGGCAACACTTTGGTTTTTAAGAGAAAAAATATCTTAGATAAGATAATAAAATCAGACATTTTGCTGTTCTTAAGATAGTAATACTTTTTACGAAATATAAATTTGTAAAATAATTGTAGTAGTATTTTGATTAATTTTAATGAATGATTATGAAAAAGAATGGACTGAGTCAGGAACAGAGCTTACAAGTATTTTCTAATATGATATCAAACAAAGTTCACAATGGATTTACATTAGAAGAAAGAAATGATGAATTCCTTTTCGCGGTCCTGTCTAAAGGCGGAAAAGTGGTCAATCATGGTTTGAATTTTATCATTTTTTGTTTAACATTAGGTCTGTGGTCATTTGCATGGCTTTATCTAACAATCGAAGCCTCAAGACAAAAAAAAGTACTAGTTGCAATTGATGAAGATGGTTTGCCTTTTGAAGAAAGATGTTTAGTCGCGTAAGAAATTTAAATCTCAAAATTTAAAAAATCCAAATTCCAAAATGATAATGAAATCATTGGAATTTGCATTTTTTTTAATTTATATTTTATTAAAACTTAGAACCTCAGCAACTCAGTGCCTCAATATCCTTTTTTTACAATTTATCTTTTAAATAAATTCCTGTAACAGATTTTTTCTCTTTTGCTACCTCTTCAGGAGTTCCCACAGCTAATAAATGTCCGCCATTTTCTCCTCCTTCAGGGCCCAGATCAATAATCCAGTCGGCACATTTGATAAGATCAAGATTATGTTCGATTACAATTATCGAATGTCCTTTTTCTATTAATGCATCAAAAGAAGCCAGTAATTTTTTGATATCATGAAAATGCAAACCAGTTGTAGGTTCATCAAATACAAATAAAGCTTTGTCTTTTGTAGCGCCTTTTACTAAAAATGAAGCTAGCTTAATACGTTGTGCTTCTCCACCGGAAAGAGTAGAAGAAGATTGCCCTAATTGTACATATCCTAAACCAACATCCTGAAGCGGCTGCAGTTTTTGTGTAATTTTTGCTTGTTTGTTTTTATCGAAAAAGGCAATAGCATCATCGATCGTCATGGTTAGTATATCGTTGATGTTTTTATCGTCGAAATTGATTTCCAAAACCTCTTTTTTAAATCTTTTTCCGCCACAAGTTTCACATGGTAACGATACATCTGCCATAAAGACCATTTCGACGTTTATAGAACCTTCTCCTTTACAGGTTTCACATCGGCCGCCATCTACGTTAAAAGAAAAATGTTTTGCCTGATAACCTCTTATTTTTGATAATTTTTCTTTGGCATATAATTCACGAATTTCATCATAAGCCTTAATATAAGTTACAGGATTAGATCTTGAACTTCTTCCTATAGGATTTTGGTCCACATATTCAATATGTTTTATTTGAGAGAAAGATCCTTTTATTTCGCTAAACTGACCCGCTTTTTCGGCTGCGTTTTCCAATTTTTTCTGCATGGCAGGAAATAAAATCTTTTTGATCAGTGTACTTTTTCCACTTCCTGAAACTCCTGTAATGACAGTTAACACATCAAGCGGAAAAGTAACATTAATATTTTTTAGATTGTTTTCTCTGGCACCAATAATATCAATATGATTCTTGAATTTTCGTCTCTTTTTAGGAACCGTAATTTCTAAATCCCCATTTAGGTACTTAGCGGTTAATGAATCTGATTTTAGAATTTCATCATAAGTTCCCTGTGCAACCAAATGTCCGCCAAAAGTTCCTGCTTCAGGACCAATATCAATAATCATGTCTGCAGCTTTCATAATATCCTCATCATGTTCAACTACGATAACTGTATTTCCTAAATCACGAAGCGAAAGCAATACTTTTATAAGCCGTTCAGAATCTTTGGGGTGTAAACCTATACTTGGTTCATCAAGAATATACATTGATCCTACTAAGCTGCTTCCTAATGAAGTGGCAAGATTAATACGCTGTGATTCTCCTCCTGACAGCGTAGCCGAATTTCTGTTAAGGGTAAGATAATCCAAACCAACTTCTGTCAAAAACGACAAACGATTGTTGATTTCGACCATCAAACGTTTTGCAATCTGCTGTTCGTAAACATTAAGATCAATATTTTTGAAAAAAGTAACCAAATGTTTTATAGGCAAATCAACTAAATCAGAAACGGTTTTACCATTGATTTTTACATACGAAGCTTCTTCACGTAAACGTTTTCCGCGACACGCATGACATTTAGTTTTTCCGCGGTAACGAGATAACATTACACGATTCTGAATCTTATAATTTTTTTCTTCCAGTTCTTTAAAGAAACCATTCAGACCTTGAAAATAGTTATTTCCTTTCCAGATTAAGTCTTTTTGATCTTCTGTAAGTTCGAAATAAGGTTTGTGAATTGGGAAATCAAATTTATAAGCATGTTTTATCAATTCATCCTTATACCAGCTCATACTGTCACCTCTCCAAGGATAAATAGCATTTTCGAAAACAGATAAAGAAGTATTGGGAACTACTAAATCAGCATCAATACCAATAATATTTCCGTATCCTTCGCAAACCGGACAAGCTCCGTAAGGATTATTAAAACTGAATAAATGAACATTAGGTTCCAGAAATGTAATACCGTCAAGTTCAAAATTATTCGAATAAGTAAATCTTTTATCTGAGTTTAGTTCCTGTAGATAACAAATTCCTTTTCCTTCAAAAAAGGCTGTTTGTACAGCATCAGCCAGACGATTATAAAATTCTTCTTCGTCCTTGACAACAATCCTGTCAATGATCAGTAAGATATCTTTATTATCTAATTTATGAATTTCTGTTGGGGTAAATTCATCTAAACGAACCATTTCGTTTTCGACTAATATACGGGCAAAACCTTGTTGCAAAAGCACCTTCAGTTTATCTTCAAGTTTTCTGCCTTCTTCGAGATGAATAGGGGCAAGAAGCATCCATTTACTGTCTAATTCCAGATTTTTTACATCAGCAACAACATCTGTAACCGTATTTTTTTTAACTTCTTGTCCGGAAATTGGCGAATAAGTACGACCAATCCTGGCGAACAAAAGTTTTACATAATCGTATATTTCAGTCGAAGTTCCTACCGTCGAACGCGCATTTGTAGTATTTACTTTTTGCTCAATAGCAATTGCCGGAGCAATACCCTTAATGTATTCGACTTTTGGCTTGTCTAAACGCCCTAAAAACTGACGTGCATATGAGGATAAACTCTCTACATAACGACGTTGTCCTTCGGCATACAAAGTATCGAAAGCTAAACTGGATTTACCTGATCCTGAAAGACCTGTGATAACAACAAGTTTATTTCTGGGAATAGCGACATCTACATTTTTTAAATTATGTACCTGCGCTCCTTTAATTATAATATTATGTTTTGGGTCTAGTGTAGAAAGATCAATTTTCATAAAAAAAGTCAATTTTTACAAAAGTAATCAATTTTGAACTGAATTTTGTTAACGAGATTGTTCCAAATTTTAACTAATTTCCATGTTACAGATTACTCAAATTTGCTCCAGTTCTTTTTTGCCACAGATTTCACACATTAAAAGGATTCATTCTTCAAATCTTTTTTGCCACGAATTTTACGAATTAGCACAAATTAATTTGACGAAATAATCGACAAAAAAAATAAAGGAAATTCGTGAAATTCGTGGCGAAAAAAAATCATTTTAATCTGTGGCAGAAAAAACACTATTTTAGGACTGTTTTTACATTAAATTAATATCACGGCTCAATTTGAAAACTAAATTTTCCTTACTGCTTTCTTTGATAAGTTTCCTCCTTTTTTCACAGGAGTTTCCGCCAATTGTCAAATATTCATCTGTTGTTTATGGTGCCGGAAATCAGAGTTGGATGATCTCTCAGGACGATCAGAATTATTTATATTTTGCAAATAATGATGGTCTCTTAGAATATAATGGTACAAGCTGGCAATTATATCCTACGCCTAATGAAACTATTATGCGATCTGTAAAAGTAATTGGTAATAAAATTTATACAGGCTGTTATATGAATTTTGGTTTCTGGACCAGACAGGCAAATGGTAAATTAAAATATACTTCTCTAAGTGACACCATTAAGGATAAAATTTTGGACGATGAACAATTTTGGAACATTCTGAAATACGACCAATGGATTTTATTTCAATCCCTGAACCGAATTTATATTTATGATACCAAAACGGGAAAATTTAAAATCATTGCGCCTAAAAATGGTGTTGTTAAATCTTTCGCACATAAAAATGCGATCTATTTTCAGACGATAAAAGGCGGACTTTTTGAAATCGAAAGCGGTAAAGCCAAGTTGGTTTCTGATAATCCTGTTCTTAAAAAGTTTACGATTGCAAATGTCTTTAGTACAGAAGACGGTTTGCTGGTCCAGACACAATTAGACGGAATATATAAGTTGTCCGGTACTAATCTCACGCGTTTTGCTACAGATGTTGATGATGAGTTAAAATCGAGTTTTGTTTACAGCAGCCAGCTTTTGCAGGACGGAAGTTTTGCTTTGGGAACAGTTTCGAACGGAATTTTTGTTTTATCGGATAAAGGAAAATTAAAGTACCATATTTCTCAAAATAAAGGATTAAGCAATAATACAGCTTTGTCGCTTTTTGAAGATAAAGACCAGAATTTATGGGCAGGTCTTGATAACGGAATCAATTGTATTAATATCAATTCGCCTGTGCATAGCTTTACAGATGATACAGGAGTTTTAGGGACTGTTTATGCCTCGGCAACTTTTAATGGTTTGTTATATGTGGGAACAAATCAGGGCCTGTTTTGTAAAAAAATGCAAAGTAATGCAGAGTTTAAATTTATAAACGGCACAAAAGGGCAGGTTTGGTCGCTTTTTGTATATGATAACACGCTTTTTTGCGGCCATGACTCCGGAACTTTTATCATCAATAATGAGTCGGCACGAAACATATTCTCAGCCTCCGGAACCTGGAAATTCGAAGCAGTTCCCAATGCTGGAAATCAATTGCTTCAGGGAAATTATTACGGAATTTCGGTTTTAGAAAAAGTAAACAATCAATGGGGTTTCAAAAATAAAATTCAGGGTTTTGATTATTCGTCCCGATATTTTGAAATCACAAATAATCTTGATGTTTATGTAAGCCATGAATATAAAGGGATTTTCAGGCTGAAATTAGACAAAACTTTATCAAAGACAAAAGGATTCTACACTTATAAATCTCCTCAAAAAGGAAAAAATGCTAGTTTAACCAAATTCAATAATCAAATTTATTATGCTTATAAAGGAGGGATTTTTAAATTAAACCAAAACACCAAAATTTTTGAAAAAGATGCTTTATTGAGCTCTATTTTTGAAAAAGATGAATATACATCAGGTAAATTAATCGTTGATAACTCGAATAAAATCTGGTTATTTTCTAAAAATTACATTCACTATTTCTCTGCGAGTAAATTAAGCAATCAGTTAAAACAAAATGTAATCCCTATTCCGTCCTCTTTGACCAATTCGATGTTAGGTTTCGAGAATATTACTCAAATTTCAAAATCTACTTATTTAATAGGAACCACAGATGGTTATTATACGTTGAATATTGACGATTTAAGTTTTAAGAACTACACGGTTTTTATTTCGGATATTACCATAAACAAACAAAATGAAACCCTGAAGAATGTTGCAATTCAGAACGAAGGAGAATTTAAATCATCAGAAAATAATATTACCTTAAACTATACCGTTCCGGAATACAATAAATATATCAATTCAGAATATCAGTATTTATTAGAAGGTTTCCAAAACGATTGGAGCGAATGGAGTACAAAGGCAACCGTTAATTTTAAAAACCTTTCGCCCGGAAAATACACCTTTAAAGTAAGGGCAAAATACGCCAATACAATTTTACAAAATACAGCAACTTACACCTTTGTTGTATTAAAGCCGTGGTATTTAACCAATCTGGCGTGGTTTATTTATTTTCTTTTAATGTTGGTTCTCGTCTATTTTGTAAATAAAGCCTATCTCAATTATTACCACAAGCAAAAAGAGAAATTAATAGAAGAAAATAATCTTTTGCTCGAGATTAAGGAACTGGAGAACGAGCAGCAACTTATGAAACTTCGTAACGAACAGCTTTCTCAGGATGTAGATAATAAAAATCGCGAACTCGCAGTTTCTACAATGAGTTTAAACAGCAAAAATGAGCTTTTGGCTTTTATAAAAGAAGATTTAAAAAAGACCAATCAAAATGACAGCACTAATATAAAATCTGTTATAAGCACTATAAATAAAAACATTACGGAAGAAGATTCCTGGAATGTTTTTAAAGCAGCTTTTGACAATGCAGACAAAGACTTTCTTAAAAGAATAAAACAGCTTCATCCGTTACTTACGCCAAACGATTTACGTCTTTGCGCTTATTTGCGATTGAATCTTTCTTCAAAAGAGATTGCTCCTTTATTTAATATCTCAGTTCGAAGCGTAGAGATAAAAAGATATCGTTTGCGTAAAAAAATGGATTTACAGCACGAAATCGGTTTAGTCGAATATATCCTGGCTGTATAGTACATCAAAAAATGCCTTTAAAAAACTATACATTACCACAACATTAACGATTTGTTGTGATTTCGGAGGTTTTATGTTAAAGAAATTAATATTCTGATTTTATAGTCAAATAAGGGTCTATTTTAAGATATATTAAATTTATATAGGTTTTTTTTATGATGTATGTTTTTTGTTGAGGTTAAATTTATCGTTTTCCTAAACGGATAAGATAAATTTATCTTTCAATAAAAACTAACTAATTATGAAATCCAAATTATTATTAACCGTATTAATGCTGTTTACATCGTATGCGTTTTCGCAGTCTTTTGATGTGACCGGAACAGTACTTGATGCCACATCAGGAATTTCACTGCCTGGTGTTAATGTAAAAGTTAAAAATTCGTCGCAAGCAACCTCAACAGATTTCGACGGATCTTTTAAACTATTAGGAATCCCAAAAGGAACTACGCTTGTTTTTAGTTTCATTGGTTTAAAAACACAGGAAGTTGTAGTTTCCGGAACCAAAGTCACCGTAAGAATGGGTGATGACACAAGATCGCTGGATGAAGTTGTTGTCATTGGTTATGGTAGCCAGAAGAAAAGAGAAGTTACAGGAGCAGTTTCTGTACTTGACAGTAAAACGCTTGATATTCTTAAACCGTCAAGAATAGAACAGGCATTACAAGGAACCATTTCGGGCGTAAATGTTACAACACAATCCGGAGCTCCGGGCGCACCTATAGATGTTCGTATTCGTGGTATTGCTACAAACGGACAAAATGGTCCAACAACTATTATTGATGGTTATGTTGGGGATTTAAATGTTTTAAACCCTAATGATATAGAAACCGTAACGGTTTTAAAAGATGCGCAAGCAGCAATTTATGGAACTATTGGAGCAAACGGAATCATCCTGATTACGACCAAAATGGGGAAGAAAAATTCAAAAACAAAAATCTCCTTTAATAGTTATACCGGATTTCAGGAAGCTTCAAGAAAATTACCAATTCTAAACGCTACTGAATATGCTTTATTACTAAATGAAAGTTATGCTAATGGAGGCAAAGCACTTCCTTACCCAAATGTAAGCGGTTTAGGAAAAGGAACAGACTGGCAAAAAGAAGTTTTAGGTACAGGCGTACCTTTATTAAACAGTGATTTGACAATTTCTGGAGGATCTGATAAAATTACATATTCTATCAGTGGTTCTCATCTGGATCAGGAAGGTATTGTAGGCGGTGACAAATCCGGTTACTTAAGAAATACTGCCAGAATAGGATTAGGAGCTGATTTAAGCGATAAATTCAAACTGAAAACAAATGTAATCTATACGTATTTTGACAGAAAAACAATTAACGAAAACGGATTAGGATCTGTATTGTTTAATGCCTTAAATGTACCGGCAACTTTTAATACGCATGATGCAAATGGCAATTTTACTCTTGTACCAAGTACAACAGGATTGGGAACAGAAATTATAAATCCGCTGGCACAAATTGACAATACTTATAATGACTATAATTATAAAAAGCTAAACGGAAATTTTGGTTTAGACTATAAAATTTTCAAAGGATTTACATTATCAAGTTCAATAGGTTTTAATACAGCAAACAGCGAAAGTAAAATATTTGGCCCGCAGATAAGTTACGGAGGAAAAGTGTTTGATGTACAAAGAAGTTCAGTAACCCAAAGAACAGTAAACGATAACGATTATTCATTTGATATTTACGGAACTTATAATACAAAAATTGCAGAAAATCATAATATTACAGCAACATTAGGAAACACCATTTATAAACAATGGGGAAATTCAGCTGTTGCAACAGGTTATGATGTACCAAATAATTCATGGGAATTTGCAGATATTTCTTTAACAAAAGGATTGCCAAGTGCTTTAAATACGGGAGGTTATGTGTATGATCAAAGAAGAATTTCTTATTTTGGAAGAGCACAATACGATTATAAAGGAAAATATCTTTTTTCAGCAATGATCAGACGTGATTCTTCGACAAAATTTGGTCCGGGCTTTAAAGTGGGATATTTTCCATCTTTTACAGCAGGATGGGTAGTATCTGATGAAGGTTTCTTTGGAACATCAAAAACAGTTAACTTTTTAAAATTCAGAGCGAGTTACGGAACTTTAGGAAATGATCAAATCCCAAATAATGGATTTTTGAGTATTCTAAATGGTGAAGCAACTTATGTGTTTGACGGTATTTTAGTAAACGGAGCTGCAACAGGACAAATACCCAATCCGGATTTGAAATGGGAAGAAGCTAAAAAGTTTGACGTTGGTTTAGATTTAAGACTTTTCAATGATAAAGTTTCTGTAGTTGCTGATTATTTTATCGATACCAGAAAAGATTTATTGATACCAAATATTCCGGTTTCAGGAATTGTAGGAATTGGTGCTCCGGGTGCGAGTGCTCCAACAATGAACGCAGGTACGGTTAGAAATTCAGGATTAGAATTTGCTATAGATTATAAAGAGAAATTATCAGATTCATTTTCATTTACTGTTGGTTATAACGTGACCTTCCTTAAAAATGAAGTATTGGAAGTGAATAACGGAACCGGATTTATAGAACAGGGTTCTTTTGGGGTAGGACAGCCTGCAGCAGCGCGTATGGAAGCCGGAAAACCAATTGGATATTTCTATGGATACAAAACAGACGGAATTTTCCAGAATCAGGCAGAAGTGAATGCACATCCTTCGCAATTAGCTTTAGGTGCAAATGCTTCGCCGGGAGATATTCGTTATGTAGATGTAAACGGCGATGGCGTAATTGATACCAAAGACAGAACAAATATTGGTGACCCGATTGCCGATGCTACAATGGGATTCAATTTGCAATTAAATTATAAAAACCTTGATTTTGCTGTATATACATTTGCATCGATAGGCAATGATATGGTGCGTAATTACGAAAGAGTACTTTCTGATGCCAACCGCCTTGATTATGTTTTAGACAGATGGACAGGAGAAGGAACAAGTAACTCTGTACCAAGAGTAACTACCGGAGCAACAGCAAATAATGTTTTGTCAGATTATTATGTTGAAGATGCATCGTACTTTAGAATTCAGAACATACAATTAGGATATACCATTAATCCTAAAGTGACTCAAAAAGCCGGAATTACAAAACTAAGACTTTATACCGGAGTAAATAATCTATACACTTTTACCAAATACAAAGGTTTTGACCCGGGCGCTTCATTTGGACCAACAAATCAGGATGGGGTTTCTCAATCGCCAATTGGTGCCGGAATTGATTACGGTTTTTATCCTGTGCCAAGAACCTATCTGTTAGGTTTAAACATTAATTTTTAATTGCTATTAAAATGAAAAAATATTTATTTACAACCATTATAATGCTGGCACTCTTCTCGACAATAATTTCTTGTTCAGATGACTTTGTGAGCCCAAAACCAGAATATTCGATAGATTCTGAAAACTATTTTAATTCAAAATCAGATTATGATGAGGCATTAGTTGCCGCTTATGATTTGCTGCAATCTACTTATGCAAATGCTTTATTAGGCGAAATTGCCTCAGATAATACATTGGCTGGAGGAGAAAGCCCTACAGACGTAATTGGCTGGCAACAAGTAGACGATATGATTCATACACCGGTAAACAGTAATTTAAGAGATATCTGGAACTGGATGTTTGCAGGAGTACAAAGAGCCAATTATATTCTTGAATTTAAGGATAAAACAGATTTTGAAGGAAAGACCCAACTACTTGCAGAAACACGTTTTCTAAGAGCATATTACCAATTTGAGTTAGTGAAATGGTTTGGTGGAATCCCGATGAAAGGAGATGCAAGATTTAAAGTTGGAGACGAAAAAACAGTACCGCGTTCATCAGTTCAGGAAGTTTATGCTTCTATCGAAGCTGATTTGATTTTTGCGTCGGCTAATTTATCTCCAACAGCATCTCAAAAAGGAAGAGTTACAAAAGGAGCTGCTCAGGCCTTACTAGGCAAAGCATATCTGTATGAAGGTAAATTTGTACAAGCAGCATCTGCATTTGATGCAGTAATAAATTCCGGAAAATATACATTACAATCAGATTATGATGCCATGTTTGAAATGGCTGGAGAAAACGGACCGGAATCTGTTTTTGAAGTACAATATACAGATGTTGAAGGAGCTGGTTTTACCTGTTTGCAATGTAGCGAAGGGAACGTAGCTGTTGGTTTTAGCGGAATCAGAAATTATACAGGACCACTTTTTTCTTCCGGATTTAGTTTTAATATTCCAACCAAAGAAAGTGCTGATGCTTTTGAAACAGGAGATAAGCGTAAAGATGTTGCTATACTTGATATCGCAGCGTGGGCAGCTTCAAACGCCGGAGTAAGTTATGGAAAAGGGAATGAAGATACCGGTTACTTTAATAGAAAATACCTGCCAAGAAAAAGAAGTGCTGAAGCTCAGGGAGATTTAAACCTGACAAATCCTAATAATTACAGAGCGATACGTTATGCTGATGTGTTATTGATGGCAGCAGAAGCTTACAACCGCGGAGCTATAGATGATACAAAAGCAAAAACATACCTGAATCAGGTAAGAAGACGTGCTTTTGGAGATAATAACCACGACATATCAGTTACGGGAGCCGCTTTGACTGACTTTATTTTAGCCGAAAGAAGAGTCGAACTTTTTGGAGAAGGACATCGTTTCTTCGATTTAGTAAGAACTGGAAAAGCAGCTGGAAAAATTCCGGGATTTAAGGCAAATAAAAACGAATTATTTCCATTACCAATTGAAGAGATTCAATTTGCAAACGGAAACTGGCAACAAAACCCTGGATATTAAAAAAATACGATCATGAAAAAAATACATTTTATTATAAGTCTTTTCGTTTTAACCCTATTTATGGGGTGTTCAAGCGATGACAGCAACGTTAATTTGGATGGTTTGAGCGAACCGGCAAATATAGCTGCACTGACCACTGTAACCCAGGATAATTCAGGTAAAGTTACATTTATACCTACAGGAGAGGGTGTTACGCAATTCAAAGTCAATTATGGAGACGGAACCCCTGAATCTAGTTATTTTTCGACAGGTGCTAATGTAACACATACTTATAAAGAAGGAGTTTACAAGTCTAAAATTACCGCAATGGGAATTACCGGAAAAACAACCGAAATAACAAAAGAAGTTGTCGTTTCGTTCAGGGCACCGGAAAATTTAAAAGTTGTGATTACAAATGATATTACCATTTCTAAAAAAATAACGGTAAAAGCAACGGCAGATTTTGCTTTGTTTTACGATGTTTATTTTGGTGAAGCAGGAAAACCGGAACCTGTTTCTGTAAACGATGGCGAATCAGTTTCTTATACTTATAAAGAAGCTGGAGTTTATACGGTGCGTGTAGTTTCTAAAAGTGCTGCTATAAAAACAACAGAATACACAGAACAGGTTACCGCAAAATTAGTGCTTAACCCAACAGCTTCGGCTCCAACGCCTCCTAACAGACCGGCAGGAAATGTTATTTCGGTTTACAGTTCAAAATATACCAATCTTGCAGGAACAGTCTTTTTCCCGAATTGGGGACAATCAACAGGATATTCAGAGTTTGATCTTAATGGCGACAAAATGCTGAATTATACAAACTTGAATTATGAAGGAATTGCCTTTGCAGATGGCGTAACGGCAAATGTTACCGCTATGGATTACATTCACCTTGATGTGTGGACAGCAGATTTGCCAAAATTAGATATCTTCTTAATCAGTAGTACGAAAATAAATGGAGAAAGAGCCGTTTCAAAAGACTTGATAGCAAACCAATGGACCAGTATTGATATTCCGATTTCTGCATTTACAAGTCAGGATGGATTTACAGTAGCAGATATTTTTCAATTGAAATTGGTTGGAACTCCGGCAGGTAAAAACATATTTATAGATAATATTTATTTTTATAAAAATGGAGAAGCATTAAGTACCGCAGCACCAACACCAACTAAAGCAGCAACAGATGTTATTTCTATGTTTAGCGATGCTTATACAAACGTGCCTGTAGCTACCTGGCGTACAGATTGGTCTGCAGCAACACTAGAAGAAACTGCTGTGGCAGGAAATGCAGTAAAAAAATACTCAGATTTAAACTTCGTGGGTATCGAACCAACAGCAACAATTGATGCATCTGCCATGACACATTTTCACGTAGACGTTTGGTCAGCTGATTTTACTGAATTCAGAATAAAATTAGTAGATTTTGGACCAAATGGCGTTTATAATGGAGGCGGAGACGATAAAGAACATGAAGTTAAATTTACCGCTCCCACAAAAGGAACCTGGGTTAGTCTTGATATACCCTTAACTGAATTTACCGGATTAACAACTCGTGGACATATTGCACAACTTATTTTCTCAGGAAATCCAAGCGGATCGCATACTATATATATTGACAACGTTTATTTTCATAAATAGAAATTGAAACTGTCAATAGATTAAAATGAATTTACATTTTATAAAAAAGAACAAAATGAAAAAATACAATAAATATTTCGTACTGCTTTTTGCATTTTTACTGGCAATAAGCTGTCAAAATGATGATCATTCCTTTGGAGATTTATCAGCCCCGGCAAATATAAAAGTTACCGCTGAAATTGTTGGTAAAACTACTGCTGCTCCTAACGGAGACGGATCAGGAATGGTAAAATTTACCGCAACAGGTGATAATACCATTTCGTATAAATATGCTTTTAGCGACGGTACCACAGAAAATGCTCCAAGCGGGGTTTTTACAAAACGTTTTACCAAAACAGGCTTAAATACCTATACAGTAACCGTAATAGCTTCAGGAAGAGGTGGTGTAGCTACTAATACCACTGTTGACGTTACAGTATTAAGTAATTTTAGTGATGATGAAGCAGTTAATTTCTTAACAGACGGAACTTCTAAAAAATGGTATTGGTCAGCTTCTGAACCAGGACATTTGGGTGTGGGTCAGAATGACGGCGATGCCACTAAAAATTATTTTCCAAATTACTATTCAGCTGGTGCTTTTGAGAAAGCAGCATCACCTGCAAGCAGCTGTTTATACAACAATGTTCTGACTTTCTCTCTTGAAGCAGGACAATTAAAATATGAATTAGATAATGGCGGATCAACATTCTTTAATGCTTCTTTTGCAAGCGTTGCAGGAGGCAGTTCACCGGATGATGCATGTTTAACGTACAATACAGGAAGTAAAAAAACAGTATTATTAAGTCCTTCAGAATCTGTTGTAATGGGTAATCCGGATCATGCGAAACAGAGTAGAGGAACGACCATGAATTTTTCTGATAATGGATTTATGGGCTATTATATAGGTCAGAGTTCCTATGAAATATTATCTCTTACGGCAAACAGAATGGTTGTTAGAGCTGTTATGGGCGGTAACCCGGCATTAGCATGGTATCACATATTTACGACTACAAAGCCTACTCAGGCGCCAGCGGCAGATTATAAAAAGCTGGTTTGGTCAGATGAGTTTAATACAGACGGAGCTCCTGATGCCACAAAATGGAATTATGATTTAGGTAAAGGAGATAATGGCTGGGGTAATAATGAAAAACAAAATTATACCAACTCAGCGACAAACGTAATCGTACAAGGCGGAAGTCTGAAAATTACAGCTAAAAAAGAAGCTTCAGGAGGAGCAGATTATTCTTCGTCCCGATTAAAAACAGATGGCAAATTTAGTTTTACCTATGGTAAAATCGAGATTAAGGCTAAACTTCCAATTGGTGCAGGAACATGGCCGGCAATCTGGATGCTTGGACAAAATTATGCTACTAAACCCTGGCCGGCATGTGGCGAAATTGATATTATGGAACATGTAGGTAACAATCAAAATGTTATTTTGAGTACACTGCATTATCCGGGTCATTCAGGCGGAAGTGGTGTTTCAGGTTCTAAGACAATACCAAATGTTTCAACAGAATTTCATGTTTATAAAACAGTTTGGAGTCCGGCATCCGTACAAACTTTTGTAGATGACCAGTTAATTCACTCAGTTCCCAATGAGGGTTCTTTACCTTTTAACAGCGACTTTTTCTTAATTCTAAATGTGGCAATGGGAGGTAATCTGGGCGGTAATATTGATCCTGCTTTTACACAATCTTCGATGGAGATTGATTACGTAAGAGTATATCAATAGATTATAAATTAATTAGTAAGAATGAATGTGAAGGTCAGTCAAGGCTGGCCTTCTTATTTTTTGTAATTTTAAAAAGAGACAATGAAAAAAATAATTGTACTTATAATGATCTCCGGTTTTTGTTATGCACAGGAAATAAAACGAAAACTTGTTTGGGAAGAAGATTTCAATAAAAAAGAGATCAATGAAAAAGCCTGGAATTTTGAGCTTGGAGATGGTTGTCCTGATTTATGCGGTTATGGAAATAACGAAAGGCAGATTTATACTAAAACTAACCATGAAATTAAAGAGGGTAATTTAGTTATCGAAGCCAGAAAAGAAGGAAACAAATATACCTCTACAAAAATCACCACTAAAGGAAAAAAAGAATTTAAATACGGACGAATAGAAGCAAGAGCAAAATTGCCTGTTGGTCATGGTTTATGGCCGGCATTCTGGATGTTGGGTGCCAATATTGACGAAGTAAAATGGCCTAAGACAGGCGAAATTGATATTCTGGAATACATTGGGAGAGATCCACATATGGTTTATACCACTTTGCACACACAAGACAGTCACGGAAATACAATTAATACAAAAAGAACCGCATTTCCGGATATTGAAGAAGGCTATCATGTTTTTGCGATTGAATGGACCAAAGAAAAAATGAATTTTTTTGTAGACAAAACATTGGTTTATACCTTTAATCCTGAGGTTAAAAACGAAGACACCTGGCCCTTTGATAAACCCTTCTATATTATCCTAAATTTGGCCATAGGGGGAAATTTTGGAGGCCCTGAAGTCGATGATAAAGTACTTCCTCAAAAGTTTTATGTCGATTATGTACGTGTTTATCAATAAAAAATAATACCGTAAAAAAAATATATTTAAATCAGATATAGATCTATTAATTGTTTAGTAATGAGCTATTTATATCTGATTTTTTTTGTTAAATTCAACTCTTGTTTTGCCCGTTTTTAAAGCAATTTGAGACTAAAATTAAGTTTCTTCTGCAATAATTAACAATTTATTGTTAATTATTGTTCTTTTTATTTGCTTTTTAAAAGAAATATTTGTTAAATTTGGTCACATTATTAACATAACTCATAAAGATACGCCTATACAATAAAACTACTTTTTTAATAAAATTACTCCAATTTTAAAACAGAACTAAAAAAAGTAGTATTATGGCTGATCTGCATATTCCAGACGCTCTATTAGTGAAAAATTATGTTGAAGGCAACGAAGGTGCACTTGCAACATTAATAAAGAGACACGAGTCTAAGATATATGGATTTATATATTCTAAGATTGCTGATAGAGATATTTCAAACGATATTTTTCAAGATACTTTTATTAAAGTAATCAAAACACTTAAAAGTAATTCATATAACGAAGAAGGTAAATTCTTGCCTTGGGTAATGCGTATTTCCCACAACTTGATTGTGGATCACTTTCGTAAAACCAAAAAAATGCCAATGTACAGAGAAACCGAGGAGTTTTCGATTTTTTCTGTCATGTCTGATGATTCCCTGACCATAGAAAATAAAATGATTTTTGATCAGGTAGAAGTCGATTTAAAAAAGATAATCGAAGAACTTCCAGATGATCAAAAAGAGGTTTTGGTAATGCGTATGTATCAGGATATGAGTTTTAAAGAAATTTCTGAACTTACCGGTGTAAGTATCAATACCGCATTAGGCAGAATGCGCTATGCTCTAATGAATTTAAGAAAAATAATTGATAAACATCAAATTATTTTAACCAACTAATACTATTTTGAAGATTTGCCCGTTATACTATTATAAAACATTTTGATAGTATGGCGAAAATTTACTCTAAAAAAGCATTAGCTTCTAAAGATTTAAAACCTAAAAAAGAAGTTGTTTCTTTTTTACTTAATTATTCACAAGCATTAACAGTTGTGAAAATTGAAGATAAAAGTTTTGAAATTATAGCTAATTAAACAGCCCACTATTATTTGTCGGATGTTTATTTCGAAAGAAAACCAAATGGTCGTTTTGGTTTAAAAAGCTCACTATTTGTATGCAAATACAACTAGTGAGTTTTTTTATGTAATTATCTCAAATATTTTTTTCCAGTCGCTTTAAAATTTGTAATTATTGATTTATTTTTATCCACTAAAATGGGTGTTTTAGTAGTAATTTTTATACTCATCCTGTTAAAATTTTATATTTTAATCTGTTTTTGTTTATTTATTCAATAATTAGTTCTATTTTGGTTAAAAACTAATTATTTGTTCAATGAATTTCATTAAACGAGGAGATTTATGTATTAAAAACCTTTCAATAAGTAATTAAAAATAATGTTTAATCAAATAACTAGATAATTTATGGAGAAAAATTACCCAACTGTGTTTTGTTTGTTATAATCTTCTTAAGAATAAAAAATACCAGAGCCATTTCGTTAAAAATGATCTAAGTAAAATTAGCTTGAATCTTCCCGATAAATCCAGCTCATAAAAATAACCATAAGATTTATTTAACAACCAAAACGTAACCAAAATGAAAAACCTTAAAATTTTAATCTTCTTGATTTTGGTAAATGTTAGCGCATTTGCTCAAAAAGAAGAACTTAAAGAAGCCCAAACCAACTATTCTAAAGGGAAACTTCAGGAAGCAGCAGCTATTTTAAAAAAAATAGAATATCTTATTATAAATGCTCCTGATGAGGTAAAAACCGACTATTTTTTTACAAAAGGAAATGTACACAAAGAATTAGCAACCAAAAATATAGATGCTGCAGCAAACTTTACTATAGCTTCCAGTGCCTATCAGGATGTTCTTTTATACGAAAATGAGTCCCGAAATTACAGGTATGCTTTCAAGGCAAGTTCAGCTTTAAAAGAAATGAAATCTAAACTTGTAGATGGAGCTTATAAAGATTATAAAGAAGGCAAATTTAAAGAAAGTGCAGATAAAAGTTATGAAGTATACCTGTTTGATAAAAAAGACACATTAAACTTATACAACGCTGCAACATCATCTTTAACAGCTAAAGATTATACTACTTCAATCAAATATTTTGAAGAGCTTAAAAAAATAAATTATACCGGAAAAGGAATGATTTTTTATGCTACAAACAAAAAAACGAAAGAAGAAGAAGCTTTCGCGTCTATGAGTGCCAGAGAACTAAGTGTTAGAGAAGGCCTTTATGAAAAACCTCGAAATGTGTTTCCGCCTTCTAAAAAAGAAGAAATTTTAACTTCATTAGGATATTCTTATTTAGAGAGAAATGATTTCTGTAATGCTGAGAAATATTATGAAGAGGGATTACAGACCAATGAAAAATGTATGGACTGCTACATCAATCTTGTGTATGTAAAAATACAGGAGAAAAAGCAAATAGTAGATCAAATGGCAGCATTAGGAAACAGTACCAAAGAAATGCAGGAATATGATATACTCGATGCTAAAAAAGACGAAGTTATAAAAAGCGCAATTCCATATCTTAAAAAAGCACTAACCATTGAACCTAAAAATGAAAGTGCAATGAAATCACTTTTAGGGATATACAGATCGCTTAATATGACAAACGAATATAATTCGCTAAAAGGCAGTATGTAAAATGTATAAAAATAGAGAGAAGCTACTAAACTTTCTTTTTAGTAGCTTCTTCTATCAATGATTTTTTACCAATAGTTCTGGTAATAATATCCTTTTCTAAATCCCAGCCTCTTGCAGGAGAATATTCACGACCATACCAAATAATCTGAAGATGAAGATCATTCCATAATTCTCTTGGAAAAAGCCTTTTAGCATCTTTTTCTGTCTGCACCACATTTTTTCCGTTCGAAAGATTCCATCTTAACATAAGCCTGTGAATATGCGTATCAACCGGAAAAGCCGGAACACCAAAAGCTTGTGACATCACCACACTTGCCGTTTTATGACCAACAGCAGGCAAAGATTCAAGAGCTTCAAAACTCTGTGGTACCTCCCCGTCGTATTTGTCAATCAAAATATGCGACAAACCATGAATACCTTTCGATTTCATAGGTGATAAACCACAAGGTCGAATAATTTCTTTGATTTCTTCTAAAGACATTTTAATCATATCATACGGATTATCAGCCTTCGCAAAAAGAATAGGCGTAATCTGGTTCACACGTACATCTGTACATTGCGCCGAAAGTAAAACAGCAATTAATAAGGTATACGGATCCTTATGATCCAAGGGTACAGGTATAGTAGGGTAGAGTTCTTTTAACGTATTTATAACAAATTGTACGCGGGCTTCTTTATTCATTTCCGTATTTTTATTGATGTAAAAATAGCATAAATTTCATGATGTGCCTAATCCAGCTTTCCGTTACAACTCCTCATTGTCAAAGTAACATTTTTAAGCATTAACAAGAGCTTCTTCCAGTCGCTTTCTTAATGCAAAAAATTTAAACTTTCACAATTCCGGGGTTTTCACTACAATCTGGGGCAAAAAAGTTATGAGTTAAAAATTATGAATTATAAATTATGAGTTTTGAATCTAAGTCTTTGCTCTATAATCTTTTTTCTATAATCTTTGCTAGACATTCTAAAATCAGAAATCTAAAATAAAAAATCTAAAATAAAAAATATGACAACATTAAAAGCCGGTGACAAAGCACCAAATTTTTCAGGAACAGATCAGGACGGAAAAACACATAAATTAGCAGATTACGCCGGAAAAAAATTAGTCGTATTCTTTTACCCAAAAGCAAGTACACCGGGCTGTACTGCCGAGGCTTGTGATTTAAGAGATAATTTTGAGCGTTTTAAAGCCAATAATTACGAATTATTGGGAGTAAGTGCCGACAGTCAGAAAGCGCAGGCAAAATTTAAAGACAAATACGAATTTCCTTTTCCTTTATTAGCCGATGAAGATAAATCTGTAATCAACGCATTTGGCGTTTGGGGACCAAAGAAATTCATGGGAAAAGAATACGACGGAATTCACAGAACAACTTTTGTAATAGATGAAAACGGAATTATCGATGAGGTTATCTCACAAGTTAAAACTAAAGAACACGCAGCACAGATTTTGAAATAGTCTTTTTTGTTTCAGGTTTATTTTGTTTCAGGTTTCAGGTTTTCACTGTATGAGTATTTTGCCATTTCGAATAATGAGAAATCACTCTGGGAGTAACTGAAAACCTTAACTGAGACTGAAAACTAAAAAAAAATCCCCAAAAAGAAAACTTTCTTTCCGGGGATTTTTTTAAGCATTTTGTTCCAGCTCCTTCTGAGGATGATATCCAAAAAGGTGATGCTCTTTTATAATTTCGGCAACTCCTGACGGAAGCATTGGTTCCCAGCCCGTTTTTCCCTGGCTGATCATTTTTAATACTTCACGTGAGAATACATTTAATATATCTGGATTGTAATCTACAATATCAACTACTTTTCCGTTGAATTTAAAGAATTTATATAATTCCTTCATTCTAGGATGTACTTTTAAGTTTTCAGAAGTAATAATTTCTCCATTGTCGCCTAACATTGGGTATAAGAATACCTTCATATCACGATAGAATAATTTTCCGAAAGCTTCAAGGATTCCACCACTTAAATGACGGTAATATTTCTCGTCAAAAATATCTACTAAGTTGTTTACACCCATTGCTAATCCCATTCTTGCTTTGGTATAATTAGCAAAATATTCAACCACTTTATAATATTCCTGGAAATTGGAGATCATTACAGTTTGACCTAACGAACAAAGTAATTCTGCTCTGTCCATAAAATCGCGCTCGTCGATTTCACCATCAGATCGCAAATTCGAAAGTGTGATTTCAAAAACGACTAATGTATTGTCTTTTTCAACCTTATTTTCTTCGAGAAACATCTTTAGGGATTTCTCGTACATATCAAGGTTTACATTCGTAACCGGGCGAAAACTTCCTCTAAAAGCAAGAAGGTTCTTTTTGTATAAAATAGCAGCCGGCAAAACGTTTTTTCCTTCAGGATTAAACATTACGGCATCGGTCATTCCGTTTTTAACCAATTGCAAACTCATCAATCGATTATCAACATCAGCAAAACGAGGTCCTGAGAAGTTAATGGTATCAATTTCGAGCTGGTCTTTATCTAAGTGATCGTATAAATAACGAAGTAATCGTTTTGGATCGTTGTATTTGTAAAAAGCACCGTAAATTAAGTTTACACCTAAAATCCCAAGTGTTTCTTGTTGTAGTCGGGCATCAGTTTCTTTAAAACGAATGTGCAGGATAATTTCGTTATAAGCTTCATCAGGTTCAATTTGGTATCGGATTCCAACCCAGCCATGTCCTTTAAATTGTTTTGCAAAATCTATTGTAGCAACAGTATTGGCGTAACTAAAAAAAAGTTTTGTAGGATGTTTTTCTCTGCTTAGGCGCTCTTCGATAATCTGTCCTTCAAGAGTAAGCATTTTTTTTAATCGCTCTTCGGTTACGTAGCGGCCATCTCTTTCAATTCCATAAACGGCGTCACTGAAATCTTTGTCATAGGCAGACATTGCTTTTGCAATTGTTCCCGATGAACCTCCGGACCTGAAAAAATGCCTAACCGTTTCTTGTCCAGCGCCAATTTCAGCAAATGTTCCGTAAATATTCTCGTTTAAATTAATGCGTAACGCTTTGTCTTTTATGGAAGGAATCTGTTCGATGACCTTGTCACCTTTGAGTTTTATTTCTGTACCCATTTTATTTTAAATAGATTTGTTACAAAGTTAGCAAATTAGGCTTCTAATGAAAGAGAAATAATCCTATTTTTGTAAAAAAATTAAGTTCAATTGAAGGTCTATTTTTTAGGTACTGGTACTTCTCAAGGCATTCCGATAATCGGAGTCGATCATCCCGTTTGTAAAAGCACTGATGCTAAGGACAAAAGGCTCCGCGTATCCATCTGGATTACCTGGGGCGAGCATTCTTATGTTATCGATTGCGGTCCTGATTTCAGGCAGCAAATGCTTTCCTGTGGCTGCAGACATCTCGATGCCATTTTATTTACACACGAACATGCAGATCATACTGCCGGTTTAGACGACATTCGTCCGTTTAATTTCAGACAAGGCGAAATACCCGTTTATGCACATAAACGTGTTATTGATAATCTAAAACGCCGTTTTGATTATGTTTTCGAAACCGTAAACAAATATCCGGGAGCGCCGAGCGTTAAAACAATCGAAGTAGTCAATAACCAATCCTTTGCCGTTGGTGATAAAACTGCCATTCCGGTAAATGTCATGCATGGCGACTTACAGGTTTTTGGTTATCGTATAGATGATTTTGCTTATCTAACCGATGTTAAGACAATTGATGAAGTCGAAATCGAAAAACTAAAAAACCTTAAGGTTTTAGTGGTAAATGCTTTAAGGGTAGAATCACACGATACACACTTTAATTTACAGGAAGCGTTGGATTTTATAAATTTAGTAAAACCTGAAGTCGCTTATTTAACGCATATCAGCCACGTTTTGGGCTTTCATGAAGAAGTACAAAAACAATTGCCTGAAAACGTTTTTCTGGCTTATGATAATTTAGAAATTACAATTTAATTATACCACAAAATGAAAAAATCCTTAATGCTTTATCTTTTTATCCTTGCGATACTTATGAATGTTTTTACTTATATGTTTTACAGCAGAGAAGTAAAATTTGGAGAAGAGCGATATGATAAAACGACTAAGAAGCTAAGAGACAGCATCAATACAGTAACAACAAAATTAGCTGAATCAGATTATTTTTCTTTAGAACATAATGAAAATGCGCAAAACTATTTTGATAATAGTGCATCTGGTGGAAAAGTGATTTTATACGAAAAACTAATTCCGGTTGTTACAGAAAAATTATTAGACCTAAACGCAAACCCAAATGGGAATCCTTATACAGGACAAGATAAAATAGGTCCAAATAAATTTATAATCAATAAAGCTAAGATTTTAAACCACAGATGGATCATTGCAGATTATAGTAATGGTGAATTATGGGGAGAAGTCTTGTTAAAATACTTTGTTGCTGATGATGAAAGTGTTACTTTTGAAGTAATTCAAACCTGGTTGTATCAAAAATAAGGAAGTATAATCCTATTTTTTGCAACCTAAATTATAGGATATATGAAAAAGATATTTTTACTTTCGCTCATTATTGGTACTTCATTTTCTTGTGCTAAAAAAGTTTCAGAAGAAAATAAAGCCCCAAAACAACAAGAATCGAAACCAGCAGTAATGGTTGGCGGAGATTCAGATGCTCATGGTTGTAAAGGTTCTGCGGGTTATATCTGGTCAAGCCTTAAAAAAGAATGTGTACGTCTTTTTGAAACAGGTACAAAGTTATCCCATGCCGAAGACGGAAAAACATATTCGACAGTGGCATACGTAATTTTTGACGGAAATAAAGCCGAACTTTTTCTGGACACTCAAAAAGAGCCCATTCTTTTAGAAAGAAAATCCGAAGGTGATTCCTGGAATAAAGACGATTACCAGCTAATTCCCTGGAAAGGTTATGTATTGAAAAAGAATGGTAAAATTATTTATACAGGACAATAAGAGTTTATAGTATACAGTCGCAGTTTTCAGTTTGAAGGCTGCGATTTTTTTATTGCTTATTAAAAAAATCCTTAATCATTTTTGAACTTTCTTCCGGACTTCTTAATGAAACTCCTTCACCATTCTCATCTATTGTAAAATGTCCTTTAAAGGCATAAGGCATTGCATTATATTGCTCATTTACCTGATTGAGGGTTTCCTTGAAACAATTGTAATTGTATTTTTGAACTAAATAAGGCAAAGAATTTTTTCCTCTTAAAAGTTCGTATTCCTGATAATTATAAGGCGTTGTTTCTTGCCTTTTTAGTAAAGTAAGATTGAACTTTATTAATAATTTTTCGATTTCCTTTTCGCTTACAAACTGAGAAAGTCCTCGCAATGCATAGATTTTCATATCCAGATAACGCTCTTTTTTATACGCAGTATCAAAGAAATCTTTTAAGTACGGAAAATCAAAATCATATAAAAGTCTCAGGATCTTGTTTCTAATATCAAGTTGTTTCGTAGCAGAATAAATCCTTGTTAAATGAACATAATTATCCTTATCAATAAATTTCTTATCTAAAGAAAATAATGCATTTCTAAAGTCTTTATTACTATCCTTGATTTTTTCGTCAGTTAATAGGTCTGGAAAATTACTCATTGTTGATGATTTAAAATAAATGAATAATGTGAGAATAAGATTGAAAACGGTAACTTAAATTTAATTTAATTTAATTCTTTCTTTTTTACATTGATTATATAGCGAATTCCAGTAGAAAAACCCATAGATTGTGTTCTGTAAGAGCCAGAACCTTCGTTTATTTTAGTAATTCCGGCATCTCCATTAAGTTCAAAGAAAACAACAAAATTATCTTTTAAAATAAGTTTATCAACTCCAAGTGCAAACAAAAAGGTTATTTCGTTAGTTTTGATGGTTAAATTTGTGTTTACTTTTTTAAAAGCGGAAAGTTCGTCAATATTTCCACTGTAAATATTGTTATTATCTAAGATATTATAACCAAAACCTAAATCTGCATAAATTCCAAAATTATTTCCTAAACTACCAGCTCTTCTGTAATTTAAATTAAGAGAGTTAGAATCAAAGTTATATTCTGATCCAGAATTAGATTCGCTTTTTGAGCCTCTTTTACTATTTACAAATTCAAAATGAATACCGTTTGTACCTTTTTGATGTGGATTGCCAAAATAATATAAAACTGAAAATCCTTCGTTGATATTCCACAATGCATCACCAATTACTGCACGTCCTTCTGTTACTCTTGAATTAGCAATATTTGTAAATCCATAACTAATATTTGGACCAAATTCAATTTGCTGAGAGAATCCAATTGAAGTAGTAAAAAGGAAAAATAAGAGTAATTTTTTATTCATATTTTATTGATAATTATGATATTAATTTTGGTTTAATTGAAGCAATTTTTTTCATAGTCTATTACAAAATCAATTAACTTTTCTTCGTTACTAATTTTTACTTCATCATTTTTTATTTTATTTACAGAGATTTCACAATCAGTAATTTTTTCAAGCATTTCATTTTGAGTGATTAATCGACTAAATCCGTTTGGAATTAATGTAGTCATATCTTGCTGATTTGGTTTTTTTATTAAAAACACCCTATAAATTGCAAAATAAGGACTTTGTTTGGTCTCTACTTTTACTAATTTATAATAAAGTTTTAATTTGTTAGAATAAAATCTTTCTGCAAAAGTAGAATTATCTATGCTGTCATAGGTTTTTACTTCTTTGTTCATGTTGATTTTGAAAGATTTTAAATCAGCAGGATAATAATCTTTAGATATACCATTTTCGATAACGGTAATTTTCTCTTGAATAGATAATATCTTATTATTTTTAAAGATCGTATTTCCTTTAATTAAGATCTGAACACTTATGGTGTCATTTTTATTGTTAATTATTTGGCCATAATATGTTTGGGAAAAGCATATTGATATTTGTAACATTAAAGCTATTGAAAGAAATAATTTCATATGGTTTGCTTTTTTTGATTTTGATTTATTCTGTTAATTAATACTACTCAGCCAGCCAATTCTTAAAATCAAAGAAATTTTGAGGAGCTACACCGTGCCCAACAGGATATTCTTTATACGTAACAGGAATATTTAATTGTTCCAGAATCGCAGGAGTTTTTCTAGCCCAGTCAATAGGAATAACCTGATCTACAGTTCCGTGAGAAGCAAATATTTTTAAGTTTTTGAAATCGTTTTTCTCGTAACCTTCCTTGATGATTTCGTCGTTGAAATAACCGCTCATAGCGACAACTCTCTGAATTTTTTCAGGATAAGAAAGTGCTACCGAATAACTCAAAATAGAACCCTGGCTAAAACCAATTAAAGTCACATTATTAGCATCAATAGGATAATTGGCAACCAATTCATCTACAAAAGTTGCTATTAAATCACGAGAAGTTTTAGCTTGTTCGTTATCTGAAAATTTATTCTGATCTGCATCAAAATTTATTGCGTACCACGCATATGCGCCGTATTGCAAATCATAAGGCGCTCTTGCCGAAATAATATAGTAATTATCAGGAAGTTCAGTCGCAAACGAAAATAAATCGGCTTCGTTGCTGCCATATCCGTGTAATAAAAGTAAAACAGGGTTTTTATCTAAGATAACTTTAGGTTCTTGTATTTTATATTCTAGAGATAGATTCATTTTTTTAGTTTTCAGTCGCAGTCTCAGTTTTCAGCTGAATTACGAGTTTGTTATATTTTATGCTTTGAGCTTTAATTAGGATGATAAAGAAATCTGTTTTTATCCGCGTTTTTGCTTGCAAATCTGCGTCATCCGTGTTCAAAATTTATACGTTGATAAAACAGATTCGCTAAAGCGAAAACGCAGATTTCAACGGTTTTTTTTTAAATTTTAAATTTTATTTTCTAATTGGAATTTGGAATTTCAAAATTTGGAATTTGGTTTTAATCTATCCGATACTTTTAAACCATTTTTGAAATAAATTCCCCACTAATGGTATTGGTCTAGTTTGTCCCTGAATAGCGCTAAAAATCCCATAAGTCCATAAGATAGAAATACAAATCCACATTGGGAAAGTAATCATAAAGCTGTCAAAATTGCTAATAATTGCCCCAAAAGAAATAAAAGCAAGGGATAATCCTAAAGCCTGACGAATATGGAATGAGGCAAAACTATTTTTATTTTCAGAGTTCATAGACATCGCGATCAAAACACCAATAATTAAGATATAACTGGTAATGGCGATTGATTTTCCCTCCTCGATTGAATTATTCATTGTAATTATTTAGATGTAACAAGTTGATTTTGATTTAAAATTCCGTAGACAGAACCTTTTATTTCAGTTCCTAAAAAAGCAGAATTTTTAGATTTCGAGAGAATATTTGCTTTTGTAAAAGTCGATTTTCCTTCCGGAGTAAAGAAAGTAAAGTTGGCTTTAGATCCTTCAGTTATTGGACTATTTTCGATTCCGAAAACAGCTTTTCCTAAAGTTAATTTCTCAATTACCGTTTCCAGAGGTAGAACAGTTAATAAAGCTCCAAAAGCACTTTCAAGACCAATAGTTCCGTTTTTTGCCGTATCAAATTCCATTTTCTTGAATTCAATATCCATTGGGTTATGGTCTGACGTAATCATATCGATTGTTCCGTCTGTAACCCCGTTTAATAAAGCTTGTCTGTCGGTTTCAGTTCTTAATGGCGGTGTAACTTTAAAACGGGTATCGAAACCTTCTAGTTTTTCATCGGTTAAAACCAAATGATGCACAGAAACACTAGTAGTTACTTGTAATCCTTTTGCTTTGGCTTCTCTGATTAACTCAACCGATTTTGCTGTAGAAATGGTCGGAATGTGAAGTTTTCCACCCGTATATTCTAATAAGTATAAATTTCTCGCTACTTGTAATTCTTCGGCTAAATTAGGGATTCCTTTTAAACCTAATTTGGTCGAAACAATTCCTTCATTTGCAACACCATTTCCTTTTATGTTTGGATCCTGAGAATAGGTAATAACCAATCCGTCGAAATCCTGTACATATTGTAAAGCGATTTTTAATAAGTTGGCGTTGTCGATACTTTTATTATAATCTCCAAAAGCAACCGCTCCGGATTTTTTCATATCAAATAATTCGGCCATATCTTTTCCTTCGCTGGCTTTGGTCAATGCGCCAATTGGGAAAAGTTCTGTAACAAAACCATTTGCTTTATTTTTTACAAAATTTACCTGAGATTGATTGTCGATAACAGGAAAAGAGTTTGGTTGTAAAGCGATTGCCGTAAAACCACTTTTTGCTGCAACATTTAATCCGTTTGCAATTGTTTCCCTGTCTTCATAACCCGGTTCACCAAGTGAAACACTGCTGTCAAACCAGCCTTGAGAAAGGTGTAGATTATCAAATTTAACTTCGGTTGTATCCTCGATATCAAGAATCGAAGTTCCTATTTTTTCTATTAAACCATCTGCAATTAAAAGATCAACGGTCTGATTATGAAACGGACTTTTTGAATCGATAATTTTGGCGCTTCTGATGATTATTTTCATATGTAGATAAATTTATTTTTGTATTTACAGATTCTTGCTTGTCATTTCGACGAAGGAGAAATCACATTCAGAGAGCGACGTACTGTGTGTCTTTACTTTATGTGATTTCTCCTTCGTCGAAATGACAAAAACTAAACGAAAGAAACGTTACGTTTTACTTCACAAATTTTATAATTGCCATTTCTAATGCTAAAAATAACAGTGCAAAGATAACAAACCATTTCCAAATTTGACTGTCGGTTCGCTCAGTTTGCAGCGTATTAAAAATGGTAGAAATCGTATCGGCAGTTTTAAAATCCGAAATAATATTTGTATTCACCTGACTTAAATCGCTTTCACTTCTTTTGTAATTGAAACTCAGATTTTCAACCCATTCTTTTTTATCAAAAACACTATAATTTCCTGCGGTTTCAGGAAAGTCATTAAAGGTTAATTTTACTTTATTATTCAGGATTTGCTGAATCGGAATAAAAGAATCTTCAATTCCTTTTACTTCCAGAATTGCATCTTTTGTCAATAAAACATCCACAAAATAAGGCTGGTTATTGCCAATTGTCAATGCATTGACTCCGGTTTTTTGATTGTTTTGACCCATTTTATAAAATAACGGAACAATTAAAGGTGATTGCTGAAAGTTTGAATTTGTTGTGTTTATTGGAGCTGAAAAAATAGTAATTCCAGAAACCGGATTTTGAATCGCGGTTACAAATACGCTTTGATCTTCATAAGATAAAACGGCCGGATATGGACTTGAAATATCAAATGAACTATTTGTTTTTGGATATTGAAAATTAGTGATCTTGTTTTCAAAAACCCCTGTAAACAAAGGATGATCGAAATTTATTTTGGTAATTAATTTACTTTTATTCTCTAAATTTTTAAACTGAACTTTTCCAAAATTCCCTAAGAAAGTGTTTAGATTAGAAATTGAACTTTTTTCTGAAGGAATTACAACCAGGTTTCCACCTTTAGAAACAAATGCTTTTAAGGTCGTTTGTAAAGCCTGTGGAACTTCTATTAATTCGTTCAGGATAATTGTATTTTGTTTGTCTAAACTATTATAATCTAAACTGCTGATCGAATAGTTATTATAATTGAATTCTGCCGAAGTATAAATTCTCGATAAAAAATTGCTTTTTTCAGGTTCTCCAATACTAATAATATTTGTTTTTTTAGTTTTCGAAATACTAAAATAAAGTTTGTTATCATAAGTCAGACCATTGTCTTCAATAGTTACATATCCATGAAAAGCTTCTTTTGGAATTGTAAAATTGATTTTCTTTTTCTTTGTATCAAAATTGATAATTGTTTTGGCAATCAGTTTGTTTTGATTGTATAAAGCCATAGAAACAGGTTTGAAATCTTCTCCATAAGCAGATAAATTAACGCTTATTTCATAGAAATTTTCTAAAGTCTGGTTGATAAAAACGCTGTCAATAGCAATGTTGTTTTTTTGTTCAGCTTCAGGAATAATGAAATAAGGTCTCTCTTCAGTATCCATGTTTTTCACATCTTTTTCTGAGAGACCAACAGCATCTGTAATAATGACGATATCTTTTTTATGAGCTGATTTATGTGCTTTTATTTTTGCCATAATCGACTGAAGCTCAAAAGGTGTTGCGCTGTATTTTAGATTTTGCAAAGCACCCTTGGATGATTTTATATCTGTGTTCCAGTAATTTTCAGTGTTTGTTAATAAAGAAAACTGGGCGGTTTCCGGAGTATTTTCTAATAATTCCTGAACAGCACGTTTTAATAATTCGCCTTTTTTTCCTTTGGCTTGCATACTAAAGGAATTATCCAGGATAATATACATTTCATTAGCGGCATTTTTGCTGTCTTTGGCTTCAAAAAAAGGTTGGGCAAATGCCAGGATAACGCAAGTTAACAATAGCAAACGAGTGGCTAATAAAAGTCTTTTTTTAATTTTTGAACTTTTGCGGGTCTGGATCGAAAGTTCTTTTAAGAAGCGAACATTCGTAAAGTAAGAGGTTTTAAAACGTCGTAATTGAAATAAGTGAACCAAAATTGGAACAATCAATAAAAACAGAAAGTATAGAATTTCGGGATGTTTAAAATGCATTCTGGCTTAGATTTATTTCACTACGTTTTGTAGATGCTGGTCAAAAATACAAATTTTTCGTCAAACATATAGGTATATTTAGTAAACCATATAAGTAATCTAAGAGATTCAAATTATACTAAAAGTTAAATGAACTTACATTACTTATAGGATTTGAAAATTACACAGCGGAGTTTGAAAAATGTAACTTTTGCAATTTCATTTGTAACAAAAAATAAGCTTCTAAAAGATATTATTGAGTATTTTAGCATTCAAAAAACAATTAAAAAATATGAAGAGATTATATATAATGCTTTTTTCGGCTTTAGCTTTACAAACTCTGCAAGCACAAAATAAATTTAATTTATTAGTAGGAACATATACCAACACTTGCGATAGTAAAGGAATATATGTTTATGAGTTTGATGCAGCTTCCGGTGATTTTAAATTAAAAAACTCATCTGAAAATGTGATAAGTCCAAGTTATTTATCAGTTTCAGCAAATAATAAATTTATTTATGCAGTAAACGAAAACGGAACGCAAAGCGCTGTAAGTACATTTACTTACGATTCAAAAACGGGTAAACTTAAGCTGTTAAATTCTAACTCTTCTTTAGGAGCTGATCCTTGTCATTTAATAAACGATGATAAAAATGTGATCGTTGCCAATTATTCCGGCGGTAGTATTGCAGTATTTAAGAAAAATGCTGACGGAAGTATAACCGAAGGACAACAATTGCTTCAGCATGAAGGCAAAGGACCAAATGCGGCACGTCAGGAAAAAGCACATGTGCATCAGGTTGTTTTTTCTCCGGACAAGAAATTTGTATTATCAAATGATCTGGGTCAGGATAAAGTTTTTATTTATAAATACAATCCGGGTGCAGCACATGAAGTTCTTACGCTAAAAGAAACTGTTGATGTAAAATCAGGAAGTGGCCCAAGGCATTTGGTGTTCAGTAAAGATGGTAAATTCGTGTATTTAGTTCAGGAATTAGATGGTACATTGACAACTTTTGCATACAATAAAACCGGAGGTTTAAAGCTTTTAAAAGAAACCAATATAATCCCGAAGGATTTTAAAGGTGCTAATAGTTCTGCAGCAATAAAAATTTCGCCTGACGGAAACTTTCTTTACGTTTCAGATCGTGGAGATGTAAATGCTATTACAGTGTATCAAATTCTAAAAGACGGAAGTATTAAATTTGTAGAGCAAGAAAGTACTTTAGGAAAAGGACCAAGGGATTTTGTTATTGACCCAACAGGAAATTACCTTCTCGTCGGGCATCAATATACAAATGATATTATTATTTTTAAAAGAGATAAAGCAACCGGAAAACTTAAAAAAACAGGAAAAAAGATCGAATTGTGTTCACCGGTTGGACTTGTTTTTACCAAAATATAGTTTTCAGTCTCGGTCTCAGTTTTCAGCTTCTTAGAAGTACTGAAAACTGAAACTGAAAACTGAGACAAAAAAAATCCAAATTCCAAGTTGTTGAACTTAGAATTTGGATTTTTTTATTAGATTTTTAGAGATTACTTGTTCTTATCTTTTCTCTTTTTATCTCTTGTTTTCAACATATTTCGATTGACAGATCCGTGGGTTTTCTTTTTTGTTTTAGAAGGTCCGCCCAGATTCACTTTTTTATTCTTTTTATCTTTTTCATGAAAAGCACCGTCACCTGTCAGTTTTTGTTTTTTCATTAAAAACTTAATCGGTTGTTTGTCCTTTTCAGGTTCGATTAATTTGGATGAAATTTCAACTTCTTCAGGAAAATCTGCAATTGCAAGTTCCTGATTCATCAATACTTCTACTTCTACCTTAAACTCTTCTTCACGAGGCGTGATAAAGCTAATTGCGGTTCCTGTAGCATCTGCACGACCTGTACGACCAATTCTGTGCATGTATAGCTCAGGAAATTCAGGAAGCTCGAAGTTGATGACGTGAGAGATATTCGAGATATCCAAACCTCTCGCCATAATATCAGTCGTGATTAATCCGCGAAGATTTCCTTCCTGGAATTCAGCCATTGTACTCAAACGATAATTTTGAGATTTGTTCGAGTGAATTACTCCAAACTGACCTTCAAAATCCTCTTCGATTCTGGTATGAAGCATATCCGAAATCTTTTTATTATTCACAAAAACCAAAACACGTTCCATGCTTTCGTTTGTTTCTAATAAATGTTTTAACAGATTTACTTTTGTATTAAAGTTAGGAACATTATAAGTAACCTGAGTAATGTTTTCAAGCGGAGTACCTGAAGCCGCAAGAGTAACTTCTTCCGGGAAATCAAAAAAGTCATTCAAAACAGCATCAACTTCATCAGTCATTGTTGCAGAGAAAAGAATGTTTTGACGTTTGGTTTTCATCATCGCCAAAAGCGCTGTTAATTGTGTGCGGAATCCCAAATTCAGCATTTCGTCAAACTCATCGATTACTAATTTTTGAGTTTCATCAAAACGAATTACGGCATCAAGCGCTAAATCCATTGTACGTCCTGGTGTTCCTACTAAAATATCGACACCTTCATAAACGGCTTTTTTTTGTGTATTGATATTTACCCCACCAAAAATACCAAGTGTTTTAACCGACATGTATTTGGTCAATTTCTCTACTTCTTCTACCACCTGAACGACTAGTTCACGTGTTGGAACCAGAATTACAATTTTAGGTGTATTGGTTGGTGTAAATTTATATAATTTTAAAAGGGGCAATAAGTAAGCAAATGTTTTACCGGTACCGGTTTGCGCAATTCCCATCATATCGCGGCCAGACATAATCACAGCAAAGGATTTTTCCTGAATAGGAGTAGGCGTAACAAAGCCTAACTCATCGATTGCTTTTTGTACTGATTTTGGAAGATTGAATTTTTCGAAAGTGCTCATTTACATTAAATTTTGTGCAAATGTACATTAAATTGACGGTTAGAGCACTAGATTTTTCTAATGATCTAATAATTGAATAGTGTAATGTGTTAGTTATCAGTATTAAAACCCCTCGAAAACCCCTAGTCCAAACAGTGCAAAATCATATTTTACAGGATCTGCTGCATCCATTTTCCGAAGTTTTAAGTCTAATTCAGTCAATGCTTTTCCGTCGTTTTGCTTTCTGGTCAGAATTCCTAATTTGCGGGCAACATTACCGGAATGTACATCAAGCGGACATGATAACAAGGCAGGTGAAATGGTTTTCCAGATGCCTAAATCGACACCTTTTGTGTCCTGGCGAACCATCCAGCGTAAATACATATTGATTCTTTTTGCTGCCGAATTATTCAAAGGATCTGAAATGTGTTTTTGGGTTCGCGGCAAATGATCGATTTCAAAAAATATTTTTTTAAACTCGTGAATGCTTTTTTTTAAACTGTCTTTCTCCTGATGTTTTGCAAAAACAGATTCTAATCCGCCGTGATTTTTATAAATGTGCTGCAGTCCTTTTATGAAGCCGCCAAAATCTTTTCCGTTAAAAGTACGGTGAACAAAATTTTCAAGGCGAACCAGATCATCATCAGAATGTGACATGACAAAATCATAAGGCGTGTTGCCCATTAACTCCATCATTTGGTGCGAATTTTTGATAATCATTTTACGATTTCCCCACGCAATTGTTGCGCTCAGGAAACCGGCGATCTCGATGTCTTCTTTTTGAGAAAATAAATGCGGAATCTGAACAGGATCACTATCAATAAAATCCTGATTGTTATATTGAATGACTTTTTCGTCGAGAAATTCTTTGAGTTCTTTTTGGGTCATGATGTAATAAAAGTTCTTGTGAGTTAAGTTTACCCAAGGATTATTAGAGGGCAAATTTATAATAAAATAAAATATACAAAAAAGATATTTTACTTTCTGATGATAGCTGTACGTAGTTGTATGCGTGATTAAGTGTTTTTTTAACATTTGTAAAGTGCAAAATATTTTGCAATTTATTTTTTTTCGAAAAAATCTTACAAAATAATTTGCTCTCTATAAATTATTATTTGTATTTTCGTACATAATTGATTCTGACTATCAGTCTTTTTCTTATAAAAGATAATAAAGTAAAAAAGAGATATTCTAAATCAGTTACCATTCCTCTTTTCAGTTTATACTAGTCAGGCATGATAAGGAGATATTAAAAAAGAACACATTTTTAACATTTAAATTATTTTTATTATGGCATTTAAAGCAATTTTAGAATTTGAAGGAAACGAGTATCAGGTATTATTTTCAAAAGTAGAAATGATGCGGCATACTGATGGTAAAGGCGCGGTTTCGTCTGAAATAAAAGGAGGCAGATTAAATATAAAAGTTAAATCTACAGAAAATACGACTGTTATTGAGCAGGCGGTAAACAGCCAGCACAAACCTGTAAGCGGTAAAGTAAAGTTCTTTAAGCCCGATTCTGAGCAGGTAATGAAAGAGATTACTTTCGAAAATGCTTTCATTGTATTCTTCAGCGAGCAATTAGAGGCTTTGGCAGAAAATCCAATGATTACTGAAATCACTTTCTCGGCAGAGAAAATTGTATTAGGTAATGCAACATTAGACAACAATTGGGCTAAAGTCTGATTTTTTTATGGCAGGAAGCCTCAGCCTATGTCGCTTCCTGTCTTTTTTATCACTTGAATTTATTCTCATTCTATTTACTATAAGCAATTCTTTAATCTTTTATACGCCATAAACATGCAGCAGGAAAAAATAACTTTTGGAATTGAGGGACAAGAAGTTTTACATTTTGATTCTATTAAACTAAAGCAAAATATAAACGATCACCATGAATTTACTATAAAAGTACCTCATACAGTCATAGAAAAAAGGCTGGCATATACCATAGAGAATGCACAGCAATGGCTTGGAAAAACCGTACACATCATTTTAGGAAATAAAAATAATTTTCTGGGAATTATAACCAAAATTCGACTAGCCCAAAAGAACCATGACCAGGTAGGCAATAAAATTATTATCTCCGGTTTTTCTAAAACCATATTATTAGAATCCAGCAAAAAAATGCATTCCTGGGAGGACACTACTCTTCAGGAAATGATTCAGGAAATTATTAAAACGGCAGCAGGGGATCAACTGCAAAACCAAATCCTACCTGAATATACGTCTAAAATAAGCTATCAGACCCAATATTTAGAAACTGATTTTCAATATATTAAAAGACTGGCGAGGCAATACAACGAGTGGTTGTATTATGATGGCGAAAAGCTGGTTTTTGGCAAACTTGCTAGTCATGAACAACCTGTAAGTTTAACCTTTGGCATAGATTTACTTACACTGGATATCAATATAAAAGTAGTTCCTGTTCAGTTTAGTGCTTATACGTATAATGATGACATCAATAAACTGTATCAGGCCAAAACGAGTAACGAGGTCAAAGGTTTATCTGCACTTGGTAATCAGGTTTTAGAAGCTTCACAAAATCTATACGCTACTGCCTCTTTTGAATATGGAAACCTGGCAACAGGATACGACATGTATTTAGAGCAAAATTTGAAAAAACGACAGGAAAGTGCCATGGCCGATGCCAATTTTATCACCGCGACAAGCCGTAACAACAAACTAAAAATTGGCAGTATTATCAGTATCGATGCACGCGAAGAAATAAGCGTTAATGAAGCACATTTATCCGGACGCGATGCGACAAAAACTCAATTTAAAAATCAGCAGATTGGGCACTACATCATTACCCAGATTACGCATTTGGTTTGTGACTCCAGTGTATACAAAAATAGTTTTAAAGCCTTGCCTGCCTCTATAAAAAAATTACCGGAACCAGTAGTGTCATTGCCAAAGGCCAGGATTCAACAGGCAAAAGTAGTCGATAATAAAGACCCACAGGGTAAAGGAAGAATACGTGTAAGTATGCTCTGGCAGCAAGTTAAGCAGCAAAAAACACCCTGGCTTCGCGTTATGACTCCTGACGCAGGATCGAGTGAAAGTGTAGGCACTAATAGAGGTATGGTTTTTATTCCTGAAATAGGAGATGATGTTGTACTAGGTTTTAGATACAGTGACCCAAACAGACCCTTTGTAATGGGAAGTTTGTTCAACGGAGAAACAGCTGCAGGAGGAAAAATAAATAATAATATTAAGAGTATTTATACCAAAAGCGGACATCGAATTGTTTTTGATGATACTGATGAAAATGAAAAAATAACAATTCAGGACAATAAAGGCAACCAATTTCATATTGATAGCGCAACCGATACTATCGATGTTGAAGCTTTAAGTATCATTAACCTGAAAGCAAAAAATATAAATCTTACTGCCAGTGAAAATATCACAATGAGCGCAGAAAAAAGCATAAATATAAATGCAAAAGAAAACATGCTTTTATTTGGAACGAAACAAGTAGTGGTGCATTCTGATAAATATGTAGACATTGAAAGTTTTGAAGATTTACAGCTTACCGCTAAGGAAACCAATCTAAAAGCTACAGATTTATTAGATCTAACGGCTAAAAAAATGAATATTGGGGCCCAAACGGATTTACTGCTAAGTGGAGATGAAGTAGTTCTAAACGGAGTAGAAAAACTGGAAATTAAGTCACCTGATATCAACGAAGTTTCAAGTACGGCTACGTTCCCTTTTAAAGAAAGAGTGGTTAAAAGAGAGATTATAGATTTTATTAGTAACGAAAAAATATAAATATGAATAGCGCAAAAGGTTATTATTATGATTATGAAGGGAATTTTTTAGGAGGTCCATACAAAGGCAATACTAAAGTAAAAGTTTGTAAACAAAAAATAAGAGAAGTTAAAATTGAAAAAAATGAAAAGGTTCCCTATGATATATTTAAATATCCGATCGATTTGAATGTAGATTATGTTGATTTCATTAAGGTTGCTGGTATTGTAATGGGAGAAAGTTCAGGTATAAATGGTTATAATTTAAATGGTATGTATAAAATTTTAGATAATCGAATAAAAAACAAATATTACATTTCAAAGGAAGATTCTTTTTTAGAGAAAAAAAATATCGCAATGTGTTGTATAAGTAATGCCTGTGAATATTTTAAAGGTATAATTGACAATGGACTTAAAGGTAATTTTTCGTATGCAATAGGAACACCGAGGTATAATTTACTAGTAAATGAAGATATTGAAAAGCGAAATTCTAAAGAAGAACTAAGAATTTCTATAAAAGCTACTTTATTAGGAATAATGGATTATAATAATAAAATAAAAAAGGGAATAGTAGTAGCAACTCATTGGGACGGTGTTGATGTCTTAGAAAATTGGAATTGGCCTCATGAAAGAAACAGAGCAGGCACAATTGATATTGAAGGGAATTTTTTAAAATATATTAATTATCTATTAAAAATAAGCCATCCTAAAACAGGACTAAAAGATTGTCATACAGAATCAGAAAATATACAAAAGAAATATGATCTAGAAATTGATATTAAAAAAAAGAAAAATATACCCGAAGCTAATAAGCAAAAAGATATCGAAGAACTTGAAAAAAGGAAAAATGAATTATCAAATTTCGAGAAGATTAAAAATGCAGAAGCCTTTAAAAAAGTAAAAGAAATGCATAGTTCTTTAAAAGGAAAACAATTAAGTCTAAAAGAAGATTTTGAAGATGAAAATACTAAATCATCAGCAATAAAAAAAGGTTATTTAACAATGGGATATGCTGGTGCTACTATTTTTTATCTCGAGCACAGGCATAAAGAATTTAAGAATATAATAAATAACCAATTGAAAAAATGAGAAATGTAACTTATATGTTAATTTGTTTTAGCTTTTTTATTCTAATAAGCTGTAATAAAAAACAAGTGCTATCGAAAAATTTAATGTCACTAAATTCAATAATCCCAACAATAAAAGATTCAATGTTTTATTATGCATATTATAAAGATTATTATGATACTAAGGATAGTATTAATAATGAAGAAATAGAATATTTAAAAGAAATATTTGATAAATCAAAATTTATATATTCAGATAAAAGAAAATATTTAGTCATCAATCCTCGTACAATAGGTGACGAAATAATTAGGGTTTATGGCTATAAAGAGGATACAGTGAAAAATTTATTCAAATTATACAACGATTTACCTGCAAATGTGAATTATGAACCAAAATGGAAAATAGAGAACTCTTATATTATAGTTCATGGAGATTATCATAACGGATTGTCCAGAGTAAGTGATTTCTATTCATACGATTATATATATGGCATTAAAAAAGACAGTTTAGTTATTTTAGATTCAATTATATCGAGGCATAGGGAAAATAAATTTAAAGATATTGGTGATAAAACAATATTAGTTGGATCGTATGCAACTGCAATTAATTGGAAATTTATTTCTAAAGATTGTATTTTAAAAGAAATTCAAAGTGGAGAAGTTAATCCTTTGCCAAGAACCGATACTATCATTTTTAAACCTAACTCTAAAAAATCAATAGAAAAAAAATGTTTTAATTAAGAATCTTTACCAACAAATGAAACAAACAATAGCTATATTATTCATTTTATTTTTCTTTTCATGCAAAAGTGATGTTGCTAAAAAAGAAGTTGTTACAAACAATTTTCAATTAGATGTGTTTTTAAAGAAATATGTTTCTAAAGCAAATACAGGAAATGATACTATCTATTTAAAAAATCTAAATGAAGCGATATCATTAAACACTAAAAAAGATCAATATCAATATTCAGTCGAAAAATATGGTGATTTATTTCATAATAGACACAAATACATTCAGATTATTAATCTTGATAATAATGAATATAGCATTTATGTGATAAAAAATAAACAAGTAAAAAAACTAATCAGTTTTGAAAAAACAATGGAGTTATATGAAATTTCAATTTATGATATAAATGGTGATGGCTTAGATGATTTTGTCTTAGTATATCAAACAACAGGACCTAAATTGTATCATTTTTATTTACTAAATAAAAATGGTGATGTTGCAAAAGAAATAAAGACATATAATTACTTTCCAATTAAAAATAAGGAGTTCATTCAAGCATTGAATTTTAGATCTCCAATTGTAGAATTGAAAAAGATGAAATGGAAAGAAATAGATGTAGATACGATTGAAAGAATATATTATAATTGGGAACATCCTGTTTATTACAAATCCCAGAAGTATCCTTTTAAAGACTTTGAGGACTCAGACAAACAATATATTTATGACTCTACCGTCAAGGTTGAAATCCTAAAAAAGTTACCTCCTGATTATATAAAAGCAGTTAAGAAATATTATCCTCGATTTGATGATAAATAATTTGTAAGAACGCTATAGATTGATTGTAGAATATTAAAATAATGATAAATATATACTTAAAAATAATCACAGTTTTATTTCTTATCTTATTGATTGGTTGTAAAAATGATAAAACAGCAAAACAATTAATTCTGGAAAAAAAGACAATTGATTCAATTGCAGTTGAAAAGAAACGAACAGAAGAATATAAGGTAACTAAAGCCAATAATAAAGAAATAGTAAGCTCTATTATATTTGAAAATAGAACCTATGACAAAGAGAATGATTTTACAAGTATTAAGTCTGTTTTATTAGAAACACCAATTAATATTAGTTTTGCTGATGTAAGGGTACTAGATTATAGAAAAGAAGTGGTGATTTATAGTTTTGGATTGCAGAATTATTTGGAATATAAAAAGCCTTACAAAGAATATTGCCCTTTTATAAATGGTTATACCAACGAGATGGAATTTATAGTAAGTTATGAAACTCCGGTAAAAATATCATTTAAAAATGGACAATACTTTTGGTTGGGAAAAGACTATAAATGGCTTACTCCCAAAATAAAAGTTACAAATAGTTTGGATTATCAGGATTATGACAAAGATTGGTTTAAAGAAATTAATAACCAACAAGTAAGGATTGGTGGTGGTGATATTATAAAATATAGAAATAAAATATATTTAATATTATATACAAGCTATGAACGCTGGGTGATGCATCATCTTTTTGATATTACAGACACGGAAAATATTAAATATTATATTTTGACTACTATGATAAATATGAGGGATGTTTACGATTCTTATGGCGATTTTAATAACGATGGAAAACTAGATTTTAAACAAAAATATACTTATTTGGAGGATATTTATGACAAATCAAAAGGCCTGTATAAAATCTATACTTTGCCTGAATAGATTATTAATTAAAAAAAATGAGAACGAAAAAGTACATAATTATTACTCTAAGTTTTTTTACTCTAATAAGCTGTGAAAAAAAACAAAACTACATAGCCAAGGAGTTGTATTTAAATATAGATTATTTAGAGGATCATTTAGAGAAAATCGAACCAGATACTATCAAATTAAAGAATGACTATACATTAATAATTTTTCCTTTTAAAATGCACGAAAAAGATTCATTAAATTATAGATTGATAGGAAATAAAAGAGATACTATATTCCAGAAATATGAACTCGATATTCAAAAAAAACTGCCTGGTTTTGACAAAGAAAATAATGATAGAGACTTTAAAAACCATTTCATATTAACGTATACATTTAATACGCATGAAACTTATTTTGTTCTTTATGATAAACAAAGTTGTAAAACTGAATTTGGCTCAGAGATGTCACGCTTTAGTCTCAAATGGAGTGACCAAAGAAAAGAATTATTAATTTTTGAAGATTGCGATGATGACTACAAAAAATATATTTATGATGTAAACACAAAAATAAAAACATTGATAGATGTTACGAAACTTGGATCAGTTGATAAGAGTGATTCTTATAGAACGAGATGCGATTTGTGGCAAAACAATTGGAGTAGTTTATATGTGAAAAAAGTAGATAAGGGATATTATTACTTAGCAGGTTTAAGTAATTGTGAACCCAATAAAGAGTTTAAAATAAAAATAGGAAGCCAATAAAAATGAGAGCATTAAATTATACAATTCTAAGCATATTCTTTTTTATCTATATAAACTGCGGTAAAAAACAGATTATACCCCAGAATTTAACAGACTTAAATCAAATAATACCAACGCTAAAAGATTCAGCATATTATTATGCTTATTATAAAGATTGGTTTTCTAATCAAGACACTAATGATAAATCCCGCATAGAATCTTTGAAGAAAATTTTTGATAAATCAAAATTTATATACATTAAAAAAAATAAGTATTTAGTAATAGCTACCCCTATGCCTGAAGATGCTATTATATGTGTTTTTGGGGAGGAAAAGGGTATTGTGAAAAAGGTATTTAAAATATTCCCTCATGAATTTAGTGAAAAATATGGATTTGATTGGAGTATATATAATCAATATATAATAGTTCGTACAGGAGTTTACAACGGAAATATTTTTGGACCAGGATTTATGTTTGATTCTTATGATTATATATATGGTTTTAAAAAAGATAGCTTGGTTGTTTTAGATTCAATTATATCCAGACATAGAGAAAATAAACTTGTGGATATTGGTCAAAAAACTATTATAGCTAGTTCGAAAGCAACCATCATTAATTGGAAATTTATTTCTAAAGATTGTATTTTAAAAGAAATTCAAAGTGGAGAAGTAGTACCATTAATAAAAATTGATAGTATCGTTTTTAAGTCTAATTCTAACAAATCAAAAGAAAAAAAATGTTTAATTAAATCTTGATCAACAATTTAAAATGAAAAATATCTTTATTAGTTGTTTAGTATTTGTAGTTAGCATTTTTATTTGTTGCAAAGACAAATCAAAAAGAGAACAATCTGTGGCTTTAATTGACTCAACAAAAATAATTACAACTGCAGATACAATCTTAAAGAGAAAAGAATATTTTTTTGGAAATAAAATATTGTATTTAATTGAGTGGAAATATTCGGAGAATAATCCAAAAAGTACAACTTATTATATTGACCAAAATCATGAGAAAGTTTTAGAGTATGAAGACAACCCTTTATTAATAAAAGACACTGTTTTTGATATAAATAAAGATGGTTTAAAAGACTTAGTTTTATTATATCAAACCACAGGACCTGTACAATATCATGTTTATTTATTCAACAAAATAGGGTTAGTTGATAAAGAAATTGAAACATATAATTATTTCCCTATTAACGAAAAAGAATTTATTCAGGCGGTCAATTTTAGATCTCCAATTGTTGAATTAAAAAAGCTGAAATGGAGAGGAACCGATATTGACACCATCGAAAAAATATATTATGATTCGGAACATCCGGTCTATTACCAAGCTAACAAATATCCTTTTAAAGACTTTGAACCCAAAGATGAAAAGTATAGTTATGACTCAACTGTAAAAGTTAAGATTCTAAAAAAATTACCTGATGATTATATAAAAGCGATCAAAAAATATTATCCTGAACTTATTAATCCTTAAATTATGTCTTTCAAAACTATTACTGATTCCGCCTTGGTTTGTGAGAAAGGAAGTGAAAGCACTTTATTAAAAGTGACCAGCCAGCAATATTCTAAAATAAAAGGTATGCTGATTGCGACAGAAAAAGACAAGGATTTTCCTGTAAATATACTGCCATTTGGTCGTTGTGGTATTTTAAGAAATTCTTGTAAATGTAAACCAACAGTTTGGCAAAAAACACTTAAAAGTAAAATAAATAATAATGCAAAATTGGGTAAAGATTCTTTTATCTTATGTGATGTGGGCGGCAAAATAGAGTTTAAAGATACGGGTGAAAATAATTTTTCTAAATCAGAAAGTTCAAATTCATCCATTTTTAATTCTATTCCGGAAAAAAGTACAGAAGAGTTAGAAGAGGAACAAAGTAATAAAATAGAAGAGGAAAAGGGAAACATTACAATAATTTTAATGCTTTTATTTTTAATATCACTTGTTTTTGGAGTTTTGTATTATAAATTAAGTAGCGTAGATCAATAATATAAATGATGGATAATTGGCAACAGATGCTCTTTATATAAATAATTAAATTATGAAACAGAAACGAGTATTAATTTTCGTAGTTATTTTTTTAAAACTAAATATGTTAGGACAAACTATTAATAAGTTTCCATTTGAAATGTCTGTTTTAGAATATTTTTCAGGGAATAATAACGTCATCGTACCAATACTTTTAAAAGAGAAATTTTATTATATCGACAATAATACAAAAGCAATAAAAATAGACAAGGGTTTTGATGTAGCTTATCCTTTTATTAATAATGTAGCTTTAGTAAAACAAAAAGAAAAATATGGTCTTATAAATTTAAAAGGGGATTATATAGTTGAGCCAACTTATAAATATTTTCAAATAGCTTCATATCAAAAAATCTTAATTTTTAAAAATGAGCATGATAAAGAAATCTGTTATGACTATAGCATAAATGAATTCGTTTCCGACTACATATATTGTGCTGAACCCTTAGGACCTGAAATTATCACTTTTCAAGGTTTGAACGGGAAATACGGAATTAAAAATCTACAGAACAAAATAATTGCAGAGCCGCTTTATGATAGTGTTTTAGTAATAAAGAAAAAATTTATAGTTGTAAAACTAAATAATAAAATAGGCATAATAGACAATACAAATAAAATCTTGATTCCTTTTAAGTATGATGATTTTATTTGTTCAAGAGATGAAAATCCAAAAATTATCAGTTTAAAGAAAAAAAAACATTGGACATATTTGTATGATTTTAAAAAGGCTGTAGATAGTAAATATGAATCCGTAGAAAATATTGCAGAACTTATTTCTGAAAAAGCATTATCGATTGTCAAAAATAAAAATAAATATAATATTTTGTTTAAAGATGGCTCGGTTTTACCGATTGATTATGATTGGATAGCATATAATGGAAAAGTGGCAATAAGCGGAAATAAAGTATATCAAATTTATGATTTTAAGTCATTTATACTATACTGTAATTTATAAATAATTAAAAAGATGCACGGCCAGACACTGCCAGTAAAGATAGCATAAATGAGTTTGAAATTTTAACAGAAAACTCAACTTGCTTATGCAGTATTGGATGAAAAATAAGTATTGACAAGCATCATTAATTACTAATTAAACCATCGACCATTACTAATTTTCTGTCGGCCATATTTGCCAGTTCTTCGTTGTGTGTTACAATGACAAACGTTTGTCCAAATTCGTCACGAAGCTGAAAGAATAACTGGTGCAGGTTTTCGGCAGAATGAGTGTCCAGATTTCCTGAAGGTTCATCGGCAAAAATAACATCCGGCTTATTGATTAATGCTCTTGCTACGGCAACTCTTTGCTGTTCACCTCCTGAAAGTTCGTTTGGTTTGTGATGTATCCTGTGGGAAAGACCTAAATATTCTAAGATTTTTTTAGCTTCTTTTTCCGTTTCTGCTTTTGGTTTATTTGCCATAAAAGCGGGGATACAAACGTTTTCCAGGGCGGTAAATTCCGGCAGCAATTGATGAAATTGGAATATAAAACCAAGATTTAAATTCCTGAAATTAGATAATGTCTTGTCTTGTTTGCTTTTCTTTTTAAAATAACGATTCAGATAAATTGCTACGAATAAAAGTGGCAGTACTAAAACGCCTGCAATACTATATCTGGTTACATCATCTAGGATTGCCTGCTTAAAGAAAAATAAAAAAATCAGAAGACAAAGTACATAAACCGCACCGCTGCGGGTAACCCATTTAAACGTTTTTTCCTGTTTTGAGTTATCGGTTTCTACATCTTGTAATTGCAATACATTTTCTCCGTTAATAGTCAAAGATGAATTGGGGTTGATTTCAGGTTTGTCAAGTGTTCCCAGAATTTGTAAAAGGGTCGTTTTTCCGGCACCGGAAGCACCAACTATCGAAACAATTTCTCCTTTTTTGATATGCAAATCAACTCCTTTCAGGACTTCTAATTTATCGTAAAACTTATGTATATTTTTTGCGTGGATCATTTTGAAACTGTTTCTACAAAGAAACAAAGATTCTGCCGATATAAAAATGAGTTGTAACAGAATTTTAAGAAGAAAGCCATTTAAGGAGATCAGGGAATTTTATTTTACATTTATCATAAATATTTTAAAAAGATGAAAATAAAAATTGGACTAATACTTTTGATAACAGCACTTTTAGGAATATTTATAAGTGCAAAAATATATTCTGAAGATTCATTTTTGGTTTATAAAGTCGATCTTAAAAAACAAGATTTAAAACTATATTGGAAAAATGATAAGAATCAGAATTTTGGAAGTATACAAAACTTAAAATTATGGCTGGAGCAAAATAACAGGACTCTTGATTTTGCAATGAATGCCGGAATGTATAAAAAAGATAATTCGCCACAGGGACTTTATATCGAAAACAATAAAATGTTAATGCCTCTGGATACAACACAAGCATCGGGAAATTTCTATCTAAAACCTAATGGCGTATTTTATATAACCACAAACAAAACTGCTGCAATTTGTAAAACAGAAGATTTTCGTAATAATCAACAAATAGCATATGCAACGCAATCCGGTCCAATGTTAGTTGTTGATGGTAAAATTCATCCCGAGTTTAAAAAAGGATCTGTTAATTTGAATATTCGAAATGGAGTTGGGATTCTCCCTGATGGAAAACTACTCTTTGTATTGTCTAAAAAGGAAATTAATTTTTATGATTTTGCAAATTATTTTAAAACGTCAGGCTGTAAAAATGCGTTGTATCTGGACGGGTTTGTGTCACGGGCATATGCTCCGTCAGAGAACTGGATTCAGACCGATGGAAATTTTGGTGTGTTATTTGCAGTGACAGAAAAAATAAATAAATAAAGAGTTTGTTATATGGGAATTAAGAAATAAAATTTTGATTACAAGGAAGTTCCATTTGATGAATTCTTTATAAATTCGATTAATATCTAAATAAAATAGAAATGCAGGAAATAAATGTAACAAGTGATGACAGAATGAGAAAACTTCTGTTAGGAATTCTTTTGGACGGAGTTGGAATGATTTCCTTTACAATTCCGCTTTTGGGAGAATTCTCAGATGTGATTTGGGCTCCGGTTGCGGCTTTTATTATGACCAGAATGTATAAAGGCAGAGTAGGGAGAGTTGCGAGTGTTTTAACTTTTATAGAGGAAGCATTACCGTTTACAGATATAATTCCGTCCTTTACAATTACGTGGATTTATACGTATTATTTTCAAAAAGGAGAAAACTAAAAATCGTAACAATTTTATAAATGAAAAATGGCAACCTTAAAAGTTGCCATTTTTTATTTCTTAATGAAGCTGAATTAATCTTTAAACAAAAAACCAAGTCCCATATTTTTAAGCATTTTCTTTTCGAAGTTCCAAAAAAAGCGGAATTGCCCAAAAATTGTTCCTATGGCCACCAATAAAACCTGATAAATAGGAAAAATAATTAATAAACGGATTAAAGTAAACCATCCGCCAAAATCTTCTTTGGTAATGCCCAGAAATACACAAAAGGGTTTAGACAACCATGCAGATGCCGATCCTGTGATGGCAAAAACAATAAATATAATTATGGCTTGTAGATTTGAGGTAATTCCCCAACGTTTTTTTAATCTATTCATTTTTATTTGCAATGATTACAAATATAAGAACATTATCTTATAGGAACATACCCGCCGAGCTTTTGTTTGTATGTATTTTGAAAATAAATCATATAATTATAAATCAGGTAATTTACTTCGTATCCATAATGAATATTTGGCCTGTAGTCGATTGTCATTTCGTATAAATTTGGATTATAACGCTGCGGTTGTAAAACCCGATTATTCCATTCTGTCACATATAAGTAATTCTTGTTTTCAAGATAAGACAAGGAATAATAATTACGCGGAAGCGCCATTGATGCCAGCCAGTTACTAAAGCCATTGTCAATAATTATAACTTCATATTCAAGCGAGTCATTGGCAATTCGAACTGTGTCATTTACAGCCGTATTAGGTTTAGATACAGAATTCGTCGCAACAGTATTTTTAGAAGCTGTAGAACATGCAATAATCGTAAACAGAAGCACTAATATGGAAAGAATTTGTTTCATGACTTTTAGTTTCAAACTTAAAATTACAAATTATTCAATTATGAATTTTGTTATTTAACAGTTTTGTAAAAAAGGCCCTAAGATGCTAAGCTTCTGAGTTGCTAAGTATTTGTGAAATTTTCTAAAAGAAAAGCCGCTTACTTTGAGTAAACAGCTTTTGTTATCTTAGTTGCTTAGCAACTCAGAATCTTAGCAACTTTTAAGAAGCTATTTACTCCCAAATAATTTACCAATAAATCCGGCAATTCCGCCTTTGGTTTTAGTGACTACAAGAACATCTGCGACATCTACTTTTCCGTCATTGTTTTGGTCTAAACCAAATTGCATTCCGTATTTATTAATCGTTTCCATAATGCCGGAAGCTTGTCCGCTATTTCCTGTAAGGGAACTGATAATATCAGAAATCTGAAAACTGCTGTCATTCGGGTCTTTTGCTTTATTTACTAAGGAACTTAATATTTGCGGAATCATACTTGCTGCAACGCCTGAAGAAGCGTCGCTGCTTAATCCAAACTTTTCACCAAGTTTTCCTGACAGCTGTTGCGTTATTTGCTGTACAACAGGGTTAGAACTATCAATAGCCGATTTACCACTAAATAAACTGGCCAATTGCTCGCCGCCGCCTTCTGAAGCGATTTTTTGTAATCCAGCAAATATCGAAGTGCTAGTTTCAGTTATTACGGCTTCATTATGCTCGTTTGGCACAGCAGTATTGTTTACAACAGCGTTGCCTCCGTATTGCTGTACTAATTGGGTTAATTGTTCAAACATGATTTTTTAGATTTAGATTAGACGACAAATTTAATTAAAAAGAAAGGGATTTACTACAAATATGTAATAAATCCCTTTAAAGTTAATCTATTTTTTAATTGCTTAGCTCAACAACGTAATAATTTGTGAAGCTAATTCTGTTCCAATTCTGTCTTGTGCTTCTCCTGTTGCAGCTCCAATGTGTGGAGTTAGAGAAATTTTAGTGTGCATTAAGATCGCCATTTCCGGTTTTGGTTCGCTTTCAAAAACGTCTAAACCTGCAAAAGAAACTTTACCTGAGTCTAATGCTTTTACTAAAGCAACTTCGTCAATAACACCACCACGAGCACAGTTTACGATTCCAACACCATCTTTCATGATAGCCAATTCTTTTTCTCCAATGATGTAACCATCCTGAGCAGGAACGTGTAAGGTAATGAAATCAGCTTCTTTAAATAAAGATTCTAATGATTGAGAAACAATTGTAGTTGTGATAGACTGACCATCAAAAAACTCAACTTTTACATCTACAGAAGGAATAAAACTATCTGCAGCGATAACTTTCATCCCTAAACCAAGAGCCATTTTTGCTGTAGCTTGTCCAATACGGCCAATACCAACAATACCTAAAGTTTTACCTCTTAATTCAGTTCCATTTGCGTAAGCTTTTTTCAAACCATCAAAGTTTGAATCTCCTTCAAGAGGCATATTTCTGTTAGAATCATGCAAGAAACGAACACCAGAAAACAAGTGACCAAAAACCAATTCAGCAACAGATTCTGATGATGAAGCAGGTGTATTAATTACATGAATTCCTTTGCTTTTTGCATAATCAACATCGATATTATCCATACCAACACCACCACGACCAATAATTTTAAGTCCTGGACAAGCATCAATAATATCTTTACGTACTTTAGTTGCACTACGCACTAAAACTACGTCTACATTATTTTCATTTACAAAATTAGCTACTTGTTCCTGAGCTACTTTTGTAGTTATAACTTCAAATCCACCTTTTTCTAAGGCTAGAATTCCACTTTTAGAAATTCCGTCATTTGCTAATACTTTCATTGTATTTTATTGTTTATTTGGTTAATCGTATAACTGTTTAACTGTTTGTACGGTTAATTGTTTAATCGATCAGCCAACTATTATAATTTTCTTTTTTGATATTTTAAAGGAAGCATTTTTTGACGATTAAACAGTTAAACAAATTAACGATTAACCGAAAAAAAACTAAACTTTAGTCTCCAAAGCTTTCATTACATCAACTAAAACCTGAACACTTTCGATAGGCATAGCATTGTAAATAGAAGCTCTGTAACCACCTACAGAACGGTGTCCTGGCAATCCTGAAATTCCTGCAGCTTTCCATAAAGCGTCAAAAGTTTCTGTATGATCAGCGTTGTTCAATAAGAAAGTAACATTCATTTTAGAACGATCTTCTACCGCTGCAGCACCTTTGAATAATGGGTTTCTGTCAATTTCAGCATAAAGTAGATCCGCTTTTGCGTCGTTTAATTTTTCAACAGCAGCAACTCCGCCTTTTTCTTTAATCCATTGCAAAGTCAATAGAGAAACATAAACAGCAAAAACAGGAGGAGTATTATACATACTTTCTGCTTTAATATGTTTAGCGTAATCTAACATACTTGGTATAGTTCTTCCTGATTTCTCTAAGATTTCTTCTTTAACAACTACTAATGTAGTTCCTGCAGGACCCATATTTTTTTGAGCTCCGGCATAGATTAAATCAAATTTAGAAAAGTCTAAATTGCGTGAAAAAATATCAGAACTCATATCGCAAACAACCGGAATATTTGTTGCCGGAAAATCTTTCATCTGAGTTCCAAAAATAGTATTGTTACTAGTGCAGTGAAAATAATCAGCATCACTAGGTATGGTATAACCTTTTGGAATATGGTTGTAATTTTCTTCTTTTGAAGAAGCTACAACAACAGTTTCTCCAAAGTTTTTTGCTTCTTTTATAGCAGCAGTTGCCCAGGTTCCGGAATCTAAGTAAGCAGCTTTTCCGCCTTCTTTCAATAAATTATAAGGAGCCATTAAGAATGCTGTACTTGCACCACCTTGTAAAAATAAAGCCTGGTATCCTTTTCCTGTAAGTCCTAGTAACTCTAAAGCAAGGGAACGAGCTTCATCCATAACGGCAACGAAATCTTTGCTTCGGTGCGAAATTTCAAGAATAGAAAGTCCTGAATCATTAAAATTTAATATAGCTTTTGATGCTTTTTCAAAAACTTCTTGAGGTAAGATACTTGGTCCTGCGCTGTAGTTGTGTTTTTTCATGGTTGTTGTTAATAGTCGAAAAATTTAAAGACGCAAATTTCGGCAATAGGAGCTGAAAAAGCGATAAATTATTCGAAATAATTAAACATATTTTTACTTTGTTGTTAACAAAAACGTTATAGTATCTACGTTATCTGCATAATCCCACAATTGCGGATTTTGAGTCTGCCCGAAGGCAATACTATTTTTGACCAAATCATTGCTTACAATACACTGAATTTGTTCAGCCTCAGCTTCAAGACGAGTCTGTAAATCTTCGATATTTTCATAGAATTCATAAAAAACACTCGAAATAGGCGAGGCGTAGCTTGGATCTTCCTTTAAAGTCAAAAATCCGTTATCTAATAATTTGAAATTACTCATTAAAAATACTGCTTTATTATAATCGTAATTATTAGCGTATTTCTCATAATGAATCACATCCTGATATTTAAAAATTGCTTCAAAAAATGCTACAAACGAATAGTCTTTCGGTACAAAAAGTTTCGAAACATTGCGACATCCTAATCCAAAATACCTAAAAATATCTTCACCTAAATTTTCCAGGTCTTCTTTTGTTTCTTTTCCGTTTAAAACAGCAACCGAATTCCTGTTTTTACGAATAATTGAAGGTTTATCCTTAAAGTAATATTCAAAATAACGGGCAGTATTATTACTTCCGGTAGCAATTACGGTATCAAAGTTTTCGAGTTTGCCTTCTACAAAAGTGATCTTGTCTTTTAAGCTTTCATCAACGAAAATTAAATATTTAGCTAAAAACGGTAATAAATGCTGATCGTTTGATGATGTTTTGATTAAAGCGCTATTTCCTGTAATTAATACCGATAAAAAATCGTGAAAACCAACTAACGGAATATTCCCGGCAAGAATTAAGGCAACATTTTTTGCATTGTTGTCATCCTGAACGGAGTCGAAGGAATATTCAGAAAGCCATTTGGCTATGTTTTCTTCTGTTAAGGCGTCTGCCCAGGATTTTATTGCAAAATACACTTGTTCTGGTGTGTACCATCCGTTGTGTGATTGAGAAAGGTGTATCAGATTTATAAAATCATCAAAAAACAAATCATTGCCTAAAACTGACTCATTTTGTATGTTATTTGTTTCAGAAAACTGATTTAGAAATTTGCCTAATTCAACAAAAACACTTTTTTTTGTTTCTAATGTCATAATGTTTGCTTATGAATTGTTTTGATTGTAATTTTGCACAAAAATAAGGATAAATAAGTCGAAAGTCAAAAGTCATTAAAGTCAAAAGCTTCAAATGTCTTTTTTATATGTTTTTTGACTTGTAACTCGAAGACTTTTAATTTTAAGACTGAAAAAAAATGGCAATAATTATAACTGACGAATGCATAAACTGTGGGGCTTGTGAACCAGAGTGCCCAAATACAGCAATTTATGAAGGAGCTGATGATTGGAGATATAAAGACGGAACTAGTCTTAAAGGAAAAGTAATTTTACCGGACGGAACTGAGGTTGATGCTGATGATGCTCAAACTCCAATTTCTGACGAAGTATACTATATTGTTCCAGGAAAATGTACAGAGTGTAAAGGTTTTCATGATGAACCTCAATGTGCTGCTGTATGTCCGGTTGATTGTTGTGTGCCAGATGATAATCACGTAGAAGATGAAGAAACTCTCTTGAACAGACAAGCGTTTTTACACGGTGACGAATAAATTTCGACCATAAAAAATATAAATCCTGAGTTATCGCTCAGGATTTTTTTTGCTTAAATTTCTTCAGTATAATTAGGCTATTTCGTTGGTTTTTAATGTTTTATTTATTGAATGTTAGTTTATTAATAAAAAATTAATACTTTAGTTGAAAATTTAATAAGGCCTATGAAGAAACTAATATTTTTATTTGTCGTATTATTTACTATTACTATTTGTGCACAAAATACGGAATATTCTATAGTTGTAAAAGATATAGAGACACAGCTGCCAATAGAGAATGCGACGGTTGTTATACTTAAAACGAAGCAAGTTTTGCTGAGTAATGAAGAAGGAAAGGTAACTTTTGTTTTAAACGGAGCTTCGAATGTTCAGGTTTCTGAGATGAATTATGAAAATCTTACCGTTCGCTGGGCAACTTTAAAAGAAGACCAATTTGTAGTTTATTTACAGAACAAGGATAATAAATTAGATGAAATTGTTTTATCTAAAGAAAATCCACAAAAAATACTGCGAAAAGTGGTTTCTAATTCGATAGAAAAATTAACCATGCCTTATCGGTTAAAAGTGTACGTACGAGAATTTTTTATGCTCGACAATAAATACTCTTATTATAATGACGGACTTGTAAATTTTCAGTTTTCAGGTCATCAAAAAAATGTCACTACAACATTATTAGTCGAACAAAATCGTTCTTATGGCTTGCTGGAAACAGATGTAAGTGAGGATTTACGAGGATATAACCTGAATAATATTATGGAGAATTATTCTAACCTTAATTATTTTGAAATTGTTTTAGATCCAAAAGCGAAGAAAGAGTACGACTATATTATAAAAGGACATCCGGGCAATGAGAAATATTATGTAATGAATATTGCTCCATTGGATAAAACGAAAAAAAACAGGGATAGTTTTGAAATTGTTTATGATCCTGAGAAAAAGATAATAATGGAATTTACCTGTATTTTTAATCCGGCGAATACAAATGAAACCGAAGAAAAACCAAAGATTGGTTCAAAACATATTACCAGATCTTTTGTAAAAGTAAACTACAGGCTCGACGGATCAGATTATTATTTATTGAGTTCGAATGAAGAAATAGGATATGATTTAATTTTAAAAGATCAGGTAAAAAATATTCAGGTTCGCAATAATTTTATCACGACCAATTTTAATAAGCAAAAATTCACATACAACGAAAGTGATGTTTTTAAGGAAAAATCACTCTTTAATAAAAAGAATAAGATTTTGACTAATTATTGGGATATTTCCGGCTTTACAGCTACCGAAGAAGAAAAAGCAATAATAAGTTCCTTAGACTTTAAGATGTAGGTTTTAAGAAAAATAAAAAATCCTGAATTAATTCAGGATTTTTTATGCTCTTTTTTTAGCTACAATAACATAAGTATCATACGCATACGTTTTTCGATCAATGGTTTTAAGTATTTCAAAATTATTGAGGTATAAAAAAAGCTGAATTTCATTGAGGGTAAAAACACGTACGGTAGAAAAATCATTCTCCAGGATTTCTTTCTCTCCGTTTTTAATAATATAATATTGTGCAGTCCATTCCAGCATAAAATTCTCAAGTAAATTATTGGTATCCCAATGACTTTCTCTGATGTAATTTATGTCTTCAAACTTTGCTTCATGAATAATTACAGGATTTTCTTTTGTAAAAGGAATAAACCTGTTGGCATCTATAAAATCAAAAATAACTACACCATTCTCATTGAGATTTTTATAGATAGATTCAAAAGTTCTGTTAATATCATCATTGGTAATCAGGTAACTTGTAGATCTTCCGGTAATTAAAATAGAATCGACAGGATTCGCAAGTTGAAAATCGCGCATATCACCCGAAATAAAAATAGCATTTTTATTTTTTTCTCTGGCAATTGCAATCATGCTTTCGCTGTAATCAAGGCCTTGATAATGGTGATTGTTATCCAGAAATCGTTTCGTGAGATTTCCGGTGCCACTTCCTATTTCAAGAATACTGGACCTATTATTCTCCTGAAGTAAATTATTATAAAAAAGATATTCTTCGTCATAATCAACAAATGTCTGATACATAGCATCGTAAATCGCGGCCATTTTTCCTTCATATAAATTTGCCATAATGCTCTTTTTTAAATTATAAAATTATAAAAAAGGGCTGTCATAAAGACAACCCTTTTAATATTTAAACAAAGTTGAACTTAGAATTTATAATTCACAGATAAATTAAACATAGTTCCTAATTGACTAAAATGGAATCCATCATATGTCATTCTGGAATAACGCTGGTTAAATGTAAGTAAATTAGATTGTTGTTTTGTTTGTGCAGGATCAGCAAGTAAAGCAGCTCCGGCCTCATTTTCTGCTACGAATTTCCATTCAGGCAAAATATTAAATAAGTTGTTTACATTTAATGCAATGGTTAGTTTTTCGGTAGCACTAAAGTTTACGCCTAAATCAGTAACAATTTTAGGAATGAATTCTGTTTTAAGGTTAGCAGCTAAAAATTCCGGAGAATTAACCGGAGCATTAGGATCATTTGTTGCTAAACCATCCTGATTAAAAGTAGTTTTTCCGAAATAAGTATTATTCAAAGAAAATCCGAATTTACCAATTTCATAATTGATTCCAAAAATCCATTTTGTATCAGGTCTTGAAGTAAAAGTCAAAGAGTTCAGGATATCACCAAATGAGTTGTTCGTTACAGGAGAAATTCTCTCATTTTGTATAGTAATATTTCCTGACAGATTAAATCCTAATTTACCTTCGCCAATTCCAACGTTATTGTAATTAGCAACTACATCTAAACCGGAAGTTCTTGAATCGAAAGAGTTAGAAAACCAGGCAACATTTCCAAAATCAGTATCTTGTCTGTCTCCTAAAACGATTCTGTCTTCTACCTTAATATTGTAGTAATCGATCGTAAAATTAAAGTTTTGAAATGGTTTTGCACCAATACCAACAGTTACGTTAGTTGATTTTTCAGGATCTAAAGGTGGAATACCTAGCTGGCGTGCCTGAGGAGAAACGTTATTTATGATTCCGCTAATCTGAATTCCTTCTCCCGCTACAAATGAATACTGAGATTTTTGAGTATAAATCTGGTGTAAAGTTGGCGCTCTGAAACCAGTTGATACAGATCCTCTTAAAGTTATTTTATCATCAAGGAATTTATATCTTGTACTTGCTTTCCAGACAGTTGCTCCGCCAAAATCACTATATTCTTCATGACGAACAGTACCGTTTATTAAAAAGTCTTTGGTAATATCAAAAGCTACATCTAAGTAAACCCCAACATTATATCTGTTCCATTTTCCTGAATTCTCAGGTCTGTTTCCGGCAAAAGAGTCAGCTCCGGTTCCGTCCCATGAAGCTTTATCTCCTTCGATAACAGTAAAATATTCTGATCTGAACTCGGTACCAAAACCAATACTAATTTTATCAGATACAATTTTAGAAACATCAATGTTTCCAACTACATGATTAAAAGAAGTTCCACCTGGTTTAAACGAGATCGGACTATTTTCTCTATAAACATTATTTCCATTATCATCAAGAATATCAGATCTGTTTACAGAGTTGTTTACTGAATAAACCTGTTTGTTACCACCAACCGTTAAACTTGCATCAGTATTCCAGCCGTTTTTGACGTTTTTAAAACCTAAAGTTCCGTTGTAATCGGTTAAATCTCCTTCAAAAGTAGGTCCATATCCAGCATAAGAAGGATTTGCATCATTACCATTTCCAAAGAAATCATTTAGGTAAGGATCATCAGATAAAGGTCTCCAGTACGGCGTTCTAAAGTTAGCGAATGATTTTACTTTTTTGTACACATAAGCAGCGTTATAGTATAATTTAGTATTATCGCTAATATCGTTTCCACCGTTAATCAGGAATTTTGCAGCTGCTGTTTCCGGGGAACCATTTACGTTTCTTGCATCAGGATATTTATCCAGAAAAGATTGAACACTTGCTACAGCAGCAGGTGATCCATCTAAAAAGTCATTTGCTTCGCCTTGTGCATCAACTGTACCAGGTCTGTTGGCTAAATTTACCTTAGAGAAATCTATGGTGTAATTTAAAAAACCTTTTTCGCCCACAGTAGTACCATTGTTTAAACTTACGCCCAGCATTTCGCCATCACCTTCAGAAGTAATTCCGCTTCTTACAGTCAAAGATCCATCAGTAGCATTTTTCTTTAAAATAATGTTCATTACTCCCGCAATAGCATCAGAACCGTATTGAGCAGAAGCTCCGTCACGAAGAATCTCAACTCTTTCGATTGCATCTGTTGGGATTGCAGAAATATCTGCTCCGGTTTCTCCACGACCCGGAGAAGTTTGTACATAAAGTAATGAACTTAAGTTTTTACGTTTACCATTAATAAGGATCAAAGTTCTTGATGGTCCCATATTCCTGATCTCGTAAGGATCCAGTAATGATGTTGCATCATTTACAGGCGTTTGTACAGTATTAAACGATGGAATTTTGTACTGCAATGCCTTATCAAATGTTGCTTGTCCTGTAGAGGTTAAATCTTTTGCGGATAATACATCAATTGGTAATGCACTGGTAGTGTTACTTCTGGCAGCAGTTCTGGATCCTGTCACGACTACTTCGTCAAGATTTTGTCCGCCTTCTTCAGATAAGGATACATCAATTTGCGATGCATTTGCCAATCTCGTTGTCGTAGTGTAACCCATATAGGTAAAAATCAATGAAGCACCTTCTTTTACAGTTATTTTGTACGATCCGTCAATATCCGTCGATACTCCGTTGTTTGTGCCTTTTTCTACAATGTTGACACCAGGCAGGGGATTTCCTGTATTGTCCTTTACAATACCCGAAATTTGCTTCTGTGCAAAAATAAATAGGGTATTAAATAAAAAAAATAAAATTGCAATTCTTCTCATGTTAAAACTTGTTTTGGTTAAAAATTTCTATATGGTTTGTTAAATATTGCGATAAAAGTAGGTTTATTTAACAAAATATTAATAAAAAGTTTGATTTTTTTTAAGAAAAGTAGTAAAAAAACATATATCGTCATTTTTTGTTTAGTTACGAGGTATTAAATCTTATATTTGCAAAATTTTAGGGGCAAAAAGTGATATTTTGACAAAATTTTAAAAGAAAGAAAAAACAGCTAAAAAAGAATTAAGTCAGTTGGTATGTATTTGATATATAGTCAATAACGGCAACGGCTAACGAGGCTAAAATCAATAAAAAAACAAATATTATCTAAATATGAAAGCAGGAATTGTAGGATTACCAAATGTTGGAAAATCGACTCTATTTAATTGTTTGTCTAATGCAAAAGCGCAAAGTGCAAACTTTCCGTTTTGTACAATCGAACCTAATATTGGTGTTGTAAACGTTCCGGATCCAAGAATCAATAAATTAGAAGAATTAGTAAAACCAGAGCGCGTTCAAATGGCAACTGTTGATATCGTTGATATTGCAGGTTTGGTAAAAGGAGCAAGTAAAGGGGAAGGTCTTGGAAATCAATTTTTAGGAAACATTAGAGAATGTAATGCTATCATTCACGTTTTACGTTGTTTTGATAATGATAATATTGTTCACGTAGACGGAAACGTAAACCCAATTCGTGATAAAGAAACAATCGATATTGAGCTGCAATTAAAAGATCTTGAAACTGTTGAAAAACGTTTAGAGAAAGTAAATCGTGCAGCTAAAACCGGAAATAAGGAAGCGCAAACTGAGAAAGCTCTTTTAGACAGAATCAGAGAGTCGTTATTACAGGCTAAATCAGCCCGTACTATTATTCCTCAAGGTAATGATGAAGAGGTTTTAATGGAATCGTTTCAGTTAATTACTGCAAAACCAGTTTTATATGTTTGTAATGTTGATGAAAATTCAGCAGTAAACGGAAACAAATATGTAGATCAGGTTCGTGAATTGGTAAAAGATGAAGATGCTGAAGTAATTATCCTTTCAGTAGGAGCAGAGGCTGATATCACAGAATTAGAAAGTTACGAAGAGCGTCAGGTTTTCCTTGAAGACATGGGATTAACAGAGCCTGGAGCATCAGTTTTAATTCGTGCAGCTTACAAATTACTAAAACAACAAACTTACTTTACCGCTGGTGTAAAAGAAGTTCGTGCCTGGACTATCAATATTGGTTCTACAGCACCACAAGCAGCCGGAGTTATCCATACTGATTTCGAAAAAGGATTCATTCGTGCTGAGGTAATTTCATATGAAGATTACGTTCAATACGGTTCAGAAGCAAAAGCAAAAGAAGCAGGAAAATTCAAAGTCGAAGGAAAAGAATATATCGTAAAAGATGGTGATGTAATGCATTTCCGTTTTAACGTTTAATTTTTTCTAGAGAATAGAATAAAGAATATAGAAAATAGACTAAAACTGCTGGAGAAATCTAGCAGTTTTTTTATGTTTGAAAGTCACGTCTGTCAAGCTGAGCGAAGTCGAAGCCCGCAAAGTTTATCATTGAGACCCAAGGTAGAAATCGTACTCGAAACTCTGCAAAAAAATACTAATCTTTGTTGAATCCCGCGTGTGATTTCTCCCTTCGGTCGAAATGACAATAAAATCTACATAAAAAAAATAAAACATAAAAAAATCTGTTTAAATCGGTGCTTTCGCGTTAGCGAATCCGTGTAATCCGCGTACCATTATTTTTTTGGCTCAAAAATTGGTTAGTACAAAAAAGTATCAATTTAACAACCAAAAAATAAACCCATCAAAATGCTAAAAACGACCTTAAAATTTCTTGGCTGGACTATTCTCGGCATCATTACTTTTCTTGTTTTGTATCTTATTGCAGTATATCTGATTTCTAAAATCACCGTCAATTCTGATGTTGTACAAGTAGAAGAGAAAGACGGAATTCCTATTTATATCCTCTCAAACGGCGTTCATACAGATATTGTAGTTCCGGTTGTCAATGAAATTAAAGACTGGCGAAAAGAGATTCAGTTTAGTCAGACAAAATCAAAAGACAGTACCATGCAATATATTGCTTTTGGCTGGGGTGATAAAGGTTTTTACCTGCATACTCCTGAATGGTCAGACTTAAAAGCAAGTACGGCATTGAAAGCCGCATTTGGAGTAAGTTCATCAGCCATGCACACCACATTTTTCAAACAACTTAAAGAAGGAGATGATTGCAAACGCATTATAATTTCAAAAGAGAATTACCAAAAGTTAGTCACTTTTATTTCTGAAAGCTTTCTGGATGCAAACCATCCACAATGGATTGAAGGGTATAGCTACGGAAGGAAAGATGCTTTTTATGAAGCTAAAGGAAGTTATAGTTTGTTTTATACTTGTAACACCTGGGCAAATTGTGCCTTAAAAGCCGCTAATCAAAAAGCAAGTTTGTGGACGGTTTATGATAAAGGTATTTTTTGCCATTATGAATAAAAATTTTTTATAGAGATTCTGGATAGAAATTTGTAGTTCCTACGGGACAAAAAAAATAATAATGAATATTGTGCTGCCAATATTTAATCTCTACTAGATAGTAAGCATTAATAATTTAAAGAAATCTATATGATTTTTTTTAGACAACCTAATATTAAAAACTCCTTTAGGAGTTAAATATTGGTAGAAAAAAGAATTATACCCATGCAAAATGTCCCGTATGGGACTACACATTTATAATCAAAATTGAATTTTTTGACATGGGAAAAATGTAAAATTCACCTAAAAAGCAAGAATCCTATTTTTTTAATTATTCATTAAATTTGAGAGTATATCTAAAAACCAGAAGTATCGTGAAAATAAAAAATATATTCTCCAAGTCATGGTTTCTGCTAAAGAATACCTTTTTAGAATTTAATGACGACAATGCTATTAAACTTAGTGCAGCATTATCCTATTATACCATATTTGCACTTCCTCCTTTATTAATTATCATCATCACGATCTGCGGATTTTTCTTTGGTGAAGATGCTGTAACGGGTCAGCTTTACGGACAAATTAACGGATTGGTTGGTAATGGCGCAGCAGTTCAAATTCAGGAAGCGATAAAAAATGTGCAATTATCCGGAGATAATGTTTTTGCCACAATATTTGGAATTGCGATGCTGCTAATTGGAGCATCGGGAGTTTTTGCAGAAATACAAAGTTCTATAAATTTCATTTGGGGATTACGCGCAAAACCGGATAAAGGAATTAAGAAATTCATTCAAAATCGCTTAATGTCATTTTCAATGATCGCTTCAGTTGGTTTTTTAATGCTGGTCAGCCTTTTTATAAGTACGACATTAGATTTAGTTAGTGCACGTTTAAAAATATATTTTCCTGAAAGTACCGTTTATTTATTCTATATCGTGAATATCGTAATTGTACTAGCGAGTATTACACTTCTTTTTGCTATTATTTTTAGAACATTACCTGACGGAAAGATAAGATGGAAAGATGCTTTTATAGGTTCAACAGTAACTGCCATATTATTTATGATTGGTAAATTTGCGATAGGTTTTTATTTAGGCAGTTCTACAGTTGCTTCTGTTTATGGAGCAGCAGGTTCTGTAATAATTATTTTAGTTTGGGTATATTATTCAGCAATTATTCTGTATTTTGGAGCAGAATTTACTAAAGTATATGCGAAATCATACGGAGGTAAAATTTATCCAAATGAATACTCAGTAGAAATTCAGAAGGAGATTTATGAAATCGACAATCCCAAACAAAAAGAACCAGCAAAACAAGAACAATTATGAAAATCATAGCCTTTGGAGGAAGTAATAGTACACAATCGATCAATAAACATTTAGCAACCTATGCGGCAGGTTTATTTGAAAATGCCGAAGTTGAAATTTTAGATCTGAATGATTTTGAAATGCCTTTATTTAGTGTTGATCTCGAAAAAAAAATAGGGCAGCACGAAATTGCAAAAGTATTTCTTGAAAAGATAAAAGGTGCAGATATTCTTGTCGTTTCTCTGGCTGAAAATAACGGAAATTATTCAGTAGCATTCAAGAATGTTTTTGATTGGAGTTCCAGAATAACCAAAGAAGTTTTTCAACAAAAGCCAATGTTGTTATTAGCAACTTCGCCAGGACCAAGAGGAGGAGCATCAGTTTTAGAAATCGCTAATAATGCTTTGCCACGATACGGTGCGCAAATAAAAGCTACTTTTTCATTACCAACATTTAATGCTAATTTTGATTTGGAAAAAAATAAAATCTCAAATGCAGAGTTAGATAAAGAATTAAAAGACATAATAAAGTCTACTTTTTAATCCATGATAATAAAAAAGATTACCCTTATATTTTTCTTCCTGAATTTTATTTTTCTGCATTGCTCTTACTCTCAAAAGTATAGTGATGTAGATAAAATAGTTTTAAAATACCCAAAACATTTTAATGCTATAGAAGATTTAGCAGAAAGGATTCAAAAAGATTTTACTTCAGAACACGATAAGGCGCGCGCTATTTACAGCTGGATTGCTTTTAATATAAAATATGATTATAAAGTTTTTTTAAATCCGCCCGGAGTACAGGGTTTCAGTTATTCTACAGAGGCAGAAAAACAACGAAAAATTAAAGAAATCAATGATAAATTGATTCAGAAAACCTTTAATTCCCAAAAAGGAGTTTGTGAAGGTTTTACAGCTTTATATCAGCATTTGGCAGTATTAACAGGTTTGAAATGTGAAATAATCAGAGGAACTTCAAAAACGAGATTAGCAGATATTGGCCGAAAAAGCACCTCTTCAGATCATGCGTGGAATATTGTGATGGTTGATAAAAAATGGAGACTTATAGATGTTACTTGGGGTCAGGGCTATTATGACAGCAGTAAAGGAAGAATGGTTAATGACTTTGCGTCTATTTATTTTGATACTGATCCTGATTATTTTTTTGCCAAACACTTTCCGGATTCCGGTTCTTATTTAGGAAATAAATTAAACAAAGAAGATTTTCTAAACGGTCCTTTAATTTATAATAAGACCATAGAAGGCGATTATAAAATTAAATCACCTGAAACGGAAATAATTGAAGCAAGGCATGGCGATAAAATTACGTTTGAAATTAAGAACGTATCAAAGTCTGATCTTGTTTTTTATTTGAATAAATATAATCAGGCTGTTAAAATTCAGAATTCAAAAGAAAAACGAGGTGATTTAGAATTTCAAATCACTTATGATAAAAGCATAGGAGATTATCTCACTATTTATCTGGATACTTTTAGTATTGTTTCTTTTAAAATAATTTCGAAATAAGCAAATTTGGATGTTTGTTTAAAGAATTTCCTTCTTTTATCGAATTGCCGTATCTTAGCCATCAAGAGATGAGATTTAATGATAATAGTTGACTGAACTATTAAAATGGAACTATGAGTATGGAGACAACTTTCCTGAAATCAATTTTAGATAATGATTTCTATAAATTTACGATGCAACATGCAGTAATAAGACTTTTTCCGAAGGCAAAAGTATGTTACGGTTTTATAAATAGAGGAAAACATATTTTTCCTCCCGGTTTCGCTGATTTACTTCGACGATCAGTAGATGCCATGGCAGATTTGCGGTTGACCAAAGAAGAAAAAAAATATTTATCACATCATTGTCCTTATCTTGATCCTACTTATTTAGATTTTTTGCAAGGCTATACTTATGATCCTTCAGAAGTGCAGATAACGCAGGAAGGCTCAGAAATAAAAGTCGTGATAGAAGGCTTCTGGTACCGTACAATTTTATGGGAAGTTCCTTTGATGGCATTGATTTCAGAACTTTTTTATAAGTCAAATCATTTGATTCGTTTAAACGATGAATCTATAAAAAATGTTACTAAAGATAAGATTGATAACTATAATAAGTTGGGAGTTTCAATTTTAGAATTCGGTACAAGAAGGCGTCATTCTTATGATGTTCACTCTTTGATAAATGAAACATTGCAGAGTTTTGGGTCAGATAGTTTTATCGGGACCAGTAATGTGCATTTTGCAATGGTCAATAATAAAAGACCTTTAGGAACACATGCTCACGAATGGTTTATGTTTCATGCGGCGCAATTTGGGTTTAAAATGGCAAATTTAATTAGTCTTGAAAACTGGACACAAGTATATGGAGGTGACCTGGGAATTGCTTTGACGGATACTTATACAACAGACGTTTTCTTTGAACAATTTGATAAAAAATATTCCAAACTTTTTGATGGCGTTCGTCATGATAGCGGCGATCCAATTGAGTTTGCCCAAAAAGTAATTTCGCATTACACCAAAATGGGAATTGACCCAAAATCGAAAGTCATTGTTTTCTCGGATTCCTTAAATTATGATAAAGTAAAAAGTATTACTGATTTTTGTAAAGATAAAATAAAAATGTCATTTGGTATTGGTACCAATTTCACCAATGATGTAGGCTTGCCACCTATGAATATGGTTATAAAATTAACCGAAGTTAAACTTGATAACACACATTGGCAAGGTGTTGTAAAACTTTCTGACGAAAAAAATAAAAATACGGGAACGCCCCAAATGATTGCTTTGGCGAAAGAAGTACTGGGAATTAAATAGTGTTTTTTTTGTTTAAAAGCTGATTTTTAATATTTTTAGCGGTCCTATTATTTTAAAATCAATTTAAATAGAATTCAAAGCTGTTATTAATCATAACAAAAAGGAAATACGCTTTTATTTTTTAGCTATAAATGGTACATTAGCCAAAAATCCAATTCACTTTATGCTAGAGCAAAATCAATATACCGAAGATAATATTCGATCACTCGATTGGAAAGAACATATTCGTATGCGTCCCGGAATGTATATCGGGAAATTAGGAGATGGTTCTTCACCGGATGATGGTATTTATATTCTTTTAAAAGAGGTTTTAGACAACTGTATCGATGAGTTCGTGATGGGGTCGGGGAAAACTATTGAGGTGACTATCAAGGATAAAACGGTTTCGGTTCGTGATTACGGACGTGGAATTCCGTTAGGAAAAGTAGTCGATGTAGTTTCGAAAATGAATACCGGAGGAAAGTACGATTCTAAAGCTTTCCAGAAATCCGTAGGTTTAAATGGTGTCGGAACAAAAGCTGTAAATGCACTTTCGAGTGCTTTTCGTGTAGAATCTGTTCGTGATGATAAACAAAAGGCTGCCGAATTTTCTGCAGGAAATCTGATTCTTGAAGAAGATGTAATCGATACAACAAAACGAAAAGGGACAAAAGTGACCTTTACGCCGGATGAATCCATCTTTAAAAACTATAAATTCCGTTTAGAATATGTTATTAAAATGGTGAAAAACTATTGTTATCTAAACAATGGTTTGACTATTATATTTAATGGCGAAAAATACCTTTCAGAAAATGGTCTTCGAGATTTATTAGAAGAAACAATCAGCGAAGAAGATCTTGAATATCCAATTATTCACTTAAAAGAACATGATATTGAGATCGCTTTAACGCATAGTAAAACACAATACAGCGAAGAATATCACTCATTTGTCAACGGTCAGAATACCACACAAGGAGGAACACACTTAGCAGCTTACAGAGAAGCGATTGTAAAAACCATTCGTGAGTTTTACAATAAAAATTTCGAAGCATCTGATGTTCGTAAATCTATTGTTAGTGCGATTAGTATCAAGGTAATGGAACCGGTTTTTGAATCTCAGACCAAAACCAAATTAGGTTCTATGGATATGGGTTCTGATGACGGAACACCGCCGGTATCTGTTCGTACTTTTGTAAACGACTTTATTAAAACGAAATTAGACAATTATTTACATAAAAATCCTCCAACGGCAGAAGCTTTATTACGCAAGATTTTGCAAGCTGAAAGAGAGCGTAAAGAATTATCAGGAATTAGAAAACTGGCTACAGATCGTGCTAAGAAAGCCAATCTTCATAATAAAAAATTAAGAGATTGTCGTGCGCATCTTCCTGATACAAAAAACCCAAGAAACTTAGAAAGTACGCTTTTTATTACCGAGGGAGATTCGGCTTCCGGATCGATCACAAAGTCACGTGACGTAAATACTCAGGCAGTATTTAGTTTGCGTGGTAAGCCTTTGAACTCGTACGGAATGACCAAGAAAATTGTGTACGAAAACGAAGAATTCAATCTATTGCAAGCAGCTTTAGATATCGAAGACGGACTGGAAAAATTGCGTTACAATAACATCGTAATCGCAACTGATGCCGATGTCGATGGTATGCACATCCGTTTGTTGTTGATTACATTCTTTCTTCAGTTTTTCCCGGAATTAATTAAAGAAGGACATTTATACATTTTACAAACACCGCTTTTCAGGGTTCGTAATAAAAAAGAAACGATCTATTGCTATTCGGAAGAAGAAAGAAAAGATGCCATCGAAAAATTAAAACCAAAACCGGAAATTACCCGATTTAAAGGTTTGGGAGAGATTTCTCCTGATGAGTTCAAAAATTTTATTGGAGAAACCATTCGTCTTGACCCAATTATGATGGATAAAAATACTTCGATTGAGCAATTATTGTCATTTTATATGGGAAAAAATACTCCGGACAGACAAGAATTTATTATCAAAAATTTGAAAGTGGAATTGGATGCTGTTGAAGCTGAAGTTTAAATTTATGAAAAAAAGTATTCTGTGTTTATTAATTGTGGTATTTATTTCCTGTCAGTCAAAAAATAACGAGAAAAAATCAGTTGTTCTACCTAAGCCTGTAAGTGAAATTAAAATCGAAAAAAACAATGATAGTTTAATTTACAAGATAGATGAAAATACTGTTGTAATAGGCGGTGATACATTAAAAATAGAAGCTCCTTTTATTTATTCTTTTGATGGAACACTTGATGATAATAAAAAAATTCAAATTCATATTTCTAATGCATTAACTGAAGAATATGGGGGATATTGGAAATCAGGGCGTCTTTATATTGATGGAGAAGATCAAATTTTCGGTTTTGGATTAGTAAAAAAGGAGAAAGAGGATTTCTACACAGGAGAAGTATCTTCTGATGAGAATGATAACGGGAAAACTACTTGTAAACTCAAATTATACAATCTATTTACTGATGAAATGTTTATAGAGTGCATCTATAATAAAAAAGCATATAAAATTTATCCAAGTAAAAAATTTCCATCTTATAAATGTTTTGATAAAATAGATTATACATTATTTGATACCAGAGAAGCTTATAAAAAAGGACAAGGAAGAGATTATACTCCATCAAGGGATTATACTTTTCTGGGAGAAATTTTATCAAATGATAAAAACTTTGAAGCTTTAAGTTCGAATGTAAAGTATTTGTCTAGCGATTCACTCAGCATAAAAAATCATGATAAATGGAAACATAATTTTGATAGTAAAAAGGCTGTAAAGGATGAGGATAATTATGCGTCAGAAAGCTTATTTGTCAGTTGGCCTATTTTTATTGATTCAAATATTTATGTAGTTTATCATTATTGGTACAACTATATGGGCGGAGCACACGGTTTGTACCGCACATCATACGATAATTATGAAGTAAGTACCGGAAGAAAAATAGAAATAGAACATCTTCTAAATACAAAAAATCAAAATTTTATTGATTTTTATGAAAATAGAATTAAGTCAGAGTATGGTGATGGATTATCAGATAAAATAGAAATGGCCAATACTTTTTATATTTTGCCAACAGGTATTACTTTTTCTTATGCTCCATATGAACTTGTTGGTTTTGCAGGTGGAGAACCTGAGATTTTTTTCAGTTATGAAGAATTAAAACCGTATATTTTAAAAAACACGATTCTGGATAACTATAATTAGGATTAAGAATATACTAACTTTGATTTAATTAGACAATCAGGTTTTCAGAATTAAAATACAAATTTATAATTTTCGAATATAAATAAATGAAAGACGAAGAAGACGATAACATCATTCCAAACGACGACGAGAATAATTCTGAGGAAAACCAGCTTGATGACAATCAGGAAGGTGATGATTCTGAAGAAATTATAAGCGTAAATGCTAAGAATTTTGAAGGACAGCATTTTTACGAAAATCAGGAAGAAGAAGGAGAGGACGTTATTACCAAAGTAACGGGCATGTACAAAGACTGGTTTCTGGATTATGCTTCATACGTAATTCTGGAACGTGCAGTTCCGGCGATTGAAGATGGTTTTAAACCTGTTCAACGTCGTATTATGCACTCTTTGAAAGAGTTGGACGATGGCCGTTATAATAAAGTTGCCAATGTTGTAGGTCACACTATGCAGTATCACCCACACGGAGATGCGAGTATTGGTGATGCTATGGTACAAATAGGTCAAAAAGATTTATTGATTGACTGTCAGGGAAACTGGGGAAATATCTTAACTGGCGATGGAGCTGCGGCTTCTCGTTATATCGAGGCACGTTTATCTAAATTTGCTTTAGAGGTTTTATATTCTCCAAAAATTACCGATTGGGGTGTTTCGTATGATGGCCGTCGTGCAGAGCCAAACAATCTTCCGGTAAAGTTTCCGTTACTATTGGCACAAGGAGCAGAAGGAATTGCGGTTGGTCTTTCGACTAAAGTTCTGCCTCATAACTTCAATGAGTTAATTGATGCTTCGATTAAGATTCTAAAAGGAAAACCTTTTACGTTATATCCTGATTTCATGACACAAGGTATCGCCGACGTGTCGAATTATAATGACGGACTTCGTGGCGGACGTGTTCGTGTACGTGCTAAAATTGCGCAATTAGACAAAAATACTTTGGTGATTACGCAAATTCCGTTTTCGACCAATACCACAACTTTGATTGACAGTATTTTGAAAGCCAACGATAAAGGTAAAATCAAAATCAAGAAAATCGAAGACAATACAGCTGCTGATGTAGAGATTTTAATACATCTTTTTCCTGGTGTTTCTCCTGATAAAACAATTGATGCTTTGTTTGCTTTTACAGCTTGCGAAACTTCTGTAGCACCTTTAGGTTGTGTAATTGAGGATAATAAACCGCTGTTCATTGGAGTTTCTGAAATGTTGAGGATTTCGACACACAGAACCGAAGATTTACTTCGTCAGGAATTAGAAATCCAGTTAGAAGAATTAAAAAACAAATGGCATTTTTCTACTTTAGAAAAAATCTTCATTCGTGAAGAAATGTACATTGATTTCAAATTATATTCAGATAGAGAATCGCTGTATAAATATTTATACGATCGGTTTGAGCCTTTCAAAAAATCATTTGTCAGAGAAATCAACGATGATGATTTACAACGATTAACTCAAATCCCAATGATTCGTATTACTCGTTTTGACTCTGATAAAGCCGATGATTTTATCTCGAAGTTAGAAGATGAAATGAAAGAAGTAGAGCATAATTTAGAAAATCTAACCGATTTTGCAATTGCTTACTTTACCAGATTAAAAGAGAAATACGGTAAAGGCCGCGAACGTCAGACAGAACTTCGTGTTTTTGATAATGTTGAAGCTACAAAAGTAGTTTTACGTAATACTAAACTTTACGTAAACCGAGAAGAAGGTTTTGTTGGAACCAGCCTTAAAAAAGATGAATATCTTACGGATTGTTCTGATATCGATGATGTAATTGTGTTTTTACGTGACGGAAAAATGCTCGTAACAAAAGTAGATGCCAAAACATTTGTGGGTAAAGATATTATTCATGTTGCTATTTTTGATAAGAGTGATAAACGAACGATTTACAACATGATGTATCGTGACGGAAAATCCGGACCATCTTATATCAAACGTTTCAATGTTTCTGGTGTTACACGTGATAAACCTTATGATTTAACAAATGAAACTGCAGGTTCGCAAGTTGTTTATTTTTCGCATAATCCAAACGGAGAAGCAGAAGTAATTACTATTTTATTACGTCAGGTAGGAACGATCAAAAAATTGAAATTTGATATTGATTTTGCCAAATTAGCTATTAAAGGCAGGGCTTCAAAAGGAAATTTGGTTACCAAATATCCAATCAAGAAAATCGAACTTAAAGAAAAAGGAATTTCGACTTTATTACCAAGAAAAGTTTGGTTTGATGATACTGTAAAACGTTTAAATGTTGATGCCAGAGGCGAATTATTAGGTGAATTTAAACCAAGTGATAAAATCTTAGTCATTAGTCAAAGTGGTAAACTAAAGGTTATAATTCCGGAATTATCGACTCATTTTGATGAAGATATGATCGTTTTAGAGAAATTTAAACCTAAAAAACCAATTTCGGCAATTTATTATGATGGAGAAAAAGAACGTTATTATCTGAAACGTTTCCTTGTAGAAAATGAAGGAAAAGAAGAAAGTTTTATTACAGACCATCCAAATTCGCAATTAGAAATCGTGTCAACAGATTATCGTCCGGTGGCGCAATTAATTTTTGCAAAAGTAAAAGGAGTTCAAAAAGAAGATCTACATATCGATGTCGAAGATTTTATTGCTGTAAAAGGCTTTAAAGCATTAGGAAATCAATTGACAACAGATAAATTAAAACAAGTTAATTTATTGGATCCGTTACCTTATGAAGAACCTGTCGAAGAAGTTCCTGAAAAACCGGAATTAGAAGAAGATGATTCGGTTGAAACAGAATTAGATGATGACGGCCAGATTGGTCTTGTACTGGATTAATATAAAAACAAAAAACGCTAAGATAATCTTAGCGTTTTTTTGTAACTAATTATTGCATTTTAAAATCATTAAAATGCAATGGTATAATTAATCTGCCAGAATTAAAATTTGTCCTAAAGTAATTGATTTTAGGATAAAACCTGGTATTTGGAAGAATTATACTTGTTTATAATCACTATGCCAAACAGCCTCTTCAGGACCATCTCCTTTGTGTCCATCTAATTGAATTACAAAACTTTTAGCTGGAAAATATGGTGTGATATGGATATCTAATAAAATTCTGTCCTTTTGAGTTTTATCCTGTTCAATTTTCATTACTGTAAATTTTTCAATAAGATTAGTTGGCCCTTTAATTCCATCTAAAAACTTAATGATTTGGCTTCTTAAATCAGCTTCTGTTCTTGTTGTCCAGTTTTCAAAAGCTCTTCTGTTTAAAAAGTCAAAAAGTACTTTTGTAATGTGATCAAATACGCGTACTACAGAATAAGTTTGTAAACCTAAGTTATCTCCGTTAAATAACGTTTTAGCAGAGAAAGCCATAATTTTACTATATTCATTCACCATTGGTACAAGACCCATTTTTTCTAGTTCTGAAATTTCGCTTTTTTTCAAATCAAAACGAACGCTTTCTACTTCGTTTAGACCTCCAAATTTTTTACCGGCAACAACCTGAGACATTAATGTTTTGTATATTTTACCGGCTAAAGAAGTTGATGGTGGTATATATAAATTGTCTTCTTCTCCAACTTCGTCATATTTACTTCTTCCCAGTAAATAGTTACAAGTCATGATTGTATTCGATTTAAATACATCACCACCTGTGTGATTTGCATTAAAGAAAATATCTATAACATCATCCGGAGTTTCAAGATCTTGAAAATCAGTTAATAATACTGTTTTGTTTTCGTGTGCTATTTTAGACCATTTGTCTAAAACGGCGTTAGAACCTAAATACCCAGGTACTGAAAGGATTGAGTAGTTTTTTCTCAAATCTAATCTGTCAAAATTTTGTTTTAATTCATTTGAAACGTAATCAATAAACAAAGTATTATCTAAATCTTTCAATTGAGATATATCTGCATTTACGATCGTTACATTTTTAATTTTATCGCTTTCTGCATTTTTATAGAATAATGCAACGCTTCGGTAAGATGTTTCTAACTCTCTGGAAACATTCAAAGCATATTTTAAATTTCTGTTTAATGTAGAATCTGCAGATGTAGCTTTTGTATTTGCCACTTCAATCATCGATTCAACAGAATCATTGCCTTTTAGTAAATCCAACCATAGTTCGAGTCTATTGGTTAGCGTTGTTCTTTCATTTTCCCATTGCGCGTCATTAAGAAAAATATTTTTTCTCGCTTTTCTGGTAGGGTTTAAGTTTGACAATCCGTCAATTACATTTTCTAAAAAGGCAAAACCGCCATATTCATTTAATAAATTTATTTTGCTGCTACCTTGTTCTTGCAGCAATTGTTCGGTTGAAGAACCATGACTTTTTTGTTCTTTGGTTTGAGTTGCCATATTTATTGTTTATTATTATTAATTTCATTCTTAGCGTTTTCAAGTAATTCGATTATAGCCTCTTTAACAGCGGGGTCCTGTATGGCTTTAATTAATCCTCTATTACTGGAAAGTTGGCGCACAATTTTATAAGCTTGTTCTTTTTCGGTGTTTAATTTATTCAAAAAAGGACTATTTTCTTTAATTGATTTTGCTCCAAAATCTCCCAAGTTTTGAAATACCATAGATTCATTTAAATCTGAACCTTCTTCAGTAGTAAATTCAAAATCTACACTTGGTTTGTACTTTTCAAACACTGCTTCTACTGTCTGCAAATCATACACAGCTTCGGGTCCTACCGGCTGCTCATTTGTAAGTTTTTGAATTAGTAATGTTCTGTTTGAAGGAATTTCTAAAATTGACTCATTGGCATCAACCTTCACTTCATTGCCACCAATACCATAATTGAACATGCTCATAATTTTATAAGATTTTTAGTTAATTTTGTAAAACTAATAAAAAAAAAGTTCTAAATAATATTGATTTGTAAGTATTTTATTTGGATTTTTGTTGCAGTATGTTAAAAAATCAATAAGAGCCTATTTTTGTTAAAAAACAACGTAATATTTTTTTTAAGATGAAATATCTGAAATACCCCGTTAATTTTAAATCTTTGCTAAGAGGATCGCAAGAGAATTTTTGTAAGATTGACGAGTCGATTGCGTACAATATCATGATGATAATTACAACTTCTTTTGGAGAGATTCCAGAGACACCAAGCTATGGGACGATTATTTGGGATTTAGAATTTAATCAACATATTAAAAAAAGAGACTGGGAAGATTTGGTCAGAAAATCATTATATGATTCAATTAATGCATTCGAAAAAAGATTAATTCTAAGCGAAGTTTCGATCTCTTTAGATGAAATTAATGATAAAGAATTAGGATCAAGTATTAGAAGAAAAGCGAATATAGTCGTAAAAGGTTCGATTATCGAAAGTTTAATACCGTTTAATTTCCACACAAAGTTGAATATAAGCCCAATTTCGCAATAAAATAAAATATGAAAGACGTTAAGTTTATCGAAATAAAGAACAGGATACAAAAAAAATGCCTGGAAATTTGGGGAATTGAAGATATCAATATGGCAGATCCTTTAGTGATGATGTTATTAGATGTTTTTGTTCATGAACTTTACTATTTGTATCAGGAAGGAGTAGAATCTGATAATAAAATTATTGAACGCATTGCACAGGAAATTGTACCAAGCCAATGGAATTTACCAATGCCAGCCCACACTTTAGCAAGTACAACTGCCACTAAAGGTATTGTGATGCTAAATAATGATACCGAATTTGTGGTAAAATCAGGAATGGCAACTAATGTTGATTATGATATTTATTTTACACCTTTCACTAATGAAAGTATTGTAGAAGGAGAGATTAGTTTTCAAATGTATGACTCATTTTTGATAGATTCTTCAAAAAATATAAAGCATTTACCTGTACAACATAAGGTTTTAGATCATCGTGTTTGGGTTGGGTTAGATGTTACAAAAGAAAATCTGGAGAAACTTAATTCGTTGAAATTTACATTTATAACAGAGAATTCATCATTAGATGCCTTTTTGCAATTTATAACAGTAAAAGATTCTTTAGGAAATAGTATTGAAATTGAAAACGAAACTTTTGATGAAGTTCAGGACAATAAACATTATGCCGAGAATATAAAGTCATTCTATAAAAATTCTATTTACAAATTAAAACTAGACTTAGAAAATCTGGTATACGAATCGATATTAGACAAATTTGAAATAGAGAAAGAAGAGCTAAAATCCGGTAAAAAAGATACTAGGTTAATTTGGTTGGAATTTATATTTCCTGAAATTTTTACTAAATCCGAGCTTGATAAAATTCAAATAAAAATAAATACATTTCCAATTGTCAATAGAAAGTTGAACAACAGAGTGCATAATGCTCAGATAGAAGGACGTCTTTTCCCGATGAAAGCAGAAAAAAACACCCACTTTCTTGATGTAATGAAAATCTTCAACGAAAAAAATATTGAATTTACAAATGGTATAAAGCAAGCTAATTCTCTTACCTCAAATACATTTACTATTTTTTATGGCGGATTAGAAAATTATGATTCACGAAATGCAAAATTTTTTCTTAAGAAGTTAGCAAGGGCATTGCGAGAAGATATTAGCTCTTTTTCTAATATAAATGCGGATTATATAGATGCTACAATGACCAGAATCAACGAAGAACTTAATTCGATTGAAAACAAAATTAATAGCAGTTACAGTCAGGTTAATGAAGAAGAAGTGTATGCGTTAATTCATGAAACGGAGAAATCTAAAATTTTATATTACTCTTATTGGACTTCTAATGGGCAGGTAGCCAACAATTTGAAAAAAGGCACTATTTTAAAACAAACATCTTTATCTGAGTTAGCTCAGGATTCTACCATTTTTCAGGCAAACTCAGTTGGGGGAATTTACAGGAATAATAAAATCGAAAAGCTAATCAATCTACGATACGGTTTTTTGTCTAAAGAGCGCTTAGTTACAAAACAAGATATAAAATCAGCAGTACATTATCATTTAAGAAATATTACTAAAGATGTTTTAATTACAGATGGAGTTGGGATAAGCAGCAATAGAAAACAAGGAGTATTCAGAACCATTGATGTAAAAGTTGTTTTACAGGAAAAATATGCTTTGCAGATAGATAATAAGAAAAAAATAGAAATGTTTTTAAAAGAAACTTTAGAAAAACAATCTGTTATGAACATTCCATTTCAAATTACAATTAACTAAACTTATGAACGAATTAGATTATAGTCCAAGCTTATTATCTGCAATTAAATCTGCTAAATCATTAGCAATTCAGGATGGTCACAGCACTTATGGAGTGGCTCATTTGGCTTATGCATTATTATTTGAACCAACAGGATTAGTAGAGGTATTAAGATCGCTGTCTAAAGATATAGATTACATAAAAGAATGGTTTGATGTGAGAAAAGAGGTATATACTTCTTCACAAAACAACGATAATAGTGTAACAAGTGATAGTGAAGTTGAGAATGTTTTTACAGAATCAAATTTCAATAAAATCAGGCTAGGAGCAGATGCCATCGATGCATTTTGTGTTTTTATAGCCATTATTAAACCTGGATTAGTTTATAGCGACAAACAAATTGATGGATTAAATCTAAGTGATAAAGAACTTTTAAAGCACTTTGGGCTAAGAAATACTCAAAAAAGTTTTAGTCTGGCTGATAATGCTGATGAGCAGGAAACAATCGATATTAACTATTGCGACACTTTATATAAAAAAAATATTATTGAAGAAGGAAGCAGTATAATTGGCAGAAACAGAGAAGTTCGATTAATACTTGAAAACATAGAACGATATGAAAATCATGGTATTTTATTGATTGGGGAATCTGGTATTGGAAAAACAAGTATTATAAAGAACCTCATTCATAACTTGCACGAAACAGATCCTAATTTCTTTGAAGAAACACTTGTTTTATCTTTAAATGTATCTAAACTCGTTGCAAACTGCAGTAATGAAAATGAGATTTCAAAAAAGCTGATTGAAATTTTTGAAAAATTATCCAAAAACGGAAAAAGTATACTTTTTATTGATGACATACAGGTATTATTAAACTCGTCAAACTCTAAATCAAACGCTGTAATCAATATTATTAATACACAATTAACTCAGGGAAGTATTAATATTATTGCTTCTATTGATGCTGATTCTTATAGAAAATCGATTGAGGGAACAACAATAAACGGAAAATTTGAAAATATTTTTATCGAGGAGTTAGACTATTCTCTATTGATTGAATGTTTGAATATTTATAAAAATAAATTAGAAAAGCATTATAAAATAGCGATTAATGAAGAGGTAATACAGGAAGCAATTCATTTGTCTAAACGATTTTATAAAGAAAAAAAACTGCCTTACGGAGCAATTGACTTGTTAGACAGAACAGCTTCATCAGTCATTGTTTCTAATGCAAATTCATTAGTGGAAATTGTAAAAATAAAAGAGCAGATAAAAGAATCTGATCCCGCTGATGAATCAAAAATGAGTTTGCTTGAAAAAGAAATATACAATAGAATAAGCTGTGTTGTAACCAGTAAAATTGATGTTACTGAAAATTCGAAAAGACAAAAAAATGAGCCGGTAACTTTTGAAGATATTGAGAAATTAGCATTGAATATTGAAAATATAGCAAAAGAAAAAATTACGGTTGTAACAAAATCAGAGATTCTGGCAGTTGTTTCTAATGCAACGGGAATACCGCTTGGTAAAATAAGTGCGGGTGAAAAAGAGAAGCTTTTAACGATCGAAGACAAATTGCAAGAAAGGGTAAAAGGACAAGCTCATGCTATAAAAACGCTGTCCGAAGCTATTATCGAATCCAGAAGCGGATTAAGCAATCCTAAACAACCCATTGGATCCTTCTTTTTCTTAGGACCAACAGGAACAGGAAAGACAGAATTAACAAAAACACTGGCTGAATTGTTGTTTGATGATGAAAATGCGATGATTCGATTTGACATGTCAGAATTTAAAGAAGAACATTCGGCAGCTTTATTATATGGTGCTCCTCCCGGATATGTAGGATATGAAGAAGGAGGGATGCTGGTTAATAAAATTAGACAAAAACCGTATTCAGTTGTACTTTTTGACGAAATTGAAAAAGCTCACAGCTCTGTTTATGATGTGTTTTTACAAATTATGGATGAAGGTAAAATTCATGATAAATTAGGCCGTGAAGGTGATTTTTCTAATGCAATTATCATTTTTACATCAAACATAGGAAGTCAATGGATTCAGGAACAAATAGAAAGCGGTCATTTACCAACTTCTAATCAATTGATTGAGATTATGAGCCAGCACTTCAGACCTGAATTTTTAGGCCGTTTGACTGAGGTTGTTCCATTTGCTCCTATAGACATAGAAATTGCCAAAGCTATTTTTAAATTACACTTACATCGCCTGCAAGAACAATTGATAAGTATTAAAAATATTTCATTTGATCTGTCAGATGGTGCTTTAGAATACCTCACAAATAAAGGATTTTCTAAAAAATATGGGGCGAGACCTATTGCGGGAATCGTAAGGACATATCTTAAAAAAACAATTTCAAAATTAATTATATCAGAAGCCATTCTTGAGAATGAAGCTATTGTTTTAGATATAAAAGAAGATGAGTTTATTTGGGAAAAAAAGTAAGTTATGGAGCAAGATATTTCAGTTTTAAAACAACAGCTTAATTTTAATTTAAGAGGCGAAATTCTTTTTTATGAATTGCAGAATATTCTAAAAGATGATACCGAAGTTTTTGTCAGGCATAAAGGACTTTCAAAGAGAAACAATTCCAGAGATGCTATTGATATCTCGTCGATGTTGTATCAGGAAGATTCAAGATTTACCAAGGAAGCACTTGTTTTGCATTTAGCGAAAAACAGTATTTATCATAATTTACCTGAATTACTTTTTCATCCCTTGTCTGTTAGTAATTCTACAATGTCAAACAAAGAGATTGTAGAAGCTGTAAAAGAGAATAAAGAAACAGAGAATAATGCTTTGGATTTCTTTATGCCTTTTGACAATGAGATTTTTTCTGCAAATGCAAATTATGCGATTAGAAGTCTGCACTTGTTTCAGGATAAAATTGATTTGTTTCTAAATATAGTAGATGAATTAGTGGGTATTGAATTTGATTTGACCAAAACGCAAAAGAAGAATCTCTTTATTTATTTATGTGAAGCCGAAAAGTTAAAAGAAAATCTTCCGGAGCTGGAAAAAGTTTTAGAAATGTTATTGGGCAATGTAGTAAAGCTAAAATATAAAAAACATGTATTTACCACATCTCCTTTTCTAAAATTAAGCCAGGGAATTTTAGGCTTTGATCTAGGGCTTAGCGGAGCTGTAGAAAGTGAGATCGATGATGTAGAGGTGACTTTATATTTTGAAGGAAATATTGATTATCCCATTTTAGAACACAAGATGGAACTTACAAGAAAAGTATTGGAGTTTTTTCTAATCAGTAATCGAAAAGTTGATATCGTGTTTTTTAACAACTATCAACTGGGGATAAAACTAAACGAAAACTATTTAGGTATAAATACCATTTTATAATTTTTAAACCATAATAAAAGAGATAACATTCAGCTATGAATACATTACTACCATTTTTTTTAAAATACCTGTTAGCGCCGTTTTTAATACTTATAATAACGCTTATCATGAGTCAGTTATCAAGTATAAAAATCAAAACAAAAGCGGCCATAATATTTATTTTATGCTTTTCTTTAATAGCAGCTGCACCTTGTTTATCTGCTTTTTTTAACAATGAGTTTATTTGGTTTGGCTTATTGTTTTCAGTCTTATACTACTTAATACTTGGCGTTATACTGGTCTATTTTATGGATGGTGCCTTATTTCAAAAGATAGAAATAAAAAATAGTGCTCCGGCAAAAATATTTGTTTTTTTAATTGTAGCCATTCTCTCCTCCTGGATTTATTATCTGGCGTTTAATTATATCGCGATATCCAGTTATGCACATATTAGCATGCTTAATATTCTATGGTTATTTGTACCCATATTTTTTCAGGAATCAAAGAAAAAATATTTACAAATTCAAGAAGCATTTTATGAACACTGGCTTGTAGGCAAAGAACGTAATGACATTGAATATTGGGACAATATTGATAAGTTTCGTTTAATGCAGGTATCTATAAATATTAAGAAAAAAGAGGATTCTGATATTTTTTCAAAATTTGATGTAAAAATTGCCCAGGATATCAAATTGGGTAATTGGTTTGATAAGTTTATTGAAGACCAAAATCACAGATTTCCTAATGATGCTATCGAATCCGGTGCTCAGCTTGAAGATACGGGGTGGACTTTTTACACCGCAAAATATTTTAGTTTTCCTTTATTTATCAGGAATCTGAGTCCTCATGAAACCATCTCTGAAAGTAAACTGAAAAATAAACAAACCATTTTTGCTAAAAGAGTCACTTTGAAAAAGCTAAATGAAAGTGCGCAATAATTAAGATTAATATTTTTCTTTAAATCTTTGTTTTAGAAGAATAAAAAAATAACTAATACTAGACTATAACAACATCCAATTATGAAATCAAACATACATTTACCAATTAACTGGACAGATGGTGTAAAACTGACTAAAGACCATTTTATCAATAATTATTTCAACTTTATTACAATTGTCAGCGATTATAATAAAGTTCAGCTCAACGATTTTAATTATGGCTCTATAGAACCGGCCGGTAATAAATCTATAGACATTGAAATAAAAATCGAAGGAGGACAATTAGTTGCCTATCTAAAAAAATGCGATGTAATTGCAAAAAATGGATATGTGATTTCTTATAATCAGGATATTTATGGCACAAAACATCCGGAAGCAAGTATCAATGCAAATGATTTAGACAGGAATTCTTTTGAGTATTATTATGTTATTGTTTCTATAAATCCTTATAATCTAATTCCTGTAGGTATTCCTGATCCTGAGATAATTCCGTTACATCATCCTCATGTACTTCCTGAGATAAAGCTGCATATTATCAAAAAAAATGCGGTAAATGATAATTTTCTATCAGGTTACTTTTTAATTGTCAAAAAAATAGCTTTTCAAAATGGGACATTTATTGAGGATAGTAACTACATAGCTCCGGTTGTAAAAACAAAAAACAATGAAATTTTAAATCAATTCGTAGCAAAAGTAAATACTGAATTATATCAGTTAAACGATTTTTCGATAAAAATCCACAAAAAAAACGCACATAGTTCCAGTAATAACAAACTAGTATCGAACACATTTAGTTTGTGTACTAAAATAATTGATTATTATGCAGAACACTGTTTTTATCTTAAAAACATTGCTTTTGAAGAATCTCCGGTGTACGCGTTTGATAAAATAATTGTGTTGGCCAATCACCTCATTTCTACATTAACCTTGATGGATGACAAAGAGAAGGAAATGCTTTTACAATATTATTATGAATGGATTGATGTAAAACCATCAGAATTGCTTAGTGTATTGTTTGAAGCAAAAAGTGCTGTTTACGACCATAATGATATCGCGCAAACACTTGAAAAACTAAATCAGTTCCTGGGAATTTTAAAACGCTTATGGCAAAAATTAAGCGAATTAGAATATATAGGAATCAGAAAAGAAAATATTGTTATTAGCGAAGAAACCAAAGTGTCAGCGCCAAAAAGTAATACGTGGTCAATACTAGATTAAACATACAACTATGAAACCAACTAATCATGCCGACATAAAGGGTGAAAAGCGCAAGTTTTTTATCGTGTTTTTTATAACATTCGCTTTTATTTTTGGATGCCTGTATATTACGCTTATAACTGCCAATAAAGGTGTTGCCGAGTTGGAGCAAAAACATAAATACTACAATGATATTGCAGTAAAGCAAGGTGAAATGAACCTGCTTTTAGACGAAATATTAATTGAAATCAACGATTTAAGATTTAAAGACAGAACCTTAAACGAGCGAAAAAACCTTCAGTCCCTGATCAATGAGAAAAGATTTGCGATCAATAATGAGATTCAAAAATCAAAAACCAATTTGACGAATTCATTTGGTCTGTACGAGGAGTTTTTAGTTGAACTGCAACGTATCCAGACTAAAATTGATGTTTTGAAAGAAGCAGAAACAAATTACGACATCAATAAAACGCAGCTTAAAAAGTGTATTGATAAACACGATCAGGAAAATAAAAAAAAATAATCCCATATTATGAAGAAGGCAATAGAATTTGATGAAACATATTGGAAAAAAGTAAAATTCAATTTATTATTTGTCATAAGTGCTTGCGTTATATTTATTGTTGTGACCAAGTTTTTATTAAAGACACCCAATTTTAATAATGCAGATATGCTCAACAGAATCGATGAATATGAAAAAATGCAAAAGATTAAAGTAGATTATGCTAATAAATCGAGACAAATTTTCAAGACAATTGATACAATTAAGTATGACATCAACCAAGTGCAGCGTATAGATGAAGTAAAAAGAAAGATATCTGAGTACAAACAATTGTATAAGGACAACGAATTTCATTCGTCATATAATTTTTGCCTAATTGGCGGGAACTTATTAAATGTTTTTTTAGAGATAAACCTTGAAGAAAGTACCGTCAAGAAAAACGATACTCTTGTACAAACAAGTCTTAACGAATGTAAAGCAAATTTTAAAAATGAACATTAAAAGTAAAACAGTAGTTATCGTTTTGTTCTGTATTACGGTAATTTTAGTGATAGTGGCATTATTATTTCCTTATAATAAAAGATTGAGCAGTCTTGATTTTTCGATATTAGATGATAACGACAATCATCAATATGAATTAAATGAGAAATTATCTTTTAAAATAAATGACAGCACTTTAATATCAGATAAAAAAGCAGTTTGGTATTTTGGTAATGGCGACTCAATTGTTAGCAAAGGAAGCGTAGAGTATACTTACGACAGAGTTGGTAAATATTTAGTAACCTTAAAAATTGATAACAAATTCGATTTTTCAAAACAAATCAATATTGTTAACGGAAGAGCATTAACGGCAAAAGATTCTATTCCTAAAATATTTTGTCCGGAGTTTGGTTATGTAGGCGAAGAAGTAGTTTTTACAGGATATTCTCCCAGTTCAAACAACTGGTATTGGGAATTTGGTGAAACCGGAACGATCGATTCTTATGAGAAACAAGCTATCTATATTTTTACCCAACCTGGTATTTATACTGTAAAACTGGAAACAGATAAAACCAGATATCCTATAACAAAAGAAATAGAGATACTTCAGTTGTATGAACCATTCAAAGAGCCAGAAGTTGTAGATTCTGCTGGTATTGTATTGACAGATATAAAAAAGCGATTGCAGATTATTGCCAATCTTGGAGCCAAGGACACCAGAATGTATAAAGAACAGGTTAATTACTTGAAAAATAAATACATCTGCAATGATCTGTCTGATGTGGTAGTAGTGGTAAACGAAGAAAAATACAATGATTTTTTAAGTTATTGTCAGGGGCTTCATTATTTAGATGGAAATTCTACTATAATTCAGGAAGTAAAATTAGATACCATAAAATGCTTTAAGCAAATGAATATTACCCAAAAAACTAAAAAACAAAGTAAATAAATGAAAATTAGCATTTTACTTCGCTATACCTCTTTGATGTGCTTATTGATTACAAGTGCTGTTTTTTCGCAGGTTAAAAATAGTACAAGCGTTATCCAAAAAACAGAAAAAACAGTAAATACTTATGATAACGAAAAACAAAAAGAAAATGAAAAATCAGAGTTAAAATTGGTTTTTTCAGATCGAAACGATAATAATATCTATGAAGAACCTTATGGCGCCAGAGTAAAAAATAAAGCGAAAATTTTGTCTCCAATGTATGTAATCAATGAAGATAAAAATTATTATGAAGTAGTAGTTGCGGACAAAAAACTTATAGGAAAACCTAAAGGAACATTTGCAGTTTTACGCAGTAAAAAAAATCACTTTTCTAATGCAAAAGAAGTACAATATCTGGGTTGGATTAAAAAAGATAATGTGATTGAATACAGCAGGGCAATGCAAAACCAGGTCAATTTAAAATATGTAAAATATTTTGTAGCTTCCAATACCTTAGACAACTTGTTTTCTAGTGGTAAAAATGTCAAAAAGAGTGCGCTTTTATTAAAGAATGATCCCAATTTAGAGTCAGTATCTAAAAAAAATATTAAGCTTAATGATTTTGTATATGTATATAAAATAAACAAAACAACCAATTCTGCTTTTGTATCTAATTTTGATGACGTCATGCCAAAAGATACAACCAATCTTAAATATGGATGGGTTCCTTTGCAATATCTGAATCCTATTGAAGATAATATGGTTGTAAAACTTAATCCTGCAGATACACTGCAATTTTCTTCAGGAAAAATTAATTTTCTGGCCAATGAATTGTACAAGAATACTTTTTTTGTAAATGAAAACCAGTCAAGTGATCCAATTAAGTTCGAAAACGCAACTAGTATTTCGCTGCCAATTAATGTTTGGAATCACGACAAAAACAAAATTACAAATCTAAAAGGGGATGATATATCGATTAAAACGATTGAACAAATCGCTTTAGAAAGTAAGAATATTAATTTTTATTACGTTTTTGAGAACAACAATTCAAGTAAGCAATACTTAAAAAAAACACTCTCGGCATTACAAAATCTTAAACTAACGACAAATAGTGAATTGTATGCGAATTATAATTTTACATATTCATTTATAGCAAAGGGAAAGTCTAAAAGTTATTATTTGATAAAATCGCAATCTTTTTCGAAGTGGTTTGATTTAATAGAGAAAAGTATCAAGACACCGGATGAAATTTTGAAAGAGAATATTTTACCTAATAACAATACAAGTATTAGCCAATTTCTGAATTCAGATACAAATTTCGAAAATAACTTTTTTATTCTCACTGGGTTAGAAGGCACTATTAATAATGTGTTACCGGATAGTTTTAGTATTTTGGCAAAAAACAATGCTAAAATACTATACATAATTTTTAAAAATGAAAATAACTCCGATAATCAGGATTTTATTCTTCAAAGTAAAATGTATTTAAGCGAGGCCAGCAATGCAAATAAAAGAAATATTCAGAACTATTATGTAGATCCAAAGCTAGTTGCAAAGAATGATGAGTTTACCTATAACGGAGATGTTGATAATGATTATATCTACAATGCTCCCTTAAAAAGTAATTTTAACGGAGGTATTATCTTTCCTAAATTAAATGGTGAGTTAACTCCGGAAACTATCAATAAGGCCATTGACAGCGTTATTAGTAAAACTATAAAAACGAATAATGCTTTATTAAAATCATTAACGCAATACAAAAACGAATTCAGCTTTTTAAGAAGCCAGCCAAGCGGAACAATTAATAGCCTTATTCAAAATAATCCACGAAAAGATAGTATAGGCACAGATATACCTAAAAACTATAAAGGCGAAACGTTCATAATCAATGCAAAAGATACACTGAGCAGTACTTTAGAAAACAAGGTAAACATTTTACTCACTGAGGATGAAATCAGACAGCTTATCGAAAACTACAGAGAATTAATAAGCAAAGAATATACAAATGCAAATATTGACAAGGTCGAGATTTTGAGCTTTAGGGACAGATGTAAAATGTTTGCCAGTAAAATTAGACAAACAGAGTATATAAAAAACAGAAGTTCTTTAGCAGATTTACTTTATTACAAAACAAGAGTATTTGTAAATAGTGCTGAGTTGCATGAAATAAGAATTAAGGATATTAGGAAGTTTAAGAAAAAACCTGATGAATTCAGAGCAATTTTTACAGCTTTAAATACTAAGGTTGAAGTTTTAGAAAAAATGCAGCGCAATAATACTTTTGAGGTTTTTGACGATGAATCTCAGGTTAAATATTATTACATATCAAAAAAACTTCTATTATAAAATAACGATTATGGAGATTATGAATACAATAGAAATGGCAAAACCTTTACATGAAATAATTTTAGAGATATTTTATTTTGAAAGTAAGGGGAAACCTTGTGAACTAACAAAAAAAGAAATTTTATGGAGGCTTAAAGATCCGGGTATTACCGAATATCAAATAGAAGAAGTACTTAATTGGATGGTGCATCATAAAAAATTAACTGAAAGCTTGGGGGTTTATTCCTTAGATCGCTTTGAACTGATAGATTTAGAAGAAAAATTTAAAAATGAAAGATTGAATAAAGAAAAAAAACAAGAACCTATTTTTTTTACCAATTATAGTACTATAAATAACATTCATAGCGCGGCGAGGCCAAAACCAATAGAGATAATTGTTCAGTATATTTTGCCAACATTTTTGCTATCCTATATTGTTTTTATCTTTTTTTTGGTAAACAAGCTAAATAACAGTTTTGAAATCAATAACAATAAAATAGAAGATGTAAGTGAGTTAACGCTTAAAGAACCGCGTACTGGAGTAATTAAGAAAAAAGCAGCCTTATCAGACAAGGAAGTAAAGCGCTTGTTTTCTAACCAGCACCAAAACATTTTATATCTGAATAAAACAATTGATTCTTTACAGAAACAAGTAAATAAAATAAACGAAATCCATACGAATGCAACTTTGGATATTAAAACTCAGATAAATTCATTGCAACCTCAGGTAAACTCTATCATCTTACATATTACAGTTGTGCTTTTAGGGTTTATTTTATTGTTTTTTATGAAAAATATTATTAATTAATGTTTTTTATTCAGAATATATTTGTATATTCGTACATAATTGATTGCGAATCCTCCTCACCTTCCTAAAAGAAGCAAATCAAAAAAGTACATTAGTACAAAAAAGAGGTATTCTAAAATCATAGAATACCTCTTTTTTTGTTTATACTAGTCAGACAAAATAAAGGGGATTCTAAAAAAAACAATTTTTAACAACTTAATTATTTTATTATGGCATTTAAATCAATTTTAGAATTCGAAGGAAACGAGTACCAAGTATTATTTTCAAAAGTAGAAATGTTAAGACATACTGATGGTAAAGGAGCTGTTTCTTCTGAAATTAAAGGAGGCAGATTAAATTTAAGACTAAAATCTACTGACAATACTACTGTTATTGAGCAGGCAGTAAACAGTCAGCACAAACCAGTTAGTGGAAAAGTAAAATTTTTCAAAGCTGACTCTGAGCAAGTAATGAAAGAACTTTCTTTTGAAAATGCTTTTATTGTATTCTTTAGCGAGCAACTAGATGCTTTGGCTGAAACTCCAATGACTACTGAGATCACTTTCTCAGCAGAGAAAATTACATTAGGTAATGCAACATTAGACAATAATTGGGCTAAAATTTAATTTTTTCCCTTTCTTAAACAAGAAGCGGTAATGTTCCGCTTCTTGTTTTTTTATACAATTTCTTCAAAAAAACATTGAATAGTATTGTTCTGTTTTCAGGACTTGATATTTTTTTAGCTTAAAATCGAATTCGGCGTAAAGAACTTTAGGAAGAAGAACTTTAGACTATACTCTATTTAAGTTAAAATTTAAAAAAGAATTAAACTTAAAAGTATATATATTATGGTCATTCCTAAAATAATCTTTGGTATAGGCGGCAAAGAAATTTCTCACTTTACTAAAATCGATTTAAAACAAACCATCAATACTCATCACGAGTTTAAAATTAGTATTCCGCACTCTGTTATAGAAAGACCCAGAGCTTACACCATGGAAAGTGCACAAGAAGCTCTTGGAAAAGTGGTTCATATTAGACTGGATGCTAATAATAATTTCTTAGGAATTATCACAAACGTACGATACCAGCAAGAATTAGGACATGTGGGCAGTCAAATTGTTATTTCCGGATATTCTAAAACTATTTTATTAGAAGCAGGTCAAAAATTGAACTCCTGGGAAGATTTTAATTTGAAAGACATGGTTCATGATGTAATACAAACTGCTGCAGGTGAGCAATTGCAATATGAAATTGACCCTGAATTTACTTCAAAAATAGAATATCAAACGCAATATCTTGAATCGGATTTTAGATATATTCAACGATTGGCGAAACAATATAATGAATGGTTATTTTATGATGGAGAAAAATTATTTATAGGGAAACCAAAGCAGGAAAGTAGCCCCATAAAATTAATTTATAACAAAGATTTATTTAATTTAAGTATATCAGTAGAAGCAAAACCCAACCAATATAGTGGTTTTACCTATAATGAAAATAGTGATCAACTATATCAGGCTCAGACAGATGACAGCGTAGTCGAAGGATTACCAAAATTAGGTAAAGATGCTTTTGAGGCTTCAAGAAAATTATATAAAACATCTTCGTATGAATATGGTCAGTTTAGTACTGGAGATGATGTATATTTTGAAACTATTTTAAAAAAGAAACAAGAAAGTGCAGCCTCTGATGGTAATTACATCTTAGCAACAAGCGGTAATCCAAAACTTCGAATAGGCTCCATTATTAATATAGAATCTCAGCAAATATTAGATAAATCAGATGTTTTTAAAAAAGGATTAGATAGTAAAAAAGTTCATTATGATTCTAATGAAATTGGTACCTATATTATTACCGAAATTACACATAAAGCTACTGAAATTGGGGAGTATGAGAATAATTTTAAAGCACTTCCTGCCAAAATAAAAAAACTTCCTGAACCTGAAGTAAACATGCCAGCAGCACAAGAACAGAGAGCTGTAGTGGTTGCAAATGATGATCCTAGTGGAAATGGAAGGATTCGGGTAGAATTACTATGGCAGAAAAAACAACAATCCCGTACACCATGGTTGTATGTATTAACACCTAACGCAGGAACAAGTGATATTGTAAATAAAAACCGTGGCTGGGTTACCATACCGGAAGTAGGAGATCATGTAATGGTTAGTTTTCGGTATAATGATCCAAACAGGCCTTATGTAATAGGAAGTATCTTTAACGGAAAAACAGGAGAAGGCGGTAAACTGGATAACCATATTAAAAGTTTTTTTACCCGTTGCGGCTCAACTATCACTTTTGATGATAAACAGAAAAGTATCCTGATTAAAGACCCATCAGACAATAGTATTTACTTAGACGGTGAAGGAAATATTACCGTAAATGCACCTAAAAATATGACGATAAACGTAGGAGATAATCTGGATATTACGGTTGGAAAAAATATGACTGTAGGTGTAGGTGGTAACAAAAAAACAACTGTTGATGGCAATAACAACTTAAAAGTTGGAAAAGACAATACGGTTGACATAACAGAATTACATAAGCTTATTACAAATATGTATGAGCAAAAAGTATCAGGAGATAAAACTGTAAAGATAAATGGTGATTTAAATAAAACCACATCTACAACAACACACAAAGCCATAGGAGGAGATATTTTGATAAAAAGTTCCGGAATTTCAAAAGTATTGGGAGCTGTTGATGCTAAAGTAAATAAAGGGTAAAATGCTAAAAGAATATTTAACGACTTGGCGTTTAATATTTGCCATAGGCCAACCTTTGTGTAAAAAGAGCTTTTGGATATTTATCGGTATTACTTATTCAATCAATTTAATAATCGTCTTGATTTTTAGCTTTTTTGATACAGAAGCTTTATACGATGATTATCTATATTATCTTGGTTGTATATTTATGCTATCATATATTCTTGCAGGAATGAGGAGAATGAGAGATATCAACAAACCTTGTGTTTATATTTTTATTCCTTTTTATAATTTTTTTGTGCCTGGAAACGGGTGAAAGCAACAATAATAAAAATAAGATGTCAAAAAAAACAACTGAGTTTAATTGGAAAATGATTTTAAAGATAATACTCCTTTCTTTTTTTATAGGACTAATAAATTCTATTTGGTCAATAAATAATGCTGATAATTTAGGCTATGGTCTATATCTTTTTTTTGCATTATGTATGCTTGGCTATCCATTTGCAACAATAAGTGCGCTTTTATTGATTAATTCAATACGAACTAAAAAACTAACAAATGATCAATTACTAATTTGCTTCTTTTTGTTACTGCTTATCACCCTGCCTCTTACACAATATCTAATTTATATTGTAACAAAGTAAAAAATATCCTAAAAAGAACAGGAGATAAACATACGAAAATTATGAAAAAAAAATATCCAATTACTAATTCTAAGCACAGCCTGCTAAAATCAAAATGTTACTGGCAATCTTGTGAAAGATACAAAATGAGATATAAACAGATACTTATTTTATTTGTAATATTATTAAAAAGTTCATTTTCCATTGGGCAAGAACCAGATTCATTGGTGGTAGAGAAAATAGAAAGTGGAAAAACCATTAAAAAATTTGTTAACAAAAAAATTGAAAGTTTTGATGTAGAAATGTATGCTATGAATTATGGTAATGTATTGAGTTTCTCAAAAATAAATGACACCATATTTATTAAAAATGCTGATGAATCTAATGCTATAATTAAAGTATTTGTCAAAAACAATAAGGAAACCCGTGAGCTGATTTATAAAAAAAAGCAACTACTTTATGTGGGAAGCATTGATTTTGATCTTAATAATTTACCTCCAAGTAGTTCAATTATAAGCAAATTATCAAATAATGTCGTAGAAAGTTATGTTTCTAAATCTGATTTAGAAAGCATAGCATACGACGATAATAGGGATTTTGAGAAAAGCTTTAAACTCTTTGGAAGGCTGGATATATCTTATAAACCAACGACCATTGAGTTGATTTTTAACTCATTTGCTGATTTTTTCTCAAAAGAAGATGCTCTATTGAAAATTTATTCTTCAAAATATGCCCAGCAATACGCTAAAGAGTATCAGGAAAAACATAAAGAAGAGACCATTCCTCTATTTATAAGCTTTGTGCAAACGAATGAAGTAAGTGAAATTAAAAATGGAATAATTTGGACTAAAAAAGACGATAAAAATGGCATATATAACATTTACCATGAAAATAAAATAGTTAAATCAGAGGTAAAAAGTTTAGAAGAAGTTCAAAATATTATAGTAGAATATACAGAATCAATCTATAAAGATTAATTATAAAGACAGATGAATTACGTTTAGAATTTGGTGTTTTGTAGACGTTACGCTTAAAAATAAGATATGAAAAAAATACAAACTCTGGCTGTAATACTGTTACTCACTCTAAGTTCTGCGTGCCAAAACAAAAAAGAAGATATGAAAAAATATTCAATAATGGATGATGAAAAGAGACCGGAATTTGAATGGGAAGAAATGTGCAACGCTCCACTTGGTTATCCTATAGAAGTATACAAAGGAGGCATTACAGGCGCAGGACTTGCTAATGGGCTCTCGGCAGGTAATAATGGCGGCTGGGGAGCAACGGGAAGTGGAAGTAGCCATGGTCCAAAAGAATTGCCCGGTCATATTAACTGTATATGGGTATCTTATGCTGAGGATTGTGTGTACAAAATAGATTGCCCTATAGACTACAATAGACTTTTGAAAGTTTTTCAAGAAGGATATCAGGACTGGGGGTTTTATTTTAATGGAAATGGTGAATATAAAAAAACAACTTACAACTCCATTATAGTAGGTTTTGCACCAGGTGGCGTGGTTGTAATCTGGGCATCAGGTGCAGGCAGACAAGTAGAAATAGGTCGTTATAAAGGAGAAAAATACGAGGTACCAAAAGAAGAAATAGCCGGATTGGATGCCAGTGGTTACACCATTTTTGACCCAAAGTTCAGGAAAATGATTATGACCTCGCCCAATATCGTTCCTATAGAAATGCAAAACAACCCAAAGCCCATTCCCTATGGCTTGTGGGATAGCTACAGAACCCGATATACTTGGAAACCTGTTTTAGAAGTGCAAGATGATGCAGTAGTAATTGATGTGTCTTTAGGAATGTTTAATGGAGAAAATGAGGGCTTATTTGGTAAAGCCTTACTTGAAAATAAATTTGAAGAAAGAGCCGTTCCTTCAGGAATTAGCATAGGCTGGCGAGATAGTGAAGGACAAGGTTATGGTGCTGATGTTTATTTTGATGAGAAAGAGATAATGGATGCTTTTAAGGAGATGCATAAAGACAATCCGGAAGTCCAAATGGAACTTTATTTTACCATAAACCATGCTAACAATTATGTAACCGTAATGCTTAAATGTGCAGATAAAAAAATAAGACTGCCCAAAACAAAGGTAGAAGTTATTAAATCCCGAAAATTAACAATTGAAAAAAAGTAACCCATGGGAAAATCATTTGTATATAACGACGGCATATCAAACGATGATATAAAGACAGATGAATTACGTTTAGAATTTGGTGTTTTTATAGATGGTACGCTCAATAATAAAGAAAATACCAAAATACGCAAAATAGTACGTGGCGAGACTGATGAACATGTTATTATTGATGGAGACTCTAAGCATTATAAAGATAATCTAAAACAAGAGGCTTTACAGCATAAAGCCGTTCTGGACGGAGCAATTTTAGAAGATAAAAGACTGGAAAATCCTAAAGATTATACCAAATACTTAAAAGGAGTTCATAGAACCTTTACGGAACAATTAGGTACTGATAACAGTTACAGTAACGATTATACCAATGTTGCCCGAATGTGGATGTGCTGCAAAGAAGAGTATAAAATTTATGTAGAAGGTATGGGTTCTATAGATTTGATGCATGATGACGATGATGGCTTTATGTTTGGCAAAGGACCAACAGGTATACGTGGCAGGGTACGGGAAGCATGTAAAAGGGTAGCTGAAAAAATAAAAATAGAGAAGGACAAAAAAGAAAATAAAAAGAAGATAATTTCTCAAATTACTGTCGATGTTTTTGGTTTTAGCCGTGGTGCTGCCTCGGCTCGAAATTTTATTTATGAGGTAACCAAATGGGCGTATGACCCAAAAGAGAAAAAAGTTGAGGACGGTTATTATCCTATAAATCCATATAGAGAAAGTTTGCCTAGAAAAAAATACAAAAAAGTAGCTGCAGATGATGATCTTATAGAAATAAGCCCCGATTTGCTCATAGAGGGACAGTTGCCCAAATACGGGTATTTGGGCTATTATTTACTCGAACAAAAAATTATTACACCAAAAGAATTAAAAGATATCGAAGTTATCATACGCTTTGTTGGGGTATATGATACGGTTTCGTCTTATGATGAAGAAGGTTGGATTTTAAGTTACGATTTTGATAATGATGTTAGCGAATTGCATTTGAATTCAGGGAGCTTTCAAAAAATGGTTCATTTTACGGCTAAAGATGAGCACCGCACAAATTTTGCGCTCACCCGCATTCACAAATCGCAAAAAGCGATCGAAAAAAATTTTCCCGGAGTACATTGTGATATTGGCGGTGCTTATGAACATGGTCCTGAAGTTATTGACGAAATTGGGACAAGTTTAAAAGATACTAATTTTAAGAAAGATTTAAAATGGGGACCTATTGCACCAATTGTTATGCTGTTTACAAAAACAGGACTTGAGGAACTCAAAGAATCACTTGTAGAACAATATTGGTATAGACCAGAAGAATTAGCAATAACGAAGCAATATATACCACATCTTTATAATCCTATTACAAGAATAGTAGCAGAAGCTTTATCTTATAAAAAACTTACAGGAACAAAAAAGATGGTAAGAAAAGATTATAGTTGGATTTTTGTTCATTTTATGGAAGAGTTTTGTAGGACCACTACCATGGAACAATATTTTAACTTAAAAACAGAAGATAAATATCCAATAGCAAAAGATTCTTTTTTAGGAAATGTAGAAGAGCAGCTGCATCGTTATGTTTTTGAAGATGGTAAAGAATGGGAATTTAAATCAGATGCACAATTAGCGCGCGAACGGGAAGAAAGAGAAAAGCTTGATGTAAAACTAAAAGAATTTGAAAGGAATGAAGAAATCGAAAGTTATAATAAACCATCCTATGATAATTTAAATCCTATGGATTATAGGCCTACAATAGATAAAATAATTCCGAAGATTAAAATTGAACCTACAGAACCAGAACCAACTTTACTGGAGGAAGTTATAGTATATGGTTATGATGTTCAGAAAGCATTACGCACACTGAGACATGATTATTGCCATTGGTCATCAACCAGGGATTGGTTTGGTATGGATCCAAATGGAGGTTTCTTTTCCAGTCCTACAGAAAATCGTAAAAGAGAATTTCATTAAATGCTTAAAAGTTAGATAATGGAGATAACATCCTCAAATTTTGCAGAACAAGTAGCGAAATATTTACCCATACCTGGTAAAATATGCCAGTATCATTTTAGTACAGAAACCAGTAATTTGAAAAAAGTAGAGAAAGACTGGCAAAAGACAGAACGAAAAGTAGAGATTACTTATCTAGGCAAAAAAGAAGACTTTCGTTTTTATCAAATATTGACAACTAAAATTATTTTGACATCAAATAAAGCATTTCCTAACAAAGCATTATTAATAAAAATAGGATATGTTTTTGATAATATAGAAGTGGGGGTAACTGATAAAGGGTTTATAAAGAAAATTTTTAACCTTCATGATTTAAAATTGCGAATGCAAGAGATAAAAAGTCATTTAGAAAAGGATCATTATGGCGAAGTATTTTTACATTTTTTAAATGGCATTGATGCATTATTGCAAGACGAAAAAAAGGTAATTGCATTTTTACAATCTTTTAAAATGTTTGGATTGTATTTTAATGGATTGCGCAAAAGGTTTCAGGAATCTATACCAAATCTAATCGTAAAACCAAGAGTATTAGATGATTTTGGTCAACTTGAAATTCAGGAAGAAATAATATTTGAAGAGAATAATAACAACTACACTTTTACAGTAAAGGAAAAAAGTGAAGAACAAAAAACAGAAAAATATAAGGCGATCTATAAAACAGAATACAATCAATTGTTAGTAGGTTTTATAGAAGTTGAAAGTAAAGAAACAAACATAAAATATAATCTATCATGGGTAGGATAAGCGATTGGCTGGATAATTTTTTAATGGGTGGCGACGAGGGAAAAGTTGTTGATGTTTCATCAATCGAACAAAAAATTCTTATTGACAAACATCTTGAAGCAGGTAAATCTCGAATTGAAGAAGCCCGAAAAGAAAATAAAAAAGAAGAAGATGCTGAGGATGGCTTGAAATTTGTAATTAACGGAGCCAAACTCAAATGTGACTTATGTACCGTTCCGGAAGGCGACTTAAAAGTAAATTTTGATACACCAACCATACAAGATAAAAAAGTAGCTACAGTTGTTGAGAAAGACAAAAAGAGTTTGATCTTTAAAGGCAATTGCAAAAAAAGTCCCAATAGTGCCAGTCCATGTGCTTCAGTAATGAAACTTGCTGACTGGAAAGATGTAGGGACAGTATACTTTCAGGACAAATTTCCGCTGCTTCTTAAAAGTACCATAAAATGCGAATATGGAGGAGTTGATGTTAAAATCACAGATTCTGCACAACGCAATGAGGTTGAAAAGATTGATACTACAGGGGCGCCTGTACCAAATTTAGAAGCCATGGTAACGGATGCTTATTTTGCAAAAAAAATTGATAATAATTATAAGAAAATTTCATGGTCAGGTATTAATGATGAAGTATATATTGTTGTTAAAACAATTGGATTAATTGGAAAGGTAATTGAAATAAATTTAAAAGATAAAGATGGAATAATAACAAATGAGAAATATGGAATTATTCCTTTTTTACAAGATGATTCAGATAAAAAAGGAAAATTTAGTGCTGTAGTTGATTCAAATAATCTGGCAGTATTTAAGTTGCAATTAAAACCTTCAAAGAATGATAAAGAGATTGATGAATGGAGAAATAAAATAGCGGTTTCTGCAGATAAAAAAGCTTATTTGTGTATTTTGGTTGATGCAGGTAAACAAAATCCCAATTTAAATATAACATATAATGGAAAAAATTCCAATAATGATAAAACTTCTGAAAAATCAGAAAAATCTAATTATTGGTTGGATATTCAGGGAAAATGGTTTGAGTTAAGAAGAAAAAATCCAACAATTGTTGTTGATCCAGGACATGGATATACAAAAGGGAATACAGGAGCTGTAAGTTGGATTTACACTTATAAATTAAAAGATAAAGAGGGAAAAATAATATTAGATGATAAAAAACAACCAAAAACTGAAAAGAACAATGTAGAACAACTGCCACAATATGTTATTGATAGTCCAACTGAGTGGATAATAAGCACTAAGGAAGATCCTAATAGATCTGAAAGATTTCTAGTTTATGATGTTTCAAATAAATTGAAGCAACTTCTGGAAAATAATGGCTATACAACTTTAATAACAAGAGAGAGAGGACCTATAGCAGGAGCTGATGACCCCACAACAAGAAAGGCAAGAATTGATTTGGCAATTGAAAATAAAGCTGACTATTTTATATCTATTCATGCAGATGGTGCTACTGGTTACACTTCTTCGGGTTCTCACGTTATATACCCTTCAAGTGATAATAGCGAATGTGTAGAGTTAGCAACCGATATATTCAGTTCCTATAATATTGTAGAAGTCGAATCTACATCTCCAAAATCTGATGTTAGAGGTTTACAAGTATTAAGTCAAAAAAGTAATACAATCAAAAGAAAAGTATTAGTTGAACTAGGATTTGTCACAACTCCAAAAGATTCAAAAGCTTTGTTTACGAATATTAACCAAATTGCCCAGCAATTATATGATGGACTAGTGAAAAATATAAATAAAAATTTTTAAAAATGAAATACCTATATATAATTTTAGTGTTTATATTTTTTATTCAATGTAAGAACAAAGAGATTAAAAGTAAATCTGAAATCGATAGTAAAAAGGAAATAATTGAACAGTCAAATATTGATACTTTAGATAAAGCAAAAGATGTTTTAGGTAAAAAAAAGGACACTCTATCAAAAACATTATATAAAAATGGTATGATTAAAGATCTAATACTTGCTAAGGATAGTTTAGGAAGTAAAGAATTACACCTATCATTTTATGAAAATAACAATTTAAAATACAAAGGATTACAAGGAAATATTAGTAATAAAGAAATAAGTACTGGAGCGTCATTAGAAACATGGTTTTATTATGATATTAATAAAAATTTAGATTCAACTATTTATTATAACAATTCTGTATATGGAAAAGATTTCATTGAGAAAAAAAGATTTTACAATAATGGAACAATTAAATCTATTGAAAGATATAATAATTACATCTTGTATGAAAATGAATTAGATTCTATAGGGGAATGGAAATATTACAATAAAGAAGGAAAATTAATTAAAAGCAAAAAATATTCTAGCAGAAAGTAAAACTAATATTACCTATTTATCTTGTTAAAATATAAAATTTTATACGGTTTGATTGTATTAAACAAAATATTTTCAATATAGTAGAAGAAGAGTTATCCTGTAAAGAAACTAACGTGAAAACAAATTTAAATTTTGAATATACTATATGCAAGGATAATTCAAGAATAGGGAACAATCTAAAAAAACTTATAAATTCAAAATTTGCAATTTATGGTATAATCTTATATCCTTTTATAAAAGTTGGCTCTTTGATTTTAGGATGTTTTCATTTTGTATAGTAGGATTTTGCTGGATTGTATTTTATATGAATTCGCAACAAATGATTAACAAAAATCAATTTAAGCAATTTGCTTTATTTGGGCTGCTGATTATTTTTTAAATACTATTTTATTGATTACAGCAAAAAGTAATTTTTTTGATTTTATAGTTACAGTATTTCCATTGTGTTATGTTCTTTATTTTCGAATTTTGCTGTTTTTATTTTATAAAGATTTTGATAAGTCCTATAAGAAACCAAGCCTTTTATTTGCGTCAAAGGGTAGTAAATGGAGACAAGAAAATCAAGATTATACTTATATTGTATCTACAAAAGAAATAATCTTATCTAATTTACTTTTTTTTGGTCCTTTCTTATTTGCAGGACTTGTATTTTTTGTAATTGTAAATAGATAGCTTTAGAGAGTATAAAGCGATTTTGTTAAAAGCTAGTATATCACTACAGAATTATTAAATAAAAATTTTATGATTTTATTTAAATATTAAAATCATAAAAATTCTCTGCAAGCCCAGTAAATCCTGTATTCTTACATATTTGCATTTATATTAAAAAATATATTTTGCTTTTTTTGATGAAAAAGATTACGAATAGACTTGTTTGTTTCGTTTATATTTGTATATTCGTACAAACAAATTGATTGCGAATCACCCTCATCTTCCTACAAGAAGCAATTAAAAAAAAGTACATTAGTACAAAAAAGAGGTATTCTAAAATCATGTAGAATACCTCTTTTTTTTGTTTATACTAGTCATACAAAATAAAAGAGGATTCTAAAAAAACATTTTTTTAACAACTTAATTATTTTTATTATGGCATTTAAAGCAATTTTAGAATTCGAAGGAAACGAGTACCAAGTATTATTCTCAAAAGTTGATATGTTAAGACATACTGACGGTAAAGGAGCAGTTTCATCTGAAATTAAAGGAGGTAGATTAAACCTAAGATTAAAATCTACAGACAATACTACTGTTATTGAGCAGGCAGTAAACAGCCAACACAAACCAGTAAGCGGAAAAGTAAAGTTTTTCAAAGCTGATTCTGAACAAGTAATGAAAGAACTTTCTTTTGAAAATGCTTTTATTGTTTTCTTCAGCGAGCAACTTGACGCTATGGCAGAAACTCCAATGACTACTGAGATCACTTTCTCAGCAGAAAAAATTACATTAGGTAATGCAACATTAGATAACAATTGGGCTAAAATCTAATTTTTCCCATTTAAGCAGGAAGCGGTATTTTACCGCTTCTTGTTTTCTATATATTATATTTTAATGTTGTTTGTGATATTAATTATTGAATAATATTGAACTTGTATTTATTTCTTTTAAAAGTAAAAGAGATTATGCTTTGCACCATTGATTTAAGCAGTTTTGCTTATTTAAGCTTCAGGATTTATTACTACAATGGTTTGGTCAGTTTTTCTTCTTCTTCATATAGAAATTAAGTATGTCCTAAACATACTTTTTATACAGGATTTATATTAAAAAATAATTTCAATTAAGGAATTTTTAGATATATCTACAATCAAATAAAAGCAATAGTCTTCGATGATACCACTAAAAATAATTTTCAGCACAGACCTTAAAAAGAGATCTTATTTTAAGGGTATTGACTTATACCAAATTAATAAATACCATGGCTAAATCTTCATCTTCAGGAAAACATAAAAATGCCAGTTCGTTGGGAGTCAAAGGCCCTCAATACAATCGGCAAACTGGTCAATGGGAAAATACAGATAAGCTGGACGCAATGATGCAACGAAGAAGCGTGCAAAGCTATCGTGTTGCAGAAGATGCTAAATCTAAAAATATAATCTCGTCAGTTAAAAAAGAAAAACCTGTTCACCATCAATTTTTGACAACAATTGCCATTGATATTTATGATTTTGCAAAAGCAAAAGGAGCATCTGCAAAGGGAGCATTGCTTGTATTAGCACAGGCAAGTTTAGAAAGTGGATATGGAGTATCTGCAATAAAAAATGATGATTATAATTTATTTGGAGTAATGGGAAAACCTTCTAAAAGAAGTACTTCACATGGTTCTGTTAAAGACTATTCAGGATTGGGAGGATATCAGGCCGCATTAACGGATTATTTTAATAAAATAAATAAAAACTGGAGCTATTTTTCAACCATAATAACTCAGGATACTATAACATCAGACGATATTGACAAAGCTTTTAACACAGGAAAATATTATCCAACAGACAAAGAAAGACATGCTGGTAAATATACCTATAATGCTGATAAGGATAGTGCGGGAAAGAATCATTATGGAGAACATTTATTAAAACAGATAGGTGATTTTAAAAAACGTTTCAAAAAAAGTTTAGAGTATCAAATTGAAGTTAATAAAGAGAGGTTAAAGGAAATAAACGGACTGTTAACAAACAATTCCATTTTATTTACAGATCCGGGAAAAATTAAACTAGAGGATGAAAAAAGGTTACTTATTAGTCAAAACGAAAAATTCAATTCTATTTCAAATGAAATTAACTAACTTTTTTAAACTCAAAATAATTTTAATTGTTTTTATATGCCTTGCATGTAATACAAAAAACAAAGAAAATGCGGTTTCAAATACTGTAATCAAAAATAAACAGGAAAAATTTGAAATTGACAGTTTAGAAGTTAAAGACAAAAAAGGGGTTTTATATACCATAAAGTATTTTAATGATACTATTTATGTAGATCAGGGTAAAAAAAATATCGTAAAAATAGGGTATTTAAATCGGTTAGATAATCCATTTCCTGTAAATGGTCTTATTGTAAATGATAAATCTGCAGATTGTTATATCACAGACAATCAGATCCTTTTATTACCCTTAAACGAGGTGAATAATAGAATAAATTTATTTGCAATCGATTTAAAAATTAAAAAGATAATTGGCTATCAATTTAATGACACATCAGATATAATTACAACCGCTATAAATGCTTTTTATTTTAATGAAAAAACCAACATAATTGTAAGCACAAACAGCTTGAATTATGAAGGAAAAACAACTGTTCATTATTATAAAATTGGTAAAAGCCTAATAAAACATGAAGGGACTAAAGAATTAGATTTAACTCCTGAGATGCTTGAAAGTAATGAAGTGCTCTCGAAGTTTTTGAATGCAGACAATAATAATATTCCTTAAGAACAGCTACTAATACAAAAAAAATAAACTATGACACCACCAACAATAATTTTTGGAATAGATTCTAAAAAAATAAGTCACTTTACCAGTATTGAGTTAGTACAAGTAATAAATGACCATCACCGATTTGAAATTCTTGTTCCACATGCTGCAGTCGAAAGTCCATTGGCATATACACTGGAAAATGCACAGGCATGGCTGGGCAAAGTCGTACATATAGTGCTGGAAGAAAAGAATAATTTTCTGGGTGTGGTTACCAATATTGATTTCGATCAGGAAATGGGACATTCAGGCAATCAAATTATAGTGTCAGGATATTCTAAAACCATATTATTAGAGTCCGGTGAAAAATTACATTCCTGGGAAGAACTGACTTTAAAAGATATTGTAAAAGAAGTGGTAAAAAATGGGGCAGGGGAGCAATTGCAAAACGAGATTAACCCTGAGTATACCAGTAAGATGGATTATCAGAATCAATACCTTGAAACAGATTTTCAGTTTATTCAGAGATTGGCAAAACAATTCAACGAATGGCTTTATTATGATGGTGAAAAGTTAATTTTTGGTAAGCCTAAAAGCTTTGATAGTCCTATATCGTTAACTTATAATAGTGAGATTTCTAAACTAAAAATATCGGTTCAGGCAGTGCCTAATAAATTTAGCGCTTTCACCTACAACGAAAGTGCTGATAAACGCTATACTGCAAAATCGAAAGATACAGTAGGAGGTTTGCCAAAATTAGGTAATGAAGCTTTTGCGAGTTCAAAAGAGGTATTTGCAACGCCTGCGTATACACACGGTATAGTGAGTACAGGTGATGATCTGGTTTTAGAATCTTTCTTAAAAAAGAAACAGGAAAGTGCAGCTGCCGATACTAATTTTGTTTCAGCAACAACAAAAAATTCCAAATTAAGAATAGGAAGTATTGTAACTATACAATCGAGTGTTTTAGAAAATAAAAGTTTGATAACACAAGAAGTAGGTTCTTTTATAATTACAGAAATTAGTCATTATGCTACACATTTAGGAGAGTATGAAAATAATTTCAGAGCTATACCTTCAAAAGTATTGAGCTTGCCGGAACCGGATGTAGCATATCCAATTGCGCAAACACAGCAAGCTTTAGTAGAAAGTAATACCGATCCTCAAAATAAAGGACGAATCAGAGTACAAATGCTTTGGCAGCAAGGAACTCAAATGAAAACTGCCTGGCTGCGTGTCATGACCCCTGATGCCGGTAGTAGTGATAAAGTAGGAACCAATAGAGGAATGGTCTTTATTCCGGATGTTGGAGATCATGTAATGGTGCACTTTCGTTATGGCGATCCTAACAGGCCTTTTATTTTGGGTAGTGTTTTTCACGGTAAAAGCGGCGGAGGCGGCGGAAAAGACAATAATAAAAGAAGCTTTGCCACCAGAGGAGGAACTTCACTTGTTCTCGACGAAGAAAAAAACACCTTTACAGCTACAGATCCTAGTGGTAATATGATAATGCTTAACGGAGACGGAACAATGACTATTTATGCACCAAATAAGGTCGACATACAATCAAAAGAAATAAATCTAATTGCAGATGAAAAAGTAAGCATCAGCGGCGTAAATGAAGTAAGTGTTGATAGTAAAAAAGTACTCGTTTCAGGCACAGATGAGGTGACGGTTAAAAGTGACACACAAATTACAGATGAAGCACCAAGTATTAATATAAAAGGGAAAAATACCATTTTGGCAGAAGGAACGGTCGTTGATATAGATGGTAAAACAATGACTAATGTCAAAGGTGGAGTTGTAAATTTAAATTAAAATCAAAAATGAATAATGCTCATAATCCTATTGCTGTAAGGGTCGAAAACATTCAAAAGATTTGGAATAAAACCAGAAGAGAGAAACCAAAAGCACAAATATTCAGTATGGTTTGTTCTACAGAAGATTTTCCTTTACTGGATGGCTTTATTCGCTTGGAATCTTCTGCATATGGCAAATCAGAGGATTCATTTGTTGCCTTTATGATTGATTTTTATGATAAAAAAGATTTTTACATCACCATTATAGAACAATGGATATTGACTTTTGAAGAAGACCTCAAAAAAAATCCCAGTTGGAAATGGGAAGACTTTGACTTTTTTAAACAAATATTACCTGAAATAAAGAAGCTAAACATCCAAAACCTTAAAGATTTTTATATTAAAATGCTGGTAAGTTTTAAAGAGTTTGAGGCAAAAACCGACAACCTTTTAATCGTTAGTTTTTTAATAAAAAAAGCCAGTGATCCTGATTTATTACTAGAAAGTATAAAAGAGCTTGCAGTCTTACTGCCGGAAAATATAGGGTTTTTGTTTCTGGATTATCAGGAAAGAAAACTATATAATAAACTAATTGATTCTGTAAAACAAAAAGGAATCATAATAGAAATCCCCAATCAGGAAATAAACAAAGCATACAAAGAAATAGCCACACAAGGCAACCCAAATGATCCACAGGTGCGCTATAGAAAATGCCTGTTTGAAATTGGTGAAGCTGCAAAAGACAAAAAAAAAGAGAAAGTAAAAAAACTGGGCAATGAACTTATTGATATTAGCAAGAGTACAGGAGAAACCAGTTTTTGGGCCTCATCGTTTCTTATTTATGCCAGTTTTTTATTTCAGTTTAAAGACGAAAAAGAACTTATTCAGGAACTATTGGATAAGGGAATAAAGATAACGACACCTTTCTATAAAGAGAAAGAAGATATTGCCGGGATCTTAATACAATTATTATCCTATAAAGGTTCTCATTACAGCATTACCGGAAATTCGGATTTAGCAATACAGTATTTTTTAAAACAAGTAGCAATTGCTAAAGAAATAGGGCAGGAAATGCAAGTTATAAATGGTTATAATTATGCGTTATTACTGGCAGCAAAAAAACGTAATGACCAATATACCGAAATTTTAAACGATGCTTTTGAGTATGGATATGCTTTAACAGATGAAAGCCTGAAAATAATCAATTTTACGTTTATAGCCAACAGCTATTTAGAGAACGACCCTAAAATAACGTATGCAGAAAAAGAAGCTATTGGCAATAGGATGGTAGCCATTTTTGGAGAAAACTGGAAAGACAATCCAAAACAGATTGCAAAACAAATAGAGAAGGAATATCAATTAAACAACACCTATTAATTATGTTATTGACCGATAATCATTTGACTATGGTCGTGGGTATAGATATCCATTTTACGACCTTACCGCCATTTAATCCGTTTCATCCTTATATAGGTATTGTTATTGATCCAGCCGATTATATTCCGTTTTTAGGCACCAGCGTGCATGTAAATGGCTTTAAGAGAGGCAACTCAGACACCGGCGGAATTATAATTCCACTGGTACATATTCCGCTTTTTACACCGCCCTGGCTTATGACCCCAATTATTGGTCATGAAAGCATGAACTTTTTTGCATCCCAGACCGTTTTCTCAGACAGTACCAGAATGAGTCCCAAAGGACATATGCTGATGACTTGTAATGATATTGGGATTCCGTTATCCATGTCCATTGGTAAAACCAAAATAGGCAAGAAAATGTTACCGTTTGCCCCAACCCTTTTTGCCCCAACATCATTTTCCTTGCCTATTCCTACTGGAAAACCTGTTATGGTTGGAGGTCCATATCCGCCTGATTGGGGAGGTATGCTAACCGGATTACTCGCCAGTATAGGATTTAGTACCCTGATGAAATATGGAAAAAAAGCATTCAATAAACTTCTAAAAGGATCCGTTGGTCCCAACTGGCTTAGTAAATTGTTGTGTAAGGCAGGTTTCGAACCTGTAAACCTTATTAACGGAGCCGTGATATACGAAGGCAGCGATTTTGATATCGCAAGTCCCATCACACTTAACTGGGAGCGCCGCTGGTACTCAGACTCACAATATGTGGGCTGGCTGGGTCATGGCGTACATTGCGTATATGATAGGGCTGTAGAGTTATATCCGGAAGATGATGCGCTAGGACTTCGCATGGACGATGGAAGAATTGTAGCTTTTCCTGCGCTGATGCCAGAGGAAGAATTTTACCTGCGTCAGGAAAAAACAACCCTGAAAAGAACCGAAGACGGATATCAGGCTTACGATCATAAAAGCAGGCTTTTTTATGATTTTACCCTTTTTAACGGTAAAAAATACCAGCTGACAAAAATATCCAATCATGACGGAATATCCATAGTTTTTAAATTTACCGGTTATACCCTAAACAGTATCATCGATGCCGCGGGCAGAACCATCATGGTAAATACCAAAGACGGCTTCATACACAATTTAGAATTGGTAGGTCCTGAACAGAACGAACTTTTGATCATGTATCATTATGACGAAAATCAGAACATGACTGCCATTATAGATGCTTTAGGCAAACCAACCGTGATCGAATATCAAAACCACCTGATGGTAAAAAAAACAGATCGTAACGGTCAGGCTTTTTATTGGGAATACGACTCAGAGAACCGTTGTGTACACACCTGGGGCGATGGAGGCTGGCAGGAAGGCTGGATCGAATACCATACTTATGAAGGCTATAATCTGGTAACAGATGCCAACGGAGCCGTAACCACCTACTATTATGAACCAAGCCAGCTCGTAACACAGGTAAAAGATCCTATGGGCAACAGTGTATTTTATGACTACACGGAGTTTATGGAACTGTATCGTGAGATCGATCAGGAAGGACGCATTCTGGGTTTTAATTATGACGATAAGGGCAATAAAATAAGCACCACTTATCCTGACGGTAACGAGGAAATGATGCTTTACGATGACGAAAACCGCCCATCGATTGCCATAGATCCGGAGGGACATAAAACCATCTATCTATACAAAGACCAAAAGCCACACCAGCTTAAAACCATTATAGCGCCTGATAAAACCAGTACGCACTTTACTTATTATGCAAACGGATTATTGGCGAGCGTGGCCAAAAATAAAAACGAACTCGAACTGGTCTATGATCAGCAATACAACCTGATAGAATGGCGGGAGAATGACCAAAAACTAAAATCCTGGGATTACGATTATCGAGGACGCGTGAAGGCTGTTTATACCCCAATGCAAATGGCAGATTATTTTAGTTATGATGCGCTTGACAGGGTACAGCAAATTATTGAAAAAGACAGTAATATCATCGAATTTGACTATGATAATTATGATGATGTAATAGCTTTAAAAGACAATAAAAACAACATTAAGTTTACGTATACCCCATTAGGAAGCCTTTCTACGCGGGAACAAAACGGCGTAAAAGTGCGTTTTGATTATGATAAGATGGAGCAGCTCGTAGGGATTAAAAACGAATACCACGAAGCTTATTATTTTACCAGAAACAAAGCCGGACATATCATTCGTGAAACGGCTTTTGACGGAATCGTAAAAAAATACAACCGCAACCTTGCCGGAGAAGTGACCCGTATAGACCACGGAGGCGGAAAATATACAGATTATGAGCAGGATGCCTTAGGGCGCATTACCAGAGCCGATTATCATGATGGCACCTGGGAAATCTATACCTATAACAAAAACGGACAGCTCGTAGAAGCTACCAACCAAAACGTAAGCATTTATCTGGAGCGTGATGCTGTAGGACGTATTATAAAAGAAACCCAAAAACAACAGCTTGATGCCAACGAAAATGGTATAACACTTATATCGACCTATAATACCTTAGGGCAACGGACCAACATAAGTACAAGTCTTGGAGCTGATATCAATACACATTTCAACCAGAAAGGACAACTGGAACGTATAGAAGCGCAGAGTAACGAACTAAAAGAACAGCACAAAGCTTGGGAAACTACATTAAAAAGAGATGAGCTAGGGCGTGAAATAGAGCGTTTTGCCACAGGCGGACTGCATATAAAAACGAGTTATAACAACAACGGAAAACAAAAAGAGCAGGAAGTATTTGCTAATGGTAAACGCACGGGATCCCGCTACTATAACTGGGATACCAACCAGCAGTTGCGAAGCGCGGTAAACCAAATGACCCAAAGTTTGACCTATTTTGATTATGATGATTTTGGTAACCTTGCCAAAGCCAGTTATGACGGAAAAGAAGATTTGTATAAAACCCCTGATGCAGTAGGTAATTTATACAAAACCGCAGACCGTAGTGATCGCAAATACGGCAAAGGCGGTAAACTGCTTAAGGACGAAAAATACTATTACAAATACGACGACTTGGGGAATTTGGTGCACAAAAGCCCGCGTGATATTACTAAACCGCTTGTTTTTGAAAAACCAACCAATTTTTTTGATAAATTGATAGGCAATAAAGCCGAAGAAAAAAGTTTACAATACGAACACGAACAATGGCAGCAAGGGGATACGGCATATTCATGGCTGGCTAACGGAATGCTAAAAAGTGTAACAAACCCTGATGGGAAAAAAGTACGTTTTGAATATGACGCACTTGGAAGACGTACCGCAAAAATTGCAAACAAAGAAATTTTTAGGTACTTTTGGGATGCTAACGTTCTTATTCACGAATGGAAATACGATCTAAAAGAAAGACCTAAACTTGTTGTTGATGGTGATCATTTGATTTATGATAAACCAGAACTAATAGACAATTTAATAACATGGGTTTATGAAGGAGGCTCTTTTGTACCAAGTGCTAAAATAATTGGTGAGTATAAATTTAGTATCGTAAATGATTATATTGGTCGCCCTATCCAAGTTTATAATGAAGTTGGAGATGTTGTTTGGGAAACTGATTACGATATATATGGAGGTTTACGAGAATTAAAAGGTGATAAATCATTTATTCCGTTTAGACAACTTGGACAATATGAAGATGTAGAAACCTCGTTATATTATAATAGATTCAGATATTATAGTGCTGATATAGGACTGTACATAAGCCAAGACCCAATAGGAATCGCAGGGAATAATCCAAATATATATGCATATGTAAAAGATACAAATAATTGGATTGACATTTTTGGGTTAAATAATATAAGTACCGGAGAAGGGAGATCACATGTAAAATATTCGGGAGTAAAAGATGGAAAACCTTATCATGGTTATGCAAGCGCACCAACAAGTGATGGATTAACACCAGATCAAATAGTTTCCAGAAGATATGGAGGTAATTTTGATGATTTTGACGTTGCTCCCAGTGTAGATTATTCAGGAGAAGGTAAAAAAGGAAAACAAACTGCGAGGGGACTAGAACAAAGAGGATTTGAAGCGGATGGAGGATTAAAAGGTACATCCAATGCTCAAAATCCTGTTGGACCTAATAATGCAAACAGGCAAAAATATTTAGATGCTGCCGATGAGCATTTGGGAACAAAAATAAAGTGTCATTAATTTAAATTTAATATGTCAAAAAGAGCAACACCTTGGAAAGAAGGTAAAATTGTTAGTGTAGAAACAAGAAAAGGAATATTTACATTAGCTCAAATGTTAAAAGATCCTTTTTTACGATTTTATAAAGTGTTTAGAGAAGATGAAAATTGGGGAAAAGTCGATACAGGTATATTTGATACATTAACTGTTAGTGCAGTAACAGGACAATTCTTGAAATCAAGTAATATAACAGAAATAAAAGGAGCAATACCAGATATACTTAGAGAAGATCCAGATACTTGGATTGATCAAAATAAAGGAACTAGAACTGTTAGAGTATGGGAAAACACAGAGAAAGAAAAAGAATTTATAATTTTAGGAAAAGAAGCTGGAGGTAGTTTAGTTAAAAAAAATCTATGGTGGTCGCCAACACCTGGCAACACAACAAGACCTCATCCAAGCGGTGTCATTGATGCTTTAGTATTGGAAGATATTCCATTAAATGCAAATGATATTATTGATGCACATGATTTAACTAATTTAGCAGTTTATCCTTCATTAAATGAAAGACTTTATTTATGTTATAAGTTAGATAAAAATGTAGATCCTTATAAAGATTTAGTTTTCAATAGAGAAATCCCTGAAGAATATAATGTAGCCATAGATATTATGTCGGCAGGAGGTAATGCTGAAAAAAAAGAAAGTATATTAAATACTTATTTTAGATAATTTATTTGCTTCAGTTTTTAGTTTATTATAACAGAATAAAAAAAATTAAACCCGTTGATTTAGCGGGTTTTATTTAGTAGCATAAATAGTTCTTTGAAATCCACTTGATGATTTAGCGGATAAAATGCATAAAAAACCTAAAAAGGTAAAATGTAAATAATTTATATACTATGAAAATATTTAGTACAGCTCCTGAGGGAAATGAGATGGCAGAACTTGCAAATGCAAGATATATCAATTTATCCTTAAGACAGATTGAAGAAAATATAGAATGGTTAAAAACGACAAATAAGCCAACTCAAGCTGTTTTGGCTCATATAGACATCTTATTAATGCTTTCAAGAAAATTTAGAATTGATGCTAACCTTTCAATTGAGAAGAATAAAGTTCAAGAGTGGAAAGCAGTTTTTAACGAATGGTTTGAGAGGTGTGGAGGAAAAATACCAGCAAAATATCGAGATGGAATAAAAGCTAATGGTGATGAACTTTTTGATGAGTTAGAGCAATATGGACATTGATAAATTAATTACCCCTTTTTTTTGGATAGAACATGAGAAAAGCGCTTCGGTATGTTTGAACGTAGGAGAATATAAAACAGAGATTTTCGAAACAAGAGAAGATGAAGGTTTTGAAGGTAATGGATATGATTGGGCATCTTTAGCGCAAGTTTTTTTACAGGAACAAAAGCCTGAATTTATAGATATGGTTAAATTTGATCCCGAAGGAAGTATGTTCTGTGCCTATTCTTCTAATGCAGCTGCATTAAAGACATTTATTATAGCGTTTAAAGAAGCTTGTGAAAACAAAACATTGATACTTGATTTGTTTTCAAGAGCAGAATTAGATTAATATAATTTAGATATTAAAAGATAATAATAAATAGACTGCTTGATAATTATTTTCGGACAGTATTAGTTTTGAGATTATAAATGAAAAGCTAAAAGCAGGGAATTATTCTCTGCTTTTTTATTTTAATGGAGTTTAAAAATGTTTAAATTAAAATTGTAATATTTATACTATTTTTTTTAATGCTTTATAGAAATAAATCGTTATGTTTGGGATGGTAATGTTCTTATACATGAGTGGATGTATGATCTAAAAGAGAACCCAAAACTAGTTGTTGATGGTAATGATTTGGTTTATGATAAACCAGAACCAATTGAGAATTTAATTACATGGGTTTATGAGGGAGGTTCTTTCGTACCAAGTGCTAAAATAATTGGTGAGCATAAATTTAGTATCGTAAATGATTATATTGGTCGTCCTATACAAGTTTATAATGAAGTTGGAGATGTTGTTTGGGAAACTGATTACGATATTTATGGCGGTTTACGAGAATTAAAAGGTGATAAATCATTTATTCCTTTTAGACAACTTGGTCAATATGAAGATGTAGAGACAGGTTTATATTATAATAGACATCGTTATTACTCGCCTGAGACTGGGACGTATTTATCTCAAGACCCAATTGGACTAGATGGAGGAGCTGCATTTTATGCATATGTCAATGACAGTAACGGTTGGATTGATCCCTTTGGTTTAGTGAAAGCACCAATTACAGTTCCAAATTCTTCAGGAGTCTATACTTTGACAAATACAACGACTGGGGAAGCATACGTAGGTTCTGGTTTAAATGCTAATAGTAGAATGTCTGAGACTAGTCATACAAAAGCGCAATCAATGTTGTCTCATCCTGATACAAAAGTTCAGTTTACCCCAGTAGATTTAGGAGATGCGAAAGATTGGAAAAATCAAAATAGAATTTTAAGACATTTTGAACAACAAGAGTATGAAAGTGTTAAAAATACAGGACAGTTTGATATGTTAAATTCAAATAATCCAGAGGCATCAGTTAAAAAAAACTAGAAATGCTGGTATTGTAAAAGATAAAAAAGCTTCAAAAGGAATAAAAATAAAGTGTAATTAATTAATATGTATACACAGATTAAAAAAGTAATTATAAATGCAGATAGTACAAATTGGTATTTTTCAATTGAAAAACAAGATTTTGGAGGTAATGTTGAATATAGACAATATTTAGATTTCCCAAATGAAAATGAGTATTTAGATATTAAATCAATCACCTTCTCAATTACTTCAAGTGATGAAGATAAGATAAAAGAATATCCAAATTTTATTGGGAAACTTTTAAATTTAAAATCATTAACTATTCCAATAGATTGGTTAGATAAAATTGAAATACCGCTGAATATTGAAGTCTTAAAATTAACTTCTCCAGTATCTAATTTTGATGGTCAGCATAAATGGCCAAGTGATTTAATTTTTAAAAATTTAAAATATTTAGTTATCCCTGAACTTGTAAAGCCATATTTGTTTAATGTTTTAAACTTTCCAAATATAGAATGGATAGATTATGATTTAGCTCCAGAAAAAAATACTAATAGAGTTAATGAATTGTCAAAATTAAATAATCTAAAACATCTTATATTTGGCCATGCGAAAAATTTAGATATTTTTCCTTTTTTTTTCGATCATAAAATTGAGACTTTAGAACTATTTGCATGTATCGGTAAAAATTTTCCGATTGAAAAAATAATTGGATTTAAAAGTCTAAAAAGTTTGTATATAAATAATATTTCTGTTGTTTTTGATTGCGCTATCTTACTGGATTTAGAAGAACTAGAGGAGTTAAATTTATTAAACATTAAAAATGTTATTAATGTTGAAAAAATATTAGAACACAAGAAAATAAATAAAATATTGATTAAAGCATGTAATAATCCATTTAAACAAATTGGGAAGAATGCTTTTTTTGAAAAAGAATATAATTCGTTGGATATCAATTACGCCTAATATGATAAATATCTATTTAATATAGCAAAGTAGTATTAGTTTGAGATTATAAATGAAAAGCTAAAAGCAGGGAATTATTCTCTGCTTTTTTATTTTAATGGAGTTTAAAAATCTTTAAATAAAATTGTAATATTTATACTATTTTTTTTAATGCTTTATAGAAAAAAATCATTATGTTTGAGAAGTAATGTTCTTTTTCACTAATGGAAGTATAATCTAAAAGAGAGACCAAAACTAGTTGTTGATGGTGATGATTTGGTTTATGATAAACCAGAGCCAAATTGACAATTTAATAACATGGGTTTATGAGGGAGGTTCTTTTGTACCAAGTGCTAAAATAATTGGTGAGCATAAATTTAGTATTGTAAATGATTATATTGGTCGTCCTGTACAAGCTTATAATGAGCTTGGCGAGTTAGTATGGGAAACTGATTATGATATTTATGGAGGTTTAAGAAATCTAAAAGGCGATAGAAATTTCATTCCATTTAGGCAACTTGGTCAATATGAAGATGTAGAGACAGGTTTGTATTATAATAGGTTTAGATATTATAATCCTGATACTGGTGCTTATTTATCTCAAGATCCAATTGGTCTATTAAGTCATGAACCCAATTTATATGCTTATGTATTTGATAGTAATAGTTGGGTAGATATATTTGGACTTAGTGGAGAATTAGTTTATCAATTGTTAGACGAAAGCGGAAACGTAAACTATTATGGAATTACAAGCAGAGATGCTTTAACGCGTATGGGAGAACATACTAGTAATGGTAAAATTTTCGAAAACATGGAGGTTTTAGCAGACAATCTTTCCCACGATGAAGCAAGATCCATTGAAGGTGCTTTAATTAGAAAAAGAATGGACGAAAGATTAACATTAATGGATCGTATGAATTTGTCGATCGAAGAACAATTAGATAAAGCTGGTTTAGCAAATAAAAATGGAGGAAGAGTTAAAGAACGTTGGTTGTCAGATAATCCTTTAGATGATTTAGCAGATAAAATGCATAAAAAACCTAAAAAGGTAAAATGTAAATAAATTTATAATTATGAAAATATTTAGTACAAAGCCAGAAGGCAATGATATAGCCCAATATGTTGGTGTAGATTATATCAAATTTTCCATTTCTTTAATAGAAAGTGTATGTGATTGGATGAAACAAAATGATAAAGTAGCTCAACCCTTATTGGCAAATATAGATTTATTAATAATGATTTCTAAAAAGTATCCAACTGATGCTAACTTGTTAATTAAAAAAGATAAGGTTCAATATTGGAAATCAGTTTTTAACGAATGGTTTGAGAGATGTGGAGGTAAAATACCAGCAAAATATCGAGATGGGATAAAAGCTAATGGTGATGAACTTTTTGATGAGTTACAGCAATATGGACATTAATAAATTAATTGCCCCTTTTTTTTGGACAGAACATGAGAAAAGCGCTTCGGTATGTTTGAATGTAGGAGAATATAAAACAGAGATTTTCGAAACAAGAGAAGATGAAGGTTTTGAAGGTAATGGATATGATTGGGCATCTTTAGCGCAAGTTTTTTTAGAGGAACAAAAGCCTGAATTTATCAATGTCGTTAAGTTTGATCCTGAAAGCAGTATGTTTTGTGCTTATTCTTCAGATACAGCTGCATTAAAGACATTTATTATAGCGTTTAAAGAAGCTTGTGAAAACAAAACATTGATACTTGATTTGTTTTCAAGGGCAGAACTCGATTAATATAATTTTAGATGTTAAACAATAAAATGGAGCAAATTTTAAATAAACTAAACTTTTTCATTGAAAATAATTTGCCAATAACCCTGTCAAATTATACAGAAGATGATTTTGATATTATTTTAGATGAAAGAGATAACGATGATTTCTCTGAAAGGTGGATGGAAATATTTAATACTTTAAAAGAAAAAGTTGAAAAAAGTAAAATAGAAAATATAAGTGATAGTTTAAGAGAAAAAGTTTTCAAACTAGTTTATTCTATTACAAATAATTCTGATTTATCCTCTTATTTATCAGATGATTTTGGAATGATCGTACAATCACTAGAAACGAAACAAAATGATTTTTGGCTAAATTCTCTATGGTTAGAATATAAGAAAGGTGTTTTACCGTATGGGAATTTATTAGAAACCGAAGGTGAATTAGTTGATTTAATTTAAAATGTAATGTAGGTTTAAATTGAAATATATAATCTACATCCAAAGAACAAGTAATTTAAACAGGTTATAATAGTAATGTCTAAATAAAAAATAGTATGATTAGAGAGGAAATAAAAAAAATAGAAAAAATGGGCAGAATGCCAAATGAAAGTTTGAATGATGACGCATCTATAGATAAGCAAATAGAACAATATGATGAACTCTTACAATCAATAGTAAAGCCAATTTCATTACAAGAAGGAGAGGTATTAATTAAAATTTTTCCTGAGAATTCATTTTATGACTTACAATGGACATTATTACATTTAGTAGAATCATTATTTGGAAAGATAGATAATAATAAATATCAAGATTTAATTAAAAATTGTCCTAGTGTAGAGTGGAAAGAAACTTTAAATGTTAGATTAAATAATGTAATGGATAAAATTTAAGTAACATCCTTTTTACTTAAACAAAGAATTCAAATTAATATGTTTTTTCTCTTTTAGTTTTTTTACGATCTTCAAAAAAGCAATTGCGGTTATGTAAGCATCCCCTAAAGCAGTATGGCGGTCTTTTTTAGAAATATCGAATTTATCAGCAAGATCGTCGAGCGTGTAATGGTCTTTTCGTTCGAATAAATGTGATTTTATTAAAGTCTTTTTATATAATATCGCGGTATCTAAGCGTTTATTCGTTAATTCTGGTAATCCGTTTCGTTCCAGGGCTTTATTGATCATTGTGACATCAAAAATAGTATGATGTGCGATAATAATGGAATCTCCTAAAAAAGCTAAAAATTGCTGTAAAGCTGCTAACTCTGTAGGGCGCTGAATTACGAATGCTTTTAGTATGCCATGAATCTGAGCAGTGGCTTTGTCGTAATGATCCTGTTCTATATAAACTTCAAAACTATCCTGAATGGCGATTATTCCGTTTTGCAGCGCAAGAGCGCCAATACATAATATGCGGTCGTTCTCGTAATCAAAACCCGTTGTTTCAGTATCTAAAACGACAAATCGGGTTTCTTCAATCGAAATGGTTTCATCAAAGAGATTTTCTTCTTTTTTCCAAAAATTAAATAAACTCATAGTTAAACCAGATTTGAAATATTAAAACGAACCGAAATTAATTCCTGAAGTTCCTTAATGGTTTTAAAAGTTCTTTTTAGTTTTATTTTTTCCATTTTTGATAAGGATTCCAATGCAATAAATTGTCCGGAATCATGATGCAAAAGACCTTGCTTGGTTCTGAATTTTAATAACGCTTTAAAAGAGTAGGAACATGACAAATACAATTCTCTATTATTAGGTTCCAGCTCAGCAAGTTTTTCAAATCGTTCTGCCGTATTACTGATTGATTTAACAGAGTGTGATAAGATCAAAACTCTGGCAGCATCTGTCAAAGGCATTAAAGCCCTTCTTTTAATATCAAAATGATCTTTATTGGCTCCGTCTTGTTCTACCAGAAACTGCCTGAAAAACCCCGTTGGAGACGGGCTTTGCAAAGCACCACTTACCAAATGAACATAAAAAACCGGATTTGCTTTTACACTCTCAAAAATAGATTCTGATAACTCGTCAACAATGGCTGCATCACCGTAAGTAAGGCTGTAGTCAAAGAATATAAACGACAATAAAACTTCATTTTTCCCCGGATTGGTAATCCAGTGTTTTACCTGATTTTTCCATTCGTCCAGGCTCATACACCATTTTGGGTTCGAAGCCATCATTTCGGCAGGACAATAATCATAACCAATTTCAAAAAGGCCTTTATTGACAAGAGCTGCAAATTTTAAAAAGTAAACTCTGGTTTCATCCTTAAAAACATCAGAAACATTTTCATAAACAATCGCATTATCCTGATCTGTATGCAGCATTTGCTCGCTTCGTCCCTGACTTCCCAAAGCCAGCCATGCAAATTTTACAGGTGGCGGACTGCTCATTTTTTCTAATGAAATTTCGATGACGCGTGTTGTGCAGGCTTCGTTTAACTCTGTTATGATTTTAGAAATCAAAGTCATCGGAATATTTTGGTCTAAATATCCCTGAAGCAATTGCATGATTCGCGCACGGATAGGTTTAATTTCTTTCGTTTTTTTAGCTCTTTTAAGCGCTTTTATTAAAACGGCAGGATTATTCCCTAAAGCCACCATTACGTCATGTTTAGATAAAATCCCGACAGCTTTAGTGTTTGTTGTTCCGTCTTTTGTCAAACATAAATAACTAATGTTGCTTTTCATCATTGCCATTTGCGCCTCTGTAACCGTCATTTTTTTAGGATAAGTAACAACAGGTTTGGTCATTATGGTTTCTGCAGTAGTAAGGATCGAATAATCTCCAGTAACAATTTTATTGCGCAAATCTTTGTCAGTAATAATACCTATTGGCAGCATTTCATCTACGATTAATATCGCTCCGACTTTTTTCTTTGTCATGATTTTTGCAATATCTCTCGCAGTTGTCGATGGCTCGCAAGTCACAATTTTCTTCGAATATTTGATGGGCTGTAAATCAAAGGAATCTTTTGCGGCATGATGATTTTCATGAAGCAAATCATCACCATATAATTTATCCTTATGAATGTCTGAATACGGATTTCGGGTATTAGAGGCATAACTTTCGATCAGGAAATTACCAACGGTTCTGTTTTCAAGCGCATAAGGTTTAAAAACCGCAATAGGAATGGCGTATAAAATGGTTTCTTCATGCGCTACGGCTTCCATTATATAATTTTCCTGTGCCAAAAGCGGACGCAATCCAAAAATATCCCCTTCGTCACACATGTCTAAAACCGTGCTCTTTGAGCTTTTTTTAAGCGCAACCGCTCCTTTATGAACCACATAAAAAGAATCATGTGTTTGCTCATTTTCTGCAAAGATTACGGCATCTTTATCTTTATAAACAATAGAAATTTGTTCAGATAGTTTTTCTAAATCCTTTTGATGTAAAAAGCTAAAAGGAGGGAAGCCCTTTAAAAAGTCGGCAACTCTATGCGAAATGGTATTTTTCATGCGTAAGATTTAGGTCCTAATGTAAGATTTAAAATAGAAATGTAAAAGAAACTTTTAATTATTTGCGACAAAGGCTCAAAGGCACAAAGTACTTATTTCTTTGCGTCTTTGAGCCTTTATGGCAAAACTCATAAAAAGAGTCCCAAACAGGACTTCTTTTTTTATAATAAACAGGTGTTAGTCTAACTTTACAACCGTACCGCGTTGTTTTTGATCAGAACCTACCATTCCAAACTCAAACGTATATGAATTTTTAGAGGTCGTTAAAATCTTCATGCTGATTGCTTTTTCTTCAGCCATATTTTTAGGATGTTTCTTTTGCAGCACATATTCACAATCACTAACCCAGCGAACTGTTGAGGTATCTGTTTTTCCTTCAAAAGTTTCGATTTCGATACCATCTTTACGTTCAAAAACAGTTGTTTTTTTTACGCCATTTACATCAAATTCAAATTTGAATTTTCCGTTTTTAAAATCTTTACAATTGTGTTCTGCATCATAACAGGATACTAAGGCTAATAAAGGTAATAAGAATATAATTTTTTTCATTTTAACTGTTTTGTTTTTTGGGCTCTTTCCTGCTTTTTATTCTAATTTCTTATATCTCCAGGTACTTCAGGACAATCAGGGCTGGTATATTTATGTTTAGATTTTTCGGATATAAAATTCTTTTAATTTTTTAGATTCTTGTACTTCCTCTCTGATTTCTTCTTTAGATTCACTGTTGGATGCTTTAGGCCAGATATGAAAACCTCCGTGAGTCATTGCTTTTATATTTTGTAAAAGGGCAGGGCCAAATTCATCAAATCCACTCAAATCTTCGGGATTATCCCAAACGCCCCAAATACCATTTTCGTCAATATCTCCATTATAATTAATGATATGTGTGGGATATTTTTTAACCATTTTAATTTTAAAATGCTCTAAATTATAAATGCCATTCCATCGAAACGAGTTTACATCGTCACTTCCTGAGCCTGAAACAATAGAGTTTGCAAAATTCAGTTCAATAGACATTTTATGTTGCTGAGGTGAATTAGAATAACAATAAAATCCTTCCCATTCTCCACTTGGCAGGAAATGATGTGTTTCGTTGTTGTTTTTTTTCATATTTATAGTTCCAAAATAAATATAATAAATGTCATAAGCTCTAGACTTTGGCTCAGACTAAAATTGTTATTTTAATCTCTTTAATTCATCATCGGTAAAGTTCTTGATTTCTTTTTCTTTGGCAAACTTTTCAGCATTATAATTTCCGGATTTATTTCTGGGAATCGATAAACTGTTCCAACTGCCGTTCTTTAATTGTTTCGCATAAAAAACAATCTGCCCAATATGATAAGGATAATGTGCCAATTGACGATTTATGGCTTCAATAACAGTATGACCTTCATTACGAATGTATATAATGTCTGAAAGTTGTTCTGGTTTTAAGTTGTTTAAAGTACTTAGAAAACAATCCCAGCCTTTGTTCCAAACTAGTAAAACTTCTTCTTTAGATTGCAAATCATTTTCAAATTCGGCATCGCGATTGCGCCATTCTTTTTCTCCATCTGAAGTCAGGAAATCTGTCCAACGCGAAAGCATATTGCCTGAAATATGTTTGATTATGGCTGCAATACTATTTGTGTCTTCGTTTACAGCAACAAAAAGCTGATTGGGTTCTAACTGGTCTATGGCTTTTTCGCCCAGCATTTTATAATATAAAAATTGCTTTTTAACGCTTTCTAAATAAGATTCAGTTGCCTTCATATTTGTGTTTTTTTGCACGAATCTCGCGAATATTCAAGAATTAAAATTATGTTTTAATGTCTGAAAAATTAGTGTACATTCGTGAAATTCGTGGCAGTGTTTTTTATCTAATGCTTGCTTTTATACAATTTTAATATCGTATTTATCTAAAAGACCTACAATTCCGTCATTCGAAAATTGTGCTTTTCTCATGGGGTTAAATTCCGGATCTATTTTATAATTATAGGCTGTTTTAAAATTTACTGAAGCTAATTGTGTATCATTAAAAATGGCACCTTCAAGGTTACAATTATCAAATAGTGAGCTTGTTAAATTGCATCCAATAAAAGTAACTTCTCTTACGGAACAATTGATAAACTTAGTTTTAGGCATTTTTTTATTGGAAAAAACAGCATAATCTAAAGTGCTTTCTTCAAAATAAACCTGAAATAAAAAATCGTCACATTCATTGAAAGCAATTCCCAGAAGTTTACAGTTTTTAAAAGTCACATTTTTTAAATTCGTCCCAAACAAACTGGTCATCGATAAATTGCAATCGATAAATTCACAGTCTAAAAAAGTGTTGTAAGCGAAATTACTATTAGAAAAGTCACAGTTTTTAAAAACACAATCTTCAAACTCACGATTGTTTATTTTTTTGTCGATATAAACGACTTTCTCGAAGGTTTTTTGAATGTGAATTAGACTTTCCATATTGTATCAAATAAATAAGAGTTTTTAATTTAAAGATTGAATTAAACCGGACAGGTTTTTAAAACCTGTCGGGTTTGCTTAGCGTCTAATTTAGTCATTAAACAAACCTTTCATAATAGTTTTTAATCCGTAAAAAATTAAAAACATAGAACTTAAGCAAGCCACAATTCCAATTCCCAGAACTAAATAATGCCAGTTGGTATGCTGATTCATAAAAGCATTATAAATCAAAGTAGGTCCAATAAATAATAAAGGCAACGAACCTGATAAATATTTAATTCCTTTTCCTAGTAATTCTTTATTTGTTGCCATAATTTTTTTGTTTCAGGTTTGAAAGGTTTCAGGTTTCAAGTTTTTTTAGTTTCAGGTTTTTTTAGTTTCAGGTTTATCGCAATCTTGTCGATTTACAAGTGTGATTTCTCATTCTTCGAAATGAAAAACCTTTGCGAACCTTGCTAATCCTGCGTAAAACGTACCGTTCTTTACGGTTAAACCACATTTTACATTTTACAGAAAACCTTTTACTTATTATAATTATCGACAGCATTTCTCACGCTGCCGTATTTTTTCAATAATTCAGAAGCTTCTTCGTATGAAACGGGAATTTCTTCCATAATCATTTTTACACCTCGATCTACCAGTTTTATATTGCTTAATTGCATATCAACCATTTTGTTGCCTTTTACTTTACCAAGCTGGATCATAGCGGCGGTCGAAATCATGTTAAGCACTAATTTTTGAGCTGTTCCGGCTTTCATTCTGGAGCTTCCGGTAACGAATTCAGGACCTACAACAACTTCTACAGGAAATTGAGCTGTAAGTGCCAATGGACTTCCTGCATTGCAGGTTATGCAACCCGTAAGAATATTATTTTGATTACAAGTTTCCAGACCGCCAATAACATAAGGAGTTGTTCCTGAAGCTGCAATACCAATTACTACATCATTTGCACCAATATTATTGTTTTGCAAATCGATCCAGGCTTGTGTTGGATTATCTTCGGCATTTTCTACGGCACGACGAATCGCTGTGTCTCCACCGGCAATGATTCCGTTTACTAAATCAAAAGGAACGCCAAAAGTAGGAGGACATTCTGAGGCGTCAACAACGCCTAAACGTCCTGAAGTTCCGGCTCCGATATAAAAAATTCGTCCGCCTAATTTTAATTTAGCGACAACTTCTGCAACCAAAGCTTCAATTTGTGGTATGGCTTTTTCGACTGCGTTAGGAACGGTTTTGTCTTCATTATTAATATTGGTAAGCAAATCATGAACAGACATTTTTTCTAAATGTTCGTATTTTGAGGCTTGTTCTGTGGTTTTAGTAAATGTCATTTTTGTTTTTTAGGTTGTAAGTTGCAAAGTCTCAAAGTTACAAAGTTTTTTGAATCTCCTGAAAATGATTTTTACTTAAAGTGCTGTTGCGTGAGGGATAGGAGTAAACTACCGAAGTAGTGCGGATAGCCCGACCGTATCCCGATAAGAGGGCGAATAACCGTAAATAAAGTTGGCCCGCTTACGGGATAGGGTCACGCCCTGATTATAACATAAATGCCAATAAAATTCCCAGAACAATCATGGAAACTTTGGCAACGTTAAATTTATGTCCTTCGCTGCTTTCGAAAATAATCGTAGACGAAATATGAAATAAAATCCCGATAACAATAGCGGTGATCTCTGTATAATAGTCATTTAAAAAAGCAAGATATTCAGATGCAATTGTACCAAGTGGCGTCATAAGGGCAAAGGTAAGCATGAAGGCAAAAATGGCTTTTTTATTAAGGTTTGCATTAATGAAAAAAGTGGTCAGAATTACCGCAATTGGCAAGTGATGAATGGCGATCCCAAGTGCCAAACCATGATGATGACTTACCGGAAAACCTTCTAAAAAAGCGTGAATACACAAACTGATAAAAAGTAGCCACGGAATCTGGCTCATTTGGGCATGTCCGTGAACATGACCGTGTTCTGCGCCTTTTGAGAAAAATTCGAGTATAATCTGGAACAAAATCCCGACCATGATAAAAACACCAATATTGTGATTGTGTGTTTCGTAAACTTCGGGCAATAAATGCATTACAGTTAACGACAATAAAAATGAACCGCTAAAGGCCAGCAATAATTTTAGATTGGTTTTGCTTTTTGGTTTTAAAAACAAAGCCACACCATAACCTAAAAGTACAGAAAATAAGGGTAATAAATAGTTCATTTTTTAGTTCAATCGTTAATTTGTTTAATTGTTTAATCGGCTTTGTTAGTTGTTTAAAAAACGATTAAACAAATTAACAGTTCAACAATTAAACAGTTACTTAAAAATCATGATTAATCGTTCGCTTTCGGTTTTGTGAAACTTTTTTAGTTTATAATCACCAAAAATATCTAGAAGAAAAATTCCGGCTTCGGCCATTAATTCTTCAAAGTCTTTAAGGGTTAAAGCTTTTACTTTTTCGGTAAAATGATATTGATGTCCCTGGTCTTCAAAATCTATTTCTTTAAAGATATGTCCGTCCTGAACGTATCTTTTGATTTTAAAATCAATCCCGTCAACAGTTTTTACTTCTTCAGGAACAAGGGTTTCGATAACATTCGCCACGTTCATAAAATCGATTACAGCAAAACCATATTCAGTTAAACTGTCTTTTATGGCTTTTAGCGTTGTCAGGTTATCTTCGTCACTTTCAAAATAGCCAAAACTGGTAAACAAATTAAAAATAGCATCAAACTTTTCTTCAAAAGGCTCGCGCATATCGTGCACTTTAAAATGCAGGGTTTCGTTGCTGTTTTTACTGGCTTCGGCAATACTGTTTTCGGATAAATCTGCGCCTAAGACATTGAACCCTAATTGATTTAAATAAATAGAATGACGTCCTTTTCCGCAAGCTAAATCAAGAACTTTTGCTTTTTCAGGCAGATTAAGGTAATGCGTTAGATTATCCATGAAAATCTGTGCTTCGCGGTAGTTTCTATCTTTATATAGTATGTGATAATAAGGAGTATCAAACCATGAAGTAAACCAATTTTCGGTGTTACGCTCCTGATTTGGTGTTGATGAGTTTGGTGCTTCAGACATTTATTCTATTTCAATTAATTCAAAGTCCCGCAAATTTAGTGTATTTTTGCCGAAAAATAACTATTTCGTTACGATACCTGAATAATCAGATTGCGTCTGCGATTGGAGTTGTTTTTTAATACAAAAATAAAGATGGAAGAAAATTTTAGAATGATTGCCAAATGTTTTTTTGGTTTTGAAGAGATATTAGAAAAAGAATTGCGTGATCTTGGTGCTCAGGATGTCGAAAAAGGAGTGCGAATGGTAAGCTTTAAAGGCGATAAAGGTTTTATGTATAAAGCTAATTTATCGTTGCGTACTGCACTTAAGGTTTTAAAACCTATTTACTCGTTCAGGGCTAATAATGAACAAGCATTATATAAAGGGATTTCGGGCGTGAACTGGTCTAAATTGCTAAATGCCAATCAAACTTTTGTTATTGATGCAACGGTGCATTCTACCTATTTTAACCACTCTGAGTTTGTTTCTCAAAAATGTAAAGATGCGATTGTAGATCAGTTTAGAGAAAGAACCGGTCAGCGCCCAAGTATTGATAAAGCTTTTCCTGATTTAAGGATTAATATACATATCGATAAAGATCAGGTTTCGGTTGCATTAGATACCTCCGGAAATTCATTACATCAGCGTGGTTACAGAACAGCTACAAATATTGCACCTATCAACGAGGTTTTGGCAGCAGGGATTTTATTGTTGTCAGGTTGGGAAGGTCAAAGTCACTTTTTAGATCCAATGTGTGGTTCAGGAACTTTCCTGGCTGAGGCGGCTATGATTGCCTGTAATATTCCGGCTAATATTAACCGTAAAGAATTTGCTTTTGAAAAATGGAAAGACTGGGATAATGATTTGTTTGAACAGATTATAAACAGTTTAATGAAAAAAACAAAGGAGTTTCATTATACGATTAAAGGTTTTGATAAAGCGCCAAGTGCTGTAAACAAAGCAAAAGACAATATTAAAAATGCCAATTTAGAAGATTATGTTACCATTCAGGAAGAAAACTTTTTTGACACTGAAAAAGCAGTTGAAGGAAAGTTGCATATGGTTTTTAATCCGCCTTATGATGAACGTCTGGACATTCATATGGAAGAATTCTACAAAAACATTGGAGATACTTTAAAGAAAAGCTATCCGGGAACAAATGCCTGGTTTATTACTGCAAATCTTGAAGCATTGAAATTTGTGGGATTAAAACCTTCAAGAAAAATCAAACTCTTTAACGCAAGTCTTGAGGCACGTTTGGTAAAATACGAAATGTACGAAGGAAGTAAAAGAACGAAGTTTCAGGTTAATGAATAAGGTTCTAAGTTACTAAGATACTGAGTTGCTAAGTTTTTTAGCTTTGCATTCAATAGTAATAACAAATAATAATAATTCGGGTTCAGTAAAAATAAGCTTCTAAATAAAAACTTAGGAACTTAGATTCTCAGAACCTTAGCAACTTTAAGACGATGTCAAAATTACAAGTAAGAGCTTTTTTATACCAATTAGGATGTTTCGCTATTCTATTTATTTTAGGGAGATATTTGGTGGCTATGTATACAGGATTAACGGGATTTTGGATTCCTATGACGGCTTTTATCGTAGCAACTTTGATTTCGCCTAAATTTCAGGCAGTGAAAACCAAAGACGGTGAAAAGCTGTTTATGAAATGGATTTTTATAAAAGGAATTAGGGAAATAGGATAATTAATTTGATTTTTTATGAAGATAATTGGACTTATAGGCGGAATTAGCTGGGTTTCTACTGCTGATTATTACAAACTTATAAATGAGGGGATAAATGATAAACTGGGAGGTCTTAACTTTTCAGAATGTTTGATTTACTCTTTTAATTATGCTGATATAAAAAAGAATAATGAAGCCAACGATTGGGATGCTACTTTCAGGATGCTTTTAAAAGGCTGCCAGTTTCTTAAACAAGGCGGTGCAACAGCGATAGTTTTATGTGCCAATACAATGCATTTTATTGCTGACAGACTCGAAAAGGAAATTGATTTACCTATTATTCATATCGCTTCTGCAACGGCTACAGCAATTAAGAAACAAGGATTGAAGAAAGTAGGTTTGTTAGGCACTAAATTCACAATGGAACTTGATTTTTTTAAAGACAAACTAATCGATCAGGGAATTGAAGCTATAATACCGCAAAGCGAAAGTGATAAGGATTTTATTCACACAACAATTTTTGAAGAGTTAGGAAAAGGACTTGTAACACACGAAACTAAGAAACGTTATTTAGAAATTGCAAATCAATTGATAAAAGAAGGAGCAGAGGGAATAATTTTAGGATGTACAGAGATTCCTTTGGTAATAAAACCAGAAGATTTAACTGTTCCTGTTTTTGATACTGCTTTAATACATTCAAATGCAGCTATTGAATTTCAGTTGTCATAAAAAAAATTAAGATATAAATTAAAAGCCATGAATTTAAAGGAATAAATTCATGGCTTTTTTTATTTTTGATACTCTTTGACTTTTACTGATTTATTGTTTTTTATCTCGTATTCAGTATAGGTAGTTTTGTCATTGTCTTCGAAACTTTGAACCTTTTTAATCAAATAGAAATTGTTATTTGACCATTTATAGTGGTTATCAGTTTCGTTTCCGCTTCCATCAGCTTCATATTTAATAAACTCCTTATTTTTTTGATCGAAGAATAAATATTCTAATTCTTCAAGTTTTATGTTTCTGATAAATTGCTTTTTCGTTTTATCATAAATATAATAAAGAAAACCACCATCATACTTTATTCGGTCCGGGAAATAGATTGGAATTTTGATGTCTAAAAGGCCATCAAAATTCAGGTCTTCTAATTCTACTTGTCCGTCTTTTTCGTAAATCACTTTATTAAAACGGGAAAGCGTTTGTACTATTTCTTTTTTAGAATTGTAAATATCCAGTTTGCTGATCAGGAAATTATCGGCTAATTCACCATTTGTGTTTTCGGCTTTTCCTTTATACTGGTTTAGTTTGTAGCTGTAGTTTTTAGGATTAAATGACGACAAATCTTCCAGACAGGTAAGGATGACATCAAATTTTTTGTCTTTTTTATCATTTTCCCAAATACCGCTTAATCCATATTGCTTATTAAGCTGTAATAAAAAAGAGCCTGTTTTTTTAGCGACATTTCCTGTTTTGGTTGATGTATATGCAGTTTCCTCCAGTTTGATCTCCCCATTTTTTAAAATACCATTTGTAAAAATAGATCTGTCTTTACCGCTTTTTACATAATAATAGCTTCCTGAAACAGAATCTTTTCCCTGAATAAATTCAACGGTCATTTCTATAGGATATTTGTCTATTTTTCCGGAGAAATGTAAAATCGTCTTGACGATTGTTTTTTGCGCAAAAGTAATTTGACTAATGAGTAACAGAAAGATGAATTTTTTCATTTAGTAAAAATTACTTTTTAGGGGCGTCCTTCGTTATAATGGCAGGAATGATGGTTTTTTTCTTGTAAAGAGGAATAAAATAAGAAACAGTATAATTGAAACCTACTCCAAAACTTCCGTCGTAAGTTCTGTTAAAGCCTGGAATATACAAATTATCAAAACCGGAAGGTTTAGAATTTGCTACCAAAAGTTTTAGCTGAACGCCAAATCCTACAAAGACATTATTAAAAACTTTTGCTTTTAATCCTGCGGCAAATTCAAGCCATCCCGCCGTAAGTCCGTTATATTTTTGACCGGCTGCAATTGCCGGCTGTTCTCCCCAATACGGATTTGGGTTGTAAATTTTATAGCTGTTTAATTGTTGGCTAAATGTACTAAAACCACCTCGTAAACCTATTGTGATTAAATTCTCCATGTCCAGCCAGTTTTGGTACGTATTGTAATCAAAACCACCTTTAATATAGGTTCCGGTTGCTGTAGAGTTTAATCTGTCATCATCTGTAGTTTTATCTTCAAAACCAAGTTCAGCTGCGATATAGTATTTTTTCGTTAAACGAAAATCACCTACAACCTCAATTCCTTTATAATCTTTATCATATAAACCACGAGTCAGTTTGTATAAATCAACTCCCACGCGAAGACCATAGCGATCTGTTTTGATGCTGTCTTTTTGTACTTCCTGGATAGCAGGTTTCGCAGTTTCAGGTTTTGGTTTTTCCTTAACAACTTCTTTTGTTACTGTTTTTTTTGATGTTTCCTGGGCCTGACCCAAAAACATTGTAAACAATAAGAAAAAACTAAAATAATACTTTAATATGTGTTTCATTTTCAGATTCGACGTTAGATTGTAGAACAATAACTCTTTGCATCCAAAGTCCATCATTACCTGGATCTGTTTGCTCAAATGGTGCTGATGGCGGCTCAGTAATTGCCGGGTTTAATGTGAAAATTGTTTTAAAACCACAAGCTCTGGATACATATACATTTTGACGTGTATAATTAAATTTAATCACATCTGTATTTATTGCAGCCGGATTAGCATTCCCCGAGTCTAAAATAAAAGTATAAGTAACGGTATCTGCATCAGTTTTTAACGGAATTGAAACGGTATTGCCGCTGGTTAAATATTTAGTAATATCTGTACCGCTTTCGTTAAAAATAATTCCATTAGTTTGTCCTTCGCCAATTACCTTTAAATTAGTTAGATTTTTTGCCACTGTTGGAGCTGTAATATCAAAAAACGAAATCACTAACCTGGGAGTAGTGGGTGTATTTGCATCACAAATATCATCTTTCTCACAACTGGATAAACCAAAAGTAAAGACTAATAAAAGAGAGATTATTTTTTTCATTTAAATTTTGTTATCGAAGTTCTAAAAGTACAACATTTTCGACATGATGCGTTTGCGGAAACATATCAACCGGTCTAACGCGTGTAACTTTATACTTTTCATCCATTAAAGCTAAATCACGTGCTTGTGTTGCTGAATTACAACTTACATAAACTACTTTTTGAGGAGCAATTTTTAAGATTTGATCAATAACATCTTTGTGCATACCATCTCTTGGCGGATCTGTAATAATAACATCCGGTTTGCCGTGTTGTGCAATGAAACTTTCGTTAAACACGACTTTCATATCACCTACAAAAAACTCACAATTCGTTATATTATTGCGTTCCGCATTAGCTTTAGCATCTAAAATTGCTTCAGGAACACTTTCTACACCAATTACTTTTTTTGCTTTTTTAGAGACAAACTGAGCAATAGTTCCTGTTCCTGTATATAAATCATAAACGGTTTCGTTACCTGAAAGTCCGGCGAAATCACGTGTTATTTTGTATAATTCATATGCCTGATCAGAGTTGGTCTGGTAAAAAGATTTAGCATTAATACTAAATTTCAAACCTTCCATTTCTTCAAGGATATAATCTCTACCTTTATATAGTTTGATATCCTGATCGTAAATTGTATCGTTTTGTTTCGAGTTTACGACATATTGCAAAGAGGTAATCTGAGGGAATTTTTCGTAAAGATGATCTAAAAGTAGCTCACGATTTTTTTTGTCATTTTCGTAGAACTGAATCAAAACCATGATTTCACCAGTCGAAGCCGTACGAATCATAAAAGTTCTCAATAAACCAGATTGTTCTCTTGGATTAAAGAAAGCTAAATTATGTTCGTTTGCAAAATCCCTGATTTCGTTTCTAATGGCATTAGAAGGATCTTCCTGTAAATAACATTTTTGAATATCAAGAATTTTATCCCACATTTTTGGGATATGAAATCCTAATGCATTTCTGTTTCCTAAATCTTCGGTACTTTCTATTTCTTTTTCGGTTAACCAACGAGCGTTAGAAAACGAAAATTCCATTTTATTTCTGTAAAAAAACTGTTTTTCTGAACCCAAAATAGTTTCGAACTCAGGAAGTTCAACTTTTCCTATGCGCTGTAAATGATTTTTTACCTCGTTTTGTTTGTAATACAACTGTTGGCTGTATTTCATATTTTGCCATTTACATCCACCACAAATTCCAAAATGATCGCAAATAGGTTCAATGCGATGTTCTGATAATTCATGAAATTTTACGGCTTTACCTTCATAATAGGCTTTTCTTTTTTTGAAAGTCTGCACGTCAACTACATCACCCGGAACTACGTTCGGGATAAAGATTACTTTTCCGTCAGGAGCTTTTGCTACTGATACTCCTTTTGCTCCGGCATCCAGAACCTGAATTTGATGAAAGACAACTTTGTCTGTATTTTTTCTTCCCATAGCGCAAAAATAAGGGTTTGTAAACTTTTTCAAATTTAATTTTTCAAATATTTTATCAAATTGTCTAATTTATTATTTTAATTGACTTTAAAAGTTAACTTTGTTTTTAGCAATTAGCCCAAATCTGCTATTTTTAATTTATAGATTGTTATATTTTTATGAAGTTGTATCATAATCTTTCACAAATTAGCTTTTTGAAAAAAAGTTATGCGTTCAAATTTTTATTTGTTGCTTTTATAGGAATACATATTCCCCTTATCGGGATTTTGTTTTTTGTCCTTTATTATAATCATAGTGTTTCGCCTACTTCAATTCTGGTTTTTTCCCTAATGATGACTTTGTTGGCTACTTTAATAACACTTTTGGTTTTAAATCAGCTTATTAAACCAATTTCAATTGCTTCAAAAGCATTAGATGATTACAGGAATAATAGAAAACTATCGATTTTACCAACAGAATATACTGATGAAGCCGGATTGTTGTTGTGTAATATTCAGGAATCTATTTATGAAGCCGAAAGTTTTATAAACGAGAAACAGGATTTGATATATATGCTTTCGCATGATTTAAAAAATTTTGCAGGAAATCCGCAAGGTTTGGCAAACTTAATTATTAGCGAAAACCCTTCTGATTCAATCCGTCAATTGGCAGAGCTAATTTGTGAATCGACAAATTTACAATTTCGATACATCGAGAATTTTATCAAATTGTTGCAGGAACAAGATCGTGTTGTAAAAGGAAATCAGGAAATCAGAACGATTTTATTTCCGGGAATTTTGCCTTTTATAAATGAACAGGTTGAACAGCGTTTGATAGATAAAAATATAAAACTGAATTTGAGTTTAGAACTTGTCGAAGCTAAACTAAGGCTTGATGAAGGTTTGCTGATTCAGGTATTGGTAAATTTAATTAGTAACGCCATTAAATTTTCTTATTTTGACAGCGAAGTTAAGGTTCGGATTTTTAATGAAAACTCTAAACTAATAATTACTGTTGCTGATAAAGGAATTGGTTTTGATAAACATCAGATTGATGAATTGTTCAAGAAATTTACTAAAATGAGCCGATTGGGAACTGCAAACGAATCTTCGACAGGAATTGGTTTGTATTTATGTAAAAAGATCATCGAAAAAAACAAAGGAAAACTTAGTGCAACCAGCGAAGGCAAAAATAAAGGTGCTGAGTTTAGGATTGAGTTTGAAATGTAATACGGAATAAAAAATAAAAAACCTCGTTTTAGTTTATATGAATTAAAACGAGGTTTTTTATTTAAAATATTTTGTATACTATCTTCCGTAGATTAGTTTGGGTTTGCCATCCATACATTCAATACTACTTGGCGGCAATATAATTTCACAGGTCGATGATATGTTGTATTTTTTATCAAATGCAGTTTTTGCATCTGTATATGCTTTTACTTTAGCAATAAATGCATTTTTGTCTATTTTTTTAGAATAGACAATAAAAGTGGCAACACCTCCACATGATTTAGTGCCAAGAGCGGTAAAATCCCAGTTTTTTGAATCAGTACAAGGTTCTGAATTCACTAAAGAAAGTGTGATAATCTCCTGATGCATTTTTTCTAATTCCTGAGCATCTTTTTCCTGAATGTTACTATCATCGTTGGAACATGATGCAAATGTTACGCAAATGGCAAATAATATAAAACTTAATTTTTTCATGGTAGTGATTTATAGTTAGTTTTATTATTAGATGATTTGATTTAGAAATGGTTGCGTGCTAAAAGCCAAATAACCGTTATCTTATACAATCAGTCTTTTTAAAAACTACCAGAGCTGGTGTACAGAAGGTTTTATATATTCTTCGTAAATGTTGTTCATTGCGGCAATTTTCTCAGGAGTTAATCCCGGTAAATCATAAACTGATAAATTAGACGTTACGTGATTGGCAGTCGAAGCTCCCGGAATAATACAGCTAATATCTTTAAAGCTAAGAATCCACTGTAAAGCGATAGGCGCAAGATTTGTGGTTTCAGGAAATAATGCTTTAAGTTTTTCAACAGCTTTTAGTCCTAATTCATAATCTATTCCTGAAAAAGTTTCTCCTTTATCAAAAGCATCTCCATTTCGATTAAAATTTCGATGATCCTGAACATCAAAAGTAGTTTTAGCATCAAACTTACCTGTCAAAAGTCCGCTTGCTAAAGGAACCCTCGCAATAATCCCAATATCTTTCTTTCTGGCTTCAGAGAAAAATAATTGAGAAGGACGTTGACGAAATAAATTAAAAATAATCTGAACTGTTGTTATATTCGAATATTCAATAGCTTTCAGGGCTTCTTCGACTTTTTCTACGCTAACACCAAGATTCAAAATTTTACCCTGATCTTTTAAGCGATCAAAAAGCTCAAAAATTTCAGGTCGGTAAAAAACTTCAGTAGGAGGACAGTGCAGCTGAATTAAATCCAGTGTTTCTAATCCCATTCTTTTTAAGCTGTCTTCAACAAATTTTTGAAGCACTTTTGGCTGATATCCTTCACTGACATGCGGATTAATATGACGCCCGCATTTTGTTGCCACATAAATTCTTTCAGAGCGGGAACGGACAACTCTACCAACGGCTGTTTCGCTTAATCCGTTTTCATAAACATCTGCAGTATCAATAAAATTCACGCCATTGTCAATTGCAGTATTCAAAAGCTCATCTGCCGTTTTATTGTCAAAAGCAGATCCCCATTTTCCTCCAACTTGCCATGTGCCAAGTGAAATTTCAGATATATTGAAGTTTGTTTTTCCTAGTTTTCTGTAGAGCATTTCTTTTAAGTTTCAAAGGTTCAGAGTGGCAAAGATTCAAAGGTTTTCTGTAGAGACGCACAGCAGTGCGTCTTTTTTATAATCGCAGTTTTTTTGTTCAAACGTTTTTCTGTAGAGGCGCACAGCAGTGCGTCTTTTTTATATCCGGTGATTTTTTTAAAACGCAAAGATTCTGGTATTAATTTAAAAAAACTTTGTACCTCTGAACCTTTGCGTCTTTGAACCTTTCCTTAATCAAATAAATCCGAAGACAAATAACGATCGCCGCGATCGCAGATAACGGCAACAATTACACCTGATTCTAATTTTTCGGCAATTTTCAGGGCAACGGCAACAGAACCTCCGCTGCTCATTCCTGCAAAAATACCTTCTTCAAGAGCTAATCGTTTGGTCATTTGACGTGCTTCTTCTTCGCTGACATCTATAACAGAGTCTACTTTTGAGGCATCAAATATTTTAGGCAAGTATTCCTGAGGCCATTTACGGATTCCGGGAATCTGGGATCCGTCGCTTGGTTGCGCGCCAACAATTTGAATTGCCGGATTTTTTTCTTTTAAATAAGTCGATGTTCCTATGATTGTTCCCGTTGTTCCCATTGCAGATACAAAATGGGTTACAGTACCATCAGTATCATTCCAGATTTCAGGACCTGTAGTTTTATAGTGTGCTTTCCAGTTATCATCATTTGCAAATTGATTTAGCATGATATAACCGCCTTTTGCCACTTTTTTGTCGGCGTAGTCCCTTGAACCAATAATTCCTTCGCTAGCAGGCGTTAAAATCACTGTAGCGCCATAAGCACGCATTGTTTGAGTTCTTTCTTTTGTCGAATCTTCCGGCAAGATCAATTCAATCTCGATTTGAAATAATTGTGCGATCATCGCCAGCGCGATTCCTGTGTTACCGCTTGTTGCTTCAATTAGTTTATCACCTTTTTTTATATCGCCTCTTTCAAGGGCAGCAGCAATCATATTATAGGCAGCTCTGTCTTTTACGCTTCCGCCGGGATTATTTCCTTCTAATTTCAGTAAAAGCTTTACATTTTTATTTTTAACCAGATTGACAGTTTCCATCAAAGGAGTATTTCCAATCAGGTTAAGCAATTTCTGTGTATTCATTTTATTTCTTTTATTTTAACTTCAGTTGTAGTTGTGTTGGTTACAATAGAACCTTCGGGAATCGATTTCGTGACCCAGGCATTTCCTCCCACAATACTGTTTTTTCCAATAATAGTTTCGCCTCCTAAAATTGTAGCATTCGCATAAATACAAACATTAGCTTCTACGGTAGGGTGCCTTTTGGCGTTTTTCATTTCCTTACTTACACTTAAAGCGCCCAGAGTAACTCCCTGATAAATTTTTACATGTTTTTTTATTACGGTCGTTTCTCCAATAACAATTCCGGTTGCATGATCGATAAAAAACGGAGAAGCGATATGAGCACCGGCGTGAATATCTGTTCCGGTAATCCTGTGTGCGTATTCGCTCATCAATCTCGAAAACAGCAATAAATCGAGATGGTATAATTCGTGACTCAGTCTGTAAATTGCAATGGCATAAAAACCGGGATACCCCAAATAAACTTCATCGATACTATTTGATGCCGGATCATTTTCTAAAATATACGCTGCATCGTTATTTAATTTTTCGAGTACACCGGGTAATTTTTCCAGAAATCTGTCCCAGATCGATTCGCATAAGTTTTCTGGTTTTTTGCAGGCTAAAACGGCAATTTCTTTAAAGCAAATTTCAAGTTCATTTATACTTTTGTCTAAATCTGCATTCGAATCAAAAAGGGTATAAAAAAGCTTCTCGGTAAAATCTTCTGTTTTGGTCTTGATCCCGTAGTTTATATTAGAATGGCTTTTTAAAGCTTTTATATTTTGTATGATAATTTCTTTTGTCACAATTGTAAAATTGAGTGGATAATTTAAAACGTTAAAAGTAATGCGTTTTTTGTAAATAAGGATACGATTTATCTAAAGAAATTTTGTTGTGAGAATTGTATTTGTGATAAATAAAAGAAATATGCGGCAGTATTTTTTATATGATTCTTAAGAAGTTAAATGCGTAATTTAGCCGGTAAAAATTATAAAATGAAAAATAATTCAACTTTTAAAAGTGCTATTTCTAATCTTTCTTTTCCTGAAAGTGAGAAAATTTGGGGAAAATCTATTCATGATCCCATTTTAGGGCTTATCATTAAAGATTATCCCGCTTTTAATGATAGCGATTGTATTGCAGTAAAAGAGCTGAATGAATACCGCCAAAAATACGTATCGAACTATTTGTCTACAGAAATTGGAACACTTTCTGATCTTGAAAAAAGTGTGATAACATCACTTAAAGAAGATAAGTCTATAGTCAGCATTGTTGAGGATGAAGAAGAGAAAAGAAGCTTTGGTCAAAAAATAGCCGATAAGGTTGCTGACTTTGGCGGAAGCTGGACTTTTATTATTTCATTTTTGCTTTTTATCATCGTCTGGATTGGTGCCAATGTTTATATTTTGGTTAATAAAGGTTTTGATCCTTATCCGTTTATTTTGCTGAATTTGATTTTGTCCTGTATTGCTGCATTGCAGGCTCCGGTAATTATGATGAGCCAAAATCGTCAGGAAGAAAAAGATCGAAACCGTGCTAAAAAGGATTATATGATTAACCTGAAATCCGAATTAGAAATTAGAATGATCCATGATAAAATTGATCATTTGATTATGCATCAGCAACAAGAATTAATTGAAATCCAGAAAGTACAAATCGAAATGATGAATGATATTCTGAATCAGATTAAAAAATAAATTCTTACAAAAATAGCATTTAAAACCTGTTTTAAATTTTGTTCCCAATATCAATAAGGATATTTTTAGGGAACAGGATTTTGAAGAGGTTTTTTTTATTTGTACTGTAATCGTAAATAAATTTAGTATTGAAAGTATTAAAATTTTAATTCAGAATTTAAAATTTTAGCACTATAAAAAAGTGGTGTAAAAAGTAAGAATTAAAAAGTGTAAAAACAGGCTTTTGAATTTCATCTTTTTAAGTTTTTTTGAGACAAGTAAATTGCTGTGTTTTTCTGAATTTTAGAAGTTCGTTTTTATTTAAAGCAATAAAAAAAAACGTGTTATGATTTCAAGAGAGTAGAACTACTATTTTAAAGTTTCATACTTTTGAATCCTGATCTATTTAAATATGAAAGCTTTTAAAATTTTAATAATGATTCTTGCGATTTCGGTTGCGTTATACGAGCAGGTTTCAGCAGAAAAAAATATCTATATAATGGTAATTGCAATTGCAGTTTTCATGTATGGAATGATGCAGTTGAGTGCAAAAACACCAAGTAAAAATCAAGAAAAAGAAGAACAAGATGTTGACTAAAGGAGATAAGGTTTCCGTCCTGGACGAAGCCATAAACGGAACAGTAGTTTCTGTGAAAGATAAGGAAGTTTTGATTGAAACTGAAGACGGATTTACGATGACATTTTTTGTCAACGAATTGATTAAAATACAGGATTCCAGTAATTTAATGAATTCTATTAAAAGAATTGATTTAGATGAAGTTACAAAAGAGAAAACCGAGCCAAAACCAAGAAGTTTTGTCAAGGAAAAGAAGGATAAACGTGAAATAGCGGCTCCGGAATTTGATTTGCACATCGAAAAACTAGTTCCCAATAAACGCGGAATGTCAAATTATGATATCCTGACTCTGCAGACTGAAACAGCAAAAAGACACATTGAATTCGCGATCAGAAACAGGATTCCAAAAATTGTTTTTATTCATGGTGTTGGTGAAGGAATTCTAAAAGCTGAACTTGATTTTTTATTAGGCCGTTATGACGGAATAGATTTTCAGGATGCCAATTATCAAAAATATGGCTTAGGTGCCACCGAAGTTTATTTTAGGCAAAACAATAAATAAAATATTTTTTCAAGGCTTGATTTGTTTATTTTAAAGCATAAAAAAACGTCCGTTTTTCATCCTGATTTCACATTAAAATCAGCTCGAAAAACGGACGTTTTTTGTAAGAATAAATTCCTTTCTTTACAAGTGGAAATAAATTGGAAATTTTAAAATATTATGGTGCTATTGTAGTTACCGTTCCTAATAAAAATGTAGTTGCAAGTTTAAAAGTACTGTTTCCTTTTTGAAGAGTTGCATTTCTAAGCACCACTTTATGTCTGAAAACTTTAAGGTCGTTTGTCGTCGTAACTTCAATTATTCCACTTACATTTACTTGTCCGTCCTGACCAAACCATGTATCTAATATTGCAGGTGTTGTTGGTGTTTTTTCTATACAAAAATAACTTTTTGTATCAGCTGGCAAAGCACCGCTATAAGTTCTGTAATAAAGTTTATTTGCACCGTTTGCATTGATTAAACTAGTTCTTGGTGTACCTGTAGGAGTAGCCTCATTTACAATCAAACCATCGGCTAAGTTTTCAAGAACTAAAGAAGATACCGTATTATCGTTGTAAATTTTCTTTGTATCCGGACAATAATCTGCATTTTCATCGCTAAAACTTACGACTACCGGAGTAACTGTTGTATTAAAAGTACCAAAACTAAATTCTTCCTCAACTTGTGGCCCTGAAGGTTTTAAAAAAGTGATATTTTTAAAAGAGATGTTATGAGCATATCCTGTAATTTTAGTGCTACCGTCATCTGCAGTAGTAGCTTGCTGCGTAGTTACGATCACGATCTGTCCTGCAGTTGCCTGCCATTCTTCTGTTACTTTAGGCGATGTTGGCGGTATTGCACCACAAATATTTGCCGTAGCGACAGTACCATCATAAGCTCTGTACACAACACGATAAGTTGTATTGTCAATGTTATAGATTAATGGTGTATTTGTTGGTGTAGGATCATTGATAATTTTATCGTTTGGTAATTGAATCAGCAAAGATTCCTGAGATTTTAGTCTGTATATTAGATTATTGGTCAGCGGATCACAGCTTTGAGATACAATGCTCGTATCATCAAAATCAATCGTGTCTACTTTTAAATCACCGTCATCGCAGCCGTTTAGTAATAGCGCGAATAATAGAAGGCTTGCATATTTTTTCATCGTAATTTTATTTGACGTCAAAAATAGTGAAAAATTTCGCAAATGATATTTAAGATTAGACAATTGATATTTCATAACTTTGCATCAATGAAAAAAGTATACCTCGATAACGCCTCTACAACTGCTATGCGTCCTGAAGTGATTCAGGAAATGACTAAAGTTATGGCAGAAGATTTTGGTAATCCCTCTTCTACTCACAGTTTTGGAAGAAACGGAAAGACTATTTTAGAACTTTCCAGAAAAAGTATTGCCAAACATTTAAATTGTTCTGCACAAGAAATTATTTTTACTTCAGGAGGAACTGAAGCTGATAACTGGATTCTGCGTTCTGCAGTTGAAGACCTTAAAATAGAACGCATAATTACCTCCAGAATAGAACATCATGCCGTTTTGCATACGGTATTAGTATTAGAATCTGAGTATAATATTCAGGTAGATTATGTCAATATACATGCGGACGGAAGTATTGATTTAACGCATTTGTCTAATTTATTGGCTCAGGAAAAAAAGACTATTGTAAGCTTAATGCATGTAAACAACGAAACAGGAACTATTCTTGATCTGGATAGGGTTGGTGTTATTTGCAAGCAATATAATGTTTTATTTCACTCAGATACGGTACAGTCTGTTGGTAAAACAGAGATCGATTTGCAAAAGATTCCGGTTGATTTTATAGTGGCAAGCGCACATAAATTTCATGGTCCAAAAGGAGTTGGATTCGTTTTTATTCGAAAAAACTCAGGTTTACAGCCTCTTATTTTTGGTGGAGAACAGGAAAAAGGACTTCGTGCAGGAACTGAGGCGGTGCATCAAATTGCAGGAATGGCAAAAGCGTTATCGCTATCTTATGAAAATTTAGATCAGGAAAGAGCCTATATAGCTGAGTTGAAAATGTATTTGATTGATCAGTTAGAAAAACATTTTTCAGGCTTTAGGATCAATGGAAAAAAAGATGATTTTTATAATATTATCAATATCATTTTACCTTTTTCTGCAGATAAAACTTCGATGCTTTTGTTTAGTCTGGATATGAAAGGAATTGCTGTTTCAAGAGGAAGTGCATGTCAATCAGGAAGCATTAAACCTTCGCATGTTTTGAAAGAAATGCTCTCTGAAACAGATTTAAAACTTCCAAATCTTAGAATCTCATTTAGTCATTACAATACAAAAGAAGATATTGACTGGCTGATTGAGAGTTTGAAAGCTATCTAAAGTTTCTGAGTTTCAAAGTTTTTTTTGCAGATTTTAAATAATATAAAATCTAAAATCTGCAAATCTAAAATTATTTTCGAATCACTTTTACCTGTGAATCTTTTGTCAGTTTTATAATAGTTGATGGTTTTCCGGCTACTTTATCGTGATACAGATTAACTACATAATCAACTCCCTTAACGATTTCAGGACTAATATCTTTAAAAGCAATAGGAGTAGGCTGTCCTGAAATATTTGCAGATGTAGAAACTAAAGGTTTTTTCATTCGTTCTAATAATTTAAAGCAAAAAGGCTCCTTTACCAGGCGAATTCCTAATGAATTATCTGCAGCAATAATATTTGGCGCCACATTTCTAGGTTCATCCAGAATTAAAGTTGTTGGTTTTTCGGATAAATCTAAAATTTGCCAGGCTACTTCCGGGATGTTTTTAAACACATTATACATCATTTTCTCCCCATTCATCAATACAATCATACTTTGCGTTTCTGCGCGCTGCTTAAGTTTGTATATTTTGGCCACAGCTTCAGGATTTGTAGCGTCACAACCAATTCCCCAAACAGTATCAGTAGGATAAAGAATGATTCCGCCTTCTTTGATGACCTCGTATGCTTTTATTATTTCTTCGTTCATTCTGTAAATTATATACTTGTTTTTGCATGCTAAATTATGGTGCAAAGGTATAAATAAAAGATGATGAATTATTTTTCAGACTTAGCAGAATAATTAATTGCTATGATTTTATTGATTTTTTCTTTCTTCGAAAGTGCCATTAAAGGCAATTCGATATACTTAAAAGTAAGTTGGCAAATAAGTGTAAGAGGAAAAACCGATGCTGTAATTATCAGCCAAAACTCTGCATTGGTTAGCATTTTTGCTCTTTCAAAACCTATGATAAAATAGAATATAATAAATAGTAAAATACCGTGTAACAAATATAAACTATATGTTATTTGCCCAAATTTACGTGAAAATCCGCTTGATAAAATGCCAAAAAAGTTGTTTCCTGATGCAATGATCAAAAATACAATAGACGATATAACAATCTGAATTGGTTTTCTGCCGCCATTAAAGAAATAAACAGATAATGCTAATAATACAATGGCTAAAACGGTATACTTTTTTTGTTTTAAAACGGCTTCAAATTTTTTGGTATTAACTAAGAAAGCAACAACAATACCACCCACGAATGGCATAAAATGTCTTAAAGATGATTTGTTTATAATCATGATTATGGCTGCTGCTGCAGTAAAACCTAATACGGCTTTTAAGTTTACTTTTATTTTAAACCACAATGCAATAAGTGGTAATAAAAAATAAAAAGTCCATTCATAAGGTAATGTCCAGGTTATTCCTGAATTTAATATAAAAGTATCTTCTAATCCGTTTAAATTTGAGTTGTTCTTGCTTACGTTAAAAAATATCCATGAAAATATACTTTTTAGGTTTTCAATAAAAGGTACTCGTATTGTAAATTGAGTTAAACAGGCAACTAAAATAAAAATGATAATTACTGAGAATATATACATCGGGAAAAGCCTGAAAAACCTCGATTTAAGATAATCTGACCAATCGATTTCTCCAGTTTTATTATGGATTAATTTAGAGATAAATAAGAAAGCTGTAATAATAAAAAAGAATACAACTGTTGTTTCTCCAAATTGATTGAACAAATTAGATTTTGGATCCTCCCAATTTTCAGTTTTTAAAAATGCCTGCCAGATATAACTATGATGCAGGAAAACAAAAAATGCTAAATAACCTCTTAATCCATCAATTTCGGGATAACGGATCTCAGTTAAATCTGTTTTTACAATTTTATTTACAAGCAAAACTGATACAATTAGAACAACTACTATAGGAAGCAAAAAAGCCGTAATGGTGAAATTCATTGAATACAATATTGAATAGCACCAAAGTACAGTGTTTGTAAAAGTAAGCAGGTGGTATTTATTTTTTTGCAAACATACTGAATGATGTATTATAATTGAAAGAATAATAGTGTAAAATTGATATTTCTTATCCTGAAAATTTCATTAAGAACATTAACAAGTTGTAAGTGTCTTTTAATCAATGCATTGTCATTTTTAGGTTGATATATCATAAAAAAAATCCTCAAAAAAATCAGATAACTTTTGATTTTTTTGAAGATTTTACTTATTTGATAACGCTTTTTAAATGTTATTTTTTGAATATAACATTGTCGATCCAGCCTTTTAAAGTGTATTTATTAAAAATGGAATCCGGTATTTTTTCGTAGTCGTTTTGGAAAAAAGCTACAGGAATAACAGGATTTTTTTCGTCGATTATTAAAATATTCTTAGGATTGTAGAAGTCATAATTTTTAATATCAGAGTTTGTTGTAATAAGCTTTTTTTCTAAACCTAAACTTTCAAAAACCCTAAAAGTCAAACCAATTTGCCCGGCTCTGTTAATGTCTAATAAAACTTTTGAACGGCTTATATATTGATCTACTTCTGATAATGGTATAAACTTATTGATGTAAGTTATAGCGCCATCTGTAGGTTTATGTTTTTTTGAATAGGTAATAAACTTAAAATTGATTTGTTTCGATTTTAATTCTTCCGCTATTCGTTCCAGGATTGGTAATCGATTATCGATTGAACCAATGGTAAAAACATCATATTCAAAATTGCTTTTGTCAGCGATTTCATTATTGCTCGTATAAATCCAATTGGGAGCAAACTTAAGATCAAATTTTTCGCAATCTTCTTTCTCAAATGAATAAACTTCATCAAAAGAAGGAATAACTCGTTTTATGTTAGGACAGCGATAGATGTTATCATTAAAAAAACCGATTGTTTTTTTAGCATATTTTCTAAATTCCAAGATGCTTTTTGGATCTATAAAATCACCTTTGATGGTTAGGATTACATCTTGAATTTGATTGTTTTTTTGTAATTCTTTTATGATTTCTTTCCCGTGATGCTGGTGCTTTAAATTTGTTTTAAAAAAAGCTTTTAAAATAAAATTATAGGCTTTGTGAAATACAGAAGGATATTTGTACTTATAATCTCTAAAATTAATATGATGTACAATATGTCCTTGTTTTTCAAGAGTTGTGGCAATATAGGCATTCATGCCTAAATTATCGAGACTTACCAGGGTTATATGCATAATTTGTATTGTATTGTAATGATTTGAAGATCATTAAACGGTATTTTAGTGATCTAAATACTTGATGCCAGTTTAGTTTGATTACGAATATGAAATATTATTGTAAAATATTTCTATAGACTTCCAAATACTCACTAGCAGCAGTTTTCCAATTAAAACTTGCAGCTCTTTCTTTAAATATTGTTTCCAGTTCCTGTTTATTATTTTCAAAATTGTTTAATCCATCAAATAATACCGTTTTCATATATTCAGGGTCAAAATTAGACCAGTATTTAGCGGCGCTTCCACCAATTTCCGGTAATGAAGTTTTATCAGACAAAAAAGTTGGTTTTCCAAAGCTCATTGCTTCAATTGGCGGTAAACCAAATCCTTCTCTAATAGATGGAAAAAGAAATGCAGTACAGTTTTTCATGAAAAATTGTTTGCCTTCATTTGTCACTTTTCCGGTTAAAAAAACCTGATTTGTTAATCCGTTATCGCTTATTAGCTTTTTTATTTCTTCACCATATTTTTTGTTATTATTACCGGAGATAATCAAATTGTAGTCTTTTATTAATTTCATCATATTAATAATAGATTCATAATTTTTTCTCTCGATAAAATCACCTATAGTATAAAAAAATGGCTTATCAACCGGAACATCTGCCACATATGAAGATGTGTCGATTAAGTTTGTAATCGGATTTCCGTTGTAGATAACATATTCCGGAACATTTGGAACATCAAAATATTGATGTGTTTGTTTTTTTGAAAATTCTGATATATAAGTAATTGCAGTTGCTTTATTCAGTTTTTCTAAAAAAAGTTTATTCCTTTTATGGTTTATATCTGCAGATACTTCTTCAGTAAAATTTACATCATGAATCGTCAATAGGTATTTTTTACACGTATAAGGTTCAACCTTTATATTTTGATTTACAGAATGCCATAAGTCGTATTTTTTACGAATTCTAAAAAACTTCATTCTCGATAAACTGCTGTATTTATTGTAGTTGAATTTTTTGCCAAATTCACTTTCAAGAAGTTTTATATCAGAGGCATTCAATGTTAGTTTAAGATCATCAAATTCCAATTCAGATAAACCTTTAATTAGTTCATAATTAAAAGTTCCCAAACCGCCAGCTCTGTTGTTGATATTATGAGTTTCTAAAAAAACACTTTTTTGATATGCCATTTGATTTAATTTTTCACGAAAATACAATATTAATTTGAAGTCTTAAATTGTATGTGTATTTTTGTTGTTCATAAAGATATTCCCATGAATTTTAAAGTAAATCCCATTTTTACTACAGAGACTACATCAATACTTGATACAATTAATGCATTTAGCAACAAAGGAATTCTTTTTGGTAATGGACAGCGCAATATCATAAAATTATTTGATTTAAAGGATAAAACAATTAATATTAAGTCGTTTAAAATACCTAATCTGATAAATAAAATCGCTTATAAATATTTTCGAAAATCAAAAGCAAGGCGTTCTTTTGAGTACGCTACAATTTTATTAAATAAAGGTGTAGGAACACCGCAGCCAATTGCTTTTCTTGAAAATTTTAACTGGCTTGGATTAAGAGACAGTTATTATGTAAGCGAGCATTTAGTTACAGAACTTACTTTTAGAGAACTGGTAGAAATTCCGGATTATCCGGATCGTGAAAATATATTGCGACAGTTTACCAGATTTAGTTTTGATTTACATGAAAAAGGAATAGAATTCCTGGATCATTCACCCGGAAATACGTTGATCAGGAAGAATTTAGATGGGAATTATTCCTTTTTTCTGGTTGATTTAAACCGAATGGAATTTCATGAATCAATGACTTTCGAAATGCGAATGAAAAATTTGTGCCGTTTAACTCCCTTAAAAGAAATGGTTGCTGTAATGAGTAATGAATATGCCAAATTATACCCTGAATCTGAGCAAAAAACATTTGATACGCTGTGGAAATATACCGCTGATTTTCAGGAACAGTTTTATAGAAAAAAACGTCTCAAAAAGAAACTTAAATTCTGGAAGAAATAATTTTTTTAAATATTTCTTTTGCGTCATTAGATGCAAAACCGAATTAAATATTGATAAGTAACAAAAAAAAGGACAGATAAATTATCTGTCCTTTTTTTATAATATCGTATCAGTTAATTTTTATATTCCTGAAAATAAGTTTCTAATTTTTCAAGCATTAGAGGCAAAGGATATTCAGCATAATATTCAAATGTATGTTCCTTAATATATTGTTCTGTATGTTGCTCGTATATTTCAGGTTTTAAATCTTTTAAGTGAATCGAAGCATTTTTTGCTTCATTTTCAAATAATTGCCAGGTTTCTTTTCTGACAGAAGGCGTAAATATCGAGAAAGTTGGGATCTCAAGTGCTTTTGCCATATTTACCGCGCCGCCTTCATTACCAATCAGCATTTCGCATTGAGAAAGTAATGCTAAAAAAGGTCGTAATTCAGTGCAATACAAATCAAATGCAATATGTTTTTTTGTTTCTTCAGTACAATAATTATATACTTCGAGAGCTTGTTCTTTCTGGTCCGGTATATAATTGAAGATAATTGTAGCGTTAGTTTTTGCAACGGTAAAATCTATAATTTTTGCCATTCCTTCTAAAGGATATGTTTTGTAGCCTTCACTTCCTAAAATTCCAAACATAATTAGTGGTTTTTCACTGTCGATATTGTGGCTTTTTAGAAGTTGTCTGGCTTCATTGATTTCAGATTCTTTTAAAAAAATCTTCGGTTTTACATCTGTAATTTTTTCAGATATAAAGGGTTTAAGAAGCAGTAATCTGTTCTCGATGGCCAATCCGTGTTTAGATGCTATGGCATCAAAGCGCTCATAAGTATAATTGTAGAATATTTTAGTATACCATTTATGATACGAAACTTTATATTTTGCTCCCGAAAATGCTGTAATAAGATTAGTTTCTAATTTCGAATATACATCAATAACGGCATTGTACTTTTTTCTTCGAATCTGAAAAATAAATTTAAATAATGAAGGGATTGATTTTCTTACCTTATTAGATAACGGAATTATATTGTCAATATTTGGATTCTCTTTTAGTACATCAACAGAATTTGGATAGCACATGTAATCTATCACGGCATCCGGAAACTTTGTTTTTAAGTTGTTACAAATTATTGTACTTGTTAATACATCTCCAATTCTTTTTTGCTGAATGACTAATATCCTCATTTATCTTAAGTTCAATTTAAAGGCTAAATTACAAACTATTTTATCAAGTGTGCAACCGTATGATGATATTAAGATTAAACTAAAATAAAAAAGTTATATTTTTGTGGCTAATAAATTAAATTTTACAATGGAAATTAGTGGTCTGGTTATTACTTTCAATGAAGAGAAAAACATAGGGAAATGCATCGATGCTTTATTAAAAGTTTGTGACGAAGTAATCATAGTAGATTCTTTTAGTAAAGATCGTACAGTTGAAATTGCCAAAGAAAAAGGCGCTATAGTGATCCAACAGGCTTTTTTAGGAGATGGACCGCAAAGAACACACGGTTTGCCTTACTGTAAAAATGACTGGATTTTGAATCTTGATGCTGACGAATTTCTGGATAAAGATGCTGAGGATTTTATTTTAAAGAAAAAATATTTAGAAGGAAACCATGATGCTTTTAGTTTCAGGGTAAAAAACTTTCTGGCAGATAAACTAATTGATTTTTCAGGATGGTATCCGGATCATAAAGTTCGTTTTTTTAATAAACAAACCGCACATCCTTCAGATTCAATAGTGCATCAGAAAATAATTACTCAAAACGAGAAAAAAGTTGCTGTACATATATTGCATTATGGCTGGGAATCTTTAGATCAGATTATTGCAAAAAAGAACCAGTATTCAGGTTGGCATGCGCAACAATTATTTGATCAGGGAAAAAGAGTGAATGCTTTTAAGCCAATTCTTAACGGAACAGTTGCTTTTATACGTTGTTATTTTTTTAAGAAAGGTATTTTTAACGGCGTAGACGGATTATCGATAGCCATGATTCAGAGTTTCTTTTCATATATGAAATATGCCAAACTTTTAAAACTTCAAAAAAAGAATAAATAAAAATATAGAACAAAAAAAAGGAATGAGTAATGTCATTCCTTTTTTTTTGTAAAGTATAAAAGTTCTAATTAAACTGCTACATCATATTCACGAAGTGCATTGTTTAATGAAGTTTTTAAATCTGTAGATGGTTTACGAGTACCAATAATTAAAGCACATGGAACCTGAAATTCACCTGCAGCGAATTTTTTAGTATAGCTTCCAGGAATCACTACTGAACGAGCAGGAACAAAACCTTTCATTTCAACAGGTTCATCACCAGTAACATCGATAATTTTTGTTGAAGCCGTCAAACAAACATTAGCACCAAGAACAGCTTCTTTACCTACGTGAACTCCTTCTACAACAATACAACGAGAACCTATAAAAGCACCATCTTCAATAATTACCGGAGCAGCTTGCAAAGGTTCTAAAACACCACCAATACCAACACCACCGCTTAAGTGTACATTTTTACCAATTTGTGCACAACTACCAACAGTTGCCCAGGTATCAACCATAGTTCCTTCGTCTACATAAGCACCAATATTTACATAACTTGGCATCAAAATTACGCCACTTGAAATATAGGCTCCGTAACGTGCAACAGCATTTGGTACTACGCGAATTCCTTTTTCAGCATAACCTCTTTTCAGCAACATTTTATCGTGATATTCGAAAATACCTGATTCCCATGTTTCCATTTTTTGAATCGGGAAATACATTACAACCGCTTTCTTAACCCATTCGTTTACTTGCCATTTGTCACCAACTGGTTCAGCACAACGCAATTTTCCTGCATCAACCAATTCGATAACTTCTCTAATAGCATCAGTTGTAGTAGTTTCTTGTAATAAAGCTCTGTTTTCCCAAGCTTGTTCAATTATAGTCTGTAAAGAATTCATAAGTTTTAATTTTTTGCAAAGATAGCGTATTTGGGCAAATGCAAAAAGGTAAACGCTTTTGAAAATGTTACATATTTAACTTTTTGTTTATAATTTGATAAATAAATTTAATCGCCTTACCGAATTTTATTTACCCAAAAGTCCTCTAAAAGTTTTTTAACTATCAAAATATGACAAAAATCAGGTTTTTGGTTTTTTCTTCTAATTAGTTTTGCGCCATTAATTTCTGGGAATATCCAGGAATTAAAAATACCATTCCAAAACAAATTACATAAGCAAGATATGAATCAGGAAAATCAACCTCACGGACAAAGAACTATTATTGATAAAGAAGTCTCATGGGACAAAACTCAGGTAATTATGAGTAAAACAAACGCTTTTGGTATTATCGAATATGCCAATGAAGTTTTTGTAGACGTTTCAGGTTATGAAGATTATGAATTAATGGGACAGCCACATAATATTATTCGTCATCCGGATATGCCAAAAGTAATTTTTAAAGTATTATGGGAGAATCTTAAAAATGGTAAAAATTTTCATGCTATTGTAAAAAACTTAGCTAAATCAGGCAGATACTATTGGGTAATTACTGATTTTGAAATTTCGAGAGATGAGAACGATGTTATTGTAAATTATTTTGGAAGACGTCAGGCAGTTCCTCAAGAAGTAATAGCATTGCATATTGAGCCTTTGTATAAAAAACTGTTGCAGATTGAAGCCGCAAGCGGAATGGAATTTAGCGAAAAATATCTTATTGGATTCTTAGAAGAAAAAAAGAAAACGTATGTTGAATATATTAAGGATTTGATTTTTGAACATGAAAAAGGGCAGGCAAAATTTGCTCAATATGAAGAAAGAGAAGTAGTAGAGGAAGAAGAGGAAGAAGAAAGAGGTTTTTTTAGAAGGTTATTTAATAGATAGATTTTTTTAGGTTTTGAATATTTGGATAAGTCCGTTTCGAATTTTCGGAACGGATTTTTTGTATTAAATTGTTAGTTTGTTGTTGATGGTTCTTTGGTTAAATGTTTGTATGTAAGCTTTTAAAAATTTCTCATATTTTTTTACTCTTAATTTTTCCTGTTGTAATAAATTGTTTTTCAGTAAAACGTCTTTTTTCCAATTATACAATCCAATAGCCTGATCATTTGCAAAAGCTAAATAGTAATCATCCTCAATATAATGGTAGGTTCCTTCAAGATAATAAACAACAAAATTTTCTGAGGATTTGTAGCTTTTTCCAAAACTAACCATTTTGGTTTTTATATTTAGATAATCCAAAATACTGGGCATAATGTCAATTTGCTGAAAGTTTTTTTCATCAATACCAATAAGTTCCGGATTGGATGGATCGAAAAATAAAATTGGAATTCTGAACTTTCCAATATTTGTTTTATCAATATCCTTATCTCCTTCAGATGAAGTATGATCAGCAGTAATTATAAAAAGAGTATGATTGTACCAATCTTGCTTTTTGGCAGTTTTAAAAAATTCTTTCAATGCAAAATCGGTATAAGCAATGCTCTCCTGAATAACTGTAGTTCCTTTTGGAAATTTTCCTTTATATCTTTCCGGTATTGTGTAAGGATTGTGAGATGAAATAGTAAACAACGAACTAAAAAATGGCTGTTTGAAAGTGTTTAGTCTGTAAGCATAAAATTGTAAAAAATCCTCATCAAAAATCCCCCATTTTCCGTCAAACGCTTCCTTGCCTTTATATTGATCTTTTCCAAAATATTGATCAAAACCTGCAATTTTGGAATATTCTTCAAAGTTTTGACTTCCATTAAAAGCACCATGAAAAAATGAAGTATGATAACCTTCTTTCTTTAAAATTTTAGGTAAACCATTTATTTTATTCAATGAATAGCTTGATGAGATAAAAGAATTGTTCATTAAGCTTGGGATACTTGAAAATATAGAAGGTACAGCATCAATAGAAACCTTTCCGTTTGCAAATCCATTTTTATAATAGTAAGATTTTGTAATAAGGGAATCAATAAACGGAGTTTGCCCGCGTCCAATGTTTTCATTTCCAAAACTTTCCAGGATTAAAATAACCACATTTTTTTTGACTGCATCTTGTTGTGGTAATAATGATATAATTGGGTTATAAATAGCATTTAGTTCCTTTTGATTGTAATAATTTACTTTTTTAATATCATCTTTTTTTGTCAATGTCTTTATAATAGTAAAAGGGGTGTTTAAAACCAGTGAACTATTGGTTGATGATCCATATTTAATTCCATCAACAATTTTTAAGGGTTTTGCTTGTAATCCACCACGGCCTAAAATAATTATTATCATTAGTGAGATTATAAAATAACTGTATTTTTTTAAATAGTCTTTTATTTTTAAATGTTCACGAACTGTTTTTTTGTTGAAATCAGGAAGTGCTTTCCATAATAAAAAAATCATTATCATAAAAATAACACAGATGTACCAAAATTCTTTTAAAAAAGAAGGAATTAATCCTATAGCTTCATGTTCCATACCTTTTGCTGTTATCATTGCAAAAGTGCTGCGTCTTCCTGTGAAACGATAATAAATTATATCGATAAAATTAGTAGCAATGAATAACAGATTAACGATATAAAAAGTAATTTTTAAAATAGTTTGATAAAGTAGATTGTACTTGAAATTGCCTGGGACTAAGTGAGCGATTAAAAATATAATATTTACATAACTAATCGCAGAAAAATCAAAAAACACCCCTCCAAGAAAATTTTGGAACGTAAAAGAATCGAAATAATTTAGATTAATTAAGTAGAAAAAAAATCTGCTAAATTGATACGTAAGAAAGATTAAAAGAAATCTTTTTAAAAACAAAACAATACATTCTTTGTAGTTATTCATTAGAATTTAATGTAATATGGTTTTTTAAATTAGGAGTGTAATGTTCTAAATCAGCAGTGATCTATGTATACTAAAGGGTAAAATTCCTTGTAAAGGAAGTGTGTTTATTTTACATAAAAATCTTACAAAAGTCATTTTTATAATAAAATAAGACATACTTTAATCTGTAAAGTATTCTCAGAAAATAGTTTGGGATTTTTTTTTTTTGGTTATACCTTAATTATTATGAAAAAATTCTACTTAGATTTCTGAAATTTCCTTCCTATCTTTGAATAAAAATTAGAAAATGCCAAGAATACTTTCTTTAGATTACGGACAAAAACGCACCGGAATTGCAGTTACAGACGAAATGCAAATTATAGCATCAGGATTAACGACGATTCCTACCGCTACTTTAATCGATTTTTTGAAAGATTATTTTGCTAAAGAAAAAGTAGAGGCTGTTTTAATTGGAGAACCTAAACAAATGAATGGTCAGCCATCAGAAAGTGCTTCGATAATTAAAGGTTTTGTTACACACTTCTCTAATATTTTTCCGGATATGAAAGTAGTTCGTATGGATGAACGCTTTACTTCGAAAATGGCATTTAAAACGATGATCGATAGCGGATTAAGCAAAAAACAACGTCAAAACAAAGGCTTAATTGATGAAATCTCAGCGACGATTATGCTTCAGGATTATCTTTCTTCAAAACGTTTTTAATTTTAAGGTGTGACATACTCATTGTCTGTTATTTTTTATAAAAACATAACTTTTATCATGTAATTTTAGTTTTTTTTTGCAATTATAAAAAGTACCTTTGCACTTTAAAAACAAATTACTGTTATGCCTGACAATACAATACGTTCCAATAGTGAAGTAGTGCTTATTGGAGCTGGAATTATGAGTGCAACTCTCGGATTAATTTTAAAAGAGCTGCAACCAGATATAAAAATTGAAATTTACGAAAGATTAGATGTTGCTGCAGCCGAAAGCTCTGATGCTTGGAATAACGCAGGAACAGGACATTCAGCTTTTTGTGAGCTAAATTACACCCCAGAAAAGGCTGACGGAAGTATTGATCCCAAAAAAGCAATAAGTATTGCTGAATCTTTTGAGATTTCAAGACAGTTTTGGTCGTATTTAGTAGAACAAAAGAAAGTACCGTCTCCAGATAATTTTATTAAAAGTGTTCCTCACATGAGTTTCGTATGGGGTGATAAAAATGTAGAATATCTTAAAAAGAGATTCGAAGCTTTGCAAAGCAATCCTATTTTTTCTCAAATGGAATTTAGTTCTGATTTTGAAAAACTGAAAGAATGGATGCCACTTGTTATGGAAGGCAGAGAAAATAATGAACAATTAGCTGCAACTCACATGGAAATTGGTACTGATGTGAATTTTGGAGCTCTGACCAGAAGTATGTTTAATTATTTAGAAAAACTGGATGGTGTTTCTTTATTCTTTAATCATGAAGTTAAAAAGTTAAGACAACGTGAGGATAAATCATGGCGTATAAAAATTACCGATTTAACAACAGGTCAAACCAGAAAAGCCTATACTAAATTTGTATTTATTGGTGCTGGTGGAGGTTCATTGCCATTGCTTGAAAAAGCAAATGTTCCGGAAGGAAAAGGTTATGGAGGTTTCCCGGTAAGCGGACAATGGTTAAAATGTACAAATCCTGAAGTAATTGCTAAACATCAGGCAAAAGTATACGGTAAAGCAAGTGTTGGTGCACCGCCAATGTCAGTTCCGCATATTGATACTCGCGTTATTGATGGAGAAAAAGCATTACTTTTTGGACCTTTTGCAGGATTTTCGACTCGTTTTCTAAAAAACGGATCGTATTTAGACTTGCCTCTATCTATAAAAGCAAATAATTTGATTCCGATGTTATCAGCGGGATTTCACAATATTCCATTAACTAAATATTTAATTGAGCAGGTTCGTCAGTCTCCAAAAGACAGAATGAATGCACTTCGTGAATACTTGCCAACTGCACGTTCTAAAGACTGGAAACTGGAAAAAGCAGGACAGCGTGTTCAGGTTATTAAAAAAGATGAAAAAGGTGGTGGTGTTTTAGAATTTGGTACTGAAGTTATCAATACACATGACGGATCTTTGGCGGTTTTATTAGGGGCTTCTCCAGGAGCTTCGACTGCAGTTGCCATTATGGTTGACTTGATTAGCAGATGTTTTACAAATCAGATTAAAACACCGGAATGGGAAGCAAAAATGAAAGCGATGATTCCTTCTTACGGTCAAACTTTAAATGACAAACCAGAGCTTTTAGCAGAACTTAGAAAACATACATCTGAAGTTTTAAAACTAAATAATTAAGCTCAATTTACATACAGAATAACACAAATCCAGATGAATTAATCTGGATTTGTTGCTTTAAATTCTTCCGTAATTTTTAAAATCTTTTCAGCCAGATTGCTCATCCATATCAATTGTTCGATCACCATTTGAGCTTCCTGCATTTTGGCCTGACGCGTTTCTTTATCCAGTTCATCATCTTTAATCAAACGGGTAAAATTAATGCGTTTGAGTTCTTCAAATTGTAAAGTGACATCTTCTTTATCAAAAAAAGTATCAGTTAGAATAACTTCATTTCGTAAAACAGAAATCGAATGATCTAAATTTGAAAGTATCGTTTTTATAATGTAATTAAACGATTCTGAAGCTGATGTTGTCTGGTGTGATTGAATATAAGTCGATAAAGAAGCTAATGCGGATAAGATCGAATGGTTTAAAACTACTAGTTTATTAACCAATGGCAGTGTTTTTTGCTTCGATTTTGGCTCTTGCATCATACGTTGAAAAGAAGTCATCAAATTACCTATTTCAACAAAAGCATTTTTTCGCGCTAATCGATATGATGTTGGGATTTCTCCTTTTTTATTATAAAAATCAGCAATTTCTCTCAGATAATTTCTGTTGGCACGAATTGCATTTTCGATATGAATAGGCGTATTTATAAATTCCCAGGCCGGCCATAAAAACTGATTAGCCAAAAAAGCCAATGTCGCTCCTGCAAGTGTATCTATAACCCTGTACTGGATCACCTCGACAATATTAGGAACGAGGATTCCATAAATAAAAACCACATACATGGTAACAAAAGTTGCACTGATTTTATAATTGATTTGTGTAAAAGATATCCCAAGTAACATACAGACGATTGATAATATGCTAAGTGCAAAGTGGTTTTGAATAACCAAAACAATTCCAAACGCAATTACTCCTCCTAAAATAGTCCCGAAAATTCTGTGATAAGACCGTTCTTTTGTTAAGCCATAACCAGGACGCATTATAACAACAATTGTTAGTAGAATCCAATACGTGTTTTGAACATTTAATAATCCGCCTATAATTAATCCAATCAGGATTGTAATCGTTAATCGTAACGAATGTCTGAAAATAGAAGACGAATAACTTAAATTTTCTATTAAAGTACGTAAGGGATAATATTGAGGAGTTAGAAATTTCTCCAGCTCTTTATCTTTATCCTTTAGTTTAAAAGATTGCATGGCAAGCGAAAAAGCACGTTGAATAATTTTAATTTTTCCAACCTGATTTTTAGCGTATTTCAGCATATTGGTCAACATCAACACACCTTCAGCAGCTTCGTCTTTGCCTAAGTTTTTTTCATAGTCAAAAATAGCAAACTCCAGAGCGTCAAGTTCATTTTTTAAATCATTCTTGTCAACATATACACTAATATGATGTACGTTTTTAGAAAGTTTTTTTAATGTCGAAGCCAGTTTATATGCTACATTTTGATACGTTCTCAGAACATCAGGATGTTTAGCAAATTTTTCATGAAGTTTACTGTGATCAAACGATGTGTATAAGGCAAGTTCCTGAATCTCTACTAATGTAATAAATACAAGAAGCATTTTGCGGTTTTGACTTGTGGTTCCGGATGCATTTTGATTACCAATAAGCATTTTTCTTAAGTCTTCATGAATTAAATTAAGATCAACCTGAACACTTAATTGTTTCTCGATGATGGCTTTTCTGTTGGCTTCAGGACTCCATAAATCACCTCTTAATTTTAAATATTTTGCCGTTAATTTTATGCCTTCAGCAATTTGCAATTCGACATATTTATAAGGTTGTACAAAATGAAATACCAGAGATACGATTAAATATAAAATACCTCCGATAAAAATGAATCCGGAATACTCAAACGCTTCCCAACCTTGGTGTAGATGTCCAAATGATAATGAAATAGAAAGTAAAGCAGAAAATGAAACCAGAGTAGCGCGTTGTCCGTAAACTGAAATCATAGAACATATAAAAAGCAAAAAGAATAAAAACGGATAAAATAAATACGGATATGGATAAGCCAGATTTACCAGTAAGTTTACTCCTGATACAATAAATGAGGCAACGATTAGTCCTTTTATTTTATGGCTTAACGAACTGGGAACATCACTGGGATAAGTAAAAAAAGCACCTAATGCTATTGTAAAACCTATTTCAAAATGTCCCAGGAAATTCAATACTATAACAGGAACAACAGAAGCAATAGTTACTTTAGAGGCGTTTAAAAAAGAGGTACTGTTAGTAAATTTAGAGATACGATCGAACATATTGTAAGGTTTACAAACAAAAGTACGAATTGTACGAATTAATTTGGCATAATTATGGATGAGATTTTAAAGACTAAGCAAAAAATGCGATATAATATATCTTTAGAATTATTCATTGACTATTTTTTACTATTTTTGCCAGCTGAATTATGAGAACTAAATTCAGGAGTTTCAGTAGATAATACATTAAAATAATACAAATGATTTTACCAATTGTAGGATATGGTGATCCTGTTTTAAGGAAAGTGGGTGAGGCAATTGTGCCAGAATATCCAAACTTAAAAGAAACAATAGCAAACATGTATGAAACCATGTACAACGCTTTCGGAGTTGGATTGGCCGCACCGCAAGTGGGCATACCAATACGTTTGTTTGTTATTGATACGACTCCTTTTAGCGATGATGATGATCTGCCTTCAGAAGAACAAAAAGATTTAAAAGGTTTCAAAAAAACTTTTATCAATGCTAAGATTTTGAAAGAAGAAGGAGAAGAGTGGAGTTTTAACGAAGGTTGCTTGAGTATTCCGGATGTTCGCGAAGATGTTTATAGAAAACCAACCGTGACAATCGAATATTGTGAAGAAGATTTTGTAATGAAAACAGAGGTTTTTGATGGTTTAATCGCAAGGGTTATTCAACACGAATACGATCATATCGAAGGAGTTTTATTTACAGATAAAATATCTTCTTTGAAAAAACGTTTGATTCAAAAGAAATTAAAAAACATTACCGAAGGCAAAACATTTCAGGAATATAGAATGAAATTTGCTGCTGCTAAAAAAGGGAGATAATTGATCTGAGACATTGCGATCAATAAAAATATAATAAATCAAATTCTTAATACTAATTTTAATAAACATGAATTTAGAGAAAATTTTAGCCATTTCCGGGAAACCGGGTTTATATGTATTGAAAGTGCAAACTCGTACAGGCTTTGTGGCAGAATCATTGACAGACGGGAAAAAAATTACTGTTAACTTAAAAAGTAACGTAAGTTTATTATCAGAGATTTCTATTTATACTTACGATGGAGAAAAACCATTGACTGAAGTAATGCAGCGTATTGCTGCGAAAGAAAACAAAGGTCAGGCAATTTCTCATAAAGAAGATAATGCTACATTAGCAGCATATTTCAAAGAAATTCTTCCTGATTATGATGAGGAAAGAGTTTATCCTTCTGATATTAAAAAAGTATTAAACTGGTACAATACACTTCAGGCAAAAGGTTTAGTTACAGATTTAGCTCCAGCTGCTGCTGAAGCTACTGAAGAAGCTCCGGTTGTTGAAGAAAAACCAAAAAAAGCTCCAGCTGCTAAAAAAGCAAAAGCTAAAAAAGAAGAATAGTAGTTACTACCTTTAAATATATTAATCCTGTTAAGATTTTTCTTGACAGGATTTTTTTTTACCCGTTTGTAATCTTTTATGATTTTTTTTAGTCGTGAAATTAAATTAAAAATTAATTTTGTAAGAAAATATTTATTATATTGTTTGCAAGAATTTTATTTCTTGTATGCTTCTTTTAGTTACGCAAAGAGTATATATGGATATTTTTCATAAAAATTAATTTAAACAAAAAAATGAAAAAGATTATCACAAAAATTTTGCTTGGTTGCACAATTATTATTCTTATGGGATGCGATAACAGCAAATCTGATAAAAAAGCAAATGACGAACCCAAAAAGCACTGGAATTACGATGGGGAAACAGGACCGGAACATTGGTCAGAAATTGATCAGAACGATTGTGGAGGAAGCGCGCAATCACCTGTAGATATTGTAGAAACTGAAAAAGATGAAACTCTGAAGCCTATTGATTTTCATTACAGTCAGGAAACTAAAATACATGATGTTGTCAATAATGGGCATTCTATTCAGTTTGATTTTGAAGAAGGTGATTATATTATTCTGAATGAAGAAAAATATAATCTGGTACAATTTCATTTTCATGAACCTGCAGAACATACTATTCGAGGAGTTCGATACCCATTAGTGATTCATATGGTGCATATGAATAAGGAAGGAAAGTTTGCAGTAGTTGCAATAATGGCAAAAGAGAGCAAGGATAATAATGAAACTTTTGACTTTCTTGATAAATTTTTACCAATAAAAGTAAATGAGAGTATTGAAGTAAAAGATGTTTTTAATTTAAATAACGTTCTGCCAGAAAATCAAACCTATTACACATATACTGGCTCACTTACAACACCACCATGTACAGAAGGAGTTCAATGGTTTATTTTTAAAAATTCTGTTGATGTCTCTTTAAAAATGATTGAAGACCTAAGAAAAATAATGCCAGTTAATAATTTTAGGAATATCCAGCAATTAAACGGACGAATAATTAAGGAGTCAATATAATTTATTTTAGAAAGGGAGGTTTAACAACCTTCCTTTTTTAATTTATATAGATTTAAATCAATAAAATAAATTATTTTTGATCTCATAAAATAAAATAATGAGCAAAGAACTTCAACTTAAGGCATTCGAAAGGTTATTAATTATCATGGATGAACTTCGTGAGCAATGCCCTTGGGATAAAAAGCAGACTCTTCAAACTTTAAGACATCTTACAATCGAAGAAACTTACGAATTAGGAGATGCTATATTAGATAATGATTTGAATGAAGTAAAAAAAGAGCTTGGTGATTTATTGCTGCATATTGTTTTTTATGCAAAAATAGGTTCTGAAACCAATGATTTTGATATTGCCGATGTTTGTAATGAAATCTGCGATAAGTTAATTCATCGTCATCCACATATTTATAGTGATACTGTAGTTAAAGATGAAGAAGAAGTAAAACAAAATTGGGAAAAACTAAAACTGAAAGAAGGTAAAAAATCAGTTCTTGAAGGCGTGCCTAGAAGTTTGCCGGCACTTGTTAAAGCAAGCCGAATTCAGGATAAAGTAAAAGGTGTTGGGTTTGATTGGGAAGAACCACATCAGGTTTGGGATAAAGTACAGGAAGAACTCGAAGAGTTACAAGTCGAAGTAAAATCTGGAGATCAGGATAAAATTGAAGCTGAATTTGGAGATGTTTTATTTTCGATGATAAATTACGCCCGTTTTTTAAATGTAAATCCTGAAGATGCTTTAGAACGCACGAATAAAAAATTTATTAAACGTTTTCAATACCTGGAAAGTAAAGCAGGCGAATTGGGTAAACCATTAATGGATATGACTCTGGCAGAAATGGATGTGTTTTGGAACGAAGCTAAAAAACTGTAATTATTCAGCCATTTTTTTTAATGCCTTAACGTTTTTAAGCATTATTTTTTTACCTACTAATTCAATTAAATCCAGTTTATTAAAATCTGATAATAATCTAATACAGCTTTCTGTAGCAGTACCAATGATTCCGGCTAATTCTTCTCTTGTGAGTTGAACTTTCAAAGTTTTATCATCGTTTTCACCAAAAGCGTCGTGTAAATGCAATAATGTTTCGGCTAAACGTTGTTTTACAGTTTTTTGGACTAAAGCAATTTTATCATTTTCAGATTCCTTTAAATCCTCACAGACAGATTGCATCAAATTCATGGAGAATTGATTGTTGTTATTGAAAAAATGTAAAATTTCGGTTTTAGGAATAAAACAAACTTCCATATCAGCAACAGCTTTTGCAGATAAATTTGCTGGTTCATTGCTAATCATAGAACGCTGTCCTAAAAGTTCTCCTGACTGCACCAGTTTTACTATCTGATCTTTTCCGTTGGCGCTTAATTTAGAGAGTTTTCCAACGCCATCTTTTATACAAAAAACACCATTAGTGATTTCGCCTTCTTCAAAAATAGCTTCGCCTTTTTTTATTTTATAGGTAGTTTTACTATTAGCCAATTTTACAACTTCGTCTTTATTAAGAGCTTTAAGAGATGAAAGTTGTCGTACGATACATTGATCACATTTATTCATGGCAAAAATATTTGGTGCAAAATTAACCATTATTCAATTCATAGGCGCTATTATCATTGGAAAAAACACACAAAAAAACTATTATTTCTGTTTGCCGATTTTTATTTGACTAAATTTAGAATCCGATTTCATTATAATATGATAAATATCATTTTTATAATCTCTCGTTTTTTTAACATTTGCGGTATCAAAAAAACAAATTTATGAATGAGCAGAATTGTTTTCATTGTGGGTTAACCATTGATAAAAATGAAGAAATCAATTTTGATGAAAAAAAGTTTTGTTGTACCGGATGTAAAACCGTTTACGAAATTTTTAGTCTTCATGATTTAACGTGCTACTATGATTTTGAAAAATCGCCAGGTGCTACTCCGCAAGATATTCAGGGTAAATATGACTTTCTGGATAATGAGGCAATCTTGTCGAAATTGTTAGAATTTCAGGAAGAAAATACTTCGATAGTTTCATTGAATATTCCTCATATTCATTGTAGCTCTTGTATTTGGATCCTTGAAAATCTAAATAGAATTCAATCCGGAATAAGCATTTCCCAGGTTAATTTTCCGGAAAAGCGAGTTAGGATTACCTTTAACTCAGATCTTGTTTCATTAAAAACTATTGTATACTTATTAAGCTCAATAGGTTATGAACCTTATATTAGTTTAGAAAACTATGAAACTGGTAAAACAAACGTAGACAGAACTTTGACTTATAAGTTAGGAGTTGCATTTTTTTGTTTTGGAAATATTATGCTGTTATCTTTTCCTGAATATTTCGAAATCAAAGAATTCTGGTTGGATAATTACAAGCCATTTTTTAGGATTTTAATTCTTGTTTTAGCACTGCCAAGCTTTTTATATTCAGCAAGCGGTTACTATGTTTCTGCTTATAAAAGTATCAAATCAAAGATGCTTAATATTGATATACCAATTGCTTTAGGAATAATCGTAATGTTTGTTCGCAGTACTTTTGATATTGTAATGAATTATGGATCAGGATTTTTTGACAGTTTAACAGGTTTAGTTTTCTTTATGCTGCTCGGAAAAATGTTCCAAATTAAAACGTATAGCTTTTTAAGTTTTGAGAGAGATTTTAAATCCTATTTTCCAATTGCTGTTACCAGAATAAATTCAGACACATCAGAAGAAAGTGTTCCTATTTATGATGTTTTAAAAGGAAACAGATTATTGATTCGAAATCAGGAGCTGATTCCTGTAGATGGTATTTTGATAAGTGAAAAAGCTGAAATTGATTATAGTTTTGTAACTGGCGAAGCAGTTCCTATTACTAAGAAATCAGGAGATAAAGTTTTTGCAGGCGGAAAGCAAATAGGTAAAGTTATTGAAATGGAAGTACTGCACTCGGTTTCACAAAGCTATCTGACACAATTGTGGAGTAATGAGATCTTTCAGAAAAAAGTACTTCAAAAACATAAAACAATTACTGATGCCATAAGTCGTTATTTCACTCCTATATTATTACTGATTGCGTTTGCAGGTTTCGGATATTGGATATTTATAGACGCTAATACAGCATTTAATGTTTTTACAGCTGTTCTGATAGTCGCTTGTCCATGCGCACTGGCGCTTACAGCTCCGTTTACTTTTGGAAATATTTTAAGAATAATGGGTAAACAAAAAATGTATCTGAAAAATGCATTGGTAATAGAACAATTAGCAAAAGTTGACACTATAGTTTTTGATAAAACCGGAACCATTACTACCAATAAAAAATCGAATATTACCTATGAAGGAGATATAATTTCTGATCAAAACTATATTCTGATAAAGAATGTATTGCGCGGATCCAATCATCCGTTAAGCCGAATGTTATATGATTTTTTAGAGGAATCCAAAAGAATAAAAATTGATGATTTTCAGGAGATAACAGGAAAAGGGATTCAGGCATCAGTTGAAAATACGATTATTAAAATAGGATCAGCGGCGTTTGTGGATAATCCTGTTTTAGAGCAATCTGAAATTGAGAGAACTGCACTCCATGTTAAGATTGATAATGAATATTTAGGTAAGTTCATTTTTCAGAATCAATATAGAGAAGGTCTCGAAAAGTTGTTTGTAACGCTTAGTAATAGATATACTATAAAAGTACTTTCCGGAGATAATGACGGAGAAAGAGAAAATCTTGAAGCCATATTACCAAAAGGAACAGAATTGATTTTTAATCAAAAGCCTGAGCAAAAACTTGATTTTATTAGATATTTGCAGGAGCAAGGTAAAAATGTAATGATGGTAGGTGATGGATTAAACGATGCAGGTGCTCTTGCGCAAAGTAATGTTGGAATTTCTATCTCAGAAAATGTCAACGTTTTTTCTCCTGCATGTGACGCAATTTTAGATGCCTCAGAGTTTTCACGATTAGATTATTTTCTAAAATTATCTCAGAAATCAATTTTAATAATCAAAATGAGCTTTGTTTTATCACTCCTGTATAACATAATAGGACTTTCATTTGCCGTCACTGGTAACCTGCTTCCCTTGGTAGCAGCGATTATTATGCCTTTAAGTACCATCACAATAGTGAGTTTCGTTACTTTAATGTCTAACTATTTCAGTAAGAGTAGTTTATAATGATTATGAATAATTTTGAAGGAATTTTTTTATATATTTAATAAATATCCTCAATCATGATAATTATCATATTTTAAAAGCCTGTAACATTCTAATTTTGTTAACATAAATTTAAGGTATGAGTGTCATTTATCTATTGATTTCAGTAAGTATTTTCGTCGCAATTTGTTTTTTTATTGCTTTCATTATTGCTGTCAAATCCGGACAGTACGATGATGATTATACTCCCTCCGTCAGAATGCTTTTTGATGATGAAACAAAAATTACTCCCCACAATAATAAATCAACAACAGAAGAAAAACAACTATAATTATGGAAATGGAACAGTTTTATTACGACAACAAAATTGTAAAAAAGTTCATTTACGCCACTATTCTCTTTGGAGTAGTAGGTATGTTAGTAGGTCTGACCCTCGCGGTTATGTACCTTTTCCCCAACATCACAGATGGTATTTCGTGGCTTAGCTACGGTCGATTACGACCTTTGCATACGAATGCTGTAATTTTTGCCTTTGTTGGTAATGCCTTTTTTGCGGGAATGTATTATTCTCTCCAGCGATTGCTAAAAGCCAGAATGTATAGTGATTTCTTAAGTAATTTACATTTTTGGGGCTGGCAGCTTATTATTGTTGCCGCAGCAATTACATTGCCTTTAGGATACACTTCATCAAAAGAATATGCTGAGCTTGAATGGCCTATTGATATTGCTATTGCACTTATTTGGGTAGTTATGGGTATCAATATGATAGGAACAATGTTGCGCCGTAGAGAACGACATTTATATGTAGCGATTTGGTTTTATTTAGCCACATTTGTTACAGTTGCTGTTTTGCATATTTTTAATAATATTGAAATTCCGGTATCTGCCTTAAAAAGTTACTCTGTTTATGCAGGTGTTCAGGATGCTTTAGTACAATGGTGGTACGGACATAATGCAGTTGCATTTTTCCTGACAACTCCATTTTTAGGATTAATGTATTATTTTATTCCAAAGGTTGCTAACCGTCCTGTTTATTCTTATAGATTATCAATCATTCACTTTTGGTCTTTAATATTTATTTATATCTGGGCAGGACCACACCATTTATTATATTCAGCTTTGCCAAACTGGGCTCAAAATTTAGGTGTTGCATTTTCGGTAATGCTTATTGCTCCATCTTGGGGAGGTATGATTAACGGACTTCTTACTTTAAGAGGAGCCTGGGACAAAGTTCGTGAAGAACCGGTTTTAAAATTCTTTGTGGTAGCCATTACAGGTTATGGAATGGCGACTTTTGAAGGTCCAATGCTTTCTTTAAAAAACGTAAATGCTATTGCGCATTATACAGACTGGATTATTGCACACGTTCACGTGGGAGCTTTAGCCTGGAACGGATTTATGTCTTTTGGTATTATTTACTGGTTGATTCCAAGAATGACAAAGAGTGCTTTATTTTCTAAAAAGTTAGCAAATTTCCACTTCTGGATTGGTACGTTAGGAATCATTTTATATACTGTACCAATGTATGTAGCAGGTTTTCAGCAAGCATCAATGTGGAAACAATTTAATCCGGATGGTACATTAACTTATGGTAACTTTCTTGAAACAGTAACTGCAATTATGCCATTATACTGGATGAGAGCAATTGGAGGTACTTTCTATTTAATAGGGATGTTTACGTTGGTTTATAATATTATAATGACTGTTAGAGCGGGTGAGACTATTGAAGATGAGTTAGCACAAGCTCCAGCTTTACAAAGAATAAGCACCGGAAGATTAAAAGGAGAAAAATTTCATACCTGGTTAGAAAGAAGACCAATTCAACTGACCATTTTAGCCACAATAGCTATTTTAATTGGTGGGGTTATTCAAATTGTGCCAACTATTATGGTTAAATCAAATATTCCAACAATCTCCAGTGTAAAACCATATACACCTTTAGAACTTGAAGGACGTGATTTATATATTAGAGAAGGTTGTGTTGGTTGTCACTCGCAATCCGTTCGTCCTTTTAGAAGTGAGGTAGAACGTTACGGACCACAAGCAAAAGCAGGTGAGTTTGTTTATGATCACCCGTTTCTATGGGGATCAAAACGTACTGGACCGGATTTATTAAGAGTAGGCGGGAAGTATAATGACAATTGGCATTTTAACCACTTCTGGAATCCGCAAAGTATTTCTGCAGGTTCGATTATGCCGGGATATAAATGGTTGTTTGATAATGAACCAATGGATATCTCATTGACTCAAAAGAAAATGCAAGCCATGGTTACTCTTGGAGTTCCTTATACAGAAGCTGAAGTGGCAAATGCTCAAAAAGCGTTAAGAGCTCAGGCTATCGCAATCGAAAAGAATTTAGAAAACGATCCTGATTTTGTGAAAAGTTATGAGGAAAGCAAGAAAAAAGCAGTTGCCAAAGGTGAAAAATTTACCCCAATGAACGAAAGAGAGATTGTTGCTTTGATCGCTTATATACAAAGACTTGGAACTGATATTAAAGTAAAAGAGACTTCTAAATAACAACATTATGTTTGAACAGATAAAACACAATATGGAGACTATTTCGGGTATTGAAGTATACCCGATACTTTCTCTCTTAATATTCTTTTTCTTTTTTGTAGGATTAGGTTTTTGGGTATTTACATATAGAAAAGAAAAGATTAAGGAAATGAGTGAAATACCTTTAGATGAAGGGCATAGTATAATTTCAAAAGATAATTAAAATGAAAAAGTTTTTCCCAGTATATGTAAGAGTACCGCTGATTTTCTTCATCGTATTTGGTTTAATGGAATATTTTATAGATTCAGGTGACAGAGCTGCTTTTATAAAGTACCCAATGGTGTCAGTATTCTTGTTTGTTTTTCTGTTTATTTTGATTGCCATCGAAATTACATTAAGTGCCGTTAATCGCATTATGTACCAATTGATGTCACCGGAAGAAAAAGCAAAACTCGAATATGAAAATAGTTTGAGTTTAACAGAAAGTACCTGGTATAAGGATTTAATGCACAAGCTGACAAAAACAGAACCTATAGAAAGAGAAGGCGACTTGTTAATGGATCACGATTATGACGGAATCAAGGAGCTGGATAATAATTTACCGCCATGGTGGGTGTATTTATTCTATATCTGTATTGTGTTTGGAGTGATTTATTTTGCACGTTATGAAGTTTTTGGTGGAGATGATCAGGAAATGGAGCTTAAAAAAGAAATGGCCCAGGCAAAAATTGATGTCGATGAATACCTTAAAACAGCACCTGATCTGATGGATGAAAAAACGGTTGTTTTATTAAATGATCCTGAAAACTTAGCTGCTGGTAAAGAAATATTCACAACCAATTGTGCGGCTTGTCACCGCGCTGATGCCGGCGGGCAAATTGGTCCTAATCTTACTGATAACCGCTGGATTTTGGGTGGAGGAATCAAAAATCTTTTCCATACCATCACAAATGGAGGTAGAGACGGAAAAGGAATGATTGCCTGGAAAGGAACTTTAAAACCTAAGGAAATTCAAAAAGTAGCAAGTTATATTCTATCCTTACAAGGAAGTAATCCAAAAGATCCAAAAGAACCAGAAGGAGAAATTTGGGTAGATGAAAGTGTTCCAACAAAAGATGCCACAGCAAGTACATCAGCAGATAGTACTGAAGTTAAAAAATAATTACAAAAAAAACATGTCAAATTTACCAGACGAAGCTTTTAGAGATACCATTGGAACTATTGATGAAGGAGGTAACAGAAAATTTATTTTTCCTAAAAAACCGTCTGGTAAGTTCTATGAATATCGAAAAATAGTTAGCTATATATTATTGGCTATTTTAATTGCAAATCCATTTATAAAGGTAAACGGAAATCAATTCATGCTATTTAATGTTATGGAACGCCGTTTTAATATTTTCGGATTTCCATTTTGGCCACAGGATTTCTATCTTTTTGTAATCTCAATGCTCGTGGGCATTGTTTTTATAATTTTATTTACCGTTGTATTTGGCAGGATTTTTTGCGGATGGATTTGCCCACAGACGATCTTTTTAGAAATGGTTTTTCGTCGTATAGAATATTGGATTGATGGAGATCGTGGAGCGCAGTCAAGATTAGCAAGACAGGAATGGAATACAGAAAAAATAAGAAAGAGGCTGATCAAGTGGACCATCTTTTTCCTGATTTCATTTGGTATTGCAAATGTCTTTCTGGCTTATCTGGTAGGAAGTGATCAATTGTTTTTAATTGTGGAACAAGGACCAATTCAGCAATCAAGTAATTTTATTGCCTTATTAATTTTTACCGGAGTTTTTTATTTTGTTTTTGTTTGGTTTCGTGAACAGGTTTGTATCATTGCTTGTCCTTATGGAAGGTTACAAGGCGTGCTTTTAGATGATAAATCTATCAATGTAGCCTATGATTTTGTTCGCGGGGAAAAAGAAGCAGGTCGTGCAAAATTTAATAAAAAAGAACAAAGAGCAACAACTGGAAAAGGAGATTGTATTGATTGTCATCAATGTGTTCATGTTTGTCCAATGGGAATTGATATTAGAAACGGAACGCAGTTAGAATGTACCAATTGTACCGCCTGTATTGATGAATGCGATACCATTATGGAAAGTGTAGGTTTATCTAAAGGTCTTATTCGATATGCATCTGAAGATGAAATCGTAAAGAAAGCACCTTTTAAATTTACAGCCAGAATGAAAGGCTATACAGCTGTTCTGTTCATTTTGTTAAGTGTTTTTGTTGGAATGTTGTTTTTGCGAACCGAAGTTCAGGCTGTCGTTTTACGTTTACCCGGACAGTTGTTTCAGCATAAAGGAGATATGATCAGTAATGTTTATACGTATAAGATTGTCAACAAAACAATAAAAGATTATCATGATATTCATTTTGAATTAATTGATCAAAAAGGGAATATTAGAAATGTTGGAAAACAACATTTTAAAGTTTTAAAAGAAGGAATTTCACAAGGAACGTTATTTATAGAAATAGATCAGGCCCTTCTTGAAAGTGATAAAACAAAAGTTGAAATTGGAGTTTATAATGGTAAAGAATTGCTGGAAACTACCACAACTAATTTTTTAGGGCCGCGAAGTTTTAATTAAAAAATAGAATATTATGAAAATAAATTGGGGAACCGGAATTGTCATTGCATTTGCATTGTTTATGACTTTTATTTTATATTTTGTTTTTCAAGTACAATCAAATAGTAAATACGACAATGACTTAGTTGTTGAAGAATACTATAAACATGATTCGCATTTTCAGGATGAAATGGTCCGAATTCAGAACGCTCATGATTTAAAGCAAGGACCTTCAATAATTTATACTCAAAATGGTGTAAAAATAGCTTTTCCTGCAACTTTTGAAAATGATAAAATAAAAGGAAATGTATCATTATACCGACCTTCAAACAAGAAATTTGATTTTGATACGCAAATTACTTTAACGAATTCATCTTTACTTATTCCACAAAAGAAACTGATTAAAGGGCGTTGGGATGTTAATATGGAATGGGAATATAAAGGAACAAAATATCTTTCAAAAGAGGTTATTTACGTAAATTAAATTCTGCGTCAAAAATATTTTTATGCCACAGATTATAGGGATTTTTTAAAGCCATTTTTTTAAATCATTTAATTTAATCTGTGGCAAAAATAAAAAAACATGATGTTATACTCCGCTTTTATATTAGGTTTGATTAGTAGTTTACACTGTATTGGAATGTGTGGTCCAATTGCTATGATGTTACCTGTAGATCATCAAAATGAAGCTAAGAAAGTTAGCCAGATTATTACCTATCATTTAGGAAGATTGACTGCATATGCAACTATAGGACTCATTTTTGGATTATTGGGAAGAGGTTTTTTTCTGGCTGGATTACAACAAAAAATGTCTATTTTTATTGGTGTAGCAATGATTATTGTAGTTTTAATACCTGAACAAGTTTTTTCTAAATACAATTTTTCTAAGCCGGTTTATAAAATTATTTCAAAAGTAAAATCAAGTTTAGGAAGTCAGTTTAAAAAGAAAACCTACAAATCACTTTTTACAATAGGATTATTGAATGGTTTTTTGCCTTGCGGAATGGTTTATGTCGCTTTATTTGGTGCAATTGCCATGCAAAGTGCAGGATATGGAATTTTATACATGATGCTTTTCGGATTAGGAACTGTGCCATTAATGACAATCGTTGTTTACATACATTCATTAATAAAATTACCTTTCAGAAATAAAATCCAAAAGGCAATTCCGTATGTTGCTGTAGTGATTGGTGTATTATTTATCCTTAGAGGACTTGGTTTAGGAATTCCTTATATTTCTCCATCAAACATGAGTTTGTTTGTACAAGAAACTCCAAATTGTCATTAAACGGTCATCGAGAATAAGTTGGTTTCTGGTGATTTTCTTTTTAGATGTAAATCAAAAGCCATACAAATATTTCGAACAAAAGGTCTTCCGGCATCGGTAATTTTGATTTTGTTTTCTTCAATCACAATCAATTTGTCTTTTTCTATTTCTTTTAAATTTTCTAAGACGTCTGTAATTTCTTCAAAATATAATTCATTATTCCAGGAAGTTTCAAATTCACATGTTAAGTTTAATATGTGTTTTCTAATAATTAAATCCTCAACGGTAAGAATATGACCTTTTACGACAGGTAATTTGTCTTCTTCTAACAATTGATAATATTCTTCGATACTTTTTGTGTTTTGAGCAAAGCTATACCAGCTATCGCTAATAGAAGAAACGCCCAAACCAATCATCAGCTGAGTTTTTGAGGCACTATATCCCATGAAATTTCGATGTAATTCTTTGTTCGCTGTTGCTTTATATAAACTGTCAGATACTAATGCAAAATGATCCATTCCTATTTCCTGATAACCATTTTTAGAAAGCATTTGTTTTCCGGTTTCATATAGTTTTCGTTTTTCGGCGTCTTTAGGAAGGTTTTCTTCATGAAAGCCGCGTTGGCCGTTTCCTTTTATCCATGGTACATGTGCATAACTGTAAAACGCCAGACGATCCGGTTTTAAAGAATTAGTTTTTTCGACGGTATCAATTACGTTTTCAATTGTTTGAAAAGGCAAGCCAAATATAATATCATGGCCAATAGAGGTATATCCAATTTCTTTTGCCCAAAAAGTTACTTTTGCAACATTATGGAATGGTTGGATCCTGTGAATAGCTTTTTGAACTTTTTCTGCATAATCCTGAACTCCAAAGCTTACTCGGCGAAAGCCCAAATCATAAAGTTTTTTAAGCTGTTCGTATGTGGTGTTATTAGGATGACCTTCAAAACTAAATTCATAATTAGCAGCTTTATCCGCTTTAGAAAGGATGCCATTTATGAGCATTTCCAAATTGTTTACAGAGAAAAAAGTAGGAGTTCCTCCGCCTAAATGTATCTCTTTTATTATTGGTTTTTCAGATAATAAATTGCAATAAAGATTCCATTCTTTAAGAAGAGCTGTTATGTAGGTTTCTTCAACTGAATGATTTTTTGTTATTCGTTTGTTGCATCCGCAAAAAGTACACATGCTTTCGCAAAATGGTAAATGAATATATAAACTAATTCCGTTTTGAGAATTGCTTTCTGAAAATGCTTTCTGAAAAGACTTTATCCATTTTTGATTTGTGAAATCGGTCTCGTTCCAATAAGGAACTGTTGGATAACTCGTGTATCTGGGACCTGGGACATTGTACTTTTGAGTCAGTGAGATTTTCATAAAGTCGGATTTTGTTTATTTCAAAATTAGAATTTACTAACTGCATATAAAATGACAAATATCATGTATTGACCAAAAAAAAAGAGACTCACTAGGAGCCTCTTTTCTGAATTAAATAACTAACGTGAAATAGAATCTTGGATGATTTTAAGCCATTTTTTAGCAAACTGATGATCTTGATAGACACTTATTTGTTTAATGCGGTCATCATCAAAATCATAGAATGGAATTATAATTTTTTTAGAAGTTTCTTTCTCCTGAAATTCAAAATCAATTTTCACAATTGTGTCTGAAGTTCCCTCTGTTATTGGAACTAATTTGCAAGATGTGACACTTTTTAAATCTAGATAAGTAGATTCTTGTTGATTTGGATTGAAATTCATCAAAATAAATCTTCGGTTTTTTTGATCTATCGTAAGCGTTTTATTGCTTTGAGATTCAGTTAAATCAAAATCCTCCGGATGTGTTGGACTGAATTTCTTTTTTATGTTTAAAATTTTTGATTTGTTTGCAGCGCTCGTTCTTGCTGAAAAATAGATTGGAATTGCTACTATGATTGTGATCACAATACCAATTATGGTTACACTTGTTTCCATTGTGTTTTTTAAAATTTGATAAATTATGAAATGTGACGTCATTTCCAGTGTAGAAAACGGATCGTCTTGTTTAGGAAAAAAGTATTTTCCTCATTAAACATTCATAAATTGTCTACCAAAAAAAATGAAAGGGGTAGAGCATCAAAAGGACTTTTTTGCTCTGTGCTGCAAATTGATTTGCAAAATTTGAAGTTGATTTTACAGCTTTATGTTGAGGTAAAACCATTAATAAAGAATCAAACCATTTAATTAATATAGATGGGTTGGTTTTTATATTGGCTGCAAATTGATAACTTGCTTGTGGTTGAATAAAAGCTAATGAATCGGCATGATCGATAGAGAAATTAGTATCTGTTTTTTGAGTATCAGTTACTTGAATAACAGAATCGTTTGCCTGAACAGCAAAAAAAGCAATTATCAAAAGTGATACAAAAATAACAGTTTTACGAATCCAATTCATGGTGGCGAATTTAGTTCATAAAATACAATTAAAGAAATTTTAAAGAATTAATTAACTTTTAAAAGACTGGTATTCTTTATCCTCAATATTCAGGTAAGATTTATTGAGGATAAAGAAGTGTATTATTGTTGCATTTTGAAATAATAATCAGCTGAATGTTTTCCACTTCCATAAAATAAAAAGAATACGCAAACCAATAGAATTACTATTGCCAAAATTAAACTTTCAGAATGCATATGTCCCATAAAGTTGATGAGAATTGCCCCAAATAGTATGGGTAATTGAGCAGCAATTGCCCAACGAGTAAGTAATCCGAAAACAATCATAATTCCTCCAATCATATGCGCTGGTGCGATGTAATGCAAAAGAAACATTCCGCCGCCAAATTGATCAATTGGAGAGATTAAATCATGTAAATACTGAACGTTTGTAACAAATGAAACTCCCTTCATAAATAAAAAAACACCTAAAACAATACGTACTAAATCTACAGGTAAATAAGTGTGCGAATTTGCCCATTTATTTAAGCTTTTTACATTTTCCATGATACTACGTGATTAAAAATTACATATAAAGTTAGTAAATTTTAATGATAAATTTAGTTTTAAGTGCCTGAATATAAGTTTTTTATATTTATTTAACGTATTTTAAAAGTTTTTAAATCTTAAACCTGTATTACACCTAAATTAAAAGCTTTTTGAATGGGAGCATGATTGGCAGCTTCGATCCCCATAGAAATCCAGGTACGAGTGTCCAGAGGATCAATAATAGCATCTGTCCATAATCTTGAAGCAGCATAATAAGGTGAAGTCTGTTCATCATATCGGGCTTTTATTTTATTGAACAATTCAGCTTCTTTTGCTTCATCTACAATTTCTCCTTTTGCCTTAAGCGAAGAAGCTTCGATCTGTGCTAAAACTTTTGCGGCCTGAGTTCCACCCATAACAGCAAGTTCTGCGCTAGGCCAGGCAAAAATTAATCTTGGATCATAGGCTTTTCCACACATGGCATAGTTTCCTGCTCCATAAGAGTTTCCAACAATTACGGTGAATTTAGGAACAACTGAGTTGCTGACAGCATTCACCATTTTGGCACCGTCTTTTATGATTCCGCCATGTTCAGATTTTGATCCAACCATGAAACCGGTAACGTCCTGTACAAAGACTAATGGAATTTTTTTCTGGTTGCAATTGGCAATAAATCGGGTTGCTTTATCAGCACTATCAGAGTAAATAACACCGCCAAACTGCATTTCGCCTTTTTTGGTTTTAACCACTTTTCTTTGGTTGGCTACAATTCCTACGGCCCAGCCATCGATTCTGGCATAACCGGTAATAATAGTTTGACCGTAACCATCTTTATAAGCTTCAAACTCAGAATTATCAACCAAACGATTGATGATTTCCATCATATCATATTGTTCGTTTCTCGCTTTTGGTAAAATCCCGTAAATGTCTTTGGGTTCTAAGGCAGGTTTTTCAGATTTGATTCGGCTGTAGCCCGCTTTATCATAATCACCTATTTTGTCTACAATATTTTTTATTTTATCTAAAGCATCTTTATCATCTTTAGCCTTATAATCTGTTACACCTGAAATTTCACAATGTGTTGTAGCACCGCCAAGGGTTTCATTATCAATTGTTTCCCCAATTGCTGCTTTTACCAGATAACTTCCTGCCAGAAAAATGCTTCCTGTTTTATCAACAATTAAAGCTTCGTCGCTCATAATAGGTAAATAAGCGCCACCGGCAACACAACTACCCATAACGGCCGCAATTTGGGTAATACCCATACTACTCATTTGTGCATTGTTTCTAAAGATTCGGCCAAAGTGTTCTTTATCCGGAAAAATTTCGTCCTGAAGTGGCAAGTAAACACCTGCACTATCAACCAGATAAATAATTGGCAATCTGTTTTCCATTGCAATTTCCTGAGCGCGAAGATTTTTTTTGCCGGTAATAGGGAACCAAGCACCGGCTTTTACCGTAGCATCATTGGCAACAACAATACATTGTTTACCTCTTATGTATCCTATTTTAATAACAACTCCACCAGATGGGCATCCGCCATGTTCAGCATACATTCCGTCTCCTACAAATCCTCCAATCTCAATACTTTTTGAGCCTTCATCCAGCAAATAAGCGATACGTTCGCGAGCTGTCATTTTGCCTTCGGCATGTAATTTTTCAATTCTTTTTTCGCCTCCGCCTAGTTTTACTTTGGCAAATCTTTGTTTTAAGTCAGAAAGTAATAGTTTATTGTGATCTTCGTTTTTATTGAAGTTTAAATCCATGATATATTGTGGTTTTTATAAAATAGTGTTGGCTAATTTACAAAATCAATTGAAACCCACATAATAAAATGTTTTCTTAGATATCATAAAAAGTAATTAATAATCTTTTAAAAATAATATAGGTTTAATGAGAAATAATGAATTTATATATTTCTTACTTCAACTCTTATTGGAGGATGAACTAACGACAAGTTTGATATTAAATGATATTTTTTGCTTTAATTTGTTTGTTCATACCAATTAGTATTTTTTATGTCTAAAGCTGCCAATACACGACTCACTATTCTTCAGAAAGCATTTGAATTAATTTATTCTAAAGGATATCAAACAACAAGTATTGATGATATTATAGCGACGACAAAAGTTACAAAAGGTGCATTTTATTACCATTTTAAGACCAAAGATGAAATGGGAGTTGCTATTATTGAAGAAATCTTAAAGCCTACAATGTTGGAAACTTTTATAAAACCTATGGAAAACTCGCTAAATCCTGTTGATGATTTGTACAATATGATCTCGTATTTACTACTTGAAGATCCTTTTTTACAAGTAAAATATGGCTGTCCGGTTGGAAATTTAACTCAGGAAATGACGCCTTGGAATAATCAGTTTAGTGAGGCTTTGTTAGAATTGATTAACAAATGGAAGCAAACCATCGAAAAAGCGATTTCAAATGCGCAAAAATCTGGCTTGATCAAAAAAGAGGTTAATGGAGAACAAGTTGCCTTTTTTATGATGTCAGGATATTGGGGAATACGAAATTTCGGAAAAGTTCAGGATAATAATTTCTGCTATATTGTTTATTTAAAAGAACTTAGAAGTTATCTGGATAATTTGAAGTAAATTTTAAAATCAAAAACATACTAACTAGTATGTTTTTTAAATATATTTGCATTGTCTTAATTTTTTAAACAATGTATACTACGCTATTATTTTGCCATTCGATGCTACGATGGTTTGTTTTGGGAAGTTTATTGTACTCTATTTTTATAGCCTATCGCGGATATTCTTTGCAATTGGCATTTACCAAAAAAGATAATTTATTACGACACTGGACCGCAACTATTGCCCATATTCAACTAATTTTTGGAATATTAATTTATGTGCAAAGTCCGATTGTAAAGTACCTCTGGGCAAATTTTGCGACAGCTATTCAAAATATTGATGCCGCTTTTTTTGGATTGATTCACATTTTATCCATGTTGGTTTCGATTGTTTTAATAACAATTGGTTCAGCTTTGGCAAAAAGAAAAGAAAGTGATCGCGATAAATTTAAAACCATGTTAGTTTGGTTTTCTATTGCTTTAATACTCATTTTTATAGCGATTCCGTGGCCATTCTCATTTCTAGCAAACCGACCTTATTTTAGATAATTATGAAAAACTTATTACAAACCAATACCGGACGATTACGAATCATTGGATTTCTTGAAGGAACTTCTCTCTTGATTTTACTTTTTATAGCAATGCCAATGAAATATTTATTTGCAATGCCTTTTTTAACACGACCAGTTGGAACGGTTCACGGTGCTTTATTTCTGCTTTTTATTTTTAATACGTTGAGTGTTGGAGTAGAAGAGAACTGGAAATTTAAAGACACAACCTGGAAAGTACTTTTGGCATGTGTTATTCCGTTTGGAACTTTTTATATTGATTCTAAAATTTTGAGTAAAATTAAAAACCAGTAATTGCTATGATTTTGTATTTAAAACAAATATTGATAGTCTATCAAAAGTAAAAAAGATTCCGCCTAAACTGAATCAGCTTTTTCCTCATTCAAAATGGAATTTTGACCTGGAAGATTGTGATAATATCCTGAGATTTGAATGTAATGATAATATTATCGAAAAAGTAATTTTTTTAATGGAAGTCATTGGCTTTGAGTGCGAAGTGTTATAAAACAAAAAAAAACAGAAGCTAGCTAGCTTCTGTTTTTTTTATAATATATATCATTGTCTTTTATTTTTTAGAATCGCAAACCATTCGTTTTAGAATTGCCCATTGTTTCAAAGCGTCACGAGCTTCAACTGCAGGATATCCCAGCATTGTTTTTCCGGCAGGAATGTCGCCAACTACACCAGAACCTGCACCAACGATAGCGCCATCGCCAATTGTCGTATGGTCTTTTATAGAAGCACTTCCGCCAATAATAACGCCATTTCCTAATGTTACAGAACCGGCTAAACCGCTATTTCCGGCCATAATACAAAATTTACCTAATTTACTATTATGTCCTATCTGAACTAAATTATCAATTTTACATCCGTCACCAAGAACAGTTGAGCTGAATTTTCCGCGGTCAACGCATGTATTAGCACCAATTTCAACTCCGTTTCCAATGATTACATTTCCAATTTGTGGAATTTTTACTAAACCTTTTTCGCTGCAAGGACGAAAACCAAAACCATCAGCACCAATAGTGGCGTTTGGATGAATGATACAGTCGTTACCTATATGACAACGTTCTCGAACTACAGCTCCTGACCAAATGATAGTATTTTTGCCAATAGTACATTCATCTAAAATAGTAACATTTGGATAAATAGTAACATTTGCACCAATTTCAACTTTTGGACCTATATAACAACCTGCACCAATTCTTGCACCTTCACCAATAACAGCTGTTTCGTCAACATTTGCTGATTTATGAATGTTATTTCTGAATATTGGAGGAGGAGGAGCAAAAAGAGCTAAAATTTGTGACATTGCCAAATCGGCATTTTTCACTTTTATAAAAGCACGATTGTCTCCAGGTTCAATTGAAATATCTTCGTTAACAACTGCAACTGAAGCTTTTGAACCTTCCCAGAATTTTTCATATTTTTTATTTCCTATAAATGAAATTTCAGAAATTGACGCTTTTTCTAATTGTTCTGTTGCTGTTATGCATTGCGAAGTTGTGCCGTAAATTACGCCATTGATAACTTCATTAATTTCTTGAATTGAATAGGATTTCATTGAAATGAATTTAATGATTTAGGGGTTATTTCGCACCAAATAAACTCAATTAGATTTAAATTACCTAATGTTATTTTGAAGTTTTTTAAATATTTTTTTAAATAATAGTTTAAATATTACAATTTTAACATTAAATCTATTAATTTTTTGCTTGTTTTGAGATTGCTTCGGCCTCTGTTAATTTTTTAATTACGTATTTGTAAGTTTTTGAATGCCTTTCTATTTCCTTTTATATTGATAATTACAAGTAGATTGTTTTATGTGTATCTTATTATAAATCAAATAATTTTAAAGAAGTATATAATAATATAAGGTCATGTAATTGATTGTAATTATAGTGTTGAATTTTGTAGGTTTATCAAGGTCATATTTTTTGAATTATTTCTTTTTTATTTTTTTGCTAATTCTTCAGCTCAAATAATTAAAAATGTAAGAGGGTATTTTTATTTTTTAATTCAATTTGTATTTTAACTTTAAAAAATGTTTTAATTAGTGCGTTAAATCTTACTTGCTTTGTTTTTGTAATTGTTTAAAGTTTAGAGATAAAAAAAAGCGATTCCTATTAATTGAATCGCTTTTAATATTTATTCTTTTATTTTAGAAAGAGAAATTGCATTAATGCAGTAGCGTAAACCACTTGGTTCAGGACCATCAGGAAAAACGTGTCCTAAATGAGCATCACAAGTATTACAGACAACTTCAACGCGAATCATTCCGTATGATTTGTCAGCGTGGTAAGCAATGGCATTTTCTTTTAAAGGTTGCGTAAAAGAAGGCCAGCCTGTTCCTGATTCAAATTTCTCGCTGGCATCAAAAAGTAAAGTGCCGCAGCATTTACATTCATAAATTCCGGGATCGAATAAACTGCAAAGCTCAGAACTAAACGATCTTTCAGTCCCTTTTAAGCGTGTTACCTGAAATTCTTCCGGCGTTAGAAGTTGTTTCCATTCTTCTGGTGTTTTGTCGACTCTTTTATCTGGTACCGGATTTCCTTTATTTGTATATCGAATTATATCTGCCCACTTTATCATAACTGTATTTTTAATTTAAAAAAGATTGAAATTAGCTTGTTTTGTAAAGTTACTATTCTTTCTGATAAGGAAAAAGCAATAAGTTTAATTACAATTACTATTAAAAGTAAACAATTAGTCGTCAAAAGGATAATTTTTGTAGCGCTTATATTCTCCTGTTTCGCAATTTATTTTAACTACATACTCTTGAAGATTTCTTGGAACTACATTATTAGGAAGTGTTCCGGATTCAGTTTCTTCTCCATATATGTAATAACTATTTTTTGGACCAACTTCAATTCCGTCAGTTGTGGTAGATCTAAAAACCTGATTTTTTCTTTTTTCTTTCAGGATACGCTCGGCATCTTGTATTTTTATTTTGCATTTTTTGGCAAAACTATAATAGGCTACACTATCAGATACGCTAATTTTATGAATATGTTTGGATATTTCAGGATTAATCCAGCCATATTTCCTGAATAGAATAGGTCTTGCAAAAACTTCATTATTAATTGTAGTATAATCAGAAAATCTACATTCATGGCTTCCCAAATAACCATTCATGCCATAATGCAGGTAAGCATAATGATGATAACCTGAAATGTAATAATGTAGTTTGTTTTGTGTGATTACTACAATTGTATCGGTTTTTAAAAATTCTTTGTACGGAATAGTAATAGATTTGTATTCGCTGGAATTGGTTTTCTTGTCGAATCCATTTTTAATCAATGTATCATGAATGAATTTCCCTTTTCTGAGGATCTGAAACTTTAGGGTATTGATTTCGTTTTTTTTGAAATTTGCGAATTGAATCTCAGGTTGTTCAGTAATAAACTTGGCTAAATCGCATTCTTTAGAGAATTTAATTCCATCAATTTCAGCTTGTTTTCTTCGACTATTTGATGACCAAAAAAACAGACCTGCTATTATTGCTATTATAGTAATAATAACACCTATTAAAACTAAACAACCTTTGATATATTTATTCATTTATTCTTCCTCTTTTTGTCCCATCATCATTAAAAATGCTTTTAGGAAAGGATCAATATTCCCGTTCATAACGCCATCGACATCGCTGGTTTCATAACCAGTACGAACGTCTTTTACTAATTTATAAGGCTGCATTACGTAATTACGTATTTGCGATCCCCATTCGATTTTCATTTTTCCGGCTTCAATGTCTGCGCGTTGTGCCTGCTGTTTTTTCAGCTCGATTTCATACAATTGCGAACGTAACATTTGCATGGCACGTTGCCTGTTGTCTTGTTGAGATCGCGTTTCAGAACACTGGATCTGGATTCCGGTTGGCTTGTGTACTAATTGTACTTTTGTCTCAACCTTATTCACATTTTGTCCTCCGGCTCCACTTGAACGAGAAGTGGTAATTTCGATATCTGCAGGATTGATGTCAATTTCGATACTGTCATCAACAAGCGGATAAACATAAACAGATGCGAATGAAGTATGGCGTTTTGCATTACTATCAAAAGGAGAGATTCTAACTAAGCGATGTACACCGTTTTCTCCTTTTAGATACCCAAAAGAATAATCACCTTCAAACTCCAGGGTAACAGTTTTGATTCCTGCAACCTCACCGGCCTGAAAGTTTAGTTCTTTTATTTTGTAGCCATAACTTTCTCCCCACATCATATACATACGCATTAACATTCCTGCCCAATCACAACTCTCGGTTCCGCCGGCTCCTGCAGTAATTTGTACTACGGCACTTAAGCTGTCTCCTTCGTCAGAAAGCATGTTTTTGAACTCAATATTTTCAATATGAGTTTGCGTTGTATTATAATGCCCGTCTAATTCTTCTGCAGAAAGTTCCCCTTCTTTATAAAAATCGTAGGCAAGCTGTAATTCATCCGTAAGTTCGATTGCTTTATTATAATCTTCGATCCATTTTTTCTTGTTTCGGAGGTTTTTTACAATGACTTCGGCTTCTTTTGCATTGTTCCAAAAGTCTGGAGCAAAGGTTTTTTCTTCTTCGTTGGCAATTTCGATTAGCTTGGCATCAACGTCAAAGATACCTCCTCAACGCACCAAGGCGCTCCACAATACCTTTTATTTGTTCGGTAGTTGTCATAAATTAATAATAGTTTTTTATATGATTTTTATAAATATTACGTTAATTTGGTTGTATTGTAATTCACAAGTTAAAATTTAATGAAACTTGCAAAAATTAACAAACAGTAATACGTAATTTTGCTGCACAAAAATAAGATATAGTTTTTAGAATATGGAAATAAATTTAATTAGCGATACTATTACCAAACCTACATACGAAATGTTGCAGTATATGTTTAATGCACATGTTGGCGATGATGTATACAGGCAGGATCCTACGGTTATCGAATTAGAGACCAGAGTGGCTGAGTTTTTTGGTATGGAAGCAGGACTTTTTTTTCCATCAGGAACTATGGCTAACCAAACAGCGATTAAATTACACACGCAGCCCGGAGAGCAATTAATTGCTGATAAATATGCGCATGTTTATAATTATGAAGGAGGAGGAGTTTCTTTTAATAGCGGTGTTTCCTGCTGTTTATTAGACGGAGACCGAGGTATGATAACTGCAAGTCAGGTTGCCGCCGCAATTAATGATCCGGAGTTTTATCATAGTCCGTTAACGAGTTTGGTTTGTGTAGAAAACACTACTAACAAAGGTGGTGGTGCGTGTTATGAATTAGATGATTTAAGAGAAATAAAAAAAGTTTGCGATGCGAATAATTTGAAATTCCATCTTGATGGAGCCAGAATTTGGAATGCATTAGTGGCAAAAAGGCAAAATCCTAAAGAGTTTGGAGCTATTTTCGATACAATTTCGGTTTGTTTATCAAAAGGATTGGGCGCTCCAATAGGTTCTGTTTTATTAGGTACAAAAGCTGATATTCATAGAGCGTTGAGAATCAGAAAGATACTTGGTGGGGGAATGCGTCAGGTTGGTTATTTGGCTGCAGCCGGATTGTATGCTTTAGCAAATAATATAGAAAGATTAGCCGAAGATCATAGACGTGCAAAAGAAATTGCAGCAGTTTTAAGTACAAAACCGTGGGTTTCAGCAATAGAACCTGTCGAGACTAATATTTTAATCTTTTCACTTGCAGAAGGCTACAGTGATCAGCTTTTGATTGAAAAATTAAAACAAAAAAATATCCTGATAAGTTCTATGGGACATAATAAGCTTAGACTTGTAACGCATTTAGATTATAAGGAAGTAATGCATACTTATGTGATTGAAACGTTGCAGAAGTTTTAAGAAGAAGGTTCAAAGTTACAAAGGTTCAGAGGGACAAAGGTTAAAAAAGAAAGACGCACTATCTTTAGTGTGTCTTTCTTTTTTGATTGAGAAGGATTCAAAGTTTATGCGTCAGGCGAAAAAACCTTTGTCCCTTTGAACCTATTTTAAGCCTTTGTACCTTATTTAAACAAATTATCCATTCCAGGAATCATCGGCATATCCATTTTTGCAACAGCATCTAGTTCTTGTTCATTAACGCTTGTAGCTTTTTCTATTGCTTTATTTAACGTTACGATTAAATAATCTTCCAATTGCTCTTTATCTTCAAGTAAAGAGTCGTCGATAGAGATTGATTTTACCTTTCTATTTGCAGTTAGTGTTACTTTTAATAATCCGTCAGCGCTTTGTTCATCAATCAAAACAGTATCCAGACGCTTTTTTGTATCTTCAATTTTTTGTTGGGTTTCTTTAAGTTTACCCATCATTCCCATTAAATCCATTTTTGTTGATTTTAAATTATTTCATACAAAATTAGTATATTGCTGTTTGATAACAATAGAATATTTTATGAAAAAATTAATTTGGTTCTGTTGTCTTTGTAGTATTTTTGCTCCTTCGTATTTAAAAACTAATGCTCAATCAATGCAAAACGATATAATGGCTCCACAAGCCAAAGAAATTCCAAAATCATTAAAAAAACATAAAGAAACCAGGGTCGATAATTATTTTTGGCTTAACGATCGCGAAAATCCTGAAGTTATCAATTATTTAAATCAGGAAAATTCATATTATCAGGACATGACGTCGCATACAAAAGGTCTTCAGGAAAATTTGTATGAGGAAATGAAAGGCAGAATTAAAGAAGATGATTCATCTGTACCTTATTTTTATAATGGTTACTATTATATCACTCGTTTTGAAACGGGTCAGGATTATCCAATTTTTTCCAGAAAAAAAGGAAGTCTTTCGGCAGATGAAGAAATTATGTTTAACTGTAATGAATTGGCAAAAGGACATGCTTATTTTAAACTTGGCGGTTTAAGTGTGAGTCCGGATAACAAATTTGCTAGTTTTGGAGTTGATATTGTGGGAAGAAGAATTTATACCATTCAGTTTAAAAACTTAGAAACAGGTGAAATTTTATCTGATAAAATCGAAAATGCTACAGGAGGATCTGTTTGGGCAAATGATAATAAAACTGTTTTTTATACCAAGCAGGACGAAGTTACTTTAAGAGCGGATAAAGTTTTTAGACATAAACTAAATTCAGATTCGACTGCTGATGAATTGGTTTTTAATGAAACTGATGATACTTTTAATGTTTCGGTAAGCAAAGAAAAATCAAGAAAATATATTGTAATTGGTTCAGGAAGTACCTTGACAACTGAATATAGAATTCTGAATTCTGATAATCCTGATGGTGAGTTTGAAGTTTTTCAGCCCCGCGTTCGTGGTTTAGAGTATAGTATTTCTCATTTTGAGGACTCTTTTTATATTTTAACCAATAAAGACAAGGCTACCAATTTTAAATTGATGAAAACGCCTGAAAATAAAACAGGAAAAAAGAACTGGACAGATCTTATCCCGCACAGGGAAGATGTATTATTAGAAGATATCGAAATTTTCAAAAACTATTTAGTTGTTGAAGAGCGCTCAAACGGTTTAAATCATATTCGTATTATGCCATGGAGCGGCGATGCTGATTATTACTTACCTTTTGGAAGCGAAACTTACAATGCTTATACGACAACAAATATTGATTTTGACACTGATGTTTTGCGTTATAGTTATCAATCGCTTGCAACACCTTCGTCTGTAATTGATTTTAACATGAAAACTAAAACCAAAGAAATCTTAAAAGAGCAACAGGTTTTAGGAGGAAAGTTTGATAAAGAAAATTATATCGAAGAACGCGTTTGGGCTACAGCCAGAGATGGAGTAAAGGTGCCAGTTTCGATGATTTACCATAAGGGATTAAATAAAGATGGTAAAAATCCGTTATTACTTTACGCTTATGGTTCGTACGGAATCACAATGGATACTTATTTTTCATCGACACGACTTTCGCTTTTAGATCGCGGATTTATTTATGCAATCGCCCATATTAGAGGAGGAGAAGACCTGGGAAGACAATGGTATGAAGATGGAAAACTGTTAAAAAAGAAAAATACCTTTACAGATTTCATCGATTGCTCTAAATTTGTAATAAACGAAAATTACACATCTCCTGAACATTTATATGCTGAAGGAGGATCTGCAGGAGGACTTTTAATGGGAGTTATCGTAAATGAAGCGCCAGAATTATATAGAGGAGTTATTGCTCAGGTGCCTTTTGTAGATGTCATTACAACTATGCTGGACGACAGTATTCCGTTGACAACCGGAGAATATGACGAATGGGGAAACCCAAATAATAAAAAATATTACGATTATATGTTATCCTACTCACCGTATGATAATGTAAAAGCGCAAAACTATCCTAACATGTATGTTTCTACAGGATTACATGATTCGCAGGTACAGTATTGGGAGCCAGCTAAATGGGTAGCGAAATTGAGGAATCTAAAAACAAATAATAATCTTTTATTTTTAGATACCAATATGGATGCAGGACATGGTGGAGCTTCTGGACGTTTTGAGGCTTTAAAAGACTTAGCAAAGGAATTTAGTTTTTTATTAGATTTAGAAAAAATTAAAAGCTAATTAGAAATTTTTTGTTAAATTTGCAACCTATCAAGGTTATTTAAAAATGCCTTCGATTAACTATTTTTTTATGAAAGAAGAAATAAACGCTTATAATAATGTTTTAGAGTTAATAGGTAATACCCCACTTATTAAACTAAATAAAATTACCGAAGAGTTAGAAGGTAATTTCTACGCAAAGGTAGAAGCTTTTAATCCGGGACATTCCTCGAAAGATAGAATAGCGTTATATATTATTGAAGAAGCTGAGAAAAAAGGAATCTTAACACCAGGTGATACTATCATTGAAACTACATCCGGTAATACGGGTTTTAGTTTGGCAATGGTAAGTATTATAAAAGGGTACAACTGTATTTTGGCCGTAAGCTCAAAATCATCTAAAGATAAAATTGACATGCTGAGAAGTTTAGGAGCAAAGGTATATGTTTGCCCTGCCCACGTGTCTGCAGATGACGAGAGATCTTACTACAATGTCGCCAAACGATTGCACGAAGAAACAAAAGGCTCAGTTTACATCAATCAGTATTTTAATCAATTAAATATTGATGCACACTATAACACTACAGGTCCTGAAATTTGGGAACAGACAAAAGGACAAATCACACATCTTGTGGCTTGTAGCGGAACTGGAGGAACAATTTCCGGAACTGCAAAATTCTTAAAAGAGCAAAATCCAAATATTAGAATTCTAGGTGTCGATGCTTTTGGGTCCGTATTAAAAAAATACCACGAAACAAGAGAATTCGATAACAAAGAAATTTATCCGTATCGAATAGAAGGTTTAGGTAAAAACCTGATCCCGTCTGCTACAGATTTCGATATTATCGATAAATTCATCAAAGTAACGGATGAAGAAAGTGCTCACTCTGCCAGAGAGATTACCAGAAAAGAAGGTTTGTTTGTAGGATATACTTCCGGAGCAGTAATGCAGGCAATCAAACAATATGCAGAAGAAGGAGAGTTTACTAAAGAAAGTAATATTATCGCAATTTTCCCGGATCATGGATCGCGTTATATGAGTAAAGTATTTAGCGATGACTGGATGAACGAACAAGGTTTCTTTGACAGTGTCAATGAAGAAGAGGTTCAAAAAATAGAATTTGTAAAGTAAATTTAAGTTACTTTTAGATATACAACTCCATTCGTTTTACGAATGGAGTTTTTTTTTGTAAAAATGTTTTTACAAATTTTAGTAATAAAATTTACTGAGTGCGTTTATTCTTGATTTTGGTAAGAATAATGTATTTATAAGTAATAAATTTTTTGTAGTATTGAATTAAATTTATAGTTTTAACAAAATTTATAAAAGTATAACTAAATTTAATTAAGAGGAATTAATCATCAATTTTGGTTATTTGACGATTATTTAGGTTTGTTACCGAATAAATTTTTGCTCACACATATAATAATATAGATTAGTGTTTTTAAATGCGCTTTTCTAAATACCCTAAAATCTGTCCATATGAAAAAATTATTACTGACATTAATGTTTGTAAGTTTTTTAGTTACTAATGCCCAAAATCCAGTTCAGGAATTCAATTTCAACGGGACTTTAAATAATACCGATAATTCGATTTCACTTTTAGGTACACCTAATTTTGTAAATGACAGAATGGGAGTTGCAAAAGGCGCTCAGCGTCTCACAAATAAAGTTTTGCAAGGTATGGTTGGAGATCTTCCGCAGGATAATAAACCAAGATCAATATCGATATGGGTTAAGTTTAATGCTATTACTTCAGTAAATTATATTTTGGGATATGGTGGGGCTGTAAATGCGCAGTATTTTGGTTTATTACAACAAGCTGCATCTGCAGGTAATTCAGACTTAAGTTTGGTGGGTTGGGGAGATACAAACAATGTTATAGCTTCAGTGCCACTTTCAAAAGAAGTTTGGTATCAATATAGTGTGACTTATGATGGCACACACTCAAAAGTGTATCGTAACGGAGAATTATTAAAATCTGCTGACGGAATTTCACGCTTGACAAAAGGTTATATTCTTAGATTAGGAGCATTAAACGGCACACTTGGGATCAATGCAGATGTAGACGATCTTAAAATATATAATGTAGCAATGACAGACGAACAGGTTATGGAATCCTATAACAGTTCGAAACCAACTGGTGTAGCTGTAACAGAAACTGTTCAGCCTTCAAGTCCGGTTAAAAAAACAGTAGCGGCTGCACCAGTAAAAACGGTTACGGTTGCAAAAGTACCAACGCCAGTAAAAACAGGAACTGGATCTGATACAAATTCGGGTTCAAAAATTGTTGAGGTTTTCTCGCAAGGGACAAAAGTAGTAGGAGCGAATGCCTCTAATATTGGTGATTTACCAGAAGGGACTTATTTGTTGAAAGTAAGCAATAACTCCGCAAAAAAATAACTTCCAATTTTATTTATATATTACAATTTCTAAATGGTAAAGCCTTCTAAAATATAATTTTTAGAAGGCTTTTTTTTGTTATTGTTTTTTCTGTTGTCCAGGTGCATAAGCTTTAGCGCTTTTGCTTCCGGACATTTTTTTTGCCTGCCCTGGAGGAATCTTTTTATTGCTGCTTTGGCTGCTGTTACCACTTGGGCCACTATGAACATGTGTACTGCAGCTTAAAACACTAATAGCAACAAATAGAATTACCATAATAATTACGGCAACTTTTGTATATCTGGATTTATTCATAAAATTATATTTATTTTTTTGTTTTTGGAATTTACAAATATAGGTCATAATGTCTGTTTTAAAAGCTATACAGGCTATTTAGAGCACATATAAACAGTCAGAGTTATTTTAGTCAATTCATTATTTATCTTCATTTTAAACCTTTAAATTAATTTGTATTAAAATAGGTTTGAACAATTTTTTATAGAATAGAACTATTTATTAGAAATAAAAAAAAAGCCTTCTTAATGTTACACTTAAGAAGGCTTTTTGATTTGATAGTTGAAACTATTTTTAGTTTATAACACTAAGAACTACAAATAGAATTACGAGAACTATTACAACGTATTTTGTGTATTTTGATGATTGCATTTTTAATGGTTATGTGTTAATATAAGTTTTTATAAAGTCTATTTTTCTTTGAGTAATTTTTCAAGATACTCGAGTTTATCTTTTTCAGCTTGGAGCAAACGTTCGTAAAGTTTTTTGTTTTCGTCTACAAGTTCCATTACTTTATCCAGAGGATTAAATGAACAATGATTTGACTGTGGAGCATTAAGAATTGTACCACTAATATCATTGTCATAAATATTATTGAAATAATTAATTGCAGCTTCGTCAGAAAAATTCTTAATGGCTTCAACCGTTACACCAAGTGCTTTTGCTACTTCTGCCAGTTTTTCTTCGTCTATGGTTTCACTATTTTCAATGGCAGATATCGTTTGTTGGCTTATTCCCATGGCTTGCGCCAAAGCTTCCTGTTTCATATCTCGAAGTTCACGAATACGGCTAATTTTTCGCCCTATATGATTTGGTTTTGTAAGTGTGCTCATAATTCAAAGATAAGAATAACTAAGTAAAATAGTATACGAAATGTAAAAAACAGATTTAGAGTGGTATGATACGATTAAAGAGAGATTCTGTTGTTTGGATTTACAGTGTTCGTAAAGTTTATCATGATTTTTATTAGCTATTACCTTTAATTTTTACTCTAATTTCATCTGTCAAAAGTGGATCTTCCCAAATACTATGAACGTAGGTAACATCTTCTCCTTCAACTATCTTCTCCGACTCCTCTTGGTTGATGGCATGATCTTTTGATCGATAATATCCTAGATTTTTCAGAATGTCAGTTTTGCCGTCAGGAAATTCAAGCAAACAAAGTCGTGAATGTTCGCCTGGTAAATAGTCAATTTCGTACGAAGGAATACATTTACATAATTCAAAATAGCAGAATATTCTACAAAATTCGTTGTTTTTTTCTGGAAAAAATTATGTCAAAACGGATATTTTTTTATTTCCAAATATCCGTTTGCAATTAGGGTAATAACAAAAACATAGATCTGATTTTGATTATTAATTTTTAACTAGATTCCCTTTTTTTAAATCAGACTCGTCGGGTAAATTTAATATCAGCAGGGACAGAAAATTCTTTAATCCCTCATAATTTAGATTAATAAAGAAATATCTACAGCAATCATAATATTATTTTTTAAGTGGTATTTCTTTCGTTTTGCGTGACGTAATTAAATATGTAAAGCTGCAATTTTTTCCTTGTTTACTTTTTATAATTCAATATAAAATAATTATATTTTATTTATAGTCTGCTATTGTAAAGTCTTGGTAATGTATGTTTTTTTTTCGTAAAAGATTTTAATATTAAAAAACCTTCTGAAGTTTTACTTTAGAAAGTTTTTGTCTTGCCTTTGTTTTTATAGTTTTTAATTATCTAAATATTTTGATAGTTTAGTTTTGTCTTTAATTACTAAATCCGATAAGTTTGAAATATTTAAACCATTTGTATTTCCTAGAGACTTAGCTATAATATTTTCGAAGTCTTTTCCTGAATTTCTACTTAAAATATCTTGAAGGTTTTCACTTTTAATTATTCTAATAAATTCAGATAAATTATCAATGTTCGCAATATCAAGTTGTTGAGAATCTGTTAGTAATTTCGAATAGAATTTATTGTTCAGTTGATACTTTACGATCTCGATTTTTGAATTCCTTAATTGAAAAGCAAGCTTATGCACAAGTTTAATTGTATCGTTATTGTTTGGAATTATGGAACTAATAAGTTCATTTTTATATTTTTCTTTAACTTTTAGATCATTATAAAGTTTGTCTTTTTTTCCATATTTAAAAAAGAGCGAACTGTTAAAAGCAAAAGTTTGTACAGTTTTGTTTGATATAGTTACATTAATTGTTTCTTTATTATAATTAAATCCTACATTTTGATTCCAGATTCTTTCATCTTCAATTTTTCTTTTTTCATTTTGATTTAATGCCTGATAATTATCGTACAGTAAATCAAAATCAATATATTGATATCTAGAAGATTTATTTTTTAAAAGATTAGAAGATTTGGGATTGAGAATATCACCTAAAAATAAGTTATTTAAATTTGTAAGACACATACTTATTTTGATTTGATTAGGTAGATTGTATATATACCATCTCTCATCTTTTTTTATTAAGGAAAGAAAATTTAATATCTGAAATGGAATTTCAGAAAAAGTAAAACTAAATTTAACATATGCCATGTCATTATTGTCATAATTAAAATTATAAATGTTTTCTAGCTCAATGTAGTTTTCATTTTTATCTAATGTTTTTATTTTTTCAAAATGTTCCTTATCTCTACTTATAACGACACTAGAATCTATATAGTCACTTTTTGCCCATATAATGTTATTTGCAGAGAAATAAGATTGTAGTAAGCCTTCAATCTTACTATAGTCTATTTCATTTTTATTGTCAACTAATTTGATTTTTACAGGCTTTAATATTTGATATTTGAAATTTTTTAATGAATTGTACTCTAATACATATCCGTTTGAATTTTCATTTTGACTATAAAAAATATTGTAAGCCAAAAGTATTGTTAAAACAATGATTTTTTTCATTTAGTTTTTTTTAAATAATAGATAAAATATTGAAAAGATAGAGAATAGAAAGAAAAATGGTTCTAATAAATATTTTAAATTTAGTTCAAAAATACTATTAGGTTTTGAAAAAAATAAATTGAAGGATGTAAATTTAGAATGATAAACTATTATCCTTTTATCTTTAAAACCATTTGAGAATGGATCAATGTAATTACTCATTGTTATTGAGGCTTTTTTATTATTAGACATTAAAAAACCATGATAAACATTTAAAAAATTAGAGGATGAGTTTCTTCCTGTACCGGTTGCTGAACCATATTCTTTAACAACGAGGGTATCTTTTACAAAACCATTTTCACAAAACACAACTGTATACCCAGTTTTGAGCACAGAGAAATCATTAATCATTTCTATAATCAACATTAGGGATGAAAATATTATAATAGTATATGCAAAAAATTTTTTCATTAGATTATTCTTTTAGTGGTTGTATAACTTGTATTTCGTATTCTTTTGTTGTGTCAAATTTTAATCCTAAGGGCAATTTAAGATACCCATTTACAGTAAATGTCATTTTAACTCCTTCTTTAAAAAAACCATAATTCCAATCTCCATCGGAATATCCAACCCTAAAAACTTCTGCAGTAGCTTTTCCAGAAACTGTTCCTCCAACAGAAAGATATTCATTTTTTGCTCCCAGTCCAATTTCGCCACTTGCCTTAACTTCCATTCCTACTTTTACAAGTGCCGGATTAATACCTTCTGATTTTACTATTTTATTAGTTTCAATATATTTCTTTTGAACTCCTTCGTATTTTATTTCTGCAGCAACTGAGGCTGATCCTTCTATTTTTACTTCACATTTGACTAAGTCCGTAGCCCAGTTAGGAGCTCCAGGAAAATATGAAGCTGGATTTCCACTCCATAACATTAATGTTGCGGTACCCTTTAATCCTACCTCAAGACCAGATTTTATGCTTTTTTCTCTATAATATAAACGTGAGTCTTTATCTTCGACATTTTTTAGTACAAATTCTCCAATTGCAACGTCCGCATAAAAATTGATACTACCACTTGAGTTTTCATTTTTTTTGATTTTTCTAATTCCTGGAATTTTTTCGAGAACTTTTCCAGTCTTGTCCATAGTTTTTTTAAGTTCTAAGAACTTTTCAAGTACCTTAAAATTTTCAGTTGATGTTGTTAAGGCATATTTTGTAACGTCTTCATCAACCCATTTTACACTTACCTCTTTTGTTGTTATATTAGGAAAACCTGAAATATTCGTGAATTTAGAATTTAAAACTTTATTATCATCTGCAAGACGAATTTTTATTTGTGTTGTTCCATTTTTATTTTCATCATCAATATCATTAATTTTCCATTTGATGTAATTCTCTGGAATTTTGGTAAGTTCGGTTTGGCTTAAAATAGCTTTTATTTCAGTATTTCTATAATCTGTTTTTCCTGGTTTATTTACATAATATAATGTTTGTCCGGCATTTGCAATCCTAGTTTTAGCTATAGTTACAGAATTAGGAATATAAGTAGCCGTTAATTTATTTTGTGTAAATTTTTCAACAACTTTTTCGACCTCTACTCGTACTTTTGGAGTACCTTCAAGACTATTTGCTTCAGCTTGTAAATCTTGTTTTAGTAAATTATATGCTATAGTATTATCTTCAATTGGAATAGTACTTTTGCTGGTACTACTATCATATCCGCGTACCATTTCTTTTTCTCCGGGTTTATGAATACTATAACTAACCACTGCACCACTTGGTACAGTTTTCATTTCAAAAGTTTCTAACATGAAACGTCTATAAGGTATTTTTATTCTTCCACCATTATAATATTTTTGTCCTTTGTATTCTATAAAATAACCATTTTCTGTTACTTCACCATTACTAGGTACTGTCGTTGTCTCTTCTTTAGTATTATTTTTTTCAGTTGGTACCTCATTTACAATTGGTGGAGGCGTAGACGTAGGTTCATCGACTGCGACAACAGTGATAGGATTATATTCTATTGGAGTTTCTGAAGGCAGTATTGAATTCTCTGGTTTAACATTTTCCTTTTCTCCTAATATGTCAGCATCGATCTCTTCTTGTGTTGGTTTAGGGCCAAAAATAGATTCCATAATTGGATCGTATTCTTCTGAAATATCATTCATCAATTTATCAACATCGAGAAACTTATCCCAGTTTTCGGTATCATAACTGGCTATAATTTCCCCAGAAATTAATTTAAAATCAGTATTAAGACCAATGTTATTAAATGTGATTCGGATTCTGGTATATTTACCAATGTTACTTTTCGATTTTCCGTCTTCGTCTTTTCCTGCAAAGGCATCGGCTGCATCAATCAGTTTTCTGAATTTTTCTAAGAATGGAAGGGTTACATAACCATCACCTGAAAAATTGCCATTGCTTCCTGTAGCGTGTAATACCACTATAGGAAAATCTCCGGCTGAGACTACATCATTTGGGTAAAGATTAGGCAACGGAGTTTTGTTAGCCAAGTCATTTGGGTCAGGTTTTATACCACAACCTACAAAGGCAATTTCGTCTTTGGCAATGGTTGTAAATTCGTTAATGGTACCGTGAACATATTTACCCAAATCGCAAGAAGCCCCTACTGTATACTCATAAGTTGTGTTTGGTTTTAAATTGGTAAGCGTAATGTTTTCTCTTGGAGTAACTACTTTATACCATTCTGAATTGGCATTTTTTTCTCGGTAATTTACCTGATAATCATAGTTTTCTATATTACCACTCCATGTTATTTTAGCCTGATCCTGACTTACTCCAGAAGTTGTAATCGCCAATGGAGAGGTACAGAATACTTCGTATGTAAAAGCAAAAATTTCAGTATAACCGTTGTTTTTAAAAACACCTATTTCTTCGGCGCCTAAAATTGCCTTTGCTTTTATGCGCCAGGCATATTTTTTACCCGGAATAAGTTGAGGTTCGCTCATACCATATTGCAGCGTTGTCATTTTTGTTGTTGTTGTATATAATGGCGGCGAATAAGCAAATGCATTTTGAACGGGAGTGTAATTATCCCAAATTTCTACTAATGAAAACTCGTATTCGACATTACTGACATTAATGCTTCGTGGTGTCCAGCTAAACACAATATTTTGAATATTTTGTTGCATGATCGAAGCATTATTCAGAGGCAGATTTAAAAATGGTGGTTCATTTTGAAATATAATAGTGGTTGAACCTGTTTTTTTAGACAGTTTTTTTCCTGTAGCAAAGTCATATACTTCTACATAAATATTGTAGATACCTTCTGGTAAAGGTTGTGCATATTGATTTTGATTTAATCCTAACAAGTTCTGATACTCAAAATAAGGTGCCAAATCAACATTGGTTAGTTGAAGCGGAAATCCTCCTTCGAGATATAATGATTTTGCACCTACAACAAAATCATTTGTATTAAATGCTATTCCGTTACCCTGAAAATAAATTTTTAGCCTTACCTGACGGTTTGAAATGGTCAAATCGTTTAGTACTAGCTGAATTTTTAGGGGACTGTTTATAGTAGTTGCATCTGCATATTTAGTTAAATAAATAGGAGAGGGCTGTGTAATTTGAGTTGTGATCGATATAGGAAAGGTTTGCGCATAGCTACCAGATCCTATTAAGGAACATAACAACAGTAAGTATAAATGTAATTTTTTTAGCATTTTGGGTAATTGAGTTTTATCCATTTTTTTAGGTTAGTATCTTATGTCCTATTTTATTTTTGAATATGTTTTAGATCTATTTCATCAATTGTTGCATTTTCAATGGCTAATTCATGATAAAACGGAATCATTTTTAATTCGATAGCATCTGTTATTTCAGTAGCTGTTTTTTTGTCTTTTATTAATTTAAAAGCTTCTTCGATTTCTTGCTTATTAAAATCAGTTATATATTGATTTTGTTGTATTTCAGTCGCAGGTATTTTAATCAATGCCGAAATTTCTTTCAACATCCATCTATGATGCATTAACTGATCACGGTTGTTGTCGCTTCTTTCAACTAGTTTTAAATATGATTTGTAGGCTGCTTTATCAGTCACATCAGACTCGATTATGCCGTTTAATTTATGGCTGTTTACTCTTCCTATTGCTGTTACATAAGCACTTTCAAGACTTTCGTCTTTATTCTTCATTTCTTTTTCCAGTTTTTGAGCAGCTTCAAAAAGGTATTCATTATATTGTTTGAGCGTTTCTGCTTCTACATTATAAACTTCGAGATAATCTAAAACTTTCTCCTTAAAATTTTTATCATCATTGGCGAGTGTTGCCAATGTTAATAAATGTTCTAAATTGATATTTTCTTTTTCCGGTAAAGGATTTAATGCAAGTTGCATATCTTTTAGCTGAGATGTAATCTGATCACGTGTTGCTTCAAAAGTTTTTCCGTTAAGGTTAATTTTTAAAACAGGATTTGCTGCATTTAATTTCATATCTTCCTCCGTTCTTAGTTCTCTTTTTGGACGCATTTTTATTTTATCAAAAGAATAGGAGTACGATAGAGTAGCGGTTAAATCGTTGTTTTTTCGTCCTGTCGAATTACTAAATAATGAAATCACACTCATGTTAAAATTGTGTTTTTCAAGATAAATATAAGATCCGTTTAGTCTAAAATTAAAAATATCATTTTGCTTGTCTCCATTACTATAACTTGTATTGTAACTTGTAGAAGCACTGGTATTTAGTTTTTTATCAAAAAATAATTTTGAAGCGCCTATTGTAGGACCAATAATTAGATTTTTACCAGAATCAATTTTTCCGTAGGTATTATTTAGAGATGCATTAAAACTTAAATCTTTTTCAGGATAACCAACAGAGTAGGTAAGTGCTGAGTTATAATATGTAGAAGCTCCGCCTTCAATTGTTCTACCTTGTTGTTGATTTTCGGCATCTTGCATAGAGAAATTGGCACTTATTGCTTTCTTTATTTTCTTATCATTTTTAAGTAAATAATTTGCGGTCAGACCAATATTTTGATTAACCTGTCTAAAATTTAAAGTATCTAAATATTCGTAATTAGAAACCTGATTGATATAATCAAATTGATTGCGACTGTTGGTATATGATTGAAAATTAGAATAATTAAAATTTAAGTTTAATTTTTGATTAGGTCTAAAATCAGCATTTATAGAAGTTACTAATCGCTTCATCTGACTTTCTTTTTGTTTTTCTAAATTGTCTTTTTGAAGCCCAAGATTTAAAGCAAGCGTAACTTTGTCTTTATACAAGTTTTGTGTTGCATTAACAGTAATGTTTTCTAAGTCATTATTAAAATAATACCCTCCAAAAGTTCTATAGTTTGGATCTATCCTTTCATATCCTACTCCTAAAGTTCCTTTTCCGGCAGGATAGGTAAATTGACTTTTAAAGGCATCATAACTTGTTGTAGTACTATTTCGACCTAACAGAAAAGAGGAAATTCCTTGTGCTTTTCCACTTTCATTAACTCTTACATCTTCAGTTATACTGCTGTTTGCATATTCTGTGTAAACTTGTAATTTTTGAAAAAGTTTAAAAGTAGTTTCAAAACTTATAGCTGCATTTTCCTTTGGAGTTACATCCAATTCAAACGGAACAGGATTATTCAATGAATTGATCTGGTCTCTTGCCTTGAATAAAGTAAGACCAAGATTTATTTTCTCTAAAGCATAATACGTTTTAAAACCGTATCCAAACCTTTTATAGTTAGGAAGGATATCAGGATAAGCAGAATCAAACTCGTTACTTTTTAATAGTCGACCATACATAGCACTAATTTTAAATTTTCCCTGAGGAGTTAAATCAACTCCAAAACCTGAAAACTGATGCCCGCTTAGTGTATAGGGGGAAAATGTCATGCTAACATCTCCAATATGTGCAGTAATCCATTTATAAGAGGGATGAATACTCAATCTATTCATTAAAACAGGCTTGTTATAACCAAATTTTTGATTGGTATAAGAAAATGAAAGCGGAACATTGTATAAATTAGCAATGTTAAAATTTATATTTCCATTCAAAAAGTAACTAAAAGGTTCTCTTGAAGCATTACCAGAATAGAAAACAGTATTGGCTGATGCACCACCACTAACATTTATTAATTTGGCTTTGCCTACTTCCTGCACATTAAAATTTTGCGAAAAACCAAAAGCACTTATAAAAAGTAGAATTGTGATTAAAATTATTTTTTTTAAAATCATTCTGATATACTATAGAAATCAAAGATTAGTTTTCTTTGATTTCTATTATTATTTGAAATTGATAAATTTTACTTACTTGATAAATTAAAGTTTATTGAATGATAATTTTTCTCAATTTACTTCCTTGTTGCGACTCAAACAGAACGAAATAAACCCCCGAAGGAAGTCCGTTAAAACTAAAGTTGAATAGATAATTATCCTTACCGTCCTTTGTTTTTGAATCAATAAGTAAATTGTTAGTCAAATTATAAACTTTAACATTTGCGGTCATCACTTTATCAAGAAGTACATCTACTGTAAAGGTTCCTTTTGATGGATTAGGATAAACTTTTAAATCAAATTTTTTCGAAATATCATCTGGATTATTTTCTTCGAATTCGCCTTCAGTAACTAAAATTGTTTTAGTTTGATACGCCGTACAATTTCCTTTTTTAGTATTCATTGTAATATCGTATTCACCAGCTTCGCTAAAACTTACCTCTGCAAAATCTTTGTTTTTAGAGACAATAGTTGCATTACTCGGTAATATCCATTCGATTTGGTCAGCATCAGGATTACTAATATCTACAATTATAAATTTTTCATTTTTGAATACCTGACTGGAAACGGCAAATTCAGCGCTAATTGCAGTATTTTGACTTGATATCGTGATTGTATCTGTAGCTTCACAGCCTAATTTGTTAGTTACAATTACAGTATAGTTTGCTGGATCAGAAACGGTAATTATAGGTTTGTTGCTTTTAAATCCTTTGTCTGATGTCCATAAATATGTTGCTTTATCATCATTGATAGTGGCATTAATCGTCAAGGTTTGATCAAAACATAATGTTACATCCTCGCCAATATTAATAATATCTTTAGGTGGATTTTTGATAGTATAGGTACGACTAATAATGCAGCCCTTACTATCTGTTATTTGGATAGTATAATCTCCAGCCGAAGCATTACTTAAAATATTAGATTTTTCACCTGTGCTCCATAGGTAAGTATAAGGAGCAATACCGTCTACAGTACTAACAGTAATCGTTGCATCAGAACCACCATAACAGGTTGGGATTTTTGTAATTTCGGTTGCATCTAAATGTGCGGGGGCAGTCACGGTAATTGTTTTTGTAATTGTACAACCGTTATGATCTGTAACTAATAAAGAATAATTTCCAGGTAATACATCGACTAAATTTGGAGTTTTTTGACCGGTACTCCATAAGTAAGAATAAGGTGCAGTACCTTGTAATGCAGCAGAAGTAATAGTCCAATCGTGTCCATCTCCACAACGGGTATATTGAGAGGAAAGAGAATTTTCTAGAACTAATGGTTCTGTTATTGTAATATTTTTACTTTGAATTGATTTTCCAAAATAGTCTGTTGCGATAACAAAATAAGTTCCTGCTTTAACATTCATTAAAGTTTCTTCTTGGCTTATTACTATCGAAGGATTAGTTATATCATACCACTTGTAGTAATAGTCAGGAAGGCCTCCTGAAGTAATTGCTTTTACACTTGCTGTTGCATCTCCATGACATTTAACTACGTTAATTTGAGTTAATTTTATAAATAATGGGTCAACTTCATCTAAGTCTCTTTTTTCTATCCTGCATCCATTTGCATCAATTATAGTGATAAAATATTGTCCTACATAAATATTATAAATACTATTAGATTCTTTGTCACTATCAGTATAAATTGATTTTCCGTCTTTATCGTACCATACAAAATCATAATTAGGAGTTCCTCCAACAACAGTAACTTTAATACTTGCATCATCTAGTCCTAAAGCTGATGGGGGAGTTTTTTCTACTTTTATTGCCATTACTTTTGGTTCTGTAATTATAATTATCTGAGTATCTTCACATAAATTAGCATCGGTTACAGTGACATTATAGGTTGATGCGTAAAGATCTGTAATTGTATTTTCGTCCGTATTTTTACCAGTACTCCATACAATTTTATAGGGGCCTGTGCCTCCGGTAACTGTAATAGCAATCTCTGCATCATTATTACCATTACAAGAAACATTTTTTTGAGTGTAGTTGATTTTTAAAAGTTTTGGTTCTATTACAGCAACAGGTGTAGAAGTATAGCTATTACCATATCCATCAGAAACTTCTAAAATATAATTACCTGCTACTAGCGTCCCTGAAGGATTTGTGGTAGATGCAATTACAGTTGGTGTTAATTGATTATACCATTTATATTTATAATCTTTATCTGTATCAGTGACGCCAATTGGTGCTCCTCCTGATATTATCGCTTTTAAAACAGCTTGTTTATTGCCAAAACATTTTATTGATTCAGTTTCAATAATAGAAGTTATTAAGAGTTCATCTGGCTGAAGAATAGTATATGTAGCTTCTGTTTCACATAGATTTCTATCAGTAACAATAACAGTATAACTGCCTTCACCAATTCCGTTTAATAATGCATTGTTTTTACCTGGCATTAATGTTTTGTTATTGCCTTCATACCATTGATACGTATAAGGAAATGTTCCATCTGATGGAATGATATCAATGCTACCATTTTTTAAACTATATCCGCTTGCATTTATTTTGTTGGCAGAACTTATAATTAATGGTTTTAAAGGTTGTGTAATTTTAACTAAAACAGGAATTGCCAAGTAAGAACATCCGTTATCATCAGTGATCGTAAACGAATATTCACCCATTGGAATTCCTGATCTGTCTTTTGTAATAACACCATCGCTCCAAACAACATGATAATCTCCTGTTCCTCCCTGAATATTTAAGGTAATAGTTGCGTCACTCCCATTAAAACAATTGACATTAGTTTGAGTAAAAGTGCAAGTTATTGCAGGTCTTTCAGTTAGTTCTGCAATTATTAATTCTCGTGAAATATTAGCATTGTCTGTTACAATTACTTTATAAAAACCAGCATATAAATTTTCGACTTTATTTGCTGTTCCATCACTAATGATTGTATAATTATCTACGTCCTTTTGTTTGTAATACCATTTATAATTGTATTGGTTTGATGGTATTGGAGTTCCTCCGCTTGCAAAAACTTCTATATTACCACTATTAGCCCCATTACAGGTTACATCTAGTTTATTTACAAAGACAATTGTTAATGCTTTTAGAGTAACTATTTGACTTTTTGTACAACCATTACTATCTTTAACTGTTACTTCATAAACTCCGTCTCCTAAACCGTTAATAATATTACTTTGATATTCAATACCAGTACTAAAACCATCTTTTTTTAGAGTATAGGTATAATTTTCAGTACCTCCATTTGCATTAATTTCTATTTTACCATCATTTGCTGTATTAATGGTAGGCTGCGTTGAGGTAATATTTATTATTTGTACAGACAAATTCTGACCAATTATAATATTTTGAGGACTATTGTAAATACAGTTATTATCGTCTGTCACGCTATAAGAATAATTTCCGGCAATTAATTTTGTTGGATCTATTATTTTTGCATTATCGTTTACATCTTTATAATTTACTTTGTAAATACCGGTTCCACCTTTAATATCTAATGTAATTGTTCCATTATCACCACCAAAACAACTTACGTTTGTAGATGAATGGGTTACTGTTATAGGCGCTGCTGGCTGAGAAATATCAAAATCAGCATAAATTTCTTTTCTGTAATCGTCGATAAGTCCAACTCTATACTTTCCGGCAAAAAGAGCAGTTATACTAGATGAAGTTTGTCCGGAAATTTCAGTTTCTATACCATTTTCTATTTTAAACCAACGGTATGAGTACGGGGTTGTACCACCAATAGATTCAATAGTTATTACACCGGTTTTTGCTCCATAGCACTTAACATTTTCCTGGTTAACAAGTTTTATTCCCAAAGCTTCCAGCTTAAATTGTTTTGCATTACTAATACAACCATTAGCATCCTTTACATAAACATCATAAGTTCCATTGCCTAATCCATTAATTATATTTGAAGTATATTCAATAGGAATACCATTATCTTTTGTTACAACATAAGTATAATTAGTTTTTCCTCCGCTTGCATCTATAGTGATTTGTCCATCATTAATAGCTGGTCCTGTAGGTTGTTTTTGAGATGTTGTATTTATTACCAGTGATGCATTCGGTTCTGTAATTGTAATTAATGTAGTTGTATTTGAGTTGACACAACCATTTGTATCAGTAATTTTATAATAATAATTACCTGCTTTTAGACCAATTCTTTTTTGTGCTGTAATAGTGTTATTATCGTTCCATGTTACTAAATACGATCCAGAGCCACCAGAAATTTTCAAATCGATTTCTCCAGTAAAGTCGCCTTTACAAAGGACATTTTTAATTATTGGATTATTAACTATTATCTGTTTATTTTCGTCTAATAGTATATCTTCAGAAATAGTAGTATTTACAGGTATCGCATTATCACTAACCTTAACTCTATATATTCCTTTCGACAACCCAGATGGATTATTATCATTTTTACCAAAAAGAATATCATATGTTACTCCATTTTTTATTTCCCAGACATATGAATAATTTGTTTTTTTAGTTCCGCCACTTACTGCTGCTATAAGACTTCCTTTTCCGCCAAAACAAGTTATATTATTATTTCCGGATACAGTTACTAGAAGTTTGTCAGGTTCTGTTACATTAAATGTTTTAATTATTGAACAACTGTTAGCATCTGTTGCACTCACAATATATGTACCTGCACCAAGATTATTAATATCGATTGAATTTAATGTGATTCCATTTTTTGTCCATGAAGTTTCATAAACGTCAGGGCTAGAAGGCATCCCCCCTTCAATTTTAAAATTATCAATTCGTCCGTTTGTTTCTCCAGCTCCACTGGCAGGAAATTCATTACCTGAAATTTTAATTATAGGAGGTGTTTTTATTTTAATAGTTCTTGCTCCATTAGAATCAACTTGTTGAGGATCTTTTTGACAATAGCCAGCTAAACTCATAAAGAACACTAATATTATGTAATGTTTTTTCATAATCTATATCTTTATTTTTGAGTTTATTTTTCTAGGCAATTATTACTATCAAGAATTATGACTTTATGATCTCCATCATTCGATATTGGTATCAAAAAGGGATTTGTAGTAAGTTCTTTTTTTGCTTGATTGTTCAAAATATAATAATATGGAGGTGTTCCTCCAGCAGCCCGAATAAGTATTCCACCTGTATCAGTGCTGCATTTTGGTTGCACACCTGTTGCGGTATAAGTTAATGGCGCTACATTTTCTATAATAAAAGGGTCAGTACTTATTGCATTGGATCCGGTTCGATTGTTATTATCAGAGGTACTTTGAGCCTGATATTTTATAAAATAAGTTCCATATGCAATGTTGTTCCATGTAAATGTCTTATTGTAAATTTGATTTTTCTCTGCAAATTCACTACTTAGAAACTCGAAACTATTCAGATTTATATTATACACATATAAATTAAAAAGAAATTTATCGTTATCATTTAGATCTGTCTTAAACTTTAAAGTAGCACTTCCTGAAGATTCATTATCACATTTAACATTTGTAGTAGTTGGCTTTTTTTCCTGCAATTCAGGAGAGCAACCAATAATATTATAAGTTCTTATATTAGTAAATTGTGTTTGATAGCCGGCTTGAAAATGAATTTGAGACTGGTTGGAATAACCAGGTAAATCTTTTATTTTAAAGGAAATTGATGTCTTTTCCTGAAATTGTAAAGGAAAATTTACCCATCCTCCATTATCTAATTGATAGCGCCAGTTCCATCCATTTTTCAAGGTTATAATTTCTTCACTACATTTTCCATTTGTTTCTCCTGGTGGAAGTTCGGGTATATGTATTGCCATTATTTCAGAATCTGCGAGACATCCATTGAAGTAGTAGTATGAAAAAGTATCTTTATTGTATGCAACAGTTTTTCGTATTGTTCCACATATTTGAGATGCTCCCATACCTTCGGTAAAAAGTAATTGTGTTGGGTCACCAATAACATAAAAAAAGCAATATTTAGGTACTTTGTCAACTCTTCCGTAAAGATCTATAGTACAGCCATTCGCACCGGCGAAAGCATAATGAAATCCCTCATTGTCGTCCGGTGGCCAAACAGAACGTGGATTAACCTGAGATTTAATTAATACAGCATACTCAGTTTGGGCATTTGCTAAAAGGCTTCCTAAAAAAAATATAAAAAATAGTAGTTTTTTCTTCATCGATTTATTTATTAATACAATTATTTTATCTGGAGCAGTATGATTTCATCGTTAGATATTTGTATTGTAAATTGGTTTGTAAATTGTTTTTTAGGTTTTTTTAATACTATTTATATTTCTAGTCTCATTTTTAAAATTTAACTGTGTAAAAATCCATTTTAGAAATTCTTCCATCTTTAAATACAGCTCTTATTCCATATTTATAAGTTGTATTTATAGTAAGTGTTGGATCTGATAGTTTTCTTGATTCTGCTTTTACCACTTGTATTAATTGCAGTGATTCCTGATTTGTTGCCTTGTAAATTTCAAAATTATCCACATCGGATTCTTTATAATCCCAGGATAATTCTATGGCGTTTTTTGCAATATTTGCTTGCGCATAAAATCCTTTTACTGCTGGTTTTACAGTGTATTTAGGTATAAATATAGCTAGTTCAGGAGATGCATTAGAAGTTAAACCACTTTCATCTTTCGCAAAAATGGCATATCTGTACGTTGAACCTTCTATTGTTTTTTTATCTTGATAAGTTTCTAGTTTAGTTGCATCATTAAAAATTAATTGCCATTTTTCCTGGTCGTTTTCTTTACGATATAATTGATGAGAAGCCAAATCTTCACTTTGACTATTAATCCATTCTAAAAAAATAATGCCATCTTTTATTTCGTATTTAGTAAAAACTGGCGAGGTTGGAGGAACAACATCTGGTTTCTTTACAATTAGTATATCTGAGGATGGAGACATATTATAATGAGTATCAACAGCAATAATTTTATAATATACCTTGCTATTTAAACTTTTTATAATTACTTTATCTTCGTAATTATTTAACTCATGAGGACTTACAGTTATTTGACTAAATTCTTCTTCTGCAGTATGTCCTTTATAAATACGATATCCCATTAAGTCTTTTTCTTTGTTACGATCCCAAGTAATTTTAACAATTCCTAAACTATCAATAACTCCTTTTAAACCTAAAGGTTTAGATGGAGGAATAGAGTCAACTGGTTGCACAAGCATAGGAAAAGAAGCTCTGTTATTTCCTTGTTTTCCTATAGCTGTAATGGTAAAGTAGTTTGTTGCAGAAAGTTTATTATATGTTACAGAACGGTTTTTGGCGGGTATGTTTTTTATTACTGTAGTATATTTTTCATCATCATTATCAGAACGATTAAGTTCGAATCCTGATATTTCTCCATTTGCTTCTTCAGGGAATTCCCAAGATAAAGTAACAGTATTCTCATCTTTAAAATCTTTAACAGTAAGATGTGGCACAAATTTTAGTATAGATTTACCTTTTCCGGTAATAATTTCTGAGTAAGGACCTAATTCTCCAAACGATGATATACCTTGAATTCTATAACTGTAAGGTTTATTATTGGTTATAGAATCTACATAAAAAATTTGGTTGTTATTAGTGTTCTGTTGATTTAAATTGGTATATGGTTTATCTGTTAGTCGTTGAAAATTTTTTTTATCTGTTGATCGCTCTACATAATAGCTGCCATAAGAATGAGATAAAATTTTAAAGTTCCAGCTTAGCATTGTACTATTATCGGTAAAATATGCTGTAAAATCCATTGGCTTTGGTAAAGGTTGATATTCTTTTAAGCCAGTAAATACTCCGCCATATTCAATATTTATTTCATTTTGAGGTACATTTGAAGAAATTCTATAAGCATATTTTTCATTGAGTTTTGCAGTTGTATCTTCAAATCCTAATCCCGCTTTTTTAGCAATTTCAAAATCTTTGTCGACAGTAAATAAGGCAAACGTAAATCTTTGTTCATTTTCTTCAGAAAGGTTGACAATATTTTCTAATTTATCTGTTCCGGTAACTGAAAAGTCTTCCCCATAAATTGCCTGTGCAACTATTGCAGCATTGTCATTACTCTCTATTAATGTCTCCCAAGCTTCTGCGGGTTCAGGTTTAATAACTTTAGCTAAAATTACTTTTTCAGGATTTGCTAAAGTTTTATTATCCTTTATTATAGTGTACCTCTCTAATGAATATCCGTAAGTATTTAATTTTTTCCAGGCCATAGCATTTGTAACAGCCCAGCGTAATAAAATTTTGTCTTTTTGTACTCTGGCTATGACTTGTATTTCCGTTTTTATATCGTTTATGGTATTATCTTCTGCACTCTTTTTTTCTTGCGCATAACTTTTACTAATTATAATAAAAGAAAGTAGAATTAAAAATCTAGACTTCATGTTAATTTGTTTTATTGAATGTGAAAATAGAACTAGTTCCTGATTGTCCACCTGGGAGAACGTAGTTTAACTTCATATTGTAGGCACCATCTTTTATCATAGGAAATACTCCACGAATGATATAATTATATTTATTGATCATGCTTTGATTTTGTGTATTCAAATATTTATTGATTACCTTATATTGAATCTTTACAAAATCTTCTTTGTAATAAAAAGGTTGATTATAACGATAAGGGAGTCTCTCCCGTAAATAAGCACTTTTCGGATTATATGTTAATTCAGAAAGGTACATTGTAAGAAGCTCAATTCCTTTTACAGGTGGATTTCCTAATATGTTTAGATCTCTGTTTAATATTAAATCAGCTTCTAACGGATATCCTTTATAAACCAATGGATATATATCATTTATATAGTAACTATCATCTAATATTGCTTCGGCATTTATTAATGGTATATTCATAGTTTTCGAATTACCTACTATTTCGATTTCATCAAAAGGTTCTGTTGGTACATTTTCTGAATAAATCGCATGAACATCTGGCTCTATGATTTCTATATGTATTTTCCTTGCTTTTTTAGCTGCCATTTTTTCCTGAAAAGTATTGTATTGACTAGTGTTGAAATTATATTGCAATAGCTCAATACCTTGACCACCAGTAATTGTTTCGGTTAATTTATTGCTTTTAACTTCTAAATTTGAATCTGTACCTAAATCCTGATTTTCGAAATTTTCTGTTAGATTACTATTGGCATCATTTTTTGCTTCCAGAGTCATCAAAGAAATATTATATTGCTTTAGGGTTTGAAGGGAAGGCAGGCTAACGCTAACTTTTTTGCGAGCACTATCATAACTTATAGATCCTGTACTTATATTATCACCTGTCTTATAATATGCTTTTTGAGATTGTCCATCTTTTAAATCAAATAAATAAGGTTGTCCCACTTTTAAAGCAACATATGCCTGCTTTGATTCGTTTTGGTATACATACTTTTGATCGAATACCGGATAAGAATAAGCAATATTACTCACTGGAATATTGTTAGGAGCAAGACCTGTAGTAAAGTTTCTAGTTTCGGTTTCTACTGCTAATTGTCCATCGTCATATACGGCTTTCCATGATCCGTTTACATATTCTAAGAAACTTACTTTTACCGTTAGTGTTAGATTAGAACTTGGAGGTAATATGTCATGAGATGTAAAACTTGCTAAATCTTTAGTCTGATTCCATGATATTTCAGCTACAATTGGTACTCCATCTTTTTTAATTGTATACTCTTCAAGTTTCAATTTATAAGTTTTAACCCCTTTATCATCTTCAATATTAAAGTTTTTTTCAATAGGCATATTAAATCCAACTTGAGATAATACAAATACACTCACGTCTTTCGTTCCATCTGCCGGAGTTATATCAGCAATAGTTTTCATACCGCCTAATGGGGTATCATTAACGAATTCGCATTGTTTACCAAATTCTAATTTAAATCTAAAACTACCTTTGACTGCGCCTCCTAATAAATTAAAATATCCACCTAAATATCCCCTAATCCATACTGGATTAGGTAATTTGGCTTGTAAGAGAACAGCTCCTCCACCTTTTATAATGGTGATTTTCTTTTTTATAGAAAAAATTTTAATCTTAATTCCTAATTCTCCTTGAAGATATGCATAAGATTGACCATTAGCATACCAACCATCAATACCAATCTGTCCGGATCCTTTACATTGAGCTTCTCCATAATCTTTTACCATTATATCAAATCCAAATCCTGCTTGAAAATTTGCATAGAAAAGTAGAAAAGTCATATCTCCGGTTTTTATACTAAAATCTGAACCAAAAGCAAAACCTTTTCCTGATGCAACACTATTCTCATCTCGCATATAATCTAATTGCGCAACATCTAAACCAAGAATTTGCGCTACAATATCAGGAGGCGGCGGACTGGTAGGAATATCGTCTCCAACCATAAAATATCCTCCAGCTTCAACCTCCACAGGTCCAATAGTCATCTTAAGGCCTAATCTATCAGTAGGAGTTCCCATTCGTACATACCATTTGTCCGGGGCAAAATGCAGTACTGCCCATCCAGCTCTATTTTTTGAGGATCTTCCTTTTATAATGCCGCCTGCAACATCTACATATAAATCAAATGATCCGTGTAATGTCTTAGATCTAAAATCATATTCTATTGCAGCATATGCATTAAGTCCTGCTTGACCGGATACTCTGTCCGGGTAGACTTCTTTTGAAGCTTCAATTAAATTACTTTCTTTTAATTTGTCTAAAGCTTCCTTAGAATAAGTACCTTCTTTTAAGCTTACTTGCTGAAGATTCTTTTTTAAAGAACTTAGAGGAGCTTTAAAGCCAAATTCTTGCATCACATGTCCTTCACCGTAAATACTTATTCTATTTATACCTCCGTGATCATTAAAGGCAATTTCAAATCCTGCACCTCCCCAAAAAGCATTTGGACTTGCGGCATTAGCAAAATGAATCATGGCTTTTATTCCTAATGATGACTCTTCATCTGGAACATATTGAACACCAGATGCTGTAAAAGAAGAACTAAAGCCTTCTTTTTTCATATTGTAGTATGCACCACCACCAAAACCTTTGATAACAAAAGCACTACAAGGAATATTTAGACCATCAACCATGGCATCTACATACCAATACCTGAAAGTTGTCATTTTTCCAAAAATTGCATTTGCTTCTACAATTATTCCTCCTTTAAATTCTGCTTTCAAATTTCCTTTAAAGCCTTTACCATATATAGGATCGTTATCCATTATGGTAATACTTCCTTCAAATTTGGCCCCTCCAATATCAGCTGCCAAATCTATTCTTTGAAATTTTACGTAATCAAATTTCCATTTTTGAATCCCGCTTTTTTCATTAAACCTTCCAACAAGATCAAATTTTGTTCTTCCATTAAATTGATCCTGCATTAAATTAATAGACAAATCTACTCTTAGGGCTGCAGAATTATCATCTGCAATTAATGCAATTTCATGAATGGTAATTGGGAAATTTGCAACTTTTGAAGATTTAGGACCTTCATCAAAATTATTTTTGTAACCAAAATAATCAGCTTTAATAATAGGAGTTACAGTTTGTAATTGTAAATTTTGAAATATAATTCCATCAAAAAGTATCGTTTTTTTTGTGTCATCAGTTTCTGTTTTCGGAGTTTCTTTATTATCCGTATCAGATGTGACGTTCTTCATATCATAAAGTGCTCCTGAAGTTGCACCATTTTCATACATGAAAGTGGTTTTTGGAGCATTAGCATCTTTTTCTGATTCAACTTCGCTCTGTTCTACAATACCAGCAGCTATAGTAAGATTTCCATTTAATAATGCTTTAGGTAAAAAATTTCCATTTTTGACCTTCAATTCAATATATGAACCTTTTTCAATATTTGCAGTTGCTTTAAAAACCGGAAAGCAAAGATTTTTATTTACATCGGCTCTTAAAAGATATTCATGATCTATAGGATTAATGCTGGCAGTGTAAGCAAGTGCAATATTAGCTCCATCCTTACATTTTTTATCCGGATCAGAAATTGGCAATACGATTGATCCTCCAAAACCACCTGAAACTAAGGTATTAGCTTTAAAACCTAAATTAATATTGCTAACAGAAAATGACCATCCGCTAGCACTACCTTCGTTTAAATCTAAGATGTTATTTCCAGAAAAAGTACCCGAAACTCCCATTCCGTCAATTAGTAAATCCTTTGCAGAAAAAGTGATTCTTTTCGTGTTTTCCTTTATTTGAAATTCTTCAGGTAAAGTTATATCGACAGAACCAGCATATAAACCTCTCCATAATTGTTCGTTGCCAGGAACCAAATAATCTGTTTGGTAATTTACTGGCCAATTTATTTTATCAGGATTTCTAACATCGCTTAAATCAATTTTAGCATTTTTGACTTCAAAAATTAATCCGTTAAATGAACTAATTTGAAATTTAGGCAAAGAAAGTTCTATTAAAATGTCATTCCAGTTAGAAGCACTAGTCTGAAAAGATCCCATTACAAACTTTTCCGGGATTACTTTATTGTTTTCATCTACAGGTTTTATAATGTTTTGTGAAAATTGAACATCTGCTGCTATTCCAAGTTCTTTAAATCCACTACAATCGATTGTTACATAGGTTTTATTTTCGATTTTGCCGGTGGACATATTCATGCCACCTTTTAAAATCAATAGTGATTGTTTTCCCAATATAGGTATCGCAACATCACCTAATAGTACTAAATTACTATCACCCATTAAACCTCCTTTATGAGAAAGTTTAATATTATTTGCACCAAAAAATAATTCTTTTTGTTTACCTGTAGCATCTATTTGAGGAAGTATTATTCTTATAAATGCTGTTAGTTCAGTATACTCAGGTGTAAATTTGGCATTACTAATACCCAACATGTATTGTACACCATTAATATTTTTTTTTACTCCTATAGGTAAGCTTGCAAGATTTTTTGGTTCTAAAAAATCTATAATACTGTTATTAATATCAATTGACTTGAAAAGCTCCATTGCTTTGTTCAAATCTTTATTCGTTGGATCTGCAACAGGAAAGTTTTTTTTAATATAAGATTCCGTAAATTGATTTTCTTCATTTTGCGGATAATGAGAAAAAGTGCTTAATCCTTTTTGAGAACCTTTAGTAATTATGAGATTATTTTTTTTAGTATTACTAATCGTATCCAGAGTAGTATTAGAGAAACTAGTAAAACTTATAAGTAATAAAACTAAACTTAATATGAAAGAGGGAAACTTCGGAGTAATTTTTTTCAATTTATAGTAGGTTTGATTTGATAAAAAAAATATAATATATTAACTATATAACTGAATGAACATATAATTTAAGCTGAGCTAAATTATATAATTCTTAATAAGAAAATAATTGATATAAAATTTTCTATAACTTTCTGTAGTTATTATTTTATGTAAGAAAATGCTTATTTAAAATTGAAATAAGTAATTTTTAAAAACCAATTAGTCTTAATTGTTAATTTTATTAATTTTTTGCCAAACATAAAGAATCTATATTTCTATTCTTTACGGTTTTCCACATTTCCTCAAAAAAAAAGCCCTGAAAAAATCAGAGCTTTTGATATTAATATAAAAAGAAATTTTATGCTTCCTGCATCGTATGATAAACGTTCATTACGTCATCATCTTCTTCAATTTTTTCGATTAATTTTTCAACGTCAGCAATTTGAGCTTCGTTTAGTTCCTTGGTAATTTGCGGAATGCGCTCAAAACCTGAAGATAAAATTTCAAGGCCTCTGTTTTCAAGTTCTTTTTGCAAAGCACCAAAACTTCCAAAAGGAGCATAGATTAAGATTCCGTCTTCGTCTTCAAAAACCTCTTCGGCACCAAAATCAATTAGTTCAAGTTCTAATTCTTCCGGATCCAGATTTCCTTTTGCAATTCTAAAATTACACGTATGATCAAACATAAACTCAACAGAACCCTGAGTTCCCATTGTTCCGTTACATTTATTAAAATAGCTTCGAATATTTGCTACCGTTCTATTATTGTTGTCAGATGCTGTTTCGATCAAAATAGCAATTCCGTGAGGAGCATATCCTTCAAACAAAATCTCTTTATAGTTGGCAGTATCTTTATTACTTGCATTTTTTATCGCGCGCTCTACATTGTCCTTAGGCATGTTAGCGGCTTTTGCATTTTGTATTACAGCTCTTAATCTAGAATTGGCATCTGGGTTAGGACCACCTTCTTTAACAGCCATAACGATATCTTTACCAATTCGGGTAAATGTTTTGGCCATTGCTGACCAACGTTTCATTTTTCTTCCTTTTCTAAATTCGAACGCTCTTCCCATTTCTAATTTTTAGTTTTGAGATGCAAAAATACGGTTATTCCTTATTTTTGCAAAATCAATTCTACTCTTTTTTTATTTGTTTCAAGTTTCAGGTTTCAGGTTTTTTTGGAGAGATTAGAAAATCGATAAAATAAAAAGTTCAATTCGTTATGAATTGAACTTTTTATTGAAACCTGAAACCTGAAACCTGAAACCTGAAACCTGAAACCTGAAACCTGAAACAAAAAAACTATTTCATCGCATTAAACTCATTTATAACATTCACCGCTTCATTCAGGTACGGATTTGTTTTTAGATTGTCTATCTGGTATTGGTTTATCGTTTTATCATTAGGATAAGCACCTAATAAAAACTGATTTACAGTAGAATTATAAACATCTAACGGATTGTTTTCATCATTAAAGGTGTTGATTTCTGTCCAAAGAGAATTTACAATTTTTTTCTGTTTGAAAATAGCATCCAATGTCATCGGAATCTCCGCTTTTGGCGTATTTACAAGCTGGTCTATTTTTAGATTGATCTTTTTTATATTGTTAAAAAAGTAATTATCAGCAAGTCTTACAGAGCTGTTTTTAGCCAGTTTATCGATCAAAGCCCTCTTTACATAAGGTTTAAATTTTTGCAGTGGTTCAATACTGTCATTTTTAATAGCAGTAGGAAAATCACTTTCTTTTTGATACACACCTTCATAAAATTCAGGAAGAATTACATCTGGTTTTACGCCAATATATTGGTGGCTTTTACCGGTGACCCTGTAGAATTTATTAATCGTAATTTTTAAAAAATCGGTGTTTTTAGTTTCATCCAGCGAAAGAATAGTTTGCATTGTTGCTTTTCCCAACGTATTGCTGCCTAATAATAATGCGCGATTATAATCTTGGAGTATAGAAGAGAAAAATTCACTTGCAGATGCTGTATTACTATTCACCAAAATTACAATTGGACCTTTGTATATCAAACCTCTGTACGGATCATTGATAATCGATTTAGCTTGTTTATTATCTACAACAATAGAAAGCGGACCATAATCAATAAACATTCCGGCAAGTTTTATGGCTTCTTCCATAGATCCGCCACCATTATCGATTAGGTCAATTACAAGACCTTTTATATTATCTCTTTCTAGTTTCATGACCTCACGTGCGACATCATCAGCACAACCTTTACGGCTGTTTCCGTCTAAATCAGCGTAGAAACTCGGAATTTTTATGTACCCAATTTTGCTGTCTTTACCAATAATGAAACTAAAAACAGAATTATCTTCATCTTTCATGACCTGCTTTTCGATATAAACATCGAAGCTTTTGCCTGAATTTCGTTTAAGAGTAAGCGTAATACTTTTATTAGATTCTGATAAAATCATTATCGAAATAGATTCTAATGAAGCACATGAAACCTGCAATGTCTCTTTTTGATTGGATATCGAAAGAATCTGATCTCCCTTTTTAATTTGCCCTGTTTGATACGCAGGACCATTTGGATCAATTTCGGCTATAATAATTTCATTTTTTTCATTCAGGTTCACAGTCATTCCCAGAGACAAATGTTCTTTTGATAATGAAGCCACGAAACTTGTTTTAGAATCATCACTAAAATAAGCCGTATGCGGATCAAAATAAGTACAGAAAAAATTATAGAGCTTTTCTTCTTGTTTGGTATTAGTTTCTAAAAGAGTATTTATTCGGCAGATTTCATTTGATACAATTAAATTCTTAGACTTTAATTCAATCGAATTAAAATTAGCTTTAAGCGAATCAAGATTGTCACTTGTTTCGGCAATTTCGTCCAGAATCTGATAGCGTATTTTCTTAGACCATACTTTCTCCAGGTCTTCTTTTTTAAGATAAAAAGCAAAGGATTTTTTATAAAACCTAATCGTATCTTTTTTATTATAATCAATTGGTTCTTTTTGAATTTTTTCCAGAACGGCTTTAGTTCTCAAAAGGCCATTTCTATATTTTGCGGTAATATCAGCTAAAAAACTACAATCATTACTCAGGATGAGATCATCCAGATTAGTACGATATTTATCAACCAGTTCTGTATATTCTGATTTAAATAATATATTTCTTGATGGATCTAACTCATTAATTAAATTGTCAAAAACAAAAACCGATAAACTATCGTCCACCGGTTTTGGTCTAATATGTTCTTCCTGAATAACTGCATTTATTTTGTTTAGTATTTCGCATGTCGAGTTACTATTTTGACTAAATAGAACGTTCGTAACCAACAATAATACTAATAATATTTTTTTCATAGAATCGAAAATCTTCGTTTAGATTAAAATTACGTTTAATTTTTTGATTTAAAGTTATATTTTTTCTAAAAAATCTTACACATAAATGAATTAATTTGGTAAGAATTTTTACATATTAAAAAAAATATCAGCTGCTTAGTATAAGGAATTTATAAATGAATTTTTGTTGCAAAAAAAATGCGTTACTTATTTAAGCAACGCATTTTTTAAAATATTTTATGTCTTTAAATTATTTCTTATAAAACGGTAATTTAACCACTTTAGCCGGAACATCATTTTTTCTGATTCTGATAAAAATATCACTGTCAACAGCACTATTATCTACCGTAACATATCCTAAACCAATACCTTTATTCATAGAAGGCGACATTGTTCCAGAAGTTACAACGCCAATAATACCGCCATTTGCATCAACAATTTCATAATCATGTCTTGGCACCGCACGTTCCTGCATTTCAAAAGCCACTAATTTTTTAGTAACACCTTCTTCTTTTTGTTTTTTCAAACCTTCAGAATTAGTAAAATCTTTAGTAAATTTTGTGATCCATCCCAATCCAGCTTCAAGAGGAGAAGTATTATCATTAATATCGTTTCCGTACAAACAAAATCCCATTTCAAGACGCAAAGTATCACGTGCCGCAAGACCAATAGGTTTAATTCCGAAAGCTGCACCAGCCTCAAAAACTTTATTCCAAACCTGTTCTACCTCACTATTTTTGCAATAAATTTCAAATCCGCCAGAACCCGTATAACCGGTAGCAGAAATAATAACATGCTCGATTCCTGCAAAATCCGCTACCTCAAAATGATAGTAAGGAATTGCAGATAAATCTATAGACGATAAAGCCTGCATAGCTTCAACCGCTTTTGGCCCCTGAATTGCCAATAAAGAATAATCATCAGAAAGGTTTTTCATCTCAACTCCCATATCATTTTGAAGAGAAATCCAGTTCCAGTCTTTTTCAATATTCGAAGCATTTACAACCAGTAAATACTGCTCATCTTTCATTTTATAAACAATCAAATCATCTACGATTCCGCCATCATTGTTTGGCAAACAAGAATATTGCGCTCTTCCAATTGTCAAAGTCGACGCATCATTCGAAGTCACTTTCTGGATCAAAGCCAAAGCATTTGGACCTGTCAACAAAAATTCGCCCATATGCGAAACGTCAAAAACGCCCACACCAGTACGAACCGTTTCGTGTTCAGCGTTAATTCCCTCATAAGTAATAGGCATGTTATAACCCGCAAACGGAAGCATTTTCGCTCCCAAACTCTCATGTATGTGCGTAAGCGCAGTATTTTTCATTGTGTTGTTTTATAAAATTGTGTCGCAAATTTATTCAAAAAATATCTAAAAATGATAGTCTAAATTATAAATTTCGCAATGATTAGGAGCTATTTCCTGCTATCCGCTATATCTTTTTGTTTTTAAAGAAAAAACAAAAAGGATATCGCTCCTATCAGGGCTAGGAATTTAAGATAACTAGAAACACTTTCTTCTTCAATTTTTTTAGTAACTTTAATAACCTAAATTTTATAATTAATACAATTAAGATAAAACAGACAGATATTAGTCAATTAAAAAATCCGTTTTTATCCGCGTTTTTACAAAGTAAATCCGTTTCATCCGCGTCAAAAAAATATCAGACCAAAATACAGAAGTGATTAAAAAATTAATAAAATAAGCCAATTAAAAAATCCGTTTTTATCCACGTTTTTACAAAGTAAATCCGTTTCATCCGCGTCAAAAAGCATCAGCCTAAAAAACAAAGTGATTAAAAATTTAAAATAAAATAAACCAAATGAAAGATCCTCTTTTAATCACCAAACAAGAAATTTTAAAATTCTATAAACCCATAAATCCTCATACACACAAAGGACTTCAGGGACACGCCGTGATTATTGCCGGAAGTTATGGCAAAATAGGAGCAGCAGTTCTGGCATCAAAATCCTGCCTAAAATCTGGCTGCGGACTCGTAACCACTTTTACACCAAAATGCGGATACCAAATCCTTCAAATCTCAATTCCCGAAGTGATGGTTATTACAGATGAAAATAATAATTTCATAACCAATATTCATTTTCCAATAATTCCACAAGCAATCGCAATTGGTCCCGGAATAGGGCAGGAGTTAGGCACACAAAAAGCGGTATTCGAATTTTTAAGAGTAAACAAAGCACCTTTAGTTCTTGATGCAGATGCTCTGAATATTTTATCCCAAAATCAATCCTGGCTTGAATTAGTTCCTGAAAATACCATCTTAACTCCACATCCTAAAGAACTCGAACGCTTAATAGGCAAATGGAATTCAGAATCTGAAAAATTTCAAAAAACAACCGCTTTTTCCGAAAAATACAAAGTAATAATCGTCATGAAAGGCGCACCAACTTACATCATCAATAAAACCGAAATCTACGAAAACACCACAGGAAATGCTGCCTTAGCCACCGCAGGAAGCGGCGATACCCTAACCGGAATCATCACCAGTTTCCTCGCGCAAGGTTATGAACCTAAATATGCCGCAAAACTTGGTGTCTACATCCACGGATTAACCGCTGATATTGCCTTGCCTAAAACAGGTTATCAATCGTTTATAGCGTCAGATATTACTGAGAATCTGGGAAAAGCGTTTCTTGAATTAGAAAATGTGACAATTAGATAATTAGATAATTGTTTCAGGTTTCATGTTTTCTTTGTTTCAGGTTAACGCAGTTTGTTTATATGCTAAGTTTACAAGGTTTTTTTGTCATTTCGAGGAATTTTTTTGTCATTTCGACGAAAGGAGAAATCACACTAGAAGCTCCGTATAGAAATTTGCGAATCTTTGTTGAGTTTCTAGTGTGATTCGTTCCTCGGGATGACAAAGAAAGCTTTATAATTTTATCGACCATCAAATGTCAGGCTGAGCGGAGTCGAAGCCCACGTTCCAATAGGCGCGCCCTTCTCCCGTCCCGAAGCTTCGGGATCGGGATCGCTCAGGGTGACAAAAAAACACAAACTAAAAGCTAAAACACAAACTAAAATAAAAATCCGCGTTAATCTGCGTCTTCGCTTTAGCGAACCCGTTTCATCCGCGTACTTTTCTACAATCCCTTCACAACAATTAACCTTAAAGAAAAATCATCCTCAGCACCCTTTGCGGTAAAAAAACAAAAATCTAAGAAGTCTAAGCAAGTCTAAAAATCTAACAATCTAAATTAGTAAGTTTGTATTCCAGTAAATACTGCTTATGAAAAACAATTTCGATCTTAGAACCGTAAACGTTACGCGTTACATAACACCTTTGCGCGAAGGCGGTTCTTTACCCGCTTTGGCAGAAGCCGACGACGATTTTAAATATGTATTAAAATTCAAAGGAGCCGGTCACGGCGTAAAAGCCCTGATAGCCGAATTAGTTGGCGGACAAATAGCCAAAGCTCTAAAGCTACAATTACCGGAATTGGTTTTTGCCAATCTCGATGAAGCCTTTGGAAGAAGCGAAGCCGACGAAGAAATTCAGGATTTACTGCAAGGAAGTCAGGGATTAAACTTAGCACTGCATTTTTTATCCGGCGCTATTACTTTTGATCCGGTAGTTACAACAGTAGATGCCAAACTAGCTTCGCAAATTGTATGGTTAGATGCCTATATTACCAATGTAGATCGTACTTTTAGAAATACCAATATGTTGATTTGGCATAAAGAATTGTGGCTTATAGATCATGGTGCGTGTTTGTATTTTCACCATTCATGGAACAATTGGGAGCAACACTCCAAAAGTCCTTTTGCATTGATAAAAGATCACGTTTTATTGCCACAAGCCTCATTATTAAAAGAAGTCGATGCCGAATATAAAGCACTTTTAACACCAGAAATTCTGGAAGAAATTGTAAATACTATTCCGCTCGAATGGCTGCAATGGGAAGATACCGATGAAACGCCCGAAGCATTGCGAAATGTATATTTACAGTTTTTGCAAACAAGATTAAACAATTCAGAAATCTTTGTAAACCAAGCGCAAAATGCAAGATAGTCACTTATATGAGTATGCCGTAATTCGTGTGGTACCAAGAGTAGAGCGCGAAGAATTCCTGAATATCGGAATCATTTTATTTTGCAAAAAAGCCAAATTTATAAAAGTATTATACCACATAAACGATGCTAAAATCGAGGCATTATCAAACGATTTTGATCTAGAACAATTGCATTGCAATATCACCGCACTAGAAAAAATTGTAAAAGGGGCAAAAGATGGAGGACCAATTGGCGAAATGGATATTCCCGAACGTTTTCGCTGGTTAACCGCGATTCGAAGTTCGGCGATTCAAACTTCCAGACCACATTCAGGATTATCTCAGGATTTAGAAAAAACGATTCAAAGATTGTTTGAAGAATTAGTTCTTTAAAATAGGGGCAAAGTAAGAAAGGTTCAAAGCAACAAAGGTTTTTTCCGTAGAGACGCACAGCAGTGCGTCTAACATATGTAAAAAAATTAGCGTCTTTGTGTCTTTATGGCAAAAAAATCACCAATAAAAAAACAACCATATAAGTAATTTAAGAAATCATAAGCCCAATGACTTAAATTTTCTTATATAACTTATATGGTTAAATAAAAAAAAACTAAACTAACTCATGTTTTTTTTCTGCTCGTCATTCATTAAAATGATCCGCAAATATTACCACCTAAAGTAGCTCCGGCATTAGCCGAAACATCAGCTTTCACAGCAGTATTACTAAGTTTTACAATTGAATAAGGAGGAGTAAAAGCAGTTTTGCTTCCTGCCTGGTTTCCTGTTGTATTTGTAAAAATGTTATCAACAGCAGTTACCGCTGTATAACCTGTCATTAAATCGATTGGTGTTTTTACACCTTCAAAAACGTTTGCTTCAACACGAAGATCAGCTTCAAAACCAGCAGCAATACATTTGTTGCTAACTGTACTGTTAAAGAAATTGTTTACTAAATGCACTTTTCCAAAACGTACTCTTGGCATTCTTTCCTTACATCCGGGAGCCCACCAGCAACGAGCAAAAGTAATTCTTAATTTTCCGCGATCTGCAGTTGCACCATCGCTTGAACCAATTAAGTTAGAATATCTATGATCGTCTGATCCTCCAGAACCTCCTGCTTTTGGCGGTTTTAGATAATGAAATTTAGAATAAGTAACTGAGATATAATCAGATTTGTTTTTAATGTCAAAGTTTCCATCAACACCATCTCTAAATTCGCAGTGATCCACCCATACATTTGTACATTCGTCTAAGATTGCATTATCCCATCCGTCAGTGTCATAAGCACCAGGTCCTTCAAAAATAAGATTTCTGATGATTAAGTTTTTACATCTTTTGATGTTGATAATACCAGACGCATCTTTCGTTTGGTTAGTCGAAACTAATTTAGCGCCATTTGCACCATAAATAGTTTTACCAGTCTGGTCTTGCAATGATAATCTTGTAGTAACAGTAATAGTACCGCTAACTTTGATAACTTTTACAGAACTGCTTTCGATTGCAGATTTCAACTGAGCGTAAGTAGTAACAGTTGTTTCAGCAGCAGATCCTCCACCGGTTACACTTCCGTTTTGTGAAGCCCATCCCGGAACTTCAGAACAGTTTCCAATTTTTGCTGTTGAACTACCAGAAGTTGGTGTAGTTGTTTCAGTAATAGCATTTTCGTTGTTTGACGAAGCAACTTCTTCGGTGTTACACGCTGTAAAACCTAAAATCAATGTTAGTAGGAACATTGAAAGTGTTGATTTAATTTTCATAATAATAAATTGGGGGTTTATATTAATTTAACAGTGCAAAACTGACTATAAAAAAACTTTAAAAAGTTGAACAAGTTCAATAATTTGAAAATAAATTGATTAAAAGTCTTTTTTTAACAGTTGTTAATTTACAAAAACGCATAAAAAGGGTACTTTTACGTAATCGATTACATTATTTTTTAATTAATTCAAAACTTACGCCCCCGAGTAAGAATAAAAGTAAAAACACATGTACAACACCCTCAGATCAAGTATTGAACGCAAAATTCCGTTAACAGATAAAGAATGGAAATTTGTTGTTGAAAAAGCCGAGTTTATCAAACTCAAAAAAAATGAATACCTGCAAATTCAGGATTCAAACAGTTCTTATGAAGGCTTTATTTTAAAAGGTGCTTTCAAAACCTACATTTTGAATGATAACGGCACCGAAAGTGTAATTTTCTTTTCGTTTGAAAACGAATGGATGTGTGACCTCGAAAGTTTCTATCATCAAAAGCCAACAACCTACAATATAAAGGCAATTGAAGACAGCGAAATCCTGGTAATAAGCAAAACAAACAAAACATTATTATTTGAACAAGTACCCAAGTTAATCCAGTTTCACATCATCATGGTCGAGAAAGCAAACATTGCTATTCAACAGAGACTTATAGATGTGTTAAACAAAACTTCTAAACAAAGATATCTGGAGTTTATTGAGAAACACCCGCAAAAAGCGGATAAAATCAATAACAGAAATTTATCTTCCTATCTTGGAGTTTCGCACGAATTTTTATCGAAGATTAAAAGAACGTGCGTCTAAAACTTAGTATTTAAACAATCTCGCAAAGTCGCCAAGGCGCAAAGTTTTATTTTTCTTTGCGACTCTGCGACTTTGCGAGATTAAAAAAACTTAGCGAATCTTCGCGTAGATTAAAAATCTAATAGTCCAAAGAGACATTTATTAGACAAATCAAGCATTATATTTTTCTTTTCCGGATTTTCAATGACTAATAAATCATACCGTTTTAGATTGTACGGTTTCTCATTAATTTTAATAGCTGTTGTATCAATAGAGAATAAAATTATTATTTGAGCATTACAATTCTGGTTGCTATTGGCTATTTTCAGTTTGTGATGGGATATTTTTTCAGAAACCATCCAATTAAAATCAATGCCTTTTGTATAAGAAGTCACATCATCATTAGAACTAAATTCCATGATTTCGTATTTCTTATATATCTTTTTTTCTTTGTTTACCTCAATATCTAAGCTGTTATCAAGCATAACCAAATATCGATAATAACCCATAAATTTGGTAAATTCTGAAGGCACTTTCTCTATTGTAGCGCTGCTGATTCTAAATAGAAAATCTCTATCAATGTAATTTGCTGTTTCCGGAAAGATCATATATTCATAAGTCAATCCGCCGCTCCAAATAGAGGCTGTAGTATTTTTTTTAGTGAAAAGACTTATGTTCATTTACTCAATATTTTAATATAACTTCAAATTTCCTGATGCATTTTCACTTCTGCTTTTAAATGAACTTATATCACTTATATGGTTGAAAAAAAAGCTTAAATCTTCTTCTCTAAAAAGATAAATTCCAAAGGCTTATCAGAAATATTAATATGAATATCGCTTGAAGGAAAAGGTTCTCTTTCGCCAGTCTCCACATAACCGTGACGCTTGTACCAGGCAATAAGTTCTGAACGAACCGAAACAACCGTCATACTAAGCGTAAACAATCCTAAAGTTTTGGCATGAGTTTCAGCTTCTGCCAACATCTTTTTCCCGATTCCAGCATTTTGTAATTCAGGAGAAACCGTTAACATTCCCACATATAATTGATGCTCTTTCTCGACCAATAAAACCGATCCAATAATTTTGTCGTCGTCTGTAAATTTCAGAAATGTATTTTTAGAGTCTAAAATGATTTCCTTTAATTCATCTTCGGTGGTTCTTTTTCCTTCTAATAAATGCGCTTCTGTAGTCCAGCCTTTTTTAGAAGTTTCTCCTCTATATGCAGAGTTTATTAAGGTTGTTAATGATGGAATGTCTTGTAATGTTGCTTTTGTAATCATATATTTTTGAAAAATGTAAATTGTAAAATGTAAAATTACATTAGAAAATAGCTTTAGCCTAATCTTTTGTGTTTTGGGATAAAGCTGAATTTGTCAATTTATATAAATTATGAAAAGAGTATCTTACAAAAAGGGTTTGTTTTTTACCTAAACTAATTTTCGTTTGAGAATTTTAAATATCTTTGAATTATGAGTACAGCAATAAAACCAAAACATATCGGCAGAAATATAAGCCGTATCAGAGAGCTTAAAGATATGAAACAGGAAGCACTGGCACAAGCTTTAGGAATAAGTCAGCAGACTATTTCGGCTATTGAAAACAGCGAAACTGTAGAAGAACAAAGATTAATTGAGATAGCAAAAGTTCTTGGAGTATCTGCTGAAGCAATTAAGAGCTTTTCGGAAGAAGCGGTTTTTAATATTATTGGAAATACCATTCAAGATAATGGTACGCTTTCGACTACGACAGGTAATTTCAATTGTACTTTTAATCCTTTAGATAAAGTAGTTGAACTTTACGAACGTTTGGTGCAAGCTGAAAAAGATAAAGTTGAGTATTTGGAAAAATTACTTGATAAGAAATAATTTTTTTGAAAATATATTAAATTGAGAAGAGACCTTTGCTGAGGTCTCTTTTTTTTGTATTCTATTGCTATAATGAGCGTCTCGCTCGTGCCCGTTCTAATTGGTTTTTGAATTTCTTTGTATTTACGACCGGGACGCTCGCGTTATTAAATGTTATATTCACATTTGGATGTTTTTTTTTTTACTTAAAACAAATAAACTTAAATAAATTTGTTTTTTATTTAAGTTTGACTTAAATTTGCTGCATGAATAATTTATTTAAAAATATTATCAATTTCTCTTCTGGACTTACTGCTCAATTAAAAGTAGCTGAGAAATTTTCTAATACAATAAAAATTCAATCTCAATTTAGTAAAACCTCTGTAGAATGTAAGAAATACAATTCAATAAGTTCAAAAATTGAGGAATCAAATAACTTGTTTTCTAAATGGCAAAATTTGGCTACAGTTATCGATTTTAATATTAATGAAAAATCATTAAAACTTTCTCCGTCAGTCAATAGTAGCGGAATGTCTAATAGTTGGAATGAATTACAAGAGTTTGTTCGTTCACAAAAATATTTCGAGAAGATTAATTCTTCATTTTATTTACCACTTACTCCAAAATATAAGGAATTAGGGGTATCAAAGTCTTGGGATGTGGATCATTTTGTTCCAAAATCAAGAAAGAGTGAATTTGATAATTTTAAATTTTATAAAAGTTTTAAAAATTTAGAACATTATGAAACCTTGCAATCTTTTGCCGAATATGATGTAGCAAAAAGTCGTATTCTCAAGGATGAAATAAGTAATGAAGTTGAAAGAATTATAAACGGAAGTGTTTGTTATAATGATATTTATGATAGTATTTATAGATCTACAAGAGAGGTAGTAGACCGTGACTATTCACAGCGTAAACAGAGTTTAGAAAATCTGAAGAACTATATTATAAATGGTGATTTCGATTTCAAATATACTATTGGTTTAGAGGATTTACTTTGGACTCATTTCACGAGAATTGAAGAATTAGAGGAGACAATTAATCGCACTGTTTTTGAATTAAAAATCTTAAACAAGATAATAATTTCTATATCCAATTGTTTTAAAAAGTGTGCATTAAATAAAAGAGATTTTTTTAGAAAAATAAATAGTTTTCATTTCAAAAACTTAGATGACGAATATCATTCATTTTCTTTAGCAGCTTAGGCGAATTAAGGTTTGAATGGTTTTCTAGACCTTAATATTTTAGATTTTTAAATTAAAATATTAAAGAAATGAAAAATAGTAATGAAGAGATTATATCTCAAATAGATAATGCTCTATTAAATGTTGAGATGAATGATGTTACAAGAGAATTGTTAATATTGTTAAAAGAAGAAATTCCAAAAGCAAAAACAAAGGAAGAAAAGCTTCAGATAGCGTTTAAATTATTGGACGTAATAACTACAGGTGTAGCTATTGCATCCATGTTTCAATGAAAATAATTTTATTATGGAAATAGGTAAAGTAATTAAACTTTTAATCAAAAGACGAAATATGAAACAAGTAGAAGTTGCTAAATTAATTGGCAAAAGCCCTACTGCGTTATCACAGATTATTAGTGGTACTTTTAAGCCTCAATCAGAGACACTAGAAAAACTTAGCGAAGTTTTAAATGTACCAGTAGCAGTAATACATTTTTTAAGTATTTCAGAAAACGACATACCTAAAGAAAAGTTACCGCTTTATAAAATCCTTGCTCCAAGTATTGAAAATTATTTAATGGATATTTTTTCGGTTGATAAAGAAGATTTGACTTTGGAATAATTATTAAAACAAAGGGATATCTAAAGTCAAGATATCCTTTTTGTTTTAATCATTATTATAAGTTAAAAAAACTTTCCCTTGCTATCGAGAGCATCCCAAGTGGTTTTTGAATTTATATCAGGGGAGAATTTCGATTTTAATTAGTAGTATACCTTCATTTTCTAATATTGTATGAAATTCATTTAATGTTTCTTTTTTGATTTCTATAAACTTAACTTTAATTGAATTTGCATATTCTTTTTTTAAAGAATCACTTTTTTGTTGTTTTATAAATGTATTTTCTCCACCAAAATAATCTACAGGTCTAAAATGTTGTTTACCATGATATTCAATAAAATAAGTAGGCTCTTTTTTTCCATTTAAAATTGCAAAGTCAAATTTAAAATTTTGGTTCTTATAATAAATAGGATATTGATACTGAAAGTTAATTTTTAAATCTTCCAATGTTTTTTTGATAGATCTTTCTCCACTGCTTCTTTCACTAAAATATGGATGCACCTGACCAGATTTAAATTTACTAAACATACATTCAAATTCAGGATCTATATCTAATGGAATTTGATCTCCAATATATTTAAATCTTAGTTTTGTATTTGCTTTTGATTTTAAAAGTGTTGTATCATCATTTAAGATAATATATTCCGGTTTGTTTAGTTTTATCCAATTTTTAATATTTTCAGCTTTAAACTTGTTTGGTGTAAATGGACTTAAATGAATATTGTTCTTTATGTTTTGATTTAATTGGTGTGGAGTTGTAATGTAATAATAATTGCTTTTATCTTGTATTATGATTGTAGTATTTGCATTTGTTGAAGGGATGAGTTCTTCAATTAATTCATATTTGTGATCAAATATTAATTTGATTATTTCATCTTGAGTCCATGTAATAACCGCATAATTACATTTTGGACAAACTTTTCTTGAAAATAGATTTTCCAAACGAACTTTTTCATTCAAATGATTTAATTTGAAACAATTAAAATCGATATGTGGCCTGGTTCGACCATCTGTTCCTTCTAATGAATAGAGTTTAATTAATGTTCCTAAATTTAGATTATTAAAATCAGCAATTTTTTTACAATTTTCACAATTGTAGTTGCTCTTCTTTTTAAAGCTATTCCATTTATTACAAAATCGTATATTGCAAATAGGGCATTTAAAAGTTATTGTCTTATCTTGAAGATGTGAAATATATTCAAAATTTATTTCATGCATTTTAAGATAATCCGTTATGTCGTTTTTAAATAGAGGCATAATTGTTTGTTTTGTGATTTTAATGCAATTGAACTATAAAATAAAACAGATAGAATAAAATATTATGATTTATAAAATGAGGGGAATTTAATTATAAAAGCACCGATTATACAAAGTAATTTGTTTAATCGGTGACTTTAAATTTTTATAAAACAAATTGTTTAGCCCAAGAAACTCTTCAATTCCTTATAACTAGAAATCTTCACACTAACTTTCTCCTCATTAATAACACTTTCAATTTGTTCTGGAATCGGAAGTGTAATTCCTAAAGCAGGTTCAACTACATCAAGAAATTTAATAGGATGCGCCGTTTCTAAGAAAACACCAATCGCATTTTCGTGTTTTTGTAATTCTTTTTTCAAACCTAAATAACCAACAGCGCCGTGAGGTTCTGCAATATAACCGTTTGTGTTATAAATATTTTTTAGAGCTTCCAGTGTTTCTTCATCAGTATAACTGTACGAAGAGAAGTCTTTTTCGAAAGCCTTTAAATCATTGTTGTACAATTCCTGAATCCTAATAAAGTTACTTGGGTTTCCAACGTCCATGGCGTTTGAGATTGTGGCTTTAGAAGGTTTTGGGTCGTATTTTCCGTTTTCTAAAAATCTTGGTACCGTATCATTTACGTTTGTAGAAGCAACGAAATGTTCAATTGGCAAACCTAATTTCTTTGCCATAATTCCGGCGCAGATATTCCCGAAGTTTCCGCTTGGACAAGAGAAAATCAACGGTTTATTTTGGCTTTTAAGAGCTTTGTAAGCAAAGAAGAAATAGAACATTTGTGGCAACCAACGCGCAATATTAATAGAATTTGCCGATGTGAGGTTTTTATGCGCTAAAGTCTCGTCCAGAAACGCTTTTTTTACCATATCCTGGCAATCATCAAAAACACCGTCAACTTCAAGTGCTTTTATGTTTTTTCCTAATGTCGTCAATTGTTTTTCCTGAATATCGCTCACTTTTCCTGATGGATATAAAATCACAACATCAACACCGTCGACGCCAAGAAATCCGCTTGCAACAGCTCCGCCAGTATCTCCCGAAGTCGCTACCAAAACGATATTTTTACTGTCTTTTTTGTCTTTATTAAAATACGCCAGACAACGTGACATAAATCGCGCGCCAACATCTTTAAAAGCCATTGTAGGTCCGTGAAATAATTCAAGTGAATAAATCCCTTTTTCGACTTCTACCACCGGAAAATCAAAGCTTAGAGTTTCGGCGATAATTTCTCTTAAATTTTCTTCTGGAATTTCATCGCCTACAAATTGCTGAATCACATCAAATGCAATATCGTTGTGGCTTAGATTTTCGATTACGTTAAAAAATGCAGGATTTAAAGGCGTAATAGTCTGAGGGAAATACAATCCTTTATCACTCGCTAATCCTTGTATCACAGCTTCTTTAAACGAAACTTCTGGTGCATTATGGTTTAAACTGTAGTATTTCATGGTTTATTTTAGATTTTAGACTTTAGATTTTAAATTTTAGAAAAAAGAGAATAGAGTATAGAGAATAGACTTTTCTGTAATCATTTTTCAATTTTTTAAATTCCAATAGTTTGTTTTTATTTAACCGCAGAGCGCGCAAGGAAATTGTTTCTTTTGAAAACGCAGAGATCGCAAGGCTTTGTGGTGATGTCTATTATTATTATTATTATTATTATTCGGCTTTTTTGTCATTTCGACCAGAGGGAGAAATCGCACTAGAAATGCCGCACAGAAAGTCGCCAATCTTTGTCGATTTACGAGTGTGATTTCTCCCTCCGGTCGAAATGACAAATTTTATTTGCCATACTATGCGGGACTTCGACTTCGCTCAGTCTGACAATTGCGACTTGTAAATTCGTTTAATTAATTCTTTTTTTCGATTTATTCCACAAGCCAATTTGTGTAAATTCGTGAAATTAGTGTTACAAAATTCTTACGCCATCCGGATTAATTTTCGAAACGTGAATTTCATACGGCAAATTCATATTTTCGTAAACATCGCTCATCGCTTTTGCGATTTGGTCTGCGGTATTTTTTCCTCTGCTTAAAGCAAAAATCGACGGACCTGAACCTGAAATTCCGGAACCTAAAGCGCCATTTTCAAGAGCCGTTTTTTTGATTAAATCAAAACCCGGAATCAAAACGCTTCTTAGAGGTTCAACGATTTCGTCATGAAGCGATCTTCCTATCAAATCATAATCTTTGGTGTATAAACCTGCGATTAATCCGCCCACATTTCCCCATTGCATGATGGCACTTTTTAGGGAAACGGTTTGTTTTAATACCGAACGCGCATCAGATGTTTTCAACTCAATTTGAGGATGAACCACCGTTGCAAATAATTCCTCCGGACTATCAATCCTGATAATGTCAAGCGGAGCATAACTTCTTACCAACGTAAAACCACCCAAAAGGGCGGGAGCAACGTTGTCAGCATGAGCGTTTCCGCTGGCTAATTTTTCGCCTTGCATGGCAAATTGTACTAAATCTTTACGGGAATAAGGTTGTCCTAATAATTCATTGATCCCAAAAACGGCTCCGGCAGAACTTGCAGCGCTGCTTCCAATTCCGCTTCCGGCTTTGATATTTTTGTAGATTTCGATTTCAAACCCAAAATTTATCGATTCAAAATCTCTTTCATAAGCTTCTAACATCGCTAAAGCCGCAACACCCGAAACGTTTTTCTCGGTTTCTAAAGGTAAATCGGCACCCACAATTTTAGTAATACGAACTCCTTTTTGATCTGTTTTTCGAACAATCATTTCATCACCCGCATTGTCTAAGCAAAGTCCAAGTACGTCAAATCCGCACGAAAGATTCGCAATTGTAGCCGGGCAAAATAGTTTTATTTGTGTCATTTTTGTTATAGGTTCAGAGTGACAAAGGTTCAAAGGAACAAAGGCTTTGCTGCTCGATATTTTTTATTTTAAGGTTCTAAGCGAGAAAGGTTCATAGGTTCAAAGGTTTTTAACTTTGTCCCTTTGCACCTTTGAGCCTTTGTACCTTTTTTTAATTATTTCCAATTCTAATTACATCCGCAAAAATTCCTGAAGCGGTTACGGCTGCTCCGGCGCCTGCGCCTTTGATCAATAACGGCTGATCTACGTAACGATCTGTGTAGAAAAGTACGATATTGTCTTTTCCTTCTAAGTTATAGAAAGGATGATCTTTTGCAATGAATTGAAGGCCTACGCTTGCTTTTCCGTTTTCGAATTGAGCAACGTATTTCAATCTTGAATCTTTGGCTAATGCTTCTTCATAAATTCCTTCAAAATGAGCGGCGTGTTTGATTAAAGATGCAAAAAAGTCTTCGTTATTAGTGGTTTCTAAACAATCCGCTGGTAAAAACGATTCGTTTGCGATGGCATCAATATCCATTTCGTAACCGCTTTCGCGAATTAAGATTAAGATTTTACGCGCAACGTCGATTCCGCTTAAGTCAATTTTCGGGTCCGGTTCTGTGAATCCCTGAACTCCGGCTTCTTTTACAACATCATGAAAAGAATTATTCTTATCAAAATTGTTGAAAATGAAGTTTAAACTTCCTGATAAAACCGCCTGAATTTTATGCACTTTATCGCCAGAAGCAATTAAGTTTTTTACCGTATCTATAATAGGTAATCCCGCACCAACATTCGTTTCAAATAAAAACGGAGCGTTGTATTGACGAGATAAACTTTTAAGTTTTTTATAATTATCGTAAGCAGATGAACAGGCAATTTTATTACAAGTTACAACGGCAATACTTTCTTTTAAGAACTTCTCATACATTTCAGAAACGCTTGCATTTGCTGTAATATCAACAAAAATACTGTTACGTAAGTTCAGTTCTCTGGCGCGTGCGATAAATTCTGTTGGAATCGCGTGTTCGCCTTTGTCTAAAGCCGATTGCCAGTCTTTTAGTGAAATTCCGTCTTCATCAAAAAGCATTTTTCTTGAGTTTGACAAAGCAATTACACGAACATTAATTTTTAGATTTTCTTTTAAAAACTTTCTTTGATTGTGAATTTGTTCGATGAATTTTTCGCCCACATTTCCAACTCCCATTACAAATAAATTCAGCTGTTTGGTGTTTTCTTCAAAGAAGTTTTCGTGCAATGTATTCAATGCTTTTTTAACGTCTCTTTCGTTTATTACAGTCGAAATATTACGTTCAGAAGCTCCTTGCGCAATAGCACGGATATTTACGTTGTTTTTACCCAAAGTACTAAACATTCTTCCGCTTAAACCCTGGTGATTTTTCATGTTTTCACCAACCAAAGCAATTATGCAAAGGTCTTTTTCGACAATACACGGATCGATTTTGTTTTGTAAAATCTCTACTTCAAAAGCTTTGTTGATCGCAGCTTCGGCATTTTCAGCGTCAGAATTTAAAATTCCGATACAAATCGAATGCTCAGAAGAAGCCTGAGTAATAAAAATAACATTGATTTTTTCCTGAGACAATACTTCAAACAAACGTCTTGACGAACCGGCAACTCCAATCATTCCGGGACCTTCGAGCGTTACTAACGAAATATTATCGATATGGCTGATTCCTTTTACGACAGTATCTGTAGATGAAACCTGACTGGAAATTAAAGTTCCTTCAGCTTCCGGTTCAAAAGTATTTTTGATTAAAATTGGAATATTTTTTCTTAAAACGGGTTGAATCGTTGGCGGATACAACACTTTTGCTCCAAAATGCGATAATTCCATCGCTTCCTGATACGAAATTGTTGCAATAGGCTGCGCTTGTTTTACAATTTTAGGGTTTGCAGTAAACATTCCGTTTACGTCAGTCCAGATTTCAAGTTGTTCCGCATCCAGCGCTCCTGCAATTATTGCTGCAGTATAATCAGATCCTCCACGACCTAAAGTAGTGGTAATTCCGTCAAGAGTTAAGGCTATAAATCCTGGTAAAATATTAATTTTTGATTGATTCTCTGCAAAGTATTCCTGAATCAAATTATTCGAAACTTCAAAGTTTACAACTGCTTTACCAAAATTGTTATTGGTTTTTATTAATTCGCGACTGTCTTTATAAGAAACATTATTATCAACCTGTTTATAAGCCTGCGCTATGATATAAGAGGAAAGTAATTCGCCAAAACTTAAAATTGTATCAGCGGTTCTTGGAGATAATTCGCCTAATAAAAAGCAACCATCCAATAAAGTTTCTAAGTGATTGATAATTCTTTTTACGTGACTTAACAAACTGCTTTGTTCGCTTACCGGAATTAAATCTTTTAAGGTATCGAGGTGTTTTTTCTCGATTTCGGCAACGATATCTCTAAAGCTTTCATCGTTTGCCGCTGCTTTTGCTGCTGCCAACTGCAATAAATCAGTGACTTTGCTTAAAGCGGACACAACTACTACTAGTTTATCTTGTTTAGAATTCTGGCTTATAATGTCGAGAACGAGTTTTATATTTTGAGCATTGGCAACCGAAGTTCCGCCAAATTTTAATACTTTCATTTTTGTGTTTTTTAATAAGGTGCAAAGATTTTGAGTAACAAAGGTTCAAACGTTATCAACTGTGAACTGAAACTGAAAACTGCGACTATTTTTTTTCTTTGTGAATGTTTTTTATGTATCCAATAACTCTCTTCTTTTAAAGAAAAAAGTATAGATAACCAGGATTTATATGTAAAATGTATACCCCTAAGGGGTAGTAGTTGTTGTAGTAGTAGAAATTGTTGCAGCAGCAATTGCAACTCTGGTTTGAGCTGTCATTGAAGATTGATATTTTGCGCTGTTACTTTTCATTTTGATTTTTCAAAAGTACAGTTTTTTATAAAAGCTAAAAAACCTAAAGACCTTTTTACGAATATTTTAATATTTTAAATATAAGAAAATTAATATTGAGTATTTGTTAAAATTAAAACTCTAAATCTGACTTATTCATATATTTAAGGCTGTTTCATGAAATGACTAAATTCAATAAAGCCTTGATTGATGGTAAAAGCGATTAAAAATAACAGATTTTATCCTATATGTTAAGTAGGAAAAATGTTTTGGTTTTTACAATAAAATTTAATATTCATTTTTTACAAATAATAAGCTGATTTTTTGCCTGATAAGGATTATGGAATAAGTAACGGAGAGGAAGCCAAAATGGCTAAATTTTAATTATTATGAACAAATGTTGCTTTTTAATATTGATTTGTTGAATTTTGGTCTCTTAAAATACAAACATCATGAGAGAAATCCATTACATAAGTACTGAAACCTTAAATTTAGAAGCGCTACAAGAAATTATAGTAAATCAAAAAACGCTTGAATTATCAGAAGAAGCTAAAGTTAATGTTCAGAAGTGCCGTGATTATTTAGATAAAAAAATGGCTTCACATTCTGAACCTATTTATGGTATCAATACGGGATTTGGATCACTTTGTAATGTAAAAATATCGAATGAAAATTTATCTCAGCTTCAGGAAAATCTGGTAAAATCACATGCATGCGGAACCGGAGAAGAAGTTCCTGCCGAAATTGTGAAATTGATGCTTTTGCTTAAAATTCAATCTTTAAGTTACGGACATTCGGGAATTCAGTTGCAAACTGTAAATCGTTTGGTTGATTTTTACAACAATGATATTTTACCTGTTATTTATACGCAGGGTTCTTTAGGAGCTTCAGGAGATTTAGCACCATTAGCACATTTATCTTTGCCTTTATTAGGAGAAGGTGAAGTTTTATTTGAAGGTAAAAAAGTGGCTTCAGCCGAAGTTTTGAAACATTTTGGTTGGGAACCAATTGTTTTACAGTCAAAAGAAGGCTTGGCATTATTAAACGGAACACAATTTATGAGTGCTTACGGAGCTTATATTTTAATAAAAGCGTATAAATATTCGTATCTGGCTGATTTAATCGGGACGATTTCGCTTGAAGGTTTTGACGGAAGAAGCGAACCATTTAATGAATTGATACATTATATACGTCCGCATAAAGGGCAAATTGTTACGGCACAACGTATTAATGAATTTCTTGAAGGAAGCGAAATTATTGCTCAGGAGAAAAAACACGTACAAGATCCGTATTCTTTCCGTTGTATGCCGCAGGTTCACGGAGCTTCAAAAGATGCAATCGATTATGTTCGAAAAGTATTTAAAACCGAAATTAACTCAGTAACTGATAATCCAAATATATTTATAGAAGCAGATCAGATAATCTCCGGAGGAAATTTTCACGGTCAGCCTTTGGCTTTAGCTTTAGATTTTATGGCAATAGCATTGGCAGAGTTAGGAAGTATTTCTGAAAGAAGAACTTATCAGTTAATTTCCGGATTGCGTAATCTTCCGGCATTTTTAGTAGATAATCCGGGATTAAATTCAGGATTTATGATTCCGCAATATACTGCAGCAAGTATTGCAAGTCAAAACAAGCAATTGGCAACTCCGTCAAGCGTAGATAGTATTGTGTCAAGTAACGGGCAGGAAGATCACGTAAGTATGGGAGCAAACGGAGCAACAAAAGCATTGCGTGTTTTAGAGAATTTAGAGCGTATTCTGGCAATTGAATTGTTGAATGCTTCACAGGCAATTGCTTATAGAGAACCATTGAAATCAAGTGATTTTATAGAGATGTTTTTAAGCAGTTACAGGGAGGTAGTTCCTCTTGTAAAGGAAGATAGAATCTTACATTACGACATTAAAAAGACTGTGGAATTCCTGGACAGTTTCCAAATTGAAAACGATTTGTTAACAATGGCTTAACATTGTAAAGTATTAATGAAGTAATTTTGCACTATCAAAAATATAAAAATGTCAATAAACAGTATTTTCCAATTTTTAGTGCCGAAAGACAAAAAATTCTTTCCACTTTTTGAAGAAGCTTCAAGCAATTTAATTGAATTAGCTTCTAATTTACACGAAGCTGTAAATCTTCCATTAAAAGAAAGAGAAGTCCTTTTTCAAAGAATTGATGAATTAGAGCAAAAAGGAGAAGACATTACGCGTCAAACCAATCTGGAATTGAGTAGAAACTTTATTACTCCGTTTGATAGAGAGGATATTCATACATTAATTACTTCTATTGATAACGTAGCAGATTATTTGCACGGAGCAGCAAGCAGAATGAGATTGTATCAGGTTGATAAGATTACAAAATCAATCAGAAAGATGACAGAAATTAATCTTGAAGCTTGTCAAAACATTGATAGTGCCGTAAAAGAATTAAGAAATTTAAAGAATTTCAAAGTCATAAAAGATGCTTGCGCCAGAATCAATAAACTGGAAAACAAGTCAGATAACGTTTATAACAAAGCAGTTTTTGAAATTTTTGAAAACGAAACAGATGCTAAAAATATTATTAAATATAAAGAAGTATTGTCTGTTTTAGAATCAGCAACAGATAAATGTAAGAGCGTTGCGAATATACTGGAATCTATTTCTGTAAAACATTCTTAAATTCAATTTATTTCATTCTGAAGTTATAATTTATGACGCTACTTATAATTATTATAGTATTAGCCTTAATTTTTGATTACATCAACGGTTTTCATGATGCGGCAAATGCTATTGCAACAGTTGTTGCTACAAAGGTTTTAACGCCTTTTCAGGCGGTTCTTTGGGCAGCATTTTTTAACTTTTTGGCTTATTGGGTTTTCGGATTTGGTGTTGCAGATACTGTCGCAAAAACAGCGCACACCATGGAGATTAATCTTGTTGTTATCCTTGCCGGTGTTATTGCAGCAATTTGTTGGAATTTATTGACTTGGTGGTTAGGAATTCCTTCAAGTTCATCTCATACCTTAATTGGTGGTTTTGCCGGAGCTGCAGTTGCTCATGCTATTGCTGTACATGGTTTTTCAGGTTATGTAGACGCAGATGGAACTACGCATTATTGGTATCAAATCGTAAGCTGGTATAAGGCAGGAAAAGATGGCGGAATGCCTTCAGGAGTTCTTATTATTATTGCGTTTATTGTTCTGGCACCCTTATTAGGAGCGCTTGCTTCTTATTTAATATCGATCTGGTTGCTAAATGCTTCTCGTAAAGTTATTGGTCCTAAGATATTTACAGTGGCTTTAATGATTGCTACCGTTTGGTTGGTTAGCAGTTTAATGGTTCCTTATGCTGATATTGAAAAGCCTAGATTCGCTTCTCATTTTTGGAGTGTAGCTTTCGATCCGCACAATATTAAATGGTTTTTAGTTGCTTTTATTATTTTAACAGTAAGTGCATTTTGTTTGATCTTTAGTAGTTTAAACTTACATCAGGCAGATGCTGCTTTGAAAAAAATGCAATTACTTTCTTCTGCTGCTTTTAGTTTAGGACACGGAGGAAATGATTCGCAAAAAGTAATGGGGATTATCGCTGCTGCTGTAGCAGTTTATATCAATACAAATCCGGGTGTTCATATGGATTCGTGGTTAGATGTTGTATTGCCAAATGATGATTTAGGAATAAAAGGAGTAATGCCGGGATGGATTCCGTTAGCGTGTTATTCTGCAATTGCTGCGGGAACTTTAAGTGGTGGATGGAAAATTGTAAAAACAATGGGTTCTAAAATCACAAAAGTAACTTCGTTTGAAGGTGTTGCTGCTGAAACTGCTGGAGCTTTAACGCTTTATTTTACTGAACATTTAAAAATTCCGGTAAGTACAACACACACCATTACAGGTTCTATCATTGGGGTTGGATTGACAAAACGTGTTTCTGCCGTTCGTTGGGGAGTTACCGTGAGCTTAATTTGGGCCTGGATATTGACAATTCCTATTTCGGCTATATTAGCTGGTTTGGTTTACTATATTTTAAGCATATTTATAGGATAGTTAAATGATTTTTGTAAAATGTGAGAGGTAAAAAATCATATTTTAAACATATAAAAAAAGCCAGTTTCTTTATTTGAAACTGGCTTTTTTGTTTGATATCTTTAATTGTTTTAAAAATATAATGTATTTACATTTACGGGATATTAAAGGAAGATTTACAATTATAATGAATGAATTAAATCAAATAGAGAGAATTAAAAGTAAGTTGCTTATTGCAAAAAATACAGATAAAAATTTAAAAGTATTTGGTGCTGAAAGCCATAAATATATTTTAGGAGATACCGTAACTCCAAACCAAATTTTAAGTTTTGAAAATGAATATGATATAAAGCTTCCGGAGAGTTATAAAGCTTTTTTACTTCATATTGGTAATGGAGGTATTTCATATGCAGATTCTGCCGCAGGACCTTCATATGGAATTTATCCTCTTGGAAAAAACACAGATGAGTTTATCGATGAAAATACCAAAGTATATTTAAGGGAAGATTGTAAAATTTTTCCGGATATGACCAATGAATTTTGGGATGATTTAAATAAAAATATCGAAGAAGATGAGGATATCTCTAATGAAGATTTTAATATTGAGTTAGGTAAAATATTTTCAGGATTATTACCAATTGGTTCACAAGGTTGTTCGTATTGTTCTGCGCTTGTTTTAAATGGTAAATTTAAAGGAAAAATTGTTAATGTGGATCTTGACAGGCAAAAGCCTTTTTTTGCTTTTGAATCAAATTTTTTAGATTGGTACGAAAGATGGCTTGATGAAATTATCCCTGAAAATGAAATAACAGATAAACCAGATTTGTTTCAATACACGTTGGGAGGAAGTGTAAGTTATATTTTGGAAGTATATTTTTCTTCGGATGATTATGAAACGAAAATGGAATGCCTGACCGGAATCTTAAAAAAAGAAACAATTGAGTCAGGTGATCTTGATGTTTTAGAAGAACAATATAAATTAAGTTCTGATGAGATTCAGAAAAAAATACTTCAGGTTCTTGTAAAATTTGATTATAACAGAGCGTATTCTTATTTGGTGGATTTTGCAAACAAAAGCTTATTAGATGTTTTTCAATTAGTATTCTGGTATGCAAAAGATAAAAGTTTAGATTGGCTGGATACCATAAAATCAAATATTAAAAATATTAATGACGATGAGACTTTTCTTTTTTGTACTTATTTATTAAAAGAAATGAATCTTGATTATGGTAAAATTATTGTTCCGTTTGTGAGCAATGAAAACGAAAGTATCAGGATTAGTGCTTTTTATTCGTTGGGAGGATTGAAAAATAAAAGTGATTATATGGATACTTTTATTGCGGGTCTTAATGATAGTTCGAATAGAGTAATTCATACCACTTTGCAGGCATTAAATGGAGTAGAAGATAAAAAACTTTTAAAGCATTACAAAGTTATAGCTGAAAAATTCCCTGTAGAACAAGATTATATTTTAGCAAATCTCAATCATAGATTAAAGCCTTTTGGTTTAAATAATAAAACGATTAAGAAGATTAAAACAGATTCCTAAAACAAGAATGTGTTCGTCTTTAGAAATAAAAAAAGCTGGTTCTATATTTAGAAACCAGCTTTTTTTATCATTTAAATTTTCTGTTTATTGTTTATTAAATGTAAATTCTTTTCCGCCTTGTTTTAAGATCATTTCTTTTTTATCAGGATTAAATTCTAAAATAATTCCTGCGGCATCAAATTTAAAAATGTTGGCGGCAGTTGCCTCAAGAGGAAAAGAAGGTTGTCCGGTTGCTTGTGCGACTAATATGTTGTCTTTTTTAGTAATGTCTATTTTTAACGGAATTTGCGCACTGCCATAAGTTCCCAAATAAGGATCAAGAGTTTCTGCAGTGACAGTAATGCTGGTAAAAACCGGCATTGTAAACGGTTTGTTAAAATAAGAACTTAAAGCGCATAATAAAACACTATTATTGTCGTAACCCATTGCTCCGTTTGAAGTTATGGCTAATGCTAGTTTTTCTTCCGGAAAATAATCCAAAAGAGATCTAAATCCATCGATTGCTCCATTATGACCGTAACTTTTTCTTTCGAAGTAGGGAAGCTCCATAATTCCCATTCCGTATTTGTCTTTTATAGTTTTCATTTCATTTAAATGTTCGATTGAAACAATTTTTCCGGCAAAAAGACCTTCAATGAATTGGTTTAAATCTGTAGGATTAGATACGATTGCTCCGGCTCCAAGTGGAATCGACATATCTGTCTCAGTTTCTTTTTCCCATTTTCCTGACAAAGTATAAGAATAAGCTTCGTTGTTTTCTAAATTTATTTTTCCTCCCAAATAAGTATTTTTTAATTTTAAAGGTTTGATAATTTTCAAGTTTAGAATTTCGCCATACGATTTCTTGTAAATATCTTCCAGAATATAAGATAATAAAATATAGTTTGAGTTACTGTATTTTCCTTTTGTATTGGGTTCAAAAACAACATCTCCTGCGGCTATTCGTTCTGTCATTTTAGCCCTGGATTGAGGTTGTGTATTCCATTTTAAATAATCCGGATTACTGGTAAAATCATAAATACCACTTCGGTGATTTAATAAATTGGAAATCGTAATGGTTTTTGCATTTTTTATAGTCGGGAAATATTTGTCGATAGTTTGGTTTAAATCGATTTTTTTCTCCTCGACAGCTTTAAAAATAAGAGATGCAGTAAATGTTTTTGAGATAGAACCAATTCGGTATTTTGTATTTATACTGGATTTTTTCGAACTGGCAATATCATCAAAACCAATTGATTTGGTGTAAATTGTTTTTCCATTTTCAGCAATAGCAATGCTTCCCATGAATTTATTATTTTTCTCCAGCAAAGCAAATAAACTGTCCAGTCTTTTGGTATTGAAAGTTTGTGAGAAAGTGCTCGTAACTATAAGAGCGCATAAACAAGTAATAATTTTTTTCATAATAGCGTTTTTTGATTGATTGATTTTTTGAACTTTAGTAATAGGGTTATAAGAAAATAAAAAAATACGATTGATAATAACATTACCGGGATAAACCAGTTGCCCAGAACTTCGTAAGTCTGGTTTTTAATTTGATCTTCGGAGTTGATTATTCCCAGTACAAAAACAGAAAAAGAATCTTTTTTCATATAAAGACCAACAAGGGACGGATAAAATATTTTTGCAAAAATCAAGAAGACGAAACCAAATAGAAAAAGATATAAAACAAAGAAAAAGATGTACGAAATGCCATTGGTAAAGTTTAATATCAAAGCTTTAAACACATGAACAGGATTAAAAGTTTTTGTTGCCTGTTCTAGTTTTTTGTCAGCAATAAGAGGTTTTAAAACTTCTTCAGGAAAACCTAGTTTTTCTATAATGTCTAAAAGAGAATCTAATTCATTCTGCTCGTTTTTTTGTTGAATCGCTTCAAAAATATGGCTGTTAAATTCCATATAAATGTCATCCTGATTTATTTTTGATAATGAAACTGTTGCTTTCCTGATACGTTTCATGTAATCATTATAAATTCGTTGCGAAGCTTTTTGTTCGAATTTGATGTCTTCTATTCTCATTGAATGATTTTTTTAATTGATTTTTCCAGATTCTCCCAGTAAATATTCATCTGACTTAAAGTTTCTATTCCGGCTTCGGTTAATGAATAATATTTTCGTGGAATTCCGGTTTCCTGTTCCACCCATTTAGAATCTACTAATTCTTCGGTTTTTAATCGATTCATTAAAGGATATAATGTTCCTTCTGCTATTTCTATTTCGGTATGTCTTCTTATTTGTTCAATAAGCTCATAGCCATAGTACTCGTGATTTTTGAGTACATTCAGGATAATAAAAGTCAAAGTGCCTTTTTTTACCTGTGATTTCCAGTTTGTTACAAAAGTTTCATTCATAATGCTAATGTATAACAAAATACATAGTATAACAAAGTATGTAGCTAAGTTTTTTTAATATAAATAATTAACTAACTGATTTTTAGTCGTTTAATTTTAAAATTGTTTTTGCAGATTCTTGCGATTGTGTTTTCGTTTGTAGTTAGTTTGCTTAAGATTCTTTTTATCTTCAGAGATTACACTAATCGTTCCGTCGATTTCTAGCATACAAAGTTTGACATCTGTAAAGTGTTCTAAACCATGTTCGCGCATGGCTTCTTTTAATTCGTCGTGAGAAATATCTAATTTACTTAAAGCATCAAAATCAAGTTTTCCGTCATGAATTAAGATTTCCGGTTTATCTAAAAGTAAATCGTTTAGTATTTTGTATTTGTGAGTTAGTTTTTTAATGATAAAGTTGATAATGAACAAAACCAATGCAGCAACCAAACCTCCCCAAAGACTTGTGTCTGGGCCAACCATTGCATTTTGAACAGAATTACTAATCAATAAAATCAAAATAATATCGGCAGTATTCAATTGCGAAAGTTCTTTTTTACCAAAAATGCGCAATGCAATTGTCATGAAAAAATAAACGGCAGCACTTCTGAAAATAATATCTAAGTAAGGAAATACAAACATTTTTTTAGAATTTGAATTAAAAAAAGCTTTGTCAAAGTTTAAACTCTGACAAAGCTGCTAAAATAATTAAAGGATATTAAGCTCGAATGAACTAATGAACTATTTTGAAATTTTTCTCTATCGCTCTGATCATTTCTCCTGCAATATCTTTATTTGTTGCGCCTTCGATTCCTTCAAGTCCCGGAGAAGAGTTTACTTCCAGTAATAATGGTCCTTTTGAAGAACGAATAATATCAACTCCTGCTACTTTTAAGTCCATAGCTTTTGCAGCTTTTATAGCAATTCGTTTTTCTTCAGCAGTTACTTTGATAACTGATGCAGTTCCTCCAAGGTGAATATTTGCCCTGAATTCTCCTGGCATCGCTTCACGCTGAATGGCAGCAACCACTTTACCATCAATTACAAAACAACGAATATCTTTTCCGTTTGCTTCCTTGATGAATTCCTGAACAAGTATATTGGCATTTAAGCTTTTAAAGGCATTGATAACACTTTCTGCTGCTTTTTTAGTTTCTGCAAGAACAACTCCTTTTCCTTGTGTGCCTTCTAATAATTTTACAATTAAAGGCGAACCTCCAACCATTTTGATCAAGTTGTCAGTATCAAGAGGAGAATTGGCAAATCCTGTTGTTGGTATATCGATTCCGCTATTCAAAAGCAATTGCAAAGAGTATAATTTATCACGTGATTGTGTAATCGCTGTAGCTGAGTTTAAAACAAAAACTTTTAATGCTTCGAACTGACGTGTTAATGCACAACCATAAAAAGTAATACTTGGTCGAATTCTTGGAATAATAGCATCAAATTGATTTAATATTTTTCCGCCACGGTAATGAATTTCCGGAGTTTTAGCGTCCAGTTTCATGTAACATTCTTTGATGTTTAAAAAATGCATTTCATGGCCACGCATTTCGCCTGCTTCCATGATTCTTTTATTGCTGTACAATTCCGGATTACTGGCTAAAAGTCCAATTCGTAAACCTGAAGTCGCTTTTTCTGAATTTTGATATAATTCTTTTAATGTTTCAGTAGAAGGTTGTCCTAATAAATATTTTTCCTGCGGATCAACCAATACACGTCCGCTCATCGCTTCGCGGCCTAAAAGCATACGAAAACCCATTGAATCCCTGTTGGTCAATGTCATTTCTATTGGCCATTTTATATCGCCAAGTTTTATACTGGTCTGAATAACATAACGATGTTCTCTGAAACCGCTTGAACTTTTTACTATTCTTTTGTCAACCAACGGAGCTTCGCAATGAATGATGGTTTTAATATTATTCTGAATTGGATTAATATCAAATTTCACCCAATTGGCATCATTTTTAATAAAAGGAGCTATGTTTATAGCGTGCATTGCCGAAGTTTTAGCACCGGAATCCACACGAGCTTTTATTGTTGGGATTCCTAGTTCTGGAAATGAGCACCATTCTTCGCTACCTAAAATGACTTTGTTTTGAAGCATACGTTATTATTTGTTTTTTATAGAATTTAATAGCCAAAAATAGCTATTTGCTTTTACTAAAGATAGTAATTTTTCTAAAAAAAATACCCGTTATGTTATGAAAACGTAACGGGTAAATTATATTTGTTATAAAATTTAAATTATTTACAAATTTGTAGGTTCTTCAGCTTTGTGTATTTCTACTGAAAGTTCCTGAGAATCATCTTTTAAATCCATTAAGATTTCATCACCTGAATGTATTTTAGAAGTTATGATTTCTTCTGCTAACAAATCTTCAACATATTTCTGGATGGCTCTTTTTAGAGGTCGTGCTCCAAACTGCCTGTCAAAACCTTTTTCAGCAATAAATGCTTTGGCTTTATCAGTAAGATTAAGCTTGTATCCTAACTCTGCAATACGAGAATAAAGTTTAGCAAGCTCAATTTCGATAATCAAATCAATATCGCCTTTTTCTAATGCATTAAATACGATTACGTCGTCAATTCTGTTTAAGAATTCTGGTGCAAAAGTTTTTTTCAATGCGTTTTCGATAATGCTTTTAGAGTTTTCATCTGCCTGAGCTACTTTCGCAGCAGTTCCGAATCCTACACCTTGTCCAAAATCTTTTAACTGACGTGCTCCAACATTTGATGTCATGATAATGATAGTATTTTTAAAGTCGATTTTGCGACCTAAACTATCCGTTAAATATCCGTCATCTAAAACCTGAAGCATCATATTAAACACATCCGGATGCGCTTTTTCGATCTCGTCTAAAAGTACCACACAATATGGTTTTCTACGAACTTTTTCAGTCAATTGACCACCTTCTTCATATCCTACGTATCCCGGAGGCGCTCCAACTAAACGAGAAATAGCAAATTTCTCCATGTATTCACTCATATCAATACGAACTAACGCATCTTCAGAATCGAATAATTCTTTTGCAAGAACTTTTGCCAATTGAGTTTTACCAACTCCAGTCTGACCTAAGAAAATAAACGAACCAATTGGTTTGTTAGGATCTTTAAGTCCGGCTCTGTTACGCTGAATAGAACGGGCAATTTTAAGAACCGCTTCGTTTTGGCCAATTACTTTGTTCTGAATCAATTCAGGTAATTTAGCCAGTTTGTTGCTTTCTGTTTGTGCAATTCTGTTTACAGGAATTCCAGTCATCATAGAAACAACATCGGCTACATTGTCTTCTGTAACTTCAATTCTGTTGTTTTTAGAATCTTCTTCCCATTGTTCTTGTGCAACAGCAAGATCTTTTTCAATGCGTTTTTCATCATCGCGAAGTTTGGCAGCCTCTTCGTATTTTTGTTTTTTGACTACCATGTTTTTCATTTCACGAACTTCTTCTAACTGACGCTCTAAATCAAGAATTTGTTTAGGAACATCAATATTAGTAATGTGTACGCGAGATCCGGCTTCGTCAAGAGCATCAATAGCTTTGTCCGGTAAAAAACGCTCAGACATATATCTGTTTGTTAATTTAACGCAAGCCTCAATAGCTTCCTGGGTATAGGTAACATTGTGGTGATCTTCGTATTTGTCTTTAATATTGTTCAAAATTGCAATAGTTTCCTCAACAGATGTTGGTTCTACAATTACTTTCTGAAAACGTCTTTCAAGAGCACCGTCTTTCTCGATATATTGTCTGTACTCATCAAGAGTAGTAGCACCAATACATTGAATTTCTCCTCTTGCCAAAGCAGGTTTGAACATGTTCGAAGCATCAAGTGAACCAGTTGCTCCGCCAGCACCTACAATAGTATGGATTTCGTCAATGAAAAGAATGATATCATCATTTTTCTCCAGCTCGTTCATTACGGCTTTCATTCTTTCTTCAAACTGACCACGGTATTTTGTTCCTGCTACTAAACTGGCAAGATCAAGTGTAACCACACGTTTGTTGAAAAGAATACGAGATACTTTCTTTTGGATAATACGTAGTGCAAGTCCTTCTGCAATAGCAGATTTACCAACTCCAGGCTCTCCAATTAAAAGCGGATTGTTCTTTTTTCTACGGCTTAGAATTTGAGAAACACGTTCGATTTCTTTCTCGCGTCCTACAACCGGATCTAGTTTTCCTTCCTCGGCCATTTCTGTTAAATCTCTCCCAAAATTATCTAAAACCGGAGTCTTGGATTTTTTGTTTGACTTATTGGCTGGATTATTAAAACTACTTTCTTTAAGACTGTCATCTTGTCCTGAATCATCATTATACGATTCGTTTCTTGGCAAGTTTTCTAAGAATTCTTCTTCGTTTGGAGTCATATTTAAATATTGTTCTTTAGCTATGTCATAATCTATTTTTAGCTTATTCAACAGCTTGGTTGTTGGATCGTTTTCGTTTCGTAAGATACATAATAGCAAGTGCGCCGTACTGATAGACGAGCTCTGAAATACTTTAGCTTCAAGGAAAGTTGTCTTCAGTGCTCTTTCCGCCTGACGCGTAAGATGAAGATTTTTCTTTTCGGCATTTACTTCAACGCTCTGATTGGCCGGACTCAGTATTTCTACCTTCCTGCGTAAATGATCTAAATCGACTGCTAGGTTATTAAGTATATGAATAGCTTTTCCGTTTCCATCCCTTAAAATGCCTAGCATTAGATGTTCAGTACCAATAAAGTCGTGGCCCAAACGTAAGGCTTCCTCTTTACTGTAGGTAATAACATCTTTTACTCTTGGTGAAAAATTATCATCCATAATATATAATTGGTATTGTAAATTTAGTGAATTAGTGTTTGAAAAACAAAAACCATACCCTTAAGGAACTCCTGACAGCTAAGAGACAAAAAAAATAGCAATAAAAGCGTTAAAATGTGCTTAATTTATTAACTAAAAGCTAAAATAAAGTTGTTAATAAATCATTGAAATAAGTGTAAGTAAATAGCTGAAAAAATTCCAAAAAAACGTATCTTGGCACGCTTTGAAACTAATATAATTATTTAAACATAACAACTTATGTCTGAAGGAGAAAAGTTAATTCCTATTAACATTGAAGATGAAATGAAATCAGCTTACATCGATTATTCGATGTCAGTAATTGTATCGAGAGCGCTTCCTGATGTTAGAGATGGCTTGAAACCAGTGCATCGAAGAGTTCTTTACGGAATGTATGATTTAGGTGTAACTTCAAGATCTGCCCACAAAAAGTCTGCAAGAATCGTAGGAGAGGTTCTGGGTAAGTATCACCCACACGGGGATACTTCTGTTTATGATGCAATGGTTCGTATGGCTCAGGAATGGAGTATGCGTTATTTATTAGTGGATGGTCAGGGTAACTTTGGTTCTGTTGATGGTGACAGTCCTGCAGCGATGCGTTATACTGAGGCCAGAATGCGTAAAATCTCTGAAGATATTATGGCAGATATCGAAAAAGAAACAGTTGATTTTCAATTGAACTTTGACGATACATTATATGAGCCAAAAGTAATGCCTACAAGAGTTCCTACTTTATTAGTAAACGGAGCAACAGGTATTGCAGTTGGTATGGCAACAAATATGCCTCCACACAATTTAACTGAAGTTATCAATGGTACTTTAGCGTACCTTGATAATAACGATATTGAAGTTGACGAATTAATGACACATATTAAAGCTCCCGATTTTCCAACCGGTGGTGTAATATATGGTTATGAAGGAGTTCGTGAAGCTTTTAAAACCGGTAGAGGACGTATTGTAATGCGTGCAAAAGTTGGTTTTGAAGAAGTTGACGGAAGAGAATGTATCATCGTAACGGAGATTCCGTATCAGGTGAACAAAGCTGAAATGATCAAACGTACGGCTGATTTAGTTAACGATAAAAAAATTGAAGGTATTGCGAACATTCGTGACGAATCAGACAGAAATGGTATGCGTATCGTTTATATCCTGAAACGTGACGCTACGCCAAACGTAGTTTTGAATACCTTATATAAATTTACATCATTACAATCTTCTTTTAGTGTAAATAATATTGCATTAGTAAAAGGTCGCCCACAAATGTTGAATCTAAAAGATATGATTCACTATTTTATCGAGCACCGTCATGATGTAGTGGTTCGTAGAACTCGTTTTGAATTGCGTAAAGCAGAAGAAAGAGCTCACATTTTAGAAGGTTTAATTATCGCTTCTGATAATATTGATGAAGTAATTGCGATCATCAGAGGTTCTAAAAATACTGAAGAAGCTCGTGAGAAATTAATCGAAAGATTCAATTTATCAGATATTCAGGCTCGTGCAATTGTTGAGATGCGTTTGCGTCAGTTAACAGGTCTGGAGCAAGATAAGTTAAGAGCTGAATATGACGAATTAATGAAGTTAATCGAGCATTTGAAAGCGTTATTGGCAGATGTGGATTTAAGAACAAACTTAATCAAAGAAGAGCTTGAAGAAATTCGTGACAAATACGGAGATGAGCGTCGTTCTCAAATCGAATATTCTGGTGGAGATGTAAGTATCGAAGATTTAATTGCAGATGAAAATGTAGTAATTACAATTTCTCACGCTGGCTACATCAAACGTACTAACTTAACAGAATACAAAACTCAAAATAGAGGTGGAGTTGGTCAAAAAAGCGCAGGAACAAGAGATCAGGATTTTCTTGAGCATATGTTCGTTGCAACCAATCACCAATATATGATGTTCTTTACGCAAAAAGGAAAATGTTTCTGGATGCGTGTTTACGAAATTCCTGAAGGAAGCAAAACTGCAAAAGGTAGAGCAATCCAGAACTTAGTAAACATTGAAAGTGATGATAAAGTAAAAGCTTTCATTTGTACACAAGACTTAAAAGACAAAGATTATATCAACAGTCATAATCTTGTAATGGTGACAAAACAAGGTCAGGTTAAGAAAACATCTTTAGAGAAGTATTCTAAACCAAGGGTAAATGGTGTTGCTGCAATTACTATTAAAGAAGGTGATGAGTTACTTGAAGCAAAATTAACTAACGGAGAAAGCCAAATTATCCTGGCTGTTAAATCCGGTAAATTAGTTCGTTTTGAAGAAACCAAAACGCGTCCGATGGGAAGAACAGCTTCCGGAGTTCGCGGAATTACCTTAAAAGACGATACCGATGAAGTAATTGGTATGGTTACGGTTGATAAAGAAAATGTAAACGATACACAGATTTTAGTTGTAACTGAAAACGGATACGGTAAACGTACTAAATTAGTTGATGACGATGGAGAAGATGTTTACAGAATCACAAACCGTGGTGGTAAAGGTGTTAAGACGCTTAATATCACAGAAAAAACTGGAAAATTAATTTCTATTAGCAACGTAACTGATGCTGATGATTTAATGATCATTAATAAATCCGGATTGACAATCAGAATGGCAATTGAAGATTTACGTGTAATGGGTCGTGCAACGCAAGGTGTTCGATTGATTAACTTAAAAGGTAAAGATTCTATCGCTGCTGTAACAAAAGTTATGAAAGACGATGTTGCAGAAGTTGTTGTTGATGAAGATGGAAATGTTATTGAATCTGCTATCGAAAGAGTAAAACCGGATTTAGAAGTTCTTGAAGATGACGGAACTGTAGAAGATGATGAGGATGATGATTCTGAAGAAGATGTAGAAGATGAAGATGATTCTGAAGAAGAAGAATCTGAAGAATAAAAATAACAATTACGAAAATTAAAATTAAAAACCACAAATTGAATACTATGAAAAGTAAATATGTAATACTTGCGTCAGCATTATTGATTTCAGTAGCTACTTTTGCTCAAAAAGATCAGATAAAAAGTGCTGAAAAAGCATTAAAAGGAGGAGACGCACAAGGAGCGATTGCTATTTTGAAAGATGCTGAAAACCTGGTTGTAAATGCCAAAGATGTTGAGCAGGCACAATACTATTTTGTAAAAGGAAATGCTTACTTAGAATTAGCAAATAAAAAAGTTGAAGAAAGTAAAAACTTGTCTCTTGCAGCTGAAAGCTATAAAAAACTAATCGACGTTGAAAAAGCATCTGGAAAAGTGAAATATTCAACTCAGGCTGCAGCTTCAATCACTGAGATTAAAGGAAAACTGATTAACTCAGCTATTGCAGATTCTCAGGCTACCAAACATGCTGAAGGAGCAAAAAAATTGTATGATGCTTATTTGTTAGATAAAAATGATACAATCAATTTATATTACGCAGCTTCAACAGCAGTAAATGCTCAGGATTTTGATCTTGCATTACCAATGTACGAAGAATTAAAAAAATTAAACTATTCAGGAAAAGGAACTAGTTATACTGCTGTAAATAAAATTTCAGGTAACGAGGACGGTTTTAATAGTGCTAAAGACAGAGATTTAGCGGTAAAATTAGGAACTCACGAAAAGCCTAAAACTGAAGCTATTCCTTCTAAAAGAGGTGAAATTTATAAAAACTTAGCTTTAATTTTAGTTCAAAAAGGACGTAGCGAAGATGCTAAAAAAGCTATCGCTGATGCAAGAAAAGCAAATCCGGATGATGCTTCTTTAATTCTTACAGAAGCTAACTTATACTTAGAATCTAAAGATTTTGAAACTTACAAAAAATTAGTTGGTGAAGCTTTGCAAAAAGAACCAAACAATGCTGATTTAGTATTTAATTTAGGAGTTATTAGTGCAAATTCGAAGAATAATGCTGATGCTGAGAAATATTATTTGAAAGCTATCGAGATTAATCCAAACTATGCAAATGCTTATCTTAACCTGGCAGCTTTGAAATTAGAAGCTGAAAAACCAATTATTGATGAGATGAATAAATTGGGTACTTCTGCAAAAGATATGAAACGTTACGATGTGTTGAAAGCACAAAGAGAAAATGTTTTTAAAGGAGTTATTCCTTACCTTAAAAAAGCAAATGAATTAGATCCTAAAAACGAAGATGTTTCTAAAACATTATTAGGTGTTTATAAAGCGTTAGAAATGACTGCTGAAGCAAAAGCTTTAAAAGCTACAATGTAATTCTAAAAGGATTTTATAAAATAAAAAAAACCATTCACCGCGGTGAATGGTTTTTTTTATGCTCATAATTTATTTAAGTAACTTATAGTAAAGTAACAGAAAGCGTAATCGTAGTATTTAGAAGTTTAGAAATCGGGCAGATTTCTTTTGCTTTTGCTGCTGTTTTTTCAAACTCTTCAGCTGAAATGTTAGGAACTTTGCCTTTTAAGTCTAAATGTATCAAAGTTATTGTTCCGTCTTCAAAAGTTACTGTAGCTTCTGTATTTAAATCATCTGCAGTAAAGCCGCCTTCATTAAGTAAAAAGCTTAATTGCATTGTAAAACAGCCTGAATGCGCTGCAGCAACCAATTCTTCAGGATTAGTTCCAACTCCGTCTGCAAACCTGGTTTTAAATGATAATTGTGCATTATCTAATGTGGTACTTTGAGTACTGATTTTTCCGGTTCCTTCCATACCGGTTCCTTTCCAGTTGGCATTTGCTTTTCTTGTAAATTTCATTTTTCGTCGTTATTAGGATTAATAATTGAATTTGTTCATCTTATTGATCATCAAAAGATGATGTGGTTATCAAATATAATAAATATTTTACAGAATAGTTTTATGAAGTTGAATTGGCAATGTTAAGGTTTGGGGTTTATTTTTATGTTTCAGATTTCAGGTTTCAGGTTTCAGGTTGAAATGAGATAAATGTTGGAGTGAGTTTTACCGCAAAGAACGCTAAGGTTTTATTTTGCATTGCGGTTATGAAAACACAAAGTTCGCAAAGCTGTATGTGTATTTAGCTTTGCTAACTTTGCGTAAACCTTTGTGTTCTTTGCGGTAAAAAAAAACGTTTTAACATAAAAAAGGTGTAACGAAATATATCATTACACCTTTTTATTTATTCTAGAAACTTAAAAACGTTATTCCTGACCCAGGTTACGTAATTGTTTCAATTTATCTTTCCAAAGTTCAAGGCTTTCTTTATGAATAGCGATGTTTTTGCGTACTTCAAGAACGATAGAATTTTCTTTTTTGGCATTTTTTGTATTCGTAAAAAACTGAATATTGTTCTCTAATTGGAAAATTTCATTTTGAACTTCTTCAATTTTACGCATTAAGAAAATCTTTTCATTATCTAATTTACGAGTATCATTACTGTCAGATAAAGAATCGATTCTATTAGAGAAACGCATCATTTCAGTTTCTTTTTTACTCAAACTTAATTTTTCAAAAAGTGCATCTAATATTTTATTGAATTTTCCTTCGATATGACGTCTTGAAAAAGGAACTTTTCCGTAGCCTTTCCAGATTTCGATATGCGCTTTAATAGCATCAAGATCGGTTTTGTGATCGCCTGTTAATTGGTAAGCTCTTAAAATGTCTAAGTATGCTTTTTTATTATCGAAAGCAGCAACTTCATCAACGTTTTCTTCTGATTTGTGCTCTTTTAATTTATCAAAATAATGATTGCATGCATCTTTGAATTCTTTCCAGATTTTATCTGAATATTTTTTAGGAACGTGTCCAATTTGTTTCCACTCTTCCTGAATTTGTTTCATGATTGGAGTAGTGGCAGCAAAATCTGTACTTTCCTGCAATTCTTTGGCTTTTGCAACAAGAGCCATTTTTTTATTCAAATTGTCGTTTTGATCCTTTTTAATGTCTTTGTAAAATGAATTTTTAAAAGAATTAAAGTTTCTAACGGCAGTTTTAAAAGCAGCCCATGTTTCTTCATTAACTTCAGAAGGTACTTTTCCGGCAGCAAAAAACTCATTTCTAAGCGCTTCTACTTTCTGAATCTGTACTAGCCATTGTGAGTGGGAGTTTACTTTTTCAGTACCTAAAACCTCAATTTTGGCAATAATTTCTTTTTTAACTTCAAGATTTTTTTGTTCGTTTGCTCTTTGGCTTTCAAACAAAACTTCTCTTTTGTCATGGATTTTTTTAGTTAGTTCACTAAATTTATTCCATATTGTATCGCGGTGTTCTTTAGAAACTGGTCCAATATCTTCTTTCCAGATTCGGTGTAAATCTTGTAGCTCTCTAAATGATTTACTGATATCAGTTTCATTTACTAATTCTTCGACACGAGTAATTATTTTTTGCTTTTGCTCAAGATTGTATTTAAAATCCAAGTCTCTTGCTTCACGGTCTAAATGCAGGTAATCGTAAAAATTTTCAACGTGAAAATGATAATTATTCCAAACGTGATTGTATTTGTCTTTTGGGATTGCTCCGGCATTTTTCCATCTTTCTCTTAAATCATTAAAATGTTTAAGAGTGTCTTTGATGTTTTCCTGCGGATTAATAAGTTCTTTAAGCTCTTCAACTATCGCAAGCCTGTTTTCTAAATTTGTTTTTAGATTGGTTTGTAAATGCTTGAAATGAGCATTTCTTTTTTCTCTGAAAACATTGTAATATTCGTCAAATTTATTTTTTAACGGAGAGTGATATTCAAATTCTTCATTAGGATCTTGTTTAGAAGCGTTAAATTCTTCTTTTTTCTCCTCCAGAAGATGATTGTATTGTAATAAAAATGACTTTTTAATTTCTTCGATATGATCTTTTACAGACATTACTTTATCTGTATTGATCAGTTTTTTAAGCTCATCAACAAGTGCATCCAAAGAGAAAGTATCATAATCCTGCATAGGAATATCATGACGCTCTTTTAGCGTTTCATCTTCACTTTCTTCGGCATTCGAGTTTGTTATCGCGTCTAATGCAGTCTGATGGTTGGATTCAGTTGGTTCAGTTGTATTTTCTACTTCATTTTCAGTTTCAGAAACTGGATTTTCGGCAACTGTTTCAGGCTCCAATTTTTCAATTGCATTCTCTTGTACAGAATCGTTAATTTCGATTTCTACTTTTCCGTCTGCTTCCTGCAGGTTATCATTCTTTTCTTCTAACATTTTAAATGTATAAGGTTTTTATTTTAAACAGAGCGAAAGATAGTAAAGGTGTTTCTAAATACAAAATAATTCGTTTGTTTATACACTATTTTTCGATTAAATTCTTATTTTTTATACAATTTTACAAATATGATATGAATTTTTTTGCTGTTTTTTTTGAATTTAATTTAAATTTTAAAGTATTTAATTTTTCAAAAACTAATATAGAATTTTAAATTTTTATAACTAAAACAACGTTAGAAATCCAACTTCAATACCATAATTGTATGTTTTCTGACCACCAAATGCAATGCTGGGATGAATGTAAAACATGTTATTTGAAGTGAATTTTCGACCAAATTCTACAAAAGCATTATTGGGATATCCTTTGTTGGTTGCATTATATCGAAAAGCAACGTCAGCAGCAATCCAGTTTTTTCCAATGATGTACATAAAGTAGTTTTCGAATGCCGTTGTAGTTATATTTTGTCGATTCTCAGATCCGGCAAAACTCAATTGGTTTTCTAACGAAGCAATCCAGAGCATCTTTTTTTCTATGAAATATGTACCATAAAATAATGCGGGGGCGAAAACCCATTTTCCTGTACCAAATGCGGGATCTACAGCAGAATTTGAAATTACCCTCGTTCTGAAGGCAATACCTTTGCTGTGATCTAAATAAGGGATATAACTGATGCCAATACCAATATCACCAATTCCGGTTTTATTTACAGATGAAGTGTTTGTAGATATAAGAGGCAGATCTACTCTTAAATTCCAGGCTTGGTTTGCAATAGGGTGCAAAAACCGAAGCTGTGTAGTATTATATGATCCGGAATCGGTATCGAGATATTCATTAAAAAATAAAATAGTTTTTAGATAATAATGATAACGTGCCTCTGTGTAAGGATTTTTTTTTCGTTCTAAAGTATCCTGAGCTTTTATCGAAAAAGTAATTAAAAAGAATGATAAATAAAAAAAGTATAATTTATTCATAACTACTTATTAATGAGTAGTCTAAATTACAAATAAAACCAGATTGTTTTTTATTTATAGTATTCTTTTTTACTTATTCCAGATTTTCCAGGCTTTTTCTGCCTGAAAAATAAGCATATCGTAACCATTTTTTATTACTGCGCCCTTTTCTTTAGCGTTTTTAAGGAACTGAGTCTCTGCAGGATTATATATTAAATCATATGCAATATGTTTGTCAGTAAAAAACTCATAAGGTAGATCAGGACATGCTTCAATGTTAGGGCTTGTTCCAACAGGAGTGCAGTTAATTATAATTTGAAAATTGTCAAAAGTAGTAGCATTTATTAAATTATAATCGATAATATTTTCTTTAGCTTCTCTTGAGACAAACGTATACGGTATTCCAAGTTCATCCAGAGCAAAAGCGACACCTTTTGAAGCGCCGCCTGTGCCTAGAATAAGTGCTTTTTTATGATGTGGCTCTAATAATGGTTCTAATGATTTTTTGAAACCATAATAGTCTGTGTTGTATCCTTTTAATTTTCCGTTTTTGGTAAATTTAATGGTATTTACGGCGCCTATTAAAGCGGCCTTTTTTGACAGTTTATTTAAGAATGGGATAACTTGTTCTTTATAGGGAATTGTAACATTTAACCCTTTTAAATCGGGATTGTTTTTTACTAATTCAGTAAAATCATTAATTTCAGAGATGTCAAAATTCTCGTAGCTGTTGCCGGCAAAAACTTCATCACTAAATTTTTCTGTAAAATATCCTTTTGAAAATGAGTAACTAATATTACGGCCTAACAAGCCAAAACGTCTTCTTAAAATATCAATCATTATTGTTTTCTATGTTTTTCGATATAATTTTTAACCATTTTTTTTGACCATACTACCGGAAATAAGTCTTCGATCAAGATGTAATTATCAAAGTTTAAACGTAAACCATTGCTTAAATGGAACTTTGCTTTTGTATTTTCCTGAATCATGAAATACAATCCTGCTAAACGATATTCTACTTCATTTTCCTCAGGAAAATATTCAGAAGCCTGTAATAAAGTTTGAATTGCACTTTCGAATTCACCTAAAAACTGAAGAATATCAACCCAGAACAACCAGGTGTCCAGAGCATAATCTCCAAATTCTACTGCTTTCCTATAGCCAAACTCTGCTTCTTCAAAGAAATTCATTTGTTTGTTGATCGTCGCATAACGTTTCCAGTAAAGCTTATTTTGATTGTCGATTGCTAATGCTTTATTGACGAAAAATAATGCTTTTTGAAAATTTTTCTGACGAACATAAAAATCAGTAATGGCAATCCATCCTTTGTCTAAAAGCGGATCTTCATGTACTGTTTGATTATAATATTGAAGCGCTTTTACGGCGTTGCCTAATTTTTCGTAACATTTACCAATACGCAATAACGCATAAGATGTCGCGTCGTCCAGTTCGATTGTACGGTTGTAACTTTCGATCGCTTCAGCATATTTTTTCAAACGCTCATAGGCTTTTGCTTTTTCCATGAAAGCACCCAAAAACTCATCGTCGATCAGGGTTGCATAATCAAAAGCACGAATAGCATTTTCATATTCTTTTACACCATAATGCAGGCGGCCAAGTTGGTGCCATGCGATTTCGCTGTAAGGATTTTTATTGATATACTCGTTTAAATATACAATGGCTTCCTGATTTTGATCTAAAAATTCAAAACAATATACCACGTTATATAAGGCAGATTGATCTTCTAAATCTTCTTCAAGACATTTGATAAAACTATCTTTTGCCATTTCAAGGTTATCCATGAAAAGATATTCCATTCCAATCAAGTTGTACACATCAGCGTAGTCGTCAGTATATTGCAGGGCAATTTTAAGTAATTCTACCGCTTTTTCGTGTTGATCTCTTTTAGAACAGATATTCGCTTTCTGGATGTAAATTTCCTCGTTGTTAGGTTCGATTGCATATAACTCATTTAAGAGTTTCTCGGCGATCTCCAGTTTGTCGTCGTAAACCAACATTTCTACTTGTACTAATTTTAAGCCCGTAGATTTTGGGTGTTGGTCTAATGCAAGTTTCAAGGCCTTCTTTGCTAAATTAGCCTTGCCTATATCTAAATAATGAAGAATAATTTCTTCAAATTCTTCAGAATCAAAAAAGAGTACTTTGTTAGTTTTTAACATCGACTCAAATTTGGATAAGGATAGGTTATAATCTTCTTCTTCGTTGCTTAATTGCATACTTGTCTTTATTTGAAATTAGCCTGTTATAAATTTAGGCAACCATATTATTGTTGTGAGGAATGAGAATTAATTGTTGTGAACAATTTAATTAACAATATGGACAGAATTCCTATTCTGTTTTAAGTTATAATCTTTTGATATTTAAAAGATTAAATTTAATTATTATTCTATATTTTGTTTTTAATCCGGAGTTCTAGCCCTGATGGCAGCGATATCCTTTTGTTTCCGCCGCGGCGGACAAAAGATTTAGCGTCCCGAAACTTCGGGAGCAGGAAATAGCTCCTAATTAAACTACTTGTTCTTTTTTCAATATTTCATCCATAACATTTAAGATTATGGCACAACCTGATTTTATTTCTTCTTCAGAAATGGTTAATGGCGGTGTTATTCTAATTGCACATCCTTCAAACAGCAACCAGAATAAGATGAGGCCTTTATCCTGACAGTTTAAAATAACCTGATTGGTTATTTCGGCAGTTTCAGTCATGGCGGCGAGCATTAATCCTTTTCCTCTAACTTCCTTTATCAAAGGATGTACCAAAAGTGATCTGAAGAGTTTTTCTTTGTCTAAGGCATCTTGCATCAAGTTTGTCTCAGTTAATTCCTGCAAAGTAGCCAGACAAGCTGACGCAATGACAGGATGACCTCCAAAGGTTGTTATATGTCCCAGTTTAGGATTTTCGGTGAGGAGATCCATTTTTTCTGCCGAAGCCGTAAAAGCTCCAACCGGCATTCCGCCACCCATTCCTTTTCCCATAACTACAATGTCAGGAACTACGTCATAGTTTTGAAAACCAAATAGTTTACCGGTTCTTCCAAAACCTGGCTGAATTTCGTCTACAATCATCATCGCTCCAACCTCATCGCAACGTTTGCGGACTTTTTGAAGATAATCATTCTCCGGCTGAATAAATCCGGCACCTCCCTGAATAGTTTCTAAAAGTATGGCGGCTGTTTTGGTAGTTATTTTTTGTAAATCTTCTATGTTATTGAAGGTAACAAAATCAACATCCGGAAGCAAAGGACGAAAAGCTTGTTTGCGCTCTTCAAATCCCATAACACTCATAGATCCCATCGTATTACCGTGATAGGCATTGTGACAAGAGATAAGCTGACTGCGACCTGTGGTGCGTTTGGCTAATTTTAGTGCGCCTTCAATTGCTTCTGTACCTGAATTGACTAAGTAGGTTTTATTTAGAGATTCCGGTAGGAGTGAAGCCAGTAATTTGCAATATTGAACGGCAGGACTTTGCGAATATTCGCCGTAGACCATAACATGCGAATATTTGTCCAGCTGATCTTTGATCGCCTGATTTACTCTTGGGTGCTGATGTCCAAGTGTGCAAGCGGAAACACCGGCAACAAAATCTAAATATTTTTTATCTGTTGTATCGTAAATATAGGAACCAATGGCATGTGAAACTTCCATTCCTAACGGATAAGGAGAAGTTTGTGCCTGGTATTTTATAAAATCTGGATTCACTTGTTGTTTATTTTAAAAGTTTCAGGTTTCAAGTTTAGTCTCAGTCTCGGTTTTCGGTTTCAGTATGAAACTGAAAACTGTGACTAGATACTGCGACTAAATACTGTGACTGAATTTAACCCCAAAGATCGCAAAGTTTTACGCAATGGTTGCAAAGCTGGAGTCAAGTTTATATTATTAAAATGCAAAGTTGGCAAAGTTTCTAAACTGGAAACTGCTACTGTAACTAATTTTAGGTAAAGATAAGAAACTGAAAACTGCGACTGAAAACTATTTCTTAGTCTTAGTGTTTGCTTTCGTGGTGCTTGGTTTCGCAGCAGGCTTCTTTTTGTCATAATCCAGGGTTTCTTTCCTAACTTTCATTGGGGTATTTTTATCCTTGGCTTCTTCGTCTTTTCCTTCCTGTACTAATTTGTCGTTTAGTTCATTGTCTTCGGCGGTAAAAATGTCATCTTTCGATTTTATTCGTTCGTCTCCACGCCAGCGAAGACCTTTTAGTTTACGTGCATTTTCCGGCAAATCTGCTTCAGGGTAAACATCACCATCAACTTTATTAAAAAATGTGATGGTTTCTACCGCATTATTTTCTAAGATAAGATTGATTTTACTACTTACATTTTTATTGATTCCAATAAGTTCATTGGCGTCATTACGCATATAATAAATGACCTCAGTATTTTTGATAACATCAACATCATGTAATTTACCATCCAGAAACTTGCCAAACAAATTGAGTCCCTTGACCTGATTAAAGCCGGTTCCAAGGGTGTCCCGCGAGACTATAAAAGTATTATTAAGCACTTTTAAGGAGTCTAATTTCTTGGTATTATTATCACCTATTAAGTGCATAACATCTCCGGTGATTTGATTTTCACCATTCCATAAAATTGGATTTCCAATTAGTTTTGTCAAAGCAGTTTTTGAGTTCGAATGTATCGAATCGCATTTTCCGCTCATGTCTACTTTATAAAAACGAACATTATTATACGCTCTCAAAATTCGTTCGCCTTCTTTTCCTGTAACCATTAATTTTTTTCCGTGAATATAAACCGAATCATTTTCGACAAGATTCACTGCAACGGCTCTTTTGGTTACAAACATAGAATCTTTCAGTTTGTAAATTTCAGCATAATGACCTTTTACAATTCCTCGATTTATTGAATCTGTAATTTTTACATTTCGTGTTGCAGAGGCAAATTCAATATTTCGATTATAATATAAACTATCTCCTTCTATTCGTCGATCGTCATATTTAATGTATGATTTCCTTAAAAAATGTGCAAGATTCTTCTTGGTGTCATAAAATCCTTTTTCAGTATAAATATAATTCGATTTACTGGTAATGGTCGAAGGGCCAAATAAATAAGTATGTCCGGAATTACTGTAATAATCCAGATGATTTGACTTTATAACATATTTAGGATTGGTAATGGTAACTTCTGTAAGGAATTGAAATTTCTTTTCGGATACAAAATACCTTCCCGATTTACTCACTAATGTATTGTCTTTATTTACAATTGTACCTTTTGTATTGTAAAAAACCTGTTGAATATTTCGGTCAAAATTAATTGTATCTGTTCTTAAAGTAGCATCTGGAGAACTCATTACTGCATCTCCGGTTGCGAAAGCTTTTTTAAGATTTCCACTATATTCAGCATATTTACTGTTTAGGAATAGCGTATCACCTTGAACTAATTGTACATTTCCAAAAGCCTTAAGATAATTTTCCTTCTGAAAAAAGTAGGCTTTATTACAGGTTAATACAACTCCGTCATGATTTACTTTTACATTTCCGGTTAGTAAAACCCCGTCAGGTACTAAATCCTGATTTACTTCTACTAAATCTGAATTTTCAATATTAATTACTTTTGGCTTTGGTGCTTGAGCAAAAATGAATTGAACGCTTAACAAAAGCAAACAAGAGGATATGAAAAAGAGTGATTTCTTCAATTGATTAAATTTTTGTCAAATTTATGAAAAAGGTTACAACCTTTAGTGATATTAAGATTAATTTATAAATGAAAATATGTGTAGCGATAAGTGATTCTGCTGATGTTTAATTTATCAACAAAATAAGGGACTCTTTCGTTGTAGTTTAGCTTTTTAAATTGAAATAGGGTTAAAATTGATTTTAGGTTCTTTCCAATATAAAAATAAGTCTAAATTTAGAGAATAGTTTAAGGATTATTGGTAGAATCTTTAATCAGGAAAAATTAGTTTAAATGAATATGATCAACAAAAAAGTTTTTATTACGGGATTGGCTGCAAGCATGCTGTTTTCTGCATGTAAAACCAAAGATTTTAAAATGAATACAGCAAAAGAAGAAGCTTCTACTGATAGGAAAATTGTAGTATATCAGGTTTTTACCCGTTTGTTTGGAAATAAAAATACAACCAATAAACCCTGGGGAACAATTGAGGAAAATGGTGTTGGTAAATTTAATGATTTTACAGATAAAGCACTTCACGAAATAAAAGATTTGGGCGTTACTTATATTTGGTATACCGGCGTTCCGCACCACGCTTTGGTAAGAGATTATAAAGCTTACGGAATCTCTGATGATGATCCTGAAGTGGTAAAAGGTCGTGCAGGATCGCCATATGCAGTTAAGGATTATTATAATGTAAATCCTGATCTGGCAGTGAATCCAGCTAATAGATTACAGGAATTTGAAGATTTGATCGGGCGTACGCATAAAGCAGGTTTAAAATTAATAATAGATATTGTGCCCAATCATATTGCCCGAAAGTATGAAGGAAAAAATAATCCTGAAGGTATTAAGGATTTTGGCGCCAATGACGATGTGAATGTTGAATATAATAGAAATAATAATTTTTATTATATCCCGAATCAGCATTTTGAAATTCCGGACAATGATATTCCGTTAAACGGAGAAAAAAATCCGCTTGTTGATGGTGTATTTGATGAAAATCCTGCAAAATGGACAGGAAACGGCTCGCGTAAAGTAAAACCGGATCAAAATGATTGGTACGAAACGGTAAAAGTAAATTATGGAATTCGCCCTGACGGATCTAAAGATTTTCCGGAACTCCCGGCAGGATTTGATCAGAAATCGTATCGCGAACATTTTGCTTTTTGGGAAGATAAAGATGTACCGGATTCCTGGAAAAAATTTAAATCTATTGCTTTGTACTGGACCGCAAAAGGTGTTGATGGTTTTCGTTATGATATGGCCGAAATGGTTCCGTATGAGTTTTGGAGCTACATGAACTCGGCTATAAAAATGAAAAATCCAAATGCTTTTTTATTGGCAGAAGTATATAACCCGAATGAATATCGAAATTATATTCGTTTAGGAAAAATGGACTATTTGTATGATAAGGTCGAAACGTATGATAAATTGAAAGAGATTATTCGTGGAAAATCAAATCCTGATGGATTGTCTGATATTCAGAGAGGAATGTTTGATATTGAACACAATATGCTTCACTTTTTAGATAATCACGATGAACAGCGTTTAGCAAGTCCTGAATTTGCTGGAACACCGGAAAGAGGAAAGCCTTTAATGGTGGTTTCAACAACAATTAGTACGTCGCCAACAATGGTTTATTTTGGACAGGAAGTAGGTGAGGCAGGAAACGAAAATGCAGGTTTTGGAACGCATTCCAGAACTTCAATTTTTGATTATATTGGGGTTCCCAATCACCAACGCTGGATGAATGACGGAAAATTTGATGGAGGAAAATTATCGGATTCCGAAAAAGGTCTTCGTGATTTTTACAAACGATTGCTAAATTTTTCGATTAACAGTTCGGCTTTAATGGGAGATTTTCAGGAAATCCAATCTGTAAATCGCCAGAATAATGCGGAATATGACGAATTACTTTATTCTTATGTTCGTTGGTCTGAAAATCAAAAACTGATTGTAGTTGCGAATTTTTCTTCTGAAAAAACAAGTGCGTTTAATTTGAAGATTCCATCTGATGTTATTTTAAAATGGAATTTAAAAGATAGTGAATATGTGCTTACAGATCAATTGTATTTGAATAAGAAAAATGTTTTGGTTGTAAACAATGGAGAAGGAACTGTTATCGTTGATATAGCGCCTTCAGAATCATTTATTTATGAAGTGAAATAGTGTATCTATTAATGATTAAACCCGACAGGTTTTTAAAACCTGTCGGTTTTGCTTTGTGAATTCTAGTCTTACAAGGTTTCGAAGAGCTAATTTTTATAAATAATAAAGCTATTTGATTTTAGAAGTTTACTTCCCATTACTATTTTAGCATTCTTGGGTATTTGGACTTCCTTTTTTAAACCAAAGTTGATAATAACGGTAATTTTTTCACCTTTGAAAGATCTTGTAAATGAAATTTGATCTTTTGAAGATTCAAGGCTTTCATAAGTTCCATATTGTAAAACTTTTTCCTTATTTCTTAAAGCGATAAGTTTTTTATAACTGTTAAGAATAGAATTTTTTTGGAGTCCTAAAACGGCAACATTTATTTTTTTATAATCCGGGTTGGTTTTAATCCAGGCTTTTTCTTTAGAAAATCCAGCAAAAGCATCTGAATTCCATTGCATTGGACTGCGTGATTTATCGCGATTGTGTTCATTGCCTTCAAGAAGTGCTTCTTTATCATTTTTGCCTGCTGCAATTGCCAATTGATAATGCGTTCTTCCTTGTATATCGACCATTTCGCCAATGTTTTGGGCGATAATATTGTGCATGCCAATTTCTTCGCCATAGTAAATAAACGGAACTCCTTTTGCAGTAAGAATCAAAGCGGTCAATGCTGTTGCTTTGTCCACATTACCATTTGCTAATCGATCGATCATTCTTGGCATATCGTGACTTCCAAAAAACAGAGTTGGATAATTGTTCATGTTTTTTTCCATGCTTTGCAATTCATCGAAAATGCGTTGTGTCGAAAATTCTTTTATGCTTCCAAAATTAAAATTAAAAACGACATCTAATAAATCCTGTGATTGGTATTGTTTTAAAACTTCGATTTTATCGCTTCCTATTTCACCCACAATAAAACGATTGTCATATTCGCTTACGGTAGATTTTATAATGCGCATGGCATTTTTTACGCCTTCCTGATCAATATCATTAATGTGATCTTGTTTTCCGTCTTTCATCGGATTATCTTGTGTGATTCCGTTGGTGGTCAAAAAGTTAATTACATCTAATCGGAAACCGTCTACACCGGCATCAAGCCAAAAACGCAAAACATTCTGAATTTCGGTAACTACTTTTGGATTCGACCAGTTAAGATCAGCCATTCTTTTATCAAATTTATGATAATAATATTGATTGGTAAGAGTGTCTTTTTCCCAGGCTGTTCCTCCAAAAAAAGATTCCCAGTTATTAGGTTCGTCTTTCCAAATATAATAATCACGATACGGATTATCCTTTGATTTTCTGGATTCCTGAAACCATTTGCTATCTGTAGAAGTATGATTAAAAACCATATCTATAATTACTTTAATGTCTCGTTTGTGTGCTTCATTCAGAAAAGTATCAAAGTCAGCTTTGTTTCCGTATGTAGGATCAACTTCATAATAATCAGCAACATCATAACCGTTATCCACTTTTGGAGACTTGAGAAAAGGAGTAAGCCAAATACCTTTTATACCCAGATTTTCTAAGTAATCCAGTTTTTGTGTCATTCCTTTAAAATCGCCATATCCGTCGCCATTGCTATCTGCATAACTGGGCATATAGATTTGATAAAAAACAGTTTCTTTCCACCATTTTTGGTCTGCTTTTTTTTGGGCATTTATTGTGTTTATATTCAGCATTAGCAGAAAAAAGAAGGTACAATTGAATAGCTTATATTTCATAATACTTATTGTCTTGTTAGGTTATAATAGCATTGTTTATTCGCGCAAAGACGCAGAGTCACAAAGAAAATAGCTTGTAATGCTTGATTTAGCGACTCTGCGTCTTTGCGCGAGAATTTAGCAATAAACTACTTTTTTTGTTGTGATTTATAATCTATGATAATGCCATCAACTAGCATTTTTTCGCCTTCATATGTTATTTTTCCACTTGACGGAATAACTACAATTACAGCAGCATTTAATGGATCAATTTTTATTTTAGAGGAAGATGAAACATTTCGGGCTATAAAAGCTCCGGAAACGGTGTTGTATAAATCTACTTTTTTGCCCTTTTCAGTTTTTATAGTAACAGTTTTACTTGTTGTATATGGATTATAGTATAAGTATGAAGGATAAGCTTTATCATGATAGAAATCTGTTACTAATAAATCAAGTTGCAAAATTCCTGTAACATTTGTAGCCTGAATAATGCTTCCGAAGATGCCAACATGACCACTTCCATAAACGCTAAATTGAGATTCTTTTGGATTTTCGCCCAATACCCAAAGCGGACCGTCACCTTGAGCAACAGGGCCTTTTAGATTTTCATATTCTTTATAACTAGATTGTTTAATGATACCTTCGTAACCAATTACGCCTTTGGTAACTTCGGCAAGTTCAGGAATAGTCTGGTGTTCTTTTGGCATGTATTGTGGGTAGAAAAAACGAGAAGCATTTGCAGCGTTCAACATCCATTTTCCTATAGCAGTTGCATACGATTGATCGTATCTTACCATTGGCACTAATGGCCAGGCAGCATCATAAGTATTCATCAGGAAGCCATAACCACCGTGATCTACTGTACTTCCAAAAGTTCCTGATATATCATAACCATTCCAATTCCCTACTAAAGCTCCCCAACCTTCACGACAAATAGGTGTTCCGTCAAATGTCCAGTCGAGCATTTTGTTTGTGTTGTATTTTGCGCCTTCTTCGGCATTAATTCTTGCGGCTAAATAAGCTCCAAAAGGCATTAAAACTTCATAAGTAGGATTTTTTGATTGCGATTCTAAAGCGGCTAATGCACTTTTTGCTCCCTTTAAATACTTAGCATCTCCAAATTTCTTATACGCCATATACAATACCCAGGCATGTCCCGCTGCTGCGTCAGGTTGCGTACAGATATGGTTGGTCATTGGCGTCATTTTATTATAATCAAAATAAGAATAATCATAATTCCCATTTAAAATTACATCAGCTTCATAAAATTTATCAGCAATAGTTCGGGCAATTTCAGCAAATCCAGGTTCGTTAGGATATTGGTCATAAACGGCAAAGAACAAAAGATTAGGATATACGTCATACCACCAATCACGACCATAACCGCCGCCTAACAAAGCAACTTCCGGGCAAGTATTATTCATCATAATATTCCAGTTGGTTTCTTTGTTGAAATAGTTTTTAAGCATTCCAACATAGTTAAGGTTTGGCTGGTTTTTGTCGATTCCAACCAATGTTGCCCCTAAAGTTGCTCCCATTGTTGCGAGCGCTTCATGAAACATTCCGTTGTTATGATCAGGTCCTTGTCTTACATCGGCTACAGCTGTATACAATCCCACAACTTTTTGCGGGAAATTTTTCTGGGTCTCATCCATCCATACCATTGGCCAAAATTTACCTTTGGCATTAAAATCATAAATGGTTTTATCAAAGTCTAAAGCCAGTTTTTTATAATCGATGATTTTTAAAGGCTGGGGTAGATTCGGCATTTGGTCTACGCGAGGAATGTTTTGTTGTTGTACTTGTGCTGTTGCATTTAAACTAAATACTAACAGAAACGAAGTTATAATTTTTATAAACGTATTCATTTTATTGATTTTTTGTTTTAAAGTAATTTTACTGCCACCTCATCCAAAACTTTTGGCTCTGTCTTTTCTTCCGGTGAAAGCTCGATTCCTTGTTTGATAATTTTTTTGCTAATAAAAATGGAACATAATTGTAGCAAAGCAATAATTCCGATGGCATATCTTAGGGCAAAATCTTCAGAAACGGCATAATATAAAGTTAAAAAGGTTCCTGCACCTAGAAGTCTTCCAATGTATAAACCAGCTTCGTGATTCAGGATATAAGTAAACTCACCTCTTTTTTCGATACGAGATACAATATCAATTACTTTAAGCTGAATAGGGAAGTAGGCTAAATCCATTAGAGGTTTTGCGATAAGTAAAAGCAATAAAAAGATGATAACTCCTGTTTTGTCAAACAATATTCCGTTGATGCAAGCCCCTAAAGCAAATAGAATTAATCCCACTGAAAAGGTCTTGATTCGATCTGACGGTTTAGAAAAACGGCCAATAAAATAAATAATAATGGCAGCCAAAATGGCTCCAATAGATTGGGCTTGTCCTAATGCGCCTTCTTCTCCCAGAATTTTAAAAATAAGCATTGCAGGAGCCGTCACCAGAAAACCTTGTGCTAAACCTTTAAAAGTTGCCAGAGATAGTAATTTATACCATAAAGGATGAAACTTAAAAAAGATGTACTTTTTTTGCATCGGATTTTCAAATTTCCCTCTATAACAAACTATTGAGGCCATGATCGTAATCAGAAAAACAATTCCGGTGATTATAACATAGGCCTGATGTTTTTGGTCTTCGCCCGTTTTAGACTGAATAAACCAACCAATTGTTGCTGGTATTGCAATGGCAATAATGGTGTAAATAAAAGTTTCTAAACCATAGTAATAATTACGATTTTCATCGTTTGTAATTGCTAAAGCCAGATAATCACGATTAGACCAATACAAACCAAACGAAAGTCCCATTGTGATTCCTGCTATGCCAATACCGGTGAGATCTAATGTTTTTAATGACATCATGATAATCATGGAAACACCACTAAGCATCATCCCTATTGAATATAGTTTTCGAATATTAAAGTGCTTCAATAAGAAACCATTTAATAAAAACGTAAGTGGAATCCCGGTATAAATGGCGAGTTGATAAATAACAACTTTTGAGGTATCATTTGAATTCCTCATAATATAGGCGGCAACAAAAATATCGATTACAGGTAATACCAGTGCATAAACCAGATTGGTGAAAATTAGGATACGAAAATTATGGGTTTGGCTTTTAAAATGGTCAATTTCTGATATAAGTTTTTTAAACATTAGCTGGTTTTTAGAAGTAAAAGGATTTCTTTAATAGAAAATTGAGCACCACAAACAAATTCATCCGAAGCTCCGTAATAAATGGTAAGTGTATCTCCGTCTGGTTCTACAACATGACCGTTGGTGAATACTACGTTTCCAAAAAATCCGCTTAATTCATATTCTGTAGTAGGAACCATTATAGGCTGCTCCGTTCTTGCAATTACTTTCGACGGATCTTTTAAATCCATTAAAAAAGCACCTAAACAATATTGATGATTTTCATTGGCTCCATGATAAATTTCTAACCAGCCTTTATCTGTTTTTATAGGAGCAGCTCCGGCACCAACCCTTTTACTGTCCCAAAGTCCTTTTCTTGTTTTAATAATACAATGGTGATTTCCCCAATGAATACCATCAGGAGACGAAGCCAACCAGATATAATTTCCACCTATATCTACGCTGCTTGGGCGATGTAAAGCATAAAATAATCCGTTTATTTTTTCTTCAAAAATGGCACAATCCTTATTATGCGCCGGTAATATCATGCCGTGTTTTGTAAAGTCTTTCCAATTGGTGGTTGTGCGTAAACCAACACCAACACCATTATCTGATACAGAAGAAAAGGTCAAATAATACGTTCCTTCGACTAAAGCAACACGACAATCTTCTATTCCAAAAGTTTCCAGCATACCTTCACCCACTAAAGAAGGGTAATTTTCAGGTTCATAAAAATTATGTCCGTCTTCGCTGCACAATAGGCGCAAGTGAGAAAGTGTCGTTAAGTAATCAACACCTTTATAATTAATTACTCTTGCGTCTGTAGCTATTAATTCTGGATCTTCTTTTTGGATTTCAATGATTTTGATAGCACCAGTTTCTGTTAATATAGGAAAAGAAATGATACCGTCTTTTTGCTTTGGTCTTTCGGCTACACGTACCACTAACCAGGTTTTATTTTGATATTGAAATACACCCGGATTCAATAAACAGGTAATTTCTAATCCTTCTGTGCTTGCAGGAATATCTTTAGGTGATAATAAGGGGTTATCTGTAAAACGTTTTGCTATATCTTTCATTTTTTTTAGTGCTAAGTTGTTGTAAATAAAAAGGTAACACAATTTTCTTTTGTAAGAACAGAAGTTAACTTTTATTTAAATTAATATCCTGGATTCTGTGTTAGTTTACCTGCTGTTTTATCGATTTCTGATTGCGGGATTGGATACAGCATATTCTTATCCTGGAAATTTTTTCCATTTGCTTTCATAACCTCTTTTACGATTCCCCATCTTTTTAAATCCATCATTCTTTGGTTTTCAAAACCTAATTCGGCTCTTCTTTCAGATATTAGCCAGTCTTTTATCGTGTTTTTATCTGATGATGATGGTCGGTTTGGCAAAGTTCCTGCAGGAGGAATTGTGCCTGATACCGTAATGGTCGTTCTCGCTCTTGTTCTTATTTGATTGATTATTGCTATTGCTCCGGAATAGTCTCCGGTTTCATTCAGCGCTTCGGCTTTCCAAAGCAACACATCAGCCATACGAAAGAAGACTTTATTACTAGGTGACTGATCATTTCCTCTATTATCTCCGTTTATTGTTCCTAGTATTTTGTTTACCCATTTTTGATCTGCATTTACTGTGTATGCTTTTCTGGGGTCATTAGGTTCAAATGAATTTAAGAAATTGGTTGTTGGGGCAAAAAATCCCCAATTTAATAATGCGCAATATCCGTTTCCTCTTGCTGGAATTACATAGCTTTGATGGTCAAAAGAAAAAATAACTTCATTATCTTTAAATTCTGTTTCGGTACTAAAGTTGTCAAAGTAGTTAGCATTCAAAGAATAAAATCCAAGTCCTTGCAGTTCATTTACAGTTGCAATTACTTCTGTCCATTTCTGGTTGTACAATGCTGATTTTGCCTGTAAGGTTATCACAGCTCCTTTTGTTACTCTCCATTTTTCACTGTCTGTAATATACTTTTCGTTAGGTAATAATGCTTTTGCCAATGCCAAATCGGTATCAATTTGTTTCCATATTTCTGCTTTGGGAGCCCTAACAGCTTTATCAAATGCTTCCTGATATGTTTTTACAGTTTCCAGAATTAAAGGAACATCTCCAAAATCATTCACTAAGGTGAAATAGTAAAAAGAACGTAAAAAATAAGCTTCTCCTAATAATTGGTTTTTTCTCTCTGTACTTATTCCTGTAATGGTTTCAATGTTTGGATTTAGGAGAAAATCAAGCGCAATATTTACTCTTTTTATCCCTTCATAATTGTATTTCCACGCTCCGTTTAATCCGCCATTACTAGAAGTATAAGTAAAATTATCCAATTCATCCATCCAGGGCTGGTCAGAGTTAGAAATCCAGGTTTTTTGCATATCATCAGATGCTACGTCTTGCAGGATAATATCATTATTGGTTACAAGTCCGTTGATCCAATCCCAATTTCCCATTATGTTCAATGTATTGGATAACATTAAATAAGAGGAACTTACGGAATTTTCTACGGCTCTAACAGTAGGAGTTGTATTGATTTGTTCATCCGTTTGTAATCCCACAGGATCTATCGTTAATTCGTCATCACAACTCGTTAAGGCTGCAAATCCAAGAAACAGTGTTGCTATTTTTAAATATTTCATGATTATTTTTTTATAAATTTAATTTCAGCCCAAGAATAAATGATTTCGATTGCGGGTAAGTTCCCATGTCAATCAAAGAAGTAGATTCCGGATCAAAACCGGTATATTTTGTAACCGTAAAGATGTTTTGTCCTGACATGTAAATGCGAAGATTGGCAGTTCCCATTATTTCCGGATTGAAAGTATATCCAATCTCAATATTTTTTAGTCTCAAATAAGAAGCATCTTCTATAAAAGCACTGGACATTTGCCCGCCTCCATTCGAATTAAAAGTTACTCTTGGTATTGTATTAGTACTTCCTTCTCCGTCCCAGGCATTTAGTATCTCAGCACTGGAGTTAAGTGGTAACTTTGTGCTGTAAGTTGTAACTTGTCTTGAATTATTATAGCGATCAATACCTTCTACACCTTGAAAAAGTGCAGAAATGTCAAAGTTTTTATAACTGGCATTTAATGCAAAACCATAAGTAAATTTTGGAATAGGGTTTCCTATAAAAGTTTTATCGTCAGCATTTATCTGACCGTCACCATTTAAGTCCTTAAACTTCATATCTCCAGGAACCACACCATTTGTATTGCTGTATAATTGGGAATTTATTTCTGCTGAGTTTTGGTAAATTCCATCAAATACATACCCGTAATAAGAGTTTATTGGTTGTCCAACAACGGTTCTTGTACCCATTTTCAGGTCTTCAATATTCTTGATATATTGTTGTAAAGCTTCAACTCTATTGGTTAGTGTCGTGAAATTTCCGCTTAAGCTGTATTTAAAAGCGTTGTCATTATTTTGGAAATTAGCTCCAAATTCAAATCCTTTATTACTAACTACTCCCGCATTTACATAGGTAGATTCAATAACTCCTACAGTCACAGCGGGCAAGCCCACGGTTAATAGAATATCTTTGGTTGTTTTATCAAAATAATCAGTGGTTATAGATAATTTATTTTTTAAGATACTTAAATCTAAACCAAAATCTGTTTGAGTTGTGGTTTCCCATTTTATATCGGGATTTCCATAACGGATAATTTTGACATTATCATTTGCCTGAGAAACCAGTGTTTGATAAGTGTTATTTGGTATTTCCTGATTACCGGATTGTCCCCAGCTCGCTCTTAATTTTAAGTTGGTAATCCAATCTGCTTTTTCCATGAATTTCTCTTTAGATATAACCCATCCTCCTGAAACGGATGGAAAATAACCCCATTTATTACTTGGGCCAAAACGAGAAGAACCATCGGCTCTAATAGTTCCTGAAGCATAATATTTGTTGTCATACCCATATGTACCAGAAGCGAAGAAAGAAACTAATGACCAACTAGAGTTAGTACCGCTTGCATTGTTATTTACATTTAATCCTCCGTAATCCAAATAACGAAAAGCATCTGTAGTATTATCATAATTATTTCTTGAACCTCCTACATTATCACGATTATTCATAATATTTTCAGTCCCTAATAATGCATTAATACTATGTTTTTCGTTAAGTGTTTTTACATAATTCAAAGTATTGCTAAAAGTAAAAGTCATTTCCTGCGCCATATCATCCGTAAGCGTCGAAGGTCTGTTTATTCTTCCTTGTCCCGGATATAGTGAATCTCCGCCATCATCATCACCAAAATTCTGACTGAATTTTTTGTCATGGGTAAAAATGATGTCAGCTCCAAAACTACTTCTGAATTTTAATGATTTGTCGCTTAAAAGAGCATATTCAGCGTATAGATTTCCAAAAACCCTAAAAGCAGTCTGTTTGTTATCTATAAGGTTGGCAATTGCAATTGGGTTCATAGCTGTGTCATAATCATGACTCCATCCGTTTGTGCCATCTTTACTTAAATAAAAAGGTAAATCTGTATAGGGATTTGCTGCCGAATAAGTAGGATCGTTTATGTCTTTATAAACTCCAAAAATTGAAGGTCGAAACATGGCAAAACGAATTACACCCATTTCATCACCGCTTGATGATAATTTATCTTTTGTGCTATTTGTAATCTGGATATTTGTTCCAACTTTTAAACGTTCAGAAAGGGTAGAATTGACATTGGTTCTAAAATTAATACGCTCGTATTTGTTATTGTCTCCAACAATAATTCCTTTTTGGGCAAAATAACCACCGGAAATTAAATATTGAGTAGTTTCATTTCCGCCACTGGCCGAAAGTTGAAAATTTGTTGTTTGTCCAGTTGTAAATAATTGATCCAGCCAATCCGTATTCGCCAATGGAATTCCGTTTACAGATCCATCATTTTTTGCTTTTTGATATGGACTTATTGCACTAGAAGCATTCCCAGTACTATTATGCCATGCTTTATCTAAAACACTTAAATATTGATGGCTATTTAAAACCTTAGGAAGGTTTGTTGCATAATTTACTCCCGTATAATATTCGGCATTAATACTTGTTTTTCCTTTTGATCCATTTTTGGTTGTGATAAGGATAACGCCACCAGCAGCACGTGAGCCATAAATAGCAGTTGCAGCAGCATCTTTTAAAACCGTCATAGACTTAACATCTGACTGGTTTAAAAAATTGATATCACGAGTAGCAACACCGTCAACTACATAAAGAACCTCATTATTTCCTAAAGTTCCTACACCTCTAATTCGAATTTCCATACCATCGCCAGGTTGTCCTGAACTGGAACTAACAGATACACCGGCAACCTGACCTTGTAATGCCTGACCCACATCTGCAACTTTTGTTTTAGATAATTCGCCCATATCTACTGTGGTAACAGCGCTTGTAATGGCAGATTTTTTTTCGCTTGTATATCCTACAATTACAACTTCGTTTAAGGTATTGGTATCTGTTGTTAGCGTAACGTTTAGTTCTTTTTTACCTGCTACAGGTACTTCCTGAGTTTGATATCCTATATAACTGAAAATCAATATAGCATTTGTGCTTGCAGTTTTAATGGTATAATTACCGTCAAAATCTGTTATGGCGTAATTTGAAGTTCCTTTTTCGTTTACATTTACTTGTGGCATCAAACCGTCGAGATCAGTGACTGTTCCTTTAACAGTTTGAGCATGCATAAAGCTGCCCAGCATAATTGTTCCGAATAGGAATAATTTGAATATAAATTTTTTCATCATCATAAAGAAGTGTTAATTGAATTACTAGTTAGTGTAGTTTTTTAAGGTTAATTCTGTTTTGTGGTTTTACGATAACGTTTGAATTAATTATCGTTTATAAAATTAACTTGCAGGTATAAGAAAGTGTGTACACTATTTCTTCAAAAGTGTACACTGCTGTTTTTGGTATTGTTATTCAGGTGTTTAGTGATTTATCAGCTCTTTGATTTGTATTTAAGCTGATAATTTTTTGGGGTTAAAGCGTATAGTTTTTTAAACTCACGATAAAAATAAGATCGGTTATTAAAGCCGGATTGATAACATACTTCTGAAACTGTTACTTTATTTTTTCTTAACAATTCGGCAGCATATTTTAAGCGAATAGTACGAATTAAATCGCCAGGTGTAAAACCAAAAAGTTGCTTCGTTTTTCGATACAATTGAGAGTTGCTGATTCCTAATTCTTTTTCGATAAATAAACTTTGGAGGTTTTCATTGTCGATATTTTGGCGAATCAGTTCAATTACTTTTTTTATAAAATCTTTTTCCTCGTTATTTATAGTAAGATTCGGTAGATTTTCGGTAAGTGTATCTTGTTTAAAATACTTTGCAATCAATTCTTTTTCTTCTAATAGCTTTTGTATTCGTATCAGGAGATGATCCGGGTAAAAAGGTTTTGGAATGTATGAATTAGCACCGCTTTCTATACCTTCAATTCTATGTATCACAGAATTTTTTGCCGTTAGCATAATAAAGGGAATATGGCAGGTTCTAAGATTGGTTTTGATTTTCTTGCAAAGTTCAACGCCATCCATAAAAGGCATCATTACATCGCTAATAATGATGTCCGGTAATACGTCTTTTATGATTTGCATTGCTTCCAGACCATTATAGGCTACAATAAGTTTATACTTTTCGCTCAGTAACTGGTCAAGGAGTATATGAATGTCTTTTTCGTCCTCAACAATCAATATTATTTTTCGATTATCAGCAAGCTCTTGCAGAGATAAAACTTTATTTGGAATGTGTTCCAGATTAATTGGGTTATCTTCAAGAATGTTTTTTAAATGATTTGATATTAAAATAGGACTTATTGTAGTATCTAATTCTTTTTGACTAAAAGCATCTTTGCTGCAAGGCAATAATATCGTAAAGGTTGTTTCTTTATTTAGCGTACTTGTAACCTGTATTTCGCCCTTTAAAACATCAACTAGTTTTTTTACATAAGCCAGGCCAATTCCGGTTCTGAACATGTTGTTATCGGTTTCCTTCGTATTTGTATCGGCTAAGAAAAATGGAGTAAACAACGAGTTTAATTCTTCTTTTGGAATTCCTTTTCCGGTATTTGTGATCGTTATATTTAGTTTTTTTGAAGTCTTGTTAATATAAAACTTAAGATTTATTTTTCCATTTACAGGCGTATATTTAAAAGCATTCGACATTATATTAAATACTATTTTTTCAATCTTATCCTTGTCAAACCATCCCGGTAAAGAAGGAGGGATGTTGAGGTTATATTCTATATTCTTATCTAAAGCCCATTCATCAAACAATTCGGCAATTTGTTCGATTAGATTGACCAAATCAAATTTTTTCACCGTTACTTCCAGATAATCATATTCAGCTTTTCTAAATTCAAGTAATTGTTGGGTTAAGAATAATAAACGAGAAGAATTTCGTTGAATCATTTGTATGAACTTCTGATTTTTTTCGTTGAGGTTTGTTGCTTCAGAAAGTTTCTGAATAGGTCCAACAATTAATGTTAGCGGTGTTTGAAATTCATGGGCAATATCGGTAAAAAAGGTAAGTCTGTTTTCATGAAGCTCTTTTTCTCTTTGTCTAAAAAGAATATTCTGGGTCAGCGATTGACGTTTTTTGTAATAGCTAAGTACAAATAATGCAAAACTTAAGAACAACAAAGAATAAATTATAAAAGCAAGATTTGATTGCCAGAATACTGGTTTAACACAAATATCAATAGCATGAACGGGTTTACTCCAGACGCCATCACTATTCGACCATTTTATCCATAAAGAATAATTTCCTTTAGGCACATTTGTAAAAGAAATAATTCGTCGGTTATTAATAGTATTCCAGCTTTTATCAAAATTCATTAATTGATAAGCATATTGGCATTTTTCGGTATTGATATAGGTTAAAGCGCTCAGCTTGATGTCAAAAAAGTTCTGATTGTGGTTTAAAACAATCGAAGGATAAGTATTAGAATCAGGTCTTATTACTAATCCCTGATAATAAGGAATTGGTTGGTTCTGACCACTAATTTCATCAATAAAAAGATCGGGAATTATGGTAGATTCTTTTATTTTTTGTGGCAGAAAATAATTAAAACCTTTTATTCCGCCCATAAAAATAAATTCAGATTTTAAATTTTTGTAAAATGCCCCATCAGCAAATTCATTATTTTGAAGACCGTCATTTTTGGTATAATTAGTAAATTTCGATTCACTTAAATTAAATTTCGAAAGACCAAAATTAGTACTTAACCAAAGATTATTTTTTTGATCAGAAATTATTCCGTGTATCGTATTATTGGAAAGGCCATCAACAGTTGTATATTTTTTGAATACAGCCCGTCCGTCCTTATGTATGTTTTTCAGTAGATTTAAGCCAAAGCTTGTTCCAACCCAAAGTCTGTTTTTAGCATCAGTTTTTAAACATAAAATATCATTGTTTGACAAGCTTTCCGGGTCATTTTCAATATTTTTATAAGTACTGAAAGACTCGGTTTTTTTATCAAATAAATTTAATCCGCCCAATCGTGTACCAATCCACAATTGATTTTCATTTTTAGGAATAATTGTAAAAACATTATTGCTGCTTAATGTATTTGTTTTATTAGTAGTGAGATATTTTTTGAATTCAGTGATTTTTAATTTTTCTCCTGAACGGTTAATCTTGCACTTAATCATGCCGTAACCATTAGTGCCAATCCAGATGAATCCATTTTTATCCTGATAAATAGAATAAACCGATTTAAAAACATCACAATTTTCACTCCCAATAATTGTTGCCCAACTAATTATTTCTGATTTTTCTAAATCAAAAACGGTTATGCCATTTCCGTCTGTACCAATAAAAATCAAGTTACTTTGCCCTTCGCACAATGAGTAAACAGCATTATTGACAATACTGTTACTTTCATTAAAATTTTTATATTCTAATAATTTTTCACGACTGAGATAAAATTTTGGAGAAAATCTAAACAAACCTTTTCCTTTAGTGCCAATCCAAAAAGAGTTGTCTTTTGCCTCTAAAAACGATCTGACAATCGCGCCATTCAATTCTGGAACCTGAGTTTTAGAGATTAAGTTAAATGTTTTTTGATGTTGACTTATTTTAAAAATTCCATCACCATCAGTTCCAGTCCAGATAATGTTTTCGTTTCCTGCAATTAATGTGGTTGTTTTATGATGGTTTAAATGTTTAAGCCAATTGTTATTTATGATATTCGCTTTAGAATCAATTATAAAATAGCCGGTTTTATTTAAGGCTACAATACCTTCAGGAAATTTACCAATAATTTTTTCTACATTTTCTTTAAGCGATATTTCAATTTGATAGTTTTCTGATGAATATAAATGTGCATTTTCAGTTATTGATACAACAAATAATTTTTGGTTTGATATTATTTCAAATGATTTTATTTTGCCTGAAATCAATTTTACAGACGAAATTTTGTTCTTTTCTTTTTTATCATTTTCAAAATTTAAAGCGTAGAGTTCATTATTTTCGAATAAAACCAGTAAATCACCAGTTTGCGTGAATTCCATTTTAACGACAGCTTTGCTGGGTATTTTATTCGAGTTTAGTAATTGAAATTTATTTCCATCAAAATAACCAATTCCCCAATCTTTTACAGCACAAAATACTTTTTTAGAAGAGTTAAGAGCGATATTAAATTCAGATTCGGATAGGGGAGGAGTATTTTCCCTTCCAAAATAATATTGCTTAAACGTATTTGTTTTTTTATTGTATCGATTTATTCCGTGAATTGTTACGATCCAAATTTGGTTTTCATCATCTTCTGCTATTTTAGCAATAACCTGATTTGTTAAGCTGTTTTTATTATTTAATTCTGGTCTGAATATTTTGAAATCACTTCCATCATATCGGTTTAAACCATCCCAGGTTCCAATCCAGAGTAAATTTTCTGAATCCTGAAAAATAGTATTTACAGAACTGTTTGATAATCCATTTGCATTGTCTAATTGTTCAGATGAATATTCAGCAGTTGCGTTTACATCAAATTCTAGAAAAGGATTAGAATGTATCTTTTGCGGGGATTTATTTACCAGCGAATAATCGGGTAAAGATTTCTCTTTGTTTTTGCATCCTAATAGTAAAAGAATCACAAATGAGAGGAGAAGAATTTTAGTTTTCAAAGCTTTTTACAATTTTACTAAACACATAAATTTTTAGAAAAGAAAATTTTGTGTGTTTATATAATAATTGTAATGTATGATTTTTATTACGAAAATAAAAATATAATGGCTTGTTTAATAATGATGATTTTTTGCAACTTTAGCAAAAAAAAGCTGATACTTGTTTTGTATCAGCTTCTCTTTAAATATACTTTTTTGACTTTCTTTAAAGCCTCTATGTAATTTTCGTTTACTTTTTCCCAATTAATATGTTCGTAAAAAGCATCAATATAACTTCCTTTTCTATTTTGGTAATCCAGATAATATGCATGTTCCCATAAATCGATTCCTAGAATTGGCGTTCCGGGAATTAAGGCATTTTTCATTAAAGGATTATCTTGATTGTCAGTAGTTGTTACCTGTAGTTTACCTGTTTTATCTACAACCAGCCAAACCCATCCAGAACCAAATTGCTTTGTAGCCTGACCCTTAAATTGATTTGTAAGGTTAGCAAAAGAACCAAACTCTTTATTGATAGAACCTGCCAAAGTATCTTTTGGAGTTTCTTGTTTAGGAGTTAAAATATTGAAATACAAAGTATGATTATAATAGCCACCAGCGTTCTGACGAAGTTTTGCATTGCTGAGATCCATTTTTTTAAGGATATCTTCAATAGGCATATTTTCAAATTCAGTATTTACAATTTCTTTATTAAAATTGTTTGTATACGTTAAATAGTGTTTAGAATAATGTGTTTCTAAAGTAAGTGTTCTAATTGCAGGTGCTAAACCATCATAAGAGTACGATAACTTTGTCATCTCAAAAGAACCAGGATCTGCTTTGACATCATTTGGTGATCCTATCGTTATCTTTTCTTCTTTGGTTGGTAAAGGAACTTCTACAACTTCGGTGAGCTTGTTATCATTACAAGAAAATAATAGTGAAAATGAAGCCAAAATGCTGAAATGAACAATGTTTTTCTTCATAGTGTTAGTTATTTTGTTGTTAGTGAATTTATGATTTCAATATAGCTTTCTTTAGCTTCATCGATCGATATATGGCTAATTTGCATCCATGCATTTGTTTTGAAAGCATCTCTTAAATCAAAATTTTCAGATTGATTGTAGACTGCAGTTCCAAAAGTTGCCTGTTTGTAATAGGCATAAAGGCGTAACTGCACATCTTGTGGCAGTGAGGCCTGAGTCATTTTTAATGCAGTTTCTACAGCCTCAGAAAAACGAGTATCTAAATCCTTTTCTATCATTAAGCTTTTGTAGCAATAATAGTTTTTCCGCCAATTGCTTTTTGGTTTAATACCACATTAATAGGTGTACCTAAAGGTAAAAATAAATCTACTCTTGAACCAAATTTTATAAAACCTGCATCTGTACCTTGTACAACTTGCATGCCTTCCTGAGCATAATTTACAATTCTTCGTGCTAATGCACCTGCAATTTGCCTGTATAATATTTGTCCAAAAGTTTCATTTTCGATTACCACAGTGGTTCTTTCATTTTCTTCGCTTGCTTTTGGATGCCAGGCTACTAAAAATTTACCAGGATGGTATTTGCTGAATTTTATAATTCCGTCCATAGCATAACGAGTTACGTGAACATTTATTGGAGACATAAAGATAGAAACCTGTAAACGTTTATCTTTAAAATATTCTCCTTCATAAACTTCTTCGATAACTACAACTTTTCCATCAACGGGAGCAAGAATCTGATCGCTGTTTCTAATTGCAATTCTTTTAGGGTTTCTAAAAAATTGTAAAATAATAATCAAAACTATTACGCCGGCAATCTGAACAAGCATTCTTAGCCATGTAATATCAATGAATTTGTCAGCAATTAAAAGTACAGCTACTGCAAAAACAGTACCTAATAAAATGGATGGGCCTCCTTCTTTATGAAACATAATATAAAATTTGATAAAATAAAAATATAATTGGTGCTACAAATATAACACTATCTAATCGATCTAATACACCTCCGTGACCAGGCATTATTGCGCCGCTGTCTTTTACGCCGGCAATCCTTTTGAATTTTGATTCAATCAAATCTCCAATAGTTCCAAAAATGCTTACAATCAAAGCAATTATTGTCCAGATTAAAATTGATTTGCTGCTGAAATCCGGATTTGGCTGAATATAAAATTTCGAAATTAAAAATCCTGCTAAAGCAGCAAAAACGACTCCGCCAAGAAATCCTTCTATTGTTTTTTTAGGAGAAATGCGTTCAAATAACTTATGTTTTCCAATCGATTTACCAACTAGATAGGCAAATGTATCATTGGTCCAGATTAAAATGAATAAGCCAATAATAATTTTTGGGTTATAATCTTTTATACCAAAAGAAATTTTAGTGATAAAAAGAAAAGGAAGCATAATATATCCTATCAGATAAATGTATTTAGATACTCTGCTTATAGTTTGTGTATCATCAAATAAAAAGAAAATACATTTTATAGATACAAATAAAGTAATAATAAGTAATATGCTAAATAATCGATCTGTATCGACAGTAAATACAATATTATCTTTTAAAAATTTATTAAGATAATTTTCGGTTTCGATCCTGTAAAAACTAATCAAGGAAACGGTAGAATAAAATAAAGAAACAAATAAAATAGAAAGAACTTTATTGATTCCTGCCAAGTTAGAAAATTCATAAGTTGCAATCACTAGAAAAACACCAAAAAGGATAATAAAGCTTTCTGTAGAAAACAAAATTGAAGTTAATAGTAAAGCGATATAAACAGCACCAGAAATGGTTCTCTTAAGTGTTTCATTCATCTTAAAGATCTTCTAGGAGCAATAAATATAAATTTTTGGCAACACTTCCGTATTGTGTAAAATCCTCCTCTTTTGCTTTTTCGAAATATTTTATGGTGGTAATATTAGTAGGGTAGTCCCTTTCGTATTTTCTTTTGATAGCGCTCAGGCCGTCACTTTTAATCAATTGCAATTGACTTGTCGTAGCAATAATTACAATATTTGCAGGTAATTCGTTTGGTTTATCTTGCCTGATTTGTTTTGATGAAAATAAGATAGAACCTTCATCAGCAATTAGGTTTTCGCAAGTGGCCAGTAAAAATTTAGGATTTCTAGGGGAAATATATGTTAGTTTATTTTCTTCTAATAAACTAAACAAAGCTGGTTCATAACATAAAACTTCATTTTCGAACCAGTCATTTTCTTCTAAGATATTTTCAAATTGCTCTGCAACTTCTTGTTTGTTTTCACAATACAAAAATTTACCGCCATTTTTCTTGAAATTGAAAATGAATCTTTCATCTATAGATAAATGACTGTCCGGAGCGTGATTCCCTCCATACTCGCTTTCATTTTCTTCATCAGAAGAGGTGTCGCTTGAACCAAATATTTTTTTGAAAAAATTCATTTTTATATGAAATACTTTACATGTTAATTGAAAACGTTCAAAGATAAAAAAATCTTAATTCAAAAGGCTATTTTGAATTAAGATTTTAAAAAATATTACATATTTATTGAATATTTACGAAACCACTTCTTCTAAATTTTTATCAAAAGTTCGTTTTCCGAAAATAGTTTCCAAGTCATCTTTAAAAATAACTTCTTTTTCAATTAATATGTCAGCTAATTGATTTAGCTTGTCTTTGTTTTCTTCAAGAATATGAATAGCTCTTTGGTATTGACCTTCAATTAATTCTGAAATTTCTTTGTCAATTACTTTAGCAGTTTCGTCAGAATATGGTTTAGAGAAATTGTATTCACTTTGTCCTGTTGAATCGTAATACGTAACATTTCCAATTTTTTCATTCAAACCGTAAATTGTTACCATTGCACGAGCCTGACGTGTCACTTTTTCTAAATCGCTTAATGCACCAGTCGAAATTCTGTCAAAAGTTACCTTTTCAGCAGCTCTTCCGCCCATAGTTGCACACATTTCGTCTAACATTTGATCTGTTCTTACGATTTGTCTTTCTTCTGGTAAGTACCATGCAGCTCCTAAACTTTGTCCTCGAGGTACAATAGTTACTTTTATAAGTGGTGCAGCGTGCTCTAACATCCAGCTTACAGTTGCGTGACCAGCTTCGTGAATAGCGATTGCTCTTTTTTCTTCTGGAGTAATGATTTTATTTTTCTTTTCAAGACCACCAATGATTCTGTCAACAGCATCTAAGAAATCTTGTCTGTCTACAGCAGTTTTGTTGTTACGGGCAGCAATTAAGGCAGCTTCGTTACAAACATTTGCAATATCAGCACCAGAGAATCCCGGAGTTTGTTTTGCTAAGAAATCAAGGTCAAGACCTTCTACTTTTTTAATAGGAGCTAAGTGAACTTTGAAGATTTCAGCTCTTTCGCGAATGTCTGGTAAGTCAACAAAAATTTGTCTGTCAAAACGACCCGCACGCATTAAAGCTTTATCAAGAACATCAGCTCTGTTGGTTGCAGCCAAAACGATTACGTTTGAGTTTGTACCAAAACCATCCATTTCTGTCAGTAATTGGTTCAATGTGTTTTCTCTTTCGTCGTTTCCGCCTGACATATTGCTTTTTCCTCTTGCTCTACCAACAGCATCAATCTCGTCGATGAAGATAATAGCAGGAGATTTTTCTTTTGCTTGTTTAAATAAGTCACGAACACGTGAAGCACCAACTCCTACGAACATTTCTACGAAATCAGAACCTGATAGCGAGAAAAAAGGTACCTGAGCTTCTCCTGCAACTGCTTTTGCCAATAAGGTTTTACCAGTTCCCGGAGGTCCTACAAGTAATGCACCTTTAGGGATTTTACCTCCTAAGTTGGTATATTTTTCAGGATTTTTAAGGAATTCTACAATTTCTTGTATTTCTTCTTTAGCACCTTCTAAACCTGCAACATCTTTAAATGTAGTTTTGATGTCAGTTTTCTCATCAAACAATTTAGCTTTAGATTTTCCAATGTTAAAAATTTGTCCGCCACCGCCACCAGCGCCACCTGACATTTTACGCATAATAAAAATCCAAACACCAATAATGATGATGATAGGAAGTAAGCTAATTAGAATATCGCTCCAGTTATTTTTTTGAAGAAAATTAAAATCTTTCAGTTTGCCTTCGCCAACTGCTTTTTCTAATTTAGTTTGAAAAATCTGGTCGTTACCTATTTCCAAAGTATAGTGAGGACCTTTATTTGGTCTTTCGAATATATCTTTAGCTACTTTTTTATTAGCTGCATCTTTAAGCGCAGCAGCATTTAAATATACCTCAGCTTCAGCTTTATTGTAAACAATAACTTTTTCAATCTGACCTTTTTCTAATAAAACATTAAATTTAGAAGAGGTTAATTGAGCTGGTTCGCTTAAGTTAGATCCTCCGGTTGCAAAACTTATAAATAAAAAAACTAGAAGTATTGCGGTGTATATTAACCAAGGACTTATTTTAAATTTACTCGGATTTGGATTATTATCTTTAGCCATTAGAGAAAGTTTCTTTTAGTATTTGTTTTCGATTGTAGTTATTTTGGCGTCACCCCAAAGGCTCTCGATATTGTAGTATTCACGAATGTGTTTCTGGAAAACATGTACAACGATGTGCACATAATCCATAAGAACCCATTCTGCATTATCGGTTCCTTCTACGTGCCACGGTTTATCTTTTAAGTCTTTAGATACTGTTTTTTGTATTGAGTTTACAATGGCGTTAACTTGGGTATTTGAGTTTCCGTTACAAATGACAAAATAGTCACAAACTGCCGTATCTATATCTCGTAAATCAAGAATATCGATATCATTTCCTTTTACTTCTTCAATCCCTTTGATTATGTTCGCCAATAGAACATCATTATTAATAGTCTTTTTCGCCATGAATTATTTTATATGATTTTGTAAAGTTACCAAATTTTGTGATTATTTTTGAACCTTAACAAAATATTAAATTAAGTTAATTAAATTACTTTAATGAAACTAATCAAACTCGATGCCATAGATTCTACAAATGACTTCCTTAAATCATTGGCAAGTCAGGATGAACTCGATAATTTTACCGTTGTAACTGCTGAAAATCAGACAAAAGGAAAAGGACAGATGGGTTCTAAATGGCAGTCAGAATCAGGTAAAAACTTAATTATGAGTGTCTTGGTAAAGGATTTTCTGTATGATAACGAACAGGTTTTTAATCTAAGTATTATAGTTTCCTTAAGTGTAATCGATGCTTTAAAATCATTGAATATTCCTGATTTATGTATAAAATGGCCTAACGACATTATGTCATACAACAAAAAGATTGGTGGCATACTTATCGAAAATACCATCAAAAGTGATGGCAGGATCGTGTCAGTTGTCGGAATTGGGCTCAATGTAAATCAGATAAATTATGAGCATTTGCCACTTGCGACATCTTTAAAAGCAATTTGTAAAAAAGATTTTGACAAAGATGCTTTGCCTTTTTTAATTGTCGAAAAAATACAAGACAAAATTGAATCCTGGAAAAATAATTCGGCAGATTTCTGGAAAGAATATTTTAATACTTTATTTAAAAAAGGAGTTCCAATGCCATTCAAAAACCTTCATCCAGACTCAGACGGGCAAAACTTTATGGGAATGATTCAAGGCGTTTCGAGCGTTGGAAAAATTCAAATTTTACTGGAAGATGATTCTATTTCAGAGTTTGAAATCAAGGAAGTTCAGATGCTTTATTAGAGGAAGGTTCATTCAAAGGTTCAAAGGGGGAAAGTGACTAAGGTTCAAAGGTTTTTCCTTTACTATTAAAGTCAAATAACGCCTCCATCTCTCATTCTTCGAAATGACAATTGTTACGTTAAAAAAAAATCGATCATAAAAAAAGCCTGATTGTAAAATCAGGCTTTTAAATTTTATGTAATTCGAGAATTAACAATTAACAATTTACCATTAATAATTAATTATAGTTTTGTCATGTTATTGGCCAGAGTCTCAATGAATTTACTAATTGGCCCTTTGATCATCATAGCCATCATCGCATTAAATTCGCCATCGAATTGTAGTTGTACAGCACTTTCGTTATCTGAAATACTATCGATATTCGAAACCAAAGTAAAAGGAAGTTTATCACTTGCAGCTCCCAGAACAATTTTGTTTGGTGCTGTTTTATCCTTCATTTTAAGTTTTATTTCCGGCATGCCTTTTAATCCAAAGATAAATGCATCTTCGCCAATCACTTCAAATTTAGCGATATTATCCGGCATTAATTTTTCATAATTCCTAACATCAGTCAATAAATCAAATAAATCTTGAGCTGATTTCTGAACAGTAACTTTTGGACTTTCTAAGTTCATATTTTTTTTATTTAACTTTTATTGTTTTTTAACCGTAATCCCAATCGGGACTGAAAGCTTTATGTTTAATTAAAATCTAAAATTACTCTTCTTCTTGTCCCCAGGTAGATGGACTCTCGTTCCATTCTAAAAGAGTCGATTGCTGATCTTCTGTAATGTATTGTTTTTGAACCGCTAAGTCCAGTAAGTTTTCGTAATTACTTAGCGTATACAAATCGATATTAGCATTTTTAAAATTCTCTTCGGCAACATTAAAGCCATAAGTAAAAATTGCTGCCATTCCTTTTATATTGGCGCCTTCGTTACGTAAAGCTTCTACAGCCATCAAACTGCTGTTTCCTGTGCTTATTAAATCTTCGACAACAACAACATTTTGACCTTTTTGTAAAAAACCTTCCACTTGATTTTGCCTTCCGTGTTTTTTGGCTTCCGGACGCACATATACAAATGGCAATCCAAGGCTTTCAGCAACAAGAATCCCAACTCCAATAGCACCAGTGGCAACACCGGCAATCACATCTGGTTTCCCAAATTGTTTTTCAATATTTTTCGCAAACTCATCACGAACATAGTTTCGGATGCTAGGAAATGAAAGAATTAACCTATTATCGCAATAAATAGGAGATTTCCAACCAGAAGCCCATGTAAAAGGATTTTCGGGATTCAATTTAATTGCATTTATTTGCAAAAGCAATTCGGCTGTTTTTTCGGCAGTATCTTTATTAAAAATCATAGTACAAATGTATAAAGTTTTTGTGAACGACAAACCACTTTTTTTGACAAATGAGATCTCGAGAGAGACTGATTTTCAATTATTCTTGTTAGAGAGTATTGATATCGAGCATCTTATAGTCAAAATGTTTCAAAATAAAATTCAAAAGGCTTATTTGTATTATCCTGACGAAAAGGAAATTATGAAGACGCTCAAGGCCAAAATCCCTGTAAACAAAGCGGGTGGAGGACTTGTATACAATAAAAAAGGCGAGGTTCTTTTTATTTTCAGGAACGGAAAATGGGATTTACCAAAGGGCGGAATCGAAAAAGGAGAAGAAATTGAAGACACCGCAATGCGTGAAGTCGAAGAAGAAACCGGAGTAGGCAAGCTTAGAATCACCAATAAACTCGAAAAAACCTACCACGTTTTTAAACGCAACGGAAAATACAAACTCAAAATCACACATTGGTTCGAAATGCAATCAGATTTTGACGGAATTCCTCATGGTCAAGCCGAAGAAGGCATCGAAAAAGTAGCCTGGTTAAACCCCGAGCAAATCAAGGAAGCCTTAAAAAACTCCTACGAAAACATTAAATTATTGTTTGAAGAAGAGAATACAGTTTCTTAGAAGAAGAAGAAAGAATCAAGAAGCAAGATTATAAAAAATAGAATACAGATTTTCTAATCTTAGTGACTTAGCGACTTAGAAGCATAGTTTGGGCGTGCCACCAATTAAAAAAAGACCTAATGAACTTTGCGTTCATTAGGTCTTTTTTTAATTGCTGTCGGGCTTTCGCTGCTACTTCGGTAGCTTAGCTCTATCCCTCACGCAAAGCTGCACTTTGAGTAGAAAATTTGTTTAAAGTTTCACGTTTTAGGTTTTTTTGCTAGAAGTCAAGCGTTTTATAATTTCTCATTTTAACTATTTCATGTCTCAAAAATCGTATTTTTGTTTAGTACAATAAGTAATACATTGTTAGTATACAAATCATTTTGTTGGTATCGTACATCACAAAATTTGTTTTTTATCTATTGCCTATTATTACCCTTAACAGTATCTTTGAATTATGAGCACACTAACAAAACAAAATCATATAGGGCGAAAAATTAGCCGAATTCGTGAACTTCGTGACATGAAGCAAGAAGCTTTGGCACAAGCTTTAGGAACTAGCCAACAAACTATATCGGCTCTTGAAAACAGCGAAACCATCGATGACGAAAGACTTGCAGAAGTAGCAAAAGCCTTGGGAGTAAGTGTTGAAGCGCTTAAAAATTTTTCAGACGAAGCTGCAATTAATTTTTTTAATAATTTCTACGATAATAGTGGAAGTCATGGAACTAATTTCGGAACCAATAATACTTGTAATTTTAATCCACTCGATAAGTTAGTTGAAGCTTATGAAGAAAATAAAAAATTGTACGAACGTTTAGTTCAGGCTGAAAAAGAGAAAGTTGAGTTTTTGCAAAATATATTGAAGGATAAATAGTTTTTTATTCTTTGTAGAATTTAAAAAAAAGCCTAATAAGAGTTTACGTTTATTAGGCTTTTTTTGTGCTATTTGGCTCAACGTTTTGGTTATCGCTATCGGATGAGTTTTTACAAAATATATTGAAGGATAAAAAGTTTTTTTATTCTTTGTAGAATTTAAAAAGCCTGATGAATTTGTATTCATCGGGCTTTTTATGCTATTTAGTTTAATGTTATTATTTAAAACTATGTTTTCTCCATCGTACTTAAAAATAACTATCAGATTTTTTTGCTCTGAAAGAGCTTTAGCAATAGCATGGTGCAAAGCACTATGATAAAATTACGATTATTGTTTAGCCCTGTAAGGGCGAAAGTTTCATTTCGAGCAAAGCGTTTCTAAACACCCAGATCTACAAAATGTTCACTTTGCTGATTGCTTTGCGAAGTCTCCTGACTTCGTACCCACTACAATAATTCACAAAGAGGATCAAAAAAAACGGAATGGAATATAGGAACGTGTACGAAGTCAGGAGGCTTCGCACAGCAATTGCGAACAATTCGTGGAAGGGTGTTTGTTATCAAATACAGAAATATCAATTGAATGGGGTTGTCTGAATTTACTGAAAATAATGTAATTTTGTAAAAACTAATTAAAAAAAGAAAACGATGAGTAATACGCCTGCAAGTATCGATAAAATTAAAATCAAATTACACAATTTAATAATACCTCATCTTAGTGAATTGGAATTGACTGGGTTTAAAATAATTGATAATAATACTAAAATATTAAATCTACAAGACAGTAACTATTTGCTGATTGATGGTATTGATGCCTTTTTTTATGATCTTAATGCTTCTAAGATACAACTTCACTCAATAAATGATTTGGAAGTTATTAATAAGTCAAACACTTTTATATTAAAATATTTTATAATTGAGGACGTTTGGAAGTATAATTTTGTAAATGCTGATAATTTGGAATTGTTGGAACAAGCTAAATTGAATGAGTTTAATGTTATTATTAAAGATTCTGACTTTGAACAGGAAAAAATTGACAGAATAATTTTAGACAATACAAATGTAGTAAATACAGTAAAAATCAAAGGAATAGATTACACATTATTCAATTACGCAAAAAAGTAAACAAGTAAGAATATCCAAGTTTGGATATTTTTTTGTATGAATAAAAACTTCATCTATATTACCGATTACTATTAGCTTATTTTTGTGGGGGCTATGTCGTTAAATGAACTTCAATATTCGTACAATAAAAAGATCGGAATGGAATATAGGAACGTGTACAAAGTCGGGAGACTTCGCACAGTAATAAACCGAAATACAATTAAATTTAATTTTTCTCATCCATCTTTGTCAAAGTTTAAAACTTTAAAAGCTCTAAACATAAAGCTTTGTGTTTTTCAACACAATCAAAAATTAAAAAATCTTACCGGTTGCAAAAACCTACAAAACACGATAAACAGGATATTGCAAATGCGCTTTTTCATAATGGACAGAATTTTTATAAATCCAGCTTAATTGTGCTTCAGCATTTTTAGCAAATTCGCGGTCGTTTTGTTTTTTAGTTTCTAATTCGGCTTTTAGGACTGGATTTTCTTTTAGAAGTTTTGCAGCCGTATCTTCAAAAATATATTCTGAGTAATGTTCTTTTTGCTGTAAAATAGGATCGAAGAAATTCCAGTTAAAGAACGAATCAACACCTTCTGGCTCAAAAGCTTCAACTAAATATTTTACCCCTTTTTGGTTTGTTGAAACTACATAGTCACCTTTGGCGAAAGCCATTTTTATAACTTTAGAATTTAAGGTTGTATTGTAATGCAAATAATGTCCTTCGTAAGCATTTTGAACCGTTTTAAAATCAGCAATTTTATAGCTTTCGACTGCTATAATTGTATCGTTTTTAAGCTGAGAATAACTGATATTGTTATTCTTCAGGAGATCAATAATATTCCAATAACCACGCGGAATGATATAAGCAGACGGAATAACAACATCTTTTACTGATTTGAATTCCTTGATATACGGAACATCTTTTTTGTATGGTTTGCTTCGGTCATAATACAAGCGATTTCCTGTTGTGGCTTCGCTTTTTTTGTAGCTTGCTTCATATCCTAAAAACGAAAATGTGGTTGCTTTTGTACTGTCTAATTCCCATTTTAAAGTATAGGGCTTTTTAGGCTGATATTGCTCTAAATTTTTCACACGAAGCGCTTTGATTTTTTGATAATTAGCATCTGTAAAATCCAAAGTCGATTTGGTGTATTCGTACGTCATTTTTACACGTTCGGCATATTTTTTAAGCATATGTGTTTCTACTACAAAACCAATTGTATTAAACAACGAAGTATAACCGGTTGTATATCGCGGACTATCAACAAACTGACCAAAACCTTTGTCCGGTGTATCTTTAAAAGAATCTACATATGGCGTAGTTTCAATCTTTTTTTGTTGTAAATCTTTTACTAGTGCCGGCATCATTTCGTTATTCAGGAAATCACCCAAAACAGTTCCTAACTTATTATGTTGCGTCATAATATAAGTCAGTTTGTATTGATAATCTGAGCCATTACTCACGTGATTATCAATAAAAACATCGGCATTTATTTTCTGGAAAATTTCGACAAAACTCTTTGTATTTCGAGTGTCAGATTTCATTAAATCGCGATTTAAATCATAGTTTCTGGCGTTTCCTCTAAATCCATAAATTTCCGGTCCGTCCTGATTCGCTCTTGTAGTCGAATTTCTATTTAAAGCTCCGCCAATATTATAAACCGGAATCGTAACCAGAACCGTATTTTTGGGTGCTTTTAGTTTCCCAGTTGCAAGATCTCTATAAAATTGCATTGTGGCGTCGATTCCGTCAGGTTCTCCGGCGTGGATTCCGTTATTGATAAAAAGAACTGCTTTGTTTTTTTGGATTTTTTCAAAATCAAATTCCTTGTCGGGATTGTAAACAATCATGTGCAAAGGTTCTCCAGAATCTGTTAAGCCCATTTCTTTCATTTGAATCGTAGGGAAATCATTTGCCAAAAGTTTAAAATAAGCAATGGTTTCTGCATAAGAAGCAGATTGATTTCCGTTTCCTTTCTCAAAAAAAGTATCGTATTTTTTATTGTTTTGAGCGAAAATGGTAAGCGTAAAAAGTGAAATGATAATGGTGAAAAATCTCATGATTTTGGTTTTAAATAGAAATCAAATATAGAAATTTTGTTTCAGGTTTTATTTGTTTCAGGTTTCAGGTTGAAATGCTTTGAGTTTTTTTCTCTCGCAAATTTTGCAGATTGAGTGGATTTTTTATTTATTAAAAATTAATCTGCCAGATCTGCAAAATCTACGGGAAACATTTTTACTATTTGTATATAAACATGAAACTTGAAAACAGAAAAACCTGAAACAACTTTTTTTACCTACTTTTGCAAAATGAATAAAAATCACCATTCCAACAACATACTTTTGAATTTAGGAATCGAAAGCCTAAACGAAATGCAGGAAGTTGCTCAAGACGCAATTTTAAACGATAACAATGTATTACTACTTTCGCCTACAGGATCAGGAAAAACACTGGCTTTTTTACTGCCTGTTTTAGAGTTATTACAACCTGAGATACTTTCGGTTCAGTGCTTGATTTTAGTGCCTTCGCGCGAATTGGGTTTGCAGATCGAGCAGGTTTGGAAAAAAATGGGAACGCAATACAAAGTAAACATTTGTTATGGCGGACATTCGATTGATACTGAAATTAAAAACCTTAGCAATCCACCAGCAGTTTTAATAGGAACGCCGGGAAGAATTGCAGATCATATTGACAGAGATACTTTTAGAACAGATAAAATTCAGACTTTAATTCTGGACGAATTTGATAAATCATTGCAATTGGGTTTCCATGAGCAAATGTCTTATATCATTGGTAAATTGACGAAACTGAACAAACGTGTTTTGGTTTCGGCAACTTCAGATATTGAGATTCCAAGATATACAAGAGTCGTAAATCCTACGGTTTTGGATTTTATTCCGGAGCAGGAAGAGAAAACGAATCTTTCGATGAAAATGATTGTTTCGCCTTCTAAAGACAAATTAGGAAGTTTGTTTAATTTGATTTGTTCGTTGAAATCGCAATCGGCTATTATATTCTGTAATCATCGTGATGCGGCAGAACGTATTAGTGATACTTTGAACGAAAAAGGAATTTACGCTACTTATTATCATGGCGGAATGGATCAGGATGAACGCGAACGTGCTTTGATCCAGTTTAGAAACGGTAGTATGAGCTACTTAATCACAACTGATTTAGCGGCTCGTGGACTGGATATTCCGGAGATGAAACACGTAATTCATTATCATTTACCGCTTAAAGAAGATGAATTTACACATCGTAACGGTCGTACAGCACGTATGCAAGCTTCTGGAACGGCGTATATTATCATTCATGAAAGTGAAAAACAATTAGATTATATCGACTATGGAATGGAAGTTTTAAAGGTTGAAAACGCAACAACTTTACCAAAACCACCAGAATATCAAACTATTTATATTAGTGGCGGAAAGAAAACAAAACTGAATAAAATTGATATTGTTGGTTTCTTTTCTCAAAAAGGAAAACTGGAGAAAGGCGATTTAGGTTTAATCGAGGTAAAAGACTTTATTTCGTTTGCAGCGGTAAAATTCAATAAAGTAAAAGACTTGCTTCATAATATTAAAGATGAGAAAATGAAAGGCAAGAAATTTAAAATTGAAGTTGCCCGCAAAGTGGTAAAAAAGGAAGAAGAGAAATAATATTTTTTTAAATTTTATTTACGTTTAGAATAAGCTTTCAATTTTTTTGTCGCAAATCTTTATCATACATGCGCTTTTATATAGTTTAAAAGCGAGTATTGTAGTGCAAAAATCAGGATTTTATGACGTTTTTGAGACTTTAAATTTATGATTTTGAATTATTTTGGTTATACTTTTTATGTTTTGAATTAAGTTTTAAATTATTGAAATTCAGTAATTTAATTATAGGTTGTTATAGTCGTAAAACGGTTTTAAAATAACTTCTTAATCTATTGTTAATAAATTAACGACTAAGACTTTAATTTATCATATTTTCTGCGTTTCTTGTGCCCGTAAATAATAAACCCCAAATTAATTATGAAAAGAATTATTACGATTGCTATTTTGATGTTTAGTTTTGTGTCTTTTGCACAAATCAAAGTTCTTGAAACCGTTCCAGTTGAAAGATTAGGAAAAGTAAATAACAACTATATTCAAAAAATAGGAGATGAGTATACTGTTTATTATACTAGTATTCAAAATGATGACGAATCTTCAAGCTTAAGAAAGTTTACATTTAAAAATGTAAATAATGATTATAATAGCCTTTATAGTATTATTGTAAACGGTTTTACTGCAAGCCCTTTATATGATATTAAATTAGAATTACCTAATAACTATATTTGGTTGCATTACACAGGAAGTGTTATTCCTGAGAAAGCTACAGTTCAGTTTATGGTTTCTTCTAAAGAAGCTTCTTCTGCTACAAGCAGTGTTTCTGAGCCATTTGTAAAAGATCAGATTAATAAATTATTTCAAAAATAAATTTTTTAGTTTCAGGTTTCAGGTTTAATTTGTTTCAAGTTATATCTTTGTCATGAAACATTAAATAATATTAAAAAAGGCTATTCAAATCTTGAATAGCCTTTTTTTTAGTTTACAGTTTCCGGTCACAGTTTTCAGTTTGTTGCGACAACTGCGACTGAAAACTGAATACTGCGACTGAAAACTTATATTTTCTTCACGTATTGTGTAATAATTACAATTTGCTGACCGTCTACTTTTCCTTCAATATATTCCGCATTTTCGTGGTCTAAACGAATGTTACGAACAGCAGTTCCTTGTTTGGCAACCATACTTGATCCTTTTACTTTAAGATCTTTGATTAAAACTACAGAATCTCCGTGTTCTAAAATTACGCCGTTACTATCGCGGTGAATGATTTTGTTTTCGTCGTCTTCACCTTCTCCAGTTGCTTGCGCCCAGGCCAGAGTATCCTCGTCTAAATACATCATGTCTAATAATTCCTGAGGCCAACCGGCAGCACGCATACGGCTTAACATTCTCCAGGCAACAACTTGTACAGCAACGTTTTCATTCCACATACTGTCGTTAAGACATCTCCAGTGATTTAAATCGACATTATCCGGGTTTTCAATTTGATCAATACACGTACTACATGCCATTATGCTTTCATCAAGACCGCCTTTTTGAGTTGGTAATACCTGATATACTTTTAGGTTTTCTTCGGCTCCACAAAGTTCACATTTAGATCCGCTGCGTTTGTTTAATTCTCTTTCGATGCTCATTATTTGGTGTTTATTTTAAAATGCGAAATTACTTATAATTTGCTTCGCTGGCAAGTTTATGTTTTGAAGTGGTTTGGGCCACGGATTTTACGGATTGAAACAGATTTTTTCATTGCGGGGAACGAAGAAATCTCATTTGCTAGGTTTTAATTAGAACAAAATAGAGTAGTGTTTTTGCTTCGTTCCTCGCAATGTGTATGTTTATTATTTCTTCACCCTAACCGCATCCGGAACCAACATTTCGTATTCGCCCCCATTTCGCAATACATCACGAACAATGCTTGAACTTATATAAGATGTACTTGCAGCGGTTAATAAAAATACAGTTTCGATTTTAGAAAGTTTTCTGTTGGTATGTGCAATGGCTTTTTCGAACTCAAAATCAGCAGGATTACGCAAACCTCTTAAAATGAAATTGGCTTTTTGCTTTTTTGCCAAATCAATAGTTAAACCTTCGTAAGTAATAACCGAAATCTTTGGTTCGTCTTTGAATGTTTCTTCAATAAAACGTTTTCTTTCTTCCAGTGAAAACATGTATTTTTTTTCGGCATTTACACCAATGGCGATTACAATTTCATCAAAAAGAGAAATTCCTCTTTTTATAATGTCTTCGTGTCCAAGTGTAATTGGGTCAAATGATCCAGGAAATATGGCTTTTCTCATTTTTTTTCTTTTAAGATTCAAAAGCTTTTTTTTTGAATTTGATTTTTAAGTAATCCTTTTTGTATTTATAGCCGGAACCCATTCTTCTTTTTGGCAGACTTCGCATTTTGCAGTTCCTGATTTTTGTTCTTCGGTATGTCCGCAGAAAGTACAGGCGTGAATACCATCATTTTCGATGATTTTGCTTTTTTTATTGAATGCTCCGGGTAGAATTGGTAATCCGTATTTTACTTCCTGATCTTCATAAAAAAAGACGCTTATTTCTCCGCTGGTTTCTATAAAAGCATGTTTTATTTGTCCCAGATGTTCAATAGATTTTATGCGAAGTTCAGAGAAAAACTCATCTTGCGCAAGGCTTTCCTTTTTGAAAGTTGCAATCGAAAATTTACCATTATTGATTAAACATTCGGTTTTACCTTCGATAAATTCTTCAAATTTTTTGCTTTTTCCGGTAAGCCACGTTACGGAACGATATAAAATAATAATTACCGTAAACACGATTGCTGCCGGTACAATCCCAACATCTTCATAAAACATAGGGTCTCCTGCTGCAGATCCTAAAGCTATGATAATTACGGTTTCGAAAATTGATAATTGTTTTACACCTCGTTTTCCTGCCAGTTTTAAGGTTAGCAGTAAAATAATAAACATAACTGTAGAACGAAATATTACTTCCAGAGCAAAATTTTGCGGAAGATCGTTGTAAAATACTCTATTCCATTCAAAGATTTCTTTCATTTTTTTTGAGGTTCTAAGGTTCTAAGGTTCTGAGTTGCTAAGTTTTTTAGTTTGGTCGAGTAAGGATCATTTGTGGTTTGCTCACTTTGCGGCTTTTCTCCCGAAGACTCGGGATCGCTCAGTCTGACAATATTGGGTTAAAAAATAAGGTTCTGAGATCTCAGTAACTTAGAATCTCAGAACCTTAGTAACTTTAAACTAAAGCTAACTCAATTGCGTTGGTAAATAAATCTTCGAGAGATATTCCGGCTGCTTTTGCTTGTTGCGGGATCAAACTTTCTGTAGTTAAACCCGGAATTGTGTTCATTTCCAGCATATACGGTTCGTTGTCTACGATTATGAATTCGCTTCTTGAAAAGCCTTTCATTTTCAGGACTTCGTAAGCACGTTTGGCAGTTTCTCCTACTTTTTGTGTTAGTTCGTCTGAAATTCTGGCTGGTGTAATTTCTTGTGATTTTCCTTCGTATTTAGCTTCATAATCAAAGAAATCATTATCAGAAACAATTTCAGTGATTGGTAAAACCTTAATTTCTCCCTGATAGTTGATTACTCCAACAGAAACTTCGGTTCCGTCAAGGAAACTTTCTATGATAATTTCATTATCTTCTTTATACGCTACTTCGATGGCGATTGGCAATTCGGCTTCAGATTTTACTTTTGAGATTCCGAAACTTGATCCGGCTTTATTTGGTTTTACGAAACACGGCAATCCTACTTTTTTTACTATTTCGGCTGTATTGATAACATCTCCTTTATTTAAGTAATAAGAGATTGCTGTTTTTATTCCGTATGGTTTTAAAACCGATAACAAATCACGTTTGTTAAAGGTAAGTGCCGCCTGATAATAATCGCAAGACGATTGCGGAATGCCTAATAATTCAAAATAAGCCTGCATTAATCCATCTTCGCCAGGAGTTCCGTGAATAGCGTTGAAAACACAGTTGAAAGTAATTTTCTGATCGTTTACAGTTACAGAAAAATCATTTTTATCAATAGCATATTCAGCATTGTTTTCGTCTACATAAACCCATTTTTCTTTAAAAATATGAATACGGAATCCGTTGTATTTTGTTTTGTCAAGATATTGGTGAACGACGTTTCCGCTGATAAGAGAAATTTTATATTCGCTTGAATATCCGCCCATGATAATGGCTATGTTTTTCATTCTATATTTTTGTTTAAAGTTTTATTTTGTTTCAGGTTTCAGGGTTTTTGCCTTGAATTCCATGAAGTTTTATTACTTGTTTTTTATTCGTTTTGTTTGTCAGACTGAGCGGAGTCGAAGTTACTTATGCTGAATCACTTTGCGGGACTTCGACTTCGCTCAGTCTGACAAAATTGTGAAGAGAGTTTTAAAATATCTTCATGAAACCTAAATTTCTAGCCCTGATGGGAGCGGCATCCTTTTTTGCCGGGGTTCGGCATAAAAGATACAGCGGACAGCAGGAAACAGCTCCTGAAAATTATCCTTCGACTTCGCTCAGGATGACAATCATGCGACTTTCTTGTTTAAAACAAAATTATCATTTTTTTTGAAACGAAATAGCTTTATCTTTGCCACAACTAAAAATAAATTTATGAGTTTACGTAAGTATTTAACGAGCCGTGTATTTTTTGTACAAATACTAATCGCGGCTGCTATCATTGCAGTTTTAGGTTATTTGTTTATGCATTGGCTGACTTTTACAACTGATCATGGACACGAAATTGCCGTTCCTAATTTATCTAAATTAACTGAGGAGCAGGTAGAATCAAAATTGGACGAATTAGACTTGGATTACGTCCTTTTGGATAGTGTTGATTACCGAAGTGAATTTCCTAAATACAGTGTTGTTGAGCAAGATCCGTTGCCGGGAACCATGGTAAAAGTGGGAAGAAAAATATATATTAAAATTAATGCATCTGGATTTTCGTCTGTTAAAATTCCGGATTTAATCGAGAAAACATATCGTGAGGCTGTTCCTACTTTAAAGGCTTTAGGGCTTGAACAGGGAACGATTACTTATATCCCAAATCTTGGAAAAGATATGGTTCTGGAGATGCGTTATAAAGGTAGAAACTTAAAAGTAGGAGACCGCGTGCTTAAAGCTTCTAAAATCGACTTGGTTTTAGGAGACGGAAAAGCAACGTATGTAGATGAAAGTCAGGCGACAGACAGTTTAGCTGCGCCAACTACTGAAACCCCAAAAGATGAACAATAATAATGAAAATTTAGATCTGGAAGACGAATTATTCGAACATTTTAGATTTGAAGTCCCTAAAGGTCAAGCGCTTTTGCGTATTGACAAGTATTTAATGAATTTGATTCAGAATGCGACGCGAAACAAAATTCAAAACGCCGCAACTGAAGGCAATATCTTCGTAAATGATATTCCGGTAAAATCAAATTATAAAGTTAAACCGTTTGATGTAGTGACGGTTATGTTAACGCATCCGCCTTTTGAGAATCATATTCTTCCGGAAGATCTTCCGTTGAATATCGTTTATGAAGATGATGCCTTGTTGCTGATTAATAAAGAACCCGGAATGGTGGTGCATCCTGGTCATGGTAATTATACCGGAACTTTGGTGAATGCTTTGGCACATCATTTTGATAATTTGCCAATGAACAGCAGCGAACGCCCTGGATTGGTTCATAGAATTGATAAGGATACGTCCGGACTTTTGGTTGTGGCGAAAACAGAAGCTGCAATGACTCATTTGGCAAAACAATTTGAAGCTAAAACTTCTGAGCGTGAGTATATTGCCCTTGTTTGGGGTAATGTTGCCGAAGAGGAAGGAACAATCGAAGGAAACCTTGCCAGACACTTAAAAGACCGCATGCAAATGGCTGTTTTTGCAGATCCTGAAATTGGGAAACCTGCGATTACACATTATAAAGTTTTGGAACGTTTTGGTTATGTGACCCTGATTTCCTGTAAACTAGAAACGGGAAGAACACACCAGATTCGTGCGCATATGAAACATATTGGGCATCCGCTTTTTAATGATGAACGTTATGGTGGTCATTTGATTTTGAAAGGAACTACGTTTACAAAATACAAACAGTTTATAGACAATTGTTTTAAAGCTTTGCCACGTCAGGCGCTTCATGCTAAGACTCTTGGTTTTGTACATCCTAACACGGGCGAAATGATGCGTTTTGATACTGAATTACCTCAGGATTTTCAGGATTGTATCGAGAAATGGCGTAATTATGGAAAAACGCATAATATGGAAGATGAGGAGAACTAATTTTAGAAATTAGATTTTAGAATAAAGAGAATAGAAAAAAGATTTTCTCGTATAAAAAAGCTCCAATTTGGAGCTTTTTTTGTTTACTATTTGGTGTTATCTTTTTTACCATTAAGATATTAAGTCAGTTAAGATTTTAGCTTAATTTTTCTTAATTTCTTAATGGTTCAAATAATTTTTATTGAAAAGTTTTAATGTTTAGATCTATAACTTTTGCTTCGCCATTGGTTAAGAAACCTAGTTTGCCTTGTTGGCTGAGATTGCTTTTTTCAAGAGAACATTCTAAGAAAGTTTCGTTATTGACGGAAAAGTATAGTTGATTATTTGTAACTCTTATTTTTACAGCATACCATTTGTTATTTTCTAATTTCATGGGTTTTTTAAACAAAGTAGGTCCGCCACGTTTGCCGTATTCATCGCTATTTTTGTTATAAACACCTCGGCCTATCACAATATTTTGATCTATTTGATAAAGGTATGTTCTGATGTAATTTTCTTTATCGATGTTGAGCATTACTTCAAAAAGAGATTCTCTTGTCATGTTTACTTTAAAATCGATTTCATAATTTTCAGGGAGTTTTTTCTTAGATTCTATTACGCCCCAATGCATTGGTCCGCCAGTTCCTGTTAAGGTGTCTTTTTCCAGAAACCATTCTTTGGGATTTGAGTTCCATTCTGATTTTAATGTTGTGGTTTTGTCTATATTATATTCTTTCTTTGCGGTAGAAATTGTTCCGCAACAAGAAGTGATTATTAGTGATAATACTAATAATAAGATATATTTAATTTTCATTTTTGTGTTTTAGTTTAGCTCAGAATGGTATTTTATTTTACCAATTGAGCCTGTTGAATTTGGTAAAAGCTCAAAAACCGAAGTAGGAGCAAGGCCACTTTCGATACGATGTGATACGTACAAAATGCTAACATTCGTTTCTTGTTTAATGGTATTGATAAGCTGAATGACCAAATCGACATTTTCGTCGTCTAAGCCTTCTACTGGTTCGTCTAAAATTAATAATGGCGGATGTTTTAAAACGGCGCGAACAATCAAAGCAACTCTTTGCTGACCAATTGAGAGATCTATAAAACGTTTTTTTCTTAAACTTGTCATTTCAATTACTTCGAGCCATTGTGTAACGATTTGTTTTTGATGCGTTGTTGGCTCAATATAAAGCCCGATAGAATCGAAAAAACCGGAAAGGATCATTTCTTCTAAAGTATGTCCTTTCTGAAATAAATCAGTCATAGAAGTCGTGAAGATTCCAATTTGTTTTTTGATGTCCCAAACACTTTCGCCGGTTCCTTTTTTTCTTCCAAACAAATGTAAGTTCTGCCCAAAACCTTTTGAATTGTCTCCTGTAATCAAAGATAAAATGGTGCTTTTTCCGGAACCATTCGGGCCAATCAATTGCCAGAATTCACCTTGTTTTATTGTCCAGGAAATGTTGTCCACAATTTTGCGATCATCATAACTAACAGATACATTTTCCATTTTTATTAATACACTTTCGTGAAAGGAATGTGGCTCAATCGCTTTTGGAATTGCTGCTGTATTGAGGGTTTTAAAATGATTTTGGGTTTGTGAAAGAGGATGTAATTCAAACGTATTGTCTTTAATCTGTGCTTTGTTGGGAACAAAAGCTAAAACATCGACCACACGGTTTACAATTTGAATTATGGCTATATCTTGCGTTAAATCTTTTAAGGAGTCGGCTAAAATTACACGCGAAGCCTGATCTAAATGATCAAAAGGATTATCAAAAATGATAAAATCCGGTTTTTGATTGATACAGTATTTCAGAAACTCTTTTTTGCGTTCTCCTGATGAAAAAGTTCTTAATTGCCTGTGGGATTCCGGAGCTGCTTCTACAGTATCGTATTGATATTCTTTTTCGATGAATTTTTCAATGGCAATGTCAGAAAACAAAATGCCGTTTTGATTGTTAAAAATGGCTAATTCTCCTTTGGCTTCGCCAGAAAGTAATGTATCTATAAAAGCTTTTTTATTTACGTGATTTGATAAAAGGATATCCCAATGTTGCATTTTAAAATATTATTTATGTAGACAGATTAATAATTTTTTTGCCACAGCTTAAAAAGATGAATCCTTTTAATCTTTTTAAGCTGTGGCAAATAGAAAGTTTTTTAATTTATTCTATTTCTTTTGTTGCCAATTCGCGATCGTTTCTCGACCATTCGCTCCAGGAACCTACATAAAGTTTAGGTATTGGAAGTCCGGCATAATCCATCGCGAGTAAAGTATGACACGCTGTAACGCCTGAACCGCAATGCACAATTATATTTTCAGGATTTTTATCTCCTGTAATTTCAGCATATTTCTCTGCTAAAACTTCTGGCGACTTGTAAAATCCATCTTCGTTTAAGTTTTCACTAAAAGGAATATTTATGGCGCCCGGAATATGTCCTGCGATTAAATCAAGTGGTTCTGTTAAGCCATCAAAACGATTTTTATCTCTTACATCAATTACTATACTTTCCTCGTTATTTCGGGCTTTTTCGACTTCATCGATATCGGCTTGTGCTAATTTCCATTCTGTAACTGTATATTTTTCTATAGGTTCAAAAGTTTCTAATTCTGAACTTACAGGAAAACCAGTTTTTATCGCAGCTTGTAAACCTCCGTTTAAAACCTGGACTTTTTCATGACCAATTGCGCGTAGCATCCACCAAAATCTCGCCGCAGCATTTGATCCGTTTTTATCATCGTAAATTACAACATGACTTGATGGTGAAATTCCGATTTTAGAAAGTACTTCAGAAAATTTTTCAAGTGATGGTAAAGGATGTCTTCCTCCGTTTGCGGGATTTTCAACTGTTGCCAGATCCCGATTCAAATCTACATAACGCGCGCCTTTTAGATGTTTGTTCTGATAGTTTTCTTCGGCATTAATTCCTGCTCTGGCATCAACTAATATAACGCTAGAAGAATCTTTTAGTGTTAAAAGTTCTTCCGGATTTATAATGGGAGATAATTTGTTTGACATTTTACAAATTCATTTTTGTTCAGAAACAATAGCTGTGATGTATTAACCGGGGATTTTTTCGATCAATATTTCATTATTTGCTTTGTCGTAATAAGTACAAGTCATTTCGATGATATCAACGCGCCATTTTGCAATTCCGGATTGCGCTGCATGTTGGCAAAATGTTAAGTAGTCTGTTTGACCATCCTGGTGCATTACCAGAAATTCGATAAAACGTTCTTTATTGGCAACAGGGGCAACCTGAATTTCAGGATATTTCTCATCTGCAGAAACTTTGTAATTATTTACTCCGTAATATTCAACGTTTCCATTGTTAACGTAAGTATCGTAACCTTTTACGCCCAAAATGATTAGGTCTTGTATATAATTTGGAAAATCTGCACCGCTTTGTACTTTGGCATGTGCTTCTTTTATTTGCTCGATTGTAAACATGTGTTTTAGTTTTAAAGTTAAAGTTAAGGGTTGTCACGAATTGTCACGAATAATAATTAACAATTTTGAATAAAAAATTAGTGCTAATTCGTGTAATTGGTCGCATAAAAAAATTATGATTTCAAAAATACGATTAATGGTTTTATAAATTGATCGAAAGATTCGATATGTGGTAAATGTCCGGTATTTGGCACTTCTACCAATTTTGCATTTGGTATTGCTTTTTGCGTTTTTTTGCCCAGTTCCATGTAATTACCCATCGTTTTTCTTATTTCTTCAGATACCAAAGGTTTTCCTATGGCGGTTTTATCTCTTGTACCAATGATTAGAAGTGTTGGACTTTTGATGTTTTTAAATTCGTATAAAACGGGTTGTGTAAAAATCATGTCATACATAAGCGCAGAATTCCAGGCAACTTTTGTATAATCCGGAGCAGTGGTCCAGCCTGCAGAAAGTTCTGCCCATTTTTGAAAATCGGCATTCCATTTGCCATCATAATAGTTTGCCATTTGATAGCTTTTTATGTTTTGATAGTTTTGTTTTAATTCAGATTCGTACCACCAATCTACAGGTTTGTATGGCACAACCAGTTTCCAGTCTTCTAAACCAATTGGGTTTTCTAATACTAATTTTTGTGTAGTTTCCGGATACATTAAAGCAAATCTTGTGGCCAACATTCCGCCCATGGAATGTCCTAAAATAGTTGCTTTTTCGATTCCTAAATGATCTAATAGTTTTTTTGTATTCTCTGCAAGCTGCTGAAATGTATATTGAAAATTGTCTGGTTTAGATGATTTCCCAAATCCTATCTGATCTGGAACAATAACTCTGAAACCTTCTTTAGTCAAGGCTTTTATAGTAGTTTCCCAATAAGCGCCATTGAAATTTTTACCATGCAGTAAAACAATATTTTTATTATTATAATTTTCAGGTTTAATATCCATATAGGCCATTTTAAGATATTGACGCTGATTGCTCAATTCTAAAAATTGTACTGTAAAAGGATATTCATAATTCGTTAAGTTGATATCGAGTGCTTTTATATTTTCTTGCTGTGAAAAACATAAGAAAGGAAGCAACAGAATTATAATTTTTATATTTTTCATCTTTTGAATGTATTTGGTTTTGGAGTATTTATAAAATTAAAGTTAACCTTTTTAAATTCAAAAAATAAAATCTTAAAATTATCAGAAAATATCTATATAAAGATTATGCCATTACTGCTACGGTATTTAAAGCAATTTCGGCTAGTTTTTTATCTCCGGTAATTTCTGCTTTTTCTTTTGCCTGCTCAGGAGTCATTCCTTTAGAAAATAATAACCATGCATCATAAGGATCAATTTTTATAATTGCACTTGGTTCTGTACTTGACGATTCTGTAAATGTCCATTCATTTTCTTGCTTAATAATATTCCATTGACCACCAATTTCTGTATTTACAATCAGCGTTACAATTGTACCAATTTCGGTCGCTACATTTTTATAGGTATGAGGTAATGCATACATAAATGTACTGATGAACGGATGAAATAAAGGCTTTATTAAAAGTGCCTGTTTTCCAACGGCGTCTCTAATTTGTTGCTGATGTAAAAATTTTTCAGTGTATTCACGAGCAATATGAAACCAGTTCAACGAGGTTTCTTCTCCTGCCCATGCAACCGAAAAAACAGCATTTTCGAATGGATTTAATGTCAATAAATGTTCTGAATATTGCTTGCCTGTTGTTTCTAATAATTGAGTTAATACAACCGGACTTAATCGTTTTGTTGCATTTGTCCAGTTCATATTAAGCTGATTTAAAAATGTAACCAGATCATTATAGGAATTAATATTTTCTGGTTTTTCTCCAAAATGACCATCTCTTAATATCGATAAACCTCTTAGATTTCCGTCCAGCAAATGAGAAGCAATATCTTTTACGGTCCATTTTCTGGCAACGGTTTGTATATTCCATTCTTCATCAGTTAACGAATTTAAGAGTTCTATCAATAAGTCGTCTAAAATAGAAAAAAGGTGTACTGTTTTTATAGGAACAATTTCTGGAGATGCCATAATTAGAGTTATTTTTCAGTAGTGTTTGTTTCTTTATTTTTTAAAGTCACAACCCTTTGTGGATAAGGAATATCAATATTAGCCTCATCAAAACGTTTTTTAATGCTTTGCAATAAATCACAATACATCACAAAACCATCTGTAGAGTTTTTTGCCCATGCCCATGCTTTTAGTGTCACGCTTGAATCTGCAAGTGCCACAACACGAGCAATGACCAGAGGTGTTTTTTGCTTTTTATTTTCGGGTGTTCTGGTATCAATAAAAAGAGGATGTTTGGCAATCTCGTCCTGCATGATGGCTAATGCATTCTCGATATTAGATTCATAACCAATTCCTATTTCGATTATTTTACAGCATTTGGTATCATGCATATTGGTATTTACAATTATCTGATTGCTGATAACAGAATTTGGTATTATGATTCGGTTGTTTTCAGCATCTTTCAATACGACTTGTCTCAAATTGATATCTTCAACTGTGCCAACAAAACTGTTTATGGTAATCTTATCATTGATTCGGAAAGGTTTAAAAATCACCAGAAAAATTCCGCTTACAATATTACTTAAAGCTTGTTGGGAAGCTAAACCAGCTACTAACGAAATAACGCCTGCGCCTGCTAAAAAGGAATGGCCAATGATCTTGAATTCAGGAATTTGTATGAGGGCAAAAGCAAAGCCTAAAATATAAATTACGGTAATGATTAAATGTTTTAAAAACCTGAAACCTGTTGCGTCATATTCTTTATCGGTTAATTTTCGATATAAAAAATAGCGTAAAATTTTCTCGGTCAAAGCGCCTAAAACAATTGTTGTAAAGGCGATTATGGCAATTATTATAGCTATTCTAAAGTCTTTTGAAAAGTCGATCATAAAGATTTAAGTTTTTATAAAAAATCCAAATACTATCATTTTGAATTTAATAAATAAGTGAGAATTTCAGTTTTAAGCTAATTTACGAAGTTTTACATCTTTGAAGGTATAGTTATTTCAATAGTTTGCAGGAAGTGTTAATTTTTTAATTTCCATTTTAAATCAAAAAGAGGATATAATGAATTTGGGTTATTTACTTTGTAATAATATTAATTTTTGTTACATTTTTTAAAGTAAATCATGTAAAATGAATGTTTTTTTAATTTTAAGTTATTTTCATTTAATGTGGTTTCTATATTATTATGAATTATATAATGTGTTGATAATTAATAATGTAAATCAGGATAGGGCAGGACGGTCTCTTTTAGTGATATTGCTAATTTGGTTATAACTATTTAACCAAATTAACCAATTTATCATGAAAAAAAGAATTTTAACCTTTACGCATGCTCTTGAAATTTTTATAATTTGTACATTTTTTGTACACATTTGCGATGCTCAAACACTTGCATTTCCTGAAGCTACAGGTTTTGGCAGGTTTACTACAGGAGCAAGAGGTGCTGCAAATCCTCAAATTTATTTAGTAACTAATTTAAATGACAACGGACCGGGATCATTTCGAGATGCCGTTAGCCAGGAAGGCCGATTTGTAATTTTTAGAGTTGGTGGCATTGTAAATTTGCAAACTCAGGTTGTTGTGGCAAGTAATACAACCATTGCGGGTCAAACTGCAACCGGAGAAGGAATTGTATTTTTAGGCCCTCGTGTTACTTTTTCCGGAGCCAGTAATACAATTGCCCGATATCTTCGGATTCGTTATGGAGGCACGGCTCAAAATCAGGATGCATCAGGATTATCAAATGGTGCTAACCTCATTTTTGATCACATGACTTTTACCTGGGGAACAGATGAAGTTTTCTCTATTAATTGGGATAATAAAGGAGTAAGCCCGGATAATATCACGATTCAGAATTCGATTATTGGTCAGGGATTACATCGGCATAATCATTCGGCGGGTGGTTTGATGCAGCCTTCTGGAGGGAAAATAAGTTTAATAGGGAACTTGTATATCTGTAATAAAACGCGCAACAATAAAATAAAAGGAATTAATGAGTTCGTGAACAATGTAGTTTATAATTGGGGCAATTACGGCAATACTTACGGACATACAGAATCTGGCGATGCGTATATTATGGGAGGAGATTCTGCAGGAAGATCTGATGTTAATATTATCAATAATTATTTCATTGGCGGTCCAAATACCAGCACTACGATTTCGACGCCTTTTAACAGAGGAAATGACAATTTCTCTTTGTACGGTTCAGGGAATTATTTTGATAATAATAAGGATGGAATTTTAAACGGCACTATAGTTCCGGCAGACTTAACAGGATATCCTACCGGAGATGCCTCTACTATATTATCGACTCCTTATGATTATCCCATGAAAAATACAACACTCACGGCTCAGGATGCTTATAATAAAATAGTGCTGAATGTTGGGGCTTCGTACCCAAGACGTGATCAGGTAGATAATCTAATGATTTCTGATTTAATGTCTAAAGGAACAACAGCGACTTATGTGTATGTTCAAACTGATTTAACACAAAAATTTGGTTTTATAAACGGTGGTGCGGGACATGTTTATGGCGCGCCGGCTCCAATTGATTCTGATAATGATGGAATGCCTGATGCATGGGAAGATGCAAACGGTTTGAATAAAAATGTTCCGGATGCCTTATTGGTAAGCGCAGCTCATGCACCTTATCTGAATATTGAAGTTTATATAAATGGATTGACAAACGAAACTCCGCCGGATTTTATTATTCCACCATCTGATATTACTTTTACGAATGTGGTTTCTACCGAAGTTCCGGCATCGAGTTCAGTTACTGTAAATTGGGGTGATAATGCAGCAAATGAAGATCATTATGTTTTAGAGCGTTCTGCCAATGGAACTGACTTTACGATAATTGCCACATTAGGAGCTAATATTACGACTTATAATGATTCAGGTTTGATTCCTGATACGCAATATTATTATCGTGTTAAGGCTACAAATAGCACAGAATCTTCAGTGTATAATACTGTAGCTGCAATAACAACACCGCCAATTCCATCTGCTCCGGCAAAAGTAACTATACCAACACCTGCTGCTGGATCTCATACTGTAGAATTGGCAAATAGCAATTTGAGTCTAAAATGGACAGGAAGTTCTAATACGCTTAATTATGCGGTATATTTTGGTACCAATCCTCCAAACCTAACCAAGCTGGCTGATGTAGCATATTCTGCAAATCCATCTTATCAGGTTACAGGATTAAGTGCTGCAACAAATTATTACTGGAGGATTGATGCAATGAATGCTAGAGGAACTGCGACGGGAGATGTATGGAATTTTAGTGCGATACAACCAGGAATTGTGGGGCATTGGCCGTTTAAAGAATCAGCCTTAGATGGAGAACAAATTGCTGATATCACAACTTATGCAAATCACGGTGTATTGGATATTTCTTTTGATAATGCCGCTGTCAGAGTTCCTGGAAAGGCAAACAATGCGATCGATTTTTCGACATCACTTAGTAATAAATCGTTGGTGAATATTCCAAATCAGGATTATTTATTATTTGATAAAAATTCGTTTACTGTTTCTTTCTGGATGAAAGCTGCTCCTTCTCTATTGCCAAGTTCCTCCGCAACGAGTATTTATGTGTTGTGCAAGGGTTCATTTACAAAAAATGCTACGACAGGAGCAACCGGCAAAAGATATAATATAGAAATCAAAGGCGGACTTTTACGGTTTGCAATAGATGATGATGTTACAAAAAGAGAAGTAACTACAGCTGCAGCAAAATATTTTACTGGAAATTGGGTAAATGTGGTTATTATGAGGGATATTATTGCCCATAAAATGAGAATTTACACAGATGGTGTTTTCTCAGCAGAACTTGATGAAACAGCAGTTACAGGCATTGCTGAACCTACAGATTTAATAATAGGCAATATTGGCGAACTTGAACTGTCATCCGGTACTGCTCCAGCGCCCTATAAAGGTTTGTTTGATGAACTTCAATTATTTAATTATCCGCTAAATGCTGCTGAAGTAATGGGATTGTACACGCAGGTATTTTTGAGTACAGATAAATTCAGTCAAAATAAAAGTAATATAATTGTATACCCCAATCCGGTAAAAGATCAGCTTCATATTGCTATTCCTGATTATAATTTATCATATGCAACAGCTACATTAAGCGATATGACGGGGAAAATTATTCTAAAAGAAAAGATTTCTTCTGACGGAAATGGGGATTTTACCTTAAATATTGCCCATAAAAAAGTATCCGGAATATATATGCTGAATGTTTCAGGAGAGAATTTGAATAGCAATTTTAAAATTATTGTAGAATAAGGATCACCTTTATAAACTAGAAAGACCGTTACAAATTCTGTAACGGTCTTTTTTATAAATAGTAATTAGGATTTAATTTTAAAGCCCAACAAAATCATCACTTTTAGGGAAGATGCTCAAAGCTTCGATTGCTATTTCAGGAGTTGGTGAAGCTAATTTACGAAGTTTTGTATCCATCCAGGCGCCATCTACCGTAATAACAGCACAAAGTGTATCATCTTCTCTTCTAAATTCATGAATGATGGACCAACGTGAAGCATCAGCTTTCATTTTTGAAGTTTTAGTGTGAATGAATATTTTATCCGAAAGTTTTAATTCTTTTCTAAAAACGCATTCTTCTCTAAATAAAACCGGACCAAAACCTTGTGTCTGCATTACTTTTAAAGTTAAACCCAGTTCTTCGAGTATTTCGATACGATGTTGTGCACCAAAATCGTAATAAGCACTATGACGAACGTGAAAATTAGGGTCAAGATCAGACCAGCGAAATGATATTTCTTTTTTAAATGAAGCCATTATTTACTTGTATTTATAATTGTATTGAATGCTTTTACATCGATTGTTTTCTATAAAAAGCATCCGTTTTAATGAAAGTCGAAATTACAAATAAAAAAGGAAATTGTTTGTCAGAAAGTTTAAAGTCTTATTTTCCTGAGGAGAAATTAATATCCTCTTTTAGAATAAATATTGAATTGCTGAAACGAAATTTCTCCAAAATCTTTAACCGTTTCCAGTTTGTCAACATTTGCTATCAAAGCTTCAGCATTTGGATCCTGGCTTGGATTGAGGATATAATTGATAAAATGATCTTTGTATAAATACCAGTTATTTTTTGTTTTGTTGAATTTAAAAGTCGTGATATGTTCCCAGTGATGTCCGCCAGAAATTCTGTGTTCGACAGAAAAATAACCATTTTTGATGACAATCGCATTAAACGGATCTCCAAATAATCCCCCACAATCAATACAATAGGCAGCATTTTCGTTTTTATAGGCTAATTTATAATTTCCATCCTTTTGGCCTAACAATAGCAGTAAAGGTCTTTTGTCAGGTTTGCCTTCTTCCATATTCGAGGTAGTTTCTTCTGTAGCTTTGCGTAAAACCAAAATACAATCCTCTATTTTGTCCAGATTCAAATCGCCTTTTTCTTCTATAATTGCCTCGTAACCTTTTGGGATGAATGATTTTAATTTTTGATTGGTAATTACGACAGTTTCATTAAAAGTATCATGTTTTCTAATCGTTTTGTTTTTTGTGGTTTTACTAATCGTTTTTTGTTGCGAAAAAGCCAAATTCAGATTAAAAATGAAGATAAGGAATAAGATTAATTTTTTCATTTTGACTATTTTTTGTTTAATACCGATGTGTTTTACAAGCTTTCTAAATTATCCCATTCGTATTCTATTTTGTTGAGTTTTCTATAATACGGAATAAGCAATAAAATTTCTAATCTTAATGGAAAATGACCATCATTGGTTGTAAAAGGAAGCACAAACATGGAAGTAATGCAGATTACAACTCCCAGAACGGCGTCAATTTTCCCTATTGAGATGGCATTTGCTTTTTCAAACCAAAGAGAATAAGCAGCAAAACCTTTCAATACCATAATGGCAACAATAAACATTCCGATTGGTGAAAGAGCTGTATCACTCGAAAAACGATAAAGAGAAACATTTACGTTTGATATGAAAAAGCTCATTATAATGGAGCCTAAAGCACAAATTGCTAAAATCATAAAGATCCAGCAAAATGTTTTAATCCACCATGGCAAAAGTTTTCTTCTGATTACGGGTGCTTTATCAAATTCGTCAAAATGACTTTCTAATTCCTGATTCATGATGTTTTTTTTGATTTTATTTTACGTCTCAAATTATATAACCTGGGTAAGAATCAGGATTAAAATAGTTAGTTGTATTCCTAGAATGATCCAGAAAAAGTTTCTGCTTGGCTGCGAAACATTTTTTAAACCCGTAATTATTTTGTTTTTTATGATGTCAGGAAAATTTACATTTTCATCTTTAAAATCGACTTCCTCCAGCTTTATTTTTTTAAAACCATAAATAATGATTTTTTTCAACCATTTATTATCATTAGAATCCCTAATTTCCTGTATTAGCTTGAGTTGTAATTTGGTTTTATCGGCTCCTTGTCTCAGTAAATCAGGCTGATTAGATTTGACTTTGTTCAATACTTTATCAATAATAGGAAATAGCAAAGCCTCTCCTTTGTCTGATAATAATTTATGGATAGTTTTTGATATTATATATTTATTGCCAAAAGAAAACAATAAAAACGGACCTGCAAATATGGAGATCACGTTTAAACCAAAACCAATTGGACGCAAAGCGAATAATAGCATTATAGCAGCTGAGCCGGATACATGTCCCAGTCCTGTACCTGATTGATAAATTATGGTAAATAAGGTAAATACGCCTATAATGGCATATAATATTTGTCCCAGGATGTTTATTTTAAAGAAACTAAAGGTTGCGCTACTAAATAATTTAGTAACATATTTTAAATTATCATTCATTAATGTGGTATTTGGTTTTAGTTAATTAGGTGTTTTTAGCCGGGTAAAAATATAGAAAAATCATTACAAATATTTAAATGATTTTTATTTGTTCAAATGTTTTTTAGTAATGAATTGGCTAGAAAGATTCAGGATGTTAAAACAAAAGCTATGAATGTAATTCTGCATCTTGTTTAGTACTCAATTTTTTGACAATCCAGGGCAAAGTAAGTCCTTGCCCAATAAGCGTTAAAAGTACTACGGCTACAGAAATAAATATAATAACAGTTCTTTCAGGAAAAGGGGAGCCGTCTTCGAGTTCTTTTGGAATACCAATTGCGATTGCAAGAGAAACAATTCCGCGCATTCCGGACCAACTCAGGATAATGCTGTTATTGAAATCTAAAAGCGCATGTTCGCTTACTCTTCTTTTTCCTTTATTATTCTGAAATGCTTTTTGAAGATTGATTTTTTGAAGAAATATCCTTGCCATTCTAATAAGTAAAGCGACAATTGTTATGATAACAGCATATCCTATGTACGGTAAAATCATATGGTCGTCAATATTTTTTAGAATATATCTAAAGTTAAGCCCAATTAAAATGAAGATTAATCCGTTGAGTAAAAAAATAATTATGTCCCAAAGACTTCTGGATTGGTTTTTTAGACTTTCCGGAAATATCTTTTTACTGAATCGTGCAATTGCCAGTCCTAAAATTACCACTGCAATAACTCCGGAAACATGCAAATGCTCTGCAATAAGATAGGTGACAAATGGCATTAAGAGCATAAAACTAATTGTAACATTTGCATTTTTGTGAACTCTGTTTAATATAAAAGACAGGATTTTCGCCATTACAAAACCTACTAAAAATCCGCCTCCAAGCAATAGTAAAAACTGTAATGTTGCTTTCCAGATTATAAAAGCTGATCCCATTACGGCAGCTACCGCAAAACGATATGCAACAAGTGCAGATGCATCGTTGATAAGACTTTCGCCTTCGAGTATGGTTAAGGTTTTATGCGATATTCCGAGTCCTTTTGTGATACTTATTGCTGCAACAGCATCAGTTGCAGAAAGTATGGCGCCTAAAACGAACGCTAATGGCCAGGTCATTCCCGGGATCATAAAATAAGCGACAACTGCAATACCAATAGTAGTCAGGAAAACCAGCGATATGGCAAGTGTGCCAATGGTATTAATATTGGTTTTGAAGTCTTTAGGTGAGATATTAAATGATGCATCGTATAATAATGGCGGAAGGAATATCAGGAATATAATTTCAGGATTAATTTCAATCTCGGTCATTGTAGGTATAAAACCAATTGCAACTCCTACGATAACAAGAAGAATGGGCTGTGGTAATTTTATTGTATCAGCAAATGCAGATAGTCCTATGACGATGGCGAGTATAAAAATGATAATGCTGTAGTTTTCCATATTGATGATATTGAATTGAAGGAATTTGCTAATGTATATATTTCAGACTTTAATTGAAAATATTGAAAGACATTAAAATATCAAATAAAGATAATTTTCTGATGAAACCGAATGACTAGCCCTGATGGTCCCGAAGACTCGGGAGGAAAATCCTTTTTCTTGCTTGTTTAGCAAGGAAAAGATCTGGAAGGAAAGCAGGAAACAGCTCCTTACAATGACACGTAACGTACTGATATGCCACGAATGTCAGGTTTTGAAAATGTCATGTTGTCAGATTGTTTTTATTGTGCCGACAGTAAAACTGACAATTTACTTTGGTTTTTTATATTGGCACAAAGATTGACTTATGCCACCTGAGTTATAAATTAGTATATCAAAATTAAATATATAAAAAATGGGTAAAATAATCGGAATTGACTTAGGTACGACGAACTCTTGTGTTTCTGTAATGGAAGGTAACGAAGCAGTTGTTATTCCTAACGCAGAAGGAAAAAGAACAACGCCATCTATCATCGCTTTTGTTGAAGGTGGAGAAATTAAAGTGGGTGATCCTGCAAAAAGACAAGCGGTAACGAATCCTACAAAAACGATTGCTTCTATTAAACGTTTTATGGGACACACTTTTGCTGAAACTCAAGAAGAGGCAAAAAGAGTTCCTTACAGTGTTGTAAAAGGTGACAACAATACGCCACGTGTGGATATTGACGGTCGTTTATACACTGCTCAGGAGTTGTCTGCAATGACACTTCAAAAAATGAAAAAAACTGCTGAAGACTATTTAGGTCAAACTGTAACTGAGGCAGTTATTACTGTTCCTGCTTACTTTAATGATGCACAACGTCAAGCTACTAAAGAAGCTGGTGAAATTGCTGGTCTTAAAGTTATGCGTATCATCAATGAGCCAACTGCAGCTGCACTTGCTTACGGATTAGATAAAAAAGGAACTGATCAAAAAATTGCTGTTTACGATTTAGGTGGAGGTACTTTTGATATCTCTGTTCTTGAATTAGGAGACGGTGTATTCGAAGTATTGTCTACAAATGGTGATACTCACTTAGGTGGTGATGATTTTGACCAGGTTATTATTGACTGGTTAGCTGACGATTTCAAATCTGAAGAAGGTATTGATTTACGTTTAGATCCAATGTCATTGCAACGTTTGAAAGAGGCAGCAGAGAAAGCTAAGATTGAATTATCATCTTCTGCTGAAACTGAAATCAACTTACCATACGTAACTGCTACTGCTTCAGGACCAAAACACTTAGTAAAAAAATTATCAAGAGCTAAATTTGAGCAATTATCTGATACTTTAGTAAAACGTTCTATGGAGCCAGTTGCTAAAGCATTAAAAGATGCAGGTTTATCTACATCTGATATTGACGAAGTTATCCTTGTTGGAGGTTCTACTCGTATGCCAAGAATCGCTGACGAAGTTGAAAAATTCTTTGGTAAAAAAGCATCTAAAGGTGTTAACCCTGATGAGGTTGTTGCTATTGGAGCTGCTATTCAAGGTGGAGTTTTATCTGGAGATGTAAAAGATGTATTGTTACTTGACGTTACGCCTTTATCTTTAGGTATCGAAACTATGGGTGGTGTATTGACTAAATTAATTGAGTCTAACACAACTATTCCAACTAAAAAATCTCAAGTATTCTCTACTGCTGCTGATTCTCAACCATCTGTTGAAATTCACGTATTGCAAGGAGAAAGAGCGATGGCTGCTGATAACAAAACTATCGGTCGTTTTCACTTAGATGGTATTCCACCAGCACCAAGAGGAGTTCCTCAAATCGAGGTTACTTTTGATATCGATGCTAATGGTATTATCAAAGTTTCTGCAACTGATAAAGGAACTGGAAAATCTCACGATATCCGTATCGAAGCTTCTTCTGGATTAACAGCTGAAGAAATCGAAAAAATGAAAAAAGATGCTGAAGCTAACGCTGATGCTGACAAAATAGCTAAAGAAAGAGCTGAGAAATTGAACGAAGCTGATAGTACTATTTTCCAAACTGAAAGTCAATTGAAAGAATTGGGAAGTAAATTAACAGACGATCAAAAAACAGCTATCGAATTTGCTTTAACTGAATTAAGATTTGCTCATCAATCTCAAGATCTTGAAGCAATCCAAAAAGGATTAGACAATGTAAATGCAGCTTGGAAAGTAGCTACAGAAGCAATGTACGCTCAAGGTGGTGAAGGTCAACAAGCAGCTCCACAACAAGAGCAATCGCAAGGTGACAATGTTGAAGACGTTGAATTCGAAGAAGTAAAATAATTCTTCTTTCACAATAAGGAAAACCGGACTAGAAATAGTTCGGTTTTTTTATGTCTTAGTTTTACGTATTAAACCCGACAGGTTTTTAAAACCTGTCGGGTTTGGCTGTTGTTATAAATTAAGAAACTCTTCTAAAGAATTAAAGTTTTCTTTTTTATTGTGAATAGCTTTTAAATCTTCAATATTGTTAAATAATGAAATTACTTTTTCGCGTTTTAATTTAGTTGGTTTTTCAGAAACACAAGTTAGATAGGAGCTCCATGGATATTCTATAGGATGCTCACAGAACCCATGATTTACAGGGTTATGATGAATGTATTTTATAACTGTTTTTAAATAAGTTTCATTATCTATTAGTTTTCTTTTAAAAGGCCTTTCGAATAACGCACCATGTCTGTTGTATCCTTTATTGATTGCCTTTGTGTAAGCATTAAATAAATTACCAAAAGATTGATGAGGAGGAATAATTTTTTTGATTTCATGCTCTTGTTGATTTTCTAAAATCTCTTCAAAAGTTTTTATTCTAATTAATAAGTGAAAATGATTTTTTAATAGGCACCAAGCAAACGTTTCGGCAATTGGGTCAATATATTTGTTGTAAAGAATTAGAAAATATTCGTGATTTCTATTTTCTTTAAAGATGTTTTCGCTGTTGATCCCGCGATTATAAATGTGATAGTATTTTCCAAATTCTAGAGGTTCGGTTATTTGCATATTTTATATATTCATTGTCAAACCCGACAGGTTTTTAAAACCTGTCGGGTTTAGTTTAAAAGTAATAAAAATATTACAATAAGTACAGGTCTCTCAAAAATATTTTACCATCAAAATGATAAATGTCATTTCCCAATCAGATTCTTTTTCGTAATATTACTATTGTAAATATTTTTGAATGAGAAAGATAAAATACAAGAAAGGACGCAAGCTGCAGCATATTACTTTAGAGTATACAGGAACGCATAAAGAGCATGAAACAGAGATGCAGCTTTTTGTATATGACGATGCAGATGTTGTTGAATATGAAAAGTTTACTGTTGCTGCGTTAGATTCTTGCTTTGATTATACAAAGAATAACTGGCTAAATGTTCATGGCTTAAATGATATAAGTTTACTTAAAACTATTGGTTCTCATTTTAAGCTGGATGACTTTTTGCTGGCAGATATTTTGAATACAACTAAGCGAACTAAGCTCGAAGAGCAACAAAATATTTTATTTTTTAATATAAAATCACTTTTGCCTTCTGAATATTCTGATAATATTAGTGTTGAGCAAATTAGTTTTATATTGAAAGATGGAATTCTGATTTCTTTTCAGGAAAAACGAAGCGATTTTTTTACCCATATACGCGAACGTCTTCGTACACATGCGGGAATTGTAAGGACTAAAAAAGTGGATTATTTATTGTATCTGTTATTAGATGCCGTAATAGAAAACTTCTACATTACAATTGAAGATGAAGAAGAGAAAATTGAAGAATTAATCAATTTGACTAAAAAAGGTGCAGATCCTGTTATTCTGGAAAAAATTGAGAATCATCGTGATAACTTCAATTTTCTAAAACGCGCTATAGTTCCGCTTCGGGATTCGCTGTATTATCTTAAAACAATTAAAGATGATGATACAAATAGTTTAATTCAAAAAGATACATTTAATTTTTTCATCAGGTTACATCAAAAAAGTTTAGAGCTTTTAGAGCAAATTGAGTCGGATATGAGTTCGCTGGAAAGTGCGTCAAACTTTTATTTTTCTGAGCAAAGCAGAAAGATGAATGAGATCATGAAAACCTTAACTATTATCTCCGCTATTTTTATTCCGCTTACTTTTATTGTTGGAGTATACGGAATGAATTTCGAGAATATGCCGGAACTTCGGTATAAATACGGATATCACAGCGTGATGATTGCAATGTTTTTTTTAGTGATCGCACTGATTATTTATTTCAAAAAAAGACGTTGGTTTTAACGTTTCTTACAATAGTAAAAACACGATTTAAAGTACATTTGTTTAGATATAACATATAAATTATGAGTAAAGCGATATATATAGCCACTAGTGATCAAAATAGCGGGAAATCGATTATTACGCTCGGTTTGATGAGTATTTTAATTGGTAAAACAGCAAAAGTGGGCTATTTTAGACCAATTATAGAAGATTTTGTTGATGGAGAATTAGACAATCATATCGAAACAGTTTTGTCACATTTTGATCTTGATATTAAATTTGAAGATGCCTACGCGATCACAAAAAGCAAATTAATTAAAAAGAAAAATAAAGGTAAAATAGGAGAGGTTCTAGATCTGATTATTGAAAAATATAAAAAACTTGAAGAACGTTTTGATTTTGTTTTGGTGGAAGGAACAAGCTTTACCGGCGAAGGAACCTCGATCGAATTGGATTTGAATGTTTTAATTGCCAAAAATCTCGGAATTCCAACTATAATTATAGGCTCAGGAGTTGGGAAAACATTAGAAGAATTAGTAGACAGCCTTTATTTGGTTTATGATTCTTTTAAAGTAAAAGAAGTTGAGGTATTGTCTGTTATTGCCAACAAAGTGCAGATTGAGAATATAGAATTAGTGACGCAGGGATTACAGAAAAGTTTACCTGCCAATGTTCTGATCAACACAATTCCGCTGATTTCAAGTTTGAATAATCCAACGATGCAGGAAATTGTCAATCAGCTTAATGCAAAAGTATTGTTTGGACATGCTTATTTAAACAATGAAATTGGACATTATAGTGTAGGAGCGATGCAATTGCACAATTATCTGGTTCATCTGCATGATAATGCTTTGGTAATTACGCCCGGAGATCGTTCTGATATTATCTTAGGCGCTTTGCAAGCAAATGAATCAGCAAATTATCCAACCATTTCAGGAATTATCCTGACGGGAAATATTGTTCCGGAAGAAAGCATTCTAAAGCTTATCGAAGGACTTTCTGCCATAGTTCCTATTATTGCTGTTGATGGCGGCACCTATCATATTACAAACAAAATTGGAGCAATAAGATCAGAGATTTATGCCAATAATACACATAAAATCGAAACCTCGATTACGACTTTTGAAAAGTATGTTGAAGTTGAAACTTTGTCTGAAAGGTTAATCACTTTTGTACCGGAAGGAATGACGCCAAAAATGTTCCAGTACAATATGGTAAAAAGAGCTAAACAGCATCGAAAACATATTGTTTTACCGGAAGGAAATGATGACCGTATTATCATTGCTACCTCTAGATTGTTAGACATGGATGTAGTTGATATTTCTATAATTGGCGATAAAAAGCAAATCGAAAATAAAATTGCAGAACTTGGAATTACTTTCGATTTTACAAAAGTTAATATTATCAATCCAAAAGAATCTGAACTCTATGAGGATTACGCTAATACATATTATGAACTTCGAAAAGCTAAGAATGTAAGTATTACAATGGCAAGGGATTTAATGGAGGATGTATCTTATTTTGGCACTATGATGGTATATAAAGGTCACGCTGACGGAATGGTTTCAGGAGCAGCACATACTACACAACACACCATTTTACCAGCCCTACAATTCATAAAAACCAAACCAAATTCATCTGTCGTTTCATCCGTATTTTTTATGTGTTTAGAAGACAGGGTTTCTGTTTTTGGAGATTGTGCTATTAATCCAAATCCAACTGCAGAACAATTAGCAGAAATTGCAATTTCATCGGCAGAATCAAGTTCAGCCTTTGGTATTGAACCAAAAATTGCCATGCTTTCGTATTCTTCCGGAGCATCAGGAAAAGGTGATGAAGTGGATAAAGTTAGAACTGCTACCGAAATTGTGAAGCAAAAACGACCGGACCTTAAAATTGAAGGACCAATTCAATACGATGCTGCCGTAGACAAAGTAGTTGGGAAAAGCAAAATGCCGGATTCTGAAGTTGCAGGACAGGCGAGTGTACTTATTTTTCCGGATTTAAATACAGGAAATAATACCTATAAAGCAGTGCAAAGAGAAACCGGAGCTTTGGCCATTGGACCAATGCTGCAAGGTTTAAATAAGCCTGTAAACGATTTAAGCCGAGGTTGTACAGTAGACGATATTATAAATACAGTAGTAATTACAGCGATTCAGGCGCAGGGACTTTAGATAATTATTAATTATAAACTTTGCCTCTTTAGTAAATTAAATAAACTTAGAACCTTAGTGCCTTAGCATCTTAGCAGCTAAAAATAAATAAACAATGAAAATATTAATTATAAACTCTGGAAGTTCATCAATAAAATATCAATTAATGGTTATGCCAACAAACGAAGTAATTTGTTCTGGTATGATTGACAGAATTGGGCTCGAAACTTCGAATATCACCTATAAAACTTCTTCTGATTCTATTGAGGAAATATTACCAATTACATCGCATAAAATAGGACTGCAAAAAGTAGCCGAAATGCTTTTAGATCCTGAAAAAGGAGTTATAAAATCTACTTCGGAAATTGGCGCAGTTGGTCATCGTGTGGTGCACGGAGGAAGTTATTTTTCTGACACCACCATTATTACCGAGGAAGTAAAAGAAAAAATAAAAGAACTTTCAGAACTGGCACCTTTACATAATCCGGCACATTTAGTTGGAATAAACGTAGCCGAGGAAATTTTTTCATCAGCAAAACAAGTAGCGGTTTTTGATACTGCTTTTCATCAGACTATTCCGGTTGAAGCCTATAAATATGCAATTCCTAATTATCTTTTAACAGAGAATAAAGTCCGTGTATACGGTTTTCATGGAACGAGTCATAAATATGTTTCAGAAAAAGCAATTGATTTTTTAGAGCACAATTCTAGAATTATTACAATCCATTTAGGAAACGGCTGTAGTATGACTGCAATCAAAGATGGAAAAAGTATCGATCATACAATGGGTTTTTCGCCTTCAAATGGCTTAATAATGGGAACTCGTGCAGGAGATATCGATCAGTCGGTGATTTTTTATTTAATAAAAAACCTGAATTATACGCCAGACGAAGTAAATGCAATTTTATTGAAACAAAGCGGAATGCTTGGACTAACAGGTTATAGTGATTTGCGTGATATTGAAGCTGAAGCTGAAAAAGGCAATAAAGATTGTCAATTGGCTTTATTAATGAATGCTTATAGAATTAGAAAAACAATTGGTTCTTATACAGCTGCTTTAAACGGATTGGATGCTATAATTTTTACAGCCGGAATTGGCGAAAATTCATCATACATGCGTAAGTTGGTTTGTACTGATATGGATTATTTTGGAATTGAACTTGATCAGGAAAAAAATCAAATTCGATCTAAAGAAATTAGAGAAATAAGTACGCCAAATTCAAAAACAAAAGTATTAGTTGTTCCAACGGATGAAGAATACGAAATTGCAAATCAGGTTTATCATTTGTTACAAAGTTAAAATGATTTCAATAATATAAAAAAGCTCCTTTATATAGGAGCTTTTTTTATGTTTTAGGATTAAATATTTGTCAGTACCTTTGAAAATAAATCCGAATATTTTGAAATCTACACTTCTAAAACTATTTTTCTTCTTTTTCATTGTTTCACAAATACAGGCACAAGAATTACTTCCTTTTGTAGAAAATTATAATAAATCAGATTATCAAGGTGACAATCAAATCTGGAATGTTGTTCAGGGTAAGGATAATGCCATGTATTTTGCTAATAATCACTATTTATTGCGATATGATGGTGTAGTTTGGGAAAAATACACATTACCTAATAAAACTATTATCCGCTCGATTATGATCGAGGGTGATAAGATCTATTCCGGATCTTATAAAGAGTTTGGTTATTGGTACAGGAAAGATGGAAAAATGCATTATGTTTCGATTACCAAAAATCTAAGATTATTTGATGAAAAAGACAATGAAGAGATCTGGAAAATTTTCAGATTTAACGGTTCCATTTATTTTCAATCCTTTAATGATGTTTTTATTTATAATGGAAAACACATTCAAAAAATAAAATTTCCTTTCTTAATATCGTATTGTTTTGTAGTCGATAATGATGTGTATGTAGCATCAGTCGAAAAAGGTTTGTTTAGATTAAAAGGTTCCCGAATTACCAATCCAAAAGGTTGGAATGTCCTAAAGAGAACTGTAGTTCATGCAATTGAAAAACATCAAAACAAGGCATATATTTTTACTCAGAAGAAAGGAATATTTATAGTAGAAAAAAATGGTTTAAAACCCTGGGATAATCCATTAAATGAAACCTTGAAAGCAGCGACAATTAATGTTGCCAAATTTATTAAAGGAAACAAATTGGTTATAGGAACAGGAAACAGAGGGCTTTATATTTATGACTTTACTACCAATACTTATAAAAATATCGACAGAAATAATGTCCTGATGAATAATTCAATTCTCAGTATTGGTTTTGATAAGGAAAATGATCTATGGCTGGGTCTGGATAACGGAATTGCGCATGTTGAAGTAAATTCTCCTATCTCATTTTTTTATGATAATTCCGGGCTTTTGGGTTCCGTTTATTCAGTAGCAACAACTAACAAAGGTTATTTGATAGCTTCTAATCACGGTGTTTTTGAATTTGATTCCGGTAAATTTCATATGATGCCTAATACACAAGGTCAGGCATGGAATATTACTAAAATTGATGATAAATACATTATTGGTCATAACGATGGTACATTTTGTTATGAGAATGGTTCTTTGGTGAAAACAAACAACATTAGCGGAGGTTGGAATTTGTCTAAAAGCAGTATTAATAACACCTATTTTCAGTCTACTTACAGTGGTGTTTTAGTATACGATGATATTTCGAAACTTACACAGAATAAAGTAATAGGAGATCTTTCTAAACCTATAAAATATGTCGCTCAGAATAAAAAAAATGAAATCTGGGCAGCCGATAATTACCGTGGATTATATCGTGTTTTGTATAGTGACGATTATAAGACTAAAAAGGTGGAGAATATTACACAGCAAAGCAAAATAAAAAATGATTTTGGTGTTAAAATTTTCGAATTTAGAAATGAGATCCTTTTTCTAATTAACAATTCCTGGTACACTTATAATTCTATTACAAATAAACTGGAAGGCAACGAACTCTTTAATATTAATTTTAAAAACATAACGGATGTTGTTGCCATAGATGAAGATCATTTTATGGTGCTTCAAGACGGAATTTTATATCATATTCAGGCAGCAGGAAATAAATTTGTCTGGAATATTATTCAGGAGAAATATTATAAAGGAAAATTAATCAACGATAATTTAAGAATTTTTAAAACTCAAAATCATTATTTGCTAAATCTCGATGATGGATTTATTTCGCTTCAGTTAAAATATGAAAACAAGCAAAATTCTGATGTTAAGATAGAAGCCTATAATGATAAGGCATTAGTTTCTAATGATTCTAAAATTAAATATAATACAGAGCTCAAGATAAATGTGATATCTGGTATTTATGGAGCAAGTAAACCTAATTTATTTTATAAGCTGAATAAAAGTAATGACTTTGTCCAGATTTCTGGCGGATTGATTGTACTCAATAACCTGAGCAGCGGCAATCATTCTATCATTGTATATAAACATGACGGAGCTACTTATGAAAAAGTTTCGAGTTTTGAGTTTCGTGTTGCAGAACCATGGTATTTTTCGTTCTGGATGGTTTTATTATATATGTTAATAATAGGCACTGTATTATTTCTCTATTATAAATGGAATAAACTTCGCTATATGCAAAAATTAAAATTGCAGGCAGAAGAACTAAAGCATCAAAGAGAAATTCTTGAAATGGAATTGAAAGCCGAGAATGAATTAAATATTCAGGAATATCAAAAACACATATTAGAACTTGAATTACAAACAAAATCATCTGAAGTTGCCGGCAAATCTTTATCTATTGCAAAGCAAAGTGAAATGATCGAAAATATTCAAAGTATTTTAGATTCAGAAAAAGATTTTAATAAGCTTAAAAGTGAAATCAAGAAAGCTATTAAGATAAATGAAGTAAATAAACACGAATGGGAAATTTTTGAAACCAATCTAAATCAAATTCACAATGAGTTTATAATAAGTTTATCAAAGAAGTTTCCAAACCTTACTCCAAAAGATATAAAATTATGTGTTTATCTTAAAATGAACCTCTCATCAAAGGAAATTGCACCTATGATGAATATCTCTTTTCGAGGCGTAGAATTGCACAGATATCGCTTAAGAAAGAAATTAAACCTCACTCAGGACGAAAATCTCTCAAAATTTTTATTAAGTCTGTAAGATTTGCATTTAAATTTTAAAGATATTATATTTTTACACATCATTTTTTATATAATTCCAATACATCATTACTACATCATAATGTAATGTTAATAAAATTTAATTAACATTTATTGTATTGATTATCATTGCTATATGTTTGAGATTTAACATAATGATGTAGCTATGTAGTAGTGGTGTTTGATGTACTACAACGTTGTAATTGTTTAATTTGGCTCTACTAACTTAAACGATTACAAACTGTATGAAAAATTTTATTTTTAGCTTTTTAGCACTTTTGCTACTGCCAGCTTACATGTCTGGACAAGCAATTAAAGGAAAAGTAGTAGACAGTAGTGGAATGGGAATTCCAGGAGCAGTTATTGCAGCTTCTAATTCCAGAACTTCAACTGATGCTGATTTCGACGGAAATTTTACAATAAATGCCAAAGAGGGCGAGATTTTAAAGATCTCAATGTTAGGTTTTGAGGCTGTTTCTATAGCAGCAACTACATCTCCTATGACAATTACTTTAAAAGAAGCAGGTGATACTGCCTTAAAAGAAGTTGTAGTAATAGGATATGGTACCAGAAAAAAAATTGATAATACTTCAGCAATTACTTCTTTAAAAGCTGAGGACGTTACAAGAACAAAAGTATTAAATGCATCTCAGGCCATTCAGGGTAAAGCTGCCGGTGTTCAGGTAACTTCTTCAGATGCTCCGGGTAGTACACCTTCAGTTGTTATTAGAGGTTTAGGTACTGCATTAGGAGGAAGAAATCCATTGTATATCGTTGATGGTATGCCAACGGAAAATATCAATAACATTAATACTAATGATATTACATCTTATGAAATTCTAAAAGACGCTTCATCTTTAGCTATTTATGGTACCAGAGCTGCAAACGGGGTTATCATTATTACTACTAAAAAAGGTAAAGGTGATAAAATATCTGTAGAAGTGGAAAGTTTTGGTGGTGTTAGAACGCCGCTTAAGAAAGTAAAAATGGCAGATGCTAATCAATATGCAAGCTATTCTAATGCTTCTTTAGGAACAAACAGATTCTCAACAAATCAACCTGTTAATACAAATTGGTTTGATGAAATTACAAGAACTGGTACTTACACTCAAAATAATATTTCTATTTCTGGTGCTACAGAAAATGTTAAATACTTTTTTAGTGCAGGTAACTATCAGGAAAAAGCAATTCTTAACGGTTTAGATTACAGCCGTACAAGTTTTAGAAACAATAATGAATTTAAACTTTCTAAAAAAGTTACTTTAAATCAAAACTTTAGCTTTACATCGGCTAATTCTACACCAAAACCATTAGGAGCATTTACAAATGCATACAAACAGTCATCAATTGTTCCTGTTCGTTTTGCAAATGGTCAATACGGAGCACCTTTTGCAGATGCAAGCGGAGTAGCAAGCCCAACAGGTACTTCATTTAACAATGTTGGTAATCCTGTAGCACAATTAGATTTTTACAATGAACAACAAAGAAGTATCACACTTCAGGGAGGTTTGAAATTGGATTATGAAATCTTAAAAGGTTTAAAATTTACTTCACAATTTAATGGTGAATACTATACTTGGAAAAATTATAACTTCGAGGATACTAAAAATATTTGGTTAGCTGCTAATCCAACTCGTAAAGATGGAGATTATTCAAGTACAGATCCTATCAATTTATTGACTAGAGGCAGAGAGCAGTATTTTAACTGGAACTTATCTAACTATTTTACTTATAATAAAGTATTTTCTCAGATTCATGATGTTGAATTAACAGCAGGTATCGAAACTTCTGTAAAAGGTCCAAGAGAAAAATTAGTAATTACAAGAAAAAATGTAAGTCCTGACTCTAACTATTGGTCTTTATATAATGCTACAGATGCAAAAGGTGTGGATTATTCTGGTACTGTTACAAATTTACAAGATATTGTATTCAACGAAAGTAAATTAGCTTCTTATTTTGGACGTTTCCAATATAAATTAATGGACAAATACTTAGTAACCGGAACTATCAGACGTGACGGATCTTCAAACTTTGATAAAGATTATCGTTGGGGAACTTTCCCATCTGTAGGTCTTGGATGGATTATGACTAAAGAAAGTTTCTTGTCAGATATTAAAGGAGTTAATTTAATCAAATTAAGAGGAAGCTGGGGTAAATTGGGTAACCAAAATGTACCATTAAACAGTCAAAGTTATAATTCTGGATTAAATAGTTATTTAGGAGGTTCAATTTTATATGAAGGATCAAGTATCACTTCTCAAATTGACCCTACTTTAACATGGGAAATTACTGAAGAGACTTCTGCAGGTATTGATTTTGAATTTTTAGACAGCAGATTGAAAGGATCATTTGATGTTTATGACAAAAATACAGATAACGTAATTTTATATGTAAAACCTTATCCAACTTCAGGAATCACAACTGCTTCTCCTTCTCATGTTGGTGAAGTTTCAAACAAAGGTTATGAAATTGCTTTACGTTGGGATGATAAAATTACGGAAGATTTAAGCTACTGGGTTGGAGGTAACTTCTCTCACAACAAAAATGAGCTTACAAGCTTAAAAGATATTTCATTATCTCAGGTTATTGGAGGTAATTTAGGAAATGGTCAAGATACTAAATTGTTATACAACAACTCAGTTGGTCAGCCATTAGGTAGTTTTTATCTTTATGAATATGCAGGTGTAGATCCGGCAAATGGAAACATGCTTTATTATAATGCTTCTGGTGCTAAAGTGACTCAGGATGCTTTATCTGCAACAGCTGATAAAAAATATGTAGGTTCAATTTTACCAAAAGCTAACTACGGAGTTTCTTTAGGAGTTGTTTACAAAAACATTGATTTCTCAGTTGACGGATACGGAACTGGTGGAGCAAAAGTATATAATGGTAAAAAAGCACAGCGTTTTGGAGGTGAAAACGTCGAAGCTTCTATGACAAATGATTATTGGACTCCAACAAATACAACATCTCAGAATCCAAGACCATTTAATACTGTTCCTGTTGCTTCAACTTATTATATGGAATCTGCTGATTTCTTTAGAATTAACAACATTACTTTAGGATACAAACTTCCTCTTAAAGATGACCAATTTATTAGTTCTTGCAGAATTTATCTTAATGCAATCAACCCGTTTATAACACAGAAATATTCTGGTTTCTCTCCTGAGTTAAATGGAGATGGTAATCCTTATGGAACACAAGGGGTGGAATTGGATGCTTATCCAACACTAAGATCATTTGTAATTGGTGCTAATTTAAAATTTTAATATTATGAAAAAGATATATATATCAATCTTCGTGTTATCAGCATTTACATTTACCGGATGTGCAGATGATTACTTAGATGTTAAACAAACAGAAACTATTTCTACAGATGATATCGAGCTGTTTAACAATGACAGTGGAGCAAAAACATTTGTTACCTCAATCTACAGTAAATTTTTAGACTGGGATATGAGTTCATTCGGATGGATTGGTTTAGCAAGTATTACCTCTGATGATGCTGATAAAGGATCAACTCCAAGTGATACAGGTACTGATAAAGATGTTTTGGATGCCTTAACTTATAATGCATCAAATCCATCTGCTGAAAGTACTTTTAATGCAAACTATGACGGGATCAACAGATGTAACCAGGCATTAGCTATTCTTCCAAAATTGGACAAAGCTGATCCGGCATTAAGAGAAAGATTAATGGCTGAGGCAAAATTTTTAAGAGCTTTCATGTACTTTACTTTAGTGAAATGTTATGGAGGTGTTCCAATTGTAGATAGAGTATCAAGTATTCCATTATCAGCAGAAAGTAAAGCTATGCAGCTAACTCGTAAATCAGCTGCTGAAGTTTATGCTTTTATTGAAAAAGATTTAACTGAGGCTGCTGCCGTTTTACCAAATAAATCTCAATATGGTGATGCAGAAAAAGCCAGAGCTTCAAAAGGAGCAGCTTATGCTTTATTGGCTAAAGTAAGTTTGTATCAAAAAAAATGGCAAAGTGTTGTAGATAATTGTAATCTGGTTACAGGTTATATTATTTCTCCGGATTATGCTAAAATGTTCAGATTAGAAGGAGAAAATGATGGAGAATCTATTTTTGAAATAAACGGTAATGGTGCAGTACCAGCTCGTGGAATTCAAGGATATTCTAACGTTCAGGGTGTTCGTGATGCATGGGGATGGGGATTCAATCAGCCTTCTCAAAGTTTAGTTAATGCTTATGAGGCTGGAGATGTTAGAAAAGATGCAACGATTATTTTTAGAGGTGCAACTTTATATGATGGAAGAGTAATTCCTGTAATAAGTGCAGACGATCCTAATCCGAGATATAATTTAAAAGCTTATTCTTCTGCATATACAAGTGCATGGGAAACAGATGCTAACATTAAATATTTAAGATATGGTGAAGTATTATTAATGAAAGCTGAAGCTTTAAATGAATTAGGACAGACTTCACAGGCAATTCCGTTATTAAATATAATCAGACACAGAGCTGGTCTAGGTGATACTCCGGCAACTTCTCAGGCAACAGTTAGAACTGCAATCTGGAAAGAAAGAAGAGTTGAACTAGCTTTTGAATTTGACAGATTCTTTGACTTAGTTAGAACTGGTCAGGCAAAAGATGCTTTTGCGGTAGATGGAAAAGTATTTACAGTAGGTAAAAACGAATTATTCCCAATTCCGGCATCGTTCCTTTTAATATCAGAAGGAATGTCTTCTCAAAATCCTGGTTACAATTAATATTAATATATCACTTCCTTCAAGATCTTGAAGGAAGTGATTATTTATAAAATCTTAAATTTTTTTATAATGGTTAGAATTTCAGTTTTATTATTAGTTTTTACATTTTTTGGTTGTGGCTCTAATGCTGATAAATCAAAAGAAAATGAAGGAGAAAAGGCAGCAACTGTAAAATTAACAGATGAAGAACTTTTAGCAACTGTTCAAAAACAAACCTTTAAATATTTTTGGGATTATGCTGAGCCAAATTCAGGATTAGCAAGAGAACGTTATCATCCGGACGGAGTTTATCCTGAAAATGATGCAAATATAGTAACAACCGGAGGTTCAGGTTTTGGATTAATGGCTGTTGTTTCAGGAATGTCCCAAGGATATATTACTAAAGAAAAAGGAGTTGAGCGATTAAACAAAATTGCTGATTTTTTAGGCAAAGCAGATCGTTTTCACGGAGCATGGTCACACTGGATAGACGGAAATACCGGAAAAGTAAAACCTTTTGGAACCAAGGATAATGGTGGAGACTTAGTCGAAACATCATTTTTGGTTGCAGGGATGATTACTGTTCGCGAATATCTAAAAGACGGTTCAGAAAAAGAGAAAGCTGTAGCTCAAAAATATGACGCACTTTGGAAAGGTGTCGACTGGCAATGGTACACCAATAATAAAAATGTATTGTACTGGCATTGGTCACCAACATATGACTGGCAAATGAATTTTCCTTTAGAAGGATATAATGAATGTTTAATTACTTACGTGCTTGCAGCATCTTCGCCAACACATTCAATAGAGGCAAAAGCATACCATGAAGGATGGGCCAGAAGTGGAGGGATTGTTTCTTCTAAAACAAAATATAATATTCCATTAGTTTTAAAACATAATGGAGCTCAGGAATTTGGAGGTCCATTATTCTGGGCGCATTATTCTTATGTAGGTTTAGACCCAAACCAACTAACAGATAAATATGCTAATTACTGGGATCTGAATGTTAATCAGACAAAAATCAATTATGAATATTGTATAGAAAATCCAAAAAAAGGATATAGTGCTGATTATTGGGGATTAAGTGCTTCATATTCAAGAAATCCTGACGGTTCTATTGGTTACAATGCGCATATGCCAAGCAACGATCAAGGTGTGATGTCGCCAACAGCTGCTATAAGTTCAATTGTTTATACACCAAAAGAATCAATGGCCGTAATACGCAATTTATATGATAATCATAAAAAAGAAACCTGGGGAAATGCCGGTTTTTATGATGCTTTGAGTTTACAGAATAATAATTGGGTTGCAAAACGCTATTTAGCTATCGATCAGGGACCTGAAGTTGTTATGATCGAAAACTATCGTACCGGTTTATTATGGAAGCTATTCATGAATGCTCCAGAAGTAAAACAAGGTTTAGTGAAGCTGGGCTTTAAATCTGAAAAATACGGAATTAAATAGTATTTAAAATGAACTTCAAGTTACCAATTATGGCACTGTTGTTTTCTATTGCTGGTTTTGCACAAAGCGAGACAACAGGAAAAATAAAGACAGTTGTAGTAACCAATTATGAATTGGGTTACGCATTACACAAACCGGCCAATATAAAAGATAAAAAGCCATTAGTAGTTTTTATTTCCGGTGATGGAGAAAAAGGAACAGACATTGAAAAAGTAAAAATCAATGGACCTTTAAAATATCTAAAAACACATCAATTAGATGCTTATGTTTTGGCACCACAATGTAAAGAAGATGAGAATTGGAATATTGAATCTATTCACGAATTGATTTTAAAAATTCAAAAAGAGAATAAGATCGATGCTCAGAGAATATATGTTACAGGATTAAGTTCCGGAGGCTGGGCAGCTTGGAATTTAGCCCTTTCATATCCGGATATGTTTGCGGCAATAGTACCTATTTCTGGCTTTGTTGATTTGATTGAGCTTGAAAGTGCCTGCAAAATAGCGAATATCCCAACCAGAATATTTCACGGATTATTAGATGATGTAGTAAAAGTTGATTACGCAATAAGTATTTATAAAGAATTGAAAAAATGCAATGCGAAAGATGTTCAATTGACCATTTTTGATGACGCGGGACACGATAGCTGGACAAGAGTTTATGACAATCCGGAAATATATGACTGGATGTTTAAACAGGTAAAAAAGAATACGAACAAATAAATATAATAGAATGAAAAACAAATTAGTCTTACTATTTTTAGGATGTGCTGTTTTGGGTTACGCCCAGAAAAAGAATACTAAAAGTACAGTAAAAATTAAACCAAAATCAGAGTTTGTAGCTGAGTTATTGTCGAAAATGACATTGGATGAAAAATTAGGTCAGCTTAATTTACCAACTTCCGGAGATATTACTACAGGACAAGCAAATAGTTCTGATGTGGCTAAAAAGATTGCTGAAGGTAAAGTTGGAGGTTTATTCAATATTAAATCTGTTCAAAAAATTAGAGAAGTACAAAGAATTGCTGTTGAACAAAGCCGCTTGAAAATTCCATTGATTTTCGGGATGGATGTTATCCACGGTTACGAAACAACATTCCCAATTCCGTTAGGATTATCTTGTACGTGGGATATGGGCTTAATCGAAAGAAGTGCTCAAATTGCTGCTCAGGAAGCAAGTGCAGATGGAATCAACTGGACATTTTCTCCAATGGTTGATGTTTCTCGCGATCCTCGTTGGGGAAGAGTTTCTGAAGGTTCAGGTGAAGATCCTTACTTAGGAAGCCAAATTGCAAAAGCAATGGTTAATGGTTACCAACAACATGATCTTTCTAAAAATAATTCGATTATGGCGTGTGTAAAACACTTCGCTTTATATGGTGCTCCAGAAGCAGGACGTGATTATAATACAGTCGATATGAGTCATATCAGAATGTTTAATGATTATTTCCCTCCTTACAAAGCAGCTGTTGATGCCGGTGTAGGATCTGTTATGGCTTCTTTTAATGAAGTTGACGGAATTCCTGCAACAGGAAACAAATGGTTAATGACAGATATTTTAAGAAAACAATGGGGTTTTAAAGGTTTTGTAGTAACTGACTTTACCGGAATTCCGGAAATGATCGAACACGGTATGGGTGACTTACAAGCAGTTTCTGCTTTATCTCTAAATGCTGGTGTTGAAATGGATATGGTTGGAGAAGGTTTCTTAGGAACTTTGAAAAAATCTTTAGACGAGAAAAAAGTAACAATCGAAACTATCGATAATGCAGTAAAACTAATTTTAGAAGCTAAATATGATTTAGGATTGTTCCAGGATCCATATAAATATTGTGATGCTAACAGAGCTAAGACTGAAATTTTTACAGCAAGCAGCAGAAAAGAAGCAAGATCAATTTCAGCTCAATCATTGGTTTTATTAAAAAACCAAAATCAGGTATTGCCACTTAAAAAATCAGGTACAATTGCTTTAATCGGACCATTGGCAGATGCAAAAGAGAATATGCCGGGAACCTGGAGTGTAGCTACAAAAATGGAAAATGCTATTTCGTTATTAGCAGGAATTAAAGAAGTAGCAGGAACTTCTGCGAAAGTATTATATGCAAAAGGAAGTAACTTAGATTACGATGAAACTTTTGAAACTAACGCAACAATGTTTGGTAAAACCTTACATAGAGATGCTCGTTCAAAAGAAGAATTACTGGCAGAAGCTTTAAAAATAGCAAATCAGTCAGATGTTATTGTTGCTGCACTTGGAGAATCTGCAGAAATGAGTGGAGAATCAAGCAGCCGTACAAATTTAGAAATTCCACAAGCTCAAAAAGATTTATTAAATGCATTGTTAAAAACAGGAAAACCGGTTGTATTGGTTTTATTTGATGGTCGTCCTTTAGTTTTAAAAGACGAAAACGAAACTGTTCCTGCCATTTTAAATGTTTGGTTTGCAGGTTCTGAAGCTGGTTATGCTATTGCTGATGTTTTATTTGGAGATGTAAATCCTTCCGGAAAATTAACGACAACTTTCCCTAGAAGCGTTGGGCAATTACCAATTTACTACGCACACAAAAATACAGGAAGACCACTTTCTAACACAGAAGGCAAATTCGAAAAATTCAGATCTAATTATATCGACGAAAGAAATGAACCATTATTTCCATTTGGTTTCGGTTTAAGCTATACTTCATTTGACTACTCAAACCTTAAAATTTCATCTGATAAAATGAATGCAGACGGAAAATTAAAAGTAACAGTTGATGTAGCGAATACAGGAAACTATGACGGAAAAGAAACGGTACAATTATATATTAGAGATTTAGTTGGTTCAGTAACAAGACCAGTTAGAGAATTGAAGAATTTCCAAAAAATAACACTTAAAAAAGGGGAGAAACAAACCGTGACTTTTGATATTACGGTTGAAGATTTAAAATTTTATAATTCTGATTTACAATTTGTAGCAGAACCTGGTCAGTTTGAAATTTTCGTTGGAGGAAATTCAAATGCCGATAAGAAAGTTAGTTTTGAATTAGCTAAATAATTGGTTTGTTAATTAGTTAATAGCCCTTCGTCTTTGGTTAGCGAAGGGCTTTTTTTTAGCTTTTCAGCCTTAAAAAGTACAGTAATTTTTTACAATTTTAATTTTCTACAAATGAATACTATTAAACAATATCAATTATTTTTTTTAGTCTTGGTACTATTTGTTTTTTCTTCTTGTACTGTAAAGAAAAATGGCATTGTTGCACATCGCGGTGCCTGGAAACAAAATAATTTTCCTGAAAATTCAATTGCTTCTCTAAGGCATGCCATAGATTTAAAATTGGCAGGTTCAGAGTTTGATGTTTGGAGAACAGCAGATGATTCTTTGATAATCAATCATGATGCACATTATAACAAGTTACTTATCGAAGAAACAAATTATGCTGATTTGATAAAGTTTAAGCTTTCGAACGGCGAAAAACTGCCAACTTTATATGAATATATTACAGAGGGTAAAAAAAATAATAAAAAAACTTTATTAGTCTGCGAAATAAAACCATCGGAAATCAATAAAGAAAGAGGAAAACTTACAGCCTTAAAAACGGTTGAAATGATTAAAAAACTTAAAGCTGAAAAAAGCACCTGTTACATCAGTTTTGATTATGAAATTTTAAAACAAATCAGACAAATAGACACTAAAACTTCTTTACAATATCTGGAAGGCAATAAATCTCCAAAAGAAGTTAAATCAGATCAAATTTCAGGAATTGATTTTCATTATTCAGTTTTTCAAAAACATCCAGAATGGATCAAAGAAGCAAAAGACAATAAGATTATTTTAAATGTCTGGACAGTTAATGATCCTGAAGTTATGGATTGGATTATTGAAAATAAATTTGATTACATAACTACAAATGAACCTGAACTACTAAATCAAAGAATAAAAAACAAAAAATAGAAAAAATGCATAAACTACTTTCAATACCACTTTTATTGCTCTTGTTTGTATGCAATAACAATTGGGCGCAAAAAACGAATATTCCAGGAAAAACAGAATGGTTTGATCCTAATAAAAAAGCCTCTACGTATTGTAATCCTGTTAATATTGGGTATAATTACACTACTGAAAATCATAATGGTATTCCGGAATCACGTCGTTCCAGTGCAGATCCTGTGATTATTACTTATAAAGGCGAGTATTACTTATTTGCTACAAATCAGGCAGGATATTTCTGGAGTAAAGACATGTCTGACTGGAAATTTGTTTACGGAAGTTTTCAAAGAAAACCTGCAGATGATGATCAATGCGCACCAGCTGCATGGGTTGTAAATGATACGTTGTTTTATGTAGGTTCAACCTGGAAGAGAGATCATCCAATCTGGAAAACTGCAGATCCAAAATCAGGTCAATGGTTAAGACATGTAGATAAAGCAATGCTTCCTACCTGGGATCCGGCTATTTTTCAGGATGATGATAAAAAAGTATATATGTATTATGGTTCAAGTGGTAAACTGCCTCTTGTGGGTGTAGAAGTAGATTATAAAACATGGCTTCCAAAAGGGAATCAGGCAGATTACGAAAAATTATATAAAGTAACAGAAGTTGAGGATATTCAACGTCCGTATGGTCAAATCAAAGAAGTTGTAGGTTTGGATCCGGCTTCTCACGGTTGGGAACGTTTTGGGCCTAATAATGATATGGAACCGGCGCCTTGGGGTAACTTTATTGAAGGAGCCTGGATGACCAAACACAACGGTAAATATTATATGCAATACGGAGCGCCGGCAACAGAATATAAAGGTTATGCAAATGGTGTTCATGTAGGGAATAGTCCGTTGGGACCTTTTGAATATCAAAAACACAATCCAATGTCATATAAACCGGGCGGATTTGTAATTGGAGCCGGACACGGAAATACCTTTGCAGATAATTATGGAAATTATTGGAATACCGGAACCTGCAAAATATCTATAAAAGATCGTTTTGAGCGTCGTATTGATATGTTTCCTGCAGGATTTGATAAAGATGATGTGATGTATTCGATTACTTCTTATGGAGATTTTCCTATAGTTTTGCCAACCAAAAAGCGCAATCAGGAAAATGGAGCTTCTTCAGGCTGGATGTTACTTTCGTATAAAAAACCCGTGACAGTATCTTCTTCAGAAGAATGTATGGAGGTCGAAACGCACAGAGTAGATAACGGCGGTAAAAAAGTATATGAGAAGTTTTGTTATGGAGCCAGTAATCTGACCGATGAAAATATTCAAACCTATTGGTCCGCAAAAACAGATCATCCGGGAGAATGGTTACAGCTTGATTTAGGCAGACAAATGCAGATTAATGCTTTGCAGATTAACTATGCAGATCATAAAGCAACGCAATACAACAAGGCAATGGATATTTATTATCAATATAAAATCTTCATGTCTGATGATGCTGTAAACTGGAAATTGGTAGTAGATAAATCAAAAAATGCAAAAGATGTTCCGCATGATTATGTAGAATTAACAAAAGCAATCAAGGCGCGTTACATCAAAATGGAAAATATTCACAATGCATCAGGATTATTTGCTATTTCTGATTTTAGGGTTTTTGGTAATGGACTGGCAGAAAAACCAAAATCCGTTACTGATTTTAAAGTAGACAGAAATGCATCTGATTCGCGTAATGCAATGATTTCCTGGAAAAAACAAACAGATGCAATAGGGTATAATATTTATTACGGTATTACGCCTGATAAATTATACAATACTATTATGGTGTATGATGAAACTTCATATGATTTTAGAGGTTTAGACAAAGGAACGAAGTATTATTTTACGATTGAAGCCTTTAATGAAAACGGAATTAGCACTAAAAATGAATTAATTGAAGTAAAATAATTTTTAATTTTATTTTGAGAAATCGTTAAATAAAACCTGTGGCAGTTCTAAAGAATTTTGTTCCTTTGCGTAACAACCCAAAATGCTATAAACCATATGAAAAAAACGATTCTTTTAACTGCTTTAGTTTTGAGCGGATTGACATCTTTTGCACAATCAAATGATGAAAAGAACATTAAATTATTCTACAAAAAAGCGCTAACGGAAGCGAAGTGTTATACTTGGTTAGAATATTTGTCTAATGATATTGGGAGCCGTTTATCAGGTTCTACAGGCGCACAACAAGGTGTCGAATATACCAAAAGACAGCTTGAAACATTAGGTCTTGATAAAGTATATTTACAAGAAGTTACGGTTCCGCATTGGGTTCGTGGCGAAAAAGAAACCGCTTTTATTCTGGACGGAAAAGTAAAAATGAGTGTTCCAATTTGCGCTTTAGGAGGATCAGTTGCTACACCTAAAACCGGAATTACAGCAGAAGTTATAGAAGTACAAAGTATTAAAGAACTGAACGAATTAGGAGATAAAGTAAAAGGTAAAATTGTATTCTTTAACAGACCAATGAATCCTGAAAATGTCGCAACTTTTGAATCTTATTCCGAAGCAGGGGACCAAAGACGCATTGGCGCTAAAGAAGCAGCTAAATTTGGTGCAGTTGGTACGATTGTTCGTTCATTAAACCTTCGTTTAGATGATTTTCCGCATGCAGGAGCCCAAAGTTATGGTGATTTGCCAAAAGAACAATATATTCCGGCTGCTGCAATCAGTACTAACGGAGCAGAACTATTGAGTAAATTATTAAAAAGTACTCCGGGCTTGAAACTTTACTTTAAGCAATCTTGCGAAACATTACCTGATGTACAATCTTATAATGTAATTGGAGAATTGACAGGAACAGTAACGCCCGAAAATATTCTCGTTGTAGGAGGTCACTTAGACTCATGGGATCTTGCTGACGGTTCTCATGACGATGGAGCAGGAGTAGTACAAAGTATGGAAGTAGTGCGTATTCTTAAAAACTTAAACTATAAGCCTAAAAATACCATTCGTGTTGTATTGTTTATGAACGAAGAAAACGGTGGAAGAGGTGGTGCCAAATATGAAGAAGTTTCTAAACAAAAGAACGAGAATCACATTTTTGCTTTAGAAAGTGATTCCGGCGGATTTACACCAAGAGGATTTTCTATAGAAGCTGATGACGCTAATCTGAAAAAAATTCAAGGATATGCAACTCTTTTTGAGCCATATTTTGTAAATAGTTTCATAAAAGGACACAGCGGATCAGATATTGAGCATTTAACGTCTAAAACCATTGTAAAAGCTGGTTTAATGCCAGATTCACAACGTTATTTTGATTATCATCATGCAGCAAACGATAAATTTGATGCAATTAATAAAAGAGAATTAGAACTTGGTGCCGGAACAATGACTTCGTTGATTTATTTAATAGATCAAAACGGAATTGTTCTGCCAACAGCAAACTAAATTTTACTACATATAAAATGAACAAAAGCTATGGGTTTTACTCATAGCTTTTTTTGAAATTATAAAATCAGTCTTTAAAAATAATAGTAAATTTTGCTCCCTCATTTATTTTGCTTTCCAGGCAAATATGTCCGCCAAGATTGGTAACATGATTGTATACCAGATATAGTCCAATACCATTACTGTCTTCTCGCGAATTGAATTTTTGGTGTAAACCAAAAATTTTATCCTTTACTTTTTCCATATCAAAACCAATTCCGTTATCTGTAATCGTTAGTTGCGTTGATCCGTTAAACCTGTGTGAATTAAAATTAATAATAGGTAAAGATCCGGGTTGCGAATATTTTATTGAATTGGTAATCAAATTCAGAAATATACTTTTTAACGAAGTTTTATTAAAAAGAACAGTTTCAGCTTCTGAAAAATCTATGAAAAATTCCACTTTTGAATTGTTAATTAAAGAGTTTATAGAAAACAAAACTTCTTTTAAAATCGAATCCAGATTTAATACTTCTAATTGATTGTCTTCTTCATTTTTTTTATCCAAAATAGCGACATGATCAATCAATGTTTTTTTTAAGCTGTGTGTTGCGATTTCTATTATCGAAATCAGTTCAAGCGTTTCCGGATCTGTAATAGTCGATGTATCCAGAAGATCAAAAACAGCCAATAAATTATTTACAGGTGATCTTAAATCGTGAGCAGTAGTATAAGTAAGTTGTTTAAGCTCATTATTTATTTTAGTAAGTTCAGTTAAATGAGCGTTTCGTTCTTGTTCCAGTTCTTTTTTAAACGTGATATTTTTGGCGATTGCAAAAACAAGTTTGTCCTTTTGTATGGGAAACGAAGTCCATAATAACCAAACAATATTACCGCTTTTAGTAACATACCGATTCTCAAAATTGTATAAACCAATTTTTCGGGTCAGGTTTTTTCTCGAATTAGAAGTAGTTACCTTATCAGCTTCAAAAACAAAATCGTTTATTGGTTTTGAGAATAATTCTTCCTCGCTGTATTCTAATAATTTTGATACAGATGGGTTTATTCTTTTAAAGTATCCATCAAATCCGGCGATACATAAAAGATCTGGCGAAGAATCAAAAAACTCTTCAAACTGATTGAAAAAATCAACAGTTTTTTCAGTGAGGTTAGGTGCGCTATTATTCATAGATAAAACCTAATTTTGAAATTACATCACTAAAATAAGATTAAAATTTTACAGTTATATCTTCTTTTTAACATTTTAATTGGATATTCGTTCAAAAACAATTTAATTCGTTGAACAACAAAAATGATAAAATAATGTACAAGTAAAATCTTATAAATGGTTTTTTATTTTTCTCCTTTAAAATATCAATAAGTATCTATAACTGTTTTTAGTAAATCTGAATCGACTAAATCAGACGGAGCAACCACTTTTTCTTCAAGTGGAATATCATTTCCATATCTTTCCTTTACTAATTTTTGTGCTCTGGGATCCGTTAAATTAAAATCTTTTAATTGCTTCAATTTTGATAATTCGATACCGGCACCATTTTTATAGATTTTCCAGATCAGTTCAGAACAATAAATTCGGGTATCTGACCACTCAAAATAAGCATCATAATCTTTGCCCATAAATACCTGACTGTAATCTTTCATTTTTTGTAAGGTTGCAGGAGTTAATACTTTATCCGCATTTTTTAATCTTTTTACGAGATATTTATGCTCTTTTCCATGTTGAATCCAATCTTCAAGGCGAGTTAGTTTTACAGGCTGAACAGCTTCAAAAACAAACCAGTTTCCATTTATGTTATAAATAAGTCCACAATGCGAAAACTTTGAATTAGTAGCAATTCGAACCGCTTCGCATTGACTCGATTCTGAAGTTTGAAAAATAAGATCACCATCCTGAATTTTATTCTCCAAAGTATTTTCGACTTTAGAGTGCGTCTTAGAAAACGGATTGTTAGGGAAAACCTGCATGGCAACAAACAATGCACAGCCGAAACTCAGTAAAAATGTAATTCCAACAAATAAGTATTTTGATTTTTTCATCTTTTAGTTTTAAGGTATTTATCGCAAAATTATATTTCACGCAGATTTTAAAAAGATTAAGGCAGATACGCGCAGATAATTATAAATAGCAGATTTTTAGATTATATCTGCTATAATCTACTTAATCTGCGTGAAACAAAAAACTTTGCGGCTCTGCGACCTTGCACGATTTTTTTATTAAGCTCAGCAAATAAAAGGCAAAAAAAAATAGTTACCAAAATGATAACTATTTTTAAATATATTTTATGAGAAATATTAGATTCTAAAAATTCCGCCTACAGCAATAATTCTCTGTAAAAAGAAAAAGTCCTGCGATGCCTTATCATTATTACTTTGTGTAGTTCTAATATCCTGCATGTTGATGTAACCGCCTTTTAGCTCACCTTGCAAGTAGAAATACTTGAAAAAAGTAAAGTTAATTCCCGCTTTTGCAGATAAACCATAACCGGAAATATGAAAATCATCATGACGTTCTTTTCCTAATAGAGTTGTATTTGTTTTAGGATATAAAAGTCCTGCACCTAAACCCTCAGTTAAATTAATTTGTACTTTATCAATATTTGGTAAACCCAACCAATTCGAAATATCATCATGTCGTGAAACCTCAGTATTAATATAGTTCAAACCATCTGTATGCTCATACATTAAAAAAGCAGGAGGATTTCCCTGATTACCACCGGCAATACCACCTTCCTGAGCACCATGTTGAGACATATCTACAGGTGTATTATTATAATCTCCGTTGTAATAAGATCCAGCCTGATCAGCAGGTAAATTAATATTACCGGTAACATTAGCGATTTGATTTTGAGTCATCACATATTTCATGTGATCCCATCCAATCGAAACGCTGTAATGATCGCTAAAAAAGTATCCCATTCTAAAATTAGTCTGAGGAATCGTCATGTTAGCAGGATTTACATAATCAATATGATATCCTTTTGGTTTGTCATGAGCTTTCATATCAGCAACCGTAAAATTATAATCTTTACCTCTAAAGTTTACATCAGATTTAGTATAACTATCTCTATTACCACCCCATGAAACAAAGAACTTACCTTTATTATGTGCTGTATATTTATCTTGTATTGCAATCTCATCCTGGGCAAACATGTTCACAGCAAAACACATTAAGAAGAAAGGCAAGAATAAAAATTTATTTTTCAATTATTTATTTTAAAAATGATTAGAATGAATTAACTGTTTTTCTAATAGCTACCAATTTGGTCATTAAACCTTCAAAATAGTCTAAATGTAACATATTAGCACCATCACTTTTTGCATTAGCAGGGTCAAAATGAGTTTCGATAAAAATACCGTCAACACCCACAGCAATACCCGCTTTGGCAACAGTTTCAATCATATCAGGTCTTCCGCCCGTAACACCGGCAGTTTGGTTAGGTTGTTGCAACGAGTGCGTAACATCAAGAACCGTACTTGCATATTGTTGCATAGTAGGGATTCCTCTAAAATCTACTATCATGTCCTGATATCCAAACATAGTACCACGATCTGTAACCATCACATTTTCGTTTTGGCAATCAAGTACCTTTTGTACAGCATGTTTCATGCTTTCCGGACTCATAAATTGTCCTTTTTTCAGGTTCACTACTTTTCCTGTATTAGCCGCAGCAACAACAAGATCAGTTTGACGTACCAAGAAGGCAGGAATTTGCAAAACGTCAACGTATTGCGCCGCCATATCAGCATCCTCATTTGTATGAATATCTGTTACAGTTGGAACATGAAAAGTCTCAGAAACTTTTCTTAAAATTTTTAATGCTTTTTCGTCACCAATTCCGGAAAAACTATCAATTCTGGAACGATTGGCTTTTTTAAATGATCCCTTGAATACATAAGGAATCTGAAGTTTGTCGGTAATACCAACTAATTTTTCAGCAATTCTTAGAGCCATTTCTTCTCCTTCAATAGCGCAAGGGCCTGCTAATAAAAAGAAATTTCCGCTTTCAGTATGCTTAATTTGTGGAATATGTTGTATGTTCATAATATGATTTTTTGACAGTGCAAAGGTAGTTATGATTTATGAATACGAGATTAAGATTTAAGATTATTTTAAGAAGCCAATCGTGCTATCCGCTGTAATATTTTTCTCTAAACCCCTTTTTTCTTGGTCTTTGCAGGAGCTTCCTCCGGTCGCTCTGCTAAAACCAGAAAAAACAGGCTTTCTCAAAAAATGATTTTCGCTGTTATCACGGCTAAAAAATTTAGTGGAATTATAGGATTTACATGTAATCATATTGACTTATAAAAAAGCAATATTAAAACATTGCAAAAAGCTATTAAATGATAATTATCATATTAAAGATGTTTCTTCGTATCATTACAGGAGTATTATAAAGATCGTAATTTAATTATTTTCTGTACGTAACAATTGTGTTTTTTGAAATTTTCAGATAAGAAAACCCAAATAAAATTTGTCCGGTAAAAAACAGAATATTCGCTAATATATTAATCAAAACAACCAATTGAATTTGTGATAATATGCTTTCAAAATCATGAAAATTCATTGTAACGAATTGATATACATTAATTTTAGTTATCAGAATCCCGGGAACGATTAGTGTTAAATGAATTAAGAATTTCTTGAAATTTATTTCTTTTGTAATTTTAGATAATTTCCAATAATAAGAGGAAACAACTATTAGAATAAAAAATTTAATTAAGGTCGCAATTAATTTTGCTGGTATAATAATGGTATTTAAATCCGGAATTATCGAGTTTAAAAAACTTGAATTAATTCCGGAGATAATAATATAATAAGGAAATATAATTACAGTTACAAATGAGAAAATTGCAAAAGCAGTTTTAGTTTTTAATGGGAACATTCCGGGATTCATAGATAATAACATTAAGAGTAAAACTATCCCTTCTTCAAACTCAATCCCATTGGAACCATTAAAATTCCTTTTTCATAAATGTTCAGATATAATTTTACAGGTTTCTTCTGTCCTTCCCATTTTAATTCATAAACATTCAAAAATCCCGCGCCCATATCGCTTCTTTTTGTTGGGAAAGGACAACAGGTTTCTAAACGTGTAAAAGTGATTTTTTCTCCGTTTGGTCCTGCTAAAGCATTTAAAAAACGAATTTCGTTTAATGCTTCATCTTTTGTATTTCTATAAAATATATTTACAGGATAATCAGGATCATAGCCATATTTTTTATCAGTGCTAAAAAGAGTAATAACAAAAGTATTGTCTTTCTTTAAAACTAAATCAGGAGCGTTGTCATCGACATTTTTCAAGGTCGATCTTGTGCTCACGCAAGAAATTACAGTGATTAACAAAACAATAAAAAAGACTATTTTTTTCATGGTTAAAAAGTATTGGTCATGCAAATGTAAAATGTTTAGGCCACAGATTAAAGAATTAGAAAAAATTTACAAAAAATCTGTTCGTATCTTCCAATCAGTGTGCAAAAAGAAACCGTAAATATGTTTTTATATACTAACTATTCTATCTCTTTTGCATTTAATTTTAAAATACCAACAACAATCAGATATTGTGCCACAAGATAAGTTAGCATAATAAAAAATGAACTTCTTTCTATAGGTGTGTGAAATTTGTTGATTGCCAGAATACTATCAGAAATAACAAAAGCTGTAGCACCTAAAAAAACATGTAATCTTCCGGGTTTTTTCCAAATTAAATAGCCATTAAAAGCAAATAAAAGCATAATCGAAATTACAGCTGCGTAAACAATTACAGGTATTTTTAAATCACCTAAATTGGGCATCAAAAACAAAACCATTGCAATGAGATAAAAAGCAATCAGAAGGCTTCCAAGACTAAACAAGAATTTGTTAATCTGAATTTCGCCTACAATTTGTTTATTAAAAAGGGAGCAATAAGTGAGATGAGCAATTAAAAAAGAAACCAAACCCAGAATAAAGTAGATTTCGGCAATATCAGCAAAAAGCAAAATAACGTCTCCAATCCAGGAGAATAATAATGCGATTAAAAGGGTTTTCCGGGAGCTGAATTTTTGATGAAAGTAAACTCCAAAGCCTAATAATGGAATCAACACAGGTTTTAAAAATAAATCTAAATTATCATCTCCTAAAAATAGAATAATGAGATATAGAATACTAAAAATAATGTATATTTTAAAAAAAGTAACATTTTTCATAAGCGGTTATGAATTTATATTTGATTTATTGGGGTTCTGAAATGGGTAGTTACAAAGTAAATCGTAATTAAAAATGATAAAAATAAATAACTGATAATTATATAATTACTTATGGAGAAAGCATGATTTAAACCAAACCAGTCTCCATTATATGTTATAATGGCAATGGCAATAGCAAAGCGCAAACCTTCCCAGAAAACGGCATATTTGCTTTTATCCATTAGCTCTGTGTAGCTATAGATTGTTATCAGAATAAATAATCCATAGATAAAAATATTAGGCAAGCCAATTTTTGAAATATTATCGAATAAATAAGTCACAAACAAAAGTGTTATTAAAACTTGTGTAACAGACCAGTAAATTAGTTGCTGTGAGTTTTGTGTGCCGTATTTATCAAATTCAAAAACATTATCAATTTTGTTTACAGGATATTTAATTTCAAAATTCTCTGGCCGCCATCCTGTTGGCTTAAACCAGATTGTAAATTTATCTTTCCAGTTTTCAGCTCTCCAGGCATCTTTAATCAATAAAGTCAAATGCTGAAAATTAATCCGGATGGGATTCCAGGTATTCGCAGGTCTTGTAATACCAAAAACAGGCGGAACATCATCTAATTCGGCTTGAAAAGTGCCAAAGAGTTTATCCCAAAAAATAAAAATCTGTGAATGGTTTTTGTCTAAATATTCCGGGTTTATAGCGTGATGTACACGATGATGTGATGGCGTAACGAGAATATATTCCAGAAATCCCATTTTTTTGATGTGTTTGGTATGATACCAAAATTGCAAAAATAAATGTAGTGGTAAAGTAATTGCAATTACAGTAGCAGGAACGCCTAATAATGCCGCGGGAATCAGTAAAAAAGTAAACAGATTAACTAAACTTGCAACAGGCTGACGCAAGGCACATGCAAGGTTAAATTCTTCGCTGCTGTGATGAATCGCATGTTTGTTCCAAAAAAGATTAATTTGATGCGCCCATCTATGACTCCAGTAACCATAAAAATCAATGACAAAAAAAGCAATACAATAGGAGAGAACGCTGGCTTCAAGATGGTAGATGGCAATTTTAGAAACCATCCATTCATATGATAGGAATGTAAGGCTTAACCCAAGAACATCTTTTACAGAATTGGTAATTCCGGAACTAATACTCGATACGCTATCGATCAAAGGAGCGGTATCGTCCTTTTTGTAAATGCCGTATATTTTTTCGATTATAATTAATACTAAAAAAATAGGCGTTGCGATAATCAATATCTTTCCGTATTCTTCCATAAAAAAAGCATTCTATTTTATTCAAATATAGAATAAAATAGAATGTTTTTTAAATTATTTTCAATTAAACGATTTATAAATAAATCATATTCAATTATGATTTATTTCGGGCAGCCGTAAAGCAGTCAATTAGTTAGGAAAATTGATTACAGCATATACTTTTAATTTTTTGATTTTTTATCTTAAACCGGAGGTATTCCTTTAAGATTTAAAAAAGAATCCTATTTAAGCTTTTCAATATTTAGTCCTTGACATTTGTTATTCTATGTTTTTTTATTGATTCACATAAATTCCAAAATAGGATAAATATTTTCAATTAGATCAAAGTCATATCAAACTACTTAAAATACAGCAATAAAAAAGCCTTGAAGTTTTTGTATAAAAAAAACATTCTGTTTTATTCAAAATCAGAATAAAACAGAATGTCTTAAAAAAAAATATTTTTCAATTAAACAATTTCGGCGCTTAGTCCAGCTTCCAAAAGTTGTGTACATTGAGGTTTTAACTTGTCCATTGACCCCGTTTTTACAGTGCATTTTCCGTTATAATGTACAATTAAGGAACATTGTTCTGCTTGTTCCGGCGTGTGACTGCAAACACGCATTAAAGTATCAATTACGTGATCAAAAGTGTTTACATCGTCGTTGTAAACAATGATTTCGTTATTGAAACCTGTCGCTTCCTTTTCGCGGACTCTTTCTCTTACTTTTTCTTTAGTACTCATTTTTTTAGGTTTTTGTACTTTTGTAATTACTAATTTCTTTTGTCACAGATTACATTTTTATATCAATTCTTAAAACTAAAATCGTTGTAAATATTCTAATTGATTGATCTGTGAATCATTTGTATTTTAGAAAATTAACTATCTAATTTACGTATTTTAATGAAACCCAGTTGTTTCTTTGAAATTTTTTAACATATGTCAGGCCTTTTTCTGTACAAGAAGCATCAATAAACGGAATGTCTTCTTCATAGAAACCGCTAAACAATATAATGCCGCCTTTATTTAAGCAATCAACATAACTTTGCATGTCATTCAATAAAATGTTACGATTGATGTTTGCAATAATCAGGTCGTAATTTTTACCTGCCAATAAAGCTGCGTCGCCTTCGTAAACGGTAATATGCTTGCAATTATTGCGTTCTGCGTTTTCGATAGAATTCAAATAACACCAGTTATCAATATCGATCGCATCAATTGGTTCAGCCCCTTTCATCTCAGCTAAAATGGCTAAAATTGCAGTTCCGCAACCCATATCAAGAGTTTTAAGACCTCTAACATCCATTTCAAGTAAATGCTGAATCATCATGTGTGTTGTTTCATGGTGGCCAGTTCCAAAACTCATTTTTGGTTCGATTACAATATCAAATTCGGCATCAGTTTTTTCATGAAAAGGAGCACGAACATGACATTTTCCATCTACATCAATCGCTTCAAAATTCTTTTCCCATTCTTCATTCCAGTTTACCTGATCGATTTCTTCAATCGTATATTCAATTTTAAACTCCTCAGATTCTAAGATATAGATGTCATCCAGAATATTCTCATCCCATAAATCTTTTTTCACAAAAGCAGAAATTCCAGTTTCTGTTTCTGTAAAAGTTTCAAACGCTTTTTCGCCTAATTCAGCAATTAAAATTTCTGAACCCGGTTCTTTTGGTTCAATCGTAAAATGATATCCTAAATATATATTCGACATAAATAAATTTTTTGCAAAGGTAAGAATCCAAAGTAGAAGTTGTTCATAAATAATCGACATCCTTACCTTTATTAATGTTAATTTTGATTTGAATTTGTAAGGATTTTTAAAATATGAAGAATATCATTTTTATTTTGCTCTTTGTGGTACTTAATGGAGCAACTTGTGAGAAGGAACATGAAGTAGTAAGATCATTTTGTTATTGGAAAACCGATTTATATTTCCAGAAAGAAGAGGATTCACTGATCAAAGATTTGAAAGTACAGCATATGTATGTTCGTTTTTTTGATGTCGACTGGAATCCTTACGCCAAAGAGCCTCTGCCAGTTGCCACAATTAATGATATAAGGTTAAATGAAAGCAATCCTGAAATAACGCCAAGTATTTTTATAACGAATGAAGTTGTTTTACAATCTAATAAAAAACAACTCGATAGTTTGGCGGCAAGAATTGGAAAACGCATACAGAAAATTGGTGTGAGATTAAATGAAACAAAAGCTGATAAAATCGCAAATGAAATTGTGTATCCAAAGGATTATTACAAACAGGAAAACTATAAACGAATCAACTATGACTCAGTAAAATCAATTGAACTTGCAAAATTAAAAGTTGATTTTAAAGAAATTCTGATTGATTGTGACTGGTCTGAAAAATCAAAAGACAATTATTTTTATCTATTAAAACAAATTAAGAAAGAATTTCCAACTGCGCAGGTTTCAGCAACAATTAGACTCTGGCAATATAAATATGTTGAAAAAGCAGGAATTCCGCCAGTAGATAAAGGTTTGTTGATGTGTTATAACTTGACTAAACCAGACGATTTTAAAGCTAAAAATTCTATAGGAACAAGCGAAGAACTGGCACAATATATTACTCACGATAAATACAAACTAAAACTTGATATTGCGCTGCCATTATATAGTTGGGCAGTTGTTTTTAGGGGAAATCAGTTTAAAGGAATTTTATCAGATTATGATCAGTTAAGAAATGACAGCATTAAATTAAAGAAATCATCAGATACGAAATATATTCTGCAGGATGATGTTTTGGTAGGTCAAACGTATTTGCGAAATGGAGACGAGATCAGGATCGAGAAAATTTCTGAAGAAGAATTAGAGAAAATGATTTCGATTATTACCAGTAAAATTAAGATTGATAATCAGACCAAAGTAACGTTTTTCTCTTTTGATAAAAAATACATCAACGATTATGGAACCCAAAATATATCCAGTTATTATGCGCGTTTTTAGTAGTTTACTTTTAGTTTTAAGCTTTCAGGTTTCTTTTGCCTGTGGCTGGAGTGTTTCGCCGGAAACCAGTCGTCTGGCTTTGTTTAAAGCGCAAAGGGAAAGTTTTTTTAAGCTGACACCCTTCTATTATTCAGCAGATTATTACTATTCGACCAATACTGTTTCTGGTGTTGATCAGGAACTGAATTGCGAGGAATGGAAGAAAAAATTAGGCAATACAATTGATCCTAAAGATGTTCATATCATTTTGTATGAAACAGATGGCGAATTGTTTGAAACAGCTTATGAAAACAAAAACCTAAAAAAGGCGTTCGAAAAAAATACGTTTATAGAAGCTTTATTATTGTCAAAAAACAAAGCGTTTTTAAACTACATTTTGTTTGCAAAAAAGCTGGAATACAACAGCAATACTGATGTAAAATGGGAATCATGGGATCAGGTAGGTTATGGCAGTAAAGATCATAAATTGGCTGATACAGGAGATTTTGAAAAGAAAATAAAAACGACAAAAGATGCTTTCTTAAAGCAGCGATATGCTTTTTTAATGTTAAGATATAGTTTTTACGCTCAGGAAAAAAATGAAGTGATTCGTTTATATGATACTTATTTTGCCGAAAATAAAAACACGATTTTAGAGCCGTGGGCTTTGTATTATAAAGCTTTGTGTTTAGAAGATTTGCCTTTGCAAAATTATTTATTGAGTAGGGTTTTTGCGACTTGCGAAGAGAAATCATTTGCGGTTTTACAGCATTATAACTGGAAATTAACGGAACAAACTTTGGCTCTGGCTCAAAATGACGAAGAACGAAGCGTAATACTTTCTATTGAAAGTTTTCGTAATCCTGCGCCAGATTTGAAGACGATTGAAGAAGTTTATAAATTAAGTCCCAATAGTATCAACTTGAGTTTTTTGATAGGAAGAGAAATCAACAAACTAGAAGACTGGATTTTTACGCCACAATATACCAATAATGGTAGTCCGTCAGTTACATTTGAAGGAACAGACTGGTACGGAAATTATGCAAAAGCAAGAGACGAAAATTTTAATAAAGATATCTCATACTTAAGAGAATTAGAATATTTCCTGATTTCGATTCGTGAACAAACTTCAGGCGGGCAAAAAGAGTATATCACGGCAGCAATTGCACAGCTTTGTTTTATAGATGATGATATTGATTTAGGTAAAAAATATACCAACATGATTTCTGATAAAGCCAATGCATCGATACAAATGCAAAAGAATATTCAACTGGCTTTGGTTTCTTTAAAACAAGATGATCTAAAAAGTGAGAAAGTTCAAAATCAGCTTTTCAAATATTTTGATTCCGTAGAAAGTCTGGTAGAAACAGATCACGGATTGTTTAAGAACCTTTACAGTTTGTATCGTATTGCAAGTGCAGATTTCTATAAAAAAGAAGATCGTGTTACGGCAAATTTACTAATGATGAAATCAGATCTTAAAAACGATGGAGAATATTCAGCTTACAATAATCCTTATTTTTACAGTTATATAGGTTATTTTGACCGTTCTGCAACTGTTGAAGATATGGATCGCCTGATGGCTTTACAGCAAAAAGAAGATAAAACACCTTTTGAGAGATACATTTGTTCCGGAACAATTGCACCCAATATAAATTATTATAAAGACCTTAAAGGTACAATTGCCTTTAGAAATAATAATTTAGAACTGGCTTATGAAACCTTTGCAAGTATGCCAAAAGATTTCTGGGAAAAGAATTATGCGTTTACAGATTATTTAAACGAAGATCCATTTACACCCAAAATCCTGCAAAAAGATAAAGAACGCAAATTTGATTACCGTTTTAACAAAGCCGACTTTATAGCCACGTTAATTCAGTTAAAAAAACAAAATACGGCAGCAAGTAATTTGAAATTGGCACATGCGTATTTTAATGTTTCATATTTAGGAAATTCCTGGATGATGGTTGCGTACGACTGGACATCAGGCGAATCATATGTAGATTATGTTTACGGAGACAATTCTGAGAATGAAAAAACATATCAAAAAGGAAACTATTATAGCCTGACTATGGCTAAAATGTATTATGAGAAAGCCCTGAAAATGTCTAAAAATAATAACGAAAAAGCAATGGCGAGTTTAATGATTTTTGAATGTAATTATTATAATCATTATACTAATATAATTTCTGCCGAAGAAGAAGCTAAAAATCCGTTTAAGGCAGGGAAGGAGCTAATCAATTTTTATTCGGTTTATAAAACCACGGCAACATTTAAAAAATACGATTGTCCTTTGTTGAAAGAATTTATAAACTAAATAAATTTTCACCATATAAGTGATATAAGTAAATTTAAGCTTGACTTTGCGCAAAAACTTTAAATGAACTTATATCACTTATATGGTAAAAAAAACGCTCGCTAATGCGAACGCTTTTAATATTTTTAATCTATGATTAGATGTTTTTAGATTGCAGTAACAATTGCTAAAAAGTCATCTGCTTTTAAAGCAGCTCCTCCAATTAAACCACCGTCTACATCTGGTTTACCAAAAATCTCTTTAGCGTTGTCTGGTTTTACAGAACCACCGTATAAAATAGAAACTTCGTCAGCGATATCAGCTCCAAAAGCTTTACGAACAACTTCTCTGATAAATTCGTGCATTTCCTGTGCTTGTTCTGGTGAAGCAGTTTCTCCAGTTCCAATAGCCCAAACTGGCTCGTATGCTAAAACAACTTTAGACCATGATTCTTTTGCAATTTGAAATAATCCGTCACGCAATTGGTTTTCAACAATATTAAAGTGATTTCCTGATTGACGATCTTTTAATTCTTCTCCAAAACAGAAAATTACAGTTAAGTCATGTTTCAATGCAGTATCTACTTTGTTAGCGATTAAAGCATCAGTTTCGTGAAAAATAGCTCTACGCTCAGAGTGACCAAGAATTACGGTATTTACACCAATACTAGTTAACATATCAGCAGAAATCTCTCCTGTAAAAGCTCCGCCTTCAGCTTGGTGAACATTTTGAGCTGCAACTCCAATAGTTGTATTTTTAACTTTAGCAACAGCTGCCTGTAAGTTTACAAATGTTGGGGCAACAATTACCTGAGCTGTAGTATGAGCTGGTATTTTAGTAATTAATTCGCTTAATAATTCTTCAGTTTGTGCTGCGTTTTTATGCATTTTCCAGTTTCCTGCAACAATCTTTTTTCTCATTTTGGTAGTTTTTATTTTATTTTTTTGTTTTTATTCTTGTTATTAGGGTGATGCCAATATTGATATTGAATTTTTAAATTGCCTTTATGAATTTTATTTCAGGCTTTTTAAAGTTTCATTGATTTTATCAAAGTCAGTTTCAATGGCACGGTATAATACTATTTTACCTGTTTTGTCAACAATAATGTATCTTGGAATCCAATCTAGATCTATAGCTTTTCCAAAAACACCTTTCATACCGTCGTTCATCATAAAATGATCGCCTTTTAAATTGTGTTTTTCAATTCCAATTTTCCATTTATCAGCCGTTTTATCAGCAGAAAGAAACAAGTAAGAAACATCAGGATTATTTTCTTGTAGTTCTTTTACTTTTGGCATTGCTTTTACACAATCACCACACCATGAAGCCCAAACTTCGATTACCAAAGTTTTGCCTTTGTATTTTTTTAATATGTTTTTAAAAGTTACCTGACTATCATCTGTCGATAATAATTTTTCTGATAAAGCTTCTTTAGAAAAACTTGTTTTCTGAGCCTGTGAACATGAAAATGTAATAAATGCAATTACAACTAGGGCTATTTGTTTCATAAGGTGATAATATTTGCTTTTTTATTTAGATTTAAATTCTTTAGATCTTTTGATTTTTTAAGATTTCAATTTCTATTGATTTCATAAAATAAAAACATCCCGAACAAAGTTAAACAAACAAATCGAATGAGAAATGGAGATTAACAAAATTTGAAGACAGCTTTATTTTATCACAAAACGGAAAATTTTGGTTAGAAAAACAATAATGAAATCGTAATAGTAGGCTCAAAAAACTTCAATTTTCCTGTTTTTTGTGCGAAGGGATTTAAAGAGAAATAAAAAAAGGTTCCGTTTTTTTATTAATGAAGAAATTTTACAGATAAAAAAACGTCAGATTGGTGTAAAAAAAGCCTTCAATAAAAACAACCAATAAAACAAAATTAATCGGGATTTACCAAATATATTGAAACATATTGTGCTATTGTATAGTATAAAAAAAAGCGCCAATAAATCTAAGATAGAGATATTGGCGTTCTTTATATTTTTATTATTTTTTAAAGACTATACGATACATCAGATAATTTCAGATCCTTTATATCGTTATAATGAACTTTTTTAATAATAGTTCCTTTTTGAATTACTACAATACTTGGATTTGCTCTTTCTACAGTTTTTAAGGCCGTAGCATCGCAGAAATAAAAGTCAACATCTAAATGGTATTCTTTTTTGGCTTTTGCAATTTCATCAGCTCCGGAAGCTGTCATTGCAATTACTTTGTAACCTTTTGCTTTAGCATCTTTCGTTAAACCTTCCAGTTTTTTCATTCCGTCAGGATTAGACAAAGCAAGATCGTAGGTTACAAAAACTAATAATTTTGGTTCTTTCAATAATTCCTCTTTGTAATCAGAATCATCTTTTACCATTGTAAAATCGTGAATTGGCGGTACATAACCTTCAGTAATTACTTTATCTTTTCTGTCAACAAATTTTGCGCCTTCAGGGATATTAGCCAGATCTTTTTCTGTAAATTCTTTGTCAACACCATTTACTTTATAGATAAAAATCATTTCTACGACAGATTTTGGTGCTCCTTCAGGAATTTCCATTCCTTTCTCGATGTTTGTTCCTACTTTATAAGGACGGAAATCTTTTATAGGATTGTGATTTAAAACCCAAACTGCCATAAAAATGCACAATACAACACTTGCATAAGTAATGATATTGGTTACAGCACTTGAAAATAAAGGTTTTACAAGATTTTTATTAATGAATAAAATAAGAATAAAGAATAACAATACAATATCTTTTGTAAAAGACTCCCAAGGGGTTAAGTGTAAGGCATCTCCAAAACATCCACAATCTTTTACCACATCAAAATAAGCCGAGTAAAAAGTAAGGAATGTAAAGAAGACGATTAATAACAACAGAGCATAAATCGTTAGTTTTGATTTGTAACCTATCAATAACATTACTCCTAAAACTACTTCAAGAATCACTAGAAAAATCGCTAATCCTAAAGCCAATGGTTCTAAAAAAGGCATATTGAAAACCGGTTCGCTAAAATATTCGGCTAACTTATAAGAGAATCCAACCGGATCGTTCAGTTTAATTAATCCGGAAATTATAAATAATACTCCAACGAATAATCTTGAGAATTGAGTAATGATGTTTTTCATGATATACAGTTTAATTTAAATTCCAATTGATTTTTTGGAAATTCTATTCTTTATTTGATGGGTTCAAGGATTAAGGCAAAAACCGAATAATTAATCATATCCTGATAATTAGCATCGATACCTTCAGAAACCAGGGTTTTCCCTTTGTTATCTTCGATTTGCTTTACGCGAAGTAGTTTTTGCAGAATCAAATCAGTCAATGAGCTTACGCGCATATCACGCCAGGCTTCGCCATAATCATGATTTTTTGCTTCCATTAACTCCTTTGTTAATTTGATTTTAGCATCATATAATTCGGTTGCTTTTTCTACATCAAGATCCGGTTGATCAACAACGCCCAATTCTAATTGAATCAAAGCCATAATCGAGTAGTTGATGATTGCGATAAATTCTCCTTTTTCATCTTCATCAACTTTACGGATTTCGTTTTCTTGTAAACTTCTTATTCTTTGTGCTTTTATAAAGATTTGATCTGTCAATGAAGGCAATCTTAAAATGCGCCACGCACTGCCGTAATCTTTCATTTTATTGATAAATAAAGTGCGGCAAACCGTAATTACATTATCATATTCAAGGGAAGTATTCTTCATTTATTGCTGTATATTTGCTAAAATTTCTTCAAAAATAAGGATAATAATAAAGAGTTTCAAGTTTAAGGTTTTCTTTGTTTCAAGTTTTTTCTAAACAAAGTGTTAATGCCAACAACTTGAAACCAGGAAATAATGTGAAAAGTTTCAAGTTTCAGGTTTCAAGTTTTGAAATTCGTGCAATCTGAGTCAACTTGAAACAAATAAAACTTGAAACAAAATAACAAAATGCTCATTAACTGCAAAGGTCAACTTATAGATTTGTCGATTCCCAAAGTAATGGGAATCTTAAATGTTACGCCCAATTCTTTCTTTGATGGAGGAAAATATAAAAATGAAGATGAAGTTATCTCACAAGTAGATAAAATGCTGTCTGAGGGTGCGACATTTATAGATATTGGAGCTTATTCAAGTAAACCAAGCGCTGAGTTTGTAACTGAACAAGAAGAAATTGACCGAATTGTTCCGGCAATAAAATTGATCTTAAAACATTTCCCCAAAGCCTTATTATCGATTGATACATTTAGGTCTCAGGTTGCAAAAGCAAGTATAGAAAGCGGAGCAGCAATTATAAATGATATTGCGGCGGGAGGACTGGATGATAAAATGTTTGATGTTATTGCCCATTATAATGTTCCGTACATTATGATGCACATGCGCGGAAATCCGCAAACGATGCAAAGCCTTACAGAATATGACGATATTGTAAAAGAAATGCTTTTCTATTTTTCAGAAAAAGTAAAAAAAGCAAGAAGCCTCGGAATCAACGATTTGATTCTTGATCCAGGTTTTGGATTTGCAAAAACAACCGATCAGAATTATGAGGTTATGCAAAAAATGGAACTTTTTAATTTATTAGAATTACCTGTTTTAGCCGGAGTTTCGAGAAAATCAATGATTTATAAAACACTTAATATTACAGCACAAGATGCGCTCAACGGAACAACGTTTCTGAATACAATTGCATTGACAAAAGGAGCGAAGATTCTTCGGGTTCACGATGTAAAAGAAGCTGTGGAATGTGTGGAATTGTTTGGTAAAATGAGTTTATAATATTCCAGTTTGTCATTTCGACCGAAGTGAGAAATCACACTCGAAACTCGACAAAGATTGGCAAGTTTCTTTGAAGAAAACTAGTGTGATTTCTCCTTCGTCGAAATGACATACGAGGAGAAAATAATAATGACCACACAGTTTGTGATTTCGACGAAGGAGAAATCTCCGTTGTAAAATCGACAAAGATTGGTTTTTATTTAGAGAGTTTTTTACTAAGATCATAATCTATGTTTTTATTTATTAGCTAATTTAAAAAAGATTAAACATGAAATACGTTACTCTAATTATCGCTTTCCTTCTTTTTTCATGTGGAAAAAAAGAAGACGTTTTACTTCCAAAATCAAACGTAACAATTGTGAAAGATGTTCAGGATCATTCCCCAATTTACATCTTTTTTAAAACCGAAGGAAAAGATACAATTGCAGATGTGAACCGAAAAAACAGTATTATCTCAACCAATTGGATTTTGAATATCGACAAGCGTTTGCCTTTAAAATTGGTAATTCCAGAAGTAATAAAACTACAGGAGAAAAAACGTGCTGATAGTGCCCACAAAAATGAAAATGCCGAAAACTATTATTCGTATGCAGATTCTATCGGGAAAAATTTAGCCTTTTTGCCTTTCACGAAAGTGTATTATAAAATGGAGAAACCAAATAAAGGAAACTTTGTATTTTATTTTAGAAAAGGAAAACAACAGGTTTTGATGGGAAATAAGGAAATAAAAATATCAGATATATTGAAATATTTTTATAGTTTCAAGTTTCAAAAAGTACCAGATCTGGTATTCTTATTTGATAAGAATATGAGTTATGAAGAATATATTCAGAATAAAATTTTACTACAAAAATATGTAACTCACAATCTTGATAAACTTCCGGTAGAATTCATTTTCTAAAACTTGAACCTGAAACTAAGAAAACTTGAAACAAAAAACTATTGATGATGATAAGGTTCATTTCTTAAAATCGTAAATCCTCTATACAATTGTTCGATAAAAAATAAACGGACCATTTGGTGTGAAAATGTCATTAATGAAAGCGAAATCTTGCCTTGTGCTTTGCTGTAAACTGTATCTGAGAATCCGTAAGGACCGCCAATTACAAAGACTAGAGTTTTGATTCCCGAGTTCATTTTCTTTTGTAATTCTTCAGAGAAACCAACACTGGAGAAGTTTTTTCCGTTTTCATCCAATAAAATTAATTGGTCAGTTGGTGTTAATTTGGAGAGAATCAATTCGCCCTCTTTTTCTTTTTGCTGACTTTCAGATAAGTTTTTTACGTTTTTGATATCCGGAATAATCTCCAAATCAAATTTGATGTAAAAGGACAAACGTTTGGTATAATCGTCAATCAAAGTCTGAAGCGATTTATTATCTGTTTTGCCAATGGCGATAAGTTTGATATTCATTTGTTTGTTTTTTTTGCCACGACTCGAATGATAGTGAACAGGCGAAGCAATTGCACGAATTAGCATAAATTTTTAAAGCGTAAAATCGGCGTAAACCAGTTCAATCTGTAAAAATCCGTGGGCTATTTTTTATAGATAAAAACAGTTTCAAAATGTTCAACAACAGGAAACGGTTCGTAATAATGATGCAACATCTTTTTCCATTCCAGATAAGCTTCAGAATTTCTGAAACCTACTGTATGATCTTCAAGCGTATTCCAGTCAACTAATAAAAGATATTTGTTTTCGACTTCAAGACATTTTTCTAATCGATGTCCCAAATAACCATGAATCGACGAAATGTATTGACTTGCTTTGATGAAATCAGTTTCAAATTGAGTCACAAAATCTGGTTTTACATAAAGAAATACAGCTTCTAGAATCATAATTATATTCTTTTTATCTGCTTGATCTGCTAAATCTGCGAGAGGTAATTTTTTTCTCGCAGATTTAGCAGATCAAGCAGATTTTATTTAAAGCATTCAGAAATAAAAAATCTGCATTAATCTGTTCAATCTGTTTAAATCTGCGTGCAATTTCTCAACGATTAAACATTCTAGTTCTTAGAAAATTTAGATTCAAAAGTTTTAAATCTTGCATCCAAATCCTTCACTAATTGCTTTTTTACTGATGCATCCTGAATAAAACTATAATTGATACTGTTGTAAACATATTGTTTTATGATTGCATACGAAACATCAGGATATCTTTTTGCTAATAAAACATATTGTTCAGTCATATTTGTTCTTAAGATTCCGGCGTCGTCTGTACTAATTACGATTGGCACATTAAATTCTTTGTAAAGTGTAAAAGGATGTCTGTTTTCTTTTACTTTCAAAATGAATTCGTTACTCGTCAAATTAATCTCGATCGGAATATTATTTTTTGCCATATAACGCAACAAATCGTATGAATTTGCTTCGTAAGCAATATCAACTCCGTGACCAATTCTGTTTGCTCCGGCAACATAAATTGCATCGTTTATATGCCACGTTAAATCTTCTGGCTGAACTAATCCTAAAGTTAATTCTCCTGCATGAAGTGTATATTTTACGTCTGGATATTTAGAATGACAGTATTTAAACATTACCATGTGTAACCAATAATCTTTCATAGAGTTTTCGCCATGTTCCGGAGAAACAATGTTTACACCAGCAAGCAATTTACTGTCGTTTGCAGAGATAAAAGCGATTGTCAGGTTTTTGAATAAATCAACCGGATCCATAAAACGAAGCACAAAATTTTGATAACGCATTGTAAAACGGTTATCGTCAATTTTTAAGTCTTTATGAAGTTTTGCAATAAAGTTAGTGTTGAAATCTGCAGCATATTTTTTGGCGTCTTTTTGCTGAAGAGATTTATACAATTCGTCTAAAAGTTTTAGAACTGCTTTTTCGTCTTTTAGACTTGCCGCCTGGCGTAATTTTGTATTGAAATCTGTTAAGTCAGAAACATTCATATCACACGGAATCGTTGATAATTGGGTTTCGATATAACTTACATTTTCAGCAAGAGCACGTTTTTTTAATTCTAGCATTCCTTCTGCAAAATGACCTTGAATAGTAGGTTCGAATTTCATAAAAGAATCAAAAAACTGATCGTCAGAAGGAACAGAACCGTTATAATCTTTAACAGACCAGGTTTGCATGACTTGTTGTTCGTAAAAAGCCAGTTTTCCTTCGTTTTTAAGAGTGGAGAAAGTTTGCCAGTTTCCTTTTTCAGGTTTAGTTTTCGAAACCGCCATAGTTTCTAAATTCAAATAAAAATCTTCTGCAATTGCTCTTTCTAAAAGAGGTTCTGCATAAATTGATCCTGAAAAATGATGGTGTAAATCGCCGCCTTTAGGCATTTGTTGAAAAAAAGCTGTTAAGAGAGCTTCGTTATTTCTAATTTTTTCTAAATAGTTTTCAGCCGTTTGAGAAAAGCCAATTTGTGCTATAAAAAAACAGAAAAGTGTAATTATCCTCGTCATACTCTAAGTTTAAATTACATGCAAATATAATGGTTTTTGAGGAGATTTTAAAATTGATTTTTACAGTGGCTGATTTTTACCGCAAAGAGCGCAAGGTTTTTTATCTGTAAGACTTAATACCAAACACAAAGTTCGCAAAGCTTTGTCTGAAAAACTTTGCGAACTTTGCGTAATTCTTTGCGAACTTTGCGGTTAAAAAAATCTTAGTCCCGAAGCTTCGGGATAGCAACTCAGAACCTTAGTACCTTTAAGAGAACAATACATCACGAATTTCTTCTACTTTATCAAAAACGCTTTTTGCAAAAGGACAAAGCGGAATAATTTTTACATTGTTGGTTCTGGCGTATTCTACGGCTGCCATAACCAGTTTTTTACCAACGCCTTTTCCGTTAAAATCCGGACTTACTTCAGTGTGATCAATGATGAATTTTGATTCTCCAGCCCATGTATAAGTCATTTTTCCAGCTTCTTTTCCGTCTTCTATGGCTTCAAAATAGCCTCTTCTTGTATCGTTTGTTTGTTGAATTTCCATTATAAGTTATATTAATGTGGTTTTAATTTCGATTGAATGTGTTAGTACTTTATGAATTGGGCAACTATTAGCAATTGTTTCTAATCGTTGTCTTTGTGTTTCGTCAATTTCACCAATTACTTCGATTTTTCTTGTAAATAGAGAAACATTTCGGTCTGAATCCCTGTCAAAATCAATTTTGACATTTATTTCTGACACATTCCATTCCTTGCGATTAATATACATTCGCAAAGTAATTACGGTGCAGGAAGCTAATGATGCTGCTAAAAGTTCTGTTGGATTTAAACCTAAGTTTTTACCGCCCAATTCCTGAGGCTCATCAGAAATTAAAATATTTTCACTGGCTGATTTTATTTCCGTTCGATACAATCGAGTATCAATTTGTGCTGATATAGTATCCATATATTATTTACTTCTTGGTTGAGGTAAAGGCACAAATTCAGTTTCACCCGGAACTTTTGGGAAAGTTTGTTCTGTCCAGTCTTTTTTTGCTTTTTCTAATAGTTCTTTATCTGAGGAAACGAAATTCCAAAATATAAAATGCTCTTCCGGAAAAGGAGTTCCTCCAAAAATGTAAACGGTTGAATTTTCAGAAATTTCAAACTCGCATAAAGTACTGTCGTTTGTAATTAAAATTTGTTTTGGATCGTAAACGTGTTCACCGCTTTTGATACTTCCTTCGAGAATATACAAACCGCTTTCGCCAAATAAATGCTGTCCAATATTTATTTTTTTAGCTTCGGTACTTTTAATCTCAATAAAATATAACGGACTATAAACCGGAACCGGTGATTTTTTTCCAAAAGCTTCTCCGGCAATTAGTTTATATGAAACACCATCTTCTTCCCAAGCCGGGATATCATCTGCTTCTACATGGGCAAAATTAGGGTCCATTTGCTCTAATTCTTTCGGTAATGCAACCCAAATTTGCAATCCGTGAAGCATTTTGTCTGAATGTCTTAAATATTCAGGAGTTCTCTCAGAATGTACGATTCCTTTTCCGGCAGTCATCCAGTTTACGGCGCCTGGTTTTATTTCTAATTCGGTTCCTAAACTATCGCGGTGCATAATGCTTCCTTCAAACAAAAATGTCAAAGTCGAAAGTCCGATGTGCGGATGCGGCGGAACATCCATATTTTCATGATCACTTAAATGTGCAGGTCCCATATGATCGATAAAAACAAATGGTCCAACGGCTCTTTTTTCACGGAAAGGCAATAATCTGCCTACCATAAAATTGCCAATGTTGGCAGCGCGTTCTTCGATAATTAAACTAATATTTGACATGGTTATTTTGATTTGATTTGAAAACAAAATTACAGTTGTGATAGCAATCTGTAACTTAATTTAGATTAAGAAAAGTGTTTAGTATTATTTATAAAAGTAAGGAAAATCGTTGATTAAGTTTTTAGGTGTTTGTTAAATTTAAAGTTTATTCAGTCCCATTGGGACGAAGTATTTATAAATAAGAAAATAGTTTCCATAAAGCCCCGGCGGGGTGAAATAAATATGTCGCTCCGTTGGAGCTTTTTTTGGTGTGATACTATTTTCTATAAGTATTTTGCTCCCGCTGGTGCATGAACATTTAAATGATGTAATTAATCAACTAATTCAAATTCTAAAACTTCACTTTCAGTTCCGTTAATAATAATCGACAATTGATGAATTCCGGTATGAAAAACGCGAGTTGTAATTATTTTGAAAGACTGATTTCGATCGACCTTAATCAATTGATTGGGCAAATAGTTTTTCTCGCTGATTTTGAAGACTTTTTTAGCCAGATGTCCTTTTGCTTTTTTATAATGAACGGCATATTCCAGACGAATGGTTTTAGTTTCTTCGTTTTTATTATTTAAGTGAAATTGAAACTGTAGATAATCACCAATTTTTACCACAGGTGTTTTAATTTCAAAATCAGAAAGCTCAATATTAGTGCTTTCTAAGCCATAATGACTCAGGATTTCAGGATGTCCCTGTTTTAATAAAGTACGAGCACCGTGTTTGATGATTCCGTCAGTTTCAGGACTTGTTCCGCGCCATTTTCCGGCAATTTCTAATACAATTTGAGGATTATCTTTGGCAATATCATTTAGATTATTCGCAACGCTTCGGCGAACATATTCTGAAGGATCATTTTTAAGGTTTTCTAAAATAGGCAGGATAGAAACAGGGTCTTTTTTCAGGAACGGAATTGCCATTGCCCAAGGTAATCTGGGGCGGCTTCCTTCGCTGGATAATCTTCGAACATGATGATTTTCATGCAAAGACCATTTTATCATCTCATAGATCATTTTTTCTTTATATTTTAAAATAAACGGACGAACAGCAAACTCGCAACTAATAAATTGTGTAATAGAAACAAAGGCTTTTGTCGAAGTTTTGAAATCATCCAAACCATACATTTCGATATAATCAGCAAAAAATATAAAGGCCAGATTTCCTTCTGTAAACTTATTTTTCTTAAGATTTTCTATGATTTTATCAATTAACGAAACGGCTTCGGTAAAATTTTCAGGCATAAATTGATGTAAAACAATCGTAGTATGTTTCATGCGATCCTTCCATTCTTTTTGAGTGAAATCACCTTCATAAATGGTTTCAATAAATTTTTGTTTATCGAATGTCGGATGCACTTCGGCTACAGCCTGACTGAATTTTTCGTAAAAAGCAACGGAGTAAATATCTTTAATTAATCCCATAATTTATTTGAATGAACCTCAAAGATATTTAATGTTTGCAATTAAAATTATAGATTCTAATTAAAATTTTAAACACAATAGAAACAAAGATTTTAGAATTATATACAAAAGAGACCTAAAAAAAAATCTAGATTTTTAACACATAGCTGAAAGGATTGGTTATGTAATTAATGCAAGTAAAACGCTTGTTTAAGAAATTTGAATACTATGTTTCTATGTGTTAAAAAAAACAGGAGTTTTACCTCTAACTTAAATTGAAATTTCTAGTCTTAATTTTTTTTTGGAGAAGGTTAACTTTTAAATCCACAAAATATATCCTACTTTAGCATCTTATAAAATGTAATAAAAATGATTAGCGAAGTACAATTTCAAACCGAATTACAACTATTGATCAGCAATGCAATTCGAGAAGATGTAGGCACGGGCGATTATAGTTCGTTAGCGTGTATTCCTGAAACGGCTCATGGTCAAGCCAAATTATTGGTAAAAGATCAGGGGATTATTGCGGGTGTTGCGCTTGCAAAAATGATTTTTGAGTTTGTAGATCCTAAATTAAAAATCAAGACTTATATAGAAGACGGAACGCATGTAGAATATGGCGATGTTGTTTTTGAAGTTTCAGGAAGTTCTCAGTCTATTTTAAAGTCAGAGAGAGTTGTTTTGAATACCATGCAGCGTATGTCTGCTATTGCTACAAAAACAAATCAGTATGTACAGCTATTAGAAGGAACCGGTGCAAAAATATTAGATACACGTAAAACAACTCCAAATTTCAGGGCAGCAGAAAAATGGGCTGTAAAAATTGGAGGAGGAGAGAACCACCGTTTTGCTTTGTATGATATGGTAATGCTGAAAGACAATCATATTGATTTTGCAGGCGGAATAACTTTGGCAATAAAGAAAACCAAAGAATATCTAAAAGCCAATAATTTAGATTTAAAAATTATAGTTGAAGCCAGAAATCTGGACGAAATTCGTGAAATCCTTTTAAGTGATGGTGTGCACAGAATTTTGATCGATAACTTTAATTATGAAGATACCAAAACCGCAGTTGAGTTAATTGGTACTAAATGCCAAACAGAATCTTCCGGAAATATCAACGAAAAAACAATTCGTGAATATGGTTTATGTGGTGTAAATTATATTTCGTCAGGTGCTTTGACACATTCAGTTTACAACATGGATTTGAGTTTAAAAGCCTTTTAATTTAATTGTTAGTTATTAATTCTTAGTTGTTAATTTCAACAATCCAACAATCCAGTAATCCAAAAATCTAAAAATTATGTCTCAAGAGATAGAAGATCGGATTGAAAAGCTTCCTGTAATACGTACTCTTGCCCGGCTTTTAAAGAGAATAAAACTGCCTTGGCTGGAAGGATTTTCCCTATATGATTTGCTTGAAATGTATACAATGGGTATTCTCGAAGGTGCATTTTCGTATCATGCAAGTGCGGTTTCGTTTAGTTTTTTTATGGCCTTGTTTCCTTTTGCACTGTTTATTTTAAACTTGATTCCGTTTATTCCAATAGAAAATTTTCAGGCAGATTTTCTGCAGTTCGTGCAGCAAAGTGTTCCTCCAAATACCTATGATGCCATTAGTAAAATTATTAGTGATATCTTAAATAATAGTCACTCAGGATTACTTTCGTCAGGTTTTTTGCTTTCTATATTTTTGATGGCAAATGGTATTAATGGAATTTTAAGCGGGTTTGAATCCTCGAAACATGTTTTTGATAAACGTGGATTTTTTAGTCAATATTTGGTAGCATTGGCGATATCGCTTGTCATGACTATAATATTGTTTGTAACAGTTGCTACTATTGTTGTTTTTGAGGTATTTATTCAAAAAACAATTATTCAGGATGTTCTTAGTGATCGTATTCCGTTGATTATTTTAGGACGATATTTGTTTGTGATCTTAATGATTTTGATAACATCTTCAATATTATTGCGTTATGGTACAAAACAATATAATAAAGTACCTTTTATAAGTATTGGATCTGTTTTTACAACGATCTTAATTGTTATATCTTCGTTCTTTTTTGGGATTTGGGTTATAAAATTCTCAAAATACAACGAACTTTATGGTTCAATTGGTACATTATTAATTCTAATGTTTTATATTTGGATAAACTGTATGATTCTGCTTTTGGGGTTCGAATTGAATGCTTCTATCAGAAAATTAAAACAAAAAAAAGATAAATAATATGAAAAATTGGATGTTAACTATTGGTGTTTTTTTCTTTGCATTAAGCACAATACAAGCTCAAAGTGTTATTGGAAAGTGGAAAACAATTGACGATGAAACAGGAGAAGCAAAATCAGTTGTAGAGATTTATGAGAAATCCGGAAAAATATATGGTAAAGTAGTAGAAATACTTCGTGCCGATCATAAAAAAGATTTATGTGTAAAATGTGATGGTGCAGATAAAAATAAGCCCATTTTAGGTTTGGTAATTATCAACGGACTTAAAAAAGATGGTGATGAATATAGCGGAGGAACGATTTTAGATCCTACTAACGGTAAAAAATACAAATGTTATATCACGCTGGACTCAGCTGATAAACTAAAGCTTCGTGGTTATGTTGGAATTTCTATTATGGGAAGAACGCAATATTGGGCCCGAGTGAAGAATTAATTTTATAAAAAATAAAATGCGAAAGTTAGCATCGATACTTTTGTTCTTAGTAATCTTGTCCAATAGTTTTGGACAAACTAAGAATTCGCCATTACAAATAAGTCATCTTACAGGTGACTTTTATGTTTATAAAACGTTTCATGATTATAACGGAATGCTGATTTCGGCAAATGCCTTGTATCTCGTTACTAATAAAGGAGTTGTGTTGTTTGATGCTCCTTGGGATGAAACGCAGTTTCAGCCTTTGTTAGATACAATTAAAGCAAGACATAATAAAGATGTTGTGATGTGTTTTGCAACACATTCTCATGATGACAGAGCTGGAGGTTTGGGATTTTATAAACAAAAAGGAATAAAAACCTATACGATAAAATTAACCGATCAGATTCTTGAAAAAGAAGGTAAAAAGAGAGCAGAATTTATCATCCCAAATGATACTACTTTTACTGTAGGACAGCATACTTTTCAGGTTTATTATCCTGGTAAAGGTCATGCGCAGGATAATATTATTGTTTGGTTTAATAAAGAAAAAGTACTTTACGGGGCTTGTTTTATTAAAAGTGCAAGTGCGAAAGATTTGGGCTATTTAGCGGATTCTGATGTAAAAGAATGGGAAAAATCGATTAAAAAAGTACAGGCAAAATTTAAAAATCCAATCTATATTATTCCGGGTCACGAAGATTGGAGTGATGTTACGTCTTTAAAACATACGCTGAAATTAGTTCAGGATTATAATTTGGTTTCCGGTAAGATGTCAGGTAAAAAGTAATTTTTTGCTTATATTTGAAATAAAATTAGAGATTAATGAATTTTTTAGAACATCATTTACTGGATATATCGAAACTTTGCATAAGTCACAAGGTAAAGGCTTTGTATGCTTTTGGTTCAGTGCTTACTGATGATTTTAGTGATAAAAGTGATGTTGACTTGGTTGTTGATTTTCAATCTTTTGATGTTTTGGATTACGCCGACAATTATTTTGATCTTAAATTTTCATTAGAGGATGTTTTAAAACGCCCAGTTGATTTATTGGAAGAAAAAGCAATTAAAAATCCCTATTTCAAACAAAATCTCGAAAAACAAAGACAATTAATTTATGGATAGTAATATTAAAACCTGGCTGTTTGATATTTTGAGTTCTATAAATGAAATTGAAAGTTATTTTGTGAATCAATCCATGCAATTTCAAAATTATCAAAAAGACTTGCGTACTAAACGTGCTGTGGAGCGGAATATAGAAATTATTGGCGAGGCAATGAATAGAATTTTAAAAGAAAACAATGAAATTCAAATTTCAGATTCGCGAAAAATTGTTGCTGTAAGAAATAGAATAATTCATGGTTATGACTCAGTATCTGATGAAGTTATTTGGGGAATTGTTATCAAGCAACTTCCAATTCTTAAAGCTGAAGTAGAAAAAATGCTTTCAGAATAATTTTCAATTATTCAAATCTTTTAAAATACATACATGTTTTTTGTCGAAGTTGTTCTACCGCTTTCTTTAGCGAAAACCTTTACTTATCGTATTTCTGAGGCCGAATTTCATTTCATTAAAAAAGGAATGCGGGTTGCGGTGCCTTTTGGAAAAAGTAAAATATATACGGCGTTGGTTATTGATATTCATCAAAATAAACCAACCCTTTATGATGCTAAAGAAATTCATCAAATATTAGACGAAAAACCTATCGCGACCGAAATCCAGATTAAACACTGGCTTTGGGTGGCAACTTATTATATGTGTGGCATTGGTGATGTATATCGCGGTGCTTTCCCAACTGGATTATTACTGGAAAGTGAAACCATAGTTTCACTTAAAGCAGAAATCGTAGTAAATGATTCTGAACTTTCTGATGATGAATTCTTGATTTATGAAGCATTGCATCATCAAAGTTCGCTGAAAGTTCAGGAAATTATTTCGATACTAAATAAAAAGAATATTTTTCCAATTCTTCAAAAAATGATGGATAAAGATATCATTGTTTTAGAGGAGGAAATGAAAGAAATTTATAAGCCTAAATTGGTTCGATATGTAAAATTACATGCTCAATACGAATCAGAGAATGGCTTGGGGCAATTGTTAGAAGTTTTGAAAAGTGCTAATAAACAAAAAGAAATTGTTTTGGCTTATTTTCAGCTTATGGCTTCTGAAAAGAAACCAATTACAGTAAAAAAACTGGTTGAGGTATCAAATTCATCTTCGGCTGTTGTAAAAGCTTTAATTGATAAGGAAATTTTTGAAGAATATCTTTTGCAGCATGATCGTGTTTCATTTACCGGTCAGGCAAGTGATAAGCAATTACTATTGAGCGAAGCCCAAAATAGTGCTTTTGAATCTATTAAAAATAGTTTTATAGAGAAAGAAGTTTGTTTGCTTCATGGTGTAACGTCAAGCGGGAAAACAGAAATTTATATTAAATTAATTGAAGAATACCTGGCAACCGGAAAACAAATTCTCTATTTATTGCCGGAAATTGCTCTTACGACCCAATTAGTATCACGTTTGCGTTTTTATTTTGGTGATAAAGTAGCGGTTTTTCATTCTAAATACAGCAATAACGAAAGAGTTGAGGTTTGGAAACAAACACTTGAAAATGCTGATAAGGCTCAGATTGTAATAGGGGCAAGATCCTCTTTGTTTCTTCCTTTTAATAATTTAGGATTGCTAATTGTTGATGAAGAACACGAACAGACTTTTAAGCAAACAGATCCTGCGCCGCGTTATCATGCGAGGGATGCGGCTATTGTTTTGGCTAATTTTCATAATGCAAAAGTTCTGCTGGGATCTGCAACTCCAAGTATTGAAACCTATTTTAATACACAAACAGATAAATACGGTTTAGTTACGCTTACAGAACGTTACAATAATGTTAGAATGCCTGAAATTGTTCTGGTCGATTTAGCCGATAAGCATTTCAGGAAAAGAATGACGGGACATTTCAGTGATGTTTTAATCGAAGAAATTGCTGAAGCTTTGTCTTTGGGTGAACAAGTGATTTTGTTTCAAAACAGAAGAGGATATTCACCAATAATAGAATGTCTGACCTGTGGGCATGTGCCGCATTGTCAGCAATGCGATGTTAGTTTGACTTTTCATAAACATAAAAACCAATTGCGTTGCCATTATTGCGGTTATTCGATTGCAAAGCCAACGCATTGCCATAGTTGTTCGAGTATTGATTTAACAACAAAAGGATTTGGTACAGAGCAAATAGAACAGGAATTGGTTTCGCTTTTTCCTAAGGCCAAAACCGGTAGAATGGATCAGGATACTACTCGTGGTAAGTTTGGTTTCGAGAAAATAATTGACTCTTTTAAAAATCGTGAAATCGATATTCTGGTCGGGACACAAATGCTTGCTAAAGGTTTAGATTTTGATAATGTTAGTCTGGTAGGAATTATGAATGCTGACAATATGCTTCATCATCCGGATTTCAGGGCCTTTGAGCGCAGTTTTCAAATGATGACACAAGTAGCTGGAAGAGCCGGAAGATCTGAAAAACAAGGAAAAGTTGTGATTCAGACCTATAATCCAAATCATAATACAATTCAGCAAGTTACGCACCATAATTATATGGGTATGTATAAAGAGCAATTGTATGATCGCCAGATTTATAAATATCCGCCTTATTTCAGGATTATAAAGCTAACATTAAAGCATCGTGAATTTGATAAATTAAAAGAAGGTTCAATGTGGCTGTATCAGGTTTTAAGTCAAAACTTGTCTATGCCTGTATTAGGACCTGAAGAACCTGCAATCAGCAGGATAAGAAACGAATATATCAGAACAATTTTGATAAAAATTCCGCAGAATTTGCCGTTGGGAAGTACAAAAAAAACTATTCAGAAAATGATGAATAGTTTTGAAGCTGTGGCTCAGTATCGGGCTATAAAAGTGATTGCGAATGTCGATTTTTATTAATTATGAGGACGTTGACAATGCTTTGACTAAATCTTCTTTTTTGTTTCGGCTTAATGGAATTTTGGTAATACCGATTTCGGCAAATTTGCTATTGAAGCGTTCAACCTTATCAATATTAATAATATAAGACTTATGCACACGAATGAACTTTTCTTTTGATAAGTCATTTTCAAAAGATTTCATTGTTGACAATACCAAATTGCTATCATCTTCGGTAACTACTCTCACATAATCTCCAAATGCTTCAATCCATTTGATTTTTGCCGTGAAAATTTTAAGTTTTTTTAGATTACTTTTAATAAAAATATGTTCGCCCTCTTCTTCTTTTACATCTTTTTTAAGTAAATGCATGTCTATTGCTCTCTTAACAGAAGCATTAAAGCGATCTACTGCAATAGGTTTTTGAAGATAATCAGTTGCGTCATAATCAAAAGCTTTTAAAGCATACTCAGCTTTAGAAGTAATAAATATAATTTGCGGCTTAGATTTCAGGCCGTCAAGAAAGTCAAATCCATTAATAACAGGCATTTCTATATCAAGAAATATTAAGTCGATATTATTTAGAGAAATACAGCTTTTTGCTTCTATTGCATTAGAAAAATCCCCGATTAAGTGCAAACCTGGGTGATTATTAACTAATTTTGCAATAATGGTCCTTTGTATAGAACTATCATCAACAACAACACAGTTTAGTTTCATAACATTAAAATTTAGAATAAATTCAGGATAGCAGTAGTAAATGTATTATTTTTTTGTAAAAAAAACTAAAATCGCCCTGTGTTTTTTACTTTACAACGAATAAAAGCAAAAAAGTGTTGTATATATAAATTTTATGGTTACTTTTGCACCCAATTTTAACAAATAAATATTGTATTTATGAATCATTATGAAACTGTTTTCATTTTAAATCCCGTTTTATCTGAGGTTCAGGTGAAGGAAACAGTAACGAAATTTGAAGAATTTCTTACTAGTAGAGGAGCTGAAATGGTATCAAAAGAGGATTGGGGTCTGAAAAAAATGGCTTACGAAATCCAAAACAAAAAAAGTGGTTTTTACCATTTATTCGAATTCAAAGTAGCAGGAGAAGTTCTAATTGCTTTTGAAACTGAATTTAGACGTGACGAAAGAGTTATGCGTTTCTTAACTGTAAGTTTAGACAAACATGCTATTTCATGGGCGGAGAGAAGAAGAGCTAAATTAAAATCTACTAAAGCGTAATTATTATGTCTACAATCGAACAATCTGCAAAAGGAAAAAAAGACGGAGATATCAGATATTTAACGCCTTTAAACATTGAAACTAACAAAACTAAAAAGTATTGTCGTTTCAAAAAATCAGGAATCAAATATATTGATTATAAAGATGCTGATTTCTTATTGAAATTCGTTAATGAGCAAGGAAAAATTCTTCCTCGTCGTTTAACTGGAACTTCATTAAAATACCAAAGAAAAGTTTCTGTAGCTGTAAAAAGAGCTCGTCACTTAGCTTTAATGCCATACGTGGCCGATTTATTAAAATAATATTAAAAACAAAGTTGTTGGTTTCCGGTAAGATGGAACCTAACTTCTCAAATATAAGGACAACAACATGGAACTTATTTTAAAACAAGACGTACAGAATCTAGGATTTAAAGATGATGTAGTTACTGTAAAAGCGGGTTACGGACGTAACTTTTTAATCCCTCAAGGTTTTGCTGCTTTAGCAACTCCTTCTGCTAAAAAAGTTTTGGCTGAAAACCTAAAACAAAGAGCTCACAAAGAAGCTAAAGTTGTTGCTGATGCAAAAGCATTAGCTGAAACTTTAAAAGCTCTTGAGATTAAACTTACTGCAAAAGCTGGTGGAGAGAAACTTTTTGGTTCTATCACAAACATCGACATTGCTGAAGCTTTAGAGAAATCTGGTAACGCTATCGACAGAAAATTCATTACTAGCGGTATCGTAAAACGTACAGGAAAATATTCAGCTAGCATCCGTTTACACAGAGATGTTATTGTTGATTTACCATACGAGATCATCGCTGAAAAATAACATTTTGTTAACTTCTTGTTAATAAAATATAAAAATCACTCTTAGGAGTGATTTTTTTTTGCCTAATTTTGAGAGGAATAACTCACTCAAAACCAGGAAAATGAAAAAAATCGTAACCTTATTATGTGTTTTTATTGCCACTGTGGTTACAGGGCAAACAACTACTTCGAGTATTAAGGGGATTGTAAAAAGTTCAGGCAACGAACTTTTGCCGGGTGCAACTATCCTCGCCATACATACTCCTACGGGTTCAAAATATTCTTCTCTTTCTAATGAAGACGGAAGGTTTAATATTTTAAATATGAGAATTGGTGGTCCTTACAAAATTTTAGTGACTTTTGTAGGATATCAAAATCAGGAATATAATGATGTATATCTTGATTTGGGTAAGGCTTTTAATTTAGATGTTGTTCTAAATGATGAAAGCCAGACATTAGAGGAAGTTAAAATAGTATCTAAGGATAAAGTGTTTAAGAGTGGAAAAACAGGAGCAGAAACGACAATTGGTCGAAGAGAATTAACAGCACTGCCCACTATTTCGCGATCAGCTGAAGATTTTACCAGATTAGAGCCAACTGCAAGCGGTGGTTCTTTTGGAGGTAGAAATGATCAATACAATAATTACTCTTTAAACGGAGCCATTTTTAATAACCCTTTTGGCTTAGATGCTGCAACTCCTGGTGGTCAAACTGGAGCACAGCCTATTTCGTTAGATGCTATAGAGCAAATTCAGGTAGCAACCGCTCCTTACGACGTAACTTTATCCGGTTTTACAGGTGCTTCTGTAAATGCTGTTACGAAATCCGGGACAAATGAGTTTCATGGTACGGCATATGCTTTTTACAGAAATCAGGATTTAACAGGAAGTAAAATTAAAGGAGAAAAAATCTTTGTACCAAGCTTAGAGCAAACTCAGGCAGGATTTAGTTTGGGAGCGCCCATTATAAAAGACAAGTTGTTTATATTTGGAAATTTTGAAATTGACAAAAGAAGTGACTTAGGATCTAATTTTATAGCCAATAATAATGATGGCGTTACAGGAATTAATGAATCCAGAGTTTTAGAATCTGATTTGATTGCAGTTTCTAACGCATTGGCAAATCTAGGATATAATACTGGGGCATATCAAGGATTTATCCATGAATCTAATTCCAGTAAAGGAATTATAAAAGTAGATTGGAATATTAATGATAATCATAAGTTAGCTGTGATTTATAATTTTCTGGATGCTTCAAAAGATAAACCTGCACATCCAACAGCTTTGGGGTTTAGAGGGCCAAATGCTTCAATCTTACAGTTTCAAAACTCAGGATATCAGATTAATAATAAATTAAGTTCATTTTTATTGGAATTGAATTCAAAATTCAGTGAATCAGTTTCTAATAAATTACAGGCAGGTTATACTCATTTTAACGATTATCGCGATCCTTTTTCAACTCCGGCTCCGGTAATTAATATTCAGGATGGTGCGGGATCAAATTATATTATTGCAGGTCATGAACCATTTTCTATAAATAATACGCTGGATCAGAAAGTGATTCAGATTACAGATAACTTAACTTATACTGTTGGAAAACATTCATTTACATTTGGATCTTCTTTTGAAAAATTTAAATTCGCAAATTCATTCAATTTGGGAGGATATGACAACTTTGGAAATCCAAATGGTTACGCCGGAACTTTCTTTACACCATATTTTACGACACAGGACTTTTTAGATGATGCTGCAAAGCCTTATGCAACAAGTATCATAGCGCAAAATTTACAATATGCTCAGGATACATTTAACTCAAAAAGTCAATTTGCAGTTGGCAGCGATGGTGGCTGGAAACTGGCGGAATTAAATGTAGGTCAATTGGCTTTTTATGCACAGGATGATTTTAGTGTTACTGAAGATTTTAAATTGTCTTTGGGTTTAAGAATTGATAAGCCATTGTATTTTAATACTGCTGATTTGATTCAGAAATATATTGATACTGATAACGGCGGTGCCGGCAGGGATAATAATATTGACTATTATGATCCGGATACTGGGCAAGCAGTGAAATTAATTTCGACTAATTTGCCTAGTGACAGGATTTTATGGTCTCCAAGAATTGGTTTTAATTGGGATGTAAAAGGCAATGCCACTTCGCAATTGCGTGGTGGATCGGGGATTTTTACCGGAAGAATTCCGTTTGTTTGGTTAGGAAATCAGGTAAGTGGTGCTGATGACAGCTTTTTTCAGATTATGGATCCGGATTACAAATGGCCTCAGGTTTGGAGAACAAGTTTAGGATATGATCATAAATTTGAAAGTAATTATATTTTAACTTTCGATTTTTCATACAATAAAGATATAAATGGTGTTCAGGTACAAAACTGGGGGCTAAAAGATCCTACAGGAACTCTTGCAGGAGCAGATGCAAGGTTAATTTATACTGCAGCAGATAAAGGAGCGAACAATGCATATGTAATGACTAATTCTAATAAAGGATTTGCCTTTAATTCTAGTATCAAAGTTCAGAAAAATTTTGATAATGGTTTATATGCAAGTGTGGCTTATAACTATTTAGTATCTAAGGATGTTAACTCAATCGAGGCTGAAATTACTGGTGACGCTTTTGCATTTAATCCTGCATTGGGAAATGTGAATAAAGATGTTCTTTCAAACTCAAAATATGGTGATAATCATCGTTTTATTGGTGTAGCTTCTAAAAAATGGAAATATGGAAGCAATGATAAGTGGGCTTCAACAGTTTCTGCTTTCTTTGAATATGCGCAAGGAGGACGTTTTAACTACACGTATGGTGGAGATATTAATAATGACGGTTCTGCTGTGAATGATTTGATTTATATTCCTACAACAGCCGAAATTGGACAAATGACATTTACAGGAGCGGGACAAGCAGAGGCTTTTGAAAAATATATTGAGCAGGATAAATATTTAAAGACCAGAAGAGGGCAATACGCTGAGCGTTATGGAGCAATTTCTCCATGGAGAGGAAGATGTGATTTTAAATTTTTACAGGATTATAATTTCAAAGTTTCATCAGCTTCAGAAAAAAAGAATACGATCCAGTTTAGTATTGATATTTTAAATCTTGGTAATTTGATTAATTCAGATTGGGGTGTGGTTCAGGTACCTACAAGTGTGCAGCCAATTGGGGTTACTGTAGCAGGAAATACGCCTACTTATACTTTTACTAATACGCAAACAAAAACGTTTAGCTATGATGCCAGTTTAACGTCAAGATGGCAGATGCAATTTGGTATACGATATATTTTCTAGAAAGATAAAAAATAGTGTAAATTTGCCCTCTTAATTTAAGAGGGCTTTTTTATTATAAATAGCCAGGAACGGCATTAATATGCTATTGAATAAAATCTGACAAATAAACACGAATGAAATACGCAAGATTAACAAAGGAGCAATTTGATGAATTGCATGCAGAATTTGCCAGCTTTTTAGCCACTCAGGCGATAGATAAAGCAGAATGGGATTCTATTAAAATAAATAAACCGGAAGTGGCAGAACAGGAACTGGATGTATTTTCAGATTTAATTTGGGAAGGTGTTTTGTCCAGAGCTGAATTTTTAGAACATTTTTCTAAAAATCACATTTTCCTGTTTCAGTGTTTTGAGACTGAAGTACAATCTATCGTTTTAAAATCATTGGTTCCTGAAACTGACTTTCTTACTAAAGATGGTTTGCAATGGTTGAGCGATAATATGTTTACTGAAAACATAGAAATGAAAGTAGGTAAAAAAGTATTTACAGAGGATAGAAATGCCTCTATTTTTGAATTAATCCAGCAAGGTGCGTTTTTGAGTGACGGACAATTATTTACTCAAATCAATACTATTATTGAATCATAGATTTTAGCAGTATATATTTTTAAAAAGGTAAATGATTGATGTTAAATTATTTACCTTTTTTTTAGTTTTTTAACATTTGTTTAAACTTTTATATTTTTTTCACCCCGTATTTCCACTCCTTTTTTTTGAAATATGCAAAGAATTTTGTTTTTGAATTCAAAATGTAAGTTTTACTTTTCATTTTGGCTTTTTTAGTTAAAAATCAAACGATTAAGAAAGACTAAAAGTAGTCTTAAACTTACTTTTTGCAGATTTAACAAATTTTATTCACATTTTTTTATGATAATTATAACAGTTGATTTAATGTTAAAAACGTCGGTTTTTCTGATGGTATCGCTATAATTTTCGTTTTACTTTTTTTGGATTTAAAAAAAAATAAGAATTTTATTCTTGTTTTGCATTTTACTTTTTTCTAATTTTAGAATACAAAAGTTAAACAAAATAGTTTTTGTGCTTTTTGAAAACATATAAAAATCAGGGAGATCACTTTTAGTATTATTTTTAAATAGATTCAGATTACAATTTTTATATTTTTTTATATTTTAAAATTGAAGATTTAAATAATAACTTAATTAGTTTGCTTATGGAATTGACATTTACTTTCTTTATCCAGTTTGTATTAGGTATACATATTATTTTAGCTTTATCTTTTATTGTATCGAAAATCTTCAGTTTTATTTTAAAATCTGATTTTCGTTCCAGCACAAATTTTTCACAACAGTTTTCTATTTACGTCAGCTTTTTATTTTCAAAGTCCAATTGTCGGCTTTGTTGACAAAAGGCGTTTTTGTGTTTAATTTTTTTAAATGTAAAAAAGCCTCTTATAAAAATTAATGAATTCAATTTTTAGAGTTTCTTCTAAATCAACAAAGTTTATAGATTGCCTAATCAACTTTTTATAAATATTGACTTCATACTATATATTAAAGAATTCCCTCAGTTCTACATCAACTTAAATTTTCTTTTATGAAAATTAGTCCACTAACAAATCACTCCATCTGGAAGATTGATGTAGATCAATATTCCCTAAAATTTTTGAGACAATTTTTATTCTGTCAGAATAAAAACTGCTCTTTAGTATACTTCGGTATACGCAATACAACATGATTTTTTTACTCAGATGGAGTTTACATTCTTAGTACACTGCGAATTTAAATTTCATTTTAACTAGTTGATTTTTAACGTTTTTTAAAATTGCCTAAGCATACGTGCTTATCGCAACAGGTATTTTATTGTCCATTTTCTAATCTTCCAAATTATGAAAAAAAATTTTACTTTCTATGATCTCATCGTAAAGAAGAGATTATTAGGTTTATTGTTTTTATTGCTTTTGTGCAATAAAAACTTTGCACAAACCTTTTGCAGACCTATTTCAAATACTTCAGGTATTGGTGGGGTATGTCTGGGTACGACGGAAATTATTAATCCGTCTTTTGCTTATGATACGAGCTTAAGCACTTATGCAACACTCACAAATTCACTGGGTGTACTTTGTTTCGCACAAGAAACAGTAACACTTAATCAAACGGCAAAAGCTGGCGATCAAATTGTTATTTATTACGGTTCAGATTCACCATTGTTAGATGTTGGTTTGTTGTCTAATGCGAGTATTCAGGCAAGAAATTCAGCAACAAATACTAATGGAGCTACCGTTGCATTAAATAGCCCTTTGCTGAACATTCAGCTTTTGTCAGGAAACACAATGGGTGTTATTAGATACACATTAACTGGTGATGCTGATCAACTTAGAATTCAGGTAGGCGGGCTTGTTAGTTTATTGTCGAATTTAAGAATATATGATGTGCGTTTGCAATTTGCAAAACCAACCATTACTAATGGAGAAACACAATCTATATGTACCGGACAATCAATAACACTTACGGCAACTGCTGCAACTGGTACAACAGTAGCTTGGTATGATTCACCAACATCTACTACAGCAATTTCAAATCTGGCTACTTATACTACACCTGCTTTAACGGCTACAACTACATATTATGTAAGTACTTCAAGAATTGGCGGCTGTGAAAGCAGTGAGCGTTTACCGGTGACTATTAATGTAATAGATCCTGTAGTACCTGTTATAAGTGCTACGGGAACAGCAATTTGTTCTACGGGAGCAACGCAGGCAACGACCTTATCAGTTGTAAATCCGGTTTTAGGAACTACTTATTCCTGGTATAATGCTCCTACGGCAGGAACACTTTTAACTACAGGTAATACTTATACAGCAACTGTACCTATAGGAGTAACTAATTTTTATGTAGAAGCTTCAATCGGTACTTGTAAATCAGCACGTACACAGGTTACAGTAACTTCAACTCCTGTTCCCGGACCAGCTACAATACTAACGCAAAGTGTTTCGATATTATCCGGTCAAAATGCTACTTTAAGCGCTTCGACAAGTGAGACAGGTGTTGTCCTTGATTGGTATGATGTACCTACTGGAGGAACTAAATTATTAGGGGATTCAAATACATTTACAACGCCAATATTAACTGCAACCAAAACCTATTATGTAGAGTCACGCAATAGTACAGGAGGATGTGTCAGCGCAACGAGAGTTCCGGTTACGGTAACTGTTTTGGCTAACCCGCTAGGAGGTTGTTTGGAAGCAAATAGCCAGCAGACTACTCAAAACGGACTTTGTTTGCTTTGTTCTTCTACAACTCCAAATAATTCAGTTGATGGAAATAGTGCTACTTCAGCACGACTAACTTTGCCAATAGGTTTGGTAAATGGATGGATTCAACAAACATTACAATTTAATAATCCTGGTAAAACTGGTGATATTGTAGATGTTGAATTGGCATTACCAGGAGGGTTGGCAGATGTTGCATTATTGGGTGGTGTTAGTTTAGCAACTTATAATGGTGCAACTTATAACGGAGACAGGGTTTTTATTAATAATCCGTTAGTTTCGTTACAATTAATATCCGGAAACAGATTTAGAGCCAGTATTGTTGCGGGAGCAAATTTTGATCGTGTAGAAATCAGGTTTGGTGCTGTGGTTACAGTATTAACCAGTTTAGATATCTATCAGGCAACTTACAGATATAAAGCGCCAACAATTTCAGGAAATACAACAATTTGCAGCGGACAAACAGCTACTTTAGTTTCTAGTGCTGCTTTGGGTGAAACTATCAAATGGTATGATGCTTTAACAGGAGGGAATTTATTATTTAGCACTGCAGCTATTACAACTCCGGCTTTAACAGCTAATAAAACCTATTATGTAGAGGTTACCCGAAATGGTTGTGTAAATAGTGAAAGAACTCCAGTTGTTATTACAGTAAATAATCCTGTTGCACCAACACCTGTTATTGCAAGTCCATCAACTTTATGTAGTGGGCAAACAACAACAATAACAATTGATACACCGGTTGCAGGCACTACTTATAATTGGTATGATGCGACTACTGGCGGAAATTTATTGTTTACAGGCACTTCTTATACAACACCTAATTTAACTGCAACAACTACTTATTATGTTGAAGCTGTAATTGGTAGTTGTTTAAGTCCTACTCGTACAGCAGTAACAGTTACTGTTAATCCGGCTGCATCAGTTCCGGTTCCGGTATCTTCAAATGTAATTATTCAGTCTGGTCAAACTGTAACCTTATCTGTTACAACTAGTGCAGGAGTTTCTTATGATTGGTATGATGCTCCAACAGGAGGGAATCTTTTATTGGCAAATTCAAGTACTTATACTCCAAGTCCGGCTTTAACGGCGAATACAACATTTTATGTTCAGGCCAGAAATTTAGCTACAGACTGTATAAGTGCTTCAAGAGCAGCTATAAATGTTATGATAGTTAATACTGTAAGCAGCTGTTTGCAGCCAAATTCACAAGCAGTAACTATAGATACAACTCTACCGGTTTCTTTATGTGCTTTATGTACCTCAAGTAATCAAACAAATTCTTATGATGGAAACATAAATACATTTGCAAGTCTGACTATTCCTGCAGGAGTATTGAATGCTTATATACAACAACAATTAACTTTTGGTACACCAGGGCAGGCAGGAGATATCATTGATATTGAATTAGAATTACCTGGAGGAATTGCTGATGTAGCATTGTTAAGTTCTGTTAGTATAGCGACTTATAACGGAGTAACATTTAATAACGACAGACTTTTAATCAATAATAATTTATTGAATTTGCAGGTATTATCAGGAAATAAATTTAAAGTTAGCTTTCCTACATCTGCAGCATTTAATAAAGTCGAAATTAGATTTGGTGCATTGGTAGGCTTGTTAACGACCTTGAATATTTATGAGGTTTCTTATAGATTTCCAAATGCAACAATAACAGGTGCAGCCACACCAATTTGCGCGGGTGGAACTCCTACTTTGACAGCATCTTCTACAGGAACAGAAACTTTTGCCTGGTATGATGCTCCAACAGGAGGGAATTTAGCAGCGGTTAATTCTACTCCTTTAAATGTTACAACTACTTATTATTTAGAAGCCACTCGTGGTGGATGTATTAATAGTGTTCGCCAGCCAGTAACAATTACTGTGTTGCCTATTCCTACAGCTGCAGATATTGCAATTACAAGCCCTGTAACTGCTTCATGTGCGGGAGGTGTTGTATTGACTCCAACATCTGCTTTAGCGGGAGCAACATTTAAATATTACTTAGATCAAAATAAAACACAAGAAATTACGACAGGTACAGTAGCAGGAGTAACATATTCTAAAAATGCTACAACCGGAGCTTTAACAATTAGCGGACTTATTGCAGCTAACGCTCCTTATACGTATTATGTATCTGTACTTAACGGAGGAACTTGCGAAAATTTAAACGGAACTTTAAAAGAAGTTGTAGTAAATTATCCTGCAGGTTCAGCTTTAACAGTTACAAGTCCATATTCAGCTTGTGGTAAAGTAAATCTAAAAGACGCTATTTCAAATTTTGATGCATCAGGAAATACAACTTATACTTTCTTTGATTCAACAAATAATCCAATTACAGAGCAAGCGGCAGGAAATATTCTTATAAGCGGTACTTATTTTATCCAGGCTCAAACTGTTGGTGTTGATTGTCCTTCAGTAAGAGTACCGGTTGCAGTAACTGTTAATCCATTACCAACATTAACAGGAGTAACGAGTTCAATTGCTGTTAATACAGGAACTTCAGTAGCTTTAGCAGCAACTTCAAACGGAACAATAACATGGTATGACCCACAAGGGAATGCATTACCATCAAATAACACCGGAATTCTAAATACTGTTGGTATTTATACCTATACTGTGGTGGCTAGTAATGGTACTTGTACGACCAGTCAAACAGTAACTATTAGTGTTATTGATGCAGCTGCTTGTGATGCATTATTAGAAAGAGTTTATGCTAATTCTCAATTATCAGGATCTGTTATTACAGGATCAGTAACAAACGGACCTTTGGCTGTAGATGGTGATCCAAGTACACATTCAACAATAACTACCGGTTTAGGGCTTTTAGGCATTGGTACAACATGGCAAAATCTGCAATGGCCAACAACTATTCCTAAAGGAACTGCGGTAACTGTAAAAATAGGTTTAGAAAATAGCTTACTTGCAGTAGGACAAAATATTTCGGTAATAGGTACTAAACGTGACGGATCTAATAACCCAATTGATATTGGAACATTACAATCTGTATCAGGATCATTATTGAACTTATTGCCAGGACAAAACTCATTCGAATATACATTTGTTCCTTCTAATACTGCTGGTCTTCAGGATTATGATGGTATTCGTGTACAGTTAGGATCTGTTTTAAGTGTAGCACAAAATATTAATGTTTATGATGCTTACTATAAAAAACAAGTAGCTCAAATTGCTTGTGGTCAAGGTGATATTGAAGATGTTTTCTCTGGCGTAAAAGATTTGGGAGTTGGAGCATTAACAGCAACGGTAGGGGTTTCTAACCCATGGAATATTGCTGATGGAGATGTTGCTACCTATGCTACAATGTTTAGTGGAGCAGGAGTACTTGCTGCTGCTGAACTTACAACAACTTTTAGAACACCATCTATGGTGGGAGATAGTTTAAGAATTACAATTTCTAAACCGGGAACACTTTTAAATCTTAATTTACTTACCGGATTTACTATTCAGCTTTACTCAGGAAATATTCCGGTTGGCGCTCCAATACAAAATACAAGTAGTTTATTGACTTTAAAATTGCTTTCAGGCGATACAATGGCAATGACAATCGTTGCACCACAAACTCAGCCATATGACAAAGCGGTGATTACTTTTGGAGGTGTGGCAAGTGTATTAGATCAACTTAGAGTTCATACTATTGATCGTGTAACCAATACAAAAGTTATTGGTGGAGATCTTGATAATAATATAACGGTTTGTCCGGGGGCAGATATTACGCTCCAGGTTCCGCCTAAGTCTTGTGCGAATTATGTCTGGTATGATTCCCCAACAGGAGGAAATGTTTTAGCCAATGGTCAGATTTATACACTTCCGGAAACATTAGCTGCCGGAACATATAAATATTATATTCAGCCAATTCGCTATGGTTGCCCTGCATTAGAAAGAGGTGAAGTAACCGTAATCGTTAGAGCAACTACGCCTGCAGCGACAATAGCAAGTGTAACTATAAACGGAGGAAACAGTACTATTATATGTGCCGAAAATGGGACAGTAACACTTGATGCAGTCTTAAACGGTACACCTGTACTTACGAATCCTGTATATCACTGGTATAGCTTTGATGGTACAGCAAGTCAGGAAATAGTTGGTGAAACTACTCCTAAATTAATATTAACTGGATTAGCTCCGGGAACATATACTTATTATGTTGGACTTAGTTCAGATGAATATTGTGAAACTGCACCGGCAAATAGAAAACAAGTAACATTTACTATTTTACCAAGTTCTTTAGTAACAGATATTAATGTAGATAATGCTTCAATTTGTCATGATACAGATGCAGTATTAACACCAACAAGTGGTTTAATAAATCCGGTTTTCTTTTGGTATTTAGATGCTAATAAAACACAGCCTATTTTTAATGGAGTAATTAATGGAGTAACTTATGCAGTAAGTAGTACAGGAGTTTTGACAGCTTCAGGTTTAACAACTGCTATGAGTCCTATCTCTTATTATGTTGCTGTTACTAGTGATAATACATGTCAGAATAAAAACGGAGAGCTTAAAGTTGCAACTGTAATGATTAACGATCCGGCTACACCAACATTGGTAACTGCGGGAACGCAAAATTTCTGTTTGGCAGATGCGCCAACGTTTGCAAGTATTCAGTTTAATGAAGCAAATATCGTTTGGTACACTGCTTTAACTGGTGGAACAGCTATTCCGTCAACAACACCACTTACAAGCGGAACTTATTTTGCAGCATTAAAAGATGCTACAATGGCTTGTGAAAGTTCCGTTAGATTATCAGTAACCATAAGCGTTACAGATCCTGGAACGCCAACATTGGTAACGGCAGGAACACAAAACTTCTGTTTGGTAAATGCGCCAACTTTTGCAAGTGTTCAGTTTAACGAAACAAATATCGTTTGGTATACAGCTCTAACAGCCGGAACAGCGATTCCGTCAACTACACCACTTACAAGCGGAACTTATTTTGCAGCCTTAAAAGATGCAACAACGACTTGTGAAAGTGCGGTAAGATTATCAGTAACGATTAGCGTTACAGATCCTGGAACACCAACATTGGTAACGGCAGGAACGCAAAACTTCTGTCTGGTAAATGTACCAACCTTTGCAAGTGTTCAGTTTAACGAAACTAATATCGTTTGGTATACGGCTCTAACAGGCGGAACAGCAATTCCGTCAACTACACCACTTACAAGCGGAACTTATTTTGCAGCATTATTAGATGCTACAACAACTTGTGAAAGCGCGGTTAGATTATCAGTAAGCATTAATGTTTCAGATCCTGGAACGCCAACATTGGTAACTGCGGGCACACAAAACTTCTGTCTGGTAAATGCGCCAACCTTTGCAAGTGTTCAGTTTAACGAAACAAATATTGTTTGGTATACCGCTTTAACAGGCGGAACAGCGATTCCATCAACTACACCACTTACAAGCGGAACTTATTTTGCAGCATTATTAGATGCTACCACAACTTGTGAAAGCGCGGTTAGATTATCAGTAACGATTAGCGTTACAGATCCTGGAACACCAACATTGGTAACAGCAGGAACACAAAACTTCTGTCTGGTAAATGCGCCAACCTTTGCAAGTGTTCAGTTTAACGAAACAAACATCGTTTGGTATACTGCTTTAACAGGTGGAACAGCGATTCCGTCAACTACACCACTTACAAGCGGAACTTATTTTGCAGCGTTACTAGATCCAACTACAAATTGTGAAAGTTCGATTAGATTATCAGTGACCATTAATGTTTCAGATCCTGGAACACCAACTTTGGTAACGGCAGGAACGCAAAATTTCTGTCTGGTAAATGTACCAACATTTGCAAGTGTTCAGTTTAACGAAACAAACATCGTTTGGTATACGGCTCTAACAGGCGGAACAGCAATTCCGTCAACTACACCACTTACAAGCGGAACTTATTTCGCAGCATTACTTGATGCTACAACAACTTGTGAAAGTGCGGTTAGATTATCAGTGACTATTAATGTTTCAGATCCTGGAACGCCAACATTGGTAACTGCAGGAACGCAAAACTTCTGTCTGGTAAATGCACCAACCTTTGCAAGTGTTCAATTTAACGAAACAAATATTGTTTGGTATACTGCTCTAACAGGCGGAACAGCGATTGCGTCAACTACACCACTTACAAGCGGAACTTATTTCGCAGCATTATTAGATGCTACCACAACTTGCGAAAGCGCGGTTAGATTATCAGTAACGATTAGCGTTACAGATCCGGCTACGCCAACATTGGTTACTGCAGGAACACAAAATTTCTGTCTGGTAAATGCGCCAACTTTTGCAAGTGTTCAGTTTAATGAAGTAAACATCGTTTGGTATACGGCTTTAACAGGCGGAACAGCGATTCCGTCAACTGCACCACTTACAAGCGGAACTTATTTTGCTGCTTTAAAAGATGCTGTTACAGGTTGCGAAAGTTCAGTTAGATTATCCGTGACCATTAATGTTTCAGATCCTGGAACACCAACTTTGGTAACTGCAGGAACACAAAACTTCTGTCTGGTAAATGCACCAACATTTGCAAGTGTTCAGTTTAACGAGACAAATATCGTTTGGTATACAGCTTTAACAGGCGGAACAGCAATTCCGTCTACAACACCACTTACAAGCGGAACTTATTTCGCAGCATTACTTGATGCGACAACAACTTGTGAAAGTGCCGTTAGATTATCAGTGACTATTAATGTTTCAGATCCTGGAACACCAACATTGGTTACTGCAGGAACACAAAACTTCTGTCTGGTAAATGCGCCAACCTTTGCAAGTGTTCAGTTTAATGAGACAAATATCGTTTGGTATACCGCGTTAACAGGCGGAACAGCGATTGCGTCTACAACACCACTTACAAGCGGAACTTATTTTGCAGCATTAGTCGATCCTGTTACAAGTTGTGAGAGTGTTACAAGATTATCAGTAACCATTAATGTTACTGATCCTGGAACACCAACTTTGGTAACAGCAGGAACACAAAACTTCTGTTTGGTAAATGCACCAACATTTGCAAGTGTTCAGTTCAATCAGGCAAACATTGTTTGGTATACAGCTTTAACAGGAGGAACAGCGATTCCGTCAACTACACCTTTGACAAGCGGAACTTATTTTGCTGCACTAAAAGATGCTGTTACAAATTGTGAAAGTATTACTAGATTATCAGTAACTATAAATGTTTCAGATCCTGGAACACCAACATTGGTAACAGCCGGAACACAAAATTTCTGTCTGTCAGATGCACCAACCTTTGCAAGCGTTCAGTTTAATCAGGCAAATATCGTTTGGTATACGGCTTTAACAGGCGGAACAGCGATTCCGTCGACTACAGCCTTGACAAGCGGAACTTATTTTGCTGCTTTAAAAGATGCTGCTACAACTTGCGAAAGTGCAGCAAGATTATCAGTAACCGTTGTAGTTGGAAATACAAATACGCCTACAACTAATAATACAGCTCAGAACTTCTGTTCAACCAGTGCTCCAACATTTGCAAGTATTCAGGTGAACGAAAGTAATGTAAGTTGGTTTGCTACCGCTACTGGCGGAACAGCAATTCCGTTAACGACAGCTTTGGCTTCGGGTACTTATTATGGAGAAATTACAGATCCTTTAACTGGATGTAAAAGTGCAAGTCGTTTATCAGTTATGATTACGATTGTGAATCCAATGGCAACACCAACAACGAATTCGACAACTCAGAATTTCTGTTCTGTAAATGCGCCAAAGGTTTCTAATATTCAGGTTAACGAAGCAAATGTAATCTGGTATAGTACTCCAACAGGTGGAACAGCAATTCCGGCAACAACAGCTTTAGCAAGTGGTATTTATTATGGAGTTATTGCGAGTGCTTCAGGTTGTGAAAATCCTGCAAGATTAGCAGTTACAGTAAATGTAAATACACCGGGTATTGTTACTACGCCAAAAACAACACAAACATTTTGTTTATCAGCAGTTCCAACAATTGCAAGTATTATTGTAAATGAGGCAAATGTAGTATGGTATACTTCTGCGACTGGCGGAACACCATTAGCAGCAAATACACCACTTACTGCTGCAACATATTATGCGGCGGCACTTAATAATACAACAAATGGTTGTGATAGTGCTACAAGATTAGGAGTAACGATTGCTTTTGAAAATGATGCTTTAGTACCAATCACAGCTACGGATGATACACCATGTGTTTTCCAGGGAATCACTTATTCAATTGCCAACGGAAAATCTGATTATGTTTGGTCAATCACTAACGGAACAATTACTTCCGGTGGAGGAAATGCTGACGGATCTGTAACAGTTTCATGGTCTGATATTGGACCGGGTAAAGTTGAGGTTAAGTATACAAATACTTGTAACGAGACTACCACTAAAACTTTAAATGTTACTGTAGCAACTTGTTCAGACCTTACGATTACAAACACCGTTAGTAACCCTACACCTAATTTTGGTGAGCAAATAACATTTACGGTAACAGTAAATAATGTAGGTCAGGGTAACTTTATAAATACAATTGTTAGCGAGTTACTACCAAGCGGATATGATTTAGTAAGTGCATCTACAACCGTAGGAACATACGATTTAGGTACACAACTTTGGACAATTCCAACTTTAAATGCCGGACAAAGCGTAGTGCTTACAATAGTTGCAGAAGTATTGCCAAGTGGTAATTATCTTAACGTTGCAACTGTCGAAATTTCGACTCCTTTAGATGTTGATGCATCAAATAATTCGGCTTCAGCTTCTGTTGAACCAATTTGTTTGACAGTTTACAATGAGTTCACTCCAAATAATGATGGAGCTAATGATCTTTTCAGAATTGATTGTATCGAGTCATATCCTAATAATGAGTTGAAAGTTTATAACAGATACGGTTCATTAGTATATAGTAAACAACATTATGAAAATGATTGGGACGGAACCGCCAATGTATCAGGAGTGGTTAATAGAGGAGATATGTTGCCAACTGGTACTTATTTTTATGTGATAACCATTGGAGATGGATCGGCTAAAAAAGGATGGTTATCCATAATGAGATAATCAGCTGTATTAATCATCTAATTAATTAAACTTAATAAGTATCGTTATGAAACTATATATAAAATCATTAGAAACGTATTTCATTTTAATATGTTCTTTTATTACATTTTGTGCCAGTGCACAACAAGATCCGGAGTACACACAATATATGTACAACACAATGTCCGTAAATCCAGCTTATGCTGGATCTACCGGAACATTAGAAGCAACACTTTTACACCGTTCTCAATGGGTTGGAATAGATGGGGCACCAGAAACACAATCGTTTTCTATACATTCACCGCTGCGAAATGAGATGATAGGTTTGGGATTAAGCGTCGTAAACGACAAAATTGGTCCATCGAACGAATTATATCTCGACGGAAACTTCTCTTATTCAATTCCGTTAGGATATGAAAAAAGATTAGCATTTGGTCTTAAAGCAGGAATGAGAATGTTGAATGTAGATTGGTCTAAAGGAAGATATTATAATAATAATGATGTTTTATTAAATCAAAACATTGACAATCAAATGAAATTAGCTGTAGGAGCCGGGATTTACTATTATACCGATAAATGGTATTTAGGATTCTCTATTCCAAGCTTTCTTCAAAATGATTATTATGACGACGTTCAGGAATCTATAGATTACGATCGTTTGCATTATTATTTAATGGGAGGTTATGTTTTTGATCTGAATCCTAATTTAAAGTTTAAGCCGGCATTTTTAGTAAAAGCAGTGAGTGGAGCACCACTTACGGCTGATATATCGGCGAACTTTATGATTGCAGAGAAATTTGTAATTGGAGGATCTTATCGAACAGATGATTCTGTGAGTATATTGGCAGGTTTTCAAATATCCAAAAGTTTCTATATCGGATATGCCTTTGATTACACCGTTAGCGATTTGAACAAGTACAATGATGGAACTCATGAAATCATTTTACGCTATCAATTCAATAAAAAAGAAAGTAAAATCAAATCTCCTAGATTCTTCTAAATATAAAAACCTATGAAAAAATTATATATCCTGAGTTTAGTATTGAGTTTTACATTTGGTTTTGCTCAGACTAATTTAAAAAAGGCCGATGCCTTGTTTAAAAACTACTCTTACTTAGATGCTTCAAAAGCCTACGAAGAATGTTTGCAAAACATAGAGAATCCATCGGCCCAAACGATAAAAAATGCTGCTGACTCTTATTATTTTATTTCAGATGCCAGAAATGCATTAAAATGGTACAAAAGATTATATGAAATACAAGGAAATAATCTAACAGATATTTATTACCTGCGATACATTCAGACAATGAAAGCAGTTATGGATTATGACGATGCCGATAAAATCACAAAAGAGTATCTAAATAAAAAAGGAGATCAAAAAGAGATTAATCGATATGTTGCCCAAAAAAAGCAACTCGATAGTATTGCCAAAGCAAAATCTCTCTATCAAATTAAAAATTTAGATATCAATACCGGCAAATCAGATTTTGGAGCCACCTTTTATCAAGACAGAATTGTATTTACATCAGCAAGAGACACAACAAATTTTGGAGAGAAATTATATAATTGGAACAATCAGCCCTTCCTTAATTTATATGTTGCAGAAAGAAATCCGGCTGATGGAAGTTTGTTTAACGAAAATTTGTTCATGCCTAATGTAATGACCAAATACCACGAAGCAACAGCTAGTTTTGATGCCAGTGGAAAAACCATTTATTACTCGTCGAATATTATCAAGAAAAATAAATTAGTTATTGACCGGGATAAGATTAACAATTTTCAAATCCTTAAAGGAACAATGGTTGATGGAAAAGTAGAAAATCCACAAAAGGTTTTTTTTGATAATGATGATTATTCTGTTGGGCATCCTTGTTTAAGTGATGACGGTCAATGGCTTTTCTTCGCATCAGATATGCCTGGCGGATATGGCGAAACAGATCTATATGTAGTAAAAATTGCAGATGATGGAACAATGAGTTCACCACAAAATCTGGGACCAAAAATTAATACTCTTGGTAACGATCTTTTTCCATTTTTTCGTAACGGAATACTTTATTTTTCTTCAGATGGACATTACGGCTTAGGAGATTTAGATGTGTACGAAAGCAAATTTCTTTCAGACGGAAGCTTTAGTACACCAAGAAATCTTGGAACACCCGTAAATAGTAATAAAGATGATTTTACTTTTATAATTGATAAAACCGGCACCTATGGTTATCTATCGTCGAATAGAGCAGGAGGTAAAGGCGATGATGATATTTATTCATTTATAAAAGGAGAACCGGTTTGTAATCAGAATATTTCAGGTAAAGCATTAGACAGAAAATCTAAATTGCCTATAACAGATGTTACTGTTGTTGCCTATAATTCGTATAACGAGATTTTGGCAGAAACAAAAACAAATTTCGAAGGTAAATATGCCGTTACAGTTCCTTGTAATAAAACAGTTCGACTAGTTGCTAAAAAAACAAATTATAGCGATGACGAAAAAACAGTAGAAACGACCAAGGAAAACGAAGGAGAAATTATCGATGTTAATTTTGAATTGAGTAATTACGATGATTTAGTAGTCAAAAAGAAAGGTGTTGAAAAAGTAGATGTTAATCCAATTTATTTTGATTACGACAAATACGATATTACACCTCTGGCTATCGAAGAATTATCGAAAGTAGTTTTCATAATGAGAAAATTTCCTAATATTCGAATCAAAATAGAATCGCATACAGATTCTCGCGGAAAAGATGCTTATAACCTGAAACTATCTGATAACAGGGCAAAATCAACAAGAGACTATATTGTTTCTCAGGGTATTGATACCTCAAGAATAGAAAGTGCAATAGGATATGGCGAAACACGCTTAATTAATAAATGTAAGAATGGAGTAAAATGTACCGAAGAAGAACATTTGTTAAACAGAAGATCAGACTTTATCATTATTCAGAAATAGTTTTATATTTGCATGCTAGGTTGTTGATAATCAGTGTAAAAATATAAAACGAAGAAACCATTTGGAAGTTGGTTTTGTTTAATTCTTTTTAAGAATAATGGGCAAGAAGAAAATCAAGTTGCATCGTTTTGCAGCTTGATTTTTGATTTTGTAAAAGTTTTATTTTTTACTGTTTTTCAACAAAAATAATCCTAATTTTGAGATTCAGTTATTCAAAAACACAACCTCCAGTATTTTAATATTTTATGAGTATTCAAGAAACAATTCAGACTTTAAGAGATGAACTTAATCAACATAACTACAACTATTATGTGCTAGATAATGCCACAATTTCTGATTACGATTTTGATATTAAACTAAAAGAACTTCAGGATTTAGAAAATAAACATCCGGAATTTTTCGATGAACATTCACCAACTCAGCGAGTAGGAGGAATGGTAACCAAGAATTTTAAAACAATTGCACATCAATATCGCATGTATTCTTTAGATAATTCATATTCTAAAGAAGATTTGCTTGATTGGGAAAACCGAATCCAGAGAGTGTTAGGAAACGTGAATTTGCAATATACCTGCGAATTAAAATATGATGGAGCATCGATAAGCATCACATACGAAAACGGAAAACTGGTACAAGCCCTAACTCGTGGCGATGGTTTTCAGGGAGATGAGGTGACCAATAATATCAAAACCATAAAATCGATTCCGTTAAAACTAAAAGGAAATTATCCCGAAAGATTTGATATTAGAGGCGAAATTATTTTGCCATTTGCCGGTTTCGAAAAAATGAATCAGGAATTAATAGAAATTGGGGAAACACCTTATTCAAATCCAAGAAATACAGCGTCTGGAAGTTTAAAATTGCAAGACAGCGCTGAGGTTGCAAAACGTCCGTTAGAATGTTTGCTGTATTTTGTAACTGGAAATAATTTGCCTTTCTCATCTCAGTTTGAAGGACTGGAATCTGCCAGAAAATGGGGATTTAAAGTGCCGGTTGAAGCAAAATTAGTCAATAATATGCAGGAAGTTTTTGACTTTATAGACTATTGGGATATTCAACGCCATAATTTACCGTATGAAACGGACGGAGTTGTTGTAAAAGTCAATAGTATACAACATCAGGAAGAATTAGGTTACACAGCAAAATCACCACGTTGGGCAATTGCTTACAAATTTAAATCAGAACAGGTTTCAACGAAACTAAACTCCATAACATATCAGGTTGGCCGTACCGGAGCAATAACACCGGTAGCTAATTTGGCGCCTGTACAATTAGCAGGAACAATTGTAAAAAGAGCTTCTTTGCATAATGCAGACCAAATAGAAAAATTAGATATCAGAATAAATGATACTGTTTTTGTTGAAAAAGGAGGAGAGATTATTCCAAAAATTATTGCTGTTGATTTATCAAAACGCCCTGAAAATTCAGAAGTTACACATTATATCACGCAGTGTCCGGAGTGCCAAACCGAATTAGTAAGAACTGAAGGTGAGGCAAATCATTATTGTCCTAATTTTTATGGTTGTCCTCCGCAGATTATAGGGAGAATCCAACATTATATTTCAAGAAAAGCCATGGATATTGAAGGTCTTGGCGGAGAAACTGTCACTTTACTTTTCAAAAATAATCTGGTTCATAATTATGCTGATTTATACGAACTTAAAGTAGATGATATTTTGCATTTGGAAAGAATGGCAAAAAAATCTGCAGAAAATCTGGTAAATGGTGTAGAAAAATCAAAAGAAATTCCGTTCGAAAGTGTTCTTTTTGCATTAGGAATCCGTTTTGTGGGTGAAACAGTAGCTAAAAAATTGGCTAAGCACTATAAAAATATCGATGCATTAAGCCAGGCTTCTTTAATGGATTTGATTCTGGTGGATGAAATTGGAGAAAGAATTGCAAAAAGTGTCATCGAATTTTTCGAAAACGAAGAAAACAAAAAAATAATCGAACGCCTTAAAAGTTATGGAGTTCAATTTGAAATTTTAGAAAAAATTAATCCAAATGCTACCAATAAATTTATAGGTAAAACATTTGTAGTTTCAGGTGTTTTTGCGCAATTTTCAAGAGACGATTTAAAGAAAACAATCGAAGATAACGGAGGTAAAGTAGGAAGTTCAATTTCTGCTAAAACTGATTTTGTAGTTGCAGGAGATAATATGGGACCAGCAAAATTAGAAAAAGCAAATAAATTAAACGTCCCTATATTATCTGAAGAAGATTTTATAAAAAAATTAAATGAAAGCGAATAAACCGTCTTTGATTTTATTCTTTACAGCCTTACTGTGTACAATTATTTTTGATTGTACACAACAGGATTTTTATGCACTCTATGCAAAAGCTATTGTACTTCCTGCAATTTTTATTTATTTTTTGATAAGCAGTGAGTTTAAAATAAATAAAACACAAAGTTTAGTATTTCTGTTCTGCTTTGTAGGGCAGGTCTTTGATTTAATGGATATTGAAGTTTCTGAGATTGGAGGAGTTGTCAGTTTTTTAATTGTTTACATGTTGATCTTAAAACTGATAATAATAGATAATGAAAAAATCAAACTCAGGCGAAAAGATATTCTGCCGGTTTCTATAGTCGTTATATTTATTGTTTATCTGCTGGTTTCAGTACTAAGCCTGCAATCAGATAACATGAAAAAATTTAATGCGTTGTATACTTTGTACGGAATCGTATTAAGTATTTTAAGTTACTTTTCGTTTGTAAACTATATAACTAAAGGAACACATATTACCCTTCTAATGTCATTAATGGCCATTAGTTATATATTTTCGGATATATTCTATATTTTCAATGAATACTTTTCCTATTCAGTAGTATTAGTTTTAATTCGGGATGTAACTCAAATTTTGGCTTATTTCTTTATGGTAAAGTACTTTCTGGAAAAAGCCAAAATTCAAAAAAAAGGCATTATACAATAATTGATCTTCCTTGATTAGTGTGCGCTTTATCCTTATCAAAGTAAAAATCTATTCGTCCTAAATTTATTCCGTAACAACCCACTTGATTTACTAAAACATCTTGTCCGGCTTTGTTTTTTACAATAGTTGGTTTATCTAAAAAAGTATGTGTGTGTCCGCCAATAATCAAATCAATATCCTGAGTTTGCTCAGCAAATTTTAAATCACTAATTTTTTCTTCGTCTTCCTTATATTTATATCCCAAATGCGAAAGACAAATTACCAAATCACATTTTTCTTGTTTTTTAAGTAATTGTGTCATATCCTGAGCAACTTCTACAGGATTATTATAAACTGTTTCTTTATAAAGCTGTTTGTCGACCAATCCGGCAAGTTCAATACCTACACCAAAAACCCCAACCTTAATACCATTTTTGTAGAAGATTTTATACGGTTTTACAAGCCCGTTCATGACCGTATTTTTAAAGTCATAATTAGAATTAATAAATTCAAAAGTGGCATGTGGCATTTGTGCGTACAAACCATCAAGACCATTATCAAAATCATGATTTCCTATTGTCGATGCATCGTATTTCATCATGCTCATCAATTTAAACTCAAGTTCACCACCGTAATAATTAAAGTACGGAGTTCCCTGAAAAATATCTCCCGCGTCCAGTAAAAGAACATTTGGATTTTCCTGACGAATAGTTTCTATAAGCGCCGCTCTGCGAGAAACACCGCCTTTGTTAGGATTACGGGGATCATCAGCCGGAAAAGGATCAATGTGGCTGTGAACATCGTTAGTATGTAGAATCGTTAAGTGTTTAATATCGCTCGTTTCAAAACTGCTTAATGACAAACCTAAACTTAATAAAGCGGTACTGGCAGCCGTTTTTTCGATAAATTCTCTTCTTTTCATTTTGTATATTTTTTGCTTAAACGCTGTAGTTTATATTTAATTGAGATGTTTTTATTCTTCTGTAATTCTGATATCTTTTGCTACCGGAATTGTATCAACTTGCTTGAAATAATCAATCAATACATTTCGAAGTTTATAATTCAAATCAAATTTCTCAACACCTTTTGCGAAAAAAGTCATACTATCGCCGCCATTTGCGAGATAATCATTCGTTGCTACATAATATATTTTGTTTAAGTCAAGGGGTTTTCCCTGAATTAAAATATTTTTTGCAGTCTTATCTTTTGCAATTGTAAAAGTCATTCCGGATAATGGCTGCGCTTTTTGTACCTTAATAATATAAGAAGTAATTTCAAGAATTTGCTCTCCTTTTAATCCTATTACAACAAGGTTGTTTTCAAACGGCATAATTTCAAAAGCAGTTCTTGTAGTAACATTTCCTTTTGGTAAAATGGCTCGTATACCACCATGATTCAATAAGCATAAATCGATACTTTTTTTCTCTCTTGCCTTAAAAACAATATTTCCTCTTTCTACACATACATCAGCTAAAAGATTTCCAATACTGGTTTGCCATTTTCCGGTACTTTTATCAAGAGTTTCAGGACAATATGCAAGAACGCTGTCTAAGTCCTTATTGATATGATCGCGATAAGGTTTAATAAAAGCTTCAATTTTTGGGGTTTCAGTACCTTTTTCAGTAATTGGGAGTTGTTTTCCTTCTATCTTAGTCAAATTGTAGTTTTTCTGACTGCAGGATAATATGAAAAAAAGTGTTAAGAATATAACAAAAAGTTTTAAAAATCCGTTATACTTTTTTAGTTTTACCATCTTAAATGCGACTTAAATAATTAATTTTGTAATCTGGCAAAAGTACTATGTTTTTAAATTATATAAAGGAATTTTTTGTAAAAAAAACATTAAATAATAACTTGAATAATTTCAAAAACGAAGTCTTTACAAGTAATATACAAACAATTGGTTTGCTGATTGATGAAAGTAATTTTAGACATTCAAAAGAGTTAGTAAACGAATTAGTTTTGCAGGGAATAGCGCCTCAAAACATAAAAATTGTTGTGTATAGAAGTAAATTTAAAGAAAAAGAAACGTATTCAGTCCCTACTTTTGGTAAAAAACACATCAGTTGGAATGGAGAAATTACAGCGGTTTTTTTGAATGAATTTATAGAGACAGAATTTGATCTTTTGATTAGTTATTATGATATCGAAACTGCTATTTTGATGATGATAACAAACAAATCAAAAGCAAGGTTCAAAGTAGGATTTGCATCTGTAGATAAAAATTTAAATCGATGGATGATTGATACCGCTATAGAGAATTACAAACTTTTCGTTCACGAATTGTTTAAATATTTAAAGAGTATAAAATAAAATATAAATTAGAATATGCAATCATTAATAGGAACTGGTGTTGCGCTTGTAACCCCATTTAAAAAAGACTTTTCAATTGATATCGAAGCTTTGCAGCGTATCGTTAACTTTTCGATAGACGGTGGAGTTGAATATCTTGTAGTTATGGGAACAACAGCAGAAAATGCTACCCTGACACAAGCCGAAAAAGAATTGGTTATTACTACTGTAATCGATGTAAACAAAGGAAGATTGCCTTTGGTTCTTGGAGTTGGAGGTAATAATACAATGCAAATCGTTGAGGAATTAAAAACCGGGGATTTCTCTGCTTTTGAAGCCATACTTTCTGTTTCTCCTTATTATAATAAACCTACACAAGAAGGAATTTACCAGCATTTTAAAGCTATTGCAGAAGCATCTCCAATTCCGGTTATTTTATATAATGTCCCGGGAAGAACTGCTAGTAATATGCTGCCAACTACAGTAATTCGTCTTGCAAATGATTTTAGTAATATTGTAGCAATAAAAGAAGCTGCAGGTGATATGGCTCAGGCTTTACAATTGATTAAAAATGCCCCAAAAGATTTTCTTGTAATTTCAGGAGATGATATGATAGCTTTACCAATTGTTTTAGCTGGTGGAGCAGGTGTAATTTCAGTTATCGGACAAGGTTTTCCGAAAGAATTTACAGAAATGATACGTTTAGGTTTAAATAAAAAGGTAAGTGAAGCGTTTAAAACTCAATACTTTTTATCAGATTGTATTGATATGATTTTTGAGCAGGGAAATCCAGCCGGAATCAAACAAGTCTTTCAAGCCCTTGGTATTGCTGAGAACACAGTGCGTTTACCACTAGTAAGCGTTGATGATTCTCTGGCAGAAAGATTGAATGAATTTGTAAAAAACAGCATAAAATAATAGTGAGATTGCCGGTATTTTATTATACCAAAAAATATTTTGTAGTAGCTAAATTAATAACTAAATTTGCCACCGGAACTTCGGTGTGATTTTGCTTTGGCATAATTGTCTAAGAAATCATAATAAAAGTAAGAAAATGAAAAAAATAGTATCTCTATTAATTGTTGTTGTCCTTTTTTGTTCTTGTAGTGAATACCAAAAAGCATTAAAAAATGAAGATGTTGCAGCCAAATTTGATGTGGCAACAAAAATGTATGATGCTGGTAAATATTCAAAAGCCATTCGTCTTTTTGAACAATTAGCGCCTTCATATAGAGGTAAGCCGCAGGCAGAAAAACTGTTTTATATGTTTGCTCAGTCTTATTATAAATCAAAACAATACTATTTGGCAGGTTATCAGTTCGAAAGTTTTGTTTCAGGTTACCCGCGTAGTGAAAAAGTACAGGAAGCTGCCTTTTTAGGTGCTTACAGCTATTCAAAATTAGCTCCGGTTTACAGTTTAGATCAAACAGATACACAAAAAGCATTAGAAAAATTACAAGCTTTTATCGATAATTATCCAAATTCAGAATACATTGCCCAGGCCAATGAAACTGTGAAAATTTTGAATGGGAAATTAGAGAAAAAAGCATACGAAAATGCAAAAGGATACAATACAATTTCAGATTATAAGTCAGCATTAATCGCATTTGATAATTTTATCGCTGATTTTCCTGGAACGCCTTTTAAAGAAGATGCCTTGTTTTACAAATACGATTCAGCATATAAATTGGCAATAAATAGTATTCCTGCAAAAATGGAAGAACGTTTAAATGTTGCAAAAGTGGCTTATAATAACTTAATTAAGTTTAATAGCGCTACAAAATATAAAAAAGAGGCAGACGAAATGAATGCCAGAGTGGAAACAGATTTACAAAAATTTACTAAATAAAATAAAGTCATGGATTTAAAAAAGACGAATGCTCCTGTAAATACAATAACTTACAATAAAACAGTTATTGAAGAGCCAACAGGAAATGTGTATGAGGCAATTACCATTATGGCTAAAAGAGCAAATCAAATTAATTCTGAAATCAAAAAAGAATTAACTGAGAAATTAGAAGAGTTTGCTACTTACAATGACAGTCTGGAAGAAGTTTTTGAAAATAAAGAGCAAATTGAAGTTTCTAAATTTTACGAAAAATTACCAAAACCACACGCTTTAGCAGTACAGGAATGGTTAGACGGTAAAACTTACCACAGAAATTCAAATAAATAATATATAGTATAATGTCAGTTTTAAACGGGAAGAAAATTTTACTGGGTGTTTCTGGTGGAATTGCAGCCTATAAAACAGCCTCATTAGTACGACTTTTTATAAAAGCAGGTGCACATGTCCAAGTGATAATGACACCTGCTTCTAAGGATTTTGTAACCCCACTTACGTTATCTACGTTATCAAAAAATCCTGTACATTCCAGTTTCTTTAATCAGGATGATGAAGATGCTGTCTGGAACAATCATGTTGAATTAGCGCTTTGGGCTGATTTAATTTTAATTGCTCCTGCGACAGCCAATACATTATCCAAAATGGCTACAGGAAACTGTGATAATCTTTTAATAGCTACTTATTTATCAGCTAAATGTCCGGTTTATTTTGCTCCGGCAATGGATCTGGATATGTATAAGCATCCTTCTACTTTATCTAGTTTTACGGCACTAAAACAGTTTGGAAATATAATGATTCCTGCTGAGAATGGAGAATTGGCAAGTGGTTTATCCGGTGAAGGCCGAATGGCTGAACCTGAGAACATAATAGCTTTTCTTGAAGCTGATTTAGAAAGTAAATTACCGCTAAAAGGAAAAAAAATACTAATTACTGCCGGTCCAACATACGAAGCTATAGATCCTGTACGTTTTATAGGAAATCATTCTTCAGGAAAAATGGGATTTGATATTGCGAATCAGGCCGCTAGTTTAGGTGCACAAGTAATTCTGGTTTCAGGGCCCACGCATTACAAGGTAAAAAACAATTCAGTCGAAGTGATTAATGTAATCTCAGCACAGGATATGTATGATGCTTGTCATTTGCATTTTAATGACGTTGATGTCGCTATCGCTGCTGCGGCAGTGGCAGATTACAGACCAAAAGTTGTAGCTTTACAAAAGATTAAAAAAGCATCAGAAGAATTTTCGATAGAGCTTGAAAAAACAAAAGACATATTAGCATCGCTTGGAGCAATCAAGAAAAACCAGTATTTAATTGGGTTTGCTTTAGAGACAGAAAATGAAATTGAAAATGCTAAGTTGAAAATTCAGAAAAAAAACTTAGATTTGATTGTTTTAAATTCCTTACAAGATGAAGGTGCCGGTTTTAAGAAAGAAACGAATAAAGTGACTTTTATTGACCAGAACTTTAAAATCGAACCAATGGAATTAAAAGCAAAAGAATCTGTTGCAGTTGATATTTTAAATAAAGTGATTTCGCATTTTTTCAAATCGTAATAATTTAGAATAAAAACTAAAAGCAAGAATAGTAAATCTTTTCCTGCTAAACCAAATAGTATCATTCACATGAATAAAATAGTTGCACTTTTCGCTTTTTTCATTTTTGGCTTTACACAAGCACAACAGTTAAATTGTACCGTAACTATTAATACTGAAAGGTTACCAAATCCAAATCAGCAAGTTTTTAAAACACTTCAGACATCTTTATCTGAATTTGTTAATAAAACAGACTGGACCGGATCAGTTTTAAAGCAAAACGAAAGAATCAATTGTTCGATGTATATTACATTGTCTTCAAATACTTCTGATCAATTTACAGGTACAATTCAGGTGCAATCATCCCGATTGATCTTTAATTCGACCTATTCTTCGCCAGTATTTAATTATAACGATAAGGATTTTAATTTTAGATATACAGAATACGAACCATTGTTATTTAATCCAACTACTTTTGAATCAAATTTAGTGTCTGTAGTTTCTTTCTACAGCTATTTAATTTTAGCAATGGATGCGGATACTTTTCAAATGGGAGCAGGAAATCAATATCTTGAAACAGCTCAAAATATTGCCAACGTTGCCCAGCAAGGCGGGTTTAAAGGCTGGAGCCAGTCAGATGGAGTTCAAAACCGTTATTATTTAATAAATGATATGGTTTCTCCAATGTATAGCGACCTTCGTCAGACGATGTATGCTTATCATACTGGTTTAGATGGAATGAGCCTGGATTTGAAAACATCAAAAGAAAAAATCAAAGCAGCAATAATCATCATCGGAAAATTGAATTCTGTTAAACCTAATGCTTTTTTGACCAGAGTATTTTTTGATGCAAAATCAGATGAAATAGTCTCTATATTTTCAGGAGGACCTAGCATTCCTGTTGGAGATTTAACAGATGTTTTGAATAAGGTATCACCTTTGAATTCTACTAAATGGTCACAGATTAAATTTTAATTGATTTATTCTATTTACTTTCTTTTACTAATTTTTATACTTACACAATTTCCTTATGATTACGTCCTTGTCGATTAAAAATTATGCCCTGATTGAAAAACTCACTATCGATTTTTCAAGAGGTTTTTCTATAATTACAGGTGAAACGGGTGCTGGTAAATCTATTATATTGGGTGCAATAGGATTGGTTTTAGGAAAAAGAGCCGATTTAACTTCATTAAAAAATAAAGAAGAAAAATGTGTAATCGAAGCGCATTTTGAAATCTCTAAATACAATCTTAAAGAATTTTTTGAAGCAAATGATCTTGATTATGAAGATGAAACTATCATCAGAAGAGAAATTTTGCCTTCAGGAAAATCACGCGCATTTATAAATGACAGCCCTGTAAATCTTCAGGAATTACAAGATCTAAGTTTGTTTTTGATTGATATTCATTCGCAACAGCAAACTCAGGAGCTTTCAGATGAAGGTGTTCAGTTCAAAATAATTGATGCAATTGCAAATAATTTTGATACTATTCAATCTTATCAAAAGGTATTAAAGTCATATAAAGCAGATAAGTCGAAATTAAATGCTTTGTTGAAAAAACAAAGTGATTCAGGAAAAGAACAAGAATATAATACTTTTTTATTGAACGAATTGGTATCGGCTAAATTAAAATCAGGCGAGCAGGAAGAATTAGAAGCTGATTTTGAGAAATTAAACAATGTTGAGATTATAAAAGAAGCAATTGATAAATCATTGGTAATTGCTAACGAAGAGCAATTTGGGGTTTTTCATAATTTAAATGAAATCAAAACAACTTTACAAAAAATTGCCCTTTTTTCTCCAGAATATCAAAGTGTATTTGAAAGAATCACAAGTCTGGCAATTGAATTTGATGATGTTTCTAGAGAATTACAAAATGCTTCTGAAAAATTATTGAATGATCCTGCACAATTAGAACTAGTAAGTCAAAAATTACAATTGATTTATAATTTGCAAAAAAAGCATCAGGTAACATCGGTTGATGAATTGATTGAAATTCAGGCCAATTTAGGAAATACGCTATTAGAGCTTGATAATATAGAAGAAGAAATAGCGGCTTTGTCAAAGGCTATAGAGGAGAAAGTTTTAGAATTAGATGCTTATTCAGCAACAATTCATCAAAACAGAACCAATGCAATTCCGGTTTTATCTCAAAAACTGATTTCGATTTTAGAAACTTTAGGAATGCCAAACGTTCGTTTTAATATGGAACTTTTACCATCAGAAAACTATTTCCAGAACGGAAAAGACGAATTGCAATTTTTATTTTCCGCAAACAAAGGAACCGATTTTGGTTTACTTAAAAAAGTAGCATCAGGAGGAGAAATGTCTCGTATTATGTTGGCTGTTAAAGCAATTTTAGCACAATATTCAAAATTACCAACTTTAATTTTTGACGAAATTGATACAGGGGTTTCAGGAGAAATTGCGATCAGAATGGGAGAGATCATGAAAGAAATGAGTACAACAATGCAGATTTTTGCTATTACGCATTTACCTCAAATAGCTGCTAAAGGAGATTCTCACTTTAAAGTTTTTAAATCTACAGTTGATGACGATACGCAATCAGAATTAAAGCTATTGTCTCAGGACGAAAGAGTTATAGAAATTGCTCAAATGTTATCAGGTGCGGTTGTTTCTGATTCGGCTTTAAATCATGCTAAAGCCTTGTTGAACTAAAGAAATAATTTATATTTGTCATCTTAAAGCTAATTAAACAAACGTACATAAAGTTACTCATTTATCTTAATGATAAGATTAACCCAATCAACGAATAAATAGAAAAATATGATTATAGAACCTAGAATGAGAGGATTTATTTGCTTGACTGCACACCCAAAAGGTAGCGAGCAAAATGTTAAAAATCAAATAGAATATATAAAATCAAAAGGACCAATTGCAGGTGCAAAGAAAGTATTGGTTATTGGTGCTTCTACAGGTTTTGGATTAGCTTCAAGAATTACAAGTGCTTTTGGATCTGATGCTGCAACTATTGGAGTATTTTTTGAAAAACCACCAGTAGAAGGTAAAACAGCTTCACCAGGATGGTATAATTCTGCTGCATTTGAAACAGAAGCTCACAAAGCAGGTTTATATGCAAAAAGTATCAATGGAGATGCTTTTTCAAATGAAATAAAAAGACAAACTTTAGATTTAATCAAAGCAGATTTAGGTCAGGTTGATCTTATAATCTACAGTTTAGCATCACCGGTTCGTCAACATCCGGTTACGGGAGTTTTACACCGTTCAGTTTTAAAACCAATCGGACAAACTTTTACTAATAAAACAGTAGATTTTCATACAGGAAATGTAACAGAAGTTTCTATTGCTCCGGCAAATGAAGAAGATATTGCGAATACTGTAGCAGTAATGGGCGGCGAAGACTGGACAATGTGGATTGATGCATTAAAAGCGGAGAATTTATTGGCAGATGGAGCTACAACAGTTGCTTATTCATACATTGGGCCATCATTGACAGAAGCAGTTTACCGTAAAGGTACAATTGGTCGTGCAAAAGATGATTTAGAAGCTACTGCATTCTCGATTACAGACAGTTTGAAATCAATAGGAGGAAAAGCATATGTTTCTGTAAACAAAGCATTGGTTACACAAGCAAGTTCAGCAATTCCGGTTATTCCATTATATATTTCTCTTTTATATAAAATTATGAAAGAAAAAGGAATTCACGAAGGATGTATTGAGCAAATCCAGCGTTTGTTTAAAGACAGATTATACAATGGATCTGAAGTTCCTGTAGATGAAAAAGGAAGAATCAGAATCGACGATTGGGAAATGCGTGATGATGTTCAGGAAAAAGTGGCTAAACTTTGGTTAGAAGCTACAACTGAAACATTACCTGCAATTGGAGATTTAGCAGGATATAGAAATGATTTCTTAAACCTTTTCGGGTTTGAATTTGCAGGAGTAGATTATAATGCAGATACAAACGAAGTTGTTGAAATCGAAAGTATCAAGTAGATAAAAGAATTACTATAAATAGAAAACCATCAACCAAAAGTTGATGGTTTTTTTATGAATATAACCTATCTTTGTTAAAATTTTGAATTAAAAATATTGCCACTTTAATACCGCACATCCCGTTATGATTTTTTCTTTAATTATACCCGTGTATAATCGTCCAGATGAAGTTGATGAACTTTTAGAAAGTCTGTCAAAATCTGATTATAATGAAGCTTTTGAAATTGTTCTTGTTGAAGATGGTTCGTCAATACCATGTAAAGATGTAGTGATGACGTATCAGGGAAAATTGAACATTTCATATTATTTCAAAGAAAATTCAGGTCCCGGAGATTCAAGGAATTTCGGAATGCAAAAAGCACGTGGTGATTATTTTATCATTTTCGATTCGGATTGTATCATTCCATCCAATTATTTAACAGAAGTTCGAAAAGCATTAAATGTAGGTTATGTAGATTGTTTTGGTGGTCCGGATAAAGCATTAGATAGTTTTTCGGATATCCAGAAAGCGATTAATTTTGCAATGACTTCTTTTCTTACTACAGGAGGAATTCGTGGCGGTTCTGAAAAAATTAATAAATTCCAGCCTAGAAGCTTTAATATGGGTATTTCAAAAAAAGCATTTGAAGCTTCAAAAGGATTTGGAAACATTCATCCCGGAGAAGATCCTGACCTTTCGATTCGTTTATGGAACTTGGGATTTGAAACCAGATTGTTTCCAGAGGCTTATGTTTATCATAAACGTAGGATTGACTGGGAAAAATTTTCTGTTCAGGTAAATAAATTTGGTATAGCAAGGCCTATTTTAAATAGTTGGTATCCAGAACATAATAAGTTAACTTTCTTTTTTCCATCAGTATTTATACTCGGTCTATTATTAGCTTTTTTACTGTTAATTTTCAATATTGATATATTATTACAAATATATTTCGTATATTTCGTTATAATATTTCTTACAGCAAGTGTTCAGAATAAAAGCATTAAAATAGGATACTTATCTGTAATTGCAGTCTGGAAACAGTTTTATGGTTATGGTACTGGTTTTTTAAAATCGTTCATAAAAATTATTCTTTTAAAGAAAAAACCACAAGAAGCTTTTCCTCGTATGTTTTTTAAAGTATAATATGACAAAAGTTATTGGCCTAACAGGCGGAATAGGAAGCGGAAAAACCACTATTGCAAATTATTTTGCAGAAATGGGAATTCCTGTTTATATAGCTGATGATGCAGCTAAAAAAGTAATGCAGTCTGCAAATATTATACAGCAAATAAAAATAGCTTTTGGCGATTCTCTTTTTGAAAATGAGAATTTGAACAGGGCAAAATTAGCCGAAATAGTATTTAATAATGCTGATAAATTAGCAGAATTGAATAGTATTGTTCATCCGGCAGTAAAAAAAGATTTTGAATTATGGTTACTTGAGAATAAAAAACATGAATATGTAATTTATGAAGCCGCAATTTTGTTTGAAAGTGGTCGCTATAAAGAATGCGATGTAATTATAACGGTTACCGCGCCTGAAGAAATTAGGATTGAAAGAGTTGTTAAGCGAGATAATACCACACGCGAGCAAGTTTTAAGCAGAATGAAAATGCAGTGGAATGATGAAAAAAGAATTTCTTTGAGCAATTTTGTAATAAATAACAGTAATCTTAAAATTGCTAAAGAAGAAGTTGTTAAAATTCTTAAAATTTTAAATATAAAACAAAATCAGTCTTAAATGTTAATATTTGGTTAATGTATTATTTAGTATATTGTTAAAATATTAATTTTGTTTCGATGAATAAATTATTTTTTAGAATACTTGTTTTATTGATGAGTTTGTCCTTAATAGGGATTATTCTTGTCCAGGTATATTGGTTCAATTCTTCGTTTAAAAATAATGATGAGCAATTTAAATATCACGTTACACAAGTAATAGGGAATGTTGCTGACAAACTGGAACAACAAGAAGAATATAGTTTTTACGACAAATACAATCGTATAAAAGATAGTACAGGTAAAACTCCTAAGAAAGAAGATCTGCTTGAAGTACTCTATGTTCAGAGAAATACAAAAACAAATAAAACAATAGTATACTCGAATACACTTACCTCTGAGGATTACGATATTAATGGTTCACTATTTAATAAAAAATTCAGCAGCGAGAGATTTAAAAATTTCAGCTCTAAAAGAGTAACTGAAGTTTATAACAACAATAACGGAATTGATAATAATAGTTTAGGACAAAGTATTATTCCGGATCTAAAAATTGAAAAATCAGGTAGTTTAGATATCTTAAATAAAGTACAGCAGCAAATTCAATATAAAGATATTGCTTCTTTGACACCTATAGAAGGAAGAATTACAAAAGATAAGCTTCAAAAACTTTTAAAGAAAGAACTGGAAGAATATGGTGTAAAAACCAAGTTTGAATATGGAGTCCTGAATAGTGGCCTTGCAACAAAGGTTAAATCAGACGGATTTCATTATGATAAAGATGCAAGCTATCATGTTCCTATATATACAGATAACGAAGGAAATAGTAAATATGAGTTATTCATAACTTTTCCTCACAAAAAGAAATTTTTACTGTCTGAATTGTTGAGTATTACCATACTATCAATAATTTTTACATTAATTATCATAGTTGCCTATACAAGTGCGTTGAATCAATTATTGCGTCAGAAACATATTTCTGAAATCAAAACTGATTTTATAAATAATATGACGCATGAGTTTAAAACTCCAATTGCAACAATAAATTTAGCACTTGATGCTATTAAGAATCCTAAAATTATTGAAGATAAAGAAAAAGTATTTCGATATCTGCAAATGATTCGGGATGAGAATAAGAGAATGCATGCTCAGGTAGAAAACGTTCTTCGTATTTCTAAGCTCGAAAAAAGAGAATTGGATATTACAAAAGAGCCAACTGCAATTCACGATATAATTGATGATGCAATTGAGCACGTAAATTTAATTCTTGAAGACAGACACGGAACCGTTGTAAAGCACTTAAATGCAGCACGAACAACGTGTTTAATCAACGAAGTGCATTTTACAAATGTGTTGGTTAATATTTTAGAAAATGCCATAAAATATTCACCGGATATTCCTGAAATTGAAATTTTTACAGAAAATGTCAAAGACATGATTCTGATAAAAGTAAAAGATAATGGTCTTGGTATGAGTAAAGTAGCTCAGAAAAGAGTTTTTGAGAAGTTTTACAGAGAACATACGGGAGATTTACATAATGTAAAAGGACATGGTTTAGGTCTTGCATATGTAAAAAGGATAGTAGAAGATCACAATGGTCAAGTATATGTTGAAAGCGAAAAAGGAAAAGGTAGCACCTTTATAATAAAAATACCATTAATAAATTAAAATATGGAAAATAATAACAAAAGAATACTTTTAGTAGAAGATGACCTTAATTTTGGGGCAGTTCTTAAAGATTATCTAATGTTAAATGACTTTGAAGTTACTTTAGCTAAAAACGGTATGGAAGGTTTCGAGAAATTCAAGAAAGATGTGTATGATTTATGTATTCTTGATGTAATGATGCCTTATAAAGATGGTTATACTTTAGCCAAAGAAATCAGAGAAAAAAATAGTGAAGTGCCAATTATATTCTTAACAGCAAAATCGATGAAAGAAGATGTGCTAAAAGGATACAAAGCCGGTGCTGATGATTACCTGAATAAACCTTTTGATTCAGAAGTTTTATTAATGAAAATCAAAGCTATTATTCAAAGAAAATCTGCGGATACAAAAGCGGAACAAGTTCAGTTTGAATTTAATATTGGTAAATTCCACTTAAATTCTAAACTTAGATTCTTAACGTTCGAAAATGACGAACCAATAAAATTATCTCCAAAAGAGAACGAATTGCTTAAAATGTTAATTCTTCATGAAAATGATTTAATGCCAAGAGAATTAGCGTTGACAAAAATCTGGAGAGATGACAACTACTTTACTTCAAGAAGTATGGACGTTTATATCGCTAAACTTAGAAAATATCTAAAAGCAGATGAAGATGTTGAAATCTTAAACATTCACGGTGAAGGTTTTAGATTAGTTGTTAAAAGCAAAGTGACAGAATAAAAAAAAACAAAATTCACAAAGACAAAAGCATAAAGCCCTGAGAAATCAGGGCTTTTTTTGTGCTTAGTTTTTGCAAAATAGTGATTCTTCATAATCTTGTCATTTCGACGGAGGAGAAATCACACTAATAAATTGACAAAGATTTAGGGATTCTCTTTGCGTAGAGATGCGCTGCAGTGCGTCTCTACGATTTGCTTCATCTATAAATCTTCCACAGTTTTACCGTAGAGATGCACTGCAGTGCATCTAACCTGAGATTGGTGTTATTCCAGACGGAGTTTCTGTTGAGGATTTCTCCTTCGTCGAAATGACAAATACCGCGAGAATAATTGGAATTTAGAATTTAATTCTTGACTTTTCTTGTAATTTGGAGCTATTACTGTTATTCGCTATATCTTTTTATCCGTGAAAAACGGATAAAAAGGATGCCGCTTCTATCAGGGCTAGGGCTTTAGTTTTCAGATAGATAATATGGTTTTTTGCGATTTAAAAAATGTGCTATATGTTTTTTAGATGAATTTTCTTTAAAATAAATTTGGAAAATCAAAAAAGTATTCTGAATATTTGCACACGAAAAAAGTAATAACCCTTTAATAACGAAGAAAAATGTCTGTATTTACATTATCATTTCACAGCTTCACATCAAACAAGTTTGGTGCAGCACTTCTTCGTGGCCTATTTCAATCTTAGAAATTCATTTTTAGATATATAAAAAAGCCCGAAGACATTTAGTTTCGGGCTTTTTTTATTCTAGACACTTCAAATTTTCCCGAATAATTGATTTTATTATTTATCCTCACGGATAAAATGTTATAGCCTGTTTTGGCTATTAATTTAATGCACTATAATTTTTTATGGAAAATTATACAGCAGAAGAGTATGCTTTGTGCTCTCGCTTTAAAAATAAAAGAACAAAGAAAAGATTAGTAAAAGAAGATTTTGAAAAACAATTAATTCAGTCAAGAAAACTTGAAGTTGACCTTTGGAAAAAACGACAAAATTTGCCATTAATTCCCTTAGCAACGCCTTATCAAAAAGGTTGGGAACGCAGTTTTGTTTTAAGAGAAGATATAGTAAGATCAAGCGAAGCTTCTTTTTATAAAACATTGCTGGAGAAGATAAATACATGGCAATATTCTTCTGAAAAAAGTTTAAAAAAAAACAAAAAAAGGAAGAGAAAGCATGTATATGTCGAAAAGCTTCAAACCGTAAAAGAGTTTTCTGAGTCAGAATGGAGAAGTCCAAAACTAACATTAACTGAAAAAGAAAAAATGCATTTTTATAAAAGGGAACGATGGTGTCCTAATTGTAAACGCTTTAAAATTCATTATGTATTTAATGAGCCTTGGCGTTATGTATTTCGTGTTAAACCGTATATGATAACACATACTAAAATGGTTGATGCAGATTTAGAAAGTGAAATTCAGCTTCTTGACAATTACATTACAAATTTTAATTTAAGATATAAAATAAACAAATTAGTAGATGGTTTTTCTTATCGTTGGAGTTCTTATCAAAACAAAAACTCACGTGAGATCAACCCAATTAAAAATAAAAGTTTGCATGTATTGTATCAACAATATGTAGACGAAATGATATAAATCATGGGAAATAAATTATCTGGAAAAGACCTTATTAAATTAGGCTTTCCAAAAAATAATTCAATAAACATTGCCTTAGGGCAAATAAACAGATATAGAAAAAGAGAGAAAAAAGAATCTATACTAACAGAAGCAAAAGAGGTTTTACTATATCCGGAAAAGTTTGAAGGACACGGAACCTGGGGAAAAGTGGCCGAAGGTTTGATAAAACCTGTTCAGGTAAGAATGCATCAGTTGAAAACAACTAGAGTTCCTTTTACCATTTTTGGTGAAAATGAAATTGATGATCAGGCGAAATTTCAATTATATGATTCTTTGAAGTTGCCTATTTCAGTTGCCGGAGCTTTAATGCCAGACGCGCATTCAGGTTATGGATTGCCAATTGGCGGAGTTTTAGCGACAGATAACGCAGTTATTCCGTATGGAGTTGGTGTTGATATTGGCTGCCGAATGAGTTTATCAATTTTCGATTTACCAGCTTCATATTTCAAGGGAAAAGAACATCAATTAGAAGCTATTTTAAAAGATAATACCAAATTTGGAATGAATGAAACACATGCTACAAAAGCAGATCACGAAGTTTTTTACAAAAGCGAGTTTCAGGATATTCCGTTATTGAAAAATCTTTTACCTAAAGCCTACAAACAATTAGGAAGTTCTGGCGGAGGAAATCACTTTGTAGAATTTGGTATCGCAAAAATTGATAATCCGGAAAATGAATGTAAGTTGGGTGTTGGTGAATATTTTGCTGTTTTGTCGCATAGTGGTTCTCGAGGTTTAGGGGCAAATATTGCTAAACATTATACTTATTTGGCGACAAAACAATGTCCGTTACCTAAAAATGTTCAGCATTTGGCCTGGTTAGATTTAAATACGCACGATGGGCAAGAATATTGGCTCGCGATGAATTTAGCCGGAGAATACGCTAAAGCTTGCCACGATGATATTCATAGAAGAATTGCCAAAGCAATAGGGAAAAGAGTAGTGGTGACAATTGAAAATCATCACAATTTTGCCTGGAAAGAAATGGTAAATGGTCAGGAATGTATTGTGCATAGAAAAGGGGCTACTCCTGCAGCTAAAGGTCAATTGGGGATTATCCCGGGATCAATGACTGCGCCGGGATATATTGTGAAAGGAAAAGGAAATGCAGCAAGTTTAAACTCGGCTTCTCACGGAGCAGGACGTTTGTTTTCAAGAGCCAAATGCAAAGCCACTTTTACTCAAAGTGAAATTAAAAAAGTATTAAAAGCGAATGATGTAACCTTGATAGGAGGCAATATTGACGAAGCTCCAATGGCGTACAAAGACATAATAAAAGTAATGGGAAATCAGACAGATTTGGTTGAAGTTCTGGGAACATTCACACCTAAAATCGTTAGAATGGACCGATAAAGAAATTAGAAAGTGGAAAAAATAATTCAGATAACAGCGGGTCGGGGACCTGCAGAATGCACTTGGGTAGTTGCCCAAGTGCTTAAGAAAATTTTAGACGAAGCACAACAACAAGGTTTAGAAACTACTTTGCTTCAAAGGGAAGTAGGTCAGGAAAACGGAACAATTGAAACGGCTACAATTGCTATAAATGGACAAAATGTAGCAACATTTGCTAATTCTTGGATTGGAACAATTCAATGGATTGGTCAAAGTCAGTTTAGGAAAATGCACAAACGTAAAAACTGGTTTATTGGTGTTTTTGAGATTGAACGACAAAAGAATGCATCGATTTCAGAAAATGATATTCAATATCAGGCGATGCGTAGTTCCGGTGCCGGCGGGCAACATGTTAACAAAGTAAGTTCTGCTATTCGAGCAACTCATATTCCAACAGGAATTGCCGTCGTGTCGATGGATAGCCGATCACAACATCAAAACAAAAAACTGGCAACAGAAAGATTATTAAAAAAATTAGAAGACGAAACTTTGCAACAACTCAAGGATCATGTTGGAAAACAATGGGAAAATCAGCTGAATATTCAGCGTGGTAATCCTGTGAGGGTTTTTACTGGATCTGATTTTAAAAAGAATAAAGTTGAGAAAACTTACAAAGGAACTCGTCAGAAATTAAAAACCAATTTACGAAATGAGCATAATTAAAAAGTTGGTCGCAAAAAAAAATGATGATATGCGAATTATATGTGACCAAAAAAACAATAAATATCGACACATAAAATGAAAACAATTGATAAATACCTTTTTCAGGCTTTGGATAATTATCCATATTCGCTTGAAGAAACTATAGAATCCCTGGATTACGCCTTTTCTTATGATGCAAAAAATACGATGGTCTTGTGTTTGTACGGAAGAATCCAGGCAGAACAATTATGGAATTATGAAGAAGCTAAGTCTTATTTTCAGGAGGCTCTGGCTATAAATATTCATGCGCTTGAAGTATATCCGTATTATATTCAGACTTTAATTTTGAATGAAGATTATGAATAAGCCCAAAGGCTAATTGATTTTGCTTTGACTGTAAAAGGAATAAACAAATCTGAAATCTTTGTAAAAAAAGCGATTCTTTTTGAAACACAACGGCAATTTAAAAATGCATTAAAGGAAATAAAAAATGCAAAATTGAGTACTTTACAGTTTGCTTTTGATTCTGATATTACAGAAGTAGAAAAAAGAATAAAAGGTAAAATTGATTTGATCAAAAATAATAAGAAGGAAAAGAACCTGAAAAAAAAATCTAATAAGAAATCAAAATAATTTTTGATTTAAAACAAAAAAACGATGCAATTCTATTTTGAGTTGCATCATTTTTTTATTGAATAATATTTATGATAATTAGCCATGAATTCACGAATTTTAAAATAGATAAATCAGCGTTATCCGCTCAATCCGTTATATCTGTGGGCAATTTTATTTCCAATGTAATTCTAATGCGAAACAAGTTTTTTCACCTTTTGTAATACTAAATTTTGCAGTAGTATTATCTTCACTTTCATGAATTACAACCTGGTCTTTCAAGGACAGTTCTTTCATAAAATTCATTTCAAAACTTTTTACTTCTTGTTTCAAAATTCTTTTTTCATCAACATGATCCAGACACCATTCTAAATATTTGACATTATTTACGTGATTAACAATGTCTAAATCAGATAAATAAACTGTTTTTTCGAAGACTGCTTCTTTTTCGTGATTGATGTTGATTTTTGAAAATCCCTCATTTGTAGCTCTGTTTTCAGGAAACAATTCGAAATGTTCATATGGTAAAGCCAGAGGTTCCGGACGACGTGATTGTGTATTAAAAACAGCCCAGTAGGTTTCGCATCCCACTATTTTTTTACCATTTACATACATTTCTAAGGCACGCACTGAACGTGAATTTTCTAAACTATTAATCCATGTTTTTACGGTGACAATATCCTGCCATTTTGGTAAAGCGATAACTTCAACACGCATGCGGCTTAAAACCCAAGCTTGATGAAATTCCTGCATGTCAAAAAAGCTGATTCCACCAACCTCAGAATGTGCTGCTGCGGTTAATTGCAAAATATTACATAAATCTGTATATTTTAAAAAGCCATTTGGCGTGCATTGTGTAAAATTGATTTCCCAGTCCTTGCTTAAAACTGAAGTGAAATTTGGTGATATAGGCATTTTTAATTTTAGATTTTGTTGTTGAATTTAGATTTTTAAAAAGAATGGAATAAAGAAAATAGAATATAGAGAATAGATTATTTTTACTTTAGAGAATTTTCTACATAATCTATAATTTCTTTTCTGTCTGTGGCATAATCAAACCATTTTGTGGCTTCATTTCTTTTAAACCAGGTAAGTTGTCTTTTAGAAAAACGTCTGGTATTTTTCTTGATTTCTTCGATAGCAAAAGGCAATGAGAAATCCCCGTCAAAATAACTAAATAATTCTCTATATCCCACAGTTTGTAATGCATTTAACGCTTTATGAGGATATAAAGCTTTTGCTTCTTCTATTAAACCTTCGTTCATCATGATATCGACACGTTGATTTATTCGGTCATAAATTATTTGCCTTTCAGCATCTAAGCCAATTAAAACAGGAACAAAGTTTCGATTGTTTTTCTTTTGATTCAAAAATGAGGAATATGGTTTTTGCGTTCCGATACAAACTTCTACAAAACGCATCATTCGTTGTGGATTTTGAAGTGTTTGCGGATTTTCTAAAGTAATTTTTTGATAATAGCCCGGATCTAAAAGTTGCAATTGTTCTTGTAAATATTCTATTCCGAATTTTTCATAGTTTGAATTTACTTCTGCACGTACTTCGGGATTAATTTCAGGAAATTCGTCGAAACCTTTTAAGATTGCATCAACGTATAATCCTGAACCGCCAATAAGAATAGCGAAATCATTGTTTTGAAATAATTCTTCTAATTTAATAAGTGCTTCTTTTTCATAATCGCCAACAGTGTAATTTTCGAAAACAGATTTATTTTGAATAAAATGATGAGTAGCGGCTTTTAATTCTTCGTGATTTGGAACTGCTGTACCAATTGTCATTTCTTTAAAGAACTGACGGCTGTCGCAAGATATTATTTCGCATTTAAAATGTTGTGCCAAAGCAATACTTAAGGCAGTTTTGCCTATAGCTGTTGGTCCGACGATTGTAATTAAGTGTTTCATATTTTTTAGCCCGGATGGGAATGAAAACCCCGGACTTATATTTGTTAGTTTTTTTGGTATAAAAGAGCGACTTTAGAAGCTCCTTTTTTACCTTATAAAAACAACAAAGATAAGGAGGAGTTGTAATGTACAGCTGGAAATAGCTTCTTAAATTAATTAGCAGGTAATTCAGTTCCGCATTGGTAACAATATTTTGCGCTGTCAAAATGTACTTGTGAATTGCATTTTTTGCATGTTTTTTTAGTACCTACAGCATTATTTTTAAGGCTGCTTTTTGCAAATTCTGCAGTTACAATTCCGGTAGGTACAGCTATAATCCCGTAACCTAAAATCATAACTAAAGCGGCTATGAATTGACCTAAAGGAGTTTGAGGAGAGATATCGCCGTAACCTACTGTTGTCAGGGTTACTATGGTCCAGTAAATACTCATTGGGATACTTGTAAAACCGGATGTTCTGCCTTCGACTAAATACATAATCGAACCGATAATTATGGTACTAATGAGGACAAAGTAAATAAAAACAAGGATTTTTTCTTTACTGGCTTCAATAGCTTCGCGAAGTTGTATGGATTGATGTGAAATTTGCGGAATATGCAGAATCTTGAATAATCGAAAGAAACGCAATGCTCTGACAATAGACAAAATACTGGCTCCGGGGAAAAATATTGATAAATACATGGGTAAAACAGCCAGTAAATCAATAATTCCGTAGAAGCTAAAAACATATTTAATGGGTTTCTGAATCGAAATAATCCTTAGAATATATTCAATTGTAAAAAATATGGTGATGACCCATTCGCAGATAAAAAGCTGATAATGATATTTTTGGTTGATTCCCTGAACCGTTTCCATCATAATCAAAATGACACTCAATAAAATCAATCCCAATAAAACCAAATCGAACATGCGGCCTAAAATGGTATTTGTACCATATAGGATTATTTTGATTTTCTCTCTGAAGATTTCGTATTTTGACTTTGCTTTTTTCATATCTACGAAGATAATGAAAGTTTTTGTTTGTTAAAAATGTAGGATTTTAAGCGACTTGCTTTTGCGGATATAATTCTGGATAATATTTTTTACATCACGATTGTGCTGCATTGGAATTAAAATATTCTTGAGAATTTCGATATTGTTAATCTGGTAATTTAAATCATAGAAAGCGTATCCCTGATATATTCCGTTTTCGATTAACACAGCACTTCTTTCGTTTATATTACGTCCTCTGTCAATAAGAATCATGCTTTTATTATCGAAGCTGTTTTCAGAGATAAATTGCTGTACTCTGGCGTTGTATACTTCAGGAGTAATTTCGCCAATGCAAGCACCATCGCATTCTTTTATTTTATATTGAAAACATTCTTTTTTAGTTTGATATAATCCTGTTAGTTTCTGGCATAAATGGTATTTAGAAGTAAATTTAAATAAAGCATTTTTGCCTTCTTGTAAAGTGGCAAATGAAGTAATTTCTTTTTTACGTCCATCTGCTTTTTCAAGTTTTAGGTTGATATATCCGTTAGAATCTTTTTCGGCATATAAAGCGTATTGAAAAATAGTTTTTCGTTGCGAGCGATTGTGTCTTGGTCGGTTTATTTTTATTTCTTCGCTTTCTTTTAGTAATGCTATTAATTCGCTGCCGGTTTCGTCATAGGTTATAGTAAAAACTTCGGCTTGAATTTTTTTGCTTTTTGTTGTGATTCCTGTAAAATGCTGATTGACTCTTTTTTTAATATTTTGGCTTTTACCAATATAAATTAAATTACCACCTTGATTATGAATATAATAAATACCTGTTTTTGTAGGCATTTGTGCTAAAATGTCTAAAAATTTAGGTGCTATTCCTTTCTCAATTTCCAGTTTTATAAAATCTTTTACGATGGTTTTCTCTAAATCTTTTTCTAAAAGCATTTTAAAGAGCTTCGTAGTTGCCATTGCGTCACCGCTTGCACGATGTCTGTCTGCCATTGGGATTCCCAATGCGCGAACCAGTTTTCCTAAACTATAAGAAGGCTGTTCCGGGATTAATTTTTTGGCAAGTTCAACAGTGCAAAGTGTTCTGGCTTCAAAATCATAGCCTAAACGTCTGAATTCAGTACGTAAAATTCTATAATCAAATGAAGCGTTATGAGCTACAATAATACAATCAGAAGTAATTTCTATGATTCGTTTTGCAACTTCAAAAAACTTAGGAGCTGAACGCAGCATAGCATTATTAATCCCGGTCAATTTCACCACAAAAGGCTGAATCGGAATTTCAGGATTAACGAGACTAATAAATTGGTCAACTACTTCATGACCATCAAATTTATAAATGGCGATTTCGGTAATTCCTTCCTCATTAAACTGTCCTCCAGTGGTTTCTATGTCTAGTATTGCGTACAAATTCAGTATTCAGTCTCGGTTTTTAGTATTCAGTTTTCTGTAGAGCTGCACCGCAGTGCGTCTTACGATATGTGGCTTAAAAATTAACGGCCGCCAAAAATGCTGCTTCCAATGCGAACCATTGTGCTTCCGCATTCTATGGCCAGTTTATAATCTCCGGACATTCCCATTGAAATTGTAGAGACGCACTGCAGTGCGTCTTTACGGTATCCGTCAATATGTTTTAATGAATCAAAAATAGATTTTAAATGCGTAAATTCTTTTTTAATCTGGTTTTGGTCTTCTGTAAAAGTTGCCATTCCCATTAATCCTAAGATATGAATATTTTTCATTTCTTTGAATTCTGATGAAGATAATAATTCATTTAGTTCATTTTGATCTAAACCAAACTTACTTTCTTCTTCGGCAATGTATATTTGAAGCAAACAATCAATAATTCTATTGTTTTTTAAAGCTTGTTTATTAATCTCCTGCAATAATTTCAAACTATCTACGCCATGAATTAAGCTCACAAAAGGGGCCATAAATTTGACTTTATTCGTTTGCACATGACCAATCATATGCCATTGAATGTCTTTTGGCATTTCCTCCCATTTATCAGTCATTTCCTGGATTTTGTTTTCTCCAAAGATACGCTGACCGGCTTCGTAGGCTTCCATCAAATCGTGAACTGGTTTGGTTTTAGAAACCGCAACCAGAGTTACATGTTCTGGTAAAGATGATTTGATAATATTTAAATTCGATTGTATCGACATGGTATTTCTTTTTTATGAAAGAATAAACTGTTTAGAGATTTTCTCTGCTTTTTTACTTTCACTGTAATCATAAAAACCTTCTCCGGATTTTACGCCTAATTTTCCGGCTCTAACCATATTTACTAATAATGGGCAAGGAGCATATTTAGGGTTTTTAAATCCTTCGTACATAACATTCAAAATAGCAAGGCAAACATCAAGTCCAATAAAATCAGCTAATTGAAGCGGTCCCATTGGGTGTCCCATTCCTAATTTCATTACGGTATCAATTTCATAAACACCGGCTACTTTATTATATAACGTTTCAATTGCTTCATTTAGCATAGGCATTAAAATTCTATTTGCTACAAAGCCCGGATAATCATTTACTTCAACAGGAGTTTTTCCTAATTTTTCAGATAAATCCATGATGATTTTAGTAACTTCATCGCTGGTATTATAGCCGCGAATAATTTCTACTAATTTCATAATTGGCACCGGATTCATAAAGTGCATGCCAATAACACGCTCAGGATGAGAAACAACAGCTCCAATTTGAGTTATTGAGATAGAAGAAGTATTGGTTGCTAAAATTGTATTGTGAGAACAGGCTTCGTTTAATTGTTTGAAAATATTCAGTTTTAGTTCAACATTTTCTGTTGCAGCTTCAACGACTAAATCAACGCCAACAACACCATCCTTAATATCAGTATACGTAATAATATTGGTGATCGTTTTTGAAACTTCTTCCTGAGTAATGGTTCCTTTAGACAACATTCGGTCGAGGTTTGCGGCAATAGTTGCCATGCCTTTGTCTAATGATTTCTCAGAAACATCAATCAGTTTTACAGTAAAACCACTTTGTGCAAATGTATGGGCAATTCCGTTACCCATTGTTCCTGCACCAATTACAGCTATAGTTTTCATTTAATTATGGTATTTGAATTAAAAGTTAAGGTTTAAAGCACCTTTGAAGTACGCTTTAAACCTTAAAAATAATGAGTTTATTTTTTTGTTTATTTATCGAAACAATCAATAATTTGATATGCTACTCTTAAGGCATCTGTAGCTTGTTCAAGAGTTACTACTGGAGTCGTATCTGTTTTTATTGCATTTGCAAATGATTCTAACTCATCCAGAATTGCATTGTTTTGCTCAACATCAGGATTTGTAAAGTAGATTTGTTTTTTTACGCCTTCGGCATTTTGCAAAATCATATCAAAATCTCCGGGAGTTTCCGGTGCATCTTTCATACGGACTACTTCGCATTTTTTCTCTAGAAAGTCAACTGAAATATAGGCGTCTTTTTGAAAGAAACGTGTTTTTCGCATGTTTTTCATCGAAATTCTGCTTGCTGTTAAATTAGCTACACATCCGTTTTCGAATTCAATTCGGGCATTGGCAATATCAGGCGTGTCGCTAATTACAGAAACACCACTTGCGTGAATATCTTTTACTTTTGAATGTACAACACTTAAAATAGCATCAATATCATGAATCATTAAATCTAAAACTACAGGTACATCTGTCCCACGCGGATTAAATTCAGCCAGACGATGTGTTTCTATAAACATTGGATTTTCGATCATGTTTTTTGTAGCAATAAACGCCGGATTAAAGCGCTCAACATGACCAACCTGACCTTTTACGTTATATTCTTTTGCTAAAGCAATAATTTCTTCAGCTTCCTGAACCGTATTGGCAATTGGTTTTTCTATAAAGATATGTTTTCCTGATTTTATGGCTACCTTAGCACATTTATAGTGCGAGAGCGTAGGAGTTACAATATCGATTACATCCACAGCGTGGATTAATTTTGCAATAGTACTGAAGTTTTTATAGCCAAATTCTTTTGATATTCTTTCGGCATTTTCTTGATTTTCGTCGTAAAATCCAACTAATTCGTATTGGTCAGATTGTTGTAATAAGCGTAAATGTATTTTACCAAGATGACCAGCACCTAAAACTCCTACTTTTAACATGAGAATGTATTTTAAACAAAAATATAATTTATTTGTCGAACGTGAAAATGAATGTAGTAAAGATTTAGCGATTTAATAATTAAAAATCAATATTTGATTTACTATTTACTTTCTTATTTTTGCAAAAATAAAACCTACCCATTTTGAAAGATACTGCCAAACATCAAGGACTTCGTAATCAATTAGTAAGCACTTTAGAGCAAAAAGGTATTACTGACAGAGCAGTTTTGGATGCGATAAAAAAAATCCCAAGACACCTTTTTTTGAATTCCAGTTTTGAAGATTATGCTTATCAGGATAAGGCATTTCCTATAGGAGCAGGGCAAACGATATCACAACCTTATACCGTTGCTTTTCAATCGCAATTATTAGAAGTAAAAAAAGAACACAAAATTTTAGAAATTGGTACCGGTTCTGGTTACCAAACTGCTGTTTTGTGTATGCTTGGCGCTAAAGTTTTTAGCGTAGAAAGACAAAACGAGTTATTTAAAACAACTTCAAATTTGTTTCCTAAATTAAATATTCGCCCTAAACATTTGTCTTTTGGTGATGGTTATAAAGGATTACCAAGTTACGCACCGTTTGATAGTATAATTGTTACTGCAGGCGCGCCATTTATTCCTCAGCCTTTAATGGCACAGTTAAAAATAGGAGGAAGGCTTGTTATTCCGTTAGGAGAAGATGTACAGATTATGACTTTATTAATTCGTAAAAACGAAACGCAATTTGAGAAACATGAGTTTGGAGAATTTCGATTTGTTCCTTTATTAGAAGATAAAAATTAATAAAAAAGCCCAACTCAGTTGGGCTTTTTTATTGGCTGTCTCGTCCTGAAAAAAGTT
>NZ_MTQF01000001.1:333108-456897 GCF_001975985.1 [Flexibacter] sp. ATCC 35103 | reverse complement strand
AACCTTTTTCAGGACAACTCAGGCCAATAATACTAATATATCGTTCTAGATTTTCTTTTTCAATTTGAGCAACAAAGAGTAAAAAGTCTTCTTTGTTATTCTTGGTTTGAGCAGTTTCAAGAGTTTGATAGTATTGGATACGACTATCATAATCTCCTTTTATATTTGCAATGATGTAACCTTTTTGTAATAGAATTAAATTCATGACAAGACGAGAAGTTCGCCCGTTTCCATCAATAAAAGGATGAATTGTGATTAATCTCTCATGCATTTCGGCAGCAAGGATTATTGGATGTAATTTGTTCTTGTTGATTTCGTACCAAATAAAATAATCTTCCATTTCTTTTGCAATCATAAAAGGTTGTGGCGGCATATGTGTACTTCCTTGTATCATAACCTGGACTTTTCTATAACGTCCTGCATCTTCAGGAATTATTCCGCGTAAAATTAAATTGTGAATGGATAAAAGATCACGTTCGTTTAGTGAAACATTTCTTTGCATCAAATCTTTTATAAAACCAATCGCTTCTTGATGATTAATAGCTTCTAAATGTTCGCGCATACTTTTTCCCGAAATAGTCAAACCTTCATTAATGACCATATCTGTTTCGCGAAGTGTCATTGTATTGCCTTCAATACGATTACTTTCAAAAGTGTATTCTAACTCTAATGCCTGAGTGATTCTAAAACTATCATATTTACGATAACTATCTAGTTTTTCTTTTAAAAGATCGATCTCTTTTAAAAGTTTTTCGAAAGTATTGGAAATCTTTAATTTCGAAACTGTTTTATTATATTTTATTTCTTGCTCGGCTAGTATTAAAGCTTTTAAAGCAAATTCATCATCTCCAATTTCATATAGAATTTTTTCTTTAAGCCACGCGATCATTAAAGTTTCATAATCAATTTCTAAAAGCTGAGCAAGTTTAGAAATTTGATCTTTAGTAGGTTTTCTCGTTCCTGATTCAAATTTACTTATCAAAGCCTGATCAATACCAAGTATTTGTGCCACTTCCCGAGTCTTTAATCCTTTTTGTTCTCTCGCGTTTTTAAGAAGTGTTTTCATTTTTTTATGAATTATATTGTCTTGACAAATTTAGTCATTTTTATCTGAATTAAAAAAGCAATAGATAACTATTGCTTTTAGTAATTCTTTTTATTTAGGAGGAAGTGATCCGTCCTTTCTCATTTCTTTTACAACTGTTTGCATAATAGCATCAACAGTTTGGCCTAAATCTGTAACATAATCCGATTTTGTAGTTCCTGTCCAGATTAGTTTGTTTTCTTTTAATGAAAAAACATTTGTTTCTACCATATAAGATGTAGTTTCCTGATAATATCCCGGATCATAAAAGTTAGGAGAATACATGCCGTACCAATTTCCAAAACCATAACCATACATTCCGGTATATAAGCCATCAAATCCACCATAATACATTCCTGTATAACTTCCCGGGACATAATTGGTTTCTTTTTCTGTGCTCACTAAACGCAAGGTAATAACTCCGTCAAAATTCTCATCCTGCAATATTTTTAATTTTTGCTCTTGTGTGAGATTTTTAGTTGTTTCGTTTAGGTATTGGTAAGAAGTTTTGAATATCTCATTACTGGCAGCGATTCTGTTTTCAGTTACTCTTCTGGAAGCTTCGTCTTTTACTAATGCTACTACTAAAACTTTTTTGAAATTTTCCTGAGCGACTGTTATTTTTGGATCTCTCCAACTATTTACAATAGAAGTATTGGTGCCACAACCTGAGAAGATTAAAACAGTTATTAATAAAGTTAAGTATTTTTTCATGTTACAATTTTTAAAATTATTGTAGTAAAAATACGTATAAAAAGTAAGGAAATACTTCAGTTTGCTAAATAACTTTAATTATAAGCTTTTTTTATTCGGTCTAAGTCGCGTTTCGTGTCTTGTTCCTTAAGAGATTCACGTTTGTCGTAATTTTTCTTTCCTTTACAAAGTCCTATTTGCAATTTTGCAAGTCCTTTTTCATTGGTGAATAATTTTAAAGGAACAATAGTAAGTCCTTTTGCCTGAACACTTTTATGAAGGCTTTTTAATTCCTTTTTATTCAGAAGCAATTTTCTTTCGCTTCGTGATTTATGGTTGAACTGGTTTCCAAACGTATATTCTTCGACGTAAGTATTAATTGCGAACAGTTCAAGATTACTGAATTCGCAAAAACTTTCTGTGATATTAGCTTTCCCTAATCGTATCGATTTAATTTCTGTACCGGATAAAACAATTCCGGCAGTATACGTATCGATTATCTCATAATCAAATCGAGCTCTTTTATTAAGTATATTGACTGTTTTTAACATAATGCAAATGTAAACAAAATTGAAAACTTTGGTGCTATCAAAGATAACTAAAGATTTTTTTTAATCTATGATTTTAATCATTTTTGAAGATAAAGCTTACCGGTAAGTTTGTTAAATAATTTAAAAATAAACTTTAATCATGAAAAAAATTTTAACACTTGCCAGTTTTGTATTAATAGGTTTAACAGCAAAAGCACAAGAGACTACTCAGGGTTTAAAGGGAGCCTGGTTTGCAACTTCGCAATTTGGATATCAACAAACTAAAACTGCAGATGTAAAGAATACAAGTTTATCTGTATTGCCAATTGTAGGAACATTTGTAACTCCATCTGTAGCTGTTGGTGCCGGGTTTGGTCTTATAAATATCAAATCTGATTCAAAAGCAGGAACTGCAGCAAAGACAGATTTAATTGTTATTGAGCCTTTAGCAAGAAAATATTGGAATGTTGCTGGTTCGTTATATTTCTTTGGTCAATTAGCTGCGCCAATTATAACAGGAAAAGAAAAAGAAAGTGACTTAAAAGTGAATCAAATTGGCTTATCACTTTCTGGAGGATTTGATTATTTTGTTACAAAGAATTTCTCTGTTGAGTTTTCTTATGATTTAGCGAACTTTACTTCAACAACACTGGATCCTAAAAACGGAGAAAAAACGACAGTTACCAATTTTGGATTGGCACATGTAGCAAATGTTGAATCATTTTATAATGGTGCTTTAGGCGGAAGTAATCCAAATTTAACTTCTCCACTTTCATTTGGATTTAAATTTATATTCTAAAATAGTTGTAGATTGATTTACATTTCAATTTAGTAATTTTGTAAAAAAGAAAAGACCGTACTTTTTCAGGCACGGTCTTTTTAATATTATCTTAAAATCATAAAATGCAAAATCAATCAAAAGATCCCTTACATGGACTTACACTTCAAAAAATAGTAGAAGCACTTGTAAATCATTACGGTTTTGATACTTTGGCAGAATTAATTCCGATAAAGTGTTTTATGTCAAATCCAAGTGTAAAATCAAGCTTAACTTTTCTAAGAAAAACTGATTGGGCGCGTAAAAAAGTAGAGGATTTATATGTAAAATCTTTACCTAAATTCTCTAATTAACTACAATTTATAAGAGATCATAACACCTCCGCGGTATGGAAGCCATTCTCCACTCTTGTTCCAGTTTGGCGCTTTTTCATATCTTCCCGGAGTTCCGTCATTGTAATAACCATGATAAAAACCTTGGTGCCAGCCAGCTCCTGCAAAAAAGTCCAATAAAAATTTATCGTTCAATTTAAGGTTATATCCAACTGTAACTCCCAGACGGTAACCAAAACCATGTTCATATTTATTAGAGTCCCAGTAATTCCATTTTTGTATTTCGTAAATGTCCGGACCAGCATGACCACCTACATAAAATCCGTTAAAATTTTCTTTAAAATGGTAACGCAGTTCAGGAGTCAATGTGTAAAATTTCATTGGGCTATGTCCATTAAAAGATTCCCAAAAAGAAGCCATTACATCAACACTAAAAGTAAAATTTTTGCCAATACTCGTTTCGATACCAACATTAGGTATTGCAAGTAAAGCAGTTGCGGCATTGAACTTAATAAATGTCTGGCTTTGAGATTGAATGGAAAAGAAAACAACAAACAGGATTAAATATTTTTTCATAAAAAAATAGGATTATGTGGTATTAAAATAAGACTCTATTACTTATTTTGCGTGCAAATATAACGCAAACCATTAATTACTATTATCAAAATGCTTTAATTTAACAGGAATGTTTTTTCTAATGATAAGAACGAATTACTTAGGTTCTAATAATGAGTAAATTACCTTATCTAAAAAGCGGCCTTCATAAAAATCAGATTCTTTTAGATGCGCTTCTTTAACGAAACCACATTTTTGCAATACTTTTTCAGAAGCGTAATTCTCTGGGTCAATTACGGCTTCTATCGAATGTAGTTTTAAATCTTCAAAACCATACGTAATTAATCGATTAACAGCTTCGGGAATAATTCCTTTTCCGTGAAATTCCGGCAAAAGCATATAGCCAATTTCGGCACGATAATTTTCAGGTTGCATTCTGTAATATCCAATAATCCCAAGAAGTTTTGGGTTATCCTTTAAAGTTATTCCCCAGTTGATCCCCACATTTGTTACGATTTTATCTTCAATCATAGCAATATGTTCCAATGCATCTTCATTGTTTTTTACTAATGGCCTCGGGATGTATTTCATGGTTTCAGGATTCGACCGCAATTCGAAAACTTCATTTACATCGTCGTTTGTTATTCTTCTTAAAAGCAAACGTTCTGTTTCTATTAGAGGAAATGGAGTAAAATTAAATTCTAGCATTTTCTTAATTATAATATTTTTATACTAAATTTTGAATTAAATGTCTGGTCTGCATCTAAAACTAAAATTCCTTCTTTTTCAAATAAATCTCCTGAATTTTCGGCAGTGTCTGAGTATCCTAACCAAGGCTCAATGCAAACAAATGGCGCTTGTTCTTTTGTCCAGATTCCTAAACTGGGAAAATCTTCAAAATCTACTTTTATATAAGGAGAAGAGTTTTCAAGGATTGTCAATGAATTCGAGTTTAGGGTTTTAAAAATCAAAGCGTCATTTTCGAATAATTTGTAGTTTAAAGGAATAAGATTATTAGTTGTTTCTAAAATTTTAGTTTCGTTAGAAATCAAATCGTTCTCTAAAAGGTAATATTTTAAAGCTTCTTCCTTTTCAAATTCAAAAGAATAACTTTCGAAATTTTCAGGTAAAGCTATTGCCGGATGCGCTCCAATCGAAAATGGCATTTTACTCTCACCATTATTAATTACTTTATATTCGATATCTAATGAAGCATCATTAAGGGTATAAATAAGTTGTAATTCAAATTCAAAAGGATATTTTTTTAAGGTTTCAGCATCAGATTTTAATGAAAAAACAGCTTTGTTTTGAGTTTTGTCGATTAATTGAAATTCCATATCACGAGCAAAACCATGCCTTGGCAATTGATATTCTTTTCCGTTAATGCTATAAGTATTATTTTTTAATGTGCCTACAATTGGAAAAAGGACAGGAGAATGTTTTCCCCAGAAATCCGGATTTCCTTCCCAAATGTATTCTTTGTTTTTATTATCTTTTAAAGAATATAATTCGGCTCCTGAATGTTTTATAGATGCGCTTAATGTTGAATTTGAAATAGTTGTATTCAAAGTATTTTAATATTGAAATGAATGAATCTTAATAGTGATGTAAATATATTTTATAAATTTTATTTTTTTAAGAAAATCCTTTAAATTATTTTTTGGTAAAATTTTGCTAAAATTAAATTTATGATTCCTGTTTTTCCTTTAAATAGCTTTTTTTTTCCTTAATTTGCTACATAAACAGCTAAAAAATATGAAAATACAATCTTCAAGAGCCTTATTAACCCTGGCTTTGTTTGTTGGAGTTTCTTCTGTTTGGGCGCAACAAAAGCCTGCAACAACAGCAGTAAATCCAGTTAATAATTATAGTTATCACGATGCATTTGCACCGCATTTTTACACAAAAAACGGAACATCAACCCGTTCTGCGAGTGGTCAGCCCGGAGTTGAGTACTGGCAAAACAGAGCAGATTATGTGATAACGGCAAAATTAAATGCTGCTACAAACGAGATTATTGGTACAGATGAGATCACTTATACGAATAATAGTCCTGATAAATTAGGTTTTGTATGGTTGAATTTAGATCAGAATTTATTTAAAGAAGATTCACGAGGAAATGCTGTTGTACCTTTAACAGGAAGTCGTAACGGTGCTCAGGGACAGGTTTTTGATGGTGGAAATAAAATCAAATCAGTTAAAGTAATTTCTGTTGGAAAGAAAAAAACCGAAGTTGAGGCAAAATTTGTAATTACAGATACCAGAATGCAGATATTTCTTCCTGAAGAATTAGCATCAAAAGGCGGGGCTGTAAAAATTAAAATCGAATTTTCATTTATTGCTCCTTTTGAAGGATCAGACAGAATGGGAGTTTTAGAAACTAAAAACGGTAAAATTTTCACCATAGCACAATGGTATCCGCGTATGTGTGTTTATGATGATGTAAGAGGCTGGAATACACATCCGTATTTAGGTGCTTCTGAGTTTTATTTAGAATATGGTAATTTTGATGTAAAGCTGACAGTTCCTGCAAATCATTACGTTGTAGGTTCAGGAGAGTTAATAAATGGTGCCGAAGTATTGCCTGCTGAAGTATTTAAGCGTTATAAAGAAGCTGGTCAAAGCGATAAAACAGTAACGATTCGTTCTGCCGAAGAAGTTAATGCAACTGCAAATACAAATGCTGCAGCAGAAAAAACATGGCATTATCAAATAAAAAATGCGCGTGATTTCTCTTGGGCATCATCTGCTGCTTTCGTTTTAGACGGAGCAAAAATCAATTTGCCAAGTGGTAAAAAATCATTGGCTTTATCTGCTTATCCTGTAGAAAGTGCTGGAGAAGCAGCTTATGGACGTTCTACAGAATATGTTAAGGCAGCAATCGAACATTACTCTAAAACATGGTTTGAATATCCTTATCCTGCAGCGACAAATGTAGCAGGAAATGAAGGCGGAATGGAATATCCCGGAATCGTTTTTTGCAGCTGGGATTCAAAAGGACAAGATTTATGGGGAGTTACAGATCATGAATTTGGTCATATCTGGTTCCCTATGATTGTGGGTTCAAACGAAAGATTGTTTGGCTGGATGGATGAAGGTTTTAATACTTTTATTAATTCATTGAGTACTACTGAGTTTAATAAAGGAGAATATGCCGAAGCTCCAACAGATTTACACAAAGCAGCAGAGTCATTTACAAGACCTTCTTTAGAAACTATAATGAGTTCGCCTGATAATATGAAGGAAGCGAATATTGGTATGCTTTGTTACTTTAAGCCAAGTTCTGGTTTGGTAATTTTAAGAGAACAAATATTAGGAAAAGAGCGTTTTGATATTGCTTTCCGTACTTATATCGAACGTTGGGCATACAAACATCCGCAGCCGGATGACTTTTTCAGATCTATGGAAAATGTTGCAGGTGAAGATTTAAGCTGGTTCTGGAGAAGCTGGTATGTAAACAACTGGCGTTTTGATCAGGGGATAAATTCAATTAAATATATAAAAAATGATCCTTCGAAAGGAGTTGCCATTACAGTTGAAAATTTCGATAAAATGCCAATGCCGGTTATTTTAGATGTAAAAACAAAAAGCGGAAAAGTTACAAGAGTTAAATTGCCTGTAGAAATCTGGCAACGCAATACGGTGTGGACTTTCAAACATAATTCTACCGAAGAAATCGAAAGTATAACACTTGATCCGGATCATATTTTTCCAGACAACAATGATGCTAATAACTTGTGGACAGCGGGAAACGGTAACATAGAGAAGGATGTGGTTTTGGATAGCTATTTAGGTGCATATTCAACTTCAAGAGCGCCTCTGAAAATTGATGTAACGGAAAAAAACAGCACTTTAAATGTTGAAATTACAAACTTTCCTAAATTCACTGTAAGTCCTGTTGAAAACGAAAAAGATACTTTTGAATCTAAAACTGCCGGGTTAAAATTTAAGTATAATGAGGCTAAAACCGGTTTTGATATGATTATTTTAGGTAGTGGAGAAACAATTCCGTTTACTAAAAAATAGAAATACAATATTATAAAGTTTTTAAAACCCGATAGTTTTTAGTAACTATCGGGTTTTCTTTTTAGATTTAGAAAATAAACTCAGAACCTTACTATCTTAGTCCCGAAGCTTCGGGATAGAGTCTCGCAAAAATAACATAACATTAAAAAAATGTTAGAATTTTAATTTTTTGTTTTGAAAATAAAAAAATAGTGTACTTTTGCACCAATGAATAAAATAAGTTTACATATAACTTCTTTGTCACGGACAAACTCACCTGCTACTTCTCCCGAAGTACGGATACTATCTCTATAGTATTCACAGAGTTTTTCGCCGCGTATTTATTTATATTCATTTTTCATTTTGAAATCACAAAATTTGTCCATTGGACAAACATATCCTAAAAGTATATATTGTATTTTAAATTTTCTTAATCAAACTTTTGATTTTGAGAATGTTACTTCTATTTTGTCTATTTTTATTGGATTGATTTCTTCTTTTCAAACTAAACAATACGTTTTAATTTTTAACTCTAACTTCAACTATTGAAATGAAAATCTCTATTGTTGTTACTCAGGAAGAACACTTCAAATTCGCACAGGAAATTTGCGATACAATAGAATCATCTGCCTTGTTAAGAGGTACAGGGATTGCTAAAAGAACTCCTGAATACATTCAGAAAAAAATGTCGAATGGTGATGCGATGATTGCTCTGGCAGACGGAAAATTTGCAGGTTTTTGTTATATCGAAAGTTGGCAACACGGAAAATTCGTGGCCCATTCCGGCTTAATTGTACATCCGGATTACAGAAGTTTAGGATTGGCGAAAAAGATCAAGTCAAAAGTGTTTGATTATTCTTTAGAAAGATATCCGGACGCTAAGATATTTGGTATTACAACCGGTTTGGCTGTAATGAAAATCAACTCTGACCTGGGATATAAACCAGTGCCTTTCTCTGAACTTACAACAGATCCAAGTTTTTGGTCAGGATGTAAAACCTGTACCAATTACGAAATTCTAAAAAGCAAAGAAAACAAAATGTGCCTTTGTACCGGAATGTTGTATGATCCTAAAGAAAAGCAAAAAAATCCGCCAAGACATCCTTTTAACGAAGCTGTCTTAAAAAGATTAAAGAAAATAAAACAAGCTTTATTCTTAAATAAAATAATGTCTTTTGGCTTTTTATCTTAAGAATATAAATTAAAAAGAAATCTCAAACTTGCTACATACGAAAGTATTAGCCTAAATTATAAAAAATGAAAAAAGTTGTATTAGCTTATAGTGGAGGATTAGATACCTCGTATTGTTTGAAATATTTAAAAAATGAAAAAGGATACGAAGTTCACACCGTACTTGTAGATACAGGAGGATTTGATGCTGAAGAATTATCAGCAATCGAAAAAAGAGCCTACGAATTAGGAAGCGCACAACACGCCAATCTAACAATCGTTGATAAATATTATGATAAAGCTATAAAATATTTGATTTTTGGAAACGTATTAAAAAACAATACATATCCATTATCAGTAAGTGCAGAACGTGTTTTTCAGGCAATTGAAGCCATTAAATATGCTAAAAAAGTAGGAGCAAGCGCGATCGCACACGGAAGTACAGGTGCAGGAAATGATCAGATTCGTTTCGATTTAATTTTCCAAACCATTGCTCCTGAAATTGAAATTATTACTCCAATTAGAGATTTAAAACTTTCAAGACAAGAAGAAGTAGATTATTTGGCTAAAAACGGAGTTCATTATTCTTGGGAAAAAGCACAATATTCGATCAATAAAGGACTTTGGGGAACAAGTGTTGGAGGAAAAGAAACGTTAACTTCAAGCCAGCCCTTACCAAGTGACGCTTACCCTTCGCAATTGAAAAAAGAAGAAGAAGAAAAAGTAAGATTGCATTTTGAACAAGGAGAATTAGTGGGTTTAAATGGTCAGTTTGACAAACCATCAAACAATATTGTAGCCCTTGAAAAATTGGCAAATGCCTTTGCGATTGGTAGAGATATTCACGTAGGTGATACTATTATTGGTATTAAAGGAAGAGTTGGTTTTGAAGCTGCTGCGCCATTAATCATCATAAAAGCACACCATTTATTAGAGAAACATACTCTTGGTAAATGGCAACAATACTGGAAAGAACAATTAGGAAACTGGTACGGAATGTTATTTCACGAAGGTCAGTTTTTAGATCCGGTAATGAGAAACATCGAAACATTCTTGCAAGACACACAAAAAACAGTAAATGGTGTTGTAACCGTTTCTTTAAAACCATATCATTTTTCGCTTGACGGAATTGAATCAGATAATGATTTAATGAATACAGGATTTGGTCAATACGGAGAAATGAACAATGCATGGACATCAGACGATGCAAAAGGGTTTATTAAGATTTTAGGAAATGCACAAAACATATTTTCATCTGTAAATCATTTAGATCATGATTAATGTCGGAATAATTGGTGGTTCAGGTTACACGGCCGGAGAACTTATCAGAATATTGATGTATCACCCCAATGTAAACATCGATTTTGTTTACAGTACGACAAATGCTGGAAAACCACTTTCTGTGGCGCACCATGATTTGATGGGAGATATTGAAATGAATTTTACTGATGTTGTAAATCCTGACGTAAATGTTGTTTTTTTATGTCTGGGTCACGGTAAATCGATTTCATTTTTACAAGAAAATAAATTCGCTGGTCACACTAAAATCATCGACTTAGGAAATGATTTCAGATTAACGAAAGACGCTAATTTTGACGGAAAAGAATTCGTTTACGGATTGCCTGAATTAAATAAAGCGGCAATTAAAAAAGCAAATTTTATTGCAAATCCAGGTTGTTTTGCTACGGCGATTCAATTGGCTTTGTTGCCATTAGCAAAAAATAATCTTCTTAAAGATGACGTTCATATTAATGCAACAACAGGAAGTACAGGAGCAGGAGTAAGTCTTGCTGAAACTTCGCACTTTAGTTGGAGAAACAATAATATGTCGCATTATAAAGCTTTTGAACACCAACATTTGGGAGAAATCAACCAAAGTGTGAATCAATTGCAAGCAGATTATTCAGATGAGTTAATTTTTGTTCCGAATAGAGGAGATTTTACAAGAGGAATTTTTGCGACATTATACACAACTTCTGAAGAAAGCTTAGAAGATTTAGTAGCAAAATACCAAGATTTCTATAAAAACGAACCTTTTGTAACCGTTACAACGACAAACATCAATATGAAACAAGTCGTTCAAACCAACAAATGTATTATTAGTTTATTGAAAAAAGGAAACCGGATTTTAATCACTTCAATCATTGATAACTTAACCAAAGGTGCTTCAGGACAAGCGATTCAAAACATGAATTTAATGTTCGGATTAGAAGAAACCACAGGTTTACATTTGAAACCAAGCGGATTTTAGAAAAATTTGTTTCAGGTTTGAAGTTTCAAGTTTCACGTTCTGTGCATAACTTGAAACCTGAAATATGAAGCTTAACAATAGTTTCAAGTTTAAAGTTTCACGTTCTCTATATAACTTGAAACATGAAACCTGAAACAAAAAAAACAAAAAGACATGAATTTATTTAACGTATACCCACTTTATGATATAACTCCTGTAAAAGCCCTAGATTGCACAATTACAGACAATAACGGAGTGGAATATTTAGACTTATATAGCGGACATGGTGTAATCTCAATTGGTCATACGCAACCTGATTATGTAGAAAAACTAAAGAATCAATTAGATCATTTAGGATTTTATTCGAATGCGATTCAGAATCCTTTGCAGGTAGAATTGGCGCAGAAATTAGGAAAACTTTCAGGATTAGAAGATTACGAATTGTTTTTATGCAGTTCTGGAGCTGAAGCAAATGAAAATGCTTTAAAATTAGCTTCTTTCCATAACGGAAAATCAAGAGTTGTAGCTTTTGATAATTCTTTCCACGGAAGAACTTCTGCAGCCGTTGCCGTTACAGATAACAAAAAAATTGTAGCGCCAATTAATGCGCAACAAGAAGTTACTTTTTTACCTCTAAATCAAATCGAATTAGTTGAAGCAGAACTTGAAAAAGGAGATGTTACAGCAGTAATTATCGAAGGAATTCAAGGAGTTGGAGGTTTAGACCAAGGAACAACAGAGTTTTTTCAGGCTTTAGAAAAAGCGTGTAAAAAACATGATGTTGTTTTAATTTTAGATGAAGTTCAATCAGGATACGGAAGAAGCGGAAAATTCTTCGCGTTTCAACATCACGGAATCAACGCTGATATTATTTCAGTTGCAAAAGGAATGGGGAACGGATTTCCGGTTGGAGCTATTTTAATCTCTCCAAAATTTGAAGCAAGTTTCGGATTATTAGGAACTACTTTCGGCGGAAGCCATTTATCTTGTGCAGCAGGAATTGCGGTTTTGGATGTAATTGAAAAGCTAGATTTACAGAAAAATGTAAACGAAGTTTACGAATATTTCTTAGAAAAAATCAAAGAAGTTCCGGGAATCAAACAAGTAAAAGGAAAAGGTTTAATGCTTGGAGTAGAATTTGATTTTGATGTAGCAGCTTTAAGAAAAAAACTAATCATCGAAAAACACATTTTTACAGGAAGTGCAAACAACAAAAATCTATTAAGAATTTTGCCACCATTGACAGTGAAAAAAGCTGATATTGATACTTTTATCGTAGCTTTAAAAGAAAGTTTAGAAGAGTTATAATGTAATTTGTTTAATCGTTTAACTGGTTAATCGATTAAACAAATTAATGGTTAAGCAAATTAACGATTAACCAGTTAAACGATTAAACCAACTAACCAATTAAACCAAAAAAATGAATCCATTATCAATTGAAAAACGCAATCTGGTTTTGCGCTCTATGGCAAAGCTAGTTGAGCAGGAGCGGAGTCAGATTATCTTGACTAATCAGGAAGATTTACTCGCTTACGACGGCTCAGATTTAGCAATGGAAGAACGCCTAAAAGTAGATGATAAAAAAGTCGACGAGATGATTTTGTCCTTAAACCAATTAGCTTCTCAGGAAGATCCGGTTGGAGTAGAGCGTTTTCATTTTGTTCATGATAATGGAATAAAAGTCATAAATAAAACAGCCGCTTTTGGTACGATTTTAATCATTTATGAATCTCGCCCAGATGTTACAATCGAAGCAGGAGGAATTGCCTTTAAATCCGGAAATAAGATTTTATTAAAAGGAGGAAAAGAAGCTTTAAAATCAAACCTGAAAATTGTTGATTTATGGCATCAGGCTTTAGAAGAAAATAGAGTTTCGAAAGATTGGGTAGAATATCTCAATTATAATCGTGCAGAAACACAAGCTTTTTTAGAAAAACCAACTCAAAAAGTAGATTTAATAGTTCCGAGAGGAGGAGAAAAATTAATTGAGTTTGTAAAAGCCCACGCCACTTGTCCGGTTATTGTAAGTGGACGCGGAAACAATTTTGTTTACGTTCATGAAAAAGCAGATACAGATTTGGCTTTAAAAATAATTTTGAATGCTAAAACTTCTAAAATCTCGGCTTGTAATGCAGTTGATAAGGTTTTAATAGATTCTAAATTGCCAAATTTTGAAGGTTTTACAGCTATTTTAATCGAGACTTTAAAAGAATCTAATGTTGAAGTAATCGTTGATGAATCTTTAAAAAGCTTTGAAGACACAGAAACACTTCAGAACGAAGATATCTGGTACGAAGAGTTTTTAGATTATAAAATCGTAATCGGTACCATTGATTCTGAAGAAAATGCGATCGAAAAAATAAATAAATATTGTGGCGGACATTCGGCAGTAATTATTACCAGAGACGATAAAGCAGCTCAAGAATTTATGGATGCCGTTGATACAGCCGCAGTTTACCAAAATGCCTCAACCCGTTTCACAGACGGAGGACAATTTGGTTTAGGAGGAGAATTAGCGATAAGCACCGATAAATTGCACCAAAGAGGACCAATTGGTTTGCAACATTTGGTAACAAACAAATGGTACGTTTACGGAGAAGGGCAAATTAGGTAATTGAGATAATTTGTCAATTAGATAATTGCAATTTAATTGTAGACAAAGCTTTGCGTCCCGAGGCTTCGGGATAGCGTTTGTAAGCACAAACAGAATAAAAAACCTTGCGCCCTTTGCGGTAAAAAAAATACAGCATGTCAAAAAAAAGGATTTTATTAAAAATAGGAAGTAATACTTTAACCAAAGAAACCAATCATATTTCGCGGGGAAAGATCGAAGATATAGGTATGCAAATTGCTGCTCTAAACAAAGATTACGAATTTGTAATTGTAAGTTCCGGAGCCATTGCAGCCGCTAAACAATTCGTAAAACTAGAAAGCAAAGGCAAAGAAATTGCATTAAAACAAGCTTTAGCTTCAATTGGTCAGCCACATTTAATGCGTATTTTTCACGAAAATTTCAGTGATTTAGGTTTATTGACATCACAATGTTTATTGTCTTATTCAGATTTTGAAAAAGACCAGTCAAAAGTAAATATTGTCAACACAATAAACGTTTTGGTTGAGAACAATTACATCCCGATTATTAATGAAAATGATACCGTTGCCACAGATGAGATTCGGTTTGGAGATAACGATAAATTAGCAGCTTTAACCGCAGTTCTCTTAAATGTTGATATTCTGATTATTGCCACCAATACGAACGGAATTTATACTAAAGATTCTATTCACGATGTAAATCCTGAAACGATTAAATTAGTAAATGATTTAAAAACATTGGAAAAAGAAATCGGCGAATCAAAATCATCACACGGAACAGGTGGAATGCTGTCTAAAATAGAAGCAGCCGCAATTGCAAAAGCAGCCAACATCGAAACCTGGATCGTCAACGGATTAAATGATAATTTTATTTTAAAGGCTTTAAAAGGCGAAATTCCTTTTACCAAGATTATTTAATAGTTTATATAGCCACGAATTCACGAATTAATATTCAAAGATTATCAAAACTAATTCGTGAATTCGTGGCGAAAAAAAACAAACTCAAAAAAAAAGGCATGAATTATATTTCAATAAAAGACATCGACTCATTATCAAAATGGGTAAAAAGTGCATTAAAAATCAAAAAGAATCCACTTAAAAATCAAAAATTAGGTAAAAATAAAACCTTAGGAATGTTATTCTTCAACCCAAGTTTAAGAACGCGTTTGAGTACTCAAAAAGCCGCGATAAACTTAGGAATGAACGTTATGGTAATGAATTTTACCAACGAAGGCTGGACATTAGAATTCGAAGACGGAGCAATAATGAATTCTGGCGCTTCAGAACACATCAAAGAAGCTGCAGAAGTAGTTTCTCAGTATTGCGATATTATCGCTATCCGTGCTTTTGCAGGTTTAGTAGACAAAGAAAAAGATTATCAAGAAACCGTTATTTCAGGATTTTTGAAATATGCAACCGTGCCAATCGTAAATATGGAAAGCGCTGTTCGTCATCCAATGCAATCTTTGGCAGACGCCATTACAATGGAAGAATACAAAACAAAACACAAACCAAAAGTAGTTTTGTCGTGGGCGCCGCATCCAAAAGCTTTACCGCAAGCCGTTGCCAATTCATTCGTAGAAATGATGCAAATGCAAAAAGACATGGATTTTGTAATCACACATCCTGAAGGTTACGAATTAAGCCCTGAAATCACAAAAGATTGTAAAATCGAATACGATCAGGATAAAGCTTTCGAGAACGCCGATTTTGTTTACGTAAAAAACTGGAGTAACTTCAATGATTACGGAAAAGTAACCAACACAGATCCAAATTGGACCGTTACAGCCGAAAAAATGGCATTAACCAACAACGGAAAATTTATGCACTGTCTTCCGGTTCGTCGTAACGTAATTGTAAGCGACGAAGTTTTAGACGGAGAAAATTCAATTGTAATCGAGCAGGCGAATAACAGAACGTATTCGGCACAATTAGTTTTACAAAAGATTCTTAAAAAAATGTAAATGAAGGTGCAAAGGCGCAAAGCTGCAAAGGTTCAGAGGTTTTTACGTACTGAATCTAAACTTTGTCCCTTTGTCTCTCTGAACCTTTGAACCTCATGAAAAAAGTTACTTTAATAAAAATTGGCGGAAACATCATCGATAATCCAACCGAGTTAGAACAATTCTTAACCGATTTTTCTAAAATCGAAGGACATAAAGTTTTAGTTCACGGTGGAGGAAAATCGGCTACGAAAATGGCTCAAAGTATTGGCTTGGTTCCGCAGATGATCGACGGACGCCGAATCACCGATGCGCCAATGTTGGATGTTGTCGTGATGATTTACGCAGGACAAATCAACAAACATATTGTAACGCAATTGCAAGCCAAAGACAATAACGCAATTGGTTTTTCTGGAGCTGACGGAAATTTAATTCAATCTACAAAACGAAATCACCCAACAATCGATTACGGATTTGTAGGCGATGTAAAACAGGTTAATACCAAATTATTAGCCACTTTATTAGAAACAGGAATCGTTCCCGTTTTCTGCGCCATCACTCACGATAAAAGCGGACAATTACTAAACACAAATGCCGATACTATTGCGAGCGAACTATCAATCGCATTGTCTGAAGTTTTTGATGTTACACTAACTTATTGTTTCGAAAAACAAGGCGTTTTGCAAGATTCAAAAGACGATTCATCTGTAATAACCCAAATCAATGAAGAACTTTATAATAAACTAAAAGAAGAAAAAGTTATCCATTCCGGAATGATTCCAAAACTGGACAATTGCTTCAATAGTTTGTCAAGAGGCGTTCAGAAAATCAAAATTGGGCATCATAAAATGCTTCAAAACCCTGACGTTCTGCATACAACGATTACTTTATAGAGAGATTGCTACGAATTACATAAATTGACACTAATTTTTTCTGTTTAAAGACAAAATAATTTTAGACGTACATAAAAAAGTTATTTTGATTTTAAATCTGTGACAAAAAGATAATTTGTGAAAATCAGTGCAATTAGTGGCAAAAAAACAGAGCTTCGCAGTACTTTTAAATTTTAATTTAAGAAATTTGCGCAAATTAAAAATGTCACAGATTTAATTAAAACTTCGTGACTTTGTCCCGATAGCTATCGGGATAACGGCAAAGAAACCATAACTATGAAAAATATTGCAACGCTTACCCAGGAAGCAATTAATTTATTAAAAAGCCTTATCGAAACCCCTTCTTTTTCAAGCGAAGAAGATCAAACGGCACTTTTAATAGAAAATTGGTTCAATCAAAACGAAATTCCTTTTAAAAGAGAAAATAATAATGTTTGGGCTTTCAATAAATATTTCGACGAAAATAAACCAACACTTTTACTAAATTCACACCACGATACTGTAAAACCAAATCAAGCCTACACAAACGATCCGTTTAAAGCCATCGAAAAAGACGGTAAATTATTCGGATTAGGAAGCAACGATGCAGGAGGATGTCTGGTTTCATTATTAGCCACTTTTGTTTATTTTTATGAGAATCAAAATCTGTCTCATAACCTTGTAATCGTAGCTTCGGCCGAAGAAGAAAGCAGCGGAAAAAACGGTTTAAACAGCGTTTTAAAACATTTGCCAGAATTAGATTGCGCCATTGTAGGCGAACCAACATTAATGCAACTTGCTGTTGCTGAGAAAGGTTTGTTAGTTCTGGATGTAAAAGTAAAAGGAACCGCAAGCCACGCCGCACATCAAAACGATGATAATTCATTATACAAATCAATTCCTGTAATGGAATGGTTTAAAAACTATAAATTCGACAAAATTTCAGACGTTTTAGGTCCCGTAAAAATGACCGTAACGCAAATTAGTGCCGGAAAACAACATAATGTAGTGCCTTCAGAATGTGATTTGGTGATAGATATTCGGGTAACAGATCGTTATACAAATGCAGAGATTCTCGAAGTAGTAAAAGCAAATGTAAATGCCGAAGTAACACCAAGATCAATGCATTTAAACGCATCGTCTATTCCGGTTGAGCATGGTTTAGTACAAGCCGGAATTGCTTTAGGAAGAACAACTTATGGCTCGCCAACACTTTCAGATCAATCCGTTTTAAGCTGTCAGTCTTTAAAATTAGGGCCAGGAGAAACTTTACGTTCGCATTCAGCAGACGAATTTATTTTTTTAAATGAAATAGAAGAAGGAGTCGACCTGTATATCAAAATACTAACTGATTTCTTTAAATTATAAGAAAAGAAAAACCGCCACGAATTCACGAATTTTAAATTCAAAGATTTTCAAAAAATAATTCGTGAATTCGTGGCGAAAAAAAAATAGAACCTATGAAACTTTGGGAAAAAGGAATACCAACAGATAAACAAATCGAACATTTCACCGTTGGTAACGATCGTGAACTAGATTTAGTTTTGGCAAAATACGATGCTTTAGGTTCTATTGCACACGCTAAAATGTTGGGCCAAATTGGTTTATTAACTCAGGAAGAAACCACTTCTTTGGTTGATGCCTTAAACGAAATCATTGCTGACGTTGCAAAAGGAAACTTCGTAATCGAAGACAGTTTCGAAGACGTACATTCTAAAATCGAATATCTTCTAACCGTAAAACTTGGCGATGCCGGTAAGAAAATCCACACTGCGCGTTCTCGTAACGATCAGGTTTTAGTAGACGTTCATTTGTACTTGAAAGACGAATTAAAAGCCTTAAAAGAACAAGTAAAAACATTATTCGACTTGTTGATGGAATCGGCAGAAAAACACCAAAACGTTTTATTGCCAGGATATACGCATTTACAAATCGCCATGCCATCCTCATTCGGAATGTGGTTTTCTGCCTACGCCGAAAGTTTTATTGATGATGTTACGATGTTAAATGCAGCTTCAAAAATCGTTGATCAAAACCCGTTAGGATCTGCTGCAGGTTATGGAAGTTCATTCCCAATCAACAGAACATTTACAACGCAAGAATTAGGATTTGAAACCTTAAAATTCAACGCCGTTGCAGCACAAATGAGCCGCGGAAAAGCAGAAAAAACTGTTGCATTTGCAATGGCAAGTGTTGCCGGAACTTTATCAAAATTCGCCATGGATGTTTGTTTGTACATGAGTCAAAACTTTGATTTTATTGGTCTTCCAGCACATCTTACAACAGGATCAAGCATTATGCCTCACAAGAAAAATCCTGATGTATTCGAATTAATCAGAGGAAAATGCAACAAGATTCAGGCACTTCCTTACGAAATAACTTTAATTACGAATAATCTACCAAGTGGTTATCACAGGGATTTACAACTTTTGAAAGAAGGATTATTTCCGGCACTTCAAAACCTAAAAGCATGTTTAGATATTGCGATTTTCTCTGTAAAAGACATTACCGTAAAAGACAATATCTTAAAAGATAAAAAATACGATTACCTATTTACAGTAGATACTTTAAACGAAATGGTAGTTGCAGGAATGCCTTTTAGAGATGCATACAAAGCTGTTGCAGAACAATTAGAAGCAGGAACCTATCAATCTCCTAAAGAAACAAAACACACGCACGAAGGCAGTATCAATAATTTATGCTTAGAAGCGATTAAAGATAAAATGAAAGCCGCTTTTTAAAGCTTTCTCACAATAAAAAAAGCCGATTTGTATTCAATGCAAATCGGCTTTTTTATGTAATAGTATTATGATTAGCTTTTAGTAGTGCAAGTTCTAGAGATTACTCCATTTGAAGTTACCTGAAGTGTTGCTCCGGCACCACACGATGAATTAGCTACATATTCTTCAACTTTTCCTAACGGAATTGTCGTGTAGCTGTAAGAAGGTTTTTTTACCGGTGTACCAAAATCCATTGGACCTTTGCGACAATTATCAAAAGCAATTCCAACAGTTCCCCCATCTGTGCTAATGTATTCTTTAAAAACTTTTTCGACTTTGGCAAAATCAGTACCTTCAACATAACACGTAGAGTTTTTAATTCCTCCGCCCAAACCAATGGCCAAAGAACCGGATTCTGATGTGTTGTAATAACAATTCAGAATATGAATTTCGGCATTTCTGGCTCGGGGCATTCTTTGTTTACATCCTTTTGCCCAATAACAATTTTTAAAAGTTATGCTATAATGTCCATCAGCAGGAAAATCATTCTTACCGGAACCAATTAAATTGCTAAAACTATGATCATCAGCTCCGCCGGAACCTCCTGATTTTGGTTCTTTTAAGTAGGTAAATTTGCACCATGAAATAGTGACGTTATCTGTTTTGCCTTTATTGTCAAAATTGCCATCCTGACCGTCCTGAAACTCGCAGTGATCTACCCAAAGATTGGTGCAATCTGCTGTTAAATTATCCTGACCGTCGATATCATAAGATCCCGGACCAACAAAAATTAAATTTCTTATAATCACATTATCAGATCCTGATTTTAAATATAAAATACCGGCTCCTGGATTTGATTGGTTTTCATTAACAAGTTTGGCACCCGGCAATCCTATTATAGATTTATTAGAAACGATTTGCTGTATGGGCTTTCCATTAGGAATTGTAATGGTTCCGGATATTAAAATTACTTCGGGAGAATTTGATTTAATTTTTGCCAGTAAATCTTCGTAAGTTTTTACTATAACAGGAGTAGCATTTTTACCTCCGGTAGCTGTAGCACCAAATCCTTCTGGAGATTCCATATAATAATTTTGTGCAAAAACATTCGATATGCTCCATAAGAGAAAGAGCACTATAAGATTTTTTTTCATTTTTAGAGTAAGTTTTTTTTTGTGGTTTTTGTTTAGATAGTTCAATGTAATCGATTACACGAATTTAGTTTAATAAAATTTATAAACTAATATTTTGTCAAAATATTATAATTAATGGTAGATAAAACACAGGTTTAGTAGGTTTATTTTTACTGTCAAAGATTTATTCAAACAAAAAAGACTATTTTTGATTTGTATGTTTATAAAATTAAAATATGAATAAGTTTGATGACCAAGCAACTAAAGCACTGTTGGAGAAAAATCTAATAACTGAAAATCAATACCAGGAAATTAGTTCATATCGCAGTTTAAATATTTTTTCGTTAAATGCAGAGCTTAAATTATTTCTCTATCTATCTGTGTTATTATTTACATCCGGAATTGGTATTTTGATTTATAACAATATTGATACTATTGGGCATATTGCAATTCTTTCGCTCTTGTTAATCGTTATTGGAGTTTGCTTTTATTACTGTTTTAAAAATTCAAGTGGATTTCAAAAACACGAAACTAAATTTGAACATCCTGTTTTAGAATATCTGGTTTTAGCCGCCAGTATTTTGACGTGTATTTTTATAGGATATTTGCAATTTCAATATCAACCATTTGGCACAAATTATAGGTTTGCAACTTTAATTCCAACCTTGGTTAGTTTCTTTTGCGCATACTATTTTGATAATAAAAGTGTTCTTACGATTGCTATTACAGGATTGGCGGCCTATATTGGACTTTCTGTAACACCTCAGGATTTGCTAAATAACAGTAATTTTTATGGAGATCAGAGTTTAAGTTATTCAGCCATAATTTTAGGAATACTACTTGTTTTATGGACAATTTACAGCTCAAGAATTCAATTAAAAACTCATTTTAATATTATCTATCTCACTTTTGCGTTGCATATCATCAGCATTGCATCAATAAGCAGTTTGCTTGAGTATTTTGAGGACGGAATATGGTTTTTGTTTCTAATTGTCTTAGCAGCTTCTTCTTTTTATTTTTACAGAATCAGCCATGAACTTAAGGCAATTTCATTATATGTTTTTATGATTATATACGCCTATATTGGAATTAATATATTTTTTGTCAGGATTATGGAGAACATTAATTTTTCTGATGTATGGGTTTTATTTATTATGATCCTTCCAATATATTTTATTGGCTCTATAATAATGTTTATAAAATTGATTAAAACCTTCAATAAAGAAATTGCAGCATGATAATATACGATAAAAATTTATTAAACAATTTGGCTTTAGTTGAAGAAGCTAATTCTTTAGAATCTGCTGGATTTATTAGTAAGGAGCAAAAAAATATAATTAAAAAAGAATTACCGGCTTTTAAGAGACAAAGTAACATTTTGGTACGATTGGGATTCTTTTTATTGGGAGCATTTTTATATTTGTCGCTCTGTGGTGTAATCGCATTATTAGGATTGACAGGCTCTAATTCTGAACGTACATTTTTTAATATTTGCTGTTATATTTTTGCAGCAATTGGTTTTGCCGGAGCTGAGTTTTTCGCTAGTCAAAAGTATTATGGACACGGTTTAGACGATGCTTTTATTTTAGGGGCACTTTTAAATGTAGGATTTGCGATTGCCATAACGTCGGAAGGTTATGAGATACAAATAGCACTTTTTGTAGCAGTAGCTTCTTTTTTTATGTACAGAAGATATTTACATTTACTTTCTTTATTGGTTTTTTGTTTGGCAGCAGCGGCAGTTTTATTTTTTGCAATGTTTGAGTTTGGAGATGTCGGAAAAACGATTTTACCATTTGCAGCCATGCTGGTTTCAGCCGCATTTTACTTTTTTACAAAAAGATTAATTAAGAATCTAAAAGTAAGTTATTACTATAATGGTTTATTATTAGCCAATAGTTTTTGTTTGGTATTGTTTTACCTTTCTTGCAATTATTTGGTTGTTAGAGAGCTTTCGGCTGAACTTTTGGGTAATGAAGTACTTCCGGGACAAGATATTCCGTTTGCAATTTTCTTTTATGCTTTCACTTTTATCGTTCCTGTTCTTTATTTGGTTCAGGCCTTAAAAACAAAAGACAGAATTATGCTTTGGATTAGTTTTTTGGCCATCGCATTTTCTATCTATACCATTCGATTTTATTACTCGGTTTTACCAATAGAAGTAGCGCTAACTCTTGGCGGACTCGTGTTGTTTACTATAGCTTATTTTTCGATTAGAAAACTAAAAGATAACGAAACAGGTTTAACTTTCAAGCCGGATAGAATCAATAACTCAAATGCAATTTTAAATGCGGAAGCTTTAATAGTTGCTTCAACTTTTGGAATAAAACCAGAAATAAAAGCTCCGGATTCTCCAATGGATTTTGGAGGAGGAGGATTTAGTGGCGGAGGTTCAAAAGGAAGCTTTTAGCTATTTGTCAATGTCATTGATTAATTGTAAATAAAAATGTGAGATGTAAATTTATTTAATTCACATCTCACATTTTACAAAAATCATTTTACCTGAAACTATATTTTCTCTTTCAAAGCTACGGCATCAATATCGCTGTGAGAAACGTCATAAATTGCTTTTCCGTTTCTGATTAGGATAAGTTGTGGAGATTCGTGATATACATTAAACCTGCTTGCAATTTCGTTAGAGATATCTCTGTGCGCAATCAGATCTAAAAAATAAGCATCAACACTTTCATTTAAATCGTATTCACGCTCAAATTGTTTCAAAGCCATACGGCTAATACTGCATCTTGTGCTGTGTTTAAAAATTACAACCGGCTTTTCATTTGAGATTGCTGTAACTTCTAATAATTGTGCTACATCGGTCAATTCTGTCCAATTTACATTACTTTTTGGGGTATCTGTATTATCTGAATTTCCGAAGATTGAATTAAAAAAACTCATATTTGACTTGTTTTATGACTTTTTGGCGTTTAAAAATGATGAAAATCACTTTTTTAGCGTCATTTTGTCTGTATTTTTAGTGTGGAATATAATTTGACTGATCGTTAGCAAAGTTATAATATTTAAAGTTAAAATTTAATCCAATAAATTGTAATTTTAATGATATCGAACTTTATAGTCAAAAATCAAACCTAAATCGTATACATATGAACATAAATAAATTTACAATTAAGTCGCAGGAAGCCATTCAGCTATCACAGCAATTGGCGCAACGCAACGGGCAGCAGCAAATAGAAAACGAACACATTTTTAAAGCTATTTTTGAAGTAGACGAAAATGTAGCACCGTTTATTTTAAAAAAACTAAATGTAAATGTTCCGTTGTTTTTACAAATATTAGACAGTACTATTCAAAGCTTTCCAAAAGTTTCCGGAGGAGATATTTTACTTTCCAGAGATGCCAATAAAGCATTGAATGAAGCTGAGATTATTGCTCAAAAAATGAACGATGAATATGTTTCTATCGAACATTTAATTTTAGCAATTTTCGATTCAAAAAGTAAAGTTTCACAGATTTTAAAAGATCAGGGAGTTACAGGAAAAGGCTTAAAAGCAGCCATTGAAGAACTTCGTAAAGGAGAAAGAGTAACATCGGCTTCAGCTGAAGAAACGTATAATTCATTAAATAAATACGCTAAAAACCTAAACGAATTAGCGCGTGACGGAAAACTTGATCCGGTAATTGGCCGTGACGAAGAAATACGTCGTGTTTTGCAGATTTTGACGCGCAGAACAAAAAATAACCCAATGTTAGTGGGAGAGCCCGGAGTTGGTAAAACTGCTATTGCAGAAGGTTTGGCACACAGAATTGTTGATGGTGATGTGCCGGAAAACTTAAAAGATAAAATTGTTTTCTCACTGGATATGGGAGCCCTTATTGCCGGTGCTAAATTTAAAGGAGAATTTGAAGAACGTTTAAAAGCGGTTGTAAAAGAAGTTACAGCTGCAGAAGGTGATATTGTTTTATTTATCGACGAGATTCATACACTTGTAGGTGCAGGTGGAGGAGAAGGTGCAATGGATGCAGCCAATATACTGAAACCAGCTTTGGCTCGCGGTGAGTTAAGAGCCATTGGAGCAACGACTTTAGATGAATATCAAAAATATTTTGAAAAAGATAAAGCCTTGGAGCGTCGTTTTCAAAAGGTTTTGATTGATGAACCGGATACTGAAAGTGCAATTTCTATTTTACGCGGAATCAAGGAAAAATATGAAACGCATCATAAAGTTCAGATAAAAGATGAGGCAATTATTGCCGCAGTAGAACTTTCGCAACGCTATATTACAAACCGTTTTCTACCGGATAAAGCGATCGATTTGATGGATGAGGCAGCTTCAAAACTGCGTATGGAAATCAATTCAAAACCAGAAGAATTAGATGTTCTGGATCGAAAAATCATGCAGCTTGAAATTGAGATTGAAGCCATTAAACGTGAAAAAGAAGAAAGTAAACTGAAAATCCTGCACATGGATTTGGCGAATCTTAAAGAAGAACGCAATGAAATTTATGCAAAATGGAAATCAGAAAAAGATGTTGTTGACGGAATTCAGACTGTAAAACAAGAAATTGAAGATTTTAAATACGAAGCAGAGCGTGCAGAGCGTGATGGAGACTACGGAAAAGTAGCCGAAATTCGTTACGGAAAAATAAAAGAAGCGCAAGAACGTCTTGATGTTTTATTAAAACAGTTGCAGGAATATCAATCAGGAAATTCTTTGATCAAAGAAGAAGTGACGCGAGAAGATATTGCAGAAGTCGTAGCAAAATGGACCGGAATCCCGGTAATGAAAATGCTTCAGACAGAACGTGAAAAACTATTGCATTTAGAAGACGAATTGCACAAGCGTGTTGTAGGTCAGGAAGAAGCGATAGAAGCTGTAAGTGATGCTGTTCGCAGAAGCCGTGCCGGTTTACAGGACATGAAAAAACCAGTTGGTACCTTCTTGTTTTTAGGAACAACCGGAGTTGGTAAAACCGAATTGGCAAAAGCTTTGGCCGAATATCTTTTTGATGACGAAAATGCCATGACGCGTATCGATATGAGTGAGTATCAGGAACGTCACAGTGTGAGCCGTTTAGTAGGTGCGCCTCCGGGATATGTTGGTTATGACGAAGGTGGCCAATTGACGGAAGCAGTACGTAGAAAACCATATTCTGTGATTTTGCTGGACGAGATCGAAAAAGCACATCCGGATACTTTTAATATTTTATTGCAGGTTCTTGATGAAGGCCGATTAACAGATAACAAAGGACGTCTGGCAGATTTTAAAAATACAATTATCATCATGACATCCAACATGGGAAGTCAGATCATACAAGATAAATTTGAAAACCTGAAAGGAAGTATTGAATCAGCTACAGAATCAGCAAAAGTTGAAGTTTTGGGATTGTTGAAGCAAACTGTTCGTCCGGAATTTATAAACCGTATAGACGAAATTGTAATGTTTACACCTTTAACAGTAGAAAACATTTCAAGAATTGTGAGTTTACAGCTTAAGAGTGTTACAAAAATGCTTGCTTTACAAGGTATTGTAATGGATGCAACTCCGGAAGCGATTAAATATTTATCTGATAAAGGTTACGATCCGCAGTTTGGTGCAAGACCGGTAAAACGCGTCGTACAAAGAGAAGTACTGAATCAATTGTCTAAAGAAATTTTGGCAGGAAATATTACAACAGACAGCATCATTTTAATAGATGCCTTTGATGGTCAATTGGTATTTAGAAACCAAACCCATATTGAAAAATAATTATTTTTTTGGTTTTTATTTTTTTGAGACAAACACCAGCTGAAAGGCTGGTGTTTTTTTTATGTCATTTTTATGATTACCTCATTTGCAATACTGCTTTTATGTAAGAATTGATATATATTTGAAGTACTAACAATTAAAACAATTATATGAAAAGAAACCAACAAACTCTTTTAATCTTATTTATTACCTATATTTCATTTATAACAAATACTTATGCACAGCAAACTGTTGTAGTTTCAGGAGGAAATGCTACCGGAGCCGGAGGTTCATCCAGTTATTCTATTGGGCAGACGGTTTATACCAGTTTAACGGGAGCTAGTGAATATATATTGCAAGGTATACAACAACCTTATGAGATCGCTACGTTAGGTAATGATGAATTTACTGGAATCAATCTTGTAATGTCTGCATATCCAAACCCAACGACTGATATACTGAATTTAGTAGTTGTAAATGACAAATTAAATGATTTATCGTATAATTTATTTGACATAAATGGAAAAATAATCTCCGGAAATTCAAAAATAACCAGTTCTGAAACAAGCATATCCATGCAAAAATTGAATCAGGGAATTTATTTTCTGACAATAAATGATCGTAACAAAACAATAAAAACTTTTAAAATCATTAAAAAATAATATCAAAATAGCAGAAACATATGAAAAAAATTACTCTAGTATTATCATTCTTATTAAGTTCATTTACAATTTTATTAGCACAGGCTCCACAAAAAATGAGTTACCAATCTGTTATTCGTAAAACAGATGGAACATTGGTTGCGAACATTTTAGTAAATATAAAAACAAGTATTTTATTAGGATCAGCAAGTGGCACAGCAAGTTATGTAGAAACCCAAACAGCAACAACAAACAATAACGGATTAGCTACCATAGAAATAGGTGGAGGAACACCTGTTACCGGAACTTTTGCAGGGATAGGTTGGGGTGCAGGATCACACTTTATCAAAACTGAAATTGACCCAACTGGAGGAACTAATTACACAATTAGTGGTACAAGCCAGCTTTTAAGTGTTCCTTATGCTTTATATTCCGGAAGCAGCCAAAATCAAGGAAAAACAAGTATCGTAATAACCGGAGATATTACAGATCAGCAGGCAGCAGCACAAATAGCAGCTGAGTTGGGACCTTACACAGAAAATATTTATGTAAATGGAACAACAAATTTGACAACGTTAGATTTAAGTGTAGTAAAGAAACTTATAAATTTGGAAATCGTTGATAATATAAATTTAGCAAATATAAATCTAAATAATCTTACTGAAGTTTATGATGGTTTAAGCGTTTCAGGGAATAAAAAAGTAAGTTCGATTACATTTCCTTTATTAAAAACAATAAATGGATATGACTTGAATATTTTTGGTAATCCAATTTTAGTTTCTGCTTCTTTCCCTTTGTTGGCTAAAACAAAAGACATTTATTTTAGTAATAATCCTATTCTTAGTTCTATTGATTTACCATCATTATCTTCTACTTATAATAGCAGTCCAAGTTTAAATTTTACCAGGAATGCACTTCCAAGTTCACAGGTTAATTTGATTTTAAGCAAAATGTTAAATGTTACTTTCAATTCAGCTGGTATTAATCTGCAGAATCAAAATCCTCCAGCTCCTCCTACAGGACAAGGTATTATAGATAAGACAACTTTAATAAACAGAGGTTATAGTGTTACTACTGATTAAATTATTATTCCTTTTAATAATTATTAAACAAAAAAGCATCAGTTAAACAACTGATGCTTTTTTGTTAGAAATTTCAAATCCGTAAATCATGAAACTTTTTTTAAAAGTCATATAAAAAGATTTTAAGATTAAGTTATCAACTTTACATGAGTGTGTTTACACAATAATCAATTGAATAATAACTTAAAAACAAAGACATTATGAATAATATTTTTAGAGGATTACTGGCAGGTTACGGAGCAAAAAAACTAGGTGGAGGATGTTTTGGTACCATCTTCGTTTTTATTATTATTTGGGTACTTTTAGGACAATGCAGTTAAGCTTTGTTGAGTAAAAAGAAGCTTATTCTAAAATAGAACAATCTATTCAGTATGTTTTATTTTAACAAAAATAAAAATACAATTAGGATAAAATTGTAAGGATAGATTTGATCAAAAAGTATTAGTTTAGCAAAAATAAATCATAAAACACCTTAATTTTATTTGATACACATTATCAATTAATTACGTTGTTTCTTCAAAAAAAAGCAAGAATAATGGCATCAGGTTTTTTCGTTCTATTAGATGATATCGCAGCAATTATGGATGATGTTGCAGTAATGAGTAAAATTGCAGCAAAAAAAACAGCTGGAATTTTAGGCGATGATTTGGCTGTAAATGCTGAAAAAGCTTCAGGATTTGCTTCATCGAGAGAACTTCCTGTATTATGGGCAATCAGTAAAGGTTCGCTCCTTAATAAAATAATTATTTTACCAATAGCCTTTTTATTAAGTGCATTTTTACCAGTTGCAATCATTGTAATCCTTGTACTTGGAGGATTATTTTTGGCCTATGAAGGAGCCGAAAAAATCTATGAATTTGTATTTCCACACAGCCACGAAGAATCTGCAGGAATAACAGCAGAAAATTTAACAGAAGAAGAAATTCTAGAAGCCGAAAAAGGAAAAGTAAAATCAGCCATAGTAACCGATTTTATTTTATCTGTAGAAATCGTAATTATTGCTCTAGGTACCGTAATTGATGAACCACTTATACAACAGATTATTGTAACTTCGATAATTGCATTAATTGCAACTATTGGTGTTTACGGTATTGTTGCACTTATTGTTAGAATGGATGAAGCAGGTTATAAACTTATTAAATTTAGCAAAAAGGAAAAAAGTCTGTCAAAATTTATAGGGAATATATTAGTGAAAGCCCTTCCTATAGTAATTAAAAGTTTAACGGTGATTGGTACAATAGCATTAATTTTGGTTGCAGGTGGAATCTTTGTGCATTATATCCCATTTTTTCATCATCTATCACCTAAAATTAATATACCTGTAATAATAAAAGAATTTGTAGTAGGTATTGTGTTAGGATTTGCGGTTTTAGCTATTGTAAACCTAATCAAAAAAATATTTAAAAAGAAAGAAATAGCATAAACTGTTCTCACATACAAATATCAAAAAACACTAGTCGAAAGGCTAGTGTTTTTTTTTGTGAAAACCAATTCCTTATTTAAAGATCAATTGTTCCGATCGTAATAATTGCCAAACCTATACACTGGATTTAATTTTTTATAAGAAATAACTGTTGATGTTTAATTTTTATTATGATAATAAGTTTTTGATTCATAGTTGTTTAGCTATTTAACTGAATTATTTAACATTTTCCCAAAGCAACCAAAGCAACTCATCAACATCTTCATAGTAATTAACAATTAATTATTATTTTATATGAAAAATTTTAAATTTAAATCAGTTTTTGTAGTATTATTTTTATCAATAGTATTGATTTCATGCAGCAATGATGATGATAAATTTACACCTGAGCCCACTACAAAAATTGCATTTGTAACAGAAGTAAAAGGTCCCGCAACCGGAAAAGTCAATGAAGAATTGAGTTATGATGTAACCTTTATTGTAGATAATGCTTGTGGTGAATTTAATAGAATTACAGAGGCAACAATTGGAACAGATAAAGGTTTACAGGTAGAAGCAAAGTACCCATCAGAAGTTTGTACACAACAAGTTCCGGATCCTAAGAAAACAGTTTATAAGTTTAAATCAACTACAAAAGGAACTTTCGAAATCAAATTCAAAAAGTCAGATAAGGAATTCGTAACTACAAAAGTGGTTATTGAATAATTAGGTTATTTATAGATAAATTTTAGGTTAGAAACCATTTTGCAAAGAATTAATTTTTTAAATTGATGCAGAATGGTTTTTTAAATTGTATGATTTTGTAAGATAAAATATGGTTATTTAAAAAGCAAATTATTCAAAAATAAACACATGTAAAAATATTTTCTTACATTTGTCTTTAATTCAAAACACAATGGAAAAAACAATAATCATAAAACCAAATACTAAAACAGTTTCTGTTTTAAAAAAATTGGTTGATTTAAAAGAAGAACATCGTAAAGAGATTATATTAAAATTAGGAAAAAAATAGAATATAAACTTTATGTATCAATATATTTTAGAAGAGGGTCGTGACCCTCTTTTTTATTTTACCACAAAATACAGTTTAAAGTATTTTGTCAGTTTTCGAAAGATGAACTTTGATAATGATTTTTTTGAAAATTTATATTCTGTCGATTTTGGCGAAACTAATAATCAAAAGTTTTTTAATGATCCTGAAATAGAAGTTACGATTACGGCAATTATAAATGATTATCTTCTTACAAATCCCAATCTCATTTTATATTATGTCTGCGATAGCGTCGATTTTAAGCAAGACTTTAGAAAAAAGTTATTTGATAAGTGGTATATAAAAACTCAAAAAAATGAATTCTCTAAAGTTAATTTTCTATATCAAATTCCAGAAGAAAACGTGAATTATCACTTAGGATTTATTTTTAAAACAGATTATTATAAACTTCAGGAAGTTATTGAAAAAGTAAATTTACAATTAGAAGAATTTACCAACTTAAAATAATTTTGATTTAAAACTTTTCTAAATCAGATTTTCAGAAATCCTTTTAAAAATTACTATTTTTGCACTCTAAAATTTATGTCATGCCGAAAAGAAAATATAAAATTGCCGTTATACAGTTAAATCTAAATGACGTTGCCGAAAATAATCTTAAAAAATGTATCAGCTGGGTAAAAGATGCTGCTAATAAAGGTGCAGAAGTTATCTTATTACCTGAATTATATAGCAGTCATTATTTTTGCCAAAGCGAAGATGTAGACAATTTTGCATTAGCAGAACCACTTTACAGTACTTCGTTTATTGCTTTTAGCGAATTAGCAAAAGAATTAGGAGTTGTAATTATTGTTCCTTTCTTCGAAAAAAGAATGGCTGGAATTTACCACAATAGTGCTTATATTATTGATACCGACGGAACAGAAGCTGGTTTATACCGTAAAATGCACATTCCGGATGATCCACATTTCTATGAGAAATTCTATTTTACTCCAGGTGATTTAGGTTTTCAGGCGATTGAAACTAAAAAAGGAAAAATTGGAACCCTTATTTGTTGGGATCAATGGTATCCGGAAGCTGCTCGTATAACAGCTTTAAAAGGAGCCGAAGTATTGTTTTACCCAACTGCAATAGGATGGCATCCAAAAGAAAAAGAACAATATGGAGAAAACCAGTATGGAGCTTGGATGAACGTTATGAAAGGTCATGCTGTTGCAAACGGAGTTTTTGTTGCTGCTGCAAACAGAATTGGTTTAGAAAAATATATCGAAGGAACAGAAGGAATTCAGTTTTGGGGAGCATCATTTATTGCTGGGCCACAAGGCGAGATCTTAGCTCAGGCTTCTCACGATCAGGAAGAAATACTAATTGCTGAAGTTGATTTGGATCTGCAGGAAAATGTACGTCAGAACTGGCCATTTTTCAGAGACAGAAGAATCGATGCTTTTGGTGATATTACAAAAAGAGCGATTGACTAATTAAGTCAATTTATAAATAGAAAAAGGACGAAATTTATATTTCGTCCTTTTTTATTTTCTTTAAAACAAAAAAAAATCCGCTTCAGAATATTCCGAAGCGGATTTTTAAAAATATATAATTAGATTATTTTACTTTGAAAGTAACTCTTCTTACGATTTGACGAGCTTCTTTAGAATTTTTATTCACAGAAGTATCTTCACCGTTAGCAATTACATTCAATCTTGAAGCATCGATTCCAGCATTTTCTGCTACTTTTTTCACAGATTCAGCTCTTTTTCTAGATAATTCAGTATTGTAATCTGAACTTCCAATTTCGTCAGAATATCCAATGATATCTGCAGATTTTCCTGGGTTGTTTTTCAAGTATTTCACTAAGAAGTCAACACCAGATAATGAAGCATTTGTTGGTTTAGAAGAGTTAAAGTCAAAATAAACATTAACATAACCTCCGTTAATCAACTCTTCAACAGTATTGTTTGTTGCAGTTTGACTTCCTTGTTTAACATAAGTTTTGTCTAAGTAGCTTTCTAATTCATCCGGAACACCATTTTGATTGGTATCAATAGATTGTCCTTTAGTATTTACAGCAACTCCTGAAACAGTATTAGGTTCTAAGTCATACAAATCAGCAACACCATCTTTATCAGTATCAATAAGACCAGTTTCGATTGTTGTAACTCTGTCTTCTAATTTGTTTAATCTTTCGTTTTCTTCAGAATACCAGTCAGCATGTTTCTCGTTTTTACCTAAGTAGAAAGTCAAACCAACAGAAGCGTTTAGTAAAACACCATCAAATGAACCAGTTGAAGTAAGACCTCGCCCATCAAAGTTATGGTTTTGTCTTCCGTTAACAATACCTGTAAGATCTCCGGTTAAAGCAATTCTGTTGCTTAATCTAACTTGTCCTGTTAAACCCATGATTCCATGACCCATGTAATCTTTTCCGTCAAAACCTTTATCAGAACTTAATTGAGAAACACCAAAACCACCGTGTGCTAATAAACCAAATGTATTTGTCCAGGTCTCAAAGTTTAAAGCTCTACCAAGGTTAATAACCCCTTGTACACTTGCTCTATAATATTTACTTTCGAAATCAGGTGTGTTATCACGTTCCTGAAATTGATCATAACCAACATCAAATTTTAAACCAAATTTTGGGTTAAACATATATCTTACACCTAAATCTGCGTGAAACGGACTTACAGTTTCAGTAGAGTAACCAGATGTCATTGTTCTTGTTGGTTTATTTAAACCACCATTCAATTCGATCGACCATCTGTTATAACCCGGTTTTTCAATAGATGGTTGAGTTGACGTTGTTGCCATATTTTGTGCATTTGCAGCAAATGCTAATAGTAAGAGCGATACTGAAGCTAATTTCTTTTTCATGATATCCAAATTTTAATTTAATTGTGATTATTAAGAGTTTTTCTTTTTAAACTCTGGACAAAATTATACTACGAGTTTTAGAATGTGTTCTATTCGCTCTTACATAATTCCCACCTTTTGGGTTTTATTTATGTAAATACGTTAAAAGAATCGAAATATTAGAGCAAAAAAAAGAGCTAAATTTATTTTTTAGCTCTTTTTGAAAATTGTAAATATTAGGTTTATTTTAAATCCGGCTGGTAAATTTTTATAGTTCCATCTCCCTCACTACTAACTACTAACAAACTTCTTTTAGTTGGACTTTTAGACGCCGGAATAAATAATATTCCTTCCGGAGCGTCTCCGGTTTTTACCGTTTGTAAATATTGAGGCGAAGCAGGATTTGTAATATCATAAGTCATGAAAGAATCTGATCTTTCTAGTCCAACAAACAGAATATTCTGACTTCCCATCTTAACTGCAACTACAGCTTCAGGTTCTGAACCTTTATCATCGCTGCGTTTATCATCATAAGTTCCTAATTCATTTGTTTTTTTATCGGCATCATTTTTACTATCGTAAACAATTTTTCCAGTATTTCCGTTCCAGATCGAAAAAGAACGTGCTCCAAAAGCTACCATTTCATCAAGATCACCATCGCCGTCAGTATCACCCATATCAGCAATAAGATTTAATCTGCCTAAGTTGGTTTCTAATTTTAAAGTTGCAGCATCAGGAAAAACAGTTGCATCAAGTTTCATGTCTTTCATCCTTTTAATATCTGAATACGCTGCGTATTCTCTCGAATCACCTTCATTTGCGGTAACAAAGTACGGCGTATTATTTGCAGAAAAATGGCTAATACCATCAGGCATAAACATTCCCTTTACTTTCCATGGATTAAAAGCTACTTTATCATCTTTATCAGAAACATCAATTGCATTCTCAGCAGTATTAAAATCTTTAAAACCTAAAGGATAAATAGCTGTAATTGTTTTAGAAGTTAAATCTACTTTTGCAACACCATTATTTTCCTGCAATGTTACCCAAGCAGTTTTAGAATCATCTGAAATAGTCACATATTCAGGCTCGATATCCTGAGCAAAACTTTTGGCAAATTTTGAAATTCTGAAACCATCCTTTTGCAAAGCTACTGCCTGACTGCTAAAAGAACTAAAATCTAAAGTAGTAACAGCATAATTATTTGCTACTTCAATAATAGAAATTGTTCCGTTTGGATCTTGTGTGTAATCTGTATTTGGTTCTCCTTCGTTCGCCGTCATAATATATTTTCCGTCAGGCGAAAAAGTAACCATATCAGGTAATGCACCAACAGTAACTTGCTTGATTAAACTATAATCTGTAGTATTAAAGATGGCTACTTTTCCGTTTCCTTGTTTGTTTACGGTTGATTCCAGGGCAACTGCCAGTTTTCCATCAAAAACAGAAACGCTGTTTGAAGCTCCTTCATATGGAGTTAAATCTATTTTGCCAATTTTGGTTGGTTTTGTTGGATCAGATAAATCAATAACATCGATCTGATTAGTTCCGCTATTATTTACTGTAAAAAGTTTTTTTGTTTTTTCGTCATAAGCCGTTATTTCTGCTGCACCTTCGCCTCCAATAGTTACAGAACCAATTTCTTTAAAAGTTCCCGGATTTTCATTTACAACAACTTCAGGTTCCTGACTGTTTGAGTTTTCATCATTATTACAACTTACCATAATAGATAAAGTTGCTAATAATAAGATAGGTAGTTTTTTCATTTTGTGTTTTTTTTTAGTTTTTCCAAAAGTAATTAGCATAGTCCCGTCGTATATTAAGGCTGTATTATTTAATCTTTAACTTAAATTTTATCAGATATTTAATCTAAATAGAATATGATTTCAATTGTAGTATTTTATAATCCTTTTGAATGATTATCTTTGTACACTTTCAAATTTAGAACCTCTTTATGTCAACAAATAATAGAAGATTTCCAGCAGAATGGGAGAAACAACAAGGAATTGTATTGTGTTTTCCGCACAATGGTAACGACTGGCCAGGAAAATACGAAGCTGTTCAATGGGCTTTTGTAGAATTTATTAAAAAAGTAGCCACTTTTGAAACTGTTTTTTTGGTCGTAGCCGATGAAAAACTAAAAGAAAAAGTAACAGAAATGCTAGAAAGAGCACGCGTTAATATTGCGAATGTATATTTCATCATTCATAAAACCAACAGAAGCTGGATGCGTGATTCAGGGCCAATTATTGTAAAAAATGGTTCGAAAAGAGAAGCATTAAATTTCAATTTTAATGGTTGGGCAAAATATAAAAATTATCAATTAGATAAATTTGTTCCGGGTAAAATAGCGGATTTTATTGATGTTCCCTTAACACAGGTAATGTATAAAGGGAAACCGGTAATTGTAGAAGGAGGAGCAATTGATGTAAACGGAAGAGGTACTTTATTAACCTCTGAAGAATGTTTGATGCATCCAACAATTCAGGTTAGAAATAAAAATTTTACCAAAGAAGATTACGAAGCAGTTTTCAAGGAATATCTTGGAGTTACCAATGTAATTTGGCTTGGAGATGGAATAGAAGGAGATGATACTCACGGTCACATCGATGATTTATGCCGATTTGTAAATGAAGATACTATTGTAACAATTGTTGAAACAGATAAAAATGATGCGAATTACAAACCGTTACAAGACAATCTGAAACGTTTGCAAAATGCAAAATTAGAAGACGGAAAATCGCCAACAATTGTAGCATTGCCAATGCCAAAACGAGTAGATTTTGAAACTTTAAGATTGCCGGCGAGTTATGCTAACTTCTTGATATTGAATAATTGTGTTTTGGTTCCTACTTTTAATGATAGCAATGATCGTGTTGCTTTGAATATATTAGCAGAATGTTTTCCGGACAGAGAAGTAATCGGAATAAGCTGTATCGATTTTATCTGGGGATTTGGAACTTTACACTGTTTGAGTCAACAGATTCCTGCTTAATATTGGCCACAGATTACACAGATAGCCTCCAGTTTTAAATAGAGAAAAATAAGTCATCATTAGGGCTTTAGTCAAAATTTATATTTGGCTAAAGCCTTTTTTATTGACATATATTTAACATGCAGACTGCCGGGTGTCCAGAGCAACATTCTTATATTCGTATATTCAATAATGCAGAAATGCAGATTTAATTTTATATGAATAAAATATTTTTTACCCTCTCCATGCTTTCCGCAGGATTTCTTTTCTCACAGTCCCATTCACAAAAAAAAACGGAACTTACATTTGCGACCTATAATGTAAGTATGGAATCTGAAAATTATTCTCCAAGAGGTACAAAGGGAAATTCGGAACAGATATTGATCCATGAGCTTAATTCAGGAAATAATGCTCAAATCAAAAATATCGCCCAGATTATTCAGACCGTAAGGCCTGACGTTATTCTGCTAAACGAGTTTGACTACATTAAAAATCCTAAACTAGGTGTAAAGGCGTTTGTCAAAAATTATTTAAAAGTGGCTCAAGGCGGAGCAAAAGCAATTGATTATCCTTATTACTATTACTCAACCGTGAATACCGGTCAGCCAAGTCCTTACGATTTGAACAATGACGGAAAGTTGGAAAATTTCGGAAGTGATGCCTGGGGATTTGGTATGTATCCCGGTCAATATGCGATGGTACTTTTGTCAAAATATCCTATTGATGTTAAGGCAGTTCGTACTTTTCAAAATTTTAAATGGAAAGATATGCCGGAACCACTGCTTACTAAAAAGGCGGATGGATCAGATTGGTATAGCAAGGAGGCATGGGCGCAATTTCCATTATCTTCTAAATCTCACTGGGACGTTCCTGTTCAGGTTGGAGAGAAAACAGTTCATATTTTAGCCAGCCATCCAACTCCTCCTTCTTTTGATGGTGATGAAGATCGTAATGGAAAAAGAAATCATGATGAAATTAGGTTCTGGAAGGACTACATTTCAGACAATTCCGCTTCGTATATTTATGATGACAAAGGTGTAAAAGGCGGGTTAGCTGCAAATTCTCAATTTGTTATTATGGGAGATCAAAATGCTTCGCCGGTTGAAGGAAACGCTATCAAAGAAGGTATACAGTCATTACTTACCAGTCCAAAAGTTAATAGTGATTTTACACCTGCTAGTAAAGGTGGTGCTGAATATACTCCTGAAAATCCTTTCGGAATTAATCATACTGCTTTTTGGAGAATGCGTGCTGATTATGTATTGCCTTCCAAACTTGGTTTTAAATTTATTAACAGTGGCGTGTTCTGGCCTGCCAAAGGCGAACCAATGTCAGAATTGGTTGAAAAACGGGAATCAAGTTCGGATCATCGTTTGGTTTGGGTAAAGGTGGTTTTGGAGTAACTCCGCAACAGAAATCCAATCTTTGTAGAGCTTCTCTTGATGATTTCTCCTTACGTCGAATAACATAAAATGAGAAAAGAACTTTGTGCCTTGGCGAATTTTCAGGATTTAAAAACATTATATATAGAATGTGAAAAAAAATCATTTTAATTCTTTTAATCTGTGGCAATAAAACATAAAAAAACCTTGGTGAGAACCAAGGTTTTGTGTTTTTATATCTCTTCAGATACTTTATCTGCTCTTCATGGTCTGATAAATGGAGGTAAAAGCTGACTGGCAACTTCTCCAAATCCAAGTCGTACTTCAGCATTTTCGCAAAAGCCTCTAATAATTACAGTATCATTATCTTCGATGAATTTACGTTCAGTGCCATCATTTAATTTCAAAGGATTTTTTCCTCCCCAAGTCAATTCCAACATCGAACCAAAACTATCCGGAGTAGGACCAGAAATGGTTCCTGAACCCATCATATCACCAGAATTTACACGACAACCATTAGAAGTATGATGTGCTAATTGCTGGCTCATTGACCAATATAAATATTTAAAGTTTGATTTTGAAACCACAGTTTCTTCAGCATCTTCTGGTTTAATAGAAACTTCAAGATGAATATCAAACGCTTTTTTCCCTTTGGTTTGTAAATAAGGTAACGGAGACGGATCTTGTTTAGGACCTTTAGTTCTAAACGGTTCAAGGGCATCCATAGTTACAATCCACGGAGAAATTGATGTTGCAAAGTTTTTCGCTAAGAATGGTCCTAGTGGCACATATTCCCATTTCTGGATATCGCGAGCGCTCCAGTCATTCAATAATACCATTCCAAAAATATAATCTTCAGCTTCATAAGTTGGGATGTTTTCTCCCATTATATTCACATCGGTTGTGATAAAAGCTGTTTCCAATTCAAAATCTACCAAACGGGACGGACCAAAAACAGGATATTTTTCTCCTGCCGGTAAAGTTTGTCCCATTGGTCTGTGAACCGGAATTCCGGACGGAACAATAGTAGAACTTCTTCCATGATATCCTACAGGTATATGCAGCCAGTTTGGCAATAAAGCATTTTCAGGATCGCGGAACATTTTTCCAACGTTTGTAGCGTGCTCTTTACTCGAGTAAAAGTCAGTGTAATCACCAATTAAAACAGGCAATTGCATCTCTACATCGTCAATTTTAAAAATAACAATATCTCGATCTTTTGTTGAATCTCTTAGTTGTGGGTTGGTTTCGTCGAAAATATCGGCAATGCGATTTCGAACTAAACGCCATGTTTTTTTTCCATCAGAAATAAAATCATTAAGCGTGTCCTGCATGAACATATCATCGGTTAGATCTATTCCTGCAAAATAGTTTAATTGTTGTAGAGCCCCTAAATCTATAGCGTAATCGCCAATTCGTGTTCCTACTGTAACGACATTTTCTTTGGTAAGAAATACACCGAAAGGAATATTTTGAATAGGGAAGTCGCTATTTTCTGGCACTTCTAACCATGATTTTCTTTTGGTATCGTTAGCGGTTATTGGCATGTGAATGTTAATTATTTGTTGAAAAATTGTATGTCAAATATATCATAATCTAGCAGTTTGACAAACGTTTTTTTGTATTTTTGCAGGAAATTAACGAAAAACGAAAAAATGCAACGCGACGAACAAATTTTTGACCTTATACTAGAGGAACAAGACAGACAAATTCACGGATTAGAACTTATCGCTTCAGAGAATTTTGTAAGTGATGAGGTAATGGAAGCAGCTGGGTCTGTTTTAACTAACAAATATGCAGAAGGATATCCTGGCAAAAGATACTACGGCGGTTGCGAAGTAGTTGACGTTATTGAGCAAATTGCGATCGACAGAGCTAAAGAATTGTTTGGTGCTGAATATGCAAACGTACAGCCACACTCAGGATCTCAGGCAAACACAGCAGTTTACCATGCATGTTTAAATCCTGGTGATACAATCTTAGGTTTCGATTTGTCTCACGGTGGTCACTTGACTCACGGTTCTCCGGTAAACTTTTCAGGTCGTTTATACAAACCTGTTTTTTACGGTGTAGATGCTGAAACTGGTCGTTTAGACTATGATAAAATTCAGGAAATTGCAACAAAAGAGCAACCAAAATTAATTATCGCAGGAGCATCAGCTTATTCTCGTGATATGGATTTTGCACGTTTCAGAGAAATTGCTGATAGTGTTGGAGCTATTTTATTTGCTGATATTTCTCACCCTGCAGGTCTTATTGCAAAAGGATTGATGAATGATCCAATTCCTCATTGTCATATTGTTTCTACAACAACACACAAAACTTTACGTGGACCACGCGGAGGTTTGATCTTAATGGGGAAAGATTTTGAAAACCCACAAGGATTGAAAACTCCAAAAGGAGAAATCAGAATGATGTCATCTTTATTAGATCTTGCTGTTTTCCCAGGAAATCAAGGTGGACCATTAATGCACATTATCGCTGCTAAAGCTGTTGCTTTTGGTGAAGCATTAAAAGATGAATTCTTTACTTATGCAATGCAATTGCAAAAAAACGCAAATGCTATGGCAGATGCTTTTGTAAAAAGAGGATACAAAATTATTTCTGGAGGAACTGATAACCACATGATGCTTATTGACTTAAGAAATAAAAACATTTCGGGTAAAGAAGCTGAAAACGCATTAGTAAAAGCAGAAATCACTGTAAATAAAAATATGGTTCCATTTGATGATAAATCACCATTTGTAACTTCAGGAATTCGTGTAGGAACAGCTGCAATCACAACTCGTGGTTTAGTTGAAGAAGACATGGAAACTATCGTAGCACTTATCGATAAAGTATTAGCTGATCATACAAATGAAGCAGTTATCGAAGAAGTAGCAAACGAAGTAAACGAAATGATGAGCGAAAGACCAATTTTCGTATATTAAAGAGTTTCAGGTTTAAAGTTTCAAGTTTAAAGTTTTGTGGCACGTAAAAAATACGTAGAAACAAAACTTTAAACTTTTTTCGTTCCTAAAAGAACGTGAAACCTGAAACTTGAAACATAATAAACAAAAACAAAAAGATCATGGGCGTACTAAGATTACAATTACCAACAGATCCAAGATGGGTAAATATTGTAGAAAAAAATATTGAAGAAATCTTGACAGATCACGCTTGGTGTGAGCAAAAAGCAGCAACAAACGCAATAACAATTATTACGAATAACTCAGAACATCAGGATTTGGTCAAAGATTTATTGGCTTTAGCCAAAGAAGAAATCGATCATTTTGAGCAAGTTCATAATATCATTATCAAAAGAGGATTAAAACTAGGACGCGAACGCAAAGACGATTATGTAAACGAATTGTATTTATATATGAAGAAAAGCGGCGACGGAAGCCGGGTTTCAGGTCTTGTAGAAAGATTATTATTTTCTGCCATGATCGAAGCCAGAAGCTGCGAGCGTTTTAAAGTTTTATCTGAAAATATTCAGGACGAAGAATTAGCTGTTTTCTATAGAGATTTGATGGAAAGTGAAGCCGGACATTACACCACTTTTATTACATACGCCAGAAAATACGGAGTAGGAATCGACGTAGAAAAACGCTGGAGAGAATGGCTTGCATTCGAAGAATCAATTATCACTAATTACGGAAAAGGCGAAACGATTCACGGGTAAGTTTTTTCTAGTCTCAGTTTTCAGTCTCAGTTTTCGGTCTGTGCTTGTCACGTTGAGCGAAAATGCAATAAAATTAAAAAGTTTTCAGTCTAGTTTGCGTTTGTCACGTTGAGCGAAGTCGAAACACGCTCCAATAAAAACATTTCAATAAAAAAAATCCGTTTTAATCCGCGTTTTCGCTTTAGCGAATCCGCGTCATCCGCGTTCAAAAATTAACACAAAGTTTGGCAATCTAAAATCTAATATCTGAATTCTAAAATTCCTATATTTGAGAGTAACGAAAATTTAAAGCCATGAGAATAGAAACTGATTTGAAATTAGGATTTAAAGATGTAATGATTCGTCCAAAAAGATCTACATTAAAAAGCAGATCAGAAGTTTCGCTTGAGCGGAATTTTAAATTTTTGCATTCTACTACAATCTGGACAGGAATTCCGATTATGGCAGCCAATATGGATACCGTTGGTACTTTTGAGATGGCTCAGGTTTTAGCAAAAGAGAAACTTTTTACAGCCATTCACAAACATTATTCGTTAGCAGAATGGAATGATTTTCTAAAAAATGTTACACCGGATTTTTACGATTATATTGCGATAAGCACCGGAACAGGAAAAGAAGATTTTGCGAAAATTGGTGAAGTGATAACAGCAAATCCGTTACTTAAATTTATTTGTATCGATGTTGCAAACGGCTATTCAGAGCATTTTGTTCAGTTTTTAAAACAAACCCGAAAGCAATATCCTGATAAAGTTATTATTGCCGGAAATGTAGTTACGGGTGAGATGGTCGAAGAATTATTACTTGCCGGAGCCGATATTGTAAAAGTGGGTATTGGTCCGGGGTCAGTTTGTACCACTCGCGTAAAAACAGGTGTAGGATATCCGCAACTTTCGGCTATTATCGAATGTGCAGATGCTGCGCACGGTTTGGGCGGACATATTATAAGCGATGGCGGATGTAAAACTCCCGGAGATGTAGCGAAAGCTTTTGGCGCAGGCTCAGATTTTGTCATGTTGGGCGGAATGCTAGCAGGACATACTGAAAGCGGAGGAGAGCTGATTGAAATAAACGGCGAAAAATTCAAACAATTTTACGGAATGAGTTCTACAACTGCAATGGATAAATATGTTGGAGGAGTTGCAGAATACAGAGCCAGCGAGGGCAAAACAGTTCAGGTGCCTTTTAAAGGTCAGGCTATCAATACGGTTTTGGACATTTTAGGCGGTTTACGAAGTACTTGTACTTATGTAGGTGCTTCAAAATTAAAAGAATTAACAAAACGAACGACTTTTATCCGCGTAAGCGAACAGGAAAATCAAATTTTTACTAAGTAATAAAAGCATTTTAAATAGAATTATGATTACGATTACAGCAGCAACAATAAACGATATTAAGCAAATTCAGAATATAGTAAATATTACTTGGCCCATTACTTACGGCGAAATTCTATCAAAAGAACAATTGGATTATATGTTGGGGCTTTTTTATTCTACTGAAGCATTAAACGAACAGTATAATAAAAAAATACAATTATTTTATATGATTGATGAAGATGAAACTAATATAGGTTTTATCGGAATTGAACATAATTATAATAGAGAAGCAGTAACGAAAATTCATAAAATCTATCTTTTACCGGAAACACAAGGAAAAGGAATTGGTAAAAAAGTTATTGACGAAATTGGGAAATTAGCTTTAGAAAATAATTCAAAAGCATTATTGTTAAATGTAAACCGATTCAACTCCGCTTTAGGTTTCTATAAAAAGATAGGTTTTGAAGTTGCTGAAGAGGTAAATATCGAAATTGGAAACGGTTATTTGATGGAAGATTTTGTGATGGAGAAGAAATTTTAAAAGTAACTTTGAATAAAAATAAATTATGGAAGATATAAGGTGGGAACAAAGATTTTCAAATTTTAATAAAGCAATATCAAAGTTAGAGGAATCTGTAAATTATATAAAACATAAGTATTTAAATGAGGAAGAGGAATTACATACTGAAGATTTAGAGCATGTAGTTGAAGAATTAATAAAGGAGGGATTGATTCAGAGATTTGAATATACTCATGAATTAGCTTGGAATGTTATGAAAGACTATGCTTTTTTTCAAGGTAATTCAACAGTTGGAGGATCGAGAGATGCAACCAGGGAAGCTTTTAATTTGCAATTAATTGAAAATGCTGATATATGGATGGATATGATTCAAAGTCGTAATAGAACTTCTCATACTTATAATGAGGAAATTGCAAATGAAATATTTAGCAAAATAATTAATGACTATTTTCAATTATTTTTAAATTTTCAAGCAACTATGGAAGAAAAAAGAAGTGGCGAACAAACTAATCTAATGTTATGAGTTTTGGACTTTCTTCGATTTACATAAATAAAATTAATTCAGTATTTGATCAATATTCTAATATAGATGAAGTTATAATTTTTGGCTCCAGAGCTAAAGGTAATTACAGGGATAATTCTGATATAGATTTGGTCATAAAAGGACAAGCTCTCAATTTATCCATTTTGCAAGAGATTGAAAATAAATTAGAAGAATTATATATACCTAATTTTATTGACTTGATAATCTTTGATAAAATTGATAATCCTGAATTAATAGATCACATAAATAGAATTGGTAAACAATTTTATAGAAAAGGAAATGTTTATTAAAACTTATCTAATACAAACTTTTAGATAGATAATGTTTTTCTTAGCTTACCACAATATCATGCTTAAACAACAAACCTTTTACTTCTTTTAAAGCAAAAACAGCTTTCTTTAGTTTCGTTTTTGAGGGATCAATCGTATAATTATAACTTGTTTTAAAATCGGCTTTATTGGCGATGGCTTTATCAAACTCTGAACGATATAAGTCGCAATTATCAAAAAGCACACTTGTAAGATCTGTTGCCATAAAATCTACGGCAATTAAACTACAATTAGTAAATGTGGTTCCTTTTATTTTTAAAGTATAAAACTTAGAAAAATCAAGAATGCAATCATAAAAATGAATTTCAAAAATAAGTTTGTCGCACATTGCAAAATTAACTTCTTTGATTTCACAACGATTAAAAGTAGCAGTTCTAAAAGCTACGTAATTGATTTTTGCTTCATTAAAAATACAATCATTAAAAATGCAATCAATAAATGTAACGGCTAAAAAAGTACAGGCAGAAAAATTACAATTATTAAAAATGCAACATTCAAAATCCTTGAAATTGGCATCATCTCTACCATAAATAATGGTATCGTATTCTTTATCAAGGAAATATTCAGATTCTTTTTTCAAGGTAATTATTAAGGATTATTTTAAGGTCCAAAAGATAATAATTACAAGGTATTAATTGAGCAGTAAATTGTATTATTTTTTAAGTTCAGCAGTATTGATTTTTCTAAGAATAGGAAGGTTTTTTTGCTATTTGTATAAGTTATGATACTTTCTTTATGTTTTGTTTTTGTGAATATGACATTTTAAGAGTGTTAAACTGATAAGTGTTTAATTTTAAGGCTTTAATTTTCTAAAATTTTATTGATTTTTAAATTTAGAATTACTTTATTATACTATTAATTTGCTGTAGCTTTACACTGATTTTTAGTTAAAACATAACTTTTATATTATATGGGATCAACAAGAAAAGAACATGATTTTCTGGGAGAATTAGACATTCCCAATCATTTATATTATGGTATCCAAACTTTCAGGGCTGTAGAAAATTTTAACATTACAGGAATTCCAATTTCAAAGGAGCCTCTGTTTATCAAAGCATTAGGATATGTTAAGAAAGCAGCTGCTTTAGCGAATAAAGATTGTGGAGCTCTTGATCCTAAAATAGCCGAAGCAATATGTTACGGAAGCGATCAGGTTATTGCAGGTAAATTCGATCAGGAATTTGTAAGTGATTTAATTCAGGGAGGAGCCGGAACATCTGTAAATATGAATGCTAACGAAGTTATTGCCAATATTGGTCTTGAATATCTGGGGCATAAAAAAGGAGAATATAATTTTCTGCATCCTAACAATCATGTCAATTGTTCTCAATCTACAAATGATGCATATCCTTCAGCTTTTAGAATTGCACTTTACATGAAAATGGAAAGTTTTATTAAAACATTAGAAGGATTAGAAGTTGCTTTTGCTGCAAAAGGAGAAGAATTCAAAACTGTCCTGAAAATGGGAAGAACGCAATTGCAAGATGCCGTTCCTATGACTTTAGGACAGGAGTTTAAATCATATGCGACTACAATAGGTGAGGATGTTAAAAGATTAAAGGATGCTCAAAGTCTGGTTCTGGAAATCAATATGGGTGCAACCGCAATTGGTACAAGAGTAAATGCACCAGAAGGATATCCTGAGATTTGTGTAAATTATCTAGCCAAAGAAGTAGGAATACCGTTAACGCTTTCTCCGGATTTAATTGAAGCTACAGTTGATACCGGAGCTTACGTTCAGATTATGGGAACATTAAAAAGGACTGCAGTAAAAATTTCTAAAATCTGTAATGATTTAAGATTATTAAGCTCAGGTCCCAGAACAGGTCTTAACGAAATCAATTTACCAGCACGTCAGCCCGGATCATCAATAATGCCGGGAAAAGTAAATCCAGTAATTCCAGAAGTAGTGAATCAAACTTGCTTTTATGTTATTGGTCAGGATCTTACGGTTACTATGGCAGCTGAAGCAGGACAATTGCAATTGAATGTAATGGAGCCCGTAATTGCTTTTGCTATGTTTACATCATTAGATTACCTGTCGAACGCAATTCAAACCTTAATCGATAAATGTATTACAGGAATTACTGCAAATGCAGATCATTGTTACAATATGGTAATGAACAGTATTGGTATTGTTACTCAGCTTAATCCAATTTTAGGTTATGAAGTTAGCGCCAGTATTGCCGGTGAAGCTTTGCAAATGAATAAAAGTGTTCATGATATTGTAGTAGTCGAAAGAAAATTAATCACTCAGGAAAAATGGGATGAAATTTATTCTTTAGACAACTTAATCAATCCTAAGTTTATTACGAAATAAAATATTTACCTGATTGCAATTTAAAAGCCGTTAAATTTTTTGACGGCTTTTTTTGTGGCTTTAGTACTGATTTTAAAATAATTATGATGTAAAATATTGAAAATTAGGCATATATTTACATAAAGGTTGCGTGTTATTTAGAAAAATTAAAATTTTGAAATGATAAAGTTTTTAAAAAATAATTATTTTCATAATCAATATAAAATCTTAGGGTTACTCTTTTTTGTGACATTCAATTCTATTGCCCAGGAATCTGTTCATCCGGAAATATGTCCGCCCAGAACAATTTTAGAAATCTTTAAAAAAAAGGATTCTGCTTATGTTGTTAAACCCACAAAAAATAATTTTTTCCTAGTTATTCCGGCAATTGGTTCCCAACCTGCAACCGGATTTTTTTTTGGCGGAGTAGCACAATATACTTTCAAGGGGAAACAAGAATCGGATAAATATTCTATTGCCAATCTGGGAATTACTTATACCGCAAAGAAACAATGGCTCGTAAACGTCAAGAACAATATTCTGCTTAGAAACAACAGGATTTTTTTAAGTGGAGATTATCGATTGTATATATTTTCACAGCCTAATTACGGACTTGGAACCACTAATATACCACATCACAGTAAGCAGCATAATTTTAGTATTGATTCTATTGCCCAACCAATGGATTACGACTATTTTAAATTTCACCAGACGGTATCTTTTGAAGTTTATAATAATTTTTATATCGGCGGAGGAATAAATCTGGATTGGTATTCGAGTATAAAGGATAAAGATCTCGATATAAAAAACGGAAAATTTACCTACCATTATACCTATAGCCAAAAACACGGATTTAGTGATTTAGAATATTTTTTAAATGGGATAAGTCTCAACTTAGTGTATGATTCACGTGACAATCAGGTTAATTCAACTCACGGATGGTTTGCCAATATCAACTATCGTTTTAATCCGGTTTTGTTTAACAATCAGGATTATAGTAATGTTTTGTATGCAGAATATCGGCATTTTATACCACTTTCCAGTAAGAACAACGGCTATATTTTAGCATTCTGGACTTACGGTCAATTTGTAACCAGAGGAAAAGTTCCGTACTTAAACCTGCCTGCAATTGGCTGGGATCAGCGCAGCCGAAGCGGAGAAGGATATACGCAGGGATTGTTTAGAGGAAACGGTTTAATTTATCTTTCAACAGAATTCAGGTTCCCAATTACCTGTGACAAAATGTTTAGCGGTACTGTTTTTACCAATTTTGTAACTGCAAGTAACGACGATAGTAATACCTCTTTGTTTAAATCTGTTCAGCCTGCTGCAGGAATAGGTTTGCGTATTTTAATTGATAAAAAGACCCGGACAAACCTAATTGTTGATTATGCCTGGGGAAATAATTCGAAAGGATTCTATTTGAATGCAGGCGAGAGTTTTTGAATTTAATAAATTAATTATCAAATATTTATGTTTTTAAATGTGAGAATTTTATCATAATTAAATCATAATATTAGAAAGAAAAAACTTAAATTTGAGATTCAATTAACTTTCAAAAACAAACATTATGAAACAGTACAGTTTATTATTAGTTGTTTTCTTGTCGGCAATAGGGATGAACGCCCAGGATGCCAGATCTTTTTCTCTTAATTTGTATGGCAGTTACAATTTTTCAGACAAGATTGATTATGATGGTTATTCTGCAACTATTGAAGATGGTTTTCAATATGGAGCAGGTTTTGAATATTTTTTCTCTACAAACAATTCAGCTGAATTAAAATATCTAAGAGCAGATACTAAATTGCCTTTTTATGGTCCGGCAGGAAATCAATTGAATAGTGGAGACGATAAAGGAGCATTAAATTTTATACTTCTTGATGCTACACATTATTTCGATACAGGATCAAACTTATTGCCTTATTTAGGCGGAGGACTTGGAGTTGGGATTACTGAAACCCCACAAAGCGGCAGCGGAACTTATTTTGCCTGGAACATAAAAGGTGGGGTGAAAATTAAAACAGCTTCATCAGTTTCTGTAAATATCAATGCGTATCTTCAGTCAATGTCTGCTGCGGTTGGCAATAGTTATTACTGGACATATTACGGACCGGTTGGAGTAGAGGATTATGTAAGTACCTATCAATTTGGATTAGGTGCTGTATTAAGTTTTAACTTTAAAAATTAATATAAGATCCCCAACAAATCATATTTTAAAAGATAGAAAAGCATTCGTAACTCGTGGATGCTTTTTTTATTGTTACTAAAAGCTATTGTTCATAATTAAATCATAATTTATAACTATTGTGATTTATATTTTTAATGGCAATCCTTATTTTTGTTATTCATACATTTATCAAAATGAAATTACTTATAGTCGAAGACGAACCAAATCTTTTATCGATTTTACGCAAAGGATTTGCTGAAAACAACAACGAAGTTAGTGTCGCCATGGATGGTACAACAGCCCTGGAAATGCTTCACAACTATAATTTTGATGTTGTAATCTTAGACGTAATGCTGCCGGATATTAACGGAATCGAAATTTGCAGACGACTACGTGCCAGTAAGAATTTTGTTCCCGTTTTGCTTTTAACGGCTCTGGGAACTTCAGAGAATATTGTAACCGGACTTAATGCCGGCGCCGATGATTATCTGGTTAAACCCTTTAAATTTGGAGAACTTGATGCAAGGGTCAACGCTTTAAACCGAAGAGCACATCAGGAAACCGAAAGAATCGATAGCATAACAGTAGGCGATTTAGAAGTAAATGCACGGGCAAAAACGGTAAAAAGAAATGGCGAATCTATAATTTTAACAGCAAAGGAGTTTAAACTACTGTATTATTTAGCCAAAAATACTGGAAGAATTGTTTCGCGCGATCAGATTTTAGATAATGTATGGGATATTAATTTTGATATGAATACCAATGTGGTGGATGTTTACATCACCTATTTAAGAAAAAAAATAGATAAACCTTTTGCAACCAAACTGATTCATACCATGAAAGGTTTGGGTTATGTCATAAAGCCCTAAAATGGATATAAGAAAAAAAATCACTTTTACTTATGTAGCACTTTCTACGTTTAGTACCCTATTATTATGTGTTATCGTTTTTGTACTGTTTCGGGAAAATAACAGATATCACTTTTTAAAACGATTAGAAGACAGAGCTAAAATTGTGGCATCGATTCATTTTCAGAATGATCCTGAAAAAAGCAAATATTACAGTGAATTAAAAAAAAACGGACTTGAAGAACTTATTGAAGAGGAAGAGTTTGTTCTTAAAATAAACAGCGCCAACAGTTTTGATTATAATACGAATCTAAATTTACCAAACGAGTTTTATACGAATGTTTTAAGAACCGGAGAAGATTATTTTGAAGTAAACAGTAAGTATTATTTAGGTCAGGTTTTTAAGGAAAGCAATCAAAGGTATATTGTAATAGTTGGTGCAAGAGACCGCAGAGGAAAAACGACGACTATTTTTATTGCCAAAATATTAATTTTTGGAGGTATTGCATTTATCCTTTTAGCTTTCTTTTTAGGAAGATTTTTGGCAAAAAGGGTCATTAATCCCGTAGCAAGAATTACCAGGGAAGTAAATAGAATCAGTGCATCTAATTTGCATAACAGATTACCTGAAGTAAAAAATTCAGATGAAATTTCAGATCTTACCGAGACATTTAATGATATGCTGGATCGTCTGGAAACCTCTTTTGAAATTCAGGCTAACTTTATAAACAATGCCTCACACGAATTAAAAACACCAATAACAACTATTATAGCTGAATCTGAAATTATGCTTTTGAAAGAAAGAGATGTTTCAGAATATATTCAGTCTTTAGAAAATATATACAATCAGGCTTCAAAATTAGGAAACCTGACAGAGAGCTTATTAAAACTCACACAAACAGGCTACGATGGTAAAAAACAAGTATTGGATATTGCCAGAATAGATGAGTTGTTGATGGATGTAAAATCTGATCTGGATAAAATTTATCCTGATAATCGCGTGAGTATGAAATTTAATTTTGCTCCAAAAGATTCTAATCTCCTATTAATACCGTGTAATAAACCTCTTTTAGAATTGGCGATTAATAATATTATTACAAATGGTGTAAAATATTCTGATAATAACGAAGTGTTTGTGACGCTTTCTGCAAATCAGGAAATGATTAAGATTGCGATTAATGATATTGGTATTGGTATTCCGCCAGAAGATATTCCGCATTTGTATGAACCTTTCTTTAGAGGAAAAATAGCAACAAAATATATAGGATATGGTTTAGGACTTCCTTTGGCTTCAAAAATTATACGAATGCACGATGGAGAAATACAAGTTCAGTCAGAGCAAAATAAAGGAACTATTGTAACGATTGTTTTTAATAAATCAAAAATAAAGAAAATCAACATTAAAACTTCTAATGTTGAATCTTAGAAACTTCTAATTTTATATTAAGGCTCTTCTAATATTGGTGGAGTTATTTTGTATGTATAAACTAAACGATTATACATATGAAAAATTTCCTAATACCTACCACTTTAAAAGATGATACTATTTGCGCTGTAAAATCAGCAATTAGTCAGGCAAAATCATCAGGTTGTGAAATCATTTTAATGATGGTTTCGGATGCTCCAGATACTTTTTCATCGTCAGGTTATTTACGCGAAATGCGTACCGGACTTACTGCAAGTCAGGAAATTGTACTCGATACTTGTCGCTATATAATAGATCATGCACCAAACTGCAAAATAAAAGTACACAATCAATACGGACTTTCATCTCCAATTTTTAAACGTATTATCGATGTTTTCTCTGTAAAATTAATGATTCTTACACATTCATATAAACAGGAAACAAAAAGAATCCATCAATATGTAGTACAATTAGCCGGAAACCAAAAATGTCCAATATTACATTTAAGTTTAGAACAATATAAAGACGATTTTAATAAAGCACTTTATATAGAAAATGCCAGCGGTAATATGCATGTCAAAGATGTGCAGCAATTTTTAAGTGCCAATTTTTCATTCGAAATTGTAAGTCAGACAGCTAGTTTTGAAGATAACTACGAAAATTTTGAACCACAGTTATCAGAAGCTATTTCAAAATACGATATCGATTTGTTAGTTGAAACCCGCAAAGGCGAAAAAATCAAATTCAAGAAAAAGAAAACAGAAAATCTAAACGACAAATTAGGACTTCCGGTTTTGTCACTTTACGAAGAAATGGCATAAGATCAAATCGCTGCTAACACAAACACAAGTTTAATTTTAAACCGAAAGATATGTTATTAAAGAAAAGAATACCAATGAAGTACGTTCTCGGGAAAATTAAAGTCGAAATTACTTTAGTATTGGCGTATACCATACTATTTGAAGTTTTTCACAATTATTTCATCAATCTTCCTGTAGATATTCCAATTGCAATACCAACAATGATTGGAACCATTATATCCTTATTATTAGCTTTTAAGTCGAATCAGGCTTATGACAGATGGTGGGAAGCACGAATTGTCTGGGGCGCTATTGTAAATGATTCCAGAACACTAATCAGGCAAGTGCTTACATTTTATAAAGATCCTCATTTTTCTGTAGAAGCAAACGAATTCAAGGAAAATTTTGCAAAAAGACAAATTGCATGGTGCTACAGTTTAGGACAATCCCTGCGAAATAAAGATGCCCTAAAACCACTTGAAGGCTTGATTAGCGAAGAAGAAATGCGTTTTGTAAAAAATCATCAAAACATACCTAATGCGATTTTATTACTACATGCAAGAGATCTGCGAAATGCTAAAAATGACAAACGTATTAATATGTACCAGCAAGTAGAAATTGATAATACATTATCGAGATTGTGTGATGAAATGGGTAAATGTGAGCGTATTAAAAACACAATTTTCCCAACGACTTACAGTATGTACATCAGATTAACATTGTGTTTGTTTATTTTGTTATTGCCTTTTGGATTAATTAGTGTGCTTAGCTGGTTTGCAATTCCATTAATTACGGCTATTGCTGCAGCTTTCTTCCTGATCGAAAGAATGGCAATTCATTTGCAGGATCCATTCGAAAACAGAGCTACAGATACACCAGTAACGGCTATTGCCAATACAATCGAAAAGAATATCATGCAAATGCTGAACGAATACCAAAGCGAATTTGATATCATCAATGAGTTTCATCTTCAGCCTGAGCCTAAAAAAGCGGAAAACAACGCTTACTTTGTTTTATAATTTAATTAAATTGATTTTGGTTTCTCAATTTGTTAGCTGGACAACGCTTTTCATGCCGTTGTCCGGCTTTTTTTATGGATAGATATACTGATAAAGAATAGCATTTATATAGTTTGTCCGGTAAATAAAAAACTATCGATGAAGCAATCTTCCTAATATTTGTATCGAATTTCTCAACTCATTTGTCCATGGTAAACCAAAGCTCAATCGCATACAATTCGAGAACTGATCCTGAAAAGAGAAAATTCTTCCCGGCGCAATACTAATATTATGCTGCATGGCCAAATGATAAAAAGCTGCAGTATCAACACTTTTATCAAGCTCTATCCACAGAAAAAATCCACCTTGAGGCTGACTCACTTTCGTACCTTTTGGAAAAGATTCCAGAACGGTATTAATATAATTATTACAGTTATGAATCAAAATCTGACGTATTTTTCTAAGATGATTCTCATATCGTCCGTTTTTTAGAAAATCACCCACAACTTCATGTGTTATAGTAGGAGAGGAGAGCGAATGATAAATTTTATTTCGTAGAATTTGTTTTTTGAATTTCCCAGGAGAAACCCAGCCTACACGATAACCAGGCGCTAATGTTTTTGATACAGAGCTGCAACAAAGAACAATGCCGCTTTCGTCATAAGTTTTACAATTTGTTGGTCGGCTTGAGCCAAAATACAAATCCCCGTGAATATCATCTTCAATTAGCGGAATATTGTAAAACTCCATCAGCTTAACCACTTCTATTTTATGTTCTGCCGGCATCATACTTCCTGACGGATTACTAAAATTACTCATCAGCAGGCAAAGTTTTACTTTTTTAGACGAAAGTGCCTTTTTCAGTGCATCCAGTTCTATTCCGGTTGTCATATTAGTAGGCAATTCCATGATGTACAATCCCAATGATTTGGCAAGTTGTAAAATCCCGAAATAAGCGGGACTTTCGGTTATAATCGTATCACCGGGTTGCGTAAGCGTCATCAAACAATGCGATATGGCACTTGTACATCCCGGCATCGTAATAATATCTTCTTCAGTCAGTGATCCGCCCCAGGTAAACGACCATCTGGCAATTTCCCTTCTTAGATTCGGATTTCCTTTTACCTGCTCATAACTGGTGCCACTATTAGGAAGTTGACGCATTGCCTGAACCATTCCCTTATTTAATTTTGCAATAGGAAGAAGCTCATTTGAAGGAAATCCCAACGAAAGCATCGTAATATTAGGATCTGTCATATTACCATAAACCTGATCGATTAAATCCTCCCGATCAATATTGGCACATTTTAAAATTGGACTGCTTGGTGAAGGCTCAGGAATTGTTCTGGCCGAAATATTACTCACATAATAACCGGATTGAGGCCTGGATTCGATTAGTGATCTGCTTTCTATTTCATAATAGGCTTTACTTACCGTGCTCATGCTGTAACCTGTTTCAGCACAGACTTCACGTATAGATGGTAACTTGTCGCCCACGCTTAAAACACCGGATTTTATTTGCTTTTCGATCCTGTCAGCAAACTGCAGATATAAGTAATTTGGATTTTTCATAAAAAAAACTGTTATGGTGCAATTTACAAAAACTGTATCTGTATTGCTGTTTTATTTTTTAGAAATTTGCTTTAATAAGAAAACTAAACAAAACCACATTTCGTGAAAACAACAAAATACTACTTCGCTGCCATTACTTGTTTTGTAATATGGGGATTTTTCAGTTTGGTTTTAAGACCAATACACGATTATCCTTCCTTGGATATTTTATTTTACCGCGTTTTTAGCTGTAGTATTTTAATGTTGCTTATTTCTTTTACTTTCAAAAGAAAAAGAATGAAAGAAGCCATAGAAACCTTTAAGTCAATGTCGGCTTTTGAAAAACGCAAAACAGTTTTATTAAACATTGGCGGAAGCGTTTTTCTTATGGCAAACTGGTTTACATTTATTTATGTAATGAACCATGTAAGCGTAAAAGCGACTTCACTGGCGTATTTGGTCTGTCCTATTTTAACCACCTTACTGGCTTATTTTATTTTACATGAAAAACTGAGCAAAACACAATGGATGGCAGTTGGATTGAGCATTTCAGGCTGTTTGCTTTTATCCTATGCGAACATTATGGATATGTTTTTTAGCATCATTATAGGTTTTACATACGCCTCTTATTTAGTAAGTCAGCGTGTTAATAAAGGATTTGATAAATTTATAATTCTAACATTTCATATCTCGTTAGCAGCTTTGTTTTTACTACCGTTTTATCCGGCTTACAGCGGTACGATTCCAACAGAATTTAAGTTTTATTTCTGTATCGAAACAATAGCGATATTATTTACCATTTTCCCATTGTTTCTTAATTTATATGCCCTCTCCGGAATTAATTCATCAACAGTAGGAATGCTTTTAAATATTAACCCAATGATTGCTTTTCTTCTGGCAATGTTTCTGTATAAGGAACAATTTGGACTCATACAAATCATTGCATACGGAATTGTTTTTCTGGCAGTAATTGTTTTTAATTCACATCATATTTTTGCTATGAAGCAAAAGTTTACCACAATATCCAAAGATTCTAAAATAACGTGAGGTTTTTATTTTTTTATTGGTTTGAAATATTAATTACCCGAATCTTACCAGGATATTTAGAACAGGAATGAAAATACTCATTCCTGTTTTTTTTATAATATAGTTAAAGTTTTTTTGCCACGAATTACACGAATTTTTACGAATTATTTTTTTCTTCAAATCAGTTATCGCTTCAGCAAAAAATTTAATTGGTGATAATTCGTGGCAACCCTTTTTTCAATTTCCCCATAATTTTAATTAAATTATCACAATCTTAACAGCGTATTAGAATAGGAATGATTATTTTCATTCTTGCTTTTTTTATACAACAAAATTTAAAAAAAGTTGTCCCATCCAGTAATTAAAAATCATTTTAATTGGTGTAATCTGTGGCAAAAATTACAAACCGAACAACTATTTTATATGAAAAATACCAAACTTCAAGCCTTTATTCCGTTATTTTATTTAGTGTGGTCTGATGATTTGCTGACTCAGAAAGAGTTTACAACCATCCGGAAATTTATTAATGATCTGACTTGGCTTTCGCCCGAAGAAAAACTACAATTGGTTTCAAGATTAGATATTTCAAATCCGCCTTCGCGAAATGAACTTAAGCAATGGAAACTGGATATTGAAAAAAGCATTCAGAATAAAACAGATATAAAATCGATTTTTGATATTGCAGTGGCACTTTCTGAAAAAGATGTGGATATTTCGACATTACAATCCAGTTTTATAAAATTAGAAAATGATCTTGGTATTTTAGGAGAAGAAGCACTTCAGAATTTTAAAACAAAAGCCAGTTCTTTTACCGCAAATTCACAAACCAATGCTGATTTCGATATTCAAAAAATAACCGCTATTTTAAATGGTAAAGAAACAGCTATAATTAATAAGGTAAAATCAGTTATTTCGAGACCTGAATTTGCTTACGAAACTTCTACGGATATCAATGTTTATCGTCAAACCGTTTATAATTGGTGTAAAATCCTGGCCGAAGAAAACCTGGGAAACATGGCGTATCCCAAACAATATGGAGGAGGAGAAAACATAGCCGATTATTTTGCGATTATGGAAACCCTAAGTTATCACGATTTGAGTCTGGTAATAAAATTTGGTGTTCAGTTTGGACTTTGGGGAATGAGCGTTCAGTCATTAGGAACTGAGAAACATTATGCCAAATACCTAAGAGATATTGGAACATTAAAAATCCCCGGTTGTTTTGCCATGACAGAAACTCATCACGGCTCAAACGTAAAAGGGTTAGAAACTACAGCAACGTATAATCATAATGATCAAACATTTACGATTCACACACCTAATAAGAATGCTCAAAAAGAATACATTGGTAATGCAGCAGTTCATGGACAAATGGCAACTGTTTTCGCAAAACTGGTTATAGAAGATCATGATTATGGTGTAAATGCCTTTGTTGTTCCGTTAAGAGATACAAACGGAAATACGCTAAACGGAATCACGATTGGCGATTGCGGACATAAAATGGGCTTAAACGGAGTCGATAACGGAACTATTAGTTTTGATAATGTAGTGATTCCAAAAGAAAACATGTTGGATCGTTTTGCTTCTGTAAATGACAAAGGCGAATTCGAAAGTCCGATCCCAAGCGATAACAGACGATTTTTTACTATGTTGGGAACTTTGGTAGGAGGACGAATCGGGATTCCGCGTTCAGCATTGGCTGCAGCCAAATCCGGATTAACAATCGCCATTCGATATAGCGATCAACGCAGACAATTTGGTCCCGAAGGAGGTTCTGAGGTTCCAATTTTGAATTATAGAATGCACCAACGCAGATTGATTCCGCCTTTGGCCAAAACATATGCCGTGCACTTTGCCTTGCAATACTTAACAAATCGTTTCCTGAATAAAACCGAAGCAGAAATGCAGGAAATTGAAGCTCTTGCAGCAGGAATGAAATCGTATTCGACCTGGAGTACCAGAGATATTCTGCAGGAATGCCGCGAAGCTTGTGGCGGAAAAGGATATTTATCTGAAAACCGAATCGATGCTTTAAAAAATGATACCGAAATATATACCACTTTTGAAGGTGATAATACTGTTTTGATGCAATTGGTAGCTAAAAACCGTTTGGCGGAATTCAGAAAAACGTTTGGTGAAATGGGATCTCTCGGAATCATTAATTATGTATACGAAAATGCAAAAACAGCAATTACAGAAAAAAATCCAATAGCAACACGCAAAACTGATGATGAACATTTGTTAGATCAGGAGTTTCATTTGCAGGCTTTTATTCATAGAGAAAAAACAATTCTGGCTTCAGCTGCGCGACGTATTAAAAAACTCGTTGATGGCGGTTTAGAGCCATACGATGCCTTTAATGTTGTACAGCACCAAATGATCGATGTCGCTCAGGCTTATTTAGAAAGAGTGGTTCTGGAACAATTTCAATTAGCAATAAAAGAAGTTGAAGATGTTCAGTCAAAAGAAATACTGACAAGACTAAATCATTTATATGCGCTTTCGCAAATCGAGAAAAATAAAGCCTGGTATCTTGAAGATGGCTATATGGAAGCCGTAAAAACCAAAGCAATCCGTAAAATGGTCAATCAGCTTTGTTGGGATATTCGACCAGACGCGGTTTCTTTAGTAAATGCTTTTGATATTCCGGAAAGTTGTCTGGCGGCGCCAATTGCGGTTAGATAAAGGTTTAGCCTTATGCTTTTTAGCCACGAATTCACGAATTTTTTCTTGATCTATTGTTGAGAATCATTCGTGAATTCGTGGCTATTTTTTTAGGAGCTAATCCCGCTCCCGAAGCCTCGGGACGTTCCAATCTTTTGTGGCTCCCGATCGGGATCGCCACAAAAGGATTTCCACTTCTATCGGGGCTAGGGCAATCATTTTCATAACAGTATTTTCGTATAGATTGTCGTCTCTGGAGATGACATTTATGAAAATATTTTCAAAAAAAATCTTTTTTAATCCTCTTAATCTGTGGCAAAAAAAATAACCTTTTGTAATAACAAAGAAGCTTTTGTTATTATTTATTTTATATCATAAAGTGTTTTAAATCATTGTTTTATTAAAATAACTTGCCTTTTCAAAATCTTTTATATTAATAGAAATTACAAAAACTTCCGGAAGAATTTCGTTTAACTTCGTTACAATTGCTTTCGATAAATTGGCTTTTTGATCTGTATTTCGACCTTCCATAATGTATCCGAAAACGTGAATAAAATCATCTAATGAATTTCCGTTATTATAGTAGGTAAACGGATTAATACGAATCTTAATTTCAGATTCAGTAAAAAGAGCTGTTGATAATGCTGCATTAAAAACTTCCTGCATTATATCATCAGCAGATTTTAATCGAATTACATTTTCGGAACAATCAATAATAAAGTGAGGCATTTTGTAAATAGTTGAGATAATAAATGAATTACAATCAAATTTACAAAAATCAAATGGGTATAAATAGGCCTAAAACACAGAAACATAGATTTATTTTTTATCTGAAATAATACAGTAACTTTTATTCGTTTTCTGTTACAAAATTCAAAATTTGAGACTTATTAAATAATTCATTTTTCTATTTACACTTTCTTATATTTGTAAGTCTCATTATATTTTAATTGGTTTGAAAAATTATCTGTTGTTTTTGGTTTTCGTTCTTTTAAGTATTCCTGTTTATTCGTCAGACAGTACAGATACTATTTTGGCAAAATTAAATGACGCTCTTAAAAACAAAGGGCATTATGTTCGTTTAAAAGAAGAACGTATTCTGAATTTCAAAAAAATAAAATCAGACGATCTGACAAAAGAACAAGAATACAATTACAACAAGACATTATATACAGAATACCAAAAATTCAATTCAGATTCGGCTATATTTTATGTAAAAAAGAACCTGAAAATTGCTGATGAACTTCAGAATAAGGAATTGCTGAACTTAGCAAATCTGCAATTGGTGACCCTTTATTCTTCTTCAGGGAAATACCGTGAATCTGAAGCACTTTTAAAAAGTATTGATAAAAAAAGCCTTTCAAAATCATTGCTTCAAAATTATTATGTAGCATACAGGGAGTTTTTCGAACATTATGCCGCGAATAGTTATGATATAAAATATCTGCAGCAAATACGCAGCTATCGTGATTCTTTGCTCACTGTTTTAGATCCTAATACATTAAATTACCAGATTACTAAGATTCAGCAAGTCATGTCTCAAAAAAAGCTAAAACTTGCAGAGAAACAGTTGTTGCAATTATTTGGCAGTATTAAAGAAGATAATCCGCAATATGCGATGATTACCTATCTTTTAGGAAGTATCTATGAGGCAAACCATCAATTAGAATCAAGAAAAAAATACTATGCACTTTCTGCTACTTCAGATATAAAAAATGCGAATAAAGACAATGCTTCGCTTCAGGAACTGGCATTGGTTTTTTATCAGGTTGGCGATGTCGATATGGCATATAAGCTAACGCAATCAGCAATTGAAGATGCACTTTATTGCAACGTTCAGTTTCGTACTTTATTAATGTCAGAGGTTTATTCGATCATCAATACCGTTTATCTGGAGAGAGAAGCACAACGTAAAACCGAATTGCAGCTTTATCTTTTGTGCATTAGTTTGCTTTCGGCATTTTTGATAGTAGCCATTATTTATGTATACAAGCAAATGAAAAAAGTATCCAGAATACGTGGAGAACTTTATGAAACCAGTCAAAAATTAGCCAGCTTAAACAAAGACATCACAGAAACTAATAATCAATTGCAGGAACGTAATGCACAATTATCAGAATCGAACCATATTAAGGAAGAATATATTGCTCATTTTTTCAGTCTTTGCTCGACATATATCAATAAATTAGAAAATTATCGCATTATTTTAAATAAAAAAGCAACGGCAAAGCAATTTGATGAGATTTACAAAATGCTAAAATCAACTACTCTGGTTGATAATGAACTCGAAGAATTATATAAGAATTTCGATATCATCTTTCTGAATTTATATCCCACTTTCGTCAAAGATTTCAATGCACTTTTAATCAAGGAAGAACAAATCGTTCTAAAGCAGGGAGAATTACTCAATACTGAATTGCGAATTTTTGCTTTGATTCGTTTGGGAATTACTGACAGTGTAAAAATTGCAGCGTTCCTTCGTTACTCTTTAAGTACGATTTATAATTACAGAACCAGGGCTCGAAATAAAGCTGCAGTTTCGCGAAATGATTTTGAAGAAATGGTCATGAAAATAGGTTTAATTTCTTTAAAAGTCTAAATAGTTATTTTAAAATCACTACTTTTTTTGATCTTTATTTTTTATTAAGTAATTGATAATTAATAAATTGATTTTTTATTTCACTACTTTTTTTCGTTTAAAAATTCAACACGAACTATAACGTTTTAGCTTTACAATATTATTAAAAGGTATTTATGACTTTATACTGCCTTTTAGATTTTAAATTAAATGCTTTAATAAATTAATAGTTATGTTTAAAAACGTTAAAACAATTCTTGTTTTACTTTTGTTGAGCTCGATTGGCGTAAATGCACAGAGCAAAGTTCCGGTTTATCTGGACGATAAAAAAACAATGGATGAGCGTGTCGAAGATGCGCTTAAAAGAATGACAACAGAAGAAAAAATTGCGATAATCCATGCGCAATCTAAATTTAGTTCTCCGGGTGTAAAACGTCTTGGAATTCCGGAAAACTGGATGACTGACGGACCACACGGAATTCGTACTGAAGTTAAATGGGATGAATGGGATCAGGCAGGCTGGACAAACGATTCTTGTATCGCATTTCCAGCTCTTACAGCACTTTCTGCAACCTGGAACAAAGAATTATCTTCTTTATATGGTAAATCAATTGGAGAAGAAGCACGTTACCGTAACAAAAATGTATTATTAGGACCAGGGGTTAACATCTACAGAAGCCCATTAAATGGTCGTAATTTCGAATATATGGGCGAAGATCCTTTCTTAGCCGCAAAAATGGTTGTTCCTTATATTAAAGGAGTTCAGTCGAATGGAGTTGCTGCCTGTGTTAAACACTTTGCTTTAAATAATCAGGAAACAAACCGTAATTCAGTAAACGTAATTGTTGATGATCGTGCTTTATACGAAATTTATCTTCCAGCTTTTAAAGCAGCTGTTCAGGAAGGTGAAGTATGGTCAATTATGGGATCTTATAATAAATATAAAGGTCAGCAATGTTGTCATAACGAATTTTTACTTAATGATATTCTTCGCGGAGAATGGGGTTTCAAAGGTGTTGTAGTTTCAGATTGGGGTGGAGTTAATGATACCAAACAAGCCATTCATAATGGTCTTGATATGGAATTTGGTTCCTGGACAAACGGACTTTCATGGGGAACAAGTAATGCTTATGATAATTATTTCTTAGCAAAACCTTATTCTGAAATGATCAGAAAAGGAGAAGTTGGAACAAAAGAGTTAGACGAAAAAGTACGTCGTGTTTTACGTTTGGCATTTTTGACTACAATGGACAGAAATAGGCCTTTTGGATCTTTTGGTACAGAAGAACACGCTAAAGCAGGTTTGAAAATTGCCGAAGAAGGAATTGTATTGCTTCAAAACAATAATAACATTTTGCCAATTAACCTTTCTAAAACAAAGAAAATTGCTGTTATTGGAGAAAATGCCATCAAAATGATGACTGTAGGCGGAGGAAGTTCTTCGCTTAAAGCCAGATATGAAATTACACCTCTTGAAGGATTAAAGAAAAGAATTGGTAATCAGGCTGAAATTGTTTATGCTCGTGGTTATGTTGGAGATCCAACAAGTAATTATAACGGAGTTATAGCAAAAGTAAGTTTAGAAGAAAAACGTTCTCCTGCTGAATTGACTGCAGAAGCCTTGAAAGTTGCGAAAGATGCTGATATTGTTATTTTTATTGGAGGTTTGAATAAAAGCGAAAATCAGGATGACGAAGGACATGATCGTAAACAATTAGGACTTCCATACGGTCAGGATAAATTAATCACAGATTTAGTTAAGGTAAATAAAAATGTAGTTTTTGTAAATATTTCAGGAAATGCTGTGGCAATGCCGTGGGTAAAAGAAGTTCCGGGAATCTTACAAGGTTGGTTTTTAGGTACAGAAGCAGGAAATGCTTTAGCTAATGTTTTAGTTGGAGATGTAAACCCTTCAGGAAAATTAACCTTTACTTTCCCGGTAAAATTAGAAGATAACGGTGCACATGCTTTAGGAGAATTTCCTGGTGGAGATGAGGTAAAATACAACGAAGGTATTTTTGTAGGATACCGTTGGGCTGACAAACAAAAAGTAAAACCATTGTTTTCTTTCGGTCACGGATTAAGCTACACAACTTTTGAGTACGGAAAAGTAACCGCTGATAAAAAACAAATAGCAGCCGGAGATCAAATTACATTCTCTGTTAAAGTAAAAAATACAGGATCAAGAGAAGGTTCTGAGGTAGTGCAGCTTTATATCAGTGATTTAAAATCTTCATTGCCACGTCCAATAAAAGAATTAAAAGGATTTGAGAAAGTTTCGCTTAAAGCGGGAGAAGAAAAAACTGTAACTTTTACGGTAGATAAAACAGCTTTAAGCTTTTTTGATGATAAAAAACACGACTGGGTTGCTGAACCGGGTGCTTTTGAAGCAATCGTTGGAGCATCTTCTACAGATATAAAATCTAAAGTGAGTTTCTCACTTCAATAGTTTCATTATTTCTAAATTGGTTGGTTGTAAAGCTGCAATTGTAAAAAGTTGCAGCTTTGCTTTTTTAAGACCTCTTAAATTATACGATTCTGAAAACTATGCTGTTGCACGTTAGAAAATAAATTCAATACATTTACATTAAACCAAAAAAATAGAATAAAACTAACCTTTAACCACCAAAAAATATTTTTATGAGCTCAACTTCTATTGATATTAAACCAAAAAAACATTATGAAATTCTGGACGGCTTAAGAGGAGTAGCCGCAATTTTAGTAGTTATTTTTCACATATTCGAAGCCCATAACGGCGGAAGCCGATTTGCACAGATTATCAATCACGGTTATCTCGCCGTAGATTTCTTTTTTCTTCTATCAGGATTTGTGGTAGCTTATGCTTACGATGATCGCTGGGGAAAAATGTCGCAATGGGAGTTTTACAAACGACGCTTAATTCGCTTGCAGCCCATGGTTGTTATGGGAATGATTGTTGGTGCTATTTTTTACTATTTTCAGGCTTCGGGTATCTTTCCGCAAATTGCAGGAATGGAAGTTTGGAAAGTGATTTTAACAATGGTTGTTGGTTTTACATTACTTCCAATTCCGCCATCGTTAGAAATTAGAGGCTGGGGCGAAATGCATCCTCTTAACGGACCTGCATGGTCATTGTTTTTTGAATATATTGCCAACATCTTATACGCTTTATTCTTCCGTAAATTTTCGAACAAGGTTCTTGCAATCTTTGTTTTTATTTTTGCGGCAATGCTCATTAATTATACCGTTTATGGACCAAAAGGAGATGTTATAGGCGGCTGGTCTTTAAATCTTGAACAACTCAATGTTGGTTTTACACGTTTGTTATATCCGTTTTTTGCTGGAGTTTTACTTTCCAGATTAGGAAAATTAATTCATATAAAAGGTGCTTTTTGGGTTTGCAGCATTTTGATCATTGTTATTTTTTCTATACCTAGAATTGGCGGTGAAAGCAGTCTCTGGATGAACGGTTTGTATGAATCTTTTAGTATCATTATTTTGTTTCCAATAATTGTTGCCATTGGTGCAGGAGGAGAGATAAAAAATGCACTTTCTGTTAAGATCTGCAAAGTTTTGGGAGATATTTCATATCCCATTTATATTACACATTATCCATTAATTTATTGGTATACAGCTTGGGTTATCGATAATAAAGTATCCCTGAAAGATGGGTATGTTACCGGAATAGGAGTTTTGATTGCCAGTATTACAATTGCTTTTTTATGCTTGAAATTCTACGATGAACCTGTACGCAATTGGCTTCAGAATAGATTTCAAAAAAGAAAATCGGTTACAATAGAATAATGAAATTGAATTTCTAATTTTTGTTAGTTATTAGCTATTCAAAAAAAGGGATGAAACTTTTAAAGTTTCATCCCTTTTATATTTAGTTCAAATTAAGGAAACCTTTTTACTTTGAGCCTTTATAAGCGAAGACGCACTGCTGTGCGTCTCTACACATATAGATTACGTAAAAAATATAAAATTTAAACATACATGAAACAAAAAAAGGATGAAACATTATTTGTTTCATCCTTTTTATATTTAGTTCAATTAAAGAAACCTTTGTTCCTCTGTCCCGAAGCTTCGGGATTACATCTTTGTACCTTTTTTTATTCTAAAACCAATGCTCCCAAAGCTTCTTTACTAAAACCTTTTAACTCATCAGTTTTACCGGCTTTAATTTTTGAAACCCAATTAGGATCTGATAAAAGAGGTCTTCCTACAGCAACCAAATCAAAATCGCCTCTGTCGAAACGTCTGTTTAATTCCTCTAAAGAAGTAGGTTGAGAACTTTCTCCTGCAAATGCACCAAAGAAATCACCAGAAAGTCCAACAGAACCTACTGTAATAGTTGGTGCTCCTGTAACTTTTTTAGCCCATCCGGCAAAATTCAAATCAGATTCTTCGAATTCAGGTTCCCAGAACCTGCGTTGAGAACAATGTAAAATATCTACTCCTGCATCAACAAGAGGCGTAAGCCATGCTTCTAATTCCTGTGGATTTTTTGCCAGTTTATAATTGTAATCAGAAGGTTTAAATTGAGAAAAACGCATGATTACAGCGAAATCATTACCAACTTGTTTTCTAATTTCTTTTACAACTTCAATAGCAAAACGATTACGTTCCGGTAACGTTTTTCCGCCATAAATATCTTCACGTAAATTTGTTTCGGCTCTAAAGAACTGATCGATTAAATAACCGTGCGCTCCGTGAATTTCGATCGTATCAAAACCTAATTTTTTAGCATCAGCAGCAGCTTTACCAAAAGCAAGAATTGTGTCTTCAATATCTTTTTCGGTCATTGAAACTCCGTTTCTAAAATCCGGACGGTTTAATCCTGATGGTCCTTCAAAAGGAACTGGCGGTACCCATCCTGAATGGTGATTATCCATAATACCCATATGCCAGATTTGTGGTCCCATTGAACCTCCGGCAGCGTGAACTTCATCAATCACTTTTTTCCATCCGTTTAATGCTGTTTCGCCATAAAAATGCGGCACATTAGCATCGTTAGATGATGAAGCCCTGTCGATTACAGTTCCTTCAGATAATATTAATCCAACTTCGCCTTCAGCTCTTTTTTCATAGTAAGAAGCTACTTCATCAGTTGGGACTCCGTTTGGAGAAAATGAACGCGTCATTGGCGCCATTACGATTCGGTTTTTAAGATTTAACGTTTTTAAGTTAAATGGCGAAAACAGGTTGTTTGTACTCATAGTAATTTACAAATTAGATTGAATTAAGTTACTGAGTGCTTCAAAGGCACCTTCGTTGCGTTTATAGTAAGTCCATTGTCCTACACGTTTAGATTCTATAAAACCCGCACGTTGTAAAATAGACAAGTATTCAGAAACAGTCGATTGCGTTAAGCCGGCTTTGGCTTGAATTTGTCCAACGCAAACCCCGTGTTCAAATCCTGCATGCTGGAGTTGATCCGGAAAATTGATTTCAGGTTCCTTTAGCCATTCCAGCATTTGCAATCTGGATTTGTTAGAGAGTGCCTTAAAGATTTCTATTGGTTCCATGACGCAAATATATCGACTTTTCCCGATATACCAATCTAGAGGAAAATATTTAGCAAAAAATTAAGATAGAGGAGATATATTTATTTGAGAAGTATATATATTTGTTTGCTACTAATTCCGCAAGTTCGGACACAATATTGTCATTTCGACGAAGGAGAAATCTTCGTAAGAAACTCCGTAAGAAAAGTCAAAATTTGTGGGTTTCGAGGGAATTTAATCTGATTTTGAAAATAAAATTTAAACTGGATAGCCTCAATTTTATCTAAATAAACGTAATCAAACTATGAAAAAAACTTTACTTATTTTAGGATTCTTATGTTGTGTAATAACAAATACAAAAGCTCAGGTTGTAGGAACTGATGTTGGCGATATTGCGCCTGAAATTGATCTTCCGGATCCAAAAGGAAATAACGTTGTATTATCATCTTTAAGGGGAGAAATAGTTTTGGTTGATTTTTGGGCCTCGTGGTGCGGACCTTGTACTAAAGAACATCCGGAATTAATAAAATTATACAATACCTACGCTGGTAAATTTTCTATCTATAGCGTTTCTATGGATACTAAAAAACCACTTTGGTTAGCAGCAATAGCAAAACAAAAGTTACCTTGGACACAAGTGAGCGATTTAAAATACTGGCAATCTCCGGTTATTGGCGATTATATGCTTCAATCTGTTCCATTGAATTTTTTGATAGACAAAAACGGAATTATTCTGGCGAAAAATATTCACGGAAATGCATTGAATGAAATGCTGAAAAGTTTGTTGCCGGCGCAGTAAAATTTGTAACTTATAAAAGTTTGATTATATTGCTATTGTGAAATTAAGCCGTCAATAACAAAAAATCAAATTAATTATGATACAAAAATCGATACTATTATTTGTTCTTGTGTTTTCATTCAATTGTAATGCACAGACTATAGAAACAATTAATAAATTAAAAAACACTTATCATCGTTGCTTAGACGGTGGAAGTGGTATGAAAGATTGTTCGATTGAGTATTACAATCAATCTGATAGTTTATTGAATGTATCATACAAGAATTTAAAATTAAAATTGAGTTCTAAAGAGCAATCCAAACTAAAAAAAGAACAACTGGACTGGCTAAAAAAACGTGATGCCTATTTTGAAAAAGTATATTCAGACACTAAAAAAGAAGGTCATTTTATAGAAGGAAGCAGCGATTTTGATATGGTAGTTTTTGATGAAAAAGCAAATTATGTTTTTGCGAGAGTCAAAGAACTTATTAAAAGAATATAGTTTGCCCGAAATAATTACTTAAATGGAATCAAAACTCAGTTTATCTGAATTTCGCAGAAGATTAGAAAACAACACAGAAATTGGTTCTCTAAAAGTAAACTTAAGTCTTTTTAGAATATTTCCTCTTTTTGGAGGAACAAAGCCTTTTTATGGACTTTTTGATGAGAAAAGTTTCCGATTAACTATAAACTCAAGAACATCGCCAACTTATTTTATTATAAGAGGAAACTACAAGAATGTCAATAATATAGTTAAAGTAAGTTACATCGTTGAACCCAACAGTAAATTTCAGTTACTCTGGACACGATTTTCTCCCGTAGTATTTTTGATTGTAATTAATGTATTCTTTCTTTTTTTTGGAAGAGGACTTAGAAGAGCCACAACAATTGTTAGTTTGTTTCTGCTTATTATCATTTTCTATTCCAGATGGAAAGAAGAGCGAAAGAGAAAAACATTAGAGCGAAAGTTTGTCCGTATTTTCGAAATTTTAAAATAAATGATTCATTGTTTCTTAAAGTAATTTAAGGTTCTTTGTGAGGTAATATATTGAAATAATATTTTCTAGAAAGCAATTCCAAATTGAAAACCTACGGTAAAAGTGGCAGGGTGATCATTTCCAAATCTCACAGGAAGCGGAATCGCAGCAAAATAGCTGCAATTTTCATTTTTTAGAATCGTTTTATTAATAACAGGAGTTATGCCGTATCTTCCGCTGCTTTCAAACGCTGCTCTTCCGGCAAAAGTATAACCGTTTCCTAAAGCGACCAAAATACCCGGATGAAATAATATATTGGTTACTTTATCGTGTCCGTCTTCTGCTTTGATATTTGGAACAATTTCAAAAGAAAAACCTATTTTGGAGCTTTTCCAGATGTTGATTCCGGTTGGGAAACCAACGGCATAATAATCTCTGAAATTTAAGTTTGTCTGTTCATTACTAACAGTCACAATTGGATGCAGAATACCAAAATACCCCGTAATTTTAGGATAAGCAGTTTGCGCAAATGCAGTTGAAATTAATAAAAATAAAACAATAGAAAAAAAGTGTTTCAAGGAAGTCATGATAGTTTGTTTTAGAAAAGACAAAACTATTCTCCCGTTATCATTAGTAATAGAATCCTATTTACCTTTTGTATCTAAGTTACTTTTTAAAGCATTTTTTCTATATGAAGAAGGATTTTTTCCTGTATGTAATTTGAAGATTCTCGTAAAGTGACTTTGATCTGAAAATCCCGTCATATAGGCAATTTCGGTAAGAGTATAATTGGAATTCTGAATAAGGTTTATGGCTTTTTCAATACGTAGTTTACGAACATATTCACCAAAGTTTAAATCTTCAAAATATTTAGAAAATTCACGCGATAAATAGGACGGATTAAGTTCTAAGTTGCTGGATATTTTTTTCAGGTCAAAACTAAATTGAGCATCTATTTGATCCTGAATGATCTCTTTTAAGTCCTGAACCCATGAAGGTGTTTTTTTATTTGATTTTTTTTTTTTAGAAATTTATTATAAACCTCATGAAGCAAATTTTCAAAGGGACTATTTTGTAAATGTTTTTGCTTGTAAAGGTGTGTAGCCCAGCTATAAAGCGCTTCATAGATAAGCATTCCTTTTTTTAGTAACTCAGTATCATCTGTGATATTATGAGAAAGTCCCGCTGAAATTGCCCAAAGTCCGGCTGCTTCTTTTGCAAGATCGTGCCTGTCTGTATCAGCGCCTCGAACAATTTTGGAAATTATTAAAACCGCAGGATCAGTAATTTGATATTTCTTTATAATGTAGTCAAAAGTACATTCGTCATTATAATGTGTAAATTCAACATCTGGAATATCAAAAGGAATCGCGCCTAATTCCTGCGCTTTATCTAAGACTTCATCAAAAGGAACATATATGAATTCAGCTTCAGAGTCAACAAATTTCTTAATTAGCCAAGGACTTGCAATCCGGTCAATTTTAGGTCTTTCTCTGGTAATCCATTTCATGTAAGTTTATTTAAGTCTGTTATAGTATAAAAACTTAATTTAATCTTTCTTCATGATTTCTCACACCTCCAAAATTATTCTTTAGCAATTCTCTAACCTGAAATTGTGTTTTATTTCGAGTGATATTATTCCATTCCTTAAAATCAAAAATATGTATTTCTTTTGCATTCGGATTTGTAACAAACGAAAGCCGTGCAATCGAATACTTATAATATTTTAATTCATGCGATATATGTCTGTTGGGCACGACAACAAGTATGGTTTCCCATTTTAAGAAATCTGCTGCCGGTGGGATGTCTTCTCTTTCTGTTAAGCCAAGTGATTCAAAAAAAGCAATTATTTTTTGATCATTTAGTTTGTCAATTTTTTGATCAATGCGCTTAATAGTGTTAAGAAGTGTGTTTTCGTCTTTAATAACACTCATGATTGTACTTTTTAGTTGAATTAAAGATAAAATTACATTAAAAGAGAATAATTTAACACAGTAAAGCCCGTAGAATGATTCTAAATTTTTTATCCATCAATTTTTAATGATTGTTATGAAAGTATAAACGATCATAATTTGATAAAATACTATTATTTTAACCCGGATAAAAACAATATTTTTATCGTTACTTGCTAACCATTTTTGTTAACCACATTTTTATGAAAACTATTTCTCTTAAAGAAATCCTGTTGTGTTTTATTTTTTTGATATCAATGGCCTCATTTGCCCAAAACAAATCAGATAGGGAACTGATTTCAATAGACAAAGACTGGCGTTTTTCGTTGGGTCATTTGTATGATACCCAAAAGGATTTTGGCTATGCCGAAGGTTATTTTTCTTATTTGGCAAAAACTGGTTTTGGCGATGGTCCTGCAGCACCGGGATTTGATGATCGTGCCTGGAGAAAACTGGATCTTCCGCACGATTGGGCTGTTGAACAATCTTTTAGCGAAAAGGCAAGTTTTAGTCACGGATTTAAAGCAGCCGGAAAAGGTTTTCCTGAAAAAAGTATTGGCTGGTACCTAAAAAAAATTACGATTGCAGAAAGCGATCAGGGAAAAATTATTTCCTTAAAATTTGATGGAGTTTTTAGAAATTCTAAAGTGTTTTTTAATGGTCATTTCCTCGGAACAGAAGAAAGCGGTTATAATGGTTTTGAATATGATGTAACGGCATATGTAAATTACGGTGGAGAAAATACGATCGTTGTTCGCGCTGATGCTTCGATGGAAGAAGGCTGGTTTTATGAAGGTGCGGGGATTTACAGACATGTTTATCTTCAGAAAACGAATCCGCTGTATGTGATACAAAACGGAACTTATGTAACTTCTGAAATTAAAAATGACACAGCAGAAGTTACTGCCGAGGTTACAATAGAAAATAAAGGAAATTATAAAGGAAAGATTGAAATAGTACAAACCATTTTTGATGCTTCAGGAAAAGATATTTCGAATACTGTAGAAAATGCATTTGCACCGGATTTTTATAAAACAGCAAAATACACTTCAAAAATAAAAGTAAACAACCCTTTATTGTGGGATCTTGATAATCCAAATTTATACCGTTTACGAACTCAAATAAAACAAGAAGGCAAAATTATAGACAGTTATGAAACAAATTTTGGGATAAGAACCATAAAATTCGATGCCGAAAATGGTTTTTTTCTTAACGGAAAATCTATAAAGCTAAAAGGCACAAACAATCATCAGGATCATGCGGGAATAGGAACTGCTTTACCGGATGAATTGCAATACTACCGCATAAAAAAACTCAAGGAAATGGGTTCAAACGCGTATCGTTGTTCACATAATCCGCCAACTCCGGAATTGCTCGATGCTTGTGATAAGTTAGGAATGCTGGTAATTGATGAAACCCGTTTAATGGGCATTAACGATTATCATCTTAATGATTTAAAACGATTAATCGAACGTGATCGCAATCATCCCAGTATATTTTGCTGGTCTGTAGGAAATGAAGAATGGAATATTGAAGGCGGAATTGTTGGCGAACGAATTACCAATATTATGCAGGAATTTAGTAAAAGTATAGATCCTACAAGACCTGTAACGGTTGGGATAAGCAGCGGTTTTAAAAGCGGAATATCATCTGTTGTCGAAATTATGGGCTATAATTATATGGGTAATGGCGATATCGATGCGCATAGAAATGCTTTTAAAAACCAATCCGGAATGGGAACAGAGGAAGGTTCTACTTTTGCAACACGGGGAATCTATTTTACAGATGACACCAAACATTATCAAAGTGCTTATGACAAAAAGCCAAGACCAACTTTTTATAGTATCGAAGAAGGCTGGAAATTTTATGCGTCACGTCCGTATTTGGCGGGAATGTTTATCTGGACAGGTTTCGATTATCGCGGAGAACCAACGCCTTATGGTTGGCCATCGGTTACGTCTTATTTTGGAATGATGGATGTTTGCGGTTTCCCTAAAGACAATGTTTTTTATTTAAAATCATGGTGGCAAAATGAACCTGTTTTGCATCTTCTGCCACATTGGAACTGGAGTGGCATGGAAGGAAAAGAAATCGATGTCTGGGTGTATTCTAATTGTGATGAAGTAGAACTTTTCCTGAATAAAAAGAGTTTAGGAAAAAAGAAAATAGAGCAATATGGTCATTTAGAATGGAAAGTGAAATATGAACCCGGAACTCTTGAAGCAATTGGATATAAAAACGGAAAAAAAATCCTGACAGAAGTTCAAAAAACAACGGGAAGTCCTGAAGCGATAAAACTTTCTGTAGATAAAGAAAACCCATCAAAAGCTACTGTTGCTGTGATAACTGTTGAGGTTACAGATAAAAATGGTTTGCACGTTCCTACAGCTAATAACGAAATTACATTTTCTATCAAAGGCGGAAAGATTTTAGGCGTAGGAAATGGAGATCCAACATCATTAGAAAAAGATCAGTTTATCGATGATATAAATCTTGTACCCATTACTAATTTTGAAGAAAAAAAGCAGGCATTTGTTGACAATGTAAATCAATCAGCTTTAGAAGAAAACAGTGGCTGGACAACCGCTTTTAAAGATAGAGATTATAAAAATCAGGCGTCGGGATATATTTACAGAGGAAAATTTGAGTTAAAAAACAACTTACAATCCAATATCGTTGATTTCTATTATAAAAAAATTGGTGTAAACGAATCTGTTTTTGTAAACGGAAATTTAATTAATGCAAGCACAGATGATCCTCAAAAATACCATCTTGACAAAGCTGTTTTAAAAGAAGGAGCCAATTTTATTACTATTAGAGCTTCGCCTTTGCAAAAAGTAAAAGATTGGGATGTGATGAATACAGATCCCGGAATTATTAAAGTTGTAACGCCATCAGAACCCTGGAAACGAAAATTGTTTAACGGATATGCACAGATAATTGTTCAGAAAGATGAAAACGCAGTCGAAGTAATTTTATCGGCTTCTGCCAAAGGTTTACGCGTCGGAAATAGCTTAAAGCTGAATTAAAGTTTTGAGGATAAAAATTTTACCACAAAGTGCGCAAAATTTTTACCTCAAAGTGCGCAAAGATTTTATAATAGATTGTGTTTTTTAAACCTTACATAATAAAATCTTTGCGCACTTTGCGGTAAAATTCCATATTCCAACTTTCTCATTTCAAACCTGAAACCTGAAACCTGAAACGTTGAAACTTGAAACAAAAAAATCTAAAACTTGAAACTATTTTTTATATTTGATTTTCATAACTTTGCATTATGAAGGATCAATTAGAATTTCAGGCTTCGGAACTTGGTATAAACGATTTAAAGCTAAAAGGTTTTAAAGTATATGAGGTTAATGGTGATGTGAGTAAAATCCCGACCTATAATCGCAGGGATTTTTATAAGATTTGTATCAATACAAGCGAGAGTTTAATTCACTACGCAGACAGAGGTATAGAAACCAATGGCACTATATTATTCTTTGGTAATCCTCATATTCCTTATTCATGGGAAATTATTTCACCCGTCTACGAAGGATATGCCTGCGTATTTACCGAAGAATTTCTAAAAGTAAACGATCGTTCTGAAAGCCTTCATGAATCGCCTTTGTTTAAAATTGGCGGAACACCTATTTTTTCATTATCAGCTGAACAAAAGGTTTTTATCGATTCATTGTTTAAAAAAATGATCGAAGAACAAGATACTGATTATGTTTTTAAAGATGATTTAATACGCAATTATATCAATTTGATTTTGCATGAATCGATGAAAATGCAGCCTTCAGAAAATTTCTTTAAACACAAAAATGCTTCTTCAAGAATTACGTCATTGTTTCTGGAACTATTAGAAAGACAATTTCCTATAGAGACAAAAAATGAACCATTGGCATTAAAAACGCCTCAGGATTATGCGCAAAGCCTTGCTGTACATGTTAATCACTTAAATCGTTCAGTAAAAGAAATAACAGGAAAATCTACAACTGCACATATTACCGAAAGGATTATTGGTGAAGCAAAAGCATTATTGCAACATACGGATTGGAGTATATCTGATATTGGATATTCCCTTGGATTTGAATATCCAAGCTATTTTAATAATTACTTTAAAAGACTTACAGGAACGATTCCGAAATCGTTAAGAATGTAAATTGTTTCATATTCTTAATTTTTTGTTTGATTATTGTTATTTCTGATTGCAATTCGTAAAGTAATTTTGCCTTCAAATAATTAGTATTAATCCCTATAGGTTTTTTGCTGACTAAATATAACTTCTATAAAGCGCATTCCAGCTTTCTAATTTAGTTTCCGGCACTGATATTAAAACAAATAATTATGAAAGCAACTCAAAATCAATTAAAAGAAACCATTTTCCCTAAAGGTGATTTAGCTTCTTCAGATTACTTTACAGGAAAAGCGTGGGTAAAAATGCTGGTTCCTAACGATCCAATTTTAAATACTGCGGTTGGTAATGTCGTTTTCGAGGCTGGTGCAAGAAACAATTGGCATACACATCCGGGAGGACAAATTTTGATCGTAACACAAGGAACAGGATTTTATCAGGAAGAAGGAAAACCCATTCAGTTACTTCAGGAAGGCGATGTGGTAAACATTCAGCCCGAGATAAAACACTGGCACGGAGCTTCACCTGATAACGAATTTACCCATATCGCAATTAGTACCAATACTGAAAAAGGTATTGTAGACTGGCTTGAACCAGTAACAGATGAGCAATACAATAGCTTTAAATAATTAAAGTAAAGGTGTTGTTTGTCGATCTGATAAATTAAGTACGGTTTTTTTCTCAGGTCATTTTTAAATAAAAAATCAATCTCAAAAAATAATTTTTATGTCAACACTTTATACTTCTGTTATTGAAGAGGGAAAAATCCCGAACACTTATATGACTGGTAATGTTTCATATAAAAAACAAACCAGCAACATTCATCCTGATAATACGGTTATTAAAGAAGTTTCTTTTGAGCCGGGATCAAGATGCAAATGGCACGTAAATGCAACATTACAATTATTTATCGCAACAGACGGAATAGGTTATTTTCAGGAAAAAGGTTCTTCTATACGATTACTTCATAAAGATGAGGTTGTGACCATTTTGCCTGGTATAGAACATTGGTATGGCGCAACACCGTTTAGTAAATTTTCGCATATATCGATCATTACAGAAATCGATAAAGGAACCGGAATATGGCTGGAAAGCGTTACAGATGAAGAATATAATAGTTTTGGTAAGTAATTAGATAATTAGATAATTAGTCAATTAGAAAATGAGATAATTGTAAAAATTACTGCTGTTTCTTCACTATAAATAGTACTATTTTAAAAAGGTCTGGCTTACTTCAAGTCCGGCCTTTTTTATTTTTGAAAGCTTAGTAAAGTAGAAAAAATACTTTTGGTTAAAACTTATATCATTTAATTCTATAATTTTGAAAGGAGAACATTAAAGCACTTTTCCCCTTGCAAAAACATTCGATTCCCATTTTATCTGTTGGCAATATACTTGGAGAAGAAACTTTGGGTATTACTTTGTTTCGGCATAGCGTAAAAGGCAGAAATGAATTCGAACAACCACATAAACATGATTTTTATATGGTTTTTTTTGTCGAAAAAGGCTCAGGAATTCACCATGTCGATTTTACGCAATATAAAGTAAACAATTATCAGGTTTATTTTATCAGTTCCGGTCAGGTGCATAACTGGTTTCTTGATGTTGATACAACAGGTTTTCAATTGATGCTTTCGCCGGAAGTAGTTACTATTTTCCAGAATCTGGGACAATTTCCTTTTTTTGGACAAAATGTTCCGTCTTGTCTTTCTTTAACCAAACAGGATTTTATGGAATTCAAAAATCATTTGCATGAAATAGAATTTCTATTGTCAGGTAATGATATACTAACCAGAGAAATCCTTTTATTGCGTTTGCATTTGCTCCTGAAACTATTGCAAAAGGATTATTTACTGCAATTTCCGGAACACGATTCTGCTACCAAACCGGAGAAAATAATTAAAAATTTTACTGCATTTATAGATGAACATTTTAACCACGAGTCATCAGTAAATTTTTATGCTGATAAATTAAATATTACGCCTAATTATCTTAATATCCTTTCTCAGAGATATTTAAAAATGCCTGCGGGCGATGTCATCAAAGAGAGAACCATTCTGGAAGCAAAACGATTGCTGACCAGTACAGATTTATCTATAAAAGAGATTGCCTATCAGCTTGGGTTTAATGATAATGGTTATTTTACAAAAGTATTTAAAAAATATGCCGGTAAAACTCCGGGCGATTTTAAAGAAAGTTATAATTTTTACCATCCTTATCCGTAATATTACCGTTATAGGTTTTAGTTTATAACGATTTTTGCAATGCAATACCTTCTAATTTTAGAAGAGTGTTATTGTAAAAAGCTACAACAAACTCAAAGCAAGTAAAATATAATTTATGGAAGACAATACAATAAGCCGAAAAAAGTTCTTAGGATTAGGAGCTGCAGCAACCGGTGCAGCTTTATTTTCAGGAATTGGTGGTAATGCTGTTGCGCAAGTATTATCAGATGATAAAGCGACTGCATTAAAAGAATATATTTTAATTAATGTGCGATTAGAGGACGGTTTTGAATACAACGAAAAGAACGAAGTCATTGCAACCAAAACAGCTTTATACAACATACATATTTTAGATGGTAAGATTAAAAGCATCACTTCAGGAAAGCCTGCTGTAAAATTGAAAACTATTGATGCCAAAGGACTTTTGATGCTTCCCGGATTACGCGATATGCACATTCATATTGATAAAACCTATTATGGCAGCGGAACCTGGAATGCAGCACCAAGAAAAGGATATACGGTAAAAGATATGATTACGCTGGAGCAAAAATTAATTCCGCAATTACTACCGGATTCTCAGCACAAAGCCGAAGAAGCAATTAAACTAATGCAAAGTCAGGGGAGTTATTTTGCCCGTTGCCAATGTAATATTGATCCGGTGAGCGGGTTAAAAAGTCTGGAACATTTACAGGCAGCTTTAGATAAAAATAAAGATAGTTTTGGATGGGAAATTGTGGCTTTTCCGCAACACGGAATTTTATATTCCCAATCAGAACCTTTATTACGCGAAGCAGCAAGTATGGGAATTGATTTTATTGGCGGACTTGACCCAACAAATGTTGATGGTAATATGGAGAAATCTCTTGATACGATGTTTCAGATTGCTTTAGACACAAATAAAGGAATCGATATACATTTGCATGAATCGCCGCCATCAGGTAAAGCTGCAATTGAATATATCATTAAAAAGACAGAAGAAAATAAGCAGCTACAAGGCAAAACTTATATAAGCCATGGTTTTGCCCTTGCAAAAATGGACCCTAAAGACGTTGAAAAAATAGCAGAGCAAATGGGAAATCTGGGAATAGGAGTAGTCTCTACAATCCCGATTGGGAAAACTATAATGCCAATCCCGACTTTAAAAAAATATGGCGTAAAACTAATGACCGGAACAGATAGCATTGTCGATCACTGGCAGCCTTTTGGTACTTGTGATATGCTCGAAAAAGCAAAATTATGTGCCCAGCTTTATGGATGGACAGATGAATATAATTTAAGCCGCGCTTTGCACATTGCAACAAAAGATGAAATACTGCCTCTTAACGATTCCGGAACAAGAGTTTGGCCCGCAGTAGACAATGAAGCAAATTTTATTTTAGTAAAAGCAAGCTGTTCTGCCGAAGCCGTAGCACGTTTGCCAAAAAGAGAAGGAGTTTTTTATAAAGGAAAAATGATTGCCGGAACAATAGGTTTATAGATACCAAAGGTGCAAAGGGACAAAGGTTTTTCCGTAGAGACGCACAGCAGTGCGTCTACATTTTAATTGAAAACCTTAGTCCCTTTGCACCTCAGAACCTTTGTACCTCAAAAAAACAACAAACCCCTTAAGCAATTCAACTCTTAAGGGGTTTTTGAAAAATAAATAATAACCAATTAAATTTATTTTTTATCTAAGTCTTGTTTTAGCAATTTTGCATGCTCCAAATGAGCTGTTAGCGGTGCTATATTATTAGATGCCCAAAGTTTAACATCTTGGTCTTTTGCATCTTCTGTAGCTTTTTGCAATTTATCAATCGCTTTTTGGTGACCGTCGATCATCATATCAGCGAACTTTTTATCAAAGTCAAGACCTGATTTCTCATTCAGTTTTTTATATTCCTCCTGACCATCTTCGGTAAGCGAAGTAGGTAAAGTGAAGTTTTTAGCTTTAGCCAAAGCACTTACTTCAGAAGCCGATTTGGTATGCTCATCAACAAGCATTTTTCCAAATTTCTTAACCTCAGGATTGGTACTTTTTATTTGAGCCAATTTTCCAATTTCGATTTCAGCAAGATTCACTTCGGCGATATCAACTAAAAATTCCGAATCATCTTTTTTATCATCTATAGAGTCAAATTTGGCTTCATTACTATCTTCAGCAACTTCTTTTGGATCTTCTTGTTTTGTTTCATTTTTACAAGAGTTAAGGGAAATGATTAATAATCCTGCTCCTAAAATTGCTTTTCCGGCTAATAGTATTTTTTTCATGATTTTATAGTTTAAATGTTATAATGTAAAATTATTCAGATTGTGTCAAGAATGTCTTACAGTATTTTTCGATAATGTTATATGATTTGGATATTGGATTTAATTGTAAGTTATTTTGTAATATAAATAGTTTTATATTAGCACAAGAAAATCGCTTTTTGAACGAATTATTAATTAAGATTATGATAAAAGCATTGCAATTGCCTTTACTTTATATGACACTTCTCTTTATGAGTTGTCAAAAAAATATTAGCGATCTGGAATTTGAAAAAAATGTAATGACAGAAATTTTTCCAGATTTGATTGATTCTATTTGTATTGATTACAGAACAGTTCTTGTTCCACCTCCCATTTATGGTGAATTTATTTATGATAAAGAGGGTAATTATATTGGTGTTGACTCTACAAAGGGAACTGAAAAACAAGAACAAGAAATAGTACGGTGGAAACTTAATCAGGAAGCAATTGAAAAAGATACTTCAAAATTAATTGTAGCATTCAATCCTAAAATAGAAAGAAATAGGAAGGATTTAAAAGAATATTTAGGACAGCATTTTAAAGTTACGGAAGTTTTTTATCCAAAGATAGAAGGAGATTCTACCTTTATTGTAGAATTTAAAAATATTTCGCTTAAAGGAAAATTTAAACTTAAAGACATGTCTGAGTTTCCAAAAGATCGACGTGAGTTTTGGAGAAAAAAATATGATTTTGTTTTTTCGGGTGCAGTTTATTTTACAGGAATCCAATTTGATAAAGAAAGAAAATTTGGAGTCTTAGAGGGTGGTTTTTCTTGTGGCAGACATTGCGGAATTGGTGTGAGGATTTATATTAAAAAACTAAATAAAAAATGGATAATTGATAAAATTGATAATACTTCGGTTTCATGATAGTACTAAAAAAGATTATAGGTTTGTTTGTGATTTTTATTGGAGGGATATTATTCATTGTGACATATGGAACTTTGTTACAGGCAGTGATAAACTATATAAAAGCATCGACGAATAAAGATTTATGGTATCTGATAACTTTCGTGATAATAGTTTTTTTTCTCACAGTAGCCATAATATATATGATAAGATTTGGTTTGAAATTAATCAAATCACAAACTGTGTTGGAAGATTCTATTGATGATATTGGATCTTGAAATAAGATAGAATAAAAAGCATTAAGCTTAAAGAATATTGTAATTGTAAAAAAATAACAAACATATAACCGAACCCAAATATTTTATGAATGCTCTCTCAAACTTTACAATGCAACAGAAAATTTTGATAGCATTATTATTCTTAGCTTCAATTCATTTAGCAGCCCAAACAACCTATACTGGATTTATAGATAAATATCCTATTGAATTTGTGACCGATTTAGATTCTGATGGTTCCGGGAGGGGTATTTATACTTATTCAAATTATGATACGCCAATCGAAATAAGCGGTACACTAAAAAATAAAATACTAACCTTTTTCGAAAAAGATAAAGCAGACAAGAAAACGGGTAAAATGGTTTTTGAAAACTTCAATTCTAAAAGCAAGAAGCTAGAAGGAACCTGGACAGACCTGAATACCAAAAAAGAACTTAAAATTAGTCTGACAAAAGTATTTGATATTGATTATGGAGATAATATCGAATGGAAAAATAGAGAAATTTTACAGGCAGTTTCTCTAAAAGGCAAATATTTTAAGTTGGTCGTTTCAAAATCTAAAGGCGATTTTTATGCAAGAGTAACTGGCGTTAAAATTCTGGAGAAAAAGACTGATAAATTGCTTCAGCAAATAGATCTGGAATGCCAGCTTTGGGGTTTAAACAATATAAGTACGGACGATTATAATTTTGACGGAATCGAAGATTTTTCTGTTTTTGAAGGAGGTACTGCAGGACCTAATACGACCAGTTTGTATTTTTTATACAACCCAAAGACAGAGAAATATTTTGAAAGCAGTTTTAGCGGCACTTCATTAGAGTTCGACACTAAAAACAAAAGAATTCATGAATACAATCAATGTTGCGCCGGAGCAAGCCAGATGAATGCCGAATATAAAGTCGTAAATAATAAGATGGTTTTAATAAAGAAAAGCTGTCTTGAACTGGACATTAAATCTGGAGAATTAAAAAAGGTAAAATGCGATTAGTATTATTTAAATATTAATAATGCTCAAGATTTTAGTAATGGGTATAATTAATTTTTATCAATATGGTTTTCCGTAACTAATCTTATTATTTAAATATAATATTTGTTTTATCTAATCAAAAAATATACATATGAAGAATCTTATATTGTCATTAATAGTTGTGACATTAATTTCTTGTAATCAAGCAAAAGTAGAAAAACAAAGAAAAATAGAAGTTGCAATTGATCTTAAAAGTATTGCTGGTAAAATATAATTGAGGTTGAAAGTATACTTGGAAAGCCAGATAAAATTGAACCTTTTTTAGAAAGCAGTACTCCTTGTAAAAATAAACCTTGTCAAAAAGGTTATTACCAAAAAGATAAATTTGAGATAATATTTATAAATGAAAAAGCTGATTGGATAACTATTAATAATTTATCAGAATATGATTTTGATGAAGAAAATATTGAAATATTTGGATTTAAAAAAAACAGAACCTGAATTCAAAAATCCCCAAGATTTAATTAGACGGAAAAATATTGAAGGGATAAATGAAATTAGCATTTTCAATGATAGTTTACACTTAATCCTAAAAATAGATTTGCATCTTAGATTCTTGCCCTTTTTTACACGAGTGGGCGAGACGCTTTTTTGACTAAAAAAGAAAATATTTCCCTCATATCGTTGTTTGTATTTATTAAAACATCTCTTATTTGTATTAGATTTTATCCTAAAACTGTTAATTTTTAAAGATTTGTCTTAATCTGATAGTTTAATGACGTTTAGGTCTCATTGTAAAATAATCTTCCGAGTAATTTTATTGAACTGTGATTCTATAAACGATAAAATTATGACATCAGCTAAGCTATTTATGTTCGGAGAAGAGCGAGAATTACTGTGGGTTAATACTAATTATTACAGACATATATGGGCAAATGGTTTACCAACCACTGATATTGAAGGAGGTTTTCTTACTTTTGGTTTTACATCGCAGGAAAGTGATGATGTATTCTGGCACAATATGACAAAACCCATTGGACACTATACTGACCGAATGGAAAAAGGAGAAATTCGTTTTTACAGTAAAGGTCAGGAAGATATTGCTATAAGAATATATAAATTCAGCGATGCTTATGTAGTATATTATTCAGAAACATTTGAAGCTAATGGCGAAGGCAATATGCAGACCGTTGTGGTACTTTCGCCTGCGATTCAAAATTATGGTTATACGTATGATCTCGTAAAATACTGGCAAGTTTCCAGAGTTGATATAGCGCCTGTTTATTATTTTCCTACAGAAGAGAAAAAACAAACCAAAGTAAAAACCATAGAATTAATAACAGCCCTGGATTGGGGTTCTGCAAATGACAATTCAGGCACAGAAACCCAACTGGGTATGTTGTATGGCAAAACATATGAATTTAAAGTAGTAGCCTTTACAGAGGAAACTCCCGCAGATAAAACGGTAATAAAATGGAAGTATAAATACCATAGTTTGTCTGAGAATAGATGGATCGAGAAAAAGCTTGACGTAACTGGCGATACGCTAAAGTTTACGCTAAACGAAAAAGACATGTGCGGACGTATTATACATATGCGTGCCTACATAAAAGATCCCGAAAACGAAGGAGAACTTAAAGTCTGGAAACACAACAGGTTTAGATGGTTTGACAGAATGAAAGTGCATGAACAAATAAAGAATCGTGTCAAGGATCCCTGGAAAATCAATCAGGCACAAACCTCGCTTTGCGGCATGGCGGCATTGTATTATGCCATGATAAAAAGAGATGCAAAAGCTTATGAGAAACTGTCAAAAGAATTGTTTAGAACAGGAGAGTATGCAATAGCTGATTATGTTATAAAACCTCATGAAAAAGCTTTAAGTATGTATGAAGTCAGAACCAGTTATGATAATTATATTGCCTTAGAAATGGCCGAAATAGACTGGATCGTACTTGCCACAACCCGAAGTAAGGAAAGTTTGAACAGCCAGTTTGTGTATAACGGATTTGAAAATGACGAAATTGATATGCTAAAAGGGGCAAACTGGCCAGAAATGCTGACCAGAATGTGTAAAGAAGTTGCCGGATTTACCTCTGCTGAAGCGATTGATTTAGGAATGCTTCAAATTTCAAACAAAAAAGGATTATCCGGAAAATTAAACGATGCTATTGGTGATTTTGATATTATGAACCTTAAAATCATAGATAGAAAGTACAAACAAGGACATACTATTTTAATGATGATCGATAGTGACATGATTAGTAACAAAGTAAATTATGACCTGAAAGCCTTAACAACAAACGTACATTGGGTGGTGTATGAAGGAGGTTTGAGTTTTATTGATGTAGGAGAAAGCAAGTATGTAGGTTTTAGTATTTATACTTGGGGATATAATCCAATAACACAACTTGATGAAAAAGAAGAAGAAAATCGTGAAAAAAAACCTCTTATTTATAGAAAAGAACGAATTAGTATAGAATCATTTAAAAGTAATTATTATGGATACATTGAGGTTTATTAGTTTAATAAGTTTTGTTTTTTTATTCACGAATTGTTATAAAACTGAGTATATGATAAGTGACGAATCATTTCACAGCATTTATATGCGAGATTGGAAAACTTCTGTATGTCCTAAAAAAGTTGTTTTGGAGAAATATATGAAAAATACAGATTTTAAGAAATTACTTAGTAGTGATTCAGACTTTGATATTAGGAATTGTGATTCTATTTATGCTTCACTAAACCAAAGAATAATTTCTCCTAATGTTACTTATATAGGTCAAATAAACTACGATATCAAATTAGTCATTGATGATAGTCTTGTGTATAGAATAACTGATATAAAAGATGGAATAGATACAGTTTCAGGAAGGTCGGGTCCAGGAAAATGGATAATAATGAATAATATAAAATCGCTTGTCATTAACGGGCATAAATTAGATAATTCTAAAACACCTCTTAGTTTTAATATTCCAACAAAACTTGGGAAGGTTATAAAGAAAAAATAAAGACGTATTTCTATCGAATCTTTTAAAAGTAATTATTATGGATACATTGAAGTTTATTAGTGCTATTGTCATAAGTTTTTTTTTAATTAATTGCAGACAAATTACTTATGAAAAAAGCGATGAGTCTTTTTATTATATTGTTTTAGAAAAGTGGAATTCATCAAAATGTCCTAAAAAAATTGTCTATGAGCGATATGTTAAGAATTCAAATTTTAAAAATAAAATTAAAAGTGATTCTGACTTTACCATTAATTGTGATGATGAATCTGCTAATAATAATCAAAGAATAATATTTCCTAATAAAAATTATATTGGAAAAGTTGATTATGATATTAGACTAATTATTGATGACAGTATTGAATATAAAATAACAGAAATACAAAGTAAAATCGATACTGTTTTCTTAGGTGGGCGACCTGGAGATTATACTATTATGAATAGTATAAAATCATTAAATATTAATGAACATCAATTAGATAATTCAATAGTTAAACAATCTGTTATTCATATTCCAAGAAAAGTTAGTATTTATATTCCAACAAAAATAGGAAAGATTATAAAGAAAAAATAAAGAAGTATTTTATATAGAATCTTTTTAAAAGTAATTATTATGGATACATTGAAGTGTATTAGTTTAATAGGGTTTATTTGTTTATTCACAAGTTGTTATAGTGACGAATATACAAAATACGAAGACTCTTTTTTTTCAATCTATTTGCGAGGATGGAATTCAATAATTTGCCCTCAAAAGGTAGTCTACAAAAAATATGTGAAAAATTCAAATTTTAAAAAACTAATTGATAGTACTTCTGGTTTTGATATAAATATTAACTGTTTACCAAAATATGATAAATTTAATAAAATCATACCAACATCACCATATAACGACCAAATGGTATTAACACCATATCTTCCTATTAATGGACAATTAAATTATGATATAAAATTAATTATTGATGACAGTCTTGAATATAAAATAACAGACATTCAAGATAAGATAGATACCATTTCCGATATAGGTAGAAAGAAATGGGTAATAATGAACAATATCAAATCACTAGTCGTAAACGGTCAAAAATTAGATAATACAAAAGCACCTCTCAATGTTGATATTCCAACAAAACTTGGGAAGGTTATAAAGAAAAGATAAAACCTATATTTCTATTGAATCATTTAAAAGTAATTATTATGGATACATTGAGATTTTATAGTTTATTGTTTGTTATTTTTTTTACAACAAGTTGTTATAGAAATGAATATGAAAAATATGATGAGTCGTTTTTTTCAATCTATCTTAAGCAATGGAATTCGCCAATCTGCCCTAAAAAAATGTTATTTGAGAAATATGTAAAAAACTCCAATTTTAAAAAATTAATTGAAAGAAATTCTGATTTTGAAATTAAAGGCTGTGAAAAAACTGAATCACAATTTAACCAAAGAATATTTTCGCCTGTTGTTTCTTACACTGGGCAAATAAATTATGATATAAGATTAATTATAGATGATAGTCTGGAATTCAAAATAACAAATATTCAAAATAAATTAGATACAATTCCAGAAAGGACTGGTCCAAAAAAATGGGTAATAATGAATTGTATTAATTCTTTAATTGTTAATAATTATGAGTTAGACAACAAAAAAACACCGCTAAATATTAAAATTCCAACAAAATTAGGAAAGGTTATAAAGAAAAAATAAAGACGTATTTCTATCGAATCTTTTAAAGTAACTAATATGGATACATTGAGATACATTATTTCAATAAGTTTTATTTTTTTATTCACGAATTGTTATAAAACTGAATATAGGAAAAGTGATGAATCATTTCAAGGAATTTATCTTAGACAATGGAATTCGTCTATATGTCCACAAAAGATCATATTTGAAAAGTATGTAAAAAATTCCAATTTTAAAAATATCATCGAAAGGGATTCCAATTTTGAAATTAGAGGTTGTGAATTAACAGAATCACAATTTAATCAAAGAATATTAAAGCCTAATGTTTCTTATATCAGTCAAATAAATTATGATATAAAATTGATTATTGATGATAGTATTGTATATAAAATAACTGACATTAAAGATGGAATAGATACAGTTTCAGTAAATTCAGGACCTGGTACATGGATGATAATGAACAATATCAAATCACTAGTCGTAAACGGTCAAAAATTAGATAATACAAAAGCAGCTCTTAATATTGATATTCCAACAAAACTAGGAAAGGTTATGAAAAGATAAAACCTATATTTCTAGTGAATCATTTAAAAGTAATTATTATGGATACATTGAGGTTTATTAGTGTAATAAGTTTATTTTATTTATTTACAAGTTGTAATGAGTACTATAAAAATGATTATTCGTTTGATGGAATATATTTAAGAGAATGGAATTCGTCTATATGTCCTAAAAAAATAGTTTTGGAGAAATATGTAAAAAAATCAAACTTTAAAAAATTGATTCAAAAAGATTCTAGCTTTAATATTGAAGGATGTGATAGAACAAATTCTAAATTTAATCAAAGGATATTTACCCCTTTCAACCTCTACTCAGGTCAAATCAATTATGATATAAAATTAATTATTGATGATAGTCTGGAATATGAAATAACTGATATCAAAAGTAAATTGGATACTACGCATTTTACATTTGCACTAGGGAAAAAATATTATATTGATAATAGAATCTACTCAATGATAATCAATGGTCATAAATTAGACAATAAAGATGCTAAAAATAACATAAGGGTTTCAACCAAAATAGCAAAGTTCATAAAGAAATAAAAAAGCAATTTCTAACTAATATCTAAAGTAATTATTATGGATACATTGAAGTTTATTAGTTTATCACTTTTCATTATTCTTTTAAATTGTAAAAGAGTCGAATATACTAAAGTAGATAAATCTTTCTATGATATTTACTTAAGAGAATGGAACTCATCAATATGCCCAAAAAAAATAGTATTTGAGAAGTATGTGAAAAACTCCAATTTTAAAAATTTAATTAATCAATATTCTGATTTTGAGGTTAAAGATTGTGATTTAATACATTTAAAATTTAATCAAAGAATACTTAGACCGAATGTTGTCTTAGTAGGACCAATAAATTATGATATACGATTGATTATCGATGATAGTATTCATTATAATATAACCAATATTATTAATGAAATAGATACTATTTTCTCCCGGGGACGCCCTGGAGATTTTACTATAATGAATAATATAAAATCCCTTGTAGTTAATGGTCATAAATTAGATAATAAAGATGCACCATTAAGTATTGAAATTCCAACAAAATTAGGAAAGGTTATAAAGAAAAAATAAGTCATATATTTCTATTTCGTCACAGGCTCGCGCGAGCGTCTCGCTCGTGAACGCACTCTTGTATATGCTGAAAAAAGCTGACATAATTATTTAATCCTAAAATAGATTTACATTTTAGATTTTGTTCATTTTTGTGCGTACGAGCGGGACGCTCGCACCAGCATGCTTTACAAACCTATTGCTCTGAAAGAGCCTTAGCAATAGCATGGTGCGAAGCACTATGAATGAAAAACGATTATAATTTTTAGCCCTGTAAGGGCAGAAGCCTAATTTCAAAAAGTGTATTTACCATATTTTACATGATGTTCTTCTGGAAAACACCTTTTTCTTTTGCCCTTTCAGTGCAATTTCCAATTTTGATTTAATTCGTAGTGTTTTGCACTACGCTATTTCTTATAGGGCTTTCAGCCCATTTTTAAAGGTTTCGAATACTTATTGTTATTCCGCACGCACGAGCATAAAAAAAACATAAATACTATAGTTTAAGAAAGTTATCATAGAAACATTGTTTTTTTTATTTTTGATGTACTTTGCGGTCACGGAAAAAATTTCCGGAATTGCGGGGTACATTTTTACATCATTTATAACTGTTTGTTAATGAGATGGTTTTTAAAAAAATAGATTCTTACATAACTACAATAAACTAAATTAACGAGGGATGATTAATATAGATTTTAAAAATGTAAAGATTAAAATTGATAAAATAATAAGCAAAGCTTTAAGCGATTATCAAAACGAAATAGAACTTATTAATATAGAAGACTGGACCCTAAAATCTCAGGAATTATTTATAGAAAGATCTTATAATACGTATAGTTCGCATAGTACGCAATTTATCAATAGTAGTTTCCCTGATATTAGTAATGCTTTAGATAGTAATGCCAGATTGCTATTGTATTTATATGCATCAGAAAAAGATCATGAGTTTAATTTGATAAAAGAAAAATTCATTACAAAAGTGAATAATGCTATTCTGGCAAAACAAGAAATCTCAGAAAATTAATCTATAAAAAAACCTCGAACTTAAAAAATTCGAGGTTTTTTGTTTATTATAAAATCATAAAACTTATTCTACATCTAGATAAGGATTTAAAATTTCGGCTAATTCGTTGAGCCAGTAAAAACTGCTTTCTAAGCTGGCTAATTCGTTTTGTGGCGTTTCGTGTTGTCTCATAACACTTAGGGCAAGTACATAATTTACTTGTCTTAATGCTTTGGCCATTCCTTTTGGGTCGATTGTGGTGTTGAAGAAATTCATTAGCCTTGTTTCGGCTTCTTTTGAAAGGGTGTTTGTACTCATATCTTACATTATTAGTGAATATAAAACCTTTGTTGCTAAGATTCAGCATTATAATCATCTAATACTGTTATCATGCTACAAAGGCAAAGTTTATTAATTTTTAATGTGAAGATTTAAGAACCGCAAATGTAGTAAAAACATCATTTAAACATGGCTTTTTTCTTATAAATTTTGATTTTTAGCCCTGATTGGAGGGAAAATCCTTTTTCTTGCTTCTTTAGCAAGGAAAAGATTTGGAAGAAAGCAGGAATAGCTCCTAAAAAGCATGGTTAAAATCTTATTCTTAAGAAATCTATTAACATAGAGTTAATTATGAAAATAAATCAAAAAATTGTATAACGACCAATTCTTACTTTTTGAGGAACTTTGATTTAATAAATTTCTGAATCACTAACCTCAAAATTTTTCAGTCATGCCAGATGCAAGAATTAAAAACGAAAAGCAATATCAAGCTCTTTTAGAAATAGGATATAGTAAAGAAAAAGCAGCCCGAATTGCCAATACGCCTGATGCAGGCGAAAAAGGCGGAAATGCAAAACCATATAATGAATGGACAAAGGAAGAATTGTACCAACAGGCACGAAAAGTTGGAATCTCTGGACGTTCGTATATGAGTAAAAAAAATCTTATCGATTCATTACGCAATAACTAGAATCCTCGCGCAAACGTAAACACATAAAAACATAGATTTTTATGTGAAAACAAGGATATAAAATATAAAGATTAAAAAAGAAAATCTGCTTAATCTGCATAATCTGCGAGAGAAAATTGCTAATGCGAGAGAAAAATCTAATAGCAATAACTAAAGTTGAATTTAAAAATAAAAAATGCCACAAAGGAGATCAATAGAATATATCGGAAATATCTTTTTTAAATCTCTATCCCGATAGTTATCGGGAGTGGCATATAATAAACAAACTATCATGAATGCAGCAGCAAAAACCGAAAAACTAATGAATCAATTGATCAAAACGCCTCATTTGGTGATCGAAAAATTAGATTTAGTTTATATCAATAATCAAAGGCTGCCAATAGAAAGATGTAAATGTGAGGATGGTTTTGTTTATAAAAAAAACGGACGCTGCATAAAACGAAAAAGCGAATTGAAACGCATTAGCAGTTTGGTGCTTCCGCCGGCTTGGGTAAACGTTCAGATATCAGATTTACCAAACGGACATTTACAAGCGGTAGGTTTAGACGATAAAAACAGAAAACAATACAGATATCATCCTAAATGGAATTTGATCAGAAATCAGACAAAATTCTATAAAATAGCAGAGTTTGGAACAAAATTACCTTTGATTCGAAAAAAAGTCGACGAAGACCTGGAAAATAAAGAATGGTCTAAAGAAAAAGTAGTCGCTCTTGTAATTAGGCTAATGGAAGAAACCCATATCAGGATTGGGAACGAAAAATATGCCAAAGACAATAAGTCTTACGGACTTTCGACTTTGAGAAAACGCCATATCAATATCAACAAAAATTCTCTGAAATTTGAATTTACGGGAAAAAAAGGAGTAAAGCACACCATTACAACCAGAAACAAACAACTGGTAAAATTGGTAAGCCGCTGCGAGGAAATTCCGGGTTGGGAAGTTTTTAAATATTATGATAAAAATGGCGAACGAAAAGTGTTGGACAGTCATATGGTAAACGAATATTTACATGAAATTTCAGGAGAATATTTTAGTGCCAAAGATTTTAGAACCTGGGCAGCATCGATTGTGTTTTTTGAAACCCTGATGGAAATAGGAACAACGACCGATGAAAAAGAAATTAAAAAAAATATTTTGACCGCTTTTGATACCACTGCAGAAGCACTTGGAAATACTAGAAATGTATGCAAGAATTATTACGTACATCCTTTATTGGTTTCGACTTATGAAGATGGTTCGATCCAGCAGTATTTTGACAGGGCAAAAAAATGCCGAAGCACCAAAGAGCATTTTTCGCATAGCGAAATTGCATTTTCAGAATTAATTCAGAACTATCAGATCAATTTATCATAATAAGGTTTTATAGTGCTAACAATATAATGTTTAGAGTTAATACATCTCTTTAAAAAGTATGAAATTTGAGTAACAAACAACAATCATTATTAACTAAAATCACAAGCTTATGTTACGTTATACAGTCATTTTTATTATTCTTGCTATCATTGCCGGAATATTTGGTTTTGGAGGAATTGCCGCCGGAGCCGCAAGTATCGCTAAAGTTTTATTCTTCATATTCTTAGTCTTATTCGTTATATCTCTAATTAGCGGAAGAAAAAGTATTTAGAACACACTCAGTAAATAAAATAACAACAAAAACGACACATATATCCAGGTAGATGTGTCGTTTGCATTTATAATTAAAATTAAAAAAAATAGATTATGGGAACTAAAAGCGGTGCTTATCAGGATGTTTACATCAAGAGAGAAGATGCAATGGTGAGCTTAAAAAACGATGTAACAGATTTCTGTGAAAAATATATAAAACCTGTTCATCCTGAAAATTGGGACTGGTCGACACGTGATTTCGAAAATCCGGATAATGACCCAACAGTTGCTGAAGCAAGAGCCATAGGAAACGTGGTTTTTAAAGATTTAAGCGATAAAAAAGAAACAGATGTAGATCTTTCGACCATGAATAATGTCGAATCTATAAAAGCATATCTAAATCCTGAAAGCAAATACGAGGCTTTTAATATGGAAGAATTTGCTTTTGCCTTAAAAGTAGAATTGGAACACGGAAAAATTAAAGATGTTAATGTCACCAATAATCATCCGTTTCTAACTGCTATGATCGCATTGGCGCATATGACCGAAACCCTGACATATTACAAAAGACTAAAAGTAATGGAAGCAGAAGGCGAAATCTATGAAATCATGCGTAAAATAGAAAAAGTAACCACAGGAAAAGACAAATTACTAGAAGACCTCATAAAAGCCGAAGAAGAACTAAAAGAAGCAAGAGCAGGACTCGCAGAACGCCTCGAAAAAATGGACGATATCCCAGTTCTTGAAATTATTGGAGATTAATTTTAAAAAGGTTTAAAAAAAGGTTCAAAGAAAGATTAGGAAATGATTTTTAAATTCATAAAAAAAGGTTCAAAGCTGCAAGCTGCTTTGAACCTTTATTCTTTAATTCTTTACTCTTTATTCTTTCATCTTTATTCTTTCTTCTTTCTTCAGTCTTTCTTAAAATTTCCTAGGATCATTATCCGGATATTCTACATCTTCTTCTTCCTGAACATCGTCTTCGATATATTCGTCTTCTTCCTCTTCATCATCGATATCTTCCAGATCATCTTCGGTTTCATTAAAGTCGTCCTCGATATCCAGAATATCAGACGGATTGTCGAGTTCGTCGTCTACATCATCGACATTTTTGCCGTTCATGTCTAACTCTTCCTCATACAAATCATCGCTGTTGGACTTTAGATCATTCTCACTATGAAAATCATCTGTTAAGTCGTCTTCATCATCAGTAAGTTCGTCCGGATTTGGTTTATTAGGATCAAAACCATTTCTAACAGTATAACCACGTTCTGCGATTTCTCTATTGTCATTATCGCTTTCTTTCATATCATCGATATCATACAATTCCTCATTCATAAGATTGTTTTTATCGGTCGTATCTTGATTCTGATTTCCAGAAACTCTGTTTCCTTTAATCATGCTGTCTTTTTGATCTGTAGTATTCATGATAATTAGTTTTAATAGTTATTATACAAATCTAATCACGAAATGAACCAATTGCATTATAGAATTTTAAAGCGTAATTGTATAATTAACAGATGATTATATTAATTTAAAACTTGGCTTAAATATTGATTTCCGGGCATAAAAAAACCGTCATGACTCATAACGGTATTTTAATTTTTAACTCAGATAGTGAGAAGCATTAATTGTCATTTCGTTCTAAATCGTCATCATCAAAATGATCTTCGTCTTCGATATGTTCCTCTTCGTCAAGATTATCAACATCAATGATTTCAAATTCCTCATCGGTATTCGTGATATAATCGTCTTCATTTACCACTTGTTCCTCATTTGGGATATTTTCATTTCTGGCAATATTGTCTCTTTTAAGAAGCGTATCGATCGCATTGTCAATTAACATTGCAGTGTCGATATCAAGATGACCTCTTTGGTATTTTTGTTGAAAATAAATTTCTGCTTCTTCGTATGTATAGTCTGTGTAAGTTTCCATTATAATGTATTTAAATTTCGATACTACAAAGCTATCTCCAATAGAAAAAAATCTTTTATAGAATTCTAAATTCTAGTTGCATAATATACAGGTGCTTAGAATGAAATTTATACGAATAATGATATAACTCACCTGATAATCAAGATAGTAATTTTATCCTGTATTAATTATCAAAAAACTATTACCATGAAAACTACAGATAGTACAAAAGAAACAACTCCTAAACAAGAAGTAAAAAAAGGAGTTACAAAACCAAAATCAAATGCCGCATCCGGACTAACAGAATTGTTTGAAGATGGGCTGAAAGACATTTATTGGGCAGAGAAAGCTTTGACAAAAGCACTGCCCTTAATGGCAAAAAATGCAACCTCTCCGGAACTGATCGATGCGATAAACAATCATCTAACCGAAACAGAGGGTCAAATCGAGCGTTTAGAGAAAGTTTTTGAACTTATAGGTAAAAAGGCATCGGCAAAAAAATGCGATGCAATGGAAGGCTTAATTGAAGAAGGAAAAGGAATTCTTGAAGAAACTGAAGTTGGAGTAGTACGCGATGCCGGAATTATTGCCGCAAGCCAAAAAATCGAACATTACGAAATTGCCACTTATGGTACCTTGAGACAATTTGCAGAAACTTTAGGTTTAACAGAAGCTGCAGCACTATTAGAGGAAACTCTTGACGAAGAAAAAGGAGCCGATAAAAAATTGACTGAAGTTGCTGTAAATGCCGTAAATCTTGAAGCTGCAGAAGCAGATTAATTTATAAAATATACAAATAAAAAAAGTGCAGCTTATGTTGCACTTTTTTTAGCTTAAGAATAAAAATAGTATAGTATGCCAGAAGGACCGTCGATATTAATTTTAAAAGAAGAAGTACAGCAATTTGAAGGGCAAAAAGTAATTGCTGCTTCCGGAAATAGTGCTATAGACATTCCGCGTCTTAAAAACAAAACCATTCGTGAATTTAAAACCTGGGGAAAACATTTCTTAATTTGTTTTGATGGTTTTACCGTCAAGATTCATTTGCTCATGTTTGGAACCTATCGCATTAATGAGCGCAAAGAAACCAAGCCAAGATTAAGCATGGTTTTTTCTAATGGGGAACTTAATTTTTATACCTGTTCTGTAAAAATCCTCGAAGGCGATATTAATGATTATTATAAATGGAATGAGGATGTGATGAGCGAAATGTGGGATCCCAAAAAAGCAAAAGACAGCCTTGATAAAACTCCCAATGAAATGATTTGCGATGCCATTTTAGACCAGAATATATTTTCAGGAGTGGGGAATATTATAAAAAATGAAGTTTTATACAGATGCAGAATTCATCCCGAATCGCTGATTGGAAAAATACCATCTGAAAAATTATATGAACTCATTTCTGAATGTTCTATTTATAGTTTTGAATTTCTTTATTGGAAGAAAAAATTTGAACTAAAACAACATTGGCTCGCTTACAGCAAAACGACATGTCTTCGCTGTAATCTTCCCATTTACAAGAAGAACACAGGAAAGAGAAATCGCAGCAGTTTTTTTTGTACCAATTGTCAAAAGTTACACATATGAAAAATCAAATTTTAATAGGCTGCTCGAGTTACAATAATAGATTTTGGAAAGGGATTTTCTACCCTGACAACCTGTCATCTTCTAAGTGGTTTGAGTTTTATTGCCAGTACTTTAGCACGTATGAGTTCAACGGAAGCTTTTATAAGTTTCCGATCGTAAGAATTTTTGAAAACTGGTATAAAAAAACACCCGAAAGTTTTATTTTTTCTGTAAAAGCACCCAAAGAAATCACTCATTTTAAAAAATTTGTGGATTGCGAAAATCTAATTTCGGAATTTTATAACGTGTGTAAAACGGGTTTAAGAGAGAAATTGGGCTGTATATTGTTTCAGTTTCCCCCAAGTTATCATTTTAGCCCTGAAAAACTCGATTTAATCATTGCTAATCTGGATTTAAAATTTAAAAATGTCATAGAATTTCGTCATGAAAGCTGGTGGAACGAAGAAGTTTGGGATGCATTCAGAACTAACAATATTACGTTCTGCAGCGTTAGTCATCCGCAATTACCGAGCACTATTTTTACAGATTTCCCCTTGATTTTCATTAGACTTCACGGAACTCCCAAGATGTTTTACTCGAGTTATTCACCTGAAGAATTACTTTATATAAAGAATGCAATAACTTCAAAATCAGCATTTGTGTATTTTAATAATACAGCAAGCGAAGCAGGGATTCTGAATGCTTTAGAGTTAAAACATATGTTGGAATGACATGTTTTGCGAAATTTTTAATTTTAACTCCGTTTGTCATTTCGACGAAGAAGAAATTCCACAATGAAAATCGACAATCTTTGCCGAATCCCGCGTGTAATTTCTCTTTCGTTGAGATGACAAAACTGGCGTTAAATTTTTACATTAAAAATTGCAAATACTTTAAGTTTTTACCCAATCTTGTCATTTCGACGAAGGAGAAATCGCATCCAATATTCTACAATATTTTTATCATCTAGTGCGATCTCTCCTTCGTATAGATGACAAAACTAGCGTTGTATTCGATGTAAAAAAGTAAATTATTTTAAGGGTTTTAACTTTGGTTTGTCATTTCGACGAAGGAAAATCACATCCAATATTCCACAATTTTTATAATCTAGTGCGATCTCTCCTTCGTCGAGATGACAAAATAAGACTCCTAATTATTGCGAAATAACTATAAAAAAAAGAATCAATTTTAAAATAAAGTATACAATTGTTGTAAGTATATTTGTATTAAAATTTAATCGTGATAAATTCCCAAAAGGCTTTCATTCTTATTATATTTATATTTTAACAAACAAATATCGATTAACTTTTTATATAGGAAAAACCAATAATTTAAAATTAAGATTGCAAAAGCACAAAGAAAATATTGAAACAAAAGCCAATACTTTTGCAGCAAAATACAACATTGAATTCTTGGTTTACTACGAAAAATTCATCTGGATTCATGATGCAATTGCAAGAGAAAAAGAGTGAAAAAATGGAGAAGAGATAAGAAAATTGAACTTATTAAAGAATCAAATCCAACTTTTGAGTTTCTTGACTTTTAAGTTTATTTATTATAAAAACATGCTTTTTTTGAATTACTAGTGTGATATCTCCTTCGTCGAGATGACAAAAGTAACGTTGTAGTTAGGTCAAAAAAACGTAAATTATTTAAAGAATTTTAACTCAGTTTGTCATTTCGACGAAGGAGAAATCGCATCTGATATTCTACAATATTTTATCATCTAGTGTGATATCTCCTTCGTCGAGATGACAAAACTAACGCTGCATTCAAGCAAAAAAAAACGCAAGGTTGCAAAGATTTATTTCTTTGCAACCTTGCGTTAATTATAGTAAACTTTGTGGTAAAATCTTTTTAATAAAAAACTATAATTTCAAGTTTCCTTCAATACCGTCATCCATGGTTTTACCACTTACAAAAGCAGCGGCCATTTTTGCAATAGCGACCATTTTTCCGTTTTTATTATTCCAGTAATATCCATCTTCCGGAACCACTTTTATCACACTCAAATTTGGATCATCTTCACCTCCCGGCATCCAGACTTTGACAATTGGATCCCATAATTCTTTTATTTTTTCCCTGTCATACGAGATACTTGCAGTCCCGTGTAAAGTCAGGAATTTATCGTGTGGTTCAGAGAAGAATAATTCAACTTGCGGATTAAGACTAATCTCAGCATTTTGACTGCTGTTTCTGTCTGATAAAAACCAAAGCTGGCCCAAATCATCTATTTTCTGAACAGACATTGGACGTGACTGAAGTCTGTATTCATTATAAGTACAAAACATGCACGTTTTTATGTTTTCTGCAAGATCTTTTATTTTATCTACAGCAAATTCGTTTGTAAGGTCTTTATGATCTCCCATGGCTTTATATTTTAAAAATTTATAGAATATTTTTTATAAAATTCTCATTTAATGATGATTAAAAATCAAGGATATTACGAGAATTCTATTAATAGTAAAGTTGCCATTTTTATACTTTTTGAGCTTACATAATTAAATTTTTAAATTATGAGATTTCAATTATTAATATTTTTAGGCATATTAAAAAAACCAATTGATTTTATCTATTAATTTGGTTATCTTTGGAGCAGGAAAAAAAACCTAATTTATAAAATACCATATGACTGATTTTACTATTTTTTATACTGATGATGATGAAGATGATTTGAGCATTTTTGCTGATGCAGTAGAATCATTGCCTAAAAAAATAAGACTTCAGACATATACCGGAGGTGAAAAGTTATTGAATGCAATTTACAATCCACCGCCAACACCTCATGTAGTTTTTTTAGATTTGAATATGCCCGGCAAAAATGGGTTTGATGTTCTGACAGAACTTCGAAATTCTGAGGTACAAAATGATATTCCTGTGATTATTTTTTCTACATCAAACGAGCCAAGTATAATAGAAAAATGCCGCACTTTAGGTGCGAATTTGTTTATCACAAAGCCAATTTTAATGAAGGATATTATAAAATCTATTGATCATGCACTTGAAATCGATTGGAAAAAATTTAGTCCAACCGATAAGAACTTTGTCTATAAGTCATAATTCACCTGTTACAAATCCGGAATGTAAATATCAAAAGTAGCGCCTTTGTCTTTTATGCCACTGGCAGTAATGATTCCTTTATGGTTTTCTACAATCTTTTTTACAATTGCCAGTCCAATTCCGGTTCCTGCAAATTCACTTTCTGTATTTAAACGTTGGAATACTTCAAAAATACGCTCATTGTATTCTGGATCAAAGCCAATTCCGTTATCAGAAATTTGAAGATGATAATATAATTTATCAGGAAAATCAACAGTTTCTTTTATTTCATAGCCTTTTACTAAATTTGCTTTTACTTCGATAACAGGTGTAACGCCATTTTTAGCGAATTTTAGCGCGTTTCCAATCAAATTATGTAATAACTGTCTAAACTGAAACGGAATAATAGTTGCTTCGCCTAAAGGGTCAAAATGAATCTGGGCATTTTTTTCTTCAATACGTTCAGAAAAATCACTTTTTACCTCCTCGGCAATATCATCAAGATTTGATTTTACAAAAACTCTATCGGCTGAATTTGTTCTTGAATAGGCTAAAAGATCCTGAATTAAAGTCTGCATTCTTTTGGCTGAAACTTCAATTCGGCTTAAATATGTTTTGGCTTTCGGCGAAATATTCTGTTCATCCAAATCGGACAATCGGCTTGCAAAAGTCTGGATTTTTCTAAGAGGTTCCTGCAAATCATGACTTGAAATATAGGCAAAAGACTGCAGCTCGATATTCATATTGATCAGGTCCCTATTTTTGCTCTCCAGTTCTTCAGTACGTTCAGAAACTTCTTTTTCGAGTTGATTTGTAAAATTCTTCTGGTCCTGAATATCAGTACTTGTACCAACCCACATTTCTATCTTTCCTTCGGTATTTTTTTGTGCAATTGCACGACTTAATTGCCACCTGTATTCGCCATCATAACGGCGAAAACGATGTTCTATCAAAAAGTCATTTCCAGTTTTTATAGATTCCATCCAGGCATTTACATTATCTTCGCGATCATCAGGATGCACGATTTGAAGCCATCCATATTTATCGACATCTTTTTGCGTTATTCCGGAGTAAGTAAAAACAGACTGGTTAAAATAATTAAGATTTCCCATTGGGTCACTCGTCCAGATATGCTGTGGCATAGAATCAGCAAGAAGCCTGAATTTTTCTTCGCTTTTTATCAAGGTTTCCTGGTTATTTTTTTCATCTGTAATATCCATGACCGTCCCAAGCATTTTTATAGGATGTTTATTTTCGTCAAAAAATATCTTGCCATGCGCCCTGATCCAGACAATAGAAGTATCCGGTTTAATAAAACGCGATTCATATTTGTAAATACTAGTTCTAAGTGCCCTGTGATATGCTTCTTCTAATATTGGTTTGTCATCAGGATGTATCTGACCCTGAATTTGTGCGCGTGTAAGTTTTGTTGTTTTTTCATATCCAAAAACAATAGCCAGATTTTCAGAATAAATCAATTCCTGAGTAGGAACATTTAAGTCCCAAGTTGCAATCTGGGCAATTTCTGAAGCTAAGCGTGCACGTTCTTCTGCATCTTCTACTTTTTTGCGGGCTTCTACTTTTGCAGTTACATCATTTACTGTAACCATAACCCCTGAAGCTTCTCCGTCTTTTTCAAGAAGCGGAGTGTATTGATAATCCAGATAAAATTTTTTGAGTTCGCCTTTGATATTCACATAAGCCAGTGATTCATTTTCACGAACAATTTTTTTATTCTGAACCACCTGATCCAGTAATTCCGGATATTTTTGTTCCAGTAATTCCGGAAATACCTCCAGAATTGGTTTTCCAATGGTTTCGCTTTTCTTTTTTTGCCAAATGGTTTTTCTCATGGCATTATTGGCCATTTCGATAATATGATCTTTCCCTCTAAAAATTGCCATCGCAATAGGAGAATCTGTGACCAATTTTCTAAATGCTTTTTCGCTTTCGGTTAAAAGATGTCTTGCTTTTACAGCTTCTGTAACTTCATGTGATACAATAATAACACCTTCAATACTATCGTTTTCATCTTTTAAAGGATGGAAAACTAAATTAAAATAACAAAGTTCCTGTTTGCCGTATCGGTTTAAAGTTACCTCTAATTCATCTGTATAATACGGAACTCCATCTTCATAAACCTTTAATAGCAAAGGCAAAACTCTGTCTTTAGCCTCAGGAACAGAGGAAAAAACAGGTTTATTAAGGATCTCATCTTCAGTTTTATCAATTATTTGAAGGTAAGTAGAATTGGCCATTTCGATAACTAAATCAGCGCCTTTAAGAATTGCTATTCCCAACGGAAGCTGCTTTACGCTATGCCTGAATCGTTTATCACTTTCTTCAACAGCTGTTCTCGCAACAACTTGTATCGTAACATCATTTGCAATTGCAACAATTCCTGAAATCGTACCGTCAGGTTCTTTTAATGCTTCATAAACTACATTGATAAAAGTGTTTTCGACTTTGCCTTTACGGTTTATTTTAACCGGAAGTTCGTAAGCTGTAAATCGTTCTCCGGTAGTATAAACCTTTAGTAAAATTTCTTCAAGACCCTGACCTGTAACTTCCGGCAACGCTTCAAAAATGGGTTTGTTTATAACCTGATCTATATTTCGCTCCCAAATTTCGAGCATTAGTTCGTTTGCAATTTCAACAACATAATCCTTGCCTCTAAAAATGCACATAGCATTTGGAGTTTGTAAAATATTATTTAAGTAGCGTTCATTACTGTTTTCTAAATTTTTAAGTATAGATACATTATCTGTAGTTTCATTACAGATAACGAGTACACCATCTATTTTTCCCTGATCATTATTTACGGGACTATAACTAAATGTCCAGTAAACATCTTCCATTTTTCCGTTTCTGTAAATGGGCAATAGTTGGTTTTCATGCCAGGTTGCTTCACCTTGTGTAAGAACCTGATCGATTAGTGGTTTTATAAAATCCCAGATTTCAGGCCAGAAATCAGAACCTTTTTCTCCTAATATTAACGGATGTTTCCCGTCGTTTCCCAAGCTGGGACGATAAGCATCATTGTAAAAACAAATATGTTCCGGACCCCAAAACAAAAACATTGGAAATTTTGAGTTTAAAAGAATTCCTAATGTTGTACGCAAACTTTGTGGCCAGGTTTCAACAGGACCAATTGGGGATTTATTCCAGTCTTTGGCACGCATTAAAGTGCCCATTTCGCCTCCATTAGCAAGAAAATCTTGATTTGTAGTACTCATTAAAAAGGTATTTCGTTTTGGTTTAAAACAATAAAGCTAATTCAATTGATAGAATTATTATATCACGCTTTCAGAATAATTGTTAAAATTAGTGAAATATTTATTGATTTTATTTTGAATTTTTGAATGAGCTAATTTTTAAATCAATTGAGTTAATTTTATCTGTTACTATTGATGAAATTTGAATATATAATAGATTGTAAAAAATCTTTAATTTAATAAAATCATGAAAAAGGAACAAAAACACGAAACCGACTATATAAAGAAATATCAGGACGAAGGGTATATGACTAATTATTTGTTTGAAAATGGTTGCCTAATCGATTCAGAGTCAAAATATGCCTATAAGCCGGATGAGATTTTTATTGTAGCCCATCATCGATACGAAGGTATGAGTGATCCTGATGATATGTCGATTTTATATATAATAGAAACAAAGGATCAAAAAAAAGGAACCCATTTAATAGGATACGGCCCAACAGCAGACCTGGAAGAAGCTGAATTTTTTAAAGATATACCGAAGGCAAATTATTCTAAAAATGCCGACATAAACGAACTTACATAGATAAGTATTTTTTATTTTGCTGGGGAGCAGTTGTTTCAGATTTATCTGGGGCAGCTGCTTTTTTTTATAAGAAGAAAGAATATAGAGGAAAGAATATAGAGGAAAGAATATAGAGAAAAGATGATAGAAGCAAGATTATAGAGGAAAGAGTATAGAAACAAGATTGCAGGTAATGATGATGTTCTTATAGAAAATTACATGATATCAAAAACACTTAATAATTCATAGCTTACAATTCGTCATTAAAATCTCATTTTTTATAAAAAAGACTGTTGTAATAATTATGAAATATCTGACTGAAATTGTATAAAGATTTGATTGACAATATTTCTGAAATTTGAATTATCAAAATAAGATAAAAAACCAAAACTAATATTTGTACGTAAATAAATACAAACCAGTTTTATTAAACCAGACCAATATGAAAAAACTATACTTAAATACAGGACGATTTGATACTATTTTTAATGATCTTAAAGATAGTTTTGATGGTGAATTGATCACCAATAATAACGAATACAATTTGATCATAAAATCTAAATGGGCAAAAGGAACTATCAGCGGAGTTTGTTTGGATAACAGAATGTCGCATTTGAATTTTGACCTTGTATTAAATCAGGATGTAAGTCTGAGTATGGAATCTTTTCAATCAGCGCCAATATTTTTCGTGTATTGCGAAAACGGAAAACTATCACATAGTTTTGGTGCAAATGGGGAGAAAAAGAGTCTTAAAAACAATCAAACGGGGGTTTTGAGTAATACTTCGGTTATAAATAGTGTACTTTATTTTGAAAGTCACAAACGCATTCAGTTCTCCTTAATTGGAGTACCAACGGTTATAAGCACAGAAGATGAGAATTTTGAAATGATCTCTCAGTTAAAGACAAGATTCATGAACCAATCCGGAAACTATGTGTATACAGGAGCAGAGAATTTAAAAATTGTCGAGAAATGGCAGGAACTTAAAGCGCTTCCGCAACAAGGAATCGTTAGAAATTTACTTAAAAAAGTAATATTAGAAGAAATTGTAGATATGGAGATAGCTCAACATAGTTATAACTACATTAAAACATTTGAACCTATTTTGAATTTGGCCACAAAGCAAATTAATGAAATAAAAAGAATTTCGAATATCAATATTTCGGATGTAATCAATGCTGCAGGATTAGCCGGTCGACACTATTTGCCACGTATTTTTAAAGAAAAATACCATTTATCATATAAGCCATACAATCAAAAACTAGCTAGCTAATAAGCATTATATATCACTTCTGCATTTACGAAAAAAACAGCTTTTACCGAGCTGTTTTTTTTATTCAATATATTTAAAAAAGGATTTTTTAAACACAATCCTTCAGTACCTTAGCCTCTTAGAACCTTAGTAACTTAGTGCCTTTTTAAGAAACTCATTCCTTTTCATAATAAATAATAAAATAAACCATGATTAAGTTCAGACATAATGAAACACTGTTGGTGAGTATAATGGGCAAATCTTCTTTTAAGATGCCGTAGATAATCCAGACCAGTATTCCAAAAGTAAGGATACCAAAGGTTTTAAGCGAAATTTGCTTTACCTTTTTTGTTTTCCAAACTTTTATAATTTGCGGAATTACAGATATCGTAACACAAGTTCCGGCAAAAAGCCCAACAGCATCGATTAAATTCATTTTTTTAGTTTTTAGTTTCTAAGTGACTGAGTGACTAAGTGACTAAGTTTTTTTTTAAATCGCATAATTCAGATGGTTATTCAGGAGCAAAGTTGTCTTTTTAATTGTAGGAGTTTATTTTAAGAGTTAGTAAGATGAAAAAACTTAGCAACTTAGTACCTCAGAACCTTAGTAACTCTAAAAAAAACTTATCCGCCAATCATTTCGCCTCCATTAATATGAATAAATTGTCCGGTGATATAACTGCTGTCCTGACACGCCAGGAATACATAAGCAGGAGCAACTTCTGAGGGTTGACCGGCTCTTTCCATCGGATTATCTTTTCCAAAATCAGATAAATTATCAAAACTGGCAACGATCAATGGTGTCCAGATAGGACCGGGGGCAACGCCATTTACTCTTATTTTCTTTTTGGCAAGCATTGTAGATAATGATCTGGTAAAGCTTACGATTGCGCCTTTTGTGCTGGCATAATCAGCCAGATGCTCACTGCCGCGATATGCTGTGACAGAACTTGTGTTAATAATAGTATCACCTTCTGTAAGAAATGGCAACGCTGCTTTTGTAATATAAAAATACGGATAAATATTAGTTTCAAATGTTTTATGAAGCTGTGCAGTAGTAATGCTTTCGAATTCAGTTTGAGGAAATTGTACAGCTGCATTATTAACTATAATATTTATTTTTTTAAATGTGGTATAACATTTTTTTACGGCACTTTTACAGAATTTCTCATCCTTTAGATCTCCGCTTATAATTAGGCATTCCCTGCCTTCTTTCTCAATAAGTGCTTTGGTATCTTTCGCATCTTTATCTTCTTTAAGGTAAACAATGGCAATATTAGCACCTTCTCTCGCAAAATGTACAGCAACACTACGGCCAATACCGCTGTCTCCGCCGGTTATAAAGGCAACTTTGCCCAATAGTTTTCCGCTTCCAACATAATTTTCTCTAATGATTTCAGGCTCAGGATTCATTTGATGTTCGTTACCCGGAAGATTTTGCTTTTGCTCCGGAAATGTTTTTATCGTTTTCATAATACTTACTTTAGAGTTAATCATTAGTTTAAAAATAAGGATTGTATGCTGAAAACATTAACTGAAATAAATCTAAAATTGTCTCAATAAAACTTATAGAATTATCATTTATAGCGGGGATTCAACATGGGAATTATGTAACTAATTTCATATCCTATAAAAGTGGTTTCTTCTTTTTTTTTATAAATTTGAAAGTTTTGCCAATGACACTAATATTAGGATCAGATAGTATTAAATATCATTCTCTAAAAAGATTTCAAACTAAAAAAACAAGTTTTATACATAACACTTTTACTCCCCCACAACAGTATGGTATTAATCGTAGACGATATAAAGGCAAATATTATTGCCCTTAAAAAAACATTAGAGCTGCATAATATTGAAGTAGATACTGCTGAGTCTGGAGAAGAAGCCCTGAAGAAAATCCTGAAAACAAGTTACTGTCTTATTATCATGGACGTTCAAATGCCGGGACTTGACGGTTTTGAAGTAGTCAAAATACTTTCAGGCAATAAACGAACAAAAGACATTCCGGTTATATTTTTATCAGCATTAAATATTGAGAAAAAATATATTTTTAAAGGATATGAAACCGGTGCTGTAGAATATATTACCAAACCTGTAGATACAGATTTGCTGATATTAAAAGTAAAAACTTTCATTAAAATTTACGAGCAGCAAAATGAATTAAAAGGCATAAAAGAGCTGCTTTCTAAAGAGATAAAAATCAGAAAAGAAGCACAGGATAATCTCGAAATTAAAATCGCTGAAAGAACCAAAGAACTGGTTTCGAAAAACGAAGAATTAGAGATGAAAAATCACGAACTGCAACAATTTTCCTGGGTCGTTTCGCATGATTTAAATGAACCCATCCGGAAAATACAGATTTTTATAAAAATCATTAAAGAGCTTTATCTCGCTGATGATGCCAAAGCAATCGATTATGTAGATCGTACGATTAAATCAGCTGAAAGAATGCAGACTTTAATTACCGATTTGTTAGCCTATTCGAGATTATCATCTCAGGTAAAACCAGAATCTACAGACTTAAATGTTGTATTACAAGAAGTACTTTCGGATTTTGATTACCTGATCGAAAGAAAAAATGCTACTATAAAAACAAGTGAACTTCCTACGATAGATAGTATCCCGAGTCAGCTAAGGCAGGTTTTTCAGAATTTGATAGGAAATGCACTAAAGTTCTCCGGAAATTCTCAACATCCTTTAATCGAAATTACTTCTGAATTAATTTCAGAAAAATCTTTTGAGAGTTCAGCTTCACGTGATGGTAAATTTTGCAGAATCACGGTAAAAGATAACGGAATAGGTTTTGATGAAATTTACCTTGATCGAATATTCATTATTTTTCAAAGTTTAAACGATCGTCAATCTTATGAAGGAACCGGAATTGGATTAGCAATCGCTAAAAAAATTATCGAAAAACACAACGGATTAATCACCGCAAAAAGTCAGGTTGGCCATGGTGCCAGTTTTATTATTATACTCCCTTTAAAATACGAATAATTATAATTTAAAAGTATGAAGAGCAATTTTAGAAGAAATTTACTAATAAGTTCTAGCGTGTCATTACTGGTTTTAATGATCAGTTCTACAGCTTCTTATCTAAGTATAAAAAACTTGTTAAGCAGCAATTTTTGGGTAAATCATACTCAGGATGTAATTTATAACCTGAACGAAGGTTCCGCTATAATTACAGAGGCACAAACCAGTATGCGGGGATATTTGATTACCGGCGATGAGCAATTTGTGCAGCGATATAATGATGCGGAGATAAAATCAAACTCGTATTTTGATAAAGTAGAAGAACTTACTGTTGATAATGTGCTGCAACAAAAGCAATTAAAAGAATTAAAACCTCAAAGAAGTAATTTTTTTAAATATTTGAATAATCAGATTGTAAAAAAACGATTAGGAAAAAGCAACGTAACATTTGATCTCAATGAAGGGAGAAGTATGATGAACGACTTGCGTGCTCAAATTAAAATAGTAGAAAATACAGAACAAAATCTACTAAAAGAACGCAACCAAAACTCAGAAAGATACGGGATGTATAGTATCATTTTGATTATTGTTGCTTTTATAGTCGCTTTTTTGATTTCGATTGTATTTTTAATTCGGATTTTAAAAGATTTTAATGAGCGTGCCTTACTTCAAAACGAATTAGAGAGAAAAGATAAAGAAACAGCCCAAAGAATTGAGGCAATTAGTACTATCGCAAGTAACATCTCGAGCGGTAATTATGACATTCGCGTAGACGATACAAAAGCTGATGCATTAGGCAGTGTGGGAGAATCTCTGAATAATATGGGAATTTCCCTAAAAACTTCTTTTGATTTATTATCGCAAAAAGAATGGATGCAAACCGGTGTTGCCAATCTTAATAATGTAATGCTGGGAGATAAAACGCTGCACAAATTATCTAAAGATGTTATTGAATTTGTTTGTCAATACACTAACAGCAGCGCTGGAGTTTTATATGTTCTTGAAGATAACGAACTTTTTGTTGCAGGAGGATATAGTTACATACCAAGTAAAAACCGTGAACGTATTCAAAAAGGTGAAGGTTTAATAGGGCAGGCTATTATTTCAGGAAAACTGCTGGAATTAAAAACGTTGTCACCGGATGATATTCATATAAATTATGCATTAGGGCAAATTAAACCCACTCATATAGTAGCAGTACCTTTATTAGATACCAAAATAGAAGGTGCTATTGAATTGGCAAGTATTTACGGATTCTCAGATCTACAGTTAGAATTTTTAAATACAGTTTCTAATAATATTGGAATCGCAATTAAATCAACTCAAAATAGAAAAAGAGTGATGGAATTGTTAGAAGAAACCAAATCCCAGTCTGAAGAACTTCAGGTGCAACACAGCGAATTAGAAGCTATTAATGCTGAACTGGAAGCTCAAACAGAGAAATTACAAGCATCTGAAGAAGAACTAAGAGTACAGCAGGAAGAATTGGAACAAACTAATGAAGAATTGTCTGAAAGAAGTGTTTTACTGGAAGAAAAAAACAATGAAATCCAGAAAAAATCAGAAGCATTAGAGCTTACAACACGTTATAAATCAGAATTTTTAGCGAATATGTCGCACGAATTAAGAACGCCTCTAAACTCAATCTTACTTTTGAGCCGATTGCTTTCTGAAAATAATAACAAAAGCATGGTTGCCGAAGAAATTGAGTTTGCAAAAGTAATTCAGAGTTCAGGAAACAGTTTATTGGGCTTGATCGATGAAATATTGGATTTGTCTAAAATCGAAGCCGGTAAAATGGAACTTGAATTTTTAGATGTTTCAACCAAAGAAATCACGGATACTTTATGGAACTTGTTTAATCAGGTTGCGAAAGAAAAAGGAATTAAGTTTGAAATTATTTCTAAAGATGCGCCAATTGTCATTAAAACAGACAAAATGCGTTTAGAACAAATTTTGAAAAACCTGATTTCTAATGCTATTAAATTTACAGAAAAAGGAACAGTTAGTATCGAAATAAAAATAAATACTGATGATGATAAAGTGATCTGCTTTATTGTAAAAGATACCGGAATAGGAATTCCATTAGAGAAACAGCCTTTAATTTTTGAAGCTTTTCAACAAGCCGATGGCTCTACTAAACGTAAATATGGCGGAACAGGATTAGGATTATCAATTAGTAGAGAGCTGGCAAAACTGCTTCGTGGTGAAATAATCCTGCACAGTAAAGAAAATGAAGGTAGTACTTTTACTTTATGCCTTCCGGTTTTTGGGTCTGCAATAAATAAGATAAATGTAGAGAAAATTCCTCCAACAGAATTTACTGAGGTACCTGAAGAAGAAAAAGCACCGGTTAAGAAAAAATATATAAGCGAGACTATTCCTGCTGAAATTGAAGATGACAGAGATTCAATTGAAGAGAGTGATAAAGTAATTTTGATTGTAGAAGACGATATTAACTTTGCAAAATCACTTTTGACTTTCACCAGAAAAAAAGGATATAAAGGTGTTGTTTCTGTACGTGGCGATTATGCGCTGAACTTTGCATTGCTATATAATCCAGTTGGTGTTTTATTAGATATTGAATTACCGATAAAAAGTGGCTGGGAAGTTTTAGAAGAATTAAAAAATCATTCAGCGACCAAACATATTCCGGTTCATATTATGTCATCGCATAAATTAAAACAGGAAAGTTTACTAAAAGGGGCAGTTGATTTCTTAGATAAACCAGTTGCTTTTGATAAAATTCCGGATGTGTTTTTAAGAATTGAACACATTATTAATAAAGATGCACAAAAAGTGCTTATCATCGAGGACAATCCAAAACATGCTAAAGCACTAGCTTATTTCCTGGAAACCTATAACATTAATTCTGAAATAAAAAGTGAAGTTTCGCAAGGATTAGAGGCATTGAATAAAACAGAAGTAGATTGTGTTATTCTTGATATGGGAATTCCGGACAAACACGCTTACCAAATTTTAGATGGAGTAAAGAAAAGTCCTGGATTAGAAAACCTTCCGGTAATCGTTTTTACAGGAAAAAGTTTATCGATGAAAGAAGAGGTTAAAATTAAAAAATATGCCGATTCAATTATTGTAAAAACAGCGCATTCATATCAAAGAATGTTGGATGAGGTTTCACTTTTCCTTCATTTAGTAGAAGATAAAAAAGATGGAAAAGACAAAAAAGAAGGACATAAAAAGCTAAATTTACTAAATAATATCCTGCACGAAAAAAAGGTATTGATTGTAGATGACGATGTTCGTAATATTTATTCTTTGACAAAAGCACTCGAAGTCTTTAAAATGAATGTCATTACCGCTTTTGATGGTAAAGAGGCTATTAAAATTTTAGGCGAACATCCTGATACTGATATTGTTTTACTGGATATGATGATGCCAAATATGGACGGTTATGAAACAGCTGAAAAAATACGAAGCATGCCTAAGTTTTTAAGTTTGCCATTAATCGCAGTTACAGCAAAAGCAATGACAGGCGACAGAGAAAAATGCATCAAAGCCGGAGCATCTGATTATATTACAAAACCAGTAGATATAGATCAGTTACTTTCGTTATTGCGCGTGTGGTTGTATGATAAGATTTAGAGGAAAGAGTAGAGAATATAGAATATAGAGGAAAGAAGAAAGAATAAAGAGTAGAGAAGTTGTTGTTGATTAATTGAAAATTATTTTTAATCTTTTTAATCTTTGGCAAAAAATAAGTTACACAAACATTAAAAAAATAATGCGTGCAAATTCGTGGAATTCGTGGCGTAAAAAAAATAAAAGGTGGACGAAATGAATAAAAAAAGACTCTTAATTATTGATGATGATTCTAGGAATATTTTTGCTTTAGAACACACTCTGCGTGCAAAATCCTATGATTGTTTGTCTTGTTTAAGTGCTGAGGAAGCTTTGAAAATATTAAGTACAAACGAGCATGTCGATGCTATTTTGATCGATATGATGATGCCGGAAATGGATGGTTATGATGCAATTCCGATAATTAAGGCACTTCCTGACAGGAGATCAGCTTTTATTGTTGCCGTAACTGCGCAGGCAATGATAGGCGATAAAGAAAAATGTCTGGAAGCCGGAGCAGATGCGTATATCTCAAAACCGGTAGATGTAGATAAATTACTTGCTATTTTGAGCAAAATTTGATGAGATTATGATTGAGGATATCGAATTAGAAACACTTATTAATGATGTATATGAATATTATGGCTTTGACTTTAGCAGTTACTCCCGTGCTTCATTAAAAAGACGTGTAAACAGAGTAATGCATTTAGATGGATTTACTCATTTTCATGAATTTCTTTCTAAAGTTCGTTATGATCAGGAATATTATAAAAGAATGGTCGATGAGATTACCGTAAATGTCACGGAAATGTTTCGCGATCCTTCGTTTTATAATATCGTTAGAAATGAAATTTTGCCCTTATTAGGCACAAAACCCTTTATCAGATTGTGGCATGCAGGATGTTCTACTGGCGAAGAAGTCTATTCTATGGCTATTATGCTTAAAGAAGCCGGTTTGCTGCATAAATCCTTAATTTATGCAACAGATATCAATACAACCGTTTTAGAAACAGCCAAAAAAGGAATTTTTCCTTTGCGAATGATGAAAGAATATTCAGAAAATTATCGTGATGCAGGCGGACTCGAAGATTTTTCAAGTTATTATATTGCCAATTATGGCATTGCCAAATTTAACGATGAACTGGCTGAAAAAATGGTTTTCTCACAGCATAATTTAGTTTCAGATACATCATTCAATGAGTTTGATATGATATTATGCCGTAATGTTTTAATATATTTTGATAATAACCTTCAAAAAAGAGTTATTAATTTATTCGATGAAAGTTTAGCACTTTTAGGTTTCTTAGCACTTGGAACTAAAGAAACCATAAAATATTCTATTGGAATGCATAAATACAAACAGTTGGGTAAAGAGAAAATATGGAGGAAAATAAAGTAACAATATCAAACTGTAAAGTACTTATTATAGGAGGATCTGCTGGAAGCCTTAATGCTTTAATGCAAATCCTTCCTGATTTGCAAAATGTAAAAGGTTTTGCCATTGTAATTGTATTGCATCGCAAAAGCACAGATGATCAGACACTGGAAGAGCTTATTGTATTAAAATCGAATATCGAAGTTAAAACCGTAGAAGATAAAGCACCACTTTTGGCAGGATTTATATATATAGCTCCGTCTAATTATCATTTGTTATTCGAGAAAAACGAGACACTTTCTTTAGATACCTCAGAAAAAATTAATTATAGCCGTCCTAGTATAGATGTTTCATTTGAGTCTGCAGCAGAAATTTACGGGAATTCTCTAGTAGGCATTTTATTATCAGGTTCCAATACAGATGGAACATATGGGTTGAAAGCTATTAAAACAGCAGGAGGAAAAATTGCAGTTCAAAATCCTCTTTCTGCAGATATGCCTTTTATGCCCAACAACGCAATTTTGAATGCTGATCCTGATTTTGTTTTAACAAATGAAGAGATTTTAACGTTCATTAGTGAGATCAATACTTAAGATTTATTTTTTGGGTTCTTCATCTTCAGGAAGAATCACTTTGTTTAATTCTGCTTCTTTTTGGGCTCTTCTTTGTGCAGCTTTCCCTTTTCCAATAGGTAAACCAGCCGTTACATACAACGATCTGTTATATACATCAGGTCCGTCACCTTTCATGACAGGAACCAGTCCGTAATAATATTGAACCGTTACATTCAATCCGTTCCCAACATTCATATGATACCCCACGCCAAGAGCAACTCCGGCATCTATAACACGAATTTGATCGCGGATATTCTTTTTATAAATAACATCATCCTTATCGTATTCTTGCTTGAATTCATCAAAAGCTTTAGCAAGCAAACCCAACTGAGGTCCGGTTTTAAGATAAATATTATTCTTAAACTGATACTTAATTAAAATAGGCACATTAAAATAACGTATTTCACGATTTACACTTCCTCCCGCAAATGTATTATCCAGATTCGTATCGTTTAGAGAATAAACCGGGATTCCGTGCGCACCCATAGGAGATTTTACAATTACTCCAGTATTAATCATCCAGGCAGGATTTTTTTTAGAACGAATATCAAAATAAAAACCCAGATTAAAACCTACATTCGTTCCTGAAGATTCAAGACCTGAAATAGTAGAGAAATTTACCCCGCCATCAAGACCAAATTCAAGAAAAGGAGAATTTAGTTTGTCTCCAAAAATTAAGGAAATTAAAACTTGTGACCGTGCCGGAGACATGCAAAATAATGCGATAAGTAATAATAAACCTTTTTTCATATCATGAGAATTAAAGTCCAAAACGATATTGCAGTCCGGCTAAATATTGTGTACGAGAGCCCAAAAATCCAGCCTCAACTCTAAACATGATATGTTTGCTGTATTGAAATTGAGACCCAACAATAAAGTTCCACATATCTTTAGGTGATTTTTGTAATGAATATTGTACCGTTGATGATCCTGCAGTACTCAAAGCGCCGTCAAGAGTTGTTAAAAAAGTTCCAGCAGATTCTAAAGCTCTGTTTGCGGTATTATGTTTCGCAATATTGGCAGGATTTTTTTGCTGAGAAGCCGTTAATCCGTCCCACCAGTTATCTACTTTTGTTTGGTTTTCAGACACTTTTGTCAATCCGTTATCTACTTTTTCCTGAGCGTTATCCAGATTCAAAACATCAGACAAAGCGATGTTTCCCTGCGTGTTTCCTTCAATATGAACTCGAAAACCACCAACCCAGACTGCAATATTTCGTTCAGGTTTACGCAGTTTGAACGTTTTACCTAATCTTGGACCAAAAATATACGAGAAAGCAGGTTTATCCAGGGCACTAACATCACTCCAGGACATATTCATATCCAGTGCCAGCCAGCCTCCGCCAATACCAATTGTAGGTGTTAATCCAAAACCAAAAGTAGTGGCATCAAAATTAGCTTTAGTACTAAAACTGGCAACTTGAGACCAGTTATTATCAGCGTCAGGAATCCAGATTCCCGCATTTATCTTAGTTGTGGGTTTTGCTTTTCCAAAAATTCCATATACATTTAAAAACGGAAGAAGCCAAATATCTGGTCGGATAGTAATCGCTCCAACCTCGACAGAAGATTTATCAAAACGTACAATTTCGTCCAGATTATATAATGGCCCGTTATTAAAACCAACTTGCAGATTCTTGATGTTTATTTCAGAGTCCTGCCAGAAATAATTTACTGAGAGTCCTGCAGAATAAGGTAATTTATATCCTTTTTGAGCTACTTTTTGTCCCCAAATGGGTAAAGCATATGGATATTCCTCGACTTTAAGACTGTCTTTTAATTCCTGATTTTTTGCTCCTACGATTTTTTCAGTGTAAACCTGTCCAAAAATCTGCATGCAAAAAAATAAAAAAAAGGCTGATAGTAGTGTATTATATTTCATTGACTTTCGTGTTTATAATGGTTAATTAATAGAAATGCGTAAAATAAATAGGGACTAATGTATGCTGAAAGCAATTATTGTTTAAGCTTTTGTATTAGAATCAATTAGAGATTTTGGCTTACAACGAGGAACTGAATTTATGTGTTAATTATTGTTAAAGTTAACTAAATTTTCTTACCAGTTATACTTTTTTTTTAAGAAAATACATTTTCGAATAAAATATATTTTATCAAAATCAGAAAGAAGTTTATCTTTTTCATTTACATCATTTTCAATTATTTAGATTTTGTATTAGAAATAAATACTATTTTTGTTTCGTGAAATGGATAACCATCATATTGTCGGTTTATTTAATGGCACTTTCAAATATGCCTTGTGCAGATATGGAAGTAGATAGTGCTGTTCATAAAACAGCTCAGTTTTCATTAGAAACAAACCATTCTCACGATAAGGATAATGATTTATGTTCTCCGTTTTGCACCTGTAATTGCTGTGGAGCACAGGTTTTAAGTTATCAAACCTCTTTAAGTTTTGATTTTCCTGCAGCATATACTATTATTTCAATACCATTACCAAACTATAATTCTGTTTTTGCTTCAAATTTCTACGGAAGCATTTGGCAGCCCCCTCAAATAGCATAATGATTCCTGATTAAGTTCAGGTTAGAGAGTTGTGGATTTTCCACAGAAGTAATAGACAAACTTTGTCTAATTTCTCACGTCATTATACCATTAAAATGTTAGATAAAATCATACAGTTTAGTATAAAGAATAAGTTCGTTATACTATTACTTACCCTTGTATTAATAGCTTGGGGAAGCTATTCGCTCAAACAATTACCACTTGATGCCTTGCCGGATATTACCAATAATCAGGTACAAATTATTACGACAGCGCCCACTTTGGCCAGTCAGGAAGTCGAGCAATTAATAACCTATCCGCTGGAACAAGCTGTAAAAACCGTTCCTGATATTATAGAACTTCGCAGTATTTCCCGTTTCGGCTTATCAGTCGTTACCGTTGTTTTTGAGGACGACGTAGATATTTACTGGGCTAGGGAACAAATATTTCAACGCCTAAAACAAGCCGAAGAAAACATTCCTGCTTATGCCGGATCGCCTGAATTAGCACCGATTACTACAGGTTTAGGAGAAATTTACCAATATGATGTTTATGCCCAAAAAGGCTATGAAAAAAAATATGACGCCATAAAATTAAGAACCATTCAGGATTGGATTATTATTCCGCAATTGCAAGGCGTTAAAGGTGTTGCAGATGTAAGTACTTGGGGCGGAAAACTGAAACAATACGAAATTGCCGTAAACCCAAATACCCTGAATAGTCTGGGCGTTACGATTACGGAGATTTTTGATGCGCTGGAAAAAAACAATCAAAATACGGGAGGTGCATATATCGAAAAAGATCAATTGGCCTATTTTATTCGAGGTGTCGGAATGGCAAAAGGAACCAACGACTTAGGAAATGTAGTGGTGAAAAACCGAAATGGTTCTCCCGTTTTAGTCCGTGATGTCGCCGAAGTCCGTGAAGGAGTTGCCTTGCGTTACGGAGCATCAACCAAAGACGGAAAAGGTGAAATTGTTTCTGGAATGGTTTTGATGCTTAAAGGAGAAAACTCCAGCGCAGTGGTTGAAAGAATCAAAGAAAGAATGGTTCAGATTAATAAAAGTTTACCCGAAGGCGTTGTCGCCGAAGCTTTTATTGATAGAGGGAAACTAGTCGATAATGCGATCGGAACGGTTACGAAAAATTTATTAGAAGGCGCTTTAATCGTGATTTTTGTCCTGATTTTATTCCTTGGGAATCTTCGGGCAGGATTAATCGTTGCCTCAGTAATTCCGTTAGCGATGCTTTTTGCTGTTATATTAATGAATGCCTTTGGTGTAAGCGGAAATTTAATGAGTTTAGGCGCAATCGACTTTGGAATCATTGTCGATGGAGCCGTAATTATCGTCGAAGCTACAATGCATCATTTACAGCAGCTTAAACGAAAAAAAGAATTATCGCAAAGCGAAATGGATGCCGAAGTCTACAATTCGGCTTCGAAAATCAGGAATAGTGCGGCTTTTGGAGAAATTATTATCCTGATTGTTTATCTGCCAATTTTAGCTTTGGTTGGTACCGAAGGAAAAATGTTCAAACCCATGGCCATGACCGTTGGTTTTGCCGTAGCCGGAGCATTTATCCTTTCGCTGACTTATGTACCCATGATGAGTGCTTTATTTTTATCCAAAAATACGGAGCACAAAAAAAACTTTAGTGACAGAATGATGGCTTGGTTAGAATCACTTTATACACCTTTATTAGAAAAAGCATTACAGTTTAAAAAGATCGTTCTGGGGATATCACTTGGTTTATTTGCGCTGGGATTAATCGTTTTTAATAATATGGGAGGAGAGTTTATCCCAACAATTGAAGAAGGAGATTTAGCCATAAATGCTACCATTATGACCGGAAGTTCACTTACCCAAATGGTAGAAACAACCACAAAATATGAACAGATTTTAAAAGCGAAATTTCCCGAGATAAAAACTATCGTAACCAAAATAGGAAGTGGAGAAATCCCTACAGATCCTATGCCTATTGAAAGTGGTGATTTGATTATTGTTTTGAAAGATAAAAAAGAATGGGGACGAAAATATCACAATTGGGAAGAATTGGCCAATGCCATGAAAGAAGAAATGGAAGTAATTCCCGGAGCCAATATTGAGATTTCGCAACCCATACAAATGCGTTTTAACGAATTAATGACCGGAAGCCGAAGCGATATTGCGATCAAAATTTTTGGTGATGACTTAGAAATTTTAGATGCAAAAGCAACCGAGTTAATTTCGAAAATTAAAAGCATTGAAGGAATTGGAGATTTAAAAGCCGATAAAGTAACCGGATTGCCTCAAATTACTATTAAATACGATTATAATAAAATTGCTTTGTACGGATTGAATATTTCAGATATCAATAGAATTATCCGTTCGTCATTTGCGGGAGAAAGTGCCGGAAAAATCTACGACGAAAGCAAGAGATTTGATGTTGTAGTGAGAATGAACCAGGACAATCGCGCTGATATTACAGACGTAAGCAATTTGTTTATTCCGTTGCCAAATGGTCAGCAAGTGCCACTTTCGCAAGTCGCAACAGTAGATTATGAGCAAGGTCCCGTACAAGTAGTTCGTGAAGATGGAAAACGCAGAATTACGGTTGGATTAAATGTTCGCGGACGTGATATAAAAAGTGTAGTTGAGGAAATTCAACAAAAATTAGATAAAAACTTTAAACTTCCTGCCGGTTATTTTGTGACTTACGGCGGACAGTTTGAGAATTTAATCGAAGCAACGAAACGACTTTCGATCGCATTGCCAATCGCTTTAGGATTAATATTAGTGCTGCTTTATTTTACTTTTAAAAGCTTTAAACAAGCAGGATTAATTTTTACAGCAATTCCGTTATCGGCAATTGGTGGTGTTTTTGCACTCTGGATGCGCGGAATGCCATTTAGTATTTCGGCAGGAATTGGTTTTATTGCTTTATTCGGAATCGCGGTTCTAAACGGAATCGTATTGATATCGTATTTCAATCAATTAAAAACCGAAGGAATTCTGGATCCGCTGCAAAGAGTTTTAATCGGAACAAAAACCAGATTACGTCCGGTTTTAATGACCGCAGCCGTAGCTTCTTTAGGATTTTTACCCATGGCATTATCAACCAGCGGAGGAGCAGAGGTACAGAAACCTTTGGCAACTGTAGTTATTGGCGGTTTATTCTCTGCAACATTATTAACGTTGATCGTTTTACCTATTTTGTATTTGCTGTTAGAGAAGAAGTTTAACCGAAATGAGATAATTAGAAAATGAGATAATTAGAAAATTTATTACTGGGCATAAAATAATTTCTCTCGCAGATTCTGCAGATCTGGCAGATTAATTCAAAAGAATCGAAAAAAATCTGCTTAATCTGCTTAATCTGCGAGAGACAAAAAATATAAAAATGAAACATCCAATATATAATAATCAATTAAAAAAGTTTTCCTCAAGATGGTTATCGGGATTGTGGTTAATTGCATTTCTATTGACTGTAACAATTTCGCAAGCACAAGAAAAAATCAGTCTTGAAAAAGCAATCGAACTTGCCAAATCAAACAATATCGATTTAAAAATTGCTGATAAAGAAATAGAAAAGCAAACGGTTCTAAAGCAAATGGCATTTCAGCCGGAACCGCTTCAGGTGCAATATCAGGGCGGACAATTTAATAGCGTCGATTTTGATCATAACGTTTCTGTTCAGCAGTTTTTTCCAATAGGAAATATCACAAAAGCCAATCGTCAATTGCAGGAAGAGTTAGTAAAACTGGCCGAAAAACGAAAAGCGTTATCTTCTTATGAAATAGAAAAAGCAGTGACACTCGCGTATTACCAATATTTATATGGCATTTCGATTCAGAAACTGAACTCAGAACTCAATACTATTTATACCAAATTCCTAAAGAATGCAGAACTGCGTTTTCAAACCGGAGAAAGCGGGAATATTGAAGTGATTAGTGCCAAAGCAAAAGTAAAAGAGATTGAAACCCAAAAAGCACAATTAGAATATGATTTGGCGATTTACCAAAAACAACTGCAATTTTTTGTCCAGACAGATGAAAATATAATTCCTGATGAGACAATATCCCTGCAATATTCGATTCTAAAAGAAGAAGGAAATTTGAAAGCAGAAGGTTTAATGAACGATTATTATCAGCAGCAAATTTCGGTTTATCAAAAAGAAGCTAATACCTATAAAGCCATGCGAACGCCTAAATTAGGATTAGGATATTTTGCTCAGACAATCAATACTGAATCTTTGTTTCAGGGCTTTACTGCCGGATTGCAAATTCCGTTGTTTGGTGGTGTAAATACAGCAAAAGCACAGGCTTCGGCAATTAGTATTTCGCAATCGCAATTGGCTTTGGATAAAAATAAACTAACGCTGAATCTTCAAAAGCAGGAATTGCAAAATAACTTTCAAAAACAGCAGAAAGCTTTGGATTATTTCCAGAAAGAAGGACTTCAATATGCTGATCAGATCATCAATACGGCACAAAAAAGTTATGCGAATGGAGATATGAGTTATTGGTCGTACATCAGTTTTTTGAATCAGGCAATTGATATTAAAAAACAATATACAGAGGCGACTCATAATTACAATCAAAGTGCTATTGAACTTCAATTCCCAACCATCAAAAACAATTAAAATGAAAAATATATTTGAAAATATAACCACAAAGGAACTTAATTTAACCGCAGAGAACACGAAGGAGTTTTCACAAAGGTCACAGAGTTTAAACTCTTTGATTACTTTGCGTCGTTCTTTCTTTGTGAACTTTGTGGTAAAAAATGTGCGTTTTCTTTATTTTATACTATTTGCGGTTATCTTAGTAAGTTGCAATGAAAAGAAAACAGAAGAACCACAAGAAGAAGAAAAATCACAAACAGAAGTAGCTCTAAACGAATCTCAATACAAAACAGTTGGGATCGAAACGGGATTTGTTGAAAACAGAAACCTGAACAAAGTCATAAAAGCAAATGGTTATACGACAGTTCCGCCACAAAATTCTGCCGAAGTTTCGACTTTAATAGGAGGAACGGTGAAGGATATATTTGTTCTTGAAGGGACTTTTGTGAACAAAGGAAAAGTTTTAGCAACGATCCAGAACCTGGAAGTCATCGAAATGCAGGAAGATTATCATTCGGCTACAGCCAATATCGAATATTTGCAATTAGAATACAACCGTCAGAAAACGTTAAGCGATGAAAATGTAAATCCCAGAAAAGTTTTTCAGGAAGTAAAATCAAAACTGGCAGCAGAAAGAGCCAGAGCGCAAGCCGCAAAAAACAAATTAGATGCCTTGCATGTAAGTACAAAAGGCAGTACTTCGTTAGTTCCAATTGTAGCGCCAATTAGCGGTTATGTGGGGAATATAAAAATTGCCAAAGGAGCATTCGCACAAAGCGGAGTAACATTGTTTGAAGTGGTTGATAATACGCAAATGCACTTAGATTTAAATGTATATGAGAAAGACTTGGGTTCAATCTCTATCGGACAAGTAATTGATTTTGTATTGACAAACCAATCAAACAAATCGATAAAAGGGAAAATATTCGGAATCAATAAATCATTTTCTAACGAAAGTAAAACGGTTGCTGTTCATGCCAAAATTGAATCTGATGATGCAAAAGGACTGATTCCCGGAATGTACGTTTCGGCAAACATCAACATAACAAATGCTACCGTTCCTGCGTTGCCAAAAGATGCCGTGGTTCGAAACGCAGATAAATATTTTGTTTTTGTTCAGGAAGAAGAACACGCAGAACACGCAGAAAAAAAATCAGATGAGGAAAAAACCCATGAAAAAGAAACTCATTTTAAAGCGATTGAAGTTATCCCGGGAACAACAGATTTAGGATTTACAGAAGTAAAATTTGTAGATAAGATTGATTCAGATGCAAAAATTGTTACAAAAGGTGCTTTTTATCTGCTTTCGGCAATGAAAGGCGGGGGAGAGCATGGGCACTAAAAATTTTGTTTCAGGTTTGTTTTGTTTCAGGTTTTTAGAAAGAAAGGTTCACAAGTTAAAAAATCTGAAATTTGAAACCTGAAATAAATAAAACCAAAATAAAATTTTGTGTAGAGGCAATTGCTACAAAAGTTGTAAATTTAGAAAGTGTTTTAATGGCTGTTAACACAACTATTACAGGCAAACTTGAAACAAAGAAAACCTGAAACCTGAAACAAATTTTTTTATGGAACATATACATACAGAAGAAAAAATAATAAAAAAGAAACCAAAACAATCTACTTGCTGTTGTTCACATGACGAACCTGTTCATTCTGAAAATGACGGACATGATCACGGAGACGGACACGATCACGAACATAATGCCGAAGGCGGATTATTCAAAATGTTTTTGCCGGCGATTATCTCCTTTATTTTATTGCTTATAGGTATTGGGCTTGACAACTATTTTCCACAAACCTGGTTTACGGGTTATGTTAGGATCGCCTGGTATATTGTGGCTTATTTTCCTGTGGGATTACCGGTTTTGAGAGAAGCATACGAAAGCATTATGAAAGGTGATGTTTTCTCCGAATTTTTCCTGATGTGTATCGCTACAATCGGAGCCTTTGCGATTGGTGAATATCCTGAAGGTGTTGCGGTTATGTTATTTTATACCATTGGAGAAAACTTTCAGGGATTGGCTGTCAGCAGAGCAAAATCGAATATTAAAAGTTTACTCGATCAGCGTCCTGATGAGGTGAATATTATAGAAAATAACGTTGCCACGAAAGTCAAAGCTGCTGATGTTACTATAGGATCTATCATTCAGCTTAAAGCCGGAGAAAAATTAGGTTTAGATGGTGAATTATTGTCAGATACTGCTTCGTTTAATACCGCTGCATTAACGGGCGAAAGCAAACCTAATACCAAGATAAAAGGAGAAACGGTTCTGGCAGGAATGATTAACGGCAGCACGATTGCTTTAGTAAAAGTAACTACGGCGTACAAAGACAGTAAACTTTCTAAGATTCTGGAAATGGTACAAAATGCCACGACTAAAAAAGCCCCGGCAGAATTGTTTATACGCAAATTTGCTAAAATCTACACGCCAATAGTAGTCTATCTGGCAATTGCGATTTGTGTATTACCTTGGCTTTTTGTAAACAATTATGTCTTTAGTGACTGGTTGTACAGAGCTTTGGTTTTCTTGGTGATTTCATGTCCTTGTGCTTTGGTGATTAGTATTCCGTTAGGATATTTTGGCGGAATTGGCGCTGCAAGTAAAAACGGAATCCTGTTTAAAGGAAGTAATTTTCTGGATAGTATTTCAACCATTCAGAATGTGGTTATGGATAAAACAGGAACCATGACCGAAGGTGTTTTTAAAGTTCAGGAAGTCATTATTCAGGAAGGTTTTGATAAAGACGAGATTCTGAAACTGGTAAATGTCCTGGAAAGCCAAAGTACACATCCTGTTGCAACTGCAATTCATAATCATGTGGGTCAAATTGATGTTTTAATACAATTGAAAAATGTAGAAGAAATTTCCGGACATGGTTTAAAAGCCATTATAAACGGAAAAGAGCTGCACGTAGGGAATTTCAAATTAATGGATAAATTTAATATTAAGTACGATCTTAATCCTAATGAAGTCGTTTATACTACAATTGCAATTGCTTATGATAATAAATTTGCAGGATATCTAACCATTGCAGATGAAATTAAAGAAGATGCACAAGAAGCAGTGAGTAAACTAAAAGCATTGGGCGTTAAAGTAACCATGTTAAGTGGTGATAAAGCGAATGTTGTGCAATTTGTTGCTGATAAACTTGGAATCATAAATGCTTTCGGCGATTTACTTCCGGAAGATAAAGTGAATAAACTAAACGAAATTAAATCTAAAAACGAAACCGTAGCTTTTGTGGGCGATGGTGTAAATGATGCTCCTGTAATAGCTTTAAGTACCGTAGGAATCGCAATGGGAGGTTTAGGAAGCGACGCGACAATTGAAACTGCCGATGTTGTAATTCAGGATGATAAACCAAGTAAAATTGCAATGGCAATAAATATTGGGAAACAAACTAAAAAAATTGTGTGGCAGAATATTACGTTGGCTTTCGTAGTAAAAGCTTTTGTGCTGATTTTGGGCGCGGGCGGACTCGCGACAATGTGGGAAGCTGTTTTTGCTGATGTTGGAGTGGCATTATTAGCCATACTAAATGCAGTGAGAATCCAGAAGATGAAGTTCTAAAATTATTTCACTTAAATAGAAAATCCCAATTCATTTGTTTGAATTGGGATTTTCTGTTTGATAAAATTACTTTTTTAAATGCGTTGGTTCCTGAATTTCTCCATTGCCAAAAGACCAATTCTCCAAACCATTATTTTCTAATAAAACGATGATCACATTATTGATTAAAATTTGTGTCGATGCAGCAATTCTGGTCGCAATTTGATGATACAATTGCTTTTTTTGTTCTAAAGATCTTCCTTGTCCTGCTGTAATCTGCACATAAATAATATCCTCAGAATGTGAAATGCCAAGGTAACTTTCAGGATATTTTATCTGATGAGGTTCTAATTCTTCAATCACATGAAAATAATCAGCTGAAGGGATATGAAATTCGGCTATTAAAGATTGATGAATCGATTCTGAAATAGTATTTTTTGTTTCTAAGGATAGTTTTTTAGGAAGACTGATTCTAACGAATGGCATTTTTATTATAATTTAATGATGTACTAACAAAGATAATACGCAATTTAAGAAGAAGAGAAAATTTTAAAAGAAACTCTAAAAAAAAGGAGTCGGATATTTTTGTACTAGTAAACCCGACAGGTTTTAAAAACCTGTCGGGTTTGAATATTTAAAAAGATAATTCAATTAGAGTTCCGTTATTTTCGATTCTAACTTCTGTTTTATTGCTTTCAGAAGGTGTTTGAGTTGGATACCAGTTTCTATTTGGTTGTACCATAATTAATAAACCTTCGTCATCACCAACGGCAGCAAAAAGTTCGGTATTGTTATTTTTAGAAAAGAATTTCAAGTCATGTTCTACAATTAATTGTTTTCCTAATTCAAGTGGATTTTCATTCACGATTCCTATTTCGCTGATATTTAGAATAGCTTTAGAATTGAACTTTTCTGTCTCACTGTTGTTAAGATCGTGTCTGGCAATAAATTCTAACAAGTTGCCATTATTATCATAGAAATAAATTGCGTTGGCATTCCAGTTTTCAAAATTCGTAATCACTTTTTGATCTTCGATAAAAATTAAATCTACTTTACTTTTACACCATTCAATAGCTTCGTTAAGCTTGTTTTCAGGAATATTAAAAGCAAAATGATAGATAGAGTTTAAATTAGGATTTTCGACGAATTTTAAAATAGAATTTCCAGCCTGAATACTAACTGAATCAGAGTGTTTCTCTATAATTGGCAATTCTAATATATCTTGATAAAATGCTGTTGTTTGCTCGATATTGTTGGTCTGAATTTGTATGTGTGATAACTTCATGATGATATTTTTTATAAAGAAGAAAAAGCTTCTTTTCGTTTCAAACAAATTTAAGAAATGATTAAAAGAGTATGATTGACAAACTATTTTATACTTCAATAATAGGATAGTAAATTATGATTAGAAATTCTGTTATCAATACGCAGTTTTTTTTAAACATAGTAAATAGATTTCAAACTAGAATTTAGGTATTTTTAGAAAATCATATTTTTTACAGGTTATACTATGAGATTTATTGTTTGTAAAACGTCTTAGGCACTCTATTGTAGTATTTTTTATGAGCTTAAAATAAAAAAAGCCCGTCTCATAAAGAAACAGGCCTTACAGATCTGGAATTTTTGGGGCAATTTCAAATCAGTTTTATGTGATCGTTATTTAGGTAATGCTGGCGTCATAATCCTTCGTGTTGGTGTACTCAAAGTTTCTATAAAAGCTAATAAATCACTGATTTCTTCTTTGTTTAAATCTAATTTTTTAAGCATTGGATCTACTTTAGGAATTAGCGAATCTCTTGCTGTTCCCAGATATTTTTTCTGAACCGGTGATGGATTTCCTAAATTGTATAACTCTACAACATCTAATAAAGAAGGAAAATGCCCGTGATGCATCCAGGGTTTTGTGTTGGCAACTTCACGAAGCGTTGGCGTTCTGAATTTGCCAATATCTTTTACATCTTTAGTGACATTGTAACGTCCGAAATCTTCATTTTTAGTTCCAAATAAAGTTTGTCCGTCATTATGAAACTGATTATCGCTGAAATAAGGCGTATTGTGGCAATTAATGCATTGCGCTTTGGTTCTGAACAAATGCAGACCTTTTACTTGTTGGTCCGTATAAGCCTCAGATTTCCCGCTAATAAAGTTATCAAATTTACTTTTCGGGCTATTTATAGATCTTTCGAAAGTGGCAATCGCATATTGAATTCTTTGCAGGTTCACTTTTTTATCTCCAAAAGCTGCTGTAAACAATTCATTATACCCTTTAATTTTGGCGATTTTATCAACGGCAATTGTCAGTTTTTCGTTCATTTCAAGTGGGTCTCCAATCGGGAATTGCGCCTGATCTTCAAGACTTGAAGCGCGGCCATCCCAAAATAAAGACGTCGCATACGCCGAGTTTAAAATCGTCATGGAATTGCGTTTCCCTGTTTGACGATTGTGCCCAAAAGAACGCGTTAAATTATCTGTCCAGCCCAACTCAGGATTATGGCACGAAGCACAGGCAATTTGTCCGCTCGTTGACAATCTTGGATCAAAAAATAATATCTTGCCCAAGCTTTCTTTTTCCTTAGAATACGGATTATAATCAGGATAAGGAACCGCGGGAAGAACGCCAATATCCTGAAATTTTGTTTTATCGATACTTTCGTGTAATTCAGCTTTTGGCCATTTCGCAGCATCTCCGCCGGAATACAATTTTCGTAATTCCTGTACATCAATATAATCCGGCTGTTCAACACTTTTATAAGCCGTTAAACTCAACAGAAGGAGAAGAGGGAAGATTAGTTTTTTCAATTTGTTTTTGTTTTGATTTGTTTCAGGTTTAAAGTTTCAGGTTTCAAGTTTTCAGTCTCAGTTTTCAGT
>NZ_MTQF01000001.1:0-332978 GCF_001975985.1 [Flexibacter] sp. ATCC 35103 | reverse complement strand
GACTGCGACTGCGACTGCGACTGAAAAACTTTTTTTAAAGCGTAACTTCTTTAGGGCAAGGAATATTTAATGCAGCAGGTTTTGGATAAACTCTGTTGTTATACATTCTGTATTGTGTAGAAACGGTTCCTCCAAAAAGCTTGTCGTTGGTTAGTTTTAATTCAAAAGAAATCTCATATAAACCAGCGCTGATTTCTTTGTATGTTCCGTCGCCTGAAATGGCAATTACATGTGTATTTGTTGCACTGGACCCAATCGTTATATCTTGCGGAATCACTAATACGGTTCCCTGAGTTTTGCTGTTTCCGTTTGCCGGGAAAAATTCTAATGCTGAGATAATATTAAATCCGGGAGAAACCGCCGCAGCATTACTCTCGTTAGAAAACCATCTTTTTAAACCAAAAGAATTGACTGTATTAGTTCCGGTTGATACGTTAAAACCAATTTTGAAGGCATCATGATACACATCATCATTTGGGTTTGCTGTTCCTTTATCACTATACAATATCGCATTTTCGTTGTCTTTTGTTACGACAACCGGAAAAGTCAGCGCATTAAAAGTCTGCCAGGAGCATGTACCATTGTTGTTAAACCAGTGTTCGCCATAAGTCAGGTAAAATGCATTTGTAGGATCAGAGAATTTTGATGCAGGATTTGCCAGAATATCACGTGGTGATTTTATGGGTTTTACAATCGTCAAGCCCACATTTCCTGTAGCGGTGTAATTGGGAATATTGATTAAATTAATTTTTGTCTCATAACGCGCATCATCATTCTGAATATCTTCCAAGAGCTTTAAGTGATAGGTTATAGAACTTCTGTTATCGCCGTAATCATCATGCGTTAAAGAATATTCGAAACCATTTTGGAATTTAAAAATAGAAGCATTTTCTATTTCCGAAGGGAAAAATCCGTTAGGAAAATTGACTTTAAAATCGATTGTTTCGCCAACTTGTCCTTTTACAAGGTATTGTGCTACCGGAAAAGTATAAGTGGTGCTTATATCTCCTAAATTAATGGTAAAAATATCATTTGGCGCATAGGTATTTAGGTTTCCAATGTGAATGTTTTCATCAGATGCATGCTCTAATTTTAAGGTAATAGCTTGTTTGTTTGCCCATCTTTTATCAAAAGACAAATAAATAGTATCTGTTAATTTATTGCCCTGAAATACTAATTCGCTTGCAGGTTCCAGCGTAAAACTATCCTGATTTCCGGAAGTAGCAGCGCTAAAATTTACTGTAACAGGAGTTTTTAAGGTAGTTGAAGTTAAAGTAACAGGAACTTTCAGCATTTTGACTGATTTATTTTCATAACTGGCAGCAGGCTGAATTGTGGTACTTACAGCAGGATATTCTAACGGAACTCCGGCGCCGCTTGTCAAAAAGTTAAACCTTACAAACGGATCTATGTTTTGCGCATCTAGCCTGTAATCATCCTTTGAACAAGATGCAAGTGCTATAATAATACTAAATAGAGATATGATTTTAATACGACTCATTTTGTTTCAGGTTTGGGTTAAGGTTAATATTACTTCGTGGTATTGGCAATACAAATTTTGGCGACGGATAAGTAAGACCACAACTAAGGGAAATACAGCCATCGATTCTTGAAATATCTTTTTTATTTCGGCCTATGTCAAAAAGCAGCTGTCCTTCAAAACAAAGTTCTTTTCTTCTTTCCAGGAATATAGCGTCTTTTAGATTTTCAGAATCTTTTACAGCACTTGCATTCGATCGGTTTCTGATCGTATTTATATCACTTTTTGCCTGAGCTGTATTATTAAGTTCAAAAGCAGCTTCGGCACGAATTAAGTATTGTTCACTTAATCTAAAAGCAGCATAACCGGGATTTCCCTGAAATTTTTTAGTAAAATAATAATTTAAACTTACAGGCTGTAAATTCACAATGGTCGAAATAGGCTGTACCAAAAATAATTGCTTTCTAATGTCTGAGGTTTCGTATAAATCTATTAAATCTTGTGAAGCCGCATAATTGCCATAAACTGCTGTAGAAGTGTATCCGTAAAACGCAGATAACGAACCGCTTGCTCCACCTTCGGTAGTTCTGGGTATCGTGAATTCCAGCAGGATTTCTGAAATTGGAAGATCTGGTTCTGCCCATTGTGAAATGTAATTAGCAGAACTTACCAGAGTTACGCCTGAATTTGTAATAACATCATTGGCTGTGTCATAGGCATTTTTCCAGTCTTTTTTAGATAAATAAACTCTTGCCAATAATGCTTTTGTGCTTGTTTTATTAAAATATGAATAAAGTGGTCCACTTAAAATTTTTGTATCAGAGTAAAGACCTAAAGCGGTATTAATATCGTCGATAATAAAAGCATAAGTATTTGCTGCAGTTTCTCTTGCAGGATATACAAGCCCTTTGTTTATAGAAGCTTTTGTATAAATAATGCCTAAATGTGAAGCATCTGCTGTAAAATCATAATTTTGACTGTATACTTCGCTTAATAAAAAGTGTGCATAGGCCCTAACGGTCAAAGCTTCGGCTTTTATTTGATTTTTTTCTGCTTCGGTAGCATCTGTCAGCGCATCTGTAAATTCTAATATTAAATTTGACTGATTGATTACAGTATAACTATTATTATAAAAAGCAGCAAGATTAGAATTGTTGGGCTGATCATCAAATGAATATAGATTTGATACGCTTTCGAGAATACTAACTTGTCCTTTTGAACTTTCGCTTCGTGAAGGGGTAAACTTTAGATTTCCACCCTGAAGATCAGCGTAGACTGCAAAATTCCCGCCGCGCAAAGTAGATTCAAGTGATCTGTACATGCCGTTTACAGCTTGCAGAACACCTTCTTTTGTTTTTAACTGTTCTGTGATCGAAATTTGTGTTCCGGGTTCTTGTTCTAAAAAGTCACTGCAGCCGTGCAATAAAAATACAAGAGCAAAAGCTGTGAGTTTAAACGTATTTATATTTTTAAAGTATTTCATCGTTTTTAAAATTTAGTATTAATGCCACATGAAATCGTTCTGGCTTGTGGATAATTGTAACTGAATTCTCTAATGCCATTCATTCCTGACGGGCTTTTTTCTTTGTACCAATACAGCACATTAGAAACATCTGCAAAAATCGTTAACGTATCGAGAAAAGTATTTTTTACAGGAACATTGTAACTCAGGTTAATGTTGCTGATTTTGACATAAGTAGCATCATAAACATATTTGCTCATATTAGATAGCAAAGTATTATTGCCGGGAGCAGGCTGTGAGACAATATCTCCCTGATTTCTCCAGTAATCGTATGCATTTACAGACATATTTCTATTAGAAGTAATGTTGTATTTAGAAATAATTTCATCCGAAACTAATTTATCACCGCCCAATTGAAAAGCGCCATTTACAGATAAAGTAATGCCTTTAAATGAAATCATATTGCTAAAACCACCAAAAGCTTTTGGCTGAGTATCTCCAATTGGTTCCCAATCGGCATTGGTAAACAATCTGTTATACGTTGCCGCATCATAAACCTGACCGTTTTTTCTAATTAAATCACGACCTGTCGCAGGATCAACGCCTATCCAGTTTACGCCCCAAATAGTCGATGTGCTGTATCCTATTTTTTGTGCCAGTGCAAGATTTGCCAAAGAATAATCACTTCCTAAACCAACTAAATTCGTCACTTTATTTTCTACCGTAGAGATATTAAAAGAGGTATTCCATTTAAAATTGTCTTTTTGAAACCATTTAAATCGGGTTGTTAATTCAAAACCTTTATTGTACATATCAGATGCATTTAACTGTACAGTGCTGTATCCGGTTTCTGTTGGAATATCGCGTGATGTAATTAAATCAGATAAACTGTCATAATAATATTCAAGCGAAAGTTCTACGGTATTGAAAACATTAAACTCAATTCCGGTATTGAATTTTAAGTTTTTCTCCCAGCTTAAATTTCCATTAGGAGAAACGCTCGAACCGGCACTTAAATCGCCATTATAACCATTTTGAACAATAGTATAAAGTCCTTTTGATCGATAGGAACCAATTCTGGAGTTACCGGTTGAACCATAACTAACTTTTAATTTCAGGAAATCTACCCATGAACTTGATTGTAGAAAATTTTCGTTGCTCATGATCCATGCTAAACCTGCACCGCTGTTTAAGGCAACATTGGTATCATCACCAAAAACAGAACTTTCGTCACGTCTGATGTTTGCCAGGGCATAGTATTTCTTTTTATAATTGTAATTGACTTGGGCAAATGCTGAAACTCTCGAATTATAACTTATTTCATTGCCTCTCACTTGTCTTGCTTTTGATTCATCGATGTTAGGAGTTGCAGTATTATCATCCTGCAACGCGTCTTCTATGTTGTTAAGTACATTTGGGTTCACAAAACCGGATGCTGAAGCGTAATCAAAATTTATCTTTTCTTCGCCAAGTTCAAAACCTATTACACCATCAATTTTGTTGTTTTTATTGATTTCTTTTTCGAACAACATTTGTCCCTGCCAGTTCCATTTTGTTGAATTTCGGTTATTAAAAAGCCTTCTTCCCCAGTTAGGATATGTTTCTCCTCCTAATACAAATGTGCTGTTATTTTGTCCGCTTTCATTTTCTCCGGAAAAATAACGATCCTGTTCTTTATCGACATAATCAATACCAAATAAGGTAGCAAATTTTATGTTTTTATTTAATTTATACCCTAAATTTAGACTTCCTAGAATTCCAAAAGTTTCCGTTTGATTTCTGTTTTGCTCAATCGCAGCAAATGGGTTTCCTCCGGTATTTCCGCCCGAAACACCTAATTTCGAATAACTTCCATCAGCATTATAAGGCGAGATCGTAGGGAGATAAGCAAAGTCATAAAAAACATTTGGCGCATCTTTCTTAATAAAACTTGGATTCAAAGATAAATTCACATTCCATTTTGAATGTCTGTATCCTAAATTAATTCCTCCGTTAAGTTGTTTTGTTGTATTACCCAATTGAGGTTCGTCAATGTTTAAATACGTTAGATTTGTTCGATATGAAAACTTTGAATTAGCTCCAGAAACACTAAAATTATATTTGTTATAAATTCCTGTTTTATTTAATAAATCAAACCAGTTTGTATCCACGCCGTTGTAGGGAAGAAGTGCACTTCCAGGAGAAGTATTTTTTAGATAATCGTTTCTTAGTTCCGTATACTGATCTCCGTTTAAGTATTTAATCTGATTAATTGCAGATGAAACCCCCAACTGATTTGAAAATCCGAACTTGGTTTTACCCACTTTTCCTTTTTTAGTCGTAATTAAAATCACACCATTTGCACCATCAGCACCATAAATACCAACTGCCGCAGCATCTTTAAGAACCGTAAAATCCTCAATATTATCAGTAGAAATCATCGCTAACGGATTTGATAATCCTTCTGCTAATCTTCCTCCATCAAAATATGCACTATCAATACCACTTTGTTCGCTCATGATTACACCATCAACAATAATCAATGGCTGTGTCGAAGTTCCTAAAATAGATCCTGATAAAGACTTTAAGGTTCCTTGTCCGCGAATGTTGATTTTTACCGGTCCGCCAACTCCTGATGTATTTTCGATTAAAACACCCGCAACTTGCCCTTCAAGCATTTTATCAATACTTTCAGAGGCTTGCTGCACCGGAATATCTTTTGCATTTATGCTCGAAATACTCCCAACAATTTCTTCTTTTAATTTTGTAGTTCCGTACGATGAAGTAATGACCACCTGATTCAATTCATCTGTGAATTCTTCCAGATAAAATGTAAACTCTTTTTTATTATCTGCTTTTACAGTTTGGGATATCATCCCTAAAAAGCCGGCTTCAAGCACCATATTATTGATGTTGTTTCCTTTTAACTGATAAACAAATTTCCCGTTAAAATCTGTTATAGCACCCATTCCGGTTCCTTTTATGCGAATTGTTGCTCCAGGAAGCGGCTGTTTGTCTCTGGCATTATAAACGGTTCCGGTAATGAATCTCTCTTTTTCATCAGAAGAAATAGCAGAAGTAGAGGCAGGAGCAGAGTTCGTTAATAAAACCTGCTTTTTCTGGATATAAAACGAAATATTTTTTCCTTCAAATAATTGCGTCAAAACAGTTTCTAAAGACGCATTTTGAACATTAATATCTGCCAACTGATCAGCATCAATTTTTCTTGCATTATAAATAATCCTAAAATCGGTTTGTTCTTCAATTGATTTAATAATCAAGCTGATAGGTTTATTTTTTACTTGTAATGTTATTCCTTTATTCTGAGAAAAACCTTTAAAACAGGATATGAACAGGGCTAGGAAAAATAGCATTTTCCTTAAATTGGGTATCGTAAAAGTCATGTTTATTTAGTTATGGAAGATTGGTAATGGTAATCGTATTTTCTTTAATCGAATAATTAAACGGCGTGTCACGTTTTAGAAGTTCTAAAATGTTTTCGACACTTGATTCACTAATTTTAATGCTACCAGTAAAATTCTGCTTGGCCAAAACAGTATTCTCATTGATAATTTCGACGTCGTAAGTACGCTGAATAATTTTAGCGATTGTTGAAAATGGGGTATCTTTAAAAGCAAGTTCACCTTTTGTCCATGCAGAATAAAAAGTAGGGTCAACCGCTTTTGTGGTAATTTTTTTGGACTTATTATTCCATGTTGCCATTTGGTTTGGCGTAAGCAAAATTGCATTGAGTTTGTTTTCGACTTCATACATTTTGATACTTCCTTCGACCAGAGTACTGTTTACACTTGGATTTTCAGGATACGCACTTATGTTGAATTTTGTACCCAGAACCTCAATATCAACCTTATTGGCGTTTACGACAAATGGATGTTTTTTGTCTTTGGCAACTTCAAAAAAAGCTTCTCCGGTCAGGTATACAGCTCTTTTTCCGTTGATGCCAAACTGCTCCGGATAACGTAAAGTTGTGCCGGAATTTAAACTCACAACAGTTCCGTCAGAAAGTGTAAGTGTAAATTTTTTCCCGTAAGGAACTTTAAGCGTATTATAAACTACTTCCTGATCCTGTACTTTCCCAAAATAAATAATGTGATTTGTAAACTTCTTTGCTATCAAATCACCTTTATCGTTTACTACTTTCGTTTGATTGTTTTTCGTAATATATTCTGAACGTCCATCAGCCCATTCCAGCACAATTTCTTTTGAAGCTGATTTTGTTTTTTGACTAAAGTCCAAAGCTAATTTTCCTAACCCGAATAAAACTAAAAATACAGCAGCATATTTTAGATACTGAACTGATTTCTTTTTTGGCTTAATTGAAATTACCGGAGTTAATTCTTTCGAAACATCTTCAGAAAGTGCTGTTAAAGCCCAGGTTTTCTTTAAAGCGATAAAGTGCTTTTTGTTTTCTTCAGCAGCATCAATCCATTCAAAAAGTGTTTGAACTTCTTGTTCTGAAGCTTCATTAGAAAGGTATTTATAAATTATTTCTGATGTCATCTTTGAGTTTTTAAACTTCTCGTTTTAGTAAGTACACTCCAGAAATAAAATACCCTACCTTTTATTTTTAATTATTACAAATAAGAATAAAAATCAAGAACAGATAATCGGATAATTTCGTTTTCAAAATCTTCAAAGCCTTTGTCATATGGGCTTCTACAGCTTTTAACGTTACTTGCATTTCCTCAGCGATTTCTGCATTTTTTTTATTCTCGAAACGTTTTTTTATAAAAACTTCACGGGTTTTAGGCGGAAGATCGCTTATTGATTCGTGAATTAAACGTTCTAATTCTGTTAATTCTAAAGTATCAAATTGTACTGAGTTCAGGATTTCAATATCCAGTTCTCTTTCTTTTTGATTTAAAATATCGTTCTTGAATTTATCCTTCACCTTATTGTGTCGGATCATGTTGAGGCATTTTGATTTGGCATACGTATACAAAAAAGATGGTATGCCGTTTATCGATTCCACATTTTCTCTGGTTTGCCATAAGTGTAAAAATGCTTCCTGCGCCAGATTTTCGGCTTCGTCCTTATCATAAATAAACTGAACGCTGAAAGCGGTGATTCTGTGAAAGTATTTGTCGTAGAAATACGTGAAAGCAGTTTCGTCTCCTTCTTTGAAAGATTCAAAAAGATTTAATTCGAAACTGGTATTATCATTCATTATAAAGAATCACTTTTGTGGGAGCAAGATAAGAACTCTATTAAAAAAGGCTATTTTTTGCTTAGAAAGCGGCAAATATAAAAGTTTATTTATATTAATTCTAAATAAAATTCAAATAAAGATCGTTTGGAAAAATATTATTCAGAATAAGTGTAATTTTTTTTTAAATTCGATATCTATATCATTAAATTTAAACGGGACTTTTATGTCAAATTAAACAAACCAACCTTGATTTGAATGCATATATAATAAAACAATAATAAAAATGAAAAAATACAGTATCACTTTAAAGCATTCTTTTACGATTGCATTTTTTATTCTGGCTAGTTATTGCAACACCGTTTTGGCACAACAGATTATTGCAGTTAAAACAAAAAGCAATGCGCTTATTTTGCAGGTAACTCCGGGAAAAGAAGTGAATACAATTTATTTTGGAGAGAAATTAGCAAACGATTTTGATTATGTAAAAATAGAAAATCAGTTTCGTCAGGGAACAGATTACACCGGGATTTACAACTCCGTTTACACACCATCGGGCTCAAAAAACTTGTTAGAACCTGCAATTGCAATAACGCATGCTGACGGCAATAATTCGCTGGATTTATTATATGCAGATCATAAAACAACAACGATAAGTACAGGAATTTCCCAGACAGAAATTATACTCAAAGACAATGTTTATCCTGTTGAAGTTCATTTGTTTATTCTGGCTTATTATGACACTGATGTTATCGAGCAATGGACAACGATTAAGCACAATGAAAAAGCAAATATTACATTGAACAAATATGCTTCGGCAAATTTATATTTAAAAGGTTACAGCAATTTCTGGCTGAACCAGTATCACGGAGAATGGGCAAAAGAAATGCAGCCGGAAGAAACGAAACTGACTCATGGTATAAAAGTTTTGGATTCGAAACTGGGAACGCGTGCCAATTTATTTCAACCATCAGTATTTATGGTTTCCCTGGATAAACCGGCTACAGAAGACGAAGGAAAAGTATTGTTTGCCGGTCTGGAATGGTCAGGAAATTTTAGAACTGATCTTGAACTCGATCCATTAAACAATCTACGTGTAATTTCAGGAATCAATAATGCTGCAGCTGCGTATATATTGGCTAAAAATGAAGTATTTACAACGCCTAAATTTTGGTACACATTATCGACAAAAGGAAAAGGAAATGCAAGTCGCAATTTGCATGATTGGTCCAGAAATTATAAAATATTAGACGGTAAAGGAACCCGTTTAACGTTATTGAACAATTGGGAAGCCACTTATTTTACTTTTGACGAAGAGAAACTCAAAGTACTTATTGGCGATAGTAAAAAATTGGGCGTAGATATGTTTTTGTTAGATGACGGGTGGTTTGGCAACAATTATCCGCGTAACAATGATGCAGCAGCTTTAGGGGATTGGGAAGTAAACAAAAAGAAATTGCCAAACGGAATTGGAACTTTGGTCAAAACGGCAAAAGACAATCAGGTGAAATTTGGAATATGGATTGAACCTGAAATGGTGAATCCGGCAAGTGATTTGTATAAAAAACATCCGGAATGGGTCATTAAACAACCCGGAAGAGCGGAGCATTATTTCCGTAATCAGTTGGTTCTGGACTTATCGAACCCAAAAGTTCAGGATTTTGTTTATGGTGTTGTAGACCATCTTTTTACTGAAAATCCGGAATTGGCATATATTAAATGGGATTGTAATGCTGTGATCTACAATGCATATTCCAGTAATCTCAAAGACAAACAAACTAATTTTTACACGGATTATGTAAACGGACTTTATAAAGTTTTAGAACGCATTCGTGCAAAATATCCTAAAGTGCCTATGATGCTGTGCTCCGGAGGAGGCGGAAGGGTAGATTATGCCGCTTTGAAATACTTTACAGAGTTCTGGCCAAGTGATAATACAGATCCTTTAGAGCGTGTTTTTATACAATGGGAATACTCGTATTTTTATCCTGCGATTACTCTTGCTGCACACGTAACAGATTGGGGAAAACAGCCCATAAAATTCCGTACAGATGTTGCCATGATGGGCAGACTTGGTTTTGATATTGTAGTTAAAGATCTAAACGAAAAAGATTTGGCTTTTTGCCAGCAGGCCATAAAAAATTATGGTGCATTGAGTAATACTATCTGGCAAGGAGATCAATATCGTTTGCAAAATCCGTGGGATAATGATGCTGCAGCGATAATGTATGTGAATAAAAACGGTAACGAAGCGGTTGTATTTAGTTATGCGGTTAATTCGCGTTATGATGCAGGAACACATCTTCCTGTAAAATTAAAAGGATTACAAGCCGAACAAAACTATAAAATAGAAGAAATAAATGTGTATCCGGACAAAAAACCAGCGGTAGAAATGGCTATTTATTCGGGTGATTTTTTAATGCATGTTGGGATTAATCCAAATGTAAATGCTGCAAATACAAGCGTTGTATTAAAGATTACAAAAGCATAAATAAAAGCCCTGACAGATTTCAAAAATTTGTCAGGGCTCTTTTAATTTAAAAATCTAAAAACCGTTACGGTTAAAATTCCTCCATCCAAAACCTATCAGTAACAAATTGAAAAGCAGCAATGGTAAAAATGCTTTTGCAAAACTTATTTCTGAAGGATCATTGAATGTCTCAACTTTAAATTTTGACCAGTTTTCTTGATTAACTGCTGCATTATCGAAGATTTTTGGATAGAAATACAAACGCATTTTTTCATGAAATTGCTTTGTTGCTTTCAAAAACAAAAGCTGGTTTCCTAAATCAGATTGGGCAATTTCATTGAGCTGAAGCTGAGTATGCAAAGTAGGAATGAATTGCGCAATAAGCTGACTGGCTCTGTTTCGTTGCTGCAATTTAGTTTCTAATTCCTGAGATTGTTTTGCCGAGTCATCATCGCCCGCTTGCTGCATGGCATAATACCAAAGCCAGCTGAACTCAGTATTTGGCAACGGATAATGTGCAAATTGAGGATAATGCTGATAAAACTTATCCATGGTAAATTTTTTATCCATATCCCATTTTTCATGATAAGCATTTCGTTGTTTTACAGTAAGTTCTAAAGCTTCAGGAATTGGATATTTAGTAACGATGTATGTATTGATTATTGCCGGCAAAATGATAATAAAAAACAACCAGATCGTGAGTAAAATAACGGCATTGAAGTTGGAGTTTTTCTGTAGCGAAACAATAAAAAAGCTTACGGCAAACCAAAAAAGAATGTATAAAATACCGAGTCCATAAAAAGCAAAAAAAGATTTATCAAATGGGATATTGAGAGACAATGCGGCAATAAAAAGCACGATTGTCAGTAAGGCAATCAGCATTAAAATTCGGATATAGAATAAATTAAGAATGTATAAAAAAGTGTTATTGCTTTGAGTGGCGACAATTTTCCAGGTGCCGCTTTCTTTTTCTTCTGAAACCAGATTGTATGAAAAAGCAATAATTAAAAGCGGAAAAAGATAAATAAGCACAAAACTAAAATCGATATTTCCAGATAAAAGGTTATTCGGGTTATTGAGTTCCGCATCATATTTCTGACCTTCCAGCCCACGAATCGTAACACTTTGTATCGATGGGTTTACATCTCTCTGACCAATTGCCAGACTGTTAACAGGCAATGTTTTATTGACCAGTGAAAACTTGATGTAGTAGAGCAGAAGTCCCATTTCGTCTTTATGAAAAGCAGCATTTCTGGCAATATGCTCTTTTTGATACAGTGCCGCTTCTCTAATATTGTTTTGTTGTTTTTGCTGAAATTGCTGTCCAATTAAAAGACTTATAAAACAGATAACCAAAAGGAAAATAAGTCCAATTTTGGTTCCTTTAGATCGTATGAAATTTTTAAAAAGTAATGCTAACATATTAAATGGCTTTAAGGTTTTTAGCTGCAATTCGAATCAAAACAAACAGCATAATAATCCAGAGAGTGATAGAGAGAACAGATACAATTTCGGATTTTAAAACATCCCAAATTCTTTTTGGTTCATAATGAAATTCAGCCACATCAGCCCAATGTTCTTTGTTGATCGTGAGCGGTTTATCATTGGGTCCGGGTTTTTTATTACTGATGTATTTTACCTGCAAAGCATTCATTTTCTGCGCCATGTTATAACGGTATTTTTCTGCCTGTTTCTGGAAATCGATATACGAATCATAATCTGTGTTTGATAATCCCATCGATAAATTTTTCATGGCGATATAAGGATTTATAAAAGAAACAGTCTTAGAAAAACGGTTTTGCTTTTCGTAAACCTGAAGTAAACCTGCTAAATGCTCATTGTATATTTTAGAACTTATTCTCTCGCCTTCGGTCATGATAAATCCCGAATAATTAAAAGGGAGTTTTTGTACCGAATCGACTTTGTAAACCCTCAAAAGAGAATCTTTAATGGCTTTATAATGCAAATCATTGGGATTATGGCTGTCTCCTTGTTTTAGAATGTCTTTTTCGATATCACTCTGAAACTGAATTTTTGATGGCGCTTCATAAATATAGGCTCCAATTGCCTGAGTGGTCCTTGGTAAAATAATGGTAAAAACCAACCAAATTCCAATCAAAGAAATTAAAGCTTTCTTAGATGTTTTGCTCGAGGCTGAAACCAAAACGGCCAAGACACAAAAGAAAATCAGGTAAATAAAATGAAACCCAATAAACAACAGCATTTTGATCGTTTCATCTGCTGAAATCGTGAAATCCTGAAGTAAAAGCCAGATAAAAACCAAAACGATAATCGTTGGAATAAACAAAAGCATAATAACACTTGCGATGCCTAATATTTTTCCCCTTAATAATTGTTTCCAGCTAATTCCCTGGCTTAAAAGCAGTTTTAAGGTTCCGTCTTCTCTCTCGGATGCAATTGCATTAAATCCCAGAAAAAAGATCAGTAAAGGCAATAAAATTTGTAAAACCATGGCAATACTTATTTCTCCAAAACGAAGCATACTATTCGAAAATCCGGCTTCAGAGAAATTGGCAGTGTTTTGTTTGTGCGCTTCGAGAAAAATAGCATTTCCAAAGAAAGGTTCCATTCCAAATTCAAAAACACTCAGAGGCGTACTTTTTCTAAACGCAAAATTTCCGTAATGCGCCATTCGGTGTGGGTTTTTGTCCGGATTTTTTAGCCAGTCCTCGCGTGATTCGTGTTGGTATTTTTCGCTGGTTTCGTTTTGATTGGTGTAATTTTCCCAACCAGAAAAAGCGGCATAAAGCAAAATAATCCCTATAAAAAGCGTAATAATAAAAACAGCCGAATTCTTAAAAACGGAGTTCCTTAAATGTTTGGCGATTAGAATTTCTATGTGTAATAACTTCATACCAATTAAAATTTATAAGTTACAGTCAGGCTGAAATTTCGAGGAGCTCCGGGAAATAGTCTCAAATAATTTTGTGCGCCTAACCAATAGGTTTTATTGAATAAATTGCCTGCATTCAGGGCAATTTGCATATTGCTTTTGTTGGGTTTGTAATAAACAGCCGCATCAAAAACAGTAAAATCCGGAAGTGTAAAATCTCTGGTAAACCAAGGCACTTTACTGCTTTGATATTGCATTCCTAAACCAACTCCCAAATCCTTTAAGGCTGAATCTGAGCTAAAATTGTAACGTGTCCATAAGTTCGCACTGTTTTTTGGTGTGTTTTGTTTTCTGGCGCCAATTAGCGAAGCATCCCGATCGTTGGTAATTTGAGCATCGATATAACTGTAAGACGCGTTTATTTGCCAGTCTGCAGTGATATAACCCGCTAAATCGCACTCGAAACCACGGCTTCTTTCAGCGCCTCTGGTTACGAGTAAATCAGGATTTGCAGGATCATTGGCATTCATCAAAATATTACGTTGATTAATCTCATAAATCGCGGCATTAAAACTCATCGAATTATTGAAGAAAGTTGCTTTTACACCTACTTCTTTCAAATTGCTTTCAAGAGGATCAAACAAGCTTCCGGCTGGTAAAGACCCGGTTTGAGGCATTAATGTAACCGTATTCGATTGGGGCTGATAACCTTCAAGATATGTCGTGTAAACATTAATTTCATTATTTACTGCATAAGTCACCCCAACACGAGGCAACAACGCCGATTTTTTGACCGTTAATTCATTATTCGATTCATAATTGGTAATGTCTTCAAACCATTCTTGTCTCAAACCCAGTAAGAAAGTAAATTTTTCCCACGAAATCTGATCCTGAATATAAATTGCATTTGTAGTCGTTAATGCTGACGGAAGCGCCGTTCTCACATTCAAAGTATAATCATTGGCGCTTGTTACCGTATAAGTTGGGTTGTTTAGATTGAAATAACTAACATTTGGTTTTGGCAAAACGACTCCGTCAATCGTCGTGGTTTGATAATTGGCAGCATTTGCCGCAATAAAAGTACTGGCCACAGTTCCGTCTTTTAAGAGATAACCTCTTGCTGCATTTTGTCCGCCGCCTTTGGTTTTATTCCAGGAACTTAAATCGTATCCTGCCAACAATTTATGTTTGAGTTTTCCGGTTTTTAAATCAAAATTAAAATAAGTACTCAAATTATCAATATCCCAATATTGCTGGCGCTGTACAAATTGCATCATTGCCAGACTGGTTACAGGCTGATTGTTCATATTAACTGCAAAACCGTTTGTGGTTCTGTGTTCCTGCAGGTTTTCTGTCCAGGATTGTTTCATATATTGGGCATTAAAACCAATTTTAGAGTTGAATTTATGTGCAAAACTGGTCGTAAAAATCATTTCTTTTGATTTAAAGAAATCACTTGGAGCGCCCAGATTTAAACTGATTGGTGTTTTGTTTAAGCTTGTAACTCCTGCAACGGCGCCAAATATAGGCTGACCTCTGTCAAGAATTCCGGTCATATCGCTTAAAATCAACTCCGTATTAATAGCCGTTTTTTCGTTTGGGATATAACTAAAAGACGGAGAAATCAAAAATGATTTATTGCTCACTAAATCACGAAATGATTTTGCTTCCTGATACGCTCCGTTTACACGATACAAAAGAGTTTTTGATTCGTTTAGAGGTCCTGTAAAATCTAAACTTCCTCTAAAAGTGCTAAAACTCCCCACGCTCAGGCTCACTTCCTTTCGATCAATGGCTAAAGGTTTTTTAGTCACCAGATTGATGCTTCCGCCTGGATCTACAGAGGAAAATGTGGCGCTCGAAGGTCCTTTAATCACTTCTACACGTTCGATATTATTGGTTAAAGGCTGTAAAAAGTAATATTGGCGCGTTCGCATTCCGTTGATGATCTGACCTTCCTCATTTTGACTAATTCCGCGAATGGTATATTGATTGTAATAACTTGCCGGAATCACGCCGCTTGCCATTTTTACAGCATCGGCTAGATAAAAAGCACCTTTATCTGCAATTAATTCTTTTGTAATTGTTGATATTGATTGCGGAATATCCTTGTTTAAAGCTGCCGTTTTTGTCGCTGCAAATGAATAGTCACTATTGTACTTTTTTGATGAACGGCCCACGATTTCAACCGTTTGCAATTCATTTCCTGCCATTTTTATAGAATCGGAAACAATGCTGTCATTCGTTTTTTTATTAATTGTTTGAGATTGTAAATATTGTGTGCCAATAATTAATAATAAAAAGGGATATATGTGTTTCATTTTTATGATGATGGAAATTATACTTCCTTTATACCGTTTGTAAATACAAATCTTCCAGCTCATTTGCCGAGATTTTATCAGCTTCGATTACTGTAACCAGATTTCCTTGTTTCATAATCCCAATATGAGAAGCGACTTCTCTGGCTCTGAAAATATCATGTGTCGCCATTAAAATTGCTGTTCCGTCTGCAGAAAGTTCCTTCAGGATTTGAGAAAACTCGTTTGATGCTTTAGGATCTAAGCCGCTCGTAGGTTCATCTAATAACAGCACTTTTGCTTTTTTTGCAATCGCAATGGCAATGCCTACTTTTTGACGCATTCCTTTAGAATATCTAACCAGATTCTGATCGTGTGCAGCAACTTGCAATCCTGCTTTGGTCAGGAAATAGGTGAGTTCTCCGGTAGAATATTTAAATCCGGCAAGTGACGAAAAGAATTTTAGGTTTTCTAAACCCGTTAGATTTGGGTATAACATTACAGTTTCAGGAATATAAGCGACATATTTTTTGGTTTCCTGCGCGTTTTCGATCACTGAGATATCGTTGATTTTCAGTTCACCGTCTGTTGGTTCTATAAAGCCCAGGAAAAGATTAATCGTGGTAGTTTTTCCTGCACCATTTTGACCTAGAAGCGCGAAGATTTCTCCTTCTTTAATCGTCAGGTTCAGTTTATTCAAAGCAATATGATCGCCATATTTTTTGGTCAGATTTTCAGCTATAAGCATAGTTTTATGTATTTGGGATTTATTTAGTTTTTTTAGTCGCAGTGACAGTCTCAGTCTCAGTGACAGTCTCGGGACTTATAAATTGCGGGAATGGGGATTGTTATTACGATTTCTTTGGGAGAAAATAGTTAGTATTGAAAAATAAGAATAACATTGTCGTCTTATTCAGCACATTTTCTGTATGGATAGAATGTGTCAAATAAATATGCGATCCATTTCCTTTTCTGATTATGACAATAGGAAGGAGGTAATTTTAATTTTCGAAAAATAAAATGTAGTAAACTAAATTAAAGCAGGAGGCGCTCTAAGAGAAAAAAGGCTGCCTTTAAAGAAAGTAGAAGCATCTTTTGTATAAAAGGATACAGAAGAGGTTTCAATAGTTATTTTATAAAAAGATAAAGCCTGAAATGTGTTTGGGATAAACGTACTAAAAGCAAAGTGACAAACATGGCAATTTGTATCAACCGTATGACTGTGTGTGATTTGCTTTTGACCCTCAACATATTGATGATCACAATGTTTTTCTGTTAATTGCTTATAAACATGTTCGTAAGAATGTATGGTCTGAAACAGCATTGCGAACAATACGGTTAAAGACATAAAAAGATTAATTAAGATAATTTTCTTTTTCATTCTGATTTAAAATCCTACTGTTTACGCGGACTTTCTGAGTTTTTATCTAATGCAACTTGGTTGCAAATATAAAAATCTTATTTGCAAATACGCTAAAAGCTATATATTATTTTAAAATTATTTCAGTTTTTTTATTTCGGAAAACTAAAAATTATAAAGCAATTGCAGCGTATGAAAATCAGATGATCCGTCAAAATATTTATCCAATACGTCATTAAAAACAGGTTCTGTATTTTGAATACTGGCAAATAAAGTCATACAGGATTGTAATTTTTCATTATCGGGATTCCCGAATATTTCTTCTGCTGTTTTTTCATCAGTTTTGATTAATTCAGCCGTAATTTCAATAAGATGTTTTCCCAGTATTGGATGTTCTAAAAAGGCTATTGCTTCATCTGCATTTTTTATTTCGTAGAATTTTGAAATATCACAAGATCCAAGTCCTTTTATCTGAGGAAAGATAAACCACATCCATGGAGATTCTTTTTTTCCTTTTTTGATTTCTGAAAGTGCAGACAGGTATAATTTATTTTGAGCGTCTAAAAAACGAACCAATTCTTTATTATTGTAAGCCATTATTTACTGATTTTATTTGAGGTAATCAGGTCGTAAATCTACTGAAAATAAATGTAGTTGTACATTTCTAAAGTATTTTTTACATCTATTTTTTTGTATATATTAAGCGGGAAATTATCTGTAGTATTAATCGGAAATTTTTATTGAATTACTAAAAACAGGAACTAAAAATTAGAGAAAAATCAGGAAAAAATTAATCTCACTTTTGTCATCCTGAGCGAAGTCGAAGGACACATATGTAACTCCGTAAAAAATATCAATTTTTGTCGATTAACTTATGCGATTTACTTCGTCTGTTCACTATCGCTTGTGTATTATTCCGAAAATGACAAGATTACAATTAAGAAAATCCAGTAGCATAAAATTTCAGGAAAGTAAAAAATTTCACATTATTATTCCTGTTAACAATACTGTTTTTTGTTACAAATCTCAATAATCCGGGGTGTTACCGTTATAATATTTCTATTTTTACGAATCAACTAAATTATCGACTTAGATAATAATTAAATTTTTTGATTTGACATTGATTTCAAAAAATGTCAATTTCTGTTAACGGGCGTTCTGCTCAATAAAAAAAATAAATTATGAAAATAGGATTAATCGGATTCGGGAAGACTGGAAAATCAGTAGCATCAATACTACTGGAAAACAAGAAATTTTGTTTGGAGTGGGTTTTAAGACAAAGTACTGTTTTGGAACATAGATCAGTTCCCGAATTTTTTGGAATTCAGTCAGACGAACCAGGATTAATATATTCCAGTTCTAAAACGACGATGGAAGAATTGCTGGACAAACATCCGGTTGATGTAATTATCGATTTTTCGTCAAATGAAGGCATTTATACTTACGGAGAACTTGCAGCAAACCGAAACATTAAAATCATCTCGGCAATCTCGCATTATAAAGATAAAGAGTTGCAATTACTAAAAAAGCTGGCTCATAAAACGACTGTATTCTGGTCTCCAAATATTACACTTGGTGTAAATTATTTACTTTTTGCGGCTAAATTTCTAAAGAAAATTGCCCCTTGGGTTGATATTGAAGTCAATGAAGAGCATTTTAAAATGAAGCAGGGAACATCAGGAACAGCAGTAAAAATTGCAGAAGCCTTAGATATCGATAAAGAAAATATCAATTCGGTAAGGGCAGGAGGAATCGTTGGAAAGCACGAGGTTATCTTTGGTTTTCCGTATCAAACCGTTCGCTTGATCCACGAATCGATTTCGAGAGAAGCTTTTGGAAACGGGGTTGTTTTTGTCGCAGAAAATTTAGAATACAAACAAAAAGGATTATACAATTTTGAAGATATTCTGACTCCTTATTTTACTGTTTAAAACAGTTAGCATTTATAAAAGATATTGACTTAAATATTCCAAACCCGACAGGTTTCTAAAACCTGTCGGGTTTATTGTATGGATAAAATTCAAATAAATACTTGATATGTCAAATAAATAATTATATTTGATATATCAAATAAGTTTAATTCTAAGAAATTTAATATGAGTCAGAAAACCCCAACAGGAACGGTTCTTTATACCATAGAACAGGCGATAAAAGAATACAGGAAAGTTTGTCAAAAAAATATCCAGAAGGTTGTGAGTGATATTACGGTTGACCAATGTTTGGTATTAATTATCCTGAATGATAATGCAAAAATTTCTCAAATAGAGATTGCCAAATTAATCTTTAAGGATAATGCATCGGTCACAAGAATAATTGAATTGATGGTTAAAAAAGATTATCTAACAAGGGAAACAGATGAATTGGATAAAAGAAAAACCAAACTGGATATCACTCAAAAAGGAAAAAAAACGATTGTCTTGCTAACTCCGGTTTTTAAACTCAATCGTAAAACTGCCCTTGACGGATTATCAGCTGATGAAATCGAATTACTGGACAAAATCCTAAACAAAATAATTTTAAACTGTAAAACTTCATAATGATGAGAAAACTATTAGCCTTATTATTTCTAACATTTTCAATTGGTTCTTATGCTCAAGAGTCTATTCTCAAAGAAAATCTTCATCTTACTGAATTAAATAAAAAACAAATTATTGATTCACTTATGAAACAACTCGAAGAATTCTATATACGGCCCAATGCTATTGGAGATATTAAAAAGAAGCTGAATGAAAATTATAAAAAAGGGATTTATAAAGACATTGTCAAACCAAATGAATTTGCCGGTAAAATAAGCGCAGATCTTATTGAGGTTAGTAAAGATTTACATTTTTCTGTAAGTTATGATCCGGAATGGTCAGAAAATCAGCTTAAAAAAGAGGATAAGGAAATACAGAAAAAAATTAAGGCTGAGGAATTATCAGAAGCTAAAAAGAAAAATTTCGGGTTTCAAAAGACACAGATTTTAGAGGGAAATATTGGTTATTTACAATTTGATTATTTTGAAGATCCCAATATAGCAAGTGAAAAAGCAGCAGCTGTGATGCAGTTTTTAAACAATACAGATGCCCTGATTATAGATTTGCGCAGGAATAATGGCGGAGCTATGGAAATGGGACAATTTCTAAGCAGTTATTTTTATTCAGACAAAGAATTACCGCTTTATAAATATTATTATTACGAGAAAAACAGGAAAAAAGTAGAAAGAGAGATGTGGCTGTTACCTTCTGTTCCCGGGAAACGTCTGGAGGATATCGATATTTATATTTTGACAAGTTCAGTTACATTTTCTGCAGCTGAATGGATGAGTTATTCTCTTCAAAATTTGAAACGTGTTACTATTGTTGGCGAAAAAACGGCTGGCGGAGCGCATCCAATTGATCGAAAGGTATTGCCAAATGGTTTTACTGTAAATATCCCTTTTGGCGAAGTAAAAGATCCAATTACTAATACAGATTTTGAAGGAAAAGGGGTTATGCCGGATGTTTTATGCAAAAGCGAAGAAGCTGTAAATACGTCTCATTTACTTGCTTTACAAAAATTAGCATCAAAAAATAAAGAAGAAGCAAATAATCTGGATTGGTTTATTCCTATCGTTAAGAACAGGCAAAAACCGCAAACTATTGACGGTGTAATTTTAAAATCATATCAGGGAAAATATGGCAAATCTGAATTGAGATATGAAGGCAATAGTCTGTATTATAATTGGAATAATATAGCCACTTTTTTATTGATTCCTCTTGAACAGGATTTATTTAAGATAGATGGAATAGACGAATTTAGAATAAAAGTAATTTTAGAAAATAATGCTATCACAGGAATTAAAAGAATATATCAGGACGGACAGGAACGAATCTACAAAAAAGATTAATCATGAAATGGGTTAATTTATAAGCAAAAAAAAATCCTAAATCTTAATTAGATTTAGGATTTTTGCTTTTATACAAAACTTTTGTGCCTTTGATTATTGTTTACTAATCGAAATTGCTTTAGTTCCTGCAGTTGTTTTTACAAAATAAATCCCTGACGGATGTTCTGAAATAGAAATTAAATCTCCTGATCCTTGTTTTACTTTAATTCCCAAAGGAGAATAAACAGTCCATTCTAATGCTTTTGACAAATGAAATACTCCTGTTGAAGGATTAGGAAAAATGTTGATTTTATTTGATTCCTGATTTGGGTTTTCGATACCAAGAGTGCAATTATGAATCATATAAGCAGTCTCTTTTTTATTATTTCCAATTGTGTTGCTTACGGTTAATGAAACAGTTTTCGTTCCTTCGGTACCATAAATTACAGTATGGGGACCAACTCCTGTTGCGGTGGCGGGTTGTGCACCATCGCCAAAATTCCAGACATAATTATCAACATTGCCTATAGAAACAGAGGTAAAAGTGACTGCCGTATTCAAACATCCCATTTGTGTATTTACTTCGTAATCTGCTGTTGGGGCAGTTGTGCTTCCGGTTAATACAAATTCCATTTTATTGACATTGATATCATTTTCTTCAAAAAATAAAGTAATAACATGCGTACCCGCAGTTAATGGAATATTGGGGATTGCAGTGGTTTGCCAAGCCTGAAAACCTCCTGTATTAGGAATATTGACAGTTCCGGTTGCATTTACGCCATCAACTTCAAGATGTAACTTTCTATTGGCATAAGGGGATGAAATTCTTAAATTAATAGTGTAATTGCCTGTTGTATTTACTTTTGTGGTGTATTTAAGCCATTCGTTTTTAGCAACGTAAGCAAGATTAAACCCGCCTTCGTTACAAACTTCAGTTCCTACGCCATCGCCGGCTCTGTAAGCTGTATCTCCGCCGCCATTACTATCAAAATAAGCATTTGGGCCTACATCATAATTTTCAGCTTCAATAACGCCCGGAATTTGCGCTGCAACTCCTAAATATGGCGCATTAGGCAAGGTTGTAGCAGTATAAACAGCAGTGTATGTTATTGTACCGTTTGCAGGCGCTTTAAAAGTTTGGTTGGCAGCTCCGCCATGATTCCAATGATCAAAATCATATCTTATATTTTCAATGTATTGCGGAGTAGGAGCATTCAAAGTCTGCAAAGCTGCATTGGCTACCACTTGTTTTGTCGATGGTGCCGCAACCGGTTTTTGATTGAATTCTAAAGCCAGTAAAGCCGGAGAACTCGTTACCGTTACATCAACCAGATTAGGTTTTACATCTACAAATGCAGTTCCTGTTAAACCATTGCTGTCTGTAACTTTTACGGTAAATCGATACCAGACATTTGGTGTTTTCTCGCCTTGATTAGAAGCAGTAAAATTTCCTGATTTCACGCCTTGTGGACTTGCGCCGGGATGCGAATGTCCTGCTCCGGGAATATCTTCATGAAAAAGATCCATATTCCATGAATAAGCGCTTGCAGGTAATGCTCCGTCTTCTATATCAGTGCCATTGGCTTCAAAATGAATTACATCATCAGCATTCCATTTTAAAGTAGGCAGTGGCGAAACAATCGTAACTGTTGGTGCATTGCTAAACGGTGTAACGGTTAATGTTGCAGCATTACTGGTGGCATCACCGGCAGTATTGGTTACAATAACCCTGTAAGCGCCAGCATTTGCGGGCATAACACTTGGGATTGTATAACTTATTGCATTTGCTCCGGGAATATTAACATTGTTAAATTGCCATTGGTAACTAAGTCCCACGCCACTTGCTGAAACTGTAAAGGTTACAGGAGTAGTTTGCATGATAGACTGAGAAATGGGATGATTTACTATTGTTGGAGCCGCAGTGGCAATATAATCGAGTTTAATTAAAGAACCGTTGTTACCATAAGCGCAATAATAAATATAACCATCGTTGCCCAACATCATACCAAGTGCTTGTTGTTGCGGAGCTGAGTAAAATTCGGTTGAAACAGGATCGGCAATATTGGGATCAAAAGAACGGATTTCATTTCGAACAAAATCTTTGATGATAAATTTACCATCAAGATTAGGATATCGCGGTGTAGTTGGGTTATAAAGTACTCCGTTTGTTAAAGCGTTTCCAATACTTCCGGTTGCATAAGTAAATATGGGATTGGTAAACAAATCAGTTTCGGTTTGTTTTCCGTCGCCACCCTGAGGATGTCCCCACGCATAATTGCGAATCGTTGGATTACTGATTTCATTGATTTCTTCCCATGAAGTTCCAACATCCAGAACAAATAATTTATTGGCTTTTTTATTGGCAACAAGTCTCCACGGATTTCTAAAGCCATACACCCAGATGCTTTGTCTTTGTACAGAACCAGTTCCGTAAAATGGATTTCCGGGCGCAGGTTGTCCGTCTTCCGTAAGTCGGAGGATTTTTCCTTTGTAAGTATCTAAATTTTGGGAATTTGTATTCTGCTGGCTGTCTCCAACGGTTACATATAGAAATCCGTTAAAGAATTTTAGATCACCACCGTTATGAAATCCGCCGCCAATAGGTTCTAATAATAAAATTTCCTGTCTGTTTAAAACCTGATTGGCATTGTCGATTTGTATTCTTTCGATTCGATGTCTGATCACGCCGTCATTGATCGAATAAAACACATAAATGTATCCGTTTGTAGCAAAATCAGGATGCAGAGTCAATCCAAGTAAACCTTGTTCATTGTCTGTAACGGTGTTTACGGTAAAAACATTTGAAACGGTATTGTTTTGAAATACTTTTACAATTCCGGCTCTTTCTGCTATAAATATTCGTCCGTCAGAAGATTGTTCTAACGAAAGCCCTTCTTTAATAACAGCAGTAGGAGCGAGGTTTTGTGTAATGTACTGGCAATTTGCCTGAGACGACAGCAAAAGAAAAAAAGCATAGAATAAATGCTTTAACTTTTGCCTTTTTTGAAAGTAGGAAAGTAGGTTTCTTTTCATAATTATTAAGAATGAATTTATAATTTGGGTAACCAAATTTAATCTTTTTCTTTATAATTATTTTAGTTTTCGATATTATCTTTATTGTATAAAATGTTGATTATTAATTGTTTTTATGATTTTGTGTAAGGATTTGATGTATTCTTTAGTCAAAATTATTACTTGATAAATTTTTCTACATTCGGAATTTTCTGTAATGATTTTGTGTTTTCTTCGAGAATTTTAGCCGCAGCTTCATTTATTTTTTTTGATGGAATTGCTTTCCATTTCTCTAAATCTTTTTCGTAATCGTTTTGAAATAATACTCTCGATAAATCTCTGATGACACAAAAAGCGGCAATCGAATGACCATTTTCGCTATCGTAATTACCATTATTAATAAAAAACTGAATTCTTTTATAAAGTCCATCCGGAGAGTAAAGAGACAATTCAGTCAATTTTCCGCGGTATTCTAAATCGGCAGAACCTACTCCTTTTAAATTGGGAAATAATTTATAATCAGCAAAATGCCTTCCTTCATGACCAATATAACTTACTCTAAAGGTTTCTGATTTTAAATCGTATGATTTTTTTACGCAAAACAAAGCTTCTTTAGTGGTCCAGCCAGCAGGATAATAACGGCTTAAAGTGGCATATTCGCTCCAGCCCAGCGTTATAAAATCATCCATAAAATAAACTTTTACAGGAGTTTCTTTTCCGTCATAATTGAGTTTATAAATGGTGTCTTTTTCTGTTTTCCAAACCAATAAATCATAAAGACCTCCGGTTTTCCCAAATCCTGTTGTATGATAACCTAAACTGGCGATGTATTTTTTTTGATAGACATTGAGGCTGTCTTCGTTAGTAGTTAGTTTTTCTGCGGATGGAAAGTTTTTTCTAAGAAAATCAGATACATTTTTCATGATCAGCGTGTCGTTTTTCTTTTCTTTATTTAAAAATGAAAATCGCCAGTAATCTCTGTAGATTTTTAATAATTGATCTATTTTAGATTTTCGGGTTTCCAGAAAATCACTTTGGTCGTCTTTGAACTTAAAACGGTTTTCAAAATTGGTTTTGAATTGTAAGTCCTTTGCTGCTATTTTTTTTGATGGATCTATTTGTATTAATGGTAAAGCCAATACAGGATTTCCGTCTAATGCGAGAGAATAAATCTTGATATAATCGAGTTTTATACTATCATTTTGAGTCGATTGAGCATGTATTTTTAGAAATGAAATGAAAGTAAAAAGAAGTAAAGTAACTGATTTTAAGGTTCTCATAATAAAGGATATAAGGTTGATTTTATAATGACTTTTTTATTATAGAGACTTATTTTTTGATTTTGTTACAGTTTTTATTAAAAAATTAAACCCGACAGCTTTTTAATTCTTGTCGGGTTTAGATCTTCTGAAATTATTTAGTGACCAATAATTTCTTTGCGATGTAAAGTTTCCCAGTCTTTTAGCGCCATAATAACATCAGACAAAGATTTGCTGTGCTCTGTTGATGCGTATTCTACTGTTGGCGGGAATGTATCGTAAACAGTTCTGGTAACAAGCTTGTTTATTTCAAGGTCTTTCAGCTCTTTCGAAAGCATTTTATCCGTTATTCCTTTAATGTCTTTCGAAATTTCTTTGAACCTTTTTGGTCTGTTAGATAAAGCGATCAATATGGGTAATTTCCATCTTCCGCTTAAAACCTCTAATGCATCTCTTACCGGACGCAATGCTGCCAGACATTCTTCAGGCTCACAAGCTAATTCTTTTGTTTTTGCATTCATAATCAGCAAAGGTATTAAGGTTTGTGAAACTTTATTGAGGTATTGTTTTTATTTTATGCGTTACTATCCTCAAGGATAGCGCTATCCTTGAGGATAGTACTATAAAAGGGATAGCAAATGTAGATAAGTTTGTATCATAATCAAAACACATTACACATGAGCAAAAAGATTCTGAATATAATAACAAGCATCAAAGGAGATGCATCATTTAGTAACCAATTATCAAATGCCATTCTGGAAAAACTGAAGGCAGAATATAAAGAAACACAGATAGAAACCCTGGATCTTTCAAAAACGCCTTTGCCTTATTTGAGTGCGGTAGATATCAGTGCTTTTTATACGCCTGCAGATCAACATACACAAGCACAAAAAGAAGCACTGAAATACTCAGATGAAGCAACTAAAGACGTTATCGAAGCTGATATTATTGTAATTGGTGTACCACTTTATAATTTTGGAATTCCTGCTGTATTAAAAGGCTGGATCGATCAGGTTGCAAGGGCAGGAAAAACGTTTAGTTATGATGAAAACGGCCCAAAAGGGTTGCTAACAGATAAGAAAGTATTTTTATCTATTGCTTCAGGAGCTATATTTTCTGAAGGACCTTACAAAAGTTATGATTTTTCAGAAACATATCTTCGCACTGTTTTAGGCTTTTTAGGTATAACAGATATTACTACTTTTCGTGTAGAAGGAACTGCAATTCCTGATTTTGCTGAAAATGCTTTGCCAAAGGCTTTGACTGCTGTTAAGGAATTTGCTTTTTAAATAGAAATAATACGTTAGTTAGACATTTTCGTATACAATAAACCCGACAGTTCCGAAGCATCGGTATAAGCTGTCGGGTTTGTCATTGATAATTATTTATTTCTCGATTATCATCGTAACTCCCTGACCTCCGGCCGCACAAATAGAGATAAATCCTCGTCCAGAACCTTTTTCATTTAACAGTTTTGCCATAACACCAATGATCCTTCCTCCGGTTGCAGCAAAAGGATGCGCTGCTGCAAGACTGCTTCCTTTTACATTTAATTTTTCCCTGTCAATAGTTCCTAAGGCTTTCTTTAAACCTAATTGAGCACTTAATTCCGGGCTTTCCCAAATTTTTAAAGTAGCTAAAACCTGTGCAGCAAAAGCTTCATGAATTTCATAATAATCAAAATCCTGCAAAGTTAGTCCGGCTTTATCAAGCATTTTGCTGGCAGCAAATAAAGGCGCTAACAATAGATTTTGCTGGTTTTTTACATATTCAATAGCAGCAACTTCGGCAAAAGTAATATAAGCCAAAACAGGAAGTCCTTGTGCAGCCGCCCATTCTTCGCTGGCTAAAAGTATACAAGACGCACCATCAGTAAGCGGAGTAGAATTTCCGGCAGTAAGCGTTCCGTTTGCTTTATCAAAGGCAGGATTAAGTTTTGCCAGTTTTTCGATTGTACTGTCTTTTCTTAGATTATTGTCTTTTTCAAGTCCGTTAAAAGGTGTAATCATATCATCAAAAAAACCTTCGTCGTATGCTTTTGCCATATTCAAATGACTTTTAAGTGCGAGATTATCCTGATCTTCACGGGATATTTTATAGTGTTTTGCTGTGATTTCAGTATGTCCGCCCATCGAAAGTCCCGTTTGAGATTCTTCGTTACGCGGAACTAAAGGAGACAAATCTTTGGGACGTAATTTTAAGAACAATTTTATTTTTTCGCCTAATGATTTTGCCTTTCTGGCATTCAATAGAATTTTTCTTAGTTTTTCGCTTACGGCAATTGGCATATCACTAATAGAATCAACACCGCCGGCAATTCCGGATTCTATTTGCCCAAGAGCAATTTTATTGGCAATATAAATGGCACTTTCTATTCCGGTATCACAGGCTTGTTGTAAGTCGCAAGCAGGAGTTGCAGGATCAAGAGAAGTTTTCATGACACATTCCCTAATCAAATTATTATCATAAGTATGTTTGATTACTGCTCCGCCGGCGACTTCGCCTAAGAGTTTTCCTTTTAAGTTATATTTATCGATAAGACCATCGAGCGCTGCGGTCATCATTTGCTGGTTTCCAACTTCGGAGTAGGCTGTATTTGCTCTTGCAAACGGTATTCGGTTGTATCCTACAATGGCTACTTTTCTAATTGTGGTGGTATTATTCATATCTGATTTTGGTTTTGGGAGACAATTTTATTTTAACAGATTAAAGATAAGCAGACTTATTTGTAATAAGATATTTTCTCAAATAATATATTGTAAACTTTTTTAAATCTCTTATGACAATTCAGAATGAGCTTTAATTTTTATTTAGAATGATTAAAAATAATTTGGAAAACAGATTTTTAGCTACTACTTTTGCGAGCGAAATCAAAACCAAATAATAATGAATATAATGTTTATAAAAAAAGCTTTATTTTGCCTGATGTTTTTGACCTCATTAACCATGATAGGTCAGGAATCAGGAAAAGTAACAGGAAAAGTTTCCTTGAGCGGCAATGTTCCTGCAGAGAATGTTTCTGTAGTTCTAAGAGGAACAAAATATAGTGCCGTTACCAATGAAAAGGGACAATATGAAATTAAAAATGTAAAACCTGCAAGTTATACTATTAGTATTCATGCTGTAGGAATACATTCAATCGAAGATCAGATTATAGTTACTGCAAGGCAAACTACGACTAAAAATTTTATGCTTTCTGAAAGCCAGGAAGATCTTGATGAAGTAGTTATTACAAAAAATAAATACAAGCAAGACAAGCCTTCAATGTCATTGCGTCTTCAGACTCCGGTACTTGAAATTCCTCAAAACATTCAAATTGTAAGTGGTCAGACTTTAAAAGACCAGCAGATTATAAGTATGAGTGACGGAGTTATCCGTAATGTGAGTGGAGCAGTACGCTTAGAACACTGGGGTGATTTGTATACTAATATTACAATGCGTGGATCTCAAATTCAGGCATTCCGTAATGGATTTAATGTGGTTTCGTCTTTCTGGGGACCATTAACCGAAGATATGAGTTTTGTCGATCATATTGAGTTTGTAAAAGGACCGGCAGGATTCATGCTTTCCAGCGGTGATCCAAGCGGACTTTATAATGTAGTGACTAAAAAACCAACCGGAATTACAAAAGGTGAAGTGAATGTTATGGCAGGAAGCTATGACTTTTACAGAGCAAGTGTTGACTTAGACGGAAAATTAGACAAAAAGGGAAAATTATTATATCGCTTTAATGCTGCTGCACAAAAAAAAGGTTCTCATCGTCCGTTTGAGCACAATGACCGCTACGTAATTGCACCGGTTATCAGCTACCAGATTGATGATAAAACTAAAATTACAGCTGAATATAATTTTCAGTATGCTAATATGACCGAAGTAGGATCTTACTACGTATTTGGTCCGGAATCTGATGGATATGCAACTTTGCCAGTTGGATTTACAATGACACAACCGGGATTACCTGATACCAATATTCAGGACCATAGCGGATATTTAATGTTTGAACACAAGTTTGATGATCACTGGAAATTGACCGCACAAACTTCATATTTTAAATATATACAACAAGGTTATAGCTCATGGCCAGGCGTTGTTGGACCAGGACCTGTAGACAGGGATTTTGACGGAATGTCGGAAGGTACACTTGAAAAAGGTGAAATTATCAGAAATGTTGGTATCTGGGATGCAGAAAGTAATATGTATTTAGGGCAGATATTTTTGAACGGAAAATTCACTACCGGATCAGTTACTCATAAAATATTAGCCGGTGTAGATTTGGCAAGTAAAGATTATGCGGCAGATTGGGGACAATCTCACGATCTTGATACTGTGGATAATCCGTTTAATGTTTACAATCCAAATTATGGTACGCCATCTAACGGTTTTCCTGCTTTCGACCATACAACACCTCTTTCTATACGAGCTGCAACTGCAGGTGGTTTAATGACTACGAATTATGCAGCCGGATATGTTCAGGATGAACTGGGATTTTTTGAAAATAAACTTAGACTAACCCTTGCAGGAAGATATACATGGATTAGTAATGCAAGCTGGGGTGGAGCTCCAATTGCTGACAGTCATATTACGCCGCGTCTAGGTATTAGTTACTCTATTACTGAAAGCTTAGCACTTTACGGATTATACGATCAGGCTTTTATACCACAATCCGGTATTATAAAAAATGGAGATAAAGTAAAACCGCTTACTGGCAGCAACACTGAAATTGGTATTAAAAAAGACTGGTTTGATGGATCGTGGAGTACTACATTATCTGCTTACAGTATCTTAAAACAAAATGAGCTGGCATCTGATCCTGCTAATACACCAGGAGAACAATACAGTATTGTTTTGGGAGAAAAAAGAGCAAGAGGTGCTGAATTTGATTTAAGAGGAAAAATCTTTGATGGTTTTAATGTGGTTGCAAATTACGCATTCACAGAATCTGTTGTATTGAAATTAAACGGAACTATTCCGGGGATTGCAGTGGGAGATATTGTTCCCGGATATGCTAAACATACAGCAAATGCTTGGTTAAACTATACCGTTCAATACGGAACTTTTAAAGGATTTGGAGCTTCTTTAGGAGGAACTTATCTTGCAGGACGTTTAACAGATACATGGAGTGTGGGGCTAGAAAAACTTCCAAATTATTTTAAAATGGATGGAGGACTATCTTATGATGTCAAAAAGTTCAAAATCACTGCAAACATTTACAATATTCTTAATGAATATCTTTACAGCGGTTCTTATTACTCCTATCTTAATGCTTATTACTGGCAAACAGAACAGCCTATAAATTTTAGGGTTGGTGTAACATATAAATTCTAAGAATATTTCTCCTTTGAGAAGAGTTTACATAAAAAAGCATCCGTCATTTGGCGGATGCTTTTTTGTTTATTATAGATTTTCACTGATTCAAAGGGTTTTCGCTGGTTTTTTTCTAAGAGAAAGTGATTAAAAAATCATTTTAATTTGTGGCAAAAAAACTCTAATATTAAAATAAACCAGCGAAAATCCGTTTTATTCGTTATAGCTTGGCAAAAATTATGCTTTCTGAATTAAAGGAATCACTTTTGATCCTATAAGTTCTATAGCATTCATTAATTGTGTATGTGTAAGTCCTGCATTATCCATCTGGAAAGTAAATCTCGAAATCCCTCCCAATGATTCGCTGTGGCGTAAAATTTTCTCGGCAATACGTTCCGGATCACCTACAACTAATACGCCCTGATCATCAATAAGCCCATCAAATTTGTCTTTTGTTACAGGCGGCCAACCGCGTTCTCTTCCTAATTTTGTCCAAAGCTCAGCATAACCGGGATAATATTCCTCGATTGCTTTTGCAGTTGTATTGCTAACAAAACCAGGGGAATGCAAACCTACTTTTAGTTCTTCGGGTTTGTAACCTGCAGCTTTTCCTGCTTCACGATACAAATCAACAAGCGGACGAAAACGATATGTTTGCCCTCCAATAACGGCAACCATTAAGGGTAAACCCAAAGATCCTGCTCTGATAAAAGATTCCGGAGTTCCGCCAACTCCTAACCAAATAGGCAGTTTTTCCTGTAAAGCCCTTGGGTAAACTGGAAGATTATTCAAGGCGGGACGAAATTTTCCGGACCACGTTATAAATTCGTTATCCCTAATTTGAAGTAAAAGGTCTAATTTCTCACTAAAAAGCGCGTCGTAATCGTTTAAGCTAAATCCAAAAAGCGGATATGCTTCAATCGCTGATCCGCGACCTACGACAATTTCTGCTCTTCCTTTTGATATTAAATCTAATGTTGCAAAATTTTGATACAATCGAACAGGATCAGCAGCGCTAAGAACTGATACGGCACTTGCTAGCTTTATGCGATTTGTTCTTGCTGCGGCTGCACCTAATATTACGGCTGTTGCCGAATCTAAAAACTCTTTCTTGTGATGTTCTCCAATACCAAAAACGTCAAGTCCGGCCTGATCTGCCAACTCGATTCTTTGAAGCAATTGTTCCATAGCATCTACACTACTCAAAGTGTTGCTGTCTCCGTACATTGCCGATGCAAAACTGTCTATACCTATTTCCATTTTTTTTAGCTTTAGGCTTTATGCAATAGGCTTTAAGCTTAGAAAGCGTGCGGCTTATTGCTTTTAGCAATTATTTGTTTGTAGCGCTTTAAGCTTTTTTGCAAAGCGCATATATTGATAACTTAGAGCAATTATTGGTGCTTTTTTAAAGCTTAATGTCCATATTTAATGCGAAAATCCAAAGGAAACACTAATAAGGATTATCAAAATTACGATTAATGTGATTACTACGTACAGATAATCTTTTTCCAGAAGAAAAGAGAACAATGATAGTAAAACACGTAATACCGGCGTTAGAAAAAGCAATATGATCCCAACAAATATTAGCGACTCTCCTTTTCCCTGAATTGCACCATTATAGATTGCTGTAATAACTTCAAAAATATTACGGTCATTTTCCTTAAAGACTGAGTAGTTTTCTATATCGCTGCTGTGCCCCATTAAATAAACGACTCCGCCAAGAAATGCTACAGATAATGAAATCCAGACTCCGTAGCGTAATAAATTACCAATAATGGATTGAAAATCTTTTTCTCCAAATTTTTCGTGTTGCATAACCTTAGATTTTTCCATTAATTCCGTTGTATATCATGTTTACTGCAAGCACAAAAATCAGGCATGCAAAAAATATTCTTAGTTTTTTAGGGTTTGTTTTTACCAGCACTTTTGCTCCTGCCATTGCGCCAAATAAAACACCAATGACAACTGGCATACAAATTCCGGGTTCGATATATCCTTTTTGAATGTAGATTACAGAACTAGCCATTGCAGTAACGCCCATCATAAAATTACTGGTTGTGGTAGAAACTTTAAACGGAATCCTCATAATATTATCCATTGCAATTACTTTAAAAGCCCCGGAACCAATCCCCAATAATCCGGACATCATACCCGCAATTCCCATCATGCCAAAACCGCCAACTACATTTTTGGTTCCGTAACTAATTACTTCTCCATCGTGCGAAGGATAAGTTCCTTCTAATCTCAGTTTTTTAGCCAGAGGACTTGATTGTAAAACAATATGTTCTTCTTTTTTTCGAAGCGAATTAATAGCAGAGAAAATTAAGGTAAGTCCAAATAATACGGCAATGAATGAAGTAGGCGCAATGGTAGAAAGTAAAGCTCCGCAAACCGCACCAATTGTTGTAGCAATCTCGAGAAAAATTCCCAATCTCATGTTGGTGATTCCTTCCCTGACATAAGCAGCGGCAGAACCTGATGAGGTTGCAATTACTGAAACTAAAGCCGCACCAATTGCGTAATGTATATCAACGCCAAGAATGACTGTTAAAAGGGGAATTATGATAATTCCGCCACCCAAGCCTGATAATGAACCAATAAAACCTGCTAAAAAAGCACCAAGAATCATAATCAGGGTAAATGTAAGTACTGTCATTCGGATAAATTTTATTATGGCTAATTTACGAATTGATATTAGTTTCTGGAAAAATTACGACCTTAATAATACCTTAAAAATGAGATGAGTTATTTTTAAATCAAAATAAGACTTTTATAACCAGTATGATAGAAGTATTTGTGTTTTGTAAAATTGCTTTTTTTGAATATTAATTAACTTAAGTTAATTCGGTCAGTTTTATTTCGAATCAAATTTGCAGTATAAAATTTAAACTAAAATAAAATGATAAACGAATTAAAAGTAGGAGATAAAATACCATATTTTACCCTTCAAGACCAAAACGGAAATAAATTTGACAGCAGTACGGATATTACAGGCAGTACAACTGTAATTTATTTTTATCCAAAAGATGAAAGTGGTGTCTGTACAAAAGAAGCTTGCGCTTTTCGTGACAGTTTTCAGGATTTTACAGATGCGGGCATACAGGTTTTAGGAATTAATGGAGCAAGTATAGAAAGCCATAAAACTTTTGCCGAAAAAAACAGATTACCCTTTAAATTATTAAGTGACCCCGGAAATAAAGTAATCAGGCAATTTGGAGTAAAAAAGGCATTGTTTTTAACGGGTAGAGAAACTTTTGTTCTAAACAGCGAGGGAATTGTAATTTATAAATTCAGGGATTTTTTCAAAGGCGCTGCACATGCAAAAGAAGTATTGGATTTTTTAAAACAAGCAAAGTAATACTTTATTACATACTTTTAAACCCGGTTTACTAAAGCTGGGTTTACCTGTTTCTCTATGGATGATAAAAAAGTATTATTTGATTTTTTGCATAATTTCTCCAATCTTTCTACACCGGATTTTGAAAAGGGAAATCAATATTGGTATACGAGAACAATTAAAAAAGGGGAGTTTTTTAATATGCAAAATTTTGTATGTTCTGATCTAGGTTTTATACGGAAAGGTATTTTTAGAATCTATTATTATGATGAAAAAGCAATGGAAGATCGAAATATGTTTTTCTTTTCAGAAGGTCAATTTATTGTGTCTTTTGCCAGTTTTGTATATCAATATCCTTGTGTTTATTATGTCGAAGCCCTGGAGGATTCAGAGTTGTATGCTATAAAATATAAAGACCTTCAGAACTTATATGATGTCAATAAAGGCTGGGCAAATACAGGAAGGGTTTTAGCAGAATTATTTTTTATCTACGCGCAATCCAGAATGGAAGCGCTTCTTTTTAATACGGTAGAACAGCGTTATACTAAATTGCAAACAGAACAGCCTGAAATTTTAAATCGCATTGCTTTGTATCATATTGCTTCTTACCTGGGGATTACGAGTCAGTCGCTTAGCAGGATTAGAAAAAGATTAGGATAGTTTTATAATAATTTCTCAGGCTATAAAACGGAGAAATCTTGAAGAAGTAGGATACATATAAAAGGAGCTTAAAGCTCCTTTTATATGTTATTTAAAAAGTTAATTCCAATTTATTTACGATCTTATTTACTTCTTCTATTTTATTTGAAACAAAATTTACGTTTTTAATTTGATCTAATTTTTTGTCAGTGGATACAGTCGAGTTAATCTTTGAAAGATTTTTATTTCCAGTTATTTTTTTATCTAAATTTTTCATTATCATTTCCTTTTAATTAAAAATCCAATAAAATTTATATCTTTTCTAAAAGATACATTATAATATTTTCCTGTATGAGAATTTTGTAATATACCAAAGATAAAGAAAGTTTTTACTAATTCAGTATAATTGCTTGAAATTGCAATTCTATATAGTCTGGTTCTAATCTTGCAACTACCTGAGAAAAAAATAAATTTATCAGGATAGAGTTCTGTAAAAATATAAGTTGCATTTGCAACGGTTGCTAATATAATATTCCGATCACCATTATCAGTTATATTAACATCATCAATATCAAAAGTTCCCATATTCTCATTGATATTAATTTTATCTCCAAAACCCAGATTTACAATTTCGGGATTTTGCATTAAAGTATATTTAATTACTTTAAGAATATCTCCTTGTGTCCCTGAGCTTATAAATTCAAAAATCGTAGAATTTGAATTTGCCTTTAAATCATATTTTGGATAATCCATCAATTAAAATTAATTAACGAAAATACAATTTTAATAAGTTAAATCTTTCTTTTTAATCTAGATAAAATAAAAAACTCCATCATAAACATATGACAGAGTTTTATAAAATAATGATCTGTATTATACAATACAGCATTCAAATCTATTTTTTAATCTTTGTGATCGAATCTTTTTTTACAGTTGCTGTATCAACAAGTACTGCGCTACTGTCTACAGTGGTATTTACGCTGTCAATGGCTGTTTCAGTCGAATCCACATAAGTATCTGTATCTGCCGGAACGGGTTCGTTTTTCTTGCAGGAAAACGCAAGTCCAATTAAAATAAAAAGAAATGCAATTTTGGTTTTGAATAGAGTTTTCATAATTTTTATTATTTCGTTAATAATTAATTACTTCAAAATTAGCCGTTTAAGATTTTAATCATTTACATTATTCTCAATTTTTTTTTATAAAATACTCATTGATAGTTCTTTGTAGTAATTGGTCTTTCTTAATTCCAAAATATGTTATGAAAATATATTTCCTAGCCCGGACAGGAGCGACATCCTTTTGCTGCCTTCTTTAGGCAGGAAAAGATATAGCGGATGGCCGGATTAGCTTCTAATCAAAAAAATATTCCAATTTATTTATTGTCTACAGAAAAAGAAGTTTTACCAATTGCAGCAAGCAATAATGCGGCGGCAGAACTTGTTAAAACCGAATAATCAAAAGGTGCTTTTATCGAAACTGAAATTGCCATGCTAAGTGCAAAAAGGAACATTAATGCCGAAGTTCCTAGAGCTATGATTCTGGTTTTGAATCCTATGATTAATAAAATACCAAATACAATTTCAAACGATGTTGCTAAAATGCCTAATATTCCGGCAATAGGTTTGCTTACAAAAGGGTTCAGGGTTTGGGTGTAGGCAATAAAATTTTCCCAGTTTCCCCATGCTACTCCCGGATCACCTGGAGCGCCCCAAAGTCCAAAACGATCTGCAACGGCTGAAAGCATTGTGATTCCCAGTACTATTCGTAAAATTAAACCTGCTTGTGGTATTGATATGTTTTTCATGTGGATGTATTTTTACATAAAAATAGAAAGATCTCAGAGAATTTGCCGTGAAGGGCTTCATTATGTTTTAAAATTATAATGTCGCTTATTCATGATTTTGCGAAGATTGGGTAAATCCGTTTTCTTTATCTTTAAAAGCCCAGGTTGCCATGGCTTCAATAACCGGCATCAAACCATTTCCGGCATTGCTTAATCTATAGGTTACATAAGGAGGTACAACAGGTTTTGCTTCTCTAATAACAAGATTGTCTGCTTCGAGTTGTTTTAAATGCTGAATCAGCATTTTTTCTGTTACCGCAGGAATCGCTCTTTTTAGTTCGCTATAACGTTTGCTTCCGCCAGAAAGATGGTAGATAATAATGGGTTTCCAGTATCCTCCAATTTTTTCCATTACATATGTTACAGGGCATTTTTCTAAAGCATATTGCTTATTTTCCTGTATTGTCGATGATTCTTTGATTGCTGTCATTTGCGCATACTTTAGGGTAAGTACTTGTATAAAAGTAAGTACAAATATACCTTTGTTACAGATAATAAAAAAATAAATTAGATATGAAAATTACAATCTCAGGTTCATTAGGAAATATTGGAAAACCTTTAACCACAAAATTAATCGCATCAGGACACGATGTAACGGTAATTAGCAGCAATAAAGACAGAGTTGAAGCTATCGAAGCTTTAGGCGCAAAAGCAGTAATAGGTTCTGTAAATGATGTTGCTTTTTTAAAAAATGCCTTTGCAGAAGCTGATGCTATTTTTGCTATGACTCCGCCAAATTTAGGAGGATCGAATATTATTGCCAATACAACAACTGCCGGTAAAGCTTTAGCAGAAGCTATAAAAGGAGCAGGAGTAAAGCGTGTGGTAATGCTAAGTAGTATTGGTGCAGATTTACCAACAGGGAATGGTCCAATTGCAGGGCTTTATAATATCGAGAAAATATACGAAACACTAGAAAACGTATCGATTACTTTTTTACGTGCCGGATTTTTCTTCACGAATTTGTATAATGATGTGCCTATGATAAAAGGTGGGGGAATTATTGGGTCTAATTATCCAGCGACAGCAACGATTCCTTTTGTACATCCGGAAGATATTGCCGATGCGGTTGCTGAAGAATTGCAAAAAACACCTTCAGGTAAAAATGTACGTTACATTATAAGTGACGTTCGCACGGCAAGTGATGTGGCAAAAGTTTTAGGGGAAGCAATTGATAAACCGGAATTACCTTGGATTGAATTTACTGATGAGCAATCTCTTGGCGGAATGAAACAAGCCGGATTACCGGAAGAAATTGCTGGATTATATCAGGAAATGGGTTCAGGTTTAAGAAGCGGTAAAATTCAGGCACACTTTTTAAGCAATACTTTCTCTGTTGAAGGCAAGATTAAACTGGAAGATTTTGCAAAGGAATTTGCTGCTAAATTCTAATTTTTATAAAAAAAGCTGATTGTAAAATCAGCTTTTTTTTTGTTTCTAAAAGTAAATGATTTCACGTTGACAAAATTATACAGATATACGATCAACTTATACCATTTATAAAATTCAATGAGCTGTTATCTTTGTAATATTACAACCTTAAAAATTATAAATATGAAAGCTATAGGATTCAAAACATCATTGTCCATAACTGAAAAAGAGAGTTTTATAGAATTTGAAACTCAAAAGCCAATTCCGGGCGCAGGTGATTTATTGGTAAAAATTAGTGCTGTATCTGTTAATCCGGTTGATTATAAAATTCGCCAGAATAGTGCAAAAGATACGATACTCGATACTCCAAAAATTATTGGCTGGGATGCAGTAGGAATTGTCGAAGCAGTAGGAGAAAAGGTGCGTTTGTTCGAGGTAGGTGATCCCGTATTTTATGCAGGAGATATTACAAAACAAGGAAGCAATGCTGAATATCAGATTATTGATGAACGAATTGTGGGCAAAAAACCAACATCGCTAAGTATTGAAGAAGCTGCAGCAATACCTTTGACAGGTTTAACGGCCTGGGAAATATTATTTGATCGTATTAGGATCGATCCTGAAAAAGACAAAGGTAAATCTATTTTAATCATTGGCGGTGCCGGAGGAGTGGGTTCAATCGCAATTCAACTGGCAAAAAAAGTTGCCGGATTAACGGTTATTGCAACTGCTTCGCGTCCGGAAACTATGGATTGGTGCAAACAGCAAGGTGCTGATTTTGTAGTGAATCACAAAGATTTAATTAGCTCAGTGAGAGAAGCCGGATTTGAATACGTAGATTTTATTCTGGACTTTGTAGATACAAATTCGTATTGGGATGCAATGGTCGAATTAATTAAACCTCAGGGACATATTGCATCGATTACCGGAAGCAGTGATCCTGTGGCTCTAAATAAACTAAAAAACAAAAGCGCCTCATTTTCCTGGGAGTTAATGTACACACGTTCTATGTTTGAAACTGATGATATTCAGGAACAACACAATATCCTGAATAAAATTGCTGATCTTCTGGATGATGGAACGCTAAAAACAACTTTAAAAGAAACTTTTATTGGGCTTACAGCAGATAATTTTAAAAAAGCGCATGAATTGCTTGAATCTGGCAAAACGATTGGAAAAATTGCAATTAAGTTATAATAAACAATTTAGTTTGTATTTTAAATAAAAGCAGCCGTCTCTTTATCGATACGGCTGCTTTATTTATTTATTTATTTATTTATTTATTTGATAGTCACAGTCATATTTGGCGTTATAATACCATCTGTAATACCTCCGGTATAACGCTGTGCATATACTTCGATATAATCATTATTTGATAATTCAAATGATGCATTCAACGGAAGTACAACAATATCAAGTGCCTGCAAACCTTTTCCGTAAATTTTATATTGTGTTAAAGGAGTTCCGTTTTTAGCAACATAAATGATATAAGTTCCTGCGTTTGTAACCTGAAAAGAGATAGAACCTGCTAGCTGAAAAATTCTTTTCTTTTTACCCATATATCGTAATCTGTTATTGGCGTTTGGAATTGCATCAAGCGCAAATCTAAATAAATTATACGATGCTGAAGTTCCAAGTACTTTTGTAATATTACTAGGATTAGAGGTGTTAAATACAGTACTGGCACCAGAACCAACGATATAATCCATAGAAAAATCTCCAACAGCACTTGCATCTGCTTCTGTTGGTATTCCGGCAGATCGCACATTCCAGCTATTGGTAAAATTATATCCTGTATAAATTCCTCCTGCGGTATAAGGTTTCACATAACCTGTAGCATTTGTACCAGTAAAGACAACTGATTCTAATACTGCATCGCCACTTACAGTAGGGTTTCCGGATACATCAAAACCTATAGCAGAGCCATCAACCTGACTAAAACCGCCTTGTTTTTCTACCAACATAAAAGTTCCCGTTAGTTTTTCGTAGGTTCCTGTATTATTACCAAACCATCCTAAATTGCTTAATAATAACTGTGTAATGTTGTTATAGGTTATTCCGTTTGTATTTCCTGAAAATTGAATAATGCTTAGAAATACTAATCCAAAACCTGATATTGAACCCACCGTATTAGAATTAGCTACAATACAATCTCTAAATATTAAGTTTTGAGTTGCTGCTCCGCTAAGGTTAAACACATTTCCGGCTGTAGCAATAAGAGTTACACCTCGAATACTTCCTCCGGTCGCACCTTCAAAAATATTTCCTGAAGGTCTGATTATGATATCATCATTTGCATCTAATCCTTGTACATAAGCATTATTTAAATCAATAGGAAAATTAAAAGATACCGTACCATTAATTTCATATAAAGTAGTAGAACTTAAAAGATATTTTGATCCGCCGCCTGCAGCAAGTTCAGCAGCTAAAACCGTCGCCAAAACATCTGTAGATTTTATACGCTTAAAATTGATTCTTCCTGGTGAACCGCTCACAATTGGCAACCATGTTGAGGTACCTGCAGAGTAATAGTAAAATACTTTTAAATCAGTGTCATACACCATTAATCCGTCAGCGGGTGTAGTAATGGCGTTTCTTTGGGCAGTAGTCATTCTGGGTGTTAGCATTCCTTTTGTTGTTGAGGTAACATCCAAAATAGAACTTGCATTTGGTGTTGTTGTCCCAATTCCTATTTGTGCATTTACTGTTAAGCTTAAAAGGATTAAAAATAGCAATAGTAATTTTTTATGATTTTGAAGAGTAGGTTTGTTGATCATAATTTCTAATATTAGTTTGGTGTATATTTTTATTTAAAGGATATAATTATTTGCCTGAATTTGAGATTACAATTTTCTCAGTAAGTCTTTCGTTATTGGTGGTTAAGAATTCTGCAATGTAAATTCCGTTACTTAACCCGCTAGTCGAAAAAGTATAATTTTGATCTGTTCCAAGGTCTTTTTTGGATAATACTGTTTTGCCTAAAACATCGTATAATTTAAATGATTTAAGGGCTAGATTATTAGGATTTTCAGCTCTTAATTTACTATTGGTATTATCCTGGATTATAAAGAATTGTTTAGATGTTTCGCTGCCGGTACCAAGAGTTTGTTCGTTTTTAAATGCAATTTTAAATCGGTCAGGATAAACGCCCGGAGCAACGCTAATTTCATATGATCCGTTTTTTATATCATGATAAGAGTTATCAAGAGCATTATACAGGTAAATCATTTGGGAGTTATCGAAATTTACCACTTCAGGAATATAAAATTTAAAAGTAGTATTTGTAGCGACTTTTGCAGTAAGCGCAATTTTCTTTGTTTCATCAAAATTAACGCCCTGAATTACATAACTGCCGTTTTCTAACCAGAAAGTCACATCATTAGGCACTGAATCATCCATGTTTAGGGCATCAATACCTATATCGATACCATCTGTCGCTTGTGATACAAAAGCCAGTGCTAATTGTCTGGTAAATTCATTGTTAATGATCGTATTGAATTTAAAATGTGGAACTTCTTCTACAACTTCTTCGGTAGTTTCCTGAGCAGAATCTTCTTTTTGAGTCGTTTTTTCTTTTGGAACCTGTCTTTCAAATTGTGATGATCCTGAACCTTCTTTCATGAATATCCTGTGGCTATTTTTAAAAGTTGCTGTTCCGGTGGCGGTGGCACTAATAACAAAACCTTGTCCTATAGGAGAATATTGTCTGTTTATTACAATTCCGGATGATGATCCGGTATTGTTTACGGAGCCATCTGCATTATAAGAACTAAAAAATGCAGGTACATATACACCCGGGGAAACGAGATCTACAGGAGAATAAGATCCGTAGCCTCCTCTATAACTTATAAGAGTATGAGAATTTACTGTTTTATCCTGTTGCCAAAAATAGGCGACGCCTCCGGTTGCAGTGTTAGAACCATCTAAAAGAAAAGCGTTTAAGTGTAAAGCTGACGGATACGGGTTTCCGGTTAATGTGGCATTATTGATACCTAAAGTAATGGTGATGTTGCCATCATTTGGTTTTCCTCTAAAATCATATCTCTGGGCACTTCCGGGATTGTTTGTTACACCGGTTCCTTCCGGATCGACAGCATCAGTGCCGCTCGTTCCTTTCATAGAAAAACCTTCGCCGGGAGCCAGAGTTGCTGCTCCGCCAACAAAAAGCCATTGCGAATAATTATTGGCATTAATTAATTTATAGATCCACTTTGAAGCAATTGCAAGCGGGTTTGAAGTTCCGTTTGAATTGGTTGCAGGTAAAATGGTTGCCGTTGTAGAAACAGTTGAACTTGTTGGTCTGCTTAACATTGCAATACCAAAGTTTTCATTTCCAGGAGTTACGGAGGCATTTCCAACAGGAGAACACCAATAATTATAATCAAAGTTGTCTGATGTGCCTTCTTGATAAACAGAGAGTAAACCTACACCAAGATTGGTTGAATTTCCGGCAGATCCTTGCAGCAATTGCGCGTTATTTCGTAAATATAAATTTGAAGTCGCGTCTAAATTTATATTTTGCTGTACATATAAAACCTCGTTTTTTACGTACATGTTTGCGTTAGGACTAAAATAAATTTGTGAGATACATTTTGTAGTGGCCAGTATCAAAATAAGTAATGTTGTTTTTTTCATAACTTTCACTTTTTAGAGTAGTAATAGATTTGGATTTTTGCGGTTCATCTTGATTTACATTTGTGATAGTTATACTGTCGATTTTGAATTTCTAAACAGAAAAAATATGCCAAGCAAAAGACCACTTGCGAATAATATCCAAATTTCGCTGTCTATAGGGGCCGGATCACCTACCGGTGGAGGAATTGCTTGTGGTCGTGGAGGGGAAGGAGCGGCATAACTTTTAAAAGCCATGCAAAGAAATAAGGCTAATAGTAATTTTAACTTTCTGATTTTCATATGATAATTTTAGATTGGGGAATAAAAATTCATAAAACGATGTTATTCTTACGATACTGAAAAATAATCAGGTAAGAATAATTTTATAAAATATAAGAACGTATCATTTTAATATTGTATTTTGATGGAAATGAGGTTGATATGAAATTTTTTAGCTTCGAAATAATAATAGAACAATGTGTTAAATCATAAAATAATGTTACAAATTTTACCTAGTGAATTGTATTAAAATTGAATATTCCGCAATATTTTAACAAATCAACATTGTAGTATAAGTAAGATGTTTTACTAAATATATTGAAAAAATTCTTATTTATTTTAAAATAGTAAACAATTATTTAAGTAATTTCCTATGTTAGCATAGTAAATTCTTCGAGATTGGATTTTGAAGAAAACAGAATGAAATTGTAGTTTTAGTATAGAATAACTAAAAATTGATAAGGTATAAAAAAAAGCTGATCGTTAGACCAGCTCTTTTGCTATTATGTAGTTATTATTTCAGTATTATTGTTCGATAATCGAAAGTATACTTTTAGGAATTTCGTCAAAACCTTCAATAGAATATGGTTTAATAAGATATGCTTTTACACCCAGCATGTCGCATTTTTCTTTATAAACAGGATTTATACTTGTTGAATATACAAAACACGGAATTGTTTTTAAGTCGTTGTTATTCAAAATTTGCTGTAATGCTTCAATGCCGTCCAATATAGGCATATTGATATCTGTAAGGATAATGTCCGGAGTTTCATTTGACGCATCTTCTAAATAATTTAAAAGTTCTTCACCATTAGCCACAAGACTTACTTTTGCAAAATCCGGGTTTTTAGTAAAAGTGTGACAGATTATATCAGCATCATCGATATCATCTTCGGCAATAATAATATGTAGATTATTTAAGTGTGGCATTATAATATTGGGAAATAAAGGTTAAACGTAGTGCCCTCATTCGGTTTACTTTCCACAGTAATATTTCCGGAATGATTTTCCATGATTTTTTTACAAATCGCAAGGCCAATTCCGTTACCGGAATATTCATTTTTGGCATGCAGGCGCTGAAATATGGTAAAAATTTTAAGAAGATGATTTTGTTCCATCCCGATACCGTTATCTTTTACCTGAATTTTAATAAACTGATGATTTTGATTTGAAATCTCAGTCTCAAAATTATCAATTTGAGAAATTTGTATAAGAGGAAAACTATCTTTCTTGCTGTATTTTATGGCGTTTGAAATAAGGTTAGAAAAAAGCTGGCGCATTTGTACTCTTGAAGCTTTTAATGTAGGCAGTTTTCCTATTTTGATTTCTGCTTTTTTATCGGATATTATAATTTCCAAATCATCCGTAACTTCTCTAATTACATCCACCAGGTTAATTTCTGTACGTTCTTCCTGTGCCGTATGCGATGAATAACTAACGAGATCATCTACAAGTGAATTTAATCTTAAAGCTGCTGATTTCATCACATTCATAGATTTGGCATCAGCTTCAGAAAGATAACTTGCATCTATTCTTCCGTTATACATCACAATTTTTCTAAGCGGTTCTTTAAGGTCATGTGATATTACATGAATAAATTCCTCCAGATTAGCGTTTATTCTATTTAACTCATGAATTTTTTCTTCGAGTTCCTTTTGATGCTGTATTAATGCATCTTCGTGTTTTTTCTTCTCTGTAAGATCCGTAATTACGATTCCAATTCCCTGAACGGCAGGCTCAAGATCAGTAACGGCGATATAGGCAGGAAAAGTTTTTCTGTACGTTTGTGTTTTAAATACAATTTCGTGCGTGGTAATGCCATATTTCAAAGCTTCTATAATTGGCACAAAATTGTCCATACTATTAAAGTATTGATACAGGTAATTTCCAATTATTTTTTCGGCAGGTATACCTATAAGTTTTGAAAAATAATCATTACAATATAGTATAAGTCCATTTCTGGAAATACTCAATGCCCCTTGTCCAAATTTTTCGATCAGGAGCCTAAACGTATAATCTGCGGTTTCAAGCGAATAAAGCTGCGGCGTTCCGTTTGCATTTACTACCAATGCGTCAACATCTCCCTCTTTTATAGCATCAACAATACTATTAGATTCGTAAAGTTGCTCTTTTAAGGAAGCTATTTCAGCTTTTAGGGATTCTATATTTGTATTATTGTCCTTCAAATTATTTGCGTATGTTTAGGATTCTTAATACCTTTTCCTTGTCTGATAAATCGCCCAGAATAATCCTCCTTGGAGCAGGATCTGTTTTTATCAATGTGGGTATTGCCACTATTTGATGTATCGCAGCCTGTTCTGTATCCCGGCTAATATCTATAATTTCTAATTCATAATTATCCTTCAGATACTGATCGCAGATTTTACGCAGGTTTTCGATAGCATGACCCGATTTAACAGACATACCCGAAACAAAAAGCATAAATTTATGTTTGGTTGTACTTGAGCCATCAGATGAGTCATCCATTTTTTTAAGAGTTTAAGGGTTTTATATTAAGCCCGACAAGTACTCGTTCCTCATTCGAAAGATCACCAATGATCTTACGGATAGGTTCTGGAAATTTTCTAACTAATGTAGGTACAGCAAAAATTTGATCCCCTTCTGCCAATTGCGGATTTTTAAGCAAATCTACAATTTCAATACTATAAATTCCTTTTAAATGTTCCTCGGCATATTTTTTTATATTTTCAAGCGCCGTTATTGATTTTGGCGTTTGGCCTGCAATATACAATCGTAATTGCCATTCGGCTACAGCTTCTTTTTTCATTTTATTCTAATTTTTTTTAGAAGACAGTTTTTCCTGTAATTCTTCTGTAGCTTTCAGGATACTTAATTCTTCCTCTGCAGATTCAAATTCATTTTTAAGTGCTTCTATATTTGCTTCAAGAACTTTTCGTTTACGCTCAATTTCCCTGTCTTTTCTGCTAATTTCATTTTGAAGCTTAATATCCGAAATTGTTTTCTTGAACTGATATGTTTTTCTTGCAGCACCGGTAAGGATTCCCTGTGGTCCTAATTCTACATCCAGCAATGCTATCCCGTTATCTGTAATTACAAATTCTCGAACCTGGTTAGAATGTCCCATTCCTCTGGCTTTTACAATAAATATCCCACGGTTTCTTTCGCCAATTCCTTCCATATCACGAACCGTAATCCAGGTATCTACCAATGATGATACAGATTCTTCTGCAAGATCAGGTCTAAGATTATCTGTTTGTTTGTTTAAAGACGTAAAAAGTGCCGTAATATTGTTTGCTTTCAGCATATCAATAAGTCTTACAAGCATCGAACGCACTTCGTGTTCGCTTCCTACTGTAATCAGATTACTAATAGGATCAATGATGATTGTAGTAGGTTTAAATTCCCTGATTAACTTGCGAAGCGTTAGCAAATGCAGCTCCAGACCGTTTAATGACGGACGTGATGAATGTATTTGTAAAGTACCATTATCGATGTGTTTTTGAAGATTAACATTTATAGATTTCATGTTTCGAACCAATTGCTGTGGTGATTCTTCAAACGCAAAATAGATTGTTTTTTCCTTTTTTTCGCATTGTTCATTTGCAAAATAACACGCAATAGTGGTTTTGGCAGTTCCTGCTGTTCCGGAAACTAAAATATTGCTTCCGCGATAAAATCCGCCACCCTGAAACATTTCGTTTAATCCGGGAACTCCGGTCGAAATTACATCCGAAGAAACTTCATTATCCAATTTTAATGAGGTAATGGGCAATACCGAAATACCGTCTTCATCAATAAGAAATGGGTATTCGTTTGTGCCATGAGTAGATCCTCTGTATTTTACAATTCGAAGTCTTCTTGTAGAAACCTGTTCTATAACTCTATGATCCAGAACGATAACACAATCAGAAACATATTCTTCTAATCCCTGACGGGTTAACGTTGCTTCGCCGCGTTCTCCTGTAATTATTGCTGTTACTCCTTTTGATTTAAGCCAGTGAAATAACCTGCGCAACTCTGCTCTAAGAATTGCCTGATTATCCAAACCTGCAAAAAGAGATTCTATGGTATCAAGTACGACACGTTTCGCTTTTATTGAATCTATTGCATGTCCTAACCTGATAAATAAACCTTCGAGGTCATATTCTCCAGCTTCTTCAATTTCAGATCTTTCTACTCTTACGTGATCTACGACCAGTTTTTTGTCTTTTTTGAGTTTTTCGAGGTCAAAGCCAAGGGATTTTACATTTAAAGTAAGATCATCCGAAGGTTCTTCAAATGACATGAAAACTCCGGGTTCGTTATATTCTGTAATACCTTTAATAAGGAATTGCATTGATAACAATGTTTTTCCGCAGCCGGCACCGCCGCAGATTAATGTAGGCCGTCCTTTCGGAAATCCGCCATCAGTAATCTCATCTAGGCCGTCTACTCCTGTAGGAGTTTTGGGAAATATAAAACTATGTGATTTTGATTGTTCTTGCACGCTATTTAATATTCTGTTCACTCAAATATACGTTTTCCTAGAATATTAACAATTAATATTTATTAAAGATTTAACAGCTGTTCAAATAAATTTTAAATCTTTTTTTGAAAGATTTTGTAGCTAAACAGCATAATATTGATAAATAAAGACAAAAAAAATAAATAGCTGTTTTGGGGTATAACCAAAGAGTTCTTAATTCTTTAAACAAAGCTGCTTCATATTTTTAGTTATAACGTTTTTATCTGAAATAGTTTTGGCTAAGCCAAGTGCTGTTTGAAAGTGCTGAAGGGCTTTTTTATTGTCATAACCGGAATATAAATTGCCGAGTAAAGAGTAATAAAAATGATTGTTTGTAAGGTTCAGTTTTTCGGCTTCAGCGATTGATTCCTGTTTGCCTTTTACTTTAGATAAGGCATAAGTTCTGTTTAAAGCCACGATTGGAGAGTATTCTAAAATAATCAGATTATTATACAATTCTAAAATATGCTGCCATTTTTCAGGCGTATCCTTTTTTTGGGTATGCCAATAGGCAATTCCGGCTTCAAGATGGTATTTAGAAAGTGTGTTTCCTGTTGAAGACTGACTCAGGAAATACGTTCCTTTGTCTATTAATTCCCGATTCCAAAGAGATTCATCCTGATCCTGATATAAAATAATTTCACCGTTTTGAGTTGTTCGGGCTTCAAATCTCGACGAGTGAAAACACATTAAAGCCATTAATGCATTTGTTGCGGGTAAATTTGTCGTTTGATTTTGAATCAATAAATAGGCAAGACGCATCGCTTCTGCACAAAGGTCTTTTCGTAAAGTCGTGTTTTGAGAAGTAGAGTAGTAGCCTTCAGAATATAAAAGATAAATGGTTTTAAGAACCGTATCGATTCGTTCTTTTATTTCTGTTGCATTTGGATTTTGAATTCTAATGTTTTCCTCTTTGAGTTTGTCCTTGGCACGGTTTATTCTTTTATAAATAACTTCCTTATTCGATAAAAAAGCATCGGCAATCTCATTGATTCCAAAACCGCATAATAAATTTAAGGCAAGTGCAATTTGTGCTTCGTCAGAATTACAGGGATTGCAAACCGTAAATATCATCGCCAACTGGCTATCTGTAATATTTTTATCAGATAAATCAAGTTCAATCTCGGGATTGTTTAATGTAGAATTGTATTTTATCTCGGTTACAATTTTCTTTTCAAAAACATCATTTCGTTTAAAATAGTTTTTGGTTTTGTTTTTAGCTACTGTATAAAGCCAAGCTGTTGGATTTTCAGGAATCCCTTTAATCGCCCAGGTTTCTGATGCTGTCAAAAAAGTATCACTCACAATATCCTCGGCAATTTCAATATGATGAATACCAAAAAGATTGCATAAAACCGAAACGATTTTCTGATACTCGGTCCTGAATAAGTTGGGGATTAGTTCCTGGTTCATAAATTGAGTTTAGATTTTAGAGTTTAGAATATAGAGGAAAGAAGCAAGAGTCAAGATTTTAGAGAATAGAATAGAGAGAATAGAAGCAAGAGTCAAGAAGCAAGATTTTAGAACATATAATATAGATTTTAGAGCATAGAATATAGAGAATAGAAGCAAGATTTTAGAACATAGAATATGGAGTATAGAGATAAGATTTATAATAAATAGTTCATAAAAAAATTAAAATCCATAATCCATAATCTGAAATCTTGACTCTTGCTTCTTGCTTCTTGCTTCTTTTTTCTATACTCTATATTCTTCCCTCTATTCTCTAACTTTCTACATTGCCTGACGTATCTCTACATTCCCGCCTAAATTTAAAACCGGACATCCTTGTGCAATTTCGGCAGCTTCGTCGTAATCTTTGGCTTTTATGATTATTAATCCGCCAATAGATTCTTTTATTTCTACAAAAGGTCCATCAGTAACTCCTTTGGCTTTGCTGACTAGTTTTCCCTGACCATCCCAGCGTTGCAAAGGTCTTGCGAGTTTGTCTTGTGCCGCCAGACCGCCAAACCAGTTTTGCCATTGTTGTAAATGCTGCTGCAATTCTTCAGGTGAAGGCTGATTTTCTTTGGTCGTAAAATCCCTTCTGAAAATTAATATGAATTCGTTCATTATTTTATATCTTAAAAATTATTGATTGCTATTTATTTTAATAAAAAAAGCCATTTTTTATCTGAGATATAAATTTAGTGTTTTACCTCAGACAAAAAACAGCCTGAATTATTTATCCAAATTGTCCCACTCTGTAAGTTCCCGGAGTATTAGGAAAAGCAAGATTAAAACGATTCCAGGTATTGATAGTTGTAATTACTAGTGTAAGATCGATAAGCTCTTCATCAGAGAATTCGGTTTTTACAAGGGCGTAAACTTCATCATGAACCTCACAAGCGGTAACGGCTTCAGCCCAGGCAAGAGCAGCTCTTTCTCTTTGAGTGTAATAAGGAGTTTCTCTCCAGGCGCTTAAACCAAATAAACGCTGCGTGGTTTCACCGGTTGCCAAAGCTTCTTTTGAGTGCATGTCTAAGCAATATGCACAGCTGTTGATTTGTGATACTCTAAAATCGACTAAATCCAATAATGATTTTTCAAGTCCTGATTTTTTGATATAACCTGTAATAGCAAATAATGTGCTTAAAGCTTTTTGTCCTTTTTCGAATGCATTGATTCTAGTTTCCATAATGTATAATTTTAAATGTTATACCCTAATGACAACTGAACTTTCGAGATTGGACAAAATTTTGAAAAAAAATATTAAATTTTTTCAATTATTTTTAAAAGCCTTGATTTTACAAGGGTTTTCAGTTTATAATTAAATCTATATCTTTTGAATAGTTAGATAGTAAAGGTTTGTTATTAAAACTATTGGTCATTGTCCACGGAATAAGTTGTCCTTTTTCTATGATTTCTTTTTTAGAATAAACCATGCTGAAATACATTTCATAATCATCAGGTTTTTTGGGTATACCCTTATTTTTTGATTCTTGAGGAATATCTTCATAATAATATCGGGATTGCTTTAAAACCGGATATTTATTCAATAAATAATCATTTAACGTAAATGAATCACCATCGCCTTTATATAAATCTTCAGACAAAATGGGGGTTATGGTCAGACTTTTAATATTTTGTTTTAAACTTTTGTATTGATCTGAAGTTATAGAAAAATCAGATTCTTTTAGATTATCTTTTTCTGACAATTGCCTGATAACCGAAAGTCGGACATAATCGCCGTCGATTTCGATAACTTTAAATACAAAATAATATTTCTGGTAACTCTGGCTTCCGTTAATGCCGGTTTCTTTACTAAAAATAAAACTTCCTAATTGCAGTTGATGTTCTTTTGTCTGGATTGCTTTTTTCCACATGTAGGGTTTGTAAACCTTTTCTCGAATGAGATAAAAAACGATTAAACTGATAACGGAAATTAAGATTATTTTTTTCATTTGTTTTGAAAGTAGGAGAGAAGTGCTTTTACAAATATCAATAAATTTTAATTAGGATTGAAGAAAAACTAATAGCCACAGATTAAAAGATTAAAACATTTTTTTTAAATCTGCTCAATCTGACAGATCTGCGTAAAAAAAATTAAACAATAGAGACATAGTTTTTAGGATTGTATAAAAGTCGTTTCACTTAGAATATTACCGCATAGTATAATTGCGAAGCTGTATGATAAATAATTGCTGCAGATTAAAAGATTAAAATGATTTTTTAAAATCTGCTCAATCTGCCAGATCTGCGAGAAAAAAAATTAAAAAATAGAGAAATAGTTGAGATATATTTCACCCCGCTGGGGCTTTATTTCACGGATTTTTGATTTCTATAAATATTTCACCCCGTTGGGGCTTTTTCTATAAATATTACATCCCGCTGGGACTTTACTTCACAAATTTCTGATTTTCTATAAATATTATGTGCCGCTGGGACTCTATTATCATTAACCTAGAAACATAAAAAAGAAAGCTCCGGAGGAGTATTATATTTATAGCAAATATATTCGTTATCATAGCCAAAGCTCCAGCGGAGCGATATATCTATAGCAAAAATAAAAATACAATTGTAGCCAAAGCTCCAGCGGAGCGATATATTTATTGATATTTTATATTTTAAAATAGATCAAACACAAAAGATTTTAAGAATCCAGCCAATTCTTGAAATTATTAATTTCCTTTTTGCTTAAAATAATTGGTTCTGTATCTGGAATTGCGACATTTAATAAAACCTCTATTTTCTGGCTCGAATGTTTGATAATTTCCTGAATATGATGACGGTTAATAATATATTTTCTGTTTATTTTAAAAAAGATAACAGGATTAAGTTTGTTGATTAAATCTGTTAAGTTACTGTTGTATAAATAGCTGCTTCCGGAATTGGTGTAAATAAACATATGCTTTCCTGTGGCAAAAAAGTACGTAATCGAAGTATCGTTTACAGATATGAGTTTATCTCTGTGATTCACTAAAAAATGATGCTGGATGCTGCTTTGATTTTCGATTTCGACCAGAGATTCTACAATAAGATTTGTATTAAAGGTTTCTTTGATGTTTTTGTATTTCTTTAAAGCTTCTAATAATTCTTCTTCTTCATAAGGTTTTAGAAGATAATCTATGGTAAAATGTTTGAATACTTTTACGGCATAAGAATCATAGGCAGTAATAAAAATAACCGGACATGAAATGGTTGCCTGCTCAAATATATCAAGACTTTTACCGTCTCCTAAATGAATATCCATAAAAGCAAGATCAACATTGTTTTCTGTAAAAAAAGCAACGGAATCTTTTACGGATTTCAGCACTGTTATTTCACGTATTGAAAGTATATTTTGTTGTTCCAGTATTGATTTGAGATAGCTTGAAGCAAGATGTTCGTCTTCAATAATAACTATTTTCATGGCATTTAATTTTCGGTAAAGTTAAAAAAAAGCTCCGTTAAAAAACGGAGCTGATTCAATCACAATTCAGGATTGTTTAAACGTGCCTCTTGGGGAAATGGCAGCGTATAACGCGGATCATTTTCTGTCAGGGTGAAATCTTCACCTTTGAAGGTATGAATGATTTGTTTTTGATTATTTCTTCTTAAATCAAACCAACGCTGACCTTCGATAACAAACTCACGTTGTCTTTCCTGAGCTATAAAATCAAGAATTTGGGTTTGTGTCATTGCAGCAATCGATGTGCTTAAAGTGTTAAAAGCTGTAGCTTTATATCTATTTTTGATAAAAGCCAATACGGTTGTTCTTGCCGTTGGAAGATCACTTAACTGAGCCGATGCTTCTGCTTTTGTCAGGTATAATTCAGAGGTTCTAAACGTACATTTCTGATTGATATCACCACCTTTTTTAAATCTGAACCTGCTTCCGCTTGCCTGAAAATACAATGCAAAACGCAAATCGTTTGTTTTATCATATGCACCAATTAATGCTGGTGATACATATGAAGTTCCTTTTAGAAGATTGATAAAAGTATCTTCAAGCGCTAATATCGATTCTGCACCATTATACAAGTTAGGTAAAACCGCTGTTGTGTTCAGGTTGGTTAACGTATTCTTGTAGGTCATGGCTTTATCTGCCGCTTCAATTGCTTTAGCCCATTCTTTTTTGTAGAGGAAAATGCGGGATTCCATTGTATATAAGGCAACTTTCGAAAAACGATAATTCATACCGGCTGCCTGAGTGTCCAGGTTTAGCAATTTTAGTGCTTCCTGATTGTCAGAAAGAATCTGATCATAAATTACAGCGACACTTTCCGGAACATAAGCTTGTTCTAAATCTATTTTTAAAGCTAACGGAACACCTTTGTCTGTTGCAGCTGTTGCGGCATTATAAGGTTTTCCAAAAAGGTTAATCAAATCAAAATAAGTTAAGGCTCTTAAGGCATAAGCTTCTCCAATTAACTGATCTTTCTCTGCAGAAGGAGGCAGTTTTTGGCTTGCTTCATTGATAACTACATTCGTATAGAAAATCCTGGTGTACAATCCCGCATATGGAAAAACGTTTGTAAGCTTATCAGGATTGGCATCTTTCCAGATAAAAATATCTTTATAGAAAACAGAATTATCATTGTCTTCATTCAGGAATAATTCATCGGCTCTTAAAGCTGATAATGATTTATGAGCCTGATAAGCAGAATATCCTTTTGTTAATACAGCTCTGTAATCTGTTAAGGTTTCCGGAATTACTTTACCCACCGGCTGAACATCAAGATAATGATCGCAGCTTACAGTCGTGATGGCAACGCTGGCAAAGAATACGTATTTTAATATATTTTTCATTTTGAATCAGTTTAAAAAGTTAGGTTACATCCTAAAGAAATTGATCTTGGGATTGGTTGTGCATAGATATTTCCGTATGTTTCAGGATCAAAATAGCCTTTGTAATCAGAGCTGATTACGAATAGGTTTCTACCTTCAATACTAAATCTTACAGTATCCATAAACAAGGTATTTGTTGCTTTTTTAGGTAACGAATATCCTAAACGAACACTGCTTAAACGCATAAAACTCATTTCGTGAACCCATGTATCTAAGTAGTTATACATTTGAATTTGGTTTCCGCCAGAATACCATTGGTATGCCATCCATGAATCTCCCGTTCCTGAAGTCTCACTTGTGATTCCGGGAATATTTGAACTTGTATTTGTTGGTGACCATACATTAAGTGCATCTGTAGTATAGTTTTGACCACGGTCTAAAATTGTACCGTTAAAAGTTGGTTTTTCTACAACAGTTTGCTTGATGTTGAAAGTTGTCGCAATTGTAAGATCAAAATTATGAACTTTGAATGTGTTTGTAAAACCTCCAGTAAATTTAGGATCTAAATCTCCTGCATAAGTAAACAAATCTCTTGTCTCAGCATCAGTAAGTTTTGTTGTAGAAAGTACTCCCGGAAATAATTCTGCATATGGGTCATAAAGGGCAAAAAAGGTTTGTGAGTTTACGGTTTCTCCTTTTTTATTTACAAATAAAGGATAGCCATTTTCATCAATTCCTGCAGTTTTTAATGCGAATACCGCATTAACCGGGAGTCCTTGTCTTGAAGGCAAATAACTGTTTGATCTTATCTCGATACGATCAACATTACTTTTATTGTGAGAGAAATTAATCGTTGTATTCCATTTAAAATTTGGATGATCAATGTTTCGTGTAGACAAAGCAATTTCATAACCTTTATTAGTTACCTGCGCCCAGTTAGCATTTGTAAATTCAAATCCGTTTTCAAGAGGAAGCGATTGTAAACCAATTAAGTCTGTACTTTTTCTGCCATAAACATCGGTTACAATGTTTACACGATTGTTGAACAAACCAAGATCCATCCCAAAGTTGGTATTTGTTGTTTTCTCCCATCTTAATTTATCATTAGGAGGAGAACTTACTGAAATAACAGGCTCTGTTTGTCCCGGTAAAATAACCGTTGTCTGATTTACCCCAACTACATAGGGAGAAGTATTTTTATCGATATTTCCTTGTAATCCGTAAGAAGCACGTAGTCTTAAATTAGAAATTACAGAGCTGTCTTTTAAGAAATCTTCTTCAGAGACTAACCATGAACCTGAAGCAGCCCATAATGGCAAGTATTTGTATTTAGGGTCTACACCAAATAAATCTGATCCGTCGTAACGAACACTTCCAAAGAAAGTATATTTTCTGTCATAGGTATAAGATGCTGTTGCAAAAAAGGAAGCAAATGCATTTTCATTTTCACTTTTCAAATAAGTTCTCCAGTTTGCACTTGCAGCTGTATTTGCATTTGGAAAAATGATTTGAGTTGTAGTCAGTGTTTTTGGGTCAAAACCAAAACCTTTTGTAGCAATCGAAGTACTGTTGTTTCTTCTTAACTCATTACCCACCATAACTTCTATCTCATGTTTTCCGCCAAGAGTAGTGTTATAGTTTACCATGGTTTTCCAGTTGTACTGAAAAAAGTCTGTGTTTGAATTTTGAATAATTCCGCCTGCAGGAAGGAAATAAGTATCAACATCATCAATAAATACACGTGATTTTTCTCTTTCTTTTCTTGTAAAATACGTTTCCTGACCCGCATATTTTTCAGATGAGTTGTTGTCAAACTGTAAACCAATTTGTGTACTTGCTTTTAAGCCTTTGGTAATATTGTAATCAATATCAAGTAAAGCTTTTATAGATCTTGTCGTTAATTCATAATTGGTATTAGCTCTTTCTTCCAAAATATTAAAAGGAACATAATTACCGGCATATCCGCTAATATCCTTGTCATAATTATAACTTCCGTCAGCATTTAGCGGCGTTAAATATGGGTTTACGTTTCTAGAATAATTCGATGGATTTGTATAAGCATCAGCATCTGTAATATAAGATTGTTTTTTGCTTTGTGTACCAAAAATACCAACACCTACATGCAATTTATCTGTTACATCATAGTTGTTTTTTAAGGTAAGATTGTATCTTTTAAAACCAGTTCCAATAGTTGCACCTTCTTCATCATATGCGCCTAAAGAGAAATAATAATCAGACCTTTCTCCACCACCGGATAAGCTTAATGAATATTGTTTGTTGATGGCACTTTGGTACAATAAATCACCCCAATTGGTATTATTGTTTCTTAAAGCGTTGATAGAATTTTGTGTTGTTGAACTTAGAGACGAAAAACCTCCCGATCTATAGGCTCCTAATTCATTAGCCTGATTAAGAATACGGGAAATTTCTCCGTTTGCGTCTCTGTAAGTCAAATCTTCTCTTGAAGCCAGCGAAAGTTCAAAATCTACTTTTTGAGAAGAATTCATAAGGTTTAATTTAGAAAAATCAGGTTTTTGGGTTACGAAAGTATTCACATTAAAATCTACTTTCATACTTCCTTTTCTTCCTTTTTTAGTCGTTACCACAATAACTCCGTTTGCAGCTCTTGCTCCGTAAATTGCAGTTGCAGCGGCATCTTTTAATATGGTAATATCTTTGATATCCTCAGGATTTAATCCCGCAATAGAAAAATTGTTTAATACATCAATATTGTCTTTGTCGTAGTTTTGAGGAACATCATTTCCTTCAAGAGGTAAACCATCAAGAACCCATAACGGATCCTGAGCACCATTAAGAGATGCAGTACCACGAATCCTGATTTTTGAGATTGTTCCCGGAGCTCCCGTTTGCTGTGTTACCGCAACACCCGCAACCTGACCAATTAACATTTGATCTAAACTCGCAACACCCGCTTGTTTGATATCTGCCATTTCAACTTGTGCAACAGCCGATGTCAGTTTTCTTTTTTCGATCTTTTGGTAACCTGTTACTACAATTTCTTTAAGTTCACTTACATCAGATTTCAAAGAAATAGTATAATTATTTTGTGCCGTAATATCGATTGTGTATGGTAAGTAACCTATATAAGTTACGCGCAGACTTTTGATATTATTGTTTATTTTAAATTCGAATGCACCATCAAAATCAGTAACGGTTCCTAAGCTGGCACTTTGAATAACTCCTTTTTGTTGTGTGTTGTTTGATACAGAAGAGTTCTCAAGAAAAACGGTAACTCCCGGGATTGGCAGTCCGTCTTTGGCATCGAGTACTTTTCCTTTAATAGTCCTTTCCTGCGCATACCCGGACAGGGTAAGAAGGAAACTCAGCATGTAAAATAAATTCTTCATTGGGTTGTTTTTGGATTTGTGTTAATTATAATGTGTTGTTTAAGGCTTTTTCAATACGCTGGATCAAATCGAAATAATGGTTTTTCGTTTCCTGATTACCCACGTTTCTCTTCGTTTTCAATAATTGCAAAATCTGATTCAATTCTCCTTTTTTGTCAGAAGTAACTTCAGAAACTCTTTTTAAAGACGACTGATTAATGTTACGCGCCATTTTAGATTCTTCGAGATAATCGCATAAATGTGGCATGCTCAAGGTTTCTTCTAGCTGAATAGTTTTCTTAATATCTGTTTTTTCAAAAAGTTTATTGGTAGAAACAATCAATATATCCACATAATTTTTCTGAGTCATACGTTCCATAATCGTAAGTGATTTGTTCTGGATTGTAGCAGCAAAAATGCTTTGGTGAATCGTTTTGAAAAGCTGTGTTACTGTATATACATTTTCTTTAGCTTCGTTACGCTGAAATAACTCGTTTTCAGTAATTCTCAGCAAACGGTCATCGCTTAATAAACTATATAAAACCCCATATTGTAATTCTCTCGCAAGTGTATAAGGTGTGTACTCGTAAGGTCCAAGAGGAGAATCTTTCAACGGATTTGTCTTATCCAGAATTGGATTAAAAAACAACCATTCCGGAAGTTTGATACTATTGTTTAATAAGTACGAAACCGCTCTTTTCTGGATTGCAGCCGGAACCGCCACATAACTTTGTTTGTTATCACCGTGAACCGTATTGTTGAGGTAAATACCACCAACATTGCTTAAAACATGGTAATTGTAAAGATTCCATTGCCCAATTGCGCCAATATAAAGTTTACCGGTTTGGTAATAAGATTCGTCTTTATCATACGTCCATTCCAGGATTTTCGCAACAACTCTTTTTAAATTTTTAAGTCCATATTCGCTGGCTTTCATGGCATCATCTCCCAAATCTTCAGATTGTGAACGCGGATCTATCGTACTGTCACCATCTTGTTGTTCTCCATAAAAATAAATGGGATCATTTTGGTGTTTTGCAATCAATGCGTTTAATGCATTATGCTCTTCGGTTTGGTCAGCGTACCATTTGTAACCCCATTCGATAGCATATTTATCATATTCACCAATTTTTGGCGTAATTGCTTCTACATTATCTTCCGGCTGGGCAATATAATTGTAACGCGCATAATCCATTATTGACGGAGCTGTTCCGCCCATTTTTGCCGTAAAAGCCGCAGATCGAAGTGATTCTACCGGATAAGCAAATGAAGCGCCCATGTTGTGTTTTAAACCAAAAGTATGTCCCACTTCATGCGACGAAACAAAACGAATTGCTTCTCCCATATGTTCATCACTAAATTTGTTTCCTCTAGCTTTTGGGTCAATTGCTCCGGTCTGAATACGCATCCAGCTTTGTAATGAAGTCATTACATTGTGCCACCAGATAATATCTGATTCAATGATTTCACCACTTCTTGGGTCTACAACCGCAGGTCCCATAGCATTTGATTTTTGTGAAGCCACATAAGTAATAACCGAGTAACGAACATCGTCAATATCAAAATCTGTATCTTCTTCAGTAGGTTCTTTTGCAATTACAGCATTTTTAAATCCTGCTTTTTCAAAAGCGGCCTGCCAATCGCGAACACCTTCTATAATATATGAGCGCCATTGTTTGGGTGTCGATGGATCGATATAATAAACAATAGGTTTTTTAGGTTCTACTAATTCACCATTTTTATATTTTTCGATATCTTCTTTTTTAGGCTCTAATCTCCAACGGGTAATTAATTCTTTTTCAAGCATTGCATGCTGACTGTCGCTAAAATACCAGTGTTTTTCAGAGAAATATCCAACACGTTTGTCCGCAAAACGAGCCTGCATTGGTACTTTATCCAGTAAAATAATATTTGAAGTTACCCCAAGCGTAACCGATAACGAAGGTCCGCCTTCACTAACAGATGTGGTAAGCTGAGATTTAACAACAATATTTTTAGGAAAAGTTTTCACACCTTCTATATACGAAAGTTCCGATTTTACAGATCCTCCAAAACCAATGTTGCTCAAAACATCATTGAAACTTTTTTGTTTTCCGTCAAAAACCTTATTGGCTTTGATTACTACAGATGTCGAATCATTATTTTTGGTTTCGATATCAAAGACTTCAATAATAGATTCAGAAAAGTTACTGTTTACAGAGGCTGTAATAGCATCGCCAATTGGAGATGAAACCTTTGGTACAGATGATTTTACCCAAACTTTTTTAGCAACAAGATCTTTATGAAATGTGATGATTTTATTTTCATAATTCATTCCTTTATTTAATCCCGCATCATTAACCGGCAAAGGAACATTTGAAATTTTATTGACAACCAGAAATTCTCTCTGAAAAAGCGAATCATTAATTTCCAGATACAGATCTGTTTTTACCTGAATCGTATTGAACAACCCTTTTTTGAAAGTTCCTTTTTTTATAAGATCGTCGTATTTTTGTCCTTTCGAATTTTTTATGGAATCCTTTACTTGTTCTGTTTTGTCTTCTTTATTCTTTTTGTTCTTTTTTTGAGAAATCACAGTACTCGTATTCAGTACCAATATCAATAAAGCGATATTTTTTAGACTTCTCAACATTGCCTTTTCTCTCATAGAAAGTTAAGTTTAGGTTAATTTTTCGCTAAAAATATTGCAGGGATTACGTTAAAAAAAGCAAAATGGAGTGAGTGGCTTTTTTTCGGGAGTGAATGTTTTTTTTTATCCAATTAATGGTAAAATGCAAGTAAAATCACCGTCTTTTTTATAAGCTTTAAAGTTGTTTTTAGAGTAGTATTTATAGATACTTTCTAAGTATTTGTGACCAAACTTGGATTCTTTCTCGAAGTTTTGCTTTTCGTTTAAATTATTGGTAATAATTACAACGTTTTCTTTAATGTCGATTGTGATTTTTAAAGGACTTTCTTCCGAAGCAATATTGTGTTTTATGGCATTTTCTACCGCAATCTGAAAAGCGAGATAAGGCACTTTTTTCGCCAGAATGCTCTCGTTTTCTATACTAATAGTAAAAACAAATTCTTCTGTAAATCGGGTTTGCTGCAGAAAAATGTATTTCTCGATAAAAAGCAGTTCTTCCTGAACCGTAACAATATTGTTTAGCGGTGGATTAATAAGATATCTGTAAATTTTAGAAAGGTTCAATGTAAATTTTCTGGCAACTCCGGTATTATTCTCAATAAGCATATAAAGCGAATTGAGCGAATTAAAAAGAAAATGCGGATTTATCTGCTCCTTTAATTGTTGCAGTTGGATTAGCGCTTTCTCTTTATTAATCATTTCATTTTCTAGCAGAAGCTTGTTTTTTTCCTGCGACAAGATTTCTTTTTCCTGAAAAGTTCTTCGGGTAAAAATGGTAAACAAATAAAAGAACACAATCAAAATTGCTGTTGTAATAATATAAATGAGATAAGCGTATTGTTTTACCGCATTTACATCCTCATTCGAAATTTCCCTGGGAAAATTTACTGCTATATACCAGTGTGTTCCCTTTACGTTCAACCGTTTGGTATATCTTACAATATCTAAAAGCAAATATTCTGATGTTGCAATTCTCTTACTAAAACCTTCTCTTTTAGTAAAAGTAGTATCCTGAGGCGCTATATTTGTGAGTTTAAAAATGTTCTTTTTAAGTAATTTTACTTCAGGATGATAAATGATAGTTCCTTTTTTATCAAAGACAAAAGCATAGTTAGGCGCTTTTTGATCAATCGTTGAGAAATAAGTCTGAAGTGATTTCAAATCGATATCATAACCGTATCGTACTACAGTACCATTTGCGGCGGTATATTTATAATAAATGCGCCAAAAAAAGTTTTCAGGATCTTCGACAATCCTATTAGATTGATTAAGATCTCTGTTTTTAGCCACAAAATCTTTTATAGAACTTTCCAGATGGCTATTACTTTTAGAAACGGTAAATGCTATCTTTTGATTGTTGATCTGAAACCAGTTATTTTTTACCAGACTATCATTGGCATGAATATTACTTAGAACTTTTAAATTATCAGATAGGTTTTTAGTGTTGCTAATATCTACAATTCGTTTTAGTTCATTTTTCGTCTCCAAAAAGCGCGATAATTCCTGAGCAATTACTTCTTGTTTTTTTACAAAACTGCGTTGTGAGGTTTCTGCATTCGATTTTTCGGTAACCTGAGTCATTAATCCACTCAATATATAAATTGAAAGCAGCGTAAGAAAAACGAAAATGATTCCTAAAATGAAAAAGTTCCTGCCGGAAAAGGTATTTTTAAAAGTAAATTTCAAGGGTAATTTTTAAAAAATAAGGAAAAATTTAAATCCTTATTGCAATATGGTATTCGTTTTTTTTGTGTGCAAATATAAAACTTTTTGTCTGATACCCTTTTAGTTATGAAAATATAGCGCAAATTTCGCAGGTTCGTTTAGTAAAAATCTTGTTAAGGAGGAAAAGGGTTTAAAATTTGTTTCAAGTTTCAGGTTTCAGGTTTGAAATGAACTTAAAAGATTACCTACATTTTACCGCAAAGTCCGCAAAGATTTTATTAAGCAAGTATTTTATAAAAACACAAAGTTCGCAAAGCTTTGTATTAAATTAAGCTTTGCGAAAAATCTTTGCGGACTTTGCGGTAAAATTACAAAGTGCTTCTACTCACATTTCAACTTGAAACATGAAACCTGAAACTTCAAACAAAAAATCAGTTCAATTGAATAAGCTGTGGACCAAATTCTTCATAAAATATATTTTTCTGATTTACTTTTAGATCGATAAGAGCATCATATTGCGTTTTTATAAACACTTCCGGTCCACAGATATAAAATTTGGCATCTTCTAATAAAATCGAATCTTTGCATTTGGAAAGATCAACGCGGCCTTCTATAATTTGGTTTGACGAATTACCTGAATTTTCTATTGTATCATAAAAAGTAAATGTTTCAAGCCATTTTACTTCGTTTTTTAAGGCAGCAATCTGATCTTTAAAAGCATGAACAGATTCATTTCTGCAGCCGTGAACCCAAATTGTTTTTTTATTTCTGATCGTATTTAGATTTGTTTCTAACATACTCAACATTGGCGTAAAACCAACACCGCCACTAATTAATACCAACGGATTTTCAGCATCTTTTTCTAAGTGAAACAATCCTGCCGGAGCAGAAATTGCAACAACATCACCTTCAGATTTTGCATGAAGTGTATTCGAAACCAATCCGGATGGGTTTGAAGCCATTCCGGTTTCTTTTTTAACCGAGATTCTGTAATATTCCGGATTAAAAGCACTTGATAAACTATATTGTCTTGGTTGTAATAGACCTAATTCTTTAACAAAAATCTGAAGACTTATAAATTGCCCCGGATAAAAATTGGTGATTTCTTTTCCGTCTTCCGGATACAGGTAAAACGATTTGATCTCGTTTGATTCCGTAACTATTTTTTTGATTATAAAGTTTCTCCAGCCATTCCAGCTTCCGGGTTTCGCGGCATTTTCCTGATACATTTCTTTTTCGATATCAATCATAATTTGTGCAAGCTCATAATAAGCAACCGTCCACGCTTCTAGAATTTCAGGTGTTGCAGTTTCTCCAATGACTTCTGCAATAGACGCGAGCAATTGTGTACCTACTATTTTATATTGTTCCGGTTGTATATTTAAACTTCTGTGTTTGGTACCAATTCCTTTTAAAACAGGAATCAAAACACCTGGATTGTCGATATTTTCGGCGTAAGCCAAAACAGCATTCGCCAAAGCAGATTTCTGTCTTCCGTTTGCCTGATTTCCCATATTGAATATGTTTTTCAATTCAGGATGATTCTTAAACATTCGGGCATAAAAATAAGTGGTAAGATCTTCGCCGTTTGATCTTAAAATAGGAATAGTGGCTTTAATAAGCTCTTTTTGATGTGGATTCATTTATTTGGATTTAAATTTTTAAGTGTCTATAAACTCTTTCAGAATTTATTTTTCACAAATTTAAACCTCGTCTAAAGCTCTGTTTTATGATTCAAATCATAAGAGCCCAATTAAAAGAAGAATAGTTTTTTTGTTTCAGATTTTAAAGTTTCAGGTTTAAAGTTTCAGGTTTGAAATGAGAATAGAATTTCTATGTCATTTTACCGCAAAGAATACAAAGATTTTTATTTTGCTGTACGCTTAGAAAACACAAAGTTCGCAAAGCTGGTTCAACACAAAGCTTTGCGAACTTTGTAGACTTAATAATTTTACCGCAAAGAACACAAAGATTTTTATTTTGTTGTACGCTTAGAAAACACAAAGTTCGCAAAGCTGGTTCAACACAAAGCTTTGCGAACTTTGTAGACTTAATAATTTTACCGCAAAGAATACAAAGATTTTTATTTTACTGTATGCTTAGAAAACACAAAGCTCGCAAAGCTTTGTATTTAAACTTTGCGAACTTTGCGTAAATCTTCGCTCTTTGCGGTAAAAACCATAAAGTAATTCTCATTTCAAACCTGAAACTTGAAACCTGAAACAAAAAAAACTTTAAGAAATCTGAAGGTGTTCAAGTTTTTTCCCAACCAGCGTTTTCACTCCAACAACTTTAAAACCTAATTTTAGATATAATTTTTTAGCATTTGGATTTTCCTCTTCGACCAATAAACCCAAAGTCAGGTTATTTTGGGTCACGAATTCTTCAATCAAAAATTGCAATAGTTTAGAACCAATTCCTTTTCCCTGATGATTTTGGCTAACGCCCAATGAATCAATATAAAATTCACCACTTTGGGTTTCGTTTTCAGGATCAAAATCAGGATTAAAATTTAGTTGTACATAATTTACAATTGGTTGTCGCAATTCCTGTAATTTTCCTCCCTCATAAATAGAAACTGCGCCTACAATTTCGTCATTATCTTCTGCCACAAAACAGTTTTGATACGAGTATTGGTTTTTTTCGGTTTCAACAAAATGAAGCACAAAATAATAAGCCGTTTTAGGATCTCTTTCGCCAATAAATTTATAGATAATTTCTTCCATCGCTAACAATAAAAGTGCGGCTATTGATTCTGAATCTTCAATTGTTGCTTTTCTGATAATCATGATTTCTCTTTTTAAGTTGTGCAAAATTACGGTAACTTTTAATTATGAGCGATTTTCATTGAGATAATGCTGAAAATAGTAGCTTTTTTTAGATTTTAATCAAAATGAGAGCAATTGAAAGTGATTTTATTTACGAGTTAAATGTCTTTAAATCAGTCTGTTATTTAATTATGAAAGTAAAAAATAAATCAGTTTTGTGTCTTACAGCTAAATTTTGAAAATGAGTAATCAGACTATAATTATTTTTTTAATTTGGAAGATTTTATAGTAAAAAGAGTACTTTTTTAAACTTACCTGTTGATAACTGTTTTTTTGCAAACGGACATTTGAGTGCTTTTTTATGTTGATAACTCTATTTAGATTTAGTACAAATAGCTGATGCGTCGATGATTACAGAATATTATAGTGCTGTTGATAAAAACGGATTTCAGATTGATTTTAACAGTCTGTAACCTGTTGATAATTGCATGGTTTTTTAACATCAAATCTTGGTCAAAAGAAGAACTGTGGGTTAATTTTGCACTTATAGAAATGTCGCTAAAATCCCCCAATTATCGAATCATTTTTATTCAGAATAAGTCACCATTTAATACTATACATATGTCTATTTTCGATAAAAGAATCAATTATAAACCTTTTGAATATCCAGAGGTATTACAATTTACAGAAGCCATAAATAAAGCTTATTGGGTGCATACTGAGGTTGACTTTACGGCTGATACTCAGGATTTTCATTCGCATCTGAATGCTGCTGAAAAAACGGCTATCAAAAATAGTTTATTGGCAATTGCACAAATAGAAGTAGCTGTAAAAAGTTTTTGGGGTAATATTTACGAGCATTTTCCAAAACCGGAATTCAACGGTTTAGGAAGCACTTTTGCCGAATGTGAGTTCAGGCATTCTGAGGCTTATTCACGCCTTTTGGAGGTTTTAGGATATAATGATGAATTCGAAAAATTAATGGACATTCCGGTAATCCGCAAGCGTGTTGATTATTTGTCTGATGTGCTTAAGGATACAAAATCACAGGACAATAAAAAGTATGTGGTTTCCTTGATATTATTCAGTATCCTGATCGAAAATGTATCTCTTTTTAGTCAGTTTGCGATCTTATTGTCTTTTACAAGATTTAAAGGATACATGAAAAATGTAAGCAACATTATTGCATGGACCTCAATAGACGAACAAATTCATGCGAATGGCGGAATTTATATCATCAATAAAATACGAGAAGAATTCCCTGATTTTTTTGATGAAGAAACGTTGGCTCTTATCAGAGAAACCGTTAAGCATTCTATTGCCGTAGAAGCAGATATATTAGACTGGATATTTGAAGAAGGTGAAATCGAAAGTATCAAAAAAGCAGATTTGGTGAATTTTATGAAATTTAGATTAGACGAAAGTTTAACTCAAATAGGCATTGAAACCGTATTTAATGTTCCTGCCGATGACTATAAAGCCATGGCATGGTTTGAAGAAGAAGTTTTTGCCAATAGTCTGGATGATTTCTTTGCGAAAAGACCTGTAGAATATACCAAACACGACAAAAGTATTACCGCAAACGACCTTTTCTAAACAGCAAATTACAATTATGAATACAATAGATACAATTTCAGGAAATAGCGCTCCTTTGAGCGAAGCAGATAATAAAATGTGGTGGAAAAACTCTGAAAGTGAGCAAATTTTAAATCGTGGATACCTTTTAAAAGGGGAAACTGTAGAAGGCGCAATTGACAGAATTTGTACTGCCGCAGCAAAAAGATTGTATAAACCTGAATTGAAAGATTCTTTTGTAGAAATGATCGAACGTGGCTGGATGAGTATCAGTTCACCGGTTTGGGCGAATATGGGAACAGAACGCGGATTGCCAATTTCGTGTTTTAATGTTCACGTTCCGGATGAAATCGAAGGAATCACACATAAATTGGGTGAGGTAATCATGCAAACCAAAATTGGTGGCGGAACGTCAGGATATTTTGGAGAATTAAGAGAAAGAGGAAGCGCCGTAACCGATAATGGAAAGAGTAGTGGAGCAGTAAGTTTCATGAAACTTTTTGATACTACAATGGATACCATTTCTCAAGGTGGAGTTCGTCGTGGAGCTTTTGCAGCTTATTTAGACGTCGATCATCCGGATATCGAGGAGTTTTTGAAGATAAAAAGCATAGGAAACCCAATTCAGAACCTGTTTACCGGAATTTGTGTACCGGATTACTGGATGCAGGAAATGATTGACGGAGATAGTGATAAAAGACAAATTTGGGCAAAAGTTCTCGAAAGCCGTCAGCAAAAAGGATTACCTTATATCTTTTTTAGTGACAACGTAAACAAGAACAAACCACAAGTTTATAAAGATAAAAACCTGCGTATTAACGCGAGTAATCTTTGCAGCGAAATCATGTTGCCATCAAGTATCGATGAATCGTTTATTTGCTGTTTATCATCAATGAACCTGGAACTTTATGAAGAATGGAAAGATACTGAAGCTGTAAAACTGGCAATTTTTTTCCTGGACGCTGTATTACAGGAATTCATAGAAAAAACAGAAGGTAATTATTACTTGTCTGCTGCAAATCGTTTTGCAAAAAGACACCGTGCACTTGGACTTGGAGTTTTAGGATGGCATTCGTATTTGCAAAAAAATATGATTCCGTTTGAAGGGCTTGAAGCCAAAATGAAAACGACAGAAATATTCAAACATATTAGTGACAAAGCGGATAAAGCAACGCAGGATCTTGCCCGAATTTATGGTGAACCAGAATTGCTAAAAGGATACGGAAGACGTAATACAACCACAATGGCAATTGCTCCAACAACGTCATCATCGGCTATTTTGGGACAAACTTCACCTGGAATTGAACCTTTTAGCAGTAATTACTATAAAGCGGGTTTGAGCAAAGGTAACTTTATGCGTAAAAACAAATACCTAAAAACATTATTAGAAGAAAAAGGTCTTGATAATGAAGAGGTTTGGAGAGAAATTATGCTTAACGGAGGAAGTGTTCAACACATGAGCCAATTGAGCCAAAATGAGAAAGATGTTTTTAAAACCTTTAAAGAAATCAGTCAGTTAGAGATTGTACAGCAAGCATCTATTCGTCAGAAATATGTCGATCAGGGACAAAGTATCAACCTGAATATTCCGTCGGATTTACCAATTAAAGAAGTAAACCGTTTGCTTATAGAAGCATGGCAATTAGGAATCAAAAGTTTATATTACCAACGAAGCCAGAGTGTATCTAAAGAACTAGTTACGAGTTTGGTTACTTGCAGTAGTTGCGAATCATAAAAAGGAAAGCCGGATTTTATCCGGCTTTTTTATGCAGTATTTTTTGCCCGCGGATTATACGGATTAAACGGGTTTTCGCTGGTTTTTTTTAATGTACTGGCATCTTTGTTAAAGTTGTTATGCGCAATCTTGTCATGTTGACGAAGGAGAGATCTCCGAAAGTAGCTTAACACAATCTTGTCATGTCGACCAGAGGGAGAGATCACACAAGAAATGCCGTAAAGAAAATCGCCAATCTTTGTCGAGCTTAGTGTGCGATCTCTGCCTTCGGTCGAGATGACAAACATTATACTTACAATTCGAACTAAAAAAAGACTGCCTTTTTAGGGGCAGCCTCTTCATAAACAACCTCCCTAAATTTTAATGACTTTTACTATTCTCAAAACCCAGAATAGTAATCATATGTGGCGTGTTCGAAACCTTGATTTTCTTTGCAATTGTCATTGTAGATAAGTTTAACTGTAATAATTCTCCTGTAGTTGGCGAAGTGATATAAGCAAAATTCTCTGTTAGCTGAATTTGCGGTTTCGAAGTAGCATCGCTTGCTGTTTCAGGAATTACTTTCGCTTCTTTTTCTACTTGTAAACTGGTTAAATTGAAAACTTTAAAATCACCTGAAAGCAATAAAATTCCTAATTTACTGGCGTTGTAACTTACTTTGCATTGTGTAATTGTAGTGCTTTGCAAAATTGGTTTTATGGTTGCATTTACAACATCAATTAAATAAGCTCCTTTTGCGGCAGTGAATCCTATAAATTTTCCTTTGGCTTTTGTTTCTAAAATACTTCCAAACCAAGCAGTTCCAAAATCTTCAGGAAGTGCAATTAGTTTTTGTTTTCCGGAACTTTCTACAACAAGAACACCGCTTGCAGAACCAAAAACAGCGTATGTTCCGTCAGAAGCATTTCCGTGGATTCCTTTTGTTACAACAGTAGATTCGAAAAGTGTTTTACCGGAATTATCGATAATTTTTACTTTTTCAGGCAATGTTCCTGCAACAGAATTGTCTTTTTGGGTAATGGCATAAGTTCCGTTAGAAAAAGTTGCCATAGCACCGTGATGCGCTAATAAACCGGCATTTATAGTTTTAAATTTTGCTCCGGCGGTATTAATTTCAGATTCTTTTGCTACGGATAAAGTTCCGTCTCCGTCATTAAAAGTCAATAATTCTCCTATTTTACTTTTAAAATGAGTCGGCAAAAGCGATTGTCCTGTTAAAGCACCAAATTTCGGAATTCCGTCTACGTCAACGTGATCACCGTGACCTTCGAATCCGCTGTCAAAAGTTTCAACCGTATTGTCTGCCCGGTGTATAATTCCCGCATATCGACCTGATTCTGTAGTGTAAAGAGCAGATTTGGCAAATTTTGCATTAAAAGAAGCTGTTGTTGCATCAACCGGATTTACAAGCGTAAGCTCAGTTGTTTTTTCATCAGAAAGCAATACTCTTAAATATTTATATTCGGCGAGAGCTTCTTCGGGCGTTTCAGCAGTATTATCGTCGTCATTACTACACGATACTGTAAAAGTTGCTAAAGCAAATAGGAAAATCAGTTTGAAATAATTGTTTTTCATTGTAAATTGGGATTAATGGTTAAAAAAATATGGATATTGTTTCGAAAACAATACTTTAAATGCCGAATTATTCTACAAGAAGATTCAGAAGATCTTGTTCTCTTTCGTGTTCTGTTTTATTTTGGACATAATTATAAAGTGCATTTTCCCATTCACCATAAACAGGATTTGGAAGCACAATAAATTTTTTGCCCCATTGATTTTGTTCCTTATCCGTTTCAGTAAGGCGTTGCGGAATATTCTTTTTTTCAAAAGCAGCGGTAAAATCATTTAAATTATCACCAAGAAGCATGATAAGATTATAGTTTTTTTCAACTGCCAATCGTCGTTCTTCTTTAGAAGATGATTCTTTTTTAAAGAGGCAATGTTGGGCATCTGCATTTGGTAATTTGAGTTTTTGTAAATTAATTATAGTACTCTCTACTGCACTTGTATCTCTATTTGAAACATAGAAAATAGTAATCCCCATTTTGTTGGCTTCCTGCAAAAAAGATACAGCTCCGGGTACCGCTAATGCTCTTGATTGATCTGTCCAGAGATTCCATTCACGGTCGCTGATTTGTATTTTTTCTTTAATCAAATGCGCTTCAAAACCACTATTATCCAGTATAGTTTCATCCAGATCAGTGATAATGGCTAAGTTTCGTTTTTTAATTTGTTGGTTGGGAATTTCTTTAAGACGAAGCGAAGCTAAATTAAATGCCTGATAACATAATGCCCGATATTCTGCTGATGTTTGTTGCCATAAAACAGGCAATATTTTTATATTCGTTTCTTGTGTTTGCTGCTGTCCAAAGCTTTGTTTTGAACTCAGCAATAACAAAAGAATTATCGCTTTAAAATAAAACGGAATCATTTTTTTTGTTTTCATAATCAAACTCTTTTTATCAGATTTTTGAATTCCCGGCAGGAGAAAGCGTACTGATTAATAATTAATAGTAATAGGCATTGATTTGTAAACACTCATATTATACGTCGTGTTTTTATAGAGAATCACCCAATTGTATTGTCCGGATTGCCACGATTTGTCTGCAGTTGTTGGGTTTCCGTCTGCGTCTTTGTCTGCTCCAACAACGATACTTTCACCTCCCCAAACCTCATTGATCTTTTGTAACGTAGCAATTTTAGACGCTGGTGCAAGTCCTTTGTGTTCTACTTTTGTGATCACGATAACTTTCTTTAAATCAAGGTTATCAATGCTTTCCGGATGATAATTAAGGCTCTTTTTTATTAATACAGAATACAGGATTCCGTCGCCCACAATCTGGCTTACTTGCGCGTGAGCCGTAATCTTATCATTCTTTTTAAAGATTAATTCCGGTTCTGTCCAGGTTTCCATATAATAAATCAAGTCATCATTTCGCGAAAGCATATCACGACCAATTAACGGATCAGCAGGCATATTTGCGGGATCTGTAATGGTAATTTCTTCCTTGATTTCGAGCTGGGATCCGTTTTCATCCAAAACAATAAAAGAGAAATCATATTTACCTTCCGGAGCATCGGCAGGAATATTAAAATGTTTGTGCACATTGGTGTTTTTTGCGCCTTTATATTCAATCCATGACAATTCAAATTTCCAGTCTTTGGTATAAGTTTCCCCTTTTTTAGGTAATATTTTGAGTTGTACATCGGCGATTTTATCTCCGGCAATTACATCGGCATTAAAATGAAAATCACGACCAATTAAGGCTCGTTTGTTATTGGCGGTTCCAATTTCTACATTGGTAGCGGTTGGTTTCAAAACTTCGTTGTTGTCATCGTTATCACAAGCCGTAAATGCAGCGGCGACAACAAAAAACAGCAGAAATAATTTTGTTCTTTTCATAAGGGATTTGGGTTTGTTAATTGAATTCATATTAAATTTATTGATGTATTAAAAAGGGAATTTTTACAGATACGATAATGTTTCGGCTTGCTTCAGGGAGTTCGATCAATCTGTAAAAACTGGTATGATTGAGGTATTTTGTATTAAACAAATTCTGAACCTGCATACTTATGATAAAATCCTGTTGTCCGGCTTTTACTTTTGTACCCAAAGCAATGTTGAACACATTACTGCTGGCGGTTTTCTTTTCTGGCGGAACGATTTGATTTTGCTCAGCCGTATACCGATAATCAAGCGAGAAATAAGTATTTTTTAGATGTTTTATTTCCGGATTATAGGTTAAACCAAATAAAACCGAAGCAGGCGGAGAAAAGGGGAGTGTATAACCCTTTTTGCTTCCTGATAATTGTTCCGAATACAGATATTCAGCCAGAATCTCACCGCTTAAATTCTTCAGAAACTGATAACGCGTTTGCAGTTCGCCGCCATAACGCATGACTTTACTTTGCTCGTATTCAAATACCTGATTGCCTGCGCCGTAATAAATATCATGTTGCGAAGTGGGATTGAGGTAAATATAATTGGGGAAATAATTAAAAAACGGACTCAGTTGCACAAACCATTTATTTTGCTGCCAATCGATACCCAGATCTAATTGATACGAACGTTCTGCTGCTAAATTTGGATCTCCTTTTTCGAACCTGAAATAATGGTAATTCACCCCGTTTGAAGCCAGTTCTTTGGCAATTGGCATTCTAAAACTCGTCCCCATATTGGCTTTAAGCGACCATTGTCCCGGAGTATAATTTACGCCCGCTGACCAGTTGAAACTATCGAATGTTCTGGTAAGTTCTTCAGATCGTTTTAAGTATTGTTGTGTCGTTTGTCCGTTTTCTGTGATTTCGCTTTGAAACCAATCTGTATATTGTTTCATTTCGATTCGACCATGATCCAGCCGAATTGCGCCATGAAGTAACCATAAATCATTGAGCTGAAATTTATCATACACAAATAATCCGGCGTTCGATTGTTTAAAAGCAGGAATCAAAAAACTCCAGCCATTAATTGCATTTTGCTGTTGCTCAGTATTTAAACCTGCAGTAAATTGATGCTGACCTATTGAAAACACATCTTTAACCGCTACTGAAAAAACTTCTTTATCGTACTGTCTTTCTAAATCTTGTGGTGCATACATATCGTCAGGATAAACAGGCGGCATATAACCATGATTGACATAATGGCTCCATTCACGACGGAAGTTTTTCTGAAAACCCAATTGTGTTTCCAGTGTATGATTTCCTAAAGAAAATGACGTTGTATTGCTAATTTTAGTATGCGTAACTTCCTGAAAAGGCATCAGAATATCACGACTTGATTTATCATGAAGTCCTGTATCTACATTTCTGGGTTCAAGTCCATGCGCATTGGCAAAAAAGCCACTTTTGGTGTAAACAGAACTTACATAAAAAACCGATTTAAACCGATCTGTAATATAACCCAAACTTCCATGCAAATCCAGTTCTTTTCCTGCGGTATTGCGCAAATGATTTTTGTATAACGGAACGGCGTAATTGTAAACCTGTACAATATTTGTGGGAACACGATAATCGCCGTATTCCATAGCGGTAATTCTGGAATCGAAAAACCATTTTTTATTTCGACCAAATAAATTAAATGATCCTCCATATTGCTCGTTATTGCTTTTGCCTGTAAAATCAAGGCTTCCGCCTAAAATATTTTGAGCAGGAAAAGGCACTGGTTTTATATTGATTGCGCCGCCAATTGCATCAGATCCGTACATAAACGAAGCCGGGCCTTTGATAATTTCTACACGATTTACAGCATATTGATCGATTTCAAGACCATGATCTGCGCCCCATTGCTGACCTTCGTGTTTGATACCATTTTCTACAACAATAACCTGATTAAAACTCAATCCTCTAATTAAAGGCTTTGAACCTCCAGAACCTATAGAAATAGTTTTAACTCCCGGAAGTCTTTGCAGCGATTGCATCAGGCTTCCGCCAAGATTCCGCTGGATAAAACTACTGTTGACGGTTTCTATATTAAGAGATTCTTCTTTTTTACGACGTTTTTCATAGTCCTCTTTAATCACTACTTCCTGCAATTCTTTTGCATCAGATTGTGCCGAAACTTTTGTAATTATAGCAAAACAAGATAGTAACAGACAAAAAATCCGTAATCGATTCGATTTGTTTTTGTTCATCAAATCAACTATAAAATTTTAATACTTAAACCTTTAATCGTTTGCCAGCCTTCTTTATCTGTTAAGCGAATCATAAAATGATAATCACCCGGATCAATATCTGCAGGAATAGTAATTTCCTGAACCGCTTCGTAACTTTTTTGTCCGCTTGCAATCATAACCGAATTAATGTACAACAACGGATTCACAGGTTTTTTGACAGGATCTGATGTACAATTATTCACTTCGGTGCTGTGTGTATGATGGTCAAAATTGTGGTGAATGTCCAGACTGTAGGATCCTAAAGCAGTATTATCTGTGAATTTTGCCCTGAACGTTATTTTTTGTCCTCGTGTAATTTCACTGCATTGTATAGGAAATACGTTTGCTGCCGAGATATCTATTACCGGATATTCCGTGTCGATGTCGTTATTGTCACTGCTGCAAGATGCAAGCACAATGACGCATATAAAAACAGCGACGAGAAAGTTGGTTCTTTTCATTTTGTTTGATTTTAAAGGTTCGTATGTATAAAAATTGAGTTACGGAACAGGAATCTTCTTCACAGGAAAAAGAAAAAGAATGTTGACTTTACGCCATAGCAACAGGACGTAAAAGAGATTTTCTTTTATCGATTTTTAGAAAGTAAATACTGAAAGTTGTAAAATGTAAAAAGTAAAATACTAACCGATTAGAAACGGCATTCGGCAAGGTTCAATTTGTTGATATTGAAATTAATAGCGATAGAAGATAATGTATAATACTAAAGCTTTTTGATCTGATTTTGAGCACAATAGTTTTATTCCGAAAAGGGAAAAACTTTCAGGATCACAAAAAGAAAAAGCTGTTTTTCAGACTATAATTGCGAGAAAAATAAATAGTAAAGAATCTGGAAAAAACGAATTGCTTTTTCGACATTATTCAATCTAAAACATATAAATACACATCAAGCCAAAATTGAATTGATTTACTTTTATGGTTTTAGAAAATTGGAGGTGCTCTAAGGGAAAATAAGGAACCTTTGAAAAACTCAGAAAGTGATTTTGAGTAAAAATGTACAGAATGAATTAGTGTACTGTTTTTATAGAATTGAAAAGTTTCGAAAGAAAAAGTTCCAACGGCGCTAAATTTAAAATGACAAATGGCACATTCTTCGTTTGAATGATCCAGTATTTTAAATTCGCTTTTATCAGAATGGTGAACCTGTTTTATACTTTTGTGCGAAACATTATGACTTTGTATGTGTTCATATGAATGCAGCACCGGAAATAGTATAGCAAATACTACTATTAGCGGCATAAAGATATTAAGGAATTTAAATTTCTTTTTCATTCTGATGAATTGACATTGATAATGCAATGTTGTTGCAAATATAAAATTCTTATTTATAAATGCAACATTGTTTCATTAAAAATATTCTGAATTTAATTATCGAGAGTTGAAAGTTTGAAATTCGTGCATTAGGCACATAATATTGGTAAAAATTATCTTCAAATAAATTTTGCGTGCCGTAGGTACGCAATCAAACTAACTATTGCGTACCTACGGCACGCTGTATTTGCTCTTATTCTCTTTTCTACCAATATTGAGTGCCTAAAGGCACATTCCAACTTTTGATTCGCTTGAATTAAGTTTGATTTAAACTCAAACTTTAGATTTTAATCTGCTCAACGTTTCCTGTGAGACATTAATATACGAAGCCACAATTTTATTAGGCAAACGCTTTACAATAGTTGGATTTATTTTGAGTAATAACTGATATCGTTCTAAGGCATCCATTGTGGTAAACGACATGAGTCTGTTGGTATTATTGACATAAGCCCTTTCTAAATAGCGACAATAAAACTGCATCCATTCCGGAATGGTTTGCAGTAAGTGATTAAAATCTTCGTGACTAATATACAAAAGTTCCGATTTTTCGATCACCTGAATGTATTCTGCCGAAGGTTCTTTAGTAATAAAACTCACCAATGCTGTAGCAATCTGGTTTTCGAAAGCAATATATCGGGTTACATCTTTTCCTTCTTCATTAATATAATAAATCCTTAAACAGCCTTTACCCACAAAATAAGTATTCTGACTGGTTTGTCCAGCCGAAACCAATAATTCGTTTTTATCGTGTTTTAAAGGCTTAAAATAAGATAAAATCGTATTGAGGTTTTCATCAGAAACCTCAATACGATTTTTTATATAATCACCAAGTTGCTCGTATATCATTTGCTATTTATAATCTCTCACAAATTTGCGGTAATAAATAATATCTTCTATAGACAATACTACCAAATCCTGTTGTTCTGCAAAGCTAATGATTTTGTCAAGTTTAGCCATACTGCCGTCTTCATTCATTAACTCACATAAAACAGCTTCGGGTTTTAAACCGGCTAATTTCATTAAATCAACGCTGCCTTCTGTATGTCCGTTGCGTTCCAGAACACCATTATTTTTGGCACGTAACGGAAAAATATGTCCCGGTCTTGCCAAGTCAGATGCTTTTGCATTTACTGCTGATGCCGTTTTGATAGTCGTAATTCGATCTGCTGCCGAAACTCCGGTTGTAACGCCATTTTTTGCTTCGATTGTAATGGTAAATGGCGTTTGGAAACTGCTTGTATTTTCTTTGACCATATACGGCAATTCGAGCTCATCTGCTTTTTCGTTCGTCAGGCAAAGGCAAACAATTCCGCTGCATTCGCGTATCATCATTGCCATATTGGAAACACTTATATGTTGCGCAGAAAAAATCAAGTCGCCTTCGTTTTCGCGGTTTTCATCATCGGTTAATAAAATTCCTTTTCCGTTTTGTAAATGTCTTAGTGCGTTTTCTACACGTTCTAAGCTGGTTAAACCAAATTTTTCTAGTGGATATGTTAGTGTGCTGATCATTTTATTCTAAATGCTTTTGAAATTAATAAGCGACAAATCTAAAGTTGTTTCAAACGCAAAAGTTTGATATAGGTCAATAAAACAAGTTTTTGATTTTTTTTAAAGTCTTTGTTGTTTTACATTTGCCCCGCAATGGTTTGGCTGCATTTTTTCGAATGTAGTCAACGAAGAGGGAATCAGGTGCAAATCCTGAGCAAGCCCGTTACTGTAAGTTCCATGCAACATTTTGGCAGATTTAAATACTTTAAAGTATTACAATCTAATCTTTTGCCACTGCATTTTAAAATGTGGGAAGGCCGATCAAAATGGGAATAAGTCAGGAGACCTGCCAATGCAAATAATTTCAAACTTTCGTGGACCAGAGTTTTGAAACAATACAGTTATCAAATTAACATTTGATTTTAATTTTCCTTAAATCGCTATTTAATAAATAGGGTATTTTGTTGTGCGCATATGTAAGCATTATTTTCTGCTGCATTCGTGTATGATACCTTGTTTTATAGAAAAGCCTTTTATGGAGTTATTAAAGAGTCAGATTTTTTAATATCGGCATTTATGCATCAGATTACAAATGATTGTAATCTGAGTAGTTGCATTATGCCTTTTAAACAGAAAAATAATCAAAACTAATTAACCCTTAAAAATTCTAAAATGAAGAAAATTTTACTTGTATTGTCGGTTGTCCTGCTTTTGTCAGCCTGTTATAAAGATGATATTAATGACCTGAAAAATGATGTCAACGACTTGAAAAACCGAATGGCACAATACGAAAACTTGCTTGATGTACTTAATAAACGCCTATATGTAACAGGTTATGAAACAAAAGATGGCAGCTACGTTATTACAATGAGCGACGGGACGAAACTTTCTGTTCGCAATACTTCGTCATTTATAAAAATTGGAGAAAATGGCAATTGGTGGATCGATGGCGTTGATACCGGAAATCCTGCAAAAGGTGATAAAGGAGCAAACGGCGAAAACGGAAGTAACGGTCAAAATGGCGCAAACGGAGCCGACGGAGCAAAAGGTGATACTCCAAAAATCGCTATTGGAAGCAACGGAAACTGGATTATAAACGATGTAGACAGCGGAATATCGGCTTCTGGCCAAAAAGGAAAAGATGCTGCAGAAATTACCGCTGTAGCAATAGCAAATGGTATTATGACTTTTACTTTTGCTGATGGCCGTACGATTAGTATTGTTGCCAGTGCGCCAGAAATTGCAATTGCAATACCAACAGGTGGTTTTACGATCGATAAAATGCAGTGGTTCAGAGTTCAGCCTCAATTAACAAATGCTGCGGGAGCGACTTACAAATGGTTCATTAACAAAGAAGAAGCGGGTACAACGACAGATTTATTTTCTGTGTTTGCAACGCCGGGAACTTATAATGTTGAGTTTAAAGCAAAAAACGGAGTAGGAGAAAACACAAAAACGTTTACTGTTGTGGTAACAGATAAAACGTACCTGAACAGAATCACGCAGGTATTTGACTTTCTTCCGGCACCGGGACAATTTACAAATTCATTACCGGCTGCAACAGCTGCAGATACTGACGAAACAATGCGCGTAAAAGCCGAAACAGCTTTAACATCAGGAAGCATGGTAAGTCTTGGAGGATTTGGCGGTTATGTGCAATTTGGTTTTGACCATACGATTATCAACAAAGAAGGTAATGATTTTGTGGTTTTAGGAAACGCTTTTGCAGATTGGTCAGAACCTGGAATTGTAATGGTTTCATACGATGCAAACGGTAACGGAAAAGCGGATGATGAATGGTTCGAAATTGCGGGATCAGAACATGGAAAAGCAACAACGATCAAAAACTACGAAATAACGTATTATAAACCAGATGCAGAACCGGCAAATGCAAATGAGCGTAACTACATTCGCTGGACAGATAATCAGGGACAAAGCGGTTATATTGCTAAAAATACGTATCATAAACAAACGTATTACCCAATGTGGAAAGGGGCAAATACCATCACTTTTAAAGGAACTTTTCTTAAATCGAATATCTATGATAAATCTGGAACAGGAAGCAATTGGGCAAATCCTGCTTATGATTGGGGATACACAGACAACTGGGCAAATGCTGATGTAAGAGGACAAATTGATCTTAGCTGGGCTGTAAATGCAAAAGGAGAATCAGTGAAACTTAAAGGTATTAATTTTATAAAAGTATACAACTCTAACAACGCTGATGGAGGCTGGTTAGGAGAAGTTTCTACCGAAGTTTCCGGATTTAAAGATTTGAATTTACCGTAATTTAAGTTTTATCCTAAATAAAATTACAAAAACTAAAATCCTCTAAATAATCTTATTTAGAGGATTTTTTTGGTTTTAAACTAATTCAAGCAGCGTTTGCGTATTCATAACTTCTGCAAACTCGTTATGCAAACTCGCAAGCGATATTTGATGCACAAGTTCAGAATCATATTTTTCGCCGTTGATTCCAATTCGGTCAAAGGTTGCAGTTGCATCAGCAATTAAATAAACGTCAAACCCAAAATTTCCCGCCATTCTGGTGGTCGTAGAAACGCAATGATTGGTGGTAAGACCCACAATAACCAGTTTCTGAATTCCCAATGCGTCTAATTGCTCTTTTAGATCCGTTCCTATAAATGCGCTGTTGACATTTTTTGTAATCACAGGTTCGCCAATAATAGGTTTTACTTCGTCTTTTATTTCGAATCCGGGATTTGAATTGTGCAATCTCGAATCCGGATGCACAGAACTGTGAACAATATGAAAAACAGGCAGTTTAACCTTTCTCCATTGTTCGAGAATCTGGTACATTTTCGTTTCGGCATTTTTATTATTTCGATTTCCGCCCCAATAATCCTCTTCATTAAAACCTTTTTGAACGTCAATTAAAAGCAAGGCAGTATTTTGGTCTCTAAGCTTCATCTTTTTATAAATTAGATTGTTAGACGCAAATTTACTTTTGTATTCCCAATCAAAAAAGGACAAACAATAGTCGTTTTAAGACAATCTGTTTTTTATTGTTGTAGGCAAAGCATCCAGATGGTTTTCGAGAACAATGCGCAATTGTTTAGAGGTTTTGTAACCGCATAAATGTGCGATATGTTCTATTTTATAATCAGTATTAGTGAGTAGGCTTTTGGCTTTTTCGATTCTTAGTTTTGTTCGATATTCGGCGATTGTAATTCCGGTTTGTTTCTTGAAAATGCGAGTCAGGTTTCTGGGACCAATATGTATTAAATCAGCAAGAAAATCAATTGTCGACGTTTTATCGATATTCGAAATAATCCAGTCCTGAACAATATGAATTTTTTCGTCATGATGGTTTCTGTTTTGCAAATAAACACTTTCTTGTTCGTCATTTCCGTTTCGTCGTTTATAGACCACCAATTCTTTTGCAATTACAGCGGCAGTTTGTTTGCCGTGGCGTTCTTCAATAATATGCAAAGCGAGATCGATTCCGGTTGTGATTCCGGCACTGGTATAAATATTTCCGGATTGTGAGAACAAAGTATTGCTTTGCGTTTGCGTAAGCGGAAAATCTTTCTGGAGTTTATCAACCAGTTTCCAGTGCGTTGTAGATTGTTTGTGATCTAAAAGTCCGGCTTTCGCCAAAAGAAACGCTCCGGAACAAATACTGCAAATCGTGATTTGATTCGCATTTACTTCCTGAAGCCATTCAAAAAAAGAAGGATCTTCATGATTCAAATCGATTTGGTGCGTGCTAAATCCCGAAATAAAAATAATATCCTCTTTCTGCGGTTTCGTTTTAGAAAAGTGAGTAAGGGATGCCAATTCTAATCCCGAAGAACAAATTACAGATGATTGACTACTGATAAACTGCAACTTATATTCGAATCCTAAAAGTATCGCTTCCTGAAATACCTGCAAAACGCCACTCAAATCAAGTAAAGTAACTTGCCTGGGAATGTAAAAATAAACCGTAGATATCGCTTTTTCCATTTTAGAGTTTCTAAACGCTTTTAGTGGAACAAAAATAATGGTTTAATTCTGTTTTTCGAGTTTCTTTTAAAACCCGTATTGTTGGATTTTATTTAGTTATTATAATCCATTAAATTTAGTTTAATGGATTATGGGTTTCCGTAAACTTAGGGAATTGGTGATATTTATTATTGCTTACAAAATCATATACAAATTAATTTATGGCATTATGAATTAACAATTCTAAATAGCTCAGATTTATAAAATCAAGCTATCTAGAATGTTTTTTTAGAATAATTCTTCAAAAAGAAAATTTCCATTAATTATTTCTCGTACTTCTAATATATTACTGATTTTGAAATTACGAATTTTTCCTTTTCTTAAAAGGCAATTTGTTTTTAATATTATTTCAACATTTTGATCTTCAAAAATTGTTTTTGGTAAGGTATTATCAGGAATTATTTCACCGTCAACATGAATAAATATATTACCATCATCATGATAATTATAATTAATAAAAGAAGGATTGTGATCAAGAGTCCAAGACCTTAAGTTTGTGTAAGTATCTTTAAATTCATTGAAATCTTTAACATACATATATAAACCAGTGATTTTTACAATTCGCTTAGTAATATTTTTATATGTGTCTCTGTAAACAATTAAATAGTATGCATCAATATTAAATTTACAATCAGTTATTTTTAATCTAAATCCATTGTGATAGTCAGGATATTTTCTTCCAAAAATACTGTTTTCAGTTTTTTTCGAGAAGTCACTATCAATAGTAATTACAGCTTTATTTTGCGATATATAGTCAAAATAATTCATCTGATAAAAATAATGTTTGTAGATAGTTGATTCCGAATGTCCTATAGTATGGGTTATAGCTATATTTATATTTCCTTCTAAAAGAAAAGTATTACTTAAAGGTAAATTAAAGAAGGCATTTTCTTCAATCGATTCAGCTATATCGGATAATAAATCTCTTTCTAAAAATAAATCTTGTATATCTTTAACTAGATATAATATCTCATGCGGGAATGAAGATTCTGAAAAGGATTTAGAGTTTGAATTATACCACTTGCATTTTAATTCAATTTGGGGTTTTAAGGCTACACCTGTTTTTTCACAAAACTTATTTTTAATGTCTTCAATTTTATATCCAATTACTGTCATTATAGGAGGCAAAAATTCTAAATGATTTGTTTCTACTAATTCTCCATTTTCAGCAGTACGATTTATTTTTTTTTTATATAATTCAACATCAACACTTTTTAGAACTACCTTTTTATTTAAATAATTTTCTTTGATTAGACTCTCGTAATTTTTAACAGAAAGATCTTTATTATTCTCTTCTGTTTTTTTTTGAAAATTAAATTCATAAAGAAATTTATTATCTATTATGGAAAAAAAAATTTTGTTAACTAAATTACTGTTAATCCATTTATCTAAAAATTTACCATCTTTTGAATTATAATAGATACAATGTAATTGTTGTCCGACATCAGTTCCAGTTACTTTATCAAATGTTTTTTCTTTTATTTCTTTAACTACTAAAATTGGCGAAGTATAATCAGCATAAGCTGAAATTTTAACATTAGTTAATTTTTTTACAAATGGATGTGTTTTAAATGAGATTAAATCTCCTAGTTTAATTTCAGACATATTATCTTTTTTATAGTTAAGATAACGAATATATGAATTTTAATGTTAAATTTGAATAGAATCTGCGTGAAGAGTAAATTACAGCTGAGTGGATCATAAAACAGAATTTTCTTCTGTTTTACTCTTATATATTAAGATATTTGAGGAAGAAAGATTTATTAAATTTCGGGCTGTTTACTAATAATAAACCCGCCTGTAATAGAAGAGTAATAACATCAATAAATATGCCAAATACATCATGTGTAATGCATGATTTCATTAAAGGTAGTATTAATATAGTTGATTTCATAATTGTTCTTTTATATTTATTCGCAACACCAATGACTCAGTAATTGGGTACCGATCCAACTCATATTTATGAGGTATGTAATTATTTGCGCTATTGCTTCTCGCAGATTCTTTTTTAATTTTTAATTATGGATAATAAACCAAGCTGGCTAAAAGAAAAAGGATATGTACACTTATCTCCATCATTAGAATTAGGAAATAATTGGTATAAAACCGAAAAAAAAATTACTAACAAAAAGTATATTGAAAGCTATGCTTTTTATCCTTTAATCCATACTATACTTTCCGATAGAAAATTTAAAAAAGGGAATTTTGAAAAATTCACCACTGGTGAGAGAAAGCATACGCATTATCGCATAAAAACTTTTCATCCTGTTAGGAATTCAAAAGATAGACCATTACATTATGCAAGTCATACAGATGCTTTAGTATATGGATATTATGCAAGTATATTAAGGGATAAATATGAATATTTATTAAAAAGAGAACCTTTACAAGATGATGCAGTAATAGCATATAGAAAAATTGAGACATCTGAAAGTTCAGGTATAGGTAAGTCTAATATTCATTTTGCAAAGGAATGTTTTGAAGAAATTAAAAATAGAACACAAAATAATGAAGAAGTTGCTGTTTTAGCAATCGATTTAAAAAGTTTCTTTTCTACTTTAGATCATAAAATTTTAAAAACACAATGGATAAAGATTTTAGAAACCGATAATTTACCTAAAGATCATTATAATGTTTTCAAAGCATGTACAAATTTTAAATATGTTTTATTAGATGATTTAAGAATAAAAAAAAAGAAAAATGGTAAAAAAGCACCTTACGACGAAAGTAAACTAGCTAACATTCGTAAAACAAAAGGATTTAGATGTTTTTTCGAATCAAATGAAGATTTCAGAGAATATATAAAGGAAGGGAAATTACCTATTTATTCAAATCCATTCTCGAAAAAATTGGATAATGGTAAAACCGTCAAAGAAGGAATTCCACAAGGTTTACCTATTAGTGCTGTACTAGCTAATCTCTATCTTTTTGATTTCGATTTAGACATTGTTAATCGTTGGGTAAAACTTAAAAATGTTTATTATAGAAGATATTCAGATGATATATTTATTGTGTGTGAAAAAGGTCTCTGCGATGAAATTGAAAAAGACATTCATGACTTAATTAAAAAATATAAAATAAAAATTAGTACAGATAAAACTGAGAAATTTCTTTTTCGAAATGTAAATTATAAAAATAGCGAAAGACTAGAATGTTTTAGAGTTTTAAAAGATGGGAAGGAGATTTCATCAGCTATGTCTTATTTAGGTTTTGAATTTAGGGGTTATCATACTGGTATAAAATCTACAAATCTTGCAAAATATTATAGAAAGATTATTTCAACTGTTAAAAGAAAGAGTAAAAGAACTTTAAACTTACTTGAAGTGAATCCCCATACAAAGAAGGCGATTTTTATAAATCAAGTTAGAAAAATTTATAATTTACCAGTAAAATTTAAAGATGGAGATTTGACTGAAAAAAAGGTAAATAAGAAAATGAGATATAATCTTATTTTAAATGAAAGAGGATTTTACGAATTTAAATTTACTGAACGAAATAATAAAAAACAAGCTAATTATCACAGTTATATCAAACGCTGTTGTAAAGAATTTGGAACAGATTCTTTTAAAAAACAGATTAAGAAGAGTAAACACATTGCTTATTCTGCCATTGATAAATATTTAAATGTGAGCTAAATATATAGACAGATTATGAACCCGAAAACCCACGTTTACAATCCATCCCAACAAACTATATCAAACAAATCCCGCATAAAAAAAGAGACCTACAAGTCTCTTTTTTCTTTTATATATGTTTTTTACAAAGTATTATTTATTGTTTATTATATTTTGTAAAAATTCAACTTTGTCTTTTTCAGCCTGAACTAAACGTTCGTAAAGTTTTTTATTTTCTTCGTAAGATTCAACCAACTTATCTAAAGGATTGAATGTACAATGATTATTGAAGGTTGCAGAAGTATTATCATTAAAGTTATTAAAGCTATTGAAATAATTAATTATGCCTTCATCAGAAAAATTCTTAATCGCTTCAACACTTACTCCCAAAGCTTTTGCTACATCTACAAGTTTATCATCGTCTATGGTTTCGCTGTTTTCCAGAGCAGATATCGTTTGCTGGTTTGTTCCTAAAGCCTGTGCCAAAGCTTCTTGTTTCATATCACGAAGTTCACGAATACGGCTAATTTTTCGCCCTATATGATTTTGTTTTGTTAGTGTGCTCATAATTCAAAGATAATATTAAGGGTAATAACAGGCAATATATAAAAAACATATTTTGCCGGGTACGATACAAGCAAAATCATTTGGTATAATCACCATTTTCTGCTAAACAAAAGTACGATTTTTGAGACATGAAATGGTTAAAAGCAAAAAAATATCCTGATCAAACTAATTTAAAATCAGATAAGAAATTCAATAAATTATCCTTTTTCTTGCTTCTTTAGCAAGAAAAAGATAAAGCGAATGGCTGGATAAAGCTCCAAATAAAACCCATAATAATTTTGTATCTTAGTCATATTAACCCAATTTTGCTTTGATCCAGAACTTTTATCAGATCAAAATAAAATATAAATAGAGACAAATGCCTTGGAATCCTGAAATATATAATAAGTTTAAAAATATTCGTTATCAGCCATTTTATGATTTGGCCGAATTTATTGAGCCAATAAACGGAATGAAAGCAATTGATTTGGGTTGCGGAACGGGCGAACAAACAGCTATTTTGGCTGATAAATTTAAAGATGCAGATTTTCTGGGCGTTGATTCTTCGGTAGAAATGCTGGAACAATCAAAGGCTTTAGAAACAGATAATTTGCATTTTAGAAAAGCAACTACAGAAGAAACAATAGCATCTGGCGAAAAATGGGATTTAATTTTTAGTAACGCCGCTTTGCAATGGTCGAACGATCATGAAACGTTGTTTACAGAATTGATAAAACTGGTTAACCCAAAAGGACAATTTGCAGTTCAAATGCCTGTTCAGCCGGAAAATATACTCAATAAAATACTGGCAGATTTGGTTGATGAAGAACCTTTTAAATCTTATCTCAAAGGTTACAAAAGAGATTCCCCGGTTTTAAGTATCGACAATTATGCACAAATTCTCTTTGATGGCGGACTCGAAGAACTGCAGATCCTGCAAAAAGTATATCCTATAATCGCGAACGATCACGAAAAGCTTTACAATTTTATTTCGGGTTCAGCTTTGATTCCGTACATAGAACGTTTAGAAGGCGAGCAGAAAGCACTTTTTATCCAGATTTACAAAGAGCGAATTGCAGCGCATTTCCCAAAGCTTCCGGCGATTTATTCATTTAAGAGGATTTTGCTTTACGGCAGGAAAGGGTAGTGGGTTTTGCTTAATCTCTGTGAGGTTTTAAACACATAGAAACATAGCTTTTAGGATTGCTCAAAAAAGGCGTTTCACTTATAATATTACCGCATAGTGTATTGTGTTTTTAAGCGAAAAAATGATCTACATTTTTTCTATTTATTCAACCACGCTTTAAATTCGGCGGCTTTGTTTTTACTGATAATTACATCGATGGCAGATTTTGGTATGACTTCAATTTTGAGTTGGTTGTTGCCGTATTTTAAAATCTTGTCGATTGATTTTATAGCCAGAATAAATTGTCTGTTTGCCCTAAAAAAGATCGTGTTGTCTAGTTCACTGTATATTTCTTCCAGACTATTATTGCTGGTTGATATTTTCCCGTTTATATCTTTCACGTAAGTGATCGTGTTTTCCATGTAGATATAGGCGATTTGTTCTATTTCGAGTGTGACGATTTCGTTTTTCAGGTTCGTTAAAATCCGTTTTTTATTTAAAGCAGGAGCAGAGACATCCGTATTTTTTAATTGCTCGTTCGATTCTAATTTCGATTTGTAACTGGTCAGGTCATAATTCAGTTTCGAAAGACTTAATACTTCATTAAAGAGTGTTTCGTTTTTCTGTTCCAGTTTTCTCTCATAACGGCTTCCAAAAAGTCGGATCATAAAAAAAGAAAGTAAAACAATCAAAGCTCCTGTACTGATATAAACGATGATAAAGTAGAATTTTAAATCCTGAACCTGTTTGTTGATACTTTGCAGATTGGCATGCGAGGCGATAATCCAATCTGTGTTTTTAACCGGATAGAGATATATAATTTCAGAATCGATCTCAGGATTATTAAAATTCCGAACGCCGCCACCTTCTGTTTTGTTTTTTAAATAAGTATAAAAGTCTTCTGAGTTTACTTCGTTATGTGTTTTCGAAATATAAGATTCATTAGGCAATGTCATGGCGCCAATTCTTGCCGGATCAGGATGACAAATCTCTTTGCCATTCTGGTCGAACATACAGATAAAACCGGTTTGGGTATCGGTTTTCTCAATACTTTTCTGAACGTTATTGATGATAACTTGTTTGTCTTTGTTTTGTTCTGCCTGATACGAAATAAGGTTTGCCATTTCTTTGGCTTCTCTTTTACTGGATTCGATTTGTATTTTCAAAAATTGCTCTGTACTTAAACCCACGAGATAGTTCATGCTAAAATAGCCGCAGATATAAACGACAACGAGTAAGGATAAAAAAGTAAAAAGATAAAGCTTGTCTTTTTTCATGTGAAAGTTTTGTATTCGACAGCCAAATTTAATTAATAATAATGGGTTGGATGCAATTATTTTTAAGGCAAAAAAAGCAGCAAAAATTTCAAATTAGAGATTAAAATTTTACGAATTATTATTTTTTAAATTAAGCCAATTTCTGTTCCCCTCTTTTTATTCCCTTTTAAGTTCATTTTTTCCCTTTCGCACAGTTTTCTTTGATTTCATGCGGTAAACAGTTGTTCATTTGCAGTGTATTAAACACTAAATATTATAAAAATGAAAACAATTAAAATTTTAGCTTTCGCACTTTTGGTCTCTTTTAGTACTATTAAAATGTATTCACAAGAAACAGTTTCTAATAAACCAACTATCATTTTTGTTCACGGAATCTGGGCAGACGGATCTTCTTTCACGAACCAGATTGTCGCTTTGCAGGCAAAAGGATATCCGGTAATTTCAGTTCAAAACCCGATTACTTCATTAGCAGATGATGTTGCGGCTACCAAAAGAGCCATTGCCCAGGCAAAAGGAAATGTGATTTTAGTAGGGCATTCCTGGGGAGGTTTTGTCATTACACAAGCCGGAAACGATCCTAAAGTAAAAGGTTTGGTTTTTGTAGCAGCTTTGGTTCCTGATTTAGGAGAAACACTTCCATCATTATCTGCGCAAGGTCCTGCAGTGACTTTAAGTAATTATCTGGAACCGGTTGATGGTTTTATGTACTTGTCTAAAGAAGGAGTAAAAACCGTTTTTGCACAAGATCTTAAAGAAAAAGACCAAAACCTGATTCATGCAACCCAAACTCCTGCAGCGCAAGGTGTATTTGCTGACAAAAGTGGCGAACCTGCCTGGAAAACAAAACCAAGCTGGTATATTCTGGCAAAAAGCGATAAAGCAATAAGCCCGGAATTAGAAAGATTTATGGCAAAAAGAGCGCACTCTAAAACTACAGAAATCGAAGCAAGTCACGTAGTAATGCTTTCGCACCCAACAGAAGTATTGCGTATTATTGAAGAAGCAGCTACTGCAAAGAAATAATTTTTTTAAGTTAATTATAAGCTCCGGTCATTTTGATTTGGAGCTTTTTTTATGAAGTTTTATTTCGGAGTGTTTTTTTAAATAAAAGTTTCACGCAGATTTAAAATGAGATTTATGCAGATTCCCGCGGATTATTATTTAAATAAAATCTGCTTTAATCTGCTATATCTGCGTGAAAAAATCTTGCACTGTTTTTAACTGATAAATACATTATTGAAGTTTTGTAATCTCTGCCCATAATCGTGTAAGATTTTCTGACAGGTTGTGAATTAATTTTAACCCTCTGTAAAAGAAAATATTAGAAGAACAAAACAAACTATAATCATTATGATACATAAAATAGAAACAGCAAATAATTTAATTGCTTTTAGAGCACTTGGTCAGGTTACAACAGATGATTTTAAAAGCGTCATTTTGCCTGAATTAGAAGGATTATCGAAACAATCAAATGAAATTAATTTTTTGTTTGCGCTGGATACTGATGTTCAGAATTTTACTGAAAATGTATGGTTTCAGGATGCCGTTCTGGGATTACAGCAATTTGACAACTGGAACAGGGTTGCTATTGTTTCTGACTCTGAAGAAATTAATTTTAATGACGGATTTACATTTAACAGTACCGGTGAATTACGTGGTTTTAAAAAATTAGCTTTCAATAAAGCCCTGAAATGGGTCGAAGGAAATTCAATTTTATAAAATAAGGTTATGAGAGCAATATGGACAGGATCAATTAGTTTTGGGTTAATTAATATTCCCATTAAAATATTTTCTGCCGTGCAGGAAAGCAGTATCGATATGGATATGCTGGATGAAAAGGATCATGCCAACATTAAATTCAAAAGGGTAAATGAAAATACAGGCAAAGAAGTTGCTTATGCCAATATTGTAAAAGGCTACAAAATCGATGATAAATATGTCATTCTGGAAGATGCTGATTTTGAAGCTGCCGATGCCGAAAAAACAAAGACTATCAATATTCAGAGTTTTGCTTTAGAAAGCGAAATCAATAGTATTTACTACGAACAACCGTATTATCTTGAGCCTGATAAAGGTGCCATGAATGCATATGCTTTGCTTCGTGATGCGCTTGAAGCATCCGGTAAAGTAGGGGTAACGAGTTTTGTTTTGCGCAACAAAGAAAGTCTGGCGATTTTAAAACCTTATAAAAACGTGATTTTATTAAACAGAATCAGGTTTGAACAGGAAATCAGGGATACATCTGACTTAAAACTTCCTGCAGCTTCAAAAAAAGCCACCAAGGAAATGGATATGGCCGAAAAATTAATCGATCAGCTTACAGAAAAATTTGATATCAGCGCTTATAAAGACGAATATACCGCCAAGCTTTTGCAAATTATAAAAAACAAAGCAAAAGGCAAAAAACAAACTGCGCCAAAATTAAAAGTCGTTCATAAACAAAACGATGATTTAATGGCAATGCTAAAAGCAAGTCTGGAAAAAAAGAAATCCTCTTAATCAGGAGGATTTCTATTTTCGAGTTTGTGTAGTATCTTTTTAATATTGGCACCTTTTCCTAAAACAGGTTTCCATAAATCCCCTTTTTTCTCAAAGCGTTTCATCACATTTTTAATCGTAAACTGTGAAGGATGCAGTTGCAGGTTTACTTCGCTCCATTCTAATGGTGTTGAGACTGTTGCTCCCGGTTTTGGTCTTACAGAATAAGGCGCTGCGAGCGTTTGTCCGCGTCGGTTTTGTAAATAGTCGATATATATTTTATGGTTTCTTTTCTTGATACTTCGCTCGAGAGAAGTTGTTTTTGGCAAACGCGATTGTATTTCTGTTGCCAGTAATTCTCCTAAAATTTTAATAGAATCATAGTCATATTGCGCTGCAAGCGGAATATATACATGCAATCCGGTTGCGCCCGAAGTTTTGCAGTAACATTCGGTTTCCAGTTCATCCAGAACTTCTTTTACCATTAAAGCGGTTTTTACCACTTCTTCAAAATTATCTTTTTCAGGATCGATATCTATAACAAGCCAATCCGGATTTTCGATGTGTTTTATAGTAGAATTCCACGGATTCATTTCGATACAGCCTAAATTTGCCATATAAAGTAACGTCGCTTTATCATTGCAAAGCAAATAATCGAGAAATTCTTCATTCGATTCAGAAAAAACTTTTTCTGTTTTTAACCACGTTGGCACTTTATCTACATCGACATCTTTTTGGTAAAAACTCGAACCTTCAATTCCGTTAGGAAAGCGATTCATAGATTGCGGACGATCTTTGAGATACGGAAGGATCAAATCAGCCACTTCGTTGTAATATTGCACAATTTCTCCTTTGGTAATACCATCATCAGGAAAATAAATTTTGTTTTGATTGGTAAGATGCAAAGTGGTTTTTCCTATTTTTAAATCATAATCGTTTTCTGTTTTTTGAGTTGGTTTTTCTTTCATTGTATCTTCTTTTAATTTCGTTTCCGGTTTAACATCTGATTTAATGTTCGAAGGCACAAAAACCTCATTTGGTTTTTTATCAATTCGTAATCCCAAATACACAGGATGTCTCAAATGTTTGTCATTGGTCCATTCTGAGAATTTAACCTGGCAGACTAATTTAGGTTTAACCCATTGAATTTCATCTTTTAGCGCAATTTTTTCGTTAAGCGGAGATTCATTTACAAAATAAGGTTTTAAGCTTGTATACAATTCCTTAAGCGTAGAATCTGTAAAACCTGTTCCGCATTTTCCAATAAACTCAAGTCTTTTTCCATAATATTGCCCCAGTAAAATGGCGCCAAAATATTTTCTGGATTTCTTAGGTTCCGTAATTCCAATAATTATAGCTTCTTCTGCATTCGAAGTTTTAATTTTAAGCCAGTCATTACTTCTTTTATTAGATATATAAGTGCTGTCTGCTTTTTTTGCAATTATACCTTCGCCTTTGCTTTTTATCGAAAGCTCAAATTGATTAAGACCTTTTTCGACGGTATGTTCCGAGTAAAAAATGTTTTTGAAATCATATTTATTAAACAAGATTTTAAGCAATTCTTTTCTTTCCAGCAGAGATAAATCCGTAATTAGATTTCCATCTAAATTCAGTAAATCAAAAACATAATATTTCAAAGTACCCAAGCCTGTTTTTAGATAATTCTGAAGCAACTGAAAATTGGCTTTTCCGTTTTCATCTTCAACAACAATTTCGCCGTCTAAAACCGCAATATGATCTATTTTATGTAATTCATCTGCAACGGGTTTAAAATTTAGATTAAACGACAATTCATTTCGGCTAAATAATTGTACATCATCAGGATTAATTACAGCTATTGCCCTGTAACCATCATATTTGTTTTCGAAAATCCATTGAGCATCATCAAATGCTTTTTCTCGTATCGTGGCCAGCATGGGTTTGATAAAAACTGCTGGTTTTTGAGATGAATGCTTCTCTTTTGTTGAAATGCTTTCTTTTTTTACGCTTTTCTTTTCGCTGATATCTTCATTTAATTTTTTTGAATTCTTTTCGAGTTCTTCTAATGTTCTCTCAGAAAGTACCGATTTGTTTTTATTCAATACATCATTTTCAGAAGCATGCGGATCACTTTTTTTAATAAGTAACCAGGCATTTTCCTGTTTTCCTTTGAGTTTTATTAAAGAGAATTCTCCTTTGAGTTTTTTTCCTTTTAGAATAAAACTTAAATGCCCTTTTTTAAGATCAGCTACTAATGTTTTTTCGGGATTTGTCGTTTTTTCATCTGGTGTATACGTACCATTATCCCAAACGATAACATTTCCGGCACCGTAATTTCCGGCAGGAATTGTTCCTTCAAAATCCTTATAACTGTAGGGATGATCTTCTACCATCATCGCCAGCCGTTTATCATCAGGATTCATCGACGGACCTTTCGGGATTGCCCAGCTTTTAAGAACGCCGTTCATCTCGAGCCTGAAATCATAATGCAAATGGGAAGCGGCATGTTTTTGAACTACAAAAATCAATTCGCTTGCTGATTTCTCGACTTTACCTTTAGGTTCTTTGGTTTGTTTAAAATCTCTTTTTTGATTGTATTTAGACAGTGACATATGATTTTGCTAATATTAATATCGTTATTGAAAGGGAGTAAACTGCGGTTGCAATAAAACCGAAAATGATGTGTGCAAGCAGCAGCTGAAAATAATATCCTTTAAAATCAATTTCAGGTTTATGATCACTCAGCTTAAACATAATTATCCAGCCCAGAATGCCAATGACCCCACTTATAAATCCCAGTAAAAAGGCGCTTAGAAATGAAATGGGTAAAATATCCCTGACCCATAAAAAATGATACGCCAGCACGAATAGAAAGCCTATAAAATAATGAAGTAACCAGGCTAATATTGATTTTGTCTGAGGAGCTAATTCCAGATGAAGTCTGGTTAGCATAAATGTCAGTAAAACGGGTTCTTTATACAATTCCCGAAAGCTTGCTGATGCTGCATAGCTAAATAATGTCATGGCCGATGTGGCTGCGATCGAAACTATTATTAATTGTAAAAAAATATAAATATCCATGGTAAGTTGATTTATACATTGATAATTTGCAAATTCAAATTGTAGTCTGTAATTGGGTAAAATAAAATAAACCATTCGTCGCGAATGGTTTATTTTTAAAGCATACTGCTTAAAATTTTCTGGGATTATTTACAGGATCTTTTTCTTCAAGATCCTGATCAATGTCGTATTCCTGATCCAGTTCATCCTGCTTCAGGTTATCTGTAGCAAAACTTTCAGGATCACGATCATTTTCATCATAATCTTCTATAAGATCATCATCTAAATCGCTTTCATCAAGGTCTTCATCGTCTTCATCGAGATCATCATCAGAATATTCATCATCTTCGTTTTCCCTGTCAAGAGCATTAGAGAAATTTTGATCTAAATCATCCTGATTTTCATCTTCAGTCTGATTAAAGATTTCCTCATCGTCTTCATACTCTTCATCGTTTCTTTTTTGATATTCATCGACATAACTTTCGTCGTTATTGTGACTTACAGCATAAAGGCCGTTTTCTTGTTTATCAGGATTCTGACGGATATCATCTTCTGAATGATAAAAATTACGGTCATCCCGACCGTAATTCTCACTATTTCCTATTATCATATTATAATGATTTAAAGGTTTTTACTTTTTAGTCATTGGAGACTTTTTAGTATCAGCAGATTTTGTAGTACTTTTTGAAGTACCTGTTTTTTTATCTGTTGATTTTGTACTTGAAGTACTGCTGTTTTTGTGGTTTGAAGTGTTCATAATGTTAGATGTTAAATTAATATGTATATAAATTTCCTTTTATTTCATTTTGTTGAATACTAAAAGGTTAATCCAAAATTACTAGCAACCCATAGTTTTTTAATTATACGATTATACGCAGTAATTATATAATTTTCAGCATATTAAGTAAAGTGAAGGTGAAAACTGTCAGAATGAAAATTATATAATTTGAACAAAGGATTTTGTAAGTTTTTTTGAGCTTATTTTAAAATATTTACATAGAATTTGTGCGTGTAATTATCGCCCATTTAAATAAGAATTTAAACTTATTACTATGAATAAAAAAGGACCTATAGTAGTAATCGAGAATAAGCAGGAAGACCGTAAATTATTTATTGAGGTTTTTATGGAGTTAAATTACACCAACTCGATTATATATTTTAATACTGCCGAAGCAGCTTGCAGTTATATGTTGCGCAACAAAATAAAACCTTTTTTGGTTTTCTCTGATATTGTATTGTTGAATGTTATGAATTACAAGGTTATGGAAACAAATCCTGACAATGGGGTAGGAACGATGTTTAACTGTCCGTATTTGTTTTTTACAACACTATTTGAGCAGAGTTTTGTAATCGATCCTTATTCGCTGCCTACTCACAGCTATTTTGTGAAGCCTTTTGACTATGATAAGTTCAAGCAGGTAATCAAGACGATTATAGAATACTGGAGCAAACCAAAATCTATTGCCCAGTATAATAAAATAGAAATCAAATCAATAAAAATTGAATAGTCGCAAAAAGAGAGATATCATAAATGGTATCTTTTTTTTGTGATATCAGAAAGATTCCGGAGTAAAATTCATGAAAAATCCCCCAGTTTCAAACCGCATGAAACTGGGGGATAATAAAAAAATAAAAACACAATCTTTAGAACGAATACCTAACACCAAGCTGTCCTTGAAATCTTGATGCTAATTGATCTATCGTATAAGGTGTAGCCGTTGGTTTCTGGAAAGTATATGTTGGGTCGCCAGTAGCAACTCCGCCTAAGTTTCCTGATTTTGTTAAACCAAGGTTTGCTGTTGAATTGTAAGTGTTTGGAACAGAGTAACTTCTTCCCCAATCTTTGTTGATAAGGTTTCCAATATTTGCCATACTAAATGAAACTTGAAATGTACCTACTTTTGTAACTTTGATTTCATCCATTAATTTCAAATCTGCCTGAATATTCCATGGAGTCGTATCGCCATTTCTTTGTGTAAATGTTCCTCTTCTGCTTTTTAAATAATCATTTCCATTAATAAAAGCTTCGTAATCTGCAACTTGCTGAGCTGCTGTAGCTGATGGTACACCTGCAGCATTTACTCCAATATATTTAGCTGCTTCTGCTGCATCTTTAAAAATGTATGCCAAACCTGCTGCTTGTCCTGTTCCTGCAATTGTAGAGTTTACAAATCCCCATGAAAACGGATTTCCTGATTGGGCATTAAAATATACATTAGCAGAGAAAGTATTGTTATCAGCTAATTTTACTGCATATCCTACATTAGAAACAATTCTGTGTTTGATATTAAAGTTAGAAGTTGCCAATTGAGGATCATTAGGTGTCAGGGACTGGTTCATCTGGAAGTTACTTTCCATAGAGTTACGAATTCCGTTTGTAACGTCACGAGAATCTCCATAAGTATATGCCACCATAAAGTTTACACCAAAATCATATGTTTTTGAGATCATCTCAGTAATACTGTATCTGTAACCTTTGCTTGTGTTAGAAAGCAAGTAAGCATTTGAGAAAGCCGGATTAATGTTTGCAGCATAAATTGGCATTTGGTGATTCGTGTCATAAGAGAAATAAGTTGGGTTATCCAGTTTATTTACTTGTTGAAATTCAAGATCACGAATTACTTTTGTATAAATACCTTCTGTTGTAAATTTATATCCGTCTATAATTTTATCGATAGCCAATGAGTTTCTTAAAACTGCCGGCATTTTAAATTTATTGTCTACTAAATCTGCCTGAACTTTTGGCGTTGCATCGTGATATCCGTTTAAACCGTTGTTTGCTAAAGGATCACCAGCTGCTGCAACCTGAGCAGGAGTAAGGTTGTTTTTATCATAACTTCCGTAACCTACACCATCATTATAATACGCATATCCTAACCATGCAAACGGAATTCTGCCTGTAAATACTCCGGATCCGCCTCTTAAAACAAGCGTTTTATCTTCGTCTACATTATACGTAAATCCTACTCTTGGAGAAACTAATGCAGTAGTAAAAAAGTTGTTGCTAATTTGATTTAACGGAGTATAATTATATGTTGTTCCGTAATTTGGGTCAGCTGGAGAATTTTGAACCTGCGGGCTTAATTTTGGTTTATTTGGCAAATCTGTATAATCAACTCTGACACCCGGAGTAACTTTTAATTTGTTGCCAATTCTAATTTCGTCCTGTACATAAACGCTATAAAGATTTACTTTGAATTTAGCATATGGATTATTAAAAATCTCATCTCTAGTAGAACCGTCAAAAGGATATGTTCCACGAACGCGGGTAGGAGTTTTGCTGTAAAAATCTGCCAGGGATTTGTATGAAACTCTTCCGTTAAGGGCGTTTACAAATCCGTAATTAATATCATAGAATTCGTTGTGCGTACCAAACAACAAAGTATGGTTTCCTGTTTTGTAAGTAAGGTTGTCTGTAATTTCGGCTGTGTTTTGTTTCATATTAAAAACAGTTGCCTCACGATCGTTTCCTAAGAAAATTGTTCCTCCGTTATAGCCAATTTCTGCTTGAGGAAACATAGCATTTCCTGATTTTGGATCACGATAATCTTTAATGGCTGAATAACTTGCAATAAAGGAGTTGGACCATTGGCTGTTAAAATGGCTTTTTAATTCTAAAACCGTACTAACAGATTGGTTTTTCTGAGTAAAATCCATGCTTGAAAACCTGAAATTTGCTGCATCGCGCTCTAAGTTTGAAGCTTGAGATATAACGGTATTGTTTCTTAACGAAAGGGAATGTTTGTCATTAATTTTCCAATCTAATTTATTGAAGAATTTCTGGCTCTTTGCAAAGTTGTTGTATGCACCATAACTTCCCGGATCAAATCCGTAGTTTGTTTTTACGAAGTTTGAAATTTGTTCAGCAGTGGCGTTATCAACTAACGAAGTTAATTTTCCGTTAGAATCTGTTTGTCCTGCATTATAAAACAAAGGATCTGTTCGCTCTGCATATTCCATATTGGTAAAAAAGAACAATTTATCTTTGATGATTGGTAAACCTAATCTGAAACCAACTTGATAATCACCAAAAGAACTTGGCATTTTAGAACCATCGCCGGCATTATTAGGACCTGTGATAGCAGCACTTCTGCCATAACTGTAAATAGATCCTGTTACTTCATTTGTACCGCTGCGGGTTACTGCATTTACACTTCCTCCTAAAAAGTTACCTAATTTAATATCATAAGGAGCGATATAAACCTGAATATCCTGTATTGCATCTAAACTTATAGAGTTTGAACGTGTACTGCTTCCCGGCATTCCTGATGTTCCGGATTGTCCTCCTAAAGACGGGCTAAAACCAATTGCATCATTGTTGATAGAACCGTCAATTGTTACGTTATTATATCTAAAATTGGTTCCTGCAAACGAATTGTTAGAACTTTGAGGAACCAGTTTTGTAACATCCTGAATTCCTCTGTTGATTAATGGTAAACCATTAATTTTTTTCTCATTAATACTTGTACCGTTATTTTTAGATGAAGGTTTAGAACTTGTTATTACCACTTCGTCTAATACATTGTCGTCTGCTTTACTAACCACAATTGTTGGCAAATCGTTATCGCCAAGTGCTAAGTGTATTTGTGCGTTAGAGTAATCTTTTGCGCCCGGACTTTTAATTTCTAATTCGTAAGGACCGCCGGCATTTAAATTTTCGAAACTAAACCTGCCTTGCTTATCAGTTACCGCTCTGTAAACTGAATTGGTAGGTAAATGTGTTAATGTAACCTCAGCTCCGTTAAGAGGGCTTGTACCATCATTTACTTTTGCAGATAAGGATGAGGTTGTAATTTGGGCAAAAATGTTTCCCATTACGAGAAGCATCACTGCCGAAAAAAAGAGTTTTAGTTTTGTCATTGTTGTTTAGTTTTTATTTGACAAAGAAACTCGGTTTGTTTCGATCAGATTTAACGCTTTTGTTAACTTAAAATCATAAAACAATTCATTGTTAACTAAGGATTATCAAGATGTTATTTCATAAGAAATCAATTAGCTCTTTAAAATCAACTACTTGAGTAAAAAGCTAAAAACAAGTAGATTAAAGCTGGATTTAAAGTAGATTAGAAAAAGATTAGAGTGTTAAGCAAATGTTACCGATCACAAAAAACGGATAATCTTAAAGTGGAATTGGCTATTGTTAAACACATAGAAACATAAGCTTTATTTCTATTTAAACTCTTTTAGATTTCAGATAATAAGTCCCAGCGGGACGCTATATTTATAGAAATTTAATTTCCATATTTCGAAAAGCACCATCGGGGTGACCTATTTAATAATTAGATATAACATAAATTTCGCTCCGCTGGAGCTTGATGCGAATAACGTAATATTTTTCTATAGATATTTTGCTCCTCTGGAGCTTTAAAAACGACGTTCACTTTTAATATTATCACATAACAGCATTGACCAAGCTATGTGTGAAAATCTAGATTTTTTTGAAATTATCTTTATGAAGAATATAACGATCTATGTTTCTATGTGTTGAATTTTTTTCACACAGATCTTGCTGATTAGGCAGATTTTTATTTTATAATTGGTAGCTATTATTTAAAACATAGACATAGCTTTAATTCTATTAATTCATTAAGCTTGCGGGGAAATAAGTCCCAGCGGGACGCTATATTTATAGAAATTTAATTTCCATATTTCGAAAAGCCCCATCGGGGTGACCTATTTAATAATTAGACATAATATAGATTTCGCTCCGCTGGAGCTTTGATGTCACAACGGATATATTTTCTATAGATATTTTGCTCCTCTGGAGCTTTAAAAACGACGTTCACTTTTAATATTACCACATAACAGCATTGACAAAGCTATGTGTGAAAATCTAGATTTTTTTGAAATTATCTTTATGAAGAATATAACGATCTATGTTTCTATGTGTTGAATTTTTTTCACACAGATCTTGCTGATTAGGCAGATTTTTATTTTATAATTGGTAGCTATTATTTAAAACATAGACATAGCTTTAATTCTATTAATTCATTAAGCTTGCGGGGAAATAAGTCCCAGCGGGACGCTATATTTATAGAAATTTAATTTCCATATTTCGAAAAGCCCCATCGGGGCGATATATTTAATAATTAGGTATAATATAGATTTCGCTCCGCTGGAGCTTTGATGTCACAACGGATATATTTTCTATAGATATTTCGCTCCGCTGGAGCTTTAAAAACGACGTTCAATTTTAATATTATCACATAACAGCATTGACAAAGCTATGTGTGAAAATCTAGATTTTTTTGAAATTATCTTTATGAAGAATATAACGATCTATATTTCTATGTGTTGAATTTTTTTCACACAGCTCTTGCAGATTGGGTAGATTTTTATTTTATAATTAGCAGCTATTATTTAAAACATAGAGACATAACTTTAATTCTATTAAATTCTTTAAGCTTGCGGGGAAATAAGTCCCAGCGGGACGCTATATTTATAGAAATTTAATTTCCATATTTCGAAAAGCCCCATCGGGGCGATATATTTAATAATTAGGTATAATATAGATTTCGCTCCGCTGGAGCTTTGATGTCACAACGGATATATTTTCTATAGATATTTCGCTCCGCTGGAGCTTTGATGCGGATAACGGATATATTTTCTATAGATATTTCGCTCTGCTGGAGCTTTGATGCAAATAGCATAATATATTCTCTATAGATATTTTGCTCCGCTGGAGCTTAATTAAAAAAATTAGATCTGCTCAATCTGCGGAATCTGCGAGAGAAAAAATCATTTAACCATTTTTCCCGATAACTCAAGGAAACACTAAAGAAAATGAAGTTCCTTTGCCAAGTTCAGAATCTACTATTAGATTAATATGATGAAGTTTGAGTATTTGCATCGTGATAAAAAGACCTAATCCCTGTCCCTGAATATGTCGTGTATTATCGCTCCTGTAAAAAAGATCGAAAATAGATTTCTGGTCACTTTCTGAAATTCCGGAACCATGATCTGAAATTTTAATCACAAGTTTATTTTGGTCTGAAAGTGCAAATATTTCTACGGGTTTAGGAGAGGAGAATTTTACAGCATTATCTACAATATTGTACAGCGCAATAAAAAGCATGTGTTTATTGGCAGATACAGAAAGTAAATCTTCATGATCAGCAATAGCATCAAGATTTACAGAGATTTTGGATTCCGGATATTCTATCGCTTTCTTTTCGAGAACATTCCATAAGATCTCATCGATTCTAACGATTTCCATTTGCTGAGGTTCAGAGAGTTCAAGTCCTGATAATACCAAAAGTCCTTCGAGAGTTGCCTTAAGATGTAACGTATCTTTTCTGAGGGATTTTAATATTTGCTCGTATTGCTCGTTTGTTCTGGGCTGCTGGAGTGATACATCGATGTCTCCAATAATAATAGTAAGCGGAGTTTTTAATTCGTGCGACGCATTTTTTAGAAAATTATTCTGGATCATTATGCCGCTTTCTAATCTTTCAAGAAGATAATTAAAAGTGGTAACGAGTTCTTTAATTTCATCTTTACCATTTTTATTAGGGACATCTAATCTGGAATGGAGATTTTCTGTAGTTATGGTGTTTACTTTTTCGATCACATCTGTAAACGGACGAAAAGTTTGCTTTGCCAGGAATGTTCCTAAAAGATAATTTAATGGAATTCCTGCCAGATAAAACAGAATAAACATAAATCCAAGAATCTCAAGTTGTCGGTTACCCGCGCGATCGATTCCTGAAACTACAATTATAAAATCACCCTGATTGTCTTTATAAAATAATGCTACAAATTGTCTTTTGCCCCTTGTAAAAGTTTGCAGTTTTTCTTTGGCGATATTTTTTAAGTCTTTTTCGCTTAAATCAAAATCAATATGATCGTGTATATAAAGTTTATTGGTTTTAGCATCATAAACCCGTATCGATTCGTTGTTTATTCGTTTGTACTGAAGTTCAATTTGGTTGTAACGAGTGCTGTTCATTTCTTTTATCTCATCTTTTTCAAAATAAAATAACGCCGTTATCATCGCATGATCTTCCAGATTGTCAAAATAAAGGTCCTTCATATGACTTCTGAAAAAAAGGAAAGAACCCGCCATAAGCAGTCCCACTATAAAAGCAAACAGCAAAGTAGAATTAACCGCTAATTTGTTTTTAAGATTCATAACTCTTTTGTTTGAGCATATATCCTGTTCCTTTTATAGTATGAATAAGCGGAGTAGGGAAATTTTTATCTATTTTGTTGCGTAAATAATTAATATAGACATCAACTGTATTTGATGTAGTATCAAAATCGATATTCCAAACCGCTTGTGCGATAGCGATTCGGGATAATGCCTTTTCGCGGTTTTTCATAAAAAAAATCAAAAGCTTTAATTCTCTGGAAGATAAATTAAGTTCTTTTCCATCTCTTGTGGCGCTTTGTTCTTTCATGTTAATTTGGATTCCGGCATAGGACTGAAAATCCAGAATTCCGGTACTGAATTCTGCACGGCGAAGCTGAGCGTTTATTCTGGCCAGTAATTCTTCAAACAAAAAAGGCTTTGCTAAATAATCGTCAGCGCCGGCTTGTAAACCTTTTACTTTCTCGTGTGGCGTATCGAGAGCGCTCAAAATTAATATTGGAACGATTATTTTTCTGCTTCTTAACACTTCGCAAACTTCAAATCCTGTTATATCCGGAAGCATAATATCAAGAATAATGATATTATAGTCATTTTCCATAACTTCTTTTATAGCCTCAAAACCTTTTGCAATCGTTTTGACTTCATAGAGATGTTCCTCAAGTCCTCTTGTAATAAAAGAAGCTACTCTGGGATCGTCCTCAACTAATAATACTTTATTCATAACGAGTTATAATAGAAAACTTTATAGTGTACAGTAAGTAATGCAGTAGTTAGCAGTATTTTGTAATGGGATTACTTTTTTTATTTTATTCTAAAAGTACATTTTTCTACCATTTGCAAAATCGTGTCTAAACCCAGAGCATTGGGTCAAATTTTGTCGTTATAAAAGTAATTAAAAAGTAATCGCTATTGCAAAAAAATGATACAGGAATATAATAACAGTTTATATAAAAATTACGGAAACAAGAATAAATGCTGTGTTGGAATGTTATATATTTGAAGTAGAAATATATTTTTTTAAGAGCCAAAACTATTAACTACAAGTACTATATGAAGCTATTCTACACAAAAGCAATACTTTTTTTAATGTTCTTAACCTTTTTTTCCTGCGAAACTAAAAAGCAACTGCCAGAATCAAAACCTTATAAAGCGGGTGTGCTTTTATCATTTGATGATGCTTATGTCGATGAATGGTATGAAGCGGATCAGGCCTTGAAAAAATACGGATGGAAAGCTACTTTTAATGTGTGCAGAATAGATTCTATTGGAGCTCCACAAATAAAAAAACTTCTTGAAATGCAAAAAGAAGGCCATGAAATTGCAGGTCATGGATACCATCATTATAATGCCGTTAAGTTTGTTCAGCAACATGGAATCGATGCTTATATGAAACAGGAAATAGATCCTATGATTGTTTCTATGAAAAGATTATCATTTAATGTTACCTCATTTGCCTATCCTTATGGCGAAAGATCTCAGGCATTGGATAAAGAATTATCCAAAGATTTTAAAATAATAAGAGGAAGAGCTTTTGGAGGCGAAGCACCTGAAAAACAAGATAGTTTCTTTAATAATTCGAAAATTGTTTTTGCTTTTGATATAGACAACAGTCACATTCATTTTAGTATTCCGTATGTTTTAGAATTGTTGGATTATGCTAAAAAACACCATAAAATTTTACTTCTTTGCGGTCATAAACCGGTAAAAAATGTAACCGAAAATTATCAGACAAAAATTGAAACCTTAGAGTTTATTTGTAAGTATATGAAACAGAATGATCTTAAGTTTTATAAGTTATCAGACTTAGATGATTTACTTCCTGAAGAATAAATACCTTCTGTTTTTTACAGTTGAAAAACAAAAAATCCTATTTNNAAATAGGATTTTTTGTTTTTCTGAAATTTATAAAAGCGATTAATATTATCGGAATGTATTGATAATAAGAATCTTAGTTGACAATATCGTGTAAAGCCTGAAATATATTCAAAGGATATTCGGCAATTCTGTTGCAAAGGTACAAATACCATTCTTTGCCATATACAAAATAAATTTTTGTTGGATAACCTTGGTCTTTTAATATTCTTAATTGCTCATTTTGAATGCCGTACAAACTTTCAAATTCATATAAATCTTTGTTGGGCTTGTAGTTTTCGATCAGTGCGACAACTTCTTTCTGAATTAAATCATGGTGAGTGGCAATAGCACATTTATGTTTTCTTGAAAACAGTTGATCTATATAATATAAATATCGTTCATCCAGTGCGTGACCTCTGGCAATCGAAACGCCTTCGGGTGTAGCAAAAGCTCCTTTTACGATTCTTATTCTGCCGTTTTGCTGGACCAAATCTTCAAAATCATCTTTCGATCTGTGCAAATAGGCCTGTAAAGTAATAGAAACGTTATCATACATTTTAGAAGCAGTTTTGTATACATCGATAACAGCATCTGTTACTTCGATATTTTCGGCACTAATTGTTACTTCAATATTCTCTTTTTTAGCTTCTTTACAGATCAAATCTAAGTTGTTTAAACACAGATCTTTTGATAATGATAATCCGATGTGCGAAAGATCGAGAGAAAAAGTCGAGTTCAGTTTTTGTTTTGAAATCTCTTGTGCAATTCTAACAAATTCATGAGATGCCTCAAAAGCTTCTTTTTCAGTCAGCGTATTTTCGCCCATGAATTCTATAGAGGTTTTAAAACCTTGTTTGTTTTGGTCCTGAACCTTAACAATAGTTTCTTCTAATGTTTCCCCACCAATATATCGGTCTGCCGCTTTCTTAATAGTTTTAAATAGAATTTCGTTAGAGAGAATATACTCTTTTGCTTGTTCGTTTAGTGCTGCTTTTCTTAAAGCATTTGCACCCATTAGTAATAAATCCTGTTGCATTATAATTGTTTTGTTATTTAGTATCGATATAAAAATTTAAACTTAAATAGAATTGAAATCACAAATCAAAAGTATTATGATAAGCTTTGAATAGACTTTGAAATTTTAGCTTCAATTTTTTCGGACTGAGCAAATAATGTGAAATGGTTTGTTGACAAAACTTCTTTTTGAATCAGGAATGTTTACCTTTTTTAGAAAAAATATTCTGGTTCTTTGAGCTATAAGTCCGTATTTAATGTTAGAATATCCAAAACCCAAATGTAACAATTACAGATCAAAATAGGTCGATTTGCAGCATCGTTATTGTACTTTTTTTTAATTGAAAAAAAATCATTCGGGAATACTTTTGAAAGAGTATCATACAATATTGAGAATTGTTAAAAAAAGATTCTGCAGGACTATCATTCTTACATATTTGTTATTAAATGTTAAGAATCCTGTTATTTTTTGTATGATTTTAGGCTCAACTGCTCGATTTTTCGTACCTTAAAATTTCTAACAAATAAAGTACAATGATGACAAAATTACGAATTTCATTAATCAACATTCACGGACTGCTAAAAGGTTCAGGTTTGGAGATTGGTAGAGATGCTGATAATGGCGGACAAACAAAATATGTATATGAACTTGCTGAGTTTTTATCACAACATGAAGATGTAGAACATGTTCATGTATTTACAAGATTAATTGATGATCCCAATCTTTCGCCGGAATATGCTGTACCTATCGAAATCATTAATGACAAATTAGACATAAGGCGTATTCCTTTTTTAGGAAAAAAGTACAAGCCAAAAGAACAATTATGGGATGGTTTAGACACTTTTGTAAACGGAATTGTCCAGCATATCAAACTTCATGATATATTCCCGAACTGGATTCACTCGCATTACGGAGACGCAGGATATGTCGCCAGTGAATTATCAACAATATTAAATATTCCGTTTGCGCATACGGGACATTCACTGGGTTTTCATAAAAAGAAAAAACTACTCGAAAGCGGTATAAGTGAAGAAGAAATTGAAAAGAAATTTAAGTTTAAGCAAAGAATTGCTGCTGAGGAAAAAACACTTGAATTATCTGAATTTATAGTTACTTCTACAGAGCAGGAAATTGAAACTTACAAACCCTATTTAAACTTTGATTTAGGCAAATACCACGCCATTTCTCCTGGAATCGATACCAGCAAATTTGTTCCTTATTATCATAGAGAACAAGACTCTGACAAACAAATGGAAGAGGAGCAAAGAAAATATTGGGTTGCAGAAACCATTTCTAAATTTTTAATCAATCCGCATAAACCTTTTATTCTGGCACTTTCAAGACCTGACCGCCATAAAAATCTTCATACACTTATCGAGGTTTATGGCAAGGACAAGGAACTGCAGAGTATTGCCAATCTGGTGATTTTTGCCGGAATCAGAAAAGATATTTCGAAAATGCCGGAATCAGAAAAAGATGTTCTTACAGATCTGTTGTTGTTAATGGATAAATATGATTTGTACGGAAAAATGGCAATTCCTAAAAAGCATGATGTAGAAAACGAAGTTTCTATTATTTATCGTTATGCGGCAGAAAAAAGAGGTGTTTTTGTGAATTTGGCTTTGCATGAAAATTTTGGTTTAACCGTAATTGAATCTGCAAGTTCAGGTTTGCCTGTTGTAGTAACTAAAAACGGAGGTCCTTCTGAAATTATTCCAACATGCCAGAATGGAGAACTGGTAAATCCGCTGGATGAAAATGAAATCAAAAAAGCATTGCGAAACATTCTGACCAATGAAAACCAATGGAAATATTACTCGAATAACGGAGCCATTAATATCCAGAAACATTATAGCTGGTTAAGCCATGTTAATCAATATGTTGAGTTGGTAAATGAAAACTTATCAGCATCATCCGGTTCAGGAATAAAAAAGCAGCATTATCCTAATATTAATATCGAAAGGTTAAAAAGGAAAGTTGCTCATTTATTTGTTTCGGATATTGACGGGACATTAATAGAACCAAAATTAAACAATCCCGGGCTGATAGAATTAAAAGAACATTTAGTCAACCGAACAGATAAAATGGCATTTGCCCTGGCATCCGGACGAAATTTAGCCTTGGTTAAACAAGTTATTGAAGAAGAGCAATTTCCGTTGCCGGATTTTATTATTTGCTCTGTTGGTACTGAAATTTATTATACAAACGGAAAGGACTATATATTAGATAAAGGCTGGGCTAAGTTTTTAGCCGGCCGCTGGAAAAGAGACGATATTGTAAATCGCTTAAAAGAGATTCCGTGGTTGCGTATGCAGGAAGAAGAAGCACAAAATCCTTATAAAATATCTTACTATTATGAGAAAGAAAATTACGATTATGATGAACTAATAGCTGTTTTGGGCGTAGGATGGTATAAAGTAAACATTATACCAAGTCACGGAGAATTTATTGATTTTATTCCAAAAAGAGCCTCAAAAGGAAATGCTATTAAATTTTTATGCCGCAAATGGTCTATTCCGCTATCGAATGTCATTGCAGCCGGAGATTCAGGAAACGACATCGATATGTTCAGAGGTTCTATAAAAGGAATCATCGTAGGCAACCGAAGCATAGAACTAGCCAATTATGAAACCACAAAAAGTATTTATGTGGCCAAAGATTCAGCTTCGTCCGGTATTTTAGAAGGATTAAAACATTATAAAATTATAAAATAAATAAGTTCCGGAGGAACGATTCATATTGTAGCAAGGGATTTTAATTCCTTGAAATATGGAAATTAAAGATTGGCGATTTTGTTTACGATCCTTCGACTTTGCTCAGGATGACAAAAATGACACAATATGTTAAATAATAAAATAGGTTAGTATGTATTCAGGTTCAGGATTTAGCAATTGGGAAATAGGAGACGTAGATGTATTTATCGATGAAAACGGAGTTCATCATTTATTTCATCTTATTATTCCCAATCACGATTATATTGCACATGCAGTATCAAAAGACGGTCTTTCTTGGAAAAGGGTAAAAAATGCTTTGTTTGTAGGCGATCCCGGCGAGTGGGATGATGATATGTTGTGGACAATGCATGTGAGTAAAAACTCAGCAGGAGAAGGTTACGAAATGTATTATACGGGCTTGAAACGTCAGGACAAAGGAATTACGCAAAAAGTAGGGCGGGCAGTTTCTCCGGATTTAATTCACTGGACAAAAGACAATCAATACGGTTTGCCTTTGCGAAGTGATGCCCCATATTATGAAAGCCGTGATAACAACCCGCGCGAATGGCTCAGTTTCAGGGATCCTTATAAATATGAATTCGAAGGAGAAGATTATTTACTTATTTGTGCCCGCAGTGCTGTAGGACCAACGTATAGAAGAGGTTGTATTGGTGTTGCAAAAAGAGGGGAGAAAGGTTTTGTATTGCAAAAACCTTTGCATGTTGCTTATGTATATGATGATATCGAATGTCCGTGCGTGGTAGAAATAAAAGGAATGCATTATTTACTGGGCTCAATTCGTGAAGATATAAAAGTGCGATATTGGTTTTCTCCTGATTTTAAAGGAGAATATCATGCCTTTCATAATAATGTATTAATGCCGCAAGGTAATTATGCCGCGAGAATTGTAAAAGAAGGCGACTATTATCTGATCTATAATTTTTATTTTGTTGGCGGAAATGTCAACACGCTTCGGGTGATTCCGCCGCCAAAACAGTTGGATGTTGATAGTAATGGCCGACTATTATTAAAAACGTATCACCATTGGCGAACGCTTTATCAAAGAACCATTCACCAAAGAAATTTACCAATTCCGGTTCCTATTTTAGGAAATCCGTCAGCAAATTTTGAGATAGAAAATGAGAATAAATGGCGCATTGGCTGTCGAAGCGGATACGAAGTTTTTTGTTTCGAAAAACCCTCAGAAAATTTTGTCTGGGAAGGAACATTGGCTGTCGAAGGAATGGGAAAAACAGGTTTTGTCATTGAATGTGATGACGAAGGAACAGCTTATTATATCTCAATTGATTTTGTAAATGGTTTTGTGCAGTTCAGGGCTTGGGGCTTTAATGAAAAAGATGTCAAAAATAATTTTGTATTCGAAAACATACAGACCAATCAATTCGAAATAGTAGAAAACAAAGAAATCTATTTTAAAATTATTCGTTACGGAAATTATTATGAGCTTTCGATTAATGATATCGTCAAACTAACGTTGTTGGACTATAAATACAGCGAAGGTAAAATTGGCGTATATGTTTGTTCTGCAATAGTATCGCTGAGTGATTCAAAAATTCACGTTATTCCGGAACCTGAAAATGAATATGCAACCGCAGATCCTAATAAGGCATTTGATGAATATAATAAAATAGCACAGTAGTGTTTATGGACAGATTGTGAGTTTATGAAATAGAGTTACTGTCGATAATGCTTTTTACACTTTGAATAAAGGTTTCGGTATTATTGAGTTCGCCTTTTATATAAACATCATAATCTGTTAATTTAAATTGCTCCAGCATATCTTTTTTAAGATATTTTATCATTGATTCAATACTTCGGGTATCACTATCTTTATGTCTTTTTAATTCCCGTTGTTTGCTTTCAAGGTAAGCCAAAGTCTTTTTTAATCTTAGTACATTAATTTTGTCCACACTTAATTTTCTTTAATTTAATAAAAAATAAACGATAATCAGGAATAAGATAAAATTCAATATTTTTCCAAAAACGTTACAGTGAATTGAATCTATCTTATTACAAGACTATCGTTTCATGTAATTACGTAATAATGGATTTTTTAGTTTTGAAATATAATGCAAAAAATTAAAAATATTTGTAAGATTTTAGAATTTTTTGTTCTAACAAATTGATACACTATTATTTATAAGAAAAATCTACGGTAAAAAAATATTCAATTTTTTGATTGTTGGACTTTTAGATTTAAAGAGGAAAGAGCAAAGACAAAAAATTAGGGAGATGAAGAGATTAAAAATTCTGCATAAAATGCCTGTAATACATCATTACAAATGAGTATTAATAAAACTCTGTCAAAAAATAAAGTGTAAGAATCCAGCAATCAAAAAATCGAATAAAAGAGATCTGTTTATTTTACAACAGTAGCTTCTAATTCTACTTTTAAAGTTTCAAAAAGGCTTTTGACTTCAAGTAAAGTAGTGGCTTGTTTCATGCCGTGTTTGGCAACCCAATCCTGGATAATATTAAAATGTGGCCAGAGTTCGCTGGTATTAGTTGTGTAGATATTTAATCTCACAATTCCTTTGCATTCATAACCTGATTCTGTGATTACTTGTTCCAGGTTTTTTAGCGCAAGTATAATCTGCGATTCGATATTTTCATTGCTTGAAACTCCGTTTGCATCAATAGCGGTTTGTCCTGAAACATAAAGTGTTCCTTCAGGATTTTTTACTTCAACGGCTTGTACATAACTGCGCTGGTCCTGCCATTGCCAGGGATTAATGGCTCTTTTTTCCATTTGTTTAACTTTTTTAGATTGTGCCAATATCGGCATCGTAATTAATAATAATAATGCTAAAAGTTTTGCTGTTTTTTTCATGATTACAGTTTAAAAATTTATACTGCAAAATTGAGAATAACTGCTGGAATGGAGTCTTGACATTTCTCACGAATTTAATGTGAGGTATGTCACATCAGGAAGATAATCTGCTTAGCGTTTCACGGGATACGCCTAGATATGAAGCGATAAGACTTTTAGGAACACGCTGGATAAGTGACGGATATTGTCTTAAAAGCTGTTCGTAACGCTCTTTTGAGTTTGATGTTTGCCAGGATATAATGCGGCGCTGTGATCCTAGAAAACCAAAAGTAGCTTTATCCAGAAAAAAGCGTTCCATTTTTTGAAGGCCAGCACAAAGTTTTTTATAATCTTCAAGTGTACAGCAAAGAACCTCAGTATCTTCTATACATTCTAATGACATTGTAGCTTCGGTTTGGGTAAAAAAGGCATAATAATCACTTTCCCACCAATCTTCTAAAGCAAAAGAAACAATATGTTCCTTAGCTTTATTATCTGTGTAAACCAATTTTAAAAGCCCTGAAATTATAAAGTACGAATATTTTACAGGATCACCTTCCTGAATTAGAAATTGATGCTTTTTAAATTTCCTGGTTGTGAAGTGAGAATACACAAAGGCAAATTCATCATCTGTCAATGGTATTATTTTTTCGATATGTTCTCTAAGGTTTGCCTGCATATTAGAATTCAAAGTTATTGAAATTTTAATAATCAGAATGTATTTTATGGCTTATAACCTTTAAAAAAAATATTGTTTAAATAGTCAGGCAAAGAATTTTTATAAAGAGAAAGTCCGCATTTCAATTGAATCGAAATGCGGACTTTCTTGTTTTATAACAAAGAATCAGGTCTATAATTCATGAGCCAATTTTCTTTTAATATAATCAAGTGCACCGGTAGACCATAAGGTAACAAAAATCAAAACAGGCTGAAAAACAAGTCTGATTAATCTGGCCTGATCTGTATCAAGACCAAAGGCATCTGTACCATTCATATATTGGGCAATATTACCCGGAAAAACCAAAACATAGAAAAGAGCCAATGCCAATCCTGTTTGTATTTTATGTTTTGTTAAAAAAAACATTGCAAGTCCCAGAGCGATCTCTACGATACCGGACAGTATAACAACAAGATCTTTATCAAGAGGAACCCAGTTAGGTACTTGTGCCTGAAAATCTTGTCGCTGAAAAGTAAAATGTCCAATTGCAGCCATTATCATAAAGAGCCCTAAAAGGATTCTGAAAAAGTTTTGTGTTTTAGTAGTTGTATAATCTGTCATAATAAGGAGTTGTGTTAAAAATATTTTTATTTGAAGGTAGTATTAAATCAAAGCAATAAAACAAAAAATGGATAATACTTGTAGATACTCATATTATACTCAAATGTAAAAGAAGCACACTGTTTAAAAATTATATAATTATGGTGGTTTGTTATAGAATTAAAGCCTTGTTATGTGTTTGATTTGTAATGATTTAAATGATGTAAGATTGAACTTTAATTCTATAAGATTGTCAGAAATATCAGTTATACATTTGACTTATAAATTTTTAAAGAAATAATATCATGAAAGATTCAAACACAAAAACACCGGCTAAAAAAGCAACAACTGCATCTAAAACGACTGCATCAAAAACTACAACAGCATCTAAAACTGCAAGTACATCAAAAACTACAACACCAAAAGGAGTTGTAAAAGCAAAATCATCTGCAGCAGAAGGATTAAGAGATTTATTCGTAGATTCATTAAAAGATATTTACTGGGCAGAGAAAGCTTTAACAAAAGCGCTTCCTAAAATGGCAAAAAATGCAACTTCTCAAAATTTAATTGATGCTATCAACGACCATCTTACCGTTACAGAGAATCAGGTAACAAGATTAGAACAGGTTTTTGCATCGATTGGAGAAAAAGCAGCAGCAAAAAAATGCGATGCTATGGAAGGTCTTATCAAAGAAGGCGAAGGTATAATGGAAGAAACAGAAGTTGGAGCAGTACGTGATGCCGGAATTATTGCAGCATCTCAAAAAATTGAGCATTATGAAATTGCTACTTATGGAACTCTTGCCGCTTTTGCAAAAACTTTAGGAGAAGACGAAGCAGTAGAATTGTTAGTTCAGACTTTAAACGAAGAAAAAGAAGCTGACGTAACTCTTACTGAAGCAGCTTATAACACGATTAATTTTGATGCTACAGAAGAGTAAAATCAATTTAGGATTTGGCCTTTATAATAAAAAAACCTGCAATTTTTTAATTCGCAGGTTTTTTTACTTTTAGCAAGAAAATTATTAGTAGATTTGGTTTTTTAATTTTAATATTTTTAGGTTAAATCTAACATGTTAATAGTGTAAGATTAAGTCATAATTTTATAAAATTATTATTATCGTGTAATATACATTTGATACGCATTTTAGAATATCTGAGATATTTTTTTTGAATACCTAATTGTTAAAAGTGAAGCATTAAGTGCTTAATTTTTAAAATAAGGATTAAAAAAACTAAGTTGTTTATTTTGAGATTGCTATAATTTAAATCGAAAAATAATACCTCAAAAGTAGTATTGAATAGGTGTAAAGCGTTTTTTTTAAATTTAATAAATCCACACATAATATATATTGTTCCATACAAATCCAAATTTAAAACAAATGCAAAATAATGTCCTAAGCAGCTTAAAAGAGCACGAAAACAAATTACTAACCATATGGTCTCAACTTCTTCTTGAAAATGGATCCACAGACGGTTTAACAGAAGAAGAAGAGTCAAAAGAATTTACCTCTCTTTTACTAGATGCTTTAAGTATCTCAAACAACTACAATCAGGAATCAGAACAATTCGAGAAAGTACATGATTTAATTATCGGAATTTCTAGTTCAAGAGCAAAAAGAGGTTTTTCGCCAAGAGAAAATGCTCAATATCTTATTTCGTTTAAAGAAGCAGCTTCGCAAATACTTTCAGAATTAGAAACTGATTCTGCAAAACTTTATGATGCTAATTTACAATTAGGTGCTGTTATAGACAACATGACTATCATGACTTTTGAAGCTTACATGAAAGGTCGTGAAGATGTAATTTCAAGACAAATTGACGAAATTAGTGAGATTTCGACTCCGGTTATCAGAGTTTGGGACGGTGTTGTTGCTTTACCAATTATAGGAACCCTTGATAGTTCAAGAACTCAGGTTGTAATGGAAAATCTTTTACAGCAAATAGTTGATACAGGAAGTTCTATTGCTATTCTTGATATTTCTGGAGTACCTGCTGTAGATTCTTTAGTCGCACAGCATTTGATTAAAACAGTAAGTGCTACACGATTAATGGGAGCAGAATGTATTATTAGTGGTATTCGTCCTGAAATTGCTCAGACTGTTGTGCACTTAGGAATTGATCTTACCGGTATTATCACAAAAGCATCACTTGCAAGTGCGCTTCAAACAGCATTTGATATGCTACAGCTTACTGTGGTAAAAAGAAAATAATTCAATAAGACTTAGAACATGGAAAGAATTCCTATACTTAAGATGGGAGATTTTTTGCTGGTTACCATACAAGTAGATTTGTATGACCAACTGGCAGAAAACCTGGAATCAGACTTAATAAATACTATAAATAAATACAGTTCAAAAGGTGTATTAATTGATATATCTGCAGTTTCTATAATAGATTCGTTCATGGGGCGTATCCTGGGGAATATTGCCGTTATGTCTAAAATTATGGATGCCCAAACAGTGGTAGTAGGAATGCAGCCTGCAGTTGCTATTACTCTTGTAGAACTTGGATTGTCCTTAAATGGTGTTATAAGTGCCCTGAATGTTGAAAAAGGCATGGATCTGCTTCGCGCAAAAATGTACAATGGCGATAATCAGGAGCAGACTTATGACGACGACAGCGAATAATAAAGAAGAGATACTTATCGTAAAAGAACAGGATGTGGTGCCATTGCGTAACCGCGTGCGTGACTATGGTGTAAAAGTTGGAATGAGTATCTTAAATCAAACCAAGTTAATTACTGCTACAAGTGAGCTTGTCCGTAACCTTTTGAAATATGGAGGCGGCGGCAAAGTCGTTATAGAATCTGTCAGCAACGGACGCGACAATGGTGTTCGTGTTACTTTTATTGATAATGGCCCTGGAATACCAGATATTGCATTAGCCATGAAAGACGGATATAGTACAGGAAAAAGTTTGGGTCTTGGCTTGCCGGGCACAAAAAGACTTGTAAATGAGTTTGATATTAAAACAGAACTGGGAAACGGAACAACTGTTACCATAACAAAATGGAAAAATGGATAATACATTTTCGAGTTATAAAATCGACGATCGGAGTCTGATTGCTTTTATAAAACGAGAAATACATAATTTGGCGCTTCAACTGGGTTTTACACCTCACAGAGCGGCAGAAACAGATATAATAGTTGCTGAACTAACTTCTAATTTAATTAAATATGCACAAGGCGGTGAACTCTTATACAGGGCACACCACGCTGATGGACATAACCAGATTGAAATTTATTGCCTGGATAAAGGAGTTGGCATTGATAATGTAAACAAAATTATGAACGATGGTTATTCGTCGTCCAATACACTTGGACACGGATTAGGTGCTATTAAAAGATTAAGTAACGATTTTCAAATCTATTCCCTGAGAAATTGGGGAACGGTACAGTATATAAAAATTTGTGATAAGATAGATTTTAATGTCCCATTAATGCCAAGCGGATTCAATTTTTCTGCTGTTAGTGTCAACTATCCAGGAGAACGCGTTTGCGGTGACGGATATTATATTAAATATTCAAAAAAAGGGTTTTACATTTTTGTAGGAGACGGTTTAGGTCATGGAGCAAATGCACATGAAGCTGTGCAACAAGCTATAAAAGTATTTAAACAAACGACAGAGCATGAACCTACTGCTATCCTTAGAGAAATTCATGATAAAGTAAAAAAAAGCAGAGGATTGGTGGCTACAATTGCAACAGTAGATTATAAATCTGAGAGCTGGAACATTTGTGGTGTGGGCAATATCAATACCCGTATTTATCGTGGTTTAGAAAATAAAACCTATACTCCGTATAATGGGATTATAGGACATAACATTCCGCGTACCTTAAACAGTACGGTTGTACCTTATGAAAAACATCAGGTTATAGTAATGCATAGTGACGGATTGCGCACCAGATGGAACTTAAATGATCTTACTTCGATCATTAAGCAAAATCCGGGTGTAATCGCTTCATCTTTATATAAAGATAATATCAGAGGTACTGATGATGCAACAGTTCTTGTTGGAAAAATAATTTAAGTGCTATGAAGGAGATTGTAAAAATTAATCTTGATAACGAAATGGACTTAATTCTTGCTCATAAGCGAGCAATGAAAATTGCCGAAATGTGTGGCATGCCATCATCAGCCCAGACAAGATTTTCGACAGCCGTATCTGAAGTGGCCAGATGTTCTATTGCCAAAGGGAAAAACTCGGTTTTGGTTATTGGCATAAACGTCATCAGACCAACCCAAAAAGAAATACTGGCGATACTTACTGATACTGTAGACCTGAAAAAATGCAGTCCTGAAGCGTTTGAATATGCTGCAAAAATATCAGGCGATATCGAGTATACATTTGCAAACAATCAATCTGTAACCAAATTGAGCCAGCCGGTATTAGCGCCTGGACTTTTATCTGATATAAAAATAAAGAGTTTAGTAGATTATTTTAAATACGAACCTCCCTTGTCACCTTATGACGAGATTAGAAAAAAGAATATTGAGCTTATAGCATTATCAGAAAAACTGGGCGAAAGCGAGAACAGATACAGGCAGCTTGCCAACACGCTTCCTGTTTTGATATGTATTGTCAATGAGCGAAATAATGTTTTGGTAACCAATGATTCTCTCAAAAATTATTTGCAATTGCCTTTAACTGTTTTTGATAAAAAAGCGTTGGGCAATTTTATTCATCCTGACGATCTGGAAGCAATAGGCGAAGGGTGGAGCAAAGCCAAAAGAACAAGATCTGACTTTTTTGGAGAAACCAGGATCAAAAAAGATTCAGTGTATGTCTGGCATCTTATTTCGATTGTACCCAACAAGACCGAAGACGGTTCTTTTAATAGCTGGCTTATTTATTTTGTTGATATCAATGCTCAAAAAACAGTAGTAGAAACACTTAAGGATAATTCTGAGTTAAAAATGATTCAGCGTGAATTAGAAAGTGCAAATTCAAAATTACTGTTTAAAAATAAAGAACTTGAGCAATTTGCCTTTATTGCCAGTCATGATTTACAAGAACCACTTCGTAAAATTATGATTATGCTATCGCGTGCAGGAGAACATTTATCTGAAGAACAGCGAAAACAATATTATTTTGACAGAATTAGTCTTGCAGCCGGAAGATTATCTGATCTGATTTCAGATGTTTTAAATTATTCCAGAATAGATAATAAAATACATCAGCTTACACAGGTTGATCTTAACGAAATTATCACAGAAACCTTAAATGACCTGAGCATGGTTATTGAAGAAAAAAATGCCCTGATCCATATAAGCCCATTGCCGGAAGTTAAAGGATTAAGTACACAGCTTCGTCAGTTATTTTATAATCTGGTTAATAATGCGCTTAAATTTAATGCACAACAGCCATCTGTGAGTATTTCTGCCACAATTTTTTCTGCAAATAGTTCTGTTCCTGACAGTAAGTTGATTCCGTTTGAAGAATACCACCTGATCTCGATTGCTGATAATGGTATTGGGATGGACAGTGATTATTCTGATCGAATATTTGATATGTTTCAAAGATTGCACCAGCGCGATCAATATGGCGGTAACGGAATTGGTCTTGCTTTATGCAAACGAATCATAGAAAATCATAACGGAGCAATTAACTTTACCAGCGAACCCGGACAAGGAACGACATTTTATATTTATTTACCAAAAAAGTAATTCTATATAAGATGGTATGTATTGTGTAAAGGTTTTAATGAATGATGTAAAATATTTAACAATCAGTACTTTAACTTTGTAAAATATTCAGAATTAAAAAATAAAGAAAGGTTATAGTCAAAATCAAATATTTGCTATGCCAAAATAAAATAAGGCATTAAATAATTAACTGAAGCTTTGTTTAATGTCAAAAAAACCTGTAGCAATTGCTACAGGTTTTTTATTATAAAGTATTTATTGATAGAGAATTATATTCGAACAGAAAACCCTACTTCGGCAAATTTTTCTGAATTGGCATGCATAATTCCTGTTCCTGTTATAAAATCCAATTGTATATTTTTATTTACAATAAATAATAATCCCGTATCTACCGTATTTTCTGCATGATGCTGAGGTACTGCAAAACCATAGGATTCTACAAAAACTTTTATTTTTTTAGTCAGAGAATGATCCGCAGAAAGTGTGTAAACATATTCAGGCTGTAAAGAATCAGGCAACCAGTGAATGCCTAAATTATATCCCAAGCGCGTAACTTTTGATAGTTCATGCTGGGCAAGCACTCTAATTTCAGGGCTGTAATATTTTTCCTGATAGGCATTATCCGCCATCCACGGAATACTTACGCGGGCAAGAACACCAATATCCGGAATAGCGCCTTTGTGATCTGTTATATGATATTTAGCGCCTATTACAACAGGTTGAATACCGTAAAGATTACGATCTTCTTCATGAGATATTTTTAAAGCAGTTTCTACACGAACTTCAAAATTTTTAATGATTCCGTATCGCAATACAAGTTCCGGAATTTCAAAAGTTTTCTCACTGTGATCCTGTTCAAACGAAAAACCGCTTTCTATTTGTAAATGTTTAGCCAGAACAGTATTTGGGCTTTCGGTTTCATTAGGGCGGTCAGTTTGTATTTGTTGTGCCAGAGTTTTAGGAGAAAAGCAAAATAAAGTTACAGCAATAAAAGAGTAAAATATTTTCATGGTTTTAAATTTGACTGATAATTAGTTCGTCCACAACAGCCTTTATTGCCTCGGGTTCGTTATTGTTTGTACCTAAATGAGTTTGCATGAATGCCGGATTTTCTGAAAAACGACGGGCTATATCAGTCATAATTTTATCTGTTTTAATGAAGTTATTGAACCTGTAAAATTATCTGATTACAGCGCGGCGACTTTATACAATCTACTGCAGATTTTATAAAATTTAAAACAAAAATTCAGAATCAAAAAAAAAATTAAATAATTGAAACATTGAAGAATGCAACTTAAGCAATATCAAATTTTAATAATATAAAAGGATTCTGTAATTGTATAAAATACAGGACTATAACTACTATTAATTTTGCTATTATGTTAGCTAAGAAATGAACTGCTGCTAATTTATATTAATTTAAAAAACAGATATTATGTTTAAGAAAGGACAAAATGTAAAACAGGAATTTGGCAATCAGATCATGAAAGTAACTGATTTTGAGCCAGAGTTAATCGAAAATATTATTACCCAGTGGGAAGATGAAATGGGAAATATCATGACAGGAAAATTTACAGAATCACAGCTTATAATCGCAGACGAATAAGATTAGAAAGCTTCACCAATCCTGAAATACAATCCCCAATCGCCTTTGCCTACGGCTGCATCAAGGCCTATATTAAATTTTTCGTGCTTAAATGCTCGGTAACGATAACCTATACCGGCTCCGGGATACAGTCCCCAGTTGAAATCACTCGTATCAGAACCGTAAATAGTAGCAAGACCTGCAAAGCCTGTAAGCCCCATTTTTTTATTAAAATTGTATCTGTATTCTGCCTGTAAAGCCATAAGCCCGTCACCGCGATATTTTCCTTCAGAATATCCTCTTATATCTTCACCTCCAATTGTCGTTTGCTGTTCAAAAGCAATATTACCCAACCCAAACTTGCCTGAAAAACGGGCAGCCAATACATCAGTTCCGTTTCTCATGGGAAAATATTTATTGTATTCTGATAAGATTTTGTTGGCATTTGCGTCATTTCCAAACCATGTAGGATAAGTAAGCCATCTTAATTTAATTTTATCCCCTTTGGTAGGATAATAAACAGCATCACGCGTATCATACATCATACTAAATTGTAAACCATTTGTTTGCGTCACAGCTGATGGTTCTATATTGTCCAGGTATTTTGTGTCATAATGAGCATACGAATATCCCAGTCCTGCATATAATGCCTTTATTACTTTACGCTGAAGGCTAAAATTTATCATACTCGACTTGGTTGCATAATCATAAAAATCAGGCATGTCGATATCATCTACATAAAACTGTGCGTTCTGGTTTCCTGTCACTAAAAATAATTGTGCGCGCCAGGAATCTTCCTTGAAATACCATTTGTTGAATGAGGCTATAAAATATGATTTATTGGTGGTGTAAACGCCGGATAAACCAGATAAGGATTTAGGCGAAATGGTATCTGCTTTGTTTATTTTGTACATCATCATTGGGATAACGCCAAACATAAAATCGAGAGTACGGTTGTAATTTAGATACGGCAGGATATTAAAATCAATATTTTTATCCGCTTTTGATGTTGTAATACTGTCTGTTGATTTTGTTTGTGTCCATGCGGCTGAACACCAGAAAAGAACTATTATGAAGGGAAAAAATTTCTGCATTTTGAATGTACTTTAAGTTAGGCATTATAAACCAGAACGTATTCTAAACTGCATGAAGTAAGATGATTATATAATATGAAATTACATTTTGATTATCCTTCATAAAAACTTAAAGATAAATATTTTTTTCTAAAGTTATAAAATAGGGAAGGGCTATAATTTAAAAATCGAAGAAACTCATCCTTCCCATTTGGCAAAAAAGGCATATTTTTTGTAATCTTTTTTTGCTTTGTTTGCCATTGCTTAAAATAGAAGCATAAAATTTTAGTTTATATTCTTAATGTTTTTTTAGTTTTTAAATTTATTTAACTGTTTGATAATCTTTGTTTTAATAGCGTGTTATATTGTTGATATTATCTTTTTTAAAATTGTAAATCTGATACTTAATGAATAAAAATTTAAAAAATAAATTTAAACTCTACTAATTACATAGAATTTATGTATATATTTGCAGAGTAGAAAAAATCTACGTGAACTTATCCAGAAAGACTGAGGGAATAGGCCCAATGATGTCTTAGCAACCTGTTGCCAAATAAGGTGCTAAATCCTTCCGCTGCGGCGGACAGATAAGAAAGATTTCTTTAGTAAATCTGAATAAGATCATTATTAGTAAATCATTTATTTTTTAGAATGAAAACGGAATTATTATTACACGCCAATACTAAAAAGCATCATTTATTTTTAAGAGAAGAAAACTACTTTAAGGTTTTCCGAATGCAATACACTTAGACTTTTTTAAACCACTCCCAGTTTTATTGATTACTGACAGGCCATTTAATAATGGTCCGGGAATTTCTATGTCCAATTTTTAACAACCAAACCAAATGAAAAAAATCTTACTTAACTTAATTTTTCTGTTTAGCATACTTTCCGGTGTGTTACACGCACAAGAACGAACGATTAGCGGAACCGTAAGAGGTTCTGATACCGGAGAACCTTTGCCTGGAGTTACGATTATTGCGACCGAAAGCGGTAAATCGACTATTAGTGATGGCAACGGAAAATTTTCTCTTTCGATAACTCCGCAAGACAATACTATATCCATAAATTATGTAGGCTACGAAACACTCGAAAAAAGAGCCAGTTCATCGTTTAACGATATTAGGCTTAATCCTTCTAATACCGCTTTAAAAGAAGTTTTGGTAGTAGGTTACGGAACTCAGAGTAAAAAAGAATTTACAGGATCAGCCGCCAGAATAACCTCTAAAACAATCAAAGATATTCCCGTACAAAGTTTTGAGCAGGCGTTAATTGGTAAAGCCTCAGGAGTAAATGTTTCTACACCAAGCGGTGTATTAAATGATCCGCCGGTAATCAGGATTCGTGGTGTCAATTCGATTTCCCTGAGTACTTCGCCATTAATTGTTATTGACGGAATTCCGGTTAATTCAGGCGATGTATCCACAACAAATTCAGTGGCTAATAATCCGTTATCAGATATTAACCCATCTGATATTGAATCTATTGATATCCTGAAAGATGCGGCGTCAACTTCTATTTATGGTTCCCGTGCTGCGGGTGGAGTTATTTTGGTTACAACTAAAAAAGGAAAAGCAGGAAAAGCAAAAGTAACCTACGATTCCTGGGTAGGAATCACTAGAGCAACCAGATTGCCAAATCTTTTAAATAACACACAATACGAAGATATTAAAAATGAAGCCGTATTAAACAGTAAAATATTAAGCGGAAACGAAAATAATGCTGCCGTAGCTTCTGCACTTTTTTTCCCGTCTTTTAATGCCGATGGTTCACGAGTGAATACAAGCTGGAAAGATCAGGTATATCGTGATGCCGTTTCTCAAAATCATAACCTGAGTATTTCAGGAGGAACAGATCGAACAAGATATTTTTTCTCCAGCAATTATTCTAAACAAGAAGGAATTACAAAGGATAATGAATTCGAAAGAAAAGGAGCAAGGTTCAATATCGATCATGATGTAAACAGCTGGTTAAAATTAGGCGGAAACCTGTCTTACAACAATACTTTTAATCAGGCGCAAAATACGGGATCACTAAGTAGCAGCGGATTACTATTGATTGGCGCAGCACGTTTAGCTTTATCACTGCCTCCAAACGTTGCCGCTTATAATGCAGATGGTTCTTATAATTTAAGCGCTACAGGAACTGCAAGTCCGGGAAATAACTTGTTTACCAATACCTTATGGCATCCCGGCGCATTGTTTGAAAACAGTAAATATACCAGTTCAAACGATCACATTGTTGGAAACGTTCACGCTACAATTACCTTTTTTGAAGGATTTAAATTTGACAGTAACTACGGAATCGACAGATTAAGAGCCGAGAATATAACTTATTTAAGTCCTAATTTAGGATCTTCGGCATATGCTACAGGCGGTTCTGCAACAAATATTGCGGCGCTTAGAAACAATTACAATTTTACAAACAGTTTTTCTTTCGACAGGCATTTTGGTGCTAATCATCATATTGCAGCATTGGCAGGATATGATGTTCAAAAATATGAAAACTCCTCTTGGGGCGCGAATCAAACCAATGTTTCTGATCCTTTTTTTGAAAATTATCAGGGAACCTGGGGAACCATCAGATCATCTGGAAACAGTTTATCTGAAAGACTTTTTCTTTCGTCTTTCTTTAGATTATCATATGATTACGGAGGAAAATATTTTATTACCGGAAACTTTAGAAAAGATGGAAACTCGGCTTTAGGATTAAATAATAAATACGGAAATTTTGGCGGTATATCTGCCGGATGGTCTTTAAGTGAAGAATCCTTCTTTAAAAACAGCTCAATTATAGAATATGTAAGTTCACTGAAACTAAAAGGAAGCTGGGGAAGAGTTGGTAACGGAAACCTTTCATCGGCTTATGCTTCACAAAATCTTTACGGAGCTTCGATTTATGGTTCAGCATCGACATGGGCAATTTCTCAGGCAGGAAATGAAAATCTGGGATGGGAAACCAGCGATCAGACAAACATCGGTCTTGAGGCAGGTTTCTTTAAAGACAGATTGCAATTTACGGCTGATTACTTTAATAACAACGTAAACGGATTAATTTTAAGTACGCCGCAATCGCCATCAAAAGGAATTCCCGGAGATGCTATTCTTTCAAATGTTGGGTCAATGTACAATAGAGGTGTTGAACTTGGACTTAGCGCAACGATAGCCAATTCTGAAGATTTTCAATGGAAAGCTTCTTTCAATTATACCCATGTAAAAAATAAGGTTACGGCTCTTGCCGAAGGAAATACAGATATTATAGGTTATACGCAGGTTACAACAGAAGCCAATAATATTACCAGAGTAGGATATTCTGCGGGAAGTCTTTACGGAGCGGTTAGCGGCGGCGTAAATCCGGATAACGGACGAAGGATTTTCATCAATAAAAATGGCGAAAAAGTACAATATAGTGCGGCGGTTCCTTCCGGACAAAGCAACTGGACTTATCTGGACGGAACAACTGCGGCGGCCATTACAGTGGCAGATTATCAGGTTCTGGGGAATGCTTTGCCGGTTTGGTACGGGGGTTTAACGAATAATTTTCAATACAAAGCATTTGATTTTACTGTTGGTTTTACCTATTCAGGCGGAAATAAAGTGATGAATAATACCAGAGGAACCCTTTTAGACCAGCGTTTTTATAACAACTCAACAGAAATTTTGAACCGCTGGACTACTCCGGGACAAGTAACAGATATTCCGAAATTAGTTTATAACGATGTTATCTCAAATGGATCAAGCGGTTTTGCAATTTCTGAAAATGCAGAAAAAGCAGATTTCTTAAGATTACAGCAACTGGCAATTGGTTTTTCCCTGCCAAAAAACATTTTAGAAAAAGCACAATTATCATCGGTTAGAATCTATGCACAGGCAACGAACCTTTTCCTGATTACCTCTTATACGGGATCAGATCCGGAAACATCTTCAAACGGAGCTTCGACAACTTCAATGGGAGTCGAAAAAAATTCAGTTGGACAAGGAAGAACGTTCACATTTGGTCTAAACGTCGGTTTTTAATAACTAATAAAAAATACAATGAAAACATATTTTAAATCACATAAAAAATCAATTGCAACAGTATTGCTGCTTTCCGGACTATTATTTACCTCTTGTGAAAATAACGAAGACCTGAACATCGCTCCGGAAACCACCGTTTCTGACAAGGATATTTTTAAAACTCCGGCAAGAATCGAAGGTTTGGTAAACGGAATTTATAAAGCTTTTAAAGGTGCGAGTTTATACGGAGGACGTTTCCTTTTATATCAGGATCAGCGTGGTGAGGATTTTATAAATATAACGGCAAATAATTTTACAGGTTATGAAAGCTGGAACAACTCGTACAGTTCAGGATCAAATGATATTAATAATTTGTGGTCAGCCGCTTATTCAGCTATTAATAATGCCAATATCCTAATCGAAGGTCTGGCTGTAAATCAAGGTGTTATTACAGAGGAAAAAGCAAAGCAATACATTGGCGAAGCAAAATTAGTACGGGCATTGGCTTATTATAGTCTGGTTATAAGTTTTGGACAGCCTTATAATAAAGATGCAGGAGCATCAAAAGGAGTTCCGTTACGATTAAAAGCAGAAACCGGTCCTGCTAATAATGATTTGGCAAGAAGTTCTGTCGCTGAGATTTACGCACAAATCCTGAAAGATTTAGATGAAGCCGAAACAGCATTGCCTCAAAGTTATGCAACCACAGATCTTAACACAACCAGAGCACACGTAAGTACTGCAATTGCCATAAAAACAAGAGTATATCTTACTATGAATAACTGGACAAAAGTAATTGAGGAAGCTGCAAAATTAGCGCCGCAGGTACAAGCTCCTTTTTCGACCACGGCAAGCGATGTAAAACATGCTTTACAACCGGATATTACCGTTATATTTTCGTCAAATTATAGTACTGTAGAATCTATTTTTAGTATTCCTATGAGTTCTTTAGACTCTTATACGGGACAATCTTCTATTGCTTATATCTACAATACAAATTTAGAATATTATCTAAACCCAACAGGTATTTTAGGCGATGCACAATGGAGAACTGCTGATAAACGCCGCGAATTAACGAGAACTGTTTCCGGAAAACAATACTTTAAAAAGTATGCAAAACCATCGCCATTTCTTGATTACATTCCGGTTATCAGATATTCAGAGGTTTTACTGAATTATGCCGAGGCAGCTGCAAAAACCGGAAACCTTACACTTTCTGCGAATTTGCTAAAAGCGGTTCACCAGCGTTCAGATGCTTCTTATGTTTTTGCCCCAACGGTACTTTCAGATCCAAATTTATTAATTGATGCCATCTGGAAAGAACGCCGAATCGAATTGTTAGGAGAAGGTTTCCGCGGACCGGATTTACTAAGAAATCTTCAGACGCTTCCTGCAAAAGGCGATAGTAAATTGCAAACGCCGGCAGTAACACCATCTGATGTAAATTATATATTCCCGCCCGCAAATACAGAACTGGCAACGAATAAATTGTACTAAATGCAACAGCTTAGTCCAAGTATTACACAAAACAATCCATCATTTTCAAATCAACTTAAAAATCAAATAAAATGAAAAAAATAATAGTATTTCTGGTTTTATGTCTTAGTGCAGCAACAACTCAGGCACAAGAAGCAAATGTGCAGCTAAAAGGAACCGTTACAGATACTGTGGCAAAATATGTTTACCTGCAAAAGTTTCACAATAAGATGTTTACCACCATAGATTCGGTAAAAGTAACCGACGGAAAATTCAGCTTTAAAACAAAAGTAAAGCTTCCTGAATTGTACGGAATAAGTGTAAATACAGCCAATAATCCGTTGTATATCTTTTTAGAAAAAACGCCTATTAACGTAAAATTAAGCCCTGTAAAATACTACAGTACATCTGTTGTAGAAGGTTCTGCATCTCAGGATTTATTTGATTTATACCGAAAAACACAAAATGTTGATATAAGTAAATTTATAACAGAACACCCCAGTTCTATAGTTTCTGCATATGTGTTGTATAGAAATTGGTCGTATAGATTAACGCCGGAACAAATTACGCAAAACATTGCACTGTTAGATAAAAGCCAGCAGAATACAACTTATGTAAAAGAACTTCAGGAACTGCTAAAAGTTTTAAACGGCTTACAAGTAGGTAAAAAAGCACCGGATTTTGTGTCTAAAGATCCTGAAGGAAGATCAGTTCGACTTTCAGAAAACCTTAAAGGATATACATTAGTAGATTTCTGGGCTTCATGGTGTGCGCCTTGCCGAAAAGAAAACCCAAATATCGTTGCAGCTTATAAAGAATTTCATGATAAAGGTTTTAATGTATTTGGAGTTTCTTTAGACAAAAAGAAAGAAAACTGGATAAAAGGAATTCAGGACGATCACTTAGACTGGTTACAAGTATCTGAACTAATTTACTGGAACAGCGAAATCGCTAAACTTTACGGAGTCAGAGCAATTCCGGCCAATTATCTGGTAGATTCAAAAGGTATTATTGTAGCAAGAAACCTTCGTGGCGAAGAACTTCAAACAACGCTTAAAACGCTTTTGAACGCAAATAATTAGTTACTGTTTGTCATTAAGAGAAACGAGAAATCACACTCGCAACTCAACAAAGATTAGGATATTTAATGTATAATTTCCAATGCGATTCCTCGTTCCTCGGAATGACAAACTTGATAAATAAAAAAAAATAAAAATGAAAACGAAATTAATTCTTTCAACAGCTGTTTTACTTGCCATTACAACAAATGCTCAGGTAAAAGGCGGCTTTAAAGGACAAGAACCCATAACGGCAGTTTCGACCGTAACGCGTCCTGTTGAGAAACAATGGAAAGGGGTTTTTGATAAAACAGGCGAGGAAGTTTTTTTTGGGAATGATTTTGCCGGAGCGAGATTAAACGGCGTTGTCAAAATTGATGAGAATACTTTTAGCGTTTTGATTACTCCGGAGAACACACCAATTAACGGAAGTCCGTGGTATGCTTTTAAAGTCTGGTCAAAAACAGACAAAGAAATTAAGATCAGATTTGATTATCCGCCAAATGTAAAACACCGTTATAATGCGAAAATCAGCAGTGACGGTAAAAAATGGAACGCCTCTGAAAATGGCACTTTTGTAAAGAGAGAAAAAGATTCCAATTATGTTTTGACTGTAAAAGTGAGTAAAGACACAACCTGGATTGCCGCGCAGGAACTCAAAACTTCTAAAGATATAAAAGATTGGATAGCAACATTAAAAAACAAAAATAATACCGCCGAAGCTTCTATCGGATTAACTGCTGAAGGACGTAAAATTCCTGTTTTTAGTATTGGAAATCCGTCTGCCAAAAATAAAATCCTGATTTCAGGACGCAATCATCCGCCGGAAGTTACCGGACATTATGCACTTGAGGCTTTTGTTGAAACGTTGACAGCTGATACGCCATTGGCAAAAAAGTTCAGAAAGAAATTTGAAGTTTATGTGATTCCGTTACTAAATCCGGATGGAGTAGACGGCGGATTCTGGAGACATAATTCTGGCGGAATCGATTTAAACAGGGATTATAATGACTTTAATCAGCCGGAAACCAGAGCAGTTCGTGATTTTTTAAAAGCAGAAATCAAAGACGCCAATAAACTCCTGTTTTCGATTGATTTTCATTCAACCCACGATGATATTTATTATACCGTAGATCCGGAACTAAAAGGCAATATTCCGGGTTTTGTTCCCAATTGGTTAAACAAAGTCAAAGACGGAATTCCGGGTTATACGCCACATATAAAACCGTTGTATTTTAAACCGCCCACTTTTACACTCTTCAGTTATTTGTTTGAAACCTATAAAACAGAAGCCTTGGTATTTGAAATTGGTGACAATACACCAAAGGATTTTATCAAAAAGAAAGGGGAAGTTTCCGGAGAAGAATTCATGAAATTGATACTAGAGAATACGAAAAACTAAAAGAATACTGAGATGAATAAAATCAAAAATAAAATTTGCATTATTTTAGCGCTGATCGCATCAGTCTGTTGTTTCAGTCAGCAAAAAAAAGAACCTATTCAGGTTACTGATCTTTTAAAAATTAGAACAGTTGGTGATGTAGAATTAAGCAAAGACGGAGAAAATGCTGTTTTTACGGTAAAAAGTATCATCAAAAATCCTGAAAATGCTTTAGATTATGATTACGATACACAGCTTTGGACTGTAAAAACATCGGATAAAAGTGCCCCAAGACAATTAACTTTTGGCAAAGAAGGATCCGCTTCTCCGGTTTTTAGTCCTGACGGAAAACAAATTGCTTTTACAAGAAATGTAAAAGGAAAATCGCAATTGTTTCTTTTAAATATAAATCAGGGCGGAGAAGCAGTTCAGCTTACCGATTCGAAATACGGTGCTGGAAACCCAAAATGGAGTCCGGACGGGAAACAGCTTTTGTTTACGGCATCAATCTTACTCAATGAACTGGTAAAGGATTCGGTTTTAAACCCAAAGAAAGAATTACCATTGTGGAGTTTTGAAAAGCCCGGTTTTGCAGCAAATGAAAACCTGAAAGTAAACAAAACAAAAGCGGACCCAAACGGTAATCTTGAAGCGATCAGGGCTTATCTTGAAATTAACGAAAAAGATAAGAAAGCAAAAGTAATGGATAAGCTGCAGTTTCAAACCGAAACAGGACTTAGCAGCGAACTTAGATTTACGCATATTTTTATAATTGATGCCAAACCCGACGCAAAAGAAACTGCCATTACAAAAGGATTTTATTCGTATTCAAATCCTTATTTCGTAAACAATACTAAAATTGCTTTTAACGGAAATAGCAATGAAAACAGACACCCGGACAGGGTTCTGGAAAGCAAAATCTACACAATAAATACAGACGGAACAAATGTTACTGAATTGCTTGGCGCAGAAAACGTCGTGTTTCAGCTTCTCGCAGTTTCTCCATCAGGAAAACAATTGGCCTATCAGGAAAGTATCATTAATACCTTATCTGTTCCGGTTCTAAAAATCTTTAATTTAGAAAATCCTGCTGCAAAAAGTAAAATCATTGATTATGACCGAAACAACAATAATGTAAGGTTTTCTAAAGACGAAAAACAACTTTATTTTACTTCATCTAGCAATGGCGGATATGTTCTTGTAAACGTTCCGCTTCACACACTTAAAGCAGAAATATTAAGTTCTCCAGATCAGGGAATAACAGATTATGATGTTAATAATGGTATTGTAGCTTTTGCCAAAACTGCTGTCGCAAATCCATCTGAGTTATATTTTTCAGATTTAAAACTAAAATCCCCACGATTAGTTTCAGATTTTAATACAAGCTGGTTGCAAAACAAGGCAATTAGTCTTCCTGAAAAAGGAACTTTTATCAACGAAAAAGGACTCGAAATCGAATATTGGATCATGAAACCCACTCGTTTCGAACAAGGAAAAAAATATCCTTTACTGACTGAAATTCACGGTGGACCTGCTTCTATGTTTGGTCCGGGTGATGTGAGTATGTGGCTGGAATATCAGTTTTTTTGTGCTCAGGGATATGGCGTATTGTACAGTAATCCAAGAGGTTCGTCAGGATATGGCGAAAAGTTCCTGAGATCAAATATCAACGATTGGGGAACCGGACCGGCAAGCGATGTACTTACTGCATTAGATAAAACTGTTGCACAAGACTGGGCAGATACCAATAGATTATTTATTACCGGAGGATCTTATGCAGGATATTTAACCACGTGGATTATTAGCCACGATCAGCGATTTAGAGCTGCTTCAAGCCAGCGTGGGGTTTATGATTTTGGAACTTTTTTTGGAGAAGCAAATGTATGGCGTATGATTCCAAGATATTTTGGCGGTTATCCGTGGGAAGAAAAAACGAAAGCAATTCTGGAGCGTGAATCGCCAATAAATTACGTAGAAAATATCAATATTCCGTTTTTGATTATTCATGGCGATAACGACAATCGTACCGGCGTTTCGCAAAGTCAAATGCTTTACAAAAGTCTAAAAGTGCTTGGTAAACCGGTAGAATATGTAAGACAGCCCGGAGCAAGCCATGAAATTACCAGAAGCGGTGATAATCGCCAAAGAATAGATCAGCTACTTCGCACCTATGAATTCTTTGAAAGATTCAATCAAAAATAACAAGTTAACTTAAAAATGATACGGAAATGAATGCTACAGATAAGAAAACGAAACCAGGTCAGTTAGAACAGTATTTTTCTAAGTTCAGAAAAAATACAATTGGAGTAAATCATATATTCGAATCGGCTTACGGCGAACAGAATTTGCTGTATGCAGATTGGGTTGCGAGCGGTAGATTGTATGTCCCAATAGAAGATATCATGCTCAATAAAATAGGTCCAATGATTGCCAATACGCATTCTTTTTCGAGCGAAACAGGCAAGGCTTCTACCTATGCGTATAATCATGCAAGAGCAGTAATCAAAAAACATGTAAATGCCAATGAATCGGATGTTTTAGTGGCAACAGGAACCGGAATGACGGCCGCTTTATCAAAACTGCAGCGCATTATTGGGTTGCGTCATGCCAATAATACGAATGAGAACGACAAACCGGTAGTTTTTATAACGCATATGGAGCATCATTCTAATCAGGTTTCGTGGTACGAATCTAATGCCGATGTTGTGGTTTTACAACCGGATAAAAATAATCTGGTTGATCCTAAAAGTCTTGTACAAGCACTTGAAAAATACGCAGACAGAACCCTGAAAATTGGTTCGTTTACAGGTTGTTCAAATGTTACGGGGATTATAACGCCGTATCATGAACTGGCTAAAATCATGCATCAAAATGGCGGGTATTGCTTTGTTGATTTTGCAGCTTCGGCACCGTATGTTCAAATCGATATGCATCCGGAAAATCCGGAAGAACAATTGGACGCCATTTTCTTTTCGCCACATAAATTTTTAGGCGGACCCGGAACTTGTGGTATTTTGATTTTTAATGAAAAGTTGTATAAATCTGATTTTCCTGATAATCCCGGCGGAGGAAATGTAAAAAGCACGAATCCGTGGGGAGGATATCATTACAGTGATAATATTGAAGTTAGGGAAGATGGCGGAACTCCTGGTTTTTTGCAAGTAATAAGAACAGCTTTATCCCTGAAACTCAAAGATCAAATGGGAGTTGGAAACATTCATAAAAGAGAAAAAGAATTGCTGGATCTTTGTTATGCCGAGTTTCAAAAGATTCCGGGTTTATCCATTTTAGGTGATCTTGAAACAGATCGAATAGGGTGTGTTTCTTTTTTGATCGATGATATTCATTATAATTTAATAGTGAGATTATTAAATGATCGTTTCGGAATCCAGGTTCGTGGCGGATGGTCCTGCGCGAGTACTTATGCACATTATTTGTTTGATATTGATAAGATTAAATCACAAGAAATAACAAATGAACTGCTTCAGAAGAACCAAACCAATAAACCGGGATGGGTTCGTTTATCTTTACATCCGATAATGACAAATGAAGAACTTTTATTTATTTGTGATGCCATACAACAAGTAGTTTTAAATCATAAAAAATGGCAAAAAGATTATCAGCATAATATTGCCACAAATGAATACGAAAATATTCTAAAAGAGGAAAATATAGAACAAAACGTAAAGGAATGGTTTTGGCTGGAATAAATTTAGCCGGCTTAGTTTTTATCAAAGCTCCAGAGGAGCGATATCTTAATTAATTTATCTAATAAACATTTTACAACAAAAGAATCAGAATGAATAAGAATATAATAGGTTTTCATCATTTTGCTATTAAAGCACAGGATTTTGAAAGAACAGTACAATTTTACGAAACACTTAATTTTGAAATTGTACACGGTTGGAGTTTACCGGAATTCAATTTAGAAAAATGTGTCATGCTAAAGAATAAAGCATTTGATTGTTATATAGAAATATGCGATAACAATGCTGATTTCCCCACTCAGGGACGTAAAAGAAAACAAGGTGATCCTTATGTCGAAAATGCACTTTTGCACATTTGTTTTACAGTTATTGATGCCAAAAAAGCATATGATGAAGCAATAAAAAATGGCGCAAAACCATTATCAGCAAAAGAAACCTTAGAACTTAAAGATCATAGAAAATCGGTAACAGTTAGCAATAGTCTGGTATATAGCCCAAATGGAGAAGTTATTGAATTTCTGGAATCTGTTGTTTTTTAAAGAGTTGAAGAAACGTAATACAGAAATCAATAAGAGGAATTATCCTCGCTTTAAACTCCGTCCCTGATCAGGACGGAGTTTTTTTTTATAAAATACGGGTATAAAAAAAGTCCAATTCAAATCTGAATTAGACTTTAGTTTTTAGCTTTATAAGTTTAAATTATTCTTTATACAAAATAATAGTGGCTTTATATCCCGTACCAACATTCCATTGGCTGGCTTCTATAACGGCACCTTTATCATCATAAACCTGAAATTCTGCTGTATTAGGCGAAGCTGAACCTTCGTTTAAAGCTTCAAAATCGATTTTATTAATTCCGGGAACCAATGTTATTTTAAATCCCTGAAATTCTCCCACGAGATTTACTTCCGGTTCGATAACTTTATCATTTAGAAACACTCTTATTTTATCGCCATCTACAAACGCAGCATCACGATAACGAACTGTAGAAACTGCTGTATTGGTTACAAAAGCGCCCAGATATTCATTTCTTCGATAAAAAATGCCTTCAACATTGGCTTCTTTTTTATAAAGGCTGTTATTTTTATAAAGATCGTCAGGACTAATTTTTATAACGGTTGGTTCTTTTACAGGCGGCAGATCGTTTGGCGGAGTTTCGGTTGGTGGCAGAGGCTCTTTTATTTCAGAGTTTTTAGCCGGAATTGGTTTGTATTTGTCTTTAAGTTCTTTTTGCGAATATCCTTGTAGCGAGATGCTTAATATAGTGACCAGAAACAATATTTTTTTCATACTTTTTTTCATATTAATAAAACAAATGAGTCGTTAAAACAATAGGCATTAACGTCTCTTAATAAAACATTTAATTAAAAGATTTATTGCCTTTATTGGGAATTATTTGTGTATTAAAAATAAACCCGACAATCTCGAAGCTTCGCGAATGCCGGGTTTAATCCTGATAAAATATCACTTTATTATTTATTTGGTTACTTTTTTAAATCGCATCATTGGGATGTCTTTCATATTCAAATTAAGTTTCCCGTCTTTATTGATAGAGTAGCTGTCGATTTTTTTAATGATCTGTAAAAAAGTTTGTTCTCCGCCGCCTTCACAAAACATCAAAGTGGCCGGACCTTGCTCTCCAAAAGTAAGCGAATTTCCTTTTAGGGTAAATGGCGCACTGTAACCATTACAGCCAGCATTTCCGTAAACTTCACTTTTCTCTTTATCAAACTTGATATAAGGTTTTTTATCCGGATACAAGCCTTCAAAAGCAATACGCGGACCAGAAATATATTCTAATTCCCAGGTTGTATTATAGAGATCATCAGTTTTTGCAGTGTCTTTCATTGTTGTACAGGAATTAAAAGAAAGTGTTAAAACAGAAACGAATAGTAGTATGTAATTTTTCATAAAATAAGATTTTTGAACATAAATTTAAAGATTTTTATCAGAATTCAAGTGATAAAAAGTAAGTTTTTTTAAGACTTTATACGATTATTTAGTACTTTATTTATTTACTTTTTTTCAGCGCATCGATCAGTTCAACCATATCTACAACGGCATAAGTAGACGAATAATCAGATACGGCATAAGGCAATATAAGGCTGTTGTTATGAATAATTGCACCGCAGGAATACACCACATTGGGTACATATCCTTCACGCTCATCTTCGAGTGGCGAAAGCAAAGGTTCTTTAAGTCTTCCGATTTCTTTAGACGGATCATCAAGATCAAATAATGAAGCGCCTATGCAATAACGTCGCATTGTACCTACACCGTGGGTAATTACAAGCCAGCCTTCTGTGGTCCAGAGCGGCGATCCGCAGTTTCCTATCTGGGTCAGTTCCCAAGTATAACGAGGTTCCTGTAAAAGTATCGGATTGTTCCATTGTGTAACCCTTTCAGAGTACATAATATAATTGTTTACACCATCGATCCTGGCCAGCATGGCATATTTGCCCTTTATTTTTCTAGGAAATAATGCCAGATTTTTATTTTGGGCACCAATCCCATGAAGCGGCATTACTCTAAAGGTGTAAAAATCTTCGGTAGAAATTAGTTTAGGCAAAATGGTGTGTCCGTTGTAAGCAGTGTAAGTCGCCATGACACGATTTGAACCATCATCATCAATAAAACGTACGAATCGTGCATCTTCAATACCGCGGCTTTCAGATTCTGATATCGGAAATATAACACGCTCCGTAATATCTGAGTCGTGTTTGAATTGCAAATCATAAAAAGAATCAGCCAGCCAGATTATTTCCTCTAGGGCAGTTCTTCTTTCCTGACGTATTGACGGATCACTTAAGGCTGTACTAACCATGCTTTTTAATACGGCAAATTCAAATTCTTCCGGCAAGTCCTGCATGATTTGGGCAATATATTTGTCCTGCGTGTGCATTTCAGATAATTTCAATAAAAAACGCTCTTTATTGAATAAGGTTTTATGTTCAATCTCGGCCTTATCTATATTATGACCAATTTTCATTATCTGCAGGTTGTTGTCTTTATCCAGAATACCTCTTCTAAAAACTATCGAGGAAATGTGACCTTCTCCGGTTGCACGAAACGAAATGATTACGCGTTTTTCGCCTGCTTCAAGACCGGACTGATCAAAATCTTCTACAATCGAAGGGTTGAAAATGGCAGCAGATTCTATCGCATATTCCATAGTGCAATAAGATCCTATCAGCATTTTTCGATCCAGCGAAATGGCTTCATAGTCAATTTGCATGGCTTCAATTACATCTCTGATTTTTTCGCAGTGCCTGAAAAATATAGCCGAAATATTTCGATGGCGTCTTGCAAATTCACGAAGCGTTTGCTCTAATGTTTCTAATACCTGCTTTTCGTCCAGCATCATTATCCTGCCCACCATTTGTTGGGTCCGTTCTTCGCCATTCATAAAATATCGTGCAACAACTCTTTTTGAATCTGGTGTGAATTTTATGTTTTTACGGATGACTGATACTCGCATAATTTGTACGTTTTTTGTGTTTTTTAGAAAAGTTATTTCAGGTTAAAAAAGGATTAAATTCTACCTGTTTGAAACAATATTAATATTGAATATTGTCTCTATTTCTATACAAGTTAATGATTTTGTTAACTAAAAAAAACTTTATTTTTAAAATTTTAGCTCACTTTTTACTTCTTAATGTATGCTTTATAGTTGAAATTAAAGAGTATCAAAGACTCAAAATCAACATTTGACTTGTTGTAAAAAAAGCCAGAATGACCGATATACTCAAATTATAATAAAAGATGGTATAACGCAAAAAAGTGCTAAATCTTTTATTTAGCACTTTTTATGTTTCATCTTTAATATTTTATTTTAAAGTTATATATGTAAGATAAATTCTATAAAGTAACTTCTTGTGTCCAGTTTTCACCGCTAATATCAATTAGTTCCAGAATATATTTAGCTGTTGGATTTTTGATCGTAGCAATTTTAAAATTTAATCTGGCTTTTGCGCCCAAAGGTAAAATCAGACTGTGTTTTCCGGGTTTTACTTGTGCAACATAATCGTTTTTAATTTGTTCTTTTGCCAGATTTGAAAGTTGTGTCTGATTTTGCTCAAAAATGATGTTTCCGTGTTGGTCTTTTAATTTAATACCAATAAGAAATGAACCATAAACATCTGCTCCCTGATCTCTGAAAACAGTAAAACTTAAAGTATTATTTTGGATAAAAGCATTGCTGATGGTAACATGTGGTTTTACAGAAAGATTATGCAATTTACCATAAACGCCTCCATGAAAATATTGATTGGTAAATAAGGTTAATGCCAGAATAAATACAGAACCCGCCAGAACAAGCCTGCTTGCAGTTTGCTCTTTTACAGGCAAAGCTCCGGAACCCAGAAATCTGAATCCTTTTTTAGCAGTAAAAGATTTGTTTTTCCTCATAAAATATTCGTCCAGAGAATATTTTCCTCCGCCGGAGATAAAGATCGTAAAACCTGCTGCTACGCCCAGAACACCAATTTGCCATTCGTCGAGACATGTAGTTCCAAGCCATCCTGAACCCAGCAAAATACCTAATGCAAGACTAAAAACACCTATACTTATTAGTCTGGTAAAAAGCCCCAACAGAAACAGTAACCCAACAATTCCTTCGATGACAGTAAATAAAACCATTGCCCACCAAAGACTTTCCGGATTAGAAACAAGATGTTCTATAATAGGTTTTATACCCAATGCATTAGGAAGAAAATGATTGAATTTTTCTCCGATATATCCCGCTTCATCAGGATTTAATTTATTCTCTAATATAAGCCTTCTCCAGAAAGCAGAAAAATAAGTCCAGCCGGCTACCCAGCGCAATGCCGTGGTAAACATTCCGCCATATAAATAGGTTTGATTGTTCATTTTGATTTAAAATTTAAGGATAAGAAATACGTAAAAACCTCAATAAAATAATATTGAAGTATATGTGGATTACCATTAAAAAATCAAATCAAATATTGTTCATGTAATAAATAAACCGGAATAATTTTGAATGCCTTTTTTTCCCAAATAGAAGTTATGGGTGTTGTAAGAGTAATAGTAATGTACTGAAAAGCAGCGAAACGAGAAGGATAAGTTTTTACATCGTGATCCTGAAGTAAACCTGAAACCTTTTTAGTGTTTTTATCTATTGTTATAAGGCAAACAGACGAATCACTATTTAGGTTGTTTTTTAATTCGTTTACCGGAATATCCAAAACCAGTTTAATTTCTCTTTTAGCGGTACAAGGCAGGCATACAAGAAACAGCATCATGATGATGACTATTTTTGAGAAAATATTTCTTATGCCATATTGCATTATGCTGTTTTTTAGGAATTTTAAATGTAATAAAAAAATACTAAAATCAAAGCCATTCACCGGATGTATTATAATCATCCGGCAAATAAGTAAGGTATTGAACCATTCTTGGTTTTTCACCTTTGTTTGGTGTCGCACAATGCGGTAATCTATTGTCCCATATAATAAAATCTCCTGCATTACCCAATATTGGTTCAGGTTTCAGCATTTTAACGGCTTTATCTCTAGGATTTTCATCCGGTTCAAGACTATTGAGCCAATGATTTATAATGTTATGAAAACCCGGAACACAATGAAATGCGCCATCATCAGTGCCACAATCAGTAAGATAGAGTAGTCCCTGAAGTCCAAAAATCATAGGTTGTTTTAAACTGGTATCCCAATGAAGCGAACTTCCTAAAAAAGTAAATTCATTATTTTCAGGAGGATTGAAGCTTACTTTATCTATCGTTTTATATATCCGGGATGAATTGTAAAGCTGTTCATATGCTTTTTTTATCTTTGGCGAAAGCCTGTTTTTATTTAAGGTTCCATGATCAGAAAAATTGAGCATTAATCCTTTTTGATCCTGATGTCTTTTGTACCAAGTTTCTTTTTTGTCAGGATCCATTTCCAGGTAATCCCAAATGGCTTGTTGTGTTCCTTTGCAATCTTCCTCAGAAATGGCATTTTTTATAATAACATATCCGTTTTTTGCCCAAAATTCGAGATCTTGTTCTGAGAGCACTTGATCTGAACTATCTTCAGTTGTTACATTCTTATTTTTTTGTTTGCTATTGATCCAGGTTTTAAAAGTTTCAAAATCAGGTTTTTCAAAGTATAAAAACTGTAGCGTTTCCTCCATACCAATTCCTAATAAATACAAGGTCTTAATTTCTTCGTTCCAGCTTTGTGTATCATTTTTGGCAGGAAGATCTGAGGGAAACAAAGCGCGTTTCCATAGTTTTTCAAGAATAGTCAAATGCATAACTGTTATTGGTTTATAGTTTTTATTAAACCCATTTTACATACAAAGGTTTATTCATCCACGGATATTTTATAACTGAAAAAGAAAATGGCGATCTGCTTATTAACATATCATAAGCCCTGCGTTCTACTACAAGTTCCCATTTATCATCTAATTCTGAAAGTAATCCGTCCCTAATAAGCCAACTGCCTCTAAAATCGTTTATGGAAGATTTTCCAATTGCTTCCCAATGAGAAATCATGGCACTTATTAATCCTTCTGTAAGGCTTTTATTTTCATCTGATGGTTCAATCTTTTCGGGTACACTATCTGTAAGAGACAAACCGCATAGTACTTTATTTAGCAGTAAATTCTCCTCTTGAGTTTCAGTTGATCCGGTTGCAATATATTGTAAATACTGTACCGCATTTTTTTGATTTTCTAAACAGGTAAACTTATTATTCTGAGTTAGTTGAAGTCTTTCAAATAGTAAAGTAATATAACTATTTAGAACTACGATTCCTGCATTATTTATCTTATTTTTACTTGAAATTTCGCCATTTACCAATACTTTTACTGGTTTATTCTCAGGAGATGTTTTCATTTTAGCGTGTGTGAGTTAGAATGTATAAATAGCATAAAAATAAGGATATTTTGTACATACAGCATAAGTATTTATACCTGATCTTCCCTTATTATTGAATCTTCTTTTGGTATGGATTAATTATGGAATTAATTATAGAACCCAAATCGTATGCAACCATTTGTAATTGAAGGATTACGAAAGTTGAAAAATAAATAACATATCTTTGTAATACTTCACAATTTATAAAGTAAATATTTTAAAATGTACGATATAATTTTCAAACATCTTGAAGAGAAAGTCCCGTTGACACAAGTTGAAAAAGAACTGATCAAAACTTTTTTTAAGCCTAAAAAAGTAAAGAAAAAACAATTTGTGGTTGTTGAAGGTCATGTTTGCAATTATCTGACATTTGTATCAAAAGGACTTTTAAAAGCGTATAATGTGGATGATAAAGGCAATGAACATATCAATCAGTTTTCGCCTGAAGGATGGTGGACATCAGATATGAGTAGTTTTTTTAGCGGGGGAATTTCTTTTTACAGTATTGATGCCATGGAGGATTCAGAAGTTTTACTGATTACGAGACAAGATTTTGAAAATCTAACGCTGCAAGTTCCTGTAATGGACCGGTATTTTCGTCTGCTTTTTCAAAATAGCCTAATCACAAAGGAGAGAAGACTAATCAGTTCACATACGCACACTGCCGAAGAAAAATACAGGCATATTTTAGAAAATAATCCCGATTTGATGAAACGAATACCGCAAAATTTATTGGCTTCGTATCTTGGACTTTCACCTGAAACGCTCAGCCGTCTTAAAAAGAATTTAATTTTTGATCCCAAATAATTGACTTAGATCAAGTGAATTTCTTGTTTCAGATCATCTTTCTGAACATGGTTTGTAAAGTAATTTTGAAAAAAATAAAATACGTATGAATTCTCAAAAATTACCAATACAGGAAACAGCCGGAAATATAGCCCTTGTAGTAGGCGCAACCGGTATTGCAGGAAGTAATCTTGCCTTGAAACTTTTGGAGAACGGATGGACTGTTTTTGGACTTTCCCGTAATCCCAAAAATGATATAAAAGGTTTGAAACCTATTGCTGCCAATTTATTAAGCAGTGAATCATTAGATGCAGCTTTAATCGATGTTGCACCCACACATGTTTTTTTTACAACATGGATGCGAAATGATTCCGAAGAAGAAAATATAAGGATAAATAGTGCCCTGATTCGAAATTTGCTAAACGCATTATCCTCTAAAAAATCGGTAAAACATGTCTCATTAGTTACAGGATTAAAGCATTATTTAGGACCTTTTGATGCTTATGCTACAACCGGAACTTTACCGGAAACTCCATTGAGAGAAGAACAGCCCAGATTAGACTTGCCTAATTTTTATTACGCACAAGAAGATGAAGTTTATGAAGCTGCTGCCAGAGATGGTTTTACCTGGAGCATACACAGACCGCACACATTAATTGGTAAAACTATTGGCAACGCCATGAATATGGGGACAACATTGGCGGTTTATGCCAGTATCTGCAAGCAGGAGGGAACTCCGTTTATATGGCCGGGTTCTGAGGCACAATGGAACGGGATATCTGACGTTACTGACGCTAAGGTTCTAGCAGAACAAATTATCTGGGCGGCAACAAATCCTGAAGCGCACAACGAAGCTTTTAATATAACAAACGGTGATGTTTTTAGATGGAAATGGCTGTGGCCAAAAATAGCAGAATGGTTTGAAATTGAATTTGAAGGATATAACGGAACAATAAAACCGCTTGAAACCGTATTAAATGAAAAAGCTTATATCTGGAAATCAATTGCAAAAGAACATCAATTGATAGAAGGTGATTTGGGACAATTGGCATCTGCATGGCATACAGATCTGGATTTAGGCCGACCTTTAGAGGTGATGACAGATATGTCGCGAAGCAGAAAATTGGGTTTTACGACTTATAAAGACACCAAAGATTCTTTTTTTGATTTGTTTACTGAATTAAGGAATGATAAAATAATACCTTGAGAAATTAATTAGATAATTAGGCAATTTGATAATGAGATAATTTCAACAACTTGCTACTTGAAATTAAAAAAAACAAAAAGGGCGGCTATAAAACTGCTCTTTTTGTTTTTCTACTTATAAACTCTACTATATTTTGTCTTATAATGTTATGCTTGTATTTTTTAGGGGGTTTTCTTTCAATAAAAAAGGGCTATCTTGCGCAATATTAAAATCAAATATAATAATGACGATTTCAAATTTTTATTTAACAAATAATCAGTTGATGCGCCTTATGGGCACGTTATTGTATTTGCATGACGATACTTTCTTAAAAAGCTCTAAAGAGTTTATTTATTAAGCCCTGTCAAAACTCTGGACAGGGATTTTTTCATTCACGCTGCTCATTTATTTAATCTTCAATTTTCATTGGGATAAGATATCATTGCAATCAAAAATCACAAAAGAGCTCTAAACGATGCAATGATGAGTTATTATCTTACCTATGAAAAAGGAGAAGCAAACAGAAAGTTATGTCACAAGTACAAAATATTATTTTAACAACAGGAATATACGATTTAATTAAAGATCACGTAAGAAGAAAAAAAGTAACAGTAGAAGAAGAAGTATTATTGCTTCATGAACTTAAAAAAGCCACACAGGTACTAAGAAGAGATTTACCGGAAGATATTGTTTCTGTAAATCGAAAAGTAACTTATAAAGATTGTACAACCAATGAAGAAAAAACGGTTGTGTTTGTAGGTCCTGAAAGAAATAAAGTAAGTAAAAACAGAATTTCTATTCTTTCTGATGAAGGGATAGCAATGGTAGGATATAAAGAAGGTAATGTTGTAGAATGGCCAGCTAAAAAAGGAAATCTAAAACTTGAAATCCTAAAAGTAGAAGAGGTAGCTTAATATATTTCTTAAATAAAAACATCCCATAAAGAACCTTTCTTTATGGGATGTTTTGTTTTATAATAACATTTTTTTTAAACTTCTAATTGTCACAGAAAGAACCTATTTGCTGTAAATGTCTTTCGGTTTGGTATTTATTAAAGTTGTCCCATTTAGGAGGAGAACTTGTTTTTTGTCCGTACATAGCATCCAGACAAATGTTGTTGTCTTTGTACATATCGTGTAAAACGGCCAGGATTTTAAAGAAAAATTCATCTAATAAAACCATCGCTTCAAATTCTGATTTAAGTGTATTGTAATTAGCGTCTGACGGATTTAATAATTGTAATAAATCTAAAACTTCCTGTTTTTCTTCCGCATTAATTTCTGTTGAATATCCCATTTTTAAAGTTTTAAAAACAAGATTATTCCAGGCTTTGCTGTCATGCGCCCATTGTACATCTGGAAGATTCAAAGAATGCTCACAAATTAGGATAATAGAAAAAAGTACATCATTAAGGTATTCTGCCGGAAACTCATCAAAGCTTCTGAATTCAAAACCACTTTGGTACATTTTTTCCTGATTAAAGTCAAGACCTAATTCAGAAAGCATTTCATACTCCATATCTGCTTCGATCTGATCACGCCACCAAATATTTTCTTCCTTTTCGAATTTTAGTAATTTTCTAAAATCATCTACATTATAAGTCAGGATTTTACCTTTTGGCATTGCCTTATTATAAGTTCCTACACCTATATAACGTGACATGGCGTTACGCATTGATCCAAGAGTGAATTTTTTATCCAGACTGTATTTGTCACTTATTACGCCCATAATATCCGGACTACCAAGAGTTGCAATAAAGAAAGGTTCAAACCATTGCAGCAAATAAATAGCATTGGCATGTGTTTTTTCAAATTCATTATAATCTACAATCCTGCTGTCTTCTGTTAATGATGGTAAAGTAATATGAAAATGATATGTTCCGTTATTAAACAAAACCAGGTTTTCCTGATTTGTCATGAACATATTAAGCCCGTTGTTGTAATCCGGAAAATTTAATTTTCCGTTTAAAACAGACGATTCATTGATTTTATCAAGGAATAATTTTTTTGTAGCCTTAAGTTCTTTGCAGGATTCAGCGATTGTTCTGTTTTCAAAATATTTGGTAACAAACTCGATAGAATCACCATCAAAATGTACAGAACCCATCGTTTTATTTCTTTGGGTAATCATGCTTTGAATATTATAAGGCTGATCTTCAAGGAAAAGTTCCATGATAGATTTTCCTAAATATTCAGGATTTTCAGTAGGTTGCGCGCTTACTTCACCAGTTTCAGTATCGATTAATGGCTTTATTGGCGCAATTGTTTTGTGCTGATAATTGATATCCAGTTTTTCAAGCGAATGACTGTTCATCATTCGGCTTACTTTATAGTTTTCGTTTATATCAAAAGCTTTTTTCAAAATAGGAGCTAAGCTTTCCGGTTTATAACACTTTCTATAATCAATACTGTATTTCTCAAAACCAATTTTTTCTTGTATAAACTCACCAGAAACTATTAGGGATTCTTCAAATTGCATGTAGGTTTCGTTTTCCAATCCTATTCCCCAATAATATTTTTTTGTCTGATTGTCTTTCATTTATACTTACTTTCTTTTTTAAGGTTATTTAATTCTAAAGTTATTTTTATTCGGAAATACAAAATCCAATCTGTTAAAATCAGAGACAGGAAACCTATAACGGATTAAGCATATTGTTGCCTCCATTATAAAAGTTTTCGTTTACTTTTAAAAATATAGGAATTTATATTTTAGATTTTTTGCACTTTTATCGACTGAAAGTTCAATTAAGAAGTAAAATTTTATAAAAGGCTTATAAAACTACTAGCGTTATTAATCACTTTTGTATCAATAATTTAAGCACGAGAATAGCTAAATCACCACTTTTGCTATTTCTGTTTTTTCTAAGTTGCAAAAGTAGTTTTTTATTATGTTATTTCCAAGTAGTTAACTTGTTGATAATCAATATTTTTTTTTGAATGTTTCAGCAATTCGGATAATTGTATTTTTATTCGTGATAATAAAAGACGTATGAGGAATATAATTCGTCTTTCCACCAGTCTTTTCTAACCTCTGCAAAGTAGTTGTAGTTTAGTTTTCCTGCCTGTGATTGCAAGGGATAAACGACTACACCATTCTCGCGATATGCTTTATGTAAATTTGTTTCAGGAACAACGGGAACGATATGTCCGGAAAGTCCTTTTTCTCTTCTTTTGGCACAAATTATTCCAACTCCGCCATTTTCATTTACCTTATTTTGAATTTCATCTACAGTAAACATTCTTTCCCAGCCAAAACTAACGCCCCATTCTAAGAACCAATCGTGTATCGCACTGGAATAAATGCGGTCTACGGTTTGCTCAAAAACAGGTACAACTTCTTCTCCTTGTAATACTTTTTCCAGAGATTCCGGTGTCCACCAAACTGTTGGGAGATATACTTTAGAAAAATAGCAATAATCATAAGAGTATACGTTGCAATAGGTATCTTCTACAGTTCTTTGATATCTTAAGTTTTTTTCAACATCAAGTTTATCAATTAATCGGCCAAAACTTTCTTTTTTAGTTGCAGCATTTGTCAAATCTCTAAACGGAATACTCGAATCCAAGATGGGTTTTTCTTTCATTTCCATAGAATCAAGCTGAGATTCCGGATCTGGTAATAAATCAGCTTTTTTTATTTGACTATTCGGTATTGTATTATCATCTAAGGGTAACGATGCTACTGATACAGTATGTTTTTCCATCTTGACTGCTTAAAATTAACTGGCTTTACGGTGCTTAAATTACTTATTTGCACATGATTTCGTTGACCACGGCGTAAATGTAAGGATTTTAAGTTTCTTAGGAGTTTTACAAAAAGACAAATTATAGAAACTATAACTGATAGTATCGTTTTTTAGAGACTTTTAAGATATAAAAAAGGCATACTTAACGTATGCCTTTTTTATATTGAATCAATTATAATGTGATTATTCCTGAGTTTGGTCAGGTTTGTTATTCTTTTTATCAGTGTTGGTTACTGAATCTTTAGACACGTTTTTATGCTGATCTTCAGTTTTTTCAGAACTGATGTTTGAATTGTTCTCAAAATCATTTCCCAGATTTTTAAGATCTTCTATATATCCTTCTTTATATTGGTAAGGATCTTCGTCGCGGGCATAATTATCAGTATCTACCAGTGTATTCTGGTCTATATAATCTGGATCGCTTTCTCCAAATTCAGTTGTTTGTTCTGTAGGAGCTTTGTGTGTATATTGATCTTCGCTTTGAATATTATTTCCGTCAACTAGCGTATTTTGATCAATAAAATCAGGGTCTGTCTGACCATATTCGTTGTTGTTTTGCTTTTCCATAACGCTATTTTTTAGTTAATTCTATTTTTAGATCCGGTAATCAGTCTTTTCTTCTTTGAGGAATACGAATGAAATTACTTTTTCTAAAATGTGCTTTTTACAAATTTACCGCAGCACTATCACATTCTTATTACAGAAAAATAATTTAGAGTTGCATAATTAGTAGGTATTTATACCATGTGTTTTAAAATTTTCTTCTTTTTAAATGCATTCTTGCAATGGTAATTTATTTTAAAAATCCTTCGGTTTGATTCCAGTTTTTTTTGAATAATCACCTTTTGTCGTATTAATTTGCACTTAGTCGATTTATTTTTCTTTTATTATTCATATTAATACGTATATTCGCAACTTTTATTTTTAAATGTTGCATTTACATTTAAAGGTTAATTGGAACTTTTGAAACGTGATTTTTATAAATTTTAAAGAATAATTGAAGAGCATTTTAATGAAGATTGTATTTGCAAATTGTTTTGCAAAGTAGGAATGTGATTTTATAAAGTGTTTTTAAATTAAGGCATGAAAGAAGATTTTTTTTGATAAATAATTAAACCCCCAAATAAATTAATATATGAAAAAACTTTTATTACAAGTCGTCCTTTTTCTTTGCAGTTATTTTGCAATGGGACAAAAAACGCTGTTCACACCTACAGAATGGAGTAACCCCAACAATGAATTTTATAACAATGTATCGAATACCAGGAAGTACGAGTCGACAAATTTCGTGCTCTATTGGGGCGATAAAGTAGGTACTAATCCTGCTGCATATGCTGATGCAACATTGAGATTTACGCCTAAATCTGTTGCAGATACTCTTGAACATAGTTTTAAGAGATATATTAACGATTTAAAATTTATCAATAATGCGGCAACAACAAATTTTGGCAAGTACAAAATCATTATCATGATGATGAATACCTGGAACTCTACAGATCCGCGTTTAGAGGCCTTTGCCCAGGCAAGTTCTTTTAGTAATACTATTGGTGCTATGTTTGTGCATCCTGAGGCAACCAGAGATGGCGGTGCATTATCGCATGAGTTTGCCCATACGCTTCAAATGATGATGAGTATTCAGGAAAATCCGGGTAACGGAACTGCTTTTGCCGGTTATGACTGGGCAAGTCCATTTTATGAAGGACATGCTAATTTTATGCGTGCTCAGGCTTATCCGCAATGGGCAGAAATAGACGGAACCTTAACCAGATGGATACAAACCAGACATTTTATGTGGTCGTCTAATCGTCATCATTACACGAACTTCCATTTGATGTATTATGTACAGGAAAAAGAAGGTTTTGATTTTACGAGAAGAATGTGGGCTGAATCTAAAAATCAGGAACATCCTCTTGAAACCATCAAAAGACTTAAAGGATTTACTCAGGAACAACTCAACGATTATCTTTGGGGATATGCTCAAAGACAACCTGCATTTGATTACCCGATTCAATGGAATTCGCAGATAAATGCAACGAGTAATTTTGGAAAAACAATTCGAAATACCCATACACTTATAAAAAACAATATGCCTCGATATACCAGCAGGCAATATACTTTACTTACCAAAGTAGCGGGTACAACAGATCAATATTATACGAATAATGACTGGGCGCCTCAGGATTACGGAATGAATATAATCCCGTTATATCCAACGTGTACCGGAACGCAAAAAAAAGTAAGTATAAAATTTAAAGGTCATACTGAGGTGAACCCAACTCAGGCAGGATGGCGTTATGGTTTTGTTACGACAAAAGCAGATGGTACCGTATCACGTTACAGCCCAATGTATAATACGGATGGAGAAGCATCATTTGAACTTAATACAACTACCGAATCAGAAATTTTTTTGGTCGTATTTTCAGCTCCAAAAGTGCATGTAAATTATAATATGGATGTTGGTTATCCTAAACAAAGAAGATATCCTTATGAACTAAAAATTGCAAATGCAAATCCTGAAGGTTTTCAACCGGCGGCAGATTTTAGAAAATTCCTTAAAACAAACGGACGTATTCATAGTAACGGCGGAGGATGGGTATCTAACAGTGCCAGTGTTGCAGCCTCAGTTTATGTGGGACCGTATGCAATTGTAAGACGTGGTACAATATCAGGAAATGCGCGTATAGATGGATATGCAATGGTTGATGGAGGAACTATAAACGGAAACGCAATTGTAAGGGACAATGCGTGTGTTTATAATGCTACTTTATCAAGTAACGCTATTGTAGAAGGAAATGCCTGGATGGAAGGCGGCTCTGTAGCAAATACAGCAAATATTAAAGGTAATGCAATGTTATTTGCCGGAAATTTTGGAGGATCAGTTGTTGTGGGCGGTGATGCAGAAATAGGAAGCTGTTCTACTGCTGGTGTTTATCTTCAGTTTCCTTACTGGAGAAATGGCAGGGCAGAATGTGATGGTAAAGGCGCTAATGATGTTTCTAATGTCGATATAAATCCTGCATTTACAAACTTCTCAGCAGCAACAATGGCTTTTAGTACAACACCTGTTTGTACGGCAACAGCAACATTAAGTTCTGTGAACTCAATTCTGGATACACAAGTTGATTTGAGTATTTATCCAAACCCAACATCAGGAAACATAAATATTTCGTTTATGCAAACTGAGCTGCAAAAGGTGACGATTTCGCTATTTGATATTAACGGACGCAAATTAAATGTGATTGCAAATCAGACTTATGAAATTGGTAGAATTGATATTCCGTACAATTGCAGCCATCTGGTAAAAGGAGTCTATTTATTACGTATTCAAACGGGAAATACTATTGTCAATAAATCTTTTATTAAGCAATAACGAGTTACTGTTTTTTAAAAATCAGCCCTTTCAATCCTATTTGAAAGGGCTTTTTTTTGACTATATGATTTTATATTTATTAAGATATATAATAGTTCATTTTTTCTTTAAGAAAAATTTAGGATTGTTTTTTTATTCAAAAATGTTAGTATTTAATAGAATTTATGTACTGATATACAATAACTTAAATATTGTGATAAATAAGAATTTTTTATGGCTACATTCGATTATTGTTATTTATAGAGAATAAAACAACAATAATCAACGTTCTTAAACAAAACTATATTATGGGCTTATTTGATTTTATGATAGTGGAAATAGCTATGGATTTGGGAACTGCGAATACTTTAATAATTTATGACGGAAAAATTGTAGTAGACAGTCCATCGATTGTAGCCAGGGATATTAGAAACGGAAAAATTATTGCCGTAGGTAAAGAGGCAAGTTTAATGCAAGGTAAAACACACGAGAATATTAAAACCATCAGACCGCTTAAAGACGGGGTTATTGCAGATTTTGATGCCTCAGAAAAAATGATCAGCTGGTTTATAAAAAACATACCGGAACTAAAGAAAAATTTTTTCACCCCCGCATTACGAATGGTTGTATGTATCCCGAGTGGAATTACTGAGGTCGAAATGAGAGCTGTAAAAGAATCTTGCGAACGTGTAAACGGGAAAGAAGTATTTTTGATTCATGAACCTATGGCCGCGGCTATTGGGATTGGTCTTGATGTGATGCTGCCAAAAGGAAATATCATCGTAGATATTGGAGGCGGAACTACAGAAATTGCGGTAATTGCCCTTGGAGGAATAATTTGTGATAAATCTATAAAAATTGCCGGAGATGTTTTTACCAATGACATTCTGTTTTACATGCGTACACAACACAATTTATATATTGGGGATGCTTCTGCAGAGATGATAAAAATTGATGTTGGCGCAGCTACAGAAGAACTGGAATATCCGCCGGAAGATATTATGGTTCGCGGAAGGGATTTGCTTACGGGTAAACCTAAAGAAGTACGGATTAATTTTAGGGAAATTGCAAGAGCACTCGATAAATCAATACTGCGAATTGAAGATGCTATTATGGTAACACTTTCTATGACACCACCGGAACTTGCTGCAGATATTTATAATACAGGACTTTATCTTGCAGGAGGAGGAGCAATGCTGCGTGGTCTTGATAAAAGAATATCCCAAAAGACAGATTTACCCGTTTATATTGCAGAAGATCCTTTGAGAGCTGTAGTTAGAGGTACCGGTATTGTCTTAAAAGATATACCAAGATACCGAAGTGTACTCGTAAAATAATCACAGTATCGCATTTAGAAAATAATAAACCCGACAGTATATTCCAAATATATTGGACTGTCGGGTTATTTATGGAACTTTTTATAATCTTATGATTTAAATTCAGGGAAACTTTTGGGGAAAAGTTTACAAGGAAAGAAATTGGATTGTTGGTTCCTGTATTTTACTCTACTTTGTTACTTTTAGGTTTTTACCCAACGCAAGCAGATCTCCGTTTATCTTGTTCCACTTTTTTAAGTCAGAGACAGAAACAGCATATTTTCTTGCAATACTGCCCAGTGTATCTCCTTTTTTTATGGTGTAATACTTTGTTTTTTCAAATGTTGTGGTGCTTTTAGAACTTGTACTTTTTGCCGCAATTGCTGTAGAAGTATAAATTGGTTTTTCACGCAAACCAGATTGATGTGCTGCATAAGCGTAGATTTTATCTTCATTTAAAGTAAAAATCGCCACTTTATCCTGAGGCAATCTCAAATAATGATTTTGATTGTCATAAACCGGAATAACATTTAGTTTATAAGATGGATTTAGCAATTCGAGTTGTGCAATTGGAATATCTATTAAATCAGAAATTTGTTTAAAGCTCATTTTCTTTTTAATCATTATCGTATCAGTAGCAAAATGTTTTACCAATGCTTTTTCAGGCTTAATGCCATGTTCTGCATGGTATTCATAAAGATACATAGTAGCCAGAAAAGCAGGAATGTAGCCTTGTGTTTCTTTAGGAAGCTGTTTTCTGATGTTCCAGTAATTTTTTTGTCCGCCGGAACGGTTAATTGCTTTAGAAACATTTCCCGGTCCTGAATTATAAGCGGCTAAAACCAGGTCCCAGTCGCCAAAAGCTTTATACATACTCGTCATATATTTTGCTGCAGCCTCAGTTGATTTTAGAGGATCATGGCGCTCATCTACATATGAATCAATCTTTAGTTTGTATTGTTTTCCGGTATGAAACATAAATTGCCAAAGTCCGGTAGCTCCCATTTTTGAAACTGCTTTTGGATTCAATGCAGACTCAACTACAGCCAGATATTTTATCTCTAACGGAATATTTTCTTTAGTTAATGCTTCTTCAAACAACGGAAAATAATATTCAGAAATCGCCATTAATCGTCCAAATGATTTTTTTCTGTATTTAAGAAACGACTTTATAACGTTTTCAAGTTGTGGATTGTATTCAATATTAAACGGAGATTTAGAATTCATTGCAGCTAACCTCGCTTTAAGCACTTCGGTAGGTAATTCTAAGTCAACTTTTTTATCTGTTATACTATTTTCAATATCAGATGAAAGAGCATTAAAATTATTTAAACTCGTTAATTCACTCATCCATAAACTATCAACACGTGCAGTCATATTATTTTTGACAAATGTCTTTTTAACAGAATCCAGGTAAACATTACTTTTATCTTTTGCTTTGGTTCCTTTGTTTTGGGCGACTGCCTGTGAAAAAAACGGAATTAAAAACAAGATATAAAAGTAGCGAGTGATTTTTTTATTTATCATATTTCAAAAGTTAATGTATTGATGTCTAATTAATTGCTTGTGTAAATAGCTTTTTATCAGACCGATGCAAAAATACCATTCATTGTTTCTTATGATGACCAGTATAAGTTGTAAAACTATCATTATCAGGTTTTTATTTTTGGATAAGTTTATAAATTATAAAGTCAAATAAGTATTGTAATGCCTGAAATTTCAGCAAAAAAGCATGTTTCTCTTTCTGAAATAGAATTTTGAAAACTGCATCAAAATGATAAAAACGTATCATTTTGATAAGAAGATAAAGAGAGATAAATAATTATTATTCCCAAAAAAATCATGTAGAATAGGTTCTGGCACTTATAAGTTGATAGTTATGGTAGTATGGTATGTAATTTGGAAATTATGTTTTTGTATGCCGCAGATTGGATATTTACTAATAATAAAAACGGAAATACAGTAAATCAATATGAAAACCCAACAACTAACTGAAGATTTTTACATACGGGATTCATTCTCAGAAAAAACAACCTTATCCATTCAAAATAAAATAGTAGACAAATCAATTGATTTTATAATTGAAATTGCTAATATCAACCATGTTTTCTGGTTAAAAGAAATTTGCGATGTAACATTATCATCTGCTATAGCGCGCGGAACAGGTATTTCTGCAAGACCTGCTGAACTACTTGAAGAAAAAATGAAAAATGGTGAAGCTGTTATTGCTTTTTCATCAGATGGTGATTGGGCAGGTTTTTCTTTTATCTCTTCCTGGGATAACGGTAAATATGTTTCTAATTCCGGATTGATTGTTGCGCCACAATTCAGACATACTGGACTTGCAAAAAACATTAAGAGAAAAATTTTTGAATTAAGCCGTCAAAAATACCCTGAAGCAGCGATATTCAGCCTTACTACTGGTCTGGCTGTGATGAAAATGAATCACGAACTGGGTTTTGAACCCGTAACTTATTCTGAATTAACGACTGATGAACTTTTCTGGGAGAATTGCGAGTCGTGTATCAATTGCCCGATATTAATTAATAAAGAAAGAAAAAACTGCTTGTGTACAGCAATGCTTTATAATCCTAAACACGATAAGTCCGGTATTTTGTAAATACAGATTTAATGAAGAAGAAGAAGAACCAAAAAAAAATCCCATTTGTTATAAATGGGATTTGAATTTTATAGTTATGAGATTATCTTTTGGTTTGTTTGATAATTTCCTGTAATGTTAACCATTTTTCATCTTTAATAACGAGGTTTCCGCTTTCTTGCGTGTGATGTCCGGTAAAAAACAGTGCCGGCATTATTTTTTGGAATTCAGGATCAAATTCTTCATTTCCATCCCTGATTATTTGATGGCTTAAAGAGCAGAATAACTCAATATTATTTCCTTTTTTTCGTGCCATTATATTTTTTACGTCCCACGAATAACCCCAATATTTTTTATTGTTTTCAATTATAACCGGATTGATATAAAGCAAGGTCTTGTCTTTTCCTGTTACTAAATTTTGATCTGTAATAGTGTAGTCTGCACCATCTTCGTCACCATTTGTTTCAAACATTTCAGGTTCAGGGTCATTATCTAAATTTATAAACCAGCGATACTGAAAACCATCTCCGTAATATTTTACTTTTTTTATTGTTTTGTATTCGGATGAAATCCAGTATTCATTTCCAATTCCAGACGTGTCTATTGCAGTTTTACAAATATAATCAGCAACTTTATCTCCTGTAAAATCAATACTTTCTACACTTTCGATTTTTTCTTTTATATATTTTCTAAGTTCATCTGGAGCAGCTATCTTTTTTGATTTTATAAAATAAACAGCTGTTTCTAATGAATCTGCCACTTTAGATACTGTATTTTTTGCTTCTTGTTTTGTGTTGTCAGGCTTTACAGGATTAATTTCTTGTCCTGAACTTTCTTTGCAGGAAACCAAAAGTGCCGTTAAAATTAATAGTAGAAATTTTTGTTTCATTTGCGGGTTTTTAAAAAATGCTTCCGGCTTTAACGGGCTATTTTTGATGGGTTTTAGATTTTTTAAGGAATCAAAAATAGCAAAAAAAGAATTAAGTTTTTGTACCAAAAAAATCAAAAATGAACCTGTTTTAAAGTAAATGTTAAAGGCAAAAATGTGATTTTTTCGCACAATATTTTTGAGGTTCGGTTATCTTTAAATAAAATTTCTGTTCTTTGCGCCTTAAAGTTTTATCAAAAAAAGGTAACTAAGTCTACGTTTTAACGACCAATTTAAAATACAATATTATTAGGTAATTTAAGTTAAGACTAATCATCGTATTGACGTTATGGACAACAAGAAGTTTATTTTAAGTTTAAAAAAAGGTAATGAGTCGGCTTTTAAGGAAGCGTATCTCAAGTACTACGATAAACTGATAAACATTGCCAAACGATTTGATTTTACTGTTTTGACTCCGCAGGACTTTGTTCAGGAAACTTTTTTAAGACTTTACAACAAAAGGGAATTACTGAACGAAGAGGTTTTATTTGATAAACAATTGTTTACTATCTGCAAGAATATCATTCTGAATCATGTTAACAGAGAAAACAGAATAATTCAGCTTGATCCGGAGTTCGAAAAAATGGAACCTGAGGATACAGATACCATAATTTTTGAAGAGAGAAGAGAAAAACTACATAATTTCATCAATCTTCTTCCGGAACAGCAGCAAAAAATATTTACTTTACATAAACTGGAAAACCTTAGCTATAAGGAGATTGCAGCAATAACAGATCTTTCTGAAAAGACAATTGCCAATCATATTTATCTTGCCAGTAAATTTATTCGAAAAAAAATCGAAGAGCATTAGGAACTTTTGTGTTCTCGTTTGTTATACTAATAAACGGAAACATAAAATGCATATTGAGTCTTATAAAACTGATGTTACCACAAAGGAAGATGCAAAATTTATTGTAGTGCTTCTGCAGTTCATCATTTCTGATTGTATCATGAATTTTGATTTAGAGAATAACGATCGTGTTCTAAAAATCGAAACCAACAGGGATATTAAAGAAATGGTTTATGGTGTTTTTAATAAACAGGGATTTCATTGTCAAAAAATTTAGCCTCAAAAGATATGGACGAAAAGAAAATAGAAGAAGAGTTAAAAAAAATCTGGGGTGAAACTCCCATTTCTCATTCAGATAATGAGAAGGAGTTTTCATGGCAAGAATTTCAATCAAAAGCATTCCCTTCAAAAAAGAAGAAATTTAAGGTTTGGCATTATGCAGCTGCAGCCACAGTTTTAATTTTTGTTTTTGTTGGAACCGGACTTTACTTTAACAGAACTCCTGGAGATGAAGCAATTCAGTTTGCTTCGAATGTAATTGAAAATAAGACTTCAAAAATAAAAACAGTTTTCTTGCCAGACAGTTCGAAGGTAGAGTTGAGCCCACATTCTAAAATTGCTTATGCAAATAATTTTCAAATCCACAGAAAAATTGAAATGGAAGGGGAAGCTTATTTTAAAGTCAAAAAAGATAAAAAACATCCATTTCAGGTTTTTTGCAACGAAACTACGACTACCGTATTAGGGACTTCTTTTTCTGTAGTAGGACAAGATGAAAAAGGTGTAATAGTGGAACTTTTTGAAGGAAGTGTTCAGATGAGCGTAAAAGATCAAAACAAAAAATGGATATTAAAACCGGGCGAAAAATTTACCTATAACAATAAAATTGCTTTAGTAACTGATTTTAATAGGTTTATAGATTTTGAGAATGAAAAATTAAGTGTTGTAAGCACTTATATTGAGGCTAATTATGGCTATCATGTGACCATTCCTCAGGAATATTATCACCAGAGAATTACGATGAGAATAAATAAAAAAGAAGATTTAAAAACGATAATCCAGTTAATATCAGAAATGTATAACCTAAACTATGAAGTAAATGAAAATTTAAAACAGATTACTTTTCAATAGAAAAGAAAAGGATGTCCTAGCCGCGAAACTAAACATCCTTCCCATATTCAGGATAGTATACACTATCACATTCAATAATAATCAAAAATACAAAATTTCATGAAGCATATAATTTCAGCATGCTTTTTTTTATTCAGTTTGTCTGTGTTCTCCCAGAACATTACCGTAACGGTAGATCAAACGCTAACATTAAAAGAGTTTTTTAAGCAAATTGAAAATCAAACCGACTTTAAATTTGCTTTTACAGATCAAATAAATACAGATCAAAAATACTTTACAAAAAAACATAGCTATAAAAATATCAAAATAGAAGATCTTATAAATGACCTGAATACAATTGCAAATATTCAGTTTTCGATAGTAGGCAATAATATTTTTGTAAAGAAAAAAACATCTAAAACCACTACAACTAAAAAAAAAAGTAGGTTAACCGGACAAGTTCTGGACGACAACAGAGAAGCTGTTATTGGTGCAAATGTTTACATCAAAGAAACTGACGCCGGTACTATAACAGACAAAAACGGGATGTTTTCTTTAGAATTGGATAAAGGAACTTATACTGTTGTGATTAGTTATATTGGGCTAAACAATAAAGAAAAGCAAATTGAAATTACGGATGATGCAAGGGTAAATTTTATCATGGATTCTGACAGTCAGGAACTAGAGCAGGTAATTATAACCACAAGTAAGGCAGTTGATGTAAAGAATACTCAAATGAGTGTTAATAAACTTTCGATGGCTGAGATTAAAAGACTGCCGACAGCGATGGGTGAACCGGATCCTTTAAAATCATTACTGACTTTGCCTGGTGTTACGAATGCAGGTGAAGCTTCATCCGGTTTTAATGTTCGTGGTGGTGCCGCTGATCAAAATTTAATTCTTTTAGATGGTGCTCCGGTATACGGGGATTCTCATATGTTTGGATTTTTCTCTATTTTTAATGCAGATGTTGTCAGCGGATTAGATTTATACAAAGGTGGGATTCCGTCTAAATTTGGAGGTCGCGTTTCCTCCGTTCTTGATGTTAGCCAGCAAACCGGAGATCTCACGGATTACAAAGTAAATGGTGGTATTGGTCTTATCTCAAGCCGACTTTTAGTGCAAGGCCCTTTAAAAAAAGATGTAGGTTCGTTTATTATTGCCGGACGTGCTTCTTATGCGCATTTGTTTTTAAAACTTACTGATATTAAGAGTTCTGTAATGTTTTATGATATTAATGCGAAGTTCAATTACCGTCTGGGAGCAAATAATACAATCGCTTTTTCCGGATATATGGGTAATGATTTATTTGATATCAATAATTTCTTTGCCAGTACATACGGTAATACGATGGGAACGGTGAGTTGGAAACATAAATTTTCAGACAAGTTAAATACGAATCTTTCTGTTTTTTACAGTGATTATAAATTTAATCTGCAAATACCATTTCAAAAATTTGAATGGGATAGTAAAATCAGTAATTATGGCTTAAAATACAATTGGAACCACACCATATCAGACAATTTTAAACTTAACTATGGTATTGATGGTTTATATTATGATTTTAATCCGGGAACTGTACAGCCTTATGGCGTTGATTCTCAATTTAATTATAATCAATTAGATAAAAAATATGCTTTAGAAACATCTGCCTACCTGGATGTTGAAAATCAGGTTACAGAAAAACTGAATCTTCGTTACGGACTTCGTTACAGTACATTTTATCGTTTGGGTAACGAAACGATCAGTACGTATGAAAATGGAGAAGCAGTAGTATATAATCCCTTATATCATATTTATGAAGAAGCAACACCAACCGGAAGCAAATATTATGGAAAAGGAAAAACGATCAGCAGTTTTAATAATTTTGAACCACGATTGGCATTATCATATGCTTTTAATGATGAAACTTCTGTAAAGGCAAGCTACAACAGGATGGCGCAATATATTCATATGCTGTCTAACACGCGTGCTCCGTTACCTATGACTATCTGGACACCAAGCGGACCTTTTACAAAACCTCAAATGCTGGATCAATATGCAGTAGGATATTTCAAAAATTTTAAAGAACGTGAATACTCCTTTGAAGGAGAATTATTTTATAAAAACATTAAAAACCGTATCGATTATATTGATGGTGCAAATTTGTTGGGGAACAATAATATTGAACAGGATATCCTGACCGGAAAAGCCAGATCATATGGTATGGAATTATTATTTAGAAAAAATACCGGTCGTTTTACCGGTTGGGTTTCTTATACCTTGTCTAAAGCAGAACAAAAAACGCCGGGAAGAACAGCCGAAGAACCGGGTATTGCAAACGGTGAATGGTATTTATCAGGATATGATAAATTGCATAACCTGAATATTACCGCAAATTATGAACTTAGTCCTAAATGGTCTTTTAATACTAATTTCTCCTTGCAGTCAGGCCAGCCAGTAACGTACCCAAATGGTTATTATGAATTTGGCGGAAGAAATATACCCAACTATACCTTAAGAAATTCTAACAGACTTCCTGCATATCACCATTTAGATGTTGGTGCAACCTACACACCTAAACCGGATAAAAAGAAAGGATGGCAAAGCTATTGGGTATTTAGCATTTATAACCTTTATAACAGGCAAAATGCTGCATCGATGATGTTTTCACAAAATGATAATACAGGAGCGAATGAGTCCAGACAACTCTCTATTTACGGATTAGTTCCCGGAGTTTCTTATAATTTTAAATTTTAATACCATGTTGAGATTAAAAAAATACAATTTTAAAAGTAAAGCATTTACTTTATTCAGTCTTCTTTTCGTTTTGCTTTTTTTGTCTTGTGATAAGCTTGTTGAGCTTGATTTAGAAGCTGGAGATCCTAAAATAGTGATTGATGCTGAAATAATTTGGGAAAAAGGAACTGACGGCAGCGAACAAACGATAAAAATAACCAGAATGGCCCCTTATTACAGTGCTGAAGTACCAAAAGTTTCAGGAGCACAGGTAAGAGTTGAAAATAGTAACGGGAATATTTTTAAATTTAATGAATCTGCGCCCGGTTTATATGTCTGTACTAATTTTGTTCCTGTACTTAATATGGAATATAAATTATTTGTAGATGTAGACGGACAAAGTTTAACAGCCACTGAAAAATTAACTTCTGTAACGCCAATTGAAAAAATAGATCAGGAATTTATGGCTGATATAACAGGACCGGATCTTCTTGTGGTTACATTTTATTATAAAGATCCCGCGGATCAGGCTAATTATTATTTGACAGATTATAAAGCTGATTTTATGCCTTATCCGGAATACACCGTGACAAGTGATGAATTTATTAACGGAAATGAAATAAATGAAAAATTTACGGATACAGATCTAAAGCCAGGAAAAATTCTTGATATCACACATCGTGGTATTTCTAAAAACTTTTATAATTATATGAATTTAATTTTAGAAGCAGCAAATTCGAACCCTTTTGGCGCAGTACCGGGCAATATCAGAGGAAATATTATCAATACTACTGATACGAACAATTTTGCATTAGGGTATTTCAGGCTTTGTGAAGCAAACCATATCGTATACACCGTAAAATAAGAATTTAATTGAAGGTTGATTTGTAAGTACATCTGGCATATAAACGTATGTCAGGTGTATTTTTTTGCCTTATAAATTGAGGCATTTTTTCTACACAGATTCCTTTTGCTTTTTAAGTTTAAGATCAATGAAGTTGATCCATTTATCATTTTCTTTGATAAACCATTTTCCAATTAATTCTGTACTCTCCTCATTAAATTTCCCTTCAAATCTCATAGTGCTGTTTCTAATTTTAAAAATATTTTTAGACAGGTAACCCGTCATAGAACCATTTTCGCCTTTAGAATTATAGTATTGCATTTTTGCCCTTTCTGTAGAATTTCCCAAATAAATAATTTCGAAAGTCTGGCTTCTTTCATTACCCATTTTTACATCAGCTTTGTGCAGGATATAGTTTCCGTTCAAAATATATTCATACGTATCAATACCTATTAGTTCCTCATTTTCAGGTGAAACAGTTCCTTTGGTTACCCAAATTCCAATAAGTTTATTAAAATTGCTTGTCTCTATTTTCTCCATTTGATTTCATTTACGTTGATTATTTTATAGCTGCACAGGCAAATAAATATAAAATACGGTTCCTTCATTTACCTTGCTTCTCACTGTAATAAATCCGTGATGATTGTCTACAATTTTTTTTACTAAAGTCAATCCAAGTCCACTGCCGTGATATTGGTTGTTGCTGTGCAAGCGATAAAAAGGTTCAAAAATTTTAGCATCAAATTCCTGATCAAACCCAATACCATTATCGGTTATAGAAATTTTAATATAATTAATATCCTTGTTCCCTCCAATTTCCAGTATCTCATCAATTGAAGGTTTTTGCGTTTCAATTTTAATCTGAGGTACAACACCTTCTTTTGTATATTTAACAGCATTGAGAATCAAATTGCTAAAAAGCTGCTGTATTTGATAGGGTATTACCTTTAGTTGCGGAAATGCAGCAATCTCAATTACAGCATTTTTTTCTAAAATAACATCTTTAATATCAGACATTGTTTTCTTTAAGAGCACATTCAGATCTGTTTTTTTATACTCTTTTTCTACAAAGTTTATTCGGGTGTAATCGATAAGATCAGCAATTAACTGACTCATATTAGTTACCGCAAATAACATTCGGTCAAGATTGTGCCTGCTTGTTTCTGACAGGTTTTTTTCGTTGTCGATAATTCGCTGGCAAAATATATGAATTTTACGAAGCGGTTCCTGTAAATCATGACTTGCAGCAGAGCTAAATGTTTCGAGCTGTTCGTTATATTTCTGTAATTCCAGATTTTTAATCGTGAGCTGTTCATTTGCCGTAACAACATCAGTGATATCTTCCAGTGCCAAAAGAATCATTCCGGCAGGTTTTGCATTTAGGATTCGTCTGGCATTTACCATCATGATTTTTTTGCCAATTCCTTTGCACATCGTATGAACCTGAAAATCTTCAATAGATGCTCTGTCTCCCAGCATTTTGACGATTAGATCTTTAAATTCCGGAATATCCCACTGGCAATCCCCAATTTCAAAAAAAGAATGTCCTTCGGTTTCTTTTTCTGTGGTTTGAAAGTATTTGTAAAAAGAAGGATTGGCACTTTTTACAAAAAAATCCCGGTCGATAATCAATAAAGGTTCCCGAATCGTTTTAAAGATAGATTCTGAATAATTTCTCATCGAAATCAATTGTTCCTGACGATCTACTAATTCGTCATTGACACACATTAATTCCTCATTATTAGATTGCAATTCTTCAGTTGAGGTTTCCAGTTCCTCATTCATCGCCTGCAACTCTTCACTGCTGCTTAACAATTCTTCATTTGTAGATTGAAGTTCTTCAAATGCCGTTTGCTGTTCTTCGGTTACACGCTTGATATCTGCGCGAAGCTGGGTCAATTCATTTTCAAGTTCAACAATTCGGTTTTGATTAGAACTTTTCCTGATGTTTTTGTCTCCGTCTAAATTAGCAAGCGGTTTTTTGTAAAAAAGAATCATTAAATGCTCTTCGTCATCAGGAATTGAAACGATTTCAAACGAAGCTGTATAAGGCTGGTTTTTAACAATTAGATTCTCTTTGAAAACATTTTTTTTATATTTTTTTATCTTCAAAATAGCATTACGAAGTTCAAAACTTATCCCTTCACGCGCCATTTTCAGAATATTAAAATTGGGTTTTCCGGGCGAAGGCAATAAATAGAAACTCGTATCTCCATGAAAATGCACAATTTCAAGCTGTTCATTTATAATAACACTTGCCGGCGTATATTGTAAAAATAAAATATCATACGCCATTTTTCTAAAATCAGTTTCAGGCGAATTCTTTTTTTCAAAGGGTTCGATTTCACTGTTTATAATTAAGTTTAATGGTTTAAAAGCTTCAGGCACATAATGTGTAAAGGCAGATTTACGAACATATATTTTTTCGTTTATGCCAATAGGTTCAAATAAACTATGCGCACTGTTTGCGGTTTCTGATTTTCCAAGAAATAAAATCCCTTTTTCTTTTAGCGAATAATGAAAAGAGTTCAATACTTTACTTTGCAAAAACGGATTAAGATATATTAGTACATTTCTGCAGGATATTAAATTAATACGGGCAAAAGGCGGATCTTTTATAAAGTTATGTACCGCAAAAATGCACATTTCCCGTATTACTTTATTAACATGATAATATCCGTCATGTTTTGTAAAATAATTTTGCAGTCTTGCGGGCGAAACCTGTTGCACATCCTGTACAGAATAAATAGCAGTTCGGGCTTTTGAAATGAATTTTTCAGAAACGTCCGAAGCAAAAATCTGAACCTTTATATCCTTATTATTTTTTTCGATAAGAAATTCATGAATGCTTATGGCAATAGAATACGCTTCTTCACCGGTGGCACATCCTGCAACCCAAATACGTAAATTATTATTTGATATATTCTGAATCAGCTGCGGAAAAACTAAATTGGTCAAAGACTCAAAAGCACTCGTATCCCGGAAAAAATACGTAACCGGAATCAAAAAATCATTAAAAAGTAAATCTTGTTCTGTTTTGTCATTTCTAAGATAATAGTAATAATCTTCTAAAGTATCTTTGCGGGCGATAACCATTCTTCTGGCAATGCGGCGTCGTATTGTGGGACGTTTATAATTACTGAAATCATTTCCGGTCCTTAATAAAATGAGATTTGTAATTAGGTTTAGAATTTCCTCTTCATTCTTCAGCGAATGATCTTGTTCACTGTAGGCATGATTAGTTTTATAGCTTTTTTGAATCTGAATCAATTGCTGCGGTATTAGCTCAGGCGCCAGTATATGATCGACTGTATCAGCTTCAATAGCACTTTGGGGCATTCCTTTAAAAGCAGCTGTATCCGGATCCTGAGCAATTGTGACACCGCCAAGTTCTTTGATTTTTTTTAATCCAAAAGTACCGTCAAAAGCAGTTCCTGAAAGAATTATACCAATCGCAAAACTCTTATGAACTTGTGCTAATGATTCAAAGAAAATATCGATTGAAGCATTTTTTCGTTCGTTTCGGGTTCTGGGATGTATTTTCAGAATACCGTCTTCTGCAATTAAATTCGTATTCTCCGGTATGATATAAACATGGTTTGGAGCCAGATTAATATCATTGATAATTTCATGTACCGGTATTTTAGTATGTGGTGATAAAATTTCAACCAAATTGCTGGGATGATCCGGCGATAAATGCTGTACCAGAACATACGCCATTCCGGAGTCGACTGGTATGGCATTTAATAATTTTTTAAAAGCATCCAATCCACCGGCAGACGCGCCGATACCAACCACAGGAAAATCCTGTTTAGACTTTTTAGGTTCTTGATTGTCAGTTAGTTTCATGGTGTTTTATTATTTGAATCAAAGTTATAATGTCTTTCATAATAATAAATGTTTACAAAATGGGAATCATATAAAATTCATGTAAAATTATATAAAATTTAAGTTTTGATATTTATAAAATTTGAGCTTTAAATGATTTTAAAACTCATAATTAATTAAAAATCAATGCTATGAAAAATATGCTTATTACAATCGTCATGTTAGCAGTTATGGGATTTAGCTTTGCCCAGGAAACCACTAAAACAACAAAAAAAGCTAAATCTAAGCCTGATACAATTGTGAATCGTACCACGAAATCGAAAGTTGAAAAAAAATCAACTTATAAAACTGATTCAACAAAAACGAATCCGGCTAAAAAGCATAAAATGAAAACAACCAAAACCGGAAAAGATTCAATTCCGCAGTAATCTGTCATACAGATTTTAGAAAACCTGTTTTTGTACAGGTTTTTTTATATCAAATTTTTCAGTAGATTTTTCAGAACTTTAAAATCATTAGGCTTAGTATAAAAATCTATGGCTCCTAAATCTCTTATTTTGGTTTTTATATCTAATGGTATCGAGGTTGAAAATATAATTATCGGAATGTTTTTTATTACTTCCCTTTTTTTTATTTCTGTCAATACTTCCATACCATTCATAAAAGGCATATTGATATCAAGAAAAATCAGATCAGGACGAATTTCATTATTGATAAGCTTTTGCAAAGCATGAACTGGATTATGAATCGCTGTATAAGCAGCAGCAGAAACCTCCTCGAGTGCCTCTAAAAAGAAATTGCAGTCATCATAATCGTCATCTATTTGTAGAATGTTTTTATATTTCATAATGATTTGATTGTTGATTGTAGCACAATTTGCAAGTGTAATTCTTTAGAAAAACTTGTGGTTAAATAACATAATTCTGTTATGAGAAATCAAAAAATTATACGGGAGGGATGAATAGTAAGAATTTTTTCATAATTAATTAGCATGAGGGGTAAAAAAAGCTTGTTATCTGCACAACAAGCTTTTCCTAAAAAAATTGTAGAGAAATTAATCCACTATAGAAACGTGAAGTGAATCCTTTTGATAAAGTGCAGCCTCTTTTTTATCACGTGCATAATCTTCGTCATCACAGTGAGGAGCGCAGTTTGCATTTAAAATTGTAATTAAAATAATGGTCAAAATAATTCTAATTTTTAGCATTTTCATAATTCTTTTCTTAAAGTTATTTTCAATTAATTTTCGTAAATGTAAAATCATGACCAAACACGAGTTTATATAATTTCATTTTTTTGTTATATAATTTCCATGTTTTCAGGAAGAAGAGGATAGAAAAAAGAGGATAGAGGAAAGATGATAGAGGGAAGAGAATATTGGAATGAAAGATTGTTATATAAAAACTTCCTGTATCCGTTGATTATAGTAGATAATCAAGAGTAAGTTTTAAAATGCTAAAAGAAGGTGGGATACAGGAAGTAATTTTTAAAATTATTCTTTTTCTATTTGTTCCTCTTTTTGATTTGTTTGGTCTGTGTTTTCTGTTGGGGAGATATTTTTCAAGGTTTTATAAAGACCAACAGCTATTAAAGGCATTGTAAATTTTGAAATAACAGAACCCATTTGATTTTGTCCAAACATTTTTAAGGCAGATCCAATCGCTAAGGATCCTAATCCTGCGCAGAGAAAGTAAACCGCAGGATAATACTTACTTACATTTTTTACCGCCTCGTCTGGCGTATTCGTATTCATTATATTTTCCATAATAAAAAATTATAATTTATATTTTTGAAGTAAAGTATAAATTGAATTCTATAAATAGTATGTCTACAAAAGTTATAGAATGTGGGACGTACATGAATAAATGAAATTTAGTTTTAGATCTAAATTTATCTCATCCTATTCATTTTTATTATCTAAATTATCTGATGAATGCACTGTATCATTATTTTCTTTATGATTGGGATCATTATTTATAAATTCTTCAACAGTCTGTGCCTTGTTTTCATCAGATAATTTAGATTTTTTAAATTTATTCAAAATGTTCTCTTGAATAAATGCCATAATGCGATTCATAATTTTAAATTACAAATTATTTCTTCGCATCTTTTCTGTTTCCATTTTTTTCGGAATTGTGAACTGATTTGTGCGTTACATTTCTAGAACCATCAGCTTTTTTGTCCTGGTCGTCATGTTTTTTTCCGACAGTAGGATTTGATTTTCTTGTGTCCATAATGTTAATCATTTTAATGTTATTTAACCAAAAATAATTTAGGGACAAAATATTTTTTTATATAATTAAGGCTTGATTTTTATATAATTACCATCTTATGACGATAATTAATTTGTGATTTTTTTATAGATTTAAAAATGCTGTGCATTATATAATAATGGTAAATAAGAGATCATATTATCCATCACAATTGTCTTTATGGTCAAAATTATCGTCCTTTTTAGTTTTAAATAAATCTTCGTCATCCCATTTTAGAGCATTACATTTATTTCTCAAATTTAGGCAAATTTCATATTCACCTCCAATAGTTATGGAATGATATAAAGAAGAAGAATTTAAATCATGAGTCCTCATTTTTTTCTTATTGTCTTGAAAATCCTTACCATGTCGATTATGATTTTCTTTTTCTTCATAATTCATAATATATCAATTTTTAAGTTCCTTTTTAAGTAGAAAATTTAAAGTAAAAAAGTTTATTTTTCTGAAGTTTTATTGTGCGAGAATAGGATAAAGAGCTAAATATAAATAGGTTGCCATTACAAAAGTTTATATTTAAACATTTTGAAATTATATAATTTACAGGTTATTACAGAAAATCTGGTTAAGATTGCTTTATATCAAAAAGGATAATTTGGGAACTTTTATATAATTTTACAATCTATGTATGAAATATTTCAAAAATATCTGGAGGATAAAGCAACGCTTACATTAGCTGAGTCAGATTATATCAAGTCATTTGCTATTATAAAAAAGCTTCGTAAAAGACAATATTTGCTTCAGGAAGGAGACATCTGGAAATATGATGCTTTTATTACACAAGGTTGTCTGCGTACTTATTCAGTAGATGAAAAAGGGAGTGAACATGTTAATAGTTTCAGTATAGAAAACTGGTGGACAGGCGACAGGGAAAGTTTAATGTTTCAGCAGCCATCACGTTTTAATATAGATGCTATTGAAGATAGTGAACTTGTATTGTTTACCCATGATAATTTTGAATTGCTTTGTCGTGAAATACCCGCCTTTAATACTATGGTGAATACAATTTTGCAAAAAAGCTTTATAGCAGCTCAAAACCGCATTCAGGCCTCGTTAAGTTTGACTGCAGAAGAAAAATATTTAAATTTTATACATAAATATCCGGGATTTGCTTCGCGTATTCCACAAACAATGATAGCCTCTTATCTGGGCATGACGCCGGAGACATTAAGCCGTATACGAAAACTAACGGCAAAAAAATAATCATAATATATAAGGAGCTTCTAAGCTCCTTTTTTTATGCTGTATGAAAAAGGCTTGATCTATATCAAGTTTTTACTTATTTCTAATCAATGTACAGGTTTTGCAATCTGCGCAACTTTGTAATGTTAAAAAGAAATAAACATTATAAACATTTAAAATTAGAAATCATGTCAAAAACAATTTTCATTACAGGTACAAGTACAGGCTTTGGTAAACTTACCGCTATAACATTAGCAAACGCAGGCCATTCAGTAATTGCAGGAATGCGCAATACAAAAGATAAAAATGCAGACACAGCAAAAGAAATGGCAGCATTGCCCAATATTGAGGTAGTCGATATTGATGTTACAGACGACACATCTGTAAAAAATGCCTTTGAAAAAGTACTTGCTAAATACGGCAAAATCGATGTCCTTATTAATAATGCTGCCGTAAGCGGTTTTGGTTTACTCGAAGGATATTCTATCGATCAGATGCGTAAAATGTTTGATGTAAATGTTTACAGTATACTTCGCACTTATCAGGCTGTTCTTCCTTCTATGAGAGAAGCTAAAAATGGACTAATCATTAATATTACTACAGGCGCAAGTGGGCATACATTGCCATTTATGATTCCGTATATCGCATCAAAACTTGTGGTAGAAAGTTTTACTGAAGGCTTACAGGATGAACTTGCTGATTACGGAATCGAAAACGTAAGCATACAACCCGGTGTATATCCTACAGAAATGAATAATGGCTCAAAAGCGGGTATACATGCAGATAAACAGGAAATAATAGATCAATATGGTGACGCTGCTGCAGATAAATTCAACGCATTGGGAGCTGCATTATTTGGTAAAATGGCTCAGTTTGATATGAATCCGCAAACCATTGCCGATGGAATCCTTGAGTTGGTTAACATGAAAAAAGGAGAACGTCCATTACGTTTTCCATTAGATGCGATTGCACAAGGAACAGATAAAGAATTTATTCAGGCACGCGCAGCAATTAAAGCAAAATGGTTAGCAGCTTACAGTAATTAATTCATTTTTAAATCACTATTCAATAATAGAATACTTATACAATGAAAACAAATAATAAATCAAAACAATTACAAACTTCAGCAATTGCGTTACTGAATCTGGTTTTATTTTTTTCTACTTCAGAAAAAGCAGCGGCACAAAACAACGCAGGAATTATAGGCATTGATCATGTAGGAATAAATGTTCCGGACCTTAATAGTGCGGTAGATTTTTTTAGCAATGTATTGGGATTTACGCCCGTAACACAACTTGGTCCCATACCACTTGATGCAGCCTGGAAAGAACTAAATCATATTAATCCCGAAACTGGGGCGGTTACCATAAAAATGATAAATGCCGGAACCGGCGCCAGTATCGAGGTATTTCAATATGCAGATAATAAAGGTAAACGTGTTCATCCTGACGCAGATGATATTGGGGCATCGCATATTGCTTTTTATACTGCAGATATTCAGGCTGCAGTAAAATATCTTAAAAGTAAGGGAGTCAAAATACTGGGAGAACCTTTCCTGACACCTTCCGGAGATACGGCAGGAGAATCATGGGTTTATTTTGAAACACCGTGGGGTTCTAAAATGGAACTAGTTTCCTATCCAAACGGAAAAGGGTATGAAAAATCGAATCCCAAAATCCTGTTATGGTCACCAAAAAATGCAGCAGTATATAAAGCAAATACAGCTGATTTTGATTCCGGTAAGAACAAAGCATTAATTGCAAAACATCTTGAAGTCTGGAATGAAAAAGATCAGACAAAACGCATTTCATTATTAAATCAAATTTATGCAACTGATATAGAAATGGTTGACCGTAACTTTATAGCAGTAGGACACGACGAAATAAGTTCCTTTATTATTGGGTTACAGCAAAAAAATCCGGATTCTAAATTTACGGCTAAATCTGTTGAAACAAATCATAATGTGGCGCGTCTTTACTGGCAATTTGGTTCAAAAGCAAAACCTGATACCGTAACCGGAATGGATTTATTTGTGATTGAAAATGGCAAAGTTCAAAAACTATATGTGTTTGTAGAGGCAAAATAAGTCCTGAAGCTTTATTAAATAGCAATAAAAACAAAATTCAAAAAGCCCTAAATCAGTTGATTTAGGGCTTTTTGAATTAAAAAAAACTTATAAATGTTTTAGCAGTTTGAAGTTATCCTATCAGATCTCAATAACTGGATTTTAGATTTTCTTTTGCCGCTTTAACCAAACCGTCCAGCCAATCCTGATGCCCGTTTATCATTGGGTTAGGTTTTGTATTGGCCAATTCCTGCGCTGGTTTGCCAATTTGAGATTCCTGAGTCAGGATTCTAACTCTCCCGCCTGATAAATCCTCGATAAGCCATGCATGAATAACATCTAATCTTGTTTCAGAATCTCCTTCGGCCCATCCATGCCATGCTATTCTTGCAGGTTCACCGAGTTTAGGAGCGATAAATTCTGTTATTTGTGCTTCGATAGGAAAACCAAAAGTTTTGAATCTAAATCGTACGTTTTCATACAATAATTGATCTTCTTTATTGATAAATTCTATGTCAGATGAATTGCTGTAATATTTAGGCCAGGCAAAAGGATTACTAAGAAAAGGCCAGATATCATTTGTGGTTAAACCCGCAACGATAACTTCATTTGAACAATAATTATCTGTTGTTCCCGGAAGATATTCGTCAGGCCATACAATTGAATTTTGCATACTATTTTATTTATTTTAAATTTGGACTATAAAAATTATAGCTGCAAAATTATTTATAGTTATCTGATTGTGCAATAACTATCAAAATAGATAGGTCAAATAAAGGAAAACAATGTCAAAAAAAAGTAGTAAAGAATGTGTGGGGAATTATGTAAAAGTTGCAGGAAAGACTTATCCTTGTACCGTAAGCCTGGCAATGGATTTAATTGGTGGAAAATGGAAAGCTGTAATTTTGTATCATCTAAAAGACACTGAAAAAAGATTCAGTGAATTGAGAAAAGAAATTTCGTTAGTGACAGAAATGACTTTGAGTTTACAATTAAAACAACTCGAAAAAGATGGAATAGTAACCAGAAAAGTATATGGCGAAAAACCTCCCATTAAAGTGATTTACGAAATGACAGATTTTGGTAAAACCTTCATTCCGGCATTAGAAGCCATCACCAATTGGGGAAATCAGATTGTAACCCAAAAAGGGGAATTTATATCAGAATCATAACCTTAAGAAATGTTTTTAAGAACGATGTTTTAAAAAACAACCAAAATTTCTCAAAGCTATAATAACCGGAATAATTCCTTTTCCGTTTTCCGTAAGGCTATATTCAACTTTAGGCGGTATTACAGGATATACTGTTCTGTGAACCAGACCATCATTTTCAAGATCTCTAAGCTGGCTTGCAAGCATCTTTTCAGAAATTGTTCCTACTTCTTTTCTTAGTTCACTATATCTTATTACGGGACTCAGGGACAATCTGTATAAAATAAGTATTTTCCATTTGCCACTGATACTTTTGTTGGCAAGTTCAACATGACAGGAAAAATACGCATCACCATCTGTGTAATTTTCTCCGATTGTATTTTTTTCTAATTTTTTTTCGTTCATAACGATCTAATTTTCTGCAAATCTAACTAATATGTGAATACCTAACCAAATGGTAAGTACTTTTCAGGACCAAATCATACCGCTACTTTTGTTTCCTTAACACGGTTAAATATAACAAAAACCGACAAATTTTAGAAGATATGCTAAAAATAGGAATCATGGGTACGGCAAATGTTTCGCGCTCCTTTACAGAGGTTTTAAAAGATTCTGCGACAATTAAAATCACAGCAATAGCAAGTCGCAGCTTAGAAAAAGCCACAAATTTTGCAGCTGAATTTGGTATAGAAAAAGCGTATGCTTCTTATGAGGAACTTCTTGATGATCCTGAAATAGAAGCTGTTTATATACCATTGCCTAATACATTGCATGCAGAATGGGTGATAAAAGCTGCTCAGGCAAAAAAACATATTTTATGTGAAAAACCAATTGCCCTGACAATCGAAGATGTAACTAAAATGTATGAAGAAGCAATACGCAACAATGTATTTTTAATGGAAGGTTTTCCGTATAAATTTCAACCCCAGACTATTTTGATGCTGAAAATGATAAAAGAGGGTGCTATTGGCGAAGTATCACAAATCTATGCCGACTTTGGTTTTACTGTTGACAATGCCGAAAACAATATACGACTGAATCCGGAACTGGGAGGAGGTGTAATGTGGGATGCAGGAGCTTATCCGGTTAGTATTATTCGTGAAATTACGGGCAAGAATCCGAAAGAAATAGTAGCATTTGGCAGTTTTAACGATAAAGGTTTAGATACTGCTGTTTCTGCAATGCTACAGTTTGAAAACGGAATAACGGCGCAGTTAAATTGTAATTTTAATGCAGCTCCGCATCGTTATGTTCGTGTAATAGGATCTAATGGTATTATTACGGCAGGTTACAATAATATTACAAAACCCAATACAGCTTATATCGAGGTTAAAAAAGGTTTAGACTGGAATTATGAATTAGAGAAAATCGAAGTTCCTTTTGGCAGTGGTTTATTTTTTGAAGCCGAATCTTTTGCTAATTATTGTACCCATTATAATAGCGAAAAACAGATAATGATAATGCAGCAATCTATAGATAACACAGCAACTATTTTAAATATTCTCGATGTTATTAAACAATAATAAATCTTTTATCTTTGAAAATGTAAAAATAACCTAATGGAAAAGCTTAGAAAACATATTGAAGAAATTATACCGGTAAGTGATGAAGAGTTTGAGTCGATCAAGCCATTTTTCACGATCAGAAAGGTATTAAAAAATCAATATCTTATTCAGCAAGGAGACGATGCCAAATATGAGTATATTATTATGAGCGGTATTTTCAGGGTTTTTTATCTGGATGAAGATGGTAAAGAACACATTGTGCAATTTGCCACAGAAAACTGGTGGATGTCTGATTACATTTCCTATTTCAATCAAAAGCCCGCAAATATGTATGTGGTTTGTATGGAGGCTGGGGAGGTTTTGTGCCTTACACTTGACGGAAGGGAAAAACTCTCGGTTACACTACATAAAATGGAACACTTTTTTAGAGTAAAACTTACTAAAGGGTATATGGCGCTTCAGCAAAGGGTAATCTCATTGCTTTCTAATAATCCGCAGCAGCGATATAAAGAATTTGCAGACCTTTATCCCAATCTCATGCAAAAAATCCCCAAAAAATATATCGCAGAATATCTTGGTGTAAGCCGTGAAACCCTTAGCAGGCTTTACTCCAACAATAAATAAATAGCTGTTTAATTCTTAAAGTGTGATTTCCATCACACTTTTTTTGTGACTTTGATCCTCGTATTGAGGTTGGGTACCGACATAAATTTGCCTTGTAAATAATTCATAACAACTAAAAAATTATAGCAATGAAAAAACTTATGATCGCAACAATGGCACTTGCCTTTTTTTCTTCGTATGCACAAAACCAAAAAGAAAACACATCACAAAAAACAACCCTTAAAAAAGAAACAAAAATGAACAAGCGAATTTTAATTATTGTGTCTAATGCCAATGCAATTGGACCAAACAACAGAAGAACCGGAATATTTTTACCAGAAGTAGCACATCCTTATGCTGAATTCGACAAAGCAAATTACCAAATAGATTTTGCCAGCCTAACAGGAGATACACCTTATTTAGACGCGCTTAATTTGGCAAATGATCCTGATAATCTTGCTTTTTTAACCGGAAAAGGATGGGAAGCAATGCAAAAAGCAGTTAAATTATCAAATGTAGATACCAGTAAATACGATGCTGTTTTTGTACCAGGCGGACTTGCACCAATGGTGGATATGCCGGAAAACGATCTTCTTAAAAAAGTGATTAAAGAAACCTACGAACGTAATGCAGTTGTAGGAGCAGTGTGTCACGGTCCGGTATCATTATTAAATGTAAAACTAAGCAACGGAAACTATCTGGTAAAGGATAAAAATATCACCTCGTTTACAGATGAAGAAGAAAGAGGTTACGCAATTGCTGATGTACCCTTTTTATTAGAAACAGCATTAACGAAACAAGGCGCAAAATTTCATGCCGCAGCAATTTGGTCAGCGCATAGTATTGCTGATGGTAATCTGGTTACGGGTCAAAATCCTGCTTCGGCAAAAGGCGTAGCTGAAAAAATGATTGTAATTTTAGAATCTTCTAAAAAGTAATATCCTGATTCTATTGGTCTTCTTACTTGAAAGAAGATCAATAGATTTCACTAAACACATATAATTGATTAATATAATTTTAAAAAATATAAAAATGGAAAATCAAAATCCGGTTAATGTTTTCGCTACATGGAAAGTGAAAGAAGGCCAGCTTACAAACGTTTTAAATATACTTAAAACCGTACAGGCCGAAAGCGTAAAAGAAGAAGGAAACCTGTTCTATACCATTCATCAAAGTAATTCAGATGCTGATACTTTAGTCTTATTTGAAGGATATACAAACGAATTGGCGGTAACAGAGCATAGAAATTCTACACATTTTCAGGAATTGGTTTTGGGCAAAATCGTTCCTTTATTAGAAAAAAGAGAAATTATCCTGGCAACTCCTTTAGATTAGATTGTTAGATTTTTGAATGATTTGATTGTTGATTTTTGAATGAATTGACATTGTGATCAGGGATAATTTGACTAAATTTAAGTTTATATATAAAAATAATTATGGAAAAGACAGCACAAATAATATTCCCATACGATCAAAGTCCGGTAAAAGAAGTACCGATGATCAATAAAAACGACGTTGAAACAATACTCAATACTGCTTATACTTTATTTGAGAATCAATCCGGCTGGATTCCGGCTTATAAAAGAATCGAAATATTAGAAAAAACAGCTTCGATCATGAATGACAGGAGCGAGGAATTGATACATCTTGCCATAAGTGAAGGCGGAAAACCATATAAAGATTCAAAAGCAGAAATACTTAGAGCGATAAAAGGAGTAAAATTAGCTGCAGAGCACATCTCACAAATAAAAGGCGAACAAATACCAATGGCACTTACAGAAGCATCTGTAAACAGGATTGCTTTTACATCAAAAGAACCTATAGGTGTTGTTGCTGCTGTAAGTGCTTTTAATCACCCTTTAAACTTAGCGGTGCATCAAGTTGCAACTGCTATTGCTGCCGGTTGTCCGGTAATATTTAAACCGGCAAGCAGTACGCCATTATCAGGTCTTGCACTTGCAGATATTCTAAAAGAAGCCGGATTACCTGCAGGATGGCTGCAAGTGGTTTTATGCGACAATGAAACCGCAGAATTATTGGTAACAGATCGCAGGATTCATTTTTTAACTTTTATAGGCTCAGCAAAAGTAGGCTGGTCCTTAAAAAGTAAATTGTCTCCGGGAACCAGATGTGCATTAGAACATGGAGGTGCGGCACCGGTAATTGTAGAAAGTGACGCTGATTTTAGCGAGATGATTCCGGATTTGGTAAAAGGAGGTTTTTATCATGCAGGACAGGTTTGCGTTTCTGTACAGAAAATTTATGTGAATCAGGAAATTAGTGATCGTTTTATTGAAGTTTTTGCTGAGGCAACCGATAAACTAATTGTTGGTAATCCGTTTGATAAAACAACAGATGTAGGTTCGCTTATTACGCCAAAAGAAGTCGATCGAGTTGAACAATGGGTTAATGAAGCAATACAAGAAGGAGCAACATTAATTACTGGGGGAAAACGAATTTCCGACACTTGTTTTCAGCCAACAGTTTTGTTTAACCCGTCAGAAAATTCAAAAGTATCAACCAGTGAAATTTTTGGTCCTGTAGTTTGTATTTATTCTTTTACAGACAGGGAAGAAGCCATAAAAAGAGCAAATGCATTAGAAGTTCATTTTCAGGCAGCCGTATTTACAAAAAATGTTGATATTGCTTTAGATACTGCAAAAAAATTAAATGCCACAGCTGTTATGATTAATGACAATACTGCTTTTAGAGTAGACTGGATGCCTTTTGGCGGCAGGGATTCTTCGGGTTTAGGGATGGGCGGAATCTCTTATACAATAGAAGATATGGTGAGAGAGAAAATGATGGTTTTTAAAAGTAAATCTTTATAGAAATAAAAAATTTACCGCAAAAGGCACAAAGATTTTTTAATAAATAGGTTGACAACCACAAAGAACACAAAGCTTTGCGTTCTTTGTGGTTTATTTAAACTCTACTGAAAAAAAACTTTGTGCCCTTTGTAGTAAAATAACACCAACCTATTTAAATTAATTTGTTAAGGCAACATATTGATACAGCATTTTTGGGTTTTCGGCTTCATTTATTAAATAATGAGCAACATCTGCGCGTGAAATCTTTGTAACTTTCATTCCTTTTTGTAAAACGGGTAATACCTTGTAAGCTGAGGTTGCATCAGCATTTGTTAGCATTCCCGGTCGTACGATTTCCCATTTTAGGTTGCTTTTTGTAATCAGTTCTTCCATTATGGTTTTATTGGCATATTGTTCTTTAAGGAATAACGAGATCACGGTTTTCATAAAAAAGCTTAAATAATTTTTACTTTCTCCGGCTCCAAAACCAGTAATCACCAAAACAGGAGAAGAAAAATTTAATTCATCAGCCACTTTTAAAAGTGCAATCGCAATATCAGAAAATAGAGTAGTGGCTTTTTTATTTTTTGTTCCCACAGTTATAAGCACAGCATCAGAACCTTTAATGGCATTTTTTAAATCTATTGGCGATGTGGCACTCCCGTTGATTTTAATTAAGTTAGGATGATCTGGGATTTTATCCGTATTGGTAGATAACGCCGTTACCACATGTCCGTTTTTTAGTGCTTTTAAAACAGATTCAAGTCCAATTCCTGCTCCGGCTCCTATAATTGCTATATTCATTTTAGTTTGATGATTTAATTTGCAGATATTTTTCAGTGATGTTTTTTTGTGCGACCAGTAAGCTTTCGCTTCCCCATTTCCATGAGTTTCCGGTAGTGGTCAGGATTTCGGCACCGGCTTCTTTGGCGATCAGCAAACCTGCAATCCAGTTGTATGTATCGATATCTTCCTGAACAAACAAATCAATTCTTCCTGCGCCAACATAGGCTAATTGCAATCCGTGTGGGCCGTAATTTCTAACAATCCCAAAATTTCCCAGCAGTTTAGTTACGGTTGCACCAATTTTCTCATTCAGGTTATTATTGGATTTATCCTGATGACCATATTCAAAAACAGCAAGCATAACCGCAGGATCTGTTTTACGACTGATTTTTAGAGATTCCCCATTCATAAAAGCACCTTTACCGTCTTGTGCCCAAAACATTTCATTGGCCAATGGATCATAAATTACCGCAAAAAAAGGTTTTCCGTTGCGTATAAGTACCAAATTTATCGTCCATCCTGCAATATGCTGAAGATATTGTATAGCGCCATCCATGGCATCACAAAGCCAGTATTCTTCAATTTCTGCAGGATTTCTTTGAGAATTGGTATCAAATTCGTCTCCAATATGCCAGGGCGTATTTGGGAATTCCGTAGATAAATCCTCTTTTAAAGAAGTAAGACACAATGTATCGATATCTTCTAATTGTTTTAAGAGTTCATCCATAGTTTGTGGTATGGAATTTTGCTTGTAGTCTGTTAAAAAGACGTTACCTACTTTTCGTACTGCATCGAGTATGATGTTATTATTGATTTCGTTTTGCATATCATTTGTAGTATTAATTACAATGCAAAGCTACTTACAGGTTCGTCCTAAAAGATAGTTTTAATGAAGGGAAGGATAGTCCTGATCACGGAATTTTTTCCGAAATTCAAGCGGAGTGAGGTTGGTTACTTTTTTAAACAGTTTTCCAAAATAAACAGGTTCATCATAACCAACTTCATAAGCAATTTCCCTGACCGTATTATCTGTAAAGTACAAGAGTCTTTTAGCTTCCAGAATCGATGCTTCCTGAATATGAACAGAAACGGGACTTCCGGTTACTGATTTTACAGTATCGTTTAAATGTGCGGTCGAGATAGAAAGTGCCGATGCATATTGTGCAGGCTGTTTCCAGGTTTTATAGTGTTCTTTTGTGAGTTTTATAAAAGCTTCTTTAATAATAATTCCGCGATTTTCTTTCTCTTTCTCAAGTGGTAAATGCGAAGTGATTTCTCCGGCAATAAGGCTTAAAAGACCATTTAATAAGGAATGAATCGTTTTTTGAGTGTAGTTATTAAGGTTTTCTGACTGCACTTTTTCAATGAGATCCATCAGGATAACAAGCTGTTTGAAAAGAGCAGATTCTGGTTGAGGTAAAAACGGGTTATTTATTTTATTTTCTAAAAGCTGCAGGACTTCTTTGTTAACCAGCGACGGATCAAAACTAATCATCCATCCTTTTGGATTTGTTACTTCGATAATATGATGCACTTCTTCAGGAAAAATGCAAAGTAGGGCAGGTTGCGTAAATTCGATAATCTCAAAATCAATGTTTAATTTAAACTTTCCCCTTACAGCTACCATTAATTGGCAATGGTTATCCCGGTGCGGTTTTGAGATGTCGTGATTTTCTGCTTTTTTATCCTCCATATTAACAATGATAATTCCTGACTTTGCAGAAGGTGGAAGTTCAAATTGTTTAATATTTTGGTTTTGATTTTTCAAGATTGCAACACTTTTTAAGTACAAAAATAGAGATTAAACTTCAAATGATTATGGAATGTTTGCCGACATATCCTTTACAGTTTCTACTTAAGAATATAAAATAGAAATTATTCTTTATTCTTTAAACAGCGTCCGCGTGGTTCATCACCTTCATAAAGTACAATTTCAGAATGCAGAAACTGAGCCGCATCTGCTGAATCTTTTACTTTTACAGCACTTCGTTCTAACATTTCTGCTTCAAACTCAGTCAATACACTTTCTCTTATTCCCGCTTTTCTCCATTGTGATAAAGGTCTGCAGCCTTTCGAAATTCCGCGGGCAAGTGCAAGCGCATCCAGCAGCGCCTGATTTGCACCTTGTCCTTTAAACGGACTCATTGGGTGCGCTGCATCCCCAATCAAGGTTGCTTTTCCGTTTTTATTCAATAATTCTAACGTTGGTAATTCGCGGTCATATACAGGATATCCTGAAATTTGGGCTTCCTGCGTTGCGGCTAAAATCTGAGGAACAGGATTGTGCCATTGCGTTCTGCGACACGCTTCTTCCTTAAGTGCCTGAGTTCCCTGAGCGCTAAGAGCCTTTGCTTCATTTTCCGGCATAGGAAAACTAAGCTGCCACATTACAGAATCTGATGTAAAAGGCATTATGTAAATACGTTCGTTACCATTCGCAGTTTGAAATACGGTAGCCGAATCCAGTAACGGACTATCGAGATTTTCGAGAACACTTAAAGGGCAAATACCCAATATTACAATGCAGCCCAAATAACGTAAAGGAGTACTATCCTCACCAATCAACAGCCTGCGAACAGAACTGCGAATACCATCTGCGCCAACAACAAGATCTGCGTTATAACTTTTTATTTCTCCGTTTACCTGAAATTTCAATACAACATCTTCAGCATTATTTTGTGTAAAATCTATTAACTGATGTCCCCATTGCACAGCATTATCTCCGCCCAATTGTTCCAGTAATTCTAAACGCAAAGATTGTCGTGCAATATGAATGTTTGTGCGTTTTACAGCAGTTTTTGAATCGGTTTGTAGCCACTTTCTAATTCCCCATTCTCCAATCACTTTTCCTTCTGTGGTATGAACCATATGTCTTGTCGAAACCACGCCATCTGCCAGCGAAAAAATTCCCAATGCTTCGATTGCTTTACTGGCTTGTTGCAAGGTAAGTCCGTAACCCTGTGATCGGGCATCAAAATGGGTGTCACGTTCAAAAAGCGTAAAAGGAATTCCGCGATGCAAACAGGCAACAGCCAAAGCAACGCCTCCAATACCGCCTCCAATAATGGCAACGTGTGGGTAATTTTCAGGATCAGCCACAGGATATTGTGCAGAGCGTATCAATCCTGATCCCTGACAGTCCTGGCAGGAATACAAAGGACTTTTAGGACGTACGGGAGCTGTTCCTTCGCTTGACGTTTTTTCGAATTGATCTAAAGCTATCTGGTAGTTAAGCCGAACTTTCTTGCTGAGTCTGCGGCTTTTTTTGCCACGACCCTGACATTCCTCACAAATAGTCCAGCTTCCGTCTTCATTCTTCCCTTTTTTTTCTTCCATTTTATTTATTTGATCCTGACTTCACTTTATAGAAAAATTAGACGATACAATTCATGCCTTATCTAAAATCGATAATATTGATTTTAGTACTTCTGCAGAATTTAATGTGAGAGATTTATATTTTTCAGCATTTTGCCTTTTTTGAAGTCGCGCAAATTTAAGACAAAAGATTACCAGTACAAAACTACCTTATAATTTTACCAAAAAAGACATTAGAACCAAACTGGTAATTAGGTTTAGAATTTCGCCTTGGGGTTATTTTATGCCTGTTTTATCACACTTTTTTTGGTATACCAGTATATTTTGGCTAAATTGTATATCCAAAAAAAAATTTATGAAAAAGATATCGCTGCTTTTGATCCTCACAGGCATTTTTATTTCATGTGAAAATAAAAAAGAACTTGAACTGCAAAACAGGGAAAAAGCCATCACTTTAAAAGAAGAACAATTTGCAGAGAAAGAAGCAGATTATCAATACTTGCTCTTAATGCGGGACAGTATCCTTTCACTAAAACATTCTGAAGAGGATAAAAAAGTATCCATAAAAGAATGGCCGGAAAATCTTCGTGGCATCTGGAACAGTAAAATGTTATGCAGAGAATCAAATTGCAATCAATATGTAATAGGCGATCAACGCAATGAATCCTGGCAATTTGTATCAGATTCTACCGGAATTTATACCAATGTTCTAAACAATACCAAACTGATACGTGTTTTTAAAGCAAAATATATGGAGAATAAAATAATGCTTGAATTCAGCAGTGACAGTCTTTCAAAAAATAAAGTAAAAATGAATGTGGTTCTTGACGATATCAAAAACAATGTTATTAAAGGAACGCAAACAATAACAGGACAAGATAACTGTACTGCGAGATTCTCAGTAGAACTTACCCTTCCTCAAAAAAAATAAGGTATGTTATTAAGTATACAACACGTCAGCCTTCCAATTGAGGATCCGCTGTTAAAATTTCTTATCGAATTAATAATCATCTTATGTATTCCGCTTTTATTAAATAAGATAAAAGTGCCGCATCTTTTAGGGCTTATTATTGCCGGAGCAGTAATTGGTCCCAACGGGTTTAATGTTCTTGCCAGAGACAGCAGTGTGGTGGTAACTGGTACAACAGGGCTTTTGTACATCATGTTTTTAGCCGGACTGGAAATTGATATGGGCGACTTTAAAAAAAATAAATGGAAGAGTATTACTTTTTCATTATATACCTTCATCGTGCCATTTGTGCTGGGATTAATAGGCGGGTATTATGTACTGCATTTTTCTCTTTTGACCACGGTATTGTTTGCCAGTCTTTTTTCGTCACACACGCTTATTGTTTATCCTATGGTAAGCAAACTGGGAATCGCTAAAAAATTAGCCGTAAATATTACCGTAGGCGGTACCATGATTACAGATGTACTATCGCTGGTTGTATTGGCGGTTGTAGTAGGAATGTCGCAGGGAGAAGTAGGAACATCATTCTGGGTAAAACTCTCCTTATCGATGGTGGTATTTGCCTTGATTGTTTTACTCGTATTTCCTATCATAGCGCGCTGGTTTTTTAAGAATGTCGAAGACAAGATCTCGCAATACATTTTTGTAATTGTTATGATATATCTCGCTGCTTTACTGGCAGAACTCGCCGGAATTGAAGCAATTATTGGGGCATTTTTTGCCGGTCTTGCCTTAAACAGGCTTATTCCGCATACGTCATCGCTTATGAATCGCGTAGAATTTGTGGGAAATGCCATTTTTATTCCCTTTTTTCTAATTAGCGTAGGAATGCTGATTGATTTTAATGCTTTTATTCAGAGTTGGGAAACACTTGGTGTAGCGGCAGTTATGCTCGTAGCTTCAATAGGCGGAAAATATGCTGCAGCTGTTTTTACCAAAAAAACTTTTGGTTTTACAGATGATGAAGGCAGGCTTATTTTTGGAATGAGTGCTGCATCTGCAGCAGCCACACTGGCATCTGTAATGGTTGGGTATAATATTATCCTGTCTGAAAGTGAAACCGGAGAACCTATCCGACTTTTAAATGAGCATGTTCTTAACGGAAGCATTTTACTGATATTGATTTCGTGTACCATTTCGTCGTTTGTTTCTATGGCAAGCGCACAAAGAATTGCTGATGCAGATAAAGAAGAAACAGTTGCAGGAGCTGGTGATGAAGACGAAAATATTCTGCTGGCTGTTAATCATGAACATACTGTTGAGAAAATGGTTAATCTGGGACTTCTTATTAAAAATCAAACCAATAAAGACAAACTTTTTGCCCTTAATGTGATTAATGAAGACAAGAGTGAATCGTCTGCAAAAAATGCCGAAAGGTTACTTAGTGCTGCCGTAAATATGGCCGCTGCTGCAGATGTTACACTAAATCCTATAACGCGTCATGATAATGACGTAATTGCAGGTATAAACAATGTAGTAAAAGAGCAGAATATTACTGATTTGATTATAGGCCTGGAAGAAGAAAAAGGATTTTCATCTTCTTTTATTTATAATCTTTATAATGGCTATTTGCATAACAAGCAAATTAATGTAATTATATACCATGCCGTTCAGCCCATTGCGACCATAAAAAAATATGCCGTTCTTATTCCTGCCAATGCAGAGCATGAACCCGGTTTTTTTCATTCTTTATTAAGGGTATGGAATATTGGAAAAAACTCTGGAGCTAAAATGAATTTTTATGCAAATGAAAAAACAGTAGCAATATTAAAAAGTATTGCTAAAAAAGCCAGTATCGAAGCCGTTTTCAATACCGTTACTTCCTGGCAAGAGGCACAAAATGCAGCAAGTAGCTTAGAAGAGGATGAAGGTTTGGTTCTTTTAATGGCAGACAGAGGTATGCATTCTTATTTTCCGCAGATGCAGAAAGTTCCCGAGATTTTAAATAAAAACCTTAGCAATAACAATTACATATTAATTTATCCGTTCTCTAAAATTGACAATACCGAGACCGAAAAAAGAGCGGTAAGTAATCTGGATGATTTTGCGGATATCGGAAAAATTATTGGTAAAATTTTCAAATAAAAAGAATCATTTTTAAGGGAATTTCTAAAGTCATTTGATTTTGCAGGCAATAAATACTTATTGTTGATTTTCTCTCAAAATTAAGGATTGGAGTTGTGTAATAACAATAAAAAATACTGTAAATTTCCTCATGTGGTAATTCGGTAAATTTAATTAATTTTTAAAATTGAATCCCTATGTTTTTAGCATCAAAAAAAATAATAGTCGGGGCAATGCTTTGTCTGATAGTAAATTTAGTGGGCGCGCAACAAAAAGAAAACAGCGAAAAATGCCGTTATACCAAAACATCTTACGGTTATTTGATGGTTTTAAGAGAAGGAGATAATGTACTTGCTTTAATCGAAAATCTGTCAAAAGAGCAACAAATTCCTTCTGCGAACTTTACCGGTATTGGTTTTGCGCAGGAAGTTACATTTGGCTTTTATGATTTTAATAAAAAGAAATTTAATCCAAAAACCTTCCATAAAGTCGAAATGGGAAATCTGACAGGTTCTATTGCCTGGAATGAAGATAAACCCTCCCTGCATATTCACGGAATCGCCACAGATGAAAAATTTGATGCCTATGGCGGACATATTCTTGGGCTTAAAGTAGGAACCGGTTCTATGGAAATATACATAACAGTAAACCAGGAAAAACTTCAAAGAAAAATAGAACAGCCTTTAAACGCCAATGTACTGCAGCTGCCTTGTGCGAATTAAAAAACGCGAATTTCAACAAATGAAAAAAGCGTGATTCATTCAGGCTTCGATTACTTATACTATGATAAATAAAACAGAAACTAATACAATAGAAACCAATATAAAAGAGATCATTAAAACAGAGCAGAAAGAGAACAATGCGGTGCATCTTCTGCCATGGGTTACTGCTGTGGCAATGTTTATTCAATCCCTTGACGGTACAATTTTAAATACCTCACTTCCGTCCATAGCACGTGATATGGCCTATTCGCCTACACAAATGCATTCTGTTATTGTTACCTATACACTTACGCTTGCCATGTTTATTCCGTTGTCAGGCTGGCTGGCAGATAAATTTGGCACAAGAACAATGTTTATGATTGCTGTTGGCTTATTTGTAACCGGTTCGCTTTTTTGTGCGCTTTCTGTTGATTTAACCACGTTTAACCTTGCCAGAGTGGTGCAGGCAATTGGCGCATCTATGATGGTTCCTGTAGCAAGACTTGCCATTTTATATCAATATCCCAAGAAAGAATTATTAAAAACCATGAACTTTATAACGATTTTTGGTTTATTAGGAATGGTCGTTGGACCAAGTCTGGGCGGATTTCTGTCTGATAATTTCTCCTGGCACTGGATATTTTTAGTGAATGTTCCCATTGGGATTATTGGGATTTCTATGGCTTACAAAATCATGCCTAATTTTAAGCATGCTGTTGGCAGATTTGATTTTAGAGGATTAATTTACTTTAGTCTCGCGCTGATATTTATCACCATGGTTCTGGAACTTATTGGCAGAGGCCGAATGCATATTATGCTTATTATGGGACTGTTATTCCTGTCAGGATTACTTTCTGTGTTTTATTTTATTCATTACAAAAGAACCGAAAAACCTATTATAGACTTACGATTACTTAATATAAGAACACTAAAAATAGGTTTAACAGGCAGTTTGATCACAAGGCTTGGTATTGGCGGATTACCTTTATTATTGCCTTTAATGCTTCAGACCAGTTTTGGTTATTCGGCTTCTGTATCCGGACTTTTGTTGTTACCGTCGGCTTTGGCAAATGTTGCAATTAAACCTTTTATGGTGCGCATTATAAAATTTATGGGATACAGAAATGTGCTCATAAGCAATACGATAATGCTGGGAGTGATATTGATTGTACTGGGATTTGTAGAAAAAGATACGCCGCTTGGCTATTATATCGTACTAATGGTTTTTTACGGAATCTTTACTTCGATACAAATGTCTGCGATGAATACCATCACGCTTTCTGATCTGGATCAAAATACCGCCAGCGGCGGAAATACAATGCTCGTAATCATGCAGCAATTATCAGTAAGTTTTGGAGTATCTGTAGCAAGTCTTGTACTTTCGTTATTTCAGTCCGGTATGTTCGAAATGAATACCAAACATGCCTTTCAATATACTTTTATAACACTTGCCATTTTTACCATTTTTTCGAGTATAACATTCTCCAGGTTAAGCAAAACCGATGGGGAAGAATATACAGATTAAAATCTGGGGAGTTTTAATCCCAAAATTTCCACCATTTTTTATCCATGTCTGAGGTGTTTTCTGTTTCACTTTCTGAGTCAAAATCAATTTTGGACTCCGGTTTTACAGTTTTAATTATTTCAGGTTCGACTGCGGTTTCTATTTTAGAATTTATTTCGGTATTATTTTCTTCAAAAGGATTTTCCTGTGATTCTAAATGCAATTCAAAATCTCTGGCAGCTTTTTGTTTATCAGTATTTACAGGAATAGCATCTTCTTGTTCATTAGGTATTTTTGTTAGAAACTGAAAAGAAAAATCTATTGGTTTCTCCTTCCCAATTTCAAAGAAATCGATGATGTATTCGTTTTTATCCGCATTGACCTCGGTAACTTTTCCTTTTTTCCATACTTCATGCATCACGAAATCCCCAACACTAAAATTCGTGTCGTTTTCTGCTTGAATATTGTTTGATTGCTGCTTGCTGCTGTCGATAATTTCCTGACTTAATTTGCCTTTTCGAATGTAGAATTCTTCGCTTATTTCAAAAAGAAAGCGTGATGGATATTTATTAAGACCTGTAGTAAAATTAAATCCTTCAGAGTCTGTGATATAAAATCTTTTTTCGGCTCTGGTAACGGCAACATAAGTAAGTCTTCTTTCTTCTTCAATGGCACGTTTTCGTCTTTCTTTTATTGACATGGCACTAGGCAGAACGCCTTCTGTGAATCCGCAAAGAAAAACATAAGGAAATTCGAGTCCTTTCGAGATATGGATTGTCATTAATTTTACCTTGTCCTGATTTTCATTATTGGTATCCAGATCTGTATACAAGGAAACTTCCTGCAGATATTCTTCGATATTTATGGCACCATTATTTTCTTTTTCCAGAATCAGCATAGAACTTACCAGTTCTTTAATATTCTCTAGTCGGTCCTCATCGCCGTCTTTTCTGTAAAGCTCAGCCAGACCGCTTTTTTCCAGAATATCTTTTACCAGATCAGATATTGATTTGGTTTGGGACAACTGTTTTAATTCTTCCAGTAAAGCCAGAAATTCGATTGCACCTTTTTTGCCTAATTCCTTGTCCTCAATATTTCTTTTCAGGGCTTCGAGAAGAGAAAGATTTTGTTCGCGGCCAATATAGTTTAGACGTTCCAGAAATTTTTTTCCAAGACCTCTTGTCGGATGATTGAACATTCGCAAAAACGAAATGTTATCTCCTAAAACAATCAGTCTTAACAGCGATAAAACATCTTTTATTTCTTTTCTTTCAAAGAATTTTATTCCGCCAAAAATAGAATAGGGGATATTTTCTTTAATCAGGCATTGCTCGATATTTCTTGAAATATGATTGGCACGATACAAAATTGTAATATCAGAATATTTGGCATTATCGGTTTTAACAATATCCTTGATTTCATTGGCAATCCATAAAGCTTCTTCAAAATCATTTTTTCCATGAAAATGCACTACCTCAAAACCTTCCGGTTTTTCGGTAATCATATCTTTGGCAACCCTTATTTTGTTATTTTTAATAATATGATTTCCTACTTTCAGGATATTGGGCGTAGAACGGTAATTCTGATTCATGATAATCGTTTCACAATCCGGAAACATCTTATCAAAATCTACCAGATATTCAGGTTTCGCACCTCGCCATTCATAAATAGTCTGATCAGGATCTCCCACCACAAATAAATTTTTATGAATTCGGGAAAGCATTTCAACAAGCTCAAACTGGCTGTCAGAACTATCCTGAGCTTCATCTACCTGTATATAATGCATATTTTTCTGCCATTTAAGCAGCACTTCCTTAAAAGAGTTTAAGATATAAACCGTAAAATGTATCAGATCGTCAAAATCCAAAGCATAATTACGTTTCTGTTTGTCCAGATACCTATGAAATACTTTCAACGATAAATTTTCGGTTTCCTGATCTTCAAAAGCTTTATTGTCCAGAATATAACTCAGATAATCTGATGTACTTTTTGATTTTGAAATAAACTGAAGCACTTGTTTAAAAGTCAGGTGTTTGGAGTTTATATCAAGTTCTGTAAAAACATCACGCAAAATGGTCTTTTGATCTTCGGTATCCAGAATAATGAAATTTTTAGGATAATGAATTTTGTTGATTTCTTCTCGCAGAAACCGCACGCAAAAACCGTGGTAAGTGGTAATAAGGCTCACATCAAAAGTATCGCCAATAAGCGCTTTTACTCTTTTTTTCATTTCCTGCGCTGCCTTATTGGTAAAAGTCACACAAAGAATATTCGAGGAATTAATTCCAAGCCTGTTTACAATATAAGCAAATCTAGATGTCAGGGCTTTTGTTTTTCCTGATCCTGCTCCGGCAATAACACGTACATAACCTTCGGTAGTTTTAACAGCCTGAAGTTGTTGTGCGTTTAGATTTTCTAAAATCGGATCAGTCATTTTTGATAATTATAAGGTGTTTTGGTTTGTACCGCAGTGAAAATAGCAACAGGTACAATAAATTTTTATTTGAATTCAATTACACACTAAGTTAAAATAATTCCAGTTGATTTCCGGGATTTTCAGGTCTTTTTTTAGGAGGTTTTGCATCTCCAAAAATAGTTCTTCCGCCGTATTTATGCGATTCGTCCCGTTCTCTCTGGATCAGTGCATCGAAGTTCGTATTGGGTGTAAAACTTTCTTCGGCTTTTCGTGAGATTTCAGATAATTTCTGAATCGCGTGTATTTTATCACTATTGCCAATTTTCGCACGTTGAATCGCTCTTTGTAAAGTGTCGATAGTCTCATCATAGATTTTTACAGGAACAGGAAACGGATGTCCGTCTTTTCCTCCGTGAGCAAATGAAAAACGCGCAGGATCTTCAAATCGGGTAGGAGTACCGTAAATTATTTCGCTAACCAATGCCAGTGACTGCAAAGCTCTTGGTCCCATACCTTTTAAAAGCAATAGTTCCTCAAAATCTTCCGGTTTATTCTCATGCGTTGTCCAGAGCATTGCGCCAAGTCTCTTCATGTTTACATCTTCGATTCGTACATCATGATGCGCCGGCATAGAAAGATACTGCATTTCCTTCATGATTTTTGTGGGAGATTCTTTTGATAATTCTAAAATACCTTCTCGGGATTTTGTTGCTGCCTGAGCCGTAAGATTTAATATTGTACCTTGATTTTCGCCATAAATAAAGGTATGCGGCTCATTTATAAAAGACTTTAAATCTGCTGATTGCCAATGATATCTTCTTGCAGTCTGAGAGTTAGGGTTCATTCCTTGCTGGATTACCGCCCATTGCCCTTTGTTGTCTACAATAAAATTATGCTGGTACAATTGAAATCCGTCCTGAATCGCTGTATTGTCTACTTTAGCGGTAAGCCTGCTGCAATTTGCCAGATTATTACCGTCAAGACCCGTTTTTTCACCTACAAATAAAAGTTCCTGAGGAGTTAACATTGAACTTTTTCCTTTGCCTCCGCAAATGTATATTCCAAGTTCTTTAGAATGCGGGTTTACGGATCTTTTCAATGCGCCAAGTACAGATGTGGTAATGCCGGAGGAATGCCAGTCCATTCCCATAACAGCACCAAAACTTTGAAACCAGAAAGGATTACTTAATTTACTGATTACTTCTGAAGTAGAAAATTCTAAAGCAATGGTTTCTACAATAGCAAAACCAAGTTTAGACATTCGTTCTGAAAGCCATAAAGGAACATGCCCATAATGTAAGGGAAGATCTGCTGTGCCGGAACGTTTCATTTGTTGGATTTATTTACACAAAAATAAGTAAAATACGCTTAACGGCTAAACAGGATTCAATGTATTTTAAATCAGAGTTTAATGGGGAAAAGGGAAATAATAATAAATAATCAAAAAAGCTATGGTGGTATTTTATAACTTTTAGAAATGATTGTATAAGCGTACGTATTAGTATTTAAGTAATTTTATTAAAATTTAAAACTTAGAGATATGAACACAAACAATCAAAATCAGAATAGCACTAAAAAAAGTGGCTCTGATACTCGTAGTGACATGAGAAAACATCAATATAAAGATCATGATGAAGTTTTAACAAACGATGAGAATTATGATGTTGATACGCACAAGTTCAAAGGCGAACAACCAGATTTAGATGATAAACTCAATAATGAAGAAAAAAAGTAGAAAATAAAAACGTCTCAAATTTTAGGATTTGAGACGTTTTTATTTGGTTTGTGTTTATTGGCTGCTCATAAGTTAGCAGAGCAGGAAACAATATTAATTTTCTTACGGATTTTTTTTATTTAGAAAATAATTTAAGTCATTATACTTTTACAACCCCAGTATTTTAGCGCCTTTTACAATTTTTAATAAAAGTTAAGAACTAAAAAGACAAGTATGGACTGATTTTTATAGATTTGTAAAATCAATATATTTCCAAAAAATAGTGGAGAAAAAATTATAAAATCTAACGACAATGAAATCTGTTACTTCAATATTTTTATTTTTCATTTTTATTTGCAGCACTTCTTATGCACAACTGAGCTCAGATCAAATATTTGAAAGCTTTAAACAAGGAGAACGTACCAACTGTTCCTCAATTGCATTTATTAAAGCAGCTTTGAATGTTTACGGATTAGACAATCTTTTTGTAACCGAAACCGTAAATGACAGTTTGTATAAAATAACATTAAAAAATAACGCATCATTTAATCTTAAAAATTCAGAGATAGAAAAAGCTAATTTTTCTGCCGGATTTGTCTATATAAAAGACAATTGCGAGAGCGAAAAAATTACAGATTATGCCGTAATGACTTATGCAGTGATGGCAAAATACAAACAGATCATCGACAAAAAGTCAACTTTTGACAAGGCACTCGAAGATTTGGAAGACGGTACAGTATATACCCCAACAATTTACAAATATTTAGGATTTAAAGAAGGCAAGCAAATACAAAAACTAAAACGGGAATCAGGAAGCGAATTTTGCGGCGTTGTAGCATGGTCAACAGCACATGCCGTTTTTGTTTGTGAAGACTTTATGGACTATTACGGCAACAAAAAAAGTATATGGATCAAATATCCGGGACGTTTCAGGATTATCAAATCATAAGTAAAAATCTTATAATGATTCTTTTTCAAGACAGATTGCATTAATACGCCGTTAAAGGCCAATAGAATGACATAAAACGATTTGTTAAAAAAAATAAAAAAAAAAGAAATCAATAAAGTTGCAATTTAAGTTAATTTATATATTTTTGTTTTAATCAACAACCAATTACATTAAGAAAATGAACAGCAAAATTATTTTACTAAGTATCCTTTTTTTCTTGACAACCGGAGCTATTTCAGCTCAGGCAAAAAATGCTCCAAGAAGTATTATAAGTACAACAGCTCTTATCCGTAAATACCATGATCAAAAAGAATTGAGTGGTATGCAAAAAGGAGAACTTTTGGAACTATACATTGAACGTATTAAAGTGTTAGTAAAAACACTTCCGTACATAGCTTTGGTTACTAAACCAGGAGTTACAATGGCAGATTTAGGTATTCCGGACGACACTGAGCACAAAAAAGTATTAGATGCGCAAGCAGTTGGTACTACAACTTTCTTAGATACAACCGTAGAGTTTCAAAGAAAAATGATGCCATATTCTGATAAAGGAAACTTAATCGCAGCGATTTTATTTTACGAAAACACATTAAAATCTTTACACGAGTTCAACGAATTGAACGAAATGTAATACTATATTTTAAAAAAATTAAACCTCCAAATTCATTTGAATCTGGAGGTTTTCTTCGTTTATAGAAGTCCTGAAAACTAATCAATCGTTATGCTATTGATCGCTTTACTCATGGCATTTTCCTTTAATTCAGGAACTTTTAGTCCTTCTGCGCGAAATGCTGTGAGATTTGTCATACCCAGAAATCCTAAAAAAGCCTGCAAATAAGGAACAACAAAATCATTTGCCTGACCTGGCCCTTCAGAATATACACCACCGGAAGTCATGGCAACATACACTTTTTTATTTTTTATTAAACCTGTTGGCCTGCCGTCTTCTCCGTATCCAAAAGTTATTCCGGGTCTTGTAATATGATCAATCCAGGCTTTTAATGTCGAAGGAATGGTAAAGTTGTAGAGCGGTGCACCAATAACCACGATATCAGCTGCTAATAATTGTTCAATTAAATTATTTGAGAATGTGACAGATTCTAATTCTTCCTTACTCAGATAATCAGCCGGAGTAAATAGTTTTCGAAGCGATTCCGGATTAAGATGCGGAATATCCAGATCTGTCAGATTTAATTCGTCAACTGTACTATTAGGATATTTTTCCTGAATTTTTTCGATAATAACGTTACCAAGTTTAATACTGTAGGATTCTTTGAGCTGAATACTGGAGATTACATGAAGAATGTGTTTCATAATTTATAGGGTTTTAATGTTACTTTTTACAGTCTAATAATGATTAGCCATATAGGTTTTATTCAAAGCAAAGTTACAGTTGCGAAGTGTGCAAAAGACAGGAGTTTCCTAAAGGAAATCAGTTACCTTTAGGAAACTTTGTATCTTTACTGCCATGAAAACAATCGAAGAACAAGAGCTTCCTACAAAGGATGAATGTACAGGATCTCTTAGAAATATTATAGATGCACTCTATGTTTTAAATGGAAAATGGAAGATTGCTTTAATTCTGAGTATTATTCAGTCACCTAAACGTTTTAATGAAATAAAAAAAGAGATTGAAGGGATCTCGCCAAAAGTTTTAGCGAAAGAACTTAAAGATCTGGAATTAAATGACTTTATTAAACGTACTGTACATTCTACAACTCCGGTGAGTATTATATATGAAGCAACAGAATACAGCCGTACACTAAAAAGTGTAATACGCGAACTTAGCATTTGGGGACAAATGCACAGGGAAAAAGTCAAAGAAAGTATGAGAAAATAAATCTTTCAAACAATTTTTGTAATCTCTTTCGTTGCCAATTCTACTAAATTTGGTTCTTTAAAAATGAATTTTATATTATTATATATAAAAAGAAAGAATGTCATTATAAATGATGTTAATTTTTTTAATATTCGTATTTGATTTCTCTTAAATGCTGATTTATTATCTATATTGATTCTTGATTTTTTATTTCATTTAAAATTATAATTTATTGATTAATAAGTATTTATGTTTATTTAGATATAATGTAAATCTTGATTTTTACCCCATCTTTTTTTTAGTTTCGTTTTTAATTCTAGTTTCGTTACATCCTTTTGTAGGAATTAACTAATCTAATAAAACCGAAATTATGAATAATCCATTACATGCTATTTATTTTAAAAGAGGCAAATATTGTCTTTTAATGTGGATGTTTTTCGTCCTTTTAACCTCAAATCTACAAGCGCAGCGTGGCTATTATGATGCGCCGTATAAAAGATATGAAGCAAATCTGGGGCAATTGTCTAATGGAAGCTCGATTACTCCCAAATCGTATGTTCAGGCTGATCTTCAGTCAGAAGCCTCAGACCAGCAATGTGTAAACATGTCTGCAGCAAATGCAACGGTTCAATGGACGCTTAATGAAGCTGCCGACGGACTTGTAATTCGATACAGTGTTCCTGACGGGCAAACAGCTACTTTGGGCGTGTATAACGGCAATACAAAAATTACAACACTTACCTTGACGGCAACCTGGTCATGGGAATATTTATGGAGCAACGGAAACCCTAATAATAACGGAATTACAAATCAAAACCCGAGAATGCGATTTGACGAAGTACGTTATAAACTTCCGGCTAAAATAGCAGTATCCGGAACGTTAAAACTGGTAAGGGAATCCGGTAATGTTCATGTAGATTTTGCTGAGATGGAACCGGTTCCAACAGCGGTTACTGCTCCGGCCGGTTCTGTGACATATACCGGAAACGGAAGTGATCTTCAGACTTTTATTGATGCAAACGGCGGTAAAAAAATATTTGTTCCAAGCGGTGTTTTTAACGTTAACAGAGAATTGTATTTTGGTGCTGCAAATACTTCACTAATAGGTGCCGGAATGTGGTATACCCAAATTAATTTTACCAACACCAGCAGCGGTAATGGAGGATTACGTGCCAATGCAAGCAATATCTCCTTTACAGATCTTTATTTAACAACAAATTCGGCATCGAGAAGTAATTCGTATAAAGCGATTAATGGCGTTTTTACAGCTGGTTCAGCCGTAAAAAATATTTGGGCAGAACATTTTGAATGCGGCGCCTGGATCGCACAATACAATGTTGGCGGACCTGCAATTGCAGATGGTTTTACTTTATCAAATTGTCGTTTTAGAAATAATTATGCTGATGGAATCAACCTTTGCAAAGGAACGGCAAATTCTATTGTAGAGCATTGTAATTTTAGAAACAATGGTGATGACGATCAGGCAATCTGGTCTGCTGACGGACTGGAATGTATCAATAATACGTTTAGATACAATACTTCAGAAAATTGCTGGCGTGCTTGTGGTCTGGCTATTTATGGCGGAAAAAATAACAAAGCTTACAATTTAATTATAAAAGACAATCTGGAAGCAGGAATCAGAGTAAGTAATAATTTTCCCGGAGCACCATTTAACAATGACGGAATGCATGAAATACACGATATCACAGTATCAACATGCGGAACTTTTAATGATACGTATAACAATCCAGTAGCGGCGGTAGATATTTTTAGCGCTACTAATGCAGGATCTCAGGTAAAAAATGTTCAGCTTTATAACATCGATATTCTGGATTCAAGAAACGATGCTATTTCTATAAGCAAAAGATCAGGAGATGGTATTTATAATCTTAGTTTTAAGGATATAACCGTAAACGGAACTGGGAAAGAATATCCAAATAATAATGCGCTTAACAGAAACTGGGGCAGAGGATTTTTTGTACTTATAGCAGGTTCTCCCGCTGGAAATGGTACGTATTGCAACATGAATTATTCTAACAGAGGCGGTAACGCAGGCAGTAATGAAGAAACCAGTGCAATTGGTACATTTTCCTGGACACCAAGCAGCAATTGTTCGGGTACATCAGTTCCGGTTACAGGAGTTACAGTTACACCTGCAACAGCTACTTTGAGCATTGGTGCAACACATCAATTAACGCCAACCGTTGCTCCGGCAAATGCTACAAACAAAACGGTAACGTATAGTTCTAATAATACTGGTGTAGCAACTGTAAACGGTTCAGGTTTAGTTACTGCAATTGCTTCAGGATCTGCAACAATTACAGTTACTACTCAGGATGGCGCCAAAACGGCAACTGCTGTAATCACCGTAAATTCATCAAATGTGGCAGTAACAAGCGTGAGTCTTAGTCCGGGTTCGGCATCATTAAGCGTTGGTGCAACACAACAATTAACACCAACGGTTCTGCCGTCTAATGCAACAAATAAAACAGTAAGTTATGCATCAAATAATACTGGTGTAGCAACGGTTAATGCTTCTGGTTTGGTGACGGCAGTTTCTAACGGAACGGCAACAATTACAGTAACAACTGCAGACGGAAATAAAACAAGTACAGCTGCAATTACCGTAAGTACAGCAACAGGAAATTATTTTACGATTAAAAATAAATGGACTGGTAATTATTTATATGATGCCGGAGCCAATGTAGGATATGGTGCGACTGTAGCAAACAATAATTACAAATGGGAAAAAGTTGCGGTTGATGCTACTTATTATATTCTAAAAAATGTAGGTACAGGAGATATAATACATATAGAAAACTTAACCGGTGCAGTGCAATGTACTGCTGGATCTACTGGTTGGTACAGCGCACAATGGTCAACGGAAAATGTTGATGCTACGTGGGTGAGAATCAAAAACAGATGGCAGACAGGAAGCATGATTCATATCGAAAACCTAAATGGTTCTGCTCAATATGCCGGAGCTCAAAACAATTGGGAAAGCGCGCAATGGCAATTTCAAACTGTTTCTACATCAAAAAAAATCAATACAAATGAAGCCGAAGTAACAGTTGAAAATAATTCTTCGATCAATATTTATCCTAATCCCGCAACCAACAATGAATTTAATATTGTACTTCCGGAATTAAAAGCAGGTGATATTGCAACAGTAACCGTTATTGATATTAATGGAAGAAAAGTTCTCGTAAAAAAGATTCCTGCTTCTGCAAAAATCAATCATGATTTAGCTTCAGGAATATATGTTGTTACCATTAATTCTATTGATTTTAATGTTTCTAAAAAGCTAATTGTGAAATAGTTTTTTTACTAACAAATTGCAACATGTTTGTTTATCCAAAAGGCAAGACTTAAGTAGTCTTGCCTTTTTTTGTATGTAAAATTTTTGTTGTTAAAATCAGGTAATTATACTTAGTGCTTTTTTCTGCAACGTTATGTAAATTAGATTTCAATTACATAAATATTCTGTAACTGGTTAAAATACATAACGTTAATGTTCTTGTCTTATTCATTATTGTTCATCATGACCTTAAATAATATTATAAACAACTAAAATCAGAAACATGAGAAGAAAACTACATTTAATTTTTATTTTATTTATAAATTGTTCCCTATTTTATTCTCAAGATGTAAATAGTCAGATAGATTCAGTTAAAGTTTCTATTGCTACTAACATCAATTTTTCAACACCAGCAAGTAATTCCACAAAGGAGGCAACTGCAGGGATAGGAACATTAGGCTTGAAGTTTGAAAGAAGCTCGTTCTATGGAGATGTAAATTTTACAGTTTATTCACAAAATAAAGAAATCGTTGCGATTGATTCTACTAATACTAAAGCGTTTGGTTCAAATTTATTAGTACCTGAAAATAGTTCAAATAAGATAAGTAATTTTTACATTAAATTAGGAATAAAGAGTTTTTATAAAAATGTTGGAGATAATTTATCACCTTTTAATGTAAAAAGATTTGGATTAAATTCTAGTTTTAGAGTTAATAATACTACTTGGATAAAAGACACTTTGTCTGTTCCAACTACAATTAATTCATTTGAATTAAATATTGACTATTTAATATTGAATACTTTATTGTTTAATACTAATGAGAAAATAAAATTAATTATGTCTTTTGGACTAGCAACAAGAAGACTAGGTGGAGATTATGGACTAGATTCTAACACTAAAATTAGAAATGAATTTTTAGGAACTGAAAAATTAAGTTTTAATGGAACTAATTTTGGAGTGAGACTTGAAGTTTCAAAATTTTATGGAGAAATGAACATAACGTCATTTAAGAGAAGTCAGAATATAGCAGGCTTTAGTGGAAATCAATCAATTGTAAGTTTAGGATTGAGAGCTGATTTGACATTAACTGGTAAAGAAGTTGACCCAAATAGAAAGAGAATAAAAGAACTTAATGATCAAATAGAAATTAAAAGACTTGAAAATGAATTGAAAGAAAATGATATTAAATAATATTATAGAAGGTGAGCAAGATAATGTGTTATCATCATTTCTAATGTTTCTAAAAAACTGATCGTTAAATAATCAATGTTTTCTTTTATTTAAAATTAGAACCAAAATTACAAACCTCCAAAGTCATTTGATTTTGGAGGTTTTTTATTTTCAAAAGGTATCGCAGCATTTAAGTACAAAATTTTGTTTCATTTTATATTTTGCAACCTAATTCTTTGTTTTTCAGTAAGGTGAATAGTAGTATTTGATTTAAATTTAAAGGTTTGTTTACGAAAAAGTTAGAAACCATACGATCCATGCAATATTGAATAAGTATTAACATTTAACTAAATCTATCATGAAAAAAAAATTAAAAATCATCTTGCTATTTTGCTGTTTAACAGCAATGTCACAAAATCCTACTAAACAAGGAGATAAAAAATTCAGTGGAGACATAAAATTAGATATCCGCGATTCAAAAGGAGACTGGCCAGCATTTCTGGAAACTAAAGCGCCAAAAGATTCTCCTAATGTATTAATTATATTGTACGATGATACCGGTTTCGCAGCCTGGTCGCCTTATGGAGGCCGAATCAATATGCCTACTATGGATGCGCTTGCAAAAGACGGTTTAACCTACACACAATGGCATACTACATCTGTATGTTCACCTACGCGTTCGACATTATTAACAGGACGAAATCATCATCAAAACGGATTTGGTTCCATATCTGAATCTGCAGTAGGATTTCCGGGATACAGCGGTCATATTCCAAGAGAAAATGCTACGCTTGCTACAGTACTTCGTCAGGCAGGATGGTCTACATTCTGGATAGGCAAAAATCATAATGTTCCTGTTGATGCGCTGGATATGGCTTCCTCAAAAGATCGCTGGCCTTTGGGACTGGGTTTTGATAGGTTTTATGGTTTTATAGGCGGAGAAACCAATCAATGGTATCCGGCCCTGATAGAAGACAATCATTTTGTAGATCAGCCATATCAGCCTGATGACGGGTATCATTTGAGTAAGGATTTGGCTGATAAGGCAATTGCTTACATTCAGGACACGAAACAGTCAAAACCGGATAAGCCCTGGTTTATGTGGTACAATCCGGGAGCTAATCATGCACCACATCAAGCACCTGCAGATTATATTGCGAAATACAAAGGCAAGTTTGATGATGGATATGAAGCCTACAGAGATTGGGTATTAAAACGTATGATCGATAAAGGTATCCTGCCAAAAGACACGAAACTTACACCAATAAATCCTATGCCTAAAGGAAAATTTTCTGAAGGTGATACAGTAAGACCTTGGAACACACTATCACCGGAAGAGAAAAAACTGTTCAGTCGTATGGCCGAGGTTTATGCTGCTTATTCTGAATATACTGATGCAGAAGTGGGACGCGTAATTAAATACTTAAAAGATTCAGGACAGTTTGATAACACATTAATCATGTATTGCGCAGATAATGGTGCCTCTGGAGAAGGTTCTCCAAATGGTTCTGTAAATGAAAATAATTTTTTTAATGCCTATCCGGATGATCTGAATGTTAATTTAAGCATGATCGATAAACTGGGATCACAAGATACCTATAATCATTATCCAACAGGCTGGGCAACTGCTTTTTCGACACCATTTAAAATGTTTAAAAGATATTCAGGATATAGTGGTGGTACAGCAGATCCTCTTGTAATTTGCTGGCCAAAAGGTATAAAAGCCAAAGGCGAAATTAGAAGCCAATACCATCATTGTACAGATATTGTGCCAACGATATTAGAAGTCTGCGGAGTTAAAATGCCTGATGTAGTAGATGGCGTAAAACAAACCCCGCTTGCAGGGGTTTCTATGAAATACAGTTTCGATAATGAAAAGGCGCCAACCACAAAAAAAGTACAATATTACGAAATGGTGGGTACAAGAGGACTCTGGAAAGATGGCTGGAAAGTTACAGCAGTTCATGGAGCACTTCCGGTAAATATTGGAAATTTTGATAAGGATAAATGGGAGTTGTATCATGTGGATGCAGATCGCTCAGAATCTACAGATCTAGCTTCAAAATATCCCGATAAGGTTAAGGAACTGCAACAAGTATGGATGGATGAAGCTAAGAAGTATAATGTTTTACCATTAAATGATGTTTCAGTAAATGAATTTCATGCTATGGAATATCATAAAGAGATACCGGCAGACGGAAGATTTATCTATTATCCGGGAACTACAGAAATTCCCGAAGCTTCTGCGGCACCAACTCTTGGACGCTCTTTTAAAATTTTAGCAGAAGTAGATTTTACAAAAAAAACAAAAGGGGTTATCGTTTCTCAGGGATCTCGTTTTGGAGGATATAGTTTATTTGCCAGCGGCGGAAAACTCACGTATGTATACAATTTTCTGGGACTCGCACCAGAGCAGGTTTTAAGCACCTCATTGCCTGCAACCGGACAACATATAGTTGGGGTTGAATTCGTAAAAGAAAAAATGAGCGAAAAGAATGAAACTCTGGGAAAAATGAAACTTTATGTTGACGGAAAAGTGGTCGAAGAAAAAGCATTCCGTACACAAGCAGGGCATTATTCACTTTCAGGAGAAGGATTATGTATAGGCCGTGACTCAGGAGATCCGGTAAGCAAACAATACAAAGCTAAATTTGATTTTACTGGAGGAAGTATTGCAAAAGTAGTTTATGATGTAAGTGACGATGCGTATCAAAATGTTGAACACGAATTTAAAGTTAAAATGGCAAGAGAATAAAGATTAATCAAAAGTATTTTATAAACACTATCAAAAATAAAAACCTCTAAAATCAAACGAATTTAGAGGTTTTTACTATTAAAGTAAATGATCGAAATCAATAAGACTTTATTATTTTATAAGTTTTAATAATATAAACTAAATTTTTCCCTGATTATTCAGGTAAAATGATAAAAGTCTCTTAGATCTTGCTTAAGATTTGGGTTTATTTTAGCGTATCAACTAAATTTGTGAAGTGCGAAAAGTAATTATTTACATATTCATTTTTTTAATTGTATCCAATATTGGGTTCTTTCAGCAATTTTATAAATTGCCCATATTGATCGAACATTATAAAGAACATAAACAATTACAAAACGTAAGCTTTATTGATTTTCTCGAGATGCATTATTGGGGAGAAGATTTAAACGATAATGATACAGATCGTGATATGCAGCTTCCTTTTAAACATATTTCAAGTTCTTCATTTCAACTTGTATTTGTTCCTGCAGATAAACCTGTATTTTATATCCCTTTTACTATTGGATTTTCAAGGTCTGACAGCATTCCTTATACAGATAATTTATATTCTAATCCCGCTTTATTTGCGGTATTCAGACCTCCGGTAGCATAATTTAATTTTCGAAGATTTTTATCGTAGTTAAGACATATATATGTTTTGACGACGGCACTATTATTTCAAAAAATTAAATCATATTATGCTTAATAAGATCATACAATTCTCAGTTAATAATAAACTGGTAATTGGTGTCTTCACATTGCTATGGATTGTTTATGGCGTGTTTGAAGTTACCCGTTTACCAATTGATGCTGTTCCTGACATCACCAACAATCAGGTACAAATTATTACAACCGCTCCCTCTTTAGGTGCAGAAGATGTGGAACGTCTCATCACTTTTCCTATTGAACAAGCAATCAGCAATATACCGCAGCTTAAAGAAAGCCGCAGTATTTCCCGTTTCGGACTTTCGCTTGTGACCATTGTTTTTGATGATAATACAGATGTGTATTGGGCACGTCAGCAAGTATCAGAGCGTTTACAGAAAATAGAAATCGCAGAAAATGCCAGTATCCCTGAAATGGCTCCGGCAACTACCGGATTAGGCGAAATTTACCAATATGTCTTAAAACCACAGCCAGGATATGAAACAAAATATTCTCTCGAAGACCTCCGTACTATTCAGGACTGGACCATTCGAAGACAGCTTTTAGGAACTCCCGGAATTGCTGATGTGGCTACTTTTGGCGGAAAGCTAAAACAATATGAAATTGCTGTAAATCCGTCGAGATTAAAAGCACAAAATCTTACCATAAAAGAAGTTTTTACGGCATTAAGCAGTAATAACGAAAATACCGGTGGCGCTTATATCGAAAAAGGACCAACAGTACTATACATCCGAAGTGTAGGTTTGACCCGAAATATTAAGGATATCCAAAATATTATTGTCAAAAACACACAGGCAGGAACACCAATCCTGATCAAAGATATTGCCGAAGTAAAGCTATCTTCAGCAATACGTTACGGCGCTTTAACTACAGATGATATTGGTGAATCTGTAGGTGGTATTGTCATGATGCTTAAAGGCGAAAATGCCAATAATGTGATTGTTACCGTAAAAAAACGCGTTGCCGAAATAGAAAAGATCCTGCCAAAAGGGTTAAAAATCGAACCTTTTCTGGATCGTACTAAAATGGTAGACAATGCGATTGGTACAGTACAGAAAAACCTGATCGAAGGTGCCTTGATTGTAGTTTTGGTCCTGGTACTTTTTCTTGGGAATTTACGCGCCGGATTTATCGTTGCTTCGGTGATTCCGTTAGCCATGTTGTTTGCCATTATTATGATGAACACCTTTGGCGTAAGCGGAAACCTGATGAGCCTTGGAGCGCTGGATTTTGGTTTAATTGTCGATGGCGCCGTCATTATTGTCGAAGCCATTTTGCATCACATTCATAGTGCTAAAAAATATAAAGGCGTCGATAGTATTTCGCAGGAAGAAATGGACAAAGAAGTTACAGGTTCAGCCGGACGAATGATGAATGCTGCCGTTTTTGGTCAAATTATTATCCTGATTGTATATCTTCCTATTTTGTCTCTTGAAGGAATCGAAGGCAAAATGTTTAAACCAATGGCACAAACTGTTGCCTTTGCAATTTTAGGAGCTTTTATTCTTTCGCTTACTTATGTACCAATGGTGAGTGCTTTGTTTATTAATAAAAAGATCAGCCATAAACCAAATCTTTCTGACCGAATTATGGCAAAGCTTGAAAATTATTATGAAAGAGCCTTGTCTAAAGCTTTACAAGTCAGAAAAGGAATTGTTATTTCTGCTTTTGTTTTATTCGGAATAGCCTTGTTGTTGTTCAGTAGAATGGGAGGAGAGTTTATTCCGCAGCTCGAAGAAGGAGATTTTGCCGTAGAAACCCGATTGTTGTTAGGAACCAATCTTTCGACTACAACAGAAACGATTCAGAAGATTTCATCGGCACTTAAAAGTAAATATCCCGAAGTTGAAAAAGTAGTTTCGAGAATTGGTAGTGCCGAAATCCCAACAGATCCTATGCCTATTGAAGGCGGAGACATGATTATTGTATTAAAGGATAAATCAGAATGGACAAGTGCTTCTTCGTTTCCGGAACTCGCAGATAAAATGACTGAAACCGTAAAAGAAGTCGCGCCCGGAGTGACGACTGGTTTTCAGTTTCCGGTACAAATGCGTTTCAATGAATTGATGACTGGAGCAAAACAGGATTTGGTATGTAAAATTTACGGAGAAGACCTGGATAAACTGGCTCAATATGCAGAACAATTAGGTGCTATTAGTAAAACCGTAGAAGGTGCAACTGATCTTTATGTCGAAAAAGTGACGGGAATGCCACAAATCGTAATTGATTATGATTGGGCCGAAATGGCGAAATACGGCATTTATGTTTCAGATATCAACCAAATCGTAAATGCTGCTTTTGCAGGAGCAGTTGCAGGAAGTATCTACGAAGGAGAAAAACGTTTTGATATGGTCGTAAGAGTAGAAGCAAGCGGACGAAAAGACATTTCTGACGTTCGTAACCTTTTGATCTCAACACGTTCCGGAATGCAGATTCCGCTTTATCAGGTAGCATCTGTAAAAGAGGTTGAAGGACCCAACCAAATCCAGCGTGAAGATGCCAAGAGAAGAATTATTGTGGGTTTTAATGTTAGAGGACGCGATGTACAATCTATCGTAGAAGAATTACAGAAAAAAGTTAACAGCCAGATCAAATTTGATCCGGGTTATTACATCACATATGGCGGTACTTTCGAGAACCTGCAACAAGCAAAATCACGTCTTGGTGTTGCCGTTCCTGCGGCTTTGTTTATGATTTTGGCGTTGTTGTACTTTGCATTTAGATCGTTTAAGGAAGGAATTATCATTTTTACCGCAATTCCATTATCAGCCATTGGCGGTGTGTTTGGGTTGGCACTGCGCGATATGCCTTTTAGTATTTCAGCCGGAGTTGGCTTTATTGCACTCTTTGGAGTTGCAGTATTAAACGGAATTGTTTTAATATCTGAGTTCAACCGAATACAGAAACAGGGCGAAATTACCGATGCATTTCAGATTATTATTACCGGAACAAAAAACAGATTACGTCCGGTTTTAATGACTGCTGCTGTGGCTTCTTTAGGATTTTTGCCCATGGCTTTAAGTAATGGTGCAGGAGCCGAAGTTCAGCGACCATTAGCTACAGTCGTTATTGGCGGTCTGATAACTGCAACTTTGCTTACTTTATTTGTACTTCCGGCCATTTATTTAATGACCTATCATACTAAAGTGTCTTCAAAAAAAATTAAAAAATATAAAATGAACAAACTGACTTTATTTCTTGTTGCTTTATGCTGTACAGTTTCAGTTCAGGCGCAAGAAACTCCTATATCTCTAAACGAATCGGTATCGATAGCTATTAAAAATAATAAAAGAGTAAAATCAGCACAACTGAATGAACAATCAAAAGAACAATTGCAAAAATCAGGGTATGATATTCCTAAAATGGCTTTAGATGCTGATTATGGTCAGTTTAATAGTGGCATAAATGATACTCGTTTTGGTGTGAGCCAGACTTTTGCTTTTCCTACCTTATATAGTCATCAGAAGAAAGCTTTGCAGGAAAATTATAATATCGCAAAAGTACAATCTCACTTAACGGTGCAACAGATTAAATCGAATGTAAGAAGTTTATTTTATTATTATATCTGGCTTAAAAGCAAAAAGGAATTATTGACTTACGCCGATTCTATTTACAGATTGATGGAACAAAAATCGGATTTGCGTTATAAAGCCGGTGAAACCAATGTATTAGAAAAAAGTGCCTCACAATCTGCCCGACAATTTTATACCAATCAACTTGCAATGGTCAATAAAGATATTGCCATTACGCTGAAATCATTTAATACATTCCTTCAGGATAATGTTGATTATGTGCCATCTGCAGAGAATATCAAAACTGATTTTGCGATTTCATTGAATGAAAAAAGCAATACGGCCAGTCTTCCTCAAATACAGCTTTCGAACTATGAAGCCGAAGCTGCAAAATGGAAATGGAAAACAGAACAGGCTAAACTAATGCCTGATATAACTGTAGGATATAACAATTTGAGTATCATTGGGACACAAGCGAATTCTGCAGGTCAGGAAGTGTATTATGACAGCAGCCACAGGTTTAGTTATGTAAATTTAGGATTGTCGATTCCGTTATTTTTTTCGAGTCAGTCATCACGAAACAAAGCAGCCAAAATCGAATATGAAAATTATAAGATCATAGCAGAAAACACAAAAATCGAAATGACTACAGAAATTGCCAATGCAATAAGTGAGGTCGAAAAGTATAAGGAAAGCCTTAATTATTATGAAAATGAAGGACTTAAAAATGCTACTGTAATTATCGATGCTGCCAACAGTCAGTTAGAGAATGGGGATATTGATTATCTGCAATGGGTTTTGGTCGTGAATCAGGCAATTACTATAAAAAATGAATATCTGGACAGGATTAATGATTATAACAAAGCAATCATTAACGTGCAAACCCTTAATAATTTATAATATAATGAAAAAATATCGCATCCTAATTTTTAGTTTTTTATTCCTGGTTTCTTGCCAGAAAGATAAAAAAGAACAGCTTGATACAACGGCATCCAAGCAGGCAAACAGTATTCAGTTAACCAATGAGCAGGTTAAAAATGCCGGACTAATTGCAGGTAATCCTGAAGAAAGAACTGTAAAAGGTATATTGCAGCTTCAGGGAACGGTTACTGTACCGCCAAAAAGTGTGGTTAATGTTAGCATTCCTTTAGGCGGATATATTAAAAAAACCGATTTGATGGCAGGAATGCATGTTAGAAAAGGGCAATTATTAGCAGTTGTCGAAGATATGCAATATATACAGCTGCAACAGGATTATCTTACTGCTAAAGAAAAATTTCAATTGGCTAAAAGCGAATACGACAGACAAAAAGAACTGAATGCAAAGAAGGCCAGCAGTGATAAATTGTTTGAACAAACGGCTACAGAAATGCAGACACAGCGAATTTATATGTCAGCATTGGCACAAAAATTAGCCTTGCTGAATATCAACGTAAAAACATTGACAGCGTCAAATATTAGCAAAACGGTCTTTATTACTTCGCCTGTAAATGGTTTGGTTTCTAAGGTGAATGTAAACGTAGGCAAATACATCGCACCAACAGATATGCTTTTTGAACTGATGGAAATGAGCGATATTGTACTTGTGATGAATGCTTTTGAAAAAGATATCCACCTGCTTTCTGTTGGACAAAACGTTACTGTTTTTACCAATGCAAAACCTTCAAAAAAGTATCAGGCAAAAATTGCTTATATCAATCAAAGCCTTAATGATGATCGTGCTGCAGAGGTGATTTGTAAAGTAAATCAATATGACAGCGCTTTGATTCCCGGACTTTTTATTAATGCTGAAGCAGAATTTGAAAACGAAAAAGCCCTTACAGTTCCTGAAGATGCGGTCGTAAGATGGCAAGGCAAGTTTTTTGTTTTTTCTTTAATTGGAAATAATAAATACAAAATGGTTTCAATTGAACCAGGAACTGCAAGTAACGGATATCGCCAGATTAAATCTTCTGATATAGATAAGTCTTCTAAGATTGTGATTAAAAATGCGTATACACTTTTAATGACTTTTATGAATGGCGGAGAAAAATAATAGAATCATCAGATAATTGAAAGAGGCTTTGTAATCGCTAATTATTTTTAGATATTTTGCTCAGCTGATTTTAAAGTAAAAGAGGATGTCCAAAAGATATCCTCTTTTATTTTCTGGAATTAACTCTATATATAGTAGAAAAATCAAATAAATAGACAATTTAACCTTTTAGTAAATTGATACTTACTGTTGCAATATCAGCTTCGGGAAATCTTTTGAAGATTGATTTATCAGGAAATAATCCGGCTTCTGCAGCAACACTATTAAAAACATCTATCTCAACAATATACTGATCAGAAAAACCATGCGTGGCATCATAAGCTGTTGCAGGGGTTTTGCCTAAATTACCGGCTGCCAATTTTGGATTTATGGTATGTAATTCGATTAAAAGCAAACCAAATTTGCGAACATACGGCGACCATTTTTGTAAATGTTCCAGAAGATTATCTTCAACCAGATTGTTATTAATTCTTTTACCTCTGTAGGCAAATGCACCGGTAGATTTACTAATTCTGTTTTCGTTGATGTTTTTAGGAGTTTGCCAAATTCGGTTATGATCTAAAAAAGTCCTTACGTTAAGTAAATCCTTCAAATCAATGTTATAATTTTCCCTTAAGTCATCAGATAGTACATCTGGTCGCCCAATATCTCCCCAAATAACCTTTGCCCAAATATCTGCCTTGATAAGATTGGCCCTGGTTATTTTAAGAGCTGCCTGATTATAATCTGCCCCAACGAGAAACAATGGATACTCATCCAGCATTTTGCCCCGTAAGGTTTGCCTGTCGATAACTTCAAAAATATGCTGCAGGAAAGCCCCATTACCACAGCCCATATCCAGAATTCCTTTTGGCTGTTCATCAATTGGCATGTTAAAAAGTTTAATAATAATCTCATCTACAACTTTAAAATAAGTGTCGTGCGCACCACCGCTTCCCCATACATTCATTTCGCGATCAACATGAATTTCGTTTTCACCATTGGCAACCATTCTTAATATAGCAGGATCGCCAAAAATGAGTTCTTCGATTTTGGCAAATGTGGGTAAATAAGAAACTGTAACTCCGTAAGCGCTGGCTCTTTTTGCAAAAAATAACCCTGTTTCGGTAAATTGATAATTGCCGTTTTTTTCCAGAAACCAGCCAAGATGCGTAAAAAAGTCTAATATTTTTTTGAAATTTTCAGGAGATTTATGAAACTCTTCCGGTTTGAAAGACGTTTCCATAAAATATTTGTGAAACATTCCTTTCATCGCCAGGCGTACTATTGTAGGTCCAATCAAATACCCCTCGATATGTTTTAAAATCTGTTCCTGAATGCTGTTTGTCAGGATATCCTCAGAAGGTTCAATTCCGTATCTTTTTTTATATTTTTCAAAAATAAGATTGAGTTTTTCAAATGGCACATCTTCAAATAAACGCGGATGAAACTGGATCGAAAACTGTAATAAATCAACCACATCTTCATAGAGATGAAACATCGAAAAAGCGATTTCGGTCTTTTCATTTACCAAAATCGTAATTTCCTGTGTTTTGTTATCGACTTCATAATCTACAAAACCCTGAGAGGCCAAAATCCTCAAACCAATATTCAGATAGCCTTCATTTGCTTTAAAAACAGTGACAAGCTGCGGTAATTGTACCTGCTTTTTTTTCAGGATAAAATCTAATACTGCATTGTTTTTTAAAGCTATTGCAACAGGAGCAACAGCTAAGCCGTCGAGATGTCTGAAAATGGAACTTCGGAGTTCTGATTTGTTGATCATAATAAAAAAATGAAGGTTTAGTTAAAAATAAGAATTTTTTTTAACGAATGGCATATCAATTTTGTGCATCTGAAAAAATTATCCCGGCAATTTCTAGTGCGATAATTATTTGGAATAAAACTATTTTTTTGATTTTTGAATCGTAACATAAAACCCTTTATTATTAAAAATTATAATTATACATTAGCTATAATAAAGATTTTATCTCTATAAACTGATTACTCATAAGCATTTATAAAGAATATTTGATCGATTATTGAATGTTATAATCAAACTTAAAGCTATAATTCTAAAATTGTAAAAATGAAAAAAACGGCAATTGTTGCACTATTGGGAATTTTAATGTTTTCTTGTAAAAACGAGAAAAAAGAAGAGCAAAAAATAGAAACGGATCAAGTAGAAAACACAAAAGAACAGACTGTTTCAAAAGATATAAACTGGAGTGAAATTCCTGATCTAAAAGATATTGGCAATTTTCCTTTTTTTACTGCTCCTGCAGGACTTAAGATAAGTAATGAAAAAGAAGGGCTTTCTGAATTTTTTGATTACGAAACGATGCAAAACTACACAGGCAGCAGTATTTATACTACTGAGGGAAAACTGGGGATTTTGACTTTTGAAGGTTCTGATGGTAAAGATTTTAATCAAAAATTATTTGACAAAAGTTTTTATGATTATCTGGATAAAATAGGAGCGAAGCAAATTTATAAAGGAGAGTTTCCGGAGGATGAAAAGCAAAGAGCGATATTAGAAAAAAACTCATGGACCGGAAAAAAACGTACGAGTGGTCTTTTAAGAGAAAGCGATTCGCCATTTGCTGTTTATGCTTTTAAGAACGGTGGAAAAAAATATATCGTAAATATTCAGTCGAATTCAGCACAGGGAAATATTTTTATAATGGAGCTTAAAGATTTTGAGCAAACCATTAAAAAATATTCGGCAGCACAAATGAAAACCGACATTGATAAAACAGGGAAAGCGATATTGCATATTAATTTTGATACAGATAAAGCTTCTTTACAAGAAGACGGACAAGAAATTGTTGACGAAATAGCTGCTTTGTTAAATGCTGATCCAAAGCTCAAACTGTCTATAGAAGGTCATACGGATAACTCCGGTACTGAAGCCAGAAATCAAACTCTTTCGAGTCAAAGAGCTAATACTGTGATGTATGCCTTGGCAGCAAAAGGAATTGATATACAAAGATTAAAAGCAAAAGGATTTGGTTCTTCAAAACCTTTAAAAACCAATGATACTGAAGAAAATAAAGCAGAAAACCGAAGAGTAGAACTGGTTAAAATACAATAGGATCCTGTAATTATTGCAGCAGAAAAATCTTGTTCAATAAAATTTACAGATAGAAAATCCAGAGATAAAAAAATGCTAAACAATTAAGTTTAGCATTTTTTTTATACTTTTTGGAAGTGTAATTAAACTGTTTACTACCAAATCAAAGGTTCATTACCGCTTCTAAAAAGATATCTTTTTTCATCAACCACCGGTAAGTTTGTTATAAGGTAAGGATCAACGCGAGTATTTTTGCCTTCGACCGGGGTTATATTCTCCCAGCGCAATACAATTATTTGTCCTGATACTGTACCTAGAACAATATGTTGCCTGTCTGATGCAATATCTATAGACATAATCGTACCGCCTATGTGCGTGTAGTGTGATTTTTCATCGCTTACTTTTAGCCATAAATAACCATCATTAGACCCCAGATAAAATCCATGAGCTGACGGATACATACTAAATATCCATCTTCTGTCGTCTACAACTAAAAGGGCATCGCTATCCATATCATAACCGGAAGCTTGCAAACCGTCAATTTTATCTAGTAATACACCCAAAGTTGCGCTTCGTGAAAAATGGCAAGAACCTAATGCCAGTAATGGCGGCTGAAATTTATAATTAAAACACGCTATATTAGGATAAGAAGAGCGCTGTTCTATATTGGCAGTTTCTTCCCATTTTCCATTTTGCTGTATGAGTATAATGTGCGATGAATTTTGAGATCCTACGGTAATATATTTATCATCAGGCGAAATTGCGGCATGTGGATAATGAAGAAATTGATATGGAGATTCCTCTTCGTCATTTTCTTCCTCATAATCTTCTTCCTCTTCCTCTTCGTCATCCTCATCTTCTTCTTCATCACTAAGAAGGCTTCCGTGTATTAATTCAAAACCATTTTCATTAATAACAAAAATGCCATTATAAGTAATCAATACTACTTGTTTACCGGTCGAAAAAACCTCGATACTATCGAATTGAAGTTGTTCGATAGTTGCATTGTCCGGCAAATCAAATGTTGATATTATTGGACCGTCCCAACCTTCGTGTACGTCAATTTTTGTATTATAAACTTTTGCAAAATATTTTTTACTCTCGCTAAAACCAAAACCAATTAAGTCATCTAATAAAGTTATTTCGTCATCTTTAATGCTATAAACACCTTGCCATTCATAATAATCACCCAGTTTCGCTAGTATTCGATTGTCATCCAGCATGGCTACTTTTCGTACTTTATACCACATCGAATCGTCTAAAATATCAGAAAGCGGATCATTATCAGGAGGAAAAAGATCGCGAAATTCTTTGTGCTTGCCATTTTTATTGTACTCAATAAGTTGTTCCAGAACATAATCGCCCATGTCTTTTCTGGTTTCTTCAGGACATTCTGTTGCTGGATTTTCTTTCTGAATGTAGATAATATCCAACCACTCATTAATGGCCGTTTTGTATTCGTTTCCTTCTTTTTTCCAACGCTCTGATGCTTCTTGTAAATTTTTCATGAAGAATTTATTATAGTTTTAATGTTAATAATTAGTCCATTTTTAAGCGCACAATTTATACATTAAATATAATTTATAACAAGATATATCTGATTATTATTTGAAATTGTTAATAAGTAATATCTTAAAATTTTTATTTCGACCTATACTTTTGTAAGTATTTGATGCTGTTTATTTTAGAATTTGAAGCTTCTAAAAACATTATTTTTTCTTTATGAAGTATAAGAATAGGGTAAACATAAATCGAAAATCAGATGTAGAATATGGTATTATTAAATCGTTTTAGCAGAAGAAGCAAATTATATTTTGTAGCAATATTGGCTATTCAGGACTATAGTTTTAAAAAAAATCTTACACGGTAAAGAAAACCGTATATCTGTTAAGTCCTTTATTTATAGGAATCTAAAATTTTAGTAAAACTTTAATTAACATTTTTTTTGCAAAAAAAACGTTTAAAATTTTCGGGTTAATATTTTTAACATACTTTTGTTCTATCAAATTGGTAGAATTTAAAAATTAAGATTAAAATAAGACAATAAAAAATATTAAATAAAATTTCATTTTCGAGCAGGCAAAAATCATTTGGCATTCTAAGCTTTATAATTTGCCGCTGTTAAAAACTCTTCAAACTTTAATTCACAAAAATATTTAATAAGATGGATTCTAAATTTTAGGATTGAAATCTTGTAGAGACACGTTAAAATAATAATAATCCAAAATAAAGTAAAAATGAAAAAGCGAATGCATTGCAGATAAAAAAACCATTTCTGTTGCAGCAGAAATGGCGAAGCTTAAAGAAATTGTACATCTCTGTAAGGAAAGCGAGAGTGGAGTAAATCCGTTTCGGCTCACCTTATTATTAAACTAAAACAAAGTAATGAAAAAAAAATTAAATAGATATGCATTGTTTTGCATTTTGTTAATTTCCATAGGAATTAAAGCTCAGGAAACCAAGCCGTTAATTCAGTCCAAACTTGAAGGAATAGTAATCGATGCCGTTACAAAAGAGCCTGTTATTGGGGCTTCTATAAACATAAAAGGTACTACACACGGCGCTGTAACAGATTTTGATGGAAAGTTTTATTTCCAGACCGGACAAAAGTTTCCTTATACCTTAATCGTTAGTTATTTGGGGTATAAAAAAACAGAAATCGTAGTGACTTCAAATCCGGTTACTGTTAGTATTGATCAGGAGCAAAATGCGCTGTCAGAAGTAGTCGTTACGGCACTTGGTATAACGAAAGAAAAGAAATCTCTGGGATATACTACACAGGCACTTAAAGGCAAGGAATTGTCAGACACAAAAGAAACGAATTTCTTAAATAGTCTTAGCGGTAAATTAGCAGGAGTTCGTATCACCAATTCGCAGGGAGATATGGGATCTTCGCGTATTATTATTCGTGGTGAAACTTCTATTTCAGGAAATAACCAACCTTTATTTGTGGTAGACGGAGTTCCGGTAGATAACTCGCAATTAGGAAGCGTTGGTGGAGCTACGCGTGATTTTAGAAACGCAGTTGCTGATTTAAATCCTCAGGATATTGAAACAATAACAGTATTAAAAGGTCCAAATGCGGCTGCTCTTTACGGATCGCGTGCTGCACATGGTGTGGTTCTTATCACTACAAAATCTGGTAAAACACAACAAGGACTTGGAATAACTTTTAATTCAGGGATAACAATCTCACAAGTTGCGAGCTTGCCTAAATTTCAAAACTCATTCGGACAAGGATCAAATGGAAGATTTAGTTATGTAGATGGTAAAGGAGGCGGAGTTAATGATGGGGTTGATGAAAGCTGGGGACCTAAAATGGACGGACGCCTAATTCCTCAATTTAATTCAAATGGGGTAGCTGTACCTTTTGTGGCGCATCCTGATAATGTAAAAAACTTTTTTAATACAGGACTTACTTATGACAATAGTATTTCTATCGCAAAATCAGATGAGAAATCAGATTTTCGTTTAGGAGTAAATAATCAAAAACAATTAGGAACTGTGCCTAACAGTGAAATAAACAAAACAAATTTTACTGTAAATACGAACTATCAAATAACAAAAAGTATAAAAGTGGGTGTAACAGGAAACTATATTGTGACCACAGCACCAACATTGCCGGGTGGACCAACAGGAAACCGTGCTGCGGGTGTAATGCTTCAGTTTCTTTGGTTTGGGCGTCAGGTAGATACAGATCAGCTTAGAAATAACAGAGATGTAAACTGGAATAACAGTTATTATAGCAATCCGTATTGGAATGCTTATTATAATACAACCAGTCAACAGCGTAACCGTTTTATAGGAGATATCCATTTAGAAGCAAAAATTATAGATGGTCTTCTTTTTAAATTCCGCACCGGAGTTGATTATTATAATGATCGCAGAAAATACACGATTAAGTATGGTACAAACGGAACACCTTTTGGATCTTATGCTGAAGACGCTTATACTGTAGACGAGAGAAATACAGAGGGTATTTTGCAATATACTAAAAAAGTAAACGATGATTTTAGCGTAGATGCACTTGCCGGATTCAACATACGTAATCATAGCGATGCAAACAATTATCAAAAAGCACCACGTTTGGCTGTGCCGGATTTATATACTTTGACCAATTCACGTGACCCTTTGACTTCATCAAATGTATTCTCAGAATTAAAAGTATACAGTGCTTATGCTTCGGCACAATTGGGGTATAAAAATTATGCCTTTTTAAACGTAACCGGACGTAACGACTGGTCATCGACATTGCCAAGCAGCAACCGCTCTTATTTTTATCCTTCTATTAGTGGTAGTTTGGTATTATCTGATGCTTTGAATTTAAAAAGCAGTATGCTTGATTTCTTAAAACTTCGTGGCGGATGGTCTGAAGTAGGTAACGATGCAGATCCGTATCAATTGGCTACGGTTTATGATTTTCAGACTGCATTTGACGGAAATCCAATTCAAACTTCATCTAAAAAGAAACTGAATGAGAACCTGAAACCGGAAACAACCCGTTCTACTGAATTGGGTCTTGAATCTTCTTTCTGGAAAAACAGATTGCATCTTGATGTTGCTTATTATAATACAAATAGTTTTGACCAGATTCTGGAGATAAAAACAACAACTGCAAGCGGTTATAATTCGCAATTAATCAATGCAGGAAAAATAAACAACCACGGTATCGAAATTCAATTGGATGGAACTCCTGTTCAAACAGATAATTTCAAATGGAATGTTGGTGTAAATTATTCAAAGAATATAAGCAAAGTAGATGTTCTTGACTATGAAAAACAGATTCAGAACTATACAATTGCTACATCGGGAGGTGTTGATGTATTAGCATCTGTAGGACAAGCATATGGTGCACTTTATGGTACAGCTTATTTGCGTGATGCAAACGGAAATATAGTAGTAGGAGCAAATGGTTTGCCACAAGCTGATCCTCAAAAAAGAGTTTTAGGACATTATACTCCGGACTTTTTAGGCGGTGTTACAAACACATTGACGTATAAAAATCTTGAATTTTCATTTCTGGTTGATGCTCGTGTAGGCGGGGAACTTTTTTCAGGAACAAACAGAACCGGAAATTATACAGGTGTATTGGCTCAGACACTTCCGGGTCGTGATGCTGCAAATGGAGGTTTAAATTACTATGTAACAACTACAAGTACCGGAACTACAAAAACATTGCTTCCAAGTGGGGCTGCAGCTCCTGGTGGTGTGCCTGTTTATGATGACGGAATGATTTTTAACGGTGTATATGCTGATGGAACTCCAAATACTTCCATACTTAGTGCGCAGGAATATTACAAAGCATCATACAATATCAGTGAAGCTTATATTTACAGCTCAACTTTTGTAAAATTAAGAGAAGTAAAACTGGCTTATAATTTTAATAAATCATTTGCTAAAAAGCTGGGCTTTCAGGGAGCAAGTATCACTGCTGTGGGGCGTAATTTGTTTTTTATCTACAAAGACGTACCCAATATCGATCCTGAATCAGCATTTAATACCGGAAACGGTCAGGGACTGGAAAGTCTGGCGTTGCCAACTACCAGAAGTTTTAGCCTTAATGTTAATCTTAAATTTTAAAAACACGAAATCATGCTGAAAAAATTAGCCTATATAACGCTGTTTGCAGTATCACTGGTCTCTTGCAGCGACAGTCTGGATGAAATTAATAAAAATCCAAATGCAACCGAAACACCTCTGGCACCTTATTTATTAACAGGCTCATTAAAACAGGGCGCTGATATATATTGGGGATCAGATAATAACTTTAACTCTTCTTTGCTTTTTGTTCAGCATTGGGCTAAAATTCAATATACGGAGCCGGACAGATACGATGTATCCAACACTTCATTTGTTTCTTTATGGAATACGGGATATGCAACCCTGATTACAGATTTAAATACGATTATTAATTTCCCGGATCAACAGGCAAACTCCAATTATAAAGGAATTGCACTGGCGCTGCGTTCATGGACGTTTTTATTGTTGACAGATGCTTACGGGAGTATTCCTTATAAAGAAGCAGGTCTAAAAGTAACGCCGGCATATAACACACAAAAAGAAGTCTACACAGGATTGCTTGAAGATTTAAAACAAGCGCAGTCTTTATTAAGTCCGTCAAACGGAATTGTAACCGGTGATTTAGCTTATAAAGGAGACGTTCTAAAATGGAAAAAACTGGTAAATTCCCTTCGTTTGCGTATCGCATTGAGAATTTCAGACAAAGAACCAGCTTTGGCAAAACAAGCAGCGATAGAAGCGACAAGTGATGCCGGAGGATTAATTAGCAGTAATAGTGAAATCTTTCAGTTTATTTACATTAGTTCGCCTCAGCAAAATCCGGCTTCGGCGTGGTTTGAAACCAGAGATGATTTTCGTATTTCGAAGACATTGGTTGATAAGCTAAACGAATTATCAGATCCTCGTTTACCTGTTTATGCTCAGTTACCATCAGATGCAACTGTAGGTAAATATGTTGGCGGTGGCAACGGATTATCAAACAGTGCTGCAAATAGTCAGGGTTTTGCCAAAACATCAAAACCGGGAACTTATTTCCTTACTTCTGCATCGCCGGCTGTAATTGTTTCTTATTCTGAAGTGCTTTTCAATCTTTCTGAAGCTGTAGCACGTGGTTACATTGCAGGAGATGCAGAGCAGCTTTATAAAAATGCGATTACGGCATCGCTGAATCAATTTGGTATTACCAATGCAACAACTGTTGCGAATTACCTAAATCAGCCAACGGTAAAATACGATGCGTCGAATTATGCCAAATCAATAGGTACGCAAAAATGGATCGCATTCTTTGGGCAGGGTCTTGATGCTTTTGTAGAGTGGAGAAGACTGGACTATCCGGTATTAACTGCAGGTCCTGATACCGTTTTGAACGGACAGATTCCTTCTCGCTTCTTTTATCCAGGTACAGAACAATCCCTAAACGGAACAAGTTACCAAACGGCAGTATCTGCTCAGGGAAAAGATTTACTGACTACAAAATTGTGGTTTGATGTAAAATAAACAGCTTGATACATGCTAAATACCGAATTGTAAAAAACGGTCAGCAAGACACCTAATTTCAAAACGGATTAAGCATCTCAAAAACTTAAAAACCTCCAAAGTCATATGATTTTGGAGGTTTTATATTTTTATTTTAGCTATTTCTTAAGATTTTATAAAGTCTAAAATATCCTTATTAATGGTTTCCGCTTCAGTAGTTGGCATACCGTGTGGAAATCCCGGATACGAAATTAGTTTTCCGTTTTTTAATAGTTTAGCTGCTTTGGGTGCCTGGTTATAAGGCACAATTTGGTCATCTTCGCCATGTAATACAAGAACCGGAATATCTAAACTTTTAAGATCTTCTGTAAAATCAGATTCAGAGAAAGCTTTGATTCCTTCATAATGAGCCAAAACAGAACCCATCATTCCCTGACGCCACCAGTTATGTTTAATACCTTCCTGAACTGTTTTTCCTTCGCGATTCCATCCGTAGAAAGGTATTGGGAAATCATAAAAATATTGTGCTCTGTTAAATCCTGTGCCTTCTCTTATTTCATCAAAAACAGACAATGGAACACCATCAGGATTTGATTCATTTTTTATCATTATTGGCGTTACCGCACTAATTATGATTGCTTTTGCAACACGTTCTTTACCATATTTTGCTGCGTAAAGTATTACTTCTCCGCCACCGGTTGAGTGACCAATATGAATGGCATTTTTTAAATCCAGCGCAGCGGTTAATTCAGCTACGTCTGCTGCATAAGTTTCCATGTTGTTTCCTTCAGAACTTTGTCCTGAACGACCATGTCCGCGTCTGTCATGTGCAATAACTCTGTATCCTTGTTTTAGGAAAAACATCATCTGTGCATCCCAGTCATCACTGGATAATGGCCAGCCATGGTGAAAAACAATAGGTTGTCCTGTTCCCCAATCTTTGTAATAAATTTGTGTTCCGTCTTTTACTGTAATTGTGCTCATCTTTCTTTTAGTTTTAGGTTAATAACTTTTATAAATAATGTTTGAGTTTTAAATCTCGATTGTGTTAATTTTTTATTGATTTAAATTCTTTTACAAATTTACAGGGGTAGAAAAGACTTATCGATTAATCTAGGTTAAGTAATGAATATTATTGCTTTTTATTCTCAAGCTGCACTTTGAATTTACCCCAAAACGGATTATCAGCCATTTGCGAATGACCAACCATTATAATATGATCGCCTTTTTGTGTGAGGTTAATTTTTAAATCCATTCCAAATGGTCCGTCTGAGCTTTTATCTGGAAAAATAATTTGGTTAAAACGAATGTTTCCCTTTCCCGTAGTGGGAACAATCTTTGCATTTAATTCGCCTGAATCTTCATTTTTAAATTTAAGATATATTCTGGGATGAATAGAATCGAGAGAACCTTCGGCGGTATAAAAACCTTTTTCGTCTTTAAAATTCAGGACAATAGTATCGCCTGTTTGTTTGTTCTCTTCTTCAATTTTGTTTGTAGTAACTGAATCTTTTGTAACAGATGATTCTGAGGATGGAGCAGGAGCAATCTTGTTTTCTTTTTGTTGACATGAACAAAAGAAAATTGATATTAAAAGGATAGAGAAATTTTTCATACGAATGTTTTTAGTTAAGTGTCTCGAAATTAGTTATTTTTTAGGATGTTTTTGTTACATAATGCCATTTGGATTTTGCAGGATCAGTATATTAATTATGTTTTTGTCCAAAATTTTTCGAGATACCAATACCAATAGTCCAGGTGTCGTATGCATTCCATTTAAAATCGTAACCAATGCTTCCTAAAACTTCCCATCCTTTAAAAAAATCATAACCGTATTCGACACCGGCGCGGGTAAGCAGATAATTTTCTTCCTTCGCAAATTCACCTCCCATTCCGATTAAAAAACTCCAGTGTTCATTTAATTTGTAAATTCCCATAAGGGCAGGAGCAACGGGATAACTGCGTTCCACTGTTTCTTTTTCGCCGCCTTTTTCGAAACTTTTTTCGACTTTAAATTTTTCTATTATAATATCTGTATGCAATCCAATTGCCCATTTTTGATGAAAGTGATACGTATAATCAATTCCCCATGCCGGCAGCGAAAGCACTTCACGATCTCCCTCTTCATTTCTTCCTTCAAAAACATGTGCATGACTAATTACCAATGCGAGTTGGTGATGCGGTTTAAATGATGTTTCATTTTCCTGCGAAATACATTTGCAACTCGGCAGGAGTACAAAATAAAACAGGAAGATTCCAGTTTGAATTGGTTTAATTATCATTTTAATATTTGTTTAAATGAATCGAATAAAAAAGAGGTATTTGCTGTACATTTTATTGTTTAAAGCAAATACCTCTATTAAGTATAATTTATTGACTAGTCTCTGTTTAAAGCTCTTTTTGCTTCAGAATTTAAATCAGAATATTCAATTTTTCCAACGTTAATACCAACTCCGTAAATTTCGCCTCCTTTAAATTCTCCGGGAGTTTTGTATTCTTTGCTCACAGCATCTCCACTGTCAAATCCTATACAAAGACCATCTCCGGAAAGTGTAAATTTCCCAGTTTGTGTTCTCATAGGTCCTGATGCCACTTCTTTTCCGTCAATATAGAGTTTCATTTTTCCAAGAGATTCGCCATTTGGACCTGCTTTTTCACGTGTAAATTCCATACCAAAAACATGCTTTCCTGCTGTAATATCAACATTTGAAGTGAATTTTTGTTCCGGCGAAATTCCTAAGAAATTGTATACATAATGTAATTTTTTGTTTTTAAGAAACAAAGTATGTCCTCCAAATCTGGAACCATGTGCAAAAAGTACACCTGTAGCATTAACATCTTTAATATCAACATCAGCTACAATTTTATAAGAGCGTCCGCGAACATTTACTGCAACACCTTCCGGTACCGGAGCAGTTCCCGGATAATAAACATATTGATCACGAGGAGCTTCTGATGATGGTCTTTCTGTTCCTAAAACTTCAATAGCAGAACGGTCATCAAGCGGTAAAACCAAATTTTTTGCAGCTTCTGAATTCCAATCGGCAATTAATTCTTTTAATTTGTCTGGATTTTTTTTGGCTAAATTATTAGATTCAGCTCTGTCTACATCAGTATTATAAAGTTCCCATTCGTCTTTGTCAAAATTTCCTTTTCCAACAAGCGGAGTATGTAATGCCACAGCTTTCCAGCCATCTTTCCATAAAGCACGGCTTCCTAACATGGCAAAATACTGAATGTGTTTTTGAGTTTTTGCATCTGGTGCGGCATCAAAAGTATATTTCATAGAAACACCGGATAATGGATATTGAGGAACACCACGATATACTTTTGGCATTTCGACCCCACAAACTTCTAATAAAGTAGGAACAATATCTGTAGAATGGTGAAACTGATTGCGTACTTCGCCTTTGGCTTTAATTCCTTTTGGCCACGAAATAACTAATGGATCACAAGTTCCTCCGGCATATTCACTGTATCTTTTAAACATTTTAAATGGGGTAGAAAAAGCAGCTGCCCAACCCGTTGGATAATGTTCATAAGTGTCAGGACCTCCTAATTTGTCCAGATATTTTAAGTTTTCCTTCAATTCATCCGGATATCCATTAAAAAATTTATTTTCATTTACAGATCCTGAAGGAGAACCTTCTCCGGAAGCTCCATTATCAGCAGCATACAAAACGATGGTATTTTCTAATTGCCCCGTTTTTTCCAGATAATCAATTATACGCCCTACCTGAGCATCTGTATATTCAGAGAAACCTGCATATACTTCGGCTAATCTTGAGAATAATTTCTTTTCGTCTGCACTTAATTTATTCCAGTCTAAAACTTCATCACCCGGATTTGAAACTCCCGGAGGAAGCGGATTGAATTTGTCAAATTTAGTTCCCGCCGGAATTACTCCTTTTGCAATCATGCGCGGTAATACCCATTTTCGATAGGCATCATAACCTTCATCAAATTTGCCTTTGTATTTTGCTATATACTCTTCGGGTGCATGATGTGGTGCATGATTTGCTCCGGGACAATACCACATAAACCAGGGTTTAGAAGGGTTTGTTGCCTGCTGATCGCGAATATATTCTAAAGCGTGATCTGCTAAATCTTTAGATAAGTGATATCCATCTTCAGGTCCGTATTTTGCTTCTGTAAAGTGATTGTCTTCTACTAAATCCGGATACCATTGATTGGTTTCTCCTCCCAGAAAGCCGTAATAGCGATCAAATCCCATTTGCATTGGCCACGTACTTCGATCTCCGCCTGATGCAACATCTTGTTCCGGAACATTGTGGTCTTTACCTATCCAGAATGTACTCCAGCCATTATCTTGTAAAACCTGTCCTATGGTGGCAACTTGTTTGGGTAATCTGCCGCTTGCTCCGGGATATCCTGCTGCCGCTTCAGTAATTGCCGCCATTCCGTTTAAATGATGGTTACGTCCTGTTAATAAAGTAGAACGTGTTGGAGAACATAAAGCTGTAGTATGCCATTGTGTGTAAATCAGACCATTATCAGCTAATTTTTGTAGAGTAGGCATGTTAATTCCTCCTCCAAATGGTGACCATGCGGCAAGTCCAGTGTCATCATATAAAATAAATAAGATATTTGGTGCACCTTTTGGCGCTGTTTTGGGAGTATAGGGAGTCCAATCTTCTTTTGAGTCCCGAATATCAAGACTAATTTTGCCTTTAAAAGTTTCCTTTGTTATTTGTTGGGGATCAGCCTGTGCCATTGCTTTATCCGGAAGGTTAAAGAACAATAGGCAGAAAATAAAAAGGATCATGCTGTTGTTAAGCGCGATAATTTTTTTTGCGTTCATAATTTCTTGTATTAATTAATATTGATTCAGTTCTGTCAGGAAAAATAGCAATCCTGTCTTTTTACAAACGACCAAGATTGTTCAATACAACAATTTAATTATGGGCTTAAAATTCTGCTTATGAATACTTTAACTGGTTTTTAAAAGAGCTTATATAAAATTTTATTTAATTATTATTGTTTTAAATTCACGGTCACTTTATCTATTTCACCCTGAAAAGTAAACGGTACATCATAAGATCGTACTACGGGAGTTCCAAAATCTTCTCCAACATCTAAAGTTTCATCGGCTGAGAATCTGCTTGGAACTGTTTTAGGAATATCACCTTTTGCAACTTCTTTTCCATCTACCAGTAAAGTAACTTTTGCAGCTTTACCTGCACCGCCGCCGGCATAATCAAAATTTACAGTAACATTATGTTTGCCTGCAGTCAAAGCCGTTTTAGATTGAATCGTCCATTTTGATTGTGGATAATGAGAAAAAGCATATGCAAAAGTTGGTTTTCCTTTTTGAAGCATTAAAGCTAATCCGGCAAAATAACCGCCTTGCGTGATAATCATTCCTTCATCACCGGCTTTAACTTCGATATCAGCAGTAATACTAAAAGATGTATTTTTCATGTTTGGAGCCATTCCTTCTGTAATACGTGAATTTCCTTCGTGATACACATAACTGGTTCTTCCTTTATTTAAATTAGGACGATTTTCCGGATTTACACGATCTATATAACGATCATCCAAAGGAAACACATTAAACTTACGTCCTTCTTCCAGAAAAGCTTTTTGAAGTTCTTTTAATTTCTCAGGATTTTGAGCCGCAACGTTATCAGTCTGGCTAAAATCTTTTTTTAAGTCATACAATTCCCATTTATAATCCTTCATAGGATCTTCTGATGGAATAGGATGTCCTTGCCAAGGCAAATTTCTAGGCGTTGTATTGGCCAGCCAGCCATCTTTATAAATTCCTCTGTTGGCAATAATCTCATAATATTGCGTGGTATGTGTCTCAGGTGCTGATGCGTTATCAAAACTATAAATAAGGCTTTTTCCGGCCATAGGCACTTGTTTAAACCCGTCTACAGTTGTAGGAGCAGGAATTTTTGCTGCTTCAAGAATAGTAGGAACGATGTCTGTAATATGTGCATATTGACTGCGAATTTGGCCTGTTTGCTTAATACCTTTTGGCCACGAAATAACCATTCCGGTTCTGGTTCCTCCCAAATGCGATGCTATTTTTTTATCCCATTGATAAGGCGTATTCATGGCATGTGCCCAACTTTGCGAATAATGTTCCTGTGTCCACGGACCACCAAATTCATCTAAGTTTTTAAGCATAAATTCTTCTGTATCTTTTTCACCGTTTACCATTATTCCTATCTCGCTGGTCAGTCCTTGTCCGGTTGGGTCTTCGGCACTTGCGCCATTATCTCCCATGATATAAATAATAAGTGTATTGTCAAGTTCTCCTAAATCTTTTATAGACTGAATCACCCTTCCAATCTGGTTATCGCAATATGCAAGCTGAGCAGCGTAGACTTCCATTTCTCGTGCTACAACTTTTTTCATGTTTGGACTCAGTGCATCCCATTTTTGATAATCATCAGGAGTAGGAGCCAGTTTAGCATCTTTAGGAATAATACCCATTGCTTTTTGCTTTTCAAAAGTCATTTGGCGTTGTTTATCAAAACCATAATCAAATTTGCCTTTAAATTTTGCAATCCATTCCTTCGGTGCCTGATGCGGAGCATGTGCAGTTCCGGGAGTATAATAAGCGAAGAATGGTTTATTTGGTGATACCGCTTTTTGAGTTTGGATCCATTTAATGGCATGATTGGCTAAATCTTTATCTAAAATATAATTAGGATCTACTTTACCATCGACCAAATAAGGGTCAATAGGTTTTGTTCCTTCAATTAAAGAAGGCCTGAACTGATGTGCATCTGCTCCAAGAAACCCGTAAAAATATTCAAATCCCAAACCGGTTGGCCATAAATAAAATGGTCCTGCCGGTGTAGACTGCCAGTCCGGAACATTGTGGTTTTTCCCAAACCATGAAGTACCATACCCATTATCGGTTAATATTTTTCCTATGGTTGCCACACTTTTAGGGACTAAACTATTATAACCCGGATAAGGAGTCGAGAATTCCATAATAATTCCTGTGGCTGCAGTATGATGGTTTCGGCCTGTTATAAGTGCTGCACGCGATGGTGAACAAACTGCCGTAGTATGAAAACGATTGTAAATTAATCCGTTTTTTGCCAAAGCATCAAAATTAGGCGTTGGAATTGGGCCTCCAAAAGTAGAAGTTGCACCAAAACCTACATCGTCTATCAGAATTAATAGTACGTTTGGCGCTCCTTCCGGGGCACTTATTTCTTTTGGCCATTCTATAGGATCTGAATCCTTAATGTTAGGTTCGATTTTACCTGTTTTTTGATAAGCCTCAATAGGTAAAGTTGTTCTGTCAGGCCAGTTTTTAGTCGAGGTATTTTCCTGAGCTTGTATTGAACTGCAAAATAGAAACGGAAGCAGTATCAACAGTAAAAAATTACTTTTCATTATAAGATTTTTTTTAGTTTGAAAAAAGAGCGGAACAATACAATATTAATGGGATTATTAATAGCAGAAAAGTTTAATTGGTTACCACATAATCATCAAATAATTATGTTCAAATCGATTGAATTCCATACGGAATTAAAATTATAAAAATATTAAATCACTAGGTAAATATGTAAGAATTAAGATGTTGCAAATTATAACTTGAAACAACTTTTTTAAGAATTGTTGTTAAGTTTATCATAATTTTATTCTTCCAAATCTTGGGTGTAAACTTTGTTTTTTATGGGATATAATGCTGTATTTGCAAATTTTTAATTCAGTATTGTGTTTGTTTTTAGTTAGTTATATGTAAGTTCTAATTATATAATAATTATGTGTTTACATTTTTAAATTGAATAACCTGCCTAAACCAGATCCATATAAACCTGTGCGTTTTTTATTTTATAAAAATGTAAATAGTAAGATAAAAACGAATTACATTTTACGACTATATACTCCTCTATGAATTATCAATTGCATAATTCAGAATGATTTCAATATCCGCGAGCATCAGATTTATTTTTTAAATTCTAAGTACCAGATTTATGAAATTAAATTACTCCCTTTTTGATTTTAAAGTAACAAAAAGAGTTTTGCTATGCCTTGTATTGCTTTTGCCGATATTTTCTTTTTCTCAAAATTGTACTGTTAATGCAAACGTAGACAGGATAATTTGCCCTGGAGGAGAAACTGGACTTCCTGTTGATCAGTTTGTTTTATTAGGTACAGCCAATGCAGATGCAGGATTAGGTTATTTGCAAAATCCAAATTGGAGTCAAATATCAGGACCTTCTGTTATTATTGATGATCCCGCCAGTCTTCAGAGTTTCGTAAGAGGTGCCAGTCCGGGAAATTCGTATGGTTTTAGACTAACAGCACAATGTCAGGATGGTTCGACGGTATTTGATGATTTTGTTATTACTATAAAACCCATAACATTGGCAAATGCTGGAACAGACCAAACATATTGCCCGGGAACGTATGCTTTAAATGGAAATCCAACAGGAGCTTCTGAAACTGGAACCTGGACAATAGAAGGAAGTAATAATGCAGGTATTAGTATCAGTAGTCCAAATTCGCCAAATTCCGCAATAACAATTTCAGGTGCTGTATCAGGTACAACAACACTACGATGGACAATAGTGAATAGTGCTTCAAATTGCCAAAGTTATGATACAGTAACCATTACTACTTTGGGAGGCATTGAGCCTGTAACTGCAGGCGGGGATATTACACTCTCAAACTGTTATTCTTCGACACAAAATGTAAATCTAAATGGCAGCTTTGGCGGCAATACTTCCGGACAGCAAATAGGTACCTGGACGGTGGTATCCGGACCAAATGTTCCTAATTTTTCAAATGCCAACGATAACAATACAAATGTTAATGGTTTAATAGAAGGAACCTATGTTTTAAGATGGACAGTTGTGGGAAACTGTGCTAACGGAACCGATGAAGTTACCATAACTGTTCCGGCACCAACAGCAGATGTTACCAATGTTTTAAATGCTAATTTTGTTTATTGTGATGGCAGAACCTCAACTGTTTTACAAGGAACAATTCCGTTATATGTAAATGAAACGGTACAATGGTCGCAAACCGGTGGACCTGTTACGGCTACAATTCAAAATCCCAATTCATCTTCAACACTGGTTACCGGTATGACAGCACTGGGAACTTATAATTTTTTATATACCTTAAACAATAGTACAACAGGATGTACTTCTACAGGAATTTACAATGTTACTTTAGAAGAAGTAATATCCATATCTGGCGGTCCGGACCAGACATTAGGATGCAGTGAATTTTCGGCAACTATTCCGGTTACCTCAACAGGTAACGGACAAATGAGCTGGCAAATCGTTAGCGGTCCAACTCCTTACACCATTACATATCCTTCTTTTCCGACACCTTTGGTTAATTTTTCAGGAAACTCAATAGTAATTGACAGCTTAAGAGTTTCAGGTATTTATGTGATCAGATTAATAAAAGAGCCAAATCCGGGAAGTCAGTGCGAAACGGTTTATGACGATGTTTCAATAGTAATTTCAGCACCGCCTTCAGCATCAAGCGGAGGAACGCTTCAAAATTTAGCCTGCAATTTAACCACCGCACAGTTAGCAGGAAATACACCAACAAGAGGACGAGGAACCTGGTCACAGGTTTCAGGGCCTTCAACGGCGGTATTCTCTGATATTAAAAATCCTGAAACAACAGTATCCGGATTAATAAGTGGTAAATACAGGTTTAGGTGGACTATTTCTGGCGGACCGGCTTGTAGTGTAACACAAAGTATAGCAGAAGTCATTGTATCAAGTGCAACACCTACACCAGCACAAGCTGGTAATGATCAGTCCATTTGTTTTGGTGCACCGGTTCAGTTACAGGCAAATGCAGTGATTGCAAGTGAAATAGGAACATGGACAGTTTCTCCAGCTGCAGGAGTAACTTTTAATGATATAAATGACCCTAACGCAATTGCTTCCGGACTGGCTCAAAATACAACTTATACTTTTACATGGACGATTGTAAATGGTTGCGGAACGTCTTCGGATACTGTAGATGTAACTACAAATGCTACTCAAGGCGCTACTGCAAATGCCGGTACAGATCAATGTCTTGCAACAGGTACGACATCGTTGACTTTAGCAGCAACTGATCCGTCACCAGGAACAGGTTTATGGATACAGACAGCGGGAGCTACAGCAACAATTACAAATCCTGCCCTGTATAACACAACGGTAACGGGATTAAATGATGGTAATTATGAGTTTCAATGGACAGTAAGCAACGTTGGTTGTACGGATGCGCAAGATAGTGTTGCCATAACAATTGCTCCAACAATTACAGTTGCGCAGGCTGGAAATGATCAAAACATTTGTGGATCTTCAGCAACACTGGCGGGAAATGCTCCAGCTGCAGGTGAAACTGGTTTATGGGAATTTGTGAGTGGAGGAGATGGTCCAATAATTACAGATCCTACAAATCCTTCAACAACGATTACGGGTTTAACACAAGGTTCGTGGGTCTATAAATGGACTATTTCCAGAGGTGCATGTGCTTCTTCTTCAGATTCTGTTCAGCTTAATATAAATCAGGCACCATCGACCGCAATAGCAGGACCGGATCAAACGGTTTGTAATCAGACAAGTGTAACGCTTGGCGCTACAGTACCAGATGCCGGTACTACTGGTTTGTGGTCGTTAATAAGCGGACCAAATTCGCCTGTTTTTTCGAATGTAACAGCTGCAAATTCAACTTTGTCAGGATTGATAACAGGAGAATATATTCTGGAATGGACAACCAATACCGGAATAAATTGTCCTGCGAGCACAGATCAGGTAAGTATAAAAGTAACTGAAGTTGCGGCGGCGGGTTCAGATTTTTCTACTTGCTTAGTTGGTCCTCTTTATTTGACAGGAAATCCAACCAGCACAGGAACCTGGACGTATGTTTCCGGCGGAAGCGGAGCACCAACTATAACAGCAACAGGAAACAATAGTGCTGCGGTAACTGGACTAATACCGGGTGTATATGTTTTTAGATATACAATTCCGGTACAAGGTTCCTGCCCGCAATCTTCAGATGATATTCAGGTAACGGTTAATGGGCAAGCGTCTACAGCCAACGCAGGGCCTGATCAGGTTTTGTGCAGCGCTAATTTGCCGGCACAGGAAATTCAGCTTGCAGCAACAAGTCCGATACAAGGAACCGGATTATGGACGGTACTTTCTGGACCTTCAGGAGGATCTTTTGATGATGCAGCACTTCCTAATGCAAAATATATTAATCCCGGATTTGGAATTTATGTTTTTAACTGGACAGTAAGTTCCGGAAGCTGTAGTAATTCAGATCAGGTGAGGGTTGAATATGCCGCTTCACCTTCAGCCGCAGTAGCAGAAGGCGATAATGCAATTTGTGGTTCTGTGACAGAGCTAACGGCAACACCGCCAACTGTAGGAACAGGAAAATGGGCTCAGATTTCCGGACCTACAACGGCTGTTTTCAGTTCGGAAATTTTACCAACGACAACAGTTTCAAATTTAACCCAAACTGGAGGTGTATATGTTTTTAGCTGGACTGTTACAAACGGAACAGTATGTACAGCAACAACTACTAATGTTCAAATTACAGTTACAGCAGATTTAACGGTTCCGCAAGCTGGACCAGACCAAACAATCTGCCAGTCATTAACGGCGACTTTAGCAGCAAATACAATTACAGTAGGAACTGGAGAATGGTCACAATTTAGCGGACCAAATTTTGGATCTTTTTCTGATACTTCAAGTCCAACTGCTACATTTACGCCTAATGGAGCCGGAACTTATGTTTTACGTTGGACAGCCACTAATCTTTCCTGTATATTTTTTGACGATGTAACAATAATTGCTGATCAATTGCCTACAGCTTCTGTTGCAGGATTGCCAATTTCGATATGTGAATTTCAAGCATTAAATTTAGCAGCAAATACACCAACAGTCGGAACGGGACTGTGGACACAAATTTCCGGACCTGCAGCGGTAGTTTTCGAAACGCCATCTTCTCCTGCAACAGCTGTTTTTGGTACTCAGGCGGGAGCATATGAATTTCAATGGACTATTTCAAGCGGTTCCTGTCCTCCAAGTTCCAGTATTGTATCTGTTACAATAAATCCTTTGCCTCCTTTGGCAGATGCGGGAATTGATCAGACTATCTGTAATGCATCAACAGTAACATTAAATGGAAATAATCCTTCGACCGGAAACGGAATCTGGACTTTTGTTTCGAATCCCGGAAATACAGCAGCAATTACAGATCCAAATGTATTTAATACAACAGTAACAAATATTTCAATTGGAACAACACGATTAAAATGGACAATCAGCAATGGTTCTTGTACGGCTTATTCAGATGAGGTAAATATCGATAGACCGGCAGATTTGGCGACTTCGGCATTAGCAAATGACAGTACAATATGCGAAGACGGAACCATAACTTTAAACACCACTCCTTCAGGAAGTATAGCACCTTATACCTATCAATGGCAATCATCAACAGATGGAACAACAGGTTGGACAGATATTTCAGGACAGACCAATGCATCCTTTACATCTGTTAATAATCTAACTGCCGGAGAATATTATTACAGGGTAAATGTGTCCAGTACTTGTGCTCAGATCACCAGTAATGTGGCTAAACTTACTATTATTCCGGATCCTGTTGTTACCACGCAGCCTATAGGAAATACGATTTGTTCCGGCAATACACATACCATGAATGTGGCTGCAGCTACAACAAACCCAAATGCGGGAACAATTGCATATCAATGGCAAAGTTCAGTTGACGGAGTATCAGGCTGGACAAATGTTTCCGGAGGAACCGGCGCTAATACAGATACTTATACAACTGCCGGATTAACTGATAATTTGTATTTTAGAGTCCAGATTACACAATCAGGAAGTGGTTGCGAAACTTTCTCAAATCCGGCATTAGTAACAGTTACAACAATAACAGGAGAACCTGTAACTCCGCCAGCAATTTGCGTAGGAGGATTTGTAAATCTTAATGTGACAGCATCTGTAAACGGAGGCACTGGAACGTTAAGTTATCAATGGCAAAGTGATTCAGGTTCCGGTTTTGTAAATGAAACCAACCCAACAGCAACAACAGCAAATTTTACATCAGATGCTTTGTCTGTTACCACACAATTTAGATGTTTAGTCACATCGTCAACAACAAATTGTATTTTAACTTCAAATGCAGTTACAGCAACTGTGGTTTCTGATCCGGCAATAGCGGCACAGCCAACAGCGGGTGTGGTTTGTACGGGCGGAACTTATACTTTATCGGTTTCGGCAACCGGAGGAACTCCTGGTTTAAATTATCAATGGTTTAGCAGTGCAGATAATGTAAGCTTTACATTAATTTCCGGAGCAAATTTAAATACTTATACAACTTCGGTTCTAACTTCAGATACCTATTATAGAGTAGATGTTTCAGCAACAGGAAACGGTTGTAATTCTATTATTTCAAATAGTGTTTTAGTAGATGTGATTCCTGATCCCGTTGTTACAACACAGCCAGTTGGAAACACGATTTGTTCCGGCACAACGCACACCATGAATGTTGTTGCTTCCGGTAATGCAGCGGGTGGAACTTTAATTTATCAATGGCAAAGTTCTTTAGACGGAACATCAGGCTGGGCGAATGTAACAGGCGGTATAGGAGATACAACAGACTCTTATACAACAGCAGCATTAACATCAAATTTATATTATAGAGTTAGAATAACACAAGCTTCCAGTGACTGTGAGGTTTATTCTGATACAGCTCCGGTATTTGTTACTACAATTGGAGGACAGCCAACAACTCCTGCTGCTATTTGTGTAGGAGGAACAGTGAGTTTGAGTATAACCGCCTTAATAAATGGAGGTTCCGGAACATTAAGTTATCAATGGCAAAGTGATTCAGGTTCCGGTTTTGTAAACGAAACAAATCCAACAGCGACAACAGCAAATTTTACATCAGATGCTTTGTCTGTAACGACAATTTTTAGATGTATAGTTACTTCATCAGCCACAAATTGTACATTGATTTCTGATCCGGTTACGGCAACAGTGGTTCCTGATCCCGCTATAACGGTGCAGCCGGCAGGAACGACAATTTGTTCCGGAGGAAATCATACTTTATCAGTAACAGCAACGGATGGAACTCCGGGTTTAACCTATCAATGGTTTAGCAGTACAAATAATATAACATTTACAGCTATTGCAGGAGCAACTGCCTCAACTTATGTAACACCGGTTCTAACCCAGACAACCTATTACAGGGTTGATGTTGCTGCCAGCGGAAATGGCTGTACGACAATTACATCAAATGTTGCAACCGTAACCATTTTATCAGATGTTTCGATTGCAGTACAGCCCGTTCAGAAAACAAATATTTGCAGCGGATCAACGGCAACCCTAAATGTAACAGCAAATGGTGGTTCAGGAAATTACACTTATCAATGGAAAAATTCTATTGTTCTGGCAGGTCCGTATAATGATATTCCCGGAGCAACTTCGGCAAGTTATACAACTCCTGCCTTAACGCAAAATACTTATTATCAAGTTGTAATTTCAGATAGTACTCAGGGATGTGATCCTGTTGCATCCTCTATTGCAGCAGTTATTGTTCCAAGTATTACCACACAGCCAAGCGTACCTCCAACAGTTTGTGTTGGTGGAACTGTTTCGGTTTCCGTGCAGGCATCTTCAAATGGTGGTTCTGCTAATTTTACATATCAATGGCAAAGTTCAGCAGACGGAACAACCGGATGGACAAATGTTTCTGGCGGAACAGGCGGTTCAACAGCAAATTATACATCAGGACTATTAACAGCAACAACTTATTATCGCTCCATTATAACGGCAACAACTCCTTCTTGTACACTTATCTCAGATGTTGTTGCTGCCACTGTAATACCAGATCCTGTAATAGCTTTACAACCTCTAGGCGGTAACATTTGCGAAGGCGGTATTTTTACTTTAACATCGAATGCCACAAACGGTTCCGGAACTTATAGCTATCAATGGCAAAAATCTTTAGACGGAACTACCGGATGGGCAAATGTAACAGATGGATCAGGAGCAAACACAACATCATATACAACCGGAGCACTAAATGCAGATACTTTTTATAGATTGCAGGTAACTGATCCTGGTATTGGTTGTGGAGTTGTCAATTCGGATGCGGCAAAAGTAGCGGTTTTCGAATCCCCAATAATAAACTTACAGCCTGTAAATGGACAAGTTTGTATCAATCAACCCCATACTTTTACGGTTACTGCAACAGGAAATATTCCTTCAGGTACTTTGTTATATCAATGGCAGACTGCATCAATCTTAACCGGACCATACACTAATGTAACTGACGGAACAGGCGGAACAACAGCTTCATATACAACACCACCGTATGCTACAGCGGGCAACAGATATTTTAGAGTTTTAATTTCGCAATCACAATCAGGCTGTCAGACTATTTCAAATCAGGTTACATTAAATGTTTTCGATTTGCCGGCTGCGCCTGTTGGTACCGTAACACAGCAGCCTTCTTGTACCATTGCAACCGGTACAGTAGCAATTACCAATCCTGATTTAGGTACTGGATATGAATACAGTAAAGATGGAATAAATTTTCAGGCAAGTAATATATTTACCGGATTACCTACCGGAAATGTACAGATTTATGTACGACGAATTAGTCTGAATACTTGTATTTCTGCAGGAACGCCCTTTACAATTTTTAACCGAATATGTGCAAATCCGGAAGCCTTTGCTTCAATATCCGGTGATGTTGGAGGAAATACAGGAACACAGACGATTTTAGACAGTGATACATTAAACGGAATTCCGGTAACAGCTTCAAATGTTCAGGTAACAGTAAATTCTATTTCAAGCTATCTGACTTTTGATTCCTTAACCAATACTATTGCTGTTGCAGCAGGCACACCGGCTGACAATTATACACTTACTTATACCATTTGCGAAGTTGGAAATTTAAGCAATTGCTCCACAACAACTGAAACTATAGAAGTGACAACGGCTGGTATCGATGCCAAAATTGATATTGTAACTCCTGCCGTAAACGGATATACCGGAGCAACAAATGTTATCAATGCACTCACAAATGACAGATTAGCGAGCGCACCGGCAACTTTATCAAATGTAACGCTGTCAGTAACCAGTCCGGCTTTACCTGTAAATCCTGCCGTTTTAAATGTACCATCTTTAGATGTGAGTACCGGAAACGTAAATGTGCCGGCAGGTACCGTAAAAGGTCTTTATGAAATTAAATACAGAATCTGCGAAATTGGCAACCCTTCAAATTGCGATACAGCAAGTATTTTAGTACAGGTTGAAGCGACAATAATTGATGCGAATGATGACAAAGCAGAAGATATTAATGGATATACCGGACAAGTTAATGTTGTTAACGCGCTGACAAATGATCGTTTAAACGGAGTTTTGATTACGGCAGCCAATAGTAATGAAATTACAGTAACGCAGGAAACCGGTGCAACAGCTATTTATCCGGGTGCCAATGTACCGGTTTTCAGCACAACAACCGGCTGGGTATCTGTACCGGAAGGAACTCCTGCTGATACGTATTATATTACTTATCATATTTGCGAAAAATTAAATCCGGCAAACTGTTCAGATGCTAGTATTGCTATAGTGGTAGATCCGGCCCCGCTTATTGTCAACGATAATCTGGTGCCAAATGTAAACGGATATGAAGGAGCTGTCAATATAATTAACGCCTATACCAGCAATGATACTTTTAACGGAGCCGTTTTAAACATTAATCTGGCAGGTCTTTTAACTCCAACGGTTTTAATTCCGGCAACCCCAAAAACGGCTGGAGCACCAGTTCCGGAATTAGTTGTAGCTTCAGGAAGAGTTAATATTCCGGAAGGAACACCTGCAGGACAATATCAGATTAAATATCAAATTTGCGAAAATCTTAATACGCCAGCAGTTCCGCCAATAAGTGGAGATTTGAGAAAAGGCAATTGTGATGATGCCGTTATAATAATCAATGTGGTAGCACCTCCTATTGTGGCAAACGACGACGATGTGGCAAATATTAATGGTTATACAGGCGCTGCAAATATTATCAATGCTTATGATAATGATACATTAAACGGAGGATCACTCGATCTTTCGGGCATAACGACAACTATTGTTTCGTATCCAAGTGCCATAAATGGCGGACCAATTCCGACTTTGGATCCCGCAACTGGTTTTGTTAGTGTTCCTGCGGGAACTCCGGCCGGAGAATATAAAATTGTTTATGAAATTTGCGAAAATCTTAATACCGGAAATTGTGATCAGGCCATTATAACCATTACAGTAATTCCGGCGCAGATAGACGCAGTCAATGATATTCCGTTTGCTTCAATAAATGGATTTACCGGAAATGCGAATGCTATAAATGCCTTAGACAATGATACTTTAAACGGAGCATTGGTTCTTCCTTCAGAAGTCCAGATAACAGTTTTAATTCCGGCGGCTTCAATCAACGGAAGTTTAGTGCCAATATTAAATCCGTTAACCGGAAATGTAGATGTACCGGCAGGAACCGCAGCAGGAACTTACAATATAACGTATCGCTTAAGCGAAAAAATTAACCTTAACAATACTGATGTTGCCCTTATTTCGATAGAAGTTACCGCTCCCGTTATTGAGGCAAATGATGATTCACTTACAAATGTAAACGGTTACGTTGCCACATCAAATGCAATTAATGTATTATCAAATGATACTCTTAATGCAGCTGTTACGGATGTTTCTAAAGTAAATATAACTGTTGATGCCGTTGCTGCGCCAATAAACGGCGGACCAGTTCCTGTATTAGAACCATTAACAGGATATGTTAGTATTGCAGCCGGAACCCCGGCAGGTAATTATGAAATTAAATATACCATTTGCGAAAAAATAAATCCTGCTAATTGTAATGATGCCAGCGTATTTGTAGAGGTTATTGGAGCTCCAATTTTAGCAGTCAATGATTCAGTGAGCGATATTAATGGTTATACCGGTGAAGCAAATGTTGTTAATGCGATTACTAATGACGTATTAAACGGAGTTGCCGTTCAATTACCACAAATTAATATAAGCTCAATAAGTACCACAAATCCGCCGGATTATGTTTCAGGAAATCCGGTTCCGGCTCTCGACATCACAACAGGAAATGTAAACGTACCGGCAGGAACAGCAGCAGGAACCTATACAATTCATTATGGAATATGTGAAAAATTAAATCCGGCAAATTGCAGTGAAGCAGATATTACAGTTGAGGTAGATGTTGCCGGAATTATTGCTAATAATGATATTGATCTCAATGTAAATGGTTATACAGGAGCGGTAAATGCATTGAATGTTTTAGATAATGACAGCTTTAATAATGCTGCGATAACTAAAAAAGCAAAAGCAGTTCCTATAAATATTAGTCAAATTACGATTACTGTTTTAGATCCTGCTGATCCTATCAACGGAAATCCAAATGTGCCATCTCTTGATCCCGCAACCGGAATTGTTAGTGTACCGCCACAAACTCCTGCAGGATTATATAGAATAGAATACCGAATTGCAGAGAATTTAAACCCTGCCAATTTTGATGATGCAACAGTGTTTATTACCGTAACCGCAACATTGATAGAGGCTAATAATGATACTGTTTTAAATATTAATGGTTATCAGGGTCAGGCCAATGTTATAAATGCAATTGCAAATGACAATCTTAATGGAGTTTCAGCCCAGTTGCCTGAGATTACAATTGCAGTAGTAACTCCTGCTGCTTCAATAAACGGAGGTCCGGTACCCAATCTGGATATCACAACAGGAAATGTAAATGTTCCGGCAGGTACGCCAAGCGGGGATTATACGATCAGATATCAAATTTGCGAAAATCTAAATCCTGCAAATTGCAGTCAGGCAGATATTATTGTAACAGTTATTTCAGGTCCGATACTTGCAAATGACGATAATATTGGCGGAATTAATGGTTTGGACGGAGCAAATAATGTATTGAATGTCTTAACAAATGACTTATTGAATAATACAGCACCAACAGCATCACAAGTAAAAATAAACGTGGTTTCGCCTGCAGACAGTATCAATTCCGGATCAGTTCCTGTTTTAAATACTGCGACAGGTTCTGTAAGTGTTCCGGCAGCAACTTCATCTGGAATTTATACAATCGTTTATGAAATATGCGAAAATTTAAATCCTGCAAATTGCGATCAGGCAGTAATTAAAATAACAGTTTTACAGCCGTCTGTTACTTTGGTAAAAAGAGGAATATTCTCAGATACAAACGGAGATGGTTATGCACAGCCCGGAGAATTAATTAAATATACCTTCTCGATTACCAATACCGGAACCATAGCTTTAAATAATGTTATTGTTACAGATCCAAAAGCAGTTGTTTCCGGAAATCCAATTGCCACTTTAGCAGTTGGTCAGATGAATGTTACAAATTATACCGCAACTTATGTATTAACGCAGGTCGATATCAATTTAGGAACTGTTACCAATCAGGCGTTAGTGACAGCACAGCCGTTGACAGGAAATGCGATTCAGGATTTATCAGACAGTGATGATCCTAATTTAATTGGAAAAGACGATCCTACAGTAACTCCGGTAAACCAATTGAAAAAAATAACATTGATCAAAGGAGGAAGATTAACCGGAAATGGCGGCGCAGGATCTGTTATCAATTATAGTTTTATTGTTAAAAACACAGGAAACGTTATTTTAAGCAATATAGTAATTGCTGACCCAATGCTGGGTGCCGGAACAATAGCAGTAACGCCTAATGTGCTGGCACCCGGACAAATTGGTACTGCAAGTGCTTCGTATACCGTAACTGCAGCAGATGTAGTGCAAGGCGAAGTTATTAATACAGCCGTAGTAATAAGTGATGCTCCTGACGGAACACAGGTAACTGATATTTCAGACAGTGACGACGGAAATCTTTTAGGAGATGACGACAATACAGGAATTGACCTGAATACAGTTCCGGCAGTTTCCATTATAAAAACAGCGGTGTTTAATGATGAGAATAAAAATGGCTATGCCGAAATAGGTGAAACCATAACCTACCATTTTAGCGTAACTAATACAGGAAATATACTCTTGGTAAATGTAGTGGTAAAAGATCCTAAACCAGGAGTTACTATTAGCGGTGGCCCTATAATTTTAGTGCAAAACGAAACTGACAACGAAACCTTTACCGGAACATACTTTTTAACAAGTGCAGATATAGATGCAGGAAATGTAGAAAATCAAGCTGTAGTCGAAGCTGCAAGTCCTGATGGTTTGAAAACTACAGATATCTCTGATGATAATTCTAATTTGGAAGATGATCCCACAATTCTTCCTCTTAACGCATGTAAAATTATTGTTTATAATGCTGTTTCGCCTAATGGTGATGGCAGAAATGATATTTTTAAAATTGCCGGAATTGAATGTTATAAAGATTCCTACGTACAAATTTATGATCGTTGGGGAGTTTTAGTGTATGATGCTTACGGTTACGATAATAATTCGATTGCCTTTAGAGGAATTTCTGAAGGAAGAGCCACTGTCAACAAACAAAAAAGACTTCCGGACGGAACCTATTTTTATGTAATCACTTATAAAACATATCTCAATGAATCTGTAAGTAAAACCGGTTATTTGTATTTATCCGGAAATTAATCTGTAAAACCAGAAATAAGACGAATATTCATTGAACAAAATCAGCTGTTATGAGAACTATATTATTTGCCTCAGTCATTATATTCATAACCCTTAGCGGTTATGCACAGCAAGATGCACAATATACCCAGTATATGTATAATACCATAAATATTAATCCGGCATATGCTGGTTCTCGTGGAGCATTAAGTATTTTTGGCTTATACCGCACACAATGGGTTGGGTTGGACGGAGCTCCGGAGACCAGCAGTTTTTCTGCCAATACGCCTATAAATAACAGCAATCTAGGCGTTGGAGTTTCACTTGTTAATGACAAAATAGGACCAACGAATGAGAATAATTTTTCAGTAGATTTTTCGTATACCGTACAGGCATCTGCCAATTTCAAGCTGTCGTTTGGTATAAAGGGAACGGCGAATTTATTTAATCTGGACATCAATAAATTAAATCCCGAAGATCAGGGAGATCCACAGTTTCAGGATCTGGATAATAAATTTTCGCCCAATGTAGGAGCAGGAGTCTATTGGCATTCTGACAATGCATACATAGGTTTATCAGTTCCTAATTTTATCGAAACAAATCGTTATGATGATAATGATATCGCCATTTATAAAGATAAAATCAATTATTATTTAATGGCTGGTTATGTATTTAATCTGGACCGTTACGAGTATTATAAATTTAAACCTGCCGTACTTGCAAAAATGGTAGAAGGCGCCCCGTTGCAGGTAGATATATCTGCTAACTTTATGTTTATAGACAAATTTGTCCTTGGCGTGGCATACCGGTGGAGTGCATCTTTGAGTGCCATGGCAGGATTTCAGATAACAGAAGGTCTTTATGTAGGATATGGTTACGATCGTGAAACTACGCATCTTAACAATTATAATTCAGGATCACATGAAATATTCCTGCGTTATGAATTTATTAAAAGCACGAGTAGAATGAGTACTCCACGTTTCTTTTAAAACCAATAATCATGAAAAGTTACAGCGCTTTATACCTGACAATTTTAAGCATTTTTTCATTCAATAGTTATGCGCAGCAAAGCAAAATTAATGATGCTGATAAAAGCTATAACAAATATGCCTATGTTGATGCCATTAAAATATATGAAAAAGTAGCTGAGAAAGGATATAAATCTGAAGATATGTTCAAAAAGCTGGGCAATTCGTACTATTTTAATTCAGATTATGAAGCGGCTGCAAGGTGGTACGGAGAATTATTTGCGATGAATACTGCAGTTGGGTCTGAATATTATTACCGATATGCCCAGTCTTTAAAATCAACAGAACAAATTGATAAGTCTAATAAACTCATGGAAGAGTTCAATACTAAATTTAATCAGGATAAAAGAGGTTTTCTTTATAAGGAAAACACTAATTATCAGTATCTTATCAAAGCTAATTCTGGACGTTATAAAATAGAAGATGCAGGTATTAATTCTAAATATTCAGACTACAGCACCTTTGTCTATAACAATAAAATATATTTTGCCTCTGCAAGGGACACAGGAAATTTTTCTAAAAGAATACATACCTGGAGCGGAGAATATTTTACCAATCTGTATGTTTCAAATATAGATTCTGCCAAGGTAGAAAAGTTTAAAACAGCTTTAAATTCTAAATTTCATGAAGCTGCTCCAGCCTTTACCAGAGATGGTAAAACAGTTTATTTTACCAGAAACAATTATGTAAAAGGCAAAAAAGGAAAAGACGAACATAAAATTACTTTTGTAAAAATTTATAAAGCGAGTTTAGAAAATGGCAAATGGACAAATATTACAGAACTTCCGTTTAACAGTGATACGTTCAGTACCGCACATCCTGCGCTTAGTCCGGATGAAAAGACTTTGTATTTTGCTTCTGACAGGCCGGGAACAATAGGTCAGTCTGATATTTACAGAGTTGAGGTTCATGCTGACGGAAGTTTTGGAAAACCTGAAAATCTGGGAAAACCTATTAATACGGAAGGCAGGGAAACTTTTCCGTATGTTACGAATGAAAATGAAATTTATTTTGCTTCAGACGGTCATCCCGGACTTGGCGGACTGGATGTTTTTGTGGGTAAAATAGAAAGCAACGGAACTGTAACTGATATTGAGAACGTTGGGGAAGACGTTAATTCACCAAAAGATGATTTTGCCTATATAATTGATCCTGTTACCAGAAAAGGATATTTTAGTTCTAATAAAGACGGAGGACAAGGTTCTGATGATATTTATAAGTTTTTAGAAACCAAAAAACTGCAATGTATCCAGGAATTGGATGGTATTATTACAGATGCTGAAACCGGAAGTATATTGCCCGAAACCAAATTGTCACTTTATGAAAATGAAACCTTAATAAACTCAACCTTTTCAAATCTTTCTGGCTCTTATAACTTTGCAGTTGTTTGTGGCAAAACATATAATGTACGAGCAGAGAAAAAAGAGTATACCACCAAAGAAGTAAATGTCAGTATTTTAAAAATAAGCGGAAAAACCAGCTTGCCAATTGCGATGGATAATGCGAAATGTAAAGTAACGATTGGTGATGATTTAGGAAAATGTTTTGGCATTAAAATGATCTATTTTGATTTGGATAAATCAGATATCCGACCTGAAGCTGCCGTTGATTTAGAAAAAATACGAAATGCCCTTATTGAAAATCCAACAATGAAACTCGATATACGCTCGCATACAGACAGTCGCCAGACACGCTATTACAACGAAGCCTTATCAGATCGAAGAGCGCAGTCAACTGTAAAATGGCTCATTAAAAACGGAATAGATCCCAGTAGATTAACTGGCAGGGGATATGGAGAATCAGAGCTCCTAAATGGTTGTTTTGATGGCGTAAAATGTACCGAAGAACAACATCAGGTAAACAGGCGAAGTGAGTTTATAATTACTGCTTTATAAAAGTAAAATGAGTTTAGATAACATAAAAAAATCCCCTTTAGCAGAAGGGGATTTTAATTTTGCGACTTAAGTTTATTTTGATTCAGGCTCAAAAAGATCGTCTGAATTATCTGTAATAGGGATATACAAACGTTCCCAAACATCAGTATCAACCATATCCCAGCTATGACCTTTACCTTTTAGATCTTCTGCAAGTAAAATTACACCCGGTTCTATGATAAAAGTGCTTCCATCAGATACCTTAAATCTAATTTTGCCCTTTACTGTTATTACATATTGTTTTCTGGGCGCAGGATGTGCATTTTTTTCCCATTCTTCGGTTTTATTGCTGTACCAGAACGAAGCAGTATTCATATGCTTTAAAGACGGGATAGAACCTTTCTCGAATGAACTCGTGCCATCAGGATTATTGATAAGGCGGTAAGCAGGAATCTCAGCCGCTTCTTCCAATGGTTTCACTGATACATTTTTGTGATTTTGAGCAGTATTGCTGTTTGCTGTCATAAGGACTACAGATAGGATAAACCCTTTTAATAAATTTTTCATTTGGATAGTAATTTAAAAGTAATAATTTTTTATTGAATGTAAACGGAATCGTGAACCATCATTTTATTAAAAAATGGTTTGTATTTTGCGACCAAAGCCAGATGTCCGTCAAGTTTCCCATAAGTTTCTAAGTCTTCAAGAGAATCAAACTCCATTGAGGCGTTGTAAGTAAAAGAATTGTCCATTACAGGTCTTGGAGATGAATTTGCGGGTCCGCCATAACGCACATTTTTTACATATGGCAGCTTTTTAAGCCCTTCAAAAAAGTTTTGAAACTCTTTTACCTGCGCTGCATTAAGTTCCGGTTTAAGCCAAAACAACAAATAATGAAAATAGATTGCCTTAGGTTGAGGTGCTATTATATTGCTGTTATTTGCCAATACTTTTCCTCCAATAAGCGAAAGCGCTCCGGCACTTGCTGATGTAATAATAAAATTTCTTCGTTTCATAATCGTTAGTTTTTAATTAAAGTCGATTCTGTATTTCAAAACAAACTGCCATTTTCTGTCTGATACTGTGGCCTGATTTACATCATTTAAGGCATAAATAGGGCGGTTTTGAGCATCAAAAGTCAATCTGGACGACATACCATTCATTAACAATGATACACCCGCATCATAAGTCAGTGCTTTATCATGAAGTCCGTCAAGATCAGATAACATAATACTTCCCGCAGGCTGCAGCTGCAAATTGTTCTTATCTTTATTAAAATAGGGTAGTGTACCACCAATTTGTACATAATAAGTATTACCAGTTCCTATAACCGGCGATGTATTACCGGCACCGTTAAGACTGCTTTCGGCTGCATTTACACCGCTAGCAGGATTGCTGACACCGGAATAACGGGTATAGTTAGGACCATAATTATTATTCATTGCCATGGCATAAGCGCTGAAAGAAGTACCGCGTTCTTTATTTATTGGCGTATCGTAGAAAAGGTCAACGGCAAAACTTTTTTCGTCATCATTAATGGTATTTTTCGCTTCATCAAGATGCCACAGTTCATTGTGTATGTATTCAAATCCGGCGCCTAATGCAAGTACTTTCTTTTTACCGCTATATGTTCCGGAATGAAAAGGTGTAGAATTATTTTCTGTTTCAAAAAATTCATATTTCACATATCCCGAGTAATCTTTATTAGGATGCGTTTTACTGAAAGTAGCCATATTATATTGCGGATCTGAGCTTACATTCGTGTATGGATCTGCAATAACCAAACGGTAATCAAGTTTGCCTATTTGTCCTTTTGCATATACGCTAAATTCCCTTACGGTTTCATCAGATATACCTGCGTTTCCGGTAGCATAAGAAGGAAAATCATATAACAAAGTATTCAAAGGTCCTGTCGTAAATCGCGATAATCCTTTCCAGGTAGATCGACCGGCACCGGCAGCAATAACATCATTGAATTTATACTCTGCATAAGCATCCAGAAGTTCAAATGTTGGCGATGTTTTTGTGGCTACATTTACATTTGTTAAACCTCCCTGTAATATAAAAGTGAATTTTTCTGTAGGCTGATAGGCCATTTTTACCCGTACTCTGCGCAATGATAAATCCGAAACACTGTTGACCTGTTCACCATTTACAAGACTTCCCGGATTAAGCTCTAAATAGCGTGCCCATATTTCAGTATAACCGCTAAAGGATATCGAACGCGTTTTTTCGTCGTTGAGATAATGTGTAAGAGTTGGGTTTCCAAAATCGTTCTTCTTTTGGGCATTTATAGTATTAAATAACCCGGTAAGCAGAGAAAAACATATTCCAATTTTTAAATAACCTGTTTTCATGTTTAGTTAAAATTTACATTTTGTTTGGTAGTGATCACTACTTGTTTTTGACAGGACAAAGGTAGATTCAGCATCGTCTTTGGGGTATTAGAAAACCATTAGAAAGACTATAGAATGTTATTAGAAAACTGGTTGTTTTAATTTTAAATAATTGATAGTCAGTGGTTTTTAAGTGTTAGAAAAACCAGTCTGCAAACATTGGTCTTTTTGATAAAGAAAATATTGTCGTAAATTTGACTCTGATTTTAAAATCAACCCATACAAATGAAGATATTGATAGTAGAAGATAACAGCCGTGTTTCTGCATTGCTTAAACGAGGACTGGAAAGTCAGGGTTATCAGGTTTATATTGCAGAAGAAGCTGAGGAAGGACTGATACTTTTAGAGAAAATTGATTTTGAATTGATTATCACAGATATTATGCTGGGAGGAATGGACGGAATTACGTTCTGTAAAAAAATACGCCATTCCGGAAAAAAAATCCCAATCATTATGCTGACCGCATTAGGAACTATCGATGAAAAGATTGAAGGATTTGATGCCGGTGCAGATGATTATCTGGTAAAACCTTTTGAGATAAGAGAACTTTATGCAAGGGTCAAGGCTTTGCTGCAACGCAAAAATGACACAACAAATACTTTAGAAGAGAGTTCTCAACTTACCTATAATGATCTTGTTATGGATAAACGTACCAAAGTTATTTATAGAGAAGGCGTGACGATTAACCTGACTCCAAAAGAATTTAATTTACTGCATTTTATGATGCAGAACCCGGAAAGGCTTCTTACCCGCGACGAAATAGCAGATAATGTCTGGGGCAATAATTTTGATACCGGAACCAATTATATTGATGTATATATCGCTTATCTTAGAAAAAAGATAGACAAAGGTTTTGATCAGAAACTCATTCATACAAAAGTGGGAATGGGATTTATTTTAAGTAGTAAAATATGAAATTAGTAACCAGAACAGCTCTTACATATGCCATTTTAACTGCTTTTATTCTTTTTGTTTTTGCCTACAGCGTATATTTTGTATCTGAAAGAAACAGAAAAGAGGAGTTTTTTGACCGTCTGGATTATAAAATAACCTGGCGAGCCGAGTTTATATTTGATGCGCAGATTAATAAAGACCTTATAAAATTTCTTCATACAAAAAACAAAAAAGTCCTTAATGAAGCCGATATAAGCGTTTATGACAATAAGTTTAACCTTTATTTTTCTGATAATATACCGCCTCTTGGCAATAAAAAAATATTGCAGTCGATAAAAAAGAATAAATACCTAAACTGGTCTGATGATAAATACCAATACCGCGGTATTTTATACACAGATAATAATAAAGAATTTTATATCGTAGGACGAGCAATCGATGTAAGCGGTCTTAATCATATTAATGCATTTAAGGAAAATGTAGTTTATGTGTATTTTATTTCTATAGTATTGATATTTATTATTGGTTTTGGATTTTCCTATTATACCTTAAAACCACTAAAGGATATTATTTTTCAAATCAGGGATATATCAGAACACAATCTTAATAAGCGTATAATTGTCCCAAAAGCCAAGGATGAGCTTTATGAACTTACGGAGACTTTTAACGATACTTTTAACCGATTAGAGAAATCGTTCAATAATCACAGGAATTTTGTAACCACAATATCGCATGAGTTTCGTACGCCGCTTTCGATTTTAATTGCTGAAATTGAATTGGGAAAAGAACTAAATCAGACTATCGATGATTATAAAGTGTCCTTAGACAATGCCTTGGAAGAAGCAAATCATGTTTCTCAGCTTTCGACTGCACTTCTTGATTTTGCAAGGGCTAATTATGATATATCACAAATAAAAATGTCAAATATTCGAATCGACGAAGTTCTTGTTGACGCCAAACTAAATTTGCTGAATAAAAAAGAGGTAAAATATAAAATAGGCATAAGTTACACGAACTTAGAAGACAGCGATTCGAATTTCTATAATTATATTGGTAATCCGTATCTTCTGCAAATTGCTTTTTCTAATATTATGGAAAATGCCTGCAAATATTCAACAGATCATTCCTGCCATGTAGACATAAAGGCTTCTGCTGAAAGTATTATTCTTACGTTCTCTGATAACGGAATTGGTATTCCTGAAGAAGATCTCGAGAAAATCTATAATTTGTTTTACAGAGGAAAAAATAAAAGCCACCAAATAGGGTATGGCGTTGGTTTATCAGTCGTAAAACAAATTCTCAGCCTTCATAATGGTTTAATCGATGTGAAATCTGTTGTGGGAAAAGGAACAATATTTACCGTTACGATGCCGGTAAGAGCCGGTTTGTAATGTTTTTTTGTATTAGAATTTGCACAACCTTGCTTTATATAAAAAGGGACAGATTTTTTCTGTCCCTTTAATTTTACTTTTCGATCTTATTATTGCGGCAAATAGATATTAAATGTAGCGCCTTTCATAGGGAATGCCGTTGCTGTAATTATACCGTTGTGATTTTCGACAATTTTCTTTACAATAGCCAGACCAATTCCTGTGCCATCATACACATCTCTGCTATGAAGCCGTTGAAATACACCAAAAATTTTCTCACTATGTTCCGGTTCAAAACCTATTCCGTTATCCTGAAAAACGATATGGCAATAGTTTTCGGATAAAGCCAGCTCTTCATTTTGAAGTTCTTCGCCTTTTTTAATACAGCTTTTAATTTGAATTTCAATCGGAATTTCTTTTTGGGAGAACTTCAGCGCATTGTTCAGTAAATTCTCCAGAAGCTGCACAAACAAGAACGGAATAATTTTAGCAGGACCATGAAGATCCGTAATAATCGCTGCGCCTTTTTCTGAGATATTCTCCTGCATGGTTTCTTTCAGGTCTTCGACTAATTTATTTAAATCAGTAATTTCAAAAACCCGATCAGCAATATTCGTACGTGAAAAAACCAGCAAATCGTTAATTAAATCCCGCATTCGATTGGTAGAATATAATATCCTTTCAAATTTGCTCTTGCCTTCAGCAGTCAGATTTGGATATTCATTAGCGAGTATAATATTCGTAAAAGTTTGTATTTTTCGCAAAGGTTCCTGAAGATCGTGGCTTGAAATATGAGTAAAGGCATCGAGTTCAATGTTTTTCTTTTTAAGCTCAGTGGCATATTTTTCTATTGCCTGATATTGCGCCGCCAATTCTTCATTAGCTTTTGTAATCTTAGAATTTAGCGTTCTCGTTTCTTCTTCCCTGAACCGTAATTCCCTGTTTTTTTTATACAGCTCCGTAAACACAGCGACTTTTGCCTGAAGTATTTCACGTGACAACGGTTTAATCATATAATCTACAGCACCGGACTGATATCCTTTAAAAATGTAATCTGTAGTATTCATATTGGCTGTCAAAAATATAATAGGTACATCTTTTAGCTTGTCGCTCTGACGTATGAGTTCTGCGGTTTCAAATCCATCCATAAGAGGCATTTGTACATCCATCAAAATGATAGCAAAATCCTGATTTTTAAGTAAAATTCGTAAGGCATCTTTACCGGACGTTGCCTCAACAAATTCATAGCCTTTATCAGCAAGGATGACTTGTAAAGAAAGTAGGTTTTCTTTTTTGTCATCAACGATTAGTATTTTAACAGCGTGTTCTTCCATGGGGCTTAGTATTAAAAATAATTATTTTAACCATACTCTCATCAAAGAGGATAATTGTTCAACATTTACAGGCTTGGTTATATAATCTGATGCGCCTGACTCAATGCAGCGTTGTCGGTCTCCTTTCATAGCCTTGGCGGTCACAGCTATTATCGTTAAATCCTTATGTTTGATGTTTTTTCTAATTATTTTCATTGTTTCATAACCATCGAGTTCCGGCATCATGATATCCATCAAGACAATATCAATTTTCAGGTTCTGATTTAGAATATCAATAGCTTCATGTCCGGATTCGGCGCTTATTACATCCAGTCCAAAACGTTCCAGAGCTGTGGTTAAAGCAAATAAATTTCGAACATCGTCATCAACCAGCAATACTTTTTTGTTTATGAGAACATCTTCTTTCAGGTAATATTTTTCAATTCTTTCTCGCATACTTTCAGGAAGATCTTTATGCAAACGATGCATAAACAAAGCGGTCTGGTCTACTAATTCGTCAATAGAAACTGCACTTTTTGTAATAATATTGTGTGCAAACCTGCTTAGTTTACTGCGTTGCTTTTTATTTACATCTCCTGCAGAGTGTATAATGATTGCGGTTTCCTGTCCTGCAATATTATTCTCGAGATCACTAATAAGATCAAGCCCGTCAGCATCAGGCAATGCCAGATCTAAAATAATACAATCAAATGATTTTTCAGCAATTAGTGCTACTGCATCTTTTGCTGTCAGCGCTGTAAAAATCGAAATATCCTCACCGGAAACTGATTCTACAATGCGTTGTAATTCACTTTCGTTATCATCAACAATCAGAAGGTTTTTTTCTTTTTTGTTTTTGAAATTATGAATGTCATTAAACAGCGAAGTCAGTGCTTCATTTTTTACCGGTTTCAGCATGAAATTCCTTGCGCCGCGTTTCAGTCCTTTATTTCTTTCGTCTTCTCCTGAAATAATATAAACAGGAATATGGCGTAGCGTGAAATCGGTTTTTAACCTGTCCAGAATTTTCCATCCGCTGGTATCAGGCATGTTAAGATCCATTGTTATAGCATGTGGCTGAAATTGGTTTATAAAGTCAATAACATCATTTCCTTTAGTCGTTACAATGGCTTTTATGCCGTGCTGATGCGCTCTTTCGAGCAAAACTTTGGCAAAAGTCACATTATCCTCCGCAATTAAAAGAATTTTATCATCAGGTTTAATATCTGTTCTGTCATCGCCAACTTCATCTACAAAATACAAATCGATATCTGATGTATTGAAACTAGCAGAAGGAAGTGATTTTAAACGGCTTTTTCCGGCATGGATTACATTGGTTTCCTCATTGACCGTAATATCTTCTAATTCCGGAATATGTACAAATTTCAAAGGAAGGTAAAGGGTAAATTTACTTCCAATATTGGTATCACTTTCCAGTTCGATGCTTCCTCCCAATAAATCCGAAAGACCGCGGCTGATCGATAATCCCAAACCTGTTCCTCCATATTTACGGCTTGTAGAACCTTCTGCTTGCTGGAATGCCTCAAAAATAATGTTTTGTTTTTCTTTGGAAATTCCAATTCCCGTATCCGAAATTTCAAACGCCACAACTGCTTCAGCGTTGTCCAGACTAATGTTTTTGGTTTTCCAGGTATTATTGGCTTTGTAAATATTCAGTGTAACTTCTCCTTTTTCAGTAAACTTGAACGAATTGGATAAAAGGTTTTTCAGAATCTGATTTAGCCTTTGCGAATCGGTTTCCATAACCTCTGGCAGATTTTCATCCATATTGATTTCAAAATGAAGATGTTTCGCCTGAGAAATAGGGTTGAAGGTAGATTCTACAAATCGGCTGATTTCAGCAAAACTAATCGGATTATAATCGACAGAAATATATCCGGATTCAATTTTAGAAAGATCCAGAATATCATTGATTAACTGGATAAGGTCATCTCCGCAAGAGTTGATGGTGATGGCGAACTGAATTTGTTTTTCGGATAAATTTCCGTCTCTGTTCGCAATCAATTCGTTAGCCAGAATCTGTAAGCTGTTTAGCGGCGTTCTTAACTCATGCGACATATTGGCAAGAAACTCCGATTTATATTTTGAAGTAAGGGTTAACTGATCTGCTTTTTCTTCCAGCGCTTTACGGGCTACCTCAACTTCCTGGTTTTTAAGCTCAACTTCTTCTTTTTGATTTGCCAATAAAATAGCTTTCTCTTCCAGTTCCTCATTCGTATTTTTCAATACTTCCTGTTGGCTTTTCAGCTCACTTGCCAGTGATTGTGATTGTACTAATAATTCTTCGGTTCTTGAATTTGATTCAATGGTGTTTAATACAATACCAATACTTTCTGTTAGTCCTTCAAGGAAATCTAAATGCGTCTGGCTAAAGGTATCAAGTGAAGCCAGTTCAATAACAGCTTTAAGCTGGCCTTCAAAAAGAACAGGCAGGATAATAACATCTTTTGGTTTTGCATCTCCCAATCCTGAATTGATCCTGATGTAGTCTTTAGGAACATTACTTAAAATAATTCGTTCCTTTTCGACCGCAACCTGACCAATAAGTCCTTCGCCCATAGCGTAGGAGGTAGGGGAATTTTTTCTTTTGATATAAGCATACGAAGCAATTAAATTCAGTTTAGAATCCATAAATTCTTCGCCTTCTTCAAGAATATAGAAAAGTCCGTGCTGCGCAGTAACAACGGCAGCAAGTTCAGACAGGATTTTTTTAGTAACGGCATTAAGTTCTTTTTGCCCCTGAAGCATCTGTGTAAATTTAGCTAAATTCGATTTCAGCCAGTCTTGCTCCTGATTACGTAAAGTGGTTGCTTTAAGATTATAAATCATTTGATTTATAGTATCTTTAAGAGCTTCAACTTCACCTTTTGCTTCAACACCAATTGTTCGAGTTAAATCTCCTTGTGTTACCGCAGATGCAACCTCAGAAATCGCACGTACCTGAGTAGTAAGATTTGCTGCCAGCTGGTTTACGTTTTCGGTTAGGTTTTTCCAGGTTCCTGAAGCTCCCGGTACATTTGCCTGTCCTCCCAGTTTTCCTTCTGCACCCACCTCACGTGCCACTGTAGTTACCTGATCAGAGAATGTAGCCAGCGTATCAATCATTTCGTTGATCGTATCGGTTAGTTGTGCAACCTCGCCTTTAGCATCAATAGATAATTTTTGTTTTAGGTTTCCTTTTGCTACAGAAGTTACAACTTTTGCGATTCCACGAACCTGACCCGTTAAATTTGAAGCCATTACGTTTACAGAATCCGTTAAATCTTTCCAGGTTCCCGCAACACCTTTTACCTGAGATTGTCCTCCAAGTTTTCCTTCTGTACCTACTTCACGCGCCACACGCGTTACCTCAGATGCAAAAGAATTCAGCTGTTCTACCATCGTATTAAAAGTATTCTTTAGATCCAGGATTTCTCCTTTTACGTCAACGGTAATTTGTTTCGAAAGGTCACCATTTGCCACCGCTTTTGTTACATCGGCAATATTACGAACCTGTCCGGTTAAGTTAGATGCCATTTGATTCACGGAATCTGTTAAATCTTTCCAGGTTCCTGCAACACCCGGCACGAATGCCTGACCGCCCAGTTTACCGTCAGTTCCTACCTCACGTGCCACGCGAGTTACCTCAGAGGCAAAGGCACGAAGCTGATCCACCATGGTATTTACAGTTTCCTTCAATTGCAGAATCTCTCCACGTACGTCGGCGGTAATTTTTTTCGACATATCACCATTTGCCACGGCAATCGTTACCTCAGCAATATTACGTACCTGAGTGGTTAGGTTACCCGCCATCTGGTTCACGGAATCGGTTAAATCCTTCCAGGTTCCTGCAACTCCGGGAACATTTGCCTGTCCGCCCAGTTTTCCTTCGGTACCAACCTCACGTGCCACACGGGTTACCTCAGAGGCAAACTCACGAAGCTGGTCTACCATAGTATTTAAGGTTTCTTTTAACTGAAGGATTTCCCCACGAACGTCAACCGTAATTTTTCGGGACATATCTCCATTTGCCACGGCAATCGCCACATCGGCAATATTACGTACCTGAGCCGTAAGGTTCCCTGCCATCTGGTTCACGGAATCGGTTAAATCTTTCCATGTTCCGGCAACTCCGGGAACATTAGCCTGTCCGCCCAGTTTTCCTTCGGTTCCTACTTCTCGTGAAACCCTTGTTACTTCTGAGGCAAAGCCACGAAGCTGATCCACCATCGTATTAATTGTATTTTTAAGCTCTAAGATTTCTCCTTTTACGTCAACGGTAATCTGGAGCGATAAATCTCCTTTTGCTACGGCTGTTGTTACTTCGGCAATATTACGTACCTGTCCGGTTAAGTTGGATGCCATCTGGTTCACGGAATCGGTCAAATCTTTCCAGGTTCCACCAACACCTTCAACTTGTGCTTGCCCACCCAGTTTTCCTTCAGTACCTACTTCACGTGCTACACGGGTTACCTCAGAGGCAAACGAATTCAGCTGCCCCACCATGGTATTAATCGTATTTTTAAGCTCTAAGATTTCTCCTTTGGTATCAACGGTAATCTGACGTGATAAATCGCCTTTTGCTACCGCAGTTGTTACCTCGGCAATATTACGCACCTGTCCGGTTAAGTTGGATGCCATCTGATTCACGGAATCCGTTAAATCTTTCCAGGTTCCTCCAACACCTTTTACTTTTGCCTGTCCGCCCAGTTTTCCTTCTGTACCAACCTCAAGTGCCACACGCGTAACCTCAGACGAGAAGGAGTTCAACTGATCTACCATGGTATTAATGGTTTTTTTGAGCTCCAGAATTTCCCCTTCGGCTACAGCCGTAATTTTTTTCGAAAGGTCACCATTTGCTACGGCAGTTGTTACCTCGGCAATATTACGCACTTGACCGGTTAAGTTGGATGCCATCTGGTTTACGGAATCGGTTAAATCTTTCCAGGTTCCACCAACACCTTTTACTTTTGCCTGACCACCCAGTTTTCCTTCAGAACCTACTTCACGCGCCACACGCGTTACCTCGGCACCAAAAGAGTTCAGCTGATCCACCATCGTATTAATGGTATTTTTTAGTTCCAGGATTTCTCCCTCAACGTTTACCGTAATTTTTTTAGATAAATCTCCTTTTGCTACGGCAGTTGTTACCTCGGCAATGTTACGTACCTGTCCGGTTAAGTTGGATGCCATCTGGTTCACGGAATCGGTCAAATCTTTCCAAACTCCACCAACACCTCGTACTTTTGCCTGACCTCCCAGTTTTCCTTCAGAACCTACCTCACGCGCCACACGCGTTACCTCAGACGAGAAGGAGTTCAGCTGATCTACCATCGTGTTAATCGTATCTTTAAGCTCGAGGATTTCTCCTTTTACGTCAACGGTAATTTTTTTCGAAAGATCTCCTTTTGCTACCGCTGTTGTTACATCGGCAATATTACGAACCTGACCTGTTAAGTTCGATGCCATCTGATTCACGGAATCGGTCAAATCTTTCCAGGTTCCTCCAACACCTTTTACCTGCGCCTGTCCGCCCAGTTTTCCTTCGGTACCTACTTCACGCGCCACACGGGTCACCTCAGACGAGAAGGAGTTCAGCTGATCCACCATGGTATTGATGGTATTTTTTAATTCGAGGATTTCTCCTTTTACGTCAACGGTAATTTTTTTAGATAAATCTCCTTTTGCCACCGCCGTTGTTACATCGGCAATATTACGAACCTGACCAGTAAGGTTACTCGCCATTTTATTTACAGAATCGGTCAAATCTTTCCATACACCGCCCACACCACGCACTTTGGCCTGACCACCCAGTTTACCTTCTGTACCTACCTCACGTGCCACACGCGTAACCTCCATCGAGAAAAGGTTCAGCTGTTTCACCATTCCGTTTACCTCTTTGGCAATCCTTAAAAATTCTCCCTGAAGCGGATTCCCTTCAATAGACAATGGCATTTCCTGTGACAGGTTTCCTTTTGCTACTGAGGTAATTACGTGCGCTATTTCAATCGTTGGGTGAACCAGATCTGAGATCAGTGTATTTACAGAATCGACACACGAACTCCAGGAACCGCGTGCACCATCCAGAACAACACGATTGGTTAATTTTCCTTGTTTACCAATACTTTTTCCTACTTTCTGAAATTCAAAAACCATCCTTTCGTTCAGGTCAATAATTTCGTTTAAAGTATCGCAGATCGATCTTTTTATTCCGTTTTGATCGGTAGGAAAACGCTGGGAGAAATTACCATTTTTAACTTTTAGTAAAATTTTTAAAAACTCCGCATCACTCAGGATAGATTCCTCGTCAGGATTCTTTTTTTTGCTTTTGCTGCCAGTAGTATTTTCATCTGTTATAACAGGCAGTGCAATGAGCAACTTATCGTCTGGTATTTTGTCGATATGTTTTGTTTTTTTCATAGCTAGGTGTACGTTGGTGTAGGATTAAGTTTTTGATTTTGGGTTTTGGTCTGCTATTGGTAAATATTTTTTAAGATTTAGAGATCGGCATTTATTAAAATTTTCCGAAGGTGAAACTGCACAAAGGCATCCATTGAATCCGGTCTTTTGGAATTATCCGTATAATTTAATGGTTTAATGATATATCCTGAAATCCCTAATTCTTCTGCGGTTATCCTGTCATTACTTTCTGATGACGTGGTCATGATAAAAACTTTCAGGTCTTTTAGTTCTTCATCAGATCTTAGAATTTTAAGAAACTCTATTCCGTTCATTCTCGGCATGTTAATATCTAAAAGAATAACGTCCGGAACGAGCGGTTTATTTTTATCCCGCAATAAATTAAGCGCTTCAAGACCATTGTAAGCCGTATGAAGAATATAGGTGATTTCTAATTTTTTTAAGGAACGTTCTACAGAAATAGTGTCCAGTTCATCATCTTCAATTAGTAAAATGTTAGGTGTTCTCATGTTATTTATTATTTCGCCATGTAAAGGTAAATTCAGTGCCTTCGCCCAGCTTTGATTGAACATAGATGTTTTCTCCCTGTTCGTCAATAATTTTTTTAACTATCGCCAATCCCACGCCGGTACTTTCTACTTCATTTTTCTCTCTCAGGGTCTGGAAAATTTCAAATATTTTTTGATGATATTCCTGATCAATGCCAATACCATTGTCTTTTATTGAAAATTCGTAAAAGCTGCCCACTTTTTTGCATCTTATTTCGATGCGGGCGTTTTCCGGTTTTGCATATTTAACAGCATTGCTTATCAGGTTAGAGAATAATTGTTCGAGTTTAAGACGTTCTGTATAAAGCTCAGGAAGCTGATCAATAGTAAGTATGAACGTTCTTGGTACGATCAATTGGGTAATGTCAGCAACCAGCGTATTGATATTTACCTGTTCAGAAGGAGTTTTACGATTGATACGCGCATAATCCAGCAAACCATTAATCAGCGCTTCCATACGCTGGGTTCTTTTAGGTATTATGTCCAGATAGTTTTTTAGATTTGGAGAAACCTCTTGCGAAAAATCTTCTTCGATCCAGGTAATAACGTTGTATATACCTCGCAAAGGTGCTTTAAGATCGTGGGAAACTACGTAAGCAAATTTGTTGAGTTCCTCATTTTTGTTTTCCAGCTCATGAATGTTTTTTTCAAGCCTGCGCGACATAATATTCAATGAGGCTGCAAGGGCACTCAACTCATCGTTTCTATAATCTTCTATAACTGTGAATTTTCCTTTTGAGATCGTGTCTGCAACCTGAACCATAGAGTTGATTCGGTTAGTGATCATAATAACAATATAAATGATGCTGCAAAAGCCTACAAATATGGTTAGCGATAAAAATATTAATGAAAATATTCTGGTTTTCTCTAACGAATGCAACAACATCGTACTATGGTGTTTTCGTGTTTTGTATTCTATTTTGTCAAACCTTTTAAACTTTTGGGTAATATTATCGTTTATATTCTTGCCATAATGTTTTTTTAATCCGGTTTCAAAAAGTACCTCGTACGACTTTGTATTTTGATTTCTTGCCTGAATTAATTTAGAAGTATAAGCCAGCCATTGATTGTGAAGTACGCTGATCGAATCGAGAATTGACCGCTGGGTATTATTTTTTCCAACAAGGATTTGTTGCTCCTGAAAAAATTTCGGTACTGTTTTAATCCCCTGATAATATTCATCTAAAAATGTAGTGTCGTTAGTAAGGAAATATCCGCGTACGGCACTTTGCATTTCAAGAATTGCTCTATGCGTTTTGTTTGAATTTCTAATTATAGCTTCAGATTTAGAAAGGAATTGCGAATTAAGCTGTACTTTTTTCGACATATTGTAATTGGTATACGAATCTGCAATAGAAAGTAAAATTACAAGAGTGAATGCCCACAATATTTGAGTCGATAGTTTCATTGTCTTCCTCTTAAAATAAAATGAAGTTGAACCTTAATTCAATAATAAAAATAGCAAAAAAAAGAAGACATTTAAAAAATAGCGCAGATATAGGATTAGGTATAGACATGTATTATATGATATAATAACTAAGAATTTTTTTTAATTCATTAAAATCGCTTGGTTTCGAAATATATTCGTTGGCACCGTAATTTTTTGCTTTTAATATTACTTCATTCAATTGAGAAGTAGAAAATATTATGATAGGAATATTTTTGATGATATCCTGTTTTTTTATTTCAGTTAAGAATTCAAATCCGGACATTACCGGCATATTCAGGTCCAGAAAAATAACATCCGGCTGAATTTGTTTTCCAATTAATTTGCGTAAAGCCTCAACAGGATTCTGCATGCCTGTATAAGCAGCGCCTGAAATTTCCTGAACGGCTTCCATAAAAAATTCACAATCGTCGATATCATCGTCGATTTGAAGTATGTTTTTGTATATCATTATATTTTTGGGTTTAATTATAAAAGACAAAGCTTTTGCTGAAATGTATAAGTAAACCGAAAATTAATGTGGAAATAATAGTGTAAAGTTTCGTCATATATAGGTTGGTTTAAAAAAAATATAAGAAAGAAAAGTACTATTATGATTGTAATAGTTCTTATATAATTTCAGTTTAATGTTTTATAATTCTCATGTATGATTATTGTTCATATAAAAAGCCGATGAAATTATCTCATCGGCTTTTTGTTATATTGTTAGTCCGGATCTGGCTTTACATCAGGAAAGTTCCCGGTTCCTGTTCGCTCTTATCGTATTCTCCTTCAGGATCATTTTCTGAATCCAGTTCTTCCCAATCATTTTCGTCGTACTCAGAATGCATATCATCTTCAAGATCCTCTTCCAGATCTCCAAGCTCTAAGTTGTAATGATTACTGGCTGTTAATTCTGCTTCAAAAGCGCTGTCCAGATAATCATCGTAATTTAATAATAGTTGTTCTTCGTAATATGTCATATCGCCTGCAGATTCTTCAGACCCAAAAAAGTAATTGTCGGATTTCATAAATATAGGTTTAAATTAATAGTGTACCAATGTTCTAATTATTCAAATAGAATATAATTTAAAAGTACAGGATATATCCAAAGACTATTTTATACAATTTTAAAGAAGGATTGTTAAATTCTCATCTTTACAATATAATCTTATATATTATTTATCTAAAGTTGATTTTATCCAATTAACTGTTTCTGTTGTCTTTGATTTCATTATTACAGTGAGGATAATATAATAAAGCAATGCAAAACTGTAAAGCCAATGGGTGTTCTATATCATAATTTTGGTTAATGAAGCACAGGAAAATTGATTTGCAGTTTCTGCCTCAATGATTAAAATGAAAAAGACGGATGGCATAATTAAAATCACATAAAAAATGAAAACAACTACAAAACCTGTTCAGGCATTATATGCTTATCAGCAAACAGATATTAATAATATACTAGACCAGCTTGAAAATGCTTCAAATTTAAAGCTCTTGTATCAACTGCCTACAGGCGGAGGAAAAACAGTTGTGTTTTCAGAAATTGCCAGACAATTCATGGAACGTTTTAATAAAAAGGTAATGATCCTGACGCATCGCAAGGAATTATGCACACAGACTTCTAAAACGCTGAAAAATATGGGAGTTGAAAATCGTGTTATAAACAGTACAAGCGGTAACCTTAAAGCAAACTGCGACTGCTATGTTGCTATGGTAGAAACATTGCGTAACAGGATAAAGTCGAAAAAAATAAAAACCGCAGATGTTGGTCTTGTCATTGTAGATGAAGCCCATCATAATTCTTTCAGGAAATTAATGGGGAGCTTTAAGAAGGCTTTTGTGATTGGGGTTACTGCAACACCTTTTAGCTCTGATATTACCAAACCTATGAACAGTCATTATAAGTCACTGATTTCAGGCGAGAATATCTCGAGCCTTATTGAGAAGGGTTTTCTGGCCAAACCCACATCATATGTTTATGAAGTAGAACTAAATTCACTGAAAACAGGTTTGCATGGCGATTACACAGTTAGTTCATCTAATGATCTTTACAGTTCTCCGGTGATGCTGGAACTCTTATTAAAAGCGTATAAAGAAAATGCTGCGGGAAAAAAGACACTGATCTTTAACAATGGAATTGCGGCTTCACAAAAAGTGTATGAAACTTTTACAGATGCCGGTATTTCGATTAAACATCTGGACAATAAGTGTTCTGATCAGGAAAGAAAAGAAATTTTAAAATGGTTCAAAAAAACGAAAGGGGCTGTTTTGACTTCTGTTTCTATTTTGACTACCGGATTTGATGAGCCAACGGTACAGCATATCATACTAAACCGTGCCACGACTTCTATAACATTATACCACCAAATGATAGGACGCGGCGCAAGAAGTCTGCCTTCTAAAAAAACTTTTGGAATTATCGATCTTGGCAATAATATCCAGCGATTTGGCAAATGGGAAGAACCGGTTGACTGGCAAAATGTTTTTGATCATCCTGATGTATTTGCGAAACAGCTTCATTATCAGGGAGGCGGCACATCAGCCGTGCAGTCGCATGGATTTTCGGCAGAACTGCGAGCGCGTTTTCCTAATACACTTGAAATGACTTTTGATATTGAAGAACAGTATCACGAAGTGCTGCATACGGATAAAAAGCCTAAAACAGTTATTCAGCAATCTATAAGACAGCAGGCAAAAATGTGTCTGGATAATGCGGGCACTTTATCAGAAGCTTTGTTTCTGGCCGAAGCATTATTACCTGAAATTGAATGGCGGGTTAAACAGTATGTAAAATGCCTGGAAAATGCCAGCACAAATTATAAAAAGTGGCTGATAGAGGATTATCAACAACGCCTTAAAGGACTAATCATAAAGTTGTTTCCAAAGATAAAAGCCGCTTAACGGCATTGATATATCTTCTGGTACTATAATAAAATTTGTAAAAATAGCGCAATATTAATAAATTATTAAATGACCAATTAGCAAAAAATATCAAAAGAGGTTTATTATACTTTTGTAAGGGTCTTCTTTAACAATTTAAAAGTATATTATGAGTTCTAATTTGCTAATTTGCTTGCGTGCAGGAGATGATTCCAGTTTTAAAGAAATCTATGACTTGTACCATTTTAAAGTTTTTTGTTTTGTTAAAAAATATACATCCCAGCTTGCAGATGCAGAGGATGTAACACAAAATGTATTTATTCATCTCTGGAAATACAGAACAAAATTAGATCCGGGAGTAGATATAGAAGCCATTTTGTTTAAAAGTTCAAAACAGGAAATTTCGAAATGGTATAAAAAACAAAATAAGATATTTTCAGTCGAAAACGATCAGCTTATTAAGGAGCTTGATACCGTATCAGAAACAGAAGAAGATATCACTGCAAAATTAGAACAAATAGAATATCTCTTAAATAAAATACCTGCAAAGAGAAGAAAAATTTTTAGCCTTCATAAATTTGAAGACCGAAGCTACAAAGAAATTGCGGCAGAAATGGATATGTCTCAAAGTGCTGTGGCCAACCAAATTTCGAAGACCTTGCAATTTCTTAAAAAGAACGCTGTAAAAAACCATGAACTCTATTGGTTTGCCTTATTTTTTATTAGTCAGTCAGAATTAGTATCCTGATTCAGTCTTATTTTTCTAGTTTATATCAACTGCCGTTTTACGCTATTTTATGTAGTGTGATATTTTATTGTACCTAAAAATCAAGGTTGGCATAATGCGCATTTACATTAAGAAAACGTTAATAGTAATGTTGCCCCATGATATTTGACAGAGTGAAAATCTAATGTAGTTGAATCGGTAGATTTTACCCGAGTTTTTAAATATTAAATGTTAATTGTAAATGGGATCCAGAAAATTAAAAGAAGAATGGAATGAAATACCTAACAGAGGAATTCTTCCGGATGAAACTAAATCACGTATGTGGAACAATATACGGAATGTTACCATTGATAAATATAAAGGTTTTTATAATTGGACTGCAGTTGCCTGTATTGTATTTATTTTTTCGATTACAACTTATCAGATTTTTACGCAGCTGGATAAAAATAAAAGCCAAATCGAAATCACAGCAACAAAAACATTCAAAAATGATGTCAGGCTTTTGTGTTTATCAGATGGAACCAGGGTTTGGCTTAATGAAAATTCTGAAATAGAATATCCTGTTACATTTTTAAAACACGAAAGAACGGTCACCTTAAAAGGAGAAGCTTTTTTTGAAGTAAAACGTGATCCTTCACGACCTTTTATTATTACATCAGGAGCGATAAAAACAACTGTTTTAGGAACATCCTTTAATATAAATGCATACAATGACAACAAACCGGAGGTAAATGTAAGAACCGGGAAAGTGCGGGTTGAAACCGTGCAGAACATGGTTTTGCTTGAGAGAGGTTATAAAGCAACTTACGGAGCAAAAACGGCAACTTTATTAAAACAAAAAACAACGGTATTAGAACCTGAATGGAAAAAAGTACTGATTTATGTTGACGGATTAACGCTGGAGGAAGTTCTGGATAAACTAAAGTCAGATCATCAGTTTGAGGTCAGTTATCTCGATAAAGATCTAAAAAACCGGACCATACAAGGAACTCTTGATACAAGGCAAGGTTTATATGAGATGCTTCAAACCATTGCATTTGCGCTGGAAATCAAAATTAGGTCTACAGGCAATAACACCTATTTGATCAGTAAATAAACAAAACTAGATTTTAGAAAACTATTGTGGCTTAGTCAGGCAAAAAATACTTGCTTGTTAAGCGACAGGATAACTGTAGCATTTACAGAACGATATTGACCCAAATATTCAAATTAAAATAATTAAAATAAACTAACAATCATCAATTATGAACAATGACTTTTCCAGGCAATTTGCCTTTTGGATTTTATTTTTTGGCTTTTTCTGCGGAGTAAATACTATTTATTCACAAACCGGAACTGTATCGGTTGATTTTAAAAATTCGTCACCACAAAAAATCATCGATAACTTAAAATCCCGTACGCCATATCAATTTGTTTATCAAAAAGATCTGGATTTAAGTCTGCCATTAGTAACACTTAAAAAAGATAATGTTTCGATAGACGAAATTTTAAATGATTTACAAAATCAGACCAACTTAAATTTTAGAAGAAACGAGAATAATATAGCCGTAAACAGTAAGGATTCCGGCAAAAAAAAAAAGAAAGGAAAAATTACTGGTAAAGTTGTAGACATCAACGGACTTTCGTTACCTGGTGCCAATATAAAAGTGGCTGAACTGGGTTTGGGAACGCAATCAGACATCGATGGTAATTATGTTCTGGAATTAGAGCCTGGCGAATATACGGTTGAGATTAGTGTAATCTCTTTTCAAACACAAAAAATTACGGCTGTTAAAGTTCTGGAAGGCGGCGAAACTCCGCTTGTAGTTTCTTTAAAAGAAGATGCAGAATCACTGAAAGAAGTTGTAATTGTTCAAAATTACAAACAGGCAACTGCATCAGTTCAGGGAATGTTGCTGCAGCAAAAAAAGGCAGCGCAGTTTTCTGATGGTATTTCGGCAGAGCAAATTGCCAGAACACCGGACAAAGATGTGGCAAGTTCGCTTAAACGTATCACGGGTGTAACCACAATTGACAATAAATATGTGGTGGTTCGCTCGATGGGAGAAAGATGGAACCAAGCTGTAATGGATGGTATTACACTGCCAAGTACAGATGCTTATCAGCAAAACTTTTCTTTTGATATTATCCCAACAGCAATGGTAGAAAGTATTGTGGTTAGTAAAACGGCTACTCCGGATATGTATGCCAATTTTGCCGGAGGATTTGTAGAAGTAAAAACCAAAGATATTCCTAAAGAAGATTTTACAAGTGTTTCTGTAAGTACGTCTTATAATAGCCGAAGTGTTTTTAAAGAAAGACTTACCAAACAAGAAGGAGATTATGATTATTGGGGTTTTGATGACGGGAGACGTGATTATCCATCCAACCTGGCCTCTCTGGATGTGCCAAAAACCGAAGCTGAATCCGGACCTTTTATAGAACAGTCTAAACGATTTACAGAAGATAATTTTTCGACTTATAAAACCTATGCAGCACCGGGAACTACGCTTCAGTTTGCTTTAGGACGCTCTTATGAATTAAAAGATAATAATAAATGGGGATTTGTTGGGTCTTTGATCTTTAAGAATACACAGGAAAAATTAGAAATCGAACATACCGAAAGAGGAAACTTTATGAGCAATTCACAATTTGGTCAGGAAGGAGAAGAAGGCAGGGAATATTCGGTTTTCGAGAAATTCGGTTTTAGAAACAGTGGAGCTAATTATTCGTATAACAGTACTTTAGGCGGAATGTTTAATACTGCAATTCAGTTAGGCAGCAATAAAATAACAATGCGTAATACCGCAATGCATATTTACAACAACCAGCTGACTCAAATAACCGGATGGAGAGATAATGTAGGTGCTGAAGAAATCGTAAACGGTACGGCACTTCCTTATACATCCGAAACAAATTACCCGGTTTATCAAACTTTTATCCAAAGTAAACTCGAAGGAAATCACGAATTTGGTAAATTAAAACTGGATTGGTATGCGGCTTACGGCAATGTTACAAAAGACACAAAAGATGCTACTTTTATCGATACCTACCGTAAAAAAGTAGGTGATGACGAATTACTTTACCATCAGGTTTATAATAGCACGAGCAAGTTTCCGTTTAGCAGGGACAACTATACCAATGATGAAAATGATTATAACTGGGCTGTTAATCTAAATTTTCCCTTCGACTTCAGTGATACTTTCACCAATACGATTAAGGCGGGTTATTTTGGTACTTATAAAAAAGCTACAAACCAGCAGGTTTCAAATGCAATGGTCGTTGTAGGGCAGGGAGCTGCTGTGGATCGTGCAGATGTTTACGGACCGCTTTCTGAATTACTGGACGGTTCTAAGTATTATTATGGTGGTTTTGGCTGGAGAAATTACGGACGTTTTGGTGACAAATACGAAGGTGATGTCAAAATACATTCTCCTTATGTAATGTTAGACAACAAAATAAATAATTTATTCAGACTGGTTTGGGGTGTGCGTGCAGAGAGTTATATCTATACTCAGATTGCAAGTCAGGCAGAATCTGCAAGTGATTTTATAACAGATCAGAAAGACGATAAAAAATGGCAATTTTTACCTTCTGCCAGTTTTATTTTTAGCCCGACAAATAAAATGAACCTTCGTTTAGGATATAACAGATCTGTGTTAAGACCTCAATTTTCTGAACGTGTAAGTATACCTTATTTTGACCCGATACGCTCTGCAAAAATCTATAACTATTCAAACGGAATGGTTTCCAGCGTTGCTGATAATTATGATTTTAAAATGGAATGGTTTCCGTCTGGCGGAGAAATTTTATCTTTTGGTGTTTACCATAAAAATATAGACAATCCTATTGAAGCTGTTGGTAATTATACGCCTTCAAAAATCAGGAATATCTACAATCTTAACTCTAATAATGCCAAATTGTGGGGAGTTGAAATGGAATTTTATAAAAGCTTGTCTTTTTTAGGAGAAGGAGAAACCCTGAAAAATATATTTGTTTATGGTAATGCCGCTTTCAACGATACAAAAGTAACATCGTATGTAAACCTGGACGGAACCGGCGGATTATATGAAGCCAACAGACCATTATACGGGCAATCACCTTATACCTATAATCTGGGATTAGATTATGTAGGCGAACGATTTGGGTTTAGTCTTAGACACAACGCTATTGGAGATCAGTATATTCTGGTAGGTTATGCCTATGAGTCTGAAGAAATAAGAATGCCATATGCCGTAACAGATGCTCAGGTGAGTTATAAATTTTTTAAGGAAAGAAATCTGGAATTAAAGTTCAGTATTAAAAACATGTTTGATGCCGGCATTGAAACCTATAACAATACAAACAGTTATTCGCATATCGAGGAAGTTCCGTATGGTTCAAACCCACGAGATCGTTACAGTCTTGGCGCTCATGCAACAGATAAATATGATGAAGATATTGATCAGGTTGTATTTAAGGCGTGGAGTGGCAGAACGGCATCACTGTCTCTTAATTACAATTTTTAAGCACACAGATCACCAAACAGAGGGCTATAAATCTTAAACATTAAGAAACCGTTAACAATAAAAATCAGGGATGATATTTTAAGTTTTCAAAAGCTAATGTATATAGTTGTAAGTATTAGATTTCTTTTTGTTTAGTGCATTAAATAAAAAACAGAGAAAAATACTTTCAGATGGTCTTTTAAAATCGAAGCAAAAACTGTTGCTCTTTTTATGTGAAAATTTTAAAAGGATGGAAAGCGAATCTTCACTGCGATAAAAAAAACCTAAGAGTGAAAGAGATATTTAGGTATAAACCCCGATGGTAAAGCGGGACCGTTTATAGAAAAGGATCTTTACCAAAAAAGAGAAAGACCCAAGGAAAGATATTTTGCTGCTCTCTCCAAAGGTCTAGTTTGTAATAGCGGCAAATATAGCAATAATTAAATTATTATGAAAAATTTTTTTCTATTCGCAATGGTAGCTCTGTTAGTGAGCTCTTGCCAAAATGATGATTCTTCTGCAGATTCTTCTTTTTCTATGAAGGCTTCAGGTGCTGATTACACAGGATATCCAGCAACAGTTCAGACGGTAAGCGGTGCTATTACAACCAATACTACATGGACAAACGACAAAGTTTGGGAAATTGACGGAGTAATTACTGTAAAAGATGGTGCTAAACTTACTATTCAGCCAGGTACTTTCATTAAGGCAAAACCTTTAGCTCCGGGAGTAGCAACAGGAGTACTTGTTATTACAAAAAGTGGTCAGATAGACGCTCAGGGAACAGCTACTGCGCCAGTAGTTTTTACAAGTTATAATTTATTAGATGGCAACGCAAATACAGTAGCATCTCCGGGAGATTTTGGAGGTGTAGTTATATTGGGTAATGCTGAAGTAAACAATGGTTTGACTACAAACATTGTTGAAGGATTAGACGATCAGGCTAATTTTACTGAATTCTATTATGGTGGTACAAACAATGCTCATAATGCAGGTTCATTAACTTATGTACGTATCGAGTTTGCCGGACGTATTTTAGATACTGATATCGAAATCAACGGATTAACATTTGCAGGTGTAGGTAACGGAACAGTAGTAAACCATATTCAGGTTTCGTACGGAAGAGACGATTCTTATGAATTTTTTGGAGGTACTGTAAATGCAACTCATTTAGTATCATTTGCTGCTGATGATGATAATTTTGATTTTGATCTTGGTTACACAGGTTCAATTACAAAAGCAATTGCAATTGCTGACAGTAATTCTACGCACAGTTTAAGCGGAGGAAATCCTGATTCTAACGGTATCGAATTAGATAATAATGCAGGAGGAACTGTTACAACACTTATCACAAGACCAGTTATCTCTCAATTATCAATCATTGGTGTAAGTTCTTCAACTGTAGCTGCATTATACGAAAATGCAATACACGTGCGCAGAGCAGGTAAAATTTCATTGACTGATGCAACAGTAACAGGATATAAAACAGGAATTAGATGGGAGTCTCCATCTGTACCAAGCGGTTCTACATGGTTAAGAGTATCAATTCATGGATTCGATAACCCACTTTTACCAGCAGGAACTGTTTTAGGAGGTATTGGTAACGCTACCTCTACAGTAAACCCAGCTACAAAATGGTCACTTAGCCAACCGTTTTTTAATGATGGTCCATTAGATTTTACAGGAACTACAGGAGCATTTAAAACAGAAGCCAATTGGACAAGCAACTGGACTAAGTTTACAAATTTTTAATTAGGTTAAATTATTAAAATTGAACATGGGCAGAATATTTCTGTCCATGTTTTTAAAAATAAAAAAAATGAAAAAAAATCTACTTTTATTATTATTTATTATGGTTTCGGCTGTATCATCAGCACAATTTACAGTTTGGGAAGATGATTTTGATGATGCCGATGCTTCAGACTGGATCTTGCTTGATAAAGATGGCAACGGAAGTAACTGGATTGCCAGAAAAAATATCAAACTAGACGAAAATAATGTTATTGTAGACGGTACAGCTTCTGTTTTAGGAAACTACAATATAGATTTAGCAACCGCATCGCCTTTAGAAACTTTAGAAGATAACTTAGCCATATCTCCAGTTCAGGATTTATCATTTTATTCCGGTAAAGTGTCACTGGTTTTAAATGCTCAACCTAGTGCTTACGACAGTAATCAGGAATTATCAGTATATGGATCGACCTCACCGGATCCGGCATCATTTACACTAATTGGTAAAATTATACTCGAAAGACTAACCATTGATGAACCTGAATTTAAAGATTATTCAATAGATATATCTCAGTTTTCAGGTCAAAGTGCAGTATATATAGCATTGGGAAATAATACGACGACAGGTTTTATTGGGTATGAAATTGATAAAGTTACTATAAATGCCGAAGCACTTTTAGGACTTGATGATCTTGAGTCAGCAGCAAATATTTGCAGGCTGAATCAAAATCCGGTTCAGGAATATTTAGATTTAGAATTAGGAGAACAATTTCAAACAGAGGAAACAACTGTAAAAATTTACAATTCTATTGGTTTATTAGTAAAAGAAACACCTTATAAAAAAGACAATTTAACTGTTGGTGAGTTAGCACAAGGAGTTTATTTTCTTTTAGTATCCAATAATAATAGAACAGCAAAATTAAAATTTATCAAAAAGTAAAATCGTCAAAGTTTACACTTTTTCGATAAACCAGTTATTACAATACAAAAAAAAGAATATGAAGAATATATTGACAAGGGTTTTAATTTTCTCGATTTCACTGGCTTTTTTTGCATCATGTGCTAATGATGATCTGACTTCTTTATATGGAAATGAAAAAAATCAGCCCGGAAAAGTAGTGATTATAGGATACAGTGCATTAAATGATTCGATACAAATAACGGTAAATGGCAAACCGGTAGAAATAGGAAAAGAGAAACGCACCGCTTTTGTTAAAAAAGTCGAGAAAGATTATGAATTCGTGTATCATGGTGACGAAGAGAAAGTTTTTGAGTTTACCAATAAAACAACAAAAGAACTGTTGCGAACGTACCATTTTAGTGCAAAAAAAGTAAAAGATACCCTTTCTTTCTTTGCTAAAGAAAATATTTGGCTGGATAACGTTGTTTCTTTAAAACCAGGAGTTTTAAAACAAACAGGTTATAACGGATATAAATTTATTTTTCCTACGCTTAACTTGTATTCAAAAACAGGTTATAATGGCAAATTAGACGGGATTATACGCAAACTTAATGGTCAGCTTTTGGGAGTTGTAGAAAATATAAGCAAAGATCAATATAGTGCATTCATCGAGTTTCCGTTTAGCTCACCGCCAACAATTATAATGGAACTTGTTAAACACGGTACAACAGAATCGTATGTTCCGGGAAAAAAAATAACGCTGAATATGACCATGTCCGTAAATAAATCAAAATTGATAATATTAGAAGAAAAAAAGGATGCCAATGCTGCTTTTTCTGGCGTAGACGGAACCCTGAACCTTACAGATTATTTTGTTTTTAAGTAATTAAATTTCCTGTTGTTGCAGAAAAAGTCAAAATCCGGATGTATAAATTTCAAATGTTTCAAATGAAGAAATATCCTTCAGTTCTCATTTTACCATTATTTTTTTTGGTAACTATTATTTTTTCGTGTACATCAGATGATCCTTCTGTTCCTCTTTATCAGGAAGGTTCAAATGAATATGTAAATGACTGGATGTATCAGCAAATGAAAAAATACTACCGCTGGAGTGCGACAATGCCACAACAAAATGACTTATCTGTGAATCCAAAGCAATATTTTGCAGGATTATTACAAAAGGATGATATTTATTCTTATGCATTACATCCTGCATTACCTGAAACGGCGCCACAAAGCCTGAGAAGAAAATTTGGATTTGACGTGTCATTTTTTGAGTTTGAAGGAAAAACTTACGGCGCAATTTTATATGTATTAGCAGATTCACCGGCGCAAAAAAGCGGACTGCAAAGAGGACAACTCATTACTAAAATAGAAGGAACAGGGCTGGATCAGGGAAATTACGATAGATTGTATCAAAACATGATTGCTGCATCACAATTAAAACTAGAAATAAGTTCTTATACCTCACAATCCGGTTTTTCGGCATTAAAAGAAGTTTCCTTATTGCAGGGATATAGTTTTTTACAGCCCGTTTCATATCAAATAATCCAGGATAAAAACACCAAAATTGGATATGTCGAAATTCCGCATTTTGATGTTGGACAAGCACAATTGTTTCTTCCCGTTTTTCAGGAATTAAAAAGTAAAGGCATCACAGAGTTAATTATAGATTTAAGATATAATGGAGGAGGAGATATCGCCGCCGCCGCAGCATTAAGTATAATTTTAGCACCTAATATCAAATCGGGCGATCTGTTTATAAAATTTGAAGCAAATGCCAACGGAGGCAATATAGATCAGTCCTTTTTGCAGGCATTAGAAAGCAATGAATCCAAAATAGGTTTTGATGCTTTACGCAACGTTCATCCGTCGATAAATAAAGTGTATATTTTATGCGGAAACCGTACTGCATCTGCATCAGAACTTATTATTAATAATCTCAAACCCTATATGAATGTTGTAACTATAGGAGAAAAAACATTTGGCAAAGATGTAGCCGGATTTCCTGTTGAAGATGACCGAATTCCGGGAACTAAAGGATGGATATTATATCCTTCGATCTATAAATTATTCAATTCCAGACATGAAGGAGAATATTCTAAAGGAATTAATCCAACTATTTATACCAATGAACTTCAGGGACCAGAAATTTTTACCCTTGGTAATCCGTCAGAAATTTTATTAAAAACGGCATTAAACACCATAAACGGAAATACAGCAAAACAAAAAACATCAACATTAAGGTCATTACCACTTTCTGTCATTACTACAGATGCTGATCCCTTGCTGCATATAATACCTTAATTTAAAACGATATTATAATTTAAAAGATTTTTAAGGACTATGCAGGGAATTGACAATAGGGAGCATCGAAATTTATTGGATGTGTTTTATAAATATGAGCAAATGTCTGTCATTGACAAAAATAATGTGACATCTGAGGAGTATTCCAAAATTCAAAAAGACATGGAAGAACTCGCTGCATTATATAACAACTTTAAGTTCCTACTCGCTGAACTAAAGAAATGTGCGAAAGATTATGAACTCAAAAAAAAGTCTACCAGAAGTATGCTGCACAAACGAATTCGACTTTTAGTTGCTAAACTTCAAAAGAGAAATGTTACTGTATAATTCAGTCAAAAGATAAAATTTATTTAAACCTCAATCCGTAAAGCAATTGAGGTTTTTTTATGTTTTGAATAAAATTAAAAAGGAAGTTGCGATAACATTGATCGAATATTTCCTAAAACAAGTTTAGGTTCCTCAAGCTGGATAAAGTGCCCGGATTTTATTGTTGTAATGTGTTTAAAATTGGTTATTCCAGTCTTAAGAGCTTCCTTAGAATCGTACCATAACTGCCTGTCTGCAGCATTATGTTCAGCATCTATTTTCATACTCGTTATGGCAAGAACCGGAACATCAGGTAAATTGGGCAATGTTGCCGCATATTTAAAATCTTCAATTAATTGAAGCGTTTCTAATGCTATACCGGAATTTGCCCCATACATTGTTTTATAATTTGTATAAAAAGTATTGATCTGATCCTGCGAAAAATGATTGTATTTTTCGTGAGAAGCATCAATAAATACCAATCCCGCAACCCTTTCTGGATTTTTTATGGCATAATCCCTAATAATCAAACCTCCTAACGAATGCCCGACAAGTACAACTTTTCTGCCGTTTGCAAATTGATCGATAACAGTTTCTAATTCACTTCTTAATGTATTGATATTTCTGGGTTCCGTATTAAATTCTGATTTTCCGTAACCGGCCCTGTCATATAATAAAACATCAGAATCTAAAAAATCAGCTATAGAAAAAATTTCAGAAGATTTTCCGGTGCTGTACCAGGATGTATGATCATTGCCATGACCTGATTCAAAAACAACCAGATATTTTGATTTTTTTGATACCGTATATGCCATCAGTTTGTGAGTTCCTAAATCTACCGCAGTTTCCTGATAATCTGTATTTCGATTTTTATAATCGTCAGAACAAGAAGCAGAAGAGAATATAGAAATAAGAATTATAAAAACAGCTAACAGTCTAATTTTAATGTTTTTATTTGGGTTTAATTTTCGGAGTTCTTTTTTAAGGATCATGGTAGTTTAATTCGTTTTTAAAGTAAATTCGATACAAATATTAGTATCATTTACCAATTAAAAGTTCTGATTTATGAATCAGAACCTCTTTTAAACGAACTATAATCTACAAACCCATTCAGCTGCAAAAAATCAAAATAACGATAATGAATTATACCAAAGCAAAATTTGCTTTTTTAAATTCTGATGGCGTTTGATTGGTTCTTTTCTTAAAAGTGGTATTAAAAACTGTTTTAGAATTAAAGCCCACTTCAAAAGCAATTCCAATTAAATTTAAATGCTGCATATTAGGATCCTGGATCATTTTTTTGGCTTCTTCGATTCGGTGCCCATTAATAAATTGATAAAAATTTTCGTCAAAACCTTTATTGATAATATAGGAAAGCTGATGAGATGAAATATCCAATTGCGAAGCCAATTTAAAGACGCTCAATTCAGGATCTAAAAAAGGTTTTTTAGTATGCATTACTTCAATTAAAATCAATTTCATTTCTTGTAGTTCAACATCCGGAATTAGTTTTTTCTGATTGCTTTCTACATTAAAATTCTCTTTTATAATACTATCAATTTCTTTTTTTTCATGTTGATTAAGTTCTGAAATTTCTTTTTGTTTTAAAGCATAATAAGCAATATAAAAAAATCCGGCAAGATAAATTACACTCGCAAACTGGTCAAATAAAATATTTGTTCTGGCTAATTTAAAAACATTGTCAATTAGCCAAAGAACCGTAATTAGTAATACGCAAACTACTACTTTTTGTAACCATTTTAAGTTAATTGCAGCCGCATTTGAGGTATACAAAAACAAGTTTTTTTGATAGGAGCTGATTTTTTTATACGCTAAAACGCAATACGAAATAACCTGAATACAAAACACCAGATTAAAAAATTTAAGTATAACAGCAGCATTTTTTATATCGATGTCAGTTGGTGGTTTTACCTCAATTAGTACCGAAAGACAAAGTAACATTAGCACGATAACAGCAAATGCAAAATGAAAATGATCCTTTAGTTGCCATTTTCTATTAGGTTGAATAAAATAAACTACACTAAAATAAAAAACAGGAGCTACAATAAAATCTGTCAGGCCCAGAAAATCATTTAAGAGCATTCTTGTTTTCATAAACTCAGTTTTTTCTAATAAGTCATTAAACTGAATAATAAAAACACATACAATAAAAGCCCCAAACCATCGATTTGATTTGGTGTTTACCTGATTAATATTTGCAAAAATTAAAAATGCCAGTAATAAAGTTGTTCCTGCAACAAAAAAGCTAACTATTTGATCCATTAAAAAGCATTTTTTAAGCTCATATAAGTTGTTCTGTAAAGGATAAAATTACTAAATATATGAACCCAACTTATCGAACTTACCAAATTAAGTTTCCTGCCACTGAATTGAAGCAAAAAACCTTCAAAATATAATGACTTTGAAGGTTTTGTTCGTTTAATTATACAAATATTTTTAGAAAGCCTGCGCAAAACTAATCGTTAAGCGTGTACCATTTTCTTTGACATAATTCATATTATTAGATTGCCATTGCGATATAACACTATAATAATCTTTATTAAAAAGGTTTTCGACACCCAAACGAATCGTACTTTTTTCTTTGAAGGTATAACTCGAAGAAAGATTAAAAGCCGTAAAAGATTTTATAGGTCCCGTTCCATAAGTATAAGCTCCATTAACAGGTTCAAATCGATCTCTTCCTGTTGTATTAATCATTTGCAAAAATACTGACCAGTCTTCCAGAGGTCTATAAACAGTATAAGCTACTAATTTTGGCGGATTTATACGATCTCCTCCCAGATATACTTTTTTATCTGTAAGTTCACGTTTCCCTTCTGTATAAGAATAATTTGCTCCAACATCAACTTTTGGATGAAGACGATATTTTGCTGACAACTCAAAACCATAGATTTTTTCAGGTGATCGTGAAATTTGCGGATTACCATCAACATAAACATAAGAAGCCCCTAATTTTGAAGTACTGTAATAAACAGCTCCTTCATAAGAAAGTTTATCCACAGCTCCTGAAAATCCAAATTCGTAATTATTGGCTGTAACCGCTTTTATCGAAGTGTTGTTGACCGTATTTTCTTTTGCAGCACGAAGCACCAAACCTAAATCAGCCACACTAAAACTCTGCGAAAAACTTACAAAAGGTTTAAACAATGTCCATTTTGTATAACGCAATCCTGCATTGAACATAAGCGCATTAAAATCTAATGCTCCGCCATTTACTGCAACACCACCGCCAACATAAGTGCCGTTTACATAATTACGAATGCCAATGGTGGTATAATCCGGTACATCGATATTAACATTTTCAAGCCTTAAACCGGTTTTCAATACCAAATTTGGCCCAAACATGTTTTTAAGCTGGAAATAAGGCGCCAGATTGTTCATCTTCATTTCAGGAATTACCAATCTGCCGTCTGTAAGATGTGTATCTGTTATATCAGATAGAATATCCAATCCATACGTTAAATTCCCTGATATAAGAGAACTGAATTCATATGGCGTATTTAAATTCAAACGAAAACCCAGTTTTTTACTTTGAGTAGCAGGTTGTCCGTTATTTTCAAAAAAGTCACTGTAATTAATTAACGTTAGATAATCCTGAAAATATAAAGACGCATTAACATCCGTTTTTCCAATAAAATTCTTTCCAATATAACTTAAACTTGCGTTATGATTGTACGGCGTTCCTTCCGGATCTCCCGGTCTTTGTCCTTTAACCCCAATAGTTGGAGAATCAAAATTGCCGTAAACCCCAGCTTTCGCTATATAATCAGTATGTTGCGTGCTCTGGAAATAATTATACATTAATTCCAGGCGATTATTGTCATTTATGTCATATCCAATTTTTGCAAAAGCATTCCAGTTTTTAAGATCGTTCATTCCATATTCAGGAGAAAGTACACGTCCTTTCGCATCACGATAAAGCCCTGTTTCTTCATAACGGCTGCTTACAACATAATCAATTTTGTTTACTTTTCCGGTCAATAACTGAGATACAAAGAAACCGGCTGTTCCTTTAGGTTTTACAAGAGAAAAATTAGTTCCTGCCTCCGTTGATCCGCTTATTGCTTTGTCAACATTTGCTCTTTTAGTAATATAGTTAATCAAACCGCCATCTGCACCATTACCATAAATTGCAGTTGCTCCCTTAATCACTTCAACGCGATCTAATACGGTAGGATCCAGAGAACGCATGTCTTTTGCCCCGTCTCTTAAAGGTGTAGATTGAGGAATACCGTCAATCATAACTAATACACGACGGCCACGTAAAGTCTGACCTAAATTTTGAGTTCTATTGGTCGTAAATCCCAAACCGGGAACTGATGCGCCCAAAATATCACTAAGATTAGAACTTATATTGAGTTGCTGTTGTATTTGTTTTTTGGATAATAATGTAACAGAAGAAGGAACTTCATCTAAAATCTCAGCCTTTCTGGAAGCAGAAACAACAATTTCCTGTAGTTCATTATCTGCTGATTTATCATTTAAGATGGTATCCTGGCTTTTACTATTTTTATCTTTTTCGTTATTTGTATTTGTTTTAGAAATCTGTTGGGCAGAAAGTGAACCCATAGTGAAGAACAGGAATAATAGGCATGTAGAAATTCGTATCATTATTATTTAGACTTAATTTAAATAGTGGTAAATATATAAAATGTAATTTGCTTTATCCAAGTAAATAACCTCCTAATTTTTGTTAATTTGTTATATATAGCAAGAAAGACCGAGGATCTTTATTTAAATCAACATATAGCTGTTACCAAAGAATGAAATTTGCTTTACCATTAAATCTGAAAATTTATTATTTGTTAAATTGGTATATTTACACAAATAATACAAATAAATATGTACGAAGAATTAAAATATTGGTACTTGCGGGATCATAAATTATTCAGGACACTTAGCTATTCGCAGATCAAACAATTGTGTATTATTACAGGCTTTAAGAAAGCATCAAAAGGCGAAATTATTTATTTTTCATCTTCAGATGTGCCTCGGATTTTTTTACTTAAAAAAGGAAATATAAAAATTGTTGCCATCGATGATAATGGCAACGAAACCATAAAAGACATTATTCAAAAAGGCGATTTATTTGGCGAGTTGACTTTAGAAACAGATAACAAAGTCGAAGAATATGCAAAAGTACTTTCTGACGATGTTGCAATTTGCAGTTTTTTAATGTCTGATTTTGAAGATTTATTGCTTAGAAACCCAACATTGGCACTTTCGTACACCAAGTTTGTAGGCTTGAAAATGAAACGGATTAAAAATAGTTATGCCAATTTAATTTCTAAAGATGCTAAAACCAGATTGTATCAGTTCCTGAAAGACTGGGCAGAACAAGAAGGCATTCAAAACGGAAATACAGTAATAATTGAAAATTATTTAACCCAAAATGATATTGCCCAAATCATTTGTACCTCAAGACAAACCGCAACACAATTGCTGAACGAAATGGAAACCAATAATCTTTTACACTATAATAGAAAAGAAATTATCATTACAGATATTACCCAATTATAGTTAATTCAATCCAAGTGTAAATTAGCCGACATTTTGCTTTTTCACAGTACAATAATTTTACATCATCAAAAAAGATGTAAAACTATTTACTATGAAAAAATTACTTTTTATGTTTTTAGTAGCCCTGACTTCGGTTACTAATGCCCAGAACGCAATCCCTAAATCTGCGACTGATATCGCTCCTTTATTAATAGGAGAGAAGATCCCGGACATTACTTTAAAATCATCTGAAAATACAGCTGTTCAAATTTCGGACTTGCTAAAAAAGAAAAAAACAGTTCTCGTTTTTTATCGCGGTGGCTGGTGCCCATATTGCAATCTGCATTTACAGGCAATGGCCGAAGCCGAAAAACAAATTCTGGATTTGGGATATCAGATTATTGCAGTAAGCCCGGATTCTGCTGAAAATTTGAAAAGCACAGAACAAAAAGATAATGTAAAATATACCTTGCTTTCTGACTCAAAAGGAGAATTAATAAAAGCAGTTGGAATTGCTTTTGAAGCTCCGGAAAACTACAAATCAGTAATTAACGTACATTCTAATGGAATCAATACGAGTTTTTTACCAGTTCCTTCCGTTTTTGTTGTAAACACTGAGAGTGACATACTTTTTGAATATGTTTCGCCCGATTTTAAACAGCGTATAACAACCGAATTACTGGTTTCTATATTAAAAAACTTAAAATAAAAAACATGAAAAAGCTAGTATTATTTTTATTGGTTTTGGTTTCTGGAGTTTCATTTGCTCAAAATGAGACCAAACGCATTAATCAATATAATGTAGAACATAAAGTTGCCATTCAGGGTTACGATCCCGTAGGATATTTTAATCAGGGAAAAGCAATCAAAGGAAAAAAAGAAATCTCAGTTTCTTATCAGGGTGTGGTTTATAATTTTTCGTCAGCTGAAAATAAAAATGCCTTCCTCGCAAATCCGTCAAAATATGAACCTCAATATGGTGGATGGTGTGCATATGCGATGGGAAGCGCCGGAGAAAAAGTGTCAATAAACCCGGAAACGTTCAAAATTATCGACGGTAAATTATATCTTTTTTACAATGCATATTTTAATAATACCCTGAAAAGCTGGAACAAAGACCAGAATACTTTAAAAAACCAGGCAGATAATAATTGGAAAAAAATATACAAATAATCCGGAGCCATGAAAAAGGAAATTATAATGTGGATACTCAGAATAGTGGCTTCGGTAATTTTATTGCAGACATTATATTTTAAATTCAGCGGAGCAGAAGAAAGTATTTATATTTTCTCGACTTTAGGACTAGAACCTTACGGCAGAATTGGTTCAGGAATTGCCGAGTTGCTCGCAGCAATTTTGATTTTAATACCAAAAACGACCTGGATTGGTGCTTTAGGCGGATTTGGTATTATGACAGGAGCTATTTTATCACACTTATTTGTTCTGGGAATAGTGGTTAAAAATGACGGAGGAACTCTTTTTGCCTTGGCTGTTATTACCCTGTTATGTTGTCTGGGATTGCTTTATTTCAATAAAAATAAATTGTTTAATCTTCTAAATTAAAAGTTATGTTACTAAAATCAATACGCCACAGTTTAGATGAATTAGTTGATCTGTTAGACCAATTGTCTGATAAGGATTATTCAAAATCTTGCGAAGCTTTAAGCAATACGACTATCGGCGAACATACAAGACACATCATTGAAATGTTTCAATGTCTTGAAAAAAGCTACGATTCAGCCGTTTTGAATTATGATAACCGCGAGAGAAATAATCGTATTCAAACAGAAACAGCATTTGCCAAACAAGCTATCATCGAAATTAAAACAGGATTAAAAAGCGAAAATAAAACAATCTACCTCGAACAGGTAATTGACCATCTTGCCATCAGGATTCAAAGCAATTATTACAGAGAATTGCTCTATAATCTGGAACATTGTATTCATCATCAGGCCTTGATAAAAGTTGCTGCTTTGCAATTTGAAAACATTTTAATGAATGAAAATTTTGGTGTGGCACGATCAACTATAGAATACAGAAGACAATGTGTACAGTAAGTTTTATCAATAATAGCGGAGTTGTAATTATTACTTCAAACCGGGACGAAAAAGTAATTCGTCCCGCTGCTGTTGTACCACGAAATTATTGTCATAACGGCAAAAATATTATGTATCCAAAAGATCCAAAAGCTGGAGGAACCTGGTTTGCCATAGATCAAAACGGAACTGTTCTGGTGTTATTAAATGGTGGAATAGCAAAACACAATCCGATATTTCCGTATAGAAAAAGCCGCGGATTGATTGCTTTGGATATTATGGCGAACCAGTCGCCAAAAGATTTTTGGAGTGAGATCGATCTCGAAAATATTGAACCCTTTACATTAGTATTATTTCAAAACGAAAAATTGTATGAATTGATCTGGGACGGTCTCGTCAAAATGAAGATTTTTCTGGACAGTACTAAAAATCATATTTGGTCATCGGTTACTTTATATCCTGGTGAAATCAGAAAGAAACGAAATGATTGGTTTTTTGATTTTTTGAAAGATAAAAATAAAATCTCGCCTGCACAGATGCTCGATTTTCATCGAAATACAGAAAGTGGTGATTCTGAAAATGGTTTAGTCATCAACAGAGAAAACACCATGAAAACTTTAAGTGTCACGCAAACTGTAATTGAAAAAAATAAAGGCATGATGCAATATTATGATTTAGTAAAAACAAGAAATTTTTCAACCACGTTTATTCGTATTTAAAATTGAGAGAAATGAAATTATTTATCCATAAAATAACCAATTGGGAGTATTGGCCTTTTCAGGTTTTGTATGCACCTATTTATTTTCTTTGGGCATATTATGCAATCAAAGCAAGGTCTGTTTTTTTCTTTAATGCTTCTAATCCAAAAATTAAAAATGGAGGATTTATTATGGAAAGTAAAAAACAAATCTACGATTTGCTTCCTAAAAAATATTATCCCAAAACTATTTTAATTAAGGAGAAAACTGATTTAAAACAGATAGTGGATAGTGTGGTCGAGAAACAAATCTATTTTCCGTTAATCGCAAAACCTGATATTGGTTTGCGCGGTTCCGGTGTAAAAAAAATCAGGACCGCTTCTGAGCTGAAACAGTATGCTGAAAAAGCAAATTTCGATTTTTTGATACAGGATTTGATTCCGTATAAAAATGAAGTGGGTATTTTTTATGTTCGGCATCCGCTCCAGAAAAACGGAAAAATAACCGGAATCGTGTCCAAAGAATTTTTGATTGTAACAGGAGACGGAAAATCAACTATAGAAGATTTAATCAAACAAACGCCACGGTTTGAATTACAGTTAGAAGTTTTAAAAGAAGAATATGGAGATCAGCTATATTGTATTTTAGCCAAAGACGAAACATTAAATTTGGTTCCGTTTGGCAATCATGCCCGCGGAGCAAAATTTCTGGATGGAAGCGATTTGATTACGCCAAAATTAACCTGGATGATTAATGAAATTGCGATTCAAATCCCGGAATTCTATTTTGGACGTTTTGATATTATGTACAACACTTTTGAAGAATTGGAAAGAGGAGAAAACTTTCAAATCGTGGAGCTCAACGGAGCCGCAAGTGAACCCACACATATTTACGACCCTAAACATTCCGTTTGGTTTGCCTGGAAAGAATTGGCGCGACACATTACTTATATGTATGAAATAAGTGTTGAAAACCATAAAATGGGAGTTCCTTATTTAAATTACAAAGTAGGCATCAGGGAATACAGACTGCATTTGGCACAAAACAGTAAAATCATGAATTTTTAAAAATGAAACGAATAAAAAATATTTCGATTGGTTTTGTAGTCAGCTTTCTGGGATCAATTCCATTAGGATATCTAAACCTTGCAGGAGTAGAAATTTATTCAAAATCAGGATTGCATAATTTGGTATTCTTTTTATTTGGAGTCGTTTTTGTAGAAACTTTTGTAATTTATTTTACCTTACTTTTCGCCAAAAAACTCATACAGAATAAAAAGCTATTAAAGATAATCGATTTATTTTCAGTACTTTTTATGTTTATTCTGGCTCTTGTTTTTTATTTAAATTTTAATCAGACAGAAAATTCGAATAACTTTTTACAGGAATATCTACTGTATTCACCCTTTATAATAGGTATAATATTAAATGGCGTTAATTTTTTGCAGCTGCCTTTCTGGACAAGTTGGAATCTCTATTTGCTTAACAAAGAATATATTAGTGTCGAAAGAGATTTAAAATACTATTATATTGCAGGAACTGTAATAGGTGTTTTTTTAGGAATGTTTAGTTTGATTGTAGTATTGCAGACTATTTTTGTAAAAACAAATCAATTCTCAAAGTTCATAATTCCTGTTTTTATTCCGTTGTTTTTTATTTCCTTAGGAATAATTCAAATGATTAAAAGTTATAAAAAATATAAATCCTGTTAATTTTTAAAAATTCATGATATCATTAACTTGAAAATAATCAAATTCATTTTGATGTATAATAAAGAATACAGTTTTAGGTTTTCTTCAGTATTTTCCCATATTCAATAGTATTTTTGTTGATTTCGAATAATTGCCTTCTTTCCATAAAAGAATTGATTATTAGAAAACTATTTGCTTTGTATAGATTTTAGCTATCAAATAAAAATTATTTATTATTAAAGCTAATAGCATTCTCTTGGTTTACTTTGTAAATTAGTATCAAAATAAAATTTTGGAATTATGGAGAATCAATCAAATGACATCAGCAAATGCCCTTTTCATAATGGCAGTATGGATAATGAAGCCGCAACAGGCACAAAAAACCGTGACTGGTGGCCAAAGCAGTTAAAGGTAAATATCCTTAGACAGAATTCAGCTTTATCAAATCCTATGAATAAGGATTTTAATTATGCTGAAGCTTTTAAAACTCTTGATCTTGAGGCTGTAAAAAAAGATTTACACGAACTCATGACTAATTCACAAGATTGGTGGCCTGCAGATTTTGGTCATTACGGAGGTCTTTTTATACGAATGGCATGGCATAGCGCCGGAACATATCGTGTACATGACGGACGTGGTGGTGCAGGAGCGGGGCAACAGCGTTTTGCACCCTTAAACAGCTGGCCTGATAATGTGAGCCTTGATAAAGCCAGAAGATTATTATGGCCAATAAAACAAAAATATGGACAAAAAATTTCCTGGGCTGACTTAATGATTTTGACCGGGAATATAGCGTTGGAATCCATGGGCTTTAAAACATTTGGTTTTGCAGGTGGAAGAGCTGACGTTTGGGAACCGGACGAATCTGTTTACTGGGGTTCTGAAACGACATGGCTTGGTGGAGATGAGCGTTATGACAACGGTTCTGAAGGTGTGCCGAAAGATCACGGAGTTGTATCATCAGATGATGATGCTGATGGAAATATTCATAACAGAAATCTGGAAAAACCTCTTGCAGCGGTACAAATGGGACTTATTTATGTAAATCCTGAAGGTCCTGACGGAAATCCTGATCCTATTGCAGCCGCAAAAGATATTAGAGATACGTTTGGCCGCATGGCAATGAACGACGAAGAAACCGTAGCTTTAATTGCAGGTGGTCATACATTTGGTAAAACTCACGGTGCAGCTACTTCTGATCACGTAGACAAAGAGCCGGAAGCTGCAGGTTTAGAATTACAAGGCTTTGGCTGGAAAAATAGTTTTGGTTCCGGTAAAGGTTCGGATGCGATTACAAGCGGACTTGAAGTTACCTGGACAAAAACTCCAACGCAATGGAGTAATAATTTTTTCGAAAATTTATTTGGCTTTGAATGGGAACTTACTAAAAGTCCCGGAGGCGCTCATCAATGGGTTGCTAAAAATGCCGAAGCAATTATTCCGGATGCTTTTGATAGTACAAAAAAACATCTGCCAACAATGCTTACAACAGATTTATCATTAAAATTAGATCCTGAGTATGAGAAAATATCACGTCGTTTTTTCGAAAATCCGGATGAGTTTGCAGACGCTTTTTCACGTGCATGGTTTAAACTAACACATCGTGATATGGGACCACGTGACCGTTATTTAGGTCCGGATGTTCCGCAGGAAGAGTTGTTATGGCAAGATCCAATTCCGGAAGTAAATCATGAATTAATTGACGAAAACGATACTAACCAATTAAAAGAAAAAATACAAAATTCAGGATTAAGCATATCACAATTGGTAGGAACGGCATGGGCGTCTGCAGCTACTTTTAGAGGATCAGATAAGCGTGGCGGCGCCAATGGTGCACGTATAAGACTGGCACCTCAAAAAGACTGGCAGGTAAATAACCCTTCAAATCTTAAGCAGGTTTTAGATAAACTGGAAGGCATTCAATCCCAATTTAATGCTGCACAGCCTGGAAACAAGAAAGTTTCATTAGCAGATTTAATTGTATTAGCTGGATCCGTAGGAGTAGAAAATGCAATTAAACAAACAGGAATTTCGGCTAAAGTACCATTTTCTCCAGGTCGTATGGATGCGTCAGCAGAACAGACAGATGTAGAATCATTTGGTTATTTAGAACCTAAAGCAGACGGTTTTAGAAATTACAGAAAAACAAAATCAACAGTTTCTACAGAAGAACTTCTTATTGATAAAGCTAATTTATTAACCCTGACAGCGCCAGAATTAACGGTACTTTTAGGCGGATTGCGTGTATTGGATATTAATACTGATAAAACAAAAAACGGCGTGTTTACACATCGTCCGGGTCAGTTGACCAATGATTTTTTTATAAATCTGCTGGATATGAATACCCAATGGCAAGCTGTGTCAAGTGATAAGGAATTATACACAGGAAACGACCGTACAACTGGTCAGCCTAAATGGATTGGAACACGAGCAGATCTTGTTTTTGGTTCTAATTCTGAATTGAGAGCAATAGCAGAAGTTTATGCAAGTGCTGATGCTCAGGAAAAATTTGTTAATGACTTTGTTGCCGTTTGGAATAAAGTAATGAATCTGGACAGATTTGATTTACATTAAAATCATATTTATCTAAAAAAAAAATACTGTAAATTCTAAACCCAAAAGCGTACATGAATTTAAAAGTAATAATGAGCCCGATATTTATCGGGCTCATTTGTTTTAGCTTAGTTCCTTAAAATGAAATTTAATGTTGAATGGTGCGGAATTCTGAAAACTAAAGAAGTATTTGTTTTATCTTTATGTTAGCTGTAATATGGCTTTAAATAACAAAAATGGCGCAATTAATTTTTGTCCGACATGGACAATCCCTTTATAATTTAGAAAACAGATTTACAGGAAACGTCGATATTCCGCTGACAGAACTTGGAAAAGAGCAGGCAAAACTTGCAGGAGAAAAACTAAAAGGCCATGTTTTTGATATTGCGTATACTTCAATGCTTATCAGGGCTCAGGAAACATTGCAGATTATCTTAAATGATATGAAGATAAAAATTCCTGTAGTAAAAAATAAAGCTTTTAATGAGCGAATGTATGGCAGTTTACAGGGACTAAATAAAGATGAAACGGCAAAAAAATATGGACTCGAACAGGTAGAAATCTGGAGAAGAAGTTATGATATATGTCCTCCCGGTGGCGAAAGCCTTTTGGATACTTACAATCGCGTGGTTCCTTATTATAAAGACGAAATAGAACCAAAATTAAAAATGGGACAAAATGTTTTACTGGTTGCACATGGCAATAGTCTGAGATCCCTGATGATGTATCTGGAAAAAATCAGTCCGCTTGATATTGTAAAAGTAGATATTGCAACAGGTATACCAAGGGTTTACACGTTTGATACTGAACTGATAATAGCTAACGTAAAAGATTTATAGCTTATAATTTTTGTATTATATGCTATTATAATCAATGGTTTTGCAATCGTTACTTTTATAAGAAATGATCATTTACAAATCTCTACATAGGAATATAAATAAACATTTTTGTTCCTGAATTAATTTTACTGGACGCTTTTATGAAGCCGTAATGATTGTCTATTATTTTTTTTACTAATGTAAGTCCAAGACCGCTGCCCGCATATTGACCTGTGTTATGTAATCGATAGAATGGATCAAAAATTTTGGGAGCAAATTCTTCATCAAATCCAATTCCGTTATCTTCAATGCAAATTATAATTTGAAACCTATTTTAACATATTTAAATAAAAAATGGAATCTAAGTTGATTAGAAGAAATCTTTCTTTTAGGAATATTATTATGGTTTTTATCAATTATAAAAGGTTAAATTTGAGCTCAAATTCAAAATTGGTTAATTACAATAGATATCATTATTAAATAAATTATGAAACGATATATTTCTGCTGGTATATATGTTTACTTTCTGCCTGGCTTATTTTTTTTAGCCTTAGCGATTTATCTTTTTAGTAATAAACAAAATTTCTTTTCAAAGGCAGAGGTTATCAGTGGCACAATTATTAAATTTATACCTGTTTCGAGCAAGAATACAATGGTTTATTACCCATTTGTTTCATTTGTTGCAAAATCCGGTCAGCAAATAAAATTTACTTCTTCTGTAGCGTATTATTCTCCCAATTATATGGAAGGAAGCAAGGTTAAAGTTTTTTATGATCCGACTAATCCGGATAACGCAGAGATTAATGGAATGTACGTCTTTTTGATTGATCCACTAATTATGGGAGCTTTGGGTGTTTTTTTCTTTTTAATGGGTCTTTGGGTTGTTTTAGGCCAGTATAATAAAAGGAAAAAATTAGAATTGATGACTTTAAATTCCAAACTTTTGGGAATTGATAAAGTGTAACTTATTTGTAAAGTGGTCTTCTTGATCTTATTTAAAAAAAGCAATCCTTAAAAAAAGGTTTATAGATTGCTTAATTTTCACATGTTGCATTTTCCTTTTCCAGTTGTTCATTGCCCCAGTTATGCAAATGCTTTATAAACGGAATTAGTTCCATACCTGTGGTGCTCAACGAATATTCTACTTTTGGTGGAACTACATGATATACTTCTCTGATTATCAATTTATCTTCTTCTAATTCACGTAAAGTTTGAGTCAGCATTTTAGTCGTTATATCTGGTAAAGTTCTGCTTAACTCGCCATAACGCAGTACTGTTTTTGAATGTAAATGCCATAAAATTCGTCCTTTATATTTTCCTCCAATGCGTTTAAAAGCATAATCTACACCACACATTTGTACGTTTTCAGAATTTATTGTTTTATTTTTCATTTTTTACAGAATATAACTAATTGATTATCAGTAATACATACTTTTTAGTATATAAGATACTATTTAGTACATACTTGCGACAAATATACTGTTAATTTACTTTTGTATCTGATTAATAACACAAATAAAAATGGAACAATTAAAAAATAAAATAGATAATAATGAACACGCTAAAGTAATGAAAGCGATTCGTCAGCATGAGTTTGGAGGTCCTGAGGTGTTAATTTATGAAGATGCCCCGATTCCGGAATTAAATAGTGGAGAGGTGAGGGTAAAAGTTCATGCAATAGGACTTAATCCGCCGGATTGGTATTTGCGTGACGGATATAAAATGTTGCCGCCTGAATGGCAGCCAAAAGTTCCTTTTCCTGTAATTTTAGGCACAGATATTTCTGGTGTGATTGACGCGGTTGCCAGTGATGTGAAGGAATTTTCGATAGGCGATGAAGTCTATTCTATGGTTCGTTTTCCCAGTTACGGGCCTAGTCAGGCGTATGCCGAATATGTAAACGTACCCATTTCTGAAATTGCGTTAAAACCCAAAAACATTGATCACTTACATGCGGCAGCTGCACCAATGTCGCTGCTTACGGCCTGGCAGTTTATGATAGAAGTGGGGCACGACGAACAAAATCCATTACAGCCTAACAAACATGAACCTGTTCCTCTTGAAGGTAAAACCGTATTGGTAAATGGAGCAGGAGGCGGAGTTGGACATTTTGCAGTTCAATTGGCAAAATGGAAAGGAGCGAAAGTTATCGCAGTAGCATCCGGAAAACAAGAAGTATTGCTGAGAGAGCTGGGTGCTGATGAATTTATAGATTATACTAAATTTCAGGCAGAAGATGTTGTACACGATATAGATCTTGTAATCGATTCAGTTGGCGGTCCTGAAAGTGGTCGTTTTTTACGAACATTAAAACCGGGCGGAGCATTATTTCCAATTTTTCCTCTTGGATTCTCCGGTGCTGAAGAAGCTGAAAAATTAGGAGTTACAGTTTCAGCAACTCAGGTGCGGTCTAATGGCGCGCAACTTAAAACACTTGCAGCTTTGCTTGATCAGGAAATTATTCGTGTTGTTATTGATAGTTCTTTTCCGCTTGCTAATGCAAGACAAGCACATGAACGAGCTGCAAAAGGACACATTCAGGGAAAGATTGTTCTAACTGTTGCATAATATTGATTTTTAATAAAAATATATTATGGATCATAAAGAATTAGAAGACAGAATTTTACTTAAAGAACTTGTAGATACGATTTCTATTCTTGGAGATAAAAAAGATTTTAAGAATCAGGTTCAATTTTTTTCTGAGAATGCTCTATCAGAAACTATTTTTCAAGGTAAAACAATTTTAAAACTGGAAGGAAGAAAAACAATGGCGTCTACATTTGCCAAATTTCTTGGTGAAATAGACACTGTTTATCATTTCAACGGTCAGCATTTGGTGACTATAAATGGCGATACTGCCAGAGGAACTTGTTATTGTCTAATTACTTTGATTGGCAATGAGAATGGAAAAAAAATGATGAACAGAATAGGTGCAATTTATGAGGACGATTACATTCGCATAGACAATCATTGGTTTATTGCTAAGCGCGTAGGAACTTTTGACTGGCAGGAAAAAAACGAAGTAAATCAATAAGGCAGAAAATAATATTTGATACCTTAAAAAAAGGCATAAAAAAAGCCCATTTCTTAGAAAATGGGCTTTTATCTATTATAGTTTAAACTAATATATTATTGGGCATCCCAGGATGCACTGGCATAATAAATAGAACTCGTTACAGGAGCTGTCCAGTAATCCTGACTACCTCCACGGAACGTGTGAAGGCTTACTGCATTTACATTTCGTTTAGCATCATTAGTTACCCAACGAATTGTTTGATTCAGTATCTCGGTACCATTTACATAATATTTGACATATCCGTTTGTATTTGATCCGGTATTTAACTTAACAGATATCTGGCAGTTATAAGTAACTCCTTCCTGGATGAAGTATTTTTTTCCAAAATCATTGCCATATTGTCCCGGTTGATCTTTGTAATAAACGTACGGTTGAAGATAAGCACCGCTTCCTTTGGCAGTATTTGATCCATTTGGGCAATACCACATAAATCTGGCACTACCGCCATTGCCATCCCATCCTGGATCGCCACCGGTGTTCTGGTCACCAATTAAAATTCCATATCCGCATTTACCGCCTCTGCTCCAGTAAAATCCGGAATTAAATTTCATCTGGAACCAAACCGTGTAAACACCTTCTGAATAAACACCAAATGATGTACACAAACCACCCGGACAAGTTAATGTGTTGGTTTTTAATGTGATCGTTCTGGCTCCGACACCGCCACCGGCTAAAGCTGCATTAGCAGAGGCATCTTTGTTTGTACTTTTTGCCACGTCGTTGTTAACGATTTTTAGTTCGTCTTTGTTAACGCTTTGTGGCGCATTTAAATCTTGTTCCCTTTCGCAGGAATTAAACACTACTGCTGTAATAAATAGTAAACTTGTTAATTTTAGAAATTTTTTCATTTTTAAAAGTTTTTGTGGTTATTAAAATAATTAATGGTTAGTAAATAATAGATCGTGAAAATAGTATTAGATAAAGACGAAAGACTTTTCCTGATTTTAAAAATCAGAATGAATCGATACGAAAATAAAAAACAAAATTTTTGTAATCTATTACTGCAAAGTTGATTAATTACTATTAGGATGGGGAGTAAAAAAGTACGATTTTAGGTACGTAAATATCCGGTTTACTTGTTTAGGATTGTTTTTTAGTAAGTATCGATAAATATTTTTCCAATATTGATCAATCTTTATTTTTTTTTTCGGATTTGTAATTAGAATACTTTAGAACTAGATGATTAAGAATTATTTGAGAATATAATTCATTTCATTTAAAAATATAGAACAAGTTTAAGACACTTTAATCAGAGATAGCTTTTAATTTAAGAAAATAAAGTATTCTGTTTTAAGTCGTTGGAATTGGAGGAATTGAAAAAGTAACCGCTATTTGCTTAGTATAAAACGGTTGTAATGCAAAGCGAAGGCAGAAAACAGGTGTTATCTAAAAGATTGCGGTATTAAATATGTAACAAAATACTAAATTGTACAGCTTGTGTTGAGCAAATTTTCATAGAAACAGGTAGAAGTAAATTCCTGATGTGCTACGAACATCAGGAATTATTACCTTAAATAGTGTTTTTATTTTTTACGTTCTATAGTTTCAAAACCCAGATCCATTTCGGATTTGCTATTAAGTACAGAGCCTAAAAATACTGGATAATCTTTTTTATTTGCATCAGCATTGTACATAAAAAAGTTGCCGAAATTAGTTTCTTTTAATAATGAAAATTTCTTTATTTTATATTCTTTAGTCTCAAATGCTGCCGGATCTTCTGTGAGAGTATTCCAATCTTTTTCAGCAAAACTCATCTGGATATTTTTTTTGGTTTTTGCTATAAATAATGTATCTCCATCAATACGTATTAACTTAATCAGCACTCCGGTAGATAAATTATTTTCGTACCAGGTTGCTTTATAAATATCACCTGGCTGCGGATGCATTAATATTTCAGCATATTCCTTAGCTTTTTCGTTAGTCGCTTTTTTATTAATTGAACTTATTACCAATAGAATTAAAATAAGAACAGGAATAACAAACCAGATTGACCACGGATAAACTAATTGCCATAAAGTTCTTTTATGATTGGCCCGAATTTCTTTTACAGCTGCAGCTACAGTATCTGAGTATTTTTTTCTTGCAAAAATAGAGCTATCAGGATTTTTAAGAACACTGCCACAGCTGGTACAAATAACACCAGTTCGTCTTCCCATCCCAAAAATCGGGATTCCCATAGCAATATATCTCATGTATAAGGTTAATTCTATGCTGTCATTTTTACTGCAGGAAGGACAGATTTCATTAGGAATTATTTTTGAAGTTAAAGGTTTTGTTACAATTTGATAAATAAAAACGATCATCTTATTTTGTGGTATAAAAGGTAAATATCTGGTTATTTTTGGATTTTATTTAAAACAAACATAAGCTTTTTACTAATAATAAAATAGAAATTTTATCTTCATATTTTGGGTTTCCCTAATTTAAATATTAAAAAGACCCTAATCAGATGTTCTCATTACCCATTTTAATAGCGATGTTTTCTCTTGATATTGCATTGATAAAATTTAGGTATCAGATTAATATACTGGGAATTGTGTAACATCCTGATGAAATTAAATACTTTCTAAACTCATCGCATTTGTATCTTTAATAATACATTAAAACTATTATATAAATCAAAAAACATAAGTTATGGCAGAAATTAAAATTGAGAAAAAAAAGCCGGTTTGGCCATGGATTGTTGCAGTCCTGTTGATCTCAGCACTTGTATATTATATCTTTTTAAGAGATAACGAAACGCAAAGTCAAAACAATGTAGAAATTGAAAACACTACAAGTACAGACAATACGACAAATTAATCAGGAGATAGCAGGAATAAAAATACTCTTTCGTCACCTATTTAATTGTTATAACATTAGAGAAGACATAAAAGCAAAAGTTTCCTGCAGCCGGATAAATGGAAAATAATTTATAATGCAAAAATAAAAATTATGGAAAATAAAGATAGAAACTTATACAAATTAGACGAACTTTCTGATTATAAAATTGCTTCAAACTATTCTGACGTTCGAGGTTGGAAAATAGTAGATGCTGACAACCGTACTATAGGCACAATTGATAATCTTTGGGTTAATAAAGATATGAAGCGTGTTGTATATCTGGATGTAAAAGCTGATAAAGCATTAATCGAGGACAGTCGTAATGAGGTTCACGATGCTATAGCGAGCGACAACGGAAGAGAATTTGTTTATAAAGACGGAGACAGTCATGTTATCATACCAATTGGATCTGTTAGTATAAATAAAGACACAAAAATTGTTATGGCTAACAATATAGGATACGATACTTTTAGAAACACCAGCAGATATAATGCGCAGCAAAATTTTAACAGGGAATACGAAAGAAGAGTAATGAAGTCTTATTATCCTGAAAATGATCCTGACTCTGTGTATTATAGTGATGATGACTCTTTTTACAACCGCAGGGAATTTGATAACAAATAGTATTTTTTATCAGATATTTTATAGACAACATAAAGAAAAGTAGGGGTAACGCTACCAGATGTCTAAATTGCCTTTTTTTAGGTTTATCTACTTATAAATAAATAAAAAATCCCATTTCGTAAGAAATGGGATTTTTTATTTTATTGTAGCACAAAATAGTAAAAGCTAAATGCTGTAATAAATTTATACGCGCTTTAGACGAAGGAGTAGAATAAAAACAATATTGAGTGATCCATCATCTTTTACAATAATTTGTAGAGATGATGGATTTTTTTACGCGATAATAGTACTCTGAAGAAAAATCAGGATAATTCTGAGTATATTTATACAGTAGACAGTGTATTTACAAATAAGAAAAGATTCTTTGAAGAGCGAAATATTTTAAATTTATGAGCAGAAAACATAACGAGTTACACAGTAAATTAACGCTGGGTGGTTTATTTATAGCATTAGGAATAATTTACGGAGATATTGGTACTTCGCCTTTGTATGTAATGAAAGCCATAATTGGAATTCATAATATTGATAAAAATGTAGTTTTGGGTGGAGTATCGGCGGTACTTTGGACATTGACTTTGCAAGCTACTATAAAATATATTTTTATTACGTTAAGTGCAGATAATAATGGGGAAGGGGGCATTTTTGCTCTTTATGCTTTAGTAAGGCGTACAAAAGTAAAATGGTTAATTGTTCCGGCTATTATTGGCGGGAGCGCATTACTTGCAGATGGAATTATAACACCGCCAATGTCCGTTTCATCAGCAATTGAGGGAATGAGAACATTATATCCTAAAATTGATACGGTACCCATAATTATTGCCATCTTAGTAACTCTTTTCGCCATTCAGCAGTTTGGAACAAAATTAGTCGGGAAATTTTTTGCGCCGGTAATGCTGGTATGGTTTGGTATGCTCGCAATATTAGGAGTCATGCAAATTACCCATCATCCAGATGTTCTAAAAGCTGTAAATCCTTATTATGCGTATCATTTATTAAGCATTCATCCGGAAGGGTTTTATGTTTTAGGTTTTGTTTTCCTGTGTACAACCGGAGCCGAAGCTTTATATTCAGACATGGGACATTGCGGCAGAAAAAACATTAGGATAAGCTGGCTTTTCGTTAAAAGTGCGTTACTTCTCAATTACTTCGGGCAAGCAGCATATTTGATTCAGCATGAAGGAGAAACGTTATTTAGCCTTGGAGGAAAATATGCCAATCCTTTTTATTTAATGATGCCGGAATGGTTTATACCTGCCGGAATCGTGATTGCTACGCTGGCTGCAGTAATTGCCTCACAAGCCTTAATCAGCGGTTCATTTACTTTAATCAACGAAGCGATTAAGCTTAATTTCTGGCCAAAAGTAAAAATCAAATATCCTACAGAACAAAAAGGCCAATTGTATATTCCGTCTATAAATTGGCTCATGATGCTGGGCTGTATTATGATTGTACTTCATTTTAGGGAATCTCAAAAAATGGAAGCTGCTTACGGACTCGCAATTGTTTTGTGTATGATTATGACCACTTTACTGCTTAATTATTATTTGATAATGAGAAGAGTTCCGTGGTATATTATTTCAGCATCTATAACAATTTATATGGTAATTGAACTTAGCTTTTTAATTGCCAGTTTAAATAAATTCATGCACGGCGGTTATGTTGCGGTATTTGTAGCCTTAATACTCATTGCAGTAATGGCGACCTGGTGGAAAGCCAAGTCAATTAGCAAGAATTACACGAAATATGTTCCTATCGATGAATATAAAAAAGTACTTTCTGAACTAAGCATCGATGAATCAATTCCTAAATATGCGACACATTTAGTTTACATGACAAATGCTGTAAGAACCTGTGATATAGAGCAAAAAGTAATGTATTCTATCCTGCAGATGCGTCCTAAACGAGCCGATATATATTGGTTTATTCACATAAATATCGTTGACAAACCTTATAGAAGAGACTATAAAGTAACCGAAATAATGAAGGATGATTTATATAGAATTGACTTTTATCTTGGATTCAGGGAACCTATGAAGACGAACCTAATGTTTAAGGAAGTGATTCGGGATATGGTTGTTAATAGAGAAGTAGACATAACAAGCCGCTACTTATCGCTAAACAACAATAATATAATGGGAGATTTCAAATTTGTATTGTCTAAAAAAATACTCTCTATGGACAACGATTTTACGTGGTCTGAAAAACTAATTATGAATGGTTATTTTTTACTTAAGAAATTCAGTTTGTCTGAGGAAAAAGGTTTTGGACTCGATACCAGTTCTGTAAAAGTCGAAAAATTCCCGATGCTTTTACATCTTCCGGAAGATTTTAAAATGACCAGAATTTATAATTGAATTTTTCAGTTATGAATGTCAATCAAAAGTCGAAAGTATTTTGCAATTTGTGCCGCTATGCACATTTCAGTTCTTGATTTGCATTATGAATAAAAATAGGATATGCAAACAATAATATAGTTTAGTTCTATATTTTCGTTTGCATATTCAAAATAAAAAGGAAACTTACAGAGCAGTAATTTTTACTGAACTGGCTTTGTCATTAAAACTTCCTAAACAGCTATTGTTTCCTGTTATTACAACAGATTCTCCGCCATAATTATCGTTTTGATACATGGTAATTTTGTATCCGCTTTCTAATCGAACAGAAGACAAATCATCATTTGCAATACCATACGATTTTAGCTGAGCCAATGTGTAGTTACCAGCAGGCAAAGCAATTGCATAACCCGTATAATTGCAATTTTGATAAAGTGTTACAATCCCTCCAGCGGTAGCATTGTATTTATTGTCGGTATAAGTGCGGGAAAGATTGCCTACACCATCAAAATAATTATCTGCTAGTTTTGCAGGATCTGTGGCAAATTCTCCACCTTGTACGATAGCATCATTTCCATCATTCCATGCCCACGGAGCGTTTGCACCGCCAGTTTTAAAATCATTTCCTGTAAATCCTCCGGCTGGACTTGAAAACAATTGCGTATTAAATCGCTGATCCCATAATCCGCCGCTTTCAAAAATATCAACAAGTTTGTACTCAACATAATTATCATAATTGTCAGCTGGTATTTGTGCCACTCCGCTTGCAGATGGATAATAGATAATTCCGTCTCCGTCAATATCATGCTGTGGCCACGCTTTAAGACTATGTCCTTTAGAATCTTGTGCCGTAACAGGATGCAATTCGCCGTTAAAATCTCTCATTTGTAATGTTCCGTCAATACTTTCCAATCCGCTTACAAAAGAACTTCCGGAGGGTACATACGAAAAGAAATCAGAGTGACTTACCGTAACCGCTCCTTTTAAAGTTCCATAAGTTGAACCATTTTTTTCTACAATCATTAATACACCTTCTAAATCATTTTCATGTTGGTCTAATGAATATAAAAGCGGATTATCTGTCCAGTCTCTTGGAGAGAAAAAAGCATAAGTAATGAACCAATGTGTGTTTGATTCTACGATCGAATAATAACAATGTGCCGCTAAAGAATTGGCAAAAGCCGGAAGATTGTTCCAGTTGTTTTCGCCATTCCAGTCATTGTCGTAGTTAATAGCCGTAAGATAATCTGATTTTCCTCCTTCAGAATATGTTCCTGTGGCATCTACATCTTTATAATGAATAGGTGCCCATCTTCTGGCCAAATCAGAACTTGCTGCTGAACTCATTTTCTTGAAATTTTTTTGCTCTTTTACCACAGCGGTAGTTTCTGCTTCGTCTAATGTCGTGTCCTGACAAGAGAATGTAATTGCGGCTAATGCAATAATTAAGACTTTACTTAAAATCTTTTTTCGATTTTGTTTTTTCATAATTCTGGGTTTAATGGGTTTATAATAGATTTAAATGCACTGATTTTGATAAATTCTTGATTAGCATTAGTAACTTTGTTTTTTGAATTATAATTCTTACTAGTTATAAGTACTGTAAAAGAGAAATCGTACTATCTGGACGATATTATAATACCGTTAACAAAAAGTTAATAGGATTAAGATTATTTGTCGCTTGCGAAGTCAGTAAAAACGACGAGTTGAATAAAGCATTTATCGCAGTTATAATGGCGTTTGGATCTAAGTTATAACCGTGATATCAGGAAGACTAAAATATGTTACCAGTAAATTAAATTATGGTTAACTGGTTGTGTTTAATTCTGTTTTGATATATTTAATTCTCAAATTTACAGGTACATCAATAAAGTATCAACCAATTTATTCTTTTATAATAGTATCTTAATAAACGTGCAAAACTACCTTATACCTTCAGAAATATCCTGGCTATCTTTCAATAACTGTATTTTGGATGAAGCAAATGATGTTAATAATGCATTATACGAACGAATCAAGTTTTTAGCGATTCATTCGTCTAATCTGGATGAATTTTTCAGAGTTAAAATCAGAAAATTGCTGATCAAAAATTCAAAGAAAAATGCAGCTTTACTAGATAAGATTTTAACTGAAATTAATCTTCAGCAAAATAGATTCGGGTCAATCTGGAATTATTCGATAGTACCGGAATTAGCCGCAAATAATATTGTTTATTATGAAAATCAAGAACTTTTAGAAGAGCATTTGCACGAGATCGAATATTATTTTAAAAGTATTATTTTGTCTTATATTCAGGTAATTTATATATCGGTTAACCTTCCGAAAACTTATTTCTTAAACAATCGAAGTTTATACTTTTTAGTAAAGCTAAAAGATTCGGCAGGCAATTATCATTATGCTTATTTGAATATTCCGTCGGATAAATTGGATCGATATAAAAAATTGCAAAGTCTGGGAGATACACAGTATATTATTTCGATAGATACTATTATAAAAAAATGTTTATCTCTGATATTCCCAACCGGAAAAGTAGTTTCCTGCAATGCTATAAAACTAAACAGAGACGAAAATTATCTGATAGAAGATGAAAACTCAGGAGATTTAATCGCAAAGATCGAAGCCAAAATCGAAGAACGAAAACGAGGTTCCTCGACACGATTTTTATATGATTATAATATGGATGCCGAAACAATTTCGGTATGTAAAAAAGCGTTCCGTCTTCATAACAATGAAATGATAAAAGGAGGAAGTCATCACAATTTTTATGATTTATTCCGTTTTCCAAATCCTGTAAAACCAAATCTTCAGGGAGCTAATTATCCTGGTCTCCAACATTTGCCTTTTGAAAGCAATAAGTCGGTTTTTGAAATTATTGACAGACAAAATCAATTGCTTCATTTTCCGTATCAATCGTATTATTATGTACTTCAGTTTTTTAATCAGGCAGCAATTAATAGAAATGTTCTCGAGATAAAAATTACTTTATACCGTATTTCGTCAGAATCACTGATTGCAAATGCGTTGATAAGTGCTGCAAAAAATGGTAAAAAAGTAACTGTTTTTGTAGAGGTTAAAGCGCGCTTTGATGAATATAATAATTTATTCTGGTCTAAAGAAATGAAAAATGCCGGCATAAAAATTATTCAAAGTATGCCGAATCTAAAGGTTCATGCCAAAGTTGCAATGGTGATAATGAAAGATAAGTACGGAAACAAGAAACATTACAATTATCTGTCTACAGGAAATTTTAATGAAAGTACGGCAAACATTTATTCTGATTTTGGATTTTTTACTTCTGAAAAAAGATATACTGATGATTTAAAGAAAGTCTTTACATTCTTAAAAAGCAAGAAGAAAACCGAAGGTCCAAAACATATTCTGGCAGCAGGTTTTAATATGAAGGAAAAATTAATAGAATTAATAGATGACGAAATAAAAAACAAAAAAGACGGTAAAGAAGCGTATATCTTTTTGAAAGTAAACGGAGTCGACGAAAAGGATATTATTGATAAACTTATTGAAGCAAGTAAAGCTGGTGTTGATGTGGTCATGATCGTACGTGGAATTTGCACCTTATTACCGGGAATTAAAAATATAACTGAAAACATCGAAATTTATCGCATCGTAGATATGTTTTTAGAACATTCGAGAATATACAAATTTGCCAATAATGGCGATGAAAAAGTATATCTATCATCTGCGGATATGTTAAGTCGAAATTTAAACCGAAGAATAGAAGTTGCTTTTCCGATATATGATCAAAGAAATATTGCCGAAATAAATAAGATTATTGAATTACAACTGGAAGACAATACAAAACGGAGAAGTATAAATAGCGAAGGAATTAACGAATTGGAAATTTTAGATACAGAGATCCCAAGACGTGCCCAGACCGAAATTTATAATTTCATTGCTCAAAATAATAGGGAATAATGTTTTCCTAATATTAAAGTGAATCATTATATGTAATGAAAATGAAAAAGTGATTTTAGACGCTTATTTTTTTCTGGATTTAGATGTATTGTTAAAAGACAGTACTTCTAGTTGTTTAATTACAGCTTCTATGAAAGCAAAAAAAGTTGTTCTTGTCTTTTCATGTGGCAATAACTCCGGGCTTTGATGATAATTACTAAGTGTAATAGTGTAGTCATATGCTTCTAAAAATTCAATACGACCTTCTTCTAATATGAAAGCTGCTTTGCTGTTTTTTGAAATGATATTTTCGTACAGATCTTTAAAAGATTTGAATTGTCCGGTTATCGAAAAAATAATGACCAGACTATTTTTGCTCAACAAGTCATTTATAGATGTTTCGTGTGCAACTGCCCATATTGGGATATCTAATAAATTTCGTAGTTTATATTCAAAATATTGTCCCGAAATAAAGGAAGGACCATAACCAAATAGAATGATTTTTTCGAACTTTTGGAGATGTATTGCAAAATCATCAACAATGTCAGGATTAAAATTATCAAGAAATTTATTTAAGCGTTCATTTTCGTTGGAGACTACAGTAAACGCTTTTCCGCTAATAAAAACTAAATATTCTTTATAGCTTTTGAATCCCAGTTTTTGTACAAATTTTGAAATTTTAGAAGGTGAACAACTGCAAATTGAAGCAGCATCTATAATAGATAATGTATTGTTTTGTTTTATTTCTTTCAGTAGAATCGCATAAATGTTTTTCTCTAATGGGTTGAGTAGATCTTTATTAATAATATACATTTCCTTCGTTATTTTTTAGTAAAAATATTACATTTTATTTGAAATTGATCTTCTTCTTATTCTTTTTCAATTTATTTAAAAGCTATTTACGAAAAAGTGTGTGTAAATGGGCTTTTTTATTTTCCATTCAAAGTAAAGCTTTTTTTCTCGTTTCAGATACTTTATTTCTGTTTTATGTTATTTTTTCCGCTTTTTGTGGCATTATTTCTTGATTATTTCTATAATCTATATTTTATTTTTTTTTTATTTTCCATTATTTTATGTTAAAATAATATATATGGAAAATAATTATGTTTTTTTTGAATTATTTTTCTTACGTTTGCTATATCGTAATAGTTGTATTACAAAAAAAATAAGGTCAAGCATAAATGAAGATGGATTAATCAAAAAAACTTAAAGGATATGAAGGAAAATAAAACGATTTTAAATGATTTAGGAACGATGCTAAAACAAGAGCAGATAAACATCAATTCTGATGATTTATACGAAGCATCTGCAGACCGATATAAAAAATATGCCAAAGCAAAGAAAGTTTTAGATGTTCCTGCTCCAATTGCGATAGTTTATCCGGACTCTGCAGATCAGGTTTCTGAAATTCTGAGATATTGCAATGCTTACGGAATTAATGTTATTCCAAGAAGTGGAAGAACAGCAACTGAAGGAGGTTTAGAAAACTGGAAAGAACAAACCTTAGTGGTTGACGGAAAAAAATTAAATAAAATTATAAAGATCGACCCTTACAATTTTCAGGCAACTGCGCAATCTGGAGTTGTATTGCAAGATCTGGAAAATGAGGCGAGAAAACATAATTTGACAACAGGACATTCTCCTCAATCTAAACCTGTTGCACAAATGGGAGGTTTAGCTTCTACTCGAAGCATTGGACAATTTTCAACTTTATACGGAGGAATAGAAGATATGTTGGTAGGATTAGAATGTGTTTTTCCTGATGGACATATTTCCCGTATAAAAAATGTACCAAGAAGAGCTGGAGGACCAGATATAAGGCATATTGCGATTGGTAACGAAGGAGCTTTATGTTACATCACAGAAGTTACCGTAAAACTATATCGATATTTCCCTCAAAACAATCAATTTTTTGGGTATTTACTAAAAGATGTCGATACAGGAATTAAGGTTTTAAGAGAAGTAATGGCAAATGGATACAGACCTTCTGTAGCCAGAGTATATTCTGAAGAAGATGCAGCTCAACATTTTAGCCAATTCCATAAAGGACAATGTATTTTGGTTTTTATGGCAGAAGGAAACGAAAATATGGTTGCCGCTACAGCGACAGGAATAGAAGATGCCGTAGAAAAATTTAAAGAAGGCATCACAGAAAAAGTAGATCCTTCCTTGATCGCAGGTTGGTTCAATCATCTTAACTGGACTCAGGAAAGAATAGAAGAAGAAGTCAAAGATATGGTTACTAAAAACTCTCATGACGGATTTACAACAGAAATATCTGCCGACTGGGGAAATGTTACCAAGATTTACTACAATGTAATCGAAAGAATTAGAAACGAATTTCCAAGAAGTAAAGATATTACCATGCTTGGCGGGCATTCATCTCACAGTTACATAAACGGAACCAATATGTATTTTGTATACAACTACAATATCAATTGCGAGCCACAAGACGAAATGCGATTGTATCACCACCCAATTCAAACCATAATTGTAGAAGAAACCCTGAAACTTGGCGGTTCAATGTGTCATCACCACGGAATTGGTAAATACAGAAATGAGTGGACAAAAGAAGAACACGGAAGCGCTTACTACATGCTTGAGAAATTAAAAGAAGTTTTTGACCCTAATGGAATCATGAATTTCGGAACTATTTTTCCTCAGCCAGAAGGTGAAAAGTATCAAAAATAATAGCCATTATAAAAAACAAAGCATATGAAAAGATATATTCAATTTATCCTCATAGTGCTGGCTGCCGGAGCAATTTATCCACTGATTTATTTAAGGACAAATTATCAGGAAACCATTTTAGCAGTTTTTAAAATTGGTTTAGATGATCTTAATATTATCTATACCGTCTTGGGATTTATATTCATATTAGGATATTTCCCAAGCGGTATATTAAGCGATAAGTTTTCTGCTAAGTATCTACTGGTTTTTTCCTTGTTAGGTACTGCGGTCGGCGGATTTTGGTTTGCTCAGATTCCTGAATATGGCTCAATCATAGGCATATTCTGTCTGTGGGGAGTGTTCTCTGTATTTACATTCTGGGGAGCTCACATGAAGTTGGTCAAGTTGTTATCTACTCCTGAAGAAGAAGGACGTTTCTTTGGTTTTCTGGATGGAGGAAGAGGTGTTATAGAGGCGATATTAGCAAGTGTAGCATTGCTTATTTTTTCTCATGTTTTGGCAAAAGGAGAAACATTGGCAAATAAAACCGAAGCATTACAATATGTTATTTATATGTATTCTGGTGTGTTACTTGTTGTAGGGATTCTTATTGCCTTATTTGTAGAAAAAGAAGTAGTAAAACCAACTAAAAATGAATTAACAGTAGTAAAAGAAACTCTTGAAGAAGAAAAAGGTTTTGATTTTAAAGATGTTAATTCTGTTATCAAAAACAAGTTTGTGTATCTCATGGGAGCAATTATTTTTTGCTCGTACGCAGTAACCTGGGTAGTGTATTATTACGGTGGTTTTATGGAAAAAAATCTTAAAATCACTCCGGTTACAGTAAATACGATCATGGTAATTGTGTTATGGATGAGACCTATTGGCGGAATTTTAGGCGGCTTTTTAGCCGATAAATTTGGGAAAAGTCTAACACTGGTTACCGCTTTAAGCGGAGCTGTTCTTACCTTATTTGGTATAGCTTTTCTTCCTGCAGAAACAACAAGTTTCAATGTCTATTACATTTTAATAATATTGGGAGGAACATTTGTTTATGCCATTCGTGGTACCTATTGGTCATTACTGGGAGACAGTAGAATTGATAACAAAATCATGGGTACAGCGGTAGGTTTTATTTCCCTTTTGGGATACTTGCCGGACATATTTATACCGTATTTCAGTACAGTAATTTTCAACAAATTTGGTCCCGAGGGAGGTTACAATGCTTATTTTATAATAAGCGCGATTCTGGGAATAGCAGCAATTTGCTTTGTGACTATTTTTAAACAACAGACTCAAAAAAAAAAATTATAACAATAAAAAAATATAAAATGGAAATTACAGATTTTAACATGGGCTATTTTTCTCTTAAAGGGAAAAACGCAATTGTAACAGGAGGAAATACAGGATTAGGACAGGCTTTTTCTTTGGCTTTAGCAAAAGCTGGAGCTAATGTTTTTATGCCAAGTATTATGCCGGATGATACAGATTTCAATCGATTGATAGAGAACGAAGGCGGAAAAGCGGTGTATATGAATGCAGATATTACAAAAGACGGCGTACCAAAGAAAATTGTCGAAGGATGTGTAGAAAAATTAGGATCTGTAGACATATTGGTAAACTGCGCAGGAATTTGTTTAATTGCTGATGTTTTGAATTTTGGAAGAAAAGAATGGGATCCGATGGTAAGCATCAATTTAACGGCAGCTTTCGAAATGTCTGCAGAAGTTACCAAGTTTTTCATTCCTCAAAAAAGCGGAAAAATCATTAATATTTGTTCCTTGTTTTCTTTCCTGGGCGGGCAATGGTCTCCGGCATATGCAGCTACTAAACACGGATTAGCAGGTTTAACTAAAGCATATTGTGACGAATTAGCACAGTATAATGTACAAGTTAACGGAATTGCTCCGGGTTATTTTAAAACTAAAGTCGCACAGGCATCTATAGAAAATCCGGAACGTAACAAATGGATTGTAGATCATACTCCGGAAGGTCGTTGGGGAGATGTAGCTGATTTAATGGGAACCACAGTATTTTTGGCAAGTCAGGCTTCACACTTTGTAAACGGACATATTTTATCTGTTGATGGCGGATTCTTAACGAGATAAAACGAATTGTTATGAACGATCAATATTTTATTTCAATCGATAATGGGTCTCAAAGTACCAAAGTGTATATTATCAACTCAAAAGGGGAGATTGTACATTCTGAAATAGAACCTCTAAAGCCTATGATGTTTAGGAAAACCGGATATGTAGAGCATCCTGACGATGATTTATGGGATAGCATAAAAGTAGCTCTGATCCGGTTAATGAAAAACTTCAAAGGCGATGTAAACCTTATAAAAGGGGTTGGACTTTGTACCATTCGTTGTTGCAGGGTATTTATGAAAAAGGACGGGAATCTGGCGGCGCCGGTTATGAGCTGGATGGATGTAAGGGCCTATGAAACTTTTGAAGATTCAGAAGAAATAGCTTATACATGTCCTACAACAGGATATATTACGCATCGTCTTACCGGAGAATTAAAAGATACGGCGGCAAATGCTTTTCAGTGGCAATTTCCTGTAGATATGGAAACATGGAACTGGTCTGAGGATAAAGCTGTTTTGGATAATTTTAAAATTCCAAATGAGAAATTATTAAAACTGCAAATGCCAGGAACTGTTTTAGGCACTGTAACTAAAGCTGCTGCTCAGTTAACAGGTTTACCGGAAGGATTGCCAGTAGTTGCTACAGCAAATGATAAAGCCGTAGAAGCTTTGGGCGCAGGATTAATAGATTCAACCAGAGGATTATTTTCTTTAGGGACTTATATCACTTCTATGGTTGTAGGTAATGAAAACAGGCCAGCTCATGATAATTATTTTACAAACTTATCCTGTATTCCCAATCGCTATTTATTCGAAAGTGGTGGCGTAAGAAGAGGAATGTGGTTAATATCATGGTTTAGAGATCTTATTGGCGAAGAATTAAACATTAAAGCAAAAGAAAAAGGAGTTTCACCGGAACAAATTTTAGAAGAAGAAGCTCTGAAAGTTCCAGTAGGATCAGACGGTCTAATGATCGTTCCGGATTGGCTTGCACCAGCATATCAGTCGTATAGAAAAGGTGTGATGATTGGTTTTAACGGACTGCAAGGTCGTGGACATATTTATCGCGCTATTTTAGAAGGAATTGCATTGACACTGAACAATCATTATCAGTTGATGAATGAAACATTAGGTCATAATCCTGAAAAGATTATCATATCTGGAGGCGGAGCAAATAGTGATTTATTTATGCAAATTTTTGCAGACATAAGCGGAACGCCTGTTGTTCGAAACGAAATGAGCGGTTCGGCTGCTTTGGGCGCTGCTATTTGTACAGCGGTAGCAACAGGATATTATCCTGATTTTGAAACCGCAGTCAAAAGAATGGTAAAAGAAAAAGATGAGTTTCTCCCTAATCTGGAAAATCATAAAAAGTATAAACATATCAATGATAAAGTTTATCACAAATTACCACTATTGTTAGAAAATACATTAAAAGAAATGCAAAGTTTAGAACTAGAATAAAGCTTTGGTTTTTCTTTCCATTATTTAAAAATAGCTTTCTATTGTCAGATTAGAAAGCTATTCTTTTCGTCAAGTATACAATCAATTTTGCAATAAAAACCAGGTGTGATGTACCATTGTACATTTCATGCCCACATATTTTATGCGCTTGATTGAAGCTTGAATTAATCTGGATTTTATAATTTAATTAATATAAAAATTATGCAACACAGGTATTATAGGTTATTTTTAGTTTTAATTACACTATTAATTAGTGATTTTATTTATTCGCAAGCAGCAGATATTGAGTCCAAAGTAGATACTTTGGTGACGAATTCTGAAAAGCCAATATTTAATATACATGGAGCTTTTCGAGTACATTATAAAGATGAATTTTATAATGAAACCAGAAAAAAAGAAGGCGGTGAATTTGGTTTTGACTTGTTTGCCCTTGTAGTAGATGCTTCGTATAAAAAGTTTAGAGTATTTGCTGACATGAGATTTATGCCCGCTTCATCTGGAGGGACAATGCCAAAAGAAGGTTGGATAGGTTATGATTTTGAAAATGGAGATGATATTCAGGTAGGTTTAGTACAAGATCCTTTTGGGAACTTAGACTATAATTCATACAGTTGGTTTTTAGGAATAGGATATGCACTTGGATTCGAAGGAAAATATAGTATGGGAGCAAAGTACCATCATAAAGGAAAAGTCTGGGATTATCAGATTGCTTTTATGAAAAATGCGATGGAGACTTTTACTAACAATCCAGATTTAAGGGATAATCAATGGTCGGCGAGTGTAGTTGGAGATAACAAAGAAATCAATCAGATTTCCGGACAACTTGTTTATAAAATTAAAACAAATGACTTCTCACATAAAATAGGAGCTTCAGGACAATTTGGACAACTCTATAACTTTGTCGAAGATAAAATGGGAAGCCGAAATGCGTTTGCACTCCATTACCATTTAGATTATAAAAACGTAGGGATAAAAGCAGAAGTTTATAAATATGAATTTAATCCCAAAGGCGAAAACTCTCAATATGTAGACATGGGATCATTTAATTATACCTATCAAGTGGTTTCAAAAGCTGATGTTTATGCTTTATCAGCAAAATACAGTATTCCTTTTAAAGGTAAATCATTAAATGAAATCGCATTTTACAGCGAATACGGATATTTAGGAAAGAAATACAATCTCAATGCTACACATATGCTTACGAACGGTGCATTGATTAGAATTTTAGACGGAATATACACTTACGTGGAATATGTTGCAGGATATAATCATCCATTTTTAGGAGGGAGCCAGGGTAGTTTATACAATGAGTTTGATAATAAATGGCATGCCCGTCTTCAATGTAACATTGGATATTACTTTTAAATAAACCCTGATATTAAATGAAATACAACAAACAGAATTATAACTTAAAACTAAAAAAGGAAACAGAATATTAATTTCTGTTTCCTTTTTTTATTGATTTTATAGCGTATTTATTATCTTCCGCTTGAGGCTGTAATTTTTCCTAATTGAAGTCTGTAGTCAGGTTTTTTTGCATTAGAAATGTCTACAAAAGTTTCTTTGTTATCCGTTTTAGAATAAACATTAAAGAAAATACTGTTGCCATACCAATTTTCTAAATCTGCATTATCAGCACTGTTTTCTGTAAATATATTGCCATTGCATTGATTGAAAAACATCTCTTCAAATTTGATTTTCTTTAGATTTGCATCATTGATTTCAGTTTTGCTGTCTATTAAAACCGCAGGATTAAAACCAGAAACTACACTTCTTTTCATTTCCAAAGAGGCATTTTCACCAACATAAATAGCTTCCTTAACTAAACCTGACTGAATATCGGCAGTAATATTTTCGCTGTCATTCAACATTGTCATGTTTGAAGCAATAACCAATGTGGCTTTTTTGGTAAAGTCTGTTTCGTTTTTCTTTTCATACGTTTTTACCTCAAGACATCTTGAACCATCTTTGTTACTTGACAAATAAGAAGATCTCACGGCAAGTGAATTATATAGACGACATTGGATACCTTGTGTAAACTTAAAATCATCATTAATTGATTTGTATGAAACTAATTGAGAGGCATTCACATCTCCGCCATAAAAAGCAAATGAATCTCCGCCTGAGTAACTTACCATGACATTTTCTAAAACGGTTTTATTTCCTGCTCCAGCTATTGTCAATCCGTTAAAAGCATCTGAACCTTTTACTTTTTTACCTGCAAATTCAATTCGTACATATTTTAAAACTCCTGAACTTGATACAGTATTGTTTCCGCCATATACAGTAAGTGCAGGATCAAGATCCATGCTGTAAGAACCAGCGTTTCCAAATTTGTTTATTGGAGCATCACCAAGAATTACCAGACCTCCCCAGTCGCCAGCTTTTTTCACGCTTTGGTTTGAAGTAAATACGATAGGGTCTGTTTCCTGACCTTCGGCCATAATTTTAGCTCCTTTTGTGATTACCAATGTTCCTTTTGAAGCAGCATCGCCAATAATTACTGTACCAGGCTCAATAGTCAGAACGGCATTATTGGTTACATATACATTTCCTTGAAGTATGTATACATTCCTTTTCAATAGTTTTGTGTTTTCAGCAATATTTCCCGCTAAAATTTGATTGGCATCTTTAGATTCCGTCTTTTGAGGTTTAAAATCTGTCCAGTTATCCAGCCAGTTGCTGTATCCGATAATTCCTTTTTCCTGCTGTGCATTTACGCCGGCAGCTGCCAACAGTAAGCAAATAATTAGAGTAAGTTTTTTCATAGTCTTGGGGGCTATTTGGTATTATATGTAGGGCATCTTCAATACAAACCAATATTAAAACTTTTTTTTTGATTTTCGTTCATAAATCCGGATTTTTTTACATCAGTTTAAAAAATAAATTTTCCAGGACCAGATTTTTAGAAGAGCTTTTTCAAAAGTAGGCAAACTTTGTTCGATTTATCACGGACTTTACTCATATTTAACGCTCAAATAAAGAAATTTAACACAGCCAATTATTTTACTTTGAACTGCGATTAAACGATGAATTTATAAAGCTTTGATATGTATTTATTTACGGGTGTTTTTAGTAAAATGCTCATGACAAATATTAGCATTAACAGTTTTTAAAAAATAAGATCATGATTTGATTTGATATATTCAGCGTAAAAGAAATCATTGAAAAGGTTTTATTTTTTATTTAAAATTTTGATTTTCAGATTTTTATATCTAAAGTTTTGGTTTAACTTTTATATGAGATGGGGAAGAAGCGGAAGAATAGGATCAAGTTAGTTTAAGCGCTATTTATTTCAGTGTTAAGCTTTTATTACCAGCATTTATGTGATATGATATTTATCTATGTTTGCTTTAAAAAAGTAATATTAATAATAAGCCAATAAATAAATATGTTAAGTTTTCTAAAGCCAAAAAAACACAAAAGATTAGTTTCTAAAAATGATTTTAATGCCAATTTAGTTAAGCATTACAGACTTGCGACAGAATCTCTTGTAAGTCTTCGGGATGCTGAAATTGAAGAGGAAGATGAATTAAGAATAGATTACTTTTTTTACGCAGATACGCTTCAAAAAGCGCAGGCGTTAGAAACCGAAATTCAAAAGAAAGGTTTTACAGCAAACGTTGAAACCGCAATGCATGATAAAAATCTTTTTATAATTTCAGGAAAAACAGAGAAGATTAAAATGATGCATGAATCGTTAAGTAAATGGGTTACTGAAATGTCTGAATTAGGATATGAAAATGACTGTATTTTTGACAGCTGGAGCATTGATTCTGAGGTGAAATAAATTTACACAACATAATTAAAAGAGGCGCCAATAAAAGGCGTCTTTTTTAATTTGGGTTTCATTGCGATTCACGTTTTTATACATCGATTTATCTTTCAGGTTTATAACTTAAAAAAAAATCAAAATAAAATTTGTAAAGCTTAAATAAGCCTGTTTTGAGCAATTTTGAACTTGTATGAACGGTTTTCGCTTGTTATTTTTACGTTATTAAAAAAGAAGTAGATGCAACTGGATTTTAAGCAAATCGTAAATAAATGAAATAATAGAAGTAATTTTTTTTCATACTTCAACAAAAATAGATGTATAGGATTACAAGAAGCATTTTTATTCAATTTTTATTTAGAACTACAAATTTAGACTCCTTTACATTTAGCCGTAATTGCCTTAATATTGCAGTATAATTGATGCAGCAAAGACTGTACAAGAAATTAAAACAGTAAGTAAAAAATGTCCGTAGACGGATTCTTTATGCAGTTAGAAGAAAGTACTGACCTATCACAATCTGAATTAAAAAAGCTGGCTGATTTCCTGCCTTATCCTATCATTATTTCTGAACAAAGAGAAAATAAAGATTCTTATCTTTTCTTTAATAAAAACTTTATTGAAAAAATTGGCTATCGCTTAAGCGACATTTCCGGAACAAGTGATCTCGTCGAACTGCTTTATCCGGATACTGTTTATAGAGAAAAAATAATAGAAAAATGGACATCACAAACTGATGCAGTTAGAAAAAAAGCGAAGGGCTTTGTCAAGATAAAAGCACAGCTTAGCTGCAGGTCTGGTGAGAAGAAATGGTATGAAATAAAAGGCTCAATTATAAATAACCTTCATATTACAGCCTTTGTAAATATCAACAGTGATGTACTGCTGAAGGAAAAGCTAAAGAGAAAAAACCTAAACAATGACAGGATGCTTTCTATTTTAGGCCACGATTTAAAGAGTCCCATTATCAATCTTTTGTCTGTGTCTACGCTGGCAGAACAGTCAGAAATTAGCCAGCAGGAATTTATCGAAATTATGCAGCTCATTAAGGAAGATTCACTTGATGCGCTAAAATTACTGGACACCACTTTTAACTGGGCCAGAATGAATTTCAACAATATGAAACCTTTAAAAGAGGCGATTGATTTTGAAGTCCTGATTTCAGGAGTACTTAAAGTTTATAAATCCAGCTATGAAAACAAAAGTATCACTGTTACGGTAAAAACTGAAAAACTAAACGGTATACGAAGCGATGTCGAGATTTTGACTGTAATTCTAAGAAACATTATTTCAAATGCAATTAAGTTTACTCCTAAAGACGGGCATATTAGTATAACTGCAGAAGAAAATGTACTTATTATCTCTGATAGCGGTATTGGTATGAACCAGCAAATGGTAGATTCGATATTAAATCATAACTACAAAACCAGAAGAGGAACTGAAAACGAAAAAGGGATTGGAGTAGGATTACAGTTAGTACAGAATTTGGTGTCAAAGATAAACTGCAGCATAGAAATCAAAAGCGATATTGCGTCAGGAACAGCAGTATGTTTGTATTTTGATCTCAGTTAAAATAATTTAATACTGGCGAATCCTTGTGGCAAGTCTTATTTTTTTGATGCGTCCCAAGGATTCTGTGATAAGGTTTTTTATTGCCGGATAAGGACTATTGCTTCGTATTGCTAAATCAGGTTTTGTTTTTTCGATGTGGTTTCGCGCAGAGAGCAAATCTGTTTCCAGTTCTTCTAAAACACTGCCCTGAATGTTATCATTTTTTCTGTAATAGTAAATACAGCTGTGCAGGTCTTCAATCTGGCCGGAGATGTCATATATTGCATTTCTTGAAAAAGCCCGGATTTGGTAATACGAAAATTCCAATGGATTATCCTCAATTATTTTGTCCAGATCGTCGATCGCCCTGTAATGAAAATCTAATTTCTGAAAGCATTTCGCCCTGAGCTCATATACCGTACTGTTAAAACCGGAGATAACAGCTTTATCGAGGTAAAATATAGCTTCATTAAATCGCTCTAAAAGGTAAAGCTGTTTTACTTTATCTAAATCAACGAGCTCCTGCTGAGGATCAGATTTAACGAAATTTTTGTTGAATTTCATTCTGAGGCTGGCAAACCATTTCATAATTTTAAATTTAGATGGTTGATTATAAGAATCTACAGGGGGAGTTAAAAATAAACATTTTTTGCGAAACTGATGCAGAATTGTTTTAAATAAATTTACATTTTATTAATAATGAATGGATTATGCCTGATGTAGAGGGTTTGGAAACCCGTTTACTTAATGATTCAATGCAGCAATTATAATACTATTTTAAATTGGCGGCAATTCATCATTAACACTTATTAATTACCTTTAATGCTGCCACTAATCTTCAAAGATTAAATCTCTAAAATATGAAAACTATCCAGTTTAGAACAGATGATCTCACTCAGTACACCGTAAATATCCAACAAATTACATGTATGTATGCCGCCGAAGAATCTATAGGAACCTGGATTTATTTAAGCTGTGGCAGTCGCCTTAAAACGATTATTACTTTAGATATTATTTGGGAGATGATAAATGCCGCTGAAAATAAAAACTAGTCATTCAGTTTTTGTATTGTCTCATTTGAATAAAAGCTCCGGCAGCTTTTTCTAAAATTTTTTAGCGATAAAAATACCGCAACTAACTACTATTACATAATTTTGTGATCTATGAAGTAACTAGCTTCTTAATTTATATTATGAGTAATACATTTTCTGACAATAGCCAAATAGAACTGGTATCTACATTCTCTGAGCTTGTAAATACCCGTTTCAAGGACGAAATGAATGCGCTATGCTGGTTCAGAAATTTAGATGGCGATTTTAATGAGATCGTAACCCAATTATCGTTAAAAGAAAATATAACCGAAGTTTATCCTGAAGATCTAATCGCACTTCAACTTTCAGAAAATGGGAATATCGCAAGAGAAATAATTTTAAATGACTTACAATTATTAACTGATTTTGGCGCTTCGCCTGCTCTTAATTTACTGAAATGTTACGAACGTGATGATGAATTTGATTTTATATCTACAGATGTGTATTCGTTTCATGTGGATCGTTCGCCCATTGCAACAGATACTTTTTTATGTACATATCACGGAGCCGCAAGTGATATTGTTTCGAATTCGCAGGCAGAACAAAAAATCCTGATTCCTGAAATCCAAGCCAAACTAAAAGAGCTGCATGATGGACCAACGGAAGAATTTGAAGACTTTTTGAAAGAAAATTATTTTGATTTGCATTATCAGCTAAATGCAGATGCAGAACCTGTTAATTTAGGATTAGGACATCTTTGGAGATTGGCCGTAGATCATCCAAAACAAGAAGTTCTGCCGTGTATTCACAGAGCACCAATAGAAAATGAAGGAGAATACAGGTTGTTGTTGATCTGCTAGAGTAAATATATAATTTGTGCCGTTAGGGCACAAAATATCGATAGAAAAAAAGAATTGGAACAAATTTAGCGTGCCGTAGGTACGCAATCATTATCTTTTTGTTGCGTACCTACGACACGCTAATCTCTACCAATATCTTGTGTCTAATGGCACATTTTTGCTAGATAAGCTATCAAATTTCTTTTAAAATGTATTTAAGAAATACAAGTATAATCTTCATGCTTGGCAGGATTCCTTTTTTAACTTATATTCGCTGTTTATACATATGTGGGTATATTTTACTCGCTTAAAAATCTAATTTGTGAAAAACACACAAGAAAACGTACAAGATAATCAGCTTAAACGCGGGCTGACGAATCGCCATATTCAGTTAATTGCCTTAGGCGGATCAATAGGAACAGGGCTTTTCCTGGGTATTGGTCCGGCGGCTGTATTAGCAGGACCATCTGTTATTTTAGGATATGCTATTGCCGGAATTATCGCTTTTTTTATCATGAGACAACTTGGCGAAATGGTCGTCGAAGAACCTGTTTCAGGAAGCTTTAGTCACTTTGCCTATAAATATTGCGGTTCTTTTGCCGGTTTTGCATCAGGCTGGAATTACTGGATTTTATATATCTTAGTCAGTATGGCTGAACTTACAGCCATTGGTGTTTATGTGCAGTTTTGGTGGCCCGAAATTCCGCTTTGGGCATCTAGTTTATTTTTCTTTCTGGTTATTAATGCTTTAAATTTTGCCTCGGTAAAAGTTTACGGAGAAACTGAATTTTGGTTTTCGATTATAAAAGTTGTCGCTATTATTGCAATGATCCTTTTTGGTACTTATTTGCTAATAAGCGGAACAGGAGGAGAGCACGCAACCATTCATAATTTATATAACGACGGAGGCTTTTTTCCTAAAGGTTTCTTCGAAAAAACTGCAACGGGTAATTTTCAGGGTTTATTATCTGCAATGGCGCTAATTATGTTCTCGTTTGGAGGTTTAGAACTTATTGGGATTACGGCTGCTGAGGCCGAAAATCCGGAAAAAAACATTCCAAAAGCGACCAATCAGGTTATTTACAGAATCCTAATATTTTATGTTGGCGCATTGGTCATTTTATTTGCTTTATCGCCTTGGAGACAAATTACGACAGATAGCAGTCCGTTTGTAATGGTTTTTCAAAATCTAAACGGGATGGAATTTGAGCTATTTGGCAACAAAATATTTTTTACAAAGCTTATCGCTAATGTGCTTAATTTAATTGTATTAACCGCAGCTTTATCAGTATACAATAGCAGCGTATATAGTAACTCACGTATGTTATATGGTTTGGCAGATCAGGGTAGTGCACCTAAATTTTTAAAGAAACTAAACAAACATTCGGTGCCAATTAATGCTATTTTAATTTCTTCGTGTTTTGCAGCGATTTGTATTTTAATAAATAAAGTAATGCCCGATGAAGCTTTTAGTATTTTAATGTCTTTAGTGGTGTCTTGCTTAGTTATTAATTGGGTTATGATTTCGTATACACATTTAAGATTTAGACTTTCGAAAGACAAGGAAAACACAAAAACTAAGTTTCCTTCCTTATTTTATCCGGTGAGCAATTATATATGCTTTGTGTTTTTATTTGGTATTTTATCCATCATGTGGATTACTGATATGAAGTTATCTGTAGAATTAATTCCTATTTGGTTGGGGATTCTTTTTGTATGTTTTAAAGTTTTGAAAACGAAAAAGTAAGTAGCTAACTAATGGTATTCATTAAAAGGCATTGATTGTCAACATATAGTTGATTTTCAATGCCTTTTTTAAATGTGTTAAGATATACTTTGCGGGCACAGATTATAAATCCGCGCGATAGGGTTTTATAGAATATTTAAAGAAATCAGATTAAATTTCTATGACAAAAAAGTTATTTCCGATAAATTGAAAATTCTATTGATACTTACTCAAATCCAGATTAAGGATAGTGCCAACTCTGCTAAACTCTTCATTGATCTTTGCATTCAGGATTAATTGTTCGTTGTTTATGGGATGATTAAAAACTAACTGATGTGCATGAAGCATCATTCCTTTAAGGTCGAAATTCTCCAGCCATAATTTATTTTGTTTGTTGCAGCCATGTGGCCGACTTCCTAAAATGGGATGAAAAATATGTTTAAAATGTTTTCGTAATTGATGCATACGTCCGGTTTCAGGAATCGCTTCTACCAAACAATATCGTGAAGTGGGTTTATTGTTGAATTCTAAAGCAACTTCGGCATTTTGCAAACGATGAAAGTGAGTTATTGCATTTTGTGTAACGTCATCATCATTCGTTAAATCATAATCAATCGTAAGCTCATCTGGTGACCAGCCACGTAAAATGGCTAAATATTTTTTTTCGACTTCGCGAATGGCAAAACGATCATTCATAATTTTTAAAACCTCTTTATCGAGCGCAAATAACAAAACACCAGATGTTTTGCGGTCTAACCTGTGAACAGGATAAACGTGTTGCCCAATTTGATTTCTTAATTCCTGAATGGCATACACTTTTGCATCGCGCGCATAAAATGATTTATGAACCAACAACCCGCTAGGTTTATTAATGGCTATAATATATTGGTCTTGGTAAAGAATTTCTAACATTGGGCAAAAGTAAAAGAGATTTCGGTTGAAATTACTTTTATGAGTTTTTTATTTTATATTATAGTTCGGATTTTTTAGTTATTATGACTTTTCAATAATTGGTGTAATTGTATAAACTTGGTAAGTATAACCTTTGAATTTTACATTTTTTCTGTACTGATCTTCAAGCGATTTTAGTTTGACAAAGGAAGATTTTGAGATAAAATTTAATTTATGCAGAGATAGTTTGATATTTATGTCTGAAACTCCCATTTCGATCATCTGCGAGGTAAGTTTATCAAATCCTTTGGGAACATCCATTTTGTGCACGTTAATAAAGACATCGTTTGCTTTTTTATGTTTTTTAGATCTTTCATAAAGTGTGTTTATATAATGTTCTGACGCTCTATGATTGAAGTTAACGGTAGTTTCAGAATTAAGAAACTGCAGAAGATTAAGTTGGTCAATACTGTTTTTATCATTTATGTTTACTACCTGTTCTTTTTTATTTCCGAGTTTATAAATATTGGTATCATATACAGCTAACATATACGAATCGTTCAGTGGCAAGAACAGCTGTAATCCTTTTAGTCCAAAATCTCTCTGGCTGCAGATCTTCCAATTTCTTTTTTCTAAAAACTGATTGTAGAGGACTAGGGGATTATCTGAAATAATAAAGGGGTTAGAAGTTGTATTTTTAATGAGTTTGTATTTTAGATCCAAAAGATCAGAAGCCAGTAGTTCTGCGGATTTGAGTGAGTCATGTTTTCCCTGATAAGTTTGATGTTCTTTTAATCCAGATAGCATATTGGTTGAAACATTGCCTTCACTGATTTTAGATTTTGTGTTGGGAAGTTTTTGCTCAAAATTATTTAGAATTTTGAAATGTATAGGATTTCGAAGATCCAAAACAACCATGAAATGCAACATTTTAGAATGATCCTTACTTTGAGCAATCGGCAGTTTTTCTTTTTCCCACATTTCTTTGAAGATTGGAGCGGAATTAGCTTCGTGCTGTGAAAGCCAATTTTCCAGATTTCCGTCCCGATCATAAAAGTAATCACAGCTGAGTTGTGAATAAATCGGTACCTGGTTTTTGAAAGTATTCAATTTCATATTAAACATACCAATTGTTTTTCCATTATTTTCATAAGAGAAAAAACGCTGGAAAAACTGCGGGACAAAGTGCTGATTTTTTGTAATATATTTTTTGTGCTGAATCATTTTGCATTCTGCTTATTAGTAAATTAAACTTATCTCAAGTGAGAAATAAAATTAATTAAATATTTTTAGAATATTTACATCATAATTTAACGTTGGAGGCGAGTAGATTTCTCTAATTAGTAGAACAGGTGTTTTTACTTGTGGAAGATATTAAATAATCAATATATTTGTTAGTAAAGCTTTTTTTACAAATAAAGCGATTTTAAATTTTTAAAATAAATTAAAATATGTGGAAGGATAGTGAGACTAATATAGATCTATTAGATTTTGATTATTTAATTGAAATTACAAAAGATATTATTGAAAATGATGAGTTATCTCCATGCACAATTGGAGTTTATGGAGATTGGGGAAGTGGAAAATCAAGTTTGGTCGAAATGATTTTAAAAGACTACGAAAAAAAAGATGACTATTTGTGTCTAAAATTTAATGGCTGGTTATTTGAAGATTATGAAGATGCTAAAACAGCTTTGTTAGGGAGTATTCTTGATAAAATAAAAGAAAATAAAAAAAACAGCGAAAAAGCAAAATCTATATTAAAAAAACTTTTTAAAAATCTTGATTACCTTGATATTGCAAGTAAAGGTATAAAGTATGGAACTGATTTTATATTAACAGGAGGTATTGGTACTATAGCAGATTTAACTATTCAAAATGTTCTCAGTAAAACTAAAGCATTAGGTAGTGAAGTCAAACATGATGGTATAAAAAAAATATTAGAAAATACATTTAAAAAAGAAGAGGTTAGAAAAAATTTACGAGAGTTTAGAAATGATTTTGAAGAATTACTAAAGGAAACTGGAACTAAAAAACTTGTTGTATTTATTGATGAATTAGATAGATGCAATCATGATACTATATTAGAAACATTAGAAGCAATTCGGCTCTTTTTATTTACTAAAGGAACATCTTTTATTATTGGTGCAGATGAAAGACAAGTTATGTACGCAGTTAGAAAAAGATTTCCAGAGGTCAAAGGTAATCAGATTGATATAGGAAAGGAATATTTAGAAAAAATGATACAATATCCAATAAAAATACCTCAGTTGGGAATAAATGAAGTTGAATTTTATATTACTTGTCTATTCTTTCAGGACCTTTTCAAAGAAGATTATTCCCAAATTATTCAGTTTATCAAAAAACAGAGAAAACAAAATTTTTTAAGCTTTGAAATTACATTTGATTTAATAAAAAATGAATTTGCTACTTTGGATGAAGAAAAAATAAAGGAGACAATATCTTTATCAAAACAATTATCTTCTGTTTTATCTAAAAGTTTAAATGGAAATCCTAGGCATTGTAAAAGGTTTTTAAATTCCCACTCAATGCGTTTAAAAATGGCAAAGTTTAAAGGTGTTGAATTAGACAAAAAAGCTTTGGCAAAAATAATGCTAATTGAATATTTTAAAGAAACTGTATTTAAGCAAATAGGTGAATTACAAGCAAATGAAAATGGAAAGCCAAAAGAGTTAGAATTTGTAGAAAAAGACGAATGGAGTTCGGTTAAGAAGCTAAAAATATGGAAAGATGATGAATGGTTTTTAAATTGGTTAAGTATAGAACCTAAATTAACAAACATAGATTTACAGCCTTATTATTATTTTTCTAGAGAAAGTTTGCAAAATAATATTATTAAATCAACAACTACAATAAGTATAGAAGCTGAAAGTGCTTTAACACAATTACTATCAAAATCTGACATATCGCGTAAAGAAGCTATAAAAAAAGAATCAAATATAAATGAGTTCGAATCTCTAGAAATTTTAAAAACTTTATTTTCAAATATTGAAGTGTCAAGTGATATTGATGCGAAGTTGTTTACAGCATACATAGAATGGGGTTCTACAAAAGAAATTCTATTTTCTGAAGTAGTATCACATTTAAGCAGCTTACCAGCAAATAAGATTAAAATATCATTCATACCAAGAATTGCAGAGTTTGCTAAAGCAAGTAATAAGTTAAATGAAATTAAAGAGCTCGCAGAGAAGTGGAAAAATGATAACACTTCATTAAAATCATCAATTGAACAAGAATTAAAATAAAAAATATTATGGGAACATCAAGTATGTATAGTGGCTATTCTAACGGTAATTCTCAAGGAAATCCATTGCTTCCAAATGATTTTGATGAAAATGAAAATAATGATGAAAAAGATAATCAAGAAAATAATGATGAACAAGAAAATAATGATGAACAACCACAAGGGGAAAATAAGGTTAGCGATAAGAATGTAAGTTGGCAAACTGCTAAAACTTCAATGTCTAAAATAGCTTCAGGTAAATCTACTGTAAACAAAGCATTATCGAACTATGTTAAAGCATATGGAGGGGCCAAGTCTGCTTCTAAGACAGCTAAATCTGGAATTGCTACTGTAATAAGTATAGGTCAATTTATTAATAATGTTTCATCAGAGGGTTTTAGAGAAACATTGGAAAAATATAAAATTGATTCTACTGATAAATCTGCAAAAGATGTTCTAAGTGAGTTAATTAATTATTTAGCACCATCCCCAATTACTAAGGAAGATTCCATTGCGAGAAAAGCCTTAATAGTCACAATGGAGCTATTATATGAATTATTAGAGAAAGGAAACTTAGAAATTGATAAAATTGACAATTCAACATTAAATTTTATAGTTCCAAAATATATTGAATGTTATCTCTATGAAAGAATTATTAATGATCTAGGTAGTAGAATTGAAACTGCTTTTGTAAATTCAGCACAAGCAATTAAAATTGAGGAAGAAATTAAAGACTATATTAATGCTAAAGTTGATATTGCTTTTAAAGGAAAAGATTTCGAAAAGATGAGTTTTAAAAAAAATGAAGTTGAAAGCTTATACAATCAATGTTACACTATAATGGAAAATATGATATGAAAAATATAATTTTTAAACTTAATTCTAAAGATACATTTACTATTAGTAATCCAGATTTTAATATAGATCTGGCTTCTAAAGAGGATTATCATCATACATTCTATAAATCATTACGATTATTATATAAAATGCCCAATTTTTTCCAAACTGAAGCTCTGGATTTATTTTACATTTCTCTAATGGTTTATTTTGCTGATAGAAAAGTTTCTAGGACTGATTATATTGACAATTGGACTAGAGGATTTAAATTATTTATTCCCGTTTTAAATGTTGAAAAATGGAATAATAATAAAGCACTTCTAGAAAATATGATTTCTTATTTAAGTGGAGATATTTGGAAGTTTGAATTCAGAGAAAGGAATTTAAATGAAACAGAAAATAAAATATTAAACACTATAGATACTAAATATAAAGATAGAAAATTTAACCCCGATGCTTTTTGTATGTTATCGGGAGGATTAGATTCGTTCATTGGTGCAATCGATTTGCTTACTCATAGTAGAAATATAGGATTTGTAGGCCATTATGGTGGAGGTAAGGGAGTAAAGCCATTTCAGGATAAAATAAATGAGTTGTTAAAAGTTGAATATGGATTAACAGGAAATGAATTTTTCAATTTTCATGCAGCTCCTTTAAAGGGGGTTGAGGATAGCACAAGGACACGTTCGTTCATGTTTTTTGCCCATGCTATAATTTTAGCTTCTTGTTGCAAAAAAGATATTGAGTTATTTATTCCTGAGAATGGTTTAATTTCATTAAACATTCCTTTGACAAATACAAGATTAGGAAGTAGCAGCACAAGAACTACTCATCCATATTATATGAAATTATTACAAACATTATTGACAAATTTAGGAATAAGAATAACCCTTAAAAACCCTTATCAATTTTCAACAAAAGGAGAAATGCTGAGTAATTGTTCCAATTCAAATTTCATTAAAGAAAATTATAATTTTACTATGTCCTGTTCACATCCAGACCAAGGTAGATATCAAAAAGAATCCAAACCTTTTCATTGCGGAACTTGTTTACCTTGTACAATTAGAAGGGCATCTATTCTTAAAGCTTATAACCAAGATAAATCACATTATAGAGATAACAATTATAAAGAAAAAAAGGCACAAATTGAGTTGAAGTCCTTTAAAATTGGATTACAGGACTATAGAAAAACAATTAATAATAAATTTTCTATTCAAATTGCAGGACAAATTGATGAAAAACTAGATCAATATAGTGCTTTATATGATAGAGGAATGGTAGAATTAGGTAATTTTTTAGATTTACAAAATGAATGATTTTTTATTTGATACGCACTGTCATTTAGATTTATTAAATAGTTTTGATTACACCGTAGCGGAGATAGAAAAAAAGAAAATTTACACAATAGCTGTAACAAATTTACCTGTTTTATATGAGAAGCTATCTAGTAAAATAAACTCAAAATACATCAAACCTGCGTTAGGTTTTCACCCTGAATTAATTGAACAGTATCAAAAGTATATACCAGAAATGTGGCTGTTATTGCCTCAAGCTAGATATATTGGAGAAGTAGGCTTAGATTTTAAAGTAGGTAAAAATTCTAAAGTCTTGCAAACTAAATTTTTCGAAGAATTAATATTAAGATGTAATAATTTAGGTGGAAAAATATTGACTGTCCATTCAAGAGGAAGTGCTAATGAGGTAATTTCAATAATAGGGAATGAATTTAACAGTAGTTATATTTTGCACTGGTATTCAGGAAGCATAAAAAATTTAAATACTGCATTGTCAAATGGCGCTTATTTTTCAATAAACTATGCAATGGTAACATCTAGTTTGGGACAAAAGATTATTGAAAACATACCCAATGAAAGATTGCTACTTGAATCTGATTCTCCATTTATTCTTATAGACAAAAAACCTTTTAGCACGCTTGAAATTGATAAAGTGGTTATTAAATTAGCAACTATTAAAAATATAAGTTTAGAAGATATGCGGAGTATTCTATATTGTAATTTTAAAGAAATTTTAAAAAAATGAAACCGTATGGATTACCATTTATTAAAACTGGTAAAATAATGTTATAAAAAAAGAGACTTCAAAAGTCTCTTTTTTTTATCTATATATTTTTAAAAATAATTATTTAGTAATCAATTTTTCAAGCCTCACCATCATTTCATCTTTTTCCTTCAACATACGCTCATATAAAGCGATTTTTTCTTCATGAAGTTGTATCAATTTTTCGATCGGATTAACATTAAATGTTGCACTATGACCTGTATTAAAAAATGCTCCATTATCAAAAGTATTAGAAATAACATTTATGGCTTGCTCTTCATCAAAATTCTGAAAAGCTTCCACTGGAATTTTTAATACTGCTGAAATTTGTTTCAACAGATTGTCTTCAATTACATCTTTCTGCTCGAGCATAGAAATTTTCTTCTGGTTCCAGTCATTTCCCAGATCATAAGCTAATGCTTCCTGTTTTATGTTAAGCATTTCTCTGAAACGTTTTACGTTTCTTCCCTGATGTATTTTCTGTTCCATAATGAATATCAATTTTTGCAAAGGCTCAAAGATAAAGCCATTTCGATTAAAAAGCATGAATTTCAAAGATAAAAAAATATCTCGTAAAACATCTATTCTGTAAGATAATATAGCTGTTTTTAGAATAGTTTATCTTTTTTAAAGAACGGAATTTCGCTTATGAATTTTAAATCTCCCTGAGTATGAAAAAGAATAAAATATCGTTCGACACTGGTTTTTGGGCAAGCTTTGTAACTGGAAATCCATTTAAGGCAATTGATGCCTTTTTTGACTTTGCAGATCTTGATTATTATAAACAGAATTTAAGCGAAGTGGTAACGTACAGCTATAAAACAAAAGTATGTAAACAAGAGAATCCTTCGAATGTTTTTATCTTGTATACTGCGATCAACTCTTTTCTTAAAATTTGTTACTGCCTGCAATACAAAAGCAAAAAATGGAAAGTGAAAGCCTCTTTGCGCTGCGAAACGGTTTTTCATCTTTCGTCGCTAACCAGGGAAGAATATGAAAATCCTTTTATGGTATTTCGAAAAGCATTTAATAAAAAAACGCTCGAAGAATTTCAATTATTTCTATGTTTAATCCTGGAGCTTTCATTGTCTCCACATGCCGGAGATCCTCACACTGACCTGACAACGCCTTATATTCATTTAATAAAAATGCTCGATGCAGTAGCGCTAATGAAAGAAAGGGGAGTAGAGAAAATCAGGAAAACAAATCACATTAATGCTGTAATGGTATAATGCCTTATTCAAACTTTAAAATAGGATATTATAAAGTTTAAATACTTATAAATAATAGGAAAAAAAGCCCATTTCGTTAGAAATGGGCTTTTCAGTTTTTAACTTCTAATAAGCGTCCTAATTATTTTAGGTTGCTAATTATTAATAAAGTACAGTATTGTGTTAAAGCGCAATACAAATTTATTTTGCTATAATTTTAGTTCTGTGTTTTTTCCCAAATGTAATTAAAGCATTTATAACAGGCTGCGTTTCAGCGGCATGTTTAGTCAGTGTGTAAGAAACTGTAACTGGCTTGGTATTATTTACTGTTCTTGTAATAAGTAAATTGTTTTCCAGATCCTGTAATTCTTTAGACAGAACTTTAGGAGAAATACCACCTACAGAATTGGCAAGTAAGTCTTTGAATCTTTGACTTCCATGTATGTATAAACTCAAAAGTATACAGACTTTCCATTTTCCGCTAAGCAATTCGAGAGAATCTTTTAATGCCAGCATATTTTCTTTGCTGGTTTCTATGCAAACATTGTTATCCATAAATAGTAACTTTCCTAAAGGTAATTGATAACAAAAGTATAGTAAAAACTATATAGTTTTGAATTTTATTAAAAATATTTTAAAATGGAAATGAAATCAAAATTAAATTACAATACCGAATTAGAAGGTAAAATCGCCTTGGTTACAGGCGGTACAAAAGGAATTGGAAAAGCTATTGCTGAACGTCTCTACCAGGCAGGAGCAGTCGTAATTGTTACTGCAAGGAATAAACCAGAATCAGAAAACTCTACGGCTCATTTTATTGCTGCTGATCTTACTGCTGCTGACGATGTTTTGAAACTGGAAGAAGAAATTTCTGAAAAATTTGGTACTATTGACATTCTTATTAATAATGTTGGCGGACTTACAACACCGGGTGGAGGCTACAAAGCATTAACTGATTTGGATTGGGAGAATGAGCTGGAGCTGAATCTGATTTCGGCAATTCGTCTAGACAGAACTTTACTGCCTAAAATGCAGGAAAAGAAAAACGGTGTAATTATACACATTTCTTCTGTTGCAGGAAAACAGGCATTATGGAATCTTAATCTGGCTTACGCCGTTTCTAAAGCAGCATTAAACAGCTACAGCAAAGCATTGTCTACCGAAGTTGCTGGAGATGGAATACGCGTAATTACGGTTGCACCAGGCGCTACAAAAACTCCGCCAATGTTAAAATTTGTTGAAGATTTTGCTCTTTCATCGGGAATTAAAAGTGAAGATGCCGAAAAGGAATTAATGAAGCAGGTTGGTGGTGTACCTATGGGAAGAATGGCTGAACCTGAAGAGGTTGCAGATCTTGTTGGCTTTTTGGTTTCACCAAGGGCATCTTATCTAACAGGTTCTATTTATGCAATAGACGGAGGAAGTCTTCCTGTTATATAATGATTTAAAGTATGCTTTAATTGCCGGGGTAATACTATCCCGGCTTTTTTATGTAATAGTTCAAATTTTAAAAAGCAGATGTATCGATTCTAAAAGGCTTAAAATTTGCAAACCATTTTATGAATGATTTAAAGATATTGGCGGATTTTTTAATGGATTTGTAAAATAATTATTTCACATTTTTATTCTCAATTGGTTTGTATGTACCGTAAGGGTAAATGCTAAATTAAGTAATATTGGTAAGAGATACGGTAATTCATATAAGAGCACATTCATAATTAGTTTGGAAATTTGCAGAAGAAAATTTTAAATCACGATAAAATGAACAATATAAAATGAAACAATGGTGTTTAAATGCCAATTCTGGGATTTGGTGTGTTTCATATGCAGGATATGGCTGATAATCAACTTAAATGTCTATAAAGTAAATCAACCTTTCAACGAATTAGTTTATACAAGTTATAAATGGTACTATTCATTTTTTAAATAGAAAAAATAGATTTTTATAAAATTCCAGATCTTGTAGTTAAAAAGACCATAAGTATTATTTGAAATTGTATATTTATATTTTATTGTACTCTAATTTTTTAAAATAATGCCACGAAATACACTACAACTATTTATAATTATGCTTTTGGTCTCTACTATGAATGGACAAAACCAGCCTGAAGCTTTAGCTAACAAACCAACGTATCAAAATCCAATCTTTGGAGGGGATTATCCTGATCCGAGTTTGTTGAGGGAAGGTAAAGATTATTATGTAGTGCATTCCTCTTTTGATTATTATCCAGGGCTTACTATCTGGCATTCACAGGATTTAATTAACTGGACACCTGTTACGAGTGCACTACATAAATATGTGGGTGATGTGTGGGCTCCTGATCTTGTAAAATACAATGATAAATATTATATTTATTTTCCTGCAAATAAAACGAATTTTGTAGTAAGTGCTGATAATATAAGTGGTCCATGGAGTGATCCTATAGATCTTAAAATTGGTAATATTGACCCTGGGCACATTACAGATGACAAAGGCGACCGTTATCTGTATTTTAGTAATGGGGATTATATTGGTTTATCAAAAGACGGACTTAAAACAGTTGGAGAAGTTAAGCATTCTTACGATGGCTGGGCTATTCCTAGAGAATGGTCAATTGAATGTTTCTGTATGGAGGGACCAAAACTTTTTAAAAGAGGAGAATATTACTATCTGACTGTTGCAGAAGGGGGAACTGCAGGTCCTTCAACTAGTCATATGGTTATTTCTGCACGTTCTAAAACACCATTTGGCCCTTGGGAAAATTCGCCTTATAACCCCGTAATGAGAACTCAAAACAGTGATGAAAGATGGTGGTCTAAAGGACACAGCACTGTTTTTGAGGACTATAATGGTAAATGGTGGATGATGTTTCATGCTTATGAGAAAGGATACTATAATTTGGGACGCCAGACACTTTTACAGCCTGTTGAATGGACAAAGGATGGCTGGTATAAAGTTCCTGATAAAATACAAACGGATAAACCTATTGTCAAGCCAAAAGGTACTGCAGTAGAACGCTTTTCACAAAGTGATAACTTTTCAACCTCTGAATTAAAGCCTTATTGGAAATTTTTTGGAGGAGTAGATCATTCCCGTTTTAAAATTACAGATAACAGTATAATTATTAAAGGCAAAGGACATGGTGTAGGAGACAGTTCGCCGATGGTTTGTGTACCGTCCGGGCATTCTTACACGGCTGAAGTTGAAATGGAAATAGAAGGTGATGCAATTGGCGGCCTTGTTCTTTTTTATAATAACAGTTATTATTCAGGTATTTTGGCAGATAAAGAAAATATTCTGGCCAATCTAAGGGGATGGCAGTTTGAGACAGAAAAAAAAGTACATAAAAGACATGTATTCCTTCGACTGAAAAATATTAAAAATAATTTAGATATGTTTTACAGTCTTGATGGAAAGCAATGGCTTAAGATTGAAAATTCGGCCGAAGTATCCTCTTATAATCATAACGCTTTAAGTGGTTTTCTAGGGCTTAGAATCGCACTTTGCTCCATAGGAGAAGGAAATGTAACTTTTAGAAATTTCAATTATTCAAATCTTTAATAGAGATTTAATTCCCTTAAATAAGATTGATCTTCTTTAAATAAATAACAATAAAAAGCCTCCAGTAAAAGTAAGGAGGCTTTATGCTTATTTTTGAATAAATTCAAATTTAACCTGCATGGAATCTGATTCTTTAAAAATTTCAATTCCTTTTTCAATTTTAGCCAAAACAATTAACCCTGCTTTTACTTCATGATCATCCTGATTATAGAATACAGCAATTCCTCCTTCAAGCCAATAGGATATATCTCCCTTTTGAAAGGATGTTTTTACGCTTCCGTTTTTGGATAATTCTCTTGAAATTCCACTGTATTTTTCTCTTCCGCTAAGATCATTCATGTTTAATGTTAAAGGCAGCATTTTAATAAAGTCTTTTGTGGTTTCGCTATCTGTAAACTCAGCGTATAGTACCGTTTTGCCGGTCGTTATTTTTAATTTCTGACTTTGACCAAACGAAGGAATAATTATTAATACTAAAAATAGAGAAGTCAGTAAAGTTTTCATATGAGTTTTGTATTTCAGATATAAGGAAAAATTCTGCTGGTTTAATTCATAATAATGTTATCAAAAAAGTGATTACAAATGCTTACTGATGCAGTAAATAGTAATTGCAGCGATGACGTTTGCTGGAGTAATTAATATTTTTGTAAATTCCTGAAACAGGCTCATTCCAATCCTGACGAATGATGTATAATCCTTTCATTGTAGGGTAGAAAACTGCTTCACCATCTTTGTTAAGAACCAGTTCTTTCTCCCAGTTTTCAGGATTAAAAACACGAAGTTTTGTACCCGATTTTGATGCTTTTCCATCAAGAAAAGCCTTAACTGTTACCTTTCCATTCTCAGAAATTGTTATAAGATCAAGCTTTTGAACCGGATTAATATCTGATGTTTTAAAGTTGCCTACCTTGTATACAGCTGCAATATAATCAATAGGTAAAATGTTTTCGCCTCCTGAAGCAGAACGATCTACAACAGGATGTTTATCATTAATACCGATAATACGATATTGTCCTTCGCTTTTTGGAGTAAAAACGGCAAGCCAGGAATCTTTTTGAAGCACAAGTTTTAATTCCTGCTCATTGCCTTTAGCATCAAAAATTCGAATTTGAAAATCTCCTGCTAACTGAAGTTCTTTTCCGGTATCTCTGTGTCGTACACCATATTCATCCATGCTGCCATAACATAATTCAATGTTTACAGGTTCATTGATTTTATTGGAGCCTTTTATATCTATCCAGTAAGCGCTTGCCATCACTTTTGGACTAACGAAATAGAGACAAAAACTAAAAAAGATTTTGATTAACAGTTTGTTTTTCATCGGATATATATTCTTTAAAATTGACTTAGAATTTCAATGCAAAACTACCAATAAATTGAGCAGGAGCTTGAGGAGTAAGTCTCACATTCCATGCTTTTTCGCTGGTAAGGTTATTCACTTTAAAGCTAATTCTGTATTTTGGCTGATCGTAATATAAAGCAGCATCCAGCATTTTATATTCCGGGATTGTAACTTTGGTTGTTTGTGTATTAATAACGTAAGACATGCTTCCGTAATTACCACCAAATCCGGCACCAAATCCTTCAAATTTACCTTCCGGTACACGATAGCTTAACCATAAGTTTACAGTATTTGCTGGACCTGAAAGGGCAGGGCGTAAGCCATTTACCGTCGCGTCTGCTTTTGTATATTTACTATCATTATAAGCGTAACCAGCAATGATATTTAGTCCCGAAAATGGATTTGCAGTAAACTCTGCTTCAAAACCTTTGCTTCGCTGTGTACCATCCTGAATAGAATAGGTAGGATCTGTAGGATCTTGTCTTAATGAATTTGCAACCTGAATATCGTAGTAGCTTAATGTTCCTACAAGACGGTGCTCAAAAACATCTCCTTTTACACCAAACTCTAACTGGTTGGCATGTTCCGGTTTAAATGCAGTTCCATCAAGAGCTTGTCCACTTTTATTCAGGAAACCATTCATGTAGTTCGAAAACAATGATAAATGATCTTTGCTTAATTCATATACTAAACCCATTTTTTGTGAAAGTGACGTTTGGTTGTATGGACCTGCAGAAGTACCATTAGCACCAAGTCCGCCAGCAGTAACACCTGTTGCAATGTTGTAAACACCAAGATATTCGTAGCGATCTACACGTAAACTTGCCATGGCCAATAATCGGTCTGTTATATTAAAAACATCAGATACATAAGCGGCATAAGTATTATCCCTGTTTTTTTCTTTACGTAATGTACCTTTTCCTGCCTGAGCCATTGCATTTACAATTTGCAGGTTTGTTCCGGAATTTGCAGGAGGATTTACGAAATCAAAAGTATCAGTATTGATTGTTAATCGGTCAAAATCGTTGTAATTATTATAGTAATCCAAGCCGATAACCATACGGTTTCTAAACTTTCCTATTTTAAAATCACCAATAAAATTCTGTTGAAGATCTGTAGCGATAAAATTGGTATTACCAGAAATTACCTGTACACGTGCTGTAGTATCGCTTAATGCATTAATTGCTGTAATATTTCCGTCGATAGTAGAACGTGCTCTCGAGAAAATGGTTTGAGAAGTCCATTCTTCAGAAATTTTATAATTAATTTGCCCGAAGATGTTCAACATTTGTGTGTTGTAAACCAAATCATTACTCATGAAAGTTCTTTCGTAAGGAAAGGCAATATCAACAATAGATCTCGTTGTATTACTTTTATTATATGGATTGAAACGCACTACAGAAGTTCCTTGTTCCTGACCAAATTCTACATCAAGCAATAACGAAAGTTTATCTGTAATTTGGTAAGAGAAACTAGGCGCGATGCTAATATTTTTAGTAAAACCAAGATCCTGAAAACTTTTTTGTTGTGTTGTAGCTCCATTAAGTCTGAATAATGCGGTTTTATCATCATTTACAGGAGTATTTACATCTACGGTAAGACGGTTAAAATTATAACTTCCTCCGGAATAGGCAACTTCTCCGCCAAAATCATTGTAAGGTTTTTTAGTTACACGGTTGTATACACCACCATAACTGCTGGCCACACTTGCTCCAAACAAAGTTGCCGAAGGTCCTTTGATAGCTTCAACACGCTCCAGGTTTGCCGGATCGATTGAGGAGAAAGCTGCACCTGCCACACCATTTCTGGCATTTGGTTCTGTTTCAAAACCACGGGAACGAAACGTTACGCGTCCCTGATTTGCAGTCATTGGAATCCCGGCACCAGGAACATTCTTAGAAATACTTCCAAGATCAACTGCAGATTGCTCTATGATAACTTCTTTAGATACAGTATTATAAACTTGTGGATTTTCAAGATTTTTAAGAGGCAAACGGGCAACATATTTACTTTCTTTTTTAGAAAATCTGTTAACAGCACCAGAAACTGTTACTTCCTGCAAAGCCATTACGTTTTCTTCTGGCAATTGATAATCAACTATTACAGTTTCTCCTGAAGTTACAGTTGTTTCGATTTCTTTTTCAGCAGCACCTAATGCCTGAATCTTTATATGATACGTTGCAGGAGGAATGTTTTTAAAACTATAATTTCCGTTTATATCGGTAAGAGTTGAGCGATTTAATTCAACTATAGAAACAGAAGTAGATGCAAATGGCTGTCCGTCAACAAGTTTCACTTGTCCGGAAATGACGCCCGTAGATTGGGCAAAAACAGTAGTTGTGCTTACCAGTAGAGTTACCAGAAAACAGTATAAAAATTTGTGCATAAAATTTAAATTGTGGGTGTTTATAAGAGCCGCAAAAATAATATAATTATTTAGATTTAGTCTTAATTAAGATCTCTAAATAACAATAAATTAAAGTATGTTACAAAACATAAGAATTCAGGATTAATACAGAATTTATCCCTACGGCATTGATTTAGTAATCAAACCATGAAATTATTACATCACCTTTTTATTAAAATGTTTTAGAATAACAAATCAGGAATTCTCTCCCGTTATAAGAAGGAGTTAAAAATGAAGTAGATTTTTTTTCAGCATTTTTGCCAAATAATTTTCGGTTAATATAAGGGTTCAGCCAATATGCGGCTTTAGTACTCAGAATTCCTATTCCGGCTCCGGCGGCTACATCGGTAAGCCAGTGCCTGTTATTATACATTCTAAAAATTCCAGTTCCTGTTGCAATTGCATAACCTGCAACACCATACCATATTGATTTATCCTTGTATTCCTGATAAAGAAATTCGGCTCCGGCAAAAGCAATAGCAGTATGTCCTGATGGGAAAGAATCATTTGAAGTTCCGTCTGGCCGCTCTACATTGGTTATTGATTTCAATCCAAAAACTGTTACAACAGTGAAAATAGTAGAAGTGGCTAAAATTACAGAACGGTCTCTCATATTATTCTTGCCTTTTACTCCAAAAGCATTTAGTGCATAAACTGATACCGCCGGAACATATCTGGTAAAATCATCAATGGTTACTTTGCGATCTATGTTTTCAGTTAGTTCATCACGAATTTGAAAATTGAAACTTTTGATCTGTCCGCTTTCAGCACCCCAAAAACCGTAACCTATTAAAACCACGGGAATAATAAGCTGCTTATAATTAAAGTGTATGTTTTTGACAGTATCCTGATAAATACTATCTCTTTCTTTTAGAACCTGCCCAAAAATTGTGATGGAGGAAAAAAGTAATAAATATGTTAACAAGTAAAAATTTCTCATATATAAATATATTAATAATATTATGAAAATGTATTGCCATAAAAAAAATAACAATTGTATCATCTCATATATTTTTAAAGAAGTAAATTAAGAACTTAAATTTAACAGAGTGAAATAAATGTAGTTAATAAAAAAATGGAGTATTTTCGTTTTACTCAATAACTAATCTTTTAAACAATTGATCAAAAATGGGGCAACATATTACTCTTATTTTCGCAGATGAAAAAATAGAAATTGATAATAAAATACCACATTTTTACGAAGATGGTTACTTAATAATCCCATATAAGGATGAAACACGTGGTGCGGTTGAAAGTTTGCAAAATATATGTAAAGAGGGAATGACACTTGACGAGTTATTTAATTTTTATATTGATACAAAATTCATTTTAAATGTAGATAAGAAAATTAGTAAACTTGGAGAATATGAAGGATTAAATACTGATTTAGATGATTTAGAAGAGATAGATTTAGTTGAATTTTTAAAACGATTAAATCTTTCAGATTTTACAGTTTTAAGCTATGATGATTTAGCTGGTGATTACATTTTAAATTTTGAAAATTTTAGTTATAAAAATTTAGATCCAGAATCTGATAGACCTCGAATAAGAATGGATAAGCCATATCTCTATAAATATGGAGGCTGTTTGATGCATTGTCTAAAAGATATTGAAGCTAGAGGAAATAATTTTAGAAAATAATAATAGCTTTAATCTTTATATTTGATTTATTAAATGAATAAAATGAGCGAAAAAACGAAACCATATGCCTTAATAACCGGAGCCAGCAAAGGCATAGGAAAATCTATTGCTTATGAATTGGCTAAACAAGGTTATCCATTATTGCTTGTTGCAAGAAGTTCTGCCGAATTAAAAGTACTATCTAATGATCTTCAAACTAAATACGGAATCAATGCGGCTATTTTAGCAATTGATCTTTCGACAAATGATGCATCGTTAAAAGTAATCGATTGGATAAAAATGAATAGCTATCCGGTTGGGATTTTAGTTAATAATGCCGGTTATGGCGTTTGGGGCAATTTTAGTCAGTCTTCTCTAAGTGATCAGCTTGGCATGATGCAACTGAACATGAATGTAGTGGTAGAACTTTCGCATTTATTAGTTCCCATACTTTCACAACAAAAACAAGCCTACATTTTAAATATTTCAAGTACTGCTGCTTATCAGGCTGTACCTACGCTGGCAGTTTATTCGGCTACAAAGGCTTTTGTTTTATCGTTTACGCGTGCCTTGCGTTTCGAACTTGCCCAAACTTCAGTTTCTGTAACCTGTTTTAGTCCGGGTCCGGTTGATACTGGTTTTGCCGCAAGAGCAGGTTTAAATGCTTTAAGCAAAATGGCCGAAAAGTTTAATATGCAACCTGATGAAGTGGCTAAAATGGCCATAAAAGCCATGTTCAGCAAAAAATCAGAAGTTATTCCGGGGTTTACCAATATTATTTCGGTTTACGCCAATCGCATACTACCAAAGGGATTTATCGAAAAAACCGCAGCCGGGATTTATAAAATTTAATTTTTTCGAAAAATAAATAAAAAAATATTCTTTGTAAAAAGAAAAATTATATTAAGTTTGTATTAAATTCTACTAATTCTATAGAGTATGTCAAATAAAAGAGAAAATATGTTTAATTTATCTGAAAACCGAATGCACGCCAACATGCTAATGTTTTGTTGTTGCTGTTGTTGCAGTCTTTTAGATAAAATTTCAAACTATATTATTTCATTTATTAAATCTATATTATCATGGTATCTTCTTATAAAACCTTTACCCTTACTGAGCAATTAACTAATGAGCAAATTGCGTTTTTTAACGAACATGGCTTCATCCATTTCAAAAAATTTATAAATCCCGAAACTGTTTCATCCATCATTGATGCCTCGAAACAAGTGCAGCAAAATTGGATTGAAAATGACCTTCAAAAAGTAAACGGTGTTCCCATAAAATACGGAAAAGATCTGGATGGTTCTCCAATTGTACAACGTTTTGCTTTTATCAATCAACATCATCAAACCTTAAGCGGTCTTTTACTGGATCCTAGATTTAATGGTTTATTGCCATTGGCAGGTGAGGGCGCAAGATTAGGAACTGAAGAAAAAGACGGAATGGTTTTTAACCATTATATCAACGGGCCAGAAAGTAAGTTTACTAAAATGGGTTGGCATACAGATGGTTTAAGAGATATTTTTTATGGTGCAAAATTAAACCCGATGCTAAATGTGGGGATTCACTTAAGCACTTTAAAACCAGAAAATGGCGGACTTAAAATCATTCCGGGTACGCACAAGCAAGGTATTTATCAAATGCTTTTTCGTAAAAAATACTTTTTAGATAATAAACCTGATCCAAAAGAAGTTTCGATCAATCCTGAAGCTGGAGATTTAACTATTCATGATGGCCGTTTGTGGCATAGAGTGGCAGAATCCTCTATTCGTGGCGAAGAGAGTAGAAGAAGGGTGATTTACATTCCGATTATAGCAGGAAAATATGCTCCTAAAAATGAGAACAGCCCAACGGTTTTTTATCAACGTTTTGCGGGTATTGTTAAATAATATGCTGATTATCCTCGCATTTAGTTATCTGGTTAGATCAGGTAAGCTAAAACGTACCACAGATTTTTTTAAAAATGGGCATAGAAAAATAAAATTTAGAATTGCAAAAGTAGAACTGGCTATATTATCAGGCTTGCAAATATTACGCTATTAATGGAAAAGGAAACACAATTTGAAAATAAAAATACAATTGTACAAAGAACATTCTCTGACCGTAAGCGAACTAATATTTTAAAAAGAGCAGAACAGTCAACGATTGTGTTTTTGCTTCCAAAGGTGCCTAAATTCATTTCGCCAAACGTACTCACTTTAATTGGTACGCTTGGTTCGGGATTGGTTTTTCTGGCTTTTGTTTTAGGAACTTATTTTACAAATTGGTATTTGCTTTTAGGTATTATTGGCTTGGCTGTAAATTGGTTAGGCGATTCACTAGACGGAAGATTGGCTTATTATAGAAATATTCCGCGTCGTTGGTACGGTTTTGCCCTCGATATTATTGCCGACTGGATAGGTATTGTACTAATAGGTTTTGGCTATTATATTTATGCTAAAAATGGCACACAAATAATAGCCTTTGCTTTTGTCGCATTATATGGCTGTTCTATCATTATTAGTCAGTTACGCTATAAAATTACAAATGAATACAGTATCGATTCCGGCTTTGTTGGTCCTACGGAGCTTCGATTTATTATTGCTTTAATTTTAATTATTGAAGTTTTGTTTCAGGGATCAATTGCCTATTTGGCTGGTTTAATCTCTATTGTATTATTTATAATCAATGTTATAGATAGCTTAAAGCTTTTGAAATTAGGCGATTTAAGAGATAAAAACCAAGACTGATGTTCCGGAAAAAATCTGTTTTAACTTTTCTACAAGCACAAGTGGCGGCATTTTTAGGCGGCATTACTGATTATGGATTAATGATTCTATTGACAGAAGTATTTAAACTGCATTTTACCTTTTCTATTTTAATCTCAGGAAGCGTTGGTGCAATTGTCAATTTCAGCATCAATAGATTTTGGGTATTTAAAAATCAATCCGGTTATAGGAGCCGTATCAATAGTCAGCTTTTTAGATTTGCATTGGTGGTATTGGGAAGCATTTCCTTGAAATCATTTGGTACGCTTATTTTACAAAAATCATTTCAAATCGATTACAGAATCGGAAGATTAATCACGGACAGTTTTGTTTCTTATGGTTTTAATTATCCACTGATTAAATATTGGGTTTTTAAAACCAACCAAAAACAGAATGTAGTCGAATCAAATTAGTATCTAAATAACCGGTTAAGTCCAATTCGTAGCTTTTCTATTCAACACATAGTCCTGAAGCCCAATGTTATTAAGTTAAGGGAAAAACTATAAAATTATTTAACTGTTCAATCAAGAAAGCAATTAGAAAATCCGTTTTTATCAGCGTTTTCGCTTTTGCTAATCAGTAAAATCAGCGTCTAATTTTGACGCTGATAAAACAGATTTACTTCGTAAAAACGCGGATAGAACGGATTTGATTTGCAATAATTTTATTTTCTAAAAGCTTAACTTAATGACATTGCTCGAAGCCTCGGGATAGATTTTATATATAAAAGAAGAAAACAAAAAGAAATTTAGTTTTAACACATAACCAACTATGTTTGTTTAAACAAGTGAAACGCCTTTTTTAAGCGTCCCGTATCTATGTTTCTATGTGTTAAAATAATTACACCCAACAGTTTCAAATTAGAATATAAATATTTCGTTTATGAATAAATTATCATTTAAATATTTTACAAAATCACTAATCGTTATAACGATCTTAGTAAATATAATTTCCGGCAATCTATTGGCACAATCCAAAAATCCATCGCCATTGCATTTTCCAACGCCAAAAAATATAGATAATATGCTATTTTATATTCAGCGTGATCCTAACATAAATACCGCTATTTATGCCATAAACTACCAGGAAAACGGAAAAATAGACAAAAGCAATCCCATAAAAGCCTATTGGATTCGATATGCTGAGAAAGGGGAGAAGAAAGACTTTAATTATATGCAGCGCAAATTCGCATATGGACTAGAAAGTAAAACTTTAGATAATGAAGAGTTTGAACTCCAATTTGTATCGTATAAAAAGTTGCCTTTTACCTTGAAAAAGATAAATTCAGATCAAAAATATCATGTTTTTGTAAGCGTGAATCAGAAAAAAATACAAGTAGAAAAAATATTTGTGCGCATTGAAGGAGGTTCTTTTTGGCTACCAAATGTAAAATATGCCGAAGTTACCGGAATTGAGACTTCCTCAAATAAAATAATTACTGAAAGAATGTTGTTGAAATGAGATTATTACGTACAAACTATAGCGCGGAAATTCTTTCCGTGAACTTTCCTATATTAATAAAAAATGGATTTTCTTTTTTTAATATGTCAAGATATATTCTGCGGCACGGATTACAAATCATTGCTATAGGGTTTTATTTTAAAGACTAAAAAAACTCAGTTCTGAACTCTCTATAATACTAAGCTGCTGTTAGAAATTTATTTTTTAAACCATTTCTTTAAGTTAATTACTCTTTGAGCTATCAATTTATTTTTTATATGCTTGCCAAGTACCTGTTCAAAAGTACGCAATACAATGAAATTGCCTTCAAAAGCTATTCTTGCAGGATTAGTTATGGAAAATAAATAACGAAGAAAGTTAAAAATATTTTCTTCACGATCATGAAGGCTTTGTTCCATTTGCTGTAATTCAGTTATGTTAATAATTGCTAAAGGCATAATTCGATGTATTGAATTTTCAATCTCAAAATTATTGTCTTTTAAATATTCTATAAATTTCAATCTAAAAGCTAATGCTACAGTTCCTGAACTTAAAATGGGGTCGTTTACGATAAGTACGGGAAATATTGTGATTTTTTTTGATAATACATTTTGATCGTCTTCAATAAAAGTCTTGTATTGATGAAATTTGATAACTGTTTTTAAAGCAAGTTGTTTTAATCCATAATTTTTATAGAAATCATCCATTCTTAAATTACTGTAGTCATTAATATCTTTTACCGTTTTTAAACCATTGTTTGCTGGTAAAAAGTTACTTTTTGCCTCAGCTAAAATTATGTTGGATTTGTCTCGAATGTAAAAATCAGCATATTCTGTTTCTGTTGTTCGCGGTAAAGTAAACTTTAACTGATCTGTTGACCTGAAAATAATTCTATTATGGTTGTGGAATGCTTCTTTAAATATATTTTCAATGAAAGGTTCAAAGAAATCCGTCCCAATAAAACTCCCCCAATCATTACGGGTGCAAATATCTTTTGGTTGCAAATAATCAAACCAAAAATCATTAATGAAAAGGGCATATAATTTATCTAAAAAAAAATCACTATCAAGCATTACATAAGTAATATGATCTTTACCGTCTTTTTTATAATTACGATAAAGTGGACTTTTCTTAATTTCTAAAAAATTGAAAATATTTAGATCATTATCATTCGGAAGGGGAAAATTATTCCGCTGGCTTAATTTATCAAGAATTTTTATTTGCTCAGTCTCTTCTGGTCGAATATTTATATAATTTAATTGTAATTTACGATCGTAACTTCCAAAATAAGTATACATCTGCTTTTTGAAGAAATCTTCCATGTCTTCAACGTTAAACTGCTCTTTAAGGTAATTAGTAATATGAGGTTCAAAAAACGAATTGTTTTTTAAATTTTTAAAAAGAGTCCAAGATTTGTAAAGTGAATTTATTGAATTGAAGGTATAATTATACTGATTGAAAGGTAATAGTTTAAATGCAAAATATTCAAAAAATTTCTCTCCAAGCTGGGCATGATCGTTTTCGTTAAAATTGTCGTTCTGTGCTTGAATTCTTTCATTTACGCACAATAGATATTTAAAAATTCTTTCACGTAGATCAAAATTATATTCAGGAGTTTCTGGCGCAAAACTATTGTTTGCTATTATTTCTTGAAGAGCATAAAGACAGGCGCTCCTGGTAAATAGAGCGTATTGTTTAGGAAATTGAGAATACCTGCTAAGAATTTGAGTGCAAAAAGAATTTCGGAGAGAGTTTTCAGTATCTAGAAAAATCACCCTTATGCATTTAATTTGAGTTTTTCTAGAGTCGTCAAGATGTGAACTTGTTATAGGATTCAAGTGTGCATTAATGGCTGAAATTGTAGCGATTAACTCTTCTTTTGGTATGGATTTTAAGAGCGAAATTGAGTCAATAGGAGCAGGTTTTGCATAGAATTCTGAAAACTTAACTATAATCCCCATCATATTTGTATAATTTAATTTATTTACAGCACTAAGATAATTAATGTATAATCCTAACAATTTGAATTTGGATGCTTATTAAAGGATTTTGTTGCAAGAGTCCTATTCTTTCTCTATATTAATTTTTTTTCGATCTACATTATCGTAGATAAAATATATTGAACAAGTAATATTCATTAATTTTAAAGAGTTAACCGCTCTAAGTAAACTTATACGAGAAAATATAGGCAGTTTACTTGATTTGCCAATAGGATCCTTCTTAGTGATAATTCCATAAGTTACACTGAATTCTCCTTTATCTATTAAATTATCAAAGTTAATATCGTTAACAAGTGCTTTTAATTTTTCTTTTGATTCTTCTTCCATTCTAAGCAATTCAATTGAATTTACTCCTTGATTGAATAGATGGCTGAGACTTGAAGAACGAGTTGAAATCTTTATATGAATTAAGTTTACTTTATTTCCAAGGATAGTAATTAAATCGCAAGGTTCTATTTGGGTTTGTCCAGTAACTGAAATGTTTTTTTTATCTAAACAGATTACATTTGTGTTAGCATTTTTTACAGATTCATTATAATTATCCTCCCGTTGAGAATCACAAGGATGTAAGAATGAATGTGAATCTAAAAAGTAAGGATTAAGAGTGTTTTCTAATTTTTTGATATATTCTTTATCAATTAAATACCATTCTCCTTCTGTTAAATGGTAAGTTATGCCGTCGATTTCGCAGTCATATAGAAAACATTTATAGATGCTAAATTGTTTAATTTGGACACCATTTTCATCAATAATAGACATATGGTGATTATAAAAGATATTAACATCATTAATTTCATTTATGTTGCGTTCTTCAAGGTAGGCTCTATAATCAGCTATATATACATCATTATAATCAGAATTGGTTTTGCCAGCACCATTGAATTTAATTTTAAAAGATGTTAAATAATCGATGATTTCGGGAATCGATAGTACAAGCTCCAGAGGAGCGTTTTCAAAAGCTTTTAGTAGGTTTTGATTAAGTTGATTGATTTTGTCTGGATCTCTAACGGGAACTATATTTTGAATATCTGGAAAAGATTGAATAAAATCAGTTTTATTATATATTTCAATAATTTCTTTACATAAATTTGTAATTTCTTCTGGTGGTAATTTTGAAGAAATTCGAAGACTACTAGCGCCAGTTGCATTTCGAAATAAATCAATATATTCTGATTTTACAGCACCTGTTAATTTTTTTATTATATTTTCATCATGTCTGATGTCAAAGAAATTTAGACTTGAGGCCGTTGGACTCTGTACCCTTTGTCTTTTTGCATTTTCAGGCTGCAAAATATCGGTAGATTTAATTTTGTCAGGATCAAGTGCATTTAATGTTGTTTTTAATCCAAAATCATAATGATAGGAATTATCTTTTAGTTGATGATAAGTACTACCAAATGTCAGTACTATCCAGTTGTTATCTATAGGAAGAAAGATTAAGCTTCCTTTTTGCATTTGATATAAGTCTTTATGTATTCCCCAGTAATTTTTCCACCATGGAGGGCTTATTGGAGTATCAGATAAATACATGATCGAATTATCAGGAAGATTTGTATTCTCTTCTGCTAATAATTGTAGATTGTGGCCATCTTTCAATGCATTTTCGGGAGTAAATATATCTTTTAATAGATAAATCGAGAAACCTCTACTTTTTGCCATATGATTTTGAATGTTTTTAATTGAACTTAAACAATAAAAACAAATATTAGTATTTAATTTCTTGCTTCTTTACGGAAAACCATAATTTATTAACTTATTTGTTGTTATCAAACTTATCTATTAAGTTGCATAAATTAGTAAGTATAAATACTGGTTTTTGAAATAACATTTTTTTTAGTTGAAAAAAATAGGCTAATTCAAGAGGCGAGATAGAATATTATGTGAATTAAATAATCTGTGATGAAAAAAAATCCCTACTTTTCGAAGACCTCTTATGAAAAGCTGAGCTAATGTCTCCTGACTTCGCACCCGTAAACAATATTCTAAAACAAAAAAGAGACTCAAAAAGTCTCTTTTTTAAATTATATATCTTCTATAAAAAATTATTTACCAATCAATTTCTCAAGCCTCACCATCATTTCATCTTTCTCTTTCAACATACGTTCAAATAAAGCGATTTTTTCTTCATGAAGTTTTTTAATTTCCTCAATAGGATTGTTGTTAAAAGTTTCAATTTTATTATTGAACATTGCATTATCTGAGAAACTACACGAAATTAAATTCACAGCATGTTCTTCATCAAAATTTTGAAAAGCTTCAACAGGAATTTTTAATACAGCCGAAATTTGTTTCAACAGATTGTCTTCAATAACATCTTTCTGCTCCAGCATAGAAATTTTCTTCTGATTCCAGTCATTTCCCAGATCATAAGCTAATGCTTCTTGCTTTATGTTAAGCATTTCTCTGAAGCGCTTTACGTTTTTACCCTGATGTATTTTCTGTTCCATAATGAATATTGATTTTCTAGAGGCTCAAAGATAAAGCCATTTGAATTAAAAATCCTGCATTTCAAAGATAAAAAAAAAATCCCATCTCGTTAAAAATGGGATTTTAATTTTGTGACCTCAACTGTACAAATTTCTATAAATTTTATCGACGATTTAAAGAGATTGGCGTCTGGTAGAACATGTCTTTATATAGCTTAAACAATTTGGTTTGAATGTCGTGTAGCGGATTGATCCTGTTTTATGTTTTAGAGAAAACCTTTCAAAACTCATATTGCTTACTGATATTTATTTTCTCTGGATTATATGGGATACAATGTAAATAATTCAAATTGTATGTCTTTACCCCTCAAAGTGTTTTTTCCTACTGATTCTATTTTGTAGTTAGGACTAAGGTTAAGCTTCTCAATAACTGAGTCAGATACTAAAATATCTACATTATAATTGTTACATAGACCTTCAATTCGTGCTGTTGTGTTAAGTACATCACCGGTAAATATGATTTCTTTTTTTAAGACACCTATTTCTCCAGTTGTAACTTTTCCGCAATGTATTCCGGCTTTAAATTGCGGAACTAAGCCATATTTTTCTTTATAGACAATTGATTTATCCATTAAGGATTCTTTCATACCAAAAAAGCACCGTATACAAGTATTGTCTTTTACTCCTTTTTCTAATCTCCAGGATATAATCATTTCGTCTCCCGCATACTGATATATTTCTCCCGCACAGTCAATTACAGGACCACTCAGATCTGAAAAATACTGTTGAAGCATTTCAAAATATACGACATGTCCTAACTTTTCGGCAATCGTCGTAGATGATTTCATGTCCAGAAACATAAATATTCTGTCTTCTTCGACAGGTTTATTGTATTTTCCGAGGAAAAAATTACTGAGAAGACCTGTTCCCATACTTTCACTTACCTCAGTGTAGAACTGGGTCATTAGAATAATGCTGGCAATATAGGTTAGGATTCCCAGAAACGAATAGTCCGTAAAAAAGTCTAACAGTAAAAGCCAAAAGCCCTTACTGGAAATTGCAGCAGGAATTTCATTAGCGGTTGTCAGGAATATGATTATCAGAAGGAAGATAATGATGAGCAGGTAAATCGAAGATTTGTATAAAATTTTTTTAGTGAAGCTAATCCGAATAAACCATTTATTAAAGTAAAGGATTTCAAGTATACCTATTATTGTTCCAAATATAGTAGCCAACAGCGGAATCACTATAATATTTCTGCTAAAAACATATTGATTACCAGATGAAGGGTAAAAGTTTAGGTCGCCTAAGAGCCCTCGCTCAAGGATCGTATAAATTAAACTAAATACCAGCCATATTAAACCAAATGGTAAAATACGATTAATGTTTCTTTTGTATTTTGGTATTATCATCATCTAAGTCGGTAAACTTCAAAGATATTCATTTTTGGCGTGTTTATATAGCCTTAAAATTTGAAGACGCCAAGGGAATTGATCGTTTTTACGAGGCAGAAAATTATTTATAGCTGGAATAATTTTAATGAAATATACTTTACTGTTGAAATCGAGACAATCTGTAACTTTGCGGTTCACTGCTTTTAATGAAACCTAAAAATATTTAATGTGTATAAACAATTAGAAAAATATTTTAAATCAAGAACTGAAATTGACGATAAGACACTTTCTTATATTTACTCGTATTTTAAATTTAGGAAAACTAAAAGAAACGAATTTCTTTTGAAAGAGGGTGAAATCTGTAATAATTTCTACTTTGTCAATAAAGGCTGTATCCGACTATTTAACATTAATAAAGAAGGGGAAGAGTCAACAAGATATTTTCATTTTGAAGATTCCTTAGGAACTGCACTCTCCAGTTTAATCAATCAACAACCTTCATTTGAATTTATGCAGACTATTGAACCTTCGGAACTATTAGTGATAAACCGCGAAGATTACTTTCATTTGGTAGACATCGTTCCGCAGTTTGGGTTTATTTACAGACAGATTTTAGAATTAGCCTACATAAAATCCCAGGAACGTATATATTGTTTTCAAGGTCTGGATGCGGTAGAAAAAGTCCGTTGGGTTTTAACAAATCAAACAAAATTGCTCACGAGGCTATCGAATAAAATGGTTGCATCTTACCTGGGACTTACTCCTCAAACATTAAGCAGATTAAAATCAAAGATCTAAAAATGTGAACATAGGACAACGTTTACAAAATATGCTCTTATCATCTTTGCACTTCAACAAACATAGAAAAGTTCAATTATGATTTTAGTAACAACGCCAACAGGAAATACAGGTTCAATAATTCTTCGACAATTAGTAGAGCAGGGGCAAAGGGTTAAAATTTTTTTAAGGGATCCTCAAAAAATACCAGCTGATATTTTAGAAAAAGTAGAAGTTGCCACAGGTTCTTTGCTCAACGAATATGAATTTACAGAGGCACTACGTGGCTGCGATACTCTTTATTTTTGTGTACCTCAAAGCAATACCCAGCAAGATGTAAATGGCTATTATGAAGATTTTGCAAAAGTAGCTTCAAAATCAATTAAAAATGCGGGTACAAAAAGAGTCGTTTATTTATCCAGCGGCGGTAAAGAAAGCAATTTGCAGGCAGGTCTTGTCACAGCTCTGCACAAAGGGGAAGATATAATTAGCCAATGCGGAGCATCAGTAAGGGCATTGCGCTGTCCGGTATTTTTTGAAACCCTTTTGTATCAAATGGCATCTCTAAAACAACAGGGAGTATTTTCTTTGCCAATGGACGGAAATTATAAATCACCGCAAATCGCCGTAAAAGATATCGCATCAAAAGCTGTAGAATTTTTGACGGATAATACCTGGACTGGCGTTGAAGGAGTTACAGTTTTTGTTCCGGAAGATATTAGCTATAATGAGATTGCAAGACAAATGAGTATATTAACAGGAAAGCCTATTCACTTTATGGAGATTTCAAAAGAGAGTTATATAAGAACGCTGTTGGAAAAACATCATACAAGCGAAGCATTTGCAATCTCTTTAACAGAAATGTTGACGGCAATTGGTAATGGTTTATATGACTCAGAGCCAAGAACAGAGGCTGCTTCAAGAACTACAACCATTAGAGAGTGGATGATTGAAAATTTGGTTCCTAAAATAAATTGAAGCCAAAACATTAATGCAAATACCGTAGGAATTCGGAAACACATTAAATGAGGGAAACCCAGCTGTCCGAAGTCGGGAGACTTCGGACACGTTTGTTATTTCCGAATTCCTTTTTTAAAATTCTAACAGCAGCAAAATCTAGTATTGTTTTAAATTTTTATTAGTAAACTTTAGTTATCATTTCATCTATAGGTAAACGAACTTTTTTCGTAGCTGCCATATAGTCTTTTTCCGAATCACGATATCCTAAAGCAAGGATAACTGTAGAATGCAGTCCTTTTTCTTTCAAACCCAAAACGGCATCGATAGTGGCGGCATTAAATCCTTCAATAGGAGTGGCATCCACTTTCAATTCTGCCGCAGCAATAAGTGCCGTTCCTAGTGCAATATAAGCCTGTTTGGCCGCCCAATTGGCTTTTTGTTCTGCATTAATAGCGCTAAAATAGGAATGTAGTCCATTTTTAAATCCTGATAAGGCACCGGCGTCAAGACCTCTTTGCTTTTCTGTCATTGCCATATAATCGTCAATGTAAGTCGAAGACATATCATTGAATGCGGCAAAAACCAACAAATGAGAGCAAGAGCTAATCTGTCCATTATACGAATCAGCACCTAATTTTTTTTGAATTTCCGGATTGCTTACAACAAAAACACGGTAAGATTGCAGACCACAAGAAGATGCTGAAAGATTTATAGCCTCTAAGATCTGATCGATCTTCTCTTCTGTTACTTTAATGTTATTATAAGCTTTTGTGGCGTAGCGCCATTTTAAATTTTCTATCAAATTCATTGCTATGTCTGTCTTAATTTTTGGCAAATATAAATGATATTGTTTTCTTTTTCGAGTTTTTAAAGCGCTCTGGGAAACTCCAAGTCAATCATCTTCGGTCACAAAAGAATATTTATCTGTTTTCCTGCATTATTATATTTGTTTAAAGATTAATAATCTTTAATAATATAATTTAAAAGAATAATTAACTGAATTTATCTATAAA